>NZ_LMFQ01000001.1 GCF_001426905.1 Caulobacter sp. Root1455
CGGGACCGGGTTTCGTTGACCTGGCCCGCCCGTCGGGACCGGGTTTCGTTGACCTGGCCCGCCCGTCGGAGGCTTCAAGGCGGCGAGGCCCTAACAGGGCTCAGCGTCGCGGGCTTCCGGATAACGGTGGCGCGGAGCGTCAGGCTTCGTCGAAACGGTAACAACTGCAAACACTCCGGACGTCGTCCGGCGCTCCGCGACCCTTTCCGTCCGCTCAGCGAGAGATCGCGTGAGCTTGCAACGCCGTGCCCGCGAACACTTGCCCCCACCTGACCGCTTCGCGGTCTGTCCGCCCCCATAGGGGGCGGAGGACGCGCGCGCCGCGCCGGGGGCGGAACCTCTTCCCCCTCTGGGGGAAGACGACCGCGAAGCGGTCCGTAGGGGGCAAGCGTTCGCCGCTCGAAGGGAAACAACTCCGTCCCAAACGCCTTTCCTAAACACCACCCGCCCCGGAGCCTCCCCATGACCCTCCCCGCCAAGCCCCCGGTTCCCGAGGACGTCCAGGACGCCGTCCGCACCCTGCTGCGCTGGACCGGCGAGGATCCGGGGCGCGAGGGGCTGGTCGACACCCCGTCGCGGGTGGCGCGGGCCTGGAAGGAATATTGCGAGGGCTATGGCGAGGACCCCGCCCAGCACCTGTCGCGGGTGTTCGAGGAGGTCGGCGGCTATGACGACATCGTGCTGCTCAAGGACGTGCCGTTCCAGTCGCACTGCGAGCACCACATGGCCCCGATCATCGGCAAGGCGCACATCGCCTACCTGCCGCGCGACCGGGTGGTGGGCATCTCCAAGCTGGCGCGGGTGCTGCACGGCTTCGCCCGGCGGCTGCAGATCCAGGAGCGCCTGACCGCCGAGATCGCCGACTGCCTGTGGGACAACCTCCAGCCCCTGGGCGTGGCCGTGGTCATCGAGGCCAGCCACGCCTGCATGAGCGGCCGGGGCGTGCGCACGCCGGGCGTGGCGATGAAGACCAGCCGGATGATGGGCGTGTTCCGCGACGACGAGCGCTCGCGGCGCGAGATCCTGTCGCTGATGGGCTTCTGAGGACCGGGCGGAAACTGCGCCGGACCCCGCCACGTTGAACCCGGAACATCCGTCGCGGAGCCCTGCCCCATGGAACTTCATCGCGGTCGCCTGGTCGACCACATCCACCTGCGCACCCAGGACCTGCCGGCCATGAAGCGGTTCTACAAGGCCGTGCTCGCGGTGATCGGCGTGCCCGTGGTCGAGGGCAGCATCCCCGGGCACGGCGACCACTTCTACGCCGACGAGCTGTGGGTGGATGTCGGCGAGCCGGCCAGCCACGTCCACCTGGCGTTCCAGGCCCCGGACCAGGAGACCGTCCACCGGTTTTACGAGGCGGCCCTGACCAACGGCGGGCGCGACAACGGCGGGCCGGGCGAGCGGCCCTACCACCCCGGCTACTACGCCGCCTTCGCCTACGATCCGGACGGCAACAACATCGAGGCTGTGTTCCACGGCCCGGCCGACCGCTCGGCCGACAGCGTGGTGATCACCTTCGATATGCCCAAGGGCTGAGCGCCTCAGGCCCCCTTGGCGGCGGGCGCGACCAGCACCAGGCCGTAGGCGGCGTCGCCGCTGTCGGTCGGCTGCGCGACGATCTGCACCGTGACCTCCTGGCCGGGCCGGTCGGGGTCGGCCTCGACCGTGTCGGTCGTGAAGCCGCCGACGACGGCGTAGAAGGCGTAGGTGTCGGCCAGGCCCACCGCCAGCCCGTCGTCCCCCTGCACGACCAGCTGCGAGGACAGCACCGTCTGATCCGGGGCGTCGGCCGCCTGGGCGGTGATCGTGAAGGTCGTCGGCTCGCCGACGGCGCTGGCCAGGGTGATCAGATCGGGGTCGTCGATCGGCGCGTTGACCAGCACGAACGACAGCACCTCGCCGGACTTCTCGATCCGGGCGGTCAGCCCCCAGCCGCCGCCGGGCAGGCGCAGGGTGTTGGTGAACCAGGCGCTGCCCTCCAGCATGGCCGACGCATGGACCGTATAGGTCTTGACCGGCGGGACGATCACCACCCCCTCGGCGGCGACCGAGATCTGGCCGGAAAGCGCCTGGGTCTTGCCGCCCCCGCCCTTGCTGATCGTCAGCTGCGCGGACTGGTCGGTGGAATTGACGGCGGTGATCTGGGTCATGGCGGCGGCTCCCCCGAGGCTTTGAGCCCTCGGATAGCACAACCCTGGCAGGCAATTCACGGCTTTCTAGCGTCCCGCCTCGAACGCCTCGAACTCGCGCTCGAGCCGCCATTGCGCCGCGGCCTTGCGGCTGCCCGCCAGGAACCGGTCGCAGGCCGCGCCGGGCCTGGCGCAGGCGGCGACCGGCGCGCGGGGCGAGGCCCACAGGCTGGGGCCGGGCAGGAAGGAATATTCCAGGCTGGCGCGGGCCGCGGCCTTCAGGTCGGCGTAGGTCAGGCCCTGCTCGGTGGCGGCGCGCAGATATTCGTTGGTCAGGTCGATCCGCGAGACGCCCTCGTCGTCGGTGGACAGCACGAACGGCACCCCGGCCTTGCGGTAGAGGGCCAGCGGATGGTCGGCGCCCTTGACGCCCAGGATGACGTCGTTGCTGGTCAGGTTGATCTCGACCGCCACCTTGTCGCGCGCCATCCGGGCCAGGGTGGCCTGGGCGCCGTCCTCGTAGGCGATGTCGACGCCGTGGCCGATGCGGCTGGCGCCGGCCGTCTCGACCGCCTCGCGGACGTGGAAGCGCAGCTCGCGCGGCGTGACCAGGCCCAGGGTCAGCTCGCCGGCGTGCAGCGACAGCTTCACGTCCGGATACTGGGCGTGCAGGAACTGGAACATGCGCATGTGCAGCCGGTAGTCGGCCAGCGAGACCGGATGGTCCTCGGGCGCGACGATGTTGACGCCGACGAAGCGCGGATCGCCCTGGGCCAGGGCGAAGGCCGAGGCCAGCTGGGCGAAGACCACCGACGGCTTCAGGATGCGCCCGGCGAAGGCCTGATAGCCCAGCACCACGGCGCAGGGACCGGTGCGCGGCTTCTGGGCCAGGCAGCCCTGACGACGGTCGGCGTCGGCCTCGGCGGCGTCGAACTCCTGGCGGGCCTGGGCGACCATGGCCGGAAGCTTGGGCTTCACCGCCGCCAGGGCGCCGGCGAAATCATCGGTCCAGGGCGCGTCCTTGAACGACCAGGCCAGATCGGACATCGCCGTGGGGTTCACCGAGGTCTCGACATAGTCGACGGTGTCGCCGGCGGCGTATTCGCGGGCCACCGCCAGCATCGCGCCCAGCTTGCCGTCGCCCGCCGCCCCGAACCGGCCGAAGGTGGCGAAGAACTGGTCGTGGCCCGAGGCCATGGCCCCGTCGGCGCCCGGATCGTAACTTCTCATCGACAAGGCGTTGATCGCCCGGTTGTAGAGAGCCGTATCGGCCGTGGCCAAGCCCTTGGCCGAAACCTTGCCCGGCGCGTCGCACGGGCCCGTGGCGATGGCCGGGAGCACGTCGGTGGTGACGCACAGCCCGCCCTCGTCGGCCCAGGCCAGGAAGTCCTCGGCATAGGCCGCGCCGGACAGGTGGTTGTGAAGGTCGCCGCCCTTGGGCATGGCCCGCAGGAACAGCCGCAGCTGGGCCCGGTCCTTGACGATGGCGTCGAAGCGGGCGGCCGTGCGGGCCTCGGGAGACGGGGCCGGCCTTGGGGCCGGTTCGGCGGCGGCCGCGCCCGCGGTCAGCAGCAGAACGCCCAAGGCCGCGCCCGCCAGTCGTTTCACGCCGATCATCATCTCGCCCGCCCCTGCATGCCACCACCTCAAGGTGATTTGCATCGGCTGGCAAATCCAGTGCTTAACCGTCCAAGGCCCGAAACGGCGCGACGATCAGGCCACGGACGACACCGCCGCGACCTCGGGCGCCACCGACCAGTCGTGCAGCGGCAGGTTCAGCCATGGCAGCTGGGCGGCGCCGACCGGCTTTTCCAGCAGGTCGGTGACCGCCGGGCCGGTGACGAACGGCGCGTGCTGGTCCAGGCAGTGGTTCAGCTCGCGACGGGTGCGCACGTCGGTGATCCCCTGCCAGACCCCCTTTCGGCGATAGATCGGCGCGTCGCGCAGGAATCGGTTCACCGCCGCCAGCCGGGTCGGCTCGTCCGCCGTGGGCAGGACCAGGGTCACGCTGCTGGCCAGGTCGCCGGGCAGCTCCTCGATCTGGAAGGCCGGGTCGGTGACGCGCAGGTCCAGGCGGGCGAAGAACGGCTCAAGCGCCTTCTTGACCTGGGACAGGGCCGAGAAGGACGGGGCGCGCGGCGTATCGTAGACGGCGGCGGCGAGGCGGGCGCGCGAGCCCCGGGGCAGAGCCTCCAGGTGCGGCAGCAGCGCGGCCCGGGCCCCGGGCTTGACGATGGTCGAGAAGCTGATCGGGAAGAACATCACCCCCACCGGCACGGCGGCCAGGGCCTCCGCGGCGGCGGCCAGGGCCACGATGTCGTCCTCCGGCCGGTCGGCCTCGACCCGCGCCGGCGTCAGGCCGAAGGCGGCGGCGACCCGGGCCTGCCGCCAGACCGCCACGCTGCCGATGAACACTTGGCGCGGACCATGATAGACGCCGCGATAGCCGACCCGGGCGGGGGGACCGGCGCTTTCCTCGGGCGGCTCCAGGACCGCCAGTTCCTCCATGGTCGGCGCGCCGCAGACCGGTCCGCCCTGAGGCACGACCGAGCTGACTTCGGTGGGCGTGATGCGGCAGACGCGGCCGACGATCGAACCGTCGTCCTTGCCCTCGAGCAGGGCCTTCAGCTGGGCGCCGTGGATGCCGGCGAAGCGCATGACGTCGGTCTGGTCGCCCTCGAACATCAGCAGGGCGATGTCGCCCTCGCCCTTGTCGCCGAACAGCTTGAACTGCAGATCGCGCGCCAGGGCCTGCAGCTCGCGGGCGTCCAGCTTGGTGGCGCGCGGGTCGGCCAGCACGAACGAGAACGGCGCCACCAGCCCATAGCGGCGCGGCCACAGCCAGGTGGTTTCCAGATAGGCGCCGGCCACCTTGCCGACCAAAGCGGCCATGGTGTCGTTGTCCGCGAACCGCAGTTCGTCGCCCACGAAGACTTTCAAGCATGCGATCGCTGTCATGCCGGCAGGATGCGTGGGGAAGGTTAGCGGAATTCATCCGCGCGCCAGGAACCGGGCGCGACCGACTGTCGCGGAGGCGGCCTTGGCGCTAGGCGACCTTCAGCGGCAGGCCCTGGGCCGAGGCGGCGCCGATCGGGCTGGCCATCAGGTCGGTGATGGCGGGACCCGAGACGAAGCGCAGGCCGGCGGCCCGGCAGGCGTCCAGCTCGCGGGCGTCGCGCAGGCCAGTCACCCCTTGTCGAACCCCCTTGGCGCGGTAGGCGCTCTGGGCCGAGGCGAACTTGGCGATCGCCTCGATGCGCATGCGCAGGTCGTCGTCGGGTAGGGTCAGGGTGATGCTGGTGGCCAGGTCGCCCGGCAGGGTGCCGACCGGGAAGTTCGGCTCGGTGATGTTCAGGTCGATATAGGCGAAATGCGGCTGCAGGAACGCGCGGATCTGGCTCAGCAGGCCCAGCGAGGGCTCGCGCGGGGTGTCGTAGATCGTCGCCCCCAGACGCGCCTGCATGGCCATCGGATAGCGCGACAGCCGGCGCTTGTAGGCCTCCTGCGAGGCCGGGCTGGTCAGGTTCCAGAAGCTGAACGGCACGAACAGCATGCCCGCGTCGCCGGCCTTGGCGAACGAGGCCTGGGCGTCGTTCAGGCAGTTGAGGTCTCGGCTCAGCAGGGCGGCGTCCTCGGTGGGGCGCGGGCTCAGCAGATCGGACCGCAGGCCGATCATCGCGCCGACGAAGGATTCCGACGGCGGATGGTACACGCCCCACCAGCCTGTGGCGGGCGGGGGCGGCGGCTTGGGCTTTTCCGGCTGCGGCGGCGGCTTGGCGGTCGCCGGCTTGGCGGCGGCGGCCAGGGTCGCCGATTGAGCGGGGTCCTTGGCGTCGGCCGTCGCGGCTTCGGCGGCGGGCTCGACAATGGGCTCGGCGGCGGACGCGGCGGGGGCGTCCTGGGCCGGGGTCAGGGCGGCCGCGTCGGGAGCGGCCCGCGGAGCTTCCTCGACCACGGCCTCGCTCGGGGCGCTGGGCACGGCGCGGATCTCTTCGGCGGTGATCACCTGGACGTGGCCGGGCGGTCCGGCATAGCCGCGGCCGGCGATCAGTCCCGCCAGCGCCGCCTGGGACAGGCTGGCGAACTGCAGGACGGCGGTCTCGTCGCCCTCGAAGGTCAGCAGGCAGACCTGGCCGGCTTCGCGGCCCGGGAACAGGCCGGCTTCCAGCTCGACGGCCAGGGTCTGCATCTCGGCCGGATCCAGGCTCTCGGCGCGGCTGTCGGCCAGCACGAAGGCCAGTGGCGCGACGGCGCCGTAGCGGCGCGGGGCCTTCCAGCGATGCTTGAGATACAGGTCCGCGGCGGCCTCCACCTGGGAGACCGGGATGCTCCGACCCGCCTCGGCGGTCCCGGCGACCAGAATTCTCAAGCACGCAATAGCCGTCATGGAGCCGGAAATTACGGGCGAAAGCTTGGCGAAAGCTTTACGGAATCATAGCTAACGCTATCTTTACCTCGAAGATCGGCATTCTTCGCGAAACTGTGACAATCGGGCGCGGAGTTGGGGGCGCGATCGCCCCGCCTACTCCTATCACACTATCATCCTCGGGCCTCGTTCCGAGGATGATGGTGGATGGGGAAACCCTAGGCGAAGGTTTCCTGCAGGCGGAAATCCAGGCGCTGCCTGACCCCTGGCCAGTCGGCGTCGGTGATCGAGAACACGGCGGTGTCGCGCACGTGGCCGGTCCAGGTGATCTTGTGGTTGCGCAGCACCCCTTCGCGGTCGGCGCCCAGCTTCTCGACCGCCGCCTGGCTGCGGCTGTTGCGGACGTCGACCATGAACTCCACGCGGATCGCGCCGGAGTCGAAGGCGTGGCCCAGCAGCAGGCGCTTGGATTCCGGATTGATCGGCCCCGAGCGCGCGTCGGGGTGCAGGAAGGTCGAGCCGACCTCCAGCCCCCGGTGCAGCTTGCGGATGTTCAGATAGCTGGAGGTGCCGACCACCTTGCCGTCGCTCAGGCGGCGGATGGCGAAGCCGATCCGCTCGCCGCGCTCGGTCTCGCCCTTCAGCGCGCCCCACCAGTCGGCGAACCCCTCGCCGCAGCCGTTGGTCGACATGATCTCCCAGCTGTCGGGATCGCAGTCGATCGCCCCCTTCAGTTCGGCGCGCAGGTCGCCTTGGGGGGTGATCGGTTCCAGCCGCACATAGCGGCCTTCGAGGGGATGGATCTGGATGTTCATGCGCGGAACAATGGCCTCGACCAGCGCCGCCGCGCAAGGCCGGGCCGCGCGCGATCTGGCGCCCCATCTTTCGGTCAAGGTGGTTCTTGCGCCCGGCATGGCGTTGTGGAGAGTGAGGCGCGGCCCACGCTGCTGACACATCCTGACACGGCATTGCGCAAGTTTCGGGCGGCGGCGACGCGAGCGACCGCGTAACGACGACTCGCGGCCGCTCAAGGCCGCGACGCCGAGGGGAGAAGGCCATGATTTCGAACGCCCGACGGACCCGTCTGGGAGTCGCCTCGCTGTTGGCCGGACTGACCCTCGCCGCCCCCGCCTTCGCCGACGGGTCGGCGCCGGCGCGCCAGTCGCTGGACGACGCCTGGTGGACCGGACCCATCCTTGCCTCCGGCGCCTCGACCTTGCCCAAGGGCCGGGCCCTGATCGAGCCCTATCTGTACGACGCCAAGCCCTACGGGGTGATCGACGGCGAGGGCAAACGCCACGACGTCCCGGACTCCGACACCTTCGGCTCGCTGACCTACCTGTTGTACGGTGTCACCGACACCTTCACCGCCGGCCTGATTCCCCGCTTCGGCTACGCCAAGGCCGGCGGCCGGTCGAGCTCGGGCGTGCAGCTGGGCGACCTGACCGTCCAGGGCCAGTACCGCCTGAGCCAGTGGAAGGAAGGCGGCCGCACGCCGACGGTCTCGCTGATGCTGCAGGAGACCTTGCCCATCGGCCGCTACGACAAGCTCGACACCCGTCCCAACGACGGCTTCGGCAGCGGGGCCTACGCCACTACCGTGGGGCTCAATTCCCAGACCTATTTCTGGACGCCGAACGGCCGGATCCTGCGCACCCGCCTGAACCTGGCCTACACTCGCTCGGGCCATGCCGACGTCGAGGGCAAGAGCGTCTACGGCACCCCGACGGGCTTCGACGGCCAGGCCCGGCCGGGCGACTCGTTCAATGTCGACCTGGCGTTCGAATACAGCATCACCCGCCGGTGGGTGGCCGCCCTGGACATCGCCTATCAGCGCGACGCCTCGACCACGGTGTCGGGCGTCGACGGGGCGGGCGCGGCCTATGAGCGCCGCACGCCGGTCAGCCAGGCCCTGATCCTGGCCCCGGCGGTGGAGTACAATTTCAGCCCCGTCCTGGGCGTGATCGCCGGCGCCCGCATCGTCCCGGCCGGCCGCAACACCACCGCCTCGGTGACACCGGTGATCGCGGTGAACTACGTGCTGTAGGAGCGGGATAGCCCGGCCTGATCCGCTCCCTTCAGCCGTCATCCCGGACCTTGTGCCCGGGACCCCTGGTTCAGCTGACGGTGAGGAACAATGGCGCGTTGGCGCGCCACACCCCGCACCTGCGGCGGACAGAGGGGTCCCGGGCACGAGGCCCGGGATGACGGTTGTCGAGAGGAAGGAACCCCGCTTGCCGTCCGCGTCAGTTCGGTGTTAGCTTGCGTTCAAACAACTGTTTGACGCATAAGAACGGGACCGGGAAACGCCATGGATTTCGAAATCTCCGCCACCCAGCGCAGCTTCCTCGACCGCGTCACCGCGTTCATGGAAGAACACATCCGTCCCGCCGTCCCGGTCTACGAGGCCGAGATGAACGTGCTCGGGGCCGAGCGCTGGAAGGTCGTCCAGGTCGTCGAGGAGCTGAAGGCCAAGGCCAAGGCCGCCGGCCTGTGGAACTTCTTCATGCCGCCCCACAGCGGCCAGACCCATGTCGACGACACGTTCCAGTTCGAGGGCGTGCAGCTGACCAACCTCGAATACAGCCTGATCGCCGAACAGCTGGGCAAGATCGGCTTCGCGTCCGAGGTCTTCAACTGCTCGGCGCCTGACACCGGCAACATGGAAGTGCTGATGCGCTACGGCACGCTGGAGCAGAAGGAGCGCTGGCTGCGCCCGCTGATGAACGGCGAGATCCGCAGCGCCTTCCTGATGACCGAGCCGGCGGTGGCCAGCTCGGACGCCACCAACATCGAGACCCGCATCGAACGCGACGGCGACCACTATGTGATCAACGGCCGCAAGTGGTGGTCCTCGGGCGTCGGCGATCCGCGCTGCAAGGTCGCCATCGTCATGGGCAAGACCGACCCCGACAACGCCAGCCGCCACCAGCAGCAGAGCCAGGTCCTGGTGCCGATGGACGCCCCCGGCATCGAGATCGTCCGCATGTTGCCGGTGTTCGGCTATGACGACGCCCCGCACGGCCACGCCGAGGTGATCCTCAAGGACGTGCGCGTGCCGGTCGAGGACGCCCTGCTGCTGGGCGAGGGCCGCGGCTTCGAGATCGCCCAGGGCCGCCTGGGCCCGGGCCGCATCCACCACTGCATGCGCACCATCGGCACGGCGGAAGTGGCGCTGGAAAAGATGTGCAAGCGCCTGATGAGCCGCAAGGCGTTCGGCAAGTACATCTCCGACCACTCGGTCTGGGAAGAGCGCGTCGCCGAGGCCCGCATCAATATCGAGATGTGCCGCCTGTTGTGCCTGAAGGCCGCCGACATGATGGACAAGGCCGGCAACAAGTCGGCCCGGCTGGAGATCGCGATGATCAAGGTGGCGGCCCCGCGCCTGGCGCTGAAGATCATCGACGACGCCATCCAGGCTCACGGCGGCGGCGGCGTCACCACCGACTTCGGCCTGGCCAAGGCCTATGCCGGCATTCGCACCCTGCGTCTGGCCGACGGCCCCGACGAGGTGCACGAACGCACCATCGCCCGCATGGAATACGGCAAGTACGGCGATCTGGCCTACCAGCAGAAGGCCGAGCGCGAGCGCGCCCGCGAGGTGGCGGGGATCCGCTGATCCGCTGATCCGCGCCGACCGTCGCTGACCGACCAGGCCTCCCGGAGCGATCCGGGGGCCTTTTCGTCTACCCCTCACAACGGTCATCCCGGGCCGGAGACCCGGGCGACGGCGGCTATTGCGGATAGGCGGACGAAGGGCCCCAGCCGCCGGCCGACTCCGGCGCGCCCGCCGCCGCCACCTGGCCGCCGACCGGGATCACGAAGCCCGGCGCCCGACGGGCGACAGGGATCGCCACCGACTGGGCCGGCGCGCGCGGGGCGCCCGCCGCGGTGTTGACGCACTGGGCGGTGTCGCTCAGGGCGTGCTGACCCAGGCAGAAGACGTCCTCGTACTGCGGACCGGCCACGGCCAGGCATTGGTACAGGTTCAGCTTGGCCATCTTCATGCAGTCGGCGCTCTTCTCCTCGCGCATGATGTTGTCGAGCCCGTCGACATGCTCGTCGTCGGCCGCGCCCAGCAACGCCAGGGCCGCCAGGGCCGCGGCCCGCACGGTCACCGGGGTGAAGACCGCCCCGCCCTCGCCGTCGCCGCCGAAGCCTCGACCGCCGTCGGGGGCCGTCGCCGCCTGGATCAACCGGCCGGCGTCGTCGGCGCCGGGACTGAAGAAGGCGGCCGACATCGCCTTGACCCGGGCCAGACGGCCGGCGCCGTCGGAGATCGGATCCTTGGACCAGTTCTGGTGCTGGATGTCATAGGCCGCCTGCTTGACCGCCCGGGCGGTGACGCCCAGCGGCGCGCCGCGGCTGAGCAAGGCCGCCTGGGCCCGGCCGGCGGCGGCCCCGACGCCCTCGATGTCGATGACGCTTTCGGGATCGTTCTCCAGTCGGGCGACCAGAACCTCGGGCGGCGTGTCGCGCGTGGCCCGGCGGACGCCGTCGATGAAGGTCTGCTCCTGCAGGGCCGCGATGGCCCCGTAGGCGATCATGCCGGCCTCCAGTTGCTCGGGCTGGTAGGCCGAGCCCTTGGCCAGGGCGTCGGCGACGCCGCCGCCGTTCTCGAACGCGGCCGAGATGGTCCCGGCCCCGCGGGTGTAGGTCTCGAAGGCGCTGGCCGCGGCCACCACGTCGCGGGCCAGACTGACGCCAGGCTCGCCGCGCTCTTGGCGAGCGACCGCGAACCCGGACGCGGCGATGACAGCGACGAGCGCCGTCGTCGCCCAAAGAACAGGATTTTTCATCTTGATAGCCCCGGACTGAACTTCAGCCCCACTAGACGTCCCTCAAGATCGAGCATTCCCCAATATTCCAAACGAATCGAGCGAAATGGTTCATGCAACTGGCCATTTTACTGCGCGCTTTTGTCGCAGTAGGGTACTTTACGGAGACTAAGGCGGGTTTTCATCTATGGTATGTCGAGTAGTCGACAGTTTTATATTACGGTTAACGCGGATTAACTGAGACCAAGACCTTATCCCGCCGGGACTTTACGGCCTAGCTTCGAACAGGATGACAGCGAAGCTTGGACGAAACGGGGCCGTCGCTCCGGCGATCTCGGACTCATCCCGAGGACGCCGGGGCCAGGGGCGTGGGCAGGCTAGTTCCCCGCCGGAACCGGCGAACTCATCGCCGCCACGGCCTGGCCCGCCACCGGGATCATGAAACCCGGAACCGGACGCTGGGCCGGGGCCGGAGCGGCCGTCGGCGCCACGAACCCACCGGCCGCGTTGTTGACGCACTGGGCGGTGTCGATCAGGGCGTGCTGGCCCAGACAGAAGACGTCCTCGTAGTGCGGTCCGGCCACGGCCAGGCACTGGTACAGGTTCAGCTTGGCCATCTTCATGCAGAAGCCGCTTTTCTCGTCGTGCATGACGACGCTCAGCTTGGCGACGTCGTCGTCGCCGGCCGCGCCCAGCACCGCCAGGGCCGCCAGGGCCGAGGCCCGCACGGTTACCGGGGTGAAGGCCGCCCCACCCTCGCCGCCGGAGCCGCCGGGCTCACGCGGCGCGGTGGCCGCCTGGATCAGTCGACCGGCGTCCTCGTCGCCAGGGTTGAAGAAGGTGGCCGACATCGCCTTGACCTTGGCCAGGCGGCCGGCGCTATCGGCGATCAGGCCCTTGGACCAGCCCTGGTGCTGGACGTCGTAGGCCGCCTGCTTGACCGCCTTGCCGGTGACGCCCAGCGGCGCGCCGCGCTTGAGCAGGGCCGCCTGGGCCCGGCTGGCGGCCGCCCCGACGCCGTCGATCTCCAGGACGCTGTCGGGATTGGTCTCCAGGCGCGCGATCAGCGCGTCGGCGGGCGTCTCGCGCGCCGCCTGGCGGACGCCGTCGATGAAGGCCTGCTCCTGCAGCGCCGCGATGGCGCCGTAGGCGATCATGCCAGCGTCCAGTTGCTCAGGCTGGTAGGCCGCGCTCTTGGCCAGAGCGTCGGCGACGCCGCCGCCGTTTTCGAACGTCGCCGGAATGGCTACGGCCCCGCGGGTATAGGTTTCGAAGGCGCTGGCCGCGGCGACGACGTCGCGGGCCAGACTGACGCCGGGCTCGCTCCGCTCCTGACGGGCGACGGCCCCTCCCCCAACAAGGGTGGCGGAGATGGCGACGGCGGCGACCAGCGCGCTCGTCGTCCAGATGACGGGATATTTCATGGTGATGGCCCCAGACCGAACTTGAGCCTATTGGGCGATCATCGCGGTTGATCACCCTCTAATATTCATACCAAATGACACGTTAATGTTCATGTATTTGACCGTTTTTATCGCGCGTTTTGTCGCACCTAATCTTAGTCAATAAATAAATTGTCGAGTTCATATCACTAGCTTTAGAAATGTCGGACACTCGACACTTTGCATTCGGCGGAATTTTATCGCGCGAAGATTGCACGCGACACGCCACACCCGCGCTTCCCGATGTTGCGACGCCGCCGATGACGACGTCCGAAAACCGCGAGACACCACCCCGCCCGGGGCTATGATCGAGCGCATGGACCTCGATCCCGACGTTTGCTACCGCGCCATCCAGACCCGCGACGCCCGCTTCGACGGCCGGCTGTTCGTGGCCGTCAAGACGACGGGCGTCTACTGCCGGCCGGTGTGCCCGGCCCGTACGCCGCTGCGCCAGAACGTCACCTTCCACGCCACCGCCGCCTCGGCCCAGGAGGCCGGCTACCGCGCCTGCCTGCGCTGCCGGCCCGAGACCTCGCCGCAGCTGGGGGCCTGGAACGGGGCGTCCAACACGGTGTCGCGCGCCCTGGCCTTGATCGAGGCCGGCGCTCTGGACTCTTCTTGCGAGAACGGGGGCGACGTCGAGACCCTGGCCGAGCGGGTCGGGGTCGGCGGACGGCAGCTGCGGCGACTGTTCCTGCAGCATCTGGGCGCCACGCCTATCGGAGTGGCCCAGACCCGGCGGGTGCTGCTGGCCAAGCAGCTGATCCACGAGACCGACCTGCCAATGGGCGAGGTGGCGCTGGCCGCCGGCTTCGGCAGCGTGCGGCGCTTCAACGAGACCTTCCAGCAGCTCTACGACCGCCCGCCCGCCGCCCTGCGCCGGCGAAAAGCCCAGTCCCTTCCCAACAGACCGGCGCCCCCGGGAGAAGCCATCTCCCTGACCCTGCGCTACCGCCCGCCCTACGACTGGGACGGCATGCTGGCCTTCCTGGCCATGCGCGCCATCCCGGGCGTCGAGGTGGTCGACAACAACGTCTATCGCCGGGTCATCGCCCTGGACGGCGCGGCCGGGACCCTCGCCGTGACGCCGATCGACCGCGACCGGCTGAGCGTGGCGGTGCGGTTTCCCAAGCCCTCGGCCCTGCCCCGCATCCTGGCCCGGGTGCGCGGGGTGTTCGACCTGTCGGCCGATCCGATCGGCATCGGCGAGGTGCTGTCGCGCGATCCGGACCTGGTGCGGATGGTGGCCCTGCGGCCCGGCCTTCGGGTGCCCGGCGCCTGGGACGGGTTTGAGCTGGCGGTGCGGGCGATCCTGGGCCAGCAGATCACCGTCGTGCAGGCCCGCAAGCTGGCCGGCGACCTAGTCGCGACGCACGGCGAGCCGCTGTCCGAACCCTGGGCCGAGCCGGGCCTGACCCACGCCTTCCCCTCGGCCGAGCGCCTGGCCGCCGCCGACCTTTCGGGCCTGAAGATGCCCGGGGCCCGCATCCGCTGCCTGTCGGCCATGGCCGAGGCGATCGCCCGGGATCCGAACCTGCTGTCGCCGACCGCAAGCCTGACGGAGATGGTCGCCCGCCTGCGCGCCCTGCCCGGCATCGGCGAATGGACGGCCCAGTACATCGCCATGCGCCAGCTGCGCGAGCCCGACGCCTTCCCCGCCGCCGACGTCGCCCTGATGCGCGCCCTGGCCGACGCCGACGGCGTTCGCCCTACTCCGGAAAAGCTCCTGGCCCGGGCCGAGGCCTGGCGGCCCTGGCGCGCCTACGCCGCCCTGCACCTGTGGGCCTCGCTGGCGGATGAAGGCGCGCCGCCGGTCCGGAAGATCAAGCGTGCGGCCTGAAGTGCTGACGCTCGAGGTCTTGCCCACCCCGATCGGCGAGATCGACGTGGTCACCGACGCCGAAGGGCGGCTGCGGGTGCTGGAGTTTCACGACGAGCCCCTGCGGCTGGCCCGGGCCCTGCGCCTGCATCATCGCGACCAGGCCGTGGAACCCGGCGCGGCGCCGGCGGCGGTGCGCGACGGGCTGGCCGCCTATTTCGCCGGGGAGCTGACGGCGCTGAAAGCCGTGCCCTGGACGATCGGCGGCACGGCCTTCCAGCGCCAGGTCTGGAACGGCCTGGTCGAGATCCCGCTGGGTGAAACGACCAGCTATGCCCGCCTGGCCGAACGGATCGGCCGCCCCCGCGCCGTGCGCGCCGTGGGCCTGGCCAACGACGCCAACCCGATCGCCGTCGTCGTGCCTTGCCACCGGGTGATCGGAACCGGCGGCGCCCTGACCGGCTACGGCGGCGGGATCGCGCGCAAGCGCTGGCTGCTGGCGCACGAGGGGGTGAAGGCCTGATCCTTCTCCCCCCGCGGGAGAGGGAAATTACGACACCCCTGTCGAAATCGGCCCTCCTGCCTCGTCCTTGGTGATGACCCGCCAGGAGCACGCCATGACCATCCCCGCCCTTGAAGCCCGAACCCTGTTGAACGGCCTGGTGATGGGCGAGTCGCCCCGCTGGTGGAACGGCCGGCTGTGGGTCTGCGACTGGGGCGCGCGCGAACTGCTGACGGTCGACATGGCCGGCTGCCGCGAGACGATCGTCGCGGTCGACGCCCTGCCGTTCTGCATCGATCCCCGCCCCGACGACCGGCTGCTGATCAGCGCGGCCGGCCAGGTGCTGCTGCTGGCCCCGCACCGCCAGCTGAAGTCCCATGCCGACTTGTCGAGCCTATCCGACAAGCCCTGGAACGAGATCGTCGTCGTCGCCTCGGGAAAGGGCCGGGGGAACGCCTACGTCAACAATATCGGCTTCGACTTCCCGCACGGCGAGGTGACCACCGGGATCATCGCCCTGGTCACGCCGGACGGCGCGGCGCGCCAGGTCGCCGACGAGGTGGCGTTTCCCAACGGCATGGCGATCACCCCCGACGGCCGGACCCTGATCCTGGCGGAGTCCTACGGCCAATGCCTGACCGCCTTCGACATCATGCCCGACGGCGGCCTGTCGAACCGGCGGATCTGGGCGGAGGTCGACGGGCACCCGGACGGGATCTGCCTCGATGCCGAGGGGGCGGTCTGGTACGCCGACGTGCCGGGACGCTGCTGCGTGCGGGTCGCCGAGGGCGGTGCGGTCCTGGCCCGGGTCGACGTCGATCGCGGCTGCTTCTCCTGCGCCCTGGGCGGTCCCGACGGGACGACCCTGTTCATCGTCGCCGCCGACTGGCGCGGGCCGCAGGGCATGGGCCAGCCGTCGCGGACCGGCGTGGTGCTGACCGCCCAGGCCCCAGTCCGCGCCGCCGCCCGAAGCTAGGGCTGATCAACGGTCAACGTAGTGCGTGGTCCTCGTCCTTCGACAAGCTCAGGATGAGGACCATTGTCCAGGCCGTGCGGTAGAAAACCTCATCCTGAGCTTGTCGAAGGACGAGGTTTTCGCTTCCGAAGCCGAATGTCGATCAGGCTAGGACCGCACGCCCCGCGTTGCCTCGCCCCGCGCAGCCCGTAAGATGGCGCCGTCCCGCGGAACCCTTAAGCGTCATGCAGCTGTCCCTCCCGACCACCACCTCCGTGCGCTGGCTGAGCTGGCTGCGGCGGCGGATCCGGTCCAGCGAGCTGTGGCTGATCGCCGTGGCCACCCTGATCGGGGCCGGGGCCGGAGCGCTGGCGGTGTTGCAGGCCAAGCTGGCCCACGGCCTGCAGATGCTGCTGTTCGCCATCGACATGGACCAGCGGCTCAGCGCCCAGAGCGTGATCGCCCCCTGGCGGCTGCTGGCCATCCCGATCGGAGGCCTGGTGCTGGGCGTGGCCAGCTGGGCCTGGCTGACATACCGGCCCAAGCCGGCGGTCGACCCCGTCGAGGCCAACGCCCTGCATGGCGGCCACCTGTCGATCCGCGACAGCACCTTCATCTGCGGCCAGACCCTGCTGTCGAACGGGGTCGGAGCCTCGGTCGGGCTGGAGGCCGCCTACGCCCAGGCCGGGGCGGCGATCGCCTCGTTCGCCGGCCAGCGGCTGAACCTGCGCCGGGCCGACATGCGGACCCTGGTCGGGGCCGGAGCCGGAGCCGCCATCGCCGCCGCGTTCGGCGCGCCCCTGACCGGGGCCTTCTACGCGTTCGAGATCGTCATCGGCGCCTACACCGTCGCCAACCTGGCGCCCGTGGCCGCCGCCGCCCTAGCCGCGGTGCTGGTGGCCGGGCGGATGGGCGGCTTGCCCTATCTGCTGAAGACCTCGACCCCGGCCGTGCAGTCCTGGTTCGACTACGGCCTCTACGCCCTGCTGGGCGTGGTCTGCGCCTTCGCCGGCATCGCCCTGATGCGGCTGGTGGCCTCGGCCGAAGGGCTGGTCGGCAAGACCAAGCTGCCCAAGACCTTCCGCCCGATGGTCGGCGGCGTGGCCCTGGCGGCCATGGCGATGATCACCCCCCAGACCCTGTCCGCCGGCCACGGCGCGGTGCACGTCAACCTGACCGCCGACCTGGGCCTGCGGATGCTGGTGGTCCTGCTGGCCATGAAGGCGCTGGCCAGCGTGGTGTCGCTGAGCTTCGGCTTCCGGGGCGGCCTGTTCTTCGCGTCGCTGTTCCTGGGCGTGCTGGTGGGCCAGATCTTCGCGGCCCTGACGGTGTTCGTGCCCTGGCTGCCGTCGCTGGATCCGACGGTGGCGGCCTTGGTCGGCCTGGGGGCCTTTGGCGTCGCCGTGGTCGGCGGCCCCTTCACCATGTCGTTCCTGGTGCTGGAGGCCACGGGCGACTTCACCGTGGCCGCCGCCGCCCTGGTGGCCTCGCTGATCGCCAGCGCCATCGTGCGCGAGACCTTCGGCTACTCGTTCTCGACCTGGCGGCTGCACCTGCGCGGCGAGACCATCCGTAGCGCCCATGACGTCAGCTGGATGCGCCCCCTGACCGCCGGCCGGATGATGCGCAAGGACACCAAGACCATCCCCGCCGAGGCCACCCTGGCCGAGTTTCGCCGCCGCTATCCGTTGGGCTCGACCAAGCGGGTGGTGATCCTGGACGCCGCCGGCCGCTACGCCGGCATCGTCCGCACCGCCCTGGCCTACGCCCATCCCGACGACAGCGAGATGGCCGTGGCCTCCCTGGCCCTCTATGCCGACACCGCCCTGATGGCCGACCAGTCGATCAAGGAGGTCATGCGCGCCTTCGACCACACCCAGGCCGACGAACTGGCGGTAATCGACGTCAACCGCGAGGTGATCGGGATCCTGTCCGAAGCCTATGCGACCCGGCGCTACGCCGAGGAGCTGGACAAGGCGCGGCGGGAGCTGACGGGGGAGGCGGGGTAGCTTCGCGCCCTCATCGCCTCCCCGCGCGGAGCCCGCCGCGCCGCGACGCGTTTGATATCCATCGCGGTTCGAGGTGGCGTCATGACCAGCAGTTTCAATTTTCGCCGGGACCTGATCACCCGGCCGATCCTGCAATGGGCGCGTGGCGTGATGCCGGCGCTGTCGCAGACCGAGCGCGAAGCCATCGACGCCGGCGACACCTGGTGGGACGCGGCCCTGTTCACAGGCGATCCGGACTGGAACGAACTGCTGGCCTTTCCGGCGGCCAAGCTGCGCCCCGACGAGCAGGCCTTCATCGACGGGCCGGTCGACACCCTGTGCGCCATTGTCAACGACTGGACGATGACCTGGGAGACCCGCGACCTGTCGCCGGAAACCTGGGCCTATCTGAAGAGCCAGAAGTTCTTCGGCATGATCATCCCGAAGGAATATGGCGGCCTGGGCTTTTCCGCCTACGGCCACGCCGAGGTCGTCCGCAAGATCGCCACCCGCTCGGCCTCGGCGGCGGTGACGGCGATGGTGCCCAACTCGCTCGGCCCCGGCGAGCTGATCATGAAGTTCGGGACCCAGGCCCAGCGCGACCACTGGCTGCCGCGCCTGGCCGACGGGCGCGAGGTGCCCGCCTTCGGCCTGACCAGCCCCGAGGCGGGATCCGACGCCGGGGCCATGGTCGACGAGGGCGTGGTCTGCCGCGGCCAGTGGAAGGGCCAGGAAGTGCTGGGCATCCGGCTGAACTGGCACAAGCGCTACATCACCCTGGGACCGGTCTGCACGGTGCTGGGCCTGGCGTTTAAGCTGAAGGACCCCGACCACCTGCTGGGCCAGGTCGAGGACATCGGCATCACCTGCGCCCTGGTGCCCACCGACACGGCAGGGGTCGAGATCGGCCGCCGCCACCTGCCCGCGTTCCAGACGTTCCAGAACGGACCCAACTGGGGCAAGGACGTCTTCATCCCGATGGACCTGGTGATCGGCGGCGCCGAGCGCGTGGGCCAGGGCTGGATGATGCTGATGACCGCCCTGGCGGCCGGGCGCGGCATCTCGCTGCCAGCCATGTCGGGCGCGGCGGCGGCGTTCAGCGCGATGACCACCGGCGCCTACGCCCGGATCCGCAGCCAGTTCCACGTGCCGATCGGCAAGTTCGAGGGCGTGCAGGAGCGCCTGGCCCGCATCGCCGGCAACGCCTACCTGCTGGACGCCGGCCGCCGCCTGACCTGCACGGGCCTGGACCTGGGCCACCATCCCTCGGTGATCTCGGCCTTGCTGAAGTCGGGCGCCACCGAACGCATGCGGATCGTCATCAACGACGCCATGGACGTGCACGGCGGCAAGGCGGTGATCGAGGGCCCGCGCAACTACATGGGCTCGCAATACCGGGCCATCCCGGTGGGCATCACGGTCGAGGGCGCCAATATCCTGACGCGCAGTCTGATGGTGTTCGGCCAGGGCGCGATCCGGGCCCATCCGTTCATGCTGCGGGAGATCCTGGCGATCGGCGAGGCGGATCGGACCAAGGGCCTGGCCGAGTTCGACGCGGTGTTCTGGAAACACGTGGCCCACGCGGTCCGCACCGGCCTGCGGGCCTGGGGCCGCAGCTGGACGGGCGGGCTGATCTCGCCCGCGCCGGACGCCGGCCGGGCCAGCCGGTTCTATCGGCGGATGGGCCGCTACAGCGCGGCCTTCGCCTTGACGTCCGACATCGCCCTGCTGACCTTGGGCGGGGCGCTGAAGCGCAAGGAGATGCTGTCGGGGCGACTCGGCGACGTCCTGGCCGAGCTCTATTTCCTGTCGGGTGCCCTGAAGCGCTGGGAGGACGAGGGCCGTCAGGACGCCGATTTCCCGCTGCTGCAATGGTGCATGGACACCGGCTTCGCCACCATCGAGCAGCGCTTCGACGAGGTGTTCGCCAACCTGCCCAACCGACTGGCCGGCTGGTTACTGCGGGCGGCGATCCTGCCGCTTGGGCCGCGTCGTCGAGGTCCGTCGGACCGCACGACCACCGCCTGCGCCGAGCTGCTGCTGGCGCCGTCCGAGACCCGCGACCGGCTGATCGAGAACGTCTATGTCGGCGGCAAGGACGAGGCGGTCGGCCAGCTGATCGACGCCTTCGAGCGGGTCGTCGCCACCCAGCCAATCCACGACCGCCTGCGCGCCCAGAAGATCCGCCACTGGAAGGACGGGGTCGAGGGCGGCTGGGTCACGGCCGACGAGATCGCGGCGCTGGAGGCGGCCGACAAGGCCGTGGCGGCGGTGATCGCGGTCGACGACTTCGCCCACGACGGACTGGCGACGCGAGTGGCGGCCGAGGTCCGGGCGGCGACGCCGGCGGCTGTGGGCGACGGCGCGCCGCGTCCGCGACTGGACCTCGAGGAGCACCGCACGTTCAGCGGGGTGGGGCCGTAGTCGTTCAGTCCCTCCCCCTGTGGGGGAGGCGATCGCGCAGCGATCGGTGGGGGGAGTTTTAGATCGCTGATCCGGGCTGCACCTGCCTGCCGATCACTCCCCCACCGTCGCCCTTCGGGCGACACCTCCCCCACAGGGAGAGGGTTCAAAACTCTCCGCTTGATTTATAATATAATTGCAACCACCTTCCCCGCCGCCGCCACGACGCGGCGCGTCGTCGGGAGAGAACCTCATGCGGGGCAGCCGCTTCACCCTGGCCGCCATGGCCGCCATGGCCGCCAGTCTGCTGAGTCTGAGCGCGGTCCCCTCTGGTGTCGCCCAGGCCGCCGAACCACCGATCTATCTGGGCGTCGACATCTCCTACGCCAACGAGATGGACGACTGCGGCGCGGTCTACACGTCCGGCGGCCAGCGGGTCGACCAGTTCCGGTTCTTCAAGTCGGCCGGCGCCAACGTGGCGCGGATCCGCATCTGGAACGATCCGGACTGGACGAAGTATTCCAACCTGGCCGACGTCAAGCGCAGCATCCGGCGGGCCAAGGACGCCGGCATGCAGGTGCTGCTCGACTTCCATTATTCCGACGACTGGGCCGACGGCGACAAGCAGATCGCCCCCAAGGCCTGGGCGAAACTCTCCACGCCCGACCAGGCCAAGGCGCTGTACGCCTTCACCCACGACACCCTGGTCGCGCTGAACCGCGAAGGCCTGACGCCCGAGCTGGTGCAGGTGGGCAACGAGACCAACGGCGAGATCGTCTCCAGCCTGGCCAAGGCCAAGGAGCCCATCCACTGGGACCGCAACGCCCTGCTGTTCAACGCCGGGATCAAGGCCGTGCGCGACGCCGGCCGCGAGACCGGGACCAAGCCCCGGGTGATGCTGCACATCGCCCAGCCCGAGAACGTCGAGCCCTGGTTCGCCGCCGCGACCAAGGCGGGCGTCACCGACTACGACATCATCGGCGTCAGCTACTACAGCAAGTGGTCCAAGCGCTCGATGGCGGAGCTGGGCGCGACCATCAACCGCCTGCGCCACGCCTACGCGGCCGACGTGCTGGTGGTCGAGACGGCCTATCCGTTCACCACCGACAACGCCGACAGCTCGCCCAACCTGCTGGGCGCGGACTCGCTGATCGCCGGCTATCCGGCCACCCCGGCCGGCCAGGAGAGTTACCTGGTCGACCTGACCCAGCTGGTGCTGGCCAGCGGCGGAACGGGCGTCTTCTACTGGGAGCCGTCCTGGCTCTCAACCAAGACCTGCGGCACCCGCTGGGGTAAGGGCTCCAACTGGGAGAACGCGGCGGTGTTCGACTTCAAGGGCCAGGCCCTGCACAGCGCTGAGGGCTGGCTGAAGCACGCCTATGTCCTGCCGGTCGAGGTGACGTTCAAGGCCAAGGTTTCGGGCGAGGCCGCCTTCATCGACGGCGACTTCCTGGGCGGCGTCGGGCCCCGTCCGATGGTCCGGGAGGGCGACGCCTTCGTCTACCGCACGCGCCTCATGCCGGGGACCTCGGTGACGGTGGCCACGGCGGCGACGGCGGCTGGGGTGGCGGATGCGCCGGCCGTGACGGCGACGGTGGGGCGGAGAGCCAGCGTGGTGCGGGTGGAGGAGTAGATGCTCGGTCCGGTCATCCCGGCGGCGACAGGATGACCGGACCGACGGCTTCTATTTCGCGGGAACCATGAAGCGGATCGGAATGACCACGCGACCGCCGCCCACCGGATGGCCGTCGAGCGTGGTTGGGCTCATCTGGAAGCTGGGGGTGAGGTCGAGGGCGGCCTGGCCGAAACCGGCGCCCTCCGGCGCTTCCGTACGGATCACACAATTCTCCAGACGCCCGTCCCGGGCGACTTCGCAGCCGACGGCCGCCCGGCCTTCCAGCCCGGTCTTGGCCGCCGCCGCCGGATAGACACGCGCCAGGTCAGCGCCGGTCGGCCTCTCGATCCAATCGGGCTTCACGATGGTCGGAGCCGGCGGCCGCGGATTGGCCGCCCAGACGGCGCCGGCGCCGACCAGGGCCAGGCCGCCGATCAGGGCGGCCCCGAAAACCTTGCGAGCCGGGGAGACGGAAGGCGTATTCAACATGGCGACTCTCTCCTTCAGGGGATGGGGACCGACCGCTGGCCAATGGCAACCGAACGGCACGGCGTGGGAAATCATCAGGGTGTCGAGCAGGGTCTCGGCATAGACGCGCCGGTCATCCGGGTGACGGGTCACGACGGCCTCGTCGCAGGCGATCTCCTGGTCGACCCGCATGCGGCGCACCGCCAGGTGGACCAGCGGGTTGAACCAGCACAGGCAGCGCAGGGCGGCGGCCAGGGCGTTGATCGCGGCGTCGCCGCGCTCCAGGTGCACGCGCTCGTGGGTCAGCACCACCCGGCGGGCCGCGCCCGCGAAGCGCTGCTCGAAGTCGCCGGGCACCACGATGCGGGGCCTCAGGACCCCGATCACGGCGGGCCCGACATCCAGGCGCGCGGCGAGCAGCAGGCCGCTGTCGGCCTGCGACGGGGTCAGCGGCCCCAGCGAGGCCACGAAACGTTTCTGGCGCACGATCAGCACGCCCAGCGCCGCGACGGCCCCCGCCATCCAGACGGCGATGATCAGCCCCGGCAGGACCGGCGCGCGGTGGACCAGGGGCGCGGCGCTCTTGGCGGCGGCCAGGGCCAGGGTCGTCACCGGCGCCAGGACCTGGGACGGCGCGTGGGCAGGCAGGAAACTGGCCGCCAGGCAGACCGGTGCGACCAGCCACAGGACGTAGGCGGCCAGGGCGCCGAAGCGGGCGCGCACGGGGCGGCGCAGGATCAGGACCACCAGAATGGCGGCCACGAGGGCGAGGTTGGCGCGCAGCAGCGCGGCGAGGATCAGGGCGCTCATTTGCCGATCTTCTCGATCAGGGCCTTCAGCTCGGCGATGTCCTGGTCGCTGAGCTTGTCGCCGTCGGAAAGGTGGCTGACCAGCGGAGCCAGGCGGCCGTCGAACAGCCGGTCCAGCAGGCCCTGGCTTTCGGACTGGACATAGGCCTGGCGGGAGATCGCCGGCGAATAGAGATAGCGCCGCCCGTCCGCCGTGGCGGTGATGGCCTTCTTCTTCAGAAGCCGGCTGATCAGCACCTTCACGGTTCCCTCGGTCCAGCCCTGCGGCTCGCCGACCTCGCCGATGATGGCTTCGGAGGTCAGGGGGCTGCGCTTCCACAACGCCTCCATGACGACGCTTTCGGCGGCGCTGATCTTCATGACGACCTCACGATGACAAACGTCAACGATCTGACGTTGACGTTTGTCATCGTGATTGTCAACAGGCGCTCAAAGACGATGCGCGCAAACGCAGGTTGTCATCCCGGAAGCCTCGGAGAGGCTGTCCGGGACCCAGGACAGCCGTGTGGAGGAGGCCCTTACTTGTATTCCAGGCTCGGGTACCAATCGCCGCCGCGCCCCTCCGGCGTCATGTCCAGGAAGTTCCACAGCGGCACCAGGTCCGGGGCGCCGCGCGGGTCCTGGCCGGGGTCGGCGCTGTCGCCGGTCATCTCGCCGGACCAGAAGTGGCGGATCGTTCCGTCCTGGCGGGTGAAGACATTGTAGGCCGGGATCTCGTCGCCGTTCGGCAGCAGGCCGAAATAGTCGCGCGAATAGTTCCCGTTCAGGTCGGTGTAGAGCCGCAGGTTGCGCCAGCCCCGTTCCTTCTTGAAAGCGACAAGCCTGTCGAGCGGCGAGCGGGCCACCACCGCCAGCGACATCCGCTGGTCCAGGTCGGCGGCGTTGGCGTCCAGCGGTCCCAGCAGCGCCGTGCACATCGGACAGGGCCGCTCGCGCTGGGGGCCGAACATGAAGCTGTAGACGCCCAGGGTCTGCTTGTCGCGGAACAGGCCGGCGAAGTCGACGGACCCTTCCTCGCCCTCGAACCGGTAGTCGCCCGTCACCGCCCCGCCCAGCGGCAGGGCGCGGCGCTGTTCGGCCACGCGCTCGAGGTGGCGGCGCAGCTCCAGCTCCTCGGCCAGCAGGGCCGTGCGGGCGGCGCGGTATTCTGGACTTTCGTTGGGGAACCGCACCGGGCTTCGCGCGGCAAGCTCGACGGCGGGGGTGAGGGTGACGCGGGCGTCCATGAGGGCGACCTCCATGTGGGGTGCGCCATCATAACCCCTGAAGGCGACGCCGGGTTCTCCAAGCGGCCTTTTTGCCACGGTTTCACCGCCTTCGACGTGGCCAGACTTGTCATGTGTGATTGATATGATAAATAGCAATTCCGCCCGGTGCTCGACGCTGGGACGGGAGCGCTCGCCAGAAGCGCGCCGGCGCGAACCTCGCGCCCACCTCCACCGGCCGCCCTTTTTCGCGCCGGCGAGTTCACCGCATCACAAACACTGAGCAGCCGCGTCGCCACGAACGCGGCGCCGTCGTCCCTGGGGGAACACACATGTCTCATTACAAGCTGCTCGCCGCCGCCAGCGGTCTGGCCCTGATGGCCGCCGCCGGCGCCCACGCGCAAACGACGCCCGCCGCCCAAGCCGATTCCAGCGCCCAGCAGGTCGACGAAGTCGTCGTCACCGGCGTGCGCAAGAGCCTGCGCGAGGCCCTGGACGTGAAGCGCGGCTCCGACAAGGTGGTCGAGGCCATCTCGGCCAAGGACATCGGCGTCCTGCCCGACGTCACCATCGCCGAGTCCATCGCCCGCCTGCCGGGCGTCAACGCCACCCGCGACCGCGGCAACGACAGCCAGGCCGTCGTGCGCGGCCTGGGCGCCCGCCTGGTGCTGGGCACCGTCAACGGCCGCGAAGTCGCCTCGTCCGAACCCGACCGCAACGTCCGCTGGGAAATCTATCCGTCGGAAGTCGTCTCGGGCGTCCAGGTCTACAAGTCGCAGTCGGCCGACCTGATCGCCGGCGGCGTGGCCGCGACCATCAACATCGATACGATCGCCCCGCTCGACTACAAGGGCCCCGAATTCGTGCTCCGCGCCGGCCCGGTCTATTACGACGGCGGCAAGGACATTCCCAACTACGACACCACCGGCTACCGCGCCTCGGGCTCTTGGGTGCACAGGGTCAATGACGACCTCGCCTTCGTGCTGGGCCTGACCTCGCAGAAGCAGAAGAACGGCTACGGCTCGTTCCAGGGCTGGGGCTACAACGACTCCGACGCCCGCCCGCCGGCCGGCGCCAGCGACTACAGCAGCGACCTGAACCGCGACGGCAAGGTCGACTACACGCCGTGGGGGGCGCAGGAATCGATCAGCCGCATCGACCAGAAGCGCACCGGCGTCTCGGGCGGCCTGCAGTATCGGCCCACCGACAGCTTCGAGCTGAAGGCCGACGTCCTCTATTCGAAGATCGAGATCACCGAGGTCCAGGACCAGACCGTCTGGGGCGCCAACAACTGGGGCAACTGGAACCGGGGCGATGGCACGAACACCGGCTGGAACGACGCCGACTATCACGCGGCCGGCGCGTCGTTCACCCTGGTCAACAACACCGTGGTGGCCGCCACCCTGCCCTTCAGCTCGGTCCAGACCGTGCTGGCCAAGTACTCCGAGGACAAGGAGCTGTTCGCCGGCGGCGTGAACGGCAAGTGGACCAGCGACCAGTGGACCGTCGCGGCCGACGCCTCCTACTCGAAGGCCGAGCGGACCAACACCTGGAAGGCCGTGCGCTTCGAGGCCTGGCCGGCCTGGACCAGCTTCGACTGGCGCGAGGGCAAGACCCCGACCATCACCACCAGCCAGGACAGCCTCGGCCTGAGCCAGACGGCCGACCTGGCCGGTTCGCATGACGGCCCCGAGCACCTGAACGACGAGCTGAAGGCCGCGACCCTGGACTTCACGCGCGACCTCGGCGAGGGCGTCGTCAAGAGCCTGCAGTTCGGCGCCCGGGCTTCGGACCGCACCAAGGACCACACCCGGTTCAGCTTCGCTCCCTCGGCGACCGGCGCGACCGTGCCGGCCGGCCTGCTGACCGCCTACAAGCTCGACGACGGCGCCAACATCCCGGCCGTCCTGACCGGCGACATCGACAAGATCGCCGCGATCGCCTACGCCCCCAACGCCTTCGCCCTGTCGAACGCGACGGAGAGCCTGGGTGACCGCTGGAGCGTCAACGAGAAGGTCTACGAAGGCTACGGCAAGCTGAACTTCGCCGCCGACAGCTTCGGCGGCGCCTGGGCGACCGGCAATGTCGGCGTCCGCCTGGTCCACACCGAAACCAGCAGCGACGGCATGCAGCAGGACACCGCCGGCGCCTTCAAGGCCGTGACGGTGGACGACGACTACACCGAGCTCCTGCCCTCGGCGAACGCCAAGTTCGACTTCGGCGACGGCAAGGTGTTCCGCCTGGGCCTGGCCAAGGTCATCGCCCGGCCGCCGCTGGACGAGTTGCGGGCCAGCCGCACCCTGGCCAACTGGGCGCCCTGGACGGGCAGCGCCGGCAACCCGCACCTGAAGCCGTTCGAGGCCTGGCAGCTGGACGCCTCGGCCGAGTGGTACTTCCGTCCCGAGGCCCTGTTCGCCGCGTCCTACTACTACAAGGCCGTCGACTCCTACATCGGCTGGAAGCAGAGCCCGGTCACGTTCGGCGGCCAGACCTACACCGTGGCCAGCCCCGCCAACGGCGGCGACGGCTACATCCAGGGCCTGGAACTGACCTTCCAGACGCCGTTCTTCTTCCTGCCCAGCGGCTTCGACAAGTTCGGGATCTATTCGAACTACGCCTATGTCGACTCCGACCTGAAGGAGTTCTCGCCGGCCAACAACCCGCTCACCATGACCGGCCTGGCCGACCACACCGCGACGGTCGACCTGTGGTACGCCAACGGCCCGATCGAGGCGCGCCTGGGCTGGAAGTACCACAGCCCGATGACCGTGATTTACGGCTGGAACGGCTCGGACCTGCAGACCCTGGAGAGCGAGAAGACCCTCGACTTCAGCTCGGCCTACAACTTCAACGACCACGCCACCGTCCGCTTCCAGGTCAACAACCTGACCAACGAGGAACTGCGGATGTACCGCGACAACGATCCCAACCGGATCGGTCGCTACGACGTCTACGGCCGTCGCTTCCTGGTCGACCTGACCCTGAAGTTCTAGCCCTTTCCGCCACTCCTTGGTCCTGCGAGGGGTGGCGGCGGCGAGCTCGTCTTGCCAAGCTGGGATTCATCACCCTCCCCGATGATCCTGCGACTGGGGAGGAAGCGCCGCTTCCTCCCCTTTTTTACTTTCCGCGTGAGGACTTCATGGTCGACTTCAGCCGCCGCCAAGCCCTGGCCGCCACCGCCGGCGCCGCCGCCCTGGCGGCCGCCGCTTCGTCGACCCGCGCCGCCGCGAGGCCGGCGGCCGCCCCGCCCGTCCCCGCGCTTCCCGCCGTCGACCTGGCCCCGCGCGAGCGCCTGTCGCTGGACTTCGACTGGCGCTTCAAGCTGGGCCACGCCCAGGACCCGGCCCGCGACTTCGGCTTCGGGGCCAACCAGGGAACCTACGCCAAGGCCGGCAGAACCGCCGCCCCGGCCGAGCTGGACTTCGACGCCGGCGCCTGGGCGCCGGTCACCCTGCCCCACGATTGGGCCGTCGAACTGCCCTTCGTCGACAACCCAGCCTATGTCCCCTCGGGCAAGCCCGATGACGGGGACCCGCGCGCCGCCCACGGCTACAAGCCCCTGGGCCGCGAGTTTCCCGAGACCAGCATCGGCTGGTACCGCAAGACCTTCGCCCTGCCCGCCGCCGACGCCGGCAAGCGGCTGTCGATCGAGTTCGACGGCGCGTTCCGCGACGCCCTGGTGATCGTCAACGGCTACATCCTCGAGCGCGAGGACAGCGGCTATTCGCCCTTCCGCGTCGACATCACCGACATCGCCAATGTCGGCGGCGACAACAGCCTGGTGGTCCGAGTCGACGCCAGCCTGGGCGAGGGCTGGTTCTACGAGGGCGCGGGCCTCTATCGCCACGTCTGGCTGGTCAAGACCGCCCCGGTCCACGTGCCGCAGTGGGGCGTGTTCGTGCGCGCCAGGGTCGACGGGACGCTGTCGATCGACACCGACCTGGTCAACGAGGGCGAGGCCCGCGCCGAGTTCGAACTGCTGCACACCGTGCTCGACGCCGCCGGCAGGCCGGTGCTGACGCCCGCCGCCGCGCCGGGCCGCCTGCCGGCCTGGGAGCGCCAGTCGCTGTCACTGACCGTGACCCTGCCCCGCCCCGTCCCGTGGACGCTGGAAAACCCGCACCTCTACAGCCTGGTCACCGAGGTCAAGGTCGGCGGCGCGGTCGTGGACCGTTATGTCACCCGGTTCGGCGTCCGCTCGGTCGTCTTCGACGCCGACAAGGGCTTCCTGTTGAACGGAGCGTCCGTGAAGCTGAAGGGGACCTGCAACCACCAGGACCACGCGGGGGTGGGCGCGGCCATTCCCGACGCCCTGCAGGTCTGGCGGCTGGAACAGCTGAAGAGCATGGGGTGCAACGCCTATCGCGCCTCGCACAATCCGCCGACGCCCGAGCTGTTGGACGCCTGCGACCGCCTGGGCATCGTCGTGATCGACGAGACCCGCCGGATGTCCAGCGACCCGACCTCGATGGACGAGCTAGAACGCCTGGTCCGCCGCGACCGCAACCATCCGTCGGTGATCCTCTGGTCGATCGGCAACGAGGAGCCCCAGCAGGCCACGGCCCGCGGCGCCAAGGTGGCGGCCACCATGAAGCGGCTGGTCAATCGCCTGGACCCCAGCCGCCTGGTCATCGCCGCCATGGACCAGGGCTTCGGCGAGGGCATCAGCGCTGTCATCGACGTCCAGGGCTTCAACTATCGCCACGAGAAGATGGACGACTTCCACGCCAGGTTCCCGCACGTGCCGGTGATCGGCACCGAGAGCGCCAGCACCGTGTCCACGCGCGGCGAATACGCCCGCGACGACGCCAAGGCTTACGTCCCCGCCTACGACACCGAGCACCCCTGGTGGGCGACCACGGCCGAGAAGTGGTGGAGCCACGCGGCCGACCGCCCGTGGATGGCCGGCGGCTTCATCTGGACCGGCTTCGACTATCGCGGCGAGCCCACGCCCTTCAACCGCTGGCCCAGCGTCAGCTCGCACTTCGGCGCGCTCGACACCTGCGGCTTCCCGAAGGACAACTATTACTACTACCGCGCCTGGTGGCGGCCCGAGCCGCTGCTGCACCTGCTGCCGCATTGGAACTGGGAAGGCCGCGAGGGCCAACCGATCGCGGTCTGGGCGCACAGCAACTGCGACAAGGTCGAGCTGTTCCTGAACGGCAAGAGCCAGGGCGTTCGCGACGTGGTTCCGAACCACCACGTCGAGTGGTCGGTCCCCTACGCCCCCGGCGTGATCGAAGCCCACGGCTACAAGGCGGGCAAGGTGATCCTGCGCGAACGCCGCGAGACCGCCGGCCCCGCCGCCGCCCTGCGCCTGACCGCCGATCGCTCGCGGGTCGCCGCCGACGGCCAGGACGTGGCGATCCTCAAGGTCGAGGTGCTGGACGCCAAGGGCCGGTCGGTTCCCCGCGCCGACGATCTGATCTCGTTCACGCTCAGCGGTCCGGGCCAGGTGATCGGCGTCGGCAACGGCGATCCGACTAGCCACGAGCCCGACGTGGCCAGCCAGAGGAAGGCCTTCAACGGGCTGGCCCAGGCCATCGTCCGTACACGGCGCGGTCAGGCGGGCGAACTGAGGGTGACTGCCTCGGCGCCGGGGCTGAAGGCGAGCACGGTCAGCGTGGCGGTGGGCGATTAGCGCGCTGTTGGGGACACACACTCATCCCACCGCGTCGGGAAAGCCTGGCGAGGTCGTGGGGTGAGTGTGTGTCCCCGTCAGTACCCGAACGCTAGTCCAGCGCTCTGAACCGCACCGCCGTCCCGCCGCCGGGGGCCATGTCGAGGTCCAGGCTGTCCTTGCTGGTCACCACCTTCTTGGAGATCGCCAGCGCCGTGGTGTTGGTCACGTAATTGGCGCCCGGGCCGTCGGCGTAGATCTGGGCTTCGTAGCGTTTGCCGGGGGCCAGGAAGTCCAGCTTCTGGGTCAGCTTGCGGGCGGTCTCGTCGGTCAGGGCGCCCAGGAACCAGTCCTTGCCGCCGCGCGACTGACGGGCCACGACGATGTAGTCGCCGATCTCGCCCTGCAGGGTCTTGGAGACCTCCCAGTCGGTGGGCACGTCGCGGATGAACTGGAAGGCGTCGGGACGCGCCTCGTAGTTCTCCGGCAGGTCGGCCGCCATCTGGATCGGGCTGTACAGCACCACGTACAGCGCCAGCTGCACCGCCAGGGTCGACTGGCCGCGGCGGGTCAGGTCGGCCTTGCCGTGCACCACGTCGAAGATCCCCGGCGTGAAGTCCATCGGTCCGGCCAGCATTCGGGTGAACGGCAGGATCACCGTGTGCTCGGGCGGGTTGGTCGGGTCGCCCCAGGCGTTGAACTCCTGGCCCCGCGCGCCTTCACGAGCGAGCATGTTGGGCCAGGTGCGGCGCAGGCCGGTGTCCTTGACCGGCTCGTGGGCGTCGATCGAGACGTGATGGCGGGCCGCGACTTCGGCCACGCGCAGGTTATGGCGCACCATGTACTGGCCGGCGAACCACTGCTTCTCGCCCTGCTGGTCCAGGATCGTGCCGCTGTGGCGGACATAGCCGGTCTTCACCTGCGAGATGCCGACGCTTTCATACAGCGTCATGGCGTCTTCCAGCTGGGCCTCGTAGTTGGGGACGGCGCCCGCCGTCTCGTTGTGGCCGATCAGCTTGACGCCCTTGGCCTTGCCGTAGTCGGTGACGCCTTTGAGGTCGAAGTCCGGATAGGCCTTGGTGAAGCTGAACTTGTCGCCGTTGGCGATCCAGTCGCCGTCCCAGCCCTCGTTCCAGCCCTCGACCAACACGCCGTCGAAGCCGTACTTGGCCGCGAAGTCCATGTAGCGCTTGGTGTTGGCCGTGGTCGCTCCGTGCTTGGGACCGCTGCCCCAGGTGGACTTCTCCAGGTGCATCTCCCACCAGATGCCGACGTACTTGCCCGGCTTGATCCACGAGGTGTCGGCGATCTTGCTGGGCTCGTTGAGGTTCAGCTCGATGCGGCTGTCGGCCAGGGCGCCGGCGGTCTCGCCGATCAGCACCGTGCGCCAGGGGGTGGTGAAGGGGCCGGTCTTCTTGGCCAGGGTCCCGTCCTGCCACGGCATCAGTCGGGCCTTCAGCGTCCCCGCCCCGTCGCCGGCCAGCAGCATGCTGGGGAAGTCGACCAGGGCCGCCTCGTGGAACGACAGGTACAAGCCCCCCTCTCCTTGTTTGGGCGCGTCAGTGCGCTTCAGGGTCAGGGGCGTCTCGGCCAGGGTGATCCGGCGGGCGTCGGTCTGCTTGTAGAGGTACTCGTCGCGCTCCTGGCCCAGACCCTCGTACCACCAGGCGTCATACGCCCCGACCGGCTTGAAGGCGGTGCGCTCGTCGGTGACGGCGACGCTCGTGCCGGCCGGGATGGCGCCATAGGCGTAGCGGAAGCCCAGGCCGTCGTCGAACAACCGGAAGGTCACGTCGAAGGTCTTGTTCAGGGCCGTGTCGCCGGCCAGGGAGACGGTCAGCTCCGCGTGGTTGTCGCGGATCGTCCGCTGCTCGCCCCAGGGCTGCTCCCAGGTGGTGTCGGACGCGTCGCGCCTGGCGGCGGTCAGGCCGGTGATCCGGGCGGCGGGTTCGCCGGCGAAGGTCAGGCCCAGCGGGGCGGGCGCCAGCACCGGTTTGCCGCCGCGCGACACCTCGTAGAAGGCCCCGCCGTCCCGGGTGAACACGCAGACCTCGATCACCTTGCCCGGCGACTGGGCGCACTCGCGATCAGCGGCGGCCGCGACAGCCGGGGCGGCCAGGGCGCCGAGCAAGGCGCCGAACAGGGCCGGGGTTCGCAACATCATCGAACGGTCTCTTTCGTCAGAAGGAAATGGGGCGTCAGAAGGAAAAGGGGCGTCTCGGCTTCGCAGGCCAAAACCGAGACGCAGGGGAGGATCTGTCCCACCGCCCGGTCAGGGACGGCGAAAAGGGAGAATGAGCGGCGCATCAGGACGTCACCGCCTCGATGAAGCCGTTGGCGGTCAGCCGGCCCACGCCGGGATCGGCGCCGCCCGCCTCGGGTCCCAACAGCGCCGAATGCAGGAGGTGGTTGCGGTAGACGATCAGCCGGTTGAACACGCAGTCGGCCTGGCCGATCAGCTCGTAGTCGGCCATCACTGGACCGGCAAAGGCGGCCGCCCCGGCGCCGCGCGCGGCCAGCTGGGCCTGGGCGACGGCGACATAGGTCTCATGACGCGCGTGGTCGACGCTCTCGAAGTCCGTGGCCTTGTGGCGGAAGAAGCCGGTGCCGCCGTGGTCGCCCCGGCACAGGTAGTGGACCATGGCCAGGCGCTCGGGATCGGGCGAGTCATGGTGCGGGATCTTCTGGATCGGCTCGGCCTCGCGCGCCGGCGTCATGGCCAGGGCGAAGAAGCCGAAATATTTCAGACAGGCGTCGCTGCTCAGGCCGAACGCCGCCGCGATCGGACCGCGCAGGGCCGTGACCACCGTGCGGTAGTACGCCTCCGGCAGGGGCGCGTTCAGGCCCGGATAGTGGGTGTGCTCGGGCGTGTAGAACTCGGCTTGACGGGCGGCGTCGATCATCGCCTCGGGATCGGCCAGCACGTCGTCGACGATCAGCAGCGGCTGGCGCTCCTGGCCGAGGTGCCGCAGCTGGACCCGTATCCGGGTCCCGATCAGCAGGGGCGGAACAGCGGCGGCCACGGTCATGCGCCGCCCTTCAGGAAGGCCATCTTCAGCTGGTGCTTGAGGGCGGCGCGGAACGATGGGCTCATCGGCCCCAGCGCGCCCTTCAGCCCGTCCGGGATGTGGGTGGTCGCCTCGCCGTCGCCGGCGAAGACATAGGCCTCGAACATCGCCTTCCAGTAGGCGCGCTCGCCGGGCGGCAGGTCCTTGAAGGCCAGAAGCGCGGTCAGGAAGACGTCGTTGGCCCGCTCCAGCCCTGTCGCCGTGTCGCCCCACCAAGCGTTGACCATGGCGTTGTAGGGATCAAGCGAGGTGACGTGGTGCCACCAGTATTTCGGCACGAACAGCGCGTCGCCGGGCTCCAGCCAGGCTGCCTCCGCGGCCGCGTAGGCGTCGCGGTAGCGCGGGAACCGCGCCAGGTCCGGGGCCTCGGGATCGACCAGCGACAGCGGCGGCGGGTTGTCCAGCGGGCCGACATACAGGTTGGCGACCTGGGTCGGCGGGAACAGCACGAACCGCCGGCGGCCGGCGATCACACAGGCCAGGTTGTGGTCGCGGTCGTTGTGGGTCTGGGTGCGCACGGCCCCGCCGATCCACAGGTGCGGCATGGCCTTGGACGCCACCAGCGGCATCGGGTTGTCGCGCACGAACGCCGGCAGGTGCGTGGCCAGGGGCAGCATCTGGATGGCGACGAACGGCGCGGCCGGGTCGCCCAGCAGACGCTCGATCCGGTCCAGGGTTTCGCCGAGCCCGGCCTGGCGCTTGGAGAAGGCGAACTCGCGCAGGTCGGCGCCGTAGCCGAAGCGGCCGCCTGTGGCGGCGGGGGCCTCCATGACCGGAGCGGGCGCGCCGGCGTCCATGGCCTTGAGATAGGCGTTGAGGGCGGCGGGGCCGCGGCGGCCGGCGGCCAAGGCCGGCCAGGCGTCCAGCAGGCCCCGGATCACCACCGGCCGCTCGGCCCGGACGATGGCGTCGAAGTCGGCCGACGACGGACGGTCGACCATCGCCACGCGCGGCAGGGCGTCGATGTCGAGCGTTTCGCCGGTGATCACGCCGCCGCCGTCCATCAGCAGAAGCTCTCCAGATAGAGGTCGTGGGTCGGCTGTTTCAGCACCTGTTCCTTGATGAAGCCCAGGATGCGCCGGAACTCGCCCTTCATGGTCTCGGGCGTCGTGCGGTCGATCATCGGGGCATGGGTTTCCGGCGTCAGGCCGTGACCGCTGAACAGGGCCCGCCAGCTGTCGGCGGCGAAGGTTTCGTGCTCGGACGGCGGGATCTCGCCTCGCGCCTGGAAGACGACGATCTTGTGGGCCAGCACGTCCGAGGCGGTCGCCGCCCGGGCTCGGTCCCAGAACGGCGCCTTGGCGTAGCGGTTGGCGAGGTGGTGGGCCGACTGGAAGTCGCGCAGGCGCTCGTGGACCTGGCGGATCGTGGCGTTGTACTCGGCGCGCTCGGCCCCGAACGCGGCGGCGACCGGGAACAGCGACAGCAGGTGCACCAGCCCCAGCTGCACGGCCTGCAGCTCGACGCCGTGCACCGGATCGAACGCGCAGGCCGCCTCGCCGACGGCCACGCAGTTGCCCGCCCAGGCCTGGGCGCGACGGCCCGGATCGCTGATCGAGACCACGGCGTCGGTCAGAGCCTGGCCGGAGATGCGGCCGGCCATCTCCAGGGCCTGGTCGTCCGCACACAGATCGCCGGCATAAACCTGGACCACATGGGTGGCGGCCTGGCTCGGATACAGTCCCACCCAGCCGCGCGCCCAGGCCCGGATGTCGGCATAGGGCGGCAGGGCGGCGAGACGCGGCCCTTGGGCCCGCAGCACGCGGTCGGCGGGGAAGCGGTCGCGCCAGCTCTCGCGGGCCACGCCCAGGGCGGTCATCAGAACCCCCTCGGCGCCCGTGGCGTCGATGAACAGGTCGCCCCCGACGCACCGGCCTTCGCCGAGGTCCAGAGCGGCGATCTCGCCGTCCGCATCCAAGGTCGGCGTGACGGCCAGGGCCTGGTGCATCTCCACGCCCAGGCGGCCGGCCAGGGTCTTGAGACTGGCGGCGTAGGCGATGGCGGGCAGATGGTAGCCGTAGTCGGCGCGGCCGAAGGCTTCCGTCTCCTCGTCGGGCAGCAGCACCCGGCCCTGCCTGGCGGCGGCGGCGGTCAGCGAGAACGCGTCCAGTTCGACGTCCAGCCCCAGGCGCCGGGCCTTCAGCCAGAACGGAAAGAAGTCGCGATTGTCGATCGGCGCGCCATAGGCGCCGTGGGCGTGGAAGAAGGCCGGGGTCGCGCCGGAGACGTCGGCGAAGTTCTGGCCCAGCGAAAAGGCGCCGCGCGTGGCGCGCAGCAGGGCCGCCTCGTCCAGGCCCAGCAGGCCGTGCAGGGCCTCCAGCGGCGGCAGGGTCGCGTGGACGTCGGCGACGCCCAGGCGGGTGGGCAGCTCGACGGCGGTGACGCTCACGCCGGCCGGACGCAGGGCCGCGCGCAGCACGCAGGCCGACAACCACAGGGCCGCGTCACGACCGGCGACGACGATGCTGCTGGGCGCGCCCATCAGGCCACCGCCGGGGTCAGGGCCGCCGCCGCGACGTCGCCCGGCGCATAGCGGGCCAGGAAGTCGGCGTGCGAGGTCATGGTCGCGACATTGCTGTCGATGCGGGTCTTCAGGTCGGCCAGCCGGGCTTCGAGGTCGTCCAGCGTCAGGCTCTCGGCCAGGCGGTCATGGGCGCGGGGCGTGAGGCCCTGGCCCTCGAACACCGACAGCCAGCTGTCGCGCGAGAACAGGCCGTACTTGTAGTCCGGCAGGGCGGCACGAGCCTCGAACAACTCCATCTTGGCGGCCAGGCTGTCGGGGATGGCCATGGTCCGGACGTGATCCCACAGCGGCTCGCCGAACCGGCTGTTGGCGCGGTAGTGCAGGATCAGGAAATCGCGGACCCGGTCGTACTGGATCTCGAACAGGCGGTTGAACTCGGCGACCAGCCGGGGGTCCATGCGGTCGCCCTCGCCGGGCGTCGGCATCAGGTTGACCAGGTCGATCACGGCGGCCTGGATCAGGAAGATGCTGGTCGATTCCAGCGGCTCCAGGAAGCCGCTGGCCAGGCCCATGGCCACGACGTTGCCGCTCCAGCCGCGCACGCGGCGGCCGGCCTTGAAGCGCAGCAGCCGGGGCTCGTCCAGCGCCTCGCCGTCCAGCTTGGCCAGCAGGGTCTCGCGCGCCTGATTCTCGTCGAGGAAGGCGCTGGAGAACACGTAGCCGTTGCCGGTGCGATGCTGCAGCGGTATGCGCCAGCGCCAGCCGCCGAGGTCGGCGCTGGCCCGGGTGTAGGGGGTCAGGCCGTCGCCGCCGGTCTTGCACGGCACGGCCAGGGCGCGGTCGCAGGGCAGCCACGGGGCCCAGTCCTGCCACGCGACGTCCATCTGCCCGCCCAGCAGCAGCGAGCGGAAGCCGGTGCAGTCGATGAACAGGTCGCCCTGGATGATCGCGCCCGACTTCAGGGTCAGGCTGGCGACGTGGCCGTTCGCGCCGTCGCGGGCGATGTCGGCGACCAGACCCTCGATGCGCTTGACGCCGCGCGCGGTCGCCCAGCGGCGCAGGAAGCCGGCATAGAGGCTGGCGTCGAAATGATAGGCGTAGGCGTAGGTCGAGCGGATCGACTTGTCGTCCTGGTTGGGAAACTCGAAGGCGTTCGCCCGGCACGCGGCCGCGGCGTAGGAATAGGCTTGCAGCGGCGCGACCTCGCGCCCGGCCAGCTTGGCCCGCACCCAATGGTGCTGAAAATCGACGCCGTTCCACGGCTCGCCGAACGTGCCGAACGGGTGGATGTAGCGGTCGCCGGGACGGTTCCAGTCGCGGAACTCGATGCCCAGCTTGAGGGTCCCCTGGGTCTCGGCCAGAAACCGCGCCTCGTTGATCCCCAGCATGTCGTTGAAGGTCTTGATGTGCGGCAGGGTGGCCTCGCCGACCCCCACCGCGCCGATCTCGTCGGACTCGATCAGGGTGACGTCATAGGCCTTCAGGTCCAGCAGCCGGGCCAGGCCGGCCGCGCACATCCAGCCCGCCGTGCCGCCGCCGACGATGACGACCTTCAGGGCCTGGGCTTTGTCTGTCTGCATGGTCCTGACCTCCCGTTTACGCCGGAGCATACGCCGCCGCGGAACCCCGCGGCGGCGCAGCGCCGATCGGGACTAGTACTTGAAGCGAATGCCGAGCTGGAAGCGGCGGTCGTTGCGGATCCAGGACGAGTCGATCTTCACCGGCTTGGCGCCGGGGGTCAGGGCCGAGTCGCCGAAGACCTGCTGCTGGAAGACCGTCGTGGTGTCGAGGATGTTGGAGGCGTCCAGCGACACTTCGATATTGTCGTTGACCTGGTAGCGGATCGAGCCGTCCAGGAAGCCCGCGTCCTTCTGATAGATCGGCAGGCCGATGCAGCAGTCCAGGTTGTTGGTCAGGAAGTCCGAACGCCAGCTATAGGCCAGGCGCATGGCGATCGGGCCTTTCTCGTACAGACCCACCAGGTTGTAGGAGTCGTCCGAGATGCCGGCCAGGCGGTGGCTGTCCATGACCGCCCCGTTGACCTGCAGGCCGCCGCCGAAGGCGACCGTGCCGCCAGCCGCGTAGCCCGGCTGGGTGGCCAGGTTGGAGTTGTTGATCCCCTCCTGCTTGGTGTGGGTGTAGTTGGCCTGGACGCCCAGGCCGTCCCACGGCGACGGGAGGAAGTCGAAGAAGGTCTGGTAGGCGACCTCGAAGCCCTTCAGCTCGCCGCCGCCGTTGCCGTTGCGCGGACCGCGGACCAGCACGTTCTGGGTCACGCCGTTGTTGGTGAACGAGCGCAGGAACTCGCCGTAGGCGATGCTGCCGTTCAGCTTCTTGTAGAAGACGTCGAAGCTGAACGAGCTGCTTTCGGTGAAATAGTGCTCGAAGGTCAGGTCGAACTGGTCGGCGGTGATCGGCTTGAGCGCGCCGAAGCCGGAGTCGGCGTTGAACTGGAAGTTATAGCCGGTGACGTTGGCCGGGATGTGCGGCGCGGTCGGCGAGTTGTAGGTCACGTACGGCGAGTCCGGCGAGGTGTTGAGGGCCGGGGTCTGGACGGCGACGAAGTTGCGCAGCAGGCCGAAGTCGGGCCGCGACATGGCCCGCGAGGCGGCGAAGCGGACGAAGCTCTTGTCGCTCAGGCCAAACCGCACGTTGAGGCTGGGCAGCCAGTTGTCGTGCTTGCCGCTGAAGTCGTTGGGCGAGCTGCCGCCGTTGCTGAAGGCCAGCAGTTGCGGGGTCAGCCAGCACGAGATGTTGGTGACCGAGTTGGGCCCCAGCGGCGCCGAGCAGGGCGTGGTGGCGGCCGAGGTGTACCAGGTGCTGGTCGGGTAGGCGACGCCGCCCGTGCTGGTGGTCTTGGTCTCGACGAAGCGCAGGCCGACATTGCCCTGGACGGTGACGCCGTTGAAGATCGTCATGTCCTCGCCGCCGAAGCGCAGCATGCCGTAGGCCGCCATGGTCTCTTCTTCGACGTCGACCAGTTCGGGCGGGATGAAGCAGCCCTCGGTGTTGGTCGTGCGCTGGCACAGCGGGGTCCAGGCCATCGGCGAGTTGGTCGTCGCGCCGCTCAGCGCCTTGATCAGCCCGTCGTGGTCGGCCAGCGTGGCCTTGCTCAGGAACACCAGCTCGTTGTTGGGGAAGACCTCGCCGTTATAGAAATTGTCCAGGCCCGCGACGCTCCAGATGCCGGCGCCGTAGCCCTGGAAGTTGCCCGCGTGGCCGCAGGCGGCCGGATAGGGCTGGGGCGTGGTGTTGTCGATGTTGAAGCCCGGACCGTTGCAGTTCCACGGCGCGGCCACCGGCGACCAGTTGTAGGTCGAGTAGCGCACCTTCTGCTTGCGGTCGGCGTAGCGGACGCCGACCTTCAGCGAGTTAAGCCAGCCGCCCGGCGCGAATTCGTATTCGCCGTCGGCCCGCAGGGCCAGTTCGGTGGCGTCATTGTCCTCGTAGTGGTCCTGGATGAACGGGATCCAGTAGTTGTGCGGGTTCGACAGGAAGCCCGGCGCGTAGTTGACGTTCGAGCCCGGCTGCAGGGTGATCTGCGGCGTGCCGTCGCCGTTCACCCGGTACTGGGCGTCGGCCATCGTGCGGTTGGCGACCAGGATGTCGTAGTTGTTGGTGTCGGCGTCGATGTACTGGACGTCGAAGCTCGTGTGGAGGCGGTCGCTGACGTCCCACTGCAGGTTGGCCGAGATGTCGCTGGTGCCTTCGGAGTGGTCGAAGTTGCGCGCCTGGTTCTCGATATAAAGGCCTTGGCGCTGGGTGGCGCAGGCCGGAATGCCGCCGCAGTAGTTGACGAAGGGCTGGCCGGGGACCGCCGAGCCGCGGTTGATGTTGTCCTGGGTGCTGGAGCCCCAGTCGCCGGTCGGCTGGGTCAGGATGCCCGAGGTCAGCATGCCGTCCGGACCGAAGGTGAAGGCCGGCGAGCCCTGGGCCGGGGCGATGAAGGCCGTGGTCTGGGGCGAATAGGCCGGCGCGGCCCACAGGCCGAACATCACGACGTTGGTGCTGCGTTCGAGCCAGGCGTTCTTGTACTTGGAGTCGTTGTACTGGGCCTTGAAGCGGACCGTGCCGTCGTTGTTCTCGTACTGGAAGGCCAGGGCCGTGCCCTTGCGGACCCGGTCGTACTCGACCTGCGAGTAGTTGACCTGGTCGGGCATGTAGCGCCAGCCCGAGCCGCCGTAGGGATTGGTGGTGCAAGGGATCGAGCCGTCGGCGCTGACGATCGCCTTGCCGTTGACGTCGTTGTTGCCGGCCGAGCAGAACGTGCCGATGCGCTGCATCACCACGCCTTCGGTCTGGGTCAGCACGTGCGAATAGGCGTAGTCGGCCATCAAGCCGATGCGGCCGAAGTCGACATCCCAGGTCTTGCTGATGATGCCGGAGTACTCGTAGGTGACGTCCTTGGAGCGGTTGCCGTAGTTGGCCTTGCCCGAGAGCGTGATCACCTGGTTCTTGCTGTCGAACGGCAGGCGGGTGCGCAGGTTGACCGTGCCGGCGATGCCGCCCTCGATCATCTCGGCCGTCTGGTTCTTGTAGCTGTCGACGCCGGCCATCAGTTCCGGCGAGATGTCGTTGAAGTTCAGGCCGCGCGCGGCGTCGGCCGAGAAGCTGTCGCGGCCGTTGAACTCGGTGCGCACCTGGGTCAGGCCGCGGATCAGAACCCCGGCCGGCTCGGCCGAGAAGTGCGAGCTGTCGTCGCTGGACTGCAGGCGGGACACCGTGACGCCCGGCACGCGCTGCAGCGCCTCGGCGACCGACTTGTCGGGGAAAGCGCCGATGTCGGTGGCGGTGATCGAGTCGACGATGGTGTCGGCGTTCTTCTTGATCTGCTGCGAAGTCTCCAGCGACTTGCGCACGCCGATGACGACGACCTCGTCGACCACCGCGGCGTCCTTGTCCTGCGCGAAGGCCGGCGCGGCCGCGCCCATGGCGGCGCCGACGCCGACCAGGGCGACCAGCGACACGCCGCCGCGCAGAAGCGCCTTGCGACCGTGGCTGAATCCGCCGCTGAACCTGAACTTGCTCATCCCGTTCTCCCTGATTTTCTGCCCGCGCCTTGGTCGCGCGGGTGTTTTTTTGATGAAGCCGCGCGCCCCTCCCGGAGCGTCGCGGAGACCCCTGCACTCTCGATCTCCCCCCGGTTTCCGGGGGTTGCACCCTCGAGGCGCGTGGACCGCGAATTCCGCTGAAAGGCTGTGGTGTCGCGCGGCGCGCGGGCCGGCTTCGACACGATGAGCGCCGGTCACCCCCGACCGTGTCGCTCGCGAGGCCCTAGCCCCGTGATCCCCTCCCCTCCTCTTCCGTCACGGCGTTCGCCGCTGTCCGTTCCGCCGCGAGCGCCTCACCCCTCGGTATCGACTCTCGCAAGGTTTGCGGCGTCGAGCGCTTGGGCGGAGATGCGGATAGGGCCCCGCATCCCGACGAACCGTTCGACTTGCACAATCTTGCGTTCTTTTGCGTCAAGCGCAATAGCGTTGTTTTGCCAAATTCTGGCCCGTTAGCGGTAACTTTCGTTCCAAATCGCGTGTTGTGGCATTTTTGGAACGATGGAATGCCGATTGCGGTCTTGCAGGGAGTCAGGATTTACGCAATTCTTGCGTAAATTCCGAGGGCGCAGGGATGACACTGGTTCCCGCGATGTGCGTGCAAGCTTTGCCCCGTCCGACCCGAGGCGGGGACCTTCGGCTATTCGACCGCCGCGGGCTCTGGTTCGCGGCTCGGACCGCGGCCGGGATCGCGAATGGCCAGGGCGCTGACCGCCGCCAGAAGGAAGGCGCCCGCCGCCAAGCCCAGGGCCTGGATCGCCTCGCCCTTGAACAGGCGCCCGACCACCGGCCCCAGCACGGTGGCGGCGATCAGCTGGGGCAGCACCAGGAACAGGTTATGGATGCCCATATAGACGCCCATCTTGTGCGCCGGCACGGCGCTGGCCAGCATGGCGTAGGGGGCCGACAGGATCGAGGCCCAGGCGATGCCGATGCCGACGATCGGGATCCACAGCAGGGCCGGGTCGTCGATCAGCACGAAGCCCGCGAAGCCCAGGGCGCCCATGGCCAGGCACAGGGCGTGGCTGGCCCGCAGGCCGATCCGCGCCGCCAGGGCCGGCAGCAGCAGGGCCACCAGGGCCGCCACCCCGTTGTAGCCAGCGAACAGCACCCCCACCCAGTCGGCGCCCTGGTTGTAGGCGGCCGAGGCCGGATCGGTCGCGCCGTAGTGGCGGGCGGTCACCGCCGGCGTGGTGTAGATCCACATGGCGAACAGGCCGAACCAGGTGAAGAACTGCACCACCGCCAGGCGGATCAGCACCTGAGGCATGTGCAGCATGTCCTCGACCACTTCCAGCAGGCCCAGCGACGCGCGGCCCTGGCGCCGCAGCCAGGTGGCGGCCAGCTGGGCGGCGCCGAACGCCGTGGCGAAGCCGGCCAGCACGTAGATCTCGCGCGCCCAGTCGCTGATGAAGGCCAGGGCGCAGGCGACCAGGCCGGCGATGGTCCACAGCGCTCCGCTCTTGAGCATCAGGGCCGCGCCCTCGAGGCTGGGCGTGCGGTGGTCGGGCGGGACGCGCGCGCCGTCGGCCAGGGTCTCGGGCGGATGCTCGCGGGTGGTGAAGACCGTCCACATCACCGCCGCCAGCAGGGTCAGTCCGCCCACATAGAAGGCGACATGGACCGAGCGCGGCAGATGGCCCGGGGCGGCCTGGCCCGAGACGCCGAACCAGTGGGTCAGAGCCCAGGGCAGGGCCGAGGCGAACACCGCCCCCGCGCCGATGAAGAACACCTGCATGGCGAAGCCGGTGGTGCGCTGATCCTCGGGCAGGCTGTCGGCGACGAACGCCCGGAACGGCTCCATGGCGACATTGATCGAGGCGCTGAGCACCCACAGCATCAGGCTGGCGGTCAGCACGCTGGATGCGTTGGGCATCAGGAACAGCGACACCGCCGTCAGGATCGAGCCGTAGAACAGATAGGGCCGCCGCCGGCCGAGCCGGCCCCAGGTGCGGTCGCTCAAATGGCCGATGATCGGCTGGACCAGCAGGCCGGTGGCCGGCGCCGCGATCCACAGAATCGCCAGCTCGTTGACGTCGGCGCCCAGGGTCTGGAAGATCCGGCTGGTGTTGACGTTCTGCAGTCCCCAGACGATCTGGACCCCGAACAGACCGCAACACATGTTCCAGATTTGCGAGAAGGACAGTCGCGCCTTGGTCATGCGGCGCGGGTCCAGCGTCGGCCAGTAAAGTATTGGCGGGCGAAGTCCTGGCGCTTGCCTTGCAAAACAATCCCTTCAGTGCGCTAAAGGTGGCGAACTTGGCTTTTTCAGTATCTGGACGCAATGGGCAGCGGTAGCAATAACAGCACCACGCTGGACGATCTGGCGAAGCTGTCGGGTGTCTCCGCGTCCACGGTCTCGCGGGCCCTCAACGACCATCCGTCCATCAGCACCCGCACCAAGCAGCGGATCTGGGCGCTGGCCAAGGAGCACGACTATCCGTTCCGCCGCTACATGCCGGCGGGGCCGATCGGCGCGGAAGGCTCGATCGCCATCGTCACGCCGCGCACCCACGGCCGCCCCCTGCCGCTGTCGCACCCGTTCTTCCTGGAACTGCTGGCCAGCATCGGCGAGGCGGCGCGCGACCGCGGCTGCGACTTCACGGTCAGCCACACCTCGCCGGCCAGCTACGACGACTTGCTGACGGTCACCACCACCAGCCGCGCCGACGGCGTGATCTTCCTGGGCCAGAGCAACCTGCACGAAGCCTTCAACCAATTGGCGGGTGCCGATGCGCGGTTCGCGGTCTGGGGGGCCCAGTTGCCGGGTCAGAAGTACTGCTCGATCGGCTCGGACAACCTGCTGGGCGGGCGGCGGGCGACGGCGCACCTGGCGCGGCTGGGCCGCAACCGCATCGTCTTCCTGGGCGAGACCGAGCCGGAAGCCATGCAACGCCGCGCCGGCTATCTGGAGGCTCTCAAGGAGAGCGGGCTCGAGGCCGACCCGGCCCTGATCTGTCCGGTCGATTTCGAGCTGGAGTCGGCCGAGGCCGCGGTCAACACCCTGGTGCGGCGCAAGGTCGACTTCGACGCGATCTTCGCCTCCAGCGACCTGATCGCCCTGGGCGCCATCCGCGCCTTGCGCCGGGCCGGCATGCGCGTGCCCGAGGACGTCTCGGTGGTCGGCTATGACGACATGCTGCTGAGCCGCCTGTCCACGCCGGCGCTGAGCACCATCAAGCAGGACACCTACAAAGCCGGCCGCCTGCTGGTGGCCCGGGTGCTGGACGCCGCCGGCGACCATCGCCCCGAACGGCTGTCGACCGACTTGATCGTGCGGGAGTCCTGCGGGGCGTAGGGACAGGGTCTCCTTCCTCAACGACCGTCATTCCCGCCCTTGTGGCGGGAACCCCTCCCTCCGCCGCAAGTGCGGATGTGTGGCGCGCCAGCGCGCCAAGGCGCTTCACCGTCAGCTGAACCAGGGGTTCCCGCCACAAGGGCGGGAATGACGGTCGGGATAGGTGATGCTCTATCCACTAATATCATAAAATGGATTGACGTTACAGAATGTGGGATTAGCGTCACGGTCAAGATGATGGTCCGTCCAAGGGCCGAGCCGTCGCGACCGGACGGCGGGGAAGGAGCGCCTCATGCCGACACGCCGTGATGTGATAATACAGGCCGCCCTCGCCGGGGCCCTGGCGGCGCCGGCCGCCTCGCTGGCCGCCGCCCAGCCCCTCGTCCCAGGCAAGAAGCCCCCGCCCCCGACCGAAGCGGTGTGGATCGACGGCAAGCCGCCGGCCCTGAACGCCGGCCAGACCTGGGGCGTGCCGTGGCCGCAGGGGGCGCTCAACCGCAAGCAGACCTTCCGCGCCAAGTCGGCGGACGGCTCGGCCGTGGCCCTGCAGACCTGGCCGCTGGCCTACTGGCCCGACGGCTCGCTGAAGTGGACGGCCCACGCGGTCGGCGCGGGCGAGATCGGCGAGCGCCTGACGATCGAGCCCGGCAGGGTGGGTCCGGACGCTTCCGGCGCCGGCGCGCCCAGCGTCCGCGTCACCGAGAGCGCGGCGGCCGTCGAGGTCTCGACCGGCCCGGCCACCTGGCGCTTCCCCCGCGTCGGCTCGGCCCTGATCGCCTCGGCCACGCGAGGCGGCCGCGAGGTGCTGCGCAACGTCCGCCTGGTCCTGCGGACCCAGGACACGCCCGAGATCGACCAGACCCCGGTGGCCCGCAAGACCTTTGAAAGCACCCTGGACAAGGTGACGGTCGAACAGTCCGGCCCGGTCCGCGCGGTGATCCGCGTCGAGGGCCGCCACAAGAGCGGAGACCGCGCCTGGGCCCCGTTCATCGTGCGGTTCTACGCCTATGCCGGGGCGGACTCGCTGCGGATGATGCACACCTTCATCTTCGACGGCGACGCGGCCAAGGATTTCATCTGCGGCCTGGGCGTCACCGCCGACGTGCCGATGACTGACGAACTGTACGACCGCCATGTCCGCTTCACCGGCCAGGACGAGGGCCAGAACACTGGACTGTGGGCCGAAGCCGTAAAGCCGCTGACCGGCCTGCGTCGCGATGCAGGCAAGGCGTTCCGCGACGCCCAGATCGCCGGCCGCAAGACCCCGCCCGTCGACCGGATGCCCGCCCCGGTCCGCGCCGGCCTGCACCTGATCCCCGACTGGGGCGACTTCCTGCTGTCGCAGCCGACGGCCGACGGCTTCACGATCCGCAAGCGCACCGCGCCCGGCCATGGCTGGATCCACGCCGACGGCGGCCAGCGGGCCAGCGGCGTGGCCTATGTCGGCGGCGCGGCCGGCGGGGCGGCGATCGGCCTGGGCAATTTCTGGCGCGCCCCGCCGACCGCCCTGGAGATTCGAAACGCGGCCGGCGAGGTCGCGCAGTTGACCGCCTGGCTGTGGTCGCCCGACGCCCCGGTGATGGACACCCGCTTCTATCACGACGGCCTGGGCATGGAGACCCACGCCCAGGAGACCGAAGGCCTCAACATCACCTACGAGGACTACGAAAAGAACTGGGGCACGCCCACCGGCGTGGCCCGCACCACCGAACTGCGGCTGTGGGCCCTAGATACGACCCCGGCCCGCGAGCGCTTCCCGCTGATGGCCCAGCTGAACGACAGGCCGCCCCGGCTGATGGCGACGCCCGAGCGGATCCACGCCGCCGGCGTGCTGGGCGCCTGGAGCCTGCCCGACCGGGGCACGCCGGTGAAGGCCCGGATCGAGGACCGCCAGGACCAGCTGCTGAACTACTATCTCGGCCAGATCGAGCAGCGCCGCTGGTACGGCTTCTGGGACTATGGCGACGTCATGCACAGCTACGACGTCGACCGCCACGTCTGGCGCTACGACATCGGCGGCTTCGCCTGGGACAATTCGGAGCTGTCGACCGACCTGTGGCTGTGGCTGAGCTTCCTGCGCGGCGGCCGAGCCGACGTGTTCCGGATGGCCGAGGCCATGACCCGCCACACCGGCGAGGTCGACGTCTATCACGTCGGACCCTACCGAGGGCTGGGCACCCGACACGGCGTGCAGCACTGGGGCGACAGCTCCAAGCAGCCCCGGGTCAGCAACGCCATCTACCGGCGCATCTACTACTACCTGACCGCCGACGAACGGGTCGGCGACCTGATGCGCGACCTGCTCGACGGCGACGAGGCCCTGACCCGGGTCAACATCGGTCGCAAGCTGCAGAACGACACCTGGCCCAAGGGCGAGGTCCGCGCCTCGTTCGGCACCGACTGGAGCTCGCTGTGCGGGGCCTGGTTCACCGAATGGGAGCGCACCGGCGACCCGCGCTGGCGCGACCGCATCGTGGCCGGCATGAAGACCATCGCGGCCCTGCAACGCCAGTGGTTCGCCGGCAGCGCCGCCTATGACGTCAAGACCGGCAAGTTCTCGGGGACCGGCGACCGCCTGGGGGTCTCGCACCTGAACGCGGCGTTCGGCGCGCCCGAGATCCATGTCGAGATGCTGGCCCTGATCCGCGAGCCCGCCTACGACAAAGCCTGGCTGGACTATTGCCGCTGGTACAATGCCTCGCGCGACGAACAGGCGGCCCAGTTCGGCCAGCCGCTGGGCGGCAACGGCCTGCGCCAGGGGCACTCGCGGCTGACGGCGTACGCCGCCTGGCGCCTGGGCGACAAGGCGCTGGCCGAACGGGCGTGGAAGGAGTTCTTCGGCCGGGGCGTGGTCGAGGACCTGAACCTGTCGACCGCCACCAAACACTTCGCCGGGCCCGACGTGCTCAACCCCGTCGACGAAGCCGCCGGGGTCACCACCAACGGCACGGCGCAATGGGGCCTGGCGGCGATCATGAACCTGGCGCTGGTGTCGGAGGCGTTGCCGGCGAGCGCGTAGGCGGCGGCTAGATCAGTCCCTCCCCCTGTGGGGGAGACGATCGCGAAGCGATCGGTGGGGGGAGTATCAGGATCGAAGGTTCGGGTTCTTGCGCCTGCCGATCACTCCCCCCTCCGTCGCCCCGCGGGCGACACCTCCTCCACCGGGGGGAGGGACTACCCGCCGATACACGCCCGAAACATTCCATCCGCCTCGCGCGACCCAGCTTATCGACGTCGATACCGAGGGGTCATCCCGGAGCCATGGCGGCGCTCTAGCCAGGGACGGCACGCATCACAGGCCGTCCATGTCCCGCAAACTCCTCGCCTCGGCCGCCTTGGCCCCCCTGCTGCTCTGCGCCGGGAGGGCCGACGCCGAAACCCAGGTGACGAGCAGTTCGCGCACCACGCCGGTCGCCACCTCGACGGCCAACGCCGGAGCCGCCGACGACGTCACGATCACCAGCGACGGCGTGATCACCCTCTCCGAGTCGGGCGCGATCGCCACGCTCGACAGCGACAACATCCTGACCAACAACGGCGGGCTAAAGAGCGTCGGCGTCTCGGACTCGATCGGCGTTCTGGTGCTGGGCGGCCATGCGGGGACGCTGCTCAACAGCGCCACGATCAGCTTGACCGAGGACTACGACTACACCGATGACGACGACGACGGCGACTATGACGGCCCGTTCGCCAAGGGCTCGGGTCGCTACGGCGTACGGCTGACGGGGACCGATCCGTTCGTCGGCACGATCACCAACGACTCGACCGGCGTGATCACCATCGAGGGCAACGACTCGGCGGGCGTCAGTCTGGAGGCGCCCCTGACCGGCTCGCTGGTCCACGGCGGCTCGATCAACGTGGTCGGCGACCGCGGCTATGGGATCCACGCCACCGGGACGATCAGCGGCGGCCTGACCAGCATCGGCTCGATCAGCGTGGTCGGCGCCGGGTCCGTCGGCCTGGCGGTCGACGGCGACGTCGGCGGCGCGGTCGTCATCCAGGGCTCGGTCTACTCCACCGGCTACCGGGCCACCTCGCGCTATTCCGATCCGGACGACGAGGCCCTGCTCGACGCCGACGACCTGCTGCAGGGCGGCGGAGGCGTGAGGATCACGGCCGACGTGGCCGGCGGTCTGCTGCTGGACGCCCCGCCCACCGACACCAACGACGACACCACCGACGACGAGGACGGCGACGGCACGGCCGACAACGCCGAGGGCACGGCCTCGATCACCGCCTACGGCTCGGCCCCGGCCCTGCTGATCGGCTCGGACGACCGGGCCGTGACCCTGGGCGCGGTCGGAACCGGCGACGACGCCTACGGCCTGATCATCAAGGGTTCGGTGACGGCGGCGGGCGTCCACGACGGGATCAGCGCCACGGGCCTGCAGCTGGGCGGCGACGCCGGTCAGGCGACGATCATCACCGGCGGGGTCAGGCTGAGCGGCGCGATCTCGGCCAGCGCCTACGAAGGCGACGCGGTCGGCCTGAAGCTGAACGCCGGCGCGGCGGCCGACACGCTGTGGAACACCGGCGCGATCGGCGCCTCGGTCGCGGGCGACACCGCCGTCACCGCCAAGGCCGTCAGCATCGCCGCCGGCGCCAGCATGACCAGCATCACCAACGCCGGAGCGATCTCCGCCACCGTCGCCGGCGAGGGCGGCTCGTCCTACGCGATCATCGACGACAGTGGCGGCCTGAAGACCATCACCAACAGCGGCACGATCGCGGCCTATGTCTACGCCACCGACGACGCCTACGACACCGACGACGACGACACCGACGCCAGCAACGAGACGGTCACCGGCGTGGCCACGGCCATCGACGTCTCGAAGAACACCACCGGCGTGACCATCGTCCAGAGCGGGGTCGACGACGGCGACGACGGCGACGACGGCGTGGCCGACGCCGATGCGGACGGCGACGGCGTGGACGACGGCGACGAACCGCTGATCCGCGGCCGGGTGGTGCTGGGCTCGGGCGCCGACAGCCTGTCGATCCTGAACGGCGGCCTGATCGGCGACGTCTGGTTCGGCGACGGCGCCGACACCCTGGCTCTCGACGGCACGGGCTACATGATCGGCGCGCTGCACGACAACGACGGCCTGCTGGACATCAGGATCGGCAACGGCTCGCTGGGCCTGACCAACCTGGAGACCATCAAGGCCACCAGCCTGACGCTCGGCGCCGACAGCGTCCTGGTCTTCACCGTCGACCCCACGGCCGGGACCCAGACCAAGCTGGTGGTCGACACCGCCACGGTTGAGACCGGCGCCTCGCTGGGCCTGAACTTCAAGAGCCTGCTGACGGCTCCGACCACCTACACGGTGATCCAGGCCGGCAGCCTGAACGCCGGGACGATCAACCAGGATCTGCTGGGCCACACGGCCTACATGTACGTCGCCAACGCCTACGCCACGGGAACCGAGGTCGACATCGACGTGCGGCGACGCACGGCGGCCGAGGCCGCGATGTCGACCAGCCAGGCCAGCGCCTATGACGCGGTGTTCGCGGCCCTTTCGAACGACACCGACATCGCCGGCGCCTTCCTGAACCAGAGCAGCCGCGACGGCTTCTTCGGCCTGTACGACCAGATGCTGCCCAGCCAGGGCGAGGGCCTGTTCGCGGCCCTGCAGACCGTGCAGCAGCAGATCTCGGCGGCCACCGCCCACCGGCCGGACATCGGCGAACGCTACGGGCCCGACAGCGTCTGGCTGCAGGAGATCAACGCCCTGGTCCGCCGCGAGGACGGCGACACCCAGGGCTCCGACACCCAGGCCCTGGGCATGGTCGCCGGTTACGAGGCGATGGGCGAGGCCGGCGGAGCGCTGGGCGTCACCCTGGCGGCGGTCAGCCTGGAAGAACACGACACGGTCGCCAAGCTGGGCGAGAAGACCACCGCCTCGATCCTGCAGGCCGGGCTCTACTGGCGCCGGTCGGTCGGGGGCTGGCGGTTCAACCTGGGCGGCGGGGCCGGCTACAGCCGCTTCAACGGCGACCGCGGCCTCGTCAGCGCCGACATCGACGGCGACGGCGCGGCGGATGTCAGCCTGACCAACACCGCCGCCTGGAACGGCCTGGTCGCCAACGCCTTCGCCGGCCTGGCCTACGAGGCCCGGCTGGGCGAGGTCTATCTGCGGCCCGAGGCGCGGCTCGACTATGTCTGGCTGTGGGAGGGCGAGCGCCGGGAGCACGGCGGCGGCGCGGGTTTCGACCTGACCGTGGCGTCACGCGAGGCCGACAACCTCAGCGGCGACCTCGGCCTGGTGGTGGGCCGGCAGTACGGCAAGGACGTCTGGGTGCGGCCCGAGCTGCGGGTCGGCTACCGCCGGACCCTGGCCGGCGCGATGGGCGACACCCTCGCCAGCTTCGCCGGCGGCGCGCCCTTCACCCTGGCGGCCGCCAACGACAAGGAGGGCGCGGTGACCCTGGGCTTCGCGTTGCGCGCCGGCTCGGCCCTGTCCTATGTCGCCCTGGAAGGCGGGGCCGAGGCTTCGCGCAAGCAGACCAAGTACAGCGCGCGCCTGACCGGAAGGGCGATGTTCTGACCGTGGACAAGCGCATCCTCATCCTCGACGGCGATCCCGTCGCCCGCCACGACATGAGGGGCCTGCTGGCCGGCTACGGCCTGGCGACGCTGGGGGCCGGCAGCGCCCGCGAGATGGAGCAGATCCTGCGCGAGACCCAGGTCAACCTGGTGATGCTGGACATGATGCTGCCCGACGCCTCGGGTCTTTCCGTTTGTTCGCGCCTGCTCAGCCTGCCCTCGCCGCCGGCGATCATGGTGGTCTCGGGCGCCGGCGAGGAGTGCGACGTGGTGGTCGGGCTGGAATTCGGGGCCGACGACTATGTGATCAAGCCCTATCGCCCGCGCGAGTTGCTGGCCCGGGTCAGGGCGGTGCTGCGCCGCCACGACGACACGCGTCTCGACGAGCCGGCCCGCGAGGCGTGGGCCGCCTATTGTTTCGACGGCTGGCGGCTGAACGTCGCCACCCAGGACCTGTTCGATCCCCGCGGTTGCGCCGTGCCGCTGTCGACCGCCGAGTTCCTGGTGCTGTGGGCCCTGGTCGACCGGCCCAACCAGGTGCTGACCCGCGACGAGCTGCGCCAGGGTCCGCCCGACGCCCACGCCCGACCCGCGCCCCAGCAGGTCAACGTCGCCGTCAGCCGTCTGCGGAGCAAGCTCGACCGCATCGACGGCGGCGCCCACCTGATCCGCACCGTCCGCCACGTCGGCTACATCTTCGCGGCCCGCGTGGACCGGATGCAGGACTGAGATGCCCGCGCCGCTACGCCGCCGCGCGCGTCGGCCGATACTGGGCCGCGTCGGTGACGTATTCGGCGTGGCCATAGCGGGCCAGCAGCTTTCGCACCCGGCGCACCAGGACCGCGTTGGCTACGTCGCGCAGGCCCGGCGCCTTGTCGGCGGCGCGGAAGGCCATCATCCGCGCGATCACCCCCAGGGCCACGGCGGCGAAGACCAGGCGGTCGCCCGCCCCGACCTCGACCCCCATCCGCGCCGCCGCCGCCTGGTCGCCGTTCATGAAGTGGCGCAGGAAGAAGGCCTTGGCGAAGCGGCGCTCGATGCGATCGTGCAGGCGGTTGGCGGGCGAGCGGTCCGGCGGCAGGTAGGCGGCCAGGGTGGCGCGGACCAGGGCGCCGCAGGTCTCGTCGTCGAAACCCTGGCGCAGGGTGGTGTTGCGGGCGGTCATGATCCGCACCACCCCTTCGGGCGTATCGGCCAGCAGGTCCTGCGGCAGGCCCAGCAGGAAGCAGCGGTAACGCGCCAACTCGACCCTGGCCCGCTCCTCGGCCGTGAAATGGCGGCGGCCCTGGCGCAGGATCTTGAAGGCCATCAGGAACACCGGGATCAGGCCGGCCGGCATCTGGTCGACCTGGGGGATCGGCACGCCGTAGACCGACACGTCCCAGCGCCCCGAACGGATGGCGTTGAACCGCACCATCGAGTGCATCAGCCGCACCATGGCCGCCGCCTTGAACCCCGCGCCGTGGCGTTCCAGCGCGCCGGGCAGGACGGTGGTGGCGAAGAAGGTGGCCGTCTCGTTGACCCGTCGCGCGGCGGTGTCGTTGCTCAGGGTCCCGGTCAGGGCCATGGGCAGGGCCGAGTACTTGTTGAGGAACGTGGCCACGAAGGCGCCCCGGATCGCGAACGGCGCCAGGTGGGCCGTGGCGTTGAGGTCCAGCCGCGCCCCCTCGCGCACCAGGTCCATGTCGACCCAGTCGGGCGTGGCCTCCATGTCGGCGATGAAGGCCAGGAGCTCGGGCGGCGCCTCGACCACCGCCTCCACGCCCTGTTCGCAGGCCGTGGTCAGCATGTCGATCAGCCGGCGGAAGCCATACTTGGGGATCAGGGCGGCGTAGGCGTCGGCCACGATGTCGCCCAGCATGGTGTAGGCGCGCACCCGGTCCAGATCGTCCTGACTGACGCTTACCCCCAGCGGGGCGCGATCGCGGACCACCGCCTTGGACGCGTCTTCGGTGAAGCGTTCGGGCGTGGCGTCGAAGTCCATGTTTCCGTACAGCGCCGGCAGCAGCGTCTTCTGCGACGCCACCCTGGCGCGCACCTGTTCGATCGAGAGGCTCATCGGCCCTCCTTGCTCGCGGATCCGGCGCGAAAGGCGTTCCGGCGGATCCTGGCGTCGACCCGTAGGTTATGTAAGCATTGCTCATATTCCTACTCGCCTTCCCGCTGGCGGAGAGGCGGCCGCGAAGGGGCGTCGCAAGTGGCTGAAAGACAACGCAGAACGCCGCGCCAGGCCCGGGCGGGGTCGACGATCGACGCCATCCTGGACGCGACCTTTCAACTTCTCGAGGCCGAAGGCGTCGAGCGGCTGACCACCAACCACATCGCCGCCAGGGCTGGGGTCAGCATCGGCACGCTGTACCAGTACTTCGCGAGCAAGCAGGACATCCTGGCGCTCATCGCCCAGCGCCGGGCCGAGACCGTGCGCGACGCCATCGCCGAGACGGTGATCGCCCGGCCGGAGCTGGGCAGCGTGCGGACGATCGTGCGGGCCCTGATGCACGGGTTCGAAGGCTCGCCCGCCACGCGCCAGGTGCTGTTCGACGCCCTGTTCCACCAGGCCGACGACGGCATGCTGGCCCGCCACCACCAGGTGTTCCTGGCCTCGATCACCGGCAAGGCGCGGCTGGAAGTCGAGCTGAGCAACGAGTCGGCCTTCGTCCTGACCCACGCGGCGATCGGCCTGCTGCGCGCGGCCGCCGCCGAACCCGAACTGGGCCTGGACCCGATGGCGCTGGAGGACGAACTGGTGCGGCTGATGGAGGCCTATGTCGCGGCCCTGGCGACGCTCCAGGCCGGACGGCGGACCAAGCCATGACCCCGAGGCGGGCGCGACGCTTCGGGCGTCATGGCGAAGGTCCAGGCGCGGCCATAATCTGAAGGTATGTCCGCCGTCATGACCGCGCACGCCCTCCCCGAAACCGCCACCGTCCTGCTGGTCGAGGACGACGAGGTGCTGCGCCAGGAGATGGCCGGCTATCTGGGCGGTCAAGGCTATGCTGTGCGCCAGGCCGCCAACGTCGTCGCCGCCCGCGCGGTGATGGAGACGCGGCCGATCGACGTGCTGGTGCTGGACGTCAACCTGCCCGGCGAGAGCGGCCTGTCGCTGTGCCGCCAGGTGTCGGGGACCGATGGGCCCGCGATCCTGCTGCTGAGCGCCCTGGGCGATCCGGTCGACCGCATCGTCGGGCTGGAGCTGGGCGCCGACGACTACGTGGTCAAGCCGATCCCGCCGCGCGAGCTTCTGGCCCGGGTCAAGGCCCTGCTGCGCCGCCGGGCCGGGGGCAAGGGGCCGCGCGCCGACATCCGCCTGTTCGCCGGCTTCCGGCTGGACGTGGCCGCGCGCCAGCTGACCGCGCCCAACGGCGTGCTGCTGCTGCTGACGCCGGGCGAGTTCACGATTCTCTCGACCCTGGTCGACCACGCTCGCGCGGTGGTGTCGCGCGACGAGCTGCTGACCATCATCGCCGGCGAGACGGTCGAGACCCTGGGCCGCCGCGTCGACCTGCACATCAGCCGCCTGCGCCGCAAGATCGAGGCCCAGTCCGACGAGCCCCTGATCCGCACCTATCGCGGTATGGGCTACATGCTGGACGCCAAGGTGACGATCGAATGACCGCCCCCGGGGGGCCTTTGGGAAAGGGGCTCTTTCGGCGGTGGCCCAGCCCCCCGATCGCCTTGCAGATCCTGGCCCTGCTGATCGCCGGGCTGGTCGTGGCCCAGACCGTCACCCTGGGCCTGACCGTGCTGCTGCCGCCGGCCCCGGCCATGCACCACAGCCTGGCCGACATCGCCGCCGGCCTGCGCGGCGCCATGCCCGACAATGACGGCGACCGGCCGCTGGTCCGCACCGTCGAGACCCAACCGCCCAGCCTGCAGAGCCCCGGCTGGGTGGCCTCGGAAGCCGCTGGCGCCGACCTGGCCCGCCTATTGAACGCGCCGCGCGAGGACGTCCGCCTGCTGTTCTACGCGCCGCCGCCGTTCGCCGGCACCGAAAGCCGCCGCCCCAGCCCCCCGCCGCTGGCCCTGCTGCTGACCTCCTACGCCGAGGCCCAGACCCTGCCGCCGGGGCCGGGCCCTGGCGGCGTCGGCGGGGTTCGCGTCGTGGGCGGATCGACGGGACCCATGAGCGCCCCCGCGGGCGTCCCGATGGGTCAGGGCGGCGTCCTGATCCGTCAGGACTTTCCCGGATCGCCCCCCGGCGCGGCGACGCGCGGGATCGGCGGCCAGCGCGTCTTTCGGTCGGGCGGCGTCGGACCGCAAGGCGGCGGCATGGTCGGCGCCCAGCGGACCTTCGCCTATCAATCGCCCGCCGCCCGCCCGGACCGCGCGGTCGACCCGCTGTTCGCCGCGCCGTTCCGTTCGCGGGTGATGACCCTGCCCGACTCGCTGCGGGGCGTGACCCCGCCGGCCGCTCCGCTGGACCCGGTCGCCGACGCCGCGGCGCGCGAGCCGACGCTGCGTCCCCCGCCGCCGCCCCAGCCCCTGGCCCGCGCCGTACCGGTCACCGAGTCGGTCCAGGCCGCCCCGCCCGTCGCCCCGCCCGCGCCTCGACCGACGCCGCCCAGGCCCGAGGCCGAAGCCCCGACCGGCCTCCCCCTAGCCGCGCCCGAGACCCGCAGCCTGTTCGGCCTGGCCCCGCCGCCGTTCATCGAGGGCGACTTCGTGGCCGCCCTGCGGGTCGGTCCCAACCGGTGGGCGACCCTGCGGCCCCGGCCCGAGGCCTTTCCCAACAGCTGGCAGCGGCGGGTGCTGATGTGGTTCGCCCTGTCGCTGGCCGTGGTCGCGCCGCTGGGCTGGATCTTTGCCCGCCGCCTGGCCGCGCCCCTGGCCGGCTTCGCCGCCGCCGCCGAGCAGCTGGGCCGCGACCCGGCCTCGCCAGGTGGATTTGGGGTGATCGTCGCCGACGGACCGGCCGAGATCGGCCGCGCCGCCCGGGCCTTCAACGCCATGCAGAGCCGGCTCAGCCGCTACATCACCGACCGCACGGCGATGATCGGCGCGATCTCGCACGACCTGCGCACGCCCCTGGCCCGCCTGCGTTTCCGGCTGGAGCGCGCCCCGCCCGCCCTGCGCCGCGAGATCGGCCAGGACCTGGACCAGATGGAGGCGATGATCACCTCGGTCCTGGCCTTCATGCGCGAGGACGCCGAGGCCGGCGCCCGCCAGCGGGTCGACCTGCGCTCGCTGCTGGAATGCGTGATCGACGAGGCCGAGGTCACCGGCGCCGAGGTGGTCCTGGAGCCCGGCGAGCCGGCCGAGGTCGAGGTCTCGGTCCTGGGCCTGCAGCGGGTGTTCGCCAACCTGGTCGACAACGCGGTCAAGTACGGCGACAGCGCCCGCGTGACCCTGCGCGTCGAGGGCGACGAGACTGTGGTCGAAATCCGTGACCGGGGCCCGGGCCTGGCGCCCGACGAGCTGGAGCGGGTGTTCACCCCGTTCTATCGCGGCGTCGAGGCGCGGACCTCCAGCAAGCAGGGTGTGGGTCTGGGGTTGTCGTCGGCCCGCTCGATCGTCCGCGCCCACGGCGGGGACATCCGGTTGATGCTGCCCGGCGAGGGGTTGCTGGTGCAGGTGAGGTTGCCGCTGGTGGGGGCGGTGCAGGCGAGGCCGCCAGTGCGGTTGCAGGCGGCGGAATAGGATAACGCGGCGAACACTTGCCCCCTACGGACCGCTTCGCGGTCGTCTTCCCCCATAGGGGGAAGAGGTGCGGTGCGGCGTCCTCCGCCCCCTATGGGGGCGGACAGACCGCGAAGCGGTCAGGTGGGGGCAGGTGGGTGTGATCCCATGCGGAAAGCCCTAGTTCCCCGTCCCGTCGTGCATCCCGTGATCCATATGCCCGCCCGGCCCGTGCGCCTCGGCCGTGCCGCCCAGACCGTCGGGGATGCCGATGCTGACATTGGCCATCATGCCCTGGTCCTCGTGGTCGAGGATGTGGCAGTGCAGGACGTACTCGCCGATGTAGCGCTCGTACCGGGTGCGGGTGACGATGTGGTAGTTCTCCTTGACGAACAGGGTGTCCTTCCACTGGTCGATCACCCCGGCGTAGTCGGGGTCGAAGTCCGGCGTGCCAGGATCGGTCACCGACTTGCCTGCCGGGTTGACCACGCTGACCACCTGGAACGGATTGACGTGGATGTGGAACGGGTGCCCCGCGAATTTCGAGGTCAGCCGCCACTCCTGCACGTCGCCGATATTGGCCGTGCGGTCGATCCGCGACGGCACGTAAGGACCGCTCCTGTCCGGCGGCAGGGCCGGGTTGAGCACCTCGAACTTGGTCCTCGGCTTGGCCTTGATGTCGATGTTGAAGGCCAGCTCCTGGGCCGGGACGTTGAGGTCGCCCTTGGCTATCGTCTCATGCCAGACGAATTTCGACAGGGTCAGGCCGTTGTTCAGGTCGCGGACCACCACGGCCTTGACCCGCTGGTCCGGAATGTTGCGTTCGGCCGCGTCGATCATCAGCTTCTGCAGCGCCTTGTCCGGATCGCCGGCCGGCGCGCCCGGCTCGACCACGGCCACGCCCAGCAGCTTGATGGGCTCGGCCGCCTGTGACGGGCTGCCCAGGGCGTCGCTGGCGCCGTCGACGATGCAGTAGTTCCCGCCGGTCGGGAAATAGACCACCAGGTCGGCGCGGTAACCGGGCTCCAGCCGCGCCTCGCTGGTGCGGAACACCTGCGATCGGGTCAGGCCGTCCAGCGCCACCTCCCACATCGGCAGGGCCGTCCCGGCGCAGTACTTGCGCATGAAGTCGGCCTGGTCCTTGGCCGGCACGGTGTTCCAGTTGGGCGCGCCGGCCTTCATCGGGAACAGGCGGAAGGCGACCGCCTCGCGCACGCCGCCGTGGATCAGCCGCCAGCGCTCGAACCGGCCCGCCTTCAGCCCGGTGACCCCAGGCTGGACCCGGCCGTTGATCGAGGTGAAGCGGCCGGAATTGGCCCAGCTGGCGCTGGGGCTCAGCTGCTGGGCGTAGTCGCGGATCTCGCCCGTCTGGCCCGGGTCGCAGACCCAGGGCTGGCCGGTGGGGGTGGCCGATTTCTGGATCTTGCCGGCGGAGTCAAAGCAGGCGTACTGCACCTGCTGGAACATCAGCACCTTGTCGGGGAAGGCCGCGCCTTGGGCGTCCTGCAGCAACACGTCGATGTCGCCCGGATCGTCGGCGGTCGGGGCGCGGTCGTCCTTGATGATCAGGGCGCCGGCCATGCCGCTGGACACCTGCAGGGCGGTCGAGCCGTGCTTGTGCGGATGGTACCAGAAGGTGCCGGCCGGGTGGTCGGACGGGACGTTGTACTCGTACTCGAAGGTGACGCCCGGATTGATCGAGATCAGGACGTTGTCGCTGTTGCCGGCCGGCGAAACCCACAGGCCGTGGGCGTGCAGGTTGGTGTCGTTGAAGCAGTGGGGGATGTTCACCCCCCCGTCCGGCGCCTTGCACTTCTCGGCCGGCAGGCGCTTGCCGTCCTTCATCTCGAACAGGTTGTTGGCCAGGCTGATCCGCACCGTCTGGCCCGGGCGCATGGTGATGGTCGGGGCCAGGAAGGGCGTGTTCGGATCGATCGACGAGCCGTGGTAGGACCGCAGCAGGACCTTGTCCTGGCTCAGCGTCCACGGGTTGCGGACCGTGCCCTCGGTGAACTCGATCGAGAACTTGTAGAGAATGTTCTGGCGCGGATCGACATAGCTGTCGGCCGCCTGGGCCTTGGGCGGCAGCGCTTCGAGGACCTTGGGCGCGGACAGCCTGGGCGGCGCCGGCTCGGCTTCCGGCACGGCGGCGGGCGGGTTGGCGAAGACGTTCTCAAGCGCCTGGGACACGGCTGTCGCTGCTTGGGGCCGGGCGAGGCTGGGCGACGGCGTGGCGGCCAGGGCCATGGCGGCCAGCGAGACGCCGACCAGGGCGACGGAGCGCGTGCGGGCGTGAGGCTTCATGATGTGCACCTTCCTGGCGGCGTCGCGATCCCGCCCGCGCGGCGCGGGCACACCAAGGATTGCGATTCGCGCTAACAACCACCGATGCGCGAACTATCGCGCATTGGTGGAAGCTTGAAAAGGCGCAGCTTGAAGGTGTCGCTCGAACGCCTGTCGGCTCAGGACGCCGGGATGCCGCAGTAACGATCCAGGAAAGCCTGGTGCCCCGGCAGGGCGCCCACGGCGCGGGCGATGTTGCCGCTCAGGTCGGCCAGCGCCCCGCGCAGCTGTTCGGGCGGCATCAGGCGGCCCATCTGGTGATAGCCGGTCGGCTGCAGCCGCTGGCCCAGCATGACCTGCAGCCAGGAATCGACCTGGAACAGCTCGCCGGGCGCCTGATAGGCCTGGGCGCTGTCGCGGAACAGTTCGATGCGCTGGGCCAGGCTGTCGGGGACGGTCATCGTCCGGCAATGATCCCAGAACGGGCTGTCGGTCCGCTCGGTCAGCTTGTAGTGCAGGATGATGAAGTCGCGGATCTTCTCCAGCTCGTCGACGGCCTGTTGGTTGTAGCGGTCGACCAGGGCGTCGCTGACGCCGTTGAACGGGAACAGCTGCATCAGCCGCGTGACCCCGATCATGATCAGGTGGATCGAGGTCGATTCCAGCGGCTCGACGAAGCCGCTGGCCAGGCCCAGGGCGACGCAGTTCTTGTGCCAGGTCTTCCGCCGGCGGCCGGTGGCGTAGCGGATGAGCCGCGGCTCGATCAGCCGCTCGCCGTCCAACGCGCTCAGCAGGGTCTCGCGCGCCTCGTCGTCCGACATGTAGTCGCTGCAGTAGACCAGCCCGTTGCCGACCCGGTGCTGCAGCGGGATCTTCCAGCGCCAGCCGGCCTTATGGGCGATGGCGCGGGTGTAGGGGACGGCCGGGCCGGTGGACTTGGTCTGCACGGCCAGGGCGGTGTTGGTCGGCAGCCATTGGCCCCAATCCTCGTATCCTGCCTTCAGCGTCTGCTCGATCAGCAGGCCCCTGAATCCCGTGCAGTCGATGAACAGGTCGCCCTCGACCCGGTCGCCGTTCTCCATGACCAGAGCCTCGATGAAGCCGGTCTCGGCGTTCTGCTGGACCTGGCTGATCTTGCCCTCGATCCGCTTGACGCCCAGGCCCTCGCTCATCTGGCGCAGGAAGCGGCCATAGAGCGTGGCGTCCAGGTGATAGGCGTAGTTCAGCTCCGGCCCCTCGCCGACCGAGAACTTGTCGGCCAGCGCCGCCTTCAGCTCGAAGCAATAGTCGCCCAGTTCGCCGCCGAATCCGGCCGCCTTGGCCTGCAGCCAGAAGTGATGGAAGCTTCCCATCCAGTTCGACTTTCCGACCTGGCCGAACGAGTGGATGTAGCGGTCGCCGACCTGGCCCCAGTTCTCGAACGAGATGCCCAGCTTGAAAGTCGCCTGGGTGGCGCGCATGAACGCCGGCTCGTCGATGTTCAGCAGGGCGTTGAAGGTGCGGGCCGTGGGGATGGTCGACTCGCCCACGCCCACCGTGCCGATCTCGTCGGACTCGATCAGGCTGATCTCGAGCAGCGGTCCCAGTTGCTTGGCCAGCGCCGCCGCAGCCATCCAGCCGGCCGTGCCGCCCCCGGCGACGACCACCCTCTTCACGACCTGTTCTTGCACGGGGGTCCTCCGGTCTTTGTGGTCAGCGGTTCAAGCGATTGAGCAGATAGGCCCGCAGCCGCCGGGCCTTGCGTTCGTCCATCGGACCAAGGTCGCCGCGCGCGCCCTCGGGCAGGTGGGCGCCCGCCCGGTCGGCGGGGCCGAAGACGTAGTAGTCGAACAGCTTTTTCCAGGCCTGCTTCTCGAAATCGGGACGGTCGCGCAGGCTGAGCAGGCCGTGCAGCAGGGTGGTCATGGGGGTGTCCATGAAGCCGGGCGCGGCGTTCCACCAGTAGTTTATCAGCACGTTGAACGGTTCCAGCGCCTCGACCTGGTGCCACCACAGCGCCGGGTAGACCAGCACGTCGCCGGGCTCCAGATCCGCCACCTGGGCGGCGGCAAGGGCGTCCCGGAACCGGGGAAAGCGCTCGAAGTCCGGCGCGTCGAAATTCACCATGCTGACCGCCTGGCCGCCCGGCGTCGGATCCAGCGGACCCGGATAGAGGTTGTCGACCTGATCGGGCGGGAACAGCGTGAAGCGCCGCCGGCCGACCACGCAGCAGGCGATGTTGTTGGACATGTCGTAATGGGCCGCGGCGACCGTGCGGTTGCCGATCCAGATGCTGGCCAGCGGCGTGTCGTCGCCCAGGGCCACCAGGTCCAGCCCCAGGTCGTTCTCGGCGCGCAGGCCCGGCAGGTAGGCGTCGATGTCGCTGGAGCCGATATAGAGCGACGGCCCGCCCACGACCTCGAGCTCCTGCTCGATCCGCTCCAAGAAGGCTCGAAGGGGCGTGCGCTCGGTCTGGAAGTTCAGGCGCGTGACGCTCTCGTCATAGCCGAAGCGCCCCTTGATCTCGGGCGCGCCGGTATAGCCGACGAAGCGCTCGCCGCGATCGTGGTCCAGCAGATAGTCCATGGCCGTGCGCGGCGCGTGAAGACCCGCCTGCACCAGCGGCCAGTCGCGAGCCATGCCGCGGAAGATCGTCGGCCGCTGCTGGGCCAGGATGTCGTCGAACGGGATCTGGTCGGGCGTCAGCCCTTCGACCACCGGGGTCTTGCGAGCGATGTCGATCATCGGATGTTCGCTCCCTCGATCTGGCCGGCGCTCAGGTGCGGGCGCGCTTGCGGTTCTTCAGCTCGACCAGGAACCCGACATTGCCCAGGGACGACAAGACCCATTGGGCGGCGGCCAGGGCTCCGGACCGATGCAGCCCCTCCAGGGCCGCGCCGCCCAGTCCGGCGAACCGCTCCTGCGAGATCGTGTAGAGGCCCGGCAAGTCGTACTGGGCGTGGTCGTCCAGTTTGATCTCCACGTCCACCGGCTCGATCAGATCCACGGCTTCGAAGGCCGCGAACATCGCCTTGCTGATCTCCAGTCCGTCGTAGATGGCGCCCAGCAGGCGGGCGACATGCTGCAGATAAGGGGAATTGCCCCCCGCCGGCAGGAACACCGGCTCGCCCTCGCCTTCGGCTTTCGCGGCGGCGACGCGGGGATGGTCGAGATCCACGTGGATCATCGGCTCGCCGCCCCGCTCCCGCACGGCGATCGAGAACGGCCCCCGCTGCTGGATGGCCGGGACATAGCGGGCGTTCCAGCCGCTCCCTTGGCTGGCGTCGTCGAGGAACAGGTTCTCGTCCCGATCCAGGCCCAGCAGGGCCACCGATTGGAACGCGCCGTCGGCGTCCTTGCGGAAGAAGATCGGATATTCGCGCTGAACCGCCTCGAACTCGGTGGGGAAGATCAGCACCTGGTTGATGTTGTCGCCGAACGCGGGCCCGTGCCCCGTGGCGACGCGCAGATCGCCATGGTCGACGTTGTTAAGCAGCACTCTGTTGGTCATGTCCGCCTTCCGGCCCCGTCATGCGCGCCCTCGGGCGCGCGCCCAGGATTCGATGTCCGGGTACTCTAGAGAAGAAAGGGCCGCTGCGAACAGCGGCCCTTTCCCCCGACCTAGGTCGGGTCCGAGGACCCGACCATCGCTGCGCTTCCTCTAGAAGCGATAGCGCGCTCCGAGCAGGAAGCGACGGTCCAGTTCCTGGGCGTACCACAGCTCGTTTTCGTCGCGAGCGTAGGTGCGCAGGCTCTCGTTCAGCAGGTTGATGCCTTCCAGCGAGACCGCCAGCTTGGGCGTCACGTCGTAGCTGACGTTGAAGTCCACCTGAGCGAACGGCGCGACGAACACCGGGTTGCGCGAGCCGCCGCGGTTGGTGGCTTGCAGGAACTTGTCGCGCCAGTTGTAGGTCAGCCGCGCCGAGAGCCCGTTCTTGTCGTAGATCAGGGTGGCGTTGGCCGTGTCGCTGAGACCCAGAAGAGCGAACTGGTCCTCGTTGGGGTTGGCGCCGATGTCGAAGCCGATATCGCCCTCCACCATGGTGTAGGCGCCGGAAACACCGAAGCCGCTGTCGCCGAAGAAGTGTTGAGCGGCGATTTCGAAGCCATGGATCTTGCCGGTCTTGTTGTTGATCGGCTGCGAGACCTGGAAGTTGAACAGCGGATCGCCGGCGACAGGCGAGACGTCGGTGGTCGACAGGATCTGGTCGACGAAAGCCTGGTTGAGGTCGCCGTTCGGCAGGCGATTGGCCTGGAACTGCGCCGTGGCGGCCGCCACCGAACCGGTGGTCTGGATCAGCGACGTCAGGGTGAACAGGTTGACGTCGGTCTGGTCCGCCCCGATCGCCGTCAGCTGGGCCTTGGCCGCGCCCGACCGCGTTCCGGCGGCGCCGGAGCTGGCGTCACGCAGACCGAACAGGTTCCGCGTCACGGTGCCCGTTCCGACGAAGTTGTTCACGCGCTTCTCGAAGAACCCGATCGAAACATAGCTGCTGGGCTTGTAGTACCACTCCAGAGACGTGTCGAAGTTGTCCGAGATCAGCGGCTCCAGATCGGGGTTGCCGCTGGTGCCCAGGGGGATCGCGCCGTTGGCGACCGGCCGGTTGGGCGCCCCGGCCGTAACAGCGGCGAACAGGTTGCCGTAGTCGGGCCGGGCGATCGTGCGGCTGAACGAGAAGCGACCGATCAGGTTCTCGCGCAGTTCCATCTGGAAGTCCAAGGCGGGCAGCAGGTTGTTGTACTTGCCGCTGCCTTCGATGGGCTCGTAGGTGGTGCCGGTGTCGACCCGGAAGTCGTTGTCGGCGGTCCAGACGATGGCCTGCGGCGTGCGGATCTTCGAGACCGAGGTGGTCTTGGTCTGCTCGTAGCGCGCGCCGGCCACCATGCTGGCGTTGTGGCCCGCGATTTCGCCCTTCCAGGTCAGTTGGAAGTAGCCGGCCAGGATGTCCTCGTCGACGCGGTTGTTGTTCTGGCTGGTCACCGCCACGGGGTTGCCGGCCGCGACATAGTGGGGCGACAGGGCGTTATAGAGATCGATCGCGTCGGCCCGGAAGGAGATCAGGCCCGTGCCGCTCTGCTTCAGATCGAAGTCGTCGAACCGGCAGGATTGGCAGAACTGGTGGACCAGGTTGCCGGCGTACTGCTTCACATCGCCCGGGTTCGAGATGCCCCAGCTGCCCAGGTCTTGCTGGGTGTTGATGGTCGACTGGACCATCTTGGTGGTGCGGTAGTCGACGCCGAAGTCGAACTTGCTGCCGTTATCGTCGAGATCGTAGCTGCCGTCGAAGCGGATTTCCTTGATTTCCTGCTCCTGGCGCTGGGCCGAGGTGCGGGCCACCTGGCTGCCCAGGTCGCCGATGTCGAGCACGCCGTTGCCGTTGCCGCGGGGCGCGGCGTCGTTGATCGTCACGGCCTGGATCGGAACCTTGCCGCTGTAGTCCACCGAGTGCGACGAGATGATCGGCGCGCCGATGCTGACCGAGGTCGAGCTGGTGCCGTTCGGCGCGTCGGGGTTGCTCTCGGCCTTCGAAATGTGGCCGTCCACCGCGAGGTGGAAGCGGTCGCTGACGTCCCAGGCGCCGTTCAGGCCGAACGACGACAGCTTGTCCTCGTTGGCGCGATACTGCTGCTCGAAGCCCGTGTCCTTCACGCCGCTCAGGGTTTCCTGCAGGAAGACGGCGGTGGCGACCGTGGGGTTGTCGTCGAAGGTCACCTTGTCGAACGGACGGTTGAACCAGTTGGTCTGGTCGTTGCGCCGCTCATAGGACTTGTTGTCGACGTAGAGCGCATCGGCCGTGATGGTGACGTTTTCCATCGGACGCCATTGCAGGCTCGCCTGGCCGTTCAGGCGTTCGCGCTGGCCTTGCGAGAAGTGGTAGCGGCTGTCGTTGGGGATCGCGACCAGCATGTTGCCGTTGGACGGCGCGTTGGTGATCTGGGTCGCGCCGCCGTTGCGGACGAAGCCGTTGGCCGGATTGATGAAGTCGGAATAGGTGCGGATGTTCCAGTCGTTCGAGGTGGCGCTGCGGCTGGTGAAGTTGCGCTTCTGGTAGCTGCCGAACAGCGTGACGCCGAAGGTTTCTTCCGCGTCGGTCCAGTTCAGCAGGCCCGAGATTTCCGGCGTGACCTTGGACTCGTCCTCGAGACGCTCGTCCATGCTGGTGTCGTAGACCGCCTTGACGCCGATGCTGCCGCTCAGGCCGCTCTCGCGGGCCTCGAACGGACGGCGGGTCTTGATGTTGATCGTGGCGCCGATGCCGCCCGACGGGATGCCGGCCCGACCGGTCTTGTAGACCTCCATGGTCGAGACGCCTTCGGACGCCAGGTTCGAGAAGTCGAACGAGCGGCTGGTGCCGGCCGCGAAGTCCACCGATTGGTCGCCGCCGACGGTGGCGACGTCGGCCGACGGCATGGTGCGGCCGTTCAGGGTCACCAGGTTGAAGCCGCCGCCGAAGCCGCGGACCGTGACCTGCGAGCCTTCGCCGTTGGTGCGGTCGATCGACACGCCGGTGATGCGCTGCAGGGATTCCGCCAGGTTGGTGTCGGGGAACTTGCCGATGTCTTCGGCCGAGATCGCGTCGACGACGCCGCTGTTGGAGCGCTTGATCTCGATCGCGCGCTCGAGCGAGGCGCGGATCCCGGTGACGACGATCTCATCGACCGTGCTGGTGTCGTTGTTGGTCTGAGCCTGGACTTGGCCGGCGGCGAAGATCGCCACGGACAGCGCCAGCAAAGACGCAGAGGTGTTCAGACGACGGTGTCGCTTCATAGCCGTTTCCCCGCAAGTGGCCCCGAAAGGGCTTGGTTCTTTTTTGTTTCAGCGCCGATAGGTTCGCCGGCCGTTTTTGCATTTTTGCTAAAAACAACCGGACGTCGACAGCTACGTTAGCGGTAACATCAGTCCGTCAAATCGGTCAAGCGGCCGAAAACTGATTTTGACAGCGCTGTTTTGTGTTCAATTCTCATACAAATGGAGCAAACCCGAGGCAGATAAGGCGAATGCCGTTTTTTTGACGCAAACGCCTTTTTCGCAAGGCCTGCCTATTGTTGCAGTCCGGACACAGCAGCCCGCCCGACAAGCCCCGTTCCAGCCTTGATTCACGCTCCACCCTGGCGGGCGGTCGGCCCCGTCTTTGGGCGGGACCGCCGTCGCCCGGCGAGGCGGGACGAGAGAAACCCCGTTGACGCAACCCGGAAGAATGTTACCGCTATCTTGGCTTTGAGAGCCGGCGCTCTTAATTCGCTTGCTCAATCCGCCCGTGGATCCCTCAACGGGGCCGGCATCCTGAATGGCGGCCCCGTTTTTTTTCGCATGGGTCGTGGAAGTATCCGCGGCGCGAAATATGGGACCGGTACCAGAAGTTCATTGACGCTCGACCGCGGGACGGGAAAGCTGCCCTTCGAGCCTGGAGAGACATCCGGGACGGGAGGAGCATTCATGAAAGTTCTGTCGCGGTCGCTGAGGCGACCATTGGGGGCTGTCGCGCTGGCCGCGGTCCTGATGGCCGGCGTCGCGCCCGCCGCCCTGGCCCAGACGGCTTCCCAGAAGACGGCTTCCCCGCCGGCTCCGGCCGCTCTCAAGCTCAACGCCAAAGGCTATTTCGAGACCCGCGGCCTGAACGTCCTGGTCTTCAGCAACGGCTCGGAAGACCTGTTCAACGACGCCAAGATGAGCGGGGTCGAACTGATCCAGCATGGGGTGCGCACCGTCACCAACGGCGACGTGCGGCTGAGCCCCACGCCCGGCCAGTGGGACCCGATGGCCAAGCTGATCGAGCGCAAGGTCGATCCGGCCACCGGCGTGATCACCGCCACCCTGGAGTTCACCGACTACGCCTTCCGCTACCAGATCCAGGTCAAGCCGGACGGCGCCGCCTTCACGCTGACGGTCATTCTCGACAAGCCCCTGCCCGCCGCCCTGGAGGGCAAGGCCGGCTTCAATCTCGAGGTCCTGCCCTCGGCCTATTTCCGCAAGACCTTCCTGGCCGACGGCAGGCCGGGCGGCTTCCCGCTCTATCCCAGCGGCCCGATGGCGGCGGCGACCGGTCCCGCCAATGACCTTGGGGGCCGAGCCGAGCCCCTGCCCCTGGTCACGGCCGGCCGCTTCGTGCTGGCCCCGGAAGACCCGGCGCGGCGAATCACGATCACCAGCGCGATCGGCGGGCCGGTCTCGCTGTATGACGGCCGCAACCAGGCCCAGAACGGCTGGTACGTGCTGCGCGCGCCCATTCCCGCCGGCAAGACCGGCCGGGTGGTCGAGTGGACCGTCTCGGCCAACGCCCTGCCCAACTGGGTCCGTCCGCCTTCCATCGCTCACTCGCAGCTTGGTTACACGCCCAGCCAGAAGAAGGTGGCGATCGTCGAGCGAGACCCGGCCGATCCGCCCAAGGCCCAGGCGCGGCTGCTGAAGGTGGACGAGACCGGCGCCTTCGCCCCGGTGCTGGCCGCCCCGCTCGGGACCTGGACGCCCTGGCTGCGCTACGCCTACGCCCCGTTCGATTTTTCATCCGTGAAGACGCCGGGGCTCTATGTGGTCGAATACGCCGGCCGGCGCACCGCGCCGTTCCGCATCGATCCGGCGCTCTATGACGACGCCTGGCATCCGACCCTGGACGTCTATTTCCCGGTCGCCATGGACCACATGTTCGTCAACGAGGCCTATCGGGTCTGGCACGGCGACAGCCACCGCGACGACGCCCTGCAGGCGCCGCTGAACCACGAGCACATCGACCTCTACCGTCAGGGCTCGACCACCGACACGCCGTTCAAGCCGATGGAGCACATCCCCGGCCTGAACGTCGGCGGCTGGTTCGACGCGGGCGACTTCGACATCCGCACCCAGACCCACTACGCGGTCGTGCGCAGCCTGGTCGACACCTGGGAGCAGTTCCACCTGACCCGCGACGAGACCTCGGTCGACCAGAAGCGGCGGCACGTCGAGATCCACGTTCCCGACGGGACGCCCGACCTGCTGCAGCAGATCGAGCACGGGACCCTGCAGCTGCTGGCCCAACACAAGGCCGTCGGCCACGCGATCAACGGCATCGTCGAGCCGGACGTCGGCCAGTACACCCACCTGGGCGACGCAGTGACCAAGACCGACGGCCTGGTCTATGACGCCAGCCTCGGCCCCGACGAGGCCAAGGACGGCCGCAGCGGGGTCAAGGACGACCGCTGGGCCTTCACCAGCAAGTCCACGCCCCTGAACTACGGTTCGATCGCCGCCCTGGCGGCGGCCAGCCGGGCTCTGCGCGGCTATCGCGACGCCCTGGCCGACGACAGCCTGGCGACGGCCCAGCGGGTCTGGGACGAGGAGCATTCCCACGCTCCCGACCTCTTCCACCACGGCAACACCACCGGCGGCGACATCGTCGACGAGGAGTTCAGCGCCGCCGTCGAGCTGCTGATCGCCACGAAGGACCCGAAGTACGCCGCGCGGATCGACGCGCTCTGGCCCCAGGTCGAGGCGCGCTTCATCCAGAACGCCGACCTGGCCGCCCGGGCGGTGCCGTTCATGCCGCCGGCCTTCAGGACGCGGATGGAGCCCGCGGTCCGGGCCTACAAGGCGGCCAGCGACAAGATCGCCGCCGAGACCCCGTTCGGGGTGCCAATCGCCATGGGCGGCTGGGCCGGCAGCGGCGGCGTCGCCGAGTTCGGCCTGACCCACTGGGCCCTGCACAAGGCCTTCCCGGAGATCATCGACGGCGAGGCGGTCTTCCGTTCCCTGAACTATCTGTACGGAACCCATCCGGGCTCGGACATCTCGTTGGTCTCGGCGGTCGGCACGGTGTCCAAGGAGGTGGCCTACGGCAACAACCGCGCCGACTTCAGCTTCATCGCCGGCGGCGTCGTGCCCGGCGAACTGATCGTCAAGCCGGACTTCCCCGAGAACAAGGAGGACTGGCCGTTCTTCTGGGGCGAGAACGAGTACGTGATCAATGTGGGGGCGGCGTACATCCAGCTGGTCAACGCGGCGGCGGCGCTGAGCAAGGAGAAGGGGCGGTAGGGGCTCGTTCGCTTCCACGCTCGCAACAACGCCTGTCATCCCGGGCGTAGCGAAGCGAAGACCCGGGACCGACGCCTGAGCTCAGCGCCCCATGGCGGTCCCGGATCTTCGCGCTACGCGCTCGTCCGGGACGACAGCGTTTTGATACGCCCTCACCCCGCCGTCGGCGGATCCAGCTGCGCCCACAGCTTCCGCTCGGCCCCGAACCGGTCCGGAACGACCTTGCAGGCCACGTCCAGCACCATGGTCTCACGCGTCTTCAGGTCATAGGCGGGCCACGCCGGCTGGCCCGGCGCGCTCGGCCGTCCGGTCCGCGCGAAATTGGCCCACATGGCGCTGATGTTGCGCGCCGCCTCGAAGCGGTCGGCGCGGTCGCCGGCTAGGGTCTTGGGCGAGGCGACGGTGTTGAACACCAGCGGGATGTCGCTGGCGTGCATGGCCCCCAGCTCGATGTCGGTGCCGTCCATCTTGCGGTTCGAGCGGTAGGCGATGTTGTAGACATAGACCGGCGCCGCCCCCTGCGCGGCCTTGCGCTCGGCGGTGACCACCGAGCCCGCGCCCATCGAATAGTAGCTGAGGGCCGCCAGATAGAGGTCGCTGGGGGTCGCGCCGGGGCGATCGGACCGCAGGGTGTCGATCGCCGTCTGAGTCTTGTCGCCCAGCCGGACCGACAACCGCGCCTTCAGCCCCGCCTCGTCCAGCCTGAAGGCCTCGACGTCCTTGTTCTGCCAGGCGAAGAACGCCGCCTCGTGGTCCAGCCAGCCGATCATCAGCGGCTTGTCGGCGGCGCTGGCCGGGGCGGCCGGGTCGAACGGGTGACGCGGCAGCAAATCGCCGTCGACGATCGGGCCGTACGTGCCGGGCGTCAGCGACTGGATGCCCCGCCAGCCGCCGCCGTCGCTCTTCACCTTGGCGTTCAACGCCTTCTGCGCGGCCAGGATCTGCGGGGCGGGAACGTCCAGCACCTTGCGCCAGTCGGCCGGTGCGATCCCCAGCTGCTCCAGGAACATCCGCGTCGTCTGGGCGGCGACGTCCGGGGTCGTCACCCGCACCACCGGACCGCTCTGGATGATGGCCTTGGAGAACAGCGGCGCGACCGACGGCATGGCGTAGAGGCACGAGGTCTTGGCCCCGCCGCCGGACTCGCCGAAGATCGTCACGTTCCCCGGATCGCCGCCGAACGCGGCGATGTTGCGCTGGACCCACTTCAGGGCCAGCACGATGTCCGACAGGCCCTGGTTGCCCGAGCCGGCGTATTCGGCCCCGCCCAGTTCGCCCAGATAGAGATAGCCCAGCACGCCCAGGCGATGGTTGGTCGCCACCACCACCACGTCGTGCTCGCGGGCCAGGGTCGAGCCGTCCTGGGCCGTGCTGCCGCCCGAGCCGGTCGTGTAGCCGCCGCCGTGACTATAGAACATCACCGGCTTGCCCCCAGAACGCCCTGGGCCGCCCCCGGCCGGAGTCCAGAGGTTCAGCACCAGGCAGTCCTCGCCCGGGGGCGGCTCGTTCAGGCCGTAGACGGTGCTCGGATCCTGCAGCGACGACGTGCCCAGCTTGGTGGCGTCGAACACGCCCGTCCAGGGCGCGGCCGGCCTGGCCGGCTTGAAGCGGGCCGCGCCCGAGACGCTGGCCCCGTACGGCACGCCCTTATAGGCGTCGACGCCGCCCGTCCGCACGCCGCGCAGCCGACCCTCGGCGACCTGGATCTCCACGGCCTCGGAGGGGGCGTCGGCCGCGCAGGCCGCCATCGGGATCGCCAGGGTCCCGGCGATCGCCGCGCCGCCGGCCAGCAAGCGGCGGCGATCCATGCCGGTGTCGCGGATGAGGGGCGTCATGAGCAACTCCTGTTTCAATCGACCGTCTTCCGGCGAAGGTCGCGGCCATCCTGGGCGACTCCGGGCTCCACCTGGATCCCGACCTTGGTCGGAGAAGCCGGGACGGAAACCGACGGAGCGCCCCTATCGGCACATCTTGTCGAGATCGGCGAACGGCAGGTCCAACTTGGGAACCGCCAGTCCCTTGGCCTTCATGGCCTCTTCCAGGGTGGTGGGCGCGCTGGTCGCCTGGGTCTTGAAGTCGGGGGCGTAGAACTTGTCGCGCTCGGCCTCCTCCAGGCTGACGAAGGTGACGCCGTTGTCCCGGTACAGTTTCAGCAGGCGGGGCGCCATCCGCGCGTCGAAGGCCCCGGCGTGCATCAGCAGCACATAGGGAATGTCGCGGCCGTAGAGGGCGGCCGACAGGCCGCGCGAATAGTCCAGGCTGTCCTTGGCGGCCTTAAGATAGCTGGCCTCCAGCACCGCCACCGCCGCCGCGTCGCCCTTGGTCATGCAGCGGGCGTAGGGCTCGTTCCAGGCATAGTCGCCGAAGCTCATGGTGACGCTGGCGATGCGGTAGCCACGGGCCTTGAGCGCCTCGCGGGCGGCGACGCGCTTGTCCGGCGTCTCTCCCTCGCTGAGGAACGGATAGCGCAGCCAGCGCCAGTCCTGGCCGGCCATGTGCTTTTCCAGCAGCGGCTCGTCGCGGACGAGATCGGCCTCCCAGTCGGCCAGGCTGTTGGTGTTGAGGTTCATATGCGACCAGGTGTGGTTGGCCAGCGGATGGCCCGCCGCGCGCCACAGCGACAGCACGCCCACCGAATCCGGCTCGCGCTCCTCGCCCACGCCGTTGATGAAGCCATAGACCGGCCCCGTCCCCGCGTCGTGGAAAGCGGCCAGCAGCCGGCCCGCGACGTCGATGCGGCTGACGCCCGGCGGCAGGGCGCTGTGGGTGGGCAGGTCGTCGAAGGTCAGGGCCATCTTCACCGGCGTGGCGGCGTGGCCGGCGCCCGCCGCGGCGGCGAAGACCAGCGGCGCGATCCGGCGCGCCCAAAGCCCCGCCCGCGCGCGTCGCGCGGCGCCCTTGCGACCCTCGATGTCCATGCGTCCTCCCGTTTCATTCCTTGGCGAATGATAACGGTAACAATTATGCCGTCCTTCGCCTTCGCCGCAAGGCCGTTCGCACGCCCGCCGCGTCGAGAGTCAGGTGATCTCGCCCATCAGCGCGTCCCAGCGCCGCCGCGACAGCTCGGCCCGCGCCGAGACCGAGGTGGCGGCGCGGATCTGGCGGCGGTAGTCGCCCGGGCTGGTCGCGAAGGCCTTGCGGAACAGCCGGCCCATGTGGCTCTCGGACTTGAAGCCGCAGGCCTGGGCGATGTCGGCCAGCGGGCGGTCGTCGGCCGGATCGCCCAGCGCCGCGCGCAGCCGCACCAGGCGGCGGGTCTGGATGACGCCGCCGATCCCGCCGTCCGGCTGGAAGATGCGGTAGAGGGTGGCGCGCGAGACGCCGGTGGCGTCGCAGATCGCGTCCGCCGTCAGGTCCGACGCCAGATTGGCCTCGATGAAGCGCTTGACCGACTCCCGGCGGGCGAACTCCAGGCGGCGCAGGTCGGCGCCGCGGCTGAGCTCGACGCTGCCGGCCGCGACGGTCAACAGGTCGATGAAGGCCCGCGACACCGCCGGCAGATCAGCCTCGCCGATCTCGGACGCGCGGGCGGCCAGCGAGGTCATGTAGTCGGCCAGCAGCAGGGCCTTGTCCTGGTCGACGACCCGGCCGTGCAGGCCCGCGGTCGAGCCCAGGGCCGCCTGCAGCACCTCGCGCGAGACGCTGGCGGTGACGACCCGGGTCGTGACCGCCCGGTTGCGCATCGGACGGGTCATGTCCAGCAGGACGATCTGGCCCGGCGCGATCTCCACGAAGCCCTCGCCGCCGTCGACCTCGAACCGGCCTTCGACGACCAGTTGGACCGTGAAGTGATCGAACTGGTCGCGGCGCACGCGCTCGGCCGAGCGCTCGTGGGCGACGCCGGCCAACCGCCGGTCGAACAGCAGGATTCCGGCCAGCCGCCAGCCCGCGACCTCGGCGAAGAACGCGCCGTCCAGGCCCGTCACGTCGGCGCCGGACGCGTAGAGCTCGCGATAGACGTCCAGTCCGACCCCGTCGGTCTCGGACGCGAACTGCAGGAACTGCTCAGCCATCAAGCCTCGTCGTCGCTTCCGCCGATTGAACAACGCGCGCCCACGCCCGGCGGCCGCCCCAGGCCAGCAGCGAGGCGGCCAGGCCGGCCGCCAGGGTGGTGCAGAACAGCGCCTTGCCCAGCTGGCCGGGTCCGAAAACCCGGTCGCTGAGCAGGCCGATGACCGGCGGGCCCAGGCCGACGCCGATCAGGGTGGTGGCGGCGAAGAAGACGGCGTTGGAGGCGCCGTGGGCGGTGGACAGCATCGGCTGGTACATGGCCAGGAACACCACCGCCGCGCCGCCGCCGAACACGGTCAGCATGAAGAAGCCGGCGCCGACCGCGGCCAGGGTCGGCGTGACGCACAGCAGGCCCGCCCCGACCCCGCACAGCGCCATGGACGCGGCGATGACCAGGCTGGGCGCGCGTCCCGCGCGGCGGCAAAGGTCGGTCAGGGCCCCGCCGCTCAGATGGCCCAAAGGCGCGCCGACCAAGACGATCAGTCCGCTGAACACGCCGCTGCGGGCCGGCGACAGGGCCAGCTCGCGCTGCAGCAGCGTGGGCAGCCAGGCGCTGGCCGCCTGGATCAGCACGATGACGCAGCCGGCCGCCAGCAGGTGGACGCCGAACGTCGTCGGCCGGGCCCGCATCTGCTCGAGGACGGGCAGCAGGGAGGGCCGCCGGCTTGAGACCGGGGGCGTCGTTGGGCTCGCCGCCTCGCGGGCGTCGACGAACAGCAGCCCGGCGGCGACCATCAGGTTGGGCAGGGCGCTGAGGAAGAACAGCACGCGCCAGGCCTCCAGCCCCGGGAACACCGCCCGCACCAGCGGCGAGGCGCTCCAGGCCAGCAGCGCGCCGCCCAGCAGCATGGCGCCGCTGCGGCCCAGGGCCGAGCCGGTGGTGAACACCGAGATCGAGCGGCCGACATCCTGGGCGGGCGTCCGGGCCACGATCAGCGACAGGGCGGTCGGCTGGACCAGGGCCTGGCAGAGGCCCAGCAGCAGCCGGCTCAACACCAGTTGCTCCAGGCTCCGAGCCAGGCCGAAACCGATGCTGGCCAGGGTCCACAGCAGCAGGCTGCCGGCCAGCACCCTCAACGGCGGCGCCCGGTCGACCAGGTGACCGACGGCCAGGGTCGAGACCACGAAGAACAGCACGAAGGCCGGGCCCTGCAGCAGGCCCAGGGCCGTGTCGCTGAGCAGAAACCGCTGCTTGAGCAGGGGCAGGATCAGGGCCGGCAGGTTGCGGTCGGCCTGCATCAGGAAATGGGTCAGCGCCAGCAGGCCCAGCGGCGCGCCCGTCGTCCAGCCCCACCTTGCCGCGCGCGACGCCGCTTTCGTTTCCGTCATGTCCGCCCCCGGATCCCGCTAGACCGAAGACGGTGTTGGCGCGTCCACGCCGAGCGCCCGGCCCTGGGGTCGTTCAGAGCGCGGCAGCTCGACAACAGACTCAGACATACTGACGCTCGGTGATTTGTCGCGACAAGAGGGCAGACGGCGCCCCCATCGTCAACCGATCGAACGCCCAGATCCGGTCGGCGCCGCGCGGACAGACCGCCGATGCATCGAGATGCGCGAAATCGCCGCCGGACGGGCAAGCTTGACCACGCAAGGCCCAGGCGTCTCACGCTTGAGCTATATTGGAAGATTATTTCTTTCCCCTGCGTCCCAAGTCGCCTGAACCCTCGACTTCAACAGTAAATTGGAAATGTTTTTGCGACCCCTTCCGCAGCTCGGCCGAAAGAATGCGCGTGGCGCGCCTTCGGCGAGTTTGTTTTTCGGGGGCTAGACATGTCGAGTAACCACCAATTCAAAACCAAGGGCGCCCGTGCGCCGGTCGGCCGGGCGATGCTGCTGACGGGCACGGCCCTGGGGCTTTCGCTGCTGGTGCAGCCGGCGGTCGCCGCCGACGCCTGCGGCGCGGCCGTTTCGGGCGTGGTGACCTGCCCCGCCGGCGCGATCACCACCGGCGTCAGCTACGTGGCCGGTCCGGACGGACTGACCCTGAACATTCCCGCCGACGCGACGGTCAGCAACACCGACGCCCCCGCGGTCAAGGTCGCGGGCTCGACGGGCGCGGTCACGGTCAACGCCAACGGCGTGACCGGTAACGGCGCGGGCGGCCAAGGCGGCCTGGGCGTTCTGATCACCACCACGACCGGCGCGATCAGCCTCAACGCCGACGACGTCAAGACCACCGCCCTGACCTACAACGGGACTGCCGACCGCACCAACGACGCCCTGACCGCCCTGAGCGACAGCGGCAATATCTCGATCACCGGCAAGCATCTCTCGACCGTCGGCACCTACAGCTCGGCCGTCACCTCGACCTCCGGATCGGGCGACATCACGCTCGACATCGACGGCGCCAGCAGCACCGGCGTCGGCGGCCAGACGGTCGGCGCCTTCGCCTACACCAACGCCCCGGTCGGCGGCACGGTCACCATCGGCGGCGCGGTGACCGCGACGCTGAACAACATCACGGCCACCCACGGCAGCGGCGCCGTGGCCCTGTTCGGTCTGAAGACCGTCAACTTCACCAGCGGCTCGATCACCTCGACGGGCGGTCCCAACGTCTCCGAGTACGGCTCGACCTTCTACGGCGCGGGCCTCCTAGTCCGCAGCTACGCCGGCGACATCGTCGGCACGAGCCAGACGGTCGCCACCACGGGCAAGCGCGACTATGGTGTCAGCCTGACCGCCGCGGCCGGCGACGTGACCTTCACCAGCGACACGGTGACCACCACCGGCGACGGCGCCTACGGGATCACGGCCACCGCCGGCAAGACGGTCAAGGTGACGGCGGCCACCACCAGCACCCAGGGCGCCTCGATCTACGAGAACGGCGCCAACCGCTTCGCCAACGCCATCCAGGTCAGCGGCGGCACGGCGATGATCGTCGACAGCGGCACGGCCTCGACCAAGGGCGACGGCGCCAGCGCCATCTACGCCAACGGCGCGGGTTCGATCTCGATCAAGAGCGGCACGGCCACGGCGACCGGCGGCGTGGCCGTCCTGAACGGCGTCCAGACCTTCGCCAACGCCATCAGCGCCCTGAGCACCGCCGGCGGCATCGACATCGTCAGCGGCGCGGCCAGCACGGCCGGCGCGGGCTCGTGGGCGATCTACGCCTCGGCCGCCAACGGCGCGATCAACATCAACAGCACCAACGCCTCGGCGCTGGGTAACGGCAGCCGGGCGATCTACGCCAACGGCGGCGGCGGCGTGAAGATCGTCAGCGGCACGGCCTCGACCGCGGGCAACTACCTGAACAACACCGTCGATGCGATCATGGCGTTGACCTTCAGCAAGAAGGCCAACATCGACATCACCAGCGGCACGGCCACGACGACGGGCACGTGGGCGCGCGGCGTCTACACCTGGACCACCGAAGGCGACATCGCGATCGACAGCGGCGTCATCTCCACCGCCGGCCTCAATTCGCAAGGCATCCTGGTCGATCTGGACGGCAACGCCGACTACACCGACCACGCCGCGGCCGCCGGCACGGGCGCCCTGAGCATCAAGAGCGGCTCGATCGCGACCCTGGGCGACAACGGCGCCGGCATCGCCATCGACCGCCGGGGCGTCATCGCCGTCGCCAGCGACACGATCAGCACCAAGGGCACGAACGGCTACGGCATCGTGGCGTTCGGCGGCGACGACGTCACCGTCGACAGCGGCAAGATCACCACCGCCGGCTTCACCGCCAGCGGCATCCAGGTGGAAACCGTCGGCCCGGTCTCGATCGTCAGCGACGAGATCTCGACCGCCGGCCACGGCGCGGCGGGCATCCGCGCCATCGGCGGCGAAGGCGTGACCATCGTCAGCGGCGCGATCAGCACCAAGGGCGACAAGGCCGCCGTCGCGGGCGGCCTCGACCGCGCGGCCAGCGGCATCTTCGCCACCAGCGCCGCCGGCTCGGTCGACATCACCAGCGGCTCGATCGCCACCGAGGGCTTCGGCGCCGTCGGCATCCGCGTCACCCAGACCGAGAGCGGCCTCGTCTACGGCTCGCCGCACACGCCCGCGGGCGGGACCGGGACGGTTCATATCGTCAGCGACACGATCAGCACCGCCAAGGGCAACGCCGTCGGCATCTGGGTCGAGAACGCCGGCAAGGTGACCGTCGACAGCGGCGAGATCACCGCCGCCGACGCCTCGGGCATCAATGTCTATGGCAAGGACGGGATCGACATCACGTCCGACAAGATCACCGGCGCCTACGGCGGCCTGTTCGCCTACACCCAGGACGGCCCGATCAACGTCAAGAGCGGCGAGATCACGGTCGGCGCCAAGGGCGACATGGGCATCTACGCCGTCAGCACGACCGGCGCGATCACCATCGACGCCGGCGTGACCCACACCACCAACCTCGGCATGAACAATGGCTGGACCGCCGACGCGGTCGGCGCCTCGTCGAGCGGCGGCCTGATCACCATCAAGAGCGTCGACGCCTCGGCGGTCGGCACCTACGCCTCGGCGGTCTACGGCGTCTCGACCGGCGGCAGGGTGGTGATCGACAGCGGCAAGGCCCGAGCCTCCAGCGACGGGACACTGGCCATCCTGGCCCAGGGCGACAGCGTCGCGGTCACCAGCCAGGACGCCGAGATCACCGGCGCCGGCTCGGTGGCGATCCAGGCGATCGCCAAGAACGGCGACGCCGTCGTGACCTCGGGCCGGGCCGTCGTCAACGGCGACAACGGTCGCGGCCTTGACGTCCGCGCCAGCCACGACGCCGTCGTGACCATCACGGGCGAGACCTCGGGCAGCCTGGTCGGCGCTTCGATCTCGGCCCTGAACCGCTCGAACGCGACCGTCGCGGCCGGCGCCTCGGTCACCTCGACCACCGGCGAAGGCCTGGTGTTCAAGACCACCGCCATCAGCGGTTCGCCGGTCACCGGCGTCACCGCCGGCTACGGCGCGGACCTGACCACCGCCGGCTATATCGGCGGCGGCGCGGGCGCGCGGGCGGTTCTGTTCGGCGGCGGAAATGACACCCTAACCGTCCTGGCCGGCGCCAGCTTCGGCGGCGCCGTCGACGCCGGCGCGGGTCTGGACACCCTGACCCTGAAGGGCGCGGGCCAGGTCAACGCCCAGACCCTGGCCGGCGTGATCGGCTTCGAGACCGCCCTGGTGCAGTCGGGCCAGTTCACCCTGACCCAGAACACCAGCTTCGAGACCACCACCATCACCGGCGGCAAGCTGATCACCACCGCCGACCTGACCAGCCCGGTCACGGTCGGGGCCGGCGGCACGCTGCAGATCGGCGCCGGCGGCGCGACCGGTTCGCTGACCGGCGACCTGGTGTTGAACGGCACGGCGATCTTCAACCGCTCGGACGAGTACGACTACGCCGGCGACATCACCGGCACGGGCGAACTGATCAAGCAAGGCGGCCAGCGCCTGGTGCTGTCGGGCGACTACGGCTTCACCGGCACCACCACGGTGCAGGGCGGCACCGTGCGCATCCTCCACCTGCCGCAAACCGCCGAGGTCCAGGTCGACAACGGCCTGCTCGACCTCAGCGGCCTGACCCAGACCGTCACCAATCTGAGCGGCGGTTCGAACGGCCAGATCTCGATCGAGGGCGGCGCCCTGACCGTGAACCAGGCCGAGACGACCACCTTCTCGGGCGCGATCACCGGCTCGGGCTCGTTCACGATCACCGGCGGCGGCGTCATCGACCTGGCCGGGGCCAACACCTACACCGGCGACACCACGGTCAATGTCGGCAAGCTGAAGGTCAACGGCTCGGTCACCTCGGACGTCACGGTCGGCTCGGCCGGCCTGCTGGGCGGTTCGGGCACGATCACCGGCGACGTGCTGGTCCAGAACGGCGGTCAGGTGACCCCGGGCAACTCGCCCGGGACCCTGCATGTGGCCGGCGACTTCACCTTCGCCACGGGCTCGGTCTACCAGGCCGAAGTCCTGCCGACCGGCGAGCATGACCTGATCGACGCGACGGGCGTGACCACGATCCAGAGCGGCGTCACGGTCCAGGTCCTGGCCGGCGGTCCGACGTCGCAATACGCCCGCCTGTCGCAGTACGGCATCGTCCAGTCGGCCGGCGGCGTGGTCGGCACGTTCGCGGGGGTGACCAGCAACCTGGCGTTCCTGACGCCGAGCCTGAGCTACACCGCCAACGCCGTGCGCCTGAACCTGCTGCGCAACGACATCCGCTTCGCCAGCCTGGCGACCACCCGCAACCAGGCCGAGACGGCGCGGGCCGCCGAAGCCCAGGGCTACGGTTCGGTGATCTACGACGCCCTGGTCACCCAGAGCGCGACGGGCGCGGCCCAGGGCTACGACGCCCTGGACGGCCAGATCCATGCCGACGTCTCGACCCTGCTGCTGGGCGACGCCGGTCGTCTGCGCGACGCGGTCCAGAACCGCGCCTCGGCGCCGGCCGACGCGGTCGGCGGCTGGGGCGACGTCCTGGCCGGCTGGAGCAAGGTCAACGCGGGCGCCGGCGCGGCGGGCGTCAAGACCGCCAGCTCCGGCCTCGTGGTCGGCGGCGACACCGTGGTGGGCGCGACCCGCATCGGCGTCGCGGCCGCCTATGACGACGGCCGCGCCACGGTCTCGGGCCGCAGCAGCCAGGCCGACGCCACCAGCGGCCAACTGGCCGTCTACGCGGCCTCGGCCTTCGGTCCCCTGCGCGCCAATGTCGGCGGCGGCTATGCCTGGTCGTCGGTCGACACCGCGCGGACCGTCTCCTTCCCCGGCGCCCAGGATCGGGTGCAAGGCAAGTACGACGCCAAGACCGCCCAGCTGTTCGCCCAGGTCTCGGTTCCGATGACCTACGGCGCGGCGGTGGTCGAGCCGTTCGCCTCGGGCGCCTATCTGACCGTCAAGACCGACGACGCGGTCGAGACCGGCGGCTTCGCGCGGCTGGACGTCCAGGGCGTCAAGCGCGAGCTGGGCGTGATCGATCTGGGCGTCAAGCTGAAGACCGAGACCGGCTTCGGGACCGACGGCGTGCTGCGTCCGCACGCCTCGATCGCCTGGCGCATGACCACCGGCGACCTGGCCGGCGAGACCTCCAACGCCTTCGCCGGCGGCGTGAACCGCTTCGTGGTGACCGGCGCCAAGGCCTCGGCCGGCGGCGTGGCCCTGCAGCTGGGAGCCGATCTGTTCTCCGGCGACCGGGCCCGTTTCGGCGTCACCTACGACGCGGCCTACGGCGGCGGCTTCGAAGCCCAAGCCATCCGCGCCGGCGGTTCCTGGAAGTTCTAGACATAACCCCTCGGCGAGCCGGCGCCCCAGCCGGCTCGTCACCTCAAAAGGGCCCCGCAAGGGGCCCTTTCTTTTTGGGCGTCAGCCTGACTTAGAACGTGTAGTCGAAGCCGATGCGGAACAGGTTGCCCCGGGCGTCCGCCTCGGAGCTGAGGGTGGCGTAGTTGCTGCCCACCGTGCCCTGCGACTTGATCGTGCCGAAGTCGGAATACAGCCACTCGCCCCGCACCGAGGTGTATTCGCTCAGCGCGAAGGCCGCGCCCAGGCCGGCGGTCCAGCCGAACTTGACGTCGGACTCCTCGTTGTTGCCGGTGATCGGCGGGCTGCGGGTGTCGTAGTATTTGGTCGTCAGCTTGATGTCCGAGGCGGCCACGCCGGCCGTCGCGTAGAACAGCCAGGTGTCCGTCGCGTAGCCGACCCGGGGACGCAGGGTCCACATCCAGTCGGTCTTCATCTTCTGCTCGATCGTGAAATCGATCGGCGGAGCGATCGCCAGGCCCGACCGGTAGGTCTTCTTCCGGTCCTCGCCGAGATTGTAATAGTTGATGTCGGTCTCCAACCCGATCATCCAGCCCCCCGACCAGTAGTTGTAGCCGGCCTGGAACCCGCCGGTGAAACCGACGTCATTGTTGTCGTCCTCCGAGACGGGGGCGTTGATCAGGCCGATGTCGCCCGGCGGGATGACGGCGCCGCCCGAGCCGGACGCCGCCTTCATGGTCAGGGTGGTGTCGGCCTTGGAAGCGCCGATGTTGCCGCCGACGTAATAGCCGTTCCACGGCCCGTCCTGCGCGGCGGCGGCGCCGGCGCCCAGGCAGACAAAGCCGGCCGCGCCAAGGGCGACGGCGATGAACTCGAACTTACGCATACAACTTGTCCTCCAGGGGATTCGATCGGGAGGACAAGGCTTCCGCGTAACGCCCGCCCCTCGGTATCCGGTACGGACCTGAGGGGCGGGCGGACGGGACCGGAGGCGGCGCGCGGTGATCCGCGCGCCGCCGGGGCCGCTATTGCAGGACGCGCAGAACCACGCGACGGCTGGAGGCGTCTTCCTCGGGCGTGCCGACCGCGGTCGGGTGCTCCTCGCCCCAGGAGACCGTCTCCATGTTGGAGAGCGGAATGCCCAGGCTCGACAGGAATCGCCGGGTTTCCAGGGCGCGCTTTGCGCCCAGGACACGGTTCTTGTCGGTGTCGCCACGCGTGTCGGCGCCGCCGACGATCTCGATGAAGACCGGCTTGTTGTCGGCCTTCAGCTTGTCGGCGAAAGCGGTGAGCGTCGCCTTGGCCTCGTCGGAGAGGTCCCACTTGGCGGTCTCGAAGGTGATCGAGTCGGTGTCGCTGACCACCGTGCGGACCAAGTGCTGTTGGGCGGCGTCCGCCTTCGCGCTCGCCGCCTGGGCGGTCTTGTCCACCTCGTCGACACGCCCGGACAGCGCCGTGACCCTGGCGTCGACGGCGTCGACGCGGGCATTGACCGCGGCCACATGCTCGTCGACATAAGACTCCGTGGCGCAGCCGCTCAAGGCCAGCCCGCTAGCGACCACAACAGCGGCCGCGACGCCCGATAGATAGTGCCCCATGATGGGTCTCCCAGCTTCTTGCCAAACGCAGGTGAGAGGATGGCGCCGGGGACGAGAAGACCTATCAGGTGTAGACCTGAGCCTTGACCTCAGTATACCCGAAGCTGGGCCGCCGGATTCCTATTGGCCGGCGTTCGCCTTCTCCCAGGTCCGCACCTTGACCCGGGCGGCGTCGAAAAGACGCTCATAATTGCCCTTTCGGACGGCAAGGCTGGCTTCGGGCGTCAGGTCCTTGAAGACCGGATCCCAGAGGTGGAACACGCGCAGCTGGGCGGCCTGATTGGACGGAGCCACATTGTCGGTGCCGAACAGGAAGCGGTCGGGGTATTTGTTGAGCATCGCCGCCGTGACCTTGGCGCTTTCCGGCGTCGCGACCGCGTACTTGGCCACCTCGTCCCAGGAAATATCGAAGTAGACGTGCTTCAGCGTCGGATCGACGAGCATGGCTTCGAGAATCTCGAAGTGGCGTGGACTGCGCTCGGTGCCGGCCTCGGCGTTGGCCGAGACCTGCGCGGGATGGACGACGCGCCCCAGGCCCGTGTGCGCCCAGATCACGGTCGTCTTCGGATGACGCCGCAGCAGGGCCTTCATCTGCTGAAGATAGACCGGCTCCGCGTCGGTCTTGGCGAAAGGCATGTCGATGTCGTTGTGCATGATCACCACTAGGCCGACCTCGCCGGCGAGGTCGAGAATCCGGTCGACGGCCGGATCGGTGAGGCTGGCGGTCACGCCGGCGACCTTCGGCGAGACGAACTCCTTGTGGATCGAGAACTCGCCGATGCCGGTGAACACGCCGGGATAGGTCGTCAGCACCCGCCGTATATGATCGACGGCGTACATGTCCGAAGGGTTGAAGCCGGTGATCATCGGATCCAGCCGGGCCCGATCCTTGGGCGGCAGCGACAGGTAGCTGGTGGCGATGAAGGCGTCGGTGAACGAGTAGTAGTAGAGCGGCGCGTCGCTCTGCAGGTAGTAGTTCGGCGCGAAGTCACCCGAGTTGGCGTAGGACCACATCTGCTGAAGCGGGATGCCGAACAGGGTCGAGCGACCGACCTTGTCGCCCATGATCTCCATGTACTTCCTGATGTCGGTGCCCTGCTGGATGTAGTTCGTCAGATGGAAGTGGGAGTCGTTGAAAAGGTAGGTCTCGGTCGCGGTCGGCGGGGCGGTCGGCGGAGCCGCCGCCGCCTGGGCGGCGAATGGCGCCGCGGCGCCAAGCATCCATAGCGCGAGCGCGATGAGCGGTCGCTTGGTGCAGCCCATCATCCCGGCAGAATGAACGGAGCGCATGGTGATCTTCCTACTGGGGTCGCCGGACCCGCCGCCAGGATCGACCTGACGGCGGCGCGAGCGAGGGGAGCATCACGCCGACCCTCGGCCGGCGCCGATCCTTGGCGATGACCTGAAGAGCCGTCGGGGTCGGATCAGGTCGGCTTCACGTCATAGGGATTGCCGCCCAGGGCTTGCGAGATGTCGATGATCGCGCGCTGGCCCCGGACGCTGTTGCCGGCGGCGTCGAGCGGCGGGGCGAAGGTCCCGATCCCGAACTTGCCCGGCGACACGGCGATCAGCCCGCCGCCCACGCCGCTCTTGGCCGGCAGGCCGGCGTGGAACAGCCACTTGCCGCTGTCGTCGTAGAGGCCGGCGGTGGCCATCACGGCCAACAGTCGCGCCACGTGTTTGGGATCGATCACCTGCTTCTTGGTGATCGGGTTCTTGCCGCCGTTGGCCAGGGTGGCGGCCATGTTGCCAAGGTCCTTGGCGTTGACCGCGATCGCGCACTGACGCGTGTAGATGTCGGTGGCCACGGCCGGATCGCTCTTGAACCGCTCATAGGCCCACATCAGGGCGCCGATGGCGCGGTTGCGCTGGTTGGTGTCGGCCTCGGACTTGTAGACCTCCTGGTCGACCGACAGCTGGCGGCCGGCGAAGTCGGAATGCAGCGCCAGGATCTTCTTCCACACCTCGTCGGGCGTGCCCTTGACCATGCCGGTGGTGGCGATGGCCCCGGGGTTGACCAGCGGGTTCATCTCCTTGCCGCGGAACTGCTCGATCGCGACGATCGAGTTGAACACCTGCCCCGTGGCGTCGACGCCGATGCTGTCCTCGATCAGGTCCTCGCCGGATTCCTGGAACACCAGGGCCAGGGTGAACACCTTGGAGATCGACTGGATCGAGAAGGTCGGCGTGATGTCGCCGGCGGTCGACAGCGCCCCCTGCGGCGTGGCCAGGGCGATGCCGAAATAGTTCGACGGCACCTTGGCCAGGGCGGGGATGTAGTCGGCGTTCTTGCCTTCGTTGAGGCCCTTGAACTTGTCGTAGGCGGCCTTGACCGCGGCGTCCGCCGAGGCGGCGCTAGGCTGGGCGAAGGCCGGGGCGGCCACCAGGCCGGCGCCGGCGGTCAGGCCGAACCCCAGGGCGGCGATGCCTCTGGCGAGGTCCCGACGCGAGGCGTTTGATTGCATCATCGGATTGCGCTCCAGGCTGCTGGCTATCGGAAATCGTTGCTCGAGAAGCTGTACTTGAAGGACACCTGGATCCGGGTGTCGTCGCCCTTGTTGCCGTCGAAGTCCTCGCGCTCGCCCCACAGCAGCTCGCCGCCGATCAGGATCCGCGGGTCGGGCGTGTAGAGGACGTTGGCCGAGGCGTACTGGCCCGTCTGGTAGGCGTCCGCCGCCTGGAAGTTGGTGTTGTCGACCTTGGTCATGCTCCAGCCGACGGAGCTGCTCCACTGGTCGTTCCAGTAGTGGTCGTAATAGGCCGTCAGGCCCAGCAGCGGCAGCACGTCGCCGTACAGCGAGCCAGGCGGCACGGGAGGGGCGCCGACGATCGGCTGCGAGATCCCGGGCTTGGCCTTGGGCCCCATGTCGGTGCCGCCGTCGTTCATGTAGCTGGCGATGCCTTCGCCATAGACGACGCCCAGATGGACGACGTCCTTCTGACCGGCCTTGATGTTGGAGGTCAGGTTCAGGCCCCAGCCCATCTTGTGGGACGACGGCTCGTTGTTCGGGGCGCCCTTGGTCTCATAGCCGACGCGGCGCAGGATGCCCGCCAGCTGGACGTGCCCCCAGTCTCCGGCATAGCGATAGTGACCGGTCAGGTCGGGCAGTTCCTCGTCGCCCTGGATGTTGGAGCCCAACGTCGGATCGACGATGCGGACGTTGCCCGGGTCGATGTCGTTGCCGGGCTTTTCGAGCGCGATCGCGAACCGGCCGGCGCCGGACCCGAAAGTATAGCGGATCTGCGGGGTGCGCACGAACACCATGCCCGTCGGTCCCCAGTACTCGATCGTGTTGGGGAAGATGTCGCCGTCCATGAACACGCTGTTGGTCTGGCCGGCCAGCACCGGGCCCCACTGGCCATAGGCGTGGCGGAGGCGGAACGTCGTCTGGCCCGCGTCGCCGCCGACCCCGAACAGGTCGAACTCGAACTTCACGAACAGGGGCTTGCCGGCGATCTCCTGCTGCGCCTTCACGCCGAACCGGCTCTGCTTGACGCTGATCGAGGTCTGGCCGTTGTCGCCGAAAGTGTCTTCGGTGGTCGGAATTTTCGAGGGCCTCAGGGCGTCGTCCCAAAGCGGGTCGACCCGGTTGAAATCCTGGGTGAAGTCGACCTGCGCGAAGCCGTAGACCTCGAACTTCGGCTCGTCGGCGGCCTGCGCCGCTCCGGCCAGACCCGTGATGGCGGTCGCCACCAGCAGATGCGGCGCGAGCCGCCCGTAAGGAATTCGCATCTTAATCCCCTGTCGCCTTACCCGTTGTCCGGCTCTCGTCTTTCGCGATGACCGGCGCGCACTACGCACGCGAAACCTCGGCAGGTTAGGAGCCGACACGTCCGGGAAAGTATCGGGTGGGCGCCTGATACGACCCGAGGTGGATTGCCCGGGGCCCGGCGGCCTCCGGCCAAGCCTTTCGCCAAGCGACAAGGCTGGGGCGTCGGCGCCCCGGCGGCTCGGGAATACGCCGGATGGCCCCGGCCCGCGGCCCACCCGACGCTGGCGACAAACCCGGAGACCGCCCATGACCCACGCCCGGACCCTCGCCGCCGCGGCCGCCGCCAGAGACCTGGCCGGAGACTTCGGCTGACCCTGGCGCTGCTCGTCGCGGCGGCGCTCGTTGCGACCGATGCGCCGCCCGAGACGCCGGCCGAGCCGACCCCACAGGTCAGCGGCGCCGCCGCGACGCCCCCCGCTCCCGCCGCCGAACCCCAACAGAAGGCGCCTCCGGCCGAGGATCAGGCGGAAGCGCCCAACGCCCTGCTGTTCGTGCCCATGAAGCTGCTCTCGGTGCTCGACCAGGACTTCAGCATCGGGCCGTGGACCTTTCGCGGCTACATTCAGTTCGACGGCGCCGACTACACGCAAGAGCCCGCCGGCCCGCCGGAGACCGACTTCCGGCGCGGCGCCATCGGCAGCGGCGACACCCTGGACGCCCAGGCCCTGGCCGACGGCTCCTACCTCCGCAAGGCCCGCCTGGGCGGCGAGGGCCAGTGGGGCGAGAACCTCTCGTATCGCGCCATGTTCGACATCGGCGGGCGCGACGAGCAGGGCGAAGCCCGCATCGCCGAGGTCTGGGCCCGTTACAGCCGCTTCGCGCCGTACGTGCTGATCGTCGGCGCCTATCCCCAGCTGGCCAACATGGAGGACGCCACCAGCACCGACGCCAATCCGTTCCTGGAACGGGCGACGGCGGCCAATCTGGCGCGGGGCCTGGGCGGCGGCGACGGCCGGTTGGGGATCACCGTGCGGCGCGCGACCCGCAACTGGATGACCGCGATCAGCCTGACCGGGCCCGTCCTCCACGAGGACGACGAGACGTCGCCCCGGTCGGCGGTCGTCGCCCGAACCTCGCGGGCCTTCTATCCGTCCAAGACCTCCAGCGTCCACGTGGGCGGATCGCTGATCTACGTGCTGTCCCCGGGCAAGAGCCAGGACGGCCGGACCCCGGGGTTCGGCTTTCGGCTGATGGCCACGCCGGAAGTGCGGGTCGACGACACGCCCCTGCTCGACACCGGCGACCTCATCGCCGACCACGCCAAGGTGCTGGGCCTGGAGTTCGCCGCCCGTCGCCGCAACCTGTTCCTGCAGGCCGAGGCCTTCGATTTCGCGGTGGAGCGCGCCGCGAGCGAGGCCCCGCGCGACGCGCACTTCTCCGGCTTCTATGTGCAGGGCAGCTGGATCATCACCGGCGAGGCGAGGCGCTTCGACCAGACGCGCGCCGTGTTCGGCCGTCCCCTGACCAGGCATCCGCTGCGCGAAGGCGGCTGGGGTGCCTGGGAGCTGGCCTTCCGCTACAGCCGGATGGACGCCAACTCCAACGCCGGCCGCCTCGGCGCGCCCCCGCCGCCGGGCGGCGTCCGCGGCGGCGACCAGACCATCCTGAACCTGGCGCTGAACTGGTATCCCTCCGACCGCATCCGCCTGATGCTGAACGCCATGCATGTGAAGGTGGATCGCCTGAACCCCGCCGGTCCCGCCGATCCCGAGCCTTTCGGCCCGGCCCCGCTGACCCCGCCGGTCGGCGTGCAGATCGGGCAAACCCTGGACATCCTGGCTCTGCGGCTCCGCTATTCCTTCTAGTAGGCGGAACCTGACGTTCCAACCTCGGGGTGTACGGCGGCCGGTCGAGGGTTTTCCCCGATGGTGGTCCTCGCCGGCATGGCGATGCTTAGCTCAGCAGATCGAGGCCGGAAAAAATGGATCATCGACAGCTCTTCCGAGCGGCGCTCCTGTCGCTTGTCCTTGCAGCCACGGCCGCGACGCCGACCTTGGCCGCCAAGCCCCCCACCACCTGGGACGGCCTGCTGCAGGTCAAGTCCAAGCGCTTCGACCTGGTGTACCTGGCGCCGGGTGCGACCTTCACCGGCTACACCAAGGTCATGCTCGACCCCACGGAGATCAGTTTCGAAAAGAACTGGCGCCGCGACTACAACCAGCAAGGCATGGGCGTGTCCCGCGACATCTCGGAAAAGGACGTCAAGAAGGCCATCACCGAGGGCGTCGCCGCCGCCGGAAACATCTTCGTCGAGGAATTCACCAAGGGCGGCTATCCTGTGGTGACCGAGCCGGGTCCCGACGTGCTGTGGCTGCGAACCGGCGTGCTCGACGTCCGGGTCTCGGCGCCGGACACCTTCGAGGCGGGCCGCACCTACACCTTCGCCAACGACGCTGGCGAGGCGACCTATTTCGTGGAGGTGCGGGACTCTCTGACCGGCGCCCTGCTGGGCCGCGCCGTCGACCGGCGCCTGGCGGGCGACAATACGGTCGGGCAGCGCAACCGCGTCACCAACCGCATGGACTTCCGTCGGCTGGTCGAGCGGTGGGCCGAGCTGAGCATTCGCGGCCTCAACGAGCTGAAGACCCGCGCGCCGATCGACGACACCGGGCGTTTCGCGGGGACCGCGCCCTAACCTCCCTGTGTGTTGCGGGGCCCCAAACGCCGTCGTGGGCCCTAAGTTTGCTTTTCTGTCGGGAGACGCCAGCAGAAGGACGTTCGAGATGTCCCATCGGCTCGACCAGACTCTAACGGCGCCGGCATGGGCCCTGCCCTTGTTCGGCGACCCCGGCGAACCGACGCCGTCGCTGCTGCCCGCCGGCCTCGGCCCGTCGGTGGCCGGGATCCTCCGCCGGGCCCGGTCGGCCCTCGCGCCGTCGGACGCGATCCTTGTCCCGGCGCCCGTTCTGAAGCCCGCTGGCCGCGCCGCCACCAAGCTGCTGGCCGCCGTCTCCAAGGCGCTCGTGCAGGAAACGGCCCTGATCAACGAAGCCGGCGTGGTGATCGCCGTCAATCCCGCCTGGCGGGCGGCCGCGCGGCGCGCGGGCACGTCGCGGCGCGCCGGGCTCGGCGAGTCCTATGTGGACCTCTGCGCCCGGATCTATCCGGCCCTGGGACGGCCGGCGTTCCGCCATGGCGTCCAGGAGCTGCTGGCCGGCCGCAGCGAGTCCTTCGTCCATCGCTATACGGTGGCCGACAGCGAACCGTCGCAGCGGCGGCACGTGCGGATCACCCCCCTGCCCCTCAGCCCCCGGCCCGTGTTCGTGGTGGTGCACGACGACCTGCCCAAGCCGACCGGAAAGGGACGGCCGTCCGCCGCTCGGGCCTGCGATCTGCTGGAGGCCCAGGAGGAGGAGCGGGCGCGCATCGCCATGGAGCTGCATGATTCCACCTGCCAGCACCTGGCGGCGCTCAACCTGTCCATGGGGCGGCTGCGGCCGCTGGTCGAGGGCGACAAGGCCAATGACGTGCTCGCGGACATGTCGATCTCGATCGGCGAGGTGATCAAGGAGATCCGTGTCCTCTCCTACCTGATCAAGCCCGCCGGGCTGGAGCAGAACGGACTGACGCGCGTGGTGCGCGGATTCGTCAACGGCTTCGGCGCCCGCACCGGCCTAGCCACCAGCTTCGTGACCCGCGGTCCGGTCGACACCGCGCCGCAGGAGGTGCAGCACGCGGCCTACCGCATCGTTCAGGAAGCGCTCTCCAACGTCTACCGGCACGCGGACGCCCGGCGCGCGGATGTGGAGCTGATCAGCGAGGGCGGCGTCCTGACCGCGCGGGTGAGCGATGACGGCAAGGGCGTCGCGGCCCTGCTGAGAGGTGAACCGGCGAACCTCGAATCCGGGGTCGGCATCGCGGGCATGCGCACCCGGGCGGCCCAGCTGAAGGGGCGGGTCGAGATCTCCTGCCCCGGGCTCGGCACGGTCGTCGTGGTCGCCCTGCCCGTCGGGCCCGGCGTCGTCCGCCCGGCGTCTTCGTCGCCCCGGACCGGCCAACCCCGGCGTCTCCGTCCCCGACGTCAGGGTAATCACGGATCGCCGCGACCGTCGCTAGGCGCGAGTTTGGATCGTCCGCCCTCCTCCCCCCAGACGGCGGACTAGGAGGTTTCCAGGCCTTCGTGACTGGCCCCGCATCCGTGCGGGGCCCTTCTTTGAATGGAACCCGCGGAGGAAGAATTGTTCCGTAGGACCGACGCCAACGACAGCGCGGCCGCCGCGGCCGCCGCGGCCAGGGCCAGCCTGATCGAGACGGTGACCGCCGTCGTCCTGTCCGTCGCCGGACTGATGGCCTCCTGGGCCAGCCATCAGGGCGCGATGTGGAACGGCATGCAGACCGTCCATTTCGGCCGCGCGAACTTCGAACGCGGCGCGGCCTCGCGGGCCAGGTTCGAAGGCGACATGGTCCGCGCCGTGCAGATCGACCTGTTCAGCGACTGGATCGAGGCCAAGAGCCGTGGAAATGAGACGCTGGCCCAGTTCTACCGCACCCGCATGCCGGAGAATTTCCAGGCCCCGTTCGAGGCCTGGCTGGCCACGCGTCCACTGGACGATCCCAAGGCGCCCCCGACCCCGTTCGCCATGAAAGGCTATACGCCTCCCGGCTTCGCCGAGGCCGAACGGGCCGAGAGGGAGGCCGAGACCCAGTTCGCTCTGGGCGAGGAGGCCAGCCGCACCTCCTATTCCTATAATCGCGCGGGCGTCGTGCTGGCCACGGCGATGTTCTTCGGCGGAATCGGACAGGTGTTCCGCCAGATCTCGGTGCGCTTCACCCTCGCCGCCGTGGCGATCGTCACCTGGCTGATCGGCCTGCAGTTGCTGCTGGCCATCCCGACGATGTCGCTGGGCCAGTTCTCGCTGAGCAACCCCCTTGGATCGCCGCCGGCGATCGCCCCGCGCCGCTAGGGTCCGCACCTGCGTCCCAAAATCGATTGTCATCCCGGACAGGGTCGGCGCAAACCGGGCGCAGATCCGGGATGACAATTTTGGGTCGCTTCCCCCTTACGGCTGGGGCGGCGTGGTCGGGACCGGCGCGGCCGGCGGCGTGGAGGGGACCGGCGTCGTGGAGGTCGCGCCCTTCTGCTGGGCGGCCGCCTTCCCCTCCGCCGAGGCGGGATCCGGCACGGTGATGTAGACGATCGTGTCGCCCTCGTAGCGCGGCTCCAGATAGTAGCCGTCGCAGCGGTAGTAGGAGTAGCCGTAGTACGGATAACCTCCGCACCCCGTCGGCAGCGAATAGTAGGCCGCCCCGTAATAGTAGGGGCTCAGGGCCGCCGCGGTGACGGCGGCGGTGGCGCCGATCACCATCCCGGCCGCGATCGGGTGATGGAAGTGATCGTCCCAGCCGCCCCAGCCGTCATCGATGTTGATGTTGGTGTTGTTGTTGATGTTGGTGTTGCGCTCGCGGTCGCCGCGGCTTCCATCGCCGCGGTTTCCGTCCCCCCGGCTTCCGTCGCCACGATTGCCGGTGTCTCCGCGATTGCCGCCGGAAGGCCGGGTGCTGGCCGTGTCCCGGCCTCCGCCGGAGGGCCGCGCGCCGGCCCCGGCTCCAGCTCCGCCCCCGACGGCGCCCGTACCGGCGCTGGGACGACTGGCGGATGCGCCGCCGCCCAAGCCGCCGCCGCCCGTGGAAGGCCGGCTGGGCTGGGTCGACGGACGGCTGAAGCTCGACGAGCCGCGGTTGTAGCTGGAGCGGCTGCCGCCCATCGAGGAGCCGCGGCTGCTGCTGAAGCCGCCGCCGCCGCCCCGGCTCATGCTGCTCATGCCGCCGCCGCGGGCCCCGCCGCCGCGGCCGCCGCCTCGCTGGGCGTCGACGGAGTCGACATAGATGACCATCGACGCGAAGACTCCGGCGCTGATGGCGATCACGTGGGGGATACGGACTTTCATGGCGTGCTCCCGGTGGGATCGAGCGTACTCATACGGATGGACTTGGCCTTGGGGCCGGCGTGGAAGGTGAAGGCGTCGGCCGGGAAGGTCGGGTTCAGGGTCCAGGTCAGCCGCGCGACATAGGCGGGCTGCTCGGGTTGGGATCGATCGACGATCATCAGCTTGCGCGGCAGCGGGCGCGCGCCCTGCTCGATCCACACCGACCAGTCCACATCGCCCTGGCGGAAGGCGTACTGGTTGGTGAGCACGCCGTCGATCGTGGCGGGTCCCACCAGGAAGGCGCCCGTGAGCTCGTCCGGACGCCGGCTCTTGAGCTCGTTCCAGCGGAACAGGTCCTCGAGCGGCAGGGCGAGGCCGTATTGATACCACAGCAGGTCCAGCACCTTCAGCGTGGTCGGCGGCGCCTCGACCGTGGAGTAGAACTCGTGCTCGGGCGAGAACACCGTGAACTTCTCGCCGTCGTAGAAGAAGGTCCGCTTCTTCAGGTCGGTGACGACCTCGATGACGAAGCCGTCGGGCTTGCGCACCTTGTAGTGGGCCGTGCCGTCGATCTGCACCCGCTGTCCGGTCTCGGTGACGATGTCCAGGCTGGTCTGGGTCCGGATCTCGAAGGTCTTGAGCGTGCCCAGATAAGCGCTCATCCGCTCCAGGGCCTGACGGGCCTCGGGCTCCACTATGGGGGCCACGAGGCCCTCGCCGGGGGCGGTCGCCGGCGCCGTGGACGCGGCGGGCGCGGTCTGGGCCAGCGCTAGGGATGGGAAGGTCGCGGCCGCCGCGACGTTGAGGACGCAACAGGCGACGAGGGGCAGTGGTCTCACGACGGAGTCCTCCTGTTTGGCTTGCTTTCTGAAGATCCCGAACGCGACCTAGGGCCTTCGACGTCCAGATCCACGATCTCGATCGCCGGCATGCGCCAGACGCCGGAGAGGGCCGCGGCGCGGGGCGCGTAGAGCCGCATGACCAGACACATCTCGCCGTGGGGCGCGGGCAGCCAGTTGGCCAGGTCGCCGCCGCCGAACGGCCTGTCGTGGATGATCAGGTCCAGCGAGCCGTCGTCGTCGAGGCTCAGGTCGTTGCGGTTGCCGATCCCGTGCCGCTTGTCCACCGAGGCGGTCGGCCGCGTGTAGAGGCGCCAGAAGCCGCGCACCGGCGGCAGACCGTCGGCCGGGAAGCGAAGGCGCGAACAGCGATCGCCGCGCAGCGGGCGGCCGTGGCCGTCATGCTCGCAGACCAGGGTCAGCAGCTCCTCGCGCGCGGGGGCCCCCAGGCTGGAATAGGCGCGTCCCGCCTGGGCCAGCGAGGCGCCGGACTCGTCGTGCTGCGGCACGGCCACCGCGTGCCAGCCGACGCCCCGGGTTTCGGAAATCGCGGCCGTGGCCGCCCGGATCGCCGCCAGGCCGTCCGCGAAACCCAGCTCCAGCGCCTCGGCCAGGTCCGGCGACCAGTTGGCGGCCGGCGGCGGTCCGTCCAGGTCGCGGCGGAACTGGTCCAGCAGCGGCCGCATCGACCGCTCGAAACTGATCGGCGCGCGGTCCAGCACCGCGTCCAGCCGATGGAAGAACACGGCCGGGCCCAGCTCGATCACCTGCCGCAGGCTCGACACGGCCGGCGGCTCCAGGCTGGTGACGTGGTCGGTGTGATGCAGATCGGGCCGCCGCCCCATCGAACTGAGGCACTGGTTCTTGGCGATGGCCAAGGCCTCGGGGCGGTCGAGCGGCGAATGGGCGTGGATGCGGCTGACCGCCCAGCAGGCGTCGCTCGGCGACCGGCGGGCCAGGTGCGTGTGCGGGGTCTCGCCGCTCCAGCGCGGCCCGACGACGGCGACATCGACGCCCCCGTCGTTGTCGGTGCGGGTCCCGAGACTGGCGAACGGCTCGCCGGCGGTGTCGATCAGGGTGAGGTCGAAATGACGCCCATGGGTGTGCGGCAGATGCAGCACCACGGGCCCTTCGGTCAGGTCGATCCAGGCGCTGGCGATGACGATGCAGGGATCGTCCTCCAGCAGGCCCGGCGCCAGGTCCGCCCCGTCCGGCGGCAGCAGGTGGAACTGCTGCAGCGCCATCGGATGGGCGCGCCGCACCGCATCGACCAGGAACAGCGGAAAACAGAGCGAAAAGACGTTGGCCGCGACCGCTCGGGTCGTGTTCTGGCCTCTTTGCTTGAAAATCTGCTTGGTCACCGCGGGCCTCCGAACACACGGAGTGTTCCGGGATCGCGACAGCGGGGGTATCAGGCCGAACCCGGAGCCGACCACGTTCCCGACCTAGGCCTGGATCATTTTGTGCTTTATCGCGAAGCGGACGAACGCCGCCGCGGTCCGCACGCCGGCCTTGCGCATCCCCGCCGCCCGGTGGCTCTCCACGGTCTTGATGCTGATCTTGAGCTGTCGGGCGATCTCCTTATTGACCTTGCCCTCGGCGATCAGCTGGGCGACCTCGAGTTCGCGGGTCGTGAAGCTTTCCAGCCGGGACTTCTTGCGCTCGTTGAGCGCGGCGTAGAGCAGCAGCTCCGAAACCGGCGAGGAGAAGTAGAGCCGGTTGACGTGCAGCGCAGAGATCGCCCCCTCCAGGTTCGTCCCGGTGTCGGACTTCAGGACGTAGCCCCGGGCGCCCGCCGCCAGCGCGCTGCTGACCGTCTCGTCGTCGTCGTGCATCGTGAACAGCAGGACGCGGATCTTCGGGCATTCCTTCTGCAGGAGACGGGTCAGGGCGACGCCGTTCAGGATCGGCAGCGACACGTCCAGAATGGCGACGTCCGGCTTTTCGCGGAGGGCCATCTCCAGGGCCTGCTGTCCGTCGGAGGCTTCGGCGCAGACCATCCAGCCCGGATGGTCCTCGATGACGTTTCGAACGCCCCGGCGGACCATGTCGTGGTCGTCGGCAATCAGAATACGCAGCATTTCGCCCCTCTCCCTGTGGACACGCGTCGAGCCCGGACATGGCCGTGCACGACCGTCGGCGGGACAGGGGACAGGTCCGCTTACGCGGTCGCCTTCGGCAACCAGGCCCCCAAACGCCAACCCTTGGACTAGGACGAGGGTTTTTCTTGATCGTTCGCCCCCCGTCCGAGGGACTTGCCCCGCCCCAAACAGCGCCCAACTGCTCGTTTCGATTGGGCCAGCAGACACCCGAAGGGCTTGGGGCGCCATCGGGCTAAACATCCAGCCCTTCTCAGGCGATCACCTAAGAGGCGAGCGGGTTCACGGGGCGCATGATGGGCCGAATTCGGAGGTTTCCCATGCTCATGGCCGGCCTGTTCATCGCCTTTCTGGCCCCCGGCCTCGCGGAGGCCCCGAAGAGCGACACCTGGATCCTGCGCTGCCAGATCGACCCCACGACCCAGACCGTGCGGACCTTTCGCGTCGCGCCCCGCCTGCTGCAGGAATGGCGGCCGGCAGACAAGCAGTTCGGGCCCAATCTGTGCGAGGTCTTCAGCTGCACGGCCGATCGCGACCGGCTCGAGGGCGTCATGACCTCGGCCTCGCTGATCCTGACGCTCCGCGTCGATCGGCCCAGCGGCCAGGGGTCCTGGAAGACGGTCGGCGCCTCGGGCCTGAAGAAGACCAGCGGTCCCTGCGCCGCCGAACGCGAAAAGCCGGGCCAGACGCCGGGCTGAGGGCGGGAGCTAGCAGGCGTTCAGCCCCGCGGCGCGGAAGATGCTCACCGCCGCCTCGACCTGCTCGGCCGAGGGCGGCTGGGCCGCTTCCAGGCTGTAGTCGATCCCCAGCCGGGCCCACTTGTAGGCGCCCATCTGGTGGAAGGGCAGCACCTCGACCCGTTCAACGACGCCCAGGCCGGCGGCGTATTCGGCCAGCTTGGCCATCTCCTCTGGAATGCCCGTCAGGCCGGGAACCAGCACGAAGCGCAGCCACATCGGCCGCCGCAGCCTGGCCAGACGCTCACCGAAAGCCATGACGCGTTGATTGTCGCGCACGCCGCTGACCTGCTCGTGCTGCTCCGGCGTGAAGCCCTTCATGTCCAGCAGGACCAGGTCGATGTCCTGGAGCTCCGCGTCGGACAGGCGGTCTGAGTAGAAGCCGTTCGTCTCGATCGCCGTGTGCACGCGCATCGCCTTGGCTGCGGCGAACAGGCGGGCGGCGAAGCGCGCCTGCATCAGCGGCTCGCCGCCGGACAGGGTCAACCCGCCGCCCATCACCCTCAGGCCGTGGGCGTAGGTCCTGAGCTCCTCCACGGCCCGCTCGAACGGCACGGGCAGGCCGTTGGTCATCGTCCAGGTGTCGGGGTTGTGGCAGAATCGGCAGCGGAACATGCAGCCGGCCGTCCAGGCCACCAGCCGGATCCCGGGCCCGTCCACCGCCGAACCGGTGGTGAACGAGTGCAGGAAGCCGATCTCGCCCGTGGCCAGGCCCGTGCGGATGGTCATCTCCGGCACGTTCCGGCTGAGGCCGACGCGCAACTCGAACTCGTTCTTGGCCTCCAGGGCGGGCGCGCCGTCCTGGCCGACCGCATCGCCGGGCGCTGTCATGTCAGGTTCCATGGAAGGTGCGGTTGATGACGTCCAGTTGCTGCTCGCGCGTCAGCCTGACGAAGTTCACGGCGTAGCCCGAGACCCGGATCGTCAGGCTGGGATACTTCTCGGGATGGTCCATGGCGTCGATCAGCGTGTCGCGGTTCAGGACGTTGACGTTCATGTGGTACCCGGTCGATCCGAAGAAGGCGTCGAGGATCGCCGTCAGATTGGTGATCTGGTCGTCGCGCGTCCGGCCCAGACCGGCGGGCACGATGCTGGTGGTCAGGGAGATGCCGTCCTCGGCGTCGCGGTAGGGGATCTTGGCCACCGAGGCCGCCGAGGCGTGGATGCCGTGGCTGTCGCGCCCATGCATGGGATTGGCCCCTGGCGCGAAGGGCTCGCCCAGGCGCCGTCCGTCGGGCGTGTTGCCGGTCGCCCGGCCGTAGACCACGTTCGAGGTGATGGTCAGCACCGACTGGGTGTGCTTGGCGTTGCGGTAGGTCGGATGCTTGCGCAGCTTCTCCATGAAGGTGCTGATCAGCCAGGCCGCCAGGTGGTCCACGCGGTTGTCGTTGTTGCCGAACACCGGGAACGCGCCCTCGGTCACATAATCGACGACCAGGCCGGTCTCGTCGCGGACGACCTTCACCTTGGCGTACTTGATCGCCGAAAGGCTGTCGGAGACCACCGACATGCCGGCCACGCCGAACGCCATCGTCCTGAACGGCGCATAGTCGTGCAGCGCCATCTCGATCCGCTCGTAGGCGTATTTGTCATGCATGTAGTGGATGACGTTCATGGCGCTGACATAGGTCTCGGCCAGCCAGTCCATCATCCGCTCGTAGCGGTCCAGCACGTCGTCGAAGTCGAGATAGTCGCCCTGGACAGGCTCGAAGGGCGGGCCGATCTGCTCGCCGCTGACCTCGTCGCGGCCGCCGTTGATCGCGTAGAGCAGACACTTGGCGAGGTTGGCGCGCGCGCCGAAGAACTGCATCTGCCGGCCCATGCGCATGGGCGAGACGCAGCAGGCGATGGCTCCGTCGTCGCCCCACTCGCGACGCATGATCTCGTCGCTCTCGAACTGGATCGAACTGGTGTCGATCGCCACCTTGGCGGTGAAGCGGCGGAACCCCTCGGGCAGGCGCGGCGAGTACCAGATGGTCAGGTTGGGCTCGGGCGCCGGACCCAGGTTGTAGAGGGTCTGCAGGAAGCGGAAGCTGGTCTTGGTGACCAGCGACCGCCCGTCGTCGCCCAGGCCGCCGATCGACTCGGTCACCCAGGTGGGATCGCCCGAAAACAGGTCGTCATATTCCGGCGTGCGCAGGAAGCGGACGATCCGCAGCTTGATCACGAAGTCGTCGACGATCTCCTGGGCCTGGCTTTCGGTCAGGGCGCCGGACGCCAGGTCGCGCTCGAAATAGATGTCCAGGAAGGTCGAGGTGCGGCCCAGCGACATGGCCGCGCCGTTCTGCTCCTTCACCCCCGCCAGATAGCCGAAATACAGCCACTGCACCGCCTCGCGGGCGGTGGTCGCCGGGCCGGAGATGTCATAGCCGTACTTGGCCGCCATCACCTTCAGTTCGCCCAGGGCGCGGATCTGCTCCGACAGCTCCTCGCGGTCGCGGATGATCTCGTCGGTGGACCAGGCGTCGTCGAGGCCGGCCTTCTCCGCCTTCTTGGCCGCGATCAGCCGGTCGACGCCGTACAGCGCCACGCGCCGGTAGTCGCCGATGATCCGCCCGCGCCCGTAGGCGTCCGGCAGGCCGGTCAGGATGTGCGAGGACCGGCAGCGCCGGACGGCGTCGGTATAGGCGTCGAACACCCCCTCGTTATGGGTCTTGCGATACTTGGTGAAGGTCTCGACCACCGCCGGGTCCGGCTTGTAGCCGTAGGTCTTCAGCGAGGTCAGCACCATGCGGAAGCCGCCGTTGGGCATGATCGCCCGCTTCAGCGGCGCCTCGGTCTGGAGGCCGACGATGACCTCCAGGTCCTTGTCGATATAGCCGGCGTCATGGGCGACGATCGTGCTCGGGATCCGCGAGATATCGAGGACGCCCTTCTCGCGCTCCTTGGCGAACAGCAGCTGCAGATGGGCCCAGAGGGCGTTGGTGCGCTCGGTCGGCCCCGCCAGGAAGGCTTCGTCGCCATGGTAGGGCGTGACGTGCTGCTGGATGAAGTCCCGCACGTCGATCTCGCGGGACCACAGGCCCGGCGCGAAGGGCGGCAGCTTCTGTTCGGTCGTCGCGGGAGAGGGCTTCAAACGGGACTCGGTCATGCGCTCCTCCGGGGAACTGGATCAGGCGTGGCTTGGAATGACGGGCGGCGGCGTCGCGGATCGGACCCTGGTCCCGGTCTCCTTCAGAAGCAGGGCCAGCAGCACCGCCAGGGCGACGCCGTAGAGCAGCGGCGAGAAGGCCGCCTGATAGTGTTCCAGCTGTCGCGAACCGCCGCCCGAGGCCTTGAGCAACAGGCCGCCGAACACCGGCCCCAGCAGGGCCGAGAACGAGAAGTTGATGAAGTTGACCACCCCCGTGGCGGTGCCGCTGTGCTCGGGGCGATTGGCTTCCTTGATCACCGTGTAGGGCAGCATGGCCGCGCCCGAGGCGATGCCCGTGGCCAGCCCCAGCACGAAGGGCGGGAAGACGCCCGCGGGTCCGTAGAGGATCATCGCCAGGCAGGCGGCCAGCAGCAGGCCCGAACCGACGATCACCGGCTTGCGGCGTCCCATCCGGTCCGAGAGCATGCCGACCAGCGGGCAGCCGATGATCCAGCCGAACGGCACCGAGGCCGAGCGCAGGACCGCCATGCCGTAGGGCATGTCGTGCGCCTCCTGCAGGAAGCGCACGCCCCAGACCATGTCGAAGATGGTGGTCGGGATGAAGAACAGGCCGGAGATCAGGCCGCACAGGATCGACTGCGGGTTGGACGCCACCGCCCAGAGGGCCGAGGCCGCCGCCCCGACCCAGTCGCGGTTGCCGGACTTGCGGCCGGGCGGCATCACCAGGAACAGCACGACGGCGATGGCCGCGCCCGCCGCGCCCATCGCCGTCCAGAACCAGCTCCAATGGACGCCGCCGGCGATCGCCGGCCCCACCAGGAACTGACCCGCCGAGCCGCCGGCCATGCCGAACATCTGGGTCACGCCGATCAGGGTCGCCGCGCGCGAGGCGGGGAAGTTGGTGGTGGCGATATAGGCCGCGCCGATCAGGGCGAAGACCCCGCCCACCCCCTGCAGCAGCCGTCCGACCGCCGCCAGGTTGCTGTCGCCGGTGGCGAACAGCAGAGCGCCCACCGCCACGATCGCGCAGCCCAGCGGGACCACGCGGCGCGCGCCCAGCTGGTCCATGGCCACGCCGGCCACCAGGCTGAACGGCGCGTAGCCGTAGTAGAAGAGGCCCACCAGCGTGGCGAGCCCCGCCGTCGACAGGCCCAGGGCGTCGGACAGCTGCGGCATCATCACCGCCGGCGCCGAGCGCAGGATGTACTGGTAGAAATAGAAGATCGAGGCCGCCAGCCAGGCGACGACGATCACGCCGCCCACGCCGCCCGAACTGGCGATCCGTCGCGCCATCGCCGCCTCAGCAGAGGGTGACGGAGACGGCGAGACCGCCTTCGGAGGTCTCCTTGTACTTGGGGTTCATCTCCTTGGCGGTCAGGGCCATGGCGTCCACGGTGCTGTCGAAGTCGACGCGGCGGTTGACCGGCACTTCGTTGGTGGCGATCAGGTAGCCGGTCCAGGCCTTGACCGCCCCGAACGCGCAGCGCTCGATGCAGGGCACCTGGACGAAGCCCGCCAGCGGGTCGCAGGTCATGCCCAGATGGTGCTCCAGCGCGCCCTCGGCGGCGTTGGCCGCCACCTGGGGCGGGTCGCCATAGGCCTGGGCGATGGCCGCCGCGCCCATGGCCGAGGCCACGCCGATCTCGGCCTGGCAGCCGCCCTCGGCCGCCGCCAGGGTGGCGTTGTGCTTGCACAGATAGCCGATGACCAGGCCGGCCAGCAGGGCCTCGCGCAGCTTGTCCTTGGACATCTTGGCCCCCGCCGGACCCAGCGAGTAGATCACGGCCGGCAGGACCCCGGCCGAGCCGCCGGTCGGGGCGGTGATGACCAGGTGGCCGCGGGCGTTCTCCTCCGAGCCGGCCAGGGCGTAGGCCGAGACCAGGGCGATGGCCCGGCGCGCCGTGCCTTCCTGGCCCTGGGCGCTGACATAGACGTCGTGGGCCTTGGTCTTCAGCTTGATCGGTCCGGGCAGGGTCGAGGTCGGGGCGGCCAGGCCGGTCTTCACCGTGGCGTCCATGGCTCCCAGGATCTTGTCGAGGAAGGCGTTGACCTCGGCCTCGCTGTTGCCGGTGATGGCCACCTCGTTGGCCATGGCCAGCTGGGCCAGCGAGATGTTGTCGCGCTTGCAGTGGGCCAGGGCCTCGCTGATCCGGGCATAGGGGTATTTCGGCGGGTTCTTCTTGGGCGGCGTATAGCCCTTCCATTCGATGAAACCGCCGCCGACCGAATAATATTCCTGCTCCAGCAGCACCTTGTCGCCGGCCAGCAGCTTGCAGGTCATGGTGTTGGGATGGTGGAAGTCGCCCTTGGTGGCGTCATAGATGACGTCCTTCAGCGACACGTTGATGGTCTTGGCGCCCAGCGTCACCGGGAAGGTCTGGTTGGGATTGGCCGCCAGGCCGTCGAGGAAGGCCGGATCGACCGTTGCCGGCTCCATGCCGATCAGCCCGGCCAGGGAGGCCCGTTCGGTGCCGTGGCCCTTGCCCGTGGCGCTGAGGCTGCCGAACAGGTTGACCTTCAGGGCGGTGGCCGTGGCCAGTTGCTCGGCCGGCAGCTTGATGGCGCGCTTGTAGAAGTCGTAGGTGATCCGCATCGGGCCGATGGTGTGGGACGAGGACGGGCCGGGCCCGACCTTGTAGAACTCCTCGGCCGTGGTCATCACCGGGCCCTTGGACTTCTTGACCACATTCAGATTGGGGTCCAGCTGAGCCTGCGCGCCGCCCTTGGCGCCGGGCGACTGAGCCGGGATGTTGGACACGTCCTTGGGCTTGCAGCCGGTCAGGGCGCCGATCGACAGCGCCATGGCGCTGCGCATCATGAAGGCGCGGCGGTCCGATCCGGCCGGGGGTTCGCGCATGTCGAGTTCGGGGACGATCGCCCCCTCCGCCATCCTGTCCATCGTCTTCCCTTTCGCAGGGGGCGTCGAAGGCGCCCGTCCTTGGTCTTGTGCGGCGGCAGTGTCCGGCCGCGCTTGCGGCCATGCCATCCGGGTAAGACCCGAGATCGCCCTTGGCGAACCCTCGGGAGCGATGCGTACGGGGTGTCAGGCCGACGCCGGCGCCGTGCTCAGCAGCGACGCGGTGTGGCGGGCGATCATCCGCTCCTCGTCGGTCGGCACCACCCAGGCGACCGCCGCCGAGCCGTCGCGGCTGATCCGGCGCGCCGCGCCCCCGGGGCGGTTGGCGGCCTCGTCCAGCTCCAACCCCAGCCAGCGGCAGCTTCGGACGATGTCCTCGCGCGCCTGGGCGTCGTTCTCGCCGATGCCGCCGGTGAACACGAGCCCGTCGATCCCGCCCAGGGCGGCGGCCATCGAGCCGATCTCGCGCACCACGCGATAGAGGAACAGGCCGACGGCCTCCGCCGCGTGGGGGTCGGGCGAAGACCTGAGCGCGCGCATGTCGGACGAGACGCCGGAGACGCCCAGCAGGCCCGAGCGCTTGTAGACCAGATCCTCCAAGGCCCGCGCGTCCATGCCGTAGGCGTCCATCAGGTGGATCAGCACGCCGGGGTCGAGACTTCCCGACCGCGTGCCCATCATCAGCCCGTCCACGGCGGTGAAGCCCATGGTGCTGGCCATGCTGCGCCCGTCCTGGATCGCGCACAGGCTGGCGCCGTTGCCCAGATGGGCGACGATCACCCGGCCCGAGGCCAGTTCGGGCGCCAGCTCGCGCAGGCGCGACGCGACGAATTCGTAGGACAGGCCGTGAAAGCCGTAGCGCTGGACGCCCGCCTCGTGGAACCGGCGCGGCAGGGCGAACATCTGGGCCATCGGCGGCTGGCCGCGGTGGAAGGCGGTGTCGAAACAGGCGACTTGGGCGATGTGGGGCGCCCCCTGCGCGATCGCCTCGATCGGCGCCAGGTTGTGCGGCTGGTGCAAGGGCGCCAGGGGCTCCAGTTCACGCAGGGCGGCGATCACCGAGGCGTCGATCCGCACCGGCTGGGCGTAGGTCCGGCCGCCGTGCACCACCCGATGGCCGACGCCCAGCACCGGCCGGCCGTCGATCCGCTGGATCACGGTGTTGAGCACCTCGTGCGTCGCGGCGGCGTGGTCGAAGCCCTCGGCCGGCCAGGTTCGCTCCTCCAGCGGCTGCCCCTCGGCGTCCTTCAGCACCAGGCGCGGCGACACGCCGATCCCGTCCAGCTGACCCTTGAACAGCAAGGGCTCGCCGGGCGCGGCCTCGTAAACGGCGAACTTCAGGCTCGACGAGCCGGCGTTGAGGACGGCGAGACAGGCGCTCATCGAAAGGCTTCTCCCGTCAGACGATGCCGGCCGAGGTCCGGCGCGCGGCCCCCAGCAGGGAGGCCACGGCGCAGGAGGCCAGGCGCGTCAGCTTGGCGTCGGCGCGGCTGGTCAGGATGATCGGCACCCGCGCGCCCAGCACGATCCCCGCCGCGTCGGCGCCGGCCAGGAAGGACATGCACTTGGCCAGCATGTTGCCCGCCTCCAGGTCCGGCACCACCAACACGTTGGCGTGGCCGGCCACCGGCGAGACGATGCCCTTGATGGCGGCCGCTTCGGGGCTGATGGCGTTGTCCAGCGCCAGCGGGCCCTCGAGCAGGGCGCCCTTGATCTGGCCGCGATCGGCCATCTTGCACAGGGCCGCCGCCTCCAGGGTCGACGGGACGTCGGGATTGACCGTCTCCATGGCGCTGAGGATCGCCACCCGCACCAGCCCGTCGCCTTCCTGCTGGATCAGGATGTGGGTCATGTCGATGGCGTTCTGGACGATGTCGATCTTGTCCTTGAGCGTCGGGATGATGTTCACCGCCGCGTCGGTCACCACCAGCGGCGTCGGATGGCCGGGCACGTCCATGATGAAGCAGTGGCTGATCCGCCGGGCGGTGCGGATCCCGGTGTCGCGGGCGACCACCGCTCCCATAAGTTCGTCCGTATGCAGACTGCCCTTCATCAGGGCCTCGGCGCGCCCGGCCCGGACCAGGGCCACGGCCTTGGCGGCGCTGTCGTGGCTGTGCTCGGAGTCGACCAGCTCGAACGGCGTGATGTCCAGCTTGCCGGCCGCGGCCACATCCCTGATGCGCGCGGCGGGGCCCACCAGGATCGGCGCGATCAGCTTCAGCCGCGCCGCCTCGACCACGCTGTCCAGCGAGGCATGGTCGCAGGGATGGACCACGGCGGTGACCAGGGGCGGATGCCGCTGGGCGCGGGCCAGCAGGCGCTCGAATTTCTCATGCTTGCGGCCGCCGCCGGCTTCGGCCTTCTGGGCTTCGAGTGTGTCAGGCACGAGCGGTCTCCTGGGCGGTCTTGGGGGCGTCGAACAGGGCGTTGATGCGCGAGAGCCGGATCCGCGCCTCCGGCGACAGAGGACCGGGCGCGTCGATCACCGCGTGCAACGTCTCGAGGATAGCATGCCGTTCCTCGAAGGCGGCGGGCGGAAGTCGCGGAATGGCCGCCACCGCCCGTTCCTCGTCCAGACCCAGCGGCAGGAACTGCTCGGTGATCAGGGCCTTGACCTCGGCGCGCGAGCGGCGCCCCAGGCGGGCGTGGTCCTGGGTCAGCTCGGCGGCGGCGTCGCGCGACATCTCACCTCCCTGTCGCCGCCGCGACGCTCTGTGGCGTGATCCATTGGTCGTCGGTCAGCTGCCAGCCGCCGCCGAGGGCCTTGTAGAGATTGACCACGGCGATCAGCTGGTCGCGCTGGGTCTGGGCCAGGGCGTCCTCGGCCGGGAACAGCTGCTGCTGGGCCTCCAGGACCTCGAAATAGCCGGCGCGGCCGGTGTCGTAGCGGATCTGGGCCAGGTCGACCGACCGGCGCAGCGAGACCACCTGTCGCTCCAGCGCCGCGCGGCGGGCGCTGAGCGTCGTCTGGGCGGCCAGGGCGTCGGCCGTCTCGCCCAGGGCGACCAGGGCGGTCCGGCGATACTGAGCGACGGTCTCGTCCCAATAGGCCTTGCGGTTGTTATAGATCTCCTCCAGCCGGCCGCCGGTGAAGATCGGGCCCGCCAGGCCAAGACCCACCGAGCCGACGCCGAAGACCCCGCTGTCGCCGCTGACGTCGGCGCCGAGCAGGCCGGCCAGGGCCGAAAGCCCCAGCCTGGGGAACTTGTTGGCCACCGCCACGCCCATCTCGGCGTTGGCCCGCATCATCCCCTGCTCGGCCGCCCGGATGTCGGGACGGCGCTGCAGAAGGTCGGTCGTCGCGCCCACCGGCGCGGCGGGCAGGGCCTGGGCCTCCAGCGCCCGGCCGCGTGGAATCCGTCCGGGCGGGGCGCCCATCAGGACGCTGAGGGCGTTCTCCTGCACGGCGATCCGCCGCCGGATCTCCTCGATCCGCGCCTCGGACGCGTCGCGGTTGGCGCGGGTGCGCTCCACCGGCAGACGGCTGTCGCGGCCCGCCTCGAAGCGCTGGTTGAAGATGTCGAAGGTCGCGCCGTAGACCCGCGTGCTCTCCTGGGCGATGGCGATCTCGCGGTCCAGCTCCAGCAGGCGGAAATAGCCTTCCGCCACGTCGCTGGTCAGGGTCAGCAGGATCCCGCGCCGGACCTCTTCCTGTTGCAGCAGGCTGGCCTGGGCCGCCTCGTTCGAGCGCTTGATCCGACCCCACAGGTCGAACTCCCAGGAGAAGTCGAGGGCCGCGCCCAGGCTGCCCAGGCCGACGGTGTCGGGCCCGCCGTTGTCGTCCGGCGAGAAGCTGGACTCCGCGCCGACGTTGCCGCGGTAACCCACCTGCGGCCTGCTCTGGGAGGCCGAGACGCCAACCAGGGCCCGGGCCTGGGCGATGCGGGCGACCGAGACCTGCAGATCCAGGTTGTTGGCCAGGGTCTGGCTGATCAGCCCCTGCAGGGTGGGATCGTCGAACACCGCCCACCAGGGCAGGTCGGCCACCGAGGCGGAGGTCTGGACCGGCGCGTCGCGATAGGCGGGCGGCAGGCTGACCTCGGGCCGGACATAGTCGGGCCCCACGGTCTTGCATCCAGTCGTCGCCAGGAGGCCGGCGACGAGGGCGAAGGTTGCGCTTTTGCGGAGCGGGCTCATCTTGGGAAGACCCTTCTCACTTGACCGCGGCCAGCATTTTTCTGAACCGCGACAGGGTGTAGATGCTGTAGGCGCCGCCGATCAGGAACATCTTCAGCAGCGCCGGCCAGACCATCGCCGGCGTCGCGTCGCGAAACAGCACCGCCTGCGAGAAGCTGACGAAATGGGTCGAGGGCACGAACTGCATGATGTTCTGCAGCAGCACCGGCATGCTCTCGAGCGGCGTCTGTCCGCCCGAGAGCAGGCTCATGACAATGAAGACCGGGAAGGCCAGCAACCCGAACTGCGGCATCGAATTGACGATCGTCGCCAGCATGATGCCCAGCGCCGTGACCGAGAACAGATAGACGCACAGGCCCAGGGCGAAGAGCGAGATCGAGCCGGCGATGGGCACGCCGATCGCGCCCTTCACGACCAGGAACAGCGAGGCCATGGCGGCCAGGACCACGACCATGCCGTTGGCCCAGATCTTGGCGAACATCAGCTCGAAGGGCCGCAACGGCATGACCAGCAGGTGTTCGATATTGCCGTGCTCGCGCTCGCGCAGAACCGCCGCCCCGGTCAGGAAGATGGCCAGCACCGAGATGTTGTTGATCACCTGGTTGACCGCGACGAACCAGCTTTGCTGCATGTTGGGATTGAAGCGGGCCCGGGTCTCCAGGCCGACCAGCGGCTGGTTGGCCGGATCGGTGCGGCCGGGCCACAGGTTCTGCACCGCCCCCTCGATGATCTGCTGGATGTAGGACGGTCCCCGGCCCGCCTGGCTCATGGCGGTGGCGTCGGTCACCACCTGGACGGTGGGCGGGTTGTTGGCGACGATGTCGGCCTCGAAGTTGGGCGGGATGTCGACGACGAAGGTGTATTGCCCGCGGTCCATCACGCGGTTGATGTCGCCGAAGCCGATCTCCTGGGCGGGCAGGAACAGCGGCGGCAGCATGGCGTCGCCGATCAGCCGCGAGGTCTTGGAGTCGTCCTCGTTGACGATGGCGATCGAGGCGTTGATCACGTCCATCACCGCGCTCTTGGCCGGCGTGTAGACCGAGAAGGTGAACACGTAGCCGATCAGGAACAGCAGCACCGGGTCCCGCGCCAGGCTGAGCAGCTCCTTCAGGCCGAGCTGGAAGATGTGACCCACGCTGCGCATGGCGCTCAGGCCTCCTGCTTCTTCAGGAGGAGAACCGACAGCCCGAAATAGATCAGGGCGATCAGTCCCAGCGCCAGGACGTTGGGCCAGAGCGCGGCGAAGCCCAGGGCCTTGGTGAACGTGCCGACGCTGACGGCCTGGAAATAGGTCGAGGGGAAGATCTTGGCCGCGATGGCCGCCCCGCCGGTCAGCGACGAGACCGGCACGAACATGCCCGAGAACTGCACCGCCGGCAGGATGGTGATGATGGCGGCCGCGAAGATGGCGGCGGTCTGGGTGGCGGCGAAGACCGAGATCAGCAGGCCAAAGCCGGTGCTGGCCAGCACATAGAGCAGGCCGCCCAGCGCCAGGACGGCGATGCTGCCCTTGATCGGCACCCCGAACAGGAAGACCGCCAGCCCCACCAGCGTGATGAACTGGACCAGCGAGACCGCCACATAGGGCAGTTGCTTGCCCAGCAGGAATTCGGTCCGGCTGGCGGGGGCGGCGTAGAAGTTGGCGATCGAGCCGAGCTCCTTCTCGCGCACCACGGCCAGGGCCGTCAGCATGCTGGGGATCAGCATGATCAGCAGCATGATGTCGCCGGGCACCATGGCGTAGACGCTCAGGAAGGCCTGGTTGTAGAGGGCGCGGGCGTTGATCTTCACCGCGCTCTGGGCGGCGGGCAGGCCCCGGTCCTTGCGCACCTCGGCGTCGTGGGCCTTGTGCGCGGCCTCGATGTAGCCGCGCGTGGTCTCGGCGCGGAACGGCACGGCGGCGTCGATCTGGGCCTGCACGGTCGGCTGGCGTCCCTGCTGGACGTCGCGCTGGAAGCCCGAGGGGATCTCCAGGGCGAAGCGCAGCTCGCCGTTGCGCAGCCGCCGGTCGCGCTCGGCGTAACTGTAGAGCGGCGCCTTCTCGTCGAAATAGACCGAGCCGCGATAGGTGTCCGCATAGGCCCGGCTGGCCGGGGTGTTGTCGTAGTCGAGCACCGAGAAGGCCAGCTTGTCGACATCCAGCGAGATGCCGTAGCCGAACACGATCATCAGCAGGATCGGCCCAGCGACGGCGAAGATCAGCCGCACCGCGTCATGCTGCAGCTCGATCGCCTCGCGGCGGGCGAAGGCCCAGACCCGGCCGACGCTGAAGCCCTTGGGCGGGACCGAATGGCCAAGGTCCGCCGGCGGCTCCGAGGTCGGCCCGGCCGAGGCGTCGGCCGCGCCGCCCAGATCCTCGGCGGCCTCCTCCAGATAGCCGATGAACGCCGCTTCCAGATTGGGCGCGCCCCGTTCGGCGACCAGGTCGGCGGGCCGACCCTGGGCCAGCACCTTGCCCCGGTGCATCATCGACATGCGGTCGCAGCGTTCGGCCTCGTTCATGAAGTGGGTCGACAGGAAGATGGTCACGCCGCGCTCGCGCGACAGGCGGATCAGCAGCTCCCAGAAGCCGTCGCGGGCGACCGGATCGACGCCGGACGTCGGCTCGTCGAGGATCAGCACCTCTGGTTCGTGCAGCACCGCCACCGCCAGGGACAGGCGCTGGCGGATGCCCAGCGGCAGGCTCTCGGCCAGGGTGTCGGCCATGTCCTCCAGCCCGAAGTCGTCGATCAGTTCGGCGACCCGCGCCTCGCCCTTGTCCGGCGGCAGGTCGAACAGGTGGGCGTGCAGCATCAGGTTCTGCCGCACGGTAAGCTCGGTGTAGAGCGAGAAGGCCTGCGACATGAAGCCGACGCGGCGGCGGGACTCGATGTCGCCGCCCTTCACCGGCTTGCCGAACAGCAGGGCCTCGCCCTCGCTGGGCGGCAACAGGCCGGTCAGCATCTTCATGGTCGTGGTCTTGCCGCAGCCGTTGGAGCCGAGGAATCCGAAGATCTCGCCCTGCTCGATGCGGAAATTGACGTGATCGACGGCGGTGAAGGTCCCGAACTTCTGGGTCAGGCCGTGGGACTCGATGGCCGGCGGGCCTTCGGAGGACACCCACGGGGTGATCACCGGCTCCTTGTGGCCGCGCGTCTGTTCCTCGGGCAGCAGGCGGACGAAGGCCCGCTCCAGGGTGTCCTGGCCGGTCTGCTGGCGCAGCTCCTCGGCCGTGCCGGTGGCCATCACCTGGCCGGCGTTCATCGCCACCAGCCATTCGAAACCCTCGGCCTCGTCCATATAGGCGGTGGCCACCATGACGCTCATCTGCGGACGGCGGCCGCGGATGCGTTCGATCAGCTCCCAGAACTGGCGGCGCGCCAGGGGATCGACCCCCGTCGTCGGCTCGTCCAGGATCAGCAGGTCGGGGTCGTGGATCAGCGAGCAGCACAGACCCAGCTTCTGCTTCATCCCGCCCGACAGCTTGCCCGCCGGCCGGTCGCGGAACGAGGTCAGGTCGGTGCTCCACAGCAGATCGTCGATCCGCCAGGCCCGCTCCTCGGCGGACTGGCCGAACAGGCGGCCGAAGAAGTCGATGTTCTCGTAGATGGACAGGGTCGGATAGAGGTTCTTGCCCAGGCCCTGGGGCAGGTAGGCGATCCGCGCCGCGACGCTGTTGCGGAAATGCGCGTCGTCGATGTCGCCGCCCAGCACCTCGACCTCGCCGGACTGCATCTTGCGAACCCCGGCCAGGATCGCCAGCAGGGTCGACTTGCCCACGCCGTCCGGACCGATCAGGCCGATGGTCTTCTGGGCCGGGATGTCGAGGCTGACCCCGTCCAGCGACGTCACCTTGCCGTACTTGTGAGTGAGATTCCGGATGCTGGCGACGTGTTCCAGAACCGCGGCGTTCATTTCTGGCCCGCCGGCGCCGCGCCCGTGCTTTGCCAGAGGTTGGTCGGCGGCACGGCGGTTCCCTGGATCCGTTCGGGCCAGGGAGCTTTTTCATCGTAACGCACATAGCCCATGCCGGGCAGGCCCGACTTCACCAGCGGCTCGTACTGGCGCAGCCGCTCCTTGGGCACCTGCAGCTTGACCCGGAAGGTCAGGTTGTGGCGCTCCTCGGCCGTCTCCACCGTCTTGGGCGTGAACTGCGCGGCGGGCGACACATAGGAGACGACGGCCCGGATGGGATACTGCTGGGCGGCGTCGAGCACGATGCGCGCCTCCGAGCCCAGGCGGACCTTGCCGGTGACCTTCTCGGGCAGGAAGATGTACATGTAGACGTCGGCCAGATCGAGCAGCGACAAGGCCCGTCCGCCCGCGGGCAGCACCTCGCCAGGCTCGGCCAGGCGGGTTTCGACCCGCCCGCGGATCGGGGCGATCAGCACCGCGTCGGCGATCTCGGCCCGCAGCCGGTCGGCCGTGGCCCGCGCCGCGTCGATCGTCGAGCTCGCCTGCACCACCTGGGCCTGGGCGCCGGTCAGTTCAGCCTGACCCGAGAGCATGCTGGCGGTGTCGGTCTCGGCTTCGCGGCTGCTGACCGCGCCGCTCTTGACCAGTTGCCTGGAGCGGGTGTTCTGCAAGGCGGCGAAGTTGTACTCGGCGCGCCGCACCGCCACCTGGGCGACCGCGACGCGGCGGGCGTCCTCGGCGGCGGCGATCTCGGCCTCGGCCTGGCGCAGTTGGGCCTCGAGGGCCGAGGTGTCCATTCGGGCGACCACCTGACCGATCTCGACGGTGTCGCCCTCGTCGACCAACACGTCCTTGACCCGGCCGGAATACTTGCTGGCGACATAGACCTCGTTGGCCTCAAGCCGGCCGTTGCCTCCGGCGAAGCCCGGCGGCAGGTCCGGCCGCGTCAGGTAGATATAGGCCCAGACTCCGGCGCCGATCACCACCACCGCCGCCACGCCGATCAGCAGCGGACGCCGCGACTTCGGCCGGGGGGCCGGTCCCTTCGGTGGGACGGGCGGGGGCGTATTGGGCTTGGTGTTCCCAGTCGTGTTTCCAGTGGGGCGACTGACCGCAGCCGGTTCGGACATTGCTTCAACCTCGCCGAAGATCTCAGCGAGGCTATGCCTCCGCTCCCGGGAGGCGATATCCGGTGAACTACCCAACCCCCTTCGTCATCCACCGGGCGCCGGGCCGGTCGGCGGATCAGCCCTGTTGGTCCGCGTCGGCGAGATGCTCGGCCAGATCGTAGATGCGGGCCGCCGGCGTCCATTTCTCGCCCGGGGCGGCCCAGGGCAGGGTCTTCTGGAGAGCGCCCATCATCGCCTCCCAGGCTTGCACGTCCGGATCGGCGGCGTCCGCGGCGGCCTTGGCCTCCGGAGAGAAGTCGGGTCCGGTCTCCATGATCATGAACAGCCGCGAGCCGGTCAGCCAGATCTGCATCTCCAGTATCCCCGCCGCCCGGATCGACCGGGTCACCGCCGGCGGCGGTCCGCCAGGCGCATGCCAGCGCACATAGGCGGCGATCGTCTCGGGATCGTCATGCAGGTCCAGCGCCAGGCAATGCCGCATTGGAAGCTCCCTCTCCCGCGCCGTTGTTATTTTCATATTTGACGCGACACGTCACACGTGATGCTTTCGTTCCAGACAAACGGGGACGGGTCAACCGGCCTCAAGGGAGGAACGCACCTTGGAAAAAACCCCATCGGCAAGGACGGCGTTCGCACCGCTGGTTCTGATCGTCGCCCTGTTCTTTCTCTGGGGCGTCGCCAACAATCTCAACGACGTCCTGATCCCGCACTTGAAAAAGGCCTTCTTCCTCAATGACCTGCAGTCGGGTCTGGTGCAGATGGCCTTCTATCTGGGCTATTTCTTCCTGGCCCTGCCGGCCAGCGTCGTGATGCGCCGCTACGGCTACAAGGCCGCGGTGATCGTCGGCCTGCTGCTGTTCGGCCTGGGCGCCCTGCTGTTCTATCCCGCCGCCGAGGTCCGGCAATATTCCTGGTTCCTGGCCGCCCTGTTCGTGCTGGCCTCGGGCCTGGCCTTCCTGGAGACCTCGGCCAATCCGCTGATCACCGTGCTGGGCGACCCGGCCAAGGCCGAGCAGCGGCTCAACTTCGCCCAGGCCTTCAACCCGCTAGGCTCGATCACCGCCGTGGTGGTCGGACGCCAGTTCATCCTGTCGGGCGTCGAGCCGACGAAGGCGCAGTTCGCCGCCATGACGCCGGCGCAGCTGCAGGCGTTCCAGACCACGGAAGCCCATTCCACCCAGGCTCCCTACCTGATCATCGCCGCCGTGGTGCTGGCCTGGGCGCTGCTGGTGGCCCTCACCAGGTTTCCCCATCAGGCGGGACGTCCCGACCCCGATGAGGCCGACGCCGGCCTGCCCGCCGCCCAGGCGATCCCCGCCCTGCTGGCGCGGCCCCGGTTCCTGTTCGGCGTGGCGGCCCAGTTCTTCTATGTCGGCGCCCAGGTCGGCGTCTGGAGCTACATGATCCGCTACGCCCAGCACGAGGTGCCGGGCATGGGTGAAAAGGCGGCGGCGGCCTATCTGTCGTGGTCCCTGGTCGGGTTCATGGCCGGGCGCTTCATCGGCACGGCCGCCATGAGCCGCGTCAGCCCCTCGCGGCTGATGGGCCTGTTCGCGGCGATCAATGTCGGTCTGACCCTGGTCGCGGTCGTGGTCGGCGGTAAGGTCGGGCTCTACGCCCTGGCCGCCACCAGCTTCTTCATGTCGATCATGTTCCCGACCATCTTCGCCAGTTCGCTGAAGGGCCTGGGTCCGCTGACCAAGACCGGCTCGTCCTTCCTGGTGATGAGCATCATCGGCGGCGCGATCCTGACAACGCTGATGGGCGCGATCTCGGACGCCAGCGCCATCAATGTCGCCATCCTGGTGCCCTGCGCCTGCTTCGCCGTGGTGGGCCTGTTCGGCTTCACCGCCGGCCGCGCCAACAGCGCGGACCTCAAGGCCGCCCCCGCGGGAGCTCATTAGGTCATGATGGACGCCCTGATCTGCGCCGCGCCCGGCCGACTGATCCTGGAACGCCGCCCCATCCCGACGCCGGCCGGCGACGAGGTGCTGATCCGGGTGCGGCGCGTGGGCGTCTGCGGCACCGACATGCACATCTTCCGGGGAACCCAGCCCTTCCTGGCCTATCCGCGCGTCATGGGCCACGAGCTGGCCGGCGAGGTGGCCCGGGCGCCGGCGGGCAGCGACCTGGCGCCCGGCGATCCGGTCTATGTCATGCCCTACATGTCGTGCGGAACCTGCGCCGCCTGCCGCAAGGCCAAGCCCAACTGCTGCATGAACATCCAGGTTCTGGGCGTCCACCGCGACGGGGGCATGGCCGAATATCTGGCCGTGCCCGAGGGCTTCGTCCGCAAGGCCGAGGGCGTCAGCCTGGACGAGGCGGCCATGATCGAGTTCCTGGCCATCGGCGCCCATGCCGTGCGTCGGGCGCGGATCGCGCCAGGACAATCGGTCCTGGTGGTCGGTGCCGGGCCGATCGGCATCGCCGCCGCGCTGTTCGCCAAGCTTCAGGGCGGCGTGGTCACGGCGCTGGACAGCCGCCAGGATCGACTGGACTTTTGCCGTGACCATCTCGGCGCGGATCATATCGTCTCCCTGAACGACGACACCCGCCGGGCTTTGTCCGACCTCACCGGCGGCGACTTCTTCGACGTCGTGTTCGACGCCACGGGCAACGCCAAGGCCATGGAGGCGGGCTTCGCCTATGTCGGCCACGGCGGGACCTATGTGCTGATCTCGGTGGTCGGCGCCGACATCACCTTTTCGGATCCAGAGTTCCACAAGCGCGAGACGACCCTGCTGGGCAGCCGCAACGCCACCCCCGAGGACTTCGACGCCGTGGTCGAGGCGATGCGGGCCGGCAAGGTCCCGACCAAGGCTCTGAACACCCACGCCGCCACCTTGGCTCAGTTGCCCGAGGTCCTGCCCGGCTGGATGGAGCCCCGGGCGGGCGTCATCAAGGCGATCGTGTCGTGCTGATCGACGCCCACCAGCACTTCTGGCGGGTCGGCCGGAACGGCTTTGCCTGGCCCACGCCCGACCTGGCGGCGATCCACCGCGACTTCGGCCCCGCCGATCTTGAGGCGATCGGCGCCCGCCTTGGCCTGGCCGGTTCGGTGCTGGTGCAGTCCCAGGCCGACGACCGCGACACCGACTGGCTGCTGGAGCTCGCCGCCGACGAGCCGCTGGTCCTGGGCGTCGTGGGCTGGGCCGACCTAGGCGCGCCCGGCGCGCCGGCCCGCATCGCCGAGCTGGCGCGGCGCCCCAAGCTTCGCGGTCTTCGGCCGATGCTGCAGAACCTGGACGACGACGCCTGGATCGTCAGGCCCAGCCTGGACCCCGCGCTCGACGCGATGATCGCCCACGGCCTGTCGCTGGACGCCCTGGTCCTGACGCCTCACCTGCCGCATCTGCTGACCCTGGCCCGGCGTCGGCCGGACCTGGCCATCGTCATCGACCACGGCGCCAAGCCGCCGATCGCGACCGGCGAGCAGGCCGAGGCCTGGACGCGCGGCGTCGACGCCCTGGCCGCCCTGCCCCAGGTGTTCTGCAAGCTGTCCGGACTGCTGACCGAGGCCTCGCCGAGCCAGGCGCCCGACGCCCTGGCGCCCTATGTGCGGCGGCTGGTCTCGGCGTTCGGACCCGACCGCCTGATGTGGGGCAGCGACTGGCCGGTGCTCGACCTGGCCGGCGACTACGGCGGCTGGCTGGTCCTGGCCAAGTCCCTGAGCGGCCTGACCGATCCCGCCGATCTGGCGGCCCTGTTCGGCGGGACATGCCGTCGTTTCTATCGGATCTAGGGCGATGATCGAGCGCGAAGAAACCCTCTCCAAATACCGCGCCCCGGCCCTCGAAAAGGGCCTGGACGTGCTGGAACTGCTGGCGGCGCGCGGCGCGCCGATGGGCATGGTCCAGATCGCCGCGGCGCTGAACCGCTCGGTCAGCGAGCTGTTCCGGATGGTCCAGGTCCTGGAGCACCGGGGCTATGTCGCCAACACCCCGGAGGGCGACGGCCTGGTCCTGACCAACAAGCTGTTCTCGCTGGGCATGACGCGGGCTCCCGCCAAGACCCTGCTCGAGACGGCCTTGCCCGTGATGCGACGCCTGTCCGAGGCGACCGGCCAGTCCTGTCACCTGGTGGTGGCCAGCGCCGACCAGATGGTGGTGGTGGCGCGGATCGAGGCGCCCGGCAACCAGGGCTTCTCGGTGCGCGTCGGCTATCACCGGGCCATCGTCGAGGCGACCTCGGGCCTGGTGCTCTACGCCTTCCAGCCCGAGCCGGTTCGGGCCGAGTGGCGCGCGCGGCTGGAGCCGACCGTCGACCCGGCCGTCTGGACCGCCTTCGAAGCCAGAGCGAAGAAGGCCCGGGCCGACCAGCACGTCCTGGCGCCCAGCGACGTGACCCGCCTGGTCGTCGACCTCTCCGCGCCCATCTTCGGACCCGACGGCGTGGCCGCCGCCCTGACCTCGCCCTATGTCGAAACCCTCACGGCGATCAGCGTGATCGACACGATCGCCGCCATCCGGGCGGCGGCCGACGAGATCTCCGGGGAACTCGGAGGCCAGTTCCAGTGACCTTACCCGACGCCGCGCGGCCGCCCGCCTCCCGCGAACGGCTGAACCTGCCGCCGCTGGGCTTCGGCGCGGCGGCGATCGGCAATCTCTACGCCGCCATGAGCGACGACGCGGCGCGCGAGACCATCGAGGCGGCCCTGGCCGGCGGCCTCGCCTATTTCGACACCGCGCCCCACTACGGCTTTGGCCTCAGCGAGACCCGCCTGGGCGCGGTCCTGCCGCCGAAGGTCAAGGTCTCCACCAAGGTGGGTCGGGTGCTGTGTCCGGTGCCGGACGTCGATCCCGCCGCCGAACGCCACGGGTTCGTCGCCGCCGCCCCGTTCGAGCCGGTGTTCGACTATTCCTACGACGGGGTCATGCGGTCGTTCGAGGCCAGCCTGGAGCGCCTGAATCGCGACCATGTCGAGGTGCTGCTGGCCCACGATCTGGGCCAGGTCACACACGGCGTCGATGACGCGGCGCGGCGTCGCCAGTTCTTCGACGGCGGCTACAAGGCCATGCGGGCCCTGCGCGACGGCGGCGCCGTCGACGCCATCGGCCTGGGCGTCAACGAGTGGGAGATCTGCGACGCGGCGCTCGACGAGGCCGAGTTCGACGTCTTCCTGCTGGCCGGCCGCTACACCCTTCTGGAGCAGACGGCGCTGGACCGCTTCCTGCCGCGCTGCGCCGCCCGCGACGTGTCGATCATCGTCGGCGGCCCGTTCAATTCCGGCGTGCTGGTCGAGGGCGTGAGGGCCGGCGCCCACTACGACTACGGCCCGGCTTCTGCGGAGATCCTGGACCGGGTCCGCAGGCTGGAGGCCGTCTGCCGGGCCCACGCCACGCCCCTGGCCGCGGCGGCCTTGCGCTTTCCGCTGGCCCACCCGCAGGTCGTCAGCGTGATCCCCGGAATGTCCAGCCCGGCGCAGGTGCGCCAGGCCCTGGCCTGGGCCGCGCACCCCATCCCCGACGCCCTGTGGGACGACCTCCGCGCCCAGGACCTGTTGCATCCGGACGCGCCGACACCCCGAGAGACACGATGAGCCTGATCCTGCTCCATCCCGACGACAACGTGCTGGTGCTCAGCGCGCCGGTGCGCGCGGGCCAGGTCCTGACCATCGACGGCCGGTCCGTGCCTGCCGACGCCGACGTCGGTGTCGGCCACAAGCTGGCCCGCCGCGACCTAGCGGTCGGCGACAAGGTGCTGAAGTACGGCGCGCCGATCGGCTCGATCACCGCCCCCGTGGCCGCCGGCGGCCACGTCCACCTGCACAACATGAAGAGCGACTACATCGCCAGCCACACCCGGCGGGCGACGGGTTCGGAAGGACAATGACCATGGCCCAGACGCTGCAGGGCTATTCGCGGGCCGACGGCCGCAAGGGCATCCGCAATGTGGTCGCGGTGGCCTATCTAGTCGAATGCGCCCACCACGTGGCCCGCGCCGTCGTCACCAAGAGCGACGACCCCGACGTCCACCTGATCGGCTTTCCCGGCTGCTACCCCAACGCCTATGCGCTGAAGGTCATGCAGGCCGTCACCACCCATCCCAATGTGGGCGGCGTGCTGCTGATCTCGCTGGGCTGCGAGAGCTTCAACCGCGAGCAATTGCGCAAGACCATCGAGGCCAGCGGCCGCCCGGTCGAGACCCTGGTGATCCAGGAGAGCGGCGGCACGGCCAGCACCATCGCCAAGGGGGTGGAGGCCGTCGCCCGCCTGCGGGCGGTCGCCGCCCAGACCCCGCGCGCGCCGATGGCGATCTCGGAGCTGGTGATCGGCGCCATCTGCGGCGGCTCGGACGGCACCAGCGGCATCACCGCCAACCCCGCCGTCGGCCGCGCCTTCGACCGCCTGGGCGCCCAGGGCGCGGCCTGCGTCTTCGAGGAGACCGGCGAACTGGTCGGCTGCGAAAAGATCATGGCCGACCGGGCCCTGACCCCGGAACTGGGCCTGGAGCTGGAGCGCAGCGTCCACAAGGCCGAGGCCTACTACACCGTGATGGGCTACGGCAGCTTCGCGCCCGGCAACGCCGAGGGCGGGCTGACCACCCAGGAAGAAAAGTCGATGGGCGCCTATTCCAAGTCCGGATCGGCGCCGATCGTCGGAATCCTGAAGCCCGGCGACCAGCCGCCCAGCGGCGGGCTCTACCTGCTGGACGTGGTGCCCGACGGCGAGCCGCGCTTCGGCTTTCCCAACATTTCCGACAACGCCGAGATCGTCGAGCTGATCGCCTGCGGGGCCCACGTCACCCTGTTCACCACCGGCCGCGGCTCGGTGGTCGGTTCGGCGATCTCCCCGGTGGTCAAGATCTGCGCCAATCCCGAGACCTACCGCAAGCTGGCCGGCGACATGGACGTCGACGCCGGGCGGATCATGGAGGGGCGCGGCACGCTGGACGAGGTCGGCGACGAGATCCACGACCTGGTGCTGGCCGTGGCCGGCGGCGCGCGCACCGTCTCCGAGGCGCTGGGCCACCAGGAATTCATCCTCACCTACAAGGCCTTCGACCCGATCGGTCCGGCCTGTCTTCCGCTTCGGCGGACCCGTTAGAGAGCATCGAGATGGGAAGACTTTCCGGCAAGACCGCCCTGGTCACGGCCGCCGCCCAGGGCATCGGCAAGGCCAGCGCCGAGCTGTTCGCCCGCGAAGGCGCGCGGGTGATCGCCACCGACATCAACGCGGCGTTGCTGGCCGAGCTCGTCGGTTGCGAAACCCGTCCCCTGGACGTGCTGGACCCGCGAGCCATTCTCGACCTGGCCGCCGAGCTGGGCCCGGTCGACGTTCTGTTCAACTGCGCCGGCGTGGTCCACAGCGGAACCATCCTCGACTGCGACGAGGCCGTCTGGGCGTTCTCCACCGACCTCAACGTCACCGCCCAGTACCGGATGATCCGCGCCTTCCTGCCGGCCATGCTGGCAGCGGGCGGTGGGTCGATCGTCAACATGTCGTCGGTGGCCAGCTCGATCAAGGGCGTGCCCAACCGCTTCGCCTACGGCGCCACCAAGGCCGCGGTGATCGGACTGACCAAGGCGGTGGCGGCGGACTTCGTGGGCCAGGGCGTGCGCTGCAACGCCATCTGTCCGGGCACGGTGGAGACCCCGTCGCTGAACCAGCGCCTGGCCGACACCGGCGACTACGAGGCCGCCCGAGCGGCCTTCACCGCCCGCCAGCCGATGGGACGCCTGGGCAGGCCCGAGGAGCTGGCCCAGCTGGCCCTGTACCTGGCCAGCGACGAGTCGAGCTTCACCACCGGCCAGATCCACATCATCGACGGCGGTTGGATCAACTGATCCCGCGCCGCCCTCCACTTCAGGCTGTAGGTCGCCGATCGGGTGTGTCACCCTGGCGGGGAGCAAGCCCCGGGGGGAGCGATTGTCAGGGAACCAGCCAGCCGGCCTGACGGCCTTCGTCCGCGAGGTCTTCCAGTGCCAGGAGGACGTCGCCCTGAGCATCGCCGGCGTCGCGATCGAGCGCGCCTATCGGTCGGGCGCGGTGATCCTGCGCCAGGACGATTCCTGCACCGAAACCTATCTGCTGACCCTGGGCCGGGCTCGGGCGGCGGCGGTGGGCCGGGGCGGCGAGCCGATCCTGCTGCGCGACTTCGCGCCCGGCGACCTGTTCGGCGCCACGGCCCAGCCCGGGGAAAAGAGCGAGGCCGAGGTGGTGGCGCTCGAGGCCGCCCGCGCCGCCGTCTTCGCGGCCCTGGACTTCCTTCGGATGATGGAAAGGCACAGCTGCGTGGGCCTGACCCTATCGCGGATGCTGCTTGCCCAGCTTCGCCAGACCACCGAGCGGATGATCGACCGCAACACCCTCAGCGCAGTCGGCCGGATCCACGCCGAACTCTGGCGCCGGGCCGAGCGGACGGGGTGGACGATCAGCCCCTCGCCCGTGCTGGCCGCCCTAGCCCTGGATCTGCAGACCACCCGCGAGACCGTGTCGCGCACGGTCAACGCGCTGGAGCGGCGCGGCGTCGTGCGGCGCACGCCCGACGCGCTGATCGTCGTGGCCCCGCGGCGGCTGGAAGGCATGATCGACTGAAGCGGATCGACGTTCGGCTTCGGAAGCGAAAACCTCGTCCTTCGACAAGCTCAGGATGAGGTTTTCTACTGCCGCGGCCTGCACAATGGGCCTCATCCTGAGCCTGTCGAAGGACGAGGACCACTTACTCGGCTCAAAAAGGTTTGACCTGAGCGGTCAGGCCCGCAGGGCGTAGGGGCCCAGTTCGTCGCCCGTCAGGTCCATCAGCCGTTGGGTCAGGTCGGCGGGGCCGGCCGCGCTCAGGACCGCGGCGAAGGTCAGGCCAAGGTGGATCGCCCCGGCCGGAGTGGCCGCCAGCAGGCCGGCCACGACCTCGGCCTGGGCGCTGGTCGCCAGCGGACCGTCGCCGAAGGGATCCGGCGCCATCACGGTCAGGCCGTGGCTCGCCGCGAGACGGACGCGCGCGCCCAGCGCCGCCGCGATCGCCCGGGCCGCCCGCGCCGCGTCGGCGGGCGCCGCGTAGACAAGCAGCAGCGTCCGACCCGACCAGCTGGGCGCGGTCAGCGGGACGGGGCCGTCCTGAATCGCCTTGGCCAGATCTCGCAGCAGATCGCGCGGGTCGGTCTCGGCCGACAGATCCAGGGCGCAGCCGAGGAAGGCCGCCAGCCGCGACACGGACTGAGGCGACACGGACTGGGGCGAACGCGTCGCCGCGGCGGTCCGCCGGGCCGCCGTCAGTATCCGCTGACGTCGCCCAGCCCGGGTCCAGGGCGTGGCGGCGGGCGCGCCGGGCTCGTCCAGCACCAGCACCTGCACGGCCTCGCTGGCCAGGGCCGCCGCCTTGAGCACGGCCAGGCCCATGGCCGTCTCGGCGGCCAGGGTGATGGCTTGCGGTCCCACGTCCGTCGCGTCGGGCGCCGTCACCCGGACGCTGTCGGCCTCGGCGATCAGCCGGTCGAAGCGCGGCCCCCAGGCCTCGCCCCAGGGGATCACCGACTGGGCCCGGAACACGGCGGGGTCGGCGGGCAACAGCACGTGCAGCTCCACGCCGGCGGCGGCCAGGGTCTCGGCGATCAGGATGTCCGCCCCCGCCGCCAGGGCGCCGTAGCCGAACGCCACGCGCTCCTCGGAAACGAGGCTGGCGACCTGGCCGGCCAGGGCCTCGTCGTCGGGCGACACGGCCATGTGGCCGGCGAAGTGCAGGGCCCGGGGCGGCGCCAGCACCGCCAGCCAGCCGTCGTCTTCGTTCAGGGTCGCCAGCAGCAGCCGGAACTGGCGCAGGGTGACGGCGTGGTCCTCCCAGGCCCTGGGGGCCACGGCCACCGCCGCGTCCAGCGCCGCCCGCGCCTCGGCGAACCGGCGCAGCACCAGCAGGGCCTCGGCGCGGGTGGCGGCTTGGTAGTAGGGCGTGTCGTCGTCGGCGGTCTCCAGCACGGCCAGGGCGTGGATCCGCGCGGCGGCTTCGTCGCCGGCCAGCAGCGACAGGGTGGCGGCGTTGATCAGGGCGTAGGCCCCGCCGCCCAGCGGCGCGGCGGCCAGGTAGGCGGCGGCCGCCTGGCCGTAGAGTTCGGCGCGCGCCCCGCCCTCGGCGGCGCGCGCCCGGTCCTTGAGGATCCGCCCCTTCAGGGTCAGGACGGCGGGATCGTCCGACGCCGCCAACCCCGCCCCGGCGAACAGGCTCCAGGCGTGATTGACGGCGCCGGCCCGCACCATCGCGGCGAGGTCGAGAAGAAAGGGCGACTGGGACAAGCGAGGCTCGCGATGAAAGCGGGAACAGGAACGATGGCGGTGATGACCAGGCGGCGAAGCCTATGGCGGAAACTTCCCGCCATCGTTCTTCACGTCCGGGTCGAAGATCACGTTCAGGCGCTTCTTGATCTTCACCCCGTTGGGGTCATTCTCCTCCATGAGGAACTCGGTATGGAAATTGAAGGCCTCGCTGCCCGGGTTGGGATCTTTCTTAGGATCGAACACATCCCGGGCGACCACGCCGAAATACAGCACCCGACATCCGTCACGCGGTATGCGCTCCCCCGGTGCTTCCACGCCTTTCGCGTAGACGTGCCGCAGATAGCAATTCCTGTCGGATTCACCCTTGGTGGTCGCTCCGCGTTCGTGCTTGGCGAACTGCCAGCCGTGGATCTTGGAGTCGAGCTCCACAACGACCCAACATTGCTCGCGAACGTCGATGTCGAAGGGGGACGGCGCGGGCGTGGTCAGCAGATCGACAGCCTGGAACCCTGCCCGCGCCAGCGCGTACTTTTCCACTTCAGTTTCATCGCCCGCGCCCATGGTCGGCGTCGTGGGCGCGGGGGCTTGGACGGTGAAAGCCAAGTTCATCGCAAGCTGTGGGTCGGTGGCGAGCTTCGTCCTGTCGACTGTCAGGATGACGTGAACGATCGATTTCGGGATGAAGTTGCTCGGCTTCGTCGTGGGGATGCGTTCGCTCATCTGCGCCTCCTTGGGGCGGGGTTTTTCTTCACGTAAGCGATACTCTCGTCGATCCGGGCGAGCAGACGCCGCGCGCGGGCGTTGTCGGGATCGAAGGCGATGAGCTCCACGGCGCGCGCCCGGCCGGCGGCCAGGTAGGAGAGCGCTCCCGCGCCGTCGCCCGAGACGTAGGCGAGGCCGCCCTGGGCGTGCTTCAGTCCGATCCAGTCGGCCTGGAGGCCCCGGTCGTCGGGGTGCGCGGCCATCTCGGCGTCGAGGATCTTTTCCTGGGCCCGACGCTCCGCCGCGGCGCGCTCCAGGTCGCCGGCTTCGTTGTAGGCGTCGGCCATCCAGCCATGGCGGGTGACCAGGTTCGCCGCCTGGCTTCGCCGCGCGTCGACCATGCGGGCGTCGACCTCCTGCATGACCTTCAGCGCCTCGGCGCAATGGGCCAGGCCGCCCGCCTTGTCGCCGGACTCCACGGCCACGGCGCAGAGATTGCCTTCGGCGTAGCCCAGTTCGCGGCGGTACTCGATGTTGTCGGGCCGGAACCGGGTCAGGCGGCCGGCCAGGTCACGATAGCGTTCGTAACCGGCCTTGGCCTCGGGCCAGCGCTTCCTGCGATAGTCGATGGTGGCCAGGCCATACTCGTTCTGGGCCTGGTCCAGGATCCGCTGCGGATTGTCCGGTTCTGCCGCCAGCAGCCGGGTGCTGAGCGCGTAGGCGTCGTGGAAGCGCGTGGCGGCGGTTGAAAGATCGCCGCCTTGCTCGCCATCCTCGCCCACGGCATGAAGCAGCCGGCCGAGACGCGCTCGCGAGGCGGGCGACAGGCGGGCCGGGTCCTGGCCGGCATAGTAGTCGAGGGCGCGCTGGCTCACCGCGCCCTGCACGGCCAACCGCTCGCTTCCCGTCAATTTGCCGCGCAGGTCGGTCATCATGAACTCCACCAGGGACTCCGCCTCGCCCCGCTGCCGTTCGGCTTCGTCGCGGGCGTTCAGGGCGAAGGCCGTGAGCAGCCCCATGCCTAGCACCGCCGCCAGCGACGCCCCCGTGACGGCCGTCACGCTGCGCAGACGTCGTTGCGCGTCCCGCTGGACCAGCTCGTCCAGCCCCACGCCCGTCACCCCGGCCACCAGCTTCAGCAGGGCCAGGCGCGGGCCGTCGGCGGTCGACCGGAAGTCGGCGGCCAGGGGCTCGACCCCGTCGCGCAGCGGCGCGGGAAAGGCCTCGTGCGGCTCGCCGGCGACCAGGGCCGCCAGGATCGGCCGGTCGGGATGGAGCTCGCGGAACAGCTCGACCTCGCGCGCCACCCACGGCGAGGCGGCCGCGTTGGGCGTGCAGACCACGATCAGGGCGTTGGAATCGGCCAGGGCGGCGCGGACCTCGACGGTGAGGTTGCTGGCGGCCGCCAGCTCCTCGCGGTCGCGGAAGATCGGCGCCAGGCGGCGCGGGACATTGCCCCGCGGCGTTTCGCGGCCCACCAGCCGCCCTGGCAAGGCGTAGCGCTCCAGCCGGCCGTGCAGCTGGCGGCCGAAGACAGCGTCCCGATGGCTATAGCTGATGAAGGCGCGGTAGCGCGCGGCGCCGACTCGATCCCCGTCCATCGTTCGCTGACCGCCCCATGCCCCGACACAGAATGTCAGAGGCGCCGGACCCGCACAACTTTATCGGTCGTTGGCGGAACTTTCCCGCAGGGGCGTGACGGCCGTCACGCCGGGTCGGCGCGGCGCGGGTCCAGGTTTCCTCGCGGTCACCGGGGTGGCCCGGGGAAGACCCCGCTCAGAAGGATCCGTTCAATGACCGCGATTTCCGTTCACATCACCTGCAGTCGCCCGCACCGGGCGTGGGTCGATAACCAAACGACCGTTCTACTGCACGACGGTCAGGTCATCGACCTGGCGCCGGGAGATCATGACCTGATCTGGTCGATCATCGGCAGCCCCGGCGACACCTTCAAGGCGGTGCTCCGGGACGGCGGACGAGAGGTCTGCAACGTGGACTGGTCCATTCCCGCCGGCAGCAGCGGCTGGACCGGCGATCTCGAACCGTTCACGGTCTAGGGAGGGCGAGATGAAGTCGATCATTCTTCCCCTGCTCGCCGCGGTGCTGCTCGCCGAGGCGGGAGCGGCGCGGGCCCAAACCCAAGCGCCGGCCCCCGCGCCGGCGTCCGATGAGATCCCCGAGGAGAGCATCGTTGCGGAGCCCGTCCCGCCACTTTCCAAGGCCGTTCCCAACTCCGGGCCGACCAGCCGGGGCACCGCCCTGGGCGGCGGCGCCGAACTCCAGGCGGGGTCGGACGACAGTTCCGTCTCGGCTTGGCTGTCCTGGGTGGATTCCGCTCTCGACGCGAATAAGGGCGAGGCTTCCTACAGGGTGAGGACCCTGACCCTCAGTTCGCCGCTCAGCGAAGACGCTTCGCCGGCGATGGCGGCGAGCCTGGACACCCTGGCCAAGGCCGTCAGTCTCGAATTCAAGTTTTCGAACGTCCAGGCCTATGGCGTGCGAAGCCCCATGGCGGCGGAGCTTAAGGCGCTCTGCAAGGAAGCCAGAACCCGCTACACCGACAAGCACGGGAAGGGTTCCGACAAGGGCGTCCGCTGCGCGGCGGTGGCGGCGGACGACCCCGCCATGAACACCGCCTGGGAAGACCTGTTCTGGGATCCGAAGGCCAAGGCCGTGATCCTCGGCGCCGCCGCCAAGGTCGGTCACCAGAGCTTCGACTATCTGGAGACCACCACCCTGGCCTCGCGGTCCGAAGACAAGGCGGTCTGGTCGGTCTCCGGCTTCGCCACCTATTTCCCGCGCAAGGCCCGGTTCCTGCTCAGCGCCGGCTTCGAGCACCAGGACGCCTACGAGGCGGCGGACGAGGCGACCGTCTGTCCCGCCGGTCCGGCGCCGGTGACCTGCGCGGCCGGGGCGTACGGCGAGCCGGTCCACAAGCGCAGCGACGTCGTCAGTCTGGAGGCCCGCAAGATCTTCAGCCGCGGCCTCGGCGTGACCGCCAAGGTCAACCACGATTTCAGCGACGACGTCTGGGGCGTCGAGGTCCCGGTCTATTTCGTGCGCAACCCGTCCGGAGAGGCCCTGACCGGCGGCGTGAAGTTCGGCTGGCGCAGCGACAAGCACGACCTTCTGGTCAGCCTGTTCTTCGGCAAAGCCTTCTCGCTGCTGAATTTCTGACCGCGCGGCCGCCGCGCCCTCCCCAAACCCAATCTGGACGGGCCGGCGGCCTAACGCAGCGCCGCCACCACCTTGCCGCCGCCGGACATGGCGCCCTGCGGCGGACAGCCCTCGCCGAGGCAGCCCTCGCCCTCGGTCGTGAGGTGGGACTCCGGATCCCAGTCCAGGATGAAGTCCGGCGCCTGGGTGAGATGCCTGAGCGCCGGCATGCCGCCCGCTTCGTTCGACGGAAGCGGCCTGATCGTGAACACCGCCCCGGTGAAGGTCAGGTCGTAGTTGGCCGACAGGGCCAGCGTCCCGCGGGTGATCGCGTAGCTGCCGGGGATCTCGCCGACCTCGCGTCCCAGGGCGCCGGTGAAGGCGTCGCCCGCCGCCAGGTCGCCCACGGTGATGCGGTAGGTCAGGGTGGGTTCGACCTGGCCGAACGGCTTGAACAGGGGGTTGGCGGCCACCGTCACCTGCCGCCGCAGAATGTCGGCCAGGGCGGCGCTGACGCTGGTCAGGCTGTAGTTGCCGGCGTCGGCGCCGGCCAGGACCGAGCCGGACGCCGTCACGGTCTTGCCCGTCCCGACATTCTTGTCGGCGAAGGCGTAACTGCCCGAGGCCGAGACGGCGTCGCCGGCCACCACGCCGGTCAGGCCGATCGAGCCGGTGGCCGCCACCGTGCCGTCATAGGTCTTGGTGTCGGCGGTCAGCGCGCCGGTCAGGTCCTTCTTCAGGATGTCGGCCGTGCCGGCGGCCGTCGAGGTCAGCGTGTAGTTGCCCGCGTCGGCGCCCGACAGGGCCACGCCCGACGCGGTGACCGTCTTGCCGGTCCCCGCGGTCTTGTCGGCGAAGGCGTAGGTCCCCGAGGCCCCGACCGCGTCACCGGCCACCACGCCGGTCAGGCCGATCGAGCCGGTGGCCGCCGTCGTGCCGTCATAGGTCCTGGTGTTGGCGGTCAGCACGGCGGTGAGGGCCTTGGGATCGATGCGCAGCGAACCCGTTCCATAGCCGAAGGCGTAGTTGAGGTCGGAGGCCAGGCCGCCGGCGGCGGCGGTCAGGACATAGGTCCCGACGACCTTGCTGGTCGCGCCGGAGACCGCGGGCGCGCCCGACCAGGCGTCGGCCGCCAGGTCGCCGTTGACCAGGCCGGCGATCGTCGCCGAGGTCGTCGGGATCGTCCCGTCATAGATCACGGTCCGGCTGTCGGGCGTCACCGTCAGGGTCGGCTGGTAGGCGTAGACGAAGCGGTTGCCGGCGTTGACGGGCGTGGCGAAGGTTTCGTTCGAGAAGTCATAGGCCGAACCGTAGAAGCTCTTGCCAGCCAGGCCGTTGAACGTATTGCCCGCCGTCGAGCCGAGCGGCGCGCCCACCGCCTGGGTGTAGATCAGCCAGCGGCCGTTGGCGGCGGTCACCGCGTCCGCCCCACGGGCGTTGGTGAACACCCCATCCGAGGCCAGCATCGCCGCGTCGCCCGTCCCGTCGGCCTGGACCCGGCCCGTGCCGGCGAAGGTCATGCCGGCGTGCGAGGTCAGCGACACGGTTCCCGTGCTCCAGACGGTCCCGACGACGGTCAGGGACCGGCCGTCGATCAGCTTCAGCAGGCCGCCGGTGTTGGTGAAGTCGCCCAGCTGGACCACCTGGTTGGCGGCGCCGAAGGTCGCTCCGCCGGTCGCCCAGCCCGTCAGTTTCTGGGCGGTGATGATCCCGGTCGAGACCTGGCCGATCGCGCCGTCGGAACGCAGGTCCACCGTCTGGCCGACGGCGTTGACCGCGCCGTACAGGTCGTAGCCGGTGGTGCTGTTGAACGCGAAGCCGCCGGCGCCGACCGTGACCGCGTCCAGGTAGGAGATCTGGTTGGCGCCGAGCAGGACAGCGCCGGTTCCCGCCGTCACGTCCAGCACGCCGGCGTGCAGCGCCGCGTGCTGGGCGATGTCGGTGGCGGCGTTGAGGGACAGCACGTCGCGGACGTCGATCACCCCGCCGAGCGTCGCGTCGCCCAACCGCAGATTGCCGCTGGCCGACGTCACCGCCAGGTCGCCGGTGACGTCGGCCGACACCAGTTGCGTGTCGCCGCCGCCGTTCACCCGCGAGGCCGCGCCTGCCGTCAGGGCGTACACGGTCAAGGCGCCGGTCGGGCCGTCGATCTGGACGCCGCCGTTGGTCGATCCAGCGAAGCCGATCTGGTGCGAACCGTTGACGACCTTGATCTTGACCCCGTTGAGCCCAAAGACCGTGTTCAGGCCGGCGTTGGTCGTGTGGTCAAGATTGACGTCGACCTTGCCCGTCGGGGCCGAGGCCACTATCGTCAGGCTCCCCCCCGTCGAGGTGAAGACGTTGCCCGCGGTGATCGCGCCGGACGTCGCGGCCCCCAGGACCACGTCGCTGTTCGAGACGACCGTCAGAGTGCGAGCTCCCGAGCCTCTCACGACCGCCGAGCCCAGGCTCGCCGTGCCCGCCGCGCCCAGGACCGTGACATCCGCCAGCGCGTCGGCTGAATCCACGGCCATGCCGCCGACGCTGGCGGTCGCCGTGATCGCGCCGCCCCCGCCGTACAACGCGCCCAGGTGTCCGCCACGCGCCGCGACGGAGATGCCGCCCAGGTCGCTGGTCATGTCGCCGCCGAGGATGTCGCCGCTGGTCACGGTGACGCCGATGGAGCCCCCGTGGCGCAGGGTCTTGCCGCTGAAGTCGAAATCACCGGCCTGGTCCAGGATGGTCCAGGCTCCGGCCTTGGCGCCCAGCGGCGCCAGGGCGGCGGCCGAGAAGTCGCCGCCGGTCAGGGCGTAGGCGTCGCCGACGGTGACGCTGGTCGCCACGTTCACCAGGCCGGTTCCGGCCTCCAGGTCCAGATCGCCGCCGCTCAGCACCGTGTCGAGGGCGATGGCGTCGGCCGTGACCTCGACGTCGCCGGCGTCCAGCTGGCCCGCGCCAGTCACCGCGCCGTTCAAGGCGGTGACGGCCAGCAGGTTGTCGGCGTGAACGACGCCGCCCAGGCTGACCCCGCCGGTTCCGGCGCTCAGGCTCACGTCGCCGTCGGACAGGACCGCATTCAGTGTCATGGCGTTGGCCGCCACATTGACCTCGCCGTCGTGCGCCCCCGCCCCTTGGCCGGCGTCCAGCTGACCCAGGCTGGCCACGGCACCGTTCAGGGCGGTGATGTGGAGCAGGTGGTCGGCGTGACCGCCGCCGGTCCCCAGGCTCACCCCGCCGGTCGCGGCGGTCAGGTTCACGTCGCCGTCGGACACGACCGCGTCGAGGCTGATGGCGTCGGCGGTCACGTCGACCGCGCCGTCGTGCGCCCCGATCCCGGCGTCCAGCTGGCCCGCGCCGGTCACCGCCCCGTTCGAGGCGACGATGGTCAGCTTGCGGTCGGCGTGGATGGCGGCGCTGCCCAGGTCCAGGTCGCCCAGGGTGTCGGTGATGGCGACGTCGTGGATCGCGCCGGAGAACAGGATCGGGGTCAGCGCGTCGCCCAGGAAGTCGTGGGCCGTGATGGTGTAGTCGCCGCCGCTGACGGTGGTGGAGCCGGTTTCGAGCGTGCCAGCCATGGCCTCCAGCGTGATGTTGAAGGCGGCCAGCTCCTCGATCTTCAGGTCGCCGGTCTTCTGGAAGACGGTCGCGTCGCCGTCGACGGCGGCGGCGACCAGGGTGACGCCGTTGCTGGCCGAGTTGATGTTGACCACGGCGTCGCCGTCGCTGGAGACAACCTGCAATCCGCCGGCGCCGCAGCCGCAGGTGGGGTCGGTGACCACATAGTTCGCGGCGGTCACCGACGCCGCGTCGTCCGCGCCGAAGGTGGCCTTGTTCACGGCGTCGACCAGGATGCCGTCCGGCGCCTCGCCCGCGCGCAGGGTCGCGTCGCCGTCGCCATGCACGATGACGAACCCGGCGGGATCGTTGGCCTTGGCGAAATTGACCAGCGCGTCGCCGCCCGCCACCACGAAGACGCCCTGATCCGCCTCGGCCGTACCGACGAAGGCGTCGCCGAACCCGCCGATCGAAATCCCGACGCCGGCCAGGGCGGACTGGACGTCTATGTTTCCGGTGTCGGCGGTCGCCGTGATCACACCGTCGGCCTGCAGCGATCCGACATCGACCGCGCCGCCCTCCAGGTCCAGGTCGCCGTTGCTGGAGATCAGGCTGGCCAAGGTTCCGTCCAGCAGGCCGTCGGTCCCGATGCGGACCAGCCCGTCGCCATGCGCCGAGCCGGTGATCGTCAGGTCGCCGCCGTCGGCGAAGAGCTCCACGTCGCCGGTGTTCGCCGTGGCCGCGCCGACGGTCAAGGCGCCGTCCAGCGTCTCGACATAGATGTCGTCGGTCAGGGCCGTGAGGGTGTCGATGACCGCCGCGCCGCTGGCGATGGTGACGTCGACGCCCGCGCCCTCCAGCGTGTCGAGCTTGGCGCTGGTGTCGAGGTGGACCAGGGCGTCGCCGCTGGCCGAGATGACCGTCGCCGCGCCCGTGCTCCCGCCCGTGCGGCTGAAGGTATTGTCGGCGGTGATGGCGGAGAAGAGAGGATCGCCCAGCACCGCGTCGTCGAGGGCGGCGATGGCGAGATCGCGGCCCGTGCCCGCGCCGGTCAGCACGGCCTTGCGCAGGATCGCGCCGCCGCCGGTGGCGGTGACGGTGATGTCGTCGCCCGCCTCGGCCGAGACCAGATCGATGTCCTCCGTCGCCGTGACGTCGATGTCGCCGCCCGCGACCAGGGCGTCGGCGGCGCCGAGCACGCCGGCCGACGACAGCGACAGGTCGCCGGTGGCCGTCAGGGCGTTGGTCAGGGCCAGGCCGCCGGCCGTGTCGATGACCGACAGGTCGCGGATCACGCCCGCCGGGGCCAGGACGTTGCCGCCCCAGTCCTGGGCCTCGGCGGTGTAGTCGCCGCCGCCGACCGTGACGGTGTTGGCCGCGATCACGCCGTTGCCGGCGCTGAGGAAGACGTTGTGGCCGCCGACCGCGTCCACCGTGAAGCCGTCCGCCACGCCGACCGACGCCGTTCCGGTGGCGGCGTTGGCGCTGACCGAGCCCAGGTCGGCGTCCAGGCTGTCGAGGAACACCCGCGCGTCGCCGTCCAGGGAGACGACGAGATAGGTCAGGCTGCCGCTCAGTCGGTCGACGCTGTTGTGCGCGACGATCCCCGCCTGGCTGTCGGCGCCCAGGGTCGCGGTTCCGGTCGCCACGACCTGGATCTGGTCGACGGCGCCGTCGACGAGCACGTTGCGCAGGGTCGCGGCCCCCGCCAAGGCCTGCACCAACGCCGCCCCCCCGCCCCCCGTGACGAACACGTGGTCGACCAGCGCGTCGCCGGTCATCGCCGTCACGATGACATTGGAGCCCTGCAACGTGCCGCTCACGCTGGGGATGGCGGTGAAGCCGCCGTCGCCGGTCAGCGTGACGTCGCCCTGCCCGATGACCTGGGCGTTGGCGGCCAGCGTCAGGACGCCCGCCGTGGTGGTGATGTCGATGTCGCCGCCGCCGGAGACGGTGTCGGTGATCGACAGCGCCTGGGCGTTGGAGAAGGCCACATCGGCCGACGCGCTGTCCTGGACAGAGCCAAGCTTGTTCACCAGGTTGGCGCGAGTGGCGCTGAAGCCCCCGTCGCTCTGCGCGGTCAGGATGTCGGCGGTGATCACGCCGCCGCTCTGGACGATGCCGCCGGCCGACGCGGTCAGCGAGACCGTTCCGGCGGCGCCGTAGTTGCCGGTCAGGGTCAGGCCCGTGGCGTCCGCGAGGAACAGGTCGCGGGTCGAGCTGCCCGTCCCCAGGGTCGCGGTGGTGGCGGCGTCGATCGTGATGTCGCCCACGGCCGCGCCGGCGCCCTGGCTCTGCGCCGTGCCGACATTGACCGCGCCGCCGGTCGATCGCGCCAGAACGTGAGCGTCGTCGGTGGCGCCGACACCGGTGGACCTCAGCGTCGCGCCGCTGGCCAAGACCGCGCCGGTGGTCGCGGTGACCTCGACGTCGTCGCCGGCCGTGGCCGCGGTGGTCACCGTCGCGCCGCCGGTCGTGGCCGTCACGAAGAGGTCGCGCGCCGCCGAACCGTTGGTCAGGCTGGCGGTGACGCCGGTCACCTTCACGTCGCGGGTGGCGGTGGTCGCGCCGGCGCTGGCGGTCGTCGCCGCCTGGACGGTGACGTCGCCGGCCCGCGCGCCGGTCCCTTGGGTCTGGAGCGTGTTGGTGGCGGTGACCGCGCCGGTGTCGGAACGCAGGAGGATGTGCGCGTCGTCGCCGGCGCCCAGGCCGGTCGACTTCAGGAAGGCGCCGCCGGCCGTGATGTCGCCGTTGGAGGCGGTCAGCTCGATGTCGTCGCCGGCGAAGATGCGGTTGGTCACCGTGACTCCGGTGTCGCCGGTCAGGATGGCGTCGCGCCCCGCGTCGAGGGTGCTCAGAAAGATGATCGGGGCGGTGAGCAGGGTGTCGCGCGCCGAATTGCCCAGGGTCAGCGACACCGAGCCGCCGCTGCCGAGGACGATGTCGCCCGAGGTGGTGGTGGTGGCCGAACCGACGGAGGTGTTGGAGCCCGAAGAGACGGTGACGCCGGTCGCGCCCGTGATCGCGGTGACGGTCGCGCCAGGGCCGCCGGCCGTCACCGAGGCCGCGCCGGTGGCGGCCGTGGCTTCGCTGACGGTAATCGAACCCGAAGTGGTGCTCACCCCCACCGTGGCGCCTTCGGCGATGGCGACGTTCAGGCCGCCGCTCGAGGCGGAGAGCAGGACATTGCCGCTGGCGTCGATCGACGCGCTGGTCGCCGTGCTGATCGTCGTGATCCGGATCAGGGCGTCGGTGGCGGCGCGCAGGTTGGCCAGCGGATCGGCGGCGTCGACGAACGTGGCGTCGACAATCGCCGATCCTCGGCTGAACAGGAAGCCACCGGCGGTCATGGTCGCGCCGGGCGAGACGATCACGCCCTGTGGCGAATAGAACCAGATATTGCCGCCCGTCGACGCCCCGACCTTGCCGGTCACCACGGCGCCGCTGTCGATGGCGATCTGGGTCGTGGTCTTGTTGAGGACGATGTCGCTGGCGGCGTCGAAGTGGAAGTCCATCTCGTCGGCGCCGCTGACATGCAGGCTGGACCAGTTGATCACCGTGTGGGGCGCGTTCAGGTCGATGTCCAGGGTGTTGGCGTTGGGCGCGGTGATCACCGGCGCCGAGCCGCCCGTGGAGACCGTGATGCTGCCGCCGCCCGGGATGCCCGGCAGGGTCTGGGCCAGCGCCGGCTGGGCCAGGAGCGTCGCCACGCCGCACAGGGCCGAGGCCGCCAGCAGACGGGTCCGTCGCGCCGAGCGCGGGGCGGTGCGAGGGAGGATCGAGCGGATCTGGGACGGGGTCATGGGGGACGCTCCGGAGACTAGAACGCGGCGGACAGGGAGATCAGGACGCGCGACGGCGGCTCGTCGCCGACGCCGAACGGACTGTCGAACGGCTTGGCCCAGGTCAGGTCGAAGGCCACCCGCGAGGCGACCTGGGCGCGGACGCCGACCCCCGCCGAGGCCAGGTCCAGCTTGCCCGCCCCGAAGCCGAGATTGGTCAGTTCGGCGGTGTCGTAGAAGGCGTAGGGCCGCCAGGCGGCGCGGCCTCCGGCCAGCGGCAGCGGCACGGTGCTGACCTCGACCGAGGCGGCGACGGCGCGGTCGCCGGAGATCACCGACGGGTCGTAGCCCCGCCCGACCGTCAGGTTGCCGACCCCGTATTCCTCATAGGACAGCAGCGGATCGTCGGCGTGCTGCCAGGCGACCTTCAGTTTGCCGACCATCGGTCCCGCGCGGCCGCCGATCTCGCCCTCGGCCCGCGTCACCGTGGCGTCCGGCTCGCCCAGGAAGCGCGAGGCGGTCGGTTCGCCGTAACGGCTGGCGCCCAGGCCGTGCACGCCCTGGCGCAGTTCCAGCACGCCCGTCATGGCCACGGAATTGGCCGCCAGGCCGGCCGGCGCGTAGTGGCCGTCTAGCCGGACGAAGAACACCCGCAGATGGTCGTCGGTCAGCACGGCCGCGCCGCCGCCGAACTCGACCCTCTGGTCGATCACGTCCAGGCCGGCCCCGATATTGAGGTTGTGGCGGCGGTGGCGCATCAGCGGATAGGTCAGGCGGACGCCGCCGGCGAACGACTCGCCCTCCAGGTCCAGCGGCTTGAGGACGTCGCCCGGCCGGGTCCAGGCCCAGGAGCCCGATAGGTCGGCCGCCAGGCCGTCCCCGCCGATGAAGAAGCGCTCGACCACCTGGACGACCTGCTGCTCGTCGCTGGACAGCGTGCCGTAGGCGAGGATCGAGGTCCGCTCGCCCAGGGCGGTGAAGCTGTTGAGGTCCAGCCGCGCCAGGGTCAGGTCGCGGCCGACGGTCTTGGAGCCGTAGTTCTGGGCCACGACCGAGCCGTCGACGGCGTCTCGGGAAATGGCGATGTCCAGGTCCAGCGCGCCCTGGCCGACCGGCGAGGGCTTGAGCACCGATTGGATCCGCACACCGTGCACGTCGGAGGCCAGCAGCAGGTAGCGCTGGGCGACGTCGAGATCGAACGGCGCCATGCCGCGCAGATGGTCGAGGAAGCGCGCGACCTGCTTCTGGGCCGGGCCGGCGTCGCCGTGATAGTTCACCGCCGCGATCCGCGCCTCGACCACGGTCAGGGTCAGCCGCCCGTCGGCGATCTTCTGTTCGGGAATGACCACGCTGGCCAGAACGCCGCGCCGCAGATACAGCGCCGCAGCCCGGTCGCGGATGTCGCAAACCACGCTCAGCGGCGCCTCGCGGCCGATGAACTCGGCATAGGTCGAGGCCAGGGCCTGGTCCGACAGCGCCAGGGCGCCGCCCCCGCTTTCTCCGGACGTCGCGCCGTGGAACTCGACCGCCTTCAGGGTGACCTTGATGGGGCTGTCGCGGAAGGCGCAGGGCCCGGCCTCGACGCCCTTGAACAGGTCGCCGCGCGGCGCGGCCGCGATCGGGGCCGCGCGGGCCGGATCCAGTTCCTGGCGGGACGGCAGGGCCACCTGGGCGGCCGCCGGGGCCGCGACGAGCAGGGCCGAGCCCAGACACGCCATTGCGCTCACGCCCATGACGGCGCGATGCATTCTGAACAGAACTCGCAAGAAACCCCTCCCGCCACCTGCGTGGCGTCGGCCCACCTCATGGCTGAGTATGACCCAAATCTTAGCTGGATAACAGTGATCGCCGAACGGCGGATTTCCAGACACTTCACCGGCGGCCCGGGAAGGATTCGGAAGCTCTGGCCTTCGCCTTAGAGAGCCGAAGGCTCAACGTGGACAATCCCCTGCCGCGCTAGACCTTCCGCCTGGGACTCCGTGGGAGTCCGGGACTATCGGGCGGTCAAAACCTCGATGATCTTATCCGCTGTGAAGGGCCGCGCCCCAGCCAGTCCGGATGAACTGTCTGGGGCGTTCTTGCGAGGTCACCCGGGTTCGACGTCGATCATCCACCGGACCGGACATCGGGCAGCGCCGTGAGCAGCGCGAGCGATTGGGCATGACCTTGCCGCCAGGCGTCGGGGCCCAGGTCGGCCGCGCCCTCGCGCGAGAAGCCCGCCATGGCCTGGATCATCCGCAGGCGCGTCTGCTGGGCCAGGGCCAGGTTGGCGTCCACCGCCGAGGGCGAGGCCCCGGCCAACATGGCGTCATAGTCGATCGCCGCCAGGCCCGAGGGCGCGGTCGCGGCCGCGTCGAGGATGCCGGCCAGATCGATCCGCGACCAGGACCGCGGCGCGAGGGCGGCGGGCAGGCCGTCGTCCGCCGACGAAGACGACAGCGGCTCGGCCCTGGGCCGGATGGCCCGTCTTTCGCCGCCGTCGGACGCCGGCTTGGGCGACTTCGCCGGCTTGGGCTTGGTGGATTCGGCGGTGCGGTCGATCGTGTCCAGATCGTCCGACGGGCTGGAGGCCGAGGAGTCGGCGAGCGCCGTATCGAAGACCTTCCCGCGCGAGCCGTACTTGCGTTCGAACCGGTCGAACCGATCGTCGTCCCTGTCGCCCGCCCTGTCGTCCTGAAGGCCGACGAGCGGATGTCCCTCGCCGAAGGCCAGCATGACGTCGCCGACCGCGAGGCGGGAGCCGTCCGCCTTGACCAGGTCGGACGTGGCGTAGAGCACGTTCTCGCCGGTCGAGTCCAAACCGGCCCCGGTCAGGGTCCGGGTCAGGTTCAGCGCCTGGAAGCCGAGGTCGCTCAGGCTGTGCAGCTCATCGGCCTGGCTGACGCCGTCCTGATTCTTGTCCTGCCAGATCCGGAACGCGTCAAACCGCGCGTCGCCGCCGTCGAGGAAGCCGTTCTCGTCCGTATCGAAGGCGCGAAGGCCTTCGAGATCGGAAACCGCGCCTTCCAGATCGCCCACGAACGAGATTTCGGCGCCGCTCGTGATCTTGCCGTCGCCATCCCGATCGAGCGCCAGGAAGGCGTCGTCGGCGGCAACCCAACCGGTGCGCCGGAGCACGCCGTCGCCCGACACGTCGAAGCTGATCGTGGATCGGGCGCGCGCCACCAGTTCGACGCCGTCACCGTCCAGATCGATCACCACCGGCGGCAACAATTGGGTTTCGTCCGGCGCGGAAGCGGGCTCCACAAGCGTGATCGTCGGCGCGCCCTGATAGGCCAGCATGACGTCCCCGACGAGCCCGGCGCTTCCGTCCGCGCGGATGAATTCCGTCGTGCCGTAGATATGGTTGTGCAGGGGATCCGGCGCTTGCCCCGAGGTGGTCAGCGTCAGATTTATCGCCGAGACGCCAAGCTGCGCCAACGACACCAGTTCGCCGTCCTCGCTTTCGCCGTTGCTGTTGACGTCGCGCCAGACCTGGAAGTCGCCGTAGGCCTCGTCTTCGCTGTCGAAGAATCCGTTGGCGTTGGTGTCGTATACGCGAAGACCCTCGAGATCCGAGACCGCGCTTTCTTCATCGGTCGAGAAGCGTATCTCCGAGCCGTCGTCGATCTTGCCGTTGTGGTTGCGGTCCAGCACGAGCAGGCCGTCGCCCGCTCCTATCCAGCCGGTCTGGTCAAAGGCCCCGTCGCCGTCCTGATCAAACCAGACGTTGTTCCCGTCCAACTCCGTCAAGGTGACGCCGTCGCCATCGAGGTCGAGCACGATTGGCGCGATGCGGCTATAGCCCCCGCTCGCCACGTGATACGTCGCCGTGGACAAGCCGTTTCTGTCGTCCTTCACCTCCAATTCCAGATCGTAGCTCGCGAACTGAGGGTTTCCGTAGTTGCGCGAGACCCTGTAGAGCAGGAAATCGAAAGAGGCGCCGGTCACGGTCGTGCCAATAGCCGGCGGCGAAAAACTGCCCCCATAACCCACGACATTCTTGACCTTCCAGGTAAAGGCCTGGGGGCTGTCGGGATCGATCGCGTTAATCCTGGCGCTGTAGAAGAACTGCTGATCGGTTCCGACATAACCGACCGTCTGAACAACACCATTTGGATTTTGGACGGGCGCGTCATTCACCTCGTCGATCTTGATCGTGACCGGCATGGGCTGAGCGGTGGCGTGTGCGCCGCCGTTGTCCCAGACATCGAGGGTCACGGCGTAGGCGGTGGTGGCTTCATAGTCGATGACGCCGTGGACGATGAACTGTCCGACCACCTTGCCGCCTTCACGGTAGTAGCTGCCGTCGCCGTTCTTCAGGAGGGATGCGCTGAAGATGTTCAGTCCGCCGTCGTTGACGGACACGGACCAGTTGTCGCCGAGGTCTTGGTCGCTGACGTAGAACTTGCCGAAGGTTTGTCCAGGACCGGCCCAGGAAAGCGCCTCGGAGGCATGGACCGCGCCGTCGCCTTGAGTTTCGAGGGTCAGGCTCGGCGCCTCGTTGGTGTCCGCGATCTGGACCCAGGCCCAGGTGGGATCCTGGCTGGTGTTCACCCCGTCGCTCGCCGTCACCGCGACGGCGAAGGCGGCTACGCGTTGGCCATTGATGACGGTGTTATACCGCCACCATTCGCCGCCGGCGGGTATGCCCGCGGACAGGGTTTCGAAGTCGAGATTTGCCCGCAGATGCAATTGATTGCCGGCCATGTAGAACAGATCCAGCGGATCGAAGGCCTCGCCGTACGATAGCGGCGCGCCCTCGGGATCGTTCGCCGAGTAGCTGGCGAAGACCTGGTCGGCCGCATTCTCGCCGATCAGGGTGATGGACTGAGAAATGGTCGCAACGGACGGCTTCTCGTTGACGTCCTCGACGTAATACCAGAGCCATGCCGGGTCCGACGTATTGCCGGCGGCGTCCTTCGCGGCCACGGCCGCCAGGAGGCCAATCTCCTTCAGACCATCGCCATCGAGATCATTGTTCAGCGTTCGCCAATCATTGATATTGGCGTAGTTGGCGGTGGTCAGCGACTTCAACCATTCATAGTCGATGTTAGTACCGGCCTTCATTCGCAGAACATTGCTGTTCGTCGGAACTTCCAGCCAATCGAAGAGATTGAACGCCACCGCGAAGGTGACCGAGCCGCCTTCCGGATCCAGGGGCTTGCCCGGATCGGGCGCCTTGGCGGTCCCCAGGTCTGTATTGGTCTGCACGCCTTCGGTGAGGATCGAGCCCGCGGCATCGACGGCCGGGATCCCGGGCTTCTCGTTCACGTCCTTGATCACGTACCAGAGCGAGGTCCAGAGGCTGCCGGCGCCGGCCGCGTCGACCGCGCGGACATCGACTCGGATCGCCAGTCTGCCGGCGGTGTCGAGCCGGTGCCAGCCGTCTCCGGCGTTGGCCTTCAGCGTCTCGAAATCGATGTTCGCATTGGCCCTCAGATGCAGTTCGTTGGTGTTTGGCGCGATCTGGAACAGGTTGTCGGGATCGTAGCTCTCCAGCGACGGCGGCGTCGTCATCGTCGCCGTCATGTCCGGATCGGTGCGGGTGAAGGTCGCCACCAAGGTGTCAAGGGCGGCGCCTTCATCGCGCTCGCTCTGGGCCTGATTGATCAGCGTGGGGACATTGGGGTTTTCGTTGACCGGATCGATCGCCACCGTGAAGTATTGCGGGCCTGACGTGATCTTGTCGTCCGACACGGTCACATAGATCCCGTAGCTGATCGCGGCCTCATAATCGACCGGCGCGGCGAGCGTCAGCTGGCCGCCCAGCGACAGCGCGAACGGGCCGCCCGTCACCGCCTGGCCGCTGCTGTTGACCAACCTGTACTTCAGCGGATCATTGTCCTTGTCGATCGCCGAGAAGCTGCCGACGACGGTCGAGGTTCCCGGCGCCGCATCCTCCCGGACATGGAGCGTCGTCGACGTGATCGTCGAGGGCGCGGCGTTGATGGCGACGTTGAACGACGCCGTCGCGGCCACGCTGCTGATCTCGGTGGGATTGAGCGCGGTGATCCGTTCGACGCCATAGGCGGTGACGCCGATGGTCAGGTCCTTGAACCAGGTCGGATCCGTACTGCGCAGCGTCAGGTTCGCCAGATCATTGCGCCCGATCTGCGGGTCTTTGATCAGGGTCCAGACGATATTCGCGCCAGTCCCGGAGGGGGCGCCCGCGCTCAAGGTCACGCCGGGGTCAATTCCCCGCAGCTCCACCCTCACATACTCCGAACCATCACCGTCCGGCGTATCGATGGGCAAGGTCAGCGGAATGGTCGCCCCGCCGTTGAAGGTTCCGGAGACGGCGGAGAGCGTGCCGATGACCGGCGTGTTGGCGACCGGATTGATGGTGATCCGGAAATACCGCGGGTCGCTGAGCAGCCCCCCCTGGTCGAGGGCGACCACCCGGACGTCGAACACGCCGCTGGCGTAGTCGACCGGCGTGAAGTTGATCGTCGCCTCGCCGGTCCCGCTGACCGCCGAGCCGGTCAGAATGCTGACCAAGCGCGTGTCGCTCACCGCGTGATCGCTGGCGCTGACGGCCGTCACCTGCAAGGTGGCGCCGGCGGGCAAATTGTCGATGATCGACACCGACAATTGCTGCGTGGCGTAGCCGTTCGCCGGCCGCTCACCGAGCGTCAGATCGCCGATCGGCGAGACGACGGGCTTGTCGTTGCCGTCCCAAAGCCCTTGCCACTGGGTGTTGAACAAGCTGTTGGCGCGCAAGGTGTCGAATTGGCCCAGCGTGGGCTTGCCGCCCGACGGCACGCCGGCGGGCAGGTTGAGCGCCATCAGCTTGACCAGCTCTTCGACATTGACGGTCTTGCTGACGAACTGGCCGGTGAACAGGAAGTCGATCTTGTTGTCGAAACCGCCCACGAGGGGGGTGAACCAATTCTTCACGCGCGTCGTCGTGCCGGTGTCGAGCACGTCGATCAACAGATCATCGACATCGCGCCGGAACCACAGCTTGGTGCGGTCGACGTCGCTGTCCTGGTAGGCGATGACGTCGATATCCACCGGCGCGGAATTGAAGTTCTCGATCGTGTCGAGGCCGGACGCGGCATTGAGATAGTAGGTGTCGTTACCGGTTCCGCCGACCAGCTTGTCGGCGCCCAGACCGCCGTACAGGCGATCGTTGCCGTCCTCGGCATAGAGGTCGTCGTCGCCCGCGTCGCCGTAGAGGAAATCGTCGCCGGCGCCGCCGCGCAGGATATCCCTCCTGTCGCCGCCCTTGAGGATGTCGTTGCCGCCGGAGCCCTGGAGTTCGTCCTCCCAGCCCGAGCCTTCCAGGATCTCGATGGCGTCAAGGAAGGTGTCGCCGGCCGCGTCGCCAAACGTGCCGCCCGTGGCCAGGCTGACCTTCACGCCGGAGCCGGCGTTCGCATAGCTGACCGTGTCATCGTCCAGGCCGCCGGTGAATTGATCGGCGCCCGCGCCGCCGATCAGGACATCGGCGCCCACCCCGCCGACCAGCGCATCGTTGCCCAGGCCGCCGACGAGGGTGTCATTGCCGTCGCCGCCCGACAGCGTGTCGACGCCGTCGCCGCCGTCGAGCAGATCATCGCCCGCGTCGCCATACAGGACGTCGTAGTCCGCGCCGCCGTAGAGGAAGTCGTTGCCGGCTCCCCCCATCAGAGTGTCCGCGCCGGTCCCGCCGGAAAGCACGTCAACGCCCGCCTCGCCGGTCAGCGTGTCGTTATCGGCGCCGCCGTCTAGATTGTCGTCGCCCGCCCCGCCGATCAGGCTGTCAAGACCGTCGCCGCCCGACAGCGTGTCGTTGCCGTCACCGCCATCGAGCAGATCATTGCCCGCGCCGCCCGAAAGCGTGTCGTCGCCGGTCTTGCCGTAGATCAGGTCGCGACCTTGCCCGCCGGCTATCGTGTCGTTGAGAGCGTCGGGGACCTTGTCTCCGTACCAGTAGTCGTCCTGGTCGCTGACGGTGAAGGTGATCGAGCGCTCGGCCGAGGTTCTCCCCGCGCCGTTCTTGTCGGTCGCCTTGACCCTGACGGTGATCGACGAGGCCGTCTCGAAGTTGAGCACGGCGCCGGCCTTCAATCGCAATTCGAAACCGCCGCCGGTCTTGGTTCCCACCTCGAAATTTGGATCATCGACCGAATATTGTAGGGCGGCGAAGAGTGGCGACAGATCCGGGTCTGTCGCCGACACCGTCGCCACGACGATGGCGGGCGCGGTCGCGCCATCGATCGGGTTGTCCCGTTCGGCGATGGAGGTCACCTTGTCGCTGAACGTCGGCGTCGCGGGCGTTTCGTTATAGTCCTCGACCGTCAGGAAGCCGGTGGTCTTGGCGGTGGACGCCAGTTGACCGTCCCAGGCTTCGACCGTGTAGGCGTAGACGAACTCCAAGCCGCCGTCGCCATCCAGGTCCTGTAAGGTGTAGCCGGGCGCCAGGGTCTCGAAGTCGGCCACGACGCCGGGCCGCAGCACGACGGTGTTGCCGACCACCTGCAACAGGTTCTTTGGATCGGACGCCAACCGCAGTTGGACCGAGGGCGTTGGCGCGCCCTGATCGTCTGGATCGCTCAAGGCGAACACCGCCACCGGCGTGGTCGGCAAGGCCGGGCCGCCGTTGGCGTTTTCGGTGACCCAAATGTCGGTCGAGGTCTTGAACGCCGCATCGGGTCGTTCGTTGACGTTTTCGATCGTCACCTCGAAGGGGACAATGACGTAGGCCCCATGCGGATCGGTCACCCGCACGGCGATCATGTGGCTGTGCGCCGCCTCATGGTCGATCGTGGCCCCGTTGGTGAATTTCAGTTCGCCCGTCGCCGATATCTCGAACCGCCCGCCGGCCGTGTCCTCGAGCGCATAGACCAGGCTCGAGGCCGGATCATCGACATCCGTGGCCGAGAAGACGCCCAGCGAGGTGACCCCCGCCGTTTCCAGCAGCGAAAGCGGGCCCGGCGCGGTCACGTCGCGGGGCGCGTCGTTGACCGGCGCGATGGACACCGAGACCGTTTGCCGAACGGCGTGGTTGTCGGCGTCCTTGACCTCGATCACGAACTGGTCAGCGCCGCTGATGTCGGCGGCCGGAACGTAGCTCCACGCGCCGGTCGCCGTGTCGAGGCTGAGCGCCCCCAGCGTCGGGCCGCTGATCAGGGTGTAGCCGGTGATGTTGTCGTCGTCGTCGATGGCGCCGACCTGGCCGGAGATCGCCTGATCTTCGTTGATCGTCAGGGTCTGGTCCGAGGCCACCGGCGCGGCCTTGCCGCCGACGTGCCAGTACGGAGCGGCCTGGGCGAGGACGGCGGCCCGATCCGACATTGTCGGAAAGGTGGACCAGGTGGTCATCGCATCGATCAGCGGCTGGGCGTGCGCCAGGAACAGCGTCGCACCGTCCAGGATAATGTCCTTCACTCGGCTCGCGTCAGTGGCGGCGTAGTAGCCAAAGATGCGTATCGTGTTGGAGCCGCCGACGAGAATCGCCAGATCGTCGCCCGATCGCGTCAGCCAGATCTGGTCCGAGGTCACGCCGCTGATGGTGATGTGGTTGGTGCCGGACGCGTCGATAATGCCATCGGAGCCGCTGTTGGCGTCGAAGGCATAGACGTCGTCGCCGAGGCCGCCGTCGAGCCAGTCAGAGCCGGTCTCGCCGACCAGGATGTCGTCGCCGTCGCCGCCGTTCAATCGGTCGTCGCCTTCGCCGCCGACAAGCTTGTCGTCGCCGGCTTCCCCATAGAGCAGGTCCGCGCCCGCGCCGCCGCCCAGGGTGTCCAGGCCGTCGCCGCCCCACAGCGAGTCGCCGCCGTCATCGCCCGACAGCTGGTCGTCGCCGTCGCCGCCCCCCAGCGAGTCACCGCCCGCGCCGCCGCTCAGCAGATCCTTGCCGGTCCCGCCGTAGAGCTGATCGTAGCCGTCCTCGCCGGACAGGGCGTCGTCGCCGTCGCCGCCGTACAGGGTGTCGTCGCCGGCGCCGCCCACCAGCACGTCGTCGCCGGCCCGGCCGTCGAGGACGTCATCGCCGCCAAGACCGAACAGCCGGTTGAGACGACCGTCGCCGCTGAGCTGGTCGCCATAGGCGTCGGAGCCGACCACGTTCTCGATGGTGGCGACGGTGTTGACCGCGCCGATGATGTCGCCCTGGGCGTCGCCGCCCAAGGCGGTCCTGGCGTACAGGTCGATGGCCACGGCCGCGACCGAACTCACATAGCGGATGGTGTCGCCGTAGCTGGCGCCGACCGCCAGGCCGTCGGTCTGGCTGTCCGTGCCGCCGTTCAGCGTGTCCGCGCCGGTTCCGCCTTCCAGCGTGTCGTCGCCGGCTCCGCCGTCGAGTATGTCGTTGCCCCCGCCGCCGGAGAGAACGTCATCGCCGGCCAGCCCGCTGAGCGTGTTGTTGCTGGTGGATCCCAGCATGAAGTCGCCGTCGGCCGTCGCGGCCTCGGTCCCGAGGCGGATCTTGGTCAGATCGACGGTCAGGCCGTCGGCCAACTGCAGGGTTTCGACGCCGCGGTCGGCGAGGGTCTGATCGTACAGAGCCACGGCGCTGGACGCGTCGATCGTCAGCTTGAGGTAGTTGGTCCCTCGGAAGCCGGTGAGATCCGAAAGGCTGATCGTCGGGCCCAGGGCCAGGGTGTCGCTGCCGCCGTCTCCGGCCGTGATCCGTTCCGCCACGGTTTGCACGCCATTGCCGGTGCGCGACGCGCCGGTCTTCCACTGGCTGTTCGCATACGGCCATGCGCTTGAGGCCGCCGCGGCCTGGGTCGTGGTGTAAAGGAAGTCGACGCCGTCGCGGCTCTGATAGACCACCTCGCCGTCGGCGGTGCGCGTCACGGTCAGCTGATACTGATAGTAGTCTCCGGTCACGCCGGTGGCCGGTCCGAAACGCATCAGCTGCCAAGAGGTCGTGAAGGCGGCATTGAGAACGCCGTTCTTGTCGACGATCTCCTCGAGCTCCAGCGCGCCCTCGCGGATGCTGTCCGTCCCGTCGCCGCGATTGAATTCGTAGGTGTCGTTCCCCGCCCCGCCCCAGAGATTGTCGTTGCCCAGCCCGCCCCGCACGATGTTGTCGGCGGCGTCGCCGCCGAGCCGGTCCGCGCCTTGGCCGCCTTCGACGCCCTCAATGCTGGAATAGACGTCGCCGAAAGCGGCGCCGCCATTGGCGAAGGTCGCCCCCAAATAGGCGCGTATGGCCGTGGTTCCGTTCGAGGCGTAGGAGGCCAGATCGGTTCCCGCGCCGCCGAACAGCAGGTCGGCGCCGGCGCCGCCGTCGAGGCTGTCGTCTCCGGCCCCGCCATAGAGATAGTCGGTGCTGGAGCCGCCCAGCAGTTTGTCGGCGCCGTCGCCGCCGCTCAGGATGTCCTGGCCCGCCCCGCCGGTCAGGAGGTCGTCGCCGGCTCCGCCGGTGATCCAGCTGCTGGTGGCCGCCGCCGTCAGGGAGTCGGCCCCGTCGGTCGCGCCGGCCACCATGGTGTAGCCGCTCATCAGCGCCGCGCCAGTGGCCACGAAGCTGAACTTTTCGATCGGCCGCAGCTCGGCGCCCGTAGTGTTGGACCACCAGTCGCGGATGCGGATCGTGTCGCCGGTGCCGTCGAAGCCGCTGGTGGCGTCGACGTCCGAGACGGTGATCTCCAGGTCGTTGCCGACCCGGCGCAGCAGCAGGTCCTGAATGTCGATCCCGACCGCGAATTCCAGAGTGTCCGTGCCGGAATTGACTCCGATCACGCCGTTCACCGCGCCCATGTGGCGCTTGAGGGTGCGGGTGGCCGCGTCATAGTCGTAGTCGGCGCCGTTGATCCATTTGGAGCCGTCGAAATAGACGGTGGTGGCCGTCCCTTGGATGTTGCCCGTGGTCTTGCCGACCGTGCCGTTGGGACCCAGGCTGTAGCCGTTGACGTAGACGCCGTCCTGCCAGACCAGATCCCAGTTATCGACCATCTCGTCGATCAGCTCGTCCTGACCATCGCCGCGCGCGTAGCGGATCACGTCGTTGCCGGCCCCGGTGACGATCCGGTCGGCGCCCTTGCCGCCCGCCAGGAGGTCAGAGCCCGCGCCGCCCAGCAGGTGGTCGTACCCGCCGTCGCCCAGCACGGTGTCATTTCCCGCGCCGCCGATCACGATGTCTTCGCCGCCGCCGCCCGACACCAGGTCGTTATTGGCGTCGCCCGACACCAGGTCGTTGCCCAGGCCGCCGAACCCGAAGTCGTCGCCGTTCAGGCCGTAGATCTTGTCGGCGCCGTCCGTGCCGACGATCCAGTCGGCCCCGTTGGTGCCCAGGATCACCGACGCGCCCGCCACGCCGATGATGTAGGAGGTGATGTCGCCGATGCGGATGTCGTCGCCGTTGGCGAAGCGCAGCCACTCGACCTTGCGGGTGCTCTCGAACCAGTCCTTGATCGTCAGGCTGTCGCCGGTGAGGACCTGAGCCGGATGGCCGTTGACCTGGGTCCCGGCCGGATCGTCGGCGGTCAGCTGAATGATCAGGTCCGAGCCCGGCGCGGCGGTCGTGCCCGAGCGCTTCATGACCAGGTTCTGCATCGTGACGCCCGCGCCGAACACGATCGCGTCCTCGCCGCCCTTCACCGAGCCGTCGACCTCATAGCTGCCGCCGCCGGCCCAATTTCGGGTCAGACTCCCGGCGTTGATCTGGCTGATCCGCGTGTAGAGGCTGTCCCCGCTCGAACCGGCGACCCCGGCCGGATCGGACTCGTCGAACAGCACGTCGGCGCCGTCGCCGTAGCCGAACACATATTGGTCCGAGCCCGCGCCGCCGAGGATCCCGGCCGCGGCGCCGACCTGCTGGTCGTCGCCCTTCCCGCCCTCGAGGATGTCGCCGCCGGCCCCGCCGACCAGCAGGTCGTCGCCTTCGCCGCCCTTCAGCCAGTCCGAACCCTTGCCGCCATACAGGCGGTCGTTGCCCGCCCCGCCGTCCAGCAGATCGCCGTTGCCGCCGTCGACGGTCACGGCGGTCGCCGCATTGACCACCAGTTCGTAGTCGGGTTCCTGGATATTCGGGAACGCGTTGAGCGCCCCCATGGAAATGATCCCGGCGCCGACCACGTCGCCGCCGAACAGCACGTCATCGCCGTCTTCGCCGAACAGCCAATCGTCCAGCTTGCCGCCGACGATCCTGTCGTTCCCGGCCCCGCCGAGCACGTCGTTGCCGAGGTCGCCGGCACGGACGACGTCGTCGCCGTCGCCGGCGTCGATCAGGGCTGCGATGCCGATCTTGTACGGCGCGGTCAACGCCGCGGCCTCCTGGTTCGCCTTCGGGCGGACGGTCACGCCCGCGGTGTTCTGCAGCAGATCGCCGGTGATCTGGATGAGATCGGTTCCGCCGGTTCCAGACACCCGCACCTTAGCGGTGCTGTCGATGGTGTCGCCGAAGGCGTCGATGACGTTGCCAAGGTCGTCCAGCAAGGCAAACAGCCGCTCGCCGTTGTCCAGACCCACCCACAAGCGCGAGGGAGGCGCGCTGCCGCCGTCGATCACATAGTCGAAGGCCTCGTCGAGATAGAGATTCCAGCCCCCGATCCAGTCTGTGTAGCCGCGCCGGTCGATGCCGAGTTCGGCGGCGCTGGCCAAGGTGATCGCCCAACCCGCCGTGAAGGCGCTATCGGTGTTGTTATTGACGATGCCGTCTATCTGCACCGAATTGTTCAGGTAGTTGACATAGTCGCCGGCGATGGCGATCGCGCCGGTCACCGATTGAAGATCGAAGCGCTGCACCGGCTGCGCGGCGATCGTGGCCAGGGCCCGCTTCACGTAAATGTCGCCGCCGGCGATCAAGCCGACGAGGCTGTTCAGGATTGCGTGACTGCTGTTGCGGACCACGTCGTCCATATTGCTGGACTTGAAGACCGTGGCCCCGTCGCGGAAGAAGTACTTCTTGCCCTCGATACCGAAAACCACTCGGGTGTTGGTGAGCTGGACGATATGGCCGCCCGCGGCGTCCAGAGCTTGGTTTAGGAAGCTTCCGACATAGTCGGCGAGACTGGACGCACTTTCGGGGCTTGCGCCGTTCTTGGCCTTGGCGCCCGACACGGCGAACCGTTCGTTGCGGAAATCCAGCGACAGGGTCGCCTCGGCTTTCGGCTTGCCGCCGAACAATGATCCGATGGCGCCGCCCAGCAGCTTGTAGGCGATGATGGCGACCACGGCGATGGCGAACGTTACCGGCGTGACGCCCGCGGCGGCCAGGTAGTTCGCCGCCAGTATGGAACCATAGCTCTGACCGATGGCCGCGCCGATCTGACCGCCCTTGGTGTCGAACTGATGGATGGAGTCAGCCAGCTTGCCGCCGATGAAAGAGGCGGCGGCCGAGGCCAGGAACGCCTGGTCGATCCCCGCCTTCCAATCGTATTTGGGGATCGCGCCTGGAGAGCCCTCGGCCACGACCTCGCCCGCGGCGTTCACGAAATGCGACGGCGTCGTCAGGTTGGTGATGATCTGGCTGACAACCTTGGTGCTGACGCTTTGGACGCCTTCCGCGATCGTGCCCCTGGCCCCAACCGCGGCGAAGACCTCCCCCACTAGGTAGGAGCTGATCGCCCCGATCCCCTCGCTGCGCAGGTTTTCATAGAAGGTGGAACTGGTCGCCCCGCGCAAGGCGTCGGGCAGGAGTTCGGTCCCGGTATCGGCGGCGCCTTGGGTTAAGCTGTCGGCGATGTTGACAAACAAGGTCGACAAGGCGGCGGAGCCGATGATCTGGGCGATCTGGTTGTCGCCAGCCAGTTCGCGGCCGAGCACCGAGCCGACCGAACTGGCGAACGCAGTGGCGTCGAACTGATAGAGCTTGCGCCATGCGTTGACCCTGGCCAGGGCGATGTCGACGCTGCGGATCTCCTCCTGCGAGTCCGCCAGCATCTCATCGACGGTCGCAACCGTATCGGACTTGAGTTGCTCGACATGGGCGATGCCTAGATTGGTGAGCTCACCGATGTCGCCCGTTTGCATCGCCGTGACGTCGTCCACGGGCAAGTTGAAGATATTCGCATAGCGCCGAGCGGTCTGTTCCTGGGTTTCCCCCTGTACGGCGCCGCCTTTGGACGCGGCGATCAGGTCCCTCAACTTGTCGGGGTTGGAATAGGGTCCGCTGTCGGCGGCCCGAAAATCGACGGACTGCGACTTGAACGGATTGTTCGGGTCGGTGGTGTGCACCAGCACGCCGGCACGCCGGCCGCTCGTGGTTTGTTGGTTATAGACCTCCAGGACCATGATGCGGAGGTCGCCGTGAGTGGCCAGGTCTCCGCCTGGCTCCAGCTGGATGAAGCCGGCGAGCGAGGCGTCGACGTCGGCCTGGCCGGGATTGGGCTTGCGCGAGATCTGGAAAAAGGCGTCGCTGTCCGGCGAGGCACCCGGGTTCACATAAACATACAGGCCCGGCGGGGCCTTGAGCCGTTCCAGATTTGACGATCCGTCCGCGTTCAGCCTCTGAATCGTCTTGGTGTATTTGCGCTGTGTGGGATCGAAGAACTGCCGCAGGGCGGCGGCCGTTTCGCCCATCGCATCGAAAGTCTCTTCACCTGGCCTCAGTGGCCGGAGTGGCGATCTAAAATGCAGATCCGTACGTCTGCTGGCCGCGATGGCGGTGCCGCTCTCCGCCAAGGCGAGCGCCGCACCAGCGAACACCGCTATCCGCCCCAGCAACGCCGACGCTGTCGCCGAGGCCGACATGGCCGATGTGATGCCCGCCTCCGAGATCCCCGCGGCCCTCAGCAAGCCCGTCATCACCGGTTTGTAACCCTGCTCGATGGCGGTCTGAACGATGTAGTCGCCGAGCGCTTTTTCGGGGTTGTTGATCAGATCGAGCACGAACTGCGCGCGATCGACGCCCTTGAGGATCTTCAGTTGCTTTTGAGCCAGCTGCTGCTCGATGAAGTCCAGCTTGCTGGCCGTGCTGACGATCGACAAGGCGGTCGGATCAGTGGGCCTGATCTTGAGTTCGTTGGTCGCCCATTCAAGCATGGCGCCGCCATTGGCGGTTTTCGGGTCGATGCCGGCCAGGTGGGGCGCGTCCCCCCAGATGGTCTTCATCCAACTGATGCGCTTGGTGTCGTTCGGCGACAACTCGACTTGGCCCGCAAGAAGTCTTGCGTTCTGGCCCTCATAGATCTTGGTGCGATTGTCCGCGTTGTCGTCCATCCCGACGCTTTTGAGAACGTCGAGCAGTCTCGGATCCGTCTTGTTCAGAAACGCGATCGAGCCTAGCGTCTCGTAGTTTCCAGCCTTGATCGCCGCCGAATTCAAACTGAGATCGGAGGCCTTCACCGTAAGGCTGTTGCGCATCTCCCAGCGCACGTCGGAAACGATGGTGGCGACCTTGTTGGCCACATCGGTCGGGATGTTGCCCGTGAACATCGCATTTTCAAACGCGCTCGGGTTGCCGAGAAGGAGGCTGACCTGCGGGTCGCTCTGCAAAGCCGCTTGAAGGCGAGCGTCCTCGTACGCTGAGAACGCGACGTGATTTCCACTGTGGCGGGCGGTGCCGCCGAACGTCTGCCCGTCCACGCTCGCCCCTGCCGGCAACAGCATGGCGTTATCGGCGCCGTTGACCGCGTAGGCGCCCCAGCGCGTCGGATCCTGCGAGGCTAGAGTGTCAAGCAGCAAGGAGGCGCGGGCCGACGTGGTGTCTTCCAGCCGGAAACCGATCGTCTTGCCAGCGGCATCCTTGATGGTGGTGTAGATGGTTGAAATCGGTGAGAGGTGGTGGGAGGCCACCGTCTGACCTCGGGACGGCGGGCCTTTGAAGCCGGCGACCTCGTTACGGTATTTTTCGATCAGGGCCAGTCGGGCCTGGATCCGAGGATCTTGGTTCAGAGTGCTGAAATCGGTCAACGCCCCCCCCCGACACTCGCCTTGAGCGCGCTCTCTTCAGCCCAGTGCTTGGCCTTGTCGGCCACATTGAGAGATGCGGGCCTGAAGTGGACCCGAAGGCCGGCCTGGTGGATCGCCCGATAGAGCTCGAGGGAAAAGAAGCGGCGCCCGCCCAGCAGGCCGGTCAGCCCGAACAGATGTTCGTCGACCGGGACCGGCGACAGCACCAAGTTCGACCAATCGTAAATCGACACCGGAGCGTCGCGGTAAGGTGAATCGGCCTCTGGTGGAGGCATGGGGCGGAACTCCGACCTTGATCGATCAATGAGATCCAACCGCCTCCAGGTGCGCAGCCATCCATACCCGTCGATCGTCTCGCCCCCGCCCTTCACCGTTGGATCCTCTCCCGCCGGCGTGCTTTCGAAGCGGATCGGAAGGACCTCGAAATCGCGCAGGAAGGGCGTCGCGATTTCCATGAAACGGGGGGAGACGATCAGAGCGGCGTTGTGATTGAACAGATCCGGCAGCGGACGCTGCTCGCCCTCGTCGTCTTCCCCCGGTCGCAACCAGGCTTCGAGGGGGAGAGGCAAGGTCGCGGCGAGCGCATCGTGCATCTCGTACACCTCGTCCCAAAAAGGGCCGCCTAGGCTGATTCCGACTGCCCCGACGGTGAGGGTTTGCACGACGATTTCCTTTTGCAGCCCGGAAGGTTTGGGCAGCATTTTCGGTTGATTGAGCGGCGGCGACACCGCCTCTAGCAAATACGGCAGCGGCCAGGCTCGATTATCTTCCATGCGTTTTCCCAACGACAACTGGCTCATCTTTCTGCACCCCTTCCTTAAACCGACGTGCCGACGACGACAGCGGAAAAGGCCGGTTCGAACAGGCCCTCCACCGCCGCCCGGACGGCCGGCAGAGGCGGATTGGTGCTCCCCGCGCTGGCTCCCGGATGCACCACACGGGTGACCCAATCCCGCTCGTTCGGCGGAAGCGAAACATCGGGAATATGCACGCCCGCCGCACTCATGAACGGGCGCATGTTGACGTCGTCGAGGGTCCCCGCGACCCGCCCCAGCATGCCGACCGGATCCACAGGTCGTAAATCCGTATGCGGATCGATGGGTGAATCCCCGAATACGCCGCGGTAGGCCTGGACGTGGCCATCCGACGCTTCAAACGTGAAACCAGGCCTGTCGAACAGCAAGGTCGGGGCCGGATTCAAGGTCTCCATCCGCAAGCCGCTGTCCGTGACCGGATGCATTTCCTTCAGCATCAGGGCCACGTTGTGGATAATGTCCTCGCCGAGCCAGGAGGCGAGGGAAGGTCCGTAGGCGAACGGTTCGTCGCTCACGGCGATGATCTCTGGCCTCCGTTCGACGAAGGGAATTATCACCCCGGCGTTGAGCGCGATCACGATCAAGGCGCCGATGAACAGGCCGACGGCGAGGTAGGTGCGCCCGCGCACCCGACCAGAACTCCCCCTCATTCCGCCCCCCACGCCAACTCGGTTAAGAATATGACCGCGGAGTCTCGCGACGCAAGGTAAAGTTGCGCTTTGTCGGCCGAACGCCTTCGATGCGTCGGCGACAGCTATCTAAAGTGGCGATTTGGTAAGTGGATACCGGCCGTGTCGGTGCGCGAAAGGGGCGACCGACTAAGCCGTTGATCTAATTCGACTGGCCAAATTCCACCATTTCACCCAGACCACCTAAGCCCGTCCCTGGATGCGCATTGACCACCTAAAGATGACCCTCGTTCAATGCCGTCTTCAACTATGCGCCCATCGGCGGCGACAATTGTTCGGGCCGGTATAGGCTTGGCAGACTTCATGCCTTCATTCTCGCAGTTCGCAGAAGAGCACCCTCAGTATTTCGAGCTCGATACAACCGTCGTGGCGAAGCCCTTTGATCCGGGCCCTTTGTCAGCGTTCGACGCGGCCTATGCCGCCTTTCGTCGCCCCGCGAGTTGAAGTCGGCATGCGGGTCTGCGCCAAATGCGGACATTGGTGTCGGTCCGGAAAAACGACCTTCAGTCCGGCGACCAATCAGCATCGGGCGCCGAGGGAGGCTCCGTATCTGGCGGCTGCGCAAGCCCGGTGAGGCCCCGCTCGAAGGGGGCGATGACGTGGACCTCAGTGGGCCTTGGCGGCAAATCCGCCGCGATCCGCCGCAATCCGACCACCACGAACGCCAAGACCGCGATCGCGGCCACGACCGCGCTGGCGGCGCCAAGGACGTGACCTACCAGAAGCCAGGCGTCGTGGGTCATCACGCTGATGGCGATCGCGCCGATCATCGTCAGCGCGCTGAAGCAGAGCAGCCGGCGGACCAAGTGCAGAAACGTCACGGCGTCCCCTCACCCGAGACGGGGCCCGAAACCGCCAGGTTGGCGGGCGCCTGCCGCGCCGCCCGTCGGCGGGGCCGCGTCCAGGCGCGCGCCAAGGCGTGATAGAGCGGGACCGGCGCGACCGCTTCGGAGCAGCGCTTGGCGATCAGGGTGCATAGCAACAGCGGCCCGACCAAGCCTGGATCGCGAGTCATCTCCATCAGGATCACCGCGCTGGTCAGCGGCGCCTGGACGACGCCGGCCAGATAGCCGGCCATGCCAAGCGTCACCGCCTCGCGCCCGCCGGCCCACGGCGCCAGATGGGCGAACAACGCCCCAAGACCGGCGCCCGTGGCCAGTGACGGGGCGAAGATGCCGCCGGGCGCGCCGCTGGCCGCCGCCGACAGTGTCGCCAGCCATTTGCCGGCCGCCAGACCCCAGCCTGACGCATAGTGGCCAAACAATAGCGACTTGGCTTCGGCGTAGCCCGCGCCATAGGTCACCCCGCCGCTGAGAACCGCCGCGCCCGCCGCGATCACGCCGCAGATCATCGCAAAACGGACGGGCCGCGCGTCCTTCCAACGTCGGACGGGATTGTCGCCGACCAGGACCGCGGCCATCAGGCGCGAGAACAGGCCGCCGGCCACGCCAGAGACGACGCCGATCAGGGCCGCGCTGAGCCAGGCGTGCCAGCCGGCCGAACCGGACATGTCGCCGAAATAGGCGTAGTTGCCGCCCAGCGCGTAGGCCGCGACGCCCGCCGAGACCACGGCCAGGATCACCACGGTGTTGGCGCGCTTGTCAAAGCCCCGCGCCAGTTCCTCCACGGCGAAGACGATGCCGGCGATGGGCGTGTTGAACGCCGCCGAGACCCCGGCCGCGCCGCCGGCGATCAGGAGGGTGCGCCGACCGGGCCCGCCTCGCAGCCAACCGGTCAGGAACACCATGACCGCGGCGACGACCTGGACGGTGGGCCCCTCGCGGCCAATCGATCCGCCGCAAACCAACAGCAGCGCCGCCAGGAAGATCTTCACTAGCGCCGTGCGGATCGAGACCCGCTCATCGTGGATCTTCTCGCCGTCCAGCCCCCGTCCCCGCCCGATCTCGCCGGCGGCGATCACCTGCGGGATGCCGCTGCCGGCGGAGGCCGGCGCCAGGCGGCGCATCAGCCAGACGCAGAGCGGCATGCCGACGACCAGCAGCGCCGGCCCAAGCCAGGCCTTGCCGACGATCATCCGCGCGTGCAGGGCCATGGCCGCGTCGCACAGCTTGGCGAAGCCGACCGCCGCGGCCCCGGCGACCACGGCCGCGGCCACGACCGCGCCGGTCCGCATCGAACGTCGGGCCCGCAGGCGCACCAGCTTGTGCTGACGGCCGAGGGTCTCCAGGGGCGAGGACATGGTCAAAGGGCTTTTCGACGCCGAGGCGCGGGAAGAAGAATGAAGGGTGACGCGAGACGATTACATCGCCTCACGATGTTTAGGCCCTAGCCGCGCGCGGCGTCCGGGTCAAGGCGACCGCTTCAGGTCCGGCGGGACGGCAGGTTCTTCAGAAGGATCGCCACGATGATCAGCACGAAGGCGGCCAGGCGCGGCAGGTAGACCTGGCCGTTCCCCTCTTGCGCTGACCGGCCCATCAGGGTGAAGACCTGGGCGGCGGCCATCAGGGCGAAGGTGCCGGCGAAGGCCAGGAACAGACGATCACGGCTGGTGGCCCAGAACCGCAGGAAGAAGCCGGCGGCGACGAGATAGCCCATGGCCAAGGCGCCGCCGACGAAGCCGATCAAGACCGATGAAGGCATCAATCGCGCTCCCAGATGAAGCCGCCCAGCAGGACGCCCAGAGCGGCCGCCGCCGCCACCTGGCGCCAGATCCACAGGTCCCTGGCCGGAAAGAGCACGAGGTCGGCGACCAGGAGGAGATTGTTCAGAGCCAGGAGGGCGAAGCTGATCGCGCACCATAGGAGGAGACGATGGCGCGATCGCCCATAGGCCCTCGCCAGCAGCACCGCACAGACCAGGCTGGTGGCCAGACACAGCAGATAGACCAGTTGCGGCGCAAGCAGGCTCATGGCTCCTTGCCCTTTAGCCGAAAGGCGTCGGCCAGATCGCGTAGAGCGTCATGGCCGCGCCCGATCAGGCTGATCATCGCGAAAGGCTTTTGACGATAGGCGCCCTCGGTGCGCGCGCAGAGCGCGTCGAGTTCGGCGTTGGCTGCGCGATAGGCCCAGCCCTCCCCGTCGCACACCGCCAGTCCAAGGGTCTGGAGGCGTTTGAGAATCTCGCCGACCATGCCGAGATTGGCGCGCAGCTCGGCGGTCAACGCCACATCCGTCCAGACGCGGTCCGGCGCGCCCTTCATCAGGAGGAGCAGTTCCAGCGCCCACACCGTGCGCAGGTCCGAAACCACGAACCGAACGATGTCGTCGTCAAATCCAGGATCGTCTCGACGCGGCATCTAGTCGTCCGCCGTCGTGGCGTATGAACGCCTCACAAAGCTCTCCATCCTCAAGGTGCGGCCCAAGTCCATGCCCAGGGTCTGACCAATGTCGTCCGGAAGATCGCCAAACGGATTGGCCAGCACCCGCCGCCGAGCCTCGTCAACGACCTGTCCCTCTCGGGAATCGGGCGGTGGCGGCGCTTCGAGGACGGCCACAACGATCTCCAGGGCGTCCTCCCAGGCGCTTTCGCTCATCGGGTCTCCATCACGATCAACGTTTTGTCGCTCAGCCGCCGAGGCGTTGCGACACGAACCATGCGCAAGCCGCCACGGTGGCCGCGACGAGGATGATTTCGAGCGGCAAGCCGCTCAGGTGTCCAGGTTTCATGGTGCGCCTCCTCCCCGCGGCGGCTCTGGCGGCCGCTCGCGCCGGTTTCACCCGGCCACAACATCGTATCACGATGCTTTGCGCCTGTCGCCACCCGGCGCGGTGGTGATCGCGACATCGCCGGCCAAGGCGGCGACGAAGCGATCGCGCCAGGCCGATACGTCGTCGCGCGCCACCCCGTCCATCAGCCGCCTCCAGCGCGCGATTCGCTCGGTCCTGGGCATGGCCAGGGCCTGGCCGAGCGCCTCGGAGGTTTCCTCGCGGCTGAACGGATTGACGATCAAGGCGTCCTGCATCTGCTCGGCGGCGCCGGCGTACTTGGACAGGACCAGGACGCCCGGATCGTCCGGATCCTGGGCGGCGACATATTCCTTGGCCACCAGGTTCATGCCGTCGCGCAAGGGCGTGACCAGCCCCACCTGGGCCGCCCGGTAGATGCCGGCCAATTCGTCGCGCCGATGGGCGCGGTTGACATAGCGGATCGGCACCCAGTCGACCGTGGCGAAGGCGCCGTTGATCCGGCCGGACACGCCGTCGAGCCGCGCGCGAATCTCCTGATAGGCTTGCACGGCGTCGCGGCTGGGGGTGGCGATCTGCAGCAGGAAGACGCGCTCGGCCCAGTCGGGATGATCGACCAGCAACTGCTCGTAGGCCAGGAACCGCTCCTCCAGGCCCTTGGAATAGTCGAGGCGATCAACACCCAGGATCATGCGCCGGCCCGCCTGGCTGGCGCGCACGCGCTCGAAGGTCTCGCGGGCCGCGTCCTGCTGGGCCAGCTGCGCGAAGGCGTCGGCTTCGATCCCGATGGGGAAGGCGCCGATGCGGGTTCGACGGCCGCCGGCCTCGACGACGCCGTCGTTGATCGCAAGCCCCAGCTCGCGTTCGCCATAGTCGGAAAACGCCTCCAGGGCGTCGTGCGTCTGGAAGCCGACCAGGTCATAGGCCAGCAGCGATTCCACCAGCTCCTTGTGCTGGGGCAAGGTGGTCAGCAGCCGCCGGCTCGGCCAGGGAATGTGCAGGAAAAAGCCGATGCGGTTGGTCACCCCGAGCTTCCGCAGTTCATCGGCCAGGGGGATCAGGTGATAGTCGTGGATCCAGACCAGATCGTTTGGACCGATCAGCGGGGCCAGGGTCTCGGCGAAGCGGCGGTTGACCCGTTGATAGCCCTCGCCGAACGAGCGCTCATAGGCGGCCAGATCCGTGCGCGAATGGAAAAGAGGCCAAAGGGTGCGGTTGGCGTAGCCGTCGTAATATTCCTCGCGATCCTGCTCTTCCAGATCGACCAGGGCCACGGTCACCCCGCCGACCTTCTGCATCGAGATCTGGCCCGTGAAGCTCTCGATCGTCTCGCCGCTCCAGCCGAACCAGACGCCGGAATATTCGCGCAAGGCCGCCGCCAGCGCCATGGCCAGGCCCCCGGCGGTGCCCACGCCCGCGTCGCTTGGCGGATTGACCCGGTTGGAAACGACGATCAGGCGGCTCACGAGGCGCGCTCGACGATCGCCGCCTCCAGCCAGTCGAGAACCGCCGCGACGTCGGCTAGCCGATGGCGGGCCGCGGTCTGGCGCCGGCTTTCCCCCACCAGCACGCCATAGCCGCCGGCCGCTTCGGCGGCGAGGAAGCCATCCTCGTCGGTAAGATCATCGCCCACGAAGACCGGCCGCGCGCCCTGGAAGGGCCACTCGGCCATGAAGGCCTCGAGCGCCTGGCCCTTGTCGGACCCGGCGGTGCGAAGCTCGGCGACCATATCGCCCTCCTGCAGGACCAGATCCGTCGCCGCTTCCAGGCGTCGCGCGACCTCGCGAACCGCCTCGCAGGCCGAGGGCACGGCGCGATAATGCAGCGCGACCGAAAGCCCCTTTTCCTCCACGATCAGCTGCGGCTGGGCCCGGGCCAGAGCGTTAAAAATAGCGCTGGCCTCCGCCAGTTCCGGGTCGGCGAGCACGGCGACCTCCTCGCCCACGGCCGTCCGGCGTTCAAGGCCATGGACGCCGGCCACGGCGACGACGGCGTTCTCGGTGATCGCCGACACCTCGGCGATGGTGCGGCCGCTGACGATGGCGATCCTGCGGTCGAGACGTTCGGCCAGCCGGCGCAGGATCCAGGTCCGTCGCGGATCAGGCTTGACGCCGTCCGGCCGATCGACGATCGGCGCCAGAACGCCGTCGAGGTCCAGGAACAGGGCGCAGCCGGCGGTGTCGAGCGAGGGGGGCGCTGAGAGCGTCTCGGGAAAGGTGATGATCTGGGCCGTCATGGAGTCTCCATGGCTCGCGTCCGACAAATCGGTTCGGACGCGCTCTGCCATCACGCCGGCGGGCGGCGGCGGCTCAAGGGGGCGACGGCCAGGCCATCGCGGCGGTGTGATCAGGCCTGGAGCCGTGGCGACGCGGCGCGGCGGCTTGGCGTGGCGCGCCGGGCGCGCGGGCGGCGAGACGCGCCGGCTTGGATCCTTGGTCGCATAGAGTGCCCCTTGAGGTCTTGGGCGCCGTGCGCGGCGCGGTGGTTCTCCAAAGTGTCGGATCGGCCATCGAAGGATGGCCAACCCCGTCGCGCGATGCGACGCCGGCGAAAGCGCAAGCCCGGCCCCGGGCGGTCGAAGCTCGCGCGAGCCTAGCAGGCGGGGCGGCAGGCGGGCGAAGCCTCACGCGATAGTGAGGCCGGCTTTACCGCCCCTGCCCTGGCCCGACGCGCAGATGCGGCGCATGGCCAGGTCGGAGCTCCAGGTCGTCCAGGCGAATCTGAGCTCCAGCCAAGGCTCCGGCAGCCGCCATGACGGCCGCCCCAACCAGCAGAGTCCACAGCCGCCACCGACGTCGCAACGCCGGCGCGAGCCGCCCTCTAAAAGCCCGCGCCGGCGGCCCCGTGACCTGGGCGCGCACGGCTTTCCTTAAAGCCATGAGCATCAAATATCGTGACACGATGTAATGAGTCAAATCGGTCGATCACGAAACCGCCGCGACTCGTCAGGCGTGCTAGAAGATCGGTTGGCCGCGAGCTTGGTCGCGCCGCCAGGATCTTTCCCGTGACGCCGCCGCTCTCGCCGCCTTCGCCCCATCCTGTCGATAATCCAGCCCTGACCGAAGACGACTATCGCGCGCTGGGCGACTTTCGCCTGGCGATCCGCCAGTTCCTGGCGTTCAGCGAACAGGGCGCGCGCGAGCACGGCCTAAGCGCCCAACAGCACCAGGCGCTGCTGGCCATCAAGGCCCATCCGGGACCCGATCCGATCTCGATCGGCGAGTTGTCGCGCAGCCTGCTGATCAAGAACCACAGCGCCGTCGAACTGGTCGCGCGCCTGGTCGAGCGCGATCTGGTGGCGCGCCGCGACTCCGACGCCGACCGCCGCCGGGTGGTCCTGGCCTTGCGTCCGCGCGGCGAGACCATCCTCGAAGCCATTTCCCAGCGCAACCTGGGCCGCCTCAACGAGGGGGCTGACATCCTGGCCGGCATCATCGAGGCCGCCCGGCGCGCGGCGCGGCCCAGCCGCTAGCGACGGTTCAGCAGACGAGCACCGAGGCGCGGGCCGCCCACAGGCTCCGCGGCGAGACCGCGCGCAACGGGGCCGCGGTCAACAGAACCTCGCGCGAGATGACGATCAGGTCGGCGGAGCGCGCGCCAAGATAGTCCCAGACCGCAGCGCCAAGCCGTTCGGCGCGGATGGCGAACGCCGCGGCCCGGCCGTCCAGCGTCTGGCGGACCAGGGCCAGCTTTTCGTCGGGCTCCTCTCCGGGATAGGCGGCCACCACGACGTCGAGATCGAAATCTCCCAGGCCCGACTGGGCGGCGACCAGGTCGAGCGCCGCACGTCGCCCCGGCTCGGCGTCCATCACCGCCACGACCCGATGGATGGGCAGGAACACCTTGGACGCCAGGCAGACGGGGACCTTGGCCGCCCGAACGACCGGATCGACATGGCGGCCCAGCATAGCCGGGGCGTCCTGGGCGCCCGCCCCTCGCTTGCCCATCACCAGCAGATCGGTCTCGGCGCTGATCGCCGCGGCCAGCACCCCGCCCTCGACCAGGCTCTGCCGCGGCGCTTCGGCGCCCTGGTCGGTGACCTGTGCGGTCAGGTCCGACAGCAGTCGTCGGGCGTCCTCGATCGCTTCATCGGTCTCGCGGGCGTGGCGCAACTGCAGCCGCCCGCCCAGGCGACCGCAAAGCCAGGCAGCATGCTCGGCCACACTGACGGCATAGGCCGATTGGTCCACGAGGGCCGTAACCCGCGCCTGACGCTCGCTCACCGGCGCACGCTCATCGCGGCCAGTCCGCCAGCATCGTCCCCTTGGCGTCCTCGAAGGCCACGCGATCCAGGTCCACGGCGAACAGGCAGGTCGGACGGTGTTCGGCCGACTCGCTCCAGCAATGGATCGCCGCCCCGTCGGCGAAGCTGGCGATACGCCCCTCCAGCCGCAGATCAAAGGACCGCTGCTGATCGGCGTCCCCGCCGTCGAGCTTGACGACATGCTCATAGGGACGCTCGCTGCGACGCTCCACGCGCGAGGCCCCGGCGTCATGGAACATGGCCAGGCCAAGGCTTGGCGCCTCCACAGGCGTCGGCGTGGCCGGCGGCGCGACGTCACGCCGCCTGGGACAGGTCTCGCCCGTCAGCCACGGGCGTGGGATCCAGAAGCCTTCGACCGTCTCGGCCGTGGCCTGGCCGGAGGCGGCGCGGACCAGCGGCAGGTCGGTCCAGGTCGCGGGCCGCGCGACCAGGCGCAGGGCCGGGCCGGCCGGATCATACTGGTAGTAGGCCTGGGCCGGTCCCGGATCGGCGACCGGGCCGCCGCAGCCGAAGGCCAGCCGCACCACGAAGCGCCGCCCGACCAGCGCCTTGGCGCTGAGGGTCGAACCGGCCGCATAGGCGTCGGCCGCCGCCGCCGCGGCGGCGATCAGGTCGGCGCGGGACGCCGTGGCCGGCGGCGCGGGCGCGGCCGGCGCGGGCACGAGCGGCGGGGGCGGCTCGAGCGGGGGCGCCGCAACAGGCCCGGGGCGCGTCAGCACCAGGACGAGCACGATGACGGCCGCGACCCCGATGGCGATCGGGGCGATCAAGGCGAACTTGCGGTCCGGGGACCTCGGTCTATGGTCGCTCATGGCGCCAGCCTAGCAGAAGACAAGGTCCCGATTGCAATCGTCTCCGCCCCGGTCCGCGCCGGACGCCCCGCCCAGCGAGCCGGCGCGCCGGCGATGACTCTCGCCCAGATCATCGCCCTGTCGGTGCTGGCCGCCGTGGTCGCCGCCCTGATCCACGGCAAGCTGCGCGCCGATGTGGTGGCCCTGGCTGGCGCGGCGGTGTTGTTGGGCACGCGCACCGTACGTCCTGTCGAGGTTCAAGGCGCCTTCGCCAGCCCCGCCATCCTGGCCCTGGCCTCCCTGTTCGTCATCGCCTACGCCATGGAGCTGTCGGGGCTCCTGGGCCTGCTGATCCGCGGGGCCACGCGGCTTTGCGCGCGCCTGGGCGCGGCGGGCCTTTGGCTGGTGATCGTGTTCTGCGGCATGGCCTCGGCCTTTCTGAACAACACCCCGATCGTGGTCCTGAGCGCCCCGGTCGTGCGCGACGTCTCCCAGTCGCTGGGCCTGTCGCCCAAGCGCTTCCTGATCCCGCTGTCCTACGCCACCATCCTGGGCGGGGCCTGCACCCTGATCGGCACGTCGACCAACCTGCTGGTCAACGACATGGCCCGCAACGCCGGCCAACCGGCCTTCAGCCTGTTCGAGGCCACGCCGGTGGCCTTGATCATCGCCGCGGCCGGCGGCCTCTATCTGGTCCTGCTGGGCCCGCGCCTGCTCAGCGTCGAGACCGCCGCGCCGCCCGAACCGCCCGCCGCGCCGCAAGCGGCGATGACGGCTGCGGGGGAGGATCCGGCCCTCTACCCGCTCGACGCGCCGTTCGATCCCTGGCGCGCGGGCGCGGCCCTGGGCGTGTTCGTCCTGGTGGTGACGGTCGCGGCCCTGGGCCTCTTGCCGATCGCCGCCTCGGCCTTCGCCGGCGCGGTGCTTCTGGTGGTCACCGGCGTGATCGGCGTGGAAGACGCTTACAAAGGCCTGCGGCCCGAGATCCTGCTGTTGATCGCCGGCATGGTGGTGGTGGGCCTGTCGCTGGAGGTCACCGGCCTTGCGGCCCTGACCACCGACGCCCTGGTCGGATGGCTGCGCCAGCTGGGCCCGCTCTACGCCCTGGCCCTGATCTATGGCGCGACCCTGCTGCTGACCGAGCTGCTGTCGAACGCCGCCGTGGCCGTCCTGCTGACGCCGATGGCCGTGGCCCTGGCCGAGAGCCTGGGGGTCAGCCCCCGCCCCTTCCTGGTGGCGGTGATGATGGCCGCCAGCGCCGCCTTCGCCACGCCGTTCGGCTACCAAACCAACGTGCTGGTCTACCAGATGGGCGGCTACCGCTATCTCGACTTCGTGCGCATCGGCGCGCCGCTCAACCTGATCACATGGGCCGTTGGCCTGGCGGTCATTCCCCTGTTTTTCCCGTTCTAGACCCGACAGGAGTCACGAATTCGTCAGGTCGATGTGTCCGGGCGCCTCATTAGATCGTGCTACGATGTTTCTGGGCCAGCGCTTTGGGCCCTGAACTGTGGGGCCGCGATGACTGATCACGACAAGGAAACCGTTCTGCTGATTTGCGGCGAGGATATCGACGCCGCCGCGATCATGACCACGCTCTATGACGCCGACATCCGTGTCGTGGGCCCCATCCAGACGGCCAGGATGGCCCTGGCCATGACCGCCCAGACGGGCCCGACCCTGGCGTTGATGGCCGGCCAGCCGACCGGCGAGCGCAAGGTCCCGGAACTGGCCGCGACCCTTTTGTCGACCTGGGGCGTGCGCTCCATGTTGCTCGATCCCCTTGAGCACGAGGCCCATGGTCAGCAGGACTGGCGCGCGCCGGACCATCAGGTCGCGCGCATCCGCCACGCCCTGACGCGCGAGCCCTTGCAGGCCTAGGGACACGCGGTGCCGCCACGACCGCCGCATTGCGCGGCCAAACCCGCACAGCATGAGGAGGCGCGCCCGATGACGGCGAGCGAACGAATCCTGGCGGGCCTACGGGCCCTTCTGGCGCATTTTTCCGGCCTGAGCCCCCTGGCCTGGATGATCGACATCGCCCTGACCGTTGGGGTGGCCGCCGTGGCGCTGGCCGCGGGGCGCCTGGCCAGGCGCCTGACGCGGCTGGGCGCGCATCATCTGCCCGGCCCGTCCGACGCGGAAAAGACCGTGCGGTCCAATCGGCTGGCGCGCCTGGCCGGCCGCGTCGTCCAGGCCGCCGCCGTCATCGCCGCGGTGTTGATCATCGCCGACATCTGGGGCTTCAACCTCCTGGCCTGGACGGCTAGGCCGTTGGGGGCGCGAATCCTGGCCGGCGCGATCCGTCTTGGCCTGTTGCTGATCGTCGGGGTGGCGGCGTTCGAGCTGGCGGGCCTGGCGATCGGCCGCGCCATGGGGGGGTTCGCCGATCACGCCGCCGAACCGCGCCGGCGGGCCCAGCTGGCCACCCTGGCGCCGCTGCTGCGCGGCGTCGCCCAAGGCGCCATCGTCATCGTCGCGGTGCTGATGGGACTGGGCGAACTGGGGGTGAAGATCGGACCGCTGCTGGCCGGAGCGGGCGTCGTCGGCGTGGCCCTGGGCTTTGGGGCCCAGACCCTGGTCAAGGATTTCCTGACCGGCATCTTCCTGATCGTCGAGGACATCGTCTCGGTGGGCGACATCGTCCGCATCGGCGACAGCGGGGGCCTGGTCGAGCAGATGACCTTGCGCACCATCCGTCTGCGCGACTTCGACGGCACGGTGCACGTCTTCCCCTACAGCGAAGCCCAGGTGCTGCATAACCTGACCAAGAGCTTCTCGTACTACGTCTTCGACCTGCAGGTGTCGTACGGCTCGGATCTGGACGCGGCCCTGGCGATCATGCGCCGGGTCGGCGCGCGCCTGAAGGCCGACCCCGACTTCGCCGACAAGATCCTCGAACCGATCGAGGTGGTCGGGGTCGACAGCCTGGCCGACAGCGGCGTGGTGCTCAAGGCGCGGATCAAGACCCCGCCGCTGCAGCAATGGACCGTCGGGCGCGAATACAACCGGCGCATCAAGCTGGCCTTCGACGAGGCCGGCGTGGAGATCCCCTTCCCGCACCTGAAGATCGTCATGCCCGAGCGCCAGATCGCCGAACTGGCGGGCTTGAGCGCGATCTAAGGGGCAACCAGACCCGTCTCTGCACGCTACCCCACGACGCAAAGGCCCCGCCCCATGACCGCAACGCCACTTTCCGCCCTTATCGCCTTCATCGCCCTGGCGGGCGCGCCCGCCGCGCAGACCACAGGCCAGAGCCAAGACCCCGGAGCGGTCCTGGCCGCCCAAAGCCCCCTGGGCCTGACGGGCGTCGAGGCGCTGGTCGGCATTCCGATGTCGACCCTGGCCGCGGCGCCGCTGGTCTGCGCTGATCCCGCGCCTGACGGCGCCAAAGCCTGTCGCGTGGCGCGGCGCTACGGCGACTATCTGATCGACAGCCCGCCGCCGCTCACCGACAAGGTCAGGCTCAAGCGGCTGACGCTGTTTGTCCGTGGTCAGAGCGTCGAGGCGGTGTCGCTGGAAACCTCGCCCGACAATTTCCATGCGCTCCTGGGCCTTCTCAAGGCGCGCTTTGGGCCGCCCGCCTCGTCGCATAGCGCGCGGATCCAATTCGCCCATGGCGCGGCGCCTCGACTGACGATGACCTGGCGGGCGGGCGGCCTGCGGGCCAGCCTCACCGATCCGACCCCGTTCGGGGCGCTGTCGGTGCGGATCACGGCCAGCCACGGGCTTCCCAAACGGCCGGCGGCGTAAGCCCAACCGCGGTCTGAGCGAGCGCCGCAACTAACATCGTAGGACGATATTTCTCGCCAAACCTTAAGCTCCGATTCACCATTCCAACGGCGCATTGGCCCCCATGTTCGGCCTAAGATCTCTTCAAGCTTCCGCGCCCGCTCGCCCAGCGTCGTGGACCTCCTTCGCCTGGGTTCGTCCTGTCGTCGCCGGCGTCGCGGCCTGCCTCTTGTTGTTCGCAAACCCAGCCGCCAACGCCGCCGGCGCGGGGTCCACCGATGAGCGGTTCGCGGCCATTGTCATCGACGCCCAGACCGGCGAGACGCTCTACGCCCGTCATGCCGACGCGCGCCGGTATCCCGCCTCGATCACCAAGGTGATGACCCTGTACCTGGCGTTCGACGCGCTCGACACGGGCCGCGTCAAGCGGACCGATCGGGTGACCATCTCGCCGCGCGCCGCCTCGCGCCCGCCGTCGCGCCTGGGCCTGGCGGCCGGCGCCAGCCTGAACCTGCAGGAGGCGATGGATGTCCTGGTCGTCAAATCGGCCAATGACGTCGCCACGGCCCTGGCCGAGCGTCTCGGCGGCGACGAGGCCGCCTTCGCCCGCGCCATGACCGCCAAGGCCCGGAGCCTTGGCCTGTCCCACACCCGGTTTCGCAACGCCTCGGGCCTGCCCGATCCGGGTCACTACAGCACCGCGCGCGACCTGGCCCTGCTGGGCCGGGCCTTCCTGCGCGACCATCCCGACGACTACGCCATCTTCGACCAGGAACAGACGGTGTTTCGCGGTCGGCTGATCCGCGGCCACAATCGCTTGCTGGCCAAGCCGGGGATCGACGGCTTCAAGACCGGATTCGTCAACGCCTCGGGCTACAACCTGCTGACCTCGGGCCGGCGCGACGGGCGCCGGGTCATCGCCGTGGTGCTGGGCGGGCGTTCGGCGCGCTCGCGCGACGCCTTCATGGAGCGGCTGATCCAGGCCAGTTTCTCAAGCTTGGCCATTCGCTCGACGGGCTTCGAGGTCGCGGTCGACGATCTGCTGAACCCGACGCAGCCAGCGCGGCCGATCGACGACAAGACGACCCCGCCAACCGCCGCTCCAACCTTGATGGCGTCCGCCGCATCGGACGCTGAAATCGCCGTCGCCCAAGGCGATGTGGCGCCGCCTACTTCCGAACGCGCTCGATGGTGGGTTCAGGTCGGCGCCTTTCGGTCCAAGGCCAACAGCCTGGCCAGGCTGGCCGACGTCACCAGGCGCCATCCCCGTCGCTTTGGCGCGCGCGCCCGCGACGTGTCCAAGATCGGTCGCTTGTTCGCGGCGCGGTTCTCGGCCCGCACGGCTCAGGGCGCCGACGCCGCCTGCGCGCTCCTGACCGCGGAAGGCGAAGACTGCTTGGTTCTCATGGAGTGAAGCCATCCTTGTCGCTGACGTCGCGTCGTGACAGCCGGCGTTTGGGCCTGACGACCGAGCGCGGCTGGGCCGGCGCTCACGTCCCGCCCGCCAGCCGCTCGCCTTCATCGGCAAGCCGCCCGTTCGCGCCAACGGCCGCCGGTTCGACTTGACCGACACCGCCTGATCCTGTCGGTGCGCGACAGGGGCGACCGACTAAGCCGTTGATCTAACTCGGCTGGCCAAATTCCACCATTTCACCCAGACCACCTAAGCCCGTCCCTGGACGCGCATCGACCACCTAAGGATGACCCTCATTCAATGCCGTCTTCAACCATGCACTCCAAGTACGTCAAAACGGGACGTAGGGTTTGTGGACATGACAGAGGGAGAGCGCCGCGCCGCCACCTCCTTGTAACTCGTCAGGAATGAGAGAGAGTGTGATCGAGGGCGACAATCGGCGGATCGGATCGAGCCATGGAACAGAGCGATATCGAGCGCATGCACCACCTCAATAGCGTTTTCCTCGCCCGAAACGTCGCGAACGCTAACGTTCAGTTTAACCCCACGCTGCTCGCGATCATCGGCATGCTGGCAGGAGCTGGCGCGTTTGCCCTCCTCCTCATTATTTTAAAGTGGGCAGGCGCTTAGCGCCGACGGTGGGGCCAACGGCCAGATCCACACCTAGTCGTTGGCCACAGCCCGCTACATCGGCCGGCCGAATGGAAATCTAGCGGCGAAGTATTCCTCGACCGCCGCTCGCGGCCAAAAGGGCCCGAGCGCTCTTCCGATGCCGTGTTTTTTCGCGAGTGCCTCGCGCAACGCTGGCGAGACGCGCCAGCGCCAACTGATCTCGCGCGAGCTGATGATGCTTTGCCCCAGCACAGCGACCTCCTGAGGCAATAGGCCCTTGGAGAGATGCCCTTCCGCCAACAGCCAAGACAGGTCCCGGGGAAAGCAGTTGAGATAGCTCTCGACCTCGACCCTGCTCATGGGGGCATCCGACAGCTCCTCCAGTGCAAGGTCTGGGACTTCCAGCAGGTCGGGATGGTCTCGCGCAAGGATTTCCCAGGCCAATGTCTGCGAGATCTGAAGCTTCCCGATGTGGAGAGCGGTCGAAACATCCCCATCGCAATAGAGAGGGATTTGGCGATCCAAGGCGGCTCGCAGCATCGGCCCCCAAGGTTTTTCTTGGCAGCCAACGCCATGGAAGACGTCTTCGATCGGCCAAACCAGCACCTCGGGAGTCGGTACGCGACGTATCGCTAGAAGTCGGCCGACCACCTCTTCCGCAGCGCTTCGATTAAGTTGGGTGGTGGGATGCAGCTCCCTCACGATCGGATCCTGGTTTCGAGGCAAGACCCCCAGGCTGACCAGCTGCGCAACTCCGCGGACGGGAATCCTGAAGGCGCGAGAAAATTCCTGAAGGGACATTCGGTCCTCCAGCCGGCGCACGCAGCTGTTCACCTCCCCCGGATCGAGCCACTGACATTTGCGCACGACGCCACGGCCTTTCGGCGCACCGATCAGCCCCGCGTCGATCAGCTTGCGCAGATCGCGATTTTCCAGCCGTAGTTGCTGCGCGGCTTGTCGAAGCGTGAGCTGCCCGCCGACCTCTCGCTTCTGACGAAGCCGCGAGGGCCCGTGCGGGCAAGGTTCCCAATCCGAGAAAAGCCGCTGATAGATCCCAATTGAGTTGCCGCCGTATGCTCGGACAGTCCGGAAAAACTTCGGCAGAGCCTCGTTTCCTCCCCCCATCAGTTCGTCGAACGACCTTGGGTACCGGCAGATGATGTCCATGCCGGCCGCCATGTAAGCAGTCTTCTTGATGGGCGAGGACATCGTCAGTTTGAGCCGGCTTCGCATCAGCGCTGTTGCTCTCGCGAAAACCATCGCCAACTCAAAGACCTCGAACGGCGAACAATCCGCCAGATGAGGCGGCAGGGTCAGGCTCGGAGAGAGCCGCAAGGCGGGGTCGCGATGAACCAAGCCCACCATCAAGGCTAGTGGGGCCTGCTGCCTCTTGGGAACGGCGGTTGTTTCAGCGGCCCGGAGATCGAAGCCACAGTGGTCGCACAGCTCGATCGCCAGCACTTTCGACCAGCCGAGATGCCGCTTACAGGCGGGACATAGGTCGATGAATATTTCCCAGCTTTCCGGGCAGAAGGGCAATTGGAGCGCCCAGCCCGCCCGGTGGTAGGTGGTCTTGCGCAAGGCCGCCGGCGAAACGCGGCGAGCCGTCAGGCTGACAAGCGCCCGATATCGATCAAGCTCTGGATCGTGTCGGCCAGTCAGCCGGCTTAACTGCTCATCGCTCAGTCGTAGGCGCCACGCCAGCTGCCCGCGATCCTCAAGAGCCGCTTGTAGGCCTCCCCCCGACAAATGAGGGAAGGCCATGCTCAAGAGGAACTGATGGCGGCTGTCGAAATGGTTCCAGGCCGCCAGTCGAGCGGCAAAGCCGTAGAAGCTCTCGTCATCGAAGGGCGTCAGGCCAAACAGCAGCCGGTGCTCCCTAGCGATGACGTGCTCAGCGACCGCCTTCATGCGGCACCTTTCCGGGGTGACAGGTCAGATGGATCGCGGAGAAAGGGGTTTGTCGCCGTTAAACCACTGGGGAGGGCCCACTGATCGACGGCAAGGGCAAGATCATATCTTTCGATCCTAGTGGCGCCCCGCTTAAGCGCGATTTGAAGCGCGATTAACAATAATCGCGAGACACGCCCTATAACGCCTTTGCTGATCGCGTGTAGGCAAACGAGTACTGAGGGGTCGTCAAGGTCGCTAAGATCTTGGAATATACCCTTCTCAACCATGGCTTGGTCGATAAGCGCCACATAGCCGGCCAGGAGCGCTCGGTCCTCAGGAAGCCGCAAATCCAACGTTTTGAAGTCGCAAGGAGAGATAAGCCGGCTACTGAGTTGGACGTTTCGCGTGAAAAGATCGTTTGCTTCTTCGGTACCGAGAAAAACGATCGGCACAACGCCATCATCGAGCAATCTCTTCAGACCGTCAGTGACATCGCTCCTCTCGGAGCGGCGATAGTTGAGATGTTGAACCTCGTCAATGAACAGCAAGTCAGTGTGAAATCGTTCGAAGCAGGCCTTGACCCGCATCTTCAGAGACTGCTCGGTGCCGCGCGAGGAGTAGCGGTCGCCGAAGTGCTCCAAGATCGAGGTCATCAACTGCTTTGATGTGGCGGTCTGGTCCAATGTGATGAAGACTATCGGCACGCAGTCAGCCGTTCTCGGCGTCTTGCGCAAGAACTGGCGGATAAATGCCTTGACCGCCGCCGTCTTGCCCGAGCCGGATTCTGCCAGGGCTCGCATACCATTCTGCGGCTCACCGCGCGTGGCGCGACCTAACTGCACAAGGTACTCACACTGTTCGTGGAAAGCCGTGTGCGGTGGGTACGGGATGTAGATTTGCTTGAAGAGCGCGACCTTGCTGGCGATTTGCTGGGAATTCACAGGTCGATCTCCTTCCAGGAAGACAGATCGACCGAGAAGTCCGCGATATCGCCTGTCTGGGGTTTCAGGTGGGTATGGTCAAGGATGGCCTTGGCTCGCCTAGGCTTGGGCGGCTTTCGCTTCTTGGTCGGAGCCGGGCGAGAAGGCTTGCGCCCTTCGTCGCTTCGCACGGGCGCCAGGAGGTCATGCTCGATGATCGGAGCCAGGCCGTCATGCCGCGAAGGGGCATAGGCAAGCGCCACTCCGCCGTCTGACAGCGACTGGATTTTGGGCGAGTTTAGCAACCGAGCCATGGCACGGCGCTCTTTGCCCTTCAGCGTCGGAGCCAGGTCTTCCAGTTTGCGGATCATCTTCGCCCGAACGAGCAGGCGATCAGCTTCGCTACTGAATTCCTCGCCCTTCAGGGTGGCCCATTCCTGGAGGCGCCGATGATGCCAGAGCGATACGCCCTGCGCGTAGCGCTCATCCTCGCATGGCAGCGTCACGTAGCGGCTAGTGCGCCGGTTCCAGACGTGGATCTCGGAGAGACACGCCGGATTGTATTTTACCTTCACCCGCGCCGTTGCGGAGCCTTTGCGACGGGATCTAACCGGCTCGTAGCCAATCAGGTCTTCGAGCAGCGCGGAGACCTTGGCCTCGTCGTGGAAGGTCAGGCCGAATAGCTCGACACCCGATCTCGTGACGCGGCAGGGGTACTTCACCGCTCCCAGCATCTTGTCCAGCTCGGTATCGTCGCCGATAACGTCGATACCGTCGTCTTTAGCGCTCTCCTTCCAGAGTTGGGCGGGGGGCGAACTCTGCCCTCGTCGCGGCGTGATGTGGTAGAGGGTGATCGCCTCCCAGATCAGCTCCTCGAGCTCCGTCAGCGTAAGGACCGCATCCTTTTCAGGATCGTATCCGAACTCGCGCAGCACCTCAGGCTTGAGGACGCCCCCTGGAAGTTTCTCATTGAGCAGCGAGTTGAGCGTGCCAAACAGACGCTCAACAACAGCCTTGTAGGTCGGTGAGCCAACCGGCGCGAGGCGTAGGGAGATGCCCGCATCGACAAGCCCATCCTCCATCGCTACGCCGGCAAACTCGCGCCCATTATCGACGACGATCTCGTCGAAGCGCCCGAAGATGCCGCGCAAATCGGGAAACTGATCAGCCGATTGCGGCAGATGTAGCTTGGGCCGATTGGCGCGCTTGATGCACTCCATGACCGAATAGATCGAGGGTTGCTCGAACGTGAGCACGATGCCGACGACGCAGGTGCTGTAGACGTCAACGATCGCCGTCAGCCAAGGGCGTCCAAGTGGCAGCATCTCCTTGCCATCGAACACCGCCACGCCGTCCAATTGCGTGTGATCCATGGCTCCAATTTGCAGAATTCGAGTAGCGCTTAGGCCTTTTCCACACGCCTTGAATTTTGTGTTCGCGGCCCGGAGACCGTACTTTTCGCGAACAGTTTCGAAGCTCTCTGTCCGGCGAATTTCTTTGCGCAACGTTTCGCGGCATGGGCGCTTAAGTGCAGAGAGCACAGAGCTATCTTTCCGCTGCGCGTTGATCTGCGACAGGCTTTCAGAGAGCCGGGCGTATGCATCGGTGATGGACCAACGGCGGCTCGACCAAAACCAAAGCGCGGCTTGGTGAACTTCCGCCCGCACCTCTGGGCAGATGCGTGGCTGCCTCTTCACCCGCCCTGTCATGGACACCATTTGGGGGAGCGTCCGGTCGCCCGGAGCGCCACGCTCGTCCATCCATCGCCTGGCAGCCCGGGGGGACGGCTGACCCGAGAACTTCGCGACCAGGTCCGGATGAGCCGCCCAGAGCTTGGCCAAGGCAAGGCGATAGGATTTATCGCTTCTGGGCGTTTCCGGCAGCGCATCCAGACCGCGGACCACGAACGCCCGGAGGCTGGCCATCGGGTCCATTTGCTTGGCTTCGTCCGGACCGATTTCTTGCAGGGCCGCCCTTCGTCGGACAGGCGGCCCTTGAGGGTCGCGCTGTCGTTTCAGGTCCCCCTGGGCGAAGGCATTGAGCGCCCAATCGACATCGGGTGCGCGTAGCTCACCGTCATCCCCCTCGACCTGGAAGGGACCCAGCCTCGCCTCATCCAGGAAGTACAGAAGGTCGTCACCAAGATGACGCTCGAACCTCAGGCGCTTGCCACGATACGACCAGCATTCGCCGGCGTTGAAACGGATGGAAATGCTCATCGGAAAACCCCCCGTTCGCCAGGGCGATGAGCGATGAGCGACACGCGATTTTCAGCACTGAGCCTTGCAGACAGATCGATCTTGACCAGTCGGCGGACCATCATGGCTTGTGAAATCGCCAACCCCCTCGGCCCTGCGGCGACGACGTCGGCCAGACTTCCCAGGGTGGTTTGGCCACCTTGCCGTTCGACGTGCTCGATGGCCCGATAGGCGTCGATCTGGTCGAACCGGACCATCCGGCGAGACTGGATCCGATCGACGTTGGCGTAGACCTGGTGGGGCTCAAAGAGCTGCTTCTGGCTCAGGACTCGAAACCGCCAGCCCAGCTTCGTACAGGCGTCGCGAACAGCGTCGAGCTTTTCGGCATAGTCGGGCGCCAGCAGTTGCCGCAGCCGCCCCTTCGCCTCGATCACCTCCACTGTTCCATCGTCGAGCAGTCGAACGCAGTCGGCGATATAGATGCGCTTGGCACCCTCGATCACGAATTCGAATCGAAAGGGCTGGGACCGGTAGTCGATGACGGTCGTATCGACCTCGCAGTGCTTCAACAGCGCCAGTTCGTTCATGCCCTCGTAGGGCAAGGCACGCCCTGCTTTACGGCTGTTGTAGAACCCGGTGACCATGACGCGCCGGCCAGTGAGCACGCTGCGAATTGCCGAACCGTCGGGGACGAGGACCACAGTCGCTGAGGGCAGCAGCGGGCGACTACCAACGCCTTTTCCTGGCTTTGATAGCCGCTCCAGCACCGCGTCTAGCAGGCTGGGCGCGGGGGATTTCAGTTCGCCATAGATTGCCTGGCCGGGGCTCTGCCCGTTTTGCCAGTCGGTTGTGTGGATGTTCATTTGAACCTCTTCTGTTTGCTGAAGAGGCGGAGCACAGGCGTGCTTCAACGATCGCTCTCGCAGCGGCCGTTGACTTCCTCGCGATGTCAGGAGAGAGTTCCGCTCGCTCACAAAGCGCGTTTCGGATTCGCTCCGGAACCGGTGGCCGGGGAGGCGGGAACCTCCTCGGCAACACCAGCTGCTCCGCCAGATGGCGGATTGAGTTAGCTGAACCTCATATTTCTCTCCTTAGGCCTGAAACGACGCTGCTAAGCGTTCAGACATAGCTTCGCCATGCCGCTGACCATGGGGTCGCGGCCTGCGTCACGACGCTAACGCGGCCTAAGTCAGTTCGAAAATTCGAGTCTAGGCAAGACGATTCGAGTTGACGTCAGGCCCAGAATTAACAATTTAAAGAGTATATTCTCTCTGCGGCCCGCCGCGCCTTTGAATGTGTACTTTGGAACACATTTCCGCTGGCGGCTTTCTGTGAGGTGGCGGCGCTCACGCCGGCCGATCGATCCGCCTACACCATTCAGACCGAGCTTTTTGATAATCTCGGAAGGCGCTTAGCTGGGGAGCGTCCGCAGCTCTTGCGCGGCGGACAACCTCTCGGCAGGCCTGAATGATCCCCGGTACCGGCCCAGGAGCCTTCCGACCCATCAAGCGGTAGCTCCATATTGCCCAAGCGGGCATTCCCTGAACCTGGAGCTCGCTGAGAACGCTTGGCACATCATCATAACGGGCGAATTGCCGAAAGAATCTCTCGGCTTCGACCTTTCGGCTTGGCCATATCGAACCGCCCTGAATCGTCGTCAGATAAGGCGCGCTCACCGCCCCCAAGGCAGTAATATCGGCAATTGATCGACAGTCGCGCACCCGGTCCATGCCATCGCGCCAAGCCTCAAACTCCTGCGCGTGCACCGCGATTAAGGCAGGATCGTCGCAAGTCGGCTCCGTCGCCTTCAGCGGAAATTCGCATATTGCCGGATCGAGGACGCCCCACAGCTCAATGCCCGCTGACAAAATGGCCGTTGAAGGACGCACGCGAAATCCGCACGCCTTCATCATGCCATAGAGCGATAAAGCTACTCTGCGACGGCGCCAGGACTCGTTGACTTCGGTCATGTCCGAACTCCACTCCCCAGGGGAGATCAGCCGCTTATCCTCTATGACGCTAAATCGTTTGAAGTCTGCCGAACCGACTTTCTTGCCGCCGATCCGCGCCTCAACTTCAACCGTGTCAGATCTTAGCTTTTCGAGATCGCTTGCACGATAACTGGACGACCGCCCGCCGCGGAGGATCACCTCTATGCGCTCACCCCGGCCGGCGAACTCGGCAAAAGCGAACCTCGTCCCGTCGCGGGCCTGCATCAGGCCGGTAAAGGCATTTGGCTCGGGCGCGCCGGGCATCAACGACAACGATCCAGCCATTCGATTCCCAAGCAATGCATCAGCACCAGAGAGCTAAGCTGGACGGCCGTTTATGAACGCCGATTTAAGAAGTGCCTCTGTCACGGCTGTGAGCCCAAACGGAGGTGCGCAATTTCCAAACCTGATCGCCGCAGACAGCGCGGGTCGCTCGCAAGTTAGGCTGGCGAGAAGCTCGGCTGAAAAAGCCCACGTGCCCCGCTGCAGCACGTTAGATTGGATCTAGGCTGCCCGGCTCTGAAGTCACACCTTCTGAGCCGCTCACCGGTCTGTCGGTTACGCAGAAAGCCTCGCGCTCAAGGGTGCCTCGCCAGCGAGGCGGTGTTCTCGGGCATGAAGTGGCACCGGCTGCGGATCCAGCAGGGTCAGTCGGCGCCAGTCTGGCCTGCGGCGCGGAGGTTAAACGCCTAGGGTTGCCCGATCGGCCGCGCCGCGCGGATACGATAGCTTCGGCCCTCCCAGACGCCGTCAAATCGGTAGCTCTGGTCGTCGACAACCATGACGCCTTGGGCCAATTCCAGGGGATTGAGGACGCCGCCCTCGCCTTCCAGGCGAACATACCAACGCCCCTTCACATCGATCGCAGTTCCAAACTTGCCGTCCAGGGTCAGAAACCTCGGAGCGGCGAGCGCGGCGGGAGGGTTCTCCGCCACTTCCGCCCTGTCGGCTTCAGCCTGCAGGTTGGCCGCCTCGCTCGTCCCCGTCATGCGCTCGATCGCGGCCTTGTCGATAGTGACAATGTTGCCGTCGCCGACCACGAAGATGTTCACTTGCCGGGCGACGTTCTCGATCGGATTTTTCAGGGCGTCGACAAGCCGTTTGTCCGCCGCCTTGTTCTTCCCTGGTTTCAGGCCCTGAGCGATGGACACAAGGTCTCCGAGGAAGCCGACGAAGCCGTAGATCGCGTCGCGGTGGCTCACGAGCGCTACCGCCATGGCGGATCCCACAACGACCAGGTCCGCCACGACGCTTCCGACCTCGACGCGCCGGACGGCAAGACGGAGCCCTGACCCGCGGATTGACCGGTTCGCGTAGCGATCGAAGGCTCGGCCAATTTCGCCCAAAACGTTCGCCAGATCGGTCGCGTCCAACAGGCGGTCTGTTTCATAGTGGATCCGGAGAACGGGACCGTCGGCGTCAGAGGGCAGCGGCATCAGGATTTCCTTCGTGTTCGGCGGCGGCGCCGAGGGCAGACCCGCACAGTTTGTGGCATGCATGCGCCATCGGCGTCTTCCTTTGGGTTGAATGGTTGGCCCGTACTCCTGCGCGGGTGCCCGTTAAGTCTCGAGATTGTCGGGGCCGCCCTCATGGAATGGACTATCGCCTCTCTGGCTCGACAGGTTTCAACCGCCTTTTCCGCTCGCCCGCGCCAGGCGCTACGGCACTGACCGGCAATCGGCGCGACCTCGACACATGCGTCGACGCTGGGGCTCCGGCTTCCTAGATTGAGGGGATGGACGTGTTCTCCCCAGAAAAGCGGTCGGCGGTCATGGCCGCGATCCCGCAGACCGGCACCAAGCCCGAACTGAAGGTCCGCAAGGCGGCCACTCTCCTGGGTCTGCGCTACCGCATTGCGCCGCGCACTCTCCCCGGCCGGCCTGATCTGGCGTTCCCCGGCGCGAAGACAGCGCTCTTCGTGCATGGATGCTTCTGGCACCGCCACGGGGGGTGTCGGTTCGCCACCACGCCGCGGTCGAACATCGACTTCTGGCAGGAGAAGTTCGCTCGCAACGTCAGCCGGGACGCCGCCAAGGAGAGCGCTCTCGAGGCCCGGGGCTGGCGCTTAATCGTGATCTGGGAGTGCGAGACGACCAAGCCCGAGACCGTTCTCGAACGGCTAGCCCCTCTGGTCGAGCACTACCGACGCGATCGTGATTGATTTGACCGCAAATCCGCCGTCGACGCGTTAGGAAGCGCGGACGTGCCTCGTGCCAAAACCGCACCCAAAACGGCATGAGAGAGGAAATCGCTACGACGTCGCAACATGCGGCGTTCGGCACCGCTCGAGCCTCTTTCCCACGCGTGTCTCAGACCGCGACCGCCCGGCTCATGAAATTCTCCATCCAGTGCCGCACCATCGCCGAGAACGGCTCGAATGGCTGCGCGTTCGGCGAGGCCGCTCGGGCGACTGGCGAAGATCGCGACAGGGGATCCCGAGGCCACTCGGCTGCGCCATGCAGTAGCAGTTTAGTTTTCAATTACGTGACGCATTACTGGGAGTATCTCGTCTCGAATATCGAAAGCCACGGTTCTATTGACAGGCTGGAAGGGGTTATGCATCACGCCGTTTATCAAAGGCATGTGTTTAACCATCTTTGCAAGGCTAGGCCTTATAAACGGAGCCTTTCCAGTTCCCCAGATGCTCGGGGTTTTTTGAAGATAGAGGAGCATCTCTTCCATTTTTCCGGACACCTCGGCCTCTTGCTTTGGGGTTAGTGGTGTTCCCCGCGCCGTATTTCGCTGCTCTATCGCGAATGCCTTGAGGGCATCGGCATGGCCGTGCCGTATAGTGTAGGTGCGAACAGATGCCTCAAAAAGTAGCCTTATAAGAGCAAGTCCTGCATACGTGTGGATACCAAGATCGAGTGTTTTTGCTTCATGCACCAACGCAAGATGCTTGTCGAAACAGTGCTTTTCGTCAACGTCCTGCGGCAGGACCATCCGGGATTGGTTGTGGTCCTGTTTCTTAGCAGGTTTTATTGTAGGGGCAGGCGGGTTTGGCGCACCCTTCGTTCCATTTGGCTTTTGGGGCGACAGCGGTTTGCTGGGCGGCGCGCTCGGGGGTGTAGGGGGAGGTATTGGCCGAAGCTTTTCCCCCTTAGCGCTGCCCTTCTTTCGCTTGTCGGCAAATTGCCGCCACTTCTCCGCAAACTTCCGCATATCTGCCAACGCTAGTTGGTAGGCAGAGTTGTTTAGGTCGACGTCGGTTTTGGTAGTGTGCCATGGGAGTTTGTTTGCATCTTTAGATACAAACTCAACTATACCGACAAAGCCATAGAATTCCGTGTGAAAATTGTCCCATCCGGTCTTCCAAGATGTATCCGCTACAAGTATTGCTCGATCATTGCATAGTACTGTCCAACCAAATTCCGGGGTCAATGACGCATTTTTTGCTCTATCGTACCCAGCTTCATTAGTGAATCGGTAATCGGGATGCTGGCCGTAGCTGACGTGAATCGATACGCCATGATCCTTATATAGCTTGTACTCTTTATCAACGGGGCCATCCTCCCGGATCAAAACTGGAGCAGCCTTTGCGAGCTTACCATTCACCTTCAGGGACAGTCCCTTAGCGATGAAGCGCCCGTACCTCTGGCCAATCTCACTGCGGATCTTGGCTACCCAGTCGGAATCCGCAAAATCTCGAGATATGTCCGAAGGTGGCTGAAGAACCTCAATGATGGTTCCAGGCTTCCCTGAGGATGGGCGTTCCTCGGCATCCAATTGCCAACCAGCAGCTTCAAGGTAGGTGGCCACGTCCAACTTGAAGGCGGCCCCTGAGCTTCCCGTGTCGGTGGTCAGGGTGCTGACCGCTCCAAGCTTGAAAAGCGCGCGGTTTAGCCCAACGCCGAATACACCAATGCCGCCTTCGTGGGAGGAGCGCTGCCCGAATCGGAGGGCCATGCCCTGCAGGGCAGCTACGCTAATCCCGCCGCAGTTGTCTTCAATTTTAAAAGACTTTCCACTAAAGGAGAGCGAAATTTCATATCCTAAATAGCTTTCAAGAAGTTCATTTGGGAGATCTTCTAGTAATGCGTGGCGCGAGGTTGCTCCTGCGGCGTCAATGGCGTTGTCGATAAGATCAAATATGCATGCCTCGACCGTCGCATCGCGCGTCAAACTATTGACGACGACCGCTTTGGTCGGGCTTGTATCGACCATAAATTTCTTGCCAGCTCTGGCCACTTCTTGCTCCCCCAGGCGTCTCGCTGAAAGCGTCGTTTATCGGCGGCTAAGCTGCAAGCGCGAGATGCATCCTTTGCGCGATCCGCTCCAGAAGGTAACGGGATACGAATGGAGACACGCTGTTCCCGATCATACGAAAGCTATGCCATTTCGTCGGGTGGAATTGAAACCAGTCTGGAAAGCCCTGAAGACGCGCAGCTTCGCGAACCGTGATTACTCGTCCCTCCGCCGGATGCAGTGGGCGGACCGCCTGGAATGCGCCGCGGTCCGAGCCCGTTCCTGCTCTTAGCGTTGGGCATTGCCCATCCCAGCGAAGCTTATGGGATTTTGTTGTGCGGTCGCTCTTGCCACCCTCAATCGAAAAATAGCGGTCGGAGATTGCCTTGCTGTGCCTTGTCTCTACGAGCCCCGAAACTAGGCCGACAGAGTGTTGCTCTCTGGCTTGTTGGGAGCCCAGACCCTCTGGTGGTGGTCCTCGAAGCGCGGCCGCATAGACAGAGAGATCTTCCGCTTCGGGATAAGCGGCCCAACCAAAGTCGCCCTCCACTTTGGCGTCCTTTATCGGCGAAGGCAGGTCCGAGATTGCGTCCCGAACCGTGACGAGTGAACTATCTCTGCGGTCGAAAAGGTCAACACCAAAGGCATCCACCTCGTTCGGGTCGAAACCGATAACAACAACACGATGCCGCGCCGTCGCCGCTCCAAAATGAGCGGCATTCACAACCATGGGCTCCAAGGTAATGTAGTTCGGGGCTAGTTCTCCAAGCGCGTCGTCCAGTATGCTTCTATTTTCGCTTTGCAGGAGACCTTGGACGTTCTCCATTATAAAGAATTTTGGCTTCAGCAGGTTTACTTGACGAATAAATTGTCCAATGAGGCTATTGCGCGGATCGTCCTTCTGACGCTTGCCGATCGGACTGAAACCTTGGCACGGCGGCCCGCCTATAACCCCGCTGGGGCGCTGGCCTCCAAGCAAGCGTGTCCAATCCGATCCCTCGAGATCTACAACGCTTGCCTGTATGGCGCGGCTCGATGGAAAGTTTCGGCGATACCCCGACTGTAGCGTTCCATCGATATCGATGGCGGCGAGTGAGCGAAAGCCTGCGAGTTCGGCACCGAGCGAAAATCCTCCGCATCCGCAGAAGAGGTCGACGAGCGTGCCCGAGGAGCCACCGACCATACTCATATATTCCCCCAAAAAGTCGCAACTTCTAAGGGAACAAAGCACACTTTCCAACAACTTGTCGACCGACGAATAAGTCATTGATAAATAATATATAAATGCACCTTCCTATGGGTTCAAAGAGCGTTGCGTCAAGCCTCGGACCGCAAAGCGCCGGGCGTAGGCGCCTGCACTACAAGCGATATCTCGACCGAAGCTCCGCCTTATGGTTGTCTGGTCTGAGGCCTTTTTGAGCTGAAGCTCAGAAGCATGGTCAGTTGGCGGGGAGCTGCATGTTCGAATTCGATCAGTTTTGGGTGTCAGCACTAGCGGGCGCCACCCCTCCAACAGCCTCCAATCTCGACGGCTGGAAGGCCCCTCCTGGGGTGCCAACCGGCTTCATTGAACCGACGTTCAGCGTTATCGCTGGCGACCCTGCTGTCGCAAAAATATTCATTGTCTCGGCGCCAGGTGCCGTCGGCAAAAGTACGGTAGCTTCGGCGCTAGCAAGCGTCGCGGGCTACGCCTTGGTTGACCTCGCTAAAACCACCCCGATGGGTGGAAACTTCTTCAAGGGTGGCTTGGCCAACGCCTTCGGGTTTGACGCTCTGCCGCGTGCCGCTAACGGCGAAATTGGCTTGATTATTGATGGCCTAGACGAAGCACAGCTGCGTGCTGCGCCAGCAGCATTCGAAGCAGCGCTGGTCGATCTAGGGGATATCGTTGCAAGTGAACACGCCTTGCCGACCGTGCTGCTCGGCCGCGCACTCTCGGCTGAGAACGCTGCGCTGATACTCGAACTGGCTGGGCACAACGTATGTACGTTTCAGATTGAATTCTTTGATGACGATCAGGCACGAAGATATATCCAAACAAAATGTTCAAGCCTCGCCGAGCGGCATGAAAAACTGCGAGAAGCATATTTAAATCACTCGAATGTTTTTCACGCCCTAGCAGAAGAAACGAGAAACCATCTTGCCGCCGTGAGTGGAGGAGCTGATCCTAGGTTCTCCGGATATGCTCCTGTGCTTGACGCTATTTGCGAATTTTCCCTCGATCCTGAACAGCAAAACCCAAGTGTTCGCTTGGCTTCGCTCTACGGTGATACTCCCGTTGAATTGGTGGAGGCGGTCTCCCAAGCGATTCTGGTACGGGAGCAGGGAAAACTTCTTAGCCAGTTGATTGCCGCTGCGCCCCAACTGGAAGAGGGCGAGCTTACAAGTCTCTACGGCCCGGATGAGCAGCGCCATCGGGTATTGTCTCGCATCCTCGGCGTAGCTGCCCCAGCCATGCCGCCTATCGCGGAGAGCTCCGCGCAAGACGCCTACGCGGAAATGGTCGAACAGTTCATCGCGCAGCATCCATTTCTCGACGGGGGTGCTAGGCGAGCCACCAACCTTGTTTTCTCAGCGGATCTCGCGGTCTGGGCTCTAACTGGGGGCAAGCTCCGAGATGAAGTCAGGGCGGCGCTCAATCGCGATCCCAGTCTTCTCTCGGGGCTTCTGTTTGAATTGTACGCGGAGAAACTGGGTAGCGCCGCCGCTCCTGCTCTGCCCCTCGCCGACGCAGGTATTCTTTATCAGGCGCTACAGGCGCAGGTCGGCGCAAAGCAACGCGCGCTTATCGACGTATCATCCAACGAAGATGATGAAATCAGCGTCAGCTTTGAGGTTACGGACCAAGATAGACCTGACCTCGAACGCTCATTCGGACCTTACAACAGCACGAACGACACCGCCTTAGAGTTGAGAGCCCCCTTCAGTCACGTATACGTGGATGCGCCAATTTGGGTCGCTCTAGGTGACGGCAATTCGCAGCAAATCGGATCTCCTACCGAAATACGTTCGAGAGAACTTTCGATTTCCGCGCGCCAACTCTTTGTTCATGGCGCATCTGGCCTCGAGCCCGACGGAAAAATCGTTACACTCGCGGCTGATGACGTTGACGTTCAGTCCGTGCAAAACATCACCGTGAACGGTGCCTTGCTCTCGGTAGTTTGGAACGGCTCAAACATTCATCCATGGAATCCATATTCGGCAGATGTAAGCTCCGCCCCAAGTCCTGACATGGATTTTATGCGACGTAGACTGCGGAAAATTCTCACGTCTTTTCGATCGCACAGCAAGGGGAAGCTGGTACGCTTCGCACCGAAGATTGATTCATTAAGAATGACAAAAGATGCTCGGGGAGAAAAGCTTGTCTCTGCCCTCTTAAATGATGGAATATTAGACCTTTTCGACAATGGAAAATTCTATGTGCTGGATCCCGATAAAATGGGCTCTCTGCTCGGCGTCGACTATCACGCATTGCAACAACAACGATACACGAACGAGGTCGATGCGTATCTCCAGGATGTTTTAGCGCGATAGGCGTTGTTTAATGTCGGCACCTACGGACCGTCGGCGTTGGTGGGCACTGCTCACGCGCCAACGGCCCGCGCAGCTCCCCCTGGAGCCAAGAACACTTGGCAGTGCCGTCAAACTTCCGCCTTGGAACGAAAATCCTCTGCTGCCGTCAACACAATCACAATCGGCTCTTTGGCGAGCGTCGGCCGCTGGAGGACGGGCGACGCCGATCAGGGTTTTGGAAGCTCCCTCGCATTCGAAGCCGCGAAATGTGGGCATCGTGCTCTAGAGGGCAAAAGCGTAAGCATAGCGATCGAGGCCTTTCGATTCTGCTCGCCACTTGACTAGCGAGCGTCAAGTTCTTGGAGCGCAGCTAATGTCCGTCGATGGCGTCAGCCCCGGGCACGGCTCTCTCGGTGGGCCACCTGCGACCGCCTCGCATTATTGACGGTCTTAAGTTGCAAATGGGTACGTCTTAAGTTGCAACGACAGACAAGCCGCGTGGCGGCCCGGAAGGGACTCGAACCCCTGACCTTCGCTTTAGGAAAGCGCTGCTCTATCCTGCTGAGCTACCGGGCCGCGTTGCGCGCGTCTGGGTCCATAGCGCAAGTTTCCGGGCGTGCGAACCCCGGGGCGGAAAAGCGTGACGGGAAGCGATCCTGGGAACCGAACGGGGGAAGGCCATGGCTCTGCCGCGACCGCTGAAGACGCTGTATGTCCAGGTGCTGATCGGCATCGCCCTGGGGGTTCTGGTCGGGGCGCTGTGGCCCGACGTGGGGGTGCAGCTGAAGCCGCTGGGCGACGCGTTCATCAAGCTGGTCAAGCTGGTGATCGCCCCGGTGATCTTCCTGACCGTGGCCGGCGGCATCGCCCACATGGGCGACATCAAGGCGTTCGGCCGGGTGGGGATCAAGGCCCTGGTCTATTTCGAGGTGGTCTCGACCCTGGCGCTGGTGGTCGGGCTGGTGGTCGGCCACATCCTGCAGCCGGGCCACGGCTTCAACATCGATCCGGCGGCGCTGGATCCGAAGATCGCCGCCGGGTACCTGGAGAAGGCCCATCACGGCGAGGGGCTGGTTCCCTACCTGCTGCACCTGATCCCCGACACGTTCTTCGGGGCCTTCGCCGAGGGGAACCTGCTGCAGGTGCTGGTGATCGCCGTGCTGACCGGCTTCGCCTGCACGCGCATGGGCCCGTTCGGCGACCGGGCGGCGGCGGCGATGAGCGACCTAGCCAAGCTGTTCTTCGGCATCATCCACGTGGTGGTCAAGCTGGCCCCGCTGGGCGCGTTCGGGGCCATGGGCTTCACGATCGGCAAGTACGGCGTGGCCAGCCTGATCCAGCTGGGCGCCCTGGTGGCCACCTTCTACGTCACCGCCCTGATCTTCGTGCTGGTGGTGCTGGGCGCGATCGCCTGGGCCTGCGGCTTCTCGATCCTGAAGTTCCTGGCCTATATCCGCGAGGAGCTGCTGATCGTGCTGGGCACCAGCTCGTCGGAAAGCGCCCTGCCCCAGCTGATCGAGAAGCTGGAGCGGCTGGGCGCCAAGCCGTCGGTGGTCGGGCTGGTGGTGCCCACCGGCTACAGCTTCAATCTGGACGGCACCAACATCTACATGACCCTGGCCACGCTGTTCCTGGCCCAGGCCACCAACACGCATCTGGGTTTCGGCCAGATGGCCGCCCTGCTGGGCGTGGCCATGCTGACCTCCAAGGGGGCCAGCGGGGTGACCGGGGCGGGCTTCATCACCCTGGCCGCCACCCTGGCCGTGGTCCCCGACATCCCCATCGCCGCCCTGGCCGTGCTGGTCGGGGTGGACCGGTTCATGAGCGAGTGCCGGGCCCTGACCAACTTCGTCGGCAACGGCGTGGCCACGCTGGTGGTGGCCCGCTGGGAGGGCGCGCTGGATCGCGATCGTCTGGCGCGGGAGCTGGACCGGGGTCCCGTCGCCACGCGCCTTGACATCCTCGAGGATCTTCCCGCCGACTGAGCCGCGTTCGGCGAGGGAGCGATGTCCGCGATCAGTAGGCCTTGCCGTTGACCTTCCGCACCGGCAAGGCGGCCCAGTCGAAGTCGATAAACAGCCGGGCGTTGAGGCTGATGCGGGGATCGTCGAAGTCGGGCTCGCCGCTGTCGAAGCTGGGGAACTCCGAATAGGTCGGGCAGCCGCAGATCGCGCAGTGATGATGCTGGCCGATATAGTGGCCCCACTGGTAGGTCGAGACCCGGTCGCGGGCCGTGGTCAGCTTGAACTGGGCGGGCTTGTAGTAGGCGTGCAACGCCCCGCGCCGCGAACAGAACGAGCAGTTGCAGTCGGCCAGTTCGGTCGGCGCTTCCGTCACCTCGAACTGGGTGGCGCCGCAGTGGCAGCGGGCCTTGAGGGGCAGGTCGGTCATGGCGCTCTCCTTGCTGGAACAACGCCCGCGACCCTAGGCGGCTCCTGCTGACAGCCTGCTGTCAACATGCGACGTCCGGTCGCGGCCGGGGACGCAGGCCAGGCCTGCTATCGTCCCGGTTTACGAATTGTCCACGCGCCCGCGACGACTCTGGGGAGCGTTGGCGAAACGTCGGCGAAAAATCGGGCGGGTGCATGGTCGACAGGACACGGATTTGGTCGGCGGCGGCGCTCGCCGTCCTGCTGGCCGCCGCGCCCGCGGCCGCCGGCGCCGCCGGTCCCGGTCCCAATCCCCCCGCCGGCCCCGTCGACGCCAAGCTGGCCGCCGCCAAGGACGCCATGATGGGCGATCCGGCCGGCGCCCTGACCCTGTCGATCCAGGCCCTGGCCCTGGCCAAGGCCGACGCCGGCCCGCGCCGCGACCAGGAGATCGCCGCGGCCCAGTGGCTGCAGGGGGAGGCCTTGCTGCGGATGGATCGTCCCGACGAGGCCGCGCCGGTGATCGCCGCCGGCCTGGCGGTCGCCGCCCAGAAGGTCCCGGACACCAAGCTGCACGGCGACCTGGTGATGACCCAGGCCGCCCTGGAGGCCGACCGCGGCCAGGTCCAGTCGGCCCTGCGCGACTTCCAGGCCGCCTATCGCATCTTCGGCAAGGCCGGCCATCCGCGCGGCCAGGCCGTGGCCCTGCAGAACATCGGCTCGATCTACCAGGACGCCCACGACTACAAGAAGGTGCTGCACTACTACGCCCAGTCGGCCGAGGCCTACCCCGCCGACCAGCTGCTGCGGCTGAGCGCGGCCAACAACATCGGCAACGCGCTGATGTCGGACGCGCAGTTCGGCCGGGCGGTGACCGAGTTCGAGAAGGCCCGCAAGATCGCCCGCCAGATGGGCAGCCCCCAGCTGGAAGCTCGGATCGTGGCCAACCAGGCCATAGCCGAGGCCCACGACGGCCGTCCCGACGCCGCCGGGGCCCTGATCGACGCCGCCAACGCCCTGCTGCGCCCGCTGGCCGACGCGGAGACCGCCAAGCGGACGGTGATGAAGGCCAAGGTCCAGGTGGAGCTGGCGCGGGGGCGTCCGAAGGCGGCGGCCCAGGTGCTGGCGCCACTGTTCGAGGGCGTGGATCTGAAGACCACCGGACCCGACTACGCCGACCTGCATTCGGCCGCCTACAAGACCTACAAGCAGCTGGGCCAGACCGAGCTGGCCCTGGCGCATCTGGAGGCGTTCAAGCGGCTGGACGACCAGGGCCAGGCCCTGGCGGCCTCGACCAACGCCGCCCTGATGGCCGCCCAGTTCGACTACGCCAACCAGGCCTCGCGCATCGCCAAGCTCAAGGCCGGCCAGCTGGAGCGCGACATCAAGCTGGCGCGGGCCCGCAACCTGGTCGTCACCCTGCTACTGGCCGGCGCCAGCCTGCTCGCCGTCGTGCTGCTGGCGGCGGTCGTGGGCGTGCGCCGCGGCCGCAACCTGGCCCGCGCCGCCAATGAACGGCTGCGCCAGGCCAATCAGGCGCTGGCCAAGGCCGTGCGGGCCCGGACCGAGTTCCTGGCCAACACCAGCCACGAGATGCGCACGCCGCTCAACGGCATCCTGGGCATGACCGAGGTGGTGCTGGCGCAGCCCGATCTGGACCCCAAGCTGCGCGACCGCGTGGCGGTGGTGAACGCCGGCGCCGAGACCATGCGGGCCCTGGTCGACGACATCCTGGACATGGCGCGGATCGAGACCGACGGCGTCACTCTCAACCGCGCCGCCTTCGACCTGCCCAAGCTGGGCCGCGAGGCCGTCCAGCTGTGGTCGGACAAGGCCGAGGCCAAGGGCCTGGCCCTGACCTGCGACCTCTCGCGGGCCCCCGGGCGGATCGTCGAGGACGCCGGCCGCCTGCGCCAGATCCTGTTCGCCCTGCTGTCCAACGCCGTGAAGTTCACCGCCGAGGGGACGGTGCGTCTGACGGTGTCCGTCGACCAGGGCCCGGTCGGCGAACGGCTGAGGATCCAGGTCGCCGACACCGGGGCCGGCGTCCCGCCCGACAAGCTGACCGAGGTGTTCGAGCCGTTCGGCCAGGGCGATTCCAGCCGCACCCGAGTCCATGGCGGGGCCGGACTGGGCCTGGCGATCTGCCGGCGGCTGGTCGACGCCATGGGCGGTGAGATCCGCCTGGACAGCACGATCGGCCAGGGCGCGACCGCCACCGTCGACCTGCCGCTGGAGCGGGCGGGCGCGGCGGCCTGGGCCCCGATCTCGGCCGGGCTCCAGGATCTCGGCCTGCTGTTCTGCGATTCCAATCCCTTGTCCCGGTCGGTCATCGCCGGCGTGCTGCGGCCCAAGGTCCGCGACCTTCGCGCCGTCGCCGGCCGCCAGGACGCCCTGAACGCCGCTCGAAGCGAATGTTTCGACCTGGTCCTGATCGAGGCGATCGAACTGGGCGACGACCTCGACACGCGCCGGGCGACCCTCGGCGCGCTGCGCGACGCCCTGGCCCCCGCCCCGATCGCCGTGCTGCTCGCCGACGCCGCCAAGGATCAGGCGGGCGACCAGACGGCGGCCTTGCGGGAAGCCGGCGCCGCCCTGGTCGTGCGCAAGCCCGTCACCGCGACCGAGCTTGTCGAGGCGCTGGCGGCCCTGGTCGAAACGCGGGCGCCGGACGATCACGACGCCAGGACGATTGCCACCGTCTGAACCCCGTCTAAACTATTGTTTGATCTAGGTTCAGAGCCGTCATTTTGAGAAAGCCGGGGGATCGACCGCGATGCGGGTGTTGTTCGTCGAGGACAATCGGATGAACCGCCGCGTCATCGCCGAGATGCTGCGGGCCGGCGGCGTCGAGATGGACGAGGCCGAGGACGGCCCGTCCGGCCTGGCGATGATCGACGCCAACGCCTACGACCTGGTGCTGATGGACCTGCGCATGCCCGGCATGGACGGCCTGACCGCCATCCGCGAGATCCGCACCCGCACCGACGCCAAGGCCCGGCTGCCGGTGATCGTGGTCACCGCCGACAGCGGCACGACCCTGGAGGCCGACTGCCAGGCCGCCGGCGCCGACGACGTCATCCGCAAGCCCGTCGACCTGTCGACCCTGTTCACCACCATCGGCGACCTGATCGCCCGGCGGGGCGAAGGCGGGCTTGTGCTGAGCTAGGGGGAAGGCTTGGGCGCCGAGCACCGAGGTGGCGAAGATCCGATCGCCTGTCCGATCGAACCGCGCCAAGGGTCAGCGTTGAGTTCCTTGCTGAAAACCCAGGTTTGTCGCTATCCCAGCGACCTGAGCAAGGCGAGCAGTTCGACCTGCCGGTTCACGCCGAGTTTGGCGTAGATCGTCCGCACCTGATAGCGCACCGTGGAGAGGGCCACGCCGCGTGCTTGCGCGATGTCGCCGGGGCGGCGACCGTCCCCCATCATGCTGGCGATCTCGGCTTCGGCTCGGGTCAACCCCATACCCGACAATAGATCCAAGGGCGGCGAGGGCTTGCGCTGGAAAAGGACGAGTATGGGCGCGAACCCGCCCAGGCCGTCCTGGCTCCCCGCAAGCGACGCGACCTCCGCGCTAAGCCAGGCATCGCGAGCGGCGCTAAAGAGCAAGACCGAGGAGCTTCGTCGTTCGGCCCGTTCCATTCCCGCGCCCGCCCGGCTAAGCGCGGAGGAGAGCTTCGCATGGCTCGTGGCGTCCACGGCGCGCAGATAGCCTCCGCGACTGGCGACAATCTTTTGTTCGGAAAGCAAATCATCGCCCTGGCTCGTGGCGGCGATCAGTTTTCCCGACCGCTCGCACAGCAGGGCGGGAACAGCGAGTCCTTCGAAAGCCCGCATCGTCATGATCGCCGCGCGACTTTCGAGCCGCGCCTGAAACCTCACGGCCTGGGCGAGCTCAGGCAACAGACGCGTCATGACGCGTTTTTGGATCGCATCCGGCGGGCCCTGTGCGGCTGACCGGAGCACGACGGCGAAGATTTGATCTCCAGGATGAGCGTGGAGGGCGGCCATGCTGCAGTAGGGCGCGCCGACCTGGTCAAGGAATTCTTGGTAGAACGGATGCCGACGTCGCGTTTCGTCCGAGATGAAGTCGGTGTCGGTGAAGATTTCCATGGGCCGCATCGTCATGGCGAAACCGACGCGCGGATTGATCCGAGGGTCCGTACCGCCACGGTCTTCGAATGCTTGCAGAATGTCGGAGGAGACACCGCCGCCGATATTCAGGATCGGTTGGCCGTGGTGAGCGGCCAAAAGCTGCCCTCCCCAACCGCCGTTGAGCCTGGCCACGCTCTCCAGCGCCACGGGCCAAATTTCCGGGTTCAGCGGAGCCTCACTGATCCGGGCGACCGCCTCGCGCACACGATCTTCCACGTCCACGCCTTCCCCGATCTCCGCGAGAGCCCGGAGCATGATAGGCGCAAGCACAGTTTCAGTCCAACGGAGCGCGCTCACCGCCTCCGATGAGCATTGGCTGGCCGCCTTGCGCGTCGGGGCCCTGTTTCAGGAAGACCTCGGCAAGCCCGGGCGGTTAAGCGTCATCGTGGACGTCACGCCCAGCGGGAGAACTGGGTCCAGGATGTCCACCTCGTCGCGACGCTGGCGATCGGTGGAGAACGCCGCTCTTGGGAATGGCCTCCCGCGACCATGGCGACGCGCGACCGAGGGCGGCCTTACATTGAATGGCAGAGTCGCCTTTGTTCAGAACTTGTGGGCTTGGGAAGCCAGTGGATCTTCTGCCTTTTCGCACGTTCCGCTGCGTGAAATTGTTTTCACGCCGGAAATGCCAGACGCGTCCCCCAATCTTCTGTGTCCGCTTCGGGTATATACAAACAATCTATACCTTTCCGTAATTTTACTTACGTACCTATATTCTCCATTAATTCTATTAATAATTCTTGATCCGACCGTTTCCCGGATTACTTCCCCTCTATTATTTTCAAAATCGAATCCGCCCTCACTTATGTCCCATTCTTTTTTAAATATATTTTGATCCAGAGAACACGAAAATCCAGGCTTTTCCCAATAAAAGCACGGCTCCATTTCCCATGTCGTCATTTCTGATGGATCGTAAATCTTAGCATTGGTACTGTAACCATCTACACCCACCATAATGAAAATTACCCCCCCTCTCGCTTTGGAGAAACCCACCTTCTCTCCGCTAACAATTCCAGATCCAAAAGATTCTTCAGAATATGTGCACTTTATCATAAGCTTATTTTCGGATTTCTCTTCCGAAGCGGTACTGCTTTCAGCCGAAAACGCGATTGCGGATACAAACAACGCGCCCATTGTCCGGCGCAACATCCTGTCGACGATTGCCATCCAAAGCCCCAGTCAAGATGAGCATCAAGGCGTGAACTACATCAGCAGCACATCCTGGATCGAAGCTGGAGCTCACCGCATCCTCAAACTTGAGGATGCGGCGAACGCCTGATTGGCGTCTTGGTCGAAATGTTTCGGCATGGCGCGCCGCCTGCACGGCGGGAAGGAGCGCATGAATCCGAATTTTTCGACCCTGCGCGGGCAGCTGATGGAGATGGGGAATGAATAGGCGTCGCATAGCGGTTGGAGCGGCAATCGTCGTCTTGACCACATCGGGCGCGACGCTCGCGCAGAGCGTGTATTACGATCGACTGGCTTGGTCTGGAGCAACCCTGATCACCTCGCCAATCATGGTCACCTCGCCTCAGCAGTGCGTCGAGCTTGAGCAGAGACTTCAAAGGAAGCTGGCCAATATAAACACCGCTCACGACCTTTGCCTCCAGGCCGAAGGCGATGCGGGAACGGCGGTTCGGAATCTCGAGACGAGATCGATCTGCACCAAGGCGGCTTGTCAGAACCTGCACGACGCTCGCGACGCCCTCCCCGACCAAGCCGCCCGAGAAGGCCGGATTTGCCAGGAAAGATTGGCTCAGTACCAAGCCGCTCAACAACGAAAGACCGAAGCGGATCGCGGCAACAGATTATCGAACGATCTCGCGCGAAGCCAATACGACCCCTGCGTCACGCGATGGAAGCAATACGAAGCCGCATGCACGGGGCAATGGGATTCAGAGCAACAGCAAAGGACATGCACGAGCGAACTTCGAAGCCTGCGGCTGCAGTGCAAGCAGTAGCCCCTTTGGGCGCGAGCCGTCAGGACCGGCCTCGTCGCCCCCAAACGAAAAACGCCCCCGGACCGGGGTCCGAGGGCGCTTTGTTCGTTTCGGCCTAACCGCCTCAGGCGGCGGCGGCGGCGGTCTTGACCAGCGACTTGGTCAGGATGCCGATGGCGGCTTCGCGGTCGATGCGCTCGATGGCGGCGACTTCGCGGGCCATGCGGTCCAGAGCCGATTCATAGAGCTGACGCTCCGAATAGGACTGTTCCGGCTGGTTCTCGGCGCGGTGCAGGTCGCGCACCACCTCGGCGATCGAGATCAGGTCGCCCGAGTTGATCTTGGCTTCGTATTCCTGGGCGCGACGCGACCACATGGTGCGCTTGACGCGGGCGCGGCCCTTCAGGGTGGTCAGGGCTTGCGACACGACATTGCCTTCGGCCAGCGGGCGCAGACCGGCCGTCTTGGCCTTCTTGGTCGGCACGCGCAGGGTCATCTTCTCGTGGTCGAAAGTGATGATGTAGACCTCGAGCGACATCCCGGCCACTTCCTGGGTCTCGACGCCCTGGATGCTGCCCACGCCATGCGCGGGATAAACGACGTGATCGCCGACCGAGAATTCCAGACCGCTCTTGCTCATTCGTTCGTCCTCAATAAGTTCGGGCCAAGCCCAAAACACCGCGTCTCGAAGCATCCAAAGGGCGTCCCAAACGGCGATAAGGACCCGTCCGCGAAATGCTTGCGGGGCCAGTACCGGTCAGGATGGGGATAGTGCTTAAGTCACCCTTCGCCTTCGATCGGGCGCGCCGGTCTCCCGGCAGATATCGTCCACATGACGTGCAGGCGCGAGTGTTCGCGACCGTTACGTCGAAATCGACAATATCATAAAATTCAGCTTGATGAAAGGCTTGCGACCTGTTTAGCCGCCCGAACCGGCCGGATCAGGAGCCTTTGCCGGGCTTTTCGCTGAAATATTTCTCGAATTTTCCGGTTTCCCGTTCGAACTGCTCGCGGTCGTCGGGGGGCGTGCCCTTAACCGTGATGTTCGGCCAGATCTTGGCGTACTCGGAATTGATTCTCAGCCACTTGCCGTCCGGCTCGTCCTCGGTGTCGGGCTTGATGGCGTCGATCGGGCACTCGGGCTCGCAGACGCCGCAGTCGATGCATTCGTCCGGATTGATGGCCAGGAAGTTCTCGCCCTCATAGAAGCAGTCGACCGGGCACACCTCGACGCAGTCCATGAACTTACATTTGATGCAGGCGTCGGTAACGATGTAGGTCATCGAAGGCTCGGCAGGTTCCGGGACTAGGCGAGAGAGGCCGCGTTTTCGAAGTCGCGGGCCCGCTTGTCAATGCGGCTTGACTACGCGGGAGCCCAGGATTTCTCACACCGCTCCGGACGGGGCCGTCCGACGCCACCTTTAAATAGGCGCGGATCGTCGTGTACCGTCGTTACGTTACCCTTTCTTATCGAAGCTCGGTCACAACCAAGCCGAGGAAAATAAACAAGAAGTCGACAACCCGACCATGACGAGTACCGCCGTGCGCACCCCGGTTTCGACCCCATCCCACGATATCAAGACGCCGGGCGCCCAAATGGCCGCCTTCGAGACCTTCGTGCGCCATGCGCCGTTCGCCGCGGCCCTGGTCGACAACGCCTTTCGCCTGACCGCCGCCAGCCCCGACTGGATCAGCCACGGCCTGAGCCCCGATCTGGAGATCGGCGACGACTTCCGCCGCGCCCTGTTCAGCCCCGAGGACGTCGACAGCCTGGAGCGCTGCGTGGCGTTCGGCGAGCCGTTCTCCCGCTACCGCGCCATTTCCCTGCCTGGACAGGACGGCAAGCTCGCCGAACCGCGGATCTGGCGCACCGAGTTCGCCGCCACGCTCACCGAGACCGGCCGCACCCTGGCGGTGATCATCACCGCCCGCGACGTCAGCGGTTACGCCGAGACCGCTCTGAAGGCCGAGCGCGACCAGCAGCGGCTGAAGATGGCGCTGGAGCTCGACGACCTGATGGTCCGCGAATACGACCTGCGGACCGGCGAGATCTATTGCTCGGGCACCTCGCCGGAGCTGGAGAAGTGGTGCCTGTTCAAGGACGACCCGCTGGAGATCGTCCACCCCGACGACCGCGAGAAGATGGCCGAGCTGGTCCGCAACCGAAAGGACGGCGAGGCCCAGGTCTTCGAATTCCGCCTCAACCGTCCCGACGGGGTCGAGACCTGGGTGCGCTCGGTCGGGAAGAAATTCCTCGGCGCCGACGGCCAGCCCGAGCGGCTGGTGAACCTGTTCAAGGACATCACCGACCGCCGCCGCCAGACCGAGGCCGTCGAGAACCTGGCCTTCAAGGACAGCCTGACCGGCCTGCCCAACCGCGCCTATTTCAATCGCAAATTCCAGGAGGCCGTCGACGCGTCGGAGATCAAGGGCGAGCTGTTCGGCCTGATCATGATCGACGTCGACCACTTCAAGGACATCAACGACACCCTGGGCCACGACGCCGGCGACGCTCTGCTCAAGCGCCTGGCCGAGATGCTGCACGCGGCCTTCCGCTCGGGCGACACCGTCGCGCGGCTGGGCGGCGACGAGTTCGCGGTGATCCTGCGCGGCCTGCATTCCGAGGCCGACATGATGCGGCCCGTGAACGCCCTGCAGGACCTGCTGCGCCGGCCCATCGAGCACGGCGGCCGCAGCTTCTCGGTCAGCGCCAGCATCGGGGCGGCCCTGCACGGCGACCTCGACGCCGACCCCAGCCACATGATCAAGAACGCCGACATCGCGCTCTATCGGGCCAAGGACGAAGGTCGCAACCGCAGCGTCGTCTTCACGCCCTCGATGCGCTCGTCGCTGGAACAGCGGATCGAACTGCTGCGCGACGTGCGCGCGGCGATCACGGCCAGGGAGTTCGTGCTCTACTATCAACCCGTGGTGGACATCGCCTCGCACAGCGTCGCCGGCTTCGAGGCCCTGATGCGCTGGGACCACCCCGAGCAGGGCATACTGACGCCCGACCGCTTCATGGCCGCCTTCGAGGACCAGGACTTGTCGCTGAAGCTGGGCGACCTGGCCTTCGACGCCGCGCTGGCGCAGATGCGCGAGTGGCTGGACCAGGGCGTCGAGTTCGGCCGGGTGGCCGTCAACATCTCGGCCGCCCAGTTCCGCAGCGGGCGGCTGGCCGAGGAGATCCAGGATCGGCTCGGCCGCTGGAACGTGCCGTGCGACCGCCTGACCATCGAGGTCACCGAGAACGTCTATATGGGCTGGGGCGCTGAGATGGTCAGCGACACCGTCCACCAGCTGCACAAGGCCGGGGTGATGATCGCCCTGGACGATTTCGGCACCGGCTACGCGTCCCTGGCCAACCTGCGCCAGTTCCCGATCGACCGGCTGAAGATCGACAAGTCCTTCGTCCAGAACGCCGAGGACGCGGCCATCGTCAAGGCGGTGATCACCCTGGGCGGGTCGATGGGCATGAAGGTCGTCGCCGAGGGCGTCGAGGACCAGGAGCAGCTGGACGCCCTGGCCGACTACGGCTGCGACCAGATCCAAGGCTACCACTTCAGCCGGCCGATGCCGGCGGGGATGGTGGCGGAGTATCTGGCGGGCTTCGGGAAGTAGCCGCGCCGCGACCTTGAGCCGCGCCCGTGATTCATTTTCTCTTCACCGTCGCGCGCGAGTCTGCCGGCGCGATGAAGATAGACCAGATCTCGGCGAGCGGCGGGGGCGGTCAGGCGGCGTTCCCCTTTCCGGGCGGCGCCTCGGCGGCGACCGCGGCGGTCAACGACGCCAGCGGCGCGACCGCCGTCGGCCAGCAGCTGGACGCCTATCACGCCCTGTCCGGCCGCTGGGCCGGGGCCGGTCCCGGCGAGCGCGCGGCGCTGACCCACGCCCTGACCGAGTCTCCGTTCGCCAAGACCATCCAGACCGCCGTCAACACGTTCACCCGCGCCGCCTGGCCCGGATCGGACGCCCAGCCGCCGGTCCCGCAGCAGCGGATGAAGGACGCGTTCGAAGGCCTGTCGGACGACCACCAGCAGATCATCGCCTCGCTGCAGGTCGGGGTGCCCGGCTCGCCGCCGCCCGCGTCGGTGGACGACTATCGGGCCCGCCTGCGGTCCGATCTCGACGCGGCCCAGGCGCCCGCGGCCCCCAAGGACACCGTCACCCTGTCGGCCGAGGCCCAGGCCCGCCTGGCCGGCGCCGCCCCGACGGAAACCGCCCCGCCGCCGGTCGAGCCCACCCCGGAAATGGCTCCGGCGATCACGGCCTATACGCGGCTGACGCGGTAGGAAGGAGCGCCCTTCCCTCCCCGCAAGGGGGAGAGAAAGGAAAACTACTCTCCCACCGCCTCGTACAGCTCCCGCGCCTCGGTCGCCGGCCCGCGGCGTTCGCCGAAGCCCAGCACCCGCACCGAGACGATCCGGCCGCCGATCGCGAACACCAGGCCGTCGCCGATCCGCAGGCCGCGCGAGGGCTTGTCGACGCGGCCTTCGGCGCCGGCCCGGGTCAGTCGGATGCGGCCTTTCTCGACGAAGCGGCCGGCCAGGGAGCGGGTCTTGAAGAAACGCGCGCGCCACAGCCAGACGTCGGCGCGGCAGTGGCCAGGATCGGGGCCTGCGTCGGCGCCGCTCATGAGGCGGCCGCTTTGTTGGTTTGGGGGGCCGCCGCCTTCCCACGGCGCGGCTTCTTCCGCCTGGGCGGCGGCTCGGTCAGCTTGGCCAGGGCGGCGAACGGCGAGTCCGGACGGGCCGCGACCCTGGGCTCGGGCCGCTGGGCGCCGCGCCGCTTCCACAGGATCGGGGCGCCTTCCCTGGGCCGGAGGGCCGGGGTGTAGTCCAGGGCCCGCAGCACGGCGGCGGCCTCGGCCGGGGTCCAGCCCAGGGCGTCGCGGGCGGCGTCGGTCAGCACCACCCCGCCGGGCTTCTGGCCCTCGCGCAGCAGGGCGTCCAGGCGCTCCAGCATCTCGACCGGGGCGACGTGTTTTCCCACCAGCCGCAGGCCGTTGGCGGCCAGGGCGCGGGGGTCGGGCGTCGGGCTGGGCGCGGCGGCCAGGCGCTCGCTCTGACCGCGCCAGCCGCCCGTCGTCAGGGCGCGGGCGGCGGCCAGGGCCTCGGGCCGCAGCACCGAGGGCAGGAACAGGCTGAACGCCCCGATCCGCACGCCCAGGCTCTTCAGCGTCCGCCGCTCGGCCTGGCTCATGGCCTTCAGGTCGGTGTCGACCGCGCGCTTGTCCAGCACGCCGCCGGCCTCCAGCAACCGGTGGGCCAGGCCGCGCGGCAGACCTTTCAGCTCGCCGCCCGACAGCGCCCGCTCCAGCTTGCGCAGGCCGTGCAGATGGCGATCGACCTCGCCGGCCAGGAAGGCGTCCAGCCGCCGCTCGGCCCGCTCCCGCGCGGCCGCGTCGCCCAGGTCGCCCAGCAGCCGCGCGCGGGGCGCCAGCAGGTCGCCGCCCGAACGTACAGCGCCAGCCGCCTCGCCGTTCCACAGCACCGCGCCGTCGGGCGTCAGGGTGAAGGCCTCGTCGGACTCGGCCGCCAGCTTGCCCAGGCGCCTCGCGATCTCGGGCGTCACCGCCCGCTGGGCGGTGTTGCGCAGCGCCTTTTCCTCCAGCGCGCTGCCGCCTTTTTCCTGGACGAAGGTGACGCCGGTCAGCCGGCCGACGATGTGGCCCTCGACCGTCACCGCTCCGTCGGCCCCGACGCCGGCCAGCATGGTCTCGCGGTCGCCCAGCTGGCGCATCAGCACGCTGGTGCGCCGGTCGATGAACCGGGCCATCAGCTTCTCGTGCAGGGTGTCGGAGAGGCGATCCTCCAGCTGCCGCGTCGTGCCCTGCCAGTGGACCGGGTTGTGCAGCCAGTCGCCGCGGTTGGCGATATAGCTGAGCGTGCGCACGCCCGACAGGCGGGCGGCCAGGCTGTCGATCTCGCCGTCGGTGCGGTCCAGCGCCTTGAACTGGCCGGCGATCCAGTCCTCGGGCAGGCGCTTGCGGCCCGTGGTCAGGTCGTCGAACAGGGTGCGGACCATGCGCTGGTGGTCGTCGTCGGTGGTCTTGCGGAAGTCGGGGGTCTGGCAGACGTCCCACAGCCGGATCAGGGCCGAGCGGTCGGCCTTGCAGCGGGCGACCACGTCCTCCTGCTGGGCCAGCTTGCGCAGGGTGCGCTCGTCCAGCGCCTCTTCCGACAGGGACAGGCCCCCGCGCTGAGGCGGCTGGGCCAGCGAGCGCAGCAGGCCCGGCAGGGAGCCGAAGTCGAGCCGGGCGTTGCGCCACTCGGCGGCCATCACCGGCTCGAACCGGTGCTCGACCACGCTCTCGATCAGGTCCTCGTCCATCTCCTCGCAGTCGCCGGTCACCCCGAAGGTGCCGTCGCGGGTGTAGCGCCCGGCGCGGCCGGCGATCTGGCCCACCTCCTGCGGGTGCAGCCAGCGCGTGCGCTTGCCGTCGAACTTGCGCAGGCCCGCGAAGGCCACGTGGTCGACGTCCATGTTCAGGCCCATGCCGATGGCGTCGGTGGCCACCAGGAAGTCGACCTCTCCGGACTGGTAGAGCGCGACCTGGGCGTTGCGGGTGCGGGGGCTCAAGGACCCCATCACCACCGCCGCCCCGCCGCGCTGGCGGCGGATCAGCTCGGCGATCGCGTAGACGGCGTCGGTGGAGAAGGCGACCACCGCCGAGCGGCGCGGCAGGCGGGTCAGCTTCTTGGACCCCGAATAGGTGAGGTTGGAGAACCGCTCCCGGGTGACGATCTCGGCGTCGGGCAGCAGGCGGCGCACCAGCGGGGCCATGGTCCCGGCCCCCAGCAGCATGGTCTCGAACCGGCCCCGGGCGTGCAGCAGCCGGTGGGTGAAGATGTGGCCGCGCTCGGGATCGGCGCACAGCTGGATCTCGTCGATGGCCACGAACTCGACCTCGCGGGTCAGCGGCATGGCCTCGACGGTGCAGACGAAATAGGCCGCGCGCGGCGGGACGATCTTCTCCTCGCCGGTGATCAGGGCCACCGAGGCCTTGCCACGCAGCTTGACGATGCGGTCGTAGATCTCGCGGGCCAGCAGGCGCAGCGGCAGGCCGATCATCCCCGAGGCGTGGCCCAGCATCCGCTCGACGGCCAGGTGGGTCTTGCCGGTGTTGGTGGGGCCGAGCACCGCCGTCAGCTTGGAAGGGGCCAGGCCTGTGGAACGGTCACTCATGGTTCAAAGGTGGGATGGGAATCGCGGCGGGGCAAGCGGGGGCGTGGGGTTGGACGTCGCGGCGCACCCATGCCGCCCACACCGCGTTGTGTTCACGCCGCGGCGGGATCACCAATGGCGGCCCCCGGCCGACCTTTCACAGCCGCAGATTGTCGTCCATAACGACGGCCATATCGAGCGTCGGCCGCTTGCGCCGACGGACGAGCTGAAGGGACCACATGACAGCAATGTCGACGAACCGGCGGCTGAAGACCGGCGCGCGCGCCCGCGCCATCGCGCCCTTGCTGGCCACCACGGCTTTCGCCGCCGTCATCGCGTCGAACCCCTCGCCCAGTTCGGCGCAGGTTACGACCGGCGGCTCTGTTTCCCCCTCACCGTCCAGTTCGCCCACGTGGGATGTTTCCGGCCAGTTGACCGTCGGCCTCAACAACGCCTTCGGAACCATGACGATCACCAACGGCAGTCTCGTCACCAGCAACTATGGCATCGTCATCGGAGAGAACTTCCGCGGGAGCAATATTCCCAGCGTCGTGACCGTCAGTGGGGCAGGCTCGGCCTGGATCGTTTCGAACACGCTTGGCGTCGGCGGCGGCTTTGGCGGGACCGGCGTCCTGAACATCGAGGCGGGAGGCCTGGTGTCGGCCGAAACTGCCGTGGTGGGCTCCTTTTTCGACTGCGTCGGCATCGTCAATGTGCGGGGCGCCGGGTCGACATTGTCGCTCCAGTCGCTGACCTTCGGCCAACTCATGGACGGCTCGAGCGGAAACGTCACCGTCTCGGACGGCGGCTTGGTGACGGTAGCCAGCGGCGGTGCGATCCTGATCAACCAAGGCGCCTTGAACATCGGCGCGGCGGCTGACCAGTCGGCCGCGGCCGCGGGGTTCGTGTCGGGCCGAGTCGGCTTGTTGACCGGCGAACTCGTCTTCAACCACACCACGCCGGGCTACGTGTTCGCCAGCCAGATCGGCGGCGGCGGCGGCGGCACGATCCGGGTCCTGGCCGGCGAAACGACCCTCACCGCCGACAACGCCTTCTTCCGCGGAAGAACCATCGTCTCCGGCGGCGTGCTGACGGTCGACGGCCAGCTGACGGGAACCGTTTCGGTGCTGCCCGGAGGCCGGCTGCGCGGCGTCGGAACGGTCGAGACCCTGGCCGTTCAGGGAACCGTGGCCCCCGGTCATTCGGTCGGAACCCTGTCCGTCAGCGGCGCCTACAGCCAGGCCGCCGGCTCGACCTATCAGGCGGAACTGAACACGGCCGGCCTCTCCGATCGCATCGTGGTCGCCGGGACCGCGACAATCAGCAACGGCGCGGTGCTCAACGTCGTCAAGACCGACGCGGGCCTCTATCGTCCTGGCGTTCGCTACACCGTGCTGACCGCCGCCGGCGGCGTCACCGGGACCTACACCCTGACGGGCGACCTGGACGCCGGCTACTTCGTCCGCCTCGCCGCCGCCTACGACGCCAACAACGTCTATCTCGATATCGTCCAGAGCCGGACCTTCGCCTCGGTCGGCCAGACCCCCAACCAGGTCGCCGTGGGCGCCGGCGCGGACAGCCTGCCCGCGACCAGCCCCCTGGTGGCGGCCCTGTTCGTTCTGCCCGACGGGGACTCGGCGCGCGCGGCGTTCGACTCGCTCTCGGGATCCGCCCTTGTCTCGACCCGGGCCGTGATCGTCGAGGACAGCCGCATCCCTCGGGACGCCGCTATCAACCGACTGCGGACCGCATTCGGCGACATCGGGGCGCCCGCGACCAGCGCCACCGCCCACGAAGAGGGCGTCGTCGTCTGGGGCGACGTCTTCGGCGGCTGGGGCGCCCTGGACGGGAATGCGAACGCCTCGACTCTCGAGCGGAATGTGGACGGCGTGGTTTTCGGCGTCGACGCCCCGGCCTTCGACGGCTGGCGGTTGGGCGTCCTGGCCGGCTACGGCCACTCCAAGTACAAGACCCGCGACGGGCGGTACGACGGCTCCAATGACGACTATCACCTGGGCGTCTATGGCGGTCGGGAATGGGGGCCCGTCGCCCTGCGCACGGGCGCGAGCGTAACCTCCCACGACCAGACCGCGCGCCGCGGGGTGGCCTTCCCCGGCTTCACGGACGCGCTCGAGGCGGATGCCAAGGGCCACACGCGGCAAGCGTTCGGCGAGCTGGGCTACCGCGTCGACGTGGGCGGCCCGGCGGTCGCGGTCGAGCCGTTCGCCAGCCTGGCCTATGTCGCTTTGGACACCGACGCCTTCACGGAGCAGGGCGGCGACGCGGCCTTGTCGGTCGCCGCCGACAAGAGCGAGGTGACCTTCACCACCCTGGGCGTGCGCACCGCTTCGCGCTTCGAACTCGGCGGAGGCGCCGTGACGGCGAGCGGGACCCTGGCTTGGCGGCGCGCGTCTGGCGACATCGAGCCGACCGCACGGTTCGCGTTCGCGGGCGGCTCGTCCTTCATCATCGCCGGCGCGCCGATCGGCAAGGACGCCGCCGTGGTCGAACTCGGCCTGGAGGCCCGCCTGTCCCCCGCCGCCACGTTCGGCCTGGCCTACGGCGCCCAGTTCGCCGGCGCGTCCACCGATCAGACCGTGCGCGGCGGGCTCAGCGTGAAGTTCTAGGCTGACGCGGCTCACGGGCCGGACGACCACCGCAACGAGCAGGCCTCCCGGGGCGTTTTCACGGAGGACCAGGAAGGGGCCAGCCGTGCAGAATTCCCGATGGAAGGCCGCCAGTCCCGAGGTTCACGAGGCGTTGCGCGACCCGAAGATCGCCGCGGTGATGCACGCGGTCGAGAAGGTGGACGCGGCCCTGATCGCCGACGAGTACACGGTGTTCGCCGCCGCCCTGGCGCCGGAGCTGGTCGTCAACAATCCCGGCAACATCGTCGCCCCCAGCGCCGCGGTCCGCCAGCTGAACGCCGACGGCAAGATCAGCTACAGCCAGTACGAGCGGCTGATCGAGCACGCCTCCCTGCGCGGCGACATGGTGCTGCTGATGGGTGAGGAGACCGTGGTGCCCAAGGGCAAGAACCCGCTGGCCGGCCAGACCGTGCGCCGCCGCTTCACCGAGCTGTGGCGGCCCGAGGGCGACCACTGGCTGCTGAGCGTGCGGCAGGCGACGATCGTGCGGTAATCCCCCCTGTGGGGGAGGCGGCCGAAGGCCGGTGAGGGAGGTTTAGGATCGTCGCCCCTCAAGCCGATAGCGCCCGATAACTCCCCCCCGTCGGCTTCGCCGACACCTCCCCCACAGGGGGAGGGGCTTACTTCTCGAACACCACCTTGCCGTCGACGATGGTCAGCACCGCGTCGACCTTCAGGATCTCCGGCGGGGCCACCGTCATCAGGTCCTTGCTGAACACCGTGACGTCGGCCTTCTTGCCGGCTTCCAGCGTGCCGCGGTCCTTCTCGGCGAAGGCGGCATAGGCGGGGCCCCAGGTCAGCATCCGCAGGGCCTGGTCGCGGGTGACCGCCTCGTCCAGATGCCAGTCGGCATTGGCGAAGCCGGTCAGGCTGTGGCGATAGACGGCGGCGTAGAACTCGATGCGCGGGTCGCCGACCTCGACCGGGGCGTCCGAGCCAGCGGCGATCACCGCGCCGGTGTCCAGGAAGTCCTTCCAGCGATAGCCCTCGTGCAGCCGGCTCTCGCCCAGGCGGGCGGAGGCGAAATAGAGGTCGCCGATCGCGTGGCTGGGCTGCATCGAGGCGATCACTCCCAGCTTGGCGAAGCGCGGCACGTCGGTGTCGGCGACGATCTGCGCGTGCTCGATGCGCCAGCGGGCGGCGGTGTCGCCGGCCAGGCTCTGCTCGAACCAGTCCAGGGTCATGCGGTTGCCGCGGTCGCCGATGGCGTGCATGGCCACTTGGGCGTTGACGGCCTTGGCCTGCTTCATCAGCGCCAAGCCCTTGTCGCGCGGGGTCAGCTGCAGGCCCAGCCCCTCGGCGTCGCTGTAGGGCTCCAGCAGCGCCGCGCCGCGCGAGCCCAGGGCGCCGTCCATGTAGAGCTTGATCCCGCGCACCCGGATCAGGCCGGTGGCGTCGGTCGACGGCCCCTTGGCCAGCACCTCGGCGGCGCCGCTGGGGTCCATGTAGTTGTCGACGCGCAGGCTGAACTTCTTCTCGGCGGCCAGCCCCTGGAGGATCGCCAGATCCGGCGCCTCGACGCTCATGTTTCCCAGGCCCGTCCAACCGCGCGAGGCGTAGAGGGCGCCGGCCTTTTCCAGGGCCTGGCGCTTGAGGCCTTCGGACGGCGGCGGGATGACGGCGGCGATCAGGCTCTGGGCGTGGTCGATCAGCATGCCGTCGGGCGCGCCGTCCGGCCCCTTGAGGATCTGGCCGCCGGCCGGGGCGGCCGTGTCCTGGGTCACGCCCGCCTTGGCCAGGGCGGCGCTGGAGGCCACCACCGCGTGGCCGTCGGCCCGCTCCAGCACCACCACCCGGCCGGGCGCGGCACGGTCGAGGTCGGCGCGGTTGGGGAAGCGCTTCTCGGGCCAGTGGGTCTCGATCCAGCCTCGGCCGAAGATCGGGCCGTCCGGATGGGCGGCGGCGTAGGCCTTCACGGCGGCGACCAGGCTCTCGACCGAGTCGGTCTGGTCCAGGTTCAGGGTCAGCTCGCGCAGGCCGATGCCGGTCAGGTGGGCATGGGCGTCGACGAAGCCCGGGAAGGCCGCCGCCCCCTTCAGGTCGATGTCGCGGGCGTCCTTGGCGGCCTTGGCTTGGGCGGCGGAAAGGTCGCCGACGAAGGCGATGCGGTCGTCGCGGATCAGCACGGCCTGGGCGGTCGGCGCGGCGGCGACGCCGGTGTGGATCGGGCCGCCGTGGATCAGGATGTCGCCGGCGAAGGCTGGGACCAGGCTGGCGGAAGCCATCAGGGCGGCGAGGGTGAGGATGCGGCGCACGAAGATCTCCCGACAGCAAGAAACGGAAATCTAGGTCAGGAACGGCGGCGTTGGAAACAACCCTTGCCGCTGGCCACGATCCGTTCGTCGAAATGCCGTCATCCCGGACAAGGCCCGTAGGGCCGCCGATCCGGGATGGCCGGAAGCGCGGCGCTCAGGCGTCGGTCCCGGATCTTCGCGCCGCGCGCTGCGTCCGGGATGACAAACGCGGGTGAACGCCCCTCGAAACCCGACGCCCCGCTGCTATATTCAGGTGATGACCCAAGGCTTCGCGCTCTTCGAAACGCCGATCGGAATGTGCGGCCTGGCCTGGGGCGAGCACGGGCTGGTCGGGGCCCAGCTGCCCGAGGCCGCGCCGGGCGCCGCCTGGGCCCGCCTGCGTCGCCGCTATCCGGACGCGGTCGAGGCCTCCCCGCCGCCGCCAGCGGTCCAGCGCACGATCGAGCGGATCAACGCCCTGCTGGCCGGCGGCCGCGACGACCTGACCGACGTCGAGCTGGATTTCAGCGTCGTCGCCCCGTTCAACCGCCGGGTCTACGAGATCGCCCGCGCCATCCCGCCCGGCGAGACCTCGACCTACGGCCAGATCGCCAAGGCCATGAACGAGCCCGGCGCGGCCCGGGCCATCGGCAAGGCGCTGGGCGAGAACCCCTGGCCGATCATCGTCCCCTGCCACCGCGTGCTGGCGGCCGACGGCAAGAGCGGCGGCTTCTCGGCCCCGGGCGGGGTCGAGACCAAGGCCCGCATGCTGACCCTCGAACGGGCCAAGACCAGCGACGTCCCGACCCTGTTCGACCTGGAGTTCTCGGTGGCGCCGCAGCGGGCGCGGTGAGCCTCGATCGGCCCCCTTCCCGCCCCCCGTCCGGAGAGCCGCCATGAGCGTGACCGACGACAATAGACAACTGATGCAGGACATCTTCGACGGCCTGGCGCGCGGCGACGCCCGTCCCTTCCTCGACAGCCTGGACGAAACCACCGTCTGGCGATTGACCGGGACCAACGCCTGGAGCGGCGTCTACACCGGCAAGACCGCCATCCGCCGCGACCTGCTGACGCCGCTGTTCGCCCAGTTCGCCGACCAATACGTCAATGTCGCCGACGCCATCATCGCCGAGGGCGACACGGTGGTGGTCGAGTGCCGGGGCAAGGTCACCACCAAGACCGGCAAGCGCTACGACAACCGCTATTGCTGGGTGTGCCGGCTGGCCGACGGCAAGATCGTCTCGCTGACCGAATACATGGACACGGAACTGGTCGCGACGGCGCTGGAGCCGCCGGTCAGGTGAGGGGGCGAGGGGCGGGAAGCTTGACCGGTTAACGTCGATCGACCGCCAGTCGAACACGAGCGAAACGAATCATGACCGAATCAGCGACTTCGCCCGATTCAGTGTTTGTTCCCTACTAGCTATTGTAGCTTAATTCGGATTAACCACAACCGACATGGCGACGCTGTTCCTGGATCCACGCCTGCGGTCGACGGTCGGGACGCACAGACGGATAAAAGGAAATGGCTCCGAGACCGGTCGATCAGCCCGAAGCGTCGAACGCCGTCGGGCGCTAACCCGCCGGGCAGGTGGCGGCGACGCGCTTGGCGCTCAGGGTGGCGGCCATGGGCAGGCCGTTGACCGTCCTGCCGTTGACCGCGATCTTGAAGCTCTCGGGCGTATAGGAGCCCTTGGCGGTGACCGGGGCCACGCGGCCCTTCTTGTCGGTCCAGGTGCCCTTCAGCGCGATCTGGCCGTCACGCACCACGCGGGTCTTGTAGTCGCAGGTGTAGCGCTTGAGGCAGATGCCGCGGTTGAAGTTCTCGACGTCCTTCGGGGTCAGGCAGTGCAGGTCGCTGTCGATGGGAATCGGTCCGACCCGCGTGTTGTATTCCCACTGGCCGGTCAGGATGGTGGTCACGGCCTTGGCGTCGGCGTCCTGGGGTCCGGCCAGGGCGAGCGCGGCGCTGGCGGCCAGCAGGCCGCAGGCGGTGACGACCGAGGCCAGGACGGGGGCGGCGACGGAGGCGGACAGACGCATGGGATTCCTTCTCTTCAGGCCGTCTCTATATAGGGGACGATATAAGGCCGGCAGATGAACCGCGCCTGATGGCCATGTTTGGGCGCCCGCCATTTCGCCGAGAGGGCGCCGCGCGGCTTGACTCGGCAACGCCCCTTCGCCTATATCGCCCGCTCTCGCGCGGCGGTCCGTCCATCGCGCGGCCGAATTCATGTTGCGGAGCCGCCGGCTTCGCCCAAGCCCAAGGTATCCACCATGTCGCGCCGTTGCGAACTCACCGGGATCGGTCCGATGGTCGGCCACAATGTGAGCCACTCGAACATCAAGACCAAGCGCCGCTTCCTGCCGGCCCTGTCGCCCGCGTCGCTGCAGTCGGACTCGCTGGGTCAGACCTTCAAGCTGCGCATCAGCAACGCGGCCCTGCGCACCCTGGACTTCCGGGGCGGCCTGGACGTGTTCCTGCTGGGCGCCAAGGACGAGCAGCTGTCGCCGCGCGCCCTGAAGATCAAGGCTCAGGTCAAGGCCAAGGCCAAGGCCGCCGCGGTCGCCGCCTAAGACTTTCTCGGCTCTCGCCGAACGAAAGGCCCGCGAGGTTCGCCTCGCGGGCCTTTTCGCGTCTGGGGTTTGGCCGTCCGGCGCTCGATGCGAAGCCGAGGTCCGCCTTCGACCCAAGGCGGACCTTCGGGGTTGAAAGGTCCAGAAGCCGAGATACGCCGGCAGCTGCCGTTGGCGCGTCGGCGGGAATTCGACCTTCAACGCCCCGGCCGCGGAATCGCGGACGCTTCGCTCGATGCGCGCGACATTGTTTGACGATAAAGATCGCGTCCCTTAATCAAACGCTGCCATCATTGAAGCAGAGGTTCCTTTGAGCGCCGCGCCGCTGAACCGCCGCATCGCGGCTTTCATCGTCTTGTTTGTGCTCTACCAGGCCGCCGAGGGCGTTGGCGCTCGTCTGCTTCACAGCGCTTCGGTTCAAGCGGTAATCATGATCGGCTCATTGCTCGCGGCTTGGCCAATCGGTCGCTGGTTGGGCTATCGCGGATACGATGCCTACGCCCTCGACCTTTCGCGACATTCGCTCCGTCTCGTATTCGTGGGCCTTCTCCTGGCCGGCCTGGCGCGTCTGGCCGCGCTGTTCTGGGGTCTGGCCAGCGGCGTGTACGCCCTCGGGGCGCCGCCCTCCCCTCCACAGGGCCTGGCTTTGTTGATCCTTATGTCGGGGGCGTTCGTCTCGACCTTCGTCCCCTCCATCGCCGAGGACATCGTAACCCGAGGGTTCTGGTTGAAAGCCGCGGCCGTGCGCTGGTCAGGCCCGGCGTTTGTGCTGACGGCCAGCGCGATCTACGTGCTGAACCATATCTTTCGTCTCGCCGAAAGGCCGGTCGAATGGATCCGGCTGTTCTGCTTCGGGCTCGCCTATGCCTGCGCAGCCTGGCGCTGGCGCAGTCTCTGGGCGGCGGTTGGCCTGCACTGGGGCTGGAACCTGTCAAACGCGCTCCTCGACGGCTTTACCAGCGTAAACGTCATGGACGCCGCGGGCGCGCCGTGGCTCTCGGTCGGCGCGCACCTCGTTCTGACGGCCACCATGCTGCTCTGGCCGCGGCCGCCGGAACGCGCGACGCCGCATTCCTAGCCCGCGAACTGGCTCCTCGGCGCCAGAGCAGACCTTGGGCCCGCACCCGGCTATCCCTGGATCGGAGGGCGGCGCCGGCGCCAGTCCGTCGCCTGCTCATAGGCAAAGGCGACGCGGCGGAGCATCGCCTCGCTCAGGCGCCGGCCCGTGAACTGAAGGCTGTACGGCAGCCCTTCGGGCGAGAAGCCGCAGGCAGGCAGATCGCCGGGACACCCGCCAGGTCCATCGGCATCGTGAACTCGGCGCCGCGCGCCTGGGCCGCGCCCCAGGCCCGATGGTGGTCGGGGAGCGGTCCCACCCGCAGGGCGTGGGTTATCGGCCAGGCGGGACTGTCGCTCGTCGGGCCCGCCAGGACGTCGATCGAGGCGAGCAGTTCGTCCAGCTGCGCCGTCAAGGCGCCCGACACAGGCAAAACCCACAGGCCTGGCCGGGTAAACCCTGATTGCGACGGCCAGGGGCGTTGAAGATGCTTCCAGCGGCGACGCTCCGTCCAAGAGGGGGTCGACCAGGAGCAAGTTCATGACCCTCAAGACCCTCGCCGTCGTCCTGTTGCTGGGCGCCGGCGCCACCCTGGCCCAGGCGCCGGCCCACGCTCAGACCGCCGCGCCCACCGCGCCGATGGCCGCGCCGGACAAGCCGCTGACCGCCGCCGATCTGGAAGGCCTGCGCGCCGAGCTGCGGTCGTCCAAGAAGCAGGTGACGGCGGCGACCCTGACCCTGACCGACGCCGAGGCCACCCGGTTCTGGCCGGTCTATGACCAGTACGCCAAGGAGCTGACCGTCATTAAGAACAATCAGTACGAGCTGATCGCCGAGTATGTGAACACCTACGGCAAGTACGACGACAAGGGCGCGGCCAATTTCATCGCCCGCTGGCTTGATCTGGACGTCAAGACCACCGCCTTGCGCGCCAAGTATGTGCCGATCGTCGGCAAGGTGCTGCCGGGGATCAAGGCGGCGACCTTCTTCCAGATCGATCGCCGCCTCGCCCTGGCCATCGACCTGAGGATCGCCTCGTCGCTGCCGATCCTGCAGCTGCAGACCGGGGCGAAATAGACCGCCCTCAGCCCTGCCCACGAAAAAGCCCTCCCCGTCGCCGGGGAGGGCTTTTCCAACGCATCACAAAGGCGGAAAGGGCGGGCGCGCCGCCCTCTCGAACTGGCCTTAGCGCGAGAAGACGGCCGGGTTGGCGCTGTTGTAGGCGACCAGTTCCGGGTTGTTCAGCTTGCTGACCGCGTCGTTGACCGAGGCGCGCACGCACGAGGGATAGATGTAGGTGGCCAGGGTTTCGCCGCGGACGTTCTGCCAGCAGACGGTCGAGGCGGCCTTGACGATCTCGGCGCGCAGTTCGGCCGGGGCCTTGCCGGCGGTCTTGATGCGGATTTCGGCGGCGCCGGCGGGAGCGGCTGCAAACAGGGCGACGGCCGAGGCGGCCAGGACGATGGAGCGGATCATGGGACGGATTCCGGGACTGCGTTGATTTTCAACCCGTCCGAAATGCGTTTCCCCCGGCGGCTGGTCCAGGATCTCGCCCGCTCTGCCGCCTTGCTCAAGCTATAACTTTCTGCGCGTCACTTATCAACGGTTATGTTGCAGTGCGGTCGCGAAACCGATTGACACGAATTGTCGCGGGAAAGGGCCGGAGGAAACCCGGCCCCGCGCCGCCGAAGCCACGCGGGACCAGGCCCGAAACGAGTCCTAGTAGCTGATCTTCTGCAGGCCGCCGGCGCGGAAGGCGTGGCGGTCATAAGCCTTCAGGCTCGGCGTGCCAATCTTCAGGACGGCGTCGCGGGTCACTTCGCGGACGCAGTAGGCGTAGAGGTCGTTGGCGTGGCCGCCCAGGTCTTCGCGGCAGATCGACGAGGCGGCCGAGACGATGTCGGCGTGGACGGCGGCGTCGGTGCGGCCGCGGACCTTGACGACCTGCTCGCCGGCGAAGGCCGACGAGGCGGTGGTCAGGGCGAGGGCCGAAGCGGCCAGAACAAACAGAGTCTTCATGATGTTTACTTCCGAAAGGGGGTTGGGTTTCAACCACCTCCCGACGCGTTCCTCTGATGACCGTTGGGATCTCGCCCTGCTCAGTCATCGAAGGTAGCGGTAACATGACAACGTTGTCGTTTGAAGTAGAATGTTGAGTTTCAAAGGAAACTAGTTGGTTTGACTAAAACTTGAGCGCTTTCCCTCCCCTTTATGGGGAGGGTGGCGCGCGGCGAAGCCGCGTGACGGGTGGGCCTGCTGACTCATCAAACCCCACCCGACCCGCTGCGCGGGCCACCCTCCCCACAAGGGGAGGGACGGGGCGAAAACTAGCGCCGACGCGGCTTCTTCGCCGAAGGCGGCGGCCCCGGCGGCGGAGGCGGCGGCGCGGTCCAGTCGAAGGCCATCAGCAGGGTGCGTTCCTGCGGGGCGTCGTTGTCGTCCGACAGGATATAGATCCGCGTCGCGCCCGATGGCGACTTGCTCAGCGCCACGCCCTCGAAGTTGTCACGGGTCGCCGCCCCGTCCAGGGTCAGGGTGGCGGCCAGGTACTGTTTGGCGGCCGGGGCGCGGGGATCGATCACGAACCGCACCTGGCCGCGCCAGCCGCGGATCGGGTCGTAGGCGCGGTACAGGCTGGCCACCGCCTGGCCCTCGAAGGCCGCGAAGCCGGTCAGGCCCCAGCTGAAGTCGGGCGGCGACTGCGGAGCCAGGCCCACGCACGGGATCGAGACCTTGCACAGCCACACCTCGCCCTCCTCGCCGCCCACCAGATAGGCGTCGGGTCCGGCGATCGGATAGGCGGTCAGGGCCTCCATGCCCTCGTTGTCGGGGAAGGTGGTGGCCGGCTTGTTGACCGCGCGCGGCGGGCCGTAGGTCCCGTCGGCCAGGCGCGGATACAGCCAGATGCGGTGCTCGCGCTCGAAGCTGACCAGGCGGTCGCCGTTGGCCAGGATCGCCAGCCCCTCGGCGTCGGACTTCTCCTTGCCCTGCAGGGGACGGCCGTCCAGGCCCTTCAGCGGTTGCAGCCTGCCGTCGGTCAGGCCGACCAGGCGGCCGGCCGGGTCCAGTTGCAGCCGCGCCTCGAACAGGTCGCCGTCGTCGGTGACCGAGACCACGCCGCCGTCGGGGCCGAACTTCAGGTCCGACAAACCGTGCAGGCGCTGGGTGTCGGGGCTGCTGATCGCGACCCCGCCGGCATAGACGAAGCGGCCGATAGCCCCCGCCGCCAGGCTCGCGGGCGGCGGATTGACCGCGCTGAGCGGCGCGGGGGTGGTGACCAGGCTGATCTCGGGCCCGACCTTGACTGGGGCGACGGGCAGGACGGCCGGCTGCGGCGGGGCCTTGGCGCACTGGCTCACCACCACCGTCGCCAGGCCCAGCACGAGGACGCCGCGCAGTCCGATCACGCGGGAACCTTGCGGGCGGCTTTCGCAACGGACGGCTGGACGGTGGGCGGGGCGGCCAGAAGGCCCCTGGCCCGCTTGACCGCCTTGGGCTCCTCGTCGAACAGCCCGGCCAGCTGGTCGACCAGCGCGCCGCCCAGTTGCTCGACATCGACGATGGTCACCGCCCGGCGATAGTAGCGCGTCACGTCATGGCCGATGCCGACGGCGATCAGTTCGACGGGGCTGCGGGTCTCGATCTCGGCGATGACCTGACGCAAGTGGCGCTCCAGATAGTGGCCCGAATTGACGCTGAGGGTGGAGTCGTCCACCGGCGCGCCGTCGGAGATCACCATCAGAATGCGGCGGGCTTCGGGCCGGCCGATCAGGCGCTGGTGGGCCCACATCAGGGCTTCGCCGTCGATGTTTTCCTTCAGCAGGCCCTCGCGCATCATCAGGCCCAGGTTCTTGCGGGCCCGCCGCCACGGCGCGTCGGCGCTCTTGTAGATGATGTGGCGCAAGTCATTCAGGCGGCCCGGCGCGGGCGGCTTGCCGGACTTGATCCACTCGTCGCGGGCGCTGCCGCCCTTCCAGGCGCGGGTGGTGAAGCCCAGCACCTCGACCTTGACCGCGCAGCGCTCCAGGGTCCGCGCCAGGATGTCGGCGCAGACGGCGGCCACCATGATCGGCCGGCCGCGCATCGAGCCGGAATTGTCGATCAGCAGGGTCACGACCGTGTCGCGGAACTCGACGTCCTCCTCCTGCTTGAACGACAGGGGGGCGGTGGGGTCGATGATCACCCGGGTCAGGCGGGCGACGTCCAGCATCCCCTCCTCCAGGTCGAAGGTCCAGGCGCGGTTCTGCTGGGCCAGCAGCCGGCGCTGCAGCTTGTTGGCCAGGCGCGAGACCACGCTGGAGAAGGCCGCCAGCTGCTGGTCCAGATAGGCCCGCAGCCGGGTCAGCTCGTCGGCGTCGCACAGGTCCTCGGCCGGCACCACCTCGTCGAAGGCCGTGGTGAACACCTTGTAGGCCGGCTCGCCCGCGCCGCCCTGGCCGGCGTCGGGACGGGCCGGCTTGGCGCCGTCGCCCATCTCCGGGGCTTCCTCGCTGTCCTCGGGCTCGCCGTCCTGCTCGGACTGGACCATCTCCTCGTCGCCGGCCTCGGACTCGCGGTCGGAGGTCTCGGCCTGCTCGGGCGAGGCGCCGTCGGACTGCTCGCCCTCGCCTTCGCCGGAATCGTCTTCCGAGGCCTCGGTGTTCTGGTCCTCGTCGCCCTCGTCCTCGTCGGACTGCTCGGTGGCGTCGGACATGTCCTCGCCCAGGTCGAGGTCGCGCAGGATCTCGCGGGTGACCTTGGCGAAGGCGGCCTGGTCGTCGATGGCGGCGGCCAGGCGGTCCAGGTCCTTGCCGGCCCGGGCCTCGATGTCGGCGCGCAGGATGTCGACCAGGGCCTTGGCGCCGTCCGGCGGGGCGTCGCCGGTCAGGCGCTCGCGGACCAGCAGCGACAGGATCTCGGCCATCGGCGCCGACTGGCGGTCGGTGGCGACGGCGCGGGTCAGGCCCTGCTTCTCGAGGCGGGCCTCGAGCGCGGCGGTCAGGTTCTGGCGGACCCCGCCCAGCGCATTGCTGCCGATGGCTTCCAGCCGCGCCTGCTCGATGGCCTCGAAGGCCGCCTGGCCGTCGGGCGAGCTGGGGCGGGCGCGGGCGTGCTTGGCGGCGTCGTGGTGGGCCAGGCGCAGGGCCATCTGGTCGGCCAGGCCGCGGATGCGGGCGGCCTCCTTGGGGTTCAGGTCGCGCGGCGGATGGGGCAGCACCGCCCGGTTGCCGACCAGGCTGGGGCCCTCGCCGGAGAACACGACCTCCAGGTCGGGGGTCTCGGCGAGCGACCGCGCCGCGTGGGCCAGGGCGCGCTTGAACGGTTCGGTCGGGCTTTCGGGCTTGGAGGCCATGTCAGTGGGTTACCGAGCGAACGCGGCGAAGACAAGGAACGTCGGAAGACAAGGCGGCGTTTGTCTTCAAGAAGCTCGCGACGGGCGGGCCGAGTGCTCGAGGAAACGACCATGTTGAAGTGGGCCATCATCCTGGCGATCGTCGCCCTGATCGCCGGCGCCCTGGGCTTCACCGGCATCGCCGGCGCGGCGGCGGGCATCGCCAAGATCCTGTTCTTCCTGTTCTTGATCGGCTTCATCATCTTCGCCGTCCTGGGCGTGACGGTGTTCAAGAGCGTGACCAGGGACTGACAAAGCAAGGGGCAAGTGATCGTGCGGCGATCACTTGCCCCCTACGGATCGCTTCGCGATCGTCCTCCCCCACAGGGGGAAGAGGACGCCGTGCGTGACGCGAGCCTCCGCCCCCTATGGGGGCGGACAGACGGCGAAGCCGCCAGGTGGGGGCAAGTCAGTGAGCCTCTGACCTATTTCGCCGCCGCATAAGCCTTCGACTGCTCCCCGACCACCGACACCAGATCGCCCATGGTCAGGTTGACGTCGACCAGGTGCAGGCCCCAGTCCTTCAGCGGCTGGCCCATCACCAGCAGGTCGCCGGGGATGTTGTCGGCGCGGGGGTCGGCGTTGTCGGGATGGACCGTCACGGCCAGGTAGTCGAAGCCGTCCTTGCTGACGCACTCGGCCGAGACCAGGCCCGGCAGCTCCACATAGGGCGTATCCACCGTCACATCCTTGGCCCAGACCGTGGCCGGACGCATGGCGGTGCCCATGATCGTGCGGTCGCTGAAATAGCTCTCCACCGGCGCCGCGCCGCCGCCCAGGGCCGCGGGATTGACGCACGCGGCCTTCATGCCCGGCTCGGCCACCTTGCCGAAGAACTTGCTGGTGGCCGGCGGCGGGCTGTCGGCGCGGAACGAGACGTACGAGATCACGCAGCCGGTCTGGCCGGTCTCGCGGCACAGCGGCAGCGAGCCGTAGCTGTCCTTGGCCGGATCGACGGGCGTGTTCATGCCCAGGATCAGGGCCGAGACGATCTGCTTCTGCGCCGGCTTGCCGTCGATCTCCTCCTTGATCAGCCGCAGCAGGATGCGCGAGCCCTGCGAGTGGCCGATCAGCACCACGCCGCGGCCGAGGTTGTCGCGGGCCATGTAGTCCTTCCAGGCCGCCAGCACGTCGGCATAGGCCAGCTCGCCGTCGCCGGCCGCGGCCTGGCCCATCATCATCTTGCGCAGCGCCGCGATCGTCACCTGGCGATAGCTGGGGGCGTACAGCTTGCAGACCTGGCCGAAGCGGGCGAACTGCTGGTCGGCCACGGCCTTTTCCGGCAGGTCCGGCGTCATGTCGCTGTTGCCGCCCGGATCGGACGACACCGTCGGATAGACGTAGAAGCAGTCGATCGGGGCCTCGGGGTCGGCCTTGAAGGTCTCGACGCTGGTCGCGCCGTTCGCCTGGATCACCGTGGCGGTCTGGTCGGCGGCGCAGGCGTCCGCCCGGCCGGGCCGGCACAGCCAGTTCTCGTCCTTGGCGTAGTCGTTCGGCGTCGGCGGACCGGCGGGGGCCGGCTGCGAACAGGCCGCCGCGCTCAGGCCCAGACCCGCGATCAGGCCCAGCGCGGCCCACAGCTTGCGTGACATCGACGTCCCCCTCCAACGATTGTTTGGAGCGGAGGATGGCTTGGGACGGGAGGGAAGGGAAGGCCCTACAAAGCCACTGATCGGCGCGCCCGACGCCTCCTCCGTCATGTCGCGTATCCGCGCCATGCCACCTCCCCCGTTTCACGGGTGAGGAGGAAGCGGCGCCGATCTTCTCCTCACCCGCAAAGCGGGGGAGGTGGCGCGTCGCGAAGCGGCGTGACGGAGGGGGCGTCGGCTCACGCCGGCAACCACCGCCGCGGAAACTTGTCGCCCAACGCCCGCGCCTCGCCGGGCCTGAGGCCCAGTTCGCGCATCTTGAAGGCCACGACCTCGCGCAGGGCCTCGACCGGTTCGCGGCCGGCCGACGGGCTGGAGGCCACGGGGCCGGTCTGCATGGCCAGGTCGACGGCCGCCCATTCGGCCTGGGCGCGGTCGGGCTTGCCGACGGCGAAGTAGTGGCGGACCGGCAGGCGTTCGCCGGCGATCTCGACCATCACGCCGACGACCCAGCCTTGAACGATCAGATCGGCGTCGGGGCGCTGGCGGAACATGCCGCCTGTGTAGCGCATCGCGGCCCGCGCTCAAGCGTCGCGGCGATCAGCGCATCATCCGGATGGCCAGCTGGGCGGCTATGCCCAGCACCAGCCACAGAGCCACGTCCGCCAGGATCACGTTGATCGCCGGCAGACGAGGTTCCGGCGAACGGCGAGTGAGCCGGTCACGCATAGCGTTTCTCCCAGCGGACACGTCATGCGCGCGTCTCGCCGCCAGGATACGCCTGCAATCTTGAACGGTATATAGGCCATTACTCTCGCGGAGAGAGCATTTCGACCCTGCCGCCCCTCAGCCCAGGACCTGGAACGCCGCCTGGCTGACGACGCCGAGGACCAGCCACAGGCCAAGGCCCAGTACGATAAAGACCGGACGCGGTGATCGCCGGTCGCGGAATTCGTGGATCTCGTGACGCGCCATGCCCAGCCCTCCAGGAAACGTGCGTGCGTTCGCGGAGTCTGGAACGGCCTTCGCCGCATTTTCGCTGCATAGGTTAACGCGACCGTGATCGGTTATCCACAACCTGAGCAGGCGCTGCCGCCTTTTGCGTCAAGCGGCGAGAAAACGGCGACGAGTCTCGCGGTCGCGAGGTCCGAACGCCGCCGTTGAAGATGTCCGCCCAGGGACCGAAGTCGGGCGTCAAGCGTCGGCGTTCGGACGTTGTCTCTTGAAGCTCCAGCGGTGGCTGGGCTTCAGGAGAGAGACGCGCTAGCCTGCCAGGAAAGGTTGACCCTGGGGGCGCCTCCATCGACGCGGGTGGGTTTTCAGGGGGCTTCATGCCGCAAGAGCACCTTGGACTGTTCGATACGCCGCCGACCCGGCGGCAAGTCCAGTTCAGTCTGGTGATCGTCGGCCTGCTGTTCGCCGCCCTGCTCGTCATATTGCCGGTGCGCGACGTTCCACTGCGCCCAATCCACGCCTTCATCCCGATGGCCAACGCGATCATGTTTCTCGGCGAGCTGATCACCGCCACCCTGCTCTACGCGCAGACCGCCGTCTTCCGATCGCGGGCCCTGGCCGTTGTGGGCACGGTCTACGTCTTCACGGCGCTCCTGCTGATTCCGCATGCGCTGACCTTTCCCGGCGCCTTCGCCCCGGACGGACTGCTGAGCGCCGGGATCAACACCACCGCGTGGATCGCGTGGTGCCGGCGGGTGTCTTTTCCCATCGCCATCTTCTTCTATGTCCAACTCCGGCGCGCGGAGTCGACGGCGCCGCGCGAGGCGGAACGCCCAGCGGCGGGGATCGTGATCGGGGTGATCGCGGCGATCGCCTTGGCGGCGGGGGTCACGGCGCTGACGACCATCGGACAGGCTCTGCTCCCGCCGTTTTTTGTGACGCATTCCCGGGTGGCCTACGCCAATTCGCTTCAGTACGAGTCGGTGGTCTTCGTGCTTTCCATCATCGCGACGATCTTGCTGTTTCGGACGCGCAGGTCGGTGCTGGACCTGTGGCTGCTGGTCGTTTTCGCGGGCTGGCTGACGCAATCGCTGCTGATCTTGTCGCTGCACGGCCGGTTCACGGTGGGCTGGTACTGGCTGTTCCTGGTGAGCGTGTTTTCCCACCTGGTCGTGATGCTGGCCCTGCTCGCCGAGTCCCACCGGCTCTATTTGCGGCTGGCCCTGTCGACCTCCGCCCGGAACCGGGAACGCGAAAGCCGGCTGATGTCGATCGACGCGGTGGCGGCCGCCATCTCCCATGAAATCGGGCAGCCGCTGGCCGCGGCCCGCGCCTATGCGACGGCCGGCGTGAGCTGGCTCGATCGGCCGCAACCCGACCCCGAACGGGCGGTCAAGTCGATGCGCGCCGCCATCGACGCCGCCCAGCGAACCGCCGACGTGATAAAGAGCATCCGGGCGATGTTCGCCCAGCAACCGGGCATGGCGTCGGAAGTCGACCTCAACGACCTGGCGCGCGCGACCGCGTCGGCGCTGGGCCGGGAATTGGCCGGCGAGAAGGTCTCGCTGCAGCTGACCCTGGACGAGGCGCTGCCGCCGATCCTGGCCGATCGGGTCCAGATCGAACAGGTGCTCGTCAACCTCATCACCAACGCGATCGAATCCCTGGGCGCGACGCGGGGCCGGGCTCGCCGCATCGCGATCCGCTCGGCGGCGCTCAATGGCCACGACGTGCTGCTGCAGGTCAGCGACAACGGGATCGGCATCACGGACGAGGCGATGTCGCGCATCTTCGAGGCCTTCTTCACGACCAAGAAGACCGGCATGGGCATGGGCCTGTCGCTCTGCCGCACCATCGTCGAGGCCCATGGCGGGCGCCTCTGGGCCGCGCCGGGCGAGCAACACGGCGTGACCTTCTATCTGCAACTGCCCCGCAGCGACCTGCACGCGGCCTGACGCGCAGCCCGCGCAAAGAAAAAGGGCGGGACCTTTCGGCCCCGCCCTTCTCTTTCGTTCAGCGAGAGCTGACCTAGATTTCTCTTAGAAATCCATGTCGCCGCGCGGGATCGACATGTCGATCCCGGCCTCCTTGGAAGGATGGGCGACTTGAATGGATTTCTCTTAGAAATCCATGTCGCCCATGCCGCCCATGCCGCCGCCCGGAGGGCCGCCGGCGCCGGCGTTCTTCTTGGGCGCTTCGACGATGGCCGCTTCGGTGGTGATCAGCAGGCCGGCCACCGAGGCGGCGTCCTGCAGAGCGGTGCGGACCACCTTGGCGGGGTCGATGACGCCGTCGGTGATCAGGTCGACATACTGCTCGGTCTGGGCGTTGAAGCCGAAGGTCGGGCTGTCGTTTTCCAGGATCTTGCCGACCACGATCGAGCCTTCGACGCCGGCGTTCTCGGCGATCTGACGGATCGGAGCCTGCAGGGCGCGACGGACGATCGCGATGCCGGCGGTCTGGTCGTCATTGTCGCCGACCAGGGTCGCCAGGGCCTTGGAGGCCTTCAGCAGAGCCACGCCGCCGCCCGGGACGATGCCTTCTTCCACGGCCGCGCGGGTCGCGTTCAGGGCGTCGTCGACGCGGTCCTTCTTTTCCTTCACCTCGACTTCGGTCGAGCCGCCGACGCGGATGACCGCGACGCCGCCGGCCAGCTTGGCCAGACGCTCTTGCAGCTTTTCCTTGTCGTAGTCCGAGGTGGTGTCCTCGATCTGCTTCTTGATCTGCGAGATGCGGGCTTCGATGGCCGACTTCTCACCGACGCCGTCCACGATGGTGGTGTCGTCCTTGGTGATCGAGACCTTCTTGGCCTTGCCCAGCATGTCGAGCGAAACGTTCTCGAGCTTGATGCCGAGGTCTTCGCTGACGACTTGGGCGCCGGTCAGGATGGCGATGTCTTCCAGCATGGCCTTGCGGCGATCGCCGAAGCCCGGAGCCTTGACGGCGGCGACGCGGAGACCGCCGCGCAGCTTGTTGACCACCAGGGTGGCCAGGGCTTCGCCCTCGACGTCCTCGGCGATGATCACCAGCGGACGGCCCGACTGGACGACGGCTTCCAGCACCGGCAGCAGCGGCTGCAGCGACGACAGCTTCTTTTCGAACAGCAGGATGAGCGGCTCTTCGAGCTGAACTTCCATCTTGTCGGCGTTGGTGATGAAGTACGGCGACAGGTAGCCGCGGTCGAACTGCATGCCTTCGACGACGTCGAGTTCGGTTTCGGCGGTCTTGGCTTCCTCGACGGTGATGACGCCTTCGTTGCCGACCTTGTCCATGGCCTTGGCGATCATCTCGCCGACGTCCTTGTCACCGTTGGCCGAGATGGTGCCGACCTGGGCGATCTCGTTGTTGGTGGTGACCTTCTTCGACGACGCCTTGATGGAGTCGACGACGACGTGGACGGCCTTGTCGATGCCGCGCTTCAGGTCCATCGGGTTCATGCCGGCGGCGACCGACTTGAGGCCTTCCTGGACGATGGCTTGGGCCAGCACGGTGGCGGTGGTGGTGCCGTCGCCGGCCTTGTCATTGGTCTTGCTGGCGACTTCGCGGATCATCTGCGCGCCGAGGTTCTCGAAGCGATCGCTCAGTTCGATTTCCTTGGCGACCGAGACGCCGTCCTTGGTCGAGCGCGGGGCGCCGAAGGACTTTTCGATCACGACGTTGCGGCCCTTGGGGCCCAGGGTCACCTTCACCGCGTTGGCGAGGATGTTGACGCCGCGCAGCATCTTGTCGCGCGCGTCCGAGGAGAAATAAACGTCTTTAGCGGCCATTTGAGAGCCCTTCTAAAAGAGAAACTTGGGTCGAAAGCGGAGGACGGTCGGGGCTTAGCCCTCGACGATGCCCAGAACGTCGCTTTCCTTCATGATCAGCAGATCCTGGCCGTCCACCTTCACTTCGGTGCCGGACCACTTGCCGAACAGGATGCGGTCGCCGGCCTTCACGTCGAGCGCGACGATGTCGCCCTTGTCGTTGCGGGCGCCGGGGCCGACGGCGACGACTTCGCCTTCCTGCGGCTTTTCCTTGGCGGTGTCGGGGATGATGATCCCGCCCTTGGTCTTCGTTTCTTCTTCGACGCGCTTCACAAGGACGCGGTCGCCAAGCGGGCGAAATTTCATGGGTCGTTCTCCGTCGGGACGGTTTTAAAGATATGGTCCGTCGGCAAGCGGGGAGCGTCGCTGTTAGCAGTCGCTCCCATCGAGTGCCAACGCCGGGCAGGAGTTAGGACCGGCGGTGTGGGGAGTCAAGGACAAGGGCCGTCGATTTGCTGTGGGCGAAATGGGTTCAAGGTCGGATGACGGACGCAAATCGCCCCGGAACGACGGGCCGGAACGACAGGAACGAGGACGGCGGCATGAAGACGATCCTGATCGCGGCGAGCCTGCTCATCCTCGGCGCCTGCGCCACCGACGCGTCCCTGCCGGTGCGCACGGTGACGGATGTCGACGCCGACGCCGGCGTGGTCGAACTGGTCGGCGGCCAGGACCTGGAGATCGCCCTGCCGCTGAACGCCGGCACGGGCTATGCGTGGCGGCTGGACCATGAGGCGCCGCCCCTGCTGGCCGGCGGCTCCAGCTTCGTGACCGAGGCCAAGGCGCCGGGCGCGCCGGTCCGCGCGGTCTATCGCTACACGGCCGTCGGACACGGCCGGGCCGACCTGGCCTTCACGCTCAAGCGGCCGTGGGAGGCCGACCGTCCCGGCGACCGCAAGGTCGTGTTCCATGTCAGGGTGCGCTGATGATCGACCATATCGGACTGACCGTACGCGACCTCAAGGCCTCCAAGGCCTTCTACGACGCCGCCTTCGCGCCGCTGGGGATCGAGGTGGTGATGAGCGTCAGCGCCGAGGAGACCGGCGCCTACGGCCATCTCGGCTACGGCCCCAGCGCCGACGGCCGCGACATCCAGGCCGGCAAGCCCAGCTTCTGGATCGGCGGCGGCGAGACCCTGACCGGTCCCCTGCACGTGGCCTTCACGGCCCGCAGCCGCGCGGCGGTCGACGCCTTCCACGCCGCGGCCCTGGCCGCCGGCGGACGCGACAATGGACCGCCGGGGATTCGGCCGCATTATCACCCCAACTACTATGGAGCTTTCGTGCTCGACCCGGACGGCCGAAATGTCGAGGCTGTCTGCCATGCGCCCGCCTAAGCGGTTGGAGACCAGACCAGCGTGACGATTTCGAGCTACGGCCTTTCGCTCATCCTGGCGATCATCGCCTGCGTGATCGGCGGCGTGTTGGGCGGCCTGACCCTGGTCCGGCCCGGTTCGGTGCTGGGCCTGAGCGCCCTGGAGGGCGGCGGCCCCTCGGACAAGGACGAGGACGACGAGGCGGCTTCGCCCGCCGCCGGCCGCCTGGGCGAGGGCAAGTCCGAGGGCCGGGCCCTGGGCGGCCTGCTGATCCTGTCGCACGCCACCGCGGCCCTGTTCCTGGGCTACCAGTCCCATGTCGGGGCGGCCATGGCCTTCGCCCTGGCCATGGCCTGGACCGGCGCCGCCCTGGGCCGCGCCGTCTCGGCCCTGGTCGACCGCAACCGCGACAGGTTCAACCTGAGCAGCCTGGCCTTCGAGGTCATGATCGCCGTCACCCTGTCGCTGCCGTTCTTCAACGCCGGCCGGCTGGTGGTGCTGCGCGGGCACGGGATGCTGGTCTAGCGGCTGCATCCTGGCGGGATCCAGGCCCAAAATCCGTTGTCATCCCGGAAGCCTCGCGGAGGCTGTCCGGGACCCTGGGGACTGGGCCAAGGCAATGCGGCCGCCCCTGGGTCCCGGACAAGCGCTGCGCGCTTTCCGGGATGACAACTCAAAATCCAGATGAACTGGCCTCGCTGACGCCCTAGCCCCTCGCCACGCCCCGCAGGGTCTGGGACGGGCTCTCGCCGAACATCGTCCGGTAGGTCACCGAGAACCGGCCCAGCTCCCAGAAGCCGTGGTCGAGGGCCACCTGGGTGACCGACGCCCCGGCCTGGCGGCCGGCGATCAGCGCCTTGCGGGCGGACGACAGGGCCCGCAGCCGCAGATAGGTCCTGGGGCCCACGCCCAGCCCCTCCTCGAACGCCCGGTTCAGGGTGCGGCGCGACAGGCCCAGGGCCTGGCAGAGCTCCGGGATCGGGACGCCCCGGCCGGTACGGTCGTCCAGATAGTCCTCGACCTGGCGCAGGATGCGGGCGCTGTTGATCCGGACCTGCCGGCCCGGTTCGCGGTCGCCCGCCTCGGCGACGGCGGTCAGGAACCCCTCCAGCGCCTCGTCGCGCAGGCCGGCCTGGGCCTGGGGCTCGAGACCCGGGCCCAGGCGCATCAGACGCTCGAGGCGCCAGGCGATCTCCTGGGCGATCGCCGCGGCGCGCGCCGGCCTGAGCCTGGCCTCCACGCTCCAGCACCGCTCGTCGGCCAGGTGCTCGAAGGCGGCGGCGCGCTGTTGCAGGACTTCGAGCGGCGCCTTCAGGGCGGCGTAGCGCGTCATCCCCCGGCAACGCGCCTCCTGCTCGCTCCGCACGGGATAAACCACCAGGTCGTGGGCCTGGATGTCGAGGCCCCACTTGGTCAGGGACGGGCCCCGCTCCAGGATCACGGCCAGCGTCACGGCCTCCGGCGCCACGCCCCCGCGCAGGCGCAGGTCGCCCGTGAAGCCGCCCAGGGTCAGGGCCATGTCGCCGTCGATGGCGTGGGTCAGCGAACCCCGGCACGGCGCGGCGCTCAACTGGGTCACGACGAGGTCGGCGCCGTGCACGCTCTCGCTCAGATCCTCTATGCCCGCGATCTGATGAGCGACGAAGCGCATCCCGGCGCCCGTGTCTTCGGTACTGGTGTTCAGCGGCGCCCCACGCATGGACCGAAATTGCCGCAACTTCCCAAGGCGGTAAATCCGGGTTTTACCTTAGAAAGATCTTAGATCTAAGTCTTAGATAAAGTCCTACGGGTGACGTAGCGGAAAACTACGCCTCGATTCGCCCATAACATAGAACAGACGGCCATATTCTCCGACGTTTCCAGTTAAATTTGATTTGGCGCAATCTGCATAGCGCCATCGTATTATAATCGGAACGATAAAGAGGTAGAGTTCGGGAGGCGACGATGGAACCACGCACTTGGGATCGAGTGGAAGACTTCGGTACGCTGGACATCGAGATCACCAGCGATTGGGCGTCCCTCGCCCACTGGACGCCGGCCCAGCGCGCTTTGAAGATCGAACTGGACGGCGAGCGCCGCCAGGCCGAGCAGCTCGCCGAAAGCACCGGTCGCCTGGTCTCGCGGTTGGTGGCGAGCATGGTCGCGGCGGAACAGGGCGTCGAAGCGGATCTCGCCGCCTGAGAAGGCCCCTCGGAAATCCCTCGGCGGTGAAATCTTGCGCGCGACCGAAACTTGCGCGGGGCCGCCTGGGCGCTAGTCTCGCGCCATGACCCATCGCCCCCTCGCCTGTCGCCCCCCCGCCCGCCGGGACGTCCTGATCGGCGCCGGCCTGCTGGCCGTCCTGCCCGCCGCCGCCCTGGCTCAAGTCACGCCGGCCCCGGCCCCCGCCCCCGCCCCCGCCCCCGCCCCGACCGCGCCGGCGCCCAAGCCGCCTGTCTATGTGGCGATCGACACCCCGCAGGGCCGGATCGTCATCGAGCTGGCCGTGGCCCAGGCTCCGATCACCACCGCCAACTTCCTGCGCTATGTCGACCGCAAGCTCTATGACAAGGCGACCTTCTTCCGGGCCTCGCGGGCGCCGGGGACGGTGGACTACGGCCTGATCCAGGGCGGGCTGCAGGGCATCGGCGCCCTGCCGCCGGTGGCCCACGAGCCCACCAGCCAGACGGGCCTCAAGCACACCGACGGCGTGGTCTCGATCGCCCGCACCGCGCCGGGCACGGCCACCTCCGACTTCTTCATCTGCATCGGCGACGCGCCCTATCTGGACGCCAACCCGGCCGCCACCGGCGACAACCAGGGCTTCGCCGCCTTCGGCCGGGTGGTCCAGGGCATGGACGTGGCCAAGAAGATCCTGGCCCTGCCCACGCCCGGCAAGGCGATCAATCCGGTGATGAAGGGCCAGATCCTGGATCCGCCGGTGCCGATCACCTCGGCCCGCCGCATCCCGGCGCCCGGTCCGGACATCACGGCCCCGCCCAAGCTGTAGGGCGCACCGACATAAGCTAGGTGCGTTCTCCTCGTCCTTCGACAGGCCCAGGATGAGGATTTCTACTGTCGAGGCCCGCACATTGGTCCTCATCCCACAATGGTCCTCATCCTGAGCCTGTCGAAGGACGAGGGCCACGCACGGCGCTTGGATGTCGACGCGCCCTAGCGCCCTCGCCCGATCCGGCGGCGACAAAGAAACCTTTGGGTGAAATGTGGATTTTCGAACGCCATGGTTGCGAAACGGCAAGGCTCGCCGTAACACTCCCTCATAAGGCGATATTTCGATACTACCCGTATTGAGAGTGGTTCGCAAACCCGTGCTCGAAAGCCCTTACCGACAGGAGCGCCGCCGATGACCAGCCCCTCACCGCGCAAGCCTTTTTCGCTGCTCCGCGTCGCGACGGTCGCCGCGGCCGGGTGCGCCCTGCTGGCCGGCGGCCTGCTGATGGCCTGCTCGGCCAAGCCGACGAGCCAGGCGGCCCTGGCGACCGCGCCCGGCGCGACGATCACCATCAGCTCCACGCCGCCGACCGAGCTCAACCCCGCCGGCGGCGGCGCGGCCAAGGCCACGCTCGACCAGGCCGCCGCCTTCGCCTGGCAGGAGTTCATCGCCCTGAACTGGCCGGCCAAGATCCAGACCGGAGCGGTCGGAGACCGCGACACGCCGGCCGCCGACTGCCTGTTCGGCGACCCCGCCTGCGTTAGCCGCCCGCTGACCTGGCAGACCTTCCGCGGCAAGGCCGAGATCTTCACCGCCGGCGCCACCCAGCCCTACGACCAGATCCCGACCTACACCGACCTCTACAACGAGACGATCAGCGCCTGTAACGGCGGCGCGCCGCCCGCCCAGGCAGCCTGGGTCAATCTGGACGAGACGACCGAGATCACCCTGGCGGCGATGTACGCCGGGGTCGGGGTGGCGACGCCGACGCCCGACAACAGCGCCCCGCAGCTGATCCGCTTCATGGCCAAGGCCAACCGGGCCGAGTTCGACTACGTCCAGAAGATCAACGCGGTGAACGGCCCGTCGCGGGCCCTGCGCACGGCCACGATCAACTACTTCAAGACCCAGGGCGACCCGCCTCCCGGCGGCACGCAATATGTCAGCCTTCCCAACAACACCATCGAGATCAAGGCCGGCTGGCGGATGCTCAATCCGGCGAAGGAGGACGCCTCGCGGTTCCACACCACCAAGGTGCGCTACTACGAGGGCACGGGATCGACGCTCTGCTACAACGAGCAGGTCTGGGGCCTGGTGTCGCTGCACATCATCCAGAAGACCCCCTCGGCCCCCTATTTCATCTACGCGACCTTCGAGCAGGCCGACAACATCCTGACCGCGGCCGGCAAGCCGGTCGAGGACGCCGACGGCGCGATCGCCGCCCTGCCGCCCTGTCGCTCGGACCAGACCGCGCCCTGCCCGGTGACGCCGGCCCTGACCTTCAACGACACCGGCGTGGTCACCTCCAGCCAGGTGCCGCCGAACGTCACCCTGAACCCGGCCAACGCCGCCTACTGCACCCAAAGCACCAGCCAGCTGCCGGTCAACCAGGCCTACTACCTGAACACCTCGACCCTGACGGCCCTGCCGACGGGGGGCTTCGTCTGCATCAACTACCGGGCCAATCCGATCCCGCCGGTGATCATCAACGCCAACAAGACCGCGCACGCGGCGATCGCCGCCTACAACGCGGCCAAGGGCATCAAGGCCTCGCCCTGGGCCTTCTACAAGCTGGTCAATGTCCAATACACGCCGATCGACAAGACCACGCCCGGCTTCTACACGGGCAATGATCCGACCACGGACAAGAACCCGGCCAGCTACTACCTGGCCAACATCCTGGTCGAGACCAACCGCCCCCTGCAGATCTTCAGCGGCGGCCTGGTCGGCGCGGTGGGCGGGGTCGGCGGCACCGGCGCCAATTCCGACTACGCCTCGCAGTTCGGCGAGACCGGCGGCGGCACCCACAAGAATACCTATTTCCAGACCGTCGGCCACGACATGGGCGGCTGCATGGGCTGTCACGGCAGCCAGGGCCAGAGCCTGGGCGGCGACTTCAGCGTGATCCTGGCCCGCGGCATCGTCGGGACCCCGGAGTCCGTGCCCGAGATCTCATCGAGCGGCATGACAGTGCTCCCCAACAAGAACCGCGCCCTCGTGTACCGGCGATAGCGTCCCTGGCGACAGCGTCCCCCGTGAAAGTGTTTCGGGGCGCTTCGCCTTTCCTTTCAGAGCCCACCTCCAGACCAAGGAAAACGTCATGGCCAATGTTCGTGAACTGCTCGGCGCCGCCCTCAGCTGCCCGACCAGCGTCAGCTTCGCCACCGACATCGCGCCGCTGTTCAACAGCACCGACATCAGCCACATGAAGAACGTCACCGGCGGCAAGCTGGACCTGAGCAACTATGACAGCGTGGTGATGTGGTCGAGCGCCATCTACGGCAAGGTGCAGTCCGGCGACATGCCGCCCTTCCCGGCCCCCGCCTGGACGCCGGACCAGGTCAATCTGTTCGGCTGCTGGATCCAGCTGGGCTGCAAGCCGTAGGGCTGGGCGGCGCGCCGCTTCGGAAGCGAAAACCTCGTCCCCCCAAGTTGCTTTGGCGACAAGCTCAGGATGAGGTTTTCGACCGCCGCCGCCTGCACATGGTCCTCATCCTGAGCTTGTCGAGGGACGAGGACCACGCACCAAGCTTGAATATCGATACGCCCTGATGCCCCCCTACCGCACCGGGCAGGCCACCCACTGATAGGCCTGGGCCATCACCCCGCCGTCGCGACGGACCAGCATCACGCCGCCGGCCTCGGGGCCGTCGTCGGTGACGTTGGCGCAGCCGCCGGCGCGGATCTGCGCTGAATATCCGTGCTTGCGGTCGGCCTTGTAGGTCCCGTCGGGCTGGACCCAGACGTCGGCGTACGAGAAGTCGATCGGGCCGCCGCCATACACCCGCGCGCCCGGGCCGTACGGCCGCTCCAGCACCAGGGCCTCGGTCCTGGGGATCTTGCGGGCCCGCATCCAGCCGATCACGTCGGTGAAGCAGGCGCCGCCCAGCAATTGCTCGCCCTTCTCGGCGCAGCCGGGGCGGTTGCCCATGACCACGGGCAGCAGCGCGCCATAGGCCTCGTAGATCGCGACCGGCGCGGGCGCGCCGGGCGCCCCGCAGCCGGCCAGGGCCCGCTCGTGGACCCGGTCGCCGGGCTCGACCTCGAAGTCGATCGGGCTGGTCAGGCCGCAGCCGGGCGGGGCCGAGAGGCTGGACTTGTCGAACCAGCGCTTGTCGGCCTTGAAGCCGCCTTTACCCTTGCGCTTGAGCACGTACTGCTCGGTCTCCTTGGCGATCAGCACCGCGCCCGGCGCGACCGGCCGCTTGGCGCCGATCACGTCCAGCTCCTTGAGATTGGGCGCGGCGGTCAGCACGGCGATCCCGGCCGCGAAACAGGCGCCGTCGCGCAGGGCCGCGTCGGGCGGGCAGTCCGGCCGCGGCGCGGCCAGCTGCCGGGACGCGCCCAGGACCTCCACCGTCGCGGTGGCCGGCCAGCGCTCGCCCGGCTCGCCCGCCCCGATCGGCGGCCGGCGAGGGCCGCCGTAGCCGATCGGCGGGACCGGACCGCCGCAGGTCACGGTCTGGACCTCCCGCGCCGCCAGCTGCCCGTCGCGCATGTCGAGCCGATAGTCGACGCCGCGGCCGATCTCGTAACAGACGCGCGGGACCCGCACCGACGAACTGGGCAGGGTCACCGGCGTGACCACCGGCCCGCCGCCGGCCAGGGACACCTCGTACAGGCGGTAGGCCTGGCCGAGCGGGCCGGAGATCACCGCCCCCGCTCCGCCCGCGGCGCCCGGCGCGGTCAGCACGCGGTCGACGCTCGCGCCCCGCGCCCTCATCCCCGCGACCACGCGGTCCAGGCAGGCGCCGTCCGGCAGCAGCAGGGGCTTGGGGCATTTCGCGGCGGGCGTGGCGACCGGCAGGGTCGCGCCCAGCACGTCGCGCAGCTCGCCATAGACCGGATCGCGCAGCAGCCGCATGTCCGGGGTCTGGGCCCCGGCCGAACCCGCGCCCAGCAGGCCCAGCACGGCCAGGCCCCAGGCCGCGCGGCCCTGTTTACGCTTCATGCTCATGGCCACCCCCGCGGCTGCCCGACCAACCTGAACAACCTTAACCATGGAACGGACGCTGCCGCCACCTGCCGCCAGTCTGCTGACAGCCGCTGTCAGCAGGCCCCCTAGCCTTCCCGGCCGCGCGGACCTACTTTCTGCCCATGGCCCGATCCCCCGAGACCGCAGCCGGCGGCGTGTCCGACGTCTCCGCGAAGTTCATCCATGACACGACGCTGGACGCCGAGCTGGGCGCGCCGACCCCGGCCCTGTGGCAGCCCCACCGCCCGGCGCGGCCGGAGAAGTCGGAAGGCGGCCGCAAGTTCAAGCTGGTCAGCGACTACGAGCCGGCCGGCGACCAGCCGACCGCCATCGCCGAGCTCGTCGCCGGCCTGGAGGGCAAGGAGAACGACCAGGTGCTGCTGGGCGTCACCGGCTCGGGCAAGACCTTCACCATGGCCAAGGTCATCGAGGCCACCCAGCGTCCGGCCCTGATCCTGGCCCCGAACAAGACCCTGGCCGCCCAGCTCTACAGCGAGATGAAGAGCTTCTTCCCCGACAACGCGGTCGAGTATTTCGTCAGCTATTACGACTACTACCAGCCCGAGGCCTACGTGCCCCGGACCGACACCTACATCGAGAAGGACAGCTCCATAAACGAGCAGATCGACCGCATGCGCCACTCGGCGACGCGGGCGATCCTGGAGCGCGACGACGTGATCGTCGTGGCCTCGGTCAGCTGCATCTACGGCATCGGCTCGGTCGAGACCTACACGGCCATGACCTTCACCCTGGAGGTCGGCCAGACCATCAACGAGAAGCAGATGATGGCCGACCTGGTCGCCCAGCAGTACCGCCGCAACGACGCCGCCTTCGAGCGCGGCACGTTCCGCCGCCGCGGCGACACCATCGAGATCTTCCCCGCCCACTACGAGGACCGCGCCTGGCGCGTCAGCCTGTTCGGCGACGAGGTCGAGAGCATCAGCGAGTTCGACCCGCTGACCGGCAAGAAGACCGGCGACCTGGAGGCCATCAAGGTCTACGCCAACAGCCACCACGTCACCCCGCGCCCCACCCTGCGCCAGGCGATCATCAGCATCCGCGCCGAGCTCAAGGAGCGCCTGGAATGGCTGACCGCCAACGGCAAGCTGCTGGAGGCCCAGCGCCTGGAGCAGCGCACCACCTTCGACCTGGAGATGATCGAGACCACCGGCTCCTGCGCCGGCATCGAGAACTACAGCCGCTACCTGTCGGGCCGCCGGCCGGGCGAGCCGCCGCCGACCTTCTTCGAATACATCCCCGACAACGCCCTGCTGTTCACCGACGAGAGCCACCAGACGGTTCCGCAGATCGGCGCCATGTACAAGGGCGACCGCAACCGCAAATGGACCCTGGCCGAGTACGGCTTCCGCCTACCATCCGCCTTGGATAACAGACCCCTCAAGTTCGAGGAGTGGGACGCCATGCGCCCGCAGTCGGTGCACGTCAGCGCCACCCCGGCCAAGTGGGAGCTGGAGCGGGCCGGCGGCGTGTTCGCCGAGCAGGTGATCCGCCCCACCGGCCTGATCGACCCGCCGGTCGAGGTCCGCCCGGTCTCCAAGGACGGGGCCAGCCAGGTCGACGACGTGGTCGACGAGATCCGCCAGACCAAGGCCAAGGGCTACCGCACCCTGGTCACCGTCCTGACCAAGAAGATGGCCGAGGACCTGACCGAATACCTGAACGAGCAGGGCATCGCCGTGCGCTACATGCACAGCGACGTCGACACCATGGAGCGGATCGAGATCATCCGCGACCTGCGCCTGGGCATGTTCGACGTGCTGGTCGGCATCAACCTGCTGCGCGAGGGCCTGGACATCCCCGAATGCGGCCTGGTCGCCATCCTCGACGCCGACAAGGAAGGCTTCCTGCGCTCGGAGACCTCCCTGATCCAGACGATAGGCAGGGCAGCGCGCAACATCGACGGCAAGGTCATCCTCTACGCCGACCGGATCACCGGCAGCATGGAGCGGGCCATGGACGAGACCGCCCGCCGCCGCGAGAAGCAGCACGCCTACAATCTTGAGCACGGCATCACGCCCGAGAGCGTCAAGCGCGACATCAAGGACATCCTCAACAGCCCCTACGAGCGCGGCGACCGGGTGCTGGTGCCGATCGGCGGGATCGGCGAGGGCAAGGACGCCAAGCCGTTCAGCGGCGACAACTTCAAGGCCGCCCTCAAGGACCTCGAAACCAAGATGCGCGAGGCCGCCGCCAACCTGGAGTTCGAAACCGCCGCCCGCCTGCGCGACGAGATCAAGCGCATGAAGCTGCTGGACCTGGAGTTCGCCAACGAAGCCCTGACCGCCCCGGGCGAGACCGTGGACAAGGCCATGCCCAAGCGGGTGCGCCAGGAGCTGCGGGCCGAACAGGCCGAGGCGTTCAGGAAGTCGCGGCTGTAGACGCCCTCTCCCTCCCCTTTCAACCGTCATCCCGGGCCTTGTGCCCGGGACCCCTTTGTCCGCCGCGGGTGCGGGAGGGGCGGTTCGCTGGCGAACCGCTTGCGTCTCACGGTTCGGCTGAACCAGGGGTCCCGGGCACAAGGCCCGGGATGACGGTCGATAGGGTGGTGAACGCGTATCGAGCGTCGCAAAACCCCGGTTGCCCAACCGCCCCGCCGCGCTCAAGCTCCCGCCCACCACCTCAGGGGAGCCCCACGCCATGACCGCCGCCCGCATCCTGATCCTCGGCCAGAACCCGGACACCGTCGACTTCAACGCCCCCGGCATCATCCCCGGCATGACCGCCGAAAAGGTCCGCGCCGGCCTGGACGCCAGCCAGGCCAGGCTGGAGGCCCAGGGCTTCGCGGTCGACCAGCTGGAGGTCCTCCCCGACCTGGCCGCCGCCGAGGCCGCCGCCGCCGACCAGCTGACCGGCCGCGACTACGCCGTGGTCGTCATCGGCGCCGGCATCCGCAACCCGCCGCCCAGCCTGCCGCTGTTCGAGACGGTCCTGAACGCCGTGCACCGCCACGCGCCGGGCGCGCGGATCGCGTTCAACACGCGGCCGGATGATAGTGACGTGGCGGCGGGGAGATGGGTGGGGAGGTAGGGGGGCACGCAATCAAGTCGTCGAGATTGCTCAGTGACTATCGGGGCTTCCTGTATCAACTTGAGGAAGCCCCGTGATATTCACCAGTCCACTTACCTCTTCGGAGGAGGAGGCGGAGGAGGAGGCGGAGAAGGCGGAGGAGGAGGCGGCGTTGATCGCCCCGGCGTATTAGTGGCCGGACCTTTTTGGATCGGTGTAGGATCAGTTTTGGGGGCCATTTTGATAGATCCGGACCTAGATTGTCATTGGATGACATCCGCTGACGATGAACTAGTCAAGGAAATCCTCCGACAGGGAGAAACGAGGGTTTCTGTCCAAGTCGAAATGGCTAAAGCGTCAGATGCCCGAGCAATTGGATTACTTACAGCATCAGGGGCACTCGCAGCTGGTGCAGCGGCAGTACTTGGAAGCGTTGCCAAAAGTTCTAGCCCAGCTTTACTTTGGTCCCTTGCCTACGCGGTGTTCGGATTCATGATTTCGGCGACATCCGCAGCCGCGAGTGCCTGGCCAAGGTACATGCAACCTCTCGGGTGGTCTCCAAGCGATTTCAAACAAGATATCGCGGAGGTAGATCCCTAAAGGAGATTTACTGCGACCTCGCAGATTCCATAGATAGGAGATTGGACATAAATAAAAAAGTTATGGAAACATGCGGATCTTACACGAGAATATCTATTATTTCGATACCTCTATCAACATTTTTATCAATACTCATAGGAATCACGGAAATTGCAATTAGAAATCCAGAAAACGTAGGAGCGGCGTCGGCTTTTATTTCGTCCGCCGCTGTACAACTCCTTATAATCGGGAAGATCTTTTCCAGAACCGCAGATAAAGCCCCTCCCACTTAAGATACGCTGACGCACCGCTTCGATCAGCAGAGCCTTAGCATCGGCTGGCGCAGGGCCTCCCAAACTACGGGTAGTGACCGTCCGACGCCCAGTACCACGCCGCCGGCGGCGCGCTGACGGCGCGCTGACGGCAGCGTCCGCTTCCAATCCGAACGATTCACCCCCTCGAAGGGCAGGCGTCTCGCGCCCTGCCCCGTCTTACATCTCTCGTAGGCAGCAGCGTGCCGGTCTGGACAGGTCAGTCAAGGACTGGCCTGCGGCCAGCCGCGACGCGGCGGCGCGGAGCGCCGTCCTTGAGTGACCTGTCCAGACCGGCGACCGTCTCGCCGTGAGATGAAAGGCTGGCTCCCCTTCGCGAGGAAGGGGACCGGCAGGGGCCCGCCTTGACCCCCGTCCCTCCCCCTTGCGGGGAGGGTGGCCCGCGTAGCGGGTCGGGTGGGGGATCGGTGCAGGGCGTTTGGGCGGCGGTGAAGCCCCACCCACCAGCTTCGCTGGTCCCCCCTCCCCATGAAGGGGAGGGAAGGAGGACTACTTCTCGTCCGCCTCGGCGAAGAACACCTGGGGGCTGACCTCCAGCCCGCGCGCGATGCGGACGATGTTCACGAGCGCCACGTTGCGTTCGCCGCGTTCGATGCCGCCGATATAGGTGCGGTCCAGCCCGCAGATCAGCGCCAGGCCTTCCTGCGAGACGCCGGCCGTCGTGCGCAGCGCGCGGAGGCGTTCGCCGAATCGTTTCTTGATGACGGCCTCATCCGCGTCCATGGCGGCATTTGCCGCGAGACGATGCCTATGGGTCCACGGACTATGAGTATCCTCTCGACACCCAGCTCTCGCTATGCGCGACGGATTTGCTTGCCTTCAGCCACGAATGATGACTATAAGCATCCGGACTATAGGTATCCTCACTCGACGGTCGCCACCAGCTCCGCCACCCGCACCCCCAGCGTCCGGGCCAGGCCGAAGATCGTCGTGGCGCTGGGGTTGCGTTCGCCGCGTTCGAGGAAGCCGACATAGTTGCGGTGCAGGCCCGCGCGCTCGGCCAGGGCTTCCTGGCTGAGGCCCAGCGCCTTGCGATGACGGCGGATTTCGCGCCCCAGGGCGATGAGATCGTCTTTGTCGGCCACGCCGGACCGTTGCCTTGGTCGGCGTCACGTTCTACATACTGTCAGTGTGTATTTTTTCAACCGGAGGCAATGTGCGCGATGAAGCCCACCCCCGAAGCGCGGCCCGGCCCTCACCCCGTCGACGTCCATGTCGGCCGCGCCGTGCGATGGCGGCGCAAGCTGCGGGGGCTGAGCCAGCAAGCCCTGGCCGAGCGGATCGGGCTGACCTTCCAGCAGGTCCAGAAGTACGAGACCGGGACCAACCGGATCAGCGCCTCGGCCCTGCACGCCATCGCCCGGGCGCTGGAGGTGCCGGTGGCGTTCTTCTTCGACGGCCTGCCGGAGACGGTCGGCGGCGCCGGCTCCCAGGAGGGGACGGGCCGCGCGGCCGACGAAGGCCGGTCGCTGACGGCGCGGATGCTGGGCGCGCCCGGCGGCCTGGCCATGGCCGAGGCCTGGCTGGACCTGCCGCCCGGTCCGCTGCGCCACCGCCTGGCCGCCCTGGTCCAGACCACGGCGGCGGCCTTGCGCGCGCAGGATCGCGCCTCGGCGGCGTGAGGGGGAGAAGAGCTGGCGCCGCGCCCCCTTCCCTCCCCCTTGCGGGGAGGGTGGCCCGCGTAGCGGGTCGGGTGGGGGATCGGTGCAGGGCGCCGTTGGGGCGGTGAAGCCCCACCCACCAGCTTCGCTGGTCCCCCCTCCCCACAAGGGGGAGGGAAAGCGTCACCACTTCTCCCGCACGCGCCGACTTCCTAAATACCCGCCCATGATCACCCAAGCCCAGACCGACGCCGAGATCCTGGCCACCTTCGAGGTGATGGCCCAGCTGCGGCCGCACCTGACCCGCGACGCCTATGTCGCCCGGATCCGCCAGCTGATGGCCAGCGACGGGTTCCGGCTGGCCTATGTGAGCGAGGACGGCGTGGCGCGGGCCGTGGCCGGGTATCGGGTGGCCGACATGCTGCATTGCGGCCGGTTCCTCAGCGTCGACGACCTGGTCGCCGACGAGCGGGTCCGGTCCCGGGGCCACGGCAAGGCGCTGCTGGACTGGCTGAAGGCCGAGGCCCGGCGCGAGGGCTGCGGCTATCTGGAGCTGATCTCCAGCGTGGTCCGCCAGGAGGCCCACCGGTTCTATTTCCGCGAGGGCCTGGCCGTGGACGCGTTCCATTTCCGGGTGAAGCTGTAGGGGGTGGGCGGAGCCCCCTCCGTCGGCTTCGCCGACACCTCCCCCATAAAGGGGGAGGAACGGGACTTTGTCCCTACTCCCCCCGCTTCAGCCGCTCGCGATACGCCCCCGAGCTCGCCACATAGCCCTCGGCGTCGCCATAGGCCTGGAAGTCGCGATAGCGCTCGTGGCTGCCCTTGACCTTCAGGGCGTGCTTGATCGGGCACCAGTACTGCTCGGTGCGGGCGGTGACCTCGCGGGCGTAGGCGATGACGCCGTTGCCGTAGCCGCAGAACACGCAGTTGAGCTTCTGCACCAGGTTCAGATAGCCCAGCCGGTGGCGGTCGATGACCACGTAGTCCGAGCGCTTGACCCGCACGATGCCCCAGGCGGTGAAGCAGCCCAGCTGGTAGAGGCTGACGCTGAGGTCGAGGATGAACAGCGGCAGGGCCATGCCGTAGATCAGCGGCATGGTCAGCAGGGTCGGCCACGGGGTCCGCGCCAGGCCCAGGCCCTTGCGGTGGGCCTTCTGGCGGCGCAGCGCGTCGGCCTTGAAGCAGGGCTGGCCGGCGGGGTCGGTGTGGACCTCGTGCTCGTGGGCGTGGCGCGCGGCCCGGGCGGCGAAGGCGGCCTCGATCTGGGCCTCCACGGCGCGGAGGCGGTCGATCAGCTGTTCGAGGGTTTCGGCCATGGGGGCTCCGATCTGCGGGGAGCATGGGGCGAGTCGGCGGGAATAGGCCCTTTTCGCGTGGAGAGGTGTCGGCAAGTCCTCCCCCCGTGGGGGAGGTGTCGGCGCAGCCGACGGAGGGGGGAGTGATCGGCCGATGGCCGGGTCCTGACTCTTCGATCCTACAACGCCCCCCACCGATCGCTGCGCGATCGCCTCCCCCACGGGGGAGGGCCTGACTTCGCTACGGCGCCGCTTTTGCTCCACCAACTCCACAACGCTCCATTTCGAGACAAGGCCGTCGCCATGTTCGCCAAGAAGAAAGACACCGCCCCCGCCCCGGCCTTCACGCCGCTGGCCCAGAACGCGCCGACGCGGGCCGAGCCGGTCGAGCTCGCCCCGACCCCGGCCGCCGCGCCGCCGCGTCCCAGGCCGGCCTCGATGGTCGCCCAGGGCGTGGCCATCAAGGGCGAGGTGATGGGCGACGGCGAGGTGCATCTGGACTGCGTGGTCCAGGGCGACATCCGCGTGGGCAAGCTGGTCCTGGGCCCCAACGCCCGGGTCGAGGGCTCGCTGTACGCCCAGGTCATCGAGATCCACGGCAAGGTGACCGGCTCGGTCTCGGCCAAGCAGGTGCGTCTTTATGGGACGGCCGTGGTCGACGGCGACATCACCCACGAGCAGCTGGCCATGGAGAGCGGCGCCCAGTTCCAGGGCCGCAGCCTGAAGTTCCAGCGCCAGGCTCCGGCTTCCGCTCCGGCCCCCGCCGCGGGCCACGCGCCGGCCATGGCGGTCTATCCTGGCTGATCGCGCGTTCAGCTCTTGAGCGGCGCCGTCGGCGGCCCGCTCGAGCGCGGCGCGAGAGGGCATGGGGCCCTTCCGCCAGCCGCAGAGCGCGCTAGGATTTAGGCATGCGTCACCTGCTTCCGAGCCATCGCCTCCTGGTTCCGATCCTGTTGCTGGGCCCTGTCCTGCTGGGTCTGGCCGCCTGTTCGCGGACCGACGACCGGGCCGACGGGCCGGCGGCGTCGGCCAGCCAGGACGCGGCCCCGGCGGCGGGCGGGCCCACGACCCTCAAGCCGGGCCTGTGGAAGACCGTGACCCAGACCCCGTCCGGTCCCGAGGACTCGCTCAAGTGCGTGGCCGAGGGCTACGACCCCGGCGCCGAGGCGGCCCGCAAGGTCTCGCCTTGCGGCAATCCCCAGATGACCCGCACGGCCGACGGCTTCCAGCTCGACCTCGCCTGCGAGAAGAAGCACATCACCTATGTCCTGACCGGCCAGGTCCGGGGCGACTTCGTCACCACCGCCGACACCGACCTGGAACTGGTCGTCTCGGCCTTCGGACGACGCCAGACCCTGCGTGTGAAGGCGGTCAGCACCTATCAGGGCCCCTGTGAGCCGGGGGGCGATCCCGAGGGCGCGCCGGGGCGGACGGACGGCCGGAAAGCGGGTCGGGACGGGGCCCAGAATACGGGCAAGTCGACCGGTCGATAGGCGCGAAAAAGGGCGCCGGAATCCCCGTCCGGGCGAAGCTGTGGCATGCAGGACACTTAACCCGGCCGATCGCACGAACCGGCGCGAACCGGGGGAACGGCAGGGCTTGGACCCGCCTTGTATTCACGAGGGCCGGCGCCGCGTTTGGACGCCGCCCGAGGAGTGAAGACGCCATGAATGGTCCGCTCTTGACCGTTGTTCCCGACCACGCCGAGCCGGTCGAAGTCTACAATCTCAGCCGGGGCCCGGAGACCACCACCCAGCGCGTGCGGCGCCTGCAGCGCGAAGCGCGGCTGCTGGCCCGCGAGCAGATCGAGGCCATGGGCCGCGACCTGGAAGACCTGGCCCGCCGGGCCCAGGAGATCGCCGAGGGCGGCGACGCCTATGCGGTCGGCGTGCGCGAGATGTGCTCGCGCCTGGCCTCCGACCTGCCGCAGAAGTCGCAGGGCCTGCTCGCCATCCTGAACCGTTCGGGCAAGGATTAGGCGGCGATCAGGATCGAGGGCTGGACGGCTGTCGGGCTGGTCAAACCGTCACATCGGCGCGCTAGATGGCCGCCATGACCCTGCTGACCCGACGCGCCCTCACCACCGCCGCCCTGGCGGGAACCCTGACGTCCGGCGCCAGCTTCGCCGCCGCGAAGCCGCGCAAGCCGATCGTCATCGCCCACCGGGGCGCCTCGGGCCTGCGGCCGGAGCACACCCAGCCGGCCTACGACCTGGCCATCGACCAGGGCTGCGACTTCATCGAGCCCGACCTGGTCCCGACCAGGGACGGCCACCTGATCGCCCGCCACGAGAACGAGATCGGCGGCACGACCGACGTCGCCGGCCGCTCCGAGTTCGCCGACCGCAAGACGACCAAGACCATCGACGGCCAACAGGTCACCGGCTGGTTCACCGAGGACTTCACCCTGGCCGAGATCAAGACCCTGCGGGCCCGCGAACGGCTGCCGCGGCTGCGGCCCGGCAACACGAAATACGACGGCCAGGCCCAGTTGCTGACCTTCGACGAGGTGGTGGCCATCGCCAGGGCCGGGAGCCGGCGCACCGGCCGGACGATCGGGGTCTATCCCGAGATGAAGCACCCTTCCTTTTTCGCCGGCATCGGCCTGCCGGTCGAGGATCGCCTGGTCACCCTGCTCAAGAAGAACGACCTGGACTCGGCGACCGCCCCGGTCTTCGTCCAGTGCTTCGAGGTCACGCCGCTGAAGACCATCCGCGCCAGGACCAAGGCGCGGCTGGTGCTGCTGACCGCCGGCGAGGGCGGGCCGGCCGACCTGCCGAACGTGACCTATTCCCAGCTGGTCAGCCCCTCGGGCCTGAAGGAGGTCGCGCTCTACGCCGACGGCCTGGGGCCGGAGAAGATCCAGATCATCCCGCAGGACGCCGACGCCCTGCTGCCGGCCACCGCGCTGGTGAACGACGCCCACGCCGCCGGCCTGGTCGTCCACCCCTGGACCGTGCGGGCCGAGAACTATTTCCTGCCGTCCAGCTTACGCCGCGGCGACGCGGCGGCCGCCGACTACCTGTCCCAGCCGGGCGAGGTCGCCGCGGTGTTCAAGGCCCTGTACGCCGCCGGCGTCGACGGCCTGTTCAGCGACTTCCCGGGCCTGGCGGTGGCGGCGCGGGGGTAGGTCCCTTTTCAATCGTCGTGCCGGGCACAAGGCCCGGGATGACGGCGGTTGAGGAGGAGAGCTCTTGCTCCAGCCGCCGCCGGCAGGCAGCTTGCCCGTCTTCCTCGCCAGAGACGCCCCCCATGCTCCTCCGCCTCGCCGCAACGGCCGCCGTCTTCGTTCTGCTCGCCGCTCCGGCCCTGGCCGCGCCATCCGAGGGCGCCAAGCTGGACGTCATCGCCCGGGACTTCGTGCGCCTGACGCTGGAGGCCGGCGAGCGCGAGCCGGGCTATGTCGACGCCTATTACGGCCCCGCCGACTGGGCGGCCGCCGCCAAGGCCAAGCCGCGCGAGGTTCCCGCCCTGCGCGCCGAGGCCGACCGGCTGGCCGGAGCCTTGAAGGCCGTCGACGGCGCGGCCCTGAGCCCCGACGAAGTCCGCCGCCGGGCCTTCCTGGCCGGACAGGTCAAGGCCGCCCAGACCCGCCTGGCCATGCTGGCGGGCGTGAAGTTCAGCTTCCAGGACGAGGCCGAGGGCCTGTTCGGCGTGCGCCCGCCGATCAAGCCGCTGAGCGCCTACGACCCCGTCCTGGCCAGGATCGACAAGCTGTTGCCCGGCGAAGGCGACCTGGCGGGCCGCGTCGCCGCCTTCCAGGCCCGCTATACGGTCCCGACCGACCGGCTGGAGCCGGTGATGAAGGCGGCGATCGCCGAGTGCAAGGCGCGGACCCAGGCCCACATCGCCCTGCCCGCCAACGAGCGCTTCGACCTGGCCTTCGTCACCAAGAAGCCATGGGGCGGCTACAACTGGTACAAGGGCGACGCCCACAGCCTGATCGAGGTCAACACCGACCTGCCCACCCAGATCGACCGCGCGGTCGACCTGGGCTGCCACGAGGGCTATCCCGGCCACCACGTGCTCAACGCCCTGCTGGAGGAGAAGCTGACCAAGGCCAAGGGCTGGGTCGAGTTCAGCGTCTATCCGCTCTTCTCCCCGCAGTCGCTGATCGCCGAGGGCTCGGCCAACTACGGGGCCAAGCTGGCCTTCCCCGGCGAGGAGAAGGTCGCCTTCGAGCGCAAGGTGCTCTATCCGCTGGCCGGGCTGGATCCGGCCACCGCCCAGACCTACGACGCCCTGATCGACGCGAAGGCCGACCTGGCCAGCGTCCAGAACACCGTCGCCGACCTCTATCTGTCGGGAAAGATGGACAAGGAGGCCGCCGTCGCCGCCCTGGCCAAGTACGCCCTCACCTCGCGCGCCAAGGCCGAGAAGTCGCTGAGCTTCATCGAGACCTACCGAAGCTACGTGATCAACTACAACCTCGGCCAGGACATGGTCCGCGCCTATGTCGAACGGGCCGGCCCGTCGCAGGACGCCCGCTGGACGCGGATGGAGGCGGTGATCTCGCAGCCGACGACGCCGGCGGACCTGGCGAAGTAGACGACGAGGGGGACACACACTCGCTCCCAAGGCCCAGCCAGGATCTGCTAGGTCTTGCCGCGAGTGTGTGTCCCCGCCTTAGCCCGCGACCTCGCCGCGTTCATTGTCACCGGAGACAATGTTTTCGTTGCGGCGTCGAGCTTGAAACTCCAAATCCGGGCGATCAGTCCAGTCCGATCGGACCCGCCCATGACCGACAGCCCCCTGCCGCTGCGCCACTTCCTGCTCGCCCTGGCCGTGGTGGCTGTGTGGGGGACCAATTTCGTGGTCATCCGCGTGGCGCTGGACCACCTGCCGCCGCTGCTGTTCGCGACGCTGCGCTTCACCCTGGTGCTGCTGCCGATGGCGTTCTTGGTCAAGCGGCCGGCGGTGTCGTGGAAGAACCTGGCGGCCTATGGCGTGCTGATCGGGGCGGGGCAGTTCGGCCTGCTGTTCGTGGCCATGAAGGGCCACATCTCGCCGGGCCTGGCCTCGCTGGTCGTGCAGACCCAGGTGTTCTTCACCATCGGCATGGCCATGAAGATCAGCGGCGAGCGCGTGCAGCCGTTCCAGATCGTCGCCCTGCTGCTGGCGGCCTCTGGCATCGTGCTGATCGCCGCGCACGGCGGCGGCGCGGCGACGCCCCTGGGCGTGGCCCTGATCCTGGGCGCCGCCGCCAGCTGGGCCGGCGGCAATATCGTGGCGCGCCAAGCCGGCACGGTGAACATGCTGGCCTATGTGGTCTGGGCCAGCCTGTTCTCGATCCCGCCGCTGTTTCTGATGTCGCTGTGGCTGGAGGGCTGGCCGGCCATGGTGGCGGGGGTGACCCACGCCGACGCCCTGACCTGGGGCGCGGTGGCCTGGCAGGCGGTGGGCAACACCATGTTCGGCTACGCCGCCTGGGGCTGGCTGCTGGCCAGGCACCCGGCCGCCACGGTCACGCCCATGGCCCTGCTGGTGCCGGTGTTCGGCATGGGCGCCTCGGCGATCCTGCTGCACGAGAGCCTGCCGCTGTGGAAGCTGCTGGCCGCGGCGCTGGTGCTGACCGGCCTGGCGGTCAACATGCTGTGGCCCAAGGTGCGGATGCGGTTTCTGGCTCCGGTTTGAGCTGTTCCCTTTGATCCGCTCATCCCGGCATTCGCCGGGATGAGCGGATCAAAGGGAATCGGCGGATGATCGTTGCGGAGGCGGCGGGTCCTCGCCATCTCCGCATCTGTGGACAACATCGGAAACCCGTTAACGCCTCCGCAAGGGGGTCTGGGCTCAAGCCCGATGGGTCTGCATGGTGCCGCCTGAGAGCCCCTAGCCGCCCGCCATGCGTTTCGACGACCATTTCCTCGACGAACTGAAGACCCGTCTTCGCCCTTCCGACGTGATCGGAAAGTCGGTGAAGCTGCGGCGGCAGGGGCGCGAATATGCCGGGCTGTCGCCGTTCACCAAGGAAAAGAGCCCGTCGTTCTTCGTCAATGACGACAAGGGCTTCTACCACTGCTTCTCCAGCGGCAAGCACGGCGACATCATCTCCTACCTGCAGGAGACCGAGCGGCTGACCTTCACCGAGGCGGTCGAGCGGCTGGCGGCCGAGGCGGGCATGTCCCTGCCAGAGCCCGACGCCCGCGCGGCGCAGGAAGACAAGAAGCGCTCCACCCTGACCGACTGGATGGAGACCGCCGCCGCCTGGTTCGAAAGCGAGCTGCGCCGCCCGGTCGGCCAGGCCGCCCGCGACTACCTGGCCCGCCGCGCCCTGCCCGAGGACCAGTGGAGCCGCTTCCGCATCGGTTTCGCGCCGAACGGCCGCACGGCCCTGAAGGACTATCTGATCGCCAAGGGCGCCAAGCCGGCCGAGCTGGTCGACGCGGGCCTGCTGATCGCGCCCGAGGACGGCGGCGCGCCCTATGACCGGTTCCGCGACCGGATCATCTTCCCGATCACCGACACCCGGGGCCGGGTGGTCTCGTTCGGCGGCCGGGCCATGGATCCCGCCGCCCGGGCCAAGTACCTGAACGGGCCGGAGACCACGCTCTTCCACAAGGGCCGGCTGCTGTACGGACTCTACGAAGCCCGCAAGCTGCTGCACGCCGCCCAGGCCGCCGCGCCGACCGAGCAGACGCCGATGCTGGTGGTCGAGGGCTATATGGACGTCATCGCCTGCCAGCGGGCGGGCCTGCCGGCCGTGGCGCCGATGGGCACGGCCATGACCGAGGAGCAGATGGAGGTGCTGTGGCGCCTGCATCCCGAGCCCACCCTCAGCTTCGACGGCGACAAGGCCGGCCAGCGCGCCGCCGCCCGGGCCATCGACCGCGCGCTGCCGCTGCTGAAGCCCGGCCGCTCGTTCAAGTTCTCGATCGTGACCGGCGGCAAGGACCCCGACGACGTATTGCGCGAGCAGGGGGCGGCGGCGCTGAAGAGCCAGCTGACCCAGACCACGCCGTTCGTCGAGGCGTTGTTCGCCCGCGAGCGCGACCTGGAGCCGCTGGACACCCCCGAGCGCAAGGCCGGCCTCAAGCAGCGCCTGCGCGCGGCGGCGGCGACGATCGCCGACAAGGACCTGGCCGCCGCCTATCGCGACGACCTCTACGCCAAGCTGGACGCGCTGTTTCCCAAGCCCGCCTTCGGCGGAGGCGGCTCCAACGGTTTCGGCGACGGCGGCGGCCGGCCCTTCGTCCCGCGCGGCCAGTGGAAGGGCGGCCGGGATCGCGGCCCGCCCGATCCCGGCATCCGGGGCGTGGCCCGGGCCGAGATCGCCACGCGGCTCAATCCGTTCCATGCCGCCGTGGCCGTGGCCGCCCTGCGCCACCCGGCCTGGGCCCGGCCCTATGACGAGGCGATCGAGCGCATCGGCTTCGGCGATCCGCGCCTGACCCCGCTGGCGGTCGAGCTGTTCGAGGCCCTGTCCGACGAAATCAGCGACGACGTCCCGTTCCGCGACATCCTGACGCGCAAGGGCCTGGGTCCGCAGCTGGCCGAGGCCGAACGCGTGGCCTCGGGGATCAACGCGCCGTTCCTCGACCCGAAGACCGACGCCCACCGGGCCCGCGCCCTGTGGGCCGCCTGCTACGAGGCCCTGGTCGAGATCGCCGACAGCGAACGCGCCCTCCAGTCCCTGCGCCACGAGGCCGTCACCGCTGGAACCCTGACCGCCACGCGCGACCTGCGCACCCGGATCGGCGTGCTGGAGCGCCAGATCAGCGGGCTGGAGTTCTGGGAGGCGGCTTCCTGAACCATCTCCCCGGCGAAGGCCGGGGAGACGGAAGAAGAAGACAATCCCTCCCGTTCCCATCTTGACTCCGGCGTCATGCAACGCCATCTGGCGACTCAAGGATTTGCCACGCTGCTGATTGACATCGCTCGGGCCGCCATTTTCATGCGCGCGCCCTCCTTGAAACAGGATGTCACCCTCGCCGCCGCCAGGTCCCAGTGGCTGCCGAAACCCCTCAAGGGCCGACGCTGATCGCGCGCGAACACAACGCCTCCGCAAAGAGCCTGGCTCGCGGAGCGTTAGCCTATGGTTCTTTCGCGTGTCTCAGGCGTTTCTTGAGAATATTTTCAGCGGTTCATTGGAAGCTTGCACGGACGACAGGGCGCGATGCGCGAGCGACCCATCACGTACACATTTCTCGACGCGCGCCGCGTTTCGGCGCCGCGTCGTTTCGGAGACCTGAATGAGCACCAATTCCTCGGCCGAAACGGAAGCGCCTGAAGCCACCGGCGGCGACGGTCCCCTGCTCGACCTGACCGATGCCGGCGTCAAGAAGTTCATCAAGCAGGCCAAGGCCCGCGGCTATGTCACGATGGACGAGCTGAACAAGGTCCTGCCGTCGGAAGAAGTGACCTCCGAGGCCATCGAAGACACCCTCGCCATGCTGAGCGAGATGGGCGTCAACGTGGTCGAGGCCGAAGAAGACGCCGAAGGCTCGGAAGGCGGCGAAGTCGTCGCCCGCGAGGACAACCAGCAGGTCATCACCAGCGAGAAGCCGGCGGCCTACGACCGCACGGACGACCCGGTGCGCATGTATCTGCGCGAGATGGGTTCGGTGGAGCTGCTGTCGCGCGAGGGCGAAATCGCCATCGCCAAGCGCATCGAGGCCGGCCGCGACACCATGATCCGCGGTCTGTGCGAAAGCGCCCTGACCTTCGAGGCGATCATGGTCTGGCGCGAGGAGCTGGGCACCGGCCGCATCCTGCTGCGCGAAGTGATCGATCTGGAAGGCACCTACGCCGCGATCAACGGCGTGGCCGCCGCGCCCGCCGCCGAGGAAGAGCCGGCCGAGCCGGTCGACGAGGAAGCCGGCGGCGAGGCCAAGGCCGAGGGCGAAGGCGAGGACGACGACGACTTCGACGACGGCGCCGGCCCGACGGTCAGCGCCATGGAAGGCGAGCTGCGCGAAGGCGTGATGGCCATCCTCGACGCGATCGCCAGCGAGTTCGAGACCTTCCGCAAGCTGCAGGACAAGCTGGTCGGCAGCCGCCTGAAGGGCGCGGATCTGAGCGACGCCGACCGCAAGGCCTATGAGGGCCTGTCGAGCACGATCATCCAGCACCTGAAGACGCTGAAGCTGAACAACAACCGCATCGAGGCCCTGGTCGAGCAGCTCTATGCGATCAACAAGCGCCTGATCGGCCTGGAAGGCCGCCTGCTGCGCCTGGCCGACAGCTACGGCATCAGCCGCAGCGAGTTCCTGAAGGCCTATTTCGGTTCCGAGCTGAACCCGAACTGGGTCGACCAGGTCAAGGCGATGGGCGTGCGCTGGACCAAGTTCGTCGAGAACGACACCAACTCGGTCAGCGACATCCGCCAGGAGATCGCCGCCCTGGCCACCGAGACCGGCGTGCCGATCGACGACTATCGCCGCATCGTCCAGACCGTGCAGAAGGGCGAGCGCGAGGCCCGTCAGGCCAAGAAGGAGATGGTGGAAGCCAACCTCCGTCTCGTGATCTCGATCGCCAAGAAGTACACCAACCGCGGCCTGCAGTTCCTGGACCTGATCCAGGAAGGCAACATCGGCCTGATGAAGGCCGTCGATAAGTTCGAATATCGCCGCGGCTACAAGTTCTCGACCTACGCCACCTGGTGGATCCGTCAGGCGATCACCCGCTCGATCGCCGACCAGGCGCGGACCATCCGCATCCCGGTGCACATGATCGAGACGATCAACAAGATCGTCCGCACCAGCCGCCAGATGCTGCACGAGATCGGCCGCGAGCCGACCCCGGAAGAGCTGGCCGAAAAGCTGGCCATGCCGCTGGAAAAGGTGCGCAAGGTCCTGAAGATCGCCAAGGAGCCCATCTCGCTCGAAACCCCGATCGGGGACGAGGAAGACAGCCACCTGGGCGACTTCATCGAGGACAAGAACGCCATCCTGCCGATCGACGCGGCCATCCAGTCCAACCTGCGGGAAACCACCACCCGCGTGCTGGCCTCGCTGACCCCGCGGGAGGAACGTGTTCTGCGCATGCGCTTCGGCATCGGCATGAACACCGACCACACGCTGGAAGAGGTCGGTCAGCAGTTCTCGGTCACCCGCGAACGCATCCGCCAGATCGAGGCCAAGGCCCTGCGCAAGCTCAAGCACCCCTCGCGGTCGCGCAAGCTGCGCTCGTTCCTGGACTCGTAAGCGGTCCGACAGGCTCCAACGTCAAACGCCCGCCCCGGGAGAACCGGGGCGGGCGTTTTTCGTTTTGGGCGGTCGAGCCTAGTTGCCGACCTTGAGGTCGGCCGAGGCCCCGCCGGTGGCCGAGGCGCCGGCGCCGCTGCGGGCGGCCGAGCCCGACACGCCCACCGAACCGTTGGCGCCGGTCGCGCCGCGATCGGTCGAGGCGCTGCTCGAGCTCGAGCCGTTCAGCGAGCCGGAGACGCCGTCGGCGGACAGCCCGCCGGCCGCGTTGGCCGAGCCCGAGACGCCCGCCGTCGTCGAGCCTGCGGTGTCGACGGCCGAGCCGACGGCGGCGCGGCTCCGGTGGGCGGTGTTGGCCGTGGTCGAACGGACGCGGCCGGTCGTGCGGGCCGCGGCGTCCTCGGTGGTTTGGACGCCGTCGCTGGCCCGCTGACGGGTGCGCTCGACGCTCTGGCCAAGCTGCGAGGTCAGGCCGCCAGTGTCGGCGCCGATCTGGCCGGAGCCGTTCAGCGCGCCGCCCAGCTGACCGGTCGCGCCGCCCAAGCCGCCGCCCAAGCCGCCGCCAAGACCACCGCCGGCCGAACCGCCCAGGATCTGGGCCTGAGCCATCGGAGCGGCCGCCAGAACCGCCACGGCGGCGGTCGCCAGGATTGAGAACTTACGCATGGGATATCTCCTATAGGCGTGTTTTCCAGGTCTTTGGGGCGACGCTCCGGCCGCCTTCCGTCCGGTTCAACGCTCAAACCGCGCCTTTCCTTCCCGACCCTCGCGATTTTTCCGGCCGCCGGTGTCGGGATCCGGGCGGGATCTGGCCGAAACCGTGGCCGCTCAGGGTTTCCCGCACGCCAGGCGCCGGAATGGCCGCATCGCGGGCCGTGTGAGATAAGTCTAGGCTGACCGTGTCCTGACCGGCCATCTGGCCCGCGGCCGCATCTGGTTGCAGACTGCGTTGATCGACCAAGGAGACCCGCCATGACCATCCCCGACGAAGAGGTCTTCGCCTTTGTCGACGGCGAGCTGTCGCCCGAGGCCATGGCCCGGATCGAGGCCGCCATGACGACCGATCCGCAGCTGGCCCTTCGGGTCGAGACCCAGCGCGCGCTGCGCCGTCTGCTGTCGAGCGCCCATGCCGGGGTCGCGCGCGCGGCGCCGCCCGAGGCCCTGGGCGCGACCGCCGCCAGGCCGCCCTCCGCGCCCAAGCCGGCCGAGGTGATCGCCTTCCCCGGCCCCCAGTCCAAGGCAAAGGCCAAGGCCAAGGAGAAAGCCAAGCCGCGCGAACCCAAGCCGCCCAGGCCGGCCGACGCGACGGGCCAGGGCATTCCCGCCTGGGTCGGCCTGGCCGCCTGCCTGGTCGCCGGCCTGGTGATCGGCCGCCTGGCCGCGCCGCCGCCCGCGACCCTGAGCGGGGCGGACGATCCGGCCCCGGTGGCCGCCGGGCCGCTGGCCAAGGCGCTGAACACCCAGGCCTCGGGCCCCAGCGCGGGACCCGTGCGCATCAGCCTGTCGTTCAGGACCGCGTCGGGCGCCTATTGCCGCGCCTTCCAGGCCTCGGGCCGCACGCCCTTGGCGGGCGTCGCCTGCAGGGACCCGGACGCCTGGCGGGTGAAAGCCGTTGGACCGGCCGGGGCCGGCCCGGCCGCTGTCGACGCGATGATCGTCGGCCCGCCGCTGGACCCGGCCGGCGAGGCCAAGGCCAAGGCGGCCGGCTGGAAGCCGACCAAAGGCGCTCGATAATGGGTGCCGCCCCCCGGCGAAACCGGAGGGCGGCGGGCCCGAGCCCGCGCAGGGGGGAATGCGGGATGGGCTCGGACCGGCTCGAGGCGGGGCCTTCCGGTGTTACCCGGTAACCTAGACCTTCATGTCCAGAAGGGCGCCCGTCATCTCGTCGGCGGTCTTGGCGACCGCGGCGTTGGCTGTGAAATCGGTCTTGGCCGAGACCTGCTCGACGGCCTCGTGGGCCAGGTCGATCTTCTGTTCGGCCTGGCTCTGCTCCAGGCCCCAGGCGGCGGTGCGTTGAGCGCTGGCGCTGAGTCGATCGGCGGCGGCGAACATGCCCGCGGCGGCGGTGTTGAGGACCTGCACGACCTTCTCCCTGGTTGCCGGGCCAATGTCGGATGCATCGGTTAATCGGTGTTCACCAAAAAAGGTGAAGTTACACGGTTAATTAACGAAAGTTCCGGCGCCCAAAGCCGGCGCTTGCTTCCGCGGCTGTTCGCTCGGGATGTTCGGGGGGCGTCTAGACGCTGATGTTGACGAGCGTGCCGGTCAGTTCGCCGGTGGCCTGGCCGAGGGCGGCGCCGGCGGCGGCCTGCATCTTGACGTTGGTCTGGGCCACGGCCAGCTGTGTGAGGTCGGCCGTCGCGGCGTTCTGGGCCTGGGCCGCGCCGGAGGCGGCGGGACGCTGGACGGCGGCGCTGAAACGGTCGGCGGCGATCTGCATGGCGTCTTCCTCCGAGGTCGCCGCCAATCTCGTCCCGAACCCTTAAGCGCGGTTGATCAAAGAGGGTAAACGGGGGACCCGTTCGAGATAACGCGTTCTTTCGACGCGGTTTTTCGGCGAAGATTACAAAAGGTTCAGGTTCCGAAACCTCGACAAGCCGCCCTCGTCTGGCCAAGGTTCGCGCCTTCGCGGGCTAGACCCGTAATTGGAGCCTGCCTTGATGCCGTTCTCCCGTCGCGTCGCCCTCGCAGGCGTCGCCCTGCTGCTGACCGTCCAGCCCGCCCTCGCCGCCCCCGCCGCCAAGGCTAAGCCCGCCGCGACCAAGGCCGCCGCGTCCGCCTTCACCCCGTCGGCCGCCGCCATCAAGGCGCATATGAGCTTCCTGGCCGACGACCTGTTGGAAGGCCGCGAGTCGGGCACGCGCGGCTACGACATCGCCGCCAACTACGTGGCCTCGCAATATGCGGTGATGGGCGTCAAGCCGGCGGGCGACAACGGCTCCTACCTGCAGCAAGTGCCGCTGACGGCGTTCCGTTCGGCCAACGAGGGCGGCGTGTCCTACACCGGCGCCGACGGCAAGTCGGGCGCCCTGATCTTTGGCGAGGACTACCTGCCCTCGGCCCAGGCCCGCCAGGCCGAGACTTCGATCACCGCCCCGCTGGTCTTCGTCGGTTACGGCATCGTGGCCCCCGAACGCGGCCGTGACGACTACGCGGGCCTGGACGTGAAGGGCAAGATCGTCGTGATCCTGAACGGCGCCCCCACCGGCCTGCAGACCGAGATCCGCGCCCACTACAGCAACGTCAACACCAAGCGGGTCGAGGCGGCCAAGCACGGCGCGATCGGCGTCCTGACCCTGCCGACCACCGCCAGCGAGAAGACCCGGCCCTTCGCGCGCGGAGTCGGCAACTATCAAGAATGGCGGATGACCTGGAACGACGCCCAGGGCGTGGCCAATGTGCGCGGCGCCGGCGCGCCGGGCCTGGCCACCCTCAGCCTGAAGGGCGGCGCCAAGCTGTTCGCGGGCGCGCCGGTCAGCCTGGACAGCGTGCTGGCCGCGGCCGAGACGCCGGAAGGCCTGGTCAAGGGCTTCGACCTGTCCACCAACGTCACCATCCAGCTGAAGACCGAGATCGAACAGCGCCGGAGCAGCAACGTGGTCGGCCTGATCGAGGGCTCGGACCCGAAGCTGAAGGCCCAGACGATCATCCTCAGCGCCCACCTCGACCACCTGGGCATCCACGGCAAGGACGCCGACAAGATCAACAACGGCGCGCTCGACAACGCCTCGGGCGTCGCCACGATGCTGGAGGTGGCGCGCGGCTTCAAGGAAGCCAAGACCAAGCCCAAGCGCTCGATCGTGCTACTGGCGGTCACGGCCGAGGAGAAGGGCCTGATCGGCTCGGACTATTTCGCCAACAACCCGACCGTGGCCAAGGCCGGCATCGCCGCCGACGTCAATCTGGACATGCCGATCCTGCTGTACGACTTCCAGGACGTGATCGCCTTCGGCGCCGACCGCTCGTCGATCGGTCCGGCCGTGGCCCGCGCCGCCGGCCGCGTCGGCATCGGCCTGTCGGCCGACCCGCTGCCGGAAGAAGGCCTGTTCACCCGCTCGGACCACTACCGCTTCGTCGAGCAGGGCGTGCCGTCGGTGTTCCTGATGACCGGCTTCAAGAACGGCGGCGAGAAGGGCTTCAAGGACTTCCTGGCCACCCACTACCACAAGCCCAACGACGACCTGAACCAGCCGATCAACTACCAGGCCGGGGCCCGCTTCGCCCTGGTCAACTACCAGATCGCCCGCGAACTGGCCGACATGCCGGCCCGTCCCAGCTGGAACAAGGGCGACTTCTTCGGGAACCTGTTCGGGAAGAAGTAGGCTTCGACAGCGCTGGACGCCCCTTCCGTCACGATGCGTATCCGCATCGCGCCACCTCCCCCGCTTCGCGGGTGAGGAGGATCCGGCCTCATTCTCCTCCCCCGTCAGACGGGGGAGGTGGCCGCGAAGCGGACGGAGGGGGCGTTCGACCGCCTATCCATCCTTGACCCCGCCCCCGCCCGGCGCGATCTATCCACGTCCGATCAGCCGGAGACGGGACGAGTGATAAGCGTTGGAAACCTGCTGAGGATCGGCCTGATCGTCCCCGCGATCATGGCGGCCGACGTCCTGGTGGCCCAGCATTTCTTTCCGGGCTTCGACGCCGGCGCGCAGTTCATCAGCGAGCTGGGCGGGCCCAAGGCGCCCAATCCGGCGATCTTCAACATCGGCATGATCCTGGCCGGCCTGGCGGGCGTCGCGGCCGGGGCCGGCTTCGCCCACGCCCTGGAGCACGCCGGCGGCCGTCGCCAGGTCTCGGCCTTCGCGGGGCTGTGGGTGGCGATGACGGGGCTGGGGGCGCTGTTCGCCGGCCTGTTCCACTGGCCCGACCCGATGCACCGCGCCTGCGGCGTCGGCCTGGCCATCCAGTTCGCCCCGCTGTTCACCGCCTGGGCCCTCTGGGGCAAGCCGGGGCACCGCCGCCTGGCGGCGTTCTCGCTAGGCTGGTTCTTCTTCCTGTTGCTGGTCCTGGCCCTGCTGACCGGGGTGTGGAACGTGCGGACCGGCAGCGACGTCGGCTTCTGGCAGCGCGGCCACGCGTTCCTGGGCCTGCTGTGGCTGGCCATCGCCGCCTTCTGCCTGGACCGCCACTGGCGCGCGCGGGACCTGATACCGCCCCTACCCGTCGCCGAGGCCGAAACGAAGCCCGAGTCCGACTACGCCCCCGCCGCCTCGTAGGTGACGATCAGGTCGTCGGACGCCAGGGCGTCGCCCTTCAGCGCGTTGACCAGGTCGGCCAGGGGCATGGCCGCATCGAACGGCAGGCGTTCGGCCAGGGCGAAGATCTGGAAGTGGTAGTGGTGCAGCCCATGCCCCAGGGGCGGGCGCGGGCCGAACCAGCCGACCGAACCGCTGTCGTTGCGGCCCTGAACCGCGCCGCCGATCAGGCCGAGGCTCGCCTCGTTCGGCAGACCTTCGGGCAGGCTGGTGGCCTCGCCGGGGATGTTCCAGATCAGCCAGTGCACGAACGGCCCTTCGCGGGGCGCGTCAGGGTCCTCAACGATGATCGCATAGGCGGCCGCGCCTTCGACCTGGGTCCAGATCAGGGGCGGCGACAGGTTGTCGTGGTAAGCGCTGTGGCGGTCGGCCAGTCGGCCGTTGATGTCGGTCGCGGGCGTGGTGAGGATCAGGCTCATCTCGCCGAACGGCTGGACCTTCTGCATCGTGATCGCCGCGCCGGAATGGTCGGGGGTCTGCGCGTGGGGCATGGGGGGCTCTCCTGCGGTTCAAGAGGAAACCCGTCGATGCGGACGGGGTTTCAATCGTCGCTGGAGGAACGGGCGGCCTTGCGTCGCTTCGACCGGCGCAGGACGATCAGCACCGCCGCGATGACCAGGGCCATGGCGGGGATCAGCGCATAGGCCTCGATGCCGGGCGGCTGCACGAACCCACAGTCGGCAAGGCAATGAAGTTCATGAGCCGGAATCGTTGTCTCAACGGGAGCCGAATCCGCCATCTGCTTCCCCCTAACGCCAGGCGTAGTTGAAGCTGATGCTGATCCGCTCCTGCTTGGCCGCGTTGGCCGGCACCTCGTGGCGCAGCCAGCTTTCCCACATCAGCACCGCGCCCGGCTGGGGCTGGACGTAGACGAAGGTCTGGCGGTCCTCCGGCGCGTCGACCTGACGGGTGGGGGCGGCCATCATCAACGGCAGGCGCGGATCCTCCAGCTTCAGGGCCGAGGCGCCGGGCGGGGTGACGACATAGACCGTGCCCGACAGCACGCTGTGCGGATGGATGTGGCCGCTGTGGCCGCCGCCGGGCTTGAGGATGTTGATCCACAGGCTGTCCATCACCAGCCGTCCGCCGGCCAGCTCCAGCTTCAGATCCTTGGCGAAGGCGCTCGCGTGCTTGTCGAGCTTCTTCTTGAGGTCGGCGAACAGGCTGTCGCGCTGGGGCAGATCGTCGAGCGAGGCGTAGGAGGTGTAGCCGTTATAGCCGTTTTCCTTGGCCCAGGCCCGGCCGGCCCGGTCGTCGGCGGCGATGGCGCGGCAGGCGTCCTCCAGTTGAAGGTTGAAGGCGTCGAAGCCTTTGTCGCCGGCGAGGCTGCCCTCATAGAGGTGGGTGACGAAGAGCGGGCGCAGGGTCATGGCGGGCGTCATACCGCCCCGCCGCGTTGACGACAAACCATGAATGGAACATCATGAGAACATGACCGATGGCGGCCTGACCCTCACGATCGACGCGGCGCTCGCCGAGCGCCTCCGCGCCCGCGCCGAGGCGGCGGGGCAGAGCGTAGAGGCGTATGCGCTCGGCATCCTCAGGCGCGCCGTCGAAGAACCAGGCTTCAGAGAGAATGAAGCCCAGTGGACCGGGACGCCGGTTCCCGCCCTGGACGACAACGGCTTTGGCGAGGACGCCGACGCCTATGCCGACGAGCTAGATCGCATTTGCGAGGAAACGCTGCGCACCGGCGGGATTCCATGGGAGCAATTTCGGGATAGGTTGCGCAACCTCGGCAAGCCCCGCTGAGCAATGATCCGGATTATCGTTTCCGAGCGGGCCTCCGCCGATACGGACCGACTCGAGCATTGGCTTCTGGAACATGGAGCGGCCTACGCCGCCGATCTCGGTTCCCGGCTGGAAACCGCCATCGATAGCCTCCAGCACTACCCCGAACGTTCCCCAACAAGTCGCGACGACCGGTATCGGGAACTCTTCGTTCAGTTCCATTCCAATCAGTATGTCGTTCAGTACCAAGTCCGGGGCGAGTTGGTCGTCATCCTACGCATCTTCCACGGCCTCGAAGATCGCTGAACCTCCCAGACTCGCCTATATGTCGGGCGTGAACGATACGACCATCGACATTCCCCCCGCCAACGCCCTGAAGGGCGCCGCCTTGATCAAGGACGAGGTCTCGCGCCTGCCCGACGCGCCGGGCGTCTACCGGATGATCGGCGAGAACGACGAGGTCCTCTACGTCGGCAAGGCCAAGAGCCTGAAGAAGCGGGTCGTGCAGTACGCCCAGGGCCGCTTCCACACCAACCGCATCGCCCACATGGTCGACGCCACGCGGTCGATGGAGTTCGTCACCACCCGCACCGAGGCCGACGCCCTGCTGCTCGAGATCAACCTGATCAAGCAGCTGAAGCCGCGTTTCAACGTGCTGCTGCGCGACGACAAGAGCTTTCCCGAGATCGTCATCCGCCGCGATCATGACGCGCCGCAACTGCGCAAGCACCGCGGGGCCCACACGATCAAGGGCGACTATTTCGGGCCGTTCGCCAGCGCCGGAGCGGTGAACCGCACGCTCAACACCCTGCAGAAGGCCTTCCTGCTGCGCTCGTGCAGCGACAGCGTCTACGACACCCGCTCGCGGCCCTGCATGCTGCACCAGATCAAGCGCTGCGCCGCCCCCTGCACCGGCCTGATCGGCAAGGACGACTACCAGGCCCTGGTCGACCAGGCCGAGGCCTTCCTGCGGGGCAAGTCCCGCGCGGTCATGGCCCTGATCGCCCAGCAGATGGAAGCGGCGGCCGAGGACCTGGAGTTCGAGCGCGCCGCCCGCCTGCGCGACCGCATCCGCGCCCTGGCCTCGGTGGCCCAGGAGAGCCAGATCAATCCCGAGACCGTGGAGGAGGCCGACGTCGTCGCCCTGCACGTCGAGGGCGGCCAGGCCTGCGTGCAGGTGTTCTTCTTCCGGGCCGGCCAGAACTGGGGCAACCGCGCCTACTTCCCGCGGATCACGGGCAACGCCGAGGAGGAAGGCGAGGGCGCGACCGAGGAGCAGCGGATCCTGACCGCGTTCCTGGGCCAGTTCTACGACGACAAGCCGATCCCGCGCCTGATCCTGACCAATCTGGAGCCGGCCGACCGCGAGCTGCTGGCCGAGGCCTTCTGCCTGAAGAGCGGCCGCAAGGTCGAGATCGCCACCCCCAAGCGCGGCGAAAAGGCGGACCTGGTCGGCCACGCCCTGACCAACGCCCGCGAGGCGCTTGGCCGGAAGATGGCCGAGGGCTCGGCCCAGACCAAGCTGCTGGCCGGGGTCTGCGAGGCGTTCGGCCTGGAGGCCCCGCCCGAGCGGATCGAGGTCTATGACAACAGCCACATCCAGGGCACCAACGCCGTCGGCGGCATGATCGTGGCCGGGCCCGAGGGCTTCATGAAGGGCCAGTACCGCAAGTTCAACATCCGCTCGACCGAGCTGACGCCCGGCGACGACTACGGGATGATGAAGGAGGTGCTGCGCCGGCGCTTTTCCCGCCTGGTCAAGGAAGAGGAAGAGGGCGACAGCGACAACCGCCCCGACCTGGTGCTGGTCGACGGCGGCAAGGGCCAGCTGGACGCGGCCCTGGAGGTGATGGCCGACCTGGGCGTCGACGACATCGCCGTGGTGGGCGTGGCCAAGGGGCCGGACCGCGACGCCGGCCTGGAGCGGTTCTTCATGCCGGACAAGACGCCGTTCATGCTCGAGCCCAAGTCGCCGGTGCTCTACTACCTGCAGCGCCTGCGCGACGAGGCCCACCGCTTCGCGATCGGCGCCCACCGCACGCGGCGCTCGATGGACCTGAAGAAAAACCCGCTCGACGAGATCGAGGGCGTCGGCCCGGGTCGCAAGAAGGCCCTGCTGCACGCGTTCGGCTCGGCCAAGGGCGTGTCACGGGCGGGCGTCGAGGACCTGATGAAGGTGGACGGGGTCAGCCAGCCGCTGGCCGAGCGGATCCACGCGTTCTTCCGGAAGAGCTAGCTCAGATCCTCCCCCTGTGGGGGAGGCGGCCGAAGGCCGGTGGGGGGAGTTTTTGGGATCGTCGATCCTGGATCCGGCTACCTTCCGACCACTCCCCCCTCCGATCGCTACGCGATCACCTCCCCCACGGGGGGAGGATCTTACTCCCGCGCCGACAGCTCCAGCCAATCGAACTCCTCCTCCAGCGCCCGATAGGCGTCGTCCCCGATCTCGCCCTTCTTCCGCAGATCCGCGATCGCCTCGCGTGACACCGCCACCACCCGGCGGCGCAGGGCGTTCTCGGTCGAAGCCCGCGCGTCGGCCCCGGTCTTGGTCTGGTGCAGGGCCGCGCCGTACTCGCGGCGCAGGGCCTCCGCGGCCTCGGACTGGTCGCCGTCCAGCTCGGCCAGGGCGGCCTTCAGCGCCATGGCCCTGGCCAGTTTCAGCTCCTTGCGCACCGGATCGTCGTCGGGCAGGCGCAACAACAGCATCAGCGGCTTGAGGGTCAGCCCCTGGACCACCAGCGTGCCCAGCACCACCGCGAAGGCGGCCAGCAGGATGAAGTCGCGATAGGGGAAGCCCTCGGGCAGGGCCAGGGCGGCGGCCAGGGTGACCATGCCGCGCATGCCGCACCACGAGACCATCAGCCCGCCCCGCGTGGTCGGCGCGGCCATGCTGGACCGCGCCACGTGCAGGCCGAACCAGTGGTTCTTCAGCCTCACCCCGGTGTTGTAGGTCATCACCCAGGCGATCCGCACGGCGATCACCGTGGCCAGGATCACCAGGGCGGCGCGCAGATAGTCCATCCGTTCGTGCGGCGACAGGGTCTCCAGGATCGGCCGGATCTGCAGGCCGATCAGGGTGAAGGCCAGGACGTTGAGCACCACCGTCACCGTCTCCCAGACCGCGAAGGACGGGACGCGCAGCCGCGCCGACAGCTGCGCGCCCGGCCGCCAGGCCACGGTCACGCCGTAGACGACGATGGTCACCACCCCCGACAGGCCCAGCCGCTCGGCCAGGATCCACACCCCGAAGGTTGAGACGAACTGGACGATCACCGAACTGGGCATGTCGGTCACCTTGTGGAACACCAGGCCGCTCAGCCGCGCCAGGCCGTAGCCCGCCACCACGCTGCCCACCGCCACCAGGACGAAGGTCGGCACGGCGTGGGCCAGGCTGAAGCCGCCGCCGACCGCCCCCACCGCCAGGCGGTAGATCAGCAGCGCCGAGGCGTCGTTCAGCAGGCTCTCGCCTTCCAGAATCTTGAGAATCCGGTGCGGCGGCTGGACCTGGCGCAGCACGGCCAGGGCGGCCACCGCGTCGGGCGGGGCGACGATGGCCCCCAGGGCGATCGCGGCCGGCCAGGGCATCTCGGGAAACAGCAGCCGCGCGACCCAGGCCACGCCCAGGGTGGTCAGGCTCACGGCGACCAGCACCAGGGACGACACCGGCCGCCAGTTGTCCTTCAGGTCGCGCAGCGACGAGTCGTAGGCCGCGTCCAGCAGCACGGGGGCGATGAACAGGGCCAGGATCAGCTCCGGCTCCAGCGCCAGCCGGGGCGCGCCGGGGATCAGGGCCACGGCCGCCCCTCCCATGGCCAGCAGGGCCGGATAAGGCGCGCCGACCCGCCGGGCCAGGGCCGACAGCAGCACCGCCCCTATCAGCAGGACCAGGATCCATTCGAAGACCAGCATGCGGAGAGGGTCTCCGCTGGCGCGCGACTTGGCAAATGCTAAGCGCGGCTCGTCCCGCCGATCGACGAGGTCGCCGTCCCCATGACCTCCGAGGTTATTGCCGCCGCGCATTCGCTCGCCGATAGCGGTCGGCATGAACGAGCTCAGCGTCACCCTGCTTCTGGAGACCAGGACGGTCGGCGTGCGCGACGTGGCCTGCGACGGCGCCTGCCGCCACAGAAGCCCCAGCGAGTGCGCCGCCGCCACCCATCTCGTCTTTCCCTATCGCGGCGCCTATGTGCGCCATGTGGGCCGCCAGGACGTGGTGGCCGAAGCCAACCAGGTGGTGTTCTTCAACCGCGACCAGGACTACGCGATCAGCCATCCGATAGGCGGCGGCGACGCCTGCCTGTCGGTGTCGATCGACGACGCGCTGCTGACCGAGCTGTCCCCCGCCGAGCAGCTGGAGGACGGCGGCCTGGCGGTGTTCCGTCGACCGGCGCGCGGCCTCGCCCCGGCCGCCCAGGCCTTGGCCGCCCGGCTGAGGCACGGTCTGACGCGCGGCGCGTTCGAGCCGCTGCAGGCCGAGACCCTGACCCTGGCGCTGGTCGGCGCCGCCCTGGGCGAGCGCACAGCCCGGACCCGCGCCGCCAGCCATGGCCGGCGCAAGCTGGCCGATCGCGCCAAGCTGGTCCTGGCCTCCGACCCGGCGCGGCGCTGGACCTTGGCGCAGATCGCCGGAGACGTCGGCGTCTCGCCCGTCTACCTGACCCAGGTCTTCGCCCAGACCGAGGGCATGCCGCTCTATCGCTACCAGTTGCGGCTGCGGCTGGCGCGCGCCCTGGACCTGCTGGCCTCGTCCGACGACCTGACGACGCTGGCCCTCGACCTCGGCTTTTCCAGCCACAGCCATTTTACGGCGGCCTTCCGCCAGCTCCATGGCCACGCCCCGGCCGACTTCCGACGTTCGGTCAGACCGCCGCGCCTGTGCGCCTGATGGACAAGTGGCTTAACGGGCCCCGGCGGGAAAACCGAAGCTCAGGCTCGAGAACACCGTCTCGAAGTCGACGCCTTCGTCGGTCAGCGGCCTAGTCCACACCACGTCCATCATCCAGGCCCCGTCGGCGGGCATGGCGAAGCCGGCCCGGCCCTCGCCGTCGGTGCGATGCTGCTCGTGGGGCGCGGCGTCGTGGGCCAGGTCGGTGATCTTGACCAGCGCGCCCGCCAGGGGCCGGCCTTCGTACAGCACCCGCACCGGCAGGGTCGCCGGACGCGGCAGGGCGTAGGGGCTGGCCTCGGGCACGATCTCCAGGGTCAAGCCCACGGGCTTGACGACGGCGCCCTGGTCGCCGCCTTCGCCGACCTGGATCAGGGCCTTGGTCTGGCGGCTGTAGCGTTCGGAGGCGTCGATCGCCCGCAGGCCGCGCGCGGCCCGGGCCTCCAGGGCGGGGGTCAGGCCCTCTTCCTCGGCATAGGCGTTGAACCGGGCGGCCGACAGGTGGCTCTGGGCGGCGGCGTCGCTGCGCAGCGTCACCACATAGGCGCCGGGCCGCGAGAAGCCCAGGGCGCCGTCGGCGGTCTCGGCGCCGAGCGTCAGGGCCGGGCGCAGGTCCAGGGCTTCACCGCCCGGCGCCGCGGCGTCGAACCGCAGGACCCGGCGGATCGGCAGTTGCGAGCGCTGGCGCTCGGCCCCCGTCCCGACCTGCAGGACCATCGGCGTGGCGGCGTCGACGGACAGCCAGAAGCGTTCGGGCTGGATCCAGAACTCGTGCGCGGCGGCGGCTTGGGGACCGCAGGCCAGGGCCAGCGCGCCGGCGGCCGGCAGGACCCGGCGAAGGCCAGTCGTGAACAGGGTCATGGTCAGTCGGCCTTGCGCGAGGACTCGGCGGCGGCGTCGGGCGCGGCCAGGAACGGGAACACCGTGTCCGAATGCACGTGGTCGTCACGGTCGACGCCGTCGTCCACGCCGGTCAGGGCGCCGGTGGCCAGCAGCGAGCGATAGACGTCCACCGCGTCATAGTTCGGGGTCCGCCCGCCGCAGTCGCCCGCCAGGTCCCGACGGCCGGCCAGGGCGGCCAGCTCCACCGCGAACAGGGTCGTGCAGCGGGTCCCGGCGCTGTTGATCCACAACCGGTCGTCGGCCAGCAGGATCGCCAGGTTCAGGTAGCGCGACGCCCCGGCCCGACGGTCGGCGATCATCGCGTTGCCGCACTGGCCGTCGAAGGCGTCGTAGAGGCCCAGGGTCTTCTCGATCTCGGGGACAAAGGCGTCCGAGGTCGCCGGCGTGGCGTGGTTGTAGGCTTCCTTGAGGGCGTCGCTGACGGCGTCGGGCGCGAGCGTGGCCAGCAGGGCGTTGCCGGTCAGCGGGCGGCCCATGCGGTCGATGCGTCCCTTGGGCCCGACGGTCTCGCCCCAGACCGCCAGCAGCTTGCCGCCGCGCGACACCGCCGGCAGGTCGATCGAGATCACCAACGAGGCCGGCGTCCAGCCCGCCAGGAGGTTCTGGGCCGGTCCGCCGCGCGTGTGGCGCCAGCGTTCCAGGACGCCGGCCGAGGTCGCCTTGTCGAAGGCCGGGCAGCCCGCCTCGTCCAGGGACGCGCCGGCCTTGAGCGCGGCGGCGGCGAAATCGTAGGCCTCGCGCGTGCCCTTGACGTTGTTGAAGAACGGATCGTCGCGCGGGCCGGCGAAGACGCGGAAGCCGTGGCGGCGGGAGACCAGCCCTTCCGGACGGCCGGCGTCGCCGCGAGCCTCGTCCCCGTCGGCCGTGCAGTCGGCCTCCTGACCGCTGAACCGGCACGAGATCGTCGTCGTCGCCGTGGTCTTGCCCAGGCGCGCCCCGCTGTCGACGTGGAACACATAGGCCAGGTCCCTGGAGAAGCCGTGCCCGACGATCGCCATCACCAGGTTCAGCCGCCGGCTGTCCGGCGAGGTCCAGGCGAAGATGTCGCCGATGTCGGCCCGGGGATCGGCGATGACGCTGGGCGTGTCGAGGTGGTCGGACGCCCGCGCGGGTCCGGCGCCGGCCAGCAGCAGGGCCGCCGCGCCCCCAAGGCCCGCCGCCAGGGCGCGGCCGGTGTTGATGGTCCAAGTCATTGCGTCGCTCCCGAGAAACTGGAGCCGCAGAGAGCCTTGGAACGGCCGTCGTCCGCTGTCGAAATCTTTAGCGATCTGAACGTCGGTTCGCCGACGGGTCCCGGAAACCTATTCCACCGCGAAGACCAGCCCCGCCTTGGCCTGCAACCGCTCGACCAGCTTGCCCCGCAGCGCCGCGCCCGGCGTCCAGATCCCGCCGGCCACGTCCGGCGTGTCGATCAGGCACAGGGCCGTCTCGGCGATCATCTTGCTGGTCGAGCCGTAGCCGGGGTCCTTGTCGCCCTTGACGCTGGCGCGGACCTGACGGCCGTCGTCGGCGACGGCGACGAACAGCAGGTCGTAGAAGCCGGCCTCGCGCTCGTCCTTGCTGGGGCCCTCGCCCGGCTTGGGCCCGCCTTCGGCGCCCATGGCCGCGTTGGCCGCGCCGATCGCCTTGGCGGCGGCCTCGCCCGCCTCGCCGGGGCCGGTCAGGATCATTTCGTCATAGACGAAGTCGGCGCCGTACGGCTGGTCCATCAGCCAGTTGGAGCGGTGGACGTTGCGGGTGTTGATCGCCGCCATCACGAACGGGGCGGTCCACGAGCCCAGGTCCTCGTCATAGGCCACGGCCGCGCCGTGCGGCTGCTTGGGGCCGGCGAAGTCGGGGGTCAGGGCGAAGGGGTCCTTCAGGTATTCCAGGATCCGCGGGTCGCGGCCCGCCGCGGCCAGGGTGGCCCTCAGGCTGGCCGCCGTGCCGCCCGAGAAGCCGCCGCGCATGGCCCGCACCCGACCCTTGACCCGGGCGACCGGCGCGCCGAACCGCTTGGCCGCCTCCTGCTGCACGAACCAGACGCCCAGCTCGAACGGGATGGAGTCGAAGCCGCAGGAAAAGACGATCCGCGCCCCGCTGCCCTGGGCCGTCCGCTCGTGGGCGTCGATCATCTGGCGCATCCAGGCCGGCTCGCCGCAGAGGTCCAGACAGTCGGTCCCGGCCTCGGCGCAGGCGGCCGCCAGGTCGGAGCCGTAGAGCTGGTAGGGGCCGACCGTGGTCAGGACCGCCTTGGCCTGCTGGACCATGCGCCGCAGCGAGGCCGGGCTGTCGGCGTCGGCGACGATCAGCGGGATGTCGGCCATTGAAGCGCCCGTGAGGGCGCCGATCTCGTCGCGCACGGCGGCCAGCTTGTCGGCGTCGCGGCCCGACATCGCCCAGCGGACGCTCGGGTGACGCCTGGCGAAATGCTCGGCCACCAGCCGGCCGGTGAAGCCGGTCGCGCCGTGGACGATGACGTCGAACTCCGCGTTGGGTTTCATGGGTGCGCCTCCCGAGATCTTATCGTTGGAGGCAGAGTGGCGCGGATGGGCGGTGGAGGCAAACAAGCGTTCGTGAGGCGTACCTATTCAGCCTTCGGCTTCAACCCCAGCAGCCCCACGAAGCTCAAGCCCGCCGCCACGGCCAGGTACGCCCCCACCGGAACCAGCCCGCCCTTGTCGGCCAGGGCCTGGGCGATCATCGGCGCCAGGCCGCCGCCCAGGATGCCGCCGACATTGAAGGCGGTCGAGACGCCGGTGTAGCGGACCCGGGCCGGGAACAGGTCGGGCAGGAAGGCGCCCAGCGGGCCGTAGACGAAGCCCATGACCAGCAGGCCCAACGCCAAGAAGGCGAAGATGGCCAGCAGCGAGCCGGCCCCCATCATCACCGGCAGCAGGGCCCCGACCGCCACGGTCATGGCGCAGCCCGACATCAGCACCCGGCGCGGGTTGGTCGCGTCCGACCAGCAGCCGGCCGCGACGATGCCGGCGGCCATGAACAGGATCGCCCCCAACTGCACGCCCAGCATGGCGGTGCGGCTGTAGCCCAGGGTGGTGACGCCGTAGCCCAGCGCGAAGGCGGTCATCAGGTAGTAGACGGCGAAGCAGCAGATGGCCGCCAGCGTCCCGCAGAGGGTGGCCTTCCAGTGGCCGCGCAGCAGCTCGCCCAGCGGCACCGCCGGCGGCGCCTCGTGGGCGATGGCGGCGGCGAAGGCCGGGGTCTCGGTCAGCTTCAGCCGCACCCAAAGGCCGACGGCCACCAGGGCCGCGCTGCCCAGGAACGGCAGGCGCCAGCCCCAGGCCTGGAACTGTTCCGGCGTCAGGATGACGCCCAGCGCCAGGAAGAGCCCGTTGGCGGCGATGAAGCCGACCGGCGCGCCCAGCTGCGGAAACATGCCGAACCGCGCCTTCCAGCCCGGAGGGGCGTTTTCAACGGCCAGAAGGGCCGCCCCGCCCCACTCGCCGCCCAGGCCGAAGCCCTGGCCGAACCGCAGCAGGCACAACAGGGTCGGGGCCAGCCAGCCGGCCATGGCATAGGTGGGCAGGAAGGCGATGGCCAGGGTCGAGCCGCCCATCAGCATCAGCGAGGCCACCAGGGTCGACTTGCGCCCGACCCGGTCCCCGAAGTGGCCGAACGCCACGGCTCCGAGCGGCCGAGCCAGGAACGCCACGCCCAGGCTGGCGTAGGAGGCCATCAGCTGCAGGCTGGCCGACTTGGACGGGAAGAACAGCGGCCCAAACACCAGCGAGGCGGCCGTGGCGTAGATGTAGAAGTCGTAGAACTCCACCGCCGTGCCCACCAGGCTGGCGGTCAAGACGCGGCGGTTGGAGTTGGTCGCGGTCTGTCTGGTTTCGCCGCTCATGCGCATCCCCCGAGAAACTCGGCCACGGCTTGGCGGGCGGAAGGCGCCGCGTCAATCGATAGGGCGAAAAATGACCCCGACGGTTTCACTTTTGCACCTAGCGCGACCTTCTTTATTCGAGGCGCAAGGCATTTTCGGTAGAAGCTTGCCGAACAGGAACCGCTCAGCCTTTTTCCAGTAACCGCACTCTATCAGCCAAGTCCCCGGCGGTTTGCGCCACCCTCCAGAAGCGCCGGTCGGCTGTGACCACATAGGTCTGCTCGCGGATGGCCAGCGCCAAATAGAGGCAGTCATAGACGGGGTGACCCAAGCGCTGGGCCAGGGCGGCAGCCGCCGCCAAATCCTCCTCGATCGGGATGGAGGTCACTGGCGCGTTGAACAGCTCAGACAGCCGCTCCTCGGCCTCGCCGACGCTGAGTTCGCCGCGCAGATTGCGCCGCCACAGGGCATTGGCGGCCTCCAACAGCCACAAGGAAGGCGCGATCAGGTCGTCGTCGAGCAAGGCGTCTGCGGCGGCTTGGCCAGGCTCGGCCAACACCCATTTCAACGCCACAGAGGCGTCGACGACCAGCGTCACCGCGTGTCGCGATCCAGCCGGATAAGATCCGCCGACTCCCCGACGATCCGACCTTGGGTCTGTTCCCGCAGAGACGCGGCGCGCTCGCGAAAGGCGGCCCGTCCAGCCTTGAGAGCGGCCTCCAGGATCAGACGATGCTCGGCCTCGGCGCTGCGGCCGTGGGCGCTCGCCCGGCGCTTGAGCGCTTCGACAACATCGCGGGGAACGTCACGGACCAGGAGCTGAGCCATGTATGGACGATATCACTTGATAGCACCCCCAGCAATCGCCCCCATAGCCCTCCGCGCCTTTCATGCGTTAGAACTCCGCCATGAAGAACCTCCCCAACATCCTGACCGCCTCGCGCCTCGTCATCGCGCTGTTCATGTTCGTGGCCCTGGCCGCGGCGGCCGGCGGCGTGCCGTGGTTGAGCGAGAACCTCACCGGCGAGCAGCAGATGTCGCTGCAGCGCTGGGCGTTCTGGGCGTTCGTGGTGGCGGCGGTGACCGACTTCTTCGACGGCTGGCTGGCCCGCAAACTCGACGCGGTCAGCATCTGGGGCGCGATCCTCGACCCGATCGGCGACAAGATCCTGGTCTGCGGCGCCCTGCTGGGCCTGATGGCCCTGGGCCCCAATCCGCTGGTGATCCTGCCGTCGGGCCTGATCCTGTTCCGCGAATTCGCCGTCAGCGCCCTGCGCGAGGTCGGGGCCGGCAAGGGGATCAAGCTGCCCGTCACCGTGCTGGCCAAGTGGAAGACCACCCTGCAACTGGTGGCGATCGGCGCCGAGATGATCCTGGTCTCGTGGGCCGCCTTCGGCCTGCCGACCGAGCCGTCGGTGGTGGCCCCCGCCACCTACATCACCCACGGCCTGCTGTGGCTGGCCGCGGTGGTGACCCTGATCACGGGCGCCCAGTATTGGGAAGCGGCGCGTAAGGCCCTGGTTTAGGGGCGGAGCTCTTCCTTCCCCATTCCACCGCCCGTCATCCTCGGACTTGTTCCGAGGACCCCTATGTCAACCGCGCTGTCGGTCGGTATGGAGCCGCGACCTCACCGTTGCGCTGGTCAGCATTCTTCTCGGCTGAAGCAGGGGTCCTCGGAACAAGTCCGAGGATGACGGTTGATAATTGCAGAGGGGACGGAAAGGCGACGCGCCCTACTCGGCCGCCAGCAGCGGCGCCGCGTCGTCCTCGATCGCGTCTGAGTCCGTCGGGCCGTGCAGCAGCCACTCGGTGTCGGGTTCTCGGCCTGACCGCGTCCGTTCCGCCCGCATCATCAGGGCCAGCCAGCCGGCGCCCGCCGTCAGAAACACCATGATCGCCTCCGAAGCGCTTCGTCACTATTGAGAATGACTCTCAACAATGGCGAAGGCAAGGCGTCTAGGGCGCGGTCTTCGGTGTCAGGCGGCTTCGGCGGGTACGGCGGGCGCCTTGCGGCGGGCGGCGGCGGTCGCGCCGCGCTTCTTGGTCGCCGCTTCCAGGGCGACCTGGCGGCGTTTGGAGGCTTCAAGCTCGAGCACGGGCAACACCTCCGCCGCGCCACGGCGCTGGGCCGGCGTGCCCACGATGTCCAGGCGACGGGCATTGGCCAGGAGCGTGACCAGCTCCTGGTCGTTCAGCAGAGGAATCCGCTCGATCAGGGTCATACTTAGCTCCTCGAAAGTCAGCAATTCCCGCAGTAGGGCGAGAGAAGTACCTTAACGTTCAAGGCGGCGCTTGGGGTCCAAAACTATTTGCGATTCAAGTCGATTCACGAATTCACTTGCCCTAAGCCGTTTCGAGGCTCATGGTGCATTATCGAAATTCGCTGACGTTCGGCCTGCTTTTCCATGCTCTCTTCGTGAGAGCGCCGGACGCGCCCACCGACCCCCAACGAAATTTGATCGCCGTGCGGAACGACTCCGCCGACGAATATTGACTGCAAGGACTACCACTATGGCTACCGGCACCGTGAAATGGTTCAACGGCACCAAGGGCTTCGGCTTCATCCAACCTGACGACGGCGGCGCTGACGTCTTCGTGCACATCTCGGCCGTTGAACGCGCCGGTCTGCGTGGTCTGGACGAAGGTCAGAAGATCACCTACGAACTCGAGCGCGACAACCGCTCGGGCAAGATGTCGGCGGGCCAACTGCAGGCTTAATCGCCTCACGCTCACGAGATTTGGAATGGGTCGGCGCCCTGGCGCCGGCCCATTTTTCTTGCGCGTTTCCCTTGCGCCCAACCGGGGCACGTAACAGGGTTCGCGGGTTCCGGCAGAGAGCTCACGAGCCCATGCGTCCAGCCCGCCTCTTGGCGCCAACCCGCCTCCTGACGATCGTCCTGGCGGCCCTGAGCCTCTCGGCCTGCGGATCGCTGTCGCGCGACCTCTACACCGCCAGCGACCTGGCCGGACCGCCGCCAAAGGGCCTGGCCGGACTGCGCTTCAACGCCAGCGACAGCGACGCGGCCGTCCGTTTCGCCGAGCCGGCCCGCAAGCGCGCCCAGGTCCAGCGCACCTTCGACGTCCTGGCCCTGTCGGGCGGCGGTTCGAACGGAGCCTACGGGGCCGGCGTGCTGGCCGGCTGGACCAAGCGCGGCGAGCGGCCGGAATTCGACATCGTCACCGGCGTCTCGACCGGCGCCCTGACCGCGCCCTTCGCCTTCCTGGGTCCCAGCTGGGACGACCGGCTGACCGAAGCCTACACCGGCAAGGAGGCCGGCCGCGTCCTCAAGCCGCGCGGCCTGGGCCTGCTGTTCCACACCAGCGTCTACAGCAGCGGCGGCCTGCGGGCCCTGGTCGACGCCAACGTCACCGACGACCTGCTGGCGGCCATCGCCGCCGAGCACAAGCGCGGCCGTCGCCTGCTGATCGCCACCACCAACCTGGACACCGAGGAGACGGTGATCTGGGACATGGGCGCCATCGCCACCCGCGGCGATCCGGCCTCGCGCCGCCTGTTCAAGGAGGTGCTGGTGGCCTCGGCCAGCATCCCCGGCGTCCTGCCGCCCACCCTGATCGAGATCCAGGGCCCCAATAGCGAGAAGGGGGGCCGGCGCCTGTCGGAGATGCATGTGGACGGCGGCGTCACCATCCCGTTCTTCGTGGCCCCGGAGTCGCTGCTGCTGTGGACCGCGGCCAAGGGCCAGGCCCGGCCCGGGCGGCTTTACGTGATCGTCAACGGCAAGGTCGGCGGCACCTTCGGCTTCACCAAGGGCAACGCCGGGGCGATCGTCGGCCGCTCGTGGGACGCGATGAGCAAGGCCCTGATGCGCACCCACCTGGCGGCCAGCAGCGCCTTCGCCCGGCGCAACGGCGGACAGCTGTTCTACGCGGCCATTCCCGACAGCGCCGACCTGGACACCTCGGGGCTGGATTTCGCCAACGACAACCGCGCGGCCCTGTTCCGCATGGGCTTCGAGCGGGCCGAGGCCGGCTGGGCCTGGAGCCTGACCGACGCCCCCGTCGAAGTCCCGCCCGCCCAGCCCGCCGTGCCCGCGCCGCCGGCGATCAGCGGTCGGTGAGGCGTCAGCAAGATCGCCCCCTTCCACCGTCATCCCGGGCCTCGTGCCCGGGACCCCTGGTTCAGCTGACGGTGAAGCGCCTTGGCGCGCCAGCGCGCCACACCCCCGCACTTGCGGCGGACAGAGGGGTCCCGGGCACAAGGCCCGGGATGCCGGGCTGAAAGGAGGCCGCGAAAAGATAACGGTGTTGGCGCAACGAACCTTGAAGGACTGCAGCCGATCACCGTCCAAGCCGCGTTCAGAGTCTAGGGTTGCGCCAAACCGACTCCCTCTCTAAACGGGCGGCTTAACCTGCAAGATGGTCGGCAGCGGGCGCGCGGATGTGCGCGACCGTGTCTCTGCGCGCGAGTTTCTCCATGCCCAAAAGAACAGACATCTCCTCGATCCTGATCATCGGCGCCGGGCCGATCGTCATCGGCCAGGCGTGCGAGTTCGACTATTCGGGCGTCCAGGCGTGCAAGGCGCTGCGCGCCGAGGGCTACCGGATCATCCTGGTCAATTCCAACCCCGCCACGATCATGACCGATCCGGACGTGGCCGACGCGACCTATATCGAGCCGATCACCCCGGACATGGTCGAGAAGATCATCGCCAAGGAACGGCCGGACGCCCTGCTGCCCACCATGGGCGGCCAGACCGCGCTGAACACCGCCCTGGCCCTGGAAGCCAGCGGCGCCCTGGCCAAGTACGGCGTCGAGATGATCGGCGCCAAGGCCGAGGTGATCGACAAGGCCGAGGACCGCCAGAAGTTCCGCGACGCCATGGACAAGCTGGGCCTGGAGAGCCCCAAGTCCAAGGCCGCCCACAACATGGACGAGGCCCGCGACGGCCTGGCGTTCGTCGGCCTGCCGGCCATCATCCGCCCGTCCTTCACCCTGGCCGGCACCGGCGGCGGCATCGCCTACAATGTCGAGGAATTCGAGGAGATCGTCGCGCGGGGTCTGGACCTGTCGCCGACCACCGAGGTCCTGATCGAGGAAAGCGTCCTCGGCTGGAAGGAATACGAGATGGAAGTGGTCCGCGACACGGCGGACAACTGCATCATCGTCTGCTCGATCGAGAACATCGACCCGATGGGCGTCCACACCGGCGACTCGATCACCGTCGCCCCGGCCCTGACCCTGACCGACAAGGAATACCAGTGGATGCGCGCGGCGAGCATCGCCGTGCTGCGCGAGATCGGCGTCGAGACCGGCGGCTCGAACGTCCAGTTCGCGGTCAATCCGGCCGACGGCCGCATGGTCGTGATCGAGATGAACCCGCGGGTGTCGCGCTCGTCGGCCCTGGCGTCCAAGGCCACCGGCTTCCCGATCGCCAAGGTCGCCGCCCGCCTGGCCGTCGGCTACACGCTGGACGAGCTGAAGAACGACATCACCGGCGGCGCGACCCCGGCCTCGTTCGAGCCCAGCATCGACTACGTGGTCACCAAGATCCCGCGCTTCGCCTTCGAGAAGTATCCGGGCAGCGAGCCGCTGCTGACCACCGCCATGAAGTCGGTCGGTGAAGTCATGGCCATCGGCCGCACCTTCAAGGAAAGCGTCCAGAAGGCCTTGCGCGGCCTGGAGACCGGCCTGAACGGCTTCGACGAGATCGAGATCGCCGGCGCCGACGATCCCGACACCGGCCGCGCGGCGGTGATCCGCGCCCTGAACACCCCGACCCCCGACCGCCTGCGCGTGATCGCCCAGGCCTTCCGCCACGGCCTGTCGGTCGAGGAGGTCAACGCCGCCTGCAGCTACGAGCCGTGGTTCCTGCGCCAGATCGCCGAGCTGGTCCGCCAGGAGGGCTGGGTCCGGGCCGGCGGTCTGCCGACGGATGCGCAAGGGTTCCGCGCCCTGAAGGCCCAGGGCTTCTCCGACGCCCGCCTGGCCAAGCTGACCGGCTCGACCGAGAAGGCCGTCCGCAAAGCCCGCCAGGACCTCAAGGTCCGCCCTGTGTTCAAGCGCATCGACAGCTGCGCCGGTGAGTTCGCGGCCACCACGCCCTACATGTATTCGACCTACGAAACCGGGGCCCTCGGCCAGGTTCCCGAGTGCGAGAGCGCGCCGTCCAACCGCAAGAAGGCGGTGATCCTGGGCGGCGGTCCCAACCGGATCGGCCAGGGCATCGAGTTCGACTACTGCTGCTGCCACGCGGCCTTCGCGCTGGACGCCATCGGCATCGAGTCGATCATGGTCAACTGCAACCCCGAGACCGTCTCGACCGACTACGACACCTCCGACCGCCTGTACTTCGAGCCGCTGACGGCCGAGGACGTGCTGGAGCTGCTGGAGGTCGAAAAGAGCAACGGCACGCTGGCCGGCGTGATCGTCCAGTTCGGCGGCCAGACGCCGCTGAAGCTGGCCCACGCGCTGGAAGAGGCCGGGATCCCGATCCTGGGCACCAGCCCCGACGCCATCGACCTGGCCGAGGACCGCGAGCGCTTCCAGCAACTGCTGAACGGCCTTTCCATCGCCCAGCCCGAGAACGCCATCGCCCGCACCTGGGACGAGGCCCGGGCCGAAGGCGACAAGATCGGCTTCCCGTTCGTGATGCGCCCGTCCTACGTGCTGGGCGGCCGGGGCATGGAGATCATCCGCGACCACGAGCACCTGGAACGCTACATCGCCAACACCGGCGAGATCTCGTTCGAGCACCCGATCCTGCTGGACCACTATCTGAGCCGCGCCACCGAGGTGGACGTCGACGCCCTGTGCGACGGCAAGGACGTGTTCGTGGCCGGCGTGCTGGAGCACATCGAGGAAGCCGGCGTCCACTCGGGCGACAGCGCCTGTTCGATGCCGCCCTTCTCGCTCAGCGCCGCCACGGTGGAGGAGCTGAAGCGCCAGACCGTGAAGATGGCCCTGGCCCTGAACGTCCGCGGCCTGATGAACGTGCAGTTCGCCATCGAGGAGCCGCACAGCGCCGAGCCGCGCATCTATGTGCTGGAGGTCAATCCGCGCGCCTCGCGCACCGTGCCGTTCGTGGCCAAGACGATCGGGCAGCCCGTCGCGGCGATCGCCGCCAAGATCATGGCCGGCGAGACCCTGGCCAGCTTCGGCCTCAGGGACGTTCCCTACGACCACATCGCGGTCAAGGAAGCGGTCTTCCCGTTCGCCCGCTTCGCCGGCGTCGACACGGTGCTGGGCCCGGAAATGCGCTCGACCGGCGAGGTCATGGGCCTGGACTGGATCCGCGAGGGCGAACAGGGCCTGGGCCCGGCCTTCGCCCGCGCCTTCGCCAAGAGCCAGCTGGGCGGCGGCGTCAACCTGCCGACCGCCGGGACCGCGTTCGTCTCGGTCAAGGAAAGCGACCGTCCGTGGATCGTCGAGCCGGTCAAGCTGCTGCAGGCGGCGGGCTTCAAGGTGCTGTCGACGGTCGGCACGCGCGGCTACCTGGCCGAGCAGGGCGTCGAGGTCGAGCTGGTCAAGAAGGTGCTGGAAGGCCGCCCGCACATCGTCGACGTGATGAAGAACGGCGGCGTGCAGCTGGTGTTCAACACCACCGAGGGCAAGCAGGCCCTGGAGGACAGCTTCGAGATCCGCCGCACGGCGCTGATGATGAAGGTGCCGTACTACACCACCTCGGCCGGCGCCCTGGCCGCGGCCCAGGCCATCTCCAGCGCCCCGGCCGAGATGCTGGAAGTGCGGCCGCTGCAGAGCTACCAGTAACCTCCAATCCTTCTCCGCTTGCGGGAGAAGGTGGCCCGCCCAGGGGGTCGGATGAGGGCTCGAAGACCAGATCCGCCGCGATCAGCCGAAAGGCCGGTCGCGGCGGCTTTCGTTGGGCGGCGCTTGAAAGTTATCCACAGGCCTTCCCCTTAGCACCGTCATCCCGGGCCTTGTGCCCGGGACCCCTGGTTCAGTTGACGGTGAAGCGAAATGGCGCGCCGGCGCGCCACACCCCGCCCTTGCGGCGGACAGAGGGGTCCCGGGCACAAGGCCCGGGATGACGGTCGAGAGGGGACGAGCGGAGGTCTATCCCCGCACCTCGCAAAACAAACCCTCGGGAATCCAACCCCTTACACAAAAACGCACGTTTCCGATCCCCACCCTCCAGGACGGCCGCATCCTAGAGGCATGACCCAAGCCCAAGACATCCCCACCTGGTCCCTGACCTTCCAGCTCAAGCTGATGGCCGCCCTCGACGCGGTCTGGGCGATCTTGGAGGCCAGCGACGACCCCGCCGAGATCCGCCGGGCCCGCGACAAGGCGAAAGCCTGCGGCGAACTGGCCGCCGTGGCCCGCAAGGTCGCGCAGATGGTCCCGACCCCGCGCGGCAAGCCGCAGATGGCCGAGGCGGTCGCCGGAATGGCCACCACTCAAGCCGTGGCGACCGTGCAGGAAATGATGGCCGCCATGTCCCCGCCGACGGCGGCGCCGGTCGCAGCCCAAGCCGAGCACGCCCGCCGCGCGCTGGACAAGCTCAAGGGCGGCCGACGCGGGCGGTTGTGACGGGGACCGGACGGCGCCCATAATCCCCGTCATCCTCGGGCTTGTTCCGAGGACCCCGCGTTCAGCCGAGCTGTCGGCTCCATGGCGGGCCAGCCCGCCACCCCACGGCCTTCCCGGCGGGGGCAGGGGTCCTCGGAACAAGTCCGAGGATGACGGACGTGGGTGATGTTTTTGAATGACCGCCCGCGACGGCGAGGCCGCGCCTTGAAACCTTGATGGCGAGCCGGCTCTGCCGCCAATTGAGCCCCGTCCCGCCAGACGCTAAACCCAAGCCATGACCGCCCCCTACTCCGACGCCGAAGTCGCCGACCTGGCCGCGCGCCTGCTGGACCACAGCCTGCCCAAGGCCCAGTGGACCCACGCCGCGCACCTGACCGCCACGATGCGCCTGGTCCGCACCCGCGACGACGACCTGGAGCGCGACATGCCGCGCATCATCCAGACCTACAACGTCGCGGTCGGCGGGGTGAACGACGACCACAACGGCTATCACGAGACCATCACCCAGGCTTACCTGGCCGCCATCCGCGCCTTCGTCGCGGCCCTGCCGGCCGGGATCGGCGACGGCGAGGCGTCCGCGCGCCTGCTGGCCACGCCGATGGGCGACAAGGCCTGGCCGCTGGGCTTCTGGTCGCGCGAGCGATTGTTCAGCGTCGCGGCCCGCCGGGGCTGGGTGGAGCCGGACCTGAAGCCGTTGGAGGCGCCCGTGAGCCTGCCGGCGTGATCACCTTCGCGGCCGTCTATCTGGCCGTCCTGAACCTGGCGACCTTCGTGATCTTCGGGTTCGACAAGGCCGCCGCCGCCGACCGGCGCTCGCGCGTGCCCGAACGCGCCCTGCTGGCCCTGGCCGCCCTGGGCGGCAGCCCCGGCGCCCTGCTGGCCCGCCCGGTGTTTCGCCACAAGACCCGCAAACAGCCGTTCAGCGCCTGGCTGACGCTGATCGTGTTCCTGCAGGCCGCGACGGTCGCGGCGCTCCTGGCGATGGCGTGGCGCGGACGTTGACGGGGCATTGACAAGCGCGGCCGTCGTTCGGCGACTGGAACGGTTCGCAGGGAGCCCGCCATGATCGTCGTCCACCACCTGAACAACTCGCGCAGCCAGCGGGTGCTGTGGCTGCTGGAGGAGCTGGGCGTTCCCTACGAGGTCAAGCGCTACCAGCGCGACGCCAAGACCATGCTGGCCCCGCCGGACCTGCTGGCCGTCCACCCGCTGGGCAAGTCGCCGGTGATCACCGACGGCGACAAGACCCTGGCCGAGACCGGGGCGATCGTCGACTACCTGCTGGAGACCTACGGCCAGGGCCGGCTGATCCCGGCGGCCGGGACGCCCGAGCGCCTGGCCTACACCTACTGGCTGCACTACGCCGAGGGTTCGGCCATGACGCCGCTGCTGCTGAAGCTGGTGTTCACGGCCCTGCCCGCCCGCGCGCCCGGCCTGCTGAAGGGCCTGGTCAAGAGCATCGCCGGCCGGGCCCAGAGCGGCTTCGTCGATCCGCAGCTGAAGCTGCACATCGACCACTGGGACGCCGCGCTGGCCAAGACCGCCTGGTTCGCCGGCCCGGACTTCACCGCCGCCGACATCATGATGAGCTTCCCCCTGGAGACCGGCGCCGCCCGCGCCGGGGCCGGATCGCGCCCCAGGATCAAGGCGTTCCTGGGCCGCATCCACGTCCGTCCGGCCTATCTCAGGGCGCTGGAACGCGGCGGGCCGTACAACTACGCCTGATCGCCAACGCTCCCCTTCCCGTCCGTCATCTCGGACGTGTTCCGAGGACCCCCTTGTCCGCCCGCGCTGTCGACCGAAAGGGGCCCGCGCTCTCACCGCTCCACGGATCGTCCTTCTTCGCGGTTGAAGCAGGGGTCCTCGGAACAAGTCCGGGGATGACGATCGACAGGTGGAACCAAGGCCGGCTCGGCCCGCTCGATCAGCCCCTTGACGATCATTCGGAACAAGGATCGCGCCAGCGCGCTTGATCCCCGCCGCTAACCGGGTCAAGCTTCGCCTCACGGGCGGGTACTTGCTTATCGCTAACGCGGCGCCTATCCTCTCAGCCCCCGGTCGTGCGCGCCAACGTCCGGGAGTCTTCCTCCCTTTGGGCGAACCGAGCTAAAATCCGCAATGGAAAAAGTGCCGATGACCGCCGGGGGTTACCAGACCCTCGACGAAGAACTGAAGCGTTTGAAGACGATTGAACGGCCGGCGGTGATCGCCGCGATTTCCGAGGCGCGCCAGCATGGCGACCTGTCGGAGAACGCCGAGTATCACGCCGCCAAGGAACGCCAGGGCTGGATCGAAGGCCGGATCGCCGAGATCGAGGACAAGATCGCGCGCGCCCAGATCATCGATGTCTCGAAACTGTCGGGCAAGCAGGTGAAGTTCGGCGCGACGGTCAGCGTCGTCGACGAGGACACCGAGGAAGAGGCCCGCTACCAGATCGTCGGCGAGCACGAAGCCGATGTGAAGTCGGGCCGCATCTCGCTGAGCTCGCCGCTGTCGCGCGCCATGATCGGCAAGGAAGTCGGCGAGGTGGTCGAGGTCAACACGCCTGGCGGCGTGAAGGCCTACGAGATCCTCAAGGTCGAGTGGGTCTAGCTTAAGCCCCATTCCAGGGACATTTGCGTACGAAGCGCCGGACAGCTTAGCTTGACCGGCGCGCCGCTTTGTCGTGGCCGGGATCACCGACGTGGTTGAAAAGAAAACATCGCGAGCGACGGAGCCCGAGGCCGCCAAGGCGCGCAAGGCTCCCGCCAGGGCGACGGCCTCGAAGGTCGCCGCGCCGAAGGCCGTCGCCCCGAAAGCCGCCGCCCAAAAGCCCGCCGCCTCGAAAGCCGTCAGGACGCCCAAGGCCGCGCCCCCGGCGCCCGCCGAGACGAAGACCAGGCCCGCGCCGCGCCGCAAGGCCGCCGCCGCGCCGGCGCCCGAACCCGTCGTCCCGCTCCAGCCCGCGACGCCCGCCCCCGAAGCGCCCGAAAAGCCGCCGATCGTCATCTGGGCGATCTCGGACGGCCGCGCCGGGATCGAGGCCCAGGCCGTGGGCCTGGCCGAGGCCGTGGGCCGCCAGGTCCGGGCCGAGATCGTCGTCAAGCGCGTGGGCTGGAACGGCCGGATCGGCCGCCTGCCCTGGTGGGCCAACTGGCTGCCGCGCCGCTGGCTGACGCCCGAGAGCGGCATTCAGGCGCCCTGGCCCGACCTGTGGATCGCCGCCGGCCGCGCCACCCTGCCCCTGTCGATCCGCGCCAAGCGCTGGTCGGGCGGCAAGACCTATGTCGTGCAGATCCAGGACCCGCGCGTCCCGGCCAACATGTTCGACCTGGTCATCCCGCCCAAGCACGACCGGCTGACCGGCGACAACATCCTGCCGATCACCGGCTCGCCGCATCGGGTGACGGCCGCGCGGCTCGAAACGGAATACGAGAAGTTCAAGGACCGGATCGACGCCCTGCCCCGCCCCCGCGTGGCGGTGCTGCTGGGCGGCCGGTCCAGGGCCTTCGACCTGTCGGCCCTGCGCGCGGCCGAGATGGCCCACCAGATCCAGCTGCCGCTGGAGCAGGAGGGCGGCAGCCTGCTGATGACCTTCTCGCGGCGCACCCCCGACCAGGCCAAGGCCCTGCTGACCGCCCGCCTGCGACATCTTCCCGGGATCATCTGGGACGGCGCGGGGGCCAATCCCTATTTCGCCTTCCTGGCGGCGGCCGACTACATCCTGGTCACCGAGGACTCCACCAACATGGCCACCGAGGCCGCCTCGACGGGCAAGCCGGTGTTCATCCTGAAGATGGACGGCCAGAGCCTGAAGTTCCGCCTGTTCCACCAGGAGCTGGAGAGCATGGGCGCGGCCCGTCCCTACGGCGGGGCCTTCCACGGCTGGACCTATGAGCCGGTCGACGAGACCGGGCGGGCGGCGGCCGAGATCGTGGCGCGGATGGAAGCGCGGGGCGAGACGAGTTCGACAAGCGCCTAAGGCGAGTTGAATCTCGCATTGCGCGCGATGGTTGTTCTTGTTATGTTCACGGAATGACCGTGCCCATCGATCGTACGCCCCGCATTGGAAAAGCCGCGCGCAACGAAGCGCGCAAGGCGATCGCGACGACGGCCAATGCGCTGTCGATCACCTTGCTGGTCACGCTCTGGCTGCAGCCGATGCTGTCCGGGCGCGCCGCGGGCTTCGCGGGCCCGGGCGCCCTCGCCGGATTCATTGCGCTCCAAGCCCTCGCCCACTATGTTTTGAACAGAGTGGAGGACTGAACATGGATCCGGTCATCTACATGGTCGTGATCGCGTTGCTGGGCGCTGGACTAGCCGTCGCGGTCTCTTGGGTCGTCGGCAAGCTCTTTCGGCGCTGACGCCGCTCCCTTGATCCTCGCCGTCCTCCAGGCCCGCATGGGTTCCGAACGCCTGCCGGGGCGGCCGTCGATGCCGCTGGCCCGGGCGCCCCTGATCGTGCGCCAGATCGAGCGGATGGCGCGGGCCCTGCGCATTGACGAAATCGTCGTCTCCACCACCACCGACCCCGCCGACGACGTGCTGGAGGCCGTGGTCCGCCGCGAGGCGATCGCCGTCCATCGCGGCCCGCCCCAGGACGAGCTGGCCAGGCTGGCCGGGGCCCTGGCCGCTTATCCCGCCGACCACGTGGTGGGGGTGGGCGACGACAGCCCGCTGATCGATCCCGAGCTGATCGACGCGACCGTCGACCTGCACCTGTCCGAACAGGCCGACCACACCACCAACCGCTCGCCCGGCGCGGCCTATCCGGCCGGACAGGGGGTCGAGGTGATCACCGCCGACGGCCTGCGCCGCCTGGCGGCCGAGAGCGCGGCCCTGCGGTTGCGAGCCGGCGACGCGCCCGAGGCCCCGCCGCCGCCCGTCCGCTGGTCGTCCCTGGCCCTGCTGGCCCAGCCCGACCAGGGCGAGGTGCGCTGGGCGGTCGAGGGCCCGGCCGACTACGCCTTCGTGGCGGCGGTCTATGACGCCCTCTATCCGGTCAACCGCGCCTTCACCTCTGACGACGTGCGGGCGCTGCTGGCGCGACGTCCGGACCTGGCGACGTTCGGGGGGGTGAGGCGGCTGTGAGGGTGTTTGTCAGCGATCTTCATCCACCCTTTCAGCCGTCATTCCCGCCCTTGTGGCGGGAACCCCTGGTTCAGCTGACGGTGAAGCGCCTTGGCGCGCCGGCGCGCCACACTCCGGCCCTTGCGGCGGACAGAGGGTTTCCCGCCACAAGGGCGGGAATGACGGCTTTGAAGGCAGGGAGACGGCCGTGATGAGCCCTCCGTCCCGCATCCTCTTCATCACCGACGCCGGCCCCAGCGTGGGCGGCGGGCACGTCATGCGCAGCCTGACCCTGGCTCGGGCGCTGCAGGACGCGGGCGCGAACTGCGTCTTCGTCACGACGCCAGCGGTGGCCACGGTGCTGGACGCGTTCGGCGCCGACGTCGCACGGATCGCAACGGACGAGGCCGCCCCCGCCGAGCTGACCGCGTTCGCGGCGCAACAGGCCCAGGCCTTCGACGCCGTGGTCATCGACCACTACGGCCTGTCCGCCCCCGACCACCGCGCCATCGCCGGCGGCCGCCCCACCCTGGTCATCGACGACCTGGCCGACCGTCCCCTGGCCGCCGACCTGGTGCTGGACTCCGGCCCGGCCCGCAAGGCGACGGACTATGACGGCCTGGTCCCGCCCCACGCCGAACTGCTGCTGGGCCCCAGCCACGCCCCCGTCCGCCCGGCCTTCGCGGCCCTGCGCAAGGCGGCCCTGGCCCGCCGGGCCGGCGCCCCGCCCGTGCGCCGCGTCCTGGTGTCGCTGGGCCTGACCGACGTGGGCGGGATCACCGGCCGGGTCGTGGACCTGATGCTGTCGCTCCTCACGGAAAGGGGGACCGGCGAGGCCGTGCTGGACGTCGTTCTCGGCGCCGGCGCCCCCAGCCTGCCGGGCCTGCGCGACCTGGCCGCCCGCGAGCCGCGCCTGGCCCTGCACGTCGACAGCCAGGACATGCCGCGTCTGACGCTGGAGGCCGGCCTGGCCGTCGGGGCCGGCGGCTCGACCAGCTGGGAGCGCTGCGTCCTGGCCCTGCCGACCCTGCTGCTGGTGCTGGCCGCCAACCAGGGCGAGGCCAGCCAGGCCCTGGCCGGGGCCGACGCCGTCCTGGCCCTGGACGTCGCCGATCCGGACTTCGAGGCGGCCTTCGCGGACGCCTTTTCCCGGCTGCTGGCCGACCCGCTGCTGCGGGACCGCCTGTCGGCCGCCTCGGCGGCGGTCTGCGACGGCCGCGGCGCGGCGCGGGTGGCGGCGCATTTCCTGGACCTGATCGCGCGGGAGAAGGCTGGATAACGCCGTTCACCTATCCCATCTTGGCTGTAACCAAGGGGAGCGAACGCATGAGCCAGACCCAATCCGTCGTCGTCACCGGCGCCTCCACCGGCATCGGCTGGGCCGTGGTCAAGGTGCTGACCCAGCGCGGCTTCCACGTGTTCGGCAGCGTGCGAAAGGCGGCCGACGCCGAGCGGTTGGTCGCCGCGTTCGGCGACAAGGTCACCCCTCTGCTCTTCGATGTCACCGACGAGGTCGCCGTGCGCGCGGCGGCGCGCAAGGTCGAGGCCACGCTGGACGGGCGACCCCTGGCCGGCCTGGTCAACAACGCCGGCATCGCCGTGGCCGGCCCGCTGCTGCATCTGCCGATCGACGAGTGGCGCAAGCAGCTGGAGGTCAACCTGACCGGGGTGGTGATCGCCACCCAGGCCTTCGCGCCCCTAGTCGGGGCGCGGAAGCCGGCCGGGGGCAAGCCCGGCCGGATCGTCAACATCGGCTCGGTCGGCGGCCGCAACGCCAACCCGTTCATGGCCCCCTACTGCACCAGCAAGTTCGGACTGGAGGGGATGTCGGAATCCCTGCGCCGCGAACTGCTGCCGTTCGGCGTCGACGTGATCGTGGTCGCTCCGGGCGCGGTGGCCACGCCGATCTGGGACAAGGCCGACGAGACCGACACCGCCGCCTACGCCAACACGGTCTACGCCCCGGCCCTGGACCGGCTGCGCGCCTACATGCTGTCGATCGGCAAGTCGGGCCTGCCGCCCGAACGGATCGGCGAGGCGGTCCACACCGCCCTGACCGTCGCCAGGCCCAAGGTCCGCTACACCATCACCCCGCAGCCGATGCAGATGCTGATGGCCGACCTCCTGCCCAAGCGGTCCCTGGACCGGATCGTCGGCAAGCGGCTGGGGCTGCTGCCCTAGGTCCTCCCCCTTTGGGGGAGGTGTCGGCGAAGCCGACGGAGGGGGGAGTGATCGGCAAGCGGCCACAACCCGGATCGACGCCCCTAAGACTCCCCCCACCGGCCTTCGGCCGCCTCCCCCACAGGGGGAGGGGTCGCTACGACCCCACCATGTCCCAGGCCAGCGGCTCGCCGCGCTTCAGGGCGCGGGCGGCGGGCTTGCCCAGCACGGCTTCGTAGTCGGCGGGCGGCAGGCCGTTGCCGGGGCGGACCGAGCGGACATTGGCCTTGGTCAGGGTCTCGCCAGCCGCGACGTCGGCGGTGACGTACAGCGAGCGGCGGAACTGGCGGTTGCCGCGTTCCGAGCCCAGCAGGTCGTAATTGACGCCGCCCAGGGCCTTCCAGGCGTTCTTGGTGTCGTCGACCAGGGCGCGGAACTCGGCCGGCTCCAGGCTGAAGGCCGCGTCGGGACCGCCGTCGGCCCTGGCCAGGGTGAAGTGCTTCTCGACCGCGCAGGCCCCCAGCGACACCGCCGCCACCGAGGCCGCCGTGCCCGGGGTGTGGTCCGACAGGCCGATCGGGCAGCCGAAGCGCGCGGCCATGTCGACGATGGTGCGAAGATTGGCATCTTCAAATTGGGCTGGATAGGCGGACACGCAGTGCAGCAGCAGCACGCCCGCCGCGCCGGCGCTCAGGGCGGTGTCCAGCGCGGTCTGCATCTCCGCCAGGTTGGCCATGCCCGTCGAGATGATCAGCGGCTTGCCCTGGCGGGCGGCGTAGCGGATCAGCGGCAGGTCAACGGCCTCGAACGAGGCGATCTTGTAGGCGGGGGCGTCCAGGCCGGACAACAGGTCGACGGCGGTCTCGTCGAACGGGCTGGAGAAGATCGTCACCCCCCGCTGGGCGGCCCGCTCGAAGATCGGCGCGTGCCATTCGTAGGGGGTCTGGGCCTCCTGGTAGAGCTCGTGCAGGCTGCGCCCGTCCCACAGGCCGCCGTGGATCTTGAACTCGGGGCGGTCGACGTCCAGCGTGATGGTGTCGGCGGTGTAGGTCTGCAGCTTGATGGCGTCGCAGCCGGTGTCGACGGCGGCGTCGACCATCTCCAGCGCGCGGTCCAGGCTGCCGTTGTGGTTGCCCGACAGTTCGCAGATCACATAGGGCTCGAAATCAGCGCCGATCTTGCGGCCGGCGATCTCGATGAAGGGGGCGGTCATGGGCGGGGGCTCGTGGGGCTTTTGCCCATATTAACCCTGAAATCGTGGACGAGGCGTTGATCGCCTTTCTTCGTGGCTCACGCCCTTGCCCCCTACGGGTCGCTACGCGACCGTCTTCCCCCATAGGGGGAAGAGGAGCCCGCCGCCGACGCGGTGCGCGTCCTCCGCCCCCTATGGGGGCGGACAGGCGGCGAGGCCGCCAGGTGGGGGCAAGTGGGTGAACCGCTTTCCCCCTCCAGAACCGTCCGCAAAACCGTCCGGACGCCATCGCGCCCGAGCGGAATCGGCCCTATATCTGCGCCTATGTCGACTCCCGAACCCCGCCACACCCGTTGCCTGATCATTGGATCGGGTCCCGCCGGCTACACCGCCGCCATCTACGCCGCCCGCGCGCTGCTGAAGCCCGTGCTGATCGCCGGCATCCAGCCGGGCGGCCAGCTGACCATCACCACCGACGTCGAGAACTATCCGGGCTTCGCCGACGTCATCCAGGGCCCCTGGCTGATGGATCAGATGAAGGCCCAGGCCGAGCACGTGGGCACCGAGTTCGTCGGCGACATCGTGCTGTCGGCCGACCTGTCCAAGCGCCCGTTCCACATCACCACCGACAGCGGCCAGGACTGGTTCGCCGAAACCCTGATCATCGCCACCGGCGCCCAGGCCAAGTGGCTGGGCCTGGAGAGCGAGAGCAAGTTCCAGGGCTTCGGCGTGTCGGCCTGCGCCACCTGCGACGGCTTCTTCTACCGCAACAAGGACGTGGTCGTGGTCGGCGGCGGCAACACCGCCGTGGAGGAAGCCCTGTTCCTGACCAGCTTCGCCAGCAAGGTCACGCTCGTCCACCGCAAGGATGAGCTGCGGGCCGAGATGATCCTGCAGGAGCGCCTGATGGCCCACCCCAAGATCGAGGTGATCTGGGACAGCGCCATCGACGAGGTCCTGGGCGACTCCGATCCGATGGGCGTCACCGGCGTGCGGCTGAAGAACGTCAAGACCGGCGAGACCACGAACGTGGCCTGCGACGGCGTGTTCATCGCCATCGGCCACGCCCCGTCGTCGGAGCTGTTCAAGGACCAGCTGGAGACCCACGCCGGCGGCTATCTGTCGGTCAAGCCGGGCACGACCTCCACCGCCGTGGCCGGCGTCTACGCGGCCGGCGACGTCACCGACGACATCTACCGCCAGGCGGTGACCGCGGCCGGCATGGGCTGCATGGCCGCCCTGGAGGCCGTGCGCTTCCTGGCCGAGGAAGACCACAAGAAGGCCCACCACCCGATCAGCCACCACGAGGCCGAGAAGATCGGCGTCTGGTAGGGCCGGTCCGCTCCAGACCCTAGAAGCCCCAGTTCAGCGGCTCGACCAGCTCCTTGGGCTTGCGCTGCGGCGGGGGCGGCGGAGGCGGCGGCTGATTGGCCTCGACGGGCTTGACCGTGGTGTCGACCACCGGGGCCTCCAGCGCGCCCAGCGCCTTGTTGATCTTCTCGATCTCTTCCGGCGTCGGCAGGCGGCGGCCGCCGCGCATGGCCGCGCCGGGGTCGCCGGTCATCGGCGGCAGGATCTCGACCACGCCCTCGGGGCTGACGATCTTGGCCGGCTCGCCGGTCGCCACCGGCAGGATTCCGCCCGTCGCGGCCATGGCGGCCATCGAGCCCGGCGGCGCGGCTTCCAGCGTGCGCGGATCGGCGCCCATCAGGATGTCGGCCGACAGGGTCTCGTCGCCCGAATAGCGCCCCTTGAACGCCTTCTGGGCGCCCGACGGTCCGGTCCAGCGATAGAAGACGTGGGCGCCCAGGGTGCGCAGCTTGACCAGGGTCGGCGCCCAGTACGGATAGACGTAGTCGGCGTGGTAGTGGGTGGCGGACCCGACGTCCTTCATCACGAAGCCGGCCAGGGCCCGCTTGGCGACGATCTCGGCGTTGGCCCAGATGACCGGGCTGATCGCCCGCTCCAGCGAGCCGTCGCAGGTGAAGCTGAACTGGCAGCCCGTGCCCCGGGCGGCGCCCTCGTAGATGACGCCGCAGATCGACTTGGGATAGCCCGGGTGGCGCACCCGGTTGATCACGGTCTGGGCCACGGCCTGCTGGCCCGCCAGCGGTTCGAAGCCGGCCTCGAAATAGACCGCCTGGGTCATGCAGTGCAGGGCCTTGTCGCGTTCCGACTGGGCGCCCGTCAGCTTGAACGGCCGGGACGGCTCCAGCGCCAGCGGCGAGGCGGCCTTGAAGCCGTTGATCGCCCGGGCCTCCTCGAAGTCCGGCTCGCGGTCGCCCAGGCGGGGGATCAGGTGCAGGTCCAGCTTTTCCCAGCCTGGCGCCCGTCCCCAATAGTCCTTGTGCGGCCGGGGATCGTGGCGGCGGGCCAGGGCCAGCATCGCCGGGTCCATCTTGGCCAGGGCGGGGGCCAGGCCCGCGTCCGACAGCGTCTCCACGACCGTGGTCAGGGCGCCGGTCCGCCCCGGGTCGGCCGGGGCTTGGGCCGCCCCGTACGCGGAGAACACGCCGAGGGCGACCACCGCCCCCGACGCCAAGACCACCTGGGCGGCCGCGATGACCGTATATCGATCTAGGCCGGGCACGCGCGGACCCAGCGGATCACTTTCCGCCGAGCGTGGAGCGGATCATCCAGGCGTGTTTCTCGTGGGCCGCCAGGCGCTGGGTGTAGAGATCGGCGGTGGCCTCGTCGCCGGCCTCGTCGGCCGCCGCGAAGGCGTCGCGCAGGGTGGCGATCACGGTCTGGTTGTCGGCCAGCAGTTCCTGGAACATGTCTTCCCACGCCTTCTCGGCGTCGCCGTCCTTGATGCTGGAGAGATTGCCGAAGGCGCCGTAGCCCATGGGGGCCAACTCGCCCAGCGCACGAATTCGCTCGGCGATCGCGTCAAGCGCCGTCCACGCCTCGGTGTACTGACCTTCCAGCAGCACGTGCAGCGCCTGGAAGTTCGGACCGCGTACGTTCCAGTGATAGCCGTGGGTCTTCAGATACAGGGCGTAGCTGTCGGCCAGAACCTTGTTCAGGCCGGCGACGATGTCGGCGCGCTGTTTCGTCGTGAAGCCGGTGTTCAGGTTCGCAGCCATCATCAATCTCCCGTGTTGCGTGTCCTAGGTAAGCGTGTCCATGTTCTTGGCAAGACGTATGTGCGCGTTGGAGCCCATGACGACAGAAGAACCACCGGCGACGGGTCGTCGGCGTGCGTCGCCGGACGCGATCAGCGCATGGCTCGTTCCAAGCTCCCCCCCGCCGGCCTGGCGGGCGGCCCTGGTGACCGTGGCGGCGATCCTGGCGGCGATGGCCCTGAGAATCGCCATGCTGGGCCTGACCAGCGGCGTCGGCGCGACCCTGACCTTCTTCCCCGCCGTCATCGTGGTCACCCTCTATGCCGGCTGGCGCTGGAGCCTGCTGCCGATCGTGGCGGGCGGGATCTTCGCCTGGATGCTGTGGGGCGGCTCCCACGGCGGCAGGCCGCTGGGCGAGATCGAGCCCGCCGGCTTGGTGCTGTACGGGGTGTCCGTGCTGATCACCACCGCCATGGCCTCGGCCCTGCGCGCCAGCCTGATCAAGCTGGCCCAGGCCCGCGAACGTTACGCCCACGCCGAGGCCCACCTGCGCGTCACCCAGACCGCCGCCGGCGTCGGGCCGTGGGAGTGGGACCTTCTGAACGGCCGCATGAAGATGTCGGCCACGGCCCGCGAGAACCTGCGCATGCCCCCCGAGGGGCCGGTCGACGCCGACATCCTGCTGGCCACCGTCCATCCCGACGACCGCGAGATGGTCCGCGAGAAGGTCCGCGAGGCGGTCACGAAAGGCCCTCTCTACGAGGTCGAATTCCGGCTGATCGACCATCCGGACGGCGAACGCTGGATCCACGGCCGCGGCGAGGTCGTGCGCGACGAGAACGGCCGCGCCGTGCGGATGCTCGGCGTCAATTTCGAGGTCACCCAGCGTCGCCGCGCCGAGGAGAGCCTGCGCGAGAGCGAGGCCCGGTTCCGCGCCCTGGCCAACAGCGCGCCCGCCCTGATGTGGATCAGCGGCCAGGACGGCGTGCGGATCTTCGTCAACGACGCCTATGTCGCCTTCGCGGGGGTGAGCTATGACGAGGCCCTGGTGCTGGACTGGCGCTCGCGGCTGCACGCCGACGACTTGAACCAGATCCTCAAGGGCCAGATCGCCGGCGAGGCGTCGCGGAGGCCGTTCAGCCTGGAGGGCCGCTATCGTCGGGCCGACGGCCAGATGCGCTGGCTCAAGTCGTTCTCGCAGACACGCCTGGGACCCGGGGGCGAGTTCATCGGCTTCATCGGCATCGCCTTCGACGTCACCGACACCAAGGAGGCCGAGGTCAAGCTGACCGGCCTCAACGAACTGTTGGCCGACCGCGTGCAGGAGGCCCTGTCCGAACGCGACGCCGCTCAGGCCGCCCTGACCCAGTCGCAGAAGCTGGAGGCGATCGGCCAGCTGACCGGCGGGGTCGCCCACGACTTCAACAACCTGCTGACCGTGATCATCGGCGCGCTGGACGTCCTGCAGCGCAACCCGGACGACGAAAAGCGGCGCGACCGCATGCTGAACGCGGCCCAGTCGGCGGCCCGGCGCGGCGAGAAGCTGACCCAGCACCTGCTGGCCTTCGCCCGTCGCCAGCCGCTGAACCCGGAGATCTGCCGGATCGACGCGATGATCGCCGACAGCGAGAGCCTGCTGCGCCGCGCGGTCGGGGAAGGCGTGGACCTGACCTTGGACCTGAAGGCCGGGGGCCGCACCACCCTGACCGACTCCGGCCAGTTCGAGGCCGCCCTGCTGAACCTGGTGGTCAACGCCCGCGACGCCACGCCGGGCGGCGGCAAGATCACCGTCGCCTCGCAAGGCGTCGATCTGGCCGAGCCCCAGCGCGAACTGCCCGCCGGCCGCTATCTGCGCGTCGCCGTCGTCGACACCGGCGAGGGCATGGACGCCGAGACCCTGGAGCGGGCCTTCGAGCCGTTCTACACCACCAAGGCGATCGGCAAGGGCACGGGCCTGGGCCTGTCGCAAGTCTACGGCTTCGTGCGCCAGAGCGGCGGTGAGGTGACCATCGAGTCCGAGCTGGGCAAGGGCACCAGCGTGTCCATGCTGCTGCCGGTGCGCGAGGCCTTCTCGCCGGTCGAGGTGCTGGCCGTCCGGCCGCCGGCCACCCGCGCCAGCTCCCACGTGCTGCTGGTCGAGGACGACGTCGAGGTCGGCGACCTGATCGCGGCGATGATCGACGAACTGGGCCACATGGTCAGCCGCGCCGCCACCGCCGACGAGGCCCTGGCCATCGCCCGCGGCGATCCGACCCTGGGCCTGGTGATCACCGACGTGATCATGCCGGGCGGCAAGAGCGGGGTCGACCTGGCCGTCATCCTGGCCAGCGAGCGGCCGGAACTGCCGATCCTGCTCACCTCGGGCTACACGGGCCAGGACCTGATGCGCGCCAACGAGACCCCCTGGCCCCTGCTGCGCAAGCCCTACGCCCTGGACGCCCTGGCCCAGGCGATGGCGGACGCGTGGGACCGCCACGCGCCGGTGACGGTCAAGAAGGGCAAGGCGAAGGTCTAGGCGGGTCGCCATTCGCCCCTCGACGGCCGCGCCAGGCTCAGGGATGGATGGAGGCGAAGACGATCTCGGAGAACCCGGCGACCGTCTCTTCCCGCGCCCAATCGCGCTGCAGCTCGCACGCCAATTGAATCCATGTGATCGGCTGTCCGCCCGCTTGGGCAATTCGCTCCAGACCGGCGCGATGAGCCTCCTCCGACGTGCCGGCCACGGCGTCCACCACGTGGAAGACCTCATAGCCTTCCCGAAGCGCGTCGAGGGCGGGAAAGACCAGGCAGACTTCGGTCCAGAGGGCGACCATGATCAGCTTGCGCCGGCCCGTTGCCTTCACCGCGGCCACGAAATCCACGTCCTCCCAGGCGTTGATCGAGGTGCGGTCGATGGCCTCGACGCCTCCCAGGATCTCGGTCAGTTGCCGGATGGTCGGCTGATTTCGCCCCGTGGCGACGTTGACGGTCGAGAGCACGATCGGCAGGCCGTAGAGGCTGGCGGCCTTGGCGACGGCCACGACGTTGGCGACCAGCTGCCGCCGCTCCATGGAGACAATGGAGGCGACCTGGACAGGCTGGAAGTCGATGATCACCAGGGCGGCGTTGTGCGGCGTGAGCAGTCGGTCGGTCAACGGATCGCGGATGGTGCGGGGCGAAGCCATGAGTGTCTCCGGGGTTGGGCGTGAGAGGGTCCGCCGGGCCTGGGAGTCGGCGTCCGGCGGGATCCGGCAGGCCCGACGCCGCTGATGCAGGCGATCAGGGGCCAACTTTGCGCCCCCGGCGGCGATGGGACTTGCACGATACCGGCGGCTTTAGTCCCATCCGGCCGCGACGATGGCCCGGGGGCATGGCGGACAGCGAGGCCGCATCGTCGGACCGGCCGCTCCACCAGGCCGAACACGGAATTTGACGCCGCCGCTTTGCAATCTGTCCCGGAAGGTCTATATGTGATCCATCCCTTTTGCTCAATTTCAGCATAAGGGGCGACGTCGGAGCGGGACTTAACGATTTATCCTCCGTTTCCGGCGTTTTTTGAGGCCCTGGAAATGCTCAGTTTGAGCATAAGAGAGGATCACATGGCCGACGGCTTCGCGTCCCCCCCGGCGCCTCTGCTCTTCACCCCCGACGTCGAAGCGGCGACCGCGCCGTTGTGGGACAAGGTGAAGCATCACGTGACGCCTCTGGAATGGCAGCTCCACGCGCCGCTGATCGCCGAGATCAACCGGCTCAAGCGCGAGAAGAACGCCGTCATCCTGGCCCACAACTACATGACGCCCGAGATCTTCCATGGCGTCGGCGACTTCGTCGGCGACAGCCTGGCCCTGGCCCGCGAGGCGGCCAAGTGCGACGCGGCCGTGATCGTTCAAGCCGGCGTGCACTTCATGGCCGAGACCAGCAAGGTGCTGGCCCCCGAGAAGCGCGTGCTGATCCCCGACCTGCGGGCCGGCTGCTCGCTCGCCTCCTCGATCACCGGCGCCGACGTGCGGCTGATCAAGGCCCGCCACCCGGGCATCCCGGTGGTCACCTATGTCAACACCACCGCCGACGTGAAGGCCGAGACCGACATCTGCTGCACCAGCGCCAACGCCGTGCAGGTGGTGGAGTGGGCGGCCCGCGAATGGGGCGTCGACAAGGTGATCCTGATCCCCGACGAGTTCCTGGCCCGCAACGTCGCGCGCCAGACCAGCGTCAAGATCATCGCCTGGGCCGGCCGCTGCGAGGTGCACGAGCGCTTCACCGCCGGCGACATCGCCGACATGCGCGCGGCCTATCCGGGCGCCGAGATCCTGGCCCACCCCGAGTGCCCGACCGAGATCCTGGAAGCCGCCGACTTCGCCGGCTCGACCGCGGCGATGAACGACTACGTGGCGCTGAGGAAGCCCAAGCAGGTGGTGCTGATCACCGAGTGCTCGATGGCCTCCAACGTCCAGGCGGAGTCGCCGGGCACCCAGTTCATCGGCCCCTGCAACCTGTGTCCGCACATGAAGCGGATCAGCCTGCGGAACATCCACGACGCCCTGCTGTACGACCAGTACGAGGTGACGGTCGATCCCAGCGTCCAGATCCGCGCCAAGCTGGCCGTGCAACGGATGATCGACCTGCCGCCGCCGACCGTCCCCGCCCGCTACGACCTGGTCAAGGCCAGGCATCATGTGGACGTGGAGCTGATCTAGACCCGTTTTCGCCTCGTTCGCGTCCCCAAGTTCCCGGCCCTTCCCGCGTATCCGGAAGGGAGTGGAGTGTGCAATGACCGACCGCATCACCTTCGACGGCCCCGTGATCCTCGGGGCGGGCCTGGCGGGCCTGACCGCCGCCCTTGCCGCTGCCCCGCGCAAGGCGCTGGTGCTGTCGCCGACGCCGCTGGCCACCGGCTGCTCCAGCGCCTGGGCCCAGGGCGGCATGGCCGCGGCCCTGTCGGACGAGGACGCCCCGGCCCTGCACGCCGCCGACACCATCGCGGCCGGCGCCGGGTTGTGCGATCCGGCCGCCGTCGCGCTGCTGACCACCGAAGGCCCCGCCGCCGTCCGCGCCCTGGCCGCCCTGGGCGCGCCCTTCGACCGCCAGGCCGACGGCGGGTTCGTGCTCAGCCTGGAGGCCGCCCACGGCAAGGCCCGGGTCGCCCGGGTCGGCGGCGACGGGGCCGGGGCGGCGATCATGGCCGCGGTCATCGCCGCCGTCCGCGCCGCGCCGACCATCGAGATCCGCGAGAACGCCCGCGCCCGACGGCTGCTCCAGGACGAGACCGGCCGCGTGGTCGGACTGATCGCCGAGATCGACGGCGTCCTGACCCGGATCCTCGCGCCCGCCGTGATCCTGGCGACCGGCGGGGTCGGCGGCCTCTACGCCGTCACCACCACTCCGGCCCAGGTGCGCGGCGAGGGTCTGGGCCTGGCCGCCCTGGCCGGCGCCGAGATCGCCGATCCGGAGTTCGTGCAGTTCCACCCCACGGCCATCGACATCGGCCGCGACCCCGCCCCCCTGGCCACCGAGGCCCTGCGCGGCGAGGGGGCGATCCTTCGTAACGCCCCCTTGGGCGACAAGACCGGCCGCGCCTTCATGGCCGACTACCATCCGGCCCGCGAGCTGGCTCCGCGCGACGTGGTGGCCCGCGCCATCCACGCCGAGCGCGCGGCGGGCCGCGGGGCGTTCCTGGACGCCACGGCGGCGGTGGGCGCGCACTTCCCGCACGAGTTCCCGGCCGTGTTCGCCGCCTGCATCAGCGCCGGCGTCGACCCGCGCGTCCAGCCGATCCCGGTGACCCCGGCCGTGCACTACCACATGGGCGGCGTGGCCACGGACCTGGACGGCCGCACCAGCCTGGCGGGCCTGCTGGCCGCCGGCGAGTGCGCCAGCACCGGCGTGCACGGCGCCAACCGCCTGGCGTCGAACAGCCTGCTGGAGGCCGCCGTGTTCGGGGCCCGCGCCGGCCGCGCGGCGCGGGGTCTTGAGCTTGGCGGTGAGCCGCCGCTGGCGGCTACGCCCACGCCCGACCTGCCCGACGCCGCGCTCCAGATCCTGCGCCAGGCCATGAGCCGCGACGCCGGGGTGATCCGCGACGCCGAGGGCCTGTCCCGCCTGGTCGGGGTGCTGGACGCCCTGGAAGCCGCCCACGGCCCCGCCCCGACCCTGGTCGCCGCCCAGCTGATCGTCCGCGCCGCCCTGGCCCGGCCGGAAAGCCGAGGCGGCCATTTCCGCGCCGACTTCCCCGCCACGGCCCTGCCGGAAAGAACCTTCGTCACCCTGCAAGACCAGGAAGCGGGCCGCGCGGTCCGCTACGCCGCCGAATGATCACGCCCCTCGACGACCTGCTGGTCCGCCCGATCATCGAGATGGCGCTGGCCGAGGACCTCGGCCGGGCCGGCGACATCACCGCCCAGGCCTGCATCGACGCCGACGCCCGCCTGTCGGTGGTCTGGGCCGCGCGCCAGGACGGCCGGGTGGCCGGCCTGTCCTGCGCCCGCCTGGCCCTGGCCGCCCTGGACCCGACGGCCAGGTTCCAGGTCGTCACCCGCGACGGCGCCGACGCCGCCGCCGGCGCGATCCTGGCCCGCGCCGAGGGCAACGCCCGCGCCGTGCTGGCCGCCGAGCGCACCGGCCTGAATCTGCTGGGCAAGCTGTCGGGGATCGCCACCCTGACCCGCGCCTATGTCCGCCTGGTCGAGGGCACGGGGGCGACCATCGTCGACACCCGCAAGACCACGCCGGGCCTGCGGGCCCTGGAGAAGTACGCCGTGCGCTGCGGCGGCGGGATCAACCACCGCTTCGGCCTCGACGACGCCATCCTGATCAAGGACAACCACGTCGCCGCCTGCGGCGGGGTGGGCGAAGCCGTCCGCCGGGCCCGGGCCTTCGCTGGCCACCTGGTCAAGGTCGAAGTGGAAGTCGATGGGCTCGATCAACTGGAGGACGCCCTCAGGCACCACCCCGACGTGGTCATGCTCGACAATTTCAGCCTCGACGACCTGAAGACCGCCGTCGCCCTGGCCAAGGGCCGCGCGGTGTTGGAGGCCTCGGGCGGGGTCAACCTGACCACCGTGCGGGCCATCGCCGAGACCGGGGTCGACGTGATCAGCGTCGGCGCCCTGACCCACTCGGCCCTGGTCATGGACATCGGCCTGGACGCGGCCTGACGGGCTCCGCCGCCAGGGTTTCTGCGGATAGGAACGCACGACCCGACCCCCTACCGTCCTGCTCGCGCGAGCGCCGTGACCGCGTCCGCGGGCCAGGTCTTCCCGCGCAACAGGAATGGGATCCGATGAAGCCCTCGGTCATGCTCGGCGCCGGCCTGGTCGGTTTGGCGCTGGCGGCCTTCGCCGGCCCCGCTATGGCGTCGACGCCCCCGTCGGTGACGGCGATCGATATCCTGCTTGAGCCGGACGCGACGATGGTCCGGCGGGCGGAAGCCGACAACGCGCGTTTACGGCAAACCTTCCCGAAGAGCTTCGCGCTGGATGAGGCGCATCGACCGCATATCACGCTGGTGCAGCGCTTCGTGCGGACGAAGGACCTGCCCCGCGTCTACGCCGCCGCCGGCAAGGTCTTCGCGGACGCCGACGTGTCGGCCATGCGGTTAAGGGCCGTCAGGTGCTATTACGCGCCGGGCGGCCAGGTCGGCGTGGCGGGCATCGTCGTGGAGCCGAGCCCGGAGCTAAAGGCGCTGCAGCGGAGCCTGATCGCGGCCGTCGCGCCGTTCACCGTCGAGACGGGGACAATCGCGGCGTTCACCGCCGCGCATGACGACGCCGCCAGCGACGCGCTGCTGATCGACTATGTCGGGACCTTCGTGCCCAAGCAGGCCGGCGAGCATTTCAATCCGCACGTCAGCACCGGCGTCGCCCCGACCGCCTATCTCGACGCGATGATCGCCGAACCGTTCGAGCCCTTCGCGTTCTCGCCGGCCGGCGGGGCGGTCTATCAGTTGGGCCCGTTCGGCTCGGCCGCCAAGAACCTGCGAGTCTGGTCCGCGACGCCTCGGCCCTAGCCGCGACACTCCGCCTCAACAGGCCGGTCGACAGCGGTTTCTTAACCGTCCTCGGGCATAGCTTGACGGTCCCAGCACGTCGCGGGACAGGGGCGGAGCGCGTCGGGGTCTTGCTGCCAAGTCAGTACATCAATCTGGACAAGGCCAAGGCGTTGGTCGTCGACGACAATCAACAGTCGCTCGACATCCTGGTCGGCGTGCTGACCAGCTTTGGCCTGCGCAATCTCGTGCGCAAGACCGACGGCAAGGAAGCCCAGGAAGAGCTGAAGCATCACGCCTTCGACCTGATCCTGGCCAACGGCGCCCTGCCCGAGATGGACGGCTATGACCTGACCCGCTGGCTGCGCCGCGAGGCCGACGAGGCCAATCGCATGACGCCGGTGATCATCGTCACCTCCCACACCCGTCAGAGCCAGGTCGAGAAGGCCCGGGACTGCGGCGCCAATTTCATCGTCACCAAGCCGATCTCGCCGACCATCATGCTGGAGCGCATCCTCTGGGTCGCGCGGGGCGACCGGATGTTCATCGAGTGCGACAGCTACATCGGCCCCGACCGGCGCTGGCGCAATCAGGGCCCGCCCGTGGAGTTCCCGGACGGCCGGCGCCGCGACGATCAGTCGATTGAACTGGGCCAGCCCGACGGCCAGAATATGTCCCAGGATGAGTTGGACGCCTTGATTAAGCCTATGAAGTCGATCGCATGAGCCACGTCAAAAAAAGCCGCATGAAACCCCGCCTGGGCCAGTTGATGACCCGGAAGGGCGGCATGTACGTGGCCGAGGCCCTCAAGCGCGCCGACGCGACGATGGAGACCCTGCGCGAACCATCGCTGGTCGGGATCGACGACTATATCGCCGCCTTCGACACCTTGCTGGCCTCCGGTCTCGACGGGGCGGGCCTGCTCGAGAACCTGTACGCTCGGGCCGGCGACATCGTCAGCCTCAGCGGCGCCGAGCGCAACGAGGCCGTCCAGATCGCCGCCTGGTCGCTGTGCAACCTGCTCGACGAGGCCGACAGCCTGACCCCCTCGGTCCTGGCCGGGATCAAGGTGCACATCGCCACGATCAAGCTGCTGCATCGCGCGCCCGCCGATCCCACGCTCCAGACCCCCATCCTGCAGGGTCTGGCCAGCGTGCTGGAAAAGCATCGCGGCGAAAACGCGGCGCAAAACGCCGCCTCCCGAGACGACTGATCCTCGGCGCCGCCGCCTGACAGGCGAGGTCCGCGCCGCCGCGTTTCGCCGCATCCCGACCGCGCTTCGCAGACGGCCGGTCGCGGGCCGGGCCGGCCCGTGCGACCGTCCTGTCGACGCGGAGGAACCCGGCATGAGGACGCCAAGCGTTCGGATGGGCCGCCTGATCATCGCCCTGGCGGCGTTCGGCCTGATGGGCGCCGACGCGCCGGCGCCCATCCCGGACTTTCCCGACGGCTATCGCGACTGGCGGCACGTCTCCACCGGTCTGATCGGCCCTCACGCCCCGGCCTACGCGGCCAACGGCGGATTTCACCACATCTACGCCAATCCGGCGGCGCTGCGAGGCTACAAGGCCGGGCGGTTCCCCGACGGCGCGGTGCTGGTCTACGACCTGTTCGAGGCGGTCGACCGCGGCGGCGACGTCACCGCCCAGGGCCCGCGGCGGCACGTCGACGTGATGGTCAAGGACAGCCGGCGGTTCGCGCGGACGGGCGGCTGGGGCTATGCCGAGTTCGCGGCCGGCGAGCGCGCGCCCCGCCCCGGAATGGCCGCCGCCTGCCACGCGTGCCACGAGCGGGTCCAGGCGCGGGACTATGTGTTCAGCGGCTTGCGGGATTGAGCCTCGGGCTAGTCTGGCCCTCTCACCTCCCAATTCATCCGTCATTCCGGGCCTTGTGCCCGGAACCCCTCTGTCCGCCGCAGGTGCGGGAGGGTGGCGCGCCGGCGCGCCATTGCTCTTCACTTGCGGGCTGAACCAGGGGTCCCGGGCACAAGGCCCGGGATGACGATGTGAAATGGAGAGGGGCGTAGGCCCTACCGCTTCCCCCGCAGCCACGGCGCCAGCCGATCCTGCAGCGGCTGGTCGACATAGGTATGGAACAGCCAGGCCGCGCCGATGGCGATCGGGAACGAGGCCAGCCACATCAGCCATTGCCAGCCGATGCCGATCGGCACGGTCTCGATCAGCTTGTGCACCGCGCTCCAGTAGATCACCCCCACCAGGATGTGGGTGATGAACAGGGCGAACGACAGCTTGGCGCCCTCCTCGATCCAGGCCTTTGGATGGTGGACCGGCAGGCGGCCCGCTCCCAGCACGATGGCGGCGATGGCGATCAGGCAGGGGATGTCGAAGATCAGCTCGTCGGGCAGGGCGTAGCGGTCCAGCGGCTGCATGGCCGTCAGGACGACGCAGCCGCCGATCAGCAGGACCTTGGCCGCCCGCTCCGACGGCCAGTTCATCTCGACCGCCCGCGCCAGGCAGACGCCCAGCAGGAACAGCGGCAGGGCCCGCACGACGCCGAACCGGAACTGCAGGTCCGACAGGGCGTGGTGGAACACCACGCGGGCCACCCCCTCGCAGGCGGCGAAGGCCAGGGCCCCGACCAGCGGCAGGATCCACGGATGGCGAACCTTGTCGGCCGCCCGCCACAGCCAGGGGAACACCGCATAACAGACCACCAGCGCCGACAGCGACCAGCTGGGCAGGTTCCAGCCGTCGCTGTTGAAGCCCCAGGCGTGGACCAGCAGGGCCTGGACCGGCAGTTGGTCCCAGGCGAAGCGCGAGGGCTTGTGGGCGTCGGTGCCGATCGCGTTCAGCACCAGCACCAGGGCGGCCATCATGGCCAGCACGATCAGGTGCCCCGGCCAGACCCGCCCGACCCGGCGCACCCAGAAGCGGCCGTGGCTGATCCGCCCGGTCAGGGTCGAGGCGCCGTAGGCCCGGCCCAGCACATAGCCCGACAGCATCAGGAAGAAGTCGGTGGCCAGGAAGCCGCGCGAGAACACCTGGCCGAAGCGCTCGATGCGCATCGGGCCCTCGGCCCCGTAGTGGTAGATGACGATCAGCAGCGAGGCGAGCAGCCGCAGCAGATCCAGCGCGCCGCCGCGCGTGGCGATCCGCGCCGCGAGCGCCGTTCCATGCCCATGGGCGGATACGGCCGACGGAACGATCGAGGACGAGACCTCGTCGGTCGGGACAGGGGGAAGGACGGGTACGTTCACAACGTTCGTGGCTTAACAAAGCCCGGCCTCGGGGGAAAGCACGCGCGGCGGACGAAGACGCGACACCGCGACGCGGCCGCCCGGCTGTGGCCAAATGGCCGCCCTCTCTCCATCCCCCTGCTGTCCATCCACCCCGCCGCCGTTGAAACGGTCGCGCCGCATCCTATCTGTAACTTGTACAGTATCTAATTGGATCGCCCCCATGACCGCCCGCCAACCCGTCCTGTTCCTCGGCCACGGCTCGCCGATGAACGCCATCGAGGACAACGCCTGGAGCCGCGCCTGGGCGGCCCTGGGCCGGGACCTGCCGCGCCCCAGGGCGGTGCTGATGATCAGCGCCCATTGGGAGACGCGCGGGGCCAGCGCGGTCAGCGCTTCGGAGCGTCCGGAGACCATCCACGACTTCGGCGGCTTCCCCCAGGCGCTGTTCGACGTGCGCTACGACGCGCCCGGCGATCCGGCCCTGGCGCGGCGGGTGGCGGAGATCCTGTCGCCGGACCCGGTCGTCCAGCACCCGACCCGGGGTCTGGACCACGGCGCCTGGGGCGTGCTGCGGCCGATGTATCCGCGCGCCGACGTGCCGGTGGTGCAGCTCTCCCTGGACCGCGGCCGCCCCGACCGCTGGCACTACGAGGCCGGCAAGCGCCTGGCCGCCCTGCGCGACGAGGGCGTGCTGATCATCGGCAGCGGCGACATCGTCCACAACCTGCGGGCCGCGGACTTCCGCACCGGCGAGGTTCCCGACTGGGCGCCGCGCTTCAACGACAAGGCCAAGGCCCTGATCGCCGCCGGCGACCACGACCCGCTGATCGATTGGCGCGGCCTGGGCCCGGACGCCGCGGCGTCGATCAACAGCGCCGAGCACTACCTGCCCCTGCTCTATGTGCTGGGCGCGCAAGAGCCGGGCGAGCCGGTGTCGTTCTTCACCGACGACGTCTTCGCGGCGATCTCGATGACCAGCGTGCGGGTGGGGTAGGGCTAAAAACTCCGCTCATCCCCCACGCTCGTCATCCTCGGACTTGTTCCGAGGACCCCTGCTTCAACCGCGAAGAAGGATGATCCGTGAAGCTGTGAGGTCGCCGACCAACCTGGAGCGACAGCTCAGCCGACAAAGGGGTCCTCGGAACAAGTCCGAGGATGACGGAGGTTAGAGGCGCGCCGCCCGCATCCTTTCCGCCCCCTCATCTGTTCTTCCTCGCATGACCTACCAACTGCATTACTGGCCCACGATCCAGGGACGCGGCGAGTTCGTGCGCCTGGCGCTGGAGGAGGCCGGCGCGGCCTATGTCGACGTGGCGCGCGGCGATCCGGACGACGGCGGCGGCGAGCGGGCCCTGATGGCCCACATGGCGGAAGGCGACCATCCGCCCTTCGCCCCGCCCTATCTGGTCGACGGCGACCTGGTGATCGGCCAGACGGCCAACATCCTGCTGCACCTGGGCCTGCGCCACGGCCTGGCGCCCCGGGCCGAGGGCGGGCGGCTGTGGGTCAACCAGCTGCAGCTGACCATCGCCGACCTGGTCGCCGAGGCCCACGACGTCCACCACCCGGTCGGCATGGGCCTCTATTACGAGGACCAGAAGGAAGAGGCCGCCCGGCGGGCCCAGGAGTTCCGCGCCCAGCGGATGAAGAAGTACCTCGGGTGGTTCGAGACGGTGCTGGAGCGCGCGCCGAAGGGCGCCGAGGGGCGACAGTGGCTGACGGGCGAGGCCCTGACCTATGCCGACCTGTCGCTGTTCCAGGCGGTGGAGGGCCTGCGCTACGCCTTCCCGCACGCAATGAAACGGCTGGAGCCCAGGCTGACCCGGGTGATCGCCGTGAGGGACGCGGTGGCGGAACGACCGAACATCGCCGCCTATCTGAAGTCGGAGCGGCGGATTCCGTTCAGCACCGAGGGGATCTTCCGGGCCTATCCGGAGCTGGATCCGAGGTAGGGACCCGGGCCTTCATCCCCCACCTCCGTCATCCTCGGACTTGTTCCGAGGACCCCTGCTTCAACCGCGAAGAAGGGCGATCCGTGGAGCGGTGGGATCGCGACCGAACTGTCCAACGGCAAACCAGCCGACAGAGGGGTCCTCGGAACAAGTCCGAGGATGACGGTCGTGGGTTGTCAGCTGGACGGCGTCCCGCTGGCCACCACGTCGACGCGGCGCCAGGTCTGCGACTTGCAGAACAACAGCAGGCAACCCCTGGCCTTCATGGTGCTGGCGTCGGGGAAGTCGGCGGTGCCGCTGAGGGTCATGTTGAGGTCGGGCACGAAGACCTTGCCCTTCCAGCTGCCGTTCTTCTGCAGTTGGAAGTCGCGCAGCAGCTGCAGGCCGATCAGGTTGGCCGTGCCGCCCTTCTTGGCGTCGGCCTGGGCGTCGGCGGTGGCCCAGATGACGTTACCGCAGGCCCGGCCGCCGCCGCAGGGCTTGATCTCGACATGGACGGTGTTCTTGGGGTTGCGCCAGACGCCATAGGTGAAGGCGTCCTGAGCCGAGGCCGGCGAGACGGTCGCCAAACCCGCCGTCAGGCCGGCGGCCGCGGTCAGCCCGACGAGAAACGACTTCATCCGACGCATGCGTGATCTCTCCAACCTCATGCGTTTTGAGGCAGGTTTGCGTTCGGATCAAGTCGTGGCGGTTTCACGCCCCGACGGAGCCGGGCCTTTCTCCCGTCCCGATCATCATCCCGGACCTGGGGCCCGAGATCCCTGATTCAGCGGACGGTGGAGCCTCTTGTCGCGCCGGCGCGCCGCTCTCCCGCGCCCGCGGCGGAGAGAGGGGTCCCGGACGCGAGGCCCGGGATGACGGCGGCAGGAACGGCGATCTCAGCAATCTCATGCCTCGACCCTCAACACCTCCGCCGCCGCCCGGGCCGCGGCCCAGCGCTCGTCCATGCCCCGGCCGTAGATCGCCTGCACCCGCTCCAGCACGGCGGGCGGGGCGGTCTCGGGACGGCCGGCGTGGAACGGCGGGGCGGGGGCGTATTCCACGGCCAACTGGATGGCCTGGGCCGTCTCCTCGCCCGCGACCTCGGCCGCCACGGTCAGGGCGAAGTCGACGCCCGCCGTCACCCCGCCGCCGGTGATGACGTCGCCGTCGCGCACCACCCGCGCCGGGTCGGGCGTCGCGCCGAACAGGACCAGCTGGTCGCGCCAGGCCCAGTGGCAGGCCGCCCGCCTGCCCTTCAGCAGCCCGGCCGCGCCCAGCAGCAGCGAGCCGGTGCAGACCGAGGTCACGTAGCGCGCCCCGGCCGCCAGCCGCCGGATCTGGTCCAGGAAGGCCTGGTCGGCCATCGCCTGGGTCGTGCCGAACCCGCCGGGCACGCACAACAGGTCGCAGTGGTCGATGTCGGCCAGCCGCGCCAGGCGGGCGAACACCAGGCCGTCGGCCTCGATCTCGCCGCCCGCCTCGCTGGCGACCACCACCTGGGCGCCGGGCAGCCGGCAGAGGATCTGGTGAGGGCCGGTGAAGTCCAGGTGGGTGACACCGGGGAACAGAGCGAAGACGATGTGAAACGGCGCGGGCTCTTTACGCGAGGATTGGGGCATGGGCGGGCTCCTGTTGACGCCGCAGCATCGCCCGCCTAGCGTCCGACAGGAATGACAGACTTCCCTCGATATCCGCCAAACCCATCCGGACAGGCAGAATCATGACCCGCGACATCGGCTTCCTGATCTTCCCCCAGTTCCAGATCCTGGACGCGGCCGGGCCGATCGCGGCGTTCGAGATCGCCGGGCGCTTCGTCCCCGACGCCTACCGCCTACGCCTGCTGGCCCGCGAGCCGGGCCCGGTGCGTAGCTCCTCGGGCGTGGCGATGACCGCCGAGGCCTTCGCCGAGGCCCCGCCGCTGGACACCCTGATCGTCTCGGGCGGCGAGGGCACGCGGTCGCCGGCGATCTGCGAGGCAACCCTGGACTTCGCCCGCCGGACCTTCCGCACCGCGCGCCGCACGGCCAGCGTCTGTTCGGGGACCTATGTCCTGGCCGCAGCCGGCCTGCTGGACGGCCGCCGGGCCACCACCCATTGGCAGCGCTCCCAGGACTTCCAGCGCCGCTATCCGGCCGTGCGGCTGGAGCCCGACCGCATCTTCGTCCAGGACGGATCGCTGTGGAGCTCGGCCGGGATCACCGCCGGCATCGACATGGCCCTGGCGATGATCGGCGCGGACCTGGGCGAGGACGTCGCCCGCCGCACCGCCCAGCAGCTGGTGGTCTATCATCGCCGCCCCGGCGGCCAGTCGCAGTTCTCGGCCCTGCTGGAGATCAAGGGCGGGCGGTTCGACGGCCTGCTGGCCTGGGCGCGCGAGAACCTGGCCCTGCCCCTGAGCGTCGAGCAGCTGGCCGAGCAGGCGGCGATGAGTCCGCGCAACTTCGCCCGGCTGTTCGCGGTCGAGACGGGCAGCACCCCGGCCAAGGCGATCGAACGCCTGCGCGTGGAGGCGGCGCGCGCCCTGCTCGACAGCCAGCCCCTGCAGGTCGAGGACGTCGCCCTGGAGACCGGCTTTCGCGACCCGGAGCGCATGCGCCGCGCCTTCCTACGCGCCTTCGGCCAGCCGCCCCAGGCGTTGCGGCGCGCGGCCCGCGTCTCGCAACCACATGTTGCATCGGCGCCATAGGCCGCTACAAACGGTCAAGCTTGAACAACCCCAGATTTACGACGCCGGTGAACCCCTCTACCGGGACCGGGTCCATCACGGACCAGTACCGATTTCGGGGGAAATGCTTATGCGTCTGTTCATCACCACCGCCGTGGCCGCCCTGGCCATCGCCGGCGCCGCCGCGGCCCAAACCGCCGGCCCGGCTCCCGCTCCGGCCGCCGCTCCGGCCGCGCCCGCCAGCGGCCAGTACATCTCTGTTTCCGGGGGCTTTATCGGCAAGGCCGACTACGACTACGGCTTCGCCAACGGCTATCGCTTCGAGGGCGACGTCGACGCCGGCGGCCAGGGCGCCGTGGCCTGGGGTTCGGCGCTCGGCAACGGCTGGCGCGGCGAGGTGGCCCTGGGCTACCGCAGCCAGAAGTCCAGCGGCGTGCTGACCACGAACGGCGGCGCCCAGTTCGACTTCGACGGCGGCAAGGTCACGACCTTCAGCATCGACCTGAACGGCTATTACGACTTCCCGGTCGCCGGGCCGGTGCGTCCGTATCTGGGCGCCGGCGTCGGCGTGGCCCAGGTGAAGATCGACGACGGCATGCTGGACGACAAGGGCGACGCCCTGACCCTGCAAGGCATCGCCGGCGCCAGCGTCGCGGTCTCGCCGCGCGTCTCGCTGTTCGCCGAGGGCCGCTACCAGTTCACCGGCGCGATCAAGGTCAAGACCACCAGCGGCGCGGGCGACAAGGAGCAGAAGCTGAACATGACGGGCCCCGGCGGCCTGGTCGGCGTCCGCTTCGCGTTCTAGAGGCCTTTTCGCCGAAGCCACGCGTCACCCCCGACCTGTTCGGGGGTGACGCTCTTGGGGATCGATATGCGCTCCAGGGTCGGCGCTCCGCCGGCACGCCGTCCGACGTCTTACCCCCTCACCCTCCCAAGCTTCGCTTGGGCCCCTCCCTCTCCCCATGGGAGAGGGTTCTATCAGCCGCGCTCTTCCGCCATCCGGGCCACCTGGGCCTTCAGGATCTCCAGGGCCTCGGTGTTGCAGCGCAGGATCTCGACCATCTCCTGTTCGCGCAGAGCGTCCAGCTTGGTGTGCAGGCGCATGATCTCCAGCTCGGCGCGCAGATTGACCAGATAGTCGTGCTCGGCGTTCAGGCGGTCCTTCATGGCCTGCCGGTTCTGGCTCATCATGATCACCGGCGCCTGGATCGCGGCGACGGTCGACAGGATCAGGTTGAGGAAGATGAACGGATAGGGGTCGAACGACAGGCGCCATGGCCTGAGGGCGACGTTCAGGCCGATCCACAGGACCAGGCCCAGGCTGAAGCCGCCGATGAACGTCCAGGAGCCGCCGACCGCCGCGACCGAGTCGGCCAGCCTGTCCCAATAGGTCCGATCGTCGGCCACCAGCGCCTTGTTCAACCCCGTGGGGGCCTCGGCGGCGATCAGGTCGATGACGCTCCTCTGCACGTCCGTCAGTTCGGGATAGGGCGTGGCCAGCAGATCGCGGGCCAGCTGGTCGAGGCGTTGCTCAGGAGTCATGGGCGCTCGCACGGCGAAGGATCGGTGGAAGATGCGCGTTCCGGCGTCGGGCGCAAGACACATGACCTTCCGCGCTTGACCGCCCCCGCCTCCCGGGCGTCTGATCAACGATAACAAACAAAACGGGAGGGACGCCATGACCGCCAAGGCAGGAGGCCGCAAGGCCGTCTTCATCACCGGGGCCGCCAGCGGCATCGGCCTGGCCAGCGCCAGGCGCTTCGCCGCCGAGGGCTGGTTCGTCGGCCTGTCCGACATCGACGCGGCGGGCCTGAAGGCCGCCCTCGCCGCGGTCGGCCCCGACAACGGCGCGACCTTCAGGCTGGACGTGCGCGACCGCGCCGCCTGGACCGCCGCCCTGGCCGACTTCGCCAAGCTGACCGACGGGCGGCTGGACGTGCTGCTCAACAACGCCGGGGTCGCGCGCTTCGGGCCGTTCGACAGCCACGACGACGCCGAGATCGACCTGCAGCTGGACATCAACATCAAGGGCGTGATCAGCGGGGCCCGCGCCGCCCTGCCCTGGCTGAAGGCCACGCCCGGCGCGCGGCTGATCAACATCTCGTCCTGCGCGGGCCTGTACGGCTCACCCAGCCTGGCGGTCTATTCGGCCACCAAGTTCGCGGTGCGGGGCCTGTCGGAAGCGCTGGACGTCGAGTGGAAGCCCTACGGCGTCGGCGTGGCCTGCGTGATGCCGTGGTTCATCGAGACGCCGATCCTCAACGCCAGCCAGCCGGGCTCGAATCAGAACATGGCCGACGCCCTGCGCGGCGGCGGCCTGCCGGTCTATCCGGTGGAGGACGCCGCCGAGGTGATCTGGCGGGCCGTCCACGGCAAGGACCTGCACTATTTCGTCGGCAAGCGGGCCAAGCAGATGCGCTTCGCCAGCAGCCACATGCCCGGCGCGGTTAGGAAGCAGCTCCGGTCCCGGCCGATCCTGCAGCCTTGATCGCGTCGCCCGCCCCGGACCCCGAAACGTTGGAGGTCTTGGTCGGGTGCATGGCGGGGGCCGAAGCCGGCTCGGAAACCGGCCCCAGCGGGCCGCCCATGCCGCCCGGCACGGTGGTGGGCTTGTCGGGCGAGGCGATCACCATGGCGCTGGCCAGCTGGATCGGCGCGGACTTGCCGTCGGCGGTCGTGGTCCCGATCTGGGGAGCCGTCTGTCCGGTCGACAGGCCGGCCAGGGTCACGGTCGGCAGCTCGTCGGCCGTCGACGGACGCGGCGTGCGGCTGAAGGCGTCCGGCGCGCCCGAGCGACCGCCGAAGCGGTAGAACACGTGCATGCCGACCTGGGCGACGCGCAGCAGGCGCGGGCCCCAGCCCGGCGCGACGCCGGTGGTGTGGAAATGGGTGGCGGCGCCGACCTCGGACATCACCGCGCCCGAGAGCGCGCGGGTGGCGACCTTCTGGGCGCGCTTCCAGGCGCCGGCCTCGCGCGAGCGGCGCATCGAGCCGTCGCAGGCGAAGCTGAACTGGCAGCCGCTGTGGGTGTAGGCGCCCTGGAACACCACGCCGCAGATCGATTTCGGGAACGAAGGGTGGCGTACGCGGTTAAGAACCACCTGAGCCACGGCCGCCTGGCCGCTCGGGGTCTCGCCGCGGGCCTCGTAATAGACCGCCTCGGAAAGACACTCGAGTTCACGCGAGCTTTCCAGGGCGTTGGTCAGGCGGAAGGGCGCGACGGCCGGATTGAACGGGCCGCCGAAGCTGGCGCGCAGCATCAGGGGCTGGCGTTCCGAAGCGGACTGCTGGCGCTGTTCGAGACGCTCGACCAGGAGCGCCGACTGCCGGTCGCGCTGGGCGCCGCCGGCGACGGTGTAGGGATCGTGACGGCGCGCGATGGCCAGGGCCCCGGCGTCCATCCGCGACGCGGCCTGATACAGCGCCGCGTCGGAGAAGTTCCCCTCGGCGCCGTCGGCCAGGCGAGATACGCGAGCGTGCTGACTGGCGGTCTGGGCCATGCCCCCCGCAAGGTAAACGCCGCCCAGAGCCAGACCCGTGGCGGATCCGACCAATACGGCGCCGATCAGCGCGCGCGCGTCTGCGCACGTCTGCGACTTGATATTCAAAACTCGTGTCCTGCGCGGCGAGGGCGTACCGCCCCCCGACAAAAACGCCCTCAAAAAAGCCCGGAAAAATACTGTAGGGCCGCTCTGAAAGCGGAGGCTCGGCCGGTTCACGATCGTGGCCGAAGTCCTACTTACGGTTCGCCTTATGACGCATCCGTGACCGACTCGCAAGCGGACCAGGCGCCATCGCTTGAATTTTGAGCGCCAGCGCGCGAGACCCAATGGTTAATGCTTTGATTACAAGGAAAAAACGCGACAGTCCCGAGAATCGGCTTCGAGGCGAATATTCAACCCCCGGGATAGATTTCCGGCCCGCCGCTCTCAACGGAACCCGGCTTATGTGACACCGTTACTCTAGCGGTCGGTGTAATTGTCTCGGAGGACATAATGTCTGCTCTGCGCTTGGTTCCGCTAGCGGTTACGGCGGCGTTAACCTTGTCCGCCTGCGGTCACAACATGGAGCAGCGGGCGGCGACCGGCGCGATCGCCGGGGCGGTCGTCGCGGGGCCCGTGGGGGCGGCCGTGGGGGCCGGCGCCGGGGCCGTGGTCGACAAGGTCTCGAAGTAGGGACTTTCCCCAGAACCTGCCCCGAAGCCTGGCCTGGACTTGCAGGCGTTCGGGACGCAAGCGTTCGGCTCGCCCTTGCCCAAGTCCGTCGGAATCTCGTCATCCCGGAAGCCTCGCGAAGGCCTCCGAGATGACGATGGCACGAGCCTTTCTGGCCGTTTCGACCGCTCCGATCCGCCCGCCCCCTAGAGGGCCAGCGACAGGATGGGACGCGCGCCCCGCGCCACCCGCCACAGCTCGCCCGCGATCCTGCAGCTGAACACCACGGCCATCACGATCACGGTCAGGTGGAAGCTCAGGTCGAGCGCGTCCTGCAAGGCGCTCGTCTCGGCCGGGCTCGCCCCGTGGGAGACGACCTCGACCAGCCGGCCCGCCCGCCAGAGGGCGGCGGTGACGGCCAGGCCGGCCGCGCCGCAGACGGCCTCCAGGAGGGCATGGGCCCGCACCCAGCCGGGGCGCGCCAGCGCCGTCAGACTCGACAGCAGTTGCACGCACGCCCAGCCCAGGATCGGCAGGTGCAGGGTCGTCCAGACCGCGGCCGGCTCCAGGAACAGCTGGCTGTTGGCCACCTGATTGGACCACGGCGCCGAGACCAGGCCTGTCCACCACAGAATGAAGAACACCGTGAGGATCACCTCCAGCAGGGCCTCGAAGCGCTTCCGCTGCGGGCCCTTCTCGCGCGGGAAGCCCTTCCTGGACGATCCCAGGGTGTCCAGCACGGGCAGGTCGGCGACCTTCCAGTCGGTCATGCCGGCCACGGGGAGCCAACCGCGCTCGAACGCCACGCCCAGCACCGTGGCGACCCCGATCATGGTGAAGCCGATGGAGATGAAGCCGGACAGGAACTGCGCCAGGGCGCCGGCCGAGCCGGCGGGGCTGGTGATCACCGTGATGACGGCCGGGATCGCCGAAACGATCGCCGCCACCACCAGCAGTCCCTTCACCGCGAACATGTAGAACGGATAGAGCTCGGGCCCGATCAGAGCGTGGGTCGTTCCGAACCGGCCCGCCACGGCGATCGGATGGCCGAACGCCTTGAGCAGGGCCTCGCGCTCCTTGGCGGTCAGGGGCCGGCCCGCTTGCGCCTCCTTCTCCTCCATCTGGGTGAGCAGGGTGTCGCGCAGCTCGGCGACGATGTCCTCGCGCTGGGCCTTGGGCAGCAGGGCCGCGACGGCGGCCAGATAGCGATCGAGCAGGTCCATGACTGGCTCCCTCTTCAGATCAGGTTTTGCAGGGTGTCGTTCATCGCCCGCCACTCGGCGGACAGGCGGGCCAGCACGGCCTCGCCCTCGGACGACAGGCGGTAAAAACGCTTCTTACGCTTGTCTTCCTCGCGCCATTCGCTGGTCAGCAGACCCTGGCTCTCGAGGCGGCGCAGCATCGGATAGAGAGCGCCTTCGTCGATCTCCAGCCCCACCTCGGCCAGGGCCTGGCGCAGGCTGTAGCCGTAGCGCTCGACCTTCAGCTGGGCCAACACGGCCAGGATCAGGGTTCCACGCCGCAACTCCTGGCGCAGGGTTTCGAAAATGTCGGCGTCCGCTGGCATGGTGTGCATCACATGGTGTGCGCCACTTGGTGTGTGACATACACTGTATGACACACAGGTAATGCTCGCGTCAAGTCGACCGACCGCCGTTCGCTCGAAGCGCCGGCCGGGATATCGCCAACGATGCTGGCCTAGAGCCTCAGGGCGCGCTCAGACGCCGGAATCGGGGAACGGCCGGCCCATCCAGACCGCCCTCGACGATCGGAACCGCGATCTCGACCGTGAAGCGGCTGCTCTGGCCCAGCGTGCTTTCGACCCGCAGGTCTCCGCCCATCAGAGCGACGATCTGGCCGCTGATGCTCAGGCCCAACCCCGTGCCGCTGCTTCGGTCGGCGGCCTCGCCCGCCTGCTCGAACGGATGGAAGATGCCTTCCAACTGGTCGGGCGGAATGCCGATACCGGTGTCATCCACGGCGAACCGCAGCCTCGCCGTCCGGCCCGCGACCTCGACGACCGAGACATGCAGATCGACCCGGCCCGCCGACGTGAACTTGACCGCGTTGCCGACCAGGTTGATCAGCACCTGGCGAATGCGCTTCTCGTCCCCCTCGACCCCGCGCGGCACGTCCGGGCCGACGGTGGCGGTGAAGTCCAGGCCCTTTTCCTCGGCCGGCAGGCGGAACATCTCGCTCACGCCCGCCACGCAGTCGTGCAGGTCGAAGGGCGCGGCCAGCAGATCGAACTTGCCCGCCTCGATCTTGGCCACGTCCAGAAGGTCGCTGATGACGCCCAGCAGGTGCTCGCCGCTGGCCTGGACGGTCTGAACCGCCGCGCGCTGCTTGGCGTCCAGTTCGGTGCGGTTGAGCCAGTAGGTGTAGCCGATGATGGCGTTGAGCGGCGTGCGCAGTTCGTGGCTCATATTGCCCAGGAACCGCGACTTGGCGCTGCTGGCGGCCTCGGACGCGGCGTGGGCTTCGGCCAGCAGCCGCGCCTCCAGCGTGTGCCGCTGCTGCCGCGCCTCGTAGTCGCGGCGCATCCGCAGGAAGCGGAAGACCAGGAACCCGGCCGACAAAACCAGCCAGACGCCGAGGATGATCAGGTAGAACTGTTCGGTCGAGAGGTACGAGCCCTCGAAGGTCAGGTCGTCGACCGCCACCGCCAGCTTGGCGCCCGCCTTTGCGTCGCTGGTGGCGATGGAGACGGAGCGGACGTCGTCGAAGACCGGCGCGGCCTCCGCCGTCGAAAGGCCATGGCTGGTCACCCACCATTGCTCCGGCGCCAGCTTGCCGAGCGGCAGGCGGATTTCGTTGCGGCCGTTGACGACGGGAATGTCCGCCGCCAGAGACATAGGCTCGCCCTTCAGCTTGTCCCGCGCCGCCGGTCCGGGCGTCGTCTTCAAGACCAGTCGCAGGCGGTCGTCTTCGCCCCGGTAGGAGAAGCGCAGGATGATCGTCTGGACATGCGAGAAATCCAGGCCCCGGGCCTTCCCCGAATCCAGCTGCAGGCCATAGCCGCAATAGGGATAGGGCGAGCCTTCACGGATCTCGCAGGACCAGGACAGCGGCCTGCGCGGATCGGCGGAGATGATCGAGCGCCCGCCGTTCTCGGCGTCGGAATAGGTGTAGCCCTCGAACTGGCCGGACTCGGGCGAGAGGACGAGCTTCTGGGTGGTGATGGCGCTCTTGCCCAGCACCGCGGCGAACGACACGGCCACCAGCAGGAAAATCGCCGCCTCCAGCCTGAGGTCGGCGTAGCCCAGCCGCGCCCCGCGAGCGCCCTGCTCGGGCGCCTCGGCCTTGGCCGCCGCGAGATCCGTTGTTTTCCGCAAGACGCTCCCTCGCTTCCCTTACCAAGTCGAGAAGCCCACAAACTGCACCGTCCGATTAGTCTCAACAGTGTTTCCCAAAGATTTGACAACGGGGGATGCGACACTTTGTGACAGCCCCCGCGATAGCGAGCGCCCCGAACTCGCCGGCGCGAACGCGGGACCGCCCCTACCCTCGGCTCAATCCGAAGAAATCGCCCACGCCGGTCAGCAGGAACTGCATGCCGATGCAGATCAGCAGGAAACCGAAGATGCGGGTCATGGCGTCCATCCCGCCCTTGCCCAGGAACCGGACCATCAGCTCGGCGGCCCGCAGGATGATGAAGGCGATCACCAGGGTCACCGCCATGCCCAGGATCACCCCGACATAGATGATCTCCCAATTGTGCGGGTGGTCGCCGCGGATCTGGGCCGCGGCGCTGAGCACCACCGAGATCGATCCCGGTCCGGCCAGGCTGGGCATGGCCAGCGGGGTGAAGGCGACGTCCAGCGCCTGGTCGCGGCTCTGGCTGGCGGCGGTCTCGGTCGCCGTCGGGGTTTGGGGCGGCGGCGGAAACAGCATGCCGAACCCGACGCTGGAGATGATCAGCCCGCCGGCCGCGCGGATCCCCGGGATCGAGATGCCGAAGAACTCGACGATCGCCGAGCCCAGCAACAGGAAGGTCGCCAGGATGCCGAAGGCGTAGACGCAGGCCATGATGGCCTGCCGCCGGCGCTTCTTCGCGTCGAAGCCGGCGGTCAGCGACACGTACAGCGGCGCCGTGCTGAACGGGTTCATGATCGGGAACAGCCCGCCGATCGTCAGGACCAGGGCTTCGACGAAGATCGAGATGGGCGCTCTCCCGCGGACGGACGCCGCGACGGATCGCGCGCGCCGCGGGGAGTCTGCCGGTCGGCCGAACCCCGGAGCCATCCAGCGCAGACCTGAGAAACGGATGCGGGAACCCCTATTCGACGGGCTTCGACATCCGGCGGCCGCGCTGGCATTCTGGCCCGATGACCCAGCTCTTCCGGCTTGCCGGCGCCCTGCGCGGAGACCCGGAGGTCGACGCCTGGTTCGCGGCCCCCGAGCACGACCTGCGGCGCCTGGCCCAGCCGTGGTTCGAAGCCTTGCGCGCCCTCGGGCCCGACGTTCGCGAGCTGGTGCACGACGGACATCCCACGGCGTGCGTGGGCGACGCGGCGTTCGCCTATGTCGACGCGTTCAGCGCCCATGTGAACGTCGGCTTCTTCCACGGCGCGGCGCTGGACGATCCGGTCGGCCTGCTGGAAGGCTCGGGCAAGCGCATGCGGCACGTCAAGGTCCGGTGGGGCCGGCCGGTCGACGCCGAGGCGCTGAACGCCCTGATCGCCGCGGCCTACCGGGACGTTCGCGCGCGGCTGGCGTCCGAATGAATACCGCTTTACTTCGGCCGCTCATCCCGACGAATGCCGGGACCCGGATGGAATGGCTGGGCGGTTGGCGCCTCGGGCTATGAGCGAATCCCGTCAGACACGCCGCCACAGGATCCGGGTCCCGGCTTTCGCCAGGACGAGCGGATCGATCGAGACCCGAATTCCTTAGGACCGCCCCATGACCACCCTGCCCTCCGCCGTCCCCGAAGCCCGCGCCCTTCTCGGCCGCCTGGGCGTCGACCCCGCCGTCCTGGACGGCGGGACCCTGGCCGCGCGCTCGCCGGTGACAGGCGAGGTGCTGGCCAGCCTGCCCGAGCACGCCCCCGCCCAGGCCAGGGCCGCCATCGACGCCGCCCACGCCGCCTATCTGGCCTGGCGCAAGGTCCCCGCCCCGCGTCGCGGCGAGCTGGTCCGGCTGCTGGGCGAGGAGCTGCGCGCGGCCAAGACCGACCTGGCCGCCCTGGTCACCCTGGAGGCCGGCAAGGTGGTCTCCGAGGGCCTGGGCGAGGTGCAGGAGATGATCGACATCTGCGACTACGCCGTGGGCCTGTCGCGCCAGCTGTTCGGCCTGACCATCGCCACCGAGCGCCCGGCGCACCGGATGATGGAGACCTGGCATCCGCTGGGCGTGGTCGGGGTGATCAGCGCCTTCAACTTCCCGGTCGCCGTCTGGTCGTGGAATGCGGCCCTGGCCTTCGTCTGCGGCGACAGCGTGGTGTGGAAGCCGTCGGAGAAGACCCCGCTGGTGGCCCTGGCCACCCAGGCGCTGTTCGAACGCGCCGTCGCCAGGTTCGGGCCGGACGCGCCCGCCAACCTCTCGACCCTGCTGATCGGCGGCCGCGAGGTCGGCGAGGTCCTGGTCGACCATCCGAAGGTCCCGCTGGTCTCGGCCACCGGCTCGACGGCCATGGGCCGGACGGTGGGCCCGAGGCTGGCCGCCCGCTTCGCCCGCGCCCTGCTGGAGCTGGGCGGCAACAACGCCGCCATCGTCGCCCCGTCGGCCGACCTGGACCTGACCTTGCGCGGCGTGGCCTTCGCGGCCATGGGCACGGCGGGCCAGCGCTGCACCACCCTGCGGCGGCTGTTCGTGCACGACAGCGTCTACGACGCCTTCGTCGGTCGGCTGAAGAGCGCCTATCCCTCGGTGCCGGTCGGCGATCCCCGCGCCGCCGGCGTGCTGGTCGGCCCGCTGATCGACAAGGCCGCGTTCGACGCCATGCAGAGCGCCCTGGAGGCGGCCCGCGCGGCCGGCGGCCGGGTGATCGGCGGCGACCGCGTCGAGGTGGCCGGGCCGGACGCCTATTACGTCGCCCCCGCCCTGGTCGAGATGGACGCCCAGGCCGACATCGTGAAGTCCGAGACGTTCGCGCCGATCCTCTACGTGATGCGCTACGCCGAACTGGCCGACGCCATCGCCGCCCAGAACGACGTGGCCCAGGGCCTGTCGTCGTCGATCTTCACGCTGAACGTCCGCGAGGCCGAGCTGTTCGTGTCGGGCGAGGGCAGCGACTGCGGCATCGCCAACGTCAATATCGGCCCCTCCGGCGCCGAGATCGGCGGGGCGTTCGGCGGCGAGAAGGACACCGGCGGCGGCCGCGAGGCGGGCTCCGACAGCTGGAAGACCTACATGCGCCGGGCGACGAACACCGTGAACTACGGGACCACCCTGCCGCTGGCGCAGGGGGTGACGTTCGAGGTCTAGGCGTCCGTATTCCGTTACCCCCTCGCCGTCCGCCATTCCGTTCGCCACGAGAGACGGAGGTGTGGCGCGCCAGCGCGGCAAGGCTCTCGTCGTCGGCTGAACCAGAGGGTGCGCCGCAGGGCGTGAGAACGAAGGTTGGGGTTAGGCGGCTGGATCGCCTATCCCGCCAGCGCCGCCTCGATCGCGGCCTTGAGCTGATGGTCGGAGACCGGCTTGAACAACACCCCCGCCGGATGATCCAGGCGGATGCGATCCATGGTCGCCGGCTCGCGCGAGCCCGTGACGAAGATCACCTTTGAACCGACCGTGTCGTAGATCGCCAGGGCGGCGTCCACGCCGTCCTTGTCGCCCTGCAGCCGCATGTCCATCAGCACGACGCCTGGGCGACACGACTGGGCCAGGGCGACGGCCTCGTCGGCCGAAGGGGCCGTGCCGCAGACCGTCAGTCCCATGTCTTCGACCTGCATGCTCAGGCCCTCGGCGATCAGGAACTCGTCATCGACCACCAGGACGAGCGTCCCGTTCAGGGCCTTCACGACAGCACCGGCGCGGCGACGCGAATTTCGGTTCGCGTTCCATTGTCTCTTCGCACCATGATGGTTCCCTTCAATTGCGCGGCGAGCCCCTCGATGATGGTGACGCCGAGCGTGGTTCTCCCGCCGGGAGCCGGTGCTTCGCTCCCGTCGTGGCCCACGCCGTCGTCGGCGACGGCGAGCAGGACATCGCCGCCCTCGGTCCGGTCGAGACTGACCTCGATAACCCCGGCGCCCGTTGGAAAGGCGTGCTTGAGCGAATTGGTCACCAGTTCGGTGACCAGCAACCCCAACGGAATGGCGAAATCCAGGCCCACGTCCATCGGGATGGCCCGCACGGTGAGCTTGATGTCCTTGCTGGCCACGCTCTCGACGATATGGGACGACAGCTCCTGAAGGAACGGCGTGATGTCGAAGGTCTTGAGGTCTTTCGACCCCATCAACTGGCTATGCACGAGGCCCAGGGCGTAGATCCGCCCGCGCAGGCCCTGCAGCGCCTGCTTGGCCTGCGGATCCGTCAGCTTGCGCGCCTGCATGACCAGCAGGCTGTCGACGATCTGCAGGTTGTTCTTCACGCGGTGATAGACCTCGCGCAGCAGCAGGTCGCGCTGGCTGACCGTGGCGGTCAGCTCCTCGACCAGGAGCTCCAGCTCGCGCGTCGCGGCGCGCAGCGCGCCCTGCGCCTTGTAGGTTTCGTCGATGTCCTCGATGACGGCGACCGTCAGCACCGGCTCCCGCGTTTGGGCGTCGCGCACGATGCTGGCGGACACCCGCCCCCAGAACGGTTCGCCGCCGCGGCGCACATAGCGCTTCTCCCGCACATAGGCGGGGATTTCCTCGTTGACCACGCGCTCGTACTCCGCCACCTCCGCCTCGCGGTCTTCGGGCCAGGTGAACTCCCAGCCCGAGCGGCCGACGATCTCCTCCGGCTCGTAGCCGAGCATGTGGGCGAAGGCGCGATTGGAGCGAATGATCCGCCCCGTCATGGGGTCGCTCTGGGCCTTGCCGACGGCGGCGGCCTCGAAACTGGCGCGAAAGGCCTCCTCGCTCTGGGCCAGGGCCTGCTCGGCGTGCGCCCGCTCCGCCAGGGCCTCGGTCAGTTGGATGTTGGCCGTCCGCAGCTGCGCGGTGCGCTCTTCGACCCGCCGCTCCAGCTCCACGTTGGAAGAGCGCACCAGGGCCTCGCTCTCCCGCAGAAGGGCGGCGGTGCGGCCTTGCGCGGCCACCGTGGCGGCCAGCTCGGCGTTGAGGCGTTCAAGATTCGCCGCCGACGGCACGGCCAGCAGCTTGGGCGTCAACGGCCAAAGGATGGCCGCCGTGGCGATCGACAGGATCGCCGTGGCCAGCTTGATCAAACCTTCCACGCCATAGGCCGGAACCCACAGGGTGAAGATCGACATCAGGTGCGTCGCGCCGCAGGCCAATATGAAGGCCACGAAGAGATAGGCCACCCATCCATAACGGATATCCGGCCGTTGCTTGACGAAGGCCGCGATGGCCAGCGGAATGGAAAAGTAGGCCAGGCCGATGGCCGCGTCGGACCCGGCGTGCAGCGCGACCAGACCCGGGGCCCAGCTTAGACAAAAGCCGTGGGGAGTCAGTCCAGACGGATTTAGCAGCCAATCCACAGGCGACATGTACAGACCCCCGACGGGCGCGCTTCTTCTGGCCGAGCGCGGCCCTCCCCACGATTCACGACCCGTCAAACCCCACAAGTTTAACGACTTCACACGGCATGCTAAATTAGCAAGCGAGCCATGAGCGCAGGTATTCCGGGTTTCGGTTAGTGAATTCGAACCTTTCTTCGAACTTCCCGATCGAACTCCGCCGTGGGCGGCGGGTTCAGCGCCAGCCCGCGAGACCCGGGCCGCGGCCGGCGCACCCGTGACGCGCGATGATCCGGACGGTGACGATCAGGACGAGAAGCTTCCAGGCTTCGGCGAGGATGCCGGCCCGACGACGGCGCATGACGTGCTCCTTGAGATGCTGGAAAGGCGGAGCGGAAGGAAAGCCGGCTGGCTCCCCGGGGGGAGAGCCAGCCGGCCGTCGGCGGCGCGGTTCCTGGGGGGAGGGAGAACCGGCCGCGGGGCCTTCCAGGCGCCGACAGGCGCAGGGGAAGGCGTAAGGAGAACTAGACCCTGGATCGGACCGTCCGGCTTGGACGATCCGAGCCCGGCTTGGCTTAGCCGAACAGCTTGGCGGCGGTCTTGGCGACCAGTTCACCCTGGTGGCGGGCGCCGGCCAGCTCTAGTTCGCTGGGCTGACGCGAGCCGTCGGCGCCGGCGATGGTGGTGGCGCCGTAGGGCGCGCCGCCGACGATTTCCTCCAGGGTCATCTGGCCCTGATGGCTGTAGGGCAGGCCGACGATCGTCATGCCGAAGTGCAGCAGGTTGGTGATGATCGAGAACAGGGTGGTCTCGTTGCCGCCGTGCTGGGTGGCCGACGAGGTGAAGGCGCCGCCCACCTTGCCGTTCAGCGCGCCGCGCGCCCACAGGCCGCCGGCCTGGTCGAGGAAGTTGGCCATCTGCGAGCTCATGCGGCCAAAGCGGGTGCCCGTGCCGACGATGATGGCGTCGTAGTTTTCCAGTTCGGCGATCGTGGCGACCGGGGCGGCCTGGTCGAGCTTGTAGTGCGACTTCACCGCGACCTCCTGCGGGACCAGCTCCGGCACGCGCTTGACGTCGACGGTCGCGCCGGCGGCGCGGGCGCCCTCGGCGACGGCGTTGGCCATCGTCTCGATGTGGCCGTAGGCGGAGTAGTAGAGAACGAGAACCTTGGCCATGACGGCCTCCTTGGGAACTTGAGGTTGGATCTTGGACTTCGGGGGAAGGTTCGGGCTTGAAGAAACCGAACCTTTAGAGAGAGAGAGAGCGATTGGGGCGCACCGACACCCGCGTCTGGGGCGGAAACCTCGTCCTTCGACAAGCTCAGGATGAGGTTTCTCGACAGCCCAGGCCTGTAAATGGTCCTCATCCTGAGCTTGTCGAAGGACGAGGACCACGCACAGAGCGTGAATGTCGATCAGCCTTTAGGCGGCGTCGACGAGCACCAGCTCGGCGTCTTCCAACGCTTTCACGCGGATGACCGCCTCGTCCTGGATGGCCGCGCCGTCGCGGGTGTTCAGGGTCACGCCGTTGACCTCGACCTTGCCGGTCGACGGCACAAGGTAGCCCTTGCGGTCCGCGCCCAACGCGTACTCGGTGGTCTCGCCGGCCTTCAGCGTGGCGCCCAGGACGCGGGCGTCGGTGCGGATCGGCAGGGCGTCGGCGTCGCCTTCGAAGCCGCTGGCCAGGGCCACGAACTTGCCCGAGCGGTCGCCCTTGGGGAAAGGCTTGGCGCCCCAGGCCGGACCTTCGCCGCGCTTGTTGGGGATGATCCAGATCTGGAAGATCTTGGTCGCGGTGCTTTCGAGGTTGTACTCGGAGTGGCGGATGCCGGTGCCGGCGCTCATCACCTGGACGTCGCCGGCCTCGGTGCGGCCCTTGTTGCCCAGGTTGTCCTGGTGGGTGATCGCGCCTTCGCGGACATAGGTGATGATCTCCATGTCGGCGTGCGGGTGGGGCGGAAAGCCCGTGCCGGCCGCGATGGTGTCGTCGTTCCACACCCGCAGGGCGCCGTGATGGACGCGGCTGGGATCGTGATAGTCGGCGAACGAGAAGTGGTGCTTGGCGTCCAGCCAACCGTGGTTGGCGCCGCCCAGGCTGTCGAAGGTTCTGACGTCGATCATGTCTTGTCTCCGGGAGACCGAGCCCCCTGAGGAGGAGGGGTGGGGCCGTCTCTGTTGGAGGGAAGATGGGGTATTGCGTCCTATGCCGAAATGGAAATGATCGAAACGAACCGTTTCGGAAATCGCACCCATGAAACTCCCCGACTTCGAGGCCTGGGCCGTGTTCGCCAAGGTGGTCGAGACCGGCTCGTTCGTCGGGGCGGCGCAGCAGCTGAACCTGTCCAAGGCCACGGTCTCCAAGGCCGTCACCCGGCTGGAGACGCGGCTGGGAACGACGCTGTTCCACCGCACCTCGCGGCGCCTGTCGCTGACCGAGGCCGGCCGCGCCTCGCTGGACCGCGCCGCCCACCTGCTGCAGGAGGCCGAGGCCCTGGAGGCCGAGGCCTCGGCCCAGTCGGCCACGCCGCGCGGCCTGGTGCGAGCGGCCGCGCCGATGTCGTTCGGGATCGCCCATCTGGGCCCGGCCCTGCCGGACTTCTTCGCCCTCTATCCGGAGGTGTCGGTCGAGCTGTCGCTGTCGGACCAACTGGTCGACATCGTCGAGGAGGGTTTCGACCTGGCCCTACGGATCTCGGCCCTGGAGGATTCCAGCCTGCTGGCCCGACGCCTGTGTCCGGTGCGGGTGATGCTGGTCGGCTCGCCGGCCTATTTCGACCGGCACGGCCGGCCCGGCCACCCCAAGGACCTGACCGCCCATCGCGGCCTGTTCTACACGGGCGGCCGGTCCAAGGACGTTTGGCGGTTCCAGCACGCCGAGCACGGACAATACGCGGTCAGCGTGCCCTCGCCGCTGCGGGTCAACAACGCCGACATCCTGCGGCCCGCCCTGCTGGCCGGCCTGGGCCTGGCCATGCAGCCGGACTTCCTGGCCTGGGCGGACGTGAAGGCGGGCCTGCTGGAAGAGGTCCTGGCCGACTGGGCCCCGCCGCCCATCGCCCTGCACCTGGTCACCCCGCCCAGCACGATCCGGCCGGCCCGGGTGGAGGCGCTGATCGCGTTCCTGGCCAAGCGGATGGCGGCCGCGCCGTGGTTGGGGTGACAAGGCCGACCCGCCCCCCCTTCAACCGTCATCCCGGGCCTTGTGCCCGGGACCCCTGGTTCAGCTGACGGTGAAGTGAAATGGCGCGCCGGCGCGCCACACCCCCGCACCTGCGGCGGCAAGAGGGGTCCCGGGCACAAGGCCCGGGATGACGGCGCTTAATGAGGGTGACGAGAAATGCGGCGCGCCAAACGGCGCATCCGTTCGACCTAGCCGAACTGGATCAAGCCATCTCGTGCTTGTCGCTGAGGCACTCGCCGATGGCGCGAGCGCAGCCGGGCAAGCCCAGGGCGCCGATGAACGACATGGCGACCGCGCAGACCAGCATCACGGGTTGGAAGAAACGCATGCGAAATTCTCCACAGGCCACTTCGTTCGTAGGGCGAGCTTCAACCCAGATAAGGCTGAAGCTTGACGTTCGTTCCCGCCCACGTCGGAAAAGCTCAGCGTGCGGCAGATTTGTCTCACCCGTATGTCAGTCTCCCAACGCATAGGCGACACGAGCGGCTTCAATTCGCCCCAGTTTGGCCTCGAGCGCCGACCAGTCGTCGGCCTCCGCGATCGGCGCCCACAGGGCCTCGACCTCGTCGATCAGCATTTCCTCGGGCTCGGACCGGGCGAAGACCGGGCTTTCAAGGCGCTCGGGGCGATCGGTCTCGAACCCGGCCAGCCGGCGGCGGAAGTCGAGAAACGCTTCCTGTCCGTACAGGTCGGCCCGCGGACCCGCCAAGGCGCGGGCCCGCGAAGCCTCGCCGCCGAACCAGTCGAAGAAGAACGGCTCCCAGCGCAGTGATTCGCCGCCCGACGCCAAGGCCACGAACGCGGCCTGCACCAGGGCGAGGTCCTCGTCGGCCGAGCGGCTCTTCAGGCCCAGGCGGTCCAGCATCGCCGCGCGAAGGGAGTCGCGATAGAGGTCGGAAAAGCCGTTGAGGGCGGCGATCAGCCCGGCGTCGTCGGTGACCTGGGCCAGGCACCCCGCCAGCTGCTGCAGGTTCCAGAACACCGTCTCCGGCTGGCGGCCGAAGCTGTAGAGGCCCGAATGGTCGAAATAGGCGGCCGTGAAGTTCGGGTCGTTCTGGGGCAGGAACCGCCAGGGGCCGTAGTCGAAGCTCTCGCCGGTGACGACCATGTTGTCGGTGTTGAGCACCCCGTGCACGAAGCCGGCCGCCATCCAGCGGGCCAGCAGCCGGGCGCTGGCGGCGACCACCTGCTCCAGCAGGACCTTGGGCCGATCCGGCTCGTCGGCCGCCTGGGGGAAATAGGTCTCGACCGCGTGGTCGACCAGGACGGCGATGTTGTCGGGCCGCTGCAGGAAGGCCTGACGCTGGAAGGTCCCGAACCGGATGTGGCTGTGCGACAGCCGGGTCAGCACGGCCGAGCGGGTCGGGCTGGGCTCGTCGCCGCGCACCAGGTCCTCGCCGGTCTCGACCAGGGAGAAGGCCCGCGAGGTGGGAACGCCCAGGGCCTCGAGCATGCTCGCGGCCAGGATCTCGCGCACCCCGCCCTTCAGGGTCAGCCGCCCGTCGCCGGCCCGCGACCACGGCGTCTGGCCCGAGCCCTTGGTGGCCAGGTCGAGGAGACGATCCGTGCCCCGTTCCCGCAGTTGGGCGAACAGGAAGCCGCGCCCGTCGCCCAGGTCGGGGTTGTAGGTGCGGAACTGATGGCCGTGATAGCGCACGGCCAGCGGCCCGGGCTGGTTGTCCGGCAACGGCTTGAAGCGGGCGAAGCGTTCCAGCCATTCGGCGTCGCTCAACCCCTCCAGCCCCACGCTGGCGGCCGCGCGGTCGTTTCGGAACCGCAGGATCGTCTGGGGGAAGTCGGCGGGGGCGACAGGATCGGCGAACTCCGGCCCAAGGCGCATGAAAACCGGGTCGGGACGGTAGGCGGCGGAGATCGGCATGTCCTCGACATGAGCCGCCGGGCGCGCGGGCGCAAGCATGCCGGGACGCTTTCGAGGCGTCGGAAGGTCGGGGATGGCGGCCGAACGCTGTCGCATCCGCGCAACAGGCCTGCTCGAACCTTTAAACCATAAGGTTTTTCCTTGCCCAGCCCCCAGCCGGGCCGTAACCCTTGCTTGTCAATTCGAACAAATGTTCGGGTTAGGACCAAATCAAAAGACGGGGGCGATGCAAGCGCTCTCGTCATAAAACGAACCGAGGTAGGAAATGCGCTTTACTCAGGTGCTTTGCGGCACGGCGTCCGCCGTCGTGCTCGCCGGTCTGACCCCCATCGCGGCCCAGGCCCAGGATACCGAGACCCAAACCGTCGACAGCATCGTCGTCACCGCCCAGAAGCGCGAGCAGAACCTGCAGGACGTGCCGGTGGTGGTCACCGCGGTCGGCGCCAAGCTGCTGCGCGACACGGGCGTCAAGGACATCAAGGATCTGACGATCCTGACCCCCGGCCTGACCGTGACCTCGACCTCGTCGGAAGCCTCGACCACCGCCCGCATCCGCGGCGTCGGCACGGTCGGCGACAACCCCGGCCTGGAAAGCTCGGTCGGCGTGGTGATCGACGGCGTCTATCGCCCGCGCAACGGCGTCGGCTTCGGCGACCTGGGCGAAATGGAGCGCATCGAGGTCCTGAAGGGCCCGCAAGGCACGCTGTTCGGCAAGAACACCTCGGCCGGCGTCATCAACATCATCACCAAGGAGCCGGAATTCGGCTTCGGCGCCGAGGCCGAGGCGACGCTCGGCAACTACAACGCCCACGGCCTGGCCGGGTCGGTGACCGGGCCGCTGTTCGGCAGCGAGACCCTGGCCGCCCGCCTGTACGTCGCCGCCCGCGAGCGTGACGGCTATAACGACGTGGTCACCGGCAAGGGTCCCAGCACGCGCGACCAGGACGCCGACCAGGGCTTCTATACCGTCCGCGGCCAGCTGCTGTTCGTCCCGGACGATAAGTCCAGCTTCAAGCTGATCGGCGACTACAGCAAGCGCGACGAAAACTGCTGCGGCGCGGTGCAGATCCGTCCCGGCCCGACCACGGCGATCATCAACGCCCTGGCCGGCGGCAAGGGCGTGGGCGCTTCGACCGACAACCCCTACGACCGGGTCGCCTATTCGAACCGCGGCGCGCCGTCGTCGGTCGAGGACAAGGGCGTTTCGCTGGAAGGCAACATCGACCTGCCGATCGGCGCCCTGACCTCGATCTCGGCCATCCGCCAATGGCGCACCGACAACGGCCAGGACGCCGACTTCACCACGGCCGACCTGGTCTATCGCAACAAGGACGGCACCAACTACAGCGAGTTCACGACCTTCACCCAGGAACTGCGCCTGGCCGGCAAGACCGACCGGTTCGACTGGCTGGTCGGCGCGTTCCTGGCCGACGAGCGGTTGGATTCAAAGGCCAACTTCCTCTACGGCAACGACTACGAGGCCTATCTGGGCACGATCCTGCTGTCGGGCATCGCCAACTCGTTGGCCCCGGCCGGCATCACGCTGAACCAGGCCGGCAGCGCGGGCTTCATCTCGCAAGCCACGGGCCGTCCCTACGGCACCAGCTACACCGGCGGCCAAGGCCTGCGTGACCAGTACAAGCAGCGCGCCACCACCGTCGCCCTGTTCACCAACGACACCTGGCATGTCACCGACGCCTTCGACCTGACCGTCGGCCTGCGCTACAGCATCGACAAGAAGGACCTGGACACCTACCAGTCCACGACCGACGGCGGCGTGGCCTGCGGCACGGCGCTGACCCCCGCCGGCCAAGCCCGGATCGCCGGCGCCCTGGTCGCCCGCGGCGTTCCCGCCGGACTGTTCGCCCCCGGCAACCCGACCGGCGCCAGCCTGGTGTCGACCGTCGCCGGCAACATGTGCTTGCCCTGGGCCAACCCGCTGTTCAACGGCCGCGGCACGACCCAGAACCGCGAGGACAAGGAGTGGTCGGGCACCATCAAGGGCTCGTACCGCTTCTCGCCCGAGGTGTTCGCCTACGCCTCGTACGCCCGCGGTTACAAGGGCGGCGGCTTCAACCTCGACCGCACCCAGTCGTCGAACGGCCAGCAAAGCGGCGGCAACGGCGTCATCCCGATCCACGACACCTCGTTCCCGGGCGAATTCGTCGACAGCTACGAAGTCGGCATGAAGAACACCCTGTTCAACCGCACGGTGCTGCTGAACCTGACGGCGTTCTATCAGGAATACAGCGACTTCCAGCTGAACACCTTCCTGGGCACCTCGTTCGTGGTGCGCTCGATCCCGGAAGTGACCTCGCAGGGCGTCGACGCCGACTTCATCTGGTTCACCCCGGTGCACGGCCTGTCGGTGCAGAGCGGCTTCACCTACGCCGACACCAAGTACGGCGACCAGCCGATCCCCAACGACCCGGGCAACGCCCTGGCCCTGTTGCCGGGCAGCAACCTGTCGCTGGCCCCCAAGTACTCGCTGTCGGGATCGCTCAGCTATGAGCACCCGGTCGGCGACACCCTGAAGGCCCGCTTCAACATCGGCGCGAAGTACTCGTCGGAATACAACACCGGCTCCGACCTGTTCCCGCCGAAGATGCAGGACGCCTACACCGTCGTGAACGCCCGCGTCAGCCTGGGCGACGCGGACGACAAGTGGACGGCCGAACTGTGGGCCCAGAACCTGCTCGACGAGGAATACAAGCAGGTCGCCTTCAACGGCACCCTGCAGGGCTCGTCGGGCCTGAGCGCCACCAACAAGGTCTACAAGCCGGCCCTGGACACCATCACCTATGATGCGTTCCTCGGCGCGCCGCGCACCTACGGCGTGACCCTGCGGGCCAAGTTCTAGGCCGGCATGTGATCGGCGACGGCCTCACCGCCGTCGCCGTCCAGACCTGAAGGGCGATCCGGGCGACCGGGTCGCCCTTTTCGTTTGGGCCCAATTCGTTCCCGGCCAAGCTTTCAACGAATCCCGAACCGTCCCACCCTGCGGCGGGGGATTCGTTGCGGAGGCGCATCATGAAGACCGTCCGGCTGCTCGGCGTGTGGGTCTGCCTGTTGCTGGGCCTGGCGATCGCCAACCTGGCCCTGCGAACGCCCCCGCCGCTGCCGGCCAACGCCCCCGCCGACCAGTTCTCGGCCACGCGCGCCATGGCCGACGTCCGCGCCATCGGCCAGAAGCCCCATCCGATCGGCTCGGCCGAGATCGTCCGGGTTCGCGACCATCTGCTGGGCCGGGTCAACGGCCTGGGGCTGGAGGTGCTGGTGCGGCCCGGCGAAGGCGTGCGCGACGCGGCCAAGTGGGCGCCGCGCTCGATGGCCGTCGGCGCGGTGCAGAACATCGTCGCCACCCTGCCCGGGACCTACCGCGACGCCCCGGCCGTGCTGGTGATGAGCCATTACGACACCGTCCCCAACTCGCCCGGCGCGGCCGACGACTCGGCCGGCGTCGCCGCGGCCCTGGAGATCGCCCGCGCCCTGAAGGCCGGCCCGACCCCGGCCCGCGACGTGATCTTCCTGTTCACCGACGGCGAGGAGCCGGGCCTGCTGGGGGCCGAGGCGTTCTTCGCCCGAGATCCGCTGCGCGACCACGTCGGGGTGGTGGTCAACATGGAGGCCCGGGGCGACGCTGGCCGCGCGGCCATGTTCCAGACCGGCGCCGACAGCGGCGAACTGATCCGCCTCTATGCCGCGAGCGCCCGCCAGCCGACCGCCAACTCGCTGGCCGCGGCCGTCTACCGGCGCATGCCCAACGACACCGACTTCAGCCACGCCCTGCGCAAGGGCCTGCCGGGGCTGAACTTCGCCTTCATCGACGACCAGCTGGCCTATCACACGCCGCTGGCCACGCCCGAGCACCTGAACCAGGGCAGCCTGCAGAACCTGGGCGACCAGGCCTTGTCCGCCGTCCGGGCCCTGGCCATGGCCGCGACCCTGCCGGCCAAGTCGCCGGACCTGATCTATTCCGACGTCCTGGCCCGGGGCCTGGTGGCCTATCCGGTCAATGTCGGCTGGGCGATCCTGGCGGTGGCCGGGCTGCTGATCGTCTTCACCGGTTATCGCGCCCTGCGCGGCAAGGCCGTGACCGCCGTCGAGATCCTGCGCGGGATCGCCGGCTTTCTGCTGCTGGCCGCCGGCGCGGTCCTGGCCCTGCACCTGGCCGGCCGGCTGATCGGCATCGCCGACATGCAGCGCTACTACGCGGTGCTGGGCCAGTTCAACGCCCTGCTGGCGGGCGCGGGGATCCTGCTGATCGGGATGTGCCTGACCGTGCTGACCCTGCAGGCGCGGGGCCTGGCCGGGATCTGGGGCCGGATCTGGATCAGCGTGGCCGCCCTCCTCGCCGGCGGCGCCTGCAGCCTGGTCGGCGGCTTCGATCAGGTCGGACTGGGCCTGGGCGTCGCTGTCGTGGTCCTGGCCTGGCTGAGCCTGGGCAAGGGCGTGGGCGTGTTCGGCGCCTGGCTGGGCGCGCTGCTGGTGGTGCTGGCCCTGGCGGTCACGGTCCAGGTCCTGGCGCCCGGCGGCTCGGTGATGCTGGCCTGGCCGCTGCTGGCCGCCAGCCTGGTGGCCGCCCTGGTCATGGCTGTGGGCGGAACCCGCGACCGCCGGGTGGCCTGGGCCCTGACCCTGGTCGTCTGCGTCGTGGCCGTCGCCGTGGTCGCCCAGCTGGGCGCCTGGGGGGCCTGGACCTTCGCCGGGGTGGGCCTGACCGAGCCGGCGGTGCTGGCGGCGTTCGCCATCCTGGCCGCCCCGGCCCTCTTGCCCCTGGCCTTCGACTTCGCCGCCTATCGCTGGGCCCCGGCCTTCGCCGGCGTCGCCGTGGCGGCGGGAATCGGGCTGCTGGCCTATGCGGGCCTGGGCGACGGCGGCCCGACCCGGCCGCGCCCGGCCGAGGCCAGCCACCTGGCGGATCTGTCGACCGGCACGGCCTGGCGGGTCTCGCCCGCGCCGCGCCTGGACCCCTGGTCGACGGTGGTGCTGTCGGACAATGACGCCAAGCCGGTGCGCCAGGCCTATCCGCCGCTGTTCCGCGAACCGGTGTGGATGGCCCCGACCGCCGTGCTGCCGGTCGAGCGGCCGGTGCTGTCGATCGACCGGGCCGGCGACCGCCTGCTGGTCCGCGCCGTGCCGACGGCGGGGGCCGAGGTCCTGACCTTGCGCCTGCGGTCCAGCATAGACCTTGACGAACCGCGCCTGAACGGCCGCCCGATCGCCCTGCCGACCCAGGCCGGCGAATGGACCAGCCTGTCCTACCACGCCCCCGATCCCAACGGCGTCACGCTGAGCTTCACCGCCCGACCGGCCGGCAAGGTCGAGGTGGCGGTGATCGAGATCCGCGACGGCTGGCCGCGCGGCGTCTCGACGATCCCGGCCAAGCCGGCGGGCCTGATGGCCAGCGGCTATTCGGACAAGACCATCGTGCTGGATCGCGGGGCGCTGGCCTGGCCGGCGTTCACGGACAGCGAGACCCAATAATAAATCCGCTCATCCCGGCGAATGCCGGGACCCAGATGGAATGGCGGTGTGGTGGGCTCCACGAACTCTGAGCTCATCCCATCAGCCACCCAGCTTTGGGATCTGGATCCCGGCATTCGCCGGGATGAGCGGTGGTTAGGGCGGAAGGCTAGATCACGATCACGCCCTCGCCCGGCTCCTTCGCGTACAGCCCCTCGACCACCTTGGCCCGCCGCTCCAGCGTCGCGCGCTGGTTCACATAGCCCTTGTCGGTGATCTCGCCGGCGTCGATGGACGGCGGTTCGGTCAGGATGGCCACGCGAGCCACGCGCCGCGACGAGCCACCGGCGGCGGCGTTGAACGCCCCGATCCGCTCGCGCAGGATCGCGGTCAGCTTCTCGAGCGGCGTGCCCGGTCCCTCGTCGGCGACCAGGGCGGCCAGGCCGGCGGGCGAGGGCCAGACCATGGCGGCGGCGAACGGCTTGTCCTGGCCGGCGATCACCGCGTCGTGGATGTAGGGGCTGCAGGCGGCCACCAGGTCGGGGCGCAGCACCCCGACGCTGACCCAGGTGCCGCTGTCCAGCTTGAAGTCCTCGGTCACCCGGCCGTCGAACACCAGGCCCTTGGACGGATCCTCGGGATCGACGAACCGCGCCGCGTCGCCCAGCTTGTAGAAGCCCTCCTCGTCGAAGGCCGCCGCGGTCCTCTCCGGATCCTTATGGTAGCCGCTGGCCACCGTCGGCCCCTTGACCCGCACCTCGTACTTGGCGCCGGCCGGGGCCAGCTTCAGGGCGATGCCCGGCAGCGGCAGGCCGACCAGCCCGACCCGCTCGGTCAGCCAGTGGACCACGGTGACGCCCTGGGTCTCGGTCGCGCCGTACATGGTGGTCAGCGGCACGCGATGGCCGGTCTCGGCCACGGCCAGGGCCTGCATGCGGGTATAGACGTCGTCCGACAGGGTGGCGCCGCCATAGCCCATGTATTTCAGGTTCTTGAAGAACGCCTTGCGCAGCACCGGGTCGCCCTCCATCGCCCCGGCCAGCATCGAAAAGGCGATCGGCGCCGAGCCGAACACCACGGGCGAGACCTCGTAGAGGTTCTTGATCGTGGTCTCGAACATGCCCGGCAGCGGCTTGCCCTCGTCGATCCACAGGGTGCCCCCCGACCAGAGCACGCCGTTGAAGCCGATGTTGCCGGCCGAGATATGGCTCCAGGGCATCCATTCCAGGCTGTTGGGCACATCGTCCGAGGGCTCGTCGGCGCGCAGTCCTTCCTGGCCGGCGATGACGCCCGCCATCATGGCGTGGGTCTGGGGCACGCCCTTGGGCATGCCGGTCGAGCCGGAGGTGAACAGGTACTTGGCGACGGTGGCCGGCGTCAGGCTTTCGCGCTTGGCGGCGACGTCGCGGGGCACGGTGGCGGCCACCGTGTCGAAGGCGATCGCGCCCTCGCCGGTTCCGTCGGCGGTGACCAGCAGCAGATCCGGCTTGAGCGCGCGCAGCGTGGCGATGGCTTTCTCGAACATCACCCCGGACTGCGCGAACACCACCTTGGGCGCGACCTTGTCGAAGCAGTGCTTGAGCTTGCCGTGGTCGGCCGACATCAGGCTGTAGGCCGGGCTGACCGGGGCGGCGGGCGCGCCGGCGCCGTAGGCTCCCAAGGTCATCAGGGCGTGCTCGATCGAGTTGCCCGACAGGATCATCACGCTGTCGTCGGCGGTCAGGCCCCGGTCCAGCAGCCACTGGCTGACGCCCTCGACCGCCCGCAGGGCTTCGGCGTAGGTCACGCCGCGCCAGGGTCCGTGGCCCGGCTCGCGCTGGCGCAGATAGGGCCGGTCGGGATGGGCGGCGGCCTTTTCGGCCAGCAGGTGGCTGATCGTCCGCGGCCCCTCGCCGGGCGCATGGTTGGAGGTGATGACGATGCTGCCGTCGGCGCGGCGGTCGACGCTGATGTCGGCGCCTTTCATCGGCAGGGGCTTGAAGGGCGCGGTGCTCGGATCGCGCGCGGCCGCCAGACTGTCGACGCCGTCCATATCGCTCTCTCCCGGTCGGTTATCGTTGTTTACCGAGAGCGTACGCGGCCTGACGCCCGCGTAAAGCGTGCCCAAGCGTAAAGCGATCACGGAACGGGGACAGGCGGCATGCGCCTGTACCCACGCCGGGCTTGTAAGATCCGTCCGCCGCCCGAGACTACCTGGATATGGACGGCGCCAACCAACCCCCATCGCGGACGCTTCAGGACGAGCGTTACGCCCGCGCGGCGGCCAGCCTCGGCGCGGCGCTGGAGCGGCTGGCGCGGGCCTACGAGGCCGACGCGGACCAGCGCCGGGACCTGCTGCAGGACATCCACCTGGCCGTCTGGCGCAGCTTCGCGCGCTATGACGGGCGCTGTTCGGAGCGGACCTGGGTCTATCGCGTGGCCCACAACGTGGCGATCTCGCACGGCCAGAAGCGGCGGCGGTCTCGGCCCGACAAGCTGCTGACCCTCGACGAACTGGCCGTCCGGGGCGATCCGACCCAGCCCGATCCCGAGGCGCGGGCCGCCGACAGCCACGCCCTGGCCCGGCTGACGGCGCTGATCCGGGCCCTGGTCCCGCCGGACCGGCAGATCGTGATGCTCTATCTCGAGGGCCTGGAGGCCAAGGCCGTCGCCGAGGTCTGCGGCCTGTCGCCCGGCGCGGTCGCCACCAAGCTGCACCGGCTCAAGGCCGTTCTGGCCAGCCGCATCAACCAGGCCAATCGCTTCAACCAGGGAGATCCCGATGAGCGGTGATCCCTCCGACCTCGACCCCTTTGATCCCCAGGCTCTGTGGCAGAGCCAAGCTCAGGAGCACGAACCTATGTCGCTCGCGGAAATCCACCAGAAGGCGCGGACCCTGAAAAGCAAGGTTCTCTGGCGCAATGTCCGGGAATACGCCGCGTCGGTCGTGGTGATCCTGTTCTTCGCGCCTGTCCTGCTGCATCGCGAAAGCTGGATGATGCAGGCCGGCGCGGCGCTGATCATCGCGGCCACGATCTTCGTGGGCTGGCAGATGCACCGGCGCACCGGGATGGGGGCGATCCCGGAGGCCGGCGAGGCCCTGCGCGACTTCCATCGGCAGACGCTGATCCGCCAGCGCGACGCCCTGCGCTCGGTGGGCCGGTGGTACATGGCGCCGTTCGCGCCGGGCATGGTGCTGCTGATGATGGGCCGCTGGTTCCAGTCGCACGTGGAGGGCCGGTCGCTGGCCATGGACCACCTGGGCATCCTGCTGGCCAGCGCCTTCGTCGTCCTGGTGTTCGGCGGGGTCTGGTGGCTGAACCAGCTCGGGGCCAAGCGCCTGCAGAAGCAGATCGACGCGCTTTAGAAGGACCCTTCTCCCCTTGCGGGAGAAGGTGGCCTCCGAAGGAGGTTGGATGAGGGGTCTCTCAAACGCCAGACGAAGAAGGGGCCGCACGGCTTCCGCCGGTGCGCCCCCTCATCCGTCAGCCTACGGCTGACACCTTCTCCCGCAAGGAGAGAAGGAAGCTACTCCGCCGCCGCCTTGGCTCCGTAGCCCAGCACGGCCTTGGTCTCCAGGAACTCGCCGAACGCGTGGTCGCCCCATTCGCGGCCGTTGCCGCTCATCTTGTAGCCGCCGAACGGGGCCATCAGGTCGGGGCCGGCGCCGTTGAGGATCACCTGTCCGGCCCGCAGCTTGGACGCCACGGCCCGCACCTCGGCCTCGTTGTTGCCGGAGACATAGGCGGCCAGGCCGTATTCGGTGTCGTTGCCGATCGCCACCGCCTGGTCGACGCCGTCATAGCCGAGGATGGCCAGAACCGGGCCGAAGATCTCTTCCTTGGCGATGGTCATGGCCGGGGTGACGTTGGCGAACACCGTCGGCTTGACATAGTAGCCGGTCTCCAGGCCCTCCGGCTTGCCGGGGCCGCCCGCGACCAGGGTCGCGCCCTCGTCGACGCCCTTCTGGATCAGACCCTGGATCTTGTTCCACTGCACCTCGGAGACCACCGGGCCCAGCTTGGAATTGCCGTTCGGGTCGCCGACCGTGTGAGCCTCGGCGGCGGCCTTGGCGATGGCGATCACCTCGTCCATGCGCTTCTGGGGCACGAGCATGCGCGTGGGGGCGTTGCAGGACTGGCCCGAGTTCATCATCACCGAGGCCACGCCGCCGCCGACCGCCTTCTGGAAGTCGGCGTCGTCGAGGATGATGTTGGGGCTCTTGCCGCCCAGCTCCTGGTGCACGCGCTTGACGGTCGGGGCGGCGTTCTTGGCCACCTCGATGCCGGCCCGGGTCGAGCCGGTGAACGACACCATGTCGACTTCCGGATGCGAGCTGAGCGCCGCGCCCACGGTCGGGCCGTCGCCGTTGACCAGGTTGAACACGCCGGCCGGCACGCCGGCGGCCGCCAGGATCTCGGTCCAGATCCAGGCCGAGAACGGGGCCACTTCCGAGGGCTTGAGCACCATGGTGCAGCCGACGGCCAGGGCCGGGGCGACCTTGCAGGCGATCTGGTTGACCGGCCAGTTCCACGGGGTGATGAAGGCGCAGACGCCGATCGGCTCCTTGACCAGCCGGGTCGTGCCGCGGTCTTCCTCGAACTTGTAGTCCTTGAGAACCTGGAGCGCGGTCTGGACGTGGGCGATGCCCATGGCCGCCTGGGCCCGCTGGGCCAGCCACGACGGAGCGCCCATCTCCTCGGTGATGGCCTTGGCCATGTCCTCGAAGCGCTTCTGGTACTCGGCGATGATCCGCTCGAGCAGATCGACGCGCTCCTCGCGGCTGGTCTGGGAGTAGCTGGGGAAGGCCTTGCGGGCCGCGCGGACCGCCAGGTCCACATCCTCGGCCGTGCCCAGGGTCACCCGGCCGGCGACCTGTTCGGTGGCCGGATTGATCACGTCCACGGTCTTGGAGCCCTTGGGCTGGACCCACTGACCGTCGATGTAGAACTTCAGGTAGTCGCGCATGCCGTGCTCCTCCGGGCTGGGGCCGTTCACGTCCGGCGGACGGCGGCCCTCATTCAAACATCCATTTTAATGATCGTTGATCACTGGGGAAGGCCTGATCGTCGAGTCATCTCTCATCTCACCATTGGGGATCGCGGTCGACGGCGTGGAAGACCTCGGCGATCCGCCGCCGATTGCCCGGCGTCACGTCGTCGGGCAGGGCGTCCAGGGCGAACCAGCCGACCCGGTGGATCTCGCCTTGCGCGCTCGAAGCGCAGGGCTCCCAGGCGTGGACGCGGTAGACCAGCACGTGGTCGCCGGGGTGATGGCGTTCGTTGCTATGGGCCGAGACCAGGGTCATGGGCCCGATCACCCGGATTCCCGCTTCTTCCTGGAGTTCGCGGATCACGGCGGTCTCGGCCGTCTCGCCGCGCTCGACCCCGCCGCCGGGCAGGTGCCAGCCGTGGACATAGGTGTGCTCGATCAGCAGCACCCGGCCTTCCTCGTCGGTGACCACGCCCCGCACGCCCAGCGTCAGGCCGCGCCTGAAGCGGAACCACGCATAGACCAGGGGGCGGGTGAACGGTTCGACACGGCGACGCCAGAGCATGGGGTCGAGCTTAGGGTTCGCCCCCTCGGCTGTCATCCCCGAGGCCGGCGCCGTGCGTCCTTCGAGGCCCGCTGCGCGGGCGCCTCAGGATGAGGAACTTTGTGCGGGCGGCGCTGCTGATGCCCTCATCCTGAGGTGCGAAGCGAAGCGGAGCCTCGAAGGACGCACGGCGCCGGCCTCGATCAACCTTGCAGCCAGCCTCGCGCACCGCTAAAGCCCGCATCATCTTTCAGTCTTCACATACGGACCCGCGCCCATGATCGCGATCGGCATCATCGCCATCTTCCTGGTGGTCATCCTGGCCCTCAACAAGTTCGAGTTCGGCCGTTTCGACTAAGACCATGGACACGCGCGGCGCGGCCCTGGTCACCGGCGCCGGCCGCCGGATCGGTCGCGCCCTGGCCCTGGAGGCCGGGCGGGCCGGGTTCGACGTCGCCGTCCACTACCGCACGGCTCAAGACGAGGCCCAGGCCGTCGCCGACGAGATCTCGGCCCTGGGCCACCGGGCCGTCATCCTCGACGCCGAACTGACGGACGAGGCCCAGACCGCCGCCCTGGTCGGCCGTGCCGCCCAGGCCCTGGGCCCCGTCGCCCTGCTGATCAACAGCGCCTCGACCTTCGAGGACGACCGTCTGGCCACCGCCAGCCGCGCCAGCTGGGACGCCCATCTGGACGCCAACCTGCGGGCTCCGATCGTATTGGCCCAGACCTTCGCCGCCGCCCTGCCGGAGGGCCGAGACGGCCAGATCGTCAACATCGTCGACCAGCGCGTGCTGCGGCCCAATCCCCAGTTCTTCAGCTACAGCCTGGCGAAGGCCGGCCTCTGGTGGGCGACCCGGACGATGGCCCAGGACCTGGCGCCGCGCATCCGCGTCAACGCCATTGCCCCCGGCCCGGCCCTGGCCTCGGTCCACCAGGCCCCCGGCGAGTTCGAGCGCGAGGCGGCCGGCACCCCCCTGGCCCGCCCCGTTTCGCTGGACGACCTGACGGCCGCGCTGCGCTACCTCATTGACGCCACGGCGGTCACGGGCCAGATGATCGCGGTCGACGCGGGTCAGCATCTGGGCTGGCGGACGCCGGACATCATCGGTTCCTGAGAGTCTCGCCTTGGCCGCTCACCCCCTCAAAGCCCCGAACGAAGCGCCCCAGCCAACTTCGGCCCGGGTGATCGTCACCAAGGTGTTCGTGCGCGGCCTGAAGGTCGACGCCTGGATCGGGGTCTATGACCACGAGCACGGCCGCCAGCAGCCCCTGGTCATCGATGTCGAGCTCGACGTCGCCGCCAGCCACTGCGAAGCGCTGGGCGACACCGTCAATTACGAGACCATCCTGCAGGCCGCGCAAGCTATCGCCGCCGAGGGCCATATAGACCTGGTCGAGACCTTCGCCGAACGCCTGGCCCAAGCCAGCTTCGCCGACAGCCGCGTGACCCGCGCCCGGGTGCGGGTCGAAAAGCCCCTGGCCCTCGCCCCCCACGCCGCCGCGGCCGGGGTGGAAATCACCGCCGTCCGGGGGTGAGCGCGCCCCCAAAAAGCGGGTTGGGCCACAGCGCCCGTCTTTCTCCGTTCCAGCCCGAGACGGTCTGGACCCTGGAGGGCGCGGAGCTGGTCGAACGCCGCGGCCCGCGCGAGCAGCGCTTCGCGCTTTCCGGCCTGACCGCCTTCCGCCTGGCCAAGCCGCGCGAGGGCGGGCGTCGCCGGGTGCTGACCCTGGTGTTCGGCCGCCGCAAGGCGATCCTGACCGCCCAGAGCTATCTCGGCCCCGGCCGGTTCGACGACCGGCTGGCCGGTTTCTCGCTGTTCGCCCGCGCCGTGGCGGCGGTGGCCGCCGACCTGGCCCCGCGAGCCCGTTTCGAACTGGCCGGGGTCATGGCCCCGCGCGAGAGCCTGACCTGGGTGATGGGGCTGCTGGGCTTCGGCACGGTGGTGATGCTGCTGTTCGCCTTCAGTCCCGGCATGGGCGGTGTCGCCATCGCCATCGCCGCGCGCATGGCCTTCCTGCTGATCCTGCTGGCCGCCGCCCTGCCCTGGCTGGGGCGCGGCCAGGGCCTGGACCCGCACGCGCTGCCGGACGACCTGCTGCCCAGCGGGTAGCGCTCCTCAACCGTTCCCCACTACCCGTCATCCTCGGAACAAGCCGAGGATGACGAACGTTTTGCCCCCCTTACAGCACCTTCATTTGCGTTGCGGGCCGGAATTGACGACCATCGTTCCATGAGCCAGACCGATCCCGCCGCCGACCCCGCCGTCCCGCCCGCCCTGCAGGACGACAAGACCATGCCGCTGGTGGTCTACGCCCTGTATCTGGCCGGACTGATCTCGGCCGGCCTGACGGGCTTTGTCGGCGTGATCCTGGCCTATGTCAGCAAGGACGCCGCGCCCGAATGGCTGCGGAGCCACTACGTCTTCCAGATCCGCACGTTCTGGCTGTCGCTGCTGTTCGGCTTGATCGGCCTGGTGCTGACCCCGGTGGGGATAGGCTTCGTGATCCTGCCGGCGGTCTGGGTCTGGACCGCGGTGCGATGCGTCCTCGGCCTGTCCTGGCTGTTGAAGGTTCAGCCCTATCCCACGCCCCGCAACTGGATGATCTGATGAGCGACGCCGCCCAAACCGCCCCCGCCTCGCCTTCGGACCGGGTCGAGGAAGACAAGATCCTGCCGATCGTGGTCTACGCCCTGTACCTGCTGGGCTTCACCAACGGCCTGACCTTCCTGGTCGGGCTGATCGTCGCCTACGTCAATCGCGAGACGGCCGGGCCGATCAACGCCAGCCACTACACCTTCGCCATCCGCACCTTCTGGATGTCGATCGGGTGGTTCCTGATCGGCGCGGCCATGTTCTTCTTCGGCCTGATCCTGGCGGTGCTGCTGATCGGCATCCCGATGCTGATGGTCGGCGGCGCGATCATGGGCGCGATCGGCGTCTTCTTCGCGGCCCGCTGCATCATGGGCCTGGTCTATCTGCTGAAGGGCGAGGCCTATCCGCGGCCGACCACCTGGTTGATCTGACGCCCATTTCCGCTAAGCGTGGCCGTTTCCAAGGCGCCCACGTCGCGTGGCGCCCGCAAACGCGTCGCTTCACGCCGGGCCTTCCCCTGGCGGTTGAGACGCCTCGACGCGGGGGCGGCGCTGGGCTGACCTTCCGCTCCTTACGAACGCGGTCATGAAGGGGGTGACATGATGGCTCGACTCGTAGGGATCATCCTCGGGGTGATCCTGGCGACATCGGGGTACGTCATCGCGGGTCTGGGCGTCCTGGGGGACTGGGCGCAGAACCTCGATCTCGGGCCTTTCGAGCCACACCGCCCGTTCGTGGGCTGGGCGGCGGCGATCACGGGGGCCGTGTTGCTCGTCGCCGCCCTGACCCCGCGCCCCAAGCGCAAGTCGCGGCGCAAGCCGGCGCCGGTCGACCTGGAGCCGTCCCTGGTCGCCGCGCCGGTCATGGCCGTCGAGGCCGCTGCGGCGCCCGAACCCGAACACGCGCCGATCGTCGCGCCCCCTATCGTCGCGCCCATCATCGCGGCCTCCGCCATGGCGACGCCCGCGCCGGCGCCCGTCGAGACCTTCGAGGACCTCCGCGCCCGCCTTGTGGCGTTGAGCCGCCAGGAGGCCTGGTCCCAGGCCGCCCAGACGCTGAACCGCCTGCTGCGCCTGGCCGGCGATGATCGGGAGAAGGCCCTGTCGCGCCGCGACCTGGGCGACTTCGCGCGCGGCCAGGGCCGGCTGGACGAGGCCGCCGAGGCCTATGACGAAGCCGTCAGCTACGCCCGCGCCGTCCGCGCCGCCCAGCCTGACGATTTCGCCGCCGACGAACTTCTGGCCAGCGCCCTGTCGGGCGTCGGCGACGTGGCCGAGATGGAGGGCCGCCTGAACGACGCCCTGTCGGCCTTCGAGGAGGCCTTGGCCCTGCGCCGCTCGCACGGCGGCCGCGAAGCCGCCGACCCCAACGCCCGCCGGGCTCTGTCGGTGTCGCTGGAACGCCTGGCCGACCTGCGCGAGGACCGGGGACATCGGATGCGGGCCCTGGACCTGTACCGCGAGAGCTACGACGTGGCGGCCCGGCTGGCGGCGGCCGATCCGGCCCGGTTCGGGGCGGACCTGGCCTCGACCCGGGCGCGGCTGGCGGAGCTTGAGGCGAAGGTGGCGGGGTAGGCTCACCCACTTGCCCCCACCTGACGGCTTCGCCGTCTGTCCGCCCCCATGGGGGGCGGAGGCCGCGCTCTCGCTCCTCTTCCCCCTGTGGGGGAAGCCGGCCGCGAAGCGGCCCGTAGGGGGCAAGTGTTAGCCGCCGAAACACAAAAAATCCCGGAGCAGCCAAGCCGCTCCGGGATCATTTCATTCAGCCAAAGCCGCCAGCCTTACGCCGGCACCAGCTCCCGCCGCACCAGGCGCGCATACTCGTCCATCAGCGACAGCGACAGGGCCGCCGGGGTGAACTTGAACTCGCCGATCTCCGATACCGGGGTGACCTCGGCGGCGGTGCCGACGATGAAGCACTCGGTGAAGTCGGCCAGCTCGTGCTTCTCGATGTGGCGCTCGACCACCTGGATCCCGCGCGACTTGGCGATCTGGATCACCGTCTGGCGGGTGATGCCGTTCAGGAAGCAGTCCGGGGTCGGGGTGTGCAGCACGCCGTCCTTGACGAAGAACACGTTGGCGCCGGTCGCCTCGGCGACATAGCCGCGATAGTCGACCATCATCGCGTCGGCGAAACCTTCCTTCTCCGCGGCGTGCTTGGAGATGGTGCAGATCATGTAGAGCCCGGCGGCCTTGGCGGCGGTCGGGATCGTGTTCGGCGCGGGACGGTCGTACTTGGCCCAGGTCAGGCGGATGCCCTTGGCTTTGGTCGCCGGGTCGAAATAGCTGGGCCATTCCCACACGGCGACGGCCACGTGGATCTTGGTCTGCTGCGCCGAAACACCGATCATCTCGCTGCCGCGCCAGGCGATGGGCCGGACATAACAGTCGGTCAGGCCGTTCTTGGCCGCGGTCTGCTTGCACGCCTCATCGATCTGCTCCACCGTGAAGGGGATCTTGAAATCGAGGATTTCGGCCGATTTGAACAGGCGCTCGGTATGCTCGGTCAGCTTGAAGATCTCGCCGCCATACATCCGCTCGCCCTCGAACACCGACGAGGCGTAGTGGAGGCCATGGGTCAATACGTGCACCTTCGCGTCCCGCCAGGCGACGAACTGGCCGTCCAGCCAGATCCAACCATCGCGATCGTCGAAGGGAACGAGAGACATCGGTCCAAGACCTCCTTATTTGGAACCCGGTTCTTAGACGCTCCGAGCCGCGGAAGGTCAAATAAAATGGACGCAAGCTGATGGCCGGGCCGCATTCATCGGGCCCGCCGGGGACCCCAATGGGGGGCGTCTCGCCCGGCGGAATGGCAGGCGGCTCCACCGATCCGCGCCTGATCCTCGGCGAAGAGCAGCTGGACGGCGGCCTGGAGCTGCTGCTGCTGGCCGAGGCGGGCCTGTGGGCGGCGGTCGACGCGGCGCTGGAGGGCGAGGGACCGGGCCTGGGCCGCTCGCACTGGCGCGCCGCCTTTCTGCTGCGCCGCCGGCCCGGCATCGGCGTGCAGGACCTTTCCAGGCTGACCAGCCTGTCCAAACAGGCAGCCAGCAAGACCCTGTCGGACCTGCAGCGCCTGAACCTGGCCCAGAAGGCGGCCGGCGACCTGGACGCCCGCCGGCGGCCGGCCGAGCTGACCCCCGAGGGGATCGCCTTCGAGTACCGGGTGGCCGAGCGCCTGCGCACCCTGCTGGGCCGCGCCTATCGCACCGGCGGCCTGGACGGGGTGGCCGGGGCGCGCCGAATCCTGGCGGCCCTGGCCGGACCGCGCCAAGGTGTCGGTCTCAACCGCCGGGACGGGCTATGACCCCAGACGAACGCGCCGAGCGCCACCTGCTGGTCGTCGACGACGACGACCGCATCCGCACCCTGCTCAAGGAGTTCCTGACCCGCGCCGGCTTCCGGGTCAGCGCAGCGGCCGACGCCGCCCACGCCGACCGGCTGACCGGGGCGATGGACTTCGACCTGCTGGTGCTGGACGTGATGATGCCCGGCGAGGACGGCTTTTCGTTCACCCGGCGGCTGCGGGCCCGGGGCGGCGAGGCCGGCAAGACGCCGATCCTGATGCTGACCGCCCGCGACCAGACCAACGACCGGATCGAGGGCCTGACCCACGGCGCCGACGACTACCTGGCCAAGCCGTTCGAGCCGCGCGAACTGCTGCTGCGCATCGAGTCGATCCTGCGCCGCGCCGCGCCCAAGCCGTCGGGTCCGCGCGCGCTCAGCCTGGGGGCCTGCGCTTTCGAGCCCGAGCGCGGCGAGCTGACCCGTGACGGCGAGCCGATCCGCCTGACCGAGGCCGAGGTCGCCCTGCTGCGCCGCCTGGCCAAGGCGGCCCACGCCGCGGTCGACCGCCTGGAGCTGGCCCGCGACACCGTCGACGCCACCGGCCGCGCCGTCGACGTCCAGGTCACCCGCCTGCGCCGCAAGATCGAACCGGATCCAAAGAATCCGCGCTATCTGCAGACGGTGCGCGGGATCGGCTATCGGCTGGCGCCGGACTGATGGGAGCACCCCACATAGTTTTCGCACGAGAAAGCCTGTCATCCCGGACAAGCGCGCAGCGCGCCGATCCGGGACCGACGCGTGAACTCAGCGCTTCCGGCGGTCCCGGATCTTCGCTGCGCTACGTCCGGGATGACAGGCTTCTTGAACAGGCGCGCCACCTCCCCCACGGGGGGAGGACCTAGTCATGTTCCGGCTCCGCACGCGCCTCTTCATTCCCCGCCAGATCAAGCGGTGGCTGCCGACCTCGCTGTTCGGCCGCTCGCTGCTGATCATCGTCCTGCCCGTGGCGGTGATGCAGATCGCCGTCACCTGGGCGTTCTTCGACGCCCACTGGGAGACCGTCACCAGCCGCCTGTCCGAGGGCCTGGCCGGCGACGTCGCCTGGGCGGTGCAGACCTACAAGGACGACCCCTCGCCCGAGGCGCTGGACAAGATGGCCGAGCGGGCCGAGGAGTCGATGTCGCTGTCGATCGCCCTGCAGAAAGGCCGCAAGCTGCCGACCGGCCAGCGGCCGTCGCTGTTCGCCTCGCTGGACCGCTCGCTGCGCACGGCCCTGGACGACCGGCTGGACGACCCGTTCTGGTTCGACACCACCCGCTATCCCGGCCACGTCGACATCCGCGTGCAGGTCAAGGAGGGCGTGCTGCGGATCATCGCCCCGCGCGACCGGGCCTTCGCCACCCAGGGCCACATCTTCATCCTGTGGATGGTGGTGGCCACCCTGCTGCTGACGGCGGTGGCGATCCTGTTCATCCGCAACCAGGTGCGGGCCATCGAGCGCCTGGCCGACGCGGCCGACGCCTTCGGGCGCGGCATCGACCAGGCGGCCTTCAAGCCGCACGGCGCGCGCGAGGTGCGCCAGGCGGCGACGGCCTTCCTGGCCATGAAGGCCCGCATCCAGCGCCATATCGAGCAGCGCACCGCCCTGCTGGCCAGCGTCAGCCACGACCTGCGCACGCCCCTGACCCGGCTGAAGCTGGAGATCGCCCTGGCCGAACCCAGCCCGCAGCTGGAGGCCATGGCCCGCGACCTCTCCGAAATGGAGCACATGATTGACGAGTACCTGGCCTTCGCGCGCGGCGAGGGCGGCGAGGAAGCGCGGCAGGTCATGCTGCGGCCGCTGATCGAGGGCGTCTGCGAGGGCGCTCAGCGGGCCGGCGCCAGGGTCGAGGTGTCGATCGGCGACGACCTGTCGGCCACCCTTCGGCCCCAGGCCTTCAAGCGCGCCCTGGCCAACCTGATCGACAACGCCGCCTCGCATGGCGAGACCGTGCGGGTGTCCTCCACCGCCGCCCCGACCGGCGGGGTGTGGATCTTCGTCGACGACGACGGCCCCGGCATCCCCGACGACCGCCACGAGGAGGCCTTCCGCCCGTTCAACCGCCTGGACGAGTCGCGGAACCAGAACGAGAAGGGCGTGGGCCTGGGCCTGGCCATCGCCCGCGACATGGCGCGGGGGCTGGGCGGCGAGCTGACGCTGCAGCGCTCGCCGATGGGCGGGCTGAGGGCGGTGCTGAGGTTGCCGGGTTAGATCGGGGCAGAGCAGGACGCCCCCTCCGTCACGATGCGTATTCGCATCGCGCCACCTCCCCCGTTTTCACGGGTGAGGAAAGGACGGCGCGGATCACTTCTCCTCACCCGTGAAACGGGGGAGGTGGCGAGCAAAGCCCGACGGAGGGGGCGTCCTACCGCATCGCCGCTTCGATGAAATGCGGCCCCGGCTCGCGCATCGCCCGCGCCATGGCCTCGTCGAACGCCTCGGCCGTCTCGACCCGCTCGGCCGGCAGGCCCAGCCCGCCCGCCACCGACACCCAGTCGATGCGCGGGTCCGACAGGTCCAGCAGCCGCGACGCCGCCGGGCCCGGCTCGCCGCCGCCGGTGCGGACCATCTCGATGCCGAGGATGCGGTAGGCGTGGTTGGCGAACACCACCACGGTGACGTCCAGCTTCTCGCGGGCGATCGTCCAGAGCCCTTGCACCGTGTACATCCCCGCCCCGTCGCCGTTCAGGCTCAACACCTTGCGGTCCGGGCAGGCCACGGCCGCGCCGATGGCCAACGGGATGCCCTGGCCGATCGCCCCGCCGGTCAGGGACAGCCAGTCGTGGGCCCGGGCGTTGCGGGTCTGGGTGAAGATCGGCAAGCCGGCGGTCACCGCGTCGTCGGAGATGATCCCGCCCGTCGGCATGTGGCGGGCGATGGCCGCGCCCATCGCCCAGGCGTCCAGCTTTCCGGCCGGGGCCGGCGGCTTGGCGTAGGGCTCGACGGCCCCGGCGGCCGGCGCGCCCAACACCTCGGCGAGCGCGTCCAACGCGGCGGCCGCGTCGGTTCCGCGGTCGCTCAGGGTCAAGGTCGCGCAGCCGTCGGGAACCAGCACGCTGGGCCGGTCGGGATAGGCGAAGAAGGCCACCGGTTCGGTGGTGGCGACCAGCACCATCAGGTCCACGCCGTCGAGGTCCTTCAGGGCCTGCTCGCCGAAATAGGGCAGCTTGTCGGGCCGGAAGCGCCCTTCGCCGCGCGCCTGGCGGGCGGTGAAGGTGTCGGTCAGCACGCGGACGCCGGTGGCCGCGATCCGTCCGGCGGCGGCGACGGCGGCTTCGCCGCACGCGCCCGAGCCCAGCAGCAGGACCGGCTTGGCGGCGGCCTTCAGGGCCTTGGCGACGGCGGCGACGGCGGCCGGGTCCGGGGCGCGGAAGCGCGGCCGCGCGATCACCGGCCCGGCGGTGTCGGTCTCGTTCCAGGCGCTGTCGGCGGGCAGGATCAGGCAGGCCGCGCCGCCCGGCGCGCCGAAGCTGGCGGCCACGGCCTCGGCGGCCAGCGGCCCGACCGAATCAGCGCTGTCGGCCGACCTGACCCAGATGGCGTTGGGCGCGGCCAGGGCGGCGATGTCTGAATTCAACGGCGCGTCGTACTGGCGATGATGGGTCGCGTGGTCGCCGATCACGTTGACCGTGGGGGTGAAGGCGCGGCGGGCGTTGTGCAGGTTGGCCGCGCCGTTGGCGTAGCCGGGACCCAGATGCAGCAGGGTGCAGGCCGGCGTCCCGGTCATCCGCCCGTAGCCGTCGGCCGCCCCGGTCGCCACGCCCTCGAACAGGCACAGCACGCTGCGCATCCGCGGCTCGCGGTCCAGAGCCGCGACGAACTGCATCTCGCTGGTGCCGGGATTGGCGAAACAGGCGGTGACGCCGTTGTCGGCCAGGGTGGCTTCCGACATTTCGTCGGGCGCGCCAACGCTGGTTGCGGGTTCGATGCACGAAGATCCGCGACCCAAACCCCCGTCATCCTCGGACTTGGTCCGAGGATGACGGTGAGGGAAGGTTGCGCGGACCCTGGCGCCTGTCGCAGTCTGGCCCGCGCCGAAGCGCCGCCGAAGAGCGGACCGGCCCAGGGGGAAGCGATGTCTCAAACAACCAACCAGACCGAACGCCTGGCGAAGGCCGTGCTGATCGCCTCGATCCTGGCCGGGGTCAGCTATGTCGCGGCCTGGGACCGGGGCCTGCCGCAGGTCGTCGAACTGACCTGGAAGGGCCTGGGCGTGGGACTGCTGGCGGTCTACGCCGCCCTGAACGCCAGAAGCCTGAACGGCTGGCTGCTGGTCGCGGTGATGGCCTTCGGCGCCTTGGGCGACGTGCTGCTGGGCGCGGCCGGACTGACGGTCGGGGCGCTGGCCTTCCTGGCCGGACACCTGGTCGCCATCGGCCTCTATCTGCGCAACCGGCGACCGAAGCCCGCCCGCAGCCAACTGGCCCTGGCGCTCGTGCTGGTTCCGGCCGTGGTGACCGTCGCCTTCCTGCTGCCCGCCGACCGGGCTGGCGCGCCGGGCGTGGCGTTCTACAGCCTGGGCCTGGCGCTGATGGCGGCGACCGCCTGGCTCAGCCGGTTCCCGCGCCATCGAGTCGGCGCGGGCGCGCTGATGTTCGTGGTCTCCGACCTGCTGATCTTCGGCCGAGGCGGACCCTGGCCGGACAGCTTCACGGTCGGGCTGGCGGTGTGGGGGCTGTACTATTTCGGGCAGATGCTGATCTGCGTGGGGGTGGTGCGGGCGCTCATGGAAGGTCCTCCCCCCGTGGGGGAGGTGTCGGCGTAGCCGACGGAGGGGGGAGCGGTCGGATGACGGCCGGGTCCGGGACCGACGATCCTAAGACTCCCCCCACCGGCCTTCGGCCGCCTCCCCCACAGGGGGAGGGCCTGATTCAGGAAAACACCATCACCCCGTCATCCGGCTCGTCCGCGAACAGCCGCGCCAGCTCCGCCGGCCGCCGTTCCCGGGCCATGGCCTGGTTGATGTAGCCCTTGTCGGTCAGCTCGCCGGACGCCGCATCGGGCGGGCCGTCCAGGATCAGCGCGCGGGTCACCTTGCCGCCGCCCTTGGCCAGGCTGTTCAGCCGTTCCAGCCCGGCGCGGACCGCCGCCTTCACCGCCTCGGGCTCGCCGATCCGCAGACAGGCCTTGGGGTCGAGGAACAGCATCAGCCCCACGCCGGCCTGCCCCTCGCCGCAGACCACGGCGTCCGACACCGCCCCGGCGATCGCCGAGACCGCCGCCACCCGCAGGGCGCCGGCCACCACGAACGTGCCGTTGGCCAGCTTGAAGTTCTCGACCAGCCGTCCGTCGAACACCAGGCCCGCCGAGGGGTTCAGCCGGTCGGCCAGCTTGGCCGCGTCGCCCAGCCGGTAGAAGCCGTCCTCGTCGAACGCCGCCGCCGAGGCCTCGGGCATGTCCAGATACCCGGGCGAGACCTGCGGGCCCTTGACCCGGATCTCGAACTTGTCGGGCGGACCGTCGGCGACCGGGACCAGCTTGACCGCCGTGCCGGGCGTGGGCAGGCCGACCATGCCCGAGCGGGCGTTCAGCCAGTGAATGTTGCAGGCGGTCGGGCCGGTCTCGGTGGCGCCGTAGCCGGCCGCGAAGGTCACCCGGCAGCCGATCGTGCGCAGCGCCACGGCCTGGACCCGGTCCAGGATCGACTGGGCCATCGACGCCCCGCCGTACTGCAGCACCCGCACCTTCTCGAAGAACCGGGCCGCCAGGGCGTGGTCGCGCTCCAGCTCGCCGACCAGCAGGCCCCAGCCGGCCGGGACCATGTTGTGATAGGTCGTCGCCACTTCGCGCAGGTTGCGGATCGTCTCGTCGAAGCGGCCGGTCACCGGCTGGCCGGCGTCGATGTACAGGGTCCCGCCCCGGTGCAGCACCATGTGCAGGATGGCGTTGGCGCCCAGGCTGTGGCTCCAGGGCGCGGAATTGACCAGCACCGGCGGGTCGGGGTCCTCGTAGCAGGCGGCGATCTGGGCGGCGTTCAGCGCGACATTGGCGTGGGTGCAGATCACCGCCTTGGGCAGGCCGGTCGAGCCCGAGGTCAGCAGCAGCTTGGCGACGTCGTCGGGCCGGCAGGCGGGCGGGACCGGATCGCCGGCCGCCAAGGTCTCGAACCCCACGTCGCCATCGCGGGCGTTGCGGCTGGCCACGACCGGCAGGCCGGCCAGGAACGGCGCGGCCAGGGCGTCGGCGAAGGCCTCGGCGTCGTCGACATAGACCGCCGCCGGCTTCAGCCGCTCGACCGCGAAGGCCAGGCGGGAGAGGTCCGCGCCCTTCAGGCCGTACTGCGGCGAGACCGGGGCGATCGGCGCGCCCAGGCTCATGGCCGCGTAGCCGACCAGGGCGTTGTCGATCCCGTTGCGGGCCAGGATCAGCAGGGGCTTGCCGCGCGACAGCCCCCCCTTTCCCGAATCAAGCCTGGAAAGACCGCCGGCCAGGCGGGCGACCTGATCGGCCGCCTCGGCATAGGTCACGGTTCGCCAGCCCTCTGCCCCGGCCGCCGGCCGCTCGGCCAGCCAGACGCGGTGCGGGGTCTGCGACGCCCAGCGGACCAGCGGCGCGGTCACGGTCTGGACGGTTTTGGAATAGGGCGTGGGATTGCGCAGGATCAGGACGTCGCCGCGTCGTTCGACGTCAAGCGCCCGGGGCGCGTAGCGGGCGTCGCGGAACGGCGCTTGGGTCTCTTGCGTCCCATCCATGAGTCGAAGTGTTAACCAGGCCGTGGCGGGTGGCAATCCACCATCCCTCATTGTCCGCTCATCCCGGCCAACGCCGGGACCCAGATGGAAAGGCTGAGATGGCCTCCAGAATGCTCTGAGCTCGTCCCGTCAGCCCCACCGCTACGGGATCTGGATCCCGGCATTCGCCGGGATGAGCGGTTTTAGAGATGGGCCGCCTGCCCTCGCCTGCGCTCCAGCCACAACCGCTCGGCCGGGGCGGGGTCCAGGGCCAGGGCGCGGTCATAGGCGGCGAGGGCCTCGGCGCCGCGGCCCAGCCGGGCCAGCAGGTCGGCGCGCACGGCGTGGAACGGGCCGAAGTCGCGAAAGGCGGTCGAGTCCAGCCAGTCGACCTCGGCCAGGGCCAGGGCGGGTCCCGAGATCTCGGCCACCGCCACGGCGCGGTTCAGCCGCACCACCGCGTCGTCGCGCCATCGCAGCAGGGCGTCGTAGAGAGCCAGCACGGCGGGCCAGGGCGGCGGCTCGTCCAGGCCGGCGCGCGAGCACCAGGCCGCGTGGATGGCCGCCTGAAGCTGGCGCGGTCCGGGCCGCCGCCAGCGGGCGGCGCGGCGCAGCAGGTTTTCGGCGTCGACGATCAGCGGCCACCGCCACAGGGCCGGATCCTGTTCCGACAACGGCGTCATCGCTCCGCTGTCGTCCAGCCGGGCCGGGCGGCGGGCCTCGGCGTAGCGGACCAGGGCGGCGAAGGCCAGGCACTCCGGCTCATTGGGCAGCAGGTCGGCCAGGACGGCGGTCAGGTCCAGCATCTCCTGGGCGTAGCCGGCGTGCTGGCCCGCGCCGGCCGCGTCCTCGTGGGCCTTGGCGTAGGCGATCTCCAGGGTCGACAGCACCGCCCCGATCCGCTCGGGCCAGGCTTCCGGACCGGGCACCTCGAAGGCGATGCCGGCCTGGGCGATCTTGCGCTTGGCCCGCACCAGGCGCTGGGCCAGGGTCGGTTCGGACACCAGGAAGGCCCGGGCGATCTCCTGGGTCGACAGCCCGCAGACCAGGCGCAGGGTCAGGGCCGCGCGGGCGTCGGGCGCGACGGCCGGGTGGCAGCAGACGAAGATCAGCCGCAGCCGCTCGTCCGGGATCAGGCGCGCATCGTCGATCATCGCGTCCTCCGCGCTGGGGGGCGGCGGCGGCGGGTCGGGGACCAGCCGGCTCCGCACGCCGCGCCGCCGCAGCATGTCCAGCGCCCGCCGCTGGGCGACGCTGTAGAGCCAGGCGGCCGGGTCGCGGGGCTCCCCCCCGCCTTCCTTAGGGTCTTTCGGCCAGGCCTGGGCCGCGTTCAGGCAGGCCTCGGCGAACGCCTCCTCGGCCAGGTCCAGGTCGCGGAACTTGGCGGCCAGGGCGGCGATCACCCGCCCACCGTGCGTCCGCGCCGCCTGGTCGAGGAGACCCTTGCCCATGGACGGCGCTTTGTCTTGGCGCATTTTCTTCACGCGAACCGGCGTCCACTTGCCTCGAAAATGCTTACGTCGTCCCGTCGATCACCGGCCGCACCTCGACCGAGCCGTCGCCCGACAGCGGCAGCTTGCGGGCCCAGGCCAGGGCGGCGTCGAGGTCGGGCGCCTCGATCAGGTAGAAGCCGCCCAGCTGCTCCTTGCTCTCGGCGAACGGCCCGTCGTGCAGGCCGCACTGGCCGTTGGCCCGGCGCACGGTGGTGGCGGTGTTGGCGGTCTTCAGGCCCGCGCCACCGCGCATCAGACCCTTCTCGACCAGCTCGGCGGCGAAAGCTTCGTGCTGGGCGATGATGTCTTGCCAGGCGCGGCCGTTCTCGTCGCGATAGACGGCTTCGTCCTCGTAGATCAGCAGGGCGTATTGCATGGATCGATCCTCCTCGACGACCAGGCCGGCGGAGGCGCCGCCTCGGTCTCGGATCAGAGACGGGGCAGCCTCGCCGGACTCGACATTCACCCGCAAGTTTTTTGGCCGGCGCTCAGCAGGGGTTGTAGACCACCGCCCGGACCTCGACCTTGCCGCCCACGATCTGCGGGATCTTCCGCGCCCAGGCCTCGGCGGCGGCCATGTCGGGCGCCTCGATCAGGTAGAAGCCGGCCAGTTGCTCCTTGGTCTCGGCGAACGGCCCGTCGTGGACCACCTGGCCCTCGGCGGTCTGGGCGATGGTGCGGGCGGCCGGCGTGTCGGCCAGGCGCGCGCCCAGCCATTCCATGCCGGCGGCCCGCAGTTCGCCCTGCAGCCCCTCGTGCGCCGCGATGATGTCCGGCAGGGCGGCCTGGTTCTCCGGCCGCGCCCAGTCGGCTTCGCTGGAATAGATCATCAGCAGGTATTTCATCGCACCCTCCGTCGACGCGCGCCGCGCGCCCTCGCTGAAAGACGCGCGAGGTCGGAGGGATTCGACAGGGGGCGTGAGGAAAAGTCGAGAGGCGGTGCGGTGAACACTTGCCCCCTACGGATCGCTTCGCGATCGTCTTCCCCCACAGGGGGAAGAGGCGCGTCCTCCGCCCCCTATGGGGGCGGACAGGCGGCGAAGCCGCCAGGTGGGGGCAAGTGGGCGAGCCTACCCCGCCAGGGTCTCCAGGAACCGCACCGGCGCGCCCGTCCCCTCGGCCACGATCTCGTCGTCGCGCATCACCACGGTCCCGCGCACGATGGTGGCCACCGGCCAGGCCTTGGCCTCGAAGCCGTCGAACGGGGTCCAGCCCGAGCGGGTGGCCATCCAGTCGTGGGTGATGGTCCGTCTGGCCTTCATGTCGACGATGGTGAAGTCGGCGTCGTAGCCCTCGGCGATGCGGCCCTTGTCGGCCAGGCCGAACACCCGGTTGACGCCATGGCTGGTCAGGTCGACGAAGCGCTCCAGCGACAGCCTGCCGTCGACGACGTGGGTCAGCATGATCGGCACCAGCGTCTGGACGCCCGGCATGCCCGACGGCGAGGCCGGATAGGGCCGGGCCTTTTCCTCGCGGGTGTGGGGGGCGTGGTCGCTGCCCAGAACGTCGGCGATACCGGTCTCGATGCCGCGCCAGACCCCGGCCACATGCTCGGCCGAGCGGATCGGCGGGTTCATCTGGGCGAAGCCCTTCAGCCGCTCATAGGCCTCGGGCGCCACCAGGGTCAGGTGCTGGGGCGTGACCTCGACGCTGGCCACGTCCTTGTTCTGGGCCAGGAAGTCGATCTCCTGGTGGGTGGTGACGTGCAGCACGTGGATGCGCTTGCCCAGGCTCTTGGCGATGCGGACCAGGCGGTGGGTCGACTGCAGGGCGGCCTGGGCGTCGCGCACCTCCGGGTGGCTGGTCCAGTCGCCGGGACGGGCCAGGCTGCGCCGCTCGGCCAGGCGGTATTCGTCCTCGGAGTGGAAGGCGGCGCGGCGGTTGACGTGCCGCAGCACGTTCTCGACGCCCTCGTCGTCCTGGACCAGCAGGGTGCCGGTGGAGGCGCCCATGAACACCTTGATGCCGCAGCAGCCGGGCAGGCGCTCCAGCTCGCCCAGGAAGGTGGCGTTCTCGTGGGTGCCGCCGACATAGAAGGCGTGGTCGGTGTGCATGCGGCCCTTGGCGCGAGCCAGCTTGTCGGCCAGGGCGTCCGGATCGGTGGTGGTCGGCTCGGTGTTGGGCATCTCGAACACCGCGACCACCCCGCCCAGGGCCGCGCCGCGCGAACCGCTCTCCAGGTCTTCCTTCCACTCCAGACCGGGTTCGCGGAAGTGGACCTGGCTGTCGATCACGCCGGGAAGGACGGTCAGGCCGCTCGCGTCGAAGATCTCGCCGGCGCTGGCCTGGGACAGGTCGCCGATCGCGACGATCTTGCCGTTCCGCACGCCGATGTCGGTGAAGCCGCGTCCCGCGTGATTGACCACCTCGCCGCCGCGCACGATCAGGTCGAAGGTCTGGGTCATGGGGGCGGCTCCGGATGGGGCTTTTGTGGGTTGGAGGGCGGTCTAGGAGCCCACCCTAACCGCCGCAAGACCAAATATCGCCCGCTTCCGACATTGACCGCCGCGCGCGGTGAGCGCACCTCCCCGCCATTCCCTTAGCGCGACGAGGCTCCCGATGGACTTTTCCAAACTCCAGACCACCAGCAAGGTCACGAGCGAGTGGAAGTATCCGCAAGGCGCGCCCAACCGCACGGGACTGCTGCAGGTCGACCAGGGACCCGACCACAAGCTCTACTGGGAGGAATACGGCAATCCGGACGGCGAGCCGGTGATGTTCCTGCACGGCGGACCGGGCGGGGCCTGCGCGCCGGTGATGTCGCGGTTCTTCGATCCCCAGCGCTACCGGGTGATCCTGTTCGACCAGCGCGGCTGCGGGAAGAGCACGCCGACCGTGGCCTCGCACGGCCCGGCGATCGCCCTGACCCGCAACGACACCGACCATCTGGTCGCCGACATCAACGCCTTGCGCGACGCGCTCGACATCACCGGGCCGATGCACGTGTTCGGCGGCAGCTGGGGCAGCACCCTGGCCCTGGTCTACGCCATTCGCCATCCCGAGCACGTCGCCTCGCTGATCCTGCGCGGCATCTTCCTGGGGACGCGCGAGGACCTGCTCTACATGTACCAGGGCAACGCGGCGGTGTTCGACAAGACGCCCCACGCCCTCAGCGAACCGGGCGCCTATGTGGCCTATCCCGACGAGTGGAAGGCCTTCGTGGAGGTCATCGCGCCGGAGAAACGCGGCGACATGATGGGGGCCTACAAGGCGATCTTCGACTCCAAGCCGGGCGACGACGCCGGCCGCCAGGCCCAGCTGCGCGCGGCCGTGGCCTGGTCGGTCTGGGAGGGCGCGATCTCGAATATGATCCCGCAGGCGGAGGATCCCGGCAAGTTCGGCGAGGCCGACTTCGCCCTGTGCTTCGCCCAGATCGAGGCCCACTTCTTCGCCAACAACCTGTTCCTGGAGCCGGACTACATCACCCGCAACGCCGACAAGATCGCCGGACTGCCGATCCACATCGTCCACGGCCGTTTCGACCAGGTCTGCCCGCTGACCCAGGCCTCGCGTCTGGTCGCGGCCCTGGAGGCCGTCGGCGCGAAACCGGCGACCTATGTGCGCACCAATGCCGGCCACAGCGCCATGGAGGCGCAGACCGTGCTGGCCCTGACGGCGATCATGGACGGGCTGGCGAGGTTCTAGGAACGCCCCCCTTTTCTCCGCTCATCCCGGCGAATGCCGGGACCCAGATGGAATGGCTTTGAGGCTGACGCCAAGAGCGCTGAGCCTCTCCAATTCGCTACACCGCTGTGGGATCTGGGTCCCGGCATTCGCCGGGATGAGCGGATCTAAAGGCTAGATCTCAATACCGGAACAGCGCGCCTTAGGTGCGATCCGCTTCGATCGTGTCTTCGGCGGCGAGGGTCGGGGCGGGTTCGTGATCGGCGTCCGGCGCCGCGTCCTCCACCACCGCCTGAAGTTCCGGCGTCACCGCCGCGTCCTCGACCGTGGCTTCGGGCGCGTCTTCCTCGACCACCACTTCGGGCGCGGCGTCCTTCGCCGCCTTCACCTCGGCCAGCAGGGCCTTGGCCGCCCGGACCACCGTGGCCACCGGCAGGTCGCTCATGTGGCGGATGGCCTGGGACAGGTCCGGATCCACGGCCAGGAACTGCTCGAACGTGCGCGGGCCGCGCACGGCGCGGGCGTTGGGGCCCCAGGGGGCGTAGCGGCGCTCGTCCGAGGGGCCGAACAGGCCGATGGTCGGCACACCGGCGGCGGCGGCGATGTGCATCAGGCCGCTGTCGTTGCCGATGAACAGATCCGCGCGCTTGAGGACCGCATAGGCGGTCAGCAGGTCGACCTTGCCGGTCAGGTCGACATAGCGGCCGCGGGCCGAGGCCATGCGCAGCTCCTCGACCATTCGCCCGTCGCCGGGACCGCCCAGGATCAGCAGCCGCCCGCCGGCCAGCGCCCCGCCGGGGCCAAGCAGCTGCTGGGCGGTCTGGGCGAAGCGTTCGATCGGCCAGATCTTGCCCACCCAGTTGGAGGCCGGGCCGACGGCCAGGATCGGCCCGGTCGGCTCGCCCAGGCGCGGAACCAGCAGTTGGTCGGCCAGGGCCTGGACCTCGGGGGTGATGTAGAGGTGCGGGCTGGGCGGATCGCCTTCCAGCTTCAGCACCTTGGCGGCCTCGACCACCTTGTGCATCGGCTCGCCGGTGTTGCGCTTCCAGACGGCCCGCTTCTCGCGGCGCAGGAAATAGGCCGTGCCCGACCCGCGCAGGTCGACGACCAGGCCCCACTTCTTGTGGCGCACCTGGTTCCACAGCTTGAACCAGTGGCCCTTGCCCTTGCCCTTGCCCTTTTCCATGACGATCACCCGGTCGAGCCCGGGCACATGGGCGAAAAGGGGCGCGGCCAAGGGTCCGGAGACGATGGTGAAGCGGGCGTTGGGGATCTGGTCGGCCAGGAGCCGGATCAGGCCGGACGACAGCACGGCGTCGCCGATCCGCGTGGCGGTGATGAAGAGAATCGGGAAGGCCCGCTGTGTCATCCGTCCTTGTATAAGGCCGGTCGCGAGTCGAAGCATCCCTCGATAGCGGCTCAGCTTTTCATTCATTGAGACTGGTGCGCGCGCGTGCTTAGCGCCACATGTGCAGGCATGGACACGCCCCGCATCGCCCGCCTCGACAGCCGCGCCGTCATCGCCGTGACCGGCCCCGACGCCAGAAGCTTCCTCAACGGCCTGCTGAGCCAGGAGATCGAGACGCTGGCGCGAGGCGAACTGCGCTTCGCCGGCCTGCTGAGCCCGCAGGGCCGGCTGCTGTACGACCTGTTCGTGGCGGGCGTGGAGGACGGCGTGCTGCTGGACGTCGCCGCCGAGCGTCGCGACGCCATCGTGATGCGCCTGACGATGTACAAGCTGCGGGCCAAGGTGGAGCTGACGGCCTTGGACATGCCGGTGAGCGCGCTCTTCGGCTTCGATCCGCGCGACATCGACGGCTTCGTCGCCGATCCCCGCCTGCCGGAACTGGGCTGGCGCGCCTATGGCGATGAGCTCGAGGCCGACGCCGCCGAAGACGACTACGACGCCCATCGCCTGGCGCTCGGCGTCCCCGGCCCGGCCGACTGGGGGACGGACAAGACCTATCCGATCGAGGCGAACTTCGACCTGCTGAGCGGGATCGACTTCAAGAAGGGCTGCTTCGTCGGCCAGGAGACCACCAGCCGCATGAAGCGGCGGGGAACGATCAAGAACCGCATGCTGCCGATCGCCTTCGACGGCCCCGCCCCCGCCTTCGGGACCGAGGTGCTGGCCGGCGAGCTTCGGGCCGGCGAGGTGCTGTCGGGCCGCGACGGCCGGGCCATGGCCCTGCTGCGCCTGGACCGCATCGAGGGCGCGGCGCTGACGGCGGACGGCCGGCCGATGCGGGTCGAGACCCCGGTCTGGGTGTCGGCTTGACGGAATGTCACCTCAAGGTTACAAGTAACCCATAGGTGACATCCAGGACCTCAGACATGAGCCCCGCCCTTTCCGACAGCCAGATCGCCGAACGCGCCCAAAGCCGGCGCAACCGCATCCTCTGGGTGTTCTCGATCCTGTTCTTCGTCTGGCAGGGCAGCTTCTTCGGCGGCCATGTGACGCCGCACAGCCCGTTACGGACCGTCGAGATCGTCATGCTCGGCTCGCACCTGCTGCTGGCCGTGGTGCTGCTGGTCCTGCTGAACACCGGTGGCGGGTGGCGGTACGGCAAGGCGGTGCGCGCCCTGCTCGACGACGACTCGACCCGCGCCCACCGCGCCCAGGCCCTGGCCTCGGGCTTCTGGGGCCTGGCCCTCTGCGCCCTGGGCCTCTACGCCGCCGCGCCGTTCGTCCGGATCGACGCCGAGGAGGCCGCCCACGTCCTGCTGTCGGTGGCGGTCGCGGTTCCGGCCCTTCGTTTCGTGATGCTGGAGCGGCGCGCCAATCGTGGGTGAGACGCCGCTGCTGAACACCCTCAGGGCCGCGCGCGCCGCCGCCGGCCTGACCCAGGCCGACCTGGCCGAGAAGGTCGGCGTCACCCGAAAGACGATCAACACGGTCGAGAACGGGGTCTTCGTTCCCTCCACCGTGCTGGCGCTGAAGCTGGCCCGGGCCCTGGACGCCACGGTCGAAGCGCTGTTCCAGTTGCCGGAATAGCGTTCACGAAAAGTTCTGGAAATCGACGCCGGGTTCGGCCAAGCTCGCGCCATGATCGAGATCCAACGCTGCACCTGGCGCGGCATGAACGGCGACCCGTTCTACGAGGCCTACCACGACGACGAATGGGGCGTGCCGGAGTACGACTCCCGCGCCCTGTGGGAGAAGCTGGTGCTGGACGGGTTCCAGGCCGGGCTGTCGTGGATCACCATCCTGCGCAAGCGCGAGGCCTTCCGCGCCGCCTTCGCCAATTTCGATCCCGACAAGGTGGCCCGGTTCGGCGACGCCGACCGCGCCCGACTGATGGCCGACGCCGGCATCATCCGCTCGAACGGCAAGATCGACGCGGCGATCTCGGGCGCCCGGATCTATTGCGACATGCGCGAGCGCGGCGAGGACCTTTCCGATCTGCTGTGGGGCATGGTCGGCGGCAAGCCGATCCAGAACCGCTGGACCGGCGGCGACGTCCCCGCCCAGACCCCCCTGGCCGTCGACATGGCCAAGATGCTCAAGGCCAAGGGCTACAAATACTGCGGCCCGGTGATCGTCTACGCCTTCATGCAGGCCACGGGACTGGTCAACGACCACCTGACGACGTGCTTCCGGCACGAGGAATGCCGGAAGCTGGCGCGGTAGAGGTTGCTTGATGCTGCTCAATTGGACCATGGACGCTCTGATCTAGGATCAGGATCGTCCTTTTCCGCGCCGGAGATTCCGTTGAGCGATTCAAAGCCCCTCGCCGCTCGCACGACCACGCGTCCCTGGCTGACGCCCCGCACCTTGCGCGACCTGCACCTGTATCTGGCGGTGTTCTTCGCGCCGTCCATCCTGTTCTTCGCCCTCACCGGCGCGCTGCAGCTGTTTGGCCTGCACGAGTCGCACGGCGGGGACTACGCGCCGCCGCCGGTGATCGAGAAGCTGGCCCAGGTGCACATCCATCAGCGCTACATGGCCAAGCCCGGCCGGCCGCGTCCGGCCAAGCCCGCGGAAGCCGCCGCCCCGGCCGCCAAGACCGCACCGCCGAAGGCGGAGGAGAAAGAGCCCTCGACCCTGGGGGTGCAGATCTTCTTCCTCGGCACGGCGCTGGGCCTGGCTCTGGCCTCGTTGCTGGGGCTTTGGATCGGCCTGACCCAGGGTCGGCTTCGCAAGGTCTCGATGGCGCTGGCCGCGCTGGGAACGGTCGTGCCGATCCTCCTGGTGGCGCTCCAGTAAGGACGAAGGCTCGTCGCCGGGATTCCCTCAAGCGGCGAAACCCCTTAAGACCGGACTCGTGACCCAGTCGCCCAAGACCATCGCCAAGGCTCTCGCCGGCCCCGACATGATGCTGGAAGCCGCCTGCGGACCGGGTCTGGTCTGCGGGGTGGACGAAGCCGGGCGCGGGCCGTGGGCCGGGCCGGTCAGCGCCGCGGCGGTGATCCTGGATCCCGGCCGCGTGCCTGCGGGTCTCAACGATTCCAAGAAGCTGACCGCCAAGACCCGGGCCGCGCTCGAGATCGAGATCAAGTCGGTCGCGGTCGCCTGGTGCGTGGGGCTGGCCAGCGTCGAGGAGATCGAGGAGCTCAACATCCTGCACGCCGCCGGCCTGGCGATGTGCAGGGCGATCGAAGGACTGTCGGTGAAACCCGACATGGCCCTGGTCGACGGCAACTACCGTTTCAAGCTGCCCTGCCCGATCAAGACGGTGATCAAGGGCGACAGTCTGTCGTGCTCGATCGCCGCGGCCTCGATCCTGGCCAAGGAAGCCCGCGACCGGATCATGGTCGAGATGGACGCGGTGCATCCCGGCTATGGGTTCGCCGGCCACAAGGGCTATCACGCCGCGGTCCATGTCGAGGGCCTGCGCCGCCTGGGCCCGTCGCCGATCCACCGGATGAGCTGGGCGCCGGTCAAGCTGGCGCTGTCGGGCGAGCTGGCGCTGGGCGACCTGGACGCCCTCGCGGCGGACGCGCTCGACGACGATCCGCGCGCCTAGGGCGTCGTCCGTCGGCCTGGAAACCCGCCGATCCCGTTATGTCGGCTAGACGGTCGTCTCGGCTCGCGTTCTGTGCCTAAGGTCACCCGCGTGACCCGAGGCCGGCCTGCGGCGCGAACGTCCTTCCCGTCGGAGACCCGATTTGCCTGACTTGCCGGCCGAAAAGACCCTCCGCGACGGCCAGACCTTTCTGGGCGACGGCGGCGAGATGGGCCGCCTGATTCGCGCCCATGACTGGTCCGCCTCGCCGCTGGGCCCGCCGGACGGCTGGCCGCAGAGCCTGAAGACCGTGGTCCGCCTGATCCTGACCTCCAGCCACCCGATGTTCATCTGGTGGGGTCCGGACCTGATCCAGTTCTACAACGACGCCTATCGCGAAACGATGGGGCCCGAGCGGCATCCTTCGGCCCTGGGCGGCAGGGGCCGCGAATGCTGGGCCGAGATCTGGGACATTATCGGCCCGCAGATCGAACTGGTGATGCGCGGCGAGGGGTCGACCTGGCACGAGGACGCCCTGGTCCCCGTCACCCGCAACGGCCGGCGCGAGGACGTCTGGTGGACCTACGGCTACAGCCCGATCGACCACGAGGACGGCGTCGGCGGCGTGCTGGTGGTCTGCAAGGACGTGACCACCGAGCACCAGGTCCGCGAGGCGCTGGCCCAGGCCAACGCCGAGCTGAACAGCGAGGCCCAGCGCCTGCGCGCGCTTTTCGAGCAGGCGCCCAGCTTCATGGCCCTGCTGCGCGGTCCCGATCACCGGTTCGAGCTGGCCAATCCCGGCTACATGCGTCTGGTCGACCAACGGCCGGTGGTGGGCCTGACGGTGGCCGAGGCCCTGCCCGAAGCCGCCGAGCAGGGCTATGTCCAGCTGCTCGACCAGGTCTACCGGACAGGCGAGGCGTTCACGGCCACGGGGTCGAAGTTCACCCGTCCCGGCACCCCTGGCGAGCCGGGGGTCGAGCGCTATCTCGACTTCGTCTACCAGCCGATCCTGGACGCCCAGGGCGCGGTCAACGGGGTCTTCGTCGAAGGTCACGACGTGACCGAGCGGATCGTCGGCGAGCGGCGCCAGAAGCTGCTGCTCGACGAGCTGAACCACCGCGTCAAGAACACCCTTGCCACGGTGATGTCCCTGGCCATGCTCAGCGGCAAGTCGGCGCAATCGGTGCCGGAGTTCGTCGCCGTCTTCACCGACCGCGTCCATGCGATGGCCAAGACCCACGACCTGCTGATCCAGAACGCGTCGGGCGCCATCACGGTCCAGGACGTGCTGCGCGCCGAGCTGGCGCCGTATGTCGAGCCCGACGGCCAGCTGGAGCTGGTCTGCGAGACGATGGAGCTGACGTCGGACGCGCCCGTCAGCCTGGGCCTGATCGTCCATGAGCTGCTGACCAACGCCGCCAAGTACGGGGCCCTGTCGAGGCCGGACGGCCGGCTGCGGGTCCATTGCGGGCGCGACGCGGGCGGCGGCTTCCTGGCCTGGCGGGAGACGGTCACCCATCCCTTCGCCGCCGCATCGCGCAAGGGCTTCGGCACGCGATTGATCAACCGCCTGGCCCACGAGCTGGGGGGCGCGGCCAAGCTGGACCTGAAGCCGACCGGCCTCGAGGCGCGGATCACGTTCAGCCTGGGAGATCCGTTGGAATGAAATTTTGAGTCTGATTAGACTCATTTCCCCAGGTTTGACCGGGGTTAACAGGCCGGTAACCATGCCCGTTCACCCCAGCGTAACCATCGAGACTCATGATTCCGCTCAGTGTTTTTGACGGGAAGCGGACATGTCCTTCGGGCCTGAAACCATCATCCAAGGCGACTGCATCGAGGCGATGAACGCCTTGCCCGAGAAGTCCGTGGACCTGATCTTCGCCGATCCGCCCTACAATCTGCAGCTGGGCGGCGACCTGCTGCGTCCCGACAATTCCAAGGTCGACGCGGTCGACGACCACTGGGACCAGTTCGAGAGCTTCGCCGCCTACGACAAGTTCACCCGCGAATGGCTGAAGGCCGCCCGCCGCGTGCTGAAGGACGACGGCGCGATCTGGGTGATCGGCAGCTACCACAACATCTTCCGCGTCGGCGTGGCCGTGCAGGACCTGGGCTTCTGGATCCTCAACGACGTGATCTGGCGCAAATCCAACCCGATGCCCAACTTCAAGGGCACCCGCTTCGCCAACGCCCACGAGACCCTGATCTGGGCCTCCAAGAGCCAGGGCGCCAAGCGCTACACCTTCAATTACGACGCCCTGAAGATGGCCAATGACGAGGTGCAGATGCGCTCGGACTGGACCATCCCGCTGTGCACCGGCGAGGAGCGCATCAAGGGCGCGGACGGCGCCAAGGCCCACCCGACCCAGAAGCCCGAAGCCCTGCTCTACCGGGTGATCCTGTCGACCACCAAGCCGGGCGACGTGATCCTGGACCCGTTCTTCGGCGTGGGCACCACCGGCGCGGCCGCCAAGCGCCTGGGCCGCAAGTTCGTCGGCATCGAGCGCGAGGCCGAATACATCGAACACGCCAAGGCCCGCATCGCCAAGGTCGTTCCGATCGCGCCCGAGGACCTGGACGTCATGGGCTCCAAGCGGTCGGAGCCCCGCGTGCCGTTCGGCAACATCGTCGAGGCCGGCCTGCTCAATCCGGGCGACACGCTCTACTGCGCCAAGGGCTCGCACGCCGCCAAGGTCCGGGCCGACGGCTCGATCACGGTGGGCGACCTGTCGGGCTCGATCCACAAGGTCGGCGCCCTGGTGCAGTCGGCCCCGGCCTGCAACGGCTGGACCTACTGGCACTTCAAGACCGACAAGGGCCTGGCCCCGATCGACGTCCTGCGCAGCCAGGTACGGGCGGGGATGAACTAGGCCCCGCCGTTCAGCCAGAACACCCGCAGGGCGTCGGCCTCGCCGAAGTACTGGTCGCGGTCGCAGGGCCCGATGCCCGGCGCCGTATGGGGCTGCGGTCCGTTGACCCCGTCGGTGTACTGCCAGAGGGTCCAGCCGGACCAGTTGGGCGGAACGACCGCCGTGGACCCGTACTGCGCCAGCCAGAACCAGCACAGGGCCAGCACCGGGTCCTTCTGGTCGCCCAGCAATTGCTTGATGTAGTTGCCCGAATAGAGCCCGGGCCAGCGGCCGGCCTGGTCCTGGATCCGGCTGACGAAGGCGCGGGCCTGGTCCAGGGTCATGCTGGAGTTGTTCGGGTTCTCCTCGAAATCCAGGACCAGCAGCATCCCGGCGTTGTCGGGTCCGATCGTCTGCAGGAAATGGTCGGCCTGGGCGACCGGGTCGTCGCCGGTTCCGAAATGATAGGCGCCCCACATCAGGCCGGCCGCCTGGGCCGGGCCCCGGCGAACGGCGTATTCGGGATCCACATAGTCCAGCCCCTCGGTGGCCTTGTGCAGCACGCCCGTGATCCCGCCGGCCGCGGCCTGGACGAAGTTCGGGCTGGCGTTGTGGTGCGAGAGGTCGATGACGGTGTTGATGGCCATGGACGGCTCCTGGGCGCGTGACGGGCGCGGAGCTTGCCATCAAGGCCGCAGGTTGTCTTCAGACTCAATTCGCGCAGTCAGAGCAATCGCCGCGTCGCCAGGGCCGCCTTCAGGAACACGCTCGGCAAGGCCGACAGCCCCTCCCGCGGGGTCCAGACGAAGTCGCCTCCCCCCTCCGCCGCGAACACCCGCAGCGTCAGGGAAAAGTGGGTGAAGACGTGCTCGACCGCCCCCAGGTCGCGCCAGGCGCCGGCGGCGGGGGCGGCGGCGACCGCCTCCTCGTCCGTATACGGCGCGGCCCGCCAGTCGCTGGTCGGCAGGCCCAGCATGCCGCCCAGCAGGCCCTTGGGCGGGCGGCGGACCAGGGCCGTGGCGTCGCCGCGGGTCAGGACGTAGGCCACCCCGAACCGGCGCGGCCGGTCGGCCTTCCTGGTCTTGCGCGGATAGGTTTCCGGCGTGCCGGTCTTGAAGCCCTCGCACCAGGCCGAGATCGGGCAACGGTCGCACAGCGGGGCCTTGGGCCGGCAGACCGTGGCCCCCAGGTCCATCAGGGCCTGGGCCCAGTCGCCGGGGCGCCCGTAGCCCTTGGCGCCGGTGACCAGCTCGCCGGCCAGGCGCTTCAGCTCGGGCTTGGCGTCCGGCACGGGCTCTTCCACCGCGAACAGCCGGGCCATCACCCGCTCGACATTGCCGTCGACGACGTTGGCCGCTCGGTCGAAGGCGATGGCGGCCACGGCGGCGGCGGTGTAGGCGCCCACGCCCGGCAGGGCCCGCAAGGCCTCTTCGGTGTCGGGGAAAACGCCGCCGTGGTCGGCCGCCACGGCCCGGGCGCAGGCCAGCAGGTTGCGGGCCCGGGCGTAGTAGCCCAGCCCCGCCCAGGCGGCCATCAGGTCGCCGTCCTCGGCCGCCGCCAGGTCCAACACCGTCGGCCAGCGCCGGGTGAAGCTCAGGAAATAGGGCGTGGCGTGCGGCACGGTGGTCTGCTGCAGCATCACCTCCGACAGCCAGACCCGGTAGGGATCGGAGCGCTGCCCGGCCTTGCCGGCCGCCGGCCCGGTCCGCCAGGCCAGGTCGCGCGCCTGGACGTCGTACCAGGCCAGCAGGGCGGCGCGGAGGGCGGGGATGTCGAGCATGCTTGTCCTATGACAGAGCGTCCCCGAACTTGTCATCCCGGACAAGCGCGCAGCGCGCCGATCCGGGACCGACGCGTGAACTCGGCGCTTCCGGCGGTCCCGGGTCTTCGCTTCGCTACGCCCGGGATGACAGACATTGTTGGCTGCTCCCGCCCGCGCCGTGCTTCTGCTACCCTCCCCTTATGCGCCGCCCCCTGCCCACCGCGGAAGAAGCCCTCGAGATCCTCAAGCGTCGCCGCACGCGTCCGCAGAGGCGTCCGCCGCCGCCGGCCGGCAAGTCGCTGGCCCCGCTGATCAAGAAGCTGGACGAAAAGTTCGGCCAGGGCCCGGGCGTGCTGAAGGCTCGCTGGCGCGAGATCGTCGGCGAGACCCTGGCGCGCCGCACCGAACCCGTCCGGGTGATCAAGAGCCGCACCGGCGAGGGCGGCACCCTGGAGCTGCGGGTCGACGGACCGGTGGCCTCGCTGATCCAGCACCAGGCCCCGCAGATCACCCAGCGCCTGGACATGCTGCTGGGCAAGGGCGCGGTGACCAAGCTGCGCATCGTCCAGGGTCCGGTGAAGGTCCAGGCCGCGCCTGTCGCCCCCCGCCCCCGCCGCAAGCCGCCGCTGGACGCCGCCCAGGAACGCGACCTCGCCGACGGCCTGGCCGACCAGCCGGAGGGCGGGCTCAAGGAAGCCCTGCTGAAGCTGGGCCGCGGGGTGCTGCGCGATCCGCGCTGAAGGCGCGTCCGGCCGGTGCTGGATTGACAACCGGACGTCCGATAGGCTGATGCAACGCCTTATCCGCGCCCTTTTCACGCGACTAAAGAATCGCGCTTAACTTCACTGTTCACGCCTCTTCCAGGGAAGATCACATGCGTCCGATGACCCGCCGGCTTTTGACCGCCGTCGCCCTCACCGCCACTCTGGGCGTCGCGCTCGCCGGTTGCGACAAGAAGGAGTCGGTGTCCGCCGACGACATGTCGCTGGGCAATCCGAACGCCAAGGTCACGGTCGTCGAGTACGCCTCGGCCTCGTGCATCCACTGCGGCCGCTGGAACAACGAGGTCTTCCCGGCCTTCAAGGCCAAGTACATCGACACCGGCCGGGTCAACTACGTCTACCGTGAGTTCCTGACCGAGCCCGTGCAGGTGGCGTCCGCCTCGTTCCTGATGGCCCGCTGCGCCGGCAAGGACAAATATTTCTCGGTGCTGGACTCGGTCTACCACTCGCAGGAAGAGATGTTCACCACCGGCGACTATCGCGGCGTGCTGCTGCGCGTCGCCCAGTCGGCCGGCATGAGCGAAGCCCAGTTCACCAGCTGCGTCACCGACGAAAAGGCCCTCAAGGCCTTGAACGACCGGGTCGAGAAGTACCAGGCCTCCGCCAAGATCACCGGCACCCCGACCTTCATCATCAACGGCAAGAAGGCCGGCGGCGACGACGGCGGCGAGCAGTCGATGGCCCAGCTGGACGCCGCCATCGCCGCGGCGGAGGCGGCCGCGAAATGATCATCGACCGGCGCGCCCTGATCGGGACCGGTTTGGCGGCCACGGGCTTGACCCTGGCCGCCGCGCCGACGATCGCGCGCGCCGCGCCGCTGCCGGCGGCCGAGGGCGACATGGCCCTGGGTTCGCCCAAGGCCGGCGTGCAGGTGGTGGAGTACGCCTCGCTGTCCTGCAGCCATTGCGCCCACTGGAACAACGAGGTCTTCCCGGCCTTCAAGACGCGGTTCATCGACACCGGCAAGGTCCGGTACGTGTTTCGCGAATACCTGACCCAGCCCTACGCGTTCGCCGCCGCCGGCTACCTGTTGGCCCGGCGCGTGGGTCCGGCCCGCTACTTCGAGGTGATCGACACGATCTTCAAGCAGCAGGCCGCCATCTTCGACAGCGACGACCAGTGGGGCGGCCTACTGAAGATCGGCAAGGGCTTCGGCCTGACCGAGGCGCAGTTCACCGCGGCCCTGGAGGACAAGAAGGCCCTGGCCGTCGTCAACGCCCGGGTCGAGAAGGCCACGGTCCGCGACCAGATCGAAGTGACCCCCACCTTCTTCGTCAACGGCCAGCGCTACGAGGGCGGCCTGGCGATCGAGACCATGGCCGCCGCCATCGCCAAGGCGGCCGCCAGCAAGCCGGCCCCAAGCAAGCCGGTTAAGGGCTGAGGGGCGGGCGGGCGCCGTGCAGTTCCAGCGTCTGCGCCTTCAAGGATTCAAATCCTTCGTCGAACCGACCGAGTTCCGGATCGAGCCCGGCCTGACGGGCGTCGTCGGGCCCAACGGCTGCGGCAAGTCCAACCTGCTGGAAGCCCTGCGCTGGGTGATGGGCGCCAACTCGGCCAAGGCCATGCGCGCGGGCGGCATGGACGACGTGATCTTCGCCGGCAGCGGCAATCGCCCGGCCCGCAACCACGCCGACGTCACCCTGACCATCGACAACGCCGAACGCACCGCCCCGGCCCAGTTCAATGACGACCCGGTGCTGGAGGTCGTGCGCCGCATCGACCGGGGCGAGGGCTCGACCTACCGCATCAACGGCCGCGAGGTCCGCGCGCGGGATGTCCAGCTGCTGTTCGCCGACGCCTCGACCGGGGCCAACTCGCCGGCCCTGGTCCGCCAGGGCCAGATCAGCGAGCTGATCGGCGCCAAGCCGCAGAACCGCCGCCGCATCCTGGAAGAGGCCGCCGGCGTCTCGGGTCTGCACACCCGCCGCCACGAGGCCGAGCTGAGGCTGCGCGCCGCCGAGGCCAATCTCTCGCGCCTCGAGGACGTGGCCGGCGAGCTGGAGACCGCCCTGAACCGGCTTCGCCGCGAAGCCCGGCAGGCCGAGAAGTACAAGCGCCTGTCGGCCGAGATCCGCGCCGTGCAGGGCGCCGTGCTCTACACCCGCTGGACCGAGGCCCGCGACACCCTCAACCGCACCCAGAGCGACGCCACCGAAGCGGCCCGTAGCGTCGAGGACACCGCCCGCGCCGCCGCCGCGGCCCAGACCGCGATCCTGACGGCCGAGACCGCCATGCCGCCGCTGCGCGAGGAAGCCTCGATCGCCCAGGCCGTCCTGGGCCAGCTGGCCATCCAGAAGGACCGGGCCGAGCGCGAGTCCCAGGCGGCGGCCGCCGAGTTCGAACGGCTGTCGGCCGACCTGACCCGCATCGACGACGACCGGGCGCGCGAGGCGCAGGGCCTGCAGGACGCCGTCCAGGCCCTGGCCCGCGCCGACGCCGAGCTGACCGAGCTGCGCGCCCAGATGGCCGCCGCCCCGGCGCGCGGGCCCGAGCTGGCCGCCGCCGCCAAGGCCGCCGAGGAGGCGCGCGCCAAGGCCGACGCCGAGGTCGAGCAGCTGGCCGCCCGCGCCGCCGCCGAGGACGCCCGGGCCCGCGCCGCCGCCCAGCGCCTGGCCGAGGCCGAGAGCCGTCTGGCCCGCACCGTCCGCGCCCTGGACCAGGCCAAGTCCGAACGCGCCGCCGTCGGCCCCGTGGTCGACCCGGCCGCCGCCGAGGCCCGCCAGCGCTTCGCCAACGCCGAGGCCGGTCTGGCGTCAGCCCGGCAGGCGCTCGAGGAAGCCGAGGCCGTCCGCGTCAAGGCCGCCGCCGCCGAGGCCCAGTCCCGCGACCTGGCCCGCAAGGTCGAGGACCAGCTGGGCCGCCTGCGCACCGAGGCCCGCGGCCTGGCCCAGCTGACCGCCCCGCGCGCCAAGAGCGGCTTCTCGCCGGCCCTGGACGCGGTGACGCCCGAGAAGGGCTACGGCGCCGCCCTGGCCGCCGCCCTGGGCGACGACCTGGAGGCGGCGCTCGACTCCCGCGCCCCGTCGTTCTGGGCGGGCGGAGAGGCCTCCGCCGTCGCCTGGCCGGAGGGCGCGACGCCGCTGGCCCCGCTGATCAAGGCCCCGCCGGAACTGGCCGCCCGGCTGTCGCACGTGGCCGTGGTCGCCCGGACCGACGGCGACCGCCTGGCCAGGAGCCTGCCCGTCGGCGCGCGGCTGGTCTCCAAGGAAGGCGACCTGTGGCGCTGGGACGGCTTCGTGGCCCGCGCCGACGCGCCCAAGCCCGCCGCCGTCCGCCTGGAGCAGCGCACCCGCCTGGCCGAGGTCGAGGCCGAGATCGACCAGGTCGCGCCGCGCGCCGAGGCCGCGACCGCCGCCCTGAAGACCGCCGCCGACGCCCTGCGAGTGGCCGAGGAAACGCTCCGGGACAAGCGCCGGGGTCCGCCCGAGGCCGAGCGCCTGCTGACCGGGGCCCGCGAGGCCGTGACCCGCTACGAGCGCGAGGCCGCCCAGCGCGAGGCCCGCGCCCAGTCGCTGGACGACACCATCGCCCGCTTCGAGGCCGAACGGGTCGAGGCCGACACGGCCCTGGCCGCCGTCCGGGCCGAGACCGCCGAGGCCGAAAGCGTCGCCGACCTGGCCCCGCTGCTGGCCGCCGCCCGCCAGGCCGCGACCGCCGCGCGGGAAGCCGCCGCCGCCGCCCGCTCGGCCCTGGACCAGGAGACCCGCGAGACCGCCGGCCGCCAGCGCCGCCTGGAGACCCTGGAGCGCGACCACGCCGACTGGGCCAAGCGCCGCGAAGCCTCGGCCAGGCGCGAGACCAGCTTGGACGCCGACCGGGTCAAGGCCGCCGCCGCCCTGGAGGCCGCCCGCGAGGCCCCGACCGTGCTGGCCGAGAAGCTGGTGGTGATCGTCGAACAGTTCGCCGCCGCCGAGGACCGCCGCGCCAAGGCCTCGGACGCCCTGGAGGCCGCCGAGACCGCCCGCCTCGCCGCCGACCGCGCCGCCCGCGCCGCCGAGCAGGCCGCCTCGGAGGCCCGCGAGAAGCGCGCCGCCCTGGTCGCCACCCTGGACGCCGTCCGCGACCGCTTCGCCGAGGTGGCCGGGGCCATCCGCGAACAGGCCCGGATGGAGCCCGAGGAGCTGGGCCGTCACGTGGCCGGCGAGGCCGTGGCCGTGCCCAAGGACGCGGCGGGCGTGGAAGCTCACCTGTTCGCCCTCGAACGAGAGCGCGACGCCATCGGTCCGGTGAACCTCCGCGCCGAGGAGGAGGCCAACGAATACGCCGCGCGGCTGGAGACCATGCGCACCGAGCGGGCCGACCTGTCGGGTGCGGTGAGCAAGCTGCGGGCCGGGATCGAGGAGCTGAACGCCGAGGGCCGCGAGCGCCTGCTGGCGGCGTTCGAAGTGATCAACGCCCACTTCCAGACCCTCTTCCAGGCCCTGTTCGGCGGCGGCCAGGCCGAACTGCGGCTGGTCGAGAACGACGATCCGCTGGAGGCCGGCCTGGAGATCTTCGCCTGCCCGCCCGGCAAGCGCATGGCCTCGATGAGCCTGATGAGCGGCGGCGAGCAGGCCCTGACCGCCAGCGCCCTGATCTTCGGCGTCTTCCTGGCCAACCCGGCCCCGATCTGCGTGCTGGACGAAGTCGACGCGCCGCTCGATGACGCCAATGTCGACCGCTACTGCAACATGCTGGACGAGATGCGCCGGCGGACCAAGACGCGGTTCATCGCCATCACCCACAATCCGGTGACCATGAGCCGGATGGACCGGTTGTTCGGGGTGACCATGGCCGAGCGCGGCGTCAGCCAGCTGGTCAGCGTGGATCTGAGCACCGCGGAGCAGCTGGTGGCGGCGCAATAGCGCGGCGGCTCACTCACTTGCCCCCACCTGACGGCTTCGCCGTCTGTCCGCCCCCATAGGGGGCGGAGGAGGTGCGCACGGCCTCCTCTTCCCCCTCTGGGGGAAGACGGTCGCGAAGCGACCCGTAGGGGGCAAGTGCTAGCCGCCGAAAAGGTCGGCGGCAGTCCCAAAATTACTTCTGGCGGGCCTTGCGGGCGGCGTACTTGGCGTCGCGGGCGGCCTTCTGCTCGGCTTGGGTCAGGGCCTTGCGTTCCTTGCGGTCGGCGCGCTTCTCGGCCAGGGCCGCTTCTTCGCGCGCCAGGATTTCCTGACGGGCGGCTTCCTTGATCGCGGCGCGTTCGGCGCGGACACGTTCCAGCTCGGCTTCGCGCTCGGCGTGGCGCTGCTCGAAGTTGGGGTCCTGAACGGTGGGCTTCACCTTCATCTTGGCCAGCATGGCCTTCTTGGCTTCGGCGGCGGCGGTGATGCGATCGGCGAAGCCGGTGTTCTTCAGATGCGACATGAATCTTCTGGTTGGTGGAAAGTGCGCTCCTAAGACCCCAAAACGCCGGGAAAAGCAATTGACGATCCCCGGCGCGAATGGACACAGGCCCATCGCGCCGGGGATTTCGGGCCTTTATTTCTCGATCCGATAAACGGCGTAGCTGTGCGGCGCGACGGCGGCGGCGAACTCGGTGCGGGCCGGCACGCCCTGGCGGCGCCAGGCGTCGGCCTTGCTGTCGGCGGGCTTGGCCTCGACCAGCTTGCCGCTGGTCATGTCGCGCAGCTTCACCCCCGCGCCCAGCAGCGACAGGTTCACGTCCGTGTCGTCGTCGCGGAACGACTGCACCACGAAGGTCCCGTTGTCGTAGGCGAACAGGCTGACCCGGTCCGGCGCGTCCAGCCGGACCGGGAAGTCGCGCTGCAGGTAGCGCTTGATCTCGGTCGTCACGCCCTGGGGCAGGTTGTAGAGGTCGCCCGGGTTCTCCGGCATGGTGATCACATAGAGCACCCCGCCGCCGTAGCGGTTCATCAGCAGGATGGGGAAGCCCTTGGCGTTGGCCACGCCCCGGATGATCCCCCAGCTGTCGTTGGTGTAGAAGGCCAGTTCCGGAAACAGCACCGGCGGATTGTCGCGCTTGGGGTCGTTCAGGCTCTCGCCGTTGCCCGCGCCGTAGCCGTTGAGGAAGTCGTGCAGGGCCACCTTGCGGCCGGTGTCGCGCACCTCGAGGATGTCCTCGATGCCCTTGCCCTGCAGCGCCCCCAGCAGGCCCGAGGTGATGAACACCGTCTTGCCGGCCAGCAGGTTGCCCTTGATCTCCTCGACGATCCTGGGGTCCTTGGCCGCCGCCTGGGTCAGCAGGGCGACGTCGGCGTTCTTGGGGAAGTTGGGCGACAGCTCGATCGGAATGCCGATATTGCCCAGATAGTTGTGCAGGAAGTCCTCGCCCGACGACTGGTAGGGCTTGTACGACGCGACGCCGATCGGCCGGCCCAGATAGCCCAGGTCCTTGTCGATCTTCTCCAGCGACCAGCCGGCCGCGCGGCCCCAGCCGGGACCCGGGTCATTGGCCTGGCCCGAGGGCTTGTAGCTGGCGACCATCGCCTTCCAGTCGAAGCTGGTGGCCTTGTCCTTCCACGGACGCGCGCCCGGCTCGACGGCCTTCGCCTCGTTCATCGGCCGCCAGTTGAACAGGGTGATCTCCGGCGCCTTGGCCAGCAGGGTGTCCCACAGCTGCTCGGCGTAGCGGTCGACATACAGGGTCGAGAAGGTGTCGACCCAGCCGCCGCCGTTGCCCTTGCCGCCGTTGGAGCCGACCGGGCGGATGTTGTCGAAGTAGCGGATGATCGAATAGCTCTCGTACTGCTGCAGCAGCTGATCGGTGACCACCGGGTCGCGGGTCTCGGTGCCGGTGTAGATGCCGTCGAACATCTGCGACTGCTTCTCCAGGTCGTAGCCGGTGCCTTGGAAGTGCTCGTACCAGTTGGGGTACTTGATGATCATCCGCACCTTGGGATTGACCGCCTTGGCCGGGCCCAGGACCAGGTCCTGGCTAACCTTGCGCATGGTCTCCAGCCGGTACTGGGTCCAGGATCGGTCGCCCTTGGCGGCGATGTCGGCCGGGCTCTTGGACGTGTAGAAGAAGAAGTCGTCGAGGATCACCTCGTCGAAGTGCTTGGCCGCCAGGCGCACCGCCTTCTCGCACTCGGCCCGGTGGGCGGGGTTCTCGTAGTCGAAGGTGCCGAACTGGCCGCCCTCGCCGCCGGTCGCCAGGGTGATCCCGCCGGCCACCGTGACGCCGCGCTCCTCGAACCAGCCCTTGACCCGCTCGATCTGCTCGTCGGTGGCGAAGTTGCTGCTGCGGTAGACCTCCAGATAGACCTTGTCGAAGTGCAGCTGGCGGCTGGCGCGCTCGAACTCGCGGTCGAAGGTGGCCTTGTCGGCCAGCTCCTTGGCGTTGTTGACGGCGATGTAGATGGCGGCGTGGAAGTTCTTGTAGGCCGGCAGGGGCTGGGCGGCCGGAGCGGCCTGGGCGCTGGACGACAGCCCGGCGGGGGCGAGGATCGCCAACAGCGCCGCGGCGCCGAGCAGGTTTCCGGTCAGGCGGATCATGGCGTGTTCTTCCCTCGATGAGCCCTTCGCCGGCGCATCGAGGCGACCGGTCATGGTTGCGGTAACACTGGATTGGTATGACGAATGTTGCGAGGGGAATTTTCGCGAAGACGGCGAAGGCTCCCTCCGGCCCCGCGAGGCGCCTCTCTCCGAGGAGAGGATCCAGAGCGCCGGATGCTTCGCTTTGGAGGCGCTGTCGCGGAGCGGCCGGGAGGTCTTTCCTGGGCCTGATCCGTCCCCTTACGTAGAAATCCGGCGAAATCGCGGTTGACCTTGCGGCGCCGATCGGGGCTTGAAGGACGGACTTGCCGACACTCACCGGAATTTCGCGAAAAGCCGTTATAAAACTGCAACTTGACGGATATTTTCCCCAACTTGACGCACTGCGGCGCGATCTATAGGTTCCGCCGCGATCAAGCTGGGTCTGGGGGACGGCTCTCTCGGGCCATCGCAGGACCCTACAACTCCAATGCCCAAGGTTGACGATCCGCGCGAAGAGGCGCTACGCCGCCTCGACGAACGGGCCGAAGCGCTTAAGGCCAGCACGGCTCGGCCTGAGTCGCGGGCGGGCGAGATGAACGCCTCGAGCCAGGCCTATAAGATCCTGGCCGAACTGGTGGGCGGGGTGCTTATCGGGCTGGCCCTGGGCGCGATCGTGGATCGGTTCGCCAAGACCGGGCCTTGGGGTTTGATCGGCGGGGTCCTTCTGGGCTTCGCCTTGTCGTTGTTCATGGCGCGTCGCACGGCCAACCGGCTGATGGCGCAGGCGAAGGCGGAAGAGGCGGCGCGATCGCAAGCCTCCAAGCCCAAAGTAGACTAGGAGCGAAAGGCCCGATGGCCGATCCGTTGCATCAGTTCAAGATCGAGAAGATCATCGACCTTCCCGACGTCACCCTTCCGGGGTTGGGCCAGGTCGATCTCGCGATCACCAACTCGCATGTCGCCATGACCGTCGCTTTCGCGGCGATCGTGCTGTTCCTGACCGCCGTGACCTCCAAGGCGCAGATCGTGCCCGGCCGACTTCAAGTCGTCGGCGAGGGCGTGTTCGGCCTGATCGACAACCTGACGGACTCGATCATCGGCCACGAGGGCCGCAAGCTGTTCCCGTTCGTGTTCACGATCTTCACCCTGATCCTGGGCATGAACTTCCTGGGCCTGATGCTGGCCTTCACCGCCACCTCGCAGATCGCGGTGACCGCCACCTTCGGCGTGCTGACCATCGGCCTGGTGCTGATCATCGGCTTCGCCAAGCACGGCCTGGGCTTCTTCAAGCTGTTCGTGCCGTCGGGCGTGCCGTGGGTGCTGCTGCCGGTGATCGTGCTGATCGAGTTCGCCTCGTTCCTGCTGCGCCCGGTGACCCTGACCCTTCGTCTGTTCGGCAACATGATGGGCGGCCACGTGGCCCTCAAGGTGTTCGCCGGCTTCGTGGCGGCCGCCGTGATCGGACAGATCGGCCTGCTGGGCATTCCGGTCGGCATCCTGTCGATCGGCATGGTCACCGCCCTGACCGCTCTGGAATTCCTGGTGGCCTTCCTCCAGGCCTTCGTTTTCGCCGTTCTGACCTGCATCTATCTCAATGATGTGGTCAATCTGGGTCATGGCCACTAAGGCTCGGACCCAACCCGCTATCACCACTCAACCTCTTACCAACTAGGACAAGACAACTATGGACGCAGCAGCCGCCAAGCTCATCGGTGCCGGCCTCGCCACCCTCGGAATGATCGGCGCCGGCATCGGCGTGGGCAACATCTTCGGCAGCTTCCTGACGGGCGCCCTGCGCAACCCGTCGGCCGCCGCCAGCCAGATCGGCAACCTGTTCGTGGGCGCGGCTCTGGCCGAAGCCCTGGGCATCCTGGCCTTCGTGCTCGGCATCCTGATCTACTCGGCCTAACGCCGGACCTGATTGACGGCGGCGCCGCACGGCGCCGCCGCGACCCCTCTACCGGACGATTTTAGGTAATGGCTGATCCCACACAGTCCGCTCCGGCGGTCTCGACCCACGGCGCCGGGGCCTCTCCCGCGCCGGGCGCAACCCATGAGGCGTCGGGCGCCGAGCACGGCTCGGGCGGCCTGCCGCAGTTCGAGTTCCAGCACTGGGGCGGCCAGATCGCCTACCTGCTGGTGCTGTTCGCCATCCTGTACGTGCTGATCGCGCGCGTCTTCACGCCGCGCATGCGGGCCGTGATCGACGAACGCGCCAGCCGGATCGCCGGCGCTCTGGAAGCCGCGCGTCAGGTGCAGGCCGAAGCCCTGGAGCAATCCCGGGCGGCGGCGGCCGAAGTGGCCGAAGCCCGCGCCCGCTCGCAGGCCCTGGCCTTCGACGCGCGCGCCAAGGCCAACGCCGAAGCGGCGGAACGCTCCGCCGTGGAAGAGGCCAAGCTGGCCTCGCACCTCGCCGAAGCCGAAACCCGCATCCAGGGCCTGCGCGACTCCGCCATGGCCTCGGTCGGCGCGGTGGCCGGCGAAACCGCTCAGGCCATCATCCAGAAGCTGACCGGCAAGGCCGCCTCGGCCGCGGACCTCAAGGCCGCGACCGCTCTGAGCGGAGGAGCCGCCTGATGCCCGCGTTTTTCGAAGGCGAATTCTGGAACATCGCCAATCCGGAACTGTGGGTCGGCGTCGGCCTGATCCTGTTCATCGCGATCGTGATCTGGGCCAAGGCCCCGGGGATGATCGCGGGCAAGCTGGACGAGACGGCCGCCAAGATCCAGTCCGACCTCGACGAGGCCGCCCGGATCCGCGCCGAAGCCGAAGCGCTGCTGGCCAACATCCGCGCCGAGCGCGAGGAAGCCGAACGCCAGGCGACAGCCATGCTCGCCGCGGCCAAGGCCGACGTCGCGCAGATGCAGATCGAGGCCAAGGCCAAGCTCGAGGAACAGATCAAGCGCCGCGCCGAAATGGCCGAACGCAAGATCGCCCAGTCCGAGGCCCAGGCCCAGGCGGACGTCAAGGCCGCCGCGGTCGACCTGGCCGCCCAGATCGCCGAGCAGGTTCTGGTCGCCCGCCTCGCGGCCGGCGGTTCGGACGGCCTGGTGGACACGGCCATCGGCCAGATCGGCGCGAAGCTGCAATAGCGGTTCGGACCGACGACAACATCAAGGGCGCGCTCCGCGAGGGGCGCGCCCTTTTTTGTTTGGGCCGGCCCAAGGCCCTCCCCCTGTGGGGGAGGCGATCGCGCAGCGATCGGTGGGGGGAGTTTGAGGATCGAAGATCGCGGATCAAGCCGCCTGCCGAACACTCCCCCCTCCGTCGGCTTCGCCGACACCTCCCCCACAGGGGGAGGGCCTAGAGAGCGCTGGCGTTAGACCGGCTGCTTCCGCAACCAGCGACGCCGCAGGTATTTCCGCCCGCGCTTGAGCACCCGCCAGTGGGCCTTGCGCAGGATCAGCTTCTCCGACCGCAGCAACTGCTGCCAGGCCACCAGCATGATCTCCGGCTCGCGGCGCATCAGCCTGCGGATCGGGAAGATCAGCTTGGGATGGCGGCGCTGCCAGCGCAGGAAGCGGCGCTTGGCCTGGAACGAGTTGCGCAGCACGATCATCAGCCCGACAACCAGCAGCGGCAGGCCCAGGTGGCCCGGCAGGGGCGTCAGGACGATCCCGGCCAGCAGCACCACTATGCCCAAGGCCAGCGCCGCCCAGCGGGCGACGCGTCCCGTGGTTTCCCGCAGGATCAGGGCCAGACGGCGACGGCGGCGGTAGAGCCTCGAAGGCAGTCTGGCGAGCGTCTCGGCCGGCGAGTTCACGAATACCGCTTGAGCGAACGGCGCTTAAGCGACTGACGCTTGAGGGACCGGCGCCAGCGCTTGGCCACGCGCCAGCGGCGCGGCATGACCAGACGCTCCATGCGCAGGACCTGCTGCCAGGCCACCGGCAGCACCTCCGGCTCGCGGCGAAGCAGCCGGCGCAGCGGAAACAGCAGCTTGGGATGGGCGTGCTGGAAGCGCACGAACTGCTTGCGGGCCTTGAACGAGTTGCGCAGCACCAGCATCAGGCCGACCACCGTCACCGGCACGCCCAACGGGCCGGGCAGCGGCGCGATCAGGACACCCGCCACCACCAGCACCAGGCCCAGCGTCACCAGCAGGACGCGCGAAATCCGCCCGAGAAGCTCGCGGGCGAGTTCATCGGCGGCGGAGAAACGCACGGGCGGCATGGCGAGGGCAAGGTTCATGGGCAGGAAGAAACGGGTTCCGTGGTCCGTTTGATCCCGGCGACGGCCGGCCTCCTCGGCTCACTGGACCCGATATGAGAACGGGGCGCCCTTCCGTAAAGGCGCCCCGTTCCGATTCGTCAGACTGTGGCGCCTATTCCGCCGCCAGTGGCGCGGCGGCCACAGGTTTCCACCTCAAGCGTGGTTTACGCGCCGCCTGGGTCTCGTCCAGGCGCTTGAGCGGCGCGTGGTAAGGGGCGCCCTTGAAGCGGTCGACGTCGCCGCCTTTCGCGGCCCCGGCCAGGGCGCGCAGCGCGACGACGAAGCGGTCCAGCTCCTGCTTGCTCTCGGTCTCGGTCGGCTCGATCAGCATCGCGCCGTGGACGACCAGCGGGAAGTACATGGTCATCGGGTGGAAGCCCTCGTCGATCATCGCCTTGGCGAAGTCGAGCGTGGTCACCCCGGTGCCCTCCAGCCAGGTGTCGTCGAACAGGGCCTCGTGCATGCACGGGCCGTTCGGGAAGGCCGGGCTCATCAGGTCGCTCAGGCGGGCCTTGATGTAGTTGGCGTTCAGCACGGCGTCCTCGGCCACCTGCTTGAGGCCGTCGGCCCCGTGGCTGAGCATGTAGGCGTAGGCCCGCACGAACATGCCCATCTGGCCGTGGAAGGCGCTCATCCGGCCGAAGGCCTGGGCGGCGGGGCCCCTGGCCTCCTCGACCAGCGCGAAGCGGTGATCCTGGCTGACCACCCACGGGGTCGGGGCGAACGGGGCCAGGGCCGCTGACAGCACCACCGGACCCGCGCCAGGACCGCCGCCGCCGTGCGGGGTGGAAAAGGTCTTGTGCAGGTTGATGTGCATGGCGTCGACGCCCAGGTCGCCCGGGCGGACCCGGCCGACGATGGCGTTGAAGTTGGCGCCGTCGCAGTAGAAGTACGCCCCCGCCGCGTGGGTTAGGCGGGCGATCTCGACCACGTCGCGCTCGAACAGGCCGCAGGTGTTGGGGTTGGTGACCATGATGGCGGCCACGTGGTCGCCCAGCTTGGCCTCCAGGTCGGCCAGGTCGACCCGGCCGTCGTCGGTCTGGGCGATCTCCACGACCGTGTAGCCGCAGAAGGCCGCCGTGGCCGGGTTGGTGCCGTGGGCGCTGGTCGGGGCCAGGACGGTCTTGCGATGGCCCTGCCCGTTGGCTTCATGGGCGGCGCGGATGGCCAGCAGGCCGCACAGCTCGCCGTGGGCGCCGGCCTTGGGGCTCAGCGCGACGGCGGGCATGCCGGTCAGGGTCTTCAGCCAGTGGGCCAGGCGATCCATCAGCTCGATCGCGCCCTGCACCGTCGATTGCGGCTGCAGCGGGTGGATGTCGGAGAAGCCCGGCAGGCGCGCCATCTTCTCGTTCAGGCGCGGGTTGTGCTTCATCGTGCACGAGCCCAGCGGATAGAGGGCCAGGTCGATGGCGTGGTTCTTCTGGCTCAGGCGCACGTAGTGGCGCACGGCCTCGGGCTCGGACAGGCCCGGCAGGCCGATCGGCGCGGTGCGGACCAGGTCGCCCAGGTCGTCGGCGGCCGGGGCGTCGGGCAGGTCGACGCCGGTCTTGTCCCAGGCGTTCAGTTCGAAGATCAGCGCCTCGTCCTGCAGCAGGCCGCGGGCCCCGGTCAGGGTGGGGTGGACGTAGTCGTTGGCGTCGCCAGTCGCGGAGGGGGGCTCGGGACGGGTCGGCCGTCCGACGGAATTCATGCTCATTGGTTCGAACCCTTGGGGGCCAGCACCTTGGTCAGGGCCTTGGAGAAGAGGGTGATGTCGCTGTCGGGCGTGGTCTCGGTGACGGCGACCAGCAGGACGTCGTCGAGGCCGGCCGACGGATCCAGACGCGAGAACGGCACGCCGGCGATGACGCCGTTGGCGGCCAGGGTCTCGACCAGCTCGGCGGCGTTGACCGGAAGCTTGACGGCGAACTCGTTGAAGAAGCGCGGGGTCAGGATCTCGACGCCCGGCACGGCCGCCAGGGCGTCGCGCAGGGCCACGGCCTTCTGGTGGTTGACCAGGGCCAGCCGGCGCAGGCCCTTCTCGCCCAGCAGGCTCATGTGGATGCTGAAGGCCAGGGCGCACAGGCCGCTGTTGGTGCAGATGTTCGACGTGGCCTTGTCGCGGCGGATGTGCTGCTCGCGGGTCGACAGGGTCAGGACGAAGCCGCGACGGCCCTCGGCGTCGACGGTCTCGCCGCAGAGGCGGCCCGGGGCCTGGCGGACGTATTTCTCCTTGCAGGCGAACAGGCCGACATAGGGGCCGCCGAAGTTCAGGCCGTTGCCGATCGACTGGCCCTCGGCCACGACGATGTCGGCGCCCATCTCGCCGGGCGACTTGAGCAGGCCGTACGAGACGGCCTCGGTGGTGACCACGATCAGCAGGGCGCCGGCGGCCTGGGCGGCGGCGGCGATCCTGGTCACGTCGGTCGCCGTGCCGAACACGTTCGGGGTCTGGACGACGACGCAGGCGGTGTCGGCGTCGATGGCGGCGATCACCGCGTCCTCGGCGTCGACGGCGGGGGCCAGGCGATCGGTGGCCACGCCGGCCGCGTGGGCCAGGGTCTCGACCGTGCCGACATACTGCGGGTGCACGCCGCCCGACAGGACGGCCTTGTTCCGGCGCGTGATCCGGGCGGCCATCATCACCGCCTCGGCGGCGGCGGTGGAGCCGTCATAGAGCGAGGCGTTGGCCACCTCCATGCCGGTCAGGGCCGCGACCTGGGTCTGGAACTCGAACAGCACCTGCAGCGTGCCCTGGGCGATCTCGGGCTGGTAGGGCGTGTAGCTGGTCAGGAACTCCGACCGCTGGATGATGTGGTCGACGGTGGCCGGAACGTGGTGGCGATAGGCCCCCGCCCCCACGAAGAACGGGCCTTCCGACGCCGAGCGGTTGCGGCGCGACAGGGCCAGCATCTCGCGCTCGACCTCCAGCTCGCCGGCGTGGAACGGCAGGTCGACCGGGTCCTTGCGGTAGGCGACGGCTGGAACGTCGACGAACAGCTCGTCGATCGACTCCGCGCCGATGACGCCGAGCATGTCGGCGCGATCTTGGGGTGTGAGGGGGAGGTAGCGCATCTAGATCGACTTTCCGAAAAGGGCGTCCGTCAGGCGTTGAAAGATGGGTTTGGCGGGTTTGGCTTCACGTTCGGCGCGAGCCTTGGCGAGGGCTACGGCGACGGTCGCCTGGTAGGCTTCCGCCGCCAACTGGGTCTCGATGTCGCCGGCGAGCCAGTCGCGGAAGTCGGCCCGTTCGGCGGTTCCGGAGGACTGAATGCCCATCGACCAGGCCGGCGGCGGTTGACCGGTCGCGGGCGTCGCGCAGACGGCGCCGTCGCCCATGACCACGAACGAGGCGGTGGCCTCGGCGAGATCGAAGACCAAATCGAGGACCGCGTCGTCGAACCGCTCCAGGTCGATCACGGCGATGTCGTCTTCGGGATCGACAGTCACGACCAGGACGGTCTGGCCGGCGAGGCCGACCTCGCCGTCCGCGCCGAGCGTCGCGCCGGCCGCGGCCAGGGCCTTCTCCACCGCCGCCCCATAGGCCGCCGGGGCGGGCGTCAGGGTCGAGTTGTGGAGAAGGACCTGGACCATGGCTTACAGCGTGCTCAGGAACGCTTCGTAGGCCGTGCGGTCCATCAGGGCGTCGAGCTCGGCGGGGTTGCTGAGCTTGATCTTGGCGAACCAGCCGCCGGCTTCCGGCACGGCGTTGACGGTCTCGGGGGCGTCGCCGAGCTGGCCGTTGGCCTCGACCACCTCGCCCGACACCGGGGCGTAGACGTCGGAAGCGGCCTTGACGCTCTCGACCACCGCCAGGGCGTCGCCCTGTTTCACGGTCTTGCCGACCTCCGGCACCTCGACGAACACCACGTCGCCCAGTTGCTCGGCGGCGTAACCGGTGACGCCCACGGTGGCGACATCACCCTCGACTTCAACCCACTCGTGGTCCTTGGTGAACTTCATGGTCTGGGCCCTTTTTGTCTGGATCTAGATCTTGCGCACGTAGCGGGTGGGGACGAACGGCGAGGTCACGACCTCGGCCGCCTGCGGCTTGCCGCGAACGATGACTTTCAGCTTCGAACCGACCACCGCCAGGGCGGGGGGAACGAAGCCGATGGCGATGGCGCCGCCGAAGCTGGGGCCGAAGCCGCCGCTGGTGACCACGCCGACCACGGCGCCGGTCTCGTCGGCGATCTCCGCGCCCTCGCGGGCGGGAGCGCCTTCCAGCACCTTCAGATTGACGCGGAGCCGCTTGAGGTCGCCGGCCAGTTCGTTGAGGATCCGGTCCGCGCCCGGGAAATCGCCGGCCTCGCGGCGGCTCTTGCCGACGGCGAACGGCATGCCGGCCTCGATCGGCGAGACCGTCTCGTCCATGTCGTGGCCGTACAGCGGCAGGCCGGCTTCCAGGCGCAGGCTGTCGCGGGCGCCCAGGCCGATCGCCTTGACCCGCTCGTCTTCCAGCAGGGTGTTCCAGATGCGCGTGGCCTCGGCGGCCGGCACGGAAATCTCGTAGCCGTCCTCGCCGGTGTAGCCCGAGCGCGAGATGATGGCGTCGGTCCCGAAGGCGGTCATCGCGGCGGTGTCCATGAACACCATGGTCGCGGCCTGCGGCACGTGGGCGGCCAGGACGGCGGCGGCCTCGGGGCCCTGCAGGGCCAGCAGGGCGCGGTCTTCCAGCCGCTCGACGGTCGCCTCGCCCTTCAGGGCCTGCGCGATGATGGCGTAGTCGTTGTCCTTGCAGGCGCCGTTGACGACGATGAACAGGCCGTCGTCGTCGGGACGGGCGGTCATCAGGTCGTCGATCACCCCGCCCTCGGCGTTCAGCAGCACCGCATAGCGCTGCTTGCCGGGCTTGAGGCCTTGATAGTCGGCAGAGACCAGCTTCTCGAAGCTCTTGGCCGGATTGTCGCCGCGCAGCCGCGCCTGGCCCATGTGCGAAACGTCGAACAGCCCCGCGTGCTCGCGGGTCCACAGGTGCTCCTTCAACACCCCGTCCTTGTACTGCACCGGCATGGAATAGCCCGCGAACGGCACCATGCGCGCGCCGGCCGCGACGTGCGCGTCGTACAGCGGGGTCTTCTTGAGATCTTGGTCGGACACGCTCTGGGCTCCAATCGGGGTCGGCGACGCCGCCCGGCTTTCGCCAGGTGGTCTCGCCCCCGCTGTCCCTTTGACCTGAGAGATTCCGGCCCCCTTCCAAATGGGAAGAGACGGGCCTTGCTCCTTCGGCGGGCAGCTCTCCCATCCCGGGAAACCTGCCTCTTTCCAGCGTTCCTAAACCCGCGCGGTCCTTTTGCCTGAGCGTTTCCGGGGCGGTTGCGCCTTCGGCCTCGGGACCAGAATCCCGACGTCTCCCGCGAGGGTCGAGGCGTGTTTGGGCGAGGGGGCGGGCGGAGTCAACTGGAGAGGCGGGGCTTGAGCGACCTCATTCGCCATTTGCAACCTAGCGACGATCAAGTCAGTTTGAAGTCGCAATTTGCGATCTCAAAGAGCGGGCATGACCGACCAACAGCCATCGACGTTTGATTTCGAAGCTGAGCCGGCCCCGCAGGTGTTTGCGGCGCGTGGTCTCCCGGTCATTCTCGACGCAGATCTTGGTCGGCTTTTCGGCGTGGAAACAGGCCGCCTGAACGAACAGACCCGCCGAAACTCACGGCGGTTCGACGGCTTCGCATTTCAGCTGTCCGCCGAGGAGTTTTCAAACTTGAGATCGCAAAATGCGATCTCAAGTTCGTCGCATGGCGGACGCCGGTACAGACCCTACGCGTTCACCGAGCATGGCGTCGTGATGGCGGCCACTGTCTTGAAATCCAACCAGGCGATCGCCGCGTCACGGTTCATCATCAAGGTGTTCGTCGAAGCGCGGCGCACGGCTTTGGTTTCGGACGGCGCGAACCTGCCGTCGCTGATCGACGCGCGCGGCCTGCTTTCGTTGGAGGGCGAAGCTCGCACCGGGTTGATGGGCAAGCTCAACGGAGCCCTAGGCCGGGTGCTGGACGCCATCGCCGATCCGCAAACCCAGGCCACGGTCCGCGACGAGGCCCACGCCATCGCCGCCGAGGGGCTGCGCAGCCTCAAGGAATATCTGAAGCGGGCCGGCGTCCAGAACGAGAAGACCCTGGCGGAGGTGCGCAAACTGCTGGCCGAGGCTGACGCCCTGGAGGCCGAGACCGCCCAGAAGCACACCGAGAACCAGCATCGTCAGCTCGCGCTGTTGGCCAAACAGCTGCGCCTGGTGCTGGTGGCCCAGCAGTATCTGGAGACCGGCGGGGTCGAAGGCCTGCTGGCGACGCTCAAGGATCTTGAGCGCCCCTGACGGCCTACATCCGTTCCGGCGCCTCGATGCCCAGCAGGTTCAGGGCCAGCTCCAGCTGCCGGAGCGTCGTTTCGGCCAGGGCCAGGCGCGAGGCCCGGACGGCCGGCTCGTCGGCGCTCAGGATCGGACAGGCGGCGTAGAACTTCGAGAAGGTCTGGGCCAGCTTGTAGGCGTGCTCGGCGATGAAGTTGGGGGCCTTCTTGTCGTAGGCCTCGCTCAGAGCGCCCTCGAACGCGTCCAGCAACAAGGTCAGGTCGCGCTCGGCCGGCTCGCCGACGACGATCGGGCCCGAGACGACCTTCTGCTCGGTCGCCTTGCCCAGGATGCTCTTGATGCGCACCGACTGGTACAGCAGGTACGGCCCGGTCTTGCCCTCGAAGCTGGTGAAGCGGTCGAGGTCGAAGACGTAAGAGGTGCCGCGGAAGTTCTGCAGGTCGGCGAACTTCAGGGCCGCGACGCCGACCTTGTGGGCGATGTCCTCGAAGGCCTCTTCCGAAAGCTCGGCGCCGAGGCCGGCTTCATGCAGGCGCTCGCGGGCCTTCTCGCGGGCCATCTCGATCAGGTCGTGCAGCTTCAGGACGCCGCCCGCGCGGGTCTTGAACGGCTTGCCGTCGGACCCGTTCATGGTGCCGAAGCCGATGTGCTCCAGCCCGCCCGGCTCGGCGTAACCGGCCAGGTACGAGGCGCGGAACACCTGCTCGAAATGGTCGGCCTGGCGCTGGTCCACGCAATAGAGGATCAGGTGCGGGTCGAACGTCTTGCGGCGGTCCAGGATCGTGGCCAGGTCGGTCGTGCCGTACATGGCCGAGCCTTCCGACGAGACGACCAGAAGCGGATCGGGGCTCTCGACCACGACCACCGTGCCGTCTTCCAGCTTCTTCTTCTTGGTCTCACCGGGCCGGGCCACGCGGACGATCCGGGCGCCCTGGTCGTCGACCAGCAGGCCCTTGACCTCGAGCTGGCGGACCATCGGAGCGATCAGGTCCTGCACGTCGCTCTCGCCCTTCCAGAGGTCGAAGTCGACGCCCAGGGCGTGGAACTCGCGTTCCAGCGCCACGCGGCTGATGTTGACGAAGTGGCGCCACAGCAGGCGGTAGCCGAAGCGGCCGTTCTGCAGCTCGGCGGTGGCCTTGCGGGCCTTTTCCTTGAACTCGAGGTCTTCCTTCTGGCGCTGCGAGGCGGCCGGATAGAGGCGGTCCAGGTCCTCCAGCGTCACGCGCTGGGCGAACTCAGACATGAGATTGGCCTCGTCGGCGGCCGAGAAGCCGCGCGGGGCCTCGACCAGGCGCTCGAGCAGGGCGCGGATGAAGGCGTCCTCCTCCATGATGGCGCTGATCAGCAGCCCCATCTGGAAGCCCCAGTCGCCGAAGTGGGCGTCGCCCACCACGTCGTCGCCGCGGAAGCGGTACAGGCGCTTGACCGACTCGCCGATGATCGAGGCGCGCAGGTGGCCCACGTGCATCGGCTTGGCGACGTTGGGGCCGGCATAGTCGACCAGCACGCGACGCGGCGCGGCCAGGAGTTCGGCCCCGGCGCGCGGATCGGTCGCGATCTCGTTGGCGCGGGTCGACAGGGCGTCGCTGCTGACGCGCATGTTGATGAAACCGACGCCGGCGATCTCGACCGAGGCCAGGCGCGGATCGGTCTTCAGGATGTCGACGACCTGTACGGCGATCTCGCGCGGATTGCGCTTGGCGCTCTTGGCGGCCGCCAGGGCCCCGTTGCATTGGAAGTCGGCCAGGTCGGGCCGGTCGGACGCGGTGACGCGACCGAAGTCGGGGGACAGTCCGGCGGCCTGGAAGGCGGCCGCGGCCGCCTCGCTCAGGGACCGCTTCAAATCACTCATGGCTTGGCGACGTTTCCGGGTTGGGTCTGGGCTTGCTGCGTCTGGCCGGCGTTGACGCGGAAGCGCTTGCCGTCACGATTGAAGGCGGCCATTTCCGGGGTCACGTCGAAGCCGATCAAGACCTCGAAATTACTGCCGCTGACCTTTTCGTCGGCGCGCGGGATGGTGATCGTGTTCAGGCTCTGGTTCACGTAGACGCGATCGCGACCTTGCGGAAAGGTCACCGGCAGATCGAAATATTCCTTGGCCAGGACGTCCTTGTTGCGCTCGGTCACCGCGACCCAATAGCGGTAGGTCTTCTGGTTGCCGACGGCCTGCGGGCCGCGACCCATTTCGAACAGCATCTCGACCCGCATCTTGATCGGGTCGTTGCTCTTATAGGCGCAGCCCGAGCTCAGGCCCTGGATCTCGCCGGTATAGGCGGTCTGGGCGGCGGATTCCTTGCCGTCCTTGAACTCGACATAGCGGCTGGCGTCGTACAGCACCTTCACATAGGGGCACGGGCCGGCGTTGCGCAGCTGGGCCAGGGGCGCCTTGGGCTGGTTCCACTCGCTGTCGCGCTTCTTCTTCTTGGCGGCCTGGTCCTCTTCGCCGCCCTGGCCGCCGGGCCGTCCCCCCTGCTGGGCGTGAACGGTCGTCGCCGTGGCGGCGATCGAGAGGGCCATCAGAGCACTGAGGGCGACGGGAAAAGTGCGGCGCATGAAACGTCCGGTCCGAGATTGGAAAGCTTGAGCGGGAATTCCCACCAGCTTCATGGAGCCTGATAAAGGCATATGCGTGACGTCGCAATGTGCAGCAGATTTCAAGCGGATGCAGCCGACTTTTCCGGCGGACGCTGGCGCGGACGGGCCGGAACCCTTAGGTTCGGCGTCATGAACGCCCATTCGCCCATCTCCAGTCCCGGCCGCCGCGAACTCCGCGTGGTCCTGGCCAGTCCGCGCGGCTTCTGCGCCGGCGTCGACCGGGCGATCCAGATCGTCGAGCGGACCATCGAGAAGTTCGGCGCGCCGGTCTATGTGCGCCACGAGATCGTCCACAATCGCCATGTCGTGGACCGTCTGAAGGCCTTGGGCGCGGTGTTCATCGAGGAGCTGGATGAGGCGCCTGCCGATCGTCCCGTGGTGTTCTCGGCCCACGGCGTGCCCAAGTCGGTGCCCGCGGCGGCCAAGTCGCGCGAGATGGTCTATCTGGACGCCACCTGCCCGCTGGTCTCCAAGGTCCATGTCGAGGCCCAGAAGCATTTCGACGCCGGTCGCGAGATCGTGCTGATCGGCCACGCCGGCCATCCCGAGGTCGTCGGCACCATGGGCCAGTTGCCCGAGGGGACCGTCACCCTGATCGAGGACATCGACGACGCCCGCGCCTGGGTTCCCAAGAACCCGGCCAACGTCGCCTTCCTGACCCAGACCACCCTGTCGGTCGACGACACCGCCGAGATGGTCGACCTGCTCAAGCAGCGCTTTCCGGGCATCGCCGCGCCGCACAAGGAAGACATCTGCTACGCCACCACCAACCGCCAGGAGGCGGTGAAGCTGCTGGCCGGCGCGTCGGAATTGATCCTCGTGGTCGGCTCGAAGAACTCGTCCAACTCGGTGCGGCTGATGGAGGTCGGCAAGCGGGCCGGCGCCAAGGACGCCAAGCTGATCGACGACGCCCGCGGCATCGACTGGTCGTGGTTCGAAGGCGTGAACGCCGTCGGCCTGACCGCCGGCGCCTCGGCCCCCGAGGATCTGGTCCAGGGCGTGATCGACGCCATGGCCGCCCGCTACGACGTGACCGTCGAGGAACTGATCGAGGCCCGCGAGACCGTGACCTTCAAGCTGCCGCGGCTGCTGACGGCTTAGCCCCCGTTCCCCTCGGACCAAGGGTCCCAACCCAGGTTTTCTCAGGTCCGCTCGACGAAAAGCACGGCCGCTCGCTCTTGACCGCCAGCTTCGCCTCCCGCATCCCCGCGCCATGGCCGTCTACACCGACATCACCGACGACGAACTCGCCGCCTTCCTGGGCGACTACGACCTAGGACAGGCCGTGGCGTTCAAGGGCATCGCCGAAGGGGTGGAGAACTCCAACTTCCTGCTGGAGACCACCACCGGCCGGTTCATCCTCACGGTCTACGAGCGGCGCGCCAAGCCAGAGGACCTGCCCTATTTCCTCGACCTGCTGACCTGGCTGGCCGATCGCGGCTATCCCAGCGCCAAGCCGATCGCCGACCGCTCGGGCGCGACCCTGAAGACCATTCGCGGCAAGCCCGCCGCCCTGGTCGAGTTCCTGCCCGGCCTGTCGGCCCGCCGGCCCACCGTCGCCCACTGCCGCGAGGCGGGCGAGGGCCTGGCCTGGCTGCACCTGGCCGGCGAGGGCTATCCGGCCCGCCGCGCCAACGACCTGGGCCAGCCGCACTGGGCGCCGCTGTTCGCCAAGCACCGCAAGGCCGCCGACGGGCTGAAGCCGGGCCTGGCCGCGACCATCGACAAGGACCTGGCCGCGCTGGCCCTGGCCTGGCCGCGCGGCCTGCCGTCGGGGGTGATCCACGCCGACTATTTCCCCGACAACGTGTTCTTCAAGCCGGACGGCAAGTTCGCCGCGACGATCGACTTCTATTTCGCCTGCGACGACGCCTACGCCTACGACATCGCCGTGACCCTGAACGCCTGGTGCTTCGAGCCCGACGGCAGCTTCAACATCACCGCCGCCCGGGCCCTGATCGCCGGCTACGAGCGCCGCCGGCCGCTGAGCCCGGCCGAGCGCGACGCCATCCCGATCCTGGCGCGCGGCGCGGCCATGCGCTTCTTCCTGACCCGCCTGGCCGACTGGGGCGCGACCCCGGCCGGGGCCCTGGTCAAGCCGAAGGACCCTCTGGAGTACGAACGCAAGCTGGCCGTGCACCGCGAGGGCCTCAGCCTGTTCGGAGCCGGCGCGTGACCCCCAGGCTGGTGATCTACACCGACGGCGCCTGCCGCGGGAATCCCGGCCCGGGCGGCTGGGGCGCTCTTCTGATGTTCGGCGACAAGAAGAAGGAAATCTGCGGCGGCGAGCTGGCGACCACCAACAACCGCATGGAGCTGATGGCCGCCATCCAGGCCCTGGAAGCGCTGAACAAGCCGACCAAGGCCGAGCTGCACACCGACAGCCAGTACGTGATGAAGGGCGTCACCCAGTGGATCCATGGCTGGAAGGCCAAGGGCTGGAAGACCGCCGACAAGAGCCCGGTCAAGAACGTCGACCTGTGGCAGCGCCTGGACGCCGCCCGGGCCCGGCACGAGGTCGACTGGCGCTGGGTCAAGGGCCACGCCGGACACGTGCACAACGAACGCGCCGACGAGCTGGCGCGGCTGGGCATGCTGAAGACGCTGGGCGAGCGGGCTTAGACCTTTGATCCCGCTCATCCCGGCGAATGCCGGGACCCAGATGGAATGGCGGCGAGGTTGACGCCAAAAGCGCTGAGCTCTTCCAATCAGCCTCTTAGCTTTGGGATCTGGGTCCCGGCATTCGCCGGGATGAGCGGATCTTTTTAAGCGGCCAACACCCCCGGCTCTTCCCCCGTCGCGAACGGCAGGCCCTCGTCCTCCCAGCCCGTCACCCCGCCGATCATCAGCTTCACGGGGCGGCCCAGCGTCGCCAGCTTCAGCGCCGCGCGGTCGGCGCCGTTGCAGTGCGGGCCGGCGCAATAGACCACGAACAGGGTGTCGTCCGGCCATTCGGCCATGCGCTCGGCGTCGATCTCGGCGTGGCGGAGGTGCAGGGCGCCGGGCACGTGGCGGCGGGCATAGGCCTGGGGCGAGCCGACCACATGCAGCAGGACGAAGTCCTGTTCGCCGGCCCTCATCGACGCGGCGACGTCGGCGCAGTCGGTCTCCAGGGCCAGGCGGCGGGCAAAGTGCGCGGCGGCTTCCGGCGACGGCGCGGCGGAAATGGCGGAAACAAAGCTCATGTCGGCCTCCTCTGTTGGCGAGGAAGACTTGCCCCAGGCGGCGGCCTGGCGTTAGCTGGCACGATCGACAATGACCGTAAAGATCATGCCAAACGCGCCCGCTCGCTCCGGACCCGCCAACAGACGCGTCGTCGCCCTGGCCTATGACGGCCTGTGCACCTTCGAGTTCGGGGTGGCGGTCGAGCTGTTCGGCCTGCCCCGGCCCGAGATGGGGCCGGACTGGTACGCCTTCGCCACGGCGGCGGTCGAGCCGGGTCCCCTGCGCGGCCTGGGCGGGGTTCAGGTGACGGCCGACGGCGGGCTGGAGCTGGTCGAGCAGGCCGGCACCATCATCGCCCCCGGCTGGCGCGGCGCCGACAGCCCCGTGCCCCGACCCTTGATCGAGGCCCTGCGAACCGCCCACGCCAACGGCGCGCGGGTGATGTCGATCTGCTCGGGCGTTTTCGTGCTGGCGGCGGCGGGCCTGCTGGCCGGGCGGCGGGCCACCACCCACTGGCGCTATGTCGACACGCTGCGCGCCCTTTACCCCGACATCGAGGTGCAGCCCGACGTGCTCTATGTCGACGAGGGCGACGTGATGACCTCGGCCGGCAGCGCCGCGGGGCTGGACCTGGGCCTGCACCTGGTGCGCCGCGACTTCGGACCCGAGGCGGCCAACACCGTGGCCCGGCGGCTGGTGATCCCGCCGCACCGCGACGGCGGCCAGGCCCAGTTCATACAGCGGCCCGTGCCGACCGCCCACGAGGCCTCGCGCCTGTCGCCGATTCTGGACCGAATGCGCGCCGACCTGTCCCGCGAGCACACGGTCAAGGCGCTGGCCGACGCGGCGGGCATGAGCCCTCGCACCTTCCTGCGCCGCTTCGAGGCCGCCACCGGCGTCACCCCGGCCCGCTGGCTGCTGGCCGAGCGCCTGGCCCGGGCCCGCGACCTGCTGGAGACCACCCCGGCCGGCGTCGAGCAGATCGCCCAGGCCGTCGGCTTCGGCGCGCCGGCCTTGCGGCACCATTTCAGGAAGTCGCTGGCGACGACGCCCCAGGCCTATCGGGCGCGGTTCGGGGGCCATCCAGGAGCCGCCGACACAAGGTCGCCCGCCTGAAACGAACCCGCCGCGAAATGACCTTGGTCGCGCCGTTGCGAAGCCTGGTTCGGATCCCAATCTCTTATTCGACGCGGACAACCCGGCTTTCCCCCCAGCCGGCCCCAGCGTCCTTAAAGCGCAGCGTCCGTGCCCTCCCCCCTCGGCACGGGCGCTGTTTGCGTTCAAGCCCGACCAACGTCGCTGAACATTGTCCTGGTAACGCTACCATTCCGCGCTATCCTGCACCCGAACACCTTCGTCCGTCTCGAGAACGAAGGATCACGGGAGCGAAGCGGTCATGCGGCCACTGGCCTACGCCTTGACGATCCTGGCTGTTTGCGGCGCCGCCCGCGCCGCGACGCCGCCCCCTCCACAAGCCCGACCGCCGATCGTCTCGGTCTCGCACCTGGCGGTCCACGCCGCCGATCCCGCCAAGAGCGAGGCCTTCTACGTCCATGACCTGGGCGCGGTGAAAGGGGCAGATCCCGAGAACCCCAAGGGCGCGCGCTACTATTTCAGCCCGACCCAGTTCGTCGAGGTGCTGCCCTTGCCCCCCGGTGCGCCGAGGGTCGACCGGCTGGACCATGCCGCCTTCAACACCGCCGACGCGGAAGCCCTGCGCGCCTATCTGGCCGCCAAGGGCGTGGCCGTGCCCGCCAAGGTCGAGACCGGCGCCGACGGCGGCCGCTGGTTCGACGTGGTCGACCCCGAGGGTGTGAGGGTTCAGTTCGTCCAGCCGCCGGCGACCCTGCCCGCCGTCCCGGTCAATCCGCTGTCCAGCCGCATCATCCATGTCGGCTTCATCATCCACGACCGCGCCAAGCAGGACGCCTTCTACCGCCAGATCCTGGGCTTTCGGCCCTACTGGTTCGGCGGCATGAAGGACGACTCCCCGTCCTGGGTCTCGCTGCAGGTCCCGGACGGCTCGGACTGGCTGGAATACATGATCGTCGCCCCGCCCGAGGGCCGGGGTCCGCCGCCCGGCATGAGCCAGGCCACGGCCGGGGTGCTGGACCACTTCTCGCTGGGCGTGCCCGACACCCGCGTCGCCTACACCCTGCTGTGGAACGGCGACCGCCTGGAAGGCCAGAAGGAGACGCCGAAGATCGGGCGTGACGCCAAGTGGCAGCTGAACCTGTTCGACCCCGACGGGACGCGGGCCGAGATCATGGAGTTCCACGCCGTCGGCAAGCCCTGCTGCTCGCCGTTCACCGCCGCCGATCCGGAAAAGTAGCCCACGACCACCGCTTCGAAGCCCCTTCCACGAGGCCGCCCGTGTTCAAGCTCCGCGCCCTGCTCGTGACCGCCGCCTGCGTCCTGTCCAGCATCGCCCAGGCTCAGACCCCGCCGACGGCGCCGGACTGGGCCTATCCCGACAGCCCGACCCACAAGCAGGTCCCGCCGCCGGCGGACTTCCATCGTCCCACCACGGTGATCGCCACGCCGATCGGGGTGTTCGAGGGGCAGGCCGATGTCGGTTCGGCCCTCGTCCCCGGCGCGGCCAGCTTCAAGGACGGCGCCTACACCATCAGCTCGGCCGGCTATAACGTCTGGTACACGCGCGACGAGTTCCGCTTCCTCTGGAAGAAGATGTCGGGCGACGTCTCGCTGGCCGCGGACATCGCCTATCCCGACGCCCAGGGCTACGGCGACCGCAAGGCGGTTCTGGTCATCCGCCAGACCCTGGACGACGACTCCCCCGAGGCTCTGGTCGCCCTGCACGGCGCGGGCATGATCCATATCGCCCGCCGGCCGGCCAAGGGGGCGCGGATCGATGACATGGAATACCGGATCGGCAGCCGCGGCGGCCTGCCCGGCGGCGCCAGTCCCGACAGCCTGGTGACCCTGCACGCCAAGCGCATCGGCATCCAGAAATCGGGCGACGACTTCACCCTGTGGGTCAGCGAGCGCGGCGAGCCGATGCACCAGTACGGCGCGCCGTTGCCGCTGCGCCTGGACGGGCCGTTCTATGTGGGCGTCGGCTTCGTCTCGCACCTGCCCGTCACCCTGGACACGGCGGTGCTGTCCGACGTCGTGCTGGAAAACGCGGCCGGCAAGGTTCGCTAGAAACAGAAGGAGGCCGTCATGCCCAATCGCATTTCCCGCCGCAGCCTGCTGGGCGCCGCCGGCGCTTCGGCGGCGCTCGCTCCGACGATCGCCAGTTCACAGGGCGCCAATTCACAGGGGGCCGCCATGGCCGACAACGACAAGATCGGTTTCGCCATCGTCGGCCTGGGCAAGCTGAGCCTGGGCCAGCTGATTCCCGGCCTGAAGGTCGCCAAGGGGGCCAAGCTGGCCGCCGTGGTCAGCGGCCATCCCGAAAAGGCCCGCCGTGTCGCCGCCGAGAACGGCCTGCCCGCCGACGCGGTCTACGGCTATGACGACTACGACCGCATCGCCAAGGATCCGCGCATCGATGTCGTCTACATCGTGCTGCCCAACTCCATGCACGCCGAGCACACGATCAAGGCCTTCAAGGCGGGCAAGCACGTGCTGTGCGAGAAGCCGATGGCGACGACCACCGCCGACGCCGAGGCGATGATCGCCGCCGCCAAGGCCGCCAAGCGCCACCTGATGATCGCCTATCGCTGCCACTACGAGCCGCAGAACCTGGACGTCATGCGCCGTCTGCGCGCCAAGTCGATGGGCAAGGTGCGGCAGATCAACACCACCATGGGGCGGCAGGCCGATCTCTCCGATCCGTCCGACGTCTGGCGGCTGGACGGCAAGATGTCCGGTGGCGGGGCCCTGGGCGACATGGGCGTCTATGGCGTCAGCGCCGCCCGCTATCTGCTGAACGAGGAGCCGATCGCCGTTCAGGCCTGGGCCCAGACCGACCGCGCCGATCCCCGGTTCAAGGAGACCGAGGACCTGATCAACTGGCAGTTCCGCTTCCCCTCGGGCGTGATCGCCAACGGCTCGACCTCGTTCGCCTACGCTCCCACCATGGCCTTCGAGGTGATCTGCGAACAGGGCCGGCTGGACGCCGATCCGGCGGCCTTCTACGGCGGCAACCGCCTGACCGTGATCAAGGGCGGCCAGGCCCAGCCGCCGATCCCCGCCCCGCCCAGCGACCAGTTCGCCCGCGAAATGGACTGGATGGCCGACGTGGTGCGCGGCAAGGCGCCGATGGTCTCGCCGGGCGAGGAGGGGCTGCAGGACATGCGCCTGATGCAGGCGATCCTGGAGTCGGCGGCCAAGGACGGGGCGACCGTCAAGACCGACTGGGGCTACAAGCGGGCGGTCGATCCGGCGGCCGTGGTGGACGTTCCGGGGAAAGCCTAACCCCGAAAAATCCGCTCATCCCGGCGAATGCCGGGACCCAGATGGAATGACTTGAGGCTGACTCCAGGAGCGCTGAGCCCTTCCAATCATCCACACCGCCATGGGATCTGGGTCCCGGCATTCGCCGGGATGAGCGGTGGTTAGGTTGGGGGGTCTATTTCCCCCGCAGCAAACGCCACCAGCTTTCCGCCAAAGCGTCCAGCAGCGGCTCCAGTGGAGCCGAGGCGCGCTGCACCACCATCACGTAGGACAGCCGCTCGAACTGCACGAGCTGCATCAGCATCCGCGTGCGCGCCGCCGGCCGCTCGGCGTCGGAGAACCGCGCCAGGTAGTTGGGCATGGCGTCGATGAACAGGTTGATGAAGCGCAGATAGTCGTCGGCCAGGTCGGGGTCGGCGACATTGGCCTCGGTGGCCACCGCCAGCAGGTTGCGGCGCTCGTCGGTCTGCTCGGCCATGCCCTGGGCCAGCCAGGCGCGGACGTCCTCCAGGCTTGGATCCGGGATGGCGTCGAGCGCCGCGAAGGTGGCCTGGATGTTGGGGACCAGCCGGTCGCCGATGGCGTTGGCCACGTCCTCCTTGTTGCGGAAATGCAGGTAGAAGGTGGCGCGGTTGGCGCCGGCCTCGGCGGCGATCTGCTCGATGGTCACGGCCCGGAAGCCGCGCCGGCCGAACAGGGCGACGGCCGCGTCGATCAGCCGCTCGCGGGTCAGCTGGCGCTGAGCCTCGCGCAGGCCTCCCGTCCGTTCCACCGCCGCCTTCGCCAAGTTCGTTCTCCTCGTCGCTTCCGTTTTGCCACGCCCCCAGATTCGACGCCAGTCGATTGACACGACAGGTGTCGTCTGAACTACTCGACGCGTCACGCGACGGAGTGCGCGGGCTCATAGGGAAGACGCGCATGGTCATGCAGCTAGTCAGCGAAACCGCCGTCGACGGTGTCGAGGGTCCCGGCGCCCCGACCCTGTTCCCGACGCTCGAGGGGATCGACCTTTCGGACATCACCCAGTTCACACGGGGCCAGCCCTACGCCGATTTCGCCCGTCTTCGCGCCCAGGCGCCGGTGATGTGGCATCCCGAGCCCTATGGCGGCCCAGGCTTCTGGGCGGTCACCCGCCACGCCGACATCATGGCGGTGGAGGCCGACCCCCAGACCTTCTCGTCGCGCAAGGGCGGGATCCTCATGGCGCACGGCGATCCGCAGAAGCGCCATGCCCTGCTCTATCGCGCCTCGATGGACACCATGATCAATCTCGACGGCGCCGAGCACATCCAGCTGCGCCGCGAGCACATGGCCTATTTCACCCCCGCCTATCTGCGCGGCGTGACCGAGGCGGTGCGGGCCGAGGTCAGCCGGCTGCTGGACGAGATGGCCCCTCTGGGCCGCGTCGACCTGGTCGAGGCGTTCTCGTCCAAGCTGCCGCTGTTCACCCTGTGCGAAATCCTGGGGGTGCCGGCCGAGGATCGCGGCAAGTTCCTGAAGTGGATGCACTATCTGGAGATGGCCCAGGACCTGGCCCTGAAGCAGGCCTTGGCCCCGATCACCCCGACCCTGGAGCTGATGCAGTTCGTCCAGGACTTCAACACCAACGTCGAGGAGATGTTCGAGTACGGCCGCACGATGCTGCACAAGCGGCGGCAGGACCCTCAGGCCGACCTGATGAGCGCCATCGCCCGCGCCCAGGTCGACGGGACCTTGCTGAGCGACGAGTACCTGGACGGCTCGTGGCTGCTGATCGTCTTCGCCGGCAACGACACCACCCGCAACACCTTGTCGGGCACGATGAAGCTGTTGACCGAGTTCCCCGACCAGAAGGCCCGGTTGATCGCCGACCCGTCGCTGATGGGCGGGGCGGTCAACGAGTTCATCCGCATGGTCAGCCCGGTGATCTACATGCGCCGCACGGCCACGCGCGACGCGGAGATCGCCGGCCAGGCCGTCCGCGAGGGCGAAAAGGTGGTCATGTACTACGGGGCGGCCAACCGCGACGAGGCGGTGTTCGACAATCCCGACCAGCTCGACATCACCCGGCCCAACGCCGACAAGCACATCGCCTTCGGCTACGGCCCGCACGTCTGCATCGGCAAGCGGGTGGCGCAGATCCAGCTGGAGGAGGCCTACCGCCAGATCCTGGGCCGCTTCCCCGACATCCGCTGGACCGGCGAGATCGACATCGCCCCCAACAACTTCGTCCACGCCATCAGCAAGCTGGAGGTCGAGTTCACGCCGGGCGGGACGGCCTGAGATGGCCCTGACGCGCGGGGACGATTATCCGATCCACCAGACGGCCGAGCCGGTGGCCTATGCCGGCACCGACCGCAATTTCTACGACCGCTACTTCTTCAACGGCTATGCGGCTGAAGGCGACGACGACGCCTTCTTCGCCGCGGCGTTCGGGGTCTATCCGCACCTCAACATCGCCGACGCCGCCTTCTGCTGGATGAAGGACGGCCGCCAGGTGAACCTGCACGCCAGCCGCTGGCTGGAGATGGAGCGGATGGACCTGACCGTCGGGCCGATCACCATCCAGGTCCTGGAGCCGCTGCGCCGGCTGCGGATCACGGTCGAGGCGCCCGAGCAGGGGATCCGCGCCGAGGTCACTTTCGAGGGCAGGTCGTTCCCGATCGAGGAGCCGCGCTTCACCCGCCGGATCGGGCCGCGCACCCTGCTGGACTACACCCGCCTGACCCAGAACGGCCGCTACATGGGCTGGATCGAGGTGGACGGCGCGCGCCACGACCTGGCCGGCTTCGTCGGCACGCGGGACCGCTCCTGGGGCGTGCGGCCCATCGGGGCCCGCGATCCGCAGGAGATGGCGCCGGCCGTCCCACCGCAGTTCTTCTGGCTGTGGAGCCCGTGCGCGTTTCCGGACGGCGATCTGTTCTTCCACACCAATGACGACGAGCACGGCCGGGCCTGGAACCGGCGGGCGGTCTGGGCGCCGCTGGGTTCTGAGCGCGACGGGGCGATCGACTTCGACGCGGTGGACTACGGCGTCGACTGGCGCCCGGGCACGCGCCACGCGGCGCGGGGGACGATCCACCTGCCGGACGGCGGCGAGGTCGACATCACGCCCCAGGCCGAGTTCTTCATGCTGGGCCTGGGCTACGGCCATCCGGTCTGGGGCCACGGGCTGAACCACGGCAAGCTGAAGGTCGAGCGCGAGGACCTGGTCCTGGCCGACCTGGACCGCGCCCTGCCGTTCCACCTGCACGTCCAGGCCTTGTCGAAGGTCACCTGGCGGGGCGCGGACGGGACGATGCGGGTCGGGCGCGGGGTGTTCGAGCAGCTGGCGCTCGGGCCGCACGCGCCGTCGGGCTTCAAGTCGATCCTGGACATGGCCCCATGAGCGACCTGCGAGCGGGCCTCGAAACCTACCTCACCCAGCTGTGGGGCGCGCCGACGGCGGTGACGAACCTGTCGCGGATCCCCGGCGGGGCCAGCCGCGAGACCTATCGCCTGGACGCCGACACCGGTGGGGTGAGCCGCGGCATGATCCTGCGCCGCGACCCGCCCGGCAGCCTGATCGAGACCGACCGGCGGCTGGAGTTCCTGGCCTATCGCACTGTCCACGGCCACGTGCCCGTCCCCCAGGCCATCGCCCTGGAGGAGGACGGCGGACCGCTGGACCGACCGTTCTTCCTGATGGAGCGGATCGACGGCGGGACCGTGCCCTCGCCGTTCGTGTTCGATCCCTATGCGGAGCACGCGGACGCGCTGGGCCGGCAGTTCTTCAGCACCCTGGGCAGGCTGGCGGCGCTGAACCATGAGGACACGCCGATCCGCCAGGCGGCCGAGGCGCCCGCGCCGGACGACTGCTGGCGCATCGCCCTGGACCACTGGTCCGGCGTGATCGAAGCCGACGAGCAGCACCCCCAGCCGATCGTCCGCGCCGCCATCCGCTGGCTCCACCGCCATCCGCCGCCGCCGGCCCAGCGGATCAGCATCGTCCATGGCGACTATCGCAGCGGCAATTTCATGCACGACGGGGCGGGCCAGATCCTGGCCATCCTCGACTGGGAGATGGCCCACCTGGGCGACCCGATCGAGGACCTGGGCTGGGCCTTCGATCCGCTGTGGAACCACTTCGACGAGGGCAAGGTGGCGGGCCTGATCCCCAAGGCCGAGGCCATCGCCCTGTGGGAGGCGGCCAGCGGCCTGACGGTCGACCCCGAGGCCCTGGCCTGGTGGTCGCTGTTCAACGCCGTGAAGGGCCAGGCGATCTGGACCTCGGCGGCCAAGGAATATCGCGACGGCGGCTTCGTCGACCCGATCCTGGCGATCTCGGGCTGGTACACGGCCCGGCGGCACGACCTGATCCTGGCCGAGCGGCTGGCCGCTCTCGCGGCCCTTGGGGAGACCATCTGATGACCCCGGCCCTGCCCGACATTCTGCGCGGCAACTTCATGTGCCTGGCCATCCCCGGCCCGCCCGAGCAGCAGGGCGAGTTCATGACCGGCCGGGTCGGGGTGATCGCCCTGCTGTCGCTTTTGGCCGCGCAAGAAGTCGAGCGCGGGACCACGGCCCGGGTCTGGGAGAACGCGGCCATCGCCACCGTGCTGGCCGATGCGGCCGACGCCTACGGCGTGCAGTACGCCGAGCTCGCCTCCATCGGTCCGACGGACCTGTCATTGGAAGCCCTCGACCGCGCCAACGCCGCCCTGCGCCGGGGTTTGATCGCCCTGCACGAGGCGGTGGAGACGGCCGGCGACCTGGCCCGGCATCGGGCGATCGTGGGGCTGTACGGCGAGATGGCCGAGAAGCGCCGGCTGGACCTGCCGCCGCTGCCGGCCAGATAGTTCCTCCACCTTTTCGGCCGTCATCCTCGGACTTGTTCCGAGGACCCCTGCCTCGGCCGCGCTGTGATTTCAGGATGGGTCGCGGCGATGACAGCGCCCTCGTCTGTCGGCGGCAGCTCAGCGGAACGAGGGGTCCTCGGAACAAGTCCGAGGATGACGGAGGTGGGGAACGTGGGCGTGAACTCACAAACTTCCACTCATAAGCCTCATCAGCCCTAGCCAAGTCCGCGCTTCCGCCCCATCTGGCTCAGGCGGCCCGGTTCCAGGGAGGGACGGCCGCTCACCAGGGGCCCCATGGCGATCATTTCCGTTTCCGGTCTGACCAAGACCTATGCTTCCGGCCACCAGGCCCTGAAGACCATCGATCTCGACATCAAGAAGGGCGAGATCTTCGCCCTGCTGGGTCCCAACGGGGCCGGCAAGACCACGCTGATCAGCATCATCTGCGGCATCGTCAATCCCAGCACCGGCACGGTCACGGCCGACGGCCACGACGTGATCAAGGACTATCGCGCCGCGCGGACCAAGATCGGGCTGGTGCCGCAAGAGCTGAGCACCGACGCCTTCGAGACCGTCTGGGCCACCACCCGCTTCAGTCGCGGCCTGTTCGGCAAGCCGCGCAACGACGCCTACATCGAGAAGGTGCTGCGCGACCTGTCGCTGTGGGACAAGAAGGACGCCAAGATCATGACGCTGTCGGGCGGCATGAAGCGGCGGGTGATGATCGCCAAGGCCCTGAGCCACGAGCCGACCATCCTGTTCCTGGACGAGCCCACCGCCGGCGTCGACGTCGAGCTGCGCCGCGACATGTGGGAGATGGTCCGAGGCCTGCGCGAAAGCGGCGTCACCATCATCCTGACCACCCACTATATCGAGGAGGCCGAGGACATGGCCGACCGGATCGGGGTGATCAGCAAGGGCGAGATCATCCTGGTCGAGGACAAGGACGTGCTCATGCGCAAGCTGGGCAAGAAGCAGCTGACCCTCCAGCTGCAGAGCCCGCTGGCGGCCATCCCCGCCAAACTGTCGGACTACGCGCTGGAGCTGGCGGCCGACGGCCACGAGCTGATCTACACCTTCGACGCCCAGGCCGAGGAGACCGGCATCGCCGGCCTGCTGCGACGGCTGGGCGAGCAGGGCGTCGACTTCAAGGACCTGCACACCAGCCAATCCTCGCTGGAAGAGATCTTCGTCAGCCTGGTGAGGGACAGCAAATGAACATCCACGCGATCAAGTCCATCTACCGCTTCGAGATGGCCCGCTGGTTCCGCACCCTGGCTCAGAGCGTTATCTCGCCGGTGCTGTCGACCTCGCTGTATTTCGTGGTGTTCGGCTCGGCCATCGGCTCGCGGATGCAGGCCATCGACGGGGTCAGCTACGCCGCCTTCATCATCCCCGGCCTGATCATGCTGTCGCTGCTGGGCGAGAGCATCTCCAACGCCTCGTTCGGCATCTACATGCCCAAATGGGCGGGCACGATCTACGAGCTCTTGTCAGCGCCGGTGTCGTGGATCGAGACGGTGATCGGCTATGTCGGGGCCGCGGCGACCAAGTCGGTGTGCCTGGGCCTGCTGATCCTGGCCACGGCCCGGGTCTTCGTGTCCTACGAGATCGCCCACCCGTTCTGGATGCTGGGCTTCCTGGTGCTGACGGCGGTGACCTTCAGCCTGTTCGGCTTCGTGATCGGGGTCTGGGCGACCGACTTCCAGAAGCTGCAGATCGTGCCGATGCTGGTGGTCACGCCCCTGACCTTCCTGGGCGGCAGCTTCTATTCCATCAGCATGCTGCCGCCGATCTGGCAGAAGATCACCCTGTTCAACCCGGTGGTCTATCTGGTCAGTGGCTTCCGCTGGAGCTTCTACGGCGTCTCGGACCTGAACCCGATCGTCAGCTTCGGCGCGACGCTGTGCTTCCTGGCCGCCTGCCTGACGGCGGTGTGGTGGGTGTTCAAGACGGGGTATCGGCTGAAGGTGTAGGGCGTTGGGGACATGCACTTGTTGCGTGTCCCCTCCGCCGCCTCGAAGACCAGAAGAAGTTCCCAGAATAGGATCCTCCGCGCCACGCGGTGGGGACACGCAACAAGTGCATGTCCCCGGTCGTTTATCGAACCGTCAGCACCGCGCCGTCGACGGCGACGACTAGGACCTTCTGGCCGGCCGCCGGCGGCTCGCCGTCCGCCACGACCGCCGCCCATTCCTTGCCGTCGACGAACACCCGGCCCTTGCCGTTCTGGAAGCCGCCCAGCGCCTCGCCGTCGCGGCCGACCAGCCGCAGCGACGGGTCGTTGAGGTCGGCGTTGTGGGCCTCCAGCACCGGCCGCAGGAAGCGGCGCGCGAAATAGGTGGCGGCGATGGTCAGCACCGCGAACAGGCCCAGCTCGATCGGCAGGCCGGGCGCGACGACCAGGGTCAGCAGGCCGACCAGCAGGCCCGCGGCGGCCGGCCACAGCAGCCAGCCGGTGCCGGTGGCCACCTCGACCGCCAGGAAGATGGCCGCGACCGCCAGCCAGACCCAGAACGGATGGGTGGCGTAGAACAGCATCAGGCCGTGCATGGGCTCAGGCTCCGCGTTGGGGCTTGGTCGGCGGGACCACGGTGCGGACCGCGTCGCCGCCGCCCAGGGTCTTCACCAGCTCGGCGACGCCGGCCACCGTGCCGGTCAGGCCGGCGAAGTCGGCCGGCACGATCACGGTCTTGGCGTTGGGCGACTTGGCCAGCTCGCCGAAGGCTTCGACATATTTCTGGGCGATGAAGTAGTTGATGGCGTTGACGTCGCCCTTGGCGATGGCTTCCGACACGAAGGCCGTCGCCTTGGCTTCGGCCTCGGCTTCGCGTTCGCGGGCCTCGGCGTCGCGGAAGGCGGCCTCGCGGCGGCCTTCGGCCTGCAGGATGGCCGACTGCTTCTGGCCCTCGGCGCGGGCGATCTGGGCCTGCTTCTCGCCCTCGGCCTCGGTGATCACCGCGCGCCGCTCGCGCTCGGCCTTCATCTGCCGGGCCATGGCGTTGGTGATGTCGGCCGGCGGCGTCAGATCCTTGATCTCGATCCGCGCCACCTTGACCCCCCAGGGGTTGGTGGCGTGGTCGATGGTGGCCAGCAGCCGGGTGTTGATCAGGTCGCGCTGGCTGAGCACCTCGTCCAGCTCCATCGAGCCGACCACGGTGCGCAGATTGGTCTGGGTCAGCTGGGTGATGGCGTACATCAGGTTGTCGACCCGGTAGGCGGCCTGCGAGGCCTCCATCACCTGGATGAAGACGATGGCGTCGACCTTCACCGAGACGTTGTCCTTGGTGATGACTTCCTGCTGGGGGACGTCCAGCACCTGCTCCATCATGTTGACCCGCCGGCCGATCGCCTCGACGAAGGGGGTCAGGATGCTGATGCCGGGCTTCAGGGTGCGGGTGTAGCGGCCGAACCGCTCGACGGTGAATTCACGCCCCTGGGGCACGATCTTGATGACGTTGACGACCAGGAAGATCGCCAGCGCGACGAGCACCAACGGGACGAGATAAGACAACACTTCAAGAGCCTCCCACAACCGATGGAGGCGACCCTAGCGCGGGGCTCAGTTGTCCGCCACGGTTTCCGGCGGCGCTTGGCCCTGCGAGTCTTGTGGCGGCGCTCGGGTCCGCATCGACTGGGCCAGCTTGACGGCCAGGGCCTGGCCCTTGCGGGCCACCGCCTGCTCGGCCTGGCGGCTGGCGTCCTCGCAGCCGGGGAACTCGCCCTGGCGCGCGGCGAAGCCGGTGTTGAACCGCTCGCGCAGCTGGGCGTCGAAGGCCTGGTCGGCCTTCTCCACCTCGGTCAGCCGCACCATGCGCGAGCGCCAGTACTGATCGTCGCCACCCTGGCAGAGCTGCCGCAGGGCGTGGCTTTCGCCCAGGGTGAAGGCCAGGTCGAGCAGGGTCTGGCGCTCCGCCGGTCCCCGGTCCTGAGCCAGGGCGGACCCGGCGCCGGCCAAGGGCGCGGAGAGCACGGCGAAAGCGAGCAAGGCGTTGAGCGGCAGGCGTTTCATGGACCGCACTATCGCCATTGCCGACGCGCCTGTCACCGCTTCGCGCGCCTCAGGCGAACCGTGCGAATGCACAAAAAGACTCCGGCAGGCCTTGCGAAGGCCACGGTTTGGAGCGACCCTGTGGATAACGTGGGGAACAACACGCGCAGGGAGGTCGTCATGGCTGAAGTGCATTACGGTGTAGTCCGCGTCGGCGAAACCTGGGCCATCATCGGCGACCAGCTTCGGGTCGGCGCCTACGCCACCCGCCGGCAGGCCGAGAGCGCGGCCCGTCGCCTGGCCGAACAGGTCACGGGCGTGGGCCTTCCGGTCCGCATGCACCTGCAGGACGACATGGGCCAGCTGCATCAGCCGACGCTGCTGAGTTGATCCCCGTCATCCTCGGACTTGTTCCGAGGACCCCTGCTTCAGCCGCGAAGAATGCAGATCCGTGAAGCGGTGAGCTCGCGGACCATCCCTACCCGGCAAACCGGCGGACAGAGGGGTCCTCGGAACAAGTCCGAGGATGACGGGCTGGAGGGCAAACAGCTAAGCCGTTTCCACGTCCCCATCGTCGCCGCCGCCGTACAGAAAGCCCCGCGCCGCCTTCCAGACCTGGACCATCGAGGCCAGGAAACCGATCACCGACGCAACGACTTGGAAGATCGCCCACACCGCCGTGGCCAGCGGGCTTTCGGTGAACAGCGAGACCAGTGGATAGATCAACTGGCTGACGGCGATCCGGAACCCGGCATAGGCGGTGGAATATTCGATCACCACCCCGCCGATCGCCGCCGTCACCAGCACCGCCAGGACCGGCGCCCACAGCAGCGGCAGCAGCAGCAGAAGGCCCAGGACCGTCACCAGGCTCTTGGTCGCCAGGCCGGCCCGCGACACCGCCGTGGCCCCGACTCCGAACGCCATGGCGCCGCCCAGCAGGACGAAGGCGACCGGCAGGACCAGGTCGGCCACGTCGATCAGGTCGAGCCCCGCCACCAGGCTGGCCCCGGCGGCGATGATCAGCACCAGCAGGAAGCCGCCCAGCCACAGGGCGCTGTACTGGCTCAGCCGATGTCGGATGACGGCGCGGTCCCGCATGATGTCTCCCCCCAGAGCCAAGCTTCGCCGGACGGTGACTCGGAACCCGCCCGCCGTCGACCGGAAACTGGCCGACTGGAAGCTGGTCGGCAGGAAACTGATCGCCCCGTCATGCGCTTTGTTAGGGAAGAAGCTTGGCTGTCCTCCAGGAGGCGAACATGGCCGACACCGCTGAAATGACCGTCGTGGCCGCGGCGCCGCCGCCGGGTTGCGCGGGCAACCGCCTGCTGGCCGCCTTGCGGCCCAGCGACCTGGCGATGCTGACGCCGCACCTTTCCTCGATCACCCTGGCCACCGGCCAGACCCTGTTCGAAGCCGGCGAGGACGTCGTCAACACCGTCCTGCCCTGCTATTCGACCATGGCCTCGCTGCTGGTGGTCACCCGCGACGGCGACGAGATCGAGGTCGCCTCGATCGGCCGCGAGGGCGCCATCGGCGGCATCGTCAGCGCCGGCTTCAAGCCCGCCTACGGCCGGGCCGTGGTCCGCATCCCCGGCGCCGCCCTCAGCATCCCGACCAACAGGTTGGAAGAGGCCAAGCTGCGCTCGCCGGCCCTGGCCGACCTGTTCGCCCGCTATGCCGACGTCCTGCTGGCCCAGATGATGCAGTCCTCGGCCTGCAACGCCCTGCACAGCATCGACCAGCGCATGTGCCGCTGGCTGCTGTCGACCCATGACCGGGCCAACGACGCCACCATCCGCCTGACCCAGGAGACCCTGGCCGACATGCTGGGCGTGCAGCGCACCACGGTCACCGCCGTGGCCAAGGCCCTGCAGGACGAAGGGCTGATCCGCACCGGCCGCGGACGGATCGAGATCCTCGACCAGCCGCGCCTGGAGCGCCGGGCCTGCGAGTGTCACGCCCAGGTCGAGGCGCACTTCCAGCGGATGCTGCCGGAGGTGAAGGTCTAGAGGCGCTAGCCCCTTAAAGCCGCCACCCTTCCGACCGCCGCCTCCGCCTCGCTCATGATCCGGCGCACGATCTCTCCCGCCGGCAGCACGTCGCGGATCCCGCCGGCGCTCTGGCCCATGGCGAAGCAGGACCGGTCGGGGTCCAAGCCCTCGATCTGGCCGCCGATGCCGCCCATGGCCCCGGCCTGGATCGAGGCGATGGCCTGTTGCGGGAACGGCTGGATGTCGGCCGGCCGCGCCTCCCAGTCGTCGACCCAGGCGTTCTTGCGCACCCGCATCGGCTTGCCGGAATAGGACCGCGTGCGGACGGTGTCCTCGTCGGCGGCCTCCAGCACCGCCTGGCGATAGAGGTCGCCGGCATGGGCCTCGGTGGAGGCGATGAATCTTGTGCCCATCCAGACGCCCTGGGCGCCCAGGGCCAGGGCCGCCGCCAGGCCGCGTCCGTCGTACAGACCGCCGGCCGCGATCACCGGGATGTCGACCGCGTCCACCGCCTGGGCGACCAGCGGCAGGGTGCCGACCAGGCCGGTGTGGCCGCCGCCCTCGCCGCCCTGGCAGATCACCGCGTCGCAGCCGGCCTGCTGAGCCTTGACCGCGTGCTTCACGGCCCCGCAGACGACCATGACCTTCAGCCCCGCCCCCTTCAGCCGTTCGATGATCGGCAGGGGCACGCCCAGGCCGGCGACGAAGGAGCTGGCCCCGCCGTCGATGATCGCGTCGACCGAGGCCGTCAGGGCGTCGGGCGTGGCGGCCAGCAGGTCGACGCCGAACGGCTTGTCGGTCAGGTCGCGGACCTGGGCCATCTGCAGGCGGATGAAGTCGGGACTGGTCCCGGCCATGCCCAGCACGCCGTAGCCGCCGGCGTTGGAGACCGCCGCCGCCAGCGGCGCGTAGGACACTCCGCCCATGCCGGCCAGCAGGATCGGATGCTCGACGCCGAGCAGGTCGCACAGCGGAGTGTGCAGGGTCATTGGACTTCCTCCCGTCTTTTCCGGGAGGATGGGCGCGGTTTCGGGTGATGCAAAGCGTGCCGCGAGGGCAGGCCTCAATCCCGGCGCAGGACGTCCGGCTGGGCCTCGGCTTCCGACGTCCAGAAGCAGGCCGCCATCGAGGTCAGGATCATCGCGATCAGGGCCAGCACGCCCCGGGGCGGGGTCAGGCCCACGATGTCTTGCGGGGTCATCTGTCGTTTCCTCTGGCGACGCCCGGATCTGATGCCCAGGCTGTCGACAGGGAAAGCTTCTCATCAGCCCGATGGTTCCGCAAGCCCCTTGTTTCCAAAGGGAATTCGTGGACCCTAGCGTCCAGCTTTCATCAGAAGATCGAATAGGCCCCGTCGATCACGAAGGTGTCGCCCGAGTGATAGCTCGAGGCGTCCGAGGCCAGATAGACGGCGATGCCGCCGAAGTCGGCGGGCTCGCCCCAGCGCCGGGCCGGCACGCGGGGAATGACCTTCTCGGCGAAGGCGGGATTGTCCTGGGCGCCCTGGGTCATGTCGGTGGCGATCCAGCCGGGCAGGATGGCGTTGGCCCGCACCCCGTAGCGGGCGTGCTCGACGGCGACGGACTTCATCATCGAGATCACCGCCCCCTTGGTGGCCGCGTAGGCCTGATTGCGGGCCGCGCCCTCGATGGCGGCCAGCGAGGCGACGCCGACGATCGAGCCGCCCGGATCGCCGCCCTTGGCCCGCTCGACCATGTGGCGGCAGGCCTCGCGAAAGGTGAAGAACACCCCGTCCAGATTGACCGCCAGGGTCTTGCGATAGGTCTCGGTCTTCATCTCCACGAAGCTGGGCGCGCCGTAGCCGACCCCGGCGTTGGCGAACACGCTGTCGACCCGGCCCATGGCGGCCACGGCTTCCTCCATGCCCTCGCGGACCTGGTCTTCCTGCGAGACGTCGAGCACCTGGGCCTTCACCCGGGTCCCGTGCTTGAGCAGTTCGATCTCGGCGGCCTGGTTGCGTTCGGCGTTGGAGCCCCAGATGACGATGTCGGCCCCGGCCTGGGCCAGGGCGCCGGCCATGCCCAGGCCGATGCCGCGATTGCCGCCGGTCACCAGGGCCACGCGGCCGGTCAGGTCGAAGGGTTTGTAGGCCATGGCGTGTCGCTCCCGAACGTTTGCTCGGGCGCGGAGCGTCCGAACGTTTGTTTGAGGGGAACGGTTGTGAGGCCAAACGTCAAGGGCTCCGCCGGTGAACACTTGCCCCCTACGGGTCGCTTCGCGACCGTCTTCCCCCGCAGGGGGAAGAGGAGCCGCGCGGACGCGTGCGCCCTCCGCCCCCTATGGGGGCGGACAGACCGCGAAGCGGTCAGGTGGGGGCAAGGGGGTGAGCCGCCTACGCTCCCCTACGACCCGAACCGCGCGAACGTCTCGGTGATCACCTGGCGCGTCACGTCCCACTCGACCATGGCCAGGGCCTCGTCCAGCGATACGAACCGGGCCTCGGCCGCGTCGTCGCCGGCCACGGGTTCGCCGGAGATCCAACGGGCGGCGTAGTCGATCATCACGTAGTGGCGGGTGGTCGCGCCGGTCTCGCGCGAGGTGAACAGGCCGTCGACCACGTCGACCAGGCCCAGCAGCTCGGCTTCGACGCCCGTCTCCTCGGCCAGCTCGCGCAGGGCCGCCACGACCGTGGTCTCGCCGCGCTCCAGGCGGCCGCCGGGCAGGCTCCACTGGCCCAGGCGCGGCGGGGTGCCGCGCTTGATCAGCAGCACCTGGTCGCCGCGCAGGCAGATGACGCCGACGGTGGGGACGGGAAACGCGGAGACGGCGGGCTGGACGGCGGAAGCGGAAACCATGGCGCGTCAGATACGCTCGGTTCGGGCCGCGTCAAGCGACCGGGGATAGGCGCATGCGCCTGTCCCCATCACGTTCATCACGGAAACCCGTTCCGGAGGTCCAGGCTGGAGCTGACTCCCACCTGGGTCAGGCAATGGCCCAGCCAGTCGTCGGCCGCCTTGCGCCCGCGCTCGCGCAGGTTGGTCAGGAAGGTCCACTCGGTGTCGAACTTGCTGCCCAGCGACAGGTCGGCCAGGGCCTTGTCGGCGGTGATGGCGTGCATCAGCATCTTGCGATAACGGCCGCGGGCGTTGTCCTTCAGCAGGCCCTCGTCCAGCAGCTTCTGCACGAAGCCGATGGCCCGCAGCTCGCTGGCCAGGGCGGCGTTGAAGGTGATCTCGTTCAGCCGGTCCATGATCTCGCCCGGCGTCCTGGGCGTCTCCTCGCGGACGAACGGGTTGAGGCTGACCAGCAGGATGTCGTCGGGGGTGTCGTCGTAGAACAGCGGCCACAGCGGCGGATTCGCGAGAAAGCCGCCGTCCCAATAGGGCTCGCCGTCGATCTCGACGGCCTGGAACACCTGGGGCAGGCAGGCGCTGGCCATGATGTGGCGGGCGGTCAGCTCGGTCTCGCGGAACACCTTGGACTTGCTGGTCCGCACCTGGGTGGCGGCGATGTACAGCTTGATCGGCGAGCGCTCGCGCAGAGCCTTGAAGTCGATCTCGCCTTCCAGGGCGTCGTGCAGCGGGTTCAGGTTGAACGGGTTGAACTCGTAGGGGCTCATCGACAGGGCGAAGGTCTCGGCCAGCCGCCAGCCGGGGCTGTTCTTGATCCAGTCGGTTCCGCCGGCGAAGGCGGTGGTCCAGATGCTGGTGTCGCCGAACACGTTGCGGCCGCCGTTGCGGTTGACCTGTTTCCAGAAGCGTTCGAGCCGGATCTTGGCCCCGTCCCGCCCGCCGTCCAGCAGGCCCTGGGCCAGGCACACGGCGTTCATCGCCCCGGCCGAGGCGGCGGTCACCGCCGAGATCTCGATGTCCTGCTGCTCGAGCAGGCGGTCCAGCACCCCCCACTCGAACGCCCCGTGCGAGCCGCCGCCCTGCAGGGCCAGGGTGATCGGCTTTGGGCCGGAGGACTTCTTCTTGAACGGACCGATCGGCATGCGGACTCCGTCTTACGGTCGGGGACATGCCCTCGCGGCGTGTCCCCATCGGAAAGCGCCGCGCCCGCCCGTGGGGACACGCCGCGAGGGCATGTCCCCAGTTACTGCGCCGTCCAGCCGCCGTCGATGCTGAAGGCCGAGCCGTTGGCCGAGGCCCCGGCGTCGGAGACCAGGTACAGCAGCATGCCGTTCAGCTGGTCGAAGGTGACGAACTGCTTGGTCGGCTGGGCCGCCAGGATCACGTCCTTCATCACAGCCTCTTCCGAGATCCCCCGGGCCTTGGCCTGGTCGACGATCTGGGCCTCGACCAGCGGGGTCTTCACGAAGCCGGGGCAGATGGCGTTGCAGGTGATCCCGAAGGTGGCGGTCTCCAGGGCGACGGTCTTGGTCAGGCCGAGGATCCCGTGCTTGGCGGCGACATAGGCGGCCTTGAACGGCGAGGCCACCAGGCCGTGGGCCGAGGCGATGTTGACGATCCGTCCGCGCCCCTGCTCCTTCATGATCGGCACGGCCGCGCGGGTGGCGTGGAAGGCCGACGACAGGTTGATGGCGATGATCAGGTCCCACTGGTCGATCGGGAAGTCCTCGATCGGGGCCACGTGCTGGACGCCGGCGTTGTTGATCAGGATGTCCAGTTCGCCGAACTCGGCCTTGGCCGCCTTGACCATCTCGGCGATCTGGCCGGGCTTGGTCATGTCGGCGCCGTTGTAGAGCACCTCGACCCCGTGTTTTTCGGCCAGTTCCGCGCGGGTCTTCTCGATGGCGGTCATTTCGCCCAGGCCGTTGAGGACGATGTTGACGCCCTGGGCCGCGAGCGCGTCGGCCATGGCGTGACCGATGCCGCTGGTCGAGCCGGTCACGATCGCGACCTGCCCCTGCAAACCGAAATCCACGGCCATCGGCATCTCCCTGCGCTCAACGCCCATCATGCTGCAGCGCAGCATATAGCTCGCCCTTGCGATGGGCGAGTGCTTATAAATTCATCGTTAGATGAAATTATGGCTGGAGGCGAGCGAAAACCCAGTCGGCCGGCGTGGAAAGGTCGGCGCGATATTTGTAGCCGTCCAGGTCGAAGGCCCTGAGGTCGGCGGCCTTGTCGATGCGGTTGTCGACGGCGAAGCGGGCCATGCGGACGCGGGCCTTCTTGGCGAAGAAGCCCAGCACCCTCAGCGTATTGCCCTTCTCTTCCTTGAAGTGGCAGGTGACGGTCGGCAGCTTCAGGGCCTTGGCGTCGACGGCCCCGAAATATTCCTGGCTGGCCAGGTTCACCAGGGTGGGGTCGGCGTGGTCCTTGGCCGCGGCGTTCAGGGTCTTGGCGATGGTCTCGCCCCAGAAGTCGTAGAGGTTCGAGCCCCTCTTGGTCTTCAGCCGCGTGCCCATCTCCAGGCGATAGGCCTGCAGGGCGTCCAGCGGACGCAGCAGGCCATAGAGGCCCGACAGGATCCGCAGGTGGTCCTGGGCCCAGTCCAGCGCCGGGCGGTCCAGTTCACGGGCGTTGAGGCCGGCATAGACGTCGCCGTTGAAGGCGATGACCGCCTGCAGGCCGTCCTCGACCTGGGCGTCGAAGGCCTGAAAGCGCTGGTAATTCAGGTCGGCCAGCTTCTCGGAGATGTGCATCAGGCGACGCAGGTCGGCCGCGGTCAGCTTGCGCGTCACCTTGGCCAGCTCGGCGATCTGCGGCTTCAGCTCGGGCGTGGTGAGCGGCAGCACCTGATCGGGCGCGGTGAAGTCCAGCGACTTGGCGGGGGAGATGACCATCAGCATGGCGGTGCAGATAGAGCCTCGGAGCGGCCACGGCTAGTGCGGTCGGACTGGACAAGGGCGCCGCGCGCCGCGATGTTGCCGCCCCTTTCGCCGGACCGCCCGACCATGCCCCAGATCCTTGGCCTCCTGGCCGCCCTGACCTGCCCTCTGGTGATGTTCGTCGCCCTGTTCCTGGTGATCCGCACCCCGGGCCTGAAATGGCGCATCGCCTGGGCGGTGCTGTGCTTCGTCGGGGTCGGGGCGTTCTGGATGCGAGCGTCGGACGGGATGTGGGGCTTCGTGCCGGCGGCGATCAACCTGCTCGGCCCCGGCCAGCAGCCGGGCTTCTACAAGGCGACATTCCCGATCGGGGCCCTGGCCTCGATCTTCGTCTGCCTGAGCGTCCGGCGCGCCCAAGCGGCGGCGGCGAAACGGCGCCAGGAGACGGATTAGACCGTCTTTTTTAATCCGCTCATCCCGGCGAAGGCCGGGACCCAGATCCCATAGCGGTGTGTTGGGCTGGATTAGCTCTGAGCTTCAGGAACTCACCCCAAAGCCATTCCATCTGGGTCCCGGCCTTCGCCGGGATGAGCGGAAAAATTAGAACAGCACGCGCGGGTTCATGATCCGCTTGGGGTCCAGGGCCGCGCGGACGGCGCGCAGGGCCTCGACCTCGACGGCGCCCTTGTAGCGCAGGGCCTCGACCGACTTCATCGCCCCCAGGCCGTGCTCGGCGCTGATCGAGCCGTTCATCGAAGCGACGATGTCGTGGACGATCCGAGCGCCCTCGTCGCGCAGGGCGTCGTGCGGGTCGTCCGCCGCGCCGTCGGCCCGCAGCACGTCGTAGTGGACGTTGCCGTCGCCGACATGGCCGAAGGCCACCACCCGCACGCCCGGCCACCGGGCCTCGACCGCCGCGGTGGCCTGGTCGATGAAGTCGGCCACCTTGGACACCGGCACCGAGACATCGTGCTTCCAGGCCGCCCCCTCGGGCTTCTGGCCGCCGGACTGGTTCTCGCGCACCGCCCAGAAGGCGTGGGCCTGGGCTTGCGTCTGGGCGATCGCGGCGTCCTGGATCAGGCCGGTCTCCAGCGCGCCGGCCAGCAGCCGCTCCATGGCCGCCTCGGCCGCGCCGGGCTCGCCCGAGGCGGTCTCGATCAGCACGTACCAGGGATGCACCGCCTCCAGCGGCTCGCGCAGGCCCGGTATGTGCTTAAGCGCGAAAGCGACACCCAAGCGGCTCATCAGCTCGAAGGCCTCGACCGCGCCGCCGGTCTCGTCCTTGGCCCTGGCCAGCAGGGCGATGGCGTCATGCGGCGTGGCGACGGCGGCGACGGCCACGCAGCGCGAGGCCAGCAGCGGATAGAGCTTCAGGCTGGCGGCGGTGATGATCCCCAGCGTGCCCTCGGCCCCGATCAGCAGGTGCTTGAGGTCATAGCCGGTGTTGTCCTTGCGCAGCCGCTTCAGACCGTTCCAGACCTCGCCATTGGGCAGCACCGCCTCGATCCCCAGGATCTGCTCGCGCATGACGCCATAGCGCAGCACCGCCGTGCCGCCGGCGTTGGTCGAAGCCAGGCCGCCGATCGTGCACGAGCCTTCCGAGGCCAGGCTCAGCGGGAAGCGGCGATTGACGCTCAGGGCCACCTCGTGGGCCTTGGCCAGGGTGACCCCGGCCTCCAGCACCATGACGTCGTCGAAGGCGTCGACGTCCCGCACTACAGTCAGCTTTTCGGTCGAGAGAAGGATCTCGCCCTGCGGGATCTGGCCGGCGACCAGGCCGGTGTTGCCGCCCTGCGGGGTGATCGCCACGCCTTCGGCCGCGCAGATGCCGACCACCGCGGCGACCTGATCCGTCGAGCGCGGCAGGGCCAGCAGTGGGGTCTGGCCGGACCACCGCCCGCGCCACTCCCGCAGCTTGGGCGCCAGCCGGTCGGGATCCTGGCTCCACCCGCCCTCGCCGAGCACGGCCTTGAGGCGGGAGACGACATCAGCGGGAACGGGCTTGGTCATGGTCGCGGAGGATACGCTTCTGGATACCGTGCTGTCAGTATATACTGCGGGCTATACGGAGGCGCCGATGGGCATCCTGATCAAGAACCCGGAGGCCGAGCGCGCTGTCCGCGAACTGGCCGAACTGACCGGCGAGAGCCTGACCACCGCCGTGGAAATCGCGGTGAAGGAGCGGCTCGAGGCCAAGCGCGCAACGCCGCCGAAGCACAAGCCGCGCAGCGTCGCGGAGATGCGCGCCATCACCTGGAAGTACCTGACGCCGGAAGCGCGCGCCGGCCTCATCCCGCCCATCACCAAGGCCGACTTCGACGCGCTCAACGCCATCCCGGGTGTCGACGACGAATGAGACTCGTCGTCGACACCTCGGCCCTCGTAGCGATCGCGACCGAGGAACCGGAATGCGACTCGTTCATCGAGCAGTTGGAAGCCGCCGACGAAAACCTGATCTCGCCCATGAACTACGTCGAGGCGGGCGTGGTGCTGACCACGCACGGCCTATTCACCTCGCGCGACGCGATCGACGCCTGGCTCGCGGACTATCGTGTCCAGATCGCGCGGGAGCCGGCGATCGAGGCCGCCGCCCTCGACGCCTATCTGAAATTTGGCAAGGGGCGGCACCCCGCGAAGCTGAACCTCGCCGACTGCTTCGCCTACGCCCTGGCCAAGTCGCTGGACGCGCCGCTGCTTTACAAAGGCGATGACTTTCCGCTGACGGACGTGCGCTCGGCGCTCGATTAGACGCTGTGGGCCGCTCGGCGTCACGGCGCGAATTCCCCGTCCTTCGACAAGCTCAGGATGAGGAATTCGAACGCCGACGCCGCAGCAGCAGCCCTCATCCTGAGCTTGTCGAAGGACGAGGGCGGCCCGCAGGCGCTCGCCTCCTTGCCGTCTACAGAGCCTACCCCGCAGCCGGGTCCGGCATGCCCCGAACGTCGCGCCAGTATTCCTCGCGCACGTCGTCGTCGATCACCGGGGGTTCGCCCGCGCCCTTGTAGAGGCGGTCGTCGCCGGCCTTGCGCGCCTTGGCGATCCAGAAAGGCTGACCGGTTTCGGTATCGCTGAAGTTGGCTTTCAGCCCCGAATTCCGCAGCGCCTCGAACGTACGGCCGCCGTAGTAGAGGGTTTCGCCGGTCTTGGAGAACCTGACGCGTCCGATCCGCGCCGGACCGTTCAGCCCCTTGGACTTGTCCTCGAGATACATGATGCGGAATTTCATCGGCTCTATCCTATGAACCCGGCCGCGCGCCGCAGCCGGTCATTGATCGCCTCGCCCAAACCTTCGTCGGGGATCGGCGCGACGGCGATGCCGGCGGGCTTGGCGCGGTCGGCGGCGCGCAGGAACGCGAACAGGTTGGCCGCCGCCTCGGCCAGATCGCCCGAGGGGCTGAGGTTGAACACGCCCTCCCCCGCCGGCCAATCCCCAAACGCCAGAAACGCCTCGCCGGGTTCGGGCGCCGCCGCCTCGATGCGCACGGGCGCGTCGGGCGCGTAGTGCAGGGCCAGGCGGCCAGGCGAGCGCCTGGCGTCGTTGTCGGCTTCGGCCAACGGACCGACCACGGCTTCCAGCTGGGCGCGGGTCACCGCGCCGGGGCGCAGCAGGCGGACGGGACCGTCGAGCACGGCGACGACGGTGCTCTCCAACCCGACCGCGCAGGGCCCGCCGTCCAGGGCGACGGCGGCCTTGTCGCCGGTCTCGGCCACGGCGTCGTCGAAGGTGGTGGGGCTGGGCCGGCCCGAGCGGTTGGCCGAGGGCGCGACCACCGGCCCGCCGAACGCCGCCAGCACGGCGCGCGACAGCGGATGGCCGGGCACGCGGATGGCCACGGTGTCCAGCCCGGCCCGGGCCAGGTCGCAGACGGCGGCGGTGTCACGAACCGGCGCGACGATGGTCAGCGGGCCCGGCCAGAAGGCGGCGGCCAGGGCCAGGGCGCGATCGTCGAGGGCGGCGATGCGCGCCGCCGTCTCGGCGTCATGGACGTGGGCGATCAGCGGATTGAAGCGCGGGCGGCCCTTGGCCTCGAAGATGGCGGCCACGGCCGCGGGGTTCGAGGCGTCGGCGCCCAGGCCGTAGACGGTCTCGGTGGGCAGCAGCACCAGGCCGCCGTCGGCGAGCGCCTTCGCGGCGGCGGCTACTTCCGCTTGGCCGTGATGGCGAAGCTGACCTTCACCTTGCCGCCGATCTGATCCGTAGACGCCCATTCGCCCTGTCCAACCCCGAACGCCGTCCGGTCCAGGGTGGTTACACCGCGCGCCGTGGCCGTGTCGCCGTCGATCTTCAGGCTGAAGGGCAGGCTGACCGGCTTCTTGACGCCGCGCAGGTCCAGCGTCCCGTCGGCGACGAACCTGCCCTCGCCGGTCTTGCGGAACTTGCTGGCGGTGAAGGTGGCCTTGGGATGGGCGGCGGCGGCGAAGAAATCGTCGCTGGGCAGGCTGGCGTCGCGCTGGTCGTCGCCGGTGGCGGCCGAGGTCATGTCGATGCCGACGGTCAGCTTGGAGCGGTCCAGGGCGTCGGGCGAGAACAGGATGTCGGCGGTCCAGCGCTTGAACTGGCCGTCGATCGCGTCGCCGGCCCAGGTGGCCGAGAAGCCCAGGGTCGAGCTCTTGGCCACGGTCCAGGCGACGGGGTCCTTCAGAGGATTGTCCGGTTGCGCCGGAGGGGCGGCGGCGGCCGGAGCCGCGATCGGCGCGGGCGCGCCGCTGGCGGCCTCGGCCGGAGCGGCGGGCTCGGCGCTGGGCGTTCCGGCCTGGGCGTCGGCGAGGTCGGCGGGGGCGGCGGGCGCCGGAGCGGCGTGCTTGACCGTCGGCCGGTAGGCGTAGCCGGCGGCGACCATGGCGATCAGGCCGACGGCGGCCAGCCAGGCGCGCGGCTCCAGCCAGCCCGGCCGGGCGCCCGGGGCCATGTGGTTCAAGACCTCGTCGCGATCGAGGATCTGGTGCTTGGCCACCGCGCCCAGGTGCAGGGCCAGCAGGCCGTAGGTCAGCTTGACCAGCAGGCCGTGGCCGGTCTCGCCGATCTCGTGCCACAGGTGCTTCGGCCCGGGGGCCAGCTCGGGCAGGAACGGCAGGTGCGGCCACGGGATGGTCCCGTACAGCAGGGTCGGGATGTTCAGCTTGCTGGCCGACACCATGATCCAGCCGGTGATCGGCAGGCCGATCATGATCACATAGAACGCAACATGGACCACTTGCGAGGCGATGACCTCCCAGCGCGGCTGGCCCACCGGATGCGGCGGCGGCTTGTGGAACAGCCGCCAGGCCAGACGCGTCAGGCTGAGCAGCAGGATCGTGATGCCGATCGATTTGTGTAGTTGGAAGATGGCGTAGGTGGCCGGCCCCTTGGGCTCGTCGCCCATCCGCCAGCCCAGGATGACCTGGAACAGGATGGCGGCGGCGATCAGCCAGTGCAGGGCGATCGCCACCCCGGTGTAGCGAGCAGAGGGTCTCTTGCGTTGGTGCGAAGGACCCGCCGCCGAGGCGGTTTCGATAGGCGTCTCGGCGGTCATGGTCGTCCTCGTCTCAAACTAGGGTCTCGTTCGTCCTAAGGCGGACGATCTTACTTCTTCGGATTGAACTCGATCTCGATCAGCAGGTCGACATCGTCGCCCACCATCGGCACCAGGTGGGTGAGGCCGAAGTCCGAGCGCTTGATCTTGCCGGTGGCCGAGAAGCCCATGATCTGCGAGCCGAACGGGGTCTTGGCGTAGCCGTCATAGACCACGTCCAGGGTCACCGGCTTGGTCACGCCGCGGAAGGTCAGATCGCCGGTCAGCTTGCCCGGCTCGACCTTGGTCGAGACGAAGGTGATCTTCGGATACTGGGCGCCGTTGAAGAACTTCGGATCCGTGCCGATTTCCTTGTTGAAGTCGGGCAGGCCCGTATCGACGGCCGTGGCGTCGATGGTCACCGAGATCTTGGTGTCCAGCGGCTTGGCCGGATTGTAGTCGTAGGCGGCGTCGACCGCGCCCTGCGCGAAGCGGAAGGTGTATTTCGAGGCGCCGAAGTGGCGGACCTTCATGGTCACGCTGGTGTGGCGCTTGTCGATCGTCCAGGTCCCGGCCGGAGCCGCGGCCGGATCGGTGACGGCCTGGGCGGACGCCACGGCCGGCAGGACGGCGACGGGCGCGGCCAGAAGGGCCCCAACCAGGAGGGCGGAGGCAAGGCGGCGGTTCATGAGGAGGCTCCAAACTGTAATAGCAGCAGTTGCTGAACCCCCAACTTAGGAAGCTTGGCCCCGCGATGAAGGGACCGCCCTTCACGAAGCCGTGATCGGTTCGGCTTTGCACCCCGCGCCGCAGCATCTAAACGAAGTTCACCTGAGCCCGCCGCCCGATCGGACCTGTCCCATGACCTACCGCGCCCCCGTCCGCGATCTCGCCTTCGCCCTGAAACACGTGGCCGGCTTCGACCGCCTGGCCGCCGCGTTCCCGGAGGCCGACGCCGACACCGTGGAGGCCGTGCTGCAGGCCGCCGGGGTGTTCGCCAGCGAGGTCCTGGCTCCGCTCAACCGGGCCGGCGACCTGGTCGGCGCCAAACTGGAAAACGGCGTGGTCCGCGCCGCGCCCGGCTTCGCCGAGGCCTATCGCCAGTTCGCGGAAGGCGGCTGGACCAGCCTGGCGGCCGCTCCCGAGCACGGCGGCCAGGGCCTGCCCAAGACCCTGGAGGTGGCGGTGATGGAGATGGTCCAGGCCGCCAACATGGCCTTCGGCCTGTGTCCGATGCTGAGCCTGGGGGCCATCGAGGCCCTGGACCACCACGGGACCGAGCGCCAGAAGGCCCTCTACCTGCCCAAGCTGGTGTCGGGCGAGTGGACCGGCACCATGAACCTGACCGAGCCCCAGGCCGGCTCGGACCTGGGCGCCCTGACCACGATGGCCACGCCGGACGGCGACGGCGGCTACACCCTGTCGGGCCAGAAGATCTTCATCACCTGGGGCGACCACGACGCCGCCGACAACATCCTGCACCTGGTGCTGGCCCGCACGCCCGACGCCCCGCCCGGCGTGAAGGGCATCTCGCTGTTCCTGGCCCCCAAGCTCATGGTCGAAGAGAGCGGCGGCCTGGGCGCGGCCAACGCCCTGCGGGTCGGCGGGCTGGAGCACAAGCTGGGCATCCACGGCTCGCCCACCTGCGTGATGCTGTACGAGGGCGCCAGGGCCGAGCTGGTCGGCGGGCTGGGCCAGGGCCTGGCCCACATGTTCACGATGATGAACGCCGCGCGCCTGCAGGTCGGCGCCCAGGGCGTGGCCATCGCCGAGCGGGCCTACCAGCAGGCGCTGGACTTCTCGCTGGAGCGCGCCCAGGGCCGTTCGGCCTGGACCGGCGCCCAGCCCTCGCGCCTCTACGACCATCCGGACATCCGCAAGACCCTGGTGCTGATGAAGGCCAAGATCGAGGCGGCCCGGGGGATCTGCCTGTCGACCGCCGTGGCCGCCGACCTCTCCACCCACGCGGCGACCGAGGAAGAGCGCGGCGCCGCCAAGCTGCGCGAGGAGTTGCTGACCCCGATCGCCAAGGCCTGGTCCACGGATATCGGCGTCGAGGTCGCCTCGCAGGGCGTGCAGGTGCACGGCGGCATGGGCTTCATCGAGGAGACCGGCGCGGCCCAGCACTATCGCGACGCCCGCATCGCCCCGATCTACGAGGGCGCCAACGGCATCCAGGCCATCGACCTGATCGGCCGCAAGCTGGGTCTAGCGGAAGGCCAGGCGATCGGCGACCTGATGGACGACATGCGCGACACCCAGGAGGCCCTGGAGACGGCCGGCGGCGCGCTGGGCGGCGTGGCCCTGCGCTTCAAGGCGGCGTTGGACGCGGTCGGCTCGGCCACCGCCTGGCTGATCGAACGCCGGGCCCGCGCCATGCCCGACGCCCTGTCGGGGGCCACGGCCTATCTGAAGCTGCTGGGTGACACGGTCGGCGGCTGGATGCTGGCCAAGGGGGCGCTGGCCGAGCCCGCGGGCCTGCGCTTGGCCCTGGCCCGGGTCTATGGCGAGAACGTGCTGGCGACCGTGCCCGGGCAGGTCGCGGCGGTGACGGGCGGCTCGGCGGATCTGGAGAGCGTGACGCCGGAGATGCTTGGCGCACACTGACTTGCCCCCAACTGACCGCTTCGCCGGCCTGTCGCGGCGAGGGGGCGGAGGAGACGCGTCTTCCTCTTCCCCTTCTGGGGGAAGACGGTCGCGAAGCGACCCGTAGGGGGCAAGTGTTCGCCGCGACGAAAAAGGGCGGCTCCTCGCGAAGCCGCCCTTCCCATGTCGGAAGCTCGAAGGCCCCTACAGCTGACCCAGCATGTAGTCGGCCGACGAGACCTTGAATTCCCCGCCCTCTTCGACGTTCAGGGTCTCGACCACCCCGTCCTTGGCGATCAGCGAATAGCGCTGCGAGCGCAGGCCCATGCCGAACTTGCTGCCATCGAACTCCAGGCCGATGGCCCGGGTGAACTCGCCGTTGCCGTCGGCCAGCAGCAGCACTTCGTCGGTGATGCCCTGGTCGGCGCCCCAGGCCTTCATCACGAACAGGTCGTTGACCGAGACGCAGGCGATCGTGTCGACGCCCTTGGCCTTCAGGTCGGCGGCCTTTTCCTTGAAGCCCGGCAGGTGCTTGGCCGAGCAGGTGGGGGTGAAGGCGCCCGGGACGGCGAACAGGGCGACCGTCTTGCCCTTGAACAGATCGTCGGTCGTGACCGGGGCCGGGCCCTCGGCCGTGCTGGTCATGAAAGTCGCCGAAGGAAGCTTGTCGCCAACCTTGATCGCCATGTGCGGTGTTCCTGCTCTGCGTGTTCGTTGAAAGCGCGCAACGGAGATAAAGGCCCCGGAGCGGATCGCCAAGGGAAGGTTAGACTTGAAACCGACGCGTTCCGATCCGATCCTCATAAGATGGACTCACATCGCACGGATCAGGGAGCCTTCCTCGCCGGACAGATGCTGGTGGCCATGCCCGGCATCGAGGATCCGCGCTTCGAGCGCGCCGTGCTGTATGTGTGCGCCCACGACGCCGAGCAGGCCATGGGCCTGGCGGTCAACCGGCCGGTCGAGGGCCTGACCCTGTTCGAACTGCTCAACAATCTGGGCGTCGCGCCGGAGATCGAAGCCGGCGGCGACCTGGTGATGCTGGGCGGTCCCGTCGAGCGCGAACGCGGCTTCGTGCTGCACACCGACGACTATGTCTCGCCCGACTCCACGGTGCCGGTGGCCGACGGCCTGGCCCTGACCGTGACACGCGACGCGCTGGACGCCTTGGGCAGCAAGATCCGCCGGCCGCGCCACGCCATCCTGGCCCTGGGCTATTCCGGCTGGGGTCCCGGCCAGTTGGAGCAGGAACTGCGGGACAACGTCTGGCTGATCTGCGACGCCGACGAAGCCTTGCTATTCGGCGATGACTACGACAACAAATGGACCATGGCCTTGGCCAAGATCGGAATCACCGCTGATCATCTGTCGTCCCAAGCCGGTAGAGCTTGAGTAGACGACCCCGCAATCACCCGGTGAAAACCTGGGGTTAACCTGTATTATACTGCGCGCTTGTAGCGGTTATATTCCGCCATAGTCACGCTGTTGCTTTTTCAAGCCGTCACGGGGGACCCGGCTCGCGCATACATGCGTGACGTGTGGTCAGGACAGTGGCATGGCTTACCTGCGTCTCACATCGCCAACGAACGACAACTGGGCGGCCCGGGACAACGACAACCCGCCGCCCGAAACCTGGGGCCAGCGCCGCTACGGCGTGATGCCGCCTCCCAGGCGACCGCTCGGCGGAAACATACTGCTGGGGATGATCGCCATGCCGCTGGGCGTCTGGGGCCTGTGGCTGCTGATGGGAAGCGAACCCGTCGAGCCCGCGCCTCGGCCGCTGGTGTTCCAGGTGCCGCCTCCCGAAACGCCCCTGGCGGTCGCCGCGGCCGACGCCCGGCGCGGCCTGAAGATCGTCCTGTCCACGGACTCCCGCCCCGTGGCCCATCCGGAGACTTGGGGGGCCCTGCCGACCGCCGTCGGCGCGCCCGTGGTCGCCACGCCCCTGGCCGACGCCTCGCCGCCGGAGGACGCGGCCGGCTGCCGCGACGCCCCGACCCTGGCGGCCCAGATGACCTGCATCGACCCGGCCCTGCGCGAAGCCGAGCAGCGGATGGGGGCGGCCTATGAGGCGGTGCTGGCGGCCGGGGTCTCGCCGGCGGCTCTGGGGCGCTCCCAGGCCCGCTGGCTGGCCACGCGGGACGTGATGGCCCAGTCGTCGCCCGAGGACCTGCTGGTCGCCTACCAGCAGCGCGAAAGCCAGCTGCGCAGCTTCGCGGTCGCGCTGGAGCTGCGGGCTGGATCCGTGGGTCAGACTCAAACCCCGCCCTCCAAGCCCGTCATCCTCGGACTTGTTCCGAGGACCCCTGCATCAGCTGGGAAGGCGTCAGACGGAGAGGCCGCGACCTAGCCGGATTCATCCGCGCGGCGGCGCGAGGGGTCCTCGGAACAAGTTCGAGGATGACGGGCGGTGGGTTGGCGCCCTAGCCCCGGGCCTTCACCGGCGCGGCGCCGTCGACATAGGCCTCGTTCAGATAGACCTCGGCCTCCTGCGGCGACAGGGCCGGCGCATAGCCGAAGCCCTGGCCGTAGTCGCAACCCAGCGATTGCAGGGCGCGGGCCATTTCGGCGTTCTCGACGCCCTCGGCGACGACTTCCAGGTCCAGGTCCTGGCCCAGCTTGACCACCGAGCGGACGATCTTGGCCGAGCCGGCGTTGCTGCCCATGGTCCGCACGAAGTAGCGGTCGATCTTCAGCGTGTCGAACGGCAGGCGCGTCAGGTAGGACAGCGACGAGAAGCCGGTGCCGAAGTCGTCCAGCGCCAGGCCGGCGCCGGCTTCGCGCAGCGTCTTGAGGATCATCGCGGCCCGCTCGGGATCGCGCATGATGTCGCTTTCGGTGACTTCCAGCTTCAGGGCGCCGCGCGGCAGGTCGTGCTCCTTGAGCACCTGACGCACGTCGTGGACCAGGCCCGGACGATCGATCTCGCCGGTCGACAGGTTGACGCTGACGGTCAGAGCGCCGACGGCCGGGTGCGAGGCGCGCCAGGCGGCCAGCTGCCGGGCCGAGGTGCGCATCATGTGCTCGCCCAGCTCGCTCATCAGGCCCATCTCCTCCACCAGCGGGAGGAACTCGTCGGGCGGCAGCATGCCGCGACGGGGGTGGATCCAGCGGGCCAGAGCCTCGAAGCCCGACAGGGCGCCGGTCGACAGCCGCACCACGGGCTGGAAGAAGGGGGTGATCTCGCCCCGGCCGATGGCCCCGCGCAGGTCGGCCTCCAGGGCCAGGCGCGACAGGCCGTCGGTCTCCATCGAGCGGCCATAGGCGGCGGCGCCGCCGCGGCCCACGGAACCGGCCGCCTCGACGGCCAGTTCGGCGCGGCGCAGCAGTTCGGCCGCCTCGGGGGCGTCCTCGCCGCCCTCGGCCGATACGGCGCCGATCGACAGGGTCGGGTGGATGTCGAAGCCGGCCACCCGCAGGGGCTGCTCCAAGGCGTTGCGCAGCAGTTCGGCGGGCTCGAAGCCGGACGGATCGCACAGCACCGCGAACTCGTCCTCGCCGATCCGGCCCAGCAGGGCCTCTGATGGGAAGGCGGCGGCCAGGCGCGAGCCCAGGGCGGCCAGCACCAGGTCGGCGCGCTCGTGGCCCAGGGCCTCGTTCAGGCGGCGCAGGCGGTCGACGTCGGCGACCACCAGCTCATGCACGCCGCTCTTGCCCAGCCGCTCGCGGGCCTGGGCGATGAAGCTCTTGCGGTCCAGCAGGCCGGTCAGGGTGTCGCGCTCGGAGGCGGCGAACTTGACCTCGGGGGCGATGACGCCGGCGGCGCGCACCCCGTCTTCAAGCCAGGTCCCGCGCCAGATGCAGATTTCGCCGTTGCGCATGCGCAGGCGGGCGACGATCTCGCTGCCCGGCGGGCGAACCTTGAGGATGTCTTCGGCCTGGGCGCGGTCCTGCGGCAGGGTCAGGGCGCGGAAGGCGGCGGAGGAGCAGTCGGGGGCCAGCGGTCCCAGGCCCAAGGCGCGCGCCGCGCCGTTGACGCGCAGTCGGTCGGACTCGGGCTCCCAGAGCCACAAGACGACTTCGGCGGCGCCCAAGGCCTCCAGCGTGGCCGTGGCGTCCCATACGCGTCGCTGACTGATCTTGAACGACATGCCCTGATCCCGCGCCCGAAGGCGCTGTGTCCGGGTCCGCGCTATTCTGGCGCGACCATCCCGAACAGGCGATGATCTCGCCACTCGCCGTTAATTTTCAGATAAGCGGGGGCATATCCCTCTTCGCTGAACCCCGATTTCAGCAAAACGGCGGCCGAAGGCTCGTTTTCCGGCATGCAGGCCGCTTCCAGCCGGTGCAGCGCCAGTTCGCCGAACGCGAAGTCGATCGCCGCCCGGACCCCGTCCTGCATGTAGCCCTGGCGGGCGTAGGGCTGGCCGATCCAGTAGCCCATCACCCCGCACTGGGCGACCCCGCGCCGGATGTGGAACAGCCGCACCCCGCCGATCAGCGCCCCGTCGTCGCGGCGGAACATGAAGAACGGAAACGCCTCCCCCGTCTCCAGTTCGCGGGCGTAGGCGTTGAGCCGGGCGCGGAAGGCGGCGCGCGTCAGGTCGTCCTCGGGCCAGGTCGGCTCCCAGGGCTTGAGGAACGCCGCCGACTGGGCGCGCAGCTCGGCCCACGGCTTGTAGTCGTGCAGCCTGGGCAGACGCAGGAAGACCTTCTCGCGCTCGATGCGCGGGCCGGGATCGGTCTGGAAGAGGCGTAGGAAGACGGTCAAGCGAGAACCCTGCGAGAGGCCGCACCTTTGAGCGTGGCGCGCCTCTAGGCAAGGGGGCTTTCCGCCCGACGTCGGACGGAAAGGCCGTCAGGGCGTCACGACCTACTTTTGCGGGCTGAAGATCAGCTGGCCGTAGCCCGGCCAGATCTGCGGGCCGTCCTGATTGGGAATGACCACGATGTAACGGCCGGTGGCCTTGGTGTCGGCGTAGTGGGCGACGAGCTTGGCCTCGCCCCCGGGAACCGGCAGGGTGAAGTTGATCGCGCCGGCGCTGTTGGCCGTCCACTTGCCGTTGATGACCTGGTTGCCTTTCTCCAGCGAGACCCAGCCGCTGGGCGTGAACCGCAGGATCGAGGTCTTCTTGTCTTGCTGCACCCAGGCGCCCAGGACATTGGTCTCCGCCGCGAGCTGGAGCTGGGTCTTCTTGATGACCATCGGCGTCTTGCCGAGGCCGGCCGACGGAACGATCCGGATCGGCGGCCGAACCCCGGCGGGCTTCGGCGGAGTCGGCTCGGTCGCGGGGGTGGGGGCCACGGGGGTTTCGACGACGGGCTCGGGCGTCGGCGGAGGTGTCGTCGATGTGGTCGTCGTTGACTCGGCGGGCGGCGTCGCGGGGACCACCGCGGGAGCCGTCGGCGGCGCCGGGGTTTCGACCTTCGGGGGCGGCGGCTTGGCCGCCTCCTTCTTGTGGCAGCCGGCCAGCGCCAGCGCGACGAGGCTCACCGTGATCCAGCGTCCAGTCATGTCATCGCTCCCCGGGGGCCGCGCGCCCCGCCCGTGAGCGGCATTCAAGTCCCGATGTTACTGAAGCACAAGTAAAGATTGCATGTTGCACTTTTTGCGAGAGCTTGGCCGTGGTCGGCCGCCGACCTCCCTCGGACTTGTTCCCAGGATGACGGGCTGAGTAGGCGTCAAATGTCCGCCCGCAGCGGCGAGGCCGCGCCTTGAAACCTTGATGGCGAGCCTGCTCTGTCGTCTGGCCGTGTCAATGACCGCCTCTGGCGGCCGCGACGCGGCGACGCTCCGCGTCGTCATTGACACGGCCAGACGACAGAGCTCCGATCCACCAAGGCTTTAAGGCGTGGCCGCATCCGGGGCGGATGCAGACCTGCGCCAAGCGGACGTTTCAGATGTCCGGGATGGGTGGTGAGCAGACGTTGCAGCTCGGTGGATTTGCGATAGCTTCGCCGCGTGAGCCCCACCCGTTCAGAACTCGACGCCTTCTTCCAAGCCTTCTGGAATGAAGATCGCTGCCCACCAGACGACGCTGATGTGTTTGGCCAGCTTGGTATCGAGGGTGACGATGCCTTCGAATTCATCGAGGCGTTCGCCAATCGATTTTCCGTCGATATGAGCGGTTACCGTTGGTACTTCCACCACGCCGAGGAGCGAGTGAATACCGGCAGCTTGTTCTTCCGATCACCCGACCAGAGGGTGGAGCGCATCGCGATCACGCCCGACATCTTGGCTGAAGCCATACGAACGAAGCAGTGGCCGCTGCAATACCCGACCCACAGACTGCAGAGTGTGCGCTGGGATATCCGGCTGAACCAAGCGCTCGTTGTCGTGCCGCTATTCCTGCTAGCGCTTTGGGTTTGGCGGCGTTTTGTCAGCTAAGGGTCTGACCGGACATCAGCAGTCAGCCCCTGCCGCTACCCCAGCGCCTTCTCGAACACCTCGCCCGCCTTCAACGCCGCCTTGGCGCCGAGGATCGCGCTGGCGGCCTTGCCGGGACCCAGGATCATGCGGCCCAGCCGCTGCAGGTCTTCCACCGACACCGCGTCGACCGCCTGGGCCAGCTCGGCGGGCGTGTAGAGGCGGTCGAACATCAGGGCCTGGCCGGCCGCCTGCTCGGCGCGCGACAGGGGCTGCTCGCGGGCCATGAACATGTGGGCCTTCAGCTGGGCCTTGGCGCGGGCCAGCTCGGCGTCCTCGATGCGGGCGGCCAGCAGGGCGATCTGCTCGGCGCAGACCTTGGCGGTCTCGGCCGCGTCGCCGGCCGCGCAGCCGGCATAGACCCCCAGGGCCCCGGCGTCGGCGTAGGTGTCGGCATAGGCGTCGATATTGTAGGCCAGCCCCCGCTTCTCGCGGGCCTCCTGGAACAGCCGCGACGACATCCCCCCGCCCAGAGCCTCGGCGAAGATCCGCAGGGCGAAATAGTCGTCCTGGCGGGCGCTGACGGCCGGCAGCATGAACACCAGCTGCGCCTGCTCCAGCTTGCGGGCCTGGCTCTTGCGGCCGCCGATGAACTCAGGGGCCGCGAAATTGGCGGCCCCGCCGGCGGCGGGCATCGCGCCGAACTCCCGGCGGGCCAGGTCCAGAACCTCGTCCAGCTCGACCGCGCCGCTGGCGCTGACGATCAGCCGGTCGGCGGCATAGAGCTGGCCGCGCCAGTGCGACAGCCCCTCGGGCGTCGCGGCGTTGACGGTGTCGACCGTGCCCAGGATCGGCCGGGCCAGCGGATGGTCGCCCCAGGCGGCGGCCTGGACCAGGTCGAACACGTAGTCGTCGGGGGCGTCGGCGGCCTCGGCGATCTCCTGGGCCACCACCTGCTTCTCGCGGGTCAGGTCGCCCTCGTCGAGGGTGGGGCGCAGGACCAGGTCGCCGAGCACGCTCATGCCCAGGTCCAACCCGCCCTTCAGGGCGCGGACCTGGAAGCTGGTGCGCTCATAGCCGGTGGCGGCGTTGATCTGGCCGCCCTGCGCCTCGATCACCTCGACGATGTCGCGCGAGCTGCGCTGGCCGGCGCCCTTGAACACCATGTGCTCGAGCAGGTGCGACCAGCCCGACCGCGCCGGGTCCTCGTAAGCCGCGCCGCGGCCGGCGACGACGGACAGGGCGATGGTCTCCAGGCCCGGCATCGGGTCATGGACGACGCGGACGCCGTTTTCGAGGGTGTGGAGGATGGTGGTCATTCAGTCTTTCTCCTCCCCCGTGAAACGGGGGAGGTGGCCGCGAAGCGGACGGAGGGGGCGCGGGACGGGGCAGGACGCCCCCTCCGTCACGATGCTGCGCATCGCGCCACCTCCCCCGCTGCGCGGGTGAGGAGCAGACACGCCCCGTATCACGAACCCGCTGAGGCGAACACCCGCACGAAGGCCTTCACGGTCTCGGCGTCGGCCGGCAGGCGGTCGAACTTTTCGGGCTTCTTCGAGAGGTCCGGCGTGGCGCGCGGGGTGGTCGGGGTGACGCCGGCGGCGGCCGCGACGGCCTCGGGGAACTTGGCCGGGTGGGCGGTGGACAGCACCACGACCGGGGTCGACGGATCGGCCAGGCGCAGCACATTGGCGGCGGCGACGCCGACGGCGGTGTGCGGGTCGATGACCTCGCCGGTCTCGTTCAGGGTCGACAGGATGGTCTTGGCGGTGTCGGCCTCGCTGACCGACGCGCCCTGGAACAGCTCGCGCATCTTGGCGTGGGCGCTGGGGGGGATGTCGAGCATGCCGGTCCCGGCGAAGGCCCGGAAGGCGCGGCCGGTCTCGACCCCGTCGCGGCCGACGGCCTCGAAATACAGCCGCTCGAAGTTGGAAGCGACCTGGATGTCCATGGCCGGGCTCTGGGTGGCGGCCACGGCGCCGCGCGCGTAGCGGCCGTCCTCGAAGGCGCGGGCCAGGATGTCGTTGGAGTTGGTGGCGGCCACGATCCTGGCGATCGGCAGGCCCATGCGGGTGGCGACATAGGCGGCGTAGGCGTCGCCGAAATTGCCGGTGGGCACCACGAAGGCGACCTTGCGGGCCGGCGCGCCCAGGGCGACGGCGGCGGTGAAGAAATAGACGGTCTGGGCGGCGATCCGCGCCCAGTTGATCGAGTTGACGCCCGACAGGTCGACGGCGTGGCGGAACTGGTCGTCCGAGAAGGCCTGCTTGACGATGGCCTGGCAGTCGTCGAACGAGCCCTGGATCGAGACGCAGGCGACGTTCTTGTCGGTCGCCGTGGTCATGAACCGGCGCTGGACCTCGCTGATCCGGCCTTCCGGGAACAGCGCGACGATACGGGCGTGCGAGCGGCCTCGGAAGGCCTCGACGGCCGCGCCGCCGGTGTCGCCCGAGGTGGCGCAGATGATGGTCATGGTCCGCGACTGGCGCGACAGCACGTAGTCGTACAGCCGCCCCAGCAGCTGCATCGCCACGTCCTTGAACGCCAGGGTCGGGCCGTGGAACAGCTCCAGCAGGTGGCGGCCGGGAGCCAGCTGCTTCAGCGGCGCGACGGCGGCGTGGGCGAAGGAGGCGTAGGCCTCCTCGCACATCTCGGCCAGGTCCTCGGCGGGCAGGTCGTCGCCGACGAACTTGCCGATCACCGTGGCGGCGACCTGGGCGTAGGGCTGGCCGGCGAAGGCGGCGATCTCTTCGGGGCTGAAGGTCGGCCAGCGCTCGGGCACGTAGAGGCCGCCGTCGGGCGCGAGGCCGGCCAGGACCGCGTCCAGGAAACCGATCGAGGGGGACTCGCCCCGGGTCGAGACGTAACGCATCAGGATCTCATCTTCCGCCAGAGCATGGCGGCATAGATAAACAGCAGGGTTACGGCAAGACCGAACCACGTCAGAGCGTATTCCAGGTGCCGATTGGAAATTTCTGCCGGAAGCGGCGCGGGGGTGACGCCGGGCGGGATGGGCGTCGCGGTCTCGACCATCAGGATGTAGGGCGCGGGCTTGTCGGCGGCGAAGCGGGCCACCGTCGCGGCGCGGTCACCGCCCAATTGCTTGGGGGCCATCAGCACGCCGACGGCCTGGGCGGGCACGGCCAGGCTGACGGGCGCCGGGGTCGACTGGCCGGTCAGGGCCTTGACCACGCCCAGGTCCAGCAGGATCGCGCCATAGCCCGCGGCCGAGGTTCGGCAGATCGCCGTGGCGCGCCAGACGATGTCGCCGTCGCGCACGCCATAGACCAGCGGCAGGGTCTCGGCCTTGTCGGGCGCGCAATCGACGGCGACGCGGGTCCAAGCCACGTCCTCGCCCTTCTCGGCGCGAGCCATGACGGCGGCCAGCGGTTGGGCGGGAGCCGTCTTCAGCACCTCGATCCTGGCCAGCAGGTCTTCCTTCCAGGCCAGGCGCTTCACCTGCCAGACGCCCAGGCCGCACAGGATGCCAAGGGCGATCAGGGTGGCGATGGTCAGGCCGATGGGGAAGCGGCGGTCCTTCGGGCCCCCGTCCTGCCGTAAGGAAGCGTCAGACATCGTCGCGGCCGGCCTCGGAGGCGTTGTTGGCGATGTGGGCGGCGACCATCAGGCCCTTGGCCGGCCGCATCATCCCCAGGCACAGGACCAGGGTCACCGGCAGCCAGACCACCAGCAGCAGCCACACCGGCCAGTTGAAGGCGAACATCGAAAACAGCGCCCCGAAGGCGCACAGGAAGCCGGCGATCAGGATCACGAAGGTGGCGGCCCCGTCGCCGGTCTCGTGGGCCCCCAGGTCGAAGCCGCAGGCCTCGCAGGTTCGGCTGACCTTCAGGAATCCGTCGAACAGCATCCCCTCGCCGCAGCGCGGGCAATGGCCGGTCGCGCCGGCGAGGTAGGGGTTCACGTGGGCCATGGACGGAGTCCCGGAATAGCGGACGGGGACAGGCGCATGTGCCTGTCCCCAATACAGAACCAGAAAGCAAAAAGGCCCGGAACACCGCGTGGCGTTCCGGGCCCTCTCGAAGCGGATGATCTAGTGCGGCGAAGCGCCGAAGATCACGTAGACGAAGGCGAACAGGAACAGCCAGACCACGTCCACGAAGTGCCAGTACCAGGCGGCGGCCTCGAAGCCGAAGTGCTGCTTGGGGGTGAAGGCGCCGTTCATCAGCCGGATCAGGCAGACGATCAGGAACAGGGTGCCGACGAACACGTGGAAGCCGTGGAAGCCGGTGGCCAGGAAGAAGGTCGAGCCGTAGAGGCCCGAATTGGCGGCCGCTTCCGAGTAGAACAGGTGCTCGTGGTTGATGTGGCTGTACTCGTAGACCTGGATGGTCGTGAACAGCGCGCCGAGCAGGATGGTCAGGATCAGGCCCCACTTGGCGCCGTTGCGGTCGCCTTGCTGCAGGGCGTGGTGCGACCAGGTGATGGTCGTGCCCGACAGCAGCAGGGTCAGGGTGTTGACCAGCGGCAGGTGCCAGGGCGAGACGGCCTCGACGCCGGCCGGCGGCCAGGTGGCCCAGGCGGCGCGGACTTCCTCGATGCCCGACAGGGTGCGGTGATGATGGAACAGGGCCATCTCGAAGAAGATCCAGAACCACGCCACGAAGAACATCACTTCCGAGGCGATGAACAGCACCATGCCGTAGCGCAGGCCGATCGAGACGACGGGGGTGTGGTCGCCGGCGTTGGCTTCCTTCACCACGTCGCGCCACCAGCCGAACATCGTGTAGAGCACGCCGGCCAGGCCGGTCGCGAACAGCCACCACTGGCCCTTCTCGATGCCGAAGACCCCGCCCTTGATCCAGGCGATCAGGCCGAGGGCCATAAGCGTGGCCGAGGCCGAGCCGACGAACGGCCACGGGCTGGGGGGCAGGATGTGATAGTCGTGTTTGACGGCGCCGTGGGCCATGTGCGTGCTAACCCTTTAATCCCTCTAAGCGCATCGACCGGTCCCCCCGCCGACACGCCATGTTTGAAACGCTATAGCGCCCTCGGCGGCTTGCCGCCAAGGGGTTCGACGATGCGCGGCGTCGTCGCCGCCTGTTTCGTCCCGGCCGCGTCCGGAACCGCCGGGAAGAAGGTGTAGGAGAGCGTGATCTCCGACTTCCCCTTGGTGTCCGGATCCGTCACGAAGCCGGGGTCGACGAAATAGACGACCGGGAACTCGACCGTCTGGCCGGGCTCGATCGTCTGGCTGGAGAAGCAGAAGCATTCCAGCTTCTGGAAATAGGGTCCGGCCTGCTCGGGGACGACGTTGTACATCGCCCGTCCGGTCAGCGGCTTGTCGCTGGTGTTGGTCACCTTGAAGAAGGCCAGGCCCGTTTCGCCGATGCGGATGTCCTGGCTGACCTGCATGGCCTGGAAGTCCCAGGGCAGGTTGCGGACATTGGCGTCGAATCGGATCTCGATCTTGCGGTCCAGCACCTGGGTCGGCTTGGCCACGGCCTTGCGCACCGTGCCGTCGAAGCCGGTGGCCTGGCAGAACAGCTTGTACAGCGGCACCGCCGCATAGGCCGCGCCGACCATGCCGAAGAAGGCCACCCCGCAGATCGCCGCGACCTTCAGGTGACCGCGCCCCTTCGGCCGGGGCCCGACGCCGACCAGGTTGTCGGCCTCGATCTTGCGCAGATCTTCCGGCGACAGGTCGTCCTTAGAAGTGGGGGCCAACATTGCCTCCCAGCTTCACGACGGTGACCACGAACACCAGGATGACGAACGCCGCCAGGCCCAGGCCCAGGGCGATGTTGCGGCCGCTGCGCGCCTTGGCGGCGGGATCCAGATCCTTGCGCGAGGTCATAGCGGCAACTCCAGCACTTTCAGGCCCAGGACGGGCAGGCCCAGCACCGCCTCGGCCAGCAGGGCGGCGAACAGGGCGAACAGATAGAGGATCGAGAAGGCGAACAGGTTGCGGGCGTGGCGCGCATCACCGACGGGCTTGCCGCGCTTGGCCTCCGTTTCGCCCACCTCGTAGAGGTCGCGGTCGGCGGGACGCGGGTCGGCGGCGTCGCCGGCCGTGCTGGCGAACACCCGCCAGGCCAGGGTCAGGAACACCAGGCCGCCCAGGCCCGAGACCGCCAGATAGAGCCAGCCGCCCAGGCCAGTGAACACCGGCGCGATGCAGACCGGGATCAGGACCAGGCTGTAGAGCAGGATCTGCCTGCGGGTCTCCTTGGCGCCCTTGACCACCGGCAGCATCGGCACGCCGGCCTTGGCGTAGTCGGTGCTGATGTACAGCGACAGGGCCCAGAAGTGCGGCGGGGTCCACAGGAAGATCACCAGCACCATCAGCCAGGCGTTCAGCGGCGCGTGGCCGGTGGCCGCGGCCCAGCCGATGGCCGGAGGCAGGGCGCCGGCCAGGCCGCCGATGACGATGTTCTGGGCGGTCCAGCGCTTGAGCCACATGGTGTAGACCACCGCGTAGAACACGATGGTGAAGGCCAGCAGGCCGGCGGCCAGCCAGTTGATCGCCATGCCCATCAGCAGCACCGACAGCAGGCTCAGCACCACGCCCAGGGTGGCGGCTTCCTCGCCCTTGACCAGGCCGGCGGGCACCGGACGGCCGCGCGTGCGGCGCATCTTGGCGTCGATGTCGGCGTCGTACCACATGTTCAGCGCGCCCGAGGCCCCGGCCCCGACCGCGATGCAGAATACCGCCACCGCGCCCAGCAGCGGGTGGATCGGCGCGCGGGCGGCCAGCAGCCCCGTCAGGGCGGTGAACACCACCAGCGACATCACCCGCGGCTTCATCAGCTGGAAATAGTCCTGCCAACGGGCGTGGCGGACCGCTGGGGCCGCCTCGGCTTCGGGTGTCAGGACATGTCCAGTCAGGACGGGGGAACGGGCCATTTTACTTAAGGGTCTTGCGGTCTTGATGGGCGAAGGGCGCGGGCTGGATTCTCATCCGGCCCGCGCCCCCGCGCTTTGGGTGTCTAGCTTACCAGGATCAGTGGCTGTCGGCCTTGATGACCGGCGGGTCGCTGAACTGGTGGAACGGCGGCGGCGAGGACAGGGTCCATTCCAGGGTGGTGGCGCCTTCGCCCCACGGATTGGCCTCGGCCTTGCGGCGACGGATGGCGGCTTCCAGCAGGATCACCAGGAACACCACCACGCCCACGGCCGTGATCGCGTAGCCGACCGACGAGATGTAGTTCCAGTGCGCGAAGGCGGCCGGATAATCCACGTAGCGGCGCGGCATGCCCTGCAGGCCCAGGAAGTGCTGCGGGAAGAACACCAGGTTCACGCCGACGAACATGATCCAGAACTGCAGGCAGCCCAGGAACTCGTTGTACTTCACGCCCCACATCTTCTCGAACCAGTAGAAGAAGCCGGCGAAGATGGCGAACACCGCGCCCAGGCTGAGCACGTAGTGGAAGTGGGCGACGACGTAGTAGGTGTCGTGCAGGCTGTAGTCGATGCCGGCGTTCGACAGGACCACGCCGGTCACGCCGCCGACGGTGAACAGGAAGATGAAGCCGATCGCCCACAGCATGGGCGTCTTGAAGCTGATCGACCCGCCCCACATCGTGGCGATCCACGAGAAGATCTTCACGCCGGTGGGAACCGCGATGACCATCGTGGCGGCCACGAAATAGGCGCGCAGGTTGATGCTCATGCCGACGGTGTACATGTGGTGGGCCCACACGATGAAGCCGACGAAGCCGATGGCGACCATGGCGTAGGCCATCGCCAGGTAGCCGAAGATCGGCTTCTTGGAGAAGGTCGAGACGATGTGGCTGACGATGCCGAAGCCCGGCAGGATCAGAATGTAGACTTCCGGGTGACCGAAGAACCAGAACAGGTGCTGGAACATGACGGGGTCGCCGCCGGCGGCCGGGTCGAAGAAGTGGGTGCCGAAGTTGCGGTCGGTCAGCAGCATGGTGATGGCGCCGGCCAGGACGGGCAGCGACAGCAGCAGCAGGAAGGCGGTGACCAGCACCGACCAGGCGAACAGCGGCATGCGGTGCAGGGTCATGCCCGGCGCGCGCATGTTGAAGATCGTGGTGATGAAGTTGATCGCGCCGAGGATCGACGAGGCGCCGGCCAGGTGGAGGGCCAGGATCGCCAGGTCCATCGACGGGCCGGTGTGGCCGGTGGTCGACAGGGGCGGATAGATCGTCCAGCCGCCGCCGAAGCCCTTGCCCGGGCCGCCGTCGACGAACATCGAGGTCAGCAGCAGCACCCAGGCGGCGACCAGCAGCCAGAACGAGATGTTGTTCATCCGCGGGAAGGCCATGTCCGGCGCGCCGATCATGATCGGCACGAACCAGTTGCCGAAGCCGCCGATCATCGCCGGCATGACCATGAAGAAGATCATGATCAGGGCGTGGGCGGTGACGACGGCGTTATAGCCGTGCTTGGACTGTTCGATCAGGCCCATCAGGCTGATCGACGAGTTGGGACCGAAGATCTGGATGCCCGGCTCGGCCAGTTCCCAGCGGATCAGGCCCGACAGCACGCCGCCCACCAGGCCCGCCATGATGGCGAACAGGATGTAGAGCGTGCCGATGTCCTTGTGGTTGGTGGAGCCGAACCAGCGCGCGAAGAACGGCGGCTTGTGGTCGGCGTCGTCGTGCGAAGCGTCGTGATGATCGATGTCAGCGGCGTGAGCCATCGGACTTAATCCTGCAATCGTATCTTAGGCCGCCGGCGCGGCGGGAGCCGCGGCCGGAGCGGAAGCGGGGGCGGTCGCGGCCGGGGTCACCGTGGCCGGGGCGCCGGCGGCTGCGGGAGCAGCGGCGGGCGTCGCGGCCGGCGCGGCGGGCGCGGTCTTGGACTTCACCCAGGCGTCGAAGTCGGCCTGGCTGACGACGTGAATCTCGATCGGCATGTTCGAGTGGTCGACGCCGCAGAGTTCCGAGCACTGGCCGTAATAGACGCCGATCTTGTCGGCCTTGAACCAGGTTTCGTTCAGACGGCCGGGAATCGCGTCGGTCTTCAGGCCGAAGGCCGGCAGGGCGAAGGCGTGGATCACGTCGGCGCCGGTGACCTGCACGCGGATCACCTGGTTTACCGGAACAACCATCGGCTTGTCGGCGGCCAGCAGGTACGGCACGCCCTTGGCGACGGCCTCTTCCTGCTTCAGCGGCACCGAGGTGATCTCGCTGATCTTCTGGTCGGGATACTCGTAGCCCCAGTACCACTGGTAGCCGGTGGCCTTCACCGTCAGGTACGGCTTGGGCATGTCGTTGTAGGCGAACAGCAGCCGGAACGAGAAGATGGCGATGACCATCAGGATCAGCACCGGGCCGATCGTCCAGATGATCTCGACGGTGGTGTTATGGCTGAACTTGGCCGGGACCGGGTTGGCCTTGGCGTTGTAGCGGATGACGATCCAGATCAGCAGGCCCAGCACCAGCAGGGTGATGGCCGTGATGATCGGCATCAGGATGTGGTCGTGGAAGGCGATCGCCTCGTACTTCAGCGGCGAGGCCGCGCGCTGAAGGTCGTAGGCGCCGGGGGTCGGCTGACCCAGCAGTTCGGCGCCCTTGGCGAGGGCTTGCCCCGCGAACACGCCCGAAAGGGCCATCGTCGTGGCGGCGACGGCGGCTACGCCCGTCAACTTCCGCCGCATCCCCTGAATTTGCGCCTTCATATCCCTCACGGCCCGTTTCGGCGGCGATGTTGACGTAGGTCAACGCCACGCCGCGCCGAATTGCACAATACGACCAGCGAAACGGGACCTGGCAATCGACTTCGTCATGGGACGTGGAATCGAACGACCAATCCCGGCGTCTCTGGCCGGTCGCTGGCGTGCATACGCGCTCCGATCCAAGTTGCCAAGCACCAGAAACCTTGTGGGAAACACCCCCGCGACGCCCTGCCTCGGCTAACTGCGAACCACTCTTAACTGAGCACTTATCGCGGCCTACGTACCATTACTAACATGTAATGACAGCTACCTTGCATTGGGCACTACCTTGCGTCACAAGGGTGCTCAGCAACGGGCCCAGCTCGGAGAACGCAACGCCGTGACAGAAGCCATTGAAGTTCAACTGAAGAAAGGCGTGCTGGCGCTGTGCGTGCTGGCCCTGCTGTCGAAGGCCGACAGCTACGCCTACGAAATCGCCAGCAAGCTCGCCAAGGATATCGATATGGGGGAAGGGACGATCTACCCGCTCATGCGCCGCATGCAGTCGGACGGCCAGGTCGAAACCTATCTGGTGGAGTCCCAGAGCGGCCCGCCGCGTAAATATTACCGCCTGACCGAGGCCGGTCGGGCCAGCTTCACGGCCCAGAAGGCCGAATGGGCGGCCTTCAGCTCGGCCGTCGAAAACATCCTGGGAGCCGCCGCATGACGCGCGCCGAATTCCTCATCCGCCTCAAGCGCGGCCTGGCCGGCATGCCCGCCGCCCAGATCGCCGACATCGTCGCCGACTACGAGGCCCACTTCAACGACGCCCAGGAGGCCGGGCGCAGCGAGAGTGAAGTGGCCGCCGCCCTGGGCGACCCCGAACGCCTGGCCCGCGAACAGCGCGCCGAGCAGGGGGTCAAGCGCTGGGAGGAGACCAAGAACCCCTCGGCCGCCGCCGGCGCGATCTTCGCCATCGTCGGCCTGGGGGCGATCGACATCATCTTCCTGCTGCCCCTGCTGATGGGCGTGCTGGGAACGCTGTTCGCCCTGTTCATGGCCGCCATCGTCATGTTCGTGGCCGGCGGCGCGGTGACGACCGCGGGGCCGTTCGCCGGATTGCCCGGCGGTCCGGTCGTGGCCTTCCTGACGGGCATCGGCCTGATGGCCGGCGCCACCGCCATGGCCGCCGTCACCACCCTGCTGACCATCTGGCTGGTCAACGGCCTGGTCTGGTTCGGGCGCCTTCACTACCGGCTGTTGAAGCCGGCCATCGAAACCCAGGTCTGAGGGGACCGTCATGATCCGCAACCTGACCATCGTCGCCGTCGCCAGTTTCGTGCTCTGCGTCGGCTGCTTCACCGCGGCCTTCATGATCGGCGGTCGCGACATCGCCCAGCACGGCTGGAACTTCCCGGCCGACTGGAACATCGAGGTCAACGACGACAACGACCACGTCCATATCGGGCCCGGCTTCCACCATGACCAGGACGACGAGACCACGACCCGGCAGATCGCCTGGAGCGGCTCGGACGCCCTGCAGATCGACGTGCCGGCCGAGGTGATCTTCACCCAGGCCGCCGCCGGGGCCGGGGCCAGCGTCAAGGTGACCGGGCCCAAGGAGCTGGTCGACCGGGTGACCCTGGAGAACGGCCGCATCGCCCTGCGCGACGGCCAGGGCTCGGCCACCGTCTACGGCCACGGGATCCGCGTCCGCAACGACAGCGACGAACTGTCGATCGAGATCGTCGCCCCCAGCGTGCGGTCCTTCACCCTGAACGGCAGCGGCGACCTCTATCTGAAGGCCTATGACCAGCCGGACCTCGTCCTGGAGATCAACGGCAGCGGCGGCGTCGACGCCCAGGGCAAGGCCGGGAAGGTCGACCTGCGGGTCTCCGGCTCGGGCGAGGCCGACCTGCGGGGCCTGGACACCGGCGACGCCAAGATCGCCCTGGCCGGCAGCGGCGAGGCGCACGTCGCCCCGCGCGGCGCGACCGAGGTCGACGTGGCCGGCAGCGGCGACGTCTATCTGACCAGCAAGCCGACCGTCCTCAGCTCGAACGTCGCCGGCTCCGGCGAGGTGCACCAGGACTGGTGATCCTTCGCCCGTCCCTCCCCCTTGTGGGGAGGGTGGCCCTGGCGGAGCCAGGGTCGGGTGGGGTTTGATGAGTCAGCAGGCCCCACCCGTCCGCTTCGCGTCCACCCTCCCCATAAAGGGGAGGGAAAGCTGGATACCGCGCCGAATCGTCGCCGGGGTGATGACGAAGGCGGATGAAACGCTTACCTGTGAGCCCATGACCGCTCTCATGAACGCCCCTTCCCTGCTCGCCTCGGCCAATGTCGATCCCGAGCGCGCCCGCGCCATCCTGGGCGAGGCCCTGGCCGGAGCCGACGACGGGGAGCTGTTCGTCGAACGCTCCGAGAGCGAGGCCTTCGTGTTCGACGACGGCCGCCTCAAGAGCGCCTCCTATGATTCGGGCGAGGGCTTCGGCCTGCGCGTGGTGGCCGGCGAGACGGCCGGCTACGCCCATTCCGCCGAGATCTCGGAAGCCGCCATCGGCCGCGCCGCCGATTCGGCCAAGCTGGCCCGCCGCGGCTACGCCGGCGTCAGCGCCGAGGCCCCGCGCGCCACCAACGAAAAGCACTACGGCGAGGACGACCCCGTCTCGTCCCCCGCCTTCTCCGACAAGGTCAGCCTGCTCCAGGAGATCGACGCCTTCGCCCGGGCCCGCGATCCGCGCGTCGTCCAGGTGATGGCCTCGATGGCCGGCGAGCGCCGCGTGGTCGAGATCCTGCGCGCCGACGGCCGGCTGCTGCGCGACGTGCGGCCGCTGGTGCGGATCAATGTCCAGGTCACGGTCGAGAAGGACGGCAAGCGCGAGGCCGGATCATCGGGGGCCGGCGGCCGCGCCGGGTTCTCGGCCTGGATCAGCCCCGACAAGTGGCAGGCCCAGGTCGACGAGGCCCTGCGCATGGCGCTGGTCAATCTGGACGCCGTGGCCTGTCCGGCCGGCGAGATGGACGTGGTGCTGGGCCCGGGCTGGAACGGCGTGCTGCTGCACGAAGCCGTCGGCCACGGCCTGGAGGGCGACTTCAACCGCAAGGGCATCAGCGCCTTCTCGGGCCGCATCGGCGAGCGGGTGGCCGCCAAGGGCGTGACCGTGTTCGACGACGGGGCGATCCTCGGCCGCCGCGGTTCGCTGACCATCGACGACGAGGGCACCCCCACCGAGCGCACCGTGCTGATCGAGGACGGCGTCCTGGTCGGCTACATGCACGACCGGATGAGCGCCCGGCTGATGGGCATGGCCCCGACCGGCAACGGCCGCCGCCAGTCCTACGCCCACATGCCCATGCCGCGCATGACCAACACCGGCATGCTGGCGGGCAAGGACGACCCGGCCGAGATGATCGCCTCGATGAAGCGCGGCCTCTACTGCGCCAATTTCGGCGGCGGCCAGGTCGACATCACCAACGGCAAGTTCGTCTTCCAGTGCACCGAGGCCTATCTGGTCGAGGACGGCAAGATCACCGCCCCGGTCAAGGGCGCGACCCTGATCGGCGACGGCCCCAGCGCCCTGACCAAGGTGACGATGATCGGCCACGACTTCGACTTCGATCCCGGCATCGGCGTCTGCGGCAAGTCGGGCCAGGGCGTGCCGGTCGGCGTGGGCCAGCCCTCGCTGAAGATCACCGGCCTGACCGTCGGCGGCACGGCGGTCTAGCCACAACCCTTTGTGAAACCTGATGTTTCCACTCACGGTCAAGGTGATCGGCGGAAACATTTCACAAATGTAACCTACCTTTCGGTTTTGTAACTGGTTCTGGCGCAGCTGGACCGACAGGTTCGCGGCCACAAAGCGGGGGCGCTTTGGGGGATCGCGTAATGAGTCTGGCTTCCGTCATCTTCGCTCTGGGACTTGCCTCGCCGGAGTCCCAGGCCGCGACCCCGCAAGACGCCACCCCCGAGGCGGCCGCGCCGGCCGCCGAGGCCCAGCGCGGGGTGATCAGCTATCCGCCCAGCTTCTTCGCCGAACAGCGCCCCAGCACCGCCCTGGACATGATCGCCCGTCTGCCCGGCTTCCGGCTGGACGGCGGCGACAGCGCCCGCGGCTTCGCCGGCACGGCCGGCAACGTGCTGGTCAACGGCGAGCGCCCGACCACCAAGAGCGAGAACCTCGAGGACATCCTCAAGCGCATCTCGGCCTCGGCCGTCGAGCGCGTCGAGTTGATCCGCGGCGGCGCTCCGGGCATCGACATGCAAGGCCAGACGATCCTGGCCAACGTGGTGATCAAGTCGACCGTCCAGGTCGAGAAGGTCGCCAATCTCCAGACCTATCTCTATCCGGACGGCCTGTTCGGACCGCTGCTGGAGTTCCAGGCCTCGCGCCGGGACGGGGTCAACGAGATCGAGGGCTCGGTGAAGGGCACGATCGACCGCACCGACCAGACCTTCGACGGCGGGTCGCGGGTGACCAGCTTTCCCGACGGGCGTCCGACGATCAAGGAAGCCCTCAAGGGCTACGACCAGATCCAGAACTACGTGGCCCGCGGCGCCGTCCAGCGCGCCGCGCCGGGCGGCAAGATCCGGGTCAACGGCAAGATCGAGTACTTCTCGTTCGACCGCGACGTGACCTACACCCAGTACGAGCCCGGCCCCGGCCGCCAGGACAGCGGCGAGACCGACGAAAACTGGACCGGCGAGTTCGGCGCCCGCTACGACCGCAAGATCGGCCCGCGCACCGACCTGCAGCTGGTGTTCCTGCAAAACCTGGGCGACGAGACCTACGGCTCGACCTTCTCCGCCGCCGGGCGCGCCGAGGTCTATCGCGAGCGCGACAAGACCGGCGAGAGCATCCTGCGGGGCGAGCTGAAGCAGCGCCGCTCGCAGACCCTGTCGCTGGAGGGCAGCCTCGAGGGCGCCTACAACTTCCTGGACGGCAATATCGGCTACACCGTCAACGGCGCGCCGGTCGACATCGGCCCGCCGCACGTGAAGGTCGAGGAGCTGCGGGGAGAGGCGGCCGGCAAGGCGGTCTGGCGGGCCAATCCGAAACTGACCGTCGAGGCCGGCGCGCGGATGGAGGTCTCGCGCATCACCCAGAGCGGCGGCGTGGACCTGGAGCGCAGCTTCTTCTACCCCAAGCCCCGGGTGCTGGTGACCTGGAACCCCACCGGCGCCGACCAACTGCGGGTGCGGGTCGAACGCGAGGTCGGGCAGCTGGACTTCGGCGACTTCATCGCCTCGGCCGACCTGACCGCCGGCAGCCAGGACAGCGCCGACGCCAATCTGGAGCCCCAGCGCTCCTGGGTCGGCGAAGTCGCGTGGGAGCGGCGGTTCTGGGGGGCGGGCTCGATCTCGGCCACCCTGACCCACTCGGAGATTTCCGACGTCGTCGACTATAAGCCGCTGCCGACCGGCGGCGACGCGCCCAGCAACATCGGCGACGGCCGGTCCGACCAGTTCGTGATCGCCATGACCGTGCCGACCCAGAAGCTGGGGATCTCCGGCGGCCAGATCAAAGGCCGCCTCAGCTGGTTCGACAGCGAGGTCACCGACCCGGTCACCCTCGAGAAGCGCCGCATCACCGGCGCGACGCCGTTCGTCTGCGACCTGCGTTTCACCCGCGACATGCCCGGCGGCAAGTGGAGCTGGGGCGTCGTCACCTTCTGTCCGACCGAGAACAGCCGCTTCCGCTTCAACGAGGTTCGCACCAACCGCCAGGAGCAATATTTCGAGGGCTTCGTCGAATGGAAGCCCAGCTCGGACCTGACGGTGCGCACCACCCTGTCGAACTGGAGCTCGCGCAACGTCACCCGCGAGCGGACGATCTACAAGGGCTCGCGCGCCGACAACGTGGTCGACAAGATCGAGTACCGCTCGCTGCCGTTCGAGCCCTACCTGTTCATCCAGGTCCGCAAGCGGCTGGGCTAGCGCGTGGGGGCGGCCCCTACTTGCTGACGATCTTGATGATCCGCTTGGACGAGGGCCGGCCCGACAGGCCCTTGCCGGAAGCGTAGGTGACCGTCAGGTCGCCGCCCTTCAGGCTGGCGCCGGGCTTGTGGCCCTCGGCCAGCAGGACACGGGTCACGCGGGCCAGCAGGCTTCGGTCGCCGTCACGGGCCATGCGCTCGAAGGCCTCGGCGGTGACGGTGGCGGTGTCGGCGACCAGGACCGAGGTGCCCGGCGTGGCGTCGTCGATCGTCTCGAACGCCACCCGGTGCTGGGCCGCGCGGCTGGCGCGGGCGCTGGCCTGGACCAGGCGCTGGAACAGGACGTTGACCGAGATGTACAGCGGCGGCTGGATCGAATTGGCCTTGCCCATCAGGGCGGCGGCGTCGCCGCCCGGCCGTTCGCGGGTGAACAGAGTCATGCCGCCCAGCTTGCTGGCCCGCAGCACCGGCTCGCCCATCTCGTTCTTGTAGATGGTGTCGCCGCGCGGCGCCGGCTGGGACGACAGCACCCAGACCTCGGAACTGTTCTCGAACTTCATCAGCGGCTGGGGCGCGGCCCGGTCCAGGATGAAGGCGTCGCCGGTTTCGGACACGTAGCGGGCGATCGGCGGGGCCGGCGTCTTGCGCACTTCGCCGCGGTTGCCGGAGAATACGTCGCGCAGGCTCACGGACGATTGCCGCGCGTTCGCCGCGCCGGCGTTGGCCGCGAGGGCGACCGCCAGCAGGATCGCCCAGCGCCCTGGCCCCGTCGTCACCGCCGATTGACTCTTCATACCCAGGGTCATGCCCCGCGACTGGGGCGAATCTTGGACGCCGAAGACCTTGTTGCCGCCACGCAATTTTCCGGAGGACGCTATGAAATGCTTGGAAGAATTTCCCCGCCGGCCGGAATCTTCGAACCGGCGGGGAGTCTTCGTCAAGCCGTCATGTCTTTTTGCCGCACCCTGTGGCCTTTAGGCCGCGCCTTGCGGCCCGGTTAAGCGGCCATGTACTGGCCGCCGTTGATCGTCAGGGTGGCGCCGGTCACGAAGCCGGCCCGCTCGCCGGCCAGGAACGCGACCATGTCGGCGATCTCCTCGCCCTTGCCCAGGCGGCCGACCGGGATGCCGGCGATGATGCCGGCCAGGACGTTCTCGGGCACGGCCGCGACCATCTCGGTGTCGATATAGCCCGGACAGATGACGTTGGCGGTCACGCCCTTCTTGGCGTTCTCCAGGGCCAGGGCCTTGGTGAAGCCGATCAGCCCGGCCTTGGCGGCCGAATAGTTGGTCTGGCCCATCTGGCCCTTCTGGCCATTGATCGAGCTGATGTTGATGATCCGGCCCCAGCCGCGCTCGCGCATGCCCTCGATGACCGGACGGGTCATGTTGAAGGCCGAGTCCAAGTTCACCCGGATGACTTCGGACCACTGCTCGTAGGTCATCTTGTGCAGCATGCCGTCGCGGGTGATGCCGGCGTTGTTGACCAGCACCTCGATCGGGCCCAGCTCGGCCTCGACCTTCTTGACGGCGGCGGCGCAGTCGTCGAACGCGCCGACATTGCCCTTGACCACCATCACGCCCAATTGCTTGGCGCAGGCCGCGGCGGCCTCCTCGTTGCCGGAATAGCCGGCCGCTACCTTCATTCCGTCGGCCACGAGCCGCTCGCAGATCGCCCGACCGATGCCCCGGGTGCCGCCGGTCACGAATGCAACTCTCGCCATGATCTTCTCCCGCCAGTTTCTTATGGTTGCACGTGGGTGGCGCGGGGGAACAAGCCCCCACGCCGCCCGTCATGAAAAATTTGCCGAAACGCCCAATCAAAACACCCAATCAAAACAGGCGTCTGATCACAGCGCCCGTCGAGGCCTTGGGGGTCAGACCGCCTCGACGCACATGGCCACGCCCATGCCGCCGCCGATGCACAACGTGGCCAGGCCCTTCTTGGCTCCCGAGCGCTTCATCTCGTGGACCAGGGTGGTCAGGATGCGCGCGCCCGAGGCGCCGATGGGGTGGCCGATGGCGATGGCGCCGCCGTTGACATTGACCTTGGCCGGGTCGAGGCCCAGCTCGCTGACCACGCACAGGGACTGGGCGGCGAAGGCCTCGTTGCTTTCGACCAGGTCCAGGTCCGAGACCTTCCAGCCAGCCTTTTCCAGCGCCTTCTTCGAGGCCGGGATCGGGCCGGTGCCCATGATCTCGGGATCGACGCCGGCATTGGCCCACGAGGCGATGCGGGCCAGGGGCGTCAGGCCGCGCGCCTTGGCGTTCTCGGCGGTCATCAGCACCAGGGCGGCGGCCCCGTCATTGAGGCCCGAGGCGTTGGCGGCGGTGACCGTGCCGTCCTTGGTGAAGGCCGGCTTGAGGCCCGAAATGCCGTCCAGGGTGACGCCGTGACGGATGAATTCGTCCTTGTCGACGACCGTGTCGCCCTTGCGGCCCTTGATGGTGACCGGCGCGATCTCGGCGTCGAACCTGCCGGCCTTCTGGGCGGCTTCGGCCTTGTTCTGGCTGGCGACGGCGAACTTATCCTGGGCCTCGCGGGTGATCTGCCAGCGCGAGGCGATGTTCTCGGCGGTCTGGCCCATGTGATAACCGTGGAAGGCGTCCCACAGGCCGTCCTTGATCATGGTGTCGACGAAGGAAAGGTCGCCCATCTTCTGGCCGTTGCGCAGGGCCTGGGCGTGCGGGGCCTGGCTCATGCTCTCCTGGCCGCCCACCACCACGATGTCGGCGTCGCCGGCGGCGATCTGCTGGGCGCCCAGGGCCACCGCGCGCAGGCCCGAGCCGCACAGCTGGTTCAGACTCCAGGCCGGGCTTTCGACCGGGATGCCGGCGTTGACCGAGGCTTGGCGGGCCGGACCCTGGCCGGCGGCGGCCTGCAGCACCTGGCCCAGGATCACCTCGTCGACGTCGGCCGGCGTGATGCCCGCCCGCTCGACGGCGGCCTGGATGGCCAGCTTGCCCAGCTCGTGAGCCGGCAGGCTGGAGAGGGCGCCGAGGAACGATCCGACCGGCGTGCGGGCGGCGGAGACGATGACGATGTCGCTCATGGCGAAGGAACTCCCGTGACGTGTTTCCAGGCGCTTCTCGCAGTTGCGGCGCCCATGATTTTGCGGTGCACCATCACCTTGCATAAACCTGCGGGGTTCGTCACGCGCACATTTTCACGGGATGTTGCGAACTCCAAGCGCCGCCGGTACTGGCGCCATGCCTTTGCTTCCGCGATAGTGCGATGCGAAAAGGCGGAGACAACGCTGTCCTAGGGAACGAAATGTCCGAGAACAACGAAAACGGCGAAACGGGTTCGGCCCGCGCCCCCGGCGAAAAGAACGGCGGCCAGAAGGTCGTCATCAAGAAATACGCCAACCGTCGCCTCTACAACACAGCCTCTTCCTCTTACGTCACCCTCGAGCACCTGTCGGACATGGTGAAGGAGGGAGTCGACTTCGTGGTGTACGACGCCAAGACCAACGACGACATCACCCGGTCGGTCCTGACCCAGATCATCTTCGAAGAGGAAAACCGGGGCGGCGGCCAGAACCTGCTGCCGATCCAGTTCCTGCGCCAGCTGATCGGGTTCTACGGCAATTCGATGCAGGCGTTCCTGCCCAGCTATCTGGAAATGTCGCTGGAGAGCTTCACCAAGCAGCAGGAGCGCATGCGCACCCAGTTCGCGGGCCTGACCCCGGGAATCGGCGGCGCCAAGGGCATGCCGGGCATGGGCGTCTACGAAGAGCAGATCCGCCAGAACATGGCGCTGTTCGACCGGGCCATGAAGATGTTCTCGCCGTTCGCCTACGCCCGGCCCGAGGACGCGCCCGCCGCTCCGGCCGAACCACCGCCGCCCGCCGCGGCGGCGCCGTCCGCGCCCAGCGAGGACTCCCTGGCCGACCTCAAGCGCCAGCTGGAGGCCATGCAGCAGCAGATCGAGAAGCTGGCGACCAAGCCTTAGGGCCGTGCGTCCTTCGAGGCTCGGCTGCGCCTCACACCTCAGGATGAGGAATGCGGAGCAACAAAGCTCCTCATCCTGAGGCGCCCGCGTAGCGGGCCTCGAAGGACGCACCGCGCTTCCACGACCCCTTAACCACGCCGGCTGACCGGTCCTTAACCGTCATGGATCACAACTCTTCACCATGAACGGTCCGATCGACCCCATCCGGCGCGCCCAGCCCGCCCGCCGCGCGCTGCCCGCGCCGCGCGACGCCGACCGTCCCGAGGCGGACGGCGAAGAGGACGTGACCTTCGTGCGCGACGAGCAGCCGGCCCCGCCGCCGCGCGATCCGCGACCCAACACGCGCCGGGGGGGCGCCTTCGCCGCCTTCGCCGCCCATCTGATGGGTCAGAGCGGCCAGAAGCGCGGTCTGCGCGGTGGGCAGGAAGTGCTCGACGCGGCGCGTTCGACCTATCTCGGCACGGAATATTCCGGCCCGGCCGACCGCCGTCCCAGGGCGGGCCTGATCAAGAAGACCGAAATCTAGCCCTTCAGGCGGGCCAGTTCCGCTTCGAGCGCGGCGACCCTGGCCTCCAGCATCGCCACCTTCTGCTCCAGCGTCAGCGCCTCGCCCGGCAGGGCCGCGGCGTGCGCGCCCACGCCCGCCCGGCGCGCGGCCTCGGCCAGCGGAACGCCCAGGAGCTCGGCGAAAGCGGCGATCTGGGCGGCGGTCAGCTCTCGCTGGTCCTTGTAGGCCAGGACCAGCTCCTCGCCGGTCATGCCGGCCACGGCGGCCAGCACCGCCCGCGTCAGCCCCCGCTCGGCGAGCCGCGCGTCGTACCAGAGCTGGTCGAAGAACAACGCCATGACGCGAGGCTAACGCAGGAGGCGGCGTTGGCGCCAGTCTTGCTTGGTTGTCGGTGAATTCAGCCGACGAGATCCATCATGCTGCTCACCGCCGTGACCCGCTTCTTCGACATCGCCGTGGTGACCCTGATCTTCACGGCCCTGACCTAGGCGCTTTCCAGCAGCATCATCGTGCCCTGGCCGCCGTCGGCGCAGATGCTGACGATGGCCTTCTCGCCCTTGGGCCGGGTGGCCAGTTCCTTGACAGCCTGGCTGAGGATCCGCGCCCCGGTCGCCCCGAACGGATGGCCGACCGCCAGGCTGCCGCCCGTCGGGTTCATCCGCTCGCGCGGGAACTTGCCCAGATCGACATCGACGCCCGCCTTGGTCCTGCGGAACGCCTCGTCCTCCCAGGCGGCGATGTGCGACAGCACCTGGGCGGCGAAGGCCTCGTGGATCTCCCACAGGCCGACATCGGCGTAGTTCAGACCGTTGCGGGCCAGCAGGCGCGGCACGCCGTAGGCGGGGGCCATCAGCAGGCCCTCGTTTCGCAGGTCGATCGAGGTGACCTCGTAGTCGACCACCTTCACCCGCGGCGTCCTGGCCGGCAGGCGCGCCAGGCCCGCCTCGGACGCCACCCAGATCGCGGCGGCCCCATCGGTCAGGGGCGAGGAATTGCCGGCCGTCAGCGTGCCCTGGCCGCTGGTCCGGTCGAAAGCCGGCGCCAGCTTGGCCAGCTTCTCCAGCGTCGAATCCTTGCGCGGGATGGTGTCGCGCTTCAGCTCGCCGATCGGAATCACCAGGTCGTCGAAGAAGCCGGCCTCCCAGGCCGCGACCGCGTGCTGGTGGCTTTCGAAGGCGATCTGGTCCTGGTCGGCCCGGGCCAGCTTCCACGCCTTGGCGGTGATCTCGGTGTGCTCGCCCATCGACAGGCCGGTGGTGCGATTGGCCACCTTGGGAATCCACAGCTTCAGGTCGCCGGCCTTCAGCCTGGTCAGGTGCGCCAGCTTCTGGCCGGGAGTCTTGGCGGCCTGGAAGCCCTTGAGCCAGTCGGAGAAGGCGATGCTGGCCCCGATCTGGACCTTGCTCATGCTCTCGACCCCGCCGACCAGGGCCAGGTCGCGGCCGCGCCCGTCGATCATGCCGGCGGCCTCGATAACCCCGATCATGCTGGTCGAGCAGGCCATGATCGTCGAGAAGGCCGGGATGGTCGGATCGGCCCCGGCGTCCAGCAGCACCTCGCGGGCGATGTTGCTCCAGGTCAGGTTGGGGATCACCGTGCCCCAGATCGCGAAGTCCGGCCGCGCCCCCTGTGCGAGCATGGCCTGGACCACGGGGACCGACAGGGCGATGGCGTCATGGGTCTTCAGCGGCCCGTCGACCTTGGCGAAGGGAGTGCGCAGGCCGGCCGCCAGCCAGATGTCGGGTTTGGACGCCATGATCGTGATCCCGCGAAAGACAGGATGTCAGCATGGCCCGGCTTCGCCGCAAGGGTCTTGTCTAAATCGGCGCTAACCGGGGACATGCCGTTGCGGCGTGTCCCCTTCCGACGCACCGATCTCGACTGGGGACACGCCGCGAGGGCATGTCCCCGGCCGTAAACTAGTGCGCGTCGCCGAAGTCCACGTCGCGGCGGGCCGAGACGATGGTCACGATGAAGCCGGCCAGCACGTCCAGCAGCACCATCACGGTCAGCAGGAAGAACACCGAGGTGCCGAAGGCCGGGGCCAGCAGGAACTCGACCAGGCAGAGGATGAACAGCACCATCGACAGCGAGTGGTTGATGATCGCGATCTTGCGGCTGGTCGTCGACTTCAAGAGCTCGACGAACAGCACCACCAGCGAGGCGGCCAGCAACAGGTCGCCCAGGCTGACGGTCCAGTCCGCCTTGGAGGTCATGTGGATCGTGAACAGCTGCTCGGCCAGCCGGGCCTGGGCGCCGTTGGCGTGGAAGCCGCCCGCCAGGGTCAGGACGATCAGGTTGTAGACCAGCACTGGCAGGGCCAGCAGCGGAAACGCGGCGAACATGTTCCGGCTCTCCCCCGAGAGGCGCGCCCCATAGGCGCGCGACGACGGACGACAGGGTTAACCGGTTTTGCGGATTCCGGAAAGGCGGCGCCGCCCAGCGGGCGAGCTCCGCTCAAATGCCCGTCATCCTCGGACTTGTTCCGAGGACCCCTGCTTCAACCGCGAAGAAGGATGATCCATGGGGCGGTGAGGTCGCGGCCTTGCTGCAAGCGACAACGCGGCGGACCTAGGGGTCCTCGGAACAAGTCCGAGGATGACGGAGGGGGATGGTGGAGGCAAAGAAGGGCTAACCCCTCAAACCTCGTCCACGCCTTGCGGATTGCGGGCCCGGGTCTGCAGCCACATCACGCCCAGCAGGTCGGACACCGAGGCCTTGAGCCGGCCGAAATTGGTGTATTTCGACACCCCGCTCTCGCGGTGACGGTGGTTCACCGGCTGGAACTCGACCTGGTAGCCCTCCCGCAGCATCAGGGCCGGGATGTAGCGGTGGATGTGATCGAAATAGGGCAGCCGCAGGAAGGCCTCGCGGCGGAAGGCCTTGAGCCCGCAGCCGGTGTCGTTGGCCGTGTCCTTCAGCATGCGCTTGCGCACGCCGTTGCCGAACTTGGAGGCGAAGCGCTTGGCCGAGCTGTCCTGGCGCTTGACCCGCTCGCCGCCGACCAGGGCCAGCTCGGGCGGCGCAGCCTTCAAAGCCTTCGCGAGACGAGGCGCGTCGGCCGGGTCGTTCTGGCCGTCGCCGTCCAGGGTGATGACGATCGGGGCGCGGGCGGCCAGCACGCCGCTGCGCACGGCGCGGCTCTGGCCCGAATTCTTGCGATGGCTCAGCACCCGCAGCTGCGGGATCTCGGCCTTCAGGGCCACCAGCAGGGCCTTGGTGTCGTCGCGGCTGGCGTCGTCGATGAAGATGATCTCGTGGTTTTCGCCCGCGAAGGCGGCGGCGATCTCGCGCGCCAGGGCAGGCGCCGCCCCGCCCTCGTCGAAGACGGGCACGACGACGGAATAGTCGGGAATAGCGGAAGCGGAAGCGGTCATCGCCCTCTCATAGCGCAAAAATAGCCAGAAAGAAGGATCGTGCTATTCCACTACAATGACGCTTGAATCACGCCTGGATGATTGGAGCCGCGGCTGGCGCGGTCCGCTGTTCGCCGCGCTGGTGGCGCTGATCGCCGGCCTGCCCGGCCTGTTCGCCATGCCGCCGCTCGACCGCGACGAATCCCGCTTCGCCCAGGCGACCGCCCAGATGCTGGAAACCGACGACATGGTCGTCATCAAGTTCCAGGACCAGCCGCGCTTCAAGAAGCCGGTCGGCATCCACTGGCTGCAGGCGGCCAGCGTCACCGCGTTCTCGGCCGCCGAGGACCGCGGCATCTGGGCCTATCGCCTCCCCTCGCTGCTGGGCGCCATGCTGGCGGCGGCGGCCTGCGCCTGGGGCGCGGCGGCGCTGCTGGGACCCAAGACCGGCCTGCTGGCCGGCGGCATATTGGGGGCGACCATCCTGCTGTCGACCGAGGCCTTCATCGCCAAGACCGACGCGGCCCTGTGCGGCTTCACCACCCTGGCCATGGCCGCCCTGATGCGGATCTACGCCGCGCATCTCGCGGGCGAGAAGGTTCATCGTTGGACCAAGCTGGCCTTCTGGGTCGGCCTGGCCATGGGCGTGCTGATCAAGGGCCCGGTCGGGCTGATGGTCGTGGCGCTCAGCGTGATCGCCCTGTGGATCTGGGACCGCAAGGCGGTCTGGATCAAGGACCTGGGCTGGGGCTGGGGCGTGACCGTGCTGGCGGCCATCGTCCTGCCCTGGGCGATGATGATCACCGTGGCCACCGACGGCGCCTTCTGGTCGACGGCCGTGGCCGGCGACCTGGCCCCCAAGCTGGCCGGCGGCCAGGAAAGCCACGGCGCGCCGTTCGGCAGCTACGCCCTGGCGGCGTTCCTGCTGGTGTTCCCGACCACGCTGTTGCTGCCCGCCGGCCTGGTCCAGGGCTGGACCGGGCGCAAGGAGGCCGGGATCCGCTTCGCCCTGTGCTGGCTGATCCCGACCTGGCTGGTGTTCGAGATCCTGCCGACCAAGCTGGTGCACTACACCCTGCCCGCCGTGCCGGCCCTGTGCATGCTGATGGCCGCCGCCCTGCGCGCCCCGCTCGGCCCGATCTCGCGGGTGATCGGCGCGGTCTTGTCGGCCCTGGCGGGCCTGCTGTTCGCGGTCGTGGCGATCTATCTGCAGCGCGAGCACGGCGATTCCGGCGACATTCCCTGGACGGCGCTGACCGCCCTGCTGTTCCTGGCCTCGGGCGGCGTCGGGGCCGTGCTGATCATGCGCAAGACCGCCGCCACGGCCCTGGTCGCGGCCGGGGCGATCGGCATCGCCGCCCACGCCGCCCTGGTCGGCCTTCTCGTTCCCCGCCTGGAGCCGCTGCTGCTGGCGCCGCGCCTGGAAAAGGCCCTGGAACAGGCCGACCTGGCGCCCCGGGGCGGCGCGCCGGGCCCCGTGGCCGTCACCGGCTACGCCGAGCCCAGCATGATCTTCCTGCTGGGCACCACCACCGAACTGACCGACCCGGTCGGCGCGGCCAAGGCCGTCGCCCAGGGCCGTCCCGCCGTGGTCGAGGGCCGCCAGGAAAAGGCCTTCCAGGCCGCCCTCGCCGCCCTGGGCCAGACCGCCCGTCCGGCCGGCGTGGTCGCGGGCTTCGACTATTCCGACGGCGACGAAGAGCGCCTGACGCTCTATCGCGGCGCGCCGATCCGCCCTGAGGACGAGACCGGCGACGAGACCGCGGAAACCCAAGCGGAGGCCCGCCCATGAGCCGCTTCATCCAGATCGTCGAGGTCGGTCCGCGCGACGGCCTGCAGAACGAGAAACTGTCCCTGCCGGTCGGCGAGAAGCTGGAGCTGATCCGCCGGCTGGAGGCCGCCGGCGCCAAGCGCATCGAGACCGTCTCGTTCGTCAATCCCAACCGCGTGCCCCAGATGGCCGGGGCCGAGGAAATCCAGGCGGCGCTGACGCCCGATCTGGAGCATTCGCGAATCGGCCTGGTGCTGAACATGCGCGGCTGGGAGCGCTGCGTGGCCGCCCAGTGCGACGAGGCCAATGTCGTGGTCTGCGCCACCGACGGCTTCGGCCTGGCCAACCAGGGCGCCACGGCCGCCCAGCAGGTCGACGCCCTGGCCGCCATCGTCGAGCGCCAGGCGGTCGAGGGCGGCCCTCCGATCACCGCCACGATCTCGGTGGCCTTCGGCTGTCCGTTCGACGGCGAGGTCTCCGAGGACCAGGTGGCGGCCATCGCCCGCGACGCCGCGTCCATGGGCGTGACCGAGCTCGCCATCGCCGACACCATCGGGGTCGCCGATCCCTGGACCGTCCGCCGACGGATCGAAGCCGTGCGCGTGGCCGCACCGGACGTCCGCCTGCGCATGCACTTCCACGACACCCGCAACACCGGCCTGGCCAACGCCTATGCCAGCGTCGAGGCCGGGATCGACGTGCTGGACGCCTCGGTCGGCGGCCTGGGCGGCTGCCCGTTCGCGCCGAACGCCACCGGCAACATCGGCACCGAGGACCTGGTCTACATGCTGGAACGGGCCGGCTTCGAAACCGGCTACGACCTGGGCGCCCTGATCGAGATCGGCCGCGACATCAGCGAACGCCTGGGCAAGGCGTCACCGGCGTCTTCGCTGGCGCGGGCGGGGACATTCCCCGCCTAGCCGTCCTTGACTACCCCATAACGAGCATCTTTAGTCTGCGCGACTCAAGATAGATCTCGTCGCCCGGTTCCACGGCCGCGCGGCCGACGCGCTCAGGCGTCAGACAGGGGGACAGCGATGGCGAACACGATCACGTTCCAAGACATTCCGTCCGGCTGCCCGTCGGCGCCGGGACCTTACCGCAGCGGGGGCCTGGTGTTCACCAACTCGGTCGGCAACGCCTGGTGCAGCCCGTTCATCAACGGCTTCGTCGGCACCTATGGCTCGCCCAGCCAGCTGTTCGTGAGCCGCGACGACGGCGGCGTGTTCGACTTCGGGTCGCTGCAGGTGTGCAATCCCAACACGGCGATCCCGCCCCAGACCACGACCTTCACCGGGACCCGCGCCGACGGCACTTCGGTCAGCGCCCAGTTCAGCACCCCCAACGCCAGCACCGCGCCGCAGACCTTCGCCCCCGCCGGTTTCGACGACCTGACCAGCCTGGTGGTCAGTCTGGGCTTCGTGGCCTTCGACAACTTCGTGTTCGAGGGGGTGGCGGCCAAGACGGTGACGTTCAATCAGGACTTCCCGCCCGGCTGCCCGTCGATAGCCACCGCCTACACCTCCCAAGGCCTGACCTTCACCAATTCCGTCGGCAACAAGTGGTGCAGCGGCTTCATCAACGGCTTCGTCGGCACCTTCGGCTCGCCGTCCACGATGACCGTCAAGCCGGCCGCGGGCCATAAGTTCGACTTCCGCTCGCTGCAGATGTGCAACCCCAATCCCGCCATCACCGCCCAGGCCATCGAGTTCACGGGAACGCGGCCGGACGGCTCCACGATCAGCGCCGTCTTCTCGACGCCGCCCAACAACACCTCGCCTCAGACGTTCGCCCCCGCCGGGTTCGGCGGCCTGGCCTCGCTGACGATCGTGCTGGGCTTCGTGGCGTTCGACAACTTCGTGTTCGCCGACTAGGCGACGGCGCTCTCCCCGGTCGAGGCCGGGGAGCGACGTCAGATCGGCCGCCCGGTGATCTTCCAGATCAGCGGCCGGGAGACGCTCATCAGCAGGATGAGCGGGGCCAGCAGGACGGCGAGGATGTAGCGCTGGACCGAGTCGGCCCGCTTGATGAAGTAGCGCGACAGGCCCACGCCCTTGTGGAACTCGACCTTCAGCGGATGCTCCAGGCTGGTGTGGCCCAGATGGATGACCTCGGCCTTGGGCTGGAACAGCACCTGACCGCCGGCCTGGCGGGCGCGCCAGCACAGGTCGATGTCCTCGACGTGCAGGAAATAGCCTTCGTCGAAGCCGCTCAGCAGGTCGAAGTCCTCGCGGCGCAGGGCGAAGCACGCGCCGGAGATGGTCGGCATCGGCACGGCCGCGTCCGGCGTCGGTTCGCGCTCGCGGTGGATCTCGAATTTCGACAGGCCTTTGAACCGGGCGGTCAGATGGCCGAAGCTGAGCAGGGTGGTGACCGGCGTGACCTCGCCGCGCCGGCCGCCGCGCTGTTCGGTGCCGTCGGTGTTCATCACCCGCGCCCCGACCACTGTGGGGACCGGCTGGTTCTCGAAAGCCGCGACCAGGGCCTCGACGCAATTGGCCTGCAGGTTGGCGTCCGGATTGAGGAAGACGATGTATTCGCCGCGCGCGGTCTCGGCGCCCATGTTGGCGCCGCGCGCGAAGCCGACATTGCCGTGGCCCTGCCGCAGCACGACGCGCGGCTCGGCCTGGCTCAGGGCCCGCAGCCGTTCGGCCCAGTCCGCCGGCGAACCGTTGTCGATGATGACGAACTCGTCGACCAGCGGCTCGGCCAGCACGTGCTGGATGCTTTCGATCAGCGCGTCTCCCGTCTGATAGACGACCATGACGACGGAGACGCGCGGCCGAACCGGCCGCACACCCGAGACGAAGGTCGAATGAGAAGGAAGAATGCTGTTCATCAGGCCTGCGCCAACTCCGCGGGCGCCGCCACGGCGCGATCACGGGCGAGGTCCGGCGGGGTCGCTTCCGTGGTCAACGCGCGCACGGCGTCCTCCAGCGACAACACCTTCTGTCCTTCGCCGCCGAGGCGACGCAGGGCGACTTCTCCGTTTTCAGCTTCCTTACGCCCGACCACTGCAATCACCGGCACCTTCGCGAGACTGTGTTCGCGAATCTTGTAGTTGATCTTTTCATTCCTGAAATCGACCTCTGCGCGAATGCCCATGGAAGTCAATCGCTCAGCCACACGTTGTGCGTAATCGTCGGCGTCGGACGTGATCGTGGCCACCACGACCTGGACCGGGGCCAGCCACAAAGGCAGGTGGCCGGCGTAGTTCTCCAGCAGAATGCCGATGAATCGCTCGAACGAACCCAGGATCGCCCGGTGCAGCATGACCGGCCGCTTCTTGGAGCCGTCCTCGGCCACGTATTCGGCGTCGAGGCGCTCGGGCAGGACGAAGTCCAGCTGCAGCGTGCCGCACTGCCAGACCCGGCCGATGGCGTCCTTCAGCGAGAACTCCAGCTTGGGACCATAGAAGGCGCCTTCGCCGGGCTGGTCGACCAGACGCTCGCCCGCCGCCTCGGCGGCCGTGGCCAGGGCGTGCTCCGCCTTGTCCCAGGTCTCGTCCGTGCCGGCGCGCAAGTCCGGACGCGTCGAGAACTTCACGTCCGCCAGCTCCATGCCCAGGTCGTTATAGACGCTGCGCAACAGTTCGATGAAGCGCGCGCTTTCCTCCGTGACCTGCTCTTCGCGGCAGAAGATGTGGGCGTCGTCCTGGGTGAAGGCCCGCACGCGCATGATGCCGTGCATGGCGCCCGACGGCTCGTAGCGGTGGCAGGCGCCGAACTCGGCCATGCGCAGCGGCAGCTCGCGATAGCTCTTCTGGCCGACATTGAAGATCTGGATATGGCCGGGGCAGTTCATCGGCTTGACCGCCAGAACCTCGCCCTCGGCGCTCTCGCACATGAACATGGCGTGGCCGAACTTCTCGGCGTGGCCCGACTTCTCCCACAGGCTCTTGTCGAGGATCTGGGGCGTCTTGACCTCGCGATAGCCGGCCGCGTCCAGACGGCGGCGCATATAGGCCTCCAGCGCCAGGTACAGCGTCCAGCCCTTGGGGTGCCAGAACACCATGCCCTTGCCCTCTTCCTGGATGTGGAAGAGGTCCATGGTCCGGCCCAGCTTGCGGTGATCGCGCCGCTCGGCCTCCTCGATACGCTTCAGGTGCGCCTCGAGATCGGCCTCGCTGGCCCACGACGTGCCGTAGATGCGCTGCAGCTGGGCGTTGTTCTGGTCGCCGCGCCAATAGGCGCCGGCCAGCTTGGTCAGCTTGAAGGCCTTGCCCACCGCCTTGGTCGACGGAAGGTGGGGACCGCGGCACAGATCCTTCCACTTCTCGCCCTGGTGATAGACCGTGATCGTGTCGCTGACCGGCAGGTCACGGATGATCTGGGCCTTGTAGCTTTCGCCCATGGCCTCGAAGTCGGCGATGGCGGCGTCGCGCTCGACTTCCTCGCGGCGGATCTTCTCGTCGCGATCGACGATCTGGCGCATGCGCTCCTCGATCTTCGGCAGGTCGTCGAGGCTGAACGGCTCGTCGCGGGCGAAGTCGTAATAGAAACCGTCCTCGACGTTCGGACCGATCGTCACCTGGGTGCCGGGGAACAGCTCCTGTACGGCCTCGGCCAGGATGTGGGCGGTGTCGTGGCGGATCACCTCCAAGGCCTCGGGGGCCTCGCGCGTGATGATCTCGAAGCGGTTGCCGCGGCCCAGCAGATCGGCCGTCAACGGACGGTCCAGGTCCAGCAGCTGGCCGTCCAGCTTGATCAGCAGGGCCTTCTTCTCCAACGACTTGGAGATCGAGGCGGCCACGTCGCGGCCCGTCGCACCGTCAGGGTACTGGCGGGCCGAGCCGTCGGGGAAAATCAGGTCGATCATTCTTCACATTTCCACTTGCGCGGCGCGCGGGGCGGAGGCGGCGGGTCGTACCCTGAACCGCCTAACGGATTGCATCGGCAGATCCGTCCCACCGCGAGCCAGGACCCTTTCAGGGGTCCATGATCCTTGAGCGCCTGGGCCGCGTATTCCGAGCAGGTCGGCAGATACCGGCACTGACGCCCGATGAAGGGCGAAAGCGTCGTCTTGTAGGCCTTCAGGCCCAGGTCGACGGTGCGTTCGTAGAGTGTCATGCCGGCGCTTTCGCGAACGGAGTCGAGGACTTATCGACTAGCGAAAAGTCTCGATCAAGCGGCGCCGACGCGGCTAGTTCGGGTTTGGGTCTCGCCTGTGGCCTTGCGGACAGCCTCCACCGCGGCCTCGAACGCCAACAGCGTCGAGGCATGACGGGCGGGATAGTCCTTGACCGGCTCCAGCACGGCGAGCTCCGAAAATCGGCCCTGGGGAGGTGGGCCGCCTGATTTCAGCATAGCCTGCAAGGCGTCCCGGGCCAACTCGATCTCGGAAAGATCCGCTCCGACCACCTGGGCGCCGAGGATCGCGGCCGAGGCCTGGCCCAGGGCGCAGGCGGCCACGTCCTGAGCGAAGTCGGCGACCTTGCCGTCCCGGACCGTGACGTCGACCACGATCCGGCTGCCGCACAGCTTGGCCGTCTTCTCGGCGCTGGCGTCGGGCGCGGCCAGGCGTCCGGCCCGGGGCATGTTGGCCACCAGGCTCAGGATCCGGGCCGAATAAAGGTCGTCGATCATGCCGCTTATGTGGGGCTGTTCTGGCGCTGCGACCAGAGGTGTTCGGCCCGCGCCTTCACCGCCTCGCCCATCCGGGTGAAGGCGGCCTTCAGCTGGCGGCGTTCGTCGCGGCTGACGAAACGGACCAGCGGGCCCATGAACAGCTCGCCGTTCGAGAAGGTGGAGCCGACGTCGCTCATCTTCTCGATCTCCAGATAGCGGATCGCCGTCACGAAGCCGTTCAGCCGCTTGGTGCGCCAATGCAGCTGTTCGTAGGGCACCCAGTCCTGGACCACGGCCTCGACCAGCCGGGCCTGGCCGTCGTCGACCACCAGATCGAAGCGCAGCGAAGTGCCGATGCGCATCTCGCCCTCCATGCGGGGATGGACCGGATTCCAGTCCTTCCAGGTCGCGAAGTCGGAGATCACTTCCCAGACGATCTCGGCGGGGGCCAGCACCCCGGTACGGTGTTCTACAGCGCGTTGCATGGTCGTCCGTCTAGCACTCTCAAGCGATGAAACCCAAGCCGCTGGCCTTCTGGAAGACCGGTAGGTCGAGGGACGGCGGGTCGATCCCGGCCTGGCTGAGCAGGCCGTGAACCTGACCACGATGGTGGGTCTGGTGGTTGAAGAGGTGGGTCAGGGTGGCCCACATCGGCTGGGTCACCACCGATCCGTCGGCGATCCGCGTCCAGCGGAACACGCCGGCCAGCTGCTCGTCGGTCAGGGCGGCGACGTGGCTCGACAGCGCCGCGTCCTCGTGGCTCCGCGCCTCGCGCAGGGTCGCCAGGTCGTGGAAGATCACCGCGTCCAGTCCGTGCGGCGGCAAGGTTTCGCCCCGCAGCCGCGCCAGCCACATCCGGTCGGTGACCAGCAGGTGGTTCAACGTCCCGTGGATCGAGCCGAAGAACGCCCCGCGCTCGGCCTTGTAGTCCGCCTCGTCCAGCATGGCGCAGGCCGCGTGGAGGCGATGATTGGCCCAGGCGTTGTATCCGGCGAACATCTGGAAATAGGCGCGCATCTCGGGCTCCTGGGTTCCTCGGGTGTGTATTTAGTCCTTCATTCGCCACGTGGCGCCGGCGGGACCGTCCATGACCACCACGCCCAGGCCGTCCAGCTCGGCGCGGATGGCGTCGGCGGCGGTCCAGTCCTTGGCGGCGCGGGCCTCGACCCGGCGCTTGAGCAGATCTTCCACCTTGGCCTTCAGGTCGTCGTCGGCGTCGCCCTCGAACCAGGCGTCCGGATCGGCCTGCAGCAGGCCCAGCAGGGCGCCGGCCGACAGCAGGCGGGCCTTGTTGGCGGCGATCGCGGCCTCGTCGCCGGCCGTCACGGCCCGCTCGATGGCGCTGGAGATCTCGAAGAAGCCCGACACCGCCAGCGGCGTGTTGAGGTCGTCCGACAGGGCGGCCAGCACGTCGACCGGGCCGTCGACGTCGGTCGCGGCCTCGATGCTCTTGGCGCGGCGCAGGGCGCCGTACAGGCGGTCCAGCGCCTTCCGGCTCTGCTCGACCAGCTCAGGCGTCCAGTCTAGCGGCTGGCGGTAGTGGCCCGACAGCAGCGCCCAGCGGATCACCTCGCCCGGCGTGGTCTTCAGCAGCTCGTGCGGGATGATCACATTGCCCAGGCTCTTGGACATCTTCTCGCCGGACATGTCGAGGAAGCCGTTGTGCAGCCAATAGTTCGCCAGCACCGGCGCGCCGTGGGCGCAGCGGCTCTGGGCCAGTTCGTTCTCATGGTGCGGGAAGGCCAGGTCGATGCCGCCACCGTGGATGTCGATCGTCTGGCCCAGCGCCTTGTCGATCATGGCCGAGCACTCGATGTGCCAGCCCGGACGGCCCGCGCCCCAGGGGCTGTCCCACTCGGGCTCGTTCTCCTTGGACGGCTTCCACAGCACGAAGTCGGCGGGGTGGCGCTTGTAGGGCGCGACCTCGACCCGGGCGCCGGCGATCATGTCGTCCAGGTCGCGGCCCGACAGCGCGCCGTAGTCGGGGAAGGCCTGGGTGTCGAACAGCACGTGGCCCTCGGCGGCGTAGGCGCTGCCGTTGGCGATCAGGGCGGCGATCATCTCGACGATCGGGCCCATGTGCTCGGTGGCCTTGGGCTCCAGGCTGGGCGACAGGGTCAGCAGGGCCGCGGCGTCCTGATGGTAGGCGGCCAGGTAGCGGTCGGTGATGACCTTGATCGCCACGCCCTCGGTCGCGGCCTTGGCGTTGATCTTGTCGTCCACGTCGGTGACGTTGCGGGCATAGACCACCGCGTCCTCGCCATAGACGTGGCGCAGCAGGCGGAACAGGACGTCGAACACCACCACCGGCCGGAAGTTGCCGATGTGGGCGTGGTTGTAGACCGTCGGCCCGCAGACATACATCGTCACCCGGCTCGGATCGGCGGGAACGAAGTCGCGCTTCTCGCGCGCCATGGTGTCGTAGAGCTTGATGGTCATGGGAAGGGAGCGGCCTGACGTCGCGGGAGTGTTGCGGGGATACGGATTGGCCCCATATAACGAGAGCACGCGCGCACGACCATGCTTATTGGTCCCAATGCGCGACGGGTGGCACGCGTAATTCCAGGACGAAAGGCGTCCTGGCGCAACTCAGCCCGTGGAAAGACCTTCCCCACACATGGACGCACGGACCTGCGAGCGAACCCTGACCGATCTCGAGAACGACATCGGTCTTGATCTTGAACCCGCCCAGCGCCCCACCCGAGACGAGGCCATGGCCGCCGTCCGGACCCTGCTGGCCTGGGCCGGCGACAACCCCGACCGCGAAGGCCTGCTCGATACGCCGCAGCGCGTGGTCGACGCCTATGGCGAGTGGTTCGCCGGCTATCGCGGCGATCCCGCGCAGGAGCTCAGTCGCACCTTCGAGGACGTGCAGGGCTATGACGACATGGTCATGCTGCGCGGCATCGACGTGCAGAGCCATTGCGAGCACCACATGGCGCCGTTCCTGGGCAAGGCCTGGGTGGCCTACATGCCGACCGGCAAGGTCGTGGGCCTGTCCAAGCTGGCGCGCCTGGTCGAGATCTTCGCCAAGCGTCTCCAGACCCAGGAGACCATGACCATGCAGATCGCCGACGCCATCGAGGACCACCTCAGCGCCGCCGGCGTGGCCGTGCTGATCGACGCCGAGCACCAGTGCATGTCGACCCGCGGCGTGCATCACCACGACGTCTCGACGATCACCACCCAGTTCCGCGGCGCGTTCAAGACCGACAAGGTCCTGCAGCAGCGCTTCATGGACCTGGTGACGCGGAAGTAGGTTGAAAGTCCCTGCGTCCTTCGAGGCCGCTTCGCGGCGCCTCAGGATGAGGAAGTCTGTACTGCTTTCCTCATCCTGAGGAGCGAGCCATAAGGCGAGCCTCGAAGGACGCACGGCGTTTCCGTGGGGGCGTAAGATGTTGAAGACGTGGCTGGCGGCTCTGGCCGTCGCGATGACGGCGGGCATGACCATGGCGCAGACCCCGAAAGCTCCCTGGGAATCGGAAATCCTTCCCCCGGCCCTGGCCTGGCATGGCGCCAGCGAGACGCTGATCGCCAAACCGTCCGATCCCTGGATCACGCCGTCGGAGCTGACGGGCCTGACCGGCTCGCCGAACTATGCCGAGACCCGCGCCTGGCTGGAAAAGCTGGACGCCGCCTCGCCGCTGATCCGCATGGAGGTGTTCGGCAAGTCGCCCGAGGGCCGCGACCTGCTGGTGCTCTACGTCTCCAAGGACGGCGAAAAGTTCGATCCAAACAAGCCCGTGCTGCTGGCCCAGGCCGGCATCCATCCGGGCGAGATCGACGGCAAGGACGCCGGCATGATGCTGCTGCGCGACATTGCTTTCGAAAGGGGGGCCTTCCACGGCAAGGACAATCCGCTGAACAGCGTGAACCTGGTCTTCGTGCCGATCCTCAGCGTCGACGGTCACGAGCGCGCCAGCCCCTACAGCCGTCCCAACCAGCGCGGCCCGCTCATTCAGGGCTGGCGGCACACGGCCCAGAACCTCAATCTGAACCGCGACTACGGCAAGCTCGACGCGCCGGAGATGCGGGCGATGATCACGCTGATCGATCGGGTGAAGCCCGACCTCTACATGGACATCCACGTCACCGACGGCGAGGACTACCAGTACGACGTCACCTATGGCTGGGCCGGCTACCAGGGCGACTTCGCGCGCTCCAAGGCCACCAGCGCCTGGCTGGACAAGGCCTTCCTGCCGGCCACCGAGGCGGGCCTGAAGGCGGCGGGCCACATCCCCGGCCAGCTGGTCTTCGGCCTGGACAACCGCGACCCCAAGAAGGGCCTGGGCGCCTCGCCGGCGTCCTTGCGCTATTCCAACGGCTACGGCGACGCCGCGCGGATCGCCACGGTGCTGGTCGAGAACCATTCGCTGAAGCCCTACCGGCAGCGGGTGCTCGGGACCTACGTCCTGCTGGAGGAGACCCTGAAGGTCCTGGCCAAGGACGGCGCCGCCCTGCGGGCCGCCGAGCGGCAGGACCGCGCCCAGCGGCCCGCCGTGATCAAGGCCAATTTCGGGACCAGCTTCGGAGGCGCCGGCAAGCCGCTGCACACCGTGAGCTTCCTGGGCGTGCTGTACGAGACCTACGACTCCCCCGCCTCGGGCGGCAAGGAGGTGCGCTGGCTGGGCAAGCCCGATCCCAAGCCCTGGTCGCTGCCGCTCTACACCAGCGAGCCGTCGCTCGACCTGACTCCGGCCAAGGCCTACTGGGTCTCGTCGGCCAAGCCCGACATCATCGAACGTCTGCGCATCCACGGCGTCCAGATGGAGACCCTGGCCGCGCCCAGGGCGGTGTCGGTCGACATGATCCGCCTCACCGCGCCCAAGCTCGCGACACGCGCCAGCGAAGGCCATGTCGAGATCGACGCCGGCCCGGTCACCCACGAGACGCGCACCGTCACCTTCCCCGCCGGCTCGGTGCGGATCTCGACCGACCAGCCGCTGGGCGAGATGGTGACCCTGCTGCTGGAGCCGGAAAGCGACGAGAGCTTCTTCGCCTGGGGCATGTTCCCCGAGGTGTTGCAGCGCGTCGAATATATCGAGGGCTACGCGATCGCCCCGCTGGCCGAGAAGATGCTGGCCGCCGATCCCAAGCTGAAAGCCGAGTTCGAGGCCAAGCTGGCGGCGGACCCGAAGTTCGCCGCCGATCCCGATGCGCGGCTGGGGTGGTTCTACGCGCGGACGCCGTATTACGACGACCATTACAAGCTCTATCCGGTCGGGCGCGAGCTGTAGGGGCGGGGACATGCCCTCGCGGCGTGTCCCCAACCAGGACCCCCGCGCGCGAAGGGGACACGCCGCAAGGGCATGTCCCCGATCGTGACCGGCCTTAGTCGCCTCCCCGACGATCCGGCTTGCCAGCTTCCGCGAACGCTGAACCTTATGCCGCTCACGTTCGACTAGTTTCATGAGTGACGATCGATGGACACCATCGCCTCCGGACACGCCGCCGCCCTGTGGGTGGGGCTGCACGTCCTGCTCCTGCTGACCCTGTCGCTGCTGGTCGTGCGCCTGCGGCAGAAACACAAGGTCGCCCTGGGCGATGAAGGCATTCCCGAACTGGCCCGCGCCATCCGCGCCTTCGGCAACGCCAGCGAGTACATCCCCGTGGGTCTGGCGGCGGTCATCGTCCTGGCCCTGGTCGGCGCTCCGCCGCTGGCCATTCACGTGGTGGGTCTGGTGCTGTTCGCCGGCCGGCTGATCCACGCCGTGGGCCTGTCCAACAGCGGCGGCGCCTCGATCCCGCGCGCCGTCGGCATGATCTGCACCTGGCTGGCCTACATCTTCGGCGCGGTCGCCCTGCTGTTCTACGCGATCGGCTGATCCCGCTTTCCAAGCCGCCCGGACCAGGGCGTTTCCGGCCGTCCCGAAAGGGCCGCCGCTCGTCCCACGCCCCTGGATCGCGGCCAGGCCCTGGCCGATGTCTTCCTCACCGACCAGCGAGGAAAGACGTCATGACCATCGGTTCGAACACGACACGCAGAACCCTGCTGGCGGCCCTGCTGGCCCTGCCGGCGGCGGCGACCCTGAAGATCGACCGCGCCGTGGCCGCCGTGATGCGCCGGGCCCGTCCCGGAACGGCCGCCTGGCCGACGGACCAGCAGTGGGCGTCGCTGAACGCCGCGGTCGGCGGGCGGCTGAAGCCGGTGGTACCGCCCCGGCTCGACGGCCCCGAGGCCGCCAAATGGCTGGCCGATCCCTTCTATGTCAGCGACCAGCCGGGCCTGACCCAGAGCTCGGGCTGGCTGGACGGCTGGACCTCGTCGCCCAGCGCCTGTGTCGTCCGCGCCGAGCAGGCCTCGGACGTCGCCCAGGCCGTGCGCTTCGCCGCCGAGCACCAGCTGCGCCTGGTCGTGCGCGGCGGGGCCCACAGCTACATGGGCGGCTCCAACGCCCCCGACTCCCTGCTGGTCTGGACCCAGGGCCTGCGCGACATCGCCCTGCACGAGGCCTTCACGCCCCAGGGCTCGAGCGCCGCGCCAACGCCCGCCGTCTCGGTCGGCGCCGGCTGCCTGTGGGTCGACGTCTACGACGCGGTGACCACCAAGGCCGGCCGCTACGTCCAGGGCGGGGGCTGCACCACCGTGGGCGTCGCCGGCCTGGTCCAGGGCGGCGGCTTCGGCAGCTTCTCCAAGGGTTTCGGCCTGGCCGCCGCCAGCCTGCTGGAGGCCGAGATCGTCACCGCCGACGGCGCGGTCCGCGTCGTCAACGCCAGCCAGGAGCCCGACCTGTTCTGGGCCCTGAAGGGCGGCGGCGGCGGCACGTTCGGGGTCGTCACCCGCCTGACCCTGAAGACCCACGACCTGCCCGAGAGCTTCGGCGTCGTGAGCTGGACGATCAAGGCCTCGTCCGACACCGCGTTCCGCGACCTGATCGCCGCCTTCATCGCCCACTACGCCGATCACCTGCTGAACCCGCACTGGGGCGAGCAGGTCCGCACCCACACCGACAACAGGCTGGAGGTCCAGATGGTCTTCCAGGGCCTGGACGTCGAGACCGCCCGAGCCGCCTGGAAAGACTTGGCCGAGTTCGTGAAGGCGCGCCCGAAGGCCTATCAGGCCCCCGATCCCGTGGTGCTGGCCCTGCCCGCCCGCCACTTCTGGAACCCGGCCGTCCTGGGCAAGTACGCCCCCGAGGCGATCAAGGTCAGCGATCGTCCCGGCGCGCGGCCGGGCGACTACTGGTGGGCCGGCGACGGCGAGCAGGTCGGAGCCTTCTGGCACGCCTACACCTCGGCCTGGCTGCCGGCCTCGCTGCTGAAACCTCAGGATCAGGGCAAGCTGGTCGACGCCTGGTTCGCCGCCAGCCGCCACTGGACGGTGTCGTTCCATTTCAACAAGGGCTTGGCCGGCGCCTCGCCCGCGACCCTGGCCGCCTCGCGCGACACGGCGATGAACCCGCAGGTGCTGGACGCCTTCGCCCTGGCGATCATCGCCGGGTCCGGCGACCCGGCCTATCCCGGCATGCCCGGTCCCGATCTGGCCGAGGCCCGCGACCACGCCGTCCGCGTCCACAAGGCCATGGACGCCCTGAAGACCGCCGCCCCGGACGCCGGCGGCTACCTGTCGGAATGCGACTTCTTCACCCGCGACTGGCAAGCGTCCAGCTGGGGCGGCCACTGGACGCGGCTGGCGGCGATCAAGCAGCGCCACGACCCCGACGGCCTGTTCGTGGTCCACCACGGCGTCGGCAGCGAAAGGTGGAGCGCGGATGGCTTCACCCGGCGGGCCGGCTAGGTCTTTCGCACTTCCAACCGCTGTCATCCCGGACAAGGCCCGAAGGGCCGCCGATCCGGGACCGCCGGAAGCGCCTGCGTTCACGCGTCGGTCCCGGATCTTCGCGCTGCGCGCTCGTCCTCGTCCATAAGACCGCATGGACGAAAACCTGTTGAACGACGTGCTCGCCGCCGCGCGAACCGCTGGCGCCGACGCCGCCGAAGCCGTGTTCGCGCAACGCCAATCCCTCTCCGTCAGCGTTCGCCTGGGCGAGCTGGAGGAGGTCGAGCGCGAGGAGTCCCGCGACATCGGCCTGCGAGTGTTCGTCGGCAAGCAGAGCGCCACGGTGTCGGGCTCGGACATCTCGGCCGAGGGCCGCGCCAAGCTGATCGACCGGGCCGTGGCCATGGCCCGCCTGGCCCCCGAGGACCCCTACGCCGCCCTGGCCCCGGCCGAGCGTCTGGCGCGCGCGCCGTTCCGGGAGCTGGACCTCTATGACCCGACCGAGCCTTCGGCCGAGGCCCTGGAGGCCCAGGCTCGCGAGGCCGAAGCCGCCGCCCGCGCCACCCCGGGCGTGACCAATTCCGACGGCGGCTCGTCGTCGTGGAGCGCCTCGACCTGGCGGCTGGTCACCAGCGAAGGCTTTTCCGGCCTGCACCAGGCCAGCGGCTTCGGCGTCTCGGCCTCGGCCATCGCCGGCGAAGGGGCGGGCATGGAGCGCGGCGGCGAGGGCCGCTCGGCCCGCCACGCCAGCGACCTGCCCAGCCCGCGAAGCATCGGCGCCAAGGCCGGCGAACTGGCCGTCGCCAAGCTGAACCCCCGCAAGCTGGACTCGACCACCGCCCCGGTAATCTTCGAGAACCGCCTGGCCATCTCGCTGCTCAGCCCGCTGATCGGCGCGATCTCGGGCCCGTCGATCGCCCGCGGCACCTCGTTCCTGAAGGACAGGCTGGGCCAGCAGATCTTCGCCAAGGGCGTGAACCTGCTGGACGACCCGTTCCGGCCGCGCGGCCTGGGCTCGGCGCCGTTCGACGACGAGGGCGTGGCCTGCGAGGCCCGCGCCCTGATCGACGACGGCGTGCTGACCACCTGGCTGATGAACATCAGCTCGGCCAAGCAGCTGGGCCTGGAAAGCACCGGCCACGCCTCGCGCGGCCTGGCCGGCCCGTCCGGCGTCTCGACCCATAATCTGACGCTGCAGCCCGGCGACAAGGATCTGGCGGGCCTGATGGCCGACGCGGGGACCGGCCTGCTGGTGACCTCGATGTTCGGCCCCTCGTTGAACGGCAACACCGGCGACTGGTCGGTGGGCTGCTCGGGCTTCTGGTTCGAGAACGGCGTCTCGACCGGTCCGGTCACCGAGATCACCGTGGCCGGCAACCTGATCGACATCTACGCCCGTCTGGTCCCCGGCTCGGACCTGGAGATCCGGGGGGCCAGCAACAGCCCGTCCCTGCTGGTCGACGCCCTGGCGATCGCCGGAAAATGACCGACCTGGACCTGATCCTCGCCGCGGCGCGCGAAGCCGGAGCCCTGGCGCTCTCGGCCCGCGAGGCTGGGCTGAAGATCTGGTCCAAGGACGGCGGCTCGCCGGTCACCGACGCCGACCTGGCGGTGGACGCGCTGCTGAAGGACCGCCTGGGCGCGGCCCGGCCGGCCTATGGCTGGCTGTCGGAGGAGACGGTCGACGATCCGGCCCGGCTGGTCACCGCGCGCCAGTTCGTCGTCGATCCGATCGACGGCACCCAGGCCTTCATGAAGGGCAAGCCCTGGTTCGCGGTGTCGATCGCCGTGGTCGAGAACGGCCGCCCTGTGGCCGGCGTGGTCCACGCTCCGGCCCTGGACGAGACCTATGTCGCCACCCTGGGCGGCGGCGTGTCGCTGAACGGCGCGGCGATCAGCCCCAGCGACACCGAAGACCTCGAGGACGCCGCCATGCTGGGCGACGCCAAGATGTTCATCCATCCGGCCTGGGCCAACCCCTGGCCGCCGATGCGGGTCGAGAGCCGCAACTCGATCGCCTATCGCCTGTGCCTGGTGGCCGGCGGGGCCTTCGACGCGGCGGTCGCCCTGTCGCCCAAGAACGAGTGGGACCTGGCCGCCGCCGACCTGATCTGCGCCGAGGCCGGGGCGGTGCTGACCGACCACAAGGGCGCCGCCTTCCGCTATAATCGGGCGAATCCGCTGCTTCCGAGCGTGGTTTGCGCCAATCGGGCGCTTCACCCGTTGATCCTGTCACGCGTCGGGCATATCGACCTGCCGCAACGATAACTTCCGCGCAGGAAATTCCACGCCATGAGCGACAAGCAGCTTCTTCACCTCGTGATCGGCGGTGAACTGAAGAACGTTTCCGATATCGAGTTTCGCGACCTGAGCCAGGTCGAGTTCGTCGGCGCCTACGCCAACTACGCCGAGGCCCACAAGGCCTGGAAGGCCAAGGCCCAGGCCACGGTCGACAACGCCCACGCCCGGTACTTCATCATCCACGCGCACAAGCTGCTGGATCCGAGCCTGGATTAGGATCTACCTGAAAGGTCCTCCCCCTGTGGGGGAGGTGTCGGCGCAGCCGACGGAGGGGGGAATATTCGGCAGGCGGTTGCGTCTCGACGCTCGATCCTAAAACTCCCCCCACCGATCGCTGCGCGATCGCCTCCCCCACAGGGGGAGGACCTAAAGCTACTCCCGCCGCAAAAGCCCTTCCGTCACGATCCCGCCGATCATCCCGGCCCGGAAGTCGGCCTTGATCTTCACCGGATCGTAGTCGGGGCTCTCCACCCACTGGGTGAAGGTCAGGCCCTTGGGGGCGGCGTCCTTCAGGTAGCGCTCGAAGGTGTAGTCCAGCACCCCGGTCTTGCCCTGCTTGATGTGCAGGTACTTCAGCGACAGCTGCTCGATGGCTTCCTCGATCGGCAGGCCCAGGCGGTAGTGGGCGTAGAGCACGCTCATGATGCCGGCCCGGTCCGCGCCGGACTTGCAGTGCATCAGGGCCGGATATTCGATCGACTCGAACAGGTCGCGGGCGCCCAGCACCCGCTCCTTGATCGGGACCTCGCGCGAGGTGATCACGAAGTCGACCATCTTCAGGCCGACCTTCTCGCAGGCGTATTTCTCCAGCGCGTAGAAGCTGCCGTCGAACCCGCCGCGCAGGTTGATGACGGTCTTGACGCCCTTCTTCTTCCACTCGGCCAGCTGGTGCGGCCACGGCTGGTTGGTCCGGACCAGCTCCGGGCTGATCCAGTGGTCGTTCTTGAAACCCAGGCGCAGATAGGCGTGGTCGTTCCACAGATAGGAGAGATAGGTGCGAAAGCGCCCCCAGCGGGTTGTGGTGTCGTAGCTGGGCAAACGGGCGATCCTTCGTGAATGCGGGCTAAATAGGCGCCACAGCCCTGTAATGCAAAAGCCACAGCGCCGCACCCCCGCCGCAATGATTGGCCATTGCCCAGCTTGACAGTACGGCCCCGAAATCCGACCCCTGGCCCCATGACCGAACCCGCCGCGCCGCAGACGACCAACCGCGCCCTCGCCGCGCGGATCTGGCGCGACTACCTCCGGCCGCGCCGCGGAACCCTCGCGATCGCGATGATCAGCGCCGCGATCGTCGCCGCCCTGAGCGCGGGCCTGGCCAAGGTGCTGGAGCCGGCGGTGGACCAGCTGATCACGCATCCGCAGCCCGGCGCCCTGTGGCGCATCCCGCTGCTGATCGCCGTGATCGCCATCTCGCGCGGCCTGTTCCAGGTGCTGCAGACCCGGTCGATCAACCAGATCGGCAACGGCGTGGTCGGCGACATGCAGGTGCGATTGTTCGGCAAGCTGGTGCGCTCGGACCTGGCCCGCCTGCGCGGCGCCCATTCGGGCTCGTACGTCTCGTCGATGCTCTACGACGCCACCCTGATCCGCGAGGCGGCGACCAGCGGCGTGGTCAATTACACCCGCGAGATCCTGACCGTGGGCGGCATGCTGGTGGTGATGTTCCAGCTGGACTGGATCCTGGCGACCGGCGTGCTCGTCGTCGCCCCCGTCGCCAGCCTGTTCATCCGGCGGTTCTCCAAGAAGACGACCAAGGCCGCCAAGGGGGCCATGGGCGAGACCTCCAACCTGTCGACCGCGATCATGGAGAGCCTGGACGGGGTGAAGATCGTCAAGATGGAGAACCGCGAGGCCTATGAGGAAGGCCGCGTGGCCGCGGTGATCGAGCGCCGCCAGCGCCATCTGATCAAGGGCTCCAACGCCAAGGCGATGGCCGCGCCGGCCACCGAGACCTTCGGAGCCCTGATCACCGCCGCCGTCTTCGTCTATGCCGGCTGGCGGGCCAGCACCGGCGGCATGACGGCCGGCGCGTTCACCGGCTTCCTGTTCGCGCTGGGGGCGTCCCTGCAATCGCTGCGGCAGGTCGCCAACCTGCAGACGGTGTTCAGCGAGGGCTTCACCGGCGCTCGCCGCCTGTTCGAGGCGCTGGACGTCGAGGCCGCCATCGTCGATCCCGCCAACGCCAAGGCGCTGCCGGCCGGCGAGGCGGCCATCGCCTTCGACCATGTCAGCTTCGCCTATGGCGACAACGCCCCGGCCCTGTCCGACGTCAGCCTGACCGCCAGCCGGGGCGAGACCGTCGCCCTGGTCGGCCCCTCGGGCGGCGGCAAGAGTTCGATCCTCAACCTGATCCCGCGCTTCTACGACGTCACCGCCGGGGCGGTGACCATCGACGGCCACGACGTGCGCGGCGTGACCCTGGCGTCCCTGCGCGACCGGATCGCCCTGGTCACCCAGGAGCCGTTCCTGTTCGACGACACGATCCGCGCCAACATCGCCTACGCCCGGCCCAGCGCCGCCGAGGACGAGATCGAGGCCGCGGCCCGCCAGGCGGCGGCCCATGACTTCGTCAGCGAGCTGCCGCTGGGCTACGACACCATCGTCGGCGAGGCGGGCGCGCGGCTGTCGGGCGGCCAGCGACAGCGCATCGCCATCGCCCGCGCCTTCCTGAAGGACGCCCCGATCCTGCTGCTGGACGAGGCGACCAGCGCCCTGGACACCGAGAGCGAGGCCCAGGTCCAGGCGGCGCTGGAGCGGTTGATGGCCGGCCGCACCACCATCGTGATCGCCCACCGCCTGTCGACCGTGAAGGACGCCGACCGCATCTATGTGATCGACAAGGGTCGGGTCGTGGAAACCGGAACCCACGGCTCGCTGGTCCGTCACAATGGCCTCTACGCCCGCCTGGCCAAGGCCCAGGACCTGGATCAACTGCCGGAGACTTCCGCTTGAGGCCGCTGCGTTCGCCCTGGGTGATGATCCTGCTGGCCAACCTGATGGCCGGCTATCTGCGGCTGGTCTACGCCACCCTGCGCTGGACCCGCGAAGGCCAGGAGCACGCCCAGGCGGTGTGGGCGCAAAGCCTGCGCGACAAGAGCGGGGCGATCCTGGCCCTGTGGCATTCGCGCGTGCCGGTGGGGCCGTCGACCTGGCCGCAGGGGGCCGACAAGCCGCGGATCCGCGTGCTGGTCTCGCAATCGCGCGACGGCGAGTTCATCGCCCGCACGATCAGCAAGCTGGGCTTCCCCTCGATCCGCGGCTCGTCGGTCAAGAAGACCGACACCGCAAAAAACAAAGGCGGCGAGCAGGCTTTCCGCGACATGGTCAAATGGGTGCGCGACGGCGGGGCCATGGCCATCACGCCGGACGGCCCGCGCGGTCCGGTCGAGGAGATGCAGAAGGGCGCCCTGGCCCTGGCCAGGATGACCGGCGCGCCGGTGCTGTTCGTCGGCCTGGCCATGAAGCCGTGCATCCGCCTCGACACCTGGGACCGCACCATCATCCCCCTGCCCTTCGCCAAGGCCGCCATGGTCTGGGACGGACCGGTGACCATGGGCCGCGACGACGACCCCGACGTACTGGTGGGAACCTGGGCGGCGCGGCTGTCGGCCGTGAACCGGCGGGCGGAGGCGCTGGTGGGGGAGACGGCGGTCAGGGACTAGGTCCGAGGACCGAGGCTCACTCCCTTGCCCCCACCTGACCGCTTCGCGGTCTGTCCGCCCCCATGGGGGGCGGAGGACGCGCGCACGAAGCCTCTTTTCCCCTATGGGGGAAGACGACCGCGAAGCGGTCCGTAGGGGGCAAGCGTGTGAACCTCCAGGGATGACGGTTGAAAGGGTGAGGGCTTGGTGGGATGTAGACCCCATGCCGCACGACCACGCCGACCACGCTCACGACCACCATGATCACGATCATGGTCACGACCATTCCCACGGTCACGACCACGGCCACCACCACCACGGCCCCGGCGGCCACAGCCATGCGCCCAAGGATTTCGGCCGGGCCTTCGCGATCGGCGCGGCGCTGAACATCGGCTTCGTCATGGCCGAGACCGCCGCCGGCCTGATGACCCATTCGCTGGCCCTGCTGGCCGACGCCGGCCACAATCTGTCCGACGTGCTGGGCCTGTTCATGGCCTGGGGCGCGGTGATCCTGGCCAAGAGGGCTCCGGGCGGACGCCACACCTACGGCCTGCGCAAGGGCACGATCCTGGCCTCGCTGACCAACGCCGTGGTGCTGCTGGTGGCGATCGGGGCCATCGCCTGGGAGGCCGTGCGCCGCTTCGCCGATCCGCAACCGATCCAGGCCGGGCCGGTGATGATCGTCGCGGGGATCGGCATCGTCATCAACACCGCCACGGCGCTGATGTTCATGAGGGGCTCCAAGGACGACCTGAACATCCGCGGGGCCTTCCTGCACATGGCCGCCGACGCGGCCATCTCGGCCGGGGTGGTGGTGGCCGCCGCCGTGATGTGGTTCACCGGCTGGCTGTGGCTGGACCCGGTGGTCAGCCTGGGCATCGTGGCGGTGATCGTGCTGGGCACTTGGAGTCTGCTGCGCGACTCGCTGGACCTGGCCCTGGACGCCGCCCCGCGCGGCATCGACCCCAAGGCGGTCAAGGACTGGCTGACCGCCCGCCCCGGCGTCACCGAGGTGCATGACCTGCACATCTGGGCGATGAGCACCACCGAGACCGCCATGACCGCCCACCTGGTGCGCCCCCTCGGGGCCGGCATGGTCGGCGAGGACCTCGACGCCTTCCTGCACGACGCCTGCGCCGAACTGAACAGCCGGTTCAACATCGGTCACGTCACGCTGCAGGTCGAGCACGGCGGCGCGGCGTCCTGCCGACTGGCCCCCGCGGACGTGGTGTGAGCCTTCCCCTGTCCCTGGCGCTCTATCGCGCGGCGACCACCGCGCTGGAGCCGTTCGCGCCCCTGCTGCTGGAACGCCGCGCCAAGGCCGGCAAGGAGGACCGCGCGCGGCTGCACGAGCGCCTGGCCCGGCCGACCATCCCGCGCCCCGACGGTCGGCTGGTCTGGCTGCACGGCGCCAGCGTCGGCGAGAGCCTGTCGATCCTGCCCTTGGTTGAACGCCTCCGAGCCGAGCGGCCGGACGCCGCGGTGTTGGTGAGCTCCGGCACGGTCACCTCCGCCGAACTGCTGGCCCGCCGCCTGCCGGCCGGGGCGATCCACCAGTTCCTGCCGGTCGACACCCCCGGCGGCGCCCGGCGGTTCCTCGATCACTGGCGACCGGACCTGGCGGTGTTCGTCGAGAGCGAGCTGTGGCCCAACCTGCTGCTGACCGCCAAGGCGCGCGGGGTGAAGCTGGCCCTGGTCTCGGCCAAGCTGTCGGACAAGAGCTATGCCGGCTGGCAGGCCCGTCCGTTCGCGGCCCATGAGCTGTTCAGCGGCTTCGACCTGATCCTGGCCCAGGACGGCCGCGCCGCCGACCGGCTCACCGCCCTGGGCGGAATGGTGGCTGGCGAGGCCGACCTGAAGTTCGGCTCGGCCCCGCTGCCCGTCGACGAGGCGGCCCTGGCCGGCCTGCGCGCGCGGCTGGGCGAGCGGCCGATGCTGCTGGCCGCCAGCACCCATCCGGACGAGGACGAGATCGTGCTGGACGCCTGGCGCGCCCTGGCCGCCAACAAAGACTACGGGCGGCCGCGTCTGGTGATCGTCCCGCGCCATCCCGAACGCGGCCCGGCCGTCGCGGACCTGGCCCTGGCGACCGGCGCCACGGTCAGCCTGCGCAGCCGGGAGCCCGACAGCTCGGCCGAGATCATCGTCGCCGACACCCTGGGGGAGCTCGGCCTGTGGTACCGGCTGGCGGATCTGGCCCTGGTGGCCGGCAGCCTGGTGACGGGGATCGGCGGCCACAATCCGCTGGAGCCGGCGCGTCTGGACTGCCCGATCGTCTCGGGCCCGCATGTCGAGAACTGGCTGACCGCCTATGCCGATCTGCGGGCCGCCGACGGCGTGGCCTTCGCCGACGCCTCGGTGCTGGGCGCGCGGCTGGCCGATCTGCTGGCTGGGCCGGAAATCCTGAAGCTGCAGGCGGCCCGCGCCCAGGCCTTCGTCGCCCGGCGCGACGCCGAGGCCCGGGCGGGCCTGGACCGCATCCTCGCGCTGCTGGACGCGGAGGCGGAGGCATGAAGCTGGCCACCCCGCGCTGGTGGTATCGCCGTGAGGGCGCGCCCAGCCCCGTCACCCGCGCCCTGCTGACGCCGCTGTCGTGGATCTGGGCGGCCCAGACCGCCCGGCGCATCGCCCGCACCCAGCCGCGCGGCGCCGACTGCGCGGTGATCTGCGTCGGCAACTTCACGGTGGGCGGGGTGGGCAAGACGCCGATCGTCCGCGAACTGCTGCTGACCCTGACCCAGCGCGGCCGCCGGGCCCACGGCCTGTCGCGCGGCTACGGCGGCAAGCTGCACGGTCCCGTGCGGGTCGACGCGGCCCGCCACACCGCCAAGGACGTCGGCGACGAGCCGCTGATGCTGGCCCAGGACTTCCCGATGTGGGTGTCGCGCGACCGGGTGCTGGGGGCGCGCAAGGCCGCCGCCAACGGAGCCGAGATGGTGGTCATGGACGACGGCCACCAGAACCCCGACCTGCGCAAGACCCTGTCGCTGGTGGTGGTCGACGGCGAAACCCGCGACGACGAGTGGCCGTTCGGCGACGGCAAGGTGTTCCCGGCCGGCCCGATGCGCGAGCCGCTGGCGGTGAGTCTCGCCCGCACCGACGCGGTGATCGTGCTGCTGCCCGACGACCTGCCGCAGGCCGATCCCGCGCTCTTGGCGCTGTTCGGCGACACCCCGGTGCTGATCGCCCGCCTGGAGCCCGCCGCGCCGCCGCCCAAGGGCCGCCAGGTCGGCTTCGCCGGCATCGGCAAGCCCTGGAAGGTCGAGCGCGCCCTGCAGGCCGCCGGCTGCCACCTGGTCGACTTCGCGCCCTATCCGGACCACGGCGACTATGACGAGGCGACGCTGAACTTCCTTTGGGAGCGGGCCCAGACCTACAGCGCGGGCCTGGTCACCACCGAGAAGGACTGGGTGCGGCTGCCGCAGGCCTGGCGGGACAAGGTCACGGCCTGGCCGGTGCGGGCGCGGTTCGAGGATGAAGGGGCGCTGGCGAAACTGCTGGAGTCAGCAGGGCTGTAGCTCACCCACTTGCCCCCACCTGGCGGCTTCGCCGCCTGTCCGCCCCCATAGGGGGCGGAGGACGCGGCTCCTCTTCCCCCTGTGGGGGAAGACGATCGCGAAGCGATCCGTAGGGGGCAGGTGCTAGCCGCCTAAGCGCCCGCCTTCTTCGCGAACTCCCACGCCCCCCGCGCCAGCACCGGCACCCGCGCCTCCATGATCTCGGCATGGGCGCTGGCCGCCGTGCCGTCGCGCACCCGGCCCACGATCCCCTGGCAGATCCCCGCCAGGCGGAAGAGGTTGTAGCTGAAGTACCAGTCAAGGTTCGGCAGGCCGTCGCGGCCGGTCAGCTTGCAGTACCGGGCCACCGCCTCCGGAATGGTCGGCACGCCATAGGCGGTCAGGTCCTTGATCTCGGCCAGGCCGCCGCGCTGGTCGGACGGCATCACCCAGTTCATCAGGAAGTAGCTGAAGTCGGCCAGCGGGTTGCCCAGGGTCGACAGCTCCCAGTCCAGCACCGCCACCACCTTCGGCTCGGTGGCGTGCAGGATCATGTTGTCCAAGCGGTAGTCGCCGTGGACGATCGACGTCACGTCGTCGGCGGGGCACGTGGTCGGCAACCACGCGATCAGCCGGTCCATGTCCTCGATCACCTTCGTCTCGGACGCCTTGTACTGCTTGGTCCAGCGGTCGATCTGGCGGGCGAAGTAGTTGCCCGGCTTGCCGTAGTCGGCCAGGCCGACGGCGGCGTAGTCGACATTGTGCAGGGCCGCCAGGGTGGCGATCTCGGCCTCGTAGATCGCCCGGCGCTCGGCCGGCTGGTAGTCGGGCAAGGTGCCGTCCCACAGGATCCGGCCTTCGACATTGTCCATCACGTAGAAGATCGTGCCGATCACGTCCTCGTCCATGCACAGGGCGTAGGCCTTGGCGACGGGGAAGTTGGCCTTGTTCAGGCCCGAGATCACCTTGAACTCGCGGTCGACGGCGTGGGCGCTGGGCAGCAGCTTGCCCGGCGGCTTGCGGCGCAGGACGTACTTCTTGGTCGGGGTGACCAGCTGGTAGGTCGGGTTCGACTGGCCGCCCTTGAACTGACGGACCTCCAGGGGACCGGCATAGCCCTCGACATGGGCCTCCAGCCAGGTCGCCAGCCTGGCCTCGTCGATGGCGTGGCGCGGGTCGACGGGCTTGGTACCGGAATTCAGATCCTGGGCGGACTGTTCGGCCACGGCCATGCGCTTCACTCCCCAACACTTGTTTGAAAGCGACATTAGAGCGTGGGGACGCCGACGCAACCCTCTCGACGGCCCCGCGGCAGCTTGAGCCGTCCCTCGAAAGCCGGCTACAATCGCCAAGTCGAAAAAGGGCCATGGACCGGACGAGGTAAGCCCGGTCGCTCCGACTTTCGGAGAACCTGTACCCTCGCCTCACGGCTGGGACCCACGACGAGACGACGGCGCATCGTGCGCCGCCGGCTCGGCGTGCGAGGTCCCGATGTCGATACCGATAGAGCCACCCGTGCGCCGCGCCTCACCTGAAGGAGTGCGCTGATGCGCCTGAACCACATCGACTTGCCCGTGCCCGACGTCGCCGCGACGCGGGGCTTCTTTGAAACCTGGCTGGGCTTCACCCACGAGCGCACCCTGGGCCAGGACGGCCTGTCCATCCTGCGCGACGACGCCGGCCTAGTGCTGGTGCTCAGTCGGCTGCGCCGCGACGGGGCCCAGACCTGGCCGATCCCGTTCCACATCGGCTTCCACCTGGAGAGCCAGGAGGCGGTGTCGGCGCTCCATGCTCGCCTGGCGGCCGGCGGCCTCCACGTCGCCCCGCCGACCATGCAGCACGGTGCGTTCGGCTTCTATCTGACCGCGCCGGGCGACATCCTGCTGGAGGTGGCGCACCGCGCCTAAACACCGCGCGAAACGGGGACAGGCGTATGCGCCTGTCCCCAGCCGTGGAGCCGCTCTCAGCCGTGCTGGCTCAGCGCTCGCCAGCCGATGTCCGAGCGATAGAACCCGCCCTCCAGCGACACGGCGCCCAGGGCCGCGTAGGCCACGTCGCGGGCTTCGTGGAGGGTCGCGCCCAGGGCGCAGACATTGAGCACCCGGCCGCCCGAGGCCACCAGCCGGCCCTCGGCGTCGCGGGTCGTGCCGGCGTGGAAGATCACCGCCTCGCCGCCGAACTCGCTGTCGGCGCCCTGGATCAGGCCGCCGGTCTTGGGGGCGTCGGGATAGCCCTCGGCGGCCAGCACCACGCAGATCGCCGCCTGGTCGCGCCAGACCGGCTTGTCGGCCGAGGCCAGCTGACCTCGCGCGGCGGCCAGCAGCAGCGGGACCAGGTCGCTTTCCAGCCGCAGCATCAGGGTCTGGCATTCGGGGTCGCCGAAGCGGGCGTTGTACTCGACCAGCTTGGGCCCCTGCGGCGTCAGCATCAGGCCGGCATAGAGCACGCCGACATAGGGGCAGCCCTCGGCGGCCATGCCCTCGACGGTCGGGACCACCAGTTCGCGCCAGGCCTGCTCGACCAGGGCGTCGGTCAGGACCGGCGGCGGCGAATAGGTGCCCATGCCGCCGGTGTTGGGGCCCTCGTCGCCGTCATAGGCCCGCTTGTGGTCCTGCGCCGCGCCGAACAGCACCGCGGTCTTGCCGTCGCAGATCGCGAACAGCGAGGCTTCCTCGCCGTGCATGAACTCCTCGATCACCACCCGCGCCCCGGCCGAGCCGAAGCGGCCGCCCAGCATGTCCAGCACGGCGGCGTCGGCCTGCGCCCGATCGGCGGCGATCACCACGCCCTTGCCGGCCGCCAGGCCGTCGGCCTTGATCACGAACGGCGCGGTCAGGGTGTCGAGGAAGGTTCCGGCCGCAGCCGCGTCGGTGAACACGCCATAGGCCGCCGTCGGCAGGCCGTGGCGGGCGCAGAAGTCCTTGGTGAAGGCCTTGGAGGTCTCCAGCCGGGCGGCCTGGGCGCTGCCGCCGAAACAGGGGATCCCGGCCTTGGCCAGTTCGTCGGCCAGTCCGACCTCCAGCGCCGATTCCGGACCGACGACCACCAGGTCGGCGGCGATCTCCCGGGCCAGGGCCACCAGGCCCGCGACGTCGGTCACCTTCACGGCGCGCAGCTCGGCCACCTGGGCAATACCGGGATTGCCCGGCGCGGCCACCAGCCGGCCGCACAGCGGCGACTGGGCGATCTTCCAGGCCAGGGCGTGCTCGCGCCCGCCGGACCCGACGAGCAGGATGTTCAGCTTTTCCATGAGGCCGGGGTGTCGCGTGGCCAGCGCGCGGGGTCAAGACGAATGCGGCGCGCGGGGAGCACCCTCATTGGCGGCACATTGACATAACTCTCTCAAAAGTAGCATCTTCCCACCCATGCTCCGAGCGACTTCGAACGCCGGGCCGGGGGGAAGCGCCATGACACTCAAGAACATCGAACACGTCGTCGTGCTCATGCTGGAGAACCGCACGTTCGACAGCATGCTGGGCTGGACCTACGAAAAGGACTCGCCGACCTTCATCCCGCCGGCCACCGGGCCGTATCGCGGGCTGCAGGCGGTCAATCCCAACGACTTCCTCAACACGGCGCTGAACGGCACGCTCGCCGCCAAGCCCACGCGCGGCGTGACCGGCTTCACGGTCCCCGACTTCGCGCCCGGGGAGTCGTTCCAGCAGGTCCTGACCCAGTTCTACAACACCCGCACGCCCAAGCCCGACGACCCCGTCACGATGAAGGGGGTGCTGGCCGACTTCGTCGAGGTCCTCAAAGCGCGCAAGCTGAGCGACGCCGACATCCGTCGCCTGGGACCGATGGTGATGCAGAGCTTCACCCCGGCCCAGGCCCCGGTGCTGAACCAGCTCGCCCGCCACTACGCCGTCAGCGACGCCTGGCACGCCTCGGTGCCGTCGCAGACCAATCCCAACCGCGCGTTCCTGATGTGCGGCACCTCGAACGGCATGATCAACAACGGCGACCTGGAGACCGATCCGCGCGCCAAGGAGATCCAGAGAATTGTCGGCATGGCGATCGGCGACGACCGCGTCGACGCGCCGACGATCTTCAACGCCCTGGAAACGGCGGGGGCCGACTGGAACGTCTTCTACGAGACCAGCTACCTGCCGCAGAAGATCTCGACCCTGCTGAAGGAGATCGGGATCATCGCGCCCTTTGTCCCCTTGCTCCGCGAGGTCTACCTGGCGCTGAAGCCCTACACCGACTACCTGGTGGGCCTGACCTCGGGCGCCCTGGAGTCCTGCTACACTTGGCGGCTGTTCCCACAGATCAAGGCCAAGATTCCGGGCGCGGAAAACCGCTTCCGCAAGACCGAGGAGTTCCACCGCAGGGCGCGCGCGGGCAAGCTGCCGATGTTCAGCTATATCGAGCCCTTCTGGTCGATTTCCCACAGCACCGTCGACAACAAGGGCTACGAGAACCTGTTCTCGGCCCTGGGCAACGACTACCACCCGCCCGGCAGCGTCCTGGCCGGCGAGCAGTTGGTGAAGGAGGTCTATTCCAGCCTGATCGCCAACAAGGCCGCCTGGGAAAAGACCCTGCTGCTGATCACCTTCGACGAGTTCGTCGGTTCGTTCGACCACCAGACCGCCGACCTGAAGCCCGGCAAGGTCAAGCCGCCGTGGGGCGCCGGCAAGCCGCCCTATCAGAACAGCGCCGGATTCAAGTTCGACCGCCTGGGCGCGCGGGTGCCGACCATCGTGGTCTCGCCCTATGTCCAGAAGGGATCGGTGTTCCGCTCGAAGACCGACACGCCCTTCGACCACGCCTCGGTGATCACCACCATGCTGGAGAAGGTCGGGCGTCCCGACCTGGTGGCCCAGTTCGGCGAGCGGGCCAAGAACGCGCCCAGCTTCAGCCACGCGGTGACGCTGACCACGCCGCGCACCGATCCTATCCTGCCGTTCGTCGATATGCCGCGCCGGAACGGCGACCCGGTGCTGTACGGCCAGACCTTCCATCTGAAGAACCAGCACGGCGTGTACCTGGCCCCCGCCGTCTGCGCGCTGAAGGTGACCAACTCGGTGTTCTCCAAGGCGATCATGGACCTCTTGGTGGCGTTCGACGTCGCCGCCTATTTTCCGAAGATGGACAAGACCAAGGCGCCGGTGTCGTTCGTCACGACCCTGCCCGATCCGACCGCCCAGATCCCCGACCATTCCCTGGTTCTGCTGGTCTCGCGCGAGCCCGGGCCCGGGGCCCGCAACGTCCTGGGGGCCTGGGACGATTCCCGCTCGTGCTACTATCACGACGAGTATCTCGAGGGGATCAATCTCAAGAAGCAGACCTGGGTGGTCAGCAACATCGACCATCCCGGCCAGCCGCTCCTCTACGGCGGGAAGGTCATCATCCACAACCTGCACTTCCGCGATCAGCGGCTGTCGCAAGACAACCGGATCGGGATGTCCCAGTGGGTGACCACCCGGAAGGACGGCGACTACTGGACAATCGAGCCGGGCCCGGTCGGGGTCTAGGTCGAGCGCTTCCGTACGGCCTGGAGCGCCAGATAGACCACCGCGGCCGCCGCGAAGGCCGGCAGGGTGGCGCCCACCTCGGGCGCTGTCCTGCCGAGCGCCTGATAGGCGCCGACGCCGATCGCCCAGGCGGCCAGGCCCGGGAGGTTCAGCCCCAGGGTCTGGGCGTCGGCGGCCTCGACGCGGCGGCGGCGCACGATGAAGTGGTCGGCCAGCAGCACGCCGAACAGCGGCGCGAACACCGAGCCGATCAGCAGCAGGAAAGTCTCGTAGCGCGCCATCGGCGCCAGCAGGGCGACGGCCGTGCAGACCACGCCGAAGCCCAGGGCCAGGCGGGTCGGGCGGATCGGCGCCAGGGTCGCGGTCGAGACCGCCGCCGAATGGATGTCGGCGAAGGTGTTGTCGGTCTCGTCGATGACGATCAGCAGCAAGGCGATCCCGCCGCCGCTGGCCGCCAGGGCCGACAGCAGCATCCCCTGCCCGCCCCCGGCCGCCAGGGCGTAGGCCGCGCCCAGGCCCATGAACCAGACATTGGCCAGCAGGTATCCGACGGCGCTGCCCTGGAACATGCCGCGCGGCGAGCGGCCGAAGCGGGTGTAGTCGGCGATCAGCGGCAGCCACGACAACGGCATGGCCACCACCAGGTCGACCCCGGCCCCGAAGCTCATCTCGCCGGTGCCCGCCTTGGCCAGCAGGGCCGCCAGGTCGTGCTCGGCCAGCAGCCGCCAGGTCAGCCAGCCCGCCCCGGCCAGTAGCAGCCACAAGCCCCAGGCGCGCAGGAACCGCCGCACGAACGACACCGGCCCCATCACCGCCAGGCCGGTGGCCAGGCCGCCGAACAGCAGCGTCCATAGCAGGGGATTGGAGACTCCGAAGGTCTGCCGGGCCAGGGCGTCGGCCGAGTCGCGCATGGCGATGATCTCGAACGCGCCCCAGCCGGTCAGCTGGACGGCGTTGAGCACCGCCGGGATCGCCGCCCCGCGCGCGCCCAGGGCCAGCCGCAGCGACCCCATGGCCGAAAGCCCGGTGTCGGCGCCGACCACGCCGGCGGCGGCCAGCAGCAGCGCGCCCAGCACCGAGCCGGCGACGATCGCCGCCAGCGCCGCGCCCAGGCTCAGGCCGGGCACCAGGAAGGCGCCGGCCTGCAGCACCAAAAGGCCGATCCCCAGGCTGAACCACAGCGAAAAGGCGTCGAACGCGCCGAACGCCCGGCGCTCGGGCGGCACGGGCGTCAGGGGGTCGTAGGAGTCGGCGGGGTGAAGCATGGGCGGTGATTAGCAGGAACAGCGCGGCCGCGTCATCCAGGCCTTCTGCCGTGGGGGAGGACCTGAAACACGCGGTTTTCGGCCTCGGTCGGGGGAGGGGCAAGAACGGGCGGCGGAGGTGAGTTCGCGCTGTGGTGTCGGCGCGAATTTGGGAAACACGAGGTTCTTCGGCGCGTTGGTTCGAATTCCGGCGCCTCCGGGGCGCGTAACAGGAGCCCAGATCATGGCTCGCATTGATGGAACCAACCGGGCGGACACTCTCGAAGGCGGCGCGCAAGGCGACGTCATCTACGGCAACGGCGGCGATGACGTCCTTTGGGGCAAGGGCGGCAAGGATCAACTCTATGGCGGAACGGGCGATGATGTTCTGCACGGCGGCGACGGCGCGGACCGGCTGCAGGGCGGCCCCGGCAACGACACCTATATCGGCGGCGACGGCGCGGACCGCTTCGTCTTCACCGACGTCCCCGCTTCGGGCTCGACCTTGGAGACCGTCACGGTCTACCAGATCGGCGACATTCTCGATTTCAGCGACATCGACGCAAACTGGAACCGTGACGGCAACCAGGCCTTCCGCTGGCTGGGCCAGGGCGATTTCACGGGCCGCCCCGGCGAGATGATCATCCGCCACTATGGCGAAGGCATGAGCGCCTACACCGAGATCTTCGTGGACGTCGACGGCAACGGCCTGGGGGACATGGCGGTCAAGCTGAACAACGGCTGGTTCGACTTCAATCCCGGCAACGGCGACCTGATCCTGTAGGGTCGGCGCGGCGCCTTACGCCGCGTCCAGATCCAGCGAATACCCCGCCGACCTCACCGTGCGGATCGGATCCCCGTCCACGTCCCCGTTCAGCGCCTTGCGCAGCCGCCCGATGTGCACGTCGACCGTCCGCGCCTCGACATAGACGTCCGAGCCCCAGACCGCGTCCAGCAGCTGTTCGCGGCTGAACACCCGGCCCGGGTGCTGCATCAGGTAGTCCAGCAGGCGGAACTCGGTCGGGCCCAGGTGGACTTCCTTGCCCTGGCGCTTCACGCGGTGGGCGACGCGGTCGATGACGATGTCGCCGACCGTGATGCGGTCGTCGGCCAGGCCCGGGCGGATGCGGCGCAGCACGGCGCGGACGCGGGCGGTCAGCTCGATCATCGAGAACGGCTTGACCACATAGTCGTCGGCCCCGGTGTCGAGGCCGCGGATCCGGTCGCTCTCCTCGCCGCGCGCCGTCAGCATGATGATCGGCACGTTACGGGTTTCGGAGCGGCCGCGCAGGCGGCGGCAGACCTCGATGCCCGAGACCTTGGGCAGCATCCAGTCGAGGATCACCAGGTCGGGCGCGCGCTCGGAGGCCATGGTCAGGGCTTCCTCGCCGTCGCCGGCCACGCCGACGACATAGCCTTCCTTGTCGAGATTGTAGTGCAGCAGCGTGGCCAGGGCGTCTTCGTCTTCGACCACCAGAACGTACGGAGTCACTTGCGCCGGCCCTCTTGCTTAGTTCGACAGGGTGTCGAGCTTGGGCCGCTGGGAGATGATCTCCTCGCCGGTCAGCTCGAAATGGATGATCTCGGCGATGTTGGTGGCGTGGTCGCCGATCCGCTCGAGGTTCTTGGCGACGAACAGCAGATGGGCGCACGGATTGATCGTCCGGGGATCGCCCATCATGTAGGTCAGCAGTTCGCGGAAGATGGCGTTGTAGTGCTCGTCCACCTCCTCGTCGCGGCCCCACACGCCGATGGCGCGCTGCAGGTCCGAGGCGGTGTAGGCGTCCAGCACGTCCTTCAGCCGGCCCTGGACCAGGCGGCCCATGCGTTCGATCGAGCGGGTCAGGGCGCTCATCGGATCGGCCTCGGTCAGGATCAGGGCCCGCTTGCCGATGTTCTTGGCCATGTCGCCGCAGCGTTCCAGGCTCATCGAGATCTTCAGGGCGGCCACGGCGTGGCGCAGATCCACGGCCATCGGCTGGCGCAGGGCGATCAGGCGGAACGCCTTGCGCTCGATCTCGGCCTGCAGGGTGTCGAGCCGCTCGTCGCGGGCCACGACCTGCTGGGCCAGGGGCGCGTCGCGGCGGGCGATGCAGTCGATGGCGTCGGCGACCTGGGCCTCGGCCAGGCCGCCCATGCGGGTGACCTCGGCCGTGAGGTGGTTCAGCTCTTCGCCGTAGGACTTGACGGTGTGTTCGGTCATCTCTTGTGCGTCCTGCCGGTCAGCCGAAGCGGCCGGTGATGTAATCTTGCGTGCGGGTGTCGCGAGGATTGGTGAACATCTCCTCGGTAGGACCGCTCTCGACCAGCTTGCCCAGGTGGAAGAAGGCGGTCTTCTGCGAAACCCGGGCGGCCTGGGCCATCGAGTGGGTGACGATGACGATGCAGTACTGGTTGCGCAGCTCGTCGATCAGCTCCTCGATCTTGGCGGTGGCGATCGGGTCGAGGGCCGAGCAGGGCTCGTCCATCAGGATCACCTCGGGGCTGACGGCGATGGCGCGGGCGATGACCAGGCGCTGCTGCTGACCGCCCGACAGGCCGGTGCCGGCCTGGTGCAGACGGTCGGCGACCTCGTTCCACAGGCCGGCCTTCTTCAGGCTGGCCTCGACGATGGCCTCGAGCTCGGCCTTGCCGGTCGCCAGGCCGTGGATCTTGGGGCCGTAGGCGACGTTCTCGAAGATCGTCTTGGGGAAGGGGTTGGGCTTCTGGAACACCATGCCGACCCGCGAGCGCAGCACCACCGGGTCGACGCTCTTGGCGTTGACGTCGGCGCCGTCGATCTCGATCGAGCCGGTGACCTTGGCCGAGGGGATGGTGTCGTTCATCCGGTTGATGCAGCGCAGGAAGGTCGACTTGCCGCAGCCCGACGGGCCGATGAAGGCGGTGACCGACTTGGCCGGCACGTCCAGGCTGACGTCGAACAGCGCCTGTTTCTCGCCGTAGAAGACGTTGACGTCGCGGGCCCGGATCTTGAACTCGCTGGTGGTCACGTGGCCGTGGCCGGCGGGGATGGCCGACGCCAGGGTCGGAGCCCCGCTCTGGCGTTGGGAGGCGGCGATCGTGTCGTCGCGGTTTTCGGTCGGCATGGCGTGTCCCAGCGAAAGCGGAGAAGCGAGGGGATTGAGGACGGTCATTGGTCTACCACCGGCGTTCGAAGCGGCGGCGCAGGATCACGGCGGCGGCGTTCATGACGATCATGAAGACCAGCAGCACGATGATGGCCGCGGCGGTGCGTTCGTGGAAGGCGCGCTCCGAGGCGTTCTCCCAGATGAACACCTGGACCGGCAGCACGGTGGCCGAGCTGGTGAAGGTCTCCGGCGCGCCGGGCACGAAGGCGACCATGCCGATCATCAGCAGCGGCGCGGTCTCGCCCAGGGCGTGGGCCAGCGACAGGATGGCGCCGGTCATCACGCCGGGCATGGCCAGCGGCAGCACGTGGTGGAACACCGTCTGGGCCTTGGAGGCGCCGACGCCCAGGGCGGCTTCGCGGATCGAGGGCGGCACCGCCTTCAGCGAGCTGCGGGTGGCGATGATCACGGTCGGCAGGGCCATCAGGGCCAGCACCAGCCCGCCGACCAGCGGCGAACCGCGCGGCACGTGCAGCCAGTTGATGAACAGGGCCAGGCCCAGCAGGCCGTAGACGATCGACGGCACGGCGGCCAGGTTGTTGATGTTGACCTCGATGACGTCGGTCCAGCGGTTCTTCGGGGCGAACTCCTCCAGATAGACCGCGGCCATCACGCCCACCGGAATGGCGATCATGGCGGTGATGATCAGCATCATGGCCGACCCGATCACCGCGCCCCAGACGCCGGCCTGTTCGGGTTCGGTGGAGTCGGAGTTGGTGAAGAACTTGGTGTTGAAGCCGGCCTTGACCGTGCCTTCCTTCTTCAGGCGGTCCAGCCAGTCCAGCTGCTGGTTGTCGAGCTTGCGGTCTTCCTCGGCGGTCGCCCGCTGGATCTCGCCCTTGTAGTAGAGGTCGGCGTCGGCCTTGACCGAGCCGGTGACGTCGACGGTCTTGCCGATCAGCGACCGGTCCTTCTTGATCATCTGCAGCAGCTGGTTGCCGAAGTCGCGCGAGACCAGATCCTGGACCTTGCTCGACACCGTGCCCAGGTCGTCGTCCTGGACGCCCAGCTTCTTCATCATCGCCTCGGCGACGATGTAGTCGTAATTGACCCCTTCCAGCGCGTTGGTGTCGATGCGCTCGGGGTTCAGATAGACCGGCACCGTCAGGGTGTGGGTCTCGAAGGTCGAATAGCCCTGGGCGACGATGCGGCCGACCAGCACCACCAGGAAGATCATGGCGACGATGATCGCCGCCATGCCCTGGGCGCGGAACAGCTTCTCGGAGCGGTGGCGCTTCCTGAGCAGGGCCTCGCGGGCCGACAGGGTCGGGCGGGCGGCCGGCGCGCCGGGTTTTAGGGCGGCGTCAGTCATATTGTTCCCGGTACTTCTGGACGATGCGCAGGGCGATGATGTTGAGGCCCAGGGTGACCACGAACAGGGTCAGGCCCAGGCCGAAGGCCGACAGGGTCTTGGGGCTGTCGAATTCCTGGTCGCCGGTCAGCAGGGTGACGATCTGGACGGTCACCGTGGTGACGGTGTCCAGCGGGTTGGCGGTCAGCTTGGCCTGCAGGCCGGCGGCCATGGTGACGATCATGGTCTCGCCCACCGCGCGGGACACGGCCAGCAGCATGGCGGCCATGATCCCCGGCAGGGCGGCGGGCAGGACCACCTTCTTGACGGTCTCGGACTTGGTCGCGCCCATGGCGTAGCTGCCGTCGCGCAGGCTCTGGGGCACGGCGTTGATGATGTCGTCCGACAGCGAGGAGACGAACGGGATCAGCATGATCCCCATCACCACCCCGGCCACCAGGGCCATCTGGTTCTGGACCTGCATCAGGTACTGGCCGATCCCGTCCAGCGGCCCGCCGACCAGCTGCTCGCCGACGCCGTTGAAGAAGGCTCTAAACAAGGGCCCCACGGTCAGGGCGGCGAAGAAGCCGTAGACCACGGTCGGCACGCCGGCCAGGATCTCGAGCAGCGGCTTGATCGTCGAGCGCAGGCCGCGACCGGCGTATTCCGACAGGTAGATCGCCGAGTAGAGGCCGATCGGGGCGGCCACCAGCATGGCGATCATCATCACCAGGAAGGTGCCGGCGAACAGCGGCACCGCGCCGAATGCGCCCGCCGAGGCCACCTGGTCGGCGCGCATGGCGATCTGCGGCGCCCATTCGGTGCCGAACAGGAAACCGAGGATCGGCACGGTCTCGAAGAAGCGCCAGCTTTCGTAGATCAGCGACATGACGATGCCGAGCGTGGTCAGCACGGCGGCGACCGAGCAGGCGATCAGCACGCCGGCGATCCAGCCCTCGACCCGGTTGCGGGCCCGGAATTCGGTGTTGATGCGCGGGGTGGCCAGCATGAAGCCGGCCAGGGCCAGCAGGCCGGCCAGGCCCAGGACCGAATAGCTGACGATGCCGTCGATGCGCTTGGCCTCGACGACCTTGGCGTCGAACGCGGTCTTCAGGGCGCCGTCATAGGCCACCTCGCTGGCGGCCTGGCCGGTGGCGACGGCGTTGACGTCGCTGAAGAACACGTCCTGGCGATCCGCCGTCAGGGCCTGCACCACGGCCGGGCGCTGGGCCTGCAGCATGGCGTCCTCGACCCGGCCGCCGAACATGGCGCCCAGTAGCAGCAGCAGCGCCGCCGGGGCGCCGGCCCACAGGGCCGCGTACAGACCGTAATAGTTCGGCAGCGAGTGGAGCTTGGCCGCGGAGCCGCCGGAGGCCTTCAGCGCGCGGCCTCGGCCGGCCATGAAAGCCGCGCCGGAGAACAGGGCGAGAAACAGGAGCGAGAGCCAGGTCAGCATGCGTGCGGCGGGGTCTTGCGCGAAGGGATGCGATGACGGCGCACAGCGCGCCGTACCGCCCAGCCGATCTATGCCGGGCGGGCGCCGACCTTATGCGACGTTTTGACGACAGTTTTGCGACAGCGTCGGAAGGGGGCGGGGCGGCCTTCGGAATCTGGCTTCCGCATGGAAGTCTTCGTCACCCTCAACTTGGCCGCTCAAGGCCGCCTTGCGAACTGCAAGGTAGGAATTTGTGCAACGCTATGAGGCCGAGCTCTGTTCTGAAAAGGCATTTGAGGGGCTGGCGATGTTTAAGTGCAATGCCGTTGAAGACGAGCGCGCGTCCTGTCTCTGCCACACATCAGCCTTCGCGAGGTTCAACCAGCAACTGGACGCGCGGTTCTCACGTCGGGCTTTCCTGGCCGGCGTCACCGCGACAGCCGGAGCACTGTCGTTTGGGCAGGCCCGCGCCGCCGTTCCCGAGGCGCCCAAGGCGCCGATCGCCTTCACCAACATTCGCCTGTTCGATGGCAAATCTGAAACGACCCGCACGGGACAACGGGTGATCGTCGAGGGCGGGAAGATCGCGGCGGTGGAGCCGGACAACGCGCCGCCGCCGACCGGCGCGCGGGTGATCGACGGCGGCGGACGCACCCTGATGCCCGGCCTGATCGACGCCCACTATCACATCATCATGGCCACCGTGCCGATCACCGCCCTGCTGACGGCGGATGTCGGCTATCTGAACCTGTTGGCGGCCGGCGAGGCCGAGCGGACCTTGATGCGGGGCTTCACCAGCATCCGCGACATGGCCGGGCCCAGCTTCAGCCTCAAGCGGGCCATCGACGAGGGGACCGTGGCCGGACCACGCATCTGGCCGTCAGGGGCGATGATCTCGCAGACCTCCGGCCATGGCGACTATCGCTTTCCCTACGAGATTCCCGCCGCGCCGGGCGCGCCGCTCAGCCGGGGCGACGCGATCGGCGGCGGCGCGATCGCCGACGGCCCGAGCGAGTTGCTCAAGCGGACGCGGGAGCAACTGATGCTGGGAGCCAGCCAGATCAAGCTGGCGGCGGGCGGCGGCGTCTCCTCCAACTATGACCCGATCGACGTGGCGCAATATACCGAGGCCGAGTTTCGGGCCGCCGTCGATGCGGCCGAGAACTGGGGCACCTATGTCGCCGTTCACGCCTACACGCCGCGCGCCATCCAGACGGCGATCCGGGGCGGCGTGCGCTGTATCGAGCACGGCCAGCTGATGGACGAGGCGACGGCGAAGATCATGGCGGAGCAGGGCGTCTGGGCCAGCCTGCAGCCGTTCCTCGACGACGAGGACGTCACGCCGTTCCCGGCCAATTCGCCCAACCGCGCCAAGCAGATCCAGATGACCGCCGGCACCGACACCGCCTACGGCCTGGCCAAAAAGTACAAGCTCAAGACCGCCTGGGGCACCGACACCCTGTTCGACGCCAAGCTGGCGACCCGCCAGGGCGCGCAACTGGCCAAGATGATCCGCTGGTATACGCCGGGCGAGGTCCTTCACACCGCCACGGGCGTCAACGCCCAACTGCTGGCGATGTCCGGGCCGCGCAACCCCTATCCGGCGGCGATCGGCGTGGTCGAGGCCGGGGCCTATGCGGACCTGCTGCTGGTCGAGGGTGACCCGACGCGAGACATCAACCTGGTGGCGGATGCGGCGAAGAATTTCCGGATCATCATGAAGGACGGTCGCCTCTACAAGGCTACGCTGTCCGCGACCTGACCCTGGCTCTCCGTCCCCTTCGCCATCGGGAAATACACCCCGAACGTCGCCCCCTCGCCCTGCACGCTCTCCACCGTCATGCCGCCCCGGTGGCGGTTCATGATGTGCTTGACGATGGCCAGGCCAAGGCCCGTGCCCGAACGCTCGCCGCTCTTCTGGCCCTCGACCCGATAGAATCGCTCGGTCAGGCGCGGCAGGTGCTCGCGGGCCAGGCCCGGGCCCCGGTCGCTGACCCAGAGCGACGCGTAGCGCTCCTCGACGGCGTGGTCGGGGGTCAGCAGCGACATGCGCGCCGCGGCGGGGTCGCGCGGCGCGGCGGCCATGTCGGCGGTCAGCCCCGAGAAGATCTCCACCCGCACGACGCCGTCGCGCGGCGTGTATTTGATGGCGTTGTCGACCAGGTTCTGGATGACCTGGACGATCTGGTCGCGATCGCCCTCGACCACGGCCGCGCCGCGCGGCGGCAGGACGGGATCGAAGGTCACGGCCTTGTCCTTGGCCTGGGGCGTCAGGGCGTCCAGCACGTCGATCGTCGCCATCGCCAGGTCGACCTGGCCCAGCGGCGCGATGTGCTCGTTCAGCTCGATTCGCGACAGGCTCATCAGATCGTCGATCAGCCGCGCCATCCGCTCGGCCTGGGCCTGCATGATGCCCAGGAACTTGTCGCGCGCGCCGACGTCGTCCTTGGCGTGGCCGCGCAGGGTCTCGATGAAGCCCGACAGCGAGGCCAGGGGCGTGCGCAGCTCGTGGCTGGCGTTGGCCAGGAAGTCGGCGCGGGTGCGCTCGCTGCGGCGGGCGTCGGTCTCGTCGCTGAGGATCAGCAGGGCCAGGCGCGAACCGCGCTCGTCGACGCCCAGCGGCGCGCAGTGCGCCGCCCACTCGCGCCCCTGGGCCCCGCCGCCGACATAGTCGACCGAACGCCGCACGCCGCCGAACAGGCTTTCGTCCACCGCCTCCAGCACCTGAGGGCTGCGCAGGGCCGAGACCAGCAGCCCGCCGCGCGGCTGCAGCTTGAACAGGTCCCGCGCCGCGGCGTTGGCGAACACGAATCGCCGGCCGGTCAGGTCGTCGGCCTCCTCGGCGGCGATGACCATCAGCGGATCGGGCAGGGTTTCGAGAATCAGGCCGAAGGGCGGCGGCTGGTCGACCAGGGCCGGGGCGGGCGCCGGGGCGACCGAGTCGACGGACCGGGTCAACACCCGGCGGGCCAGGACATAGCCGGTCACGCCGCTGATCAGGGCCAGGGGAACCGCCGCCGTGGTGTTGGCCCCGCCCGCCGCCGCCAGCGCCAGAAGGGCCGCGGGTCCGGCCAGCACGGCCCCCCAGACGCCCAGCGGCGTGCTGATGGACCCATCGGAACGGGCTGACGAGGACGGCGAGGCCATCGGCATGCGGCAGTCTCGATTTTTCACGAAGGGAGGATTCGGTGAACCAGATATGGCGCCCCGGGAACGCTTGCGATAGACCGTCAAACGCCTAGAAGCACGACAGCGGCGGAAAGCACCGCAATTTCGCCGCAACGTGCCGCAATCTGGGGTCTGGGTTTATCTCCGAGGTGTCGTTCGTAATGCAGCGCAAGGTCCTGGTCGCGACAGTCGCAACCGCTCCTCTCCTGGCCATGGCGTTCGGCGCTTATGCTGAGACCGTCATCAACACGGCCCGTACGACGCCGATCGCCACGGCGACGGCGACGGCCGCCGCCGGGCCCGACGACGTGAAGGTCGACACCGGCGGGGGCATCACCCTGACCACGGCCGGGCCGCTGATCACCCTGAACAGCAACAACAAGGTCTCGATCGGCGGCAACGGCCTGACGAGCGTCGGCGTGAACGACTCCACCGGCGTCCTGATCCAGGGCGGCATGACGGGCTCGGTGATCAACAACGCGGCCATCAGCCTGACCGAGGACTACACCCCGACCGACGACGACAAGGACGCGTCCGGCGCGGCCAAGCCGGACGGCGATCTCGACGGTCCGTTCGCCAAGGGCTCCAACCGCTACGGCATCCATCTGGTCGGGCCCGGCGTCTTCACCGGCGACATCACCCAGAGCGCGGGCGGCTCGATCACGATCGAGGGAAACAATTCGGCCGGCATCTGGCTTGAGACCGGCCAGGTCGGCAACCTGACCACCGGCGGCACGATCAACGTCATCGGCGACAACACCTACGGCGTCCGCGTCGCCGCCCCGGTGACCGGCAGGGTTTCGATCAACGGCGGCACGACCGTGACCGGCCTGAACGCCACCGGCGTGGCGATCGACGGCGCCGTCAGCGGCGCCGTCATCGTCCAGGGCGGCGTCACCACCACCGGCTATCGCTACACCACGCGTCCGGCGACCAAGGAATTGCGCGCGATTCTCGACGCCGACGACCTGCTGCAAGGCGGTTCGGCGGTGCGGGTGACCGCCAATGTCGGGGGCGGGATTTTGCTCGACGCGCCGCCTCTCGACACCGACACGGCCAACACCGACGAGGACGGCGACGGCGTCGCCGACGCCAGCGAAGGCACCGCGTCGCTGACCACCTACGGCGCGGCCCCGGCCCTGTTGATCGGCTCGGACACCCAGTCGGTCGCCATCGGCGCGGTCGGCACGGGCGACAACGCCTACGGCCTGATCGCCCGGGGCGGCGTCACCGCCAACGGCGTGTACGACGGCGTCACCGCCACCGGGATCCAGATCGGCGGAAACGCCGGCCAGACCACGACCATCGCCGGCGGCGCGCGGCTCGACAGCGCGATCACCGCCACCGCCTATGAAGCCAACTCGACCGGCGTCCTGGTCAAGGCCGGCGCGACCGCGCCCACCCTGTGGAACCGGGGCGGGATCACCGCCTTCAGCGTCTCCGAAGGCCAGTTCGACTCCCGCGCCGTCGCCATCGACGCCGGCGCCAGCGTCACCACCCTGCGCAACGCCGGTTCGATCTCGTCCACCCTGGGCGGCGAAAAGGGCAACGCCTATGGCGTGATCGACAACTCGGGCGCCCTGACCACCATCGAGAACACCGGCCGGATCTCGGCCACGATCGTGCCGACCGACGACAAGGACGACACCGACGACGCCGATCTGCTGGCCAGCAACGAAGTGGTCACCGGCAAGGCGATCGCCATCGACGTCAGCAAGAACACCACCGGCGTCACCCTGACCCAGTTCGGCGTCAATGACGGCGACGACCTGAAGGACGGCATCGCCGACGCGGACGCCGACGGCGACGGCGTGGACAACGCGGACGAGCCGACCCTGATCGGCGCGATCAACTTCGGCTCGGGCGCCGACACCTTCAACCTCCAGAACGGCCTGGTGGTCAGCGATGTCGCCTTCGGGGCCGGCGCCGACGCGCTGAACATCAGCGGCGGCGCCGCCATGCTCGGGGCCGTGCGCGACTCGGACGGCCAGCTGGCGATCAATATCGGCAAGGGCTCGCTGGGCCTGACCAACGCCGAGACCATCAACGCCACCAGCCTGACCCTGGGCGCGGACGCCAAGATGGCGTTCACCGCCGATCCGGCGGCCGGCACGCACACCCAGCTGGTGGTCTCCGGCCCGGTCAACATCGCCGCAGGCGCCCAGCTGGGCCTGCGGCTGACCAGCCTGCTGACGACCCCGACCAGCTACACGGTCATCACCGGCGGCACGCTGACGGCCGGCGCGATCAACCAGGACCTGCTGGGCGACACGCCGTACCTGTACGTGGCCGGCAGCCGAGTCGACACCAACAACGTCTATCTCGACGTGCGTCGCCGCACCGCGACCGAGATCGGCATGAACCAGTCCCAGGCCTCGGCCTACGACGCCACCTTCGCGGCGCTGAGCAAGGACGCGGACATCGCCAAGGCCTATCTGGCCCAAACGACCAAGGACGGGCTCCTGGGTCTCTACGACCAGATGATGCCCGACCAGGGCGAAGGCTTCTTCGCCGCCATGCAGGACGTCAGCCACGCGATCTCGGTCGCCACGCGCTTCCGCCCCGATCCGGGCGATCGCTACGGGCCCGACAGCCTGTGGATCCAGGAGATCAACACCCTGGTGCGGCGCGACACCGACGAGACCATGGGTTCGGACACCCAGGCCTTCGGCTTCGTCGGCGGCTACGAAGCCATGGGCGACGCCGGCGGGGCCCTGGGCCTGACCCTGGCCTATGTCAGCATCGAAGAGCACGACATCGCCGCCAAGGTCGGCGAGCAGACCACCGGCAACTTCGTCGAGCTGGGCGCCTACTGGCGCCGGGCGGTCGGCGGCTGGCGCTTCAATCTCGGCGGCGGCGGCGGCTACGGCTGGTACGACGGCGACCGGACGTTCAACACCGGCGACCTGAACGGCGACGGCGCCGCCGACGTCCAGCGCCACAACAGCGCCAAGTGGAACGGCTCCACGTTCAACGCCTTCGCCGGCATGGCCTACGAGGCCAAGTTCGGACGCTACTTCACCCGTCCCGAAGCCTCGCTCGACTACCTCTATCTGAGCGAAGGCGAGCGCAAGGAATCCGGCGGCGGCGACGGCTTCGACCAGATCGTCCACAAGCGCAACTCCGACAGCCTGATCGCCGACGCGGGGATCGTGTTCGGCGCCGACTATGGCCGCGACCTGTGGTGGCGCCCGGAAGTGCGGATCGGCTATCGCCAGCTGCTGGCCGGCGAGATCGGCAACACCGTGGCCCAGTACACCAACGGCGGCGCGCCCTTCACCCTGGCCTCCGGCACCGACAAGGACGGCGCGGTGACCCTGGGCTTCGCCCTGCGGGCCGGCACGCCGATGTCCTATCTGGCGCTCGAGGCCAACGCCGAGGCGGCCAAGAAGCAGAAGCGCTACAATCTCAAGCTCACCGGCCGGGCGATGTTCTAGGCCTCGCCGCTCCCCCTGGACTTCGGGGGCGAATATGACGAACACTGATGAACAGGGCCCGCGCTTCGGCGCGGGCCCTTTTTCGTTCTGGATTCCAGTAGCTTGACCATGCGCCGAGCAAGGGCCTGAAGGAAAACTCAAAGCCTCGCGGGCTTATCTCTATTTAACACGTAGGAATAATCGTCTTTTGTCCAATCGAACCCGGCGCCGGCCAAGGCGTCGAGAGGGGAACAGCATGACCAAGACCCAGACCGTCCTCCGCACGGCCCTGATCGCCGGAGCCTCGCTTCTGGCCCTCGCCGGCGCGGCGCACGCCCAAGCCGGCCAGGGGGGGGCGGCCGTCCAGACCCCCGAGCAGCAACAGGCCCGCATCGAAGCCCTGGAGGCCCAGCTCGAGGCGCTGTCCAGCCAGATCGCCGACCTGAAGGCCGCCACCGCCGCCAGCCTGAAGGACGTGCGCACCGCCCAGGCGGCCACCACCGTCAGCGTCGCCAACGGCAAGCCGACCATCGCCTCGGGCGACGGCGCCTTCAGCGCCAACATTCACGCGGTGATGCAGCTGGACGCCACCTGGTACAATCAGGACAGCGGCCTGCCCGCCTCGACGGTCGGCCGCGACCTGAACAGCGGCACGAACTTCCGCCGGGCCCGCCTGGGCGTCGACGGCAAGGCGTTCAAGAACTTCGAATACGGGGTCCTGCTGGACTTCGGCGGCTCGGGCGTCGACGGCCCCGGCGCGCTGCAGGAGATCTACCTGCAGTACAACTACGCCCCCTTCAAGGTTCGGGTCGGGGCCTTCGCGCCGAACCTGGGCCTGGAGGACGCGGCCTCGACCAACGGCTCGCTGTTCCCCGAGCGGGCTTCGGGCGCGGAAGCGGCCCGCGGCCTGGCCGGCGCCGACCGCCGCATCGCCCTGCAGGGCCAGGCCGTCGGCGAGCGCTGGATCGTCTCGGGCGCGGTGACCGGCGCCAAGACCGGCGACGGCGCCACCTTCGACGAGCAGCTGGGCTATGTCGGCCGCGTCGCCTTCATCCCGTTCAAGGGCCATGACTGGCTGACCCATGTCGGCGTCAACACCAGCCGGATCGTCCAGCCCGCCCAGATCGCCGCGGCCGGCGCCTATCCGATCACCGTGGAAGACCGCCCCGAGCTGCGCACCGACGGCACGCGCCTGGTCAGCTCCGGCGCGATCGACTCGTCGGGCGCCCGCCACTACGGCTTCGAACTGGCCGCCCAGAAGAAGAACTTCCTGATCCAGGGCGAGTATTTCGACATCGCCCTGGACCGCCGCAACAAGCCCGCCAACCTCACCGACCCGAAGTTCTCGGGCTGGTACGTCGAGGGCGGCTGGGTGCTGACCGGCGAGCAGCGCAAGTACAACCCCGCCAACTTCGCCTTCGACGCCCCGCCCGTCGCCAATCCGTTCGATCCCAAGACCGGCCAGTGGGGCGCCTGGGAGCTGGCGGCCCGCTATTCGGTGCTCGACCTGAACCACCACGAATACGCGACCGTGGCGGCCGACCGGGTGCGCGGCGGCCTGCAGGAGATCGCCACCGTCGGCCTGAACTGGTTCCCCAACTCGGTGACCAAGTTCTCGCTGGACTATCTGGACGTCGACATCGACCGTCGCGACGCGGCGGGCGTTCAGATCGGGCAGAGCTACAAGGCCGTCAACCTGCGCAGCCAATACGCGTTCTAGGCATGAACGGAGCCACGTTCCCGCCCGGCGGGGACGTGGATCGGCGCCGCGGCGGCGCCGCCAGCCAGGGCCGGGTTGGTCGCAAGCGTACAAGATCCACCTTCTCAAGCGAGCGACATCGCCATGATCAAAGATCTCAAGACCCCCACGCGACGCGGTCTTCTGGGTTCGGCCACGGCCAGGGCCGCGGCCCTGGCGGTCCCCGCCGCCCTGGCCGGTCCGGCCCGCGCCCAGGGCGTCAAGCCGCTGACCCTGCTCAATGTCAGCTACGACCCGACCCGCGAGCTCTACAAGGACGTCAACGCCGCCTACGCCAAGTACTGGAAGCAAAAGGTCGGCCAGGACCTGACCATCAACCAGAGCCATGGCGGTTCGGGCAAGCAGGCCCGGTCGGTGATCGACGGCCTGCAGGCCGACGTCGTCACCCTGGCGCTGGCCTACGACATCGACGAGATCGCCGCCAGGGCCAGGCTTCTGCCGGCCAACTGGCAGTCGCGCCTGCCCAACAACTCCACCCCCTACACCTCGACGATCGTGTTCCTGGTCCGCAAGGGCAATCCCTGGAGGATCAAGGACTGGGGCGACCTGATCAAGCCGGGCATCGACGTGATCACCCCCAACCCCAAGACCTCGGGCGGGGCGCGCTGGAACTACCTGGCCGCCTGGGCCTGGGCCCTGAAGCAGCCGGGCGGCAACCCCGCCAAGGCCGAGGCCTTCGTCGGCGAGCTGTTCCGCCACGTGCCGGTTCTCGACACCGGGGCGCGCGGCGCGACGACCAGCTTCACCCAGCGCGGCCTGGGCGACGTGCTGCTGTCGTGGGAGAACGAGGCCTACCTCGCCCAGGAGGAGCTGCCGGGCAAGTTCGACATCGTCTATCCGTCGATCTCGATCCTGGCCGAGCCGCCAGTGGCTCTGATCGACAAGAACGTCGACCGCCACAAGACCCGGCTGGCGGCCGAGGGCTATCTGAACTTCCTCTACAGCCCCATCGCCCAGGACCTGATCGGCAAGAACCACTACCGCCCGCGCAACGCCCAGGCGGCGGCCAAGTACGCCGGCAAGTTCAAGTCCCTTCCGCTGGTCACCATCGACGACACCTTCGGCGGGTGGAAGAAGGCCCAGGCCGCCCACTTCGCCGACGGCGGCCTGTTCGACAAGATCTACCGGCCGAAATAGGACGCGCCTTCAGGTCCTTCGGACCCCAAGGGCCGTGACGGCGGAAACTCCGAGAGTTTCCGCCGTCACGCATTTTAGGCCAATGTCTGGAACCCGACTCCGACGTCGGCGTTTCGGGGAACCACGGGGCATGTCAACAAGTCGGGCGTCCAACGAATGACGGACACATTGCGGTCGGAACGCGCGGCCGAGGAATTGGCCGCCGAGCATGGGGTCGGCGATCCGTTCGCGGCGGCGATCCGCGCCACCCGCATGGCGATGGTCGTCACCGACGCGAGCCAGGCCGACAATCCGATCATCTTCGCCAACGACGCCTTCCTGGCCCTGACCGGCTACCGCCGCGACGAGGTGATCGGCCGCAACTGCCGCTTCCTGCAGGGACCCGACACCGACCCGGCCAGCATCGAGGCGATGCGGCGCGCCGTCGCCGACGGCCAGGACATGGCGATCGACATCCTCAACTACCGCAAGGACGGCACCACCTTCTGGAACGCCCTCTATCTGTCGCCCGTGCGCAGCAAGGCCGGCGAGATCGTCTATTTCTTCGGCTCGCAATTGAACATCAGCGACAGGAAGCGCGCCGAATTGGAGCTGGGCGACACCCGCGAGCGGCTGGAGGCGGCCGTCGAGGCCCGCACCGCCGACCTGACCCAGGCGCTGCAGCAGAAGACCGCCCTGCTCCACGAGGTCGATCACCGGGTCAAGAACAACCTCCAGCTCATCTCCTCCCTGCTGCTGCTGCAGAACCGCCGCGTCACCGACCCGGCGGTCAAGAGCCACCTGCGCGGCATGCTGGAGCGGGTCAGCGCCATCGCCACGGTGCACCGCCGCCTGTTCCAGAGCGAGGACGTCGAGCGCTTCGACGTCGCGGCCTTCGTGCGCGATCTGGTCAGCGACATGATGGGCGGGGCGCGGCGCGACGACATCAAGGTCCGCCTGGACCTGGAGCGCGTCGACATCGCCGCCTCCAAGGCCGCGCCCCTGGCCCTGGTGATCAGCGAACTGTTCTCCAACGCCCTTCGCCACGCCTTCCCGCCGGAAGCGATGGCGGGGCGGACCGGCGAGGTGTTTGTCGGAATCACGCGGCAAGATGCGGATTTCCGGATCGAAATCACCGATAACGGCGTTGGGGTGGAGAATTCCGCATCGTCGGGCGGATTCGGTCTGACCATCGTCCAGCTGCTCTGCCAGCAGCTGAAGGCGCGTCCCCAGACCACGCCCGCCGATCCTGGAACCCGCGTCGTGGTGTATCTGCCGGTCAATGGCGTTCATCACTGAGATAGGTTGGATTTTGTGATGGACGAGCGCCCGCTCGATGTCTTGATCGTGGAGGACGAGGTTCTGCTGGCCACCGAGCTGGAGTTCCTGGTCGGGGAAGTCGGCTGCAACGCCGTCGGCCTGGCCATGAGCTCGGACGAGGCGGTGGCCATGGCCAACGACCTGCGTCCCGACCTGGCCCTGGTCGACGTCCACCTGCGCGACGGCCCGACCGGCGTCGAGGTGGTGCGCAAGATTCATGACGATTGCGGCGGCGTGGCCCTGTTCATGACCGCCAACGTCAAACGCCTGCCCGACGACTTCGCCGGCGCCTGCGGGGTGATCGGCAAGCCCTATTCCGAGCACGGCGTGAAGACCGCCCTGGCCTATCTGACCATCTGCCTGCGCGAAGGCCGGGCCCCGAGCCCGCCGCCGATCGGCCTGGAGCTGTCGCCGGCCTATGCCGAGCGCTGGGGCGTGACCGCCCTGCTCCGCGCTGTCCCGCACGCTGTCTAGGGTGTGAGCGCCAACCTCGCCGCCTCGGTCGTGGGCACGGCCGCCGCCCTGCTGTCGATCACCAGCTTCGCCCCGCAGATCATCAAGATCTGGCGCGAGAAGGACGCCTCGTCGGTGTCGCTGCGCACCTATGTGGTCACCGTCACCGGCTTTTCCTGCTGGATCGCCTATGGGGTGATGATCAAGGCCTGGCCGGTGATCGCCTCCAACACCGCCTGCCTGCTGATGTCGGGCGCGGTGCTGGCGCTCAAGTGGCGGTTCGGCCGGGAGGGCCATTGAGCCTTCTGATGTTGTCATCCCGGGCGAAGCGAAGCGTAGACCCGAGACCCAGGTGAACAGCGCCGCATCGGCCCAGTCCTCTGGGTCCCGGACAGCCTCTGCGAGGCTTCCGGGATGACAACGCTGGTTAGAGACGCGAAACCCTAGGGCCTGTCCGAGCCCCCCTCAAAACTTCAGGCGACGCGTGACAGGGGTCCCGGGGTCCGCTATCGAGGCGCGCCTTTCGCCTTACAGGACCGCCGCCTTGACCGACGCCGCCGAGGAAGCGGGCTGGGCCACCGCCAAGACCCTGGCCGAAGCCCTGCCCTACATCCAGATCTACGACCGCGAGACGGTGGTGATCAAATATGGCGGCCACGCCATGGGCCAGGAGCAGGTGGCCAAGCTGTTCGCGGCCGACGCCGTGCTGCTCAAGCTGCTGGGCGTCCACCCCGTCGTGGTGCACGGCGGCGGCCCGCAGATCAGCCGCATGCTCGACAAGGCCGGCGTCAAGTCGACCTTCGTCGACGGGCTGCGCGTCACCGACGAGGCGACGATGGAAGTGGCCGAGATGGTGCTGTCGGGCGCCATCAACAAGGAAATCGCCAACTGGATCACCCTGGCCGGGGCGGAAGCCGACGTGCGCGGCGTGGGCCTGTCGGGCAAGGACGCCCGGATGATCACCGCCGAGAAGGTGACCCGCACCCGCAAGGACCCGGACAGCAACATCGAACAGGCCGTCGACCTGGGCTTCGTGGGCGAGCCGACCAAGATCGACCCGCACATCATCCAGGCCCTGCTGACCTCGGAAACCGACTACATCCCGGTGATCGCCCCGATCGGCGTCTCCGAGGCCGGCCAGACCTTCAACATCAACGCCGACACCGTGGCCGGCGCGCTGGCGGGGGCGCTGAAGGCCAAGCGGATGCTGATGCTGACCGACATCGCCGGCGTGCTGGACGCCGACGGCCAGCTGATCCGCCAGATGACCGTCGCCGAGGCCCGCGGCCTGATCGCCAGCGGCGTGGCCAGCGGCGGCATGATCCCCAAGCTGGAGAACGCCATCCACGCGGTGGAAAACGGCGTCGAGGCCGTGGTCATCCTGGACGGACGCCGTCCCCACGCCATGCTGGTCGAACTGTTCAGCGAGCACGGCGCGGGTACGCTGATTTCGAAATGAGCATGACCGCTCTTCTCCTCCCCCGTGCAACGGGGGAGGTGGCGGCGAAGCCGACGGAGGGGGCGTCCACCGCCACCACCCGACGCCCCCTCCGTCACGATGCGTATTCGCATCGCGCCACCTCCCCCGCTTCGCGAGGGAGGAGCTGATGACCGCTGATCTCACCCACGTCGAGACCTGGCTGTTCGACCTGGACAACACCCTCTATCCGGCCGAATGCGAATTCATGGCCCTGATCGAGGGCAAGATGACCGACTTCATGGAGAAGGCCACCGGCCTGCCCCGTGACGAGGCCCGGGCCATCCAGAAGCGCTACTACCACGAGCACGGCACCACCCTGGCCGGGCTGATGGCCCACCATGGCGTCGAGCCCAAGACGTTCCTGGACGAGGTGCACGACGTGTCGATGGACCGCCTGACGCCCGATCCGGCGCTGCGGGCGGCGATCGACGCCCTGCCCGGCCGCCGCCTGATCTTCACCAACGGCTCGCTGGGCCATGCCGACCGGGTGCTGAGCCATCTGGGCCTGGACCACCTGTTCGAGGACGTCTTCGCGATCGAGACGGCCGACTACCTGCCCAAGCCGGCCATGGCGACGTTCGAGAAGGTGGTGGCCCGCCACGCGTTCGGCCCCAAGGCCACGGCCTTCTTCGAGGACAGCGAGAAGAACCTCGCCCCCGCCGCCCTGCTGGGCATGACCACCGTCCTGGTCGGCGCCCACGCGGCCGCCTCGACCGCCGACTTCGTCCATCACCGCACGCACGACCTCGCCGGGTTCCTGACCTCGGCGCGCCTGAAGGAAGCCTGACATGACCGCCCAGAATCCCTCTGGATTGACCCTTGCCGACCTGCAAGCCGAAGTCGAAGCCGCCTGGGAGGCCCGCGACGGCGTCTCCACCGCCACCACCGGCCCGGTGCGCACGGCGGTCGAGGAGACCCTGCTGCTGATCGACGCCGGCAAGGCGCGGGTGTCCGAGAAGATCGACGGCGAATGGACCACCCACCAGTGGCTGAAGAAGGCCGTGCTGCTGTCGTTCCGCCTGAACCCCAACAAGGTGATGCACGCCGGGACCATGGGCGGCGCGGTCGGTCCGTGGTGGGACAAGGTCCCCAACAAGTTCGACGGCTGGGACGCCCCGCGGTTCGAGGCCGCCGGCTTCCGCGCCGTGCCCGGCTCGATCGTCCGCCGCGGCGCCTATGTCGGCAAGAACGTCATCCTGATGCCGTCGTTCGTGAACATCGGCGCCTATGTCGACGACAGCACCATGGTCGACACCTGGGTGACGGTCGGCTCGTGCGCCCAGATCGGCAAGCGCGTCCACCTGTCGGGCGGCGTCGGCATCGGCGGCGTGCTGGAGCCCCTGCAGGCCAACCCGACCATCATCGAGGACGACTGCTTCATCGGCGCCCGTTCGGAAGTGGTCGAGGGCGTCGTGGTCGGCGAGGGCTCGGTCCTGTCGATGGGCGTGTTCATCTCGGCCTCGACCAAGATCGTCGACCGCGCCACCGGCCAGATCCACATGGGCAAGGTGCCGCCCTACAGCGTCGTCGTGCCCGGCAGCCTGCCCGACCCCAAGGGCGGCCCCAGCCTGTCCTGCGCCGTGATCGTCAAGACCGTCGACGCCAAGACGCGGTCGAAGACCAGCATCAACGACCTGCTGCGGGACTAGGAACAGCGGCCGGGGACATGCCCTCGCGGCGTGTCCTCGCTCTAGTACGGCGTCCCGTCCTTGCGCCGGTAGAAGTCCTCCCCCGCCCGCGCGACCATGTCGATGTCGCTGTAGGTGCAGGTGTCCTGATCGGGTCGCCGCGAACCCATCTCCAGCAGCACCGCCTCGCGGTCCGAGCGATTCTCCAGGTGGTGGCCGCTCTCGATCCCGGCCTTGAAGCCCGCGCAGTCGCCCGGCCGCAGCACCGTCTCGCCGCCATCCTCGACCAGCACGACCTCGCCTTCGACCACCCAGACGAACTCGTCCTCGGCCGAATGCCAGTGGCGCTGGCTGCTCCATTGGCCCGGCGGCAGGCGCATCAGGTTGACGCCGAACTGGTCGAGGCCCGCGAGGTCGCCAAGGGCCCAGCGCTGCCGGTCCCGGCACTTCGCGTCGTGGGGCGGCGGATAGTCGGTCCCAACGCGCGTGGGGGCGGCGGGGATGTCGATCTTGGGCATGGCGGCGTTCTCGTGTTTGCGTCGGGCGCCAGGGGAGCCTAAAGCCAGGACAATGACTGACAACAGCCTCTCCCTCGACCCCGTCGCGCTTGATCCAGTGGCCTTGGCCCAGGCCCTGATCCGCCGCCCGTCCGTGACCCCGGCCGACGAAGGGGCGATGGACGTGCTGCAGCGGCAGCTGGAGGCCATGGGCTTCAATTGCCGGCGCATGAAGTTCGGCGAGATCGAGAACCTCTACGCCCGGCGCGGAACGGCGCGGCCCAACCTCTGCTTCGCGGGCCACACCGACGTGGTGCCGGTCGGCGACAGCGCGGCCTGGACCGCGGGGCCCTTCGAGGCCGAGATCAAGGACGGCGTGCTCTACGGCCGCGGGGCGGTGGACATGAAGAGCGCCATCGCCGCCTTCGTCGCCGCCGTGTCACGCCTGCCCCAGGACCTGCCGGGCTCGCTGAGCTTCCTGATCACCGGCGACGAGGAGGGCGTGGCCGAGGACGGCACCGTCCGCGTCGTCCAGGCCCTGGCCGCCGAGGGCGAGGTCATCGACCACTGCATCGTCGGCGAGCCGACCAGCGCCAACCTGCTGGGCGACATGGTCAAGATCGGCCGGCGCGGCAGCATCAACGCCTGGATCGCCGTGGACGGCCGGCAGGGCCACGTGGCCTATCCACACCGCGCCGCCAACCCGATCCCGGTGATGGTCGACATCCTCTCGCGCCTGCAGAGCCGGGCGCTGGACGACGGCTATGCGGGCTTCCAGCCGTCGAACCTGGAAGTCACCACGGTCGATGTCGGCAACACCGCCACCAACGTCATTCCCGCCTCGGCCAAGGCCCGGATCAACATCCGCTTCAACCCGGCCCACAAGGGCAAGGACCTGCAGGCCTGGATCGAGCACGAGTGCCGCGAGGCCGCCGAGGGCTTCTCGGGCCGGGTCGAGGCGCTGTGCAAGATCAGCGGCGAGGCCTTCCTGACCGAGCCGGGCGCCTTCACCGACGTGATCGTCGCCGCCGTCGGCGACGCCACGGGCCGGGCGCCCGAGCTGTCGACCACGGGCGGCACCAGCGACGCGCGGTTCATCCGCAGCCTGTGCCCCGTGGTCGAGTTCGGCCTGGTCGGGGCTACCATGCACGCGGTCGACGAGCGCGTTCCGGTTCAGGAGGTCCAGGACCTGGCCAACATCTACCAAGCCCTGATCGGCCGCTATTTCGCGGCCTTCGCCTGATGGGCCGCGCCGCCCTGACGAGCTGGCCCTTCTGGGCGCTCGCCTCGGCGGTGTTCGCGGCCCTGACCGCCATCCTAGCCAAGGTCGGGATCGACGGCGTCGGCTCCAACCTGGCCACCTTCATCCGCACCGTGGTGATCCTGGCCTTCGCGGCCCTGATCCTGACGGTCGCCGGCGAATGGCGCGCGCCGGGCTCGATCGCGCCGCGCTCGTGGCTGTTCCTGGTGCTGTCGGGCCTGGCCACCGGGGCCTCGTGGCTCTGCTATTTCCGGGCCCTGAAGCTGGGCGAGGCGGCCAAGGTCGCGCCGGTCGACAAGCTTTCCGTCGTGTTCGTGGCGATCATCGCCGCCGTGTTCCTGGGCGAGAAGCTGTCGGCCCTGAACTGGCTGGGCGTGGCCCTGATCGCGGCCGGGGCGGTGCTGGTGGCCCTAAGATTTTGAGGGGGCGGATCTAGGCATGGACGAGCTTTCGATCGCCGACGTCCTGGCCGAGGTGGCCGTGCTGGTGAAGCCGTACTTCGGCCGGGGCCGGCCCGCCGACTACATTCCGGAGCTGGCCTGCGTGCCGCCCGGCAAGTTCGGCATGGCCGTGCGGCTGGTCTCGGGCGAGGAGGCGGTGATCGGCGACGCCGACGAGGGCTTCTCGGTCCAGAGCATCACCAAGGTGTTCTCGCTCGGGCTGGCCCTGAACCGCTTCGGCGACGAGGTCTGGACCCGGGTCGGCAAGGAGCCGTCGGGCACGCCGTTCAACCACCTCTCCCAGCTGGAGGCCGAGGCGGGCGTGCCGCGCAACCCGTTCATCAACGCCGGGGCCCTGGCGATCTGCGACCAGCTGATGGACGTGGTCCCGGATCCGGCCGCCCTGGTGCGCGGCTTCGCGGGCTTCCTGGCCGGCGAGAAGGTCGAGATCGACGAGACCGTGGCGGCCTCCGAGCTGGCCAACGCCCACCAGAACCGGGCCATCGCCAACCTGATGCGCGGCAAGGGCACGATCACCCACGATCCCGAGGCCGTGGTCGCCGCCTATTGCCGCCAGTGCGCCCTGACCATGAGCTGCCGACAGCTGGCCCGCGCCATGCTGCCCCTGGCGGCCGGCGGCTTCTCGCCGATCGTCGAGGAGACGATCTTCCCCGAGCGCCTGTCGCGTCGCCTGAACGCCCTGCTGCTGACCTGCGGCATCTATGACAGCGTCGGCAGCTTCGCCTACCGCGTCGGCCTGCCGGCCAAGAGCGGGGTCGGCGGCGGCATCGTGGCCATCGCGCCCGGCAAGGCGGCGATCGCGGTGTGGTCGCCGGAGCTGGACCGCTTTGGCACCTCGGTGGTGGGCACGGCGGCGCTGGAGCGGTTCAGCCAGCTGACCAACTGCTCGGTGCTGTAGGGGCGAAGCTTCCCGAGTTGCGACGGATCAAGGGCCCGGCGGCCAGGGTCTGTCATAGGCGGCGCAGGAGCTCCGCATGACCAAACGCATCCTCGTTCTTCTGGGCCATCCGGACGGCCGCCCCGAACGGTTCGGCAACGCCCTGGCGACCGCCTACGCCGAGGCCGCGACGGCCGCCGGCCACATGGTCCGGCGCATCAACCTGGCCGATGTCGATACGCCCTTTGTCGAGGGGCAGTGGGAGTTCGAGAGCCCGCCGCCGCCGCACATCGTCGCCGTGCAGGAAGACATCCTGTGGGCCGAACACATCGTGCTGCTGTTTCCGCTGTGGCTCGGCGCGACCCCGGCCAGGCTGAAGGCCCTGCTCGAGCAGGTGTTCCGCGCCGGCTTCGGCTTCACGGTCGGTCCCAAGGGCTGGAGCTCCAAGCTGAAGGGACGGTCGGCGCGCCTGGTCGTCACCATGGGCATGCCCGCCTTCGTCTTCCGGCTGGTGTTCGGGTCGCACGGCCTGCTGGCGCTGGACACGGGCGTGCTGAGGCTGGCCGGCCTGTCGCCCGTCCGGAAATCGGTGATCGGCGGGGTCGAGGCGATCGGTCCCAAGGCGCGACTGCGCTGGCTGGCCAAGATGCGGCGCCTGGGCAAGCTGGGCGGCTAGATCGGGTGGCACTGGGGTCATTGAGTCAGATCAAGGCCAACCGCCGTCGACCGCGCGAAGCTTCACCGTTCATGCAACGGAGAGCTTCCATGACACCTTTTCTCGCCCTCGTGCTCGCCGCCTTCGGCGCCTTCATGCTGGCCCTGGCCGTCGGCCAGATCCAGACGGCGCGGGCCGAGCGGGCCAGGAAGCGCTAGGGCATATCGACATTCACGTCCGGTGCGGTGCGTGGTCCTCGTCCTTCGACAGGCTCAGGATGAGGACCCTTCACAAGTCCGGGCTGTAGAAAAATCTCATCCCGAGCCTGTCGAAGGACGAGGTCTCGTGCTGAAGGCTTCCTAGCCCTCGCCCTCGTACCCGACGCCCGTCAGGTACAGCCCGTCGGACGGCGCCACCGGTCCGCAGGCCGTGCGGTCCCTGGCCTCCAGCGCCGCGCGCACGTCGTCGGCGCTCCACCGCCCGACCCCGACCTCGACCAGGGTGCCGGTCATCGACCGCACCTGGCGGTGCAGGAACGAGCGGGCCTCGAACACCAAATGGACCTCGTCGCCGACGCGGAACACCCGGGCTACGTCCAGGGTCTTCAGCGGCGACTTCGACTGGCAGGCCATGTCGCGGAACGTCGTGAAGTCGTGCGGGCCCACCAGGGCCTGGGCGGCGGCGTGCATGGCGTCGGCGTCGATGGGCTTCTTGACGTGCCAGACCTTGCCCTTGTCCAGGGCCGGCGGGGCGCGGCGGTTGAGGATGCGGTACAGGTAGCGTCGCTCATTGGCCGAGAACCGGGCGTGCCAGCCCTCGGGCGCGACGGCGCAGTCCAGCACGCTGACCGCCTCGCGCACCAGGTGGGCGTTCAGCGCGTTCATCACCGTCTCGGCCGGCCAGTCGCGCTCCAGATCGACCTGCACCACCTGGCCCGTCGCATGGACGCCGGTGTCGGTGCGGCCGGCGGCGGCGATGCGGATCGCCTGACCGCTGAAGGCCTTCACCGCCGCCTCGATCGCGCCCTGCACCGACGGCTGCGAGGCCTGGGCCTGGAAGCCGTTATAGGGCCGGCCGTCATATTCGATCGTCAGGCGGTAGCGGGGCATCAGGCCAGGACCGTTCCGGCCGTCAGCGGGAAGCCGCGCACGAAGACCTCGGCGTCCTGGGCCCCCTTGCCCTCGCGCTGGGCCTTGAGCAGGCGCACCGCGCCGTCGCCGCAGGCGATCAGCAGGGCGTCGTCGAGGGCGTGGCCGGGAACGCCCCCCTCTTCGATATCGGCGCCGTCCTCGACCCGCGACAGCAAGGCCTTCACGCGGACCGGGCCCTTGTCCGACGGCGCCTCGAACCAGGCGCCGGGGAACGGCGACAGGCCGCGGATGTGGCGGTCGACCTCGGCGGCCGGGCGGGTCCAGTCGATGCGGGCCTCGGCGGCCTTGATCTTCTTGGCGTAGGTCACGCCCTCTTCCGCCTGCGCGACCTCGCGGGCCCCGCCGCGTTCGATGGCGGCCAGGGCGATCGGCAGCAGGCGCGAGCCGACGGCGGCCAGCTTGTCGTGCAGGGTTCCGGCGGTCTCCAGGGCGTCGATCCGCACCTGTTCGCCCATCAGCACCGGGCCTTCGTCCAGGCCCTCGCTCATCCGCATCACCTGGACGCCGGTCACCGCGTCGCCGGCCATGATCGCGCGCTGGATCGGCGCCGCGCCGCGCCAGCGGGGCAGCAGGCTGGCGTGCAGGTTGAAGCAGCCCAGGCGCGGGGCCTCCAGCACGTCGCGGACCAGGATCTGGCCGAAGGCCACGACCACGGCGGCGTCGAGGTCGAGCGCGCGGAAGGCCTCGATCTCCTCCGGGGTCTTCATCGACGCCGGGGTGCGCACCGGCAGGCCCAGGATTTGCGCGAAAGCGTGGACCGGCGAGGGCTTCAGGTCCTGGCCGCGGCCGCGCGGGGCGGGCGGCTGGGAATAGACGCAGGCGATCTCGTGGCCGGCGGCGACGAGCTCGGCCAGGCAGGCGACGGAGAATTCGGGGGTTCCGAGAAAGGCGAGGCGCATGAGCGTCGTTTAGCCGCCCAGCCCTCCTGGGGAAAGCTTGAGAGTCGGAACCTTCACCATGGACCGCCGTTCTATGAGCGACCTTTCCAAGGAGGAAACGCCATGCGCTCCATCACCCTCTTCGCCGTCGCCGGCTTGGCCGCCCTGTCGCTGGCCGCCTGCTCGGACGAGCACGCCACCCAGATCAAGGAAGGCGCCAAGGCCGCCGGCAGCGAGATCAAGCAGGCCGCCACCGACATCAAGAACGATCCCGACGTCAAGGAAGCCGGCACGGCCCTGAAGGAAAGCACCGAGGAAGCCGCCGCCGACGCCAAGGTCGCGGCCGGCGAGGCGGTCGACAAGGCCAAGGAAGCCGGCGCCAAGGCCGGTCAGGAAACCAAGGAAGCGGCGGCCGACATCAACGCCGACGCCAAGAAGGCCGGCTCGAACGTCAAGAAGGACGTCCACGAGGCGACGAAGTAGGTCTCGGGGTGGAGATGGGGACGCACACTCACGGCAAGGACCGTGACCATACGTCCTCGAACGTGGGGTGAGTGTGTGTCCCCCGCGTCGTCCGCTGAGCCTTAGGCCGCCCGGCGCGCCTTCTTGACCTTGGAAATCGCCCGGTCGCGCTTCAGGCGCGACAGGTGGTCGATGAACAGCACGCCCTTGAGGTGGTCCATCTCGTGCTGGATGCAGACCGCGAACAGTTCCTCGGCCTCTTCCTCGACGGCTTCGCCCTTGTAGTTCAGGTAGCTGATCTTGACCTTGGCCGGCCGCTCGACGGCGTCGTAGACCTCGGGCACCGACAGGCAGCCTTCCTCGTATTCGAACAGCTCTTCGGACGCCCAGGTGATCTTGGGATTGACGAAGTAGCGGGGGGCCGGTTCCTCGCCCTCGCGGGCCAGGTCCATGACGATCACATTGACCAGCTCGCCGACCTGCACGGCCGCCAGGCCGATGCCGGGGGCGTCGTACATGGTCTCCAGCATGTCGTCCATCAGCGCGCGCAGGGCGTCATCGACGGCGGGCACGTCCTTGGAGACTTGCTTCAGGATCGCCAGATCGGCGGCGTTATCGACGGTGAGGATGCGACGGATGGCCATGACGACAGTCAGGTAAGGTCCGCGCGGTTCAGCGTCAAGGCGACGGAAGGGCGCGGGACTACGGAGCTCTGAGCGCGATCATCATCGCGAAGATCTGCCAAGCCAGCACGCAGATGGCGCTGACCAGGATCAAGGCCGGCATGCCCAGGGCCTTCACCCGGCCCTGGAGCAGCTTTTCGAACCGCTCGGTCTCGACGGCCCGCTCGATCTTGGCCTTGCCGTAGGACTTACTGACCAGCACGCCCGTGCGCCGCGCGTTCAGCACGGTCAGGCCCTGGGTCAGCAGCATGTAGAGCGACGCGATGATGGCGCCGGCGCAGGCGAGGAAGATCATGCCGTCAGGCTACGGCTTAGCTTGCAGCCGCGCAACCGCGGGTTCGCCCAAGGCTTCGGGTGAGGCTTCCGGCGCCTCGCTGACCGCCAGCTTGATCAGCGGCCGCACCGACCCCTCGACCGGCGTCAACTCGTCGATATCCTTGCCCTCGTGATCGACCGACAGGTCCTCGAAGCGGCGGGCCTGGGTCAGGACCTGGCTTTCCAGCGAGCCGACGAACTGGTTGTAGCGGCCGACCGCCGCCTCCAGCGCCTTGCCCACCGAGCCGGCGTGGGCCCCCATCACGGCGATGCGCTTGTAGAGCTCGCGGCCCACCGCGACGATGGCGGCGGCGTTCTTGGCCTGGTCCTCGGCCCGCCAGCCGTACGCAACAGCTTTGCAGAGGGCGAACAGGGTGGTCGGGGTGACCAGCAGGACGCGGCGGTCCATGGCCTCGGTCATCAGGTCGGGCAGGCGGTCCAGGGCCGCGGCCAGGAAACCGTCGCCGGGCACGAACATGGCCACGAAGTCGGGCGAGCCCTCGCCGGCGAACTGGTCCCAATAGGCTTTCGCGGAAAGCCCCTGCATGTGGGCGCGGACGCTCGCGGCGTGGCGAACCATGGCGGCTTCGCGCAGAGGCTCCTCGGTGGCCTCCTGGGCCTCGAGGAAGGCGTTCAGCGAGCACTTGGCGTCGATCACGAACACCCCGCCGCCGGGCATTTTCACCTTCACGTCGGGGCGACGACGGCCCTCGTCGCTCTCGACGCTGAACTGCTCCTCGAAATCGAAGCGGTTGTTGAGGCCGGCGGCCTCCAGGACATTACGCAAAGTCTGCTCGCCCCACCGGCCCTGGACGCCGGCCCCGCGGCGCAGGGCGGCCGACAGCTTGCGGGCCTCGAACTGGGTGGCGGTCGAGGCCTCCATCAGGGCGGCGATCTGGGCCTTGAGCCCGCCGGTCTCCTCGGCGCGGGCCTTCTCGACGGCGGTGACCTGGGCCTCGAACTTGGCCAGGGTCTCGGCCACGGGCTTGAGCTGGGCTTCCAGCCGCTGCTGGCTCAGCAGTTCGCGGCTCTTGAAGTTCTCCTCGGTGCGCTTGATCAGCGCCTCGGCCACGGTGTTGGCGGTCATGGTCGCCTGCTGGGCGGCCTGGGCGCGGATCAGCTCGCCCTGGGTGGCCGTCTGGTCCTCCAGCAGCCGGGCCCGCTCGTCGGCCTGGACCAGCTTGGCGTTCAGCTCCCAGGCCCTGGCCTCGGCGGCGCCGGCGCGGCGCATGGCCCAAACGGCGACCGCGGCGGCGGCGATGGCCACGACCAGCAGGACCAGGGCGAGGATCAGGAACGGATCGGAGAAGTTCATGCTCCGTTCTTAGCCGGAGTCGCGTTCGCAAGGAAGCCGCGCACTTGCCCCCTACGGGTCGCTTCGCGACCGTCTTCCCCCATTAGGGGGAAGAGGAGCCGTGGCGAAACGCGCGTCCTCCGCCCCCTATGGGGGCGGACAGACCGCGAAGCGGTCAGGTGGGGGCAAGTGGGTGAGCCACTAAGCCGGCCTACGCGCCCGCAACGCCTGGGCGATGGTCCCGTCGTCCAGCCAGTCCAGGTCTCCGCCGACCGGCACGCCGCGCGCCAGCATGGTCACCGAGACGCCGGTCGGCGCCAGGCGGTCGGCCAGGTAGTGGGCCGTGGTCTGGCCGTCGACCGTGGCCGGCAGGGCCAGGATCACCTCGGCGATCTCGCCGCCGCCGGCGCGGGCCAGCAGCTCGCTCACCCGCAGCGCCTCGGGGCCCACGCCGTCCAGGGCCGACAGCAGCCCGCCCAGCACGTGGTAGCGGCCCTTGAACGACTGGCCGCGCTCCATGGCCCACAGCGAGCCGACCTCCTCGACCACGCAGATCAGGCGCGGGTCGCGCGAGCCGTCGGCGCAGATGGCGCACGGGTCGGAGGTGTCGAGCGAGCCGCACACCGAGCAGGTGCGCACCTTGGCCTGGGCGTCGACCAGGGCCGCCGTCAGCGGGGCCAGCAAGGTGTCGCGCTTCTTCAGCAGGGCCAGGGCCGCCCGCCGGCCCGAGCGCGGACCCAGGCCCGGCAGCTTGGATAGCAGAGCGATCAGGCGCTCGATCTCGGGTCCGGCGGAGGCGGCCATCAGGGCTTCGCGACCCGGGTGACCTGCGAATAGACCACCCGCCACTGACCATCGCGTTTGGCCCAGGTGTCGACGAAGCGCACGACCAGGGCGAAGCGCTGGCCGCCGTCCGCGCCCGTCATGTTGACCCGGCCGCCCAGCAGGGCGGTGTCGCCGAACACCTTCTCGACCGGCTCTTCGATCGTGAACGGGTCCAGCTTGAACCCCGGAGCCACATAGTCGGCGATCAGCCGCGCCTTGTCCTGGACCTGGCCCGCGCCGTTGACCAGCACGTAGTCGTCGGCGACCAGCCGCTCCAGCCCCGCGCGGTCGCCGTTCACCTGGGCCGCGTCATAGGCATGGGCGGCGGCGGCCAGGTCGGCCGGCAGGGGCGCGGCGAACCCAGCCCCCGGAGCAGTCAGCGCGAGGGCGAACAGGGCGGTGCGAAGGTGGAGCATCGGGGTCTCCGTGCGGACTGGGCGCGAGCCTAGAACTTCATGCCGGGCAGGCCGCCCATCATGCCGGCCATCGGACCGGCGGCTTCCTGCAGAAGTTGGTCGCGCTGGGCGTCGAGCTTGGACTTGGCGACGGCGTGGGCGGCGACGACCAGGTCGGCGATCACCTCGCCCTCGCCCGGCTCGACCAGGCTCTCGTCCAGCACCACCTTCACCAGCTCGCCCGAGCCCTTGAGCGTGACGGTGACCATGCCGCCGCCGGCGGTTCCCTCGGCCGTCAGTTCCAGGGTCCTGGCCTGGGCTTCGGCCAGCTTCTGCTGCATGGCCTGGGCCTGCTTCATCAGGCCGCTGAGGTCTTTCATCTGACTAGCTCCATTTTCCCTGTCATCCCGGAAACGGCGAAGCCGTTATCCGGGACCGCCGGAAGCGCCGGCGTTCACGCGTCGGTCCCGGATCGGCGGCCCTGCGGGCCTTGTCCGGGATGACACCGTTTAAGTCTCTTCCAACTCGTCCGGCTCGATCGGCGGCGCCTCGGGCGTCATGATCTTGCGGACCTCGATGATTTCCGCGCCTGGGAAGGCGTCCAGCACCGAGGCGACGAACGGGTCGGCCTTGATCGAGGCCATCTCCTCGCGGTCCTCGCGCTTCTGGCGTTCCAACAGGCTCTCGGCCCCGCCGCCGCCCTCGGCCGCCACCAGCCAGGGCTGGCCGGTCCATTCCTTCAGCGCGCGGACCAGCCGGCCGGCCAGGTTGCCGGGCGCGCCGGGGGCCGGTTCGAAGGTGATCGCCCCGGGCCGGAAGCTGATCGGGCGGACATATTGCTCGACGTCCAGGCGCAGGCCGATGTCGCGCTTCTCGGCGATCAGCTTCACGACGTCTTCGAACGACGCCAGGGTCGGCGCGGCCTGGGCGGCCGGGGCGGCCATCACCCGGGCCTGGGCGTTGACGGCCCCGCCCTGAGCGCCGCCGCTGAACGAACCGCCGCCACCGCCGCTGGGACCACCACCCACCGGTTGGCCGTCGCGCAGGGCCTTCAGGGCTTCCTCGGGACCGGGCAGGTCGGCGGCGTAGCACAGGCGGATGATCGCCATCTCGGCCGCGGCCATGGCGTCGGGCGCGCGGCGCACCTCCTCATGGGCCTTCAGCAGCATCTGCCACAGGCGCGACAGGGTGCCGGCCGAGGTCTGGGCCCCGATCGCGGTCAGGCGCGCGGCCTGCTCCTTGGGCATCGACAGGACGTCCGGCCCCAGGGCCTTGGCCACCGAGGCGGCGTGGCAGTGGTCCAGCAGGTCGAGCATGATCACCGCCGGGTCGGCCCCGAAGCCCCACAGGGCGCGGAAGCCCTTCAGCGACTCGCCCGGCTTGCCGCTCATGACGTTCTCGAACAGGGCGATCGTCTGGCCGCGGTCGGCCAGGCCCAGCATGTCGCGGATCACGGCGGCGGTGACGGCCGAACCGCGCTCGCCCTGGACGATGGCCTGGTCCAGCAGGGACAGGCCGTCGCGCACCGAGCCCTCGGCGGCGCGGGCGATCAGGGCCAGGCCGTCTTCCTCGACCTTGGCCCCTTCCTTGGCGGCGATCTTGGCGAAGTGCTTGACCAGCACGTCGGGCTCGACCCGGCGCAGGTCGAAGCGCTGGGTGCGCGACAGGATCGTCACCGGAACCTTGCGGATCTCGGTGGTGGCGAAGATGAACTTGGCGTGCGGCGGCGGCTCTTCCAGCGTCTTCAGCAGGGCGTTGAACGCCGCCGTCGACAGCATGTGCACTTCGTCGATGATGTAGACCTTGTAGCGCGCCTCGACCGGGGCGTAGCGCACCCCGTCCAGCAGCTCGCGCATCTCGTCGACCTTGGTGCGGCTGGCGGCGTCCAGCTCCAGCACGTCCATGTGCCGGCCCTCGACGATGGCCTTGCAGTGGCGGCCGTCGACGGTCAGGTCGACCGACGGCTGGTGGACGGTGTCGGTCTCGTAGTTCAGCGCCCGGGCCAGCAGGCGGGCGGTCGTGGTCTTGCCGACGCCCCGCACGCCGGTCAGCATGAAGGCGTGGGCGATCCGGCCCGTGGAGAAGGCGTTGGCCAGGGTGCGGACCATGGCCTCCTGGCCGATCAGGTCCTCGAAGGTGCGCGGCCGGTACTTGCGCGCCAGCACGGTGTAGGCGGCGCCGGACTCTTCCTGGGACGCGCCGGCCGACGGTTCGGCGACGACGACGGGCGCGGCCGGAGCCGCGACGACGGGCGGCGACGCCTCGGACCCTTCAGGGGCCGGCGGCGCGCCGAAGATGTCGGCGGTGTTCTCGTCGCGCTCGGGAGCGTCTTCATCCCACGGCGGCGCGGAATCGGTGGTGAGGTCGTCGTGGTCGGCCATGGCGGGAGTGTAGTGTGCGGAAGGGCGCAGCAAAAGGCTGACGCCACGGTTGGCGCGCAGAAGCTGACAGATTTTAGGGAAAGGTGGAGACCGGCAGACGACCCGGAGCGAAACTCGTTGTGGCTGCTGCCTCTCGGCCCTGACCAGGTTGGCGAGGACTCCGCCCGTCGCCGATCTCCAAGGCCTATATCGCGACTCATCGTGACGGATGCAAGACACGATGCGCGGGCTCGTGACGACTCTTCGTCGCGGATGCTACAGAATCCCCATGGCCCTTTCGATCATCACCAACATCTTCGCCGGCAATCCGCTCGACCGCGCCAGCGAGCGCCGGGGCGACGAAGCCTGGCTGGCCGAGAAGGCCGACGACCCGCACTCGCTGGCGGTCGCCATCTGGAACGGCAAGGCCCTGGTCGAGGACGTCGTCGGGGACGAGGGCAAGGTGACCGGCGCCCAGATCGCCTATCTGCGGGCCGACATGGCCAAGGACCTGGCCGCCACGCCCGAGCGGCTGCTGTTCCTGGGCCTATGGAAGGACATCGCGGTGTTCGCCGTCGACCTGGAGGGCGGGGCCGATCCGGCCGAGGGGCCGTTGCAGGGCCTGGGCCGGTTCGAGGAGCTGCGCGGCGTCGCCCTGACCCTGCCGCCGCCCGACGCCGGCATCCTGGCCACCGCCAAGTCGATGTTCGAATGGCGGCGCAAGCACAAGTGGTGCAGCAACTGCGGCCAGGAGACGGCGGTCAGCGACGGCGGCTGGAAGCGGCACTGTCCGGCCTGCCAGGCCGAGCACTTCCCGCGCACCGACCCGGTGGCGATCATGCTGGCCCTGCACGACGGCAAATGCCTGCTGGGCCGCCAGGCCGGCTGGCCGCCGGGGATGTACTCGGCGCTGGCCGGCTTCCTGGAGCCCGGCGAGACCATCGAGGAGGCCTGCGCCCGCGAGCTGAAGGAAGAGGCGGGCCTGACCGCCACCGCCGTCCGCTACCACTCCAGCCAGCCCTGGCCGTGGCCATCGTCGCTGATGATGGGCCTTATGGCCGATGTCGACAGCGACGCCGCCGCCCCGGACCAGACCGAACTGGAAGCGGTGAAGTGGTTCACCAAGGACGAGGCCAAACTGCTGATCAAGGGCGAGCTGGAAGGCTTCTTCGCCCCCCCGCCCCTGGCCATCGCCCATCAGCTGATCAAGGCCTGGGCGGAGGGGGAATAACGGCCCTCCCCCTGTGGGGGAGGCGGTCGCGAAGCGACCGGTGGGGGGAGTTTCAGGGCGTCGGATCCTGGAACCGGCCAGTCGCCGAACACTCCCCCCTCCGTCGGCTTCGCCGACACCTCCCCCACGGGGGGAGGACCTGGGTTCCGGCTTCGCCTACCCGAACAGCACCATCAGCTCCCGCGCGACCATCACCGCCAGGGCGATCGTCGACAGCGCGAACACCAGGAACCGCAGGGTCACGGCGTTGACGCTGACCTGCACCAGGCTGTGGACCACCCGCAGCGCCACATAGAGCCAGGCCAGGTGCAGCGCCCAGCCGTCCGCGTGGCCGGCCACCTGGATGGCCAGGGCGGCGGCGTAGAAGATGGTCGGCTGCTCCATCAGGTGGTTGTAGTTGTCGGCCGCGGCGCGAACCCCGGCGGGCAGGACGTTCAGGCTGCCCGGAAAGGCCGCGTCCTGCGGCTTGATCCCGGCCTTGCTCATCGCCGGAATGCGGCGGACGTACATCCACAGCCAGATCACCAGCGACCAGGCCACCAGCGCCATCACCGGCGCGATCATCGTGTTCATCGTCATTCCCTCCCCGGCCCCTTGCTGGGACCTTGGCGGGGAGGTTAGGCGCCGAACGCGAAATTAGCGAAGCTTGCCGTTCGGGAAGGCCTTGCGTCCCTCGAGGCTCGGCTGCGCCTCGCACCTCAGGATGAGGAAATCAGCAACGGCATTCCTCATCCTGAGGCGCCCGCGAAGCGGGCCTCGAAGGACGCGGGGCGCCTACACCCGATCCCGGAACGGATCGGCCGGATAGACGCCCAGGACCTCGAACTTCTCGGAGAAGAACTTCAGCTCGTCGAAGGCCAGGGCCAGGGGGCGGTCCTCGGGGCGGCCGTCGACCTCGGCGTAGAAGAAGGTGGCCGTGAAGGCCCCGCCCTCCATGTAGCTTTCCAGCTTGGTCATGTTGACGCCGTTGGTCGCGAAGCCGCCCAGCGCCTTGTAGAGGGCGGCCGGCAGGTTGCGGACCTTGAACACGAAGCTGGTCACGCAGCGATGGGTGAACGGCGGCGCCTCCGGCTTGGCGTCAGCCGTCATGACCAAGAACCGCGTGGTGTTGTTGCGCTCGTCCTCGATGTCGCGGGCCAGGATGTCCAGGCCGTAGATCTCGGCGGCCAGGGCCGGGGCCACGGCGGCGCGGGTCGGGTCGGGCTTCAGGGCCAGGGCCTTGGCGGCGCCCGCCGTGTCGCCGGCGCTTTCGTGGGCCAGGCCCAGCTTTTTCAGGTTATGCCGGCACTGGCTAAGCGCGATCGGCATCGAGGTGGCGATCTTCACCTGATCCAGCTTGACGCCCTTGTTGGCCATCAGCTGGAAGCGGATCGGCTTGAAGCGCTCGCCGACGATCTTCAGGCCCGAGGCCGGCAGCAGGTGGTGCACGTCGGCCACGCGACCGGCGATCGAGTTCTCGATCGGGATCATGCCCAGCTGGCAGGCGCCGGTCTTGATGGCCTCGAACGCTTCCTCGAAGGTGGCGCAGGGCACGGCCTCGTAGTCGGGAAAATAGGTGCGGCAGGCCTCGTGGCTGTTGGCGCCGGGTTCGCCCTGGAAGGCGATCTTCTTGAGGATGCTCATGCTCTATTCCCGGCGGCGTAGGCTCGCGCCGCCTCGAGGTCGGAAGGATTGTCGACGGAGATCGGGGCCTCGGCGGCCACGGCGGCGCGCAGGGACAGGCCCAGCTCCATGGCCCGCAGCTGCTCCAGCTTCTCGCGCTTCTCCAGCGGCGAGGGCGGGGCGGCGTTGAAGGCCTCCAGGGCGGCGCGGCGATAGCCGTAGATGCCGATGTGCCGCCAGATCGGCGCGTCGCCGTACAGGGTGGAGCGGGTGAAATAGAGCGCCCGGCCCGACAGGCCGTCCTGCGCCATGGCCAGCACGGCCTTGACCACGTCGGGATTGGACCGGTCGGCCGGCGAGGCCTCCGGCGCGACGACGGTGGCGATGTCGCAGTCGGGATGGGCGCTCAGGAGGTCGGCGCAGGCGCTCAGCACCGAGGGCTGCACGAACGGCATGTCGCCCTGCAGGTTGATGACCACGTCGTGGCGGCGTTCGGGATCCAGCACCTCGAGGGCCGCCAGGATGCGGTCCGAGCCCGAGGGCAGGCCCGGATCGGTCAGCACCGCCTGGCCGCCGGCCTGCTTGACCGCGTGGACGATGGCGATGTCGCCCGCCGCCACCGCCACCGGACCGATTCCCGCCGCCTGGGCCTGACGCAGCACGCGCACGATCATCGGCGCCCCGCCGATGTCGGCCAGGGGCTTGTCGGGGAGCCGAGTGGCCGCCATGCGGGCCGGAATGACGACGATGGGGTTCATGAAAGGCCGATGCGGGTCAAAACCGTTGCTGCCCAGTTGCGCCCCGGGCGGTAGCGTGTAAGAGACGCGAGCGCAACATGGAGCGCGCGGGGGAAACCTCCGGGCGCGGATTTCGGGCCTGTCTTCAGACGGCCCCCAAGAGGCTGGTAAGGCTTTAGATGAGCGACCTGACGTTCAACAAGATCTTCGGCGGCGTCCTAATGACGGGCCTGATCATTTTCGGCCTCAAGGAAGCGTCGGACATCGTTTTCGCCAAGCACGAGCTGGAAAAGCCGGGCTACGAAATCGCCGTGGCCGAAGAGGCCGGCGCCGGCGGCGCCGCGGCCGAGGTCGCGCCCGACTGGGGCAGCGTTCTGACCCCGGCCAATGTCGAGCTGGGCAAGGCCGTCAGCGCCAAGTGCGCCTCGTGCCACAACTTCACCGCCGAGAATCACACGGGCCCCGGCCTGTTCGGCGTGGTGGGCCGCAAGCCCGGCAGCCACCCGGGCTTCGCCTATTCGCCGGCCATGACCGATTTCGGCGGCAAGAACCCCGTCTGGGACTACGACCACCTCGACACCTTCCTGAAGGCGCCGGGCAAGGACGTCTCGGGCACCAAGATGACGTTCGTCGGCCTGAAGAAGCAGGAAGACCGGATCGCCATGATCGCCTACCTGCACAGCCTGGGCTCGACCCTGCCGATCCCGGCGCCGAAGCCGGCCGGCGCGACGCCGGCCGCCGCCGCCACGGGCTCCACCCCGGCGGGCGCGACCGCTCCGGCTCCGGCCGGCGCTGGGGCTCCGGCCGCCGGCCAGCCGACCACGCCGGCCCCGGCCGCCGCCAAGTCCTGATCGCCTTCAGGTCCGACCAAGATCAATAGGCCGCGAAGTTCGCTTCGCGGCCTTTTTCTTTGCCGTCTTTCCAGGCGCCCCAGGCCTTGTGAAACCGCCCGCAGCAAAGCTGGCTTGCCGCCTTTTCCCATTCCGTGAGTAGGGTATCGAACCGCACCGCTTCACCGGAACCGTTCGATCATGACGTCTCGCCCGCTGGCCCAACTTGGACGTCTTGGCGTCCTCGCCGCGCTGCTGATCGCCGCTCCCGTCTCGGCGTTCGCCGCCAAGGCGCCGACCGTGGCCCTGAAGTCGCTGGCCGAACTGCCGACGCCCCTGCCCTATCCCTATGACGAAAAGGCCGACGCCGAGGCCGACGTCGCCGCCGCGATCAAGAAGGCCAAGGCCCGTCACAAGCTGGTGCTGATCGACCTGGGCGGCAATTGGTGCGGCGACTGCCGGGTGTTCGCCGGCATGATCGAGCAGCCCGACCTCAAGGCCTTCGTCGACAAGCACTACGAGGTCGTGACCGTCAATGTCGGCCGCTACGACCACAACATGCAGATTCCCGCCCGCTACGGGATCGACAGGCTGAACGGCGTGCCGACCTTCCTGGTGGTCGACACCAAGGGCAAGCTGGTCAATCCCGACGCCCTGTTCGCCCTGACCGACGCCCGCCACATGACGCCCCAGTCGCTGGCCGACTGGCTGGCCCGGTGGCCGAAGTGATTGTCATCCCGGACGAGCGCGCGGCGCGAAGATCCGGGACCGACGCCTGAGCGCCAGCGTTTCCGGCGGTCCCGGATAACGGCTTCGCCGTTTCCGGGATGACAAGCGTTTTTGCTGACTAAGGCCGTCGCCACCCCGTGACCGGACCTCCGCCCGCCGCCTCGACGCGGGCGATCGCCTCGGCCAGGGGTTCGACCGCGACGGCCATGTGGTGGGCGTTGGCGTGCAGGATGGTCTCGGCGTCCAGCAGGATCGCCACGTGGCCCTTCCAGAACACCAGGTCGCCGCGCCGGCGCGCCTCGGCCGCGATCGGCGCGAAGAAGGCCAGCTGCAGGTCGGTGTCGCGCGGGACCGCCTTGCCGCAGGCCGCCAGGGCCTGCTGCACCAGGCCCGAGCAGTCCAGGCCCAGCGATTCGCGCCCGCCCCACTGGTAGGGCGCGCCGAGATAGCCCTCGGCCACGGCCACATGGTCGGTCAGGGCCACGCCGACCGGCGACAGGTGGGCGGCGACGAACCAGCCCGTGCCCTCGCCCTTGGCGAACCGGCCCTCGGTCGCCTCGATCGCGGTCAGGGCGTTCAGCGAATAGAGGCCCACGGGCCGCGATTTGATGTTCGGTTCGGCGAAGGCGTAGGTGCGCGGGACCGCCACCTGGTGGGTGGCCGGCGCGCCCGGGGCGGCCAGGTCGGCCTCGGCGACGAAGCCGACATAGCCGTCGCGCGCCGCCTGGCCCCAGGCGAAGCCGTCCTGGACGTCCAGCACCCGGAACAGCTCGCCGAACAGCAGCTGGTCCCATTGCTCGGCCATCGGGTCGGCGGCCTTGCGCAGGGCGGCGGTCGGAACCGCGACCTGGCGCGGGGTCGGAGCCTCGTAGCGTCCGGCGGCGACCAGGCCTTGCAGATCGAGATCCGCCAGGTCGGGGCGGGCCAGGGTCAGTCTTGGATCTCTTGGGCGCGGATCGTTCATGCCTGAGCCTTCGGGAAGCGCGACTTCAGCATGCCGTAGAGCCCCCGGATCACCTGGGCCTCGCCGCCCGACGCGAAGCCCGGCCGGGCCTTGGGATTCCAGGCGAAGATGTCGAAATGCGCCCAGACGCCGGTGGCGGGCGCGAAGCGCTGCAGGAACAGGGCCGCGGTCACCGAGCCGGCCTGGGCCCAGCCGTCGGGATCGTTCTTGAGGTCGGCGATGTCGCCCTCGATCGCCTCCCGGTACCCATCCCACAAGGGCATGCGCCAAACCGGGTCGCAGGCCTCGCGCGCGCCCTCCTCGATCTCCAGGGCCAGGTCGTCGTCGGGGGTGTAGAACGGGATGACCTGCGGGCCCAGCGCCACGCGGGCCGCGCCGGTCAGGGTGGCCAGGTCGAGGGTCAGCACCGGCTTCAGCTCGGCCGCCCGGGTCAGGGCGTCGGCCAGGATCAGCCGGCCCTCGGCGTCGGTGTTGCCGACCTCGACCGTCAGGCCCGAGCGGGTGGCCAGCACGTCGCCGGGCCGCATGGCGTCGCCGGCGATGGCGTTTTCGACGGCCGGGACCAGCACGGTCAGGGCCACGGGCAGGCCGGCGGCCATCACCATCCGCCCCAGGGCCAGGGCGTGGGCGGCGCCGCCCATGTCCTTCTTCATCAGCCGCATGCCGCCGGACGGCTTGATGTCCAGGCCGCCGGTGTCGAACACCACGCCTTTTCCGATGATCGCTACGCGAGGGTGGGCTCCATCGCCCCAGGTCAGCTCCAGCATGCGCGGGGCGCGGGCCGGGACGGCGGCGCGGCCGACGGCGTGGACGGCGGGATAGTTCTGGTCCAGCAGGTCGTCGCCCGTGATCACCTCCAGGGTCGCGCCGTGGCGCTCGGCGATCTCGCGGGCGATGGTCTCGATCTGCAGCGGGCCCATGTCGTTGGCCGGGGTGTTGACCATGTCGCGGGCCAGGGCGCAGGCGTGGGCGACGGCGTGGACCTCGTGCAGATCGACATTCTCGTCCGCGACCAGTCGTCGCGGCTCATCTCCGGTCCGGGGCCGATAGCGGTCGAACTTGTAGGCCCCCAGCGCGAAGGCCAGGGCGATCTGGCCGGCGTCGAAGCCGTCGGGGACCGCCGCCAGGCGGTAGTCGCCGGCCGGCAGCCGGCTCGGCAGTGCCCGGAACAGCATGGCCTCGGCCTTGTCGCGGGTCCCCAGGCCCAGCAGCACGCGATCCACGGCCCCTTGCGGCGTCGGCAGAACCAGCACCTGGCCGGCCTTGGCCTTGAAGTCCTCCAGGGCCACGAAGCCCTTCACGAAGCTGGGCCGCGCCTCGACGAAGGCGGCCAGCTCGGACTCGTACAGGCAGTGGATGGGCGTCGGCGCGCCGTCCTCCGAAGCGCGGGACGAGGAGGCGATGATCGGTTCCGACATGGACGCGCCCTGCAGGGGGGTGGAAATTATGCTTAACGATTCCTTGAGGGCCGCGCGCGAGGATGCGGGACCGTCGGGAGATCCCTCTTCATGTGTCGCAAGCGCGCGCTCCTCGCAACCGTTCTCGCCCCGATCTTGCTGATCGGCGTGTCGGCTCACGCCGCCGACAAACGGGCCAAGCCCGCGCCCGAGGCCGCGTCCGTCGCCGCGCCCGCCTTCGCCGCGGCTGGGGCGCCGCGCAAGGCCAGCCCGGCCGAACGGGCCGAGATGCGCCGCGCCGATCCCCTGACCCGCATGGCCTTCTGGTCGACCGAAGCCGAGCGCGACGGCCGCGACGTCGAGGCGGGCGTGGGCCTGGCCCAGGCCCTGCGCGCCCTGGGCCGCTATGACGAGGCCGCCGACGCGGCGGCCCGCCTGCTGATCGTCGTTCCCGACAACTATGACGCCCTGATGGAATCGGCGCGGGCCAACGTGGCGCGCGGCCAGGGCTTCTACGCCATCGAGCCGGGCCGCAAGGCCGCGGCCCTGCAGCCGCGCGACTGGCGGCCGCTGTCGCTGCTGGGCGTGGCCTACGAGCAGGCCAAGCGCGACGACGAGGCCCTGGCCGCCCACCGGCAGGCCGTGGCCCTGGCCCCGAGCGAGGCGGTCCCCCTGACCAACCTGGCCATGCACCTGGCCTCGGCCGGCGACCTGAAGGGGGCCGAGGCCGCCCTGCGCCAGGCCGCCGCCCTGCCCACCGCCACCATCCAGGTGCGCCAGAACCTGGCCCTGGTGGTCGGCCTGCAAGGCCGCCTGGACGAGGCCGAGAAGCTGGCCCGTCAGGACCTGCCGCCGGAGTCGGTCGACAACAACCTGGCCTGGCTGCGCGCCGCCATCGGCCAGGAAAGCACGACACGCTCGTGGACCGCCGTGAAGGCGGGCGGCTAGCAAACCTTTCAGTCTCGACCGCGCGACACGCGATCCGGAGCCGCCAGACCGCGCTCCGGATTTGACACCGCTCGCCGCCGTCGTTACTTGCTCTTGCGAATCATTATCGATTGCAAGAGGGGACTTCATGACCACGATCCTGCGCGCCCTGCTTCTGGCCGGCGCTTCCGTCGCGGCCGTGTCATGGGGCGGCTCCGCCCTGGCCGACGACACCGCCTCCGCCGACGCCGACATCTTGGAAAACCAGGTGGACGGCTTGGTCGTCACGGGCGCGCGCACCCGCACCTCGGCCGTGACCGGCCTGGACATGAGCCTGCGCGAGACGCCGCAATCGGTGACGATCCTCGACCAGGCGCGCATCCGCGACTTCGGCCTGACCAGCGTCCACGACCTGCTGGCCCAGGTGACCGGCGTCAATGTCGAGAAGGTCGAGACCGACCGCACCTATTACAACTCGCGCGGCTTCGACATCACCAACTTCCAGGTCGACGGGATCGGCCTGCCGCTGATCTGGGGCATCCAGTTCGGCGACCTGGACACCGTGCTGTTCGACCGCGTCGAGGTGGTGCGCGGCGCCAACAGCATGATGACCGGCGCCGGCAATCCCTCGGCCACGGTCAACTACGTGCGCAAGCGCCCGACCGACGGCTTCCAGGCCGCCGGGGCCCTGCAATACGGCTCGTGGGAGGACTATCGCCTGGAGGCCGACGTCGCGGGTCCGCTGAACGCCGCGGGCACGGTGCGCGGCCGGCTGATCTACGCCAACGAGGACAAGGGCTCGTACCTCGACCACCACCACGTCAATCGGAACGTCTATTCGGCCTTGCTGGCCTGGGACGTCACGCCCAGGCTGACCGCCACCGCCGGCTATTCGCTGCAGGACAACCGCTCGCGCGGCGTGCTGTGGGGCGCCCTGCCGCTGAACTATTCGGACGGAACGCCGGTGGACTACCCGTCCTCGGCCTCGACCTCGGCCGACTGGACCTACTGGAACGTCAGGGACCAGACGGCCTTCACGGAGCTGGACTACAAGTTCGACAACGGCTGGAAGATCAAGGCCACGGCCACCTACAAGCGCTTCGACGAGAAGGCCAAGCTGCTCTACGCCTACGACAGTCCCGATCCGGTCACCGGCCTGGGCGTGAAGGGCATGAGCGGGATCTACCCGTCCAAGTACAGGAACTACATCCTGGACGCCTACGCCTCGGGGCCGTTCCAGCTGTTCGGCCGCACCCACCAGCTGGTGGTCGGCGGCCAGACCTCCAAATCGACCGGCCTGGAGTGGGAGAACTTCTCCGGCGATGCGATCGTCTATCCCGACGTGCGCCTGTGGGGCTCGCGACAGGTCGCCGAACCGACCTATCCGGGCGAGTATCTGGCTTCCGACCAGACCGACCGCCTGTCGCGCTTCTACGCCGCCGCCCACTTCAGCGTCACCGACCCGTTCAAGATCGTGGCCGGCTTCAACGCCCTGAAGCTGAAGTCGAAGGGCTATTCCTACGGCACGGACACCCCGCGCGACGAGGAGAAGGTCAGCCCCTATGTCGGCGGCGTCTACGACCTGAACCAGAACGTTTCGCTCTACGCCAGCTACACCGACATCTTCAATCCGCAGTCCGAGGTCGACATCGACCACCAGACCCTGTCCGCCGCGCACGGCAAGGCCTACGAGGCCGGGGTCAAGAGCGAGTGGTTCGACCACCGTCTCTACCTGACGGGCGCGGTGTTCAAGTCCGAGCAGGGCGGCCTGGCCGAATACGCCGGCGACTTTCCGAACGGCCAGAGCTACTACGCCGGCATCGACACCGAGGTGACCGGCTACGAGCTGGAAGCCAGCGGCGCGCTCACCGACCTGTGGACGCTCAGCGCCGGCTGGACCCGGCTGAAGGTCGAGGGCGAGAACGGGCAGCCGACGCGCGCCTACCTGCCGCGCAAGACCTTCAAGGCCGCCACGACCTACACCTTCCCCTCGGCGCGCAACCTGAAGGTCGGAGCGGCGGTGCGCTGGCAGAGCGAGGTCTCGATGGTCGACATCGCGCCGGTCGAGCAGGACGCCTACGCCGTCGTCGACCTGATGGCCGGGATCGACCTGACCGAAAAGGTGCGCGCCACGCTCAACGTCGATAACGCCGCCGACAAGAAATACCTGACCAGCCTGATGTGGAACCAGTCCTACCACGCCGCGCCGCGCAGCGCTTCGCTGCGGCTCGACTTCGCGTTCTGAGGCCGGTCATGGACGCCCAGACCCCGGATCTCGATCTCGCCGCGAACCCCTCCCAGGCGCCCGAACCCTCGGGCGCGGCCCGTTTCGCGCCGCCGGCGCTGCGGCCGATCCTGACCTTCCTTCACCGGTGGGTCGGGTTGTTCATCGCCGGGTTCCTGTTCGTCTCGGGCGTCACCGGCGCCGTGATCTCGTGGGATCACGAGCTGGACGACGTGCTCAATCCGCACCTGATGTTCGCCCGATCCAGCCAGGCGGGGGCCAAGGACGGCCCTGCCCTGCCGGCCCTGGACCTGGCGCGGCAGATCGAGGCGCGCGATCCGCGCGTGCAGGTCACCTATCTGCCCCTGGCCCCGGAGCCGGGCGGAACCCTGGCCTTCGGGGTCGGGCCCAGGCGCGACCCCGCCACCGGCAAGCTGTTCGATCCCCACTACAACCAGGTCTTCATCGACCCGGCGACCGGCGCCGAGCAGGGCCGGCGCGAATGGGGCGCGGTGTGGCCGATCACCGGCGAGACCTTCGTCTCGTTCCTCTACGTGCTGCACTACAGCCTGCACATTCCGGAGATGTGGGGGACCGACCGCTGGGGGATCTGGCTGCTGGGCGGGGTCGCGATCCTGTGGACGCTGGACTGCTTCGTGGGCTTCTACCTGACCCTGCCCCCGCGCCAGAAGAGCGCCCCGAAAGCCGCGCGCCAAAAGGGGGGACGCGGTTTCTGGGCCCGCTGGAAGCCGGCCTGGATGATCAAGACCTCGGCCAGCGCCTACCGGATCAATTTCGACATCCACCGGGCCTTCGGCCTGTGGTTGTGGGGCGTGCTGTTCACCGTCGCGTTCACCGCCTTCTCGCTGAACCTCTACGGCGAGGTGTTCTATCCGCTGATGTCGAAGGTCTCGAAGGTGACGCCCAGCCCGTTCGACCTGCGCAAGCCGGCCGACATCCATTCGCCGATCATCGCCGCGCGCACCTATGACCAGGTGCTGGCCTCGGCCCGGATCGAGGCGGCGAAGCGCGGCTGGCGGGCGCCGGCGGGCGGGGCGTTCTACTCGCCCGAATACGGCATTTACGGCGTGGCCTTCCACGCGCCGGGCGGCGACCACGGCGCCGCCGGCGTGGGTCCGCCCTATCTCTATTATGACGGCAAGACCGGGGCCCTGCTGGGCGCTTCCCAACCCTGGAAAGGCACGGCGGCCGACATCTTCGTCCAGGCGCAGTTTCCGCTGCATTCGGGCCGGATCCTGGGCCTGCCGGGCCGGATCCTGATCTCGCTGACCGGCTTGGTCGTGGCGGCGCTCAGCGTGACCGGCGTGGTCATCTGGCTGCGCAAGCGCAAGGCGCGCGTGGCGCGGCGCAGGCCGCGTCCGCTCCCTAGCGGTGCTTCATCACGTCCTGGATCTTGATGATCGCCGGACCCATGATCACGATGAACAGCACGGGCAGGAAGAACAGGATCATCGGCACGGTCAGCTTGGCCGGCAGGGCGGCGGCCTTCTTCTCGGCGGCCGACAGCCGCAGGTCGCGGTTTTCCTTGGCCATCACCCGCAGGGCCGTGCCCAGCGGGGTGCCGTAGCGTTCGGCCTGGATCATGGCGGTGACCACCGAGCGGATGCCGGGATGGTTGGTCCGCCGGGCCAGGCCCTCGTAGGCCAGGCGGCGTTCGGGCAGGTAGCTGAGCTCGGCGGTCAGCAGGCCCAGCTCCTCGGCCAGCTCGATCGAGGCCCCGCCGACCTCGGCGCCGACCTTGGCGATCGCCGCCTCGATCGACATGCCGCTTTCGACGCAGATCAGCATCAGGTCCAGGGCGTCGGGAAAGGCCCCGACGATCGACTCGCGGCGCTTCTGGGCGATGTTGGAGATGTAGAGGTTGGGCGCGTAGTAGCCCGCCCCCAGGGCGAAGACGCAGGCGGCGATCTTCTGCATCGGCAGCAGGCCGAAGTCGTTGATCACATAGAGGTAGAACGCCGCCACCACCGCGAACACGAACGGCATCACGAAGCGGAAGAAGTAGAAGGTCGAGACCGGCTTGGGGCCGCGGAAGCCGGCCTGGGCCAGCTTGTCGACGACCTTGGGATCCTCCAGCAGCTTGGACAGCTGCAAGCGGTCGACGACGTTCTTGTACATCCCCTCGTCGGCGTGGCGCAGGGTGCCGCCGCCGCTCTTCTGGGACATGGCCTCGCGCGAGCGGCGGCGCAGCTCCTCGCGGCGGTTGGCCACCGACTTCAGCCGGCCCTCCAGGCCGTTGCTGCTGAGCATCGGCGAGGCCAGGGTGACGATGGTGGCGAACACCACGATCGCGATGAAGGCGCTGAACAGATTCTGGGGATTGGTGAGCATCTCGATCATGGTCGCCTCCCCTAGAACTTGAAGTTGATCATCTTGCGCATCACGAAGATGCCCACGCTCATCCAGAAGCCGGCGATCATCAGCATGAAGTGGCCGCGCTGGTCGCTGAACATCGGCGCCATGTAGGTGGGCGCGGTGACCGAGATCATCACGACGACGCCGGGCGGCAGGCTGCCGATGATGAAGGCCGAGGCCACGGCTTCGGCCGACAGGGCCTTGATCTTCTCGGCCATCAGCTTGCGGGCCCGCAGCACGGTCGACAGGTTGCCCAGCGCCTCGGCCAGGTTGCCGCCGGTCTTGGCCTGGATGGTCAGGACGATGGTGAAGAAGCGCAGCTCGTTGGTCGGCATGCGCTCGTACATGCGCTCCAGCGCCTGCTCCATCGACATGCCCATGCCGGTGTTCTCGGTCAGGATGCGGAACTCGCCGGCCAGGGGCTCGGGGCATTCCTTGCCGATGATCTTCAGGCAGTCATGGACGGGCAGGCCCGACTTGATGCCGCGCACGATGATGTCGATGGCGTCGGAAAAGGCCTCGGTGAACTTCTTGGTGCGGGCCTTGGCCAGCATGCCGACCACCCAGCGCGGCAGGCCCAGGCCCGCGGCGAAGGCCGCGCCCAGCGCGATCAGCGGCATCTGGCGCAGCACCAGCAGCACCACGCCGACCAGCAGACCGACGACCCCGCTGATGATCCAGAACATCTGGACGTTGTCGCCCAGGCCGGCGGCGCGCAGGCGCGCGGCGATGCTCAGCGAGGCCTTCTTCTTCTCCTGATCCTGTTCCTTGAGCGTCTTGAGGATCTGCTTTCGGCGGGCGTCGGGAGTGTTGGCGGCCGCCTTGGCCCGGGCGGCCACGCTGGTGCGGTCGCCGCCGGTGATCAGCTGGGCGCGCTTGACGGTCTTGGCCGAGCCGCCGTCGCCGCCGCCGGCCAGCACGAAGCCGAGCCCCGCGATGGTGATGAAGCCAAGGACGCCGGCGAGGATGAACAGCATCGCCTATTCCGCCGCGTCGAGGGCTTCGGCCAGCTCGCGCTCGAGGCCGTAATAGCGGGCGCGGTCCCAGAAGCGCGGGCGGCCGATGCCGGTCGAGCGGTGCTTGCCCACCACCTTGCCGTCGGCGTCCTCGCCGCTGATCTCGTAGACGAACAGGTCCTGGGTGACGATCACGTCGCCTTCCAGCCCCACCACCTCGGTGATGTGGGTGATCCGGCGCGAGCCGTCGCGCAGGCGGGCGGCCTGGACGATGACGTCGACCGAACCGACGATCATCTCCTTGATGGTCTTGGAGGGCAGGCCGTAGCCGCCCATGGTGATCATGCTCTCGATCCGGCTGATCGCCTCGCGCGGGCTGTTGGCGTGCAGCGTGCCCATCGAGCCGTCGTGGCCGGTGTTCATGGCCTGCAGCAGGTCGAAGGCCTCCGGGCCGCGGACTTCGCCGACGATGATCCGCTCGGGACGCATGCGCAGGCAGTTCTTGACCAGGTCGCGCATGGTCACCGCGCCCTGGCCTTCCAGGTTGGGCGGCCGGGTTTCCAGGCGCACCACGTGCGGCTGCTGCAGCTGCAGTTCGGCCGCGTCCTCGCAGGTCACCACCCGCTCGGTCGGGTCGATGAAGGCGGTCATGGTGTTGAGCAGGGTGGTCTTGCCCGAGCCGGTGCCGCCGGAGATGACGATGTTGCAGCGGCAGGCGCCGATCACGCCCAGAACCCGCGCCCCCTCGGGGCTGATCGACGCGTAGTCGACCAGGTTCTTCATCGTCAGCTTGTCCTTCTTGAACTTCCGGATGGTCAGGGTGGGACCATCCAGCGCCAAGGGCGGGGCGATGACGTTGACGCGGCTGCCGTCGGGCAGGCGGGCGTCGCAGATCGGGCTGCTCTCGTCGACCCGCCGGCCGACCTGGCTGACGATCCGCTGGCAGATGTTCATCAGCTGCAGATTGTCGCGGAAGCGCACATTGGTCAGCTGGACCTTGCCGCCGACCTCGATGAACACCCGGTGGGCGCCGTTGACCATGATGTCGGCGATGTCGTCGCGGGCCAGCAGGGGCTCCAGCGGGCCGTAGCCGAGGACGTCGTTGATGATGTCCTGGACCAGGTGCTCCTGCTCGGACACCGACATCGAGACGTTCTTGATCGCCACCAGCTCGGCGACGATGTCGCGGATCTCCTCGGCCGCCGCTTTCAGGTCCAGCTGGGCCAGCTGGGAAAGGTCGATGGTGTTGAGCAGGGCGTTGAAGATCGTGGTCTTGGTGGCGTGGTAGTAGTCGCTCTGCTCGCGGACCACGTTGGCGGTCGGCGGCGCGCCTTGGGCGGCGCGCAGCTGCTCCAGGCCGTTGGTGGCCTTGGGACCGACGGCCTTGGTCGGAACGGCGCCCGGGGCCGCCGCCGAGGCGGCGGGGACGCCCGATTCATTGGCGGGGTCGACGCGTTGCGGACGCGTGGCGATGGCCGGCGCGCCCGTCGAGACGGGCGGGGGCGCCTGCTCCGTGCGGACGGCGGCGGCCTGATCGCGCTTGCCGAACATGCCCTACTTCTTCTTGAACAGGCTGGAGAGGACCGACGTCTTCTGCGGCGTCGGCGGTTCGCGGCGGCTGATCAGCCGCGCCAGATGGTCGATGCCCTCGGCCGCCTTCGACTTGGGCGCCACCTCGGCGACCATCTGGCCGTTGTTGGCGGCCTGGCCGAAGGGCTTGGGATCGAAGGGCAGCACCAGGGACGGCGTCAGGCCCAGCGCCTCGCCGAAGTCCTTGACCGGGATCTCGGGGCGGCCGGGCACGCCCACCTGGTTGAGCACCAGGCGCGGCGGGGCGTCGTTGGGCCGGGCCTGGCGGACCAGGTCGACGATGTTCTTGGCGTTGCGCAGGGACGCCAGGTCCGGCGTGGCCACCACGACCAGGTCGTCGCTGGCGATCAGCACCTGCCGGGTCCAGGCGCTCCAGCTGTGCGGCAGGTCCAGCACCACGAAGGGCGCGGCGCCGCGGATCTTCTGGGTGACTTCCTCGAAGGCGTCGGCCGGGATCTCGTAGTCCTGATCCAGGGTGCCGGGCGCGGCGAACAGCGACAGACGGTCGCCGCAGCGGACCATCATGCGGTCCATCAGCACCGGGTCCAGGCGGTCGGGCTGGCTCAGCGCGTCGAGCACGCCCTGCAGCGGGTCCTGGTTGAAGTCGAGGCCGGCGGTGCCGAACGGCAGGTCCAGGTCGACCATCACCGTGGCGGCCTGGACGCGCTCGGCCATCGACCAGGCGAAGTTGTGGGCCAGGGTCGAGGATCCGACGCCGCCCTTGGCGCCGACGAAGGCGATCTGCCGGCCGACGAACGGCGCGGACGGGTCGGCATAGAGGCCCGAGACCGCGCGGATGATCTGCAGCGGGCCCTGGGGCTGGGTGATGTACTCGCTGACCCCCCGCCGCATCAGTTCGCGATAGAGGGCGATGTCGTTGGTCTGGCCGATGACCACGACCTTGGTGCCCGGGTCGCAGACCTGGGCCAGGCCGTCCAGCAGGGCCAGCATGCGCGGCGCGGCGTCCAGGCTCTCGACCAGCACCAGCGAGGGGGTCGACTGGTTCTGGTAGTAGTCGACCGCGGCTTCCAGCCCGCCGGGGCGGGCCGAGGTCGAGGCGCGGAGCATGCGGCGGTCGGCCGCGGCGGCCTCGACCAGGGCGACGGTCTCGGGCCGCGAGCAGAAGGCGTGGATGGTGATGCGCGGCACGGCCGCCTCGCCCATGTCGGCGTCGGCGGCGGCGATGACTTCCTGCACCAGCGCCTGGGTGGTGCCGACCGGATGGGCGGCCGGCGCGACGGGCGCGGCGGCTTCGACGGGCACGGGCTGGGCCGCGACCGGCGCGACCGGCGCGGCCGCCGGGGCGGGCGGGGCCGTCGGCCTGGGCGTGGGGGGCGCGGCCGGCGGCGGCGGGTCCGCGAACGACGCGGAGACGGTTTCGCGGGGACGCACGGGCGGAAAATCGGCGAACGGGTCGTCGTTCAAGCGCGCCGTCGGCGCGGCTCGCCAGGACTCCGCGCCGGGCGCCGCGAAATCGTCGTCGGCCTCGAAGCCCAGGTCGAAAGGATCGTGATCGTCGCGCGGGGCCATCAGTGGACCGCCTTCGAAACGACGCCGTTGGACTGCTCGTCCTTGGCCGAGGAGGTGGTCTCGCCCTTGCGGTACTTGTCGAGCACGGTGGCGCGCCGTCCGGAGTCGATCGGACCCTCGGGACGCGGGCTCAGCAGGTCCTCGGGATTGGCCACCTGGGCGGCGATATTGGCGGTCACCGCGCAGCCGAAGTTCTCGTAGGCGGTGTTGTTGCGCGTGCCGGTGATGTTCTCCCAGCCGCCGCATCGCGGGACCTGGGCGGTGTAGCGCAGGAAGCCGACCTTCAGCGGCGCGGCCGGCGCGCCGGCGGCGTCATAGCCCATCACCCGGACCTTGGCGGCCGGAGCGCCCATGGCGATCAGGCGCTGGCGGGCGGCCACGGCCATGCGGCCGGCGACCTCGCCACTGGCTCCGCCGGCAGTCCCGCCGATTGGGGCGCTGACCACGATCTCGCGCGCCTCGGCCGCCATCCAGCGGTCCAGCAGACCGTCCAGGGCCTGGCTCTGAGCGACCGACAGCCCCTCGGCGTGGAGGGCCAGCAGGACCTCGTCGGGGTGGGAGTCGACATAGACGCGGTCGTTCCACTGCTCGGAAGGGGTGCGCGGCGCGACGGCCGTCTCGGGGCCCGCGGCCGGCGCGGCGCAGGCGGCCAGCAGCGTCAGGACCAGGCCGGCGGCGGCCAGTTTCGAGACCAGCGGAGCGGCCGTTCGGGGCGAAGAAGGATGGGGGCGCGTCATGTCCGCGTTCTCACTCGATCACATAGCCGACGGGGCCCTGATAGGCGCGCCCGTTGTTCGCGCCGACCGGCGCCCTGACCACCTTGTTCAGCCGGCCCAGCAGGACCGTGCTCATGTCGCTCGCCGTCTGCAGGCCGTCGGCCGGGGTTTGCAGTTCCTGCGGCTTGGTCGGGTCGACGATGTAGGGGGTGATGATGATCACCAGCTCGGTCTCGCCGCTGAGATAGTCGCGCGAGCGGAACAGCGAGCCCAGGATCGGCAGGTTGGTCATGCCCGGCAGGGAGTCGATGTTCTGCTTGGAGGTCTGTTGCAGCAGGCCGGCGATCATCAGCGAGCCGCCGGACGGCAGTTCGACCGTGGTCTCGGCCCGCCGCACGGTCAGGCCCGGCACGCTGAGATTGGTGCCGCCGTCGGAGCTGGCCAGGGTGAAGGCGCCCAGGCTGGTCAGTTCCGAGACTTCGGTCGACAGCTTCAGCGAGATGCGGCCGCCCGACATCACGACCGGCGTATAGCCCAGGCCCACGCCGTACGGCTTGAACTCCAGCGAGATGCGGCCCAGCGCGTCCTGGGCGACCGGGATCGGGAACTCGCCGCCGACCAGGAACTTGCCGGCCTCGCCCGACACCACGGTCAGGTTGGGCTCGGCCAGGGTGCGCAGCAGGCCCACCCGCTCGAAGGCCTGGATCATGGCGTTCGCGGAGTTGACGCCGTCGCTGCCGACGCGGTCCGTGCCCACGCAGTTGGCCATGTTGCCGCCGCTGATCACGGTGCTGACCGCGCAGCCGGCGGGCGGCGAGGCGATCGGCTGCTTGGTGGTGTCCAGCTTGTAACCGCCGATCGCGCCGCCGACGAGGGCGCCGTTGACGCCGAAGGTCGGGCTCATGCCGAAGGCGTACTGGGCCCCGCCCAGCTGGCCGAGAACCGCGCCGGTGTTGAAGCCCAGCTGCTTGATGATGTTGCGCTGGACCTCGACGATGCGGACCTTGAGCATCACCTGGTCCTTGCCGGCGATGGTCAGCATGTTCAGCACGTTGTCGGGCTTGTCGACGAAGCGGCTGGCGATCTGCGAGGCCATGCCCGCCTCGCCGGTGTTGGCCACGGCTCCGGTCAGGATCACGCTGTCGCGGATCGACTGCACCTGGATGTGGGCGTTGGGCAGCACGCGGCGCAGGGTTTCCTCCAGGGCGGTGGAGTCCTGCTCGACCCGAATGGCCAGGCTGAGGATCTTCCGACCCGAAGCGTCGAAGAACACCGCGTCGGTCGCGCCCAGGGCCATGCCCAGCACGTAGACGCGGCGCGGTCCGCGCAGCACCGCGTCGGCCACGGCCGGATTGGTCACCAGCATGTCGCGCACGTCGACCGGCAGCTCGATGATCGCCGACTTGCCGCGCGACAGGTTCAGGCTCTGGGCGCCCGAGGCGGTGAGATCGATGCGCAGCACCTGTTCGGCCGGCGGCGCCATGACCGACGTCGGGGCGGGGCGGGGCGCGACGCGGGCGGGCGCCCCGTACAGATGGGTGCCGGCCGCCGGGCCGTCGGCCAGGACGACGGTCGAGGGCGCCAGGACCAGGACGGCCGCGAGCGAGGCGGAAAGGAGCCGGCGGATCATGGGCGGACCGAGATGCTGGAGGTCTGGCCGCCGCGATTGATGCGGACGACGGCGGAATCTTGCGACGGGGCGGCCAGACCGGAGGGACCGCCCAGGTCGGTGTAGGCCCGCAGGGTCAGGGTCACCGGGCCGCCGGCCTTAGCGCGGGTCAGGGCTTCGGCCTCGATCGGGCCGACCTCGAGGGTGGCGGTGGAGGCGACGATGGTCTTGGCGTCCTTCTCGGCCGCCGTGGTCTGGTCGAGGGCCAGCACGCGGACATTCTGCACGATGGTCTCGGCGATGGTCTGCTTGACCGAGGCGCCGTCGCCCTCGCCGACGCTCTGCGCCTCGCGGGTCTGGATGACGTCGACACGGTCGCCGGGCAGGATGAAGCCGCCGACCGCGGTCTCGGAGGTGACCGGCACGGCCATGGCGCGCTTGCCGGGGCCCAGGACCACCGACAGGTAGCCGCCCTCGCCGCCGCGGACGATCTTGCGGGCGGTGATGGGTTCTCCGGACAGGATCGGGTCGCGCACGATCGCGCCCTCGACGGCCTTTTCCGGGGTGACGCCGCCGATCATGGTCCCGGCCGCCTCGCCGACCGCCTTGGCGGCCTTGGCCGTGGCCTTGGTCGGAACGGGCTCGGCCGCGCCGTTGGTGATGAAGGCGGCGTTGACCGCGTCGGACGGCCAGGGCTGCCAGGCGACGTCGCCGGCGGCCAGGCGGTCGCCGATCGCCAGGTCGCGCTTGGCGACCAGGACCTGGGTCATGGGCTTGTTGGAGGGCGCGGCTTCCGCGACCGGAGCCGGCGCGGGCTTGCCGCCCATCGCCTTCTGCATGACCACGGCCAGGCCGATGGCCGCGACGGCGGCGACCAAAACGATCATGACGCGAAGAGGGTTCATACGGTCGGGCTCTAACGACGGAAATACAGGTCGGGGCGAGCCGCCTTCAGGCGATCACGCACGATTCGTCGAACGGCCCTTCTGGCCGCGTCGCACACTCGCGCGGCCATGGTTAACAGCGGCTAAAGGCAGCGCTCCAAAGGCGGGGGCCGGGGCGCGACAGGCTGACGCGGGGCGCCCAGGGGCGTCGCTAGACGCCGACGGCCAGGGTCAGGGCGCCTTGCGGAAAGGCCGCCAGGGCGCCGACCGCGATGGCCACGCCGTAAGGGATGTCGCCGTCCTTGGCGCCCAGCTTGCGGATCCAGGCGGGGCTGCCGGCCAGGACCGGCTCGAACCAGCCCGACCGCAGGCTGAGAATGCCCAGGGTCAGGGCGCCGCCGGCCATGCCGGTGATCAACATGAACGGCAGGGCCGCGGGCCAGCCCAGCCACAGGACGGACGCCGCGAACAGCTTGGCGTCGCCGCCGCCGACCCAGCCGGCCGCGAACATCCCCATGCCGGCCAGCAGGGCGACCAGGCCGGCGGCCAGGCACAGGCCCAGGGTCGCCAGGGAGGCGCCGCTGACCAGGGCGACCGGCGCGAAGGCGGCGATCAGGGCCAGGGAGATCCAGTTGGGGATCGTGTAGCTGGTGACGTCCTTCAGCGCGGCCACGACGACCAGCGCGGGGAAGATGAGCAGCAGGGCGAACTGAAAGGTCTGCATGGCGGCCTAGCCTGATGGGATCGGCCCCACCCTGGGCCAATCGCGTGAAGCAATCGTTGAAGGGGGCGTTGAAAAGGGCGTCGAAGCGGACGTTGAAGCGGCCGCGCCGCCGGAGGGCGCCCGCCCCGATGCGGGGCTCCAGACGCAAAAAAGGCCCCGGCGTTTCCACCGGGGCCCTCTTTTCGGGACGGCTTGGCCTTAGTTGGCGGCGCTGTTGGCGGCTTCAACCTTGGCGTTGGCGTTCGTGAAGGTGGTCTTCAGGTTGGTGCCGAGCGTGGTGACGATCGTGGCGATCACGACGGCGATCAGGGCGACGATCAGGCCATACTCGATGGCGGTCGCGCCGGATTCATCGTTCAGGAAGCGGGTGACGAACTTCGACATGTTGGATCTCCTGGTCAGTAAGTGGATCTGGGCTTTCAAGCCGTGTCGACTTGCTCACCCCCGAAAACACGATCAACTTCACCCAGTTCGCTTAATGGCCAGTAAACGCGGATGGTTTCGCATTTTTTTTCGATGGTTTATTTTGATTTACCATTATCTTCTCTTAACTATGCCGATAGTCGGAGCATGAAAACCCCTTGCGCGACAACGTTTTCTCAAATGTCGGAAAGAATACACGGGCGGCGCGCTTAGTTCTTTATTGACCATTCCAAGGCATTTTCGTCGTGCACAAAGCTGGGAAGACATCTTCATGCGCCGCCTGACTCTCGCCCTCTGCGCCGGTCTGAGCCTCTCGATCGCCACGGTCGCGCTCGCCGACAGCCCGGTCGCGCCCCCGGCCGCGCCGTTGTCGGTCAGCGCCGGCGCCGCCGCGCGCATCGTGTTGAGCGGGCCGGTGCGCGACATCGTGGTGGGCGACCCGTCGGTGGCCGACGTCAGCCTGGTCAACGAGCGGACCCTGGTGGTGCTGGGCAAGAAGGCCGGCGCGACCACCATCCTGGCCTTCGACGCGCGCGGACGCGCCCTGGCCGACCGCGACGTGGTGGTCTCCGACGTTCCGACCCAGGCGGTCGTCGTCCAGCGCGGCCTCAGCGCCGCGACCTACGCCTGCGGCGATCGCTGCTCGCTGCTGGGCGCCACGAACGCCCCGGCCGCGCCCGCCCCGGCCGCCGCCGTCCCGTAAAGTCCCCGACCTAAACCAACGATTAGGGACGCCCGGCCTAGATTGTCCGGCCTGACGTTCCCAGAAGGCGCTGACGCGGACGCCGCCATGGCCGATCGAGCCCGACACCATCGCCAGCTTCTGGCCCGCCTGGGTCTGCTGCGCCGCTTCGCCCGCGCCGACGACGGCGCGGCGGCGATCGAGTTCGCCTTCGTCGCCATCCCCTTCCTGATCCTGGTGTTCGCGATCATCGAGCTGGGCCTCACCTTCCTGGTGTCGATGAGCCTGGAAAACGCGCTGAGCAACGTCGACCGCACGATCCGCACCGGAACCCTGCAGACCAGCGGCGGCAACGCCGCCTCCTTCCATCAGGACGTCTGCAACGAGATGTCCTGGCTGGGCGCGTCCTGCGCGTCGGCCCTGACCCTGGACGTCCGCGTCCTGCCCTCGTTCGCCCAGACCAAGGACCTGCCCAAGCCCCTGCCCGGCGCCACCAGCTTCGATCCCGGCGGCCCCAACGCGATCGTCCTGGTGCGCGGCTACTACAAGTGGCCCCTGATCACCCCGCTGCTGGAGGACGCCGTCGCCGGTTCGTCCGGCGATCGCGAGGTCACGTTCGCGGCGGTGTTCACCAACGAGCCCTACCCCCCATGACCCGTCGTCTCTCCAGCTTCTGGCGCGACCGCCGAGGGGTCTCGGCCGTCGAATTCGCCCTGATCCTCCCCGTGCTGATGATCTTCTATTTCGGCATGGCCGAGCTGACCGAGGCGATGATGGCCCAACGGCGCCTGAGCCACCTGACCGCCTCGATCGGCGACGTGGTGGCCCGCGACCAGAAGTTCACCGACGCCCGTCGCGACGACGTCTTCAGCGTCGGCAACGTGCTGATGGCGCCCTTTCCCACCGCCACCCTGCGGATGTGCATCGTCAGCATCGCCTCCGACGCCGCCGGCAAGGACGTGGTGGTCTGGTCGGAAAAGTCGAACGCGCCGGCCAACTGCCCCGCGGCCAACGCCATCGTCGACATCCCGCCCAGCGTGCTGCCGGCCGGCCAGAGCGTGATCATGAGCAAGGCCAGCTACGATTACGACTCGGTGTTCAAGCTGGTCATCCCCCAGACCATGACCTTCCGCCGCACCTTCTATCTGCGGCCGCGGCTCTCCGACCAGGTGGCGCGCGTCAAGCAGTGACGGCCTGGCCCAGGCGTTCGACCAGGGCGTGCGGACCGAAGGTCTCGCCCTCGAACCGCCGGGCCGGGCGCACGCCGATCAGGCTGTTGGTCAGGAACACCGCCTCGGCCTCGTCCAGGGCCTCGGCGCCGGTCGCCACCTCGTGGACCTCGACGTCCAGGGTCCGCGCCGCCTCCAGCACCCGCCCCCGGGCGATGCCGTTCAGCACGCCGCAATGCAGGGCGGGGGTGAACAGCCGCCCTTCGATGATCCAGAACAGGTTGGCGGCCGCCGCGCAGGTCAGGTCGCCGTGGTTGTTGCGCATCACCGCCTCGTCGGCGCCGGCCGCCTTGGCCTCGGCCCGGGCCAGGACGTTGTCGAGATAGGACAGGGTCTTGAGCCGGGCGGCGGGCGAGCCCTCGTTGCGGCGGGTCTTGGCCAGGACCAGGTCGACCGGCGTCGTCACGGGCGGCGCGGCGGCGGCCCTGGCCGCCAGGCGGAGCACGGGCGCGGCAGGCCGATCCAGGCCCCGCCCCCCGGAGCCGGCCGTCAGGGTCAGGCGCACGGCGGCGCGGATCTCGCCCAGCCCGGCCTCGCCCGGCGCGGCCAGGCAGCGCGCGCGGGCTTCGTCCAGGTCGAAGGCCGGCAGGCCCAGGGTCTCGCAGCCGGCGGCCATGCGCGCCAGGTGGGCGTCGAGATGCGGCAGGTCCTCGCCGGTCCACAGCATCGTCTCGAACAGGCCGTCGCCCAGCAGCAGGCCCCGGTCGTCCAGGGGAAAGGCGGCGTCTAGAGGAAAGGCTGTCATCCGCGGGGCGGCTCCATCAGGGCCCGGCGCAGGGCGGCGAACTTGGCTTCGGTCTCCAGGCGCTCGGCATGGGGATCGCTGTCGGCCACGATGCCCGCTCCGGCCCTCGCCTCCAAACGCCATCCGCCATCCTCTTGTTCGGGCGGGTCCTGTTCAAGGCCGACGGTGCGGATCAGCACGCTGGACTCCAGCGCCCCGTCGACCCCGGCCCAGAACAGCGAGCCGCAATAGGGTCCGCGCGCCGTCTCCAGCTGGGCGATGACCTTCATGGCCTGGACCTTGGGCGCGCCGGTGATCGAGCCGGGCGGAAAGGCCGCGCGCAGCAGGTCGGCCGCCGCCAGGCCGGGGGCCAGCCGGCCGGTCACCGTCGAGACCAGGTGATGGACGTTGGCGAAGGTCTCGACCCGGAACAGCTCGGGGACCGCGACGCTGCCGGGCGGGCTGACCCGGGCCAGGTCGTTGCGCATCAGGTCGACGATCATCAGGTTCTCGGCCCGGTCCTTGGCGCTGGCCGACAGCTCGGCCATCAGCCGGGCGTCCTCGGCCTGGTCGGCCCCGCGCGGGCGGGTGCCCTTGATCGGCCGGGTCTCGATCGTCAGGTCGCCCGCCCCGTCCTTGGCCGTCACTTTCAGGAACCGCTCGGGCGAATTGGACACCAGGGCCCGGCCCGGCAGGCGCAGATAGGCCGAGAAGGGCGCGGGGCTGTCGGCGCGCAGGCGGGCGAACAGGTCGAACGGATGGGCGCCGGCCGCCAGACGGCCGGTCCAGGCGCGGGCGATGTTGGCCTGGAAGATCTCGCCGCCGACGATGCGCTCGACCACGTCGGCCACCGCCGCCTCGTAGGCTTCGTCGGCGCTGACGCTCAGCGCCTCGCACAGTGTTCCTTCGTGCAGGTCCGGCGAGTCGGCGTTCAGCCAGCCCAGGGCTGCCTCGGCGCGGACCCGCGCGAAGCTCTGCGATCCGCCCCGGCCGATCGCCAGCACCCGGCGCTGCAGGTGGTCGAAGGCCAGCAGGGCCGGATAGCGGGCGCAGGCCAGGTCGGGCCAGCCGGTGCGCGGCAGATCCAGATGCTCGACCCGGTCGCCCAGCTCGTAGGCGGCCAGGCCCGCCACCCCGCCCTGGAACGGCGGGCCGTCGGGGTCCATGGCCTGGGGCGGGCCGACCAGCTGGGCCAGGGCCTCGAAGGGATCGCGAGGGTCGTCGGCGGTCACCGTCAGGGTCGCGTCCGGGTCGCGCAGCAGGTAGGACCACCGTCCCGCCTGGCCGCCGGAGATCATCGCGCAGGCGAACGGCTCGTCCCGCCACGGGGCCGCGGCCCAGACCGGGTCGCGCCAGGGGGCGCTGATGAGGACGACATGACGCATCGGCGGGTGATACCGCCGCTGGCCCTCAGACGCTACGACTTAGGGGCCGCCGGATCAGGTCTCCGGGTCGCCGCCCCGCACCAGGAACAGGCCGCAGAATCCCAGCCCCAGCAGGACGGCGATCGGCAGGAAGCCGCCGACCTGGCTCTTGAAGATCGCCGTGGCCAGGGCCACCAGCAGCGAGCCCAGCCACACCGTGGCCGTGCCCGACAGGGCGTACAGGCCGAAGAAGGCGGCGGTCTTGTCGGGCGGGCACAGGCGGATCAGCAGGGTGCGGCTGGACGCGTACTGGGCGGTGACGAACACCGCGATCAGCAGGCCCAGGCCCAGATAGATCAGCTCCGGCGCGGTGCGGAACAGCGGTCCGCCCCAGATCGGCGCGTGGGCCGCCGGGTCGTAGGACCAGAAGTACAGGATCTTCTCGCGGCTCATGCCCAGGGTGGCGACCAGCACCGCCAGGCAGCCGGCGATCTCGAGCTGGACGGCCTTGCGCGGCCCCAGCACGCGGTCGAACCAGGGGGCGGCCAGGCCGCCGATCACCCCGAAGATGCTCAGCGAGATGCCGTAGGCCAGCATCTCCAGCGCGCCCCACCGCATCAGGCCGGCGGCCAGCAGCCCGCCGAACACCAGCAGCGCCGTCATGCCGTCGTTGTAGAGCATGCGCGCGCTCAGGAAGACGGCGACGTCGCGATGGCCGCGCAGGTTGCCGAAGATGTCGCGCAGCATGGCGATCCCCGCCCGCAGGCTGTCCATCCAGCTGCGGCCGGTGCGGACGGCGTCGGGGGTCCACAGGAAGAACGGGATCGCGCCCAGCAGCATCACCGCCGCCGCCATCGGGCCGGAGATCCGGCTGGGCTCGTTCTTGGCCGGGTCCAGGCCGAACAGCGGGGCGTGCGGCACGCCGGGCCAGTCGACCTGGCCGGGCAGCACCATGCCCCAGAGCATGAAGATCAGCAGGGCCACCGACAGGCCGTTGGCCAGGGCGTAGCCGAGGCCGGAGATCAGGGCGGCGCGGCCCGGGACGGCGCCGGCGGCGCGGCCCAGCAGCGAATTGCTCAGCACGTCGCCCCAGTTATAGACCAGGCCCAGCACGATCAGCAGGGCGCTGGTCGCCATCAGCGGCAGGCCGCCGGCGGGCATCGCCCACCACAGGGCGACCAGGGCCGGGACCATGATCCCCAGCACGATCCCCAGCATCGGCTTGCGAGGGCCGTACTGCTCGATCATCGCCCCCAGGAACGGCGCGGTCAGGGCGGTCAGCAGGCCGTAGGTCGTGGAGATGTTGGCCACCAGGGCCTGGCCCGCGACCGGGTCGCCGACCAGCACCCGCGAGAAGTAGGGCGAGAAGATGTAGATGGTGATCAGGATCACATAGGGGTCGCGCGCGCCCTGCTGCAGGATCCAGGCGAGGGCGCCGCCCGGCAGGCCCGACTTCAGCGGGGCGACAGGCTCGCCGCTGGCCGGAGCCGCCGCGGCGGCCGAAAACTCACTCATGCCGTTCCACCCTCGTCACTGGCCGTCGTCTGGCGCGGCGGCTTGGGCGGAGCGTGGCTTTGAAACGGGCGTTTGTCACCCCTTCAAACGACGCGTCCGTTCAGAGCAGGATATGCGCCCGCACGGCCTCGCGGCCCGCCGCGTCCAGTCCGATCGCCTGTTCCAGATAGCCGTCGATCGAGCCGTAGCGCGCCTTCATCGCCGCCAACGCCGTGGCCAGGTAGTCGGCCTCGACGCCCAGGGCCGCGCGCATCGCCGCGTCGGACGGCCGGCGGCCGAGCTCGGCCTCGAGACGGTCGGCCACCTTCGGCCCGCGGCGGGCGAAGCGCTCCTCGTCGTTGGTCAGCAGGTAGTCGTCGACGATGTCGTCGTCGCCCACCCCGGCCACGTGGTGGGTCAGGGCGGCCAGCAAGCCGGTGCGGTCCTTGCCCGCCGCGCAGTGGATCAGCACGGGGCCGCGCGCGGCGGCCAGCGCCTGGAAGTAGCGGCGGAACAGGTCCAGGTGCCGTTCCGCGAACGGCGCCCGGCCGTAATACTCGACCAGGTAGCCGCGGATCGACTCCACCGACAGGTCCGAACCGCGCAGGAAGGCGTGCCAGGGATCCTCGCCGGTCACGCCCAGGTCGTTGTCGATCACCTCGGCGGCGAAGCCCGCCCAGCGCCGCGACGGATCGCGCTGGCGCTCGTTGGGACGGCGCAGGTCGACGATGGTGCGGAGGTTCAGCCCGGCCATGGCGACCAGATCGTCGTCGGTGGCCTCGGCCTGGTGGGCGGCGCGGAACAGCACGCCCTTCTTCAGCCGGCCCTCGCCGGCGGCGTAGTCGCCGAAATCGCGGAAGTTCTCGACGCCTTGCAGAACGATGTGACGAGTCATGGCGGGCTTGTTAGCGCCACGGGGTGACGAAAGCGAGACATCCTAAACACCGCTCATCCCGGCGAATGCCGGGACCCAGATGGAATGGCTTTGAGGCTCGCGCCAAAAGCTCCGAGCGCTTCCAGTCATCCACCCCGCCAAGGGATCTGGGGCCCGGCATTCGCCGGGATGAGCGGATCTAAGGGGCTGGCCGCACAATCCCCACGGCGCCACTCTGCCCTCATGACCGAGCTGCACCGCTTCCAGAGCTTCGACGGCGTCTCCCTGGGGTACCGCACCCTGTGCGGTTCCGGGGGGGGCGGGCTGGCCGACCCTGATGTTGCACGGGTTCCTGGCCAGCGCCGAGACCAACTGGTTCCTGCCGGGGATCGCCGCGGCCGTGGCCGCGACCGGCCGCCGGGTGATCGCCCCGGACCTGCGCGGCCACGGCCGTTCGGACGCCCCGACCGCCCCGGCGGCCTGGCCGCGCGACGTGCTGGCCATGGACCAGGAGGCGCTGCTCGCCCACCTGAACCTGAAGGACTACGACCTGGTCGGCTATTCGCTGGGCGCGCGCACGGCCGTGCGGATGCTGGTGCGCGGGGCGCGGCCGAGAAGGCTGGTCCTGGGCGGCATGGGCGATCGCGGCCTGATGGAGGCGGGTGCCCGGGCGGCGATGTTCGAGGACAGCATCCGCCACGGCGACGCGGCCCAGGACCCGAGGGCCGGCCGGCGGGTCCACGCGATGATGGCGGCCGGCGGCCTCAGGCCGGAGGCGATGCTGGGCGTGCTGACCTCGTTCGCGGCGACCAGCGCCGAGGAGATCGCGGCGATCGACGTGCCGGCCCTGGTGGTGGCCGGACAGCGCGACGACGACAACGGTTCGGTCGAGGGGCTGGCGGGGATGATGCCTGACGCGCGCGGCGTGAGGGTTCCGGGGGATCACCTGAGCGCGGTGATGGAGCCGGCGCTGGCCGAGGTGATTACGGAATTTCTGAAGGACTAGCGGCGGCGAACACTTGCCCCCTACGGGTCGCTTCGCGACCGTCTTCCCCCACAGGGGGAAGAGGACGTCGGCGCGGACGCGTCCTCCGCCCCCTACGGGGGCGGACAGACGGCGAAGCCGTCAGGTGGGGGCAAGTGGGTGAGCCACCTGCCCCCGACATCCATCACCGGAACGGCGGCTCGTCGAACGCCCGCAGTTTGCGCGAGTGCAGGTTCGGACCTTCCTCCAGCAGCAGCTTGCAGGTCAGGATGCCGATCTGCAGGTGCTGGCTGATGGCCCGCTCGTAGAAGGCGTTGGCCTGGCCGGGCAGCTTGATCTCGCCGTGCAGCGGCTTGTCCGACACGCACAGCAGGGTCCCGTACGGCACCCGGAAGCGGTAGCCCTGGGCGGCGATGGTGGCGCTTTCCATGTCGATGGCCACGGCCCGGCTCTGGTTGAAGCGCAGGGCCGAGAGGCTGTGGCGCAGTTCCCAGTTGCGGTCGTCGGTGGTGACCACCGTGCCCGTCCGCAAGCGCTTCTTGAGCTGATCACCCGAGTCGCCGCTGATCGCCTTGGAGGCGTCGTAGAGGGCGCGCTGGACCTCGGCGATCGACGGCACCGGGATCTCCGGCGGCAGGACGGCGTCCAGCACATGGTCGTCGCGCAGATAGGCGTGGGCCAGCACGTAGTCGCCGATGGTCTGGGTGTCGCGCAGCCCCCCGCAGTGGCCGATCATCAGCCAGGCCTGCGGGCGCAGCACCGCCAGGTGGTCGCAGATGGTCTTGGCGTTGGATGGACCCACGCCGATGTTGACCAGGGTGATCCCCGTGCCGTCCTTGCCCATCAGGTGGTAGGCCGGCATCTGGTGCTTGCGCCAGGTCGACTCCGCCACCGCCAGTTCGGGATTGGCGGTGTTGGCGGTGATCATCAGCCCGCCCGAGCAGGACAGGCCCTCGTAGGGACTGTCCGGCAGGGCCAGCTGCTCGATGCCCCAGCGCACGAACTCGTCGACATAGCGATGGTAGTTGGTGAACAGGATGAACTGCTGGACGTGCTCGGCCGGGGCGCCGGTGTAGTGGCGCAGGCGGGCCAGCGAGAAGTCGGTGCGCAGGCCGTCGAACAGGGCCAGCGGCCGGTGCTCCTCCATCGCCGGGCTCCACACCCCGTCGGCGATCTCGTCGCCGATGAAGGCCAGGTCGGTGGTCGGGAAGAAGCGGGCGATGTCCTCGGAGCGGACGTCGGCCTGGTTCAGGTCGATCGTGGCGTCCAGCACGTAGGGATAGGGGATCTCCTGGTTGGAGCGGTCGATCTCGATCTCGACCTCGAAGTCGTTGAGCAGCAGGGTCAGCTGCTCGACCAGGTAGTCCTTGAACTGGTTGGGCTTGGTGATCGTCGTGGCGTAGACGCCGGGCCGGCTGACCCGGGCGTAGGAGCGCGCCAGCTTGGGCGGCAGGGCCTCGGGATCGTAGATCAGCCGCAGCTGGGGATAGGCGAACGTGCCGTCGAACCGCGCTTGCGGGTCGGGCCGGGTTCCATGTTCGAGATAGGCGCGAAGCGCGGTCCGCAGGGCGTCGACGGCGCGTTCGTATTCTTCGTTGAGCTGCTCAACGACGGCGATTGCTTTTTCTTGGTTTGACATGGCGCCCTATATCAGCGTTCCGGCGGCTTTTCCAGGCCAGGGCTGGTCGGTGGGCTCCAGGGCATGGACGAAGCCGATTTCGTCGGCCACAAGGGTCGTAACGACCAGGGCGACGGGCGAGCGAGCGGAAAGCTTGCCCCCAATCCTTTGCTTAAGGTCGCCTCGACCAATTCGCTCGAGCCCCGCGCTCGAGGGGGGAGCCCATGAATAGACGTTTCGCCTTTCTGATCATCGCCGCCATGGTCCTCGGGGTCCTGGTCGGCTGGGGTTGCAACCAGTATCTCGACGCCGCCCAGACCGCCGAGGCGGTCAAGTGGTTCAAGATGGGGACCGACCTGTTCCTGCGGCTGATCAAGATGATCATCGCCCCGCTGGTCTTCACCACCCTGGTGGCCGGCATCGCCCACATGGAGGACGCCGCCGCCGTCGGCCGGATCGGCGCCAAGACCATGGGCTGGTTCATCAGCGCCTCGGCCGTCTCGCTGCTGCTGGGCCTGTTCATGGTGCACCTGCTGCATCCGGGCGCGGGCCTGGTGCTGAACGAGGCGACCAACGTCGCCGCCAACGCGCCGGCCGCCTCGACCGAGACCTTCACCCTGCAGGGCTTCCTGACCCACCTGGTGCCGATCTCGATCTTCGACGCCCTGGCCAAGAACGAGATCCTGCAGATCGTCGTCTTCTCGCTGTTCGTCGGCACCGCCGTCGCCTCGCTGGACAACAAGGCCCCGCACATCCTGGAGCTGGCCGAGCAGGGCGCGCAGATCATGCTCAAGGTCACCGGCTTCGTGATGAAGCTGGCCCCGCTGGCGATCTTCTGCGCCCTGGCCTCGACCATCGCCGACCAGGGCATCTCGATGCTGGTGGTCTACGGCAAGTTCGTGGTCGGCTTCTACGCCACCATGGCCACGCTCTGGCTGCTGCTGTTCATCGCGGCCTTCATCGTGCTGGGCAAGCGGGCCATCCCCCTGTTCGGCATCATCCGCGACCCGGCCCTGCTGGCCTTCTCGACCGCCAGCTCGGAAGCCGCCTATCCGCGCATCCTCGACGCCCTGCCCAAGCTGGGCATCCGCCGCCGCATCGTCTCGTTCGTCCTGCCGCTGGGCTATTCGTTCAATCTCGACGGCTCGATGCTCTACTGCACCTTCGCCACGATGTTCATCCTGCAGGCCCACGGCGTGCACCTGACCGTCCAGCAGCAGATCTTCATGCTGCTGCTGCTGATGGTCACCTCCAAGGGCATCGCCGGCGTGCCGCGCGCCTCGCTGGTGGTGATCATGGCCACCCTGACCTATTTCGGCCTGCCCGAAACCTGGATCGCCCTGGTCCTGGGCGTCGACCATCTGCTGGACATGGGCCGCAGCGCCACCAACGTGGTCGGCAATTCGGTGGCCGCCGCCGTGGTCGCCAAGTGGGAGGGCGAGCTGGACGACGTCGTCCCGGACGAGGAGCCGGCCAAGGCCTAGAACACCGGAGGTTGACTCCTTGGCGCCAAGGTTCACAGTAACCGGACCTGACGCCAAGGAGCCGACGATGACCGGTAAGACGACCCTCCGCGCCCTGTCGATCGGCGCCGCCAGCCTGGCCTGCGCCTTGACCTCGGCCGCCTTCGCCGCCGAACCGTCCGCGGCCCGCGACTGCTTCGAGGGGACCAAGGTCGCCGACTGGGTCGCCATCGACGACCACACCATCCTGCTGAAGACCCAACAGTCGGATTTCTATCGCATCGACCTGGCCCGTCCGATCCGGCAGCTGAATTCGCCCGCCGCGCGGCTGAACGTCGGTTCGAAGAACCGGATGGTGTGCGCCGCCGCGGACCTGAACGTGAACCTGTTCCTCACCGCCTCCATGAACATGCCGCTGGGCGTGTCGAAGGTGACCCGGATGTCGGCCGAGGAGGTCGCGACGGCGGGGTCGGCGAACCTGCCGGGACGGCGGTATCGCGGCGAGCGCCTGGCCGACTTCTGAGTCCCGGCCGGCCCCACTGCGTGTAACCGCACACATTGACTTCCGTGCGGCGGGGACCAATCTGCGTGGCGAGGGACCCAGTCGAGGAAGACCGTCATGAACGCTCGCTCCATGCTCAAGGCCGGACTGCTGACGGCGGCCCTCCTGGCCGCCGCCCCGGCGTTCGCCGATCCGGCCGCCCAGACCAAACCCCGCCCGGCCCGCACCTGCTTCTCGCTGTCCGACTGGGACAACTGGAGCGCCCCCGACCGCGACACTCTTTATCTGAAGGTCCGCAATCGCGACGTCTATCAGGTCGACCTGTCGCACGGCACCAGCATGCTGACCTCGCCGGGCGTGCACCTGGTGTCGATCGTGCGCGGCCCCGACACGGTCTGCGGTCCGCTGGACCTCGATCTGCGGGTCTCCGACGGCTTCGGCATGGCCATGCCGATCATGGCCAAGAGCATCACCAAGCTCTCTACCGAACAGGTCGCCGCGATCCCCAAGAAGGACCGGCCGTAAAGCCACCTGACACGGGAGCGAAAACCTCGTCCTTCGACAGGCTCAGGATGAGGTTTTCTACCGCCGCCGCCTGCGCTTGGTCCTCATCCTGAGCCTGTCGAAGGACGAGGACCACGCGCCTACCCCTCCGCCGCCGCCTCCAGCAGCGCCACGACCATCGCATTGACCGGCGTGACGATCCCGTGCCGCGCGCCCAGGCGGACGATCACGCCGTTGCGGGCGTCCAGCTCCATGGGCCGGCCCGCCGCCCGGTCGGCGTGCAGGGAATTGACCCCGTCGGCCGGTCCCGAGCGATAACCTTCGACCACGGCGTCGGGCAGGTCGGGCGGCAGGTCCGCCCCTTCGGCCCGTCCCACCGCCACGCATTCGCCGACCAGGGCCCGCATCAGGTCGGCGATCGGCTCGCGCCGGGCCACGCCCGAGGGCCGCAGGGTCAGGGCGTTGACCGCCCCGGCGCAGTTCAGGGCCAGCTTCTTCCAGGCCGCGGTCTTGAAGTCCGGCGTCGTGGAGACCGCGATCGGGGTGTGGGCGAACAGGGCCACGAAGGCCTGCCCCACCGCCCCTTCCGGAACCAGGATCGAGCCGTCGCGCCGCTGGCGCACGCGACCGGGCGCGCCGCGTTCGGCCGGGATGTCGACGACGGCCGGGGTGATCCGCTCGGCGGCGACGTAGGCGCTGAAGCGCTCGACATGCTCGACGCCGTTTTGCAGCACCGCCACGCGGGTGTCCGGCCCGACCAGGCGCGCCAGCCAGCCGCCCGTCGCCGCCGCGTCATAGGTCTTGGTGGTGATGATCGCCCAGTCGACGGGGGACGCCTGGTCCGGCGCGGTCAGCACGCGCGGGCTCGCGCTCAGCGGTCCGCCCGGGGTCTCGACCTCCAGCCGGTCGAACGCCGTGCGCGCGCAGACCTCGACCGTCAGGTCCGGGTTCTGGGCCAGCCACGCGGCGATCACGCCGCCCACCGCGCCCGGTCCGATCACCGCAATCCGCGTCATCACCAAACTCCAGACAAAGAAACGCCGCCCCCTTTCGAGGGCGGCGGCATGTTATCCCCGTTGTCCCTGCTCTTATTCTGCCGGCAGGGTGTTCTCAGAGCGCTTGGTCAGCATGTTGTCGAAGCTCGACCACACGCCTTCCGCGCCGTGCCATTGGCCCCGGGTGGCGGCCTTGGAATATTCCGTGGCCCGGGCCTCGAAGAAGTTGGCGTGCTCCACGCCCGACAGAAGCGACTGCAGCCAGGGCAGCGGGTTTTCCTTGATGCCGTAGACTTCCGGCAAGGCCAGCTGGCGCAGGCGCCAGTCGGCGATGAAGCGGATGTACTTCTTGATGTCGTCCGGGGTCATGCCCTGGATCTCGCCGGCCTCGAAGGCCAGGTCGATGAAGGCGTCCTCCATGGTGACCACGGTCTTGCAGCAGTCGACGATGTCGTCGGCCACGGCCTTGGTGACCGCGCCGGTCTCCTTGTTGAACGTGTGGTACAGCTTGATGATGCCTTCGCAGTGCAGGCTCTCGTCGCGGATCGACCACGAGACGATCTGGCCCATGCCCTTCATCTTGTTGAAGCGCGGGAAGTTCATCAGCATCGCGAACGAGGCGAACAGCTGCAGGCCTTCGGTGAAGCCGCCGAACATGGCCAGGGTGCGGGCGATGTCGGCGTTGGAGTCGACGCCGAACTTCTGCATGAAGTCGTGCTTGTCGCGCATGGCCTGGTATTCCATGAACGCGCCGAATTCGCTCTCCGGCATGCCGATGGTCTCGAGCAGCAGCGCGTAGGCCGCGATATGGATGGTCTCCATATTGGCGAACGACGACAGCATCATCTTCACTTCGGTGGGTTTGAAGACCCGGCCGTAGCGCTCCATGTAGTTGTCGGCGACCTCGATGTCGCTCTGGGTGAAGAAGCGGAAAATCTGCGTCAGCAGGTTCCGTTCCTTGTCGTTCAGCTTGACCGCCCAGTCCTTCAGGTCCTCGCCGAGGGGCACTTCCTCGGGCATCCAGTGGACCTGCTGCTGCTTCTTCCAGAACTCGTGGGCCCACGGATAGCGGAAGGGCTTGTAGGCGCCGGAGGGGGTCAGCAGGCCGGGCGTGGTGATCAGCTTGGCGGACATCGAGGACGGCTCCAGGGCAGGCGGACGCGAATCGGACAGTCGGTTAGGCTCTCTTGGTACCGCAGCTGTCGGGATCATCTAGTGGTCACGACGTCGCAGCACACAACATGTTGTGGGCAAATTGGGTAACGAAAGATGAATCAAGCTTACACCATCTTTGGCGCGCTTGGCTCGGGGTCCGTGCCCGTCGAGGCGACTTTGACCCTGCTGGGGCAGCCTTACAGCGTGGTCGAGGCGCCGACCTGGGAGGGCGAGGCGCAGCGGGCCAAGGTGGCGGGCGTCAATCCGCTCAAACAGATCCCGGCCCTGGTCACCCCCGACGGCGAGACGATCACCGAGAGCGCCGCCATCCTGATCTGGCTGGCCGACCGCTTCCCGCAAGCACGGCTGGCTCCGTCGCTCGATTCGCCCCTGCGCGGCCAGTTCCTGCGCTGGATGGTGTTCGTGCCGGCCGCGATCTACTCGCTGTTCTGGGTGCGCGACGATCCCTCGCGCCTGGCGGGTCCGGACGCCGAGCTCGGCGCGCGGATCAAGGCCGCGACGGCGGACCGGATCGCCGACTGCTGGGGGATGATGGAGAGCCAGCTCGACCCTGGCCGCTATCTGCTGGGCGATGAGCTGACGGTGCTGGACCTCTATGTCGCCGTGGTCAGCCGCTGGGGGTCGCGGCGCAAGCGGTTCTACGCGGTGGCGCCGCGGATGGGCGAGGTGGTGCGACGCGTGGACGCCGATCCGAGGCTGGAGGCGTTCTGGGCGGAGCGGTTTCCGTTCGTGGACGGGTGGGAGAGCCGCGGGGCGGCGGGGTAGGAGCGAACGTCGGGAGGTGTGGCGGAGGCCAGCTTCCGCTTTCGACCCTTCCCCGCCCTTGGCGACGTCCGCTTCCGGCGCCCGTTCGACACCTGCACATGCGGCGAGCTGTCCAGGCGGCCTAATTTTCGGGCTTAGTAAGGTCCAGTAAGCCGTCTGACCTCAGCAAAAGCTGCTCTAACTCAAGATCATCCAAACGCGGCGCAGCAAAATTGGACGCCTGGGGACACTGAATACGATAGAGGCTGAGCGCCTTTCTCAACGCTCTCTTCAGCACAGGTGCTCGATTTGGAGCCTCCCGGCGGATCTTTTCGAGAGAAATCTGGACTGTTGTCGAACAAGTATGACCCGAAACGCCTGTATAGGCCTCGGTCGCCGATCGCGAAACTAGCAGTTGCTGGCCACCCAGATCGATGTGAGCGCCGCACGCCTCGACGTAATTCCATCCTGAAAGATTGCCGTCTCGGCGACAACTAAGCTTCCATAGACCGATTGTTTGCGGCGCGTCTGCGTCGCCCTGCCAGCTGCTGGGTTGGCTTTGTGGGGCAGTTATCACAATGGCCGTAGCGACTAAAAAAGATCCGATCATGAACGGCCACCCCCAAAAGTTTCGGTGACGCTATATCCGGGGAGGGCCAACAACCACCCTTCTCAGACATTTGAAACGTCCGCTAGGCGGGAGCCAGCATCCGCCCCGGATGCGGCCACGCCTTAAAGCCTTGGTGGATCGGAGCTCTGTCGTCTGGCCGTGTCAATGACCGGCCTCCGGCCGGCCGCCCCGCGGCGGCCCTTCGGGCCGTCATTGACACGGCCAGACGACAGAGCAGGCTCGCCATCAAGGTTTCAAGGCGCGGCCTCGCCGCTGGCGGAGGACGTCAGGGGCGGTTCCGGCAAACGCCCAGTCCCTCCCCCTTGTGGGGAGGGTGGCGGCGAAGCCGACGGGTGGGGGATCGGTGCAGGGTGTCGGACGCGGGGCTTTTCTGCCGACTCAGCAGCCCCCCACCCGACCCTGGCGCTGCCAGGGCACCCTCCCCGCGAGGGGGAGGGAAGGGGTTTATGCTCGGCGTTCAGCCAACAAACCCCCACGATTTCAACGCCCTGAACTTTCTCGACCCGATTTGGTCCTCACCCTCCAAACCGCCCGTATCCTTGTCCCACCTCGTCGCAGGGAAAGGGCGCATGGCCAGCGCCTCACCCTCCAAACCGCCCGTATCCTTGTCCCACCTCGTCGCAGGGAAAGGGCGCATGGCCAGCGACCGATGCGGCGGCGGGGGGCGATCGAGCGGGAAGCTCTGTCGGCGGCGGGATCCGCGTGCGTAGGGATCTTGTCAAACCTCTCGTCTCCAGGGCCGGCCGGGCATGGAACACAGAAACGGCGTGGCGTGAGGGCTGACCTAGCAGCAGGCGGGCTGTGACAGGCTCGCGGTCCGGGACCGGGTTTCGTTGACCTGGCCCGCCCGTCGGAGGCTTCAAGGCGGCGAGGCCCTAACAGGCTTCCGGATAACGACCGCGCGGAGCGATCGGGCTTCGTCGAAACGGTATTCTTTTTCAAACTCCGGACGATGTCCGGCGCTCCGCGACCCTTTCCATCCCTCAGCGAGAGATCGCGTGAGCATGAAGAGCCATGCCGGTGAACACTTGCCCCCACCTGACCGCTTCGCGGTCTGTCCGCCCCCAAAGGGGGCGGAGGACGCGCGCGCCGCGCCGGGGGCGGCCCCTCTTCCCCCTCTGGGGGAAGACGACCGCGAAGCGGTCCGTAGGGGGCAAGCGGTCGCCGCACCGCCCCCTTGGGAAATCGCCCATGATCCTGCTAAGCAGCGCCCATGCTGACCGATCCCCTGTTCTACGCCGTCGCCATTCCCGCGGTGATCCTGCTGGGTCTGGCCAAGGGCGGGTTCGCCGGGATCGGGGTGGTGGCGGTGCCGATGATGGCCCTGGTCATCTCGCCGGTGCTGGCCGCGGCCATCACCCTGCCGATCCTGCTGGCCCAGGACGTCGTCAGCGTCTGGTCGTTCCGCAAGACCTGGGACAAGGGCCTGCTGATCCTGATGCTGCCGGCGGCGGCGGTCGGTATCTTCCTGGGCTGGCTGCTGGCGGCGCGGGTCTCCGTCGCGGCGGTCGAGCTGTCGATCGGCCTGATCTCGATCGCCTTTTCGCTGCAGCGCCTGTGGGCCGAGCGGGCGGTCAAGGTCGCGGAGGCCGTCGCGGCCGGCCCGGCCCGGCCCTGGCTAGGCGCCCTGTGCGGCGCGGTGGCCGGCTTCACCAGCCAGGTCGCCCACGCCGGCGGCCCGCCGTTCCAGATCTACGTGCTGCCCCGCCGCCTGCCGCGCGACGTGTTCATCGGCACCAGCGCCATCTTCTTCGCCACGGTCAACTGGATGAAGGTGCCGGCCTATATCGCCCTGGGCCAGTTCACGCCCCAGGTGCTGACCACGGCGGCCGTGCTGCTGCCCCTGGCCCTGGCCTCGACCTGGGCCGGGGTGTGGCTGGTGCGCCGCGTGCCGGCCGAGGGCTTCTACCGGGTCATCTATGTGCTGCTGATCGCGGTGGGCGCCAAGCTGGCCTGGGACGGGGCGCACGGCCTGCTGGGCTGACCGAAATATGCGCCCGACGGCCCTATCCCAGCCACGATGATCGGCGTTTATATGTCATCAATTGCGCGTACAGTGGGCGGGCCATGACAGAGACTTCCAGCATCGTCGCGACGGCGACCCAGACCCAGGTTCCGGCGACCAATCCAACCGGCGTTCCGGCCACGCACTATCCGACGCCCGGCGCCAAGTGCGCCGACTTGGTGGTGCACCTGGCCGGCCTAGCCTGCGCCCTGCTGGGCGGCGGGATCCTGCTGGGCCTGGCGTTCGGCCTGGGCTCGCTGAGCCAGGTGGCGGCCATCGGCGTCTACACGGTCGGCCTGATCACCATGCTGTCGCTGTCGACCGCCTACAACTTCTCCAAGGCCCGCTGGCGCCCGCTGCTGCGCCGCTTCGACCACGCCGGCATCTTCATCATGATCGCCGCGTCCTACACCCCCTTCACCACCCAGAACCTGCACGGCTGGTGGGCGATCGGCATGACCACGGCCGTCTGGTCGGTGGCCGGGATCGGCGTGGCCGCCAAGCTGTTCCTGCCGGGCCTGGACAAGCGCTTCTGGGTCGGCCTCTACCTGGCCCTGGGCTGGCTGGTCCTGGTGGCCGTCAAGCCGATGATCGCCGGCATGGGCTGGGTGGCCCTGCTGCTTTTGGCGATCGGCGGCGTGATCTATTCGACGGGTACGGTGTTCTACCTGATGAAGCGGCTGAAGTTCCGGCGGGCGATCTGGCACGGTCACGTGATCGGCGGCGCCGGCCTGCACTACGCCGCCGTGCTGGTCGGGGTGGTCCTGACCTCGAGCGGACACCCCTGACCTAGTGTAAGTTGGACGCGCCTTGAACACCCCGCCGGATTCCAAAAAGACCGTCCAGACCTTCTTCCGGGATCGCACGACGAACGGCCAGCGCGGCAAGCGTTTGCCGGCGCCGCCGAGCCAGCACGACAGCCAGGTCGAGGCGGTCGGCTTTCCGGGCGTGCGGCTCAGCGTCGACGAGGCCGACGAGGCCCTGCGCAACGTCGCCGATCGCCTGGCCCCGCTGCGGCCGTTGCTGGGCGCGAGCGACTTCAACATCCTGGCCCTGTCGGGCGGCGCGGCGGGCGGCGCCTTCGGGGCCGGGGCCCTGGTCGGCCTGACCAAGGCCGGGGCGCGGCCCGAGTTCGCCATCGTCACCGGGGTCAGCACCGGCGCCCTGATCGCGCCCTTCGCCTTCCTGGGCCCGGCCTGGGACGACCGCCTCGCCGACGCCTATGTCGGCGGCCACGCCGCCGACCTGCTCAGCTTCAAGCGCCTTGGCCCGACCCTGGGCCCGAGCCTTTTCCGGGGCGACTCCCTGGACAGCCTGGTCGCGCTGTTCATCGACCTGGAGATGATCCAGGCCGTGGCCCGCGAGCACGCCCGCGGCCGTCGCCTGCTGATCGCCACCACCAATCTGGACACCCAGAAGGCGACGATCTGGGACATGGGGGCGATCGCCGCCCAGGGCGACGAGGCGGCCCTGCGGCTGTTCCGCGACGTGCTGGTGGCCTCGGCCACCCTGCCCGGCCTGTTTCCGCCCAAGCTGATCGACGTCGAGGCTCCGGACGGCGAAGGCGGCATGGCGCGCTATCAGGAAATGCACGCCGACGGCGGCATCGCCGCGCCGCTGTTCCTGATGCCCGACGCCCTGCTGCGCTGGCGCGAGCTGGGCCAGCGCCTGCGGCGCGGCCGGGTCTATGTGATCTTCAACACCGTGCTCGACCCCTCGCCCCGCACCACGGCGCCGGGCGTGACCTCGATCATGGGCCGCAGCTTCGAGACTATGCTGCGGTTCTCGTACCGCCAGGCCCTGAGCGTCGCGGCCGGATTCTGCGCCCGCCACAACCTGCCGCTCTGGTCGGCCTCGATCCCGACCGACTTCGAGAACTTCAACATGATGAAGTTCGAGACCGCGCTGATGAAACGGACCTTCGACGACGCCGAGGCCTTGGCGATCAGCGGCCGGCTGTGGTCCAGCGCCATCCCGACGCCCGAGCCCCTGTGGCGCGGCCTGTTCAAGCGCCCGCCGTCGACGCGCGGCCGGACGGTCAAGGATCCCATCCTCGCGCCGGCCGCGGCGCTGGCCCCGACGGACGTGGGGGCCAGCAAGGGGCCAGACTTGGAAGAGCCTATTTCTTGAGGTAGCGGGCCCGCAGCTTGTCGACGTTCGGCGGCTCGGCGCGGAAGTCCGACGCCAGGCCCAGGCGGGCGTTGCAGGACGGGCAGCGCACCGAGTCCTCGTCGGCCAACTCGGTCGGCGGATCGAAGCGCGTGCCGCACGGCTTGCACTTGAAGTCGCCGGTCGCCGGCGGCGCGGGCGGCGGTTCCGGCGCCTTCACCACCACGCGCTTGTGGCCGGCCGGACGCGGGATGCGCTCGAGCGGCGGCGGACCGCCCGGCGCGGCGACGCCGCTCTTCAGGCTCAGGATCTTGCGGGGGCGAGGGGGCTCGCTATCGCTCATGGCGCTTGGTGGCTCGGATGAGGGGCCCGGGTGCAGGCGGTACGGGCGCTAGCTGCATGATCTGAGCCCGAAACTCAAGCGCCGAGCACATCGCGCCGGCGGGGACAGTCTACCAGTGCGGCCTCAGGCTGAACGAAAAGGCCAGCATTTCGTCCTTCTGGGTGGCCATGCCCATGATCTGGTCCTTGGCCCTGATCTTGCGGTGCACATAGCCGAACGAGGCCTGCATCGGACCCTTGCGCCAGGCCACGCCGGCCTGGCCGTCGCCGACCAGCTTGCTGCTGGCGTCGGAGCTGACGCCGGCCCCGCTCCAGTCGCCTTCACTGCCGTGCAGCATGTTCAGGCCGACGGCCTGGCCGCTGGCGGCGGCGAACAGATACCAGCGTCCACGGTCGCCGAACTGGCGTCCGTCGCTGACGCCCAGCGAATCGACGACCTGGTCGCCCATCTTCTTGCCGAACCGCACGGTGGCGCCCGCCTCGGCCGAGCCGCCGGCTCCGCCGAAACCCAGGCCGGCGTGCGGCGTGACGTCGAGAGCGTATTTGCCGGCGCCCACCGACACGGCGGCCGGCCAGCCGCGGGTCACGGTGACGTCGACCTCGCGGTCCTCGAAACTGTCCTCGTCGGGTCGAACCAGGGCCAGGGGCCGGGTCTGGCCGGCCTGCGCGACGCTGGCCACCGAGACGCGGACCGAATCGACGGCGTGCTCGCCCTCGCCGACCACGACGGCGTTGGACCGGTAGCTGACCGCGCCGCGGCCCTCGTAATAGCGGTTGGTGTCGAGCAGGGCGGCGTCGCCGTAGGCGCCGGCGGGCGACAGCGCGAAGCTGGGATCGTTGGCGCGCTCGGCCTTGGCGACGGGGGCTCCAGCGAAGCCGACGGAAGCGGTGGGGACGGGGCGCTGGGCGCGGAGACCGAAGTCGAGCGGCGAGGCGGCGCGCATGTCGACGACGAAGCTGGGCGGGGCCTTGCGGGGGGCGGTGGACGCCCTATCTGGAGTGCTGGACGATTTGGCGGGCCGGGTCGGCTGGGCCTGCGCCGTGGCGATGGCCAGGACGCTCAGACCCACTCCCGTTACAAATGCGGTGCAAGCACGCATTCCAGTCCCCAGAACCCTTCCCCACGGAGAGCCTACTCGGAATTCGAATGGCGTCCATGGGACAAAACCCCACGTCATCAACATTTCGCACTGGGTATGGTTCCCGACGTGAAAACGGCGCCGCGGAGGCCCGCGACGCCGTCTAACTTCAGGAATTGTTAAGGTTTTGGGCCGGTCGATCTACTGGCAGGCCAGGCATTCGTCGTAGTCGGTCTTGGTCGGGACGTCGAAGCCGTTGGCCGGGCCCGCCACCGCGACGTCGGAACCGGCGTAGGACGCCCGTTGCACCGACTTGGAGCGCAGGTAGTACAGCGACTTCACGCCGCGCTCCCAGGCCTGCCAGTGCAGCATGTGCAGGTCCCACTTGTCGACGTCGCCGGGCAGGAAGATGTTCACCGACTGGCTCTGGCAGACTTCCGGCGTGCGGTCGGCGGCCAGCTCGACCACCCAGCGCTGGTCCAGTTCGAAGGCGGTCTTGTAGACGTCCTTGTCGTCCTGGCTGAGGAAGTCCAGGTGCTGGACCGAGCCCTCGTTCTCCAGGATCGAACCCCAGACCGCGTCGGTGTTCTGGCCCTTCTCCTCGAGCAGCTTCTCCAGGTAGGGGTTCTTCACCGCGAACGAGCCCGACAGGGTCTTGTGCGTGTAGATGTTGGCCGGGATCGGCTCGATGCCGGCCGAGGTGCCGCCGCAGATGATCGAAATCGACGCGGTCGGGGCGATGGCCAGCTTGTGCGAGAAGCGCTCCATCGAGCCGCGATCGGCGGCGTCCGGGCACGGCCCCTTCTCCTCGCCGATCGAGATCGACGCCTTGTCGGCCTCGCGGCGCAGGTGCTTGAACATCCGCATGTTCCAGCTCTTGGCCAGGGCGCTCTCGAACGGCACGTTCTGGCTCTGCAGGAAGCTGTGGAAGCCCATCAGGCCCAGGCCCACCGAACGCTCGCGCATGGCGGCGTAGGCGGCGGTCGAGGCGGCGTCCGGCGCGCGGTCGATGAAGTCCTGCAGGACGTTGTCGAGGAAGCGCATGATGTCCTCGATGAACATCGGGTGGTCGCGCCACTCCAGGAAGGTCTCGGCGTTCACCGACGACAGGCAGCAGACGGCGGTGCGGTCGTTGCCCAGGTGATCGACGCCGGTGTGCAGCATGATCTCGCTGCACAGGTTCGACTGGCGAACCTTCAGGCCCAGCTCTTGCTGGTGCTTGGGCATGGCGCGGTTCACGGTGTCGGAGAAGATCAGGTAGGGCTCGCCGGTCTGCAGGCGCAGCTCCAGGACCTTCTGCCACAGGGCGCGGGCGTCGACCTCGCGCAGGACTTCGTTGGTCTTGGGCGAGCGCAGGCCGAACTTGTGGCCGTCGCGCACGGCGTGCATGAACTCGTCGGTGATCGAGATGCCGTGGTGCAGGTTCAGGGACTTGCGGTTGAAATCGCCCGACGCCTTGCGGATTTCCAGGAACTCTTCGATTTCCGGGTGGTGGATGTCCAGATAGACGGCCGCCGAACCGCGGCGCAGGCTGCCTTGGCTGATCGCCAGGGTCAGGCTGTCCATCACGCGGATGAAGGGGATGATGCCGCTGGTCTGGCCCTGGCCCTTGACCTTCTCGCCGATCGACCGGACGCCGCCCCAGTAGGTGCCGATGCCGCCGCCGTTGGCCGCCAGCCAGACGTTCTCGTTCCAGACGCCCAGGATGCCGTCCAGGCTGTCGCTGACGGCGTTCAGGAAGCAGCTGATCGGCAGGCCGCGCTCGGCGCCGCCGTTGCTCAGCACCGGGGTCGACGGCATGAACCACAGCTGGCTCATGTAGTCGTAGACGCGCTGGGCATGGTCGGCGTCGTCGGCGAAGGCCGTCGAGACGCGGGCGAACATGTCCTGGTACGACTCGCCCGGCAGCAGATAGCGGTCTTCCAGGGTGGTCTTGCCGAAATCGGTCAGCAGGGCGTCGCGCGAGCGGTCGACCTCGACCTTGCGCACCAGCGCCAGCTTGGGACGTTCAGAGGTCCGCATGCCTCCGGTGCGAGCCTGGGGGAGTGCCGTCGTCTTCGCCGCTTCACTGCCGGTCATGATCAAAAATCCATAATCAATCAGCGTGTTCCGGAAAAGGGAACGTCCCGTCCAGCCGCTACATCTTGTGGCCGAGGAGCCCCCTCAGCCCACATATGGGGCCACAGTGGCTAATGACTCGTCAACGATGAGATGCGCCTCGCGGGCGAGTTTTTTCTTAACAAGCTGTGAACGAACAACGGTGTGCGGGAAGATGCTGCGCATCATCAACGGGTTGCACGGCCAAGACAAACGCCGCCGTGACACCCTGTCGCGGGCCACAAAGAAGTGATCCGGCGGCGGAGCGGATTGCGCGGAAAAGCACTTGCCTGCGCCAGGCTCCCAGCGGGCGGGCGATCCGACGCCCACGGCGCGTTTTTCGCTCCGTGGGCGAACCCAGAATCGAGCCCGGCGGCCAGCCCTCCGTCACGCCGCGTATCGCGGCGCGCCATCTCCCCGCTTCGCGAGGGCGGAAAAGAAAAGGGCCCGGCGTCGCCGCCGGGCCCTCAACCTTAGTGCCTGATCGCGATCTTAGAAGTTGATCGAGATCGTGGAACGGCGGTTCAGCGGTTCCTTCACACCATCGCCGGTGGCGACGGCGGGGGCGCTTTCACCCTTCCAGTCAACGGCCAGGGTGTCGGCGGCGACACCGGCGCCGACCAGGGCGTCAGCCACGGCCTTCGCACGACGCTCCGAGAGCTTGGCGTTGTACTTCGGCGAACCCGAGGTGTCGGTGTGACCGACAACCACCAGCTTGGTGGCGTGACCCGAGGTCGCGTAGTTCGCGGCTTCCGAAACCACCGACTGGGCTTCCGGCGTCAGGACGTACTGATCGAACGGGAAGTAGACGATGAACTCGCGAGCCTCATACGCCGGCGGAGGCGGCGGGGGAGGCGGCGGGGGCGGAGGCGGCGGGGGCGGAGGAGGCGGCGGCGGCGGCGGGGGCGGCGGCGGCGGCGGCGAAGCGAAGGAGTACCGCAGACCGACGGTCAGCGATTGATCCTTGTACTGGCCGGAGAACGCGCCGGCGTTCAGCGTCGACGAACCCGAGGTCTGCCAGGTGTGCTCCTGGGTGGCGAACCAGCGATAGGTCACGTCGACCTTCAGCTTGTCGGTCGCCTTGATCGAGGCGCCGGCGATGGCTTGCCACGCGACGGCGATGTCATCGTCGTCGGCGGTCAGGTTCTGGATGGCGGGGCTGGTCGGCACGCCGCTGAACTGACCCAGCGCGCTGACGTCCAGACGGTTGATGCCGAGACCGGCGCCCACGTACGGATTGATCCACGAGTCCGGCATGAAATCATACAGGACGTTGACCATCAGCGACCAGGAGTCGATCGAGCCCGACGGGCCGCCGCAGGTCGGAGCGGCCACGGTGCGGGTCACGCCGGGCGTGCAGAGCGCGATCGGCTGCTGGCGAACCGGGTTGCCGCGAACGGTGGTCAGGTCGCCGGGGCGGTAGCCGCCTTCGACTTCGGCGCGCCAGTTCGGGTTGAACTGGTAGCCGAGGCGAACGAAACCGGCCCAGTCTTCATCGGTCGACCAGGTCCAGTGATAGCGCGCGCCGTCCGGAGCGTTCAGATCCGATTCGGTGGTGATGCCCTCGGGCCAGTGGTAGCCAAGATCGACCGCGCCGTACCAGCCGGTCTCTTGGGCCGAAGCGGCGCCAGCGGCGAATACCGCGGCCAAAGCCACTCCCGCCAGGAGTTGGAGTTTCATATCAAGAGCCCTCTATTGCCCTGCACCGGCCGAGACCGACCGAGCATTGTTATACCAAGGCGCACGATCCGCGAAAGTGTCAGCTGAGCAACACCCGTCAGGTTTCGGCGTCCCCTTAGAGAAGACGCCGCGAACACATGACCGCCCCCCGCAAAATCAACTTCCGAGCGTATCGGCTGACTGTCCCGGAAAAAGCGCCAGCATAGTACCGGTTCGCACGTGAATCCGCGCGGCGCAAGGCCTTGCGAGCGTTTTGCGACCCGCGAACGTGTAAAAATGTCGCAGCCGTGCAGGAACTCCACAGTAAACGGCGGCGGGCGCCGGCTACCTCAGTCCAGGGTCCGTCGGTAGCGCGACATAGCGGCGGCGGCGATCGCCACGACAAATACCGCCAGGGCGGCAAGACTGGCCCACAGGTCCTCAACACCCAGCCCTTTGAGTAATGAGCCGCGCACCACCCGCAGGAAGTGGGTCACGGGAATCACGCTGCCCAGCGCCTGGGCCCAGGCCGGCATGCCCCGGAACGGGAACATGAAGCCCGACAGCAGGATCGACGGCAGGATGTAGAAGAACGACATCTGCACGGCCTGCAGCTGGTTGCGGGCCACGGTCGAGATCAGGAAGCCCAGCGACAGCGACCCGAGGATGAACAGCACCACCCCCACCGCCAGGGCGTCCCAGCCGCCGGCCATGGGCACCGAGAACAGCACCCGGGCCAGAATCAGGATGACCAGGGTCTGAATCAGGCCGACCACCACATAGGGCGACAGCTTGCCGATCATCACCTCGATCGGCTTGGCGGGGGTGGCCAGCAGGCTCTCCATGGTGCCGCGCTCGTATTCACGGGTCATGCCCAGCGAGGTCATCATCACCAGGGTCAGCGACAGCACCACGCCCAGCAGGCCGGGCACGATGTTGTAGGCGGTGATGGCCTCGGGATTGTAGCGCCGGTGGATCACCACCTCGAACGGATCCCGGCCGGCCCCTATGCTGGAAGACGGGGCCACCGCCCCGACCAGGTCGCGCGACAGCGCCGTACGCGGAAGATTGGCCAGGGCCGCGATCGCCCCGCCGGTGGCGGCCGGGTCGGAGGCGTCGGCCTCGACCAGGATCTGGGCCTGGTCGCCGCGCACCACCCGCCGGGTGAAGTCGGCGGGGATCGTCAGGGCGAACTGCACCTCGCCCCGGGCGATCGCCTGGTCCAGCTCCTCGGGAGAGGCGGCCTCGTGGACGATCTTGAAATAGCCGTTGTGCGCCAGGGCCGAGAGCGCGGAGCGGGCCATCGGTCCGTGATCCTGGACCAGCACCGCCGTGGGCAGATCGCGCGGATCGCTGTTGATGGCGTAGCCGAACAGCATCAGCTGGACGATCGGCATGACCAGGATCATCGCATAGGTCAGCCGGTCGCGGGTGAGCTGGATGAACTCCTTGGTCAGCACCGCCAGGATGCGGTTCAGGGACAGACCCCGATCGGAGGAGGCGGCGCTCATTGAAAGTTGTCCCGCGACGTCGCCATCAGCTGGATGAACACGTCCTCCAGGGTCGGCGAGACCTCGGTCCAGACGAACGGCGGCTTGCGGTAGGGGGCGATGGCGGCCTCCAGCGCCGCGCGGTCCTGGCCGCTGACGTGCAGGGCGGCGCCGAACGGCGCGGCCATGGCCACGCCCGGGGCCTTGGCCAGCTCGCGGCCCAGGCGGTCGGCGCCGGGCCCCTCGGCGCGGAAGGTCGTCAGGCCCGACTGGCCGATCACCGCGTCCAGGGTCCCGCGCGCCATCAGCTTGCCGTAGGCGATGTAGGCGATGTCGTGGCAGCGCTCGGCCTCGTCCATGTAGTGGGTCGAGACCATCACGGTCAGGCCCTCGGCCGACAGGGCGTGGATCTCGTCCCAGAACTCGCGCCGCGCCTGGGGGTCGACCCCGGCGGTGGGCTCGTCCAGCAGCAGCAGGCGCGGCGCGTGCAGCACGCAGGACGCCAGGGCCAGGCGCTGCTTCCAGCCGCCCGAGAGGCTCCCGGCCAACTGCTTCTGGCGATTGGCCAGGCCCAGCCGCTCCAGGGCCTCGTCCACCCGCGCGCGCCGCCGGTCCAGGCCGTAGATCCGGGCCGTGAAGTCGAGATTCTCGCGGATCGACAGGTCCTCGTAGAGCGAGAACTTCTGGGTCATGTAGCCGGTCTGGCGCTTGATCTCGTTGGCGTGGCGCCGGAAGTCCAGCCCCAGCACGGTTCCCTCGCCGGCGTCGGGGGTCAACAGGCCGCACAGCATGCGCAGGGTGGTGGTCTTGCCCGAGCCGTTGGGGCCCAGGAAGCCGGTGATCTTGCCCACGCCCACCTGGATCGACAGATCCTGGACCACGTGCTTGTCGCCGTACGACTTGTTCAGGCCGTGCACGTCGACGGCCAGCTCGCCGGCCGCGTCGTCAACGGGCTTGGCGAGGACCGCGCTCACTTGGCCGCGCCCCTCAGCGGGACCACGTCGACCGGCAGGCCGGGCGGCAGGTCGGCCGGATGGTCCGGCAGGGCCTCGACCAGGAACACCAGCCGGTCGCGGGCGTCGCGGCTGTAGATCACCGGCGGGGTGAACTCGGCCCGTGGGCTGACGAAATTGATCCGCGCGCCGAGGCCGCTCTCGCAGCCGTCGCAGCTGAACGCGATCCGGGCGCCCGGCCGGTAGAGCGCGACCTCGGCCTGGGGCACGTAGAAGCGCAGCCGCACCCGGTCGTCGGCCAGCAGGGCCACCACCGGCTGGTTGGCCGCCACCCATTCGCCGGGCTGGTAGAAGACGTCCTGCACCCGGGCGGCCGCCGGAGCCCTGGGGCTGATCTGATCCAGGCGGTCCTGGGCGACCGTCAACTGGTCGCGGGCCGCGGCGGCCTGGCTCTCGGCGGCGCGGATCGCGTCCGGCCGCGCGCCCAGCGTGCCGACCCGGCGCTGCTGCTCGACGGTCCGGACATTGGCCTGGGCGGTCTTCAGCGCGGCCCGGGCCTGGTCGAGGCGGGCGGGCGCGTAGATGCCCTTGGCGGCCAAGGGCGCGATGCGGTTGTAGTCGGCCTGGGCCTCGGCCAGGGCGGCGGCGGCGGCGGCGCGCTGGGCGTCGTAGACCGCCAGCTCGTCCGGCCGCTGGCCCTTGGCGGCGTCCCGCGCCTGGCTCTGGGCGGCGGCGGCCTGGGACGCGGCCTGGTCGCGGGCGGCCACCAGCTGGGCGGCGTCCAGGGCGAACAGCGGCTGGCCGACGGCCACGCGCTGGCCGCGCCGCACCGACACCGTGCTGACCGGGCCGGCCACGGACGCCCCGACATAAAGCGTCTCGCCCTCGACATAGCCCGACAGCCGCCGGGGATGGGCCGAGCCCGGCCCCCAGATCCGCCAGGCGACGAACCCGACCAGAAGGGCCGCCGCGACGGCCAGCACGATGCGAACCTGAGGCTTCATGCGCGCCCCTCCCCCGTTTCGACCAGCATCCCCCGGAGCGCCACCTCGGCGTGTTGGGCCAGCAAGGCCTTCAGATCGACCGGCTTGACCCCGATCGGCACGAACACCTCGCGCCACAGCACGCCCAGCAGCAGCGGCCCCGCCAGGCTGAACACATAGAGCTGGGGATCGCCGGGTCGCACCTCGCCGCGCGCCTGGGCGGCCGCCACCGCCCCGCTCATCGCGCCCAGCATCACCGAGACCACGTCCTCGTGCCAGACCTTGGCCAGCTCCGGGAAGTTGCGCGACTCGCCGATCACCATCTTGGCCACCGCCCCTAGCCGGCCCTCGGTCATCACCTCGGCGATGCGGGCGAAGACCAGGCGGATCAGGTCGGCGAACGGCAGCGGGCTCTGGCCGATGAAGCCGGCGACGGCCTGCAGGTTCGGGGCGATGGTCTCGCGCACCACCGCCCGGAACAGGTCCTGCTTGGTTTCGAAATAGAGATAGAGCGCGCCCTTGGAGACCCCGGCCCGGGCGGCGATGTCGTCCAGCCGCGCGGCCGCGAAGCCCTTCTCGGAAAACACGACCAGCGCCGCGGCGATGATCTCGCCGGGCCGGGCCTCGCTGCGTCGTCGCCACTTGGGCTGGCCGGGCTGCACGGGGTCTCTCGATATATAACTGACGGGTCAGTTATATACTTATCCACGGAGCGCGCAACCCTCTCCCGGAGGGGAGAGGGAGGGACCCGACCGCGAAGCGGTTGGGAGGGTGAGGGGTGAAGGCGGCTAACGGCGTGCCGGCACGACGGCGAGGAGCGTAACCCCTCATCCTCCCACGCCTACGGCGCGGGCCCCTCCTTCTCCCCTCCGGGAGAAGGTGTTCGCGGGTTAGCCCCTTCCCGCGTCCCTAAGCCGCTTCCGCTTGCCGCCCAGCGCGTCCGGCCGGTTCAGCACCTTGCGGTATTCGTCGCGGCGTTCGTGGATCGAGGCGATGACCAGGCCCATGGGCACGCCGATGTCGACCAGCACCGCTTCCGACAGCTGCAGCGAGGCCTCGATGGTCTCGGGCACGGCGTCGGTGGCGCCCAGCTCGTAGAGGCGGGCGGCGTGGCGGGCGTCGCGGGCCCGGGCGACGATGGTCAGGTCGGGACGATGGCCGCGAGCGGTGGCCACCACCGCCTCGGCGGCTTCCGGCGAGTCCATGGTCACGACCACGGCGCGGGCGTGATCCAGGCCGCAGCGCTCGAGCAGCTCCACCCGCGCGGCGTCGCCGAAATAGACCCGGTGGCCGGCGCGGCGGCCCTGCTGGACGAAGCTGGGGTCGCGGTCGATGGCGATCCAGGGCAGATCGTGGCGGTCCAGCATGTCGCCGACCAGCCGGCCGACCCGGCCGTAGCCGACCACCAGCACCCGGCCCGCCGGCTCCTCGCTGTGGAGGCCCACCAGATCGGGCGCTTCCTCGAGCGGCGGCGCCGCCTTCTTGGCCAGGCGCCCGCCGATCCCCGACAGCGTCGGGATCAGGAACATGGTCAGGGTCGCGGCCACCAGCACGGCCTGGCCGATCTGGTCGGAGACCACGCTGGCGGCCATGGCGTTGTCCAGGATCACGAAGGCGAACTCACCGCCCGCCGCCAGGGTCAGGGCGGCCTCGATCGACGCGCGGTTCGACAGGCCGAAAAGCCGGCCCAAGCCCATGACCATCACGCCCTTCACCACCAGCAGTCCGACGGCGACGCCCAGCACCAGGCCCGGCGCGGCGACCAACAGCGAAAGATCCAGCCGGATGCCCAGCGAGACGAAGAACAGGCTGAGCAGCAGACCCTTGAACGGCTCGATCTTGACCTCGACCTCGTGGCGATACTCGGTCTCGGCCAGCAGGATGCCGGCCACGAAGGCGCCCAGGGCCATCGACAGGCCCGACAGCGACGCCACCAGCCCCGCGCCGATGATCACCAGCAGGCAGGCGGCCATGAACATCTCTTCGCTCTTGGCCTTGGCGACCGAGCGCATCATCGGCCGCAGGGCCAGGCGGCCGAACAGCACGATGATCCCCAGGCCGACCACCGCCGGGCCCAGGGCCAGCAGGTCGCTCAGGTTGAACACCCCGTCGCCCCGGCCCAGGATCGCCAGGGTGATCAGGATCGGGGCCACCGCCAGGTCCTGGAACAGCAGCACCGAGAAGGTCGCCCGCCCGCCCTCGGCGTGCAGACGCTTGCGCTCGACCAGCACCGGCACGGCGATGGCGGTTGACGACAGGGTCAGGGCCGCGCCGATGGCCAGGGCCGCGACCGGCTGCTGGCCCAGGGCCATGGCGACGCCGCCCAGGGCCAGCGAGCAGCCGATCATCTGCAGGGCGCCCAGGCCGAAGACCAGCTTGCGCATCAGCCGCAGCCGCTCCCACGACAGCTCCAGCCCGATCATGAACAGCAGGAACACCACCCCGAACTCGGCCAGCTGGGCGATTTCCTGGGGGTTGTCGACCGTGACGTAGTCGAGCCAGGGAAGCCTGTGGCTCAGCGCGCCCAGGCCGAACGGCCCCAGGATCACGCCGGCGATCAGGAAGCCGAGAATGGGGTTCAGCTTCAGCCGCTTGAACAGCGGCGCGACGATGCCCGCCGTGGCCAGGAACAGCACCAGATCCTTGTAGTCCGCGGGCGACATCGCATGGTCCACGTGGTCGGGTCTCCTTTGAAGGACGCCAGCCAGGAAGGGGCTAACTGGCCTGTTTCAGTCTCACACCGGCGCCGGCCTCGGCGCCATGATCGTTTCCGGGCGGGATCAACGCCACGCCGCCGGTCTCCAGCGCGTCGATCAGCAGGCGTTCGGTGCTATGGTGCAGGGCGTGGCGCTCGGTCTCGAAATCCTTGACCGTGCTGCGCGAGACCCCGGCCCGGTCAGCCAAATCGCCTTGCGACCAGCCCAGCAGGCCGCGCGCGCCCCGGCACTGGGCCGGCAGGAGAATTTTTGCGTGGGGCATCTGGCGCTCCCGGGCATCGTCACCCATATTGGTTGAGTACGCCCGAAAATGTTGACCGTCAAGGAGAGCCTTTGCACCACACCTCGTTGATCGCCACCATCGTCGCCGGCCTGGGCCTGGCCTTCGTGTTCGGCGCCGTCGCCAACCGCCTGAAGCTGCCCGTGCTGGTCGGCTACCTGGTGGCCGGCGTGGTCGTCGGGCCGTTCACGCCCGGCTACGTGGCCGATCAGGAGCTGGCGCCGCAGCTGGCCGAGATCGGGGTGATCCTGCTGATGTTCGGGGTGGGGCTGCACTTCTCGGTCAAGGACCTGCTGGCGGTGCGCAAGATCGCCATCCCCGGCGCCGTGGTCCAGATCCTGGCGGCCACCGCCATGGGCGTGGGCCTGGCCCACCTGCTGGGCTGGACGCTGGGGGCGGGGGTCGTGTTCGGCCTGGCGCTGTCGGTGGCCTCGACCGTGGTGCTGCTGCGGGCCCTGCAGGAGCGGCGGCTGATCGAGACCGACCGCGGCCGCATCGCCGTCGGCTGGCTGATCGTCGAGGACCTGGCCATGGTGCTGGCCCTGGTGCTGCTGCCGGCCCTGTCGGGCATGCTCGGCGGCGAGGCCCCGCCGCCCGGCCCCGGCGGCGTCGCCGGCGCCTTCGCGATCACCATCGGCAAGGTCGGCGCCTTCGTGGCCCTGATGCTGATCGTCGGGCGGCGGGTGATCCCGTGGATCCTGCACCGCATCGCCCACACCGGCTCGCGCGAGCTGTTCCGCCTGGCGGTGCTGGCCATTGCTCTGGGTGTCGCGTTCGGCTCGGCGGCGCTGTTCGGCGTGTCGTTCGCCCTGGGGGCCTTCTTCGCCGGCATGATCATGGCCGAGAGCGAGCTCAGCCAGCAGGCCGCCAACGAGACCCTGCCGCTGCGCGACGCCTTCGCCGTGCTGTTCTTCGTGTCGATCGGCATGCTGTTCAACTGGTCGGTGATCCTGCGCGAGCCCCTGGCCGTGCTGGCCACCCTGGCCATCATCGTGATCGGCAAGTCGGTGGCGGCCTGGCTGATCGTCGTGGCCTTCAAGCGCCCGCAGAGCGTGGCCCTGACCATCTCGGCCAGCCTGGCCCAGATCGGCGAGTTCTCGTTCATCCTGGCGGGGCTGGGCGTGTCGCTGAAGCTGCTGCCCAAGGACGGCCAGGACCTGATCCTGGCGGGGGCCATCCTGTCGATCCTGATCAACCCGCTGCTGTTCGTGGTGCTGGACAAGATCCTGCCCAAGCTGATCGGTCGGACGGGCGAGCCCGTGGCCCCGGCGATCGCCGCCCAGCCCCACGGCGTGCTGGTCGGCTACGGCCGGGTCGGCAAGGCCGTGGCCGAGGGCCTGAAAGGCCGCATGCCGCTCGTCGTGATCGAAGACGAAAGCGAACGCGCCGACGAACTGCGGGCCGGCGGCTTTGACGTGCTGCAAGGCAACGCCGTGCGCCCCGAGGTGCTGCTCAAGGCCGGCCTGGCCGAGGCCACCCACCTGTTCGTCGCCGTGCCCAGCCCGTTCGAGGCCGCCCGGATCATCGAGCAGGCCCGCGCCGCCAACCCGGCGGTCAAGATCATCGCCCGCGCCTATACCGACGCCGACGTCGCTCTGCTGACCCAGATGGGCGCCACCCACGCCCTGATCGGCGAGCAGGAGATCGCGCGCGGCATGCTGGCCCTGGCGCCGAAGCGGGCGGCGCCGGCGGTTTCGGTGCACTAGGGTCGGGGACATGCACGTGTGCGTGTCCCCATTTCAGGCACGGAGGTTTCGGTGGGGACACGCACAAGTGCATGTCCCCGGCGCCGCATTGACCAAACGCCCGCCAGCGCCTACTCCCCGAAAATCATGAGCCCCCGCCGCGCCCAGACCCGGACGACCTGGCCCATCGCCCTGCTGGCGATGCTGGCTCTGCTGGTCCAGGCCCTGATCCCGGCCGCGGCCATGGCCCACGACGCCGCCGGCCAGTCGGTGGTGATCTGCACCGCCGACGGCGCCAAGGCCGTGCAGGTGGCCGGAGACGTGATCGGCAAGCCGAAACCCGCCAAGGGCTTCGCCGGACTGCCCTGCGCCCAGTGCGTGGCCGTCAGCCTGGCGGTCACCACCCCGCCCGACATCGCCGTCGCCCCGGTGCTCTACAGCGCCCGCATCGAGACCGCGCCCCGCGCCGCCCTGACCGGCGTCGCCCTGGCCCGCGCCCCGCCGCGCCCGCCCGGACAGGGACCGCCGACCGCCTGATCGCCTGACACCTTCATCCGCGCGCCCGGCCGCCGGCCGACGCGCGTCGTCATGCTTTCGGGGCTATCTCCATGTCAAAATCCTTCCGCCGGGGCCTGATGGCCGGCGCCGCCTTCTGCCTGTCGTCCTCCGCCGCCTTCGCCGCGCCAGAGGCCGTCGATACCGACCAGCGCGCCACCGTCGACTCGGTCATCGTCACCGCCCGCCCCGATCCCGAGGATCCGCCGGTCGTGGCGGCCGCCCGCAAGCGTCTGTCGGAAACCCCCGGCGGCGTCTCGGTGATCTCCCAGGAGAGCTACATCAGCCGCGAGGCCCTGGCCCTGGACGACATGCTGCGCGACGCCCCGGGCGTCTACGCCCAGCGCAAGTGGGGCGGGGATGTGCGCATCTCCATTCGCGGCTCGGGGATCGGCAACGCCAACCACAATCGCGGCCTGCTGCTGGCCCAGGACGGCGTGCCGCTGAACGAGGCCGACGGCTACGGCGACAGCCAGATCGCCGACCCGCTGAACACCCGCTACGCCGAGGTCTATCGCGGCGGCAACGCCCTGCGCTTCGGCGGGGCCCTGCTGGGCGGGGCGATCAACATGGTCACCCCCACGGGCAAGGACGCCGGGTTCGAGAACCAGGTCCGCATCGACGGCGGCGCGTTCGGCCTGCTGCGTGAGCATCTCGCCCTGGCCCGCCGGTCCGGCGACTGGGACGTCTACGCCGCCGCCACCAACCAGACCAGCCAGGGCTGGCGCTCGCAGAGCCAGCAGAACATCCAGTTCGGAAGCCTGAACATCGGGCGCTCCTTCGGCCAGGACCGTGAGGTGCGGTTCATCGTCAACGGATCCAACATCAACCAGGAGATCCCGGGCGCCCTGACCCTGGCCCAGTTCCAAACCGATCCCCACCAGACCGCCGCCGCCAACGCCAACGGCGACCAGGGCCGCAACCAGCGCGGCGTGCGCGGGTCGCTGGGCGCGACATGGCGGCTGAGCGACGATCTCGTCTTCCAGGGTTCGGTCTATGCGGTGTGGAAGGACCTGGACCACCCGATCTTCCAGGTCATCGACCAGCAGAGCCGTAACTACGGCGCCTTCGGCCGCTTCGACTGGGACGGTCAAGTCGGTGGCAAGAAGGCTGACGCCTTCTTCGGCGCCTGGCGCCGAACCGGCGATCTGGACTCCAACTTCTACGTCAATGTTCGCGGGGCCCGCGGCGCGCCGACCTCGCGCACCCAGCAGAACGCGGACGCTTTCGAGGTCTTCGGCGAGGGCCGCGTCTTCGTCACCGAGCACCTGGCCCTGGTGGCCGGCGCCACCTGGGGCCAGGCCGACCGCGACTATGTCAGCTTCGCGACGCCGGGCGTCTCCACGACCTTCAACCTGACCGCCTCCAAGACCTACAACTGGGTCTCCCCGCGCATCGGCCTGCTGTGGCAGGACGACAACGGCTCTCAGGTGTTCGCCAACATCACCCGCTCGGTCGAGCCGCCGAACCTGGGCTCGATGTCGCCGACCAACACCGGCTTCACGCCGGTCGCGGCCCAGGACGCCTGGACCGGCGAGGTCGGCGCACGCGGCCATCGCGGCCCGTTCACCTACGACGTCACCCTGTACCGCGCCGACCTGAACAAGGAGATGCTGCAGTACACGGTGAACGCGTCGATCCCGGCCTCGACCTTCAACGCCGACAAGACGATCCACCAGGGCGTCGAGGCGGCGCTCGACTGGGCGGCGGCCCCGCGCTGGCGCATCCGCCAGACCTGGACCTATTCCGACTTCCGCTTCGACGGCGACGTCCAGTACGGCGACAACCGCCTGCCGATCGTGCCCAGGAACGTCTACCGTTCGGAAGTCCGCTACGACGATCCGCGCGGCTGGTTCGTCGCCCCGTCGGTCGAATGGTCGGCCACCGATCCGTGGATCGACTACGCCAACACCAAAAAGGCGCCGGGCTATGCGATCCTGAACTTCAACGCCGGCTGGAAGGTCAGCGACCAGGTGTCGCTGTTCCTCGACGCGCGGAACCTGGCCGACAAGGCCTATGTGTCCAACACCCAGGCCGCCGTGACCTGGACCCCCGCGACCGCCACGCTCTGGCCGGGTGACGGCCGGTCGGTGTTCGGCGGCGTCACGGTCGATTTCTGAGGGAGGAGGAAGCCATGAAAGCTCCGCTGATCATCTTGCTGGCCCTGCTGGCCGCCCCCGTCCCCGCCCTGGCCCACGTGGTCGCCGCGCCCGGCGAGGCCAAGGCCGGATCCTATTCCGCCATCGCCTTCCGCGTGGGCCACGCCTGCGCGGCCGGCGACACCACGCTGAAGCTGCGGGTCGAGATCCCCGACACCGTGGTCTCGGCCCGGCCCCAGCCCAAGCCGGGCTGGACCATCGACATCGAGAAGGACGGCGAAAAGGCCACAGCGGTCACCTGGACCGGCCGCCTGCCCGACGACCAGTTCGACGACTTCGCTTTGCTGATGAAGCTGCCGAGCCAACCTGGAAACTTGGTCTTCCCGGTCATCCAGTCCTGCGAGAAGGGCGAGAGCCAGTGGACCGAGATCCCCGATCCCGACCGTCCCGGCGAGAAGCTGACCCGCCCGGCCCCGACCGTGCGCCTGATCCCCGCCGCCGAACAAACGCCTCCGATGCCTGACATGCCGGGCATGAAACACTGATGTCGAGAAACGCCATGAACCGCTTCGCCCTCGCGGCCCTCGCCGCCGTCGCCCTTCCCGCCTTCGTCGCGCCCGCTCTCGCCGGCGACTATCGGGCCGGCGGGATCGAGGTCCGCCGCCCGTGGACCCGCCCCGCCCAGGCCGGCATGAACGGCGTCGGCTACCTGACCCTGGCCAATGTCGGCGCCAAGCCGGTCAAGCTGGTCGCCGTCGAGAGCCCGGCGGCCAAGTCGGCGACGATCCACCAGTCCAGCATGGCGGGCGGCGTGTCCTCGATGCGGCCGGTGACCGGCGGCCTGACGATCGCGCCCGGCGCGAGCGTCGTCTTCGCGCCGGGCGGCTATCACCTGATGCTGATGGGCCTGACCAAGGCCCAGGCCCTGGGCGGCAAGGTGCCGCTGACCCTGGTGTTCGACGGCGGCCGCAAGCTGCGCATCGACCTGTCGGTGGAAACCGGCGCCCCGAAGGCGGGAGCGGACCCGATGGCCGGGATGCACATGGACCACTGAGGGCGGGGGGCGTGAATCCCTCTCTCTTAGAGAGAGGGAGGGGTTTGAACGCCGCCACCCAAACATGACAAAAAAGTAAGGGGCGAAAACGTTCCGGGGATGGCCAAGTCACGGTTCGGATTTTCCAACGGATCGCTGCTTCATGAAACGAGTCTGGTTCGCCGCCGCCGCCATGGCCGCCCTGTCCCTGTCGGCCTTCGGCGCGCAGGCGCGTGAAGACCACGACCACGCCTGCCTGAACGACGCCTGCACCCTGCAATCGCTGTTCGTCGCCGCCGACACCCCGGCGGCCGGCCCGGCGACGATGTCGCTGGACTCGCCGCGCTACGGGACCTGGGGCTTCGACGCGGCGGGCATGGACCGCTCGGTCAAGCCGGGCGACGACTTCTATAAGTTCGCCAACGGGACCTGGGACGCCAACACCACCATCCCCAGCGACCGCTCGCGCTACGGCAATTTCGACAAGCTGTCGGAACTGTCGGAAGCCCGCACCAGGGCGATCATCACCGAGGCCGCGGCCAGCGCCGCGCCCGACGCCGACACGGTCAAGATCGGCGCCGCCTACAAGGCGTTCATGGACGAGGCCCTGGCCGAGAAGCTGGACGCCAAGCCGATCGCCCCCGAGCTGACCGACATCCGCAAGGTCGGGACCAGGGACGACTTCACCGCCCTGATGGGCCGCAATCCCACCACCGGCTTCTCGGCGATCCTGGGCCTGGGCATCAATCCCGACGCCAAGAACCCGACGCGCTACGCCGTCTACGCCTCGACCGGCGGCCTCAGCCTGCCCGACCGCGACTATTATCTCGACGCCAAGTTCGCCGAGAAGAAGACCGCCTACGAGGCCTATGTCGCCCAGATGCTGACCCTGATCGGCTGGGACAAGCCGGCCGAGAACGCCAAGGCGATCGTGGCCTTCGAGACCCAGCTGGCCGAGGCCTCGTGGACCCGCGCCGCGCGCCGCGACCGCGACAAGACCTACAACCCCATGAGCCTGGCCGAACTTCAGGCCCTGACCCCGGGCTTCGCCTGGAACCGCTATCTGGTCGGGACCGAGCTGCCGCCGTTCGACCGCGTGGTGGTGACCACCAACACCGCCTTCCCCCAGTTCGCCAAGATCTACGCCGACACGCCGCTGGACACGCTGAAGGCCTGGCAGGCGTTCAAGGTGGCCGACGGCGCGGCCCCGATGCTGTCCAAGCGCTTCGTCGACGCCAACTTCGAGTTCCGCAGCAAGACCCTGGCCGGCCAGCCCGAGCAGAAGCCCCGCTGGAAGCGCGCCGTCGCGGCGGTCAACGGCGAGCTGGGCGAGTCGGTCGGCCGCGTCTACGTGGCCCGCTACTTCCCGCCGGAATCCAAGGCCAAGATGATCGACCTGGTCGGCAACATCCGCGGCGTGCTGAAGGCCCGCCTGGAGACGCTGGACTGGATGTCGCCGGAGACCAAGGCCCAGGCCGAGGAGAAGCTGGCGCAGTTCACCGTCAAGATCGGCTATCCCGACAAGTGGCGCGACTATTCCAAGCTGACGATCAAGGCCGACGACGTCTACGGCAACGCCCTGCGCTCGGCCGCCTTCGAATGGCGCCACGACGTCGAGCGCCTGAACGGCCCGGTCGACAAGAGCGAGTGGGGCATGACCCCGCAGACGGTCAACGCCTACTACAGCTCGGTCAATAACGAGATCGTCTTCCCGGCCGCCATCCTGCAGGCCCCGTTCTTCCATCCGGACGCCGACCCGGCCGTCAATTACGGCGGCATCGGCGGGGTGATCGGCCACGAGATCAGCCACGGCTTCGACGACCAGGGCCGCAAGTCGGACGGCAAGGGCGTGCTGCGCGACTGGTGGACCGCCGAGGACGCCGCCAAGTTCAAGGCCCAGGCCGACCGGCTGGGCGCCCAGTATTCGGCCTTCGAACCCCTGCCGGGCGCGCACGTCAACGGCCAGCTGACCATGGGCGAGAACATCGGCGACATGGGCGGCCTGGCCTTCGCCCTGCAGGCCTATCACGTCTCGCTGGGCGGCAAGCCGGCCCCGGTGATCGACGGCTTCACCGGCAACCAGCGCGTCTATCTGGGCTGGGCCCAGGTCTGGCGGGCCAAGCAGCGCGACGACGCCCTGCGCCAGCAGGTGGTCAGCGACCCGCACTCGCCGGCCTATTACCGCGTCAACGGCACGATCCGGAACCAGGACGGCTGGTACGGCGCCTTCGACATCAAGCCCGGCGACAAGCTGTACGTGGCGCCGGAGGACCGGGTTCGAATCTGGTGATCGAACGGGGACACGCCCTCGCGGCGTGTCCCCATCAGCATCAGACCGCGCGGGCCATTTAGCCTCCGTGCGTCGGGTGGGGACACGCCGCAAGGGCATGTCCCCGAACGCAAAAACGGCGGCCCGCATCGCGGAGCCGCCGTTTTTATCGGGTCTGTCAAAAACCGAAATCAGACCCAGATACACCAAACCCGTCGCGGGGGATAATCGCGACGGGTCCAGCTATTTCTCGATCATTCGATCTAGGTGGGCGTTTCCTCCCCGAAACGCCGAAGGAAGGGAGCTCTCTTTGGGCTCGTTTCTTCCTTGCAAGGGGTAGAAACGGCAAATCCGAGATGGTGTCAACGGCAACGATCCGGATTCCACGACGGCCAAGGAATATTTTTGACATAAAACCGTTAGATTGGACCGTCGGGTCAAACTTATCGCCGATCTCCTAGCGATTTTTTGACAAGTCAGTCAAAACTTACCGAACCAGCCGATCCCGAAGCGCGTCCAGAACCGCCGACCGCGACTCGAAGACATAGTCGGGACGCGAGACGGTGACCGGCTCGACCCCGGCCGCGCCCAAGGCCGCGGCGGCTTCGAACAGGTCGGCGGCGGCCAGCAGGGCGCCGTTGGCCCGGCGCGCGCCCTGGCCGACGAACGGGGCCACGGCGGCCTGGCCCGCCGCGTCCTGCTCGGCCGGCCAGACCAGGGTGGCCATGTTGCGGGCCCGGCCCTTGGCCTCGACCACCGACAGCAGGCGGGCCAGCGACTCGATCTGGCCCGGCGTCCACGGCGTGATCAGCGAGGCGGTCAGCTGGGCCTGGCTCTTGAGGATCACCCCGTCGCTCAGCACCTTCAGCCCGTTGGCCGCCAGGGTGGCCCCGGTGGTGGTGATGTCGACCACCAGCTCGGCCGCGCCGGCCGCCGGGGCCCCCTCGGTGGCCCCGCTGCTCTCGACGATCCGGTAGTCGGCCACGCCGTGGCGGGCGAAGAAGGCCCGGGTCTGGGTGACGTACTTGGTGGCCACCCGCAGGCGCCGGCCGGTCTTGGCGAGATGGGCGTGACCGACCTCGTCGATGTCGGCCATGGTGTCGACGTCCAGCCAGCTCTTGGGAGCGGTGACCACCAGGTCGGCGCGGCCGAAGCCCAGGGCCCGCAGCAGCATGACCCGCGCGTCCATGTCGTCGCCGCGCTCGCGCAGCAGGTCCTCGCCGGTGACGCCCAGGTGCAGCTCGCCGCTGTCCAGGCCCGCGGCGATGTCGCCGGCCGACAGCAGCCGCACCGACACGCCCGGCAGGCCCGACAGTTCGGCGCTATAGCCGCGCGAGCCGCCCGACATCTCCAGCCGGAAGCCGCACTCGGCCAGCCAGGCCTCGACCTGCTCCTTCAGCCGGCCCTTTGACGGAATGGCGAAGATCATTTGAGCGCTCATTCGCCACCCCCCGCATAGGCTCGCGCCGGGCGCACCATGCAGCCCACGGCGCCGGTTTTCGTCTCGGATCCCCCTCTTGAGGTATCAAGCCGGGCGGGCAGGCCGTCGTAGCGGCCGCCGGCGGCCACCGGCCGCTCCTCGTCCAGGGCGGCGCTGCGCACCTCGAACAGGAAGCCGTCGTAATAGCCGAACGCGCGCCCGAAGGCGGCGGTCAGGCGCATGCGGTCCTCCGGAACGCCGCGCGCGACCAGGCCGGCCAGGCGCTTGCGCCAGCCGTCCAGGGCCGCGTCCAGCGTCGCGCGCCGCGGACCGGCCAGGGCCGAGATGGCGTCCAGGGCCGCGCCCGGACGGTCGCTGACCGCCAGGAAGGCCCGCACGGCCTGCGCCTCGCCGGCCGACAGGGCGCCGGCCTGCGCGGCCTGGGCCCGCTCGACCAGGCGGTGGGCGATCTCGGCGGGGCGGCGGCCGCCCACCGGCTCGATGCCGGCCAGCGACCACAGCTCCTGCAGCACCGCCGAGGCCTCGGCCTCGGGCAGGCCGGCCAGCAGGGCGGCGATGCGGCTTTTCTCTTCGCCCGCGCCTTGTCCGAGGGCCGACGAGCCGCCCTCCAGCTCGATCTTCAGCTGGCGCGGCTTGGCGAAGGCCCGCTTCAGCCGCGCGCCCAGCGGCGGGGTCAGGCCCAGGCTGTCGACGAAGGCCCCGAACAGGCTCACATCGCCCAGCAGCAGGGTCAGGTCGTCGCGCCCGCCCGCCGCCGAGCTGGCCCAGGCCAGGGCGGCGATCTCGGCGTCGGCGGCCACGGGATCGCCGGCTTCGAAGGCCTCGACCCCGATCTGCAGGAACTCCTCGGCCCGGTCGCTGCCGCGCGGCGCGACGCGGAACGCCTTGCCTTCGTAGAGGTAGCGGCCCTCCCCGTCTCCGGCCGCCAGGTGCTGGCGGGCGATGGCGACGGTGAAGTCGGGGCGCAGGCAGGCCTCCTCGCCCGCGTCGCCGGAGACCACGAACAGCCGCGAGCGCATGGCCTCGCCGGCCAGGTCCAGCAGCAGGCCCAGGGGCTGCAGCACGGGCGCGTCGGTCGGGGCGGCTCCGGCCGTCAGGAACGGGGCGCGGATGGCGTCGAGCGCCTCCGCCGGAATGGAACGCTCGAGCCTCATGAACCTAGCCCCCGATGATCTTGCGGCCAATAATCGTTTTAACCGCCGCGACCAGCTCGCCGCGCGGGATCGTCTGCTGGCCGGGACGCTCGGCCTTCCAGGCGGCGTTGTCGGCCACCCCGGCGGCCAGCTCGCGGCCCAGGTCCAGGTCCTTGATCGTGATCGTGCCGGCCGCGATCTCGTCGCCGCCCAGCATGACGGCCGCCGGCGCCATGCGGCGGTCGGCGTATTTCATCTGCGGCCGCATGCCCGAGGTCCCCAGATAGACCTCGGCCGCGATCCCGGCGTTGCGCAGCTCGCCGACCACGGCGAAATACTCGCCCATGTGGGCCTGGTCGAAATTGATGATCACCACCGGGCCGCGCGCCTGGCCGCCGGGCTCGCGCCCCGCCGCCCGCAGGGCCGCCGCCAGGCGCGAGACGCCGAACGAGAAGCCGGTCGCCGGCGTCTGCTGGCCGGTGAACCGCGCCACTAGGTCGTCATAGCGCCCGCCGCCGCCGATCGAGCCGAAGCTGACCTTGGCGCCCTTGTCGTCCGTGGTCGACAGCAAGAGCTCGGCCTCGAACACCGCGCCGGTGTAGTACTCAAGCCCCCGGACGATCGACGGCTCGAACAGCGCCTGGTCGTCGGCCACGCCCAGGCTCTTCAGGGCCGCGTCGATCTTGGCCAGCTCCTCCAGCCCCTCGTCGCCCTCGGCCGAGCCGCCGATCACCTTGGCGATCTTGGCCAGCGTCTCGGACCGGCCGCCAATCCCGCCTTGGGGCCCGGCCTGGACGAAGTCCAGCACCGAGTCGATCGCCTTGCCCGCCAGGCCCGCGCCCTTGGTGAAGGCGCCGCTCTCGTCCAGGCGGCCCTCGCCCAGCAGCAGGCGCACGCCCTCGACGCCCAGGCGGTCCAGCTTGTCGACGGCCCGCAGCACGCCCAGCTTCTGGCCGTTGGTCTCGACCCCGGCCGCGGTCAGCAGGCCGTTGAGAAGCTTGCGATTGTTGATCTTCAGCACCGCCGCGCCGCGCGGCAGGCCGGCGGCCTCGAGACCGGCCACGGCCATGGCGATGATCTCGGCGTCGGCCTCGGGACGGGCCGAGCCGACGGTGTCGGCGTCGCACTGGATGAACTCGCGGAACCGGCCCGGACCCGGCTTCTCGTTGCGCCACACCGGCCCGAACGCGTAGCGGCGGAACGGCTTGGGCAGGGTCTCCCAGTTCTGGGCGGCGAAGCGGGCCAGGGGCGCGGTCAGGTCGTAGCGCAGCGCCATCCACTGGTCGTCATCGTCCTGCAGGGCGAACACCCCCTCGTTGGGACGGTCGCTGTCGGGCAGGAACTTGCCCAGGGCGTCGGCATATTCGAACGCCCCGGTGTCCAGCGCCTCGAAGCCGTAGCGCTCATAGACCGCCGACACCGCCTCCAGGATCGCCCGCTCGGCCCGCAAGTCGCGGGCGCGCTTGTCGGCGAAGCCGCGCGGCGCGCGGGCCTCGGGACGGAAGGTGGTCGCTTCGGGAGCGTCGGTCTGGTCGGTCATGCGCGCGTCGGGTCCTGGTCGTAGGTCTCGACGGATGGCGCTTTTGCTCAAGCCCCATCCGCCTTGGGCGGGGGCTCGGGCTGGGTGTCGCTAGAGCGAACGGACCCGGCCGATCCCGCGAGGCGAGGTCGGATGGTGGTGGCGGCCGTGATGGTGCGGCGTACGGGTCATGGTGGGGCGGGCTATAGCGGATGAGGGGCGGTGGGGGAAGGGGTTGGCATTTCTGACCCGTTGAGATCGGGTGCTCTACCATTAGGCAATGCCGGGAAGATCCTCACTGCTCCCGCCAGCTGCGTGGATGGCGTCCACATATGCCAGGCGATACTGCGGGCGAATCTGAGATAGGTCAGCCAAGTGCTGCTCCCAACGTTCCAAGGTACTCCGGTGGGTGATTGCATGCGGCAGCTGGCCTGCATATTCCGCTTCGGCGACGCGCCGGATCCAGGGGCCGAACTCGAAGGCGCGGCGCTCAATTTCGGTAAGGGTAGCGAGCAATTCCGCGCGCTCGCTCCGCGCTTTGATTTCGCGAAGAACCTCTGCAGCTACAGCCGCTGGCGGCGGTGCCGTGTCCACTGACCACTCCTTCGCGAATTCCCAGTCTCCGCCCGGCCAGAAGGCCTTCATGCGCACTTTGGCGCCGTAGTCCCACAGTTCGCCGCGGACCTCGACCGCATGATCGGTCACTAGCACTCGGATGCTCTGGAAATACTGCTCGGCCTGCTCGTTGTTCCAGCTCATCATGACCCCCGTTCAATGCTGGTTCGGCGATCAGACCCTGATCTCCTCGAGCTTAAAGTAGCGACCTTCATGCGGCCGCTCCCCCTACCGGGCCAGCCAAAGCGCGACGCCCCTGCTTCACAAACATAAGGATTTCGTCTCGCACACGGGCCAAGTCAGCGACTTGATCGTCTCGGGCCGACTCGTCGAGACGCCTGGCGATCTGCTCGGCGCTGTCTAGAAAGCGCGGTTCTTTGGTCAAGAGGAACGCTTTGCTTGCTCGCTCAAACGCTACAGCGCAGTCCATCGCCGGTGCCTCTAGCGCCACCTCCAAGAGCGACTCATTGAAACCGGCGAGCGCGTCCAGTTCGTCCAGCGCTTGATTGAGCTTCCGTCGAAATCGCGCCTCGTCCCCATCGTCGTACTCAATCCAGTCAGTACGTGTCAGGTCTGAGGGAGGAGGCGCAAGTTTGGACTTCACGATGATGAGCGGCTTGCCGCACATCGAGGCGAAGCCGAGCTCCAAAGCAATATTTGCCATGGCTGTTGGTCGAGTATCTTCTGAGAAGATGGCGACCGTAAACGCCGTGCCACGTATTAGACCTAGGATGCGTTCGAGAAAGTCTTTTCCTCCGGTGGAACCATCTGCATCTTTGATACCAACCCCACGATGCTCGAAAACCTCTCCCACCAGTTTGTTCATCGCTTCATCGAGCGCTGGCGGGTTCCCTAGTTGACGCATGACGAAGGCGCATTGAGGGAACAAAGCGCGGGGGGTCGTCAGCAACACATCGTCGGAAATGGGGGAGAAGACCAGCGCCAAGGCTACTTCTTCTTTGTCGCGACCTCACGGACACCCTTGTAGGGCCCGGCGGTCTTTTTGTGGTCGACGATACGACCCGTGCTGGTGTCGATTTTTACGTAGCGCTTGGTCACAGGATTGAGGGCCTGGACACGCTCTTTGACCGCGCCTTTCCGACTGCCTGATCCGGTGTTCTTCGCCATGGGTCCATACTAAGGCAACTATGTCTGCTTTGCGAGAGCGTGGCCGATGCTGCTGCGTCAAGCGCCCTCAAAATTGAACATCGTTACGCCTGCGGAGATTCGCAAGCGTTCGGACAGTAAGCCGCCAGAAACAGCCTTCTGGCGCGGCCTGAAGGTTCGCTAATGGCGCGGAGCTATTCCTTACATCTCACGGCGAGACGATCGCAGGACGGGGCGGCCTCCAAGAGATGTAAGGTTCACCCCGACCTGTTCAGGTCGAACCTTGAGGCGCGGCCCAGCCAGGCCCTATCCGCCCCTCTCCTCCGCTTTCGGAACCCGCGCGCCCACCATGTCCGGGCTGGAGCTCAGGAAGAAACTGCGGCGGTGGGTGAAGAACTCGGCCGCGACGTCGAGGGCGGCGATGATGACGCGGATCATGGCGTAGTGCGGGCCGGCGGGCGGCAGCTCCCGGAGCTGGTCGATGCAGGCCTGGCGGGCCGGGGCCAGGCTTTCGAAGAACCGTTCCGGATCGCGCATCGCGCCCCGCGTGCTGCGGCGGGTCATGGCGCGCACACGGCGGGGCGAGCGGGCCTAAAGGTCCGTTGGGTCTGCATAAAGATCTCCGATGTTTCTGTTTTGTTCTCACGCCGGCGACGCGCGGAGTCAATCAACCTGGGCTGGCTATCCTCTTTTCACCACGGGGATCCGCGCAGTTCGCCCCCAACAAATTCAACGCCCTGCCCCCGCCCAGCGTGAGCGCGGACCCAATTTCGTCCTACACCGCCAAAACGCCCGCATAATACCTCTCGTCCCACCACCGGGGAGGCCGTCCAGCTGGCGACCTGGCGGGTGGCGGGGGCGGTCGAGCGGGAAGCGTTCGTCGGTGGTCTTGAGTGACGCTTCGGGCGGTCCGGGCAGGTTCCCTGAAACATCGGGACGAAGCCCGGCCGGCGAAGGATCGGCGGGGGCGCCAGGCGCGGGCTGAAATCGCCCGCGCGGTCCGGACGGGGTTTCGTCGCCCCTCCGCCCGCCGGGGGCCTCCATCGGAGCGGGTTAAAAATCCGCGATCCGAAGGCTCTCGTCCACCGGCCGCGCGGAGCGCTCCGGCCCAGGCCGAAACGGTACACTCCACAATCCTACACCGGGCATGGCCCGGACGCTCCGCCGCCTCCCCAGCCCTCAGCGGGTCCCCGCGTGAGATCGGAAAGCCGTGCCTGTCAGATCGTGCCCGCGAACCCTTGCCCCCACCTGACCGCTTCGCGGTCTGTCCGCCCCCATGGGGGGCGGAGGACGCGACGGCCCAACCCAGCCTTGATGGAGATTGCGATGAGCAGACCCAAGCCGCCCACGCCCGCCAACGATCACCTGGCCGCCTTCGGGAAGACAGACGACCTCGACCGCCTCACCGACGCCGAGATCCAGGCCCGGCTGGAGTCCTCGGGCGAGGCGCTGATGCGGGAGATCAATCTGAGGATCCTGCGCCTCCGGGAGCAGACCCTGGCCCGATTGGCGGGGGAGGCGGACAAGGCGCGCCCTTGACCGTCGGGCCCCGCCGGGGACGCGCGCGACGCCTGTCCCCGGCCGCGGCTCGAATGTTCCTCAGGTTTCGCCAAGTCTTAACGGCGCGTTCATCAGTGTTATCCACAGACGTCGCCAATCCAGGGAACATGAATATCCGGTAATATATCTTCGATGTAATCTACCTTTCAGGCTTGTAACTTGAGCTCGGAGGCGCGGACCGGCAGTTGTCATCTCACTGAGGGGAACTTCCGATGACCAAGACCATGCTGCTGGCGACCGCCGCCGCCTTTCTGACCGCCGGCTCGGCCTTCGCCGCCGAGACGCCGCAGGCCGCCCAGGCCCCCGTTCCGACCGGCCCCACCGCCGAGGCGCCGTTGAACGACGCCGCCCAGAAGGGCGTGCTGGTCTTCACCCCCGACTTCTTCGCCAGCCAGCGGCCCAACACCGCCCTGGACATGGTCGAGCGCGTGCCGGGCTTCTCGCCCGACGACGGCAGCGGGGCGCGCGGCTTCGAGGGGGCGGTCGGCAACATCCTGATCAACAACAACCGCCCGGCCTCGAAGAACGACCAGGGCACCGACGTGCTGGAGCGCACCCCCGCCAGCCAGGTCGACCGCATCGAGCTGATCCGCGGCGGCGCCCCGGGCATCGACATGCAGGGCTTTTCGGTGGTGGTGAACGTGATCCTGAAGACGGCGGCCAGCCATCAGTCGATCGTCACCTTGAACAACAGCCTGTTCGACGGCGGCCACGACGTCTGGGGCGGCAGCTACCAGTTCACCGCCAAGAACGGCGAGCGCAGCTGGAGCGTGCTGCTCAGCGACGGCACCTCGACCAGCGACTCCAACGGTCCGGGCCGCGACATCGTCCGCGACGCGGCGGGGGCGGTGCTGTCCGACCTGCCGTTCGCCAACGACGGCTATGGCGGCGGCGACTCGATCCGCCTGAACTATTCGGCCCCGGCGGCCGGCGGCAAGCTGGAGGCCACGGCCCGGTACGGGATCCATGACTGGCAGGAATGGCAGGAGATCGGGGTCACCGGCGGCCCCGACCGCGCGTACAGCGACTATGCCGAGGACACCAAGTCGGGCGAGCTGGGCCTGACCTATATCCGGCCGCTGAAGCCGAAATGGACGCTGGAGACCCGGGTCATCCACCAGTTCGAGAGCTTCGAGAACGAGGCGACCAGCAGCGAGACCGAGCACGGCGTCGTCGCGCCGGAGGCCCGGTTCACCTCGGAAGGCGACTCGTCGGAATCGATCCTGCGGGCCCTGGTCCGCCACGAGCGCAGCGCGGCCCTGACGATCGAGGCCGGCGGCGAGGTCGCCTACAACATGCTGGACACCCAGCAGGCCTTCACCCTGGGCGGAGCGGCGCAGACCCTGCCCAGCGCCTCGGTCAAGGTCGAGGAGCTGCGCGGCGAGGCCTTCGTCAAGGGCACCTGGCGGGTGGACCCCAAGCTGACCCTGGAGGGCGGCCTGCGGCTGGAGACCTCGACGATCAAGCAGTCGGGCGACGCCTCGGCCGAGGAGAGCTTCTTCTACGCCAAGCCCCGCTTCCAGGCGACCTGGACGCCCAAGGCCAACCACCAGGTGCGGTTCCGCTTCGAGCGCGAGCTGGGCCAGCTGGACTTCGGCGACTTCGTGGCCTCGTCCGACTTCGACGACGGCAACGTGCACGGCGGCAATGTCGACCTCAAGCCCGAGCAGCGCTGGATCTCGGAGCTCACCTATGAAAGGCGCTTCTGGGGCGAGGGCATCGTCTCGGTCGGCTATCGCCACGACGAGATCATCGACGTGATCGACCGCCTGCCGCTGGACGGCGGCCTGTCGGCCACCGGCAACATCGGCAACGGCACGCTGGACCGCCTGTCGCTCAACATCGTGGTGCCCACCGACAAGTGGGGGATCAAGGGCGGCCGCTTCACCTTCAAGAACGACTGGAACGAGACCCACGTCACCGACCCGACCACCGGCGAGGACCGTCCGATCTCGGGCGTGCGTCCGACCCAGGCCAATATCGGCTTCCAGCAGGACATCGTGGCCTGGAAGACCCAGTGGGGGATCAACTGGCTGCCGCTGCTGGGCCAGGGCACCTACGACCCGGACCAGACCAGCAGCTGGCGCGGCGCGGCCTATTTCGAGAGCTTCGTCGAGTACAAGCCGACCCCGACCCTGTCGCTGCGCGCCCAGCTGAACCTCTGGGACGACTTCGTGATCCGCCGCACCGTCTATGCGGACCGCACGTCGCCCCGGCCGGTGAAGTTCACCGAGGAACGCGACATCAACCCGCGGACCTTCCTGTCGCTGAAGCTGAGGAAGACGTTCTAGGGGGCGCATTTGGCTCCCGAAAACCTCGTCCTTCGACAAGCTCAGGATGAGGTTTTCCAACGCCGACGCCGGCAAGGGTCCTCATCCTGAGCTTGTCGAAGGACGAGGACCAGGCACGGCGCTTGAATATCGATCCTAGCCCTTGGTCGCCAGCTTGCCGGCCAGGTGCTCGGCCAGCCGGATCGACAGGGCGATGATCGAGAAGGTCGGGTTGGAGATCCCGGTCGAGGCGAACACCGACGATCCGGCGACATACAGGTTGTCGATCGCGTGCACCTTGAGGTTCGCGTCGACGACGCCCTGAGCGGGGTCGGCCGACATCCGCGTGGTGCCGATGTGGTGGCCGTTGACGATCAGCTGGTCCTTGACCGACTCCCAGGGCTGGAAGACCACGTCGCCGTGCAGGGCGTTGACGGCGGTCTTGAACAGCCGGGTCGTCTGGAGATAGGTGGTCTCGTCGGCCAGGCCGACCTCCCAGGTGATGTGGGTCCGCCGCTGGCCGAAGATCGGGTCCACGGTGTCAGCCAGGGTCACGCGGCTGTCGGGATTGGGGAACATCTCGAAATAGTACTGGCCGTAGCCGGCCCAGAACCAGCAGCTGCCGATGCCCAGCTCGCGCTGCTGCTCGGCGCTGGGCGAGAACCGGCCCGAGACGCGCACACCGTTGTCATCGGTCCAGGGGACGGGACGCATGCCGTTCAGCGTGTCTCCGGCCATCAGCCGGGATTCGGGGTCGTCCAGATAGGGCCGCGTGGTGGTGATCACCTGGCCGGTCGACAGCGGATGGCACATGAAATAGCGGCCGACCTGGTCGTGCTCGTTGCCGGCGTTCGACAACAGCAGCAGGCGGGCGTTCTCGACCGCGCCGCAGGCCAGGACAACGACGTCGGCCTGGACGGTGAACGCGGTGGCCTTTTGGGGCGGCGTCTGGTCGTCCAGGCTGGCCACGCGCAGCGAGCGCACCGCGCCCTGCTCGTGATCGATCTCCAGCAGGCTGGCGTTGAGGATCACATCGACCGAGGTGTCGCCCAGCGTGACGCCGTCGAAGCTGGCGGTGGCCAGGTTCCGATAGGCCCGGCCGATATACTGGTACATCTCGACGTCGAAACCGGCGAGCTGGGGGACCTCGGCCTTCAGGATCCCGGCCCAGGTTTCGGCGCTGAAGTCGTCGCCGTGCAGCCTGGTGAACGCGGCCGCCTCCGCATAGTACGGGTCCAGGTCCTCGCGAGAGATCGGCCAGCCGGGGAAGCCGGTGCGCTTCTCGAAGGTGATCGGATCCAGCGGCCGGGACTGGCCGCCCCAGTGCGCGCCCGTGCCGCCGTAGAAGCGCTCGCGTTCCGAGGCGTAGCCGGGTTGGTCGGCATAGGGCCGGATCAGGAAATCCGACTCGTTGGACGCGAACAGGCCGTCGGCCACGCCGTCATAGAGCAGGGTCTTGTCGGGCCAGCTGGCCTGCAGGTCGCCCTTGAAGTCGCGGCTTCCCTCGATCAGCGTGACCTTCAGCCCCGCCTTTTGCAGATACCAGGCCGCCGTGGCGCCGGCGGGGCCGGAGCCGACGACGCACACCTGGGTCTGGACCACCGTGCCGTTGGCGATGTCCTTGCCGTTCCTGATCATGGCCACCCACCTTGAGTTGTCACTCAGGATTGGCGCCACTTTTAAGTGTGAGTCAAGACGGCGCCCGCCAAGGTCGAAGGCGCGGTCGGCGCGCTAGACCTTCAACCGCTCGATCAGCGCCGCCGTCGACGGATCGTGCGAGCCCACGGTCCCGCTTTCCAGCTCCGGCAGGATGCGGCCGGCCATCACCTTGCCCAGCTCCACGCCCCACTGGTCGAAGCTGTTGACGCCCCAGATCACCCCCTCGACGAAGGTCTTGTGCTCGTAGAGGGCGATCAGGGCGCCGAAGGTCCGGGGCGTCAGGCGCTCCATCAGCACCAGGGTCGAGGGCCGGTTGCCGGCGAACGTGCGCTGCGGAGCCAGGGTCGCGATCTCGGCCGCCGAGAGGCCCTTGGCGGTCAGCTCGGCGACCACCTCGTCGGTGGTGCGGCCCACCATGAAGGCCTCGGCCTGGGCCAGCAGGTTGGACAGCAACTTCTCGTGCATCCCGGCCGGGCCCTCGTCGGACTTGGCCACGCCGATCAGCTCCATCGGGGTGATGTCGGTCCCCTGGTGCATGCACTGGAAATAGGCGTGCTGGACGTTGGTGCCCTCGTCGCCGAACACCACCGTGGCGGTGCCGCGCGTCACGGGCCTGCCGTCGGGCGCGACCGACTTGCCGTTGCTCTCCATCTCCAGCTGCTGGAGGAACGAGGCCAGGCGGCGCAGGCGGTGCGAGTACGGAACGACCGAACGGGCGCGGCGGTCCAGGCCGTTGCGGTTGAAGATCTGGGCCAGGGCGATCAGCACCGGCGCGTTCTTTTCCAGCGAGGCTGTGGCGAAGTGCTCGTCCATGACCGCCGCGCCGTCCAGAAAGCCCTGGAAGGCGTCCCAGCCGCAGGCCACGGCCACCGACAGGCTGACCGACGACCACAGCGAATAGCGGCCGCCCACCCAGTCCCAGAAGCCGAACACCCGATCGTCGGCCACGCCGAAGGCGGCGGTCTTGTCGAGCGCGGTCGAGATCGCCGCCAGGTGCTGGTTGGCGCCGGCCTCGCCCAGGGCCGCGGCCAGCCAGGCGCGGGCGGCGCCGGCGTTGGCCAGGGTCTCCTGGGTGGTGAAGGTCTTGGAGACCACGATGACCAGGGTCTGTTCGGGATCCATGTCGGCCGTGGTCAGGGCGAACTCGGCGCCGTCGACATTGGCCACGAAGCGCAGGTCGATGCCGGGCTTGATCGGCCGCAGGGCGTCCCACAGCAGGCGGGGGCCCAGGTCGCTGCCGCCGATGCCGATGTGCAGGATGGCCTTGAACGGCTTGCCGGTCGCGCCCTTGATCTCGCCCGAGCGGACGGCCTCGGCGAAGGCCTTCATCCGGGCGCGGACGGCCTCGACCTCGGCCATCACGGGCTGGCCGCCGGCCTTGAAGTCGGCGTTCGCCTTGGCGCGCAGGGCGGCGTGCAGGACGGCCCGGCCCTCGGAGCCGTTGATCGCCTCGCCGCCGAACATCCGGGTCCGGGCGCCTTCGACGTCGGCCGCGTGGGCCAGGTCCAGCGCGGCCTCGAGGCCGGCCTCGTCCCAGGCCTGCTTGGAAAGGTCGATGTGCAGGCCGGCGACGTCCAGCGTCAGGGTCTCCAGGCGCCGGGGCTCGGCGTCGAACATCTCGACGATGCGCTTTTCGCCGGCGGCCTTGGCGGCGTCTTCCAGGCGGGTCCAGGCGGCGTCGAGATCGGCCATGCGGCGTTCCTTCACACTATGGTTTTGGTAAATCGGCGTTTACCCGGGCGGGCTTACCAAACGGATGCCGCCGCGTCATGAAGACCAATGACGTTTTTCGCGGGGAGAGCCCATGTCCTGTGACGCCGTCGCCTTTTCCGCCATGCTGTGGTTCGCTTCGTTCAGTCCGGAGGCCCAGACCGGCTCCGCGCCGGCCGTGGTCCAGCAGGCTCCGATCCCGCCTTCCGTGGCGGGCGAGCCGCTGTTCGCCGACATCGTCAAGCGGGCCGGCGGACTGAAGGCCCGGACCGAGGCCTATCGCCAGGCCCTGCCCAAGACGCCCGACACCGTCGCCAAGGCTCTGAAGGGCTTCGACGCCTTCCAGGGCCAGATCGGCGAGCTGTCGGCCCTGGACATGAAGGGCCACGTGACCCTGAAGGAACGCGGGGCGGTCGACGACCTCAAATGCATCCTGCGGGGCATCAGCCAGGACCTGCCCGAGAAGCTGAAGGCCGTCGCCGAGGCCAAGACCGTCAAGGACCAGGACCTGGCCTTGAGGGACATGGTCTATCTGCTCAACGACAATGTCGAAGTGATCACCGCGCCGCCGAAGCCGGCGGCTTAAGCAACGTTCCGCTCATCCGGCGCTGTTGGCCACGGCCACCTTGCGGCCTGCCTTCAGATCCTCGACCCGCGTTTGACAAAACCCGCGCCAGGTCAGCGGCGCGTCGCCGCAAGTTCGCCATCCGTCCTTGCTACGGCGGCGCTCGCCGTCCAGAAGGCGAGCGTCCGTTCGCCCCGCAAAGGCTCCAGCCCGCACACGCATGTCGCCGAAGTCCAAGCTCCCCGCCGCGCTCGCCGCGCTCGCCGCGCTCGCCGTCGTCCTGGCCGGCTGCGCCACCGAGACCAAGACCACGGTCTTCGTGCCGATGGTGGCCCCGACGCCGCCCAGCTCGCTGACGCCGCAGCCGGTGATGCTGTTCAACCAGACCAAGGACGGCCGCAAGCTGTTCACCCTGGACGCCGAGTTCCCCTATTGCGACGTCGAGACCGGCAAGGTCATCGTCGTGCCGCGCTGGTACGTCACCGACTTCGCCAGCGTGCCCTGGTACGGCCAGGGCTTCGTCGATCCGCAGGGACCGACGGCGCGGGCGGCCATCGTCCACGACTGGCTCTACACGATCGGCGAGCCGGGCAAGCGCGAGGAGGCCGACGCCATCTTCCTGCGGGCGATGCTGAAATACGGCGTGCCGCCGTTCCAGGCCAACATCGCCTACAAGGCCGTGCGGATCGGCGGCGACAAGGGCTACGGCCTGCCCACCGACTGGAAGTTCACCGATCCCAAGCGCCAGGACATCTTTCAGCCCGCGCCGTTCGCCAAACCGCGCACCGGGGCGGTGCGGATCCTGCCGCGCTGCCAGGGCTTCGGGGCGTTGATTCAGAGCGGCTGGCGGGCCTATCCGATCAAGACCCCGATCATCACGGCCCCGCCGCCGGTCGTGGTCACCCGCACGCCGCTGGACCAGGTGAAGGAACGGCTGCCGTTCGGGGGCAAGGGCGACAAGAAGAAGTAGTTCCTCCCCCTGTGGGGGAGGTGTCGGCGCAGCCGACGGAGGGGGGAGTGGTCGGCCGACCCAACAATATCCCCCCACCGGCCTTCGGCCGCCTCCCCACAGGGGGAGGATCTAGGACGCCGCCTTCTCGATCGCCTCGATCACCAGGCCCTCGGTCAGCAGCTGCGGCAGGATCACCGGCGCGCCGCTTCCCTTCGGATAGACCAGGTACAGCGGCACGCCGACGCGGCCGTGCTCGGCCAGGGCGGCGGCGATCGTGGCGTCGCGCTTGGTCCAGTCGGCGCGCAGCAGCACGGCGTCGCTGGCCTTGAAGGCATCGACCAGGCGCTGGCCCTTCAGCGCCGTGCCCTCGTTGACCTTGCAGGTCACGCACCAGTCGGCGGTGAAATCGACCATCACCACCTTGCCCTCGGCCTGCAGGGCCGCGACCTTCTCGGGGCTCCAGGCCTCGGCGCTCAGGCCGGGACCGGCCGGGGCCTGCGCCGTCGTCGCGGCCGCGGGCGCCGAAGCGGCGGGGACGGCGCGGACGCCCAGCACCACCAGGGCCGCGGCGGCGACCAGCGACAGGGCGGCCAGGACGAACGGGACCGCCGCGCCCTTGCCGGCGATCGATCGCGCCTGGGCCAGGCCGTAGAGCCAGGCGGCGAAGGCCACCAGCACGCTGGCGGCCAGCAGGGCGGCCAGGGGAATCGACCCCGTCTGCTGGCTGAAGACCCAGGCCAGCCACGCGGCGGTGGCGTACATCGGGAAGGCCAGGCCCTTCTTCAGCACGTCCATCCACGGACCCGGGCGCGGCAGGCGGGAGAGCAGGGCCGGGGCGAAGGCCAGGATCACGAACGGCGCGGCGAAGCCCAGGGCCAGGCCCAGGAACACCGCCAGCGACAGCAGCGGCGGCTGGGTCAGGGCGTAGCCCAGGGCCCCGGCCATGAACGGCGCGGTGCACGGAGCGGCCACCAGCACGGCCAGGGCGCCGGTCAGGAACGAGCCGCCGATTCCGCCGCCGGACGCGCCGGAGGCCACGCCCTGCACCGAGGCGCCGACCTCGAACACGCCCGACATGTTCAGCGCCACCAGCAGCATCAGCAGGGCCAGGCCCGCGACCACGACCGGCGACTGCAGCTGGAAGCCCCAGCCCACGGCCGCCCCGCCGGCCCGCACGGCGATCAGCAGACCGGCCAGGAGCAGGAAGGTGACGACCACCCCGGCCAGGAAGGCCAGGCCCTGGACGCGGGCCTTGCCGGCGTGGTGGGCGTGGGCGGTCAGGCTGGCGGCCTTCATCGACAGGATCGGGAAGACGCAGGGCATCAGGTTCAGGATCAGGCCGCCCAGGAAGGCGAAGGCCACGGCCAGGGGCAGGCCCAGGCTGGCGCCTTGCGCGGATCCGGCCGCCTTGGCCGGCGCGGCGGGCGGCGCGCCCAGGCCGCCGGCTTCGGCGGGGATCGTCCCCGGCGTGGCGGTGATCTCGTAGGCCGCGCCGTTCAGGGCCAGGACCCCGGCCAGCTCGGTCGGCTTGGCCTCGGCCTGGGTGAAGTCGTAGCCGGGGGTCAGCGACAGGGTCAGGCCCTCGGGGCCGCGCTCGATCGCCTGCTCGGGCGGATGCTCGATGACCTTGCCGGAATAGGGATAGAAGAACGCGCCGGACACGTCGGCGCCCTTCAGCGGCGCGCCGGTCACGGCCAGCTTCAGCACCGAGCCCCGCAGTTCGAACACCGCCTTCAGCCCGGCCGGCTTGGGGGCCTTGGCCAGGGTGTCGGCGACCTTGGCGCCCCACTTCGGGTCGGCCTGCGGCATCCCTGCCACGACTGGCAGGGTCAGGGTGACGACGGCGTCCTCGGGCACGCAGACCTGCTCGCAGACCAGGAAGGCGGCGGCCGCCTTCAGGGTGACGACCGAGCCGACCTGGGCGTTGGCCGGCACGGTGATCGGCACCGGCAGCAGCACCTCGCCGGTGTAGGCGAAGTCCAGCAGCGGCCCGACGCGGCTCTTCTCCGGGGTCGGCCAGACGATGTCGCCGGCGGTCCAGCCGGCCGGCAGGGTCCAGACGATCTTGGTGGCGTCGCCAGCGTCGCCGGGATTGCGCCAATAGGTGTGCCAGCCGGGCTGGATCTTCTGGCGCAGGGCCACATAGACCACCCCGCCCGGCGCGGCGCCGGCCTCCTGGGACACCAGCTCGACCTCGATATGTCCGGTCTGGACGGGCTCGGCCTTGGCCGCCCCCGTGAGCAGCGGGGCGCCCAGCAGCAGGGCGCCCATCAACGCCGGTACGACGGCGAACAGCTTTCGAAGCGACATGAACGGATTCCAGGCGCGGCCGACCGGGGCCAAGTTGCAAGACACATGACCTCTCCAAGCGCTCTCGACAATGGCCAAGCCGTCGTGATCAGGTCGAAGACCCGCGTTCGCAAGAGAGTCGTCCATCCATGCCCGCTTCCTTCGACGACATCGAAATCGGCCAGGTGGTGTCGCTGGGCGCGACGGTCGTCGACGACAAGGCGCTGGAGACCTTCTGCGCGGCGTTCCAGCCCGGCTGGCCGGCGGCCAGCGGCGCGCCCGACACCATGGTCTTCGCCATCTGGTCGAAGCTGGACGCCGAGGCCAGCGCCGCCTGGCCCCAGACCAAGCGGGTCGGCGTCGACGCCCTGCGCTGGCTGCGCAACCCGCCGGCCGGCGAGCTCTTGCGCGGCCGCATGACGGTGATGGGCAAGGACCCGGTCGGCGAGGGCAAGGGCATCGTCATCGCCCAGCACGACCTGCTGGACGAGGCGGGCCGGCTGGTCTTCTCGTGCCTGACCCGGAGCATCTTCGCGCGGTAGGCGCCGTGCGTCCTTCGAGGCTCGGCTACGCCTCGCACCTCAGGATGAGGAATTCAGCAACAAGGCTCCTCATCCCGAGGCGCCCGCGAAGCGGGCCTCGAAGGACGCACCAAGCCTGATCCGCAAAAGAAAAAGGCGGCGGGCCCTTTCGGATCCGCCGCCTCTCCGCACGTCCGAGGACGTGAAGTCTAGTTCAGCGCGCCGTTGGCGGCCGCCTGCTGCTGGCGGATGGTGGCCAGGGCGATCAGGCGGTCCCAACCGATCAGCGACACCAGGTGCGCGTAGATCTGGGCCAGGGCGCCGCTGGTCTGCAGTTCCTTGACCTTGTCGGCCGGCAGGGCGTTCAGCTTCTCTTCCGAGACGCCGTAGTACTCGGCCACGGTCTGGGGCTCGCCCGGCTGACCGTTGGCGTCCAGCGGGGTGAACACGGCCTTCTTCAGTTCGAACAGGTCGTTGTCCTTCAGCAGCTGCACGAACGAGTCGGTGCGGCGGCGCTCGACTTCGAAGTCGTCGCAGAACTTGATGCAGTTCTGGGTGTATTCGGTCGGCTCGCCCTTGTCGTCGAACAGCGGGGTCTGGCCGCCTTCGGCCAGCAGGTCCGAGCTGCGGTCGATGCAGACGATCAGGCGGTCCTGGCTCTCGTCATTGGCCAGGACGAACGGATAGCGACGGATATAGGCCGGAATGTAGGCGCCGACGTCGAAGCCGCCGTCGGCCTGGATGAACAGGTTCTCGCCGGTGTTGAGGCCCATCACGGCCAGCGGCACGCGGTCCTCGCCGGCGAAGATCACCGGATAGCTCAGGGCGGCCGGGGCGAATTCGGTGACGGCCAGCGGCACGGCGGTGCCGTTCAGGGCGAAGCCGTAGGGCTTGTCCTTGTGGACCAGAGCCAGCTTGGCGTGCTGCTCGCGGTTCAGCGGCTCCGGCGAGGAGTAGAACAGGACGTTGCCGGAGATGCCGCCGGCGGGTTGGGTCGTTTCCATGAACAGCTCGACAAAAGGCTAATGAACGGACGCCTATTGCGCTTAGGCGGCCTTTGAAAGGTCCGGCGCTTCTAGCCGATCCGGAGGGGTCTCGCAATCGACCCCTCCCGCCTTGTGGTTAAGTCCAGCTTCCGGTTCGTCCGTGGCGGGAAAACGGCGCGAAAACCGCCGCATCCGGCGCGACCCTCAGGGTTCGGACTTGAATGATCCCCTCTCTGGTTGTCATCCCGGAAGCGCGCAGCGCTGTCCGGGACCCAGGGGCGGCCGCACCACATCAGCCCAGTCACCTGGGTCCCGGACAGCCTCTACGAGGCTTCCGGGATGACAACCAGATGAGCGCCGAAGTCTCCAGCATCCTCATGCGCTATCGAACCCGATCCTAGAACTTCCAGGCCACCCCCGCCCGCACCGAACGACCCGGCGATGGGGCGATGTCCTTGAGGAACGAGACGTGCTCGCGGATCTCCTGGTCGGTCAGGTTTCGGCCGTCGACGAACAGCCGCAGGGGCGAATCGGCGATCGGCCTGAACGTGGCCTTGAGGTTGACCACGGTGTAGCCGTCGGTCGGCGTCTCGAAGGCCGCCACGCGGTCTTGTTCGGCGACGCGGCGCACCTCCAGGGTGGTCTCGACGCGCGGCGCGGTCCAGACCACAGAGCCGCCCAGCGACCACGGCGGGATGCGGGCGGGCACGCCGGCGTCGGTGTCGCCGCGCACCCAGTCGAAGGTGGTCTCCAGGCGGATCGACTGGCTGGCCCCGCGCCAGGCGTCGTAGGCCGCCTCCAGCTCGGCGCCATGGAAGTCGGCCTTGGTCTGGAAGTACTGGTAGACGGGCAGGTCGTCCTGGACCGCGCCGGTCGGGGCCTCCTCGATGAAGTTGTCATATCGGGCGGCCCACAGGTGGCCCTCGGCGCGCAGGCGGTCGCTCTTCCAGCGGACCGTGGCCTCCAGCGAGGTGACGGTCTCGTTGTCGAGGCTGTCGTCGCCGACCTCGAAGCCGCCCGTGCCGGGGTGCGGGCCGTCGGCGAACAGCTCGAACTCGGTCGGGGCCCGGCCGTTGCGCGACAGGGTCAGGGCGGTGAACAGGGCGTCGGTCGGCTTGTAGAACACGCCCAGCGAGGCCGAGACGTTGTCGAAGTCGCGCTTCTGCGTCGGGGTCTGCAAGGATCGGGTGTCGAAGCGCAGGCCGGCGTCCAGGCCCCAGGTCCCACGGTCCAGGCGTTGCAGGGTGAAGATCCCATACTCCTTGACGTCGGTCGAGGGCACGAAGGCCTCGTCGCCGATCGCCTCGAAGTGGCGGTCCAGGGCCTGGAAGCCGATGGCGCCCTGGTGGCCGTCGTGTTCACGGTGCACCAGCTCCACCCGGCCCTCGGTCCCGTGCGACAGAAAGCGGGTGCCGACCGCGCCGTCCTCGACGCTGACCTCGGCGTGCTCGTAGTCGGCGTAGCCCAGCGAGACGCGGACCTTCTCGAACCACGGCGTATCCAGCGCCTGCTCGCCGCGCAGGTCGTAGCGGGTCTGCTGCAGGTGGATCGAGACCGGCCCCTCGGCGTTGGGGTCGATCGGGGCCAGGATCTGCTCGTAGGGCACGCCGTAGGTGGTGTCGGTCTTCTTGACCGAAGCGCCGATGAAGCCCCGGTCGTGGACCCAGGAGACGCCGGCGCCGTAGGCGTCGACCTCGACGTCGGTGTTCTTGACCACATGGTCGGGATCGACCGTCAGGCCGTCGCGGGCCGCCAGGCGGTCGGACACCGCGGCGGTCGGGATCGAATAGTCGTCGGTGCGCCGGCTGGAGACGTCGGCCGCGAACACGATCGGGCCCTTCCCGGCCTTGACCGCGCCGCTGTAGGCCCAGCCGTCGTCGACCGACGAGGCCGAGGCCGACAGCCGGCCCTCGGGGCCGTCGGCGGCGGGCGTCGACGGCACGCGGTCGTCGATCATGTTGACCACCCCGCCGATGCCCGAACCGCCATAGGCCAGGGTCGAGGGGCCGCGCAGCACCTCGATCCGCGAGGCCTCGCCCGGGTCGCTGGCCACGGCGTGGTCGGGCGACAGGCTGCTGGCGTCCACCTGGCCGACGCCGTTCTGCAGCACCATCACCCGGGGCCCCGACAGGCCCCGGATCACCGGCCGCGAGGCGCCGGGGCCGTAGAAGGTGGACCGCAGGCCCGGCAGGCCGTTCAGCATGTCGCCGATGCCGGCCGGCGGGGCGACGTCCAGCTGGTCGCGGGTCACGACGTTGACGCTGCTGGTCACGGTGTCCAGCGACACGGCGTAGGGGGCGGCGGTGACCACCACCTTGTCCACGAGGTCGGGCGCGTCCGGCGCGCCGGTCGAAGCCGGAGTCTCGGCGGCCCAGGTTGGCGAAGCGGCGAGGGCGAACGCCAGCAGGCTCGCGGCGGAAAGCAGTACGCGACGGGGCATGGGAAGTCCTGAACCTTGGCCGGGGGAGCGGCTCGATCGAAGTGTTATGAAATAACATTACGACTCGTCAAGCGGCTTCGCGCCAAAACCCAGCTTGACGCGGCTTGCCGTCGCCGTTCTGTGAGGGGATGATCGATCGGAGGCCGCCCATGACCCGTAACACGCTGCTCGTCGCCGCCCTCGGCGGCGCCCTGCTGATGGGCTGCTCGCCGGTCCACGACCTGTTCTCCAAGGCCTCCGCGTCGCCGCCGCCTTCGATGGCCGCGCCCTACGCCGTCAGCCCCGGCACGGCCAGCTGGTCCAAGCCGCCGGTCGGCTATCTGAAGACCGGCATGAACCTGGACGGAGCCTTGATCGTCGGCCCGCCGCCGACGCCGGACTCGCCGCGCGGCCAGGCCGACCGGGCGACCTTCGAGGCCACCCGCGCCCTGGCGGGCACGCCGGCCTGGGACAAGGCCATCGCCGACGCCGACCTGTCGGGCGCGCACGGCTTCAAGAGCTTCTCCTGCGCCGCCGGCGTGACCATCAGCCCGCAGGCCACCCCGACCCTGACCCGCCTGCTGCTGCGGATGACCGATGACGCCGCGACCCTGTACCAGCCGGCCAAGGCCGCCTTCCAGCGCAAGCGCCCGGCGGCGGGCAACACCAAGCCGATCTGCGTGCCGCGCGAACCCTGGATCGAGACCGACGGCTCTTACCCCTCCGGCCACGGGCTGATCGGCTGGTCCTGGGCCCTGGTGATCTCCGAGGTCGCCCCCGAACACGCCAGCGCCGTCCTGGCGCGCGGCCGCGAGTTCGGCGACAGCCGGATCATCTGCGGCGTGCACTATCAGAGCGACATCGAGGCGGGGCGGTATCTGGGCTCGGCCATGGTCTCGCGGCTGCACCAGGATCGGGCGTTCACGGCGGATCTGGAGAAGGCCCGGGCGGAGGTGGCGGCGTCGCGGGCGACCGGGGCGCCCAAGGATTGCCCTGCCGGCTGACGCCTGCCCCCTACGGATCGCTTCGCGATCGTCTTCCCCCAAGGGGGGAAGAGGCGCGGCGGCCGGTGCGTCCTCCGCCCCCTATGGGGGCGGACAGGCGGCGAAGCCGCCAGGTGGGGGCAAGGGGTTGAGTTGCCGAGTTAAGCCGGCCGCCCGCTCGCCAGCGCCCCGTACAGCTCCGGCCGGCGGTCCCGGAAGAAGCCCCAGGCCGCGCGGTGGGTCTGCAGGAAGTCCAGGTCGAAGGTCGAGGCCACGATCCCCTCGTCGGCCCGGCCCAGTTCGCTGACCAGGTCGCCGCGATGGTCGGCGATGAAGGACGAGCCGTAGAAGGTCTGGCCGCCGTTCGGATAGCCGTCCCACGGCTCGAAGCCGATGCGGTTGGCGCCGACCACCGGGATCACGTTGCTGACCGCGTGGCCCTGCATGGCCCGCCGCCACGGCAGGGCGGTGTCCAGGCTGGGGTCGTGCGGCTCGCTGCCGATGGCGGTCGGGTAGAACAGGCACTCGGCGCCCATCAGCGCCATGGCGCGGGCGGCCTCGGGGTACCACTGGTCCCAGCAGATGCCGACGCCCAGGCGGCCGAAGCGCGTGTCCCAGACCTTGAAGCCCGTGTCGCCCGGCCGGAAATAGTACTTCTCCATGTAGCCGGGGCCGTCGGGGATGTGGCTCTTGCGATAGAGGCCCAGCAGGCTTCCGTCGGCGTCGGCCATCACCAGGCTATTGAAATAGTGCGGGCCTTCCTTCTCGAAGATCGAGATCGGGATGACCACGCCCAGCTCGCCGGCCAGGGGGGCGATGGCCTTGACCACCGGGTGCTCGCGCCACGGATGGGCCTGCGCGAACCACCGCTCCTCCTGGGCCACGCAGAAATAGGGCCCCTGGAACAGCTCGGACGGCAGGATCACCTGGGCGCCCTTGGCGGCGGCCTCGCGGATGAAGCCTTCGGTCCTCTTGATGTTGGCCTGCAGGTCCATCCCGTACGAGGTCTGGATGGCCGCGACGCTGAGGGTGCGGGTCATGCCCAGACCTCCGGTTCTTGCTGGCTGATGCAGTGGAACGAGCCGCCGCCGGTCAGGATGGCGGTCGAGGGCAGGCCGATCACCTCGCGCTCGGGGAACAGGCCGCTGATCACCTCGACGGCGAAGGCGCCCGACTCCTCGGCGTAGATCGGCACGATCACCGCCTCGTTGGCGATCAGGAAGTTCATGTGCGAGGCCGGGATGATCTCGCCGTCCTCGTCCTCGATGCGGCCCGGCGAGGGGATGCGCACCACCTGCAGGGGCGAGCCGCGGCTGTCGGTCATGCCGGCCAGGGCGCGGGCGGTCTCGGCATAGACCTGGGCGTTCGGATCGTCGGTCCCGAAGGCCATCGGACAGGCCACCACGCCCGGCGCGACGAAGCGGGCCAGGTTGTCGACATGGCCGTCGGTGTGGTCGTTCAGCAGGCCGTCGCCCAGCCACAGCACCTTCTTGGCGCCGAGCGCCGAGGCCAGGGCGGCGGCGGCCTTGGCCTCGTCCCAGTCGCCGTTGCGGTTGGCGTTCAGCAGGCACTGGCGGGTGGTCAGGATCGTGCCCGTGCCGTCGTGGTCCAGGGCCCCGCCCTCCAGGACGAAGGCGTTGCGGGTCAGGGGCGCGCCGCTGGCGGCCGCGATCTGCTCGGCGACGATGTCGTCGCCCTCCAGCTGGTACTTGCCGCCCCAGCCGTTGAACCGGAAGCCGGCCGCGACCGCGCCGCTGGCGGTCTGCGTGAAGATCGGCCCCGTGTCGCGCAGCCAGATGTCGCCGAACTGGCCGCGGACGATCTCGACCGTCGTGTCGGAAAGCCGGGCGCGGGCGGCGGCCTCGGCCTCGTCGCCGACCACCATCAGCCGCACGCGCTCGCCGCCGGGACCAGCCAGGGCGCGCGCCAGGGCGGCGACCTCGTCCTGGGCCTGGTCGAGATCTTCCTGCCAGAGCTCGGCGTGGCTGGGGAAACCCACCCACATGGCGCGGTGCGGAGCCCACTCGGCGGGGACGGTCGGGGTCATGAAGGAAACCTGGATCGAAACGGGAGGCGCAAATGGGTCGGGATGGCCCTGGGGTCAAGCCGCCCTTCTAGCAAAGACCACCTTCTAGCAAACCGGGGCGACAAAAGAAAAAGGGCGGTCCGTTTCCGGACCGCCCCCATTCTCTCGTCCGCTGTGCGCCGGTCTTAGAAGGCGGCGTGCAGGGTGATGCTGGCCGTGCGCGGGTAGCCCGGTTGGCCCAGGCCCGTGCCCGAGGGGTTCACGGCGAGGTCGCCGAGATACTTCTCGTTGGACAGGTTCTTCACGTTGATCTGGACGTAGGTGTTCTTCATGCCGAGACCTTCGAGGTAGTTGGTCAGCATGTAGCGGGCGTCCAGGTCGAGCAGCGCGTAGCTCGGCGCCTTTTCGGTATTGGTCAGGTTGGTCCAACGCTCGCCGACGTACTTGGCTTGGACGCCGACGCTGAACGCTTCGGTGATGTCCCAGTCGACGCGCACGGCGCCTTGGTGCTTCGGCGCCTCATACAGCTCCTTGCCCTTGGTCGGCAGCACCGAACCCAGGGTCGTGCCCGGGATGTTCTCTTGCAGTTCCGAGTCCTGGTACGAGTACGAGGCGTAGAAGCTGAGGTACTCTTCCGGCTTGAAGCCGAACGCGGCGTCAAAGCCCTTCTTCTTCACGTCGCCGACGTTGATCGAGAAGGCGATGTTGTCCTGCTCGTTGAAGGCGCGCTCGATGCGGTTGCTGAAGTCGGTGTACCAGACGGCGGCCGACAGCAGGATGGTCGGCGACTGGTAGCGGTAGCCGATGTCATACGAGTCGGTCAGTTCCGGACCCGGATCCGTCAGCTTCTTGTCGTACAGGTCGTCGGTGCGGGGCGCCGACAGGGTCTTGGCGTAGCTGACATAGACCGACTGGTAGTCGGCCAGGACGTAGCTGGCGGCGACGCTCGGCAGCAGCTTGTCGTACTTGCGGGTGAACTCGCGAGGACGACCGTACTGAGTCGCGCCTTGGCCCGGCAGGGTGACCAGGGTCTGGCCGTTGCCGTCGTTGCTGCCCGCCACCGCGGTCGGGGTCTGGTTGGTGCAGTAGGCCGTGAAGGTGTCGGCCTGATAGCAGAAGTTATGCAGCTCGCGCTTGAAGAACGGGGCGCGCACGCCGGCGTTCAGCAGGACCTTGTCGTCCATGAACTTGCCGCGGTACTCGACCGAGATCTGGTTCAGGGTGGCGACCGAGACGCGGTCGCGCTTGCGCAGGATGCTGCCGTCCGAGAGCTTGATCGACTGGCCGTAGCCGTCCTTGCCGCCGAACACGTCGTTCGGCGTCGTGTCGGCGCTGAACGTCGTATATTCGCCGGTCTGGCGGTGGTGGGCTTCGTCGTAGGTGTAGGCGGCGCGGAAGCTCTGGCTGTCCGAGAACTTCCAGATCAGCGACGAGGTCACGCCGTAACGACGGGTGTTGGTGGTGTTGGGCGAGTACAGCAGGACGCTGTCGATGGTGTCGCCGTCGCCGTTCAGGTCCTTGCCGCCGGTCAGCGCGCTGCCCCGGATGATGCCGTTGCCCGAGCCGGTGCCGTCTTCCTTGAACAGGGCGCGACCGCCGCCGTTGGCCAGCACGTACTGGAACGAGGGGTCGACGGTCAGGATGAAGTTGTCGCCGATGTGGAACAGCGACTGGCCGCGGATGTTGCCCGTGTTCGACGGGTTGATGTTGTACTTGTAGCAGGAGCCCGCGTTGACATCGATCTGGGCGGTGCCGGCGACCGGGGTCGGACGCGCGCAGGTGGCGCGGCTGTAGCCGATGCCCGTGCCGGCGTTGAACTGGGCCAGCGTCATGCGGTTGATGAAGTTGTTGCGGTTTTCGTTGTAGTTGGCGATCAGGCTGACGAAGTCGCCGTTGTCGCCGATCGGCTGATAGATCCGCGCGTTGATCTGCTTCTTGTGGATCTTGCCCGGGCCGTTGAACACGTCGTTGATCGCGTCGGCGTAGCTGAACCAGGCGCTGGTGCCGAACGGGCCGACCTTGCCGGTGTCGATCACGCCGAAGAAGCGGCGGAAGTTGCCGTCGCCGGCCTGGGCTTCGAACACGCCGCCGAACTCGTCGGTGGGCTTGCGGGTCGTGTAGTTGATGGTGCCGCCGGCGGCCGCGGCCGTCGGGCTGTCAACGTCGGTGGTGCCGGTGTTGACCTCGACCTTGGAGATCAGTTCCGAGTCCATCTGCTGGTTCGGATAGATGGCGTAGTTGCCGCTGTCGTTCAGCGGAACGCCGTCCTGCAGCAGGGCGATGCGTTGCGAGTCGACGCCGCGGATGGTGATGTCGCCGCCGGCCGAGCCGTAGGCGTCGTTGTTGGTGAAGTTCACGCCGGGCATCAGGTTCAGCGAGTCCAGAATGGTCTGGCCGGGCACCTGGCGGGCGATGAATTCCTGGGTGATGGTCGAACGCGACTTCGGAACCACTTGCTGAACGATCGCGCCGTTCTGGTTCTTCACGGACGAAGCGGTGACCACGACCTGTTCGACGGCTTCCGTGCCGGTCGACTGGGCCATGGCGGCGGTGGCGCTGAGCAGGCACCCGACCAGGGCGGTCGACGCCAGACAGGCGATCTTTTTCGTCATCATCTTGATCTATCCCCTCGTTGAGGCCGCGACGGGGTGCATGAAGCCCGCCGGACCACGTCATTAAGAGGCTCTTTAGCGACGTATTTAGAAGGTTTGGTGACGGAAAGGCCACGATCGCGGATAAACGCGCTTCGAGGGCCCCGCGTGCGGAAGATTTAGTCAGCGTCCTCTTACTTATGCGGGAGAAATCAGCGTGGCCCTTGATGAAACGGCGCGGGCGGCCCAGCTGCGAATCTGGCGGCTCACCCTGGTCTTGGTCGGGGTTCTGACGGTTCTGCGGGTCGTTGCGCTGTTCGCGACCCCCCTGGAGTTGTACCCGGACGAAGCCCAGTACTGGCTGTGGTCGCGCCACCTCGATTTCGGGTATTTTTCCAAGCCTCCGGTCATCGCCTGGTTGATCTGGGCGACCACGCGAATCGGCGGCGACGCCGAGGCCTGGCTGCGCATCGGTTCGCCGCTGCTCAACGCCGGAACGGCCCTGGTGATTTCGCGCATCGCCACCCGGCTCTACGGCGGCGAAAGGGGCGGCTCCTGGGTCGGACTGGCCGCCGCGGCGGTCTTCATCCTGATGCCGGGCGTCCAGCTGTCGTCGGTGCTGATCACCACCGACACGCCGCTGCTGTTCTTTCTGGCCTTGATGATCTGGGCCTGCGTGGCCCTGCCCGACGCCTCGGAGCGCACCCGGATCTGGGTCGCCGCCGGCATGGGCGCGGCCCTGGGCATGGCGTTCCTGAGCAAGTACGCGGCGATCTACGCCCTGGCCGGCCTGGCCGCCCATCTGTTCCTGTCCCGCGAGGCCCGGCGCGCCTGGACGCCGGCCATGGCGATGGTCTTCTTCGCGGCCCTGTTCGCCGTGTTCGCCCCAAACCTGTTGTGGAACTACCAGCACCATTTCTCGACGGTGGAGCACACGGCGGCCAACGCCAACTGGAAGACCGGCGATCTGTTCAACCCGATGGAGCTGGTCCAGTTCGTCGGCTCGCAGTTCGGGGTGTTCGGCCCCGTGCCGTTCGGCGTGCTGGGCGGCGGCGCCCTGCTGCTGGCGGTCCGCAAGCGGCTGGCGGCCGCCGACATCATGCTGCTGTGCTTCGCCCTGCCGCCGCTGCTCACCGTGGCGGCCCAGGCCTTCGTCTCGCGGGCCAACTCCAACTGGGCGGGCGCGGCCTATGTCGCCGGCTCGGTGCTGGTCGCCGCCTGGCTGCTGCGCTGGGACGCCCGCCGCTGGCTGATCGGCGGCCTGGCGCTGCAGGCGGTGCTGGCGGCGCTGTTCCTGACCTGGGTGATCGATCCGCGCACGGCCGAGGCCATGGGCATGGCCAACAGCTTCAAGCGGGCCCGCGGCTGGGACCAGACGGTGCAGGCGATCATTGCCCGGACGCGCGAGGAGCAAGCCCTACACGGCGGCGTGACCGCCGTCGCCGTCGACGACCGCTTCCTCTACAATGTCGCGGCCTATTACGGCCGCGGCTATTTCGGCACGCCGGCCGCCCCGCCGCTCAAGATGTGGGTGCACGAGATCGCCCCCCGCAACCAGGCCGAGGCCGAGGCGCCGCTGGACGCGGCCCTGGGCCGTCGCGTGCTGATCGCCAGCCTCGAGGGAACCTACCGCGCCAAGATCCGCCAGGACTTCAAGGCGACCTCCGATCTGCAGATCGTCCGCGTACGCCTGGACAAGAAGCGCTCGCGCCGCACCGACCTGTTCATCGCCCAGGGCTTCGCGCCCGTGCCGCGCGATCCGGTGACGGGCCTGCCGCCGGATCCGGAGCCGACGCCTTAGAGCTGGCCCCTCCCCCTCTGGGGGAGGCGGCCGAAGGCCGGTGGGGGGAGTTTTAGGATCGAAGATCCTGGATCCGGCCACCGGCCGATCACGCCCCCCTCCGTCGGCTGCGCCGACACCTCCCCCACAGGGGGAGGGGCTTAGACCGCGACCTCGAAATCCGCCTCGGTCTTGGTCTTGACCTCGTCCACGGTCACGCCCGACGCCAGCTCGATCAGCTTGACCGGCGTCTTGCCGCGATTGATCTCGAACACGCCCAGTTCGGTGATCAGCAGGTCGACCACGCCCGCCCCGGTCAGGGGCAGCGAGCAGCGGTGCAGCAGCTTGGGCGCGCCGGATTTCTCGCAGTGGTCCATGACCACCACCACACGCTTGACGCCGGCCACCAGGTCCATGGCCCCGCCCATGCCCTTGACCATCTTGCCGGGCACCATCCAGTTGGCCAGGTCGCCGTTCTCGGACACCTGCATGCCGCCCAGGATCGACAGGGCGATGTGGCCGCCGCGGATCATCGCGAAGCTGTCGGCCGACGAGAAGTACGAGCTCGATTCCAGCTCGGTGATCGTCTGCTTGCCGGCGTTGATCAGGTCGGCGTCCTCCTCGCCCTCGTAAGGGAAGGGGCCCATGCCCAGCATGCCGTTCTCGCTCTGCAGCGTCACGGACATGCCCTCGGGGATGTAGTTGGCCACCAGGGTCGGAATGCCGATGCCCAGGTTCACATAGAAGCCATCCCGCAGCTCCCGGGCCGCCCGTTCGGCCATCTGGTCACGCGTCCAGGCCATCAGACGGTCTCCCCAGTTTTTTCTTCACGAGGACGGGTGGTGACGCGCTCGATGCGCTTCTCGAACGTCGCGCCCTTGATCAGGCGGTCGACATAGATGCCGGGCGTATGGATGCCGTCCTTGTCCAGCGCGCCGATCGCCACGATCTCCTCGACCTCGACGACGGTGGCCCTGCCGGCCGTGGCCATCATCGGATTGAAGTTGCGGGCGGTCTTTCGGTAGACGAGGTTGCCCTCGGCGTCGGCCTTCCAGGCCTTGACGATCGACAGGTCGGCGGTCAGGCCGCGCTCCATCACGTACATCTCGCCGTCGAACTCACGGACTTCCTTGCCCTCGGCCACCAGGGTGCCGTAGCCGGTGCGCGTGAAGAAGGCGGGGATGCCCGCCCCGCCGGCGCGGATGCGTTCGGCCAGGGTGCCCTGCGGATTGAACTCCAACTCCAGCTCGCCGCTGAGGTAGAGCTGTTCGAACAGCTTGTTCTCACCCACATAGGACGAGACCATCTTCTTGATCTGGCGGTTCTCCAGCAGGATCCCCAGGCCGAAGCCGTCGACGCCGCAATTGTTGGAGACCACCGTGAGGTCCTTGACGCCCGTTTCGCGGATCGCCGCGATCAGGTTCTCGGGAATGCCGCACAGGCCGAAGCCGCCGGCCATGATCGTCATGCCATCGAATAAAAGACCCGCCAGCGCTTCGGCGGCTGTGGACTTCACCTTGTCGACCATGGTTCCTCCCGGAGCGACGTTCGCCGATTGCTCTGAGCCGACGGACGGAGAAATTCAACCCTTGATGAATAAAATTTCGATGCGTGGAGTTTCGGCGTGACGGATCAGGCTAACCCTGGGGAAACTAGCACCGGGCTCGTGACGCCCGCCACCTCGGGGGTGCTGTTGACCCTGGCGCATCCGGCGCTTGAACGCTCCCGCGCCAATCGCGCCCTGGCCAAGGCGGTCAAGGGGCTGGAAGGCGTCACCTTCAACGACCTCTACGAGACCTATCCGGACTTCGCGATCGACATCGAGGCCGAGCAGGAGAAGCTGCTGTCGCACGACGTGATCGCCGTGCAGTTCCCGCTCTACTGGTACTCGACCCCGGCCTTGCTGAAGGAGTGGTTCGACCTGGTCTGGCTGCACGGCTTCGCCTACGGCCTGGACGGCAACGCCCTGGCCGGCAAGCGCCTGTTCGCCGGCTGCACCACCGGCGGGGCGGCCAAGGCCTATCACGCCCACGGCTACAACCGTTTCACCCTGGACGAATATCTGCGCCCGCTGGAGCAGACCGCCTATCTGTGCGGCATGGTCTGGGAGACGCCTTTCGTGGTGCACGGCGCGGCGGTCAAGGACGACGAGGAGCTCAAGGCCGAGGCCCAGCGTTATCGCGCCCGCGTCGGCTCGCTGCTGACCGCCCCCGCCGACCTCGAACTGGGGGCCTGATCCATGCCGTTCCTCCTGCAGGCCCTGGTCTATCTCGGCGCCGCCGTCATCTCCGTGCCGATCGCCAAGCGGCTGGGCCTGGGCTCGGTGCTCGGCTACCTGATCGCCGGGGTGGTGATCGGGCCGTTCGCCCTGTCCCTGGTCGGCGAGCAGACCGACATCATGAAGTTCGCCGAGTTCGGCGTGGTCATCCTGCTGTTCCTGATCGGGCTGGAGGTCCAGCCCTCGACCCTGTGGGACATGCGCAAGGCGATCTTCGGCTTCGGCGGCGCCCAGGTCGTCGGCACCTCGCTGGCCATCGCCGGCGTCTCGATGCTGCTGGGCCTGCCCTGGCAGACGGCCCTGGCCGTCGGGATGGTGCTGGCCATGTCCTCCACCGCCATCGTGCTGCAGACCCTGGACGAGAAGGGCCTGAGGCAAGGCCCGGTCGGACGCGCCGCCTTCGGGATCCTGCTGCTGCAGGACCTGGCGGTCATCCCGATGTTCGCCTTGCTGCCGACCCTGGCGACCATCGCCCCGCCGGTCCATGCGGGCGCGGCCGAAGGCCACGGCGGCGTCAGCCTGGTCGCCCACCTGCCGCCCTGGGCCCAGGGCCTGTCGGTGCTGGTGGCCGTGGGCGCCGTGGTCGGCGGCGGCCGCTATCTGGTGCGGCCGATCTTCCGCTTCATCGCCGAGGCCCGCCTGCGCGAGATCTTCACCGCCGCGGCCCTGCTGATCGTGGTGGGCGTGGCCAGCATCATGCAGACCGTCGGCCTGTCCCCCGCCCTCGGCGCCTTCCTGGCCGGCGTGGTGCTGGCCGAGAGCGAGTTCCGCCGAGAGCTGGAGACCGACATCGAGCCGTTCCGCGGCCTGCTGCTGGGCCTGTTCTTCATCACCGTCGGGGCCGGCATCGACCTGCGCCTGGTGGCCGGCCAGCCCCTGACCCTGATCGGCCTGGTGCTGGGGCTGATGGTGCTGAAGTTCCTGGTGATGTTCGGCCTGGCGCTGTTGTTCAAGGCCCCGGTTCGGGGCGCGGCGGCCGTCGCCACCGCCCTGGCCCAGGGCGGGGAGTTCGCCTTCGTGCTGCTGACCTTCACGGTCGGGGCCGGCGTGATCGGCGCGCCCCTGGCGGCCCTGCTGACCGCCGCCGTCGCCGTCTCCATGGCCCTGACCCCCGTGGCGATGATCCTCTACGAGCGCATCGCCCAGATGTTCGACGCGGCCATTCCCAAGGTGGTCCCCGACACCGGGGCTTTCGAGGACGGCGAACCGGACATCATCATCGCCGGCTTCGGGCGCTTCGGTCAGATCACCGGCCGCCTGCTGACCGCCAACGGCTTCCGCTCGACGGTGCTGGACAGCGACATCGAGCAGATCGACCTGCTGCGCCGCTTCGGCCGTCGGGTGCACTATGGCGACGCCACGCGGATGGACCTGCTGCGCGCCGCCGGCATCGAGCGGGCCCGGATGCTGATCGTCGCCCTGGACGACCGGGAAAAGACCGTCGAGCTGGTCGAGACCGCCCGCAAGGCCTTCCCCGACCTGGTGATCCTGGCCCGGGCCTGGGACCGCCGCCACGCCTACGACCTGCTGGCCAACGGCGCCGACGCGGTCGAGCGCGAGACCTTCGAGGGCGCCCTGGCCCTGGGGACCACCGCTCTGCAGAAGCTGGGCTACCGCGCCCATCGCGCCCACCGCGCCGGCGCGATCTTCCGCCGCCACGACCGCAAGTCGTTCGAGGACCTGCGTCCGGTCTGGGGCCAGGAGGAGGCCTATATCCTGGCCTCGCGCGACGCGGCCCAGACCATGGACAAGCTGCTGACCGCCGACCTGGCGCGCCTGCGCCCCGGCGACGCCGCCGGCGCCTGGGACACCGCCAGCCTCGACGAGGAGCTGAAGGAACGCGCCGAGCGGGAAGCGGCGCGGCGCGAGGCGGCGAAGTAGGCGCCGAAAAGCGGGAACCGTCGGCCCGCCATGGGGATTCCCTTGGTCAAAGGAGGATTCCATGGCCGACAACCTGCAAGATCGCGGACCCCAGGATCGGGCTCGGGTCAACGTCAACGAGCCCCATGAAGTGTCCTACTGGACCCGGAAGTTCGGCGTCACCCCCGACCAGCTGCGCGACGCGGTGACCGACGTCGGCGTCTCGGCCGACGCCGTCGAACAGGCCCTCAAGTCGCGCCGCGGCAAGGCCTGATGCGCTATTTCTTCCAGCTCAGCGACGGTCATGTGCTGACCGACGACGAAGGCGAGGTGTTCGACGATCTCGACGCCGCCAAGATCGAGGCGGCGCGGATCGCCGGCGAGTGGCTGCGCGACAACGCCGACGAATTCGCCCAGGACGGGACCCTGCTGGTCGAGGTCCTGGACGACCGCCGCGCCGTCCTGGCGACGGTCGCCGTCGAGGCCGACGCCCCGACCGGAACGCTGCACTGACGAAGGCGGCCCTCCCCCACAGGGGGAGGATCTTGAACTGATCCGCCCCTACAGCAGCCAGTCGCCGACCACGTGGTGCTGCGGGTCCAGATAGCCCTGCGCGGTCAGGGTCGCGATCGTCCAGTTGTCGAGGACGACCGTGCCCATGCCGACGGCGTTGATCGACACCGCGTCGGCGTGATGGTCGCCGTTGGTGTCGACGTCCTTGAAGCTGGGGGCCAGCAGGCGGTCGACCAGATCGGCCAGCTTGCCCAGGCCCAGGCCACCCACGAAGTCGCCCAGCTGATCGCGCAGCGGGGTGATGATGTGGTCCTCGCCAGGGTTGAAGTCGGTGATGTGGTCGGTTCCCGAGCCCAGGCCGAACACGAAGTCGTCGGCCCCCGCTCCGCCGGTCAGCAGGTCGGGACCGGTCCCGCCTTCCAGGGTGTCGCGACCGGTCCCGCCGTTCAGCGTGTCCTTGCCGTTGCCGCCGAACAGGTGGTCCGACCCGCCGCCGCCGTTGATCACGTCGCTCAGCAGGCCGCCGGTATAGGTGGTGTCGTACTCGCCGACGTCGGTGAAGCTGTTGGCCTTGACCGGGTTGCCTGACAGCGTGCGGTTGTCGCCGGCCTCGCCCACCGTGATGCTGACCGTGATCGGGGCGGTGAAGCCGCCGTGGCCGTCGGTGGCGGTGTAGGTGAAGCTGTCGACCACCGAGTGGCCGGCGGCCAGCTGGTCGAAGCCGTCGGCGTCGGCCGCGTAACGCACCTGGCCGTTCTCGATGCTGATCGAGGCGCCCAGGGCCGACTTGGTCCCCGACAGGGCCGCGATGCTCAGGCCGTCCAGGTCGACGTCGTGGTCGTTGGCCAGGACATTGACCAGGATCGAGGCGTCCTCGGCGACCGAGGCCGCGTCGGCCGCGCCCGTCGGCGCGTCGTTGACCGCCTCGACGCCCAGCTGGACGGTGACCACGCCCGACACCCCGCCATAGGCGTCATGCGCCGTGTAGGTGAAGGCATCGGCGCCGTTGTAGTTGGCGTTGGCCGTGTAGATGAACGAGCCGTCGGCGTTCAGCACCAGCGTGCCGTAGGTCGGGCCCTGACCGAGCACGGCCGTGAGGGCGTCGCTGTTGGCGTCGTTGTCGTTGGCCAGCACGCCGTGGGCGGCGTCGACCGTCAGGACGGCGTCCTCGGACACCGTGAACGTCCCGTCCAGGGTGGCGACCGGCGCGGTGTTGATCGACAGCAGCGCCAGGATCGCGTCGTGGTCGGTGGGTTGGTCGATGGCCGCCTGGCCGGTGTTGAGGTGGATGTTGTCGAACACCGCGCCGTCCTTGAGGCTTTGCGAGACCAGCAGGTTGTCGATCTGCTGGGCGTTGCCCTCGAAGATGTACGAGTAGCGCTCCTCGGCGCTCAGGGTCCGGGCCAGGTTGTAGAGATCGCCATTGGCCTCGAGCAGGGTCAGGCTCTGCTCGTAATAATAGGCGTTGAAATCGCCCATCACCGTGATGTGGGCGTCCGGATCGGCCGCCAGCAGAGTGGTGACATAGTCGTGGACGGCCGTGCTCTGGTCGGCGCGACGATCATCGCCGTTGTTGCTCGCCGGCTGGTTGGCGCCGAACAGCGGGTCGCTGCCGCCGCGCGAATAGTTGTGCACGTCGATGGCCGTGACTGTCTCGCCGTGGAAGACGAACTCGGCGGCCAGCGGATTGCGGCTGTTGTGGAAGGCGTCGGTCGAACCGGTGGCGTCCTGGATCAGTCGGGCCGAGCCCTCGACATAGTCCACCCGGTCCTCGCGATAGAGGAAGGCGTTGCGGATGTTGCCGTTGCTCTCGCCGCCGGTGGAATTGTTGGCGGTCGGGGCGATTTCGACCCAGCTGTAGTGGGGGCCGCCGGCCGCCTCGATGGCCGCCACCAGCTTGTTCAGGGTCGCCGCGCCGCTGTAGTTCGTGCCGTTGCCGGCCCCGTCGGCGTCCTGGATCTCCTCGACGCCCAGGATGTCGGGCGCGCCCAGATTATGGGCGATGTCGGCGGCCAGGGCCGCGAACTTGGCGTCCGGGTCGACCGGCGAGATGTTTTCGAGATTATAGGCCCCGATCGCCAGGTGGCTGGCGTCGCCGGCCAGGCTGGTGGTCTCCAGCGGCAGGGTCCCGCCGCTGGTGGTGTTCTGGACCGAGGTCGCCAGCACCTCGTACTCGCCGCCGAAATAGCTGACCACGCCGGTCACGTCGCCCAGGTGGTCGCCCAGCACGTAGCCGGCCGAGAAGCCCGGGTTCACGCCGCTGTCGGCGTAGACCAGGATCCGCTCGGGGTTGTTGTCGCCGTCCGACACGGTGACCCCGCCCCGGCTGTTGAGCCCCGAGGCGTCCGCGCCATTGTCGGCCACCACCCAGGTCTGGCCCTGAGAGGTCGAACCCACGGACTGGGCGTCGTGGAGGGTGACCACCATGCCCTCGACCGACTCGTAGAAGTCGACGCCGTCGGCGGCCGGGTCGAAGCTGGTCAGGTGGTCGTCGTCGATCACCGTGGTGGGGATGGCCCGGCCGCCCGCGCCCAGAACGGTGGCGGTGATCGTTCCCGTGCCGATCACGCTGATGGTCGGGGCGGTGATCTCGGTGATCGACAGGTTGGTGGCGACGCCGCCGTTATATTCGTCGACCGTGCCGGTCACCTGCACCAGGTCGCCGACATGGACGGTGGGGATGGCGTTGGTGAACACGAACACGGCGTCGGACGTGGCGTCGTCGCCGTCGCCCGTCGCGTCCTGGATCCAGAAGCCGCGCGAGCCGGTGGTGTCGATGGCCGTCACCACGCCCTGGGTCGAGACCGTCTGGCCGTCATAGGCCGAGACGTGGCCCGCGCCCTGGATGTCGTAGATCGCCACGGGGGCGAAGTCGTCGTTGACGATCGTCGCCTGTCCGACCGCGTCGATCAGGGCGGCCGCGCCGCTGGCGACCACCAGGTTGGACAGATTGACCGCGAAGGTCTCGTTCGGCTCGGGCGTCGCGTCGCCGTTGAGGGTCACCGAGATCGTCTGGCTGGCCGGGCCGCCGGCCGCGAAGGTCAGGGTCCCGTGGGCCTCGGCATAGTCGTCGCCGACGTGGGCCGAGCCGTCGGCGGTGGCGTAGTCGACCGTGAAGGCGCCGGTGGTGTTGGTGCGGGTGACCGTGAAGGTCATCACCTGGGTTCCGGCGTCGCCCTCGGTCAGGCTGACGTCGCTGATCGAGACGTTGGCGCTGGGCACGCCGCCGTCGGTGACCGTGAAGCCGGTCTTGTAGGCCACGGGATTGGCGTCATCGAGCGACCAGTTGGCCGAATTGGCGATGGCCGACAGGATCGCGGCCTTGGTGCCCGTGGTCGTGCCGACATAGGCGCCGTTGTCGGTTCCGAAGGCCAGGGCGGTGCTGCCGGTGGCCAGGCCGGTCGGAACGGCCGAGGTGTTGGAGTTGCTGGCGTCGGCCGCGTAGGTCGCGTTGCCGTCGGCGAAGTCCAGGGCGAACAGCGGCGTCGCGGCCGCGCTCAGCGGGCCCTGGAAGGCGATGATCTGGTCGCCCGAGGTGGACGGATTGAGCGAGCCGGTCAGGCCCGTGACCGTGATCACCGTGCCCGCCGCCGCGCCGCCGGCCGGGGCGGTGTAGGTGAAGACGCCTTCCCCAGTTCGGAACCCGCCCGCCGCCAGCCAGCCGTCGTCGGTGAAGCTGATCACCGTGCCCGCGTCGACCGCCTGCAGCAGGACGAACGAGAACGACTTGCCGGCGGTGTCGGCGCTGTAGCCGATCAGGGCGAGATCGCCCACGGTCAGGGTGGTCATGCGTTTCCTCCGATGGGGGTCTTGTGGCGCGTCTTGTTTTGGGCGGTCGCTGCTGAGCTTGAGATTTGGTCGGGCCGAGTGTTCTAGGCGCTTTCAGCAAGGCCGCGATCTTGATCCAGCCTAGGCACGCTCGATGACAGGACGATGTCGAAGTTTTCGGCATTCCGCAATCGAGATGCGGCAATTAAAACCGCCCAATACAGTCTAGTTACCGCTGTAATCGGATTAAGTTTTCGGATTATTGTCCTTGTCAGGACGTCGCATCGCATTGAACTTTTCACGACAAGCCTTAGATGACACCTGGGCCGCCCACGGACAGTTCAAATATCCTCGATATCCCAGCCGTCCCGACGACTGACGACAGCCGGCGCGACGCCTCGCACGCGCCGCGAAGATTGCAACCACGGGGCCTTGGCTTCAGGTGGGAAGCAAATTCTTACTTACTTGATCAGAAACCATGAACCGGCGGACGGCGCGCGAGCTCCGGAAAGAGCGCCCGATTGATTGGCGCCTCCTTCACCCTCTCTCTTAGAGAGAGGGAGGGGCCCGCCGCGAAGCGGTGGGAGGGTGAGAGGTTTCACCCTGTCCGGTTTTACACAGATGCTCCGCCGGCCGGGGACACGCACTCACACCACGGCTCTGGTCGGGTTGCAGGGGGCTTGTCGTGAGAGCATGTCCCCAGCGGAGCGTCTACGCTCTGCGTTCAGCCAACAAACCCCAGTGATTTCAACGCCCTGAACTTTCTCGACCCGATTTGGTCCTCACCCTCCAAACCGGCCGTATCCTTGTCTCACCTCGACGCGGGAAAGGGCGCATGGCCAGCGACCGATGCGGCGGCGGGGGGCGATCGAGCGGGAAGCTCTGTCGGCGGTGTTGTCCGCGTGCGTAGGGACAGCATCAGGGGGGCGATCGAGCGGGAAGCTCTGTCGGCGGTGTTGTCCGCGTGCGTAGGGACAGCATCAAACCTCACGTCTCCAGGGCCGGCCGGGCATGGAACACAGAAACGGCGTGGCGTGAGGGCCGGCTTTGCAGCAGGCGGGCGGTGATGCGCTCGCGGTCCGGGACCGGGTTTCGTTGACCTGGCCCGCCCGTCGGAGGCTTCAAGGCGGCGAGGCCCTAACAAAGGCTCAGCGTCGCGGGCTTCCGGATAACGAYSGCGCGGAGCGATCGGGCTTCGTCGAAACGGTATTCTTTTTCAAACTCCGGACGATGTCCGGCGCTCCGCGACCCTTTCCATC
>NZ_LMFQ01000002.1 GCF_001426905.1 Caulobacter sp. Root1455
GTGAAGGACTCGCTGCAACGCGGTCAGTCGACCATCGACGTGGCCCTGTGAAGGACTCGCTGCAACGCGGTCAGTCGACCATCGACGTGGCCCTGGCCGCCGGCGACACCGTCACCGACCTGCTGGGCAAGATGAAGGAAAAGGCGCTCGCCGCTTCCGACACCTCGCTGAACACCGCTTCGTTCAACGCCCTGAAGTCCGACTTCGACAGCCTGCGCGACCAGATCACCAAGGCCGTCACCAACGCCAAGTTCAACGGCGTCTCGATCGCCGACGGCTCGACCACCAAGCTGGCCTTCCTGGCCAACTCGGACGGTTCGCAGTTCACCGTCAGCGCCAAGACCATCTCGCTGGTCGGCCTGGGCCTGACGTCCTTCGCTGGGCACCAGCTCGACCGGCCTGGACACCCACCTGACCTTCGTCGGCAAGCTGCAAGACAGCCTCGACGCCGGCGTGGGCAACCTGGTCGACGCCGACCTGGCCAAGGAAAGCGCCAAGCTGCAGTCGCTGCAAACCAAGCAGCARCTGGGCATCCAGGCGCTCTCGATCGCCAACCAGTCGACCGGCTCGATCCTGAGCCTGTTCCGATAGGAACGAGAAGGGGCGGGCCTTCGGGTCCGCCCCCACCTTCCGCTGGGACCTTGGTCGTAGAGGAGGGGTAACCAGAGGCGCCGCCGTAATCCGGCGACGACAGGAGTAATGGAAACAAAAGCCGCACTCACACCGTCGATACCAGAACCGTCCGCGCCGACTCCGGTCGCCACCTTCACCGTCCCGGGGCAGCCCGCGGGCGGTCATGACGTTTCAGGCCCCAAGGAAAAGCCCGCCACCGCCGCGGGACCCCAGCCGGGCGACCTGCGACTGGTGATCGAGGAGGACCCGGTCTCCGGCGCCTACGTCTACAAGACGGTGGACCGCCGGACCGGCGATGTTCTGCAGCAGTTCCCGCGTGAGGACGTGCTCCGCTTCAAGCAGGCCGAGCATTACGATCCGGGCGAAGTCTTCGACGGCTTGACCTAAAACCGCCGACCCGCGCGTCATGCCCGCCGCGACGCAGCGTCGCAGGCGGAACATGGTTTACGCGCGTTAACCATATTCTTACTCCCTCAGCCCCAATTTCACGGCCGACCTGCTCGGCCGCCGAATCGCGTCCCGAGCCACATTGGCAAGAACCGCCGTTCGGAGACCGTGATGACGCTGAGCGTGAACACCAATCAGCCTGCGCTGATCGCCTTGCAAAATCTGAACAAGACCAACGACGAGATGGGGGGCGTGCAGTCCCGCATCAACACCGGTCTCGCGATCTCCAGCGCCAAGGACAACGCCGCCGTCTGGTCGATCGCCCAGGACCAGCGCGCCGACCGCTCGGCCCTGAACGCCGTGAAGATGAGCCTGGATCGCGCGACCTCGATCACCGACGTGGCCCTGGCAGCCGGGGAATCGGTCTCGGATCTGCTGACCCAGATGCGCGAAAAGGTGGTCGCGGCCAAGGACACCTCGCTGTCGACCTCGTCGCGCACCGCCCTGAACGCCGACTTCCAGGGGCTGCTGAAGAACCTGACCCAGGTGATCAACAGCGCCACCTTCGACGGCGCCAACATCCTCAACGGCAGCGAACCGACCAACATCACGTTCCTGGCCGACGCGGACGCCGCGACCGTGATCACGCTGGCCCTGCAGAACCTGTCGTTGGGCGGCGCGATCAACACCCTGGCGGCGAGCGACACGATCAACACCCAGACCCTGGCCTCCGCCGTGCTGGCGCGCCTGGACGCCTCGATGACCCGGGTGAACCAGGCGGTCGGCTCGATCGGCTCGCAAGCCAAGCAGATCGAGGCCCACAACACCTTCGTGGCGAAGCTGAACGACGTGCTCGAAACCGGCGTGGGCAACCTCGTCGACGCCGACATGGCCAAGGAGAGCGCGCGCCTGCAAGCTTTGCAGGTCAAGCAACAGCTCGGCGCGCAGGCGCTGTCGATCGCCAACCAGGCGCCGCAGATCATCCTGTCGCTGTTCAACGGCGGTAACTAGGCCTGACGCGATCGGCGGGGTAGACTTTCCGCAATGACGTGTGGAGGAATCGGCCCGGTATGATCGAGCTTCGCGATTTGACGGACGGCGACGAGGCGGTCCTGTTCCAGTGGCGGGGCGAACCGGAAGTCGATCGATGGATGTCCGACGCGGCTTTTCCGAGCCGCGAAGCCCACGCCGCCTGGTTCCATGCCCTTCGCTCCGATCCCGACATGCGCGGCTGGATGATCGTCCGGGCCGGCGAGCCTTCCGGCCTGCTGACCCTGACGGGCCTGCTCAGCCATCACCGGCGGGCCGGCTGGAACTGGTTCCTCGGTTCGGCCGAGGCGCGGGGCAGGGGCGTGGGACGCGCCGCCCAAGTGCTGGGCCTGGACCGCGCCTTCGGCGAACTGGGCCTGCACAAGGTGTTCGCCGAGGTCATGGCCGACAACGACGCGGCGCTGAAAGCCCAGGCCGCTTCCGGTTTCCGTCGCGAAGGCTATCTGCGCGGCCACGTGCTGAAGGACGGCCAGCCGCGCGACGTCGTCCTGCTGGGCATTCTGGCCGACGAATGGCGCGAGCTGCGGGGCGAGGTCCGGCGCTCGCTGACCGACGCCCACCTGATCGCCGCCTAGGGACCCGAGGCCGCTCACGCTTTCAGTCGTCACACTCCGGATTCATACGTCTTAACGAAACGTCAGCGTTGTTCGCCGACAATGGAATCTAGGGGCGTAGTGCGTCCCGATAGGACCCGCTGTGATCACCTTCGATTCCAGTCTGCTGCTCGGTTACTATCAGGCCAAGACCGCGGGTCAGGCCGCGAACGCGGCTGCGACCACCGGCTCGTCCTCTTCCTCGTCGTCCTCGACCGGCAAGACGGTGCCCAGCGCGCCCTGGACCGGCAAGGCGACCGAGCCGAGCGAACTGGTGAAGGCCGCCCTGAACGGCCGCAAGTTCGTCGACGAAGGCGCGGCCCAGGCCGCCGCCCCGACGATCAGCGGCGACTACAAGAAGCTGTTCGCCGCCTACCAGGCGCTCAACACCCTGTCGGCGATCGCCAACCGATCGGCCGAGAAGGGCGTCACCGACAGCGAGATCAAGCGGCTGCAGACCGCGTTCAGCAAGGGGCTGAACGAGGTCAACGGCTATGTCCAGAACCTCAGCACCGACGGCATGCGGCTGACGACCGGCGCGGTCATGACCAGCGACAAGTCCAGCGTCGGCGTGCCCAAGAACAACTACGGCTACGTCACCAACAAGATCTACAGCGGCCAGGTCGACGACGAGGTGCCCACCTTCACGGGCGCCGTCAGCTTCACGATGTCGGTCAAGAAGTTCGGGGTTTCCTCCGACGTGACGATGGACCTGTCGGAGATGGGGTCGACGCCGCGGACGATGTCCAACGTGGTGACTTTCTTCAACGGCAAGCTGGCCGCCGCAGGGTTCGACACCCAGTTCGCGGTCGAGCGCACGGTGGGCGCGGAGCGGACCACCACGGTCAACGGCCAGACCGTCAAATTGCCGCCCACCGGCGACGACTTCGCCCTGCGCATCCGCGGCGACTCCACCGAGGCCCTGACGTTCACGGCACCTGCCCCCAAGCCGGCGGTCTACATCACGACCGCCGCTGGCAATCCCGATCCGGACAAGAAGCCCGAGACCGACGACGCGGTGATCGAAAACACCCTGACCAAGTACGGCCCCGGCACGGCCGGCACGCCGGGGACCAAGGTGTTCTCCGACACGCTGGAAGGCACGATCAGCAGCGTCCACAAGACCATGACCGGGCCGGACGGCTCGCTCTATGTGCTGGCCGACGTCGACGGCACGACCAGCAGCCAGACGATCAAGGGCGACCAGGACGTCGCCCTGCTGAAATACGATTCCGCCGGCAAGCTGCTCTATGCCCGCACCCTGGGGGCGGCCAACACGGCCACCGGCTACAACATGGCCATCTCGGCCGACGGCCAGGTGGCCATCGCCGGTTCGGTGGCCGGCGGGCTTTCCGGCGCGGCCAACGGCCCGATCAACTCCGACTCCGCCGGCACGGTCACCGACAGCTTCGTCACCCTCTACAACGCCCAGGGCGACGAGACCTGGACGGTGCGGCGCGGCGGCATGCTGGAGGACGAGGCCACCGCCGTGGCCTTCGGTCAGGACGGCGTCGTCTATGTGGGCGGCCGCACCAAATCGGACATTCCGGGCTCGGCCACCGGCGCCACGGCCGGCGGCTATGACAGCTACCTGACCGGTTTCGCCACCGACATCGCCGGCACGCCCAAGGCGCTGTTCACCACCCATTTCGGCAGCGAGAACGAGGACACCGTCGCCGGCATCGTCGTCAACGGCACGCAGGTGGTGGTGGCCAGCAAGGAAGGCAGCGAGGCGATGCTTCGCAGCTTCGACGTCACGACCAGCATCGTGACCGAAGACCGCACCTACCTGAACGACAAGGAAGTCTGGGTCACCGCGCCGGTCACCTACACCAAGTCGGCCACGTTCACCGAGGGCGCGACCCGCGACCTGGGCACGCTGAAGGGCGGCAACCTCGCCGGTCTGACGATCGACAACGGCCAGCTCTATGTCGGCGGCTCGACCACCAACGGCGCGCTCGACGTCAACAACCAGACCACCGCCGCCTCGGGCGGCTCGGACGGTTTCGTGGCGCGGATGTCGCTGGACCTGACCGACAAGAGCCAGGACACCCTGGCCTATTACGGCGGCACGGGCGACGACACGGTCACCGGCATGGCGGTCTCCAACGGCCAGGCCTGGCTGGTGGGCTCGGCCGGCAAGGACCTGGCGGGCCAGCCGACGGTCGGCGACAAGGACGGCTATGTCGCCCAGATCGACGTCGCGACGGGCGCGGCGACCTGGGAGCAGCGGCTGACCGGCAAGGACGGCTACGCCACCCCGACCTCGATCGCCGTCGACGCCTCAGGCTCCAGCGCGCTGGACATCTTCGGCATTCCGCGCGGCAAGATGGAGTTCACCCAGTCCGACAAGATTGTCTCGTCGACCTCGGCGCGGGCGGGCGACACCTTCCAGGTCCGCACCCGGGCCCGCGGCACGCTGACGACGATCAAGATCGCGGCCGAGGACACGCTGGACACCCTGGCCGACAAGATCCGCAAGGCGACGGGCTTCGCCGCCAAGGTGGAGTTCGCCAGCAGCGGCAACAGCCGCATGCTGCGGATCAGCCCGTCCCAGACCACCTCGACCGTCGAGATCCTGCCCGGCAAGGGCGGCACCGACGTGCTGGAGGCCCTGGGCCTGAAGCCCGGCATCGTGCGCAACACCAAGACCGACCACGGCCAGACCGTCTCGGCCGACGGCAAGGGCCCGATCTACGGCTTCTCGCTGGACACCGGCCTGGATCTCACCGACGACGCCGGCCGCAAGCTGGCGACGGCGGCCATGACCAAGGCCCTGTCGGCGGTGCGCACCGCCTATCGCGAGATGGCCGACACCGCCAACGGCGTGAAGCGAGACGACGCGACCAAATCGAGCCATGTCGACGGCAAGGTCCCGACCTATCTGACCAACCAGATCGCCAACTACCAGGCGGCCCTCAATCGCCTGACCGGCGGCGGGTAGGGCGCGGGGGCCCTTTGAGGCTCCCTCGACAGCCCCTTGGGGCCTTCTGCGCGCCTGGACTTGAAAGCGTCATCAGCGCGTCGTAGCCAGGGATCATGGAACTTCTCAAAGATCGACGCGTGTTGCTGGGCGGCGGCGCCGCCCTGGCCCTGATCGCGGGCCTCGGCATCGCCCTGGCCCTGATGCACGGCGCCAAGTCGCCCACCGAGGCTCCGCCGGCCTCGCGCGGCGGACTGGTGGTCGAGACTGGCCGGGCCGACGACACCAAGCTCGATCCCGCGCGGCCGCTGCGCTGCTTCGTCGGCGGCCAGTTCGTCGGCGAGACCACCCTGGCCGAGTGCGCCAACAAGAACGGCGTGGCGACCGGCGCCCTTGACGTCGGCGTCGACGAGACCGGCGCCCTGGCCGCCGCCGACCAGGCCGGCCTGGTGCTGACCCCGTTGCCGCCCCCCGCCGAGGCGCCGACCGTGCCCGCGCCGGCCGCGACCCCGGCCGCCCAGGCCCCGGCCGTTTCGAGCACGCCCCTGGCTGTCTGCTGGCGCTACGCCGGCGGCGAGTGGCGCAAGCTGCCCGGCGAGATCACCGTCAACGCCTGCGCCCAGCAGATCTCGGGCGGCAAGTGCGAGAGGGCGGGCGGGGCGACCTACGGCCGCTGGGGCGACGAGACCCTCCGGCTGGTGCCGGGCCGGGTCGAATCCTCGTCCGACAACCGCACCTTCCATTCGATCATCGAGCTGGGGCCCAACTGCTCCATTCCGTCGGCCTAGAGAGACTTTAAGACCATGCGCCTTCCCGTCGTCGCCCTCTCGCTCATCGCCGCCGCCGCCACCGTCGGCCTGGCCGGCTGCGAAAAACAGACCAAGGCCCCGTTCGAGACCGGCGTCTGCATGCACGTGATCGAGCAGAAGGACGGCACGCTGAAGTTCAACCCGGTGGCGCGCAACGTGCCGAGCCTGGAGTTCTGCGCCGCCGAGCTGGAAGGCATGCGCCTGCGCTTCGCCCGCCTGGGCAGCCCCAGCCGCGAAATGACCGGCGCCTATCAGGGCAAGTTCATCTTCCTGCAGAAGGAGGGCATCTATCTGGGCGACACCTACGAAGGCGCCCGGTTCATGTCGCTGGTCCGCACGGGCGACGGGCGCCTGGCCGTCCCAGGGGCGATGCCGGCCCAGTAGGGCGCGCCTCAAACCCGGGGATAACCGCCTCGGTCCACAGGAACGTTCCGAGAACAAAGCTTGATTTCACTTTTAAGAACCCGTTAACGTCCGCCCCAGATGCCGGCGCGTTGGGTCGCCGGGCGTGAACAGGAAACTTCCCCATGGCGGGCAGCGTCAACAAGGTCATTCTGGTCGGCAACCTCGGGGCCGACCCCGAAATCCGCACCCTCAGCTCCGGCGACCGCGTCGCCAATCTGCGTCTGGCCACCTCGGAGAGCTGGCGCGACCGCACCTCGGGCGAGCGCAAGGAAAAGACCGAATGGCACCGCGTGGTGATCTTCAACGATAACCTGGTGAAGGTGGCCGAGAGCTATCTGCGCAAGGGCTCGACGGTCTATATCGAGGGCGCGATCCAGACCCGCAAATGGGCCGACGCCTCCGGCGTCGAGAAGTACTCGACCGAGATCGTGCTGCAGAAGTTCCGCGGCGAACTGACCATGCTGGGCGGTCGCGGCGACAGCGCGGGCGCCGGCGCCCCGGGCGGCGGCTATGACGAAGGCTACGCCGGCGGCGGCGGTGGCGGCGCCCCGCGCAGCCAGCCCAGCGGCCCGCGCGAGAGCTTCTCGGCCGACCTGGACGACGAAATTCCGTTCTAATTTTCCTCTACGGTTTTGTTGTAAACAAGTGGCCGATCCCTTTGGAATCGGTCACTTTTTTATTGCGCCGGCTGCGGCGCCGCGGTTGGGCGCCAACGTGGTGAACCCCCTTGGACCGGGTCGCGAATGGACAACTCCGCGACCGTTCAGGCGCCGCCCATCAAAAGCGAGAGCCGGGACGGGTCCGTGGAAGGCGCGGGCGGCTCGCCTTGCCCAATACTGACTTACTCGTAAGTCAGTATTGACTCCTCCGAAAAGGCGGTGCGATGGTTCCGTCGTTCGTCGAACAGCGTCATCAAGGGCGCGGCGGCGACAGGGGAGGGAATCATGAGCCGTCTTGCCTATACGGCGTCGCTGCTCGCGTTGATGGCCGCGACGACGCCGGCCTTCGCGCAGACCAACGCCGCGCCGCGCGAAACCGCCAACGTCACCAGCGTCGATGAGGTCGTCGTCACGGCCACCCGCCGAAGCGAACGCCTCCAGGACGTGCCGCTCAGCATCACCGCCTTTTCGCAGGCCGAACTGACCCAGAAGGGCGTGGTCGGTTTCGAGGGGATCGCCCGGGAAACGCCCGGCGTCGTGCTCAACCGGGCCAGCGACAACAACGCCCGCTTCACCGTCCGGGGCATCTCCACCAACGGCTGGGGCGCCGGCCTGCAGACCACCACCACCATCTATCTCGACGAACTGCCGCTCAGCACGATCGGCAACACGGTGACCCTCGACCCGGCCCTGTACGACGTCGAGCGCGTCGAGTTCCTGCGCGGTCCGCAGGGCACGCTGTTCGGCTCGGGGTCGCTGTCGGGCGCTTTGCGCGTCCTGACCAAGAGCCCGGACCTGACCGCCTACGACGCCTCCGTCCTGGCCGACATCGGCTACACGCCGGACGGCGAGGGCGTACGCCAGCGCTACAACGCCATGGTCAATGTCCCGCTGGTGGAGCACACCCTGGGCCTGCGCGTGGTCGGCTTCTATCGCAACGAGGACGGCTTCGTCGACAACCTGGGGACGGGGGTCAAGAACGCCAACGCCCTGACCGACTGGGGCGGGCGCGCGATCCTGCTATGGAAGCCGAACGATCGGCTTAGCGTCCGGCTGCTGGCCTCCTACGAGGACAGCGATCCCAAGGACTCCTCGCTGACGACGCCGTCGCTAGGCGATCGCAAGCGCTACAGTACGATCCCCGACCAGTACACGTCGAAGACCCAGATCTATAACGGCACCCTGGAATACCAGTTCGACGGCGCGCGCCTGACCAGCTCGTCGACCTATTCGATCGCCGACAGCCTGTTCAACGTCGACCTGGCCGGCACCTTCAACCTGGCGGTGCCCTTCTATCTCTATGACGGCTTCCAATCGAAGACCTTCGTCCAGGAGACGCGGCTGGCCTCCGATACGGGCGGCCGGTTCGACTGGGTGGCGGGCGGCTTCTACCTGCACCGCGACACCGACCTCAACGGCGAGGACCGGTCGAGCGCGGCCTACCTCGCCGCCCACCACATCACCGGCCTGCCGGGAACCACCTTCGCCAAGTTCGGCAGCGACACGCGCACCTACGAACTGGCCGCGTTCGGCGAGCTGACCTATCACCTGACCGACAAGCTGTCGGCCACCGGCGGCCTGCGCTACGGCAAGTACGGCGGCGAGGTGGACGTCTATCCGGGCTTCAACACGGCCTATTTCACTTATGCGCTGTTCGGCATTTCCGGGCCGCTGACCCTGGCGCCCAGCGCGGCGTCGACCGCCAAATATCCCTCGGCCGAAAAGGCCTCCTGGAAGGCCAGCCTCAGCTACAGGCCGTCGCGCGGCCTGACGACCTACGCCACCGTGTCCACGGGCTACCGGACCCCCGTCTACAACGGGCGCGCCGGCAGCGTCAGCACGGTCGATCCGACCGACCTGGTCATTCCGACCGGGGCGGGCTCGGACAACCTGATCAACTACGAGGTCGGGGTGAAGGGGCGCTGGCTGGACGGCAAGCTGACCGCCAACCTGGCCGCCTACTACATCGACTGGAAGAACATCCAGGTTCAGGCCAACCGGCAGTCGGACTCGGTCCAGTTCGCGACCAATGTCGGCCGCGCCGCCAGCAAGGGGCTCGAGGCCGAGGTCACCTTCGCGCCTGCCCTGGGTTGGGTGCTGGGCGTCAACGGCTCGCTCAACAACGCCAAGGTCACCGAGCTGAGCCCTCAGGAGGCGACGATCTCCGGGGCCGTGGACGGCGCGCGCCTGGCCTCGCCGCATGTGCAGGGGTCGCTCTTCGGCACGTACTCCTACGCCCTTGGCGGTCAGGCCACCGGCTTCATCAGCATCCAGGTCCAGCACGTCGGCTCGTTCCCGAACGGTTTTCCCAACACGCCGGGCAAGGCCGGGGTCCGCAGCCCGCTGTACGACACCACCGACAGCTACACCTACGTCAACCTCCAGACCGGGACGCGGTTCGGCAAGTGGAACGCGATGCTTTACGGCGAGAACCTCGGCAACAGCCGCGCGACGACCTACATCCATCCCGAGGCCTTCGTTTACAGCCGCTACGCAATCGTTCGCCCGCGCACGTTCGGCGTGCGGCTCGGCTACGAGTATTGAACGGGATCATGACGACAAGAGCGATCCTTGCCTGCCCGCCCTCCGTCGCCGTTCCGGCGGCGGGGGGCCACCCGCCCCGGCGGTCGACCCTTTCGACGCCCGGACAGGCGGGTCCCGTTGACGCGCCCGTCGCCAAGCCGTTACGCCAAGACCGATGACCAGCACCGATCAAGTCAAGCCGAAGACCGCCTCGACCCCGGAGCGCGCCGTCGCCCGAAACCACAAGGCGCGGGTCCGCGAGGAATCGATCGAGCGCATTCTCGACGCCGCCGAGCAGCTGTTCGCCGAGTTCGGCTATCACGGCGTCACGTTGAAGGACGTGGCCGCGCGGGTCGGCGTCAGCTCGACGCTGATCCACTATCACTTCAACGGCAAGGAGAGCCTCTACGAGGCGGTGTGGGCGCGGCGCGCGCCGATTTCCGCGCGCAACCGGCTCGAGGCGATGCGGCGCTACGCCGAGGAAGTTGGCGACAAGGTCACGGTGGAGGGCGCGCTCCATGCCTGGATCGACACCGATCTGAACGTGCAGATCCACGACACCGAACAGTGGATCGCGTTCGGCAAGATCAGCGCCCAGGCCAACAGCGCCGCCGGCTGGGGCGCCGAGAAGATGACCAAGTACTTCAATCCGGTCGTCCTGGCGCTGATCGACCTGCTCAAGAAGGCGATGCCCGACTGCGACGAGGCGACGATCTTCTGGGGCTATCACTTCGTGTCCGGCGCGATGACCCACAACATGGCCCGCACAGGCCGCCTCGACGAGCTGTCGCACGGCCTGTGCTCGTCCGACGATTTCATTTCGATCCGCCGACACATGGCCAGGTTCATGGCCGCGGGCTTCGAGGCGATCTGCCGAGGCTCGGCCGCCGAAGGCTAGCGAACGCGGCGGCGAACGGCGTCTTTCAAAACGGCGAGGGGACAGGTGATGAAGGCTGCTGAGCGGAGCTCCGGGGTGCTGGCCGGCTTGTTCGATCTCGAGGGCAGGGTGGCCATCGTCACCGGTGGATCGCGCGGCCTGGGTCTGCAGATCGCCGGCGCGCTCGGCGAATTCGGCGCGACCGTGGTGCTGGTCGCCCGCAAGCAGGTCGAGCTCGAGGCCGCCGTCGCCGAACTCCGCGGGCAGGGCGTCTCGGCGTTCGGCTTCGCCGCCGACCTCGGCGCGCCGGACGGGGCTTCCGTCCTGACCGACTGGGTCCTCGAACACTTCGGCCGGATCGACATCCTCGTGAACAACGCCGGCACGGTCTGGGGCGCTCCGGCCGAGGACTATCCGTTGGAGGGATGGAGCAAGGTCATCGACCTGAACGTGACCGGCCTGTTCCTGCTGACCCAGGCGGTGGCCAAGGCGGCCTTCCTCGAGCAGGGCAAGGGCGCCGTGATCAACATCGCCTCGATCGAAGGCCTGCAGGGTCATCATCCTGATCGACCCGGCACGATCGCCTACAACACCGCCAAGGGCGCGGTCATCAACATGACCCGGGCGCTGGCGGCCGAATGGGGGCCGCGCAACATCCGCGTCAACGCGCTGGCCCCGGGCTACTTCCCCTCGAAGATGACGGCGGCGACGGTCGAAGCGCACGGCGACGAGATGCTGCGCTGGACGCCGCTGGGGAAGCTCGGCGGTCCGACCGACCTGATGGGGGCGGCGCTGCTGCTGGCCTCCGACGCCGGCGGCCACATCACGGGTCAGACGCTGGTGATCGACGGCGGCGCGACGATCATCTGAAGGGCGGGCATCTGAAGGCCGTGCATCTGAAGGCTCGGCCTCAGATCAGGTTCGCGCGGGCGATCCGGCCAAGGTGCAGGGCGCTCGGCTTCAGCGTCCGCTTGAAGGTCTGGCGGTTCACGGCGACCAGCCCGAACGGCACGCCGTAGCCGGAGGTCCATTCGAAGTTGTCCAGCAGCGACCAGTAGAGATAGCTGTGAACGGGGATGCCCTCGTCCAGGCATTGCCGCACGCCGTCCAGCGCCTGGTCGATGAAGGCGATCCGGCGGGCGTCGTCGTTCGTGCCGATGCCGCTCTCGGTCACATAGATCGGCTTGCCGATCGCCCCGTGAGCCCAGCGGATCGTGTTGGCCAGGGCCTGGGGGTAGAACTCGTAGCCGGAAAGGGTGAGCTCGGCGCCGGCCGGCGGCGGCCTCACGCCGTTCTCGTCGACGATGAAGCGGGTGTAGGTCTGGACGCCGAAGAAGTCGGCGTGGGTCCGCGCGACCTCGACCCAATCGCCGTAGAGGCGGCGCTGAAAGATCTCGACCAGGGCCGGGTCGGCGACCGACTGGATGTCCTGGGTGGTCAAGGTCACGCCCACGGGCAGCTCGGGACGGACCTGCTTGATCGCGTCGTAGGCGCGGCGGTGGGCCTCCTGCATGATCGGGGTGGCCACCAGCGGGTCGGCATAGGCCAGGCGGGAGAACCGCGGGGCGTCGGTGACCTTGGCGGCCGCGGCGACGGCGGCCTTGACGGCCGGGATCGCGGCCTGGATCCCCGGCATCAGGTCGACCAGCAGCCGGATGTTGGCCTCGTTGAAGGTGGTGACCTTGTCCATCAGCCCGCCCAGGCGCTCGACCACCTTGGTGCAATAGCGGGCGAAGAGGGCCGGCGCGTCGGGGGCCTCGAAGCCGCCCCGCTTGGCGAACCACAGCGGCGTCGTGAAATGGTTCAGCGTCACCATCGGCTTGAGGCCGCGCGCGCGGCACGCCTCCAGCATGCGGGCGTAGTGGTCGAGTTCGGCTTCGGAGAAGCTGCCTTCGCTGGGCTCGATCCGAGCCCATTCCACGCCCATGCGATAGCAGTTGAAGCCCAGGCCGCCGGCGATCGCGAAGTCCTCGGCATAGCGATGATAGCTGTCGCAGGCGTCGCCCGAGCGCTCCTTGAACATGCTGGGCCGCAGGTTCTCCATCAGCCAGGCGTCGCTGTTGGTGTTGCCGCCCTCGCTTTGGTAGGCCGAGATCGCTGTCCCCCACAGAAAGCCCGGCGGCGCGGGACGTCTGGATTTGGACTTGTCGGTGGCGTTGGCGAGCCCCGGCGAAAGGGCCAGCGCCGCGCCCGCGCCGGCAAGAATGTCGCGACGTCCGACGCCCGGCGGTTCCTGGGTGCTCATGCTCATCTCCCTCGCGGCGGCGTCGTTCAAAAAAAGAGGGGCGGACGGCCAGGCCGTCCGCCCCAGGGAGGAAGGAACTAGAACGATTTCTTGAGGCCGAACTCGATCGTGCGGCCCAGCGGGTTGCCGGTCCACGGGTCGTAGCCGAACTCCTCCTGGGCGGGCGGCGGGTCCTTGTCGAACATGTTGGCCACCGTCGCCGTCAGAGCCAGGTCGCCGTCCAGCTCAAGCCGGTAGGTGAAGTCGGTGGTGACCCAGTTCTTGCCGTCCTCGCCATACTGAACGCCGGCCCGCTCGTCCTTGACGGCCGAGACGAAGTTGACCCCGAGACGGAAGTTCTGGGCGCCGAGGCTGTAGTTGACGCCTAGGTTGGCGCGCCACTTGGGAGCCGCCTGCGCGAAGGTCGCGAAGTTCAGCGTGCCCAGGCGGTCGTCGCCCGTCGAGATCGTCACGCCGTCCAGAGTGGTCGGGCCGGTCTTCAGCTCGGTCACCCGGGTGGCGGTGAGATTGACGTCGAGGTTGCCCGGTCCCGCCGGCAGGCCGTAGTTGGCCTGGATGTCGAAGCCGTTGGTGGTCTGGCCCGGGCCGTTGCCGTAGCGGGTGGACACCGCCGAGAAGGTCCCGACGCCGCTCATCCCCACCGCGCAACCGGCGTTGAAGGTGATGCGGCGCAGCAGCGGTTGGACGGCGGGATCGCAGGTGGTGATCGTCCCGCCGGCCCCGTTGAACACCAGGCTGGCGATCTGGTTGGGATCGGCGACCTGGCCGATCTGGTCCTTGGTGCGGATGTCGAAATAGTCGACGATCAGGCGGAAGTTGTGATCGTCGGCGAAGCCGCGGCTTTGCCAGATCGCGCCGATGTTCGCGGTCTTGGCGGTTTCCGGCTTGAGGTCGGCGTCGGTGACGAACTGGGCCGCCAGCCAGTTGCTGGCCGCCACCGTGTAGGTGCGGGCGGCCACGGTGATCGCGCCGGGCGTCACGCCCAGGGGCGGGGTCTGGTAGTTGGTGCCGTACGACCCGCGGATAGTCAGCGGACCCCAGACGTTCCACTTGCCCGACACCTTGTAGACGGTCGCGCCGAGATCGTTGGAGAACTCCTCGTGGCGGGCGGCCAGCTGGAAGTTTAGGTTCGACAGCACGGGCACCTGCAGTTCGCCGAACAACGAATACTGGCTCTGGTCGGCCTGGGCCGGGATGGTCGGAGCGAACAGGACGAACGGCCCCGGCGCGTCGGGGGTGCAGCCTCGGAAGTTGGGATCGGTGGTGGCCGTCGGGTTGGCCTCCAGGTTCGGTGAGCCGGCGCCGTTGGCGCTGGTGGTGCCGTGCGGCCATTCGCACTGGACCGTGCCGTTGTTGAACGCGCTGGTGACGATCTGACGGCTCTCGAACGTGCGGTACTGGGCGCCCAGGGCCCAGCCGATCTCGCCGCCGGGCAGCTTGAGCCCCGACTGGCCGTTGAACACCAGGTCGGCGGTGAAGTTGTTGCTCTTGGTCTCGACGGCGCGCGGGTCGAACATCCAGAGGCTCAGGTCCTCGGGGTTCTCGTGGCCAGGGAGGTAGTTGGGGTTGGCCAGGCCCCGGACCGGCTGGCCCTTGAACGAGCTGGAGAAGGGATTCCACCACATGCAGCCGTTCTTGCCGGCCGCGGCGGCGTTCTGGGTGCCGAAGCGGGTGGGGTCGAGATCGGTGGCGTGACAGTTGGGACCGCCGAAACCGTTCAGGGCCTCTTCCAGCCGATAGCCGATCGTGTCGGCGTGGGTGTTGTAGTTGTAGGCGTCGTTATAGGTCAGGGCGAAGTCGTAGCCGACCTTCTTGGCGAACGGCGCCAGGTCGCCGAGATCGCCGGTGATCCCGCCCGACACCCGCCAGACCTTGTTGTCGATCCGGTCCGCGACGCCGAAGCCGTCGCCGCCCGAATAGTAGGGATTGCCGCCGTGACCGAACAGTCGGTAGGTGATCGGCGTGAAGCCCTGGGCGCCGACGATGCCGTGGGCTGCGGCGAACTCGGCCGCGAAGGGGTTGGTGATCGGCACGTAGAACTGGTTGACGGCCCCGGTCGTCAGGGCCGGGCCGCGCGTCACCGGCTGGGCTGGCGAGCCCATCACCTGCGGCAGGGTCACCCGGCCGTAGGACGCGTCGGCGTGGAACTTCATGTGGTCGGTGACGTCCGCCTTCAACTGGGCGTAGAGGCGGTAGGTGTCCTGGTTCTCCACCAGGCGATAATAGGGGATGTAGTTGTAGGCGCAGGTGTAGGCGTTATCGACGCGACCGCCGACGGCGGCGCAGCTGGACGCCGAGAAGTCCGAGACGATCCCGGCGACGGGCGCGCCCCATTCGCCGACGTCCGTGGCGCTGGGAACGGCGGGCAGGGCGCCGCGCGGCAGCCAGCCGGTCAGGTTTGTCAGGGTCGACCACGGCGCGGGATTGTAGCCCGCTCCCGGCGTCAGCGACGGCTTGGTGAAGTCGCGCTCCAAGGTGCCCAGGCGCGAGCGGTGCTCGTATTCAGCCGAAACCAGCAGGTTGACCCGGTCCTCGCCGACCCCGGCCATGACGCCGACCGAATAGTCGCCCTTGGAGCCGTCGATGTACTTGTACTGCGCCTGGGTCTCCAGGCCGACGAACCGGTCCCGGGTGATGAAGTTGACGACGCCGCCGGTGGCGTCGGCGCCGTAGATCACGGCCGCGCCGTCCTTGAGGATCTCGGTGCGGGCCAGGGCGATCGACGGCACGTTGGCCGTGTTCTGGTTCATCCGCCGGCCGTTCAGCAGGACCAGGGTCTTGTCCGCGCCGAGACCGCGCAGATTGTAGTTCACCGAGCCGACCAGGGCCGGGCCGCCGAAATAGTAGGACTCGCCGGTCGTCGGGCCCGAGATCGTCAGGCTCTTGGCGAACTCCAGGGCCGTGGGCGAGCCCTGCTTCTCCAGCGACTGCTGCGAATAGACCTCGACGGGGAGGGCGGCGTCGAGCGCCGAGCCCCGGATGTTGGAGCCGGTGACGATGATCTCCTCGACCTGCGTGACCTTGTCCGACGGCTTCTGCGCGTCCTGCGACCATGCCGGCGACGCGAGACCGGTCATGCCGATCAGAAGCGCAACGCCCGATACGCTCGTAAGCCCGATTTTCATTTGGCTGCCTCCCCATGAATGAGTCTCTTAACGCTCATTCTCACAAGAGTGAGTGTTGCCCATTCGTCGCGACAGCGTCAATCGATCATTGTTCCGTGATCCCGTTTCGAGGCGCGGACGGAGCGACTGCCGTCACGGGAACGATTGACAGGAGCGCGTCGCGCCCCGACTACGCGCAGGCTGGGACCAGGAGGACGGTTTGGCTGGAGCTACGGTTGAAGAGACCAGGGCGGGTCGGCGCACCAAGGCCGAACAGCGCGCCCAGAGCCTCGAGCAGATTCTGGACGCGGCCGAATATCTGTTCTCGCAGAACGGCCTCTACGGCGTGACGCTGCGCGACGTGGCCGAGCGGGTGGGCATCCACACGACGCTGCTGAACTACTACTTCAAGGACAAGGTGAACCTGTTCGAGGCGGTGTTCGCGCGCCGGGCCGGCGTGACCGCGGGGCGGCGGATGGTGGCCCTGGAGCACTACGAGCGGGCGGCGGGCGACAACCCGACCGTGGAGGGCGCGTTGCACGCGTTCCTCGATACGGACCTGGACCTCTATTACGAGGGCGGCGAGCACTGGATGAACTACGCCGCCTTCTGCGCGCGCGTCAGCAACACCCCCGAAGGCGCGGCGCTGATGGACGAGCACTTCGACCCCGTCGTGCTGAAGCTGGTCGGCATCCTGAAGAGGGCCCTGCCGAACTACGCCGACGAGGAGATCTTCTGGGGCTACCACTTTGTCAGCGGCGCCCTGATGAACACCTTGGCGCGGACGGGCCGGATCGACCGGCTGTCGAGCGGCGCCTGCCATTCCGACGACTTCCCGGCGGTCAAGAAGCGAATCGCCCGGTTCATGGCCGCGGGCTTCATCGCTCTGAAGGCGTGAAGCCCGCGAGCCGTCAGGCACCGCGTTCGGCCCTCTCCTTGCGTTCGGTTCGGGCGAAGGTCCGGGCCAGCCACAGGAACAGCGCCACCGCCAGCACGTAGAACGGCACGAGCGTGTAGAGCGCCATCTGCAGGGAGTTGTGCGGATGGCTGGCGTGGAAGAAGTCGCTGGCCGCCCCGACATAGGTGGGGCCCAGGCCCAGGCCGATGAAGTTCATGATCAGCAGCAGCAGCGCGCCGGACATGACCCGCTGTTCGGGGCGCACCTCCTGCTGCACCAGCGTCACCGCCGACGACAGATAGAAGTAGTTCAGGAAGGTCGGGCCGATCAGGAAGGCCAGGGCCACCGGCCAGGTCGGGGCCCAGACGAAGCCGATATAGAACGGGATGGCCAGGGTCAGCGAGATGACCGGCGCCATGGCGTAAGCGACCTTGGACTTTTGGGTGAAGCGATCGATCACCCGGCCGGAGACGAAGATCCCCGCGCTCATGCCGATCCCCACCACCAGCGCGTACCACAGCGCCACGTCGCCCAGCGCCATGCCTTTCTCGCGCATCAGGAACAGGGTGGTGAAGTTGCCCAGCCCATAGGTGACGAATTGGGTCGCCCCGCTGCCCAGGGCCGCCAGCACCAGGGTCGGGCGCGAGAAGAACATCTTCAGCGTCGACCAGAAACCGGCCCTCACGGGCGCCGCGCCGGCCAGGCCGTCCAGGCCGCCGCGCGGCGGTTCCTTGACGATGAACGGCAGGATGCCCGCCGTCACGACCCCCACCGCGCCCAGCAGAACGAAGGCATGGCGCCAGTCGAAGGCCGCCGCGATCGCCGCGCCGAAGGCGATTCCCAGCGCCGCCCCGACGGGCGGGCCGAGATTATAGATCCCCAGCGCCGTGCCGCGCCTGCCCGGCGGGAAGTAGTCGGAGATGATGGCGTAGGAAGGCGGCACGCCGCCGGCCTCGCCGAAGCCGACCGTCATCCGCGACACGGCGAACTGAGCGTAGTTGGCGGAAAATCCGCAGGCCGCCGTCGCCGCGCTCCAGATCCCGCAGGCCAGGGACAGCACCGCGACGCGGTTGGTGCGGTCGGCCAGCCAGCCGACCGGAATGGCGATGAAGCAGTAGAACATCGCGAAATAGAGACCGCCGATCAGGCCCAGCTGGCCGTCGGTCACGTGCAGGCTGTCCTGGATCGGCTTGGCCAGGATCGACATCAGCTGCCGGTCCAGGAAGTTCAGGACGTAGACGAACCACAGGGCGCCCAGGACGAGCCAGGCGCGGCCGCTTACGGCGGTCGGGGGCGCGGCCTGGTCTGGCTGGACGGCGGGGGAGGGCGAGGCGGTCATCGACGAGCCACCGGGACGACGTCAAGCTTGATTGGGGCGCGCGAACAGGGTCGCGGCGCTTTCGCGCACATGGTCTTCAAGGGTCATCCTCCCAGCCGCCGTTTTTCCAGCTTGGCTTTCTCCAAGCATGCGCTCAAACAGGATCAAAGATCAATATTCACACGCACGATAGTGAATGTTGACAGGCGCCGGGATCGTCGTCACGCTGGGTTCGCAAACGTCGGCGCGAACGACCGACGCTGATCCGGGGAGAAACGTCATGAAAGCTCGGGCAAGGTCCCTGGATTCGCTGGTTTCCCGAGCATTCGTCCTCACCCTGACCCTTTCGGCGTTGACCGCGGCGCCGGTCGCGGCATGGGCGGATCAGCCCGTCGTCCGCGCGCCGGCCGGCGCGCTGCGCGGCGTCGACCAGGACGGCCTGCGGGTCTTCAAGGGCGTGCCCTACGCCGCCGCCCCCGTCGGCGCGCTGCGCTGGAAGCCGCCCGCCGCCGCGCCGGCCTGGAGCGGCGTGCGCGACGCGCTCGACTTCGGCCCGGCCTGTTATCAGCGCAAGCCGCGTCCCGGCGGCATCTATAGCTCGCCGCTGAAGGCGATGAGCGAGGACTGCCTGTCGCTGAACATCTGGGCGCCCGAAAAGATCAGGAAGGCCCCGGTGCTGGTCTGGATCCACGGCGGTTCGCTGACCGGCGGCGCCAGCAGCGAGGGGATGTACGACGGGGCGGCCTTGGCCAGGCAGGGTCTGGTCGTGGTTTCGATCAACTATCGCCTTGGCGTCCTGGGCTACATGGCCCATCCCGAGCTCAGCGCGGAGTCGCCGGACCACGTCTCGGGCAACTACGGCCTGCTCGACCAGATCGCCGCCCTGCGCTGGGTCCAAAGCAACATCGCCGCCTTCGGGGGCGACCCGAAGAACGTCACCATCGCCGGGGAGTCGGCGGGGGGCTTGAGCGTCATGTACCTGATGGCCTCGCCGCCGGCCCGCGGCCTGTTCCAGAAGGCGATCGCCCAGAGCGCCTACATGGTCTCGACGCCCGACCTGCGCGAGCCGAGGTTCGGCCATGTCCCGGCCGAGGCCATGGGCGCGGCGACAGCCGCCAAGCTGGGCGCCAAGAGCCTGGCCGATCTGCGGGCCATGGACGCCGAGACCCTGACCACTTCGGCCCTGATGGCCGGCTTCCAGACCTTCGGCGCCGTCGACGGCAAGGTGCTGCCGGCCCAGCTGGTCGACGCCTTCGATCGCGGGGAACAAGCCCGCGTGCCGATCCTGGCCGGCTTCAACAGCGGCGAGATCCGCTCGCTGCGCGTGCTGGCCCCGCCGCCGCCCGCCGACGCGGCGACCTACGAGGCCGAGATCCGCAAGCGCTATGGCGACCTGGCCGACGATTTCCTCAAGCTCTACCCGTCCAGCGACCTAGCCGAGAGCGTGCTGCTGACGACCCGCGACGCGCTCTACGGCTGGACCGCTGAGCGGCTGGTCGCCAAGCAGACGGCCGCCGGCGCGCCGGGCTATCTCTACCTGTTCGACCATGGCTATCCGGCGGCGGACGCGGCGGGGCTGCACGGCTTCCACGCCAGCGAGATCCCCTACGTCTTCGGCACGGCGAACATGACCCCGCCGGCCTGGCCGAAGAACCCGGACACGCCTGTCGAGGCCAGGCTGTCGACGGCCATGATCCGCTATTGGGCCTCGTTCGCCCGCGGCGGCGTCCCGAAGGCGGCCGGCGAGCCCGCCTGGAAGCCCTATGGAAGCGAGCGCGCCTACATGGCCTTCGTCGAGGGACCCCAGCCGGGCGTCCATCTGCGGCCGGGCATGTACGAACTGAACGAAACCGTCATGTGCCGTCGCCGGGCCCAGGGCGACACCCCGTGGAACTGGAACGTCGGCGTCGTCTCGCCGCCGCTTCCGCCCAAGACCGGCCAGTGCGGATAACGAGTACGCCCGATGATCGATGGTGAGATGCAGGCGTTCGCGTTGACGCTCGACAAGTTCCTGGAGCACGCGGCCAAGTGGCGCCCTGACGCGCAGGTCGTGACGGCGCGGGACGGGGGCGGAACCGACCGGATCGGCTACGCGGACCTGATGGTCCGCTGCCGGCGGACCTCGGCGATGCTGGCGGGCCTGGGCGTCGGGACCGGCGATCGCGTGGCCACCCTGGCCTGGAACACCCAGGCCCATGTCGAGGTCTGGTACGGCGTCATGGGCATGGGCGCGGTCTGCCACACGCTCAATCCCCGCCTGACCGCCGACCACCTGGCGTCGATGATCGTGCAGTCGGAGGCCCGCGTCCTGATCGCGTCCGCCGACCTCGCGCCGCTCGCCCGCCAGATCCTGGAGGGCGCTCCCGCGGTCGAGCACCTGTTGATCATCGACGCCGCGGGCGGGGCGATCCCGGATGGCCTGGGCGCGCGCCCGGCCGTCCTGCTGGAGTCGCTGCTGGCCCAAGCGACCGGCGAGGTGGTCTGGGGCGGCTTCGAAGAGACCGCGCCCTGCGGCCTGTGCTTCACCTCCGGCACCACCGGGGCGCCCAAGGGGGTGACCTACACCCACCGTTCCAGCTTCCTGCACACCCTGAGGGCGCTGCAGGCCGACGTGATGGCGATCTCGGGCGCGGACAGCATCCTGGCCGTGGTGCCGATGTTCCACGCCAACGCCTGGGGACTGCCGTTCGCCGCCCCGGCCGTCGGCGCCAAGCTGGTCCTGCCCGGACGCATGGCCGACGGCGCCAGCCTGGCCCGCCTGATCGCCGCCGAGGACGTCACGATCGGCGTCGGCGTGCCGACCGTCTGGCTGGGTCTGGTCGAGCATCTGGAAGCGACCGCCGGCCAACTGCCGTCGCTCAAGCGCATCATCGTCGGCGGCGCGCCGATGGCTCCGGCCCTGATGGAGCGCATCGAGCAGCGCCTGGGCGTGCGGGTGCAGACCAGCTGGGGCATGACCGAGCTGTCGCCCTCCGGCACGGTGGCGCCGTTGAGCGCGCCGTCCCACGCCGCGCTTTCGGGCCGACCGGCCATCGGCGTGGACCTGCTGCTGACCGACGCCGACGGGACGCCGCTGGCCCAGCAGCGCGACGTCGAGGGCCACCTGCGGGTGCGCGGGGCGGCGGTGATCGAGCGTTATTTCGGCCACGACGCGCCGGCGACCGACGCCGAGGGCTGGTTCCCCACCGGCGACCTGGCGCGCATCGACGCCGAGGGCAACCTGATGATCACCGGCCGAGCCAAGGACCTGATCAAGTCCGGCGGCGAATGGATCAATCCCGCCGAGATCGAGGCGGTGATCGGGGCGCTGCCCGAGGTCTCGCTGGCCGCCGTCATCGGCCGGTCCGACGCCAAGTGGGGCGAGCGCCCGATCCTGCTGGTCGAGACGCTGGGCGAGGTTAGCGACGAGATCCTGCTGGCCTCGCTGCGCGGCCGCGTCGCCCCGTGGTGGATCCCCGACGCCGTCTACCGGCTGCCGCGCATGCCCTTGGCCGCCACCGGCAAGATCGACAAGATTCGGCTGCGATCGGAGTACGGCGGCGGGTGATCCAAGGGCGCGCGCTCCCGCGCCGATCTTCGATTCCAAGAGCGCCACGACGCTCGTCCAGGGGAATGTCGCCGATGAAGGTTCTGTCCAACATGGTCCGCGGGCTGCTGGGTTTGGCGGCGCTGGTCGTCGTGCAGGGCGTCGCCCTGGCCCAGGCGCCGGATCCCAACGTCCAGCATCCCGACTACGCCGACCCGGCGCTCTGGCTGTGCCGTCCGGACCTGAAGGACAACCGCTGCGAGGTCGACCTCGACGCCACCGTCATCGCGCCCAGCGGCGGGATGACGGTCGAGCGCTATGTCGCCGCCAAGGATCCGAAGATCGACTGCTTCTTCGTCTATCCCACCGTCTCCAATGATCCCGGCTGGGTTTCGGACTTCTCGCCCGACGCGGCCGAGTGGGACGACATCAAGGTGCAGTTCGCCCGGTTCGGATCGGTCTGCCGGCAGTTCGCGCCGCTTTATCGCCAGGGGACGCTGCGGCGGCTGCGGGCCCCGAGCGGCGGCCCGGCCCCGGTGGGGGCGCAGCCGCCCCCCGGCTTCGGCGGGTTTTCCGACGTCGTCGAGGCCTGGAACTGGTACCTGGCCCACGAGAACAAGGGGCGCGGCGTCGTCCTGATCGGCCACAGCCAGGGCGGAGCCATGATCACCCGGCTGATCACCCAGGAGATCGACGGCAAGCCCGTCCAGAAACAACTGGTCTCGGCCCTGATCCTGGGCGCGCCGGTCATGGTCCCGCCCGGCAAGGACGTCGGCGGCGCGTTTAAGTCGGTTCCGCTGTGCCGGGCCGCCGACCAGACCGGCTGCGTGATCACCTACGCGACCTTCCGTGACCGCCTGCCGCCGCCGGCCAACTCCCGCTTCGGCAAGGTCCGTGACGGTCTGCGCGCGGCCTGTGTCAATCCGGCCAACCTGGGCGGCGGCAAGGGCGAGCCGGAGTCCTATTTCATCACCCAGGGCTTCCTGAACGGCTCCGGCGGCGACATCCGACCGGAGTGGGTGCGGCCCATGCGGCCGATCGGGACCTTCTTCGTGAAGACGCCGGGCTTGGTTTCCACCGAATGCGTCGAGAGCGGCGACTTCAACTACCTGGCCCTGCACGTGAACGCCGTCCCGGCCGATCCGCGCACCGACGAGCTGGGCGGCCAGATCATCCGGCGTACGGGCGTGGATCTTTCGTGGGGCCTGCACCTGCTCGACGTCGACCACTCGATCGGCACGCTGATCCGCCTGGTCCGAAAGCAGGGCGAGGCCTACGTGGCTGATCCGCCGCAGGGCTGATCTCTTCACATCCTGCGACAACGGCCGGCGTTTCGACGTCGGCCGTTTTGCTTTATGCCCGTCAGGGCGTCTTTCGTCCGTATTGGCATTGAATTTCGAAAGACGCGGCGCCACGTCGGGGGCGCTGAAGGCGAGCCGTCGGAGCGCTCAAGTCGGAATCGGGGATTTAGAAGACCGTGGGATCATCCCAGAAAGACGAGCCGGGCCTGGTGCGCCAAGCCCATGGCCTGACCGCCGACCTGACGACGCCTGATCGCACGATCTATTGGCTGGATCTGGTCCTGACGGCGACGGTCGCCTGGAGCGGCCTGTGGCTGGCGGCCACCGCCCGCCATCCGGACGTAATCGCCGCCGCCGGCCTGGTCGGCCTGCTGGCCCTGTACCGCGGCCTGAGCTTCATCCACGAGATCAGCCACCTGCGGCCCAAGGACGTGCCGGGTTTCCGCCTGGGCTGGAACTTGCTGATCGGCGTGCCGCTGATGACCCCGTCGATGATGTATGAGGGCGTGCACAACCTGCACCACGCCAAGCATCGCTTCGGCACCGCCAAGGATCCGGAATATCTGCCGCTGGGCCGCTATTCGCCCTTCAAGCTGGGCCTATTCGCGGCGATTTCGCTGCTGGCCCCGCTGGGCGTGATCCTGCGCTCGGGCGTCCTGGTTCCGCTGTCTTTCGTGGTCCCGCCCGTGCGCCGTTTCGTCAGGACCAAGCTGTCGGCCCTGGTTATCAATCCCGACTTCGTGCGCGAGGACAACGACAAGACCCGGCCCGACTGGCTGGCCCAGGAGATCGGCTGCTGGCTGTGGTGCTGGGGCGGCGCGGCCTTGACCGTCGCCGGCGTCGTGCCCGTGCGCGTGGTCCTGACCTGGTTCGCCCTGTTCTCGCTGGCCACCTTCGTCAACCAGTTGCGCACCCTGGTGGCGCACTATTGGGAGAACGACGGCGAGATGATGAGCTTCGAGGATCAGTTCCTCGACTCGGTCAACGTGCCGCCACCGGCCCTGCTGCCGTTCCTGTGGGCGCCGGTCGGCTTGCGCTACCACGCTCTGCACCATCTGCTGCCGCGCCTGCCGTACCACAACCTGGGCAAGGCCCATGCGCGGCTGTCGGCCCAGCTGGCGGCGACCTCGCCCTATCACCGGGTCGAGGAGAAGGGGTTGTTCGTGGCGCTGGGCAAGCTGTTCCGCCGCGCCGGCGTGACGCCGCTAACGGTCGAGGCCGACCCGGTCGAACGCCAGAGCGCCTGAGGGCTCAGAACCCGGCAGGGACTGGCGCAGGGCCCAGGCCGCGCCGGTCAGCGACAGGGCGACGGCCGTCATCGTCCATTCCAGCTGGCTGCCCGGCGCGGCGATCACGCGCGGGATGTGCAGCAGCACGACGAAGCTTCCCATCATCGCCGTCAGCAGGGTCGCCGCCAGCCGGGGCACCACGCCGAACAGGATCGCCAGCCCGGCGGCCAGGTGGCCGGCGCCGGTCGCATAGGCCCAGAACAGCGGGTAGGGGATCCAGCCGGGCACCATCTTGGCCGTGAAGTCGGCATAGGCGAAGTGGCTCAGGCCGAAGACCAGCGGGCAGAGGCCGTAGATCAGCCGCGCGGCCAGCCGCAGCCGGTCATTGGGCGGCTGGGTCGACAGGGTGAACGGCGCCAGCCCCCCGGCCGACAGCGACAGGATCTCGGCCAGGCCCAGCCACGAGCCGACGCTGGCGGGCGCGGCGACGGGTTCGGGGCCATGCAAGGCGACCCAGCCCAGATAGACCGCGGCCAGCGCCGCCGAGGCGGGGCGGGCGGTGCGCGACCACAGGACGCCCAGGCCCAGGACCAGCATGACCACGGCGCTGACCAGGGCCAGGAGGTGATGGCCGGGCAGGTCCTTGGGCACGGGCTGCCACTGCAGCGCGAAGTCGCCGAAGACCAGGCCGATGATCCCCAGCGCCGTCGCGCCGAGGCCGTAGGGAACGCCGTCGCGGTTCATGAATCCTCCCGTTCGAGACGGCGAGCTTGGCCCGCCGGCCGTTGGCTGGCTTGGGGTTTGTTGCGCGGAGCGTGTTGCTCGAGACCCGTTGCCTAGAGGCGGCGAGGCGGGTTCTATGGGCGCGCACCCTGACGGAGGCGTTGCATGTTCCGCGTCGAGACCCACGGCCCCGCCTTGGCCGCCCGTTCGCCGCTGTACGGCGCCGGCGAGGCGCGCTGCGCCACCGACGACTCGGCCCCGATCGAGAAGTGCTACGCCGGCCCGGTGATCGGCGTCGTCGTGGCGGGCGCCTTCGACTACGGCGGCCGCCACGGCCGGACCCGCGCCACGCCCGGCGCGATCCTGCTGGGCAACGCCGGAGAGAGCTTCGACTGCCGCCACCTGGACGCCAGCGGCAATCGCCGGGCGGTGATCGCCCTGCATGCGGACCTGCTGGCCGAGGTCGCCAACGATCACGGGCTGGACGATCCCGCCTTCGCCGTCTCGGCCCTGGCTCCGTCGCGCGAGACCGCGCCGCTCTATGGCGCGGTGCGGCGGGCGGCGGGCGGACTGCGTCTCGGCGAGGAGGAGGTGATCGATCTGACGGCCCGCGCCCTGACCCTGGGGCGTCGCACGCGGCGGGCCGCGCCGACCCAGGTCGAGCGTCGGCGCATCCGCGAGGTGGTCCGGCATCTGGATGTCGCTTACGCGGAGCCTTGCGGGCTGGAGACCCTGGCCGCCATGGGCCAGGTCAGCCGTTTCCACTTCATCCGGCTGTTTCGGGCGGTGACCGGCGAAAGCCCGCGCCAATATCTGATCGGCGCGCGTCTGCGGGCCGCCGCCGACCGATTGACCGATACGGCCGAGCCGATCACCCGCATCGCCTTCGACATCGGCTTCAACGACATCTCGCACTTCAACGCCACGTTCCGCCGGGCGTTCGGCCTGTCGCCCACGGCGTGGAGACGGACGGCCTAGGCGTCCAACGCTCGCACCACCGTCTCGCACAGCCGGTGCGTCCCCAACGCGTCCAGCGCCGAAAGCCGTCGCCCGTCGCGCACGGCGCTCAGGAAATGGTCGCACAGGCCCTCGAACCCCCGCTGGCGGCCGACCGGGGTCCAGTCGCCGCGCCGGGTCAGGTGGTCCTGGGCCGACTGGTCGACGACCTGGGCCATGTCGACGATCCGCCGCTTGGCGCCGGCGCCCGAGACCTCCCCCGAGACTTCCAGCGTCTCTTCGTTCGCGCCGCTGACCCGGTTCATGACGCCCAGGGCGTCGCGGCCGTCGCCCGACAGCGACAGGGCCACATGCTGCAGCAGGCCGTCCACGACCCGGCCATGCACCCGCGCGTCGCCCGCGCCGGGGGCCAGGAACCGCAGGGTGTCCACCACGTGGATGAAGTCGTCGAACACCACCCGGCGCGGATGGTCGGCCTGGTCGGCGCGGTTCTTCTGCATGACCGTCAGCGGCAGGCCCAGGGCGGCGGCGTCGCGATAGACCGGAGCGAAACGGCGGTTGAAACCGACCATCAGCGAGACGCCGCGCGTCTCGGCCAGGTCGACCAGGGCCTCGCTGTCGGCGGCGTTGTCGGCCAGCGGCTTGTCGACCAGGGTCGGCACGCCGGCCTCCAGCAGGCGGCGGACGATGTCCGGATGCGCCGCCGTGGCCGCGTGGACCAGGGCGCCGTCCAGGCCTTCCGCCAGGGCCGTGTCCAGTTGGGCGTGCAGCCGCTCGACCCGCCAGGCCGCGCCCAGCGCCGCCAGGGTCTGGGCATCGCGGGTGACGAAGACCAGATCGAGGTCCGCGCGAGGACCCAGCACGGGCAGGTAGGCCTTCCTGGCGATGTCGCCCAGGCCGATCATCGCGATACGGAGAGGGGCGATGCGCAGGGTCATGAAGTCCCCAAGACGTTGAGCAGGTGGTCGGCGAGGGCGGCGGCGTTCCAGGCGTCGGCCCGGGGCGCGAGAAACAATGGAACATCTTCCAGGAACGGCGCCAGGGCCTGGGCGGTCTGGGCCAGATCCGGGGCGTCCAGGCTCTCACTCATCACCACGGCCGCGACCTCCGCCCTGGCGGAGCGCAGGGCGACCAGGGCCGTCAGGACGTGGCTGATCGTGCCGAGGTAGGAGCCCGCCACCAGCAGGACCGGCGCGCCGAGGGCGGTGATCATGTCCAGATTGGTCTCGCCGTCGGTCAGGGGCGACATCACCCCGCCGGCCCCTTCGACGAGCAGCAGGCCGTCGCGAAGCTCGGCGGCGCGGGCCACGGCGTCGATGACCATGTCGTCCAGGACCAGGGCCTGGCCCTCGAGCCGGGCGGCGATGTTGGGCGACAGCGGGGCCCGGTAGCGGCGCGGGGCGATGCGGAACACGTCGCCGGGCGCGCCCAGGGCGGCGGCCAGCCGGGCCGGATCGCTGCCGGCCGCGTCCCTGGGATCGAAGCCGCTGACCACCGGCTTGAAGGCGTCGACGACCGCGCCCCGGGCTTTCAGGGCGCGGATCAGGGCGCAGCTGACATAGGTCTTGCCGATGTCCGTGCCCGTGCCGGTGACGAACAGGGCCGGCATCAGCGGGCGGCCTTGACGTAGGGCTTCACCAGGGCCGCCAGGCGGGCGATCTCGGCGTCGGGGTGCTCGGCGCTGAAGGCGATGCGCAGGCGGGCCGCGCCGGTCGGCACGGTGGGCGGACGGATGGCCACGACCAGGAAGCCCTCGGCCTCCAGGGCGCGCGAGGCGTCCAGGGCGTCCTGCGCCTCGCCGATGATCACCGGCACGATCGGGCTGGCCGCCTTGGCCAGGCCGACGGCCTTGGTGAAGGCCTGGGCCTTGGCCAGGGGCATGGCGGTCAGGGCGGGCTCGGCCTCGATGATGTCGAGCGCGGCCAGGGCGGCGGCGGCGGCGGCCGGCGGCAGGCCGGTGGTGTAGACCAGGGTGCGGGCCCGGGTCTTGATCAGGTCGACCACGGCCCGCGAGCCGCAGACATAGCCGCCGTATGAGCCGAGGGCCTTGGACAGGGTGCCCATCTGGAACGGGATCTGGGCCTCGGGGAACAGAGCCGCCGAGCCGCGGCCTTCGGCCAGCACGCCCACGCCATGGGCGTCGTCGGACAGCAGCCAGGCGTCGTTGGCCTCGCAGACCGCCGACAGCCAGTCCAGCGGGGCGATGTCGCCGTCCATCGAGAACACCCCGTCGGTGGCGACGACGGCGTGGCGCGCGCCGGCGCGGTGCTCGGCCAGCAGCTCGGCCAGGTGGTCGGTGTCGTTGTGGGCGAACGGGATGATCCGCGCGCCCGACAGCTGGGCGCCGGCCCAGATGCAGGCGTGGGCCAGTTCGTCGACCAGCACGATGTCGCCCTTGCCCGCGAAGGTGGGGATCACGCCGGTGTTGGCCAGGTAGCCCGAGCCGAACACCACGCAGGCTTCCGCGCCCTTCAACCGCGCCAGCCGCGCCTCCAGTTCGGAGAGCAGCGGGTGGTCGCCGGTCACCAGCCGGGAGGCGCCGGAGCCGGCTCCGTAGGTCTGGATCGCCGCCTGGGCGGCGGCCTTGACCGCCGGATGGTGGGCCAGGCCCAGATAGTCGTTGCAGGAGAAGGACAGCAGCCTGCGGCCGTCGCGCTCGACGAGGGCTCCGGCGGAACGCTGGGTGGGCTTCAGACGGCGCAGCAGGCTGGCGGCCTCGAGGCGCTCGATCTTGTCGGCGGCGTAGGTGTCCAGACTGTGCATCACGGTTCCTGTTTGCCCCTCGCAGCGGGAGGGCATAGGCAGTGCGCCCCCGCTAGGCAACGAAGGATCGCGCGATGACTGTCGAAAGCCCCGACTGGCTTGTCGCCGGCGCGCCCCACGTCTGGCGGCCGTACTGCCAGATGAAGACCGCCCGGCCGCCGCTGCCGGTCGTGGCCACGCGTGGTTCGCGGCTGATTCTGGACGACGGGCGCGAACTGGTCGACGGCCTGGCCTCGTGGTGGACCGCCTGCCACGGCTACAACCACCCCCATATCGCCGCCGCCGTCCGCGACCAGCTGGAGCGCATGCCGCACGTGATGTTCGGCGGGCTGGCGCACGAACCGGCCTACCGCCTGGCCAGGCGCCTGGCCGACCTGCTGCCCGGCGACCTGAACCACGCCTTCTTCGCCGAATCCGGCTCGGTGTCGGTCGAGATCGCCATGAAGATGGCGCTGCAGTTCCATATCAACCAGGGGCGCGAAGGACGCACCAGGTTCCTGTCGTTCCGGGGCGGCTATCACGGCGACACCCTGGCGACGATGACGGTCTGCGACCCTGAAGAGGGCATGCACAGCCTGTTCTCCGGCGTGATGCCTAGCCAGCCGATCGCCGACCTGCCGGTGGACGCGGCGTCGGAGGCGGCGCTGGACGCCCTGCTGGCCGAGCGGAGCGGGGAGATCGCCGCCATCCTGACCGAGCCGCTGGTCCAGGGCGCGGGCGGCATGCTGTTCCACGATCCCGAAGTGTTGCGCACCCTGCGCCGCTTGGCCGACAAGCACGGCGTGCTGCTGATCTTCGACGAGATCTTCACCGGCTTCGGGCGCACCGGCGAGCTGTTCGCCATGCAGGCGGCGGGCGTCGAGCCCGACATCGTCACCCTGTCCAAGGCCCTGACCGGCGGGACCCTGCCGCTGTCGGCGGCGGTGGCCTCGACCCGGGTGTTCGAGGCCTTCTGGTCCGACGACGCCGGGGCGGCCCTGATGCACGGCCCGACCTATATGGGCAACGCCCTGGCCTGCGCGGCCGCCAACGCCTCGCTGGACCTGTTCGAGGACGGCGCCTGGCGGGCGGACGTGGCGCGGGTGTCGGCGGCGCTTACCGAAGGCCTGGAGCCGGTTCGCGGCGCGCCGGGCGTGGTCGACGTCCGGGTGCTGGGCGCGATCGGGGTGGTGGAGTTCGACCGGCCGGTGGCGGTCGGCGCCCTGTGCGACGCCTTCGCCGCCGAGGGGGCGTGGATCCGGCCGATGGGTAAGACGGTCTATCTGACGCCGGCCTTCACGACGCCGGACGTCGACCTGGCGATCCTGACGGCCGCCATTCGCAAGGTCGTGGGCGCTGGTGGGGTTGAAGGAAGCGGCGGGGTCTGATCCAAGCGGGGCATGTCGTCGAACACGCCCCTGACCGGCCTCGAGCGCCTAGCCATCGCGGCCATCATCCTGACCTGGGGCCTGAACAACGCCGCGGCCAAGGTGGCGACCGCCGAGCTGCCGCCGATGATGGTCGGGGCCCTGCGCTTCGCCCTGGCGTTGGCGTTCCTGGTCCCGTTCCTGAAGCCGCCGTTCCCGTGGTCGAGGCGGCTGATGGCCATCTGCCTGCTGTCGGGACCGATCCACTTCGGGATCATCTACATCGCCTTCGGCCTGGCCAAGTCGCTGAGCCCGCTGGTGGTGGCCACCCAGCTGTGGATCCCGTTCACGGCCCTGTTCGCCTGGAAGATGCTGGGCGAGACCATGAAGCCCCTGGCCGTCGCCGGCCTGGTGGTGGCCTTCGTCGGGGTGGCGTGGATGAGCCTGGACCCGCACGGGGCGGCCGACCTGCCGGCCATCGTGCTGGGCGTGGTCGCCAGCGCCTGCTGGGCCCTGGCCACGGTGTTCGTGCGCCAGACGCCGGGCGCCAAGCCGCTGCAGGTCCAGGCCCTGACCGCCGTCGTCGCCGCGCCGGTGCTGCTGGTGATGTCGTTCGGCTTCGAGGACAACGTCGTCGAACGCGTGAAGACCGCCGCGCCGATCGCCTGGGCCTGCGTGGCCTTCGCCGGGGTGGTCTCGACCATCGGGGCCAGCGCCCTGCTGTTCTGGCTGGTCCAGCGGCGCGAGGCGGGCCGGGTGACGCCCTATTTCCTGCTGACGCCCTTGGTCTCGTGCACGATCGGCGTGCTGTTCATGGGCGACAAGCTGTCGCCGCAGCTGGTGATCGGCGCGGCGGCCACCATGGCCGGGGTGGCGCTGGTGGCGCTGACCGCGAAGAAGGTCGTGCCGGCCGAGGGCGAGGCGACTTAGCGCTTTGCGTCCTTCGAGGCTCGGCTTCGCCTCACACCTCAGGATGAGGAATTCAGCAAAAAGCCCCTCATCCTGAGGCGCCCGCGCAGCGGACCTCGAAGGACGCAGTGCGTTCGCCTACTTCACCACCCCGCAGGCCACGCGCGCCCCGGCCCCGCCGATCGGCTGGGTCTTGTAGTCGTCGGGGCTGGCGTGGACGACGATCGACGAGCCGTCGGCGTCGAGCAGGGCGGGGCGGCCGCCCGCGCCGTTCAGCGACACCAGCGGCGAGAACAGCTCGGCCGTGGCCGCGCCGTCGGCGGCGGCGAACAGGTTGGGCAGGTCGCCGTTGTCGTTGCCGTCCGGGTTCAGCAGGCCGTGGACCACGGCGGTCGTGGTGTGGACGTGGGCGCCGGCCGACTTGAAGTCGGGCGCGCCGCAATCGCCCTTCTCGTGGAAGTGCAGGCCGTGCCAGCCGGGGGTCAGGCCCTTGGCCTCGACGCGCAGCAGCACGCCGTGCGGCGCCTCGGTCAGGGTGGCCGTCCCGACCGTCTTGCCGTCGGCGCCCTTGAGTTCGGCCGTGGCGGTCGTCGCGGCGGCGGAGGCCTGGGTGGCGACCAGCAGGCCGGCGGACAGGGCAAGGGCGGTCAAACGCATGGGAAAACTCCTGGAAAGCCAAGGGCTGGGGCCGCGAAGGTGGCGTCTTGGCGAGGGGAATGCTAACTGTTTTTGACGGTTCCGTGTTCGATTCTGACGGCGAAAAATTCCCTTGAGCGACGATCAAAACACCATCCCCGGGTCCCCGGCCTCGCCGGCGTCCCGCGGGGACGTTACCCCCATCAATATCGAAGACGAGCTGCGGCGTTCGTATCTCGACTATGCGATGAGCGTGATCGTCAGCCGCGCGCTGCCCGACGCGCGCGACGGCCTCAAGCCGGTGCACCGCCGCGTGCTGTTCTCGATGCACGAGCAGGGCCAGACGCCCGAGCGGCCCTACGTCAAGTCGGCCCGCGTGGTCGGCGACGTGATGGGTAAGTACCACCCGCACGGCGACGCCTCGATCTACTTCACCCTGGTGCGCATGACCCAGTCGTTCTCGATGGGCCTGGTGCTCATCGACGGCCAGGGCAACTTCGGCTCGGTCGACGGCGATATGCCCGCCGCCATGCGTTACACCGAGTGCCGCATGGCCCCGCCGGCCATGTCGCTACTGGCCGACCTCGACAAGGACACGGTCGACTTCCAGGACAACTACGACGGCAAGGAGCAGGAGCCCGTCGTCCTGCCGTCGCGGATCCCCAATCTGCTGGTCAACGGCGCCGGCGGCATCGCCGTCGGCATGGCCACCAACATCCCGCCGCATAATCTGGGCGAGATCATCGACGCCTGCCTGCTGATGATCGATCAGCCCGACGTCACCACCGACCAGCTGCTGGACCTGGTGCCGGGCCCCGACTTCCCGACCGGCGGCGAGATCATCGGCCGGGCCGGCCCGCGCCAGGCGCTGCTGACCGGCCGCGGCTCGGTGATCATGCGCGGCCTGGCCACGGTGGAAGAGATCCGCACCGGCCGCGAAGCCATCGTCATCACCGCCATCCCCTACCAGGTGAACAAGTCCAACCTGGTCGAGTACATCGCCGAAATGGTCCGCGATAAGCGGATCGAGGGCATCTCCGACATCCGCGACGAATCCAACCGCGACGGCATGCGCATCGTGGTCGAATTGAAGCGCGACGCCTCGGGCGAGGTGATCCTCAACCAGCTCTACCGTTACACGGCGCTGCAAAGCTCGTTCGGCGTCAACATGCTGGCCCTGAACCGCGGCCGGCCCTCGCAGATGGGCCTGCGCGAGCTGATCGACATCTTCGTCAAGTTCCGCGAAGAGGTCGTGGTCCGGCGGACCAAGTTCGAGCTGAGCAAGGCGCGCGACCGCGGCCACGTCCTGGTCGGCCTGACCATCGCCGTCGCCAATATCGACGAATTCATCCACATCATCCGCTCGTCCAAGGATCCGACCGAGGCCCGCGAGCGCCTGGTGGCCAAGTCCTGGCCGGCCGGCGACATGCTGCCGCTGGTCGAACTGATCGCCGACCCGCGCACCGTGCAGGAAGACGGCGGCCTGATCCGCCTGACCGACGAGCAGGCCCGCGCCATCCTGGCCCTGACCCTGTCGCGCCTGACGGGCCTGGGCCGCGACGAGATCGGCAACGAGGCCGCCACCCTGGCCGAAGCCATCAAGGGCTATCTGGACCTGCTGTCGGACCGCGCCAACATCATGGCCGTGGTTCGCGAGGAACTGGTCGAGGTGCGCGAGAAGTTCGCCATCCCGCGCCGCTGCGCGATCGTCGACGGCGACGCCGACATGGAAGACGAGGACCTGATCGTCCGCGAGGACATGGTCATCACCGTCACCCTGGGCGGCTATGTGAAGCGCACGCCGCTGGCCGCCTATCGCACCCAGCACCGGGGCGGCAAGGGCAAGTCGGGCATGTCCACCAAGACCGAGGACGCCGTCACCCGCGTGTTCTCGGCCTCGACCCACGCCCCGCTGCTGTTCTTCACCTCGGGCGGCAAGGTCTACAAGATGAAGGTCTGGCGTCTGCCACAGGGCGTCGCCAACAGCCGCGGCAAGGCGTTCGTCAACCTGCTGCCGATCGAGCCGGGCGAAACCATCACCTCGATCCTGACGCTTCCGGAGGACGAGGCCACCTGGGACGGCCTGGACGTGATGTTCGCCACCCGCTCGGGCAGCGTGCGCCGCAACAAGCTGAGCGACTTCGTGGACGTGCGCCGCAACGGCAAGATCGCCATGAAGCTCGATGAAGGCGACGGCATCGTCGGCGTGGCCGTCTGCGACAGCCAGAAGGACATCCTGCTCAACACCGCCTCGGGTCGCTGCATCCGCTTCTCGACCGACGAGGTGCGGGTGTTCGCCAGCCGCGACTCCACCGGCGTGCGCGGCGTGCGCCTGGCCGAGGGCGACAGCGTCATCTCGATGAGCGTGCTGCGCAATGTCGACGCCACGCCGGCCGAGCGCGCCGCCTATCTCAAGCACCAGCGGGCCCTGGCCCGGGCCATGGGCGAGGAGGGCGAGGAAGCGCCCGCCGCGCCGGAAGAGGCCGAGGAGGAGGGCACCGAGGCCAGCCTGACGCCCGAGCGCATCGCCGAACTGGGCGCGGCCGAGGAAATCCTGCTGACCGTGTCGTCGGAGGGCTTCGGCAAGCGCACCAGCGCCTACGACTATCGCCGCACCGGCCGCGGCGGCCAGGGCCTGACGGCCCAGGACCTCAGCAAGCGCGGCGGCAAGCTGGTGGGTTCGTTCCCCGTCGAGGAGGGCGACCAGATCCTGCTGGTCACCGACGCCGGCCAGATGATCCGGGTGCCCGTTTCGCAAATTCGTGTTGCAGCGCGGAATACCCAAGGGGTAACCATCTTCCGCACCGCCGCCGACGAGCACGTCGTCAGCGTCGAGCGTCTCGCCGAAGCCGGCGGCGACGACAGCACGGGCGATGACAACACGGGCGACGAAAACGGGGCGGACGAGACCTCGTAAGCGACCCAAAGAGCAGGGGGCCACGGGCATTGCCCGGGTGAGGGAAAAGCATGCGGATTGGTCTCTATCCGGGAACGTTCGACCCGGTCACCAACGGCCACCTCGACATCATCGGTCGGGCGGTCAAGCTGGTCGACAGGCTGGTGATCGGGGTGGCGGTGAATATCGGCAAGGGGCCGCTGTTCTCGCTGGAGGAACGGGTGGAGATGGTGCGCCGCGAGACGGCCCACCTGACCAAGATCGCCGAGATCGAGGTCCTGCCGTTCGACAGCCTGCTGATGCATTTCGCCCGCGAGGTCGGGGCCCAGATGATCGTGCGCGGCCTGCGGGCCGTGGCCGACTTCGAATACGAATTCCAGATGACGGCCATGAACCAGCAGCTCGATCGCGAGATCGAGACGGTGTTCCTGATGGCCGACCCGCGCCACCAGGCCATCGCTTCGCGCCTGGTCAAGGAGATCGCGGCCCTGGGCGGCGACGTCCACAAGTTCGTGCCGCCGGGCGTGGCCGAGCAACTGCTGGGCAAGCTGACGAAGTAGGGCGCGGCTTGCTCTAGTTGGAGCGCGGCGGAAGGCCCGCCGCCTCCGGTTCGGAGACCGGCGCCCAGAGCCGGCAGACCAGGCCGTCCGGGGTGAAGCTCAGCTCGGCGGGGCGCCCCAGTTCGCCGGCCATGACCCGGCTCAGGACCACGGAGCCAAATCCGGTCAAGGCCTGCTCGGCGCCGGCGGACCCGCCGCGTTCGCGCCATTCCAGCACGGCCAGGTCGCTCTCCAGCCGCCACTGCAGCCGAACGCGACGGCGATCGGCGGACCCCGCGTCCGGCCGGTTCGCGACAATGGCCAGCTCATGCAACGCCATGGCGACGGCGATGGCGCTCTTCGGAGACAGCCGCGCCTTGGGGCCGATGATCGTGTAGCGGTCGGGAAAGTCGTAGGGGCGCAGCAGTTCGCTGGCGATCTCGGCCAGATCCGCGCCGGTCCAGAGCTCGCGGTTGAGCACGTTGTGGGCGGCGGAAAGGGCCATCAGGCGGGCGGCGACAGCCGATTCAGCGTCCTTGGCCGACTCGTGGTCCCGTAGCGTCTGGCGAACCAGCGACTGCACGGTCGTGAGCGTGTTCTTGACCCGGTGATTGAGCTCGTTGATCAGCAGGGTGCGCTGGTGCTCGAACCGGCGGGCCTCGGTCACGTCGGCCGCGATGCCGATATGACCGCAGAACCTGCCTCGCGCGTCGAACCGCGGCCGGCCATAGAGCTCGATCACCCGCACCGCGCCGCCCGGCCGGCGAAAGCGGCCTTCGAAGCTGACCGCGCCGTGGGCCGCGCGCGCCGCGTCCCGGGCGGCCAGCAGCCGAGGCCTGTCCTCCGGATCGATCCAATGCAGCCAGCCTTCGCCCAGCAGCTCCCGGCGCGGACGCCCCAGGGCGTCGACCATCGCCTGGTTGATGAACACCAGCTTGCCGTCGGCGCGGCTCAACCACGCGGCCGTGGGCGCACCGTCCGCGACCTCGCGATGCCGCTCCTCGCTCAGGGCCAGCCGGCGCTGCGCGGCCCGCGCCGCGGTCACGTCGGTCCAGGTGGCGGCGACGCCGTCGTCATAGGCGAAGGCCCGAACGGCCAGCAGCCGGGCGCGATCGCCGCTTCGGAAACGCAGCTCGGCCTCGGCGGGCCGCCCGGTCGCCGCGACCTTCTCCACCAGCTCGGCGAACGCGCTGTCGGGCCCGAGCCCGGCCAGGTCGCAATAGCCGCGGCCGATCAGGTCCTCCCGGTCCTGGCCAAAGAGGCGTTCGGCCGCCGCGTTGCAGTCGGAAATCCGCCAATCGGAATCCAGGCCGATGAACCCTCCGGGCAACCCCTCCGCCAGCTGGCGCGAGCGAGACCTGTGTCTGGCGGTGTCGGCTTGCAGGCCTTCGGGCGCGCCGGCGAACATGGCAACTCTCCGCTACGCCGCGGTCGGTCCGGGCCCCATCGCGCCAAGCTGGTTGGCGACCCCATTGTTTCGGGGCTTCAGGGGCGGTCAATCGGGCGGAATCAGGAGACGGCGCATCGGCGGTCTTGCGCCAGCCACCCCAAACTCGCCGGAATCGTCCGTTCTAACGCGGCGCTACTTGTCGTTCGCGCGGCGGCGTTCTACGCCGTCAGACCAGTTCTTTCGGGGATCTCCATGAAGCTTGCGTCCATCGCCGCCGTCCTGGCGCTCACCGCGGCCTCCGCCGCCAGCGCCCAGCAGACCTCCGATTGGCGGACGCCCGACCCCGAGAACATCCTGGTGGTCGACACCAACAAGGGCCGGATCATCGTCGAGCTGGCGCCCGAGGCCGCCCCGAACCACGTGGCGCGGGTGCGCCAGCTGGCCAAGGCCCACTTCTACGACGGCCAGACGTTCTTCCGGGTCATCGACGGCTTCATGGCCCAGACGGGCGACCCGAAGAACGACGGCACCGGCGGCTCCGACCAGCCGAACCTGGCCGCCGAGTTCCTGTTCCGCCGCGGCCCCGGCTACGCGCCGGCCGGCAAGGCGGGCACGGTGGAAATGGGCTTCGTCGGTTCTCTGCCGGTCTACAGTCAAAACAGCGCCTTGGCGGCGATGACCGCCGACGGCAGGGTGGCCGCCTGGGGAGCGTTCTGCCCCGGCGTGCTGGGCATGGCCCGCGCGGGCGATCCCGACAGCGCCAACAGCCAGTTCTTCTTCATGCGCCAGCACTACGCCTCGCTGGAAAAGACCTACACCGCCTTCGGCCGCGCCCTGAGCGGCCTGGAGACCATTCGCGCCATCAAGACCGGCGAGCCCGTGCCTGATCCGCAGGACAAGATGCTGACCGTCCGCGTGCTGTCCGACATGCCCGCCAGCCAGCGGCCGAGCATCCAGGTGATGGACACCCGCTCGGCCGCCTTCTCGGCCCTGGTCGAGAAGAAGCGGGCCGAAATGGGCGGGGCCTTCGGACCCTGCGACATCGCCGTGCCCGTACAGGTGAAATAATGATCCGTCCGCTGGTCGCCTCGATCGCTGTTCTTTCCGGTCTCGTCTTGGCCGGCGGCGCGCAGGCCGCGCCGAAGGTCGCGCCAAAGACGGCTCCCCCTGGGGCGACGGAGTGGCGAACGCCCGCGCCCGAGGACGTGGTGGTCATCGACACCAGCAAGGGCCGGATCGTCTTGGAGCTGATCCCCGAGGTCGCGCCCGGTCACGTCGCCCGCTTCCAGGAACTGACCCGCGAGGGCGTCTATGACGGCCGCACCTTCTTCCGGGTGATCGACCGTTTCATGGCCCAGACCGGCGATCCGGACGACACGGGGGAGGGCGGCACGAAGAAGCCCAACCTGAAGGCCGAGTTCACCTTCCGCCGCGATGCGTCGACGCCGTTCGCGCCCGCCGCGGCCCCGGCCGGAACCGAGGTCGGCTTCCTCAAGTCGCTGCCGGTCGTCAGCCAGGCCTGGAGCTGGGCCGAGGTCACCTCCGACAAGAAGGTCTCCGCCTGGGGGACATACTGTCCCGGCGTGGTCGGCGAGGCCCGAGACGAGGACGTCAACTCGGCCAACAGCCAGTTCTTCCTGATGCGCCAGCCCTATCCGTCGCTGGACAAGCGCTACACGGCCTTCGGCCGGGTTCTGACCGGCCTCGACGTCGTGCGGGCCATCAAGACCGGCGAGCCGGTGGAGAAGCCGCAGGACCGGATGACCAAGGTGCGCCTGCTGGCCGACATCCCTCCGGCCGAGCGCCCGACCGTGCGGGTGGTCGATACGGCCAGCGCCTGGTTCAAGGCCGAGATCGCCCGCAAGCGCGCGGCCCGGGGCGCCGACTTCTCGGTTTGCGACGTCGATCTGGCGGTCGACATCCGATAGTTGCAAGCTGGGCTGTGACGATTGATCCGCCCTCGGGATCCAACCGAACGGTTTCCCCCTTATGGAAAGCGGGCTAGAAGCCTTCCGACTCCTTTCCCCCTTCTCCAAACCCCCAAGGGATGACCATGTCGGCCGACCTCGAAAACACCCTGCTGCTGACGCTCGAGACCGGGCCCGTCACGATCAAGATGCGTCCCGACCTGGCCCCCGGCCACGTCGAGCGGATCAAGGAACTGGTCCGCGAAGGCTTTTATGACGGCGTGGTCTTCCACCGCGTGATCCCGGGCTTCATGGCCCAGGGCGGCGATCCGACCGGCACCGGCCGCGGCGGTTCGGCCAAGCCGGACATCAAGGCCGAGTTCTCCAAGGAGCCGCACGTGCGCGGCGTCTGCTCGATGGCCCGCACCCCCGATCCGAACTCGGCCAACAGCCAGTTCTTCATCGTGTTCGACGAAGCCACCTTCCTGGACAACCAGTATACTGTCTGGGGCCAGGTGGTCGAAGGCATGGAAAACGTCGACGCCCTGCCGACCGGCGAGCCGCCGCGCGCGCCGGGCAAGATCCTCAGCGCCAAGATCGCCGCCGACGAATAGGCGTCGACCTCGACGTTGAAACGGAGGGCCTCGGGAAACCGGGGCCCTTTTTCGTGGCTCTAGATCTTTGTTTTAACGCACTTTCTTCACGCGAACCGGACGCCACTTCGCTCGAAAATGCTCTAGCGGGCCAGGGTCACCACGACCGGCCGATGGTCCGAGCCCAGGTTCGGACCGCGCTCGACCTTGACGGTCTTCCAGGCCTTGCCGGCGTAGACATGGTCGATCGGCAGGATCGGGAAGGGCGCGCGGGCGACCCGCGAGAAGTCGCCGCTGGGCCAGCTGGCCAGGGCGCGGGTGCGCCGCTCCAGGCCCAGGGCCTTGTCCTGCCGGCGCAGGGAGAAGGACCACGGGGTGGAGTTGAAATCGCCGGCGACGATGAGGTTTTGGCGCGGAAACGGCGCCAGTCTCGAGACCAGCAGCCGGCTCTGAGCCTGCTGCCGGCCCGCGGGGATGGGCCAGACATAGTGGACGGCGGCCAAGGGGAAGGCGCCGCTCGGAGCTTGCACGACGGCGGTGGCTCCCGCCAGAGGCAGGCCCTCCTTGAGGAAGCCGCGCTTCTGGGTCATCGGCCATCGACTGAAGATCCAGGTGTCGCAAGTGCGCGCGCCATCGCAGCTGACGCGGTAGGGGTAGGCCTTCAGCAGACCGGCGACGACCGGCCAGGCCGCGCCGCCCGCCTCCTGGATGGTCACCACGTCGGCCTTCTGGGCGAGAATCCAGGCCAAGGTGGCTTCGGGGTGGTGATTTCCGGCCCAGAGGTTGAACTGCACGAGCTTCAGGGCCGGCGTGGCCTTGGGCTTGGTCTTCTGGAACCACGACCCGGCGATTTCGGGGGTCATCAGTCCGCCCGTGGCGAGGACGGCGACCAGCGACAGGCCGACGATGGCCTTGCGCTCGGTGTCGCGCGCGAAGGCCGCGCCGAGCACCAGGCCCGCCACGCCGCAAGCCAACCAGATCACGGCCCAATGGGTCAGGGCGTCCAGCTTGTCGTTGAAGACGCCGCCCAGGCAAAGCAGCCCCGTGGTCGCGCCGACCAGGGCGAACATCAACGCGGTGCCGCGAACGAACAGACTTGCGAGATTGAGGACCAGACGCATCGCCTCGCCTTAGCACGACCGCATGACGTTCGCGCCAGGCTTAGTCGCCGCCGAAATACAGGAAGCCGATATTGCGGAATTGTCGGTCGCCGACCAGCAAGTCACCCTTCATGACGGGTTTGGGTTCGCCCGGGCCGGCGGCCTTCGCGGCTTTCAGGGCCTCCAGGTCGAAGGCGCCGGTGAAGGTCACCTGCCCAAGGCGCGGATCGACGCCGTGGAAGCTGAGCTCCCGGTCGTCCACCCGATAGGCGGTCGGCATCACCCGCACCGAGACCGTATGGACGATCTGGCCCAACTCGTTCTCGACGGTCGGGCTGGCGACATCGTCGAACGACATGAAGATCGGCGCATAGGTGGCGGACCGCTTGCCGGCTTCCCAGTCGGCGAAGTCGCCGGCCTGGCCGATGTTCAGCGAGGTCAGCTTGAGGTCGCCCGACTGTACGGCCTTGTCGGGCAAATAGAAGCCGAAGCTGTCCAGCGCCGGATCGTGCGAGAAGGTCACCGGCGCCGGCGGCGTCGCGGCCGGCGCGGTGGACGGCGCCGGGGCGGTCTCGGCCTTCCTGATCTCCACGGCGGGCTTGCAGGCGGTCAGGAAAAGGCAGGCGCAGAGCACCGACAGCCTATGAATGGTGACGGTCATGGTTCCCCCCGTGATGCGTCGAGCGGGCAGGATGGTGGCGGAAGACGCGGTTTGTCCATCGATGCTTGACCGGAGACGCGGCGTCTCGACGCTTGACCTCGACGTCCCGTCGTGGCCTTGAAGCCGCCCCATGCGCCTGTCCGACTTCGATTTCCATCTGCCCGAGGAGGCGATCGCCCTGCGGCCGGCCGAGCCGCGGGATTCCGCGCGCCTGCTCGTCGTCCGACCCGATGGTGCGGGGGGGCAAGGCCTGGAAGACCGGATCGTCCGCGAGCTGCCCGACTTCCTGCGGCCGGGCGACGCCCTGGTCTTCAACGACACCCGCGTGATCCCGGCCCGGCTGATGGGCCTGAGGGCGGGACGCGAGACCGGCGGCGGCGACGGATCGCCGGTGGCGGTCGAGGCCACCCTGCACCGCCGCGTCGCGCCCGACCGCTGGGTCGCCTTCATGCGGCCCGGCAAGCGCCTGAAGGAGGGCGACCGCATCGCCTTCGGCCACGGCCAGGATCGCGCCTGCCAGGGCGGCATGCTGGACGCCACCGTGATCGCCAAGCACGAGGGCGGCGAGATCGAACTGGCCTTCGACTTCGCCGGCGTCGACCTGGACCTGGCCGTCGCCGCCCACGGCGAGATGCCGCTGCCGCCCTATATCGCCGCCAAGCGGCCCGAGGACGACCGCGACCGCGCCGACTACCAGACCGTCTACGCCCGCGAGGACGGCTCGGTGGCCGCCCCGACCGCCGGCCTGCATTTCACGCCCGACCTGCTGGACCGGCTGAGGGCCCGGGGCGTCTCCCTGCACTTCGTCACCCTGCACGTCGGCGCGGGCACCTTCCTGCCGGTCAAGACCGACGTGGTCTCCGAGCACAGGATGCACGCCGAGTTCGGCGAGGTGCCCGCCGAGGTCGCCGACGCCCTGAACGCCGCCCGCGCCGCAGGCGGCCGCATCGTCTGCGTGGGCACCACCAGCCTGCGCCTGCTGGAGAGCGCCACCGGCGAAGACGGCGTCGTGCGGCCGTTCGCCGACGAGACCGCGATCTTCATCACCCCCGGCTACCGCTTCCGCGCCGCCGACGTGCTGATGACCAATTTTCACCTGCCCAAATCGACCCTGTTCATGCTGGTCAGCGCCTTCGCCGGCCAGGCGACGATGAAGGCGGCCTATGAGCACGCGATCGCCACCGGCTATCGCTTCTATTCCTACGGCGACGGCAGTCTGCTGTTCCGCGCCCCCACTAACAAGAATGGGCTCGAGCAAAGCTGATGGCCGCCTTTCCCTTCGAGATCTCGGCCACCGACGGCGCGGCCCGGACGGGCGTGCTGAAGACTCCGCGCGGCGACATCCGCACGCCGGCCTTCATGCCGGTCGGCACCGCCGCCACGGTCAAGGCGATGACGGTCGACCAGGTCAAGGACACCGGCGCCGACATCATCCTGGGCAACACCTACCACCTGATGCTGCGCCCCACGGCCGAGCGGGTGAAGCGCCTGGGCGGGCTGCACAGGTTCATGCGCTGGGACAAGCCGATCCTGACCGACAGCGGCGGCTTCCAGGTGATGAGCCTGTCGGGGATCAGCAAGGTCACCGAGGAGGCCGTCACCTTCTCCAGCCATATCGACGGCTCCAAGCACGTGCTCAGCCCCGAGCGGTCGATGGAAATCCAGGCCGACCTGCTGGGCAGCGACATCGTCATGCAGCTGGACGAGTGCGTGGCCTGGCCGGCGGAAGAGGCGAGGGCGCGCCAGGGCATGGAGCTGTCGGCCCGCTGGGGCGAGCGCTCCAAGGCCGCCTTCGGGACGCGCGACACCCAGGCCTTGTTCGGCATCCAGCAGGGCTCGACCTTCCGGAACCTGCGCCAGGAGTCGTCCGAGCGGCTGCGGGAGATCGGCTTCGACGGCTACGCCCTGGGCGGGCTGGCCGTCGGGGAGGGGCACGAAGCCATGTGCGAGGTGCTGGACTACGCGCCGGCCATGCTGCCCGCCGACAAGCCGCGCTACCTGATGGGCGTGGGCAAGCCGATCGATCTGGTCGAGGCGGTCTATCGCGGCGTCGACATGTTCGACTGCGTGCTGCCCACCCGCTCGGGTCGTCACGGCCAGGCCTGGACCTGGGACGGGGCGATCAACATCAAGAACGCCCGCTACGCCGACGACGAGGACCCGCTGGACCCGACCAGCGACTGCCCGGCCAGCCGCGACTATTCCAGGGCCTATCTGCGCCACCTGTTCAAGGCCGAGGAGATCCTGGGCCAGGTGCTGCTGTCCTGGCACAACATCGCCTTCTTCCAGGCCCTGACGGCGGCCATGCGGGCGGCCATCGCCGAAGGCCGGTTCGAGCAGTTCCGCCGGGACTTCGCGGCGCGTCAGCAGGGCGGCTGACGCCCTAGGACGCGGCCCCGAAGCGGGCGACGCAGTGCCAGGCCCATTTGGCCAACTGGTAGTCCAGACCGTTCCGGCGGGCTTGGCCGATGTCCGCGGGCGTGACAAAGCCGTCGACCTCCAGGGCCTCCAGCGTCCTGGCCGCGTCAGGTCCTCGATATCGTTCGCAATCGGCGAGACGCTCGCGCGGCAATCGAAAGCCGTCGTGCCACTCCACGGCGCAGGGCAGGCTCCGGGCCGCCGTTTCGATCGTGGTTCCGCGATAGCTGGGATCGAGCACGATCGCGGCCACATCGTCGGCGACGCTCAATCGGCCGTGAACGTGAGCCTCGATATAGTCGTCGAGCAGATCCAACGCCGCCTCGTTCGCGACGGCCAGGGCGATCAGCGCCATGCGGTCCGCCGTCCCGAAGCGTTCGGGCGTCATGAAGCTGTCCGGATAGCAAAAGGTCGTGCGCCCCAGGACGCCGGGGTTCAGGCGCAGGTGGCAGGATCCAAAACGGTGTGAGCCGCCGTGGGGGCGGTCGAGATAGTTGAGCGCCCCGTACTTGGGCCGCATTTCCACGACGGCCCCATGGTCGTCGTCATAGGCTCCGCCGAAGAGCCGGCTCTCCCACCGCCACCGATCGCCGCCGGGATAAGCGGTGAGCCCTCCGTTGCTGGTGCGGGTTTCGAATTGCGAGCGATAGACGCCTTCCCGGGCCAGCTGCTCGATCATCGTTCCGTCCGGCGAAGGGGTGTCGGGATGGAAGTTCAGGGTCACGGCCAGCCCGGGCGGCATCGGCGCTCCGTCGGACCTCCGTCGGACATGCTCGACCGCCAGGGAAACAAGGTCATCCATGGTGCGGCCACGTTCCCCGATCGAGCGGCTTCAAGGGTGAATTCGCCGGCTACCAGATCTTGTAGATCGGCTTTTTCTTCTTCTTCGCCGTCGATGTCGGCTGGGCGGGGGCGGCGTCCACCGGCGTCGCGTCGGCTTCCGACGACTGGACGGCGGGCGTCTCTTCCGCCGGCTGGTCTTTCTCCCAGGGGAAGCGCTTTTCGACGATCGGCGCGGCCGGCTTGGCCAGGTGCTGTGGCGTGGCTGGCGGGTTGCAGCCGCGCGCCTCGCCCAGGCCCTTCAGATAGGCGCGGCGGATCGCGCCCGAGGCCATGGCGTGCTGCACCAGCTTGTCGTGCTTCTCGGCGCCGCTGAGCTTGCGGACCCAGCCGCGCATCGGGATCAGGTCCTGGGCGGCGCTGGCCATGGCGCCGAAGGCGGCCGAGCCGGCCATGCGCTTGCCGCGGTCCAACAGGTCCTCGTTGTCTTCCGGCGGACGACGGTCGACGTCCTCGCCCAGCGCCAGGTCCAGCGGGGCGACCATCATGATCAGCGTCTCGCAGCTGATCTTCTTGCCGGGCGGACGGGCATAGGGGTCGGCCATCGCCTCCAGCAGGACCGCCGGGATCTTGGTGCGCAGCAGGTTCATGTCGCGCAGCGGTGCGCCGGCCGCGCCGCTGATGCCCTCCTTGTTGGCGTCCGAGGTGGTCTGGATCTTCTGCGGCGGAGGCTCTGACTTGGACGCGCAGGCGGCCAGCAGGGGAACGACGACGGCGAAAAGCACGAGACTGCGCATGCCGCCAGCCTAACGCCAGTAAGGCGCGTTCGTCATCTCCCTCTCGGTGCGAAAGCGCGCTTGCGACGCGAGCGCCCCCCGACTATGGTCCGCGCCGCTTCCACCGGCCTCCCGCCGTGTCGATGCGGGCCGGTAGCTCAGTGGTAGAGCATTCGACTTTTAATCGAATGGTCCTGGGTTCGAATCCCAGCCGGCCCACCAACCTCTCCCTTGAAATGATTGACTAAAATCACCGCTTCGGCGGAGCCCGGCAGCGCTGGCGACGCGGGTTGGGACCAATGCGGCGAGGCCGGCGGCCACGGACCTTCGACGCGCGGCGCGGCCGCGACGAATCGACTCCCGCGAGCGCGGTCGAAACGAGATGACCGTCGGCGTTCGGTTCAAGGCGACACCGAAAGTTGAATCGTCTAGCTGTAGCGGCGGGGCAGTTCAGGGGCGGGCGTTTTGACGGCGGGGAGTGGTGTGGATCGCAACGCGGCGTCGCCGGGTTTCGACGGCGCGTCGGATGCTTTCGCGCGCGCCCATGACGCCCTGCTGCGTGGCAAGGATCTGCAGTTCGAGCCGACCGCCGCGCCCAAGCCGCCGAATGTGCCCGACTGGCTGCTGGCGATCGGCAAGGTCCTTGGGGCCGCCGCGCCCTACCTGGCCTACGTGTTCTGGGGCTGCCTGATCCTGGGCGCGGTGATCATTCTGTATTTCCTGGCCCGCGAGCTGATCGGCACGCGCTGGCCGTCCTTCAGGCCGAACAAGGGTCCCGTCCTGGGCGACGAGGCCTGGCGGCCCACCGCCGCCAAGGCGCGGACGCTGCTGGAGGACGCCGACAAGCTGGCCGCCGCCGGCCGTTTCGCCGAGGCGGTGCACCTGATCCTGTTCCGCAGCATCGAGGACATCGAGGGCAAGCGCCCGGACCTGATCAAGCCCGCCCTGACCAGCCGCGACATCGCCCAACTGGAGGGCGTGCCCGAGCGCGTGCGCCGCACCTTCAGCGAGATCGCCCGCGTGGTGGAGCGCAGCTTCTTCGGCGGCCGCTCGGTCGGGGCCGACGAATTCGCCGCCTGCCGCAAGGCTTATGAGGGCTTCGCCTTCACCGAGGCCTGGCGATGAGCGACGCCCAGACAATCACCACGGCGGACATCCCGCGCGACGGCGACGGGCGGCTGTTCTCGCCCAAGATCGTGCTGGGCATGATCCTGGCCGGGGTCTTCGCCTTCTCGGCCTTCGTGGTGCTGTCGACCTACGCGCCGGACCTGCAGTCGGGCGACAACGGCCAGGCCCACGCCCTGTCGAAGTCGGCCGTCGGCTATGGCGGCATGGTGCGCCTGCTGCGGGGCCTGGACGAGCCGGTGGTGGTCAGCCGGCGCGACCTCAGCCGCGACCAGCCGGCGCTGATCATCTTCACGCCCGGCCCCAATGTTTCACGCGACGCCTACATCAAGGCCGCCCAGCTGTCCTCGCGCACCCTGGTGGTGCTGCCCAAATGGCGAGGCGGGCTCGATCCCAAGCATCCGGGCTGGGTCAGCGACCTGAAACCCATCGCCCCGCGGGATCAGACAGACCTGCTGAAGGCGATCGGAACCCCCAAGGCGACGACGGCGATCGCGAAGGGCGCCGGCCCGCGCCGGCTGGTCGGCGCGCCGGGAAGTCTGGCGGAAGGGATGTCGGTCGACACCGGCCCGATCCGCGACCTGCAGAGCGTGTCAGGGCCGGGCCTGGTCCCGGTCCTGACCGACGCGCAAGGGCGGATCGTGCTGGCCCGGCGGATGCCTACCGAGACCTACATCCTGGCCGATCCGGACCTGATCAACACCATGGGCCTGAAGGACATCCGCACGGCGCGCGCCGGCGTCGGGATCCTGCGGACGCTGCGCGACGACGGCGCCGTCGGGCGGGCCTATCGTCAGGACGTCGGCCGGACCATCGCCTTCGACGTCACCCTCAACGGCTTCGCCCGCTCGCGCAGCGTGCTGAAGCTGGCCTTCGAGGCGCCGTTCGTCGGGGCGACCCTGTGCCTGGTGGCCGCCGCCCTGCTGATGGGCCTGCACGCCGCCGCGCGGTTCCGGGCGGTGCGGCGCGGCGAGCGGGCCCTGGCCCTGGGCAAGGACGCGCTGATCGACAATTCCGCCGGCCTGATCCGGATGGCCAAGCGCGAGCCGGCCCTGGCCCCGCGCTACGCCGAGCTGCAGCGCGCCGCCGCGACCAAGGCCCTCGGCGGCGCGCGCGCCGGCGGCTCGCGGCTCGAGGGCCAGGCCCTGACCGATTTCCTGGACCGCCAGGGCGAGCGCTTCGGCGCGGCCGACAGCGCATCAAACCTGGACGAAGAAACCCGAACGGTCCGTTCGTTGGGCGACCTGATGAAGGTCGCCGCTAAATGGCATCAGTGGAGACTGGAGATGACCCGTGAACGTCGCTGAGGTGCAGGCGCTCGCCGGCCGAATCCGAGCGCAGACGGCCAAGGCCGTGGTCGGCCAGAACGACACCATCGACCTGATGCTGACGGCCCTGTTCGCCGGCGGCCACGTGCTGCTGGAAGGTCCGCCCGGCACGGCCAAGACCTTCCTGGCCCAGTGTTTCGCCCAGGCGGTGAACCTTCGGTTCGGCCGCATCCAGTTCACCCCCGACCTGATGCCGGGCGACATCCTGGGCGCTAACCTGTTCAACTTCCAGACCAGCGCCTTCACCCTGGTCAAGGGGCCGATCTTCTGCGAGCTGCTGCTGGCCGACGAGATCAACCGCACCCCGCCCAAGACCCAGGCGGCGCTGCTGGAAGCCATGCAGGAGCGCAACGTCACCCTGGACGGCGAGCGCCACCCGCTCAGCGACCGCTTCATGGTAGTGGCCACCCAGAACCCCCTGGAGCAGCAGGGCACCTATCCGCTGCCCGAGGCCCAGCTTGACCGCTTCCTGTTCAAGCACGTGCTGGCCTGGCCCAGCCTGGCCGAGGAGACCGCGATCGTCTCCAGCCATGGCGGCCGCACCGGCCAGCCTTCGCCCGAAGCGTTCGGCGTCGAGGCGGCCGGCGACAGCGCCACCATCGCCCAGGCCGTGGCGGCGGTGGCGACCGTGCGCCTGACCGACGACATCGTCCGCTACATCGTCGGCGTGGTGCGGGCGACCCGCGACACCGGCGAGCTGTCGGGCGGGGCCTCGCCGCGCTGCGCGGCCATGCTGGCCGTGGCGGCCCGGGCCCGCGCGGCGCTGGAAGGCCGCGACTACGTGATCCCCGACGACGTCAAGGCCCTGGCCCTGCCGGCCCTGCGCCACCGGGTGATCCTGTCGCCGGCCGCCGAGATCGAGGGCCGCAAGGTCGACGACGTGGTGCGCGGCCTGGTCGACCAGGTCGAGGCTCCGCGATGAGCCTGCCCACGATGAATCTGGAAGCCTAGGGACCGGCCTTGCGGATCTATCCCACAGCCAGAGCGATCTTCCTGATGGTCCTGGGCGCGCCCCTGGCCCTGGCGGCGGCGCTCGTCTCGGCGCGGCTGTGGCTGGTGGGGCCGGCCTGGATCGCCCTGGTCGCGGCCCTGCTGTTCGTCGACGTCCTGCTGGCCCCCGGCCGGCGCCGAATGCAGCTGACCCTGACCGCGCCCGGCTCGATGGCCAGCGGCGCGACCCGGCCGGCGCTGCTGCGGGCCGTGTTCCCGCGGGGCGTGGCGCCGGGGGGCGTGGAGTTCGCCGTCGACCTGGACGACCGCCTGACAGCCGAGCCCGCCCACGGCCGGGCCCGTGTCCATGAACGCCAGGCCGGCCTGCCGCTGAGCCTGACCGCCGTCCGGCGCGGGGAGGGCAGGGTGCATCGCGTCTCGGCCCGCTGGCGCGGCCCGCTGGGCCTGATGTGGAAGCAGCGCGACGACGCGCTGGACCAGGTGATCCCGGTCACCCTCGACATCGCCGGCGTCAAGGAGGAGGCCCTGCGGCTGTTCTCCCGCGACCCGTCCGTGGGCCATCGGCTGCAGCTGGACCTGGGCGGCGGCAGCGACTTCCACGCCCTGACCGACTTTCGCCCCGGCATGAACCGCCGGGCCATCGACTGGAAGCAGTCGGCCCGCCACGGCGCGCTGCTGGCCAAGGAGTTCCATGTCGAGCGCAACCACCACATCGTGGCGGCCATCGACACCGGCCGGCTGATGAGCCAGTCGCTGCTGGGCCGACCGCGCCTGGACCACGCCCTGAACGCCACCCTGCTGCTGGCCTATGTGGGCCTGAAGATGGGCGACAAGGTCGGGCTGTTCGGCTTCGACGCCAAGCCCAACGTGATGAGCGGCGTCACCTCCGGCCCCAACGCCTTCGGCGCCCTGCAGCGCCTGGCCGCCAAGATCGACTACTCGACCGAAGAGACCAACTACACCCTGGGCCTGACCCAGCTGTCGGGCCAGCTGTCGCGGCGATCGCTGATCGTGGTCTTCACCGACATCGCCGACTCCACCAGCGCCGAGCTGATGCTGGAGAACGTCGGCCGGCTGCTGCGCCAGCACCTGGTGCTGTTCGTGATGATGCGCGACGAGGAGCTGGAGGCGATCGAGCGCAAGGCGCCCGAGAGCGGCGACGACGTCTCGCGCGCCGTGGTCGCCGCCTCGCTGCTGCGCGAGCGCGACGTGGTGGTGGCTCGCCTGCGCCGCATGGGCGTGGAAATCGTCGAGGCGCCGGCCGACCAGGTCGGACCGGCCTTGCTGGCGAGTTATCTGGACCTCAAACGCCGGGACCTGCTCTGATGGCCGAGCTGCACCTGAAGAGCTACCGCTTCCGCGCCGAGCGCGAGGACGACTGGCGCCGGCTGGAGAAGCTGCTGACCAAGGTCGGCAAGGGCTCGCCCCGGGCGTTGAGCGACGAGGAGCTGTTGGCCATGCCGGTGCTCTACCGCCAAGCCCTGTCGTCGCTGTCGGTGGCCCGCGCCACCTCGCTGGACCAGGGTCTGGTCGACTATCTGGAGAGCCTGAGCACCCGGGCCTATTTCCTGGTCTACGGCACGCGGTCGAACCTGGTCGAGCGGGTGGGGGGCTTCTTCGCCCGGGCCTGGCCCGAGGCCGCCAAGGCGCTGTGGCGCGAGACCCTGGCCAGCTTCCTGCTGACCCTGGCCGGCGTGCTGGCCGCCTATTTCCTGACCCTGCACGACCCCGACTGGTTCAGCGCCTTCGTGCCCGACGGCCTGGCCAACGGGCGCGGGCCGACGGCCTCGGTCGAGGCGATGCGGGCGACGCTCTACGACAAGGGCAAACATGACGGCCTGTCGGTGTTCGCCGCCTTCCTGTTCACCCACAATTCGGGCGTGGCGATCTTCGCCTTCGCCCTGGGGTTCGCCTTCTGCCTGCCGACCGCCATGCTGATGGCCTATAACGGCGCGATGCTGGGGGCCTTCCTGGCGGTGTTCGGCATGCGGGGGTTGGGCTTCGAGGCCGGCGGCTGGCTGGCGATCCACGGGGTGACCGAGATCTCGGCCGTGATCCTGGCCGGCGCGGCGGGCCTGCGGATCGGCTGGACCCTGGCCTTCCCCGGCGACCTCAGCCGTCCGGCCGCCATGGCCCAGGCGGGCCGGCAGTCGGCGACCCTGATGGCCGGGGTCGTGGTGATGCTGTTCTGCGCCGGCATCCTGGAGGGCGTCGGGCGGCAGGTGATCCAGAACGATTTCGCCCGCTACGGCGTCGCCCTGGCCACCCTGGTCGCCTGGCCGGCCTATCTGTACCTGCCGCGCCGCCAATCGTCGCGCGGGGGGAGCGTCGCCTGATGAAGTCCGCGCGCAAGACGGCCAAGGCCGCCGCCGCGGCGATCGCCGAACCGGGTCCTCGCGAGGACGACCGGGCCCGGTCGCTGGTCACGCCGGAGGGCGTCGACCTGAAGCTGCGCCTGGGCGACGCGGGCGAACGCGCCGCCGCCCTTCTGATCGACCTGGCGATCATGCTGGGCGTGCTGATCGCCTTCGCCCTGTTGGCCCTGCTGGCCATGATCGGCTCGAAGGGCAAGGGCTGGGAGGTGATCGGCACGGCGGCGCTGCTGGTGTTCTTCGTGCTGCGGAACCTCTATTTCGTGCTGTTCGAGCTGACCCCCGGGGCGGCGACGCCAGGCAAGCGGGCCATGGGCCTGCGGGTGGCGGCCCGCAACGGCGGACGCCTGACCGCCGACGCCATCTTCGCCCGCAACGCCATGCGCGAGATCGAGCTCTATCTGCCGCTCAGCTTCCTGGCGTCCAACGGCGACCAGGTGGGGGCCTGGGTCAATCTGGCGGGCCTGGTGTGGTGCGGCGTCTTCGTGCTGTTCCCGCTGTTCAACCGCGACCGCCTGCGGGTGGGCGACCTGGTGGCCGGCACCTGGGTGGTCAAGGCGCCGACCCGCAAGCTGGCGCCCGACCTGGTCGAGACCTCGCGGCCGTCGGTCGGACGCTTCAAGTTCACCATGGCCCAGCTGGACGCCTACGGGGTCAAGGAACTGCACGTGCTGGAGGACGTGCTGCGCCGCTACGAGATCAAGACCATCGCCCTGGTCGCCGCCCGCATCCGCCTGAAGATCGGCTGGCAGGCCGCGCCCGACGAGTCGGACGGCGACTTCCTGGCCGCCTACTACGCCGCCCTGCGCGGCCGCCTGGAGTCGCGGCTGCTGCTGGGCAAGCGCCGCAAGGACAAGCACGACAAGAGCTGAACCCACCCACGCGCCAACGTTGCGGTGGAGGTATTTTCTGCCACAATCTGAAGTGGCGGCGTTCTTCCGGACGCCGCCGTCAGGGGCGGGCAGGCATGGATTCTCGTTGGGTTCGGATCGTCAACCGGGTGTTGCTGGGATTTGTCTGGTTCGTCTGCGTGCCGGCGATCTTCGCCTTCTTCTACACCGTCATCGAGACCCAGTCGGCGGCGCGCGTGGCGGTCGGCGCGAACTCGCGGCTGGCGCCGTTCACGATCAGCCGGCTGGCCGATCGCCTGGACGCCCTGGAGGCCGAGATCGCCCGGGCCAGCGCCGAACTGACCGCGCTCGACGAGAAGATCAGGGCGTCCCAGGAGAAGGTCGACAGCGCCAAGCACAAGAGCACCGCGGCCATCAATTCGGTGTGGATCACCCTTCACAACACCCAGCCGACCTGCGACCCGATCGAGAAATGCCTGGACGACATCGTCACCGAGAACGAGCAGCGCTCCTGGCCCGACGGCGCTGAAATCCCCAAGCGGGTCGCGCTGGCCCAGGAGCTTTACGAGGACTACCGCGGCGCCCTGTTCATCACCAACGACCTGCAGGACAGGAACGGTCACGCCGAAGCCGCGCTCGCCGCCGCCAAGGCCGAGTATCTGGGGACGCAGGCCCCCGCGGCCGCGGGCCGGCCGGACCCGAAGGCCGATGACGCGAGCGACGGCGACGCGGTGCTCGAGGCCGCATCGCTCGGCGACGGGTCGATCGACGACCAGAAGGCCGTCGCGCTCAGCTACAACAAGCAGCGCGCCATTCCGCTGTTCGAGTTCGCCTTCTTTCTGCCGTCGGGCGTCATCGTCGCCAGCTTCACCGGCTTGATGGGGGCCATCGGGGCGGCGGTCTACTCGCTGTATATCGAGCTCGGCGTCCTGGCGGCGCCGAGGCGGGCGCCGGCGTCGGATCGAACCTGGATGGCGTTCGGCGTCAGGCCGCTGCTGGGGGCGCTGGCCGGTTTCACGGTCTTCTTCGTCATCTCGGCGGGCGCCAGTTTCCTGATCCAGCCCCAGGCCGCCGAGGCCACCCAGGCGGTGAACCAGCTGTCGCCGCCCGCCCTGGCCTCGCTGGGCCTGTTCGCCGGACTGGCCTCGGAGCGAGCGCTCAAATGGCTGATCGAGAAGGCCAACAGCTTCTTCAAGTCGTCGGGCGAGGACGGCGCGGCGGCGGGCTGACGGCCCTAGGCGAAGACCTTGACCAGGCGGTCCGTCGACGTGCCTTCCTTGTTCACCCGCAGTTCCTGGTAGACCGCCACGGCGACGGTCGCGCTGAACAGGCCGGTCAAGGTCTGGAGCGCGGGAGAGGCGATCAGGTTGACGAAGGCGATGTCCAGGGCGCCGGTGATCAGGGTGACAAGCCAGGCGGCCAGCCATCCGACCAGGCCGATCGCGACCAGCAAGCCAAAGATGTCTCCCCTGGCGTTTTCCGTCAGCGCGTTGCTGCGGCGGATGGAGTCCATCACGCCCAGGCGCTCGGTCACCATGGCGGGGACCACCACCATCCAGGCCAGGGACAGGATGACTCCTGGAATGATCAGCAGGATGAAACCGGCGACGGTCCCCAGGGTGGTGACAAGCCCGAGGGCCACTAAGGTCAGGTAGTCGTTCAAACCGCCGAAGGGCGCACGCCCGCCCGTGTCATCTCGTACGGCGTGGCGCGCGACCACCGCCTGGAGCGCGACCACCGCCTGGAGCGCGACCAGGCCGAGCATGGAGACCAGAACGGTGGCGACGAGCAGGAGCCAGCTTTCCAGCGAGGTGAAGGCCGTATCGGGCTTGAACAGGTGCGCGCTGAGGTAGGTGGTGGCCGCGTCCGGCAGGCCGGAGAAGGCGGCCGACCACAAGAGGAGTTTGACGGGGTCGCGTTTCAGGAGCGCCAAAGCGCCCCTGAGGACGCGACCCGTGTCGAACCGGGCGTGAACGGCGATGTCGCTCATGCCTAGTCGAACACCGACGCCAGGGCGTCGGGACCGACGCCTTCGCGCGTGCCGCGAAGCTCGGAATAGAGCGTCGCGCCGCCGGCCGTGGTGATCAGGGTGCTGATGGTGGCGATCAGCGGGGAGGCGACCAGCGAGACGATGTTGATCGAGCTGGTGAAACCGGCCGTCGTTTCCGGGGTGGGCAGGCCCTTGGACAGCGCGAAGGGCATGAAGGCGGCCATGATCACCGCCTCCAGAATCCACACGGCGATCACATAGATCACCAACAGGCCGAAAATCGCCCAGCGGCGGCCGCGGGTCAGGTCACGGCTGCGTTGGAGGGCGTCCATCACGCCGATCTTCTCCACGACCTTGGCCGGCACGGCGACCGACCACATCACGGCCAGCATGATCCCCGGAACGATCAGCAGGACGAACCCGATCATCAGGCCCAGGCCCATCAGGATCGCCAGGCCGAGCAGCGGCAGCCAGTTGCGCAGGCCGACCTTCAGGCTCTCGCCGACGACGACGCGACGGCCGTTCAGGTCCGCCACCGTGGCGTGGACGATCGCGGCCTGCAGCACGAAGGCGGCGACGATCATGACCACCAGGCCCACGAGGGTGCCGGCGACCGCCTGCGGCGAGAAGGTCTGCTGCTGACTGACGAACGAGATCTGGGCCAGGCTGACCAGCAGGTTGGGCAAGCCGCCCAGGATCAGCGCCAGAAGGGCGAAGGGACCGAAATTGCGGCCGATGACGGAAAAGGTGCCTGAGATGACGCGGCCGATCTCGAATCGGCGCGGAACCACGGTCGTATCGGTCATGTTGGATTGCCCCCAAAAGCTACGCTTCCGTTCAACCATGCGGTGAACCTTGTGTCCATCTCCGGAGCGTCCATCCCCGCTCGCGCCTGAGCAGAGTGAAGCGAAATCAGTGCTTTAGAGGAAAACGCGCGTTTCCGATCCTTGGGTTCCCGGCCTGCCGCATAATGCTTGCACCTGAAGGCACGGGGAGGGCGCACGTACGGCGACCGATGCGGCCTTCAGGGGTGGACGAGCGGGAAGGCTTGTTCGCCGTGTCTTCTTCGGAAGACGCCTAAGGTTGGTTCGGAGCAGGTTCGCCTTAGTCGCGACGAAGCTCCGGCGCCCAGGGTAGGCGGATCGGGCCAGCAGGCATGCGGGGGTTACGCATGCGGTCGGACACCTTCCAGAACCGACACAAGCTCTCAGTGACGATCTAGCCGTTCGAATCGTACCCGGCGCGGCAATCCAGCGCCGAGCCGTCAAGTTTTTAGGACATCCCGCCATCTCGCCTTGCCGTTGCAAATCGAACCGTCTTCCACGAGAGTCGCCCCGGTTGCGCCATGACGTCTCCCGGCAACCCACGATCGGACCTCAAACTTGAAAATCCCGACCAAAGGCTGGCTCGTCGCTCTCGGCGCGTCCGCCGTTCTAGCCGTCATTTTCGGAAGCCTCTGTCTCCTCAAGGCGCGCGAAGGCGCAGAACTGGACAGTTGGATTTACTTTGGTGCACTCGCGGTTACCTCGCTCGGGAGCCTTTGGGCGGCTTGGATCCTGAGCGTTCCCACCGGCGGTAGCGAGCTGACACCTGCGACCCAGGACCTAATCCAGGCGCGCCGCGCGGGCGCCATCGCCCTGCTGTTCGGCGCGCCCTGGCCGCTCCTCCTAGCCAACGCGCTGCTGACCCCGAACCGAACACCCCAGGATATCGGACCGTTCGACGTCCTGACTTGGCTCGGCACACTGGCGACCCTTGCGGCCGTCGTTAGCGGGGCCTGGGTCGCCGTCTACGTCAAACGGCGTGACGACGAGCGTCAGCATGCGCTCAGCCTGATGGATATGCGCCAGGCCTGGATTAACGACCTCAGATCTGACCTAGCGCGGCTTCTCACTGCCGCCCGCGAAGTGCAGCTCGCAAACGAGGCGGCGACCCCAGATCCAGAGGCCGCCCGGCGCGCTCTCGGCCTGCAGGAGACGATAGCGTTGCGGCTGAACCCCGTGGAGGCCCACCACCACATGCTTTTCGCGGCGGTCCGGGGTCTGCTGCGCGCCGCTGGGGTCAACGACCAGCTCCGCGACGCGACCACGCCTTCGCCCCGCACCCCGACCACTACCTTCGACGTCGGCGTGGAGTGGGTGCGGACGCTCGGCCAACTCGTACTCAAGATAGAATGGGTGGTGACCAGTCAGGGCCGGCAAGCGATCGAGGCGAAGGCCGCTGAACAATGGTCCGAGTTGAGACAGTTCGAACGCACCTACTGGGGTGAACTGCTTGGCATCGTGCCTCGGCTCGTGAGCCTGCGGCAGCGCCATGCGGCCCTGACCGGCGGACCCGAAGTCCAGATCGCTTCCGAGGCTGGCGCGACGGCTGAGCCATCCGGCGACAACGGGACGGGCTGATCTAGTGGTCAAAATCCGCCGTATAGACAGCTTTAGAGCTGTCGTCTTTTGATCGACGTCGCATCGCGGGGATCTGTGGTCAGGTCGACTCTCGATCACGGCGTAGACGGTCCGCTTCCCACCCCAGGAGGACATTGCGACGGCCCGGTTCCGAAGTAAGCGTCAGGTTCAGGGTGCCGCTCGCTGCGCACTCCATGCGGCCAAAACGTACCTTGCGGGGGTCGTTGCCCACTTGGGCGTAGGTGCGCAGATACGGATGCTCTGGAGAACTATGAGTGGCCGTTGGCGATCTGAAGCGGAAGGCGGGCGCCACCGACGACTATCTACGGCTACGGAAAAGAACGCCTTGACCAGCCTATGCGCATGTCAGCTTTGGAGGAATTCGGACTTATCGGGTAAGTCCTTGGCTGGCTGATTTGGGTATTTTGCGGGGGTGCTCACTTGGACTTAAATGCTGAAATCGCCAAGATGGGTTTGGGCTCCTGGGCTGATTGGTTCTCTGGGACCATGTCCTTCATTGCCGTCGCCGTAGCGTTGCTAGGCTACTCTATCGCCAGCTTTCAACGAAAAGCTGACCAGCGCGAACGGGACGAGACTGCCGCCCGCCTGCTCGTCATGAAGGTCTTCCAGTTGGTCAACAGGACCGACGACATCTACCGACCACTCGTCGAGGCTTTAGCAAGACCGCCGATGGATGGCCTTTGGGGTGACCAAAAGTGGCGACGGGTGCGAGGCGTTACCGGTGTCCGTGATGACACCGGATTGGCGCTTGATGGAAGCCAGGAGGACATGCTCATCCGCCTCGGCGAGTACTCGCTCCTCATGTCGCTAATGCTGGAAATCAGCCGCTATCGCACCCTAACCCAGCACATGCGGGACTATGTCGTTCGACGCGACGCACTACTTGAGCTGCACCCTGCGCCCGTTGAGGTGGACGGCGTCCACGCGGTGCTTCACTTGGACCGGGCCGAGGTCATGCGTGTTTTGCCATATGCGAATGCACTTGAGGCACTAATCAAGGAGATCCTTGAACAGGCCGAAGACAATCGAACGAACACCCGTGCGCTTGGACCAGCTTGCAACGACTTCGTAAAGAAGCATTTTCCCAGGACCAAGTTCCCGAAGCTTCTGGCGCCCAACCCCTGATGCTTGGAGATCGTCAGCCAGCGCCAAGATACTAAGTCCTGCGGGCACCCGACGTAACCTTACTTCGATGACCCACATGAGCGCGCCGTGTTTCGAGCTTTAAATATGGGGCAAAGACCAGTTTAAGTTCCCCTAGCCAATGGTCGATCCATTCGCGACGAGGCTGAACTGCCTCGGGTCCAGGATAGAGCCGCGCGGCCGGTGTTTCGAACGTCAGCCGATCGTCAACGGCGGCAATCAATATTTCCATCCAATCGGCCACTCCCTGATCAAAAAGAAACGGCGCGTCGATTCGTGCCTCCTGAAAATGCCTGAGCACCAGCCGGACCTTGTCCAGATCGCGTTCTTCCACGCAAAAGATAACGTTGCGCGCGGTCAGATAGATTGGACGTCGTTTGTCGTAAAGATCGAGCTGAAGCTTGGTTCGCGCGGTCACCGCCTGTCGGTGCGCAATAGTGGCAGCGACGAGGCCGACCACCACCACGGCGACCGCACTAAATGCAGGTGCATATTGCACCGGCCAAGGCGGGGCGGTTGGAGCGAGAGCCTGGGTAATAACCTGTAGCATGGCAGAGTAGCCCTTTCGCATTCGCTCCAATCCCGGAACGGCCCGCACCCCTCGCGCATCCGGCACCTGTGGGGGCTCTCGACTTCAATCAGGCTCAGCAAGGCAGGTGTTTTGGACGATGGCATCCATTGCGGAATACGTGGCCCCGCCAAAGCGGGGCCACGTACCCTGAACACTTACTTCCCGCGCTTCTCGTCTTGGGAGAGGACGGAGCCGGCCAGCCGCATCTGTTCGGAGCGACTGGCGGGCTTGCCGGCCAGCACCTTGGCGGCGAGGCTGCTTACGGGTTGAGAGGTTTGCTTACGGGCCATGACGGCCTCCCTGCTGTGTTGGACAAAACCAGCCCATTGGGCTAACACGCAGGCCGTGGAGACCCCATTGAGGGTCCCCGCGGACTGCGGCTGGAACCCCTTTTCAGGGGCTACAGTCTTCTGAATTCGGTGTGTGAAGTCACCTTTGCACTCCTTGTTCACGCGGTTCTGTGCAGCGTGCGTCGCCGTAGGAAGCTGTCACGCTGCACACTCGAAACTTCAGATGATGGCCATGTCGCGTTCGCGCGCCGTGGCCATCATTCTTTAAATTACCTCTCCATCGTCATGGTCATCGTCGCCAGTGGGCGCTCCAACCGGATGCAATTGCAGGGGAATTTCTTTCGGCGCGCCGAGGCGTGTCCCAGCGACAGTCGCACCGCGTTCCGTCATACGGAAAATGCCGTCCTCGACACGCTCGACATAGTTGACGCCCACGAAGTTCATCATCTTCGTTCGAGCGGCAGCCTTCGTCATGATCACGCCCTCAAGCGAAGCGAACTTGACCACATCGTCGTAAGTGAACGTGGCCGGGTATCGAGCCGACGCAAAGCCCAGGATGGCTTTCCAGTGGGATGACAGTCCCTTTCGAAGCTTCAGAGGTCGGGGACGAACAGCGTGTTGGCTGTGAGCCTGGACTAGTCGCGCCTCTGCTTCCCTAGTCGCATTGACGGCGGTCGCAGGGTCAGCTGCAGCTACCTCAGCAGCCGATTTGCCGCCAATCATCTCCAGCACTTCTTGAAAGACGCGGATTTCGGTCAGGAGGGTGTCCCTCTGACGATCCAGTTTCGCGAGGCTGGCTCGCTTCTCTTCGAGCCGAGCTTTGATGTTTGCGACCGTATCCATGCCCTTGAATGCCACGATCGACAAATGGTCGCAACATGGGTTAACGCAATCACGTATGGTCACGCTTGGAACAAATCATGATCACATCACACCACGTAAGGCAAAGCTTCCTGTTTTTCCTAACTGAATCCGTGGCTTGTGGCGTGACGGGGAATTGATCCACAAGCTAGGTGTTTCCGGTGGACGAATTTAATCCCTGCTGACATGCGTCGTTGCGACGACCGTCCGGCCCCGATTGAGGCTCGCCATCAACGTCCCAGTGCTGGAACGGCAGACGATTCTATTGGCGAGCGCCTGTCGATGACCTGGACGGTGAGCTGGGTTTGCATGGTGCGCGGTCTTGGCGACGCTCTTGCCGATGCCTTCGCGGTTTCGTCAGGCGCAGATCACGGAGAAGGTCGCGACATTGTCCACCACCTATTGGGCGACGTGAGGGTTCACATAAGGGATATGGCCAAACTGCTTCTCAAGCGCGGCCTTAACCTTTTTCACCTCGCCGCGCGGCGCCCAGTGACGCCGGTTGAAGTTGTCGGCGATCCCAATTTTCAGCAAGCGGCCGCGTGCGACCGCGTTCTGGGTCCATGGAAAATAGACGCTCCATCGATCGCCGATTTTGAGTTGCTTGGGCAGGCCACCACCAAACGGACCCGTTGAGCGGTACGGCATCTCGTTGATGTCGTTGATGGGCTGGAGAAGAGAGAAGGTAGTCTTGAATAGCCCTTCCCTGTGGATGCAGATGACCGAGTAGAACTCCACCTCGGATGGGCCGTAGTTGCTGGCCGACACGCACATGAACATGGGCCTGTTTTCGGGCTCGATCCCTGGGCCTGTGATTGTGGCCTGGTGGAACGACACACGCACGTCGCCCTTCGGGTAAATGAACTTAGACCAGACATTCCAGACAAAGCTGGCCAGGGAAATCGCCACCGAGAACAGGCTGACGATCAGGGCATAGTCGGCAGTTGTCAGTGACGCTTTCATGCGCGCAGCTTAAGCTAGGGCGGGACATCTTAGATAGCTCCGACCGATGCTGGACAGCCATGGCCACGACGAAGCGCCCCTGCGTGATCTGCGGCGATCCGAAGACAGTGCGGTCGCATCTGATACCGGCCGCTGTTGGCAGGGCCATCCGAGGAGAGGACAAGAATTTCTGGATTGGTTCGGGCGAGCGTGACGGCAAAATCCTCAGCCAGTCAGGGGTGTTCGACTACTTCCTCTGCGACGCTCACGAGGCCTTCATCAACACCTATGAGAACGATGCCATAGAATTCTTGCGGTCTTTCGAGCTGACCGACGAGGAAAAGCGCCTTGGCTGGTATCGCCGCTCCCCTGCGGACACAGAGAAGCTGGTACGTTTCGCCTGCTCGATTGTGTGGCGTTACCACCAATCAACCCGCATTGAGGCCAAGACGGTGGACATCGGGCCCTGGGAGACAGTGTTGCGGGACATCACGTTCGGCGGTGACATCAGCCAGGCGCCCGACACCCTGTGCTTCGCCATGCACCACCCGCTTATAAAGAATAGGTCCTTTGCGTTCCCGCCCACCAAGGGCAGGTATTATGAGCGCGTGATCTGGACCACTTTCATCTTTGGGACCGCGTTTGTAACGAAGCTCGACAGACAGCCCTACGCCCCCGATGGTATTCGCAAAGGCCTGATCAACGGTCGGCCAAGCCTAGATGGACGCGTCCAGAAGATGAGCGACGGCGACGTCCTGCGAGTGAGGAAAATCCTGCAACGGATGAGCTGAACCCTGGGCGCCCTGGGCGCGGGCAGGAGGGAGCACGGTCGTAGGCGAGCCGAGAGAGAGACCGTTTCACCACCCAAAATACTAAGGCAAGATAAAGCAACGGCGCCACCCAAGCGGGGTGTCTCCGTAAGTCATTGTCTGCACATCGTTTTTCGGTGCGCCCTGATGGCGCTATGCCTCTGAGAATGGCGCTATATTGGCGCCATGCGGAGCTAAGCGCTTGAGCGGTAAGGAATTTTCTAGCTGAAAAGGTCCGCTGGCTCTGGCGGGAAATCACGGACGACTTCGAGCGTCCCGGCCGGCGAAGGCGACAGGATTTCCCGCTGTGGCCGCGTTAGATCCAACCAGTCGCGGCCCTCGCTCGCTGAGAGCAGCACGATTTGCCGGTCATGGTAGGCCGTGATGTCTGGCCCAGGCCCGGTCGTCAGCATGGTCCAGCAATCGTTCTTCACAATGCCCGCGACCCAGAACAGCGGGTTGTCCACCATCGTGAACTTCCACCGCGTCTTGCGCTTCTGACCGGGCTGGGGCGCTGTGAACTCATAGAAGGCGTCGGCCGGGATCAGGACCCGATCGGTCTTGGAGAAATCGCGGTCGTCAGACCGGAAATTGAAGACCGGTCCCTTGGGTCCTGGCCATCCCCACTTGGTCATGGATACCACAGCGTTGTCGCCGACGTGCCGCACGATCGGCGCGGCCTCCGTCATCTTGATCTCGGGACGTGGCTCGAAATTCGAAGCTTGCCCCTCCCAGACCACCGGGAGCTTCAACACCTTCGCCCAGGTCGCGAAGAGGTCGCCGGTCTTGAGGCTGTAGAGGTTGCACATCGATCAAGCGTCCTTGAGCCAGATCGTTACCCGCCAGGAGTCCTGGTCGAGAGAGTCGTCGCCCAGGAAGTTCAACACCTCCGCATAGGCGACGTCGGGGTGATGCCCCCAGAAGGCGTCTCCCATCAATCCAGGGCCTGCGAACTGATAGTCCGGGTCGTCGCCGGGCCGAGGGCCGAGCGGCGTCTCTGTCCGTTCGCTGGCAAAGCCCTCCTTTAGCCAGACCCGAACCTCGATCTCACCATCGGAGGCGCCGTCGCCTTCAATGATCCGATCGACGTTCGGGTGGCGGCTCCAGAAGGCCAGCGGGTGTGGCTGGCCAAAGGCGGCGAAGGCCGCGCCGTCACGATGGCGCCGCGTAACCTCGCGGGTTGCCGGATCGGCCATATAGACGAAATCGGACATTCGGCCCTTCTCCCCCTATGCGCAGGCTAGACCTTGTCGCGCCGATCCTTCAAGGCCAGCTCGACGGCGTCGGCCGAGACGCCCACGTCGGTGACGGTGTTGCGCAGCACGTCGGCGCTGACGCCGAACTTTTCGGTCCAGTAGGCCACCTCGTGCGGCTCATTCACGTTGATGCGGGCGCGGTCCTGCGCGCCACGATCCGAGAGATTGTCGGCCATCTATTCGTCTCCCTCTTCGCCTTGAACGCCAGCGGACTTCGTGACCCGCTCGGCGATGGCCGTCGCGCCCGCGTCGTCGGCGGCGATGTCGCCTTGGTCTTCGAGTTTGGGATCGGGGTTTGCCTTCACGGCGTCGGCCAGGTCTTCGATCGGTTTGTCGGTCATCGATGATCTCCTTGGACAGGAGAAGCGTGGACCGCCCGGTGATGTTCCCAGCGCGTCTGCCGCCACGCTCAAACGATCAACACGCCCTCCACAGAGACGATCGAGGCGATGCCGGACTCTCGTTGACTCGTTTCGTCAAAAAGAGAACATTTAAGGAACATCGGAGTTTCCCCATGCCCACCCCAAGCGCTTTGCAGCGTCCGACGACGCACGCCTTCAGCCCCATCTTCATTCCGTTCGACGCAAACGATGAACCCCTCGCTGAATGTGTCGGCGAGGACCGGCACTTGCGCGCCTATTGCGCCTGCGGGGAGGTCACCTCGTTTGACGCGGAGGCCTGGTTGCTCAGGGGGCTGGCCTTCCTCAGCATGTCAGAGTTTTCCGGCCGCCTGCGTTGTCCGTGCGGGCGACGTCACGCCCGCTTTGAGGTGTGGCCCGGCTCGCTCAAGGAATCCGGCCTGAAGATGCGCTCCGCCTCCGCCCTGTACGAGTGACCGTCAGGTGCGTTCTGGACGCTCTGACCGATGCCTGAACCTAGCGCCCGTGACCGCGAGAAGGCGGCTCGACTTGACCCTGCTTTCGCCAGCCGACGCCTCGTCGATGCGCTGGAGCGCGGCTGGGAGATTGAATTTCGCTGCCAGTACTGCGGCTCCACCAAGACATGGGGGCGTGACATCATGCTGGGTCGCGCGCGTCGCTGCCTTGGCATGACGATGAACGAGATCCAGGCGCGCGCCGTATGTGCTAGATGCCCCGGTCGCTCGCCCATTATGAGCTTTTCCGGCGTGCTGGAGCCGGGCGACATGGCGCGTCGGTCCTGGGATCTGATCAATACCCTTCTGGACGCTGGAATTGATCCGACGCCCCTCGGTTATGGCCGACGGGCGCCGAGGCGGTAGCCCATGGCGATCATCTGGCCGACCCTTCAGCGGATCAAAGGCCCGCTCACGATCACCTGTCGGCGTTGCGGCAATCGTCAGGCTTGGTCTCGTGAAAAGGCGATCGTGAACCTTGGCGCAGCCACGCAGCCTCACACAATCCGCTCCAAGCTGCGGTGCAGCCTGTGCGGCGCACGTGGTCGCGACGGCCTGATCGACACCGACGCTCAGATGTAGTCCGGCGATTGGCTGCTTTCGGTTCTCAGCGAACTACGCGGCGACGCCCAAGCGAGCGGCAAGCATCAGGAGAGCAGGCCATCTCAGAGGTGATGCCTGCGTAATCGATCGCGGTTTCACCGTACGTCAGATGCAGTCTGCTCATGGACCCCAATGGGTATGATGATTGCATTCTCTGGCGCAAGTAGGACCATCGGTCGGTCGTTAGGCTTACATCGCGCTACGATCGCACGTTCGCCCACCCAAAGCACCTCTCCGTCGCAGAAGTTAGGAATATTCGGCGGGCGGAGAAAATATCCGCCGCCGAGATAGCCCACAGACGCCGTAACTGAAACAATTAATAGAGAAACAAGCAAGACGGCCACTGCGGCGGCGAAGTGGGTTCGCTTTTCACGAAATGCATTTGACTCGCAATCTTCAAGTCCCGAAAGAATCGAAGTGGACACAAGGATTGTAAATACAGTGATTATCGCGCCAATTCGATGAGCCGCTATTATAAGTTGCGCTACTGATAAATCTATCTCCTTAGATCTAGCGATGAATTGAATATCAACGCCATCGACCCAGAGTGCAAATCCGGTTACGATGATCATTACGACTATGACCGCAGATTTCAATCTGTTGCGAGCTTTAGTATCTCTCTTTAGTCCGATAGATATCGAAGTAAAATAGGTTGCACTGCAAGCCGCAAGCAAAGCGGTTAATTGTAATCCAGAATTTATAACATCATTTGTGGTTGATACCTGAGCGAAGGAAATTCCCCACATCAGAAAAATTAACGAATTTAATACGATCGATATAATGAATCCGGCCGCAAGAATTATTGAAAATCCTTCAACCATAAATTTCATACTGAAGATGCTGGCGCGTGAGCCGGTGAGAGGCCGCGCCTTCTTTGGCCCGTACGGGCGGACAGGGGGCATATGACCCTCCTTCGAAGCAGCGCGCGTCTGGCGAATGCAGATCGCTCGCTGTAAACAGCTAAGCTTGAACGTGTATTTGCGCAAGCGTGCGCCCCGCTGAGGGAGCGCTAGCCGCTGCCAGAGCGCAAGGCTCCCAAGCGTGATAAGATTGTAGAAGCTGTCGAGCTAGCGGGGTGACTTAGATGAAGAGAACGAGGCCCTCTCGTAAATAGCGGGAGCTTGCCCGCCCCTCGAAATTTCTGTCAGTGCCTCGCGGCTCGGCCGTAGGTGCCGGACGTCAATCTGCCCCTCAAGGGCGGCTACGCCGTCGCCTACGGCGATGCGCTTTGCGCACCCTTGACCGTCAGCTTGCCGCCCGGCCAGGGCTCGGCATGCGGTTTAAGCCGAAACAGGCGCGAGGCGCCTGCGGCTTCACCGCGATCTAGGCTTTGAGGCGCACGCCTGGGCCACCCGGCTTCAGCTCTCCCGCTTCCATGAACACGACGCCCGCGTCCTCTAGCGCCTTACGTACGGCATCGACGTTTGCCGCCGTGCTGCGACCCGGACCAAGCGGCCCTTCCATGCGGCGGATGGTGGGCATGGACAGCCCCGACGCCCCAGCAAGCTGAGGCTGACTCCAATCCACCAGAGCGCGCGCAGCCTTGATTTGCTCGGCTGTCAGCATGGAATTATCACTTTATGATCTTTCGTAATCGTTTTGTGTTGATTTGGTCGACTCGGAATGATATGAAAATGATAACCACTGAACCGGGATGTTCGCTATGGGCTCGCGTCGAAAGACGGGCGGCGAAGACGTGCGCCTGCCTGACCTCACCAGACGATCTGTTATCAGCGCTGCTACCGCCGCGCCCGTTCTAGCAAACGCGGGCAGTGAAGCCTCAGCGGCGGACGGCCTCATCGTCAGCTGCGCTAGCTTCGTCGCCATCGACATCCGGGTCGGCCGCTTGGTGCGCCGCTGGGGTGATCTGGAAGGCGAGGCCTTCGCGCTGCCCGGCTGGTTCAAGATGTCGAAAGAAGAGCAACTGGCCCACCCCAAGGGCCGCGAGATGGCCGACATCGACCGGACGCTCGCCACCCTGTTTGAACAGCGAGAGAAGCTGTTGGCGGAGCTGCCCAAGGTCGCCGCCAACGACCCGACCGGCGTCGCCGCCAAGATCGCGGTGGCCGCCAGGGCGGTTGATCCCGAAGACCACGAAGAGGCCCATCACCTCATCGCTGGCGCGGCCCGCGATCTGGCAAATATGCGTTGCCCCGACTGTCATCGCCCCCTGGTGCTTGAGGGCTGGATTGATTGGTCGATCCGTACCGGACGGGAGTGAAAGCGGGTGAGCCGCGCTCTAACCGTCGTTGAGGCCTTGCGGGTCTGGATCGAGGCTTGGCGTTTCGCTCGTCAGGAATCGCCCGCCATGACCGACGACACGCGCCCCGCGCTCCAACGCTTCCGCCCTGCCAACGAAGACGCCGCTCTCTACGCTGTAGGTACGGTTTCGCCGCAGCAAGACGCGGTTCTGGCCCTGGCCCGCTTGATCGGCCGCCTACGCTGTAGGTACGGTTTCGCCGCAGCAAGACGCGGTTCTGGCCCTGGCCCGCTTGATCGGCCGCCAGATCGCACGCGAGGAGTTCCAGCGCAGCTTTGCGCCCGCCAACGACCAACGCCCGCGATCGGAGACCGACCAGGGCTAGCCTAGGAGATCGTCATGACCCGCGTGGCCATCTACGCCCGCTATTCCGACGACAAGCAAAGCGCCCATTCGATCGAAGATCAGGTCCGCATCTGTCGCCTGCACGCCGACAAGCAGGACTGGCGGGTGGTGAGCACCTATTCCGACGCCGCCATCTCAGGCTCGACAGTCATCCTCCGCCCTGGCGTTCAGGCCTTGCTCCGCGACGCCCTGGCCGGTGAGTTCGATGTGGTCCTGGCCGAGGCCATGGACCGACTCAGCCGCGATCAGGAGGACATCGCCGGGCTCTTCAAGCGCCTACGGTTTGCGGGCGTGCCGATTGTCACCCTGTCAGAGGGCGAGGTCTCCGAGCTGCATGTCGGCCTCAAGGGCACGATGAATGCGCTGTTCCTCAAGGATCTGGCGGCCAAGACCCATCGGGGAAACCGGGGCCGCGTGGAAGCTGGCAAGGTCGCGGGCGGCAACTCCTACGGCTACAAGGTCGTTCGCGAGATCGATGTAGCGGGGAAGGTGACGACCGGCGAGCGGGAGATCATCCCCTATGAAGCCGACATCGTGCGCCGGATCTTCCGCGACTATGTCGCCGGCAAGAGCCCGCGCCAGATTTGCATCGAGCTGAACGCCGAGGGCGTCGCCTCGCCCCGAGGTCGGGCCTGGGGTGAGATGACCATCCGGGGCCATCTGTCGATCCAGTCGGGCATCCTCAACAACCACTTCTATATCGGGCAGATGGTCTGGAACCGGCGCCGGGACGTGCGTAATCCCGACACCGGCCGCGCCCGTCATCGCGTGAACCCGCAGAGTGAATGGGTCTATGCCCAGGCACCGCATCTGCGGATCATCGACGATGACCTCTGGAACGCCGCCAAGGCCCGCCAGGAGCACCATGCCAGGGCCTATCGAGACGCCGTCGCCAGGGGCGCGCAGAGCTTCCAGGCAGCCGCCACCAGCCGCCGCCCCCAGACCCTGCTTTCCGGCCTGATCACCTGTGGCCTGTGCGGCGGCACGGTGGCCAAGCGCGGGAACAACCGCTTGGCTTGCGTCGCCCACATCAAGGGCCAGGGCTGCACCAACGCCAGCGCAGTTCGCAGCGACAGCTTGGAAGCCCGCGTTCTCGTCGGCCTCAGGGAGCGTTTGATGGCGCCCGAGGTCATGGCTGAGGCCATGCGGGCGTTCATCGAGGAGACCAACCGCCTCAACCACCATCGCAGGGCCAACGAAACGGCCGACCGGTTGCGGCTCGAGAAGGCCAGGAAGGCCATCGCGGGCATAGTGTCGGCCATTGAGGATGGTGGTTACACCCGCCCCCTCATGGAGCGCCTGAAGAGCCTGGACGCCGAGGTCGAGACCATCGAACGCACCCTGGCCGAAGCCCCGCGCGACGTGCCGGACGTTCACCCCAATGTCGCCGAGCTTTACCGCCGCAAGGTCGAGCGATTGGTCGAGGCGCTGAACAACCCGGCCGACCGCACCGAGGCGGCAACGGCGCTGCGTGCCCTAATTGAGAAAGTCGTGGTCACGCCGACCGGGCGGCGCGGGGAGGCGGATGTTCGGCTATTTGGCGATCTGGAGACCGTGCTGGCCTGGGCGGAGGACAAGGAAGTCGGGTTTCGCAGCCCCGCGACGCTTTTCCTGAGGGCCGCCGGGGACGGTCTGTCGGTTCCCGCGAGTGACCGGTCCGGGACCGGGGTTCGTCGCCCTGGCCCGCCCGTCGGGGGCGCGAGCGAAAGCGTCCGGAGAAGGGCTAAGACCCCTGCCTGCCGGACCGCTCCCGAACAACGGCTCCACGCGAAAATCCTCCGGGCGAGGCCCGGGCGCTTCGCACCCTCCCCATCAGCTCAGCGGGCTTCCGCGTGAGGACGAGAGGTCGTGCCGGTGAGCACTTGCCCCGACCTGACCGCTTCGCGGTCTGTCCGCCCCCACAGGGGGCGGAGGACGCGCGTCTTCTTCTTCCCCCTGTGGGGGAAGACGGTCGCGAAGCGACCCGTAGGGGGCAAGTGCGTGAGCCGCTGATTCAGTCCCACAGTTTTTCTGTCCACCGCCTTCGACGAACTCAATTGACCCGACCGGCCGTGTAGGGATTTAAGCCGCCTCAGCTTCACCACGCCTTCGCCGATTTCCCGGCTTGGCGCGTTCTTGTTTTCATGGCTCCGTTCCAGGAGCCGACGCGGATGCTGGACGATCACCCGATGACCGCCGAGACGATTTCCGCGCGCCCACGCCCTTCGTCCGCGAACAGGGGACCAAGACGGCCGCTGTTCCGCCGGCGCTCGGCGATCCCGGGCTTTGGCTTGACCCTGGGCGTGACCCTGACGATCCTGTCGCTGATCGTGCTGATCCCGCTGTCGGCGGTGGCCATCAAGGCCTCGGCGCTGTCGCCGGGGGAGTTCGTCGCCGCCGCCTTCTCCGAGCGCGCCCTGGCCGCCTATCGCCTGACCTTCGGCGCGGCCTTCGTGGCGGCGGTGATCAACGGGGTGTTCGGCGTGCTGACCACCTGGGCCCTGGTGCGCTACGAGTTTCCCGGCAAGGCCGTGGTCAACGCCCTGGTCGACCTGCCGTTCGCCCTGCCGACCGCCGTGGCCGGCATCGCCCTGGCCACGCTCTACGCCCCCAACGGCTGGGTCGGGCAGTACCTGACGCCGCTCGGGATCAAGGCGGCCTACAACCCGATCGGCGTCACCATCGCCCTGATCTTCATCGGCCTGCCGTTCGTGGTCCGCACCCTGGAGCCGGTGATGCGCGACCTCTCCGCGGATGTCGAAGAGGCCGCGGCCAGCCTGGGCGCGGACCGCGTCGCCACCATCGCCCGGATCATCCTGCCGGCCCTGGGCCCGGCGTGGCTGACCGGCTTCGCCCTGGCCTTCGCCCGGGGCGTCGGCGAATACGGCTCGGTGATCTTCATCGCCGGCAACATGCCCTACAAGTCCGAGATCGCGCCGCTGCTGATCATCATCCAGCTGGAGCAGTTCGAATACGCCAACGCCGCGGCCATCGCCCTGGTCATGCTGGGCGTCTCGTTCCTGATGTTGCTGGTCATCAACGCCATCCAGGCCTGGTCGCGGAGATTCGTCTGATGGCCGCCCCGACCAAGGCGCAGTTCCGCCACCCGACCGACGACCCGGCCTGGGCCAAGGCCGTGGTCATCGGCCTGGTCCTGGCCTTCCTGGGCCTGGTGCTGATCCTGCCCCTGGCGGCGGTGTTCGCCGAGGCGCTGCGCAAGGGCCTGGCCCCCGCCATCGAGGCGATCTCGACGCCGGACGCCTGGGCGGCGATCAAGCTGACCCTGATCACCGCCGGCATCGCGGTGCCGTTCAACGCCGTGTTCGGCCTGTGCGCCGCCTGGGCGATCGCCAAGCACGAGTTTCCCGGCAAGCCGCTGCTGATCACCCTGATCGACCTGCCGTTCTCGGTGTCGCCGGTGGTGGCGGGCCTGATCTACGTGCTGGTCTTCGGCCTGCAGGGCTGGTTCGGCGACCGCCTGGTCGACCACGACGTCAAGATCATCTTCGCCGTGCCGGGCATCGTGCTGGCGACGATCTTCGTGACCTTCCCGTTCATCGCCCGTGAGCTGATCCCGCTGATGCAGGAGCAGGGCGTGTCGGAGGAGGAGGCCGCCGTCTCGATGGGCGCCTCGGGCCTCTACACCTTCTGGCGGGTGACCGCGCCCAACGTGCGTTGGGGCCTGCTGTACGGGGTGCTGCTGTGCAACGCCCGGGCCATGGGCGAGTTCGGCGCCGTCTCGGTGGTCAGCGGCCACATCCGCGGCCTGACCAACACCATGCCGCTGCACGTCGAGATTCTGTACAACGAGTACGACTTCGTCGCCGCCTTCGCCGTCGCCGCCTTGCTTTGCCTGCTGGCGATCGTGACCCTGGTGCTCAAGAGCCTGCTCGAGATCGCCCAACCCGACGTCAAGCGCGGCGGCGGACACTAGATTGACCGGAACGAAGACACTCCCATGACCATCTCCATCCGTTCCGTCGAAAAGAAGTTCGGGCGCTATCCGGCCCTGAACCACGTCGATCTGGAGATCGCCGACGGCGAGCTCGTGGCGCTGCTGGGCCCGTCGGGCTCGGGCAAGACGACCCTGCTGCGCACCATCGCCGGCCTGGAGTTCCCCGACGCCGGCCAGGTGCTGTTCGAGGGCCAGGACGTGACCTTCGCCTCGGCCGCCGCCCGCCGCGTCGGCTTCGTGTTCCAGCAATACGCGCTGTTCAAGCACATGACCGTGGCCCGCAACATCGCGTTCGGCCTGGACGTCCGCAAGGGCAAGGACAAGCCGCCCAAGGCCGAGATCGCCCGCCGCGTCGAGGAGCTGCTGAATCTGGTCGAGCTGGAGGGCCTGGGCAAGCGCTACCCCTCGCAGCTGTCGGGCGGCCAGCGCCAGCGCGTGGCCCTGTCGCGCGCCCTGGCCGTGCAGCCCAGCGTGCTGCTGCTGGACGAGCCGTTCGGCGCCCTGGACGCCACCGTCCGCAAGTCGCTGCGCAAGGAGCTGCGCCGCGTCCACGACGCCACCGGCGTCACCACCATCTTCGTCACCCACGACCAGGAAGAGGCGCTTGGCCTCGCCGACAGGGTCGCGATCCTCAACGCCGGCCGCATCGAGCAGATCGGCACGCCGGACGAGGTGCACGACAACCCCGCCACGCCGTTCGTCTGCGGCTTCGTGGGCGAGGCCAACCGCTTCGAGGGGACGGTCTCCGGCGGGCGCTTCACCTCCGGCGCGCTGTCGTTCGCGGCCAACGGCGCCGGCGACGGCCCGGCCGTGGCGTTCGTGCGGCCGCACGACTTCGCGCTGGACGACGGCGGCTTCGAGGTCCGGGTCGTCCGGGCCCATGTGCAGGGCGCCCTGACCGCCGTGTCCGCCACGACCGCCGACGGCCGCCACATCGAGATCAGCGCCTCGCGCGCCGAAGCGGCCCGGTTCGCCGGCGCCATCAAGATCGCGGCCCGCAGGAGCCACGTCTATTCGCTCTAAGGACTGGCCGCTCTAGACCGGCTTCGGCTCCGGCTTGCGCCGGAACGGGATGTCGAACGACAGCCGCGTCCCGCACCGCCACAGCCACTCCAGCGGACCGTAGTGGAAGGCCTTGAACCAGGCCGCGGCCAGCAACAGCTGCACCGCCACGGCGGCCACGCCGATCCCCAGGGCCAGGGACGGGGTCATCCGTTCGTAAAGGCCCAGGCCCAGCGGATAGAACAGCGGGATGAAGACCAACGACTGTCCGACATAGAGGGTCAGGGTCATTCGCCCGACCGGGACCAGGACCCGCAAAACCCGCTCGCCGCCGACGCGCCACAACTGGACGAAGATCAGCACCGACGCGGCCATGCACGACAGGTCGAACCAGCCGCCGACCAGCGTGTTGGTCCAGAACACCGGGCCGCTGTCGTGGCCTGCGGTCTTGGCTTTCAGCACGTGACAAACGGCGGCGACCAGGGCGACGGCGACCAGGGCGACCACGCGGCCCCGGCGGAAGCGTCCAGGATCGGCGAAGAAGCCGATCCGGCCCAGCACCAGTCCGATCAGGAACAGGCCCAGCACCTGCACGCAGCGGCCGGTCTCGATGAAGAACCACCACTTGTTGACCTGGCCGTCCCAGAGATTGGCGCGGAACACCTGGCCGACGTCGCCGGTCAGATAGGTGGCCATAGCGGGGTCGGTGAAGTAGTGCGGCGACTTCAGCGCCCAGGGCGCGCCGGCGGCGCCCGCCGCGATCCACAGCAGGATGTAGGGCTGCAGGAAGCAGAGCGCGGCCACGGTCAGCAGGACGCGGTTGGACCGGACCTTGTCGAACGGGATCAGGACGAAGCCGGCCAGGGCCAGCACCACGATGATGTCGCCGCGATAGACCAGGCCGTGCAGCAGGCCGATCCCCGCCAGCAGCGTCAGGCGCCAGGCGAACCGGCCGGCGAACGGCTGGCCCCGACGCGCGGCGCCGTCCATCATCACGAAGAAGCTGAAGCCGAAACAGAGGGCCAGCAGCGAGAAGGTCTTGCCCATGAACAGGGTGAAGACCGCCGTGGTCACGGGGTTGGTGACCGGGTGAGCCCAGTAGAGCTCGAAATATTCCAGCATGTGGACCAGGAACAGGCCCATCAGGGCGTAGCCCCGCAAGCCGTCCACGATCGCGAGGCGCGGCGACGCCCCGTTCGGCCCTTCTGACATTCGCGCCCTCCCCAGGTCGTCGCTGTGTTAGCGCTAACCTAGGGTGCGTCGCCCTCGGAGGTCTACTGCTGTTGCTGCTGGCGCTGCTGCTGTTCGCGGATGGCGTCGGCGCTGGCCCGGCGACGGTTGGCCGAGCCGAACGGGGCCGAGGGGCGGGGCAGGCGCAGGAACTCGGGCTCGGCCACCGCCGCCCGGGCCCGGCGCACGGACACCCCGACCGCCAGGTGGCTCTCGGAATCGCCCTTGTAGACGCCCCGCGACGGGGTGACGTCGCTGTAGTCGCGGCCCACGGCCACGGCGACGTGGCGCTCGCCGGTCATGACATTGTTGGTCGGGTCGAACCCCACCCATCGATAGCTGGGCAGGAACACCTCGACCCAGGCGTGGGTCGCGTCGGGGTCGGAGCGGTCGCCGGCCTCGCGGTCGGTGAACAGGTAGCCTGAGACGTAGCGGGCCGGGATGCCCCAGGCGCGGCAGACCGCCAGCATGATGTGGGCGAAGTCCTGGCAGACCCCGCGTCCGGCCTCCAACGCCAGGTCGATCGGGCTGTCGGCGTCGGTGACCCCCGGCTGGTATTCGAACGCCTTGTAGATCGTGTCGCACAGGGCCTGGGCCGCCGAGAACGGATCGCGGCGACGCAGGGAATCGATGTCCTGCTCGAGGATGAAGGTCTCCAGGGCGGACGTCATCTGGACGAAGCCGTGGGGCTGGAGATAGTCGAAGCATTCGCCCCGCACGAACGCGCTCTTCAGCCGCTCCCACTCGCCCATGTCCAGCGGCAGAGGCCATTCGTGCACCGGCTCGGTCTCGACGGCCGAGCGGGCGATGATCGTCAGGCCGTCGTGCGGCTGGGGCACGTCGAAATGGTAGACGGCGTTGCCGAAGCTGTCGGCGTAGGAGAACACCTGGGCGGCGGGTTCGATGTCCAGTTCGAAGCTGACCAGCCGCTGGCGCGCGCCCTTCTGGGGCTGCATCCACAGCTCCATCAGGCTTTCGCGGACGGGCCGCTCGTAATGGTACTGGGTGACGTGGCGGATCTCGAGCAGCACGGGCGATCTTCCTAAGCGGTCCTCCCTAGGCGGGGAGGCGCATTTCCAGCGGATAGGCGACGAAGGTCTCGTAGATCGCCTGGTGGATGCGGGCGCATTCGTTGGCGACGGTGGTCAGAAGTTCGCCCGCGCCCTGGCTCTCCAGCTCGCCGACGTCGGCGAACTCCAACCGGGCCTTCAGCCGGCCGGCCAGCCGTTCGGGGGCCGCGCGGCCGGTGGCCTCGACGTGGCGGGCCAGTTCGCTGAGATGCTTCTCGATCTGGCTGGTGGCGAAGCGGATCGAGCGCGGGAAGTCCTCGTCGAAGACCATGAACTCCAGGATGTGCCGCGGCTCGATCTCGGCGGTGTAGACCCGCAGATAGGGCTCCAGCGCGCAGCCCATCCGCAGCAGGCTGACCAGGGCCAGGTGGTCGTTGACCTTGGGGCTGTCCTCGGCGAAGCAGGCCTCCAGCAGGCTGGCGATCAGCTGGGCTCGCTCCAGATACATACCCACCATCATGAAGCGCCAGCTCTCGCCGTGGCTCATCGTGGTGTCGGCCGCGCCCTTGAACAGGTGCACGTCGGCGATGATGTCGTGCAGGAAGGTAACCGAATTGTCGGCGAACTCGCGGCCGGCGTTGCGGTCGATGACCTTCAGGTACAGCAGGTTCAGCCGCTCCCAGGTCTCGGTCGTGATCTGGTCGCGGACCTGGCGGGCGTTCTCCCGGGCCCTCGACAGCGACGAGACAACGGAGTTGGGATCGGAGCGGTCCAGGACCAGGCCGTTGGCCGCCTCGAAGGCGCCGGCCGCCAGTTCGGTCTCGCCCACGGCGGACAGGGCGATCCGCACGGCCTCGGCGCCGGTATCGGTCTGGTCGAGGGTGGCGTTCAGCATCACCGTCGACAGCCGCGACAGGTGCTCGGCGCGTTCAATGTAGCGGCCCAGCCAGTAGAGGCTGTCGGCGACCCGAGCGAGCATCATGCGAGCGACCTCTTGTTGAAGGAGAGTGCGAGCATCATTGGCCGGCTCCCTTTTCATGGCCGTTGCCGTTGTGGCCGTTCTCCTCGGCCAGCACCCAGGTGTCCTTCGACCCGCCGCCCTGGCTGGAATTGACCACCAGCGAGCCGCGCTTCAGCGCCACGCGGGTCAGGGCGCCGGGGGTGACGACGGTTTTCTCGCCCGACAGGATGAAGGGCCGCAGGTCGACGTGGCGGGGCTCGATCCGGCCGTCCACCAGGCAAGGGGCGGTCGACAGCTGGATGGTCGGCTGGGCGATGTAGTTGGCCGGGTCGGCCTTCAGGGCGTCGGCGAACTCCGACCGCTCCCTGGCCGAGGCGTGGGGCCCCACAAGCATGCCGTAACCGCCCGAAGCGCCCACCGCCTTGACCACCAGCTTGTCCAGATTGTCCAGCACGTGGCTCAGCTGAGCCGGCTCGCGGCACAGGAAGGTCTCGATGTTCGGCAGGATCGGATCCTCGCCGAGATAGTAGCGGACGATGTCGGGCACGAAGGCGTAAACCGCCTTGTCGTCGGCCACCCCGGTGCCCGGCGCGTTGCAGATCACCACGTTGCCGGCCCGATAGGCGTTGAACAGCCCCGCAGCGCCCAGCGATGAATCGCGCCGGAAGGTGAGGGGATCGATGAAGTCATCGTCGACCCGCCGGTAGATCACGTCCACGCGGCGCAGGCCGGTCGTGGTGCGCATGTAGATCATGTTGTCATGGACCACCAGATCGCGGCCCTCGACCAGCGGCACCCCCATCAGGCGCGCCAGATAGGCGTGCTCGTAATAGGCCGAGTTGTAGACGCCGGGGGTCAGCACGACGACCTGCGGATTGGAGCGCCAGTCGGCGCTCATGCTCTTGAGCGTGGCCAGCAGCAGGTCGGGATAGCGCTCGACCGGCCGCACCCCGGCCTCGCGATAGGCGCTGGGGAAGGTGCGCTTGGAGGCGTCGCGGTTGGCCAGCATGTAGGACACGCCGGACGGCACGCGCAGGTTGTCTTCCAGCACGGCGAACTCGCCGTCCGGGCCGCGGATCAGGTCGCTGCCGCAGACATTGGCGTAGGCCTTGTGCGGCACATAGAGGTTCTGCATCTCGCGACGGTACGAGGGCGCGCCCAGCACCAGCTCGCGCGGCACCACCCCGTCCATCAGGATCTGCTGTTCGCCGTAGATGTCGGCCAGGAACATATTCAGCGCCTGCAGGCGCTGGGTCAGGCCGGCCTCGATCTTGGCCCATTCCTGGGCCGGCAGGATGCGGGGGAAAAGGTCGGTCGGGATGATCCGCTCGGTGGCGCTGTCGGCTCCGTAGACGGTGAAGGTGATGCCTTGCAGCAGGAACGAGCGCTCGAGCATCCGCTGCCGGTCCGCCAGTTCGCTGGCCCCGAGCGTGGAGATTCGGCTCTGCAGCGCCGCGTAGTGGGTCCGCACGTCGCCGCCCTGGGCGATCATCTCGTCGTAAGGCGCGCCGGGCAGATAGGCCGCACCGGTCATCGGGAGGCTGGGAGTATCGTCGATGTCCTGGATTTTCGCCGCCACGCCCGTGTCCACTTTGTCCACCCTGCGCGCCGGATTGAGGCGGCGCGTCCCGATCCAGCCTAGAACGCGCGAAGTCCGGAAGCGGTGCTTTTCGGCTCGCGATGATCCGATGCGCGGGACTGCTCAACATTTGGGCGCCCTCCTGATGATCGAAGGAGCCGGGCGCTGAAGCGGTTCCGGAATTTCACCGCGTGACAGTCGGCGGGGGGGCGACTACAGGGGTTCAGGGACGCTGCGCGCGGGGACTGGAAGGCTTGGTGCGTAAGAGATCTGTCCTCGGCATGACCACGGCGGCCCTGTTGGCCGCCGGCCACGCCAATGCGGCCGAGCCCGCGGCCATCGTCACCGGCGTCGAGGACAAGGCGCTGCGTGAAGCGATCCAGCGCGCCATGACCGAAGCCAAGGCGCCGCCGCGCAGCCGTTCGGAGGCCCGCCGCCGCGCCAGGGACGCCGGCGACGACGCCGTCGCCGTGCTGCGCTCGGAGGGCTACTACGCCTATGTCGTCGAACCCGATGTCTCGGAAGCCGAGCCGCCGCGCGCGATTCTCAAGATCACCCCCGGTCCGGTTTTCGTGATCGCCGACCCCAGGCTGGCCTGGAGCGGACCCGAGCCGGACGAGGGAGTCGTCAAGCGGGCCGAAAGCGTCATCCGCCTGACGCCGGGCGCGCCTGGCCGGGCCGTCGAGGTGCTGGCGGCCGAGGGGCGCGTCGTCTCCCAGGTTCAGCAGCTGGGCTATGCCGACGCCGCCGCCGAGCCGCGCGAGGTGGTGGTCGATCACGCCGATCACACGGTCCGTCCGGTGTTCCACATCGCGGCGGGCGACCTGACCCATGTCGACGGGATCCAGGTGGTGACCCAGGGGCGATCGAACCCCGCCTGGATCAAGCATCTGGCCCCGTGGACGTCCGGAGACATCTACGAGCCCGACGATATCGCCGAACTGGAGCGCCGGTTGCGGGACACCGGGGTCTACGACACCGTCTCGGTCTCGCTGGCCCCCAAGGACAAGGCGCTGCCCGACGGGCTGCGGCCGGTGATCGTGACCGTGTCCGACCGCAAGGCCAGGACCGTGGAGCTGGCCGCCAGCTATTCGACCACCGACGGGCCGGGCGCGGACGCCAAGTGGATCCACTACAATCGCTTTCATCGGGCTGACACCACGACCCTGTCGGCGCGGCTGGCCAGGGTGGACAGTCGTCTGGAAGCCGAGCTGGCCCTGCCGCATTGGCGGCGCAGCCAGCAGACCCTGAAGCTCAACACCGCCATCTTCCACGACGACACCGACGCCTATGTCGAAACCGGCGCCCACATCGGCGCGGACCTGACCCGAAAGCTGCGCACGACCGTCTATCGGACCTACGGCGTCTCGCTGGACCTGTCGCAGGTCGATTCACCCCTCACCACCAACGGCGCGACCACCCGGGTCGAGCAGAACTTCGCCACCCTCACCCTGCTGGGCGCCCAGGCCTGGGACCGATCCGACAACGTGCTGGACCCGACCAAGGGCTGGCGGCTGGATGTGCGGGCCGAGCCCACCGCCATTACCGGCGACCTGACCATGGCCTTCCTGAAGATTCAGGCCCAGACGTCGGCCTACCTGCCGTTCGGCCAGGGCGCGCGCACCGTGCTGGCTGGGCGGTTCAAGGCCGGGCAGATCGTCGGCGGAACCATGCCCGAGGTGCCGGCCTCCAAGCGGCTCTACGCCGGCGGCGGCGGTTCGGTGCGCGGCTATGCCTACCAGGCCATCGGTCCGCGGATCGACAACACCACCACGCCCCAGGGCGGCCTGTCGTTGCTGGAATCCTCGATCGAGCTGCGCCACAAGTTCACCGACCGTTGGGGCGCCGTGGCCTTTGTCGACGCAGGCGGGGTGGGCGTCGACAAGTGGCCGGGCGGCGATGATTTCGGCGTGGGCGTCGGGGTCGGCGTGCGCTACGACCTGGGCTTCGGACCGATCCGGGCCGACATCGCCGTGCCGATCAGCAAGCGCGAGGGCGATCCGGCGTTCCAGGTCTATATCAGCATCGGGCAGGCCTTTTGACCGACGCCCAAGAACCACCTGGCGGGCCGCCGCCCGAGGACATGCCGGAAGTCGTCGCCGAGGCGGCGACCAAGGTCGCGCGCAAGATCGGCTGGCCGGGCCTGATCATCATCGTTTCGGTGAGCCTGGTGGTGCTGATCGCCGTGCTGTTGGGCGGCGTGCGCTTCGGCGCGATCACTCCGCAGGGCCGCGCCTTCCTGGAGGCCCGCACCAGCGGCCTGAAACTGGGCCGCATCGGCCGCCTGAAGATCGAAGGCCTGACGGGCGACATCTGGAACGCGTTCGGCGTTCGTCGCCTGACGATCAGCGACGAGAAGGGCGTCTGGCTGGAGGCCGCCGACCTCTATGTCGACTGGCGGCCGGCCGAGCTGTTCTACCGCCGCTTCCACGCCGACAAGATCACCGCCCGCCAGGTCGTCGTGCTGCGCCGTCCGACCCTGACCCCCAAGGGCAAGTCCAGCGCCGCGCCGCTGTCGGTGGACCTTGACCATGTCGCCCTGCGCCTGATCACTCGGCCCGCGTTCAGCCGCCAGGCCGGCGACTTCGACCTGAGCGGCGATTACGAGTCCGCGAGGCTGGGCGGCCAGAAGGGCAATCTGCGGGCGCTTAGCCGCATGCACGTCGGCGACCACCTGAAGCTGGTCTTCGACCTTGGTCGCGACAAGACCCTGTTGCTGGACGCCGAGGCCCAGGAGGCCAATGGCGGGGCCCTGGCCGGGGCGATGGGCCTGTCGCCCGACCGGCCCTTCGATCTGAACGCCAAGGCCCACGGGACCACCAGCCAGGGCGCGTTCACCGTCCTGGCTCGGTCCGGCGACGCCACGCCGCTGAAGGCTGGCGGCGCCTGGACCCCGCAGGGCGGTTCGGCGGCCGGCCATATCGACCTCGCGGCTTCGACCTTGACCGACCGCGAGGAGCGGATGTTCGGCGCCGACGCCCGCTTTTCGATCGTCGGCCGCAAGGCCGGGGCGTTCAGCGATCTCGACCTGAAGATCGACAGCCAGAACCTGGTCCTGGCCGCTCACGGCCCCGCCGATCTGGGCAAGCGGATCACCGCCCCCGCCGGCCTGACCTTCTCCGCCAAGATCGGAAATCTCTCCCGCGTCACGCCGCTGCCGACCCTGGGGGCGGGCGTCGCGGACGGGGTCTTCCATCTGACCGGCGACGGCTTCCTGGTCGACGGCCGCCTCGACGTCCGGGATCTTTCCTGGCTGGGCTATCGTTTGGCGCGCGCCAAGGGACCGGCGACCGTCGGCTGGAAACGCGGCGAACTGAGCATCAAGGCCGAGGCCACGACCGAGGGCGGCGGCGGGCAGGGTCTGCTGGCCGTGCTCGGACGCTCTCCCTCGGCCCAGTTCGAGGGGACGCGGTTGAAGGACGGCCGCTTCCTGATCCGCTCGGCGAAGGTCCAGGCCCCGAATCTGGCCGTCGTCGCCCAAGGCGAGCGCGGCGTTCTCGGCGGCCTGTCCTTCAAGGGTGAGGCCAAGGTCGCTTCGCTGGCCCCGATCCACGCCGGGATGGCGGGACAGGCGAGCGTGAGATGGTCGGCCAGCCAGGGCGTCGGCAAGCCCTGGATGCTGGCCGCCGACGCGCGCGGCGGCAATTTCGCCACCGGCCTGCCGGAACTGGACCGCTTGCTGGGCAAGACGCCGCGTCTCGAGGCCCGCGGCTCCTGGGCCAACGAGCGGCTGTCGATCGCCGACGCCAAGCTGGATGGCACGGCCGCGTCGGTGCGGTCTTCCGGCGTGCTCGGCCCGGCCACGGCCCTGGCCTTCAAGCTGGACTGGTCCGCCACGGGGCCCTTCGTCGCCGGCCCGGTCGAGGTTGCCGGCAAGGCCAAGGGGACGGGGGCCGTGACCGGAACCCTGTCGGCGCCCAAGGCCGACCTGATCGCCGACTTCGACTCCATCGACGTGCCGCGCCTGCCGCTGAAGGACGCCCACGTGGTGCTGTCCTTCGCCAAGCGTCCCGACGGCGGCGACGGCACGGCGTCGATCGAGGCCGGCAGCAAGTACGGCCCGGCCAAGGGGCGCACGGCCTTCAATTTCGCGACCGGCGGGCTGGAGCTTTCCGACCTGGACGTCGACGCCGGCGGGGCCAAGGCCAAGGGCGCGGTTTCCCTGCGCAGCGGTCGTCCGGCCACGGCCGACCTGACGTTGGCGATCGGGCCTGGCGCGTTCCTCACCCAGGGGCGGGTCGCCGGCACGGCCAAGATCACCGACAGCGCGGCCGGACCGGTGGCGCAGCTCGACCTGGCCGTCGACGACATCGTCGACGGGGCGTGGAAGGTCCGGCACGCGGCGGTGAAGGCCTCCGGCCCGATGGCCCGTCTGCCCCTGACGATCGGCGCGCGGGGCGAGGCCCCGTCCGGTCACTGGAATTTGAACGGTTCGGGCGTGCTGACTCAGTCTGGTCCGGAATACCTGCTGGCCCTCGACGCCGCCGGAGCCATGGCGCGCACCGAGGTCAAGACCCGGGAGGCCGCCCAGATCCGGTTCGGCGGCCCGCGCACCGGGGCCCGCCTGCGGCTGTCGGTCGGCGACGGCGCGGCCGATCTCGACGCCGACGTGGGCGGAGACCTGGCCACGCTCCGGGCGCAGCTGACCGGCGTCAGCCTGACCGCGCTCAATCCCGACATGGCCGGCAAGGTCGACGCCCATGTGACGCTCAGCGGGTCGGGCCCGACCCTGACCGGCGAGTTCGACGCCAACCTGATCGGGGCCCGCGAACGCGGCTCGCGCACCGACCGCTCGCTGAACGCCGAGATCCGCGGCGTTCTGCGCGACAACCTGATGACCATCAACGCCAGCAGCTCCAACAGCCAGGGCCTGCAGGCCAAGGCCGAGGTGACGCTGCCGACCGAGGCCTCGGCCAAGCCGTTCCACCTGGCGATCGATCGTCGGCGGCCGGTGCGCGGCCAGTTCGCGGCCCAGGGCGAGATCAAGCCGCTGTGGGACCTGCTGGGCAGCTCCGAGCGCAGCGTGTCGGGCAAGATCGACGCCGAGGGCGAGCTGGCCGGCACCCTGGCCGATCCGCGCCTGACCGGCCGCGCCAGCCTGGAGGGCGGCCGGGTCGACGACGGTCAGACCGGCCTCAGTCTGCGCGATGTCATCGTGCGCGTGGCCCTGGCCGACAACGCCATCGACGTCAGCCAGGTGTCCGCGGGCGACGGGCAGGGCGGAACGATGTCGGGCTCGGGTCGGATCAGCCTGATGCGCGGGGGGCTGGGCAGCTTCAAGCTCGACCTGAAGGGTTTCCGGGTCATCGACAACGAGCTGGCCACGGCCGCGGCCAGCGGCCAGACCACGGTCAATCGCGGGGCCGACGGCAAGGTCAAGATGGTCGGCGCCCTGACCATCGACCGGGCCGACGTCTCGGCCCAGACCAAGACCCCGGCTGGCGTGGTCTCCCTGGACGTGATCGAGCGCAATCGCCCGGACGAGATGGATCAGGGCATCGAGGTCCGCAAGGTCGCGCCGGGCAGCGGCATGCTGCTGGATGTCACCCTGACCGCTCCGCGGCGGATCTTCGTGCGGGGCCGGGGCCTGGACGTGGAGCTGTCGCTGAACGCCCATGTCGGCGGTTCGACCAACAGCCCGATTCTGGACGGCGAGGCGCGGGTGGTGCGCGGCGAATACGATTTCGCCGGCAAGCGCTTCGAGTTCGAGGAGACCGGCACGGTGCGCCTGGCCACCCAGCTGGACCGCGTCCGGCTGGACCTGACCGCGGTGCGCGAGGACCCGGCCCTGACCGCCGTGGTCAAGGTTGAGGGCACCGCCGCCAAGCCGGAAATCACCCTGACCTCCAAGCCGGAACTGCCTCAGGACGAGGTGCTGTCGCAGGTGCTGTTCGGCTCGTCGGCCGCCAACCTGACCCCGATCGAGGCCGCGCAGCTGGCCTCGGCCCTGGCGGCCCTGGCCGGCGGCGGCGGCTTCGACGTGATGGGCAACCTGCGCAACCTGGCCAGGCTGGACCGGCTGTCCTTCGCCGACAGCGCCGCGGGCATGACCGTGGCCGGCGGCAAGTACGTGACCGACGACGTCTATGTCGAGATCATTGGCGGCGGCCGGGAAGGGCCCTCGGCCCAGGTGGAGTGGCGTGTCCGGCGGGCGCTGTCGCTGGTCTCCAAGCTCGGCAGCCAGGGCGACGCCCAGCTTTCGGTTCGCTGGCGAAAGGACTACAACTAATCCGCTTCCGTCCGTTCCGCGCCGCGAACCCGGACATGACGGCGGAAGCACGCAGTGACAGATCCGGATTCCGATCCTGGCCGCGACCGGGGCCGGACGCTGTTCGGAGCAAGGCTGTTGCGCGGGCTACCGGTTTCCTCGACCGAGGAAGCACGAATTGCCCGCGGCCCTTGGTTTAGTTTGAACTGAGGGAGACAGTGGATTCATGCGACTCAACGACGAGGATCGCGCCGTCCTGCGACACCTGGCCGACCAAGGCCCGCTGATCATCGATCGGGCGGTGGCCTGGTGCGCCATCAACTCCGGAAGCCGGCATCTGGGCGGCCTGGAGCGCCAGCGGCAAGTTTTGCTCGACGCCTTCGGAAACCTGCCGGCCGCGCCCACCGACATCCCGCTGGGCGCCTCGCCCGAGGTCGGGGCGGACGGGCGGATCGGCGAGCAGGCCCATCCGGCGGCCATCGCCGTGGTCGTGCGGCCCGAGGCCCCGGTCCAGGTCGTCCTGACCGGCCACTACGACACCGTCTACCCCGAGACCTCCAGCTTCCGGACCGTCACCACTCGGCCGGACGGCGCCCTGCACGGGCCGGGGATCGCCGACATGAAGGGCGGCATCTCGGTGATGCTGGCGGCGCTGGAGGCTTTCGAGCGCCATCCGCTGGCCGCGCGGGTCGGCTATCGCGTGCTGCTGTCGCCGGACGAGGAGATCGGCTCGGTGGCCTCGGCCCCGATCCTGGCGCAGTTCGCGCACCTGGGCCATGTGGGCCTGACCTACGAGCCGGCCCTGGCCGACGGGGCCCTGGCCAGCGCCCGCAAGGGCTCGGGCAATTTCCATATCGTGGTTCACGGCAAGGCCGCCCACGCCGGTCGCGACTTCGCCGCCGGCCGCAACGCGGTGATGGAGGCCGCGCGGATCGCCCAGGCCCTGCACGCCCTGAACGGAGCGCGCGAGGGCGTGACCTGCAACATCGCCAAGATCGACGGCGGTTCGCCCCTGAACATGGTCCCGGACGTGGCCGTGGTCCGCTTCAACGTCCGCTTCCCCACGGCCGACGACGCGGCTTGGTTCGAGGACGAGGTCGCCAAGATCGTCGCGTCGCCCAGAGAGGGCCTGCACGCCCATCTGCACGGTCGCATCACCCGCGGCGCCAAGCCGTTCAACACCGCTCAACAGCGGCTGTTCGGGGCGGTGAAGGAGGCCGGCGCTCTGTTGGGTCAGGACATCGCCTGGAAGCCGTCCGGCGGGGTCTGCGAGGGCAACAACCTGTTCGCCTCGGGCCTGCCCAATGTCGACACCCTGGGGGTGCGCGGCGGCGACATCCACAGCGAAGCCGAGCACGCTTGGCCCGACAGCTTCGTCGAGCGCGCCCAGCTGTCGGCCCTGATCCTGATGAAGCTGGCCAGCGGCGAGATCGACGGACCCGCCCTGCGCGCCGCCATGACCGACCTCGCGGAGACCCACTGAGCATGCTTGTCGTCCGTCCCGCGACGCCCACCGATTTCGACAGCCTGATGGAGCTGGCCGTCCTGTCGGGCCGCGGCTTCACCAGCCTGCCGGAGGACGAGCAGACCCTGCGCGCCCGCCTGGACCTGTCGCAGGCCAGCTTCAACTCCGAGGTCGCTTCGCCCGCCGCCTGGTACACCCTGATGCTCGAGGACCTGGAGGCCGGCGACGTGGTCGGCGTGGCCGGGGTCAAGGCGGGGGTGGGTTTGAAGCGGCCGCATTTCTCGTTCCGCGTCGTGACCTTGGCCCAGTCTTCTCCCACCCTGGACAAGCGGTTCGACCACCGGGCCCTGGTGCTGGTCAACGAATGCGCCGGCTGGTCGGAGGTTGGCTCGCTGTTCCTCAAACCGGAACGGCGCAAGGGCGGGGCCGGACGCCTGCTGGCCCAGTCGCGCTACATGCTGATCGGGCTGGAGCCGCAGCGCTTCGCCGAGATGGTGCTGGCCGAGCTGCGCGGCTGGTTCGACGAGGACGGCGGCTGTCCGTTCTGGGACCACGTGGCCAGCAAGTTCTTCCGGCTGGAATTCGACGAGGCCGACATGATGAGCGCCTCGACCGACGGCCAGTTCATCCTCGACTTGGCGCCGCGCCATCCGATCTATGCCGAGCTTCTGCCCCAGGCGGCCTCGGAGACCATCGGCCGGGTGCACCGCGAGGGCGAGGCGGCGCGGGCGATGCTGGAGACCGAGGGCTTCCGCTTCTCGGGCCTGGTCGACATCTTCGACGCCGGCCCGACGGTGGCGGCGCGGCGCGACGACATCAAGACGGTGCGCGAGGGCCGCCGGCTGCGGGCGCGGCTGGGCGAGGACGCCTATGGCGAGGAGGCCCTGATCTGCTCCGGCGCGGTGGCGCGTTTCCGGGCGGTGCGCGCCCCGGTGCTGATCGACGGCGAGAGCGCGATCATCGGTCGGGACGCCGCGGCGGCCCTGGGCGTCAAGGACGGTGAAATGGTGCGGGTGAAGGCATGAGCGGCGTGTTCATCGACGGCGTCTGGCGGGTGGGCGCGGGTTCCGAGGCGACCTCGGTCGATCCGACCACCGGCGAGGTGATCTGGCGCCAGGCGACCGCCGGGGCGGCCGACGTGGCGGCGGCGGTCGAGGCCGCGCGCAAGGCCTTCCCCGCCTGGGCCGACCTGCCGCGCGAAGAGCGGATCGCGATCCTGCGCCGCTACAAGGACGTGCTGGTGGCCCGCACGGCGACCTTCGCCGAGGCCCTGAGCCGCGAGACCGGCAAGGCGCTGTGGGAGACCAAGGCCGAGCTGGGCTCGATGGCCGGCAAGGTCGAGGCCTCGATCAAGGCCTATGACGAGCGCACCGGCGAACACGCCAGCGACATGGCCTTTGGCCGCGCGGTGCTGCGCCATCGGCCGCATGGCGTGATGGCGGTGCTGGGGCCGTTCAACTTCCCGGGCCACCTTCCCAACGGCCACATCGTGCCGGCCCTGCTGGCCGGCGACACGGTGGTGTTCAAGCCGTCGGAAGAAACGCCCCTGGCCGGGCAGTTGCTGGTCGAGGCCCTGGAAGCGGCCGGCGTGCCGCCGGGCGTGGTCAATCTGGTGCAGGGCGGCCGCGAGGTCGGGCAGGCGCTGATCGACCAGGAAATCGACGGTCTGTTGTTCACCGGCTCGGCCGCCGCCGGCGCCTTCTTCCGCCGCCATTTCGCCGACCGGCCGGACGTGATCCTGGCCCTGGAGTTGGGCGGCAACAACCCGCTGGTGGTCTGGGACGCGGGCGACGCCGAGGCCGTGGCGGCCCTGGTCGTGCAGTCGGCCTTCATCACCACCGGCCAGCGCTGCTCCTGCGCCCGGCGGCTGATCGTCTCGGACGACGCGGCGGGGCGGGCGGTGATCGACGCCGTGGCGGCGCTGTCGGAGCGTCTCGTGATCGGGGCGTGGAACGGCCGCGAGGAGCCGTTCATGGGGCCGCTGATCTCCGACCGCGCCGCCGCCATGGCCCTGGCCGGCGCCAAGGCCATGCCCGGCCGGAGCGTGCGCGCCATGACGGCCGTCGACGGCCTGAGCGGGGCCTTCGTCTCGCCGGGCCTGGTGGACGTGACGGGCGAAGCGGTCGCCGACGAGGAGCTGTTCGCGCCGCTGCTGCAGGTGCGCCGGGTGGGATCGTTCGACGAGGCGATCGCCGCCGCCAACGCCACGCGCTACGGGCTGTCGGCGGGCCTTATCTCCAATGAAACAGGACGTTGGGATCATTTCCTGAAGCGCATCCGGGCCGGCGTCGTCAACTGGAACCGCCCGACCACCGGCGCGGCCGGGACCATGCCGTTCGGCGGCCTGGGCAGTTCGGGCAACCACCGGCCCAGCGCCTACTACGCCGCCGACTACTGCGCCTATCCGGTAGCCAGTTTCGAGGCGCAGGACGTGGTCAATACCGTGAGCGATATCAAGGGTCTGCGGGAATGAATTCGCGTGCGGTCGAGGCCAATTGCGACGGTCTGGTCGGGCCGACCCACTCGTATGTCGGCCTGTCGCCGGGCAACATCGCCAGCCAGACCAACGCCGGCGAGGTCTCCAATCCTCGCGCCGCGGTGCTGGAAGGGCTGACCAAGATGCGCAAGCTGGCCGACTGGGGCGTGCCGCAGTTCGTGCTGCCGCCGCACGAACGGCCGGACCTGGCGCTGCTGCGGGCGATCGGCTTCTCCGGCGCCGACGCCCAGGTGCTGGAAAAGGCCTGGAAGACCGCGCCGGCCCTGGCGGCGGCGGCCTGCTCGGCCTCGCCGATGTGGGCGGCCAACGCCGCCACCGTCACGCCCAGCGCCGACACCGCCGACGGCCGCGTGCACTTCACGCCGGCCAATCTGCTGACCAACCTGCACCGCAGTCTGGAGGGTCCACAAACGGCCCGCGGCCTGCGCCGGTTGTTCCCGGACGAGGCCCGGTTCGCCGTGCACGATCCGCTATCGGCCCAGTCCCACTTCGCCGACGAGGGCGCGGCCAACCATGTGCGGCTGTGCGCCGACCATGGCGAGCCCGGGGTCAATCTGTTCGTCTGGGGCCGCGAGGCCTGGGAGCGCTGGGACGGCCAATATCCGGCCCGCCAGACACGCGAGGCCTTCGAGGCGATCGAGCGTCGCCACGGCGCGGCGCGTGGGGTCTTCGCCCGCCAGGCCAAGGCGGCGATCAACGCCGGGGCGTTCCACAACGACGTGGTCTGCGTCGGCACGCGCGACTGCCTGCTGTTCCACGAGCGCGCCTTCGAGGACCGCGCGGCGATGGAGGAGGGCGTCCGCCGCGCCGCCGGCGGCCTGTTCGAACCGGTCTTCATCGAGATCAGCGGGGCCGACCTGCCGATGGACGACCTGGTGAAGAGCTATCTGTTCAATTCCCAGCTTCTGGTCCTGCCGGGCGAGGACCGCCTGGTGCTGCTGGCGCCGGGCGAGACGCGCGACAACCCGCGGGCCCACGCGGCCGCGCAGGGCCTGGTCAGTTCAAACGGGCCGATTGGGCGGGTCGAATATGTCGATGTGCGCCAGAGCATGCGCAACGGCGGCGGCCCGGCCTGTCTGCGGCTGCGGGTGGTGCTGACCGATGCCGAGCTGGCGGCGGCCAATCGTGGCCAGCGGTTCGACGCGGCCTTGCACGAACGGCTGAACACCTGGGCCCAGCGCCACTATCGCGACCGGCTGGCGCCCGCCGACCTGACCGATCCGGCCCTGATCGTCGAGAGCCGCGCCGCGCTGGACGAACTGACCGCGATCCTCGACCTTGGCGGCGACTTCTATCCGTTCCAGCGAGCCGCCTGACCATGAGCGCCTTCACCGTCCGGCCCGCCGTTTCCGAGGACGGGGCCGGCATACTGGCCCTGCATCGCAAGGTCGCCGCCAAGCCCGGCGGCTTGGCGCGTCGGCCTGATGAGGTGACGGCCGACTATGTCGCCCACGCCATGGCGGTCGCCGACGACGGCGGCGTCAACCTGGTCGCCGTGGACACCGACGGGACGGTGTGCGGCGAGCTTCACGTCGAGCGGATGAAGGTGGCGATCTTCGCCCATGTGCTGACCGACCTGACCGTGGCGGTCGATCCGGACTGGCAGGGCAGGGGCGTCGGCTCGGCCCTGTTCCGCGCCCTGATCGAGATCGCCAGGACGATGACGCCGCCCGTCGGCCGGATCGAGCTGTGGACCGGCGCGGCCAATCTCGGCGCGCAGAGGCTCTACCAGCGGCTGGGCTTCAAGATCGAGGGGCGGATGACCGGGCGGGGACGCTACCCCGACGGGAGCGTTGACGACGACATCGTCATGGGCCTCTTGCTGGATTAGCCGCGCAACGCTGTCAGGGCCTGGGGAAAGCGTCGCGACAGGGGGGCCTCGACCGCGCCGAGCTCGACGGCGTAGTCGCCCGAGCCTTCGGGGCGCAGGCCCGTCACCCGGCCTGGATTGACCAGCCAGGAGCGATGGGTGCGCAGGAAGCCGTGCGCGGCCATCTGGATTTCCAGGGCGCTGAGCGAGGAGCGCATCAGCGGCCGCCGGCCGTCGGTCAGCAGGAACTCGGCGTAATTGCCGGCCGAACGCACCGCCAGGATCTCGGAGACGGACACCCGGACCAGACGCGCGCCGTCGCGGATGTCGAAGCTGGCCGCGGTCGACGTCGTCTGGGCCTGCTCGGCGGCCTCGCGGGCGCTGCGCCGCAGCGACAGATAGTAGATGATCGAGGCCAGGCCATAGGCCATCAGATCCTTGCGGAACTCGTAGGGGAATTCCGTGGATAGCGGTCCGAACCGATAGGGCCCGTCCATCACGGCCAGATAGGCCAGCTTCCGCAGCGCGACGAAGCCGGCGACATGCAGCACGGAATAGAGGACGACCGCCGCCAGGTGGACGGGAAGCGCCCGCCACCAGCGCGGCGCCGTGCGGGTGGTCCATATCGCCACGGCCGCGGGGATCATGAAGATCACCATGGTCACCAGCGCGCTGCTGCCTTCCCAGATGGCGGGAGCCAAGGTCCCGAGGCGCGGCGCGTCGTGGCGGATGGTCAGCACATTGACCGTGGCGATGCACCCGATCAGGCAGACGCCCAGCAGCCAGGCGCGCCCGACGCCTTGGCGTTCCTCCCCGTTCCTCCCGAAAAGCGCGCCGTTCGGCCCCGTCGGTTTTCCGTTCGTCCCTGCCGACGGCCGCCGGTCCCCGGGCGCTTGGCCCCGGGCGGCGGTCTGGGTCACGACGTTCGCATCGTTTTTCAAGCCGGACGCCCCGTCATGCCTTCGACCGCCATGCCTTCGACCGCCTCGATCCCTGACCGCCGATACGACCTCGACTGGATTCGGGTCGGCGCGTTCTTCCTGCTGATTCTGTACCACGTCGGCATGTTCTACGTGCCCTGGGAGTGGCACGTGAAGTCACCGCATCCAGTCGAGGTGCTGGAACCGCTCATGATGCTGACCAATCCGTGGCGCCTGACCCTGCTGTTCCTGGTCTCGGGCGCGGCGACCCGGTTCATGGCCGACAAGACCACGGTCGGGAAACTGACCGGCGCCCGGGCGGCGCGGCTGCTGCCGCCGTTGCTGTTCGCGGTGTTCGTGATCGTGCCGCCGCAATCCTACTACCAGGTGGTCGAGTACATCGCCGGCCATCCGGGGACCTCGCTGACGGTCGACAATTTCTGGCTCCGCTACGTGACCGCCTCGGGGCATTGGTGCAGCCCGGCCGGCTGCCTGATCACGCCGACCTACAACCACATGTGGTTCGTGGCCTACCTGTTCATCTACACCCTGGTCCTGGCCGCCCTGCTGTTGGCCTGGCGTCGCCTGGGCGAGCATCTGCAGGCCGGCGTCGAGCGCGCCTTGAAGGGCGTCGGGCTTGTTGTCTGGCCGGTCCTGTTCCTGGGCCTGCTGCGCGGCACGCTGTACGTTCGTTATGGCGAAACCCACGCCCTGGTCGGCGACTACTATGTGCACGCCGTGTCGTTCTCGGCCTTCCTGCTGGGCTTCGGCCTGGCCAAGTCCGACGTGCTGCGCGAGCGGCTGATCGCGGCGCGTTGGCCGGCCCTGGTCGTGGCGATCGGCGCCTATGCCGGTTGGGCGGCCTTCGCCTGGATCTATCGCGGCGACACGCCGATCCCGCCGACCGGCCTGAAGCTGGTCATGCGCTTCGTCCATGCCGCCGACACCTGGTGCGCCATCGTCGCCATCCTCGGCTTCGGCGCCAAACACCTGAACCGCGGCGGGCCGGCGCTGCGCTACCTGACCCTGGGCGTGTTCCCGTTCTACCTGATCCACCAGACCCTGATCGTGGTCGCGGCCCACCATCTGGCCAAGCTGGGCCTGCCCCAGCCGCTGGAAGCCGCGATCCTGATCGTCCTGACCTTCGCCGGCTGCTTCGCGACCTACGAGATCGTCCGACGCATTCCCGGGGTGCGGGTCCTGTTCGGCCTGAAAGGTCAGCCGCCCGTCGAGGCCAGCCGCCCGCCGGCCTTCGCATAGGCCTGGCTGCCGACGGTGATCACCCGGTCGGCGCTGGTGATCTCGGCGATGCCGAGGTCGCTGGCGCCGGCCAGGCGGTCATACAGCGGCCCGAAGTCGCGCAGGGTCACCTCCTGCAGCGTCTGGATCGACGGAATGACGAAATAGACCTGCTGGAAGTCGTCGATCCGGTAGGGCGTGCGCATCACCCGCTCCAGATCGAAGCCGATGCGGTTGGGGGAAGGATCGTCGAGGGCGAAGATCGACTCGGTGCGTGAGGAGACGATGCCCGCGCCGTAGATCCGCAAGCCGGCCTTGGTCTCCATCAGGCCGAACTCGACCGTGTACCAGTACAACCGGGCCAGGTTCGCCAGGCGTCCGAGGCCCAGCGCCCGCTGGCCGCCCTGGCCATAGGCCTGCATGTAGTCGGCGAACGTCGGGTCGGTCAGCATCGGCACGTGGCCGAACACGTCGTGGAAGATGTCGGGTTCCTGCAGGTAGTCCAGCTCATGCGGCTTGCGGATGAACTGGCCGGCCGGGAAACGACGATTGGCCAGGTGGTCGAAGAACACGTCGTCGGGCACCAGGCCCGGCACGGCGACCACGCTCCAGCCGGTCAGACGCTGAAGCTCCTCGTTGATCCGCTTGAAGTCGGGAATGCCCGAGCGATGCAGGTCCAGGGCGTCGAGCCCGCGCAGGAACTCGTCGCAGGCCCGACCCGGCAGCAGGGCGGTCTGGCGTTCGTAGAGCGTGATCCAGACGTCGTGCTCGGCTTGGGAATAGTTTTCCCAGCCCTGGTCGATCGTCCAATCGGCGGCGGCGCCCGGAGACGGGCCGCGGCTAAAGCCATCTGCGCTCATGAGAGGACGGTACGCCCCGTTCGCGGCAAATTTCGTTCGGAATTTGCGCGATACCGGGGTTTGTCCGGATGGACCTTGCGCCTAGTGCGAGATCCGAGGGCGAAGCTTGTAGGCGCCGTGATCGAAGCTCTCGAAGATCACCGCCGTCTGCGGGTGGCCCACCGGCTCGCCGGTTTCATCGGCCAGCAGGTTCTGCTCGGACACGTAGGCGACATAGCTGTTGTCGTCGTTCTCGGCCAGCAGGTGGTAGAACGGCTGGTCCTTGGTCGGCCGGATGTCCTCGGGAATGGAGTTCCACCATTCCTCGGTGTTGGCGAACACCGGGTCGACGTCGAACACCACGCCCCGGAAGGGGAAGATCCGGTGCCTGACCACTTGGCCGATCGCGAATTTGGCGAGTCTCGAATTCATGCCCGGCATTCTACATCGAGTCTTCTGACTGGAATCTGAACGTAGAGTTCCGTGGCCGGATGACAAGGCGAGGCCTTCCGGCGGGGGAATCTGGCCGCTATGCTCGCTCCCGAAGTGAGGCGGTTCGGTGCGAATCGTCTGCGAGACAAGGTGGAACGACCATGTCGGAGGCGCCGCGAGCGCCCGGCGCGCCTCAGCCTTCGGGCTCTGGCCGGCGCCGGCCGCCGGGCGAGCAGTCGTGCTACGCGGCGCTCGACCTGGGTACGAACAACTGCCGCCTGCTGGTGGCGACGCCTTCGCCGCGCGGCTTTCGCGTCGTCGAGGCCTATTCCCGGATCGTCCGGCTGGGCGAGGGTCTCTCCCAGACGGGACAGCTTTCGGACGAGGCCATGGACCGCTCGATGGCGGCTCTGAAGGTCTGCGCCGAGAAGATCCGCCGCCGCAAGGTGGTGCGGGTCAAGGCCGTGGCCACCCAGGCCTGCCGGGGCGCGACCAATGGTCCCGATTTCGTGCGTCGGGTGGCCGAAGAGACCGGCCTGCGGCTGCAGATCATCACGCCCAAGGAAGAGGCCCAGCTGTCGGTGGCCGGCTGCATGAGCCTGTTCGACCGCGACGCCGAGGCGGCCCTGGTGGTCGATGTCGGCGGCGGTTCGACCGAGCTGTCCTGGGTGGACCTCCAGGGCGGGGGTCTGGACAGCAAGCCGCGCCAGTTCGCGACCTGGAAGCTGCCGATCAAGGCCTGGCTGTCGATCCCGATCGGCGTGGTCACCCTGGCCGAGCGCTTTCCCGAGGGCGAGCGGGTGGAGGAGGGGTGGTTTCGGGCCATGGTCGACGCGGTCAAGGCGCGGATCGAGGCCTTCCCGCACGCCGAATCGATGCGCGGCCTGTTCGAGAACGACCGGGCCCACATGGTCGGCACGTCCGGCGCGATCACCAGCCTGGCCGGCCTCCATCTGGGCCTGCCGCGCTATGACCGCAACATCGTCGACGGCCTTTGGATGCGGCGCCACGAGTGCGAGGCGGCCGCCGATCGCCTGCTGACCCTGACCGCGAAAGAGCGGGCCTTGGAGCCCTGCATCGGGGCCGACCGAGCCGACCTGGTGCTGGCCGGGGCGGCGATCCTGCAGGCCGTTCAGGAGCTTTGGCCGTGTTCTCGCGTGCGTGTGGCCGATCGGGGGCTTAGAGAAGGTCTCCTGATGTCCCTGATGTCCGATCAGCAGAAGAAGCCGCGCCGGCGTCGGCGAGGCGGCTCTGGTCGGTCGTCCCGCCCTTCGACGGTGAACGCATGAACGACGAACCTCCCCGCAAGCGCATGGTCAAGCCGCCGGCCGGCGGCAATGACAGTGGTCGCACCAAGCCGGCGCGCCTGAAGACCGCCTTCGGCCGCACGCCCTCGCAGCAGCACTGGCTGGAGCGGCAGATCAACGACCCGTTCTCGGCCAAGGCCCGGGCCCTGGGCTATCGCAGCCGCGCGGCCTTCAAGATCAGCGAGATCGACGACAAGCACCGGTTCTTCAAGAAGGGCGCGAAGGTCATCGACCTGGGCTGCGCGCCGGGCGGCTGGCTGCAGATGGCCACCGAGCGCGGCGTGACCGACATCGTCGGCGTCGACCTGTTGCCGGTCGATCCGGTGGCGCCGGCCCATATCCTGGAGATGGACTTCACCGACCCGGCCTGTCCGCCCAAGATGCTGGAACTGCTGGGCGGCGCGCCCGATCTGGTGATGTCGGACATGGCTCCCAACACCGTCGGCCATCGCGAGACCGACCACCTGCGCATCGTCGGCCTGATCGAGATCGGCGCGGACTTCGCCATCGAGGTGCTCAAGCCCGGCGGGGCCTTCGTCGCCAAGGCCTTCCAGGGCGGCGAGACCGCCGATGTGATCGCCCGCCTGAAGAAGCACTTCAACAAGGTCGTCCACTTCAAGCCCAAGGCCAGCCGCAGCGACAGCTCCGAGGTCTTCCTGGTGGCGACGGGGTTCAAGGGCCGGTAGGCCGCGCGCTTCGCGCTCAGCCGCCGGAATTGTAACCGGCTCAGCTTGACTTCGATCGTGCTGCACCCGCGAACTGGCGGCGGGGGCGCGTTTCGGAGCGCGCATATGCAGACCTTGCGATCGGTCCAGTCCCTGCGGGCCGTGGCGGCCCTGATGGTGGTGCTGTTTCACGCCCTGTCGCGCCAGAACGTGCCGTTCGGGATCGGCGCGGCCGGCGTCGACATCTTCTTCGTGATCTCCGGCTTCATCATGTGGACGATCTCCGATCGCGAAAGCGCGCCCGGCGTGTTCCTGCGGCGGCGCCTGATCCGGATCGCGCCGCTCTACTGGCTGGTCACGCTGTTCATGGCGGCTTGCGCGATCGTGCTGCCGGGCAAGGTCTTTTCGACGCTGACGGTCGACGCCGCTTCCGTCGTCCATTCCGTGCTGTTCCTCCCGCACCGCGACCCCCAGGGTCAGATCTTCCCGGTGCTGACGCCGGGCTGGACCCTGAATTACGAGATGGCCTTCTACGTCCTGTTCGCCGCCTGCCTGTGGCTGCGACGGTCGTGGCGACTGCCCGCGATGGCGGCGGTGATGATCGCTCTGGTCGTGGCCGGACTGGCGTTCAAGCCCAGTCACCCCCTGGGCGTGACCTACACCGATCCCCTGATCCTGGAGTTCCTGGCCGGCGCGATCCTCGCCGAGGCCCGCCGGCGCGGCGCGATCGCGCCGACGCCGGTCGCGGCCGGTCTGCTGATCCTGGGCTCAGCGACCCTGGTCGCCCAGCATCTGTCCGCCGTCCAGGTCTGGCCTCTGGCCCGGCCGTTGATCTGGGGCGTCCCGGCCCTGGCGATCGTCGCGGGGGCGGTGATGCTGGAGGCGAGGGGGCGAGCCGTTGAGGCGCCGTTGCTGAAGACGCTGGGCGACGCGTCCTATTCGATCTATCTGCTGCATGGCTTGGTGGTGTCGCTGCTGTTCAAGCTGGCGGGCGGCCTGGGCGCGGCCGCGTTCTGCGCCGCGGCGGTCTTCGCTTCCTGCGCCGTCGGCTACGCCAGCTACCGCCTGTTCGAGAAGCCGTTCAGCGGGTGGCTGCGCCGCGTGACGGAGCGTCCGGACCGGGCGCGGGCCAAAACGGCTCCGATACCGGCGGTCGACCGCAACACCGCCTGACCCCGGGGCTGGCGAACTGCTTTTGCCGCTTCCCATTTGGGCCTCCCACCGCTATACCCGCGCCGCAAAATGGAGACTCCAATGGAGATTCGCGAAGGGCTCACCTTCGACGACGTTTTGCTCGAACCCGGTCCGTCAGACGTCATGCCCACCCAGGTGACGACCGAGACCAAGTTCACGCGTGAAATCAGTCTGAACATCCCGCTCGTGTCCGCCGCCATGGACACGGTCACCGAAAGCCGCCTCGCCATCGCCATGGCCCAGGCCGGCGGCATGGGCATCCTGCACCGCAACATGACGGTGGACGAACAGGCCGACCATGTGCGCGAGGTGAAGCGTTACGAAAGCGGCATGGTCATCAATCCGCTGACCATCAATCCCGACACCACCCTGGCCGAAATCCGCGAGATCAAGGCCCGCCGCAAGATTTCGGGCTTCCCGGTGGTCGAAGCCAAGAGCGGCAAGCTGGTCGGCATCCTGACCAACCGCGACATGCGCTTCGAGGGCGACGACAAGGTCCCGGCCTCGGCGTTGATGACCCGCGACAACCTGATCACGGTTTCGGAAGGCATCGATCACCGCGAGGCGCGCGAGCTGCTGCGCAAGCACAAGATCGAGCGCCTGATCGTCGTCGACGACGCCTACCGCGCCGTCGGCCTGATCACGGTCAAGGACATCGAGAAGGCCCAGGCTCACCCCCTGGCCGCCAAGGACGACAAGGGCCGGCTGCTGGTCGGCGCGGCCTCGACCGTCGGCGACGCCGGCTTCGAGCGTTCGATGGGCCTGGTGGAGGCCGGCGTCGACGTCGTCGTCATCGACACCGCCCACGGCCACTCCAGCCAGGTCGCCCAGGCGGTCTCGCGTCTCAAGCGCGAAGCCAACCGCGTCCAGATCGTGGCCGGCAACATCGCCACCTACGACGCCGCCCGCGCCCTGATCGACGCCGGCGCCGACGCGGTGAAGGTGGGCATCGGCCCGGGCAGCATCTGCACAACCCGCATCGTCGCGGGCGTGGGCGTGCCGCAGCTGACCGCCATTGCCGAAGCCGTCCGCGCGGCCCGCGAGAGCGGCACCCCGGTCATCGCCGACGGCGGCATCAAGTACTCGGGCGACCTGGCCAAGGCCATCGCGGCCGGGGCCTCGACCGCCATGATGGGCTCGATGTTCGCCGGCACCGAAGAGGCGCCCGGCGAGGTGTTCCTGTACCAGGGGCGCTCGTACAAGAGCTATCGCGGCATGGGCTCGGTGGGCGCCATGGCTCGCGGCTCCGCCGACCGCTACTTCCAGAAGGACATCACCGACAGCTTCAAGCTGGTGCCGGAAGGCATTGAAGGGCAAACGCCTTTCAAGGGCCCGATCGCCCCGGTGCTGCACCAGCTGGTCGGCGGCCTGCGGGCGGCCATGGGCTATGTCGGCGCGCCCGACATCGCCGAGTTCCAGAAGCGGGCCCGCTTCGTGCGGATCACCGGCGCCGGCCTGCGTGAAAGCCACGTCCACGACGTGATGATCACACGGGAAGCGCCGAACTATCCGAGCGCGGTCTAGGCCGTGCGGATGGCCCTCGAACTTCAGATGCTGGGCTGCGCCGTCTTGATCGGCCTGGTCCATCTGCTCTGGGCGGCCGCGGCCGCCCAGCCGCAGCGCGGTCTGAAGTGGAACATCGGGCCTCGCGACACGCCGATCGTATTGACGGGAATGGCGGGGCGCCTCGAACGCGCCTTCGCCAATTTCCGCGAGACCTTCCCGTTCTTCGCCGCCGCCGTCCTGGTCGCCTATCTGGGCGGTCGGCTCGGCATGCTCTCGGCCCATGGCGCGGTGCTCTATGTCGGGGCGCGGGCGGTATACATTTTCCTCTACGCCTTCGGCGTGCCGGTCGCCCGGTCGCTGGTGTGGCTCGCTTCCCTGATCGGCATCTGCCTGATCCTGGCGGCCTTGGTGATCTGAAAGCAAAAATGCGCGACGGCGGCAGACTAGCAGCGGCGATCGAGGTCCTCACCGAGATCGAGACGCGTCATTTCCCCGTACGGATGGCGCTGAAGCGCTGGGGCGAGAGCGCCCGGTACGCGGGTTCAAAAGATCGCGCCTTCGTCTCGGGTCTGGCGCTGGACGCCCTGCGCCGCAAGCGCTCGCTGGGCTGGATGATGGGCGACGACAGCCCGCGCGGCGTGGTGCTGGGCGTGCTGGCCCAGGACTGGAAGTGGCCGATCGACCGCATCGCCGAGGCGGCCGGCGAGGAGCATGGCCCAGGCGGCCTGACCGACGCCGAGCGCGAACGCATCGCCTCGCCCAGGTCCCTGGCCGACGCTCCGACGCCCGTGGCCGGCGACTATGCCGACTGGCTGGAGCCGCATCTGGCCCGCGCCCTGGGCGCTGATCATCGGGCCGAGATGGCCGCCCTGGCCGAGCGCGCGCCCGTCGACCTGCGCATCAACCTGCTGAAGACCGACGTCGAGCGCGGCGCCAAGGCCGTGGCCCTGATCGGGGCCGAGCCGGCCGGCGTGCTGGACACCGCCTTCCGCATTCCCGCGCCCGGCGCCGCCGACCGTGCGCCGTCGGTCGAGGCCGTGCCGGCCTTTTCCAAGGGCTGGTTCGAGGTCCAGGACCTGGGCTCGCAGATCGCCGCCGCCACGGCGGGGCTGATCAAGGGCAAGCAGGTGCTCGACTTCTGCGCCGGGGGCGGGGGCAAGACCCTGGCGCTGGCCGCCGCCATGGGCAACAGCGGCCAGATCTACGCCCACGACAGCGACGCCCGCCGTCTGGCCGACACCATCCGCCGGAGCCAACGCGCCGGGGTCCGCAACCTGCAGATCCGCTCGCCGATCGAGGGCGAACCGCTGAAGGGGCTGGAGGGCAAGCTGGACCTGGTGTTCGTCGACGCCCCGTGCACCGGCTCGGGCACCTGGCGCCGCCACCCGGACGCCAAGTGGCGGCTGTCGCCCGACCAACTGGCCAAGCGCCAGATCGAGCAGGACGCGGTCCTGGCCGACGCCGCCGACTTCGTGAAGCCGGGCGGCCGCCTGATCTATGTCACCTGTTCGCTGCTGGCCGAGGAGAACGAGGACCGCGTGGCGGCCTTCGTCGAGCGTCATCCGGGGTTCTCGGTCAAGCCGATCACCCTGGCCGGCGTCGAGCAGCACCTGACGCCCGAAGGCTATTTGCGTCTGACCCCCCATAGCGCCGGCACCGACGGCTTCTTCGCCGCCGTGATCGAGCGCGGGTCCTACGCGCCCTAGGAGCCCGCCCGACCGGTTCGCGGTCGGGACAAGAGGGCTCGCCCAAAAGAGATTGCTCCCGACAGGGAGGCCGAACCGAAACGACACGCTGGAGAGCCTTTGCCGATGACGACCGAAACCCACCACCAGCGTGTTCTGATCGTCGATTTCGGCAGCCAGGTGACCCAACTGATCGCGCGCCGGGTGCGCGAGGCCGGCGTCTATTGCGAGATCCATCCGTTCGACAAGGCCGAGGCCATGGTCGACGACTACGCCCCCAGCGCCATCATCCTGTCGGGCGGTCCGGCCAGCGTGCTGGAGGCCGACAGCCCGCGGATCGGGACCAAGCTGTTCGACCTGGGCGTGCCGATGCTGTGCGTCTGCTACGGCGAGCAGTTGCTGTGCGACGTGCTGGGCGGCAGGGTGGAGGGCGGCCACGCCGGCGAGTTCGGCCGCGCCGAACTGACCATCGGCAAGAACAGCCCGCTGTTCCAGGGGCTGGCCGACATCGGCGGGCTGGAAACCGTCTGGATGAGCCACGGCGACCGCGTCACCGCCATCCCCGAAGGTTTCGAGGTGATCGCCACCTCGACCGGCGCCCCGTTCGCCGCCATCGCCGACGACACGCGCAAGATCTACGGCGTGCAGTTCCACCCCGAGGTCGTGCACACGGTCAACGGTTCGAAGATCTACCGCAATTTCCTGTTCAACATCGCCGGCCTGAAGGGCGACTGGACCATGGCGGCGTTCCGCCAGGAGATGGTCCAGAAGATCCGCGACCAGGTCGGGACCGGCAAGGTGATCTGCGGCCTGTCGGGCGGCGTCGACAGCTCGGTGGCCGCCGTGTTGATCCACGAGGCGATCGGCGCCCAGCTGACCTGCGTGTTCGTCGACACCGGCCTGCTGCGCAAGAACGAGGCCGACCAGGTCGTCACCCTGTTCCGCGACCACTACAACATCCCGCTGATCCACGTGGACGCCGGCGACATGTTCCTGGGCGAGCTGGCCGGGGTCAGCGATCCGGAGACCAAGCGCAAGACCATCGGCCGCCTGTTCATCGAGGTCTTCGACAAGGAGGCCGCCAAGATCGAGGGCGCGGCGTTCCTGGCCCAGGGCACGCTCTATCCGGACGTGGTCGAAAGCGTCTCGGCCCGCGGCGGCCCGTCGGCGGTGATCAAGAGCCACCACAATGTCGGCGGCCTGCCGGACTTCATGAAGCTGAAGCTGGTCGAGCCCCTGCGCGAACTGTTCAAGGACGAGGTCCGCGCCCTGGGCGTCGAGCTGGGCCTGGCCCCGGCCTTCGTCGGCCGCCATCCGTTCCCCGGCCCGGGCCTGGCCATCCGCATCCCGGGCGACATCACGCCCGAGAAGGTCAAGGTGCTGCAGGACGCCGACGCCATCTATCTGGAAGAGATCCGCAACGCCGGCCTCTACGACAAGATCTGGCAGGCCTTCGCCGTGCTGCTTCCCGTCAAGACGGTCGGGGTGATGGGTGACGCCCGCACGTACGAGAACGTCCTGGCCCTGCGCGCGGTCACCTCGACCGACGGCATGACCGCCGACTTCTTCGAATTCCCCTGGGACGTGCTGGGCAAGACCGCCACCCGGATCATCAACGAGGTCCGCGGCGTCAACCGCGTGGTCTACGACGTGACCTCCAAGCCGCCCGGCACGATCGAGTGGGAATGATTCAGGGCCCTTTCGGACCTTCGCGATGCGATATAAGTCATTGAGATAAAATGTGTTCCGGCTTCCTGATGATCGGCGACCCTCAGGGAGGGCCGGTTCAGGCTTCATTGCCCGCGACACCGCCATGTCCCGGTCCCAACCACGCCGATCGCACGGTCGTGGCGATAGGATTCAGTTCGCCGGCTCGACCGCAGCTGTAGCCGGAACCGCGGCTGGCGGGATCGGCGCCGTGCGGACGTCGAGCGCCGCCCGGAGAGCCCGGCCCTGCGGTCCGCCGCGGATTTCATGCGAAAATGATCAAGGCGGCGAGCCTGGGGCGAGCATGGGTCGTCCCATGCTCGCCGCGTGGCGGTTAGTGGGGCTGTCGGAACTTTCTGTCCACGCACACGCCGCCGGGATCGGCGGGACCTGGCAAGCGTACAATCATCTGACGGCCTCTTTGAGGAAAGAACCGGCATAGGATCGGGCCTTCGGTCCCCCCGTTCTCCGCCCAGTAGACCACGCCCGCGCCGGTCACCGCGATGTTGGTGGAGATCGCCGGCGTGTCGCACAGGGGCTCTTCCTTCAAGCCGCCCGAAGCGTCGAGCGTCGCCTTGATCAGCTTGCCGGCGGAAACGAAATAGAGCTGGCCGCTCTCGTCCAGATCGAAGGCGCTGACGTTGTCGCGGATCTCACCCACGGCGGCCCAGTCGGGCGTCGGCGTGGCGATTAGCTCGCGGTTGCGGCTGAAGAGGCGGCCATCCTTGGCCAACATCAGCAGGCCCGCGCTGGGCGCGTAGCGAAACTGCGCGCCCCTGACGTCGGCGTCGCCGATCCAATCGCTGAGTTTGACAGGCGGCGCGTCGGTCGGATTCAGCGGCACGCCTCCGCGGAAATCCTGGCCGGGGGCCGTGATGCTCCACCCGCCGCCGCTTGGATTGGACGATACGGCGAAGAGCCATTGCTGGTAGGCGAAGATGGCCAGGACGCTGGTCAGCCCTTCGGGCGGCTGATCGGGGTTCTGGAAGTCGACGAGGTACAGGCCGCCGTTCGGATCCTCCCATACCGCGAGCGGCAGCTCTTCGAAGGTCAGCGCCAACTGCCGCATGGTCAGGCCGGTCATCGGCGGTACGGCCATCATGTTCTGGAGGCGGTCGTCGTTGCCGGTCCACAGACATTGCCCCGCGGAAATCCATACGGGATCGCCATAGCCCTGATCGAGGGCCACACGGGCGTGAGCTGTCGCCGGACCATTCAAGCCTTGGGCCGTAAGGGTGTAGGTCGTGGTCATGGGCGGTGTGACGACGAAGGTTCCGGACAGTATCGCGTCACCTGGCGGGGTCATTGACGGACCGCCGGGCGTGATGGCCGCGCTGGCCGCATTGGTCGTCGTATAGGACAGCGTCGCCGAGGCGCCAGGCGCGATGGTGCAGTCGGATGGCGACAGTTCGGCCGATACGGGCCCCATGGTCACGTCCAGCGCCGCCTGGGCCGGCGAATCCGGAACCACGAGTTTGAGCGTGTACTGGCTGTAGGTCTGTGTTGGCGTGAAGGTCAGTTCGCCCAGGCTGGGAAGATTGGCTTTCCACAGGATCGATTGGCCTTGCGCGTCGACGCCGGTGATGGTGACAGGTTGCGGAAAGGCGTCGGGAACGCCCCAGCAGTGCCAGCTCAGCGTGACCGGCTCGCCCTGGTAGATGACGACCGGTGCTGGCGCGGCTTGGATCGGAGCATCGACCGGCGTGGCCTGGAAACTGCCGACCACCGGCCATGGCGGCGATTTGTTGATGTTGACCGGAATGAACCCGTCTTCCTGGCCGGGAATGTCGCGGTAGGCGACGATCATGGTCGTGGCGAAGGGCGGCAGGCTCGACACGAGATTATCGATCGTGACGATCACCGATTCCAGGTTTTCGAAACGACCCGTCGGCTTCAGGCGCCATTGCGCCGTGCTGGTGTCGGCCTCGAGGGTCCATTCGACCACGCCGTCGCCGGAAACCTTGAAGACCGCCGCCGCCGCCTGCTCGTCGGTGCAAAGCGCGTCGTAGCGCCACGGCGCGTAGGCGTCGCCGACGGTCACGAAGCTGATCAGGAAATGCGGCGCCGCGCCCGCCGCGGAGGCGTCCAAAGGCGGTCCGAGGTTCTTCAGGCTGAAGGCCAGGCGGTTGATGATCGGGTCGGGCGGTGTCGGCGGCGGCGGGACGGGCGGGCTTTCGTTGGCCACCTTGAGCGCCTCCAGGGCGTCGTCATAGGCGGCGTTCGCCCCATCGGCTTGCGGTTCGGCGACCTGTAGTTGCGCCTTCAACTGGTCGAGTTCATCCGATCGATCCTGCAACGCCTCGGTGTCGGCCTTGTAGGTTCCGATGTCGACGATCGGGTTGCCGTTCTGCTGATCGGCGTCGACCTTCTGCATCGCCGCCGTCGCGGCCGCCTCGGCCTTATCGATCTGATCCTTCAGCGCCTCTATCTTGTCGGTCAGGGGTTGAAGCGCCGCCTCGGCGTCGTCCGCCGCCTTTTGCGCCGCGATTCTGGGGTCGACGGGCCACGGGACCGGGGGCGCCGTCACCGCCACGTCTCCGCCAGCGGCCCGATCCGCCATCGGCCCGCCAGCCCACGCCCCCCAGTTGATCTCGAACAGCGGCGTGGTCGGTCGAGGCGCGAGGGATTTTCGGGGTTCCAACGAAAGGGCCCGCCCATCGAACGGGACGGGTGTGAGCACACCGGCCGCGTCGCTCTGAAGACCTTTCCAGGCGACGGTCAGCAAAAGGTTGGCGAAATCAAAATCGGCTGGCGCGGCGAAGCCGGTGATGTCGATTGTCAGCAACTGGCCCGGCGTCAGCGGCGGCGCGGCGTTGTCCGCGGTCAGCAGCCAGCCGCCATGGCTGACACTGGCTGTAAAATGCGGCGCGGTGACCACCACCTTGGAGGTGTCGACGGTGACATTGGCGCCAAACTGGAGCTCCAACAGCGCTCCGGCGGGAAACTGCATCGTCGCCGTCGATGTGGTGGTCAGGTCGACCTGAAGGTGATTGACCGTCCCCAGCAGCAGGACCGCGGCCTGGTTGGGGTCGCCCATGTTTCGAGCGTGGGCTGAAAGAAGTCCGTACGTACCGCTCATTGGGAAATATCCTCGCGGACCAGAACGGCCCAGCCTTCTTCAAGTCGTTGGGGGTCGTATGAGGTGCGAGCCCGGTCGTTCGGCGGGGGCGCGGTCGGGCGCTCGGTCCAGGCTTGGTTCACGGGCGTGCGCCAACGCCATTCCCACCCCGGAAGGCGGGGAAGGGGCGTGGCCAGGGCGTCTTGCGGAAACAGCATGGGCCCGGCGTAGAACGACACGGACAGACGTGACAGCGCGGGCGCATAGAGGTCGGCGGGAACCGAAATGGCTTTCACCGGCAGCACGCCGGAAACGCAGTGAACCTGGGCGCGCGGGTCGATCAGCATCGCGATGGTCACGGGTTTGTCCTGCGCCGCCACCTCGATCACCGAGGTGGGCAAGACCAGGTCTCCGGTCTCGGCCGCGGGCGAGTGGCACTGAGAATAGCCGTCGGTGTCGGTTAGAAAATATGCGGCGAGCCCGTCGTCGGCCTCCTTGAAGTCCCCGACCCGCACCGGCACCCGAACGGCGCGCAGCCCCCGGTCGTCGCGATCGCCGTTCCAGGACGGTTGCCCGGCGGCGTCGATCGCCGCTTGCAGCGCAAGCCAATTTTGATCGGCCGCGGGGCCGCCCTTCAGTTCCAAGGACAGCCGTGCTCGGACCAACGCCAGCGGGCGACCCACCAGCATGGCTGGACCGCTGGACGGGTCGGGCGGAATGATGCTGCCGGACGCCCGATCGATGGTTCTGAGCAAGCTCGCCAGATAGCCTCCGCCGCCGCCGAGCACGGCCTTGGCGAAGGCGTTCAGGTCGGGGTCGAGAACGTCGCCGTCGATGGGCGCGTTGTCGGGCTCCAAAGGCGCTCCCGCCTGTGGCGCGGGCCGCCAGTGCGCCTGCCCGCCGTCGCCAGACGCCTTGAGCGAGCCCAAGGCCTTCCCCTCGGCGTCAAACAACACCAGCGCGTTGTCGAACAGGTCCGGCACGACCCATCCGCAGATAGGGCTGGCGGCGGGATGTCCGTTGGCCTCCACGTCGGTGGAGCCCGCGGCCAGCCAGCGGAACTGCAGGCGCGCGGGCTGGGTGATCCGAGGCGGAAGGACCACGCTGCCGTCCGGCCGCTTGAAGGCGTTCGCCCAGACGACGCGCGAAGTATCCACCGCGACCTCACGGCCGAACACGTCGACGACCGACAGACTCGGCAGGGTGACAAAACCGGATCGAAGTCCGGCGTAGGGTCTTGAGCCGTCCGGAGCCACGCCGTCGAAATCGCCGACGGCGTCGGCGATGTTCTGCGCCAGGGGGAGCATGGGCTCCAGAGGGTCGACGATGTTCAGCTGCAGGGTCTGCTCACGCGTCAACAGACCCTGGTGAAAGCCGCTGGCGCTCTGGGCCATCAGCGACGCCTGCTTCAGGCCGGCGGTCAAGGCGGCCAGTTCCGCATCTCCGTTGCCGACCGTGGCGGCCGCGGCCTTCATGGCGGTGAGCAGATCGTTCGTGGCCCGCGACGACAGCGGCGTGAAACCGCTGTAGCTGCTCACGTCCAGAGGGTTGGTGATGGTGTTCAGGAGTTGCAGGTCCACCTGATCGTCATCGAGCACGTGCTGCTGGACAAGGAATTCGGGGGACAATTGCTCGGGCGCGCCATCGCTGCCCGTCGAGGCGACACGCCCGTAGTTCAGGGTCCAGCGCATCAGCAAGGGAACCCAGTCGGGCTGACCGCCGTCCGTGCGAGCCATGGCGGGCGCCGGCAGGCCGCTTATGGCATTTTGCGCCTGGGTCGGTCCGGCCGGATCCATCGCCAGCGCGGTCGCGCGGGTTTGGGCCGAGAAGGCGGGCGACAAGAAGTCGAAACGACCGTCAAGGAGCAGCGCTTCGACCATCAAGGCGTTGGCGGCTTCGGCGGCGCCGGATTCCAATCGGGAGAAGTCGCGTCGGACGAGGACCTGCAGCGTGATGGGCGGTTGGCCGACGGGCGCGGGATTGAGGATGTTGGAAAGGGAACGACAAGGCAGGTAACCGTCGGCGGTCAGGTCTTCGGGTCTGCCGTCCCGCTGGGCCGGCGCCGCGCCAGGTCCATTGAGCAGGATCACCGGATCGGCGGGTTTCCAGAAGCGCGGCGCGGGGCTGCGCTTGAGCCTTAGCGTCGGCGCGAGGCCCTTGGCCACGGCGCCGTATGCGCTGACCACCGCGGCGGCCAGGCTCGTCGCGCCGGCGTCGGGCGCGGACACTCCGTCGTTGCCGATGGCGTCGGCGCTGTAGGCCAGGGTTCCCGAAGCGGCGACCTGGGCGGCCAGCAGGTTCTGCTGGGTCGCGAGAAAGTCGCCCAGGCTTTCAAGCGTCACGCGCGGCGCAATGCTCCAAGGCGGATTGTCGCCAACGCGTTGGTCGGTCAGCAACTGGCGGCGGTACCAGTCGAAGAACAGTTGCTGCTTCAACGTGGATATGGCGTCCGCGGCGTCGTCATAGGCCCGCTGTTGCTGGTTCAGCACGGACAGGGCATGCGCGGCCCCGGCGGAGAGCACGGCTTCCTGTGCTTGTCCCGCCGCGTCCTGAACCGAGGTTGTCGACGCCCGTTCGTCGATCACGCTCCACTGCCAGCCGCCGTGTTCCGACCCGAAGGCGCGGCGGTGCAGCTCGGACTTCAGCTTTCCAACCCAGCCGGTTTGCCCATACAGACGCTGATAGAGCCCCGCTTGCACCGCATTGAGCGCGAACTCCGCGTCGGCGACGTTCACCAAGGCTGGGTCGGCGGCCATCAGGGCGGACAGCGCCTGGGCGGCGGTCTGGCCGATCGCCACTTGGGGAGATGGCGGCATGGGCGCGATATCGCCGGTAGGACCCCATCGCAATCCATAGATCGCACCGGAAAACAGCGCGCGGGACGGCGGATCGCCGGTGAAGCGCCACTTCAGGTCATTGGTCTTGCCGTCGACGGCGAGGCCGGCCAACGGGTCCCTCTGGCTCTGCGCGAACCAGCCGACGATCACATAGGTCAGTTGATGCGGCTGGTTGAGCAGGTCGACCGGCGTGGTCGCGCCCGCCGCTCCGCCGTCGACCTGGCCCAGCGTGGCCTGAAAGTCGTCATTGAAGGCGAAGACGTTCGCGCAGTTTGGGGCGTAGGCGGCGAACAGCGGATCGCCGTAGCCAACGGCGGTGAGGGGCGTGTTCGTGAGCGACGCGAAGCTGCCGGCTGCGGGATTTTCCTGCCAGGCGTCATAATCGGTCCAGCGGCCCATGTAGCGGAAGAACTGACCTTGATCGCCGTCCAGGAACGGCATCGAGGCGCTGTCGGATTGCCCCGCCTTTTCCAGACGGTCGCTTTCCAGCACCCACGACTTCAGTTGCGGCGGAGCGCCTTCCGTCAGCGAAAGGACCCGGGTCACCAGCCATCGGTTTGGCGCGGCCGGAAACCCGATTGGACCAGCGCCGGCAGGGCCGGTTCCGTGGCGCAATGCGGCCGGCAGGGCCCAATGCAGGCGCACGCCGACCGAGCAGGTGGTGGATTCGTAGCGTCCGACGCCGTCCGCGAGATAGGGCGCGTCGCCCTTGAGCACGCCGTTCTCATAGGCGGGAAAGGCGGAAAAGTCCGACGAGGGGCCGACGAAGGATTGGGCGGCGTCGTTCACGCACAAGGCGCGCACGTTGATGGGGACGATGAGCGGCTCGGTCATGACGTACTCGAGGGAGGGGCGACTTGCCCGAAGGTGACCATATCGACGCCCTCGACCATGATCAGGGCGAACTCGGCGGAGGTGAAGGCCGCGGGGGCCAGGGCGCCGCTGGCGCTCGATGCCAGGGCGCTCATGTCCAAGGCGGCTCCGGGCGACCGCCACGGAAGCGGGGACGGGATCGTCGCGGACTGGGTTCCGACCGGCGCGGCGGCCCCCGTGACTGGGTTTCGCAGGTTCTTGAAGAGGCGGCGAAGATCGATGCCGGCGGGATCGGCGGCAGGCGCGGTTTCGTCGATGTCGAATCCGAAGTGCATCGCTTCTGGCGGTTCATGTAGATCCAGGCCGGCGATGACGCCCTGGCACAGACAGAACAACACATCGTCCGACAGGCGTTCGTATCGCACGACGGTCAGGGGGCTGTTGTCCGCGGCGCGCGCGTTCACCTCCATGCCGGGCCAAATCTTGACCGCTCTCGATCGCAGCAGGAATCCGCTGGCGGTGAGGGGCGGCGCGCCGGCCGATGGCCCCACCGGACTATCCCCGGCTTGAGACAGGTCGCCGGTGACCGCGTCGCCGAGGCTGACCGCGCCGTCGACCAAGGCGTCGATCCAGTTTGGATCGAGATGGAAGAAACGGATGGATTCCGGGGGAAGCATGGCTTCCTGCGGAACCAGGTAGTTGAACGGGACGCCGTGCAATCCTCGCAGACGCTCCAGCCACGCGACCACCTCGGGCGGCGGGGCGTTCGATGGCGTCGCGCCCAGAGAGGTCGCGATGAACGCGACAGGAGACGGGGCGGGCGGGGGCGACCCCAGCAAGGCCGAAACCGCCACCTTCATCATCGCGCCGACCGCGTCGCCTAGCGCGGCGGCGCGCGGCGCCCCCGACAACTGGGGCGTGGTGTCGATCCCCAGCGCCGCGTCGAGTATGTCATGTTCGGCCGCCGCGACGGCGGCGCGGCTGGTCGCGTGCTTCCATCGAAAGAGACGGTCGGCGAAGATCTGATCCTGCAGGCCCAGCAGACGCCCGAGCTGCCAGGCCGCTGCGTAGGAAGCATCCAACAGGCCGGTCGCGGGATCGAACCGCAGAGCGGCGTCAGCGCTGCCTAGGGGGCACTGGGCGGCCAAGGTGCGCGGCACTTGGTAGGGCGCCAGCGGTCCTCTGTACCAGGAGGCGGTTCTGCCGCCGTCGCGCAGGCGATGGTCTAGTCCGACGTAGCCCATGGCCATCGCGGCGGCGACGATTGGCCCCGGAGCGGCGTCAGCCCTGATCGGCAGGCTGAAGGACAGCCAGGGTTGAAGTTGCTGTATGACGTCGGTGAAGGTCTGGGGCTCGAGCTGAGTGTCAAAGCTCCATTGATAGAGGGAGGCCAACCTGATCGTCTTGGGCGCGGACGCGCCCGTCGACTCCGCCCCGCCGGGGAGATGGTTTTCCAAACCCTCGAGACTGACCAAATGGACGGTCGATTTCTTGCCGGCCTTGGGCAGCCGGTTGGCCATCAGGACAGAGTATTCGCCGCCCGGGGGCGCATCGGGATCCGCGCTGGGTTTTTGTCCCGAAACCACGCGGACGCTCGCCAGCCATTTCAGGTCCTGCAGGCTCGGTGCGATGCTCAGAAAAAGACCGTAGTCGATGTCGAGCGCCGCGCAGGGGTCGTTGATCGACTGTCCGAACTCCAAGCCGTCCGCGAGCGGGTACGACACGACGCCGTCGCCAGGGGTCACCAACCCAGACACGGTCGTCGCTGTCAGGACAGGCTGCGGGTCATCCTGGTCGAACACCAGCAGAGCCAACCAGCTTGGCACGTCCGCGCCGTCGACGGGAGCCGCCGGCGCCAGCTGGGGCGACCGGATCCAAGGCAGCGACGGACGCGAGAACACCAGGTGCGGCAAGACGTTGAGAAACTCGCCCTGCGCGTGAGACGGCGGAAATGTCGAGTCGACGTCGGTCGGATTGAGCTGGAAGCGCTCGCCGGCGACATAGAACTGCGTGGTCGTCGAGAAGGTTTGACCGCCGTCGGGCGCGGAAAGCGCATGGTTGACGATGATCTGGTACTCACCGCTCTCGAACCCCGGAAGTCGATGCTGGATGAAGCGCACCTGGCCGGGTTGAAGTGTCGTGTCCGCCATGATCAGGCCTCGCCCAAGACGTGAATGGCCGGCCAGTCGTCAAGAACCGTGCTGGTCGAGAACGCGGTGAGATCGACGCCGCCGCCGGCGGCGAAATCAGAGGTCAGCATGCCCTGGCCCAGCATAGCGGCGATGATCTGGCCGCGGGTCTGGGACGCCGCATTGATGGTCTGCAAAACAAAGCCTTTGCAGGCGCCGCTGGCGCCGCCGGGGAGCGTGTAGGTCAAGTCCGATCCGTGCTGAGGAGCCAGGCCATAGCCGGTGACGACGCCGCCGCTCCAGATCAACGGCAGGGCGGTGTCGTCGTAGCGCAGGGCCGCCAGGTCGACGGGCTGGGTGGTGTCCGGAGGCCGCTGGGGCGTCGAGATGTCGAAGCCGCAGAGGGTGTCCAGCATCAAGGCCGCCGCGTTGGGGTCTTGAGGGCGCACCTCCGTGGCTTCGCGCCAAAGCGAGGCGGGCGCCGATCGGATTTTTGGATTTCTGCCGACGGTGTAGTCGGTCCAAACGCCGGCGCCGGCTGTTTCCTCCAGCCCCTTGCGCTGAACGATAATCTGCAGGTCCGAGCCGAACTGATCGCCCGCTATGCCCATGGGACCGATCGCCACCGCGGCGTTCCATGTCGTGTTGGGCAGGTCGGGCAGCGTGGTCATCGGCTTGGCGCCGTCGGCGAACGCCACGGTCTTGGCCGGCGCGGCCAGGTTGACCGACAGGACGGCGTTGTCCGGGGTCATGATCCATTGCGGTTCGCCGGACTTCATTTCCTTCGAGCGGTCGCGGAGCAATCCGTTCAGCGCCTGGATCGAGCATACCGCCGTGTCGGCGGGCAGGAACGAGGTGCGGAAATCGGACCACTTGAGGAACTGGCTGTCGTCGCTGTCGTCGCCGAATGAAACGGTGAAGGAGACCACATCCAGATCGATATGGGCGCTGCCCCCGAACGGCGGACCTTTGACGTCGAGGCCCACGCCCACGTGAACGCTGACCGTAACCGACGTGAACAGCAGATTTAGCCGGTAGGAAACGCCGATGCTGGTGTCGATATGGGCGACGTAGTGGAACGGCTTCCAATAGACGAGGAAGTCGGCGTCCGCGTCGAACCAGGCAGACAGGTCGCCGCTGGCCCAGTTGGCCTGCATCGATATGCCGGCCATCAGGCAATGCGGGGTCAGCGCGAAGTACGAAGAGCCCTTCACCGACAGGTTGTCGTTCACCTGCCAAAGCAATGACAGCCGCGCGGGGTCGGGATAGTGGGCCGGCCGCGAGAATTGCGGGTGGTAGCCGCCCATGCTGTAGACGAAGTCGCCGGCGTTGACCCCGTCGCCGTCCTTGAACCAGCTGTAAAAGCCAAAGCCGCCGCTCAGGACCGCCGCGCGCGAGAGCACATAGGAGCGTGGGCTCAACGCGCCGTCCACCTTCAGTGCGCTGCGGTCCGGGTCGAATTCGGCCATCAAGCCGACCTCGAAAAGCGCGACCGGGTCCGGCGCCTCCGGCGGCAGCGACGCGCGCGACAGCCCGAGGATTCCGATCTGGGTTGAGCGGCCGAACTCCAAGGTCAGAAGCGCGAAGGTTTCAACCAGCGTGAACGAGGTGAACTTCACCCCCGCCGCCAGCCAGCCCTCGCCGTTCTGCGCGCTGCAGTCGACATTCACCGATCGCAGAACGCCCTGCAGGTCCGCACCGGTGTCGAAGGGCGGCGGAGCGTTGGGCATCGCCGCCTTGACCAGCGAGAAGTTGGCGATGTCGGCCGCCGAGATCGGCAGTTGCAAGCGGCTGTTGTAGCCCATGCCGACGGCGACGCCTTCGACGAAGAAGGCGGGTGGTCCGCCGAGCGGCGGCTCGCGCGTCAAGCCGAAGACAAAGAGGCCTTCGGGATCGGTGAAGTATTCTCCGACCAGCGCGAATCCGAAGGCTTCCGTGGTCAGTTGGACTTGGCCGGCATAGCCGTTGTCGGTCCGCAGCAATCCGCCGCCGACCGTGACGGCGGGGCTGGCGTAGTCGATGGAAAGGCCCTGCAGGACGGGGCTCGGGGCGAAATGGTTGACCGGAGAACTCAATCCCAGCCCGGAGAAGCCGATGGTCACAGGCCCCAGGGCCATGCTCGCGTCAAATAACAGGCCGAGCTGGCCGTTTTGGTAGCGCATCCCCAGGCGGTCGATAGCGATCGGGCCGAAGGCGCGACCGACGATGAACCAGCGAGTGTTGTCGTTTTCCGGCGGCTGAGGCGGAGCGGGGTCGGCGCCCGGCAGAACGGGAGGCGGCGAGGGCGCATTGGTCCCCTGCAGGGGAACGGACAGCGCGATGCCGCTGGCCCCATCGAGAACCTTCAGCGACAGCGCCCCCCCAGGATCCAGCGCGCCCGCCGGCGGCGCCAGCGCTTGAGGCGGCAAGGCCGCGATCAGGCCGTTGACCACCTCCGCCGAAAGCGCCCCCGAGGTGACGAGCAGATCGACGCCCTGAATTTCCAAGGCTGGCGAGGGCAGGCGCGGACCTACGACTGGAAGCGTGTCCAAGCCGAGATGCAGTTCGAGTTCGGCCGCCAGAAGATAGGTCCAGGGCGCTGGATCCGGCGCCGCGGCGCCGTTGGCCGCGGCTGGCGCTGTCGGACGAGACGCCACGAAGCTGAGGCGTCCGTAGGTGGATGCGCCATCGACGATGTCGCAACTGATCGCCCAACTGTCCGACGGGCCGCCGATGGCCAGTCGACAACCGAGATTGCGCATCGCCAGCCCGTCGCAGGGCAGGGGGAAGTCCAAGCCGGCCATGGTCATCAGGCGTTCGATCAGGCGAACCAGTTCGACGTCCTGATTGGTCAATTCACCGACCAGCATCCAGCTGGACTGGCCGTTGGCGTCGGTGTTGTAGTCGCCGGCCAGTTGCACGATCGCGGGCGAAGCGCTGTCGCCGAGGTCCAGGGTGAGGCCGAGGCTGGCGGTCTGGGCGCCGGCGGTCCGGTTCAGGTGGAAGCTGGCGACGGTGAAGTCGAAGCCGTCGAACAGCGCCACCGGCGTGCTGGAGCTCCCCTGGATATCGAACGACTGCGACGGAAGGTAATGAACCTCCACGTCGTTCAGCGTGAAGTCGCGAAGCGTCTCGGGAAGATCGACGCCTAGGAGGATGTCCTCCAGCATGTCGCCGACGGCCAGCTCGGTGAACGTCACGTCGAATTCTGGCTGAGCGCCCCCGGCGACCACGATATCGACGCTGGCGTCGCCGATCCCGAACAGGCCTTCGACCCGCCAGTTCATCGCGCCGCTTTCATGTTCGCCGATGATCTGGAGATCCGTAAGCGTGATCGTCGCGCCGAGGATGTCGAGGTCCCAGCCCGAGCCGCACTCGATCAGGAACTCGTAGTCCCCGGTGTTCCAGTTGCCGCTCAGTTCCAGGTCGAGGATGTCCAACGCGTCGTGACCCGCCGGCAGGCCCAACTGCTTGGTGATCGCGTCCAAGCTGATCGACGAGCCTGGCGACATGACCAAGCCCAGGTCTCCGGCCTGCGGGTCGATGAACAACTCGAACGCCGCATCGCCCAGGAGCCAGTCGCCTCTGATCTCCAGCGTGGCGGCTCCGTGTCCGGAAGCGTCGCGCGACACCTCCACGCCGAACACAGGCCGCACACTGACGAGCGAGGGGATCAGATCCCAGGTCCCGCCTGAAATCTCCACGGCGATCGAGGCGTTGGCCGGCGTCGCCAACGGCAGGCTGACGGCGATCTGGGTGATCCCCATGCTCGCGACGCCCTGCAATTGGGTCGGCAAGAGACTACCGAGGTTGTCCAGGCCCGCCAGGGACAGCAGCCATTCGGGACCAAGCGGGGTGGCGAAACGGCCGGTCAGCATCGCCGTTCCGTCGCCCAGCGGCGCGTCCAGGCGAACCAGGACCTCCGGCGTCGCGGAGCCGGCCTTCTCGAAACCGACCACCAGCGAGAAGCCAGGCGGGGTGACCCCCGACAGGTCCAAGCCTCCGCGGATGGTGAGGGCGCGGACATCCATGGCCAGGTCGTCGAACGGCAAACGGATCGCCGGGCGGTTGGCGGGGGCGAAGATATGCGTCAGTTCGGCGACCGGTTCCCAGCTGTACGGGTCCAGTCGCAAGGCGCCGGTCACGGCGAAGTCGCCCGAGCCCGCCATCGCTTTCAGATCGTCCCAGGCCCCGCCGCCGGCGCCGGTCGCCAGGAAGGCGGTCCAGAAGTCGCCCGCGAAGCTTAGGGACGCCGAGATATTGAGCCCGGCGACCGTGGAAACGGCGGGCCTGTCGGTCGCGGCAAGACTGCACTCCAACGGCGGCGCCGCGCCGGTGGCCGCGGCCACGGCCGCGAAGTCGTAGGTGCTCAGCAGAAGTTGCGGGCCATTCAGCGTGACGGCCTGGAAGAAAGCTTGCCGTTGCTGGGCCGTGAGACCGCCGCCGCTCACGAGGCCGGGCGGGGCTTTCGGCATTCCCAGTTGATCGAAGGTGATCGACGCGGGCGGATTGACCAGCCGCAGGACCAACTCCAACTCCGCGTTCGCCTGTTGCCCGGTTTGCCAGGACGCGAAGAACGTCGCCTCGACCTGCAGGTTCGACAGGGCGCCGATCGCGGTGACGCCGGTGATGCGCAGGTAGGTGTCATCCGAGGTTATCGTCGGGCTGGCGATGCTCAGCGGCGTCGTCTGCAGCAGACACTGGATGGAGGCGCTCAGGGCGGGATCGCCCAGGGTCGCGGCGTCGAAAACAACGGGCGTCAATCCGCCGCTCGGCCCGATCTTCGTCTTCAGCGTGTCGAGAACGGGGAAGGTCATTTGGCGACGACCGGCGGGCTGCACCCATAGTCGGCCCAGGTCCAGCCGTTCTTCGTGAGCTTCTTCTCCGCCGCGTCCGTCAGGCGCTTTTCAACCGCTTTGGCGGCGGCGCCTCCAGGCCCGCCATCGGAATAATTGATCGAAAATAAAACTGCCCAGTATAGAGCTCGATACTGAAATATATCGAAGCTTTCTCTCTGCGCTTCAATCAGATGGTCGAATACCTTGATGGTCTGTCCTGCACCTGAAGCCGCGTTCTTGAGGTAAATCTTATAGCGTATGCCAAGACCGATGGGTAACGGAAGGCTCACCATGGCTCGGATTTCCTCGTAGAAGCTCTGGCGGGACTTGCCAGTCCGGGTCAATGCGTCTCGAACAGGCTGTGGCAACCCCGCATAAAAGACGTCCGCGCCGCTGCGTAGGGACTGAATGATCTTCGTGGCGAAGGTCAGGAAATCAGGCCAGTCAGTCTCGGGCCATCCGACCGCTTTCAAGGCCGCCTTGTCCGCGGCGGTGAACTGGCTGCGCGAGACGCCCTGGGTGGGCAGTTGATAGGCGGTGATCTTGGCGACCAGGTCGTCCGGCCGGGTGCGTTGGGCGTTTTCGATCGCCAATTGCTCGGTGTTGGCGTGTTTTGAACCCGAGACGAAGTTCTCGAGCGCTTCGTTGCCGCCGTCGCCATGCCCGTAGAGATGGCACCACTCCTGGTCGGTTCGAAGCTGCGGCAGCCAGGCCGCCACCAATACGGTCGGTCGTGCCCGCAGGCCCTCGCTGAAGATCTGCCATGCCGTGGATGCGAAAGGGTCGTGCTTGTCCCCGGCTTCGTTCAGCACGTCGCGAACCAGGTGGGTCGCGCTGCCGTCGCTTTCATAGCCGAGCGCGGTGAAGGCGGCCTTCATCACGTCGCCCGCGTCCAGGCGCTCGCCCTTTGAGCGGGCCTTCAGAGGAACGCCGGACGGGCTCCCGAGATTGGCCACGCTCCAGTCGCCCTTCTTCTTTTTTCGCAGTAGAGTATATGCCTTGTATTTCGCCAACAGGGTGTTCTTGCTGCTTATCTGCGCCGCTCCGGCGGATAGATCCCCGCCGCCGTTGGAGATTGAAGGCTGAGGCAATGTATCCGTAGGGCGGTTTTTCTTATTTTGAACGGTTGCGGCGTCCGTCTTCCATTTCTTCCAATAGGAAAAGCCGGGGAGCCTGGTCGGAACAAGCTCAAAGCCTTGGGGCTGGATGCTAAACTTATAGCGTCGCGCGGGATCCAGTCCCATGGCGGCGGCGAAGATCATGTTGTCACAGCGCCACAGGTAGTCGGCCTCGTCGCTCTTGTCGGCTCGAGCTTCGCCGCCTCCGCCGCCGCGCGAACTACCGGGCAGCTTGGGTTGAGCGCCAACCATCTGACCTGTGGGAAGGTCGTAGCGATACACCGCCGTGCGATTGACCTTGACCAATTCGCCCGTCCAGCCATTGGCGGTCTGGGTGAACAGTTTTGACGCCTCGCCAACCTCCACCAGCAGCAGCGGCGGGGCGACTGGTATCCAAATCCAGCGGTGTGCGATGTCGAAGGCGACGCAGTTTGGGAAGTCGCATCCAGGCGACGGCGCCAGCTTCAATTCGGCGTCGGCCGGCGATTGCGACTGGGCGATCGCGGACATGTCCAGCAAGTCGAGATGCCGCATCTTCTGGAACAGCGGCAGCCCGGCGGGAACGTGTGTGCCATCGGCGGTCGGTGGCGCGCTCTTCAAGTCCTGGCCGTTGTCCTGGACACGATAGAATGGTCCTGAGAACTGCGCGTTGAGCTTGACGACAACATTTATGAGCGCCTGCTTTATAGCGCTGTCCGAGAAAGCGGAATTCAGCGTGAACAGCGTGCCCATCAGCTTGTTGTCGGGCCCGGCTTTCTTCTGATCAATGTTCATGACCAGCTGGGGAACGACAGGCGGCGCGAAGCCATATCTGTAAAACGGCTTGAGGATAGCCGCGTTCGGATCCCTGACGAAGTTGCGCGTGACGAGACCAGGCTCTTGAATGTTCTGAGCGGCCAGTTCGTCGGTGATCAATTTGGTGACCTGAGCTTCGGAAAATGTCAGGCCGCGCAGGGTGTTGAGATCGTCTGTCGCCGCCACCGGGTCGAAAGCCGACGCCGGCAGCGGCGTGTTGTCTTCGTCGTCGGTGTCGTCGTCGACGGCGTCCGCCCGACCGTCGGCGGCGGCGGGGTCGGGCTCGGGGGGAATGTCGTCCATCGCGACCAGCTTGGTGACGAAGAGTTGCATGGTTCAGGCTCCACGCCGCGGGACGGTAAGGGGGGCGGCCGACTTGGCGGCCGATGTCATGCCGTCGACACCGATCGGACGGCCGTGGGGGCGAGGTCGCGGAAAGAAGGTCATGCCGCGCCGTGCCGTGGCGAGGGCGGGACTGGATCCTCGAGCATGCGAATAATCACGTCCTCAAGGGCCCGCGCGCGCAGTTTCAAGACCCCGGAGACGGTCTCCACGAGCGCTGAGAGCAATGTTGCGTAGATTACGATGGTAAAGACAAGGCCGATCGCAACATCCAAGACTGGGCCGAACATCAAGTCTCCGACGTGCACGAGAAAAGAGACGCGCGACGGCGAAAGCCGCGGCGTGCGGTGTGATGAAAAGCTTGGAGAGGGTTAGGTTTCGACCGGGCCCAACGAGGCGGAGTTGTGTAAAGCGCGCGTTGCTAAAAAAAAGGCGCGGTCGCAAATCCACACTTCATCTATCTCCCCCGAGATCAGAAGTCGTACACAATCTTAGGCTTAACGACTGGTCTGGTGAGTCGCAATCCATGTTCTACCTTTGGTCGTTTCGCGGCGCGAAAGGGAGGTCGTCGGCGGGCCCGCGATCGACGGGGCGACATGAGCGGGCGGCCTGAGATTGCTGCTCCATTCATGGGATTTGCTCTAAGTCGCCGCCACGCGCCGTAACGGCCGTAAGGGTAGGCTGGAGGCGGCGCTGTCCGCTCCGGCAGGGGCTGCGGACGCTTCGCCCATGCGATCATGATCTCGCATGGATGAGCGGCCGGACACGTGGGACGAGGGGTTAGCCCTCGCCCTTCGGCAGGAAGGGGGCCCAGGCCTCGACCAGCACGCCCGGAACGGCGCTGGCCAGCGCGATGTGCCCGTTCACGAACTCCAGCCGCAGGCGCATGCCCGCCAGACCCACGCCCGTGGGCGGCGCGGCGCCGTCCGGCAGGCCGACGCCGTAGTCGCGGATCGACAGCAGGACCATTTCGCCGGCCTGGCGCAGGCCGATCGTGGCGCGCGGACTGCCGGAGTGGCGATGCACGTTGGCCAGGGCTTCCTGGGCGACACGGTACAGCGCGACCTCGGTTGTCCGGGCCATCTTTGGAAAGTCGTCGGCGATGTCGATCTGCAGGGCCAGTCCCGTGCGGCGCGCGAAACCCTCGGCCATCTGCCGAATAGCGGGACCAAGGCCCATCTCCTCCAGGGCCGGCGGGTGCAGCACGTAGGACAGGCTGCGGATCTCCTCCAGGGCGTGGACCAGCAGGGCCTCGACCTCGGTCCGGACCTTCTCGGCGCGGCCATCGACCTTCATCGCGCCCAGCATCAGTTTGGCGCCGGTCAGGTACTGGGCCGTGCCGTCGTGAAGCTCGCGCGCGATACGCCGGCGTTCGTCGTCCTCGGCGTGCAGCAGCGCGGCGGTGGCCCGGCCCAGGGCGGCCTGGGCATGACGCTGAACGGTGATGTCTTCGTGCGCCAGGATCACCAGGGTCCGGTCGTCGCGAGAGATGCGCGTGAAGGTCACCCTGACCCATATCGGACCGTTGGTCAGGAAGATCTGATACTCGTAGCGCAAAGGTCCAGGCTCGCCGGCCAGCAGGTCTCGCAAGCCTTGCCTGGCCTCCGACGCGTCTGGCGCGTCCAGACTCTCGCAGAACGAGATGTAGTTGAGGCCTAGTCCATAGTTCTCCAGCTCAAGTTCGTTGAAATCGACGAACTGCATCCAGGCGTCATTAACCGCGATGATTTCGCACTCGTCGTTGAGGATCGCGACATTGGCCGTGACACTGTCGATTATTGATTCGTGCAAACTAAAGGCGGACCATTCGCTCATCTCGTGAGCCGTATGCATTTCGGTATTTAGCCCTATGTTTTGACTGTTAATGTCACGCGGTCCTGCGCGCAGGATCCACGCGATCGGTCCGCGATGAGAACCGACTTGGCTTACCGCCCCGCGCCTGAAGTTTCGACTTATATTTCGAGCCTGGCGGCGGGTCGCGTACTGAACACCGTCACGAAATGTGAAACCTAGATCTCGGGTGTTGAACGTTCAGGACGGGCGTTCGCCGCAATCGCACGTTCGCAAGGGGTCTATTGTAGGAGGTTCGGGTCGCGAAGCTAAGGTTCCAGGCCGGCATAGACCGTTGAGCCGGGAGCGCCGGGCTGACGCAACACCTGGCGGCGCAGCCTGGGGTCGAAGCTGATGTGCACGCAGCGGCTCTTCTCGTAGATCAGTTGATCGAACTTCAGCCCGCTGTCGCGAACGCATTTGGCGACCTCGAGATCGGTCATGCCGTCGACATGGAAATCGGCGGCGTGGCCCAGGGCGTGGGCCGAGGTGGGCGCCCCGCCGACCGCGGCGTTGACCTGCGGATTGCGATAGGCGCTGGTGATCTCGATCGGTCGGTTGAACAGCGCTCGGACGGTCTCCATGCGCTCGGCCAGGTGCTTGAGATTCTCCAAGTGCGCCGGCGGCGGGTCGTTCTTGACCCCCATCGACAGCGCCTTGCTGGAGATGGTGAACTCCTCAAGCGAGAAATGCGCGCTGAGTTTCATGGCCGCCCCCTCTTGGTCGCGGAAGGTTAGCGATTAGTCGGCACAATCCAAGCGCGAATTTCGAGAGCTCCGACTACTGAATCTGGCCGTAGTGGCGGGCGACTGTGAAGTAGATCGGCGGGTATGGTGGCGTAGCGCCGTTTCCGGAATCCCGGCAGGATGAACCCGTGTCCGACCAGTTCTCCCTCTTCGATGCGCCGCCCGTCACCGATCGGCTGTTCTTCGCGATCTTTCCCGATCCGGCGACGGCGGCCTGCATCGCCGAGCGCGCCGACGCGCTCCGCGCCGCCCATCGGCTGAACGGGCGGCCGCTGGCCCCCGAGCGATTTCACATCACCTTGCATCACCTGGGCGACCACGCCGGGGTGCGACGCGACATAGTGGCGATGGCCGGCCAGGCGGCCGAGGCGATCAGGACCGCGCCGTTCGAGGTTGTCTTCGACCGCGCCGCCAGTTTCCACAACGGCGGCAACAATCCGTTCGTCCTGCAGGGCGGCGAGGGGCTGGACGCCTTGAAGGTCTTCCAGCGCGACCTGGGCCTGGCGATGGCGCGGGCGGGGCTCGGTAAGCTGGCGGACAAGAGTTTCACGCCGCACGTGACGATGCTTTACGACAGGCAACTGGTCGCCGAGCAGGCTATCGCGCCCGTCAGATGGACCGTCGGCGGTTTCACCTTGGTCCACAGCCTGCTGGGCCGGACCGAGCACGTCGCGCTGGGAAATTGGACGCTGCGCTGAAGAGCGGACAGCAATTTTTCGGTCAAGCTGAACCAATCGCGGCGTGGCGCATTGTCTAGCTGTATCCCCCCTTTGATTTGAACTGGCCCCGGAGCCTCCAAGCTCCGGGGTCTTTGTTTTCAGACGATCGCCGCCGGCTCGAGCAGGGCCGCGACGTTACGCAGGGCCTCGCGCAGAAGCGACGCCTTGGCCGGGCCGCCCAGCGAGATGCGCAGACCGGCGGGATGGTCGGATGTCGCGGCGAAGGCGTCGGCCGTGACCAGGGCCAGGCCGCGCGCGGCCGCCAGCGTGCGAAGCCCGCCCGCGTCGAGGCCCGTCGGCAGGTCCAGCCAGACATGAAGGCCCTCGGCGTCGCCGCGCGCGGCGGGCAGGATCTCAGCGGCGATGGCGCGGCGGGCGCGAGCTTCCAGCCGCACGCCGGCCAGGATGCGGTCGGCGGTCCCGTCGCGGATCCAGCGGACGGCGACGGCCGTGGTCAGGGGCGAGCCCATCAGGGTCGTGGCGTGCAGGGCGTCGGCGATCCGCGCGGCCATGGGTCCGGCCGGCGCCGCCAGGAAGGCGGTGCGCAGGCCGGGCGTCAGGGTCTTCGACAGCGTGGCGATATGGAAGGTCCGCTCCGGCGCCAGGGAGGCCAGGGCGGGCAGGGGGCTGTCGAACAGCCGGCTGTAGGGATCGTCCTCGATCAGCCAGGCCTCGCTCGTGTCGACGATGGCCGCCACCGCGCGACGTCGCGCCGATCCCATGGTCGTGGCGACCGGGTTGCGGGTGGTCGGGACCAGATAGACGGCGGCCGGCTGCTCTTCGGCGCAAAGCCGCGCCAGGGCCTCGGGCAGGAACCCCTGGTCGTCGACCGGGCAGGCGACCAGCCGCAGGCCCAGGCGCTCGGCCAGGGCGATGATTCCGGGATAGGTGAGGGGTTCGACGATGACGCAGGCGCCGGGCTTGGAGCCGGATTGGAAGCTGGATCGGGTGATCGTCGTCAGGATGGCGGTCAGGGCTGATTGGACGCCCGGGCAGACGACGATCCGCTCCGCTCCGACCTCTCCGAGCACCGGCGCCAGCCAGGCCGCGCCGGCGGCCCGCTGGCCCGGCGTTCCCGGGCCGGCGTGGTAGGCCATCAGGGTCGCCACCTCCGTGCGATCGAGGATGGCGGCGGTCGTCTCCTTGAGCAGAGCCGCCAGCGACACGCCTTGGGGCGGCGGCGGCAGGTTCATGCTCAGATCGACCAGCCCGGCCTCGTCGTCGACGGCCCGACGGCGCACGAAGGTGCCGCGGCCCACCGCGCCCTCGACCAGGCCGCGCGCCCGGGCCGCGCCATAGGCGCGGGTGACCGTGGTGAAGTCGATGCCGAGTTGGTCGGCCACGGCGCGCTGGGGCGGCAGTTGGTCGCCGGGCTGCAACTCGCCTTCGCGGACCGCCGTCTCAAGGGCCTCGACCAGCGCCAGATAGATCGGCCGGCCGCCGCCCGCGCGGAGGTGTCTCAGCCAGCCGCCCGTGGGGCGATCGCGGGTCACGGTTGCTTTTCCATGATGCAATACATACATTCAGTCAAGAATGTATGCAACAAGGCTCGCATTGTATGGAACGGCCCCTGATCACCCATTTCGAGCGCCCGACGAGTCTCCAGGCCGGGTTGCTGTGTCGTTGTCCGCGGTGCGGCCAGGGCAAGCTGTTCGGCGGTTTCCTGCGTTTGGCCAAGGGTTGCGAACGTTGCGGGTTGGACTACGGCTTCGCCGACCCCGCCGACGGCCCGGCCTTCTTCGTCATGACCGGCGTCGGCATCCTGGTGATCACGGTCTGGGCCTGGGCGGTGATCGCCTTGAGCCCGCCGCTGTGGGTGCAGTTCGCGACCGTCTTTCCGGCCCTGCTGATCGGCTGCCTCGGCGCCCTGCGGCCCGTGAAGGCCTGGCTGGTCGCCGAGCAATATATCCACAACGCCAGCGAAGGCGGCGCCTCCAGCGTCCAGAAGCGCTAGCGGAGGGGACGCCCACGGCGGGGGCGGGGCGGGCATCCCCTCCATCGCGCCGCCCGGAAGCGACGCGCGACCCCGTCCGCTGGGCGAACGGGGCATGCGGGATCACCAGTTGAACAGCGTGCCGTCCTCGAGGCGGTTCACCGGCAGGCTGGCGGGGCGATAGGGGAACTGCGCGGCCAGGTCCTCGTCGATATCGACGCCGTGCCCAGGCGTTTCGCCCGGATGCAGTTCACCGCCCTTGAAGGTGTAGGCGTGCGGGAACACCCGGTCGGTGTCGACGGTGTGGCGCATATATTCCTGGATGCCGAAGTTGGGGACCCACAGGTCGAAATGCAGGGCCGCGCCCATGCAGACCGGCGACAGGTCGGTGGCGCCGTGGAAGCCGGTGCGGACGTTGTTGATCTCGGCCAGGCCGGCGATGCGCTTGAGATGCGAGATCCCGCCGGCATGGACGATGGTCGTGCGGATATAGTCGATCAGTTGCTCGTCGATCAGCTGCTTGCAGTCCCAGATCGAGCTGAACACTTCGCCCACGGCCAGGGGCGTGGTGGTGTGCTGGCGGATCAGGCGGAAGCTGGCCTGGTTCTCGGCGGGGGTGACATCCTCCAGCCAGAACGGGCGGTAGGGCTCCAGGTCCTTGCCCAAGCGGCCGGCCTCGATCGGGGTCAGGCGGTGATGGCTGTCGTGCAGCAGGTGGACCTCTTCGCCCAGCGCCTTGCGGGCGGCCTCGAACAGCTTGGGCACGGTGGGCAGGTACCTGGAGGTCGACCAGACGTTCTCGGTGGGAACCGCCGCGTCGGCGGGTTCGTAGAACAGCTTGTCGCCGGAAACGCCGTAGGTGCTGGCCAGGCCTGGAACGCCGGTCTGCAGGCGGATGGCCTTGTAGCCCATGGCCTTGTAGTTCAGCGCTTCGTTGATCGTGTCCTCGATCGTCGCGCCGTTGGCGTGGCCATAGACCATGACCCCGGTGCGGCTGGCGCCACCGAGCAGTTGGTAAAGCGGCAAGCCGGCGATCTTGGCCTTGATGTCCCACAGCGCCACGTCGACGGCGGCGATGGCCGACATCGTCACCGGACCTCGACGCCAGTAGGCGCCTCTATAGAGAAACTGCCAGATGTCCTCGATCTGGTGGGCGTCGCGGCCGATCAGGCAGGGGATCACGTGCTCCCGCAGATAGGCGACGACCGCCAGCTCTCGCCCGTTCAGGGTGGCGTCGCCGATGCCGTGGACGCCGTCCTCGGTGGTGATCTTCAGGGTCACGAAATTACGCCCGGGGCAGGTGACGATGACCTTGGCGTCGGTGATTTTCAGCATTCGGCTCTTCCGTAAATCCTGACCGGGCGGCCGCCGTTTCCGACCGTCCAGCGCTCCCGCTTGTCCCCCGAAGGATTCGCGAAAGGGTTTAAAAGTGGCCTGGCCAATTGCGTCGTTTCTCAACCGAGTGTCAAGCGGGCGGCGGTCGACCCCGCGCTTCGCGCCTGACTTCTCGAACACTTTCTGAAGTAAATTCGCCAACTATAATGGCTACTTGGCCCTAGGATCTCAAAATTTCGGAAACCGGTGTCATCGATTTCGACGGAGAGGCCAGGGGAATCTCTTGAAAGTGGCCTGGCCACTTGCTAGGGTTTTGGCTCATCGGCGCGGTCGCCAAGGCCGCAAACAAGTCGAGACAAACAAGAAGGGGGAGATCCAATGAACCGGCTGTTCTGCTGCGCGTCCACGTCCGCGCTCCTGTTGGCGGTGTCCACGCCCGCTTTCGCGCAGACCGCGCCCGACGCCGTCTCGCTCGACGAGGTTGTCGTCACCGCCCAGAAGCGGGCGGAGAACGTCCAGAACGTGCCCCTGGCGGTTTCGGTGGTCACGGCCCGGCAGCTGGAAAGCGCCGGCGTCAAGGAGTTCACCGACGTTTCGCGGGTCGCGCCGTCCCTGACCATTCGCCAGGCCGACCAGCCGATCAACGCCTCGGTGGCGCTGCGCGGCATTGGCACCTTCGCCTACGGCATCGGCGTGGAGCCCAGCGTCGCGGTCCAGCTGGACGACGTGCCGGTCTCGTTCCAGGCCCGGGCCTTCTCCGACCTGACCGACGTCGAGCGCATCGAAGTGCTGCGCGGCCCGCAGAGCACACTGTACGGCAAGAGCGCCTCGGCCGGCCTGATCAATATCTACACCCGCGATCCCAGCGCCGAGTTCAGCGTGCTGGCCAACGCCCTGGCCACCGACGATCACGAGTATCGCGGCGCGATCAGCCTGTCGGGTCCGATCGGCGAGACCCTGGGCTATCGGATCAGCGCCAGCCGCAGCGAATATGACGGCAACGTCAAAAACCTCTACGACGGCCAGAAGGTCAATGGCCGCGACGAAACCTCGATCCGCGGCAAGCTGCTTTGGCGGCCGATCGACGACCTGAGGGTCACGCTGGACGCCAGCTATATCGACGGGGTGGCCACTTCGAACGCGACGATGCGCGTCTATACGCCCGGGGCGACCCTGCGCGGCGCGCCGGGCCTGACCGCCGACGTCACCATGCCCGGCGTCGTGCCCGGCGAGGAGAACCTGGCCGTCAGCAACGACACGCCGCCCTACGCCAAGAGTGAAGGCTTCGGCCAGTCGCTGAAGGTCGAGTACGAGCTGCCCAAGGACTTCACCCTGGTCTCGATCACCTCGCACGACCAGTTCCGCCTGGACGACCAACTGGACTCCGACCGGACGTCCTATTCCGGCATCAAGAACTTCCAGGGCGGCTATTTCAAAGCCAAGGCCAACACCCAGGAGCTCCGCCTGCTGTCGCCGGGCGACAGCGCGTTCCGCTACACCTTGGGCCTGTTCTACGGCGACAACGACCTGCGCCGCAGCTTCAAGCGGGGCCCGATCTTCTCGCTGGCCCAGTGGTACGCCAGCGCGACCTCCGAGAACGTGGCCGCGTTCGGTCAGGGCGAATGGACCTTCGCGCCGAAGACGACGGCGATCGTCGGCCTGCGCTACCAGAAGGAGGACATCGGCTACACGTTCAACGACATCCAGAACGGCAACGCCAAGTTCTCGGGCGGCGATTCCGACAAGTCGGCGACCTACCGCCTGGGCCTACGCCACCAGATGACCGACGACGTCATGCTGTTCGGCTCGTACGCCACCGGCCACAAGGGCCAGACCTACGACCTGACCACGGGCTTCAACCAGGCCCGCGCCGATGTCGGCCCGATCAATCCCGAGGAGTCCAAGTCGTTCGAGGCGGGGATCAAGAGCCAGCTGCTCGATCACCGCATCCAGCTGAACGGCACCGTCTTCCATGTGAAGTACAACGACTATCAGGCCCAGGGCATCGACACGATCGGCGGCGCCCAGAACTTCCGCCTGGCCAATGTCGGCAAGGTCCTGACCAAGGGCGTGGAGGTCGAGGCCAACGCGATCGTCACCAAGGACCTGCGCTTCAACGCCTCGGTCGCCTATGTCGACGCCAAGATCACCTCGTTCCCCAAGGCCGCCTGCTGGCCAGGCCAGACCGCGGCCCAGGGCTGCGTCGCGGGCTCGCCGTCGTACCAGGACCTGAAGGGCGCGACCCTGCCCAACGCGCCCAAGTGGAAGATGAACGTCGGCGCGGACTTCACCCAGCCGATCGGCGACTACGAGATGCTGTTCTCGGCCGCCTACGCCTATCAGACCAAGGTCAATTTCTCGCTGAACACCGACCCGGGCACCGTCCAGAAGGCGTATGGCGTGCTGAACGTCTCCGGCGGCTTCCGTAAGCCGGACGGCGGCTATCAGGTCGTGGCCTTCGTCAACAACGTCTTCGACAAGAGCTACGGCGTGAACGGCGCCAACCAGTTCGGCAACTTCGGCAGCCAGACGGTCACCGAACTGCAGCCGGCGCGTGACTTCCACCGCTATGCGGGCGTGCGCCTGTCGCTTTCCTACTAGGGCGTTCTCCCAGGGCCCTACGCGGCGGGCTCGACGGCCCGCCGCCTTTCTTTCTGCTCCTGGCGGCGGGATTCGCCGCTAGGCTTAAGTTCAAAAGACGGTTCAAACAGGCGAGGGCGTACGGATGGCGGACAATTCGCGGAACGACGGCGAGACCCGGCGCGGTCTGGTCACCCGCCGAGGCGCGGTCGGCGTGACCGGCGGCATGGTGCTGGCGGGCGTGGCGGCCGGCGCGAGTCAGGCCCAGGCGCGGGCCTCCCAGCCGCGTCCCGCCAGCGGCGTTCCCAGCATTCTCTATCCGCACGAGAGCGTCACGCGCTCGACCAAGAGCCTGGCCGCGACCTGGCGCTTCCGCGCCGACCCCAAGGACGTCGGCGAGGCCGAGGGCTGGCAGACGGGGCTCAAGGACTTCCGCCTGATCCCGGTTCCGGCCAGCTGGAACGACATCTTCGACGACGTGCGCAACTATGTGGGCTCGGCCTGGTACGAGACCGACTTCCGCGTCGACAAGGGCTGGGCCGGCCAACGGATCCACCTGCGCTTCGGCTCGGTGAACTACACCGCCAAGGTCTGGCTGAACGGCAAGCCGCTGGGCGGTCATGTCGGCGGCCACCTGCCGTTCGCTTTCGACATCACCGACACGGTGTCGATCGACGGCGACAACGTGCTGACCGTACTGGTCGAGAACAAGATCCAGCTGGACCGTGTGCCCTCGACGCCCGACCGGACGCGCTGGCACATGCACACCGTCCACTTCCCGCAGACCGCTTACGACTTCTTCCCCTATGCCGGCATCCACCGCCCGGTGCTGCTGCACGCCACCCCCGACGTCCACCTGAAGGACGTGACGGTGAAGACCAGTCTCGACGGCAAGGTGTCGATCGAACTGGAGGCCAGCGCGGCCTGGTCGGGCAAGGCCAGCGTGGCGATCTCGGACGACAGGGCCGAGCAGAAGGGCTCGGCGATCCTGACCGGCGGCAAGGGTTCGACGGTGGTGTCGCTGAAGAATCCGAGGCTCTGGAGCCCGGATGACCCGCACCTCTACACCCTGACCATCCGCCTGGAGAACGGCGCGGCGCCCGACGAATACGCCCTGAAGATCGGCGTGCGCACCATCGAGGCCAAGGGAGACAAGCTGCTGCTGAACGGCAAGCCGGTGTTCCTGCGCGGCTTCGGCAAGCACGAGGACTTCCCGATCCACGGCCGCGGCCTGGACGTGCCCTCGATCATCCGCGATTTCCAGCTGCTGAAATGGATCGGCGGCAACAGTTTCCGCACCTCGCACTATCCGTATAGCGACGAAGCGATGATGCTGGCCGACGAGCACGGCCTGCTGGTCATCGACGAAACCCCGGCTGTCAGCCTGGTGTTCGCCGATCCGCCCGAGATCCAGGAAGCCCGCTCCAGGCAGCTCCGCCAGGACATCACCGACCTGGTCCGGCGCGACAAGAACCACCCCTGCGTGATCATGTGGTCCCTGGCCAACGAGCCCCTGGTGAAGCCCTTCCACACCACCGATCCCGAGCCGCCCGGCGGCAACGAGACCGGTCTGAAGTTCTTCTCGCCGCTGTTCGATCTGACCCGTCAGTTGGACAGCACCCGGCCGGTGACCATCGTCAGCGTCCAGGGCGGTTCGACGGACTGGCAGGCCCTGGGCGACGTGGTCTGCGTCAACTCCTACCAGGGCTGGTATTCGCTGTCGGGCCAGTTGGACCTGGCCGAGGAGGCGCTGAAAAGCGACGTGGCCAAGTTGCGCGCTAGCCATCCGAACAAGCCGATCATGTTCACGGAGTTCGGGGCCGACGCCGTGGCCGGCATGCACGCCCATCCGCCGGAGATGTGGACCGAGGAATACCAGGCCGACATGGTCGAGATGTATATCCGGGTGCTGGCCGACTACCCGTTCATCTTCGGCACCCATCCGTGGGCCTTCGCCGATTTCCGCACCTCGCAGAGCATCATGCGGGTCGGGGCGCTGAACCATAAGGGCTTCTTCACCCGCGAGCGGAAGCCCAAGCTGGTCGCCCACCGCACCCGCGCGCTGTGGAGCACGCCCGCCAAGGTTTGAACCGCCCCGTGACCGAGCCCGCCGCCGACTCGAGAAAGCTGCGCCAGCAGATCGCCAACCTGATCGCGGCCTCGATCCGCGACGGGCGCTGGGCGACGGGCGAGCGTCTGCCGTCCGAGCGGGACCTGGCCGACGACCATCGGGTCAGCCGCCCGACCATCCGCGAGGCGATGATCATCCTGGAGGCGCGCGGCCTGGTCCAGGCGCGGCACGGGGCAGGGGTCTATGTCACCGACGCCCCGCGCCCCGAGGTCTCGGCGCCGCAATTGGAGGTCAGCGCCTTCGAGCTGGTCGAGGCCCGGCGGCTGGTCGAGGGCGACGCCTGCGCCCTGGCCGCGGCGGTGATGACGGACGCGCAGCTCGACGAGCTGACGGTCATCCTGCACGACATGGCCGAGGAGCACGATTTCGGGGCGCTGGCCGACCTGGCCGACCGGCGCTTCCACGTCGCCATCGCCAAGGCCAGCCGCAACGGCGTGCTGGTGGCCATGGTCGAGAACCTGTGGGACCTGCGCTACCAGCCGACCCGTCGCGACCTTCTGGAGCGGGCGGGGCGGATGAGGGCCCAGCCGCTGGTCAATGACCACCAGGAGATCCTGGACGCTCTGAAGGCCCGCGACCCCACCGCCGCTCGCGGGGCGATGCGCGAGCATCTGGGCCGGGTGATCGAGAACCTGATGGCCGTGGCCGAGGCCGACGCCCTTCAGGACGCCAGGGCCCGGATCCAGGCGCGCCGCAGCGAGGTGGCGCGCCGCGCCGACGTCTAGGCCCGCTCTAGGAGGGCCGACCCGAACACAGCGGCGCTGCGACGATCTCGGCCAGCACCGTGCGGTCATGGGCCTGGGCGCGCTGGCGGTAGTGGTCCAGATGATGCGGGACCAGGACGGCCAGGGCCGTGGCCGCGCCGCCGGCGATGATCGCCACCGGCCAGGCGCCCAGCAAGGCCCGCAGGCCGCGCGCCGAGGCTCCGGTCAGAAGGGCCAGCAGTCCCAGCGCGCAGCACAGCATGGCGAGGACCTAGGCCGGAACGGCTTCGGCGTGGCAGGCCTTGGCGGGCGCGGCGTCCTCGTATTCGTCATGGCGGCGCATCCAGTCGCCCATGTTGCCGGACTCGTTGCGGCCCAAGGGCGCGCGGTCGAGGATCATGTAGGTCCCGATCAGTTCCTCGCCGCCGCGGCCATAGCTGGAATAGGTGTGGAACACCTGGCCGGCCTCGTCCTTGTAGAATGCGCTCATGCCCGGTAGCTCGTTGGCGTCCTCGCCGGCGGGCTCGAAATTGTAGGTTGCGCCGGCCGCGATGGCGTCAGGCGTGAACGACACGCCGAAGTCGTAGTTGAATTCGCCGCCGAACGACGAGACCCACGGGAATTTCCAGCCCATCCGGGCCTTGTAGGCGGCGATCTTGTCCAGCGGCGCGCGTGACACGGCGATCAGGGTCACGTCGTGATGGTTCAGGTGGGGCAGGGTTCCGTCGAGGTGGTCGGCCAGGAACGAGCAGCCCGGGCAGCCGGCCTCCCATTCGGGCGGCAGCATGAAGTGGTAGATCACCAGCTGGCTGCGGCCGTCGAACAGTTCGGCCAGGGTCTTGCGTCCGCTCGACGTGTCGAACCCGTAGGCCTTGTCGACCTTGACCCAGGGCAGGGCCAGGCGTTCAGCGGCGTTGCGATCGCGCAACCGGGTTTCTTCCTTTTCGTGGATCAGCAGCGCCTTGCGCGCTTCCAGCCATTCCTCACGCGACGCGACCTTGGGGTTCGCCATCGTCCTTCTCCTCAATCGTGAGCCCGCTCAGCCGCGTGGCCTTGACAAATAGCGTTGATATCAACATAATCGAACCGTGTCAAAGCCGCTGCAAGTTCCCTACGCCGCCACCCTTCATGTGAAGGACACCTGCCTGTGCCTGCACGCCCAGCGCGCGGCGCGGGCGCTGGCGCGGCGTTTCGACGAGGCCCTGCGCGAGTTCGGGATCACCAGCGGCCAGTTCTCGCTGCTGATGTCGCTGAACCGGCCGGAGCCGCCGACCATCGGTTCGGTGGCCGGCCTGCTGGCCATGGACCGCACCACCCTGACCGCCAATCTCAAGCCTCTGGAGCGCCGCGGTCTGCTGACGGTCAGCGTCGATCCCGATGACCGTCGCAGCCGACGCTTGGCCCTCACCCCGGCCGGCATGGCGCTGCTGGCCCGGGCCCTGCCGGTGTGGACGCGGACCCACGCGGACGTCGAGGCGGATCTGCCCGCCGGCGGCGACGCCCTGCGCGCGGGCCTGCTGGCCCTGGCCTGATCGCCCGTCGTCTTCAGCGCCGCTGGGGCGTTCGCCCCGGCCTTTTTCCGTTTTGCCCGATGGCGCGCGATCCCTAGTCTGTCAGACTCGAGAATCTGACGCGCACGGAGCAATCAAGCGTGACGACCACGATCTACGGCATCAAGGCCTGCGACACGATGAAGAGGGCGCGGGACTGGCTGGACGGTCACGGGATCGCCTACGCGTTCCACGACTACAAGGCCGTCGGCGTCGATCGTTCGCGCCTGGAGGCCTGGAGCAAGGCCGTGGGCTGGGAAACCCTGCTCAACAAGGCCGGAACGACCTTCCGCAAGCTGCCCGACGCCGACAAGCAGGGGATCGATCAGGCCAAGGCCATCGACCTGATGCTGGCCAACCCGTCGATGATCAAACGGCCGGTTCTTGCAACGGGCGATCAACTGCTGGTCGGATTCAAGCCTGACGTGTATGGTCGCGCCATGGGTTCGGGGGGCTGAATGGACGCCCAGATCGATCTGGTCATCTTCGACTTCGACGGCACGCTGGCCGACAGCACGGCCTGGGCCATCCGCGCCGTGCGTCCGCTGGCCGAGCGCTTCAAGTTCAAGGCGGTCACCGAGGACGAGATCGCCATGCTGCGCGGCCGCACCAGCCGCGAGATCATCGCCTATCTGGGCCTGCCCCTGTGGAAGGTTCCGCTGGTCGCCGCCCACGGCAAGAAGATGATGGCCGCCGACGCCCACGCGATTCCGCTGTTCTCGGGCACCGGCGACCTGCTGCGCGGCCTGTCGGCGGCGGGGCTGCGGCTGGCGATCGTCAGCTCCAATTCCGAAGTGACCATCCGCTCGATCCTGGGCGCGGAGCTGGCCGGGCTGGTCGACCACTACGGCTGCGGCGCGGCGATCTTCGGCAAGGCGGCCAAGTTCCGGTCCGTGGTCAAGGCCGCGCGAATTCCCAAGGACCGCGTGCTGTGCATCGGCGACGAGACCCGCGACATCGAGGCGGCGCGCGAGGCGGGCCTGGCCTGCGGGGCCGTCGAATGGGGCTACGCCACCCGCCGCGCCCTGGCCGATCACGGCCCGACCATGATGTTCGCGGCCATGGACGAAATTATTTCCCGGGTCGCCGCATCCAATCACGGGGTCGGCGCCGACTAGTCTTCAGAAACGGCGCGAAGGGTCGCGGCGATCTGGAGATGAGAACGATGGAAGACGTTTCTTCCCACTGGTGGTTGATCGTCCCGCTGAGCTGGATCGTGTTCGGCGCCTTTCAGGGCTGGCTGCGCTATCAGGCGCGCCGCGACGCGCTGGATGTCCTCAAGTCCTATGCCCAGACCGGCCGCGAGCCGCCGCCTGAACTGGTGGCCAAGCTGAACGCCGGCTGCACCCACTGACATTCGCGGCGCGGCCCCTGACATTTCGTGGCGCGCCCTCGGAGACCAAGACCATGGAAGACCTCTTTCGATCCTACTGGTGGCTGATCTTTCCGCTCAGCTGGTTCGTGTTCGGCGGCTACCAGAGCTGGCTTTCGTACAAGGCCAATCGCGACACGCTGGACCTGATCAAGTCCTACGCCCAGTCCGGGCGCGAGCCCCCTCCCGAGTTGCTGGCCAAGCTCAACAAACGGTGGAACGACGGCGATGAGTTCGACGAGCGACCGCGTCATCGCTATCGCCGCCACCGTCAGCGCACCTGGTACCAGGTGGTGCTGTTCGCGACCCTGGGCGCGGGCTTCGCCTACGGCGCGGCCACCGACCTCTATGGCGCGGGCGAGGGCTTCACCATCGTCGCCTTCGTGATGGCCGCGCTGAGCCTGGCCTCGATCGTCTCGATCCTGGTCGATCGGGCGCCGAGGGACTGATGGATGCGCCGCTGGTCCAGGCCGCGCGGGGCGGATCGCAATCCGCCTTCGCCCGGCTGGTGGCGGCGCACGAGCGATCCTTGCGCGGGTTCCTGCGCAAGAGCGGCTTCGGCGACGCCGACGACATCGCCCAGGAGGCCTTCCTGGCGGCCTGGGCGAGCCTGGATCGACTGCGCGACGACGAGGGGTTTCGCGCCTGGCTGTTTGGCATCGCCTGGCGCAAGGCGCTGGATAGCAGCCGATCCGCCCGCCGCGCCGCCCGTCGCGACCAGGCCTGGCGCGAAGACCGGGCCCAGGACGCGCCGCGCCAGGCCGATCCGGCCGACCGCATGGCGCTGGAGGCGGCGCTGGCCGACCTGCCGCCGGATCAGCGGGCCTGCGTCACCCTGTGCCTGGGCCAAGGCTGGTCGCACGGCGAGGCGGCCGAGACGTTGAACCTGCCCCTGGGCACGGTGAAGTCGCATGTGAACCGAGGACGTGAGAGACTGCTGGCTGTATTGGGAGACGCGTCATGAGCCCCGACGATCGTTTGGCCGCTTTCCTGACCGAGGACGCCGCTCCAGCGCGGCCGACCGTGGACGCGATGTTCGTCGCCGAGGTGATGCAAGCCGTGGCGCGGCGGGAACTGCGGGTGAAGCTGGCCTCCGCGGCCGTGACGGCCCTGGCGGCCGGCGCGGTGCTGTGGGCCTGCGCCCCGGTGCTGAACGTGGCGGTCCAGGCGCTGGCGCCCGTCCTGCTGCCGGCGGCGGGGATTCTGACCTTGGCGGCGGCCGCCAGCGTGTTCGGCGGACAGGTCTTGGGCCGTCGCTAGCCACGAGGCTCTGAAGGGAATCGTTTGAGTTTTTCGAGAGGGCGCTAGCCTTACGAAAGTTTCATCCGACCCGGCGCCTCCAATCGCCCTGGCCCAGGTCTCTTATCTACAGAAGGCGAGGGCGAGACGCCGCCGCCAAACATTCGAGGGGACTAAATCATGGACTTTGAATTTTTGATCCCGCTGGCGCCGTTTCTGATGGTCGCGGCGATCGTGATCGTGCCGGCGTGGTTGCGGACGCGCGATCGTCGAGAAATGCAGGCGACTGTTCGGGCCGCCATCGAGAAGGGGCAGCCGCTGCCTCCCGAATTGGTCGAGGCCCTGTCCAAGGATGTCCGTCCGAAGATGGTGTCTTCGTCGCATCGTGACATGCGGATCGGCGTCATTCTGTTGTTTGTCGCTGGCGGCGTTGCCCTGACGGGTGTCGCTCTGGGTCAGATCAACGACAACGCCATGTACGGCACCCTGAGCGGTGCGGCCATTCCTGGCATGATTGGCTTGGCCTTCGTCATCCTCAGCTTCTTCAACCCCAACAAGCGTCCGCCGCAAGACTGAGCGCGGATACGGGGAAGAGGGGACCAAGCTTATGGGCACTGAACGCCCACCCACGGGCCACGACGTCGAGCTGGCCGCCCTGGCGGCGGCCGGCGACCGGCGGGCCTTCGGCGAGCTGGTGCGCCGTCACGGCTCGGCCGTGCGGGGCCTGCTGCGCCGGCTGGGGGCCGATCCGGCCACGGCCGACGACGTCGCCCAGGACGCGTTCCTGGTCGGCTACGAGCAGATCGCCGACTATCGCGGGGAGGGGGCCTTCGCGGGCTGGATCAAGAAGATCGCCGCGCGGCTCTATCTGAGGAAGGTCAAGCGGGAGGCGCGTTTCGTGCTGGCCGAGGCCCCCGAGGACGAGGCCCCGATCGGATCGGACGGTTCCGCCGCGCGCGCCGATCGCCTCGATCTGGACGAAGCGCTCAAGTCTCTGTCCAAGGCCGAGCGCCTGTGCGTTTCGCTTTGCTACGGGGCCGATTGGTCGCACGCCGAGGCGGCCGAGGTCTTGAACATTCCGCTGGGGACGGTCAAATCCCATGTCAAACGTGGTCTGGATAAACTCAGAGCCCGGATGGCCCCGCCGTCCGAAAGCGCACCGAACGACTCCGCGAGGAGAGAGCACCGTGGCTGACCTGGATTTCGAAACCCAACTCTCGCGGCTCTACGGCCAGGCTCCGGTGTTCCGCGACGCCGAACTGTTCGCGCAGCAGGTGACCGACAAGCTGGATCGGGGCTGGGCGCTGCGTCGCGTGCTGATCGGCGCCACCGGCGTCGTGGCCGGGGTGGCGGCCGCCGCTCAGCTGGTCGGCGCGCGCTTCTCCACCGAGTTCTCGCAGATGTCCCAGGAAGGCGCGCAACAGCTGGATCTGGGCCTGGACAAGCTGACCCATCGCTACGACCAGCTGTTCGTTCTGGGCGGTTCGGAAACCGTGTGGCTGGCGGTCGCCCTGGCCGGACTGGCCCTGGCCTTCGCCGTCACCCGGCTGATGGACGAGGTCTAACGCGAGGCGGTCTGGATCACGTTTTCAATGATCATGTTGCGGCGCCGAACAATCTGGCGGAAAACGGCACGCGTTTTTCGCTGGAGTGCTCGCCCTGTCCGCCCATCGTGAAGAAAAGGTCCGTCGCCTGGCGGCCCCCGACATCGCCGCGCGCAAGGGCGGCGAACCCCTTGTCTGCCTGACGGCCTACACCACGCCGATCGCCGCCGCGCTGGACGAGTCGTGCGACCTGCTGCTGGTCGGCGACTCGCTGGGCATGGTCGTGCACGGCCTGCCCAACACCGTGGGCGTGACGATGGAGATGATGATCCTGCACGGCCAGGCGGTGATGCGCGGCTCGCGCAAGGCCATGGTCGTGGTCGACATGCCGTTCGGTTCTTACGAAGGCGCGCCGGAAGAGGCCTACGCCAACGCCGTGCGGATCATGAAGGAAACCGGCTGCCAGGCCGTGAAGGTGGAGAGCGGCCCCACCGTACCCGCCACCATCGCCTATCTCGTGCAGCGCGGCATTCCGGTGATGGGCCACATCGGTCTGCGGCCGCAGGCGGTGCTGGTCGACGGCGGTTTCAAGGCCAAGGGCAAGGACGAGGCCGGCCGGCAGAAGGTGCTGGAGGAAGCCCGCGCCACCGCCGAGGCCGGGGCCTTCGCCGTGGTGGTCGAGGGCGTGGCCGAGGGTCTCGCCCGCGAAGTGACCGCCGCCATCTCGGTCCCGACGATCGGCATCGGCGCCTCGGCCGGCTGCGACGGCCAGGTGCTGGTGGTCGACGACATGCTGGGCCTGTTCGACTGGACTCCGAAGTTCGTGCGCCGCTACGCCGATCTGAAGGGCGAGATCGAGCGGGCCGCCGCCGACTACGCGCGGGACGTCAAGGCGCGCACCTTCCCCGGCGAGGCCGAGACCTACTACGCGAAGAAGGGCTAGCGCACTCGCGCACCGGTTCCGCCCCGTTGCGGCTGGCCCAGACACGCTATAGGTTCGCCGCCTCGGTGTGTTCGCTCACCATGGTTTTCAATTCGCGTGTCGGTCCTGGCGCAAGCCGGTGTCGACGCCCCAGGGCGTTGTTTCGCCCTTACCGGAGCCTCGTTCGTGGTCGATGTGTTTGACGAGGTCGAAGAGCAGCTGCGCTCCGACCGCTACAAGTCCCTCGCGCTGAAGTCGCTGCCCTGGGTGGGCGCGCTGGCCGCGGTGGCGATTCTGGGCGCGGGCGGCTGGATGGGCTGGACAACCTACCAGCAGAAGCAGACCGACAAGGCCACTGAAGCCTATCAGGCGGCCCTGACCACCGGCCAGAAGGCGGGCCCGGTCGCGGCGTTCCCCGCGTTCGAGGCGATCTCCAAGACCGGCTCCCCCACCTACAAGGCCCTGGCCCTGATGCAGATGGGCGGCGTGCGTCTGGAACAGAACAAAACGGCCGAAGCGGTGGCTTATTTTGATCAAGCGGCCAAGCTTTCGTCCAATCCGGTGCTCGCCGACCTTGCCGGCCTCAATTCCGCCTTGGCGCTCCTCGACACGGCTCCTTACAAGGAAGTCGAGGCGAGGCTGACCCCGTTGATGGGCGAGAAGAGTCCTTATCGCGTGCAGGCGAAGGAAGCGCTGGCCTTCGCCAAGCTGCGGGCCGGCGATCTTGCCGGCGCGCGCGGCGATTTCCTCGTGCTGTCCAGCTCGCTCGACAACTCCTCGGATGAAATCCGCGAGCGGGCCCGGGGCGCCATGGCCATGATCGATTCAGGCTCCGCCAAGGACCTGCCGGCCGTGGTCAAGGCCGCCATGGCCTTGCCGCCTCCCGCCGCCTTGGCGCTTCCCCCCGGCGTGCAAGCCGACGTCGCCCCCAACACCGCCCAATGAGCCGCCGCCCCATGACGACTAAGCGCTATCTGCTTCTCACCGCGATGATGACCGCCGCGGTGTCGGTGGCCGGTTGTTCGACGGTTTCCAAGCTCAATCCCTTCGACAAGAAGGAAGAGAACAAGACCCTGGCCACTCAGGGACAGCGGATTTCGGTCATCGCCTTCGACCAGAAGGTCGAGCAGGCCGAAGCGCTGAAGGGCGTGGACTTCTTCCTGCCCGAACCGACGGTCCAGGCCGACTGGCCTCTGCCGGGCGGCAACGCCGAGCAGTCGGTCGAGCACGTGGCCGCCGCCGCCAACTTCGACATCGCCTGGCGCAAGGGCTTCGGCCAGAAGGCCAACCGCCGGTATCACGTCACCGCGCCGCCCGTGGCCGCCGACGGCAAGATCTTCGTGATGGACGGCGAAGCCACCGTGAGCGCCATTGACGCCCGCAGCGGTTCCACGCTCTGGCGCAAGGATCTGCGTCCCGCCAAGGCCCCGGGCAAGAAGCACGGCTTCATGGGCTTGGGCGGCAGCACCGGCGACCGCATCGGCTTTGGCGGCGGCGTCGCCTACGCCAACGGCAAGCTGTATGTCGCGTCGGGCTTCCGTTTCGTGGCCCAGCTCGACGCCGCGACCGGCGCCGAGACCTGGCGCCAGCAGACCAGCACGCCGGTTCACGCCGCGCCCACCGTCGCCGACGGCCGCGTGTTCGTGATCTCCACCGACAACGAGCTGTTGACCTTCAACGCCGCCGACGGCGCGCCGGGCTGGACCTATCAGGCCCTGATCGAGCCTGCCCGCATCCTGGCGGCCAGCAGCCCCGCCGTCAGCGGCGACACGGTCGTGGCCGGCTTCGCCTCGGGCGAGCTGGTGGCCCTGCGCGCCGCCAACGGCAACGACCTGTGGAGCGAGGCTCTCAGCCGCGCCAGCCGCACCAACGCCCTGTCGGAAATCCGCGACATCGCCGGTCGTCCGGTGATTTTCAAGGGCGACGTCTTCGCCGTCAGCCACTCGGGGGTCTTCGCCGCCACCGACCTGCGCACCGGCCAGGCCCGCTGGAGCCTGCCGGTCACCGCCATCACCAGTCCGTGGGCGGCCGGCGACGTGGTCTTCGTGGTCGACAAGGCCGGCCAGGTGATCTGCGTGTCGCGCGAGGCCGGTCAGGTCTATTGGATCCGCGACCTGAACAACACCGAGCATCTGAGCAAGAAGCAGAAGAAGAAGCGCGCCAAGCACCCGGTGGTCTGGTCCACGCCGATCCTGGCGTCGAACCGCCTGATCACCGTGTCGAGCGAAGGCCAGGCCGTGGCGTTGAACCCCAAGACCGGCGAGACGCTGAAGACCCTGAAGATCGGCCAGCGCACCCTGCTGGGCCCGATCGCCATGGGCGACACGGTCTATGTGGCTACCGACGAGGCCGATCTGATCGCCATCCGCTAGGCGCTCCTCCGGCTCGCCCGGACCTATAATCCAAGCAACGCGAACCCGGGCTGGTCCTTACCAGTCCGGGTTTGTCGCTTTTGTCCCCGAAATCGACTAATCTCAGCCCATGCCTTTGAAACTCGCCATCGTCGGCCGCCCCAATGTGGGCAAGTCGACCCTGTTCAACCGTCTGGCCGGCCGCAAGCTGGCCCTGGTCGACGACCAGCCCGGCGTCACCCGCGACCGCCGCTTCGCCCATGGCCGCCTGGGCGACCTGGACCTGGAGCTGATCGACACCGCCGGCTTCGAGGACGTCACCGACGAGAGCCTGGAGGCGCGGATGCGCGCCCAGACCGAGCTGGCGATCGAGGAAGCCGACGTCAGCCTGCTGGTGTTCGACGCCCGCGAGGGTCTGACGCCGCTGGACAAGATCTTCGCCGAGATCCTGCGCAAGCGGAACAAGCCGGTGCTGGTCGCGGCCAACAAGTCCGAGGGCAAGGCGGGCGACCACGGCGCGGCCGAGGCCAATGTCCTGGGTCTGGGCGAGCCGATCCAGATCAGCGGCGAGCACGGCGAGGGCATGGCCGAGCTCTACGCGGCCCTGATCGCCATCGCGCCGGAAGACCTGCAGACCGAACACGACGAGCTGGACGACGACAAGCCGATCAAGATCGCCATCGTCGGCCGCCCCAACGCCGGCAAGTCGACCCTGATCAACCGTCTGATCGGCGAACAGCGCCTGCTGACCGGTCCCGAGGCCGGCATCACCCGCGACTCCATCTCGGTCGACTGGGACTGGGGCGGGCGCAAGGTCCGTCTTGTCGACACCGCCGGCCTGCGCAAGAAGGCCAAGGTCAACGAGAAACTGGAGAAGCTGTCGACCGGCGACACCATCCGCTCGATCACCTTCGCCGAGGTGGTGCTGCTGGTGATGGACGCCACCCATCCGTTCGAGACCCAGGACCTGCAGATCGCCGACCTGGCCGAGCGCGAAGGGCGCTGCGTCGTCTTCGTGCTGGCCAAGTGGGACCTCGTCGAGGATCCGGGCGCGACCCTGAAGGGCTTCGTCGAGCATGCCGAGCGCATGCTGCCGCAGCTGCGCGGCACGCCCGTGGTGGCGCTGTCGGGCGAGACCGGCAAGGGCGTCGAGCGCCTGATGCCGGCCGTGCTCAAGAGCCACAAGGACTGGTCGACCAAGGTCAAGACCCGCGACCTGAACGACTGGCTGCAGATGGCCATGCAGCGCCACCCGCCGCCCAGCGTCGGGGGCAAGCGCATCAAGCCCAAGTACATGGCCCAGACCAAGGCCCGTCCGCCGACCTTCGTGCTGTTCTCCAGCCGCGCCGACCAGATGCCCGAGCAGTATCGGCGCTACCTGATCAATTCCTTGCGCGAAAGCTTCGACCTGCCGGGCGTGCCGCTGCGCATCACCCTGAAGTCGGGCGCCAACCCCTATGCCGACGGCGAGGCCAAGGGCCACTCGGGCAAGGGCAAGCGGGAGTTCGAACGGCGCGAACGCGAGGCCGAACGCATTCGCGCCTCGCGCAACACCGTCAAGAAGTCGGTGCGCGTGGCCGAAGCCGCCGCCGCGGCCGCCGCCCAGGCCGCGGGCCTGCCCGTGCCCGCCCCAAGCATCGGCAAGCCTGTGTCCAAGGCGTCCAAGGCGCCCAAGCCGACCGAGACCGCCGCCAACCCAGCCGCCGAGCCCGGCAAGGGCGCGGTCAAGTCGGTCAAGAAGCAGGGCCCCAGGGCCCAGAAGAAGTCGGCCACCCCCAGCTACAAGGTCGGCTTCAAGGCAGCCGGCGGCAAGGCGGCCGGCTCCAAGAGCGCGCCGCGTCGCCCCGTGGCCGGGGCCCGCACGGTTCGCGGCAACAAGGCGCCGCCCAAAGGGCGCTAAGGGCGGGGGCGCTAAAGGCCTCTGAGCCGGTTGTGCATGGCGGTGGCGGCGATCGCCGCCTCGCCCTGGGCCGTGGTGATCTGGTTGAGGCCGCGCACCATGTCGCCGGCGGCGTAGAGGCCGGGGATCGATGTCTGCTGGTGATCGTCGACCACCAGCCGGCCCTGATCGTCGTGACGCGCGCCGGCCGCCAGGGCCAGGCCTGTCCGCGGCGTCACGCCCAGAGCGCTGTAGAGCGCGTCGAACTCCACGCGCCCCGCCCCGGAAAAGCAGAGCGCCCGAGGGCGGGCGGGCTGAAGTTCGACGTCCTCGATGGGCGCCTCGATGACCGCCACGCCGGCCTGGGCCAGCAGGGCCCGTTCCTCGGCGGGCAAAGCATCGGGCGCGGCGATGTGGATCAGGGTCAGCCGGTCGGCATAGGTGCGCAGGAACAGGGCCTCGCGCGCGCCCAGCGCCCCGTTGCCGATCACGCCGACCCGCTGGCCCGTGACTTCGAACCCGTCGCAGATCGGGCAGATCCGGAGCAGGGTCCTGCGCACGGCTTCATCGACCTCGGGCAGATCCGGGGCGTTGTCCTCGACCCCGCAGGCCAACAGGACGGTCGCGGCGCGCAAGACGTCGTCGCCGATCTCGAGGGTGAAACCCTCGTCCGTGATGGACAGAGCACGAACCATGCCCGCCTGAATCCGCGCGCCGTAGCGCAGGGCGTGCTCCCTCTGGAGGTCCAGCAGCGTCGCGCCGGCCACGCCATCGGGAAAGCCCGGATGGTTGTGGGTTGTCGGGATCCAGGCGGCGCGGCTGTCGCCGCCGTCGGCGACCAGCACCCGCCGCCGGAAGCGTCCCATGTAGAGCGCGGCGGTCAGGCCCGCGGGGCCCGCGCCGACGATAATCGCATCCAGGCGTTCGCGGTTCAGCGCGGGGGCGAGCGGGTTTGGCGTCATGGGATCTCCGACGCCGATAGACGCGCCAGCCCGGCAAGGGTTGCGTGCGCCGGCCCGAAACGCACCCCGCCGCGTCGCCGTGATCAGCCGAGGCTGGCCGATTCCTGGCCGCGGTCCTTGAACTTGACGACGCCCTTGGGCGGCACGCGGTCGGGGCGGGCCAAGTCGACGATCAGCGGCACGATGGTGTCGGGCGCCGGCACGGTCTGCGGGTCCTCGCCCGGGAAGGCCCCGGCCCGCATGCGGGTGCGCATGGCCCCCGGATCGACGCAGACGGCGCGCACCGTGGTGCTCTCCATCTCGTCGTCATAGCAGGCGACGATGGCCTCGAGCCCGGCCTTGGAGGCCGCGTAGCCGCCCCAGAAGGCGCGATGGGTCTTGGCGACGCTGCTGGTCAGGAAGATGGCCCGACCGGCCTCGGCGCGGCGCAGCAGGGGGTCCATGGACCGAATCAGCCGCCAGTTGGCCGTCAGGTTGGTGGCCATGATCATGTCCCAGCCCTTGGGGTCCAGGTGGCCCACCGGGGTCAGGGCGCCCAGAACGCCGGCGGCCCCGACCAGGATGTCCAGCTTGCCGAACCGCTCGTAGAGGGCCGCACCCAGCTGATCCAGGCCGTCGGCCTCGCGCAGGTCCATCGGGACCAGGGTGGCGTGCTCGCCCGTCGCGGTGAAGATCGCGTCGTCCAGGGCCTCCAGGGCCCCTTGGGTGCGGCCCAGGGCGATGACGTGGGCGCCGGCCTGGGCCAGGCCCAGGGCGATGGCCTCGCCGATGCCGCGGGTGGCGCCGGTGACGAGGGCGATGCGGCCGGCCAGCGGCTTTTCGGAGTCGGAAGTCATGGGCGGGTTCTAGTGGCTAAGCGAGACGATGGAAACCGCGACGGCTCCCTAAGGATTGTCCGCCGGACGCGCGCCGTAGCGCTGGGCGATCACCGAACAGGCCATCAGCTGGATCTGATGAAACAGCATCAACGGCAGGACCATGATCCCCGCCGCGGCGCCGGGGAACAGGATGCCGGCCATCGGCACGCCGGTGGCCAGGCTCTTCTTGGAGCCGCAGAACACGATGGCCACCTCGTCCGGCTTGGAGAAGCCCAGGGCGCGCGCGCCGAACACGGTGATGGACATCACCACGGCCAGCAGGACCACGCAGGCGGCCAGCAGCAGGAACAGCTCTGGGATCGAGACGATCTTCCAGATGCCGCCGACCACGGCGGCGCTGAACGCCGAATAGACCACCAGCAGGATCGAGCCGCGGTCGACCTGGCCCACCAGCGCCTTGTGCTTCTCGATCCAGCCCTTGACCCAGGGCCGCACCAGCTGGCCGGCCACGAACGGGACCAGCAGCTGGAGGACGATCGACTTGATCGAGTCCCAGCCGCCGACATCACCGTGGGCGTGCATCAGCAGGCCCACCAGCACGGGGGTCAGGAAGATGCCCAGGAGGTTCGACGCCGAGGCCGCGCAGACGGCGGCGGCGATGTTGCCCCGGCCGATCGAGGTGAAGGCGATCGACGACTGGACGGTCGAGGGCAGGCAGCACAGGAACAGCATGCCGCTGGACAAGGTGGGCGACAGCACGCCCGACTTGCTGATCCCAAGGCCCAGCACCGGGAACAGCACGAAGGTGAAGGCCAGGATCGTCAGGTGCAGCCGCCAGTGGGTCAGGCCCGCGACCACGGCCTCGCGCGACAGCTTGGCGCCGTGCAGGAAGAACAGCAGGGCGATGGCGATCTTGACCACCCAGCCGACGATCGTCGCCGCCTCGCCGCGCACCGGCAGCACCGAGGCCAGCACGACCATGCCGAACAGGGCCGCGATGTAGCCGTCGATCTTCAGCTTGGCGAGGAGGTCTTTGAACAAAGGTGGCAACCTGGGATGCGAAATCCTCGTCCTTCGACAGGCTCAGGATGAGGATTTCGAATGCGATCGGGGGCGGAGAGGCGGGGTGTTCAATTCGCCCTCATCCTGAGCTTGTCGAAGGACGAGGGCGTACTGCTGCGTTGAGGTCTATGCGCTCAGCAGCGACAGCTGTTTCTCGGCCTGGTCGTTGCGGCCCTCGGCGATCTCGCGGTCGGTCAGGCGCGTGGGATAGTCGCCGGTGAAGTAATGGTCGGTGAACTGCGGGTGGGCCGGGTCGCGGGGACCGGCTTCCAGCGCCTGATAGAGGCCGTCGACCGACAGGAAGCCCAGGCTGTCGACTTCCAGGAACCGGGCCATCTCCTCAAGCGATTTGTTGGCCGCCAGCAGCTGGTCGCGCTCGGGCATGTCGATGCCGTAGAAGTCGGGCCACTTGATCGGCGGGCTGGCCGAGCGGAGGTGAACCTCCTTGGCGCCGGCCTCGCGGACCATGCGGACGATCTTCAGCGAGGTGGTGCCGCGCACGATCGAGTCGTCGATCAGGATGACGCGCTTGCCCTCGAGCACGGCGCGGTTGGGGCTGTGCTTCATGCGCACGCCCAGTTCGCGCACGCCCTGGGTCGGCTGGATGAAGGTGCGGCCCACATAGTGGTTGCGGATGATGCCCAGGTCGAAGGGCAGGCCGCTCTGCTGGGCGAAGCCGATGGCGGCGGGCACGCCGCTGTCGGGAACCGGCACCACCACGTCGGCCTCGACGCCGGTCTCGATGGCCAGGCGCTGGCCCATGCGCTTGCGCACGTCATAGACCGAGCGGCCGTTCACGACGCTGTCGGGACGGGCGAAATAGACATATTCGAACACGCAGGGGCGGGCGGCGACGTTCTGGAACGGACGCAGCGACTTCACGCCGGTCTCGGAGATCACCACCATCTCGCCGTGCTCGACGTCGCGCACGAAGCGGGCGCCGATCATGTCCAGGGCGCAGGTCTCGGACGCCAGGATCGGCTGGCCGTCCAGGTCGCCCAGCACCAGCGGGCGGATGCCCAGCGGGTCGCGTAGGCCGATCATCTTCTTGTTGGTGATGGCCACGATCGCGTAGCCGCCTTCGATCTGGCCGACGGCGTCGATGAAGCGGTCGACGATGCGCGCCTTCCGAGAGCGGGCGATCAGGTGAAGGATCACCTCGCTGTCGCTGGTCGATTGGAAGATCGCGCCTTCCTGCACCAGGCGCTCGCGCAGGGTCAGGAAGTTGGTCAGGTTGCCGTTGTGGGCGATGGCCACGCCGCCTGTCTCCAGATCGGCGAACATCGGCTGGACGTTGCGGATGCCGCTGCCGCCGGCCGTGGAATAGCGCGTGTGGCCGATGGCCATGCCGCCGGGCAGGCGCTGGACCAGGTCGTTGCCGGTGAACGCGTCGCCGACATGGCCCATGTGGCGTTCGGTGTGGAAGCGCTGGCCGTCGAAGGCGGCGATGCCGCAGGCTTCCTGGCCGCGGTGCTGCAGGGCGTGCAGGCCCAGGGCGGTGACGGCGGCGGCGTCGCGTACGCCGTAGACGCCGAACACCCCGCATTCGAGGCGCAGGGTGTCGTCTTCGGGATCACGCCACGGCGCGGACGAGAAGCGGTCGATCGACTGGCCGAAGGACGTCATCGCGATTTCTCCACCAGATCGTCGACGGAGCGACGCTGGTCCTTATCATAACTCGGTTCGTGCGGCTTGCGTTCGGACGGTTTGTCGCTGGCGCCGTCTCCCCTTGCTCCATCGGCGACGGCGTCCTCGATGGCCGGGGCCAATTTTCCCGCCAGACCCGCGCCCTTGGGGGCGAACACCTTCAGCACGCGGCCGGCGGCGTTGGACAGCGGATAGAGCGCCGACTTCGACATCCACTGGGGCACCCGGTCGGGCGGGGTGGCCATGTGGAACACCAGGCTGAACACCCCCAGCACCACCAGGCCGCGCAGCACGCCGAACGCCAGGCCCATCAGGCGGTCCAGCGTGCCCAGGGCGCCGTCGGCGTGCAGGGTCTTGGTGATCTGGGCCCCGACCAGGCGCAGCAGAACGAAGATGATGACGAAGCCGACCAGAATGGCGGCCGCCGTGGCCGCCCAGTCCGGATCCATCATGGCCCGGAACAGCGGCCCGGTGACGCGCAGGGCCAGCAGGGAGAGCAGGGCGGCGACGATGAACGACAGGGCCGAAGTCAGCTCCCGCGACGCGCCGCGAGCGAAGCCGACCAGGGCCGAGACCAGCAGGATCAAGCCGAAAATGATGTCGAACGGCGTCACGTCAGCTGCCCCCAGATCTCGTCGCCGATGCGGCGCACCGCGTCGGCCAGACGCGCGACGCCGGCGACGGGCAGGGCTCCGCCGCCTTCGGGCAGGCCCGACAGCGGTCCCAGAGCTCGGCCAAAGCCGAGTTTCGCGGCCTCTTTCAAACGTGTCTCCATACGGCTCACGGGCCGCACTTCACCGGACAGGCTGACTTCGCCGAACACGACGCAGTCCTGCGGCAGGGCGATGTCGAGGGCCGAGGAGGCCAGGGCCGCCGCCGCCGCCAAGTCCGCCGCCGGCTCGGTGATCCGCAGGCCGCCAGCGACGTTCAGATAGACGTCCTTGTTGCCAAAACCAAGGCCGCAACGCGATTCAAGCACGGCCAGGACCATGGCCAGGCGTCCGGAATCCCATCCGACCACGGCGCGTCTGGGCGTTCCGTACGCGGACGGCGCGACCAGGGCTTGGAACTCCACCAGGACGGGTCTCGAGCCCTCGATGCCGGCGAACACCGCCGCGCCGGCCGCCCGCTCGCCGCCTTCGTTCAGGAACAGGGCCGAGGGGTTCTTCACTTCGCGCAGACCCGAATCGCCCATCTCGAACACCCCGATCTCGTCGGTGGCCCCGAAGCGGTTCTTGGCGCCGCGCAGGATGCGGAACGGATAGCCGCGCTCGCCCTCGAAGCTCAGCACCGCGTCGACCAGGTGCTCGACCACCCGGGGACCGGCGATCTGGCCGTCCTTGGTGACATGGCCGACCAGCAGGATGGCCACACCCTTCTTCTTGGCCAGGCGCACCAGCTCCTGGGCGCAGGCCCGGACTTGGGTGACCGTGCCCGGCCCGGCCTCGTGGGCGTCGCTCCACATGGTCTGGATCGAATCGATCACGACGAGGTCGAAGTTGTCGCGCTTCAGCCCGTCGAGGATGTCGCGCAGGCTGCTCTCGGCCGCCAGCTTCACCGGAGCCTGGGCGAAGCCCATGCGCTCGGCCCGGCCGCGGATCTGGGCCACGGCCTCCTCGCCGGAGATATAGGCGCAGTTGACGCCCTTCAGGCTGGCCTTGGCCACGACCTCCAGCAGCAGGGTGGACTTGCCCACGCCGGGGTCGCCGCCGATCAGGATGGCCGAGCCCGGCACCACGCCGCCGCCGCAGACCCGGTCGAACTCGTCGACGCCGGTGATGATCCGGGGCGGGGCGGGGGTGTCGCTTTCCAGGCCGGTGAACTGCAGGCCGCGCACGCGGGTGGCCTTGGTGCTGGACAGGGCCCCGGGCGCGCGGGCCCCGACCTCCTCGACCAGGCTGTTCCAGCTCTGGCAGGCCGTGCACTGACCCGACCACTTGGTCGAGACCGCGCCGCAGGACTGGCAGGCGTAGACGGCGCCGTCACGGGCCATGGGGGCTCCTGATTCGAAGGTGACTGGAGACTACAGCTTGGCCGCCCGCTGCGCCAAAGCCGGACGCACCGTCTCTCAGCCGCCCTTGATCACCCGCCGGGCCCTCGGCGCGATGCGAGTCAGCAGCTCGTAGGCCGTGGTGCCCGCCGCCGCCGCTGCGTCGTCCACCGGCAGATCGGGGCCGATGATCTGCATCATCGCGCCGGGGCGGGCGGCGTCGCAGTCGGTTATGTCGACGGCGATCAGGTCCATCGACACCCGGCCCAGCATCTGCCGGCGCGCGCCGTCGAACCACACCGCGCCGCGCGGATGGGCCGCGCGCGGCACGCCGTCGGCGTAGCCGACCGCCAGGATGGCGACTCGGGTGGTGTCCCGGGCGGTGAAGGCCGCGCCGTAGCCGATGCTCTCGCCGCGCGGCACGACGCGGGCCTGCAGGATCGGCGCCTCCAGGGTGGCCACGGCCTTGATGCGGTCGTCGGCGACATCGCGCGGACCGCCGCCGTACAGGCTGATCCCCGGCCGGCACTGGTCGAAGCGGTAGTCGGCGCCCAGGAAGATCCCGCCGGAATTGGCGAGACTGCGGCGAGCGTTCGGAAAGAGCGCGGCGGCTTCGGTGAAGCGGGCCAGTTGGCGGGCGTTCAGCGGGTGATCGGGCTCGCTGGCGCAGGCCAGGTGGCTGATCACCAGGGTGATGTTGAGGAACTTCAGCCGGTCCATGGCCCCGGTCAGGACCACGGCTTCTTCCGGACGCAGGCCCAGGCGGTTCATGCCGGTGTCGATGTGCAGGGCGGCGTCCAGCGTCCGGCCGCGGGCATGGCTGTTCCAGGCCTCGATCTGCGGCAGGCTGTTGAGCACCGGCGTCAGGCCGGCCGCCTCGATGGCCGGGGCCGAGCCGGGGGTGACGCCGTCCAGCAGGTAGATCGTGGCCGCGCGGTCGCCCAGGGCCTGGCGCAGGACCAGGCCTTCCGACAGGCGGGCGACGTAGAAGCCCCGCGCGCCCTCGTCCCATAGCCGTCCGGCCACCAGGTCAGCGCCCAGGCCATAGGCGTCGGCCTTCACGGCCGGCGCGATCTCGGCCCCCCCATGGGAGGCGTTGGCGGCGGCGGCCTTGAGCACGGCGTGGTTGGACGCCAGGGCGTCGAGGTCGAGGGTGAGGCGGCTGGTTTCGGTCACGGGGCAGGGCGTAGCCGAGCGCGCCGCCCAAAGCCAGCGCGGATGGCGTGGTGTTTCAGTGCAGAGGGTGTCGCGTCAGGAAGTCGGCCGCCAGGCTCTCGATCCCGCTGGCCAGGATCTGAACCCCGATGCACAGCAGCAGGAAGGCGACCAGCCGCGACATGACCCGCGCGCCTGACACGCCCAGCAGGGCCATGACCCGGTCGGACGCTCGATAGAGGCCCCAAACCAGCAGGGCGACGGCCACGGCGCCAAGGCTGGCGCCCAGGAAGAACGGGATCACCGTGTGCCCGCCGGCCGGCCGCTGCGACGACAGGGCGATGGCGACGGCGATCGAACCCGGCCCGGTCGTGAACGGCATGGTCAGGGGAAAAAAGGCGATGTCGTCGGTTCGGCGCTCGGCGGGCGAGGCCGCGTCGCTCTTGCGGTCCTCGTGCGCCTCGGGCTGCATCAGCAGGCCCCAGGCCCGGATCGCCACCACCAGCCCGCCGGCCACGCGCAAGGCTCCCAGGCTGACCCCGAAGAAGTTGAGGATGTAGCCGCCCAGCAGCAGCGATCCCAGCAGGATGGCCAGGGCGTAGGTCGCGATCCGGAAGGCCAGCCGATGGCGCTCTTGCGAGGTGCGGTCAGCCAGGACCTGGTGGAAGATCAGCGAGGCCCCGACCGGATTGACGATCGAGAAGAGCGCCGGGAAAGCCAGCAGGAACGCGCCGACGACCGTGGATGTCGGCAGGGGACTGAAATCCATTCGCGGCCTCGTTCAGCGGGTCCCGACACCGTGGCCGAGACCGGCTGCCCGCGTCAAATCCGCAAACGCTATTCCTCGCCGCCGCTGCGCATCTGATGGAAGTAGTGGTCGCGGGCGAGGTTGCCGAAGCGGGTGGTGTCGCTGTTGAACGACAGGCGCACGGTGCCGATGGGGCCGTGACGCTGCTTGGCGATGATCACCTCGGCCAGGCCTTGCAGGCGGTCCATGTCCTCCTGCCATTGCAAGTGCTCGGGCGTGCCCTCGCGCGGCTCGGAGCGGCCGACGTAATAGCTTTCGCGATAGACGAACCAGACCATGTCGGCGTCCTGCTCGATCGAGCCGGATTCGCGAAGGTCGGACAGCTGGGGGCGCTTGTCTTCACGCTGCTCGACCTGACGCGACAGCTGCGACAGGGCGATGACCGGGCAGGCCAGCTCCTTGGCCAGGGCCTTCAGGCCCATGGTGATCTGCGAGACTTCCTGCACGCGGTTGGCGTTGGATCCAAGATCCGAGCCGGTGACCAGCTGCAGGTAGTCGACCACGACCAGGTCCAGGCCGACCTGGCGCTTCAGGCGGCGGGCCCGGGCGGTCAGCTTGGCGATCGAGATGCCGCCAGTGGCGTCGATATAGAGCGGGGCTTCCTGCAGCTCGATGGCCGCGTCGCGCACCCGGCCGAACTCGCTGGCGTCGATTTCCCCCTTGCGGAGCTTGTCGCCCGACACGCCGGACGCGTCGGCCAGCATACGCAGGGCCAGCTGCTCGGCGCTCATTTCCAGCGAGAAGAAGGCCACGACGCCGCCGCTGACGGTCTTCTTGGTGCCGTCGGGCTGGGGCTCCCAGGCGTACTTCTTGGCGACGTTGAACGCGATGTTGGTGGCCAGGGCCGTCTTGCCCATCGACGGACGACCGGCCAGCACGATCAGGTCCGAGGGGTGCAGGCCGCCGATCTTGGTGTCCAGGTCGATCAGGTCGCTGGCCAGGCCCGACATGCCGCCGTCGCGGCTGTAGGCCTCGGCGGTCATCTCGACCGCGCCGCGCAGGGCTTCGCCGAAGCTGACGAAACCGGAGCTGGCCGCGCCGCTTTCGGCCAGGGTGTAGAGCTGCTGTTCGGCCGCCTCGATCTGGTCGCGGGCCGGAAGCTTGACGTCGTCCTTGCTGACGCCGCCGTGGGCGGTGGAGGCGATCTCGCCGCCGATGCGGATCAGGTCGCGGCGCAGGGCCAGGTCGAACACGGCGCGGGCGTAGTCGCCGACATTGGCGGCGGGCGGGGCCCTGTCGACCAGGTCGGCCAGGTAGCGCAGGCCGCCCAGCTCCTCGAACGCCGGGTCATGTTTGAATTCGTCGGCCAGCAGGATCGGCTCGGCCAGCTGGCCCTTGCGGATGTGGGTCTCGATCGCGCTGAACAGCCGCGCGTGGAAGGGTTCGTAGAAATGGCGGCCCTGCAGGCTGTCGGTCAGGCGCTCGTAGGCCGCGTTGTCGTACAGCAGCACGCCCAGCAGCGCCTGTTCGGCCTCCAGATTGTGGGGCGCGACGGAGACGACGATGTCGCCCATCGCGGAGGGTGGGCGGAGGTCTAGAGCAGGCACGAGGGACATCGGCGGAAGTTAACGCGAACGGTTGTTGGGGGCGACGGGTGAGGCTTCAGATGAACGGGGATGTTTTATGTATGTTCTCTAGGATAACGCTGCGTCAGAAGCGGACGTAGAAGGGGCGCGGCGATCGCTCGCCGCGCCCCATGACGCTTAGCCCAAAGGGTTCAAGGACTTACCAGCTGTAGCTCAGGCGGGTGTAGAGGAAGCGCCCGTTGAAGCCGAACGGCGAGTAGCTGGGGAAGGCCACCACCCCGGTCGTGTTGACCGGCGCCGGGGCCCGGTCGGGGTACTCGTCGAACAGGTTGTTCACGCCCAAGGCCCAGGTGACGTCCTTGAGGAAGGTGTAGCGGGCCTCGGCGTCCCAGACGGTCTTGGCGCCGGACTTGTAGTCCAGCGACGGGGTGGCGTTGGGGATCAGCACCGAGCCATAAGCCGTGCCGCGCAGGGTCGCGCCCCACGGGCCGTTGCTCCAGTCGCCGGCGGCCACCAGCTTGTGGTCGGGCGTGCCCTGCTCGTAGGTCAGGATGTTGACCCTGGCGAACAGGGGCGGGGGCACGGGCAGGCCTGACAGGGTGCTGGTGGTCGGCACCTTGTTGACGTCGGTTTGGTTGTAGTTGGCCGCCAGGGTCAAGTCGAAGCGGCCGGCCGCGTCGGCGTCGAGGCGGTAGCGCGCCACCACGTCGACACCCTTGCTGGTGGTGTCCACGCCGTTGACGAAGAACCGGGCCGTGGTGACGCCGAACGGCTGCAGCAGGTTGTAGATCGCCTGCTGGGTGGGCGTGCCGCCGTTCACGCCCTGGATGTTCTCCGAGAGCACGATGCGGTTGTCGATGTCGATCTGATAGGCGTCGACCGTCAGTTCGAACGGACCCTTGTGGTAGACCGCGCCCAGCGAATAGTTCTTCGACTTTTCCGGCTCCAGCGGCTTGGCGCCGAGGGCGGCGGCCGTGGCGCTGGTGGCCGGGAAGGTGCCGACGTCCACCGCCGCCCCGCCGGCGATGATGTTGATCGAGGTGGTGGTGAAGTACTGCTGCTGCAGGGCCGGCGCCCGGAAGCCGCTCGAGAACGCGCCGCGCAGGGCGAAGTTGTCGGTGAAGTCGTAGCGGGCCGCGATCTTGCCGGTCGTGGTCGAGCCGAAGTCCGAATAGTCCTCGTAGCGGGCGGCCAGGTCGATATCGAGCTTGTCGGTGATCTGGTTGTCCAGGTCGACATAGAGGCTGGTGGCGTTGCGGCTGACGTCGACCTCGTTGGCCGGACGGAAGCCGGGGAAGCCCTGGGCGCCGGCGCCCTTGCCGTTGCCGCCGTTGACCCACGACGCGGTTTCGCCGGCCTCGATCTTGTAGCTCTCGTCGCGATACTCGATCCCGAAGGCCAGCGTGCTGGGCTTGGCGAAGCCGAACAGCTCCAAGGGGCGGTTGACGTCGATGGCCGCCACGGTCTGGCCGTACTGCATCGACCCGTCCTTGAAGCGGGTTGGCGAGCTCGGGCCCAGCGAGGCGTTCAGCGAGTTGATCGTGCCGTATTCGACCTTGTTTTCGCCGTGGGTGACGCTGGCGTCGACGTTGAAGCCGCCGATCACGCCCTTGGTCCCGAAGGCCAGGTTGTAGTCGTCGATCTTGGTGGTGATCCGCGGCACGTAGCCGGTCGGATAGACGCTGACATAGTTGTTCGCGTTGTCGGCCAGGCGCGGAAAGGCCGAGCTTTCGCCCTTGCGGTTCTGGTAGCCGGCCAGACCGTACAGGCTCCACGCGTCGTTCAACGGCAGACCGAAATTGGCGTAGATGGTCTTGGTCTCGACCTGCGGGTCGCCGTAGACGCCCGTCACCTTCCGGGGCGAGACGCGGAGGTCCAGGTCGGCGCGGTTCGTCGGATTGCGGAACGAATATTCGCCGGTCAGTGTCAGGAAGCCGTCGTTGGGCAGGGCGAAGCCTTGCCACAGCGAGGCGCTGTAGGTGGGGCCGTCGTGGGCCGTGCGGCCGTCGCGATTCCGGGTCGTCTTCACCTCGGTGTCGTAGATGCCGTAGGTGGCGCTGGCGCCGCCGCCGTGGCTCGCCTCGCGTAGGCGCAGATTGATCACCCCGGCGATGGCGTCCGACCCGTACTGGGCCGCCGCGCCTTCGCGCAGGATCTCGACGCGGTCCAGGGCGGCGGTCGGGATGGTGTTGAGATCGAACGGCGCCGAACCGCGGCCGATCGAGCCGTTGATGTTGACCAGGGCGGCGGTGTGGGCGCGGTGGCCGTTCAGCAGCACCAGCGTCTGGTCGGGCGACAGGCCGCGCAGGGTGGCCGGGCGCACCGAGTCAGTGCCGTCGGTCACCGCCGGGCGGGGGAAGTCGAGCGACGGCGCCAGGTTGGCCAGGGCCTGGGCCAGTTCCGGCGTGCCCTGCCGGGTCAGGGCCTTGTTGTCGACGACGTCGACCGGCGAGACGGTGTCGAGCCGCGAGCGGGCGACCCGGGTGCCGGTGACGACCACCTGATCGACCGCTGTGGTGTCATCGGCTGGCGCGACGTCTTGGGCCTGGGCGGCGCCGGCCACGGCCGCGACGGAAGCGGCGGCCATCAGGAAGCTTCTAAAATGCATGACGAAATCCCCTCGCATGGCTCCCGGCGGCTCTGGGCCTTTTGTTCCGGAAGCGGAGGAGCCCGTCTCCCCCTAAGGAAAGGATGGGGATGCGTGTATTCGCTCACAAGCTGAGCAATTCTGGTTAAACGCGCAGAAAAAAACGGCGCGGATTTCTCCACGCCGTTTTTGCAGTTTTTCTATGCGTCTACGAGGCGGTTAGGCTTCGTAGTGGTCGCCTTCGAACGAACCGGCGCCGCCTTCGGCCATGTCTTGGGCGGCTTCGGCGTCAGCGGCGCGGTCTTCCTCGAACTGAGCGGCGATGACGTTTTCGCCGCGCGCTTGGCGATCGGCTTCGTCTTGGCTGCGCGCGATGTTGAGGGTGACCGTGACGGTCACTTCAGCGTGCAGCTTCACCTTCACTTCGTGGACGCCCAGCGTCTTGATCGGCTTGTCCAGCACGATCATCGAGCGGTCGACCTTGCCGCCTTCGGCCTTGATGGCGTCGGCGACGTCGCGGCCCGCGACCGAACCGTACAGCTGGCCGCTTTCGCCGGCTTGACGGATCATCACGTACTGCTTGCCGTCCAGGCTTTCGCCCGACTTGCCAGCGGCTTCGCGGTTCTTGACGTTGCGGGCTTCGATCTCAGCGCGCTGAGCTTCGAAGGACTTCAGGTTGGTCGAGTTGGCGCGCAGGGCCTTGTGGCGCGGCAGCAGGAAGTTACGGGCGAAGCCGTCCTTCACCGTGACGACGTCGCCAAGAACGCCGGTGCCTTCGACGCGTTCGAGCAGAATGACTTTCATCGTGGTGTCTCCCTTACTTCACGACGTAGGGGAGCAGAGCCAGGAAGCGGGCGCGCTTGATGGCCTTGGCCAGTTCGCGTTGCTTCTTGGCCGACACCGCGGTGATGCGCGACGGCACGATCTTGCCGCGTTCGGAGACGTAACGCTGCAGCAGCTTCACGTCCTTGTAGTCGATCTTCGGCGCGTTGGCGCCCGAGAACGGGCAAACCTTGCGGCGACGGAAGAACGGGCGGCGAGCGCCAGCGCCGGCGGCGGGAGCGCCGGCTTCGGGAGCAGTGGTATCGGTCATGATCTCTCTTCTCCCTTACGCGGCCGGCGCGAAATCGTCGCGCGGGCGCTCGGTGCGCTCGCCACGTTCGCGATCGCGACGGGCCAGAACCGGCGACAGTTCCAGGTCCAGCTCTTCGACGCGGATGGTCATGAAGCGCAGCACGTCTTCATTGATCAGCAGCTGACGTTCCATCTCCTTCACGGCCGCGGCCGGAGCGTCGATGGCGAGCAGGGAGTAGTGGCCCTTGCGGTTCTTCTTGATGCGATAGGTGAGGTTACGCAGGCCCCAGTATTCGATCTTGGCGATGTGACCGCCATTTTCTTCCAGGAGAGCCTTGAGTTGCTCATTCAGAGCTTCGGCCTGTTGCGGCGAGATATCCTGCCGCGCGATGACCACGTGTTCGTAGAACGCCATGTTTTCCTTCTTCCGGCTTGGAAGGCGGCGCGAGCGACGGCGGAAGTCCGTCGATCACGATGGATCCTGCATGCCGAGCGGGAAATCCCGACCCAAAGGGCTGCGTGCAAGACCGCCATCCGTGAGAGGGCGCGCTAATAGCCGAAAGGCCGCGCGAAGGCAAGGAAACCCTGCGAAACCGCCAGGGGCCGCCGACGGCGCGACGCCCGCCGGAAATCCGTGCGGTCGCGAACCGCTCGGAAACCGGGCGGCAAACAGTTGTCATACAAATTTGTCGACCAGGTTCTTTGGACCCGCAAAGGCTTATGCTATCGGGAGTTCATGGGGTTCCGAGCACTTGCGTCCCTGATCGCGGCCGTGGCCGCGACCGCCACCTTCGCCGCGCCGGCGACGGCGGGCGACATCGTGCGCAAACCCGACCTGGCGGTGTGGGGCGCGGACGGCCGTTTCCAGGGTTATTCGGCCGCCCAGACGCTGGACCTGTCGAGCGACGCCGAGAAGGCGACCTTCACCGCCAAGGTGGCCGGGAACCTCGACGACCCGACCTATGATTTCGCCCTCAACCTGAACCAGAAGCCCGACGAGCACGTCACCACCAATCGGGCGGTCGGCGTCGGAGCGTCATGGAACGCCCGCGAGGCGGCGATCCGCTCGTCCCTGGCCCGCTCGTTCGGCTTCGGCCTGCTGCCCAAGACCAACTATGTGCGCCTGTCGATGAACATGAACGCCGTCCAGCCGGTCTATCTGCGCGGCCGCACGCCGGTGACCCGGGCCAATGTGCGGTCCGAACTGACCCTGGACGGCCGTCCGGTCGCCTCGATCGCCGTGGGCGGCGGCACGACGGGCCAGGAGGGGGTCGATTTCAGCCTGACCCGGCCGTTCGACCTGCCCGCCGAGTTCACCGTCAGCCTGCGCGCCGACGACGAGCGGGTCCAGGACGGCCGGCTGATGGTCAAGCTGGTCCGCGCCACCTGGTAGGCCTCAGGCGGCCTCCACCGCCTTGATCTCCGCCTCGCGTCCCTGACGCCGCACGGCCTGGGCGAACCGCTCCAGATAGCGCGGGTTCTCGGTGCCCATCATCCGGTCCCACCAGGTGAAATAGAGCCCGTAGTTCCAGCCGGCCTGGGCGTGGTGCAGGTCGTGATGGGTCACGGTCGTCATCCAGGGCAGCAGCGGGCGGCCGTCGCGGGTGGCCGGAAACAGCTCGTAGCCGCTGTGGCCCAGGGTGTTGCGGACGATCTGGTGCAGCATGAACAGCCCCGCGACCGGCCACTGGGTGGGGACCAGCAGCATCCACAACGGCACGAACAGCGCGTTGATCGCCGCCTCGCCCAGATCGAAGCTGTAGGCGGTGAACGGCGAGGGGCTGTTTGAGCGGTGATGACGGCGGTGAAAGACCCGGAAAAGCCTCCGGTCGTGGATCAGCCGGTGGGTCCAGTAGAACCAGGCGTCGTGGCCGACGATCATCAGCGCCAGGCTGGTCCAGAACCAGGCCGGTCCCCACTCGCGGGCGATGTAGGGACCGTGCATCAGGCCGGCGCGGAACAGGCCGAAGCTCAGCAGGCCGACCGTCGAGAAGATCATGATCGACCGGATCGAGGTGGCGAACTCGATCAGCAGTTGGCGCGCCGGCGGGCGGCCCTCGCGAATTTTGCGACCGGCCAGCGGGGCCGCCAGCACGCCCCACAGCGCCAGCCAGACGCCGACCGCGAAGATCACGTAGCGGCTGACGTCGGTGAAGACACCTTGCAGCCAGTGTTCGGCGAAGGGGAGAAGGAACGACATCGGATGGTCCTCGGATGAGTGATGTCCCGAGGAAGACGCGGCTGTCCGGGCCCGTCGCGCCGATCGCGAAATCAGGCGGTCTTGTCGGCTTTCGGCGAAGGACCGCCGGTTTCGACCAGCCGCAGCCGCGTGGGGACGGGCGTATTGGCGCTCCGCCATTCGGTCGGGGTGACGCCCGTCGCGACCCGGAAAGCGCGGTTGAACGGGCCCAGCGAGGCGAAGCCCAGGTCGTAGGCGATGGTCGAGATCGACTTCAGGGCCAGGTCGGGGGCGGCGAGGGCGGTCTTGGCCGCCTCGATCCGCCGGCCGTTGACGTAGTCGGCGAAGTTGCGGTGGCCCAACACGCCGTTGATCAACCGGCGCAGGCGGTGCTCGGGCGCGCCGACCAGCGCCGCCAAGGCGCTGATCGACAGGTCCTCGCCGCGCCAGACCTCGTCCTGATCCATGGCGGTCTCCAACCGGGCCAGAACCAGGCGGTCGGCGGGGGTCAGGTCCATCAGAGGCGCGGGCGGCGGCGTCGCCGCTTCGCCGGCCTTGGACGCCACCACCAGAAGCGGTTCGGCGCGCAGCAGGGCGACGGAGGCGGCCACGGACAGGGCGGCCAGGGTCAGCGATTGCAGCAGGCCGGCGGCGGGCAGCCCCGGCAGGCCGCCGATCCAGGCCATGTCCCGAATGCTGAGCAGCAGGATGTAGCCGGCGGCGGTGATCATCACCGGCCCCCGTATGCGGCGACGCTGAGCCACAAGGTCGTCGCGCCAGCCGCGCCAGATCACCAGCAGGGCGTGCAGCACCAGTCCGGCCGAGGCCAGGTTGAAGACCAGCCAGAACGGCTTGCAGATCGTCGGCGGCATGGACCGGGCCAGGAACCACAGCGCCACCAGCCCCACGGCCGGCCACAGACGATGCGGCGAGAAGCGTCGCTCGTCGGCAAACAGGGCGTAGGCCAGGGCCCAGAACAGACCGGTGGTCGCCACCGACAGCGCGCAGACGATCGGGGAGGCCACGGCCACGCCGCCCGGCCTGTAGCCCTCGATCACATGGGCCATGGCGCCGAGGAAGAACAGCCCGCCGACCCAGCGCGCAGGAGTCGTGCGCCGATCCAGGACCAGGCCCAGTCCGGTGACCGCGAAACCGCCGATGGCGACGCCGCGGGCCAGGGTTTCGAAGAGGATCGTGTCGCCCATGGCCGACACTCTAGACGAAACACGCGCGGACCGATCCGACCCGCGCGCGCCGATTTCGCAAGAGGCTGGTCGAAACCGGAATTATTTCAGCTTGCCGGCCTTGTAGGCCTTCACCGCGTCCATGGTGTTGGTGACGTGGCCCTGGAAGTTCAGGTCGCTGTAGGCCAGCAGGATCTTGCCGCTGGGGGCGATGACATAGGACGTGCGGTTGGACAGGGTGTCCTTCATCGGCAGCACGACGTCGTAGGTCTTGATCAGGGCCGGATTGGCGGCGGCGACCGCGAACTTGTCGCGGCAGTGCTCCTTGGAGAAGTCCTTGATGCGCTCGACATTGCCGGCGGTGACGCCGATCACCGTCGCGCCCAGCTTCTCGAACTCGGGCGTGGCCTCGGCGAATTCGTGGGCCTCGGCCGTGCAGCCCGAGGTGTAGGCGGCCGGGAAGAAGTACAGCACCACAGGACCCTTCTTCAGCGCCTGGGACAGGGTGAAGGAGAAGTCGTTGCCGGCCAGGGCGGCGGGGGCGGTGAAGTCGGGGGCCTTGTCGCCGACCTTGAGGGCGGCCAGGGCGGGCGAGGCGGCCAGGAGGGCGCCGCAGAGAGCGAGACCGGTAAGCAGGCGTTGCATGCGTAGGCTCCAACGGAAGGCGAGGGCGCAACCGACTGCGCATGTTTTCAATAACGCCATTCCTTCGCCTTCCAAACGCCAACCTGCGCCCCTAAGACGAAAGGCGTAAACGGGAGGCGGACATGGCGCTCGGCGAGACGGAAATCCCCACCCTGGCGGCCTGGGCGGGCGGGCCCGACCGGTTCCGGGCGCTGTTCGAGGCCTTCTACGCCGCCGTGCCCGACGATCCGGTGCTGGCCCCGGTGTTCGCCGGCATGAACCCGCGCCACGCCGAGCACGTGGCCGCCTTCGTCACCGAGGTGTTCGGCGGTCCCAAGGCCTACAGCGAGGCCGGCGGCGGACACGCCGCGATGATCGGCCATCACCTGGGCCGCCATCTGACCGAAGAGCAGCGCCGGGCCTGGGTTTCGCTGATGCTGGACACCGCCGACGCGGTCGGCCTGCCGGCGGATCCGGAATTCCGCGCCGCCTTCGTCGGCTACCTGGAGTGGGGCACGCGGCTGGCGGTGATCAACTCAGCGCCCGGCGTCGAGGCGCCCGCCGACAACCCGCCGATGCCGGTCTGGGGCTGGGGACCGCCGGGCGGACCCTGGCTGGGCTGAACATTCGGGCCGACTTGCCGCCCCGCGTTCGATGGCCTAACCCTCCGCCCCTGAATCTTTAGAAAGAGGCGCGGGCTTCCATGAGCATCGCTTTCATTTTCCCGGGACAGGGCAGCCAGACGGTCGGCATGGGCGCCGATCTCGCCCAGGCCTTCGCCACCGCCCGCGAGGTCTTCCAGGAGGTCGACGACGCCCTGGGCCAGAAGCTGTTCAAGCTGATGATCGAGGGCCCCGAGGGCGACCTGACCCTGACCGAGAACGCCCAGCCGGCCCTGATGGCCGTCAGCCTGGCCGTGAGCCGGGTGCTGGAGAAGGAATTCGGCGTCGGAATCGACAAGGCCGCCTTCGTGGCCGGCCACAGCCTGGGCGAATACAGCGCCCTGGCCGCCGCCGGCGCGATCACCCTGGCCGACACCGCCCGCCTGCTGAAGCTGCGCGGCCAGGCCATGCAGCGCGCCGTGCCGGTGGGCGAGGGCGCGATGGCCTCGCTGATCGGCCCCAAGACCGACCTGGCCCTGGCCGAAGCGGCCGCCGCCGCCGGCTCGGAAGTCGGGGTCTGCGTCGTGGCCAACGACAATAACAACGGCAACGTGGTGATCTCCGGCGCCAAGGCGGCCGTCGACAAGGCCATCGAGAAGGCCAAGGAGTTGGGCGCGCGGGCCATTCCGCTGAACGTCTCGGCCCCTTTCCACTGCCCGCTGATGCAGCCGGCGGCCGACGAGATGGCCGAAGCGCTGTCGAAGACCACGATCATCGCCCCGCGCGCGCCGCTGGTGGCCAACGTCACCGCCGCGCCGGTCCACGATCCGGACGTCATCCGCAAGCTGCTGGTCGAGCAGGTCACCGGCCGCGTCCGCTGGCGCGAGAGCATGACCTGGCTGGCCAATGAAGGCGGCGTCACCCGCTTCGCCGAGGCCGGGGCCGGCAAGGTGCTGTCGGGCATGGCCAAGCGGATCGCTCCGGACGCCGAAGCCGTTCCGCTGAACAGCCCGGCCGACCTCGAAGCCTTCGCGAAATCCCTCTAACCCCATTCTTTCCTTGGGGAGGAAACCCAAAATGTTCGATCTCACCGGCAAGACCGCCCTCGTCACCGGCGCCACGGGCGGCATCGGCGGGGCCATCGCCAAGGCCCTGCACGGGCAAGGCGCCCATGTCGTGCTCTCGGGCACCCGCGAATCGGCCCTGGCCGAGCTGGCGGCCCAGTTCGGCGAGCGCGTCTCGTTCGTGGCGGCCAATCTCTCGGACGCCGAACAGGTCGACGGCCTGGTCGCCAAGGCCGAGGAAGCCGCCGGCGCGCCGCTGGACATCGTGATCGCCAACGCCGGCATCACCCGCGACGGCCTGATCGTGCGCATGAAGGACGAGGACTGGGAGACCGTGATCAAGGTGAACCTGGAAGGCTACTTCCGCCTGTCGCGCGCCGCCGCCAAGGGCATGATGAAGCGCCGTTCGGGCCGGATCATCGGCATCACCTCGATCGTCGGCGTCACCGGCAATGCGGGCCAGACCAACTACGCCGCCTCCAAGGCCGGCATGATCGGCTTCTCCAAGGCTCTGGGCCAGGAACTGGCCAGCCGCAACGTGACGGTGAACTGCGTCGCCCCCGGCTTCATCGCCAGCCCGATGACCGACGCCCTGACCGACCAGCAGAAGGCCGGCATCCTGGCGACCATTCCGGCCGGCCGCCTGGGGGAGGGGAGCGATATCGCCGCAGCCTGCGTTTACCTGGCCAGTGACCAGGGCGGTTACGTCACGGGTCAGACCTTGCACGTCAACGGCGGCATGGCCATGATCTGACGTATCGTCTTTATCCCGGGCTCGTCGCGTTCTGCTTGGAAAGACGAAAGCCCACATTTCTAACCGGACGTGCCGCTAGTCACTCGAAAAAGAACGTGATAGGCGGTGGCCCGACAATTCCCGTGGCTGGTGAAGGTTCGCCAAAGCCATCCACGGAACTGCAAGATTCAAAACGAGGGACTAACAGAATGTCCGACATTCTCGAGCGCGTGCGTAAGATCGTCATCGAGCACCTGGACGCCGATCCGGAAAAGGTCACCGAAAAGGCCAGCTTCATCGACGACCTGGGCGCCGACAGCCTCGACAACGTCGAGCTGGTCATGGCGTTCGAAGAAGAATTCGACATCGAAATTCCGGATGACGCCGCCGAGCACATCCAGACCGTCGGTGACGCCGTGAAGTTCATCACGGAAAAGACCGGCGCCTAAGGCGTCGGGTTCGCGTATTTCTGCGAACAGGACTATCAACCGCCGCGTCGCACGGGCTCTTGCCATCGTGCGCGCGGCGGTTTTCGTATGTGGCCGAGATTCGCGGGTCCAAATGGGGATTCGGGGCCGTGTCGGATTCGTCAGCGTCCCCATATGTCCGCGATGCGAAGGTTGGGAGTGATCCATGCGTAGAGTCGTCGTCACCGGGCTTGGCCTTCTGACCCCCCTGGGTCAGGGCGTCGATGTCACCTGGAAGAACATCCTGGCCGGCAAGTCCGGCGCCAACAGGATCTCGGCCTTCGATCCGACGGAATACGGCTGTCAGGTGGCCTGCGAGGTGCCGCGGGTCGACGGACGCGGCGGCGGCGGTCCCGATGTCGAGGGATCGTTCAATCCCGACCTGACCATGAGCCCGCGCGACCAGAAGCGCGTCGACGACTTCATCCTGTACGGCGTCGCCGCCGCGGACGAAGCGGTGAAGGATTCGGGCTGGGTCCCGGAAACCGAGGAAGACCGGTATCGGACCGGGGTGATTCTCGGCTCGGGCATCGGCGGCCTGTCGACGATCGCCGACACCGCCCTGGAGCTCGAGGCCAAGGGCCCGCGCCGCATCAGCCCGTTCTTCATCTCCTCGGCGCTGATCAATCTGATCTCGGGCCAGGTCTCGATCCGCTATGGCTTCAAGGGCCCCAACCACGCCGTGGTGACGGCCTGCGCCACCGGCGCCCACGCCATCGGCGACGCCACGCGGCTGATCAAGTACGGCGACGCCGACGTGATGATCGCCGGCGGCGCCGAAGCGGCCGTCTGCAAGGTCGGCATGGCCGGCTTCATCGCCTGCCGCGCCGTGGCCACCGCCTTCAACGACACTCCGGAGAAGGCCTCGCGCCCCTATGACAAGGACCGCGACGGCTTCGTGATGGGCGAGGGCGCCGGCGTCGTCGTCCTGGAAGAGTACGAGCACGCCAAGGCGCGCGGGGCCAAGATCTATGCCGAGGTGATCGGCTACGGCCTGTCGGGCGACGCCTATCACATCACCGCCCCGGCGGAAGACGGCGACGGCGGCTTCCGGGCCCTGTCGGCGGCCGTGAAGGACGCGGGGCTGAAACCCTCGGACATCGACTATGTCAACGCCCACGGCACCTCGACCATGGCCGACGGCATCGAGGCCGGGGCCGTCGAGCGCTTCCTGGGCGATCACGCCAAGAACGTGGTGATGTCCTCGACCAAGTCGATGACCGGCCACTTGCTGGGCGCGGCCGGCGCGATCGAGGCGATCTTCTCGGTCCTGGCGATCCGCGACCAGATCGCGCCGCCGACCATCAACCTGGACAATCCGGACGTGCACGTCGCCATGAACCTGGCGCCGAACAAGGCCGTGCCGCACAAGATCGACGTGGCGGTGTCCAACAGCTTCGGCTTCGGCGGCACCAACGCCTCGGTCGTGTTCCGCAAAGTCCCGTGAGCCGCAAAGCCCCGCCTCAGCGCCGCGCGCCGCGCCCGACGCCCAAGACGGGGGCTTCCCGCAAGGCCAGCCCGCGCCGCCGCGAATCCGCGCCGGTCGGCCGCCGCATCGCGGCCATGGGCGCGGGCCTGCTGACCATGCTGGGCCTGACGGCCATGGTGGTCGTGCTGGGCGCGATGTGGGTCTATCAGGGCCCGGGACCGACCGCGCGTTCGGGCGAGGTCACCACCGTCGTCCTGCGGCGCGGCGCCAGCCTGCCCGAGATCGCCGGGGCCCTGGAGCAGGCGGGGGTGATCCGCTCGTCCTCGCTGTTCCTGACCGCCGCCCAGACCACCGGCGCGGCACGCAAGCTGAAGGCCGGCGAATACGAGTTCCCCTCCCGCGCCTCGCTGCGCCAGGTGCTGACCAAGATCCGCGACGGCAAGATCGTCCGGCACCACGTGACCATCGCCGAGGGCCTGACCTCGGACATGGTGGTCGACATCCTGATGCGGGCCCCGGAGCTGACCGGCACCGCGCCGACCCCGCCAGAGGGTTCGGTGCTGCCCGAGACCTACCAGGTCCAACGCGGCGAGGACCGCTCGGCGGTGCTGCAGCGGATGATGGACGACCGCGACGAACTGCTCGACCGGCTGTGGGCCGAACGCCAGCCGGGCCTGCCTTTCGAGACCAAGGACCAGGCCGTGACCCTGGCCTCGATCGTCGAGAAGGAAACCAGCCTGGCCCGCGAGCGCCCGCACGTGGCGGCGGTGTTCATCAACCGCCTGCGCCAGGGCGTCCGCCTGGGCAGCGATCCGACGATCATCTACGGCCTGACCCGCGGACGGCCGCTGGGCCGGGGCATCCTGCTGTCGGAACTGCAGCGCCAGACGCCCTACAACACCTATCTGATCGACGGCCTGCCGCCGACCCCGATCGCCAATCCGGGCAAGGCCGCTCTGGAGGCCGTGCTCAATCCGATGAAGAGCGACGACCTCTATTTCGTCGCCGACGGCACGGGCGGGCACGTCTTCGCCTCGACCTACGAGGAACACGAGCGCAATGTCGCCAAGTGGCGGCAGGTCGAACGCGCGAAGACGGCGGGTCCCGTGACGTCCAAGATCCCGCTCGCCGGAGGCTGATATGGCGCTGTCAGGCATGACCGGCTTCGCCCGCGTCGAGGGCTCGCACGGGGCCTGGTCGTGGGCGGTGGAGGCGCGCAGCGTCAACGGCCGCAATCTGGAGACCCGCTTTCGCGGCCCGCCGGGCTTCGAGAGCCTGGACCGCGCGGCCCGCGACGGGGCCCAGGCCCGCTTCCAGCGCGGCCAACTGACCGTCAACCTGCAGGCCAAACGGATCGAGGCCCAGGCGGCCGTGCAGATCAATGTCGAGATGATCGAGCGCTACCTGAAGGCCGGCGCGCCCTATGTCGCCACCGGCATGGTCGCCAAGCCGTCCCTGGACGGCCTGCTGGCCCTTCGCGGCGTGATCGAAGCCCGCGAGGAGGACGAAGCCGCCGAGGATCGCGCCGAGGTCGAGGCCGCCATGGCCGCCACGATCGGCCAGGCCCTGGACGGGCTGAAGGTCGCGCGGCTGGAGGAGGGCGCCGCCCTGGCCCCCATCCTGGCCGGCGCGGTCGACCGGATCGAGGCCCTGACCGTCCTGGCGTCGCAGGAAGCCGCCGGCCAGCCGGCCGTGCTCAAGGACCGCTACGCCCGCAAGCTGGCCGAGCTGATCGGCGAGGCCGCCTCGGAGGAGCGCATCGTCCAGGAAGCCGCCGCCATGGCCGTGAAGGCCGATGTCCGCGAGGAACTGGACCGATTGGCCAGCCACGTGGTCGCGGCGCGCGCCCTGCTGGCCGCCGACGCGGCCGCGGGCCGTCGCCTGGACTTCCTGTCCCAGGAGTTCATGCGCGAGGCCAACACCCTCTGCAGCAAGTCGGCGCTGTCGGCGCTGACCGCGCACGGCCTGGATCTGAAGGCCACGATCGAGCAATTCCGGGAACAGGTTCAGAATGTCGAATAATCCGCATGGACGCACGCGCGGCCTGCTGCTGATGGTCGTGGCGCCGTCGGGCGTGGGCAAGACCTCGCTGACCCGCCGCCTGGTGGCCGACCACAACGACCTGCACCTGTCGATCAGCGCCACCACCCGCGAGCCGCGTCCGGGCGAGCACGACGGCCGCGACTACCATTTCGTCAGCCACGACAAGTTCCAGGTGATGATCCAGGACGACGCGTTCCTGGAATGGGCCGAGGTCTACGGCAACCACTATGGCAGCCCGCGCGGGCCGATCATGGAGGCGCTGGACCGCGGCGAGAGCGTGCTGTTCGACATCGACTTCCAGGGTGCGATGAAGGTCCACAAGCAGGCCGGGCAGGACAGCGTCCTGGTCTATATCCTGCCGCCGTCCCTGGCCGAGATGAGCCGCCGCCTGCACGCCCGCAGCCAGGACAGCGAAGAGGTCATCCACCGCCGCCTGGCCCGCGCCAAGGACGAGGTCGCCGCCTGGGAGCAGTTCGACTACGTCATCCTCAACGACGACTTCGACAAGGCCTATTCGGACCTGGCCCACATCTACCACGCCGAACGCCAGAAGCGCTCGCGCAACCCGTGGATCGGCAATCTGGTGGCGGATCTGCTGAAGGAAGAGATCTAGGGCCTCAGCGCTCGAACAGGACGCGTTTGGCGGGATAGTCGAGGGTCATTCGGTAGTCCTTCAGGAAGACCGTTCCCAAGGCGCCGTCGATCTTAATCGGCAGCGGGATGAAGGCGATAGCGGGGCTGGGCTTGACCAGATCGCCGAGCGAAAGGTCCGGCCCCTTGCCCAGCTTGTAGTCCTGCGCGCCGCCATAGCCGAAGCCGGTAGCCGCCGCGCCGTCGGCCATCGCCTTCTCCAGCCCCAGGCGCTTCGCCGCGGGTGGGGTGAGTAGCACGTCGTAATAGCCGCCGGTGTCGATCAGCGCGTCGACCTGCTCGCCGCCAAGCGCGGCCCGCACCGTGGGTATGTTGTAGACCATCCTGAATGGAAAGCCTTGGGCGGAACTCAAGCCGGCGTCTGTAAACAGGACCTCTCGTTTCTGATAGTCCACGATCAGAATCCGCCCCGCCAAAAAGCTGTAGCCCAACACCCCGACGGCGGGCTGGCCATCGGGCGTGGGAAAGCTGAAGACCATGCTCTCGAACGCGACATCCTGCTGGGTGGCCGCGCCAACCCGAACGCTTTGGACCTTCGTCTTGGCGATCACGATCGGACCCGTGCCGGCGCCTTTGCCGGTGTTCGACTCTTTGCCAAGCTTCAGGCCCAGTGACTGGGCGTAGGCGCGGTCGATAGTCGACGGGACAGTGCCGGTGTCGAGCAGCATCCACGCTTCGGGCGCGTTATTGATCGAGACCTTCAGGAAGACATGGTTCGAGCCATCCGCGAAGGCGGCGGGCAGGCGTTGTTCCGCCGCGCGGGCCGGAAGGCTCGAGATGGCCAGAAACTAACAGATCAGCAGCAAGCGCGTGAACATTGATCCTCCCAAACGGTCCGCGTGCGCACAAACTCAACCTTAGGAGACGTCGCCCGGGATGAACGGTGGATGAAGCTAGGCCATCACCGCGCGCGCCAGCGCCTGAAAGCCCTCGACCGGGATCGTCTCGGCCCGCGCGTCCGGATTGATCCCGGCCTTCTCGCACAGCGCGCCGCCGCCGAGGCCCTTGAGGCTGGAGCGCAGCATCTTGCGGCGCTGGCCGAAGGCGGCGGCGGTGACCTTCTCCAGGGCCGCGACCATCGCCTTGTCCGGCGCGGGCTCCAGCGGGACCAGGCGCACCACGGCCGAGGCCACCTTGGGCGGCGGGGTGAAGGCGCGGGCCGGCAGGTCCATGACCACCTTGGCGCTGCAGACGGTCTGGGAGACCACGGCCAGACGGCCATAGGCGTCGTCGTCGACATCGGCGGCGATGCGGTCGGCGACCTCCTTCTGGAACATCAGGGTCATCGACAGCGGCCGGAACGGACCGGTCAGCCAGTTGATCAGCAGCGGCGTGCCGACGTTGTAGGGCAGGTTGCTGACCATGTGGGCCGGGCCGCCGGCGATGGCGGCCATGTCGACCTTCAGGGCGTCGCCCTGGACGATGGTCAGGCGGCCCTCGGCGGCGGCGGCCAGATCCTCAAGCAGCGGGACGAACCGCTTGTCCATCTCGACCGCCACGACCCGCGCGCCGGTCTCCAGCAGGGCCCGGGTCAGGCCGCCGGGGCCGGGACCGACCTCGATCACCACGTCGCCTTCGCCAACCTCGGACAGACGGGCGATCTTGCGGGTGATGTTCAGGTCCAACAGGAAGTGCTGACCGAAGCTCTTGTTGGCCAGCAGGTCATGCTCGGCGAGAACCTCGCGGAGCGGCGGCAGGTCGGCGAGGGTGGGCGAAGTCATGTCGAGATGCTCTGGTTCGCAGGTCTTGGACCGCAATCCTCGTCCCCTAAAACTGTCCGGGCGACAAGCTCAGGATGAGGATTTCTACTGAACGGCCTTCGCCATAGCCCTCATCCTGAGCCTGTCGAAGGACGAGGGCGGTTCACCGTCGTTTAGGGTTGAAGCTGAAATCGCTCAGGCGATGGCGCGGCGGTCGGCGATCTCGGCCGCCAGGCGGATGGCGGCGATCAGGCTGTCGGCCCGGGCCAGGCCCCGACCGGCGATGTCGAAACCCGTACCATGGTCGGGCGAGGTGCGCACGATCGGCAGGCCCAGGGTGATGTTCACCCCGGCCCAGAAGTCCAGCATCTTGACCGGGATCAGGGCCTGGTCGTGATACATGCACAGCACCGCGTCGTAGGTGGCGCGGGCCTCGGCGTGGAACAGCGTGTCGGCGGGGGCGGGGCCCTTGACGTCGACGCCCCGCTCTCGAAGGGCGCGGACGGCGGGCTCGATGATCGCCGCCTCCTCGCCGCCCAGGGCGCCGCCCTCGCCGGCGTGCGGGTTCAGGGCCGCCACCGCCAGGCGCGGAACGGCGATGCCGAAGTCCCTGCGCAAGGCCTCGGCCGTCACCAGGCCGGCGTTGACGATGGCGTCGATCGAGAGGGCGGCGGGCACGGCCGACAGCGGCGTGTGGATGGTCACCAGGGCGGCGCGCAGGTCGCGGGCCGCCAGCATCATGATCGGACCGTGCGGCGGCTGGCGCTCGCCCACGTGAGTCAGTTCGGCCAGGAACTCGGTATGGCCGGGAAAGGCGAAGCCGGCGTCGTAGAGCGGAGCCTTGGCGATGGGAGCGGTGACCAGGCCGGCCACGGCGCCCGACAGGGCCAGGCCCGCTCCGGTCTCGATCCAGCGGATCACCTGGGCGGCATGGGCGCTGGACGGCTGGCCGGCCACGACGGGCGACTGCAGCGGGATGTCGAGGACCGGCAGGGCCTCGCCGAACACCTTGATCGCCTCGACCGGGCCGGTGACGGCGCGGACCTTCACCCCGCCGCCGGCCGAGGCCAGCAGCTGGGCGTCGCCCACCACCATGAACGGCGGTCCCTCGGCCCGCAGGGCCGACCAGGCCTTGGCGATGATCTCCGGCCCGATGCCGGCGGGATCGCCTGCGCTCAGGGCGAGGGCCGTGGTCTTCACCGGGTCTCGATGGTCGCCGAGTTGCGCAGGTCTCGCAGATAACGTTTGGAGATCAGCGCAAGCTGTTGGCCGCGCAGGCGATTTTCGATCTGATCGTGGCTCGGCGCCTGGGCGCCCGACTGGCGCTTGCCGCAGACGGCGATCAGGTGCAGCCCGGCGTCGGTGCGGATCGGGTCGGAGACCTGGCCGACCTTGAGGCTGTTGGCGGCTTCCTGGAAGGCCGGCGCCAGGTCGGTGATCTCGGCCTCGCCCAGATCGCCGGCCACCACGCCGTCGATCTTGCCGGCCGTGGCCTCGAGGGTTTCGCAGCTGGTGAGCTTGGGTTTCAGATCGACCAGCAGCTTTTGGGCGGCGTCGACCTGCGGCTGGGCGGCGTCCTTGGGCAGGGCCACGGCGACCTGCTTGAGATCGACCAGGGCGGTCTTCGCCCCCGAGCGCTTTTCACGCAGATAGATGATGTAGACGCCGTCGCGCACCGGGATCGGGGCCGACAGCTGGCCGGGGCGCAGCTGCTCGAGCGCGGCGTCGACCTCGGGCGGCATTTCGCCGGGGCTGATCCAGCCCGCGTCGCCGCCGTTGGCCGCGGTCGGCGAGGCCGAGAACTGGCGGGCCACGGCCGGGAAGGGCGCGCCCTGCTGCATCTGGCTGACCAGCTGCTTGGCGCCGTTCTCGGCCACTTCCATGCCGCCGACGCGCCCGGCGTCGATGAACACTTCGCTGACCTGATACTGCGGCTTGCTGGCGGCTTCCGCCTGGCGGCGTTCGAAGGCCTTGATCTGGTCGTCGCCGATCCGCAGGCGCGAGCCGTACCGGCCGCTGATCCAGGCCTGCCAGCTGCTGTCGGCGCGGATCTGCGCCTTCCAGGTGTCGATGCCCACGCCCTGGGCCTGCAGCGACTGGGTCAGCTGCTCGGGGGTCATGTTGTTGCCCCGGGCGATGTCCTGGATCTGCTCCTCGATCTCCTTGTCGGTGGAGATGATCGTGATCTTCTGAGCTTTCTCGACCCGGCGCAGTTCCTGCATCTGGACGTGCTCGTCGATCAGCGAGCGCAGGGCTTCCTGCTCCAGCTGGGGCAGGTTCTCCTGGGTCGGCTGCATGCCCGACGTCACCATCAGCAGGCGCATGCGCTGCATCAGGTCGTAGCTGGAGATGATGTCGTCGTTGACGACGGCCGCGACGCTTTCCGACAACGGATTGACGGGCCGGGCGGCCGGGGCCGCGGGCGCGTCCACCGTCGGCGCGGCGGGGGCTTCCTGAGCTTGGGTCGGCAAACCGAAGCCCGCCACGGTCAAGGCGAGGATGGAGGCGGCGCTGGCCGCCAGGGTTGTCACGCTACGCGCAGACCGCATCGGTATTGTCGTTCCTCTAGACGCGTCCAAAGGAAGGCGCGCGCTTAACCGCGCGTCCCCCGACGCGATGACATTCTAATCGCTGTACAGTGTGTCGCCCAATGTGGCGAGCGTTAGGCGCAGCACCACGGATTGATCGGCTCGCAATTTCAGGCCGTTGACGGTCTGGGTGTAGCGATCCTCGTTCTGGTAGATGACATCCACGCGGACGCAATCGTCCTTGTAGTAGACGCCAAGATCGCGGCGGGTCCAGGACCACTTGCTGTCCTTGGCCGGAAGGCCGAAGGCGCGGGCGTCCTGATAGGATAGCCGTCCCAGGGCGGTCACGCCCCAGTTTTCACGGATCTTGTAGTCGCCGACGAAGTCCAGGTTCTCCTGACGGAAGCCCGACGTGTCCTTGTTGTCCTTCAGGTAGCGCAAGGACAGGAAGCCGCGGGTGACCGAGGCGTCGACGCCGGCCTCCAGGCGGTTGAGCTTGCTGGTGTCGTCGTCGAAACGGGCGCGTGTGAAGGCGGTGACCCCGCGGATCGGCGTGATCGTGGCCGCCACGATCCAGTCGGAGGCCTTCTGATCCAGCCCCGCGCGGGTCGGCATCAACGGATCGACCTTGGTGCGCAGGCTACGGCCCAGCAGCACGCTGCCGCCCCGATTGTCGGCGAACTTCACCGTGGCGCGGCCACCCACGTTCATGCGGGTGCCGCCCTCGTAGAGGTCGAAGCCGGGCGACTTGTTGACGTCGAACAGGTTGGTTTCGTCGAGCTCGAAGTTGGTGCTGTCTTCGTTGAAATAGACCGGATTGCCGGCCGCGTCGCGGGCGACGATGATCGGCACGCGCGAGCTGTTGGAGCCGGCGGCCAACTGGACCAGGGGCTCCAGAACGACGCTGCCGCCGCCCTTCAGGGGCTTGAACATCGGCAGGCTCAGGTCGACCCCCGCGACGCCCAAGCCGCGCGAATAGTTGATGTTGGTGGTGTTGTCGCCAAGCGCCATGGCGGTGGGCGCCAGGAAGACGTCCTCCACGCGATAGGCGTCGCCCCGCGCCTGGGCGAACGGTTCGACGCGCAGGCCCGGCCCCAGGATCATGCTGGCGCGCCAGTCGCCCTCGATCGTGCCGCGGACGGAATCCACCCCGGCCGCGCCCTTGTAGCCGGGGTAGGCGTAGGGCGGTTCGCCGAACTGGGATTCCGACCGGGTCAGCACCACGCCGGAGCCGTTGAGGCGAAGGCGGCCGCCCAGGATGGGCGATTCAGGCTCCCAGCGCCCCTCGACCAGAGGCCCGATCAGCGGGAAGGCGCCGCTGTTCTCGAATTGATTCGCCAAGCCGGCGGAATTGACCTGCACGACGCGCAGCCCCTGCACCGAGATCATCGAGGCCGAGAAATAGGACCGGTCCGACTGGCGGGTCGCATAGATCTGCGACATCAGGCGATGGTCGTCGGCTGTGTATTGTCCGCGCGTCTGATAGACGTCGCCGATGTCGTAGTCGTCGAAGATCAGCGCTTGCGACGCCCGCTCGGCGGTGAAGCCCCACTTCCACTGCTCGTTGATGTCGAACGAGCCCTTGGCCAGGATGTAGCTCTTGGCCGTCGCCTCGCCGAAACGGTCGCCGTGGTTGTCGAAGTCCTTGTCGTAGGTGCCGCCGACCCGCGCCTCGACATAGCCCGAATAGAAACGCTTGCGGTATTGGGCGTTCAGGAACGGGTTAACTTTCGTGTTAAATTGGGGGGTTACGACCAAATCCTGAGACGGTGAAAGCACGAACAGATACGGCTGCTGGTAGACCAGGCCGCGCTTCTTGGAGATGCCGATCTTGGGCACCAGGAACCCGGAACGGCGCTCGGTCTGAGGATCCGGATGCCAGAAGACCGGCAGGTACATCAGGGGCGCGCCGAACATGCGGATCGTCGCGTCGTGGTAGTAGACCAGGTGCTTGTTCTTGTCCTGAACCACCTTGTCGGCCTGGATGCTCCAGGTCGGCTTGGGCTTTTCGGCGCACACCTCGCAAGGCGTGTAGATCGCCTTGTTCAGCTCGGTGATCTGCTCGTTGCGACGCACGGCGCTGTCGGCGGCGATCTTGATGTTCTTGTCCAGGCGGGCCGAGAAGCCGCGGGCGAAGCCGGCCTTCAGGTCCTTGTCCATGGTCATGTCGTTGGCGAACTGGGCGGTGCCGTCGGCGTTGATCAGGGTCACATGACCGTGGGCGGTGACCACCTCGGTCTTGGTGTCGTAGACCACCTCGTCGGCGCGCAGGGTGCGGCCCTGGTAGCGCGCCTCGACGTCGCCGCGGGCGATCATCTTCTGATTGGCGTCGTCGCGGATCAGAAGGTCGGACTCCAGATAGTAGCCGGTGTCGCCCAGGCCGTCGTCGACGGCCGGAGACGGCGCGGGGGCGGCCGGGATCGTGGCGAGCGGTTGCTGCGCCTGCGCCGAGCCGGCCAAGGCGAGCCAGGCCGCTCCGGCCAGCAGGACCGCGCGGCCCTTCTCTGTCGCCCCCCAGCGAAGCTCCAACATCAACGACCTCGATCCCGACACAGACTCAACCATCCTCGGTATAGCAAAGCAGCGTCAGTCCCGCCAAAAGCGCTACAATCGGCGGCGTCCACGCGGCCATGGCCGGTGTGAGCACATCGGCCTTGCCCAGTGCGCCACACAGCTCGTTAAAGAAGAAGAAACCAAAGCCCAGCGTCACCCCGGCGCCGGCCAGGCCCGCCAGCCCGCCCAGCCGCATCAGCCGCAGCGAGAAGGCGGCCGCCAGCACCGACATCGCCGCGAACAGCAGCGGGGTGGCCAGCACCTGCTGCAGCCGCAGTCGGAAGGGAATCGACGAGAATCCCGCCGCCTCGGTTCGCTTGATGGTTTCGGGCAACCGCCAGACGGCGATGGCCTGGGGATTGTTGAACCGCTCGGACGCGGTGCGGTCGTCCAGGTTGGACGGCCAGGTGGTGGTCTCCGAGCGGATGGCCCCGGCGCCCGGCATGGCCACGCGCACGCCGTACAGACGCCAGAAACCGGGCTCCAGCCGGGCCTCGTCCGCCTCGATGCGCTGCGCGAACTGCAGGGTCCCGTTGGGCTGCACCGCATAGACGAACAGCGACACGCCGTGCAGGCGCACCGAGCCGTCGACCTGGTCGCGCGCCCGGGCGCGAATGACCACCTGGTTCTTTTCGTCGCCCTGGCGCAGCCACAGGCCCTTGGGCGCCGACTTCAGATAGCTCTCCATCAGCGCGTTGCGCGAGGTTTCGAACTGGGCGCTCATGGCCGAGGTCAGCGGATTGAGCAGGGTCAGGGTCACCAACCCCATCATGAAGGCGGCGACGGCCGCGGGCATGATGAAGCGCCAGGCCGAGACGCCCGCCGCCCGCATGGCGATCAGCTCGCTGCGCCGGTTGAGGCCCACGAACGCGCCCAGGGTTCCGAACAGGAAGATGAAGGGCGTCAGCACCAGGATCGTGGCGGGGGCCTGCAGCAAGGTGAGGAACAGCAGCTGGGCGAACCCGACCTCGGCGCGGGTGCCGACGTTCTTGGAAATGTCGACGAAGGCGATCAGCATGACCAGCACGCCGACGACCGCCAGGGCGGCCGCCAGACCGCCCAAGGTCTTGCGCAGCACATAGCGCTCGATCATGCCGACGCCGATCATAAAGCCCCCAGCGGCTGGAGGTCGTCGCGCGAACCGATCGCGATGTAACGGGTGACCTTCTGACGGAAGATCTGGCTCAGGCCCCACCAGATCGCCGCCAACGGCAAGGCGTACTGCAACGGATTGAGCCAGACGTCATTGTCGCAAGCGGCCTTCACGCCGAAGCCCAGGATCTGGACCATGGCGGCGGCCGCGCCGACGACCGCGATCCGCTTGCCATAACCCATTCGGCTGAACGACCCGCCGATCACCGCGGCCACGGCCATCGACATCATGGCCAGGTTGTAGAGCGGGCTGGCCAGGCGCCAGTGACCTTCCGCCAGCAGTTTTTCCCGGTTCTGCCGCTCCCACTCCTGGGTGAGATCGGGGAAGAACAGTTCGTGCGGATAGCGGTCGCCGATCTTGTAGTGCAGCAGCTCATCGCTCTGGAACAGCGAGCTGAGGTCGAAGGTGTACTCGTCCCAAGACAGGTACTGCAGCACCCCCGAACTGGAGAATTCCTGGTTGGAGCCCTTGCGCAGGACCAGCACCGGCAAGCCCTTACGTTCGGCGATGACGCCTTCGCGGGCGGTGTAGGTGATGGCGCCGCCGTTGGCCTTTTCCTGATGGATGAAGAGGTTGTGGATGACCTGGTCGCGATCGATCGTCTGGGCGTAGACCGTCAGGCCCGGCCCCGGCTCGGTGAACTCGCCCGGACGCACCAGGGTCGAGGCAAGATCGGACTTGATGTCGAAGAAGGTTTCGCGAATCGCCCGCGAACTCCACGGCGCGGCCCACAGGCTCATGACCAGGGACAACAGGGTGGCGAACACGGCCAGGCGCGCGGCCGGCGAGATCACCCGCCAGCGGCTCATGCCGCCCGCGAAACAGACCACGATCTCCTGCTCGGTGTGCAGCCGATTCAGGGCCACGAGGGTGGCCACGAACAGGGCGATCGGCAGAATCATGCTCAGCAGCTGGGGCAGGGCCAGGGCGATGATCTTCAAGAACACCGTCGCGCTCTGGCGCTGCTCGATCAGGACATCGAACTCCGAGAGGCTGCGCGCCAGCAAGGCGAGCGCCACCAGGGCCAACGTCGCCAATAGCGTCGGGCCCAGAAGCTGGCGGAAGAGGTAGCGTTCGATCAGGCGCATCGACGTTGGAGCTGGGAACCGACGGGGAGGGAAAGAAGCGGAGTCGCGCGGCGCGCCCCCAGGGAAGGCTCCCTTCTACACGGCGTGTTCGCGTGCGCACAACCGCTCAAGTCAGGCGAGAAAGCGGCGGTCGACGGCATTCGGCGGACGCCGCGCCGACGCCCCAGACGATTGGTGCTTTTCTTCGGTTCAGGTTTGCGTCAATCCAACGGGCTGAAGGTCCTGCTAGGGCTCCACCGGTTTTCAGGAGCGCGTCATGCGTATCGAGTTCGTCACCGCCGACACCCAGGCTGGCGCCAACGCGGCCCTGGCCGTCCTGGCCTACGAGGCCGCCGCCCTGTCGCCCGAGGCCAAGGCCGTCAACGAGGCGACGGGCGGCGCCCTGGCCCGCGCCGTCGCCGGCGGACGTTTCACCGGCGCCAAGGGCCAGACCCTGGACCTGATCGCTCCGGCCGGCCTGGAGGCCGCGCGGGTGCTGCTGGTCGGCGTCGACGGCGACGGCGCGATCGAGCCCGAGACCGTCGAGATCGCCGCCGGCCAAGCCTTCCAGGCGCTGAAGGCGTCCGGCGTCACCGAACTGGTGCTGAAGCTGGGCGGCGGCGACGCCGAGACGGCCGCCCGCGCGGCCTTCGGCGTCAAGCTGGCGGCCTATCGTTTCGACAAGTACCGCACCACCGAAAAGGCCGAGAAGAAGCCATCGGTGAGCGTGGTCAAGGTGGCCGCCGCCGATCCGGCCAAGGCAAGGAAGGCCTTCGCCAGCCTCGAACCCGTCGCCGACGCCATTCTGTTCAGCCGCGATCTGGTCTCCGAACCGGCCAACATCCTGCATCCGGAGGAGTTCGCCGCCCGCGTGAAGGGCCTGGAGAAGCTGGGTCTGGAAGTCGAGATCCTCGGCGAGGCGCAGATGGCCAAGCTGGGCATGGGCAGCCTGCTGGGCGTGGGGCAGGGCAGCCGGCGCGAGAGCCAGCTGGTGGTGATCAAGTGGACGGGCGCGGCTGACAAGTCGGCCCAGCCCGTGGCCTTCGTCGGCAAGGGCGTCACGTTCGACACCGGCGGCATTTCGATCAAGCCGGCCGAAGGCATGGAGGACATGAAGTGGGACATGGGCGGCGCCGCCGCGGTGACCGGCGTCATGCACGCCTTGGCCGGCCGCAAGGCCAAGGTCAACGCCATCGGCATCCTGGGCCTGGTCGAGAACATGCCGGACGGCAACGCCCAGCGTCCTGGCGACGTGGTCACCTCGATGTCGGGCCAGACCATCGAGGTCATCAACACCGACGCCGAGGGCCGCCTCGTGCTGGCCGACGCCCTCTGGTACTGCCAGGACCGCTTCAAGCCCAAGTTCATGGTGGATCTCGCCACACTGACCGGCGCGATCATCATCTCGCTGGGTCACGACCTGGGCGGTTTGTTCAGCAACAACGACGGCTTGTCGGAAAAGCTTCTGGCCGCCGGCAAGGCCGAGCGCGAGCCGCTGTGGCGCATGCCGATGCCGGCCGCCTATGAGAAGCAGATCGAAAGCCCGATCGCCGACATGAAGAACATCGGCGGCCGTCCGGCCGGTTCGATCACCGCGGCGTTGTTCCTGCAGAAGTTCGTCAACGGCGTGCCGTGGGCCCACCTGGACATCGCCTCGGTGGCCTGGAAGAAGCCCTCGACCGATCCGACCGTCCCGGACGGCGCGGTCGGCTTCGGCGTGCGCCTGCTCAACCGCCTCGTGGCGGACGCCTACGAAGGCTGACCTTGACCGCCGCGCTCTGCGACATCTGGTTCTACCACCTCGAGCGCAGTCCCTTGGAAGAGGTGCTGCCCGGGCTGCTGGAAAAGACCCTGGGGCGCGGCTGGCGGGCCCTGGTGCGCGGCGGCGATCCCGCCCGCCTGCGCGGCCTCGACGCCCATTTGTGGACCTGGCGGGAGGACAGCTTCCTGCCGCACGGCCTGGACGACGAACCGATGGCCGACCGCCAGCCGGTGCTGCTGACCGACAAGCTGGACAACCCGAACGGCGGTCAGGCGTTGTTCCTGCTCGACGGGGCCGAGCCGGGCGATCTTTCGGCGTTCGAACGCTGCATCCTGCTGTTCGACGGTCGCGACGAGGAGGCCTTGCGCCTGGCGCGAGGTCGATGGAAGGCCTTCAAGGGCGCGGGCCATCCCGTGTCGTACTGGCGCCAGGGCGCGGAACGTGGATGGGAGAAGCAGGCATGAAGCGACTCGTACTGACGGGGGTGGTGCTGGTCCTGGCCTCGTGCTCCAGCGCGCCCGAACCGGCGCCCATGCCGCCGCCGAGCACGCCCACCGCGCCGCCGGCCATCGCCCTGCCCAAGGCGCCCGAGCCCGACAAGGACCAGTGCGGCCTGAAGGACGCCCAGGCTTTCGTCGGGAAGAACCGCTCAGAGCTGCCGGCCGCCGTCGATCCCTCACGCTGGCGGGTCGCCTGCACCACCTGCCCGGTGACCATGGACTACCGCGCCGACCGGCTGAACATCCTGTTCAACCCCGATACCGGCGTCGTCCAGCAGGTCAAGTGCGGCTAAGCCCGCCGCGTGGCACGCAACGCATAGTCGGTCACGGGGCGAAGTGGCAGCGTCGCTGTCATGCGATCCCTGATCCTGACCGCGTTCCTGACGATGGTTCTCAGCGGCCTGGGCTTGCTGTCGGGGATGCGCCAGGCGGCCGTCCCGCCGCTCACCGACCGCGTCGAGGCGGGGACCCGGTAAGGCCCGGCCCGCCGCGCGCCTTGGCCTGGACAACGTTGTCATCGGCGACCTAAAGTGGCCTGACCAGTTCGCCCGCCAGAGGCGACGTGGGGAGGTTGCCAAGATGAAAGCCCTGTTCGCCGCCGCCGCCGCGTCGCTCGCCTTGCTCTCCGCCGCCGCGCCGGCCCAGGCCGACGGCTGGCTGAAGGCCAAGGACAAGCGGATCGTCGACGAGACGGGGCGGCCGGTTCTCCTGCGCGGCATGGGGCTGGGCGGCTGGATGCTGCAGGAAGGCTACATGCTCAGGCTCGGCGAGTTGGGCCGGGGGCAGGAGCACGTGATCCGCGCCGAAACCGCCAAGCTGGTCGGCGCCGAGCGCGAGGCGGCGATCCACCAGGCCTGGCTCGACAACCACACCACCAAGGCCGACATCGACGCCATGGCCGCCATGGGTTTCAACTCGGTGCGCCTGCCCATGCACTACGGCCTGCTGACCCTGGCCGCCGACCAGGAGCCGGTGGCGGGTCAGGACACCTGGAAAGAGGACGGCTTCAAGCGCATCGACGACCTGCTGGCCTGGACCAAGGCCAACGGCATGTACCTGATCCTCGACCTGCACGCCGCGCCGGGCGGGCAGGGCGCCGACCTGCCGATCGCCGACCGCGATCCGTCCAAGCCCTCGCTGTGGCAGAGCCCGGAGAACCGCCGCAAGGTCGTGGCCCTGTGGCGCAAGCTGGCCGCCCGCTACAAGGACGAGCCGGCGATCGGGGCCTATGATCTGCTGAACGAACCCAACTGGGACTTCGACGGCCCAGGCGGGGATCACGGCTGCAAGGACGAGAAGCAGACGGCCCTGTGGGACTACTACAAGGCGCTGACGGCGGCGGTGCGCGAGATCGACAAGCGCCACATGATCATTCTCGAGGGCAACTGCTGGGGCAACAACTACAAGGGCCTGCCCGCCGTTTGGGACGACAACCTGGCCCTGTCGTTCCACAAGTACTGGAACGCCAACGACGAAGCCTCGATCGCCACGGTTCTGAAGCTGCGCGAAGAGACCGGCCTGCCGCTGTGGCTGGGCGAGAGCGGCGAGAACTCCAACGCCTGGTTCCGCGACGCCATCGCCCTGGTCGAGAGGCACGAGATCGGCTGGGCCTTCTGGCCGCTGAAGAAGATCGGCTTCAACCAGCCGCTCGAGGTCACGCCCAACCCCGGCTACGCCAAGCTGGTCGACTACTGGACCAGGAAAGGCCCCCAGCCGACCGCCGACGAGGCCTATGCGGCCCTGATGACCCTGGCGTCGCGCGACGTCCGGTTCGAGAACACCCTGCAGCATCCCGACGTGGTCGACGCCATGATCCGCCAGCCGCACGACGACACGACGCGGCCGTTCAAGGATCATCGGATCGGCGCCAAGGGCGCGGCGTTCGCCGCCGTCGACTACGACCTGGGCGCCCTGGGCCAGGCCTATGCCGACAAGGACACCGCCAACTATCACGTCTCGACCGGCGGCCAGCGGACCCTGTGGAACAACGGCCGGACCTATCGCAACGACGGCGTCGACATCGCCCGCGAGGCTGACGCAAGCCCCTATGTCGAGGATTTCATCGCCGGAGAGTGGCTGAAGTACACGGTCGTGGTCGAGAGGGCCGGGACCTACGCGCTGACGGCGTCGGCGCGGGCGGTGGGCGAGGGCGGCAAGCTGTCGGCGACGGTCGACGGCGGGGCGAGCGACGGCCCGGTCCCGGTTCCGACGGGCGCGGCCTGGGCCGAGGTCCAGTTGGGCAAGGCCGTCCTGCTCGCCGGACGCAATGTCATGGTCCTGCGGTCAGACGGCGGTCCGGTTCTGGTCAAGACCGTGAGGCTCGCTCCCCGCTAGGTCGAGCTCGCGCAGGCGTCGCCGCCAGCGCGGATCGCTGTCCTGGGTCAGGCCGAAGATCTGCAGGAAGCCCACGGCGGCCCGGGGCGGCGCGATGGGGGCCGCCATGATCGTCAGGACGGGCGGGGCCACGGCCTGCACCATCAGCGGCGCCACGGTCCAATGCTCGGGCCAGGCCATCACCTCGACGCCGGGATGGGCCTTCAGGTGCGGGCAATGCTCCAGCGAGCGCTTGACGCAGGCGTCGTGCAGGGGCGCGATCGAGCCGGCGTCGATGACGATCCGTTCGTTGCCCACGGCCGGGGGCAAGGCAATGCCCAGGCCCTTGGCGCGCAGCAGGCCGGCGGGCACGCGCTTGGCGATCTGGGTCCAGCGGTCGCCCGCGACCGTGGGTTCGCCGCACATCGGGCACAGCATCCGGCCGACGGTCTCGCGCTGGCGGCGGAAATGGTTCAGCGAATATTGCGGCTTGCCCAGTCCGGGCCGCTCGGCCTGGCAGACGGCCAGGCGGCCGCCGACGGTCGGGCAGGGGCGCACGCCCAGGCTCTCCTCGTCGCTCCAGCTGGTGACCCAGGGCACGTCGACCCCGACCTTCAATCTTGAGTCTCGCGGCTTGGATTTTTGCGGCATGAGCGCCCCCCGATCGCCGACAGCATGGACCGGGGTCGGCGCGAGGTTAAGTCCCGAAGCGCTAGCGGGTTCCCACGCCCGGGAACAGCGCCGGCTCGCCGTCGAACACGCCCAGATAGCCCAGCTCGCTGAGCAGCGGGGTCATGGTGTCGGCGTAGTCGTCGGCGTGCTTGAGCAGCGGCGCGGGGCGGCCGAGCTGGTCCTGCAGGCGATAGACGGTCCACATCTTGCCGCGCGGAGCCGGGGCGCCCGGCTGCAGGAAGCGGTGCTCCCAGCCGACCAGGGCCGGCGCCCGGCCGATCTCGACGTCGAACGGGCGGTCGCGGAACGCCAGATCCATGTCCAGGCGCATGGCGTCGGCCAGGCGCTGGTCCAGCCATTGGCCGAAAGCCGCCAGGACCGAGTCGGCCGACAGGCCTTCCGGGTTGGCGACGATGTGATTTCGGGACGCGGTTCCTGAACTCATGCGTGCAGGAATACGCTCCGGGATCTCACATATTGGCTAAGAGACGTGGTTTAGGCGCGTTTACCCTAAACCAAGCCCGGCTCAGGCCTCCGCCGCCGCCAGGTCTTCCGCCAGCGCCATCCACGTCGCCTCGGCCTCGTCCAGCTTGGCCTTGGCGTTCTCGCGGCGCTTGGTCAGCTCGGCGACCTTGGTCGGGTTCTTGTAGAGCTGCGGGTCGGCCAGCTGGGCGTCAAGCTCGGCGACCTGGCGGGTCTGGCGAGTGACGACCTGCTCGGCGGCCTCGATCTTGCGCTTCAGGGGCTCGATGGCGACGGTCTTCTTGGCCGGCGCCGCGGCCGGATCGGCCTTGGCCGGCTCGCGATCGACCTGGGTCGGCTTGACCGCCTGCTTGGCGCGGTCGAGCACGAACTTGGCGTATTCGTCCATGTCGCCGTCGAACGGTTTGACTGTGCCGTCGGCGGCCAGCCACAGGCGGTCGGCGACCAGCTCCATCAGGGAGCGGTCGTGGGTGATCAGGATCACCGCGCCCTCGTAGTCGTTCAGGGCGTCCAGCAGGGCGCGACGGCTGTCGATGTCCAGGTGGTTGGTCGGTTCGTCGAGGATCAGCATATGCGGCGCGTCCATCGCCACCATGTTGAGCAGCAGCCGGGCCCGCTCGCCGCCCGACAGGTTGGCGACCGTGGTCTCCTGCTTCTCGAAGCCCAGGCCGAACTGGGCCAGTTTCGAGCGACGCGAGGATTCCGAGGCGTCCGGCATGGCCCGGCGAATGATCTCCAGCGGGGTGTCGACCGGGTCCATCGCCTCGATCTGGTGCTGGTGGAACCAGCCGACCTTCATCTTGCGGTCGCGATGGAACTCGCCCGACTGCACGCCCAGCGCCCCGGCGATCATCTTGGCGAAGGTCGACTTGCCCGCGCCGTTGACCCCCAGCAGGCCGATCCGGTCGTCCAGGTCCATGCGCAGGTTGAGGTTCTTGAGGATCGCGCGGCCTTCCTCGTAGCCGACATTGGCGCGCTCCAGACGGATCAGCGGCGGCGGCAGCGGGCGCGGCGGCGAGGGCAGGGTGAACGGGGCGACGCGCTCCTCGATCGTGGTGGCCACCGGCTGCATCTTGGCCAGACGCTTCATGCGGGACTGCGCTTGCGCCGCTTTGGAGGCCTTGGCCTTGAAGCGGTCGACGAAGGCCTGCAGGTGGGCGCGCTCGGCGTCCTGCTTGGCCTTGGCCGACAGTTGCAGACGGGCCTTCTCGGCGCGGCGCTGCTCGAAGTCGTCGTAGCCGCCGGTGTAGAGCTCCAGCTTGCCGCCGGCCAGGTGCAGCATGTGGGTGCAGCTGTTGTTCAGCAGCTCGCGGTCGTGGCTGACGATCAGGGCGGTGTGCGGGTACTTCTGAAGGCGGGCCTCCAGCCAGAGCGCCCCTTCCAGGTCCAGATAGTTGGTCGGTTCGTCCAGCAGCAGCATGTCCGGCTCGGCGAACAGGGCCGCGGCCAAGGCCACGCGCATGCGCCAGCCGCCCGAGAACTCGGCCATCGGCCGGGCCAGGTCTTCCTGGGAGAAGCCCAGGCCGACCAGGATTTCCGACGCCTTGGCCGGGGCGGCGTCGGCGTCGATCTCGATCAGCCGGGCCCAGATCTCGCCCATGTCCTCGGGATCGGCGGTGTCCAGGCTGGTCAGCAGCGCGTGCCGCTCCTCGTCGGCCTCCAGCACGGTCTCCAGCAGGGTGAAGGGGGTGGCCGGGTGCTCCTGGTCCACCGAACCGATCCGCGCGCTCTTGGGCAGGCTGATCTCGTCGTCGCCGGCGTGCAGCTGGCCGAGGATCAGCTTGAACAGCGTGGACTTGCCCACGCCGTTGCGGCCGATCAGCCCGACCTTCGCGCCCGGCGGCAAACTCACGCTGGCGTGGTCGAAGAACTTCCGACCCCAGGCGTTGAAGGTCAGGTCTTTGATCTGGAGCATATGATTTAAAGGTACGCGGCGGGTTGGCGGGGAGGAGGCGCCCGGCTATAAGCCCGCAACCTCCCAATCTACAAACTTTCTCTGTGAGATTTTCGGATCATGACCGAACGCACCTTCTCGATCATCAAACCTGACGCCACGCGTCGCAACCTGACCGGCAAGATCAACGCCGTGATCGAGGAAGCCGGTCTGCGCATCGTGGCCCAGCGCCGCGTGAAACTGACCGAGGCGCAAGCCAAGAAGTTCTACGAAGTCCACGCCGAGCGCCCGTTCTACGGCGAACTGGTCGCCCAGATGACCGCCGAGCCGGTGGTCGTCCAGGTTCTGGAAGGCGACAACGCCGTCCTGAAGTACCGCGAAGTGATGGGCGCCACGAACCCGGACAACGCCGACGAAGGCACGATCCGCAAGCTGTTCGCCCTGTCGATCGGCGAGAACTCGGTCCACGGTTCGGACAGCCTCGAGAACGCGGGCATCGAAATTGCCCAGTTCTTCAAGGACGAAGACATCGTCGGCTAAGGCTTAGGCCTTACCGATCCGAAGAGGCCGGCGGAGCGATCCGCCGGCCTTTTTGCATTCGGTCGAGCGTCGGCGCTGTGAGCGGCCGGCGTGCCGCAAGATCCTGGACGGCGCCAGCGCCTTTCACGGCTAGCGCCAAGCCGGCGTCGGCTGGCCCTGGTCCGCCGTCGCCAACCGCTTGGCCTCGTCGAAGTCGACGGCCAGGCGAGTGCGGCGCAGCAGCGGCGCGCCGATCGTCCGCAGCAGGTCGCGCAGGATCTGACGCGAGGCCCCGCAGAGGATCACCTCGCCGTCGGCCAGGGTGCGGCGCAGCAGATCGGCCAGCGCGAAGGCCCCGGTCGGATCGATCATCGGCGTCTGTTCCAGGCGCAGGATGTAGCAGCGCTTGCGGCCGGCGACGTCTTCGAGCGCGTCCTTGACCAGGCTGGCGCTGCCGAAGAACAGCGCGCCGCGGAAGGTGATCACCGCCACGTCGTCGGGCAGGCCGAAATTGGGGGCGTAAGGCTCGCGTTCGTCGCCCTCCATGCCGTTGAGGGCGATCGGGCCCTCGCCGTGCCGCACCTCGGCCAGCCGGGCCATGCGGTGCATGAACACGAAGGCGGCCAACACCATGCCCACCTCGATGGCCAGGGTGAGGTCGACCAGCACGGTCAGGGCGAAGGTGGCCAGCAGAACCGCCCGTTCGCCGTTCGAGGCGCGCAGCAGAGCCGAGAACCGGTGCAGTTCCGCCATGTTGAACGCCACGACCATCAGGATCGCCGCCAGGGCCGCCAGCGGCACGAACCGCATCAGCCGGGCGGCCAGCAGCATGAACAGCAACAGGAAGACGGCGTGGGCCATTCCGGCCACCGGCGAGCGGGCTCCGGCCCGGATATTGGTAGCGGTGCGGGCGATGGCTCCGGTGGCGGGCAGGCCGCCGAACAGGGCCGACGCGATGTTGGCGACGCCCTGGGCGATCAGTTCGACGCCGGATCGATGACGGCGACCGGTCATCTGATCGGCGACCACGGCCGACAGCAGCGACTCCACCCCGGCCAGCAAGGCGATGGTGAAGGCGCTGGGCGCCACCGCCCGGGCCTTGGCCAGGGACCAGAAGGCCAGGGACGGGGCTGGCAGACTGGAGGGCACGCCGCCGAACCGCGATCCGATGGTCTCGATCGGCGGGTGGGCCAGGGCCACGAAGACCGCTCCGGCGATGGTCGCCGCCAGGAATCCGGGAACCTTCGGCGCCCAGCGGCGCAACACCAGGATCAGCGTCAGGCAGGCGGCCGCCAGGATGACGGTCGGCGGGTCGACGCTCGCGCGACCGCCCCACAGCGCCGCGAGCTTCGGCAGGAAATCCGCCGGAACCTTGTCCACCGTCAGGCCGAGGAAGTCCTTGACCTGGCTGGTGAAGATGATCACGGCGATGCCCGCGGTGAAGCCGGTGGTCACCGGATCGGGGATGTATTTTATGAAGGTTCCCAGGCCCGAAAGGCCGGCCAGGATCAGGATCGCCCCGGCCATCAGCGTCGCCATCAGCAGGCCGTCATAGCCGTGGTTGGCGATCACCCCGTAGACCACCACCACGAAGGCCCCGGTCGGGCCGCCTATCTGGAAGCGGCTGCCGCCCAGCAGCGAGATCAGGAAGCCTGCGACCACCGCCGTGACCAGGCCGCGGTCCGGGGTGGTTCCCGAGGCGATGGCCAGGGCCATGGACAGCGGCAGGGCGACGATGGAGACCGTCAGTCCGGCGATCAGGTCGGCGCGAAAGTCGGCGGCGCGGTAGCCCTGGCGCAACACCGTCGCCGTCTTGGGTACGAATAGCCGCCAATCTCGGCGCATGGCTTGGCCTTCAGCGCTTCTCCAGCAGCCGGACCCCGCGCCCGACCCCCTGGCTGGGGGCGTCCTCGACGATCAACTCGACCCCAGCCGCCGCCAGGGCCTTCATGACCTTCTCCAGGCTGTCGACGACCACGCGGACCGAGCCCTCGCAGGCCTCCATCCGCTGGATGGTCGGAACCGACAGTCCGGACAGTCGCGCCAGCTCTCTCTGGTCGATGCCGAGCAGGGCGCGCGCGGCGCGAATTTGAGGTCCGGTGATCATCTAGACGTCCCGTATGATGTATAGAACATCAAAATCACATGATTGGCAATCAGCTTGCGCTTTTCAGCCAAACCGCTCGCGCACATAGGCGGCCAGGGTCGCCGGATAGAGCCTGTGCTCCTGCTCCAGCACCCGGTCGCTCAACATGTGCTCCGTGTCGCCGGGCAGGATCGGCACGCGGGCCTGGCCCAGGACCGGGCCTTCGTCGACGCCGGCGGTGACCAGATGGACGGTGCAGCCGGCCTCGACCTCGCCGGCGCTCAGGGCGCGGCCGTGGGTGTCCAGGCCGGGATAGGCCGGCAGCAGGGACGGGTGGATGTTCAGCATCCGGCCTTCCCAGGCGTTGACCAGGAACGGCGTCAGGATGCGCATGTAGCCGGCCAGGGCCACGACCTGGATCCCGCGCTCGCGCAGGGCCGCGTCGATGGCGCGCTCGTGGGCCTCGCGATCCTTGCCGAAGTCACGCTGATCGACGGCCAGGGCCTCGATCCCGGCGGCGGCGGCCGTGAGCAGGCCGCCGGCCTCGGGCTTGTTGGACAGCACCAGGGCGATCTGGAACGGGCAGGCGGGGTCCTGGGCGGCTCGCACCAGGGCCTCCATGTTGGAGCCCCGGCCGGAGATCAGGACGGCGACCTTGGTTTTGGCGGTCATGCGGTCAGTTCCGTGGGTCCGCCCTCGTCCCTCGACAAGCTCAGGATGAGGGCTGCTGGAGATGCCGGCTGCTGGAAGCCTGAATTGAAATCCTCATCCTGAGCTTGTCGAAGGACGAGGATTTCACGCAAGGCCTAGGCCGCCACCAACTGCCCGCAGATGAACGCATCCTCGTCCGCGTTCAGCAGCGCCGCCAGCACCGGTTCGGCGTCCGAAGCCGCCACCACCAGGATGAAGCCGACGCCGCAGTTGAAGGTGCGGCGCAGCTCGTGGTCGCTGATGCCGCCTTCGCGCTGCAGCCAGTCGAAGACCGGGGGCAGGGGCCAGGCGTTCCAGTCGAACTCGGGGACCAGGCCGTCGGCGATGCAGCGGGGCGGGTTCTCGATCAGGCCGCCGCCGGTGATGTGGGCGCCGCCCTTGACCCGACCCGACTGCAGCAGGGGCAGGATCGACTTCACATAGATGCGGGTCGGGGCCATCAGGGCCTCGGCCAGGGTCTTGCCGGCCTCGAACGGACAGGGCGCGTCCCAGGCCAGGCCCGAACGCTCGACCACGCGGCGCACCAGGCTGTAGCCGTTGGAGTGCGGGCCCGACGAGCCGACGCCGATGATGATGTCGCCGGCCCGTTGCTTGTCGAGCTTGGGCAGCACGCCGTCACGCTCGACCGCGCCGACCGAGAAGCCGGCCAGGTCGTATTCGCCGTCGCTGTACATGCCCGGCATTTCGGCCGTCTCGCCGCCCACCAGGGCCGCGCCGGCCAGCTTGCAGCCGTCGGCGATGCCGGCCACCACGCTCTTGGCGACCTCCAGGTCCAGCTTGCCCGTGGCGAAGTAGTCGAGGAACAGCAGCGGCTCGGCGCCCTGGGCCAGCAGGTCGTTGACGCACATGGCCACCAGGTCGATGCCGACCGTGGCGTGCATCTTGGCGTCGATGGCGATGCGCAGCTTGGTGCCGACGCCGTCGGTGGTGGAGACCAGCAGCGGATCGTCGTAGCCGGCCGCCTTCAGGTCGAACAGGGCGCCGAAGCCGCCCAGACCGGCCTCGGCGCCGGGACGCCGGGTGGCCTTGGCCAGGGGCTTGATCGCCTCGACGAGAGCGTTCCCGGCGTCGATGTCGACGCCGGCCTGGGCGTAGGTGAGGCCGTTCTGGGGGTCGCTCATGCGTTCGCTCTGGCTCGAAGACGGCCCAACGGGCCGTTTTTGAAAGGAAACTTGCCGCACACCCCAAGCTTGTGCTTGCAGACTCGGGGGTGCGCGAGGCTATTAGCAGCCGATGACGACGATCACCACTACCGCTGAGCTGGCGGCGTTCTGTAATGAGTTGAAGGGACAGCCCTTCATCGCCGTGGACACCGAGTTCATGCGCGAAACCACCTACTGGCCCAAGCTGTGCTTGATCCAGGTGGCCTCTCCGGACACCGAAGCCTGTATCGACCCGCTGGCCGATGGCATCGACCTCGAGCCACTGCTCGACATCCTGCGCGATCCGTCGGTCCTGAAGGTGTTCCACGCGGCCCGGCAGGACGTCGAGATCTTCAACAATCTCAACGCCATGCCCACGCCGCTGTTCGACACCCAGGTCGCCGGCATGGCCGCCGGGTTCGGCGAGCAGATCGCCTATGACGCCCTGGTCCGCCAGATGCTGAAGATCGAGTTGGACAAGTCCAGCCGCTTCACCGACTGGGCCCGCCGTCCGCTGAGCGACGCCCAGCTGACCTACGCCGTCGCCGACGTGACGCACCTGGCCACCCTGTTCCCCATCCTGCGCGACCGCCTCGAAAAGGCCGGCCGCCTGGCCTGGGTGGAAGAGGAGATGAAGGCGCTCAACGATCCGGCCGCCTACGACGTCGATCCCGAAAAGGCCTGGCGCCGCCTGCGTCCGCGCAAGACCGCCGCCAAATACCTGGCGGTGTTCAAGGCCGTGGCCGCCTGGCGCGAGCGCACCGCCCAGACCCGCGACCAGCCGCGCGGCCGCATCCTCAAGGACGAGGCCATCGACGAGCTGGCCACCCAGGCCCCGACCTCGCTGGAGGGCCTCAACACCCTGCGCAGCGTGCCCAAGGGCTTCGGCGGCTCCAAGTTCGGTCCCGACCTGCTGGCCGCGATCAAGGCGGCCCTGGCCGATCCGGAAGGCTACGCGCCGGTGCTGGACAAGTCCGGCCCGCCGCCGCCCGCCTCGGCGGGCGCCGTGGTCGAACTGCTGAAGGTGCTGCTCAAGGCCCGGGCCGAGGAGGCCGGCGTGGCCTCCAAGCTGATCGCCACCGTCTCGGACCTGGAAAAGATCGCCGCCGACGACGAGGCCAACACGCCCGCCCTGCAGGGCTGGCGGCTGGAGGCCTTCGGTTCGGACGCCCTGAAGATCAAGCGCGGCGAGCTGGCCCTGGTGCTGGACGGAACCCGCGTGCGGGTGGTCGAAGTGCGACGGGCTCCGAAGGCGGAGTAGAGCTCCGGTCCTTCTCCCGCGAGGGAGACGGACGACGTTACGCCGTGCCCACGGTCCCGCGCTCCATCGCCGCGGCGATGGCCTCGATCAGCTTGCCGGCGTCGAGCGGCTTGGCCACGACGCCGTCCATGCCGGCCAGGGCGTATTCGGCCAGCTGGTGGCTCATGACATTGGCCGACAGGGCCAGGATCGGGGTCGGGGAGAGGCTGTGGGCGTTTTCGCGCTGGCGGATCGCCCGGGTGGCCTCGATGCCGTTCATCACCGGCATCTGCACGTCCATCAGGATCAGGTCGAAATCGTCGGCGTGGAAGGCATCCAGCGCCTCTCGGCCGTTGGCCACGGTGTGCAGGTCGACGCCGGCCGGCTCGAGCAGGGCGCGCAGGATGAACTGGTTGGTGGCGTTGTCCTCCGCCGCCAGGATCCGCAGGGACCGGATGTCGCCCTCGCCGGGCGCGGGGTCCAGATAGTCCGCCGCGTCGGCCCGCACGAACGGCAGGCGGAAGCTGAAGGTCGACCCCTTGCCCGGGGCGCTGTCCATGCGCAGGGTTCCGCCCATTCGCTCGACCAGCTCGCGGGAGATCGCCAGGCCCAGGCCCGTGCCGCCGAACCGGCGGGTGGTCGAGCTGTCGGCCTGGACGAACTTCTCGAACAGGGCGGCGATCCGCTCGGGCGCGATGCCGATGCCGGTGTCGGCCAGGGTGAAGGACAGCCCCTCGGGACACGCCTCCACGCTCAGCCGGATCCGCCCCTCTGGCGTGAACTTCACGGCGTTGGACGCCAGGTTCGACAGCACCTGGCGCAAACGCACGCTGTCGCCGCACCAGGCTCCCGCGGCGTCGGGCGCGATCTCGGTGACGAACGCCACGTCCTTCTGGCCGGCCAGCAGGGCGAAGGGCCGGCAGGCGGCGGCGACCGTCTGCGCCAGGTCGAACACGTGGTCGTCGAGCTCGAAACGGCCGGACTCGATCTTCGACAGGTCCAGCACGTCATTGAGGATGGCCAGCAGGGTCTCGCCGCTGTCGCGGATGATCTTCAGATGCTCGCGATGGGGCGAGCCCAGCCCGCTCTGCTCCATCACCTGGGCCATGCCCAACACGCCATTCAGGGGCGTGCGGATCTCGTGGCTCATATTGGCCAGGAACTGCGACTTGGCGAGATTGGCGCTCTGGGCTCGGTCGCGAGCCTTGACCACCTCGTCCAGGGCCGCCCTCTCGCCGGCCTCCGAGGCGTCCAGCTCGCGCAGCACCCGGCGGATGCGCAGGACCAAGGCGACGCCGGCGGCGACCAGCAGCAGGACGCCCGGCAGGACCAGGGGCGCGGCCTGGCGGACGGCGTCCAGGCCCGGCTGCTTGGGCGACCAGGTCAGCCAGCTCAAGATCTTGCCGTCGGCGTCGCGCAGAGCGATCGCCGCCGATTCCGCGGATCTGGCGGCCACGAGCCGAGGTTCGCGAATGCGCATCTCGTCGGCCAGGGCGGGCAGCAGGTGGCGATCGACCCGCTGGGCGCAGATCACGATCATCGCGGGGGCCTTGCCGCGTGGCCGCGCGGCCTTCTCCGGAGCGACCGTCGACAGGGCGACCAGATAGATCCGCCCATCCACCTGGACGACCCCATGAGCGGTCTCGGCGATGGTCGCGACGTTCGGGTCGGTCGGCCTGGGAAGCTTGGTCGCCGCGGTCTCCTGGCGGCGCACCTCGGCGATCAAGGGCGCGACGGCGGCCACCACCCCCGCCTGGCTCTCGGGCGTCGCGCGCGCGTTTTCCGCCCAGGCGTAGAAGGGACGGTTCCCAGAATCCAGCACGACGGCGAGGTCGTCGCCTCGGTTATTGGCGTAGTAGGAGCCCATTTCGACATCCATCCACACCGGATCCACGCCCGGACGGATCGTCTCGAAAGCCTGGTCCCAGACCGCGGCGGCGGCGACGTCGCTGTCCAGCCGGTCCAGGGACCGCTCGAGGGTCTGCTCGACGACGACGTGCTCCTCGCGCGTCTGGAGGCGGTCGACGGCCACGGCGGCGTAGGCCAGCAGGGCGCAGCCGCCCAGGACGACGATCGCCACGACGATCGCCCCCAGGATCAACAGGCTGCGCACCGCGCGGCGTCCCGCCGGCATGCCGCTCAAGATGTCATCCCCCTGCCCATAGCCCCCAATTGCACGCGCGCGTTTGGAAACAGTAAAGGTCGCGCGCCGTGCGTAACGCCGGTTGATGAAACGCGTTCCAGTTTCTCGACGGCGTGGCCTGCTCCCGTTGATGCGGTGGAGCTTGCCTCGCCCGTGGCTAACAAACCGTGCTTCATCGAGTGACGTTCGGCGCGGCGGCGTGTCGCGGGACTGGCCCGGAGCCAAGCGGCGCGAGCCAAAAAAGAAAGGGCCGGCTCCTTTCGGAACCGGCCCCTGTCTCGCGACGATCGCTTCGAGATTAGTACTGGAAGCGGACGCCCACCTTGAACGTCCGGCCGATCAGGCCGGCATAGTGGAAGGTGGTCAGGAAGTTCGGCGCGCTGGCATAGGCGCCCGGCGCGATCGGCGCGTTCTGGTCGAACACGTTGCCGATGTTGCCGTACAGCTGGATGCCGTCGTTCAGTTGCATCGTGCCGTTCAGGTCGACGTTGATGAAGCTCTTGATCTTACAGAACTTGTTGGCGACCGCCGGGTTGGCCGCGGCGCCGTAAGGGTTGCCCGGAGAGCATTCCGTGCTGCCGTTGGTGTCGGCGGCGACCGACTTGATCGAACCGACGTAGTAGGCCGTGGCCGACACGGTGTAGCGATCGAAGTCCAGCGTGTTCTGCCAGTTGCCCTTCCAGTCCGGGCTGCCGTTGCCCGACGACAGGTCGTACGGGCCCAGGGTGCCGGCGTACTTCTGCACTTTGCCGTCGTCGGTGTGCAGGTCGTACTTCAGCAGGTGGGTGACTTCCACGCGGCTGGTCCAGTGCAGGGTGTCGGTGACCGGAATCTTGGCCGTGGCCGAGAAATCGACGCCCGCGGTTTGCGCGGAGTTCGCGTTCACATACGGGACGTTGATGATGAGCACACGCGGTTGGGCGTTCGGGAACAGCGGGTCGACGGCGTCGACCAGGTTGCACGAGTAACCCGCGCCGACGGCCGCGACGGCGGCGCAGCCGGCGGCTTGGGTGGTCTGGGCGTAGTAGGCGTCGCGGGCCTCGGCGATCTTCGGACCCGAGGTGATCAGGTCGTCCTTCTTCACTTGGTAGTAGTCGACCGTCATGCTGAGCCAACGGGTCGGCTCGGCGATGGCGCCGATCGTGAAGCTATGCGAGATTTCCGGCTTCAGGTTCGGGTTGCCGGCGACGCCGCGACCCATGCTGTAGGACTGCGAGTAGGGGTTGGACGCCCCGCCGTGCGCCGTCACGAAGTTGGCCGGCGGCTGGGTGGTCACGAAACCGGCGTACTGCGAGCGCGGGCCCGATTCAGCGAAGGTGGGCGCACGGAAGCCTTCAGAGAAGGTGCCGCGGAACGCCAGCTGCTTGATCGGGGTGTATTTGACGCCGACCTTCGGGGAGAAGTGGCTGAAGCCCTCCGAATAGTCGTCATAACGGCCCGACACGTTGACTTCGAGCTGATCGAGGACCGGAGCGGCCACTTCGAAGAACGCGGCCTTGACCGTGTGCTTGCCGAAGGCCGAAGCCGTGGTCAGGCCGTAGGTGTCCAGACGGACGTTCTGGTTGTTGTTTTCCAGGACTTCCTTGCGGATCTGGGCGCCGACGCCGACCTGCAGATCGCCGCCGGGCAGAGCCCAGAGCGACTTGGTGATCAGGCCGTCCAACGACATCATCGACGAGTGCGACGGGGTCGTCCTGTCCGGGGCCACGGCATTGCGGACCGCCGAGGTGTTCTGCGACGGATCGACGAAGTTGTACGAGCCGGTGTTGATCGCGCTCGCCAGGCCCGCGATGTTCAGGAGGCCGTGTTGCGTGATCTTCAGGTTGTCGCGGGCGCCGGCGGCGTCCACGCTCCAGTTCCAGTCGTCACCGAAGCTGCCCTTGAAGCCGAACGTACCGCGGATGACTTCGTTGGTGCGCTCGCTGCCGGCGGGGATGTCGCCGAACAGGTAATAGATGCGGGCCGCGCCGTTGGACGGATCAGCGGCGTAAGCGGCGGCGAACGGGTTGTTCGGGTTCAGGCGACGACCGGGAGCCGTAGGGTCAGCGCAGTTGGCGCCGGCCGTACAGATCCACACCGGAAGCACGATGCCCGGATTGCTCGAAGCCACGCTCGGCGAACCACCAAAGGGCTGGGTGGCGCGGATAGCGGCCGGCGTGCCCTTGATGCTGACATAGCTGTTCGAGTAGCTGCCGGTGGCGTAGGCCTCGACGTTCTCATTCAGGCGCATGCTCAGGCGGCCGTTGAAGGCGTAGCGCTTCTGCAGCGGCGCGATCTGACGATAGTAGTCGACCAGATCCCACTTACAGCCGGTGCCGTTGGCGGTCGCGCTGACCTGCGTGAAGGTGCCGTTGGCGCAGTTCAGGTTCAGCGACTGGTACTGGGTGGTCAGCGGCGAGCCGGCCTTGCCCGCCAGCGGGTTGTTCAGGTCCGATTGGCTGACGCGGGTGACGATCGCGTTCGGCGTGGGCGTGGTCATCGACGAGTCGGCGGTGTTTTGGTCCAGACCGCCGATCGAGCTCAGGTCCTGGGTATTGTAGGGGAAGCCGCGGCTGTGGTTCGAGACGCGACCGTCCTTTTGGTACTCGGCGTTGACGTAGACGTTCCAGCCGGTCTCGGCGTAATCGCCGTAGCCCAGGGTGATGTCGGCGCGCTGGTGTTCGGCGTCGCTGCGGTCGCTCTGACCGAACTCGGCGCTGCCCCTGACGCCGGCGAACTGCTTCCTCAGCTTCAGGTTCACCACGCCGCCGATGGCGTCGGCGCCGTACGACGACGAGGCGCCGTCCTTCAGGACTTCAATGCTGTCGATCAGGCTGAACGGAATGGAGTTCAGGTCGACATAGGCGTTGTGGCCGTCGTCGTTGATCGGGAAATTGGTCGAGCGCAGGCCGTCGACCAGCACCAGGGTCGAGGAGACGCCCAGGCCGCGCAGCGAGACGGCCGAGCCGCCGGCGCTGAAGCCGCTCTGGAAACCGGTGCCGATCGAACCGGCGCCGTCGGCCGAGATCGAGCGAATGGCGTCCGAAGCGGTCGAGATGCCGGCGCGGTTCAGGTTCTCGGAGGTCAGCACGGTGACCGGGGAGGGGGTCTCGGTGTCGGTGCGGCGGAACAGCGAGCCGGTGACGACGATTTCCTCGACTTGGGTCTGATCGGCCGGCGCGGACGGCGCGGTTTGGGCAGCAGCCTGGCTGGCGCCGAGGAGAGCGGCAGCGGCGCTGCAGATCATCGTCGACGCCATCAGGCGCGCGCGCATGGGTTTAGTGATCAAGATGTAGTCCCCAATGTTTTGAGCGCCGTCCGACGGCGCTTTGATGACCGGCGGCCCAGATTTTCTGAGTGCGGTTACAGCACGGCTACCGACGGATGGGATGATCGGTCAATGTGCATTGCATTAATGAAATGTAACGTGGCGCTTTTGACACAATTCGGCAACTTTATTTCACAACGTTGGCGAGTGGTCGTCGCCGTTTTTCGATGCGTGCAATCGCGCTAATCGATAGTTTTCGCCCTGGCGTCGAATTTCCACAACCCTGGGGACTTCCGCTGGCGAATTGTTACAGCGCCGTAATTTTGAGCTTCAGGCCCAGGATCGTGGCCAGGGCGCCCGCTCTTTTGGCGGTTTGTTCGCCTAGAAGCAGGTCGGCGTAGCCCGGTTCGGCGGTCAGCAGCAGGTCGCCGCGGTCGATGACGAGTCGCGAGCGGGCCAAGAGCGGGGCGCTGCGGCCCGACAGATCGCAGCCCAGGCGGATGGCGGCCCCGACGGCCCGGGCCCGTCTCAGCCGGGCGGGCGAAAGCAGGCGTTCCAGCACCTCCATCTCCGGCGGATCGAAGGCCGTGGCGTGGCGGGCGAAGGAGGCGGCGGCCAGGAAGGCGCGCTCGGGATGGGTCTGGCCGGCGATCGGCGCGCGCAGCACCTGCTCGAACACCAGATCGGCGCGATGGTCGGGGTGCAGCCGCGCGCCCAGGTCGGCCAGGCGGCAGGCGGCGGCGACCAGCACCTTGTCGCGCTCGCCGAAGCAGGGCGGCAGCTGGCTCAGGGCCGGGGCGAGCCAGGCGTCGAGCGCCGCGCCCAGTTCGTCGGCCACGCCCTGCCGCGCGCCCAGCGAGGCGCAGCCCTCGATCAAAGGATCCAGTCGGCGCACGCCGGGCGGCATGGCCTCGAACAGCAACCCCTCGCGCACGCCGTAGGCCGAGATCTCGATGCGCTTGAGGTCCAGGCTCTCGATCAGCTGCTCCAGCACCACGGCGGCGTAGGGCAGGGTCTCCGAGCGCTTCTTGCTCATGCCCTCGATGCGCTCGAGCGAGCTCTTCGACTGATGGGCGACCAGGCGGGCGGCCTCCAGGGCCTCGGCGCGGCTGATGTTGTACTGGTGGACCACGTGCAGCGGATAGCCGCTCAGGCGCATGTGCAGTAGGGCCAGATTGCGCCAGGCGCCGCCGACCGCGTGGAAGACGTCGGTCTTGAAGGCCTCAGACACCGGGGCCAGGCGCTGGGCGCAGAGCCGCCGCACCTTCTCCAGGTCAAAGCCGTCCGAGGCCCCCAGGCTGAAGGGGCCGAGCGGCAGGGTGACGCCCAGGCCCGCGCCTGTGGCCTCCAGCCGGATCAGCTCCAGGCTGGCGCCGCCCATGTCGCCGACCACGCCGGTGGCGTCGGGCGTGCCGGCCAGCACGCCGACGGCGGCGTAGCGGGCCTCCTCCTCGCCCGACAGGACGCGGGTGGCGAAGCCGGTCTCGGCCAGGATCTGCCGCACGAAGGCCGCCCCGTCCTTGGCCTCGCGCACGGCGGCGGTGGCGGCGATGAAGGTCTCGGCGGGCTTGACGGCCTCCAGCACGGCGCGGAAGCGCTTGAGCGCCGCCAGGGTCTGGGCCACGCCCTCGGGGTTCAGATTGCCGCCGTCGCCCAGGTCCCGGCCCAAGCCCGCCAGGACCTTCTCGTTGAAGACGGTCCAGATGGCGCGGCCTTCCAGCCGGTACACCACCAGGCGGACCGAGTTCGAGCCGATATCGATAACGGCCGCGTCGCGCGGCGCCGCAAAAGGCATGGGGAGGGTTTAGCGCATTGGGCGGCGAGGGGAAGGTGGCGCGCGGAATAAAGCGCTCGCGCGCCGCGGGTCAACGCTTGAAGGGGACCAACGGCACGGGATCGTTCAGCGTCCGCCGGCAGGCGCGCAGACGCCAGCCGGTCGGGTCCTTCTCGTAGTAGCAGGCGCCGAAGCTGACGGGATGGCCGTTCGCCCGGCGTCCGCCCTTGGTCATGGCGTAGCCGCCGTCGGGGCTGATCAGCAGGTGCTCGACCGGCTTGGGCCGCACCGGGCAGCGGCCCCAGGAGCGGCCGTGGCCCATCACCTGCCAGGGCGGGCCGTAGATCACGCCGGACTTGAACAGCGCGCGTTCGTGCGCCTTGGCCCAGGCCAGGTCGCCCGCGTCGCCCAGCTGGGTGTCGCCGGGAACCCCGGGCAGGGCGAAGATCGCGCAGATTTCGGCCTGCTGGGCCGGGCGCGGGCCGCAGGCGGTCAGGCCCAGCGCCGCCAGAACGATGAAGGCCCGCCTCACCCGCGTTTGCGAGGCCCGACGTGGTCGAAGGCCTGCGGCAGGTCTTTGACCTTGTGGCCCCGGCCCGACAGGCTGGGATTGGTCATGAAGTATTCGTGGGCCGAGAAGGCGCCCTTGCGGTCCCAGGCCGGGTCGCGGGCGTAGTGACCCTCGGAGTCGAGGTTCCAGCTCTGGGCCTCGTCGTTGAGATTGGCGACCATGATCTGGTTGAGCACCTGCTGGTGCACCGTGGGGTTCTCGACCGGGACCAGGCTTTCGACCCGACGGTCCAGGTTGCGCGGCATCCAGTCGGCCGAGCTGATGAACACCCGGGTCTGCGGGCCGGGCATGACCCCGCCGTTGGCGAAAGCCACCACGCGGGCGTGCTCCAGGAACCGCCCGACGATCGACTTGACGCGGATGTTCTCCGACAGGCCCTTGATGCCCGGGCGCAGGCAGCAGATGCCGCGCACCACCAGGTCGATCTGCACGCCGTCCTGGCTGGCGCTGTAGAGGGCGTCGATGATCTGCGGGTCGACCACGGCGTTCATCTTGGCCCAGATCGCCGCCGGCCGCCCCTCGCGGGCGTTGCGGGCCTCGGCCGCGATCATCTTCAGCAGGTCCGGCTTCAGCGTCTCGGGCGAGAACGACAGCTTCTCCAGCCCATGCGGCTGGGCGTAGCCGGTGATGAAGTTGAACAGCTTGCCGCCGTCGCGGCCCAGGGCCGGGTCGCAGGTGAACAGGCTCAGATCGGTATAAACCCGGGCCGTCTGCGGGTGATAATTCCCGGTGCCGAAGTGGCAGTAGGTGCGCAGGGCCTCGCCCTCGCGCCGCACCACCACCGACAGCTTGGCGTGGGTCTTCCAGTCGACGAAGCCGAACACCACGTGGACGCCGGCGCGCTCCAGGTCGCGGGCCCACTTCAGGTTATTCTCCTCGTCGAACCGCGCCTTGATCTCCACCAGGGCGGTGACGTTCTTGCCGTTGTCGGCCGCCTCGATCAGGGCCGCGACGATCGGACTGTCCTTGGACGTCCGGTACAGGGTCTGCTTGATCGCCAGCACGTTGGGGTCGCGGGCCGCCTGGCGGATGAACTGCACCACCACGTCGAAGCTCTCGAACGGGTGGTGGACCAGGATGTCCTTCTCGCGGATCGCCGCGAAGCAGTCGCCGCCGTGGTCGCGCACGCGCTCGGGGAAGCGGGCGTTGTAGGGCTTGAACTTCAGGTCCGGGCGGTCGGGCGGGATCAGCTCGGCCATCTGGGCCAGGCCCAGCTTGCCGTCGACCAGCACCACGTCCTCGGGCTGGGCGCGCAGGCCCTCGATGATGAACTCGCGCAGGTCCTCGGGCATGGTGGTCTGGATCTTGACCCGCACCACCCGGCCCAGGCGACGCTTCTTCAGCCGCGCCTCGAACTCGCGCACCAGGTCCTCGGCCTCTTCCTCGATCTCCAGGTCGCTGTCGCGGATCAGGCGGAACAGGCCCCGGCCCTCGACCTCGTAGCCGGGGAACAGGTGGTCGAGGAACAGAATGATGAAGCTTTCCAGCGCCACGATCCGCCGCTCGCGCTTGCGCGTGGTCTTGGACGGCGCCTGGGACAGCTCCCAGAACCGCTGCACCTGGCTGGGCACCGGCACCAGGGCGTACAGGTGCTTGTCGTCGGCGATGCGGCGCAGCTTCAGCGCCAGGCAGAAGCCCAGGTTCGGGATGAACGGGAACGGGTGGGCCGGATCGATCGCCAGCGGCGTCAGCACCGGGAACATCCGGCTCAGGAAGATCTCCTCGGCCCGCTCGCGGTCGGGGCCGACGATGTCCTTGGCGTCCAGCAGCTTGAGGCCCTCGCCCCACAGCTCGGTCCGCACGCCGCTCCAGATCCGCTGCTGCTCGGCCATCAGCTCGGCGGCCGAGGCGTTGATCCGCGTCAGCTGCTCGCCCGGCGTCAGCCCGTCCTGGCTGACCACCCGCACGCCCTCGCGCACCTGGCCCTTCAGGCCGGCCACCCGGACCATGTAGAATTCGTCGAGGTTGTTGGCGCTGATCGACAGGAACCGCAGCCGCTCCAGCAGCGGGTGGCGCGGATTGGCGCTCTCCTCCAGCACCCGCTGGTTGAAGGCCAGCCACGAGGTTTCCCGGTTGAAGAACCGCTCCGGCGAGGCCAGCAGCTCGTCGTCCAGCCGCAGGCCCGCCAGGTCCGGCGCGGCCGGCGAGGGCGCGGCGGGCAGGTCGAGGGCGGTGGCGACGTCAGACATGCGGAACTCCGGTTTACCGTGTTCAGAGTGAACGAGGGTGGTGACAGGAGCAAGACAAACAGCCCCCGCCGCCCCCTCCGGAACACGGCGCGCCAAGCTTAAGCGGGAAGATGTTCCTAAAGTTTTGCCGTGGGAAAACATCGTCATCCCGCAAGAGCGTAGCGCGGTCGGGGATCTGGACGGCTAGACGACCGGGGCGAAACCCTCGTCCTTCGACAAGCTCAGGATGAGGGTTTTCTAGCGTCGCGCCTCACGATTGGTCCTCATCCTGAGCTTGTCGAAGGACGAGGACCACGCACCGAGCCCGGACTAACCTTCGTCATCCTCGTCGTCTTCGGAATCCCCGAAATCCAGCACCGCCAGGGCCAGGGCCTTGTTGACCTCGCGCCCCTGGTCGATGGACGCCTCGTCCAGGGCGGCCACGGCGGCCAGGGCCGCCGGCGCGGAGCGGGGCAGTCTGGCCATCAGATAGGGATAGAGGTCGCTCGCCGGGCGGATGCCCGCGGCCTCGAAGCCGCGCCTCAGCACCGCCTGCAGCACCACGTCGTCGGGCGCGTCGATCCGGGCCACGGTCAGGGCGTTGAGCCGCGAGCGCAGGTCGGGCACCGCCGCCTCCCAGGCCACCGGGGCCAGGCGGCCGGTCAGCAGCAGGCAGCCGCCGTCGACCCCGGCCATGTTGATCAGATGGAACAGGGTCTCGTCGTCGACCAGGTCGCCCTCGGACCGGCGGTCGGCGTCCTCGACCAGCAGCGGCCGGCCGCGCAGCGAGGCCAGGTCCAGCGGCGCGTTACCCGTGGAAGCCGCCTCGATCGTCACGGCCCCGGTCCGCGCCGCCCAGTCGCGCGCCAGGTGCGTCTTGCCCGTTCCCGCCGGCCCGACCAGGGCCAGGCGCCCGTCGGGCCAGGCCGGCCAAGCGTCCAGGCTGTCCAGCGCCTCGAGGTTGGTCGGCGACGACGCGAACGACTCCCGGTCCCAGAGGGGCGGGGCGGTCAGCGACAATCGGAACTGACGGGGCAAGGCGGCGTCCGGATGGGGTTGCTCGGTATCCGGAGATATAGGCCGCGTCGCGGGAGAGGGCGAGGGCGTGGGGCGGCTTGGCTGGGGATGAGGGGCGGGGAGGTGTGGATGGGTGTTGTGGTCACGGTCAGTCCTCAAGCTAAACACTCGCTCAAGGGCAATTCAGATCAAACTACCATCTCCGTTTGTATCGGAGCGCCTTCGCGATAAAGTCCTCGAAGAAAAAAGGGGGAACCATGGCTATTCCGAAGGCTTACCTCACAAGCAGCAAGAATTTTCCCTTGCTCCTGGACGCAATAAAATCGGCTCAGGCGCCCGATGTTTTCAATTTGAGATTCTTGGAATCATTAGGCTTTACGTCAAGTAATGATAGGTTAATGGTTGGCGTTTTGCAAGCAATCGGCTTGCTAAATAGCGATCGAAAGCCAACAGATCTATATTTCAGATTCTTAGATCAGACTCAGTCAGAAATTGTATTAGCCGAAGGAATCAGAAATGCGTATAAGGATTTATTCCAAATAAATACTAATGCGCAAAATTTGACGAGAAATGAAGTTATTAACAAGTTTAAGATGCTCAGTCAGGGCCAATATTCGGACTCTGTGTTGGATAAGATGGGGCTTACCTTTTCGGAATTAGTTAAGCTCGCGGATTTCAAGACGAAACCCGCCATTCCAGCTGCCGCCCCGGACGATGCGAATGATGACGAACCAGCGGATGAAGTCGCTGCGGACCCGCCACGTCGTGCAAGCGCGAAATCCTCACTTGGCGGATTGCACTATAATATCCAAATTATACTTCCAGAATCTAGGGATCCAAAAGTCTACGATGCGCTGTTTCGCAGCTTAAGGGACCACTTGCTATGATAGACGATGTTAGCCGCGTCTATAACTTCGTTTACAGGGCCGTCCTGACTCAGGAGTCCCTCGACACCGCCGGTCGTCAGAAGCCAAAAACCAACGAAATGGATGACGCCGAAGTTGCAGACCTTCTGTCAATCCATGTCTTGAACGAGGATTTTGTTGCTCGAGCCCGCGGGATGGCAACGGTCTACGTCGCAATTGCAGCTTTCGAAAACTCAGTCAGGGAGTTGATATCAAAAACTCTTCTTGAGAGTAAGGGCGCCGATTGGTGGGAGCAGGGCGTCTCTGAAAAAAATAAGAAGCCAATCACAAAGGCGAATGGAAGAAGAGCAAAAGGTTCGCTGGCACGTTCAACGTGGCGACGATCCAATACAATTCACAATGCTACCAAATCTTCTGAATATAATGAGGCAAACTCCAGACGATTTTGCACCATTTATTCACGATATGGACTGGGCGGCATCCATATTTGACGTAATAGATAAATCTAGAAATGTTATAATGCACAGCGGAAACCTTAGTCGCCGAGACGTTGCTCGTCTAGGAACACACATTCGAGATTGGTCAGCACAAGTCACCATTTAAGCATACAAGATTTATTGATCAACCTCGCCGCCTGGCGCGCCCGCGTCACCAAGTCCGCCGGGCAAGGCCTCGCGCGCCGTCCAGCGCAAGATCAATACGATCATCCCCGAGAAGGTCCACGTCGCGATCACCGCCGCCATTGAGGGCATGACCCGGGCGATCCTGACCGGGGCCGACCTCGCCACCACCTCGCCGCACCGCGAAATGAACCCTCCACGACGGATGCGCTGAGCCCCACAAGCCGCTAGGGTCTCTCTCCGACGAGATGGATCCCGATGAACCGCACCGCCACCCTGATCGCCGCGCTCGAACCCCTGGCCCTGGGGCCAGACGAGCAGCTGGCCTATCTGGCCGCCCTGGGCGTGGGCGAGACGGCGGATGAACTGGCCCTGCAGTTCGACGACGCGTTCCGCTACGCCCATCCCATGGGCCAGGCGAGCCTCGACGCGGCCCTCCGTGCACTGAACGAGCGGCTGTCGATGATGAGCGACACGGGGAAGGCGGCGCTCTGGTCGCCGCTCGCCCTGGCGCAGGGGGAGGACTGGGTCTTCATCCGGCGCACGGCCGCTCGCGCCCTGGAGCTGACGCGCGCCCTGGACGACGCCCGTGTCTGACGCCGAGCGGCTGGAAAGACCGTCCGTCGCTCCCGACCTCGCTTCCGAGCTCGCCGCCTGGCGCGCCCGCATCACCAAGCCCGCCGGGGTGTTCGGCAAGACCTCCCGCGCCGTGCAGCGCAAGATCAACACGATCATTCCCGAGAAGGTCCACGCCGCGATCACCGCCGCCATGGAGGGCATGACCCGGGCGATCCTGACCGGGGCGGACTTCGCCACGGCCTCGCCGCTGCAAAACGCCACGCTGGAACAGCGCGAGGCCAAGGTGGCCACCGCGATCCAGGGCTGGAAGACCGCCGCCGGGGCCGAGGGCGGGGTGGCCGGGGCGGGCGGGTTCCTGCTGGCGGCGGCCGACTTCCCGCTGCTGATGAGCTTCAAGCTGAAGCTGCTGTTCGAGATCGCCGCCCTCTACGGCCACGACGGGAGCGTGCTGAGCGAGCGGCTCTATATCCTGCACATCTTCGAGCTGGCCTTCTCGGACGTCGAACATCGCGTCAAGGTGCTGGAGGCCATGGACGACTGGGACTCGCGGCCCCATCCCGCCGACCTGAAGGATTTCGACTGGCGGTCGTTCCAGCAGCAGTATCGCGACCACATCGATCTCGCCAAGCTGGCCCAGCTGCTGCCCGTGGTCGGCGCGCCGGTCGGGGCCGTGGTCAACTGGCGGCTGACGGCGCACCTGGGGAAGACGGCGATGATGGCGTACCGGATGCGTTGGCTGGCGGGGGACATGCACTCACACCCCGGCTCCGGCCAGATTGCAGAGAGCACGCCGTGAGTGCGTGTCCCCAACTGATCCGCTGAGTTTGGCGCCGAGGCCCCATGACGCCGTGGATGCCGCGGGATGACGGGGGTTGTTGTGGGTGTAGGATCGCGCCCATGCCCGCACCCACCACCCGCGCCAGCCGCCTGATCCCCGCCGCTCCCGACGCCGTCTGGGACGCCCTGATGGACCCCAAGGCCCTGGAACAATGGCTGCCGCCGGGCGACATGACCGGCCGGATGCACGCCTTCGACGGCCGGGTGGGCGGCGGGTTCGAGATGTCGCTGTTCTATCCGGAGGACGAGACCGAACACGTCGGCAAGACCGCCGCCCGCGAGGACCGCACCCGCGTGCGGTTCGCGGCCCTCGAGCCGGGGCGGCGGGTGGTCTGGGCGGTGCTGTTCGACACCGACGATCCGTCGCTGAAGGCCGAGATGACCATCACCGTGTCTCTGGAGCCCGCGCCGGGCGGAACGCGGGTGACCTTCGTGTCGAAGAACCTGCCGCCGGGGCTGCGGCCGGCCGACAACGAGACGGGGTCGAAGGAGAGTTTGAAGAAGCTGGCGGCGTGGTTTGGGGGATAGGCCCCGGGGACATGCTCTCACGACGAGGCGCCGGCGAAGTTCGCAGGGCGGTCAGGGTGGGTGCGTGTCCCCAACGTCATCCGCTGAGCCTGGTCGTCATCCAGGATCGAGGTTTGACGCCATGGATGACGTTGGGGACACGCACTCACCCAGCGGTCGTGGGGCGATCTGCCGAGGCCCTGCCGTGAGAGCATGTCCCCGGTTGGCTGACTTACGCTCTGCGCATAGCCAACAAACCCCCGAGATTTCAACGCTCTGAACTTTCTCGACCCGATTTGGTCCTCACCTTTCCAGACGCCCGTATCCTTATCCCACCTCGTCGCAGGGAAAGGGCGCATGGCCAGCGACCGATGCGGCGGCGGGGGGCGATCGAGCGGGAAGCTCTGTCGGCGGCGAGATCCGCGTGYGTAGGGGTCTCGTCAAACCTCACG
>NZ_LMFQ01000003.1 GCF_001426905.1 Caulobacter sp. Root1455
AGGCCCTAACAGGGCTCAGCGTCGCGGGCTTCCGGATAACGGTGGCGCGGAGCGATCGGGCTTCGTCGAAACGGTATTTGTTCAAAGTTCTCCGGACGTCGTCCGGCGCTCCGCGACCCTTTCCATCCGCTCAGCGGCCCGCCGCGTGAGAACGAGAAGCCGTGCCCGCGAACACTTGCCCCCACCTGACCGCTTCGCGGTCTGTCCGCCCCCACAGGGGGCGGAGGGCCTCAGCCCTCGATCACGACCCCGACGCCGAACTGGATCCAAACGGCCTTGTCCTTGAGGTTCTTCTGCACGAAGGCGGCGTGGATCTGGCGTTCTTCCTCGGTCGAGCGCGGGGCCAGCGGCCGGGGCCGGGCGCCGTACGAACCGGCGCGGGCGGCCGAGACGGCGGTGACGGCGACCACCTGGGTCAGTTCCAGGGCCCGTTCCTTGCCGCCCTGCAGCTCGAGATAGACTTCGGCCAGCAGGTGGGCGTCGATCAGGGCGCCGTGCTTGTCGCGGCTGTCCAGGCTGATCTTGAAGCGTTTGCACAGCGCGTCGAGCGAGTTGTACATGCCCGGAAAGCGCTTCTTGGCCATGGCCAGGGTGTCGACCCAGCTGCTCTCCACGATGGGCGCGCGGCCGCATTTCTCCAGCTCGAAATTGACGAAGCTGCGGTCGAAGGCGGCGTTGTGGGCGATCACCGGACTGTCGCCGACGAACTCCAGGAACTTGTCGGCGATCTCGTGGAACTTGGGCTTGCCGGTCAGGAAGGCCGACGACAGGCCGTGCACCTTCTCGGCCTCGGCCGGCATGTCGCGCAGCGGGTCGCAATATTCGTGGAACGACCGCCCGGTGGGCATGTAGTCGACCACCTCGATGCAGCCGATTTCGACCAGCCGGTCGCCGGTCTTGGGGTCGAAGCCGGTGGTTTCGGTATCGAGGATGATTTCCCGCGCCATCGGATTTCAATGACCCTGTTCGCCGCCGCCTTCAAGCGGGGCCGGGGCGCGAAGGCGAGTCAGAACGTCGCGGACCTGATCGCGGGCGGCCTCCAGGCCCCGGCCGGTGTCGATCACGAAATCGGCCCGGGCCCGCTTTTCGGCGTCCGGCGTCTGGCGGGCCAGGATGGCCTCGAACTTGGCGGGATCCATGCCCGGCCGGGCCAGGACCCGCTGGCGCTGAATGTCGGCGGGGGCAGAGACGACCACGACCTTGTCGACCTTTTTCTCGCCGCCGGTTTCGAACAGCAGGGGGATGTCGAGCACGACGATGTCGGCGCCCTTGGCCTGGGCGTCCTCGAAAAAGCCGATGCGATGGGCGCCGACCAGCGGGTGGACGATCGATTCCAGCACAGCCAGGGCTTCGGGATTTCCCATCACCGCGGCGCTGAGCCGAGCGCGGTCGATGGCCCCGTCGATCACCACCCCCGGAAAAGCCGCTTCGACCGGCGCGACCGCCGCCCCGCCGGCGGCGTAGAGCGCATGGACGGCCGCGTCGGAATCGTAGACCGGCACGCCCGCCTCGACGAACATCTTGGCCGTCGTCGACTTGCCCATGCCGATCGAACCGGTCAGGCCCAGGACGATCATGTCGCGGCGTCTCCGAGCTGGGCCAGGGCCAGGGCCCGGACATCGACCCCCGCCGGCGGCGTCACGCCGAAGAAGGCTTCGAAGCTGGGGACCGCCTGGCGCAGCAGCATCTCCAGTCCGTCCACCGTGCGGCGGCCGGCCGCCTCGGCGCGGCGGAGGAACTCGGTGCGGAGGGGCTTGTAGACCATGTCGACGACCACGGCGTTCTTCGGCGTCAGCTCCAGCCGCGCGGCGGGGCCCGCGCCGCCGCCCAGACCCAGCGACGTGGCGTTGATCACCAGGCCGGCCTGGGCCAGCAGGGCGTCCAGCTCGTCCTCCGACGCGGCCTCGACCACGCCCCCCTTGGCTTTGGCGATCGAGGTGGCGATGGCTTCGGCCCGGACGAAGGTGCGGTTGACGATGCTGACGCGCGGCGCCCCGGCCAGGGCCAGGGCGGCGGCCGCGCCCCGGGCCGCGCCGCCGGCGCCGAGGATCACCACCGGCGAGGTGGTCAGGTCGAAGCCCGGCGCCTGGGCCGCGATGGCCCCGATCAGGCCCGGGCCGTCGGTGTTGTCGGCGACGATCGTCCCGTCGGCCTCGAAGATCAGCAGGTTGGCCGCCCCGGCCAGCTTGGCCAGGTCGCTGCAGCGGTCGGCGCAGGCCAGGGCCTGCTCCTTGAACGGGATCGTGACGTTGAGCCCCCGGATGGCGCCGCCCCGCAGGCCTTCGACGAAGGTCTCGAAATTGTCCTCGCCCGGCGCGAACGGGACATATGCCGCGTTCAGCCCGGCCGCGGCGATCCAGGCGTTGTGGATCACCGGGCTCATCGAATGGCGGATCGGCTGGCCGCAAACACCGGCGACGGTCGCGGCTCCGCCAATTCTTACGTCTTGAGAAGCGCTCATGCCTGGAGGGCTCCGTGAAGACGCAGGAAATCGAACAGGCCCACGACGGGCAGGCCGAGGATGGCGAAATAGTCGCCGTCGATGCGGTCGAACATCTGCACGCCCTCGCCCTCGAGGAAGTAGCAGCCGACCGAGGACAGGACGTCGGGTCCGTTGCGCTCCAGATAGTCGTCCAGCCAGGCGTCGCTGAACGGGCGAACCGACAGCTGGGCGGTCTCGACCACCCGCCAGATCGGCCGGCCGTCGCGGGCCACGACCACGGCCGAGTGCAGCTTGTGGACCTTGCCGCGCAGCTGGATCAGCCGCTCGCGGGCGGCCTCGACGGTGTCGACCTTGTCGAGCAGCGTCCCGTCCAGCTCCAGCGTCTGGTCCGAACCGATCACCAGGCCGGGCCGCTTGGTCGAGACCTTGAACGCCTTCAGCTCGGCCAGGGCGTCGGCCACTTCGCGCGGCGAGGCGCCTTCGGCCAGCAGGCCGGCCTTGGCGGCGTCCTCGTCGACGCCCGAGCCCACCGCCTCGAACACCACGCCGGCGTTGCGCAGGATCGCCTGGCGGGCCGAGCTCTTGGAGGCGAGGGTGACGGGGGTGGGGGAAGATGAGGTCATCCCAGCACCTCGACCTGGCCGCGGCCGCCCGACAGCAGGTTGATGATCGCCGCCGCCGTCTCCTCGACCGACCGCCGGGTGACGTCGATGATCGGCCAGCCCTGGCGCTCGAACAGCCGGCGGGCGCTGATGATCTCCTGCCGCACCGCGTCGGTGTCGATATAGTCGCTCTCGCGGTTCTCCTTCAGCGACAGCAGGCGGTTGCGGCGGATCTGGATCAGCCGCTCGGGCGAGGTCATCAGGCCGACGATCAGGGTGTTCTTCAGGGTGAACAGTTCCTCGGGCGGCGGGCGGCCCGGCACCAGCGGCACGTTGGCGGCCCGCACCCCGCGATGGGCCAGATAGATGCAGGTCGGGGTCTTGGAGGTGCGCGACACGCCCACCAGGATCACGTCGGCCTGGGTCAGGTCCTGGCCGCCTTGGCCGTCATCGTGGGCGATGGCGTAGTCCAGCGCCTCGATGCGGTCGAAATAGTCGTTGTTCAGCGCGTGCTGGGCGCCGACCCGGGTGGAGATCCGCGCGCCCAGATAGCGCGACATGGCGCTGACCACCGGGTCGAGAGCGGCGATGCAGGGCATCTCCAACCGCCGGCAGCCTTCCTCCAGGGCCGAGCGCAGGTTCGGGTCGATGATCGTGTGCATGACAACGCCCGGCGCGCCGGCGATCTCCTCCAGCGCCCGGTCCAGCTGGCGCGTGGAACGGACCAGGGCGTAGATGTGTTCAATCGGCAGAATGTCGGTGAAACGGGCGCAAACGGCCCGGGCCATGGCGTTCAGGGTCTCGCCCGTCGAGTCCGACACCAGGTGGATATGGAAGTAGGTCGCGAAGCGCGGCGCGGCTCTTTCGCCCTCGGGGACCCCAGTGTCCTGTGGATCATCCGTTAACGGTTGCTTAACCACTGGCTTGGCCCCTGGGGATGAGCGGGGGTGAATCCCGGCTCGTTACGGCGCGTCGAACTGACCCTGTGTTAAACGGTCACATTGATGCCGGACAATCCCCAGTCTCGGATGACCTCCACAGCCGGTGCGTTTCCGATTCCCCCAAGGCGGGGATGAGCAAACGCTCATGGTTACGACGCCGTTAGCCATCTTAACGTTTCATTAGGAATTACGAAGCTCTAGCGGCTTGTCCCCAGAGTTCACAGGCCCGCGCCCACATGTGGGTCGAGCTGGGATGGTTTTGCGATGGACGGGGGGCATGGTGCGCCGCACACGGGTTTTCCCCGTTTGGCACTTGCCCACCATCTCCTACAATCTTCCTTAAAATCTTCTTAAAGAGAGAAGGAAGAAGGGAAGAAGGCCTCCGGGGCGATACGGGCTTGAGCCCACGGGCCTGACGGGATTTAAGGCCTGACATGACCTTGCTCGAAAAGCCCAAGCTCCTTTCCGTCCTGGATGGCCAAAAGGCCGAACGTCCGCCCGTGTGGTTCATGCGCCAGGCGGGACGCTATCTGCCGGAGTATCGGGCCGTCCGCGCGACCGAGCCGACCTTCATCGATTTCTGCCTGAACCCGGAGAAGGCCGCCGAGGTGACCCTGCAGCCGATGCGGCGGTTTCCCTACGACGCGGCCATCGTCTTCGCCGACATCCTGCTGATCCCCCAGGCCCTGGGCCAGAAGGTGTGGTTCGAGGCGGGCGAGGGGCCCAAGCTGGGCGAACTGCCGTCCATCGAGTCGATGCGCGACCTGACGGGTCAGGCCGGCCAGGCGCTGGGCGCGGTAGGCGAGACGCTCAGCCGCGTACGCTCGGCCTTGGAGCCCGAGCGGGCGCTGATCGGTTTCGCCGGCGCGCCCTGGACCGTGGCGACCTACATGATCGAGGGCGGCTCCAGCGACCGCTCCGGCGCGCGGACCTTCGCCTACCAGAACGCCGAGAAGCTGGACGCCCTGATCCAGGTGCTGGTCGACGCGACCATCGACTACCTGGCCATGCAGGCCGCGTCGGGCGCCCAGGTGCTGAAGCTGTTCGAGAGTTGGGCCGAGGGCTTGTCCGAGCCGCTGTTCGACCGCCTGGTGACCAAGCCTCACACCGCCATCGTCGAGGGCCTGCGGGCCAAGGGCGTGACCACGCCGGTGATCGGCTTCCCCCGCGGGGCCGGGACGCTGGTGGAGACCTACGCCAGGGTCGCGCCGGTGCAAGGCGTGGCGCTGGACACCCAGGCGTCGGCGGCGCTGGGCCAGTCCATCCAGAAGACCAAGGCCATCCAGGGCGCGCTCGATCCGCTGCTGCTGCGGGCCGGCGGCGACGCCCTGCTGGCGCGGGTCGATCAGCTTCTGGAACAGTGGGGCGGTGGTCCCTACATCTTCAACCTGGGTCACGGCATCCTGCCGGATACGCCGATCGCCCATGTCGAGGCGGTGCTGGCCCGGGTCACCGGGAAGTGACCGGTTTGCAGGGGAAGAGGCGCAGGATCGCCGTCGTCCTGTTCAATCTGGGCGGGCCCGACGGGCCGGACGCGGTGCGGCCTTTCCTGTTCAACCTGTTCCGTGATCCGGCGATCATCGGCCTGCCGGCGGTGGCGCGCTATCCGATCGCCGCCCTGATCGCCGGAACGCGCGCAAAGTCGGCCAAGGAAAACTACGCCCTGATGGGCGGCGGTTCGCCCTTGCTGCCGGAAACCGAGAAGCAGGCCAAGGCGCTGGAGGCGGATCTGGCCGCGCGGTTCCCGGACGCCGAGACCCGCTGCTTCATCGCCATGCGCTACTGGAAGCCGCTGACCGATCAGACGGCCAAGGCCGTGAAGGCCTTCGCCCCGGACGAGGTCGTGCTGCTGCCGCTCTATCCGCAGTATTCGTCGACCACGACCGGTTCGTCGCTGAAGGCCTGGAAGCGCGCCTATCGCAAGGGCCCAGGCCGGATCTCGACGGTCTGCTGCTATCCGGTGAACGAGGACCTGGTTCAGGCGCATGCCGATCTGATCAAGGCCGCCTACGACAAGGCCGGACGTCCGGGTCCGGCGCGCCTGTTGTTCTCGGCCCATGGCCTGCCCGAGAAGGTGATCCTGGGCGGCGATCCCTATCAGCAACAGATCGAGGCCACGGCCGCGGCGGTGGCCGCCAAGCTCGGCGAAGGCTGGGACTGGCGGGTCACCTATCAGAGCCGGGTCGGGCCGATGAAGTGGATCGGGCCCTCGACCGAGGACGAGATCCGCGCCGCCAGCCAACAGGGCCTGGCCCTGATCGTGACGCCGATCGCCTTCGTCTCCGAGCACATCGAGACCCTGGTCGAGCTGGATCACGAGTATCGCCAGGTGGCCTTCGAGGCCGGGTGTCCGGTCTATGTCCGCGTGCCGGCCCTGGGCGTGGCCCCTGGCTTCATCGCGGGCCTGGGCCGCGCCGTCCAGGGCGTGCTCGGCGCGCCTGAGCGCCTGGTCACCGCCTGCGCCTGGCGCTGCGGCGGCGACCGCACCCAATGTCCGAACAAGCAGGGAGCTTCGGCGTGATCGATTTTCTGGCCCCGCATTTCGACCTGATCCGCGGGCTGCACATCATCTTCGTGATGGCCTGGATCGCCGGCATGCTGATCCTGCCGCGATTGTTCGTCTATCACATGAAGGCCCAGCCCGGCTCGGACATGGACGCGGTGTTCAAGCTGGCCGAACTTCGGACCCTGCGGATCATCATCAATCCGGCGATGATCCTGGCCCTGCTGATGGGCCTGCTGCTGGCGATGATCGACATCCAGCGCCTGGGCGCGGACTTCTACCTGAAGCCCTGGGCCCTGACCAAGATCGCGGCCCTGCTGTTCCTGTTCAGCTGGCACGGTTTCATGTCCAGGGCGCGCAGGCGCTTCGCCGCCGGGACCAACACCCGGTCGGAGAAGTTCTGGCGGATGACCAACGAGCTGCCTTTCCTGGCGGCCATCGTCATCGTTCTGTCGGTGACGACGAAGTTTCTGGGCCACTAGGCCGGCGTGAACCACCGGCGGCTTCGCTTGACCGGCGGGGCCGCTTGTGGTTCCCATCCAGACAGACAGGTCGCCTCGCGGCCCGTTCCCGCCTTTTACGGACCGGCGCTCGTCCTGACGCGCCCCCGGAGCCTCTCGCTTCGAAGGTCTGTTCCCCTGATCGATACGCGCCGTCGTCATGGCGCGACCCGCTCGCCGCCTCACCGCGACGAGTCCGTTTTTAGAACCAAGGCCCGGCTCGCGGTTTCGCGGGCCGAGCGACGTTGAGTGTCACTATGACCGACCAAACCGAAAACCAGACCGAGACCGCCAACGAGGCCGAAGAGCCCATGGTCGACACGACCACCCTGGCCGCCTCGGTCGACCCGCAAGGCGACGACGCCGGCGACGATGAATCCGAGGTGAGCGCCACCGTGGCGGCCATGGGTCTGAAGACCATGTCCCTGCAGGAGCTGAAGGAGAAATCCCCGGCCGACCTGCTGGCCTTCGCCGAGACCTTCGAGGTCGAGAACGCCAACTCCATGCGCAAGCAGGACATGATGTTCGCGATCCTGAAGACCCTCGCCGAGGAAGGCGTGGAGATCTCGGGCTCCGGGACCATGGAAGTGGTGCAGGACGGCTTCGGCTTCCTGCGCTCGCCGGAAGCCAACTATCTTCCGGGTCCGGACGATATCTACGTCTCGCCCTCGCAGATCCGCAAGTTCGGCCTGCGCACCGGCGACACCATCGAGGGCGCCATCCGCTCGCCGCGCGAAGGCGAACGCTACTTCGCCCTGACCGGCGTTTCGAAGATCAATTTCGAGAGCCCGGACAACGTCAAGCACAAGGTCCACTTCGACAACCTGACGCCGCTCTATCCCGAAGAGCGCCTGCACATGGAACTGCCCGATCCGACCATCAAGGATCGCTCGGGCCGGGTCATCGACATCGTCGCCCCGCTGGGCAAGGGTCAGCGCTGCCTGATCGTCGCCCCGCCGCGGGTCGGCAAGACGGTGATGCTGCAGAACATCGCCAAGTCGATCGAGACCAACCACCCCGAGTGCTATCTGATCGTCCTGCTGATCGACGAGCGCCCGGAAGAAGTCACCGACATGCAGCGCACGGTGAAGGGCGAGGTCATCGCCTCGACCTTCGACGAGCCGGCGACCCGTCACGTGCAGGTGGCCGAGATGGTCATCGAAAAGGCCAAGCGCCTGGTCGAGCACAAGCGCGACGTCGTCATCCTGCTGGACTCGGTCACCCGTCTGGGCCGCGCCTACAACACCACCGTCCCGTCGTCGGGCAAGGTGCTGACCGGCGGCGTCGACGCCAACGCCCTGCAGCGCCCCAAGCGCTTCTTCGGCGCGGCGCGCAACGTCGAGGAGGGCGGCTCGCTGTCGATCATCGCCACCGCCCTGATCGATACCGGCAGCCGGATGGACGAAGTGATCTTCGAAGAGTTCAAGGGCACCGGTAACTCGGAAATCGTCCTGGACCGCAAGGTCGCCGACAAGCGCATCTTCCCGGCCATCGACGTGTTGAAGTCGGGCACCCGCAAGGAAGAGCTGATCACCCCGAAGGACCAGTTGCAGAAGACCTACGTCCTTCGCCGCATCCTCAACCCGATGGGCGCCTCGGACGCGATCGAGTTCCTGCTGGAGAAGATGCGTCAGTCGAAGACCAACGGCGATTTCTTCCAGAGCATGAACACTTAAGCTTGGTGTTTCACGTGAAACAGGAAGGGCGGCTGGAGCAATCCAGCCGCCCCTTTTTGTACCTCCGCCCCCTGTGGGGGCGGACAGGCGGCGAAGCCGCCCGGTGGGGGCAAGTGTTCGCGGGCACGGCGTGGCAGGCACGGCTTCTCGATCTCGGGCTTTCGCGACGAGTGGATGGGGAGGCGCGGAGCGGTCCGGGCCCAGCCCGGATGACCGTGAGTTTGAGTGTGCGTTTCGGCTAGACCTGACCGCTCCGCGAAACCGTTGATCCTCGAACAGGCCGGTTTGAACTCCCGGCCCCGTCAACCCGCCTGTCCCGCCATCGTCCCCGCCGGGCCTTGGAGCCTTCTGAGCCCCGCCGCCAAACGCGATCCGATCGCCAAGGCCAGGCGGCCCTGCTCGGTTCCATCCCCATCGCCTGCTTGGGCCGGTACCAAGAGCCCTCCCCGTGATGGAGACGGGTTTAGTATGCGGGCGGTTTGAACGCCGAGGACTTGTGACGCTGATTATTTTTCTGGGCGTTGGGATCGTTCAGGTTTCTCTCGGCGCTGGCGGGGATGGACGCGGCCCGATCCCCGCCGGGGACATGCTCTCATGCCAAGGCCTCCGCCAATCGACCCCGACCGTGGGATGAGTGCGTGTCCCCAACGACATCCACGACGCATCCAGACTGCCCCGTTCCAAGGCCGGCAAGCTCAGCGGATCAGTTGGGGACACGCACTCACGGCAAGCCCTCTGCAACCCGGCCAGAGCTGGGGCATGAGTGCATGTCCCCATCCGCAACTTACGGAATCAACAGAGTCGCCCCCGTCGTCCGCCGTCCCTCGAGCGCCTCGTGCGCCGCCCGAGCCTTCGCCAACGGGAACGTCTGCCCGATCTCGATCTTCACCGCGCCGGACGCCAGCACCGCGAACAGCGCCGCGGCGCTCTCGTCCAGCTCGGCCGTCGTGACGATGTAGTCGAACAGGCGCGGCCGGGTCAGGAACAGAGACTTGGACCCCAGCTCCAGCGGCGCGATCGCCGGCGCCGGACCCGAGGCGTTGCCGAAGGTCGCCAGCACGCCGCGCCGGCCCAGGCTTTTGAGGCTGGCCTCGAAGGTGTCCTTGCCGACCCCGTCATAGACCACGGCCACGCCCTGGCCGCCGGTGATCTCCATCACCCGAGCCGCGACGTCTTCCTGGCCGTAGAGGATGACATGATCGGCGCCGTGACCGCGCGCCAGAGCGGCCTTGGCCTCCGAGCCGACCGTGGCGATCACGGTCGCGCCCAAGGCCTTGGCCCACTGCACCAGGATCGAACCGACGCCGCCGGCCGCCGCGTGGATGAGCACGGTCTCACCCGGCTCGACCTTATGGCAGCGCCGGACCAGGAACTCGGCGGTCATGCCCTTGAGCAGGACGGCCGCCGCGGTCTCCAGACTGACCCCGTTCGGGACCTTCACGGCGCGGTCGGCCGGGACCACGGCCGCCTGGGCATAGGCGCCCAGCGTGCCGTTATAGGCGACCCGATCGCCGACCTTGAACCGGGTGACGCCGTCGCCCAGCGCCTCGACGATCCCGGCCGCTTCCAGCCCCAGGACCGCCGGCATCTTCATCGGATAGAGGCCGCCGCGGTGATAGGTGTCGATGAAGTTCAGACCCACGGCCTGGTGGCGGATCAGGACCTGGCCCGGACCGGGGGCGGGGACGGGGAGATCGACGGCCTCGAGCACTTCGGGACCGCCGGTGCGGACGGCTTGTATGGCCAGCATGACGGTCAGGCCAGGTTGGACTTGAAGAAGGCCAGGCTGCGGGCGTTGGCCCTACCGGCGTCCGCCGCGTCGTAGTGCGCGCCGCCGACCCGGGCGAAGGCGTGGTCGCGGCCTGGATAAGTATGGATTTCAATTTGCGGGTGATCCTTCAGGGCGTCGAGGATCACCTTTTGGGCCTCCTTTGGTACGAACTGGTCTTCTTCGGCGATGTGCATCAGCAGGGGCCGGGCCAGCTTCTCGGCCTCGGCCACGTGCTTGTCGATCCCGACGCCGTAGTAGGAGACGCTGGCGTCGGCGTCGGTGCGGGTCGCCGTCAGGAAGGCCAGCAGGCCGCCCAGGCAGTAGCCGACGGCGCCGACCTTGCCGTTGACGCCGGGCACGGCGCGGACGGCGGCGATGGTCGCGGCGATGTCCGAGACGCCGGCGTCGACGTCGAAGGCGTTGTAGAGCTCGAACGCCCGCTTCCACTCCGCTTCGCTCTGGTCGGTGATGTCGATGCCCGGCTCGATGCGCCAGAACAGGTCGGGGCATACGGCGATAAAGCCTTGGGCGGCCAGGCCGTCGCAGACGTCGCGCATCACCTTGTTGACGCCGAAGATCTCCTGGATGACGACGACGGCCGGAGCGGGGGCCGAGGTTGCCGGGCGCGCCACATAGGCCGAAAAGGCGCCGTCGGGGGTGGTGATCGTGAGGGTCTCGGACATGGGGCTCTCCGTATCCAGCAGGCGTCGATGGGACTTTCGACCGAAGCGCTCTAACGTGCGCCGATGCGGTCAGGGCATAACAATATCGTGCCCCTGCGGCAGGGAACCCCAGATCATGAAGATGACCATTGAGATTGACTGCACGCCGGTGGAGGCCCGCGCCTTCCTTGGCCTGCCGGATGTGAGCGCCTTGAACGATCATCTGGTCAAGGAAATGCAGGAGCGGATGACCTCCAACATGGCCATGCTGGCGCCCGAGGAGCTGATGAAGAACTGGATGGCGTTCGGGGCCGGGGCCCAGGACCAATTCCGCAAACTGATGACCGCGGCGGCCGGAGCGGCGGTCGGGGGCATGGGCGGCAAGTCGGAATGAACGACACGATCTACGCGCCGGCCACCGGCGCGGGCAGGGCGGCCGTCGCCGTGGTTCGGGTTTCCGGACCGCGCGCCGCCGACGCCGTGCGGGCCCTGGCCGGCGATCTGCCCAAGCCCCGCCGCGCGGCCCTGCGCCGGCTAACCCGCGAGGGGATCGCCCTGGACGACGCCCTGGTGCTCTGGTTCCAGGGGCCGGCCAGCTATACCGGCGAGGACGCCGCGGAGTTTCACGTGCACGGCGGACGGGCCGTGGTCGAGGCGCTGCTCGAAGCCTTGGCCGCCGAAGGCCTGCGCCTGGCCGAGCCGGGCGAGTTCACGCGTCGCGCCTTCGAGAACGGCAAGCTGGACCTGACGCAGGCCGAGGGCGTGGCCGACCTGATCGACGCCGAGACCGAAGCCCAGCGTCGCCAGGCGCTGGGCCAGCTGGGCGGCGCGCTGAGCCAGCGCTATGACGCCTGGCGCGGCCTGCTGGTCCAGGCCCTGGCCATGCTCGAGGCGGCGGTCGATTTCCCGGACGAAGAGCTGCCCGAGGACGTGGCCGCCCGCGCCCGCCCGGGCCTGGAGGCCCTGGAGGCCGAGATCGGCGCCGCCCTGGCCGACGCCTCGCGGGGCCGCCGTGTGCGGGACGGCTATCGGATCGCCCTGGTCGGCGCGCCGAACGCCGGCAAGAGCACCCTGCTGAACGCCCTGGTCGAGCGCGACGCGGCCATCGTCACTTCCACGCCGGGCACGACCCGCGACATCATCGAGGTTCCGCTGACCCTGGGCGGCTACAAGACCCTGCTGGCCGACACGGCCGGCCTGCGGACGACGGAAGACACGATCGAGGCCGAGGGCGTGCGCCGGGCGCGGGCCTGGGCGGCCGAGGCGGATCTGCGGCTCTGGGTCGTCGACGCCGCGATGTTCCACGTGAAACAGGACGAGGAGCTTGATGTCGTTCAGCCTGGAGACTGGGCGATGGTCAACAAGACCGACCTGGTCGACGCCGTTCGGCTGGCTGAACTGCGCGAGGTTCTGTCGGCCCGTGGGTTGGCGGTGATCGAACTGGCGGCCCGCAAGCCCGGCGGCGCGGAGCAGGCGAGGGCGGCGTTGACCGCTCATGTGATCCAGGCCCTGTCCGGCGCCGAGTTTCCGGCCGCCACGCGGATCCGCCACGCCGAAAGCCTGACCGAGGCGCGCACCTATCTCCAGCGCGCCCTTTCCGACGTGGGGCTGGAAGTCGAACTCGCCGCCGAGGATGTTCGCCTGGCCGCGCGGTCCCTTTCGCGGATCACGGGCCGCATCGATCCCGAGGATGTGCTCGATCGAGTGTTTTCAAGCTTCTGCATCGGGAAGTGATGTTCCACGTGAAACATCGGCTTGAACTGTCCACAGGCTGATCACAGATGTCTCGGGCGTGTTTCACGTGAAACACCCGTGACCGACTCGCCGCTGCGGGGAGTCTCGCGTATAAGGCTAATACGCCCCCGCCGAGACGGGGGCGTTCGCATTCGAGGCGCGCAAGCTTGTCCAACACTTGGGATGTCATTGTCATCGGCGGCGGTCACGCCGGCTGTGAGGCCGCCGCCGCGTCGGCCCGCGCCGGCGCGCGCACCCTGCTGCTGACCCACAAGCGCGAGACCGTCGGCGAGATGTCGTGCAATCCGGCGATCGGCGGCCTGGGCAAGGGCCACCTGGTCCGCGAGATCGACGCCCTGGACGGCCTGATGGGCCGGATGGGCGACAAGGCCGGCATCCAGTATCGCCTGCTGAACCGCTCCAAGGGCCCCGCCGTGCGCGGTCCGCGCTCGCAGATCGACCGCAAGCTCTATCGCCAGGCCATGCAGGCCGAGCTGTTCGCCTATCCGAACCTCGACGTGATCGCCGCCGCGGCCGAGGACCTGATCGTCGAGGACGGCGTCGTGGCCGGGGTGATCGACGGGGAGGGCGGGGTCTACCGCGCTTCCCGCGTGGTCCTGACCACCGGCACCTTCCTGAAGGGCGTCATCCACCAGGGCGAGACCCGCACCCCGGCCGGCCGGGTCGGCGACGCGCCGTCGATCGGCCTGTCGGACCGGCTCTACGCCCTCGGCTTCGACATGGGCCGCCTGAAGACCGGCACGCCCGCCCGCCTGGACGGCAAGACCATCGCCTGGGACCGCCTGGAGATGCAGGCTGCCGACGAACAGCCCGAGCCGTTCTCGTTCCTGACGACCCACGTGGACGTGCCGCAGATCCAGTGCGGCATCACCTACACCACGGCCGAAACCCACAAGATCATCGCCGAGCGCCTGGGCGAGTCGGCGGTCTATGGCGGCCGCGCCACCGGGATCGGCCCGCGCTATTGCCCGTCGATCGAGGACAAGGTCGTCCGCTTCGCCGACAAGACCAGCCACCAGGTGTTCTTGGAGCCGGAAGGCCTGGACGACGACACGGTCTATCCGAACGGCGTCTCGACCTCGGTCTCGGCCGAAACCCAGCTGCTGTTCCTGCGCACCATGCCGGGCCTCGAGAACGTCGAGGTCATCCGGTACGGCTATGCGATCGAGTATGACTATGTCGACCCTCGCGAGCTCTACCCGACCTTGGAGACCAAGCGTCTGCCCGGGCTCTACCTGGCGGGCCAGATCAACGGCACGACGGGCTACGAGGAAGCCGGCGCCCAGGGCCTGATGGCCGGGCTCAACGCGGCGCTGGCGGCGCGGGGCCGGGAGCCCGCCGTCTTCGCTCGCGACGAGGCCTATATCGGCGTGATGATCGACGACCTGGTCACCCGGGGCGTCACCGAGCCCTATCGGATGTTCACCAGCCGCGCCGAGTTCCGCCTGATCCTGCGGGCCGACAACGCCGACCAGCGCCTGACCGACAAGGGTCTGGACCTGGGCGTGGTGGGTCCGGTCCGGGCCGAGGCCTGGGCCGCCAAGAAGGCCGAGCTGGAGACCGTCCGCGCCTTCGCCCGTTCGGTGACCCTGACCCCGGCCGAGGCCAATCGCGCCGGCTTCAAGGTCAATCACGACGGCCAGCGTCGCGACGTCCTGGCCATGCTGGCCCTGCCCGACGTCACCCTCGACGGCCTGACTTCGGTATGGCCGGAGATTTCAGCGTGGAGCGGCATGGCCCGCGAGCAGATCGAGATCGAGGCGGCCTATGCCGGCTATCTCGACCGCCAGCGCAACGACGCCGAAGCCTTCCGCAAGGAAGAGGACCTGCGCCTGCCGGCCGATCTCGACTACGGCCTGGTCGGCAGCCTGTCGAACGAGGTGCGCGAGAAGCTGGCGCGGGTGAAGCCCCTGACCCTGGGCCAGGCGGCCCGGATCGAGGGCGTGACGCCGGGCGCCTTGACGGCCCTGCTGGCCCACGTCCGCCGCGCGAAGGCCGCTTGATGTCGGCTGTCGCTTCGCCCCTGGTCATCGAGGACCTGGACCCGGTCGACGCCGCCGCCTTCCAGCGGCTGACGGGCTGCACCGACGCGCAATTGGCCGACCTGATCCGCTTCCAGACCCTGTTGGCCGAGTGGAACGCGGTGATGAACCTGGTGGGCCCGGCGACGATCGCCACCTACTGGAACCGCCACGCCTGGGACAGCGCCCAGCTGCTGCGGCTGGCCCCCGACGCCAAGACCTGGGCCGACCTGGGGGCCGGCGCCGGCCTGCCCGGCGTGGTGCTGGCGATCCTGCTGAAGGACACGCCGGGCGCCAAGGTTCACCTGGTCGAGAGCATGGCCAAGCGCTGCAAGTTCCTGCGGGCCGTGGCCGACGATCTGGACTTGCCCGTCGAGATCCACAACGCCCGCGCCGAAGAGCTGGACCTGAAGGTCGACGTCGTGACCGCGCGGGCCTGCGCGCCGATGGTCAGACTGCTCGGGTACGCCCAGCCCTACCTGAAGCGCGGCGCGATCGGCTGGTTCCTGAAGGGACAAGATGTCGCTTCTGAGCTGGCCGAGGCCGCTACATATTGGAAATTCGAGTCGACCCTGCGGCCATCCCTGAGCGACCCGCGAGGCCAGATCGTGCAAGTGAAGGGGCTTAAGAGTGTCCGTAAAGTCTGACCAACCGCTGCGCGTCCTCGCCATCGCCAACCAGAAGGGCGGGGTGGGTAAGACCACGACCGCGATCAATCTGGGCACCGCCCTGGCGGCCTGCGGCGAGCGCGTGCTGCTGATCGACGCGGATCCTCAGGGCAACTGCTCGACCGGCCTGGGCATCACCCGCCTGCAGCGCCGCACCACCCTGTACGACGTGCTGATGGGCGAGGCGCCGGTGATCGACGCCGCGGTCAAGACCGAGCTGCCGGGCCTGGAGGTGATCCCCGCCGACGCCGACCTGTCGGGCGTCGAGATCGAGCTGGGCCAACAGGCGCGCCGTTCCTACCGCCTGCGCGACGCGCTGGAGCCCCTTCGCGCCAACGGTCCCTACACCTATGTGCTGATCGACTGCCCGCCGTCCCTGAACGTGCTGACCGTCAACGCCATGACCGCCGCCGACGCGGTGTTCGTGCCGCTGCAGTGCGAGTTCTTCGCCTTGGAAGGCCTGACCCAGCTGATGCGGACCATCGAGCGGGTGCGCGGCAGCCTCAATCCGAAGCTGGAGATCCAGGGCGTGGTGCTGACCATGTACGATCGCCGCAACAGCCTGTCGGACCAGGTGGCCAAGGATGTCCGGCAACACTTCGGCGACAAGGTGTATGACGCGGTCATACCGCGCAACGTCCGGGTGTCCGAGGCCCCGTCCTTCGGCAAGCCCGTGCTGCTCTACGACCTCAAATGCGCCGGCAGCCAAGCGTACCTGCGGTTGGCGCGCGAGGTGATCAGCCGCGAGAAGTCGAGGCTTTCCCAGGCGGCTTGAGCACCGTCTGAGGATAACCATCCAAGTCATTGTCGAAATTGAGTGTTGAGCGCGTGAGGGAGTCGGTCGTGGTGGGAGAGCCGGGGATGTCTGAAGGTCGTCGTGGTCTGGGTCGCGGGCTTTCCGCCTTGCTCGGCGAAGTCGATTCCGCGCCTGCCCAGGCTCCGGGCGACACCAGCGCCGGTTCGCGCGAGGCTCCGATCGAGCTGATCCGCCGCAATCCTGAACAGCCGCGTCGGACCTTCCGCGAGGAAGACCTGGTAGAACTCGCGGACTCGATCCGCGAGAAGGGCGTGCTGCAGCCGATCCTGGTGCGACCGGCGCCGGGCGCCTCGGGCGAGTACCAGATCGTCGCCGGCGAGCGCCGCTGGCGGGCCGCCCAGCGCGCCGGCCTGAAGACCATCCCGATCATGATCCGCGAGCTGGACGACCTGGCGGTGCTGGAGATCGGCATCATCGAGAACGTCCAACGCGCCGACCTCAACGCGATCGAAGAGGCGCTGAGCTACAAGGTGCTGATCGAGAAGTTCGGCCAGACCCAGGAAGTGATCGCCCAGACCGTGGGCAAGAGCCGCAGCCACGTGGCCAACACCCTGCGCCTGCTGTCGCTGCCGGACTCGGTCCAGCACTATGTGACCTCGGGCGAGATGACCGCCGGCCACGCCCGCGCCATCGCCAACGTGCCCGACCCGGCCGCCCTGGCGCGCGAGGTCATCGACAAGGGTCTGTCGGTTCGCGACGCCGAGGCCCTGGCCCGCCGCGCGCCGACCGCCGACGGCGAGGTTCGCGCCAAGTCGAGCGGCGGCCGTCCGCCTCGGACCAAGGACACCGACACCCAGGCGCTGGAGGCCGACCTGTCGTCGGTGCTCGGCCTCGACGTCGAGATCGATCATCGCGGCGGGACCGGCGCCTTGACCATCCGCTACGCGACGCTCGAGCAACTGGACGATCTCTGCAACCGCCTGACGCGCGGCCACTAGGGGGCGCCGCCGAGGGTCCTCTGTCGCGCGCAGAACAAGGCCGGGCCGTATCCCTGGTCGAGCTGTTCGCCAGAATTGAGGCCGCCTGGGCGCGGAGTTTCCAGCAAGACGCTGAAATCCAAAGGGAAACGCCGACATAGACCGAAAATTCGGTCGGCCCCTCCAAAGGCTGGATTCGGCAAATTCCTGTGGATGAAGCGGCTGGCGGTTTGACGAAGCCGCCGACTCGCCTGTCGAGCCGCGCTAGAGACCCAGCCGCCGGGCCTTGCCGGCGATCTGCAGGGCGAGGCGCTCGGAGATCAGCTGGTCGGGAGAGCCGGAGGTCTTGCAGGCCTTGTCGGCCGCCAGCACCTCGGCCTGGACCACCAGCAGCTGATCCAGGGTCCAGGCCCGGGCCTGGCGCAGGAACTCGCGCTCGCTCTTCCAGAACACGCCGGAGGCCTTGGCGGCGGCCGCCAGGTCGACGCCGTTCTTGTGCAGGGTCAGGGTGCGGCGCAGCCGGCCCAGGTGATAGCCCATGGCCCGCACGGCGGCGGGTCCGCCCTCGCCCTCGGCGGCGGCGCGGCGCAGGCCGGCCTGGGCGGGACCCACGCGTCCGCCGAAGGCGTCGATGGCGGCGTCGCCCAGCGAAGCCTCGGGCTCGACACCCAGAAAGTCGGTCAGATCGGCCGGCGTGGCCACGACGCCGCTGCCGGGGTTCAGATAGAGCGCCAGCCGCTCGATTTCGGCGCGCGCCACGCCGCGCTCCTTGGGCAGGCGCGAGACGAACAGGTCCATGGCCTCGCCGTTCAGGCTGACCTTGTCCTTGGCCAGGGTCTCGCGGGCCAGACGGGCCAGGTCGCCGGCCTCGTCCTCGTAGCAGGGGATCACCGCCGCGCCGGCGGCCTTTTCGGCGACCTTGCGCAGGGTGGAGTCGCGGCCCAGGGGGCCGGCCTCGATCAGGAAGAAGGCGTCCGGGTTCAGCTGGCCCTCGACGTGGCGGGTGAGGGCCTCGGCCGCCTGCTTGTCGGGACCGCCCTTCTCGCCGGTCAGCCGCAGACGCACCAGCCGCCGGCCGCCCATCATCGACAGGGCCGAAAGCTCGTCCTCGAGCTTGCCGGCCTGGCTGTCCAGGTCGCTTTCCGTCAGCTGGGCGGTGTCGAACGGATCGTCGGGGCGCGCGAACAGCTTGTTGGCCAGCTGGTCGGCGCGGTCACGCACCACCCCGCGGTCGCGGCCGTAGATGACCACGGCGCGGATGTCGGCGGCCGGGTCCCGCAGGAAGCGTTCGATGTCCGGTCGTTTCGACAGGATCATGGCCAGCGTGCTCGAGCGAAGTGAAAGCCGGTTCGCGTGAAGAGGACGCGCGAAAACAAGATCGAGACCTTAAGCCTTGGCCTTGCCCGCGAGCCAGGTGGCCAGTTCCATCTGGATCCGGCGGGCCAGCTCGGTCGCGGCGCGTTCCTGACTGTCCTCCTGGGCGGCGATGGAGGAATAGGGCTGGTCGGCCGAGTCGTAGGTCACCGCGGCGCTGGTGACGCCCGACCGCACGGGATTTCCGGTCTTGGAGTCCATCAGCTGCCACGAGGCGGTCAGGCTCAACTCATAGCGGTTGGCGACGTTGTCGACGCGGACGCCGCGCGCGTAGCGCTGCTCGCTGATGGTGTAGATCAGCCGGTGGGATGGCAGCACGTTGACGTCGCGGGCGAAGGCGTCGTCCAACTTCTCGCGCAGCAGATAGCCGGCGCGTCCAGGCGGTGCGACCACCTCTATGGCGCTGAGTCCCTTGGTGACCGACTGGGGGCCGTACAGGGGCGTGAAGCCGCAGGCCGACAGGCTCAGGGCCACGACGGCGAAAAGGGCGGCGGGAAGGGCTTTGGAAAGGAGCGAAAAGCGCGTCATGGATCAGCCGGCCACGATGTTGACGATACGGTCTTTCACCACGATCACCTTGCGAACGGTCAGACCCTCAAGGTGGGCCATGACGGCGGCGTCCGCCAGCGCGATTTTCTCGACCTCGGCTTCGGCGGCGCCGGCCTTGACCTTGATCTCGCCGCGGCGCTTGCCGTTGATCTGAATGGGCAGCACGCGCTCGTCGTCGGCGGCCAGGGCGGGATCCGCCTTGGGCCAGGGCGCATCGACGACCATGCCGCTCTTGCCCAGCTGCGCCCAGGCCTCCTCGGCCAGGTGGGGCGTGAAGGGCGAGATCAGGCGCGCCAGGATCTCGAGGGCCTCGGCGCGGGCCGCCAGGACGCCGTGGGTGGCGTTCTCGGCCGGGGCGGCCTTCAGCATGTTCAGGAACTCGTACAGGCGCGCCACGCCGCTGTTGAAGCGGAAGCCCTCGATCGAGTCCGTCACGAAGCCGATCAGCCGGTGGGCGCCTTTGCGCAGGGCCAGGGCGGCCGCGTCGGCCTCGTCGTGGGCGAAATCGCCGGCCGGCTGGCTTTCGAACTCGTTCCAGACCCGGTGGGTGAAGCGCCAGGAGCCCTCGACGCCGCTGTTGGTCCATTGCACGTCGCGCTCGGGCGGGCTGTCGCTCATCACGAACAGGCGCGCGGCGTCGACGCCGTAGGCCTCGAAGATGTCCTCGGGGGCGACGACGTTCTTCTTGGACTTGGACATCTTCTCGATGTCGCCGATGACGATCGGCTCGCCGGTCGCCGCGTGCTTGGCCGAGCGGCTATTGCCTTCGACGGCGATGACCACGTCCGAGGGCTCGACCCATTCGCCGGCGGCGTTCTTGTAGGCCTCGTGGGTGACCATGCCCTGGGTGAACAGGCCGGCGAACGGCTCCTCCACCGAGACCAGCCCCTCGTCCTTCAGGGCACGGGTGATGAAGCGGGCGTACAGCAGGTGCAGCACCGCGTGCTCGACGCCGCCGATATATTGGTCGACGGGCATCCAGTGATCGGCGGCGGCCTTGCTGATGGGCTCGGCGGCGGTCGGATCGGTGAAGCGGGCGAAGTACCACGAGCTGTCGACGAAGGTGTCCAGCGTGTCGGTCTCGCGCTCGGCCTTGCCGCCGCAGCTGGGGCAGGTGGTGTGGCGCCAGGTCGGATGGCGCAGCAGCGGGTTGCCCGGCTTGTCGAAGGCCACGTCGTCGGGCAGCACCACCGGCAGCTGGTCTTCCGGCACGCCGACCGGTCCGCAGGCGGCGCAGTGGATGACCGGGATCGGGCAGCCCCAATAGCGCTGGCGCGAAACGCCCCAGTCGCGCAGGCGATAGACGGTGGCGCCCTGGCCCTGGTCCATGGCCTCGATGCGGTTGACCGCCTCGGTCTTGGCGGCCTCGACGTCCAGACCGTCCAGGAATTTGGAATTGAAGATCGCGCCGGGCCCGACGTAGGCCTCCTTGCCGACCTGGAAGCTCGCGGCGTCCTCGCCCGGCGGCAGCACCACGGGCAGCACCGGCAGGTCGTACTTGCGGGCGAAGTCCAGGTCGCGCTGATCATGGGCCGGGCAGGCGAAGATCGCGCCCGTGCCGTAGTCCATCAGGATGAAGTTGGCGATCCAGACCGGCAGGGTCTGGGTCGGGTCCAGCGGATGGACCACGCGCAGGCCGGTGTCGCGGCCCAGCTTTTCGGCGCCCTCGATGTCGGCTTCCGACGTGCCGCCCTTGCGGCATTCGGCGACGAAAGCGGCCACGGCCGGGTCGGCCGCCGCCAGCTGCTCGGCCAGCGGGTGTTCGGGGGCGATCCCGACGAAGCTGGCGCCGAACAGGGTGTCGGGGCGGGTGGTGTAGACTTCCAGGCCGTCGGCGTGGCCAGCGGGGGCCTTGCCGTCAAACTTGAAGGTGAACCGCAGGCCCTTGGACCGGCCGATCCAGTTCTCCTGCATGATCCGGACCTTTTCGGGCCAGCGGTCCAGGGTCTTCAGGCCGTCGATCAGCGCGTCGGCGTAGTCGGTGATGCGCAGGAACCACTGGGTCAGCTTGCGCTTCTCCACGGTCGCGCCCGAGCGCCAGCCCTTGCCGTCGATCACCTGCTCGTTGGCCAGGACGGTCATGTCGACCGGGTCCCAGTTGACCGAGGCTTCCTTGCGATAGACCAGGCCGCGTTTCAGCAGACGCAGGAACCAGGCCTGCTGCTTGCCGTAATATTCCGGGTCGCAGGTGGCGAACTCGCGCGACCAGTCGACCGACAGGCCCAGGGCCTTCAGCTGCTCGCGCATGGCGGCGATATTGTCGTAGGTCCAGCCCTTGGGGTGGACGCCGCGTTCCATGGCGGCGTTCTCGGCCGGCATGCCGAAGGCGTCCCAACCCATCGGGTGCAGCACGTTGAAGCCCTGGGCGCGCTTGTAGCGGGCCACGACGTCGCCCATGGCGTAGTTGCGCACATGGCCCATGTGGATGCGCCCCGACGGGTAGGGGAACATCTCGAGCACGTAGTACTTCGGACGCGCGTCAGGCGTGACCGGCGTCAGGAAGGTGTTGGCGTTCGCCCAGGCGGCGCGCCACTTCGGCTCGGTGTCTTTGGGATTGTAGCGGGCCATGAAACCAGACTGTTCGTGCGGAGGACGACGCTTTTGGGCGCGCTCCGCGGAAGTCTTAAGCGGTTTCGCGGCCTCGGCGCGCTTCTAAAAGTGCGAACGGGAGCCTTTTGTCGCCAGGACAAAGGGCTCCCGCGAAGAACGACGGCGAAAGCCTAGTTCTTGATGTTGGAAAGTCGAAGCTGACGGGCGCGGGTCAGGATGGCGTTTTCGACGTCGGTCGCCGTCTGTTCGGTGGCGGCGCTGTCGACCCAGCCGCCGCCGGCGTCCTTGACCTGCTTGAAGATCGTCACGTTCAGGCCGTCGGCGCGCAGACGGGTGTCCAGGATGTAGACCGTCGCCTTGAAGCGCTCGTCCGGCTTTTCCGGATTGGTGTACCAGTCGGTGACGATCACGCCGCCGTAGGGATCGGCCGAGGCCAGGGGCATGAAGGCCAGGGTGTCCAGGCTGGCGCGCCACAGGAAGCCGTTGACGCCGATCGCCCCGGCTTGCGGAGCGGCCTTGCCGCCACGGCCCTTGAAGGGATTGAACCCCGGTTCATCGCTTTGGGTCGTGAACTGACCGCCGCCCTTGTTGCCGCCACAGGCTGAAACCCCGGTCAGAACGGTCAACGCCAGAACGCCAGCGGCGACGCCGCGCAACACCGACCCACGCTCAAACGCCATAGTACCTCGCTCCAATGTATCACCCGGCGCTTTCGCGCGACCTGGCGCGCCCCCGCAGCCGGAAGCCGGTCTATAGCATGGTCGCGCTGGGTCAAAACAGGAATCGCGTGGCAGGACCGCCACAGGCGCCGCTTGAATCGACTCCCGCGACCCTGAGTCCAATCCAACTACGGTTGACCGCGTTGTACTAGGGTCTTTAATCGATGTTCAGGGAGCCCGCTCCTATATAGGGTTTGACTCTATCGAGGCCGGGTTGGGATTGGGTTCGAGTAATATGTTCGCCGCACGGTATTTCATGGCAGGGGCCGCCGCGCTGATCCTGATGGGATCGGCTTCGGCAACCTATGCCCAGAGCAAGCCGCGCACGGCCGCGCCCGACTTCGCCGTGAAGAGCGATTTCGGCAATCCGACCCCGATCGCCCCGTTCAACCCGACGCAAGGCCCGAAGAAGTCCCTGAAGTGGGACGACAAGAAGGGCAAGTGGGGCCTCAAGCTCGATCTCGAACAGCCCGTGGGCCGCGAGATGGAGGCCAAGGACGTGCAGGCCGGGGCCTATTACAGCGTCACCCCGTCGATCCGCGTCGGCGGCGCCGTGGCTCTGGGCGACCAGAACCCCGCTTTGGCGGCCCGCAGGAACGAGATCCAGGAGCCCGCGCCGCGGGTGAAGCTGGAAACCGCGTTCAAGTTCTAAGATCAGGCTAGGCGCCCATTCTAGGCGCTCAGCGCCTCCACCGCCGCGATCCCGACAATTCCCGTGTCCAGCAGCAGCGTCGCCGTGTCCGCGCGCACGCCGCCCAGGGCGTAGACCGGCGCTTCCACCGCCTCGACGATCTGTTTCAGGCCGTCCACGCCCAGCGGCGCGCCCGCCGAAGGGCTGCGGCTGGGGAAGACCGGCGACACCACCAGGGCGTCCGCGCCCGTCGCGGCGCCGGCCAGGGCCGCGGCCAGGTCATGGGCGGCCAAGGTGATCAGCCAGTCCGGATGCGCGACGCGCAGGTCCGGCGCCTGGGCGGCCAGCCGCTCGGGCAGATGAAGGCCGTCGGCCTCGATCTCCAGCGCCAGCGCCGCGTCCGCGCCGACCAGGAGCGTCAGGCCGCGCCGCCGGGTGATCTGGCGCAGCCGCCGGCCTCGCGCCGCCGCGTCCGGCGCGCCGAACGCCCGGAACACCACGGCCGCGCCGATCGGCAGGCGCTCGGCGGCCCGTTCGGGATCCGGCGTCCGTTCCGGATCGGTGAAGAACAGCAGGTTCGGCAGCGGCTTTCCGCGCACCGGCCATGGGCGAAGGCGCGCGACCGTTCTAGACAGGGCTTCCATCTCGTCGGTTGCGCGTGTTGAGCCCATGTCAGACGTCTACTCCTCGGTCCTGTCCCGCATCCGCGCCGCCGCCCTGGCCGCCGGCCGTCCAGCCGACGCGGTCACCCTGGTGGCGGTGTCCAAGCTGCAGCCATGGGACCATATCGCGCCCATTTTCGACGCGGGCCAGCGGGTGTTCGGGGAAAATCGCGTCCAGGAGGCCATCGGCCGCTGGAGCGAGCGCCGGGCCGAGATCGAACTACGCCTGATCGGACCCCTGCAGAGCAACAAGACCCGCGACGCGGTGGCCTTCTTCGACGTGATCGAAAGCCTCGACCGCGAGAAGCTGGCGCGGGTGCTGGCCGACGAGATCCAGGCCCAGGGCAAGGCGCCCCGGCTGTACATCCAGGTCAACACCGGCGAGGAGCCGCAGAAGGCCGGCGTCAGCCCCGGCGAGGCCGACGGCTTCGTCGCCCTGTGCCGGGGCCTGGACCTGCCCGTGGAGGGCCTGATGTGCATTCCGCCGGCCGATCTCGACCCCGCCCCGCATTTCCGCCTGCTGGGCCAGATCGCGGCCCGCAACGGGCTGGAGAAGCTGTCGATGGGCATGAGCGACGATTTCGAGACCGCCATCGCCTGCGGGGCGACCTCCGTGCGCGTGGGGTCGGCGCTGTTCGGTTCGCGGACCTAGGCCGACGCGATCTCGACCGCGTCGCCGGGCCTGGCGGCCGCCAGCAGGGCCTCGATATCCTCCCGCGCCAGGGCCACGCAGCCCTCGGTGCCGGGATAGCCGTCGCGCGCCAGGTGCAGGAAGATCGCCGAGCCCAGGCCCGGGGCCGGGGGATCGTCGTTGTGCCCCAGCACCACCACCAGGTCGTAGACGCGGTCGTCGCGCCACAAGCGCTCGGCGCTGGCCGGGTAGGGCAGTCTGACAGGCTTGTTGTAGGCCGGGTCGCCCGGGGCGTCGCACCAGCCGTCGTCCGCCGCGATCGGCCTGGCCTCCAGGGCGGTCTGCGGGCCGTCCGGATAGACGTCGGGGCGGTAGAGCACGTGGCGGATCGGCCAGACGCCCGTCGGACTGCGGTTGTCGCCCTCGCGCTTGTCGGCCGCGGCGATCACCCCGGCCTTGCCCAGCGCGGCCCGCGCGGTCTTTCCATCCCAGGCGATCTGGCCGTCCCAAGGGCTTGAACCGTCGGGACGGGCGCGAAAGATCGTCAAGACCGGGTCTCCAAGAGCGTTGCGCGGCAAGAGGTTGAGAACCGCCTTGGCGCCGGGGGCCGCAGCGGTGCATGTTCCCGCCCATGGCGCAACGCAAAACCCTTCTCCTGGTCGACGACGACGATGATCTGCGCGGAGCTCTGGCCGAGCAGCTCGCCCTCCACGAGGAGTTCGCGGTCGCCGAGGCTCCCACCGCCGGCGAAGGCGTGCGGATGGCCAAGGAGCTCAAGCCGGACCTGGTCCTGCTGGACGTCGACTTGCCCGACATGGACGGCCGCGAGGCCTGCCGCCTGATGCGCAAGAACGGCGTCACCGCGCCCGTCATCATGCTGACGGCGGCCGCCAGCGACAGCGACACCATCCTGGGCCTGGAATCGGGCGCCAACGACTATGTCACCAAGCCCTTCCGCTTCGGCGTCTTGCTGGCCCGCATCCGCGCTCAGCTGCGCAGCTACGAGGCCTCGGAAGACGCCCTGTTCCGCATCGGTCCCTACGAGTTCCGGCCCTCGGCCAAGCTGCTGATCGACGAGAAGCAGAAGAAGGTCCGGCTGACCGAGAAGGAAACCAACATCCTCAAGTACCTCTACCGCGCCGGCTCCAAGCCGGTGTCGCGCGAGGAGCTGCTGACCGAGGTCTGGGGCTACAACGCCGGGGTCACCACCCACACCCTGGAAACCCACGTCTATCGCCTGCGCCAGAAGATCGAACCGGATCCGGCCATGGCGCGGATCCTGATCACCGAGATGGGCGGCTATCGGCTGCAGCCGTAGAAGCCGGAGCCGTAAAAGGTTGTCATCCCGGACAAGCGCGCAGCGCGCCGATCCGGGACGACGCGTGAACGCATGCGCTTCCGGCGGTCCCGGGTCTTCGCTTCGCTACGCCCGGGATGACAGCGGATTTTGGACAAAGAAAAAGGCCCCAATCGCCGAAGCGGTTGGGGCCTTTGTCATTCAGCGATCAGCCTGCGATCAGGCGTTGCCGACCACCACGCCCTCGGCCTGGGCCTTGCGGGCGGCGTAGACGCCGGCGAAGTCGATCGGGTCGATCAGGAAGGGCGGGAAGCCGCCTTCAGAGGTGATGTCCGAGATCAGGCGGCGGGCGTAGGGGAACAGGAAGCGCGGGCACTCGATCAGCAGCACCGGCTCCAGCTGGTCTTCCGGCACGCCGGCGATGTGGAACAGGCCGCCGTACATCACCTCGACGTGGAACACCGGCTGTTCGTCGCGGGTGGCGCGAGCCGACAGCTTCAGGTCCACCTCGAACAGGCCGTCGGGACGGCCTCGGGCGTTCATCTCCACGCCCATGTCGATGGCGGGCGGAGCGCCGCCGGCGCGCAGGGAATCGGGGGCGTGCGGGCTCTCGAACGAGAAGTCGCGCACGAACTGGGCGATGATGCGGATGCCGCTTTCGGTGGCCGCGGAGTCGTCCTGAGCGGCGGGCGGAGCGGCGGTCGTGTCGGTCATGTGCGATAAATCCGTATTCGGCGTCGAAATTGGCCGCTAGGAGAGAGCCGGGCTGCTAACACGAGGGCGGCTGGCGCGCAACGTCAGGCGCCTGACGCGCGAGCCCGTTATCGCCTATATAAGCGTAAGGCGGCGCGTTGGCCGAACGAGCGGAAAATATCGTGTTTGAATGGATTATCCTCGCGGCCCTGGCCGCGGTCATTCTCTACCAGCTGTACGCCACCCTGGGTCGCCGGGTCGGGCGTCAGCCGGAGGACGCCCCCGCGGTGGTTCCCGCCAACGCCTCGACGCGTGATTTGAAGGCCCCCGAGACGCCGCCCGAAGCGCTGTCGGGGCTGGCCGCCCTGCGCGCCCGCCAGGCGGACTTCGACATCGGCCAATTCCTGAGCGGCGCGCGGCAGGCTTACGAGATGATCGTCAAGGCCTTCGCCGCCGGCGACCGCGAAACGCTCCGGCCGCTGCTGTCTTCGGACGTCATGGCCAATTTCGAAGCCGCCATCGCGGCCCGCGAGGCCCAGAACCGCGTCGAGAAGGCCGAATTCCTGGTCGCGCCGCGCACCGACCTGGATTCGATCACGGTCGAGGGCGATGTCGCCAAGGCGGTGGTCCGCATCCTGGCCGAGATCCGCACCCGTTCGACCGGCGCCGAGGGCGAGGCGGTCGACGACCGTCGCACCGCCGATCTGTGGACCTTCCAGCGCGACCTGAAGAGCAAGAACCCCAATTGGACCCTGGTCCGCGTCGACGTCGCGGAGGCCTGATGCTTCGCCACGGGCTTGTCGCCGCCTTCGCCCTGCTGGCGCTGGCGGCCTGTACGACCGCGCCGCCGCCGCCGGTCGGCGCCGGCCCGATCCCGCCGCCGGTCGGGCTTCCCGTCACGCCGACGGGCCCGGGCGCGGTGTCGTTCAGCGACCTGGCCGGCTGGTCGCAGGAAGACCACCTCGGCGCCCTGGACGCTTTCCGGCAGGGCTGCGGCGTGGCCAAGGATCCGGCCCTGGCCGAGGTGTGCCGCAAGGCCCGCGCCGAGCGCCCGGGCAATGACGACGACGCCCGCCGCTTCATCGAAGCGAATTTTCGTCCCGAGCCCGTCCCGGGCCAGGGCCTGCTGACCGCCTATTTCGCGCCGGAATACGAGGCGCGGATGTCGCGCTCGGCCGAGTTCAGCGCCCCGATGCGCGGCAAGCCCGACGATCTCGTCACCCTGGACCTGGCTCAGTTCGACCCCGGCCTGGTCGGCAAGAAGGTCACCGGCGAGATCGAGGGCGGCCAGGTGCAGCCTTATCCGGACCGCGCGGCCATCGAGGCCACGCCGGAGACCCGCCCCCTGGCCTGGATGCGCCCGGAGGACCTGTTCTTCCTGCAGATCCAGGGCTCGGGCATTCTGGTGATGCCGGACGGTCGCCGGGTGCGCGCGGCGTTCGCGGCCCACAACGGCCGTCCGTTCGTCGGCATCGCCACGCCGATGCGCGAGAAGGGTTTGCTGCCCGACAACAACACCTCGGGCGACGCGATCCGCGGCTGGCTGGCCGACCATCGCGGTCCCGAAGCCGACGCGATCATGCAGCTCAACCCGCGCTACGTGTTCTTCCAGACCCTGCCCGACGACGGCGGGCAGGCGGTGGGCGCGGCGGGGATCCCGCTGCCGGCCGGCCGGGCCATCGCCGTGGACGCCAGCAAGCACGCCCTGGGCGAGCTCTATTGGCTGGACGCCGGCGCGCCGAAGCTGGCCGGGGCCTTCCCGACCTATCGCCGCCTGGCGGTGGCCCTGGACGTCGGCGGGGCGATCAAGGGCGACGTGCGGGCCGATCTCTACACCGGCACGGGCCCGGCGGCGGGGGCGGAGGCCGGGCGCGTGCGCCACGACCTGCGCCTCTATCGCCTCGTTCCCCGAGGCTGAGGCCGTGAAGCGCCCCCCGCGCCAGGAAGAACTGCGCCTGTGGGGCATGGTCACCGCCACGGTGAAGGCCAAGTCGAGCCAGAAGGCGGCCGGCTGGACGCCCAAGGCCGAAAAGTCGCTGATCCAGCCGACGACGCTGCAGCCGATGGCGCCGCTGCTGGTCGATCCCAAGACGATCAAGCCGGCGGGCGCCAGGCGCCAGCCGGGGCCGCTGGAGGGCATCGAGCCCAACCGCAAGCGCAAGATCGCCCGCGAACACACCCCGCTGGACGCGCGGCTGGACCTGCACGGCCTGGACCAGGACCGCGCCCGTCCGGTGCTGGAGGCGTTCCTGCGCCGCGCCTGGGAGGACGGCCACCGCGCCGCCCTGGTGGTCACCGGCAAGGGCAAGCTGGGGGTCGGGGTTCTGAAGGCCCGCACGCCCGAATGGCTGGCCGGCCCGGCCCTGCGCGACATCGTGGCGGGGGTGTCGCCGGCGGATAAGCGCCACGGCGGGGACGGGGCGTTGTACGTGGCGCTGAAGCGTCGGCCGCCGAAGGTCTGACGGTTTAGGTCCTCCCCCTTTGGGGGAGGTGTCGGCGAAGCCGACGGAGGGGGGAGTGGTCCCACCTCAGCAATATCCCCCCACCGATCGCTGCGCGATCGCCTCCCCCACAGGGGGAGGGCCTAGGAGGGGCGCGAAGCCTTCTCAGCGATCCCCGAGGTCCCCTCACGCGCCGTGAGCTTCTCAGCCACCGCATCCAGCGACACGCCCGAAGCCGCCAGCAGCACCAGCCAGTGGTACAGCAGGTCGGCGCTCTCGGCCGCCAGGGCGTCCGACCCCTGAGCCACGGCGGCGATCACCGTCTCGACGGCTTCCTCGCCCAGCTTCTTGGCGGCCAGGGTCGGATCGTTCAGCAGCTTGGCGGTGTAGGACGCGGTCGGATCGCCGCCCTTGCGGGTCTCGATCGTCGCGGCCAGGCGCTCCAGGACCTCGAACAGCGTGCTCATGCCGCCCCCTTCAGGTCGTCCAGGCGCACGGGGATGCCGGCGTCGGCCATGGCCCGCTTGGCCTCGCCGATGCTGATCTCGCCGAAGTGGAAGATCGAGGCGGCCAGCACGGCGGCGGCGTGGCCGTCGCGGGCGGCCTCGACCAGGTGATCGGTCGTGCCGGCCCCGCCCGAGGCGATCACCGGCACGGTGACCGCGCCGGTCACGGCCTTGAGCAGCGGGATGTCGTAGCCGATCTTGGCTCCGTCGCGGTCCATCGAGGTCAGCAGGATCTCGCCCGCGCCGCGCTCGACCACCTTGGCGGCCCAGTCGACCACGTCGATGCCGGTGTCCTTGCGGCCGCCATAGGTCCAGACGTTCCAGCCGGAGCCGTCCTCGCGCGCCTTGGCGTCGATGGCCACCACCACGCACTGGGCGCCGAACGCGTCGGCCCCGGCGGCCACCAGGTCGGGGTTCTCGACGGCGGCGGTGTTGACCGAGACCTTGTCGGCGCCGGCCAGCAGCAGGCGACGCATGTCGGCCACCTGGCGCACGCCGCCGCCCACCGAGACCGGCATGAAGCAGACCTCGGCGGTGCGGGAGATCACGTCTAGGATCAGGCCGCGGCCCTCGCTGGAGGCGGTGATGTCCAGGAACATCAGCTCGTCGGCGCCCGCCGCGTCATAGGCGCGGGCCTGCTCCACCGGGTCGCCGGCGTCGCGCAGGGCCACGAAATTGACCCCCTTGACCACCCGGCCGTCCTTGACGTCCAGGCAAGGAATGATCCGGGTCTTCAGCATCAGGCGGCTGCTATGGTCAGGGCTTCGGCCGGCCGGATCGTGCCGGCGTAGAGCGAGCGGCCCAGGATGGCGCCGGCGATCTCGACGCCCGCGCGGGCCTTCAACCGCTCGATGTCGGCCACCGAGGCCACGCCGCCCGAGGCGATCACCGGGATCGACACGGCGTCGGCCAGTTCGCCCACGCCCTCGACATTGACCCCGGTCAGGGCGCCGTCGCGGCTGATGTCGGTGACGATCAGGGCGGCCACGCCCGCGTCCTCGAAGCGTTTGCCCAGGGTGATGGCGTCGATGTCCGACAGGCCGGTCCAGCCGTCGACCGCCACCTTGCCGTCGCGCACGTCGACGGCCACGGCGATCTGTTCGGGCCACAGGCGGGCGGCCTTGCGGACCAGTTCGGGGTCATGGACGGCGACGGTGCCGAGGATCACGCGGCTGACGCCCGCCTCGATCCAGGCCTCGACGCCCTCCAGGGTGCGGATGCCGCCGCCCAGCTGCACCGGGATCGAGATGGCCTCCAGGATCGACTGCACGGCGGCGGTGTTGACCGACTTGCCCTGGATGGCGCCGTTCAGGTCGACCACGTGCAGCCACGAGAAGCCGTCGCGCACGAAGCGTTCGGCCTGGTCGGCGGGGCTGGTGTTGAAGACCGTGGCCTTTTCCATGTCGCCGTGCAGCAGGCGCACGCACTGGCCGTCCTTCAGGTCGATGGCGGGATAGAGGATCATGGGCGCCATTCCAGGAAGTTGGCGAGCAGGGCGAGCCCCGCGGCTTGGGATTTTTCGGGGTGGAACTGTACGCCCGCGACGTTGCCCTTGGCCACAGCGGCCGTGAACGGGCCGCCGTGGTCGGTGACGGCCAGCACGTCGGCCGGGTCGGTCGGCGTCAGGGCGAAGGAGTTGGCGTAGTACATGTGGGCGCCGCTTTCGACGCCCTTGAACAGGGCGTGGTCGCGCGTGAAGGCGATCGCGTTCCAGCCCATGTGCGGAATGGTCAGGGCCGGATCGTTCGGCTCCAGCTTCTTGACCTGGCCGCCGATCCAGTCGAGGCCCGGGGTGACGCCGAACTCCAGGCCTTCGGTCGCCAGCAGCTGGTGGCCGACGCAGATGCCCAGGAACGGCGCGCCCTTGCCGTGCACGGCCTCGTTCATGGCCTCGTAGACGCCCGAGGCGTCCAGGCCGGCGCGGCACGAGGCGAAGGCCCCCACGCCGGGCAGCACCACGCGGTCGGCGGCGGCCACGATCGCGGGGTCGGCGGTGACAACGATGTCAGCGTCGATCGCGTGGCGGCGGGCCGCCTCGCGCAGGGCCTTTTCGGCCGAGCGCAGGTTGCCCGACCCGTAATCGATCAGGGCGACGGTCTGCATGAAATCAGATTCCCTACAGCACGCCCTTGGTGGAGGGGGCATGGCCGCCGGTCTTGGGGTCGATCTCGACCGCCTGACGCAGCGCCCGGGCCAGGGCCTTGAACCCGCTCTCGGCGACGTGGTGGGTGTTGTCGCCGTAGAGGGTCTCCAGGTGCACGCACGCTCCGCAGTTCATGGCGAACGCGTGGTGGAACTCCTTGAAGAGCTCGGTGTCCATCTCGCCGACCTTGGGCCGCTTGAAATCGACCTTCCAGACCAGATAGGGGCGGTTGGACAGGTCGATGGCGCAGCGCGTCAGGGTTTCGTCCATCGGGATATAGGCGTGGCCGAAGCGCCGAACGCCCTTGAAGCCGTCCAGCGCCTTGTTGATCGCCAGGCCCAGCACGATGCCGGTGTCCTCGACCGTGTGGTGCATGTCGATGTGCAGGTCGCCCTTGGTCTCGACCTTCAGGTCGAAGCCGCCATGGCGCGCGAAGCTCTCCAGCATGTGGTCGTAGAACCCGATGCCGGTGGAGATCGTCGAGGCGCCGGTCCCGTCGAGATCGATCCAGACCCGGATCTGGGTCTCCTTCGTCTCGCGGACCACTTCAGCGGTGCGGGCCATCTGCGTCCTTACAGTCCGTTCTGACCTTAGAGGCCATTCTTTTGGGCCAGCTCCCGCAGGTTGACCTGCGGACGCGGACCATAGTGGTCAATCACCTCGGCGGCGGCCAGGGAGCCCAGCTTGCCGCAGATCGGCAGCGGACGACCCTGGGACAGACCGTAGAGGAAACCAGCGGCGTATTGGTCGCCCGCGCCGGTCGTGTCCACGACTTTTTCCACCGGATAGGCCGAGATTTCGTGAAGCTGCCCGTTCGAGGCCACGATCGAGCCCTTTTCGCTGCGGGTGACGGCGGCGATCTCGACCCGGCCGGCCAAGGCCTTCACGGCGGCGTCGAAATCGTCGGTTTCGAACAGCGAGCAGACTTCGCTCGCGTTGGCGAAGACGATGTCGCATTGGGTTTCGATGAAGCCCAGCAGGGCGCCGCGGTGGCGGTCGACCATGAAGCTGTCGCTCAGGGTCATCGAGATCTTGCGGCCCGCGCCGTGACTCAGGGCGGCGGCCTTGGCGAAGGCGCGGCGGGCTTCGGGCGGATCGAACAGATAGCCCTCGAGATAGGAGAACTGCGCGGCCTCGATGATCGCCGGGTCGACGTCGGCCGGGTTCAGTTCGACGCAGGCGCCCAGATAGGTCGACATGGTCCGCTGGGCGTCGGCGGTGACGTTGATCAGGCTCTGCGCCGTGGCCGGACCCTCGGCGAGGGACGGGGTGGTGAAATCGCAGCCGATGGCCTTCATGTCGTGGCGGAACACGTTGCCCAGCTGGTCGTCGGCGACCTTGCCGATGAAGGCGACCTTGCCGCCGAAGCTGGCGACGCCGGCGGCGGTGTTGGCGGCCGAGCCGCCCGAGGCCTCGATGCCCGCGGCCATCACCTCGTACAGACTGGCGGCCCGCTCGGGGTCGATCAGCGCCATGGAGCCCTTCACCAGGCCCTCACGCTCCAGGAAGGCGTCGTCGCACTGGGCGATGACGTCGACGATGGCGTTGCCGATGGCGGCGACGTCGTAGAGGGCGATCATGAAAGGCCTTTTGCGAAGGAGCGACGCGCGCGGAGTACCGGATCGGGGCCCGCAAGGCAACGCGAGCCTTGCCCCGGGGATCGCGGCGTTCTACCGGCAGAGGCATGACCGACGTCCTTATTCTCACCCCCGCCCCCGACGAACCCCGCTTCGCCAACAGCTGGTTCCCCCTGTTCGAGCGCCTGGCGGCGCCGTTGCGGGCCCGAGGGCTGACCGTCGAGGCCGGCAGCTGGGTCGACGCCGACACGGCCGGCGCCCGGGTGGTGCTGCCGCTGCTCAGCTGGGGCTATCATCTGCGGGCCGACGAATGGTTCGCGCGGCTCGACGCCCTGGAGGCGGCCGGCGCGCGCCTGGCCAATCCGGTCCCGGTGCTGCGCTGGAACACGACCAAGACCTATCTGGCCGACCTGGCCGCCAAGGGCGCGCCGGTCGTGCCGACCCACGCGGTCGATCGGCTGACCCTGGCGGCGCTGGACCATGCGCGAGACGTGTTCGGCGTCGATGTGCTGGTGACCAAGCCGCAGATCTCCGGCGGCTCGCAGGACACGGTGAAACTGCGCCACGCCGACGGCCTGGCCGGCTGCACCGCCGGTCCGGCCCTGATCCAGCCCTTCCTGCCCGCCGTGGGCGAGGAGGGCGAGCTGTCGCTGTTCTATTTCGACGGCGTCTTCAGCCACGCGGTGGCCAAGGTGGCCGTGGCGGGCGACTTCCGGGTCCAGCCGCAGTTCGGCGGCCAGGTCAGCGGCGTCGCGCCCGAGCCCGAGGCCCTGCACGCGGCCGAAATGGTGCTGAAGGCGGCCGGCGCGCCCCTGACCTACGCCCGGGTCGACCTGATCCGGGGCCTGGACGGCGCGCCGCAGCTGATGGAGCTGGAGGTCATCGAGCCGGATCTATTCCTGGAGCACGTGCACGACGACGGCGCGGCGTTCGCTGACGCCGTCATGAGAGCGCTGTAGCTCTTCCACTTGCCCCCACCTGACCGCTTCGCGGTCTGTCCGCCCCATAGGGGGCGGAGGAGGCGGACGCCGCATCCTCTTCCCCCTCTGGGGGAAGACGGTCGCGAAGCGACCCGTAGGGGGCAGGTGTTCGCCGCCTAGGCGCCCAAGAACAGCTCCCGAGACGGACACAGATCCGCGATCCGGCAAATCTCGCACTTCGGCTTCCGCGCCACGCACACATAGCGGCCGTGCAGGATCAGCCAGTGGTGCGCCCGGGTCTTGTAGCGGTCGGGCGTCACGCGCATCAGGTCGTCCTCGACCGCGTCCGGCGTCTTGCCCGCCGACAGCTTCAGGCGGTGCGCCACGCGGAACACATGGGTGTCGACGGCGATGGCCGGTTCGATGTCCAGTTCGTTCAGCACCACGCTGGCGGTCTTGCGGCCCACGCCCGGCAGGCTTTCCAGCGCCTGGCGGTTCAGCGGCACTTCGCCGCCGTGGCGGTCGACCAGGAGCCTGGCGGCGGCGATGACGTTCTTGGCCTTGGTCCGGTAGAGGCCGATCGAGGCGATGTAGGGCGTCAGCCCCTCTTCCCCCAGCTCCAGCATCTTCGCGGCGCTGTCGGCGACCTGGAACAGCGGGCCGGTGGCCTTGTTGACCTGGACGTCGGTGGCCTGGGCCGACAGGGCCACGGCGGTCACCAGGGTGTAGGGGTTGGAATAGCGCAGCTCGGTCTTGGGATGGTCCTCCAGACTCTCGAACCGCGAGAACAGCACCTCGACCCGCTCGCGCTCGGCCGGCGAGACGCGCTTGGCGGCAGGGCGCTTCTTGGTGAGGGGCTTGCGAGCGGAGGAGGCCATGGACGGCGACCATGCCGTGATGCGCGCTTCTCGCCAAGGCGGGCGTGAGCGCCTAAATCAGCCTCATGGCCGCGCCGCTGTACATGGACGCCGTGATCAAGCCGAACCGCTCGATGACCCGGCGCGGCCTCTACGTCGTGCTGGGCGTGATGGTCGCCTTCAACCTGATGGTCGCGGTGTTCCTGCTGGTGGTCGGCGCGCCGCCGGTGCTGCCGTTCCTGGGGCTGGACGTCCTGGCCGTCGCCCTGGCGCTGCGCGCCAGCTTCCGGGCCGCCGAACGGGCCGAGCGGATCCAGGTCACCGCCGAGGCCGTGACGGTCAGCCGAGAGGACGAGAAGGGCGCGCGGGTGATCTGGACCTCGCCGACCGCCTTCACCCGAGTGGGGGTCGACCAGCCGGGCGAGCACGACGCCCGGGTGCGGCTGATGATGTCGCGCAAGCGCCTGACCCTGGGCCGGGCGCTGAGCCCGCCCGAACGGGTCGACTTCGCTCGGGCGCTGGAGCGGGCGATCCTTCGAGCCCGGTCCGAACGGCATGTCTGAGGGGCCGCCCTCGTCCCTCGACAGGCTCGGGATGAGGACGAATGATGCGGCGGTTCAATAGAACCTCATCCTGAGCCTGTCGAAGGACGAGGTTCGCGCGCCGGAACAAGCCGCAAGAACCGGGCGGACGAACATCGGTCGCCGCACTATCTTCCGTCCATGGCCCTCGACATCTCGCCCTCGCAAGCCTTCGCCCAACTGACCGAGCGATCGGCCGACTACGACCGCATGGCCAAGGCCCTGGCCTGGCTGGCCGACCGCTGGCAGGAGCGCCCGCCGCTGGACGAGGCCGCCCGGGCGGTCGGCCTGTCGCCGTTCCACTTCCAGCGGGTGTTCAGCCGCTGGGCCGGGGTCAGCCCCAAGACGTTCGTCGCCGCCATCGCCCACGCCGAGGCCCGCCGGTCACTGGAGGAGGGGGCCAGCGTGCTCGACGCGGCCTATGACGCCGGCCTGTCGGGCCCTTCGCGCCTGCATGACCTGTTCATCGCCCAGGAGGCGGTGACGCCCGGCGACGTGCGTCGGCGCGGCGAGGGGATCCAGCTGACCTGGGGCTGGGCGCCCACGCCCTATGGCAAGGGCCTGTTCGTCATGGCTCCGCGCGGGCTGGCGGGCCTGGCCTTCTCGGACGGCGACGACGAGGCGACCTTCGACGACATGCACCGAAGGTTTCCGGCCGCCGACTGGCGCCGCGACGACGAGGCGGCGGCCAAGACCGCGATCCACGCCTTCGCCGGCGGCGACCAGCCCCTGCCGGTGGTGCTGATCGGCTCGCCGTTCAACGTCCAGGTCTGGAAAGCCCTGCTGCGCATCCCGCCGGGCCGGACCAGAACCTATGGCGAGATCGCCGCCCTGGCGGGCAGTCCCAGGGCCTACCAGGCGACCGGCGGAGCGATCGGGGCCAATCCGATCTCGCTGCTGATCCCTTGCCACCGGGCCATCGCCAAGGACGGCCGGCTGACCGGCTATCACTGGGGCCTGGGCCGCAAGGCGGCGATGCTGGGCATGGAGGCGGTGGAGGCCGGCGCGCGGCTTTCGGCCTGACGCGCCAGGGCCTAGTCTGCGGAGCGACGGCCTTGGCGGCCGCCGCTTCGGGAGCCGCCCATGACCGCCTCGATCAAGGCTTCGGTGAAGACCTATGAGGCCTGGCTGGCCGCCGCGCTCGGCGGCGACCTGGTCGAGGCCGACCTGGCCGAGAAGCACGACAAGATGCGCGAGGGCCCGTTCCCCTTCCTGCGGGCGACCTACTGGCGCTGGGCGGAGACCATTTTCGAAACCTGTCCGGATCTGGCGTCGGCCCCCGCCGTGCTGGCGATCGGCGACACCCACGTCGAGAACTTCGGCTGCTGGCGCGACGCCGAGGGACGCCTGGTCTGGGGCGCCAACGATTTCGACGACGCGGCGGCCATGCCCTATCCGCTGGACCTGGTGCGGCTGGCGGCCAGCGCCTTGTTGGCGCGGGAAGACCGGGACCCCGGCTCGGGGGAGATCTGCGCGGCGATCCTGGCCGGCTACGCCGCCGGCCTGGTCGATCCCCGGCCCTTCATCCTGGAGCGCGACCACAAGTGGCTTCGCAAGGCGGTGATGCTGCCCGAGACCGAGCGCGCCGCCTACTGGGCCAAGTTCGCCGCGCCCGCGCCGCGTCCGATCCCGCTACGCTATCGCGAGGCCCTGCGGGGCGCCTTGCCGGATCCGGCCGGGCCCTTCGAGACCTTCCCGCGCACGGCCGGGGTCGGCAGCCTGGGGCGGCCGCGTTTCGTCGCGCGGGCCGACTGGCGGGGCGGGCCGGTGCTGCGCGAGGTCAAGGCGGTGGTCGTCTCGGCCTGGGTGCTGCGGCACGGCGGCGATCCGGCGATCCGCGCGGGCGTGGTGGCCGGGGGCCGATTCCGGGCCGTCGATCCGCGACACCACGTCGCCGACGGCCTGGTGGTCCGCCGCCTGTCGCCCAACAGCCGCAAGATCGAAGCCAAGGGCTCGGCCGATGAACTGCTGTCGCCCGACATGCTGACCGCCATGAGCCGCGAGATCGCCGCCTGCCACGCCGGGGACCCAGGACGCGCGCCGGCGTTGCTGGCGCATTTGCGGGGCCTGCCGCCGGACTGGCTGCGCGTTCACGCCAAGGCCGCCGCGCGCCAAGTCGAGGCGGATCAGGCGGCCTTCACCTGAACCTTCTCCCTCTGGGAGAAGGTTTTTTCCAGTTTCACAGGATGAACCGGCTCAGATCCGCGTTGGCCGCCAGAGCGCCGATGCGTTCCTGCACATAGGCCGCGTCCACGGTCACCGTTTCGCCCGAGCGATCGGCCGCCGAGAAGCTGATTTCCTCGACCACCTTTTCCAGGATGGTCTGCAGGCGGCGGGCGCCGATGTTCTCGACCGAGGCGTTGACCGCCACGGCCGCGTCGGCGACGGCGTCGATGGCCTCGTCGCTGAACAGCAGGGTCACGCCCTCGGTCAGCATCAGGGCCTGGTGCTGGCGGATCAGGTTGGCTTCCGGCTCGGTCAGGATGCGGCGCAGGTCGTCGCGGGTCAGGCCCTTCAGCTCCACCCGGATCGGCAGGCGGCCCTGCAGCTCGGGCAGCAGGTCCGACGGCTTGGCCACGTGGAAGGCGCCCGAGGCGATGAACAGGATGTGGTCGGTCTTCACCGGACCGTACTTGGTCGAAACGGTCGTGCCCTCGATCAGCGGCAGCAGATCGCGCTGCACGCCTTCGCGGCTGACGTCGCCGCCGCCGCGCTGGCCGGAGGAGGCGACCTTGTCGATCTCGTCCAGGAAGACGATGCCGTGGTTCTCGGCCAGCTCCAGGGCCTCCTGGGTCAGGGCCTCCTGGTCCAGGAGCTTGTCGCTCTCCTCGGCGATCAGCGGAGCCCAGGCGCCGACGACGGTGGTCTTGTGGGTCTTGGTGCGCCCGCCGCCGAACGACTTCATCATTTCCGACAGGTTCAGCACCGAGGCGCCGGGCTGGCCGGGGATCTCGAACATGCCGCCGCCGGTGTCGGCCAGCTGCAGCTCGACCTCCTTGTCGTCCAGCTCGCCGGCCCGCAGCTTCTTGCGGAAGCTGTCGCGGGCCGCGCTGGCGGCGGGACCTGTCAGGGCGTCCAGGATGCGGTCCTCGGCGGCCGCCTCGGCCTTGGCGCGCACGCCGGCGCGCCGCTTGTCGCGGACCATGGCCAGGGCGCTCTCCACCAGGTCGCGGACGATCTGGTCGACGTCGCGGCCGACATAGCCGACCTCGGTGAACTTGGTGGCCTCCACCTTGAGAAAGGGCGCCTGGGCCAGGCGGGCCAGGCGGCGGGCGATCTCGGTCTTGCCCACGCCCGTGGGGCCGATCAGCAGGATGTTCTTGGGCGTGACCTCGTCGCGCAGGTCGGCCGGCACCCGGCGGCGGCGCCAGCGGTTGCGCAGGGCCACGGCGACGGCCTTCTTCGCGTCGGTGTGGCCGACGATGTAGCGGTCGAGTTCGGAGACGATTTCGCGGGGGGAGAATTCGGTCATTTGTCCGTGTTCAAGGTCTCGAAGATCAGGCGCCACCCTTCGGCGCGCCTTTGCCAGACATGCATATAGTGCGTGTTGACCGGGGTGTCAGACGGGCCGGACCAGGCGGCCGTTCCGTGGGTCCAGACGAAGTCGCCCGCCGCGGAGGCGCCGCCCCCGTCCATCCTGATCGTCATGCGAGGCGGGCGCCGGCCGATCCGCTCGGCGAGGTCGGACGGCGCCAGGCCTTCGGTTCCGCTGGGGCCGGTCAGCCAGGCATCGGACGCCAGGGCGGCGCGATAGGCCTTGGGCGCGTCGTCGATCGCCGCCTTGGCCAGGCCGTTCTCGGCGGATCGGACCGCCGCCAGGGCGTCGGCGGGCGATCTGGAGCCCCTTGTGGCCGTCGGGCCTTGGATCGCCGGAGTCGAGGCGTCGGGCGCGCGCGCCGCGTCGGCCTCGGCGCCGCCGTCGTAGATCCACTTCCACCGGCCGTCCGGACCCTTGCGCCAGATCGTGGCGTAGTAGCCGCCGCGCTGGCCGTTCACCGCCGAGGGGCCGACCGAAAGGCCGAGGTCCCCGGAACGGGCGATCACCACCTTCTGCGGCCACCATTCCAGCTTCGGCGTCTTGCTGGACGGGCGTTTTTCGTAGAGCGCCTTGGCGCTGACCGGTCCCGGCCGGAAGACGACGGCGTCGTCGGCCATGTGGGCGAGGAACGAGTCCCGGATGCCCAGGGCCAGGCCGTCGGCGGCGAAGGCGCGCTCGGCCTTCTCGATCTCGGCGGGCGAGGGTCCGGAGAACGAGGGCTGGGCCGCCGAGGTCGGCGTGGCGACCAGCAGGGCGCAGGCGATCAGGACGGTCTTGAGCATGTGGAGGCCTCCCGCGCCGAGCTAAGCGCCCCGCGAGGCCATTGGCTCGTGAATTCCGCGTAACGGCGGGAAATCAGACGGTTTCCACCGTCAGATTGCCGTTGGTGTAGACGCAGATCTCGGCGGCGATGGCCATCGCCTTGCGGGCGATCTCCTCGGCGCTCAGGTCCTGGTCGATCAGGGCCTTGGCCGCCGCCAGGGCGTAGTTGCCGCCCGAGCCGATGGCCGCCACCGAGCCGCCGCCCTGGCTCTCGCCCGGCTCCAGCACGTCGCCCACGCCGGTGACCGTGTAGATCGAGGTCGCGTCCGCCACCAGCAGCATGGCCTCCAGCCGGCGCAGGTAGCGGTCGGTGCGCCAGTCCTTGGCCAGGTCGACGCAGGCCCGGGCCAGCTGGTCGGGATACTGCTCCAGCTTGGCTTCCAGCCGCTCGATCAGGGTGAAGGCGTCGGCCGTGGCCCCGGCGAAGCCGGCCACCACCTTGCCGCCGGCCAGGCGGCGCACCTTGCGGGCGTTGCCCTTGACGACGGTTGGGCCCATGGAGACCTGTCCGTCGCCGGCGATCACGGTCTGACCGTTCTTGCGCACCGCCAGAATGGTCGTGCCATGCCAGTCGGGGAAGGAATTGGAGCTTTGCATGGCTTCGCATGTGGCGAGGCCGAGCCCGAGGGTCAAGCGCGATGAGCTTTTCCGACGCCGAGGTCGAACGTTACGCCCGCCATCTGGTGCTGCGCGAGATCGGCGGACCGGGCCAGCAGAAACTGAAGGCCGCGCGGGTGCTGGTGGTCGGGGCCGGGGGCCTGGGCGCGCCGGCCGCCCTGTATCTGGCCGCCGCAGGGGTGGGGACTCTTGGCCTGGTCGACGCCGACGCCGTCTCGCTGTCGAACCTGCAGCGCCAGGTGCTGTTCGCCACCGCCGACGCGGGCCGGCCCAAGGTCGAGGCCGCCGCCGAGCACCTGACCGCCCTGAACCCGCATCTGAGGATCGAAACCCACCCGGTATGGCTGGGTGAGGCCAACGCCCGGGCGTTGATTTCCCGGTATGACCTGGTGCTGGACGGCGCCGACGATTTCGCGACCCGCTTCGCGGTCAGCGACGCGTGCCTGGCCGAGGGCAAGACCCTGGTCAGCGGGGCCCTGGGCCGCTGGACCGGCCAGGTCGGGGTGTTCCAGGGCCGGCCCTGCTACCGCTGCCTTGTCCCCGAGATCCCGCCCGACGCCGAGACCTGCGCGATGGTCGGCGTGGTCGGAGCCCTGGCGGGGGTGATCGGTTCGATGATGGCCCTGGAGGCGGTCAAGGTGATCACCGGCGCCGGCCAGAGCCTGGCCGGCCGCCTGCTGATCTACGACGCCCTGGCGGCGGAGACGCGCACGGTCCGGATCGGGGCGGACCCGGCGTGTCCGAGCTGCGGCGGCTAGGCGAACGCCGTGGCTATGTGGGCGATCGAGGTTTCCATGACCTTGGTCCAGGTCTCCGCGTTCCATCCACGGTGGCCAAATCCTTTGAGCTCGACATGCTCGACTGACCTGCCGGCCTTGGTGAGCGCCTGCGCCATCAGGACGGACTGGCGGGCTGGCACGATCTTGTCTTCCGTGCCGTGGATCAGCAGAACGGGCGCCTTGAAGTCGCCGGCCCGTCGAGCAGGCGAGGCGGTCTTGAGCATATCTTGGTCCGCGCCTGGGTCGCCGATCGTCTTGAGCCAATAGGCGTATGTCGGCGAATCCGCGCCGCTCTCCTTGCGTGACCAGCTTAGGAATTCCAGGAGGTCCGACGGTCCCGCGATGGAAACGGTCGCGCGATAGAGATCAGGCTGCCGCGCCGATCCCATCAGGGCGGCGTAACCGCCGTAGCTGATTCCGCAGATCGCGATCTTGCGTGGATCGGCGCGGCCGGACGCCACCAGGTGAGCGACGCAATCCTCTACGTCTTCCTGCATCAGGTCGCCCCAATGGCGGCGTCCCGCGTCGGCGAATGCGCGTCCATAGCCGCCGGAGCCCCGAAAATTGGGCTGCAGAACGAGCCAACCCTGGGCCGCCAGGGCTTGCACGAACATGTCGAAGTCTACGCTGTCACGCATTTCCGGTCCGCCATGAGGCAAGACCACCAGCGGTCGAGGCGCGACGGCCGCGGCGATCGGCGTCGAGAGGTAGGCTGTTAGACGGGCCTTGCTCCGGGTTTCGATGTTCAGGATTTCCGTTGGAGCGAGCCGTTCGCTGGGCAGCCAGGGCATGCTCCTTCCCAAAGCCTTCAACGCCCGAGTGTGGAGGTCGCAACTCCAATACTCGGTTGGCGTTCGCGGTCCCGAGACGGTCAGAACTATCCGCCCGTGATCCTGGCTGATGTCGATGGGCGCGACGTTGCAGGTCTTGTCAAAGGTCTTGACGATCTGCTGGTAGGCGTCGTCCAGGACGGGATCCAGGAACGCGTAGGTCGCGCGATCCTCGGTAAAACATTCAGCCACGGGGTTGCGAGCGGCGTCGCAGAAGAGTCCCTCGAGATCGAACCCTGGGCGACGTTTGAAAACCTCGCCCACTTCGAGCGTTCGCAGATCGAACCGTCGAACGGCCTGGAAGTTTTCACCGGGCGGCGTCTGGGTCACGAGCAGGACACCGGCCTCGGGCGTCGTGGCGACGACATCCAGTCCATCGAGTTTCTGGAATTCGTCGCGCCGAAGTTTCTTGAAGAATTTCCATTCCCGCTCACCTGGCGCACGAGCATAGACCTTGACGGTGCCCCAGAAGCCCGCGTCGTAGCGCAAGACCGGCAGGCCCTTCTGGGTGAGCCAGCCGTAGGTTTCCTCGACGCCGCGTTCAACCTCAGTCCCGACGCCTGTGTAGATGTCGACCTGCTCCAGGACATAGCGACCGTGACGGCCATCCCAGGTCTGGACTAGCACGTGGCGCGGATCGTCCAGCAGCGGATCGACGATGTCGCCCAGATCGTAATTGCTGCCGAGCAGCTCGGGCTGACCACTGAACAGCAGGACGGAGTCGCCGCCGTCGGCGCCGAGCGCCAGCATCCGACGGCTCGGTGTCGGCAGGAACCCGCCGGGGTACTTTATGCCGAGGAGCTGGCCGTCCGCTCCGACGTGCACCAGAATCCAAAGCAGAAGGCGCTCGTCATTGCCCCATTCGACGCGTTCGACATCGTACGCTCCAAGATGGATCATCAGCGGCGGGGCGTTGGGTTTGTCGATCTCGTGGACGAGCAGGTACGAGATGTACCGGCCCTTCTCGATCCCGCGATGAAGCACGACGATTCGTCCACCGTCCGGCGAGAGCGACGCGCCCAGCACGAAGGGCCGTATCAGGAGCTCCTTGATCGACGGTGGCGCGGGCGGCGTTGCAGCATACACCGTTCGCGCGACAAGCGGCGTCAAAGCCGCCGAAGCGACCAAGACTCGACGTGAAAGCATGCAGACCCCCGGGGAACTCGCGCCACGCTGGCGGTCCAGCCGCGCGCGGTCAAGCTTCGGGACTACAGCATCGACGGGATCACCCGGTCCGGGGGCCTGTGGCCGTCCATGAAGGTCTTCACGTTGACGATGACCTTCTCGCCCATGTCGATGCGGCCCTCGACCGTGGCCGAGCCCATGTGGGGCAGGAGCACGACATTGGGCAGCTTCAGGAGCTTGGGGTTGATGGCCGGCTCGTGCTCGTAGACGTCCAGGCCGGCGCCGGCGATCTCGCCGCGGGCCAGCATGTTGGCCAGGGCCCCTTCGTCGATCACCTCGCCGCGGGCGGTGTTGACGATGATGCTCTGGGGCCGCAGCAGCTTGAGCCGGCGGGCCGACAGCAGGTGGTAGGTGGCCGGGGTGTGCGGGCAGTTGACCGAGATGATGTCCATCCGGGCCAGCATCTGGTCCAGGCTCTCCCAGTAGGTGACGCCCAGTTCCTCGGCGATGCGCGGGCTGACCGGCTTGCGGTTGTGATAGTGCACCTGCATGCCGAACGCCTTGGCGCGGCGAGCCACGGCCTGGCCGATGCGGCCCATGCCGATGATGCCCAGGCGCTTGCCCCACAGGCGGCGGCCCAGCATCCAGGTCGGCGACCAGCCGTGGAAGCCGCCGGCCTTGACCACCTCGGCGCCTTCGACGACCCGGCGCGAGGCGGCCATGATCAGCGTCATGGTCAGGTCGGCGGTGTCCTCGGTCAGCACGCCGGGGGTGTTGGTGACGATGATGCCCCGGGCGTTGGCCGTGGCGACGTCGATATTGTCCACGCCCGCCCCGAAATTGGCGATCAGCTTGAGCCGGTCGCCGGATCGCGACAGAAGGCGGCTGTCGATGCGGTCGGTGATGGTGGGGACCAGCACGTCGGCCGAATTCATCGCCTCGACCAGTTCATCGGCCGTCAAGGGTTTGTCGGTGACGTTCAGCTGGGTGTCGAACAGCTCGCACATCCGCGTCTCCACCGGATCGGGCAGTTTGCGGGTGACGATGACTTTGAGCTTGCGAGCTGACATGAGCGGTTCGAAAAGCCTTCCCTGACGGGTGTTTGAAATCTGTAGCAAAGGGGCCCCATGCGGCCAAGCAACATGCCGACGAATTGCAAACATCATTCGCTCGGCGCCCCGATCTTCGCACGGAAGGGAGCCGTCGCCGCCTTCGGATGGGTCGTTCTCGCGGCGGGCGCCGCCTGGGCCCAGGGCCCCAAGGTCACGCCGTCGGGCATGGAGGTGCCGCGCTATGTGTCGCTGAAGTACGGCGAGGTGAACGCGCGCGTCGGGCCGGACGAGGCCCACCGGCTGCTGTGGATCTACAAGGTCAAGGGCCTGCCGGTGCAGGTGGTGGCCGAAACCCGCGAATGGCGCAGGATCTGCGACCCCGAGGGCAATCTGGCCTGGGTGCACAAGCGCACGATCGACGGCCGCCGCACCGCCATGCGGGTTCAGGCCACGCCGCTGCCGTTGCGGGCCCAGCCCAAGGCCGGGGCCCGCGTCACCGCCTATCTGGCCGGCCGCGCCACGGCCAATCTCGATCGTTGCGAAAGGGGCTGGTGCAAGTTGAAGGCCGGCGGCGAATCAGGCTGGGCGCCGCAAGGCGAGGTCTGGGGCGCGGCGCCTCAGGTCCAGTGCAAGGACTAGGGCCAGCAACAGGGCGTTTTCGCCCCGTTGCAGCGGTTGGCGTTCACGGGCGTTACCGAAAGTAACATTGAGGCGCGGCCCACCGCCGTGCTAGGGCGAGGCCATGCAACAAAGTTCCTACACCTACGACGAGCTCCTGGCCTGCGGCCGAGGCGAACTGTTCGGCCCCGGCAACGCCCAGCTGCCGGCGCCGCCGATGCTGATGTTCGATCGCATCGTCCGCATCGAGTCCGAAGGCGGCAAGTACGGCAAGGGCTATGTCGAGGCCGAGTTCGACATCAATCCGGACCTTTGGTTCTTCGCCTGCCACTTCATCGGCGACCCCGTCATGCCCGGCTGCCTGGGCCTGGACGCCCTGTGGCAGCTGGTCGGTTTCTTCCTGGGCTGGTCGGGCGGTCCCGGCCGCGGCCGCGCCCTGGGCGTGGGCGAAGTGAAATTCACCGGTCAGGTCACCCCTGACATCAAGAAGGTCGTCTACAAGATCGACCTGAAGCGCGTCATCATGCGCAAGCTGGTGATGGGCATTGGCGACGGCGTGCTGGAGGCCGACGGCAAGGTCATCTACGAAACCAAGGACCTGAAGGTCGGCCTGTTCACCGCCGAGCAGATGGCGTCTTGATCCCGCCGCAGGGTCGACCGCTCTAAGAGTCGACCCCTTCTGGATCAGGGGAAGAAAAAGAGGATTGTTCATGCGTCGCGTCGTCGTCACCGGACTGGGAATCGTCTCGTCCATCGGCAACAACGCCAATGAGGTGCTCACCTCACTGCGTGAAGCCAAGTCCGGCGTGGTCTCCGCGCCGGAATATGCGGAACTGGGTTTCCGCTGCCAGGTTCACGCCACGGTCAAGCTCGACTCGTGGGAAGCCCTGGTCGATCGCCGCGCGGCGCGCTTTCTCGCGCCCGGCACGGCCTACGCCCACATCGCCATGGAACAGGCGATCGCGGATTCCGGCTTGGAAGAGTCCGAGATCTCCAACGAGCGCACCGGCCTGATCGTCGGTTCGGGCGGCCCGTCCACGCGGGTGATCATCGAGGCGGCGGCCATCACTCGGGAAAAGGGCCCCAAGCGGATCGGTCCGTTCGCGGTGCCCAAGGCCATGAGCTCGGGCCCGTCGGCCGTGCTGTCGACCTGGTTCAAGATCCGCGGGATCAACTACTCGATCAGCTCGGCCTGCGCGACCAGCGCCCACTGCATCGGCGCGGCGGCCGAACAGATCCAGATGGGCAAGCAGGACATCGTCTTCGCCGGCGGCTGCGAAGAGCTGGACTGGAGCCTGTCCAACCTGTTCGACGCCATGGGCGCGATGAGCAGCAACTTCAACGATCGCCCGGCCGTGGCCAGCCGCGCCTACGACAAGGACCGCGACGGCTTCGTGATCGCCGGCGGCGCCGGCGTCGTGGTGCTCGAGGAATACGAGCACGCCAAGGCGCGCGGGGCCAAGATCTACGGCGAACTGGTCGGCTACGCGGCCAATTCGGACGGCTACGACATGGTCGCCCCGTCCGGCGAGGGCGCGGCGCGCTGCATGAAGATCGCCATGGCCGAGGCCGGCGGCCGGACCATCGACTATCTGAACCCGCACGGCACCTCCACGCCGGTCGGCGACAGCAAGGAGATGGGCGCTGTCCGCGACGTGTTCGGCGACAAGGCCCCACTGATCTCCTCGACCAAGTCGCTGACCGGCCACAGCCTGGGCGCGGCCGGGGCGCAGGAGGCGATCTATTCGATCCTGATGCTCGACAACGGCTTCGCCGCCAAGAGCGCCAACATCGAAAACCTCGATCCCGAGTTCGCCGACCTGCCGATCCTGCTGGAGCGCTCGGACAAGCCGCTGACGACGGTGATGTCCAACAGCTTCGGGTTCGGCGGCACCAACGGCACGCTGATCTTCACCAAGGCGGACTAGCCGGCGGGGCGGGCGGCTCGCGACATGGCCGCGCGCCAGCGCTGTCGCCGGACTTCGTGGACGCCCCCCGCGCCCTGGGCGACCTTCCGCCCGCCGGCTTCGACGTCGATCCTGTCTGGAGGGTTCCGCCGGAGTCTTCCTCCTGCTAGCTAGCGCTCAAGGATTCCAGGAGAGCCAAGCCATGGCCGACGAATACGCATTCCCCAAGGGCGAGCTGATGCGAGGCAAGAAAGGCCTCGTCATGGGCGTGGCCAATCACAACTCCATCGCCTGGGGCATCGCCTCGCAGCTCGCCGCCCAGGGCGCCGAGATGATCTTCACCTACCAGGGCGAGGCTCTCGAGCGCCGCGTGCGGCCGCTGGCCGAGAGCATCGGCGTCACCACCCTGGTCCCGGCCGACGTCACGGACGACGCCTCGATGGACGCGGCCTTCGCCGCCATCGAGGCCAAGTTCGGCACGATCGACTTTGTCGTCCACTCGGTGGCCTTCGCCAACAAGGACGAGTTGAAGGGCTCGTTCGTCGACAACACCACCCGTGACGGCTTCCTGCTGGCCATGAACATCTCGGCCTTCAGCTTCGTCGACGTCGCCAAGCGCGCGGCCAAGCTGATGCCGAACGGCGGCTCGCTGATCACCATGACCTATCTGGGGTCGGAGCGGACCATCCCGAACTACAACACCATGGGCGTGGCCAAGGCCGCCCTGGAGGCGGCGACCCGCTACATCGCCCGGGACCTGGGCCCCAAGGGCATCCGCTGCAACGCCATCTCGGCCGGCGCCATGCGCACCCTGGCCCTGGCCGGCATCGCCGGCGGCCGCGGCATGATCGCCCAGGGCCGGGCGTTCAGCGCCATGAAGGAGGACACTTCGATGGAAGGCGTCGCCGGCGCGGCGCTGTGGCTGGTCTCGGACCTGGGCCGCTCGACCACCGGCGAGGTGGTCCACGTCGACGCGGGCTTCCACATGATGGGCATGCCCGACGAGGTAGAGGCCTAGGGCCAGGCCGAAAGCGACAGGATGAAGGGCCTCGCCGCGCGGCGGGGCCCTTTTTCTATGGGGCGTAGGCCCGCATGAAGCGTTCGGCGGCCTCGCGCGCCAGGTTGTCGAACTCGGCCGGCGTCTTGTCGGCCGGCAGGCGGAGCAGGGCCCGCAACTGGCCGTGGCCCATGACCATGCCCGAGAAGAACTCGGCCGCCTGATCGAAGTTCTCGACCTTCAGGCGGCCGATCTTCGTCTCCATCTCCAGGAAGGCGGCCAGTTGGCGGCGCGCCTGTCGCGGGCCGGCCTCGAACACCTCCTGGGCCACGTCGGGCATCTCGCCCGCGCCCTGGATGATCACCCGCATCACCGAATGGCCCTTGGCGGCGGTCACGGCCTCCAGCATCGAGCGGGCATAGGCCTCCAGGGCCTCGCGCGGATTGTCGATCGCGCCCGGATCGCGCAGCGGGGCGGTGATCGCCGCCACGCGCCGCGCCATCAGCGCCCGGACCAGCTCGGCCTTGGAGCCGTAGTGATTGTAGACCGTCTGCTTGGAGACGCCCGCCCGCTTGGCGATGGCCTCCATCGGCGCGCCCAGGCCGCGCTGGCCGATCACCTCGACGGCGGCGTCGAGAATGGCCTCGGTCTTGGCGATGTCGATCTGGCCCGCGACTCTAGGCATGTCAGTGCGCGTCCGAAGGGGGAGGAGGGGCGTTCCTGGCCGGCTTGGCCAGCAGCGAGATGACGGCGGCGATGAAGCAGCCGTAGGCCAGCAGGGTGAAGCTGTCGCCGAAGGCCAGCACCGTGGCCTGCTGCTGCAGCATGCCGCCGATGGCCTTGCGGGTGGCGCCCTCGGGATCGGAAACGCCCAGCTGGGCCATCCGGGCCGCCAGGCCCTGCATCATGCCAGCGATCCGGGCGTCGCCCTGGCTGAGCTCGTCCGACAGGCCCATATAGTACAGCGCCGTCTGGTTGGTGATCGTGGTGGCCAGCAGGGCCAGGCCGATCGCCCCGCCGGTGTTGCGCGCCAGGTTCACCAGGCCCGAGGCGTTCTTGACCATGTGCGGCGGCAGGGTGCTCATCGTCACCTGCTGGGTGGCGATCATGGCGATCATCACGCCCACGCCCCGGCAGGCCTGGACCCCGGCGAACTCCCAGAAGCCCCAGTCCTTGGTCACGCCGTGGGCCATGTACATGCCGAAGCCCGCCAGCATGAAGCCGATGAACATCGGCACGCGCGGGTCCATCTGGCGCACCAGCCGGCCGGCGATCGGTCCGGTGGCGAACATCGACAGGCCCGAGACCACCATGGTGGTGCCGACCTCGGAGGCCGAATAGTGCCGCACCCGGCCCAGGAACTGCGGCAGCAGGAAGGTGCCGCCGAACAGGCTGGCCCCCGACACGGCCGTCATGGCCACGCCGATGCTGAAGTTGCGGTTGGCGAAGGCCCGCAGCTCGACGATCGGGTTGCGATAGCTCAGCGACCGCCAGACGAAGACCACGCCGGTGACCGCGGCGACGACGGCCAGGGCCAGGATGCCGCTGTCCTCGAACCAGCCGTCCTTGGAGCCTTCTTCCAGCACGAACTGCATGCTCATCAGGAAGACGGCCATGACCGCCAGGCCGAACCAGTCGAAGCCCTTGGCCAGGCTGGGATCGCCCTTGTCGAACTGGCCCCAGCGGGCGACGCCGAACAGCACGACGAGGCCGGTCGGCACGTTGATGAAGAACAGCCAGCGCCAGCTGAGCCACTCGGTCAGGTGGCCGCCCAGGGTGGGGCCGACCGTCGGCGCCAGGGTGACGATCAGGCCCATGATCACGCTGGCCGTCACGCGCCGCTCGGGCGGGAAGGCGGTGAACGCCACGGCGAACACCGTCGGGATCATCGCCCCGCCGATGAAGCCCTGCAGGGCCCGGGTGATGATCATCATGTCGATCGACGAGCTGAGGCCCGTCAGCACGCTCATGACGATGAAGCCGGTGCACGACATCAGATAGACGCGCTGCGTCCCCCACAGCCGCGACAGATAGCCCGACAGCGGGATCATCACGACCTCGGGGATCAGATAGGCGGTCTGGATCCAGCTGACCTGGTCGGCGCTGGCGCCCACCCCGGCCTGGATCTGCGGCAGCGAGGCCGCGACGATCTGGATGTCGAGAATGGCCATGAACTGGCCGATGACCATGGCCCCGAAACCGAGGAACAGCTTGCCCCAGTCGACCTCCGGCGCCGCCGCCGGCTTGCCGGCGGACTGAGGCGGGGCGGAGGGCGCTGAGTTGGCGGGGAGGGCGGCGTCGGTCATGGCGGCGATCCGGGTCGGAGCGCCTTAGCGCGCCTGGCCTCCCGCCTGACTTTTCTGGGCGTACTGGCCGGCGTCGGGCAGGCCGGCCTGGGCGAAGCTCGGGCCCGAGCGGTCGCGCACGTCGACCTTGACGTCGACCGACAGGCCGGGACGCAGGGCCGAGCCCAGCGCCGATTTCTCGACGACGATCTTCACCGGCAGCCGCTGGGTGATCTTGGTGAAGTTGCCCACGGCGTTCTCGACCGGGATCAGGGCGAACTCCTGGCCGGTGGCCGGGGCGAAGCTGTCCAGCTTGCCGTGGATCACCGACTTGCCGAAGGCGTCGGCCTTGATCTCGACCGGCTGGCCCACCCGCAGGCGGCTGACCTGGGTCTCCTTGAAATTGGCGACGATGTAGCCCTGGCCGACCGGCACGATCGACATCAGGGCCACGCCCGGCTGGACCAGCTGGCCAGGACGCACGGCGCGGGCCCCGACCACGCCGGCGGCGGGCGCGCGGATCACGGTGCGGTCCAGGTCGATGCGGGCCTGTTCGACCGCGGCGCGGGCGGCGGCGGCCTGGGCCACGGTCTGGGCGCGGGCCGAGCCGAGGGATTGAGCGGTGCGGCGTTCGGCTTCCAGGGCGGCCTGGGCGCTTTGGACGGCGGCGGCCGACTGGGCGGCGCCGGCCTGGGTGGTCTGGACCTTCTGGGCCGAGACCCAGCCCTGCTTGGCCAGGGCGTCGTAGCGGATCAGGTCGGCCTTGGCGCGGCCCTGGTCGGCCTGGGCGCTGGCGACGCCGGCGGCTCGCTGGGCGATCATCGCCTGTTCGAGGGCGGCCTTGTCGTCGACGCCCTTGATGGCGGCTTCCAGGGCCTGGGCGTTGGCGATGGCCTGGTCCAGCTTGGCCTGCAGCGGCGCGGGATCGATGCGGGCGACGACCTGGCCGGCCTCGACCCGCTGGTTGTCGGCCACCAGCACCTCGGCGACATAGCCGGAGACCTGCGGGCTGACCTGCACGGTGTCGGCCTGGACGAAGGCGTTGTCGGTGGTTTCGTAGCGCTGCTTGTCGACGAACCACAGACCGCCGCCGACGACCAGCGCCGTGGCGGCCACGCCGCCGACGATCAGGGGAACAAGCTTCTTCGACGCGGCGGCCATGGACTTAGAATCCTGAAACAATCCAGTGACCCGGGCGATATATCGGACCGTCGTCCCGGACAAGGGGATAAATGGACGCAACCGTCCAAAAATCAACCGGGACCGCGGCAAAAGATCGGCGCCGTCCGCCCCGCGCGCCCGGACATTGCTTGAGCGTGTTGTTCCCGGGGTTTCTCGTGGAGGGCGAATCACCCCTTAATCTTTTCGCGCCGGCGCAACCGGGGGAGCCGCGCGCGCGTATTTCCAGGTGCGGGCTGTTCGCTCCGCGCCGTCGCCCAGGAAGCGCCCATGAACGCCCCGATGAACGCCCGTAGCGGCCCGCTCTCGATGTTCCGCCCCGTCCTGTGGCTGGCGGCCGCCGCCTTCGCGGCCGGCTTCGGCGGCTATCTGATGATGTCGCCGGCCCTGCACGCGGGATGACGCGCGGCGGCTGGTCGCCGCCGCCCCTCACGCCTCGGGCCGGATCTCAGCGTCCGCCGGTCGAGCCGAAACCGCCCGCGCCGCGCGCCGTCTCGTCCAGGCTGGTCGTCAGGCCCCAAGAGGCCTGGACCACCGGCGCGATCACCAGCTGGGCGATGCGGTCGCCCCGGCGGATCGTGAAATCCTCCTCGCCCAGATTGATCAGGATCACCTTCACCTCGCCGCGATAGTCGCTGTCGATGGTGCCGGGGGTGTTCAGGCAGGTGACGCCGGCCTTGGCGGCCAGGCCCGAGCGCGGCCGCACCTGGGCCTCGAAGCCCAGCGGCACGGCGAAGGCCAGGCCGGTGGGGACCATGAAGCGCGAGCCCGGCTTCAGCACCAGGGGCGCGTCCTCGGCCACCGCCGCCCGCAGGTCCATGCCGGCCGCGCCGTTGGTTTCGTAGGCGGGCAGGGGCAGGCCCTCGGCATGGGCCAGTTGGACGACGGGGATGTGCGGGGTGGTCATGAAAGGCTCTCGGCTATGCGTTGGGCGAGGTCGTGGGCCACGGAGTCCTTGGCGGCCCGCGTCCAGCGTTCGGTCTTGTCCTTGGAGATCAGCAGGACGGCGTTCTCGTCGCCGCCCATCACGCCGGGCTCGGTGACGTCGTTGGCGATGATCCAGTCGCAGCCCTTGCGCGCCAGCTTGGCGCGGGCATGGGCCTCGACGTCGTTGGTCTCGGCCGCGAAGCCGATCACCAGTTTCGGCCGCTTCGGCCCGGAGGCCGACAGCGTGGCCAGGATGTCCGGGTTCTCGACGAAGGTCAGGGCCGGCGGGCCGCCCTTGTCCTTCTTCAGCTTGACGCCGAACACCTCGTCGATGCGCCAGTCGGCGACGGCGGCCACGAACACGCCGACGTCGGCGGGCAGGGCGGCCTGGCAGGCGGCCAGCATGTCGCGGGCGGTCTCGACGTCGACGCGGTCGACGCCCGGCGGGGTCGGCAGGGACACGGGACCGCTGACCAGGGTCACCCGCGCGCCCAGCCTGGCCAGGGCGCCGGCGATCGCGTAGCCCTGCCGGCCGCTGGAGCGGTTGGTGATGCCGCGCACCGGGTCGATCGGCTCGAAGGTCGGGCCGGCGGTGACCAGGGCGTGCTTCCCGGCCAGCGGGCCCCCTTTTTGGGAACGGGCGGCGGGACCTTCCAAAGCGGCCATGATCGCCTCGAAGATCACCGGCGGCTCGGCCAGGCGGCCCGGGCCGAACTCGCCGCAGGCCATCGCCCCCTCGTCGGGCCCGACGAACAGCACGCCGTCGGCCTTCAGGGTCGCCAGGTTGCGCTGGGTCGCCGGATGCAGCCACATCCGCACGTTCATGGCCGGGGCCATCAGCACGGGTTTGTCGGTCGCCAACAAGGTGGTGGACGCCAGGTCGCCGGCCAGGCCGTTGGCCGCCTTGGCGATCAGGTCGGCGGTCGCCGGGGCCACCACCACCAGGTCGGCCGAGCGCGACAGTTCGATATGGCCCATCTCGGCCTCGTCGGTCAGCGAGAACAGGTCGCTATAGACCTTGTCTTCCGAGAGGGCGGCAAGCGAGAGGGCGGTGACGAACTCGGCGCCCGACTTGGTCAGGATCGGCCGCACGCCGACACCGGCCTTGCGCAGCAGCCGCGTCAGCTCCAGCGCCTTGTAGGCGGCGATGCCGCCGCCGACGATCAGAAGAACTCGGCCAAGGGGAGTGGAGTCGGTCATGTGTCGGCCTCCGGCGCGTCTCGCCCCCGAGGGGGCGTCATCAGGCGCATAGAGCGACGCGACGTCCAGCGTAAGCCCCCTCGCGCAAAAACCTTAACAGGGACTCGACATGCGTTCCGTCTTCGTTCTTAATCGTCAAAGTAGAGGAAAAGCTCGGAGATCGATCATGACGGTACGGCGTGCGTCCTGGCTTTCCGCCCTGGCGGTTGTCGGCCTGACCCTGAGCGTCGCGGCCTGCGACGGCGGGGCCTCCGCGGTGAAGGCGCCCAAGGCGGGCGATGTCGCCTCGGCGGTCCAGCCGGCTTCGGACCGCGAGGCCCAATCCTTCAATGGGGGGGCTTATGACAGCGCGCCGGCGTCCCGGCCCGATCCGCGCGACGCGCCGGTCCGCAAGGTGGCGGGCAAGCCGATGTGGGCGGCCAACCGCACGCGGACGGCCGAGGAGAACGCCCAGCGGGGTTTCGAGCGCTATGGCGCGGATTTCGCCGCCGCCGACGTCGACGACTATGTCCGCAAGACCCACGCCTTCGTCGGTCATCCGCCGGCTGGAGCGGAGACCCTGACGCGCGCCAACGGCGACACCCTGATCTACGACCCCAGGGACAACGTCTTCGCGGTGGTCACCAAGGCGGGCGCGCCGCGCACGATGTTCAAGCCCGACGACGGCGCGGCCTATTGGGCGACCCAGAAGGCGGGCCAGGGCCGACGGACCACCGCGTCTCGAGATCGGACGCCCGGCGCCGGCGACAGCTAGATCATCGTTCGAGCGCGCCTTGGGGGAGGCGCCGAAGGCAAGACGAACGGCCCCACCGCGTCTTTCCTTCGTTTCCCGGTTGGCCTGGCGGGCGACCGGGACCCTGGGGCGGCGACCACGCCGCCCCAGGGCGAGCTTGGTAAAGGTCTGAGCACCTCACCGAAACCCTCTCCCATGGGGAGAGGGAGGGGCCCGCGCGAAGCGTGGGAGGGTGAGGGGGTAAAATGTCCGACGGCGCGCCGGCAGGGCGCTCGCGAGCGTGCGGCGTAAGCCTAGGGCAAGAGTGTGAACCCCGCCCCTAGACCAGCCACGCCCCCGCGGCGAAGGCCAAGGCCGCCACCGCCGCGCCGGCCAGGAACCACAGCAGCGGCTGGGCGGGCCGCCGCTCGACGACGGCGACCGGGACGGGCGGCGCCTCGGCCAGTCGGGCCAGGGCGCGGATCGCCCGCACGGCCTCGTCGGTGAACTCGCGGACCTTGGCGGCCGGCGACAGTTCGCGGGCGATCCAGCGGCGCACCACCGGATCGGCGGCGGCCCACAGGTCGTGGGTCGGGTCGATGCGGCGGGCCACGCCCTCGACCGTGACCATGGTTTTCTGCAGCAGCACCAGTTCCGGCCGCAGGGCCATGTCGAACAGGGCGGTGATCTCGAACAGCTGGGCCAGCAGCCGGCCCATCGAGACGTCGCTGGCGTCGCGGCCGAACACCGGCTCGCCCACCGCCCGCAGGGCCTGGGCGAAGGCGTCGCGGTCCTGGTGGGCGGGCACGTAGCCGGCGTCGAAATGGACCGCCGCCACGCGCGGATAGTCGCGATTGAGGAAGCCGTACAGGATCTCGGCCAGGTACTTGCGCTCGGCCGGACCCAGGCGGCCCAGGATGCCGTAGTCGACCGCGACGATCGAGGCCCCCCCTCCCTGAATTGGGGCGCCGACGAACAGATTGCCCTCGTGCAGGTCGGCGTGGAACAGGCCGTGGTCCAGGGCCTGGGCCAGGAAGCCGCGAGTCACCGCCTCGGCCAGGGCCTTGCGGTCCAGGCCCGGCTGTTCGAGGGCGGCCGGGTCCGACAGGGCCAGGCCCGACGCCCAAGTCAGGGTCAGGAACCGCTTGCCGACCCCGTCCCACACCACGTCGGGCGCGCGCATATAGGGGTCGAGCTTCATGGCCTCGCCCAGTTCGGCGCAGCCGGCGGCCTCGAACCGCAGGTCCAGCTCCAGGTCCAACGCCCGGATCACCACCTCGACGAACTGGCGCGGCCGCAGGCGGCGGGCGGCGGGAACAAGCCGCTCGGCCAGGTCGGCGGCCAGGCGCAGGGCGGCGCTGTCGCGCGTCACCTGCCGCTCGATTCCCGGCCGCAGGACCTTCACGGCCACGCGGGTCCCGTCCAGCAAGGTGGCCGAATGGGCCTGGGCCAGGGAGGCCGCGGCGATCGAGGCCTCGAAGCTGGCGTAGAGCGTGTCCAGCGGCCGGCCCAGGCCGCGCGCGACCTCGGCCTTGGCGACCTCCAGCGGGAAGGCCGGCAGGCGATCCTTCAGGTGCGACAGGTCCTCGGCGAACTGGGTCCCGAAGATGTCGGCCCGGGTCGACAGGAACTGGCCCATCTTGATGGCCGCCGGACCCTCGCGCTCCAGCACCCGCGCCAGGCGCTCGCCCGGCCGGCCCTGGCGCGCGGCCCCGCCGGCGAACAGCCGCAAGGCGCGCCCCGCCCACAGCGCCGAAGGCGGCAGGACGGGCTCGACCTCGCGTGGGATCAGCGCGTCGGCCCGGACCAGGGCCCAGCCGGCGGCGATCAGGCGCGGGAACGCGGCGATCCGGCTCATGCGGCGAGGATCTCGATCGACGGACGGCGGGCGGCTGGGAAAAAGCTCATGTCCCGGCCTGAAAGCCCGCTCCGCGCGCTCCGGTCAAGGCCGCTTTCACCGGCGACCCGCCGCGAGCCACGAAAAGCGGCGCGGGACACTCCTTCCCAGGGAGAAATCCAGGAGAAGCAAGTCCGCTTTCGACCCATGGGGGACCTTTTGGACGCTGGCGCCTTGAGCGGGCCGCGGACGACGCTCGGAAGCGTCTACGTCAAGGTCGCGCCGGGCCTCACCGCCCGCCTTGTAACCGTCGCCGCAGTCATCACACTCCGAGATGGCGCGACCTTGATCCGCATGGCGCCGGAGCGTCGAGAACCTCGAAATGATCACGATATACGGCCGCGAAAGTTCCTCCAGCGTCCAACTTGTCATGTGGGCGGTGAATGAACTGGGTCTTGCCCACGAACGCCTGGACTATGGACACGGGCACGCCTCGACCAAGACCGGCGAGTACCTCGCCATGAATCCCATGGGACGGGTGCCTGTCCTGGTGGACGGTCCGGTTTGCATGTTCGAGAGCGCTGCAATTTTGCGCTATCTCGGCGCCGCCTATGGCGGTGGAGCGTTCTGGCCGAGCGATCCGGCCGTCAGAGGTCCGCTCGATACGTGGGCGGAATGGGCCAAGAACACGTTTACCGAGGCGGTCCTCGAGATCTTCGTCTACGACGTGCGTCTTCCGCCCGACTCCCGGGATCCAAGCATCCTTGAACGGGCCGCGCGGCGCCTGGAGCCTCTGGCGCGCATGCTCGCCGATCGCATCGGCGGCGGACCGTGGATCGCCGGCGAGGCCTTTACGTTCGCCGACATTGCCTGCGGCCACATCCTGCATCGCTACTTCACGCTCGACTGGGACCGCCCGGACCTACCGGCCCTTTTCGACTACTATCAACGCCTGCAAGGCCGGCCGGCCTACCGCCGTCACGCGATGATTTCGTACGAGTCCCTGAGGGGGTCTTACTGAGCGCGTCGAGGTCGAGATAGCCCGAGCCCAGTCAACCGGCGACGGGGGACGCAAGCGTCCGGCGCCGACCTGGCGTGGACATCGCGAAGGCGCCGTCGCCCCCTACAGCGCCCAGCCCTGGTGCATCGCCGCGACGCCGCCGGTGAAGTTGGTGATCGTCACCCGCTTGAAGCCGGCGTTCTCCATCATCCCCGCGAAGGTCTTCTGGTCGGGGAAGCGGCGGATGCTCTCGACCAGGTACTGATAGGCGTCGCGATCCTTGGCCAGCCACTCGCCGAACTGCGGGATCAGCTTGAAGGAGTAGGCGTCATAGGCCTTGGCCAGGGCCTCGGTCACCGGCTTGGAGAACTCCAGGCAGATGAACCGGCCGCCGGGCTTCAGCACCCGCCGCGCCTCGCGCAGGGCCGCGTCGATGTCGGTGACGTTGCGGATGCCGAACGAGATCACATAGGCGTCGGCATAGGCGTCGGGCAGCGGCAAGCGTTGAGCGTCGCCGACCGTCCAGGTGATCTCGGGCGCGCCGCCCTTCTCGATCCCCGCGCCGATCATCTCGGCGTTGTAGTCGATGATGTTGATCAGGGCGTCGGGACCGCCGCGCCGCTCCTGGGCCGCCCGGGTCATCTTGGCGAAGCGGCGGGCCATGTCGCCGGTGCCGCCGGCGCAGTCGATGATGATCTCGCCCGGCTGCGGGTTCAGGCGCGCGGCGACCGCGTCCTTCCAGAGCCGGTGCACCCCGCCGCTCATCACGTCGTTCATCAGGTCGTAGTTCTTGGCGACCCGGTCGAACACGCCGCGCACCAGGCCGGCCTTGGCCGAGGCGTCGACGTCCTTGAATCCGAAGGTGGCGGAGGCCTTGGTCATGTCATTGCTCGAATTTGGCGCTCGAAATCGTCCGGGGCCAGCCCGCGGTGGTTGGGCTCTTATAACCGCCCGCGCTTGTCCGTCACCGGTTTTGCGCAGGCCGCCCTAGGAACCGCGCGCGCGATGACCGATATCTGGCCCCTCACGCCCTAGTCGAGGTTCCCCTTGCCCGAACTGCCCGAAGTCGAGACCGTGCGCCGCGGCCTGGAGCCGGTGCTGAGCGGCGCGCGCCTGGCCCGCGTGCGCGCCAACCGTCCCGACCTGCGCTTTCCCCTGCCCGACGGCTTCGTCCAGCGGCTGACCGGGGCCAGGATTCTGGCGCTGGACCGCCGGGCCAAATACCTGCTGGCCCCGCTGGATCGTGGCGACACCCTGGTGATGCATCTGGGCATGACCGGGCGTTTCGAGATCGCCGCCCCGGAAGGTTCGATCCGCCCCGGCGACTTCGCCCGCGAGGTCACGCCCGACGACAAGCACGCCCATGTGATCTTCGAGACCGAGGCGGGCGCGGTGGTCACCTATCATGACCCCCGCCGCTTCGGCTTCATGGACCTGATCGCCACCGACCGCGTCGACCGCCACCCCTGGTTCGCGACCATGGGCCCCGAGCCCTTGGGCGAGGGCTTCGACGCCAAGACCCTGGTCGCCGCCTTCAACGGCCGCAAGCAGGGCCCCAAGACCTTGCTGCTGGACCAGAAGACCGTCGCCGGCCTGGGCAATATCTATGTGTGCGAGGCCCTGCACCGGGCCCATATCTCGCCGTTCAAACCGGCGGGGATGATCGCCGGCAAGCGGCTGGGGCCGCTGACCACGGCGATCAAGGACGTGCTGGCCGAGGCCGTCGAGGTGGGCGGCTCGTCCCTGAAGGACTTCGCGGCGGCCGACGGGGCCCTGGGCTATTTCCAGCACCGCTTCCGGGTCTACGACCGCGAGGGCCAGCCCTGCCCCACGCCCGGCTGCAAGGGCGTGATCGCCCGCGAGGTCCAGGCGGGACGGTCGACGTTCTTCTGCCCGGTGTGCCAGGTGTAGGGCGCCGTCGACGCCCCGCGGCCTGTCTCTAACACTGGTCATCCTCGGACTTGTTCCGAGGACCCCGCGTTCGGCCGAGTTGTCGGTTCATTGGCGGGCGGCCCCCCCGGCCTCCGCGGCGGGGGCAGGGGTCCTCGGAACAAGTCCGAGGATGACGGACGGAGAAGCGGTTGAAAGACCGCCCGCGGCGGCGAGGCCGCGCCTTGAAACCTTGGCTGCCAGCGTGCTCTGGGGTCTGACCGAGTCAAGGACCGCCTCTGGCGGCCGCGTCGCGGCGGCGCGACGCGCCGTCCTTGACTCGGTCAGACCCCAGAGCTCCGATCCACCAAGGCTTTAAGGCGTGGCCGCATCCGGGGCGGATGGGGGCTTGCGCCTAGCGGACGTTTCAGATGTCCGAGATGGGTGGATGTCGGACCTTGAGAACCCTCTCTCTAAGAGAGAGGGTTTTGGTGGGCGCGACCCAATGTCCGCTACGGGTCGAAAGCCGACTCCGCCAACCCGACGATCATCCACTGCGAGACCCAGGGACTCCCCAACGCCGCCGCGCCCTCTATAAAGGCGGCGCTCAACAGGAGACCCGTCGATGGCCGCGTACCAGACCCTGATCGTCGAGACCCCGGAGGCCGCGCCCGGCGTGGCTCTGATCCGCCTGAACCGGCCCGAGGCCCTGAACGCGCTGAACACCGCCCTGCTGGCCGAGCTGGCCCAGGCCCTGGCGGCGGCCCAGGCCGACGACGCGGTCGGCTGCATCGTCATCACCGGCTCGGCCAAGGCCTTCGCGGCCGGGGCCGACATCAAGGAGATGTCGGACAAGTCCTACGCCCAGATGTTCAAGGACGACTTCTTCGCCGCCGGGGCCCGGGCCATCGAGGGCACCCGCAAGCCGATCATCGCCGCGGTGGCCGGCTACGCCCTGGGCGGCGGCTGCGAGCTGGCGATGATGTGCGACTTCATCCTGGCCGCCGACACGGCCAAGTTCGGCCAGCCCGAGATCAATCTCGGCGTCGCCCCCGGCATCGGCGGCACCCAGCGCCTGACGCGCTTGGTCGGCAAGTCCAAGGCCATGGACATGATCCTGACCGGCCGGATGATGGACGCCCAGGAGGCCGAGCGGTCCGGGCTGGTGTCGCGGATCTTCCCGGCCGACAGCCTGGTCGACCAGGCCCTGGCCGTGGCCGCCAAGATCGCCGCCCAGTCGCCGCTGGCCACGGCGATGAACAAGGAGCTGGTCAACGCCGCCTATGAGACCACGCTGAGCACGGGCGTGCAGCTGGAACGGCGCCTGTTCCACTCGCTGTTCGCCTTCGACGACCAGAAGGAAGGCATGGCCGCCTTCGTCGAGAAGCGCAAACCGGCGTTCAAGGGGTCGTGAACGTCCGTTTGACAAGGACGTGAGATGGCAGGCGAGATTCTGGCCCGTCTGTGGATTGACCCCGGGCGGCCGTTCCCGTATATCCGCGCGCTCTTGATTTCTCCTGCTTCGCGGCCGCCCGCGCGGCTGTCCGTTTGAAGGTCCGAACTAATGGCCAATAATCCCGGCGCCAAGAAAGCGATCCGCAAGATCGCTCGCCGCACCGAAGTGAACACCGCTCGCCGCTCGCGCGTGCGCACCTTCCTGCGCAAGTTTGAAGACGCCCTGGCCGCCGGCGACGCCGCCGTCGCCAAGGCCGCTTTCATCGAAGCGCAATCGGAACTGATGCGCGCCGTCTCCAAGGGCGTCGTCCACCCCAACACCGGCTCGCGCAAGGTTTCGCGCCTGGCGGCTCGCCTGAAGAAGCTTGATCAGGCCGCTGCCTAATCCAGATTCTCGCCGAACGCTGTTCGGTTAGCGAAATCAAAGACTTAGGAAAGCCGATCGAGGAAACTCGGTCGGCTTTTTCTGTTGCCCTTTTTCAAACTGAAGATTGTCCACGGGACATTCCGCTGGGTGAACGCGGGGCTCCGAAATAGCATTCCCTTGGCGGGCGAGGACGTCTGTCGAGTCAACAGAAATATCCGCCGACGGACGCAAGTTTTCCGTTTGACCGGCGGAGGCCGCTGGCTAGTTTAAGCGTCTCAACGCTCTTCCAGTCCATGGAGATCACTGGCGGCGGCCGAACCCTTGCGTTCGCCGATCAACCCCCTGTGTCTGCTGGGCAACGAGGCTTGAGGCACGGTCGTACGCCATGGGGGGCGGCGATCGGGGACATACGACATATACCGAGGCGGTGACCGATGACGATCAAGGGCGGGGTAGTGAGCCAGGAGTTTTCGGCTGCGTTTTCGACGGTCGCCTGCGAACCCGCGGGCGTCGTCTGGGGCAAGGTGTGTCTGGTTTTGAAACGCGAGTTGGGCGACGCGGCTTTCGGCTCGTGGATCGCGCCCGCCGCGCTGCGTGAAGGCCAGGCTGGTGATGTGGTGGTGGTGACGCCGACCGGGATCGCGCGCGACTGGATTCGCCGCAGCGCCTGGCGCCGGGTCAGCGAGCTGTGGGCCGCCAACGATCCCACCTCGCGCCGGTTGGATCTCAAGTCGCGTCTGGAATTCGAGGCCGCCCACGGCGCTTCGGGCGGCTCCGCCGCGGCCGGCTACGAAGCCAAGGCCGAGCCGATCGAGATCGTGCTGCCGGTGTCCAGCGACAGTCCGGCCCTGGCCCCGACCAACGGCGCCAAGCCTTCTCCCGTCCAAGGTTTGCAGGAACGCTTCACGTTCGACACCTTCGTGCCGGGTCCGGCCAACGAATTCGCCCACGCCGTGGCGCGCCGCGTGGCCAGCTGGGCCGACGGCCACTTCAATCCGGTGCTGTTCCACGGCCCCTACGGCTTCGGCAAGACCCACCTGCTCAACGCCCTGGCCTGGGAGGCCATGCGCCAGGCCCCGACCAAGCGGGTGGTCTATCTGACCGCCGAGCGCTTCCTGTCGACCTTCGTGCGGGCGGTGATGGATCGCCAGACCGCGGCCTTCAAGGAAGAGCTGCGCGGCGCCGACCTGCTGATCATCGACGACGTGCACTTCATCGCCGGCAAGCAGTCGAGCCAGGAAGAGCTGTTCCACACCCTGACCGCCCTGGTCGAGGACGGCCGCCGGGTGGTGTTCTCCTCGGACCGCGCCCCGGCGGCGATGACCGAGATGGACGCCCGCCTGCGGTCGCACCTGTCGGCGGGCCTGGTCTGCGGCCTGGAGCCGGCCGACCGCGCCCTGCGCCTGGGCATCCTGGACCGCAAGCTGCAGGCGCTGTCGCGCCAGCACGGCTTCGAGCCGACGATGCGCCCCGAGGTGCTGAACTTCCTGGCCGACCGCTTCACCGACAGCGTCCGCGAGCTGGAAGGCGCGCTCAACACCCTGTCGGCCCGGGCCGGCGAAGGCGTCTCGCGCCTGACCCTGGACGAGGTCCAGGCGATCCTGCGTCCGCACCTGCGGGCCGGCGAGAAGCGCATCACCATCGACGACATCCAGAAGGCCACGTCCGAGCACTACGGCATGAAGCAGGTCGACCTGCTCAGCGAGCGCCGCAACCGCGCCATCGCCCGTCCGCGTCAGGCGGCCATGTGGCTGGCCAAGCAGCTGACCACCCGTTCGCTGCCCGACATCGGCCGGCGGTTCGGCGGCCGCGACCACACCACGGTCCTGCACGCCGTGCGCCGCATCGAGGCGCTGCGCGCCGAGGACCCGGTGCTGAGCCAGGACCTGGAGACCATCACCCGCAAGCTGCGCGGGTAAGGGTTTCGAGGTTCGAGACGATCAAGGGCCGTCCCGATGGGGCGGCCCTTTTTCGTTAGGCCCTCCCCCTGTGGGGGAGGTGTCGGCGAGGTCGACGGTGGGGGGAGTCGTCGGAAGACGACCGCGCTCAAGATCGAGCGGCCCAATACTCCCCCCACCGGCCTTCGGCCGCCTCCCCCACAGGGGGAGGACCTTAGGCCACGGACGCCCTTCTCAGCGTGATGTTGATCCGCCCTCCTCCCGGCACCAGCCCGGACGAGCCCGGCAGGATCCGGTCCACCCCGTGGAACGCCAGCCGCGCCGGCCCCGACAGGCGGCAGACGTCGCCGGACGACAGCTTCAGCGAGCGGGTCGGGTCCTTGCGGGAGGTCCCGCCGATCCGGAAGACCGCGGTGTCGCCCAGCGAGACCGACAGCACCGGAAAGCGCGGATCGGCCTCGTCGCGGTCCTGGTGCAGGCCCATGCGGGCGTCGCCGCGATAGAGATTGATCAGGGCGGCGTCCGGCGGCGTCTCCGGATCGCCCAGGTCCGCCCAGAGATCGAGCAGGGCCTGGGGCATGTCCGGCCAGGGCGCGCCGGTGCCCGGATGGCGGTCGGCATAGCGATAGCCGGTCTTGTCGCTGGTCCAGCCCAGCGGGCCGAAGCTGGTCATGGCCACGCTCATCGCCTTGCCGTAGGCGGTCTCGTAATTCGCCGGCGGCGCGGTCTCGAACGCGGCCAGGGTCAGGCGCGTCAAATCGTTCTGGGCCTTGAGGTCCAGCAATCCGGGCCATAGGTCGAAACCCGGCAGAACACTGATCGGTTTAATCATTACGGAGATTTAATGCGCCAGATGCGCCAGGACAGTGTTGGTTTGCGCTCGTCGGGCCCGCGGGCCGAATAAATTTTGCAAATCCAGGGCCGTTCATGCGTCGACTCCTCTCTTCCGCGGCTGCCGCCGTGCTCGTTTTCGCCGCCGGATCCGCCCTGGCCGCGCCCGCCGCGCCCAAGCCCGCCGCGATCACCGCCGCCAACGTCACGACCCAGCTGCCGCGCGGCGTGGTTCCGACCCACTATGATCTGGCCTTCACGCCCGACGCCGACAAGCTGACCTTCACCGCCTCGGTGAAGATCGCCGTCGAGGTCGCCGCCCCGACCAACACCATCACCCTGCAGGCCGCCGACCTGACCTTCGCCAAGGCCGAGATGGCCGGCGTGGGGGCGGCCAAGGTCACCGTCGACGCCGAGGCCCAGACCGCCACCTTCACCTTCGACAAGCCGGTCGCCAAGGGCGCCCACGTGCTGTCGATCGACTACAGCGGCAAGATCTACAAGCAGGCCGCCGGTCTGTTCGCGCTGGACTACGACACCGACCAGGGCAAGAAGCGCGCGCTCTACACCCAGTTCGAGAATTCCGACGCCCGCCGCTTCATCCCCTCGTGGGACGAGCCGTTCTTCAAGGCCACCTACGACGTCCAGGTCACCGTTCCGACCGGCCAGATGGCCATCGGCAACATGCCGGTCGCCAAGACCGAGGACCTGGGCGGCGGCAAGTCGAAGGTGACCTTCGCCACCTCGCCGAAGATGTCGACCTATCTGCTGTTCTTCGGCGTCGGCGAGTTCGACCGCGCCACCGCCAAGGTCGGCGGCGTCGAGATGGGCGTGATCACCAAGAAGGGCGACCTGGCCAAGGCCGACTTCGCCCTGAAGTCCTCCGGTCCGATCCTGGAGTGGTACAACGACTACTTCGGCGCCCCCTACCCGCTGCCGAAGCTGGATCACATCGCCGCCCCGGGCCAGAGCCAGTTCTTCAGCGCCATGGAGAACTGGGGCGCGATCTTCTACTTCGAGTACGCCCTGCTGGATGATCCGGCGATCTCGACCCAGGCCGACCGCCAGAACATCTACACCACCGTGGCCCACGAAATGGCCCACCAGTGGTTCGGCGACCTGGTCACCATGTCGTGGTGGGACGATCTGTGGCTCAACGAAGGGTTCGCGTCCTGGATGGAGGGCCGGGCCACCGAGCACTTCCACCCCGAGTGGAACACCCAGCTGAGCGCGATCGGCGGCCGCGAATACGCCATGGGCCTGGACTCGCTGTCGACCACCCATCCGGTCGTCCAGCACGTCGAGACCGTCGACCAGGCCAGCCAGGCCTTCGACGCCATCACCTACCAGAAGGGCGAGGCGGTCATCCGCATGCTCGAGGCCTATGTCGGGCCCGACGCCTGGCGTGACGGGGTGCGCCGCTACATCAAGGCCAACGCCCACGGCAACACCCAGACCGACGACCTGTGGCGGGAAGTCGAGGCCGCCGCCGGCAAGCCGATCACCGCCATCGCCCACGACTTCACCCTGCAGCCGGGCATCCCGCTGATCACGGTCGAGACCGGCGCCTGCGCGGCCGGCAAGACCCCGGTCACCCTGACCCAGGGCGAATACAGCCGCGACAAGCCGACCAAGACCCCCCTGGCCTGGCGCGTGCCGGTCTCGGCCCAGGTCGCCGGCTCCAGCAGCGTCGCCAAGACCTTGGTCGAGGGCGGCAAGGGCGCGCTCAGCGTCGACGGCTGCGGTCCGGTGATCGTCAACGCCGGCCAGGCCGGCTATTTCCGCACCCTCTACACGCCCAAGGCGTTCGCCGGCGTCTCGGCCAGCTTCGCCAAGCTGCCGGCCATCGACCAGCTGGGCGTGATCTCCGACGCCTGGGCCCTGGGCCTGAACGGCCAGCAGGCGGTCACCGACGGCCTGGACCTGGCCATGGCCACCCCCGCCGACGCCGACCCTCAGGTCTGGGGCAAGGTCGCGGGCGTGCTGACCGGCGTCAACAGCATGTACGAAAGCGCGCCGGCCGACCGCGCCGCCTTCCGCAAGCTGGCGATCGCCCGCCTGTCGCCGGCGTTCGCGAAGATCGGCTGGACGGCCAAGCCGGGCGAGGCCGGACCGGTCGCCACCCTGCGCTCGACCCTGATCATCTCGCTGGGCGCCCTGGGCGATCCGGCGGTGGTCGCCGAGGCCAAGCGCCGCTACGCCGCCGACAAGACCGACCCGACCGCCGTGCCCGGCCCGCTGCGCAAGGCCATCCTGGCCACCGTGGCCCGCAACGCCGACGCCGCGACCTGGGACATGCTGCATGAGCAGGCCAAGGCCGAGAAGACCCCGCTGATCCGCGACCAGATCTACACCCAGCTGGCCTCGGCCGAGAACGACGCCCTGGCCGCCAAGGCCCTGGCGCTGGCCCTGACCGACGAGCCGGGCGAGACCCTGTCGGCCAACATGATCTCGCGGGTCGCGATCCTGCATCCCGACATGGCCTTCGACTTCGCCGTCGCCCACAAGGACGCGGTGAACGCCAAGGTCGACGCGGCCTCCGCCACCAAGTTCATTCCCGGGCTGGCGAGGAATTCGGCCGATCCGGCGATGATCGACAAGGTCACCGCCTACGCCGCCGCCAACCTGCCGGCCGGTTCGCGCGGCGAGGCCGAAAAGTCGGTGGCCTCGATCACCGACCGCATCAAGACCCGCAAGACGGCTCTGCCGCCGATCACCGCCTGGGTCGCCAAGCAGGGCTGAGGCCCGGAAAACGCCGGGGCGAAGCCTGCCCCGAATCCGCTCGAAAAGCGGATTCAACGAACGCCAGGTGAGGCTTTCGGGTCGCTTCCGGCGTCTATCTGACGAAGGGGCCGCGCTTTTTCGAGCGCGGTCTATTTCGTCGCACGTGACGATTCCCCTTCATTCCATGCGGGATTGGGCTTGCAGGCTGGCGCCTATCCCCCATATCGGGCATCGAAGCGGGGTTGACGGGCTCGTCAACTTCGATTGAACGAACGCTTTCCGCTTGAACATCGTTTGAGCGGCGAGATTTTGGATAAACCGTTAGAACGCGACCAGACGGGGACGGCTTGAGAAAAACCGGGGCGCTTGCCTTAAGGCCCTTGTCACCGCCGTCCGCCATTCAGGAGCTGCAGGTCAAATGAGCAAGATTATCGGTATCGACCTTGGCACCACGAATTCGTGCGTGGCCATCATGGACGGCAAGACCCCGAAGGTGATCGAGAACGCCGAGGGCGCTCGCACCACCCCGTCGGTGGTCGCCTTTCTCGAGGACGGCGAGCGCCTTGTCGGCCAACCCGCCAAGCGCCAGGCGGTCACCAACCCGACCAACACCCTTTTCGCGATCAAGCGTCTGATCGGCCGTAACTTCGCCGATCCGGTCGTGGCCAAGGACAAGGCCATGGTCCCCTACGAGATCGTCAAGGGTCCGACCGGCGACGCCTGGGTCAAGGCCCACGGCAAGGACTACAGCCCGCAGGAAGTGTCCGCCTTCATCCTGCAGAAGATGAAGGAAGCGGCCGAAACCCACCTGGGCGAGACCGTCACCAAGGCCGTGATCACCGTTCCGGCCTATTTCAACGACGCCCAGCGTCAGGCCACCAAGGACGCCGGCAAGATCGCCGGCCTCGAGGTCCTGCGCATCATCAACGAGCCGACCGCGGCCGCCCTGGCCTACGGCCTGGAAAAGAACGAAGGCAAGAAGATCGCCGTCTACGACCTCGGCGGCGGCACCTTCGACGTCTCGGTCCTGGAGATCGGCGACGGCGTCTTCGAGGTGAAGTCGACCAACGGCGACACCTTCCTGGGCGGCGAGGACTTCGACCTGCGGATCGTCGACTACCTGGCCGACGAGTTCAAGAAGGAGCAGGGCGTCGACCTGCGCAAGGACAAGCTGGCCCTGCAGCGTCTGCGCGAAGAGGCCGAGAAGGCCAAGAAGGAGCTGTCCTCGACGGCTCAGTACGAAGTGAACCTGCCCTTCATCTCGATGAACGCGTCGGGCCCGCTGCACCTGAACATCAAGCTGTCGCGCTCCAAGCTCGAAGCCCTGGTGGAAGACCTGATCGCCCGCACCATCGGTCCGTGCGAACAGGCCCTCAAGGACGCCGGCCTGAAGAAGAGCGACATCGACGAAGTGATCCTGGTCGGCGGCATGAGCCGCATGCCCAAGGTCCAGCAAGCCGTGCAGGACTTCTTCGGCCGCGAACCCCACAAGGGCGTGAACCCCGATGAAGTCGTCGCCCTGGGCGCCGCCGTCCAGGCTGGCGTCCTGCAAGGCGACGTCAAGGACGTGCTGCTGCTGGACGTGACCCCGCTGACCCTAGGGATTGAAACCCTCGGCGGCGTGTTCACCCCGCTTATCGAGCGCAACACCACCATCCCGACCAAGCGCTCGCAGACCTTCTCGACCGCCGACGACAACCAGTCGGCCGTGACGATCCGCGCCTTCCAGGGCGAGCGTCCGATGGCCGTCGACAACAAGTTCCTGGGTCAGTTCGACCTGCAGGGCATTCCGCCGGCGCCGCGCGGCGTGCCGCAGATCGAGGTCACCTTCGACATCGACGCCAACGGCATCGTCAACGTCCACGCCAAGGACAAGGCGACCAACAAGGAGCACTCGATCCGCATCCAGGCCAACGGCGGCCTCTCGGACGCGGACATCGAGCGCATGGTCAAGGAAGCCGAGGCCAACAAGGCTTCGGACGAGAAGAAGAAGGCGCTGGTCGAGGCCAAGAACCAGGGCGAGGCGATCATCCACTCGACCGAGAAAGCCCTGGCCGAGCACGGCGACAAGGTCGGCGCGGCCGAGAAGACCGCGATCGAGACCGGCCTGACCGATCTGAAGTCGGCGCTGGAAGGCGAGGACGTCGAGGCCATCCAGGCCAAGACCCAGGCCCTGATCCAGGCGTCGATGAAGCTCGGCGAAGCGATGTACAGCGCCCAGCAGGGCGCTGAAGGCGGCGACGAAGCCGCCGCCGATGACGGCGTCGTCGACGCCGAATTCGAGGAAGTCGACGACTCCAAGCCGTCGGCGTGACCATGGGTCGCGGGGCGAAGCTCTTAACCGCGGTTTCGCCCGCCCTACCTTTGGGGAACAAGGCTCCCGTCCGCCGCTTGCGGCCGGGCGGGAGCGCTCCCACCTCTCTTTTCATCATGGCTAGTGATCGACCCTGACGATGCGCGACTATTACGAAGTCCTGGGCGTGGCCCGTGGCTGCGATGACGCCGCCCTCAAGGCCGCCTTCCGCAAGATGGCGATGGAGCATCATCCGGACCGCAACGGCGGCTGCGAGAACGCTTCCTCGCGGTTCAAGGAAATCAACGAAGCCTATTCGGTGCTGTCCGACGCCCAGAAGCGCGCGGCCTACGACCGCTTCGGCCATGCCGGGGTGAACGGCGCGCAGGGCGGACCGGGCGGCTTCGGCGGCGCCGACGCCAGCGACATCTTCAACGACGTCTTTGGCGACGTGTTTGGCGAGATGTTCGGCGGCGGCCGTCGCCAGTCGAACGGTCCCCAGCGCGGCCAGGATCTGCGCTACGACTTGGAGATCACCCTGGAGCAGGCCTATGCCGGCGCCGAGGTCGAGATCAAGGTTCCCGCCGCCATCACGTGCGAGGTCTGCGACGGCTCGGGCGCCAAGCCCGGCACCAGCCCGACGGTCTGCGGCACCTGCGGCGGCGCCGGCCGCGTGCGGGCCACCCAAGGCTTCTTCGCGGTCGAGCGCGCCTGCCCCCGCTGCAGCGGCTCGGGCCGCCTGGTGCTGGACCCCTGCACCAGCTGCCACGGCCATGGCCAGGTGCGCCGCGAGCGCGTGCTGTCGGTGCGCGTCCCCGCCGGCGTCGATGACGGCGCCCGCATCCGCCTGGCCGGCGAAGGCGACGCCGGAGCCCGCGGCGGCCCGCGCGGCGACCTCTACCTGTTCCTGTCGGTGATCCCGCACGAGCTGTTCGAGCGCGACGGACTGGACCTGCTGTGCACCGTGCCGGTGCCGATGACCGTGGCCGCCCTGGGCGGCGAGATCGACGCCCCCTGCCTGCTGGGCGGCGAGGCCTGCGATGGCAACTGCAAGATCGCGGTCAAGGTCCCGGAAGGCTCGCAGACCGGCAAGACCGTCCGTCTGAAGGGCCGCGGCATGCCGTCCCTGCGCAGCCGCCAGCGCGGCGACCTGGTGGTCGAGCTGTTCGTCGAAACCCCGACCCACCTCTCGACGCGGCAAAAGGAGCTCCTGACCGAGCTGGCCGGGCTGTGCGGCGAGAAACAGAACCCCAAGTCCGCCAACTTCGTCGGCAAGGCCAAGCGCTTCTGGGAAGAAGTGACCGGCAGCTGAGGGCGTTCCGCATCGCGATACGAGAGGGGCCCGGAGCGCAAGCGCCGGGCCCTTCGTCGTTTTCGGCCAATTTCACTGTCATCCCGGACAAGCGCGCAGCGCGCCGATCCGGGACCGCCGGAAGCGCCTGCGCTCAGGCGTCGGTCCCGGGTCTTCGCTTCGCCGCGCCCGGGATGACAACCCCATTTGAATCCGTCGAGTGGAGTGAATTATTTGCAGATTTTGCAGGTTATTCCCGCTGCGGCGCGGCAGATGCCCCTTAACGCGACGCTCGACGCTCTGTACCTTCCGGCGCGATGAACGCCCCCGCCTCCCCCGCCGTCCAGACCTATGACGCCACCGGCGCGACCCCGGTGATGCAGCAGTTCTTCGAGATGAAGGCGCGGCACCCCGACGCCCTGATCTTTTTCCGGATGGGCGACTTCTACGAGCTGTTCTTCGACGACGCCTACAAGGCCGCCGCCGCCCTGGGCATCAGCCAGACCTTCCGGGGCACGCACAACGGCCAGCCGATCCCGATGGCCGGCGTCCCCCAGCACGCGGCCGAGGCCTATCTGTCCAAGCTGATCCGCATGGGCTTCAAGGTCGCCGTCTGCGAGCAGATGGAAGACCCGGCCGAGGCCAAGAAGCGCGGCTCCAAGTCGGTGGTCCGCCGCGACATCGTCCGGGTGGTCACGCCTGGCACCCTGACCGAGGACGGCTTGCTGGACGCCCGGGGCGCCAACCGCCTGGCCGCCGTGGCCGTGCGGGCGGGCCAGGCGGCCGTGGCGGCCGTGGAGCTGTCGACCGGCGAGGTCGAATGCTTCCTGGTGGCCAAGGACGCCGTGGCGGCGATCCTGGCGGCGCTGGCCCCCTCCGAGACCCTGGTCGCCGACCGCCTGCTGTCGGACGACCAGCTGTCCCAGACCCTGAAGATCTGCGGCGGGCTGATCCAGCCCATGCCCTCGGCCCTGTCCGAGCCCCAGGCCTCGGAGACCCGCGTCAAGCGGCTGTACGGCGTCGACACCCTGGACGGGTTCGGCGGCCTGTCGCCGGCCGAGATCGGGGCCCTGGGCCTGATCGCCGCCCATCTGGAGATGACCCAGGCCGGCAAGCTGCCGGCCCTGCGGGCTCCGCGCCGCGCCGCCGAGGCCGACGTGATGGCCATCGACCCGGCCACGCGCTCCAGCCTGGAGATCGACCGCACCCAAGGCGGTGATCGAAGCGGCTCGCTGCTGGCCTGCATCGACCGCACCGTGACCGCCGGCGGCGCCCGGATGCTGGCCTCGCGCCTGGCCCGCCCGCTGCTGGACCCCCACGCCATCGACGCCCGCCTGGACGCGGTGGAGTGGTTCGTCGACCACCGGAGCTTGCGCGAACGCCTGCGCGAGGTGCTCAAGGGCGCCGGCGACATGGCCCGCGCGCTGTCGCGCCTGGCCCTGGGCCGCGGCGGTCCCCGCGACCTGGGCTGCCTCAAGGACGGCCTGAAGACCGGCGAGAAGCTGGCCGGCATGGTCGGCGGCTCGGGCGATCCGCTGTCGCCGCCCCCCGCCGAGCTGGAAGCGGCGCTGAAGGCCCTGACCCCGTCTCTGCGCGAGGGCCTGTCGCGTCTGCTGGATCGACTGGAGACGGGGCTGGGTCCCGACCTGCCGGCCCTGGCGCGCGACGGCGGCTTCGTGGCCGCCGGCGTCCGCCCCGAGCTGGACCAGGCCCGCGCCCTGCGCGACGACAGCCGCCGGGTGGTGGCCGCCCTCGAGACCCGTCTGTGCCAGGAAAGCGGCGTGCCGCTGAAGATCCGCCACAACGGCGTGCTGGGCTATTTCGTCGAGGCCACGGCCGGCAAGGCCGACCCGCTGTTCCAGCCGCCGCTGAACGCGACCTTCATCCACCGCCAGACCCTGGCCAACCAGGTGCGGTTCACCACCGTCGAGCTGGCCGACCTGGACGCCCGCATCGCCCAGGCGGCCGAGCGGGCCCTGGCCATGGAGGTCGCGGCCTTCGAGGACTGGCGCGCCGAAGCCGTCGCCCTGGCCGAGCCGATCCAGCTGGCCGCCGAGGCCCTGGCCAAGCTGGACGTCGCCGCCGCCCTGGCCGAGTGGGCCGAGGACGCCGGCGCCGTGCGCCCGACCGTCGACAGGTCCCTGGCCTTCGACGCCCGCGCCGCCCGCCACCCGGTGGTCGAGGCCGCCGTCAAGCGGGCCGGCGACCCCTATACCCCCAACGACTGCCGCCTGGACGCGGCCGGCGAGGCCGGGGCGCGGCTGTCGATCGTCACCGGCCCCAACATGGCCGGTAAATCGACCTTCCTGCGCCAGAACGCCCTGCTGGCCATCCTGGCGCAGTCGGGCTGCTACGTGCCGGCCAAGAGCCTGCGTCTGGGCGTCGTCGACCGCCTGTTCAGCCGCGTCGGGGCCGGCGACGACCTGGCCCGGGGCCGCTCGACCTTCATGATGGAGATGGTCGAGACCGCCGCCATCCTGACCCAGGCCAGCCCGCGCAGCCTGGTGATCCTGGACGAGATCGGCCGGGGCACGGCCACCTATGACGGCCTGGCCATCGCCTGGGCCTGCGCCGAGGCTCTGCACGACGTCAACCGCTGCCGGGCCCTGTTCGCCACCCACTATCACGAGCTGGCCACGCTGGAGACGCGGCTGGCCCATGTCTCCAACCTGTCCCTGCGCGCCAAGGAGTGGAACGGCGACCTGGTGTTCCTGCACGAGGCGGCCCCGGGCCCGGCCGACCGCTCCTACGGGGTGCAGGTGGCCAAGCTGGCCGGCGTGCCGCCCCAGGTCGTGGCCCGCGCCAAGGAGGTGCTGGACCGCCTGGAGAGCAAGACCGAATCGCCGGCCAAGCTGGACGAGCTGCCGCTGTTCGCGGCCAGCGCCCCCTTCAACCCGGCCGGGGCGCCCGTTATGGCGGCGCCGAGCCGCACCGACGCGGCGCTGGAGGACCTGGATGTCGACGGCATGAGCCCGCGCGAGGCCCTTGAAGCGCTTTACAGACTTAAGGCTCTGCTCAAGGCCTGAGGTCCTATAGTGGAAGCGTGATGTTTCGCCGCGGCCGGTCGGGCTTCCAGCGAACGCGCCCTGGGAACACCATATAATCGCCATGCCCCGTCGCCTTCGCCCCACGCCCCTGGAACACGTCGTCGACGGCCACGCCCTGCGGGCGCGCCTGTCGGCCGCCGCCCTCGACCTGATCGGCGACGAGGCCGGCCAGCGCGCCCGCGCCATCGAGATCCTGAAGCAGGCGCTGTTTCGCGGCCGGATGATCGCCAAGGAGCGGCTCGAGAACGGGGCCGGCGGCCTGGAGACGGCGCGGCTGCTCAGCGGGGTCACCGACGAGGTGATCACCGCCCTCTACGACTTCACCACCGTCCACGTGTTCCGGGCCCGCAACCCGACCGAGGGCGAGCGCCTGTGCCTGCTGGCCGTCGGCGGCTACGGCCGGCGCACCCTGGCGCCGTTCTCGGACATCGATCTGCTGTTCCTGCGGCCCTACAAGCAGACGCCGCACGCCGAGAGCGTGATCGAGTTCATGCTGTATGCGCTGTGGGACCTGGGCTTCAAGGTCGGCCACGCCTCGCGGACCATCGAGGAGTGCGTGCGGCTCTCCAAGGAAGACTACACGATCCGCACCTCGATCCTGGAGGCCCGCCGCCTGACCGGCGACGAGCGCCTGGGCGAGGAGCTGAAGAAGCGGTTCCGCGACGACGTCATGAAGGGCACCGGCGCGGCCTTCGTCGCCGCCAAGCTCAAGGAGCGCGACGACCGCCAGGCCCGGGCCGGGGCCAGCCGCTACATGGTCGAGCCCAACGTCAAGGAGGGCAAGGGCGGCCTGCGCGACCTGCACACCCTGATGTGGATCGCCGAATATCTGCACCCGGTCGATCGGCCCGAGGACGTCTTCCTGCTGGAAGTGTTCGACCGCCGCGAGGCCAAGGGTTTCATCCGGGCCTTCGATTTCCTGCACGCCGTGCGCGCCCACCTGCACTTCGCCACCGGCCGCCCCGAGGAGCGCCTGACCTTCGACCTGCAGCCCGAGATCGCCCGTCGCATGGGCTATGGCGACCGCGGCGACGCTCCGGCCGTCGAGCGCTTCATGCGCCGCTACTTCCTGGTGGCCAAGGAGGTCGGGGCCCTGACCCGCGCCTTCTCGGCCAAGCTGGAGGCCGAGCACTTCAAGCACGAGCCCAAGGGCATCTCGCGCTTCCTGCCCGGCGGCGGCCGGCCCAAGCGCAAGGCCCTGGACGTGGCCGGGTTCTACGAGGACGGCGGCCGGCTGAACATCGATGGCCCGGACGTGTTCGAGCGCGACCCGGTCAACCTGATCCGCCTGTTCAAGACCGCCGACGAGCGGGATCTCGACCTGCATCCCGACGCCTTCACCACGGTGACCCGCACCCTGAACCTGATCACCTCGAAGGTCCGCCGCGACCCGCGGGCGACCGAGGCGTTTCTGCAGCTGCTGGCCTACGGCAAGCGCAGCTACCGCACCCTGACCCTGATGAACGACGCCGGGGTGCTGGGCCGCTTCATCCCCGAGTTCGGGCGCGTCGTCGCCCAGATGCAGTTCAACATGTACCACTCCTACACGGTGGACGAGCACACCCTGCGGGCCGTGGGCGTCATCGGCGACATGGCCGCCGGCCGGCTGGTCGAGGACCACCCGCTGGCGGTCTCCATCATGCCGCTGATCGAGGACCGCGAGGCCCTGTTCCTGGCCATGCTGCTGCACGACACCGGCAAGGGCGGGGTCGGCGGCCAGGAGAAGGCCGGGGCCCGCAGCGCCCGCAGCGCCTGCGAGCGGCTGGGCGTCGACCGCGTCAAGGTCGAGCTGGTCGCCTGGCTGGTCGAGAACCATCTGGTGATGAGCGACTTCGCCCAGAAGCGCGACGTGGCCGATCCGGGCACGGTGGCCGCCTTCGCCCGCATCGTCGAGAACCCCGAGCGCCTGCGCCTGCTGCTGGTGATCACCGTGGCCGACATCCGGGCCGTCGGCCCCGGCGTCTGGAACGGCTGGAAGGGCCAGCTGCTGCGCGAGCTCTACAACGCCACCGAGGCGGTGTTCCGGGGCGGGCGCGGCAGCGACGCCGCCGCCAGCGTCCAGCGCCACCAGGAAGCCGCCGCCGAGGCCGCGCGCGAAGCCCTGGTCGCGGCCGACCCCGCCGCCAAGGGCTGGGCCCAGGCGATGGAGGCCGCCTATTTCGGGGCCTTCTCGCAGGACGACCTGAAGGCCCACGCCGAGCTGGCCCGCCGCGCGGCGATCCAGGGCGGGGCGGCCGCCGAGGGCCGGGTGCCGGTCGGCGCCAACGCCGCCGAGATCGTCATCGCCGCCAAGGACCGTCGCGGCCTGTTCGCGGATCTGGCCCTGGCCATCTCCTCGCTGGGCGGCAACGTCGTGGGGGCCCGGGTCTTCACCTCGCGCCAGGGCCAGGCCCTGGACGTGTTCCATGTGCAGGACGTGACCGGCGCGGCCCTGGGCTGCGAGAACCCCCGCGCCCTGCGCCGCCTGGCCGACGCCCTGGAGGCGGCCGGCCGCGGCGAGCCCCTGACCCTGGAGCCGCGCCGCGGCGGCGAGCCGTCGCGCACGGCGGCCTTTTCGATCGCCCCGACCGTGGTCATCGACAACGAGGCGTCCAACGAGGCCACCGTGGTCGAGGCCTCGGGCCGCGACCGTCCGGGCCTGCTGCAGGCCCTGGCCCGCACCCTGGCCGACAACGGCCTGTCCATCCAGTCGGCCCACATCGACGGCTACGGCGAGCGGGCGGTCGACGCCTTCTACGTCCAGACGTCCGAGGGCGGGAAGGTGGCCGACGCCAAGAAGGTCACGGCGTTGAAGGCCGACCTGCTGGCGGCGCTGGAGCAGAACGAGGCCGGGGCGCCGAACACGCGGCCGGGGCTCAAGCGGGCGCGGGCGAGCGTGGCGCGGTAGTTGGGGCGGGCCTCCGTCGGCTCTAGGCTAAGTGCTCGGATCCATTTGGTCGCCAAACCCGAGATCGAGGCACAAGGCGCTGACCGCATCGACAAACGCCTGAGCGGATTGAACTAGGCGTTCGCGTTCGGCTGCGAGTTCGGACCGTCGGAAATAGCGCTTTTCGATCTTGTCTGGGGTGGTCTTGGTCCCAGGAACAAAGCGCCGAAATTGAACTGCCATGTCGCCCGCGAGGGTGAAGTGGAACTCGCAAAATCCGTGGACCAACAGATGGCGGGTGGCTGCCAGTGCCGGATCACAAAACTCTTCGATGAGAGGGCCGATCTTGGATGCATAGGGATTGAAGGGGCCATGCTTCAACATATCGCGGACTTCGCTTGCTCGGCGTTCTAAGTTGCGTTGAATTCGCCAACCCTCCTTGCGGTATTCGGGCACCCGCTGTGCGGCGACTGTTAGATGCCCGAGAAGAAATTCGACCTGTGCATAGCTGTTTACAATCCAGCCGCGATGCAGAGCGATTGCTTCAAGCTCGTCCTTCCATTCCTGCTTGACCTCATCCATGTGGTTCTGAGTAGCTCCCCATCCGCCCCGGATGGGGCCACGCCTTAAAGCCTTGGTGGATCGGAGCTCTGGCGTCTGGCCGTGTCAAGGACGGCGCGTCGCGCCGCCGCGACGAGGCCGGCCGGAGGCCGGTCCTTGACACGGCCAGACGCCAGAGCAGGCTCGCCATCAAGGTTTCAAGGCGCGGCCTCGCCGCTGGCGGATGACGTCAGGAGTGTTTCCGGCAAACGCCCAGTCCCTCCCCCTTGCGGGGAGGGTGGCGGCGAAGCCGACGGGTGGGGGATCGGTGCAGGGTGTTGGACGCGGGGCTTGTGCTGCTGACTCAGCAGCCCCCCACCCGACCCTGGCGCTGCCAGGGCCACCCTCCCCGCAGGGGGGAGGGAAGGGTTTGCGCTCAGCGGATAGCGAACGAAGTCCAGTGATTTCAACGCCCTGAACTTTCTCGACCCGATTTGGTCCTCACCCTTCCAAACCACCCCCATACTGATCCCACCTGAAGGCATGGGGAGGGCGCACGTACCGCGACCGATGCGGCTTTCGGGAGTGGTCGAACGGGAAGCGCTTGTCGGTGGTCTTCAGTGACAGCCTTCGCGACGGTCCTGGGCAGGTTCCTTGCAACACAGGACGAAGCCCAGGCGGCGAGGGATCGACGGACGCGGCAGGCCTGGGCTGAAATCGCCCAGGCGGTCCAGGACGCGCCAACGTCCTGCCCGTCGGGGGCCTCCATCCGGGCGGGTTAAGAATCCGCGATCCGAAGGCTTCCGGATAACGGCCGCGCGAAGCGTCTGAACTTCGTCGAAACGGTACACATAATTGCAAATCCTCCGGGCGAGGCCCGGGCGCTTCGCACCCTCCCCATCAGCTCAGCGGGTTTCCGCGTGAGGCGCGAAACCCTGCCGGTGAGCTTCGTCCCCCTACCGCCGATCGCTCATCCGGAACGGCGGGATCAGCACGCAGCGGGCCTTGCCGTCCACCACCCCCACCCGGACGGCGCTCATCAAGGGCGGCGCGAAATAGGCCTGGGTTCCGGGCGTCTTGACGGCCAGCAGGACCGGTCCGGTGAACTGGCAGACCGGATGCTCGCCCCAGCCTTTCGCGTCGGGCCGATGGACGCACATCATGTGGCCGACCCGGTATTCGAAGCTGGCGTCCTCGAAGGTGGTGACCTTGGCCACGCCGGGAGCGGCCACGTAGGTCGCCGCGTCGACGGTCGGGCAGGGCGGTCCGTCGAGACTCCAGGCCGCCGCCTCCGCGTCGTCGCCCTGTCTCTGCGTGACATAGATGTGAGCGAAGGCCGCCAGCCCCAGCAGCACGACGAACGCCGCGCCGAGCATCTGGCCGCGACCGAAGATCCTGTTCGCCATGGGCATGGAAGTCCGGTTCCAGGGTTCGGGAAGGTCAAGCCTAGCGGCGCCGTGGGCGGCGCGCCAGGGCGCCGGCGGGAGGTCCGGCGACGTCGCGTCGGCGAACACTTGCCCCCACCTGACCGCTTCGCGGTCTGTCCGCCCCCACAGGGGGCGGAGGGCGCGCGCACAGTCCCTCTTCCCCCTGTGGGGGAAGACGACCGCGAAGCGGTCCGTAGGGGGCAAGGAGGCGGTGCACTGGAAACCCTCCGGAAATCCCCAAACCCTCGCTTGACGGCCTCTCGCCCAGCCCCCAGAAGCCATGCGTGACCGACATCGCGCCCCCCGAACAAGCTCCGACCGACCCGGCCCCCGCCAAGAAGGCCGGCGGGCTGCTCAAGTCGTCGATGATCTATTCCAGCCTGACCCTGGTCAGCCGGTTCATGGGCTTCGCGCGCGACCTGGCGGTCTCGTACCGGATGGGGGCCAGCGCCACCCCGGCCGCCGACGCCTACAACGCGGCCCTGGCCTTCCCGAACCTGTTTCGCCGGTTCTTCGCCGAGGGCGCCTTCGCCGCGGCCTTCGTGCCGGCCTACGCCAAGTCGCTGCAGACCGACGGCGAGGAGACGGCCGACATCCTGGCCGCCGACGCCATGGCCACCCTGGCGGCCTCGACGATCATCATCACCGTGATCTGCCAGCTGGCCATGCCCTGGCTGATGATGCTGATCAGCCCGGGTTTTGGCTGGGGCACCGAGAAGTACAAGCTGGCGGTGCTGCTGACCCAGATCACCATGCCCTACCTGCCGTGCATGGCCATCGTCGCCCACCTGTCGGGGGTGCTGAACGCCCGCGACCGCTTCGTGCTGTCGGCCGGGGCGCCGATCCTGCTGAACATCGCCACCCTGGTCTTCATCCTGCCCCAGACCACCGCCGTCTCGGCCGCGACCTGGGGTTCGGTGGGGGTGATCGTGGCCGGCGTCGCCCAGGCGGCCCTGCTGACCTGGGGGGTCAACAAGTCCGGGGCCAAGGTCCACTGGCGGCTGCCGCGCCTGACGCCCGAGGTGAAGGCCCTGATCGGCAAGGCCATCCCCGGGGCCCTGGCGGCCAGCGCCACCCAGGTCAACATCTTCATCTCCGGCAACCTGGCCAGCAACGTGCCCGGCGGCCGCACCTGGCTGGCCACGGCCGACCGCCTGTACCAGCTGCCGCTGGGCCTGGTGGGCGTGGCGATCGGGGTGGCCCTGCTGCCGCGCCTGTCGCGGGCGGTCAACACCGGCGACGGCCACGACGCCCAGACCGCCATGGACCAGGCCATCACCCTGGCCATGGCCCTGACCATCCCCGCCGCCGCGGCCCTGGTCTCGATGCCGGGCTTCCTGTCGGACGCCCTCTACACCCGGGGCCAGTTCACCACCTTCGACGCCAGCCAGACGGCCTCGGCCCTGTTCTTCTACGGGCTGGGCACGCCCGCCTTCGTGCTGCAGCAGCTGTATTCGCGGGCCTTCTTCGCGCGGGGCGACACCAGGAGCCCGATGCGCTTCGCCCTGATCTCGGTGGCGATGAACATCGGCCTGGGCATTCTGCTGTTCAACCTGGTCGGGGTGAAGGGCATCGCCGCCGCCACCGCCGTCGCCTCGTGGATCAATGTCGGCCAGATGGCCTTCGGCCTGTCGCGCAAGAACCACTACAGCCCGTCCCTGGCCACCTGGTCGCGGGTGGCGCGGATCCTGGCGGCCAGCGTGGCCATGGGCGGCGCCCTGGCGGCGGCCTCGCACTGGCGGACGCTGATCGAGGCGCCGCTGCGCGAGCTGGGCCTGCGCGGCCACACCCTGGGGGCCAAGGAAGCGGCCCTGCTGCTGACCGTGCTGGTCGGCGGGGCGCTGTATCCGCCGCTGGTCTTCCTGTTCGGCGGGGTGACGCCGGCCGAGCTGAAGGGCGTGCTCAAGCGGGGCAGGGGGTAGGGGGCCTGGCATTTGCCGCCGCAGAGCCGCCCTCGTCCTTCGACAAGCTCAGGATGAGGGCTATTTTCAGCGCCGGCGCAGTAGGAAACCTCATCCTGAGCTTGTCGAAGGACGAGGTTTTCGGACCAAGAACGCGACTATCCACGGAACCTGGCGCCTTGCCCTCTCAGCCCCGGCCCGGTAACGAACAGCCATGGCTTCGATCGGTTCTTCCGCGCCGCGATGGCGCCGCTTCTTCTGATCCGTTCCGCCGCGCTTCCGGCGCGGACCGCGCAGTTGCGCGTTCGCCATACCGCTTTCAAGTACCAAGGCTGAAGCCATGACCGACCACACCCCTGTCGCCTACACGGGCCCGACCCGCGTGCTCTCCGGCGTCCAGCCGTCCGGCGCCCTGCACCTGGGCAACTATCTCGGCGCCCTGGTGAAGTTCGCTAAGCTGCAGCACGAGATGGACACCTTCATCTTCGTGGCCGACCTGCACGCCATCACCGTCTGGCAGGACCCGGCCGCCCTGGCCCAGCAGACCCGCGAGATCGCCGCCGCCTACCTGGCCGCCGGCCTGGATCCGACGAAGGCGACGATCTTCCCGCAGTCGGCGGTGCGCGAGCATTCCGAACTGGCCTGGATCTTCCAGTGCGTGGCCCGCCTGGGCTGGCTGGACCGCATGACCCAGTTCAAGGAGAAGAGCGGCAAGCACAAGGAGCGCTCCAGCGTCGGCCTCTACACCTATCCGGTGCTGCAGGCCGCCGACATCCTGGTCTACAAGGCCACCCACGTGCCGGTCGGCGAGGACCAGAAGCAGCACTTGGAACTGACCCGCGACATCGCCGGCAAGTTCAACCACGACTTCGGGGTTCCCGCCTTCTTCCCGCAGCCCGAGCCGCTGATCCAGGGTCCTGGGGCGCGGATCATGTCCCTGCGCGACGGCTCGGCCAAGATGAGCAAGTCCGATCCGTCGGACTACAGCCGCATCAACCTGACCGACACGGCCGACGACATCGCCGCCAAGGTCCGCAAGGCCCGCACCGACCCGGAGCCTCTGCCCGAGACCCTGGAGGAACTGACCGCCCGCCCCGAAGCCGACAACCTGGTCGGCATCTTCGCGGCGCTGTCGGGCCGGACCAAGGCCGAGGTGCTGGCCGAGTACGCCGGCAAGGGCTTTGGGACCTTCAAGCCGGCCCTGGCCGACCTGGCGGTCGAAAAGCTGGCCCCGGTCGGCGAGACGATGCGCCGGTTCTTGGCCGACCCGACCGAGATCGACCGCATCCTGAAGGCCGGCGCGGAACGGGCGTCCGACGTCGCCGCCCCGACGGTGGCCGAGGTGAAGAAGCTGGTCGGGTTCTGGGGGGCTTAGCCTTGAACCCTCTCCCAAAGGGAGAGGGAGGGGCCCGCCGCGTAGCGGTGGGAGGGTGAGGGGTTAGGGACGTTCGACGGCGTGCCGGCACGCCGGCTGGCGGCGTCACCCCTCATCCTCCCACGCCGGACGGCGCGGGCCCCTCCTTCTCCCCTCCGGGAGAAGGTGTTTAGAGCCGCGACGGAATCCGCACCGGCAGGCTCTCATAGCCCTTCACGAAGCTGGAATAGACGCGCTTGGGCTCGCCCATCACCTCGATCTTCGGGAAGCGCTTGAGGATCTCCTCCCAGATGATCTTCAGCTGCAGCTCGGCCAGGCGGTTGCCGACGCAGCGGTGGATGCCGAAGCCGAACGACAGGTGGCGGCGGGCGTTGGGACGGTCGATCAGGAAGGCGTTGGGGTTGTCGATGACCGTGTCGTCGCGGTTGCCCGAGACGTACCACATCACCACCTTGTCGCCCTTCCGGATGGTCTTGCCCGACAGCTCGAAGTCCTCGATGGCCGTGCGGCGCATATAGGCCAGCGGGGTCTGCCAGCGGATGATCTCCGAGACCATGTTGGGGATCAGCGACGGGTCGGCCCGCAGCTTGGCTTCCTGGTCGGGGTTCTGGGAGAGGGCCAGCAGGCCGCCGGTGATCGAGTTGCGGGTCGTGTCATTGCCCCCGACGATCAGCAGGATGATGTTCCCCAGATACTCCATCGGCGGCATGTTCCGCGTCGCCTCGCCGTGGGCCAGCATCGAGATCAGGTCGTTGCCGGGCTCGGTCGAGTTGACGCGCTGGTTCCACAGCTCGGTGAAATAGGCCAGGCACTCCATCAGCTCGGCCCGGCGCTGCTCCTCGGTGTCGACGACGCCGGCGCCCGGCACGGCGGTCGAGACGTCGGACCAGCGGGTCAGCTTGCGGCGCTCCTCCCAGGGGAAGTCGAACAGGGTGGCCAGCATCTGGGTGGTCAGCTCGATCGACACCTTGTCCACCCAGTCGAAGGTCTCGCCGATCGGCAGGCCGTCGAGGATGCCCCCGACCCGTTCGCGGATCGTGCCCTCCAGCATCGCCAGGTTCACCGGCGAGACGATCGGGCTGACGGTCTTGCGCTGGATGTCGTGCTTGGGCGGATCCATGGCGATGAACATCGGCAGGACGAAGTCCTCGTCGAAGTTGCGGATCGTGATGCCGCCGAAGCTCGAGTCCGACGAGAACACCTGGTGGGTGGTGTCGACGGTCATGATGTCGTTGTAGCGGGTGACCGACCAATAGGGCCCGTGCTCGCTGTCGGCGCAGTAGTGCACCGGGTCCTCGGCCCGCAGCCGCTCGAAATAGGGCCAGTGGGCGTCGGCCTGGAACAGGGCGGGATCGGCGACGTCGATCTGCTCCAGCGGCATGGCGTAGGCCTTGGCCCGCGCGGCCTCCTTCTGGGCGTCGCCGGAAAGATCGATGGCTCCGTCGCTCATGGCGACCTCCCCTGAAAACTTGGGTGTGAAACGTTTGTTTTGATCATGGAGACATAACGCGGTTCGTTTGTCACGATGACGCAAGCGGCAGCCTGGCACTTGTCCTGGCGGCTTCCCGGGTCCATTTCTCCGGCATGTTCATCCAGACCGAAACCACGCCCAATCCCGAGGTCCTGAAGTTCCTGCCCGGCCGCGAAGTGCTGGGGGAAGGCGCGCGGGAGTTCAAGACGGCCGAGGAGGGCGACGCCTCGCCGCTGGCCGAGGCCCTGTTCCGCCTGGGCGACGTCAACCGCGTGTTCTTCGGCCCGGACTTCTTGACGGTGACCAAGGCCGAGGGCGCCGAATGGCCGCACCTGAAGGCGCCGATCCTGGCCGCCATCATGGACCACTTCACCAGCGGCCGCCCCTTGCTGCTGGACCAGATCGAGAGCGGCCACGACGAGGACGGCGTCTACGACGAGGAAACCTCGCAGATCGTCGCCGAGATCAAGGACCTGCTCGACACCCGCATCCGCCCGGCCGTGGCCCAGGACGGCGGCGACATCGTGTTCTCCAAGTTCGAGCCGGCCACCGGCGTGGTCTGGCTGCACATGCGCGGCGCCTGCTCGGGCTGCCCCTCCTCGTCGGCCACGCTGAAGGCGGGCGTCGAGAACATGCTCAAGCACTATGTGCCGGAAGTGACCCGGGTCGAGCAGACGCTCTAGGGCGCCTTCATCGTGCGCGCGAGCGCGAGGGAATGCGCCTCAGGCGCCTTGCCAGCGCCGCTGAGCGTCCTTATCGTAACTGTATAAGTTGCAATTATATCGCTTACAAGGATCGCTGATGGCCAAGCTCGCCGACACGACTCTCGACCAACTGTTCACGAAGGCCCGCACCCGCAACGGCTGGAGCGACCAGCCCATCCCGGAAGCGGTTCTGCGCGAGCTCTACGACCTGGTGAAGTTCGGCCCGACCGCGGCCAACACCACGCCGGCCCGGTTCGTGTTCGTGCAAAGCCCCGAGGCCAAGGCCCGGCTGGCGGCCCTGTCGTCGGGCTCGAACGGCCCGAAGATCCTGCAGGCCCCGGTGACGGTGATCGTCGGCTACGACCTGGACTTCCCCGAGACCCTGGACCGCCTGTTCCCCAACGCCCCGGGCGCCAAGCACTGGTTCGGCGACGCCGTGGCCAAGGAGTGGGGCGCGCTGCGCAACAGCTCGCTGCAGGGCGGCTATTTCATCATGGCCGTGCGGGCCCTGGGCCTGGACGCCGGTCCGATGTCGGGCTTCGACAACGCCGCCGTCGACAAGGAATTCTTCGCCGGCACCAACATCAAGTCCAACTTCATCGTCTCGATCGGCTACGGCACCGAGGAGAACCTGTTCCCGCGCAATCCGCGCCTGGACTTCGAGGAAGCCGCGCGGATCGTCTGATCGACCGCGACGCCCCCTCCGTCGGGCTTCGCCCGCCACCTCCCCCGTTGCACGGGGGAGGAGAGGCTGATCCGTTTCCTCCTCACCCGCGAAGCGGGGGAGGTGGCGCTAAAAGGCGCCCCATGACCCCGCGCCTCGTCCTGATCGCCGCCCCGCTGCTGCTGCTCGCCGCCTGCGGCCCCGCCAAGCAAGCCGACACCGCCGCGCCGCCGGCCGTCGAAACGCCGAAATCCGGACCGGTCACGATCGCGGTCACGCCCTATGTCGGCGGGCCGCTGCGGGTGCGCGCCGACGGGGTGGGCCCGATCACCGGCGAGACGGCCTTCGACGCGGCGACGATCAAGGCCCTGTTCCCCAAGGCGGTGGTCAAGAGCGCCTTCATCCACACCGGCGAGGGCCCGCCCGGCCCGATCCTCACCGTCGACCAGGACAACGTCCCGCTGCTGGAGATCGGCAAGGGCGCCGAGGGCGGCATCGGCGAGATCCGCCTGGCCGGCGGGCCGGCCCAGGGCCCCAAGGGCGAAGCCCTGCTCGGAAAGTGGGCCGACCTCGGCTTCGACATCGCCCAGTGCCGGGCCGGCGAGGGCCGCACGGTCAACCAGACCGTCTGCGTGCGTCCCGAGGCCCCGACCGTGTCCTATGTGTTCGGCGTGCCGGGCTGGACGAGGGGCGGCCTGCCGCCGGTCGAGGTGCTGAAGGCCAAGGGCCAGCTGAACGAATTCGTCTGGCGGCCGGCCGAGAAAGCCGCCGTCGGCGCGGCCTGATCCGATGGTCCGACGCCTCCTCCTCGCCGCGCCGCTGCTGGCCCTGGCCGCCTGCGGTCCGGCCGACAAGCCCGCGGCTTCCAAAAACGCCGCGCCCGCCGCGCCGGCCCCCGCCGTGGTGACCCGCCAGGACGCGTCGGGCGCCGTCGACCGCTTCACGCCCTATGAAGGCGGTCCGTTGGCCCTGGACGAGTTCTCGGTCGGTCCGGTCATGGCCCAGACCGGGTTTTCGCTCGAGGCGATCCAGCCCCGGTTCCCCAAAGCGGTGGTGAAGACCGCTTTCCTGCACCAGGGCGCGGGCGAGCCGACGCCGATCATCACCGTCGAACAGGGCGGCGGCGTGATCGAGATCCAGGGCAATCCCGGCGCGCGTACCGTCGGCGACATCCGGATCAGCGGCGGAACGCCGGAGGGCCCGCGCGGCGAGGCCTTGGGCATGAAATGGGCCGACGCCGACATGGACTATCCGCGCTGCTGGATGGGCAAGGACCGCGACGCTCACGCAGTGATCTGCACCCAGCCCGGCGAGCCGGTGCTGCGCTACGTGTTCGCCGTCCCCGGCTGGACCCAGGACGCGATGCCGCCCGAGGCGGTGCTGCGCGACAAGGCGGTCCTGCGCGAGTTCCTGTGGCGCGGCGGGGCGCCGGTCCAATGATCCCCTCTTCCTTGATTTTGGCGATAGACACCTGCCTGGCCGCCAGCTCGGTCGCGGTGCTGGACGGCGACGTCGTCCGCGCCGCCCGCAGCGAGCCGATGACCCGCGGCCACCAGGAGCGCATCGCCGTCCTGGCCCGCGAGGTCATGGCCGAGGCCGGGGTAAAGTTCACCGACCTGACCCGCATCGCCGTCACCGTCGGTCCGGGCTCATTCACCGGCCTGCGCGTGGGGCTTTCGTTCGCCAAGGGCCTGGCCACGGCCCTGTCGATCCCCTGCGTCGGGGTCAACACGCTGGAGGCCCTGGCCGCTTCGACCGACGCGGCCGGCCTGGTCGCCGGGGTGCTCGACGCCAAGATGGGCCAGGTCTATCTGCAGGTCTTCGACGGCGGAAAGGCGCTGATGGCTCCGGACGCCCTGGAGGTCGGGGTCGCCGCCGCGCGCCTGGCCGAGCTCTATTCGGGCGGCTCGGCCACGCTGGTCGGCTCGGGGGCGCCCTTGATCGCCGACGTCCTGCCCCATGCGGCCGTGCTGACCCCGGCCTACGCCGATCCGGTCGCCGTCGCCCGCCTGGCCGCCGCCAAACCGGCCCCCACCCATTCGCCCCGGCCGCTCTATCTGCGCGCCCCCTACGCCGTGGCGCCCGCCGCATGATCCTGCGTCCCGTCGGGCTGGAAGCCTGCTTCACCCTGGCCGACCTGCACGACCGGGCCTTCGACCGGCCCTGGTCGGCGGAAGAGCTCGAGACCCTGCTCAAGGGCCCCGGCGCCTTCGCGGTGCTGGGCGAGGCGGGGGATCCGGAAGACGCCAAGGGCTTCATCCTGTGCCGCGCCGTCGCCGGCGAGGCCGAGATCCTGACCGTGGCCGTCGATCCGGCCGCCCGTCGCCGTGGCTGGGGCGCGGCCCTGGTCGAGATGGCGGCCGGGATCGCCCGGGAGGCCGGCGCCTTGGAGATGTTCCTGGAGGTCGCGGCCGACAATGTCGCGGCGATCAAGCTCTACGAGGCCGCCGGTTTCGGACGCGTCGGCCTGAGAAAGGGCTATTATCCCCATCCCGATGGGGCCAAGGACGCGGTGGTGATGCGTCGGACGCTTAACAGCTAGCGCCCAAGCCCCTATCTTGCCCGCGAATCTCGCTTGGATTCATCTTTCCGGAGACGCCGCCGTGGACCGCCTCGAAAAGCTCTGCATCGAAAAGGGCATGCGCATGACCGACCAGCGTCGGGTCATCGCCCGCGTGCTGTCGGCGGCCACCGACCACCCGGACGTCGAGGAGCTGCACCGCCGCGCCCACGCCGTGGACCCGCACATCTCGATCGCCACGGTCTATCGGACGGTTCGCCTGTTCGAGGAGAGCGGCATCATCGAGCGGCACGACTTCCGCGACGGTCGCTCGCGCTACGAAGAGACCCCCGACCATCACCACGACCACCTGATCGACATGAAGACCGGCAAGGTCGTCGAGTTCGTGGACGAGGAGATCGAGGCCCTGCAGAACGCCATCGCCCGCAAGCTGGGCTACAAGCTGGTGGATCACCGGCTGGAGCTCTACGGCGTTCCGATCGAGGAGTGATCCTCCACTTGCCCCCACCTGGCGGCTTCGCCGCCTGTCCGCCCCCATAGGGGGCGGAGGACCGCCACGCGACTCCTCTTCCCCCCATGGGGGAGGAGGGCCGAAGGCCCGGAGGGGGCAAGGGTGTGGCGCCCGCGTCCTTGCAAGGTCGCCCCCTCGCGCCCATAACCTCGCCGCATGAGCGAGACCCCGCAAAAGCGCCTCTATATCAAGACCTACGGCTGTCAGATGAACGTCTATGACAGCGAGCGCATGGCCGATGTCCTGCGTCCGCTGGGCTATGGCGTGGTCGACGATCCCGAAGGGGCCGATCTGGTGGTGCTCAACACCTGCCACATCCGCGAGAAGGCCACCGAGAAGGTCTATTCCGAGCTCGGCTACATCAAGCAGATGAAGAACCGCAAGGCCGAGGCCGGCGGCAAGATGACCATCGCCGTGGCCGGCTGCGTGGCCCAGGCCGAGGGCAAGGAGATCATGCATCGCCAGCCGGCGGTCGACCTGGTGGTCGGGCCCCAGGCCTATCACCAGCTGCCCGAGCTGATCGCCCGCGCCCATCGGGCGACCGGCGAGCGCCTCTCCGCCGACTTCGCCGCCGACGAGAAGTTCGACGCCCTGCCGGCCGAGCGCCAGGTCAACGGCGTCACCGCGTTCCTGACCGTGCAGGAGGGCTGCGACAAGTTCTGCACCTTCTGCGTGGTGCCCTACACCCGGGGCGGGGAGTGGTCGCGGCCGCCCGAGGCCATCGAGGACGAGGCCAAGCGCCTGGCCGACCAGGGCGTGCGCGAGGTCACCCTGCTGGGCCAGAACGTCAACGCCTATGACGGCGGCGGCTACACCCTGGCCAGGCTGGTCCGTCGTCTGGCCAAGATCCCGGGCCTCGATCGCATCCGCTACACCACCAGCCACCCGCGCGACATGGGCGACGACCTGATCGCGGCCCACGGCGAGCTGCCCGAACTGATGCCCTATCTGCACCTGCCGGTGCAGGCCGGGTCGGACAAGATCCTCAAGGCCATGAACCGCGACCACACGGCCGAAAGCTATGTGCGGCTGATCGAGAAGATCCGCGCCGCCCGGCCCGACATCGCCATGAGCGGCGATTTCATCGTCGGCTTCCCCGGCGAGCGCGACGGCGATTTCGAGAAGACGCTGGAGCTGGTCCGCGAGGTCGGCTTCGCCTCGGCCTTCTCGTTCAAATACTCGCGCCGCCCCGGCACGCCGGCCTCGGCCATGCCCGGCCAGGTGGACGAAACGGTCAAGGCCGAGCGTCTGGATCGCCTGAACGCCCTGCTCGACGAACAGCAGAAGGCCTTCAACGCGCTGCAGGTCGGCAAGGTCATGCCGGTGCTGTTCGAGAAAAAAGGTCGCAACCCCGGTCAAATCGTCGGCCGCAGTCCCTATCTGCAAGCGGTGCACGCGGTGGGCCCCGACAGCCTGCTGGGCCAGATCGTTCCCGTCCGCATCGAGTCGTCGGCCAAGATGAGCCTGGGCGGCGTGCTCGAAAGCCAAGTCATCCTGGAGTCCGTTTGAGCCGTACGCCCGAGTTCCTGCCCCTGTCCGACACCGCCGTCCGCGCCGTTTCCGGCCCGAACGGCCGTCACGCCGCCCTGATCGAGGACGCCTTCAAGGTGCTGATCGAGACCCCGGGCGGCGGGGTGACGATCACCGGCGACGTCAAGGCGCGCTCCAGCGCCAAGCGGGCGATCCAGGCCCTGGCCCACCGGGCCGACGCCGACGACGAGGTGGTCGAGGCCGACGTCCGGGTGGCCGTGGGCGAGGCTCACAGCGCGTCGGGCCAGGCCTCGCCGCGCGCCGTGCGCAAGGGTTCGGTCTCGCCCAAGACCAAGGGCCAGGCCAAGTACATGGAGGCCATGACCAGCCATCCGCTGTGCTTTGGCCTGGGTCCCGCGGGCACCGGCAAGACCTTCCTGGCCGTGGCCCACGGCGCGGGCATGCTGCTGCGCGGCGAGGTCGATCGGCTGATCGTCACCCGTCCCGCCGTCGAGGCCGGCGAGAAGCTGGGTTTCCTGCCGGGCGACCTGAACGAGAAGGTCGACCCCTACATGGCCCCCGTCTGGGAGGCCCTGACCGACATCATGGGCGCCGACCAGCTGCGCCGCCGTCGCGAGAAGCTGGAGATCGAGGTCGCCCCGATCGCCTTCATGCGCGGCCGCACCCTGGCTCATGCGTTCGTCATCGTCGACGAGGCCCAGAACTGCTCGCGCCTGCAGATGAAGATGGTCCTGACCCGCCTGGGCGAGGGCGCGCGGATGGTGGTGACCGGCGATCCGACCCAGGTCGACCTGCTCAATCCCCGCGATTCCGGCCTGGCCCACGCTGTGTCGATCCTGGAGGGCGTCGAGGGCGTGGCGGTGTCGCGCTTCACCTCGGCCGACGTGGTGCGCCACCCGCTGGTCGAGCGCATCGTCAAGGCCTACGACGCCGACGCCCTGCAGACGACGACGCGCTAGATGGCCATCGCTTCCCAATGATCACGGTCGACATCGAGATCGAGGACGAGGCCTGGATCCAGGCCGAGCCAGACGTCGAGGCCCTGGTCTGGCGCGCCGCCCAGGCGGTGCTGGACGCCCACGAGGCCATCGAGGGCCACGGCATCGTCATCCTGCTGGCCGACGACGACAGCGTCCAGGCGCTGAACCGCGACTTCCGCCAGAAGGACTACGCGACCAACGTCCTGTCCTTCCCCTCGCCGCCAAATCCGGAGGGCCAGATCGGCGACATCGCCCTGGCTTTCGGCGTCTGTCGGCGCGAAGCGGCCGAGCAGGGCAAGCCGCTTGCGCATCATTTGCAACATCTGGTGGCGCACGGGGTGCTTCATCTCTTAGGATACGACCATCAGGACGACGCCGAGGCCGAGGCCATGGAAGCGTTCGAGCGCGAGATCCTCGCGGGCTTGGACATTCCGGACCCCTACGCCGACCCGCCGTCCCCAAAGGGATAACCAAGCCAGGGCATGCCCAGCGACGACCAGAGTTCCTCGCCCGCCGGTTCGGCTCGCCTGAGCCGGGGCGTGCGGGCGTTCTTTCGCAAGATGCGCAAGGACCTGGCCGGCCGGGGGGCGCCGCGCCTGTCCGAGGCCACGCGCTCGGCTGACTCCGCCCTGGTCCACGAGGTCGACATGGTCGACCAGGCCGAGGCCTTCCAGAGCCTGCGGGTGGCCGACGTGATGACCCCGCGCGCCGACATCGTCGCCGTCGAGGTGGGCGCGCCGTTCGAGGCGGTGGTGGCCCAGTTCACCGAGGCCGAGCATTCGCGGATGCCGATCTATCGCGAGACGCTGGACGACCCGGTGGGCGTGGTCCACGTCAAGGACGTGTTCCGCCTGCTGGCCAGCGACCAGAAGCGTCCGGCCTCCGGCGACCAGATCCTGCACCGGCTGCGGCGCGAGGCCCTGTACGTGCCGGCCTCGATGCGGGCCGCCGACCTGCTGCTGCGCATGCGCACCAGCCGCATCCACATGGCCCTGGTCATCGACGAGTTCGGCGGCACCGACGGCCTGGTGACCATGGAGGACCTGATCGAGGCGGTGGTCGGCGAGATCGACGACGAGCACGACGACGCCCAGGTCTCCAGCATCGTCGCCCGCCCGGGCGGGCTGTTCGAGGTCGACGCCCGCGCGCCGCTGGAGGATCTGGAAGCCGCCCTCGACCGCGACCTGGCCCCGCCGGACATGGAAGAGGACATCGACACCGTCGCCGGCCTGGTCGTGGCCCTGGCGGGCCGCGTGCCGCAGCGGGGCGAGGTGATCGCCCACCCCGCCGGCTTCGACCTGGAGGTCGTCGAGGCCGATCCGCGCCGCGTGCGCCGGGTGCGGGTGCGGCCGGCGGCCGTCGTGGAGGCGGCTGAACCGCCCGGGCGGATGGCCGCTTCGTGAACCTGCCGGCCCTGCCGAAGCTGACGCCGTGGCGGGCGCGGGGACTGGCCCTGGCCGCCGGCCTCGCCGCGGCCCTAGCCCATCCGCCGTTCGGGATCCTGCCCGGCCTGCTGGGCTACGCGGCGCTGCTGTGGCTGCTGGACGCCGTCGACGGACCGCGCCCCCTGCGCTCGGCCTTCCTGCGCGGCTGGCTGATGGGCTTGAGCTACTTCGCCCTGGGCACATGGTGGATCGCCGAGGCCTTCATGGTCGACGCCGCCAACCAGGGCTGGATGGCCCCGTTCGCGGTGGCCGCCATGGCCGCGGGCATGGCGCTGTTCTGGGGCCTGGCGGCGGTGCTCTATCGCCTGATCCGCCCCGCCGGCGTGCGGCGGCTGCTGGTGTTCGCCGGGGCCTTCGCGGTGCTGGAATGGACGCGCGGCCACATCCTGACCGGCTTTCCCTGGAACCTGCCGGGCGAGACCTGGCGGGCCGGCTCGGCGCCCTCCCAGGCCGCCGCTCTGGTCGGCGCCTACGGCCTGACCTGGATCACCCTGGCCATCGCGGCGGCGCCGGCCGTGTGGCGCGACGGCAGGCGGGGACGGATCGCGGTCGGCGCGGCCGTCGGCGGCCTGGCCCTCCTTTACGCCGGCGGCGCCGCCCATCTCGCGCGGCCGCGCGACACCGAGGTCCACGCGCCGACGAGGGTCCGCATCGTCCAGGCCGACATTCCCCAGGAGTCCAAGTGGGACGCCGAGCGCTTCGGCCAGATCGTCCAGGCCTATGTCTCGCTGACCGCCAAGCCCTACGCGGGCAAGCCCGCCGACATCGTGGTCTGGCCCGAGGGCGCCCTGCCGCTGGCCATCAACGACTACATGGTCCCCGGCAGCTGGGTGCGGCAGGCGATCGTCGACGCCCTCCAGCCCGGCCAGCTGATGCTGATCGGCGGCTACCGCTACGAGGGAACGCCCGACAAGCCGGTCTATTACAACAGTCTGGTCGCCCTGCGCCGCACGGCCGACGACGTCGTGGTGGTCGGGATCTACGACAAGCACCGCCTGGTGCCGTTCGGGGAATATCTGCCCGCCGACGCCCTGATGACCAAGCTGGGCGTCAAGAGCATGGCCCATCTGGGCGAAGGCTTCGCCACCGGTCCCGAACCCGCGCCGCTGCGTGTGGCTCCGGACCTGCTGATCCAGCCGCTGATCTGCTACGAAAGCCTGTTCCCGCGCCTGGCCAAGCCGGTTCCCGGCGTGCGCGCCATCGTCAATGTCTCGAACGACGCCTGGTTCGGAGTCACCTCCGGCCCGTTGCAGCACCTGAACCTGGCCAGCTATCGCGCCATCGAAACCGGAACGCCGATCATCCGGGCGACCCCGACCGGCGTTTCCGCCCTGATCGACGCTCAGGGAAGAATTTTGCACGGCGAGCGCTTGAAACTTGGCGAATCAGGGGTGATCGACGGTAATGTACCGTATATCGGATCGCCGACCTTGTTCTCCAAGCTTGGGCACTGGCCGTTCGGGGTGCTGCTTTTGGTTTCATTTGCCGCCGCGATTCGCGTTTCAGGAAGTCGACGCTTGGAAAAGGTCGTAAATTGAAACAGACAAGCTTCCAGATACCCGTGGCTTCCTCCCAGTGATTGAAACGGCATGAACACGATTCCTGACCAAGAACGCTCTCCCAATCCGGTCGACCTGCACGTCGGCGCCCGGATCCGCATGCGGCGTAAGATCCTCGGCGTCAGCCAAGAGCGTTTGGCGGATGATCTCGGCCTGACCTTCCAGCAGGTGCAGAAGTACGAGCGGGGCGCCAACCGCGTCAGCGCGTCCAAGCTCTACGAGATCGCCAAGAGCCTGCAGTCTTCGGTGTCCTACTTCTTCGAAGGCCTGGCCGATCCCACGGACCTCGAGGGTTTCGAGGAAAACGGTTCGGAACAGTTCGTGCACGACTTCCTGATGACCCCGGAAGGTCTGGAGCTGGCCGCGCTGTTCCCGCGCATCGGCAAGTCCCGCGTGCGCCGGCGCATCCTGGACCTCGTCCGCTCGATGGCCGAGGACATGATCGAGGAAGAACCGGAAGCCTGATCCTGGCCCTGATCCGGCGAAAGCCGGACAGGGCGGCTTGCGGACATAAACATATCTTTATATGTTCACGTGGTCCCTCGGGCAGATCGTCCGTGCGGGCGATGTCATGTCCGGAGCTGACCCTTGAGCCGTTCTTCTTACATCTTCACCAGTGAAAGCGTTTCCGAAGGTCATCCGGACAAGGTCGCCGACCGGATCAGCGACACCGTCGTCGACGCCTTCCTGAGCGCCGATCCCGAAGCGCGCGTCGCCTGCGAGACCCTGGTCACCACCAACCGCATCGTCCTGGCGGGCGAGGTCCGGGCCGGCAAGCCCGGCGGTGACAAGGCCGCCAACAAGCAGCTGACCAAGGACATCATCAAGTCGCTGGAGCCCAAGGTCCGGGCCGCGATCAAGGACATCGGCTACGAGCAGAAGGGCTTCCACTGGGAGAAGGCCAAGTACGCCAACTACCTGCACGGCCAGTCGGCTCATATCGCCCAGGGCGTGGACGCCTCGGACAAGAAGGACGAAGGCGCCGGCGACCAGGGCATCATGTTCGGCTACGCCAGCACCGAGACCCCGGAGCTGATGCCGGCCACCCTGCAATACAGCCACAACATCCTCAGCCGCCTGGCTCAGCTGCGCCACAGCGGCGAGCTGCACGAGCTGGAGCCCGACGCCAAGAGCCAGGTGACCCTGGAATACGACGCCGCCGGCAAGCCGGTCCGCGTCGTTTCGATCGTCGTGTCGCACCAGCACAAGAAGAAGATCGACGGCAAGGCCGCGACCTCCAAGCGCGTGCTGGACCTGATCAAGCCGCACATCCTGCCGATCTTCCCGGAAGGCCTGATCACCAAGAAGACCCAGTGGCTGATCAATCCGACCGGCCGCTTCGAGATCGGCGGTCCGGACGGCGACGCCGGCGTCACTGGCCGCAAGATCATCGTCGACACCTACGGCGGCGCGGCTCCGCACGGCGGCGGCGCGTTCTCGGGCAAGGATCCGACCAAGGTCGACCGCTCGGCCGCCTATGCCTGTCGCTACCTGGCCAAGAACGTCGTGGCCGCGGGTCTGGCCGACCGCTGCACCATCCAGATCGCCTACGCCATCGGCGTGGCCCAGCCCGTGTCGTTCCATGTCGACCTGCACGGCACCGGCAAGGTCGATCCGGAAGCGCTGGAAAAGCTGCTGCCGCAACTGATCGGCGGCGCCACCCCGCGCTCGATCCGCGAGCACCTGCAGCTGAACAAGCCGATCTACGCCCGCACCGCCGCCTACGGCCACTTCGGCCGCACGCCGGACAACGAAGGCGGCTTCTCCTGGGAGAAGACCGACCTGGTGTCGGAGCTGAAGGGCCTGGCGTAGGCCTCACCCCTTCCAGATCTACCGGAGCGGGCCTCGATCATCCGATCGGGGCCCGTTCTCGTTGAGGCCGTGCGTCCTTCGAGGCTCCGCTTCGCCTCGCACCTCAGGATGAGGATGTTTGTGCGTTTCTGAATTCCTCATCCCGAGGCGCCCGCGCGGCGGGCCTCGAAGGACGCCAGGCGGCGCCGCTGGCCTCTTATGAGGATCACCGCTAAGACCCCGCCCATGACCAATCCCCAACAGCCCCACGGGCCGCTGCGCTCGTTCGGCCGCCTGAAGTCTCGGCCGGTGAAGCCGCGTCAGCAGGCCTTGCTCGACAGCCTGTTGCCGACGATCGCCGTGCCGGCCGCGCCGTTCCAGCCTCGCGACCTGATGCCCGAGGCCAGGGAAGTCTGGCTGGAGATCGGTTTCGGCGGCGGCGAGCACATGGCCGCCCAGGCCGGCAAGCGCCCCGACGTGCTGGTGATCGGGGCCGAGCCCTTCGTCAACGGCGTGGCCAGCGCCGTGCGTCACGTCGAGGAGCAGGCGCTCAAGAACGTCCGCATCCACGAGGGCGACGCCCGCGACGTGGTCGGCTGGTTGCCGGACGCCTCGGTGGACCGCCTTTTCATCATGTTCCCCGACCCCTGGCACAAGGCTCGGCACAACAAGCGCCGCCTGATCCAGCCGGCCTTCGTGGCCGAGCTGGCGCGGGTGTTGAAGCCCGGCGCGGCCTTCCGCTTCGCCACCGACTGGGCCGACTACGCCGAGTGGACGGTCGAGCGGGTGCTGGCCGACCCGGCCTTCCGCTTCGCCGAGCCCGACGCCGACCGCAACGCCGCGCCGGCCGACCACGTGACCACCCGCTACGAGGAAAAGAAGCTGGGCGACTGTGCGCCGGTGTTCCTGGATTTTGTTCGAACTTGAGTTCGTCCCTCCCCCTTGCGGGGAGGGTGGCCCTGGCGGAGCCAGGGTCGGGTGGGGGCTTGCCGAGTCAGCGGATCCCACCCACCAGCTTCGCTGGTCCCCCTCCCCATAAAGGGGAGGGAAGAAATCCAAATCAGTAGCTTTCGTCGTGCCGCTTGATCGCCGCGCGGATGATCTCGGCGGTTTCCTCCGGATCGGCCCAGCCGGTGATCTTGGTCGACTTGCCCTTTTCCAGATCCTTGTAGTGCTGGAAGAAGTGGGCGATCTGCTCGGTCAGGATCACCGGCAGGTCGCGCCAGCTGGACACGCCCGTATAGAACGGGTGCAGCTTGTCGACCGGCACGGCCAGGATCTTTTCGTCGCAACCGGCCTCGTCGACCATCATCAGGGCGCCGATCGGGCGGCAGCGGATGATCGCGCCGGGCACCACCGGGGTCGGGCCCACGACCATGATGTCGGCCGGGTCGCCGTCGTCGGCCAGGGTGTGGGGGATGAAGCCGTAATTGGCCGGGTAGAACATCGCCGTGTGCAGGAAGCGGTCGACCATCAGCGCGCCGCTGGCCTTGTCGATCTCGTACTTCACCGGCTCGCCGCCTTGCGGGATCTCGATGACGGCGTTCAGGTCGTACGGCGGGTTCACGCCGACGGCGATCTTGGAGAGGTCCATTGTGACTCTTCGTGTGGGAGAGGTCCCGCGGGGAGGCGGGCCTGCGCGGGGGCGCTTATAGGCCACAAGTGCTGCAATGCGGAAGGGGCGACGACGCCTCGCGACGGCGGGGGCTTCCAACGGCCCAAACATCGCGCTATATAGCTCCTACATCGTCCGTCAGCGCTGATAGCGCTTTCGAGCGGCGGCCCGAAAGGCTGCCGCTTTTTCTTTGGCCGTTCGCCAGCTTGGCTTTTGTCGAGCGTCGGGCGGCCGCCAACGAGTTGAGAGAACCGTGCGCGGCAAGACGCAGGAAGATATCGGTCTGGTCGAACTGCTGGATCCCGTCGCCGAGTCCGTCGGCTACGAGATCGTCCGCCTGCGCCTGATGGGCGGGGCCGAGCAGCGTCGCCTGCAGATCATGGCTGAGCGTCCCGACGGCGACATGAACGTCGAGGACTGCGCCAGGCTGTCGCGCGCCATTTCCGAGATCATGGACGCCGCCGACCCGATCACCGGCGAATACACCCTGGAAGTCTCCAGCCCGGGCGTCGACCGCCCGCTGACCCGGCTGAAGGACTTCGACACCTATGCCGGCCTCGAGATCCGCATCGAGCTGGACCGCGTCGCCGAGGGCCGCAAGCGCTTCAAGGGCGAGCTGGCCGGCGTCGAGGACGGCCAGGTGGGGCTGAACCTCGAGGGCGAGGACGACACCACCGTCTATTTCCCGTTCGAATGGATTGTCGACGCCAAGCTGGTGTTGAACGACGAACTGATGAAGCGGGGCGCCCAACAGCGCGCCGCCCGCGTTGGGGCCGATGGCGCCGACGCGGACGAAAACCTCGGCGAAGACCACGCCGACGACATTGACCTGTCCGAAAGTGAAGAGGACTGACCATGGCTATCGGCATCTCCGCCAACCGCCTCGAGCTGCTGCAGATCGCCGACGCGGTCGCGCGTGAAAAAGGCATCGAGAAGGAAGTCGTCATCGAGGCGATCGAGGACGCGCTGCAGAAGGCCGCCCGCGCCCGCTACGGCGCCGAGCACGACATCCGCGTCAAGATCGACCCGCGCACCGGCGAGACCACCCAGAAGCGGGTGATCGAGGTCGTGTCGGACGACTTCGAGCTGGAAGGCGAGATCGGCAAGGTCCAGCTGTCGTCGGCCAAGCGCACCTGGCGCGACGCCGAGGTCGGCAAGATCTACGAGGAAAGCCTGCCGCCGTTCGAGATCGGCCGCGTCCAGACCCAGATGGCCCGCCAGGTCGTCATGCATAAGGTCCGCGAAGCCGAGCGCGAGCGCCAGTACGACGAGTACAAGGATCGCGCCGGCGAGATCGTCAACGGCAGCGTCAAGCGCGTCGAATACGGCAACGTCATCGTCGACCTGGGCCGCGGCGAAGGCATCATGCGCCGCGACCAGTCGATCCCGCGCGAGAACTTCAACGTCGGCGACCGCATCCGCGCCTACATCTACGACGTCCGTCGCGAGACCAAGGGTCCGCAGATCATGCTGTCGCGCGCCCACGGCGGCTTCATGGCCAAGCTGTTCGCGCAGGAAGTGCCGGAAGTCTATGACGGCGTCATCGAGATTCGCGCCGTGGCCCGCGACCCGGGCTCGCGCGCCAAGATGGCCGTGATCTCCAACGACTCCAGCATCGACCCGGTCGGCGCCTGCGTCGGCATGCGCGGCTCGCGCGTGCAGGCCGTGGTGGCCGAGCTGCAGGGCGAGAAGATCGACATCATCCAGTGGTCCGAGGACGAGGCGACCTTCATCGTCAACGCCCTGGCCCCGGCCGAAGTCTCCAAGGTCGTCATGGACGAGGAAGACGAGCGCGTCGAAGTCGTGGTGCCGGACGAGCAGCTGTCGCTGGCCATCGGCCGCCGCGGCCAGAACGTGCGCCTCGCCTCGCAGCTGACCGGCTGGCAGATCGACATCATGACCGAAAGCCAGGAAAGCGAGCGCCGCCAGCGCGAGTTCTCCGAGCGCACGGCCCTGTTCCAGGAAGCCCTGGACGTCGACGAGGTCATCGCCCAGCTGCTGGTCACCGAAGGCTTCGCGGCCGTCGAGGACGTCGCCTATGTCGAGCCGCATGAGATCGCGGCCATCGAGGGCTTCGACGACGAGACCGCCGACGAGCTGCAGACCCGCGCGCGCGAATTCCTGGAAAAGGAAGCCGCCGCCCTGGACGCCAAGCGTCTGGAGCTGGGCGTCGAGGACAGCCTGCTCGAGATCGAAGGCGTCACCCTGCCCGTGGCCGTGGCCCTGGGCGAGGGCGACGTCAAGTCGGTCGAGGACCTGGCCGGCCTGATCCCCGACGACCTGCGCGGCTGGTTCGAGACCAAGGACGGCGAGCGCGTGCGCGAAGCCGGCATCCTGGACAGCTTCAACCTGTCGCCGGAGGACGCCGAGGCGCTGATCATGCGCGCCCGCGTCGTCATGGGCTGGGTCGAGGCTCCGCCTGAACCGGAATATGTCGAGGAAGAAGCCGAGTTCGAGGAAGCGGCGGGCGAGGAGCCGGCCGAGGTCTCGGAAGAGGTCGTCGCCGACGAACCGGCCGAAGAAACCAAGGAAGACTGATCTGAGATCCGGGCCTCCGACGAAAGTCGGAGGCCCGGCGCCTTTCGAGACCCATGACCGACGCAGACGCGCCCCATACCCCCGTGGCGAAGACCCACGCCGAAGCCAATCGCCTGCGCAAGGACATCGTCCTGGGCGAGGCGACGGATGAGGCGCGCCTGGTGCGGTTCGTGGTCGGGCCCGACGGCGCGGTGGTTCCGGACGTGGCGCGCAAGCTGCCTGGCCGCGGCATGTGGGTCGACGCCACCCGCGAGGCGGTGACGACCGCCGCCAAGAAAGGGCTGTTCTCGCGCTCGGCCAAGACCAAGCTGACCGCCCCGGCCGATCTGGCCGACCAGGTGGAACGGCTGCTGACCAAGCGGGTTCTGGACGGTCTGGGGCTTGCAAGGCGCGGCGGAACGATTATCTCAGGCTTCGAAAAGGTCTCCGCGGCCCTGGCCTCGGGAAAGACCGCCTGGTTGATCGAGGCGTCCGACGGCGCTGGGGACGGTCGCCGAAAGATTCTCACCGCGGTCCACAAGGCCCCGAACAGTCCCAAAATCTGCGGGATGTTCAGCTCGGACGAATTGGGTTTGGCCTTGGGTGGGGAGAATGTGATACACACGGCGCTCCTTGCCGGGCGCGGCACTGATCGCTGGACTTTGGACGTCGAGCGGTTATCAGGCTTCCGCCCACTCCTTCCCTCGAGTTGGTCGGCGAGTTGGCGCGAGGAGCCCTAGGCCCCTGGCTTCGACGAATGGCTTTCATTCGTCGGCGACAGAGGTCTGGAACTTGAAATGAGGAGCGTGATCCGCTCCTGAGCGAAGGGTCGGGAAACGCGCTTCCTTTGGGAAGTACGTCCAGGCCCCTTTCTCGCATGGATCAAACGGTTTTTGGCCGGCCCACGCCGGCGGAAGTACAAGCGAGCGCATGAGCGACGAGAACGATAACGGTCGGCCTGGTTCCAACCCCGGCGGGCGAGCGCCCATCACGCTGAAGCCCCGTCAAGGGTCTGTCAGCGCCGGCGTCGTGAAGCAGAGCTTCAGCCACGGCCGCACCAAGACGGTGGTGGTTGAAACCAAGCGCGTGCGTCCGCACGTGCAGCCGGCCGGCAACCTCGCCGCGCCGTCCTCGGCCGAGCGCCGCCAAGGCGACGCCCCGCGTCCGCAGTCGTCCCAAGGGGGCGGCCAAGGGGGCGGTTCGGCCGGTGGTCTGTCGCAGAGCGAGATGGTGGCCCGCCAGCGCGCCATCGAAGCCGCTCGTGAGCAGCAGGAACGCCAGGCGGCCGACCGCAACGCCGCCGCGGCCCGCGCCGCGGCCGCCGAAGCCGCGGCTCGCGAAGCCGCCGCCAAGGCCGCCGCGACCGCCAAGGCCGCCTCGGCGCCGACCCCGGCACCCGAAGCGCCCGCCGCTCCGGCGGCTCCGGTCGCTCAAGCGCCCGCGGCCCCGACGGCTCAGGCCCCGGCTCCGGCCGCTCCCGCGCCCCAGGCTCCGACGCCGGCTCCGGCCGCGCCGCCGGTTCGGGCCGAGGCTCCGCGCCCCGCCGCCCCGCCGGCCGCCGGTCAGACCCGCACCTACGAGCCCAGCCGCGAACGTCGCGACGACCGCTCGTCGACCACCACCTATCGTCCGGGTCCGGGCGCGCACCAGGGCGACCGTCCGCAAGGCGATCGGCCCCAGGGCGACCGCCCGCAGGCGTTCAACCAACGCGCCCCGCGCCAGGACGGCCCGTACAACCAGCGCACCCCGCGTCCCGACGCCGGTGGTCCGCCGCGCGGTCCCCGTCCCGAGGGCGCCGGCGGCTATCGCAACGACCGCCCGCAAGGCGATCGTCCGCAAGGCGATCGTCCCCAGGGCGACCGTCCGCAAGGTGACCGTCCGACCCAGACCGTCCGCTACTCGGCCCTGGCCCCGCGCCCGGCGCCCGGCGCCCGTCCGGGTCCCGGCGGTCCGCGCGGCGCCCGTCCGGGCGTCCCGGCCTCGGCTCCGGCCACCCCCGAAATCCAGCGCGCCACGCGTTCGGCTCCCCGCCCCGGCAGCGACATCGGTCGCAAGCCCGAGGAGGACGATGACCGCCGCAAGGCCGCGGCCCCCGGCAAGGCCGTCAGCCGCGCCAAGGGCGCGCCGGTTCGCCGCGAAGGCCGCCTGACCATCCAGACCGTGGCCGGCGACGGAGATTCCGCCGACCGCATGCGCTCGCTGGCCTCGGTTCGCCGGGCCCGCGAACGTGAGAAGGAAAAGCGCCGCGGCGGTCCCGCCGACGTCGTCAAGGTCAGCCGCGAAGTGGTCATTCCCGACGTCATCACCGTGCAGGAGCTGTCCAACCGGATGGCCGTGCGCGGTGTCGAGATCATCAAGTTCCTGATGCGTCAGGGCGTGATGCTGAAGATCAACGACGTCATCGACAACGACACCGCCGAGCTGGTGGCCACCGAATTCGGCCACACCGTCCGCCGCGTGTCGGAAGCCGACGTCGAAGAAGGCTTCATCGGCGCCGAGGACATCGACGATCACCTGGAGCCCCGGCCCCCGGTCGTCACCGTCATGGGTCACGTCGACCACGGCAAGACCAGCCTGCTGGACGCGCTGCGCAAGGCCGACGTGGCCGGCGGCGAGCACGGCGGCATCACCCAGCACATCGGCGCCTACCAGGTGCGTCTGGAAAACGGCCAGAAGGTCACCTTCCTCGACACCCCGGGCCACGCGGCCTTCTCGCAAATGCGGGCTCGCGGCGCCAACATCACCGACCTGGTGATCCTGGTGGTGGCCGGCGACGACGGCGTCATGCCGCAGACGATCGAGGCGATCAAACACGCCAAGGCCGCCGAAGTGCCGATCATCGTGGCCGTCAACAAGATGGACAAGCCCGGCGCCGACTCCACGCGAGTCGTCAACGAGCTGCTGCAACACGAGATCGTCGTGGAAAGCCTGGGCGGCGACACCCAGATCGTCGAAGTCTCGGCCAAGACCGGCCAGGGCCTGGACGAACTGATCGAGCGCATCCTGCTGCAGGCCGAAGTGCTGGACCTGAAGGCCAACCCCGACCGCATCGCCGACGGCGTCGTGATCGAGGCCAAGCTGGACAAGGGTCGCGGCGCGGTTTCGACCGTGCTGGTCAAGCGCGGCACGCTGAAGCGCGGCGACATCGTCGTGGCCGGCAGCCAGTTCGGCCGGGTTCGCGCCCTGCTGAACGAGCGCAACGAGCAACTGACCGAAGCCGGTCCCGCCACCCCGGTCGAGATCCTCGGCCTGGACGGCGTGCCCTCGCCCGGCGACCCCTTCGCGGTCGTCGAGAACGAGGCCCGGGCGCGCGAACTGACCGAGTACCGCATCCGTCTCAAGCGCGAGAAGTCGATGCACCCGGTCGGCGCGGGCGCCACCAGCATGGCCGACATGATGGCCAAGCTGCAGGACAAGAAGTACCGCGAGCTGCCGCTGGTCATCAAAGCCGACGTGCAGGGTTCGGCCGAGGCGATCATCGGTTCGCTGGACGCCATGTCGACCGACGAGGTCCGCGCGCGGATCATCCTGTCGGGCGCCGGGGCGATCAGCGAAAGCGACGTGATGCTGGCCAAGGGCGCCGGCGCGCCGCTGATCGGCTTCAACGTCCGGGCTTCCGCCCAGGCGCGGGCGCTGGCCGAACGCGAAGGCGTCGAGATCCGCTACTACGCGATCATCTACGACCTGCTGGACGACATCAAAGGCGTGCTCTCGGGCATGCTGGCCCCGATCCAGCGCGAAACCTTCCTCGGCAACGCCGAAGTCCTGCAGGCCTTCGACATCTCCAAGGTCGGCAAGATCGCCGGCTGTAAGGTCACCGAGGGCGTGGTCCGCAAGGGCGCCAAGGTCCGGATCATCCGCAACGACATCGTCGTTCTGGAGCTGGGCACCCTGGCGACGCTCAAGCGCTTCAAGGACGAGGTCAACGAGGTCCCGTCCGGCCAGGAGTGCGGCATGATGTTCGCCGGCTTCCAGGACATCAAGGTCGGCGACACCATCGAGTGCTTCACCGTCGAGGAGATCAAGCGCCAACTCGACTAGGCGTTCGATCAAACTTCAGCTTAAGATTGAAGGCGCGGGCTCCGGCTCGCGTCTTTTTTCTTGACCCTGGGGCGGCCATGAACGGCATGCGGTCTGCGCGAAGAGGTGTTCTGGGCGCCCTGGCGGTCTTCAGTCTTGCCGGCTGCGCGCACCCGATTCCTCCCGGCACATGCTTCGGCGGCGCGTTGCGGATCACGCTTACCCTGCCGGACGGCGGCGAGGCGCCCTTGCCCGCGGAGAGCCGGCTGCAGGTCATCTCGATGGAATTCCATCCAGACTTTCCGGCGGAAGATCACGGCGTCTATCGTTGCGCGCCGACGGGTGAGTGCCGTTCGATCACGGTCGACCCGAAACTGAAGTACATGGCGCTTCCGCAGAACCTGCTGTTCTTCGTCAAGGGGGAGGCCGTGCCGCCCGAAGGGTTGGTGGTGCGGGCGGATTTCAAGGTTCTCGAGCGGCCCGCCTGTACGCCGGAGTTCTGACCTCGGCCGCCCGGACTGGAATTCGCCCGATTTCGGGCCTAACCCTAACGCCATGCGCATCCGAGCCCTCCTCGCCGTCAGCCTCGCCGCCGTCTCGCTGTCGGCCTGCGCCACGGCCACCCGCTACGACGCGGCCGGCGACGTCCACGCCCTGCTGGTGGCGATCCGCAACAACGACCACGCCGCGTTCGACGCCCGCGTCGACCGTCCGGCCCTGAAGGCCGAGATCGAAAGCCAGCTGGTGCGCAAGGCGCGGGGCTCGAACCTGGGCGGCTGGCAGGCGGCGCTCGTCGCCCTGGCCGGCCCGGCCGCCGACATCGCCGGCGAGGCGTTGATCCGGCCCGAGACCTTCCGCTACGCGGCCGACTATTACGGCTACACCCCCGACAAGCCGATCCCCGACCGGATCAGCATCGCCGCCGGCCTGCGCTACATCGGCTCCGACCAGGTCTGCGCGGCCAAGACCAAGACCGGCCCCTGCCTGCTGACCTTCACCCTGGAGGGCGGGACCTGGCGGCTGTCGGGCTTCGATCCCGAAACGGCCAAGCGGCATCTGAAGCTGTGAGGTCGGCGGGGGGCAAGGCCGTGCGCAAGACAGGCCTGAAGGTCGCTCTGGGCCTTGTGTTGACGTGCTTGGCGGCCGGGACGGCGGGCGCGGCCCACGCCGAGCGCAGGATGTACTCCTACGATCCGATCTCGGCGGACGCCAAGCGGCTGACCGGGGCGGGCCTGACGGTGCTGTTCGACAAGAAGCTGACCGGGACGCGGATCGAGAAGGTCCTGGCCACAGGGGTGCCCGTCCAGGGGCGGCTGATCGACGGCCGCGAAAAGGACCTGGGTCCCGGCGGACTGAAGGCGATCAGCGGTGGCGACGCCGACGCGGCGCTGTACGAGATCGATCCCAAGTTCGAACAGGGCAGGATCTACATCCGCGCCTTCTGCCCGGGTTCCAAGCGGCTGTGGCTGAGCTTCAGCAAGCTGGCCATCCACCGGGATCTGCGCGTCCAGGCGTTCGGCGACGACCCCAAGGGCGGCCAGGCCAGGCTGTGCGGCACGCTGGACTTCTCGTACCGGGGCGAATGGAAGCTGCCGAACGGCAGCCTGCCCGACCCGATGGAGGACTGGAGCGGCGGCAGCGGACCGGGCTAGGGCCTGTCGATATTCATCGCGTCTGGCGGCTTGGTTCGGTTCTGGACCGTTCCCCTTTTCATCCCGTCATTCCCGCCCTTGTGGCGGGAACCTCTCTCACGGTCGCAGGTGCAGTGGTGTGGCGCGCCAGCGCGCCAAGGCGCTGTCCCGCCAACTGAACCAGGGGTTCCCGCCACAAGGGCGGGAATGACGGATAATTGGGGGGCGGGTTTGAATGTTGATACGCCCCAGGCGGCGCGGCTGGCGTCCTCCACGGTTTCCTTTGAGAACGGCGTTCGCCCTGTGCCATGCTCGCGCAAACAAGGCAGGGGGCGGACATGGGCGAGGCGCTGGCGGGGTTCACGAAGTTCGAGTTCGACGACGGGCGCTGGACCCGTCCCGTCTACCGCATCGGCTCCGGCCCGGCGGTGATCGTCATCCACGAGATCCCCGGCCTGCATCCGCTGGTCCTGGACTTCGCCCGCGACGTGGCGGCCGAGGGCATGACGGTGTTCTGCCCCAGCCTGTTCGGCGAGCCCGGGCGACCGGTCTCGACCGGCTACGCGATCGGCGTGATCGCCAAGACCCTGTGCGTGCGCCGTGAGTTCACCGCCTGGGCCGGCGGGCGCTCCAGCCCGATCGTCGACTGGCTGCGGGCCCTGGCGCGCAAGGCCCACGCCGAATGCGGCGGCAAGGGCGTGGGGGCGGTGGGCATGTGCTTCACCGGCGGCTTCGCCCTGGCGATGATGACCGAGCCGTCGGTGGTGGCGCCGGTGCTGTCCCAGCCCTCGCTGCCGCTGGGCAAGAAGGGCGCGGCGGCGCTGGACTGTTCGCCGGCCGAGCTGGCGACCGCCAAGGCGCGGATGGAGGCCGAGGACCTGTCGCTGCTGGCCCTGCGGTTCGAAGGCGACACCATCGTGCCCTGCGCTCGCTTCCAGACCCTGGCGCGGGAGCTGGGGCCCCGGGCCGAGCTGCACACCCTGTCCGACGCCTCGGCCCGCAAGGGCACGGGCCGCGCCCCGCACTCGGTGCTGACCCTGCACCTGAACCGCGACGACCCGGACGGCGAAACCATGAAGGTCCACCGCCGGGTGCTGGACTTCTTCCGGGAGCGGACGGGAGCCTGAGGCAGCGGGCCCACTGGACTTTTGCCCCCCACGCGCCTAGACACCCGCCTCCTATTTCTCCCCGCGACCCGGCGTTCGATCCGCCGGCCGGGCATCGAGGCGACCGCGCCATGAAGCGCCATTCCGAAAACAAGAAGAGCGGACCCGTGGGTCCGTCGCAGCGTCAGCTGCGGGCCGGCGAGCTGATCCGCCACGCCCTGGTCGAGATCCTGCGCGAGGAAGACCTGGTCGATCCGGCCCTGCAGGGCATTTCGGTGACCATCTCCGAAGTGCGAATGAGCGCCGACCTCAAGCACGCCATCTGCTTCGTCGAGCCCCTGGGGGCCAGCATCGCGCCGCAGATCGAGCGCGAGCCGTCCTCGCCCTCGCGCACAGTGGTCGTGCCGGGCAGTCCCGCCGAGGTGGTGGCCGGCCTCAACCGCCTGACCAAGTTCCTGCGGGGGCGCCTGGCCAAGGTCATCGACATGAAATTCACGCCCGACCTGAAGTTCCTGCACGACGAGACCTTCAACTCGGCCACCTACATGGATCGCCTGTTCGCGGACCCGCGCGTGGTTCAGGACGTGCGCCGCCTGAGCGACGTGGCCCCCAACGAGCTTGGTGACGAGGAAGCCTGATGGCGCGCCGCAAGAAGGGCGACGCCATTTCCGGCTGGGTTTGCCTGGACAAGCCCTACGACCTGACCTCGACCAGCGCCGTCAGTCGCGTGCGCCGGGCGTTCAACGCCCAGAAGGCCGGCCACGCCGGCACGCTGGACCCGCTGGCCACCGGCATCCTGCCCCTGGCCCTGGGCGAGGCGACCAAGACCGTCCCGTTCCTGATGGACGCCGACAAGGCCTATCGCTTCATGATCCAGTGGGGGCGTTCGACCACCACGCTGGATCGCGAGGGCGAGACCACCGACAGCAGCGACGTGCGCCCGACCCGCGAGCAGGTCGAGGACGCTCTGCCCGTCTTCGTCGGCGAGATCGATCAGGTGCCGCCCAACTATTCAGCCATCAAGGTCGACGGCGAACGCGCCTACGACCTGGCCCGCGAGGGCGTCGAGTTCGAGCTGAAGACCCGCAAGGTGCATGTTCATGCGCTGCGCGTTACGGGGGCTCCAGACGCCGATCACATCGAGCTGGAGATGGAATGCGGCAAGGGCACCTATGTCCGCGCCGTGGTCCGCGACCTGGCCGCGGCGCTCGGCGCCTGCGGTCACGTCGACCAGCTTCGCCGGACGCGAGTCGGCCGGTTCAGCGAGGATTCGGCGATAGGCCTGGAAACCCTGGAGAATTTGAGCTATGAGGCGCGCCTGTCGGAGGCATTGCTTCCGGTCGAGACCGCGCTGGACGACATCCCGGCGCTGGCCGTGACCGATGAAGACGCCTTCCGGCTTGCGCAAGGACGCGCCATCGTTCTGCTCCCAAGGCAGGTTGAAACGCTGAAAACCGAGCTCACGCCCGGTGATCGCACCGTTTCCGCCATGTCCGGAGGGAGGCTGGTGGCCTTGTGCGAGATGCGCGCCGGAAAGCTCAATCCGGTGCGGGTCTTCCAACTCACCTGAGCGGAGACAACCCGATGTCGATCACTGCCGAGCGCAAGACCGCTCTTATCGCCGAACACGCCCGCACCGAGGGTGACACCGGCAGCGCCGAAGTCCAGGTCGCGATCCTCTCCGAGCGCATCGCCAACCTGACCGAGCACTTCAAGACCCACAAGAAGGACAACCACAGCCGTCGTGGTCTGTTGATGATGGTTTCCCAGCGTCGCAGCCTCCTCGACCACCTGAAGAAGTCCGATCTGGGCCGTTACACGGTCCTCATCGAAAAGCTGGGTCTGCGCCGCTAGTCTAGGCGCGATTTCGCCGCCCTACGCGAGTGGGGCGGCGAAATGCATTTCTAGTCGCCGTTTCAAGACAGGCTGAAACGGATGACCGCTGCGGGACCGCACATCGCGGGACCGAATGTACGTCCGAGGATCACGATCGTCGGGAGCCTGTCGAACTGGATGAGGAAACCTCGGGACCGCCATTCGGCCGCCCGCCCCTGTCCGTCCTGAAGGAAATGGGTCCTTCGGAACCGAAAGAAGCAAAAATGTTCGATATCAAGCGCAAGACGATCGAGTGGGGCGGCAAGACGCTGGTCCTCGAAACCGGTCGCATCGCCCGTCAGGCCGACGGCGCCGTTCTGGCCACCATGGGCGAAACCGTCGTCCTGGCCACCGCCGTGTTCGCCAAGAAGGCCAAGCCGGGGCAAGACTTCTTCCCCCTGACCGTCAACTATCAGGAAAAGACCTTCGCGGCCGGCAAGATCCCCGGCGGCTTCTTCAAGCGCGAAGGCCGTCCGTCGGAAAAGGAAACCCTGGTTTCCCGCCTGATCGACCGCCCGATCCGCCCGCTGTTCGTCAAGGGCTTCAAGAACGAAGTCCAGGTCGTCGTCACCGTGCTGCAGCACGACCTCGAGAACGATCCCGACATCCTGGGCATGGTGGCCGCCTCGGCCGCCCTGGTCCTGTCGGGCGCCCCGTTCATGGGCCCGATCGGCGCCGCGCGCGTCGGCTATATTGACGGCGGCTACGTGCTGAACCCGACGCTCGACGAGCTGAAGGAAAGCAAGATGGACCTGGTCGTGGCCGGGACCTCCGAAGCCGTGATGATGGTCGAATCCGAAATCCAGGAGCTCTCGGAAGAGATCGTCCTGGGCGGCGTCAACTTCGCCCACAAGGAAATGCAGACGGTGATCGACGGGATCATCGAGCTGGCCGAGCACGCCGCCAAGGAGCCCTTCGACTTCCAACCGGAAGACACCGACGCCCTGAAGGCCGAAGTGAAGAAGGCCGTCGGCAAGGACCTGGCCGCCGCCTACACGATCCGCGCCAAGGGCGACCGCGTCGCCGCCCTGTCGGCCGCCAAGAACAAGGCCGTCGAGACCTTCGCCAAGAGCGACACCAACCCGGCCGGCATCGATCCGCTGAAGCTGATCTCGGTGTTCAAGGAACTGGAAGCCGACATCGTCCGCCGCTCGATCCTGGACACCGGCATCCGCATCGACGGCCGCACCGTCGACACGGTCCGTCCGATCCTGGGCGAAGTCGGCATCCTGCCGCGCACCCACGGCTCGGCCCTGTTCACCCGCGGCGAGACCCAGGCGATCGTGGTCGCCACCCTGGGCACCGGCGACGACGAGCAGTTCATCGACGCGCTGGAAGGCACCTACAAGGAATCCTTCCTGCTGCACTACAACTTCCCTCCCTACAGCGTCGGTGAGACCGGCCGCATGGGCAGCCCGGGCCGCCGCGAAATCGGCCACGGCAAGCTGGCTTGGCGGGCTCTGCGTCCGATGCTGCCGGCCAAGGAAGACTTCCCCTACACCATCCGCCTGGTCTCCGAGATCACCGAGTCGAACGGCTCGTCCTCGATGGCCACGGTCTGCGGCAGCTCGCTGGCCATGATGGACGCGGGCGTTCCGCTGATCCGTCCGGTCTCGGGCATCGCCATGGGCCTGATACTCGAAAAGGACGGCTTCGCCGTTCTGTCCGACATCCTGGGCGACGAAGATCACCTGGGCGACATGGACTTCAAGGTGGCCGGCACCAGCCAGGGCCTGACGTCTCTGCAGATGGACATCAAGATCGCCGGCATCACGCCCGCGATCATGGAGCAAGCGCTGGCCCAGGCTAAGGGCGGCCGCGAGCACATCCTGGGCGAGATGAACAAGGCCATGGACGCGCCGCGTGAAGACGTCGGCGACTACGCGCCCAAGATCGAGACCATCACCATCCCGACCGACAAGATCCGGGAAGTGATCGGCACCGGCGGCAAGGTGATCCGCGAGATCGTCGCCACCACCGGCGCCAAGGTCGACATCAACGACGAAGGCACCGTGAAGGTCTCGGCCTCGGACGCCGCCAAGATCAAGGCGGCGATCGACTGGATCAAGTCGATCACCCAGGAAGCGGAAGTCGGCGCGATCTACGACGGCAAGGTCGTCAAGGTCGTCGACTTCGGCGCCTTCGTGAACTTCTTCGGCGCCAAGGACGGCCTGGTCCACGTCAGCCAGATCAGCAACGAACGGGTGGCCAAGCCCTCGGACGTGCTGAAGGAAGGCCAGATCGTGAAGGTCAAGCTCCTGGGCTTCGACGATCGCGGCAAGACCAAGCTGTCGATGAAGGTCGTTGACCAGGAAACCGGCGAAGACCTGTCCAAGAAGGAAGCCGTGAGCCCGGAGGAAGCCGTCAACACCTGAGGGTGAGGGCGTCTTTCACGGCGTGAGCCAAGCGAGCGGGCGGTTCCGAAAGGGGCCGCCCGTTTGCGTTTGGGGGGTGCGCCGCAGGGGCCTGGCAGAGGCGCCGTTCTTCGGGATAGCCTCGCCGAATGGATTTCACACACTATCGCTGTGACTGGGAGCATCCCGCGTCGGAAAATCCGATCACTCTCTTCTACGAAGTGAGTGCTTCTGGAGATGTGCCGCGCGCCATCGACGTTTTCGCCAATGGCCAAACGGTGTGCCGCGCCGTCACGGATTTCGCAGGCCGGATGAACGAACTGCCTGGCTTTAATAGTCTCGTAGAAGGCTCATTCTTCGACACCCTCGTCGGACACGAGTTGGGCGTTCCGAGCAAATCCGATGGCGACAGGCTCACCATCTTCCAGATCCCCTATTCGGAATTCAGAAAAGTGTGGTGCGACCAACGCGGGTATTGATGGCCGCATCCGCCCGTGGATGCGGCCCCGCCTTAAATCCTTGGTGGATCGGAGCTCTGGGGTCAGGCCGTGTCAAGGACCGGCCTCCGGCCGGCCGCGCCGCGGCGACGCGGAGCGTCGTCCTTGACACGGCCTGACCCCAGAGCAAGCTCGCCTCCATGGATCTAAGGCGGGGCCTGTCCGCCGAGGGCGGCCGGTCGCCGCAAACCGCCTGTCCGGTTCGCCGGCTCCCGGCCGCGCCCCTTCCAGCCAAGCGTCCCGCCCCCAACCCGTTTTGCGTTTCCGTTCAAAGGGGTTAGCTTAACCATAAGCGTTTGGGGGGCGCTTGGGATGAACGACGATCCGAGACGAATTCACTGCGACCGCCACGGCGCGCAAAGACCCGCCTTCGTGTGCGGGCACCTGGTCTCGGGCGTCGGGCTCGGCTTCGTTGAACCGGAGGGGCCGCAGGACGAGGACGCGTCGGACGAACAGGCGGCCTGGTGCGACCGCTGCGAGACGGCCCGCCTGGCCGGCGGCGGCTGGACCGCCCAGTCCGAGGCCGCCGCGGGGATCACCCTGGTCTGCGCCGTCTGCTTCGAAGCCTCGCGGGCCCGCAACACCCATTGGATGGAAGGCGTGGCGCGCGGCTGGCGACATCCCGACGCGCGCTAGGGTCGGTCGTCCTTCGACAAGCTCGGGATGAGGTTTTCCACCGCCACCTGCACTCGGTCCTCATCCTGAGCCTGTCGAAGGACGAGGACCACGCACCCTGCCTGAAGGTTGGTCGGCCCTAGCCCCTCGGCGTCACCTGCACGATCACGTCGTCCGGCGTCCCGTTCCCGCCCCGGCACGCCGCCGGCTTGAACTTCAGGTCCATGCAGATCCAGACCTCGGTCAGGCGGCCCTCCTTGTTGACCCGCACGTTCAGGCCGTCGGCGGTCATGCCGCGATTGCGCTTGAGGAAGGCGGCGCGCACCTCGCCGGCGGTCAGGGTCCCGCTCGGGCCCGGCTTGAGGTCCGGAACCTTGAAGCCGTCGCGCACGGCGCGGGCCTTCTTGAAATAGGCCTCGGGCGTGTCCCACTGGCAGGTGCCGTGCGCCTGCCACTCGTGCTGCTGCAGCCAGGGCGAGGGGGTCATGCACAGATTGGCCATCACCGTGGCGGCGCTGATCGGCGGGCTGGGCTTGCAGTAACGGGGATGGACCTTGTCCGGTCCGTTGGGCCACAAGCCGTGCACCGTGAAGCCGAAGCTGTTGGTCTGGCACTGGATGACCTTGTCCGACTCCGGGATGCCCGCGCGGCACGCCTCGGGCGACCAGAACAACGCCAGCAGATAGGCGGCCGTCGGGACGTCGGTGTGGATCTCGCGGGCGGGCGGAACCTCGGCCGCGGCCGGGATCACGCTGGGCGGGATCGCGCAGGACTTCAGGCTGGAGGCCTGGGCGGCGCCGGCCAATCCCACGCTGGAAAGGGCAAGGGCGGCGAGGGCGGTCATGGCGGACCGGACGAATTTCGACGACGTCATACGTGAACCCTCAATTCCGCTCGTCCCGGCGAAGGCCGGGACCCAGGCCGAGTCCGTCATTACGCGCTGAGCCCGGAGGGGCCAATCCCGCTTGGGTCCCGGTTCTCGCCGGGAAAAACCCTACCGCCGCGCCTCGGTGGCCATCCGCACCGCCAGCCCGCCCAGCACCGAGGCCATCAGCCAGCGCTGGATCAGGGCGAAGCTGGGCCGGGTGGCCAGGAAGCCGGCGATGGTCCCGGCGGCCAGGCAGATGCAGCCGTTGACCGTCAGGCTGATCACGATCTGGCTGCCGCCCAGGACCAGGGACTGGCCGAAGATCGCGCCGCGGTGCGGGTCGATGAACTGTGGCAGCAGCGACAGATAGAGCATCGCCGCCTTGGGGTTCAGCAGGTTGGTCAGGAAGCCCATGCTGATCAGCCGGGCGGGGCTGTCCTTGGGCAGCTGGCGCACCTGGAACGGCGAAGCGCCGCCCGGCTTGATCGCCTGCCAGGCCAGCCACGCCAGATAGAGCGCGCCGCCGAACCGCAGGATGTCGTAGGCGATCGGCGCGGCCATCAGCAGGGCGGTGATCCCTAGGGCCGCGCAGACCAGATAGACGATGAACCCGGCCGCCGTGCCGACCAGCGACACGATCCCGGCCCAGCGGCCCTGGCAGATCGAGCGGCTGACCAGATACAGCATGTTCGGCCCGGGGGTCAGGGCCATGCCCAGGCAGACGAGACTGAAGGCGATCCAGGTCCTGGCTTCGGGCATGGGCGAGTTCCGCTTGCGAAAAGGTGGGCGCCCAGGCGAACGGCTCATGACGTCCGCGCTCCCTCAGGGTGCTCCCTGTGATCGCCAGTCACGCGGACTCGGCGTGTGTACACTGGTTCGCGGTGAAGGTTGAAGCCAGGTTTCCTGGGGGCCTTGCTAGGAACGGGCGGGGACATGCTCTCACACCAGGGCGCTGGCAGGGTTGCAGAGCGTTCGCCGTGAGTGCGTGTCCCCAACGTCATCCGCTGCGCTTGGTTGTTGTCCAGGATCAAGGTTTGACGTCGAGGATGTCGTTGGGGACACGCACTCACTCCACGCTTCTGAGGCGATTTGGCGAGGCCGTGCCGTGAGAGCATGTCCCCGGTTGGCGGCGCTCAGCGATCAAACCCTCGCGATTCAACGTCCTGAACTTTCTCGACCCGATTTGGTCCTCACCTCCCAAACCGCCCGTATCCTGATCTCTCCCTTTCCGTCACCTCAGCGGCCCGCCGCGTGAGCTTGAGACGTCGTGCCGGCTAACACTTGCCCCTACCCGACCGCTGCGCGGTCTGTCCGCCCCCATGGGGGGCGGAGGGAAACATTTTTGAGAATGATTATCATTGCACTCTTGCAACGCTCCAGCTAAGAACGCGTCGCAATTACGATTAGGGCCGCGCGTCTCGGCGGCCTTGCTGGGGTTCCTGATGCAAAAGACTTCCAAGCCCGCCGTCGCCGGCGTCCGCAGCCAAGCCCGCGCCGCTCTGGGCGCGGCCGCCGTGGCGGGTCTGGCCGGCCTGGCCATGGCCCCGTCGGCCCTCGCCTCGGCCCCGGACGCCGATATGGCGCTCGTCACGGCGGCGTCGGCCGACGCGGCGACCGAGGTCTCGGGCGTCAAGGTCGACGGCCGGCGCGTCGCCGACGTCCCGTCGGCCAAGATCACCGCGCCGCTGGTCGACACGCCCAAGTCCATCACGGTCATCCCGCGCAAGATCATCGAGCAGACCGCCGCCACCTCGCTGACGGACATCCTGCGCAACTCGCCGGGCATCACCTTCGGGGCGGGCGAGGGCGGCCAGCCTCTGGCCGACCGTCCGTTCATCCGCGGCCAGGCCTCGGGCAACAACGTCTTCGTCGACGGCGTGCGCGACAGCGGCGGCCAGACCCGCGAGGTGTTCAACCTCGAGCAGGTCGAGGTCGTGAAGGGTCCGGACTCGGCCTATAGCGGCCGCGGCTCGGGCGGCGGCAGCATCAACCTGACCTCCAAGAGCCCCAAGGCCGACGACTTCGCCACCGGTTCGCTGGGCGTGGGCACGGACGCGTATGTCCGCGCCACGGTCGACCTGAACCACAAGATCAACGACAGCGTCGCCGTGCGCCTGAACCTGCTGGGCACGCAGGGGAACACCCCGGGCCGCAAGGCGGTGGACTTCGACCGCTGGGGGATCGCGCCGTCGGTCGCCTTCGGCCTGAACGGCCCGACCCAGCTGGTGCTCAGCTACTACCATCTCGACGGTAACAACATGCCCGACTACGGCATCCCACTGTCGACCAAGACCGCCCAGCCGCGCACCGAGGACGGCATACTGGCGGTCGATCCGCGCAGTTTCTACGGCGTGCGCTCGCGCGACTACCAGAAGACCAAGGCCGACATCGGCACCGTGGCCTTCGACCACCAGATCGGCGAGAACCTCGGCGTTCGCCAGGTGCTGCGCTACTCCAAGACCCTCAACGACTACATCGTCACCAATCCTGGCGACGGCGGCCCCGCCCAACTGGTCGACGGGTCGTGGTGGATGAAGCGCGCCACCAAGACGCGCTGGAACCCGACCACGACGATCGCCGCCGTGACCGATTTCCACGGCAAGTTCGACACCGGCGCGATCAATCACAGCTTCGATCTGGGCCTGGAGCTGAGCCGCGAGAAGAACCTCAACGCCACCTACACCACCTTCACGACCGGCGGTTCGACCTGCCCGACCGGCTTCTCGATGACCGCCGCGAACTTGACCAATCTGGGGGCGGGCGACTGCACCCTGGTCTACGCGCCTAACGACAAGGACCCGTGGGCCGGCGTCATCAACCGCAGCCCGGCCAACTACAACCTCAGCAAGACGACGGCGGTCTACGCCTTCGACACCATCGAGTTTGGCGAAAAGTGGTTGCTGAACCTGGGCGTCCGCCACGACAACTACCAGAGCTCGGGCCACGACTACTCCGCCTTCACCCAGAACCAGGGCGTGTTCTCGGGCGGCACGATCACCCACCGCGACGCCGAGTGGAGCTTCACCAACTACCAGGCCGGCCTGGTCTACAAGCCGACCGAGGACTCCAGCCTCTACGTCTCCTACGGCACCGCCTCGACCCCGCCCGGCATCGCCGGCGGCGACCAGAACAGCAACGCCACCAACGGCGCGGGCAACCTCGCCGGCCAGGTGCTCGAGCCCGAGGACAGCGAAAGCTTCGAGGCCGGCGCCAAGTGGAACGTCTTCGACGACAAGCTCGCCCTGTCGGGCGCGGTGTTCAAAACCATCCGCAAGAACGCCCAGATTCAGGTCCTGCCCGGCGTCTACCAGCAGGTCGGAGAGACCCAGGTCCAGGGCTTCGAACTGGGCGTCTCGGGCAACATCACGTCCAAGTGGCAGGCCTTCGGCGGCTACACCTACATGGACAGCGAACTGGTCCGCGGCGCCTATAACGGCGTCAACCAGGGCGATCCGCTGGCCAACACCCCCGAGCACACCTTCAGCCTGTTCTCGACCTATCGCGTGATCCGCGCCCTGTCGCTGGGCGGCGGCGCCTACTACGTCTCCGACAGCTTCGGCGGCAACCAGGGCGGCGCGGGCGGCGGGGCCAACAAGGTCTACGCCCCGGCCTACTGGCGCTTCGACGCCTTCGCCAGCTACGTGGTCAATGACAAGGTCGACCTGCAGCTGAACGTCCAGAACCTCGGGGACGAGCGCTATATCGCCAACACCAACGGCGTCCACCACGCCAATCCGGCCCCCGGCCGGCAGGCGATCCTGACCTTGAACGTCAAGTACTGATCCCCTCCCTCCCCGGAGTCCGATCGTTGGACGTTCGAGCGCGTCGTCCGGGAGCGGCCTCCCGGACGACGCCATGTTTCTGATAGGAGTCGGATCATGATGATCCAGATCCCCGACGTCCTGACGCCCGCCGAGGTGGCCCACTGCCGGGCCGTGCTCGACGCGGCCGACTGGATCGACGGCAACGCCACCTCGGGCTTCCAGGCGGCGCTGGCCAAGAACAACCGGCAGCTGCCGCAGGACGGCGCGACGGCCCGCGAGCTGGGGGCGCTCGTCGTCCAGGCCCTGCAGGCCAATCCGCTGTTCGTCTCGGCCGCCCTGCCGCGCACCATCCTGCCGCCGCTGTTCAACCGCTACGGCGTCGGCATGGGCTTCGCCGACCACGTCGACAATTCGATCCGCCGCGACCCGTCGACCGGCCAACCCCTGCGCACCGACCTGTCGATCACCGTCTTCCTGAGCGATCCGGACGACTACGACGGCGGCGAGCTGGTGGTCGAGGACAGCTACGGCAGCCACCTGGTCAAGCTGGCGGCGGGCGCGGCGATCCTCTATCCGGCCTCCAGCCTGCATCACGTCACCGAGGTGACGCGCGGCGTTCGCACCGCCAGCTTCTTCTGGATCCAGAGCCTGGTGCGCGACGACGCCAGGCGCGCCCTGCTGCTGGACCTGGACGTGGCGATCCAGCGACTGTCTCTCGCGGTGGGGTCCGCCGACCCCTCGGTGCTGTCGCTGACCGGGACCTACCACAACCTCCTGCGAATGTGGGCCGAAGTCTGACGCGTGGTCGGCGAACAATGATCTCTGACGCCAACCATAAGTTTACTCTTGAGCTTCACCATCCGGCCTCCGATCCCTGGAGCCGCGATGACCTCGCCTTCGAAATCCCCACGATTGAGCGACGCCGAGAGCGCGCAATGGTTCTTCGACCATTCGCACGATCTGTTCGCCGTGGTTTCGAAGGGGCGGCTCGTCACGGTCAATCCGGCCTGGACCCGGGTGACCGGCTGGACCCGCCAGGAGCTGATCGGCCAGCCCGCCCTGCGCTTCGTGCATCCGGACTCCCGCCAGGACTTCATCGAGAGCGCGGCCCTGATCCGCGCCTCCGGCGAGGCGGTCAACAGCCTGAAGGTGCTCCGCAAGGCCGGCGGCTGGGCGTGGCTGGAGGGAAGCTCGCGCCTGGGCCCCAACGGCGAGATGATCGGCGCCCTGCGCGACGTCACCGCCGACATGGCCCGCCGGGCCGAGATCGCCGCCGCCCGCCAGACCCGCGAACTGCTGGCCTCCGCGGCCGGCATCGGCGTCTGGAGCTACGAGCCGCACGAACAGCACATCGAATGGTCTCGCGACATCTTCGCCGCCACGGGCCTTGAGCCCGAGGACGTGGCCCGGCCCGACAAGTTCTGGGAGCATCTCGATCCGGCCGATCGCGAAGGCCTGCGCGAGGCCTTCGACGCGGCCGTGCGCACGGGCCAGGGCGGGACCATCGAGCACCGCCTGCGCGGCGCCCGCGACCAGTGGTTCACCTACCGCGCCACCTTCCGCACCGAGCCGCGCGCCGACGGCCTGTTCGCCCTGAAGGGCATTTCCCAGAACGTCACCGACGTGGCCCGCACCCGCGACGCGGCGGTCTGGAGCGAACGCCAGGCCCGCCGACTGGTGGAGGAGGCCCCGTTCGCCGTGGCGCTCTACGACCGCGATCTGCGCCTGCAGGTGGTCAGCCCGCGCTTCCTGGAGACCTTCCACGCCACCGAGACGGAGGTCATCGGCCGCACCTTGCACGACCTGACCTCGGGGACCCGCAAGCGCTTCGTCAGGGCCGTCGAGCGCGCCTTGGCGGGCGAGACGCTGGTGCGGCGCGAGGATCAGTTGCGCGACGGACTCGGCCGCAGGCACACCCTGCGCTGGGAGGCCCGTCCCTGGCGCGACGCCCAGGGCGAGATCGTCGGCGTCATCACCTACATGGACGACGTCACGGCCCTGTCGGAGGCCCGTCGCGAGGCGCACGCCAACGCCCGGCGGCTGCGGGTCGCCCTGGGCGCGGCCCAGGCCGGAGTCTACGAGATCGACCACGCGGGCAAGAGCTTCTGGGGCTCGCCCGAGTTCCACCGCATCCTCGGTCGTCGGGTCACCTATGACGACGTGCGCAGCGCCGTCTGGCCGATGATCCACCCCGAGGACGTGGCGGCGGTCTACGAGGCCGCCGCCACGTCGCGGCGCCACGAGGACGGCCAACCGGACTCCAAGGGGCGCTCCTTCGACGTCCGGGTGGTGACGCCCGACGGCGACGAGCGTTGGATCCGCATCTTCCACGAGGTGCGGACCGACAGCAGCGGCCGCATCCGCAAGGCGTTCGGCCTGATCCTCGACATCGACGACAAGAAGCGCGCCATGCTGGCCCTGGTCGAGGCCGAGCGCACGGCCCAGGCCGCCAACGAGGCCAAGGCCCAGTTCCTGGCCAATATGAGCCATGAGATCCGCACGCCGATGAACGGGGTGCTGGGGGTCATGCACCTGCTCAAGCGCGAGAAGCTGCCGGACGAGGCCGACCACCTGCTGGGCGAGGCCCTGGCCTGCGGGCGCATGCTGTCGACCCTGCTGGACGACGTGATCGACTTCTCGCGCATCGAGGCCGGGCGGCTGGACGTCACCCGCGAGGCGGTCGACCCCAGCGCGCTGGCCATGAGCGTGGCCCGGCTGCTGCGCGCCCAGGCCGAACACAAGGGGCTGGAGCTGCGGGTCGACGCCCCCGACGTCGGGCTGGTCCTCACCGACCCCAGCCGGCTGCGCCAGGCGCTGTTCAACCTGGTGGGCAACGCCGTGAAGTTCACCCTGGCCGGTTCGGTGACCCTGAGGGTCCGCCGCCTGGAGGGGTCTGGAGGCGAGACTGGGCCGCGCGTCGCCTTCGAGGTGATCGATACCGGGGTCGGCATCGCCGCCGAGGCCCAGGCGCGCCTGTTCGAACGCTTCCAGCAGGCCGACGCCAGCACCACCCGCCGGTTCGGCGGTTCGGGCCTGGGCCTGGCCATCACCCGGCGTCTGGCCCAGATGATGGGCGGCGAGGTCGGCTTCACCTCCCGCGAGGGGGTCGGTTCGACCTTCCTGCTGACCATCGCCGCGCCGCCGGCCCAGGCCCTCGCGGCCGAGGCCGAGATGGCCGACGGACTGCTGCAGGGCCTGAAGATCCTGGTGGTCGAGGACAACGCCACCAACCGCCTGGTCGCCCGCCGCATCCTCGAGCAGCTGGGCGCCAGCGTCGAGACGGCCGAGGACGGGCTCGACGGCGTGACCACGGCGGCGCGGGGCTTCGACCTGATCCTGATGGACGTGCAGATGCCCGGCATCGACGGGCTCGAAGCGGCCCGCCGCATCCGCAAGCTGCCGGGCCGCGCCGCCCGCACGCCGATCATCGCCCTGACCGCCAACGTGCTCTCGCACCAGCGCGCCGCCTATCTGGCCGCGGGCATGGACGGCGTCGCCGCCAAGCCGATCGCCCCCGCCGCCCTGATCGGCGAGATCGTCCGACTGGCGGGCGGCCAGGTGGAGGACGTGGCGGCGGTGGCCTAGGCGCCTCGCCCGAAACCGCGCTAAGCATTCCCCCAAAGAACTCGGGGGAAACCAACGCATGACGGCTCAGGATCGGGGTGGGGACCGCGCGTCGATGCGCACGGTGGTGGCGGCCTCGTCGGCGGGCACCGCCTTCGAATGGTACGACTTCTTCATCTTCGGCAGCCTGGCCCAGGTGATCTCCAAGACCTTCTTCACGGGCCTGTCCGACACGGCCGGCTATGTCGCGGCCCTGGCCCTGTTCGGCGTCGGCTTCGCCTTCCGGCCGCTCGGGGCGCTGGTGTTCGGCAAGATCGGCGACCAGGCGGGCCGCAAGGGCGCGTTCCTGGCCACCGTCCTGCTGATGGGCGGGGCGACCTTCGCCATCGCCCTGCTGCCGACCTACCAGCAGGCGGGAATCATCTCGCCGATCCTGCTGATCCTGCTGCGTTGCGTGCAGGGGTTCGCCCTGGGCGGCGAATACGGCGGGGCGGCGATCTATGTGGCCGAGCACTCGCCGTCGAACCAGCGCGGCTGGTCGACCTCGTGGGTGCAGACCTCGGCGGCGTTCGGCCTGTTCGGCGCCCTGCTGGTGATCCTGGCGACCCGTTGGGTCCTGGGCCAGCACGCCGCGCCCGGCGCCTTCGACGCCTGGGGCTGGCGCATTCCGTTCGCCGTCTCGATCGGCCTGCTCGGCGTCTCGGTCTGGATGCGCCTGAAGCTGACCGAAAGCCCGGCCTTCGCGCGGATGGAGGCCGAGGGCGCGGCCTCCAAGGCGCCCTATGCCGAGGCCTTCGGCCAGTGGAAGAACCTCAAGCTCGTGCTGCTGGCCTTCTTCGCCATGATGTCGGCCCAGGGGGCGGTCTGGTACACCAGCTTCTTCTACATCCAGACCTTCATGGAGAAGTTCCTGAAGGTCTCGCCGGGCACGATCAACGGCCTGATGATGGCCGCCACCGCGGTCAGCGCGGTATTCTACGTCGTGTTCGGCGCTCTGTCGGACAAGGTCGGCCGCAAGCCGGTGATGCTGGGCGGCATGACCCTGGCCCTGGCGTTCTACTTCCCCGGCTTCCATCTGCTGGAGCGCGCCGCCAATCCGGCCCTGGCCGAGGCCGCCGCCAGCGCCCCGGTCAGTGTCACCGCCGATCCCAAGGACTGCGCCCTTCAGTTCGATCCGGTCGGCAAGGCCGCCTTCGTCTCGTCCTGCGACATCGCCAAGAGCGCCCTGGCCAACGCCGGGATCTCCTACGCCAACCATGCGGGGCCCGCCGGTTCGGAGGCGGTCGTCCGGGTGGGCGAGACGCGGATCGTGTCGCGAAGCGCCGAGGGCCTGCCGGCCAAGGAGGCCAAGGCGGTGAAGACCGCCGGCGAGACCGCCATCAAGGCCGCCCTGACCGATGCGGGCTATCCGGCCAAGGCCGATCCGGCGCGGATGAACTGGTGGGGCATGTTCGGCGTGCTGATGGTTTTCGTGATCGCCGCCACCGCCCTGTTCGGACCGCTGGCCGCCTGCCTGGTCGAGCTGTTCCCGACCCGGGTGCGCTACACCGCCCTGTCGCTGCCCTACCACATCGGCACGGGCTGGATCGGCGGCTTCGTGCCGTTCAGCGCCTTCGCCATCGTGGCGGCGGTGGGCAACATCTATGCCGGGCTCTGGTACCCGGTGTTCTTCACCCTGATCAGCGTGCTGACGACCCTGTTCCTGCTGCCCGAGACCAAGGACCGGGCGCTGGACTAGGCGGCCGGCGCCGCCATCAGCACCTCGACCGCCACCGAGGCGGCGGCGAGGGCCTGAACCAGGGCTGGATCGACCGGGGCCACGATGAGCCGGACGATCTGTTTTCCCTCGCGGGCCAGTTCGATCAGCTTTTCGGCCCCGACCTCGGCGGGCTCCAGCCGCTGCACGTCGCGGCGGGCCATGATCACGACATCCGGGTCGGCGCCGTGGTCGGCGATCAGCACGTCGGCCGCGCCCAGGGCGCGCAGGGCGCGCAGCGTCAGCAGGTCCGAAGGGCCCTTGCCGGCGATGAACCGCACCTTGCCTTCGCGGCCGACGCCCTTGGCCAGGGCCTGGCGAAACAGCTGGCCGGCCTTGTCCATGTCGCCCGCCATGGCCGCCTGGGCGGCTTCACCGGCCACGGCGTCGCGCAGGAAGGCCCGCCGCTCGTGCAGGGCGGGCAGGGCGCCGCGCACCTCGTCCTGGAACTTGCGCAGCAGGGCCGCCACCCGGCCCGAACCTTCCGGGACCTGGGCCTCGATGTCGTTGCGCAGCTTGGTGGCCAGGGTCGGCGAGGCGCCGCCGGTGCCGACGGCCGCCACCACCTCGCCGCGGTCGATCACCGCCGGGGTGTTGAAGTCGCTCATCGCCGGCTTGTCGACGACATTGACCAGCACCCGCGCCGCGCGCGCCGCGCTCGCCGCGCTCTGCAGGAACACCTCGTCGTCGCCGGCCACGAAGGCCAGGATCGCGCCGGCATAGGTTCCCGGCAGGAAGGCGGCGTGGCCGTCGACGCGCACCAGCGTCGCCGGCGACCCGTCGAACAGCCGCGCCTTGTTGTCGGCGGCCTCGCCGCTGCCGGCGATCACGACCTTTCGGCCGGCCAAGGGGAAATAGGCGGGGAAGGAATCCAAGGCGCGGGTCCTGACCGAAACAGCGAACGTCGCGGCTAGGCTAGCCTGCCTGACTCAAGATTTCACTGGCGGGTTTGGGTTTGAGCAGTGTTAGATTCGGCCAAACGGGTCGTCGGACCCCGCTTTTTCGTTGGGAGGCGAAAGCCCATGACGTCGACCCTGGACATCAATGGCAAGGCGGTCGCCGTCAAGGCGGACCCGCAGACGCCCCTGCTGTGGGTGCTGCGTGACGAACTGGGCCTGACGGGCACGAAGTTCGGCTGCGGCATGGCCCAGTGCGGGGCCTGCACGGTTCACGTCAACGGCGAACCCATGCGGTCCTGCGTGACGCCGATCGCGGCGCTGGCAGGCGCCAGGATCGCCACGATCGAGAGCCTGGGCGGCCAGCACCCGCTGCAGCAGGCCTGGGTCAAGCACGACGTGCCGCAGTGCGGCTACTGCCAGTCGGGCCAGATCATGTCGGCCGCGGCCCTGCTGGCCCAGACCAAGTCGCCCAGCGACGAGGACATCGACAACGCCATGAGCGGCAACATCTGTCGCTGCGGCACCTACCAGCGCATCCGCGCCGCCATCAAGGACGCCGCCGGCCTGACCGGCGCCCCGATGGTCGCGGCGGACGCCGCCAAACCCGCCGCCTCGAACGAGGTCGACGACGAGATCGCCGCCGCCTCGGGCTCGACCGGCCGGGAGAAGGGCCAATGAACCGGCTGATCCAGAAACTGCAACGGCAGGAGGGCGTCAGCCGTCGCGACGTGGTGGTGGGCGCGACGCTGGTCGGCGGAGCCCTGCTGGTCGGCTGCTCGCCCGCGGATCTGATGAGCGCTGGCTCCAAGGTCGAGCCCGGGGCCTTCGGGCCGTTCATCCAGTTCGATCCGGACGGCGCGGTGACGGTGCTGTCCAAGCACATCGAGTTCGGCCAGGGCAATCACGCCGGTCTCGCGGCCATCGTCGCCGAGGAGCTGGACGCCGACTGGAGCCGGATCAAGGTCGTCCATGCCCCGGCCAACGCCAAGCTCTATGGCAACACCACGGCCGGCATCCAGCTGACGGGCGGCTCGTCGGCGATCTCCAATTCCTGGGAGCAGCTGCGCAAGGCCGGGGCCGGAGCGCGGGCGATGTTCGTGCAGGCGGCGGCGACCCGCTGGAACCTTCCGGTCGGCCAGATCACCGTCAAGGACGGGGTGGTCGGCCACGCCAGCGGCAAGAGCGCGGGGTTCGGCGAACTGATCGCCGAGGCCGCCAATGTGACGCCGCCCGAAAACCCGACCCTGAAGGATCCCAAGACCTTCACCCTGATCGGCACCGACCGGGTGCGCCGCAAGGACAGCCTGATCAAGAGCAACGGCTCGGCCCGCTACACCCAGGACGTCCAGCTGCCGGACATGCTGGTGGCGGTGGTCGCCCACGCGCCCCGGTTCGGCGCGACCGTGAAGAGCTTCGACGCCGACGACGCCAAGAAGGTGGCGGGGGTGGTCGACGTCTACGAGATCCCGACCGGGATCGCGGTGGTCGCCGACACCACCTACGCCGCCCGCATGGGCCGCGAGGCCCTGAAGATCGAGTGGGACGAGGGCAAGGTCGAAACCCGAGGCTCGGCGACGATCGCCCAGCAGTGGCGCGACATCGCCGCTGGCAAGGGGCCCGCCGACCTGAAGTGGCAGGCCTTCGATTCCAAGGGCGACGCGGCGGCCGCCTCGGCTGGAAAAGGGGCCGGGGTCTTCGAGACCACCTACGACTTCCCCTATCTGGCCCACGCCACCATGGAGCCGATGAACTGCGTGGCGATCGTCAGCGGCAACAAGGTCAAGCTTATCCATGGCTCCCAGGCCCAGACCCTGGACCAGATGAACGCGGCCAAGATCGTCAAGACCTTGCCCGGTTCGGTCGAGATCGAGACCCTGTTCGCCGGAGGTTCGTTCGGCCGGCGGGCCAACTTCCCGTCCGACTACGTGGCCGAATGCGTGACCATCGCCCAGAAGGTCGGCCAAGGCCGACCGGTCAAGCTGGTCTGGACCCGCGAGGACGACATGCGGGCCGGCTATTACCGGCCGCTGGTCCACCACGCCGTGCGGGTGACCCTCGACAAGGACGGCTATCCGGCGACCTGGCGACATCGGATCGTCACCCAGTCGATCATGAAGGGTTCGCCGATGCCCTCGAAGGGCCCGGACCAGACGGCGATCGAGGGAACGGCGGGCTCGCCCTATCTGAAGGCCACGCCGATCGTCGACGCCCAGCTGGCCCTGCCCGAGGGCGGCGTGCCGGTCCTGTGGTGGCGATCGGTGGGCGCGACCCACAACGCCTTCGTGATGGAGCACACCATAGACCAGCTGGCGCTCAAGGCCGGCAAGGACCCGGTCGAGTATCGCCGGGCGCTCTACGCCAAGGCGGGCGCTCAACGACACCTGGCGGCCCTGAACCTGGCGGTCGAAAAGGCCGGTCCGAGGCCGGCCGCGGGTTTCGCGCGGGGCGTGGCGGTGCACGAAAGCTTCGGCTCGGTGGTCGCCCAGGTCGCCGAGGTCAAGCTGGTCGGCGGCGAGCCTCGGGTGGGGCGCGTGGTGACGGCGATCGACTGCGGCGTGGCGGTCTCGCCCGATCAGGTCGCGGCCCAGATGGAGGGCGGGACCTGCTACGGCCTCTCGGCGGCGCTCTATGGCGAGATCACCCTGACGGACGGAAGGGTCGATCAGAGCAATTTCGACACCTACCGCGTGCTGCGGATGAACGAGGCGCCGACGGTCGAGACCTATATCGTGCCTTCCGGCAATCCGCCGAGCGGCGTGGGCGAGCCCGGCACGCCGGTCATCGCTCCGGCCGTGGCCAACGCTCTCCTGGCGCTGTCCAAGACCCCGACCAGCCGTCTGCCCTTTGTTCGGGCCGAGGCCTGACGGTCGGGCGACCGACACTAAAGAGCGTTGGCCGTAGCGAAATTCGATGTGGATTTGACGGAACCGGGCCCACGGCGACACGTTCAGTCAAGTCTTGCTGGACGTAAGGCGAGCCGCGAACCATTTTAGCGGCATGGTGGACTCCGGCGACAACCTGAGCTTCGAGCGGCTGACTCCTCGCGAGCGCGAGATTCTGCGGCTTATCGCTCAGCATCGACAGTCCAAGGAAATCGCCCGCCTGCTGCGGCTTTCGCCCAAGACGGTCGAGATGCACGTGCTCAGCGCACGGCGCCGATTGGCCGGTCTGAACCGCCGCGACGCCGCCCTGGCGTTCATCGCCTGGGAAACCGACCCCGGTAATGACTACCGTAAGCAATCGGCCGAGCTAGCCACGGCCCAGTCAGAGGTTTCTTCTCGCTTCAACAGCGAGAGCAGCCATGACGAAATCTTCCACCAACAATCCGAACCCGGCCTCGGCCTTCTTCATCGCGAGCTGGCAGTCCCTGGAAGAAGGCCTGACCCTGATGGCGGGAACGCCGGAACGCGGTCGGCTGGTGGCGGAGACGGTCTCGGCGCTGCGCAAGGCGCAGGCGGCGGGCGATCCGCCCGGCAAGCTGCTTCTGAGAGTCCTGGCCGCGACGGCCTTCCTGGCGGACGACACGCCGCTTCGTATGGAAGGAGTTGGCGCGATGACCTGACTCCCTTGCAGTGGTTGGGCCTGATCCTCGCGATCGCCACCCTGGGCGGAATCCTGCTCGGGACGGTCACGATGGGCGCCCACGAATTCCTCTACGCCCTCCAGCGGTTCCGCGAGGGCTGGAGCCCGCCCCCGGCGCACTGACGCCGAACTTCCAGAAACATTTCATCGACTTGGACGTGCGGGGGGCACCCGTGCGATCGGGAGAGTCATGCCATGAAACGCTCCGAAGCCGCGCGCGCTGGCGCCGAAAAGCTGATGCGCGCCGAAGCCGCGATCGACGCCGCCCTGCGCGAAACCGCCGAACTGATGGGCCTGCTGCCCACGCTGCGGCTCGAGACCAAGCTGTCGGCCGTGCTGGGCCAGCAAGCCGTCGCCAATCTCGGGGAGACTCTGGCCCACATCGTTTCCGCGCGCCGGACGATCATCGAGACCCACAGCGCCCTGGCCACCGTGCGCACCCAGATCGGCTGCGGCGCCCTGGCCGTCGGCGACATGGACAAGGAGGGCGATCCTCCGCGCACGTCCGGATTTCACACCGTCGCCGGAGGACGCGCCGCCTAGGGGCGCCCCAATCGTTCGTCCATGGCGAAAGCCGCCTCCTTCTCACAATGAGATGCGCAATGAGCACCGCCCAGATCACCCACCAAGACAACGTGTCCGAAGAGCTGCAGGAATTCCGTCAACACCTGCGGACGCTCGGGCCCGTGCAGCGCCGCATTCTCTCGGTGCTGATGCCCCAACTGATCGCCCTGGAGGAAGCCGGCGATTCCGACGGCGCGCTGAGCATCATCGAGGAGGTGAGGACCATCCTCTGGGAAGGCAAGCGCACGCGGCACTGACCGACCCTAGGTTGCTTCTCCAGGCTTCGCGCCTGAGGCATGATGGTGCTCGAACCTCGTTTCGAGCGCCATCGCCTTGCAGCTTCATACCCTCATATCCCTCATCCTGGCCGTCCTGATCTGCGGCCTGGCCATGTGGCGCGGCGATCAGGCCGCCCGCTGGAGCGGCGCGGCCCTGCTGGCGTCATGGGTGGGGTCGCTTCTCGTCTACCGCCACGACCCCCATAACGCCGACTACGGCATGCTGGCGATCGATGTCCTGACGCTGGTCGCCTTCGTCTGGATCTCGATGCGCACGCGGCGGATCTGGACCCTGGTGGCCGCGGCGTTCATGGCGATCATCGTCGCCTCCCACCTGGCGGTCATGATCGATCTGCGGGTGACCCTCGGCACCCTGTGGATCAGCATGGCGATGTGGAGCTACGGCCTGCTGGGCTGCATCGCGTTCGGGACCTGGGCGGCCTGCCGCGACCGCGAGGCGATCTGATCGCCAAGGCTCGCCGCCGTCAGGCCAGGTCCTGGGGTCGGTCGACATCGAACAGGACGCCGGCGTCGGGCGAGTCGATCAAGGCCAGACGCTCGCCGATCGAGGCCAGCACCTCGCGGGCGCCGACGTCGCCGCTCAGTCCGCGCAGGGCGGCGAAACAGGCTCTTCCAAACAGCACGGGGTGTCCGCGCCGCCCCGCGAAGCGCGGCGCGGCCGCGTCGAAGCCGGGCGTCAAGGCGTCGAGCAGGGCCTGGGCCAGACCGGCCGGAACGCGCGGCATGTCGCCAAGGAACACCAGGACGGCTTCGATCTCGGGCGACAGGGCCGCGACGGCCGCGCCCAGCGATGCGCCCATGCCCTCGGCGGCGCGCGCCGCCACGACGATGTCGAGATCGTCCTCGCGGCCCAACGCCCGGGCATGGTCGCGGGCGATCGCGGCCAGCTCCAGGTCGCCGCCGGTGATCAGCAGCACCCGCCGCGCTGGGCTGCCGAAGGCGGCGTCCAAAGCGCCCGCCACCAGCGGACGGCCTTCGAACGGCGCGAGCAGCTTGCGGCCCCCGGATTGCTCGGCGAACCGCCGCCCGGCCCCCCCCGCCAGGATCACGGCGGCCAATCGCGCGCTTTCTCTTTCCGCCATGTCATCCCGCGCCTATCTTGCAAGTCGACATGACGCCCTATGACGCCAGCCCCACGCAAGCGGTTACCCGCGCCCCGCGCTTGATCGACGGCTTCGGCCGCGCGGTGACCTATCTGCGCGTCTCGGTCACGGACCGCTGCGACCTGCGCTGCACCTACTGCATGGCCGAGCACATGACCTTCCTTCCGAAGGCGGAGGTGCTGTCGCTGGAGGAGCTGGATCGCCTCGCCTCGGCCTTCGTCGGCCTGGGCGTGCGCAAGCTGCGGCTGACCGGCGGCGAGCCGCTGGTGCGCAAGGGGGTCATGACCCTGGTCGAGCGGCTGTCGCGGCATCTGCGGTCCGGCGCCCTGGACGAACTGACCCTGACCACCAACGGGACGCAGCTGGCCGCTCACGCCGACGACCTGGCCCGCCTGGGCGTGCGGCGGATCAACGTCTCGCTCGACACCCTCAAGCCCGACCTGTTCCGCAAGCTCACCCGGGGCGGCGACCTGTCCAAGGTGCTGGCCGGGATCGACGCGGCCCTGGCCGCGGGGCTGCAGGTCAAGGTCAACGCCGTGGCCCTCAAGCACGACAACGCCGCCGAGCTGCCGGCCCTGATCCAGTGGGCGCACGGCCTGGGCGCCGACATGACCCTGATCGAGACCATGCCGCTGGGCGAGGTCGATGTGGACCGCACCGACCAGTACCTGTCGCTGAAGGATGTCCGCCGTGACCTGTCCTCGTTCTGGACGCTGACGGACCTGGCCTACGCCACCGGCGGCCCGGCCCGCTATGTCCGCGTCGAGGAGACCGGCGGGCGGCTGGGCCTGATCACCCCGCTGAGCCACAATTTCTGCGAGGCCTGCAATCGGGTGCGCCTGACCTGCACCGGCACCTTGCACACCTGCCTGGGCCGCGACGACGCCAGCGACCTGCGGGCGGTGATCCGCGGCGGGGCCGACGACGTGGACCTGGAGCGGGCGATCTTCGCGGCCATCGGCGCCAAGCCCGAGGGCCACGACTTCCAGATCGAGGGCGCGCGCCCGGCCGTGGCTCGCCACATGTCGACGACCGGCGGTTGAAGGGGGGCGGCTGATCATGGCGCGGGTGCTGCTGTTCGGACGTCTGGCTGACCAGGCCGGCTGGCGCGACCGCTCCGTCGAGGCCGCGTCCCTGACGGCTCTTCGCGACGCCCTGGCCGCCGTCGATCCGGACCTGGGCGAGGCCCTCGGCGGTCCCGGCGTGCAGGTGGCGGTCGACAAGACCATCGTTCGCGGCGAGGCGGCCCTGGCCGCCGCCACCGAGGTGGCCTTCCTGCCGCCGATGAGCGGCGGATGACGGCCTTTCCGTCCATCAGCCTGACCGCCCAGGCCTTCGAGCCGGGCGCCCTGCTGACCACCTTCTGCGCCGGCCGGGACGAGACCGGAGCGGTGGCCAGCTTCGTGGGTCTGGCGCGCGCAGAACAAGGCCAGGCTCGGGCGCTGGAGCTGGAGGCCTATCCCGGCTTCACCGACGCCGCCATCGCCCGGATCGCCGAGGACGCCAAGGCGCGCTTCTCGCTGCACGACTACCGCATCGTCCACCGCATCGGTCCCATCAAGCCCGGCGAGGCCGTCGTCTTCGTGGCCACGGCGGCCGGCCATCGCCGCGCCGCCTTCGAGGCCTGCGACTTCCTGATGGATTATCTGAAGAGCCGGGCGCCCTTCTGGAAGAAGGAGCATGGCCCGGACGGCGACCGCTGGATCGAGCCGACGACGCAGGATAGGACCGACGCGGAACGCTGGGACTGAAGCGGGATTGGGAGAACACGATGTCGGCAGGCCTCATCCCGGGCGGCGGTGTCAAGCCGGAGCTTCCGTTCAAGCCGGTGCGGGTGGCGATCCTGACCGTGTCGGACACCCGCGACGAGGCCAGCGACACCTCCGGCCAGTTGCTGATCGACCGGGTCAGGGCCGCGGGCCATGACCTGGCCGGCCGGGCGGTGGTCCGCGACGACGTCGAGACCATCCGCCGGACGGTGCGCGACTGGATCGCCGGCGGCCAGGTCGACGCCGTCGTCTCCACCGGCGGCACCGGCTTGACCGGCCGCGACGTCACGGTCGAGGCCCTGGAACCGCTGTTCGACAAGAAGATCGACGGCTTCTCGGTGGTGTTCCACCTGGTCAGCTACGCCTCGGTGGGGCTGTCCACCCTGCAGAGCCGCGCCACGGCGGGCCTGATCGGCGGGGTGTTCGTGTTCTGCCTGCCGGGCAGCAACGGCGCGGTCAAGGACGGCTGGGACAAGGTCATCTCGGCCCAGCTCGACAGCCGCCACAGGCCCTGCAACATGGTCGAACTGATGCCGAGGCTTCTGGAACAATGACCCGCCTGACCCACATCGACGACCAGGGCCGCGCCCGCATGGTCGACGTCTCCGACAAGGTCGAGACCACCCGCGAGGCGATCGCCGTCGGCTTCGTGCGGATGCGGCCCTCGACGCTCGAACTGGCCGTCTCGGGAACCGGCCGCAAGGGCGACGTGCGCGCCGTGGCCGAGATCGCCGGGGTGATGGCGGCCAAGAAGACCTCGGACCTGATCCCGCTGTGCCACCCTCTGGCCCTGTCCAAGATCGAAGTCTCGGTCGAGCCGGCCGAAGGCGGGCTGGCGGTGATGGCCCGGGTCAAGCTGAAGGGCCAGACCGGCGTGGAGATGGAGGCCCTGACCGCCGTCTCGGTGGCCTGCCTGACGATCTACGACATGCTCAAGGCCGCCGAGAAGGGCATGGTCATCGAGGCCGTGCGCCTGATCGAGAAGACCGGCGGCAAGTCCGGCGACTGGCGGGCGGAGTAGGGCGGACGGCCTTCGGCCCAAGTCGGACCCTTCAAGCGTCCGCTACCGGGCGCGCGGGTCTATGGTCCGCTTGCGGGGACGGCGCCAGCTTCCGCTTCCGACCCTAATCGGACCTCCAAACCCCTCTCTCTTAGAGAGAGGGAGGGGCCCGCCGCCGCAGGCGGTGGGAGGGTGAGAGGTTACAGCCTGCCCGATCGAAGCACGGCCAGTATGTCGTCGCCCACGCCGCCAGGATCGGTCAGGACCCGTTCGTTGGGAAACCTCAGGACCATGTATCCGAAGAGCTCCAGGGTCCGCGTGCGCTGCTCGTCGTAGTCTTCGCGCCCTTCGTGGGCGGCGCCGTCCAGTTCGACGATCAGCTTGCCCGCCTCGCAGACGAAGTCGGCGTAGTAGCGGTCGATCGGAACCTGCCGCAGGAACTTGAAACCGCCCAGCCGGCGGTTGCGGACGAGTTTCCAGAGCGCCTTTTCGGCCAAGGTCTGGTTCTGGCGAAGGCGGCGGGCGTTGGCGGTGGCGTCCATGTCGCCAGCCTGAGCTCCGCTTTCGGGGCAGTGCAACCGAAGGAATCGAGGTTTTCCGGCCGGCGATGAAACCTCTCACCCTCCCACCGCTTCGCGGCGGGCCCCTCCCTCTCTCTAAGAGAGAGGGGGCGCGTCGCCAACGTCCGGCCCCCACCCTTCTCGGACCTCTGAAACGTCCGCTTGGCGAATGCCTGCATCCACGCCAGAGCAGGCTCGCCATCAAGGTTTTAAGGCGCGGCCTCGCCGCTGCGGGCGGACTTTCTTCTCCTCACCCGTGAAACGGGGGAGGTGGCTCGGCGCGCAGCGACGAGACGGAGGGGGCGTCCAGCGGCGGCCGACGCCCCCTCCGTCACGATGCGTATCCGCATCGCGCCACCTCCCCCGCGTTGCGGGTGAGGAGAAGGGTGTTCGCGGGGATCCAGCCGCGTCCATCCCCGTCAGCGCCGCGAGAAACCCCAACCTTCCCAACGCCCTGAAGAAAAAACAGCGTCACAAATCCTCGAACCTCAAACCGCCCGCATAATCAGAGCTGTCTCCATCACGGGGAGGGCTCTTGGTACCGGCCCGAGCAGGCGATGGGGATGGAACCGAGCGGGGCCGCCTGGCCTTGGCGATCGGATCGCGTYTGGCGGCGGGGCTCAGAAGGCTCCAAGGCCCGGCGGGGACGATGGCGGGACAGGCGGGTTGACGGGGCCGGGAGTTCAAACCGGCCTGTTCGAGGATCAGTCGGAGTCGCCGACGGCCCCTTCCGGGCGACTTTGATCCTGCCCGCCCGAGGGAGAACGTCGACCGGGATGAAACAAGCCCTCAGTCGCCGTCCCTTGAGAAGAACGGTTTCGCGGAGCGGTCAGGTCTAGCCGAAACGCACACTCAAAC
>NZ_LMFQ01000004.1 GCF_001426905.1 Caulobacter sp. Root1455
GGATCGCGGATTTTTAACCCGCTCCGATGGAGGCCCCCGACGGGCGGAGAGTTGGCGCTCTCCGGACCGCCTGGGCGATTTCAGCCCAGGCCTGCCGCTCTCGCCGATCCTTCGCCGCCAGGGCTTCGTCCCGTGTTGCAGGGAACCTGCCGTGGACGCCCGAAGCGTCACTGAAGACCACCGACGAGCGCTTCCCGCTCGACCACCCCCGAAAGCCGCAGCGGTCGCCGTACGTGCGCCCTCCCCATGCCTTCAGGTGGGAGCATTATGCGGGTGGCCGAAAGGGGTGAGGACCAAATCGGGTCGAGAAAGTTCAGGACGTTGAAATCGCTTAACTTCGTCCGCTATCCGCCGGGCGTAGACGCCCGCCGACGGGGACGCGCACTCACGGCAAGCCCTTTGCAACCCGGTCGACGCAGCGGTGTGAGAGCACGTCCCCGTCGGGGCCCTGCGATTGATCCGCCAGCCAGGCACGAAAACGCCCGCTCCTCCGATCCGGAAGGGCGGGCGCAATCTTGAGCGGTGGCTTGACGCCTAGTCTTCGCTGTCGCTGGCCGGGGCCAGGCGCGGCGGGGCGCGCATCAGGAAGGCCGGGGTTTCGTTGCCGAAGCCCACGACGCGGCGGTCGTCGTCGTCCTCGCGGCCGCGGACCGGCTGGACGCCGCGCACGGGCAGCGGCGCGCCCCGGACGGGACGTTCTTGTTCAGCGCGGGCAGGCTCGGCGCGAGACGCGGGGGCGCGCTCGGCCTCGACGCGGGGCTGTTCGCCGCGCTCGGGACGACGATCGCGATCGCGGCCACGCTCGCGGCGGGCCGGGCGGTCGCCTTCGGCGCGTTCCGGACGCGGGGCGCGCTCGGCGATCGGGGCGGCTTCGACGGCCGGTTGCTCGGCGACGGCGTCCTGCTCGACGCGCGGCTGGCGCCCACGATCACGCGACGAGCCGCCACGGTCGCGACGACCGCGCTCGGCGGCGGGGGGCGCTTCGGCGACGACCGGCGCTTCGGCTTCGACCGTCGCGGTCACGGCCTGCTCGCCGCGCGGCTTGCGGACGCGGGCAGGGCGCTTGGAAGGCGCTTCGCCCGGAGCCGCCCCAGGGATCGAGGGGATCGGCTCGCCGGCGATGGCGGCTTCGAGATTGGCGGCGGCGACGGCCGAAGGCTCGGTCGGCGCGCGGTTGCGGTCGCGGTCACGGCCGCGTTCGCCGCCACGGGGGGAGCGGTCGCGGTCACGCCCGCCGCCGCGCTTGCTGTCGCCTTCGCGGCGCACGGTCACGGCGTTGGAATAGTCGAGGTCCAGCTTCTCTTCGGTCGGGGTCGAGCCGATCAGCTTGACGACCTTGTCGAAGCCCTTGTCGTCGCCCGGGGTCACCAGCATGTAGGTGATGCCCGAACGCCCGGCCCGGCCGGTGCGGCCGATGCGGTGAACGTAGTCGTCGGCGTGGTGCGGGACGTCGTAGTTGAACACGTGGCTGACGGCCGGGATGTCCAGGCCGCGCGCGGCGACGTCGGAGGCCACCAGGATCTTCAGCGAACCGTCGCGGAAGGCCGCCAGGGTCTTCATGCGCTGGCTCTGGTCCAGGTCGCCGTGGATGGCGGCGGCGTCGAAGCCATGGCTCTTCAGCGACTTGGCGACGACATCGACTTCGGTCTTGCGATTGCAGAACACGATGCCGGTCTCGATCTGGGCCTTCTCGATCAGGGCCCGCAGCGCCAGACGCTTGGCCTTCGGATCGGACGACGGCACCTTGATCATCAGCTGGGTGATGTTCTCGTTGGTGGTGGCCGGACGCGCCGCCTCGATCCGCACCGGATCCTTGAGGAACTGTTTGGTCAGGCGGGTGATTTCCGGCGGCATGGTCGCCGAGAAGAACAGCGTCTGCTTCTTGGGCGGCGTCATCTTGAAGATGCGCTCGATGTCCGGAATGAAGCCCATATCCAGCATGCGGTCGGCTTCGTCGACGACCAGGAACTGCACGCCGGTCATCAGCAGCTTGCCGCGCTCGAAGTGGTCGAGCAGGCGGCCCGGGGTGGCGATCAGCACGTCGACGCCGCGATCCAGCTTCTTCTCCTGGTCGCCGAACGACACGCCGCCGATCAGCAGCGCCCAGGACAGCTTGGTGCCCTTGGCGTACTTCTCGAAGCTGGAGGCGACCTGGTCGGCCAACTCGCGGGTCGGGGCGATGACCAGGGCGCGCGGCATGCGCGCCTTGGCGCGGCCGTTCATCAGCTTGTCGATCAGGGGCAGGGTGAAGGCGGCGGTCTTGCCGGTGCCGGTCTGGGCGATGCCCAGCACGTCCTGGCCGGCCAGGGCCACGGGAATGGCGGCGGCCTGGATGGGGGTGGCTGTCGTATAGCCGGTGTCGGCGACCGCTTGGAGGGTCGTGGGCGAAAGCCCGAGTTCGGAAAATTCTGTCATATCACGCTGGTCTGAAGTCCGGAGCCGCCCGTGTTTGGGCGAACGGGCGGCGCGGATTCGCCAAGCCTGCTCCGAAGGTGGCGATAAATAGGCTTTGGCGGGCCAAAGTCAATGTCCGCCGATTTCCGCCGCCAGGGCGGAGCTCAAGTCGCCGCTGGCCGCGACCGCGACGCCGGCGAGGCCCAGCCACGCGGCCATGAGCCGAAGCTCGGCGGCCAGCGCCGAAGGCGTGGCGGCGTCGGCCGTCGGCTCGCGATGGGCCGAGAGGACCCGCAGCAGGCCCGCCTTGCGGTCCGCCTTGAGATCGACGCGCGCGGTGATCGCCTCGCCTTGCAGAAAGGGCAGCACGTAATAGCCGTGGGTGCGCTTGTGGGCGGGGGTGTAGATTTCCAACCGTATGCGGACATCGAACAATTGCTCGGCCCGGTCGCGGAACCAGATCAGATTGTCGAACGGGGAGAGCAGGGCGTTGGCGGTGATCTTGCGCGGCCTGCGGGCGTCGGGCGCCAGATAGGCCGGCTGGCTCCAGCCCTCCACCTCGACCGGGACGAGATCACCGCTCTGGACCAGTTGCGCGACGCCGCGCCGGGCGTCGGCGACCCCCATGCGGAAATAGTCGCGCAGGTCGCGCTCGGTGGCGACGCCGAGGGCGCGGGCCGCGCGCCGCAGCAGGACCCGGTGCGCCTCCTCGCGAGAGGGCGTCGGCGCCGACCAGATCGCCTTGGGCAGCACGTTTTCAGGAAGATCGTAGACGCGCTCGAACGTCCCGCGCCGGGTGGCGGTGGTCAGCTCCCCGGCCCAGAACAGGCATTCGGTCGCGCGCTTGGCCTCGCTCCAGCCCCACCAGCCGCTTTGACCGCGCTCGCCCAGGCCCAGTTCGCCGGCCGACAGGGGGCCGCGCTCGTGGATCGCCGCCAGGGCCTTGTCGATGAACGGCCGGTGTCCGGCCAGGAACCCGGCGACGCCCTTCCAGACCCCGACCCCGTTGCGGGCGTCCTCCATCCGCCAGCGCAGCAGAGGCTGCAGGTCCAACGGCATCAGCGAGGCCTCGTGACCCCAATACTCGAACAGCGTCGGCTTCTTGCCCCAGGCCAGGTCTTCCAGCAGGGCGCGTGGATAGGCGCCCAGACGCGAGAACAGCGGCAGGTAGTGTGAACGCGAAACGACGTTGACGCTGTCGATCTGCAACAGGGCCAGCCGCTCGATGACGGCGGTCAGGTGGCGGCGGGTCGGCTGGGCGGGGCGGCCGTCGGCGAACCCCTGGGCGGCCAGGGCGATGCGGCGGGCTTGCTTGTGCGACAGGGTCTCGACCATGGCTCCGAGTGAGCATGGCCGGACGCCCGATGACAAGCTAGCGGGCCGCGCACTGCTGACGGATGAAGTCACCATGGGCGGGCAGGGCGGCCGCGCCGTCGGCGGTGATCTTGCGCAGGTCGGCCAGGAAGCCCAGCAGTTGGTCGTCGGTGAGCTGGCCGGTCATCGGGTGACAGCCGTCCGGCATTATGCCTTGGCCCACCAGCACCTGCAGCCAGCTGGCCTCGAGGAAAAGGTCGTCGGGCTCCTTGAACAGCCGGCCATGGGCGCGGAAGAGCTCGACCTTGCGGATCAGATCCGCGGGGACCGCCGTCTCGCGACAGGCTTTCCAGAACGGCTCCTGGCGCTGGTTGGCCCAGTAGTGCAGCACCAGGAAGTCGCGGATGCGCTCGTACTCCAGTCCGGCCTGGCGGTTGTACTCGTCGATGTCGCGCTGGGCGAAACCCTTGTCCGGGAACAGGTTGAGCAGGCGTGACAGGCCCGACTGGATCAGGTGGATGCTGGTCGACTCCAGCGGCTCCATGAAACCGCTGGCCAGGCCCAGGGCCAGGACGTTCTTGTTCCAGAACTTGTTGCGGCGGCCGGTGACGAATTTCAGCGTCCGAGGCTCGGCCAGCATTTCGCCTTCGAGATTGGCCGTCAGTTGGGCGACGGCTTCGTCCTCGCTGATGAACCGGCTGCAGAACACGTGGCCGTTGCCCGTGCGGTGCTGCAGCGGAATGCGCCACTGCCAGCCGGCGGGGCGGGCGATGGCCTGGGTGTAGGGGCGCGGCGGCTCGACATTGGCCGTGGGGACGGCGATGGCGCGGTCGCAGGGCAGCAGGTCGGACCAGTCTTCGTAGCCGGTCTTCAGAGCCTGCTCGATCAGCACGCCGCGAAAGCCCGAGCAGTCGATGAAGAAGTCGCCCTCGACGACCTCGCCGCTCTCCAGCGTCACCGAGCGCACGAAGCCGTCGGGCTCGCGCAGCGCCGTGCTCAGGATCTTGCCCTCGGTGCGGACCACGCCCAGGCGCTCGGCGTGGGCGCGCAGGAAGCGGGCATAGAGGGCGGCGTCGAATTGGAAGGCGTGGGTCAGCGGTTCGGCCGCGCCGCCGGCCTTGCGGACCGTCCGGTCGAAGCGCCCGGCGAAGGCGGCCCGCGCATTGAGCGAATAGTCCCAGAGCGAATGGTCGTCGCCCTTCGGTCGGCCCGCCAGCCAGTAGTGGTGGAACGGCACGGCGCCCAGCGGACGTCCGATGTCGCCGAAGGCGTGGAGGTAGCTTTGGCCGGGCGAGCGCCAGTCGACGAATTCGATGCCCAGCTTGATCGTGCCCTGGGTGGCCGCCAGGAAGGTGTTCTCGTCCAGGCCCAGGAAGGCGTTGAAGTGGCGGATCTGCGGGATCGTGGCCTCGCCGACCCCGACGGCTCCGATCTCCTCGGACTCCACCAGGCGGATGCGGACCGTGTCGCCCAGGGCCCGGGCCAACAACGCCGCGCTCATCCAGCCCGCCGTACCGCCGCCGACCACGACCACCGACCCGATCCTGTTGTCGGTCATTCCCGCGCCTCTTCCCTTTGAGCTCTTCTCTTTGGAAGAGTCCTGACGCACCCACCCCTAAAAGAAAATCCCCGCCGGACGGAGCCGGCGGGGAGGTCGCAGGGGAGATGTCTGCTTAGAACCGGTACGAAACGCCGACCATGTAGGTGGTGCCGTACTTCTGGTAGTCGATGGTCCGGCGAGGATCGCCGTTCTCGTAGGTCTTGAACGGCTCGTCGGTGATGTTGTTGGCCTGCAGCAGCAGCGACAGACCATCCAGCGGGCCTTGGCGGAACTCGTAGCCGATCTGGGCGTCGAGCACGGACTCGCTGTCGACGGTCCGGTAGATCCGCGCGGCGCTGAGGCCGGCCACTTCGCCCAGGAACTTGCTGCGATAGCGGTTGCTGATCCGGGCGTTGAAGCCGTTATTCTCGTAATAGAAGGTGGTGTTGACCACCTTTTCCGAGAGGCCGGGCATCGAGATCGGAGCCGAGTTCTCGTCCAGCTTGACCTCGCTGTCGGTGTACGAGCCGCTGACGATCAGGCCGAAGTTGCGCAGGGGTTCATAGAAGATGTCGCCCTGGATCGAGGCCGACAGTTCGATCCCGCGGATGAAGCCGCCCTTGCCGTTCTCGGGACCCTTGGCCAGGCCCTGGGTCGTGCCCAAAGCCGCTTGTTGCGCCGGGCTGAGCAGCGGCACGAAGGCCGAGAAGTCCTCGATGTGCGACGAGCTGGAATTCACGAAATTCGACAGGTGCTTATAGAAGCCGGCGGCCGAGATGTAGGCCGAGCGGCCGAAGTACTTCTCGAGCGCGATGTCGACGCCGTCGGCGATGTAGGGCCGCAGCTCGGGATTGCCGCCGTCGGTGCTGAAGAACGAGTTGTTCGGGTCGGTCGACGTGAGGTTGCCGTTGTTCATGTTGAACGACTGGCTGGCGCGCATCTCGTCCATGCGGGCTCGGGCCAGGGTGCGGGCCGCGCCGAACCGCAGGAAGGTCTCGTTGCTCAGGTCGAACGTCAGGTTCAGGCTGGGCAGCACATAGGTGTACTTGTCGCCGCCATCGTTGCTGGTCGGGTGGGCGGTGTCGGCCGGATTGACCTTCGTGCCGGTCGAGAACTGGTCGGTATAGACCACCTGCAGGCCGGTGTTGCCGGTGACCGGGATCGAACCGACCGTGCTGTCGATGTTGAACTTGGCGTAGGCGACCTGGACGTCTTCCTTCACCGCCCAGTTGCGGGTCTGGACGGCCGGGTTCTGGTCGGCGATCAGCGTGTAGTAGCCGTGGTCGAGCAGATAGGTCGGATCATAGGCCAGCATGGCCTTGATGCCGATCAGCTCCAGGCTGACCGTGCCCAGCAGCGCTTCCTTGGGGATCGGACGGCTGAGCGGCGCGCCGTCGGCGATGCGGCCGCCGAAGGTCAGGAAGCTTTCGTGCACTTCCTTGGACTTCTCGCGGCGGCTGGCGTTGTAGCCGAACTCGACCTTGTTGATCGGGCCCCAGGTCAGGTCGCGCTTGGCGCTCAGGCGGATGGCGTTGAGCTCGTCGTTGATCGAGGGGGTGTTGTAGAAGCCCGCCTGGGTCAAGGCCCCGCCGGCCGCCCCGCCGCCCCAGCCTTGGGGGTCGGTCAGCACGAACAGGGTCGAGTCGGTGTAGTCCAGCGTCGAGCCGAAGGTGGTGCCCGCGCCCGGCGTGGTGTTGAAGGTCATGGTGTCGGTGGCGCCGACGCCGGCGGGACCCGTGCCCGAATAGGACTCGAAGATCACGTCGGTGCGCTTGGCTTCCGAGTGGCTGAGGTCCGCCATCAGCGTCCAGCCGTTGTCGGTGTCGTAGGCGGTGTTCCAGCCGACCGACTTCAGGGTGGTGTCGCGGGTGTTGAGGTCGTTGCGCATGACCCCCTTCACGCCGGTGTAGGTCCCTTGGGTGATCAGGCCGCCCTCGGCGGTGTAGCCGGGCTGGAGCATGGCGGAGCTCCAGAACAGCGGCAGCTCGATGCCGCGCAGGATCTGCTTCTCGCGGAACTCCGAATAGTAGAGGTCGAGCGAGGTGCGGAACTTGTCGGTCGGAGCGTATTCCAGCACGCCGATCACGCCGGTGCGCTTGAGATTGTTGGATTGCACGTACGGCTTGGCGCCGCCGATAACCAGATCGCCGGAGGCGGTGGTCGGATAGCCCCAGGCGTTGAAGCGGCGGCTCTGGGTCGGGGTCGAGATGTCCGAGACCGCGACGGCGACGCCCAGCGTGTCGTTCAGGAACTGGTCGACGAAGGTGGCGCTGAGGCGGTGGCCGCTGTCCTTGGCGTCCGGGTTCAGCTTGTCTTCGCTGTTGAACTCGTAGCGGGCGTTGGCCGACAGGACGCGCTTGCCGTACTTCAGCGGGCGGATGGTCTGCAGGTCGGCGGTGCCGGCCAGGCCTTGGCCGATCAGGGCCGCGTCAGGGGTCTTGTAGACCAGCACGCCGCTGAGGATTTCCGACGGATACTGGTCGAACTCCACGCCGCGGTTGTCGCCGGTCGAGACCTGCTCGCGGCCGTTCAGCAGCACGGTGTTGTAGTCGGGGCCCAGGCCGCGGATCGAGATCGACTGGGCGCGTCCGTCCAGGCGTTGGGCGGTCAGGCCGGGCAGGCGGGCCAGGGATTCGGCGATCGAGATGTCGGGCAGCTTGCCGATGTCTTCGGCCGACACGGCCTCGACGATCGAGCTGGAGGACTTTTTCAGCGCGATGGCGTTTTCGATGCCGGCGCGGATCCCGGTGACGGTGATCTCCTCGACGGTGTCGGTGCTCGGCGTGGATGCTTGTTGAGCGTGCGCGGCGCCGGTGGCCGTCAAAAGCAGCGCGAGGCCGGTGGCGGCTCCGCTCATCAGCCGCGTTCGGCGCGGCATGGAATTGGTCGTCATCTGATGCTCCCTCCCAATCGGTTCTCGCGGTTCCGCCGCGATGATCCAAGCTTCGTTGTGAAAATTACTGCAAATAAACACATTCGATTGCAACTGGAAAAATGGACAAAATGTCATGTGTGGCTTTTTGGTCGAGGTCGTCGCGCCGCATTTGCCGAAATACGGGAGAAATTCTCGCTTTTGGAGTGATGAGAGGTCGATTGACAGGGTTGCGTGGTTTCTGCAAAAGATTGCAAACAATGGATCGGCGCTTTACCGACCGATCCGCGTGAAGAGGGAAGGGGGCTAGAGGCGTGGGAATCCCGGGGGCATGGGTGAGTCGATCGGCGCTCTTCGCGTTCGCCGCCGCCGCGATCACGACCGTCAGTTTCGCGCAGGCCGCGACGCCCGTTCGCCAGGCCTATCTGGATCGCGCGCCGCAGGACGAGGTGATCTATTTCGTCTTGCCCGACCGCTTCGCCAACGGCGACGCGACCAATGATCGCGGCGGCCCCGCTGGAGATCTGGTCGGCGATCGGCTGAAGACGGGCTTCGATCCCGCCGACAAGGGCTTCTATCACGGCGGCGACATCGCCGGCCTGACCGCCAGGCTCGACTATATCCAGGGCCTTGGCGCGACGACGATCTGGCTGGGGCCGATCTTCAGGAACAAGGTGGTGCAGGGGCCGCCCGGCCAGGAGTCCGCCGGCTATCATGGCTACTGGATCACCGACTTCACGGACGTGGATCCTCACCTCGGCACGCGGGCCGAGCTGAAGACCTTCGTCGACGCCGCCCATGCGCGCGGCCTCAAGGTCTATCTGGACATCGTCGCCAACCACACCGCCGACGTGATCCAGTACCGCGACTGCCCGGCCACCGGTTGCGACTACCGGTCCAAGGCCGACTATCCGTTCGTGCGGAAGGGCGGGCCGCGAGGCCCCGCGATCAACGACGGCTTCCTGGGCGACGCCTTCTTGGGCGATGGGCGGCGGACGGCCGAGAACTTCGCGCGGCTGACCCGGCCCGATTTCGCCTACCAGCCCTACGTCCCGAAGGGCGAGGCGACGGTCAAGGCGCCGGCCTGGCTGAACGACCCGATCTGGTACCACAACCGCGGCAACAGCCGGTTCGTGGGCGAGAGCTCGACCTATGGCGACTTCTCGGGCCTGGACGACCTGGCCACCGAGAACCCGCGCGTCGTGCAGGGCTTCATCGACATCTACGGCCAGTGGATCGACGATTTCGGGATCGACGGCTACCGGATCGACACCGCCCGCCACGTGAACCCGGAATTCTGGCAGGCCTTCGTGCCGGCCATGCTGGCTCGGGCCAGGGCGCGAGGCATCCCGAACTTCCACATCTTCGGCGAGGTCGCTGAAACCGAGCCGGGAATGCTGGCCAGGTTCACGCGGGTGGACGGCTATCCCGCCGTGCTCGACTTCGCCTTCCAGGGCGCGGTGGCCGACGTCGTCAACGGCAAGACCGGGACCGACGTCCTGGCGCACCTGTTCGCGCAGGACGCGCTCTACGAGGGCGGCGCCCAGGCGGCGCTGCAGCTGCCGACCTTCCTGGGCAATCACGACATGGGCCGGATCGGCCACTTCGTGCGCGCCGCCCATCCCGAGGCCTCGGACGCGGAGATCGCCCGGCGGGTGGTCCTGGCCCACGCCTTCCTGATGTTCACCCGCGGCGCGCCGGTCCTCTATTATGGCGACGAGCAGGGGCTGGTCGGGACGGGCGGCGACAAGGACGCCCGCCAGGACATGTTCGCGACCCGGGTCGACGAATACGCCTCCGCCCGGCTGGTCGACGGCGCTTCGGCGGCGGGCGATCACTTCAAGACCGACGGGGCGCTCTACAAGACGATCTCGGCCATGGCGCGGCTGCGCGCCGCCGAGCCGGCCCTGCGCGGCGGCCGCCAGGTCGTGCGGGCCGCCGGCGACAAGCCGGGCCTGTTCGCGGTGTCGCGGATGACGCCGGCCGGCGAGACCCTGGTGGCGTTCAATACCGGGCTGACGCCGATCACCGTCCAGGTCGAGGTCGACGCGACCTCGCGGACCTGGCGTTCGGCCCACGGTTCCTGCGCGGCCGCCGTCACGGCGCCGGGCAGCTATCGGGTCGAGATCGGCCCGCTCGATTACATGATTTGCGTTTCGGAGGTTGGCCAGTGACGGTCGAGACCCTTTCAAAGCCGTCTACCGATCTGGCCCACGACCGCGACTGGTGGCGCGGCGCGGTGATCTACCAAGTCTATCCGCGCAGCTTCGCCGACACCAACGGCGACGGCGTGGGCGACCTGCCGGGCGTCACCGCGCACCTGGAGCACGTCGCCTCGCTGGGCGTGGACGCCATCTGGCTGTCGCCGTTCTTCACCTCGCCGATGAAGGACTTCGGCTACGACGTTTCGAACTACGAGGACGTGGATCCCATCTTCGGGACCCTGGCCGACTTCGACCGGCTGATCGAGAAGGCCCACGCCCTGGGCCTGAAGGTGATCATCGACCAGGTGTTCTCGCACACCTCCGACGAGCACCCCTGGTTCAAGGCCAGCCGCCAGGACCGCACCAACCCCAAGGCCGACTGGTACGTCTGGGCCGACGCCAAGCCGGACGGCTCGCCGCCCAGCAACTGGCAGTCGGTGTTCGGCGGTCCGTCCTGGACCTGGGACGCGCGCCGTCGTCAGTACTATCTGCACAACTTCCTGTCGGCCCAGCCCGACCTCAACGTCCACAGCCCGCAGGTGCAGGACGCCCTGGTCGCCACGGCGCGATTCTGGCTGGACCGCGGGGTCGACGGCTTCCGCTTCGACGCGATCAATTTCGCGATGCACGACAAGGCCCTGACCGACAATCCGCCGATCCTGAACGGCGAGGGCAAGCGCACCCGGCCGTTCGACTTCCAGCACCACCTGTACAACCAGTCGCACGACGACATCCCGGCCTTCCTGACGCGGCTGCGCCAGCTGGGCGAGTCGTACGGCGGCCGGTTCATGGTCGCCGAGGTCGGGGGCGAGCGGGCCGACAGCGAGATGAAGCTGTACACCCAGGGCCCCGACCGCCTGCACAGCGCCTACGGCTTCCTCTACCTCTATGCCGACACCCTGGCTGCGGACCTGATCCGGCAGGGCGCGGCCATGTGGCCGGGCGGGGAAGGGCAGGGCTGGCCGTCCTGGACGTTCTCGAACCATGACGCGCCGAGGGCGGTGTCGCGCTGGGCCCGGGGACGCGATCCCAAGGCCTTCGCCGAAATGTCGCTGCTGCTGCTGGTGTCCTTGCGCGGCAATGTCTTCATCTACCAGGGCGAGGAACTGGGCCTGCCCCAGGCCGAGGTGCCCTACGACCGGCTGCGCGATCCCGAGGCGATCGCCAACTGGCCCGAGACCCTGGGCCGCGACGGCGCCCGCACGCCGATGCCCTGGGTGGCCGTGGCCGCCCACACCGGCTTCTCCAAGGTCGAGCCCTGGCTGCCGATCGACCCTTCGCACATCGACCTGGCCGTCGACCGCCAGGAGCGCGACGGCGATTCGACCCTGAACGTGACCCGCCGCGTCGTCGCCCTGCGCCGCCAGCTGCCGGGCCTGCGGACGGGCGGCATGACCCTGGTCGACGCCCCCGAGCCGCTGCTGGTCTTCCTGCGCGGCGAGGGCGCGGATCAGGTGCTGTGCGCCTTCAACCTGGGTTTCGAAACGACCGCCTGGGACCTGCCGGCCGGCTGGCGGATCGTCGACAGCGTCAACCTGGCCGGCGAGGGCGCTCTGCCGCCGATGGCCGGGCTGGTGGCGCGGAAGGCCTGAAGCGCGGACGGGGACAGGCCCATGGGCCTGTCCCCAGCCTCTGGACACGACTTGGCCGCCTCACGCGGAAAGCCGCTGAAGTTCGGGGAGGGACGCGGAGCGCCGGGCCGAGCCCGGAAGCTGTTTGAAGAAATACCGTTTTTCGACCAGGACCGACGCTCCGCGCGATCGTTATCCGGGAGCGTCCGGCGATCGGCCCTGTTCAGGCCTCGCCGGTCTTGGCCCCCGACGGGCGGGCCGGGCTCGCGTCGCCCGGTCCCGGAACGCCTGCGTCACCGCAGGCCTGTCGCGCCGCCAGCCCTCAATCCAACGCCGTTTTAGTGTTCCATGCCCGGCCGGCCCCAGATGGATGAAGTTGGCGACCGCCGCCCCCGAAGAGACGCCGACCGCCGCCGACGAGCGCGCCCGCTCGACCGCACCCCAAGGCCGCGAAGGTCGCAGGCCTTAGCGCCCTCCCCATCGCCTTGAGATGAGCTGATTATGCGGCGGCGGGAGAGCGGGAGGATAAGTGGATTTTAGGCGTTGAATTCGTTGGAGAAACACGCCGGGAGCGATGGGGATAAGTTTCTTCAAGCCCGCGGCCAGGCGGCGGACGCGGCCGATCACTCCAAGCCGCCTCTTCGAAGGTCCGAGAAGGGTGGTGGGCTCAACCGGTGAACGCAACACGCTAACTTTTCTTCGGACAGGGAGCGTGCGCGTCTCATCTCAGGCCGGCGTGAAGCCGCGCCGCTCAATCCCATAGAAGAGATGTTTCTCGGATCCGGGCTCCACGGGAGCGGGGCGTTCCGCCAGCAGCGTCGCGCCGATTTTTTCCGCGGCGCGGCGAGACCTCAGGTTTGATTCCGCGATGCGAAACAGCACCCGGTCCACGACGCCGAATGCGTGTTGGAGCATCAGCTGCTTCATCTCCGCGTTGAACACCCCGCCCCACCATTCCCGCCCCAGGAAGGTCCAGCCGATCTCGACTTCGTTCGGCTCGACGAATTGGGGGGAATAGCGCGACCAGCCCATGATCCTTCCCGACGCCGCCTCGACCGCGACCAAGGCGCCGCCGGAGCTCAGGCCATCTTCGAAATAGGCCCGAAACTTGTCGAGCAAGTACCGGTCGCGATCCGGATGGCCCGCCCACACCTGCGGATCGGAGCCCACTGAAAACAGGCCTTCCCAGTCGCTTGCCACCACCGGACGCAAGTTGAGGAGCCTGCCGCTCAGTTTTGGCTGCCAATCCATTCCAGTTCACTCACCTAGCGAGATCAAAGCGGGTCCGACGCGCAGCGCGCAAACCGTTGGCGGCAACCCGAGCTGCTTAGTAGCGGACCTCTTAGGCGTCGCCTATGGGTGGGAAGCGGACGTTCGCTAAGGTAGCGTTTTCGGGTCGAGTCGGGAGTGTTGCGCGCTATGAGGTTGTGGCCAGCTTTAGCTGGGAAGCTCTCCGACGCCGAACAGGCTGAGTTGGCATTGAGGTGGATTGGCGGGACGCTGATGGGTCTCGCTGTGGCCATACTCGCAATTGGCTATCTTCTGTTCCACCAGCTGTGGCTATCCGTACCAACCTTGCTTTTAGGCCTCGCCGGCTTCGAGCTTTACCGAGGTGAAATCCGCCGTTCTGGTATCCGAGCGATTATTCTTGTGTCTTGCCTCGGCTTTCTCGTAGCGGCTTTCGTATTCGTCTCGACATGGTCACCAGAGAGCAAATCCTCGGCCGTTCGTTTCCCGGCATTGCTAGCAATGGTCCTAGTATCGGCCGTGCTAGTCGTCGGCCTCCGAGCACGTCACGCGGCGAGGATCATCGATCCCCCTCCATCTGCTCCTTGGTGGCTTCCCTAAGCGGCCTCACGACTAGGGCGCGAAGGCTGACCTCCCCGGGGTCCGCTCAGGGTCGGTTGCGGGCATCGACACCAGACCGGAAACCGGACCTTCGCCGCGTGCTATCGTCGGGTCTGGGGCGTCCGGTCCGGGCCGCGCCAACGGAGCGTCGATCCTTGGACAGCGGTCCATCCCCACTTCAAAAGGGACCCAGGGTTGCTAAGCTCAAGCCATGAGCGATCTCCTGACGCCCACCAAGGTCGATCCGCTGGAGGCCGAGCAAGCCGCCGCCCTGGACCGCGACGGCTATCTGCTGCTGCGGGGCGCCGTGCCCGAGGCCTGGCGTGACGCCCTGCGCGCCGCGTTCGACATCGGCGTGGGGACCCATGACCAACTGGCCGTCGCGCCGCGAGGCCCCGGCTGGCGTCACGCCCTGGTCGATCTGGACCCCACGGTGCAGCGGACCTGCCGACAGCCCTCCCTGCTGGCGGCGGCGGGGCGGATGCTGGGCGGTCCGTTCTTCCTCTCCCAGGTCGAAGGCCGCGAGCCGCTGCCGGACGGCGGCCATCAGCGCCTGCATCGCGACGGCGCGGGGCTGCACGCCGTCGGCGCCCTGGTCTTCCTGGACCCCTACGGGCCGGACAACGGCGCCACCCGCGTGGTGCCGCGCCATCTCGATCCCGGCGACTTGGGCGGCGATGGGGGCGGCGAGCCGGACGAGGCCCTGTCCCTGACCCTGGCGGGCGAGGCGGGGGACATCCTGGTGTTCGACGCCGACCTTCTGCATGGCGCGACCCGCAACCGCTCCGGCGCGCGGCGACGTTCGCTGCTGCTGAGCTTCAAGCCGGAGCGCGATCGGGCGGCCGAGGACGCCTGCCGCGCCGTCCGCAACGTGCGCATGGACACCCGCGAGGTGTTCGTCCCGTAAAGGGCAGGGAGCTCGCTAGCCCCCGCAGGACTCGCGGATGATCAGGTCGGTCGGCACGCGTTCCGAGCGGCTGGCGCCCTGGCCGCTGGCGTCCAGCAGCTTGGACACCATCAGCCGCCCGGCCTTGGCGGTGTCCTGCGAGATGGTGCTGAGCGCCGGGCGCGAATAGCGGGCGAACGGCACGTCGTCATAGCCGATCACCGAGACGTCGCGCGGTGTCGACAGGCCCGCGTGCTGCAGGGCGCGGATGGCCCCCAGGGCGATCAGGTCGGAGGCGGCGACCACGCCGTCGAACTTCACCCCGCGCTGGATCAGCGAGTCGACGCTGGCCTCGGCCGACTCGACCTCGAAATGGGCCGGCACGATCAGTTCCGGATCGACGCCCAGGCCGAACTGCTCGACGGCGTCCAGATAGCCGCGGTGGCGCTGCATGGCCTCGGGGGCCTCGGTGTCGCCCAGGAAGACGATGCGCTTGCGGCCCAGGCGGGCCAGATGCAGCGTCGCGCGCTTGGCGCCCAGCGGATTGTCCGAGCCCACCGAGCAATAGGCCTGGTCGGGCAGCTGCGCCCCCCAGACCACGAAGCGGCCCTCCGTCTCGGCCAGGCGGTTGAAGGCGGTGTGCAGCCAGCTCTGGCCCAGGAAGATCACCCCGTCCGCGCGGCTGGTGGTCATGGCCACCGACAGGTCCTCGAAGCTGGTCGGGGCCACGTGGCTGATCACCAGGTCGCATCCCCGTTCACGCGCCGCCTCGCCGACCCCGGCCAGGAGCTCGAGGAAGAACGGGTCCGACAGCCGGCCCTCGCGGCCCTGGGGCCGAGGCACGACGATGGCGATCGTGCCCTCGGCGCCGATCGGGCCGGCGGGCATGTAGCGGCGGAACGGATAGTCCATCTCGCGCGCCAGCTTCCAGATCAGCTGCTTGGTGCGCGTGTTGACCGCCGGACTGTCGTTCAGCGCCCGCGAGGCCGTGGAGATCGACACCCCGGCCAGCTTGGCTAGGTCTTCAAGCCGCGTCGCGCCCTTGGTCACTGTCCTGTCCGCCCCGTCCGTCGTCGTTGCTGCAAATTTTGCCGCAAATCTTTTCAGACCTTTGTTAAGGCGCCGTGGCCATGGTTTTCAAGCGCCGTCGACGCGGCGCCGCGGCGGTTGTGCGTTCGGTCTTGAAAATTTATGCAATTTCCTGACGTTTCAGCGATGACGCGCCCGCCGTAACTCGCATCGAGGCAAGGGCGTGGTTGGGAAATCCTCGCCATTTCGTCCTGATAATGCGCGGGAATATTGGAAAATCCCGTTGCCAGCGTGATCGCCGCGTGCACAAATGCCCCAACACAAAGCGCTGAAAAAATTTGCGCAAGCGCCTTGGTCAACGGGGCGTCACAGGGGGAGCGGATGGCGACCAAGGCCCGGCTGAATTTCTTCCAGATCTGGAACATGTGCTTCGGGTTCTTCGGGATCCAGATCGGCTTCGGCCTGCAGAACGCCAACACCTCGCGAATCTTCCAGAGCCTCGGCGTCGAGGTCAACCAGCTGGCCATCCTGTGGATCGCCGCGCCGGCCACCGGCCTGCTGGTGCAGCCGATCATCGGCTATCTCAGCGACAAGACCTGGGGGCGTCTGGGCCGGCGGCGTCCGTACTTCTTCTGGGGCGCGATCCTGACCAGCGCCGCCCTGCTGGTCATGCCCAACGCCCCCGTGCTGTGGATCGCAGCGGCCGCCCTGTGGGTGATGGACGCCTCGATCAACATCACCATGGAGCCGTTCCGCGCCTTCGTCGGCGACAACCTGCCCGATGAGCAACGCGCCTCGGGCTACGCCATGCAGAGCTTCTTCATCGGCACGGGCGCGGTCCTGGCCTCGGCCCTGCCGTGGATGCTGACCCGCTGGTTCGGCATCAGCAACGCGGTGGAGGGCGGCGGCGTGCCGCTGTCCGTGCACATCGCTTTCTACGTCGGCGCGGCGGGCGTGCTGTTGGCGGTGCTGTGGACGGTGTTCACCACCCGTGAATACAGCCCCGACCAGATGGCCGCTTTCGAGGCCGCCGAGCGGGCGCGGAAGGGCGAGGCGCCGTCCATGGCGGCCGACACGCCCACCCGCGCCGTGCGGGCCTACATGGTCGGCGGTGTCGTCTGGACCCTGGCGGGCGTCGTTCTGGCCGTCGCGATCTTCGCCACGCGGCTGGAGAAGGAGGTCTATGTCCTGGCCGCCATGCTCGGGGCGTTCGGCCTGGCCCAGATCGCCGCCGGCCTGCTGCGGCGGGGCGGGAAGACCGCCAATGGCTTCTCCGAGGTGGTCGAGGATCTGTTCCGCATGCCCGACACCATGAAACAGCTGGCGGTGGTGCAGTTCTTCTCGTGGTTCGGCCTGTTCGCCCTGTGGATCTACACCACCCCGGCCGTCACCGCCTTCCACTACCATGCCACGGACACCGCCTCGCGGGCCTATAACGACGGCGCCGACTGGGTGGGGGTGCTGTTCGCCCTCTATAACGGCGTGGCGGCGTTGGCGGCCCTGGTGATCCCGCTGATCGCCCGCGCCGTCGGCCGCAAGGCCAGCCACGCTCTGTGTCTGGGCCTGGGCGGTCTGGGCCTGGCGGCGTTCCCCCTGATCCGCGACCCGGTGCTGCTGTGGATCCCGATGATCGGCGTGGGCTTTGCCTGGTCGTCGATCCTGTCGGCCCCGTACTCGATCCTGTCGGGCGCGGTGCCGGGCCCGAAGATGGGCGTCTATATGGGCATCTTCAATTTCTTCATCGTCATCCCGCAGCTGCTGGCCGCGACCATCCTGGGCGTGCTGCTCAAGACGTTCTTCGACGGTCAGGCGATCTGGGCCTTGATCCTGGGCGGCGGTTCGATGCTGGCCGCGGCCGCCTGCGTGTTCCTGGTCCGCGACGTGGGCGAGCCCAGGGCGCTGGCCGCCGCGGCTCCGTCTCCCGAAGCACTCTCAAAAGCTTGATCCGCGTCCTTGTCGACGTCGCCATTTCACGAGGTAGTTCCATGCGTTGCCTGAAGATACTCGCCTTGGCCTCGACGGCCGCGACCGCTCTGGGAAGCGCCGCCTGCGCCGAGACCCCGACCACCTGGGCCTATGCCGCCAAGACCGGAGTCGGCGCGTCCTACGAGGCCTATGTCGACGGCGCCTACAAGGACGGCGGCCCGACCGGCGCGGTGTCGAAGGTGTGGTTCTCGATCGCCGACGGGACCCTGACCGAGACCATGTACGGCCTGATCCACGAGGCCCAGATCAAGCAGCTTCGGGTGGCGGTGAAGACCTCGACCGGCCTGGCCGTCGAGGGCGCCGACACCACCTCCAAGACCGAATACCTGCACGTCGACGCCGCCGGCCGGCCGCTGTCGCCGGCCTACAAGGTGACGACCACCGACAAGCAGGGCCGGTTCGAGATCGAGAAGCGGATCTTCACCGACCCGGACCGCAACGCCCTGGTCGTGCGGGTCACGGTCCGCGCGCTGAAGGGGCCGGTGACGCCGTTCCTGGTGCTGGAGCCGCACATGGCCAACACCGGCGGCGGCGACACGGGCGCGGCGACCGCCGCCGCCCTGACCGCTTCGGAGGGCAAGGCGTTCCTGAGCCTGAAGGGCGGCAAGCCGTTCGTGAAGGCCGTCGCCGCGCCGCTCGGCGCCGACGCCCTCGCGGCCGTGAAGCCGGCGGCCCTGACCGGCGGCGCCTCGGCCACGGGCGCGATCGTGCTGACCGCCCAGCTGCCGGAGCAGGCCTCGGGCGAGGCGACCTACGACTTCGCCATCGGCTTCGGCGGCGACGCCCAGGCCGCCGACCAGGCCGCGTCCGCCACACTGAAGACCGGTTATGACGAGGTGCTGGCCCGCTACAACGGCGAGGGCGACCGCGTCGGCTGGGAGGACTATCTGGCCTCGCTGACCGAGCTGCCGCGCCTGCGCGAGGTCTCGGAGGACGGCGGCAAGCTGGTCCAGGCCAGCGCCCTGATGCTGAAGGTCCAGGAGGACCGCACCTATGCCGGCGCCCTGATCGCCTCGCTGTCCAATCCGTGGGGCGACACCGTCGACGCCTCCAAGCCCTCGACCGGCTACAAGGCCGTCTGGCCGCGCGACTTCTACCAGTGCGCCATGGCCCTGGCCGCCCTGGGCGACAAGCAGACGCCGCTGGCGGCGTTCCACTACCTGCCCCAGGTGCAGGTCAAGGCCGGCATGGCGGGCAACACCGGCGTCGGCGGCTGGTTCCTGCAGAAGACCTGGGTGGACGGCACCACCGAATGGGTCGGCGTCCAGCTGGACCAGACCGCCATGCCGATCATGCTGGGCTGGAAGCTGTGGAAGCTGGGCTGGCTGCCCGAGGCGGACCTGAAGGCCTATTACGGCAAGATGATCAAGCCGGCGGCCGACTTCCTGGTCGACGGCGGCAAGGTCGGGGTCGGCTGGAACCACGAGACCATCAAGCCGCCGTTCACCCAGCAGGAGCGCTGGGAAGAGCAGGGCGGCTATTCGCCCTCGACCACCGCGGCGACCATCACCGGCCTGGTGGTGGCGGGCGACATCGCCGAACTGGCCGGCGACACGGCCGGCGCGGCCCGCTATCGCGCCACGGCCGACGCCTATTCGGCCAAGGTCGAGGCGCGGATGGTCACCACCAAGGGGCCGTTCGGCGACGGGACCTATTATGTGCGCCTGAACCAGAACGAAGACCCCAACGACCACGCCCCGATCGGCGCCGCCAACGGCCAGATCGCCCCGCCCAAGGACCAGGTGGTCGACGGCGGCTTCCTGGAGCTGGTCCGCTACGGCGTGCGGCGGGCCGACGATCCGGCCATCGTCGGCAGCCTGCCCGAGCTGGACGACACCAGCCGGGCCGACCTCTACCGCGTGCGCTACGACTTCACCTTCCCGGGCGTGACGGGCGAGTTTCCGGGCTGGCGGCGCTATGACGTCGACGGCTATGGCGAGGACGCCAAGACCGGCGCCAACTACGGCGTGGGCGGCCAGATGAGCCCGGGCCAGCGCGGCCGGGTCTGGCCGATCTTCACCGGCGAGCGCGGCCACTACGCGCTGGCGGCGGCCAGCCAGCACGGCAAGCCCGACGCCGCCGCGATCCAGGAGATCCGCGACCGCTACGTCAAGGCCATGGAGCTGTTCGCCAATGAGGGCCTGCTGATCTCCGAGCAGGTCTGGGACGGCGTCGGGGCGAACCCGCGCGGCTATCCGCGCGGCGAGGGCACGGATTCGGCCACGCCCCTGGCCTGGTCGCACGCCGAATACGTCAAGCTGCTGCGCTCGGTCAGCGACGGCCAGGTGTGGGATCGCTACGCGCCGGTGGCGGCGCGCTACGCGAAGTAGAACAGCCAAGCTCCGCCCGCGCCGGTGAAAATCGGCGCGGGCGAAAGCTTCACCTTAGGGGCAGGTCTAGAACCTGGCCCGTACGCCGGCGAAGGCGCCGCGACCCGGGGTCCCATAGCGGTAGAGGGTCTCGTACCGCTGGTCGAACAGGTTCTCGACCCGACCGTACAGCTCGAACGTGTCGTTGATCGGATAGGCGATCCGCGCGTCGGTCAGCACATAGCTCTTCAGCCGCCGGGTGTTGGCGGGGTTGTCGAAGCTGTGACCGACATACTGCATCGTCAGTCCGCCGGTCAGGCCGTTGGCCAGACTCAGCTGCGCGTCGGCCGCGGCGGTCTCGCCGGCCCGGCGCGCCAGGTCCTTGCCGTGGTTGGCGTCGGGCGACTTATTGACCGCGTCCATGTTGGTGTAGTTGCCCGACAGGGTCAGCAGCGCATTGACCTCGAAGCTGCCCTCCACCTCCACGCCGTGGGCCTGGCTCTTGGCCGTGTTGGCGTAGCCGCCGAAGTTGGGCGGGGTGTTGTTGGACAGGAAGTCGATCTGGTTCCTGGTGTCGCGGCTGAAATAGGTGATCGACCCGCGCAGGCGATCCTCCATGACGCCGTGCTCGACGCCGATGTCCCAGCTCTTGGCCTCTTCCGGCTTCAGGTCGGTGTTCCCGTAGTCGCTGTACAGCTGGTACAGCGACGGCGCCTTGAAGCCCTCGCCGTAGTTGGCGCGGAAGATCGTGGCCCCGCCGTTGGGGGACCAGGCCGCGCCGGCCTGGACGGTGGTGGCCCCGCCGAAGGTGTCGTGGTCGTCGTGGCGGACGCCGCCGGTCAGGGTCAGACCCGCGGCCGGCTTGGCCTGAAGCTGGCCGTAGACGCTGTCCATGCCGGCGGCGTGGCGATCGACGTCTGGGCTGAACGACGGCGAGGCGGACCGGAACCAGGTGCGCTCGGTCTCGGCCCCGAACACCGCGCGCCAGACCGGGTTGATTGTCCAGGCGCCTTGGTATTCCAGGCTGTTGTCGGTCCCGCGCGAGTCGAAGGTCTTGGGCGCGCTCAGGGCGGGATCGTAGTTGTCGCGATCGGTCTGGGTGTAGCCGTAGCCGACGCGGCTTTGCAGGGCGCCGTCGAAATTGGACAGCCGCGCGCCCAGATAGCCGACCAGTTCCTTGGTCGTGCCGTACTCGGCGGTGTCGGCGAAGGCGAAGGCCGGGGCGGGGAAGCCGTCGAACTCGCCGCGTCCGGCGGCGTAGGAGACGCGCGCGTCGAGGCTGGCCCCGTCGGTGACGTTCACGTCCAGGCGGCCGCTGACCGCGTTGTTGTGGTAGCCGTCCTTCTCCTTGCCGCCCAGGGCCTCGTCGAAGGTGGAGACGCCGGCGGTGGTGTAAGACCCGGCCGAAAGCCGCCATCCGCCCCACGCGCCGCCGGCCCCGACGCCGACGCGGGCATAGGCCGTGGCGCGCGAGCCGCCCTCGACCAAGGCGTCGCCCGACAGCGGACCGTCCGGGGTCTTGGTGAGCATGCTGACCACGCCGCCGATGGCCTGGCTGCCCCACAGGGTCGATTGCGGGCCGCGCAGCACCTCGATGCGGTCGACGTCGCCGGCCAGCAGGGTGGCGAAATTGTAGCCGCCGCCGGTCGACGACGGGTCGTTCAGCTTGACGCCGTCGATCAACACGGCGGTCTGGTCGGTCTCGGCGCCGCGGATGCGCACCTGGGTCGCGCCGCCCACGCCGCCGTTGCGGGTGACGGAGACGCCGGGGGTGCGCGACAGCAGATCGGAGACCACGACGGCCTGACGCTGGCGCAGGGTTTCGGCGGTGATCACCGTCATGCTGACCGGGGTTTCGGACAGCTTGTCGGCGGCGCGGCCGGCGGTGACGACCACCTGATCGACCGCGTTGGCGTCGTCGAGGAGCTCGGCGGCCAGCCCTTGGCCGGGCAGGGCGAGAACGGGAAGGGCGGCCACCAGGGCCAGGACGGAAATCGAGCGCATTTTCAAATCCTCCGTGCGCAGCAACGAAGGCTGGCCCGAGGATTCGGACCGGCCTGACGATGTCGCCTCGGGGGAAAGAACCCCATCGTACGGCGCACCCCGGCCGGACGAAGGACGACCGCGACGGGCAGGTCTCCTGGCTCGCGGGTCAAGGCCGGTGCGTGTCGCCTTCCCAGCCGCTCTCCGAAGAGAAAGGCCAGTGGCTTAGTGACACGCGGGCTCGCCGCTTACAGTTGCGGGGGCAGCCCGGGTTTCGCACCCGAGTTCCCTTTTCATCCTCTTTCGAGGAACCTGTCGCGAGAGCTGCACTATAGGCTGCGCCGCACCCGGTCAATCTGGAGCGCGTCTTGCCGGGTCGCGCCAGGCCTTGGCCCGCCTTGAGCCTGAAGCGAGAAAAACTCCATTGAGCGCTGATATCCCGAGTCTAAGGTGTGGATAGACAGCGCCTGCTCGCGGAGATGGGCGGCGCTCCGGGAGGACGCCATGAACGCCTTTACCCCCATCACCGCTTCGGAAACGCCTGACTATGCCGGCCTGACGGTGACCCCGGCCGGAACGGTCCTCGGCGCCGAGATCTCGGGTCTGGACCTGACCCGGCCCCTGTCGCCGGAGATCGTGGCGGCGATCCGCACGGCGTTGCTGCGTCACAAGGTGGTGTTCTTCCGCGACCAGGACATCAGCCATGAGGATCATGTCCGTTTCGGCCGTTATTTCGGGGACTTGGAGGGGCATCCTGTCACGGCCCACGTGCCGGGATTTCCCGAAATCCTGCACATCGAGGCCGCCGACGGCATGAAGCTGCGCGAGGAGATCGTGCCGATGGTCCGCGCCGCCAACAAGTGGCACACCGACGTCACCTTCCGACCCGCGCCGTCGATGGGCGGGGTGCTGCGCATGCGCCACATGCCGCCTCTGGGCGGCGACACCCTGTTCGCCGACACCGCCGCCATCTATCGCGACCTGCCCGACAAGCTGAAGGAACAGCTGGCCCCCCTGAAGGCCGAGCACGACATCCTGCAGAGCTACGGCTACCGAGTCGACGAGGCCAAGCGCCAGGAGCTTCGCGCGGCCCATCCGGTCCAGGCCCACCCGGTGGTCCGCACCCATCCCGAGACCGGCGAGAAGCACCTGTTCGTCAACAAGGTCTTCACGACCCGGATCCTGGGCCTGCCCGAGGACGAGGCCGCCAGGCTGTTGGCCGACCTGCTGGACCGGGTGAAGACGCCCGAATACCAAGTCCGCTTCCGCTGGACGCCCAACGCCATCGTCTTCTGGGACAACCGCGCCACCCAGCACTACGCCATCCTCGACTACTGGCCGCAGGAGCGCATCGTCGAGCGGGTGACGATCCAGGGCGACGTCCCGTTCTGACGCGACCTTAGCTTGACCATGAAATGACCAGCGAGGTCATCGGGTTATCGCGACCTCTGGTCGTGATCAGGAGCGCGAGGCGCGGGCGTCGATGCGACGTTCCATCAGCAGCAGGCTGAGCATCACCAGGAAGGCGAAGACCAGCAGGGCGCCGGCCAACTGGTGGGCCTTGTCCCACTCCAGGGCCTCGACCAGCCGATAGATCTCGATCGACAGCACCTCGGTCTGGCCGGGAATGCCGCCGCCCAGCATCATCACCACCCCGAACTCGCCGACGGTGTGGGCGAAGACCAGAAGCGCGGCGACGGCGTAGCCCGGCAGGGCCAGCGGCAGGGCCACCTTGCGAAAAGCGCTCCAGGGCGAGGCGCCCAGGCTGGCGGCGGCCTCCAGCGGCTCGTCGCCCACGGCGATGAAGGCGTTGCGCAGCGGCTGGACCGCGAACGGCAGCGAGTAGATCAGCGAGCCGATCACCAGGCCCTGGAAGGTGAAGGCCAGGGTGCGCACCCCGAACGGATGCAGCAGGGCGATCAGCGGGCTCTGCGGGCCCAGGGCGATCAGCAGGTAGAAGCCCAGGGCGGTCGGCGGCAGGACGATTGGCAGGGCCACCAGCGCCCCGATCGGCGTCTTCCAGCGCGAACGCCCCCGCGCCAGCCACCAGGCCAGGGGCGTGGCCAGGATCAGCAGCAGGATCGTGGTGATCCCCGCCAGCTTGATCGTCAGCCAAATGATCCCGAGCATGGTCAGCGGACCTCGAGCTTGGTCGACGACGGGCGGGGCGGCATGGCTTTGGTCCGGGCGGGGTTCAGTTATGTAGCTTGCCTACATAACGAGCTTTCGCGTCCAGGTCACGCGCGGCCGGCCGCGCTCTGGAGCCGCCTAGTGGACGGTCGCCCACCGGGGCGCCGGCTCGTCCGGTCCGGCGCCTTGCGGCTCCCGCAGGCGGACGGGCAGGGGATAGCCGTCGACCCGCAGGGCCGCGTTCAGGGCGCGCGCCAGCGCCATGGTCGGCCGGGAGTCGATCAGCAGCGGCTCCAGCAGCGCCGCGCCGGCCGCCGTCGCGGTTCCCGCCAGTCCGCAGGACGCCATCAGCCGCTGCTCGTCGGTCGAAACGCCGCCGCAGGTCGGGCGCTCCACCTGGATCGGCCGACGCAGGCTGGCCTCCACCGACTGCATCCAGGCGACGAACAGCCCACCGGACCGGTGCGACGCTCGAAAGGCCAGGGCCTGGGCGACCAGCCGGGGCCGGGGCTCGCCCGCGGCCTTCAGCGCCGCCCACTGGCGCATGGCGCCCAGGAGCAGCCGTTCGCCGACCGTGGGGTCGGCGGTCCAGCGGAAGGTCGTGGAGTCGGGAGTCATGGCGGCCTCCGCCGAGAGGGTGTCGCGTTCTTTGTTGCGACTGGTTCGCAATATCTAGACCGCGAGCTTATTGCGAGTCAATCGCAACAAGCTCGCGCCCGGTGCGCTGGACCGCCGACCGCCGGCGGCCTAGGTTAAGCCGCCGTCGCAACCCGTTCGCCGTTCTGAGTCTTTGGAGCCCGCGCTGTCCGCCCCACCTTCGACCCTCACGCCGATGGCCCGGCTGTACGGCGAGAAGCGGGCCAATCTGGTGCGCGTCTTCGCCGCGAAGCTGCGCTCGGTCAGCGAGGCCGAGGACCTGATCCAGGATCTGTTCCTCAAGGTGCAGGCCCTGGGCGATCTGGAGGTCGAGGGCGACGGCTCGGCCCTGCTGTTCCGGATGGCCAACAACCTGATGCTCGATCGGCTGCGCGGCCAGACCCGCGCCAGCGCGCGCGACGGCGGATGGCGCAACCTGCAGGGCGAGGTGCTGGGCGATCAGCAGGTGGCCGACATTCCATCGGCCGAGGCGGTGGTGGCCGGTCGGCAACGCCTGCGGGCGATGATGGCGGCGCTCGACAGTCTGCCGCCCCAGGTCGCGCGCGCCTTCAAGCTTCACAAGCTGGAAGGTCTAAGTCACGCCGAGACCGCCGCGGTCATGGGGGTCAGCCGCAGCTCGGTCGAAAAGCACATAAGCGCCGCCTTGAAGGCGTTGACGGCCAGACTGCCATGAGGGTGTTTATGGTTTCCGGAACGAGCTTTGGAGGTTCCGCCGTCTTGGTGACGTCTTATCCTTGCGAGGACGCCGCGTGGCGTCAGGACGGAGCGAAATGACGCGCCCCCAAACAGACTCCGACGCCGAGAAGGCCGACGCCGCGATCGCCGGCGCGGCGATCGACTGGCTGGTCCGGCTGCAGGGCGAGACGGTCACCGAGCGCGACTGGCTGGATTTCGACGCCTGGCTGACGGCCTCGCCCGCCCATGCCCGGGCCTATGACGCCGCGCTCGCCTTCGATCACGGCCTGGATCTCGACGCGCGGTTCGCGGAAGGCCAGCCGGTCGAGGCGCCGTCCTTGACGGCCAAGGTGGTTCCGTTGCGGCCGGCGCGGCGCGTCTGGCTCTGGTCGGCGGGCGCGGCGATCGCCGCGGCCTTCGTCGCCGGCGCGGTCCTGCTGCCCGACGGCGGCCTGATGGGCGCGCGCGAAACGACCTATGTGACGGGCGTCGGCCAGCGCAGGACCATCGCCCTGGAAGACGGCTCCCGGATCGAGATGAACGCCGCCTCGCGCATGACGGTGCGCTTCGAGCGCCATGCCCGCCGCGTCCGGCTGGATGACGCCCAGGCGTTTTTCGACGTGGCCAAGGACACCTCGCGGCCGTTCCTGATCTCGGCGGGCGACACCGAGGTGCGCGTGGTCGGCACCCGGTTCGATGTTCGACGCCGTGACGGACAGGTGGCGGTCAACGTCCAGCGCGGACTGGTCGAGGTGCGTCCCGGCCTGTCGGGCGACGCCACGTCGTTCCGGCTGCGGCCGGGGCAGGGCCTTGCCCACCGCGAGGGGCTGGCGGCCGACGCGAAACTCCAGGCGGTCGCCGTCGAGGAGGTCGCGGGCTGGCGTCAGGGCCGGCTGATCTATCGCGACCAGCCGCTTTCCCAGATCGCCGGCGACATGAACCGGCTTTTCCCGCGCCCGGTGAAGCTGGGCGACGCGGCGACCGCCGATATGCGACTTTCCGGCGTGTTGATCGTCGATGAGCAGGATGCGATGGTCGATCGACTGTCACACCTGCTTCCCGTCCGAACGACGACGACCGAAGACGCTATCGTGATCCGGACGCGCTAGAGCCTTGCTGACGGGCCTGGAATCGTTCGAAGCGCGAAGCTTGAGCTCTAGGGGGATAGAGCTGGAGCCCGATGATTTCGGACACGGAATCCCAGCTTCGACTTCGACCTGACGCGCCGGATCGCTCCGGAACGATCGCCGTCGTCTGCCCGCGCCATCGCGGTCCCGTCTTCGCCCTGACCATGGCGTCGAGCCTGGCCCTGGCCGGAGCCGCCGAGGCGGCCCCCGCGCGCTTCGGCTTCAACATTCCCGCCAAGCTCCGATCGGAGGCGCTGATCGATGTCGGCGTCCAGGCGCGCGTCACCCTCGGGGGGGTCTCGTCCTGTCCTGGACGCAGCGCGGCCGTCGTCGGCCTCCTGACGCTGCGCCAGGCCCTCGACGCGGTGACGGCCGGCGCGCCTTGCCGGTTCGAGATCCTCGACAACGCCACGGTCAGCATCCGGCCCGTCCCGATCCCATCGGCCCGGTTCTCGGTCCGCGCCAGGCCGCCGGTCGTCGTCCAGACGTCGCCGATGATCGCCCCGGCGCTCGACAGCGTGATCGTCACCGCCACCAAGCGCCCGACCCGGCTGGGCGCCGCGGCCGGCGGCGTCAGCGTGATCAGCGCGGCGCGGCTGCGCGACACCGGCGCGATCGACACGACCAGCATCTCCCAGCAGACCGCCGGCTTCATCACCACCAACCTCGGCGCGGCGCGCAACAAGATCATGCTGCGCGGCCTTTCGGACGGAACCTTCACCGGCCGCACCCAGCAGACCGTCGGCACCTATCTCGACAACATCCCCCTGACCTACAACGCGCCCGATCCGGACCTGCGCCTGATCGACGTCGACCGCGTGGAGGTCCTGCGCGGACCCCAGGGCGCGCTCTATGGCGGCGGGTCGCTCAGCGGGGTGTATCGGATCGTCTCCAGCAAGCCGGTGCTGAACCAATGGTCGGGATCGGTCCTGGCCGGCGCGGCCGCCACCGAGTCCGGATCGCCCAGCAGCCGCCTGGAGGGCGTGTTCAACCTGCCGCTGGCCGCCGACCGGGCGGCGGTTCGAGTGGCGGCCTACAACGACGTCGACGGCGGCTATGTCGACGACGTCAATCTGCGCCTTTCGAACGTCGATCGCACCACGCGCGTCGGCGGCCGCGCGGCCCTGTCGGTGGCGATCGATCCGGACTGGTCGATCCTGGTGTCCGGCGCGCGCCAGGACCTGCACGCCACCGACAGCCAGTACACCACCCCCAGTCTCGGCGGTCAGAAGCGCGCCAACCAGGTGCGCGAGACCCATGACAACGTCCTGCAGCAAGGCGCGGTGACCCTAACCGGGGCAGGGGGCTGGGGGCGGTTCGTGTCGTCGACCGGCTATGTCCGTCACCGGTTCGCCAGCCGGTTCGACGCCACCGCCGCGCTGAACGGCGCCGGCTCGGCCTCGGTCGATGTCGGCCTGTTCGACGAGGCCAGCAAGGTGCGGCTGCTGGTGGAGGACGCGGTGCTGTCGTCCCCCGACACCGATCGCTTCCGCTGGCTGTTCGGCCTGTATGGCCTGGCCAGCCTTGAGGACAGCGAGGGCGAACTGCGGGCGCGCACCTATCGCGACCCTTCACGTCTGATCTATCTCGAGGCGCGTCGTGATCGACGGCGCGAATTGGCCCTCTATGGCGAGACCGCCTACGACCTCGGCGACGGCTGGACCGCCAGCCTGGGCGGGCGGGCCTTCCGCAGCGAGGTGCAGACGACCTCGATGGTCGAGGCGCCGGCGCCGGGCCAGTCGCGCGAGCTGGACCGGCAGGCGCGCTTCACGGGCCTTTCGCCGAAATTCTCGCTGCAGCGGACATGGAGCGGGGGCGGGCTCTTCTATCTGTTGACGTCGGAAGGCTATCGCTCGGGCGGGTTCAACTCGGGCGGTCTGGTCGCGCCCTCGACCCTGCGCGCCTCGTTCAAGCCCGATCATCTTCGCAACTACGAGATCGGCGCCGGCATTCGGCCGTGGGGCGGACGCATGATCCTGCGCACGGCCCTGTTCCACGATGTCTGGACCGACATCCAGACCGACCAGTATCTGACCCCCTCGGGCCTGTCCTACACCGCCAATGTCGGCGACGGCCGCAACACCGGGCTGGAGATCGAGGCGGCCGTGACGGCGGCCCGGGGTCTGACCCTGGAGGCCAATGCGCTGTTCAACCGTCCTCGCCTGAGCAAGGTGGATCCCAATTTCGCCTCGGCGGCCCAGAGCGAGCTGCCCGGGGTTCCGGACGTCTCCGCCGGGGCCATGATGCGGTATCAAACGGATCTGGCCGCGGACCGGCGCTTGGTGCTGACGACCGAGATCGAGTATGTGGGCCAGTCGCGCCTGACCTTCGATCGCCGGCTTTCCCCGTCGATGGGCGGCTATGTCACGGGCCGCCTGTCGGCCGAGATGACGATCCGGGACTGGAGCTGGACCTTCGCGGTCACCAACCCCGCCAACGCCTCGAGCGACACGTTCGCCTATGGAAATCCTTTCAGCTTCGGCCAGGTGCGGCAGGTCACGCCGCTGCGCCCCCGCACCTGGAGCCTTCTGGTTTCGCGCGCCTTCTAGGCGGAGGCCAGGACCGGCCGACCCGCGCGAACGCGAAAATAGTTCTGAGGTTCCCTGACCTTCGCGACGTCTTCCTTTCGACGGGGCGGCGCTCGCATGGCCGCCCCAAGTCGGGGAAACTAGATGTCCGTCCTGTCGGGACTTGTCTGCGTCCACAACGAAGAGGCGCGCCTGGCCGAATGCCTCAAGCGCCTGGCGTTCTGCGACGAGATCGTCGTGGTCGCGGACCGCTGCACGGATCGCAGTGAAGCCATCGCTCGCAAGATGGGCGCGCGGGTCGTTTCGGGCATCTTTCCCGTCGAAGGCCTGCGCAAGGCGGCCGGCGTCGCGGCCTGCCGCGGCGACTGGATCCTCGAGCTGGACGCCGACGAGACGGTGACGCCGGCCCTGGCCCGTGAAATCCGCGAGACGGTCCGCCGGGCCGACGCCGGCGACTGGTATCAGGTGCCTGTGGATAACTTCGTGGGCGCGCAGCTGGTGCGCCATGGCTGGGGCGGCTCGTTCGGCGCCTCCTCGGTGGCCCGGCTGTTCCGCAAGGGCGCGAAGCGCTGGAAGAGCGAGCGGGTCCATCCCGGCACCACCTTCACCGGCGTCTATGGCGGCCGGCTGAACAACGCCATCCTGCACAAGGTCGACGACGACATCGCCGACATGATCCAGCGGCTGAACCGCTACACCGCCCTGCGCGGCCAGGACCTGGCCGACAGCGGCGAGATCAAGAGCCTGTGGGACGACCTGTTCCGGGGCGTGCGCCGGTTCTACAAGTGCTACGTCTCGCGCAAGGGCTACAAGGAAGGCGACATGGGCTTCCTGATCGCCGTCATGGCGGGCCTTTATCCGCTGCTCTCGAACCTCAAGGCGCGCGAAATCCAGTCGCTGAACGGCGTACGGACGGCGCGTCCGGCGGGCACGGCGGTGATCGACCTGGACATTGAGGAAGCCAGGCTGGGCCATTCAGCCTAGGCTGTGGTCATGTCGCTCCATCGTCTTCTGATCGCGGTCATGATCGGGCCGGAACTGGCCCGCTGGAAGGCTGGCGGCCATGCGCCGGTGTTCTGGTGGCGTGACGACGACGCGCGCCGGCCCACGCCGGCCCTGGACCGCCTGCTGGCCCTGTCGCTCCGCTTCGAGGCGCCGATCACCCTGGCGGCCGTACCGGACGGCGACATCGCGGCCTTGGCCAAGGCTTGCCGCGCGGTCCCCGGCGCGGAGCTGGCCGTCCATGGCTTCCGGCATGAGAACCGCGCGCCGCCGGGCTGGCCGTCCGGCGAGGTCAACGACCTGGACCGCCTGGCCGACGTGATGTCGGAGCTGAGCACGGCGATCGAGGTGTTCCGCCGCGCCCGCGTGACGCCGCGCCTGTTCGTGCCGCCCTGGAACAACGCCCACCCGACCTTGAAACAGGCGCTCGGCCTGCGAGGCTTGAGCCTGTCCTGCTACGGCGACATGCGCGACCAGGCCGAGCCCGATCGCCTGGACGCCCATCTGGACGTCATGCGCTGGAAGCCCGAGCCGCGCTTCCGGGGCGCGGTCCGGTTCCTGCTGCGAACCCGTCGGTTGCTGGCGGAGCGTCGGTCTAAGCGCGCGTGGGACGAGCCGCTAGGCCTGCTGACCCACCACCTCGACCACGACGAGGAGGCCTGGCGCTTCCTCGAGGCGTTCCTGCCCGTCGCCAGGCCCGTCGCGCGCACGGCCATCGGCAAGCCCGCGGTCAAGACGGCCGCCACGAGTCGCCCCGTCGCGGCGCGGGCGGGCTAGGGCGAACAGGGCGTTCGCCGGGCGAGGGGCGACCCGCGTCGTCGTTTCAAAACAACCTCTTCGGACCCCGTGGGGCGTTGGGCGACCGCTGATTTCCTAACTTCACCACAACATTCACGCACGTGATAGTGAGTGTTGACAGGGGGCGGTCTCAGGTGCAGCTTTGCTGGGCAGCGTCGGCGCCCACGATCGACGCACGGGGAGATAAGCGCATGAAGGTAGTTCTTCTCGCGTCGGCTTGCGCCGCCGCGTTGGTGTCGACGTCCATGACCGCCCAGGCGCAGACCGCGTCCCCGGACGCCAAGGACAAGGGTCAATCCGAAGGCACCCTGCTCAACGAGGTCGTGGTCACGGCCACCCGCCGCAACGAGCGGCTGCAGGACGTGCCGCTCAGCATCACCGCCTTTTCGCAAAAGGATCTGACGGCCAAGGGCATCGTCGGCTACGAGGGCCTGGCGCGCGAGACGCCCGGCGTGGTCCTCAACAAGCCCACCGCCAACTTCAACAACTTCACCGCCCGGGGCATCGCCACCAACGGCTACGGCGCCAATCTGCAAAGCACCGTCGCGATCTATATCGACGAACTGCCGATCTCGACGATCGGCAATACCACGGTGCTGGATCCCAATCTGTATGACCTGGAGCGGGTCGAATTCCTCCGCGGTCCTCAGGGCACGCTGTTCGGATCGGGCTCGCTGTCGGGCGCGCTGCGCATCCTGACCAAGAGCCCCGATCTCGACGAGGTCGACGCCTCGGCCCTGGTCGATTTCGGTCTGACCGGCTCGGATTCCCTGCGCCAGCGCTACAACGGCATGGTCAACCTGCCGATCATCAAGGACCAGTTGGCCCTGCGCGTCGTCGGCTTCTATCGCCACGAGGAAGGCTATGTCGACAACCTGGGGACCGGAGTCCACAACTCCAACACCCTGGTCGACGGGGGCGGGCGCGCGACCCTGCTGTGGAAGCCGACCGACCGCCTGTCGGTCAAGCTGCTGGGCTCCTACGAGAAGAGCAACCCCAAGGATTCGTCCCTGATCATCCCCTCGCTGGGCCGCAACAAGCGGGTCTCCGATCGGCCGGACCTGTTCGTGGGCAAGCTGGCCAGCGTCAACGCCACGGTCGACTATCAGTTCGACGGCGCGCACTTCACCAGCTCGTCGACCTATTCCAAGTTCGACCAGAAGTTTTTCGTGGATCTGGCCGGCACCTTCGGCGCCGCTGGCATCGCCTTCGGGCTCGACGCCTACGGCTATCAGAAGACCTTCGTCGAGGAAGCGCGCCTGGCGTCGGATCCCGGCGGCAAGTTCGACTGGGTGGTCGGCGGCTTCTATCTCGATCGCCGGCTGGACGTGGACTACTTCTACCGCTCCTCGCCCGAATACCTGGCGGCCCACCACATCACCGGCCTGCCGGATGAGTACTATCAACGCCAGTACACCCACATCAATTCGCACGAACTGGCCGGTTTCGGCGAGCTGACCTACCACATCAACGACAAGCTCTGGCTGACCACCGGCATGCGCTATGGCGGCACCGACGCCCAGGGCTTCACCGAGGGCGGCTACAACAGCGCCTACCTGACCTACGCGATCTTCGGCATCCAGGGCCCGCTGACCATGGTTCCGATCCCGGCGGCCACCGGCGTCAAGGCCGAGGCCAAGAAGCCGTCCTACAAGGTCAGCCTGTCGTACAAGCCGTCGTCGAGCCTGACCTCCTACGCCACCGTGTCGACCGGCTTCCGCACTCCGGTGGTCAACGCCTTCGCCGGCCGGGCCAGCGTGGTCGATCCCACCGACCTGATCATTCCCTACGGCGCCTCGTCGGACGATCTGGTCAACTACGAGCTGGGCGTGAAGGGCCGCTGGTTCGACGGCACGCTCAGCGCCAACCTGGCGACCTATCTGATCGACTGGAGCAACATCCAGGTCCAGGCCAACCGCGTCTCGGACTCGGTCCAGTTCGCCACCAATATCGGCGGCGCGATCAGCAAGGGCGTGGAGTTCGAGGTGGTGGTCGCCCCGGCGACCGGCCTGAGCGTGGGCCTGAACGGATCGTTCAACGACGCCAAGGTCAACAAGCTGACACCGGCCGAGGCGGCGATCTCCGGCGCGGTGGAGAACGCCCGCCTGGCGGCCCCGCACTTCCAGGGCTCGATGTACATCAACTACGGCTTCGACCTGTCGCCCCAGGCCAGGGCCAACGCCTCGGTGGTGTTCCAGCACGTCGGATCCTATCCGGGATCGTTCCCCAACGTGCCTGGCAAGCCCACCCAGGTCAGCCCGACCTACGGCTTCACCGACGCCTATGAGAACGTCAACGCGACGTTCGCGGTGGCGATGGACCGGCTGACGGTCGGCGCCTATGTCGAAAACCTGTTCGACAACCACTCGATCACCTACGTCCACCCCGAGGCGTTCCTGGCCGCCCGTTACGCGACCCTGCGGCCGCGCACGGTCGGCGTGCGCCTGGGTTACGACTTCTAGATGACGAGCGCGGACGCCATGGCTTCGCCCCCGGCCGCGCGCCACGCGCGGTCGGGGAGGGGCGTCTGGGCCGGCTTGGCCCTGGTGGTCGCCCTTTTCGCGGCGGCCCCCGCGCTCGCCCAAGCCGGACCTGGGGCCGCCGGGCCCGTGGTTCACGCGCCGGCCGGCGCCGCCCAGGGCGAGGCGGTCGGCGCGCTGGACGTCTACAAGGGGCTGCCCTACGCCCTGCCGCCCACCGGCTGGCGTCGGTGGCGCCCGCCGGCCGAAGCGCCCGCCTGGAAGGGCGTGCGCGACGCGACCAAGTTCGGCCCGGCCTGCTACCAGCCCAGGTCGAAACCGGGCAGCAGCATCTATGCCGGCGAACTGGGGGCGATGAGCGAGGACTGCCTGACGCTGAACGTCTGGGCCCCGGCCAAGGCCCAGAAGGCCCCGGTCCTGGTCTGGATTCACGGCGGCGCGCTGGCGACCGGCGCGAGCAGCGAGGCGGTCTATGACGGCGCCAAGCTGGCCGGGCAGGGCGTGGTCGTGGTGTCGATCAACTACCGGCTCGGCGTGCTGGGCTATCTGGCCCATCCGGGCCTCAGCGCGGAATCGCGCGAGGGCGTCTCGGGCAATTACGGCCTGCTCGACCAGATCGCCGCCCTGCGCTGGGTGAAGACCAATATCGCCGCGTTCGGCGGCGATCCGTCGAACGTCACCATCGCCGGCGAGTCCGCGGGCGGGCTCAGCGTCATGTACCTGATGGCCGCGCCCCAGGCGCGCGGGCTGTTCGCCAAGGCGATCGCCCAGAGCGCCTACATGATCTCCACGCCGCAGCTGCGGGCCAGCGCCTTCGGCGACATCCCCGCCGAGACGGTCGGGACCTATGTCGCCTTCAAGCTGGGCGCCAAGGACGTCGCCGCCTTGCGGGCGATGAACCCCGGCGAGCTCACCGACGCGGCCGCCAAGGCCGGCTACGCCCCGTTCGGAACGGTCGACGGCCGCGTGCTGCCCCGTCAGTTGGTCGACGTGCTCGACCTGGGCGAACAGGCCCGCGTGCCGATCCTGGCCGGCTTCAACAGCGGCGAGATCCGCTCGCTGCGCTTCCTGGCCCCGCCGCCGCCCGCCGACGCGCCGACCTATACGGCCCTGATCCGCGAGAAGTACGGCGACCTGGCCGACGCCTATCTCAAGCTCCATCCCGCCGCCGACCTGGCCGAGAGCATGCTGACGGCGCCGCGCGACGCGCTCTACGGCTGGACCGCCGAGCGTCTGGTCGCCAAGCAGACGGCCGTGGGCGCGCCGGGCTTCCTCTATCTGTTCGACCACGGCTATCCGGCGGCCGACGCGGCGGGGCTGCACGGCTTCCACGCCAGCGAGATTCCCTACGTCTTCGGCACGGCCGACCGCACGCCGCCGTCCTGGCCCAAGATTCCCGCGACTCCGGGAGAGACCGAGCTGTCGGACGCCATGGTCGGCTACTGGACCGCCTTCGCCCGCGACGGGGTTCCCAGCGCGGCCGGCCAGCCGGCGTGGCGTTCCTATGGCGAGGGCCGCGCCTACATGGCCTTCGCCGACGCACCCAGGCCCGGCGCGCACCTGATGCCCGGCATGTACGAACTGAACGAGCAGGTCGTCTGCCGACGCCGCGCCAAGGGCGGCATGCCCTGGAACTGGAACTTCGGGGTCATTTCGCCGCCGCTTCCGGCCGGAGATCCTCGATGCTGATGGCGGACGGAGACGTGCAATCCTTCGCCCTGACGCTCGACAAGTTCCTGGATCACGCGGCCAAATGGAGCCCTCGGGCCCAGGTCGTGACGGCGGGCGAGGGCGGGCGCATCGATCGGATCGGCTATGCCGAGCTTCGCGCGCGGGCCCTGCGGGTCTCGGCCGTGCTGGCCGGTTTCGGCGTCGAGCGGGGCCAGCGGGTCGCCACCCTGGCCTGGAACACCCAGGCCCATGTCGAGGTCTGGTACGCGGTCATGGGCATGGGGGCGGTTTGCCACACGCTCAATCCGCGCCTGACCGCCGCCCAGCTGGGCCTGATGGTCGCGCAGTCGCAGGCCCGCATCCTGGTGGTCAGCGCCGATCTGGCGCCCCTGGCCCGGCGGATCGCCGAGCACGCGCCCTGCGTCGAGCGGCTGGTGGTCATCGATGGTCCCGCCGACGCGCCGAGCCCGCAGGCGCTGGAGCCGATGATCGGCCAGGCGCGGGGCGAGGTGACGGGAGGCGAGATCGTCTGGGGCGGCTTCGACGAGACCACGCCGTGCGGGCTGTGCTTCACCTCCGGCACCACCGGCGCCCCCAAGGGCGTCACCTATACGCACCGCTCCAGCTACCTGCACACGCTGCGTCTCCTGCAGGTCGACGGGATGGCGATCTCGGGGGCCGACAGCGTGCTGGTGGTCGTGCCGATGTTCCATGCCAACGCCTGGGGCCTGCCGTTCGCGGTTCCCGCGGCCGGGGCCAAGTTGGTCCTGCCCGGCCGACACGCGGACGGCGCCAGCTTGGCCCGCCTGATCGCCGCCGAAGCGGTGACCGTCGCCGTGGGGGTGCCCACCGTCTGGCTCGGGCTGGTCGAACACCTGGAAGCCACGGGCGTCCGGCTGCCGTCGCTCAAGCGCATCATCGTCGGCGGCGCGCCGATGGCTCCGGCCCTGATGGAACGGATCGAGAGCCTGCTGGGCGTGACGGTGCAGACCAGCTGGGGCATGACCGAACTGTCGCCGTCCGGCACGGTGTCGCCGCCCCATGATCCTTCACGCTCGGCCGGGGCCTCGGGCCGTCCGGCGATCGGAGTCGACCTGCTGCTGACCGACGCCGACGGCCGGGCCTTGTCCGAGCAGCGGGAGGTCGAGGGCCATCTGCGGGTGCGCGGCGCGGCGGTGATCGAGCGCTATTTCGGTCACCCGCATCCGGCCACCGACGCCGATGGCTGGTTCGCGACCGGCGACCTGGCGCGGATCGACCCGGACGGCAACCTGTTCATCACCGGTCGGGCCAAGGACCTGATCAAGTCCGGCGGCGAATGGATCAATCCCGCCGAGATCGAGGCGGTGGTCGGGGCGCTGCCCGAGGTCTCCCAGGCCGCCGTCATCGGGCGCGCCGACGCCAAATGGGGCGAGCGTCCGATCCTGCTGGTCGAGATGCGCGAGGGCGAGCCGGTCAGCGACGAAGCGCTGCTGGCGGGTCTGCACGGACGCGTGGCGCCCTGGTGGATCCCCGACGCCGTCTACCGGCTGCCGCACATGCCTCTGGCGTCCACCGGCAAGATCGACAAGATGAGACTGAGATCCGAATTCGGGGGCGGGTGAGTGTCTCGTCCCCATTCGATGTCGCCCAAGCTCGAGACGGAAAGAAGCCTAGTGTCCGAAGACGTGAAACCCCGGCAGCGCTCCACCAAGGCGGAGCAGCGCGCCGAGACGATGGAGCAGATCCTCGACGCGGCCGAATACCTGTTCTCCAAGCACGGGCTCTACGGCGTGACGCTGAAGGACGTGGCCAAGCGGGTCGGCGTCCATCACACGCTGCTGAACTACTATTTCGAGGACAAGCGGAAGCTGTTCGACGCGGTCTTCGCCCGCCGCGCGGTGATCACCAGCGAACGGCGGATGAAGGCGCTGGCCGAGTACGAGGCCGCGACGGGCGACAACCCCACCGTCGAAGGGGCCTTGCGCGCGTTCCTCGACACCGACCTGGACCTCTATACCGACGGCGGTGAAGGCTGGAAGAACTACGCCGCCCTGGGCGCCCAGGTCGCCAACGCCCCCGAATGGGGCGCGGAGTTGATGGACGAGCACTTCGACCCCGTCGTGCTGCGCCTGATCGCCATCCTCCGGAAGGCGCTGCCCGGCTGCAGCGAAGCCGACATCTTCTGGGGCTATCACTTCGTGACCGGGGCGCTGATGCTGACCCTGGCGCGCACGGGCCGCATCGACAAGCTGTCCGGCGGCGTGTGCCGGTCCGACGACTTCATGGCCGTGAAGGAGCGCATGGCGTCGTTCATGGCGGCGGGCTTCCTGCAGGTGTGCGGACGGGGCGCGACCCAAGCCAAGAGGTGATTTCCACATCGCGGACCGTGGCGGAAGATGTGGGTCTAAGATATTAACTCGCTACATAGTGAAGATTGATTCACGTTGGCGTCGGCCGAGAGGAAGAGGGGAAACCAGATGTCGCTCAAGGAACGCGTTGCGATCGTCACCGGCGCGGGAGGCGGCCTGGGCCGCGCCCACGCCCTGTTTCTCGCGCGGCGCGGCGCTCGGGTCGTCGTCAACGACATGGCCCAGGAGGCCGCCGACCGGGTCGCGGCCGAGATCGTCCAGGCCGGCTTCGAGGCCATGGCCGTCGTCGGGTCGGTCACCGACGAGGCGGCTGTCGACGCCATGGTCCGCCGCACGATGGAGCGGTGGGGCCGCGTCGACATCCTGGTCAACAACGCCGGGATCCTGCGCGACAAGAGCTTCGTCAAGATGGACCTGGAGGACTTCCGGCGCGTGATCGACGTCCACCTGATGGGCGCGGCGATCTGCACCAAGGCTGTCTGGGAGATCATGCGCGAGCAGCGTCACGGACGGGTGGTGATGACCACGTCCTCGTCCGGCCTCTACGGCAATTTCGGCCAGGCCAACTACGGCGCCGCCAAGATGGCCCTGGTCGGCCTGATGCAGACCCTGGCGATCGAGGGCGAGAAATACGGGATCCGGGTCAACTGCTTGGCCCCGACCGCGGCGACGGGGATGACCGAGGGCGTGCTGTCCGACGACAGCCTCGATCGCCTGGATCCGGCCCTGGTCAGCCCCGGCCTGCTGGCCCTGGTCGGCGACGAGGCCCCGACGCGGGCGATCCTCTGCGCCGGCGCGGGCCACTTCGCCGTGGCCAACGTCACGCTCACCGAAGGCCGCTATGTCGGCGCGGGCGACGAGGCTGCGGACGGCGTCGTGCGCCGGTGGGAAGAGATCGCCGATCGGTCCGGCGAGATCGTGCCGGCCTACGGCTTCACCCAGGCCGAGCGCGAGCTGGCCAGCGCCGGAATGGTCTCGCCGATCGCGGCGGTGCGGTCATGACGCGCGAGGCGGTTATCGTCTCGACGGCGCGCACGCCGATCGGACGCGCCTATCGCGGCGCCTTCAACGACACGCCGTCGCCGACCCTGGCGGCCCACGCGCTGAACGCCGCCGTCGAGCGGGCGGGGGTGGCCGGCGAGGAGATCGAGGACTGCCTGCTGGGCTGCTCCCTGCCGCAAGGCGTGCAGCACACCATCGGCCGCATGGCGGCGCTTCGGGCCGGCTTTCCGGTCACCGTTCCCGGCATGACCCTGGACCGGCAATGCTCGTCGGGCCTGATGACCATCGCGACCGCGGCCAAGCAGGTGATCGTCGACCGCATGGACATCGTCGTGGCCGGCGGCGTCGAGTCGATCTCGATGGTCCAGACGGGCGACCTGCGCGTCGACCGCGATCCGGCGCTCGCCGCCCGTTATCCCGACGCCTACATGCCGATGCTGGAGACCGCCGAGGTGGTCGCCGCGCGGTACGGCGTTTCGCGCGAGGACTGCGACGCCTACGGGTTGCGGTCCCAGCAACTGACGGCCGCCGCCCAGGCCGCCGGACGGTTCGACGCCGAGATCGTGCCGATGGCGGCGACCATGCGGGTCGTCGACAAGGCCACTCAGCAGGTCTGCTTCCAGGACGTCACCCTGACCCACGACGAGGGCATGCGCCCCGAGACGACCCTGGCGGGGCTGGCCTCGCTGAAGCCCGCCCTGCCGAACGGCACGGTCACGGCCGGCAACGCCAGCCAGCTGTCCGACGGAGCTTCGGCCTGCGTGGTGATGGAGGCGGGGGTGGCGGCGCGACGCGGCCTGGCGCCGCTGGGCCGCTATGTCGGCATGGCCGTGGCCGGGACTCGGCCCGACGAGATGGGCATCGGCCCGGTCTTCGCCGTGCCCCGCCTGCTGGAGCGCTTCGGCCTGGGCATGGACGACATCGGGCTGTGGGAGCTGAACGAGGCCTTCGCCGTCCAGGTGCTCTACTGCCGCGACCGGCTGGGCATTCCCGACGAACGCCTGAACGTCAACGGCGGCGCGATCTCGATCGGACACCCCTACGGCATGTCCGGGGCCAGGATGGTCGGGCACGCCCTGATCGAGGGCAAGCGTCGCGGCGCGCGCCACGTGGTCGTCACCATGTGCGTCGGCGGCGGCATGGGGGCGGCGGGCCTGTTCGAGGTGCTCTAGTTAGGGCGTGATCCTGACCATGACCACGCCGTGCGACGGCGTCGTCGCGGCGAACCGACCCTTCATCCTGCCCAGCCCCTTCTTGGCCCACAGGTCGCGGACCTCGGCCTTGAGGCCGGCGGGATAGCCGAGCTCGGTCCAGTCGACGGACACCGTCCGCGCCTCGGCGCCGCGGTTGAACAGGATCACCGCGCGACCGCCGTCCGCGAGTTGTTTGGACCAGACCTCCAGGTCGCCGTCGTCGCGGATGCGGCGGCCTTGGACGCCGAGCGCGTCCTGGTTCACCGCGATGACCTCGGTGTTCAGGAGGATGGCGCGCGTCGCTTCATCCATGTCGGCGATGTCGTTGCCGGCGATCAGCGGGGCGGCCATCAGCGCCCACAGGCTGAAGTGCGACTGGTACTCGGTGTTGGTCAGGCCGCCGTTGCCGACCTCCAGCATGTCCGGATCGTTCCAGTGGCCCGGGCCGGCGAAGGGGTAGAGCGGCTCGTTGAGGTCGACGATGCGCAGGACGCCCAGGGCGTAGTCGTACTTGCCGTCCCACTTGTCGGTGATGTCGCCGGTCGTGCGCCACAGGTTGCCGACGGCGCCGGCCCACAGCCACGGCTTGGCCGTGCCCCACTCGCACATCGAAAAGACGATGTCGCGGCCGGCTTCCCGCAGGGCGTCGGCCATCAGGGTGTAGGCCTCCTCGGCGTTGCGCGTGCCGGTCGAGCACCAGTCGTACTTGAGATAGTCCACGCCCCAGTCAGCATAGGTCTTGGCGTCCTGGAACTCGTGCCCCTGGCTGCCCGGCCGGCCGCCGCAGGTCAGCCGGCCAGCGTCCGAATAGATGCCGAACTTCAGGCCCTTGGCATGGACGTAGTCCGACAGCGCCTTGATGCCGCTGGGAAAGCGCTTGGCGTCATAGGTGATGAAGCCGCCGGCGTCGCGCGGGCCGTGCCAGCAGTCGTCGATCACGATGTACTCGTAGCCGGCCGCCTTCATGCCGTTCGAAGCCATGGCGTCGGCCATGCGGCGCACGGTCTGTTCGTCGATGTTGCAGGCGAATTTGTTCCAGCTGTTCCAGCCCATCGGCGGCTTCTGCGCCAGGCCGTTGGCGACCCGCGGCGGCGGGTCCTTGTCGGCGGCGACGGCGACCTGGGCGCCGGTCAGGGCCAGAGCCAGCGCGCCGACGATCAGGCAGGCGGCGGGACGCTTGAACAGGGTGGGCATGGAGGTTTCCTCTCGGGGGCGTGGCGGCGGCGGGTGGGTCACGCCGTGACGGGCTTGTCGGCGTAGCGCTCGAGCACGCGCCCGTGGCGCGGCATCTGGTCGACGACCCGGCGGCAGACCGCGCGCATATGTTCCAGGGTCGCGTACAGGGCGCGCTCGTCCATCAGGTCGGCCAGCGGGTCGTAGCCTTCCGGCTCCTGGCCCTGACCCATCATGATCGCCAGCCAGTTCGGCTCCTGGAAGATGGTCTGGTCCGGGAAGATGGTCAGGCCCCGGGTGCGGAACAGTTCGATCTTTTCCCGCAGCGAGTCCGGGATGGGCATGTGGCGCAGGCGGTCCCAGAACGGCTCTCCGACGCGTCCGTTGGCGTGGTAGTGATAGACGAGGAAATCGCGGATCTGCTCCATCTCCTGGCCCATGATCCGGTTGTAGAGATCCGCGGCCGCCGGATCGTTCCTGGCCTGGGGGAAGCTGGCCGCCAGCTTGATCAGGCCGTGCTGGATCAGGTGGATGGAGGTGGATTCCAGGGGCTCCAGGAAGCCGCTCGCCAGGCCGATGGCCGCGCAGTTCTTCACGCGCGACTGCTTGCGCCGTCCGGTCTTGAACCTCAGGAAGCGCGGCTCGGCCTCGGGCCTGTTGTCGGGATGCTCCCGCGCCAGGTTGGCCAGCAGGACGTCGGCGGCCTCGTCGTCGCCGATGTGGTCGCTGCAATAGACGTAGCCGTTGCCCGTGCGGTGTCGCAGCGGGATGCGCCACTGCCAGCCGGCGGTCAGGGCGGTGGCGCGGGTGTAGGGGACGGGGTCCTCGTACCGGGTCGAGGGCGCGGCCACCGCGCGGTCGGCCGGCAGCAGCGCCGACCAGTCGTCATGCCCGACCCCCAGCGCGCCCTCGATCAGCAGCGCCCTGAAGCCCGAGCAGTCGATGAAGAAATCGCCCTCCAGCGCCTGGCCGTCGTCGAGCAGCAGCGAGGCGATCGTGCCGTCCAGAGGGTCGAGATTGACCGCGCGAATGGTCCGCTCCAGCCGCCTGACCCCGCGCCCCTCGGCGATGCGCCGCAAGAGCTTGGCGTAGAGCGAGGCGTCGAAATGGTAGGCGTGGGCCATGGTCGTGCGCGGATCGCGCGGATCGTCCACGCGCCAATCGAAGCGCCCGCCCTTGGCGGCCAGGGCGCTCAGCGAGAACTCGGACAGATCGGGCCGGTAGCCGAGCTTGCGCGCGCGAAGCCAATAGGCGTGGAACGACACGCCGTTGATCGGTCCGCCATAGGACCCGAACGGGTGGAGGTAGCGGTGGTCGGGGTCGCGCCAGCCGACGAACTCGATGCCCAGCTTGAAGCTGCCTTGGGTGGCCGACAGCATCTCGGCCTCGTCGACGCCCGCCAGTTCGTTGAAGAAGGTGATCGGCGGGATCGTCGCTTCGCCGACGCCGATCGTGCCGATCTCGGCGGACTCCACCAGGGTGATCCGCATCTGATGCGGCGCGAACAGCTTGGAGAAGAAGGCCGCGGCCATCCATCCGGCGGTGCCGCCGCCGGCGATCACCAGATGCGAGATTTTCCCAGGGTTTCCCATGCCGCCTTCGCGTGTCGTTTGCGTCGAACCCCGCCGGCGGCGCGCCGGCGGGGTCTTCGGTCAAGAAGATCAGCTTGGACCTAGAATGTCCCGCGGACGATGAACGAGAAGCGGCGGTCGCTCACCGTCCAGCTGTGCTTGCGGACCAGGGCTTCGGAGAAGTTCCCCTGCGTGCCGAGGAACCAGGAGTCCCGCTGATCCATCTCCAGCACGGTCTTGGAGTTGAGCAGGTTGACCGCCTGGAAGCCCACCTTCACCTGGGGGGTGAGCGAATACAGAACCGAGCCGTCCAACTGGCCGTAGTCCTCGGCATAGACCGGCACCATCAGGTTCGAGGCCGAGGCGCTCATCAGGTAACGCGACCGCCAATTGTAGGCCAGGCGGGCGTCGACGCCGTATTTGCTGTACAGAAGCATCGCGTTGTAAGTGTAGCGAGACAACAGCTCCAGCGGCAGGTCCAGCTTCGAAGCATTGATCTGGGCGGCGTCGGTGGTGCTGCTGGTGGCGTTCTGGGTTCCCTTGCTGTCCAGTATGGTCGCATTGAATTCCGTGCCCAGACCGCTGAAGGCACCCGGCAGGAAGTCGTAGAATTGCTGGTACTGGAATTCCAAGCCGTAGATTTCGCCGTGACCCATGTTCTGGGGCACGGTTCCGACCGCCTGGACGGACTCGCCGTTGTCCTTGGTGATGGTCATCAAGGTCTGGCTGGACTGGATGTAGTCGTAGACATCCTTCTTGAAGACGCCCGTCGCCAGCATGCCGCCATGGAAGTACCACTCGCCCGACAGGTCGAACGAATTGGCGCGCATCGGCTTGAGGTTCGGATTGCCTGAGTAGAAACCAAAGGCGACGTCGGTGTGGTACTGCACGGCCTGGCCGCCGGCCGCCGCCGTGTCCAGTTGGGCCTGGGTATAGGGCTGGTTCGTTGTCGGGTTGATGATGTTGTCGGCCGTGGTGGCGTTGCGCGACTGCAAGGTGGCCGACATCGAAACCGATGGGTCCAGCTGGAAGAAGTCGGGCCGGACGATGTTCTTCGACGCGGCGAACCGGAAGAAGAGGTTGGGCCGGGCCTTCAGGCGCAGGTTCAGGCTGGGCAGGACGTCGGTGTAGTCGCTGCCGCCGACCGAGGCGAAGGGTTGGCCGTCGGCGAAGTCGATCTTGGCCTGGGCGGCGGGCGAGGCGAAGCGCTTCTGGCCCGGGTCGATGAAGCCGACCGTTCCGTAGCCCTGGCCGTCCACCTTGGACTTGACGACCCGCAGGCCGAAATTACCGTCCCAGCTCATCGCCTCGCCGCCCCAGGTCATGGGCAGGTTGTCGCCGCCGAAACGGACCTTGGCGTAGATCGCGCCGGTCTTTTCCCATTGGCGATTGACGCCGCGGCCGCCGGAATTGGCGAAGCTGGTGTTCACGTCGCCCAGGGGCCGCCAGTAGTTGATGCTGCCGGTCGGCGCGGCCCAGATTGGCATGTAGCTCATCATGGTGCCTTGCTTGAACGGGCTGTAGGTCCCGCCGGCGGGTGACCAGGACGGGATCGCGCCGTTCGGGCCGCCCGGCGGATAATAGCCGTACTCGCCGTCGTTATAGGCCGGCCCGCCGCCGGGGACCGGGCCGTTCCACACCACCTGGTCCAGATAGGTCGCCAGCGCCGCGGGGCTGCGCGCCAGGTCGAACGCCGGCATGATCAGCCCGGGGACGGAGGCGTCGCCCTTGAAGAAGTCGTCGAAGGCCACCGTGTCCTGGTGCTGGGTGTATTTGTCGGCCGTGGCGGTGACCCGCGTGGCCCACGGCGCCGAGATGAGCGCCCAGTTGTACCCGGCGTCGCGCGAGGTGGCGTCGCGCGAGGTGGCGCGGACGCCCAGCTTGATGTCCTTGATCAGCGAGTCGTCGTCGAAGTCGTAAGTCACGTCGAACTTGCCCGCATATTCCCGGGCGTCGTTGTCGTCGATGTGGTCCATCGCGGCGTAGAGGTTGAAGATCGACGGGTTGCCGGTGGCGTTCGTCATGGTGATCTTCGGCAGGTCGCCGGTCAGGTCCAGGCCGAACCCGCCGGGCTGGGTGACGGTGTTGTAGACCGTCACGTCGGTGCCCTCGCGATGCGAATAGACGTACTGCAGGTCGCCGGTCACGACGAACCGGTCGTTCCTCCAGTTGAAGCCCGCCGAAATGTCGTTGGTGTTGTCCTCGACCGTTCCGTAGCGGGTGCCCAGGTTCAGCAGGAACGAGTTGGCCACGCCGTTGCCGCCGCCGCCGCCGTCGACGAGCTGGCCGCTCAGGAAGTTGCCGTCCGCGTCGTACTTGAACGTCGTGCCGGCCGCCGGCCCCACCACGAACGACTGGTTGTTGGTCGACGAGCAGCAGGCCGAGGTCTGGGCGAAGCGGTCCTGGAAGGTCTGCTTGGCTTCGGTGCGGAAGAAGGTGGTGTAGAATTCGAGGTTGTCGTTGGGCCGGTACTGGAAGGCGGCGTAATAGCCCTCGCGCTTCCGGTCCTGGAGGTTGTTGCGGTACTGGATGCCGACCGGCACGAAGACGCGGCTCAGGGGCTGGCCCGCGATCGAATTGTCGCCGTTGAAGTTGAACGTGGCCCCGCCGTCATAGGACGATTGGACCCCGACCCCGTGGGCGTCGTACGGGTCGACGGCGATGGTGTTCACCGCGGTGTTCAGCTTCGAGCTCGACAGGCTGAGCAGCACCCCGAATTCGCCGCCGTCGGGGGTGTCGAAGCGGTCGCTGTAGAGAACGCTGCCTGACGGCGTGCCGTCCTTGCGCAGGTCGCCCCACGTGTAGTCGGCCGAGAAGGCCAGTTGGCGGTTCTTCTGGTCGAACGGCATGCGCGTGCGCAGGTTCACCGTGCCGCCCAGCCCGCCTTCGATGATGTCCGCCGACGGGTTCTTGTAGACGTCCACGCCGGCGAACAGCTCGGGCGTCACGTCTTCCCACGAGATGGCCCGGCCGCCGCGCGCCGAGAAGATGTCCCGGCCGTTGAGTTCGGAGCGAACCCAGGTCAGGCCGCGCACCTGGATGCCGGAACCCTCGGCGTTGAGGCGATCGACGTCCCGGGGCTGGGTGGTCCGACCGATGGTCACGCCGGGGACGCGCTGCAGCGCCTCGGTGATCGAGCGATCGGGCAGGCCGCCGATGTCCACGGCGGTGATCGAATCGACGATCTGTTCGGAATTCTTCTTCAGCTCCTGCGCCGTCTGGATGGCCTTGCGCTGGCCCACGACGACGACTTCGGAGACTTCCCCGCCGGAGGAGCCGCTCTTCCCCACCTCGCTCGACTGGGCGTGCGCCGTCGTGACAAGGATGCCCGAGGCCCAGGCCGCCGCGGCCGTGGACGCCAGCAACATATTCTTTTTATTGAGTAATTTCATGTTTCCTCTCCCAAAGTTCAGCACGCCTTGGCCCATTCGGGCTCTCTGCGTTCACCTAGCGCGCTGAAGTCGACCTTCAGGTCGTGGCCCCGACGTCACCGGCATTTTTTAATTAAGTTGTTTTTATTTAACTGGGTCACATTTATCGTACAAGAGGCAATCCGTACCGATGGTTTGCGAATTTGGCCCTGGTCCCGGGCTCGAACGGATTCTGGCCGCCGCGGCGTCGCGAGGGGGCGGAAGCGCGCCCAGCCAGCCAGCCGGATCGGCCGAGCCGATCTTCAACCCGCTTCTCCGGGTTGCGCCGGATATCCCCCGCGAACGCCCCCATGAATGATGACCGTCGACGAGGCGTCCTTGGGCGTCGCGAGGAGATCCGCCGTGACCATCGCTCCCGCGCGAACCTATAATCAGAACCACGTGGCGCGTGCGCCTACGCCGGGGAAGCGGCGGCTGAGCATCTATTGGACGTGGAGCTATCCCTGGGAGGCCCAGCGCGACCCGGCGGCCATGGAGAACCGCTTCTCCACCCTGACCGAGGTCCGCAACGTGCTATGGCCGCACTACGAGACCCCCGAGTGGAGCGCCGCGCGGTTCCTGCAGGGCATCGCCGGGACCCTGGAGCTGTTCCACAGATCCACCCTCAGCTTCCAGCGCATCGCCGAGGCGGCGACCGGCCACCCGGTGGCGGTGTTCCAGCGCGTGGACCAGGCGGGATTTCCCCAGCCGATCGACGAGCGGATCCTGGACGACACCGACACGCTGATGGTGTTCGGCCTGGACCACCTGCTGGCCGACCAGGAGGCCGACGTCGCCGAGGTGGAGGCGATCCGCCAATGGCTGAGGCGTGAAGGCACGTGCCTGCTGCTGGCGCCGCACCACGATGTCGGCTTCACCGACGACCTGGCCCAGCGGCAGATGGAGTATCTGCATCACGGCGACGCCCTGGTGCCCCGGCAGCAGCGGTTCGGGCGCTACACGCGCTCGCTAATCAAGGCGCTCGGCGTTCCGGTGCACAATATCTGGGGCCTGAGGCCGGCCCTGGTGAAGGGGACCAAGGACATCGCCCCGCTGACGGCCGCGCGCGACCTGGACCGGCTGGGGTTGCTCGCCAACGTCCCGACGCTGAATTTCCACCCGCATCTGCCGCACTACGAGGTGACCGGCGCCGACGCCGCGTCGATCCACGTGCTGGCCCGCCAGCCCGTCGACCTGGACCGGCCGCACCCGTTCACCGCCGCCGGCGCCACCGAGTTCAATTCGCTGCTGTGGATGCCGCCCCAGGGCGATCGGGCCGGCGACATCCTGGTCGTGGATTCCACCCACTTCACCACGCTGTTCGGCGGCACCGACAGCCTGGAGAGCTTCTGGCGAAACCTGGCCCTGATGGACAGCCGGAAGGCGACGGTCAGGCCGCACGTCTAGCGCGTATCGACATTCACGCTCGGTGCGTGGTCCTCGTCCTTCGACAGGCTCGGGATGAGGACCATTTACAGGCCTGAGCTGTAGAAAAACCTCATCCTGAGCTTGTCGAAGGACGAGGTTTTCGTCCCAGACGCTGAATGTCGATAGGCCTTAATGTCAGAACGGCAGGACCAGGGCCGCGCGGAAGAACCCGCCGTCCGGGCCGTCGTCGTCGCGCTCGATCACCTGCTGATAGGTCAGGATCAGGGTCGCGCGCGGGTCCAGCACCCAGCCGACCGAGCCGCCGGCCGACCAGCCGTGCGTGGCGTCGCCGGCCGCGACGCCGTCCGTCGTGGTCTCGCCGCCCCGGCGATAGAGCAGGTCGGCCGACAGCCATGTGGTTGGGTCGAGGTTGTGCGTCAGGTGCCCCTCGACGCTGAACAGCGTGTCCTTCGAACTGCGGTCCGCGCCGTAGGGGTCGTCGTTGTCCGCGTAGACGGTGAGGGTGGGGAAGACCTCCAGGGTCGTCAGCCTCGGGTCGCGATAGGACGTCCCCCAGGCGAAACCGGTCGGCAGCCCGATCTGGAAGGCGTGGCGGTTCGAGCCCAGGTTCACCGGCTTGGCGGCGCTGTAGGCGCCGGTCGGGAAGTAGACCTTAGCGAACAGGCCGGCGCTGAAGCCGGGCTTGAACCGGGCGTAGTCGGCGGGCGACAGGGCCGGGGAGCCGATCAGCCCCAGGACGCCGCCGACCTGCAGGTCGCCGAAGCCGGAACTGGAGGCCGGCGGGGTGACGCCGTCATTGATCGAGAACTTCGTCCGGCCGGCGGGCAGGATGACGAACGGGGCGAACTGCCGCCCGCCCAGGCTCAGGGTCGTCACGTAGCGCAGGATCACCAGGTCGGTGTCGATGTCGGAGCCGGGAATGACCGTCCCGACCTCCGGCTCCTCGTTGCCGCGCTTGACCACCGCGAAGCCGGTCCAGGCCTGGGCGCCTTTCGGCGCCAGCTGGTAGACGCGGGGGCCGTCGTCCTGGGCCCGCGCGGTCGGCGCCGCCAGGATCGCCGCGGCCAGCAGAGCCGCGCCGCCGCGCGCTCGAACGGAAAGCGGCGCGCCCATTCACGTGAAGGCGGCGGCCGGAGGAAGCTCGGCGTCCCCGGTGGCGGTTCGGTTCAACTGATAGGTCGCGCTGGCGGCGACCCGGCCCAGGACGCCGGCATAGGTGGGGAACGAGAACGGCACCTGGGCCAGCCCGTCGACGCCCAGGCCCGCGGCCATCGCCACCGCCGCCAGCTGCACGATGTCGACGGCCCGCTCCCCGACCACGTGGCAGCCGAGAATGCGGCGGGTCGGCCGGTCGATGACCAGCTTGCAGAACCCCTCGGTCCGGCCGTCGATGATCGGCCGGGTGGCGGCGGCGAAGTCCACGCTGACCGCCAGGACCTCGTGTCTGGCGCGGGCGGCGGCCTCGGTCAGCCCGACCTGGGCGTATTCGGGCTGGGTGAAGCTGCCGACGGGCGCGACCTGGTCCGCCGCCGGGGAGGCGGCGCCGGTGACGGCGTTGGCGGCGGCCAGCAGGCCGGCTCGCATCGCCTGCGGGACCAGCATCAGGCGGCCGGTCACGTCACCGGCCGCGAAGACATGGGGCGCGGTCGTGCGCAGGGCTTCGTCCACCTGGATGAAGCCGCGGGCGGTGGTCTCGACGCCGGCGGCCGCCAGGTTCATCGCCCCGGTGTCGGCCGACCAGCCGACGGCGGCGACCACCAGTTCGGCCTCGGCGGCGCGGCTCTGGCCATCCTTCGAATAGTTCATCCGCACGCCCGACGCCGTGCGCTCGAACGAGTCGATCGCGCCGAAGCCCTCGTGCACCACGACGCCCGAGGCGCGAAAGCCGGCGGCGACGGCGGCCGACACGGCCTCGTCCTCGGTGGGCAGGATGCGCTCGCCCGCCTGGAACAGCTGGACCTTCGTGCCGAGGGCGTTGAACACCGAGGCCACCTGGGCGCCGGTGGCCCCCGCGCCCACCACCAGCATGGACCCGGGCGCGGCCGACAGGCTCCAGGCGTCGCTGTGGGTGCAGGTCAGGTCGAAGCCGGGCAGGTCGAGGCGTCGGCTGACGCCGCCCGTGCAGATGACGACCCGGTCGGCGCGGAGCCGCAGGCCGTCGGCGGTTTCGAGGGTGTGGGCGTCGATGAAGCGCACGTCGCCGACGTGCTCGCGGACGGTCACGCCCAGGGCGTCGATCTGGGGGCGCAGGGCCGAATGACGGTTCACGTCCTCGACCACCTCGGCGACCCGGGCCAGCAGGCGCGGATAGTCCAGCGACGCCGCGCCGGCCAGGACGCCGTAGCGTTCCAGCTGCCGGGCCTCGCGCACCAGGCGCGCGGCGTGGGCCAGGGTCCGGACCGGCACGGGCCCGTCGTTGGCCGCCATGCCGCCGAACGCGCCGCGGGTGACCAGGGTCGTCCGCGCCCCCAGGTCCGCCGCGCGCAGCGCCGCCAGCACGCCGGCCGGACCGGCGCCGATGACGACGACGTCCATCTCCTTGAGAGGCATGGATTCGGCGCTCATGGGGTCGGCGCCGGGGTTTGCAGATCGGCCAGCCAGCGCAACGCGCTGAGGCTGGGCATGAAGCAATACTCGCCCCCCCGCGTGACGACGAACTGGGGCAGGCCTTTCAGGCGCCGGGGGATCGGGCGCCTGGGAATGGAGAAGACCTCGTCGCCGTCGACCGTCGCCGCCACCGGGTCCCGCGCCCCGGCCAGGCCCGCGAAGACGCCGTCATTGATCCATTCGGACTGGACGAACTCGAACTGCCGCTTGGGGTGCGCGCCGACGAAGGTGAACATCAGCCCGCGATCGGCGCCGTCGTCCTCGGTGACGCCCTTGGGCAGCAGGGGGCCGTAGGCGGCGCCGCGCCGGATCATCCGGTGCAGCCGGACCTCGCCGGCGATATTCGCGTCGCGCGGATTGGCGCGCCGGACGTGCGAGCCCAACGGCGTCAAGTATCCCGCGGGGTCGTCGGCGTAGAGGAAGTCGTTGTTGCGCTTGGGGTCGGCGCCGATCGCCGGGTCGTCGTGGAGCGGGCACAGGGCCAGGGGCGCGCCGCTGCGCCAGCGCCCCATCATCTTGGCGGCGACCAACTCCTCGTCCTGCGGCCCCGAGGCCTGGTCCTGGATGTATCGGCGAAACCGCGCGACCCGCTGGTGCAGCTTGCGGAACACGACATAGGTCCCGTTTCGGCCGAGGACCTCGGGTTGCGGAACCGAGGCGAAGCCGCCCATCTCGTCCCGGTAGCCGAGGACGAACTCGCCCGCCTTGAGGGGCGTCTCGTGGGGATCGGTCCCAGGGATGCCGCTGCCCTCGATCGCCGGATGGTTGATGCCGTCCCGGAAGCCGAACGGTTCGGTCTCGTCGGGCAGGGCGTGGCAGTCCTGCCGCCAGATGGCGGTGACCCCGCCCAGCGCCTCGTACGCCGCGCGGGCCCGATCCAGCGCCGCCGCCAGGGTCTGGCTGTTCGGAGCCACGGCCACCATGACGACATGGACCTCCGGCCCGCCCAGGGGCGCTTCCCAGTGTTCGGGGCTGCTTTCGCCGGTGTCTCTCAGGGCGCCCGCCCGCGCCTTCATCCCCTGCTGGAACTCCCAGGCGAAACCCTCGAGCGACGCCTGGGGCACGCCCAGCGCCTTCAGGCCCTGGAAGGTGAGGGCGACGCTGACCCAGGCGGCGCCCGCCGGGCTCTGGGGATCGGCGGCCGAGCCGACGACCCGGCTGAACCGCTCCATCAGCTCTCGGCCGGCCGCGGCCTGGTCGATCCGGAACAGGATATAGGTCGCCGCATAGGGGCTGGGGCGCGGGCGAAGCACGCCGCTCTGGATGTCTGCCAGCTCCAGCGGGCTGTCCATGGGCGGGCTCATGGCGATCTCCCGAGGCCGTCAGGCTACTGCATCTGGTCGAGCATCTCGGTGAAGGCCGCCTTCAGGGCCAGCGCCTTCTTGATCTCGTCGGCGCTGACGTACGGGTACTCGCCATACTCCATGAAGCTGGGGCACTGATGCGCCCGGACGAACTTGATGAACGCCTCCGGGTTGGTCTTCCAGTCCTCGGGAAAGCCTTCGAGGTTCTCGAAAATGGTGTTGAGCCCGGACTTCTTGAACAGCTCGATCGCGTCCTCGGTGTACTTGTCGAAATCGGTGTCGAAGATGCCCTGGTACATGAACCGGGTGTCGTCATCGAACAGCACCCAGCGCAGATAGTGCAGCTTGAGCGGGGCCAGGAAGTTGGGGTCGCCCTCCAGGGCCGCGACGATCTTGTTTCCATAGCCGCGGATCGCCTCGGCCGTGCCGGGCTTGACCCTGGCGATGATGGTGAAGCCGTAGCAGGCCGGCGTCCTGGGCCAGACGGGTCCGTGCTTGCCCATCTCCCAGCTTGGATCGTGCTTGGGGATCACCGCGGCGGCTGGATGCATTGGGACACCTGAGCGCTAGACGCCGATCCAGGAGGGCCTCGGCGTTCGGCTAATGGCGCGACGCTAGGGCTCTGGCCCCAAGGGCGTCGATTAGGTGTAACCCTGAGCGGACGCCGTCGGCGGCTTTAGACGCGCGCTCGCCAGCGCAGACGCCTGGCCGACCGAGATGCCGATCCCGGCGCGCTGATCTGGGGCCGGACGGCGCCCGAGGGGCCGATCGACACCGGCGGGCGCACTGGCGCGTCCCCCAACGTTTCAGATCGTTGGAGGGCGCCGCGATAGTCGATACGGCGTAGTGCCCAGCCGACTGGGAACAAGGCGGTGGGCAAGCAATCGACTGACAGGCGGCCGATCATCCATTCCGATTTATGGCCTTGTGTTTCAAATCTGCATTTGTAATACCAATACCATGGGGCGGGTCGGCGATTTGCGCGCGGGTCGGGAGGGGTTTGTGGCCAGCGGCAAGAGCGTACGGACCTTCGGCGTGGACCGGGGGAGTCGTTGGGCGACCCTGACGGATTCGCCCGTGTCGGGCGGTAGGAACGCCAAGGCGTCGGGACCGTTCGCCCAGGTCTTCCACGCCACCCATCCGGACATGATGGCCAGCGCAAGCTCGCAGGACCTGCGAGATCGCTACCTTGTCGAACGCCTTTTCGCGCCCGAAGCGGTGACCCTGAACTATCTGCACCAGGAACGCCTGGTGATCGGCGGCGCGGCCCCGCTGCTTCAGGAGATCGCCCTGCCGGTCCAGACCGAGCCGCCCTCCCACAGCGGAGCGCCCTTCCTGGCGTCGCGCGAAATGGGGCTCGTCAATGTCGGCGAGGGGACAGGGCGGGTCACGGTGGACGGCGCTGTCCATGTGCTCGAACCCCTGGACGCCCTCTATATCGGTCGCGGAGCGGCCGACGTGCGGTTCGCGAGCCGGGATCCCGCCGCGCCCGCGCGGTTCTACCTCGCCTCGACGCCGGCCCATGCCGCCTTCGAGACCCGCGCCGTCTCGACCCGCGCGGCGATCCCGCTGGAACGCGGCGCGTCTGAGACCTCGAACCACCGCATCATCTACCAACTGGTCGTGCCGGGGGTGTGCGCCTCGGCACAGCTTCTTCTGGGCCTGACGATCCTCAAGCCCGGCAGTGTCTGGAACACCATGCCGCCCCACCTGCATGATCGCCGGTCCGAGGCCTATTTCTACTTCCGGCTCGGGCCCGAGGATCGCGTCTTCCACTTCATGGGCGCGCCCGACGAGACACGCCACCTGGTCGTGGAAAACGAACAGGCGGTGATTTGTCCGCCCTGGTCGGTGCACTGCGGCGCGGCGACCTCGAACTATGCCTTCATCTGGGCGATGGGCGGCGAGAACCTCGACTATCACGACATGGACCAGCTCGACATCTGTCAGCTGCGCTAGGCCCGATCCCGGCGCGAACCGCCGTCACTCCGCGAAAGAGATTTCCAGCATGAAGCCCGTGGTCCTTCCCGCTCTTGCCCTGGCGATGCTGATCGCGCCCATGGCGTCGTCGCCCGCGCTGGCCGCGCCGGCCAAGGCCCCCGCCGCCGCGAGCGCCGCCGTTCCCTATGCGCGCGCCGATGTGATGCGTCTGGCCGAGAAGGTCGCCGACTATCAGCTGGCGACCATGGCGGCCGGCTACATTCCGCCCAACACCTCGCGCGACACGGCCGACCCGAAGGGGTGGGTGCAGGGCGCCTTGTTCGTGGGCCTGCGCGACCTGGCCGACCGGTCGGACAACCCGGCCTATCGCCAGGCGATCCTGGCGCGGGGCCTGGCCAACCAGTGGGAGCTGGGCAAGCGCTTCTATCACGCCGACGACCATGTGATCGGCCAGGCCTACCTCTGGGCCTCGCGCCACGGCGGCGGGCCCGAGGCGATCGCGCCGCTGCGCCAGCGGTTCGACGCCATCCTGACCTACCCGCCCAAGGTGGGGCTGGAGCACGCCGAATACACCGATCCGCGCGGCGTCGACTGCGACCAGCGCTGGTGCTGGAGCGACGCGCTGTTCATGGCGCCGGCCACCTGGTTCGAGCTGAGCGCGGTCACGGGCGATCCGCGCTACGGGGCCTATGCGCGCAAGGAATTCGCCGCGGTCACCGACTTTCTCTACGACAAGGACGAGGGGCTCTATTACCGCGACTCGCGGTTCTTCACGCGGCGCGGACCCAACGGCGAGAAGGTGTTCTGGAGCCGCGGCGACGGCTGGGTGTTCGCGGGCCTGGCCCGCGTCATCCCGCTGCTGCCGCCGGGCGATCCGGACCGCGTCCGGATGGAGGCGGTCTTCAAGCAGATGGCCGCTAAGTTGAAGGCGATCCAGAAGCCGGACGGCTACTGGTCGCCCTCCCTGCTGTCCGACCCCGCCAAGTCGCCGCCGGAATCGAGCGGCACGGCCTTCTTCACCTACGGACTGGCCTGGGGCGTGAAGGCGGGCCTGCTCGATCGCGACGCCTACGAGCCCGCCGTCCGCAAGGGCTGGAGCGCCCTGACGCGCGCGGTGCATCCGGACGGCAAGTTCGGCTACGTCCAGCCGGTGTCCGATCGTCCGGAGAGCGTCAGCTACGACGACACCCAGTTCTACGGCGTCGGCGCGTTCCTGCTGGCGGCGACGGCGATGGCGGATCTCGATCTCAAGCCGGTTCGATAGGGGCGACCATGCACAAGCGCGATTTCATGAAGGCCGCCCTCGTCGGCGCCGCGTCCCTCGGAGCCGGAGCCTCGGCCAATGCCGCCAAGCGGGCTGGCGCCCCGCTCGACGACCGCGCCTATATGGCCGGCCTGCTGGAGAAGATGGCCAGTCCGGTGCTGTCGGCGATGTCGCAGGGGCGGCTCAAGGCGACCTTTCCCCTGGAGCTCAGCCCGACCTGGGACGGTCGCGACAAGAACGTGGCCTATCTGGAGTGTTTCGGCCGCCTGATTTCGGGGCTGTCGCCGTGGCTGGGCCTGCCCGAGGACGCCACGCCCGAGGGCCGGACGCGCAAGCGCCTCACCGACCAGGCGCTGCAAAGCTATGTCCACGCCGTGGATCCTTCCAGTCCCGACTACCTGGCCTGGCGCGATCACGGCCAGGCCCTGGTCGATTCCGCCTACTTCACCCAGGCCCTGCTGCGCGCGCCCAAGGCGCTGTGGGATCCCCTCGACGCGACCACCAAGAAGCGCATCGTCGAGGAGATCAAGGGCCTGCGCCGGGTCAATCCGCCCTTCATTAACTGGCTGCTGTTCGCGGCGATGAACGAGGCCTTCCTGCTGTCGATCGGCGAGGAGTCGGATCCGATGCGGCTCAACACGGCGGTCCGCAAGATCGACGAGTGGTACATCGGCGACGGCTGGATCAAGGATGGGGCGACCTTCCACTTCGACTACTACGGCTCGTTCGTGATGCACCCGATGATGATCCAGGTGCTGGAGGTCATGGAGGCCCACAAGGCGCCGTTCTGGAAGGACGACCTGACCAAATGGCGCGAACTGGCCGTCAAGCGCGCCCAGCGCTACAGCGAGCACCTGGAGCGCTTCGTTTCGCCCGAGGGGACCTTCCCGCCGTTCGGCCGGTCGCTGACCTATCGCACGGCGGTGTTCCAGCCCCTGGCGCTGCTGGCCTGGCGCAAGCAGCTGCCGGCCAAGCTGTCGGAGGGGCAGGTGCGTTCGGCGCTGGTCGCCGCCCACAAGGCCGTCTTCACCGAGCCGAGCAACTTCACGCCGGACGGCTTCCTGACGATCGGCTTCGTCGGGCATCACCCGACCCTGGGCGACTGGTATTCGAACAACGGCAGCATGTATGTCACGACCGAGGGCCTCCTGGCGCTGGGCCTGCCGGCCGCCGACAGCTTCTGGACAGCGCCGGCCCAGCCCTGGACGCAGAAACTGGCGTTCGCCGGCAAGCCCTTTCCCAAGGACTACGCCGTCGATTTCTGACCGTCGAAGGCGGGCCGGGGTTTTCAAAATTGACGCTGGGGCGTATCAACTACCGGAACGCTCTCGCACCAAAACGCAGAATCCTGATCCATGGCCCAGCCCGCCGATACCGTTGTCCACGACGGTGAGGACGATCAAACCGCCTCTCCGCGGGCCAGCGCCGGCGCGCTGACGCTGTTCAAGGGGTTGGAAGTGCTCAGCCGCGTGGCGAAGGGCGACGCGACCCTGGGGCAGATGTCCAAGGCGCTGCAGCTGAACAAGACCACCGTCCACCGCCTGGCCTCGACCCTGGTGGAGGCCGGCTTCCTGTCGTTCAATTCCCGCGACGGATACGCGCTGGGCACCAAGCTGCTCGAGCTCGGCTACGCCGCCTCCCAGCAGATCACCCTGACGCGGGTCAGCCGCGAGCACTTACGCCAGTTGTCGATCGACACCGGCGACACGGTGAACCTGGGCGTCCTCGAACGCGATCAGGTGCACTACATCGACAAGATTCCCGGCTCGCGCCGCATCGAGGTGCGCTGCGTGGTCGGCGAGCGCCAACCCCTGCGCCACACCGGGCTTGGCAAGGCCCTGCTGCTCGATGAGAGCGAGGAGGTCTGGCGCGAGGTCTTCCTGCGCGAGGCCGCCGTCTATCCCCGCTATCGTTACGACCTTCGGCAATGGCTGGAGGTCATGCGGGCCTATCGCGCGAAGGGCTCGGCCCTGGATCTGGACGAAAACGAAGACCACATCCGATGCGTGGCCGCCCCGATCCGGGACATGAGCGGCAAGATCGTCGCGGCCGTCTCCGTTTCCTCCATCGCCCAGTACATGGACGACGCGCGCATCGAGACGGTGACCGCCTACGTCAAGGAAGCCACCGCCAAGATCAGCGCCGAGTTCGGCTACCGCTAGAGGTCGTCGTCCGGCCGCCTGGTTCCCGGCGGCGCCTCGGCCTGTTCCGCATTTCACGGTTGGAGCGAAGCAAAGGTGTTGCATGTCCGCAACGCTCAGGCGCCCCTGCGACCGTTTAAATGAAAAATACTACAAATGCCGTTCCCATAGCTGCGCGCTTGTGTCGATATGCGTGACAGAAGTTCAGAGGCGCCCAGCGCCCGGGGTGAGGAAATACGTCCGCGCACGTCGTGCGCCGCCTGACGCCGGCCGACCGCTTTTGGATCGTTGACCGCCGCCTTGCTCCGTTCGAGGGCAGGCGCCCGAGTTGCCATGCGGCAAGGCCGCGAAGGGGAGGGGAAAGCCCATGAAGAAGAAGCTTCTGCTATCGACGGTGCTGGCCGTGGGGGTCGGCGGCGCCGGTTCGGTTTGGGCTCAGGCGACCCAGGCGCCGCCGTCCCAAGCGGGCGACACCGAGCAAGTGAGCGAGGTGGTCGTCACCGGGTTTCGCTCATCGCTGGAGAAGGCCCTGAACCTCAAGAAGGACGCCATCGCCGTCCGAGACTCGATCGTCGCCGAAGACATCGGCAAGTTCCCCGAGGCCAACGTCGCCGAGGCCCTGCAGCGCATCCCCGGGATCTACATGACCCGCGATGGCGCTTCCAACGAAGGGCAACGCATCGCCATCCGGGGCTTGGGTCCCGAATATACGGTGACCACCCTCAACGGCGCTCCGGTCCATACGACCTCGTCGACCAACGTCGGCGGATCTTCGCGCGACTTCAACTATGATGTCTTTGCTTCCGAGCTGTTCGGCCGCGTGGACTTTTACAAGACGCCCCTGGCTGAACTTGAAGAGGGCGGCGTCGGCGGCGTGGTCGATCTTCAAACGCCAAGGCCGTTCGACGGCGCCGGCGGCCAGATTTTGCGGTTCAACGCGGTGGCCTCCTACAACACGGCGTCCAAGAAGATGGACCCGAATGTGTTTGGGCTGTTCTCGAAGACCTGGAACAATTGGGGCTTCCTGATCGGTGTCGCGCACTCGACCAGCGTCAACATGAAGTCGGGTTTCGAGGCGACGGGCGGCTACAACAGCAATTATCTGGCTGGCCACCCTGTTCCCGTCGACACCAAGACGCCGCCGACCATGCGCAATGGCCCCTTCAACATGGCGTTCGACTGGGCCGATCCGCGAGCGGCGGGCATGCTCGGCAATCGGACGGCGATCGACAACGCCTATCTTTCGCGTTTCTACCGGTACTACGGCGCTGAAAATACGCGCGATCGCGACGGACTGGTGTCCTCACTCCAGTACAAGAACGACAAGCTGGATGTGAGCTTCGATACGCTGCTGTCGCATCTCCAGGACTCGCGCGACGAATTCACCTTCGGCCTGCCGATCCGTAACTCGGCCACCACCAATGTGGCCGCCCGTCCGGGCACCGCGGGTCACAACGGCCTCGTGCCGATCAACGTCAGCATCGTCGACGGCAACGTGCTTCAGGGAACGTTCGGCAACACGTCCTATCTGGGCGAGAGCTACTACTACAACGCCGAGACCAAGTTTGGGTACGGCGGCCTCAACGCCAAGTACCAGGTCAACGACTCGCTGACGCTGACGGGTCAGCTCGCGGCTTCGGACAGCCGGGCCTTCTATGACAACAAGCGCATCGTCTCGAACATCTACGGCGTGACCTCCACCCTCGACTGGGGTGACGACCGGGTCTATCCGGGGCTTTCGGCGCCGGGGGTCGACTTCACGAACCCGGCCAATTTCGAAGATTTCAGCACGGCCGTGGACTGGAATCGCGAAGTGGACCAAGAGCGTGTCGCCAAGCTGGTGGCCGACTGGGACTACGGGCTCGGCGACTGGAAGGGTCACCTGAAGGCTGGCCTGTCATACGTCGATACGACCAAGCAAAAGACCAAGCGTAACGGAACCGCGATCGTTCAGGCTCGCCTGGCCGCGATCGGCGCCGCGGGGCTACGCGCGTCGATGCTGCATTCGGTGCCGCTTGATAATCTCGTCATCGGCGACAACTACCCGCAGCAATGGGCCACCTTCTCGCGCGGCTACGTGATCAACGCGCTTGACCCGCTCGGCGCCGCCATGGCCTCGCCGGTCGATCTCTCCAGCAGCTTCACCGCCGACGAACAGGTCAGCACCTTCTTTGTCCAGTCGGACTTCAGCGGCCAGGTTCTTGATCGCGAACTGCGTATCAATGCCGGCGTGCGTTATTCGCAAACCGACATGACCATCGACAACTTCAAGAAGACGGGGACCGGCGGCGCCTATCAGCCCAATACCGAAGAAAGCAGCTACGACAACACCCTGCCTTCGGTCAGCTTCGCGTACGACGTCATCCCCGATGTGGTCTGGCGCGGTTCCTGGGGCAAGACCATCACGCGAGCCTCGTTGTCGCGGATCGCTGCCCAGACGGTCATTCCCAATATCTACAACACCTATGCGACCTCGGGTAACCCGGAGCTGAAGCCGGAGATCTCGACGAACTGGGACACCACGATTGAGTGGTACTTCGGGCGCGGCGGCATTCTGAGCGCCGGTTACTTCAAGAAGAAGCTGGAGGACACGACGATCGCTCAGCGCTCGGTCGTGCCATTCTCCAGTCTCGGTCTTCCCGACGAGTCGCTGGCGATCATTTGGCACACCCAGAACGGGCATGTTGATCCCAACCTCCCCATCGACGTCGACACCTTCATCAATGGCGGCACGGTGAGTCTCGACGGTCTCGAGTTCGCCTATCAGCAGTCCTTTGATTTCCTGCCCGCGCCGTGGGACGGTTTTGGCGCGCTCGCCAGCTATACGAAGGTCAACTCGGAGAGCGCCGACCTGAGGTATCGCAAGCAGGACGGGTCGATCGACATGGTCAATCGCATCCCGCGATATTCGTACAGCTTGACCGGCTACTACGAAAAGGGCCCGCTGGGCGCGCGACTGACCTACAACTACAAGGCTCGGAACATCATCGACACCAACCCGGATGGTTCTGATTTGGAGCGCTGGCATGCTGGAGCCGGCTATCTCGACGGCAACGTCAGCTACAAAATCAACGACGAGCTTGAACTACGTCTCGATGTCCTGAACATCACCAATACGTTGGGCTTCGATTACTTCGAAGACGTCGCCGGTCGCTACGGCGACGGCAGGAAGACCCGCCTCGATTACGCCAAGTATGACGGCCGGACGATCAAGTTCGGCGTGCGCGGCAAGTTCTAGCCCGTCGGCGACCCTATCGGTCCGTCAGCGTCCCCCGCTGGCGGACCGCACTGGCCGGTGCGGGACGTGGTGTCCCTCACCGGCCTTTTCTTTGTCCATGACGTCGGCGCGGGTGGGCGTTGACGTCGGTTCGATGCAAATTGTCTGATGAATGGGCCGGATTCGATCCGGCGGGAGGGTTCGCATGAAGAAGGTGCTGTTGACCGGCGTCGCCTGGTTGGGTGTGGCGGGCATCGCGGCGGCCGCCGAGCCGCCACGCGTCCAGCCGGTTCAGGTGGACGCCTCGCGGCCCGACTGGGAGAATCCGGCCGTCTATGCGCGAGGCAAGCTGGCGGCCAGCGCCACCCACTTCCCGTTCGAGAGCCGCGAGGCGGCCCTGGCCGGCGACCCGACCCGCTCGGCGCGCTACCAGTCCCTGGACGGCCAATGGTCGTTCAACTTTTCGCCCTCGTCCGACGCCGTGCCCGACGGCTTCGAAAAGCCTGACTACGACGTCTCGGCCTGGAAGACGATCAAGGTCCCGGCGATGTGGCAGACCGAGGGCTACGACCAGCCCCGCTACAACAACATCACCTATCCCTTTCCGGCCAACCGGCCGCTGATCCCGCACGCGACGAACCCGGTCGGCTCCTATCGCCGCGCCTTCGAGATCCCGGCCGGCTGGTCGGGCCAGGATGTCATCCTGCACATCGGCGCGGCCGGCTCGGCCTACCGGGTCTGGGTCAACGGCAAGGAGGCGGGCTATTCCGAAGACTCCAAGCTGCCCAGCGAGTTCGACGTCACGCCGCTGCTGGCGCCCGGCCAGAAGAATGTGGTGGCCATCCAGATCCACCGCTGGTCGGACGGCAGCTATCTGGAGGACCAGGACTTCTGGCGCGTCTCGGGGATCGAGCGGTCGGTCTATCTGAAGGCTGCGCCCAAGGCGGGGCTAAGCGACCTGTTCGTCCACGCCGGTCTGGACAAGGCCTATCGCGACGGCGTGCTGTCGACGGACGTGGCGCTGACCCAGCGCGATCAGGCCGTCACCGCGCGGATGACCCTGCTCGACGGCGACAAGGTCGTCCTGAGCAAGGCGGCCAAGGTCGGGGCCGGAGCGGCCAGGACCCAGACCCTGTCGGCCAGCGTGCCCGGCGTCCGCCAGTGGACCGCCGAAACGCCCAACCTCTACACCCTGCTGGTCGAGGTGCTCGACGCCAAGGGCCAGCTGATCCAGGCCACGCCCCAGCGGATCGGCTTCCGCACCGTCGAGATCAAGGACGGTCGGGTGATGGTCAACGGCCGCCCGATCGTCATCCGCGGCGTCAATCGCCACGAGCACGATCCGGAGACCTTCCACGTCATCTCCGAAGCCTCGATGCGCCGCGACATCGAGCTGATGAAGCGCAACAACATCAACGCCGTGCGCACCTCGCACTATCCCAACGACCCGCGCTGGTACGCCCTGGCCGACGAGTACGGCCTGTATGTCATGGACGAGGCGGACATCGAGAGCCACGCCTACATGGACTACGCCAACAAGCACCCGGAGCTCCGGCCCAAGCTGCAGCTCGGCTTTGACCCCGCGTGGGAAGGCGCCCATGTCAGCCGCGTGCTCAACATGGTCGAGCGCGACAAGAACCATCCCTCGGTGATCTTCTGGTCGCTCGGCAACGAGGCCGGCATCGGACCCAATTTCGAGAAGGCCGCCGCCGAGGCGCGCAAACGCGATCCCTCGCGCCTGATCTCGTACCTGGGCTGGGGCACGCTGGACTGGGAGCACGCGCCCAACGCGTATGTCGACATCTACGCGCCGATGTACGACGACATCGAAAAGATGGTGGACTGGGCGCTGGATCCGACGCGCACCCAGCCGATGATCCAGTGCGAGTACGCCCACATGCAGGGCAACTCCGGCGGCGACTTCAAGGACTACTGGGACACCATCTACAAGTACGACAAGCTGCAGGGCGGCTTCATCTGGGACTGGGTCGACCAGTCGATGTACCGCTACACGAAGGACGGCCGCCGCTATTGGGGCGACGGCGGCGAGTACGGTCCCAATCCCGGCGGCGACGTCGAGTTCGGCGACGGTCTGAACCAGCCCGATCGCACCCCCAATCCGCACATCTACGAGGTCCAGAAGGTCCTTTCGCCGATCCAGTTCGAGGGCTTCGATCCGGCGACCGGAACGGTGACGGTCCGCAACCGCCACGACTTCCGCGACCTCGCCGGTTTCGCGTTCGAGTGGGCGGTGCAGGAGAACGGCGTGACGATCGCCTCGGGCGATCTGCCGACCCTGGCGGTCAAGGCGCGGGCCGCCCAGGCGGTCACCCTTCCGCTGCCCAGGATCGAGCGCAAGCCGGGCGCGGAATACTTCGTCACCGTTCGCGCCAAGGCCAAGGCGGATTCCGTGCCGCTGACGCCCGAAGGCTATGTCGTGGGCTGGGAGCAGTTCGCCCTGGGACAGCCGATGGCCGCGCCGGCCGCGGTGGCCGGCGGTCCCGTCGACCTGAAGGAAAGCGCCGAGAGCTTCTCGCTGTCGGCGGGCGGCGTCGGCCTGACGCTGGATCGCAGGACGGGGCTGGTCACCGGCTACGGCAGGGCGGGATCGGCGCTGCTGACCGGCGGCGCGCCCAACTTCTTCCGGGCCGAGACCGACAACGACACCCTGACCGGGATCGTGTCGCAGCAGACGCCGTGGAAGATCATGACCCGGGAGCGCCAGCTGCGGTCGATCGCCGCCCGTCGGCTGCCGGGCGGCGCGGTCGAGGTCAGCGTCGATCACGAGCTGGGCGCCGGCGCGGCCCGCTTCGTCACCACCTACACGATGAACGGCGACGGGACCGTCGACGTGGCCGGACTGCTCACCCCGCTGAAGAGCGATCTGCCCCCGCCGGTCCGGGTGGGCCTGGCGTTCTCGATGCCCACCAGCGTCAAGACGGTCGAATGGTACGGCCGCGGGCCGCACGAGACCTATGTCGACCGCAAGACCAGCGCGGCGATCGGGCTGTGGCGGGGGGCGATCGCCGATCAGAACCACGACTACATGCGGCCCCAGGACACCGGCAACAAGGTCGATGTCCGCTGGATGGAGGTTTCGGGCGAGGGCAGGGGACTGCGGGTCCGGGGCGAGACGCCGCTGATGATGAACGTCCTGGCCTTCCCCTACACCGACCTCTACCGCCGCCCCGAGGGGACCTGGAAGAGCACCGACATCACGCCGCACGGCGAGGTCTCGCTGCTGGTCGACGGCGCGCAGTGGGGCGTCGGCGGCGACACGGCCTGGAACCATGTCGGCCAGCCCCACATGCAGTACCGCACGCGTCTGGAGCCCACGCGCGTGGCTTTCAGGCTCGAGCCGTTCGACGGCGAAGGCACGACCCCCGACAAGGCCCTGCCGGCCCGGTCTACCGCGCCTCAGTGACCTCAAACGCTGGGTGTCAGGCGGCCCTCCGAGGGGGCGAGCGCGGCGTCGGCCGGACAAGCCGACGCCGCGACGAGGGCGCGGGGGAGGGAAGGCGCCGCGCCCGGGTTGCTGTCACGGACTCTCTGAGCCGCGACCGAGCCCAACTGGACGGCCGTTCGTCATGCGACAGGCGCGGTCTCGAGTTCGGCCGCCTCGACATGATCGACGTGACCAAAGCCCTTCCGATAGTCGAGCACCGAGATGACCAGGGGGGTGATGCAGAACAGCGCCATCTCCTGGTCGCCGAGCGAAAAGCCGTTGCCCAGCTCGGGGAACTTCGCGACGAACAGCCGGCCCACCGCCAGGGCCTGGTCGGGGGCGGTCAGGCGCGTGGCCGTTCCGCCGATCGACAGGCCGCGGATCTGACTCCAGGCCTCATAGGGCAGATCGACGGTCAGGGAGACGCGGGGATCGCGCGCCAGGTTTCTGGCCTTCTGCGACTGGGCCGAGCAACCGAAATAGATCGAGAGCCCATCGCTCGCGTAGGACACCGTGGTCGCCTGAGGGAAGCCATCCTCGCGCAGGGTGGCCAGGGTCAGGTCTTGGCCGGCCTCCAGAATGGAGAGGATTTCGTGTCGAAGCGTCTGGTCCATGGCGACCTCCCTGGCGTGCGGCGTCCGAACAGGAGGACATCGTGCGCGCGTCGCGGGGGCCGGCCTTGACGCCGGTCAAATCGCCGCCTTGCTCTCAAGTCTGGGCAACGATGCGGCCGTCGAGCATGTGAATGCGGCGGTCGGCGGCTTGGGCGAAACCCTCGTCATGGGTCACGCAGACCACGGCGCGGCCCTCTTCATGGGCCAGGCGGCCGAATTCCTCGATCACGCGGCGGGTGTTGGCGCTGTCGAGATTGCCCGTCGGCTCGTCGCAGAGCAGCAGCGCCGGGTCGTTGGCCAGGGCGCGGGCGACGGCCACTCTCTGGCGTTGGCCGCCCGACAGCCGGTCGGGTCGCCGGCCTTTCAGGTCGGGCAGGTCGAGCTTGGCGCAAAGCTCGTCGACCCGCGCCTCGATGCCGGCTTCTCCCAGCCGCCCCAATCGCCGCATGGGCAAGGCGATGTTGGCGCCGGCGGTCAATTCCGGAAGCAGGAAGTGGAACTGGAACACGAAGCCGATGCGCTCCAGGCGCAGCCGCGTGCGCGCCCGGTCGCCAAGCGCGCTGGTCGCCTGACCGTCGATCAGCACCTCGCCGACGTCGGGACGGTCCAGCAGGCCCAGCAGGTAGAGCAGGGAGGACTTGCCGCAGCCGGACGGGCCGACGATGGCGACCAGCTCTCCGGCGGCGACCGTCAGCGAGACGGCGTCGACCAGGGTGAACGGTTCCGGATCGACCAGCCGGCGGGTCAGCCCGCGACCTTCGAGGCGGACGCTCACGCCGCGCCCCGCAACACCGACACCGGATCGACGCGGGCGACCTTGCGAGCCGGCAGCCAGGCGGCGAGCAGGGCCGCTGTCATCGAGGCGCCGCCGGCGATCAGATATTGGCCAAGCCCGCGATCCAGCGGCAGGACCAGGGGTTTGCCGCCGATCGACAGCGGCAGGCGGGCCAGGATCTCCAGCAGGCCGGTTCCGATGGCGAAGCCCATGACCGCGCCCAGGATCGCGATCGCCACGCCCTCGATCAGGAAGATGGCCTGGACGTCGAACGCCGAAAAGCCCATGGCCCGCAGGATGGCGATGTCCCGCCGCTTGTCGGCGACGCTGTTGGAGACGGCGGTGTAGATGCCGAAACTGGCGACGATCAGGATGGCCAGGATCACCGCGTACATGATGACGTTGCGAACCACGAGCAGGTTGAGGATGTCGGCCGAGCGCTCCTGCCAGGACTCCCATTTGTAGCCCCACCGGGCTTCGAGGACCTCGGCCATGAGCCGTGCGTCGTCCGGATCAGTCAGCCGCACGTGCAACTGGTTGACGACGTTGGGCCGGGTGAACAGCACCTGGGCGGTGCGCAGCAGGCCGTAGGCGACCGCGTCGCCGGCATAGAAGCCCGCTCGACCCTCCGGCTCGATCAGGGCCAAGATGCGCATGCGCTGCAGGGCGCCGGTCGAGGCGGTGACGACCAGGGTGTCGCCCAGTCGCGCGCCGAGGCGGTCGGCCATCGGCCGGCTGATGATCAGGCCGTCGGGCCGGGCTTCCAGGTCGGACAGGCGGCCGCCGATCAGGGTCTCGTCGATCTTGGTCAGCCTTCCTTCGAGGCGGGGGTCCACCCCGTTCAGGGCGACGGCCGCGGTGCGGCCCGCATAGCCGATCGTCACCGCGCCGGAGAGGGAAGGGGCGACCTGCGCGCCGGGCTGGGCCCGAACGTCGGCCAGCATGGCCGGCCAATCCTTCAGGCCGCGCACCTCTTCCTGGGGCCGCAGACCCTCGATCCGCACCGCGTCCCCGGCGAAGGCCGTCAGGGCCGGTTGGCGGGTGGGCGCGCGACGCTCGTCGCGGACGATGATGTGCGGCGCCGTGTCGATCAGCGTGCGGATGAAGTCCTTTTGCGAGCCGACCATCATCCCCGAGACCGCCAGGAAGAACCCGACGCCGATGGCCACCCCCAGGGTGGCCACGAAGGTCGCGCGGGCGCGCACCCACAGGTGGGCGAACGCGATGCCCGCCAGGACCCGGAGCATGGCCATCATGGCTTCGCGGGTTTGACCCGCGCGCCGTCGCGCAGGTCCTTGGGCGGAGACAGGATGATCCGCGCGCCCGGGGCCAGCCCCGAGACGATCTCGGCCTGGTCGCCGCTCGCCGCGCCGACGACCACGGGAACCCGCCGGGCCTTGCCGTCCGCCTCGACCCAGACCGCGCCGTCGCGAATGGCGGTCGACGGGACGAGCCGGGCGTCGTCGCGGCGCGCCGTGACCAGGTTGAGCTCCACGGTCATGCCCGGGCGCAGGCGCGAAGCGGGCGGCAGGCCGACCCGCACGCGGAAGACCCGCCCGATGGCGTCGCCGACGGGCGTGATCTGATCGATCCGCCCCTTGAACGTTTCCCCCGGGAAGCCGTCGGCGCGGATCAACGCCGTCTGGCCCACCGCCAGACGTGCCACGTCGCGCTCGTCGACGTCGGCCGTGACGCGCAGACGCGCCGGATCGGCCACCAGGAAGAGCACCTTCCCCGACTGGGCCAGGTCGCCCGGCTCGGCGTCTCGCCGCAGGATCCGTCCGGCGATCGGCGCGGTGATCCGGTAGTCGGCCAGGCGGGACCAGGCGCTCGCGGCGGCGGCTTCGGCGGCCTTGCGCTGGGCCTGGGCGTCCTCGTCGGCGGCCGGCGCGGCGAACCCGGCCTGCAGCAGGCGCTGGGTCCGGGCGGCGATGACCCGGGCCTGGGCGGCCTGGGCCTCGACCTGCATCGCCGTGCCGCGTTGAGGACCGTCTTCCAGCTGGGCCAGAACCTGACCGCGCCGGACGACCTGGCCTTCTTCGACGGCCACGCTGCGGATCGGCGCGGTGGTCACCGGCGCGACATGGGCCTGGCGGGCGTGCTCGACCACGCCCGAGGCGTAGACCACGTCCACGGCCGCGCCCAGGCGGACCTGGCCGATCTGCACCGGGCGCGAACCCAGCAAGACGGTCAGGCCGACCAGCACGATTCCAATCAGGGCCGCTCCGGCGGCGGCGATCCGCCACCGCCGGGCGGCCGACCCGCGGACGGGCGTGACGACGGCGGGCAGGATGGACTTGACCAAGACGGGCTGCGTCACGGCGGGCCGGGTCGCATCGACCGGGGAAGCGGAAGCCTCGTTCAAGATCGTCTCCAGGCGATCGCGCCCGTGGGCGGGACGGGACTCGTCGCCAAATCGATCCTGCCTGATCGAACGTCGTCCGCGTTTGCCGGAGATCAATTTCAGGCGGCGTCGATCGGTCAGGATGGGGCGGTCATAGGAGGCCCGATTGCGACCCTCACATCCCTGGATCCTGATCGGGCTGTCGAGCCTGGTCCTGGCGACCTGCGGCCCCGTCGGGCCCGCTCGCGCCGAGCAGCCCCGTCCTCCGCCGGACGCGGTGGCCACCTTCGACGCCGACACCATGGCGTTGGGGGTGGGCTACAGCTGGGGCAGCGGACGCCTGAGCTTCCACGGGCACGACCACGACTTCACCATCGTCGGGCTGAGCCTGGTTGGCGTCGGCGCCGAGCAGGTGGAAGGAACGGCCGAGGTCCGCAACCTCCGGAACGTGGAGGATTTCGAGGGCGTCTACGTCCTGGCGGGGGCGAGCGGCTCCTTTATCATCCTCAGCGGCGCCACGGCGGTCCTGCGCAACGCCAAGGGCGTGGAGATCCGGGTCAAGGCCCGCGGGCAGGGGCTGAACATCGCCGTCGCCGCCGGCGGGGTCCGGGTCAGGCTCGGCTGACGAGCGATCGATCGCCGCGCGGCGGGCCGCGGAATTTGATCTGAGTCACGATGCGGGTCCGCGCGTCGCGCGAGGGTCGGGGCGACGGAGGTCCCGCCCGTGCAGTCGGACACGAAAGCCCGACGGTCGATGGCGGCGCCTCCCTTCTTTCGTCGAAGGCTGACCCGATGACCCCGATCCTGACCTTTCATGGCGCCGCCGGATGCGTGACCGGTTCTTGCGCCCGCGTGCAGACCGGCCAGGCGACCCTTCTGATCGATTGCGGCATGTTCCAGGGCTCCAAGACCCTGAAGGCGCTGAACTACGGCGACTTTCCCTTTGATCCGCGCGAGATCGACGCGGTGCTGCTGACCCACGCCCATGTCGACCATTCGGGCCTGCTGCCCAAGCTGATGCGCGCCGGCTACGAGGGGCCCATCTACGCCACCGCCGCCACGCGCGATCTGTGCGCGGTGATGCTGGTCGACGCGGGCGGCATCCAGGAGGCCGAGGTCGCCTCGCTCAACCGCCGCAACCAGCGGCGCGGCCTGACTCAGGTCGAACCGATCTACACGGCCGCCGACGGCAAGGCGATCATGCCGCAGTTTCGCAAGGTCAAGCTGGGCGAGGCCGTCGCCGTCGCGCCCGGCGTCACCGCCACCTACTGGGAGGCGGGACACATCCTGGGCGCGGCGTCCATCGCCCTGGAGGTCGAAACCGACACCGGCCGCCAGAGCCTGCTGTTTTCGGGCGACATCGGATCTGGGGGCAGCCTGTTCGTGGGCGATCCGCAAGGGCCCCAGGGCGTCGACCACCTGGTGGTGGAATCCACCTATGGCGACCGGGACCGTATCGGCGGCGACGCGGCTTCGCGGCGTTCGGCCCTGGCCGAGGAACTGAAGGCCGCGCACGCCGCCGGCGGGCCGCTGCTGATCCCGGCCTTCGCCGTCGAGCGCAGCCAGGAGCTGCTGGTCGATCTGCTGGCCCTGATGGAGGAGGGACGCGCGCCGCGCGGCGACATCTTCCTGGATTCGCCCCTGGCCATCGAGGCCAGCAAGGTCTTCCAGGATCGCGGCTGGAACGCCCAGGCCCAGGTCAATCCGTTCGCGGCCGTCCGACCTTCGGAGAACCTGCACTTCCTGGATCGGCCCTGGGACAGCGACGGGCTGGAAAAGCTGTCGGGCTGGCACATCATCCTGGCGGCCAGCGGCATGTGCGACGCCGGCCGCATTCGCAAGCACCTCAAGCGCCTGCTGTGGCGCAAGGAGGTCACCGTCCTGCTCTGCGGATACCAGGCCGTCGGCACGCTGGGGCGGCTGATCTCCGACGGCGCGCCGCGCGTCAGCATCCAGGGCGACGAGGTGCGGGTGCGCGCCAGGATCCGCAAGCTGGAGGCCTATTCGGCCCACGCGGACGCCAGCGGTCTGGTCCGCTGGGTCAAGGCGCGGGGGCCCGTCGCCGGCTCGATCTTCCTGGCCCATGGCGAGCCCGAGGCGACCGCCGGCTTGAAGCGGCGGCTCGTCGAGGCGGGTCTGACCGAGGACCAGATCCTGGTTCCGGAACTCGACGAAGGCTTCGCCCTGGCGCCTGGCCGCGCTCTGCCCCAGGACCGGCCGGCCCGGCGCCTGCCGCCCCAGGCCGTCTCGCGGCTGGATTGGCACAATGATCGCGCGGCGTTCAATCTCGCCCTCAACGCCGCCCTGCAGTCGGCGCCGGACGACGCCGCGCGCGAGCGGTTGCTGGCCGCCCTGCAAGCGGCGCTGGGCGCGCCTTCGGACCGCCGTTCTGGCTCGCCGGCGCCGCCTGACGCCCTCTAGGGCGCGGCGATCCTGGAGGCGGCCTCGACCAGGATCGGCCGCTGGGCCGCCAGGATCTTGTCGAGCGCGGCGGCCAGATCGAAATAGGCCACCGCGTCGATCTCGGGCGTGTCGATCCAAACCCCCGATCGCGGGGGCCATTGCAGCCGAAACGTCCCGCTGTGAAATCCTCCCAGGTCGAGATCGGCCCGCGCGAGCCACGGGGTAATGATCTTGCCGCGATAGGCCTGTCTCGGCGTGAGCGGCTGGAGCGGAGCCGTCAGCGTCAAGCCCGTTTCTTCCTGGAACTCGCGTCGCGCGGCGACCTCCGCCGTTTCGCCCGGCTCGATCAGACCCTTGGGGATCGACCAGACTCCCGCGTCGCGGCGCCGCCAGAACGGACCGCCGGGATGGGCCAGAAGAAAGCGCGGATCGTGGGCGTCTCCGCGCCACACGAGGACGCCGGCGGCGTGCTGGGGCATAGGCTTATCCTGAGGGCGCCGGCGGCCGGCGACAAGGCGGGCGTGACCGGCGCCAGCCCTGACGTCGCTTGGCCAATCGATCCTCACGGAGCGGGATAGAGCTCCAGCAGCGCCCGCGTCACGCCGTTGGTCCAGCCAAAGCCGTCCTGCAGCGGATACTCCCCACCGCCGCCGGCCTTGGCCTCTTCGACATCGTACTTCTCCAGCATCTTGCCGCTGGCCCGGTATTCGCGGTCGACCGTGGCCAGCCAGCGCTCGCCGATGTCCTTGGCCAGGGCCTCCTCGCCGTAGCGGCGCAGGCCCGAGACCGCCACCCACTGCAGCGGGGCCCAGCCGTTGGGGGTGTCCCACTGCTGTCCGGTCGAGACGGTGGTGGTGCGCAGGCCGCCGGGGGCCAGCAGCAGGGCGCGGGTGCTCGCCGTCACCGCCTTGGCCTGGTCGGCGCTCGCGGCTCCGACGAACAGCGGATACAGGGTCGCGGCGCTGGGATGGTCCAGCCGTGCCCGCTCGCGCCACTGGTAGTCCAGATAGAGGCCGCGCGGGGCGTCCCAGAGATAGGCGTCCATCGCCGTCCGGCGGGCCTTGGCGCGGCCGCTGAACTCGGCGACGCAAGGCGCGTCCGCCAGGTCGGCGCAGCCCTGGGCGATCGCCGTTTCCAGACCGTAGATCAGGGCGTTGAGGTCGATGGGGATGATCGAGGTGGTCTGGATGGTCTTCAGGCTCTTGCCGTCGGCCAGCCAGCGTGAGCTGAAGTCCCAGCCGCTTTCGGCGCTGGAGCGCAGGTCGCGGAAGACCTCGCCGGCCGGGCGGTCGGCGACCTCGCGCGCCGTCAGCACGTCCTCGCGATAGGACTCGTCGCGCGGCGTGGCCCGGTCGTCGGCGTAGCGGTTGAGGACCGCGCCGTCGGGCAGGGCCACCACGCGGCGATAGGCCTGGCCGGGCGCCAGGGTCTTCTCGCCGTCCATCCAGAAGGCGTGCTCTCGGCGCATCAAGTCCAGGCGAGCCTTGAACCGCGCCTTGTCGGTCTTATCCGCCAGACCCACCATGGCGAAGTAGAACGGCGGCTGCGAGCGGCTGAGATAGTAGGTGCGCGTGCCGTTGGGGATGTGGCCGTAGCGGTCGATCAGCCCGCCGAAGTCATCGACCATGTTCTCGACCGCCTCGGTCCTGCCGTCGGCCGCCAGGCCCAGCAGGGTGAAGTAGCTGTCCCAGTAGTACATCTCGCGGAAGCGCCCGCCGGGCACCACGAACGGCTTGTCCAGCGGCAGGGCGCTGTCGCCGTCGACCGCCTTGACCGGCGGCCGGGTCAGCACCGGCCACAGGGCGGCGATGTGGGCCTTCAGCGTGGTGCGGTCCTTGGACGGCGGCGGAGCGGGCGTGCTTTGCGGCACGACAAAGTTGGCGGTCACGAAGCGCTTCAACTCGGCGTCGGTGAAGGTCGCGTGGGCGCGGTAGGCGGCCAGGATCTGGGCCGGGGGGCGCTTGGGCGAGGCGTCGACGAAGGTCTTGCCGTCCGGGAACAGCTTGCGCATCTGCACCTGGTGGAACAGCTCGGCATAGGTGTCGGCGGGGGAGGGGATCTCGCTGGCCTTGGGGCGCGCGGTCTGGGGCGCTTGAGCGAGCGCGGGCGCGGCGAGGGTGAGCCAGACGGCGGAGGCGATCAGGACGTGGCGACGGTTCACGGCGTTCCTCCGGAAGGCAGACAGCTCAAGCTTTAAACGGGAAAAGCGCGGATCGGGTCCGATGAGGGACCCGATCCGCCAGCAGGGGTTGCTGGGGGAGCAACCCGTCCGCCGGGCCGCTGGGGGCGGTCCGGCGGATCCTGATCGGGAGAACCGGTCAGAAGTTGTAGCCGACGCTGACCTTGAACGACCGGCCCAGGATCGGGCGGGCGTTGGCCCCGCTGGTCGAGCGCGGGTCGCCCTCGGTCAGGCCGTGGCTGTCGGTGAGGTTGTCGCCCGAGACCTGGACGGTGAAGTCGGCGACGTCGAAGATCGCGCCCAGGTCGATCTTGGTGTAGCCCTTCAGCACCTGGCTGTTGGCGTTGTCGGCGAAGCGGTCGTCCACCGCGCTGACCGTGCCGTAGAAGGTCGACTCCACCGAGCCCAGGGTCACGTCATAGCTGGGGGTGAAGCGGATCATCCAGTCGGGCTGGCGCTGGGCGCTGTTGCCCTTGTTGGCCGGGATCGACGACTTGGTGATCTCGGTCTTCTGGAACGTGCCGTTCAGGGCCAGCGACAGGCCGAAGTCCGAGCGCCAGCGGCCGTCCAGCTCAAGCCCGTGGGCCTTGTTGCTGTTGCTCTCCTGGATGCCGCCGACGTCGGCGAACTTGGCGCCCTTGAACTCGTTGGCGAAGCCGGTGGCGTAGAGCTCGAACGGCCCGCTGCGCAGCTTGTAGCCCAGCTCGTACTGGTCGACCGACAGGGTGTCGGTCAGGCCTTCGCGGAAGTTGTCGAAGCTGGGGAACTTGTAGCCGCGCGAATAGCGGCCGAACACGCCCGACACGCTGTTGATGTCGTAGTTCACCCCGACCGTGTAGCTGGTCTTGCTGTTGCTGTAGTCGGTGGTGCGCGGGGCCAGGCCGTCGGGGAAGCCGGGGCCGTCGTCGACCACGTAGTCGGTCTGGAAGCGCTCGCGGCGCACGCCCAGGTCGATGCGCAGCGGATCGATCACCTGCCAGGAGTCGGCCAGGTAGAGGGCGTCCACCCGCCCGTCGCCGGCCGAGGTCAGGCCGAACTTGAAGCAGCTGGAAGTGCTGCCGGCCGTGGCCAGGTCGGCGCAGGTGACCGGGGCGGCCAGGTAGTCGCCGTTGGCCTTGACCTGCATCGGCTCGACATTGCCGATCGTCCAGAAGTCGTCTGACTTGAAGCTGGATGCGTAGTAGCCGGCCGACAACTGGTGGGTTCCCACCGTCTTGCCGATCGACAGGTCGTTGGTCAGGGCCTTGATCTTCTTCTCGACGATCCAGGCGCCCCAGTTCTGGACGTAGTCGTTGGGGCCCAGGGCCGCGCCGCCGCGCGTCGAGATCGTGCCGGGCACGACGGTGTTCAGCGAGGCGACCGTGATCGCCGCCCCGTCCGGCACCAGGCCGTAGGTGTTGGCGTCGCCGTCGGTCAGGCTGAAGCGGTCGCGCACGGTCCAGCCGTCGCCGAACTCGTGCTCGAACCCGCCGCCGGCCACGAAGCCCTTGAAGCCCCGGCCGTCGGCCAAGTCGAAGTTGCGGGTCGCGCCGGCGGCGTTGATCTGCAGGGTGTGGAAACGGCTGGCCTCGCCGATCTGGGTGTAGGTCCCCTTGTCGACGCCGGGCACGTTGATGGCGAAGGGCAGGTACCAGGCGCCGTGGTCGTCGGTGTAGCGGGCGTAGAGGTTGAGCTTGCCGTGCTCCATTCGCTTGGTGATGTTGACCGTGAACTGCTGGCCGACCTCGCTGTCGAACTGGGTGTCGCGCACCCCCGGTGAGGTGGTCGCATAGCCGCCGACCATGAAATAGAGGTCGTCGGCCAGCTTGCCGCTCAGCAGGCCGTCGACGCGGCGCAGGTCGTAGTCGGAGGTCGAGAGCTTGACCAGGCCGTGGGTTTCCTCGCCGCCTTCCTTGAGCTGGAAGTTGGTGGTCAGGCCCGGCTGGCCGTTGGAGAAGATCGGGTTGGGGCCGCCGCGCAGGGCCTCCATACGCGAGATCGTCTCGTCGACCCGGAAGATCGAGCTGTTCTCCAGGAACGACAGGGTCGAGGGCGGATAGATCGGCGAGCCCTGCAGCTGGATGGTCAGGAACTCGGCGTCGCCGGTGGCGGGGAAGCCGCGCACGAAGACGTTGGCGCCGGCCACGCCGCCCGAGGTCTCGACCCAGACGCCGGGCACCAGGGTCAGCAGTTCGGCGGTGCTCTTGGGCGAGGCCTTGGTGATGTCGTCGGCGTTGACGGTGGTGACCGCGAAGCTGGCGGCCAGCTTGTCGATGCCCTTGCCGCCGGGGGTGCCGACCACGATCACCTCCTCGACCTGGGCCGGGGTCTCGGGCTCGGATTCGACGGCCGTGGCGGGCGCGGCCTGGCTCTGGGCGCTGGTCGCCACCAGCAGGGTCTTGGCGCGAATGGCGTAGACGCCGCTGGCGGTCGGCTGGGCGCTGAGGCCCGTGCCGTTCAGCAGGCGCTTGAGGCCGGCCTCGGCGGTGTAGGCGCCGGACAGGGCCGGGGCGCGCTTGCCGCGCACGCTGGCCTCGTCGAAGGCCAGCTGCTGGCCCGAGGCCTGGCCGAAGGCCCGCAGGGCGCTGCTCAGGTCCTGGGCGGGAATGTCGAAGCTGTAGGTGGACCCTCTCGTCTGCTGAGGGGTCTGCTGGGCGTGAACGGCGGCGGGGGCGGCCAGCAGCATCAGGGCCGCGACGGCGGTGGAGCCCCAGGCCAGACGACGGTCGAACGGCTTGGACAGCGACTTGGGCATTGTCTTCCCTCCCTATGCGCCGACGTTGATTGCGGCGCTTTGGAAGGTGAGACGCCTCAGCTCGTCGAAGACACACCGGCCGGCGCGGAATTTTTTTGTCCGCGGTCGATTTTCAGCACGGTCACGCCATTGGCCGCAACCGCGTGGACCGGCAGCACGGCCGTCACCCCGTCGACGAAGGCGCTGGTGTCGCCCGAGGTGAACACCCCGCTGATCCGCAACTGGGCGACGCCGGGATCGCCGATCTTCAGCTTGTCGCGAGCGTAGCGGTTCACCCGCTCGACGGCCAGGTCCATGGGCTCGTCCTGGAACACCAGTTGGCCGTTCTCCCAGGCCTTGGCGCGGATCGGGTCCAGTTGGCTGACGACCGTGGCGTTGGTCTTGGTCGAGGTCACCAGTTCGTGGTCGGGGGTCAGCAGCCGGTCGGCCGGCGCGCCGCCGATCTTGACCGGCACGGCGGCGTCGGCGCGGCCCGTCTTGTCGTCCAGCACCGCCACGTGGCCCTCGTACAGCACCACCCGCATCTGGCCGGTCAAGCGTTCGACGCTGAACACGGTGCCGGTGGCCACCACCAGCTTGTCGCCGGCCGCCACCGAGAATGGGCGCAGCGGGTCCTTGGCGACCGAGAACTTGGCCCGGCCGCTGTCCAGCCACAGACGGCGGCGGCCGCGCTCGTACTTGACCTTCAGCACCGTGGCGCTGTCGAGCGAGGCGCGCGAGCCGTCGGCCAGCTCGACGATCCGCCGCTCGCCCTCGGTGGTGCGATAGACGTCGGGCAGGCTGGCCCGCCAGGCGACGCCGCCGCCGACGGCGACCACAAGGCAGGCGGCCAGGGCGGTCCACAGCGCCGGGCGCCGGCCGGGACGGGCCCAGCGTCCGTGCTGGGCGCGGCGCAGGTCTTCAAGCGCTTCGCGACGAAGCGCGATCATGCCGGGGCTGGCGGCCTGCTCCTCGACGGCGCGCCAGGCGGTGACGGCGTCGTCCAGCAGGCCGCGATGGGCCTCGTCGGCGTCGAACCAGGCCTGCAGCCGGGCCTGTTCGGCCAGGGTCAGCTCGTCGTCGGCCAGGCGCACGCACCACAGGGCGGCCTGCTCGCGGGCGGCGTCCAGGCGCTCTTCGGACGGGGTCACGGTCATTCGCCGGCCCTCACGCGTCGGGTCAGATGGGTCATGGCCTTGAAGATGTGCTTTTGCACCGCGCTGACGGAGACGCCGTACAGGGCGGCGAGTTCGGATTGCTTCATGCCTTCCAGACGGAACAGAAGAAAGATGGCGCGTGTGCGGTCGGGCAACTCGCGCAGGGCGTCGGACACTTCGCCCAGACTTTCGCGGCCCAGCAGCACGCGGGCGGGATCCAGGGGCTCCAGGTCGCCGGTCCCGGACCCGATCCCGGCATGGACGCTGGCGCGGTAGTTGGCTCGGACCCGCTCGCGTCGACCCCGGTCGCGCAGCAGGTTGGCGGCCATCTGGAAGATGTAGGCGTCGGCGTTGTCCATCGGACTGACCTGAGCCGTGGCCAGCTTGGCGAACAGCTCCTGAGTCATGTCCTCGGCGTCGCTGTGGCTGGCGGCGCGGCGCATGAAGAACGCCATCAGCGCCGGACGATAGCGCCGGTCGAGTCCTCGCAGATCTGGTTCGATGACTGCTCGCACGATCCCGCCCATGGGCGTCAGCCCGGGTTCAAGAGGTTTTGTCTCACCGTGCATGACGCACGACAACGGCCAACCCACAGCGCGCCACGACGACTTTTCTGTTCGGCGACGGAGCCGGCCGTGGCGAGGTCCGGAGTCAAAACGGTGGCGACAGGCTCCGCTGGATGTCCAGCGCCCGGGGGCGCGCTTGGAATTGGCCTGACTCTAAGGCTGGCGTTCTCGTTCCACCCGCGTTAGCAGACCGCCCCATGATCCGCCTCGACAATATCTCCAAGCAGAACGGCCACCAGATCCTGTTCATCGAAGCCTCGATGGGCATCCAGAAGGGGGAGAAGGTCGGGCTCGTCGGCCCGAACGGCGCCGGCAAGACCACGCTGTTCCGCATGATCACCGGCCAGGAGCAACCCGACGACGGACTGGTCGCGATCGATCCCGGCATGACGATCGGCTATTTCAGCCAGGATGTCGGCGAAATGTCAGGCCAGAGCGCGGTCGCCGCGGTGATGGACGGCGTCGGTCCCGTCAGCGCGCTGGCCGCCGAAATGGCCAAGCTCGAGGCGGCGATGGTCGATCCGGACCAGGCTGACGAGATGGACGCCATCCTCGAACGCTATGGCGAGGTGCTGGAGCGCTTCCAGGAACTGGACGGCTACGCGCTGGAAGCGCGGGCGCGCGAGGTGCTGGCCGGCCTGAGCTTCGGCCAGGAACGCATGGATGGCGATGTCGGTCTGCTGTCCGGCGGCTGGAAGATGCGCGTGGCGCTGGCCCGCATCCTGCTGATGCGGCCCGACGGCATGCTGCTGGACGAACCCAGCAACCACCTGGACCTGGAAAGCCTGATCTGGCTCGAGGCCTTCCTCAAGAACTACGACGGCGCCCTGTTGATGACGTCGCACGACCGCGCCTTCATGAACCGCATCATCGGCAAGGTGGTGGAGATCGACGGCGGCTCGCTGATCACCTATTCGGGCGATCTGGACTTCTACGACCAGCAGCGCGCGCTGGGCGAGGCCCAACGCCAGGCGCAATACGAGCGCCAGCAGGCCATGCTGGCCAAGGAAATCAAGTTCATCGAGCGGTTCAAGGCGCGCGCCTCGCACGCCGCCCAGGTCCAGAGCCGGGTCAAGAAGCTCGACAAGATCGAACGCGTCGAGGCCCCGCGCCGTCGCCAGACGGTCCAGTTCGAGTTCCAGAGCCCGCCGCGGTCCGGCGACGACGTGATCAACCTGCGCAATATCCACAAGGGCTACGGCGCCCAACCGATCTATGAGGGCCTGGATTTCCTGGTGCGCCGCAAGGAGCGCTGGTGCGTCCTGGGCGCCAACGGCGCCGGCAAGTCGACCCTGCTGAAACTGGTGGCCGGCGACACCAAGCCCGACCAGGGAACGGTCAATGTCGGCGCCAGCGTCAAGATGGGCTATTTCGCCCAGCACTCGATGGACCTGCTGGACGGCGAAGAGACGATCTTCGAGTCTCTGGAGCGTTCGTTCCCGCAGGCCGGCCAGGGCGCGCTGCGCACCCTGGCGGGATGCTTCGGCTTCTCCGGCGACGATGTCGAGAAACCCTGCCGCGTCTTGTCCGGCGGCGAGAAGGCGCGCCTGGTCATGGCCAAGATGCTGTTCGATCCGCCGAACCTGCTGGTGCTCGACGAGCCGACCAACCACCTCGACATGGCGACCAAGGAGATGCTGGTCGCGGCCCTGGCGGACTTCGAGGGCACCATGCTCTTCGTCTCGCACGACCGTCATTTCCTGTCGGCCCTGTCGAACCGCGTGCTGGAACTGACGCCCGAGGGCGTCCATCAGTACGGCGGCGGCTACACGGAATATGTCACCCGCACGGGCCAGGAAGCGCCGGGGCTGCACCCGGGAGGATAGCGGCGTCGGCCCCTTAGCCGCCTATGGGGACCGCCACGCCCCCGGAGCGGACGCCGAGACACGGCTCATGGCGGCGACTGGCAGCCGCTCGTCCGCGCGGGCAGCACCGGCGCGGTGCTGCCGGTGCGCCAGTTCCACGATTGGCCGCCCTCCGCCCTTCGCCGGCACATCACCTGCTCGTGGAGGGCGTACATGCCCGGCATGAAGCCTGTCGACGCCCGCGGGACCTCGGCGAAGTGCATGAAGGCGCTCGCGGAGCCGAACGCGCTCCAGGTCGGTCCGTGCTCGGACGATGGTTTTCCGTCCCGCGCGAAGCTGGTCCAATAGTCCAGCATCGCGTTGGACATCCGCCGCTCGGCGGCCGTGTCGGGGATCGCCGGCCAGAACGCCGGCGTTTTGCCGATCGCGCCGAAGACGAACGGCACTTCGCTGGCATGGAAGCCCGTCAAGCCCGCCGCGTCCGCGCTGGGATAGCTGTGGCTGAAATAATAGAGGAACGCGGGCTGACCCAGGGCGGCCTGGTTGCGCACCAGGCGCTCGGAGGTCCAGCCGAAGACCGCGTCACGCGTGCTGTCCAGCCCGTTCTGTTCGAGATCGGCGGTCGCCGGATAGAGGCGGAGATACTCGTCCGCCAGATCGCCGTAACGCGCCCTTATCCCTTCGATATAGGCCGTGGGGTTGGGCGGGACCGGCGGCGCCAGGAAACGAAGGGTGCGGATTTCACCGCTGTTGAACCCGGCGATCAGCGGCACCGGCGCCTGCTCGCCATGGTCGAACGTATCGACCAGTTGGCGCTTGAGGACCTTGCCGTCGATGGTCCCATAGGGCGCATAGCCGGTCGCTGCGGACGCCTCCGCCAGTTGACGGGCGTCCATGGCCCGCAGCGCGGCGATGTCGGGCTTCTGCAGCTTGCCCGCTAGCCAGAGGCCGATGTCCTCGGCCGAGTATTCCTCCCCTCGCTTGGTGCGCAGCTCGGGCATGGTGAACAGATAGCCGCTCTCCACGATCGCCTTGTCGAACGCGCCGCGCGCCCGGGGCGAGGCGAGCAGGTATTCCACGCTGAGCGCGCCGGCGGATTCCCCGAAGATCGTCACGTTGCGCGGATCGCCGCCGAAGGAGGCGATGTTGTCGCGCACCCATTGCAGCGCCTGGATCTGGTCGAGCAGACCGTAGTTTCCGGACGTGTCCTCGGGCGATTCCTTGCTGAGCGCCGGATGCGCCAGATAGCCGAACACGCCCAGACGATAGTTGATCGAGACCAGCACCACCCCGCGCTTGGCGAATTCCTGGCCGTCGTACATCTTCGAATGGCCCGATCCCCAGATCAGGGTTCCGCCATGGATCCAGACCATCACCGGGGCATTGCGCGCATTGGCGGGCGTGGTCACGTCGAGGGTCAGACAATCCTCGGCCATCGGCACCTTGCCCCGATCGTAGGGGCCGGCCGCCATCGGCGGCTGCATGCACGCCACGCCCATCGTCTGGGCGGCGCGCACACCCTGCCATCGCGGCATCGCGGCCGGAGGCCTCCAGCGGCGCTCGCCGACCGGGGGAAGCGCATAGGGGATCGCGTGGAACACCTTGGCGTCCCCCTCGCGCAGGCCTTCCACGGCGCCGGCCGGCGCGGTCACGACCGGCGCCACCTCGGCCGCCGCGGGGAAGCTGGCTCCAGCGGCCATGACGCATGCGAAGAGGAGGACGCCCATCAGGCGCGGAAGACTCGTCATCAGAGGGCTCCTTCTTGGAGGCGTTGGTCGCGGCGGATCAGGCGCGCGAGGATGAGGAACAGCACGGCCGCGATCAGGTACATCGGCGCGAGCGCATAGTAGGCCGCTCGCAGCGCGTGGGGTCCGTAGACGGGGCGGAAGTGGTCGCTGGCCATGCCGACATAGGTCGGGCCCAGGCCGAGGCCGATGAAGTTCATCACCAGCAGCAGCAACGCGCCGGAGATCACGCGCCGTTCGGCGGGCGCCTCGCTCTGAACGAAGGTCACGGTCGCCGACAGGAAGAACGAATTGAGGAACATCGGAACAAGCAGGAACAGCAAAGACAGCTGCCAGGTCGGCGCCCAGACGAAGGCCAGGAAGAAGGGCAGGGCGAGCACCAGCGAGATCGCCGGGACCGTCGCGTAGGCCGCCTTGCTGCGCGCGGCGAACCGATCGACGATCCGCCCCGAGGCATAGATGCCGGCGCTCATGCCGATCCCGACGACCAGGGCGTACCAGATCGCGACATCGGCCAGATGCATGCCCTTTTCGCGCATGAGGAACAGCGTCGTGAAATTGAGCAGGCCATAGGTGATGAAGTTGCCGGCGCCGCTGGCCAGCGACGCCATGAGCATCAGCGGGTTGCCGAAGAACTGGGTGATGGTCGCGACCAGTCCGGTGGCCGTGTCAGCGCCGGTGGAGCGAACCGCGGTGTCCATCTGTCCGCGTTTCGGCTCGCGGACGATCAGATGAACGGCCACCGCGGCGACCACGCCGATGACGCCGATAACGTAGAAGGGGATGCGCCAGCTGAAGGCGGAGGCCAGCGAAGCGCCGAAGGCGATGCCCAGCGCCGAACCGATCGGCGGGCCGAGATTGAAGATCGCCATGGCCGTGGTCCGCCGCTCGCGCGGGAACGAGTCGGAGATGATGGCGTAGGACGGCGGAACTCCGCCCGCCTCTCCGACGCCGACCATCATGCGCGCGACGACAAGCTGTCCATAGTTGCCGACCATTCCGCACGCGGCGGTCGCGCCGCTCCACAGCGCGCAGGCGACGGCAAGAACCCTGACGCGGCTCGTGCGGTCGGCCAGCCAGCCGATCGGGATGGCGATGAAGCAATAGAAGAGCGCGAAATAGAAGCCGGTCAGCAGGCCCAACTGGCCGTCGCTGATCTTCAGGCCGTCCTGGATCGGCTTGGCCAGGATCGAGATGAGCTGGCGATCAAGGAAGTTGAGCACATAGACAAAACACAGCATCGCCAGCGTGATCCGCGCGCCGCTGGGGACGACCGCGGTCTGCCGGGGGGGCGTGGCGCGGGTCATGCGCCGCTTCCTAGGTGATCATGCGCCCGCCCGCCGGCGCGGGCTGGGCGTTGGCCCGGTCTTTCGACTGCTGACACCATCTCGACGTTCGCCTCTTCAGACATCTTCGTTTTCATGCCTTGCCCAGCCAGCCGGGCTTGCCCCGTCCGCCGGAATAGCCGGCGGCGACGCGCTGCTTCAGCAGGGCGGGCGGACGGAAGCGCTCGCCATGGGACTCCCGCAGAATCTCCTGGACCTGCAGGCACAGGCCGGAGGTGACGTTGTCCATGAGGGCGAACGGTCCGATCGGATGACCAAGACCCAGCCGGCACGCGGCATCCAGATCCTCCGGCGTGGCGACGCCTTCCTCGACCAGCCTGACCGCCTCGATCAGCATCGCGTGCAGCATCCGATTGACCGCGAAGCCCGTGACGTCCTTCACCGCGATCGGCTGTTTGCCGATGCTCTCGAGAATCGAGGTGGTCCAGGCGGCGGTCTCGGGGCTGGTCTCGAACGCCGGCACGACCTCGACCAGAAGCATCCGGGACACCGGCGAGAAATAGTGCGTGCCGAGAAAGCGCGGCCGGCGCTCCGGCGACAGCGCCGCGCCGAGGGTGGAGATGGGCAGGGTCGACGTATTCGACGCGATCACGCAGGCCTCCGGGCACGCCTTGTCGAGCGCCGCCAGGACCTCGCCCTTGACCTCGAGCGATTCAAACACCGCCTCGGTCACCAGGTCGCGGTCCCCGAAGCTGGCGAGATCCGACGCCGGCCGTACGCGGTCGAGGGCCGTCGCGCGCTGGTCCGCGGTGTAGAGGCCCCGCGATACGCCGCGGTCGAGAAGCGCGCCCAGTCGGGTCAACGCGTTCTCCAGCGCCGTCGCGTCGCGATCGTGGAGCAGCACGTGCATGCCGCCCAACGCGAAGACGAGCGCGATCTCGGCGCCCATCAGCCCGGCGCCGACGACGCCAATCCTCGTTTCAGGGGCGGGTCGCGACATAGCGGTCAAGCTCCCCCGTCTCATAGTCGGCGCGCAGCCGGACCTTGTCGATCTTGCCGGTCGCGGCCAATGGCATCGCCGGCAGCTGGACGATCTCGTCGGGAAGCCACCAGTCGGCCACCTTGCCCCGCAGGGCGTCGAAGAACGCGCGCGCGTCGCCGGTCTCGCCCTGGCGCAGCTCCACCACCAGCACCGGACGCTCGCCCCATTTGGGGTGAGGCTTGCCGATCACCGCGACCTGACCGACGCGGGGATCGCGGCCGATGATCGCCTCCATCTCCGCGGGGTTGATCCACTCGCCGCCGGACTTGATCAGGTCCTTGGAGCGTCCGCAGATCGTGAGCGCCCCGCCTTCGTCGATCGTGGCCAGATCGCCCGTGTCGAAATAACCCTCCGCATCGAGCGCGCTCTCCGCGGCGTTGAAATAGCGGTCGATGATCGAGGGGCCCTTGACCTTCAGATGGCCGATCACGCCGCGCTGCCGCGCCAGCGTGGCGCCATCGGCGTCGGTCAGTTTGAGATCGACGCCGATCGGCGGGCGCCCCGAGGATCGTTCGCTGGCCGGGGGGAACTGGATCGAATCCACCGTCCCCAGCGGGGACATCTCGGTCATGCCCCAGGTCGTCTGGACCCGCGCGCCCAGGCGATCCTCCATGCGCCGCATCAGCGCATCGGGGCATTTCGATCCGCCGATGATGACGCGCTCCAGGCTGGGCACGTCCTCCCCGGTGGCGTCGAGATGGTCGAGCAGGCCGATCCACACCGTCTGCACGCCGCCGGCGATGGTGACGTTCTCGCTTCTGATCAGCGAGGCCAGGCTGGCGCCGTCGAGGTCCCGTCCGGGAAGCACGAGGCTGGCGCCGACCGCCGGCGCGGAAAAGGGAAGGCCCCAGGCGTTGGCGTGGAACATCGGAATGGCGACCAGGATCGTGTCCTTCGCCGACAGGCAATAGGCGTCCGGCTGGATCGACATCAGCGTATGGAGGTAGTTGGAGCGATGGCTGAACACCACGCCCTTGGGCTTGCCGGTCGTGCCCGAGGTGAAGCAGAGACCCGCGGCGCTGGTCTCGTCGAATTGTCCCCATTGGACTGTCTTTCCGCGCGCCTCGATCAGCGCCTCGAGCCCTTCAATGGGGACCCCACAGATGCAGGCAATTGACGGGTCGACGGCTTCGTCCAACACGAGCACCCGCTCGATCGTCGGGCACAGCGGCAGCAATTCCGGCAGCATCGACACAAGGTTCGCGGCGATCGCCAGCACCCGGTCGGCGGCCTCGTTGATCATCGCGGAGAGGTGCGCCGGGGTGAGCCTGGGGTTCAGGGTGTGGCAGACAAGGCCGGCGCTCATCGTCGCGTAATACAGCTCGAGATGATGCTGGGTGTTCCACGCCAGCGTGCCCACGCGATCCCCGAGCCCCAGCCCCAGCGCGGTCAGAGCACCCGACAGGCGGTTGCTGCGCGCGCGCAGTTCCGCATAGCCGACACGCCGCTGAACGGTCCCGCGGGAGGCGGTCACGACCGTGCTGGCCCCGTGCCACTTGGCTGCGTGGTCGATGAACTTGTCGAGTGTCAGCGGATACTGTTGCATTATCTTCGATGCTTACCGAGTTCAGGAATGAGAGCGGGGGCTGTCGCGGATCGTTGGCGTTCGCGTGACAGCAGGGTCAGGCGCGCCTTGCCGCGGGAGCGGCGATCGCTCGCACACTCCCGCGGGGCTTCAGCGGCCGATCGGGCGGCGCTGGGTTTGATCAAAAGCTCTTCCGCAGGCTCAGCGCCACGTAGCGGCCGATCGGGTTGTAGCTGCCGCCGATTCCTTCGGCCTGCGGGAAGAAGGGCGGGTCTTGATCGAACAGATCGTTCACCTGCAGACCCAGCTCGGTCCCCTTGGCCAAGCCGCTGTAGGGCAACTTCATCGAGAAGCGCAGATCGACGGTCGTATAGGCCTTGGCGCTGTACGCGGCGGCGCCGGTGGGCGTGGCGTATTGGCCTGTCACCCCGTCACGATAGTTGATGAATCCCACGGCGTTGAACTGACCGACCTGCGCGCCCAGCGTTCCTCTCAATGTCGCCTTGGGCACACCCAGTTGCAGGCTGTCGGAGACCGGCGATGTCGGCGAAAGCTGAGTTTCGAACTTGAAGATGTAGTTGCCGGCCAAGCCGGCATACAGCGCGCCGAAGGCCGTTGGCTGACGATATCCGACGTCGAAATCCAGGCCGTTGGTCTTGCGGACGCCGAAATTGCCCTGGCGGAAGTCGAGCAGGTTTCCGATCGTCGGCAGGGCCCCCGGCACGAAGTTGACCGGCACGGCGATCGCCAGAAGGCTGGAGAGCTGCGCCGCGGTGGGATTGCGATAGATCACCGAGGCGAAGGTGGGATCGGTGAAGGCGATGGCGCCGCCGGGCGTTCCGATCACGTTCGTGTATCGGATGTCGTAGAACGTCACGCTCGCATGGAAGTTGGGCAGGGCGTCGGGGTGCAGGTCGGCGCCGACCGAGTAGGTCCGGGCCTCTTCCGGCTGAAGGCCGCGATTGCCGCCGAGCAGGAAAACCGTGTCGACCTGGGCCGCGCCCCGCGTCGGATCGCGGAAGGTGCTGCCGGCGATGGCGGCGGCGTTGTAGTAGTAGGCGCCGACGGTCGCCCCGACGTCGCGCAGGCCCGGCGCCCGGAACGAGCGGCCGTAGGTGCCGCGAAGCGTGAGGCCGCTCACCGGATCCCAGTTGACCCCGACCTTCGGGTTCGTCGTCGATCCGAAATCGCTATAGTGGTCGTAGCGCCCCGAAAGCGACAGGTTGAGGCGGTGCACCAGGGGGGCTTGGTTGCCGTCGCCGACGATGGGCACGAACAGCTCGCCATAGACCGACTTGATATCGCGGGTCAGGTCTTCGGGCACCTGGGTCCCGCCGTAGATGCCCCGTTGCTTGAACGTCTCGCGCCGATACTCGGCGCCCACCGCGATCTTCAGTTGTCCGCCAGGGAGGTCCGCCAGCGGTCCGTCGATCTTGGCCGCGCCCAGATAGGTGCGCTGGTGGATGGTCAGGTCGCCGGCATAGTCGGTGATCTTGGCGGCGACCGAAGGCGACGTGCCGGCGCCGAACGGATCAAGCGCGGTGGCCGCCGTGGTCCCGAGCGCCGCCGCGTCGAGCGCCGCCGGGTTGATCGCGGGAAGGTAAGTGTCGTTCGTCGCCCAATCATAGGTGCCGTAGACGCTCAGTTTCAGATCGCGAGGGAGCTTGGCGTCGACACCCGCCGACGAGTTGCCGGCCCGGACACGGAAGATGTTGTCGATATGGTCGGCGCCATACAGATTATCGGAACGAAACTGGACGAACTCCGTCGTGGCGCCGGTGCCGGGCGGCGTCTTGAAGAAGGGATTGGCGAAGCCGGGTAGGTTGTAGAGGATCACCCCGCCCGACGCGCCGGCCGCGGGCGGCGGCGGCGCTTGAACCGTGTCCTTGCGGTCCGAATACAGAAGCTCGCCCCACAAGGTGGCGCGGTCGTTCAAATCTTGACGGGCCGTGACATAGGCGCTGTGCAGACGCGACTTCGGGACGAGGGAGGTCACCGCCCCGTTATCGCAGGAATTGGTCGTGTTCGGAGCCAGGGCGGGCGCCGCGTAGTTGACGGCATAGAAGGTGGTGTTGACCCGCACGTTGGGCGACGGGCAGACCGTCGTGCGGGTATCGACGCCGCCATAGGGACGGAGGTCGACGATGCGGTAGTCGCGGTCGGCCCCGAGGATGTCGCCGTTTTCCGCGTATTGGTAAGAGGCGACGACGGATCCGCGTCCCCAGTCGCGGCCGACCAATCCACTCGCGCTGAACGTATGGTAGTCATCGGCCGTCCCGTAGCGGACCGAGGCGTCGACGCCTGAGAAGTGCTGGCGGGTGATGAAGTTCACCACGCCCGCCACGGCATCCGAGCCGTAGATCGCCGAGGCGCCGTCCGCGACGATCTCGACGCGTTCGATCGCCAGGTCGGGAATGAACGGGAAATCGGGATTGGTCTGGTTTGTGCCCCCGGCCACCAGGCGGTGACCGTTCATCAGCGGCAGCGTCGCGCTTGCCGGCAGGCTGCGCAGACCTGGAGCGAACGCGCCCGCCCCGCCGTTGGCGGCCCGGGGAGCGGTGTTGAAGCTGTTCAACTGCGGCACGCTGGCCAGCAAGTCCGGCGTGGTGTTCGCACCGATGGTCCGGATGTCTTCACGCGAGACACTGATCAGGTTCGAACCCGTCGGTGGGACGCCGCGGATGCTCGATCCCGTCACGACGATCTCGGAGATCTGATCCGGAACGTCCTGCGCGGCGCGATCCGTGTCCGACTTCGGCTGGGGCGCTTTCGACGGTTCGGCGGTGTCCGCGGTTTGAGCCCAGGCCGGCCCCGAGGCCAACAGCGCCAAGGCCAGCAACGACGCGCCGGACAACGCCAGGCGCGATCTCTTATTCAAGGCATTAGGCAAAGTGTTCCCTCCCGTATTTTATTATTGTTTGGACCTTCGAATGGCGATCGGATCCTCTCCCGCGTTCAGGGGAGTCTTTCGCCGACTATTCGATGGCGGCCTCAGTGCTTCTTTGGTTCACCGACGCGGCGTTGGGCGTGGCGATATGCCGGTGATGCGGCGCGCTCCAGCGGGCGCGACGCCGGGCATGGACCGGCGGGTCAGGATTTCCCCCTCATTCATTCTTGTTCCGCACCGGTTGGCGCGGCGCGGTCGTTGGCTATCGATGTCCAAGAGCGGGGAGATTGGCTATGGCGCGGGTGACGTGCAGATTTAACGCAAGTGACCAGCTTATGCCTCGACGTGGGGCTCGCGCCGCTCGGCCACCAGAGTGGTGGCGGCCGCCATTCGCGCGGTGTCGGACTTGTAGCGATGGCGATATTCGGAAGGCGTCATCGCCGCCCACTCGCTGAAGTTCCGCGTGAAGCTGCCCGGCTCGTTGAATCCGACCGTGTAGCCGACATTGGTGACGGGAAGATCGGTCGCGAGCAGCAGGGCGCCCGCCATTTCACCGCGCAGCCGGGTTCTGACGTGCTGAAACGATTCCCCTTCGCGCGCGAGGCTGCGCCTCAGGCGGCGCGGTTGGCTTCGGAGCCGTTCGGCGACGTCCTCGATCGACGGCAGCCACACGCCCTCGCGCTGGAATTGGATCAGCGCCTGTTCGGTGCGGCTGCGCCAGCTGAGTTCGCCGCCGGGCGGCGCGAACCAGTCCGGAGCGCTCGCATTGTGGGCCTCATACTCGGCCAGGGTCCCGTGCACGAGGCGGACGTCGAGGTCGTTGCGGTCATAGCAAAGCGCATCGACCGGCGCTCCAAACTCAATCGGGCAGTTGAACAAGGCGAATCGATCGAAGCCGTTCGCCTGCACCGGGCGCCGACCCTGAACGAACACGCGGCGCAGCTTCAAGGGGCGGCCGATGAGCCAGCTGAACAGGTGATAGATCCAGACGAACCGCAGCCAGACGAAGATGTCGCGATCGACGCCTTCGACGGTGTTGTAGGCGCAGACATGCATCACCCCGAGGCGTTCGGTCTCGACGAGGCGCGGGCCGATATCGCTGGAGAGCGCCTGGGTGAACCGGATGCTGACCCTGAGCGCTTCGCCGAAAGTGCCCGAGTGCAGATAGGCCCGCGTGCGCTCGTTCTCCAGCGCGAGGCGGCATCGCTCCGGCAGGAACCCGACATAGGCGTCGTCCAGCCTCAACTGGATGCGCTCGACCAGACGGAACAAGGCGCTGCCGTCGATCACGGCCTGCTCATTGCCATAGACCGACGGGTCGATCCCGGCTTCGCGCAATATCTCGCTCGGCTCGTGCCCTTTGAGCACCGCGCCGCCCAGCAGCTTCTCGACCGCGAGGCCGTCCAGCCCGGAACATCCGTCCGCCGCGGCCGGCGGCACCATCGGGGTCGACGGCGCGGACGGGGCCGGTGGCTCGCTCGGCTTGGCGGCCATGGATCTCAGCGCCTCTCTGGAGTTTCAGCGATACCGGGCATTGGCGTCTTCCTCCTGATCCACGACCGCCGTCGGTGCGCCGCGCTCCACCTGGGAACAGACGCGGGCCGCGGCAATTCTCCGACATATCGTGACTGGCGTTTGCAAGTTAGCCGCGCCGATTCATTTCTCAACTCAGGACCAGCGCCGACAGCCGATGAGGCTTGACGGCGGTTGCCTGGGGCCTGTTGTCGGGCATGCCGCGCCAGGGGCTGGGTGAGGGCGATTCCCGGGCGCTGCCCAAGGCGTCGTTTGACCGCCTAAGGTGTAGGGCCGAGCGGGCGGCCGGCGCGCCGACGCTGGCCTTGCGGCGCGGCTAGTCCGGAGTCAGGACCAGAAGCGAAACCCCTTGGCGGGGGAGTGCGAAATCGATCCGAGCGCCGCCGCGTTTCACCGCGACCGCCGAGGGTGACGGATCCAGCGTCGCCAGTCGGGCGGCGTCGATCAATGTCTGGCGTTGCGCTTCCGTCGGGGCGATCGGCGAGCCCATCCTCAGCCACGCCGCGTAGGCGTTGGAGTGGTCGCGATCGACCCGGTAGTGCGTCAGGCGCGCGCCGTGCGCGAACGCCTTGGGCAGGTGGTTGACGTCGAGGCTCACCTTCGCGTCGGGGCCCGCCAGGTCGTCATCGTGATAGTGCCAGACCATGATCGAGAGCCGGTCCCCGTCCCGCGTCGCGACGGATGCGACGTCCGGCGCGCCTCGAACCCCGTCGCGCATCATGTCGTCCAGGGTCGCCTCATGATCCGAGGTCGTCGCGACATAGGTTCCGGACATCTTCGAGAACAGCTTGAAGACGTTCATCACCGGCAGGTCGATGCCCGCCGACGTCAGTTGCCGGAAGCCCGCGAAATAGGGCTGGTCCTCGAACTCGAACGCCCAGGTCAGCACGCCTTCGAGATCGAGCGATCGGCGTCGCGCCAGAGCCTGGAGCCGGGGAAAGGACGCCGCGGTGTACGAGGAATACATGGTGCCGTTGCGATAGGCGTTGGCCGGGCCCTGGCAGGCGGCGCAGCCCTCCGGGTCGGACTCGCCGATGATGATCGGCTTGCCGCGGAAGACCGGGTCGGCGGCGATCTGGGCGAACTCGTGGTCGGCCGCCTTCAGGTGCGTCGCCACGCCCATGCGGACGTGGCTCGTGTCGCCTTGGGCGATGACCTTGGGCGAGCCCTTGGCGTGGAAGGACAGGAAGTCGACCGGGGTTCCGGCCGCCTTGGCGTGCTCCATGAAAGCGGTGATGAACTGGTCGCCGGCCCCGGCGCCGTCGGGGCCTCCGACCCGGGCCTCGGGCAGGGCGCGGCGAACCCCCTTGATGGCGGTGTCGTGCAGAAGGAAGAATTCTTCGCGCGTTCCGCCCCAGTAGTACTGGGGCAGGTTGGCCTCGTTCCAGGTCTCGAAATACCAGCTGGCGACTTCGGCGCGGCCATAGCGTTCGACGCAGTGGCGCACCCATTGATAGACCAGCTCCTCCCACTTGCCGTAGTCCTTGGGCGGGAAGGCCCAACCGGTCCGCAACGCGCCCGAGCCTGGCCTGAAATCGTGCTGGTAGGGTTGGGGAGAGCTGGAGAGCGCTTCGGGCATGAACCCGATCTCGACATAGGGCTTCACGCCGCGGGCGCGATAGGTGTCGAAGATGCGGTCGACGATCGTCCAGTCATAGACCGGCCGGCCGGCGGCGTCTTCGGTGTAGACATTGGTCGAGCCCCACTTCAACGCGGGCGTTCCGTCGCCCGAGGTGAGCAGATTGTGGGTGCGGAAGAAGACACGATCGGGGGCCAGGCCGCCCAGCGTCGCCAGCGTGGCGCGGCCGTCCTTCATCGTCGCGTAGTTGGGTTCGTCCGCGCCGAAGAAGCGCCAGACCGGCTTGACCGTTTCTCCGGATCGAGAGACGTCCACGGCGAGGGCGACGGGAAACGATGGATCCTGTGCGAGCGCCGGGGCGGTGGTCAGGATCACCAGGCCGACGGCCGCGCCTGAAAGCCGTTTCCACATACCGGGCTCCGATCTTCCAACGCCAACGGGCGAGATGCGGTCGTCGTGACGTTTACTCCGACAAAAGGCGACCGCCTGTCAAATACGCCAAGCCTTGCCGCCGAGCTGGAATTGGCCACGGGGCCATCTCCAGCTCGGCGTCGGTCAGCGGACCGACCTCGCTCGCTCAACCCTTGGGCTTCAGCATGCCGTGCATGTCGAGCCACCGCGCGAAGGCGTCGAACCAGCCGGTGCTGGTGGTTGTCTTCGGATACATGCCAAAGCCGTGCCCGCCCTGTTCGTAGAGGTGGAACTCAACCGGCCGCTTCGCGGTCTTCCAGCTGTCGATCAGCCCGAACCCGCCGTTGGCGAAGAACGGATCGTCGGCCGCGAGCGCCACGAACATCGGCGGCGCGTCGGCGGGGACCGTCACCGGCGCGAGCGGGCCGTAGATGAGGCCGATGAAGGCCGGCTTGGCGTCCTGCCCGACCAGGGTGGTGGACAGGGTCAGCATGGCGCCGGCCGAGAAGCCGACCATGCCGATCCGATCGGGATCGACGCGCCATTCCGCCGCGCGCTTGCGAACAAGCGTGAAGGCGGCGCGCGAGTCGGCGATCTGGGGCGCCAGGCCCGCCATCGCCTTCTCTGGGTCCATCCGCGGCGGCCGCGCCGCCGTGGCCGAGAATATCTCGGTCATCGAACGTTCGAACCCAGGCATGTCCGCCGGGGTCTGGTTCAGACGGTACTTGAGCACGAACGCGGCCACGCCCTTGGCGGCGAGCGCGCGGGCCACGTCCGAGCCCTCGTTTTCCATCGACAGCGTCCGGAACCCGCCGCCGGGCGCGACGATCACCGCCGCGCCGGTCGCCTTGGCGGGGTCCGGGAGGTACGGGGTGAGCGTGGCCACCGTCACGTTCCGGGCGAACAGGCTGCCATACTGGGTGTGCCAGGACTCCGAGGCCGTCGCGCCGGGCAGCGGACCCGTTCCGAGCTCGATGGCGTTCGGCTGGGCTGGGATCGGCACGGGCTGCATCTTGTCGTTCTGCGCCTGGGCCGGCGTCGACAGGATGCAGGCGACGGCCATCCCGGCCGCGGCCAGGCGCGTCCAGGTCGCCCCCTTGGAGCGGACCTCTTCCGCGACGTTGATCTTCCTCATGGTGTTTCTCCCTTTGATCTTTGTTTTGAGTGCGGGCGCGCCGGCGGGGCGCCTCGACGAACTTCGAAGTCCTCGCTAAGGCACGGCGATCTCGAAGGGCGAAACGGGCAGCCCGCTCTGGTCGAAGAGGTTCACGGCCGGAGCGTCGGCCCAGGCGTAGCGCACGCGCGCCACGGACTTGCCGTCTCCGGCCAGAACCACCGTGTCGCCCGAGGCGACCGCGGCGGCGAAGCGGCAGGAGCCGGTTTCCGCGCACAGCTCGAAGCCGATGGCGACGTTCGCGCTGTGGGTGACGAGTCCGCCGCTCGCGCCCTTGAATGTCAGGGTCACGCCGCCGTCTGGATTACGGACCGCCGACGACACGCCAGGACCCGACGGAGCGACGTCCTCGCCATAGGCCAGCGCGCGCAAGGCCCGAGCCGCCCGGCGGCCGACCTCCTGCTTTTCACCAGGGTGGATGTCGAGCGGGTCGCCAAGGTCGATCGTCACGACGGCCGCCGCATGGCCGTCGGCCTCGGTCGTCCGGCGCTGGATGTCGCGCAGCCTGGCCCAGCCGCTCTCGGTCGGACGCGAGGCCGTCGCGCCATAGGCGGAAAGCTGGATCACGGCGAAGGGGAGGTCCGGTGTCGCGAACTGGCGACGCCAGTCGGCCATCATCGCGCGCAGCCGCCGGTCATAGCCGGGCAAGTCGGTATCGGACTCGCCCTGGTACCAGGCCACGCCCTTCAGGCCGACCGTGCCGAGCGGCGCGATCATGGCGTTGTAGAGCGTGCCGGCGCCGTTGATGTCGTCCCACGGCGACCTGGGCGCATTGGATTTCGGACGACCGGCGACGGCGTAGCGCCATCCGGCGTCGATCGCGATCTCGGACCCGTCATCGAAGCGCAGCCGCATCAGGTTCGCCGGCCCGATCATGCCGCCTTCGGCATAGACATTGTCGACGTTGACGGTGACGGCGTTACGCCCCTCGACAAGGACGCCGGGCGCGATGCGGTAGCGCCGAGGCGCGCTGGCGATGCTGGCCCCGCCCACGGGGATGCCATTCACCCAGGTGCGGTCGGCGTCGTCGATCGCGCCGAGCGAAAGCACGGCGCCCTGCCGTGCCTGCTCGGCGGTCAGCACGACATCCTTCTTGAACCAGACCATGCCGACATAGCTGGCCAGGTCTGGGACGCCCCACCGGTTGAAGGCGCCGACGCCGGGCGCGGGCCGCCAATCCAGGACCCCGTCGGCATGCCAGGGCTCGCGACCGGGCGCGTCGCCCGATTGGTCACGCCACCACTTGCCCCAGGTGTCGGCCGCGGCGACCTCGGCGGCGGCGGTGTCGCGGGTGTAGAGCTCGAGCGTGGCGGCTTCGGCGGCCATGCCCGCCGCCCGCAGGCCTTCGGGCGCCATCCAGGGGGAGATCCGCGAGCCGCCCCAGCTGGCGTGGATCAGGCCGATCGGCGTCTTCGCCGTCTTGCGCAAGTCCTGGCCCATGTAGAAGCAGACGGCCGAGAATCCGGCGATGGTCCCGGGCGTCGCCGGCGCCCAGGCCGGCGGCTGGTCGAAGCGGCTTTGCGGCGTGGCGGCGACGCGCTTGGCCACGGTCAGGAGCCGCAGGCCCTCGTCGGCCGCGCCGGCGATCTGGAAGCTGTTCTGCGCCTGGGCCGTCGCGAGCTCCATGTTGCTCTGGCCCGAGCACAGGAAGACGTCGCCGATCATCAGGTCGTCGACGACCACCTGGCCGCTGGGGGCGGTGACCAGCATCTGGTAGGGGCCGCCGGCGCCCAGGGGCGGCAAGGTCAGGCTGAAGCGTCCGTCGCCGTCGGCCCGGCCGCGCGCGGTCCGCCCCGCCAGGTTGACCAGCACCGCCTCACCAGCCCGTGCGGTTCCGGTTATGACCAGGGGTCGGTCCCTCTGGAGCACGGCGTGGTCGCTGACCACGCCATCGAGACGGGGCGCCGCCGACGCCGCCTGGACTAGGCTCAGCGCCAGGACGGCGCCTGACGCCAACATCGAAACTTTCATTGGCGATCTCACTGAGGCTCTACTTCGGCAGGCCGACCGCTTCGTCGACGACGAAGGCGGCCGATTGGCTGGGCGTATCGTCGCCGGGCTGGCCCGAGCCCACGCTGACCCGATAGCGCCCCGTCGCCACCCGGCGAGCGCCGTCGAGATCCACCGAGGAAAGATCGCGCGACGACAGGGCGAAGGTGACCGCTCGGGTCTCGCCCGGCTTCAGCGTGATCCGCTGGAAGCCGCGCAAGGCCAGGCGCGGGACTCCGGGCGTGTCGGGGAAGTCGAGATAGAGCTGGGCCACTTCGTCGCCGACCCGGGCGCCGACATTGCGCACGCTGGTCGTGACACGCAGGCCCTTGCCGGCCCCGCCGGTCGCCGGCTCGACCTTCAGGGGCTGGTACTCGAACCGGGTGTAGCTGAGGCCATAGCCGAACGGGTAGACGGGCGTTCCTTCGAAGTAGCGATAGGTCCGGCCGGCCATGGCGTAGTCGCCGAACGGCGGCAGGTCGTCGACCGAGCGGTAGAACGTCAGCGGCAGGCGCCCCGCAGGATTGGTCTTGCCCGAAAGCACGTTGGCGATGGCCAGGCCCCCGGCCTGGCCCGGATACCACGCCTCCAGGATCGCCGAGGCGTTATCCTTGGCCCAGGAAAGATTCAACGGGCTGCCGTTCATCGTCACGACGACCAGCGGCTTGCCCAGGGCCTTGGCTTGCTCCAGCAGGGCCTGCTGATCGGCGGGAAGGTCGAGGGTCGTCTTGTCGCCGCCCTTGAAGCCCGGGATCTCGACGGGGGATTCCTCGGCCTCCAGGTCGGAAGTCAGGCCCACGACCGCGACCAGGACGTCGGCCTGGGCGGCGGCCGCCTTCAGGTCGCCGGCCGGATCGGTCGAGATGCGCTTCCAGACGAGATCGACGCCGGACAGGGCGTGGGATTCCGAAACGACCTCGATCGGGTACTTTCGGCCCTTTTCGAGTGAGATGGTCTTGAGGGTGGGAAGGCTGCCCCAACCGGCCTTGCGCAGGTCGGCGAACGGCTTGCCGTCGAACTTGAGCTCGCCGTTGAAGCCGGTCAGGCCCAGGCGATAGGTCCCGCTCTCGGGGGGGACCAGGAAGCCTGTCCAGACCACGCGATGGTGGTCCGAGACCGTCGCCAGATCCAGGCTGCGGGCCGCCACGTCCGCCTCCACGCGGGTGACCACCGGCTTTTCAGCATAGCGCATCTTGGCGACGGCCTCGCCGAACGTCCCGGGGGCGAAGCGTCTAGGGGGCGGCTCGACCGTGTTGTAGTAGCGCGCCAGGAGGCCGGACTTGCCGTCGGGTGTCCGCAGCGCCGTGGTCGGCACCCGGTCGCCGTCCGTGAACGAGGCGCCGAAGGGCGCGTAGACGACCTGGGCCGAAGGCATGGCTCGCCGCAGGCCCTCGACGACCGAGATCGGTGGGGCCGACAAGGCCGAGGAGTAGTTGCCGCGCAGGACCCGGGTGGCGTCGCCCAGCGGCCCGATCACGGCGATCCGTAGGTCCGGCTTGAGCGGCAGCAGGCCGTCGTTCTTCAAGAGAACCAGGCTCTTTTCGCCGGCGGCCAGCGCCAGGGCCTCGTGGGCCGGCGTCATCACGCTCGTCGGCGCCGCCAAGGCCGCCTCGGGCGTGCGGACGCCCGGCAGATCGCCGGCGCGCAGGCGGGCCGAGAACAATCGCACCAGCGCCAGATCGACCTCGGCGGGACTGATCAGGCCGCGCCGCAAGGCCTCGCGATAGCGATCGGCCACCCCGTCGGTGTCGGTCAGGGTCGCGCCGTTGCACTCGTTGTCGACGCCGGCCCGCATGGCGGCGGCGACGGCCGTGGCCGCGTCCGGAGCGTACTTGTGATGGTCGCTGATGTCCTTGACCGCATCGCAGTCGGAAACGACATAGCCGTCGAAATTCCAGGCTCCGCGCAGATGGTCCTTGAGCAGAAGGTCGCTGGCGCAGGCCGGCTGGCCGTCGATGCGGTTGTAGGCGCACATCACCGATCCGGCGCGGCCCTCGGTGATGGCGGCGCGGAACGCGGGCAGGTAGGTGTCCTCGAGGTCGTGGCGCGAGACGAAGACGTTGGCGCCGTGGCGCGTCGATTCCGGGCCGCTGTGAACCGCGAAATGCTTGGGCGTGGCCACCACCTGCGGCAGGTCCGGATTGGGCCCCTGGACGCCCTCGACGAAGGCGACGCCCATGCGCGCGGTCAGGAACGGGTCCTCGCCGTAGGTCTCCTGGCCCCGACCCCAACGCGGATCGCGGAAGATGTTGATGTTGGGCGACCAGGTGTCGAGGCCGGTGCCGATGCGTCCCATGCGTCCGGTGTTGCGCGCCAGGACGTGCAGCCCGCGCACCTGCGACCCGATCGCGCCGGCGACGTCGTGGACGAGCGCGGGGTCGAAGCTGGCGGCCAGGCCGATCGGTTCGGGAAAGTTCGTCGTCGGCAGCGCGCCCAGAGCGCCGTGCAGCGACTCCGTCCACCAGTTGTAGGCGGGAATGCCCAGCCGAGGGATGGCCGGGGCCGTGTTCAGCAGCTGCTCGACCTTTTCGTCGGTCGTCATCTGGCCGACCAGCTGGGCGGCCAGACGATCGGCCTTGGCGCGTTCAGGCGAGACAGCGGGCGAGGGGGCCTCGGCCGGGGCCGCGTGGGCCAGCGACGCGCCAACCGACAAGGCTCCGCAAAGGGTCGCGGCCAGGCCGCGCCGGCGCCATTTGGACCTAGGCATCATTCCACCTCATGGCTTGATCTTGCTTGTTCGATCGGGAGCGGCTGATCGCGCCGGACCCGCCCGGTCGATCACCTTGCGCGCGCCTTCCGGCCACGCCTGGCCGTCGACGGCGATGTTGTCGGCGAGCCGGTTGGCGGCGTAGTCGGACCAGCTTCCATTGGCCTTGCCGGCGTTGTGCCAGTTGCCGCGCGCGACATTGTCCATCGCCGTTCGCCGGGGATGGGCGCCGTCCAGGGCGTTGAGATTGACCCAGAGACCCAGGCCGTCGAACACGTTGTCGCGCACGGTCACGTACCGCGAGCCCTCGTCGAGATAGACCCCGATCCCGCCGGGCACGTCGTAGACATGGTTCTCGGCGATCAGGGCGCCGGGATCGGCCGACAGGTGATAGATCGCCCCGCCGTCGGGGAACCAGCGTTTGACCCCATGCACGCGGTTGCCCAGGATCACCGTGTCGCGAAGGATGGTCGGGGTGTCATAGACCCGGTTGGCGGGCTGGTCGTAGTAGCCCCGGTTCAGCGACATGTAGGCGGTGTTGCCGCCCGGATCGTTGACGCCCCAACCCCAGCCCACGTCGATGCCGTCATAGGGCGTCTCGGAGACGTCGTTGCGCAGGATCAGGGGCGCGGTCGCGTAGGTGACCAGGATCGCGGCCTGCTCGCGATAGACCTGCGAGACCTTGGTGATGGTGTTGTCGCGAATGACGATGTCGCGCACCGCCAGCTCCGGTCGTGAAGGGTGGTGGGCGTCGGGGCCGACCCCGCCCACCATGATCGCGCCGCCGGCCAGATCGGCGAACCGGCTGCGGACGACTTCGACCGAGCGGGCCTCCAGGCCGGCGCCGCTGAGATTGGCGCTGGCGTCGTTGCCGACGCCGAGGGCGACCTGCCCCAGGTGGGCGAATTCGACGTCCTCGAAGAGGATCCGGGCCGCCGCGGCGACCTGCACGGCGGCCGGCTGCTGGCGCCAATGGTTGCGCATCGCCTCGAAGGCCCAGCACCCCCAACTGCAGTCCCGGATCGGCTCGGACGGATAGTTCGGCACGTCGTCGGCGAGATAGGCGCCGCTTTGCTGGCTGGCGTAGCCTTGCGGACCGGAGGGGCCAAGCCAGCTTGTATGCTGGAAACCGATCCCGGAAAATTGCAGGTCATGGACCGGACGGCCCGGGGCGCCGGCTATCGAGACCAGGGCCTGGAGCGTGGGCATGACCACCTGGCTCGCGGCCATCGGTTCGCCGCCGCGCGGCTTGTAATAGAGCCGGCCTCGGGCCGGATCGACCCACCAGTCGCCTTCCTCGCGCACGAAGGCCAGGGCGTTGGCGATGAAGAACCGGGCGCGGTCGCCCGAGACGGGACGCGCGAAGGTGTCGTAGCCGATCAGGTTGTTTCGCCAGCCCGGTTGCGCCAGCAGGATACGGTCGCCGCGGATGCTCTCGACCCGAGCGCGGCGATCGGTGAAGAAGCCGGTGTTCTCGACTTCCAGGCGGGTCTGGTCGGGAAGCTCCGCCAGGAAACGCCAGGCCGGATCGAGGATCTGGATGCCCCAGTCATGGAACGCGAACGCCGTCCGCGGGGCTTCGACCTCGGCGCGACGCGCCATGCGATCGTTGACCCACAGTTGGCGCGGATCGGCGCCGCGCGGGATGTCGGCGACCCAGATGTCACGGCGCGCGTCGGCGCGCCGCCAGCCGACGACCGGGACGCCGCCCGAGATCACTGGGCGCGCGCCCTTGGCCGCTTCCCAGCGCACGACGAAGCCGTTCTGGCCTCCGTCCGCTTCGGAGAAACGCAGGGGCGCGTCCAGACGGTAGACGCCGTCGGCCAGGCGGACCGTCACCGCGTGCGCGGCGTTCACGCCGCGAACCGCGGCCCGGGCGCGTTCGAGACTCGCGAAGGGACGCGCCGCCGATCCGTCGCCGGCGTCCGATCCGCGCGGCGAGACCTCGAAGACGACGGGGGCGGGGGCAGGGCGCTCGTGAATCTCGACCGAAGCGAAGGCTTGCTCGGAATTGGGACGGTCGCTCGGCGACGTCGCGGGGATGGCGAAGGTCGGCAGCGACTGGGCCGAGGCCGACCCGACGCCCAGCAGGAAGAGACCCAGCACAGGCGCGCCCCAGAATTGGCGGCGAGACAGCGATCGGGTGCTCGCCGCCTCGGCGCCGGGCCGGACGGTCGCATCGGAGGCGACGGCGGTCGTCATACAGGCTGCAGGCCGTGCTCGACGATCTTGCGGATCAGGTCGCGATGGCGCGGCAGGCTCGCCAGCAGCCGATCGGTCTGGACGGCGTTCTCGCGCAGCGCCCGCTCGGCCATCGCGCGTTCGTCGGCCAGGGCCTCGGGTTCGATCTCCGTCCGAAAGCCCATGCCATAGAGCACGTACTGATAGCTGGCCGTCGGGAAGACTTCCTCGACCCGGTCGAACTCCTCGTGCAGCCACGGCGGCTGATGGCGCCAGAGGCGCAGCAGGTCGGCCAGGCGCTCGGGGACGGTCTCGGACGCGCGATTGTCGCGCCAGAAGGCGCTGTCGGACCGCTTGCTGAGAACGTAGTGCAGCTTGAGGAAATCGATGATCCGGCCCCAGCGATAATGGGTCGTGGCGTTGAAGCGGGCGGCGACGACGTCCATCACCTCGCGGCAGGCCGGCATCTGCTCGGAGATCATCTTGGCCGACAGTTCGATCAGCACGATCGCCGAGGCTTCCAGCGGTTCAAGAAAGCCGGCCGCCAGGCCCACGGCCACGCAGTTGCGCTCCCAGAAGGTCTCGCGGTGACCCGAACGGATCGGGATCTTCCTGGCGGAAAGGTCGCGACCAGCCGGCCCGATATAGGCCCGCAGTTCCCGCTCGGCGTCCTCGTCGCTGATGTGGCGGCTGGAATAGACGTGTCCGACGCCGCGACGCGTGGGCAGGCCGATGTCCCAGATCCATCCGGCCGACTGGGCCGTGGAAATGGTGTGGCTGGCGATCGGGCTGGTTTCGCTCTCGTAGGGGACCTGGATCGCCAGCGCGGTGTCGCAGAACAGGACGTCGCCGCAGTCGCGGAACGGCACGCCGAGCGCGTCGCCCAGGAGCAGCGCGCGAAAGCCCGTGCAATCCACGAACAGGTCGCCCTGGATCTCGCCGCGCTGCTGGGTGACGACGCCGCGGATGTCGCCGTCCTCGGCCATGGCGACGCTTTGCACGTCGGCCAGGACATGGCGCACGCCGAGCTTGTCGCAACAGTGACGCTGCAGGAACGGAGCGAACTTGCTCGCGTCGAGGTGATAGGCGTAGTTGGCCGCGCCCTGATAAGGCCCGGCGGTGATGGTCTTGGGGGCCAGGCCGTCGTCGCAGAGGCGGCCCTGCGGGCTGACCGCGTCGCAGAAGCTCTGCGCGCCCCCGCTCGCCAGCCAATGGGCCGCGAGGTTCACCTGCGAAAAGCCCTGCGGCAGCATCAGGGGATGATAATAGGCGTCGTCGGCCGCGCCCGTGGTCCAGCGCGCGAATTTGGCGCCCTGCTTGAACGCCGCGTCGCATTCGCGGAAGAAGTCGGCCTCGGACACGCCGATCTTGGCCAGGCTCGTGCGCAAGGTCGGCCAGGTGCCTTCGCCGACCCCGATGATCGGCGTGTTTGGCGACTCCACCAGCGTGACGGTGAAGCCGGCGGCCATGCGCGCGCGGTGCTTGGCGGCGATGAGGCCCGCGGTAAGCCACCCGGCGGTCCCGCCGCCGACGATGACGATATTCTTGATCGGACGCACCATGGCCTCGAAACCCGGAAAAAATAGACTGGGAAGATCAAACGAATGATCTTCCCAGTCGAGGGGAGGGACCTAGAAGCGGAAGCGGGCCCCGGCCGTGTAGCGCCGACCGTAGGCGAAAACGTCAAGCAGTTGGTTGTCGAACCGTCCGTGCGTGCTCTGGGTCTCGTTGGTGAGATTCAGGGCCTCGAAGAACAGGTTGATCTGCTTGGTCAGGGCGTAGCTGGTGCTGAAGTCGATCTGCAGGTTCGGATTTTCGAAGGTCGGCTCCGAACCGAAGGCGCCGGTGTTCTGGTTCTGACCGAACTGGCGCAGGTATTCCTTGCGGTAGTTGACCGCGATCCGCGCCTCGAGACCGTTCTTGTCGTAGAAGGCCACGAGGTTGGCGGAGTCGGCCAGGCCGGTGATCGCAAAGCCGCTCTGGGAGATGTCGGTGCGATCGTAGGGCTTGTTGGTGTCGACCAGGGTGGCGTTGGCGTTGAAGCCGAAGCCGCTCTCGCCGAACACGTGCTGCCAGGCGATTTCCACCCCGCGCACCGTCGCTTCAGGTCCGTTCACCTGTTGGGTGACGCTGAAGATCGCCGGCTGGCCGGTGGTGGGATCGATCACGCCGTTGATCGTCTGCCGCTGGGTGCCGCCGACGATGAAGTTGCTCACGTCCTTGATGAAGAAATTGACCGACGCATAGGAGTTGGGCCGGTAGTACCACTCGACCGCCGCATCGAAGTTGTCGGCCAGATACGGCTTGAGCGACGGGCTGCCGCCGCTGGCGGTGAGGGCACCCACGCGCTGGCCGGTGCCGACGCTGGCCACCGGCGTCAGAAGGTTCAGGCTGGGACGGGTCAGGGTCCGAGAGGCGTCGAGGCGAATGTGGATGCTGTCGGTCAGCTCCAGTTTCATATCGACGCTCGGGAGCAGGTAAGAATAGTTGCTCTTGGTCGACACGGCCTGAGGCGCGCTCAGGGTCACGGTCAGCAGGGTCGGGTCGCCGGCGCTTTGGGTGATCGCGGTTGGCACTTGGCCAAAGCCGGCGGACGTGACGTGAGTGTTCTCCTCGCGCACCCCGGCGTTGAAGTGGAACGGCATGCCGGCCACGTCGACGTCGAAGTTGGCTTTCAGGAACAGCGCCCAGGTCTTCTCGGTGATGTCGCGGATGCTGCCGTTGTCGAGCGCCAGGTTGAACGCCCCGGTGAACGTGGTGCCGACGTTGCCGCCGCCGTAGTTGAACCCGGGAATGTTCTGGGTCTGCGGGTTGCCAAGGCTGGTCAGGAACGCCTGGTAGGCGTGGGCGTCGTACTTCAGCAACGTCGGCGGCAGGGCGCCGGAGAAGCCGGGGATGAACCCGTTGGTGCTGACCTGCTGGGTGAAGAGGTTCGCCGGCACCAGCACGCCGCCGTTGGGGCCCGACGGCGGGCCGTAGCCCGGATAGGCCTGCCAGTAGTTGTTGACGAAGGTGTTGCTCTGTTGGAACTGGAAGTGGTCTTCCAGATAGCTGCCGCCGGCCTTGATGCGGAAGCCCTCCTGCTCCCAGGCCCCGGCGACGCGCACCTGCTTGACCGTGTCGGTGTTCTCCTGCGCTTGGCGCACGGTGACGTGGGAGCCCATGACCGAGGTGTCGGCCCAGCGCGCGGCGTCGCCGTTCGGCCCGAAGCCGTGCAGCACCGGCAAGGTGTCCTTGCTGTCGCCGTCGATCCTGATGCCCAGGGACGGACCGATCGCGAAGCCGTAGCCCACGTCGCCGTTGTCGCTGCTGATCTGGCCATCTGGGTTGAGCTGGCTCTTGGCGTAGCTGGCGTCGGCCTCGAAACTCAGATTCTGCGACACGTCCCACTGAAGGTTCAGGCCGGTCTGGTTGGTCTCGAGGACAGAGCGGTCCGTGCCGGCCACGAAATCGGTTTGCGATCCGGCCTGGGTGAAGTCGACCGTCGTGCCGTTCTGGTCAAGCTTGACGTTCCGAAGGCCGCCCTGATTGAACCAGATGCCGTAACCGAAATTGTCGGCCCGGATCTTCTGGCGCGAATAGTTGTCGTCCAGGGTGACCGTGACGCCTTCCGCCGGGTTCCATTGCAAGGCGATGCGACCGTCAAGCCGTTCGTCCTTGGTATAGATCTGGCTCGCGCCGGCCTGCTGCTCGAACCAGCCGACGACGGTCTTGTTGGCCAGCTCGGCGGACGTGCATGCAGCGGTCAGTTGGCAGGGCGCGTAGCGCCCGCCCGGCCAGCCGCTGACGTAGACGCGGTTGGTCTGGGTGTCGTGGCGCGTGTACATCACGTCGGCCAGCACGCCGAACTTGTTGTCGGCGAAGGTGTCGCTGAACAGCGCCCCGACGGTGGGAACCACCTTGCCGGCGTCGTCCTGCAGCGAGCCGGAGGCGGTGACCGCCATGCGGCGGCCCGGGTGATCGAACGGCTTGGGGAAGGCGACATTGACGGTCGCGCCGATCGAGCTGCTCGACAGCGTCACGTCGGGCGTCTTGAGCACGGACAGGCCGCCCACGAAGTCGGCGCCCACGGTGCTGAAGTCGACCGAGCGACCGCCGGTCGCCGTGGAAATCCGACGACCGTCGTAGAGGGTTTCGTTGAAGTCGCCGCCAAAGCCGCGGACGGTGATGCCTTGCGGCTCGCCGCGGGCGCCGGCGCGCTGGATGGAGACCCCGGGCAGCCGCTGCAGCGACGCGGCGACGTTCGAGTCTGGGAACTTGCCGATATCCTCCGCGGAGATGGCGTCGACCACGCCGGCCGAGGTTCGCTTGATGTCGAGGTTGCGTTGCAGCGAGCCGCGCAGACCCGTGACGATGACCTCGTCGACGGTGGTGGTCTCGTTGTTCGGTCGCGGAACCGAAGCCTGCTCGGCCGCCGGAGCGGCGACGGCGGCCGCCGTGATGATGGGCTCCTCGCGCTCGGCGGCGCTGGCCGCGCCGCAAAGCGCCAGGACCATGACACTGGACGCACCGACCAGGGCAGCCTTTGAAGCGCGTGATCGCGCTCCCGAATTACTCTGATTAGTGAGCTGGGCTTTTATCATGTTTCCCCTCCTGTTTCCTCTGGGTGAACGCGTGCGCTATCGCTCGGCCGGGTGCATGTTCCTGGCCGTTACGTCTCAATTTTCGGAATAGAAGGGGTCTAGCTGTCGTCCCTACGGCACGATTGCATCACAACCTCCCTGCGCAATATCTTTCTTGTTGTATTGAAGGTAGCGCTAACAGGTACCGGTATCAAGACCTATTTGTCGGTGTAATTAGCTTGGCTTGACGCTGGTGGACGGCCCCGTCGATCGCGGTTATCGATCTGTGGCATTAGGCGCTCGCGGGCTAGATCTCGCGACGGTCAGCGAGGAAACGACCATGGACCTGGAACTGCTGAACGCGGAGCGTCACCTTGGCTTGCACCAGGCCGAGGTTCCCGTGGACGGCGCGCATTTTGTTCAGATCGTGGCGTCCGAGTTCGCCACAGCGGCCGCGACCTGTCCGATTTTCCTGACAAAGAGCCCGGAAACCGGGCAGTTTTACGCGGGCGCGATGTTCGGTTTCGAGCCGGGCGAGAACCTGCTCAGGCGCGGTGCGTCCGGGCGCGGGGCGTTCCTGCCGCTGGATCTCGAGCGGCAGGGCTACTTCCTCGCGCCCGGCGGCGTCGCCATCGATCCCGGCCACCCGCGGTTCTCCACTGGGCGAGGGGCGGCCTTGTTCGAGAAGGATGGACTGCCCAGCCAGGCGCTGCGGCGCATCCAGCATGTGCTCGGACAATTGAACGTCGGCGTGCCGGCGACCGACGCCTTCATCCAATCGCTCGTCGCCCTGGGGCTGGTCGAACCGATCGATATCGACCTGTCCTTCGACGACGGCCGGTCCCTGAGTCTGGCCGGTCTCTACACCGTCAGCCTCGACGCGCTCGGCGAACTGAACGACGCCGCCGTGGTCGATCTCTTTCGGCGCGGCCACCTGCAACTCGCCTATGCGATGGCCGGGTCGCTCAAGCAGGTGTCGGTGCTGGCCAATCTAAGAAACGAGCGACTGGCGGCATGAGCGGGCGGCGGCCCCCGCGGGCAAAGGTCGTCGAGATCGACGCCGCGGACGCGGAGGGCGCCGGCGGGTTCGGACCAGACATGGCGCAGGCCTGTGACCCCGTCGTGCTGCGGGGACTGTGCCGCGATTGGCCGTCGACGCGGGCGGCCGCCAGGTCCTGGCCGGACTTGGCGGCGTATCTCAAGGGCTTCGATGTCGGCCTGGCGGGGCAGGCCTTCATCGGCGCGCCGGCCATCGCCGGGCGCTATGACTACGGCGAGGGGCCGGGCGGGTTCAATTTCGATCGCGAGTCCTTGACCCTGGGCCAGACCCTGGAACGGATCGACCAGGCGGCCGCCGATCCCGGGCGCGCTAGCGTCTACATGGGCTCCCTGCCGACCGACGACTATCTGCCGGGGTTCGACCAGGACCACCGGGTCGCCTTCCTGCCGTCCGCCGCGCGGCCTCGCGTCTGGCTCGGCAACGCCAGCCGCGTGGCCTGCCACTACGACACCTACGACAACCTGGCCTGCGTTATCGCCGGCCGGCGACGCTTCACGCTCTATCCGCCGGACGCGATCGGAGACCTCTATGTCGGGCCGATCGACCACACCATGGCCGGGCAGCCGGTGGCGCTCGCGGCTGGAGCCGAACCGGGCGACCCGCGCTTTCCGCGTTTCGAAGCAGCGCGCGATCGGGCCGCCGTGGTCGAACTGGCGCCGGGCGACGCGCTCTACCTGCCCAAGCTGTGGTGGCATCAGGTCGAAGCGCTGGATTCCCGCAATCTGCTGGTCAACTACTGGTGGGACGCGTTCGCGGCCGGTCCCGACGCGCCGTTCGTCACGATGATGCTGGCGATGATCGCGATCGCCGAGCGCCCGCCGGCCGAACGTCACGCCTGGCGCGCGTTCTTCGACCACTACGTCTTTCGCCCGAACGGTCACCCGCTGGATCATCTCCCGCCCTCGCGCCATGGGATCCTTGGGTCCTTGGCGGAGGGGAACTACGGGAAGGTCCGCGCCAGCGTCATGCGGATGTTGCGGGGCGGCTGAGGGCGGCTCCGCCCCGCCTATCGTGAGCCGGCCGAGACCGGGAATGCGAACACGGTCGCCGAGATGGGCGGAACCGTCAGGCGCGAGCCACGGGCGACCGAACCGTCCGCGACGGTCACGCCGGCCGGCGCGCCGACCTTATTGGTCGCCGCCAACGAAGCGCCGGTCAGAACCCAGCGGCGGCCCGCGCCGGACAAGGCCAGGGACCTCAAGTCCAGGTTCAACGTCTGCGGTCGGGTGGTGGCGTTGACGACGCCGATCCGCAGGGTCCTGCCATCGGGGCTGAGGCCCGCGATCACGTCCAGCGGATAGGTGGGGCTGCCGGCCCTGACCTTGGGATGATCATAGCCGACCGGATAGCGCGGTTCCGGCTGCTCGGAGTCTCCCAGGACAGCGACCGGCGTCACGCCGGCGCCGAAGTGCTCGCCGTAGAACTTGAAGACCACGCCGGTGGAGTTGAGCGTCGCGTCGGTCGGGGTGATGTCCATGGTCGAGGCGCCGGTGGTGAAGGCGGCCATGGTCAGGAAGTCGGTGTGGCGCAGCATCTCCTGCAGGACCTCGGCGTAGGCCAGGGCCGACTTCAGATTGACCTCGCCGAAATAGGCGTACTCGTCGATCGACAGGAAGATCTTCTTGTCCTTGATGGCCGGGAAGCGCCGCTCGTAGATCTTCCACTCCTCGGCCTTCATCCGCACCTGGTTCGAGGGCGAGCGGACATATTCCATCAACTCGGCGTCGGCTGGGGCGTTGGGGCGCTTCTCGGGCCGGTCGTACCAGTGCTCGGAGATGCCGTCGAAATTGCCCCAGGCCTTGGCCAGAAGACCGCCGGTCCAGTCCTCTTCGGTGCCGAACTTCGGCGCGATGCTCTCGAGCGAGGCGTTCTCCTTGGTGTCGCGCGGATGCAGTTGGTCGGGCATGGCGCCGGATCCGATCAGGGTGATCGTCGGATCGACCGCGCGCATCGCCGCGGCGAACGCGTTGTGTTTGATCATGAAATAGTCGAGCGAGGTCTTGCCGATCTGCCACCAGCCATAGGGCTCGTTGCCGATGTTCCAGAACTTGACGCCATACGGCCGCGGGTGACCGTTGGCCGCCCGGCGCGCGCCCCAAGCGCTGGTCGCCGGCCCGTTCAGATATTCGACCTCTTCGGCCGCCGAATTGGCGTCACCGAGTCCGGCGTCGACGGTGACATAGGGCTCGACGCCGAGGATCTTGGTCAGGTCCATCCATTCGTCCATGCCGATGTCATTGGGCTGCATCGCGCTCCAGGCGTGATCGAACATCGGCGCGCGCTTGTCTCGCGGGCCGAGCGCGCCGTGCCAGTCCCAATTGGACAGGAAGTTGCCGCCGGGCAGGCGCCACATGCCCGAATTGAGCGAACGTGCGATCGCCGTGCTGTCGGCGCGCCAGCCGCGAACATTGTCGGAAGGCATTAAGGACGCCGCGCCGACACGGAACGAGCCCGAGCCCAGGCCGGTGATCTCCAGGCGCGCATCGGCGGCGTCGGCGGCCGGGGTGAAGCTGAACGGGGCGCGACTCCAGCCACCGTCGGGGGAGGGAAGGGCGACGGTCTGGCGGTCGTCGGGGCCCGGTCCCCAGACCAGCGCGACCTCGACCTGGGCGCCGGCGTCGCCCGACAGCAAGACATAGCCGTCATAGCGCTTGCCCTTGGCCAGTCCGATGCCCGATTGCGAAAGGCCCTTGCGGATCGTCCCGTCGAGGGCGACGCGAGGGCTCTGGGCGCCGACATAGGCGGCCTTGGAATCCATGACCACGGCGTCGTCGCCGCCGACCGGGCGCCACTTGCGATAGCTCACCCCGGGGCGACCCTCGGCGTTCAGGGGCGGCGGCGCGTCTTGGGACGCCGGCAGGACCGGGTAGTAGAACTTGCGGTCGTCCAGCATTTCCGCCCACAGGGTGCGCGCCACCAACCCGCCGATGGGCTCGATGAACATGCCGTACTCGTACTTGGTGACCGGGGCGGCGCGGCGCGCGGCGTCGATCGTCACCTTGACGGGCTCGGCGTCGGCTCCCGTCGCCGCGGCCATGGTCAGTCCCAAGCCGGCGGCCAGCATCCATCCATACCGCATGACATTCTCCCTAATGACTCAGTCGTTTGTCTGGCCGCCCTTGAGACGGGCCCGCCGCGCTCTTGTTGGTCTTTCGCGGAAATTGAAGAGCTGACCGCGCAGACACCGGTATCGCCGGCCTGGTCTTGGGTCGGCCTTGGAAAGCCTGTGGAGCCCTCTCCAGCCTCCCTTGACACGGCCATATTAAGTCCGACAAATGGTAGCGCTAACAAGTCGCGCCATACCATGTCAAGACGCGCGACAGGGAGGACGGAAATGATCGCTCGCGACACTCGGGCCGGCGCCCGCGCCCTCCGGTCCTGCGCTCGCTTGGTGGCGATCGTCGTGCTCGGGCTGGCCGCTCCGATGAGGGCGGAGGCCCAAGTGTCGACCAACGCGCCGCCGCCGGTCGCCGGCGCCAAGCCGGTGACGATCGAGCGGATCAAGGTCCATTCCGTCGCCATCGAGGGCAATCTGGAGGGCGAGAGCGCCGACCGCGACGTGATCGTGGTCCTGCCGCCAGGCTACAAAAGCCATCCTGAACGGCGCTATCCGGTCGTCTACGCCTTGCATGGCTATTCGATCGGCGCGGAACAGTGGATCGGCGAGATCCACGTTCCCCAGACCATCGAGGGCGCCTTCGCGCGCGGCGCGGCCGAGATGATCGTCGTGCTGCCCGACAGCAAGACCGTTCACAACGGATCGATGTACTCCAGCTCCCAGACGACAGGCGATTTCGAGAGCTTCATCGCCAGGGACCTGGTCGGCTATGTCGATGGTCACTATCGGACCCTGCCCAGGCGCGAGAGCCGAGGCCTGGTGGGTCATTCGATGGGCGGCTATGGCGCCAGCCGGATCGGCATGCGCCATGCCGACGTTTTCGGCGCGCTCTACATGATGAGCCCCTGCTGCCTCTCGCCGCGCGACCCGGGCCAGTTCAACGCCGAGGCCGCGACCGCCCTGGCCCAGGTCAAGACGCTGGAGGACGCCCAGAAACTGCCCTGGGGGCTGCGGGCCCAGCTGGCGACGGCGGCGGCCTGGTCGCCGAACCCCAACAGGCCGCCGCTCTATCTCGACCTCCCCGTGGAGAACGGCCAGGTCCAGCCCGAGGTGCTGGCCAGGTGGGCGGCCAACGCGCCCTTGGCCTTCTTCGATCAGTATGTGGGGCAGCTGCGCCGCTACAAGGCGATCGCCATGGACGTCGGCGATCGCGACGGCCTGAAGGTCGACGCGGCCAAGCTGCACGAATCCATGGACCGTTACGGCGTCGCCAACAGCTTTGAGATCTATTCCGGCGACCACACCAGCGACGTGGCGGGGCGGTTTCAAGATCATGTGCTGCCGTTCTTCAGCAAGAACCTGGCGTTCACGGCGCGTTAGAGTGCGGAGATCGAGCCCTTGTCCAGGACGCCCATGATCTTCGCCCGCGCCGCCGCCGCGGCCCTGGCTATCGCGAGCGCCGGCGTCACGATGGCGAGGGCCGCCGATCCGCTCGCGGCGACCGGCCGCTGGACCGCCTACGAGCGCGCGGCGGCGCGGACGCCGCCGATGGGCTGGAACAGCTGGAACGCCTTCACCAGCGACATCGACGAAGACAAGGTGATGGCCTCGGCCCGGGTCCTGGTCGAGGCCGGCCTGTCGGCCAAGGGCTATCGCTATGTGAACATCGATGACGGCTGGTGGCTCAAGCGTCGCGCCGGCGACGGCCGAATGCTCATCCGCACCGCCCGTTTCCCGTCGGCCGCGACGCCGGACGGCGGGACCAGCTTTCGGCCGCTGACCGACCGGCTCCACGCCATGGGTCTGAAGGCCGGCATCTATTCCGACATCGGCCGCAACAGCTGCGGCCAGGTCTTCACATCGACCTTTCCCAACCAGCCCGAAGGCGACCTGGGCGAACGCGAAGTCGGGCTCTACGGCCACGTCGACCAGGACATCGCCCTCTATTTCCAGGAGTGGGGCTTCGACCTGATCAAGGTCGATGGGTGCGGGGTGCGGGGTTTGCCGTCCACGGACGTCCGGGTGAAGGCGGGGCAGTATCGCGCGCTTGAGCCGCTGGTCGACGTCGATTCCCTGGGACGGACGGACGTTCCGGCGGTTCGGTCGCTCTACCAGGCCGTGGGCGACGCCCTGGACCGCAGCAATCCCGACGGCGACTTCGTCTATTCGATCTGCCTTTGGGGCGCGGCCGACGTGCGCGCCTGGGGCAAGGATGTCGGCGCCATGTCGCGCACCAGCGAGGACATCTCTCCGACCTGGAGCCGGATGCTGCACAACCTCGACAGCGTCTCCCGACGCGCCCTCTACGCCCATCCCGGCTCGTGGAACGATCCGGACATGCTGTATGTCGGCAAGGGCGACTTCGACGCGGCGCACCTGGTCGAGGCTCGCTCGCATTTCGCGCTCTGGGCGATGGTCAATGCGCCGCTGATCATCGGCTACGACCTCAGGACGGCCGCGCCGTCGCTGCTGGAGGTCCTGGGCGCTCGCGAGATCATCGCGCTGAATCAGGATCCGGCGGGCAATCAGGCCGTGCTGGCCTTCGATTCCGACGACGTCTCCATCTTCGTCAAGACGCTGGCCGGCGGCGACAAGGCCGTGGCCATCCTCAACCGCACGGCCGCCCCCGCCGAAGCCGTGCTGACCGCCGAGCACCTGAAGTTCCTGGCCACGGCCGATATCGAGCTCACGGACCTGTGGACCGGCGCGGCGACCCGCTTGCGCGCCGACCGGAAGTTCCAATTGGCGCCGCGCCAGACCCTGGTGTTCCGGGCCAGGGGGGCGCGCAAGCTCGGCGACGGCGTCTTTCTTTCCGAACAGCCTGGAGCGGTGAATCCGGCTGTTGACGGGGTGGTGACCCCGCAGGCGGACCCGCTGGTCCACCGCGCCATCCTGCCCTGGCGCGGCACGCGCGGCTTTGGCGAACCGCCGCGCTACGGAGGCTGGGGCGGGGCCCAGGCCGACCGCACCCCCTACGACCAGGAACTGGCGATCGCCGGGCGGCGGTTCGAGACGGGCCTCGGCGTTCTGGCCAACTCGCGCCTGGAAGTACGCAACGCGGGCTTTCGCCGCTTCACCGCCAGCGTGGGCGTCGATGATTCCGCGCAGGAACGCGCCCAGCCCGTGACCTTCCTCGTCTATGGTGACGGCAAGCTCCTGGCGACGTCGCGGCCGCTGAGCTTCGGCCAGCCGCCGCAGGATCTCGGCGTCGAGGTTTCCGGGGTCAAGGTGCTGGAGCTGGTGGTGCGGACGCCGTCGCCATCGCGCCATCCAGACCCCGTCACCTGGGGCGACGCGGCGCTGCACCGTTAGCGCGAGGCGGCGATCCAGCCGCGAGGAGACTGAAGTGCGATTGAAGACCTGCATGAAATGGGACGATTGACGATCATGAGCTCTGCCGCCGTTCCGCCCCGCGCCCTTCGTTCGCGCGCCTGGTTCGACAATCCGGACAACGCGGACATGACGGCGCTCTATCTGGAGCGATATCTGAACTTCGGCCTGTCGCTGGAGGAGCTGCAGTCGGGCAAGCCGATCATYGGCATCGCCCAGACCGGCAGCGACCTGTCGCCGTGCAACCGCCACCACCTGGTCCTGGCCGAGCGGGTGCGCGAAGGCATCCGCACGGCCGGCGGCATCGCCCTGGAGTTCCCGGTCCATCCGATCCAGGAAACCGGCAAGCGCCCGACCGCGGGGCTGGACCGCAACCTGTCGTAYCTGGGCCTGGTGGAGATCCTGTACGGCTATCCGATCGACGGGGTGGTGCTGACCATCGGCTGCGACAAGACCACCCCGGCCTGCCTGATGGCCGCCGCSACCGTCAACATCCCGGCCATCGCCCTGTCGGTCGGCCCGATGCTGAACGGCTGGCACAAGGGCGAGCGCACGGGCTCGGGCACCATCGTCTGGAAGGCC
>NZ_LMFQ01000005.1 GCF_001426905.1 Caulobacter sp. Root1455
TTGACGAGGTCCCTACGCACGCGGATCCCGCCGCCGACAGAGCTTCCCGCTCGATCGCCCCCCGCCGCCTTGACGAGGTCCCTACGCACGCGGATCYCGCCGCCGACAGAGCTTCCCGCTCGATCGCCCCCCGCCGCCGCATCGGTCGCTGGCCWTGCGCCCTTTCCMTGCGGCGAGGTGAACCAAGGATACGGGCGGTTTGGAGGGGTGAGGACCAAATCGGGTCGAGAAAGTTCAGGGCGTTGAAATCGCTGAATTTCATCCCCTATCGGCCGAGCGTAAGTACTCGAAACCCTCTCCCAGAGGGAGAGGGCGGGGCCCATTGCGGAGCAATGGGAGGGTGAGGGGTTAAACCGTCAGACGGCGTGCCGGCAGGGCGCCAAGGAAAGCCACGCGTGAAACCGGACAGGGCGTCACCCCTCTCCCTCCCACGCCTGCGGCGCGGGTCCCTCCCTCTCCCCTCCGGGAGAGGGTGAAGCAAGGAAAGCCACGCGTGAAACCGGACAGGGCGTCACCCCTCTCCCTCCCACGCCTGCGGCGAGGGCGCCAAGGAAAGCCACGCGTGAAACCGGACAGGGCGTCACCCCTCTCCCTCCCACGCCTGCGGCGCGGGTCCCTCCCTCTCCCCTCCGGGAGAGGGTGAAGGAAGGCGTGTTCCCGACCGCCCCGAAATGGTCATTTTTGAAATGGGAACAACATCTTAAGCCGCCGTGTTCACGTGCCCATAGGCAGTGGACAGGAGGCCTTCAATGGCTCGGATAGAAGGAACGAGCGGGCGCGACGATCTCAATGGCACCAACAATGACGACGTCATGCTCCTCAAGGCGGGGAACGACACCGCCCACGGTCGCGACGGCGACGACGTCATCCGCGGCGAAGGCGGCGACGACCATCTCTATGGTCAGGCAGGCGCGGACCAGCTGTTCGGCGGGGACGGCAACGACGTCCTCTATGGCGGCGCGGGACGTGACGTGCTGAACGGCGGTCCCGGCGCGGATCTCCTGTTCGGCGGCGACGGCGCGGATCTGTTCGTGTTCAACTCGGCGACCGAGGACGATCTGCCCGGCGGGTCGCAGACCGGCGAGAGCATCGCCGACTTCAGCCGAGCCGACAACGACCGGATCGATCTGTCGGCCATCGACGCCAACTGGAATCAGGCCGGCAACCAGGCCTTCCGGTTCCTGGGCGAGCACGCGTTCACCGGCCATGCGGGCGAATTGATCTTCGATCGCATCACCGGCGGCGGAGAAACCGACACCGTGGTCTACGCGGATGTCGATGGCGACATGCAGGTGGACCTCTATATCGGCCTCTCGGGCAGCTACAACCTCACGGCGTCCGACTTCATCCTCTGACGACGAGGGGGAACGCGGGAGGGGCGGCGCGCCTCAGTGCAGCTTCAGCCGCCCCGCCACCCGCTGCTGCAGCAGGCGGGCCATGGCCAGGACGATGGTCTTGGGCGTGCCCATGATCGCCCGGTGATGGTCCAGGTGCAGCGAGATGTAGGCCCACTTGGCGATCAGGCCCTCGACGAAGAAGTTGGGACCGCCCAGGCCGCCCATCAGGGCCCCGACGCCCCGGTTCTCGCCCAGCGACACCAGCGAACCGAAGTCGTGATAGACGAACGGCGCCTCGACCCGGCGCTGGCCCAGACGGGCGATCAGCGCCTTGGCCAGGTAGCTGGCCTGCTGGTGGGCGGCCTGGGCGCGGGCCGGAATGATCCGTCCCTCCGCCTTGCCGTCCCGGTCAGGCCACGGGCAGGCCGCGCAATCGCCCAGGGCCCAGACGTCGGGGGCCGAGGTCTCCAGCCGCGCATTGACCACGAACTGGTTGGTCTTGTTGGTCTCGAGGCCGTAGCCGGTGTTGGTCGGCGCGGCCTTGACCCCCGCCGCCCAGACGATCAGGTCGGCCGGTATGTCGCCGCCGCTGGTCTCCAGCCGGTCGGCATGGACGGCCACCACCTTGGCCCCGGTGTGGACCCGCACGCCCTTGCGCTCCAGGGCGACGGTGGCCTGGTCGGAGATCTTCTCGGGCAGGCCGCCCAGGATGCGCGGCGCGGCCTCGACGATGGCGATGTCCAGGCGGAAGCGCTGCTCGGAGCCCAGGCTGCCCAGCAGCTCGCGATGAGCCTCGATCAGCTCGGCCGACAGTTCGACCCCGGTGGCGCCGCCGCCGACGATGGCCACGCTCATGGTCTTCTCGGTCGAGAACGAGGCCTTCATGAAGGCGGCCAGCAGGCGGGTGTGGAACACCTCGGCGTCCTCGGTGCGCTCCAGCAGGTGGGCCTGGTCGGCGCCGGGCGTGCCGAACAGGTTGCTGCCGCTGCCGATCGCCAGCACGCCCCAGCTGAAGGTCACGCCGCGCTCGGGCACCAGCACCTTGCCGCTTTCACCGACGATGGGTTTGAGGCTCAGGCGCTTGGCGACGGGATCGAAGTTGTCCAGATCGCCCAGCAGGAAGCTGAAATGGTTGGCCCGGCCCAGGATCGAATAGGACAGGCCCTCCTGGTGGGTGTCGAGCGTGCCGGCGGCGACCTCGTGCAGGGTCGGCTTCCAGATGTGAAAGCTGGAACGGTCGATCAGCAGCACCCGCTCCTTGCCGGCCTTGGGCCCGAGTTTTCGCCCCAGCCGCGCCGCCAGCTCCAGCCCGCCGGCCCCGCCGCCGACGATCACGATGTCGTAGTGCATGCCCGCCATCCAGAAATTCCTCAGATGGTGAATATATAGGGATGAAACCTGGCCGTGTCAGACCAGGTTGAGCTGCCAGGAAACGCCGAACCGGTCGTTGACCCAGGCGAAGCGCCGGCTGAAGCCATAGTCGCCCAGCGGCATCAGCTCGGCCCCGCCGTCGGCGAGGGCGGCGGCCAGGCGCGCGATCTCGTCCGCCGACGCGCAATCGACGAACAGGGACGACGAGGGCGTGAAGCCGAAGGCGTGCTTCACGAAGCTGTCGGAGCAGAAGATTTCCTGACCGCCGATCCTGAAGCGGGCGCGGACCACCGTTCCCTCCGGCCCCGGACCGGCGGCGCCGTAGCGTTCGATGTCGAGAATTTCGCTGTCGGGGAAGAGCGAGACGTAGAAGGTCATCGCCGCTTCGGCGTCCTGCGCCTGAAACATCAGGAACGGTCGTATGGTCTGGTTCACCGTCACTCTCCCAGAACGTTGTTCAGCGGAGAATGACGGTGAGTTGTCCAGGATCGCAAGCCTTATGGTACCGGTAACTACGGTTACCTGGGGCCGAAGCCTAAGGGATCGGGTTCATTTCCAGGCGCTTGTCCAGATAGTCGCCGACGCTCTTCTCGACGCTGGGCAGGTGCTCGGCCCAGAAGTGGGTGGCCTTGTCGACGACTTCGTAGTCGATGACGATGCCCTTCTGGGTGCGCAGCTTGGAAACCACGCGCTCGACCTCGACCGGCGGCACGACGGTGTCGGCCGCGCCCGTCAGGATCAGGCCCGAGGCCGGGCAGGGGGCCAGGAAGCTGAAGTCGTACATGTTGGTCGGCGGCGACACCGAGATGAAGCCGTCGGTTTCCGGGCGGCGCATCAGCAGCTGCATGCCGATATAGGCGCCGAAGCTGTAGCCCGCGACCCAGGTCTGGGCGGCGGCCGGGTTGTTGGACTGCAGCCAGTCCAGGGCCGTGGCCGCGTCGGCCAGCTCGCCGATGCCGCTGTCGAACTCGCCCTGGCTGCGGCCCACGCCGCGGAAGTTGAAGCGCAGGGTCGCGAAACCGCGCTTCATGAACAGGTGATACAGCTGCACCGAGACCGGATGGTTCATGTGCCCGCCGGCCTTGGGGTGCGGGTGCAGGATCAGCGCGATCGGGGCGTTGTCGGTCTTGCCCGGGGAATAGCGGCCCTCGATACGGCCCGAAGCTCCGGTCAAAATCACGTCAGGCATTCAAGGTCCCTATCCAAAAAGGGGCGACGGGGTCGTCTCCTCGCACCCGTAAGGGCGAAGGAATACTTGACCACTGCGCTTGGTCTTCCTAAATCCGCACCGCGCGCCTTGGTCTTTATGCAAGAGCCCCGGGCGCGAAGTGGCGGCTTGTAGCACACGCCTAAGCCGATGCGCGGGGAATCCGCAAGGAGATAAGGCGCATGCGCCTGAGCACCAAGGGACGCTACGCGGTGATGGCCATGACCGACCTGGCCCGCCGTCAGGACCAGGCCGAGGGCCGGGCCGTCGCCCTGGCCGAGATCGCCGCGCGTCAGCAGATCTCGCTTTCCTATCTCGAGCAGCTCTTCGCGCGCCTGCGCCGCAAGGGCCTGGTGGTCAGCACCCGAGGCCCCGGCGGCGGTTACCGCCTGGCCCGCGAGGCCCGCGACACCGCCATCGCCGACATCGTCCTGGCCGTGGACGAGCCCCTGCGGGCCACCCGCTGCGGCCTTTCCAAGACCGGCGTCGGCAAGGGCGCGCCCAAGGGCTGCATGGCCGGCGGCGCCCAGTGCCTGACCCACGACCTCTGGGAAGAGATGGGCCGCCAGATCCACGGCTACCTGGCCAGCGTGTCGGTGGCCGACGTACTGAGCGGCAAGCTGAAGGACAGGGCCAATCAGGAGCAGGCGGCGTGAGCAAGCCCTCCTCCATCTATCTCGACTACAACGCCACCGCCCCGATCCGCCCCGAGGCGCGGGACGCTGTGCTGCGCGCCTTCGAGGTCGCCGGCAATCCGTCGTCCGTACACGCCAGCGGCCGGGCCGCCCGCGACATCGTCGAGACCGCCCGCGCCCAGGTGGCGGCGCTGGTCGGGGTGGTTCCGGGCTCGGTCACCTTCGTCAGCGGCGGCACCGAGGCCAACGCCCTGGCCATCGGCAGCGCCGCCTTTTCCGGCTTCAACCGCGTCATCGTCAGCGAGGGCGAGCATGACGCCGTGCTCGAAACCGCCGCCGCCTCGGGCCTGCAGGTCCTGAAAATGCCGCTGGACGCCGACGGCGTCGCGCGTCTGGACTGGCTGGAAGAGGCGCTCAGCGACGAGGGCCGGGCCCTGGTCTGCCTGATGCTGGCCAATAACGAGACCGGCGTGATCCAGCCGGTGGCGCAGGCCGCCGCCCTGGTCCGCGCCGCGGACGGCTGGCTGCATGTCGACGCCGTCCAGGCGGCCGGCAAGATCGCCATCGATTTCACCGCCCTGGGCGCCGACACGATGGCCCTGTCGGCCCACAAGCTGGGCGGACCGCAGGGCGTCGGCGCTCTGGTCGCCGGCACCCGCGCCACGATCGTCCGCCAGCAGCACGGCGGCGGCCAGGAGCGCGGCCGCCGGGCCGGCACCGAGAACGTCGCGGGCATAGCCGGCTTCGGCGCGGCGGCCGAGGCCGCGCTGCGCGACTTGCCCTCGCTGGCCAATCAAGGCACATGGCGCGACGCCTTGGCCGAACGGGTCAAGGCCGCCGGCGCTGTCGTGCTCGGGGAGCGCGCTCAGCGCCTTCCGCAAACCCTGTGTTTGGCGGCCGAGGGCTTCGCCTCGCAGATCCAGGTGATGAACCTGGACCTGGCGGGGGTGATGGTCAGCGCCGGCAGCGCCTGCTCGTCGGGCAAGGTCAAGGCCAGCCGCGTGGTGGAAGCCATGGGCCGGCCCGACCTGGCCCCGTTCGCCCTGCGCGTCAGCGGCGGCTGGGCCACGACCGAGCAAGACTGGATTTCCTGCGGCGACGCCTGGCTCGCCGCCTATTCGCGTATCGGCGCCCGTCGCCGGGAGGTGGCGTAATGGCCGCGGTCAAGCAGACCATTGAAACTGTCGCAGCGCTCGAGAAGTACGAGCACGGCTTCACGACCGATATCGAGCAGGAGTTCGCCCCCAAGGGCCTCTCCGAGGACATCGTGCGCTTCATCTCGGCCAAGAAGGACGAGCCCCAGTGGATGCTGGACTGGCGCCTGGACGCCTATCGTCGCTGGCTTGAGCTGGAAGAACCGACCTGGGCCAAGGTCGACTTCCCCAAGATCGACTACCAGGACAGCTACTACTACGCCGCCCCCTCGACCAAGGCCGGACCCAAGAGCCTGGACGAGGTGGATCCCGAGATCCTGGCCGTCTACGAGAAGCTGGGCATCCCGCTGAAGGAGCAGGCCGTGCTGGCCGGCGTCGAGGGCGCGCCGCGCTACGCCGTGGACGCGGTGTTCGACAGCGTCAGCGTCGTCACCACCTTCAAGAAGGAGCTGGCGGCGGTCGGGGTGATCTTCTGCTCGATGAGCGAGGCGATCCGCGAGCACCCGGAGCTCGTGCGCCAGTACCTGGGCTCGGTCGTGCCGACGTCGGACAACTATTATGCCTGCCTCAACAGCGCGGTCTTCAGCGACGGATCGTTCGTCTACATCCCGCCGGGCGTGCGCTGCCCGATGGAGCTGTCGACCTATTTCCGCATCAACGCCAAGGACAGCGGCCAGTTCGAGCGCACCCTGATCATCGCCGACAAGGGCGCCTATTGCTCGTACCTGGAGGGCTGCACGGCCCCGATGCGCGACGAGAACCAGCTGCACGCGGCCGTGGTCGAGCTGGTGCTGCTGGACGACGCCGAGATCAAGTATTCCACCGTCCAGAACTGGTATCCGGGCGATCCGGAAACCGGCAAGGGCGGCATCTACAACTTCGTCACCAAGCGCGCCGACTGTCGCGGCGACCGCTCCAAGGTGTCGTGGACCCAGGTCGAGACCGGCTCGGCCATCACTTGGAAGTACCCGTCGTGCGTGCTGCGCGGCGAGGGCTCGTCGGGCGAGTTCTACTCGATCGCCGTGACCAACGGCCACCAGCAGGCCGACACCGGCACCAAGATGATCCACCTGGGGGCCAACACCCGCTCGCGGATCGTCGCCAAGGGCATCAGCGCCGGCAAGTCGACCAGCACCTATCGCGGCCTGGTCTCGGCTCACCCGAAGGCCAAGGGCGCGCGCAACTTCACCCAGTGCGACAGCCTGCTGATCGGCAAGACCTGCGCGGCCCACACGGTCCCGTACATCGAGGCCCGCAACGGCCATTCGGTGTTCGAGCACGAGGCCACAACCACCCGTCTGTCGGACGACCAGCTGTTCTATTGCCAGCAGCGCGGGCTGTCGCAGGAAGAGGCCGTGGCTCTGCTGGTCAACGGCTTCGTCAAGGACGTGCTGCAGCAGCTGCCGATGGAATTCGCCGTCGAAGCCCAGAAGCTGGTGGCGATCTCGCTGGAAGGCAGCGTCGGCTGATGCTGCTGGCCATCGATCACGTCCAGTTGGCCATGCCGGCCGGCGGCGAAGCCGCCGCGCGCGGCTTCTATGGCGACGTGCTCGGCCTGCCCGAAACGCCCAAGCCGCCGCACCTGGCCAAGCGGGGCGGCTGCTGGTTCGAGAGCCAGACGCTGAAGATCCACCTCGGCGTCGAGGCCGACTTCCGCCCGGCCCGCAAGGCGCATCCGGGGCTGCTAGTCGCGGAGCTGGACGCGCTGAAGGCGCGGCTGGCTCAGGCCGGCTACGCCCTGAACGACGACGAGCCGCTGGAAGGCTACGACCGCGTCTATGTCGACGACCCGTTCGGCAACCGAATTGAACTGCTGGAGCCGCTGAACAGCGCGGCCACGCCCGAAAAGACCAATGAGACCCATGCTTAAGATTGAAAACCTCCACGCCACTGTCGGCGACAAGCCGATCCTCAAGGGCCTGACGCTCGACGTGCCGGCGGGCGAGGTTCACGCCATCATGGGGCCGAACGGCGCGGGCAAGTCGACCCTGTCCTATGTGCTGACCGGCCGAGGCGGCTATGAGGTCACCGAGGGCTCGGCCACCCTGAACGGCGAGGACCTGCTGGCCCTGGAGCCTAACGAGCGGGCCGCCAAGGGCGTGTTCCTGTCATTCCAGTACCCGCTGGAGATCCCGGGCGTTCCGGCCCTGACCTTCATCCGCACGGCCCTCAACGCCCAGCGCCGGGCGCGCGGCGAGGACGAGATCGCCGCCCCGGCCTTCCTGAAGCTGGCCAAGGAAAAGGCCGCGGCGCTGAAGATCGACTTCGACATGCTCAAGCGCGGCCTGAACGTCGGCTTCTCGGGCGGCGAGAAGAAGCGGATGGAAATCCTTCAGATGGCGATGCTTTCGCCCAAGTTCCTGATCCTGGACGAGACGGACTCGGGCCTGGACATCGACGCCCTGAAGATCGTGTCCGAAGGCGTCAACGCCCTGCGCGCCCCCGATCGCGGCATGCTGGTCATCACCCACTACCAGCGCCTGCTGGACTACATCAAACCCGACCGAGTCCACGTGCTGGCCGCCGGCCGCATCGTCGCCTCGGGCGGCCCGGAGCTGGCGCTGCAGCTCGAGGCCGAGGGCTACGACAAGTACACGAGTGCTGCTGCATGAGCGGGCTCGCACAGCTCAGAACCTCCCCCTGTGGGGGAGGCGATCGCGAAGCGATCGGTGGGGGGAGTGGGCTGAACCTGCCGAACACTCCCCCCTCCGTCGTCGCTGCGCGCCGACACCTCCCCCACGGGGGGAGGACCTGCGCATGACCCTCGCCTCCGCCCTCAAGACCGGCGACCTGACCCAGCTGCCGTCGCGCCGCGACGAGGACTGGCGCTGGACCGACCTGCGCGGCCTGATCCGCGCCGTGCCGCCGGCCTCGCCGCCGGTGGACGGCGAGGTCGCCGCCGGGCCGTTCGACGGCCTGGCCGCCGACGAGATCCTGTTCGTCAACGGCCGCCAGCGCCACGCCGCCGCCGGCGACGCGGGCGATGTCGTCGCCCTGCGTTTCGTCTCGGCCACCGAGGGCGCGGCCCACGCCGCCGCCTATGCGATCGTCGTCGAGCCCGACACGACCCTGGTCCTGCTGGAAAGCCACGAGGGCCGGGCGGGCGGCTACTTCTCGGACGTCACCCTGGACATCGCGGTGGGCGAGGGCGCCCGCGTCGAGCGCATCGTTCTGGTCGATGACCATGCCGAGGCCATCGACGTGGTCACCGCCGAGGTCGACCTGGCTCCCGGCGCGACCTTCAACCAGACCGTCCTGACCACCGGCGCCCGACGCCAGCGGGTCGAGACTCGCATCAACCACCCCGGCGCCCACGCCAAGGTGCGGCTGGACGGCGTCTACATCCTCGAAAATCAGCGCCACGCCGACCAGACCACGGTCGTCACCCACGGCGGCGTCGACGGGATCACCAGCCAGCTGACCAAGGGCGTCGTCGACGACCAGGCGCGCGGCGTGTTCCAGGGTCGGATCGTCGTTCAGCCCGGCGCCGACCAGACCGACGCCCGCATGGGCCACCACGCCTTGATCCTGTCGGACAAGGCCGAGGTCGACGCCAAGCCCGAGCTGCTGATCTTCGCCGACGACGTCGCCTGCGCCCACGGCAACACCATCGGTGCCCTGGACGACCAGCAGATCTTCTACGCCCGCCAGCGCGGCATTCCCGAGGTCGAGGCCAAGGCCATGCTGACCCAGGCCTTCCTCGGCGAGGTGGTCGAGCGCATCGAGCACGACGGCGCGCGCGAGATCGCCGCCGCCTGGGTCGCCGCCAGGCTGGGGAGGGCGGAATGATCGCATCCTTCCTTCTCCTCACCCGTGAAACGGGGGAGGTGGCGGCGAAGCCGACGGAGGGGGGGTCCTGCGCCGACCTCCGTGACGCCCCCTCCGTCACGCTGCGTATTCGCAGCGCGCCACCTCCCCCGCTACGCAGGGGAGGAGTTTAGTCATGGCCTTCGACGCACCATTTGATGTGGACGCCATCCGCGCCCAGTTCCCGATCCTGGCCCGCCAGGTGCACGGCAAGCCGCTGGTCTATCTGGACAGCGCCGCCAGCGCCCAGAAGCCGGAAGCAGTCCTGGAAGCCATGACCGGCCTGGCCCGCACCAGCTACGCCAACGTCCACCGCGGCCTGCACACGCTCGCCAACGAAACGACGCAAGCCTATGAAAACGCCAGGGAAACCGTAGCGAAGTTCATCAACGCCGAGCCGTCGGAAATCGTCTGGACCAAGAGCGCTACCGAGGCGGTCAACCTGGTGGCCGACACCTTCGGGCGGTCGCTGAAGGCCGGCGACGAGATCGTCCTCTCGCAGATGGAGCACCACGCCAACATCGTGCCGTGGCACTTCCTGCGCGAGCGCTACGGCGTGGTCCTGAAGTTCGTGCCCGTCACCGACGACGGCCGCCTGGACATGGAGTCCTACAAGGGCCTGCTGTCGGACCGCACCAAGATGGTGGCCATGAGCCACATGTCGAACGTGCTGGGCACCATCAACGACGCCGCCGAGATCGTCCGCCTGGCCCACGCGGCCGGCGCGCCGGTGCTGCTGGACGGCTGCCAGGCCATTGTCCACAGCAAGGTCGACGTGGAGGCCCTGGACGTCGATTTCTACGTCTTCTCCGGCCACAAGCTGTACGGCCCCACCGGCATCGGCGTGCTGTACGGCAAGGCTGACCGCCTGGCGGCCCTGCCGCCATACCAGGGCGGCGGCGAGATGATCGGCTCGGTGTCGATGGAAGCCGTCACCTACGCCGACCCGCCGCACCGCTTCGAGGCCGGCACCCCGGCGATCCTCGAGGCTGTCGGCCTGGGGGCGGCCATCGACTGGCTGAACGGCATCGACCGCGACGCGGCCCTGGCCCACGAGCACGCGCTCTACCAGCGGGTCATCGACCAACTGGACGGCGTCAATGGCGTGCGGATCCTTGGCACGGCCCCGGGCAAGGGCGCGGTGCTGAGCTTCGTGGTCGAAGGCGCCCACGCCCATGACGTGGCCCAGGTGCTGGACCGCTACGGCGTGGCCGTCCGCGCCGGCGCCCACTGCGCCGAGCCGCTGATGAAGCGGTTCGGCGTTACATCGAGCGCACGCGCCTCGTTCGCCCTATATAACACCATGGCCGAGGCCGACGCGTTCGTGAGCGCGCTGGCCAAGGCCCGCAGTTTCTTCAGTTGAGCTGACATGACCGAACCCGCCACCACGTCCGTGCTCTCCCAGGCCGAGCTCGATCGCCTGACCGACCAGCTGATCGAGAAGCTGAAGACGGTGTTCGACCCCGAAATCCCGGTCGACATCTACGAGCTGGGCCTGATCTACAAGGTCGACATCAGCGACGACAAGGACGTGGCCATCGACATGACCTTGACCGCCCCGGGCTGCCCGGTGGCCGGGGAAATGCCGGGCTGGGTGCGCGATGCGGTGATGGAGCTGCCGGACATCAAGTCGTGTCACGTCGACCTGGTCTTCGAGCCGCCGTGGGATCCCTCGCGGATGAGCGACGAGGCCAAGCTGCAACTGAACATGTTCTGATCGGTTCGAATCCCATGGAAGCCGCCGTCACCCCCCGCGTTCGTCGCCCCCGTCCCAAGGTCGTCTCCCTGACCCCGGCCGCCGCCGCGCGGGTCAAGGAGATCATGGACCGGGCCGATAAGCCCTATGCCGGGCTGCGCGTGGGCGTGAAGAACGGCGGCTGCGCGGGGTCGGAATACATCTTCGAATACGCCGCCGAGAAGGGTCCGATCGACGAGGTGGTCGAGGACCAGGGCGTGACCATCCTGATCGACCCCAAGGCGGTGCTGTTCCTGATCGGCACCACGATCGACTACGAGGTCAGCAAGCTGTCGTCGAAGTTCGTGTTCAACAACCCGAACGAGACCGACGCCTGCGGCTGCGGCGAGAGCGTGACGATTCAGCCGGCGCCCGAGGCTCTGGACTGATGCTGACCAAGACCCCCGCCTGCGTGGAATGCGGCCTGGCCTGGGGCGCGCCGGCGTTCCGCCACGAGGACCACGCGCCGCTGTACTGGTCGGACCAGGGCATCCTGTGCTCGACCGGCTGCGCCACGAAGCATTTCGACCAGCGCCGGGAGGACGGGACGTTCGTTCCGGTTCCGGCGGAATGTCCGGTCGATCTCTAGACCCGCTCGGGCGTCAGGCCGTCGGCGCCGTCCCCGCGCCGGCCGCGATCGCTCCGAAGGCCACCAGCAACGCGATGAACGGTCCGGCCGAGGCGATGGCCACCCACCGCATCCGGCCGGTCGCGCCGCTGACGAAACCGCCGACCGAGGCCAGCAACGTCGTCAAGGGCAGGGCGAAGCAGGCGTAGACGAACGTGTAGATGGCCGCGTTCACGCCGCCGTCCGACGCCATCACCGACATCGCGGCCAAGCCCAGCGCCGGAACCGTCAGCACCAGCCAGATCGCCCCGACGACGACGGCCAGGACGCGCTTGCCCTTCGAGGCCCTCGCGCGAGGCGGCCGCGCTCCGTCGGCGTTGATCGAGGTGTCGGTCGACGACATGTCAGGCGACCCAATCTATGGAGGTGAGTTAGAATTTATCGCCCCAAAGAGGAATAACAAGTCGTGGTCAACACCGCGCACACGCCCGACGGGGCGGGGAGCGCGCCTTTCGTTACCAAGGCGCCAAACCGCCCGATCCTGCAGCTTCCGACGACCGTCGCGATCCACAGCGGCGGAAGGAGGAAGGCCAGCGCCCAGATCCAAGGATCCGCGCCCGACCGGACCTCCCGCGCCATGACGCAAGCCAAAAAAGCCAAGAGGAACGAAAGTACAAGAAGCCCCACTCGCACGATCAAGACTCCCTCCAATCCTTGGCGCGGCCACTCGGCGGAAGTCAGGCCGCTCGGGTCTCCGCCGACGCCGCCACGTTCTTGCGCCCATTCCACTCCACCAGCACCGACGGCTTGACCGACTCGCCCCGCGCCTGGGCGATCAGATGGTTGGTGCGGGTCTCGATGACGTCTTCCATCCGGGCCATGAACTCGGCCTTGGACAGGCCCTCGGGCAGCGGCGGCAGGAACTCGACCGTGGCCTGGCCGGCGGTCTTGCTCTTGTCGGTCTGCTTCCAGAAGCAGCCCAGGTTCGTCGCCACCGGCACGACCGGCAGGCCGAAGTCCTGGCTCATGTGATAGACGCCGGTGCGGTAGCGGAACCGCTCGCCCGGCGCGGCCAGGTGGCCCTCCGGATAGATCAGGATGCGGCGCCCCTCGGCGGCCACTTGGGCGGCGCTCTTGGAAAGGGCCGCGCGGGCTTCCGGACCGCCGCAGCTGTCGACCACGATGGCCCCGAACTTCTTGAGGATCCGGCCGACCAGCGGGAACCTCTCCAGGTGGTCGCCGGTCACGAAGCTGAGGTTCTCGACATTGGCGAACATCACGAAGCCGTCGCCCCAGCTGTGGTGCTTGGCGGCGATGATGAAGGCGCCCTTGGGCAGGTTTTCCTGGCCCTTCAGCTCGATCTTCACGCCGGCCAGCACGCGCAGCGCCCAGATCATCCGCTGGCTGTAGAGCCGCAGGGCGAAGGCGATAGGTCTGCGGCCCGGAAGCAGGGCGGAGAGGGCGGCCGACAGGCCGTAGAAGATCGACAGAACCCAGTAATAGGCGTTGAACAGCGCGCTGCGCATGGTTCGTTGTCCTTGGTGGGCGAGGGGGCTTAGCGGGCGGAAAGCACGGCCTGGACGGCCGCGGTCATCAGGGGCGCGTGGGCCGAGAGGGCGTCGTCGCCCAGGCGGCCATAGGCCTTGTTCTGGGCGGTCTGGGTGATCACGCCGATGGCCATGGCGGCGACCACGCGCGGATCGCCCGGCGGCAGCTCGGCGTCCATCATCGCTCGCTTGATCAACCCCTCGACCACGCTCACCGGATCGCGGCCGTCCTCCTGATAGTAGGGCAGGAAATGGTGCAGCTGCAGCAGGTGGAAGGCGAACAGCAGCCAGTCCTCGTCGGCCACGGTGCAATAGGCGCGGACCACGGCGGCGGCTTTGGCCTGGATGCCGGTCGCCAGGTCGGCGTTGACGGCGATCAGGTCCGACAGGCGGCGATGGGTGGCCATGAACAGGCCCACGGCCAGTTCGTCCTTGCTCTTCCAGTGGCGGTAGATCGCGCCCTCCGACACCCCGGCCTTGGCGGCGATCAGCTTGGTGGTGGCCGCATCGACGCCCTTGTCGACGAAGATCTCGAGGGCGGCGCGTTCGATCTTGGGCTTGGCGTTCATGGGCCGTACGCTAGCACAGCTTCGGGAACACGCAAGTGATTACTCACTCTTTCTCTCGGCATTGACCCCGACGCGGGCGGCGGCCTAAGCGGGAGCCATGGTCCAAACCATCCTGATCTATTCCATGGGCGAGGTGATCGGCGACGGCCTGATCAAGCTGCCGTTCATCGCCGGGCTTCGCGCCGCCTTTCCCGAGGCCAGGATCACCTGGTGCGCGGCCAAGGGCGAGACCGTCTATGCCGGGCCGTTGAGGGCCGTGGTGGCCGGCTATATCGACGAGGTCCTGACCGACGGCCCGACAGGCGACGCGGCCCTGGACGTCCTGCCGTGGGTCAAGCCGTTCGGCGGCCGGACCTTCGACCTGGTGATCGACACCCAGGAGAACCTGCGCCGCAGCCTGGTGGCCCGCCGGGCGGCCCCGAAAGACGGAAAGGGGCGCGGCTTCGTCTCGGCCGCCGCCCAGGCGCGCCAGCCCGACTGGCCGGTCGCCGTCGTCGAGCGCCTGGCGAGGCTGCTGGCCCTGGCGACCGAAGGGAACGGGGCTCCGCGCCCGCTGACCCTGACCAATCCCGACGCCGCCGCCGCGGCCCGCGCGCTGTTGCCGGCCGAGGGTGACGGACCGGCCTATGTCGGCCTGGCGCCCGGCGCGGGCGGCCAGGACAAGCGCTGGCCGCTGGAGCGCTATCTGGACCTGGCCCGCCGCATCGAGGCGTCCGGCCGCAAGGCGGTGTTCTTCTTCGGCCCGGACGAGGCGGCCGACGCCCGGACCGCCCGCGAGGCCGTCCCGACAGCCCTGTTCCCGGAGAAGGACCGCACGGACGGTTTCACCGAGGTGAAGGGCCCGCTGCTGGCCATCGCCCTGGCCGGCCGGCTGACCGCCGCCGTCGCCAACGACGCCGGCCCCGGCCACATGCTGGCGGCCGGCGGCGCGCCGCTGCTGTCGCTGCAGAAGGACCATCGCAAGGCCGTCAAGTTCCGTCCCGCCGCGCGGCGTCTTGAGCTGCTGGTCGCGGAAGACTACGGACAGGGCATGGCCGCCCTGCCGCTGGACGTGGTCGACGCCGCCCTGCAACATCTGATCGCCGGAGCTTCCTGAATGCCCATCCTCGCTCCCGTCTCGGCCGGTGAACTGATCGACAAGATCACCATCCTGCGGGTCAAGGCGGCGCGGATCGGCGATCCGGCCAAGGAAGCCAACGTCAAGGCCGAGTTGGCCCTACTGGAGGCGACCGCCGCGCGCGCGTTCCCGCCGTCGTCCGAGCTGGAGGAGCTGGTCGCCCAGCTGACCGAGATCAACGCCGCCCTGTGGGACATCGAGGACGGCAAGCGCGACTGCGAGCGCCGCCAGGATTTCGGCCCGACGTTCGTGGCGCTGGCCCGCCGGGTCTATATCGACAACGACCGCCGCGCCGCCGTGAAGCGCCAGATCAACAGCCTGGTCGGTTCGGAGATCGTCGAGGAAAAGAGCTACAAGCCGTACCTGGCCGGTTAGGCCGCCAGCCGGTCGAGCAGCGGCGCCAGTGCGTCCAGCAGGGCCCCGACGTCGCCGGGCGCGCCCGTCCGGACGAAGACGTCCTCGAACTCGGCGATCTCCAGGCCGATCACCTGGTTGCCGGCCAGGACGGCGCAGGCCTCGCGCAGGTCGTCGAAGCTCAGACCGTCCTCGACGCTGTACTCGGTCGGGACAAGGCCCGGCTCCAGCACATCGCAATCGAGGTGGACATAGACCGGTCGATCGCCGATCGCGGCGGCTAGGCGCGGCCCGATCCCGGAGCCGGCCGCCACCAGACGCGGCCCGCCGGCGGCGACCAGGGCGGCCTCGCACGGATCCAGGTCCCGCGCCCCGACCAGGACGACGTCGGTCAGGTCCAGCCCTCGGCCCAGCCCGGTGTCCCAGACCCCGGCGGCCCCGGTCAGCACCATGCCGCCCAGATAGCCGGTGGTGGACTGTGCCGGCTGGTTGCAGTCGCCGTGGGCGTCGAACCAGACGATCAGGGCGTCGGGATGATGGCGCAGAACGACGGGCAGGGCGGCGATCGAGGTCGCGCAACGGCCCTGGGTCACCAGCGAGGCCTTGCCGTCGGCCAGCACGGCGTCCAGCCGCGCGGCCAGGGCCTCGAGGCCCGGGCGCGCGGCCTCCAGTTCCTCCGACCATCCGGCCGCCAGCGGCGGAGCCGGCGCGCCCACCCGCTCGGCGCGCAGGTCCAGGCGGGCTTCCAGGGCCGCGCCGACGGCCAGGGCGCCGGCCGCGCCGCGGGGATTGCGGTCGCCGGCGCGACCTTGAAAGACGGTGAGGGCCAGGGCGGTCATGGACCTTAGCTAGTGGCGCGCCCGCGTCCTGCCTAGCCCTGGATCGCCCAGGATCGGCTAGGCGCGCTTGCCCACCGTTTCCTCGACCCGTTCCTCGAAGTCGCCGAGATTGCCGAACAGGTTCTCGATCGCGAACACCAGGCCAAAGACGCGCGCCGCGTCGTCGAAGGCCAGGGCGCGGGTGCCGCCGCCGGCCCGCAGGGTCTCGACGGCGGTCTGGAAACCCCGGTGCGCCTCGGCGAAAGCGACGCGGTCAGGGCGGGGACCACCCGAGAGCAGAGCCGCGCAGGCCCGCAGGAAGCCCGCGCTGGCGTTCAGCATGGCCGCCGAGGGCAGGGCCAGGCCCGGCGACGGGAAGGCCTCGCGCAGCGCCCGGCCGATCATCACGCTGTCGTTGCGCAGTCGCCAGAGAGTGCGGGGCAGGGCCTCGGTGACCGAATGGTCGCTCAACCGGCTGGCGCTCTCGCGGTCGGCCTCGGTCATGGCGGTCTGCAGCTTGGACAGGGCCTTCAGCGTGTCGTCGTAGTGGCCGCGGGCCTCCAGATCGGTCTCGCCGCCTTTCAGCTTCAGGGCGTAGTGCTCCAGCAGCTCGGCCAGCAGGGCGGCCACCTTGTCGGTGGTCTCGATCACCGTGGCGTGGGCGCGGGCCGGGAAGATCAGCAGGGTGGCGGCGATGCCCACCACGCTGCCGACCGTGATCTCGGCCGTCCGCAGGACGGCGGCGACCAGCGGGTCCATGTGGGTGGTCGTGCCGATCAGCATGATCACGGCGGTGATCGGCGCCACCTTGAAGGCCGGACGGACGGCGGCGAGGAAGGCCAGCAGGGCGGCGGTGACCGCCAGGATCGGCCCGCCGGCCTCGGGCCAGCGGGCGTGCAGCATGGCGGCCCCGGCCCCGACCGCCGCGCCCACGACGGTGCCCATCAGCCGCTCGATCGAAGCCGTGATCGTGGCGCCGAGACTGGCCTGAACGACGATCACGGCGGTGAACACAGCCCAATAGCCCTGCGGCAGGCGCAGCAGGCTGGCCAGGGCGTAGGCGGCCACGACCGCCGCCGACACCCGGACGGCGTGGCGCAGTTCGGTCTTGCGCGTCGCCGCCTTGGCCAGGGCGGCCCGCGAAAGCTCCAGGCCGACGAACCGCCGCCAGTCGCTGGGCGCGGCTTCCGGCATCTAGGCCACCGCCTCGCGCATCATCTCCAGCGCCGTGCGCACGGCGGCCAGTTGCACGCCCTCGCGGGTCTCGCCGTCGAACAGTTCGTGGCGGTGAACGACCGAGCGGTTGGCGCGGGCCACGGCGAAATGCACCGTGCCCACGGGTTTCAGCGGCGAGCCGCCGCCGGGGCCAGCCACGCCGGTGATCGAGACGGCGACATGGGCGTTGCTGGCCTCCAGCGCGCCCTCGGCCATCATCCGCGCCACCACTTCGGACACCGCCCCATGGTCGGCGATCAGGTCGCCCGGCACGCCCAGCATCTCGGACTTGGCGCGGTTGGTGTAGGTGACGAAGCCCCGCTCGAAGACGTCTGACGCGCCCGCGATGTTGCAGATCGCCCCGGCCACCAGCCCCCCGGTGCAGCTTTCCGCCGTAACCAGCCGCAGGGACTTCTCGCGCGCTTCATCGATCAGCAGGCGGGCCAGGGTCTGGATTTCGAGCGGGAACATCGGGGACTCCTGCGCCTCGAGGCGGGGACACACACTCACATCACGGTCTGCGGTTAAATGGCAATGTGGATGGGGTGAGTGTGTGTCCCCATCTTCGTCCTAGGCCGGCGTCTCGACCACGGCGATCGCCTGCGCCGCCAGACCTTCGCCACGGCCGGTGAAGCCCATGCCCTCGGTGGTGGTCGCCTTGACGCTGACCCGATCCAGCGGGAGGTCGAGTATCGCGGCCAGGCGCCGGCGCATGGCCGCCCGGTGCGGTTTGATCTTCGGCCGCTCGCAGATCAGCGTCACGTCGACATTGACCAAGGCTCCGCCGCGTTGACGGACTAGATCCACGGCATGGATCAGGAACTTGTCCGAGGCCGCGCCCTTCCATTGCGGATCGGTGGGCGGGAAATGGTCGCCGATGTCGCCTTCGCCGATCGCCCCCAGGATGGCGTCGGTCAGGGCGTGCAGGCCGGCGTCGGCGTCGGAATGGCCGATCAGGGACTCGTCGTGGGCGATCTCCACGCCGCACAGCCAGACGGATTGGCCGGGCCCCCAGCGGTGGGCGTCGAAGCCCTGGCCCATGCGGGTGATCCGGGCGCGGCCGGCGAGCTGTTCGGCCATGGCGAAGTCCTCCGGATAGGTCAGTTTCATCAGCATGGGGTCGCCGGGGACGACCACGACCCGGCCGCCGTGGCGTTCGACCACCTGGCCGTCGTCGGTCGGTTCGTCCGGACCCGTCCAGGCCGCGTAGGCGGCCAGCAGCCGGTCGCGGCGGAAGGCCTGAGGGGTCTGGGCCCGCCACAGGTCGTGACGCGGTTTTGTGACGACGGCCGCGTCGAGCGCCCCGCTTTTCAGCGTGTCGGCCACGGGCAAGGCCGGAATCGCGCCATCGGCGTCTTCCAGGCCTTTCAGCACGGCTTGAATTGTTGCGGCGCCGAGGAAGGGGCGGGCCGCGTCGTGGATCAGCACCGGCTCGTCGGCCGGACGGTCGGCGAGGGCGGCCAGGCCCGCCTGGACGGAGAGGGCGCGAGTCGCGCCGCCCGGCGTCGTCGTCCAGCCGGAAAGTCCGTACAGGGCCGAGTCCAGGATCGACCTGGAGCCGGGATCGGCCACGATCACAAGCTTTTGCGCGCCGCCGCCCAGCAGAGCCTCCACCGACCAGCGCAGTACGATTTTTCCAGCCAGAACACGCCATTGCTTGGCCTGGCCGGAGCCGGCCCTGGTTCCGGAACCGGCGGCGACGATGACGGCGGAGAAGGTCATCCGGGCTGTTTAGCCGCCCGACGCGGCTTGTCTAGAGAAGAGGGTTTACTGCGCCGCACAAATTGCCTAAAAACAGTGCGGTGGGGATGCATATAAAATGAGCAAGAGTCTCGCAGTCGGCAAGGTCGAAGTGCCTGGGCGTGTTTGGATCGCGCCGATGACAGGCGTTTCCGACCTGCCTTTCAGGGAAACCGCCACCCGCCTGGGCGCGGCCTATGTGGCGACCGAGATGGTGGCCTGCGCCGAGTTCGCGCGGGGACGCCCCGACGCCGTGCGTCGCGCCGCGGTCGGCGACGGCCTGCCGCTGATGGTCGTCCAGCTGGTCGGCCGCGATCCCGTCTTCATGGGTCGAGGCGCGCGAATGGCCGCCGACGCCGGGGCCCAGATCATCGACCTGAATTTCGGCTGTCCTTCCAAGATGGTCACCGGCGGGGTCGCCTCGGGCTCGGCCCTGATGCGCGAGCCGGACCTGGCCGAGGCCCTGGTCGCCGCCGCCGTCAGCGCCGTGGACGTGCCGGTCACCGTCAAGATGCGCCTGGGCTGGGACGACGACAGCCGCAACGCCGCCGACATCGCCCGCCGGGCCGTCGACGCCGGCGCCCAGGCGATCACCGTCCACGGCCGCACCCGCTGCCAGTTCTACAAGGGCGAGGCCGACTGGGAGGCCGTCGCCGCCGTCAAGCAGGCGGTCGGCGTGCCGGTGCTGGTCAATGGCGACATCGTCGACGGCGACACCGCCCGCCTGGCCCTGGATCAGTCCGGCGCCGACGGGGTGATGATCGGACGCGGGGTCTATGGCCGCCCCTGGATCGCCCAGGCCATCGAGGCGGCGCTGCGGGGCGAGGGCTTCCGCGAACCCGACGCCGAGGAACGTCTGGCCATCGTCGTCACCCATTTCCGCCGCAGCCTGGACTTCTACGGCCAGGCGCTGGGGCTGAAGATGTTCCGCAAGCACCTGGCCTCCTACATCGACGCCGCGCCCTGGCCCGACAGCGAGGAGGCGCGCCGCGCCGCCCGCGCCGCCCTGTGCCGGCTGGAAGAGCCCGCCGCGATCGAGGACGGCCTGGCCGCCCTGTGGCTGCGGGATCGGAGGCTGGCCGCATGACCGATCACGCCCGCATCGCCCCGACCAAGGTCGCCGACAGCCTGAAGATCGCCGCCTTCGACCTCAGCCCCGAGCCCGCCCTGGTGATCGATCGCGAGGGCGCGCTGGTGGCGGTCAACGAAGCCGCCGAGGCCCTGTTCGGGCAGGGCCTGTCCCTGCTGGCCCGCGGCCGCTTCCGCGCCGCCCTGCCGCCGGGCTCGGTCCTGGTCTCGATGATGGACCGCGCCCTGTTCGAGGGAGCCCTGGTCCGCGAACACGGGGTCGAGGTCAATCTGTTCGGCCAGCCGCCGTTCGAGGCGGACGGCGCCGCCGCGCCGCTGGGCGACGGTTCGGTGATGCTGACCCTGCACGTCAAGGGCGTGCTGGGCGTCGAGCGGGCCTCCGACGCCGCCGGCCTGCGCTCGGTGGTCGGCCTGGGCCGCATGCTGGCCCACGAGATCAAGAACCCGCTGGCGGGCATCCGCGGCGCGGCCCAGCTGCTGAAGACCGGCGCCAGCGCCGCCGACCAGCCCCTGGCCCAGCTGATCGTCGACGAGACCGACCGCATCCGCCGGCTGGTCGACCGAATGGAAGCCTTCTCCGACGAGGTCCCCGGTCCGCGCGAGGCGGTGAACATCCACCAGGTGCTGGACCGCGTCCGCGCCCTGGTCGTCAACGGCGTCGCCGACGGCCTGGACCTGCGCGAGCACTACGATCCGTCGCTGCCCGACGTCTGGGGCGACGAGGACCATCTGATCCAGGTGTTCCTGAACCTGGTCAAGAACGCCGCCGAGGCCGCCCATTCGCGGGGCGACGGCCAGGGCTCGCTGTCGATCCACACCGCCTGGCGCCCCGGCGTGCGGGTGCGCGGCGCCGACGGCAAGGCCTCCGCCGGCGCGCCGATCGAGATCCGCGTGCAGGACAACGGCCCTGGCGTGCCCTCCAGCCTGCGCGACCATCTGTTCCAGCCGTTCGTCACGACAAAGGCCAACGGCACGGGTCTGGGCCTGGCCCTGGTCACCAAGCTGGTGACCAGCCACGGCGGCCTGATCGACTTCGAATCCGAGCCCGGCCGCACGGTGTTCCGCGTGCTGCTGCCGATGACGACCGAAAAGCTCGTTCCCTCCACTGGAGACGCCCACGCATGAACGCCGCCAGCAAGAAGATCCTGATCGCCGACGACGACAGCTCTGTGCGCCTGGTGCTCAGCCAGGCCTTCACTCGGCTTGGCTATCAGGTGCGGGCGACGGGCAACGCCACGACCCTGCTCAAGTGGGTGATGGACGGCGAGGGCGACCTGGTCGTCACCGACGTGATGATGCCCGACGAGAACGTCTTCGACGTGCTGCCGCGCATCCGCAAGGAACGGCCCAAGCTGCCGATCATCGTGATGAGCGCCCAGAACACCCTGCTGACGGCGGTCAACGCCGCCGACGCGGGCGCCTTCGAATACGTCTCCAAGCCCTTCGACCTGGACGACGTCACGGCCGCCGCGCGCCGCGCCCTGTCGCGCCCGGCCGACGCCGAGGCCTCCAAGGCCCAGGCCCGGGCCATGCGCGACGAACGCCTGCCGCTGATCGGCCGCTCGGCCCCGATGCAGGACGTCTACCGCACCATCGCCCGCCTGGTCGGCGCCGACCTGACCGTCCTGATCCTCGGCGAGAGCGGCACCGGCAAGGAGCTGGTGGCCCGCGCCCTGCACGAGCTGGGTCGCCGCCGCGACGGCAAGTTCGTGGTCATCAACCTGGCCGCCGTGCCGCGCGAGCGGGTCGAGACCGAGCTGTTCGGACGCGGGGAGGGCGACCAGGGCCGCCTGATCGAGGCCGACGGCGGCACCCTGTTCCTGGACGAGATCGGCGACATGCCGCTGGACGCCCAGACGCGCCTGCTGCGGGTGATCGACGGCACCGAGCCGGTGCTCAACCCCAAGACCGGCCGTCGCCCGAACGTGCGGATCATCGCCGCCACCAATCGCGACCTGCGCGGCCTGATCCAGCAGGGCCTGTTCCGCGAAGACCTGTTCTTCCGCCTGAACGTCGCGCCGGTGCGCCTGCCGCCGCTGCGCGACCGCACCGAGGACATCCCGGACCTGGCCCGCACCTTCCTGCTGCGCGCCGCCCGCGAAGGCCTGCCGTCCAAGACCATTGATTCCAGCGCCTTGGACCGGATGAAGACCCACGCCTGGCCGGGCAATGTGCGCGAGCTGGAGAACCTGATCCGGCGCATGTGCGCCCTGTATGCCGAGGAGCTGATCACCGCCCGCATCGTCGACCGCGAGCTGCAGGACCACACCCCGGCCGCCCACGCCGACGAGGGCCCGATCACCCTGGCCAGCCTGGTCGAGCGCCACCTGTCGTCGCATTTCGCCGACCAGCCCGACGGCGTGCCGGCCGCGGGTCTCTACGACCGGGTGCTGCAGGAGGTCGAACGGCCGCTGATCCAGCTGACCCTGTCGGCCACGCGCGGCAATCAGGTGCGGGCCGCGGAGATCCTGGGACTCAACCGCAACACCTTGCGCAAGAAGATCCAGGACCTGGGTGTCGAGATGACGCGCGGTCGACGGTAAAATCTCACCCCTGAGACTTTCCGTCCCGATTCAGGGCTGCAAAGGGGACGTTTCGTGCGAATGACCCCATTGTGACGACAGCGCTGACGCTTAATTGGCACATACCTGTTGAGTTTGGGGCACAGTCCCCCTTAGACTTGGTCAATGGCGTCCGTTCCATCCGTATTGGAGCTTGAGGGACCGCCGACCCGGTTCAGCCGGGCCTGGTGGCGAGAGCTGTTGCGGTCCCGCTTCACGCTCGGCGGAGCCTATGGCGTGGCGATCGCCCTGACCGCGACGGCCGTGGGCCTGGCGTCGTCGCCGCCGGCCACCGGACCGATCGGACCGGCCACCACGGTCATCCTCGCCGTTCTCGGCTTCAACCTCGCCTTGATCCTCTGCGTGGCCGGCATCGTCGGTTGGCGGCTGCTGGATCTGGTCGACGCCCGGGCCAGCGACGCCGGCGCGCGCCTGCACCTGCGCTTCGTGGGCCTGTTCTCGGTGGCCGCCGTGGCCCCGGCGGTGATCGTCGCCCTGTTCTTCGGCGTGCTGGTCAACCGCGGCGTCGACGCCTGGTTCAGCGAACGCGTGCGCACCGTCGTCGAAAATTCGGCCACCGTCGCGCGGTCCTATGTCACCGAGCAGACCGAATATATCAGCCAGCACGTCGGGCCGATGGCGGGCACCCTGAACCAGGCCGCCCCGACCCTGGTCGATTCGCCCGTCGCCTTCGGCCACTACATGAAGGAGCACATGGAGGAGAACGGCTTCTCGGCCGCCTATGTGCTGGACCGCGACGGCCGCATCCTGGCGCGGGCGGAGAGCGACACGGCGCCGCCGTTCCTGGCCCCGCCGCCTTCCAGCTTCCGCCGCACCGACAGCGGCGACATCACCTCGCAGCGCTTTGTCGAGGAGGACCTGTTCCGCGCCCTCTACCGCCTGAGGGCCTTCCCCGACGCCTACCTCTACGTCGCCCGTCCGATCGACAAGGGCATCCTGGCCCACCTGATCGAGTCCGAGGAATCGCTGATCTCGTATCGCGAGGCGGCCAAGAACCAGGACCGGATCCAGGTGATCTTCGGCCTCAGCTACATCGAGACCGCCCTGCTGGTGCTGGTCGCCGCCGTCTGGGTCGGCATCGCCGCCGCCAACTCGATCGCCGCCCCGGTTTCCGGCCTGGTGCAGGCGGCCGGACGGGTGTCGGCCGGCGATCTGGACGCCCGGGTGGACGTCGAGATCGGCCCGGAGGAAATCCGCGCCCTGTCGATCGCCTTCAACATGATGACCACCGACCTACAGGCCCAGCAAGCCGCCCTGCGGGTGGCCAGCCTGGACGCCGAGTCGCGCCGCCAGTTCATCGAGACCGTGCTGTCGGGCGTCAGCGCCGGCGTCATCGGCCTGGACGCAGACGGGCGGATCACCGCCCTGAATCGCCGGGCCGGCGACCTGCTGGCCCTGACGGACGACGCCGTGGGCCAGCCGCTGGTCGAGCTGGCCCCGGAACTCGAGACCGTGATCCAGGAGATCAGCGGCGGCAAGCCGACCGCCGAGGTCGAGATCGACGTGATCCGCGGCGGCGAGACCCGGCGGCTGCGCTTCCGCGGGGCCGGCCACGCGGTCGGGACCCTGGTCCTGACCTTCGACGACATCACCCGCCTGGTGGCCGCCCAGCGCAACGCCGCCTGGAAGGACGTCGCCCGGCGGATCGCCCACGAGATCAAGAACCCGCTGACCCCGATCCAGCTGTCGGCCGAACGGATCCGCCGCAAGTACCGCAAGGACATCACCAGCGACCTGGACACCTTCGATCGGTGCACCGAGACCATCATCCGCCAGGTCGGCGACATCGGCCGGATGGTCGACGAGTTCTCGTCGTTCGCCCGGATGCCCGCACCGCGCTTCGCCCCCGCCGACTTGGCCGAAATGCTGCGCCAGGCGGTGTTCGCCCAGCGGTTCGTCGACACCGAGACCGAGGTGGCGCTGGAGGAGCCGGGCGAGGACGTCTGGATCAGCTGCGACGCGCGGATGGTCGGCCAGGCCCTGACCAACATTCTCAAGAACGCCGGCGAGGCGGTCGGCGCGCGCCGACAAGCCACGCCGGAGCCGCCGGGCCGCATCGTCGCCAGCCTGGTCTCGGACGACGAGCACCTGTGCATCGTCGTCGAGGACAACGGCGTGGGCCTGCCGGCTCGGGACCGTGACCGGCTGACCGAACCCTATGTCACGACCCGCGAGAAGGGCACCGGCCTCGGGCTGGCGATCGTCAAACGGATCATGGAGGACCACGAAGGCGAACTGGTCCTGACCGACGCGCTGAACGGAACCGGCGCCCGGGTCATCCTGAAGTTCCCCACGACCGCGCGGCTCGCCGCCGCCAACGCCCAGAGCGGCGTAGAGGAGATGATATGAGCGCTGACGTGCTTGTGGTCGACGACGAGGTCGACATCCGCGAACTGGTCGCCGGCATCCTGGAGGATGAAGGCTACGCCGTGCGGGTGGCGGCCGACTCCGACCAGGCGCTGGCCGCCCTGCGGGCCCGAAAGCCCGCGCTGCTGGTGCTGGACATCTGGATGCAGGGCGGGGGCATGGACGGGCTGGAACTGCTCGACATGGTCAAGGCGCTCGACCCCGACCTGCCGGTGATCATGATCTCGGGCCACGGCAACATCGAGACCGCCGTCAGCGCCATCAAGCGCGGGGCCTACGAGTTCCTGGAAAAGCCGTTCAAGTCCGACCGCCTGCTGCTGGTGGTCGAGCGGGCCCTGGAAGCGGCCAACCTCAAGCGCGAGAACCGCCGCCTGCGGGTGCAGAGCTTCAGCTCCGACGGCCTGATGGGCAAGTCGGCCGCGGCCCAGGCCCTGCGCCAGCTGATCGCCAAGGTCGCGCCGGCCAACAGCCGGGTGCTGGTCTCGGGTCCGCCCGGTTCGGGCAAGGAGCTGGTGGCCCGACTGATCCACGGCTCCAGCAGCCGCTCGCGCAACGAGTTCGTGGCGGTCAGCGCCGCGGGCATGGCCCCCGAACGCCTGGATGTCGAACTGTTCGGCGAGGAGGGCGAGAACGGCCGTCCGCGCAAGATCGGGGTGTTCGAACGCGCCCATGGCGGCACCCTCTATCTCGACGAGGTGGCCGACATGCCGCGCGAGACCCAGAGCCGCATCCTGCGGGTCCTGGTCGAGCAGCGCTTCCGCCGGGTGGGCGGCGACAACGACGTCCAGGTCGACGTGCGGGTGATCTCGTCGACCTCGCGCGAGCTGCGCGAGGAGATCGCCGCCGGCCGCTTCCGCGAGGACCTGTTCCACCGCCTGAACGTCGTGCCGGTGCGGGTGCCGGGGCTGTCGGAGCGCCGCGAGGACATCCCCGAACTGATTGGCTACTTCGTCGACCGCGTCTGCGAGGCCACCGGCCTGCAGCGGCGGCGGCTGGGCGAGGACGCCCTGGCCACGCTGCAGGTGCAGGCCTGGCCGGGCAATGTCCGCCAGTTGCGCAACAACGTCGAGCGCATGCTGATCCTGGCTTCCGGCGAGCCGGGCGACCTGATCACCGCCGAGATGCTGAACGCCAACGAACAGCCCTCCGGCGGCAACGCCGGGGCGATCGGGGCCGAGCGGATCATCGCCCTGCCGCTGCGCGAGGCCCGCGAACTGTTCGAGCGGGAATATCTGAACGCCCAGATCCTGCGCTTCGGCGGCAACATCTCGCGCACCGCCAACTTCATCGGCATGGAGCGCTCGGCCCTGCACCGGAAACTCAAATCCCTGGGCGTCGCGGGTGCACGAGTCGAAGAGGAAGAGTAACTAGCTCCGCTCTTCGTCCAGCCACGCTTGAAGGAACAGTAGATGTCGCGTTTCGCCTATGTGAACGGTCGGTTCGTGCGCCATGGCGAGGCCGCGGTGCATATCGAGGATCGCGGCTATCAACTGGCCGACGGCGTCTACGAGGTCTGGGCGGTGTTCGACGGCAAGCTGGCCGACGCGGCAGGCCACTTCACGCGGCTGTGGCGCAGCCTGGACGAGCTGCGCATCGCCCATCCGATGAGCGAGAAGGCCCTGACCGTGGTGCTGCGCGAGACCATCCGCCGCAACAAGGTGCGCGAGGGCATGGTCTATCTGCAGGTCACCCGCGGCGTCGCCCCGCGTGACCATGCCTTCCCCAATCCGGCCGTGCCGCCGGCCATCGTCGCCACCGCCAAGCGCGTCGACCGGGTGGCCGCCGAGGCCAAGGCCGCCAAGGGCCAGTCGGTGATCACCGTGCCGGAGAACCGCTGGGGGCGCTGTGACATCAAATCGATCGGCCTGCTGCCCAACGGCCTGGCCAAGCAGGCCGCCCGCGAGCGCGGCGCGGTCGAGGCCTGGTTCGTCGACGAGCTGGGCCTGGTCACCGAAGGCGCCTCGTCCAACGCCTGGATCGTCGACGCCGAGGGCCGGCTGCGCACCCGTGACACCCAGGCCAACATCCTGCGCGGCATCACCCGCTCCAGCCTGCTGGAGGTGATCGCCGAGGCCGGCCTGCCGATCGCCGAGCAACCGTTCACGGTGGAGGAGGCCAAGGCCGCCCGCGAGGCCTTCATCACCGGCGCCGGAACCCTGGTGCTGCCGATCGTCAGCGTCGACGGCGCGCAAATCGGCGACGGAAAGCCCGGACCGGTGGCGACGCGGCTTCGGCGTCTCTATATCGAGCGCGCCAAGGCCGCCGCGATCTAGATCGATAGTCTAGGTTTAGGGGCGTTAGCGCACTTTCTTCGCGGATTGGTCATACCAACCGGCGAAAAATGCTTTAGTCTGAACTTGTTTGTGTGGGGGGCGTGTGGCCCTCCAAAACAATAAGAGGGGAATCCCCATGTCGACCGAAAAAAAACAGAACCTTCAGGACACTTTCCTGAACAGCGTGCGCAAGTCGAAGACGCCGCTGACCATCTTCCTGGTGAACGGCGTGAAGCTGCAGGGCGTTGTCAGCTGGTTCGACAATTTCTGCGTTCTGCTCCGCCGCGACGGCCAGTCCCAGCTGGTCTACAAGCACGCCATTTCGACGATCATGCCGGCCCAGCCCGTGCAGCTGTACGAGCCGAGCGCTGATCAAGACGATTGATTCCTGACGTTTGACCAAATCCACTTCGAAATCCATCGACCACGCGGCGCCGATCTTCAGGGCGTTCGTGATCCATCCCGTGCGCCCGACGCGCGGCCAGTCGGCCCTCGAGGCGCGTGATCCCAATGTGCGCCTCGAGGAAGCTGTCGGTCTGGCGATCGCGCTGGACCTCGACGTCGTCGAGACCACCATCGCGCCGCTGCGCCTGGTCACGCCGGCCACGCTGTTCGGCAAGGGCAAGATCGAGGAGTTCGCCGCCGTCTGCGAGGTCGAGAAGATCGACGTGGCGGTGTTCGACGACCAGCTGACCCCGGTCCAGCAGCGCAATCTGGAAAAGGCCCTGAACGTGAAGGTCATCGACCGCACGGGCCTGATCCTGGAGATCTTCGCCCGGCGGGCCCGCACCCGCGAGGGCAAGCTGCAGGTCGAGCTGGCGCGGCTGGACTACGAGCGCTCGCGCCTGGTCCGCACCTGGACCCACCTTGAGCGCCAGCGCGGCGGCACGGGCAACACCGGCGGTCCCGGCGAAACCCAGATCGAACTGGACCGCCGCCTGATCGCCGGCACGATCGGCAAGCTCAAGCGCGAGCTGGACGAGGTGCGGCGCACCCGCACCCTGCACCGCAGCGCCCGCAAGAAGGTCCCGTACCCGACCGTGGCCCTGGTGGGCTACACCAACGCCGGCAAGTCGACGCTGTTCAACCGCCTGACCAACGCCAGCGTCGTGGCCCAGGACATGCTGTTCGCGACCCTGGATCCGACCTTGCGCACCGTGAAGCTGCCCGACGGCCGGCCGGCGATCCTGTCCGACACCGTCGGCTTCATCTCCGACCTGCCGCACGAGCTGGTCGAGGCCTTCCGCGCCACCCTCGAGGAGGTGCAGGAGGCCGACGTGGTGCTGCACGTGCGCGACGTGGCCAATCCGGACACCGACGCCCAGGCCCGCGACGTCCAGAAGGTGCTGACCGAGCTGAAGGTCCTGGGCGACGACGGCGACGAGACCGAGGGCAAGACCCTGATCGAGGTCTGGAACAAGATCGACCTGGTCGACGGCGAGGCCCGCGAAATCCTCGAGGGCCAGGCCCGCCGACTGGGCGCGTCTCCCGTCTCGGCCGTCACCGGCGAGGGCTGCGCCGAGCTGCTCAAGCGGGTCGGAACCCTGATCGACGACACGCCGCCGGTCGCCGTGCGCCTGGCGGCCAAGGACGGCGAGGCCCTGGCCTGGATCTACCGCAACGGCCGCGTGGAAAGCCGCGAGGACGAGAGCGAGGGCGGCGTGCGCCTGATCGCCCGTCTCGACGCCCAGGCCCTGGGCCGGTTCGAGCGGCAGTTCCCCGACGTTTGGGTCATGGCGACCGGCGACTGATCGTTCCCGGCTTGCCGCGCTCGCCTCCTGGGTGAACACTCCGAATCCGCATTCGGAGCGCGAACATGGCCAACGATCCCTGGGACGGCGTGACGGTGCCGGCGGCCGCGACGGTCGTCGTCAAACGGGTGGAGGGCTTCTTCGCCCAGCCCTATGACGACAACGGCGCGCTGCCGGGCGGCACCTGGACGATCGGCTACGGCACGATCCGCGACGCGGCCGGCAAGCCGGTCACGCCCAGCACGCCGGCCGTCACCGAGGCCCAGGCCGTCAAGCTGCTGGTGCGCGACATGAAGCGCGCGGCCCAGGACGTCCACACCCGCGTGCGGACCCCGCTGCTGGTCCACGAGGCCGCCGCCCTGATCTCGTGGACCTACAATCTCGGCGACGGGGCGCTGCGGACCTCGACCCTGCTGCGCAAGCTGAACGCCGGCGAGAAGACCGCCGTGCCCGCCGAGATGCGCAAATGGATCAACCAGAACGGCAAGCCGCTGGTCGGCCTGCTGCGCCGTCGCTGGGCCGAGGCGGCGATCTTCGTGGGCAAGGACCCGGTCAACGCCTGCGTGCGGGCCTGGCGCGAGATCGACGACCTGACCGACTGGCCGGCGTTCTAGCTATTTGGCGACCTTCTCCGCCGCCTTGGCCGCGTTCCACAGACCGTCCATCTCGGCCAGGTCGGACTGGTCCGGCGTGCGGCCGTCCTTGGCCAGCTGCGCCTCGATGAACGCGAAGCGCCGCACGAACTTGGCGTTCGTGGCCCGCAGGGCGTCCTCGGGTTCGACGTCCAGCTTGCGGGCCAGGTTGGCGACCACGAACAGCAGGTCGCCCAACTCCTCGCGGGCCTTGGCCTTGTCGCCCGCGGCGATCTCGACCTTCAGCTCGGCGACCTCCTCGGCCAGCTTGTCCAGCACCTCGTCGGTCGAGGGCCAGTCGAAGCCGACCCGGGCGGCGCGCTTGGTCAGCTTGACGGCGCGGGTCATGGCCGGGAGGCCGGCGGGCACGTCGTCGAGGACGCCGCCCTTGGCCTTGGCCTTGCGCTCCTGGGCCTTCAGCGCCTCCCAGCCGGCGGTCTGGGCGTCCTGGTTCTCGTAGGCATGGTCGCCGAACACGTGGGGGTGGCGGCGGACCATCTTGTCGTTGATCGCCGAAGCCACGCCGGCCAGGTCGAACGCGCCTTGCTCCTGGGCCATCCGCGCGTGGAACACCACCTGCAGCAGCAGGTCGCCCAGTTCCTCCTTCAGGTCCGAAAGATCCCCCCGCTCGATGGCGTCGGCGACCTCGTAGGCCTCCTCGACCGTGTAGGGCGCGACGGTGGCGAAGGTCTGCTCCAGATCCCACGGACAGCCGCCGTCGGGATCGCGCAGCTTGGCCATGATGTCGATCAGGGTGAAGAGCGGATGCTGGTCCTTCTCCCGAGGATCATTCAGCGGCTGGCTTTGGGGCGACGAGGGGAGAGACATGCGGTTCCGGGCTCGGACTGGGGAGGGGCTCGGCCGCGTCCCGCGCGTCGAGCTGACGGCGGATCTCGGCATGGGCGGTCGCGTCCAGCGGATAGCGCAGGATGACGGCGCACACCAGCAGGCCCAGCACCGCCGGCGCCGCGGCGTAGAGGACGATCAGGGCCGTGTCGCCCTGGGCGCTGGGAACCTTGGGGTCGAAGCCCAGCTGAGCCAGCACCAGGAACACGCCGACCGCCAGGGCGTAGCCCAGCTTCACCGTGCCGTTGACGATGGCGTAGAGCAGGCCGGTGCGGTCCACGCCGCTGGCCAGCCGCTCCTCGTCGCCGAGGTCGGCCATCATCGAACGCACCAGCAGCGGGGCGGCGGAATAGGGCAGGCCGGCCAGCACCAGGATCACCATGCCCAGCAGCATCGGGGGGCTGAACGGCGACCCGCCGTCGTATCTGGGCGTGAACACCGTCACCACCTGGACGAAGGCGTAGATCAGGGCGGCGATGGCCAGGGCCTTGTGCTTGCCGATCTTCTTGGCCAGGGCCGGCCAGATCGGCGATCCGCCCAGGGCGGCGACGAAATAGATCAGCAGCAGGATGCCGGCCGAGGCCTTGTCGAAGCCCTTGATGCGCTCGAAGAAGAAGAAGAAGAGGGCGCCGGTGATGCCCGGCGCCAGGCCCATCAGCAGGTCGGCGAACAGGAGGGTCCGCACCGACGGGCGCTTGAGCAGGTCGACATATTGCCGGAGGCCGGCCTCGTGCTTGACCGGCGGGACATTGGTTTCACCCACGACCTTCATGGCCAGCAGGAAGGTCAGCGGCAACAGGGCGATGATGAACCAGCCCATGGCCTGGACGCCGGCCGCGTGGTTGCCCCTGTAGATCATGGCCAGGATCGGCGGCAGCAGCAGGACCAGGATCATCCCGACCACGTTGCCCGCGCTCCACCAGCCGTAGACGCGCGAGCGCTGCTGGTAGTCGAGCGACAACACCGCGCCCCAGGCGGTGTGGGACAGCACCGCCATCGAATAGCCGACGTAGCAGACGACCAGCCAGCCCCAGAGGTAGAGCGGCCCGACCCCAGGCTTGGCCATGAACAGGAAATAGGCCGCCAGCATCAGCACGGGCGCGGCCGCGGCCAGCCACGGCCGGAACCGGCCGATGCCCGTGCGCGTGCGGTCCATCATGCCGCCGAGAATCGGATCCAGGATGATGTCGGCGACCCGCACCAACAGGAATGCCGAGCCGACGACCGAAAGCGAAAGGCCAAGCTCGCTGACATAGTATTCCGGCAGATAGACCACCAGCGGCAAGCCCAGGGCGGCCAAGGGCAGGCTGGGCGCGGCGAAGGCCGCCAGGGTCCAGGATGAGCGCCGTCCGGTCATGCGTTCCTCGCCGAGAGCGGGCTGCCCCCGCGTTTATGAACGGCGATCAGACGCCGTGTCGGGACGGCTGGCAAGAGGTCTGCGAAACGCGCGTTTCAGCGCTTCTCGTCAAATTGGTCCCTGGCCAGCCGAACGGCCAGCCGGTCGAAGGCGGCTTCGGCGTCGTGCCAGGTCGAGCTGTAGGGCGCCCAGCGGATGTCGGTTTCGTACCAGCTGTAGGCGATCGGCGTGCGGTTGCCGGCCGGATCGAGATAGTCGCCGCTGATCCGCGCGCCGCCGATGCCGAAGCTGCTCATCGACAGCCCCTGGGTGGTCATCAGTTGCTGAGGGGTGGGCCGGTTGGGCCGGGCGTCGTCGATGACCAGGGTCAGAACCCCGCCGTCCGGGCTCGGCGAAATCCGCTTTTCGACGGTCCGGCGCAGTTCGGCGGTCAGGATGTCGAGGTCGCGCTGGCCGATCTCGTCGACCTGGTCGGCCAGGGCCGGGCCGATGGAGACCTTGACCGTCGAAACGGCCGGGGCGGCGAGGGCGGGCTGGGCCGCGGCCAGCAGCAGCAGGGCGGAGGCGAGGGCGGCGCGCATGACAGGCTCCCGGATCAGGCTTCGCTCGAAATGTGGAGGCCCCGCGGACGCGGCGCCAGGCTGAACACCAGCCAACCCAGCAGGGCCGACAGCAGCGAGCCGGCCAGCACGCCGATCTTGGTCTCGTCCTGCAGAATGGGCGCGTTGAAGGCCAGGTTGTTGATGAACAGACTCATGGTGAAGCCGATGCCGCACAGGGCCGAGACGCCGAACAGCTGGGTCCAGGAGGCGCCGCTGGGCCGCTGCGCCCAGCCCAGCCTGATCGCCGCCAGGCAGAACAGGCCCACCCCGATCGGCTTGCCCAGGAACAGGCCCAGGGACGCGCCCAGGGTGGCGGGCGCCGTCAGCTCGGCCAGGCCCACCTGGCCCAGGGCGACGCCGGCGTTGGCGAACCCGAACACCGGCACCACCAGATAACCCACCCACCGCGCCAGGCCGTGCTCCAGCCGGTGCAGCGGCGAATCCTCGTCGTCGGGCCGGGCGGGCGACTTGGTGATCGGAATGGTCATGGCCAGGATCACCCCGGCCAGGGTGGCGTGCAGTCCTGACTTGAGGAAGAAGACCCAAAGTGCCGCGCCGACAATAAGATAGGGCCACAGGCTCATCACCTTCAGGCGGTTCATCGTCACCAGCACGACCAAGGTCGCGGCCGCGCCGCCCAGGGCCCAGAGGGTCAGATGATCGGTGTAGAACACCGCGATGATCAGGATCGCGCCCAGGTCGTCGATGATCGCCAGGGCGGCCAGGAAGATCTTCAGCGAGGCCGGCGCCCGCGATCCCAACAGCGACAGCACCCCCAGGGCGAAGGCGATGTCGGTGGCGGCCGGAATGGCCCAGCCGCGCAGGTTTGCCGGAGTGTGCAGATTGACCGCCACATAGATCAGGGCCGGGACGATCATCCCGCCCAAGGCCGCGACGCCCGGCAGCACGCGCCGCGGCCAGCTGGACAGCTCGCCGTCGACGGTCTCGCGCTTGATCTCCAGCCCGACCAGCAGGAAGAACACCGCCATCAGCCCGTCATTGACCCAATGGGCCACGCTGAGGCCGCCGACCTGGACGTGCAAGGCGTGGAAATAGCCCTCGGCCAGGGGCGAATTGGCGACGATCAGCGCCAGGGCGGCCGAGCCCATCAGCAGCAGCCCGCCGGCGGACTCGCTTTGGAGGAAGGCGCGCAGGGCGGAGATCTCACGGGGATGGGCGGTCGTCATGCGGCGAGGTCCTCGCGGGAATCGTGAGGATCACCTTGCCGCGCGACAGAGGGGGCGCGCCACCGAAACCGGCGGCTCGTCGGTCGTTAGAGCCCCGCGATCCGCGCAACGGCCTCGATGTCGAGCGACCGCTCGAGCATCGCCGCGATCTCGTCCAGGGCCGCGTCGACCCTGGACGCGTGGTCGCGGGGCGTGATCGCCAGGCCCAGCGGCGCCAGCAGGGCCGCGCGGGCCTCGCCGCGCTCGAACAGGCCGTGGACATAGGCGCCCGCGACCCGGCCGTCGGTCGAGACCGCGCCGTCCGCGGCGCCGCCGTCGAGGGCCAGCAGCGGGGTCGCCGTTGCGGGACCGGTCGTGCGGCCGACGTGCATCTCGTAGCCGGAGAAAGGCGCGTCGCCGTCCAGCAGCCGTCCCGACACGGCCCGCAGCACCTTGCCGCCCAGCAGAACGGTGTCGACGTCCAGCAGGCCCAGGCCGGCGGAGTGGCCCGGCGCGCCCTCGATCCCCTCGGGGTCCGACACCGTCCGCCCCAGCATCTGGTAGCCGCCGCAGACGCCCAGCACCCGCCCGCCGCGCCGGACATGGGCCAGGATGTCGATGTCCCAGCCCTGGGCGCGCAGAAAAGCCAGGTCCGCCAGGGTCGCCTTGGTGCCCGGCAGGATCACCAGATCGGCGTCGCCGGGCACGGGCGTTCCCGGCGGCAGGAAGGCGAAGTCGATGTCCGGGTCGGCCCGCAGCGGGTCGAACTCGTCGAAATTGGCGATCCGCGACAGCATCGGCACGACGATCCGCACGCGTCGGTCGCCGTGCGCGCGGACCGGTCGCTCCAGCGCCACGGCGTCCTCGGCGGGCAGGGCGCGAGCGGCCGCCAGCCACGGCGCCATGCCCAGGTCCGGCCAGCCCGTGCGGGCGACGATCTCAAGGCGGCCTTCATCGAACAGCGAAGGGTCGCCGCGGAACTTGTTGATGATGAAGCCCTTGATGCGGTCGCGATCCGCGGCGTCGAGCACCAGATGCGCCCCGGCCAGGGCGGCGATCACGTGACCCCGATCGATGTCGCCGACCAGGGCGACCGGCACGTCGGCGGCGTGGGCGAAACCCATGTTGGCGATGTCGCCCTTGCGCAGGTTGGTCTCGGCCGGGCTGCCCGCGCCCTCGACCAGCACCAGATCGGCTTCGGCGGCCAGCAGGCGATAGCTCTCGACCGTGGTGGCCAGCAGGTCCGGCTTCAGCCCCTGGAAGGCGCGGGCCTGGTAGGCGCCGACCACCTTGCCCCGCACCACCACCTGGGCCCCGACGTCGCTCTGGGGCTTCAACAGCACCGGGTTCATGTGGACGGTCGGCGGCGTGCGGCAGGCCAGAGCCTGCAGGGCCTGGGCCCGGCCGATCTCGCCCCCGTCGGCGGTCACCGCGGCGTTGTTGGACATGTTCTGCGGCTTGAACGGCCGCACGATCAGGCCGCGATTGGCGAACAGCCGGCACAGCCCCGCCACCAGGGTCGACTTGCCCACGTCCGAACCGCAGCCCTGGATCATCAACGCGGCCATGCGGTCCCCTCGTTTCGAGATGACGGGCCTAGAGACCGCTCGACCGTCCGTCAATCGCGGGCCGCGCGCTCGATCTCGTCATGGGCGTGAGGCTTGGAGTGGCCGCCGGTCCGCAGGTAGCGCCGGTCGATGTCGGCCAGGATCGCCTCGGCCTTGTCGCCGGCCTGCAGGCAGATCAGGGCGTCGAGCTTGGCCTCGGAGCGGTCGTCGTTCTCCTTGGACGCGGGCGAGCCGACATAGAGGAAATAGGCCAGCCCCACGACCTGCCAGATCAGTTGCAGGAACTCCGACTGCCAGTTCTCGAAGGTGTCGCGGCCCATCTCGACCAAATAGGGCGTCAGGTGCGGCGCCTGGTGCAGGCCCTGCTGTTCGTCGACGAAGGCGAACCAGCCGAACACCCAGTGTCCGACGATCGAGACCAGGAAGAAGACGGCCGTCAGCCAGCCGTAGGCATAGCGTTTCATGGGCATCCATCCCGAGTTGGCGTATGCGAGCGCAACGAGGATCGGACGGGCGAGTTCCGGCGCTGGCGCAAGGCCCGGGAGCGCTCTATATCCCCGGTCACATGACCATCGATCACGACTCCCGCCTCCGGCGGCTGAAGTTCCGGGCCTGGCATCGCGGATTTCGGGAAGCGGACCTCATTCTGGGGCCGTTCGCGGACACCCATGGCCCCAACCTGACCCCCGAGCAGCTCGACACCTTTGAAACGCTGATGGAGGAGTCGGATCGCGAGATCTACGCCTGGATCGTCGGCCAGGAGCCGACGCCGGCCAAGTTCGACACCGATGTCCTGAACCTGATCAAGACCTTCCGCTACGAAGCTCATGCTTCGCGGCCGATCGGGGACGGCATGTAGCGGGGCCGCCCGGACCGTTTTCGGGCAACAGCATCAGCACCGGCGGCGTTGTCGCTGGCTCAACCATCGAAGAGTTGCATGGCCTACGACGCCAAACAGATCGCCAAGGCTTCCGGCAGCCTGACCCTGGCCGGGGCCCCGGAAGGCTTCGACGCGCTGGTCATGGCCGACATCGCCCGCTCGCGCGGCGGGCTGACCGCCTTCGTGGCCCGCGACACCGCCCGGGCCAGCGCCTTCATCGACGCCCTGAAGTTCTTCGCCCCCGAGATCGAGGCGGTGCTGTTCCCGTCGTGGGACTGCCTGCCTTACGACCGCATCGGCCCCTCGGCCGGGGTGGCCGCCGTCCGCATGGCCACCCTGCACCGCCTGGCCGAGGGGCTGGGCAAGGACAAGCCGGCGATGCTGGTCACCGCCGCGCCGGCCCTGCTGCAGCGGGTGCCGGAAAAGTCGGTCCTGCTGCGCGCCAGCTATTCGGCCAAGGTCGGCGCCGTCGTCGACGTGAAGGATCTGGAACGCTATTTCGCCATCAACGGCTACAGCCGCGCCTCGACGGTGTCCGAGCGCGGCGAGTTCGCCATCCGCGGCGGCGTGATCGACGTCTATCCGCCGGCCGCCGAGGAGCCGGTGCGCCTGGACCTGTTCGGCGACACCCTGGAAAGCATCCGCGCCTTCGATCCGGAGACCCAGCGCTCGACCCGGCAGCTTCGCGAGATCCAGCTGCTGCCGGTCAGCGAGGCCCTGCTCGACAAGGAAGGCGTCTCGCGGTTCCGCAACGGCTATATCCGCGCGTTCGGCGCGCCGGGCGATGATCCGCTGTACGCCACGATCAGCGAGGGCGGCCGCCGCGCGGGCCTGGAGCACTGGCTGCCGCTGTTCTACGAGCGGATGGCGACCCTGTTCGACTATCTGCCGGACGGCGCCTTGGTCGGCATCGACCACCAGGTCACCGAGAGCCGCGACGAACGCCTGGCGATGATCGCCGACGCCTATGACGCCCGCGCCTCGGCCGACCGCAAGTCGGCCTACCGCCCGCTGGCGCCCGACGCCCTATACCTGACCGCCAAGGAGTGGGACGCGGCCGTCGCGGACCGTCCCAACCGCAAGTTCACCCCTTTCCAGCCGCAAGGCCTGGACGTCGTCGATATGGGCGCCAAGCTCGGGCGCACCTTCGCCGCCGAGCGCGCCCAGGACAGCGTCAACCTGTTCCAGGCGACGGCCGATCACGCCACATCGTTGGCGGGGCAGGGCAAGCGCGTGCTGTTCGCCTCGTGGTCCGAGGGCTCGTCCGAGCGCCTGGGGACCATGCTGGCCGATCACGGCCTGAAGAAGATCCCCTACGCCGCCTACTGGCAGGCGGCCAAGGCTAATGACCCGAAGACCCCGCAGCGCGTGGTCCTGCCGCTGGACAACGGCTTCGAGACCGACAGCCTGGCGGTGATCTCCGAGACCGACATCCTGGGCGACCGCCTGGCCCGGCCGCGCAAGAAGCGCCGGGCCGCCAACTTCCTGGCCGAGGCCAGCGCCCTGACGCCGGGCGACCTGGTCGTGCACATCGATCACGGCATCGGCCGCTACGAGGGCCTGAAGACCCTGGACGTCCAGGGCGCGCCGCACGACTGCCTGGACCTGCTGTACGGCGGCGAGGCCAAGCTGTACTTGCCCGTCGAGAACATCGACCTGCTGACCCGCTACGGGACCGACGCCGAGAACGTCCAGTTGGACAAGCTGGGCGGCGCGGCCTGGCAGGGGCGCAAGGCGAAGGCCAAGGAGCGCCTGCGGGTCATGGCCGAGGGCCTGATCCAGATCGCCGCCGCCCGCCAGCTGAAGTCGGTGGAGGAGACCGATCCGCCGCACGGCGTGTTCGACGAGTTCTGCGCCCGCTTCCCCTACGAGGAGACCGACGACCAGTTGTCGGCCATCCACGACGTGCTGGAGGACCTGTCGTCCGGCAAGCCGATGGACCGGCTGATCTGCGGCGACGTCGGCTTCGGCAAGACGGAAGTCGCCCTGCGCGCGGCCTTCGTGGTGGCCATGAGCGGCAAGCAGGTGGCCATCGTCTGCCCGACCACCCTGCTGGCCCGTCAGCACTACAAGACCTTCAAGGACCGCTTCCAGGGCTGGCCGGTCAAGGTCACCCGCCTGTCGCGCCTGGTCACCGGCAAGGAGGCGTCGGAAACCCGCGAGGGCCTGGCCAACGGCCAGTTCGAGATCGTGGTCGGCACCCACGCCATCCTGTCCAAGCAGGTGTCGTTCAAGGACCTGGGCCTGGTGATCGTCGACGAGGAGCAGCACTTCGGGGTCAAGCACAAGGAGAAGCTGAAGGAGCTTCGCGCCGACGTGCACATGCTGACCCTGACCGCCACGCCGATCCCGCGCACCCTGCAGATGGCGCTGTCGGGCATCCGGGAGATGTCGATCATCGCCACCCCGCCGGTCGACCGTCTGGCGGTGCGCACCTATATCAGCCCGTTCGACCCGGTCACCCTGCGCGAGGCCCTGCTGCGCGAGAAGTACCGCGGCGGCCAGGCCTATTACGTTGTGCCCCGCATCAAGGACCTGGAGGACATCGAGAAGTTCCTCCGCGTCCAGGTGCCGGAGATCAAGTACGTGGTCGGCCACGGTCAGATGGCCCCGACCCAGCTGGAAGACGTGATGACGGCCTTCTACGAGGGCCAGTACGACGTGCTCCTCGCCACGACGATCGTCGAGAGCGGGCTCGACATCCCCTCGGCCAACACCCTGATCGTCCACCGCGCCGACATGTTCGGCCTGGCCCAGCTCTACCAGATCCGGGGCCGGGTGGGCCGTTCCAAGGCCCGGGCCTACGCCTACCTGACCACGCCGAACGAGAAGCAGATCACCCTGTCGGCCGAGAAGCGCCTGAAGGTGCTGCAGTCGCTGGACAGCCTGGGCGCCGGCTTCCAGCTGGCCAGCCACGACCTGGACCAGCGCGGCGGCGGCAACCTGCTGGGCGACGAGCAGAGCGGCCACATCAAGGAGATCGGGGTCGAGCTCTACCAGCAGATGCTGGAGGACGCCGTGGCCGAGCTGCGCGAGCGCCAGGGGGCCGAGGCCCTGCTGGAGGACCGGGGCTGGTCGCCGCAGATCAACACCGGCGCGGCCGTGATGATCCCCGACGACTATGTGCCCGACCTCAATGTGCGCCTGTCGCTCTATCGCCGCCTGTCGGAAGCCGAGAAGGCCGCCGACCGCGAGGCCCTGGCCGCCGAGATGATCGACCGCTTCGGCCCGCTGCCGCCCGAGACCGACAGCCTGCTCAAGGTCGTGGCCATCAAGGGCCTGTGCCGCGAGGCCAATGTCGCCAAGATCGACGTCGGCCCCAAGGGCGCGGTCGCCAGCTTCCGCAACGACATCTACGCCGAGCCGCTGGCCCTGATGCAGTTCGTGGCCAAGAACAACGTCGTCTGGAAGGTGCGTCCCGACCAGAAGGTGGTGATCAAGGGCGAGTGGGACACCCCGGCCCAGCGGCTGGACGCGGCGGAGAAGATCCTGACCCAGCTGGTCAAGCTGGCGAAGGTCTAGTCGGCGTAGAGCACCGCCAGTTCGGTCGCCGTCTGGCGCAGGCGCTCGCGCAGCGCCGGCGGCTCCAGCACCTGGGCCTCGACGCCCAGGCGCAGGAAGTCGGCGGCGGCGTGGTCGATGGACTCGATGGGCACGACGACCTCGCAGGTCTCGCCGTCCAGCGTCGCCAGGGTCTCGGCCGCGATCCGGGCCTGGGTCGCGCCCAGATAGGACAGGCGCTTGAGCCCCGCGCGGGTCAGGCGCAGGCGGGCATCTCCCGTGAAGATCTCGGCCTCGAAACGCTGGGTCGAGGCGGTCCAGAAGGCTTCGAGATCGAAGTCGGCCGGGCGCTCGAAGACCTCGTCGCCCACGGTCAAGGCCTGGATATTGGAGACGCGGTAGACGCGCGGCTCCGCGCTTCCCGCCAGCGCCGCCAGGTACCAGGTCCCGCCCTTGAGGATCAGGCCCAGCGGCGACAGCGATCGCTCGACCACGCCTTTCCAGCTGTCGTAGCGCACCGCGATCCGCCGGCAGGTCCAGACCGCCTGGGCCAGGGCCGGCAGCCGGGCGGCTTCCTCGGCGTCGCGATACCAGCCGACGGGGTCCAGGTGGAAGCGGCTGGAGATCCGTTCGGCGGCGGCCTGGCGCTCGGCCGGCAGGGCGGCCAGCAGCTTCAGCTGGGTGTTGGCCATCACCTCGCTCAGGCCCAGCTGGGCGGCGGGACCCGCCAGGCCGCCCAGGAACAGGGTCTCGGCCTCCGCGTCGGTCAGACCGGTCAGGCGGGTGCGATAGCCGTCCAGCAGGGCGAAGCCGCCGCCGGGACCGCGATCGGCATAGACCGGCGCGCCGGACAGGCTCAGCGCGTCGATGTCGCGATAGATGGTGCGCACCGAGACCTCGAACTCGGCCGCCAGCACCTCGGCGGTGAGGCGCCCCCGGGTCTGCAGCAGCATCAGGATCGAGAGCAGGCGGCTTGAGCGCATGTTTTCGATCCTAGCCGAAAATACCTGACAATAGATGTCAGGTAGGCGCGCCTACACCCCTTTCATCGCACCCGACGAAAGGCCCAGCATGACCGCCTCCGACGACACGCCCGCCGGCGCCCACGCCTTCGATTTCCTGCACGGCCGCTGGCGCATCGTCCATCGTCGGCTGAAGCAGCGCCATGTCGGCGCCCAGGACTGGGACGTGTTCGGCGCCGCCGCGACCTGCGAACCGCGCCTGGGCGGCCTGGTCAATGTCGAGGAGATCGCCATGCCCGAGCGCGGCTTCTCCGGCGTCTCCCTGCGCAGCTTCGACCTGGCGACCGGCCTGTGGTCGATCTGGTGGATCAGCAGCCTGGAGGGCCGGCTGCGGCCGCCGGTGACCGGCGGATTCAAGGACGGCGTGGGCTTGTTCGAGGGCGACGACCTCGACGGCGACCGGGCGGTCCGCGCCCGCTACGTCTGGTCCGACATCACCCCGCGCTCGGCCCGCTGGACCCAGAGCTTCTCGCTGGACGGCGGCGCGACCTGGGAGGCCAACTGGATCATGGACTTCACGCGTTCGGAGGACGCGGCATGAGCCTGAGCCAGGCCGTGATCGAGCTGCGCCAGTACCGGATGAAACCGGGGCGACGCGACGACCTGATCGCGCTGTTCGAGCGCGCCTTCGTCGAGAGCCAGGAGGCCGAGGGCATGAGCCTGATCGGCCAGTTCCGCGATCTCGACGCGCCCGGTCATTTCGTCTGGATGCGCGGCTTCGACGACATGGCGGCCCGCAGGGCGGCGCTGGAGGCCTTCTACGGCGGCCCGGTCTGGCGGGCTCATCGCGAGGCCGCCAACGCCACGCTCGCCGACAATGATGACGTCCTGCTGCTGAAGCCGCCCGTGACCGCCGCGCGCTTCGACCTGCCGCCGCGCGGGCCGGCGGGAGCGGACCCGGGCCCCGCGTCCCTGATCGGCGTGACGATCCAGGCCCTGGACGGCCCGCCGGGACCGGACTTCGCCGAACGGTTCGAGGCGGAGGTCCGTCCGGCCCTCGAGGCTGCCGGGGCGTCCGTCGCCGGTTGGATGCTCACCGAGGCGGCCGAGAACACCTTTCCCCGCCTGCCGGTGCGGGAAGGCGAGACCGTGCTGGTCTGGGTCGGCCGCTTCGCCGACGCCGCGGCCCATGCCGATCATCTGGCCCGCGCGGAAAAGGCGGGTCTGGGCGACGGTTTCGGCGTGGTGTCCAAGCGGGGCGTGATCCAGCGGCTGCGCCTGGCGCCGACGGTCCGTTCGCGGCTCAGATGACCGGGTCCGGATCCCGCCAGCCGTCGGCCCGCTGATTTGCCAGAGTCTGGGAAACCTCGAGAGGAGATTTCCATGGCCACGATCACCAAGTCCGTCGATGTCGCGCGCGCGCCAGGCCAGGTCTGGGACGCGGTGCGCGACTGGGGTCACGTCCATCAGCGCCTGTGTCCCGGCGTGCTGACCGACTGTCAGGTGGAGGGGGAGGCCCGGATCGTCACCTTCGCCGCCGGCCTGGTCGCTCGCGAGCTGATCGTCGCGGTCGACGAAGAGACCCGCCGCCTGGTCTGGTCGGTGGTCGGCAGCCCGCTGCTGACCCACCACAACGGCGCCATGCAGGTGCTCAAGGAAGGCGAGGGCAGCCGCATCGTCTGGATCGCCGACCTGCTGCCGCATGACGCGGCCGAGCGGGTCGCCGGCTTCATGGACCTGGGTTGCGCGGCGATGAAGACGACGCTGGAGGGATGAGACGAGGTCCTCCCCCGTTAGGGGAGGGTTTGGTTTCAGGCCGCCTGTTCAAGCGCCTTGTCTATGGCCTGGGCGATGTTCTCCGGGCTCTCGGCGCCGACGACCGCCAGCTTGCCGCCGAAGATCGCGAACGGCACGCCGGTGATCCCGCCCTGGACGGCCATGGCGTGCTCGCGGGCGACGGTGTCCTTGTCCGCGCCCTCGGAAAGCAGGCGCAGGATCACCACCGGATCCATGCCCGCCGCCTCGCCGATCTGCGCCAGCACCACGGGGTCGCCGATGTCGCGACCTTGCGTGAAATAGGCCGCGAACAGCGCCTCGACGACAGCGTCCTGCTTGCCCGCCCCATGCGCCCAGCGGATCAGGCGATGGGCGGCGCTGGTGTTGGGCGACAGTTCGATGGCGTCGAAATCGAAGACGATGCCTTCCTCGGTCCCAGCCTCGACCAAGGCCGTGTGCACCGCCTTCAGCTTCAGGGCGTCCTTGAACTTGCCGGCCATATAGGCTTTGCGATCAACGCCTTGCTCGGGAAGGCTCGGGTCCAGCTGATAGGGCCGCCAGACGATCAGCGGCTCGACGTCGGGCCGCAGGGCCACGGCCGACTTCACCCGCCGCCAGCCCAGATAGCACCAGGGACAGACGACGTCGGCGACGAGGTCGATCAGCAGCGGCTGGCCCATGGCGCGGTCCTTCAAGAGAGAGCGAACGCCCCAGCACCTAGGGACGTCCTCGTCCTTCGACAAGCTCGGGATGAGGACGATTGCCGGCGCGCCGCCTTGAAAATCCTCATCCCGAGCTTGTCGAAGGACTAGGATTTCGTGCGTCGGGCTCTAAGCGGAGTGACGCTGCAGGGCCTGGGCGGCGGCGCGTTCCAGGGCGTGGACGGCGCTCTCGCCGGCCTCGATCTGGGCCACGCCGATGTCGAACTCGCAGACGAACGGCGGGCGGTCGTCGCCGGCGTCGAAGGCCGTGCAGCCGATCACCGCGGCGATCCGCTCGGCGGCCGCGCGGCCGGCGGCGTTGTTGGTGGCGGGCAGGGCCAGGGCGAAGACCTCCGGCGCCAGGCGCGCGGCGGTGTCCTCGACCCGCACCAGCCGTCCGACCATCGAGCCGATCTGCGGGATGGCGCGGTCCAGCCAGCCGTTCTTGCGGGCCCAGACGGTGTCGGGCTTGTCGGCCACCCGCAGCACGCAGATCGACAGCGGTCGCGCGCGCTCGCGCGCGGCCCCGGCCAGGCGGACCAGGTGGGCGGCGAACAGGTCGCGGGTGAACAGGCCGGTGGCGGCGTCCATCAGGCCCGAGCTGCGGGCCTTCTCCAGCGCGCCGCGAATGGCTTCGCCGCGGCGATAGTTGCGGGCCAGCTCGATGACCCGCTTGGCGGTCTCGATCTCGGCCGTCTCGGGCGAGGCGACGTCGGACACGCCCCGATGGAAGGCCTCCGACATGGTCACATGGCTCTCGGCCTTCAGATACAGCAGGGCCGGAATGTGGAAGAGGCGGGTGTTGCGGCGCATGCCGGCCGCGATCGACAAGGCTTCCTGCTGATTGTCGCCGGCCCACAGCACCACGGCGTCGAAAGCCCGCTCGTGCAGATAGTCGAAGGCCGTATAGGCGGTGAAGGCGCCGACCACGTCGGCCCCGCTGCGGCTCAGGGCGTTGGACAGGGCCAGGAACTGCGGGGCCGGCTCGCCGATCGCCAGGATGCGGAACGGTTCAGCCTGGGGCTCGGGCAGGTCCAGCCGCCGGCCGCGATCGCCGAACGTGGCCAGGCGGAGCTCGAACTCCTCCTCGGCGATGGCGGTGCGGACCAGGGATTCCAGGCGCAGCACGGCCTGGCTGGGATGCAGGGGCGGCGACAGCGTCAGGTCGAAGGCCTGAAGGTGGCCCTCCGTCCCGGGTTCGCCGATGGCGATGACGGGCAGGCGGCGCGGGGCCACCGCCGCCTTCAGGCGGCGCGACAGGGAATGGGCGTCGGGACCGGCGCTCTCCAGGTCGACGATCACCGCCTCGATGTTCAGGTCGCCCAGGGCGGCGAGGGCGGCGTAGGGGCCACGCGCGGTGATGGTCCGCCAGCCGAGCTTGTCGAGCCCTTCGGACAGCGGCCCCGCGCGGGAATCGTCGCGCGCCACGATCAGGATTCGGGCGTTCACCGCCAACTCAAGCCTCCGCCCCGGATACCGGTATCGCTCGACGACGCGGCGTCCTCGAGATTCGACGCTGCAACATAGCAGAGGCCGCCCCGCCTCATAGGTGCGCATCGCCGCAGGCCTGTGAACAGACAAACGCTCTTGCCTGACCGAAGGGCAGGGTCGTTCTAGTGGTTCGAGAGACAAACGCCGCGAGAGTCGGCCGGGAGGAACATATGGCCCAGGGACCCCAAGGACCTTTGTCCGGCCTGAAGGTGCTGGAATTCGCCGGGATCGGTCCGGGACCGTTCTGCGGCATGTTGCTGTCGGACCTGGGGGCCGACGTCGTGCGGATCGACCGCAAGGGGTCGGGGCGCAGCTCGCCCGCCGACGTCACCGCTCGGGGTCGCCGCTCGGTGGCGCTGGACCTGAAGTCGCCGGCCGCGGTGGAGACCTGCCTGAAGCTGATGGAAGGCGCCGACGGGATCATCGAGGGCTTCCGTCCGGGCGTCATGGAACGCCTGGGCCTGGGCCCGGACCTCGCCCTGGCCCGCAATCCCAGGCTCGTCTACGGCCGCATGACCGGCTGGGGCCAGACCGGTCCCTACGCCAAGGCCGCCGGCCACGACATGAACTACATCGCCATCACCGGCGCCCTGGCGGCGATCGGCACGCGGGACAAGCCGGTGCCGCCGCTGAACCTGGTCGGCGATTTCGGGGGCGGGGCGCTTTACCTGGCCTTCGGCCTGCTGGCCGGCGTGATCCACGCCCGCGCCACCGGCCAGGGCCAGGTGATCGACTGCGCGATGAGCGACGGCGCGGCCTCGCTGATGGCCATGTTCTACGGCTTCAAGGCCGGCGGCATGTGGGGGGATGCAAGGCGCTCCAACCTGCTCGACGGCGGGGCGCACTTCTACGACACCTATCAATGCAGCGACGGCAAGTGGATCTCGATCGGCTCGATCGAACCGCAGTTCTACCTGCTTCTGCTTGAAAAGACGGGGATCACCGACCCGCAGTTCCAGCACCAGATGAGCCGCGAGGAGTGGCCGCAGCTTCGCGAGAAGCTGGCGGCGGTGATCGCCACGAAGACTCGCGACGACTGGTGCGCCCTGATGGACGGCACCGACGTCTGCTTCGCCCCGGTCCTGACCATGGACGAGGCCCCGGCCCACGCCCACAACGCCGCCCGCCAGACCTTCGTCGAGGTGGCCGGCGTGACCCAGCCGGCCCCGGCCCCGCGCTTTTCGGCCACCCCCGGCGCGATCCAGGGCCCGCCGCCAAAGATCGGGGCCGACAACGACGCGGCGCTGGGCGACTGGGGCTTCTCGGCCGACGCGATCGCCGCGCTGAAGGCGCAGGGCGCGCTCTGAACGACCTTCTCCTGACAGCGGCATTCAGGTCCGGTTCAGCCGGCGAGGTCTAAACCTGATCTCGCAACCGGCCGTCGCGCCACCCGTCCCTCGATGCGGCGATCGGTTCAGGTTCGTCCTGCGGAGACCCGCCGCTTTCCCTGAAGCGGCGGGTCTTTGTGCCTGAGCCAATGTTTTTTCGGCGGTGAGCTTGCGTCGACGCGGCGCCGAGGTCAGTTTCCGCCGCATGAAATCCCCCCAGGACCGTCTTCGCTTTCGGGACCTCGATCTCGATCCGATCCATTGGGTGAGCGAGATCCTGCGCGTTCTGGGCCTGGCCCTGCAGCGCCTGTGGGGCCGCGACGTGATGCTCTATGTGGGCGGCGTGTCGTTCTTCATCCTGCTGGCGGTGTTTCCCGGCCTGGCGATCCTGATCGGCATGTTCAGCCTGTTGCTGACCCCGGAACAGGCCGCCTTCCAGGCCGACAAGCTGTCGTTCCTGATGCCGTCCGGCGCCCGGCCGATCTTCCAGAGCGAGCTGGCCCGACTGGCCTACGCGCCGGAGAAGGCCGTTTCCGCGCAGAGCGCCGTGGTGTTGGTCATCGGCCTCTACGCCGCCCATCGCGGCTTCAAGGCGCTGCTGGCCGGCCTGTCCTTCATCCATGACGAGGAGGACCAGCGCGGCTTCTTCGGCTTCAACTTCATGGCCCTGGTGGTGCTGGTCGCCGCCTTCGTGCTGCTGTTCGTGCTGTCGGGCGTGTTCCTGACCTTCCGCCTGCTGGCCAGCACCCTGAACCTGCGCCCCCTGGCCGGCGTGTCATGGATCCAGAGCGAATGGACCTGGGCCAGCCTGGGCCTGATGTTGGGCATGACCCTGATCTACCGCTACGCCATGTCGCGCGCCCCGGTCGGCTGGCGCGCCTCGACGACCGGGGGCTTCGCCGCGGCGGTGATGTGCGTCTTCATGTCGTGGGCCAGCGCCTTCTATGTCGAGCAGGTGGCCCATCTGGGCGCGACCTACGGCTCGATCTCGGCGGTGATCATCTTCCTGATCTGGCTGTCGTGGAGCGTCAACGCCGTGTTCTTCGGCGGCGCCCTGGCCACCGAGATGGAGATCGCGCTCGATGAGCGGCCCCGGGCCCTGCTCGAGGGCCCCAAGGCCATTCAGCTCAAGGCGCCTTCGCCACCAGAAAGCTGATCACGCCGTTCGGGGCGTCGACGATCTCCAGCACGGTGGCCCCGGCGCTGGCGGCGAAATGCGGCACGTCGATGCGGGCCAGCGGGTCGTCGGCCAGCAGGCGGACCAGACCGCCGGCCGGCGCCGCTTCCAGGGCCCGGCGCAGGCGCAGGGTGGGGACGGGGCAGCGGTGGCCGCGGGCGTCCATCAGGATTTCGTCAGGCATCGAACACCGCCTCGGCCTGGGCCGCCGTCAAGATGCGGTGCTCACCCGGCGCCAGGTCGTCGGGCAGGGCGATCCCGCCGATCCGCTCGCGATGCAGGCCGACCACGTGATTGCCCACGGCGGCGAACATCCGGCGCACCTGGTGGTAGCGGCCCTCGGTGATCGTCAGCCGCGCCTCGCGCTCGCCCAGCACCTCCAGGCTCGCCGGCAGCAGCGGCTTTTCCTCGCCCTCCAGCATCAGGGTCCCGCCGGCGAAGGCCGGCCCCTCGGTTCCGGTCAGGGGCCGGTCCAGCGTCGCGCGATAGACCTTGGGCACGTGGCGCTTGGGCGAGATCACCCGGTGCAGGTAGTCGCCGTCGTCGGTGATCAGGATCAAACCCGAGGTGTCCTTGTCCAGCCGCCCGACGCTCGACAGGGCCGGGTCGCGGATCTGCCAGCGCTTGGGCAGCAGGTCGTAGATCCGCTCGCCGTCCTCGCGGTGCGAGCAGACCACGCCCAGCGGCTTGTGCATGATCAGCACCAGAGGCGCCGGCGGATCAACGGGAAGGCCCCGGATCTTCATCCGCAGCGGCAGGTCGGCGGTGACAGCGATCTTCTGCCCCGCGTCCCTGACGGCCGCGCCGTCGAGCATGACCTTGCCGGCCGAGACCAGCGCCTGGACGTCGCGCCGGCTGCCGTAGCCGAGATTGGCCAGCAGGCGATCCAGACGCGCCATCAGCGCCTTGGTCATTTCCGAGCCTCGTAGACCTTGAAGCCGCCGGCGTCGGCCACCGGGCGGACGTTCTTGAAGGACTCGTTCAGCACCGCCTCGTAGGGCAGGTGGCGGTTGGCGACGATCCACAGCACGCCGCCCTTGCGCAGCATGCCCGCCGCCGAGGTGATGAAGGCCTGGCCCAGGCTTTTGTCCTCCCCGCCGCCCTCGTGGAACGGCGGATTGGTGACCACGAAGTCCAGGCCCGTCGCCAGGTCGGCGCCGCGCCGGGCGTCGGCCTGCACGACCTCGACCCTCGGGTCGTCGACGTTGCGCCTGGCCGCCTCGACCGCCCGGCGGTCCAGATCGATCAGGGTCAGCTTGGTGACCTTGGGCGAGGTCAGAACGGCGTGGGCCAGGACGCCGATGCCGCAGCCCAGGTCGACGCCGGCCCCGCTCAGCGGCGGCAGCGACTTCAGCAGCAGGGCCGAGCCGGGATCCAGGCGATCCCAGCTGAATACGCCGGGCTGGGTCCACAGGCCGTCGCCGTCCAGGCGGCGCGGCGCGCCCTCGACGATGGCGGCGTCCAGGCCGACAGGGTTGGCGGGCTTGAGGGCCACGCAGATCCGCTGGTGGCGCTTGGCGCTCTCGCCGACCGTGCAGCCGAACGCGGTCAGCTCCTTGTTCATCCGCAGGCCGCCGCGATCCTTGGGGGCCAGGGCCGTCAGCCGCCCTTCGACCTTCAGCGCCCGCAAGGCCTGGGCCAGGACATAGCGCCGCTCGGCGACGCCGGCCGGGGCCTGGATCACGATCTCGTCCAGCGCGCCATCGGTCAGATCGGCCAGATCGGCAGACCCGACCACGAGGGGCGAGACCTGAACGGCGCCGCCGGGCACGTCGACCACGTCGAAGGACGGAAAGCCGTAGACGGCGGCGCGGACGGAGTCTGACATGGAACGGATCTCGGGAGATGTGGCGGGCAGGGTGGGATTCGAACCCACGGTGGACTTTCACCCACGGCGGTTTTCAAGACCGCTGCCTTAAACCACTCGGCCACCTGCCCGGAGCAGGGGCCTATATCAGCGGTCGCGCACGCGCTCCAGTCGTTTCCAGCGCGTTTGGTCGCACCTTTGATTAACCAGACCTCAAGCCTCCTGAACGACCCTGTTTTCCTGTATACAACCCTCAGGAGGGCGTTCGGTCATGAGAGGCGAGGCGCGAGACGAGTTCCGTCTGCTGCGCGGCGCGGCCGTGGCCGCCCTGGGCTGCGCCGGCCTGGCCGCCTGCGCCACGCCGCTGCCGACCCGCCTGCCGCAGGCGGCTTCCACCGCCAGGCCCTATTCCGGACCGCCGGCGCCGGGCTCGACCTCGGGCCTGCGCGGCACCGAAAAGCCCTATCAGATCAGAGGGATCTGGTATTATCCCAAGGCTGATCCGGACTATGACGAGCGGGGCGTCGGCTCGTGGTACGGCGAGCAGTTCCACAATCGTCGCACGGCCAACGGCGAGATCTTCGACATGGATCTGCCCTCGGCGGCCCACAAGACCCTGCCGCTGCCGAGCATCGTCGAGGTCACCAATCTCGACAACGGCCGCAAGATGAAGGTGCGGGTCAATGATCGCGGCCCGTTCATCGACGGCCGGATCATCGACCTGTCAAAGGCCGCCGCCGAACAGCTGGGCTACGACCGGGCCGGAGTCGCCCATGTCCGCGTCCGCTATATCGGTCCCGCCAGCAAGACCCCGTTCGACGCGCCCCGGATCATCGCCGCGGCCCCGCCGCCGCCCGAACCGCGTTACGCCCCGCCGCCCAAGACACGCGTCTATGCGTCCGGCCTGCCGCCGGCCCAGCCGGCCTATGGTCCGCCGCCGCCGCCAAAGGCCGCCGACCCGGACTTCGCGCCGCCGCCGGCGCCCCAGGAGTCGGCGCCCCTGGTTCCGGCCGAGCCCGCGCCCCCGCCGATGCCGACGCCGGCGTTGGCCAGCGCCTATCGCGTCCAGGCCGGCGCCTTCGCCAACCTTGGCAACGCCGAACGCGCCCTGGCCCAGCTGGGCGGGACGGGGGACGCCTCGATCGAGTCGATCGAACGCGGCCCGAACGTGCTCTACCGCGTGATCGTCAGGGCCGGTCCCGACGAGGCCGAAGCCTTCGGCGTGCGCGATCGCGTCGCCGCCCTGGGCTTTTCCGACGCCACGGTGCTGGGTCCCTAGCCTGGGCGGCGATCGGCTCTGGACAAGACGGGCGTTACGGCCGATTTGGAGCCGGTGACGCGTGGAACCTTCATCAGTTTCGAGGGCGGCGAGGGGGCTGGAAAGTCCACCCAGATCCGCCGCTTGGCCGAACGCCTGAAGGCGGACGGCGCCGACGTGGTGCTGACCCGCGAACCGGGCGGCAGCCCCGGCGCCGAGCAGATTCGCGATCTGATCCTCAACGGCGACATCGACCGCTGGTCGCCGGTCACCGAGACCTTGCTGATGTACGCCTCGCGACGCGACCACGTCGAGCGGGTGATCCGACCGGCCCTGGAGCGCGGGGCGATCGTGCTGTGCGACCGCTTCGCCGACAGCACCCGGGCCTATCAGGGCGCCGGGGGCGAGGCGCCGATCGGCCTGATCAAGGCGCTGGAGGAGCATGTCCTGGGCGGCACGGTCCCGGACCTGACCCTTATCTTCGACATTCCGGCCGAGGTCGGCCTGGAGCGCGCCCTGGCCCGGGGCGGCGAGGCGCGTTTCGAGTCCAAGGGCCTGGCGTTCCACCAGCGCCTGGGCGAGGCCTTCCTGGAGATCGCCCGCCGCGAACCCGAGCGCTGCGTGGTGATCGAGGCCGACGACGCCATCGACGCGGTCTGGGCCGATGTCTGGGCCGCCGTGTCCACCCGGCTGGGCCTCTAGGGCATGGACGCGCCTCCGCACCCGCGCGACGTGTTCGCCATCGACGGCGTCGAGGCCGCCGAACTGGCCTTCCTGGACGCCCTGGATCGCGGCCGACTGCATCACGCCTGGCTGTTGACCGGGCCGGAGGGCGTCGGCAAGGCGACCCTGGCCTACCGCATGGCCCGCCGCCTGCTCGGTGCGCGGCCCGATCCCGCCTTCGGCCTCCTGGGCTCCGCGCCGACCGACGTCGTCAGCCGCCAGGTCGCGGCGCGGTCGCATCCCGACCTGATGGTGCTGGAACGCGCCACCGATGACGGCAAGGCCCGCAAGTCGATCCCGGTCGACGAGGCCCGCCTGTTGCCGGCCTTCTTCGCCAACTCCCCGGCGATCTCGCCTTACCGCGTGGCGATCATCGACGCGGCCGACGACCTGAACGTCAACGCCGCCAACGCCGTATTGAAGACTCTTGAGGAACCGCCGCCGCGCGGGGTGATCCTGCTGATCAGCCATTCGCCCGGCCGCCTGCTGCCGACCATCCGCTCGCGCTGCCGCCGCCTGGTGGTGCCCGCGCCGGATCTCGGCAAGGCCGCGGCCATGGTCGAACAGCGGGCAGGGGTCTCGGCCCACGACGCCGACCGCCTGGCCCGCATGGCCAAGGGCGCGCCGGGCCGTGCCCTGCAACTGGCCGCCGCCGGGGCGCTGGAGGCCGACGACGCGGCCGGCGAGATCCTGCGCAAGCTGCCCGACCTGGACGAGGGCGCGCTGCTGGCCATGGCCGACACCTTCCGGGGGGCCGAGGGCGTCCAGCGCTTCGAGCTGCTGTTCGACCGCCTGGGCGACCAGATCCACGCCATGGCCACCGGCATGGCCGGCGAGCGCACCCCGGCGGGCCTGGATCGCTGGGTCGCGGCCTGGGAGAAGATCGTCCGCGCGCCGGACGAGGCCGAGGCCGTGAACCTGGACCGCGCCGACGTGTTCTGGACCGCGATCATGGACTTGCGCGCCGCCGCCCGGGCGGCCATGTGACCGCATGCTCATCGACAGCCACGTAAACCTGCACGCCCATCAGTACGACGAAGATCGCCAAGCGGTGATCGACCGCGCCCGCGAGGCCGGGATCGAACTGATGGTCACCATCTGCGACAAGATTCCGTCGTTCGAGGCCGTCCACGCCATCGCCATGGCCAACGACGACATCTGGTGCACGGTGGGCGCCCATCCGCATGAAGCCAAGGACCACGTCGACCTGACGACCGAACGCCTGGTCGAGCTGGCCGGCCGGCCGAAGGTGATCGGCGTCGGCGAAACGGGCCTGGACTTCCATTACGACCTCAGCCCGCGCGACGTGCAGGCGAACGTGTTCCGCGCCCATGTGGCGGCGGCCCGCCAGACCGGCCTGCCGCTGGTGGTCCACACCCGCGAAGCCGATCAGGTGATGGGCGACATCCTCGAGGAGGAACACGCCAAGGGGGCGTTCAAGCTGCTGATGCACTGCTACACCAGCGGCCCCGAGCTGGCGAAGCGGATGGCGGCGTTGGGGGCGTGGTTCTCGGTGTCCGGCATCGCCACCTTCAAGCAGGCGCAAGCGGTGCGCGACATCATCGCCGACATGCCGGCCGACAAGATCATCCTCGAAACCGACTGCCCGTACCTGGCCCCCGTGCCGATGCGCGGCCGCCGGAACGAACCGGCCTACCTGCCGCACGTGCTGGACAAGCTGGCCGAGGTCCGGGGCTGGACCCGCGCCGACGCCGAAGCTCGCACCGAGGAGGCCTTCTTCGCTCTGTTCGACCGGATTCCTCGGCCCAGGAAGCAACAGGCATGACCCGAAAGCTGGAGTTCACGATCCTGGGCTCCGGTTCGTCGGGCGGCGTGCCGCGCGCCGACGGCAACTGGGGCGATTGCGACCCGGCCGAGCCGAAGAACACCCGCACCCGCTGCTCGCTGCTGGTGCGCCGCCCAGGAATCAAGGCGGGCGGCGATCCGGCCGCCGAGACCACGGTCGTCGTCGACACCGCTCCGGACTTTCGTCTGCAGGCGGTAAGGGCGGGGATCAAGCGGGTGGACGCCTGCCTGTTCACCCACGACCACGCCGACCAGGCCCACGGGATCGACGATCTGCGGCCGTTCTTCCTGAACGCCCGCCAGCGCGTGCCGACCTATATGGACGCCTATACGACGGCCAGCCTGGGGCGACGCTTCGACTACATCTTCAAGAGCCAGGGCGGCTATCCGGCCATCTGCGAGGCTCACGCCATTCCGCCGCACGGCCAGACCTGGCGGATCGACGGCCCCAGCGGCGCGATCCCCGTGACCACCTTCGACGTCGACCACGGCGAGATCCGCGCGGTCGGCTACCGGTTCGGCGACGTCGCCTATACGCCCGACGCGATCGGCTTTCCCGAGGAGAGTTGGGCGGCGTTGAAAGGCCTCGACGTCTGGGTGGTGGACGCCCTGCGCTGGACGCCGCATCCGACCCACGCCCATGTCGGGCTGGCCCTGGAATGGATCGCCCGCGCCAAGCCGCGCCGCGCCATCCTGACCAACCTGCATATCGACCTGGATTTCAACGCCTTGGCGGCGAAACTTCCGCCGGGCGTCGAGCCGGCCTATGACGGCATGCGTTTCGGGAACGACTAGTCGGAATGTCCGCGGTCGCGGTCGGCCAGGGCGACGGTTCCGGCGGCCGTGATCACCCAGCCGCCGCCGTTGCGCTCCGCCAGGCCCAGATCGGTCAGGGCCCGCGCGTCGGCGATATTGATCCAGTCGACCGCATCGCCCGCCTTCTTGCGGGCCAGGTTCTTCAGCGCCACCAGTTGGCTCGGCGAAAGCGTCACGCTACTGGCCGCCCGACAATGGATCCGGCGACACCATCGCCCGCCGGCCGCTCACCCGTTCCAGCTCCTGCTGCATCCGCAGAACCTGGCCGCCCAGGCTGGTGACATCGTCTTGCAGCTGGGCGTTGCGGCGCTTGAGGTAGTCGTTTTCCCGGCGCAGCGCCTGGGCTTCCTCGTCGTTCATTGGCCGGCCTCGGAGACGGTCGGCGCGGCGCGGATGACAGCCCGCAGCAGCGCCTTGCGACGCGCGGGCAGGTCCGACGCCCGAAGCTCCAGCTCCGCGCCGGGCACGACCCGACCCTTGTGGCGATTGCCAAGGAAGAAGGTTTCGGCCCGGATCTCCCGGGCGGTGATCTGGTGGATGCCGATGGATTCCAACAGGGCTGTCCAACGCGTCGCCTGACGCGTGTCCGGATGGTCGGACATGAGGTTCTTTCAGGCTGGCGATCCCGCATGGCGCGGGGCGATCACGAGCTCGGGCAGTATAGCGCGCTCACGCCCCAATAGCTCCGGCGCTTTTGGATCGCGCTGCAAAGACGTCAGGGCCTTGGCGCGACCAGCAGGCGGCTGAGATTGGCCGGATAACGCTCCGCCAGGGTCGCGGCCTTGTCGGCCAGGGCCTCGTCGCCATAGGCCTGGGCCGCCGCCGCGAACAGCGGCAGGGCCTCGGATGAGGCGTCTTGCGGCTTCAGCTCGGGATAGGGGAAGCTGGCCTCCTGGCCGACATAGGGCGCCAGGAAGTCGAACGCCGCGCGCAGGCCGCGGCCGTCGGCGGTCCGGTAGCGCCAGAGGTCCAGGTCCACGCAGCGTCCGAACTGCGCCGTGCCGACCAGGGCCTCCAGCGCGAAATAGCTGTAATGCAGGGCGCGGGTGCGGGTCAGCTCCAGCGGCAGCGAGCCGTTCGGCGCGATCTGGGTCGCGATCCGCCGCGCGCCCGCCTCGGCCACCACCTGGCGGGCCACCGCATCCTGGCGGGCGAACAGCGAGAACCCGGCCAGTTGGTAGTCGAACCAGATGCCGTGATTGTTGGCGGCGGCCTGCTCCTCGCGGCCGTTGGGATCGGTGCGCATCCAGATGGTGTAGTCGGCGAACCAGCGCTCCAGGCCCTTCTGGTCGGCGTTCGACAGCGCCTTGGACGGGGCCAGCAGGCCGACGCCCTCGATCACCCGCAACAGACGATAGGTGTCGAGCACGCCCTCGGCCCGGCCCGTGGTGCGCCCCGGCACGCCCTGGGCGTACTTGGCGTTGGGGTTCATCCGGGTGGCCGGATCCAGGAACCAGACGCGCAGCAGCTGGGCGGCCTTGGCCGCGTACCGCGCGTCGTCGGTGAACCAGTAGGCCAGGGACAAGGCCTCGACCGATGCGCTCATCGCGTCCAGGTCGGACACGTCGAAGGCGTTGGTGGCGCGCTCGGGATTGAACTCGCCGTCGCGGCGCAGATAGGGCTCGCCGTTCGGCCGGGTCGGGTCGGGCCACCAGTATGGGCCCATCGAGATATAGTCGTGCTTGTCGCCGCTGGGCGGGGTGCGGGTCTTGTCGACGACCGTATAGGTCGGCCCGGCCAGGGCGGCGTCGGCCCGCTTGATCACGGCGGCGTAGGCGGGCGCGACGGCGGGATCGGCGCGGTGGGCCTTGGCGTATTCCAGGCCCTCGGGGCTCCAGCGGAAGGTGCGGCGCCCGCCGAAGGCCGCGGCGGTTCCGTCGCCGCCCTGGCAGACGCCGGCCGGGGACGGCGGGACCGAGGGATCGGCGGCGAAGGCGGGAACGACCGCGCCCAGCGACACCAGAGCCGCGAGGCCGACGACAGCCGCTTTCGTTCGCATCCATCCGTCTCCCGAACGCCTCGACGCGCCTTGGAGCCGGCGTCGCTTCGGTCGGCACCATAACGGGTCGGATGAGGGGCGCAAGTAATTGGCCTGACCAAACGTCGCATTTGGTCAGTTGAGTCGACAGGCCTCGTGGCCGGGTCGGTGGGCCTGGTGCGCCAGGCCGCGGCGGAGCTCCAGGGCGCGATCCGGCTCGGCGCGCGCCGTGGCCAATTCTCCACAGTCCGACGCAATGCCTGATCACACATCACTTACTAGGTCGTTTTCCGTGCCCGAAAGCGGGGTTCGCCTGATTTCAGATCGGACGGCGCGCCCCGATAACGGTAACGGTCTTGAAGAAGCATCCCACCCATTGCACTAGTGTCTCAAGCGCGCTCCTCGCGTAGCGAGGATTTGGAACACGCGCGCCGTTCGTTCGAGGCCCGGAAAATTCACGAATGATCGGCTGTCGGCTCACGCTCTCCCAGCTTCTCATTGGCGTTGTTAACAACTGAAACGATCCGAGCAGCGTTTCGTCCGTTCCACCCTGGCGCCGTCGCGGGATTCGCCTACGGGGAGTCGGTCGTGGCGCAGCTTGAACTCCACAGTTATGATTTCTCGGTCGCCGACATCCGACCTTCCATCCGTTCGTATCTGCTCGCCCCCTGGTTTCGCAGCGACATACCGATGACAAATCTTGAGATCCGAGTTGCCGCGCTGCAGTTCCTCAGTCTCCGCCTCTGCGCGGCGCTGTCGCTCGAACAGCTCGAAGAAATCCGACAGTCGACCCTCGACGGCGTCCGGGCGTCGGATCTCGAATCGATGCAGATGCAATCGGAGTTCCTGAAGCTGCTCGACGACGCCATCGACCGGGCGCGCCAGAAGCAAGCCGCCGCGGCCACGATCAAGAATTCGGTTCACCTGGCCTGACGCAAATCAAGCGGTCATAAGGGTTTTCGCGTCTCGTCCTAGGGTTTGGCCCGATGGCGTTCGCGCCACGGCGGCCGCAATCTGGCTGGGCTCGCTCGTCAAGGCGTCACCCCCGATTTCCCTTGGCAAGCCGCGGCTCGCTCATCCCCCAAGAGCGCCGTCGTGGTCGCGAGTCGAGAGCCGGCCCGCATGTCCCGACGCATGTGTCGGGTCGGCTCTCCCTCGACCCTTGAACAGGATCAATCCTCGCCTTCGGGCAGGAGCGGAGCCCAGGCCTCCAGGGCCAGGCCCGGTTCGGCATTGCGCAGCGACAGATGCCCCTTCAGGAACTCGAGACGCAGACGCATGCCCTCGAGCCCGACGCCGGGAATGCTGTCGCGCCTCGGCGGCAGGCCGGAGCCGAAATCGCGAACCGTCAGCAGAACCATCTCGCCGGCGACCCGCAGTCGAACGACCGCCTGCTGGCTGCCGGAATGACTGTGGACGTTGGCCAGGGCTTCCTGAACCACGCGGTAGAGCGCGATCTCGGTGGCGTGAGACAGTCGTGGAAAATCGTCCGGAATGTCGATCGTCACCGCCACGTCCCCGCGTCGCGAGAAGCCGGTCGCGAACTGTCGGATCGCCGCGGCGAGCCCCAGGTGCTCCAGCGCCGGGGGGTGGAGCAGATAGGCGAAGCTGCGGATCTCGTCCAAGGCGCTGGACAGCAGGCCCGACACCTCGTCTCGGACCAGGCCGGTGCTGACCGGATCCTTGGCGTCCAGCCGCCGCAACATCAGTTTCGCGCCCGCCAGATGCTGAGCGGTGCTGTCGTGCAGCTCTCGCGCGATGCGCCGTCGTTCCGAATCCTCGGCATGCAGGAGGCGCGCCGTGGCCTCCCGCAATCCCAGCTCCGCCCGCCGCTGGATGGAGATGTCGTCGTGGGTCACGATCAGGAAGGGTTGGTCCCGGTGGCCGACACGCACCGCCGACAACTTCACCCAGCACGAACCGGTGTCGAGCGGCATGACGTATTCGTGCCGAAAGGGTCCGTCGCCCCCGGCGATCAGCGCCCGCAGGCCGGCGGCCACCGCGGCGGCGCCGGGCGTGCCCAGCCGATCGCAGAAGTTCAGATAGTTGCAGCCGACGCCGTGGTTGGCGATCTTGAGGTCGTTGAAATCCACGAACTGAACCCAGGCGTCGTTCACCGCCAGGATCTCGCCGGTTGCATCCACGACCGCGACGTTCGCCGTGAAGGCGTCCAGGGCCGACTCGTAGAACGCCGGGTCGAACCCGCCGGTCATGCTCTTGCCCGTGTGCATTCAGCGGAGTCTCGGGATGGCTAGGCCTCGATCAGCTTGTTGCGGATCGCATAGCGCACGATGTCCGCCAGTGAATGGGCGCCCAGCTTCCGCATGATGTTGCCGCGGTGGCTCTCGACGGTCTTGACGCTGATGTCGAGCATCGAGGCGATGACCTTGTTGCTGCGGGACTCGGCCAGCAGCTGGACGATCAGCAGCTCGCGCGTCGTCAGGGTCTCGGACCCTTCGATCACTTCCCCCAGCCCATGGCCGCCGGGCGAAAGGTATCCGCGCAGCACGGCGTCGGTGATCCCGGGGCAGAAGTAGGGCTTGTGGTTCAGCAGGGACGCCACGGCGGCGATGATGTTGTCGGTCGAGGCCGACTTGAGCACGAAGCCGCGCGCGCCGGCGCTGAACACCTCGCGCACCAGCTGCTCGCTGTCGTGCATGGTGAAGATCAGCAGCTCGGTATGGGTCTTCAGCTTGCGAACGTCGCGGGCGACGATCACGCCGCTCAGATCGGGCATGCTGATGTCGAGGATCATGACGTCCGGAACCAGTTCCTTGGCCAGGCGGACGGCGTCACGTCCGTTCGAGGCCTCGCCGCAGATGGTCCAACCCGGCTGGGATTCCAGCGCCTCGCGCAGCCCTGCCCGGACGATCGAGTGATCGTCGGCGAGCAGAATGGTCGGGGTGCTAGGCAAGGGCATCTTCGATTCCCGCTCCGATGGAAAAGTGTACTACAATCGTCTGCTTTTAGCTGAAATGCCTGCGGAGTTTTCTGCGCAAGGTTGTGAAAAACCCTATCGACGAACTTCCAGTCACCCCGCGAAACTCGTGTGCATTCCTGGGCGAAATCAGGGTGCGCCGACGACGAGATGGGCCGTCAGGCTGGGCGCCAGCCGGCCAATAGGGCCGGTTTGCAGACTTGGCGCCGTCTTCGGTGGCCGCTTCCTCCAGGAGGGTGGAGGAAATCGCCTCGAAACTCTGGGGGAATTGGCGGCAGGCCCTCGTGGACAGGCCCGCCCGCGGCGCAATCGGATCGATCGACGGCGCAACCGACGCCTGGGGTTTTCCCGCCGCAAATCTCGGCGAAATATCCAATCCCCCGGCGAAAAGCGCCTCGCCCGTGAAGGTTGTGGCCACTCCACGCATCTAAAAGCTCTTCCCTCTGCCCGGAAAGCACGGTTGCAGTGCTTGGGCGTGGTAATCTACCCGGTAAAACCCTTAGTCGACCCTCCTAAATCCCCCGATGGTTTGATGGTCGGGCCGATCCGCGACGCAAATACTGGGGCTTCCGGAAAAGGGGTAGGATTTCACCTGATTGTTCAGGCTCGGCCGGCGCCCAAAGTTGACGGCGACACCCGCTGAAGGCCGTCCGTCATGCGAAGCCTGCTCCTCTGCGGATTTCTCATCGCTTTGCCGACGGCCCTGCGAGCGCAGGATGTCGAGATCTCCACCACCAGTCTGCGCACGCCGGTGGAGCAGGTCGGGGGGCAGAAGGCCAGCTTCGTGGCCATGCCCATCCCGCTGTCGAACCCGGCGATCGGCACCGGCCTGGGCGTGGCCGCGCTCGCGATCTACCAGCCCCAGGGTTCGGTGCGGCCTTGGACCAGCGGCGCGGGCGGGCTCTATACCGACAGCAAGAGCTGGGGCGCCGTGGTGTTCCAGAAGGCCTATCTGGGCGGCGACAAATATCGGGTCGCCGCCGGGGCCGGAACCGGGGTCTTCAATGTCGACTTCTTCGGCATCGGCTCGGACGCGGGCTCCGACGGGCGCTCGATCGCCCTGGAACAGAAGGTCAGCGGCGCGGTCGTCGAAGTGCTGTCGCACCTAGGCACGAACGTCCACGTCGGCCTTCGCTATCGCTACATCAAGATGGACTCGACGTTCGACACCGCCAGCCTGTTTCCCAATTTGCAGTTGCCGCAGATCCAGCTCCAGAGCCAGGTTTCGCAACTGGGCCTCGCCGGCGAATTCGACACCCGGAACAGCGAGTACTTCCCCCAGTCCGGCCTCTACGCCAACGCCCAGTGGCTGGTGTCCGCCGACGCCCTGGGCAGCGACTTCGACTACCCGCGGTTCACCGGAGCGGTGAACGGTTATCACAGCGTCAACGACAAGACCGTGCTGGCCTGGCGAGGGTCGGTCTGCCGGGCGGGAGAGAACGGGCCGTTCTACGACCTGTGCAACTACGGCCAGAGCAACGACCTGCGCGGCTACACCGCGGGGCAATATCGCGACCACGCCATGTTCGCGGTCCAGGCCGAGGTCCGGCGCAAGATCCACGGGCGCTTCGGCGCGGTGGCCTTCGTCGGTGTCGGCGAGGTGGCCAACGAGTTCTCGAAGATGAACCCCAAGGACCTCCTGCCCGCGGCCGGCGTCGGCGCCCGCTTCGAGGCCTCCACCAAATACCACGTCAACCTCAGCATCGACTACGCCATCGGGGACGGCTCCTCGGCGCTCTACTTCTATGTCGGCGAGGCCTTCTGATGATCGTCGCGCGGAGATCTCGCGACGGCCAGGCCGCGCGATCCCCCTGATTTCACCGAGGGCCGAGGCCCGTTCCTTGGAGGTTCATATGCGTAGACTCGTGCTCATCACCGCCGTGGCGTTGCTGTCGACGTCCGCCGCGAACGCCCAGCAACTGCTCGCCGACACCAACAAGGACGGCAAGGTGACGCAGAAGGAATATCAGGACAGCCGCCGGACCTTCCTGATGCGCGCCGACAAGGATAAGGACGGCAAGCTCAGCGCGGCCGAATGGACCAAGGGCGCGGAGCAGGTGCGCAACGAGGTCCGCGCCGAGGGCGTCGACGGCTGGCCGAAGATCGGCAAGGCGGGGCTCTTCGGCATCCTCGACACCGACAAGGACGGCTTCGTGACCCCGGCCGAGGTCGACGCCTATTATGGCCCGAGGTTCGCCAAGTTCGACCTGAACCACGACGGCTTCGTCACGCGCACGGAAGCCGCCAAAGTCCAGAAGGCGGTCGGCGACTAGGCCGTCGCCGGCGATCTTCGAACGCGTTTCCATTCCGTCACGGCCCGTCGACCATCGTCGGCGGGCCCGTCCGCCTAGAGGGTCTTGTCCCGAAACAGCCGCGACCAGTCGTCCTTCATGCTGACGATCGTCCAGCCTCGCTCGATCGCCGTGGTCATGGCCACGTCCAGCTTTCCGACGTGGGTGTCCTTGTCGTAGGCGTATTCACGCTCCGGGTCGTCGTGATGCAGCAGCATCGGCAGGCGTCGGCCGGGACCCGAGGCGGTGTATTCGAGCATCGCCAGGTCGCCGTCGGAATTACCGAACGCCACGATGGGCCGTCGGCCAATGTGCAGGGCGATATTGACCGGCTTTTCCGAATACTCGTTGAACGACTGCAGTTCGGGCAGCTTGCGGATCTCGCCGCGGCGGCCGTTCAGCCGGAACTCGGTCTTGCCGCTGGAGCCGATCACCCGCTCACGCGGCACGCCGTAGATCTGCTCGCTGAACATCCGGACGATGTCGGTCCCGCCGGCGGTGACGATGAAGTTGCGAAAGTCGTTGGCCGCCAGATAGGCCAGCAGCTCGCGCATCGGCTGGTAGGCGAGGGCGGTGTAGGGCCTGTCGAAACGGGGGTGCCGCGCCTCGACCAGCCAGGTCGCCACCTCCAGCGCGAAGGCCTCCTCGGTGGCGTGGGCGTGCAGGTGCAGCAACAGCTCGACCACCGCCTGCTTTCCGCAGGCGGCCAGCCCCGCCATGTCCTGGTTGACGAACGCCTGGAAGACCGGCTTGGCGGCCAGTTCGGGATGTGACGCCGCCATGTGCCTGGCCCGCTCCAGGGCGAACATCCCCTGGGCGTAGAGCGGATGCTCGACCCACAGGGTGCCGTCGTTGTCGAACACCGCGATGCGGTCGGCGGGGGCCACGTAGTCGCGACCGCCGGGGCGGGTCACACGGGCGACGAAGTCCAGGATCTTCCGCCTAGGCGAGGTGTCGGCCCAACTCGGTAACGGCACTTTGGTCATGGTCGCCTCCGAGCGGCTCAGACGCGGGATCTGACAATGCAGCGAAAACCCACATGCGACGCCGAGGTGTCGATCGGCTGCGCGTGTCGCGCCGCCGGCCGATAGCGTTTGCAGTAATTCGGCGCGCATAGATGCGAGCCGCCCTTCAGAACCTTCCTGGGGATCGGAAGCCCTCCGGCCTCGCAACTGTCCTCCTCGAGCCCGCCCCGTGGATTCTTGGCCGCGCAGCAGCGGGGCGCCTCGGCCCCCGCGTCGGGCGTCGACCACCAGTCGGCCGTCCATTCCCAGACGTTGCCGATCATGTCGTGGAGGCCGTAGCCGTTGGGCGGATAGGCGCCGACCGGCGACGTCCTGGCCCAACCGTCGTCCAAGGTGTTCTGATGGGGGAACGCGCCCTGCCAGGTGTTGGCCATGTGGCGGCCGCCGCGCAGGAACGTGTCGCCCCAGGCGAACTCGGCTTCGTCCAGACCACCGCGAGCCGCCAATTCCCACTCCGCCTCGGTCGGAATCTCCACCCCCGCCCACGCGGCGTAGGCCAGGACGTCGACCCAGGCGACGTGGACCACCGGATGATCGCCCAGACCCTGGATGTCGCTTCCCGGGCCATAGGGACACCGCCAGTTGGCGCCCTGGACGAAGGCCCACCATTGCAGATGATGATGCAGATCGACCGGTCCGCGCGGCGGAGAGAACACCATCGACGAAGCGACCAGCAGGGCCGGATCGGCGCCGGGATAGTCCTTCGGATCGGGCGGCAGTTCGGCGAAGGTGACATAGCCCGTGGCGTCCACGAACCGCGCGAATTGCTGATTGGTCACAGGGCTGGGATCGATCCAGAACCCATCGACCGAGACCCGGCGCGACGGCCGCTCCTCGGGGTAGTGATCGTCCGATCCCATGGTGAAGACGCCGCCGGGGATCCAGGTCATCGCTTCCCGAAGCGGCTGGCGCCAGGTTTTCGCGGGCGGGGCGGACAGGGCGGAATCGCCGAGGTTCTTCATGCGCCCCCCGTCAGCCGAACGGACCGTCGCGGAAGACCATGTCGGGGAGGGCAGGGCCATCCACGTCCAGCGAACCGTCATGAGCGGCTGCGAGCGGGACGTGTGACTCTGGCATGGCCTGCCTCCACCGCGAGATCTTCACTAGTGACCATGCGCGGCGGCGCTTATCGATCAGGCGATCCCCCGGGTGCGGAAGGGCAGATTCCCTACCGACCCTTCCGTCCTTGCATGTTTCTCCCCGAGCGCCTCGGCGCTTCGCCGGATGGCGCGCGCGCGCCAAACGCCTTTTGCTGCCCTCTTCTTGAAGCCGGTCCCCCGAGGTCGTTCATGGAAGTGCTGCTGCGAGAATGCGCCAACTACGTCGCGCTCGCCGCGGAGCTGTGTTCGGTGCTCTGCATCGCGGTCGGCATGGTGGAAACCCTGGTTCAGGGCGCCCGCGTCACGGTCGGCCGAAGCGGATCGTCACGTCAGGCGCGGCGGGACCTCTGGGCCCAGTTCGCGCGCTGGATCGTCCTGGCGCTCGAATTCGCCCTGGCCGCCGACATCGTCCGCACGGCGATCGCGCCGACCTGGGACGACATCGGACGCCTGGCGGCGATCGCCTTCATCCGCACCGGTCTGAACTACTTCCTGGAACGGGACATGGAGGAGTTCGCCCCCGCCGCCGAGGGGCCGGAGGAGGGGCGGGTGAAGGACGAGAGGCCCAGGTCATGAGCGCGCCGCTCAGCGCGCTCGTGACCGGCAGTCGGAGATCGGCCGGCCGGACGAGGCCCTGGACGAGGCCGGCGCGCGCGGCTGGACGGTCCTCAGCATGAAGAGCGACTGGAAGACCGTGTTCGCGACCAAGCCGTGACGACCCGGGTGCAACCCCTCGAAGGACTAGGGTGAACTGGCGGGCCAAGCGGGTAGTCCCGTCGATATTCCCCCCCTCGGAGGCGTGATGATCTTGCGCCGCCTCGTGTCATGAGGCGCGACCGCGGAGCACCATCATGCCCAAAGGAAAACCCAACATCCTCGTGATCTGGGGCGACGACATCGGGATCAGCAACCTCAGCTGCTATTCGCACGGCCTGATGGGCTACCAGACGCCCAACATCGACCGCATCGCCCGCGAAGGCATGATGTTCACCGACAGCTACGGCGAGCAGTCCTGCACCGCCGGGCGTTCGTCGTTCATCACGGGGCAAAGCGTGCTGCGCACCGGCCTGTCGAAGGTCGGCGCCCCGGCCGCGCCCGTCGGCATGAACGACAAGCTGGTCACCATCGCCGCGCTGCTGAAGGAACAGGGCTACGCCACCGGCCAGTTCGGCAAGAACCACCTGGGCGACCTGAACCACATGCTGCCCACCAACCACGGGTTCGACGAGTTCTTCGGCAACCTCTATCACCTCAACGCCGAGGAAGAGCCGGAGATGTACGACTACTATCCGGACGAGGACTTCCCGAACTTCAAGAAGAAGAACGGTCCGCGCGGCGTCGTCCACAGCTGGGCGACCGATGTCGACGACCCCACCACCCACGAGCGCTGGGGCAAGGTCGGCAAGCAGAGGATCGAAGAGACCGGCCCGCTGACCAAGGCGCGAATGGAGACCTGCGACGACGAGTTCGTCGAGCACGCCAGCGACTTCATCAAGCGCCAGAAGGCCGACGACAAGCCGTTCTTCGTCTGGCTGAACACCACGCACATGCACATGTTCACGCACACGAAGAAGTCGAGCCTGGGCCAGGCCGGCCGCTGGCAGTCGCCCTATCACGACACCATGATCGACCATGACAAGAACGTCGGCCAGATGCTGGACCTGCTCGATCAGCTGGGCTTGGCCGAGGACACCATCGTGGTCTACTCGACCGACAACGGTCCTCACCGCAACAGCTGGCCGGACGGCGGCATGACCCCGTTCCGCAGCGAGAAGAACTCCAACTGGGAAGGCGCCTTCCGCATTCCCGAGCTGATCCGCTGGCCCGGCAAGATCAAGGCCGGCGTGGTTTCCAACGAGATCGTCCAGCACCACGACTGGCTGCCCACCTTCCTGGCCGCCGCCGGCGATCCGGACATCGTCGAGAAGGTCAAGAAGGGCGTTACGGCGGCCGGCCGGAAGTACAAGAACCACATCGACGGCGTGAACCTGCTGCCCTACCTGACAGGCGAAGTCGAGCACAGCCCGCGCAAGCTGTTCGTCTATATCAGCGACGACGGCGACATCCTGGCGGTCCGGTACGACAACTGGAAGGTCGTGTTCATGGAGCAGCGCTGTGTCGGCACGATGCGGATCTGGGCCGAGCCGTTCACGCCGCTGCGACTGCCCAAGATCTTCAACTTGCGGACCGATCCCTACGAGTTCGCCGACGTCACCTCGAACAGTTACTACGAGTGGTATCTCTACCACGCCTACATCCTGTACGGAGCCTGGGGCCTGGCCGCGCAGTTCGCGGACACCTTCAAGGACTTCCCGCCGGTGCAGAAGCCCAACACCTTCACCATCGATGACGCGATCGCGAAGATGTCCGAGGCGCAGGGCGGCGGCTGATCGTTTCCCAGACGGCTTGACGAGGTCGGCGGAGAAATCCGCCGACCTTTTCTTTTGATCCGTGGAGCGCCGCGCTCAACTCAAGGCATTACCCCCAATGGCCAGGGTTTCACCGGATTGAGGCCCTTACGCGCCGGGCGGAAAGTTCGAACGGCGCCGCACGAAGGCATGGGCGTCGAGTCGAGCAGGAGCCTCTCCGATGCCGTCGAGGATCATGACCAAAGCCCTTCTGGCGGCGGCCATCGCCGTTTGCCTGCCGCTGGTCGGCTGCGAAAGCCCCGGAGGCCAGGTTTCGGTTCTGACCGGCAATACGCCGCTGGCCGGCTCGACCTACGCCTGGGCGCCCGTCCAGTCGGGAAGCGGTGATCCGCGCATCGACAACGACATCATGCGCGAGCGCATCCGGACCGCGATCGACACCAACCTGGCCGCCAAGGGCTACACCCAGGTCGACCCGTCCAAGGCCAAGCTCCTGGTCGCCTACCATGTCGGCCTGCAGAACAAGACCGACTATTCAGCCAGCAGCATGGGCGGGCATCCGGGCATGGCCTGCGGCGTCCGCGGCTGCATCGGCGGCTATGGCTGGGGCATGTACGGCGCGCCGATGGACGTCGACATCCGCTCGATCAACTACACCGAGGGCGCAGTGATGCTCGACCTGGTCGACGCCGCCAGCGGCAAGCTGGCCTGGCGCGCCACCTCGCAGAAACGGGTCGACCAGAAGGACGCCACCCAGGACGGGCTGAACGCCATAATCGCCGACATGGTCAAGGCCCTGCCGCTCGGCGCGCCGCCGGCCGGTTAGCCCGCCGGAACGCCGACGCTATCCGCTCTGTCACGAACAGGATCAGTCGAGACCGCCATGGCCGCGCCCATCAACCTAGGCTTCATCTTCGCGATCTTCTTCCTGACGCTCGGCCCGTTGAAGCTGATCCCGACCTTCTATGGCGTCACTCAGGGACTGGACCGCAAGACCCGGATCGGCCTTGCCCTCAAGAGCGCCGCCCTGGCGTTCGCGATCCTGGTGGCGGCCGCCGTGGTCGGATCGACCCTGGCCACGAATTGGCGAATCTCGCGCGAGGCCCTGACCATCACGGGCGGCTTCCTGCTGATGATCGGCTCGCTGAAGATCCTGTCCAGCGTGCTCGCGCCGCCCGCGCCGCCCGAGGCGCCGCCGGCCGGTTCGGCCGCCCAACGGTCGCTCAGCGTCGTGATCTCGCCCCTGGCCATTCCCGGCATCATCACGCCCTGGGGCGTGGTGGCCCTGCTGCTGTTCGTGGGCGTGGCCGAGGATCAGAACCGCCTGGGCGGCGTCGCCGTCGCCCTGGTGGTGATCATGCTGCTCAACATCGTCGGGATGATCTTCGCCGGCCCGGTGATGCGCACCGTCGGATTGCCGGCCATGAGCGTGCTGGGCTGGGTGTTCAGCATCCTGCAGGCGGCGCTCGGGGTCACCTTCATGCTTCGCGGCCTGATCGCCGCGCTCGGCATGCCCTGGCGTTCGACCCCGCTATGACCATCGACACGCACAGCCTCGACGCACCCCAACTGACGCCTGACTATCGGAGTTCCTGATGATGGACCGCAGCCCGACCGAGAAACTTCGCGAGACTTCCGCCCGCTGGAGCGGCTCGAAGGCCGAGGTCGCGCCGGAGCCGCGCAGCTTCGCGCGCCCCGCCGAGCGGCCCGCGGCCCTCGACGAGGACGATTTCAGGCGGCTGGTCGTGTCCAGCATTCCCGTTCTTCGCTCGTTCGCCCGCGGCCTGTGCGGCGACATGGCCAGAGGCGACGACCTGGCCCAGGACGCGCTGCTGAAAGCCTGGCAGCACCGGGCTCAGTTCACCCCCGGCACGAACTTCAAGGGCTGGATCCTGAAGATCGCGCGCAACCACTTCTACTCCCAGCGCCGTCGCGTCTGGCGGGAGACGCCCCTGGACGCGGCCATGAGCGCCCAGATCCCGGCCGTCGGCACCGACCAGGTGCAGTCCCTGATGCTCAACGACCTGCGCAACGCCCTCAACGCCTTGAGCGACGAACAGCGCGAGGCGACGATCCTGGTGGGGGCGGGCGGCTTCTCGCATCGGCAGGCGGCCGAGATGTGCGACGTGCCCGAAGGCACCATGAAGAGCCGCGTCTGCCGGGCGAGAGCCAAGCTGGCGTCCTTGCTGGAAAGCGGGGAGGTGACCCACGACGCCGAGCCCGCCTGGCTGGCGGCTCAGCTGATCATGGCTGAGCTGTCGAGCCTGTCCGCCAGCCGGATCGATCAGAACCGAGCCTGAACGATCAGCATCGCGAAGTCGACGGAGCGTCCGCCCAGGGCCCTGACGGCGTCGTCCGCCGATTGATGCACCAGTTGGCCCTGGAGCTTTAGATTACGGCTGACCAGCCAGGTCGCGTCCAGCTGAAGCGCGTCGCCCACGGCCTTCGATCGATTGGGGCCCACGGGCGCCAGAGGGGTCGAGGGCTGCAGGTAGACGGCGTCCGCGCCCGTCTGCCGCCAGCGCATCAGGTAGCTCAGCTCGAGACTGACGTCGCGGCTGGGCGCAAGGCCGAGGCTGGGACGGACAGCGACCAGGTTGCTCCAGCTGGTCAGGCTCGTTTCGTTGAAATAGCTGCCCTTCGGAAACAACGGGTTGAAGGTCCCCAGCTCGCCGTCGTCGGGATCCTTGTCGCCCGAACCAGCGTCGAACCGCAGACCCAATCTTGGCGACCAGGGCCGGACCAGGGTGTAGCCGCCGCCGACGCTGCCGGCCCAGGCCTGGATGTCGCGGCCGGCGAACCGGCCGCCCTGGATCACGCCCTCGACCTCATAGTCGATCGCGCCGCGCTTGCCGGCCAGCCGCGCGCCGTAGCTGGTCCGCCGCTCGTCGCCGCGCACCGCGCCGAACCGGACCCCGTCGCGATCCAGTTCGAGCGCGTAGAGGTCCAGCGAGACGGCCTTGCTCAGCGTCTTCGAAACATAGACGCCGTAGAACTGTTGCTGGCGGTTGCTGCTGTCGTCGAAGGCGCCGGTCTGGATCGTCACCGGGCGGACATAGAAGGCGTCGAACCGCAGATCAGCGGCCTGGCGGGTCGCCCGCGCGCCATCGAAGCTCTGGCGGATGTTGGGGCTCTCGCGCACCGAGACGAAGCGCTGGGTCGCGTTGAAGGCGATCTCCTGGCGGCCCAGGCGCAGCCGCCAGCGGCGGTCGGCGTCGGGCGTCACGTCGACGAAGGCCACCTGGGCGTCCACGTCGCTTCGATCGCTGACGGCCGGCGGGTCCTTCTTGTCGAAGTCACGATGCAGGCCCAGCTGGCCATAGATCCGCACCCGCGAGCCCAGGTGCAGGTCGGCGCTGAACAGGGCCCGGCCCAGGCCATAGAGATCGGCCCGCGCGCCGGCGACGCCGAAGCGCGGGGCGTCGAACGAGTCCACCCGCAGCCGGGCCTCGCCGCCCAGCGACAGATAGGCGTCCGGTCCCAGCGGGATGTAACGCAGGTCGTCCAGGCCCGCGCCCGGCTTGTCCGCCAGATAGGCGTAGCTCTCGTCCGACCGGATCAGCTTGAAGGGCGGCGCGTCGGCGGCATGGGCGACGTCGCCGATGACGAGGGCGGCGGCCAGGGCGAGGGCGACGGTCCTAGGCTTCACGCGACAACTCCGACGGCAATGCCGATCAGGATGCACCAGAAGCCCGGGACGGCGAAACCCGAAGCCGAGGCGACGACTGGCGGGCCCCGGCGCCGCGCCTTAAAGACAGACCTCGGCAAGACGAGGCGCCCATGACCGCGATCCACTCCTACGACCCCAAGACCGGCCATGGCCTGAAGCACGACCCGTTGAACGCCATCATCGCGCCGCGGCCGATCGGCTGGATCTCGACGGTCAGCGCCGCGGGCGTCCGCAACCTCGCGCCGTACAGCTTCTTCAACGCCTTCAACTACCGCCCGCCGATCATCGGGTTTTCGAGCACGGGCTGGAAGGACTCGGTGCGCAACATCGAGGAGACCGGACAGTTCGTCTGGAATCTGGCGACGCGGCCGTTGGCCCAGGCGGTCAACGCCACCTCGGCGACGGTTCCCGATCATGTCGACGAGTTCGCCCTGGCCGGACTGACGGCGGCGCCGTCGGAGCGGGTGATCGCCCCGCGCGTCGCCGAAAGCCCCGTGGCGTTCGAATGCCGCCTGACCCAGATGATCCGGCTGACCGACGCCGACGGCGCGCCGGTCGACGCCTGGCTGACCCTGGGCGAGGTGGTGAGGGTCCATATCGACAAGGCGCTGCTGGTCGACGGCGTCTATGACACCGCGGCGGCCGAGCCGATCCTGCGCGCCGGCGGCCCCGCCGACTATTTCGGGATCAGCGAGGCTCACAAATTCCAGATGCGCCGGCCGGCCTAGAACAGACGGCGCTCAGTACGGTGCGTTGACCACGACATATTGCACGTTCGTCCCGGAATACTGCGGCGCGTACCAGGTGCTGCCGCACTGCGAATAGCTGACCCCGTTGCTCACCACGGTCGTGCAACTGGGCGGCACGGTGTTGACGATCGAGCCCACGATGGCCGCGCCGGCGCCGATGGCCATGCCGGCCGCGATCGGGTGATGGTCCCAGCCGTCGTTGTAGCCGTAGCCGCCGCCGTAGTTGCCATTGACGTTGATGTTGGTGTTGCGATTGACGTTGGTGTTGCGGTTGACGTTCCGGTTCGAGTTGACGTTCGAGCCGCGGTTGACGTTCTGACTGGCGTTGCTGCGCACGTTGCGGCTGTTGGCGCCGCCGCCGGCCTGCGCCCTCTGAGCCGAAGCGCCGCCGCCGGACCGAGCCGCTCCGCCCGAGGATCGGGCGGCGGCGCCGCCTGAAGGCCGGGACGCTCCGCCGCCGGAGGCCCGGGCTCCGCCGCCGCCGCCTCCGCCTCCACCGCCGCCGCGTCCGCCCCGCTGGCACTCGGCGGTCGAAGCCGATTTGGGCAATAGGCTTTGGCCGGCGAAGACATCGGCCGCGAGGGTGGTGCCCGGGACCGCCAGTCCTTGCACGGCGATCGCCGCGGTCATGACCAGGGCCTTCTGGAGCTTGTTCATGGACGGCCTCATTTCGCGCTCCCCGTCTTTGCGTCGGCGAGGGTGATGCGGTGTGCGTTGGCGGGCGGGTTGAAGGTGTAGGCCGCCTGGGGCGGAGCGCTGGACTCCCACTTCATGACGGCCGTGTATTGCGGCTGGGCCGGATCCTGGGTCGTGGTGACCACCATCTTGCAGGGCAGGGCGGGGCCGTCCGAGCTGATCCAGACCTGCCAGTCGGCCTCCTTCTGGCGGAAGGCGTAGTGCTCGCACTTCTTTCCATCGACCGTCGCCGGGCCGACGTCGAAGCCCGACTGGATCTTGGCGGTCAGGGCCGGATCCACGCCCAGGGAGAACAGGTCGGCCAGCGGGACCTCGACGCCGTACTTGTCGCTGACGTAGTCGAGGGTCGCGCCGATGGTCGAGGGCGCGGGAACCGAGGCGTAGTAGCCGATCGTCGGCGCGAACACGGTCAGCGACTTGCCGTCGTAATAGATCTCCCGTTCCTGACGCTCGGACTTCGTGGAGATCTTGAACGCGCCGGGCCGCTGGGCCTCGATCCTCACATCGCCCCCGTATTGCAGCTTCTGGCCGTTCTCGAGGACCTGTTCGGTCGTGACGTCGGCGGTGATCGTGAACGCCGTCAGGGCCCGCAACGCCGCGCCCATCTTGTTGAGCGCCGCCAGGGCGTCGGCGTCTGGCTTTGTCGCGGGCGCGGCCTTTGCCTGGGCATGGGCCGCCGCGCCGAGCCCGATCGCGAGCGGCAGCGCGATAGAGCCGGCCAGAATCTTTCGAAGCACGCTCATGGGTCTGGCCTCCGGCCTTGTCCTTGAAGGCCGGCAGGATGGGCTTGGAGGGCGTGCGGTGGGTATAGAGCGTTTGCCCTAGCTGGGGGCGTCCAGAATCCTCATGTCCGAAGCCCCTCCGGGGGCCCTACCGCGAACGTCCCCGCGCCGAGACCGGCCACAGCGCCACCAGGGTGTCGCCGTCGACCACATGGTACGTGTCGTAGAGATTCACGGTCGGATCGCAGTGCGGTGCGCCCAGGATCACGCGATCGTCCAGGCCGGGCGGCGTCGTTCCGGGCGGCGGCAGGATCGCGCCGTGCTCGTCGCCCATGAAGAAATAGCGCGACCCGGCCGGCGCCCCGCCCACCACCGAGGGCGGTTCGGCGTCGGTCGACAGCGCCTTGAAGCCGGCGTCGACCGTGACCATGCCCGGGGTGTTGGCGCTGACCACCCGCGCGTCGATCAGCAGCGAGGCCTCGTACGGGCTCTCGTCCGCCCCGTCCCCGGCGATGTCGCAGACCAGGTACTGGCCGTCCATGAACACGTACGAGCCGACCTGGAACTCGGTGAAGATGTTCAGCTCCGCGTCGATCCGATGCGATCCGGTGCCCGAACCCGAGACGATCGGCGGCGGACCGCCGGCGGCGGTCAGGGCCTCGATCACCGAGCGGATATAGGCCCCGCGATCCTCGAGATTGGCCTTGCGGTCGGCGAAGTTCTCGATGTGCTGCTGCATGCCGCAATAGCACTGCAGGCCGGCATAGATCAGGCCGGGCTGGGCCTGGATCGCCTGCAGCAAGGCGACCGCCGCCTCGGGCGAGGCCACGCCGGTGCGGTGGATGCCCGGATCCAGGTCGATGACCACCTTCAGCAGCTTGCCGGCGGTCGCGGCGGCCTGGCCCAGGGCGGCGACGTTGACCGGGTTGTCGGCCACCACCATCAGGTCGGTGGTCACGGCGTTCAGCGCGATCAGCCGGGCGACGGCCGAGGCCGAGACCACCGGCGAGGTGATCAGCAGACCGGTCGACACCCCGCCCTCGGCCAGGGCCTCGGCCTCGCCGATCTTGGCGCAGCACAGGCCCACGGCCCCGGCCGCGATCTGCAGCCTGGCGATGTCGACGCTCTTGTGGGTCTTGGCGTGAGGCCGCAGCTTAACGCCCTTGCTCGCCGCGAACTCCGCCATCCGGACGATGTTGCGCTCCAGGGCCGGGCGGTCGATCACCAGCACCGGAGTGTTGAGCTCGCGGCGCGAGCCGGGGGCGCCGATCAGGCCGGCGTGCAGATCTTGGTCGGTCATGGCGTTTCCGTCAGGGGGCCCGTCAGAGGCCGAAAAGTTGCGTCAGGTGAGTATTGGCGAACTTACCGGTCGGATCCCAGGCCTGGCGCACCTTGAGGAAGTTCCCGGCGCGCGGATAGAGCCGGTGCACGTCGGCGGTCGTCAGCGTGTGGCGCTTGGCCCAGTGCGGGCGGCCCGCGCCGTCGCGCAGCACGGTCTCCATCTCGGCGAAGACCAGCCGCCAGGGCATCTTGGCGTACTGGTGGAACGAGATCGAGGCGCCGGGACCGGCGTTGAACGGGCTCATCCAGATGTCGTCGCCGGCCGCCAGGCGGAACTCGAACGGGAAGGTGATCGGCAGGCGGCGCTTGCGGATGTGGGCGATGGCCGCCCGCAAGGTCGGCAGGCCGGCGGCGCGCGGCAGCTCGTACTCCATTTCCTCGAAGCGGATGTTCCGCTCGGAGGGAAAGATCTCATGGGCCGGGCCGGCGCGGCGGCTGGACTTGCCCATCATGCGCATCATCAGACGCTGCAGCGGCGGGGTGAGGATCGGCACGGCGGCGCAGATGTCGCAGATCGTCTTGAAGGTGGCTTCGCTGTCCTCGCCGATCTCCCTGGCCGGTTGGCCGGGCTCCTCGATCTCGACGGGGTGCAGGGTCTTGAAGATCACATCGTCCGAATAGGGAAAGACGAAGAACTCCATGTGGCGCGTGGCGGCGGCCAGCTCGTCCAGGCGCTCGGCGACCTCGGCCAGCGGCCGGCGCTCGACCCGTTCCTCCAGGTGGTAGGCGGGAACGACGTGGATCCTGATTTCGACGGCGACGCCCAGCAGGCCGAGCGACAGGCGTTGGGCCTCGTAGAGTTCAGGATGCTGGTCTGGCCCGCACTCGACGATCGCGCCGTCGGCGGTCATCAGCCGGAAGCCGCAGGCCTGGGTCGACAGGCTGCCCAGCTCCGCGCCGGTGCCGTGGGTTCCGGTCGAGATGGCGCCGGCCAGGGACTGTGGATTGATGTCGCCCTGATTGATCAGCGACAGGCCCTGCGCCCACAGGGCCGCCGTCAGCCTCTTCAGGCTCCAGCCGGCCGGGGCCCAGACCGTCTTGCGATCCGGCGCGATCTCGACCGCGCCTTCGTAGTCGGTCAGGTTCAGCAACAGGTCGCTGGTCTCGCACAGCGGCATGAACGAGTGGCCCGCGCCGACCACGCGGACCTTGCTGGCCTGTGCGACCAGCGAGGCCAGTTCACCGGCGTTGCGCGGCCTGGCGATCAGGCGAGGGGAGGCCGCGACGCTGCCCGACCAATTGCTCCACCCCGTCATCCGCATCTCCCCGTTCGCGATCCAGGGATGATAGTAAAAACTACTGTTCTTGCAACATGTCGTTCCAGGGAACCAGCGACGGATCGCCGAAGGTGTCGAAATAGCGCTCGAACAGCAGGCAGACCTCGCGGCTGAGGGCCAGGGCGTCCTGGTTGGGATCCTCGACGGCCATCTCGGTGGCCGAATAGGTCAGTTCGACCATCATCCGCATGGCCAGCCGCACCCGCGCTTCGGACGCGCCCGGGTATCGCGCCTTGAGAATCTCGCCGAACTGCTCGGCGACCATGTCGCGCGAGGCGAAGCGCAGCTGCTGCAGCATGGGCACGGCGCGCAGCGCTCGGCCGATCGCCGCGCCGCCCGGGAACCGGCGCGTCAGCTCGATCATCTCGGTCATCATGACCGCGTTCTTCTCGACGCGCTCGGCGGCGGTGTCGGCGTCCAGTCCGCCGGCCTCGATCCAGGCGAAGACCCGTTCGTCCTGGGCCTTCATCAGCCGGTCGCCCAGCTCCTTGAGGATCGCGTACTTGTTGGGGAAGTAGCGGTAGAGGGCCGGCGGAGTCAGGCCTGCGCGCTTGCAGATGGCGTTGGTGGTCAGCTGTTCGAAGCCGGTCTCGCGCAACATCTCGCCGGCCGTGGCCAGAACGATCTCGTAGGTGTCCTGCCCGCGGGCCTGGGTCGGCTGAAGCTTGGCGTCCAGCGCGATGTCGGGGCTGGCGATCTTCTGGGCCGTCGCCTTCGGCATGGTGCTTCTCCTTCAAGCCGGTCTGGCGAGCCAGTCCGGCAAGTCTCTCCTGAACTAGAGCGCTTCGCCGGAAAAAGCCAATCGGCCCGAACCCTTAGCGTGGCCTCGTCACGTGCAGGAAGGCGACGATCACCAGAGTGACCAGCGCCAGGCCCGCGCCCAGCCAGCCCGCCGGCCGTACGTCGGCGCCGCTGACCACGAACGAGGCCAGCAAGGGCCCGGCGCCGCAGCCCAGCAGACTCGCGCCAGGGCCCAACAAGGCGGCGCGCCGGCTCGGATCGGCCTCGATCGCCAGCGGCGTCAGATAGGGCGAGGCGAACAGCCAGACGAAGCCGAACACCGCCGAAGCCGCCAGGAACATCGCCGCCGACGGTAGGCTGGCCATCACCAGCAGGGCGACGGCGGCCAGGATCACGGCGACCGTCAGCGACCAGAACCAGGACAGTCGCCCGGCCAGGGCCGTGGCCGCCGCGCCGCCCGCGACCTGGGCAGCCAGCGACAGCGCGAAGGCCGTGCTGGCGACGCTGGTCGGATGTCCGGCTTGGCGCGACAGGGGTTCGGCATAGATCCAGACCGCCAGGATGAAGGCCTGGAAGCAGAAGACGGCGGCCAGGGCGATCCAGCCGCGCGAGCTGGGCAGACCCTTGGGGTTCTCCGCGGTCTCGACCAGGGGCGCGTAGGCGCCTGGGATCGCCAGACCGGCGAGAACCGCGGACACGGTGAGGGCGGCCAGCAGCATGAAGCCGCCGTCCGGACCGAACGGCTCGATGACGAAGGCGCCGATCGCGGTCACCACGCCCAGCTGCAGCAGGGTCTGGATCGTCAGGTAGAGGCCCGCCCAGCGTTCCGGGCGCGGCGAGCGGACGATCATGCCGGTGATCAGCCAGATCATCGCCCCGGCCGGAAGACCCGCGACCGCGCGGACCAGGATCAGCAGGTCGCCCGAGGCGCGGGTCGTGGCCAGATCCAGCGCCGCCAGCAACAGGCCGCAGGTCACCGCCGCCAGCCGCAGCCGCCGCTCGCCGAACAGCGGCCCGACCACCGCCGCGCCGATCCCCATCGCCACCAGCTCGGCCATGCCGGCCAGGCCCAGCTGGTTGGCGCTCAGCCGACCGGCCGCCTCCATGCCGCCCAGCAGCAAGGGTCCGACGCCGGGAAACAGCACCCCGACCAGCCCGATCCAGAACACCGTCAGGCGCTGGACCAGGCTGGGCGGCGCGCCGATCCAGACGCCCGCGAAGGCCGGCGGCGCGCCGTCCGCCGGGAGGTCTATCGCGCTCAATACTTGGCCCGGAAATAGACGCCGTAGGTGCGCGGCGGGCCCATGCTGAACACGTCGAAGCCGAAGGCGGCGATCGGCGTGATGTCGGAGATGTTGGTGGTGTCGGCCAGGTTCTTGCCCCACACGCCCAGTTCGTAGCGGCCGTCGGCGAAGGCCCAGCCGACCTGGCCGTTGACATAGGCGCGCGCCTTGTCGCTGAGCCGTTCGGTGTTGGCCGTGTCGTAATAGACCTTGCCGCGATAGGTGAAGTCCAGCTGGGTGATCAGGTCGCCGCCGCCCAGCGGATGCTCGTAGCGCGCCGCGCCGTTCAGGCTTGCCTTGGGCGCGGAGGGCAGGGTGTTGCCCGAATAGTCGAGCGGCGGCATGGACGGATCCGCATACGAGATGAAGTCCTTGTATTCGGCGCTCAGCAGGGACGCGCCCAAGGTCAGGCTCAGCCCGGTGACGGGCCGGGCCTCGATCTCGGCCTCGCCGCCATAGACCCGCGCCGCGGAGGCGTTGGTGAACAGCTGGACGGGCAGGCCGTCGCGCTGGACCTGGGTGTAGACCTGCAGGTCCTTGTAATCATAGTAGAAGGCCGAGACGTTGACCCGCAGGCGACGGCCGAGGAACTCGCTCTTGGCCCCGACCTCGTAGGCGTTGACCGTCTCGTCCTTGTAGGGGCCCAGATCGCGGGGATCGGTCGTCTGGCCGCTGAAGAACCCGCCGCTCTTGGTGCCGCGATTGTAGGTCGCATAGACGTTGGCGTCGTCGCTCAGGGCGTAGCGCAGGCCCAGGCGGCCCGAGATCGAGCTGAAGGTCTTGGCGTTGTCGTACTCGAACAGGGTCAGCAGGCCGTAGTCGACGTCGCTGACATAGTGGAAGGTCTTCTTGTCCTGCGACCACCGCAGCCCGCCCGTCAGGGTCAGCTTCGCGGTCAGGTCATAGTCGACCTGGCCGAAGGCGGCGTAACTGGTGGTCTTCTGGTGCAGGGGCCAGCCGAACACGCCCACGCCGTTGGCCGGATCCATGCCGGTCGGGTTGTTGACCGGATCGGGGACGCGCAGCACCTCCAGGACATTGTAGTGGCTGTTGTTGTCCAGGTTGTCGCGGGCGGCGTAGAGGCCGGCGACCCAGCGCAGCGCGGTCGCGCCGTTCGACTGCAGGCGGAATTCCTGGCTGGCGGTGTCCTGCTCGGCGATATAGCGGGCGTCGAAGATCGAGATCGGGTTGGCGTCCGTCTCCTCCCAGTCGTCACGTTCGGCCTTCTGATAGCCGGTGACCGAATAGAGCGTCACGCCGCCGAAATCGTAGCTGATCGCGGACGTCGCCCCGAACAGCTTGACGATGTCCTTGCCCTCGAAGCGGTAGTCGCCCTCGTACTTGTTGGTGCTGGTGTTGGCGTAGCCGGCGACGTTCGTGCACTGGCCCGACGTGTAGTGGGTCGGCTTGCAGAAGATGTAGCCGTAGGTCGGATCGGGATCGGTCGTGCTGGCCGCCTCGGCCGTCTGGGCGACCAGCGAGCGGTTGTAGGTCAGGATCGAGCCGCCCGTGGACTTGCTGTAGCTCGCCGACAGATCGACCGTCAGCTTGTCGTCGGGGGTGTAGCGCAGGGCGAAACGCGCGGCCTTGCGCTCGGCGTCGTTGCCCTTGTGGCCGGTCAGGCGATTGAGCGTATAGCCGTCGCTCTTGTCGTAGAGGCCGGCGATCCGGAAGGCCAGGGTGTCGCCGACGACCGGGCCGCCGAAGCCGGCCTGGACATTGAGCGTGCTGAACCGGCCGTAGTCGACGGCCAGGTCGCCCTGCGGCGTGCTGGTCGGCTTCTTGGTGGTGACATTGATCGCGCCGCCGGTGGTGTTGCGGCCGTAGAGCGTGCCTTGCGGCCCGCGCAGCACCTCGACCTGCTGCAGGTCGTAGAAGCCGGCCATCTGGGCGAGCGGGGAGGCGACATAGACGCCGTCGACATAGACGCCCACGGCGCTGGCGGTGGCGGGGTTGAAGTCGTTGACCCCGATGCCGCGGATGAAGATCCGAGGATTGGCGGCGTTGTCGTCGGTCTTGATCTGCAAGCCCGGGGACAGGCCCGACAGCGCCAGCACGTCGCCCACGCGCTGGTCCTTGAGCTGGTCGGCGGTCAGGGCGGTCACCGACACCGGCACGTCCTGGAGGTTTTCCGATCGTTTCTGGGCGGTGACGACGATCTCGTCGAGCGCCGTCGCTTCCTGCGCCGACGCCTGTCCCGCCGCCGCCAACATCGCCGCCCCGGCGACGCCCGCGAACACCTGAACCTTCCGCATGCCTTACCCCCGCTACTGTGTCTATGGGGATATAGTAGTTGCAGCTATCGTTATGGCAAGCAACGTTCGTTGAGCGATGTTTGGCCGCCAAGACCGTCGCCAACCGAGGCGTTCTTCATCCAACTCCGCTCGAATTCCGAGCGCGCCGCATCAGGGATCGCCCCGATTGGCCTGCGGTGTGGAGGGCGTAAACTGTGCAGGCTGAGGGAGCACGCCATGCACACATCACATTTCTGGCAAAGCGCCGGGCTGATCGCCATTATCTTCGGAGCGGCGATCCTGTCGGCCATGATCGGGTCACGCGCCCATGCGGCGACCACGCCGGTCGCACCGGCCTTGGGCGCGGCGCAGACGTTCTGATCTCGGGCGTCCCGTCTCTTCCTGAGAGCACGACGCCAACCCACGCGCGGGGCTCCACGACCGCTTTGAGGGCGTTCCGAAGCGAGGTCCCGAATCTCGGCGACGCCTGCTTGGGATCACGACGGTCCATCCGCGCCCAGCGTGCGCGAAGATCGCGACGACGCGGGACATCGCGGCCAAAGCCGACGCCGCCCGGAGGGCGATGGGGCGGCAACGGCCCCTGTTGTGAAGCCGATACTTAGAGCATTGAATTTAATGCTCTTTTTTCAACAAAGATTCCTGATGGTTGTGACGGTTTTGCATTAATCGAATAAGTAGCGCTTGTCCATTGACTCGACAATTAAGCCGAGATTTAGTGCGCCCACCCAACCAGAAGGTGTGAACCAATGCCGACGTATAACTGGAACCTAAACGCCAACGTCAATATCCAAACCGTGGTGTCCTCCCAGGGCGGATCGACCAACAACGTCGCCACCGTCAACATCATTTCCGCCGGCCAGACGCTCTGGAGCACGACCCTGATCCAGACGTCCAACGTCGGCGTCGTCTCGGGAGACCTGGTCATCGGCACCGGCGCTTCCGCCACGACGATCTTCGCCGGCACGAACTTCACGCTGACCGTGCCGACGTCGCTTCTGAACGGCAACATGGCCGCCAACATCACCTATTCCGCGCCGAACGAGCCGAAACACAACTACAGCGGCTTGATCGCCACCTGGACGCTTACCTCGGCCTGATGGCTTGATGCTCCGCTTCAGCGTTCTGGCGCTGGTCTTTGTGTTATTTTCGGGGGCGCTGGCGCGGGCTCAAGATTGGTCCGGCCAGCGCGATATCTCCGGATTGACCATCGACTACGCCGTCAGCGGCGCTGTCGCGCAGGTCGGCGTCAAACTGACCCTGAACGGTCAGTTCGTCGATGACGCCGTCCTCACCTACGCCGCCCCGACGCACAACTTCTCGGTGGCGGCCAATGGGATGAGCGCAAGCGGAGCCATAAGTCTGGCGGTCGTTCAGGAGCCCAGTCCGTCGAGCTTGGTTGGAGACTTCGCCGTCGTCGACGCCACCGGTAAAAGTGTTCCGTTCAAGGGCGACATCACAACCTGGATTTCGCCGGACAATTTGGAGTTATTTCGCGTCAATTACAATCTCACGGGAAACCTCAGCGCGAGAACAATAGTCCTCAACGGCGCGCGCTACGGGGCCCAAGTCGATTACCTGACGGGCACGACGCTTCTTTACAGCAGTCTTCTGCTGCCATCGGCATCCATGTCCGTGACGCCATTTGACCTGGTTATCGGCGATCTGAAGTTGAACAAGGGCGCGCAGCTGACGCTGACGCCACCCTCCGCCTTGTCGAACGGCATGGTCGTTTTGGACTGCACTTTCTCGTCCGAGATGATCCCGCCGACACGATTTACCGGTGCGATCGCCTCCTGGCCGCTTCAGGGGGTGCTCCCGATGCAGCAGGACGGCGCCATCGTCGGAGATTCCAAAGATGTCGGTACAATTCGAGCAAGTCTCCGAGTCCGACCTCTATCAAGTCGCAGGTGGCGGCTCGACCGCATGGTGCGGCTACATGTTCCCGCCCGGCGGCGGCAATCCCAACAAGCCGATCTCGCTGGATGACGCGCTGAACACCTACGGCGGGTCGTTCCTGTTCGCCCCGCTGGCGCCGAATTTCACCGACACCGCGACCGCCAACACCTTCGCCTGGGCGGTGCAGGCGTGGCTCGCCGACGGCGGCACGTTCTTCGGGCGATACTTCGTCTGGCTGCCGCGCGCGGCGAATCCGCCGGTGTTCGGATCGCCCACCTACGCGCCGAACGCCTCCAACGGCTTCGCCTTCTCGTTCTCCCAGCAGTCGGCCGGATGGACGCTGCAGAGCAGCTTCAATTCCCTGGTCGGCCTCAACATGTGGCTGTCGATCGCGGCGGGCGTCTATATCAGCGTGCAGAACGACACCCTGCAGTTCTACGGCCCGCAGGCGCCGGGCATAGGCTACAATTCGCCTCAGGCGCTGCAGCTGACCGTTCCGTCCAACCTCGCCGTCATCCCGTTGGCCGGGCCGTCGGCCGGCTGCGTGGTCCTGGGCGGCGGCTTGACCGTGGCCAGCCAGCTTGGCGGCTTCCTGATCGGGATGCAGTACGCCTTCGGCCAGGCGTCGTCCGCGAGCGACGTGGTGCAGCAATTCCAGGTTCTGGACGTGACGAACACGCCCAGTCTCGATTACGTGGCGGCCTTCGATCCGATCGACCCCTTGTGCACCGGCCCGGCCTCGAACCCCGCGGCGGGGATCTATCGCACGATCATCGCCGCGGCGCCGGGAACCGCCGCGCTGGCGAGCCTGTTCCGAACGGTCAACAACGACCCGGTGGCCCTGACCCCGCGCAGCACCGCGAGCCTCGCGACCGGACCGTCGCCCCAGGACGGCGGCTTCATCTTCCAGCCCGTCGGCCCGCTGCAGATCGGGGCCAACCTCCTGCCGGTCCAGGCGAACGTCTACATGACCCCGGCGGGGGACTACCTGACCGGCGCGGCGGGAACGAACGGGACCGTGGTCCTGATCCCGGGCCTGGCCGGCACCGAGAACTTCGCTCTGGATCCGGTCGGCGCCGCGTCTGCGGACGCGCTGCGGTTCGTTGGCGTCTGCCCGGCCTACACGCCGCAGTTTCCCCTGCCGCCGTCCGACATCGCCAACCCGACGACCGGCAAGGCCCAGCCCACGCTGCCGGTCACCAATCCCCCGACCTACATCACCAGCTGGGCGCAGGTGGTTCCAGGCCAGGGCTCCACGCCGACCTACAGCGCCCAGCCGCAAGGCAACGCGCTCTACGGCCCCGGCGGCGCGTTCAGCGGGAACAGCAAGACCGTGGCCGGCGCCTTGCGGCCGACCACCTCCATCGGCGCCGTCGATTTCCCGATCGTCGCCTGGGCCGGCGCCTCGGGCGCCATCCCCGTCGCCGGCTGGGGGGAGTACGAAAGCAAGGTTCTCAGCGCCACCCGCCGCAACGCCTTGCAGAGCCTGGCGCGCGCCCAGGCCAAGGCCGCCAAGACGCTTCGCGCCGCGAGCCTGGCCGCGCTCAACGCGACCGCCGACGCGACCGTCGGCGCGACGATCACGCCGAACGGCACGACCCCGCAGGGGCTGCTGGCCCAACTCGACCAGAGCAGCGGCCATTCGAACTACGAAGCGGTCATCCTGGCCCAGTCCGACGACCTGGGCACGCCCACCTCGCAGATGTCGTTCCAGAACGTCGATGCGGTGTTGCAGGGCCTGTTCCAGACCAACCAGCTGTTCGCGGTCATCACCAACCCCGCCCACCTTGGCCAGTTCGCCAATGTCGTCGACATCGCGGGCTGGAAGATGGAGGCGAACGTCGGCGCCAAGTCCGCCTCGTCAAATGTCAGCAACGTCATGATCATGAAGTTCTGCGAGGGGACGCTGAGCGACCTGGTCGACAAGCCCAGCGCCTGGACGGATCCGGACGACTTCTCCAACCCCGACCCGAGCATCGGCGTGGCCGTGCTGTCCCAGGCGCTCAGGCAATATATCGACATCGCGATGAAGGCCGCCCAGGGCGGCAACACCCTCTACAGCAACTTCGCGGACATCGTCACCAACCCCGAATGGCGGGGAATCCTGGTGCTGGGCGCCGACATCTCGCCGACCGACCTGCCGCCCCAGTTGGCGGGCCTGGCCGCCGGGATCAATTTCACCAACTTCCGCGCCCACCATTTCGGCGTCTCGGTCAGCCCGGTCAGCTATGACGGACAGACCCTGAAGATCCCCGGCTCCAGCAGCCTGTTCGGCCTGGTGGACTACCAGCTGCCCGCCTTCGCGCAGAGCGTGGCCGGGGGCGCGCCGCCCTCGCTGCCCCTGGCCCTGCCGTCGAGCGGCGCCTACGACTTCACCGTCCTGCAGCTCCAGAGCCTGTTCGAGAACAGCGCCCTGGTCGATTTCCGCAGTCACGTGCAGGTCACGACCAACGTGCTGTTCGGCTCGAAGGTCACCGCGTCCTTCTTCAACGCCACCCGCCAGGCGGCCAACAGCGTGGTGCTGACGGGCTACTACCAAAGCGAGGGCGGGCAGGGCACCTATCTGTTCGAGAGCGACGTGCCCACCGTGATGGTGACCGACAGCAACGTGCTGCGATCGGTGCTGGTCTCGAAGGTCGTCTTCAACACCCTGACCAACAACGACAAGGGCACGCCGCCCAGCATCCTGAGCCGGATCCTGATCACGGGCAGCTTCAACTTCGCCGTCCTGATGAGCCAGGCCGACACGGCGTTCGACCTGATGTCCTACGGCATGGCGGCCGACGCCCCTCCCGCCACGGCCAGCGGGGGCCTGGCGTTCTCGAACCTGCACATAGACATGTCCTCGCCGGTGGCGAGCCCCAATGTCACCACCTACACGATCGTCGAGGACAATCTGGCGTTCGATCTGGCCAACAGCCTGCTGCGCGAGGGCAGCGTGGTGTCGGGCCTGACGCTGCAGCCGCAGGCCTTCCTCGTCTCGGCGGCCGGCACGACGCCCGCCGCGCGGGGCTATCTGCCCGTGGTGCTGGACGAGGGCGCGCCGCCGCAGACGGCGGTGACCCAGGTCTGGTACGGCGTGTCCTGCCTGATCAACATGGGCGGCCCGGGCGCGCTGGCCTCGGCGGCGGGCTTCAATTCGACCCTGCTGATGGCGTGGAGTCCCCAGACCCTTCAAAGCGCGACCAGCTATGCGGCGTTCGCCGGCCTGCAGCTGCCCGGGGCCTCGCCCGGCGCCAGCGCCTTCAGCCTGCAGGGCGTCGTCAACCTGAAGGTCGACACCATTTCGCTGTCGCTGGGTCCGGTGGCGGGCGGCGGGCCCGACGCCTTCACCCTTCGGCTCAGCGACATCTCGCTCAGCTTCCTGGGCATAGCCAAGCTGCCGTCCGGATCGAGCATCGACCTGTTCGTGTTCGGCTCGCCTGACGGGAAGGGGGCCCTGGGCTGGTACGGCGCCCTGGTTCAGGACCAGGGCCAGTCCGCGGCGGTTTCCGGGGGAGCTTCGACATGACCCGGGTTCTTTACTGGAACATCGAAAACTTCGCGATCAACAAGATCCAGAACCCGCAGGCGAAGCGGAAGAGGGGATCTTCCGGGACGGAGCAGGCCGCCTCGGCGGACCGGCTGACCTACATCTCCAGGCATGTCACCGAGACCGATCCCGACATCTTCATCGTCGTCGAGGTCGAGACTCCCTACAACAACAACCGCGGCGTCCTGTGCGGCGGGGGCGGCGAGACAGGGATGCTGGCCCTGCTGGGCCATCTGCAGGGATTGGACCCGAACTGGTGTCTGGTGCCGCCGCTGATCGCCGGAAACAAGGAAGCCGTCGGCGTCTTCTTCCGCGCCGACCGCGTCACCTTCACAGGTCCGGACCAGTGGAACGGCGGGGTCGGTCCCACCGTGCCGGGCCTGGGGGTGCCGATGGCCCAGGCTTATCCCGCGCCGTGGAACAATTGCCTGCCTGTCGGGAACTACTCCGCCGCCCGGGTCCAGTTCCCCGGCACGGTCGGCATGCCGCCGCCCAACGTCAATTTCGGGCTCGATGTGCGTCACCCCTACCAGACGACGTTCCTCGACGCCGGGGGGCGGACCATCAACATCTTCACGGTGCACTCGCCGGCCAACTTCGTAGGGGCGACGGCCTTCCTGCAGAACATGACGACCATGGCCGCGATCGCCGCCCCCGGGGCGATGAACGAGCTGCGGCTGGTGCTGGGCGATTTCAATCTCACGCTGCTGCGGGTGGCCGACAGCACCTACACCGACTGCTACGCCCCGCTCACGGCCCTGGGCTACAACGTGGCGTTGGAGCCCGCCTTCGGGCCGATGCCCAACCCTCTGCTCGGCTACGCCGGCTATTTCGCCACGCACATGCGTCCGACGGACAGCGCGCGTTGCTGGAGCGAGAACCAGTCGCCCGCCTACTATCCCGCCTACTTCTACTCGGGCGACAGCAACGGCGCGGCCAACGCCTCCATCGACAACGTCCTGTACCTGGCCGGCGCGGGCGGCCTGCCGGCCGCGGCGGAGTTGACGGTGATCAACGGCGTTGTCGGCTCCCCCTACGCCAATGCGGGCGCCAACCCAGGCGGCTGTCCGCAGGGAACCCAGGCCTTCAACGTGGAGCTGAACTGGGACTGGGCCGGCCTGAACGCCCAGTGGGTGAACGGCGAAGCCCCCGATATCGCGCCTCAATTCGCCCAGCAGCAGGGTGTCCGGGCGTGGTTCCACGGCTGGGGCGTCTACGGAAAGATCCGCAGCACCAGCGACCATCTTCCTTTGTTCTTCAACGGATAGGGGGCGGCCTTGTCACTCCAGACGCTACAAGCCGCCTTCGCTTCCGCCACCTGGCCGGTCGTGCTCGACGCCACCTATCTGACCAGCAACGGCGTGACGCCGCCGCCGGGCTTCGACGCCCTGCTGAAGCAGGCCTTCGTGCTGGCTGGAACCGACGGCCTGTCCGTGGGCGAGGGCCAGGTCGGCGCCGTGGTCGGCGACAGCTTCACGATCACCGCCGCCAGCCTCACCAACGGCGTGTTCGGCGCCACGGCGGCCCAGACCGCCGTCACCCTGACCTTCACCCTGCCGGACACCGCGGGGGCCGTCCTGCTGGTGCAGATCCGCACCGACCTGTCCGGCTGGACCTTCCCAACGGGCTTTCCGTGGATGGTCGGCGGCGTGTTCGACAATCTGACGTTCAGCCAGTCCAGCCTGCTGTTCTCCACCGCGGCCGGCACGGCCGCCTGGCCGGCCTCCGACGGGGCGTTGGTCGCCCTGACGCCCGGCATGACCTTCGCCGGCGCCCTGACCCTGAGCCTCTACGCCAACACCGTCCTTCAGATCGCCAACCTGACGGGGGCAGCGGTCCCCAATCCGCTGGTGATGTCCGGGCCGATCGACGCCTCGGGCGTCAACGACGACACGCCGTTCCCGGTGATGAACCTCACGGCCCCCTTGTCCGCGGCCACGTTCACCTTCCTGTTCCTGGAAGCCAGCGATCCCTTCTTCGGCTTCGTGATCGAGCCGGCCCCGCCGGCCGAAGGTCCGGTGAACGAGGACGATCCGCCGCCCGAACAGCTGGTGAGCTACACCTTCGGCGGCCTCGTCACGACCACCACCTCGCCGCCGCTCGCGCTCGGATTCACGGTGCAGATCCAGAGCGCCACCAACAACTTCGCCATCGCCCTGGCGCCGCCGGAGGGCGCCACCACGCCCCTGACGCCGGCGAACATCGCCACCATAGCCGGGGTCAACGCCAACTACATCGCCTACGTCCCCGCGCCGCTGCAGGGCTTCTTCACCGAGATCGCGTTCAAGGGGCTGCTGGTTTCGACTGTCATGTCGAAAGGCAAGACGGTCCCGACCATCACCTCGACCGCCGTTTCGATCGGAACGCTCGAAGGGTTCCAGTACCAGCTGATCAATGACCCTTCGGGCAATTTCGACCTCACCATCAAATCACTCGACCTGCACTGGACGGTGCTGAATCCGACCGGGGCTTCCCGCCAGCTTCTGCTGTTCGAGACCACCTTCACCTTCATGCCCACCGTCTTCACCGACGCGCAGGGCAATCCGGGCGGCGAGTTCGCGCTGTCGATCGACCAGGACTTCACGATCCTGGCGGAATTCCAGGGCCAGGTTTCGCTGGCCAACCTGCTGCCGGCCGTGACCGGCGGCCTGGTCCAGATGCCGGACGGGATCTCCGTGGTCTTCAGCGACGTGCAGCTGATGATCGATCCGCCCAACACCAGCTATGCGTTCTCGTTCGGGCTGGACGTCACCGTCGACATCATCACCTGGAACGGCCAGCCGCTGATCAGGCTGGACGGCATGCGCATGGCGCTGTCGGCCCAGACGCCGCAGCCCACCCAGCCGCCGGCGGCCAAACCGCCTTCGACCGCCTATTCGGCCTCGATGTCGGGCCTGATGGCGGTCGGGCCGATCGCGATCGACATGTTGATCGCCTACGAAGGGCAGGGGACTTCGCCGCAATGGCGGCTGCAGAGCTCCCTGGCCGCGCCGCTGGACCTGGGGTCGCTGTTGCGCGACCTGTTCGCGGTCACCGATCTGGACAAGTTCCTGCCGGACTTCCTGCCCAAGACCCTGATCGTCGATCGCTTCGCCGTCGGCGCGATCATCCCGACGGCCTCGGGCGCCCAGTCGCAATACACCATCGCCGGGGCCCTGACCTGGGAGACGACGGTGCTGCCGGGCCTGCCGATCGCCTGCACGGCCGATCTGGCCCTGGCCTATGACGGCTCCAAGCCCGCGGGCAGCGAATTCTCCGGTTCGGTGCTGGGCACGATCTCGGTGGCGGCGGTCCAGGGGCTCACCGTCTCGATCGCCTACGCGTTCAACCAGCCCGGCAGCGCCGGCGGCTCGACGCTGGCGGTGCAGTGGGAAGGCGTCACCGGCACCTATGACAGCACCGCCGAGACCATCACCGTCACCCTGAACGGGTGGAGCCTGGGATCGCTGATCACTTCGCTGGTGCAGCTGACCGGCCGCTCGTATTTCTCGCTGTCCGGTCCATGGGCGGTGCTGAACTCGATCTCGCTGGACGGCCTGTTCCTGACCTTCCATCTGGCCGCCAACGCGCCGACGACGGTCAGCGCCGGCTACACGCTGTCGTCGCCGATCGACCTCGGCTTCCTGGTGATCGACGGCTTCAACTTCGCCCGCGATCCCAAGACCGGGAAGGTCCTGTTCACGATCTCCGGCCGTTCGCCGCTGTCGTCCGACCCTTCATTTCAGCCGCTGTTCAGCGACGACCCGACCAAGGGCCAAGACGTCACCAAGATGCCGGAGGTGCCGGGCCGCGGGAACGCGCTGTTCGACCTGCGCCTGCTCGCCCTGGGCCAGCACGTGTCGATCAACGCCAGCGACATGAGCAGCACCCAGGCCGTCATCAAGTCCCTGGAGCAGATCCCCTCGACCGGCTCGGGCAGCGGCAATCCCGTCGACCCCACCAGCACCCAGGCCAAGCAGCCGCGCTACAACGCCGACAGCAACTGGCTGATCGCCACCGACATCGGCCTGTTCCGCGTCGGCGACGCCAAGAGCAGTCTCTATTCGATCGAGGTCATGGTCGTGTTCAACGATCCTGACCTCTACGGCCTGAGGCTCGGCTTCAACGGCGACAAGATCCCGGTCCTGAAGGATCTGGCCATCGACATCATGTACAAGAAGGTGACGCCGACCATCGGCGTGTACCAGCTTGACCTGGTGCTGCCCGGCTCGATCCGGCAACTGAACTTCGGGGCCCTGAACGTCACGCTGCCGACCATCGGCATCGCCATCTACACCAACGGCGACTTCACGTTCGACCTGGGCTTCCCCTACAACATGGACTTCTCCGGATCGTTCACGATCCAGGCCATCGTCGGCCCGTTCCCGGTGATGGGATCGGGCGGATTCTATTTCTCCAAGCTTAGCAACGCCACCTCCACCAAGATCCCCAAGACCGACAAGGGGACCTTCGATCCGGTGATCGAGTTCGGCATCGGCCTGCAGATGGGGCTGGGCTATTCGATCGACAAAGGCATCCTGTCGGCGGGCTTCTCGGTCACCTTCTTCGGCATCATCCAGGGCGTGTTCGCGCCCTGGCATCCCTATGACGGGTCCAACGCCGTGACGGTGGCCAACGGCACGGCCCTGGCCGCCACCAACAAGGAGGTCCAGGCCGACAACTATTTCTGGCTGCGGGGCCAGTTTGGCATTCAGGGCAAGCTCTACGGCACGATCAATTTCGCGATCATCTCGGCCAGCGTGTCGGTGTCGATCGTCCTGGCGCTGCAGATCACCTACGAGTCGTATCGCGCCATTCCGATGTCGGTGTCGGCGTCCGTCTCGGTCTCGGTCTCGGTCAAGATCGATCTTGGCCTGTTCTCCTTCTCCATCAGCTTCTCCTTCGCGACGACGATCTCGGAGGACATGACCATCGGCTCCGACAGCACCGCGCCCTGGGATCCCCAGCCCAAGATGCTGGCCTTCGCGGCGTTCGGCGAGGTCGAGACCCAAGCCCGGCCGCGCGCTCTGGAACGGCCGGCCAAGGTGGCGCTGCGGTTCGCGCCGCAGCCGCGCGTGATGAGCCTTTCGGCCTCCGCATCCGCCGATGCCAACGCCGACACGACGCCCACCTTGACCATCGTGCTCACGCCGCAGTTCACCGTGCTCGCGCCGGACATGAAACAGCTGAGCCTGGCCAACCAGCAGGGCGCCTTCGTGACCCTGTTCTCGATGGACGCGCCGACCGCGGCCGGCGACGGCAACGCGACCGGTTCGTCGTTCGCCGCCCTGTGCGACGCCCTGCTGCCCTGGGTCATCGCGTCCCACCCGGCGACGCCGGACAGCGCGGCTCAGGCCGAGACGCCGGTCAGCGTCGCCACCCTCAAGGAGATCCTGGCGGTTCTGGCCGACCCCGCCCAGCAACCGGCGCTCGCGGCCTCGGACATCCTGGCGTTCCTGAAGGCCAACTTCACCGTCGATCTCGTCACCAATCCCAGCAAGGCGCAGCAGGACGCGCTGAAGGCCGGGGCGGTGATCTTCCCCGTCATGCCGGGCCTGAGCCTGACCGTGCCGTCGCCGGCGCCGACCACGGGGGGCGGCACGGTCACGATCGACTTCGAGGCCTGGACCGCGATCACCCCGGCTTATCGCACCGCGGTGATCGCCGCGTTCGACAAGCTGGCGGCGACGCTGAACAACGAGATCAACGCGCCGGCCCCCAAGGCGCTGTCGCTGGACGAGACGCCGGAATCCCTGGCTCAGGTGCTGTTCGAAGACGCCTTCGCCATGATCTCGCGGCAACTGTTGCAGGCGGCGATCGACTGCTACGCCTCGTTCCCCTACGCGCTGCGGCCGAAGGATTCCCTCAATTCGATCATGGCCTTCGTCCAGACGGGCGAGGCCAATCCGCGCTTCACCTTCGAGGACCTGGTCAACGGCAATCCGCAGAACCCGCTGACCGTCGGGGGGACGCTCTATTTCGACGGCGTCACCGCCAGCGTCCAGAGCCGGGTCGACGGCGCGACGACGATCATCGAGTCGCTGTCGGCCATCGCGGCCCGCTTCAGCGCGCCGCAGTTCACGACCACCCCCGCGGCGCTGATCGTCAGCAACCAGAACGCCACCAACCTGCTGCAGGCGGGCGTGACGATCACCATTGGCGCGGCGTCCGCCACCACCCAGCTCGGCGACAGCTTCGACAGCGTGGCCAAGGCGCTGAACGTCTCGATCGACGTCCTGGCGGCCCAGACCAGCCTCTATGACCTGAACACCCTGCTTCTGGTCGGAGCGCCGCTGATCATACCGACGCTGGTCTACACCACCGTCGCCGGGGACACGTTGGGCGCGCTGCTCGGCCGGTTCGGCGTCGGCGCGACCGCGTTCGTGGCGCGGACGGAAAACCTCGCCCTGGCGGATATCTTCGACGCCAAGCAGGAGCCGCTGGTCCATCTGTCCAAGCTGGACTTGCTGACCGGCGACCAACTGAGCCAGGGCGTGGCGGCGGGCGAGACCGTGGGCCAGACCGCCGGCATGGTCTCGCGCTTCATGCTCCAGGGGCTGCGCCTGCCCAACACCACCGGCCTGACGCTGTCGCCGAAGTTCCTGTATCCGACCAACCAGTCGGAATACGGCCTCTATCAGCTCACCGGCCAGCAGTTCCCGGTCACCACCTATGGCGTCCCCTACACGGTCACCCTGAACAAGGACACGACCAAGCTGGACTGGGTGCAGGTCAACGGCTCCGTCGCCAACGCCAGCGGCGACACCGACCTGACCCTGGCCGCGGCCAATCTCAAGGTCGTGCTGAACTGGGCGGTGACCTACGGCTACAATCCCAGCGCCTCGACCGTGGATCCCGATCTCACCCTGGCGCCGGAGCCCCCGCTGGCGCTCACGCCCCAGCAGTTCGCGGCCGCCGGCTACGCGCCGTGGAACACCTCGGGCATGAGCGAGATCACTCAGATCACCGCGCCGCCCGGAACGTCGCAGACGGCGGCGACCGGCGGCTCGGGCCAGGCCCAGCCCTATCTGTGGCGGCTGCCCCCCGCGTTGCTGAGCCGGATCGAGACCCAGCAGGCCGCCTTGACCGAGGACATGCCGCTGTCGGCGGCCATGAGCTATCTGCCGGTGTTCGCGCCGGCGACCCTGACAACGGATCCGGCCACCCAGCTCCCGATCGTGACCGCGGTCGACGACTACGCCTACGCCACCCGCATCGACTTCCAGATCCGCAAGCTGGAACAGGCGGCGGGCGCCCAGACCCCGACGGCGAACTCCAACACCGTGCTGCCTCCCGGCGACGGGAACACGCCGCCGGTCACCCAAATGGCGCCCAATGTCTATCAACTGATCGGTCCCACGCCGAGCGACGCGGTTCTGCTCGAGCGCATCCTGATCGAGATGAACACGCTGGGTCCGAACATCGCGAACGGCGTGCTGGTCGCCTATGCCGACCAGGGCTCCAACATTCCCGGCCTGGTCGGCCACGCCGCCTCTGACGTCTACGCCTTCATCACGCGCTCCAACCTGTCCACCAAGGCCAATCCGCCGCCGCCGCGGTTCAAGGCGAGCTTCGCGGTCGAAGAAGCGCCGCCGGTCGTCAACGACCTGTTCAACCAGCCCGCCGACGCCATTCGCCTGCTGTGGGAGATCTCGACGGTCCAGTCCGGCGGGTTCAGCTTCTATTGGGACGAACTGGTCAAGGGCGCGCAACTGCCGCCCGGCCTCTTCAATTCGGCCGGCTACGCGACCCTGACGCTGGTGGTCACCTACGCCCGGTCCGCCGGAACGCCGGTGGGGGCGCGCCTGAGCAATGTGTGCAATGCGATCCTGACCAGCGCCAGCATCGATCCGACTCGGTCCACCCTGGTGCTCGTGTCAGAGTCCGCCCCCAACACCGCCGTGTTCGAAGCCGGCGACAGCCTGGCGGCCTTCGGTCTCCGCTACGGCATGACGGCCGGCGAGGTCGCCCGCGACAATCCCCAGGCGGCCCTGGCCCAGAGCGCCCAGATCGTCCTGAACGGCATGTTCCATGAAGTGACGCCGGCCGACGTCGCCGGCGGCGACGTGTGGACCACCGTCGCGAACTACTATTCCAAGAACGCGCTCGCGCCGATCACCTCCGCCCAGCTGCAGGCCTATAATCCGAACGTCACCGCCGCCCTCTACGCGGTCCTGATGATCCCGCCGGTGACCTATGTGGCGGCCGCCGGCGACACCTTCTCGAGCGTGGCCGGCTATTTCGGACTGACCCTGGAGCAGGTGGGGGCGATGGCGCAGAGCCAAGCCGGCCTGCTGGCCGGCACGCCGACGCTGAACGTCGATCCCCAGAGCTTCTCGTCGAACCCGTCGATCGGCGTCGGCAACGTCGGCCTGACGCTGACCCGCGCCAATCTCGCCCCCCCAGGTGCGAGCACCGACGCCACCTACGGCCAGCAGTACATGTTCTCGCTGTATTCGCTGCTGGACGCCGGCTTCCTGGGCAACCAGTTCTTCACCCTGAGCGCCCCGGGCCTGCCGTTCGGCCCGACCAGCGACGGCTCGTCGTCGGCGCCGAACACCAAGAGCGCGCTGATGCGGGCAAACGCGCCGGCCCAGACCCAGGCCGACATCCGCAACCCGACGTCGCGGCGCATGATGCTGCAAAGCCAGGCGGCGTCGCCGACCATCGCCTACCAGCAGGCGTTGAACGTCTACAACAACACCAAGATCAACCCCGCGCCGGCCAATCCCCAGCCGAACCTGCCGCCAGCCGCCCAGAACCCCTATCAGGGGGTCGGCGGCGTCGCGCAGCTCAGCCTTCGCTGGCTGGACCTGTTCGGCAACCAGACGGTCACGCCGTTCAACACGCCGCCGGCGGGCTATGACGGGCCGCTCAACAACCCGCCTGTCGCCATCACCTATACCGACACACTCATCGCCCTCAGCCAGTGGCCGAACGTCAGCGCGTCCTACGTCTACACGGGCAGCGCGGGCGCGCCCCAGCTCCAGATCACGCTGGCCCTGAACACCGACGCCTACCAGCCCTCCGGGGGCGTTCCGGCCCCGGCCGCCGCCAACGACGCCAAGGTGTTCGCCGCCGTCTACTACCAGCTCAACCAGAACTACGACGGGCAGAACGTGCCCGGAGTCAGCGGCCCCGCGGTCACCTTCTCGCTGCTCAACAGCCTGACCGGCGGCGTCCAGGACATGGATGCCGCGCTCGCGGCCAAGTTCGTCGCCTTCGCCAACCAGTGCGCCCAGACGACCGCGGCCGCGGCGGGCGGCACGGCGCCGAGCGGCCCCGTCGGCGCCACGCTTACCGTTCCGATCGACCTGACCCAGGTGGTGGCGGACAATGTGGTGCGGCTGCGCCTGTTCCTGATGCAGAGCCGCAATCCCCGTCTGGTCGACGCGCAACTTCTCGACGTCGACGGCGGCGTGACCGTGCAGACGGAAATCCTGCCGTACTCGACCACCGCCCAGGATTCGCAGGACGCCCTGAAGCCGTTCGCCCAGCAGATGGAAACGGCGTTCGTCACCAGCGCCTGGCAGTATCGCGTCGGCGCCGGCCCCGCCGACCCCGACGAACCCCTGGCCAACCAGCTCTACACCGTGTGGGCGGCGCGGTTCGCCGCCCAGGGCTCCAATGTCGGCCTGACCATGACCGTGGGCGACGAGCCGGTGTTCTACGCGCCCAAGCCCGTGGCCAAGTCGCAATCCTCCGGCACGGTCACGCTGCCGGCCTATGTCACCGGCAAGGGCCTGAGTCCGGGGGAGGGGGCGTCGACCACCTTCACGGGCGTCGACCTGAACGTCTGGTGCGCCCAGGCGCTGACCGCGATCGACACCTTCCTGTCCCCGACCTACGCCGCGCCGGCCTTCATCGTGGCGGCCCTGGCCGGCAAGGATCCCGACCAGGCCGGCGATCTGTTCGACATCCTGGCCCAGAAGGCCGCCCTGGCCGAAACCATCTCCGGCACGATCGAGCCCGTGCTGGTCGGCGCCGACGCCCCGACGCTGAAGGCCGCCGCCAAGGAGGAGCTGAAGCAGTCCTTGCTGCAGCAACTGGCCAACGCCTCGGCGGTGACCTCGGTGGCCGTGGTGCCGGTGACCGGCGCGACCACCAACGAACCGCAAGCGCCCGGCACGGCCAGCCCGCCCGCCTTCTATGGCGCGCCGGTCAACACCGCGCCGCCGCTCGACCTGCCCAACTACGCCCTGTCGGTGTCCAGCATCGCGCTGAACGCCAAGGGCGCGACGAGCACGGACTCGGCGATGGCCTTCCTGTTCACCTGCTCGGATCCGACGCTGGAGGCCTCGATCCCGCTGACGCTGAGCTATCAGCTCACCCACCTGCAGAACGACATCACCAAGGTGCCGGGCATCGACGGCTACACGCAGAGCAGCTGGATCGCCTTCACCACGGGCCCGTTCGCCTATCCGATCGGCTCTGGCCCGCTGCAGTTCCCGGTTCCGCTGCGGTCCCTGCCGCCGCCGCCGACGGCCCAGGGCCAGACCGGGGCGGGCTCGGGGATCGCCAATCCGACGCCGGCCCAGCTCTCGCTCTGGGACTACACCTTCACCTACACGGCGCGGCGCGCCGCGCAGGACTCGCTGCTGGCGACCGTGTCGTTCAACGCGCCGGCCACGCTCGCCGCGCCGCCCGAGGATCCGGCGACAGGACTGTTCGTCGCCCTGGCGAACCTGATCGGATGCGCCCCGGCGATCTTCGCCGACTTCGACGCCTATCTGACCCAGGTGGCGCCCGACACCAAGCTGACCAGCGCCACCTACGTCAACGCCGCCGCGGCGCTGACCGCGTGGAACACCCTGGTCTCGGGATTCTCCACGGCCTATGCCGACTGGGCCAAACCGCCGGCGCCGCCGACCCTCAAACTGGCGGCGCCTTCCGGTCCGCCGCCGGTGAACCTGAAGTTCCGCGTCGAGGTGGCTCTGAACGACGATCAGGCTCCGGCCGTGATCGTCGTCACCAACGTGGGCGGGGCCAGCGCCCCGTTGCCGCTGATCCAGATCCTGCCCGAGACGTTCACGGTCCAGCCGGTGACGCCGCCTCCGGGCGCGTTGGCCGCCTATCAGTACGTCAACACCGTCACCGGGGCCTATCTGACCACCAGAGAGGCCAAGGACGCCCAGTCCCAGACGATCGCCTTCCCCCAGCTCAGCGCCATCCTGTTCCAGTCGGCGGACACGGCGATCCAGATCCAGCGCAATGTCGATCTGGAAAACGGAACCAAGACGAACGACGCGTTCGTGTTCACGACCATCCCGGTGGCCTTCGCCACCCCGATCACGCCGCTGATCCGCTACCCGACCTACAACCTGGCCACGCTCGATCCGCCTGTGACGCCGCCGGCGGCGATCTCCACCTATCTGCACGAGTTCTTCGAACAGCTTCTGGGCGCGGACGGCGCGACCTACCTCACCACCCAGATCGGCGCCGACAGCCGCTACCCCCTGAACAGCGATCCGGCCAGTCCGGTGATCGACCTGCCGATCGGCCTGATGCCGCCGACCGCGCCGACCTCGGCGGCCCTGGGCGAACTGGCCGGGTTGGTGAACGGCTGGCTGCAGGCGAACCGCCAGCCCCTGGCCGGCATCGGCGCCACGCTGAGCTTCGAGGTGATCCTCTACAGCACCCTGCCGGGGGCCACGATGCCGCTCGTCAAGGTGTCCAGCGTCTATATCGCGCTGGACGACGTCTCATCATAGGCGCGGGATCGACGGAGGCGTGCGGAGCAGGGCAGGGCGACCACCCTGCTCCTCGACAGGATCCATGACAGGCGGGCCGATCTGAGAGATAAATCAATCAATAGGCTGAATTATCTCAATTTTACCCACCCCAAATGATCCGCTCAGACGTTGCCGCGCGTTACGAGCGCCCAGGAAGCAGATCGTCTTGCAACGCATTCGCATCTGTAGCCGCTCGTCATCGACGTGCGATTGCGCGGCGCCGTGGCCGCATTGGCCAGGCAGCCCCAATCGCCATTCTGGACGCCAGTTCAGTCTTTGCGGCATATCTGCCCGTAAACAGCGCCTGCCAATCTCGCTCGGCAGGCCTTCGCCGCATTTCCCGCGCGTCGCTTTCGGCCGGTCACGGCCAAGCCGCGCACGCCGCCTGGCCGCTGGATCTGACGCCTGAGCGTCTTGCTCGCGCCACTGACGCCGAGCCGCCGGAATAGAGCTGCTTCGGCTACTGCGCTGGATGCTCCATGACATGGCTTGGCTTGGTGTTGCTGTCGTAGAGCGAAATAAGCGCGACTGATTTTCGGCGCAAACCCTTGTTTTCTAACAGGCGGCCCGTTCGAACTAGACGCGAATTATCGAATAGCGTTCTGTCGTAGAGCGAAATAAGCGCGACTGATTTTCGGCGCAAACCCTTGTTTTCTAACAGGCGGCCCGTTCGAACTAGACGCGAATTATCGAATAGTCGCGGGTGAAGATGCGGACGTGTCCCTCTGGCGTACGTTCGCGTTAATTTCGATCCTGCGCATCCGCATCGACTCAGGCATTCTTTTGGTGAACCTGCGCTTGCGAGGACGATCGCCAATGGCCGCTGGCCCGGATCTACCTCTAACAGGAGCGGCCGAGCAGCGCTGGCGCAAGGCGCTTGGACGCCAGCCCGAACTACGAAAACTAATCGAGGCGCCAAGGCGCAGCCGAGCCGACATGGAGCAGGCTGCTAGCCGGCTCGGACTGCATATCTCGACACTCTATACGCTGCTGCGCCGCTTCGCGGCGGATCAAACTGCGGAATCGATCACGGGTGAAGCGCGCGGTTGGCGCCCAGGACGCAGCCGCGTCCCGGCCTCGATCGAGACCGTGATCGACGCGGCGATCCAAGACTTTTTCCTTACCAAGCAGGCTCCGTCTGCAGCGGCCTTGCATCGGGAGATTGCACAGCGCTGCCGGGCGACTGGACTGGCGACGCCGGCAATTTCGACCGTCCACCGGCGACTGCGCAAGCTCAGCCGCAAGACGGTCGCGGGCCGTCGTGAGGGGAGGGGAGCGGCGGAAGCCCAGACCATGCGCCCTGGGGCCTTGATCGTCGATCGGCCGAACGCCCTCTGGCAAATCGACCATTCTCCGGTGGACGTGGTGATCGTGGACGTTGAGACGCGCCGCCCGATCGGGCGGCCGTGGGTCACACTGGTGATCGACGTCGCGTCACGCGTCATCACCGGCCTGCATGTGTCGCTGGAAGATCCATCGGTCGTATCCGTCGGCCTAGCGCTACGTCACGCCATTCTGGATAAGGCCGGCGTCCTGAGGGAACGGGATGTGGCTGCGGACTGGCCAGCCTTCGGTTTGCCGGATGGTGTCCACAGCGACAACGGCTCCGATTTTCGAAGCGCGACGTTCCAGCGGGCTTGCGCCAACCTCGGTATCGAGATCGACTATCGGCCCCTGGGCGCGCCGCGCTATGGCGGTCATATTGAGCGCTTGATCGGGACCGCGCAGCAGGAGATGCACCTGCTGCCGGGTACAACCTTTTCCAATGTCGCGCAGCGCCGTGACTATGACAGTGACGGGTCGGCCGCGCTCACGCTGGACGAGCTTGAGACCTGGCTCTGGCGGTTCATCGCCAGCGACTACAATATGCGGATCCATTCCGTCACGGGGCGGCCGCCGCTGGTGGCCTGGCGCCGCGGCGCCGATGGCCAGGGCTTTGTTCCGCGGACGCCGAGCGATCCGGAGCGCCTGGCCTTCGAATTTCTGCCGTCGGTTTCGCGCGCCATCACCCGCCAAGGCGTTGTCTTCAACCGCATCCATTATTACGAGCCGTTCCTGGAGCCGCTGTTCGACACTGGGGATCGCAAGTTGATCGTCCGCTACGATCCGCGCGACCTATCCCGTCTTTACGTGCCCACGGCGCAGGGCGTTCAATCCATTCGCTACCGCAACCTCGCCCGGCCACCCATGAGTTTGTGGGAACTCCAGGCGGCCAGGCGATGCCTCGCCGCCGAGGGCGCGGCCCACGTCAATGAAGACGCACTGTTCGAAGCGAGGCGACGCAATGTCGAGCTGGTCGGGCGGGCCAAGAGCGAGACCCGCCGTCAGCGCCGTGACGCCGAACGCCGCGACCGCGGCTATGCGGCGGCGTTGGCTCCTGACCCGCCACAGCCCGATCCGGAGCCGGTCGCGGCGCTGGGGCCCATCAGCGGTCGGATCGGGGAGATTGAGCAATGGTGAGCGGAGCCGACGCCGACGACGAGACGCGAGTCGCCAAGATCCTGGCCGACCGCTGGGTTCACTATCCACAGGGCGAAGCGGCGCTGACCCGGATGGCCGAATTGCTGCGCGGCGCACGCCGCACCCGCATGCCTTCGCTGCTGGTCGTCGGTGAACCCGACGTCGGCAAGACCACGATCCTAAAGAAATTCATGCGCGCCCACGCGCCGATCTTTGACTCAGAGACCGGCCGGACCTCAAGCGAGGTCGTGGCGATGGAGGCCCCGCCGGAAGCCGACGAAGCGCGGCTCTATTCCGCGATCCTGCAGGCCATTGGCGCGCCCGAGGGTGGACGCCTCATTGATATGGAGCGGATCGTACACCTGCAGCTCAAGCGCCTTGGCGCCCGCCTGCTGATTATCGACGAGACCAACAACCTGGTGATCGGCACGGGGTCAGCGCAGCGCAAGACCTTGGCGGCGCTCCGCCGGCTCTCAAACCGGCTGGAGCTGTCGCTCGCCTGTTTCGGCACCATGGAAGCTCTCCACGCCCTGACCTCCGATCCCCAGGTGGAAGGCCGGGTGCAGCCTTTTCAGCTGACGCGGCTTCGCAACGATGCCGACTACGCGACGATCGTGCGGTCGGTGATCGCCTTCTTCCCGCTGCGCCGGACTTCGCAGGTCGATCAACCACTTGTCGACGGCGTTCACGACCTGACTGCCGGCAGTCCTGGCAAGACCTTCCGCCTGCTCAACGCGGCCGCCGTGCACGCCATAGACACGGGCGAGGAACAGATCACATTGAAGACTCTGCGACTTGACGATGTCACCCGCCATGTCCGCACCGCCGCCGCCATGCGGCGCCGGGTGAGGGCTGCGGCAGGCTAAGGATGCCGTCGTTGCCGTTCGCGCCCCGGCCAATGGCCGGCGAGGGTCTATCGTCGTGGGTGGCGCGTCTGGCGGCCCACAATTTCGTCACCGCGGCTGACTTCTGGTCCGGGCTGGGTTGCGACGATCCTCAAGACCTTGCGCCACCCGACGGCCTGTTCGACCAGCTGTCGGAGAGCACGCGCCTGAATGCGAACGAGCTGCGCCGTTTCTTCGCGCCGGACCCGGCGACGATCGCGGCTCCGCTCGCGCTCAGCCGGCCTGCCTTCATTCGTGGCGCGGCTTGCCCGGCCTGTTGCCGTGACGCTGCGGACAGGGTTGGCGATCACTTCGTTTCGGCGTCGAGCGCCAGCTCGTGGCGTTTCAGTTGTCCAAAGCACCGAGTCCGCTTGGCCGGCCTCGACGGCTACGGGCTTGTCCTACAGGACGGCGCCGCGCGCTTCGTTCATGAAGGCTCGCGTACCAGCATCGGCGCAACACACTTCGCCGGCCGACCCGCTGAATTCACTCTGGCGTTCGAAGACGCCCTCATGCGAGCCCTGAGCGGGCAACCGCCTGGCCCCCAGTGGCTACCGCGCACACCCGCGACCTTCCTCGTCAGCGCGACTGCGCTGATCGAGGTCGTACTCTGGCGTCCGGGAAGTACGACCACGTTCGCTCACCAGTTCGACGAGATCCGCAACGGCAGCGCGACGTTTTCCATCGGCGCCAGCGACCGGCGGCACGGCACGGCGTTGCTTGCCGATCAAGGTCCGCGCGATCGCATGAATGTCTACGCCGCCGTGGCGACTTTGCTGGCCTGGCCCCAAGCACGGAGCCATCCGTTCTCAACCGTCATGCGATGGAACGACCCGCATAGCCCCGGCCCGTTTGTCTACGCCTTCGACGAATTGGACGATCGGCTGCGTGCGATCCTCACGGACCGCCTGCAGGCCTGGCCCGGCTGCATCGCGACACCGGCCCGCCGAGCGCTGCAGAGACCTCGCTGAGTCGTTGGAGTCTCGGCCCGTCCGAAATCGTTCGGTTTCGGACGGGTGGGCCCGCTATGTCCGAAAATTAGCTTGGAGCAATTCCGGACGCGCGTTATATTCCGGACATCCTTTTCGGACAAAACCGGCCATGCCACGCACCTTTGCCTATGTTCGCGTCTCCACGGTCGGGCAGACAACCGAAAATCAGGTGCTGGAGATTCAGGCTGCCGGCTTCAAGGTCGAACCGCGGCGGGTCATCTCCGAAACCATTTCCGGAAGCGTCGCCACCAGCCAGCGCAGCGGCTTCAATCGTCTCATGGACCGGCTCGAACCCGACGACGTGCTGGTTGTCACCAAGCTCGATCGGCTCGGCCGCAATTCCATGGACGTGGCCGGCACCGTGTCGAAGCTCGCCGAGATCGGCGTGCGGGTGCATTGCCTCGCGCTTGGCGGCGTTGATCTGGCCAGCTCGACGGGCAAGCTGACGATGAACGTCATCAACGCCGTTGCTGAGTTCGAGCGTGACCAGCTGATCGAGCGCACCCAGGCCGGGCTTAGCCGCGCCAAGGCCGAAGGCAAGATCCTCGGCAGGCCGCCGAGTCTGACGCCCGATGGCCGCGCAGATATCCAGCGGCGCCTCACCAACGGCGACAGCGTTTCGGCGCTCGCGCGCGAGTACAGAACCAGTCGTCAGTCGATTTTAAGGGTCAAGGCTGCTATGGTTCCCGCATGATCCGGTCAGTCGCGTCTATTTCGCGCGAAATATCGAATAGTCGCGTGAATTTGGGTCGAAAATCCCAAACCACAGCGCCAGTCGCGTCTATTTCGATATGTGACACGCCG
>NZ_LMFQ01000006.1 GCF_001426905.1 Caulobacter sp. Root1455
CGGACAGGTCGGCGGTGGCGGCGGTCGGATGGCCGTGGTCGGACGAGGTGGCGCCGGCTTGGATGAAGGCCGCGCGGCGCAGGCGGTGGCCTTCCAGATAGCCCTTCCAGGTCGTGACGTCCTGGCCGCAGACCTCGCCGAACCGCTCGAAGGCCCGGCCGAAGCGCTCGTCCTCGAAGTCGATGACCGCGTCGGGACGATAGGCGGTGATCACATGGCCGCCCCAGCCGCTGTCGCGGATGGCCTTGTGATGCTCGAGCCGATCCTGCGGCCCCTCGGTGGTGGCCAGGGTCTCGATGTTGAAGCGGTCGAACAGGGCCCGGGGCCGGAACGCCTCGGTGGCCAGGGCCGCGTTGATGGCGTCGAAATAGTCGTCCGAGGTCTCGGCGCTCAGGAACGTCGTGAAGCCGAACACCTGGCTGAACACGTGGTTGAGCCACAGCCACGACGGGGTGCCGCGAAACAGGTGGAAGTTGCTGGCCAGCAGCCGCCAGGCCTCGCGCGGGTCGGTGGCCGGGACCCCGGCCTTGGAGCGCACCTTCAGGGCGTCCAGGCTGATGCCCTGGCTGTAGAGCATGCGGAACAGATAGTGGTCCGGGGCCAGCAGCAGGTCGGTGGCGTCCTCGAAGGGCGCATTCGTCGCGAACCAGGCCGGATCGGTGTGGCCGTGCGGGCTGATGATCGGCAGGGCCTTGACCTGGCCGTACAGCGCCCGGGCGATCTCCCGCGTGCGCCCGNGTCGCGAACCAGGCCGGATCGGTGTGGCCGTGCGGGCTGATGATCGGCAGGGCCTTGACCTGGCCGTACAGCGCCCGGGCGATCTCCCGCGTGCGCCCGTCGGCCGGAAACAGGCGGTCGTCGTGAAAAACCAGAGGCCGGGTCATGGCGTTTCCTACTCCCTACTCCGCCGACGGCTTCCTGGGGCCGTTTTCGAGGCGCTTGGTAACCGGTGTCATGGCGCCATGCAAGCCAAAGGCGCCGCCAGGATCCTACACCTTCGGCGGGGCGCCCGACGATTCCCGGACGACGAGATAGGGGATGGTGCTGTTGGGGTCGCGCTTTTCGCGAACCGCCGCGCCGATCAGTTTCTCGGCGGCGATCCGGCCCACTTCCCGGGTCGGAATGTGGATGGTGGTCAGCGGCGGCCAGACGGCCTGGGCGATCTGGAAGTCATCGAAACCGACCACGGTGACGTCGGCGGGCACTTCGAGCCCGGCGCGGCGCGCCGCCTGCAGCACACCGGCGGCCATTTCGTCGTTGCCGGCGAAGATCGCGGTCGGCCGCGGGGTCTTGGCCAACAGCGCCTCGCCGCAGGCCAGGCCGGATTCGAAGGTGTAGGCGCCCTGCAGCACGTAGTCGGGCTTCAGCTCCAGTCCGGCCTTGTTCAGGGCGTCCTCGAAGCCCCCTCGCCGCTCGTGCGACGACCGGAAGCTGGGCAGGCCGCTGATGAAGCCGATCTCGCGATGGCCCAGCTCGACCAGATAGGCGCCCATGGCCTCGCCGCCCAGGCGGTCGTGGCCGACGATCATGTGCTCGGGCTTGTCCAGCTCGACCGAGGCGATGCGGATATATTCGCAGCCGATCTCGCGCAGCAGCTTGGCCACTCGCTCGTCTTCGGAAACCGAAGGCGGCAGCACCACGCCGAACAGCTTCTGGCGTTCGACGAAGGTGCGGACGTCCTGCAGGAAGGTCGGGCTGGCGCGATCGCAGGGATGCACCACCAGCTCGAAGCCGGACCCGCGAATGCCGTCCAGAAGACCCAGCTGCATGTTGACGACATATTGCGGGTTGGGGTTGTCGTAGATCATGCCGATCAGGAACGAGCGGCGGAACGCCAGGCCCCGGGCCTGGGGATCGGGCGCATAGCCCCACTCGGCGATCACCGCCTCGATGCGTTCGCGGGTCTCGTCGCGCACGAAGGGCGATTGGTTGATCACGCGCGAGACGGTCTTCTTCGAGACGCCGGCCAGGCGGGCGATGTCGTTGATGGTGGCGCGCTTGCGGCCGCCCTCAAGGCCGGCCTCCAGGGCGGTTTCAATTTCGATGCCGTCGGTGTCCGGCAAGCGGGTCTTGGACGAGGTCAAAGCGTTTCCATGCGGCGATCGTTGTTTTGTTTTGTCATACTCTACGGACGACGACGCCGCTACAGATGCACCTTCGGGCAGAACTGCCTATGGTGACACCGGTTTCCCCGTCGCCCTAACGGGGATGGCAACACGAAAAGTTCCAATGACCAAGGCTTTGATAGGCGAACCCACCTCCAGCCCGTCCGAATCGATCCACGGCGTCGACCCGCGCGACCATGTGGCGACGGCCCTGCGCGAACTTGTCGCGGGCGAGACCCTGGACCTGCACGGCCTGGCGCTCGTCGCCCGCGCCGACATCCCCAAGGGCCACAAGATCGCCGTGCGCGCCGCGGCCAAGGGCGAGGACGTGCTCAAATACGGCTGGCCGATCGGTCGGGCCACGACCGACATCGCGGTCGGCGACCACGTGCACGTCCACAATGTCGAGACCCGCCTGTCGGGCGTGGAAGACTTCACCTACGCCGACGCCCATCCGGAGCCGCATGAGCCGCCGCCCGCCGGGACCTTCCTGGGCTATCGCCGCAAGAACGGCCGGGTCGGCACCCGCAACGAGATCTGGGTGCTGTGCACGGTCGGCTGCGTGGCCAACACCGCCCGCCGGATCGCCGAAAAGGCCAACGCCCGCTTCGCCGGCCGGGTCGACGGCGTCTTCGCCTTCCCCCACCCGTTCGGTTGTTCGCAGCTGGGCGACGACCTGGCCCACACCCGCAAGCTGATCGCGGGCCTCGCCGCCCATCCCAACGCCGGCGGCGTGCTGATCCTGGGCCTGGGCTGCGAGAACAATCAGCTCAAGGCCCTGCTGGAATCCGCCCCGGGCCTGGATCCGGAACGCCTGCGCTCGTTCACCACCCAGATGGTCGAGGACGAACTGGAGGACGGTCTGGAGGCCGTCGAGGAACTGGTCGCCATCGCCGAGCGCGACCGGCGCGAGCCCGCCCCGCTGTCGGACCTGGTGGTCGGCCTCAAGTGCGGCGGCTCGGACGGCTTCTCCGGGGTCACCGCCAATCCGCTGGTCGGCCGCATCGCCGACAAGGTCTCCGACGCCGGCGGCACGCCGGTGCTGACCGAAATCCCCGAGGTGTTCGGCGCCGAGGGCGTGCTGCTGGCCCGAGCCGCCACCCGCCAGGTGTTCGACGAGGCGGTCGGAGTGATCGACGACTTCAAGCGCTACTTCATCGACAACCACCAGCCGATCTACGAGAACCCCTCGCCCGGCAATATCGCCGGCGGCATCACCACCCTGGAGGAGAAGTCCCTGGGGGCGGTGCAGAAGGGCGGCCGCGCGCCGCTGGTCGAGGTGCTGCGCTACGGCGAGCAGGTGGGGCCGCACGGCCTGACCCTGCTGGAGGCTCCCGGCAACGACGCGGTGTCGTCTACCGCCCTGACGGCGGCCGGCGCGACGGTGATCCTGTTCACCACCGGCCGCGGCACGCCGTTGGGTTTCCCCGCCCCCACCCTGAAGATCGCCTCGAACTCGGCCCTGGCCGCCCGCAAGCCGGGCTGGATCGACTTCGACGCCGGCGTGGTGCTATCGGGCCAGACCATGGACGCGGCGGCCGACTCCCTGATGGATCTGGTCGTGGCCACGGCCTCGGGCCAGCCGACCAAGGCCGAACTCAACGGCGAGCGTGAAATCGCCATCTGGAAACAAGGCGTGACTCTGTGACCGACACTCTCTCCCGTCCCCTGCGTCTGAACGCCGTCAGCTATCCGGCCGCCATTCCCGGCGTCGCCTTGCCCGCCTACGACCGCGACAAGGTCACGGTCGGCGTGGTGCATTTCGGCCCCGGCGCCTTCCACCGCGCTCACCAGGCCTTCTATTTCGACCAACTGCTCGCCACGGACCCGCGCTGGGGCATCTGCGCCGTGTCGCTGAAGAGCCCGGGGGTCCGCGACGCCCTGCAACCGCAGGACGGCCTCTACACCCTGGCCCAGCTGGACGCCGAGACCACCTTCCGCGTGGTCGGCTCGATCCTGGAGGTGCTGGTCGCGCCGGAGGATCCGCCCTCGGTCTTCGCCCGCCTGGCCGCGCCGGCCACCCGCATGGTCACCCTGACCGTCACCGAGAAGGGCTATTGCCTGACCGGCGACGGCAAGCTGGACACCGCCCACCCCGACATCATCCATGACTTGGCCCATCCGCGTCTTCCGATCAGCGCCGTGGGCTACGTGGTCGAGGGGCTGCGCCGCCGCCATCAGGTCGGCCTGCCGCCCTACGCCGTGGTGGCCTGCGACAACCTCGCCGACAACGGCTGGCGCCTGAAGGCGGCCGTCGTGGCCTTCGCCGAGGCGATCGACCCGCCCTTGGCCGCCTGGATCGAGGCCGAGGGCCGCTTCCCGCGCACCATGGTCGACAGCATCACCCCCGCCACCGACGACGCCCTGCGGGCCCGGGTCGAGACGGCCACCGGCCTGAACGACGCCTGGCCGATCCAGCGCGAGGCCTTCACCCAGTGGGTGGTCGAGGACGTGCTAGGGGACGGCGCGCCGGACCTCGCCTCGGTCGGCGTGACCCTGACCGACGACGTGCGCGGCTTCGAACGCGCCAAGCTGCGGCTGCTGAACGGCGTCCACTCGACCATCGCCTATGCGGGCCTGCTGAAGGGCCATGAGACGGTGTTCGAGGCGATCAGCGATCCGGCCCTGGCCAGGATCGCCGAGGACTTGATGGTCCACGACATCATCCCGACCCTGACCGCGCCGCGCGGCCTGGATCTGGCCGCCTACGCCCAGGCGATCCTGGGCCGGTTCCGCAATCCCGAGATCCGCCACCTGCTGAGCCAGATCGCCTGGGACGGTTCGCAGAAGCTGCCGTTCCGCATCCTCGGCACGGTCGCCGACGCCCTGGCGGCCGGCCGCCCGGTGGATCGCCTGGCCCTGCCCCTGGCCGCCTGGATGCACTTCGTCCGCCGCCGCGCCGCCGAGGGCGAGAAGATCGTCGATCCGCTGGCCGACCGGCTGGTCGAGACGGCGGCCGCCTGCACCGGCGACGCCGAGGCCGACGTGGCGCGGTTCCTGAAACTGGAGCCGGTGTTCAGCCGAGACCTAGCAGGGAACGCGGTGTTCGTGGCGGCGCTGGAGAAGGCCTACGCGGCGCTCGCCTAACGGGTCACGCCCTTGCCCGTGACCACGGGCAGCACGGTCCGCAACAGGATCGTCAGGTCGAACCAGAACCCCTGGCGCCGGAGATATTCGGCGTCCAGGGCCACCTTCTCGGGAATGGCGATCTCGTCCCGCCCGTTGATCTGGGCCCAGCCGGTGACGCCGGGCCGCAGCGTCTCGACGCCGGCCGCCGTCCGCAGGGCCACCAGGTCGTCCTGATTGAACAGCGCCGGGCGCGGCCCGACCAGGCTCATGTCGCCGACCAGCACGCTCCACAGCTGCGGCAGCTCATCGAGGCTGGTCCTGCGCAGGAAGGCGCCCGGCGGGGTCAGCCAGCGGTCGGGATCGGCCAACAGGTGGGTGGCGACCTCGGGGGTGTCGATCCGCATGGTGCGGAACTTGGGCATCGCGAACAGCGCGTTGCCGCGTCCCACCCGCCGCGACCAGTAGAGCGCCGGCCCCGGCGAGGTCAGGCGCACCACCGCCGCCACGATCAGCAGCGGGATGGCCAGCAGCAGCAGCGCCGCGCCGGACGCCGCCGCGTCGAACAGCCTCTTCACCCTAGGCCAGATCCCCGAAAGCCGCGTCCAACAGCAGGTAGGCGCGGCCGGCGTCGGACGACAGCAGGGCCGCCACCAGGAAGCCCTCGCGGTCCTGCTCGGAGGCCTCGTCCATCATGCCGGCGTAGCGGCGCAGGAAACGCTCGGCGTCGGCCCGCAGCGTGGCGTCGGAGAACAGGCGCCGCACCAGCCGACGGATGGCGGCCGGCGCCAGTTTCTTGACCACGTCACGCGCCCCGCCCTCGTCATGGGTCTGGACCGCGGCGGCGATCTCGTCGATGCGGGCGCGGGGCAGCAGGGCCGTCGGATCGATGCCCATGGCCAAGATTTCGCCAGCCATCTTCTCGCCCAGGGCGGCGTCGCCGGGCGCGACGCTTTCCAGCCCCGACAACAGATTGCGCCACGACAGGCCGCCCTGTTGCGGTTCGGCCCGTTCGCCGGACGGGGTCGGCGCGGCGTTGCGGCCGCCGGCGGCGTCGAACACCGAGCGGAACTCGTCGTCGGTGGCGGTGGGGGTCAGGCGCAGGCGCGGACGCAAGCCGGCGTCCTCGGCGCTGGGTTCGTTGGCCGGCTTGGCGGCCGACGGCGGGGGGGCGGCCTGGGTCTGACGGTTCAGCGGCGGCGGCGCGCGAGACGGCGCGGCGGCGGGAGCCGCGCCTCCCATCCGCCCGACCGCCTCGCTGAGCATGTCGTAGTTGCGGCGGACGCGTTCCTGGAACGCCTGGTCGATCGCCGCGGTCTCCTCGGCGGTCCGGCGGGCGGACTGACGCAAATCCTCTATGCCCTGCTCGATCTGGGCCCGGACCTCGTTGGCGCGAGCCAGGGCCTCGGCCGGCAGGTCGGCGGTGCGGCGGCCGACATCGGCCAGCATGGCCTCCATCTCGCCGATGGTGGCGCGGGCGGTCTCGACGCTCTCGGAGAGCTTCTGGGCCGTGCGGGCGCCGGCCTGCTCGACCACCTGGGCCGATTGCTCGATCAGGTCGCGGGCCTCGTCCATGCGGGACTCGAACACGGTGTCGGCCTTCTGGCCGGCGGCGAAGGCGATTTCGTTGAGCTGGTCGACGCGGACACGGGCGGCGTCGACGCGCAGCTCCACGCCGTCGTTGGCCTTGCGGGCCGCCTCGGCCATGGACTCCATCGCCTGGACCAGGGCCGTTTCAAGGTCGGCGCGTTGACCGCCGGCGGCGCTGGCCAGGGCGGCGATGGCGCTGGAAGTTTCGGCCGCCAGGGCCTCGCGCTCGGCGCGGGCGGCCTCGGCGACTTCACGCAGCTGCTGGGCCGCGGCCCCGATCAGGCCGCGCAGCACCTCGGCGCCCATGGCCGCCATGTCGCTCATCTCGGTGGCGCCGGCGCGGGTGTGGCCGATGAACTCGGTCAACTGGGCGGTGCGAGTCTCGCTCTCGGCCGCGAAGTCCTCCTGGTCGGTGCGCAGCGACTGGCTGGCGGCGACCAGGGCGGCGCGCTGGGCGGCCAGGGTGCGCTCGACGGCGCCCATCTGATCGCCGACGCCCTGCCCGGCGGTCTCCAGGCGAGCGATCTGGCGCGACAGGTCCTCGGCCCCGACCCGCGCGGCGTCGGACGCCTCGGCGGCGGCGGCGGCCAGATCGGCGGCTCGGGCGGCGAGCGCGGCTTCGGCCTCCCGCAGCTGGGTCTCGGCCAGGTCTGAGGCCTCGGCGACCATGCGCGCCTGGCTGCCGATGGCGTCGACCACGGCCGTGGACTGGGCGTCGAGCGTGGTCGACAGGGCGTGCATGGCCTGGCGCTCATGGCCAAGACCCTCGGACAACTGCTGCACCATGCGAGCCGACTCGCTGGTGGTCTGGGCCAGGGCCAGGGTTTCCTCGGCCAGGGCCTCGCGCAGCCCCTGGACGCGGACCCGGGCTTCATCGGCGGCGGCCGTGGCGGCCTCGATCTGGTTACGGATGCGTTCGACCGCGCCGTCGACGCCCGCCGCCGCCAGGGCGGCCGGGGTGACCAGGCGATCGGTCACGATCCGGGCGTGCTTCAGCTCGGCCGAGACCCCCATGGCCTGCCGCAGCATGTAGGCGCCCAACAGGGTGAAGGCGGCGGGACCGATAGCCAGGGCGGCGAACACCATCAGGGCGAACTGATCGACCTTCAGGGCCGGCACGCCGGCGCCGTAACCGAGCGCGAAGGCGATCGGCCCCAGCGTCCAGAGCGCCGCGGCGGCGATCGCCAGGCTCCAATACAGCGGCGCGGGCATCGGCTTCTTGCCTTCGCGGGCCGTGGACAGAGGTGTGACGGGCGGTGTGATCGACGTGGTCTCACGCGGTTTGGACACCGCCGCTTCGAAACGCTTGGATGGGGCCGGCGGTTCAGGCTCGACCACCGGGGCCGGCGGCTGGGCGGCCTGAGCCGCCAGCGGGGCCGCGACGGGCGCGGTCAGGAACGACGGCAGCGGCGCCAGGGGTTCGGCTTCGACCGGCGCGCTGCGTCGACCGCGGGCCGGCGAGAACGGCGCCGGATCGGGCTCGGCCTCGGGCGGCTTGAAGTTCGATTTCGGGGGCGGGGCCGGTTCGATCACCGCCTCCGGCTCGGCGGCCGCGATCTCGGCCCTCGGAGGTTCGACCGGTTCGATGATCTTGGTTGCGGGCGGCGGCGCGGGCTGCGACGCGGCCCGGGATTTCGACGCAACGCTGAAGAAGCCGCGCCGCGCGCTGGCCCGGGGCGTTTCGGGAACCGGCGCGGGGAGAGGCTCGGAAGCGGGTTCAGGCTCGAGGTCCAGCGGACCGCGGTCGAGAATCGGCGGGGCCGACGCTTCGGGAACGGCGGCGATATCGAGGTCCAGGTCCGGTTCGGTCACCGGCGCGTCCGCATCGGGTTCGACTTCCGCCTCGACAGGGCGGCCGACGTCCTCGACCGGCGGCTCCACGGGAATGCCGGTGAAATCAAGCGGTTGGCGCTTCTTAGGCTTCATACGCAGCCATAGTCCCAGGGCGAAACGGCTTGGGGCCGGATGAACATCGCCGCGCGGACGCCCCTCTCGCACGCAACGAATAAACCTAGCGGCGAAAAGCCGGTCCGCATAGCGGGTTCCGCCGGTTTTCCCGTCCAGCGAAGGGCTTGGCGGAGCAAGGCCCTAGGCGCTGACCTCAGTCCCGTGCAGGCGGGGGCAGCGCTCGATGGTTTGGACGACCTGTTGACGGGGCGTGCGGGCGATGACCCGCTCGGCCTTGGGCGGGGTCTTGGCCTGGTGCTCGACGGCCATGCCGAACTGGCAAAGCGCCATCGACGAAAGCCAGAGCATGATCGCGGCGATGAATTCAGCCAGGGAGGACATCGGGGGGCCCATTTTCCGATATCGGCGTTATGCAGCGCTTCGGCATCCGGCGCGAGTGAACTTTTGGTCATGAAGGACCCCGCTCCGGCCCCCGACGCCGCCTGGGCGCCATCGAAGCTCACAGCGCCTGCAGATTTCCCCGCCTTGCCCGTCGCACTCACGGGACCTAGGTCCACGTCCAGGATCACCGCCCCGTCGTCGCGCCTTCGTGCGTCGGCGGAGCTTTCCATTTGCGGATACGCGTTTTGCCCCCTACCCAAGTCGCTTCGCTGTCGCACGACGCCTTTGCGGACCTGTCCATGAGCGCCCCCGCTAGCGCCCCCACTGGCGTCCTGTCCCCGGCTCGGCTCACGCATCTCCAGCGGCTGGAAGCCGAGAGCATCCACATCCTGCGCGAGGTGGCGGCCGAGTGCGAAAACCCGGTCATGCTGTATTCGATCGGCAAGGACAGCGCGGTGATGCTGCACCTGGCGGCCAAGGCCTTCTATCCGTCCAAGCCGCCCTTCCCGCTGCTGCACGTCGACACGACCTGGAAGTTCCGGGCCATGTACGAGCTGCGCGACACCATCGCCCAGCAGCTGGGCTTCGACCTGCTGGTCCACAAGAATCCCGAGGCCGAGGCGCGCGGCATCAATCCGTTCGACCACGGCAGCGCCCTGCACACCGATCTGTGGAAGACCGAGGGCCTCAAGCAGGCCCTGGCCAAGTACGGCTTCGACGCGGCCTTCGGCGGGGCCCGCCGCGACGAGGAGAAGAGCCGGGCCAAGGAGCGCGTGTTCAGCTTCCGCACCACCGAGCAGCGCTGGGATCCCAAGGACCAGCGGCCCGAACTCTGGAAGCTCTACAACACCCGCAAGCACCCCGGCGAAAGCCTGCGGGTCTTCCCGATCTCCAACTGGACCGAGTTGGACGTCTGGCAATACATCCACCTGGAGAACATCCCGATCGTGCCGCTGTACTTCGCGGCCGAGCGGCCGGTGGTCGAACGCGACGGCTCTCTGATCATGGTCGACGACGACCGCTTCCGACTGCGTCCGGGCGAGGTCCCGCAAATGAAGAGCGTGCGGTTCCGCACCCTGGGCTGCTACCCGCTGACGGGCGCGGTCGAGAGCACCGCCTCCACCCTGCCCGAGGTCATCCAGGAGATGCTGCTGACCACCACCAGCGAGCGCCAGGGCCGGGTCATCGACCATGACCAGTCCGCCTCGATGGAGAAGAAGAAGCAGGAAGGCTATTTCTAGATGACCGCCGCCGCCCAAAACACGGTCTACAAGCCCTCCGACCTGATCGCCGACGACATCGACGCCTATCTGGTCGCCCACCAGCACAAGTCGCTGCTGCGCTTCATCACCTGCGGCTCGGTGGACGACGGCAAGTCGACCCTGATCGGCCGTCTGCTCTACGACAGCAAGATGATCTTCGAGGACCAGATGGCGGCCCTCGAGGCCGACTCCAGACGGGTGGGCACCCAGGGCGGCGCGATCGACTTCGCCCTGCTGGTCGACGGCCTGGCCGCCGAGCGCGAGCAAGGCATCACCATCGACGTCGCCTACCGCTTCTTCGCCACCGACAAGCGCAAGTTCATCGTCGCCGACACCCCCGGCCATGAGCAGTACACGCGCAACATGGTCACCGGCGCCTCGACCGCCGACGCGGCCGTGATCCTGATCGACGCCCGCAAGGGCGTGCTGACCCAGACCCGTCGCCACAGCTACCTCGTCAAGCTTCTGGGCATCCGCCACGTAGTGCTGGCGGTGAACAAGATGGACCTGGTCGGCTGGGACAAGGCGACGTTCGACGCGATCGTCGCCGACTATCGCGCCTTCGCCGACCAGATCGCCCTGGCGACCTTCACCCCCATCCCGATCTCGGGCCTGACCGGCGCCAACATGGCCTCGCGTGGCGAGGATTCGCCCTGGTATGCCGGCCCGATCCTGATGGACTGGCTGGAAGGCGTGGAGGTCGAGGACGACCTGCGCGGCCAGTCGTTCCGCATGCCCGTGCAGTGGGTCAACCGCCCCAACCTCGACTTCCGGGGTTTCTCGGGCCAGATCGCCGCCGGGACCGTCAAGCCGGGCGACCGAGTGAAGTCCCTGCCCTCGGGCCGCGAAAGCACCGTGGCGCGGATCGTCACCAAGCCCGACGACCTGGCCGAGGCCTATGCCGGCCAGTCGGTGACCCTCACTTTGGCCGACGAGATCGACGTCAGCCGCGGCGACATCCTGGTGGCCGCCGATGACCCGGTCGCCGTGGCCGGCCAGTTCGAGGCCACCGTCGTCTGGATGGACGACGAGGCCCTGCCGCCCGGCCGCTCCTACCTGCTGAAGATCGGCACGCGGATGGTCGGGGCCAGCGTCACCGAGATCAAGCACCGGGTGAACGTCAACACGCTGGAACACCTGGCGGCCAAGAAGCTGGAACTGAACGAGATCGGGTTGGTCAATCTCTCGCTGGACCAGGCCATCCCGTTCGAGCCCTACGCCAAGAACCGCGACCTGGGCGGCTTCATCCTGATCGACCGGATCAGCAACCGCACCGTCGGGGCGGGCCTGCTGAATTTCGCCCTGCGCCGGGCCGACAACATCCACTGGCAGCACACCGATGTCGGCAAGGCCTCGCGCGCCGCCCTGAAAGGCCAGCGCGGCCGGGTGGTCTGGCTGACGGGCCTGTCGGGCGCGGGCAAATCGACGATCGCCAACCTGGTCGAGAAGCGCCTGCACGCCCTGGGCCGTCACACCTATCTGCTGGACGGCGACAACGTGCGCCACGGCCTCAACAAGAACCTCGGCTTCACCGAGGAGGACCGGGTCGAGAACATCCGCCGGGTCGCCGAGGTGGCCAAGCTGATGGTCGACGCCGGGCTGATCGTGCTGACCGCCTTCATCTCGCCGTTCCGGGCCGAGCGCCGGCTGGCGCGCGAGATCCTGCAAGACGGCGAGTTCGTCGAGGTGTTCGTCGACACTCCGCTGGCGGTGGCCGAGGAGCGCGACGTCAAGGGCCTCTACAAGAAGGCGCGGGCGGGCCAGCTGAAGAACTTCACCGGCATCGACAGCCCCTACGAGGCGCCCGAAACGCCGGAGTTGCGGATCGACACGACCCGGATGGACCCGGTCGCCGCCGCCGAGCGGATCGTCGCCTGGCTGGAAGGCGAGATCGACTACGAGATCTGAGGCGCGGGAGGCTCGAAGCGACCTGGAGTTTCCGGGCGCCCGTGTCGCCCGGACACGGGCTTGCGCGTCTTGGGCCGCCCCCTATGGTGGCGCTTGCCGTTGATGGCGTCTGGTAAGGGGTCGGGTTGAATGCATCGCTTCAAGGTCGCGACTGTCGCGGTTCTCATGCTCTTCAGCCTGGCCGCCTGCGGCAAGCCCAAGACGTTCGCCCCCTTGCCGGACGACATGGATCTGGGCGCCAAAGACGCCAAGATCACGGTCGTCGAATACGCCTCGGTCGGCTGCCCGGTCTGCGCGGCTTGGCAGAAGGAGGTCTATCCGGCGTTCAAGGCCAAATATATCGACACCGGCAGGGTGCACTACGTGTTCCGCGAGATGCTGGTGGGCGGTGGTTCGGAAGTCACGGTGGCGTCCGCCGGCTTCCTGCTGGCCCGCTGCGCCGGGAAGGACAAGTATTTCGCGGTCAACGACGCGGTCTTCGCCAGCCACCCGGAGGTGTTGGACACCCCGCGCGAAACCCTCCAGGGAATCGCCAAGTCGGCGGGCATGAGCGACGAGCAGTTCAACAAGTGCGTCACCGACGAGAAGCAGATCGAGGCGCTGAACAAGCGCGTGGAAAGCAACGCCCGCGACAACGAGATCAGCGCCACGCCCACCTTCGAGATCAACGGCAAGAAGCTTGAGCCGGGCTACCGCACGCTGGACGAGCTGGACGCGGCGATCGCGGCGGCGGGGACCTAAGGGACGACGCCGTCTAGTCCAGCACGATCTGACGCGGCCTCAGCCGCGTCAGCCTCACCGCCCCGATCAGACCCAGGCCGCCCATCGCCGCCATGGCCAGGTAGCCCCGGGTTCCGAAGGCGTCGAACAGCGGTCCGGCCGCCAGCGTGCCGACGCCCAGCATGAAGCCGGCCGACAGGGCCGAGTTGATCGCCTGGGCGGCCGAGGCGCTCTGCGGCGGGGCCAGGCGCTCGATCAGCCGCAGCGAGGCCATGAAGCTGGCCGCGAAGGTCAGGGCGTGCAGGGCCTGCAGCGGGAACAGCAGCCACAGCGGCGGGGCGAAGGCGTAGGCGGTCCAGCGCAGCAGAGCCGCCGCCCCGCCCAGCACCAGCAGCTTCTCGGGCCCGACCTTGCGCCGCCACGGCTCGGCGAACCACATGAAGCCGACCTCGACGGCCACCCCGACGCCCCACAGCACGCCGATCATCGGGGCCGAGATCCCCTGATGGCGCCAGAGCAGGGCCGAGAAGCCGTAATAGAAGGCGTGCGCCCCCTGGATCAGGCCGGCGGTGATCACGGCCAGCACGAAGGTCCTGTCGCGCAGCAGGCCGCCCAGGCCTTTCCAACGCTCGGCGCGGCCGAGCTGCGGGGCTCCAGCCTCATGGACGCGCTCGGGCGGCAGGATCAGGGCCGAGACCACGGCCACGCCGATCGCCGCCGTGGTGATCCAGGCGACGATGACGCTGGGCGACATGACCGCCAGGATCGCCCCCATGGCCAGGTTGGCGACGATGAAGGCCGCCGAGCCCGCGCCGCGCGGCACGCCGTAATTGAAGCTGTCCAGCCGCGAGCGCCGCAGGGTGATCACGTCGATCAGCGGCGTCAGGGTGGTCAGGAAGGTCATCCCGACCAGCCAGCAGGCCAGCAAGCCCCAGAAGCCCGGCGCGGCCAGCATGGCCAGATAGCCGGCCGCCGCCCCCAGGGCCAGCAGGGCCAGGGGCGTCCGACGCAGGGTGAAGCCGTCGGCCCAGACCGCGAGCACCGGCCCGGTGAACGGCCGCGCCAGCATCGGCACGGCCAGGATCAGCCCGATCTCGGCCCCGGTCAGGCCGCGCGAGCGGAAATAGGTGGCGATGAACGGCAGGCTGACGCCGGTGCCGAGATAGGAGACGACGTAGAACAGGCCCAGGCGGGTTTGGGCGGAAAAGCGCCCTGCCCCCGCCTCGCTTGTCACCCTATTCCGCCCCGCCGAACCGCGCGGTCCACTCGGCGATCTGCTCGTCCTCGATCTTCTTGAACAGCACTTCCGGCGCGCGGACCGACAGGCCGACCGGCAGGCTCGACAGTTCGGCGGCGGCGTCGTTCGACGGCCAGGCCGGCGGCCAGGACAGCTGGAAGGCCTCGGCGATCTTCTCGGCCGCGAACGGGATGAACGGCGCGGAGATGCGGGCGTACAGCGCCGCCAGGTTCAGGGCGGTGCGGACGATCACGGCGGCGCGGTCTCGGTCGGTCTTGATCGCCGTCCACGGGGCGGCTTCCTGCAGGTACTCGTTGCCCACCACCCACAGGGCGCGCAGGGCCTGGGCGCTCTTGCGCACCTCGATGGAGTCCATCTGCTCGGCCAGATCGGCCAGGCGGGCGGCGACATCGGCGTAGAGCTTCTCCTCAAGCGGGCCGGGGGCGCCGCCGTCGGGGATCACGCCGTCGAACTTGCTCTCCGTGAACTTCAGGATGCGGTTGACGAAGTTGCCCAGCACGTCGGCCAGGTCGCGGTTCACGGCGCTGGCGAACTGCTCCCAGGTAAAGGCCGTGTCGCTGCTCTCGGGCGAATTGGAGGTCAGGTACCAGCGCCACAGGTCGGGCGGCAGGATCGCCAGCGCGACGTCCATGAACACGCCGCGCTGGTTGCTGGTCGAGAACTTGCCGCCGTACCAGTTCAGCCAGTTGAAGGCCTTGAGCATGTCGACGCTCTTCCACGGCTCTTCCGAGCCGAGGATCGTGGCCGGGAAGCTGACCGTGTGGAACGCGACGTTGTCCTTGCCCATGAACTGGACGTAGCGGACGTCCTGCGCCCCTTCGTCGGTGCGCCACCACGACTTCCAGTCGCGATCGGCGCCGGCCTCGGCCCATTCCTGGGTGGCGGCGATGTATTCGATGGGGGCGTCGAACCAGACGTAGAAGACCTTGTCCTCGAAGCCCGGACGCGGGAACTCGCCCTTGGTCACCGGGATGCCCCAGGCCAGGTCGCGGGTGATGCCGCGGTCGATCAGGCCTTCGTCCAAGTGCTTGTAGGCGATCGACTTGGCCAGCAGCGGCCAGTCGCCGTGGGCGTCGACCCAGGCGCGGATCTTCTCGGCCATCTTGGTCTGGAGCAGGTAGAGGTGGCGAGTGTCGCGCACCTCCAGGTTCCGCGAGCCGGAGATCACCGAATAGGCGTTCTTCAGGTCGGTCGGGTCCAGCAGGTTGCCGCAGTTGTCGCACTGGTCGCCGCGGGCCTTCTCGAAGCCGCAGTGCGGGCAGGTGCCCTCGATGTAGCGGTCGGGCAGGAAGCGCTTGTCGTCGATGGAATAGACCATCTGGTCGACGCGTTCCTCGATCAGGCCGCGCGCTTCGAGCACCTCGCAGAAGTGCTGGGTCAGGCGATGGTTCTGCGGCGAGGACGAGCGGCCGAAATGGTCCCACGACAGGCCGAACGCGCGGCCCACGTCGTGCTGCAGCACGTGCTGCTCGGCGCAGTAGGTGGCCACGTCCTGGCCGGCGGCGGCGGCGGCCAGCTCGGCCGGGGTGCCGTGCTCGTCGGTGGCGCAGATATAGAGGGTGTCGTTGCCCCGCGCGCGCTGGAAGCGGGCGTAGACGTCGGCCGGCAACATCGATCCCGCCAGATTGCCCAGGTGCTTGATGCCGTTGATGTACGGCAGGGCGGAGGTGATCAGGATGCGGGCCATGGGTCTTCCGGGGGAGTCGAGGAGCGGTTGCATATAGAAGGCCCCGGGCGGAAACGAAAGCTCGGTGCGGTCCTCCCCCCGTGGGGGGAGGCGATCGCGCAGCGATCGGTGGGGGGGGTTGTTGGATCGTTGATCGTGGGTCTGGCCATCGGCCGATCACGCCCCCCTCCGTCGGCTGCGCCGACACCTCCCCCACGGGGGGAGGACCTTCGTGCGGCGAACGCTTGCCCCCTACGGACCGCTTCGCGGTCGTCTTCCCCCGGAGGGGGAAGAGGTTCCGTGCGCGCGTCCTCCGCCCCCTGTGGGGGCGGACAGACCGCGAAGCGGTCAGGTGGGGGCAAGTGTGCGCGGGCACGGCTTTTCAAGCTCACGCGATCTCTCGCTGAGGGAATGGAAAGGGTCGCGGAGCGCCGGACACCGTCCGGAGTTTGAAAAAGAATACCGTTTCGACGAAGCCTGACGCTCCGCGCGGTCGTTATCCGGAAGCTCGCGACGCTGAGCCCTGTTAGGGCCTCGCCGCCTTGAAGCCTCCGACACGAAGCCTGACGCTCCGCGCGGTCGTTATCCGGAAGCTCGCGACGCTGAGCCCTGTTAGGGCCTCGCCGCCTTGAAGCCTCCGACGGGCGGGCCAGGTCAACGAACCCCGGTCCCGGACCGCGGGCGCTAAACGCCCACCTGTTGTTCTCCCGGCCCTCACGCCACGTCGTATCTGTGTTCCATGCCCGACCGGCACCAGAGACATGAGGTTTGATGTTGTCCCTACACACGCGGACAAACACCGCCGACAGAGCTTCCCGCTCGATCGCCCCCCGCCGCCGCATCGGTCGCTGGCCATGCGCCCTTTCCCCGCGACGAGGTGAGACAAGGATACGGGAGCTTTGGAGGGCGAGGACCAAATCGGGTCGAGAAAGTTCAGGGCGTTGAAATCGCCGGGGTTTGTTCGCTATGCGCCGAGCGTAAGCGCCAAAACCCTCTCCCGGAGGGGAGAGGGCGGGGCCCGCCGCGCAGCGGTGGGAGGGTGAGGGGTTAGGAACGTCGGCCGGCGTGCCGGCAGGGCGCCCGCGTGAAACCGGACAGGGCGTCCCCCCTCTCCCTCCCACGCCTGCGGCGCGGGTCCCTCCCTCTCCCCTCCGGGAGAGGGTTCAAAGAAGCGTCCTTATCTTCATCAAAAAGCTCGGCGGGAGCCTCGTGGCGTTTCCCATGGGGGCTGGGGACATGCGACGCCGTGAGCGCTTTGAGGGAAAAGCGGCCAGGCGGTGGCGTGCCCGGCGCTCCCGCCACCTCCCGGGGGGGAGGATCTCGTGGGTCAGCCGCCGACCCCGCGCAAGGCCCTGGCCTGGCGTTGCGACAGCTTGGATTCAACCTCGTCGCGGATGTCGATGCGGCAGGCCTTGGCCGACCAGCGATCGAGCCCCTCGGTCCGGGCGCGGGCGTCGCAGACCGCCTCGCGGGCGGCTTCGATGCGGGCCTTGAGCACACGCGCGTCATCGGGGCGGGAAAGGTCCAGGTCGCCGACCGGGATGGTGGCCAGCACCACGGGCTGGGCGGGCGCCGCCTGGGCGGCCTGGGTCAGGCCCAGCGCCGACAGGGCGACCAGAACCGCCAGGCCTGGCGCCGCGACCGTCGAACGCTTGACGATGAACCGGCTCATGTTGATCTCCCCTGTCCTCGCGACGCCGTCCGCGTCGCCTTCGAGGGGTAGAATGGCCAGGTTATTTCACGAATACTCGTTACGTCTGCTTCATGACGTCGTATTCATAGAATGAACGAGATGTAATCTTCTAACGCGAAGAAGAAGTCAGGCGAGCTTCCTTGACCGGCGGCTTCTCCAGCGCCTGGTAGACCACCGTGCGGGTGGTGGCGTCCAGGCCCGAGCCCACGCCGCCCAGGCGCTGGATCATGCCGATGAAGAACAGGTCGTTGGCGGGGTCGATCCAGAACCAGGTGCCGGCGCTGCCGCCCCAGCTGATCGTGCCCGGACCGACGGGCGCGCCGGACAGGTGCGGGTCCACCGCCACGGCCACGTCCAGGCCGTAGCCCATGCCCGCGCCGAACGGGAACGGCTTCGGCTCGGGCCGCAGCACGCCGGCCGTGCCGTTAGTGGTGACCAGGAAGCTGGGCGGCAGGTGGTTGAGCCGCATCAGGGCCACCGTCTCGGGCCGCAGGACGCGCACGCCGTCCAACTCGCCGCCGTTCAGGATCATCTGGGCGAAGCGGGCGAAATCGCCGGCGGTGGACAACAGCCCTCCCCCGCCCGACGGCGCGCCCGGCGGCCGGGAAACGTCGCGCCACGGCCCCTCGACGGCCGGCGCCAGCTTTCCGGTGACCGGGTCGCCGTCATACAGCGCGGCCACGCGGGGCAGCTTCTCGGGCGGCGCCCAGAAGGCGGTGTCGCTCATGCCCAGGGGCTGGAAGATCCGCTCCTCCATGAACACCGGCAGGGGCTGGCCCGACAGGCGCTCGACGATCAGGCCCTGCAGGTCGGCGGCGACGCTGTAGCGCCACATCACGCCGGGCTGGGCGTACATCGGCAGCATGGCCACCTTCTCGACCAGGTGCTGCAGGCTGTCGGACTGCAGCACGCCGGCCCGATAGTAGGCCTGGTCGGCCAGGCTGGCCGGATCGTCGGCCAGGCCGTAGGCGAAGCCGGCCGTGTGGGTCATCAGCTCGCGCATGGTCGGCGAGCGGCTGACCGGGTTAAGGATCGGCCGTCCCTCGGCGTCGACGCCCGAGGCGACGCGCAGATTGGCCAGCTCGGGCAGGTATTTGGTGACCGGGTCGTCCAGCTTCCACTTGCCCTCATCGTAGAGGACCAGCATCGCCACCCCGGTGACCGCCTTGGTCTCGGAGCGGATGCGGAAGATGGCGTCGGCGGGCATGGCCTCGCCGGTTTCCAGGCTGCGCTTGCCGAAGGTCTTCATCGACACGACGCTGCCGTGGCGGCCCAGCACGGTGACGCCGCCAGCGATCTGGCCCTGGTCGACCAGGGTCTGCATCGTCTCGTCCAGCTTCCTGAGCCGCTCGACCGAGAAGCCCGCCGCCTCCGGCTTGGCCGCCGGCAGCGGGGGCGCGGCGCTCACGGACCCGGCCGCCGCCAAACCCAGCAGCCCGACCAGAGCGCCGGCGGTGCGCTTCAACACCGCATTCATGTCGTCAAATCCTGTCATCCCGGACGAAGCTTAGCGGAGATCCGGGATGACAGACATGGGGGACGTCACTTGGGCCGGAACCGCTTGGACGTCGGGAAACCCTTGGGCGACAGCTTGCCGGCCCCGGCCCGACGACCGATCCACTCGCGCCACTCGACCCAGTCGCGACGACGGCCGGCGGTGTCGATCCAGAAGGCCCCGGTCTCGCTGTTGAACGAGATCGCGTCGCGCAGCCCGCCCTCGCGATAGGCCTGCAGCTTGACGCCCTTGCCGCGCGGCATCTCCGGCAGCTCCTCCAGCGGGAAGATCAGGATCTTGCCGTTGTCGCCGATCACCGCGATCTGGTCGCCGACCGCTTCCAGGCAGAAAGCCGCGCCGGCGGCGTCGACCGTCAGCACCTGCTTGCCCGCCTTGCGGTTGGCCACGGCCTCTTCTTCCGGCATCAGGAAGCCGTAGCCCTGCTTGGAGGCCAGGAAGCGTTTGCGCCCGGCCTTGAGCGGGAACATGTCGATGATCTTCACCTTGTCGTCGAGCTCGATCATCATCCGCACCGGCTCGCCGTGACCGCGCGCCGACGGCAGGTTGTTGCAGCCGATCGTGAAGAACCGGCCATCGCTGGTGAACAGCAGCAGCTTGTCGGTGGTCTCGGCCGGGGCCAGGAAGGCCAGCTTGTCGCCTTCCTTGAACTTCAGCTCGGACGGGTCGTCGATCTTGCCCTTGGCGGCGCGGATCCAGCCGCGGTCCGACAGGATGACGGTGATCGGCTCGCGCACGATCATCGCCTCCAGGGCCGCGTCGGCGTCGACCAGCGGCGCGTCCTCGAAGATCGAGCGGCCGATCACCCCGGTCGGGCGAGGCTTGTCATGCGGATGGGCGATCTTGACCAGGATGGCGCGCACCTGGCGCAGGCCCGTGCCGACCAGGTCCCACTGCTTCTTGTCGCTGGCCAGCATGGCCATGATGCCGTCGCGCTCTTCCACCAGTTCGGCGTGCTCGCGGCGGATCTCCATCTCCTCCAGCTTGGCCAGTTGGCGCAGCCGGGTGTTGAGGATGGCGTCGGCCTGGAGCTCCGAAAGGGAGAAGGTCTCGATCAGCTTCTTCTTGGGCTCGTCCTCGTAGCGGACGATGCGGATCACCTCGTCGAGATTGAGGTAGGCGACCAGCAGGCCGTCCAGGATGTGCAGACGGGCTTCGATCTTGGCCAGGCGGTGGCGGGCCCGGCGGGTCAGCACCTGGCGGCGGTGGGCCAGGAAGGCCATCAGGGCCTGCTTGATGCCCATCACGCCCGGCGTGCCCTTGGCGTCCAGCACGTTGATGTTGACCGGGAAGCGGCTTTCCAGCGCCGAGAGCTTGAACAGGCTCTCCATCAGCACTTCGGGCTCGACGTTCTTGGACTTGGGCTCGAGGACCAGGCGGATGTCCTCGGCGCTCTCGTCGCGCACGTCGCCCAGCAGGGCGGCCTTCTTGCTGTCGATCAGGTCGGCCAGCTGCTCGACCAGGTCGGACTTCTTCACCTGATACGGAATCTCGGTGACGACGATCTGGTAGGTGCCGCGGCCGGTGTCTTCCTTCTCCCACCTGGCGCGGGTGCGCACGCCGCCGCGACCGGTCTCGTAGGTCTCCAGCAGGCTCTCGCGGGACTCGACGATCACGCCGCCGGTCGGGAAGTCCGGGCCCGGCACGCGTTCCAGGATCTCGGCCGTGGTCGCCTCGGGCTTGCCCAGCAGCAGCAGGCAGGCGTCGATCAGCTCGGCCGGATTGTGCGGCGGGATCGAGGTGGCCATGCCCACGGCGATGCCCGACGAGCCGTTGGCCAGCAGGTTCGGGAAGCCCGACGGCAGGACCACCGGCTCCTCGTCCTGGCCGTCGTAGGACGGCTTGAAGTCGACCGCGTCCTCGTCGATGCCGTCCAGCAGCAGCATGGCCGCGGCGGTCATCTTGCACTCGGTGTAGCGCATGGCGGCGGGGTTATCGCCGTCGATGTTGCCGAAGTTGCCCTGGCCGTCGACCAGCGGCACCCGCTGGGCGAAGTCCTGGGCCAGGCGGACCAGGGCGTCGTAGATCGACTGGTCGCCGTGCGGGTGGAAGTTGCCCATCACCTCGCCGACCACCTTGGCGCACTTGCGCGCGGCGCCTTCGGGGTTGAGCCGCATGTTGTTCATCGCGTGCAGCACGCGGCGGTGAACGGGCTTGAGGCCGTCGCGCACGTCGGGCAGGGCCCGCGAGCCGATCGTCGACAGCGCATAGGCCAGGTAGCGCTTGGAAAGCGCCTCGCTCAGCGGCTCGTCAAGGATGCGATCGCCGTCGCCGGGACCGCCAGGGGGAAGGACTGGTTTGTTCATCTGGGAGATTCGTTACGCGTGAACGGCCACACTAGCCAATCCCGCGCGGCAAATCCTCCCTCGACGACGACAAAAGGGGAACGCGGCGGCGATTGGCCGCTGATCGGGCGTTTAGAGCCGTCCCGCCTCGCCCAGCCGGTCCAGCAGCCACACCCGGGCCGGCGGCAGCGGCTTGTTCAGCGGGTGGAACACGAACTGCTCGAGGAAGTGGCCGGTGATGTCCAGGCCCGCCCCGACGTCGCCCTCGGCCAGGCCGCCCTGAGCCGACAGCATGAACGGCGGCAGGGGCAAGAGCTTGTCGTGATAGGGCGCGCCCGCCGCCCGGCTGACCGCCCGGCCCGTCCGCGGGCTGATATAGACAAGGTCGTCCAGCGAGCCAGTGGCGGCGCATTTCGAAAGGTCCAGGCCGAACCCCAGGTCCTGCAGCAGCCCGGCCTCGAACCGCACATAGACCGCCGGCCAGATCTCGGGGATGGCCAGGGCCGTGATCAGAGCTTCCAGGGCGTGGAAGGCGCCCGGGTGGGCTTCGCGCTCCGGCAGGGCTCCGGCGGCGACGGCGGCGGCGGCCGACAATCCAGACAGAGCCAGCGGCTCATCGAACAGCGACGAAGGCCCCTCGCCGATCGGCTCCAGGGTCGCCGCGCCCAGCTGGTCGCTCATCCGGGCCCGGTAGCGGGCAATGACCTTGGCCCCGGCCTGCAGGAACGGCTTCATCCGCCGCGAGGCCGCGCCCGAGACGTGGGCGGCGAACTTGCCCCGGTCCTGGGTCAGCAGCTCGACGATCGCCCCGGTCTCGCCATGGACGCGCGCCGACAGCACGAAGGCCTCGTCTTCCCATTCCATCAGAGGGGCCATTCCATCTAGGCGGGGGTCCCCCAGGCCACGATCTTCTCGATCACCGGCCGCCATTCGGGCTCGACCGGCAGGCCGATCACGTCGCGCAGGGTCGCTTCCAGCTCGTCGGCCGACAGGTCGCGCTGCTCGACCAGGGCGCCGTCGGCGTCGCGCCAGGTCAGGCGGTTGTTCTTCAGGGCGTAGCGGGCGGTCGGCGTGGTGCGGCCGGCCGTCAGGCTCCAGGTGAAGTGCGAGCTGGGGTGAGTGTAGGTGTAGAAATTGACCTGCTCGTAGTCCTGGTCGGCCCAGGCGCCCAGAGCCACCTGGTAGGTCGCCGCCCACTTGCCCGAGAGGTTGGCCTGCACCCGGCGCTCGCCGCCCAGCTCGGCCACGGGCAGGATGCGGAAGTCGCCGTTGGGCGTGGCCTGCGCCTCGTCGGAGAACAGGCGCAGCGGCGCGGTCAGCACGCAGCCGCCGAAGCCGACGTCGGCCAGCCAGACCGTGTCGTCGCCCGGAACCCGCACGCCCAGCACCATGTGCGAGCGCGGTCGGGGCGGCGCGTCGTCGGGGACCATCCACAGCACCCGCGCCATCAGGCCCGTGACCTCGAAGCCCAGCGCCGTCAGCACCCGCTTGAACAGCCCGTTCTGCTCGTAGCAGTAGCCCCCTCGCCCGGCCGCGATCAGCTTGGCGTCGATGTCGGCCGGATCCAGGCTGATCGCCCTGCCCAGCAGCACGTCGACATTCTCGAAGACGATGGCGTCGGGATGTTTCTGGTGGAGGGCGCGCAGCACCTCGAGCGTCGGCTCGCGGGGGCCGTCATAGCCGATGCGGGCGAAATAGGCGTCCAGATCGACCGAAGGTGAAGCCGCTTCGGTCGGCGCGATGTCCAGCTTGCTCACGGCCGCGATATTCCCTGTCTGTTCTCGGCCCTACAGGTAACGCTTCGGCGCGGGATTGCCACCCCGCGCCGAACGCTCGCGCGCCTTAAACGTCGAAATCCAGGCCCATGTCGTTGAACAGGCCGCGTTCCTCGGCCCAGTTCTCCTTGACCTTCACGTGCAGGAACAGGTGGATCTTGCGGTCGAGGATGTCTTCCAGCTCCTCGCGCGAGCTCTTCCCGATCCACTTGATCACCTCGCCGCCCTTGCCCAGCACGATGGCCCGCTGGCCGTCGCGCTCGACATAGATGGTCTGCTCGATGCGGGCGCTGCCGTCCGGGCGTTCCTCGAACGCCGTGGTCTCGACCGAGGCGGCGTAAGGCAGCTCCTCGTGGACGCGCAGATAGATCTTCTCGCGGGTGATCTCGGCGGCCAGCAGGCGGGCCGGCAGGTCGGCGGTCTGGTCTTCCGGATAGAGCCAGGGGCCTTCCGGCATCAGCGAGGCCAGCTTGGCGGTCAGGTCGTCGACGCCCGCGCCGGTGCCGGCGCTGATCATGAACACCTCGGAATAGACGCCGGTCTCGTACAGGTCGTGGGCGACGGCCAGCAGGGTCTCGCGCTTGACGCCGTCGATCTTGTTCAACGCCAGGATCACCTGGCGGTTGGCGGCCTTCAGGCCCTCGATGATCGTCTGGACGTCCTGCACCGAGCGGTGCTCACCGGCCGAGGCGCGGCGCTCGCGCGAGGCGAGCTCGGCCTGCACGTCGACCAGGTGGACGACGACTTCGCTGTCCTCGGCGCCGCTCCAGGCGGAACGGACCATGGCGCGGTCCAGGCGACGGCGCGGGGTGAAGATGCCGGGGGTGTCGACCAGCACGATCTGGGTCTGGCCGATCATGGCCACGCCGCGCACGGGGAAGCGCGTCGTCTGGACCTTCTGGGTGACGATCGAGACCTTGGCCCCGACCATGCGGTTGACCAGGGTGGACTTGCCGGCGTTCGGGGCGCCGATGATGGCGGCGAAGCCGGCGCGGGTGTTTTGGCCCGAGGGCTCTTGGGGGGTGTTTTCAGTCATTGCGCGTGCGTGTAGCACAGCGGAAGGGAAAAGCAGACGCCGAAGGACGCCTCCTCCGTCACGATGCGTATTCGCATCGCGCCACCTCCCCCGCCTTGCGGGTGAGGAGAAGGCTGGATCGATCTTTCCTCCCCCGTGAAACGGGGGAGGTGGCGCGTCGCGAAGCGGCGTGACGGAGGGGGCGTCTCCGCCTAAATCCCCGCCCCTTCCCGCTCCAGCAGCGCCTTGGCCGCCGCCTTCTCGGCCTCCTGCCGCGAGCGGCCCTCGGCATAAACCGGATCCAGGCCCACCACCGTCACTTGCACCGTGAACACCGGCGCGTGGTCCGGCCCCTTGCGGTCCTTGACGGCGTAGGTCGGCAGCGGCTTGCCCAGGCCTTGCGCCCATTCCTGCAGCGCCGTCTTGGGATCGCGCGGCTTGCCCTGGCCGGCCTTGTCGAACTCGTCGGCCCAAAGGTCCAGGAACACTCGGCGCGCCGTCTCCAGCCCGCCGTCGCGGTAGAGGGCCGCCATCAGGGCCTCGGCGGCGCCGGCCAGGATCGAGTCCGTCTCGCGGCCGCCGATCTTGCTGGACGAGGCCGACAGGCGCAGGGCGGGGCCGACATTGGCGGCGCGGGAGACCCGCGCGCAGGTCTCGCGGCTGACCAGGGCGTTCAGGCGCGGGGCCAGCTCGCCTTCCTTGGCCTTGGGGAAACGCTCGGCCAAGGCCTCGGCGGCCAGCAGGCCCAGCACGCGGTCGCCGATGAACTCCAGCACCTCGTTGTCGCCGGCCTTCTTGGCCCCGTCCCCGACGCTGGCGTGCGTCAGGGCCAGTTCCAGCAGCTGGCGATCCTGGAACGTGTGACCGATCCGGCGCTCCAGGTCGCCGACGGCGACGGCGCGCCGGTCTGTCACTTCAGAACGCGGAAGAAGCGGCTCGGACGGGCGTCCAGGAACCAGGTCCACGGCTTGAACAGGTGGGCGTCGGCGTTCCATGACAGCAGGATCAGCTGGGCGCGGCCCACCAGGTTCTCGGCCGGCACGAAGCCGACGCCTTCCTGCATGCCAATGTACTGGTCGTTGGCGTAGTCCCACTTGCACGTGCCGGGACCGGTCTTGAAGGCCGAGACGCCTGGGTCGAAGCGGCTGTCCAGCGAGTTGTCGCGGTTGTCGCCCATGAAGAAGTAGCAGCCGGCCGGCACGGTGTAGACGCCGGTGTTGTCGGCCTCGCTGTCGGGACCGTAGTCCTGGGTGGCGTATTTGCGGCCTTCCGGATTGGTCTCCTGGAAGCGGCCGGCGCGGATGGTGCCGTAGCCGGTGTCGACCAGGGCCGAGGGCAGTTCCTTGCGGTCCAGGACCTTGCCGTTGATGTAGACCACGCCGCCGCGCACCTGGACCTTGTCGCCGGGCAGGCCGATCAGGCGCTTGATGTAGTCGACCTTGGGGTCGCGCGGCAGCTTGAAGACGATGATGTCGCCGCGCTTGGGCGCGTGGCCCAGGATGCGGCCGTGGAACAGCGGCGGGCTGAACGGGATCGAATGCTTGGACCAGCCGTAGCTGAATTTCGAAACGATGATGTAGTCGCCCTGGTAGAGGTTGGGCTCCATCGACGCCGACGGGATCGTGAACGGCTGGAACAGCAGCACCCGCAGCACCAGGGCGATGCCCAGGGCGTAGGCGACCGTCTTGACGATCTCGATGAACTCCTTGACCGCCCCGGTCTTTTCATCGGGCGTCTCGATGTCGGTGGTGTCGGTCATGCGCTCAGGGGCTCTCGACGGAATGGGCTGCGGGCGAACCCGACGCGCCTAGCTAGACGGGCTTTACGACGGGAGCAAGCCGGGCGCCCGTTAACTCGCCTTCATGGTGTGGACGCGAAGAGGCGCCCGCGCCAGCTTGACCGTGGAATGCGGGCCTAAATTGTGGCGAAGACCGCCGCCAGCACCAGCGCGAAGAAGCCCCAGCCGACCAGCAGCCAGGCGAACGGCTTTTGCTGCCAGGGCATCAGCCGCGGCGCGCGGCGCGCCTTGGGCGCGGGTCTCGCTTCGATATCGCTCCAGATGGCCATGTGTTCCCCCGTCCCAGAACGGCGCCGTTTCAGGCGCTCTGGGATCAGGGGTGCAAGGCCGGGGCCGCGCCGTTCCAGGCCCTCCCCCCGTGGGGGAGGTGTCGGCGCAGCCGACGTAGGGGGGAGTGATCGGAAGGGGCCGCAACCCGGATCGACGATCCCAAAACTCCCCCCACCGGCCTTCGGCCGCCTCCCCCACAGGGGGAGGATCTACACCGCCTCGATGATCACGAAGGCCTGGGCGTAGGGGTGGTCGTCGGTCAGGGACAGGTGGATCACCGGGGTCATGCCCTCGGGGACCATCGCGGCGAGCCGCTCGGCCGCGCCGCCGGTCAGGGCCATGGTCGGCTTGCCGGACGGAAGATTGACCACCCCCATGCCGGACAGATGAACCCCGCGCTTCAGGCCCGTGCCCAAGGCCTTGGAGCAGGCCTCCTTGGCGGCGAAGCGCTTGGCGTAGCTGGAGGCGCGGTCGGGCTTGCGCTCGGACCGCTTGCGCTCGATCTCGGTGAAGACCTTGTTGGTGAACCGGTCGCCGAAGCGTTCGAGGGATTTCTCGATCCGGCGGATGTCGCACAGGTCCGAGCCGATCCCGATGATCACGTGACGATCTCGAGGCGCGCGGCGTTCATCAGGGCCCGCATCCGCTGCATGGCCTGGGGCAGCCCCACGAAGATCGCCTCGCCGATCAGGAAGTGGCCGATGTTCAGCTCGGCGATCTGCGGGATGGCGGCGATCGGCTTGACCGTGGCGTAGTCGATGCCGTGGCCGGCATGGACCTCCAGGCCCAGGCCGGCGGCCAATTCCGCGCCCGTCCTCAGCCGCTCCAGGATGGCGGCGGCCTTGTCGGCGTGACCCTCGCGCGCGGCGTCGCAATAGGCGCCGGTGTGCAGCTCCACCACCTGGGCGCCGGCGTCGGCCGAGGCCTGGATCTGGGCCGGATCGGCCTCGATGAACAGCGAGACCCGCGCCCCGACGGTGCGCAGGCGGGCGACAGCCTCGACGATACGGACCTTGCCGCGCACGACGTCCAGGCCGCCCTCGGTGGTGACCTCCTCGCGGCGCTCGGGCACCAGGCAGGCGGCGTGCGGCCTGGCCTGCAGGGCGATGCCGACCATCTCGTCGGTGACCGCCATCTCGAAGTTCAGCGGCTTGCCGCGCTTGAGGCACAGGTCGGTCAGCAGGGCGATGTCGGCGTCGCTGATGTGGCGGCGGTCCTCGCGCAGGTGGGCGGTGATGCCGTCGGCGCCGGCCGCCAGGGCCAGCTCGGCGGCCCGCACCGGTTCCGGATAGCTGGACCCCCGCGCGTTGCGGATCGTGGCCACGTGGTCGATGTTGACGCCGAGCCGCAGCATGCCGGTCAGCCCTTCAGACGCCGGCTGCCCGGATCCTCGATCGGGATGGCGGCCAGTTCGGGCGGCAGGGCGTCGGCGGGGTAGGCCGGGACCTCAAGGCTGGCCAGGGCCACCAGCGGCACGCCGACGTCGGCCTTGCCGCCCGAGCGGTCGACGATGCAGGCCGCGGCGATCACCTCGCCGCCGGCCTCCTGGATCGCGGCGATGCACTCGCGCGACGACAGGCCGGTGGTGACGATGTCCTCGACCATCACGACCTTCTGGCCGGGCTCCAGATGGAAGCCGCGGCGGAACTTGAAGCCGCCGGCCTCGCGCTCGACATAGATCGAGGCGACGTTCAGCCAGCGGGCGGTCTCGTAGCCGGGGATGATCCCGCCCACGGCCGGCGACACGGCCACGTCGGGCTGGCCGACGGTGGCGACGATCTTCTCGGCCAGGGCCTTGCAGAGGCGCGCGCAGCGCTCGGGCCGCATGAACACCAGGTTCTTTTGCAGAAAGACGGGACTGTGCAGGCCGGAGGACAGCACGAAGTGGCCTTCGCGCAGGGCGCCGGCGGCGCGGAATTCGTCGAGGACGTCGTCGTTGGTCATGAGGGTTGGATATAGCGGGTGGCGGCGAGTCTACAAACAGCGGACGCGCACTCGTCCCATGAACAGGGCCAGGCTGTCCCGGGCCTTGCCGCGAGTGTGTGTCCCCGTCCGCGCCACGATGCTATTCCGCCTTCATGAGCACTCCGGAATCAGACCCGCCCCGCCCTCGCGTCGGCTGCGGCGCGGCCATTCTCGACGGCCAGGGCAGGATCCTGCTGGTCCAGCGTCGGCGCCAGCCCGAGGCCGGCTGCTGGGGTCAGCCCGGCGGCAAGCTGGACTGGGGCGAAAGCGGCCGGACCTGCGCCGAGCGCGAGATCTTCGAGGAATTGGGGATCAGGATCGTCGCCGGCCCGGTGCTGTGCGTCACCGACATGATCGACCAGGACAGCCACTGGGTGGCGGTGACCTACCGCGCCGACGACTGCGTGGGCGAGCCGGCGATCCAGGAGCCGCAGGCCCTGGCCGACTGGGGTTGGTTCCCGCTGGACGCCCTGCCCTCGCCGCTGACCGCCGCGACGCTCGACGCGGTCACAGCGCTTAGGGCATAAGCTCGCCACTGATTTGCACCCGGCGTCCCGACGCCGGAGAACGGGAGCCCTCCGATGGCCGTCGTCACCCTCAAGCGCTGGAACCTGTCGATGGGCGCCGGCCAGCCGCTGGCCGTGATCGCCGGCCTAAACGTGCTGGAGAATATCGACCTGGCCCTGGAGGTCGGGCGCGAGCTGAAGGCGGTCACCGCCGAGCTGGGCCTGCCCTATGTGTTCAAGGCCAGCTTCGACAAGGCCAACCGCTCGTCGATCACCAGCTATCGCGGTCCTGGCCTGAAGGACGGCCTGGCGATGCTGGTCGAGATCAAGGCCAAGCTGAATGTGCCGATCGCCACCGACATCCACGAGGTGGACCAGGCCGAGCCGGTCGCCGCCGTGGCCGACCTGGTGCAGATCCCCGCCTTCCTGTGCCGCCAGACCGACCTGATCGTCGCCGCCTCGCGCGCCACGGCCGCCGCCGGCGGCTGGCTGCACGTCAAGAAGGCCCAGTTCATCGCCCCCTGGGACTGCAAGAACATCGTCCACAAGGCCCGCGAGGCCGCACCCGACCTGCAGATCGTCCTGTGCGAACGGGGCGCCTCGTTCGGCTACAACAACCTGGTGGTCGACATGCTGGGCATCGCGCAGATGCAGAGCCTGGGCGTGCCGGTGACCATCGACGCCACCCACGCCGTCCAGTTGCCGGGCGCCGATCCCCGCACGGCCGGCGGTTCGACCGGCGGCCGCCGCGAGGGCGTGCCGATCATCGCCAAGGCCGCCGTCGCCGCCGGCGCCGACGGGGTGTTCCTGGAGTTCCATCCCGAGCCCGACAAGGCCCTGTGCGACGGGCCCAGCTGCCTGCCGTTGAGCGACGCCGCCGGACTGCTGAAGACCCTGAAAGCCCTGCACGCGGCCGTGCGCGCTTAACCTCGGAGCCATTTCTAGCGAACCGCGTTGTAGCTGAGCTGTTCGTCGTCCCGCTGGAAGCCTCGTGAACCACATGCCGCTCGACATGAGCCCGACGCTCGCCCAGGTGTTCCCGGGCGACAGCGACATGGCGCGCCGCATGCGTGAGACGGACTGGGCCGCGACGCCGCTGGGTCCGCCCGAGACATGGCCGACCGGCCTGAAGACGCCGCTGGCCATGATGCTGACCTCGCGCTTCGAGATGTGGCTCGGCTGGGGCGAGGACCTCCGCTTCTTCTACAACGACGCCTACGTCCCCACCCTGGGGATCAAGCATCCGAACGCCCTGGGCCGCCCTGTCCGCGAGGTCTGGTCCGAGATCCGTGACGACATCGAGCCGCAGTTCCGTTCGGTCATGCTGGAGGGCCGTCCGACCTGGAACAAGGCCATGCCGCTGCTGCTAGAGCGCAACGGCTATCCCGAGGAGACCTACCACACCTTCTCCTACAGCCCGCTGCGCGAGGAGGGCCATATCCGCGGCCTGATGTGCGTGGTCACCGAGGAGACCGAGCGGGTGATCAGCGAACGGCGGCTGGAGACGGTGCGCCGCCTGGGCGAGTGCCTGATCGGCGCGGTCACCCAGGACGCGGTGCTGCGGGGCGTGTGCGACGCCCTGGCGGCCAACACCGAGGACTTCCCGTTCTCCCTGGCCTATGTCCGCGATCCGCTGGGCGGATTGGTCGGCTGCTCGGCGACCGAGGAAGGGCGCGAGCTGCTGCAGAGGTCCTGGCCGCTGGCGGCCGCGCGGGCCGGGCTTCGCAAGCACGCCCTGCCCCGAGGGACCTATCCGACCGGCGCATGGTCGATCCCGCCGACCGAGAGCCTGACCATTCCGATCCCGGGCCTGCACGGCGATCCGGCGGCGATCCTTGTGCTGGGCCTCAATCCGCACCGTCGCGACGACGAGGGGCTGCTGGACCTGGCGACTCTGGTGGCCGACCGGGCGGCCGGCGCCTTCGCCCAGGCCCGCAGCGTCGAGGAGGAACGCCGCCGGTCGGATCGGATCTGGACCAACGCCCGCGATCTGATGGTGGTGATCGACGCCGCCGGCGTCTTCCAGTCGGTGAGCCCCGCCTGGACCCGGATCCTGGGCCATCGCGTCGAGGACGTGATCGGCCGGCCGATGGAGGACTTCGTCGACCCCGCCGATCTGCCGCTCACCCGCCAGACGCACCGCGAGCTCTTCCACGGTCCTCAGCTCACCGGTTTCGAGAACCGCTATCGGACGCTGGGCGGCGGCGTACGCTGGATCTCGTGGAACACCGCCTTCGAGGACGGGCTGATCTACGGCTATGGCCGCGACATCACCGAGGAAAAACAGCAGGCCGAGGCGCTGAGACAGACCGAGGAAGCCCTGCGCCAGGCCCAGAAAATGGAAGCCATCGGCCAGCTGACCGGCGGCGTCGCCCACGACTTCAACAACCTGCTGACGGTCATCCGCTCGTCGGCCGACCTGCTGCGCAGCCGCGACCTGCCGGCCGACCGGCGCCGCCGGTATATCGACGCCATCTCCGACACGGCCGACCGCGCCGCCAAGCTGACAAGCCAGCTTCTGGCGTTCTCGCGTCGCCAGGCCCTGAAGCCCGAGCACTTCAACGTCGCCACCAAGGTCGAAACCCTGAGCGACATGCTGGCCTCGATCCTGGGCGCCCGCATCCAGCTGGACGTCTCGATCCTGTGCGAGGACTCCTTCGTCGAGTCCGACATCAACCAGTTCGAGACGGCGCTGATCAATCTGGCGGTCAATGCCCGCGACGCCATGGACGGCGAAGGGGCGCTGGCGATCCGCATCGACGCGGCGACCGCCATCCCGGCCATTCGCGGCCACGCGGCCAGCCAGGGCGACTTCGTCACCGTCTCGGTGGCCGACGACGGCGGCGGCATTTCGCCTGACGACCTGGCGCGGATCTTCGAGCCCTTCTTCACCACCAAGGAGGTCGGCCGCGGCACGGGCCTGGGGCTGAGCCAGGTCTACGGCTTCGCCAAGCAGTCCGGCGGCGACGTGGCGGTGGAAAGCCGTCTCGGCCACGGCTCGACCTTCACCCTCTACCTGCCCCGGACACGGCGCGTCGAGACGCAGGCCAGGCTTTCGCCCGCGCCCGCGCGCACTCGCCACGAAGGGCGCGTGCTGGTCGTCGAGGACAACGCGGCGATCGGCGAATTCGCCACGCAACTGCTGCAGGACCTGGGCTATCGCACCGAGCTGGCGACCAACGCGGTGGAAGCGCTCGCGCGGCTCGAGGCCGAGGCGACGTTCGACATCGTGTTCAGCGACGTGGTCATGCCGGGGATCGGCGGCGTCGAGCTGGCCCGGATCATCAAGGGGCGCTGGCCCGGCGTGCAGGTGGTGCTGACCAGCGGCTACAGCCATGTGCTGGCCACCGACGCCCATCACGGCTTTCCGCTGCTGCACAAGCCCTATTCGGTCGAGGAGCTGTCGCACATCCTGCGCCAGGCGCGGACGGAAGAGCGGGTCGAGGTCGGCGGCTAGCGCGCCTAACCCCGCGTCCGGTCCACGGTCTCGACCGTCGGGCAGGTGCGCAGCGCCGCCGAGATGTTGGTCAGGTGCTTGGCGTCGCGGACCTCCACGTCGATGTCGACGTCGAAGAAGTCGCTCTGCCGGTGGTGCATGCGCAGGTTGACGATGTTGCCGCCAGCCTCGCCGATGATCGTGCAGACCTGGCCGAGAACGCCGGGCGCGTTGCCGATCGTGGCGTGCAGACGGGCCAGGGAGACGGTCTCGCGCTCGGCCTCGGGCGTCCAGTTGAGATCGCGCCAGAGGTCCTCGCGGTCCTCGTATTCGGCCAGTTTCGGACAGTCGATCGTGTGGACGTCCAGGCCGCCTTCTTTGCTGTCCGACCCGTTTTCCCGCAGGATGCCGACGATCCGGTCGCCCGGCACCGGGCTGCAGCAGTGGGCGAAGTGCAGCGAGACGCCGGGGGTCAGGCCGCCGCCGCGCACATATAGCCGCGCGGCCGTGCCGCCGTCGATCTTGCGCCGCGCCGTGGCCACGGCCATCACAGCGTCCTTCATGCCCGGGAAGGCCGTCTCCAGCACCTGGCCGGGCAGCACCCGGCCGCGGCCGACGGCGTCGAACAGTCCGTCCTCGGTCTCCAGGGCGAAGCGCTCCAGGATCGGCCGCAGCGACACGTCCTTCAGCTTCTTGCCGGCCCGTTCGAACACCTGCTCCACCGAGGCCCGGCCCAGGCGCAGGAACTCTTCCTTCTCGGTCTGGCGGATGTGACGGCGGATGGCCGAGCGGGCCCGTCCCGTCACGGTCAAGGAACGCCAGTCCGGCGGCACCACGGGCTTGGAGCCCCGGACCACCTCGACCACGTCGCCGTTGTTGAGCAGGGTGCGCAGCGGCTTGAGCTCGCCGTTGATCTTCACCCCGATGCAGGTGTCGCCGACGCTGGTGTGGACCGCATAGGCGAAGTCCAGGGGCATGGCCCCGCGCGGCAGGCTGACCAGCTTGCCCTTGGGCGTGAACACGAACACCTGGTCCAGGAACATCTCGAGCTTGGCGTGCTCGACCAGCTCCTCGGCGTCGCCGCCGTGCTCGAGCACCTGGACCAGCTGGCGCAGGTTGGCCAGCGGATCGCGGCCGCCGGCGGCCTCCATGCCTTCCAGGTCCAGGCCGTATGAGGCGTCCTTGTAGCGGAAGTGGGCGGCCACGCCGTCTTCGGCGACCCGGTCCATGGCCTCGGTGCGAATCTGCATCTCGATGCGCATGCCGCGCGGCCCCACCACCGTGGTGTGCAGCGAGCGGTAGTTGTTGCGCTTGGGGGTCGAGATGAAGTCCTTGAAGCGGTCGGGCACGCTGGACCAGGCGCGATGCACGACGCCGAGGGCGCGGTAGCAGTCCTCCTCGCTGTCGACGATCACCCGGAAGGCGTAGATGTCGGACATCTGCGAGAAGCCGATCGATTTACGCTGCAGCTTGCGCCAGATCGAATAGGGCGACTTCTCGCGGCCGAAGACCCGAGCCGGCAGGCCGGACGATTCCAGGCGCGCGGCGATCTCCTGGCTGACCAGGGCCACCGCCCCGCCCTGCTCGGCGCGCAGGGTGTCGAGCCGGCGGATGATCGCGTTGCGGGCCACCGGATTGGTGTGCTCGAAGGAAAGCTCCTCCAGCTCGGTGCAGATGCGGTGGCAGCCGATGTTGCGGGCCAGCGGCGCGTAGATGTCGCGCGTCTCGCGGGCGATGCGCTCGCGCTTGGCCTGGCTCTTGATGAAGTGCAGCGTCCGCATGTTGTGCAGACGGTCGGCCAGCTTGACCAGCAGGACGCGGACGTCCTTGGAGATGGCCAGGATGAACTTGCGCAGGTTCTCGGCCTGGCGGGCGTGCTCGGCCTGCAGCTCCAGCTTGGACAGCTTGGTGACGCCCTCGACCAGCTCGGCGATCTCCTCGCCGAACAGCTTGGAGATCTCCTCCTTGGTGACCGGGGTGTCCTCGATCACGTCATGCAGCAGCGCCGTGACGATGGTCGCGGTGTCGAGCCGATATTCGGTGAGAATGCCGGCCACCTCGATCGGGTGGGCGTAATAGGGGTCGCCGCTGGCCCGGGTCTGCGAGCCGTGCATGCGCATGGCGTAGACATAGGCCCGGTTCAGCAGGGCTTCGTCCGCCGTCGGATCGTAGGCGTGGACGCGCTCGATCAATTCGTATTGGCGGAGGAACTTCTGGCGGGGCTTGGGAGCCGGAGCCGGGGCCACATCGTTGGCGGCGGGTAGAGACGAAGACGCGCCCGATTCTAAATCGGGCGCGCGTTCGGAAGGAGCGGCGGCGGGCGCCGCTTCGAGAATGAGAGGGTCTGCGCCGTCGGGGCTCAGTACCGCTCCTCCTGACCGCCGTCGCGGTCGCTCTGCAGGGCGCGAACCAGTTCGAGTTCGCTCATCTGCATGTGGGTGGGATCGGCCAGCAGGGCGAGGGTTTCGGCCTCTTCCTCGGCTTCGGTGTGCTCATCGACGCGTTGCAGCGTGGTGATCAGCTGTTCCTTGAGGCCCTCGTGGTCGACCACGTCGTCGGCGATCTCGCGCAGGGCGACGACGGGGTTCTTGTCGTTGTCGCGATCGACGAGCAGCGAGGCGCCGGCCGAGATGCCGCGCGCCCGGTGGGCGGACAGCAGGACCAGAGCGAAGCGGTTGGGAACCTTCTCGACGCAATCTTCGACGGTGACGCGGGCCATGAATTCCTCGGGCTATGAGCCTTGGTTATCGCAAAATAGGGTCTCGGGCGGCGTTACACAACGCCGCATTGGTGGAGTCCCGGCTTTCGCGAGGGGGCGCTTATGCCGTGTTCGCCCGGAGAAGTCCAGCGGGACGGACATCGAACCCGCCCAGGTCGATGTTGGGTTTACACAACATTCCTCGATATGTTAGGTAGACACAACCAAATGGAAGGATAACCCAACATGAACCCGACCTGGCCGGCGAACCCGCGGTACGTGATCGGCGCGATGGCGTCCTGGGCCTTGTTTCTGGCGTGCGTCGTCGGCGTGGTGTTCGGCAGAACCTCCGGCTGGCCTCCGGCGGCGCTGATGGCGTTGGCCGCCGTCCCCGCCGCCACGGTCGCCTGGCAGTTTTGGGCCGCCTATCGGCTGATCGCGGCGCAGGACGAGTTCTTCCGGGCCTTGACCGTCAAGCGCATGGTCGTGGCGGCCGGGCTGTCGATCACCCTGGCCACCGCCTGGAGCGTGATGGAGCTGACCGGCCTGCCGCACCTGCCGGCCTGGCTGATCTATCCGCTGTTCTGGGGTCTGTTCGGTCTGGTGACTCCCGTGATCCGGGACAGCCGCGCATGAAGAGCCGCCTCAAGGTGCTGCGGGCCGAGCGCGGCTGGACCCAGGAGCAGCTCAGCCAGGCGGTCAACGTGTCGCGTTACGCGATCAACGCCCTGGAGACCGAACGACACGATCCGTCGCTGGATCTGGCCTTTCGGATCGCGGGCGCGTTCGGCCTCAAGGTCGAGGAGGTCTTTCCCAATCCTCACGCCAAGACCTGAGCGGCGCGGAACCGGCCTAAGGCGTATCGACGTTCAAGCTACGTGCGTTCTCCTCGTCCTTCGACTAGCTCAGGATGAGGAGAATGGCGGGCGCCTCGTGACCAAAACGACAGTCTATAAATTCGACCTCATCCTGAGCTAGTCGAAGGACGAGGTCGTCCGCGGGCGCTGGAATGTCGATGCGCCGCTAGCGCGCCTTCTGCGGATGGATCGTCTCGCCGCGCTCCAGCATGGCGACGAACGTCTCGATCTTCTTCTTGCGGCCGGCTTCCGTCTTCATGTTGTGGATGCGGAAGGCCAGGGAGAAGCGGTTCTGCGCCGACAGCTTGGCCAGCATCGCCTTGGCCCCCGGGTTGGCGTCGATCGCGGCCTGCAGGTCGTCGGGGATCTTCATCCCCTTGCCGCTGCCGTAGGCCTTGTCCCACCGCCCGTCGGCCTTGGCCGCCTCGACCTCGCGCAGGCCGTGCTCGGTCATCCGCCCCTCGGCGATCAGGCGCGCGACGTTGTCGACATTGATCTGGCTCCAGATGCTCTTCCTGCCGCGCGGCGTGTAGCGCTGCAGGAAGCTCTGGTCGTCGAAGCCCTTGCGCACCGCGTCGATCCAGCCCCAGCACAGCACCACGTCGATCGCCTGCTTGGCGGTGATCGACGGCCGGTTCGATCCGACCTTGTGGATCTTGATCCAGACCTCGCTCTCCCGATCATGGTGACGCGAGAGCCAGTCGTGGAAGGCGTCGGCGTCGACGAACGCCTGGACGTGGGCGGGATCGACCTCGATGGCGGCCATCAGCGGCTCTCGGCAAGGAACGTCCCGGGCGCGGGGCCCGGGACCTGGAGAAGACCCTCTACCAGACCTTCACGCGCTTTTCTGGCGGCAGGTACAGCGCGTCGCCCGGCTTGATGTCGAACGCGGCGTACCAGGCGTCGAGATTGCGCACGGTGGAGGCGCGATAACGGTCGGGCGCGTGGCCGTCGGTGACCATCTGCTGACGCTGGGCCGCCTCGCGCGCATAGCCGCGCCAGGACTGGGCGTAGGCCAGGAAGAAGCGCTGGTCGCCGGTCAGGCCGTCGATCACCGGGGCCGGCTTGCCGCCCAGCGAGGCGTGGTAGGCGTCCAGGGCCGCGGCCAGGCCGGCGACGTCGGCGATGTTCTCGCTCAGCGTCTGCTTGCCGTTCACCGCCAGGTCGGGGAACGGCTTGTAGCCGTCGAACTGGTCGGCCAGGGCCGCGCCGGCCTTCTGGAAGTGCTCCAGGTCGGTGGGGGTCCACCAGTTGCGCAGGCGCCCTTGGCTGTCGAACTGGGCGCCCTGGTCGTCGAAGCTGTGGCTGATCTCGTGGCCGATCGTGCCGCCGGTGCCGCCGTAATTGGCCGCCGCGTCGGCGTCGACGTCGAAGTACGGGGCTTGCAGGATGGCCGCCGGGAAGTTCAGGCCGTTCAGCATCGGCAGGTTCACGGCGTTGACGGTCTGGGGCGTCATCACCCACTGGCCGCGATCGACGGGCTTGCCCAGTTGGCCGATCCAGTAGGCGGTCTCGAACGTCTCCGAGCGCTGGACGTTGCCGACCGGGTCGCCGCGCACGATCTCCAGGGCCGAATAGTCGCGCCACGTGTCGGGATAACCGACGCCGACCTTCAGCACCTCGACCTTGCGGCGGGCCTCGGCCTTGGTCTCCGGGGCCATCCAGTCCAGGCCGTCGATGCGGCGCACGAAGGCGGCCTTCATGTTGTCGACCATGCCCGAGACCTCGGCCTTGGACCGGGCCGGGAAGTACTGGTCGACATAGAGCTTGCCGACCACCTCGCCGAGCACGGCGTTGGTCGAGTTGACGCCGCGCTTCCAGCGGGCCGCCAGCTGCGGCGTGCCCGACAGGGTGTTTCCGTAGAAGGCGAAACGCTCGTCGACGAAGGCCTTGGGCAGCAGGTTCGAATAGTGGTCCAGGTAGTGGAAGGCCAGGTAGTCCTTCCAGGTCTCCACGCTCTCGTCGGCGGCGACCTTGCCCAGGCCCGTGACCATGGTCGGATGCCAGACGATGAAGCGCGGCTGGCCGGCCAGGCCGGCGGCGGTGAAGAACGTCTTCCAGTCCAGGCCCGGGGCCTTGGCCGCGAAGTCGGCCTGGGTCCAGCTGTTGTTGGCCTTCTGGACGTCGGCGCTGTCGGCGCGGCTGCCCGAGGCCTGGGCGATCCTGGTCTCCAGCGCCAGGATCCGCGCGGCCTTGGCGTCGGCGTCGGCGACGCCGCCCAGGGTCAGGATCTTGGCGATGTGGGCGAGGTATTTCTCGCGGACCGTCTTCATCGACGCCTTGTCGGACAGGTAGTATTCGCGGTCGGGCATGCCCAGGCCGCCCTGCAGCAGGAACGGCGCGTACTTGCTGGTGTCGTCGAAGGCCGGCGAGGCCCACAGGCCCAGGACGTTGTCGGTGTAGAAGTCGGTGGCGTTCAAGGCGTCGACGTCGGCGCGGACGTTGCCGCCCAGCACGGCGGCCAGGTCGGTGCGGGTCTTGATCGCCGCGATCCGCGCCAGGCCCGCCTGCATCGGCGCCAGGCCGGCCTTCTCGATGGCCGCCTCGTCCATGTAGCTGGCGTAGTAGTCGCCGACCTTCTTGGCGTCGGCCGAACCGCCGTCCTTGGCCGCGGCCTGGATCAGGTCGACCGTGCGCTTGGCCGCCTGCTCGACCAGGATGGCGCCGACGCCGTAGCTGCTGCGGTCGGCCGGGATCGGATTGGCCTTGATCGCCGTGCCGTTGGCGTAGGTCCAGAAGTCGTCGCCGGGCTTGATCGAGGTGTCGAAGGCGCCCTTGTCGACGCCGCTCTTCAGGTCGGCGGCGAAAGCCGGGGCGGAGGCCAGCAGCGCGCAGGCGGCGGCGCAGGCGAGCAGCGAACGGGTGAAGGTCATGAAGGATGGTCCCCAGGGAGCGCGAGCGCGGCGGCGCTCAGCACGATTTGGCGCGGACTATCGAACCGGCTTGGTCAGGGGGCGAATTAAAGTTTGGCAATGTCCGGAGACGGCGTCGCGTCCGCCCCCACGCCGGCGGTCGCCGCCAGGTCGGCCGCCGTCCGCCCGCTGACCGGGTGGCGCCAGTCAGGCGCGATCTCCGCCAAGGGCCCCATCACGAACAGGCGCTCGTGGGCCCTCGGATGCGGCACGACCACCGCCCCCTCCAGCACCGTGCGGCCATGGGCGATCAGGTCGAGGTCCAGGGTTCGGGGCGCGTTGGGCTCGATCCGCGTCCGGCCGAAGCGGGTCTCAACGCGGTGCAGGACGGTCAGGACCTCGCTCGGCGACAGCGCCGTCTCGACCAGGACGACGCCGTTCAGATAGGCTGGCGCGGCCGGGTCGGGCCAGGCCGCCGAGGTCCACCAGGAGGAACGCGCCGCCGCCGCCAGTCCCTCCGACGCCAGGGCGTCGAGCGCCGCCTCGAGCAAGGCCTCGCGACTCGCGTATGATCCGGGCAGGCTGCAGCCGAGCGCGACCACCACCGCCTGATCCAGCCCATTTTGATCGAACTGATTTTTCAAGGATTTCCGACCACGTGACCTTTTACCCGACCGAGCGCCTGGCGCTGTTCATCGACGGGGCCAATTTCTTTTCCGCCGCCAAGGCCCTGGGCTTCGACATCGACTACCGCAAGCTGCTGGACGAGTTCCGCAAGCGCGGCGTGCTGGTGCGGGCCTATTACTACACCGCCATCGCCGAGAACGAGGAGTATTCCCCGATCCGGCCGCTGGTCGACTGGCTGGACTACAACGGCTTCACCCTGGTGACCAAGCCGGCCCGCGAGTTCACCGACAGCCAGGGCCGCAAGCGCTGGCGCGGCGACATGGACATCGAGATCGCCGTCGACATGCTGGAGATGGCCGCCACGGTCGACCACCTTGTGCTGTTCTCGGGCGACGGCGACTTCCGCGCCCTGGTCGAGGCCGTGCAGCGCAAGGGCCGCCGGGTCACCGTGGTTTCCACCATGAAGAGCCAGCCGCCGATGACCAGCGACGACCTGCGCCGCCAGGCCGACAACTTCGTGGACCTGGCGGACCTGGGCGCCATCATCGGCCGCCCGCAGGCCACCCGAAATCCCCTGCCCCGCTTCGTCACCGATCCGGCCCGTGGTCCGGCGGCTCACGACACCCCTGAAAGCGATGGGGACGACGAGGACTAGCCATGGGTCAGCACTCCAACATCTCCGGCGAGGTCGTGCCCTCGCCCGCCGAGCCGCCGCGCGACTGCCCGCTGTGCCCGCGCCTGGTGGCGTATCGCCGCGAGAACCAGGACCTCTATCCCGACTGGTTCAACGGCCCGGCCCCGTCGTTCGGCGACCACGAGGCCCGGCTGCTGGTCGTGGGCCTGGCCCCCGGCCGCAAGGGCGCCAACCGCACCGGCCGGCCGTTCACCGGCGACTATGCCGGGACGCTGCTCTACGACACCCTTATCAAGTACGGCTTCGCCACCGGCAAGTTCGAGGCCCGGCCCGACGACTCCCTGAAGCTGATCGGCGCGGCCGTGACCAACGCCGTCCGCTGCGCCCCGCCCGGCAACAAGCCCGAGACCTCGGAAGAGAACAACTGCCGGCCGTTCCTGACCGCGCGGCTGGAGATGTTCCCCAACCTGAAAGCCATCGTCACCCTGGGCGACGTCTCGCGCCGCAACATGCTGAAGGCCCTGGGCCTGAAGGCCTCGGCGGGCCTGCCCGGCCATGGCACGGAGTTCCAGGCCGGACCCTATCGGGTCTTCAACAGCTATCACTGCTCGCGACTGAACACGAACACCGGCCGGCTGACGACGCCGATGTTCGAGGACCTGTTCGCGCGGGTGAAGGCGTATCTGGACGCCAATCCGTAGCGCTGTGCGTCCTTCGAGGCTCGGCTACGCCTCGCGCCTCAGGATGAGGGATTCAGAGCCACGAAGCTCCTCATCCTGAGGCGCCCGCGCAGCGGGCCTCGAAGGACGCAAGGCCTCACCACACCAGCCCCGCCGTCTTCAGCCGCACCCGCGCCAGGGTGTGGTTCGAGGCCAGGAACAGGGTGCTTCCATCCTCGCCGAACGCGCAGTTGGCGATGGCCGTGCCCGTCTCGATCACCCCGATCAGCTCGGCGTCGGGCGTCAGCACCAGCACCCCGCCCGGCCCCGTCGCGTAGAGCCGCCCTTCGGTGTCCAGGCACATGCCGTCCGGCAGACCCAGGCCGCCGGCTTCGCGTAGCGGCATGGCGTCGAAGAACAACGCCTTGGCCGTGGGCATGCCGTCCGGACCCAGGTCGTAGACCATCAGCTTGGGGCCGTCCGGGTCGGAGACCGACACGTAGAGCCGGCGCTGGTCCGGCGACAGGGCGATCCCGTTCGGGAAGGTCAGGTCGGCGTCCAGTAGATCCAGCGTCCCGTCGGGCGCCAAACGGTAGACGCCGTTGAAGTCCAGCTCGCGCAATGGCGAGGCGTTGCGGCCCTTCAGGCCATAGGTCGGGTCGGTGAAATAGATCGCGCCGGTCTTCGCCACGGCCAGGTCGTTGGGGCTGTTGAACCGCTTGCCCTGATAGCGATCGATCAGGAAGGTCTTCCTCCGGGTCTTCAGGTCGATCCTGGCCAGGGCGCGGTTGCCGTGGTCGCAGGCCAGCAGGTCGCCGGCGGCGTCCAGCGCCATGCCGTTCTGGCCGGGCTCGGCGAAGGCGTCGGTGGGCGGGCCGTCATAGCCCGACGGGTTCAGGAATTCGCTGACCCCGTCCGCCTCGCTCCAGCGGTACATGACGTTGCCCGGCACGTCGGAAAACACCAGATAGCCGCCGTCGCGGACCCAGACCGGGCCCTCGGCCCAGACGAAGCCTTCGGCCAGTTGCTGGATTTCGGCGTCGGCCGCCACGACGGCGTCGAGCTTCGGGGAGAGGCGATGGATCTGCCCGACGGAGGGATAGGTCATCTCTGAACTCACGCTTGCGAACGAACTCTCGGCAGGGCGTCCAGCCACCGCGCATAGGCCGCCTCTCGGGTCACCGTATCGAACGTCGGCGTCAGCAGCTCCGCCTCCGGTCGCGCCTTCACCGCCTCCTCGACCGAGCCGTACACGCCCGCCCCGACGCCGGCGAACAGAGCCGCGCCCAGGGCCGTGGTCTCCTGGTAGCTGGCGCGGTGCACCGGAATGCCGGTCAGGTCGGCCAGGCGCTGACTGAACCAGGCGCTCTTGGCCATGCCGCCGTCGATGCGCAGGGCCGCGTCCTCGAAGGCCGACGGGGCGTCGGCCCGCATGGCCTCGATCAGGTCGCGCCCCTGGAAGACGCAGGAGTCGAAGGTGGCCTGGGCGATCTCGGCCAGGCCGGCGTCGCGGGTCAGGCCAAAGATCGCGCCCCGCGCCTCGGCGTCCCACCAGGGCGCGCCCAGGCCGGTGAAGGCCGGCACCACCACCACGCCGTGGCCGCCGCGCGCCGAACGGGCCAGGGCCTCGGCCCCGCGCGGGCCGCCGGTGACGCCCAGCCCCTCGTTCAGCCACTGGATCGCCGCCCCGGCCACGAAGATCGAGCCCTCCAGGGCGTAGGTCGTCCGGCCGTTCACCCGCGCGGCCACGGTCGTCAACAGGCGCGAGGCCGAATGCGGCCGGTCCTCGCCGGTGTTGACCAGCATGAAGCCGCCGGTGCCGTAGGTGACCTTCATCTCGCCCGGATGGATGCAGCCCTGCCCCATCAGCGCCGCCTGCTGGTCGCCCGCCACGCCGCGGATCGGCAGGGGTCGACCCAGGATGTCCGGCGTCACCTCGCCGTAGTCGCCCGCGCAGTCGAGCACCGTCGGCAGCAGGGCGCGCGGCACGTTCAGCAGCGACAGCATCGCGTCCGACCAGTCCTGCTTCTCGATGTCGAACAGCAGGGTGCGCGAGGCGTTGGTGGCGTCGGTGACGTGGTTGGCCTTGTCGGTCAGCCGCCAGATGACCCAGGTGTCGATCGTGCCGCACAGCAGCTCGCCCGCCTCGGCCCGCCGCCGCGCGCCCGGAACCTTGTCCAGGATCCAGGCGATCTTCGTGCCCGAGAAATAGGGGTCCAGCAGCAGGCCGGTGGCGGCGGTGACGGCCGGTTCATGGCCAGCGTCGCGCAGCCGGTCGCAGACGTCGGCCGTGCGGCGGTCCTGCCAGACGATGGCCGGATGGATCGGGCGGCCGGTGGCCTTGTCCCAGACCACCACCGTCTCGCGCTGGTTGGTGACGCCCAGAGCGGCGATGTCGGCGCTGTCGCGGCCGCACGTCTCGACCGTGTCGCGCAGCACGCCCACGCAGGCGGCGTAGATCTCCTCGGCGTCGTGCTCGACCCAGCCGTCGCGCGGATAGCTCTGGCGCAGCGGCCGGCTGGCGTCGCCGACCGGTTTGCCGTCGGCCTGAAACAGAATCGCCCGGGTGCTGGTGGTGCCCTGATCGAGCGCGAGGATCAGAGGTTTGCCCATGCGTCTTGCGTCTCCCTGGCGGTCTTTCCGATTTTCTGCCCTGCGGCATCGCGACGCTTGACCCCATGTGTCATGGCTTCACCTGTTTAAGCATGTTTTCATCTGACGCGGCCAAGGTCCGTCTTGGTTAAGCTTGGATTTCGAGGAGGCCCGTGAACCAGGCCGCCCAGACCGCGCAGCTCTTGTCCCTGGCCCGCAGCCGCGAGCCGGCCGATCGCGAACGCCTGCTCAACGGCATCGTCGAGATGTGCGACGCCAGCCAGGCCGCCGGCGGCCAGACCGCCCCCGAAGTCCAGATCCTGCTCGACTCGATCTTCATGACCCTGGTGGTCGAGGCCGAGCGTGACATCCGCGCCCGCCTGGCCCAGAGCTTGGCCGACGCCACCTGGGCGCCGCCCGCCCTGATCAACATCCTGGCGCTCGACGAGATCGAGATCGCCCGCCCGATCATCGCCCGCAGCCCGATCCTGCGGGATCACGACCTGATCCGCCTGCTGGTCCAGGCCACGCTGGAGCACCAGATCGAGATCGCCCGCCGGCCGCAGCTGTCGCCCGCCGTGGTCGAGGCGATCCTGGCCAAGGACGAATCGGCGGTGCTGACCGCCCTGGCCTCCAACCCCACCGCCCAGATCTCGCCCGAGGGCCTGCGCCGGCTGGTCGACAAGGCCCGCGACGTGGTCGCCCTGCGCTCGCCCCTGGCCCGGCATCCCAACCTGTCCAGCGACCTGGCCGAGCAACTGTATCTGTGGGTGGGCCGCGCCCTGCGCGACGCGCTGACCGGCCGCTTCCAGCTGGATCCCGACAAGATGGCCCAGGCCGTCGGGGCCTCGCTGCACGCCGCCCATGCGGGCGCGCCGCGCGACGACAATCCCGCCGTCGAGCAGGCCGAGGATCGCGAGGCGATGGAGGCGGCCCTGGTCGAGAAGCTGGACGCCGCCGGCCAGCTGCGGCCCGGCTATCTGCTGCGGGTGCTGCGCGAGCGGCGTCTGCCGCTGTTCCTGTTCGCCCTGGCGCGTCTCGGCGGCTTCGACATCCGCCAGGTGCGACGAGCGGTCGACAGCAACCGTCCCGAACTGCTGGCCCTGGCCTGCTCGGCCGTCGGCATCGACCGCAGTGTCTTCCCGACCATCCTGACCCACGTGCGCGAGCTGAACGGCGGCCGTCCCGGCGGCGGCGCGGAAGCCGCCCGCAAGGCCAGCGGCGCCTTCGGCCCCTTCGCCCCGGACATCGCGGCCATGGCGTTCCGCCAAGCGGTCAGCGCGGCCTGATAAGGCCTCGGGGCGGTGTCGCCTCCAGGTTTGACAAGGCGACGTCAATCCAGCCACTTGGCGCCATGTTCCAGCCCCTGCCCTTCGTGACTCGCCTGACCTTCAAGGCCAGTGACCGCCCCGAGGCGCAGGAGGCGCGCGAGCGGCTGATCGCGCGCTACGGCGACGTCGGCGACGAGAGCGCCCAGGTGATCGTCGCCCTGGGCGGCGACGGCTTCATGCTGGAGACCCTGCACGACACCCTGCAGCGCCAGACGCCGATCTACGGCATGAACCGCGGCTCGGTCGGCTTCCTGATGAACGAGTACAGCGAGGACGACCTGCTGGCGCGGATCAACGCCGCCGAGCGGGCCGTGATCCATCCGCTGGCCATGGTCGCCATCGACGCCAACCGCAAGCAGCACCGGGCCCTGGCCATCAACGAGGTGTCGCTGCTGCGCCAGACCCGCCAGACCGCCAAGCTGCGGATCAGCATCGACGGCAAGGTGCGGATGGGCGAGTTGGTCTGCGACGGCGCCCTGCTGGCCACGCCGGCCGGCTCGACCGCCTACAACCTGTCCGCCCACGGTCCGATCATCCCGATCGGCGCCCAGGTCCTGGCCCTGACGCCCATCAGCGCCTTCCGCCCCCGACGCTGGCGTGGCGCGCTTTTGCCGCAGACAGCCAGGGTGACGTTCGAGATCCTGGAATGCGATAAGAGACCCGTAAGCGCCGTGGCCGACAACTTCGAGGTCCGCGACGTGGTCGAGGTTCACATCGCCGAGGACAGCAGCGCCAGCCTCTCCATGCTCTTCGACGCAGGTCGAAGCCTTGAGGAGCGGGTACTGACGGAGCAGTTCTCGGCCTGACAACGTTGGACTTATTGGTCAGGGCACCATCTGCCTTTGGTCAGGGTAGAAACGGGCGTCTCATCTAATGTTAACGTCTTGACCCTACATTCCACGCCAATGCCTAGGGGGAAAGCGTCCGTGACAACCAAGTCCGCCGCGGAAGTTATACAGGTGCCGAACATGCTCAAGCTCAAGGTAGGCGGTCGCGGCGGCATCGACATGGCAGCCATCGCCAAGGCCGAAGCCGCGCTGAAAAGCTTGTCGGGCAACTTCGCCCAATGGCTCAATGACGAGATCGTCAAGCTTGAGGCCGCTCGCCAGGACGTTCGCGCCAAAGGCCTGACCGCCGAGACGGTCGAGACCCTCTATCTGCGCGCCCACGACCTGAAAGGCCTCGGCGCCACCTATGATTTCCCGCTGATCACCCGCCTGGCCGCATCGCTTTGCCGGCTGATCGACGATCCGGAGACGCGCCTGACCGCGCCGATGTTCCTGGTCGACGCCCACATCGACGCGATCAAGGCCTGCGTCCGCGACGACATCAAGACCGACACCCACCCCGTCGGCAAGATCCTGGCCGTCGAGCTGGAAGGCCGCGTGGCGGACTATCTGGCCGCCTGATCGGTCGATCTTCGAAAATCCCGAAAAGCCCCGGTCGCGCCGGGGCTTTTTCTTTGCCCATCGCCTCGCCGCCCTCCGCCTCAGACCCCAAACAGCCCCTTCAGGTACGGGTTGAGCATCCGCCCGTCGGGATCCAGCTTGGCCCGCACCTTGAGGAAGTCGTTCCAGCGCGGATAGAGCCCGGCCAGCTGGTCGCCCGAGACGCTGTGCAGCTTGCCCCAGTGCGGCCGGCCGCCGTAGCGGCGGAAGATCGGCTCGATCAGGGTGTAGAGGAAGGCGAACTCGTCCTTGTAGTGGGCGTGGACGGCGATGGAGCCCCGGGGCTCGCCCTGAAAAGGCGACAGCCAGGCGTCGTCGGGGGCGATGCGGCGGCATTCGATCGGGAAGAAGACGTCGGGACGCGCCTTCTCGATGGTCGCCACGATCTCGGCCAGGGCCTTGAGCTGCACCGACGCCGGCAGGTGGAACTCCATCTCGTTGAAGCGCACCGGACGCTCGGTGGACAGCAGCTTCCAGCCCTCGTCGATCGCCCGCTCGGGCTTGGTCCCGCCCAGCAGGGCCCGGGCGGCGGCCTTGCGCAGCGGGGCCGAGAAGCCGAGCAGGTTGCGCAGGCCCTTCAGTGCGTCGAGGAAGACGGTGTCCTGGTCCGGTCCGCGCGGAATGGCCGGGGCGTCGGTCTCGTCGTGGCTGATATTGGCGGCCAGGCCGGTGAACGGCACGGCGTAGAACTCGAAATTGCGGTGCCTGGCCCAGCGGTCCTCGGCCTTGGCCAGGGCGTCCTCGAACGGCTCCAGCCAGACATTGCGCTCCAGCCGACGGTTGGCGGTGGTCTTCAGCCGGACCTGGGTGATCACCCCGAGCGATCCCAGCGAGACCTTGGCGGCCTGGAAGACGTCGGCGTTGCGGTGCTCGCCGCAATCGATCGTCTCGCCCTTGGGGGTGACCAGGCGCAGGGCGGTGACGTCGCCGTGCAGGGCCTTGATCGCCCGGCCCGTGCCGTGGGTGCCGGTGGCCAGGGCGCCGGCCAGGGCCTGCTTGTTGATGTCGGGCAGATTGGCCATGGCCCGGCCCTTGGCGGCCAGGGCGGGACCCAGCGCGCCCAGCCGCGTGCCCGCCGCGACGATCGCCTCGTCGCCCTCCCAGGCGATGATCCCCGACAGCGCGTCCAGCGACACCAGGGTCCCGTCCGTGGGGGCCAGGGCGGTGAACGAATGGCCCGCCCCCACCGGACGGATCGGCGCCAGGGCGGTCTTGAGGACCGAGGCGACCTCGGCCTCGGTCTTGGGGGCGACGCGGGCGGCGGGATAGGCGTGCTGCACGCCCGACCAGTTGCGCCACAGCAGATGGCCCTTGGCGTCGGTGGTCGGCGGGGACGGCGGCTCGGGCTTGTCGTGCGTCGCGACCGCGTAGCCGCCGCCGACCGCCGCCGCGCCCAGTCCCGCGCCCACGAGGAGCGCCCCTCGCCTCGATACCGTCATCCGTTCCACCCCCCAGCAGTCTTACCCGGCGGGATCTTCGCGTCCCGCCATGAAGCGTATGAGAGCGTTGAAATCGTCCGGGGTGCAAGCCACGCATTGTCCGCCGGCCGGCATGGCCTGGAACCCTTGGACGGCGTGGTCCAGCAACACGGCCTGGCCCTGCTTCCAGCGCGGATCCCAGGCCTTTCGGTCGTGGACCAGCGGCGCGCCCGTGCCGGGGACGGCGTGGCAGGCCTTGCAGGACTCGCCATACAACGCCGCCAGCCGGGCGTCGGCCGGAGCCAGCGCCAAGGCCTGCGCCGCCGTCGGCGCGGGCGGGACGGGCTGGGAGCAGGCCGCCAGGCCGACGGTCAGGGCCAGAGCGACCGCCCAAGTCTTGGGGAGGCGCACTATTCGGCGATCCCGTTCAGGCGCTTGGCGGCGCTGACGGTGTTGGCCAGCAGCATGGCGATGGTCATCGGCCCCACGCCGCCCGGCACCGGCGTGATGGCGCCGGCCACGGCCTTGGCTTCCTCGAAGTCGACATCGCCGACCAGGCGGGTCTTGCCGGCGGCGGCGGCGACCGGGTCGCGAGAGGGGAATCGGGTGATGCCGACGTCGATGACCGTGGCGCCCGGCTTGATCCAGTCGCCCTTGACCATCTCGGCCCGACCGACGGCCGCCACCAGGATGTCGGCCTCGCGGCAGATGGCCGGCAGGTCCTTGGAGCGGGAGTGGGCGATGGTCACGGTGCAGTCGGCGGCCAGCAGCAGCTGGGCCATCGGCTTGCCCATCAGGTTGGAGCGGCCGATCACCACCGCCCGCTTGCCGGTCAGGTCGCCGACCACGTCCTTGAGCAGCACCATGCAGCCGGCCGGGGTGCACGAGGTCAGGGCCGGCAGGCCGCTGGCCAGGCGCCCGGCGTTGGTCACCGTCAGGCCGTCGACGTCCTTGTCGGGCGAGATCGCCGCGACGATGGCCGCCTGGCTCATGTGATCGGGGACCGGGAACTGCACCAGGATCCCGTGGATGGCCGGATCGTCGTTCAGGCGCTCGACCAGCGACAGCAGCTCGGACTGCGACGTCTCGGCCGGCAGGCGGTGGGTCTCGGAATGCATGCCGGCGGCCAGGGTCTGCTCGCCCTTGCTGCGCACATAGACCTGGCTGGCCGGGTCCTCGCCGACCAGCACGACGGCCAGGCCCGGCGTCAGACCGTGCTGGGCCTTCAGGCCGGCGACCTCGGCGGCGACCCGCTCGCGCAGCTGGGCCGCGAAGGCCTTGCCGTCGATGATTCTGGCTTGCGACATCGGCGTCTCCCGTTTGGCCGTGGGTAGAGCTTTTCCAGTTCGGATGGAACATCCCAACTGGGCAAAAAAAGCTCGAAGGAAAAAACTGGAGCGCGTCGCGCTCCGGGCCCCTCCCCCGCCCGCACGCAATATGTGCGGTCGCGCGTCAGAAGTCGCTTGGGCTTCGCCCAATCATGCTAGAGCCGAAGCATGGTCTCCGCGTCCTCGACCCAGCGCGCCGACGTCGTCCTGGTGGGCGGCGGTCTGGCCAACGGCCTGATCGCCCTGCGGCTGAAAAGCCTGCGGCCGCGCCTGCGCGTGATCCTGCTGGAACAGGGCCCGACCATCGGCGGCGAGCACACCTGGTGCCACTTCGCCACCGACGTCGACGCGGTCGAGGCCGGCTGGCTGCGGCCGCTGATCGTCCATCGCTGGTCGGGCTACGAGGTCCGCTTTCCCGGGCACGGCCGCCAGCTCCCGACCGACTATCTGGCCATCACCTCCCAGCGCCTGCACCAGGTGGTCAGCGCCGCCCTGGGGGCCGACGCCTGGCTGGGCGCCACGGTGTCGGACGTCAATCCGCACCAGGTGACCCTGGCCGACGGCCGGACGATCGCGGCGGGCGCGGTGATCGACGGCCGGGGTCCGCGCAAAAGCCGCAGCCTGGCCCTGGGCTACCAGAAGTTCGTCGGCCAGGGCGTGCGCCTGACCGCGCCCCACGGCCTGACCCGGCCGATCATCATGGACGCCACGGTCTCGCAAGAGGACGGCTACCGCTTCGTCTATGTCCTGCCGCTGGACGCCACGCGGCTGCTGATCGAGGACACCCGCTACAGCGACGGCCCGGCCCTGGACCGGCCCGCCCTGCGCCGCGCCATTTCCGCCTACGCCAAGGCCCAGGGCTGGAGCATCGCCAAGGTCGAGCGCGAGGAGGACGGCGTCCTGCCGATCGCCCTGGGCGGCGACATCGACGCCTACTGGCGCGAGGCCCGTCCGCACATCGCCGAGGTGGGCCTGCGCGCCGCCCTGTTCCAGCCGACCACCGGCTATTCCCTGCCCGACGCCGCGCGCCTGGCCGAGATGGTGGCCGCCCTGCCCCGGATCACCAGCGCCAGCGTCCGCGCCTGTGTCGAAGCCCAGTCCAAGACCGTCTGGCGGCGGCGGCGCTTCCTGCGGCTGCTGAACCGCATGCTGTTCCGCGCCTGCGCGCCGCAGGACCGCTACAAGGTGCTGGAGCGCTTCTACCGCCTGTCGCCCGGCCTGATCCAACGCTTCTACGCCGCGCGCCTGACCAAGTGGGACAAGATCCGGCTCCTGATCGGCAAGCCGCCGGTGCCGATCCCGGCGGCCATCAGATGCATCGGCGAAAACTCGGTGTTCGGAGGAAAAGACGCATGACGACGACGCCGAAGGCCCTGGGGAAGCCGAAAGCCGCCGTCATCGGCGCGGGATTTGGCGGGCTGGCCCTGGCCGTCCGCCTGCAGTCCTCGGGCTTTGAGGTCACCGTCTTCGAGGGCCGCGAGAAGCCGGGCGGCCGGGCCTATGTCTGGCATGACGAGGGCTTCACCTTCGACGCCGGCCCGACCGTGGTCACCGATCCCGACTGCCTGAAAGAGCTGTTCGCGCTCTCGGGCCGCAAGATCGAGGACTATGTCGAGCTGCTGCCGGTCGATCCGTTCTATCGCCTGGTCTGGGAGGACGGTGACGTCTTCGACTACGCCAACGACCAGGAGAAGCTCGACGCCCAGATCGCCGCCCGCAACCCGGCCGACGTCGAGGGCTATCGCCGTTTCCACGCCTATTCTGAAGAGCTGTACCAGAAGGGCTATGTCGAGCTGGGCGCCGTGCCGTTCCTCGACTTCGGCAGCATGATCGCCTCGGCCCCGGCCCTGATGAAGCTGCAGGCCTGGCGCAGCGTCTATGACAAGGTCGCCGGCTTCGTGAAGGACGAGCACGTGCGTCAGGCGCTGTCGTTCCACAGCCTGCTGGTCGGCGGCAGCCCGTTCGCCACCTCGTCGATCTACGCCCTGATCCACGCCCTGGAGCGGCGCGGCGGCGTCTGGTTCCCGCGCGGCGGCACCCACGCCCTGATCCGGGCCCTGGTGAAGCTGCTGGAGGACCTGGGCGGCTCGATCCACCTTGGCGCACCGATCCAGAAGATCGTCACCAAGGCCGGCCGCGTCACCGGCGTGATCCGCGCCGACGGCCAGTTCGAGGCCTTCGACACCGTCGCCTCCAACGCCGACGTCATGCACACCTACAAGGCGCTGCTGGCGGACGACCCCAGGGGCAGGAAGGTCGGCAAGGCCCTGGAGGCCAAGCGCTGGAGCCCGTCGCTGTTCGTGGTCTATTTCGGACTGAAGACCACCCATCCCGAAATCCGCCACCACACCATCTGCTTCGGCAATCGCTATCGTGAGCTGATCGGCGAGATCTACGGCAAGGACGGCCTGGCCGACGACTTCTCGCTGTACCTGCACCATCCCACCGCCAGCGACCCGGCCATGGCGCCCGAGGGCTGCTCGGCCTTCTACGCCCTGTCGCCGGTGCCCAACCTGAAGACGGCCGATATCGACTGGTCGGTCGAGGGACCCAAGTATCGCGACAAGATCCTGGCCTACCTGGAAAAGCACTACATTTCAGGGCTTTCAGCCGACCTCGTCACCAGCCGCTTCATCACTCCGGACGATTTCGTGAGCGACCTCAACGCCTGGAAGGGCGCGGCCTTCTCGCTGGAGCCGATCCTGACCCAGAGCGCCTTCTTCCGCACCCACAACCGCGACGACGTGATCCCCAACCTGTATTTCGTCGGGGCCGGGACGCATCCGGGCGCGGGCATCCCGGGCGTCGTCGGCTCGGCCAAGGCCACGGCGGGGCTGATGATCGACGACTACGCGACCGTCCCCGCATGAGCGACCTGGAGGCCCAGAGCCGCGAGGCGATCCAGAAGGGCAGCAAGAGCTTCGCGGCCGCCGCCGCCCTGTTCGACGCCCAGACGCGGGCCGACGCCGAGATGCTGTACGCCTGGTGCCGCCATTGCGACGACGTGATCGACGGCCAGACCCTGGGCCACGGCATGAGCCCGGTGGCCGACGCCCCGGCCCGGCTGGAGACGCTCTACGCCCAGACCCGCGCGGCCATGGCGGGCCAGACCCCGACCGACCCGGTGTTCGCCGCCTTCCAGACCGTGGCCCTGCGCCGGGGGATTCCCGAACGCTACGCCCTGGACATGATCGACGGCTTCGCCATGGACGTGGCGGGCCGGCGCTACGCCACGCTCGACGAACTGCTGGAATACTGCTGGGGCGTGGCCGGGGTGGTCGGCACGATGATGGCCCTGGTGATGGGCGTGAAACCGACCGCCCTGTCCACCCTGCGCCGCGCCCAGGACCTGGGCCTGGCCTTCCAGCTGACCAACATCGCCCGCGACATCGTCGAGGACGCCCGGAACGGCCGGATCTACGTGCCTGGCGACTGGCTGGCCGAACTGGGCGTGCCGCAGGACGCGGTCGCCGATCCTGCCCACCGGACCGCCGTGGCGGTGCTCGCCAAACGTCTCGTCGACGCCGCCGAGCCCTACTACGCCTCGGCCCGCTGGGGCCTGCGCGACCTGCCGCTGCGCTGCGCCTGGGCGATCGGCGCGGCGCGCGGCGTCTATCGCCAGATCGGGCTCGACGTGGTCAAGGCCGGCGACGAGGCCTGGGACGAGCGGGTCGTCGTCAGTGGGCGGATGAAGGTCTGGCGGGCTCTTGAAGGCGGCGTCCTGGCGCTGCGCTCGGCGACGCTGGATCGGTGGGGCCCGGCGCCGGAGAGGCCGGCCATGTGGTCACGTATCTAAAGGCCCTCCCCCTGTGGGGGAGGCGATCGCGAAGCGATCGGTGGGGGGAGTTTTAGGATCAAGAGATCGATGAACGGGCCGCCTGCCGATCACTCCCCCCTCCGTCGCCCTTTGGGCGACACCTCCCCCACAGGGGGAGGGCCTAAGAGGCCGCCCTACTTCAGCACCCCCCGCCGCGTCATCCACCACGCGTACCAGATGAAGAACGCCAGCAGCCCGGCGATGACGGCGCTCGTCACGGCCATCTGCTGGCCCATGATCTTGCCGCCGTCCGTCAGGACGTAGGTGTAGGCCACGCTCAGCAGGAAGGCCGCCAGCGACACGGCCAGGACCGGCCAGGCCAGCTTGTTGCGCAGCAGGATCAGCACCGACCCCAGGAACGCCCCGAACACCCCCACGGCCCAGTCCAGCGTCATCCAGGCCGGCATCTGATGGTAGTGCTCGATCTGGGCCGGCGTCATGCCCGCGCTGGCCATGTAGGCCGCGCCCTGCGTCATGCTCATCACGAAGTCGAAGACGCCGATGGCGTTGAACAGCACGGCGACGACGCCGACCAGCCAAAGGTGCCAAGGCGTCCTGATCCGCGCCCCGTTCATCGTGCTTACGCCGGTCATCACAACCTCCCCATAACCACCGACGGGCTGATTGTTCCTACAGAAGCGCCCCGTCGCCGCCCCTGTCCCTGAGTTTGGCCTTCAGTTCCCGCACCGGCCGCGCCAGCAGGAAGCCGAACGACACCGCGCCGTCCTTGGTGTGCACCGCATGGTGGATCCGATGGGCCTGGATCAGCTGCCGCCAGTAGCGCGACCGTCCCAGCGGGACCTTGAACCGCTGGTGCACCATGCCGTCGTGGAACATGAAATAGATCGCGCCATAGGCCGTGATCCCCAGGCCGATCGGCAGCAGCCAGGGCACGCCGTGAACCCCGAAATAGATCGCCACGATGGCCGGCGCGGCGAACACCACCGCGAACAGGTCGTTCAGCTCGAACCGGCCGGCGCGCGGCTCGTGGTGCGAGCGGTGCCAGACCCACAGCCAGCCGTGCATCACGTAGCGGTGCATGACCCAGGCGAAGCCTTCCATGAAGGCCAGGGCCGCCAGGAACAGGGCCAGGTCGAGACCGAGGGTCGCCATTGTCGTCCTGTTTATCGCCGGATCCGGCGCGCCAACACGTGCGCCAGGGCCAGGCCAAGCAGCCCGACGGCGGTCAGCACGCACCAGGCCTTATACACCGCCCCGATCCCGGCGTCGCGCCAGAGGATGGCCTGATAGGCCTCGATGGTCCAGGCGTGCGGCGTGAACCAGCCCGCCGCCTGCAGCCACGGCGGCATCAGGAAGCGCGGCACCATGCTGCCGCCGACCGCCGCCAGGACCAGGATCACGAAGGTCGACAGCATCTGGGCCTGGTCGCGCGTGCGGCACACCGAGACCAGCCCCAGGGCCACGCCCGCGGCGCAGGCCGACGCCGCCAGGGTGGTCGGCAGCCAGAGGGCCGCGTGCTGGACCACCGCCACGCCGTAGACGATCTGGGCGGTGGCGAAGATCAGCAGCGCCTGCACCACCCCTTGCCCGATCAGGAACAGGAACTTGCCGCTGACCACCGGGCCCATGCCCGCCGTGCCGGCCAGCAGGCGGTCGGCCACGCCCGTGCTCTGCTCGTCCATCAGGCCCAGCGCTCCCTGCATGGCCGAGAACAGGGCGAACAGGATCATCACGGCGCCGGCGTAGTAGGCGATCACCCCGCCGCCGGTCTTGGCGTTCTTGATCGCCTCGCGCTCGAAGAACCCGCCGTCGTCGTGGGTCGGGGTCTGGCGCATCAGGGCCGCGGCGCTGTCGGCGTTCTCGATCTGCTCGTCGGTGAAACCGCCCAGGGCGGGCTCCAGCTGGGTCACCGTGCGGCGCAGCGTGACATCCGGCAGCGCGTTCGCCAGCACCTGCTGCACCCGGGCCTGGGCCAGGGGCGCGGCGACGGCGCGGCTGGGATCGGCGACGATCAGGAACGGCTTGTCGGCCGAGGCCGGATCGGCCCGGATCACCAGGCCGGCGTCGGCCTGCCCGGCCTTGACCCGCCGGCGGACCTCGTCGGCCGTCGGCGCCCTCTCCGCGCGAACCTCGGGCGAGGCGACCAGGGCCGCCATCAGTCGGCCGGAGTCCGGCGTGCGGGCCGTATCGGCCACCGCCAGCTTCAACTGGATGTCGTCGCCCGTCGTCCCGGCGAACACCGAGGAGAAGATCAGGAACACCAGCGGCGGCAGCAGGAAGGTCATCAGCAGGGCGCCGCGATCGCGCCAGAGGTCCAGCGCCATCACCCGAACCATGGCGGCGATCTTCCAGAGCGCCCCTCTCCCGAAATCGAGCGTCACGCCGCCAGCTTCCGATCGGCCACCAGGGTGAACAGATTGGCCAGGGACGGCTCGCGCACCCGAACCTCGCGCGGCGTCAGCCCCGCCTCGCGCAGCCGCTTGTCCAGCCGGCCCGCCACCGCGTAGCCGTCGGCGTCCAGCCGCGTCCAGACCGTCGGCCGTCCCGTGCGCTCCAGCCCCTCGGCCGCAAGGCGGCTCTCGCCGGCGGCGTCGATCTCCTCGGCCAGGTGGACCTGGATCTCCATCCGCTCGCCGAACGCTTCGGCGATCAGCGCCTTGGGCCGCCCCTCCAGCACCAGCTGGCCGTCTCGCAGGAAGCCGACGCGGTCGGCCAGGGCGCCGGCCTGGTCCAGGTCGTGGGTCGTCATCAGCACCGCCACGCCCAGGTCGCGCAGCCCCCGGATCACCGTGTCCACCGCCTCGCGGGCGTCCAGATCCACTCCGACGGTCGGCTCGTCCAGGATCAGCAGGCTGGGCTCGTGGACGATGGCGGCGGCGATATTGGCCCGGCGCTTGTAGCCCCCGGACAGGTGTTTGACCGGCACATGGGCGCGGTCGACCGTGCGGGTCAGCTCCAAGGCCCGGCGGACGGCCGCCGCCAGGCCGGCGCGCGGCACGTCGGCCAGGGCCGCGAAGGTCTCGATGTTCTCAGCCACCGTCAGGTTCGGATAGAGGGCGATCTCCTGGGGAACCAGGCCCAGACCGGCCCGCGCCGCCGGAACGCGGGCGGGATCGCGCCCCTTCAGCAGGACTGTCCCGCCGTCGGGCCGGATGCGGCCGCAGATCGCGCGGATCAGGGTGGTCTTGCCCGCGCCGTTCGGCCCCAGCAGGGCGTAGATCTCGCCCGGATGCAGCCTCAGATCGACGCCGCGCAGGGCGGGCTTGCCGCCATAGGCGTGGACCACGGCCGTCACGACGACGACAGGGTCCGGCGAAACGGGTTCGGAGGTCACGCCGCCGCCTTGCGCCGGGCGAAGAGGTCGCCGACATAGCGGCCCAGCAAGCCGCCGCAACCCGCCCGGGCCAGGGCGCCGGAGGCCTTGGCCAGGTGCTCCTCCATGACCTGGCGGGCGCCGGCCGGGCCCAGGGTGGAGACCACCGTGGCCATGGCCGCGTCCTTGCCGACGTCCTTGCCGGCCGCCTCGGTCGAGCCCTGGACGTCGATCAGGTCGTCGCGGATCTGGAAGGCCAGGCCGATATGGCGGGCGAAGACGCCCATCGCCTCGACCGCGTCGTCCGGCGCGTCGGCGACCCGCGCCCCGCCCTGGGCCGCGGCGACGATCAGCACGCCGGTCTTTTCGTGATTGAGGCGGTCCAGCGCGGCGGGGTCGCGCAGCTGGTCGCGGTCGAACAGGTCGCGGGCCTGGCCGGCGATCAGGCCCGAAAAGCCCACGGCCTGGGCCGCGCGGCCGGCCAGCTCGGCGCGCAACGACGCGGGCAGGCCCTCGTCGGCCGCGATCACCGCATAGGCCTGGTTCAGCAGGCCCACCCCGGCCAGGATCGCCGTGGCCTCGTCGAAGGCCCGATGGATGGTCGGCAAGCCCCGCCGCAGGCCCGCGTCGTCCATCGACGGCAGATCGTCGAAGATCAGCGAGGCGGCATGGATCATCTCGAACGCGCAGCCCACGTCCAGCGCCGCGCCCTCGGGCGCGCCGAACTCGGCGGCGGCCAGCAGGGTCACCATCGGCCGGAAGCGCTTTCCGGGGGCCAGCAGCGAGTAACGCACCGCCTCGACCAGGCGGTCGGGCGCCGAGCCCACGGGCGGGGCCAGCTCGGCCAGCCGCCGGTCCACCCCGGCGCGCAGGGCCTCGACTCTCTGGAGAAAGGCGGCGTGGTCGTCCATCTCGCGGGTCGCGACCGTTTGTCCACCCCGACGCGGGCGACCTCATTTGAAGGCGCCCTCGTCGGGCGTCAACCTCGCCTGGAAAGCGAACGCGCCGCGAGAGCCTCGATCAGCCCCGGCAGAAGCCGAAGAAGCGCTTGATGTCCGCCCGTTCGGCCGCCGTACGGGCGTCCTGTGGATAGGCCCTGTCCTCGATCTGGCTGATCAGGCCGGTCTTCTCGAACGCGGCCAGCACTGGGTCGGTCAGAAGAATCTGGCCGATCACCTCCCAGCCGCCAGTCATCTCGGAGCGGGTGAGCTGGACCGCGTAGCGGCCCTGAACCTTGCCCGAGCTCAGACGCACCGCGCCGGGCCCTGGCTTGCCGCTGTTGACGTCGGTGACCAGGCTGACGGTCTTGCCCTTGCGCCCACAGGAAAACATCACGCCGACGGCGTCGCTTTCCGGCACGCCGTAGGCCAGCAGCGCCCTGCCCTCCGGCCCCGCCCCGTAATTCCACTTCATGCCGTCCGGAACCGGCGCGGCCTTTTTAGCCGTCATCGACATCGGCGGCGCGGTCGTCGTCGAACATGCGCCCAACACCGCCGCGCCGGCGGCCAGCAACAGCCACAATCCCTGACGTTTCATCACCCGTCCCCGTTCAGCCCGCCCCTGATCTATCCGCGTTCGGCGAAGATGGCGACCGGACTCGGCCCGGAATGCGCCCGATGGACGGGGTCGTCGCCACAAGGCAGGGTGGAGCCACCAGGCCGGGGGCCGCGTTCAGGAGCGATGTCCATGAAACCTCTCCCCATCGCCGCTCTCGCCCTCGTCGCCGCGCTGGGCGCCTGCGACCGCAAGCCCGCCCCGCCGGCGGAGGCGCCGACCGCCCCGACCGCGCCGGTGGCCGCGGCGCCGGCCCCGACGGCGCGTCCCCTCGCCTTCGACCAGACCGATCCGGCGGCCAAGGTCGCCCTCAGCCTGCCGGCCGAGATCGCCAACTATCCCGCCCTGCACGCCCTGCTCTACGACCGCGAGGTGGCGAGCCTGCGGACCTTCGCCGCCAAGGCCGAGACGGACCGCAAGGCCTCCGACGGCAAGTTCCCCTGGCGGCCCTACAACCGCCAGGGCCAGTGGTTCCTGGCCGCCGACGCCGCGCCGCTGGTGGGCCTGCGCGCCCTGTGGTTCGAGGACACCGGCGGGGCGCACCCCAACCACGGCGGCGCGTCCCTGCTGTGGGACGCCGCCGCCAACCGCGAGATCCAGCCCAAGGCGCTGTTCCGGCCCGAGGCCGACATGACCGTGCTCGACAAGGCGATCTGCGACGCGGTGGCCCAGGCCAAGACCCATCGCGAAGGGGCCGTTCCGCTCAGCGACACGTTCTCCTGCCCCAAGTGGAGCCAGACCGTCCTGGTCCTGGCCCCCTCGGCGATCCCGGGCAAGGTCGGCGGGCTGACGGCGCTGATCGATCCCTACGTGGTCGGCCCCTATTCCGAGGGCGATTACGAAGTCACCATCCCCGTCTCGGCGTTCCAGGTGCTGCTGGCGCCGGCCTATGCCGGGGCGTTCGGCGGCGCGCCGAAATCGCCGGGCGCCCCGGACGGGACGGTCAGCGTGAAGATGGACGTGAAGTAGCGCCGAGCGCTTCTCCCGCCGGTCGAATCCGACTTAAGGTTGCGCTTGTTACGGACCGGTGCAATCTGGTCTCGTTTCGATTGGGGGGAATACGAGTTCATGCGTAAGTTTTATCTCGCCGTGGCCATGGCCGCGGCGGCGACGCCGGTGTGCGCGACCGATCTGGCCAAGTCTTCGGACGGCTACACCTATTTCAACAAGCCCGGCGCCCAGGTCGCCGTCCATGACGCCGATGTCCGCGACTGCAAGGTCAAGGCCGGCCGCCTGTACCAGCCCGACACCAGCGCGCCCGTCTACGCGCCCGGTCTGGCCGGCGCCATCGGGGTGGCGATCGCCAAGGCCATCGCCCAGGCCGTGGCCAACGCCAAGGCCCGGCCGGTGAACGTCGAGAACTGCATGGTCGTGAAGGGCTGGCGCGTCGTGGCGCTGGATCCCGTGGCCGGCGAGGCCGCCAGCAAGCTGGAAGCCACCGCCAAGCTCGCCCGGATGACGCCGCTGATCGGCGCCGCCGAGCCGGAAGGCACGGTCGTGCGGGTGTTCGCCAACGACGCCGCCAGCAACCAGACCGCCGGCATGTTCTCGCCCGCCCGCAACACCATCAAGGCGGCGCTCAGCGTCGAGGCCATGGGCGATCCGCCGGAGAGCGACAAGCCGGTCAAGGAAAAGGCCGCGCCCGCGCCGAAACTGGCCAAGAGCGCCCGTCCGCCGGCGCCGTTGAAGGCTGACCAGTTGGGCGAGATCCCGGCCAACTCCGCGCTGATCGTCGTCAACGTCCAGGGCACGGGCGCTTTCTCCGTGACCTTCGAGCGCGAAGGTCCCGACGCCAAGACGCCGGCCTGGGCCGACGGCCGTCCGGGCAGCTTCCTGGCCGCCCAGCCGGTCAAGGCCACGGCCACCGCCGGCGGCGCCCAGGGCACGACCCTGGTGTTCGCCGTGCCCCCCGGCCGCTGGAAGATCGACCACCTCAGCGCCGGCCTGTTCACGGTCAGCCTGTGCCTGGGCGCGCCCTCGTTCGAGGTCGCGGCCGGCGACGTGGTCTATGCCGGTTCGTTCGACCCGGCCTCGGCGACCAACAACATCGGTCCGGAAATGACCCTTGAGCCCTATCGCGCCGTCTTCCCGGCCCTGTCGGGCCTGGGCGAGAAGATGCGGCCGGCGTCCTACGTCAACGGCTCCACCGGCCAGTGCCAGGGCGCCTACATGTACGCGCTGGAGACCGTCGGACGGCCGTTCGCCGAGGGCTACGCCCTGGGCTCCAAGGCCCAGCCCGCCCCGACGGCCTCGGCTGTCGCGGCTCCGGCGCCGGACGCGGCCATTCCGGCCTCGACGCCCGCGGCTCCCGCCGCTCCGGCGGCGACGCCGACCTCGGCTCCGGCCGCCGCGGCCCCGGCGGCTTCGGCTCCGGCCGCGTCCTAGGCCGACCATGGCCCGGACCCTTGGCCGGCGATCGTCCTGGGCGATCGCCGGCCTGGTGTCGCTGACCGGCGCGGGAGGCGCGGTCGCCGGCACGTACTATCAGCCGCTGATCTACGGCGCCCCGCCCATCGTCTATTCCTACGGCGCGGCGGGCGAGAACGCGCGGATGCCGATGTCCCTGACCGACACGGCGCCGACCGCCGTGGAGGGCGAGGTGTCCAAGGACGGGGTGATCGCCCAACACCTCCTGCGCGTCGACCAGGCCCGGGTGCTGACCAGCCCGGTCCAGGGCCGCTTTCGCGAGATCCCGGCCGGCACGGCCCTGGCCCGGGTGGAGGTGGCCGGATCGGCCAATCTGGTCGTCTGGTGCGACCTGCGGGCCAACACCAAGTGGAACAGCCGCGGCGCGTTCGAATGCCTGACCGACACCAAGGGCGCCGGCGCCTTCGACCAGGGCTGGGCCGGGGTGTCGGACTACTATTTCGCGGCGGCCGGCTTCAACGTCGTCAGCGCGCCGCGCACCCTGACCAGCAAGGGAACCTGGCGCGAGGCCAAGCCGGAAGAACACCCCACCCTGCTGTTGGGCTACAAGTGGTGTGACGGCGACGGGGCGGCCAAGCCCGCCCGTTTCGCCCGCGCCCTCCAGGCCAGCGGCGACAAGCGCTGGTTCGTGCCGGGCGTCTGCGCGAGCGGCGCGACCGCCCCGCTGGGCGGCGGATCCTTCGACCTGCCTCCCCTGAAGGTCGCCACCTCGGCCGGCGCCGCGCCGAGCGCCCTGCACTACAAGGTCGAGGGTCGTCTGCCGCCCGCGCCCCTGTTGCAGCCGGTGCTTTCCGGTCTCGCGGACCTGTCCGCCCCGCCCGCGCCCAAGATCGACCGGGCCGTCGCCCCGCCCGCCGCCGAGCTGTCGCTGAAGCCGCTGGTTCCGGCCGGCGCGGCCCCGGTCGTCGTCGCCGGCGACATCGCCAAGGGCCAGCCGTTCTTCACCGTCGGCGTGCGCCACGGCGTCACCGGCGTGCTCAAGCAGGAGGTGCGCGGCAAGGGCTGGTTCTTCGACAAGGCCCTGCCGGTCGGCCAGCCGGTCTATGGCGTGCCGATGGCCGGGGCCAGCGAGACGGGCCTGGTCTGGTGCGCCCCGCGCCAGGACGACAAGCCGAAGGGCAAGTCGCCCACCCGCTGGGCCGCCGCCTGCCTGCCGCAGAACGCCACCCAGGCCAACTGGGTCGAGGCCCAGACGGCGATGATGAGCGTCAACCTGTCGTGGTTCTACGGCAGCCGCACGACCAACGCCCTGGACGTCGAGCGCGGCCCGATCGACCTGCCGCCGATGACGCTCAGCTACGTGTTCGCCGGCTGGAGCGAGCAAGGCTCGCTGATGCTGGAGGTCCGCCTGGACTGGGGCGAAGGCCCGCAGCTGCTGCGCGCCCTGCGCGTCGCGCCGGGGGCCGACGGCGTGGTGACGGTCAAGACCATGGACGGCGTGATCGCGGTGAAGCGCGTCGGCGACGCCGCCCAGGCCCAGACGCTCAAGCCCCTGCTGGCCCAGGCAGACGTGGTCTACTAGGCCGACCGTGCGTCCTTCGAAGCCCAGCCGAGCCTCGAAGGACGCGCCCCGCCTCTACAGCGGGATGTTGTCGTGCTTCTTCCAGGGGTTGGTCAGTTCCTTGCCCTTCAGGCTCTTCAGCGCCCGGACGATGCGCTTGCGGGTGCCGTGGGGCATGATCACGTCGTCGATATAGCCGCGGCTGGCGGCGACGAACGGATTGGCGAAGCGGTCCTTGTACTCGGCCTCGCGGGCGGCCAGGGCCTCGGGATCCTTGGCCTCCTGGCGGAAGATGATCTCGACCGCGCCCTTGGCGCCCATGACCGCGATCTCGGCCGTGGGCCAGGCGTAGTTGAAGTCGCCGCGCAGGTGCTTGGAGCTCATCACGTCATAGGCCCCGCCATAGGCCTTGCGGGTGATCAGGGTGATCTTCGGCACGGTGGCCTCGGCATAGGCGAACAACAGCTTGGCGCCGTGCTTGATCAGGCCGCCGTACTCTTGCTTGGTCCCCGGCATGAAGCCCGGCACGTCGACCAGGGTGATGATCGGGATGTTGAAGGCGTCGCAGAACCGCACGAAGCGGGCGGCCTTGCGGCTGGAGTCGATGTCCAGCACGCCGGCCAACACCTGGGGCTGGTTGGCGACTATGCCGACGCTCTCGCCGTCCATGCGGGCGAAGCCGCAGACGATGTTCTTGGCCCACTCGCTTGAGATCTCGAAGAAATCCGCCTCGTCGACGATCTTCAGGATCAGTTCCTTCATGTCGTACGGCTTGCCCGGATCGCTGGGGATCAGGCTGTCGAGGCTGGGCTCGGCGCGGTAGGCCTCGTCGAAGCTTTCGCGCTCGGGGGCGGTCTCGCGGTTGGACGAAGGCAGGAAGTCGATCAGGCGGCGCACCTGGGTCAGGGCTTCCAGGTCGTTCTCGAACGCCCCCTCGGCCACGCCCGACTTGGACGCGTGGACCCGAGCCCCGCCCAGCTCCTCGGCGGTGACCACCTCGTTAGTGACGGTCTTCACGACGTCGGGACCGGTCACGAACATGTAGCTCGTGTCCTTCACCATGAAGATGAAGTCGGTCATCGCCGGCGAATAAACGTCGCCGCCGGCGCAGGGGCCCATGATCACGCTGATCTGCGGCACCACGCCCGAGGCCATCACGTTCTCGAGGAAGATGTCGGCATAGCCGGCCAGGCTGTCGACGCCTTCCTGGATCCGCGCCCCGCCGGCGTCGAACAGGCCGATGATCGGCGCCCCGACCTTCATGGCCTGGCGCTGGACCTTGACGATCTTGGCCGCGTGGGCGCCCGACAGCGAACCGCCGAACACCGTGAAATCCTTGGAGAAGACGTAGACGACCTTGCCGTTGATCGTGCCCCAGCCGGTGACGACGCCGTCGCCGGAGATCTTCTGGTCGGCCATGCCGAACTCGGTGCCCCGGTGCTCGACGAACATGTCGAACTCCTCGAAGCTGTCCTCGTCCAGCAGCAGGTCGATCCGCTCGCGCGCGGTCAGCTTGCCCTTGGCGTGCTGGGCGGCCACCCGCTTTTCGCCGCCGCCGGCCCTGGCCTGCTCGCGACGACGATCGAGTTCCTCGAGAATGTGCTGCACGCGGACGCTCCCCTGCTCTCTTACTGGGCCTTCACGGCCACCTTATGAGCCGAGCCGTAATGGCGCGAGCTTTCCGTGGCAAGCCATCCGTTGCGGCAGTGCAGCAACGACCGTTGTTCGGCTAAGTGTTTGAACGTTCGGAAGGGCCTTAGCGCCGCAACGCCGCGAACCAGCGCTCCAGCACCTGGGCCTCGACCGCCAGGGCCTCGGCGCGGGCGACGGCCTCGGCGTCCTGCCCCCAGGTCTGCGCCTGGAAGATCTCCTCCAGCCGCGACAGGTCCAGCGCCTTGCGTCCGGTGACCTTGCCCGACCGCAACGCCAAGGCCAGCACGGTCGAGCCGAACAGACCGGCGCCATAGGCCACGCCAGCCAGGGTGAAGTCGTCCATGGTCAGGGCCAAGGCCTCGACCGAGGCCAGGGCGGCCGGCGATTGCGGCGCGTGGATCACGCCGGTGGCGGGCTTCAGCTGCAGGTCGAGCTCGGCCTTGGCCCAGTCCAGCATGGCGCCCCAGTCGCGCGTCTGGCGCTCGACCAGTGGCGTGGGGTGGTCGGCCCAGTAGCAGAGCAGGTCCGAACCGGCGTAGGCCGCGACCTCGGCGGCCACCTCGGCCCGGGTCTCGCGGATGCGGTCGATGGCGGTGAAGGCCAGGCGGGTGGCGGGCATGGCCGTGCTGTCGATGACCTCGACCTGGGCTTCCCACTCGGCCGCGACCAGTTGGGCCAGGACAAGGGTCGGCAGGAGCAGCGGCGACCTGGCCGGCGACTTGGGCGTGCGGCCGTCCAGCAGCACGGCGAAACCGCCCTCCGCGGCTTCCGCCGTGGCGGCCTTGTAGAAGCGGCGGGGACGTTGCAGCAGGTCGGGCTTGTCGGCCAAGGCGGAACTTCTTTTCAGTCCAGACATCAAAACATCGGCTTCACCGCGTTGAATGATCAAACAACGCGCCCAAAGCAAGCCAGGGCGGAGCAAGGGAGACAAAACGGCGTGAGCCTGCCCTCCAACGACATGATGGCCGCCATCGCCGCGACCCGCTTCGGTCTGGGCGCCCGTCCCGGCGAGATCGAGGCGGCGCGGAGCGACCCGCGCGGCTTCCTGACCGCCCAGATCCGCCCCGAGGGCGCCGACCAGCCGCTGGGGGACGGCGAAACCTCGGCCCAGCGCCTGGCCGAGCTCAGCGACTACCAGATGCAGCGGCGCGAGGCGCGCCAGGCCGGCGATCCCAAGGCCGATCCCGTCAAGGAGGCCCAGAAGATGCTCCGCGACCAGGCCGGCGCCGACTTCCTGGCCCGGGCCCGGCTGGGCGCGACGACCGACGCGGCGTTTCGCGAGCGCTGGACGCTGTTCTGGGCCAACCATTTCACCGTCTCGGCCACCAAGCTGACCACCGCCACGGTGGTGGGGCCGTTCGAGCAGGAGGCCATCCGCCCGCACGTCTTCGGCCGGTTCGAGGACCTGCTGGTCGCCTCGTCCACCCATCCGGCCATGCTGCTGTACCTGGACCAGGCCCAGTCGGTGGGTCCCGACAGCCGGGCGGCGCTGTATCAGCGCAGGAACGCCAAGAAGGCCGGCGGGCTGAACGAGAACCTGGCCCGCGAGATCATGGAGCTGCACACGGTCGGGGTCGACGCCGGCTACAGCCAGGCCGACGTCACCGAATTCGCCCGCGCCATGACCGGCTTCAGCGTCGGCCGCCCGCGGGATCCGAATTCGCACCGGTTCCTGTTCCGCGACAACGCCCACCAACCCGGTGCGCGCACGGTGATGGGCAAGGGCTATCCGCAAGACGGCCAGGCCCAGGCCCTGGCGGTGATGCGCGACCTGGCCGCCAGTCGCCGCACCGCCCATCACGTCTCGACCAAGCTGGCCGCCCACTTCGTCAGCGACACGCCGCCGCCCGCCCTCGTGGCCCGGCTGGAAATGACCTATCTCGACAGCGGCGGCCGTCTCGATGAGATGGCCCGCGCCCTGGTCGCCGCGCCGGAGGCCTGGGACCCCGCCCCCGCCAAGTTCAAGACCCCCTACGAGTTCGCGATCTCCACCTGGCGGGCCGTCGGCGCCGAGCCGTCGGCGATCGGCAAGCTGGGGCCGGTGCTGACGGGGCTGGGCCAGAAGCCGTTCGCGCCCCCCTCTCCCAAGGGCTGGGCCGACGACGCCCAGACCTGGTGCGCGCCCGACGCCCTGATCAAGCGCCTGAGGTTCAGCGAGGGCTTCGCCGCCGTCGCCGCCGACCGCCTCGACCCGGACGCCCTGGCCCAGTCCGCCCTCGGCGCGCGCCTGACCCCACCGGTCGCCAAGGCGGTGGCCCGGGCCGAAACCCGCCGCGAGGCCATGGCCCTGCTGTTGATGAGCCCGGAGTTCCAACGCCGATGAACGCTCACGTTTCCCGCCGCTCGCTGCTGCTTCAGGCCGCCGGCCTGGGCGTTTCGGTCAGCTTCCTGGGCGGGTCGGCCTTCGCCGCCGCCGACGGACCGATGGCCAGGCGCAAGATGGTGGTGGTCATCTGCCGGGGCGGCATGGACGGCCTGACCGTCAGCCCGCCGGTCGGCGATCCCGACTACGCGGCCCTGCGCGGCGCCGTGGCCGTGACTCCCGACCAGGCGCTGAAGCTGGACGGAACCTTCGGCCTGCACCCGGCCTTGGAGTCGGTGCACGCCCTGGCGCTGAAGGGCCAGGCCCGCATCGCTCCGGCCATCGCCAGCCCCGACCGAGCCCGCTCGCACTTCGAGGCCCAGGACGTGCTGGAGACCGGCGCGGCCCAGGTCTACGGCGTCACCACCGGCTGGCTCAACCGCACGCTGGAGGTCATGGGACCGTCGACGATCGAGGCTCTGTCGGTCGGCGCCACCGCGCCGCTGATCCTGCGCGGCAAGGTCCAGGCCGCCAGCTGGTCGCCAGGCAAGGGCGTCGACGAGACCGCCCGCCTGCCCACCCTGCTGCAGGACCTCTACAAGACCGATCCGATGATGGGCCCGGCCTTCGCCCGGGGCCTGGAGACCGAGGCCATGGCCCAGGCGGCGATGACCGCGCTCAACCCCGCGCCCACGCCGGTGTCGACGGATGCGGCGGCCATGGCGCCCAAGGCGACCTGGCAAAACGCGGTGAACACCTCGGACGCGACGCCGCGGGTCATGGCGCCGCCGGCCATGGCCCAGAACGCCCAGGCCATCACCAACCAGCGCCAGGGCCGCGAGGCCGCCCGCCAGCTGGGCTCGACCCTGGCAGGCTTCATGACTCAGGCCAGCGGCCCTCGGATCGCCGCCATCTCACTGGACGGCTGGGACACCCACGCCGGCCAGGTGGGCCAGCTCAACACCCGCCTGTCCTATCTTGACGCCGTGCTCGACGGGCTGAACACCGGCCTGGGCGCGGAGTGGAGCAACACCGTCGTGGTGGTCGCCACCGAGTTCGGCCGCACCGCGCGGGTCAACGGCACCGGCGGCACCGACCACGGCACCGGCTCGACCGCCCTGGTGCTGGGCGGCGGCCTCAGGAAGGGCGGCGTCATCGGCGACTGGCCCACCCTCAAGCCGGAGGCCCTGCTCGAGAACCGCGACGTGCGCCCCACCCTCGACATGCGCGGCCTGTTCAAGGGCGTGCTGGCCGAGCACATGGGCGTCGATCGCGCGGCGCTGGAGAGCAAGGTCTTCCCCGACAGCGCCGACGCCAAGGCGGTGACGGGGCTGGTGTAGCGCTAGGCCGCCGCGCGCGGGGCTCGCGCCGGCAGAAACCGCGGATTGCGCAGCAGGATCGCGCTGATCAGCGAGATCAGCAGGCCGACCGGGAAGATCTCGGCGAAGGTCATCGGCATCCGCAGCAGCGGATTGGCGTATTGCCGGCGCATGGTCTCCAGGTTGGCGGCCAGCTCGTCATAGGCCGGCCCGGCCAAGCCCGCGGCGCGCTTGGCCTCGAGGGTGGCGGCGACGTAGTGGTCCATGAAGGTGTAGTGCGTGGCGGCCAGATAGGCCTCCCAGACCAGGACATAGGCCACGGACGCGATCAGGGCGATCGCCAGGCCCATCAGGAAGGCCTGGTGGAACTTGATCACGCCGCCCAGCACCTGGTCGCGATGGCGCTTGACCCCCACCAGGATGGCGGACAGGCCGATCAACATGACCAGATAGCCCAGCCAGACATTGGAATGGTGGGTGTTCGCCCCTGGGATCACGATCGTGCCGATGATGCCGGCGATGACGATCAGTCCCGAGACCAGGCCGTAGGTCAGAATGGTGCGCGTCATGGCGCTGCTCCTTGGCGATTTCGACCAGGCGAACATGGCGCGCGAACCGATCCCAGCGATATCACCCAAAAGGGTGAATTCGTCGGCATGGACCGTTTGGACGGGGCGCGCGCGGCTTCAGGGAATGAGGTGCAGGTCTCGCGCCTTGCCCACCGCCTGGGTGCGGCGGCCGACCTCCAGCTTGGCGAACAGGCGGGCGACGTGGCTCTTCACGGTGTTGGGCGACAGCCCAAGGGTCCGTGCGATCTCCTTGTTCGACCGTCCCGCCGCGATGTGCTCCAGGACCTTCATCTCCTGGCCCGTCAGCCCCAGCGCCCGGCGGGCGGCGAGGTTCGGCTCGAACGGCGTCGCCGCGCCGCGCGAAGCCAACCTCGCCCCCAGCCAAAGCCCGCCCGCCGCGAAGGCCGTCGCGATACAGGCGACGTAGAGATCGCGCGAGAACACGCGCACCAGATACTGGTACTCCAGCCAATCCAGGATGAAGGCGCCGAAGGCCAGGACGAGCGCCCAAAGGAGGATGGTGCGGGTCATGTCTGGAGGGTGCGCGATCCCGCGCCCAGGTCAACCATCGTGAACCCGGCGTCCTAGCCCGCCGCGTTCAGCTTCTTCTCGACCGCCTCGACCAGTTCCTTGACGTCCTGGTGCTTGCCGTTCTTGAAGGCGATCCGCGTGCCGACCTTCAGCGGCCCCATCAGGGGGCCCTCGGTCGGCACGGGCGCGAAGCTCAGGACCTCGACCGTGCTGATCGAGACCGGCGCGTCGTCCGGACGGGTGAACGTGACGAAGGCCATGAAATCGCCCCTCAAGATTGAGGAGCGATCATTCCACAGCCCCTGGACGCACTCAAGCGTCCTATCGGCGCCCCTCTAGCGTCGTTTGACCTGCCGGCGCGCGAACGGATCCTGGTCGGCCTCGTCTTCCGAGAAGCCGAACTTGGCGAAGCCCGCCTTCAGCTCGGGGCTGATCGGGGCCTCGATGAACAGCATGCCTACCGAAGGGTGCGGGATCATCACCGAGCGGGCGTGCAACTGCAGCTTCAGGCCCTCCGACAGCTGGGTCGACTTTTCGTCGCTGTACTTGGGATCGCCCAGGATCGGGTGACCGATGGCCTTCATGTGGGCGCGAAGCTGGTGCGTGCGGCCGGTATGGGGACGCAGGGCCATCCAGGTGACGCGGGGGCCCGCGCGGCTGATCGAGACGAACTCGGTCTCGGCGGGCTGGGCGTCCTGGTCCTTGGGCTCGGCCGGCACGACCAGTTCGCGGTCTCCAACCCCCCGCTTCGCGAGGTGCAGCTCGATCACGCCCTCGGTCGGGTGCGGGTTGCCCTGCACGATCGCCCAATAGGTCTTCTGCGCCTTGCGCTTGGCGAACGAGCCCGAGAGGCGGGCGGCGGCGGCGGGGGTCTTGCCCAGCAGCAGCACGCCGGAGGTGTCGCGGTCCAGACGGTGGACCAGCTTGGGCCGATTGACGCCCTCGCCCCACGCGCTGAGCAGCTTGTCGATGTGGTGGGTGGTCTTGGTGCCGCCCTGCACGGCCAGGCCCGCCGGCTTGTTCAGCGCCAGCACTTCCTCGTCCTCGTACAGCACCAGCGACTTGGCGAACGCGATGTCGCGCTTGGACAGGGCCAGCTTCTCGTCCGGATCGGGCGCGTCGGGCAGCGGCGGCACGCGCACCTGACTGCCGGCCGCCAGCTTGGTGTCGGCCTTGACCCGCGAGCCGTCGACCCGCACCTGGCCCGAGCGGAACAGCTTGTTGAGCTGGATGTGGTTCAGGTGCGGCCAGCGGCGCTTGAACCAGCGGTCCACCCGGACGCCGTCCTCGCCGTTGTCCACATAGAGGGTACGAACTTCTTTCATGCCGCGAAAATCCTGCGGGCGATCAAGAGGCCCGCGAAAACGGCCGCCACGGACAGGATCACGCTGGCGGACGTATAGGTAAAGGCCTGGGCGTAGGCGCGCTTCTCGATCATCAGCGCGGTCTCCAGCGAAAAGGCCGAAAAGGTCGTGAAGCCGCCCATCACGCCGACACCGAGCAGGACTCGCCAGTGTTCTTGTTGCGCGCCGCCCCGAAGGGCCAGCCAGGCGGCCAGCAGGCCCATCAGCAGCCCGCCCGTCAGATTGACGATGAAGGTGCCGTAGGGCCAGTTCGGTCCGAACAGGCGCAGGGCCTGCATGCCCACCAGATAGCGGGCGACGGAGCCCAGGGCGCCCCCGACGGCTACGAGGAGGAGTTTGGTCATCGCGCCCTTATGCGCCGGGCGGCCGCGAACGCCAAGCCGTGCCGAAGCCGCGCCTGAAGTCTCAACCGCGAACCGTGAAGGCAATTGCCAGGTTGTGTAACCTTAGGTAGCATCCAATCGCCCGTCGCCGAGAGAAACCCATGCCGCCGCTGCGCGTGATCCTCCTCAGCTTGCCGATCGGTTCCCCCGCCCACGCCACGGCCTCCGCGCCGCCGCCGACCAACGGGTGGGCGGTGACGACCTTCGCGCCCCGTCGACCCGATCGTGGACCCCAACCCCGTGCCGATAATTTAGGCCATTCCGGAACCCGAACCGATCTTCGACCAGGATCGATACGTAGTAACGCGCATTTCAACCTCTACACGTTACGGTAACTTCGTTTGACAACCGTGTTCCTGCACCGACCGTTAAGGCTGTAAAGGGCATCCTATGGGCTCCTCCCGCGCCAAGGCCAACATGCCCTTCGATTCGAGCCACAGCGACGACCGGAACGAGCACCTGGCTCTCAGCGGACCCGTGCTACAAAGGCTGGCGGGGTCCGAGCTGATCGCGCGCGGTTCCGTCAACATCATCAGCGTCAAGGCCATCCGGCGCTGGGCGGGCGACTGGTGGGACCAGAAGCGCGTCGATGTCTGGACCTATGTCGAGCGGAAGCTGGCCGAACACCTGGACCGCAGCGATCTGCGCGCCCGGATCGGCGAGGAAGACTTCCTGATCGCCATGAACAATGACCAGGGCATCGCCGCCCAGGCCACCAGCGTGCGCATCCTGGAAGACGTGCTGACCCATCTGCTGGGCGCGGCCGAACCGACCGACCTGGGCGTGCGCGCCGTGATCGGCGTCGAGGCCGGCGGCGTCGTCTGCCGTCCGATCGACGCGGCCGTGGTGCTGGCCGCCCGGGCCCGCCGCGACTCGACCCGCTCGCCCATCCGCTTCGACATCGACCCGCTGGAAGAGACCCGGCGCACGCCCGTGGCTTTCACCACCGCCGGCGGCGCGGCTCTGCGCGTCGACTTCACGCTCGAGCACGTGATCAACCTCAAGCGCAACATCGCCACGGCGGTGCGCATCGAGCCGGTCGTCACGCACCTGGGCTCGGGCAAGCAGATCAGCGCGCGCGCGGTTTCGCGCCTGCCGGACCGCGACGCCGCCTTCATCGACGAAGCGGCCCTGAAATACGCCGCCGTGTTCGCCCGGTCCTCGCAAGGCCACGACCGTCCCGACCTGATCGTGCCGGCCTCGTTCCGCACCCTGGGCACCCAGCGCGGCCGCGACATGCTGACCGGCACCTCGGGCCTGTCCCTGGCGCTGCTGCGCGGCGGGGTGATGATCGAACTGGTCGACGTCACCCGCGGCACGCCCGCCGGGCGCCTGCTCGAAGTCGTCGGCCTGCTGAAGGCCCTGACGCGCGGCGTGATCGCCCGCGTGCCGCCCGAGAAGGAAGTGCTGCGCGTGCTGCGCGACGCGCGCCTGCAGGGCATGACCCTGGACGCCAGCGACCTGATAGGTCCGGCCGAAAAGATCGCCGCCGACATCATGGCCTTTGGCCGCGACGCCAAGGGCTTGGCGCCGATGGTCACCCTTCAGGGCTTGCCGGCCGAGGGCTATTTCGCCGCCGCCGAGACCGCCGGCCTGACCCACGCGGCGCTCCGCGCGGCTCATCCGATCGTCGCGATGGCCAAGAAGGCGGCCGGCTAGACCGCCGCCCGCCCCTGCCCCATCGTGCGGACGATGGAGCGAGCGTCGTAAACGTCGGCGCCGCGGGGCGGCTGACCCCTGCCGAACACCACCTCCATCGAACTGCTCACCGACGGCTTGGGGCCGAGGTTGAAGGTCGTCCCGACGCCCAGGCCGACCGAGCTGCCATGGCCGTGATGGCCGTAGTCGTAGTTGCTGCCGCCGCCGCCGATCGACAGGGACGAGCCGCCGCCCGAGCCGGTCTCCTGGGTCAGGCGGTCGGCGACCCGGAACCAGTCGTAGCCGTCGCGCAGGGCCAGTTCGGCCGAACGCAGCAGGACGTAGTCCGAAATCTGGTTGGCCGACGCGCCAGGATTGCCCTGGAAGGTGACGCGGTATCGGCCGTCCTCCAGGCGATATTCCGAATACCCGGCGCCTCGCGCCACGGTTTGCGGCCCGTACACGGTCGGCGCGGTGGTGCAGGCGGTCAGCATGGCGGCGAAAAAGGCGAGTACGATCAGGCGTTTCATGGCGAAATCTCCTGTGAGGCTTAACGAGTGTCCGCCCGTCCCTGTTCCACCGCGGTCCGTTCCGGGACCTCGAGCCCAAGCTTAGTCAGAACCGCGCGCATGTCGTCCGGAATCGGCGCGTTGATCCGCCGCTCGCCGCCCTCGGGATGCGGGAAGACCAGGTTGGCGGCGTGCAGCATCAGGCGCGGCACGGGCGACCCGCCCAGCATCAGCGCCCCGCCATAGCGGCTGTCGCCGGCGATCGGTCGTCCGATCGAGGCCATGTGGACGCGCAGCTGGTGCATGCGGCCGGTGTCGGGGCTCAGCTCCACCAGGGCCGCGCCCTCCGTGGCCGCCAGGGTGCGATAGCGGCTGCGTGCGGTCTCGGCGTCGGGGTGGTCAGCCGCGCAGACCCGCATATAGGCCTCGCGCCCGATCGACTCGCGGCGCAGGGGGCTGTCGATCTGCCCGCCGCGCGGCTCGGGCGCGCCCGGGGTGACGATGGCCAGATAGGTCTTGCGGAACCGCTTGCCCATCAGGGCCTTGCCCAGGAACGTCGCCGCCGGCTTGGTGCGGGCGGTCAGGATTACGCCCGAGGTGTCGCGGTCGAGACGGTGGATCAGGCGCGGCCGGGGCCGGTCCCGCCGGGCCAGGGCCCACAGCAGGTCGTCCAGCGTATGGGCCCGGATGCGCCCGCCCTGGCTGGACAAGCCCGCCGGCTTGTTCAGTACGAAGACGCTGTCGTCCTCGTGGATCACGAGCGAGCGGGTGAACGCGATCTCTTCGGGGGTCAGGGTGATCGGCGTGTCCGAAGCCTTGGGCTTGGCGACACCGGGCGGGCGGCGGACGGGACGGCTCATGCGCTTTCCTCCGTCGGCGCGATCCACAGCGCGCGGGCGTTGAGAAGCACCCACAGCAGCATCAGCCCGGCCGGGGCCAAGGCCCAGCCGCCGCGCGACGCCAGGCCGCTGATCAGGAACACGGAGAAGGCCAGCGGCAAGCCATAGACGGCGTTGGCCAGGATCGACGGCCAGTGCGGCGGCCGGGTGAAGACCAGCAACGGCCCGCTGGCCTTGCGGCGCAGGACCAGCGGCGGGATGACCAGCAGCAGGGTGATCGCCGTCAAAGGAATCATCGCCACCAGGGCCCCGGCCAGGGGAATGTTCAGGGTGTCCGCCCACTCGGGCAGCTGTTCGCGATAGAACCGGTGCAGCGGGTCGGCCGCCAGCCCGACCAGGGTGGCGACCAGGGCCAGGAGGGTCACTCCCAGCACGACCAGGGCTCTTTTCTGCGTGCGCAGCAGCCGCGCGCCGAAGCGGGCGGCCAGCCCCGCGGCGACACCGGCGCAGACCGCCAGGGCCAGGCAGGCATAGCCGAGGTCGGCGTAGAGCCACTTGTGGGTCGCGTACTGAAGCTGGAGGCTATTGAACCGCAGCGTGGCCCGCCGAAAATCCTCGGCGCTGGACTGGCCGAAATAAAGCGTGGCGCGCAGACGCTGCAAGGCGGCGAAATAGGCGTCGGAATCGGTGTGCCACGGCGTGATCGCCGCCAGGCCGAGCAGGACGGCGCCCGCCAGCAACAGGGCCAGGGCGATCGCGGCGGTCGCGCGGACCGCGGGGGTAAGCTTCACTTGCCGTTTCTCCGCAGGCGGTTCCAGGCGTCCAGCCGTTCCTTGACCTTGGCCTCGGCCCCGACCGGCTTGGGCGCGTAGAGGGTCGGGCGCTCGATGCCGTCCGGGAAGTAGTTCTGGCCCGAGACCCCGCCCTCGACGTCGTGGTCGTAGGCGTAGCCGTCGCCATAGCCCAGCGACTTCATCAGCTTGGTCGGGGCGTTGAGGATGTGGGCGGGCGGCGTCAGGCTGCCGGTCTCCTTGGCCAGGCGGCGGGCGGCCTTGTAGGCGTTGTAGACGGCGTTGGACTTGGGGGCGCTGGCCATGTGGACCACCGCCTGGGCCAGGGCCAGTTCGCCCTCGGGACTGCCCAGGAAGTCGTAGGCGTCCTTGGCCGCCGTGGTCAGCAGCAGGCTCAGCGGATCGGCCGCGCCGATGTCCTCGGAGGCCATGCGCACCAGGCGGCGGGCGATGAACAGCGGGTCTTCGCCGCCCTCCAGCATCCGCGCCAGCCAGTAGAGCGCCGCGTCCGGGTCGCTGCCGCGCACCGACTTATGCAGGGCCGAGATCAGGTTGTAGTGCTCCTCCCGGTTCTTGTCGTAGGCCGGGCGGCGCTTCTGCAGGAACTGGCCCAGCTGGGTCGGGTTCAGCGGCGTGTCCGTGCCGATCGCCAGCAGGCTCTCGGTCAGGGTCAGCAGGTAGCGGCCGTCGCCGTCGGCCATGGCGATCAGGGTCGAGCGCGCGTCGGCGTCCAGCGGCAGCTTGCGGTTCTCGGCGGCCTCGGCCTTGACCAGCAGAGCCTCCAGGGCCTCCTCGTCCAGCCGCTTGAGCACGAAGACCTGGCAGCGCGACAGCAGAGCGCCGTTCAGCTCGAACGACGGGTTCTCGGTGGTCGCCCCCACCAGGGTGACGATCCCCTCCTCCACGAACGGCAGGAAGCCGTCCTGTTGGGCGCGGTTGAAGCGGTGGATCTCGTCGACGAAGAGCAGGGTGCTCTGGCCGGCCTGGCGACGCATGCGAGCCTGTTCGAAGGCCTTCTTCAGGTCGGCGACGCCGGAGAACACCGCCGAGATCTGCATGAACTCGTAGCCGCCGGCCTTGGCCAGCAGGCGGGCGATAGTGGTCTTGCCGGTGCCGGGCGGCCCCCACAGGATCATCGAGGCCAGGCGCTTGGCCGCGGCCATTCGGCCGATCGGCCCCTCGGGACCCAGCAGGTGCTCCTGGCCCACCACCTCATCGAGGGTCTGGGGTCGCAGGCGGTCGGCCAGCGGCGACGGCGCATGGGGCGTCAGGCCGGCGGCTTGGAAAAGATCGGACATGGAGTAGGTTTACTTAATCGCGGAGGGAACCACCATGACCAACGAAGGCGACCCGACCCGGGCCCCGGAATCCGGCGTCATCCCCTACATTTCCGTGGTCGGCGGCAAGGCGGCCGTGGACTTCTACAAGCGGGCCTTCGGCGCCGAGGAGACGTTCCGCAACGTCGCCGACGACGGCGAACGGCTGCTGCATTCGCGGATGATCATCAACGGCGACTGGGTGATGCTGTCGGACCATTTCAGCGAGATGGCCCACGGCGACTACGTCCCGCCCTCGGCCGTGACGCTGCACCTCCAGGTCGACGACGCCGACACCTGGTGGAACCGAGCGGTCGAGGCCGGCGCCACGGTGCGCTTCCCGCTCGCCGACCAGTTCTGGGGCGACCGCTACGGGCAACTCGTCGATCCGTTCGGCCACAGCTGGTCGATCGCGTCGAAGATCAAGGCCTAGGGCGTGACGCCGTAGCCGGCGAATTCCTGCTCGACGCCGGGATCGACCTTGCGCGCCCCGGCCAGGTCGGCGTCGCCGGCGGCCTTGGCGCCCTGCCGCCGCTTGGCCACCCCGCGCCCGAACAGCGAAGCGGCCTGGTCGGGGCTGGCCTTCAGAGCGGCGTCGTAGTCGGCGACCGCGCCGGCGAGGTCGCCCTTGCGCAGCTTCACGAAGCCCCGGCTGTCCAGGATCGCCGCATTACCGGGCTGCAGCTTCAACGCGGTTTCGCAATCGGCCAGCGCCAGGTCCAGCTCGACATTGCCCAGGCCGCGCGACCAGCATCGGCCGTTATTGAGCGCGGCCTGGTCCGGCTCGCGCGCGATCAGCACGTCGAAGTCCTTCACGGCCAGATCGTAGCGACCATCGTTCTGGTGGAGCGTCGCGCGCAGATAGCGGGCCGGATCGAAGGTGGAGTCCTGCTTCAGGGCGTCGTCCAGGCTTGTCCTGGCGGCTGCAAAGTCTTCCGCCTTGGCTTGCCGCCGGGCCTGGGCGTAGAGCGCTTCGGCCGTTCGCCGCGCCTGGAGCTCGGCCTTGGATAGAGGCTGGGCCTTGGGCGAAGGCGCGGCCTGACCCGCACCGGCGCAGGCCAAGAACGTCAGCGTCATGCCGACGACGATGAATTTACGCACGCCCCCTCCGGATCACGATCCGTCGCCCCCGCGACTCGTACAGCTCCGGTTGTAGCGCGACGCCTCGAGGCTTGCGAGGCGCCGCGCGCCCGGGCTTACAGCCGCGCCGTGATCCGCTGGCCGTTGCGTTCGATGGTCACGGTCCAGGTCCTGGCCGCGGTGTTCGACACCGCCGCCAGATCGCCGGTGGTCTCGATGGCCTTGCCGTTGACCTCGCGGACGAAGTCGCCGGGCCGAAGGCCCACGTTCATGGCGCCGCCCTGGCCGATCTTGGTGACCAGCACGCCGCGACCGACGAACGGGTCGACGCCCAGGTCCTGAGCCACGGCGGGCGACAGATTGACCACCGTCGCGCCGTCGAACGGGTTGCGGCCCTTCAGCACCCGCTCGTCGCGGGCCGGGCTTTCCGGCGCGACTTCGGCGCGCAGGGTCAGGGTCTGCTCCTTGCCGCCGCGGTTGATCAGGACCTGGACGCGGTCGCCGACCTTGTGGGTGCCGATAGCGAAGGCGCCGCCGCCCTCGTCGTTCACCGCCTGGCCGTCGATTGCCAGGATCACGTCCCCTTCGCGGATTCCGGCCCGCTCGGCCGAACCGCCGGGATAGACGTCGGAGACGACCACGCCGCGCGGCGCGGACAGGCCCAGGCTGCGGGCGATGTCGCCGGTCACCGGCTGGCCCTTCACGCCCAGCCAGGGCCGCACCACGCTGTGGCCGCCGCCCAGGGCGGTGTTGACCACCTGGCGCACGACGGACGCCGGAATGGCGAAGCCGACGCCGCTGGACGAGCCCGAGCGCGAGATGATGAAGGTGTTCACCCCGATCAGGTCGCCGTCCATGTCGACCAGGGGGCCGCCGGAATTGCCCGGATTGATCGCCGCGTCGGTCTGGATGTAGCTGCCGAACTGGGCCGCGCCGACGTCGGTGCGGGCCAAGGCCGAGACGATGCCGTTGGTCACGGTCTGGCCGACGCCGAACGGGTTGCCCAGGGCCAGGACCAGATCGCCGACCTCCAGCTGCTCCTGATCGTCGATGGCGATCACCGGAAGGCGCTCGCCCTTGGTGTCGATCTTCAGCACCGCCAGGTCGGAGCGCGGGTCGTCCAGCAGCACCGTGGCCGGGAACTCCCGGCGGTCCGCCAGTTGGACGGTGACGTCGCTCATGCCCTCGATGTTGTGGTGATTGGTGATGATCACCCCGTCGGCGCGGACGATGGCGCCCGAGCCGAGCGAGCCCTGCACCTGGTCGCGGGTAGCCCCGCCGCCGCCGCCCATGAAGAAGTCCCAGAACGGATCGACCCGCTGGCGCACCACGCGCTTGCTGGCCACGTTGACGATGGCCGGGGCGGTCTTCTTCACCACCGGCGAGAACGAGGCCTTCATCGACATCGGGTCGGACGGGACGCGGCGGGTCGGCTGGGCGAGGTCCGGGATCGACTGAGCCTTGGACGGCCCTTGCGGCGAGCAGGCGGCCAACAGGGCCAGGGCGGGAAGCAAGGCGCGATAGGATCGCATGGGTTCTGGGCGACTCCGTGAAATTCAGCCCGCGAGATCAGCCGAGCTTTCGGGCGCATTGATGGCGGCCAAGGTTCGGGATTTGGCCCTTTTCCCCGCCGCTAATCAAAGACGGTCAGGCGACGCTCGGTTCCACCGCGACGGGACGCGCCACGCGGATCGCCAGCACCGTGGCCCCCAGCAGCAGCGCGGCGGCGATCAGCGCCGGCAGGCCGGGCATGTGCAGGGTCGCGTCGTGGCGGACCGCCCAGGCGAATGGCAGCAGGTAGAGCGCCGGCCCGACGATGGCGGTGATCCCCATCGTCGCCGAGTTGGCGCCCTGCAGCTGGCCCTGCTCCCAAGGCTCGACCCGGCGGGTCATCAGGCCCTGCAGGCCCGGCTGGATCAGGCCCGAGAAGGCGAAGATCGGCAGGCCGCACAGGTACAGCCACCCCGTCGGCGCCAGGCCGTAGATCATGAAGCCGACACAGCCGGAGAACAGGCCGATCAGCAGCGCCCCGCGCTCGCCCACCCGCTTGACCACCGGCCCGACCACGAAGCTCTGCAGCAGGATTCCGGCCACGCCGCTGCCCATCAGGGTCAGGCCGATCACCGCCGTCGACCAGTGATAGCGGAAGCCCATATAGAGCACGAAGACGCTGGGCAGCACGTTGTGCGCCAGCTGGAACAGGAAGCCGACGCCGGCCAGGCCCAGCAGGTCGGGCTTGCTCTTGAGCAGGTTCAGCGAGCCCAGCGGATTGGCCTTGCTCCAGTCGAAGCGATGGACGCGTTTTTCCGGCGGCAGCGATTCCGGCAGCACGAAGAAGCCGTACAACCAGTTGCACAGGGCCAGGCCCGCGCAGACCAGGAACGGCAGCCGGTGGTCGAACTGCCACAACCAACCGCCCAGGGCGGGGCCGAACGTGAAGCCCACCCCGAACGCCGCGCCCATCAGGCCGAAGCCCTTGGCCCGGTCCTGCGGCTTGGTGACGTCGGCCACATAGGCCCCGGCGGTCGAGAAGCTGGCGGCGGTCATGCCGTTGAACACCCGGCCGACGAACAGCCACCAGATGGTTGGGGCGAAGGCCATGAACAGGAAGTCCACGCCCAGGCCGAAGATCGAGGTCAGGATCACCGGCCGGCGGCCCCAGCGGTCGGACATCAGGCCCAGGATCGGCGCGCAGAAGAACTGCATCACGCCCCAGGTGGTCGCGAACAGCACCACCCACAGGGCCGTCGAGGCGGTGTCGCCGCCGTTGAAGCGCTTCATCAGCTCGGGCAGCACGGGGATCATCACCCCCAGCGACAGCACGTCCAGGCAGGCGGTGATGAAGATGAAGCCCAGAGCGGCCTGTCGGTGGTTCTTGCTGACGGTCTTGGTCATGCGTCGCCCTCCCTGGCGCGTTCTTGTACGTCCATAGCCGTCCGGCTGGCGAGACCTGTCAGCAGCGCGCGCCACCACTCGGCGTGACGCTGCAGGAACACCGCGTCCGGGAAGCGATGGCGCGCCACATGCTGGGTCGGCACTGTATCCCAGCCGCGATGCTCGACCGTGACGCGGGTTTCGTCTCCCACCAGCTCGAAACGCACCTCGACCTCGGTGTCCATGTCGGGCGCGAAGCTGGCCTGGCGCCAGCCGAACACCAGCCGCTGGCCGGGGTCCCAGACGCGGACGGGGCCGATCTCGAACACCTTGCCCGACGGCAGGCGCTCGACCAGACGGCTCCCTTCGCCCGCGCCCTCGAAGGCCAGCACGCCCGGCGCGCGCGGCGTGAACGAGAACAGGGCGTTGGGCTTCCACCAGGCGCCGATGTCGGCGGTGAACACCTCGAACACCCGCAAAGGCGGGGCCTTGATGCGCAGGGCGACCAGGATCTTGGAGCTCAAGCGCCGCCTCCTTCGACATGCGCCTTCAGGGCCAGAAGCTGGTCGCTCCACAGGCCCTCGGCCGCCTCGGCCCAGGCCTTGAGCTCGGCCATCGGCGCGGGGCGCAGGGCGTAGACCCGCACCCGGGCGTCGAACTCTGGATGGACCTGATCGACCAGGCCGGCCTGGCGCAGGGCGCGCAGGTGGCGGCTCATGGCCGGGGCCGACAGGCCGGCGGCCTGGGCCAGCTCGCCCGCCCGTCGCGGCCCCTGGCGCAGCAGGTCGACGGTCGCCCGTCGGTGCGGGTCGGCCAGGGCCGCCAGGGTGGCGTCGAGCGAGGCGCTCATGGCCCCCCGCTAGGCAAAGAATGGGCCGGGGTCCGGCTCGCTTCGAGCAGGGCGATCTGCCGCCTGTTGGCCTTCAGCCGCCAGGCCGCCTCCAGCGCCCCGCGCAGGGTGGGCTCGTCGGCCTCCGCCAGCACGACCAGGGTGGCGCCCTTCAGGCCCCAGGCGCCGGGCACGGGTCGAAACACGGTCGGCTCGACGCCGACGACGATGTCCTGATGCTCGCGGGTCAGCTGCACCATGCCGAAATTGGTGTTCGGATAGCCCAGGGTGGCGAAGATCCGGCCGACCCGGAAGTCGACCGTGCCCATGTGCGAGCTCTCGACGGCCCCGGGCAGGGCCAGGGCCAGGCGGCGGAAATCGTCGGGAGTCACGCCCAGCCCTTCACGACCTTCAGGCCGGACGCCGCCTCGGCCTCCTCGGGGCTCACCGCGCGGATCGGCGCGCCCACGGTCCAGATGTGGCCCTCCGGGTCGCGGCAGCGATAGGTGCGGTCGCCGTAGAACTGGTCGGCCGGCTCCATCAGGATCTCGCCCCCGGCGGCCCGCGCCCGGGCGCAATGGGCGTCGACATCGCCCTCGATATGGATGTGGACGGTCTGGGTGTTGAACCCGTCGATCGAGGCCGGGCTCTTGCTTTGGACGCTCCACTCGGAGCCGATCATCACCACGCTGTCGCCGAAGCTCATCTCCGAGTGGGCCAGGTTGCCGTCGTTGTCCTCGATCAGCATCACCAGCTCGAAGCCGAAGGCCGCTTCCAGGAATTTCAGCGCGGCCTTGGGGTCGCGATAGCACAGGGCCGAGGTCAGGGCGGTGCGGATCATGGCGAAGCTCCGTTTCGGATATCCGTAATATTTAACGCATATCGAAACTATCTGCGCAAGCGCAAACACCTGTCATCCCGGGCGGAGCGAAGCGAAGACCCGGGACCGCCGGAATCGCTGAGTTCACGCGTCGGTCCCGGATCGGCGCGCTGCGCGCTTGTCCGGGATGACAGAGGGTTTTGCTGTCAGCGCAGCGCCGCCTTCAGCGGCTTCAGCGTCCCGTCGCCCATGTCGCCCTTCACGCCGATCAGCCGGGTCAGCAGCGGATAGACGTCGACATTGTCGAACACCGGCAGCACGACGCCCGACTTGAAGGCGGGACCGTGGGCGACGAAGACCGCCCGCATGGCGGGATCGAACGGGTCGTAGCCGTGGGCCCCGCCGTCGCGCGGATGCTCCTTCCAGCGCTTTGCCAGCGCCGACGCCGTGACGAAGTACCAGCCCCGCTCGGCCAGGCAGACGATCGGCGGCACGCGCGGGTTGGTCCCGTAGCCGTAGCGGGCCGGGATCTTGGCCTTCTCCCAGCAGGTCAGGTGCGGATGGGGCTTCAGCATCGCCGCGGCCACCTCGGCCTCGAAGCCCGGCAAGGCCCGCACGCCGACGATCGAGCCGGTGCTGACGAACCTGGCCTTGGCGGGATCAACCAGGGTCGAGACCTCGACCAGGCCGCTCAGCGGCTGGGGCGCCATGCCGTGGTCGGCGACGACGACGATGTTGGTGGTCTCCAGAAGGCCCCTCGCCTTCAGCCCCGCCACCAGCCTGGCGATCGCGGCGTCCGCCTCGGCGGCGGCGGCCTTCACCTCCGGCGAGCCCGGTCCGTAGTGGTGGCCCTGGGTGTCGACGCGGTCGAAATAGAGGGTCGCCAAGCCCAGCGGCGGGGCCTTGGCGTCGATCCAGGACAGCACGGTGTCGACCCGCTCGTCGTAGGTCAGTTTCTCGTCGTACACCTGCCAGTGGCTGGGCCGCACGCCGTCGATCGCCGCTTCCGAGCCCGGCCAGAACAAGATGCCGGCGTGGACGCCCTGCTGCTCGGCGCTGACCCAGATCGGCTTGGCCTGGTCCCACCAGCGTTCATCGCCGACCGCTTCGTGGTTGGACATGCTGAAGCTGACGCCCGGGATTTCGGCGGCCTCCAGCGTGTTGTTGACCATGCCGTTGTGGTCGGGCCGCTTGCCGGTGACCAGGGCGTAGTGGTTCGGATAGGTCAGGGCCGGGAACGACGGCCGCATGGCCCCGCGAACGCCGCCGGCGGCCAGGGCGCTCAGGGCCGGCGTGTTGCCCCGGTCCAGATAGTCGGGCCGGAAGCCGTCCAGCGAGATCAGGATGGTGAGGGCCGGCTTCGCGGACGCCTCGGCCGGCGCGGCCTGTGAGGTCGAAGCGCCGGCGTCCAGCAGCAGGGCCAGGACCAGGATCATCCAGCGGCAAACAGCGACCATCACACGCACCTCGTACTCGGAATGTCCGCCCTATAACCCGCCAGCATGACAGCTCGCCACGCATGACCGCGACTTAACTTGGCGGGACTCGGGCACCCAGCCATAGTCGCCCCACCTTTCAGGGAGTCGCCTCGCATGACCGCCGCCGGAATCCGCTCCGCATGAGCTTCGCCCTGGAGGCCGACAGCCTCGTCAAGACGTACGGCGCGGTGCGGGCCCTGGACGGTCTGTCGCTGCGCATCCCGACCGGCGGCGTGTTCGGCGTGCTGGGCCCCAACGGCGCGGGCAAGAGCACCCTGTTCCGCATCGCGCTGGGCCTGGTGCGGCCGACCAGCGGCACGGCGCGGCTGTTCGGCGCGTCGGCGGGCCAGGCCGCTTCCCTGCGCCGGGTCGGGGCGATGATCGAGACCCCGCGCTATCCGCCCTATCTGACCGCCCGCGAGGTGCTGAGGATGCTGGCCCTGGAAAGCGGCGTCAGCGGCTCGGCCGATATCGAGTACTGGCTCGAGCGCGTGGGCCTGGGCGGCGCGGCCGACCGCAAGGCCGGAACGTTCTCGGTGGGCATGAAGCAGCGCCTGGGCTTGGCCGCGGCCTTCTTCACCCGCCCCGAACTGGTGATCCTGGACGAGCCGACCAGCGGCATGGACCCGGCCGGCATCCAGGAGATCCGCGCCCTGATCCGCGACCTGGCCGACAAGGAGGGCGTGACCATCATCCTGGCCAGCCACCAGTTGGACGAGGTCCGTCGGGTCTGCGACCGGGTGGCGATCTTCTCCAAGGGCAAGCTGGCCGCCGAGGGCGACGTCGAGGCCCTGACCGGCGGCAAGCCGCGCCTGCGCCTGACCGTCTCGCCGATCGACAAGGCCCTGGCGGTGCTGGGCGACAAGGGCGAGCCCGACGGCCAAAACGCCGTGCTGGCCGACGTCCTGCGCGCCGAAACCCCGGCCCTGATCCGCGCTCTGGTCGAGGCCGGGGTCGAGATCACCGAAGCCCGCTGGCGCGAGGCCGACCTGGAAAGCGCCTATCTCGGCGCGCTTGAGCCCAAGGACCTCGCCGATGCTCGCTGACGCCATCGCCGCCGAGCGCTTCCGCCTGTCTCGCGACCGGGTGTCCCTGTTCTGGGGCTTTGGTTTCATGCCGCTGATCGCGATGCTGTTCAGCATGGCCGGCGACCTGTTCGTCCGCATCGTGCTGCGCAAGGGCGTGCCCGGCGAAACGACCGTGGACCTGGCCAACCGGGCCATGGGCGCCGTGGCCGGCGCTTCGGGTCCGGTCACCGCCCTGTTCCTGCTGATCGGCGCGGCCGCGATCTTCGCCGGCGACTATCGCTGGGAGACCTGGCGATTGATCACGCCCCGCAACAGCCGGGTCAACCTGCTGGCCGCCAAGCTGATCGTCCTCGCCGAGGTCGCGGCCTGGAGTCTGCTGCTGACCGCCTTCACCGCCGTGCTGGCCGGGTTGTTCGGCAGCGTGGTCAATCACGCCCGCCTGGTCGCGCCGCCGATCGGCTCGGCCTTCCTGGGCCATTTCGCCGGCGTATTCGTGATCACCTGGCTGGAAGTGCTGGTGATCGGCGCCCTGGCCGCCGTGGTCGGGGTCCTGACCCGCTCGACGATGGGCGCGGTGATCGCCGGCTTCGTGGTGGTGTTCGTGCAATCGACCCTGGCCGCCACCATGCAGGCCGCGACCTGGAAGTCCCTGGCGATCCCGGCCTATGCCGGACGCATCCTGAAGACCTTCGTCGCCGCCCCCGCCGAGGTGCGGCCAGAGGGCGGCCCGGCCGGCCTGGCGCTGGTGCTGCTGCTGGTCTGGCTGATCGTGCTGGCCGGCGGCGCGGTGGTGCTGTTCCGCCGCCAGGACCTGACCAAGGAATAGCGGGCCCTACGCCGCCGCCCAGGTCCTCTGGTCGGCCCCGACCTGGAAGTGCTCGACTTGGGCCTCCAGGCGCACGGCGTCGTCGGCCAGGCCGCGGCTGGCCGCGCTGGCTTGTTCGGCCATGGCGGCGTTCTGCTGGATGACCTGGTCCATCTGGCCGACCGCCAGGTCGACCTCGGCCAGGCCGGCGGCCTGCTCGCGGCTGGACTGGGCGATCTGCTCCATCAGCCCGCCGATCACGCCCACGCGTTCGACGATGTCGCCCAGCGCCGCCCCGGCCTCGCCCACCAGGGTCACGCCCGAGCGGACATGGTCGGACGATTCCGAGATCAGCCCCTTGATCTCCTTGGCCGCTTCGGCCGAGCGCTGGGCCAGGGCCCGCACTTCCTGCGCCACCACGGCGAAGCCGCGGCCGGCGTCGCCGGCCCGGGCCGCCTCGACCCCGGCGTTCAAGGCCAGAAGGTTGGTCTGGAAGGCGATCTCGTCGATCACGCCCAGGATCTGCGAGACCTTGGCCGAGGAGCTTTCGATCTGGCTCATGGCCTCGGCCGCGCGGCCCACCACCTGGCTGGAGCGGTCGGCGACCGTGCGGCTGTCGATCACGGCGCTGTTGGCCTCGTTCGCGCCCTCGGCGGTGCGTTTGACGCTGGCGCTGACCTCGCCCAGGGCGGAGGCCGTCTCGGCCAGACTGGCGGCCTGGCGTTCGGTGCGGGCCGAGAGATCCTCGATCGCGCCGCTGATCTCGCCGGCCCCGGCCCGCAGGCCCCGGCCCGCAGGCCGCCGGCCCCTTCGATCACCTCGCTCAGGGCCGCCTCCAGCCCGGCGATCGCCCGGTTGAAGTCGCCGCGCAAGCCTTCGTAGGCGCTGGGGAAAGCCGTCTCCAGCCGCGCCGTCAGGTCGCCGGACTTGAGCCGGGCCACGGCCGCGCCCAAGGCCTCGACCACCTGCAGGCGGCCGGCCTCCTCGGACCGCCGCTCGGCGTCGTGCCGAGCCTTGGCGGCTTCGGTTTCGTCGCGTTCGGCCGCGATGCGATCCTCGGCCGCCTGCCGCGCGACGATCGCCTCGCGGAACACGGCCACTGAATTGGCCATCTCGCCGATCTCGTCGCCGCGCCCGGCGAAGGGTACGGCCCGGTCGTAGTCGCCGGCCGCCAGCCTGCCCATGAAGCCGGTCATGGCCTGGATCGGCTTGACGATGCGGCGGCTCATCAGGGTGATCCCGCCGCCCACGACCAACAGCATCAGGACTCCCGCCCCGGCCAGCAGGACGAAGGCCAGGCGGGTCTGGCCCGCGGCGCGCGCTTCCACCGCCGCGGCGTCGTGATTGGCCATGACCACGACCTTGTCGATCACGGCGCGGTGGGTCTCGTAGGCGGCGTCGGCCCGGGCCAGGCCTTGGCGGGCCCGCTCCAGGTCGCCGGACCGGACGGCGGGCAGGATCTCCTGATCGATCTCCCGCCAGAACTCCATGGCCGGCGCGGACGACTCGTCGACCAGCATGGCGCGCATGGCCGGATCGATCGGCGCGGTCTTCCAATAGGCGTTGCGGGTGTCGTAGTCCTTGCGCAACGCGGCCAGCTTGTCGGCGGCGGCGTCCACGGTGTCGGGATGAGCCACCAGCTTCGTGGCGACCAGGTCGGCCTCGACCACGTAGAGCGGCGGGGGCAGGATGTCGGCGACGATGTCCTTGTTGTCGACGATCTGGCGGAACAGCGGACCGCCGACGCGCAGGCCCTCGATCGCGAACAGAGCCAGGCCGCCGGCCAGGATCAAGCCCGCCGCGAGCGCGCCGCCGAAGCCGCGCATGACGCCGGAGATCTTCATCTCCACCCTCCCCCGAACTTTCAAACGCGGAGGATGGGGCGACGAGGTGAACAAAACCTCTACCATGACGGCGACCCGCCTGACGCAACCTGTCGCAGGCCCCAGACGCAAGAAAGACCCCGGATCGCTCCGGGGCCTCTTTCGTCAGCCGAGGCTGAAAATCTTAGTCGTCCGAGTCGTTCGAGAAGACCGGGCCCGAATCCTTGCCCTTGGCCGAGACGTCGCGGTCGACGAACTCGATGACGGCCAGCGGGGCGTTGTCGCCGTAGCGGAAGCCGGCCTTCAGGACGCGGATGTAGCCGCCCTGACGGTCCTTGTAGCGGGGACCGATGGTGGCGAACAGCTTGCCGACTTGCTCGACGTCGCGGACGGTGCTGATGGCCTGACGACGCGCGTGCAGGTCGCCGCGCTTGGCCAGGGTGACCAGCTTTTCGACGAAGGGACGCAGTTCCTTGGCCTTCGGAAGGGTGGTGACGATCTGCTCGTGCTTGATCAGCGAGGCCGACATGTTGGCGAACATGGCGGTGCGGTGAGCGGACGTACGGCCCAGTTTACGGTGAGCTTTACCGTGACGCATTGTGGTCTCTCCTGGGCCTTGGCCCGCTGTAGCGCGAAGAAGAAGCGCTGATTGTCACCAATCCCAGCGGCGTCCCTGCCGGGTTCAGAACGAAGCGCCGGGGCCCTCCACCGCTGGTGCGGCTTCAAAAGGCCCAGGCCGCCCCCAAATCCCAAGGGAAATGGCAGGCGGCCCGGATTAAGCGCGGTACTCGGTTTACTCTTCTTAGATCTGGTCTTCGAACTTCTTGGCCAGGTCTTCGATGTTTTCCGGCGGCCAGTTCGGAACGTCCATGCCCAGGTGCAGACCCATGCCGGCCAGCACTTCCTTGATTTCGTTCAAGGACTTGCGGCCGAAGTTCGGCGTGCGGAGCATTTCGGCTTCGGTCTTCTGGATCAGGTCGCCGATGTAGACGATGTTGTCGTTCTTCAGGCAGTTGGCCGAGCGGACCGACAGTTCCAGTTCGTCCACCTTCTTCAGCAGGGCCGGGTTGAACGGCAGTTCCGGCTTGGCCTCGTCGGCCGTCTTGGCCTTGGGCTCTTCGAAGGTGATGAAGATCTGCAGCTGGTCTTGCAGGATGCGGGCGGCGTAGGCCACCGCGTCCACCGGCGTGACGGCGCCGTTGGTTTCCACTTCCAGGATCAGCTTGTCATAGTCCAGCGACTGGCCTTGACGGGTCGGCTCGACGCGATAGGCGACGCGCTTGACCGGCGAGTACAGGGCGTCGACGGCGATCAGGCCGATCGGCGCGTCTTCCGGACGGTTCTTGTCGGCCGGGACGTAGCCCTTGCCGGTGTTGACCGTGAACTCCATGCGCACCGAAGCGCCGTCGTCCAGCGTGCAGAGCACGTGGTCGGGGTTCAGGATCTCGATGTCGGCCGGGGTTTCGATCTGACCAGCGGTCACCGGACCGGGGCCCGTGGCGCGCAGGGTCATGCGCTTGGGGCCTTCGGCGTGCATGCGCACGGCCAGCTGCTTGATGTTCAGAACGATGTCGACGACGTCTTCGCGGACGCCTTCGAGCGAGGAGAATTCGTGCACCACGCCATCGATCTGGATGGCGGTGACGGCGGCGCCCTGAAGCGAGGAGAGCAGGACGCGGCGGAGAGCGTTGCCGAGCGTCACACCGAAGCCGCGTTCGAGCGGCTCAGCCACGATGCGAGCCTTGCGGGTCGCGTCGGCGCCAGTCTCGATTTGCGGCTTCTCAGGACGGATCAGCTCGTTCCAGTTTCTTTCGATCACGTGGTCGATCCCTTGAACGCGGCTCGCCGGCCGCGAATCTCGCAGCCGGCGATGGAGAATTGGGTCTTAATAGTACTAGACGCGACGACGCTTGGGCGGACGGCAGCCGTTGTGCGGGATCGGCGTCACGTCGCGGATGGTCGTGATGGTCATGCCCGCGGCCTGGAGGGCGCGCAGGGCCGACTCACGGCCAGAACCCGGACCCGACACGTTGACCTCGAGGGTCTTCACACCGTGCTCGGCGGCCTTCTTGCCCGCGTCTTCCGCAGCCATCTGAGCGGCGTACGGGGTCGACTTGCGCGAGCCCTTGAAGCCCATCATGCCGGCGCTCGACCAGGAGATGGTGTTCCCCTGAGCGTCGGTGATGGTGATCATGGTGTTGTTGAACGAGGCGTTCACGTGCGCCACGCCCGAGGTGATGTTCTTGCGTTCGCGCTTTTTAACGCGTGCCGGTTCCTTGGCCATCGTTCAGGCTGCCTTACTTCTTCTTGCCGGCGATCGGCTTGGCCGGGCCCTTGCGGGTGCGGGCATTGGTGTGGGTGCGCTGACCGCGGACCGGCAGGCCCTTGCGGTGACGCAGGCCGCGGTAGCAGGCCAGGTCCATCAGACGCTTGATGTTCATCGAGTTTTCGCGGCGCAGGTCGCCCTCGACGGTGAAGTCCTTGTCGATCGTTTCACGGATCGCCAGAACTTCGGCGTCGGTCAGCTGATTGACCCGGCGGGCGTCATCGATGCCCACCTTCGTGACGATGTCACGAGCGGACTTCTGGCCAATGCCATGAATGTACTGAAGCGCGATCAAAACGCGCTTGTTCGTCGGGATGTTGACGCCTGCAATACGGGCCACGTCTAATGTTCTCCTAGTCACGCACTAAAGACGCGAACGGCGCGCCCGGCCCGGTCTTTCGACCCAGTCCGGCGCGCACAGATCGCGCCCTTTCGCGGAAGCGCCCCGTTATAGGGATAGTTGCGCATCCGTCAATGGCGGAATCCGCTCGAATGAACGGATTCCAACGAAGTTTCAGGCCACGACCGAAAGCGCGGCGTCGATCGACGCGGCCACGGTGTCCACCGAGGCCATGCCGTCCAGTTCCACGAGCTTGCCTTGCTCGCGGTAGTAAGGGAGCAGCGGCGCGGTCTGGGCGTTGTAGGCCGCCAGGCGCGTCACGAACACTTCCGGGTTGTCGTCGGGTCGGCCCTGCTCGGCGAATCGCTTGGAGATCCGCTCGATGAGCGCCGGCTCGTCTACCTTGAGTCGGAGAACCGAGTCGATCTTCTGACCGCGCTTGGCCAGGATGGCGTCCAGGGCCCGCGCCTGGGGCACGGTGCGGGGGAAACCGTCGAAGATGGCGCCGCCGGCGGCTTCCGCCTCGGGCAGCCGGTCCTCGATCAGGGCGATGACGATCTCGTCGGTGACCAGCTCGCCGCGGTCCAGCACGCCCTTGACCTTCTGACCGAGCTCGGAGCCCGAGGCGATGGCGGCGCGCAGCATGTCGCCGGTCGACAGCTGGACCATGCCCCGCTGCTCGACCAGGCGCTTGGCCTGGGTGCCCTTGCCCGCCGCCGGCGGCCCGAACAGGATCAAGTTCATCAATGCGCTTCCTGCGTTTCCACGGGTCTGCCGCCCGCGTCCGCTCAGACCTAGAGTGCGTTCGCTAAAAACGGAAGCCGGTTTGTGACAAACCGGCTTCCGCGTTCTTGCCTTACGCAGCGTCGGGAAAGGCTTAGCGCCCCTTGCCGCCGCGCAGCTTCGACTTCTTGATCAGACCCTCGTACTGGTGAGCCAGCAGGTGGGACTGGATCTGGGCGACCGTATCCATGGTCACGGTCACGACGATCAGGATCGAAGTGCCGCCCAGGGTGAACTTGGTCGGGCCCATGCTGTTCATCAGCAGTTCCGGGAAGATGCAGACAGCGGTGATATAAGCCGCGCCGATCACGGTCAGGCGGGTCAGGACATAGTCCAGATACTCCGCCGTCCGCTTGCCCGGACGAATGCCCGGCATGAAGCCGCCGTACTTGCGCAGGTTCTCCGCGGTCTCGTCGGGATTGAACACGACCGAGGTGTAGAAGAACGAGAAGAAGATGATCAGGGCCGCGTAGAGCACCATGAACAGCGGCTGGCCGTGCTGCAGGGCGCCGACCGCGGTCGGCAGCCATTGCAGCCAGTTGGGCAGGTTGGCCGTGGCCAGGAAGCCCATGGCGGTCGTCGGCAGCAGCAGCAGGCTGGAGGCGAAGATCGGCGGGATGACGCCGGAAGTGTTCAGCTTCAGCGGAATGAACGAGGTGTCGCCGCCGATCATCCGGTTGCCCTGCTGGCGCTTGGGATAGTGGACCAGCAGACGGCGCTGCGAGCGCTCGACGAAGACGATGAAGAAGATCACCGCGATCGCCAGCACGCCCACGGCGAACAGGGCGAAGCCCGACATGGCGCCGGTCTGCACCTGGGTGAACATCTGCACCACGCCCAGCGGCAAGGCCGAGACGATGCCGGTGAAGATGATCAGGGATACGCCGTTGCCGACGCCGCGGCTGGTGATCTGCTCGCCCAGCCACATCAGGAACAGGGTGCCGCCCGTCAGGGCCACGACGGTCGAGGCGATGAAGAACGCCGGGGCGATGCCGCCCACCACCATGCCCGCCTGGCTTTGCAGGCCCACGGCGATCGAGAACGACTGAATCACGGCCAGGATCACCGCCAGATAGCGGGTGTACTGGTTGAGGGTCTTGCGGCCGGCTTCGCCGCCTTCCTTCTTCAGCTTTTCCCACGGCGGATACACCGAGCCCATCAGCTGCACGATGATCGAGGCGCTGATGTAGGGCATCACGTTCAGCGAGAACACGGCCATGCGCTGCACGGCGCCGCCCGAGAACATGTTGAACATGCCCAGGATGCCCTTCGACTGCTGCGAGAACGCGGCGGCGAAGGCTTCCGGATTGATCCCCGGGATCGGCACATAGGTGCCGAGCCGGTAGACGATCAGGGCGATGAGCGTGAACCAGATGCGCTTGTGAAGTTCGGTGGCCTTCTGGAAGGACCCGAAGTTCATGTTGGCTGCGAGTTGTTCGGCGGCCGAGGCCATTCAAATCCCCACGTCGAGAGCGCGCGCCGCGTCCGCGGTCAGGTCGCGCTCCAAGCATAAATCCGAGCTCTGGTCCGGTCGGCGATGAATCGCCGGGGCCGGGCAAAGCCCGAGTACGGAGCCGTACATAGGTGAGGCTCGCCGCGATGTCACGGCGAGCCTCGTTATTCTGTCATCCCGATGGGAAACTGCGGGGGCGGCGGGGTGTCCCCTGCCCTCTCCGCGATCCCGGCGACGGCGCCCCAAAGCACGGGGCGCCGCTCCGGGATGACATTATGGTCTTAGGCTTCGGCTTGAACCTTGGCCTTCTTGGTCACGGTCACCGAACCGCCGGCCGCTTCCACGGCCTTGATGGCCGCTTCGGTCGCCGAATAGACGGTCAGCTTCAGGGCCGACTTGATTTCGCCCTTGCCGAGCAGCTTCACGCCGTCCAGCTCGCGACGGATCACGCCGGCGGCGACCAGGGCGGCGGCGTCGAGCGACGCGCCGGCCTTGAACTTGCCAGCGGCCACGGCCTGCTCCAGGCGCCACAGGTTCACTTCAGCGAACTCCAGGCGGAAGGGGTTGTTGAAGCCGCGCTTAGGCATACGCATGTGCAGCGGCATCTGGCCGCCTTCGAAGCCGGCGATGGCGACGCCCGAGCGCGCCTTCTGGCCCTTCACGCCGCGACCACCGGTCTTGCCCTTGCCCGAACCCGGGCCGCGGCCGATGCGCATGCGGCCCTTGGTCGAGCCGGGAGCCGGAGCCAGTTCATTAAGCTTGGTCATGTGTGCCTCTCCTTGGAGATCTGCGCCTGGCCAGCGGCCAGACTCGGCTTTTGAAAACAAAGAAACTCAAACGAAAACCACCCCGGCTTTCACCGGGGTGGCGATTTCGACGTCCCGTAGCAGAACTACTCGACGATTTCCAGCAGGTGCTGGACCTTGCGGATCATGCCGCGCACCGACGGGGTGTCTTCCAGCTCGGACTCGCGACCCAGCTTGTTGAGACCCAGACCAGCGAGCGTGGCGCGCTGGGTGGCGTTGCGACGGATCGGGCTGCCGGTCTGGCGCACCTTCACGGTCTTGGTTTGCTTAGCGGTAGCCATGTCTTAGCCCTCGATGGCGTCCGGAGCCGAGGCTCCGTCGGCGCGGCGGCCGAGAATGTCGCCGACCTTCTTGCCGCGCTTGGCGGCGATCTGGCGGGGCGACGATTGGACCTTCAGGGCTTCGAACGTGGCGCGCACCATGTTGTACGGGTTCGAGGAACCCGTCGACTTGGCCACGACGTCCTGGACGCCCAGGGTTTCGAGAACCGCGCGCATCGGACCACCGGCGATGACGCCCGTGCCGGGAGGGGCAGCGCGCATCATGACCTTGCCAGCGCCCCAACGGCCGTAGCCGTCGTGGTGCAGGGTGCGCGACTCGCGGAGCGGGACGCGGACCATGGTCTTCTTGGCTTCTTCGGTCGCCTTGCGGATGGCTTCCGGCACTTCACGCGCCTTGCCATGACCGTAGCCGACGCGGCCCTTTTGGTCGCCGACGACCATCAGAGCAGCGAAGCTGAAGCGACGGCCGCCCTTAACGGTGGCGGCGACGCGGTTAATGTGGACGAGCTTTTCGACGATGTCGCTGTCGACCCGCTCTTCAGGGGCGTTGCGGTCGCGTCGGTCCCGGCGAGGACCGCCTTCACCGCGCTGTTGATCACCACGAGCCATGATGTTTCCCTTAGAAGTTCAGGCCGGCTTCGCGCGCGGCGTCGGCCAGGGCTTTCACCCGTCCGTGGAAGATGTAGCCGCCACGATCGAAGACGACGTCCTTGACGCCCTTTTCGATGGCGCGTTCGGCGACGAGCTTGCCGACCAGAGCGGCCGCGTCCTTGTCCGCGCCCTTGGCCGAACCTTCACCCTCGAGGGTGGAGGCCGAAGCCAGGGTCACGCCGCGTTCATCATCGATGACCTGGGCGTAGATGTTCTTGGACGAACGGAAGACCGACAGACGCGGACGACCGTTGGACAGGGCCTTGAGGCGGGTGCGGGTGCGTTGGGCACGACGCACGGCGGATTCGCGAGGTGAGAGCGCCATGGCTTACTTCTTCTTGCCTTCCTTGCGGCGAACCTTCTCGCCAGCATAACGCACGCCCTTGCCCTTGTAGGGCTCCGGCGGACGAATGCGGCGGATTTTCGCGGCAATCTCGCCAACCGCCTGCTTATCAGCGCCGGCGATCTTGATTTCGGTCTGCTTGGGCACCGCGAAGGTGACGCCGGCCGGAGCCTCGACGTCCACGTCGTGGGAGAAACCGAGCTGGATGGAGAGCGCGGAGCCCTTCATCGCGGCGCGGTAACCGACGCCCACCAGCTCGAGGGTTTCCTCGAAGCCCGTGGTGACGCCTTGCACCATGTTGGCGACCAGCGTGCGGGACAGACCCCACATCGACTTGGCGCGCTTGCTTTCATCGCGCGCCGCCAGCAGGAGGTCGGAACCTTCCTGCGAAACGGCGATCTCTTCGGCGATGGTCCAGGCGAGTTGCCCCTTGGGGCCCTTCACCGTGACCGTCTGCCCGTCGATCGTGACTTGCACGTTCGAGGGGATCGCGACGGCCTTCTTACCGATACGTGACATGCTCTGTTCCCTCCCGCGCCTAGTAGACGCGGCAGAGGACTTCGCCACCGACGTTAGCGTCGCGTGCGGCGGAGTCCGACATGACGCCCTTCGGCGTCGAAAGGATCGAGATGCCCAGGCCGTTCTTGATCGGCTTCAGGTCCTTGATCGACGAATAGACGCGACGGCCAGGCTTGGACACGCGGCTGATCTCGGCGATCACGGGCTCACCGTCAAAATACTTGAGCTCGATCTCGAATTCGGGGAACGCACCGGGCTTCTCGACCAGCGAGTAGCCGCGGATGTAGCCTTCGTCGGCCAGCACGTCCAGGACGCGGGCGCGCAGCTTGGAAGCCGGCGTCGCGACCTTGGCGCGCTTGCGCGTGGCGGCGTTCTTGATGCGAGCGATCATATCGCTCAGGGGATCGTTCATCGACATCTGATCGTCCTCACCAGCTCGACTTGACGAGGCCGGGGATCTGCCCTTGCGAACCCAGTTCGCGCAGAGCAATCCGGCTCATCTTCAGCTTGCGATAGTAGGCGCGCGGGCGGCCGGTCACTTCGCAACGGTTGCGAATGCGAACGGCCGACGAGCTGCGCGGAAGCTTCGCGAGCTTCAGGCGGGCTTCGAAGCGTTCTTCCAGCGGCAGGCTTTCGTCGTTGGCGATAGCCTTCAGCGCGGCGCGCTTGTCGGCGTATTGCTTGACGAGGGCCTTGACCGCGAGATTACGGTTAACGGCGCTTTTCTTGGCCATGGTGTGTTTCCCTGCCCGCTCTTAATTGTTGAACGGGAACTGGAATTCCTTCAGGAGAGCCTTGGCTTCCTGATCGGTCTTCGCAGTGGTGCAGACGATGATGTCCATGCCCCAGATCTGTTCGATCTGGTCATAGTTGATTTCCGGGAACACCAGGTGCTCCTTCAGGCCCATGGCGTAGTTGCCACGGCCGTCGAAGCTCTTGCCGTTCAGGCCGCGGAAGTCCTTCACGCGCGGCAGCGCGATCGTGACCAGGCGGTCGAGGAATTCGTACATCCGGTCCTTGCGGAGGGTCACCTTGCCGCCGACCACCATGCCTTCGCGCAGCTTGAAGCCGGCGATCGACTTGCGGGCCTTCGTGGCGACCGGCTTCTGGCCGGCGATAGCCATCAGATCCTTCAGCGCGGTCTGGGCCTTCTTGGAGTCGGCCACAGCTTCGCCGATGCCCATGTTCAGGACGATCTTGTCCAGCTTGGGGATCTGCATTTCGTTCGTGTAGCCGAACTGTTCCTTCATCGCGGCGCGGATGCGCGCGCGATATTCGGACTTCAGTCGCGGCTCGTAAGCTTGATCAACCATTGATCACCTCGCCCGTCGTCTTGGCGACGCGCACCTTCTTGTCGCCTTCGATCTTGAAGCCGACGCGGGTGGCCTTGCCGTTGGAATCGACCAGCGCGACGTTCGAGACGTGCAGGGTCGCTTCCTTGCTCTTGATGCCGCCTTGCGGATCGGCTTGCGTGGCCTTGGTGTGGCGTTGAACCAGGTTCACGCCTTGCACCAGGACGCGGTTCTCCTTGGGGAGAACCTGGGTCACAGCGCCTTGCTTGCCCTTGTCCTTGCCGGCCAGGACGACAACGCGGTCGCCCTTCTTAATCTTGGCAGCCATTACAGCACCTCGGGGGCGAGGGAGATGATCTTCATGTGGTTCTTGGCGCGCAGTTCACGAGGAACCGGGCCGAAGATCCGCGTGCCGACCGGCTCGCTCTGCTTGTTGACGATGACCGCGGCGTTCTTGTCGAAACGGATCAGCGACCCGTCCTTACGCTTCATGCCTTGGTTCACGCGAACGACGACGGCGCGAAGCACGTCACCCTTCTTCACGCGGCCGCGCGGAATGGCTTCCTTCACGGACACGACGATCACGTCACCGACGCTGGCGTAGCGACGACCCGCGCCACCCAGCACCTTGATGCACATGACCCGGCGAGCGCCGGAGTTGTCGGCGACTTCCAGGTTAGTTTGCATCTGGATCATGGTTCAAACCTTCCAGATTAAGCAGAAGCCTTGGGAAGGACTTCCCAGGTCTTCAGCTTGGACTTCGGAGCGCACTCGATGATACGGGCAACTTCGCCCGCCTTGTACGCATTGCTCTCATCGTGCGCGTGGTACTTCTTGGACCGACGCACGATCTTCTTCAGCAGCGGGTGAACGATGGTCCGTTCAACCTTAACCACTACGGTCTTGTCGCCCTTATCGGAGACGACAACCCCTTCGAGGATACGCTTGGGCATATCGTTCTCCTTAAGCCGCGGCCTTGGCGCGCAGCACGGTCTTGATGCGGGCGATTTCCTTGCGGATCTCGCCAACGCGGTGGGTCTTTTCCACCTGACCGGTCGCCGCCTGGAAGCGCAGGTTGAACTGCTCTTTTTTCAGGTTGAGCAGCTGCTCGGCGAGTTGGTCGGGAGTCATGCCCCGGATGTCTTGGATCTTGGTCATGCCGCTTCGGCCTCCAGAGCCGCACCGGCGTCGATGCGGGTGACGACGCGGGTACGGATCGGCAGCTTGGCAGCGCCGAGACGCAGGGCTTCGCGCGCGATATCGTCCGGCACGCCGTCGATTTCGAACATGATGCGGCCCGGAGCCACGCGAGCGGCCCAGTGGTCCACGGCGCCCTTGCCCTTACCCATCCGGACTTCAGCCGGCTTGCCGGTGACCGGCACGTCCGGGAAGATACGGATCCAGACGCGGCCTTGACGCTTCATCTGGCGGGTGATGGCGCGACGAGCAGCTTCGATCTGACGAGCCGTGATGCGCTCCGGCTCGACGGCCTTCAGGCCGTACGAACCGAAGTTCAGCAGGGTGCCGCCCTTCGAGGTGCCGTGGATACGGCCCTTGAACTGCTTGCGATACTTGGTTTTTTTCGGTGACAGCATAGCGCTCTATCCTTAGCCCCGATCGCGACGGCCGCGGTCGCCCCGGTCGGGACGATCGCCGCGCTCGCGCCCACCACCTTCGCCGGCCGGGCCGGACTCAGTGGCGAGACGCTTGTCGAGCGCCATCGGGTCATGCTCCAGCACTTCGCCTTTGAAGATCCAGGTCTTCACGCCGATGATGCCGTAGGTGGTCTTGGCTTCCGCGAAACCGTAGTCGATGTCGGCGCGCAGGGTGTGGAGCGGCACGCGACCTTCGCGATACCATTCCATACGCGCGATTTCCGCGCCGCCGAGGCGGCCCGACACGTTGATGCGGATGCCCTTGGCGCCGAGACGGACGGCCGATTGGATCGACCGCTTCATGGCGCGACGGAAAGCGATACGACGCTCGAGCTGCTGGGCGATGGACTCGGCCACCAGCTGCGCATCGGTTTCGGGCTTACGGATTTCGACGATGTTCAGGTGAACTTCGCCTTCCGTCATCACCGACAGGTCCTTGCGGAGCTTGTCGATGTCAGCGCCCTTCTTACCGATGATGACGCCCGGACGGGCGGCATAGATCGTGACGCGGCACTTCTTGTGCGGACGCTCGATGATGATGCGCGAGACGCCGGCTTGATACAGGCGCTTCTTGAGCATCGCACGGACCGCGAGGTCTTGGTGCAGGAGCTTGCCGTACTGTTCGCCGTCGGCGAACCAACGGCTGTCCCAGGTACGGTTTACGCCGAGCCGCAGCCCGACCGGATTGACTTTCTGACCCATCAGGCGGCCTCACCCAGTTCGCGGACCACGATGGTGATCTCGGAGAACGGCTTTTCAACGCGCGTGGCCCGACCGCGAGCACGCGGCGAGAAGCGCTTCATCACCAGGTTCTTGCCCACATAGGCCTCGGCGACGACCAGCGAGTCGATGTCGAGGTTGTGGTTGTTTTCGGCGTTGGAGATCGCCGAATACAGCGCCTTGCGGACGTCCTGAGCGATACGCTTGTGGCTGAATTCGAGCTCGTTCAGAGCGCGCTGGACGTTCAGGCCACGGATGGACTGAGCGACCAGGTTCAGCTTGCGGGCGCTGGTGCGCAAGGTGCGAACCTTGCACATCGCTTCGTTGGCCGGCAGGCGGCGAGGTTGTTTAGCTTGGCTCATGGCCTACTTCCTCTTCGCCTTCTTGTCGGCGGCGTGGCCGGGGAAGTTGCGGGTGGGAGCGAACTCACCGAACTTCATGCCGACCATGTCTTCCGACACGGAGACGGGAACGTGCTTTTGACCGTTGTGCACGCCGAACACCAGGCCGACGAACTGCGGCATGATGGTCGAGCGGCGCGACCAGGTCTTGATGACGTCCTTGCGGCCCGACGCGAGAGCGGCGTCGGCCTTCTTCAGGAGGTACCCGTCGACGAACGGGCCTTTCCAGACGGAGCGGGTCATGGCTTAGCGGCCCTTTTTCGCTTTGTGGCGCGAACGGATGATGAACTTATCCGTGGCCTTGTTGACGCGGGTCTTGGCGCCCTTGGTCGGCTTGCCAGCCGGGGTCACCGGGTGACGGCCGCCCGAGGTGCGGCCTTCACCACCGCCGTGGGGGTGGTCGACCGGGTTCATGGCGACGCCGCGGACGTGAGGACGACGGCCCATGTGACGAACGCGCCCGGCCTTGCCGAGGTTTTCGTTCATGTGGTCCGGGTTCGACACGGCGCCGACGGTGGCCAGGCAGGTGTCGAGCACCATGCGCAGCTCGCCCGAGTTCAGGCGGATCTGAGCATAACCGGCGTCACGACCGACCAGCTGGGCGTAGGCGCCGGCCGAACGGGCGATCTGGCCGCCCTTGGCGGGCTTCAGCTCGACGTTGTGGATGATCGTGCCGATCGGCATGGTCCGCAGCGGCGAGGTGTTGCCCGGCTTCACGTCGACCTTGTCGGCGGTGACGACTTCGTCGCCGGCCTTCAGGCGTTGCGGGGCCAGGATGTAGGACAGCTCGCCGTCCTGATACTTGATCAGGGCGATGAAGGCGGTGCGGTTCGGATCGTACTCGAGACGAACGACCGTGGCCGTGCCTTGCTTACGACGCTTAAAGTCGACCAGACGGTACAGGCGCTTGGCGCCGCCGCCGCGGAAACGAACCGCGATGCGGCCATTGCCGCCGCGACCGCCCGACTTGGTCAGACCTTCGACCAGCTTCTTTTCCGGGCGGCCCTTGTGGAGCTCGCTGCGGTCGATCAGCACCAGGCCGCGCTGGCCGGGGCTGGTCGGGTTAAAGTGCTTCAAGGCCATCTGATTAGAGCCCCGTCGTGATGTCGATCGACTGGCCTTCGGCCAGGGTCACGATGGCTTTTTTGACATCGGAACGGCGTCCGATGATGCCACGGAAGCGCTTGGTCTTGCCCTTGGTGACCAGGGTGTTGACCTTGGTGACCTTGACCTTGAACAGCTCTTCGACAGCGGCGGCGATTTCGTCCTTCGACGCATCGGCGGACACGCGGAAGACAACCTTGTTCTGCTCGCTGAGCAGGGTGGCCTTCTCGGTGATCACCGGCGACAGGATCGTGTCGTAGTGGCGGGCGGTTGCGGCCATCAGGCGGCTTCCTTCTCAGCGAAACGGGCCGAGATCGCCTCGATCGCGTCCTTGGTCAGGACGAGCGTTTGGCGACGCAGCACGTCATAGACGTTCAGGCCGGCGTTCGGCAGCACGTCGATGTTCGGAATGTTGCGGGCGGCGAGCTTGAAGTTGCCGTCCACTTCCGGACCCGCGATGACCAGCGCGTTCTTCAGGCCGATCTTGTCGAAGTTGGCGCGCAGGGCGGCCGTCTTCGGGTCGGTCAGAACGGCGGTGTCCAGCACGATGATCGAGCCGGACTTGGCCTTCGAGGACAGAGCGTGGCGCAGAGCCATGGCGCGGATCTTCTTGGGAAGATCGAACGCGTGGCTGCGGACGACAGGGCCGTGAGCCTTGGCGCCGCCGACGAACTGAGCCGCACGGCGCGAACCGTGACGAGCCGAGCCGGTGCCCTTTTGCTTGTACATCTTCTTGCCCGTACGAGAGACCTCGTTGCGGACCTGAATCTTGTGGTTCCCGGAGCGGCGCTTGGCCAGCTGCCAGGTGACGACGCGCTGCAGGATGTCGCCGCGGATGTCGGCGATGCCAAAGATGGCGTCGTCGAGATCAACGGAGCCGGCCTTGCCGCCGTCCAGTTTGATGACGTCGAGTTTCATTAGCCTTCGCCCTCTTCGGTCGTCGCCGCGGGGGCTTCCTCAGCGGGGGTTTCAGCGGCGGCGGCGGCCGGAGCCTCGCCAGCCTTGCGGAAGGCGCCCGGACGCGGCAGGTCGGCCGGAGCGGCCTTCTTGATCGCGTCGCGAACCTTGACGTACGAGCCTTCCGAGCCGGGGACGGCGCCCTTGACCAGGATCAGGCCGCGCTCCACGTCCACTTTCCAAACGGTGACGTTCAGGGTGGTGACGGTTTCCTGACCCAGGTGACCGGCCATCTTCTTGCCCGGGAACGTACGGCCCGGATCTTGGCGGTTACCCGTCGAGCCGTGCGAACGGTGCGAGACCGAGACGCCGTGGGTGGCGCGCAGACCGGAGAAGTTCCAGCGCTTCATGGCGCCGGCAAAACCCTTGCCGACGGTGATGCCTTGGATGTCCACCTTCTGGCCGGGAACGTAGTGGTCGGCGGTGAATTCCGCGCCCACTTCGATCAGGGCGGCCTCTTCGACGCGGAATTCGGCGACGATCCGCTTGGGCTCGACCGAGTTCTTGGCGAAGTGACCGCGCATGGCGTTCGGGGTGTTCTTCGGCTTCTTGGCGCCGGCGCCGAGCTGGAGGGCGGTGTAGCCATCCTTCTCAACGGTGCGCTGAGCCGTGACCTGGCAACCATCCAGCGACAGGACGGTGACCGGGACATGCTGTCCGGTTTCATCGAAGAAGCGGGTCATGCCCAGCTTCTTGGCGATCACGCCAGTACGATTAGCGGGGAGAGTCATCTGTTCGGCCCTCCTTACAGCTTGATTTCGACGTCGACGCCGGCCGACAGGTCGAGCTTCATCAGCGCGTCCACGGTCTGCGGAGTCGGATCAACGATGTCGAGGACGCGCTTGTGCGTGCGGATCTCGAACTGCTCGCGCGACTTCTTGTCGACGTGCGGCGAGCGGTTGACCGTGAATTTCTCGATAAGCGTGGGCAGGGGGATCGGGCCCCGTACCGTCGCACCCGTGCGCTTGGCCGTATTGACGATCTCGCGCGTGGAATGATCCAACACGCGGTGATCGAAGGCCTTGAGCCGGATGCGGATGTTCTGACGATCCATATCGCTCGGTTTCCTAGTGGGCTGCGCCCGCGTCTCGAACCATTTCAAAGACCAACTCGGTCCCCGCGAGGGGTCCGAACGCAGCGTCCGCAAAACAAATTGGCCCGCACGGTCTCCCGTGAGGGCCGGTGACTGAAAACTGCGCCCCAAAAGGCGCGATCGGCAGTCGTTCGCGAACCGCGTCTAAGCCCGAAAGCTCACAGCCGGTCCAACAGAGGGGGGCTTTTACGTGTGTGAATCGGTTTCGTCAAGCGGTTCACGGGCCAGTTTTGGAGTTGGGCGTGCGACATCCGCGCCCTCCCCTGTTCGCCCTTTCGTCCGGGCAAAAGCCGAGACCCGAGCCAAGCTCGACCGCCTGCTCGGCGCGAGGCCCGCTCCCGCCCTGGGACCCGGCTTCCCCGGGGCGAAACGAAGACCGGCCTAAACATAACGTCGTTGCACGAAACATGCTCGAAACTGAGCATAACAGAGCAAGAACGTGCGGACACGCGCGATAGGAACGTTAACCCGCCTCCGCAAGTGTCATAAAACTGCATCAATTCGCCGCTGACCGCGCCGGCCGGCCTTGTCGCACAGGGCGAAGCTCCATAGATCCGCCGCTCCTCGACGGACGGGCGGCCCTCCCCAAAACGACCGCCCGCCGATCGAGGCCACACAGTAAGGGGATTACCCACTATGAAGACCCAACTCTTTGCCGCCGCCGCCGTCCTGGCGCTGGCCGTCTCGGCTCCCGCCTTCGCCCAGAACGTGGGCTCGGTCGGCGCCGCGGTGAACTACACCGACGTCGACACCAACTTCGGCGGCGCCGACGGCAGCTCGGTGAAGGTCGACGGCAACGTCGCCATCCCGACCGGCGCCTGGACCGTCACCCTGAACGGCAACGTCTCGGTCAGCGACAACGATCTGAGCGACGAAACCGTCGCCTCGACCGCCGCTCACCTGACCACCAAGGTCGGCGACACCGTCCGCGTCGGCGGCTTCGCGGCCCTGTCGCGTCCGTCGAACGACACCCTGTGGGCTGTCGGCGCCGAAGCCAGCAAGTACTTCACCAACGTCACGCTGAACGGCCAAGTCGCCTACGGCCAGTCGAACGACCTGGACGCCGACCTGTACGCCGTGCGCGGCGAGGCCCGCTACTTCGTCTCGGACGACTTCCGACTGGACGCCGGCGCCGGCTACTCGAAGATCGACGGCGACGCCGCCAACGAAGCCGATGTCTGGGACGTCAACCTGGGCGGCGAATACAAGTTCGCCAACACCGGCTGGTCGACCTTCGGCAAGTACAGCCACACCGAGTCCGAAGACCTGGCCGACCTGAAGGCCGACGCCGTGAAGGTTGGCTTCCGCTACACCTTCGGCGGCAGCCTGAAGGCCCGCGACGCGGCCGGCGCCGACCTGATCGACGCCGACACCCTGTTCGGCTTCGGCGTCCGCTAAAGCGGCGGCCGTTCGCCATACAGCGGACTAAAGAAACACCCCGGAGCTTCGGCTCCGGGGTGTTTCACTTTATATATATATGTGCTGCGTGAGCGTGGTTCGGCGGCTAGCGGCCGATGATCACGTCGCCCGAACCGGCCACGTGCTTGCTCACCGGCCCCGTCGCCTTGGCGATGCGCACGTCGCCCGAGCCGGCCACCGACACCTCGACATTGGCGGCCTCGCCGTCGAACACCACGTCGCCGGAGCCCATGACGCTGACCTCGACCGAGCGCGAACGGCCGCCGTTGACGGTCACGTCGCCGGAACCGGCGATGTTGGCCTCGAGCTTGCCGTTGACGCTGGCGGCGGTCACCCCGCCCGAGCCGGCGATGTTGATCTCCAGGTCGCCGCCGATCTCCTGGGTCTTCACGTCGCCCGAGCCGGCGATGTTGATCTCGGCCGAACCGGCGCTGCCGGCCTTGGTGTCGCCGGAGCCGGCCTGGTTCAGGTCGAGCTTGCCCCGGACGTTGGCCACGGTCCAATCCCCGCAGCCGGCGTTGGAGAGCTCCAGGTGATCGGTGCGGCCGACATTGCCGAACACCGCGCCGCCGGCGGCGACCTCGGCGTTCATCGGCACGCGCACCACGATCTGCGGGATGTCGTCCCATTTCACGTCGCCGACGCCGCGCACGTGGATCACGGTCTTGCCCATCACCGTGTTGCAGCCGTTGATGCGGTTCATCCGCAGGCCGCCGTCGACCGTCGTGGTCGAGCCGTTCTGGCGGATGCTCAGCGGCAGGCTCTGGTTGGTGGTCAGGAATTCGACCTTCACGTCGTTCCGCGCCTCGGGGATCACCTCGACCCGGGCCACGGCGTCCTTGATCTTCACGGACGGATCGGCGGCGGCCGCGCCGGCGAAGCCCAGAACGGCGGCGGTGGTGGCCAGGAGCAGAAGAGCGCGCATCGGTTGTTCCCTCGAAACAGAGCGTTGTTGAGGGAAAGCTAGCCGCGCGTTTATCGAGAAACGACTTAATTCGAGGTCATGACCCGCTTGTCATGATTGAGCCTCAATTGGCGCTGGCCGCCAACCGCACCGGAACCGACTTGTAGGCCGGCGTGCCGCTGCGCCGGTCGTGGTCCTCCAGCGCCACCAGCACATTGGCCTCGGGATAGTAGGCGGCCAGGCAGCCGCGCGGGATGTCCCGCTCCACCAGGGTGAAACCACGCACCGCTCGCCGGCCGGTCTCGTCGAAGGCCGCCAGCAGGTCGATGCGGTCGCCGGCCTTCAGGCCTCGCGCGGCGATGTCGTCGGGATGGGCGAAGACCACGTCGCGGCGGCCGAACACCCCGCGATAGCGGTCGTTCGTACCGTAGATGGTGGTGTTGTACTGGTCATGGCTGCGCAGGGTGGTCAGCAGCAGCACGTCCGCCTGGCCCCGCCGGGCGTCCCGGCCGTCGTTACGATGGACCAGGAACTGCGCCTTGCCGCTGGGCGTCTTCCAGACCCGCTCGGACGGCGGCACGGGCAGGCGAAACCCGCCCGGCTGGCGGACGCGCTCATTATAATCGGCGAAAAGGTCGGGAAAGACCGCCCCGATCAGGTCGCGGATACGGTCGTAGTCGGCGGCCAGGCCTTGCCAGTCGACGATGTCGTTTGGTCCGAACAGAGCCGCGCCGATGCCGGCGACGATGGCCGGCTCGGATTTCAGCTGGTCGGAGGCCGGAGGATTCAGGCCGCGCGAGGCGTGGACCATCGACATCGAGTCCTCGACCGTCACCGCCTGGCGTCCGCCGGCCTGCAGGTCGATCTCGGTGCGCCCCAGGCACGGCAGCAGCAGACTTTCGGCGCCGTGCAGCAGGTGAGTGCGATTGAGCTTGGTGGCGACGTGGACGGTCAGCCCCACCTTCTGGATCGCCGCGAAGGTCCGGGTCGGATCCGGCGCGGCGACGGCGAAGTTGCCTCCCAGGCCGACGAACACCTTGGCCTCGCCCGTCTCCATGGCCGCGATCGCCTCGACCACCGTGTGGCCGTGCTCGCGCGGAGACTTGAAGGCGAACACCCTGTCCATCGAATCCAGGAACCCGGCCGAGGGCTTCTCCCAGATCCCGACGGTGCGGTCGCCCTGGACGTTGGAGTGGCCCCGCAGCGGACAGATCCCCGCCCCCGGCCGGCCGATATTGCCCCTCAGCAGCAGCAGATTGACCAGCTGCTGGACGGTGCTGGACGAGGACCGGTGCTGGGTCAGGCCCATGCCGTAGCAGAGGATCGTCGCCTTGGCGTTGGCATAGGCCCGGGCCGCCTCTTCGATCTGGGCCCGCGTCAAGCCGGACCCGGCTTCGATCTCGTCCCAGCTCAGATCCTCGACGACGGCCTTCAACGCCTCGAAGCCTTCGGTGTGTTCGGCGATGAAGGCCCGGTCCAGAACCCCCTTACTGTCCTTTGGGCCCTGGCTCTCGGCGTCCAGCGCCAGCACGGCCTTGATGATCCCCTGCACCGCCAGGGCGTCGCCGCCGACGGTCAGCTGGTAATAGGCCGAGGCGATCGGGGTCGAGGACAGGGTCGCCATCTCGACCGGGTCCTGCGGCGCGGCGAACTTCTCCAGCGCCCTTTCCTTCAGCGGATTGAAGGCCAGGATCGTGGCGCCGCGCCTGGAGGCGTCGCGCAGCGTGGTCATCATCCGCGGATGGTTGGTGCCGGGATTGTGGCCGAAACTGAGGATCAGGTCGGCGTGGTCGAAATCCTCCAGCGTGACCGAGCCCTTGCCCATGCCGATCGAGTCCGGCAGGCCGACGCTGGTCGGCTCGTGGCACATGTTGGAGCAATCGGGGAAATTGTTGGTGCCTACCCGCCGCCCCAGCAGTTGGAACAGGAACGCCGCCTCGTTGGAGGCCCGGCCCGAGGCGTAGAACTCGGCCTGGTTCGGGTGGTCCAGGGCCCTGAGGGCCTCGGCCGTGCGCTTGAAGGCTTCATCCCAGGCGATGGGCAGGTAGCGGTCCGACGCCCTGTCGTAGGCCATCGGATGGGTCAGCCGGCCCAGATCCTCCAGGGCGTGGTCGCTCCAGGTCTTCAGCGCGGTGACGGTGTGGGCCGCGAACACCTCGGGCGTGGCGCGCTTGGTCGTCGCCTCCCAGGCCACGGCCTTGGCCCCGTTCTCGCAGAACTCGAACGACGAGGTGTGCTTGGGGTCGGGCCAGGCGCAGCCGGGGCAGTCGAAGCCCTCGGGCTGGTTGGCGCGCAGCAGGGTCTTGCCGCCCTCGATCACGGTCTCCTGGCCGGTCAACGCCCCGGCCACCGCCTTCAGCGCGCCCCAGCCGCCGGCGGCGTTGTCGTAGCGATGGATGCCGGGGATCTTGGCGTTGGCGGCGTCGATCTCGTCCTTGGCCATCACGCGGGCTCCGAAACAGCGTCGAGCAGGCGCTCGGCATAGGTGAAGACCGTGTGGCCGTCGGCGCGGGCCAGGGCGACCAGGGTCAGGCCCGCCGCCTCGGCCCGGCGGATCGCCAGGTCCGTCGGAGCCGAGACCGCCACCAGGATCGAGCAACCCATCCGCACGGTCTTCTCGACCATCTCGAACGAGCAGCGGCTGGTGACCAGCACGAAGCCTTCGGACGCATCGCCCCCCGCGCGCGCCATCGCGCCGGCCAGCTTGTCCAGGGCGTTGTGGCGGCCGACGTCCTCGCGGACCACGACCAGCGCCCCGTCCGTATCGGCGAAGGCCGCCGCGTGGGTGGCGCGGGTCAGGCGGCCCAGGGCCTGGACCTCGCCCAGGGCGTCGACGGCGCGCTGCACCGCCTGGTGCGAGACCCTTTCACCGCCTTCCAGGCGCGGCAGAGGCCGCACGGCGTCGGCCAGGCGCTGCACCCCGCAGAGTCCGCAGCTGGACCGCCCTTCCAGCGTGCGCGGCCGGGCCTTGCGCTGGATCGCGCCGGGCTTGAGCCTGACGTCGGCCAGGATCCCCAGATCCGTCTCGGTGACCTCGATCCCGAGCACCTCCGCGGCCTTGGCCACCGCCTCGGTCACGGTGAAGCCCCAGGCCAGGTCCTCGACATCGTCCGGCGTGGCCATCAGCACCGTGTGCGGCCGGCCGTCGAACGACAGGCCCACGGCGACCTCCTGGGGCGTGGCCCGGGCGATGATCTCGGACCCGGTCCCGACCCGCCATTGGCTGGCGGAACGGCGTTGAGCGGCGGCTTTCGACATGGCCGGAGTCTACCGCCTGGCCGCTCCCGCGTCCAAGCACCCTCTTCACGGCAGGAACGTTCAAAATCCGACGCGGTTGTAAGATGACCGAACGACGATCCTGAAGCACTCTAGGATCATGGCCGTCATCGACACCCGTCGCGATCAGATGTTCCCCAGCCTCCGGCCGGAGGAGATCGACCGCATCCGCCGCTTCGGCGACATCGCCCACGCCAAGGCCGGCGCGGTGCTGGCCAAGGCCGGCGAGGTCTCGCCCGGGCTGATGGTGATCCTCGAGGGCCGCGCCCGCGTCAGTCGGCGCGACGCCCACGACGAGCGCCACATGATCGTCGAGCACGAGCCGGGGCAATTCGTCGGCGAGCTGGCCCAGCTGTCGAACCGCCCGTCGCTGGTCGACGTCGAGGCCCTGACCGACCTGGAGGTGCTGCGGATCAAGCCCGACCGCCTGCGGGCGGTGCTGATCGCCGAGGCCGAGCTGGGCGAGAAGATCATGCGGGCCCTGATCCTGCGCCGCGTCGGACTCTTGGAAACCGGGGCCGGAGGCCCGGTGATCATCGGCCGCGCCGGCGACGGCGAGGTCATCCGGCTGAGCGGCTTCCTCGGCCGCAACGGCCATCCCTACCAGCACCTCGATCCCGACACCGTCGACTGCGCCAAGGTGCTGATCCAGCGATTCTCGATCGACGAGGCCGAACTGCCGATCGTGCTCTGCCCCGGCGGCCAGATCCTGCGCCATCCGTCCAACGCCGAGCTGGCGCGATGCATCGGCATGGTCGGCGACCTGGATCCCGACCGCGTCTACGACGTGGCCGTGGTCGGGGCCGGCCCGGCGGGCCTGGCCACCGCCGTCTACGCCGCCTCGGAGGGCCTGTCGGTGCTGGTGCTCGACACCCGGGCGTTCGGCGGCCAGGCCGGGGCCTCGGCCCGCATCGAGAACTATCTGGGCTTCCCCACCGGCGTCTCCGGCATGGCCCTGATGGCCCGGGCCTACAATCAGGCCCAGAAGTTCGGCGCCAACCTGGCCATCCCCGACGAGGTGGCGACCCTGGACTGCGACGGCGAAGCCGAGGCCGACGGCGGGCTCGGCGGCTATCACCTGAAGCTGGTCAGCGGCGAGACCACCCAGGCCAAGACCGTGGTGATCGCCAGCGGCGCCCGCTACCGGCGGCTGGAGGTGGCCAATCTGGATCAGTTCGAGGGCAGCAGCGTCCACTACTGGGCCTCGCCGCTCGAGGCCAAGCTGTGCGCGGGCCAGGAGGTGGCCCTGGTCGGGGCCGGCAATTCGGCCGGCCAGGCGGCGGTCTATCTGGCCAGCCAGGTCAAGAAGGTGTGGCTCGTGATCCGCGGCAAGAGCCTGGCCGCCAGCATGTCGCGCTACCTGATCGACCGCATCGAAAGCCTGCCCAACATCGAGGTCGTCACCCGCAACGAGATCTTCGAGCTGGAGGGCGAGGACGGCCAACTGCGCGCGATCCGTCACCGCGATCTCGACACCGGCCAGGAGGATCGCTGCGAACTCAGCCACCTCTTCCTGTTCATCGGCGCCGCGCCCAACACCGCCTGGCTGGCTCAATGTCATGTCGAGCTGGACAACCACGGCTTCGTGCGCACCGGCCAGGACCTGGCCCCGGGCCACCCGCCCCTGCAGACCAGCCGCCACGGCGTGTTCGCGATCGGCGATGTGCGCGCGGGCTCGGTCAAGCGCGTGGCCGCGGCGGTCGGCGAAGGCGCCCAGGTGGTGGCCGCGATCCACGCCTATCTGGCCGAGCCGGTGACGACGGCCTGAGAACGCGCGATCTGTCCGACGACCAAGATTACACATCCTTAAATTGCGCCCCGTCGCCAGGGCGGTGATCGTTGAGCCAACAGGGGAAGCCATCTCATGAAGCTCTCGATACTGCTCGGCGCCGCGAGCCTGCTGGCGGCCGGTCCCGCCCTCGCCGCCCAGCCCACCTGCGCCGCGCCCGACTTCGCCAAGCAGGCGCGCGAACTGATCACGCCCTATCTGGAGCCCGAGGGTTTCAGCGGCTCGATCCTGGTGGCCAAGGACGGCGCGCCGATGTGGCGCGAGAGCTTCGGCGCGGCCGACCGCGAATGGGACGTCGCCAACACCGCCGACACCAAGTTCCGCCTCGGCTCGATCACCAAGCAGTTCACGGCCACGGCGATCCTGCAGCTGGTCGAGCAGGGCAAGCTGTCGATCGACGATCCGGTTTCGAAATACTACGCGGACGCCCCGCCCGCCTGGGCCAAGGTGACGATCAAGCACCTGCTGACCCACAGCTCGGGCATACCCAGCTACACCGCCCTGCCCGGCTTCTTCGACAAGGGCTCGTCCAAGCTGCCCCTGACGCCGGACGAGATCGTCAAGCTGACCCGGGACATGCCCTTGGAGTTCGAGCCGGGCGCGAAATACAACTACGACAACACCGGCTACATCCTGCTGGGCTACGTGATCGAGAAGGTCTCGGGCGAGACCTATGCCGACTATGTGGCCAAGCACATCTTCGCCCCGCTCGGCATGAAGGACAGCGGCTACGACGTCAGCGGCGTGATCCTGAAGAAGCGGGCCTCGGGCTATCAGGGCTCCAAGGACGGCTGGAGGAACGCCGACTATCTCGACATGACCCTGCCCTATGCGGCCGGTTCGCTCTATTCGACCACCGGCGACCTGCTGATCTGGGATCGGGCCCTCGCCGACGGCAAGATCCTGACCCCGGCCTCGCGTCAGGCGATGTTCACCGACTACGGCCACAAGTACGGGTTCGGCTGGCGGATCGACCAGGAAGCCGGTCGTGAGCGCATTGGCCACGGCGGCGGGATCAACGGCTTCTCGACCGGCATCGTCCGTTTTCCCAAGGACGGCGTCGTGGCGATCGTGCTGTCCAACTACAACGCCTCGCCCTCCCACGGCATCGCCGAGAAGCTGGCGGGCCTGTGCGTGGGCTCCTACCGGCCGCCTCAGGCGATCGCGCTGCCCGCCAAAACGTTGGATCTCTATGTCGGCGACTATGTGCTGTCGCCGACCATCACCATCACCATCAGCCGGCATGGCGATCAACTGATCAGCCAGAGCACGAACCAGCCTCCCCTGCCCCTCTACGCCAGCGCGCCGGGCGAATTCTTCTCCAAAACCGCCATCGCCTTGGCCAGCTTCACCCAGGCCGGCGACGCACCCGCCACGGCCCTGGTGCTGCACCAGGGCGGCACGGACCGGACCGCGCCGCGAGCGGCCGCCAAATAAGCCCTCCCCCCATGGGGGAGGCGATCGCGCAGCGATCGGTGGGGGGCGTTCCAGGATCGAGGATCCGGGCTTCGGCCATCGGCCGATCCCTCCCCCCTCCGTCGCCCTAGGGGCGACACCTCCCCCACAGGGGGAGGACCTACAAAGCAAAAGGCCCCGGAGTTTCCTCCGGGGCCTTCGCTATGTCTTAGCCGAGGCTAGAAGATCGATCGACTACTCGACGATCTTGGCCACGACGCCGGCGCCGACGGTGCGGCCGCCTTCGCGGATGGCGAAGCGCAGGCCTTGGTCCATGGCGATCGGGGTGATCAGCTCGACGTCCAGCTCGGCGTTGTCGCCCGGCATGATC
>NZ_LMFQ01000007.1:0-92500 GCF_001426905.1 Caulobacter sp. Root1455
AAGCTGCAAGACAGCCTCGACGCCGGCGTGGGCAACCTGGTCGACGCCGACCTGGCCAAGGAAAGCGCCAAGCTGCAGTCGCTGCAAACCAAGCAGCAACTGGGCATCCAGGCGCTCTCGATCGCCAACCAGTCGACCGGTTCGATCCTGAGCCTGTTCCGTTAATCGGACCAAGCCAAGTTCAGTAGCGTTAGTAGCGTAAGAAGGGCGGGTCCTCGGACCCGCCCTTTTCTATTGGGGAACCGCGCCCGGCAGGGCCTTGCCCATCCGCACCAGCGGCACCTCGACCCCGCTGGAGGTCGGGGCGGTGAACCGCTCGATCTCATGATAACCGCAGGCCCGGTACAGCGGCTCGCCCGCCAGGGTCCCCGCCAGCTCGCAGCGCGTGAACCCCTCCCCGGCGGCCGCGGCCTCGCAGGCGTCCAGGATCATCCGACCGACGCCCTTCCGGACGTGATCGGGGTGGGTGTACATCGCCCGCACCCTGGCCGCGTCGCGGGCCGGATCCAGCAGGGCGGCGTCGCGCCCGGCCGAATGGTCGCCGCCGAACAGGGTGGCCCGCCGGCTCCAGCCGCCGCAGCCGGCCACCGCGCCATCGTCCTCCACGACGAAATAGGTGCCGTCGACGATCAGCTGGCTGTCCAGTCCCATGATGTCGAAGGAGGCCGCCACCGCGTCCAGGGGCAGGAACGGCTTGAGCAGCTCGCCGATCGACGCGTTCATCAGGTCGCGCAGGACGGGCAGGTCCTCGGGAACGGCGAGGCGAAGGGTCAAACTCACGGGCGGCTCCTTCCGGGCGCTCGGAGTTTGGCGGCCCGCCTCGCCCTCGCCAAGACCGTCGGCCCAAGGAAACCAAGGTTTTCAGCGGCGCACGAAAAATATCCATGACAACGTTGTCACGAACAGGCGGTTGCGCTATAGAGATCCCAGCCCTTCTGGGCGTTTCCTCCTATGCGACTTCGGCCGTCTTCTCCTCCTGTAGAAGGCGGCCTTTTTTCATTTGTCGCTAGGTCCGGCGGCCGATCCGGGCGAACGCCCCCACCGCCTCCGCAGCGAACATGCCGCTGCGCCAGGCGCTCTCGCGATCGGGGGCCTCGCCCTGGGCGGCGACGCGGGCGTCGAAATCCATCACCTGCCAGGTCCACTCGTCATTGCCGGCGTGGATCACCACGGCGTAGTCGCGCACCTGGATCTGGTCGAAAGGCATCGCTCGGCTCCCTGCTCTGCCGAACAGGTCTAGGCAGGCGCGGTCGCCGCATCGTGGCGGAGGTTTCCACGGGCGGCGGACGGACCGTGGAGTTTTCGTGCAGACCTCAGGCCGTGACGACCCGCCCCTCCTCGACCCGGACCGGCCAGGGCGACAGCCGCGCCCCGACGCACGGGCCGCCGACGCTGACTCCGGTCTCGGGTTCGAACAGCGCCCCATGCCAGGAGCAGGCGATCAGACTCCCGTCGTCGGTCAGGTAGCGGTCCAGCACCTGGGCCAGCGGCAGGCCGGCGTGCGGGCAGCGGTCGACATAGCCGAACACCGCCTCGCCCCGTCGCACCACGAAGCCGTGGAAGCGCTTGTCGCCGATCTGCAGCACGTAGTTCCGCGCCCCGGGATCGGCGATCTGATCGACCGGACCCAGCTTGACGCCCGCCGGCGTGGTCCAGGCCCGGCCGGCGGGCGCCGCTTCTGGCGCGACTTCCGGCGCGGCGTCTTCGCTCAAATGCGCTCGACCGTCTGCTCGATGGCGCCGAAGATCGAGTGGCCCTTGGCGTCATGCATCTCGATGCGGACCGTGTCGTCGCCCAGCAGGAACGGCGTCTTGGGATGACCGGTCAGCAGGGTCTCGACCGTGCGGACCTCGGCCAGGCAGGAATAGCCGAGACCGCCGTCGGCCACCGGCTTGCCCGGGCCGCCGTCGGCGCCGCGGTTGCTGACCGTGCCCGACCCCACGATGGTGCCCGCCGACAGGGCGCGGGTCTTGGCGGCGTGGGCCACCAGGGTCCCGAAGTCGAAGGTCATGTCGACGCCGGCGTCGGCCTTGCCGAAATCCTCGCCGTTCAGGGTGACCAGCAGCGCGCCGTGCAGCTTGCCGTCCTTCCAGGCGTCGCCCAGCTGGGCCGGCGTCACGGCCACGGGCGAGAAGGCGCTGGCCGGTTTGGACTGGACGAAGCCGAAGCCCTTGGCCAGTTCCGCCGGGATCAGGCTGCGCAAGGAAACGTCGTTGCACAGCATAACCAGGCAGATGGCGGCCAAGGCCTCCTCGCGGGTCGCGCCCAGCGGCACGTCGCTGACGATCACGGCGACCTCGCCCTCCAGGTCGCAGCCCCAGGCGGAGTTGGCCAGCGGAATGGTGTCGCGCGGCCCCAGGAAGCCGTCCGAAGCGCCCTGGTACATCAACGGATCGGTCCAGAAGCTTTCGGGCATCTCGGCGCCGCGCGCCTGCCGAACCAGCTGCACGTGGTTCACATAGGCGCTGCCGTCGATCCACTGATAGGCGCGGGGCAAGGGACTGGCGGCCTCGTGCTCGTGGAAGCGCTCCTGGGGCACGCCGCCGTGCTCGAGGCTCTCGGCCAAGGCCCGCAGCATCGGTTCGCAGCGTTCCCAATCGTCGAGGGCGGCTTGCAGGGTCGGGGCGATCGTTCCGGCGTCGGTGAACCAGGCCAAGTCGTTGGAGACCACCACCAGCCGGCCGTCGCGGCCGCCCTTCAGAGACGCGAGCTTCATGGGCGCTTCCTCTTTGCTTCGTTGTTCTCAGGGCAGGCTTGCTTTGCCTAAGGCAGTTTGGCCTTGGGAAAGCCCGTCCAGCATGCGTCATAGTCGGCCTGAAGCGCCGAAGTCTCCAGAGCGTATTTCGTAGGGCGGATCACCCAGCGGCTCTCGAACATGAAGGCCATGGTTCCGTCGATCTTGTGGGGCTTCAACTCGACCCGCGTCGCCGCCTCGTGGCTGGCGACGTCGGGGCCGTGGTCGCTCATGGCGTTGTGCAGACTGGCCCCGCCGGGGCTGAAGCCGCCGGCCTTGGCGTCGTAGGCGCCGCGCACCAGTCCCATGAACTCGCTCATCACGTTGCGATGGAACCAGGGCGGGCGGAACGTGTGCTCGGCCACCATCCAGCGCGGCGGGAAGATCACGAAGTCGACATTGGCCGTGCCGGGGATCTCGCTGGGAGCGGTGAGCACGGTGAAGATCGACGGGTCGGGATGGTCGAAGCTGACCGTGTTGATCGTATTGAACCGCGCCAGGTCGTACTTGTAGGGTGCCAGGTTCCCGTGCCAGGCGACGACGTCCAGCGGGCTATGACCCCAGGTCCCCATCCACAGGCCGCCCTGGAACTTCTGGATCACCTGCGTCGGACACGCCAGGTCCTCGAAGGCGGCGACGGGCGAGAGGAAGTCGCGGCTGTTGGCCAGGCCGTTCGAGCCGATGGGCCCCAGGTCCGGCAGGCGGAAGGCCGCGCCGTAGCTTTCGCAGACATAGCCGCGCGCCGGGCCGGCGACCTCGACCCGGAAACGGACGCCGCGGGGGATCACGACGATCTCGCCCGGGGCGACGTCCAGGCGGCCGAACTCGGTGACCAGATGCAGGTCGCCCTGCTGGGGCACGATCAACAGCTCGCCGTCGGCGTTCTGGAACACCCGGTCGATCATCGAGCGGTTGGCCAGATAAAGGTGGGCGGCCATGCCGGCCTGGGTCGCCACGTCGCCGTTGCCGCCCAGGGTGACCAGGCCGTCGACGAAGTCGGTGGGCTCGGCCGGGATTTCCAGTGGGTCCCAGCGCAGGCGATTGGGCGTCGGGGCCGCGGCGTCGAACGGACCGCTCTTCAGGCGATCCTGGGCGTAGGGCGCATAGGGCCCATGGCCGGCGCTGGGCCGCAGACGGTAGAGCCAGCTTCTGCGGTTCTCGTGGCGCGGCGCGGTGAAGGCCGTGCCCGACAGCTGCTCGGCATAGAGGCCGAACGGCGGCGTCTGCGGCGAGTTCTGGCCCACCGGCAGGGCGCCGGGGACCGCCTCGCTGGAGAAGTGGTTGCCGAAGCCGGATTGGTGCTGGAGGTCCATGGTTGGGTCCCTGGCTCGTTCTCTCGGAAGCACCCTAACGCTGTCATCCCGGACAACCCCAGCAAAAGCTGGGGCCGATCCGGGACCGCCGGAAGCGCGGCGCTCGGGCGTCGGTCCCGGATCGGCGCGCTACGCGCTTGTCCGGGATGACAATCGTTATGGGATCAGGCCTCGACCGTGATCACGCCGCGACGGATCTGGTCCAGCTCGATGCTCTCGAACAGGGCCTGGAAGTTGCCGTTGCCGAAGCCTTCATTGCCCTTGCGCTGGATGATCTCGAAGAAGATCGGCCCGAACAGGTTCTCGGTGAAGATCTGCAGCAGCAGGCCTTCCTCGCCGACATTGCCGTCCAGCAGGATGCGGTTCTTGCGCAGCCGCTCGGTGTCCTCGCCGTGGCCGGGCACGCGCTTGTCGACCAGCTCGTAATAGGTCTCGATGGTGTCCTGCAGCTTGACGCCACGGGCCCGCAGCTTCTCGACGGTGTCGTAGATGTCGGGCGTGGTCAGGGCCAGGTGCTGGATGCCCTCGCCGTTGTACTGGCGGATGAACTCCTCGATCTGGCTCTGGTCGTCCTGGCTCTCGTTGAGCGGGATGCGGATGGCCTTGTCGGGGGCGATCATCGCCTGGCTGAACAGGCCGGTCGCCTGGCCCTTGATGTCGAAGTACTTCTGCTCCTCGAAGCCGAAGACGTCGCGATAGAAGGTCGACCAGGTGCGCATCTGGCCGCGTTTGACGTTGTGGGTCAGGTGGTCCAGCAGGTCGAGGCCGACGTTGTTGGCGGCTTCCGCCTCGGCCGCGCCGGGGACCGGGGCCCAGTCGGCGAACACCGCGTCGGGGCCGGCGACCAGGTACAGCATCGAGCCGCCGATGCCTTCCAGCACCCGGGCGTCCTGGCCCAGCAGGGTCTTGGACGCGTCGGCCGCCACAGCCCCGCGCTTCAGCGCCTCGGCATAGGCCTGTTCCACATTCTCCACGGTGAAAGCCATGCCGTTGGCCGAGGGGCCGTGGGCGGCGCGGAACTCGGCGACCTGGCCGGTCGGCTCATCATTGACCAGCAGATTGATGCGGCCCTGCTTGAAGCGGGTCACGGCCTTGGTCGGATGGGTCGAGGCGGCGACGAAGCCCAGTTGCTCGAACAGGGCCTTCATGGCGGCCGGTTCGGGGCTGGTGAACTCGACGAAGGCGAAGCCGTCGAGGCCCAGGGGGTTTTGAGCGTTGGTGGTCATGGGATGGCTCCAGCGAAGCGATCGTAGTGGAAAGGTGGTGCGCCCTCGTCCTTCGACAAGCTCAGGATGAGGTCGAATGTGACGGCGGAGCAGAAGAAGAGCGGCGCACGAACAACCTCATCCTGAGCTTGTCGAAGGACGAGGTTTCCGGCACGGCCGATCTCCATCACACCGCAAGAGCGGCCGGCAGGGCGGCGATCAGGCGGTCGTTGTCGGCGGGACGGCCGATGGTGATCCGGACCCAGCCGCCGGGCACCGGCGTGGGGCGCACGATAAGCCCATCCTGCAGCAAACGCATGGCGGTCGCTTCGGCGCCGGCCGGGCTGCGCAGGAAGACGAAGTTGGCGGCGCTGGCGGTGTGCTCCACGCCCATGGAGTCCAGCACGGCCTCGACCCGGCCGCGTTCGGCGATCGTCAGTGCGACGGTGCGCTCCAGATGCTCCACGTCGTTCCACGCCGCCAGGGCGGCGGCCTGGCTGATGGCGGTGACGTTGAACGGCGGACGGATGCGGTCCAGATAGCCGACCAGCTCGGCCGACGAGCAGATCCCGTAGCCCACCCGCATGCCGGCCAGGCCGTAGGCCTTGGAGAAGGTGCGGCCCGACACCCAGGTCCCGCCCCAGGCCTTCAGCAGGTCGAAGGTGTCGAAATCCTCGTGATATTCGCGATAGGCCTCGTCGACGAAGACCACGGTCGAACGCGGGGTGACGGCCAGGATCTCGCCGATGTCGACGCCGCTCAGGGCGTTGCCGGTCGGGTTGTTGGGGGTGCACAGGACCAGCAGCTTGGGGCCCTTGGCCGCCTCGGCCTTGAAGGCCTCGACGTCCAGGCCGAAGCCGGGAAGACGCGGCACGTCGATGAAGGTCGCCTCGGCGCAGCGGCCGAAGATCTCGTAGGTCGGGAAGGTCGGCGAGCTCAGCAGGATGCTGTCGCCCGGGTGCAGCACGGCGCGGAACAGGTAGTCGATCAGGGCCTCGGAGCCCGGGGTCATGACGATGCGGGCCGGGTCGACCTTCAGCCGCTCGCCGATCGCGGCGCGCAGGGTCTCGCAATAGGGGTCGGGATAGATCTCGGGGCTGGCGAGCGCCGCCTGCACCGCTTCGGCGACCTTGGGGCTGCAGCCCAGCAGGTTCTCGTTGCTGGCCAGCTTGGACAGGTCGGCGCGTCCGGCCAGGCGACCGGCCTGCGCCAGGGTCATGCCGGCCTTGTAGGCGGTGACGCCTTCCAGGGCCGGGCGCACCGGCGAGATCACGGCGGGCGACAGGGACTTTTGATCGACAACCAGCATGCGCCGCGCTCCGGGAGGGGTACGCGCGGCAGGATAGGGCGTTGCTGGTGGCGGGATGTGGCGATGATGACCGCAGATTATCCACAAACGGTCATTTTCTGCCATTTTTTGTTATTTCATTGGATCTTTGAGACCGCTTCGCCCGACCATGCCCTTGAACATGTCCTCAACGGACGCGGCGCCTGGTCTGGAACACGCGCGAGCGCATGTCCCCGTCCGGATCACGCCGGCGGGATGGGGAGGCGCGGAGCGGTCCGGGCCCAGCCCGGATGACCGTGGGTTTGAGTGTGCGTTTCGGCTAGACCTGACCGCTCCGCCGAACCGTTTTGACCGAGGGACGGCGACTGAGGGCCTGTTTCATCCCGATCGACGTTCCCCCTCGGACGGGCAGGATCAGGTCGCCCGGAAGGGGCCGTCGGCGACTCCGACTGATCCTGGAACAGGCCCCGCCAGGCCAGCCAGGCCCCGCTCGGTTCGATCTCCATCGCCTGCTTGGGCCGGTACCAAGAGCCCTCCCCCGCGATGGGGACGGGTTTATTGTGCAGGAGGTTTGAGCGCTGGCGGATCGGTGACGCTGATTATTTTTCAGGGCGTTGAAGTTGTTGGCGTTCTTCTAGCGGCTGACGGGGATGAACGCCGCTCGATCCCCCTAAACCACCGTCATCCCGGGCCTTGTGCCCGGGACCCCTGGTTCAGCTGACGGTGAAGCGAAATGGCGCGCCGGCGCGCCACACCTCCGCACCTGCGGCGGACAGAGGGGTCCCGGGCACAAGGCCCGGGATGACGGTTCCAAAAGGGGAAGGCCCTACCCCTTTAAACCTCCGCCCGCAGCGGCGAGGCCGCGCCTTGAAACCTTGGAGGCGAGCCTGCTCTGGCGTCTGGCCGTGTCAAGGACTGGCCTCCGGCCAGCCGCGTCGCGGCGGCGCGACGCGCCGTCCTTGACACGGCCAGACGCCAGAGCTCCGATCCACCAAGGCTTTAAGGCGCGGCCCCATCCGGGGCGGATGCGGGCTTGCGCCAAGCGGACGTTCCAAACGTCCGAGAAGGGTGGGGAGCGGTCATTGACAGATCGGAAGAGCANGCCGCGTCGCGGCGGCGCGACGCGCCGTCCTTGACACGGCCAGACGCCAGAGCTCCGATCCACCAAGGCTTTAAGGCGCGGCCCCATCCGGGGCGGATGGGCGGTCGACCGGCGGCCCAACCCAAGGGGGGACGATGAAGGCCTATCTCGTGCTCGACCTGGAGGTCCACGACTTCGCCAGCTTCAGCCCGTACATCGCGGCGATCCCCGCGCACATCGCCCGGCACGGGGGGCGATACATCGTCCAAGGCGCCGAGCCGACCTACATCGAGGGCGACTGGAAGCCCCAGCGTCTGGTGATCATTGAGTTTCCCGACCGCGCGAACGCCGAGGCGTTTCTGGGCGATCCCGGCATCCAGGATCTGTTCAAGGTTCGACACGACACGACGACCAGCAAGCTCGTGCTCGCCGACGGATGCTCGTAGCCCGCCCCCCTACTCCAGATAGTCCAGCGGCAACGCCGTCGCGTCCTTGATGGTCTCCAGCACGAAGCTGGAGCGGATGTCCTTCACGGCCGGCATCTTCAGCAGGCGCTTCATCGTGAAGTCGGCATAGGCGTCGAGATTGGGGGCCACCACCCGCAACAGGTAGTCGTAGCCGCCGGTCATGGCGTGGCAGCCCACCACCATCGGCTCGCGCCGCACGGCCTCGGCGAAGGCCTCGGCGGCGGTCTCGCTGTGGCGGTCGACCTGCACCTCGACATAGGCCAGAAGGTCCAGCCGCGCCTTGCGCCGGTCGAGCAGGGCGACGTAGCCGCAGATCAGGCCCGAGGCCTCCAACTGCTTGACCCGCCGCAGGCAGGGGCTGGGCGACAAACCCACCCGCTCGGCCAGCTCGACATTCGTGACCGAGCTGTCCTGCTGGAGGATTTCCAGGATCTTGCGATCGGCGCGGGTGAGCTTCATCGTGACCCAATCTTCAGGCGGCTTGGCAGATCATGCCAAGTCTAGCGCGATCGGGCGGCTTGGAACACCACGGCGGCGTTGGCCGGAGCCTTAAGGCAGGCCGGACGTTGGACCCCGCGAGGACGATCAACGTCCCCCTTCCGGAGAATCCCATGCGCGTCGCCCTACTGATTTCCGCCTCGATCGCCAGCCTGTCGCTGATGGCCTGCTCGCAGAAGACCGAGGACCACACGGCCGCCGCCGCCGATCAGGCCGGCGCCGCCGCCTCGTCGGCCGCCCAGGACACCGCCAACAACGCCAATACGGCCGCCGCCAACACCGCCGCGGCGACGGACAAGGCGGCCGACAACACCGCCGCCGCCGCCGACAAGGCCGCTGAAAACACGTCCGACGCCGTCGCCGCCGCCGAGCGCAAGACCGACGCCGCCGCCGACGCGGCCGCCAAGACCCACTAGATCATCCGCAAAGCAAAACCCCCGGAGCTCTCGCTCCGGGGGTCTCGGTTACGCTTACAGGTACGCCACTAAACTTATCGGGACTTTCAGTTGGCCAGGCGGCGCAGGAAGGACGGGATCTCCAGATCCTCGCCTTCGTCGGCCGCCGGCTGGTCCAGCGGCTGCAGCTGCGGGCGGGCCGAACCCGTCTGGCGCGGCTGCTGGGCCGTGGGTTGCTCGTAGCGCTGCTGGCGGCCGCCGCCGAACAGGCTCATCCAGCCGCCCGACTTCTGGGCTCGGCGGTCCTCGTAGGTTTCGCTGTAGAGCGGCTCGTCCTCGACCTCGGCGCCGTCGGCGACCAGCGGGTCGACGATGCGGGTGACGCGCGGCGCCGGGGCGGCGATGCGCGGCTCGACTTCCATCACCGGCTCTTCGAAGTGCAGGTCTTCCTGGGCTTCGACGACCGGAGCGGGTTCTTCATAGGCCGGTTCCGGCGCGTAGGACGCGGTCGCGGCCGGACGCTCGATCGGGCGCGGCTCGTAGCGCATGCCCGGACGGCCGGCCTCGGCGGTGACCGGGGCGGGCGCGGGCTGCGGCGCGGCGGGACGGGTCTCGGCGATCAGCGGCTGGGCCGTGGTGTTGCGCGAGACCGGCTTGGGTTCGATCTGGGCGATGGAGGCGCCGTCCATGCCGGTGGCGACCACCGACACGCGGATCACGCCGTCCAGCGACGGGTCGAAGGCGGCGCCGAAGATGATGTTGGCTTCCGGATCGACCTGGTCGGAGATGGCGTTGGCGGCCTCGTCGACTTCCAGCAGGGTCATGTCCATGCCGCCGGTCACGTTGACCAGCACGGCCTTGGCGCCCTTCAGCGAGACTTCGTCCAGCAGCGGGTTGGCGATGGCGTTCTGGGCGGCCATCAGGGCGCGGTCTTCGCCGGTGCCCTCGCCGGTGCCCATCATCGCCTTGCCCATTTCGGTCATGACCGTGCGGACGTCGGCGAAGTCGAGGTTGATCAGGCCCGGCAGGACCATCAGGTCGGTGATCGAGCGGACGCCCGAGTGCAGCACCTGGTCGGCCATGCCGAAGGCTTCGGCGAAGGTCGTGCGCTCGTTGGCGACGCGGAACAGGTTCTGGTTCGGAATGACGATCAGGGTGTCGACATAGCGCTGCAGCTCACCGATGCCGGCGTCGGCCAGGCGCATGCGGTGGCGGCCTTCGAAGTGGAAGGGCTTGGTGACCACGCCGACGGTCAGGATGCCGCGCTCGCGGGCGCATTTGGCGATGATCGGGGCCGCGCCGGTGCCGGTGCCGCCGCCCATGCCGGCGGTGATGAACACCATGTGCGCGCCGTCCAGGTGCTCGCCGATCTCGGGGAAGCTCTCCTCGGCGGCGCTCATGCCGACTTCGGGGTGAGCGCCCGCGCCCAGGCCCTGGGTCACTTGCACGCCGAGCTGGATGCGACGGTCGGTCTTGGCGAACTGAAGCTGCTGCGCGTCGGTGTTGGCCACCACGAACTCAACACCCTCGAGGCCGGCCTCGATCATGTTGTTGACGGCATTGCCACCAGCCCCGCCGACCCCGAACACCACGATACGCGGCTTCAGTTCAGTGGTGCGCGGCGCGGAAAGAGAAATAGCCATGGGAGCCTCGCGTCTTAAACGCCGAATTCGTCAACTGCCGAACAGATCACCGTCGGGAGTCATCTCGACGATCCGGTTAACAGAACAACCACCAACCTTAATCGGTGGTTAACTCCATAAAGTGAGTCGGCTCCCGGTCGACCCCGAACGGGTCGAAAAAATCCAGTTATCCAAAGGAATCACAGGGGATTCCGCAGGTTCCCCAGGGTACCCCGAAGGGCCATGCGGCGGAACGCCGCTGACCGGAAAAGCCTTGGAAAACCCCGTTTTCGGAGCCTTGAAAACTAGGCTGTTAGGTGTTTCCGACACTTAGATCGTAAACGCTTATGCTTAAGTTCTGTTAAGACTTGGCCGTTGTTCTTGGCGTCTGACGCCAAGACGAAAAAATTGCCGTCGACGGGGAATTTTACAGTCGCGCTCCGACGGGCGCGACTCAGCCAAGCTTGCGTCGCGCGGGCGCGCGTCCCGCGACCGCTCTATCAGAGATTGTCGCGCAGCCAGGCGGCGGCCTTGGCCACGGGACTGGCGTTGGGGTCCATCGGACGCTTGCGGATCGCCGCGCCGGCCAGGGCCTTGGGCGAGACCACCTCGCGCGGGCCGAACGCCGTGCGGTGCAGGACGCCGGCGGCGGCGCAGAAGGCCGGACCCGACGCGGCGTCGGCCAGGTGCGGCACCCGACGGGGACGGCCCAGGCGGACCGGACGATCGAAGACGCGCACGGCCACTTCGCGCACGCCGGCCAGCTGGCTGGCGCCGCCGGTCAGGACGATGCCCGCGCCCGGCTCGACCGGGGCGCCCGAGGCCTTCAGGCGCTCGCGCAGCAGCTCCAGCGTCTCCTCGACGCGCGGCTGGATGATGCCTTTCAGCAGGCTGCGGGGCGCGATCACCGGACCGGCGCCCGGATCGTCGCCGCGCGGCGGGGCCTCGATCATCTCGCGGTCCTCGTTGGCCGAGGCGATGGCCGATCCGTGCAGGGTCTTGATGCGCTCGGCGCCGGCGACCGAGGTCTGCAGGCCGCGGGCGATGTCCTGCGTCACGTGCCCGCCGCCGACGGCCAGGCTGTCGACGTGGCACAGGGCGCCGTTGTTGAACACCGCCACCGAGGTCGAGCCGCCGCCCATGTCGATGCAGACGGCGCCCAGGTCCATCTCGTCCTCTTCCAGGGCCGCCAGGGCCGAGGCGAAGGGCGCGGCGACCACGCCCTCGAACGACAGGTGGGCCCGCTCGACGCAGTGGGCCAGGGTGTGGAAGATGTTCTCGTTGATCGAGACGACCAGCAGCTCCAGACCCAGGGCGCGGCCGAACATGGCGCGCGGATCGCGGATGCCGCGCTGGCCGTCGACCGACCAGGCGATCGGCAGCAGGTGGATCGGCTTGCGGCCGGGAATGCGGACTTGCGCCAGGGCCGAGGCGATGGCGCGCGACAGGTCGCCGTCGCCGATCGGGCGGGCGCCCAGCGACACCTGGGTCTGGACGCGGTGGCTGGCCAGCTGGCCGCCGGCCGTGCAGACGCTGACGCCCTGGACGTTGACGCCGGCCACGGTCTCGGCGCGCTCGACGGCCTGGGCGATGGCTTGCGCCGCCTCGTCCAGATTGACGATCGCCCCGCCGCGCACGCCGCGCGACTGCACATAGCCGACGCCGGCCGTGGTCAGGGTGCGGTTGTCGCGATGGATCCCATCGGCCTTCATGATGAAGCAGGTGACCTTGGACGCGCCAAGATCGACGGCCGCGACCGCCGGCTGACGCACGAGCGTCGCCTTCAGGCCTTCGCGGGCCTGTTTCCGGTCATCCAGTCGCGACATCGCTACAGTCACCTCACACACAAGTTCATGTTCAAGCCCCGCCGGCGACGGGCTGCCCGGGCAGCACCGCGTCACGAGGCCTCACGGCCACCATCTCGGGATCGCGCAGATCGATGCGCGCGAAGCCGAGATCGAGGATTCGTTGTCGTTGATCGAGCTGATCCAATTGAATCAGCGCGGACTCTTCGTCAATGGCCGGAAGCTGGATCAGCGAACCATCTTTCAGGCGCAGGTCCCAGCGGCGGTCGTCGACGCGCACCAGGGCCTCCAGACGGTCGCGCAGGCGCGGCCGGGCGTTGACGGCCGGCAGGATGGCGCCGGCGGCCTGGTCGGCGCCCTGCCCCACCACCAGCGGCAGCTGCGGGAAGCGCGCGGCGTCGGCCTCGCGGATGATCCGGCCCTCGCCGTCGATCACCCGCATGGCGCCGGAATGCTGCCAGACGGCCAAGGCCGGGCGCTCCTCGACGGAGATGAACACGGTGTCGGGCAGCAGGCGCACGACCTTGGCGGACTTGACCCAGCCCACGGCCTCGACCCGCGTGCGCAGGGCGGCCAGGTCCAGGCCCAGGGTCGGCTGGTCCTGGTACAGGGCCGCGGCGTTCATGATGTCGGCCTTCGCCATCGGCGAGGCGCCCTCGATGTGCACGGTCTTCAGCTTGAAGCCCATGTCGGCGAACTCGCCGTCGACGCCGCGCATCAGGGCCTGGCCCAGGCGCTCGATCCGGTGGCCGGTGGCCAGGGTGGCGACCAGGGCGACGACCAGCGCTCCGCCGGCCACGGTCAGGGCCAGGCGGGGCGACACGCCCACGCCGCCGCGCGCGGCTTGCAGTTTCCCGGCCGGCGGCGCGGCGGTGCGCGCGGCCGATCGGGCCTTCGGACTTGCGGGCGCTTCGGCCCGGGGGCGCGTTGGCTTACGCGATCCCCCCCGCAAACCTGCGGGCATAAGCGTCCTCCACAATCCAGAACACTAAACGATCAAACGAAACACCGGCGTGGTCCGCCTGCTCGGGGGCGAGCGAAGTGGGTGTCATGCCGGGCTGCGTATTGACCTCTAGAAGGACCAGAAGGTCGTTAATGTCGTCATAACGGAAGTCGACCCGAGTCACACCTCGGCAACCAAGACTTGCATGGCCAAGCTCGGCGGCGCGCAGGGCCCGATCCCTTACGGCGTCGGGAATCGGGGCCGGCAGGAGGTGAATCGAGCCGCCTTGCGAGTACTTGGCGTCGTAGTCATAGAAACCTGTGGATGAGCGAATTTCGGTGACCGCCAGGGCCCTGGGACGATTTGACTCACCCACCACCGCGACGGCCAGCTCCAGTCCGGGGACATACGGCTCGACCATCACCGTTTCGCCGTAGGCCCAGCCCGGCGCGGCCAGTTCGGTCGGCGGGGCGTTGGCGCCCTCGGGCACGATGAACACCCCGACCGACGATCCCTCGGCGTTGGGCTTCACCACATAGGGCGGCGGCATCACATGGTCGCGGGCGACATCGTGGCGGTCGAACAGGCCGCCGCCCGGCACGGCGATCCCCGCCGCCGCCAGCACCGCCTTTGACCTGGCCTTGTCCATCGCCAGGGCCGAGGCCAGGACGCCGGAGTGGGTGTAGGCCAGGCCCAGGGTCTCCAGCACGCCCTGCACGCAGCCGTCCTCGCCCCAGCGGCCGTGCAGGCCGTTGAAGACGAGGTCGGGCCGCAGGGCGGTCAGGACCTGGGCGATGTCGGGGCCGGGATCCACGCGCGTGACCCGCGCCCCCAGCCGCTCGAGCGCGGCGGCGTAGGCCGCGCCGGTGGCCAGGCTGACCTCGCGCTCGGCCGACGGGCCGCCGAGCAGGACGACGATGTGCTGGTTGGCGAGGGGCTGGGTCATGGACCGCAGCGGTAGCGGGGCGATGTGGAGCTGGGAGGGAGAGAGAGTGGAGCTTTGATGCGCCCTCTCCTACCCCAGCTCGTCATCCGGGCCTTGTGCCCGGGAACCCTGGTTCAGCTGACGGTGAAGCGCCGTGGCGCGCCGGCGCGCCAAACCTCTGCCCTTGCGATGGACAAAGGGGTCCCGGGCACAAGGCCCGGGATGACGGCTGAAAGGTGGATGGACGAGCTAGTGACCCGCCGGCGTCGCCGCCTTCGCCGCCGTCAGCGCCCGGAAGTCGATGTCGCTGTCGGCCGCGAAGTACAGCAGCGACGCCCAGGCGGCGACGTTCTGAGCCAGGTTCTCTGGCTTGACCTTGTCCAGGGTGTCGTCGGCGCTGTGGTGCAGGTCGAAGTAGCGGCTGGCGTCCTGGGTCAAGCCGAAGGCCGGCACGCCGGCTTCCTGCAGGCCCTCGACGTCCGAGCCGGCGTGGCCGACCGGCTCGCGGGCCAGGAAGATCTTCAGCGGCAGCAGGGTGTTGACCGCCGCCTTCATGGCCGGATGGTCGGCCGAGCCGGCGGGCAGGCGGACCTCGAAGATCCGGTCGCCGCCGACGTCGCTCTCGCCGGTGAACACCGTGCGGGCGACCTCGTCCTTGTGGGCGGCCATGTAGGCGTCGCTGGAGCCGCCGGTCTCTTCCGAGCCGAACATCACCACGCGGATGGTGCGCTTGGGATGCTTGGGCAGGTCGCCGATCAGCTTGGCGGCGGCCGTGGTGATGGCGATGCCCGCGCCGTCGTCGATCGCGCCCTCGCCCGGATCCCAGGCGTCAAGGTGGCCGCCGATCACGATCAGTTCCTCGGGCTTGGACGAGCCGGGGATCTCGCCGATTACGTTCCAGGCCATGGCCTTCTCGTCGACGTGCGACTGCAGGTTCAGCTTGATCTTCACGGTTTTGCCACGCGAAGCCAGACGCTGAAGGAGGTCGGCGTCCGGCACGCCCAGGGCGCCGGCCGGCACCTTGGGGCCGTCGCCGACATAGGCCATGGCGCCGGTGTGGGCCTGGCGGCTGTCGCTGGTCGAGACCGAACGGGTCAGGTAGGCGACCGCGCCCTTCTTGCCGGCCAGGGCCGGACCGGTGTAGCGGACCATGGTGCCCGCGCCGTAGCCCGAGCCGTCCTGGGTGCGGGTCATCGGCTGGTTGATGACCACGATCTTGCCCTTCACGGCGCTGTCGGGCGCGGCGGCCAGGTCGGCCAGGGTGGTGAACACCACGATCTCGGCCTCGACGCCGCCCGCCGGGGTGGGGACCGAGTTGCCCAGGCCCAGGATCGACAGCTTCATCTCGTAGGGCGCGGTGATGGAGGCCGACTCCTCGCCGCGGATCCACGACGGCTTGGCGAACGGTTCGGCGCGGACGTTCTGGAAGCCCAGGGCCTTGAAGGTGGCCAGGCCCCAGTCCTTGGCGCGGATCGCGCCGGGCGAGCCGACGTTGCGCGGACCGATGTCGGTGGTCAGGGCTTCCAGGATGGTCCAGCCGGTCTTGTCGGTCAGGGCCTTGTCGCGCAGGGCCGCGCCCGTGGCGGCATCCTGGGCGTGAGACGCGCCGGCCATCAGGGCGGACACGGCGGCGGCGGTCAGCAGAGTGCGAAACAGGCGCATGGAGACTCCCTCGTTTGGGACATTCTCATAGCACCGCTCTGACCGGCGGATAGGCAACAGTCGGATGAACTATCGGTAACCTTTGGGATGCTCAACCTTGAGTCGCCCCGAACGAAGATGGGGACACACACTCGCGGCAAGACCTTGGCCACCTCGGCCGAAGCGGTGGGGCGAGTGTGTGTCCCCACCTCTGTCCCGGGCCTACTCCGCGACCCGCCCGATGCGCTTGATTTCCCAGTCCAGCTGCACGCCGGTCTTGGCCAGCACGTCGGCGCGGACCGTGTCGCCCAGGCCTTCCAGGTCGGCGGCGGTGGCCTCGCCGGTGTTGATCAGGAAGTTGCTGTGCAGCGGCGAGAACATCGCCCCGCCGTACAGCCGCCCGCGCCAGCCGGCCTCGTCGACCAGCTTCCACGACGAATGGCCCGGCGGGTTCTTGAACGTCGAGCCGCCGGTCTTCTCGCGGATCGGCTGGGTTTTCTCGCGGCGCTCGGTGATGGCGCGCATGCGGGACTTGATCTCGGACGGCTCGTCGGCCGCGCCTTCGAAGACGGCGTCCAGCACGATCGCGGTCTCGCCGTCCTGCAGGGCGCTGTGGCGATAGGTGTAGTGCAGGTCCTCGACCGCCAGTTCGCGCGCCTGGCCGGCGCGGTCCATCAGCCGGACGGACTTCACGACATTGACGGTCTCCGAGCCGTAGCACCCGGCGTTCATGATCACCGCGCCGCCGATCGTGCCGGGGATGCCGGCGTAGAACTCCAGCCCCGCGATGCCGGCGTCGGCCGCCTTGCGGGCCAGGATGGCGTCGGGCACGGCCGAGCCGGCCTTGATGCGGTTGTCGCCCAGCGCCTCGACCGTGTTGAAGCCCTTGCCCAGCCGGATCACCACGCCCTCGACGCCGCCGTCGCGGACCAGCAGGTTGGAGCCCACGCCGATGGCCAGCACCGGTACGGCCGGGTCCAGGGCCTTGAGGAAGTCGGCCAGGTCCTGCTCGTCGGCCGGCAGGAACACCAGGTCGGCCGGCCCGCCGACCCGGAACCAGGTGAACGGCGCCAGGGCCTCGTCGACCAGCAGCTTGCCGCGAACGGCGGGGAGTTGGGTTTTCCAGGTCAAGGCTGAACCTCCGCCTGCGCATAGCGGTCAGCGGCGACGTCGAAACCGCCGCCCTCCGCCGCCATGAGCATGTAGAAAGCCTCATCGGCGGCTTCGAACGGCGACAAATATTCCAGACCCGCATTCTCCTTGGTGCGATGCGCTTCGTCGTGGGCCTTGAGCGCCGCCTGGCGCTGCTCGCGTTCGCGAGGATAGTCAGCCCCAAAGAAACCCATTGTGGCGCGAACCATATTGGCCATGTTCGGCAGGCCCAGCGTATCGAAAGCCGCAACGGCTTCCGGCGCGACTATGCCGGACGAGTTCGAGAAGTATTGCCAGAAGCCGCCGTTGCAGACTTCGCCCATGGTCAGATCGGCCAGGAGCAGCACCCTGACCTTTTCCGGCATGACGGCAAGATCCGACTCGAAAGCCTCGGCTCCGCCGTAGATGTTCAGCTTGTCCTGATACGGTTCGATCAGGGCGACGTATCCGCTGTCGCTCATTTCCGACAGCCTCCGGTTACGGACAGGATGTTCACTTCGCCAGCGCTTCCAACTGCCCCGGCAGCGCATAGGCCCACGACGTGATGTCGCCCGCCCCCAGCAGCACCACCAGGTCGCCCGCCTGCGCCTCGGCGGCGATCAGGGCCGGCAGGGCGGCGGGGCTTTCCAGCGGCAGGGCGCGGCGGTGGCCGAACTTCTTGAGGCCCTCGACCAGGTGATCGCGGTCGACGCCCTCGATCGGCTGCTCGCCGGCTGTGTAGACGTCGGCGACGATCACCGTGTCGGCGTCGTTGAAGCAGCTGCTGAACTCGGTCATCAGGTCGCGCAGGCGGGTGAAGCGGTGCGGCTGGACCACGGCGATCACCTTGCCGGTCGAGACCGCGCGGGCGGCCTTCAGCACGGCGGCGATCTCGACCGGGTGGTGGCCGTAGTCGTCGACGATGCGAATGCCGTTGGCCACGCCCGTGGTGGTGAAGCGGCGCTTGACCCCGCCGAAGCCGGCCAGGCCGGCGCGGATGGCGTCGGCGTTCACGCCGAGCTCGCGGGCCACGGCCACGGCGGCGGTGGCGTTGAGCACGTTATGGTGGCCGGCCATCGGCATCTTCAGGCCCTCATAGAGGACCAGGTCGCCCGACAGCGGCGAGATCAGGATGTCGAACTTCGCGCCTTCCGGGCCCATCTCGATGTTGGAGACGCGGACCTCGGCCTGGGGATTGGTGCCGTAGGTCACCAGGCGGCGGTTCTCGATCCGCGAGGTCAGGGCCTGGACTTCCGGGTGGTCGGTGCAGACCGCCGCGAAGCCGTAGAACGGGATGTTCTCGATGAAGTCCTGGAAGCCCTTCTTGACGGCGTCGAAGTCGCCCCAGTGATCCAGGTGCTCGGCGTCGATGTTGGTGACGATGGCCACGGTGGACTTCAGCTTCAGGAAGCTGCCGTCGCTTTCGTCGGCCTCGACCACGATCCAGTCGCCCTCGCCGACCTTGGCGTTGGTGCCGTAGGCGTTGATGATCCCGCCGTTGACCACGGTCGGATCCAGGGCGCCGGCGTCCAGCAGGGCCGCGACCATCGAGGTGGTGGTGGTCTTGCCATGGGTGCCGCCCACGGCCACGGAAAACTGCAGGCGCATCAGCTCGGCCAGCATCTCGGCGCGGCGGACCAGCGGCAGGCGCTTGTCGCGGCCGGCGGCCATCTCGACGTTGTCGGCCTTGATCGCCGTCGAATAGACGATGGCCGAGGCGCCTTCGACATTGGCCGCGTCCTGGCCGATGAAGATGCGCGCGCCCAGCTTTTCCAGCCGCTCGGTGTTGGCGCTGGCCTTGGCGTCGCTGCCCTGCACGGTGTAGCCGATGCGGATCATGATCTCGGCGATGCCGGACATGCCGATGCCGCCGATGCCGATGAAGTGCACGGGGCCGAGTTCGAAGGGGACGGGTCGTCGACGCTGGATCATCTGGCTCGATTAGACGATTTGTCAGCGGGGTGAAACGGGATGTTTGGTGCAGATCGTGTGGATTTCTCTCTCCTCACCCGTGAAACGGGGGAGGTGGCCGCGCAGCGGACGGAGGGGGCGGCCGGCCGCCGCACGACGCCCCCTCCGTCGCGACGCGTATTCGCATCGCGCCACCTCACCCGTTTCGCCGCGCTGCTCGGGGGAGGAGTCATCGCCCTCGCCTCCCCCGCCTTTGCGCAGACGCCGGCCCCGGCCCCGGCCCCGCTGGAGTTGCGCCTGGCCGACGTTGGCCGCTTCGCCGTCTTCGTTGACATGGGCGGGATCGCCTGGACCGGCCGCACCGCTCGGCTGCGCGTGCTGCAGGTGGCCGAGGAGGGCTTCCTCGCCGGGACCGAGGCGTTCTGGGGCGGTTGGCGCCACGCGGTGCTCGACTGCGACGCCCGCACCATCGCCCACGCCGGTTTCTCCAGCGTGAGGGTCGGCGGCAAGGAGGGCCCAATCAGCGGCGACCAGCGGCCCGCCGAGCCGATCCCAACGGGCGGCGCGGACGACGCGGTGGCCAAGGTGGTCTGCGACGGCCGGCGGCCGTATGCGGGCGTGGCCGTGGCGACCAGCGTGGAAGACGCCGTCAAGCTTGGACGACCTCTTATCGCGACGGGCGCGGAGCCCTGATCGCTCTTTCGGAAGCGGCGCCATGCGGGACGACCTCGTCGCGGAAGAATGGCGCGGCCTCGCGCTCCATTGATCCGCCGTTTCAGGTCACGACGGCTTCAGGTCCTCGCCATGGCGTCGACGCCAGAGGCGCGACCTGAGCCGAGGACCAATCACCACGGCGATCGGCAACGCGATGACGAAGGTCGCGGCGATCATGACTGGAAACAGGCTGGAGGGCGCGCCGAAGACCAGCAAGCCAAGTATGCCCAGTCCGAAAACCACGGCCTGCACCATGGGATAGATCAGGGCGATGATGGCGATGTTCGTGCGCATGAGTGTTCTCCCGAACACGGAACCAGGTCTGAGGAACGCGCGAACGGGTTCGCTGATCCTTCGCCGGCGGGCGGCTTCGATTTTCGCAATCGCCCCCAAGCGCGACACAGGAGGAGCGCTATCCTGGGCGACAACCTCCATAGTCCCCCTGAAAGGTCGTCATGACGGCGAGTTCTCCGCTCCAGACCCGCCGCGGCGCGATCGCCGCGGGCCTGATCACCAGCGTCCTGGCCGCGACACGCGCCGAGGCCCTCCCCGCGGGCGAGGATCCGAGTCAGGGGATCACCGGCGGCCCCGACGACTGGGCGTTCCTGGTCGGGCGCTGGAAGGTCCAGCATCGCCGCTTGAAGGAACGGCTGGTCGGCAGCACGCAGTGGGAGGATTTCGCCGGCACCTGCGTCAACTGGCCCCTGATGGACGGCCAGGGCAATGTCGACGACAACGTGCTGGAGCTGCCGGGCGGGACCTATCGCGGCGTCGGCGTCCGGGCCTTCGACAGCCAGACGCGCCAATGGTCGATCTGGTGGATCGACTCACGCCTCGCGACAATCGACCCGCCGGTGCGGGGCGGCTTCAAGGACGGCGTCGGGACGTTCATCGGCGCCGACACCTACAAGGGGCAGCCCGTCACGGTGCGCTTCCGCTGGTCGGAGCTCACCGCCAACACGGCGAAATGGGACCAGGCCTTCTCGACCGACGGCGGCAAGACCTGGGAGACCAACTGGCTGATGTGGTTCACCCGGGCGCCCGCCTAGGCTCCACGCGGCGGCCAGCTACCGCGCCGTCTTCTCCACCAGGTCCGCCAGCTTCTCGGCCGCGTCGGGCGTGGCCACTTTCCGCGCCCCCGCCGCCATGCGGCCCAGGCGTTCGGGGTCCTTGAGCAGGGCGTTCAGCGCCCCGGCCATGGCGTCGACGGTCAGTTCGTCTTCCAGGCACACGGCGGCGGCGCCGGCCTCTTCCAACTGGCGGGCGTTGAAGCGCTGGTGGTCGTCGGCGGCGATCTTCAGCGGGATCAGGATCGACGGGCGGCCGGCGACCGCCAGCTCGCAGCAGGTCGAGGCGCCGGCCCGGCCGATCACCAGGTGGGCCTGGCGCAGATAGCCGGCCATGTCGCGGAAGAACGGCGCGACCTCGCACTCGACCATGGCGTTGCGATAGATCTTGCGGGCGCCTTCCATGCTCTCGGCGCGGGCCTGCTGGAACACCTTCAGGCGGCCGCGCAGGTCCTCGGGCAGCTTGGCGACGGCCTCGGGGATCAGCTCGGACAGCAGGCGCGCGCCCTGGCTGCCGCCGGTGACCAGGATGCGCAGCTGCACCTCGGGCGGCAGGTAGGGCACGTCGTAGAGGGCCCGGATCGCCGGCCGCACGGGATTGCCGACCACGTGGGCGCGGGCCTTCACGGCCGGCTTGGCCAGCTCCAGGGTCGGGAACGCGCAGGCGACTTCGTTGACCTTGGGGGCGAGATAGCGGTTCACGCGGCCCAGCACCGCGTTCTGCTCATGGATCACGGTCGGGCGCTTCTGGCCCACGGCGGCCAGCAGGGCCGGCAGGGCGGGATAGCCGCCGAAGCCGACGACCACGGCCGGGTCCAGCCGCTTGAAGGCGGCCTTGGCCTGGCCGACGCCCTGCATGACAACGATCCCGGCCTTGAGCATGCCGATCGGGTCGCCGGACTTGGCGGTGGCGGCCGACAGCGCCAGGCGCTCCTCGGCGGGGAACTTGTCGGCGTAGAGCGCGCCGCGCTCGTCGGTGGCCAGCACGATGCGCCAGCCGCGCGCGGCCAGGGTCTCGGCCAGGGCCTGGGCGGGGAACAGGTGCCCGCCGGTGCCCCCGGCGGCGACGACTGCCAGCTTGTTCATTTAACTGCGGCTCCGATACGCGAGCGGTTCATGGGCGAGAGGCCCTCAACAAGAATGGCTGCGACAAGACGGGCCTCCTTGAGAGCGCTCAGTCCAGGCCCCCAGCCTGATCGAACTCTCCCGCTCCGCCATAGGCCCCCGGACGCTTGCGCGTCAACGCCAGGGCCATGCCCAGGGTCAGGCCCATGGCCAGCATCGACGAGCCGCCATACGAGATGAAGGGCAAGGTCATGCCCTTGGTCGGGATCATGTTGAGGTTCACCGCCACGTTGATGAACGCCTGCTGGCCCACCAGCACGAACAGACCCGAGGCGGCCACCTGCTCGAAGGTGTCGGAAAGCTTCATCGCCTTGTAGAGCCCGCGCACCACGATGAAGGCGAACAGGGTGATCAGGGCCAGGGAGAACACCAGGCCGTATTCCTCGGCGGCGACCGAATAGATGAAGTCGGTGTGCAGGTCGGGCACGTGACGCTTCATGACGCCCTCGCCCGGGCCGCGCCCGAACAGGCCGCCGGCATGGATGGCCTCGGCGGCGCGGGTGATCTGGTGGGTGTCGGCCTGGTCGGGGCTGAGGAACTTCTGCACCCGGGCATGGACGTGGTCGAACAGGAAATAGGTCGACATCAGCCCGCCGACCGCCACGGCGCCCAGGCCCATGATCCACGAGATCGGCACCCCGGCCATCCAGAAGGCGGCCCCGAAAGCGATGGTGATCAGCACGGTCTGGCCGACGTCGGGCTGGATCAGCAGCAGGGCCACGGCGACGAAATACAGGAAGAAGGCGATCGAGACGCCCGGCACCCCCTCGCCCTTCTGGCCCTCGGCGAACATCCAGGAGACCAGCACGATCAGGGCCGGCTTCATGAATTCCGACGGCTGGAACGTGAAGCCGCCGATCAGCAGCCAGCGGGCCGCGCCCTTGGCGCTGTGGCCGATGAACGGCAGGGCCGCCATCACCCCGATCGCCAGGAGGTAGATGAAGAAGGCCGAGCGCCGGATGCCCTTGGGGCTGAGCATCGACACCGACAGCACGATGAAGGCCGCGCCCAGGCCGAACACGCACTGGCGCACGGCGAAGTGGAACTGGTCGTCCAGGCCGATCCGCGCGGCCGCGGCCGGGCTGGAGGCGAACGACAGCAGCACGCCCACGGTGACCAGGATCGCGGTGGCGCCCAGCAGCCAGCGATCGGTCGTCCACCACCAGACGCCGAGCCGCGAACGGTCGGTGCGGGCGAAGGCGTGGGTGGTCTGGAACGTCATGGCCGGAGGGTCGGAGTTTAGGGTTAAGCGAGTGTTGTTGTTGAGCTTGGAAGCCGTGTGGCGAATGGACTCAAACTTGCCCCACCTGGCGGCTACGCCGCCGTCCGTCCCCATGGGGGCGGAGGAGCCGCGCTCGTGAACCTCTTCCCCCTCTGGGGGAAGACGGTCGCGCAGCGACCCGTAGGGGACAAGTGTCAGCCGCCGAAAACTAGGCCCTTTTCGCCGAAGCCGGAGCCTTGCCCAGCCCATTCACCGCCGCGCGGAACGCCTCGCCCCGCTGCTCGAAGTCGGCGAACTGGTCGAACGAGGCGCAGGCGGGCGAGAGCAGGACGATGGCCTCCTCGCCGCTGGCGGCCGCGTCGGCGTAGGCGGCGGCCACGGCGGTCTCGATGTCGCCGCACTGGCGCACCGGGGCCTTGCCCTCCAGGGTCTTGCCGAAGTCCTCGGCCGCCTGGCCGACCAGATAGGCGGTGGCGACGCGCGGGAACAGGTCGACCAGATCGTCGATGCCGCCGGCCTTGGCCACGCCGCCGGCGATCCAGTAGAACTTGGGATAGCTGGACATCGCCTGGCGAGCGGCGTCGGCGTTGGTGGCCTTGCTGTCGTTGACGAAGCGGACCTTGCCGATCTTGCCGACCGTCTCCATCCGATGGGCCAGGCCCGGGAAGCTCATCAGGCCGTCGACGGCCTGGTGCGGCGGGATGCCCAGGGCGCGGGCGGCGGCGTAGGCGGCCGCGGCGTTCTGCCAGTTGTGGCGGCCCGGCAGGCTTCTGGCGCGAAGAAGATCGGCCATCTCGGTGACCCGCTCGCCGGTGGCGTCGTACAGCACGCCCTGCAGGGCGTAGACGCCGCGGCCCATGGCCTTGCCGGCGCTGATCGGCCAGATGGTCCGGCGGTTGGCGGCGGTGATCTCGGTGCAGATCTGCTGGCACCAGGGATCGTCGACGCCGATGATCGCCGTGTCGCCCTTGCCCTGGTTCAGGAAGATCCGGCGCTTGGCGGCGATATAGCCGTCCATGCCGCCGTGGCGGTCCAGGTGGTCGGGCGAAATGTTCAGCAGCACCACGGCGTCGGGCTTGAGGCTGGAGGTCAGGTCCAGCTGGTAGGACGACAGCTCCAGCACGAAGACCGCGCCGCCGTGCATGTCCTCCAGGCCCAGCACGCCCTCGCCGATATTGCCGCCCACCCGGGTGTCGCGCCCGGCCTGGCGGCACAGGTGGCCGATCAGGGCGGTGGTGGTCGACTTGCCGTTGGTGCCGGTGATGGCGACGATCTTGGGCTTCTTGTGCTCGGGCGCGGCGTTGACCGTGCGGGCGAACAGCTCGATGTCGCCCAGGATCTCGACCCCGGCGGCCTTGGCCTTGCCGACCGTCCAGTGCGGCTTGGGATGGGTCAGCGGCACGCCCGGCGACAGCATCAGGGCGGCGAACTGGCTCCAGTCGGCGGTGGTCAGGTCGACGACGTTCAGGCCCTCGGCCACGGCGGCCTGGCGGCTCTCGGGCTTCTCGTCCCACAGCGCCACCTTGGCCCCGCCGGCGATCAGCGCGCGCGCGGCCGTCAGCCCCGTCCGGCCCAGGCCGAACACGGCGACGGTCTTGCCCTCGAAACCGCGGACCGGGATCATGGCGCGCCCTCTCCTATCTCAGCTTCAGGGTGGCGAGGCCGACGAAGCTGAGCATCATCGCCACGATCCAGAAGCGGACCACGACGGTGCTCTCGGCCCAGCCGAGCTTCTCGAAATGGTGGTGGATCGGCGCCATCAGGAAGATGCGCTTCTTGGTCTTCTTGAAGTAGGCGACCTGGATCATCACGCTCAGCGCCTCGGCGACGAACAGGCCGCCGACGATGCCCAGGACCAGCTCGTGCTTGGCGCAGACCGCGATCGAGCCCAGGGCCCCGCCGAGAGCCAGCGAACCGGTGTCGCCCATGAAGATCTTGGCCGGCGGGGCGTTGTACCAGAGGAAGCCCATGCCCCCGCCGATGATCGCGCCGCAGACCACGGCCAGCTCGCCGACGCTGGGCACGAAGTGCAGGTTCAGATAGCCGGCGAACTTGTAGTTGCCCACCAGGTAGGCGATCAGGCCGAAGGTCGAGGCGGCGAACATCACCGGCACGATGGCCAGGCCGTCCAGGCCGTCGGTCAAGTTCACGGCGTTGGAGAAGCCGGCGATCGTGACCGCGGCGAAGGCCACGTAGAACCAGCCCATGTTGATCACCAGGTTCTTCAGGATCGGGAAGACCAGCGAGGTCTCCAGGCCCGGGGTCATCTGGGACTTGGGCGCGAACAGGATCAGCGCCACGGCGGCCAGGATCGAGATGATGAACTGGGCGATCAGCTTCTGGCCGCTGGAGAGCCCGGCGGTCGTCTGCTTGGTGACCTTGGCGTAGTCGTCCATGAAGCCCAGCACGCCGAAGGCGGCGGTGATGCCCAGCACCACCCAGACGTGGACGTTGCGCAGGTCGGCGAACAGCAGCGAGCCGACGAACAGGCCGGCCAGGATCATGAAGCCGCCCATGGTGGGCGTACCGGCCTTCTCGGTGACGTGGCGGGCGATGCCGTCGGTGCGGATCGGCTGGCCCTTGCCCTGCTTGGCCTTCATCCAGCGGATGAAGCGCGAGCCCATGGCCACGGCCACGACATAGGCCGTCAGCATCGACATGCCGGTTCGGAAGGTCAGGTATTTCAGCAGGTTGAGGACCGGAACGTGCTCGTGCCCGCCCTGCGAGAGCCAATTATAGAGGAAATACAGCATCAGCCCTGTCCCTGGAGGTCGAGCGCGCCCAAGGCGGCGGCCACGGCCCCGGCCTTCGACCCATTCGATCCCTTCACCATCACCACGTCCCCCGCCCGCATCGCCGAAACGACCTGGGGCGCGAGTTCGGCGGCGCTCTGGGCGTACCCGCCTCGCCGAGTCGGCGGAAGCGCTTCCCATAAAGATTTCATTAACGGTCCGCCGCAGAACACCAGATCGATGTCGGCGGCGGCGATCGGCGCGGCCAGGTCGCCATGGAAGCGGGCGCTCTGCGGGCCCAGCTCCAGCATGTCGGTCAGAACCACGATCCGGCGGCCGGCCACCTTGCGGGCGCCCAGGGTGGCCAGGGCGGCCTGCATCGAGACGGGATTGGCGTTGTAGCTCTCGTCGACCAAGGTGAAGGTCCCGCCGGGCAGGTGGACCAGACGCTCGGCGCCGCGGCCCTCGATCGGCTCGAACTCGGCCAGGGCCGCCAGGGCGGTCTCGCGGTCGACGTCCAGGGCCTCGAGCATCAGCAGCACGCATAGGCTATTGAGGCCCCAGTGGACGCCGGTCTGCAGGATAGGGAAGCTGAGGGTCTCGCCGCGCACGACGGCGGTGATGGTCGCGCCGTTCGGGCCGGCGGCGAAGCCGGTCAGCTGGGCGGTGACGCCCTCGCCCGCGCCGAAGCTCCAGACCTGGGCGCCGGCCTTCTCGGCCTCGGCCTTCAGCAGCGGGAACCAGGGATTGTCGGCGTTCAGCACGGCGACGCCGTTGGGCTCCATGCCGGCGAAGATCTCGGCCTTGGCGCGGGCGACGCCCTCCTCGCCGTCGGCGAAGTTCTCCAGGTGGACCGGGCCCACGGTGGTGATGGCGACCGCATGGGGCCGGATGAAGTCCGACAGCGGCGTGATCTCGTCGGCGTGGTTCATGCCGACCTCGAACACCGCCCGCTGGGTGTCGCGCGGCATGCGCGCCAGGGTCAGCGGCACGCCGATGTGGTTGTTGTACGACTTGACCGAGGCGTGGGCCTTGCCCGCCCGGCGCAGGCCGGCCTCGACGGCGCGGGTGACGCTGGTCTTGCCGACCGAGCCGGTGACCGCGCCGCGCCGGGCCTGGGGCGCGCGCTCGCGGGCGGCGACGCCCAGGCGCTCCAGGCCCCGGAAGGTGTCCTCGACCAGCACCGCGGGAATGGCGACGGGCTTGGAGACCAGCGCCCCGGCCGCGCCCTTGTCGGCGGTCTGGACCACGAACTCATGGCCGTCGCGCGCGCCCGACAGGGCCACGAACAGGTCGCCCGGCTCGATGCTGCGGCTGTCGATCGACACGCCGGTGGCTTCGAAGTCGGCCAGCACCCGGCCCTGGGTCGCGGCGGCGATCTCGTGGGCGGTCCACAGGGGAACGATCTTGGCGGCGTCAGGCATGGACGGCCTCCAGCGCCTTGGCGGTTTCGGTCACGTCGTCGAACGGATGGTTCACGCCGGCCACCAACTGGCCCTGCTCGTGGCCCTTGCCGGCCACCACCAGCACGTCGCCGTCGGCCAGCAGCGACGCGCCGGCCCGGATGGCTTCGCGACGGTCGCCATATTCCTTCGCGCCCGGCGCGGCGGCCAGGATGGCGGCGCGGATCGAGGCGGGCTCCTCGGAGCGGGGATTGTCGTCGGTGACGATGGCCACGTCGGCCAGACGGGCGGCGATCTCGCCCATCAAGGGTCGTTTGCCGCGGTCGCGGTCGCCGCCGGCCCCGAACACCACGATCAGCTTGCCGCGGGTGTGGGGACGCAGGGCGGCCAGCACCGTCTCAAGCCCATCGGGGGTGTGGGCGTAGTCGACATAGGCCTCGCCGCCGCGCGCGCCGGTTCCGACCCGCTGCAGCCGGCCGGCCGCGCCTTCGAGGGTGGCCAGGGCGGCGATGGTCGCGTCGAGGTCCTCGCCGGTGGCCAGGACCAGGCCCGCGGCGACCAGGACGTTGGAGGCCTGGAAGTCGCCGGCCAGCGGCAGCAGCACGTCGAACTCGCGGCCCTGGGCGGCGATCTTCAGGCGCTGGCCTTGCGGCACGGGGGTGCGCGAGACCAGCGTCAGCCCCTGCCCTTCATGACCGACCGACAGGACGGTCTGGCCCGAGGTGACGGCGGCCGAGGCGAAGGCCGGGAAGGCGTCGCTGTCGGCGTTCAGAACGGCGGTGCGGGCGCGCGGCAGCAGGGTCTCGAACAGCCGCAGCTTGGCCGCCCGGTAGCAGCCCATGGTGCCGTGATAGTCCAGGTGGTCCTGGGTGAAGTTGGTGAAGCCGGCGGCGGCCAGGCGCACGCCGTCCAGGCGGCGCTGGTCGATGCCGTGCGACGAGGCCTCGACCGCCAGATGAGTGACGCCCATGGCCGCCAGCTTGGCCATCATTTCCGCGACGTCGGCCGCGTCCGGCGTGGTCAGGCCCGGCGGGGTCAGTTGCTGGTCCGGCGCGCCCGGTGCGCTGACCACGACGCCCAGGGTGCCCATGCTCGCCGCCTTATGGCCGAGCCGGGCATAGATCTGGCGGCAGAAGCCGGCGACCGAGGTCTTGCCGTTGGTGCCGGTCACCGCCACGCAGGTCGCCGGCTGCTCGGCCCAGAACTGGGCGGCCGCCAGGGCGTAGGCGCGGCGCAGGTCGCCGGCGTGGACGACGGGAACCGACAGGCCCTCGACGTCGTCCGGGGCCAGCACGGCCGCCGCGCCGGAGGCGATCGCGCCGGGGATGAAGCTGCGACCGTCGGCCTTGCTGCCCGGCAGGGCCGCGAACAGGAATCCTTCACGCACCTTGCGGCTGTCGGCGGTGACCCCGGTGATCACGGGATCGACCTCGCACGGCCGGTTCAGAATCTGCGAAAGGGTCTTGCTCAAAGTCCCGCCTCCGAAGCGGCTTGCGGCGACTGGGCCACGGTGAAGATGTCGCTCTGCCGGCGGACGCCGAGGAACGGAGCGATGCGGTCGATAACACGGCCGGCGGCCGGCGCGGCCACCCAGCCGCCGGTCGAGAAGCCGGCGGTCCTGGCGTTGCCCTTGGGCTCGTCCAGCAGCACCAGCACGAAGTAGCGGTCGGCCTCGACCGGCCCCTCGGTCGGGAACACCGCGGCGAACGACGAGACCTGGCGCTGGTGGTTATAACCCCGGATCGCCGGGTCGTACTTCTCGCCGGTGCCGGTTTTGCCGCCGACCGACAGGCCTGGAATGTTGGCCGACTTGCCGCTGCCGCCGGTGACGTTGGCGCGCATGATCCGCAGCATCTGCTGGGAGGTCTCTTCCGAGACGGCGCGCGGGGCTTCCGGACGCACGCCCTGGGCCAGCTTGTGGATGGTCAGCGGCTGCAGCGTGCCGCCGTTCAGCACCGCGCCCATCGCCTGGGCCAGGGCGAGGGGCGAGACGTTGATGCCGTGGCCGAACGAGGTCGAGGCCACCGCGTCGTCGTCCCACTTCTTCGGGGTCAGCGGGCGGGCCGACTCCAGCAGCTCGACCTTGGCCGGCTTGGTCAGGCCCAGGGCCGTGAAATAGCGGCTCAGGCGCTCGCCGCCGATGCGCTCGGCCAGCATGGCGGTGCCGATGTTGGACGAGTGCTGGAACACCTCGACCAGGGTCAGGATCTTCCGCGCGGCGTGGAAGTCGTGGATCGTCCGGTAGCCCAGCTTGAAGGGCTCGCGGGCGTCGAAGGTCGAGGCCGTGGTCGCCGCGCCGGTGTCCAGGCCGATGGCCACGGTGAAGGCCTTGAAGGTCGAGCCCATCTCATAGACCGAGGCGGCTGCGTGATTGGTCATCTGCTCGGCGGACGCCTGGTCCAGCCGGTTGGGGTCGTAGTCCGGGAAGCTGGTCATGCCGAGGATCTCCCCGGTATGGACGTTGGTCACGATGCCGACGGCGCCCTTGGCCTGGAACTCGATCGCGGCCTTGCGGACCTCGTCCTCCAGGGCGGCCTGGACGCGCAGGTCGATCGACAGCGGGATCGCGCCGTCCGGTCCCTTGGCGGCGGCCTCGCGCACCGACTTGTCCAGAGCCTTCTCGACGCCGGACAGGCCCTTGCCGCCCTTGTCGACGAAGCCGATGAAGTGGGCGGCGCTGGAGCCCAGCGGATAGACCCGGGCGGCCTGTTCCTCGAACTCGACGCCGGGCAGGCCCAGGTCGAAGATCGCGTCCTTCTCGGCCGGGGTCATGCCGCCGACCACGAAGCTGCGGCGGTCGGAGAGCACAGCCTGGTCCAGGCGCTTGGCCGGAACCGCCGGCAGGGCCTTGCCCAGGGCCCGGCGCGTGGCCTTGGCGTCCCAGACGTCCTTGGGATTGATGTAGAGGGCGTAGTGGGTCAGGTCGACGGCCAGCAGCTGGCCGTTGCGGTCGACCAGGTCGCCCCGCGCCCCGTCGGTGGAGGCCAGATAGCCGTTGCCGCCCACCTTGGAGAACACCGCCGCCCAGGTCGCGCCCAGGGCCAGCACGGTGAAGGCCAGGCCGAAGATGGCCATGACGAAGAAGATGCGGATGCGGGTGTCGTCCTGCGGCCGGGCGGCGGCGCGCGAGCGCTCGAAGGCGTGCTCCAGCCGCCAGACCCGTTCGATCAGCCAGCGCCAGGCCGCGGGCGCGCCGCCGGGAGCGAGGTTGGCCAGGCTCATCGCGGAGCCTCCCCAGAGGGCGCCTGGCCGGTCGCAGGCTGGGGCGGCGGATAGTCGTCCGGCGTCGCCTCGGGCGCCTCCGCCGAGGCCGCCTCGTTGTTCGCCGCCGCCGTCGGCGAGGCCGGGGCGTGGGCGGCGGGCGCGTGGCGCGCCACGTCGATCAGGGCGTCCTCGGTCGTCTCGTGTTCGGGGCTGATCGGCGCCAGCTGCAGCTGCTGAGCCAGTTGCTCGATGCGGCGCGGCTGCTCCAGGTAGGCGACCTCGGCCTTGAGCAGGCGGACGCGGGCCTTCTCCTGGACGATCTGCTCCTCGACCGAGGCGATCTGGGCCCGCTCGCGGCCGGCGAAGGTCTTGGCCATGTAGACGCCCAGGACCAGGATCAGCAGGATGGTCAGGCAGACCAGCTCGACGACCCGGAAGCCCCGCACGCGGCGGTCGAAGATGCTCGACAGGCTCATGCGGCGCTCCAGACGGGAGCTTGGGTGCGCACGGCGGCGCGCAGCTTGGACGACCGGGCGCGCGGATTGACCGCCAGCTCGGCCTCGCCCGGCGCGATGGCCTTGGACGAGATCAGCTGGAAGCTGGGCGGGGCGCCGGCTTCGACCGGCGGCGCGTGGCGCGATCCGCCGGGCGTGCGGCCCGCGCGTTCGGCCAGGAAATTCTTGACGATCCGGTCTTCCAGCGAGTGGAAGGTGACCACCGCCAGGCGGCCGCCGGGCTTCAGCACGCGCTCGGCGGCCACGAGGCCGGCCTCCAGCTCTTCCAGCTCGGCGTTGACGGCGATCCGCAGGCCTTGGAACGAGCGGGTGGCGGGGTGGACCTTGGCGCCCTTGCGACCGCCCAGGGCGCGCTCGATCACGTGGGCCAGGTCCAGGGTGCGGGTGAACGGACGCTCACCCCGACGCTTGACGATGAAGCTGGCGATGCGGCGCGAGGCGTGCTCCTCGCCATAGACGTAGAGGATGCGGGCCAGCTCGACCTGATCCAGCTCGTTGACCAGATCGGCGGCGGTGGGGCCGTCGGCGCCCATGCGCATGTCCAGAGGACCGTCGCGCATGAAAGAGAAACCGCGCTCAGCCTCGTCGAGCTGCATGGAGGAAACGCCAAGATCCAGGGTGACGCCGTCGACCGACGCATCCTCCAGATACTCGGTGATTTGCGAAAAGCGGTCCTGAATCAACCGAAAGCGACTATCCGTCGCGGAAGAATTGGCCGTCGCGGCGAACTCGGCGGCGAAGCGAGCGACGCTGGGATCGCGGTCAAAGGCGATGACCGAGGCCCCCGTCGCCAGGATGGCGCGGGTGTAGCCGCCGGCCCCGAAGGTGCCGTCGACGACCACGTCGCCGGGCCCCGAGGCCAAAGCGCCGACCACCTCGTCGAGCAGCACCGAGACGTGCGGCGCGCCGGGCTCCCGGACGGTTTCCTGGTCGCTCATGCCGCGCCCCCGATCCGGGCGGTGCGCTGCTGGGCGCGCATGGCGGCCAGGCCGTCGCGGGCCAGTTCGCGCTGGGCGGCGCGGTGGGCCTGGAAGGCCTCGCGCGACCAGATCTGGAACCGCTCGCCCAGGCCGACCACGGCGACCCAGTCGGTCAGGCCGAACATCTCGCACAGGGTGTCGGGAAGCGTGATGCGGCCGGCGGTGTCGAACGACAGCCGCGCCATGCCGCCCAGCACGCTAGTCTCCAGGGCCGAGCGCAGGGGATCGCCGAACGGCAGCTCGTCGATCACGCCCTGGTAACGGTCGAACAGGCTTTTTCCGCCGGCTTCCAGGCAGTCGGCCTCGATGGAGGGGAAGCAGAAGATCCCGTCGAACGGACCCGAGAGCGCGGCGCGGAAGTCCTGCGGCACGACGATGCGCCGCTTGCTGTCCAGCTGCTTCTCGAACGTCGAGAGAAACACCTCGCCTACCCCTGTTTAAGCCCGCCGCCGGACGCCCTGCCACGATCGCTCCGGCAGAAGTGGGTTAACATGGGATTGATTGGGACACAATGACACCAACGGCCGTTTAGCCGTCAAAACAAAGGTGTCGCGGCGCTCTTTCACAGAGCGCTAGAATCTATCCACAGAACATACATGGAACTTGTTAAGACTTGCGGCGCGCTAGACTCTGCGCGAGTCCCTTGCGGATAAGGGAACCCACGGCCGCGCTGTCGACGTCTTGGGGAGAAGTGGGGCTGAAACCCACTTTTTCGTGGCCCCGATGCGGGGCGAATGGACCAGATGGTCTGTAAGCCGGGTTCTGTCTGACGCCCGCCCCTCCCGAAAGAAAGACGACCGCGAGACGGCCATTCCTCTGGACCGCCCATCGCTGGACGGTTCTCGCGACCTACCCGGACCCTCTCAGCCAGTGACGGCCTATCCGACGCGAGGCCGGCGCGGGGTCCCTATTCGGTCTTGCTCCAGGCGGGGCTTGCCATGCCGTCCCTGTTGCCAGGTCCGCGGTGGGCTCTTACCCCACCCTTTCACCCTTCCCGCCCCGGAGGGAGGAGGTTTGCTTTCTGTGGCGCTATCCCTGGGATCGCTCCCGGCGGGCGTTACCCGCCGCCTTGTCACCGTGGAGCCCGGACTTTCCTCGACATCCGAAGATGCCGCGGCCGCCCGACCATCTGGTCCGGGGGTTGTGTGACGGTTGGGAGCGTTGGGGTCAAGCCGTGGCGCGAATTCCTCGTCCTTCGACAAGCTCAGGATGAGGAATTCGAATGTCGGCTTCGCGAAGTCGTCCTCATCCTGAGCCTGTCCAAGGACGAGGGCGGGCCCGCAGGCATCGCTCAACGAGACCTAGGGATCTCGCATCAACCCCGCGATCGGATGATCGCCCAGCGCCGCGACCACGCCGGCCCGCTCGGCGGCGGTCCTGTTCTGCGACAGCTTCCAGGTCCCTTCCAGGCGCTCGACGCTGAGCCGGCAGCCGATGACGCCGCGCATCATGGTCTCGAAGCGGCCGGGGCTCATCTTGGCGCGGGTCCAGGGCGTCTTGGGCAGGAGCCGCGCCTCCTCCTGGGCCGAGAGGTCGTCGAGCAAGGCCACGAACTCGGCGTCGCTGAGCGGCGCGACCAGGCCCTCGGCCTCGGCCGAGACGTAGTTCCAGGTCGGTACATGGTCCTCCGTGCCGTACCAGTCGGGACTGACATAGGCGTCCGGACCGGTCGCCAGGGCCACGGCGCGGAAGCCCTGGACCACGTAGGGCGCCAGGGCGTTGCCGCGCGACAGGTGGAAGTCCAGCGCCACCTCGCCGAAGTCCAGTTCGCGGACCACCACCGGCGCCTGGGCGGTGAATGGCCGCCCGCCCACCGCCGCCGCGATCGTCACGAACGGACGCGCGCGGAAGAAGCCGAGCAACGTCTCGCGGTCGTCGACGTGGAACGGCTTGGCAGGATGCATCAGCCGGCGGCCCGCAGCAGGGCCACCAGCCGGGCCCGGGTCTCGCCGTCGGCGACGCCGTCGAAGCGGGTCTGCAGCCAGTGGCGCTGGAAGGCGGCGACCACGGTCTCGGTCCACTCATCGTACTGGCCGGACGGCGGACAGTTGTAGCCCAGGCGGGTCAGGCCGGCCTGCAGGGCGAAGACGCCGGTCCCCTCCTCGCCCTGGCCCAGCGGCGCGCCGGGCGACGGCGGCGGCTCGACCCACAGGCCGTGGCCGGCCTCGGCCAGACGCTTCCAGGGGAACAGCTCGCCCGGATCGATCTTGCGGCCGGGGGCGATGTCGGAGTGGCCGATGATCATGTCGTCGTCGATCATCCAGCGCGAGCGAATGTCGGCCAGCAGGTTGATCACCGCGGCGATCTGGGCGTCGGGGAACGGGCGATAGCCGAACTCGTGGCCGGGATTGACGATCTCGACGCCGATCGAGGCCGAGTTGATGTCCTTGACGCCCCTCCAGAAGGCGGCCCCGGCGTGCCAGGCGCGGCGCTCCTCGGGCACCAGGCGGAAGATCCGGCCATCCTCCTCGACCAGATAGTGGGCCGAGACCTTGGCTTCGGGGTCGCACAGCCGCGCCAGGGCGGCCGGGCCGGTCTCCATGCCGGTGTAGTGCAGGACGACGCAGTCGGGCACGGCCTTGCGCGCGTCGAAGTTCGGCGACGGGGCGTCGATCAACGTCATTGAGAGCGGTTCCTCGTCAGCATCAGCAGCGGCATCACCTGGTTCTTGCGCAGGGCGATGATCAGCACCCCCACTAGCGCGAGCAGCGTGCCGATTCCCATGCGGGCGTCGAAATGATCGTGCGTGATCAGAACGCCCAGGCCAATGGTCATCAGCGGGGTCATCAGGGTCAGCGGCGCGACCAGATTGGCGTCGTGGCGTTGGATCAGGCCGTAATAGGCGGTGTGGGCCAGGACCGAGACGATCAGGGCCGAGAACAGCAGCGCCGCCAGGAACGGCCAGCCGGCCTTCAGGGCCAGGTCCAGGCCGCCGGGTTCGGTCGCCAGGCTCAGCAGGGCCAGGGGCGCGACCGAGGTGGCGCCGACCCAGGCCTGGAACTGCAGCGGTTTCACGCCCTCGATCTGCTTCATCATCACCGCGCCCAGCGAACCGGTGAACGCCGAGGCGACGATGAACCACAGGCCCGGCGACAGCTGCAGGCCGTGCGGGTTCCACATCACCACCACCGCGCCCGCCAGGGTCAGGGCGATGCCCAGGCCGCGTTTCCAGCGCACCTTCTCGCCCAGCATCAGCATCGACAGGAGCGTCGTGAACGGCACGCCCAGCTGGATCACCACCGCCGAGGCCGACGGCGAGGCGGTCTTGAAGCCCATGAACAGCAGGGCGAAGTTGCCCGCCCCCATCAGCAGACCCACGGTCACGATCCGCCAGGTCGGGCGCGGCGCGGGCAGCAGCCACGGCAGGGTCACCGCCGCGACGATGGCGAAACGCACCGCCGCATAGAACAGCGGCGGCACGCCCCAGTGGGCGACCACGATCTTGGAAATGATGTTGTTGCAGGCCCAGACCAGACAGACCAGGACCAGCAAACCAAAGTCGCGCAAAGACATGGGAATGACCGATACGCGCCGCTGACGAGGGTTTGCAATCAAAACCGATGACCGCCGACATCGTCTTGCGCGACGCCGCGGTTGACGGATGGGCTAAACGGTCGTTTGCTGGTGAACAATGTTCACATACGCGAGCGCCCGGACCACCGGGCCGGGTGAACTTCAGGGCGGAGGCACGATGGCCATCGAGCATTTCGACGTATTGATCGTGGGCGCGGGCCTGTCGGGCATCGGCGCGGCCTACCATCTTCAACGCGACTGTCCGAAGAAGACCTACGCCATCCTCGAGGCGCGGGCGGCGATGGGCGGCACCTGGGACCTGTTCCGCTATCCGGGCATCCGGTCCGACAGCGACATGTACACCCTGGGCTACGCCTTCAAGCCGTGGCGCGAGGCGAAAGCCATCGCCGACGGCCCGTCGATCCTGAACTATGTCCACGAGACCGCCGCCGAGAACGGCATCGACCGCCACATCCGCTACGGCCACAAGGTCAAGCGGGCCAGCTGGTCCTCGGAGACCGCCACCTGGACCGTCGAGGCCGAGCACGACGGCAAGACGGTGAAGGTGACCTGCAATTTCCTGTCGATGTGCAGCGGCTACTACAACTACGACGCCGGCTACACGCCTGACTTCCCCGGGGTCGAACGTTTCCAGGGCCGCCTCGTCCACCCGCAGCACTGGCCCGAGGACCTGGACTACGCCGGCAAGCAAGTCGTGGTCATCGGCAGCGGCGCCACGGCCGTCACCCTGGTGCCGGAAATGGCCAAGACCGCCGGCCACGTGACCATGCTGCAGCGCTCGCCGACCTATGTGGTCTCGCGCCCGGCCGAGGACGGGATCGCCAACTGGCTGCGCGCCAAGCTGCCGGCCATGACCGCCTACGGCATCACGCGCTGGAAGAACGTGCTGATGCAGCTGCTGTTCTTCAACATCGCCCGCAAGAAGCCGGAGAAGACCAAGGAGCGGCTTCTGGGCCTGGTGCGCGAGCACCTGGGTCCCGACTACGACATCGCGACCCACTTCACGCCGCGCTACAATCCCTGGGACCAGCGGCTGTGCCTGGTGCCGGACGCCGACCTGTTCGACTCCCTGAAGGCCGGGACCTCGTCGGTGGTCACCGACCAGATCGAGACCTTCACCGAAACCGGCCTGAAGCTGAAATCGGGCGCGAGCCTGAACGCCGACATCATCGTCACCGCCACCGGCCTGCGCATGCAGCTGCTGGGCGAGATGGAGGTGGTGGTCGACGGCCGGAAGATCGCGCCGCACGAGACCACCAGCTACAAGGGCATGATGTTCAGCGACGTGCCGAACCTGGCCTCGACCTTCGGCTACACCAACGCCAGCTGGACCCTGAAGGCCGACCTGACGGCCGAATATGTCTGCCGCCTGCTCAACCACATGGACCGGACGGGGGCCCAGATCTGCACCCCGCGCCTGCCCGAGGGCCAGATGGAGATCGAGCCCTGGCTGGACTTCTCGTCGGGCTACGTCCAGCGCGCCCTGAAGATCCTGCCCAAGCAGGGCGCCAAGACGCCGTGGAAGGTGCACCAGAACTACGCGCTGGACCTGGTGACCTTGCGCTACGGCAAGGTGGACGACGGAACGATGGAGTTCTCGAAGGCCAGGGCCCCGGCCAAGGAGAAGGTCGCGGCGTAAGGTCCTCCCCCTGTGGGGGAGGCGATCGCGCAGCGATCGGTGGGGGGATTCTTTGGGCGATCGATCCGGGATGCGGAAAGAGCCGATCGCTCCCCCCTCCGTCGGCTTCGCCGACACCTCCCCCACAGGGGGAGGGCCGCTCATCTATTTCGGCTTCTTCGTCGACACGTTGGCGGTCTTGAAGCTCTTGAGAAGCTTGAGGGCGTAGTCGGCGCGGGTCTTGACCTCGGGCCTGGGATCGCGCTCGAGCGCGGCCTGGTACCACAGCTCGACCACCTCGATGTCCTTGAGCGGCACGCCGCCCTTGAACGCATAGGTCCCTGGGCCAGGCTTGCGGCCGCCCGTCATCTCCGAAAACAGCTGGTCGGCCATCAGGATGCAGGCGGCCTGATCGCCCGCCTTCTCGGCGGCGCCCCACAGTTCGAGCGCTTTCTTGGTGTCGCGCTTGCCGCCCTCGCCGCTGGCGTACAGATCGCCCAGCTTGCGCGCGGCCATCAGGGGGTTCTCCTTGACGGCCATCTCGTACCATTTGCGCGCCTCGCGCGGATCGCGGGTCACGGGCTTGCCGGCCAGATAGGCCGAGCCCAGGGCCAGCTGCGCCTCGTTGTCGCCGGCGCGGGCGGCTTCCTTGCATAGCGCCAGGCCGCGGTCGACCGAGGCCGGCTCGGCCATCAGCATCTGACCCAGGGCGCACTTGGACTGCGGATAGCCCATCTGCATGGCGCGGGTGTAGGCGGCCTTGGCGCCCTCGACGTCGGGCTTGCCGCCCGCCAGGCCGTACTGCAGGCACCGCGCGCGCAGGTGCATGGCGTCGGCGCGCTCGTCCGCCGCCTTGGCGGCGTAGGCGCAGCCGCGCGGCGGGTTCGGCGCGATCTTGCCCCGCCCCATGACGAACAGCAGCCCGGCATAGGCCTGGGCGTCGGCCCTGCCGCTGTCGGCCAGGGTCGTCAGGGCCTCGGGCGAGCCCGTGGCCGCCCTGTCCAGCGCGGCCTGGAGATCGGCGGCCGGCGGCGGCGGCGTCCAGGTCTTGGCCGCGGTTTGGGAGCTGGTCTGGGCCGAAACCGGCGGGCCGCTCGGCAGGACGCTCAGGCTCGCGGCGAGGAAGAGACAGCAGGTCGCGAAGGGCGTCGTGGCGACGCGGAAGATCATCGCGGAGGCGCGGGGCGCGGTCATCGGTTGAACCCTGGACAGACGCGCCAGTCTAGCCGCCGACGCGGGCCGCCCCCATCAGGTGGATCACGCGCGCGCCGCGGGCCGAGACCCGATGGGAACGAGCCGCGCCTCAGTCCTCGTCGAACCCCTGATCCTCGTCTTCAACCGGCGCGGGCTTCACCGCCGCCCCGCCCTTGCGCCTGACGAACCGCAGCGCCGTATGGGTCTTGGAGAAGGCGCAGACCTTGGTGTCGACCAGGCCCTGCTCGCGCGCGGCGGTCAGGATCTCGACGTCCTTCAGCGGCGCGCCCTTGCCCTTCTGCGCGACGATCCAGATCGCGCCCTTGGGCCCGAGCCCGCCGACCAGGTCTTCCATCTGGTCGAAATCGGCCAGATCCTCGACGCCCAGGAACAGCAGGTCGATGTCCTCATAGGCCTCGACCGGCTCGACGCGGGTCGACAGCTCGTCCAGGAACTCGCCGTCGTCTATGGCCTGGACCACCACCGTCTGGCCGGCCTTGACGCCCAGCTTGTCCAGCCGCCCGGGCGGATTCTGGATGGCGTGCAGCCACTTGTCGGCCTGGCCTGGCTCCAGGGTGAAGCGCGTACCGTCGGTCAGCACCAGGTCATCGCCCTCGACCCGCAGGTCGCGCAGGGCGTGCCCCTGGAAGATGCCGCGCACCGCCCCGCGGAAGATCAGCTTGGGCGGCTCCCAGACCAGCTTGCCGTCGCTCTCGCCGTCGGAGAGCTGGCCCCAGACGCCCTTGGCCTCCTTGCCCATCACGAACCCCGGAAGTTGGGCTGGCGCTTCTCGAGGATGGCGTCGACGCCCTCCATGTGGTCGTCGGTGTGGTGGGCGATGGCCTGGGCGGCGGCGCTCATCTCCATCAGGGTGTCGTAGCTGGCGGTCTGGCCGTGCTTGAGCAGGCTCTTGGCCATGCGCAGGGCGTGGGGCGGCTGCTGCGCGATCCGCGTGGCCAGGGCCATGGCCTCGTCCATCAGCGTCTCGGCCGGCACGGCCTTGCTGATCAGGCCCCAGGCCTCGGCCTTGGCCGCATCGATGACGTCGCCGGTGAACAGCAGTTCGGCCGCGCGGCTCATGCCGATGGTGCGCGGCATCAGCCAGGCGCCGCCGTCGCCGGGGATCAGGCCCAGCTTCAGGAAGGTCACCCCGAACTTGGCGGTGTCGGCGGCTATGCGGATGTCGGTCATGCAGGCCACGTCGCAGCCCAGGCCGATGGCCGCGCCGTTGACCGCGGCGATCGACGGAACCTCCAGGCCGTAGATGGCCCGCACAACGCGGTGGATGTTCTTGCGGTAGCCGTCGCGGATCTTGACGCCGTTGCCCCCGAACGCCCCTTCCCGCGCCTTCATCGCCTTGACGTCGCCGCCGGCCGAGAAGGCCCGGCCCGCGCCGGTCAGGATCACGCAGCGGATGTCCTGGTCGTCGTTGATCGCCTCGCAGGCCGCCGCCACCTGGTCGCCGTCGCCGGGCGCGCCCAGGGCGTTCATGGCGTCGGGTCGGTTGAGCGTCAGGATCGCGACGTGGCCGCGTTTCTCGGTGAGGATCAGCGGCGGAAGGGTGGAAGGGGTGTCTTGCGACATGGCGAGGGCGCTCCTGCGGGGTTTCTGGCCTGGGCCATTTTTGATCTGCATAGCGCAAATCGGCGAGGGAGAGGCAAGAGACCAACGCTCGGCGGGCTTTGTTTTACAAACTAAGGTAAATCCCGGACTTCGACCGAGATGGACAAGACCCAGCGCTTCTTTTTGTGATCACACACAACACCTGGAAGAACTTGCGAGCTGCGAACCAGACGCAACAACGGCCCAGCGGCTTTTTAGACAAGCTGAGCCGTAAAAAGCGTTGGCGCGGAAGGGAATCATAGGCTTCTACTAACTGCAGGGACGATTTTAAGAAGCGGTGGCGTGCAGTGCACATGTCCCAGAGACATGCTTTGATCATCGAGGATGAAATCCTCATCGCGATGGAGGTCGAGGCTTTGCTCAGCGAGCAAGGGTTCGACACCTTCGATATCGCGGAAAGCCCCCAGGCGGCGCTCGATTGCGCCCTAAGGCGCCCGCCGGATCTGATCACGGCCGACTATCGCATCATCGGCGGCACCGGCGTCGAAGCGGTCACCGCGATCCTCGCCCGGCTGGGGCCGATTCCCGTGGTCTATGTGACCGGCAACGCCGACCAGCTGTCCCCTCGCACGCGCGCCGTGGTCGACAAGCCGATCTCGCCCCACCGCCTGGCCGAGGCCTGCGCCATGGTCCAGAACGCCAGCGTCTAGGCGCGCCGCCGAGACACCCGCTATGCTGGCGGCCCTTGAGGGGAGCCGCCCATGATCATCGACGACCTCGAAACGCTCGAAGCCCTCTACGCGCCGGCCCCGGTCCCGGCCTCGATCGTCAAGGTCGCCGACCGCATCACCCCGCACTATCGCGCCCTGATCGAGGCCTCGCCGTTCCTGGCCCTGGCCACCGTCGGCCCCGAGGGCCTGGACTGCAGCCCGCGCGGCGACCAGGCCGGCTTCGTCCGCATCCAGGACGAGCGGACCCTGATCCTGCCCGACCGTCGCGGCAACAACCGCATCGACAGCCTGCGCAACGTGGTCCGCGATCCGCGCGTGGCGCTGATGTTCCTGATCCCCGGCTCGGGCACGACCTTCCGGGTCAACGGCCGGGCCGTGGTCAGCGCCGATCCCGACCTGCTGCGGAGCTTCGCCGTCGACGGCAAGGCGCCGCGCACCTGCTTGGTGGTGACCGTGGTCGAGGCCTATTTCCAGTGCGCCCGCGCCATCGTCCGCTCGGGCCTGTGGAAGGCCGAAAGCCAGGTCGATCCCCGCGACCTGCCCTCGCCCGGCGCCATGCTGGCGGCGATGAGCGAGGACGCGGTCGGGGGCGATGACTACGACAAGGCCTGGCCCGAGCGGGCGGCGGCGAGTCTGTGGTGAGCCGCTAACCCGCCACGTACCGATCCACCACCTCGGCCAGCACGGTCAGCGGCACGCCGCCTGTCGAGACCACGGCGTCGTTGAAGTCGCGCAGATCGAACTTTCCGCCCATCTTGGCCTTGGCCATTTCGCGCAGGCGGACGATCTCGGTGTGGCCCACCTTGTAGCCGCAGGCCTGGCCGGGGTTGGCGCAGTACCGGTCGACCTCGCTGGTCATGGCCGGTCGCGCCCGGCCGGTGGTGGTGACCAGGTAGTCGATGGCCTGCTCGCGGGTCCAGCGCTTGTGGTGCAGGCCGGTGTCGACCACCAGCCGCGCGGCGCGGAACTGCTGGGCCTGCAGATAGCCCAGCTGGCCCAGCGGATCGCCGTCATAGAAGCCGCCCTCGTCGGCCAGCTGCTCGGCATAGAGCGCCCAGCCCTCGATGAAGGCGTTGAAGCCCATCAGCGAGGCGATCAGCGGGATCTGGCTGGACCGTTCGGCCAGGTAGGCGCCCTGCCAGGCGTGGCCGGGGATGGCCTCGTGTGTGGTCAGGGTCGGCAGGGTGAACTTCGGCCAGTTCCCGATGTCCTTGAGGTTGATGTAGTAGATCGCCGGCCGCGAGCCATCGAGGGCGGCGAAGTTCATGTAGCCCTGCGGCGCGCCGGCCTCGATCTCCTTGGGCACGGCCTTGACCCGGACCTCAGCCTTCAGCCCCAGGCGCGACAGCTTGGGCATCATCAGCCGGGTGGCGGCGATGCGGTCCTCCAGATAGGCCAGCAGCTGGGCCCGGCCGGCGTCGCTGTCGGGGTACAGATAGCGGGGATCCTTGGTCAGGGCGGTGACCCGCTCGCCGACGCCGCCCTGGGTCAGGCCCTGGGCCTTGAGGATCGGGTCCATGCGGGCGGCGATGGCCGCGCCCTGCTCCAGGCCCATCGCGTGGATCTGGTCGGCCGACATCGTGGTGGTCGTGCCCACGCGCAGGGCCCAGGCATAGTATTCGTCGCCCTTGGGCAGCTTCCAGACGCCGGCGTCGGCCGTGGCCTTGGCGCGCGCCGCCTTCAGGGCGGCCAGCTGCCGGTCGAGCGCCGGGAACACCTCGTCGGCGACGATCCTGGTCTCGGCCGCCGAGGGATCGGCCAGCCCCTTGGCCTTGGCCCGCTCGGCCAGGGAGGCGACCAGCTGGGTGCTTCCGGCCGCCTGGCCGCGCAATTCGGTCAGCTGGGCGATGGCGGTGTCGAGGATGAAGGCCGGGGCGATCACCCCGGCGCCGGCGTCCTCGCCGATCCGGGCGGTCTCTTGGTCCAGCACCTTGGCGAAGGCGTGGGTGCGGGCCAGGTAGGCGTCGACGTCCGCCGCGGTGTTGACGGCGTGCTGCGAGTTGAGGAATTCGGGAACGCCGGAGACCGCGCCGCTCTGCTGGGTCACCACATAGGGGTTGGCGTAGTCGACGCCGTACGAGAAGGCCCCGCCCTCGACAGTCAGGGTCTGGGCGGCCAGCACGGTGTCGCGGATCGTCAGGTCGTGGGGGTTCAGGCTCTTGGGGTCGATGGCCGACAGTCGCTTGACCCGGTCGGCGGCGGCGGCCACCTGGGCGCGGCGATCGGCGGTCGAGGCGCCCGACAGCCGCGATTTCAGCCCGGCCCGCGCGCCCTTGTCGAGGCCCAGCGAGGTGGCGGTTTCCGGCGAGTCGGTCAGCATCTGCTCGACGAACCTGTCCAGCAGGGCGGCCAGCTTGGCGTCGGCGACGGGTCCCGCGACCGGCGAGCCGGCCTGCGCGGCGAAGGCGGCGGCGAAGGGCGCGAGGCTCGCGGCCGCCGTGCTGGTCGCCAGGAGATGGCGACGCGTCATGGTCATGATGAAATTCCCCGGTCGCCGCGGCCCTTCCGGGGCGAAGACTTCAGCAAATCACCTCAGTCCGACCATGGAAACACCCGAAACGAAAACGGCCCCGCCGTGGGGCGGGGCCGCTCGAAAACACATCCAGTCGAGGTCGGTGACCTCAGTCGTCGCGGTGAACCCGTTCCCGACGTTCGTGACGCTCCTGGGCTTCCAGGCTGAGCGTCGCGGTGGGCCGCGCGTCCAGTCGAGCCAAACCGATCGGCTCGCCGGTTTCCTCGCAATAGCCGTAGGAACCGTCCTCGACTCGGCGCAACGCCTGGTCGATTTTCGAGATAAGTTTTCTCTGACGATCCCGGGTGCGAAGTTCCAGCGCCCGATCAGTTTCCGACGACGCGCGATCGGCGAGGTCGGCATGGTTTTCAGTCTCAGCTTGCAGATGGGAGACCGTCTCGCGAGATTCGCGGAGGATCTCTTCTTTCCATGCCAGGAGCTTCTGCTTGAAATACTCAAGCTGACGCTCGTTCATGAAAGGCTCGTCATCCGACGGACGATACGAGTCTGGTACCTTAAGAACAGTGGCCGTTTGCATTAACGCCTCACGCCCCGATGAACTCCGCCCAGGTCAGGCCGGGTGCTTATACCAAAACGATAGCCCGGTTCAATGAACGTCGCGTGAGCGGCGTGTTCACCGCCGTGCACGAATGCCGCGTTTCTGGGGATATTCAGAGAACCGTGTTTCTTAAGATACGGTTTCATCAGCGTTTTCAGCCCAGTCGCATCTGTTCGAGCTTGGCCGCCTCGACGGCCGCGCGGGTCTCGATTTCATTGAGAATGGCTTCGAGCTTGGGATCGTCGGTCGCCTCGCGATGCTCGCGCACGGCGCTCTTGAGTCGCGACAGCGTGCCGGTGGAAACCTCGCCGTCCAGGGTGGCCAGCTTCAGCGCGTCCAGCAGGTCCAGCAGGCCGCCGGCCCGCTTCACCGCCCGGCGCTTGCGCTCGGTGGGGTCCATGTCGGCCTGCAGGGCCAGGAGCGCGTCGAGCGATCCGATCCCGGCCACGCCGCCCGTCTGGGCGACTCCGGAAGCGGCGCCGGCGCCGCCGACCGAAGGTAGGGAAAACCCCGATCCGCCGCCCACCGGTTTGGCCCGCGATGCGCCAACCGCGCCCGCGCCTCCCGTGCTGGAAACCTTCATGACGAAATCCTGTTCCGACTGCCGATCAAGGGAGTCACCCCCTCCCCGTTAACCACATCTTGCTGGGCGCCGCTTGCGGTATGGTTAATGCCGGGCAGAATCTGCCGAACCAGAATGTCGCAGGCAGAAAATCGCCGCCTTTCGACTGATTTCATTGGGCTTTTCAACACATTCAGACTGGCCCGGTTCTCGCATGGGACGGCGCGGGGATGCCACCCCGCCGCAGGATCGCCATGTCTCGTTCATTCTTTGCTTCCGTTCTGGGCCTCGCCCTCGCCGCCGTCGCCCTGGTTTCGACCCCGGCCGACGCCAAGTCGCGCATCAAGGACATCGTCGCCTTCGAGGGCGTGCGCGACAACCAGCTGGTCGGCTACGGCATCGTCGTGGGCTTGAACGGTTCGGGCGACAGCCTGCGCAACGCGCCGATGACCAAGCAGAGCCTGGAAGCGATGCTCGAGCGCCAGGGCGTCAACGTCCGCGACGGCAACCTCAACACCAAGAACACCGCCGCCGTCATGGTCACGGCCAACCTGCCGCCGTTCTCGGCGGCCGGCGCGCGCATGGACGTCACGGTCTCGACCCTCGGCGACGCCAAGAGTCTGCTGGGCGGCACCCTGCTGGTCACCTCGCTGCAAGGCGCCGACGGCCAGACCTACGCGGTGGCCCAGGGCTCGGTGCAGACCGGCGCGGTCTCGGCCGGCGGGGCCTCGGGCAGTTCTGTCACGAAAGGTGTTCCGACCGCGGGCCGGATCGCCGCCGGCGGCATCATCGAAAAGGAGACCGGCTTCCAGATGGTGAGCATGGACGTGCTGCGCATGACCCTGCGCAATCCGGACTTCACCACCTCGCGCCGCATCGCCGACGCCATCAACGGCCGCTTCCCCAACTGCGCCCAGGCCCAGAACCCGACGATCGTCGCGGTCCGTCCGCCCGCCGGCATGGACATGATCAGCTTCGTCACCGCCATCGAGAACCTGGAGGTCGAACCCGACGCCCCGGCCAAGGTGATCATCGACGAGGTGGCCGGCGTGATCGTCATGGGCGACGACGTCCGCATCAGCCAGGTGGCGATCGCCCAGGGCAACCTGACCATCTCGGTCCAGGAGACTCCGGCCGTCAGCCAGCCGGCCCCGTTCAGCCAGGGCCAGACCAAGGTCGTCCCGCAGTCGACCGTCAGCGTCAACGAAGAGACCGGCCGGCAATTGCTGACCCTGGGCGGCGGCGCCTCGCTCAAGAGCCTGGTCGGCGGCCTCAACGCCCTGGGCGTCACCCCGCGCGACATGATCTCGATCCTGCAGGCCATCAAGGCCTCGGGCGCCCTGCAAGCCGAAATCGAGGTGATGTGATGAACCTCTCCACGATCGCGACCCCGCCCATGACTTCTGGCGTCGACATCGTCGGCCCGACCGCCGCCTCCACCGCCGAACTGCTCAAGCGCGGCAAGATCCGTGAGACGGCCCAGAAGTTCGAGGCCTCGTTCCTGTCGGTGATGATGCAGTCGATGACGGCCGGCATGAAGACGCCGGACATCGGCGGCGGCGGGGCCGGCGAGGACATGTTCAAGTCCCTTCTGGCCGAGGAGATGGCCAAGCAGGTCTCCAAGGCCGGCGGCATCGGCGTCGCCGCCGCCGTGCAGAAGGAAATGCTGAAGATGCAAGGTCTGAAGGAGTAGCCCATGGCCCTCACCGCCCTCGATTGCGACGACCGCGTCGAACAGCTGATCATCCTGACCGAGCGCCTGACCGACCTGATCGCCCGGCAGTCGGCCGCCTTCGAGGCTCGTCGTCCGCACGAGGCGGCGCAGTACGTCGACGAAGTGGCCAAGCTGGCCAACCTCTATCGCCACGAGTCGACCCGGGTCCGCGGCAACGTCGCCCTGGTGTCGGGCGCCTCGCTCCAGCGCCGCCAACGCCTGGTGCGCGCCACCGAGGCCTTCGACTCCGTCCTGGCCCGCCAGGGCCGCGCTGTCACCGCCGCCAAGACCGTCACCGAAGGCCTGGTTCGCGCCATCGCCCAGGAAGTCGCCGAACAACGCCCCACCGCCTCCGGCTACGGCCCCGGCGCCCAGGGCGCGGCCTATCGCCAGAACGGCACGGCGATCACGCTGAACCAACGGGCCTAAGGCTCGCCGGGGGCGATATCCGCTCGTCGGACCGAGGCGCGTCGCCCCGCTTCACATCGCCAAAGACCACCTCGCCCTGTCCCCGCTCCATCGCGGGGGCGGGGCGATGCGCATGGGCTCCACGACCGTGACCGCCGTCACGCGTGGGCTTCGGCGGATGATGGGACGCTGCGTCGTCCGGGCCGTCGCCAGCCGCTCCGGACGCCATCAGTTCCACCCAGCGAAGGGGCCTGGTCCGCGCGGCCGGCCGCCCGCGCCGAACGGAGAGACACGCATGTCCAGCGAACACGGGCGGCTCCTTCGCGGATTGCCGCCAACCGGGGTCGAGGTCCAGGACCTGGTCCGATCAGAGTCAGGCTTCGGACGGTTCGGCCGGATGTTTCCGGACCTTCCCGTCGCCGTCTATGGCGCGGACACCCAGACCACCTTCCCCGGTTCGCTGGAGGCGCTGATCGCGCTGGCCGGCAGCATGCTCAAGGCCGATCCCGGCGCCCCGATCACCGAGGCGGAGCCCGAGGACGAGAACCCGGAAATCACCGCCGGCTACACCTATTTCGGCCAGTTCATCGACCACGACCTGACCTTCGACACCGCGTCCAGCCTGGACCGGGTGAACGATCCCCGCGCCGTGCAGGACTTCCGGACCTCGCGCTTCGACCTCGACAGCCTCTACGGCAAGGGCCCCTCGGATCAGCCCTATCTCTACAGGGCCGCCGACGGGTTCTGCAGCCTGCACCAGGGAGAAGACAAGGCGCCGACGGGCCTGCCGCCGCGCTTCGACCTGGCCCGCAACGCCGACGGCCGGGCCATGACGGGCGATCCCCGCAACGACGAGAACAAGCTGGTCTCGCAGTTCCACGCCCTGTTCACCGACTTCCACAACATCCTGATCGGCTTGACGCCCCAGGGAACGCCCGATCGCTTTCTCAAGGTCCAGCAGCAGGTGCGCTTCCACTACCAGTGGCTGGTGGTGAACGACTTCCTGAAGACGATCCTCGACCGGAACGTCTGGGCGACCTATTTCAGCCAGGGTCTGCCCGCCTTGCGCTTCTATCGCAAGGAGCCGGAAACCTACCCCTTCATCCCGGTGGAATTCGCGGTGGCGGCCTATCGCTTCGGCCACTCGATGATCCGGCCCAGCTATTCGCTCAACAATCCGGTGCTGACCGACATCGACGCAAAGCACCCGCGCATCCCCGTGTTCTCGGGCGATCCCGAACCCCGCAACAATCTGAACGGCTTTGGCCCCCTCCCCGATTTCTGGGGGATCGACTGGAGCTTCTTCTTCGCCGGAGTGGCCGCCACGAGCGCCCTCGACGGTCAGATCGTTCCGCAGCCCAGCTACCGGATCGACTCCCTGCTGGTCGGCCAGCTCGCCGAGCTTCCCGAGATGCAGGGCCAGACGCCCGACTGGCGCCGCTCGCTGGCGGCCCGCAACCTGGTGCGGGGACGCGCGCTCGGCCTGCCCTCCGGCCAGCGCGTCGCCCTGGCGATCGGCGAGACGCCCCTGAGCGACGACGCGCTGTGGCGCGACCCCGGCAACCTCGATGCGGCGACCGCCGCCAAGCGCCTGGCCGTGTACGACCAGTTCCATGGGTTCAAGATGAACGCCCCGCTCTGGTACTATGTGCTGCGCGAGGCCGAGATCACCCAGAAGGACGGCGGATCGCTTGGCGGTCACCGGCTGGGCGTGGTGGGCAGCACGATCGTGGCGGAGACCTTCGCGGCGCTGCTGCTCAACGACCAGTTCTCCTATCTGAGCGTCTTTCCGGCCTTCCAGCCGGATCTGGAGGGCGAGGATCCGGCAAGCTTCACCATCGCGTCGCTGATCAACTTCGTGGACCGGCATCACTGACGATCCGCCGCTCCACCCCCACGGCGTCGAGGAAGTCCTGGTCGTGACTGGCGATCAGCAGGGCGCCGTCATAGCCCGCCAGGGCGCTCTCCACCGCCTGGACCGAGTCGAGGTCCAGGTGGTTGGTCGGCTCGTCCAGGATCAGCAGCTGGGGCGGCTCGGCGGCCATCAGCACGCAGGCCAGGGCGGCCCGCAAGCGCTCGCCGCCGCTGAGCGTGGCCACCGTCTGGTGGGCGGCGACGTTGCGGAACAGGAACCGCGCCAGGGCGGCGTGGGCCTCGTTCTGGCCGGCGGCCGGGTTCAGGCGACGGAAGTTCTCCAGGATGGTCTGGGTCTCGTCCAGCACCGCCGCCCGCTGGTCCAGCAGGGCCGCCGGAACGCCGCGGGTGACGGCGCCGGCGGTGGGCGCGAGGCCGCCGGTCGCCAGCCGGATCAGGGTCGACTTGCCCGTCCCATTGGCGCCGACCAATCCCACGCGCTCGGGACCGGTCAGACGGAAGCTCAGGTTCGACAGCACCGGCGGCCCCTCCGGATAGGCGAGGCCGACGGCGTCGAAATCCAGCACCAGCCGCCCGGCGGGCAGGCCGCAGGACGGCAGGTCGAAGGCCAGGCGGCGCAGACGCTCGACCCGGGCGTCGGCGGCCTCGCGGGCCTGTGCGGCGTCGTGGGCGGCGCGATCGGCCAGCCGTCCATCGCGCGCGCCGCTCAGCTCGGCCCGCTCGGCCTGGGCGCCCAGCAGGATCTTCGGCTCGCTGCCCTTGGCGGCGAACCTGCGGCCGGCGGCGTCGCGGCGCGCCTTGCGCTCACGGGCGACCTGGGCCTCGCGGGCCGCCTGGCGCACCTGGCGCTCGGCGGCCTCCAGGTCGTGCTCGGCGGCGGCCACGGCCTGGGCCTTGCGTTCGGCGTAGAGGTCGTAGCCGCCGCCGTAGCTGGTCGCGCCCAGGCTGCTCAGCTCGACGATGCGGTCCATGCCGCGCAGCAGGGCCCGGTCATGGCTGACCACCACCGCCCCGCCCTTCCAGCGCCGCAACACGTCGGCCAGCAGGCTGCGGGCGGCGGCGTCGAGATTGTTGGTCGGCTCGTCCAGCAGGACGACGTCGGGAGCGGCGATCAGCAGCCCGGCCAAGGCCGCGCGGGTCATCTGGCCGCCGCTGAGCTCGGCCGCCGGACGCGAGGCGTCCCAGCGCGACAGCCCGACCTCGGCCAGGGCGGCGGCGACGCGGCCCGGCAAGGTCCAGTCGGCCTCGACGAGGTCCTCCTGCGTCCCCTCCTCCGCCTCGATGCGGCACAGCCGGTCCCAGGCGGGTCCGACGCCCAGCAGGTCGGCCAGGCGCGCGCCCGGCGGCGGGGCGTGCAGCTGCGGCAGCACCCCGACGACGCCGGCGCGATTGATCGTCCCCGAGGTCGGCGCGCGGGCCCCGGCGATCAGCGACAGCAGCGTGGACTTGCCCACGCCGTTGCGGCCCACCAGGCCGATGCGCTCGGCCCCGATGGTCAGGTTCAGATGGTCGAAGAGAACGCGGCCGTCAGGGGCGGCGGCGCTGACGGAATCCAGGGTGATGAAGGCGGGCATGGGAAACCACGGTCAGGTCAGTGGGAAGGGCGAAACGGTCGTCCATCGCAATGTCCATGGTTGCCTCCATCGGTCGGCCCGGGGTTTCGAGCACGACTTTCTAAGCGATCGACCGGCGTTCGGCAAGTTTCGGCCGACCGCAAGGATCGGGTGTCGGCCTGGTCCGGCCGACGTCAGGATCAGGCTCCGATCTCAGGAGCCCGCCATGTCCTTCACCGTTTCCAGCTTGCCGATCGAGCCGTTCGCGCCGCTGTTCGCCCTCGACGACGCGACCCTGGCCGAGCGCGGCATGCTGCGCGTCGTCGCCGACGCGCCGTTCGCCTTTCCGTGCCGTGTGACCTTGGAGGACGCCGCGCCGGGCGAGACCCTGATCCTGCTGAACCACGAGCATCAGGCCGCCGACACGCCGTTCCGCTCGCGCCACGCCATCTATGTCCGTGAAGCCGCCCGGGCCCCGGCCTCGACCAACGACGCCCTGCCCCCGGCCCTGCGCCGCCGATTGCTGTCCCTGCGCGGATTCGACGCGGCCGGCATGCTGCGCGACGCCGACGTGATCGAGGGCGCCGTCGCCGTCCCGGTGATCGAGAGAATGCTGGAAAATCCCGACGTGGCCTACCTGCATGCCCATTACGCCAAGCCCGGTTGCTACGCTGCAAGGATCGACCGCGCGACCTAGACTTCGTCCGCGAACGGTAGCGGTCTCAATTGCAACTTAACCCCGATCTCCTAGGGTGCCGCTCAAGCCAGAAGGCAGAAAGGGCGCGCAGCTCATGAGGCGTACGATCGGCAGGCTCGAGCCCATACCGACGCAGGAAATCGTCGGGTCGTACCTGCCGATTCTGCGTGGCTATCTGGTGGCCGCCGCGACCTATTACTGCGTGATCAGCCTGTCGCACCCCTTCTATGAAAAGGGCGCGGCCCTGGTCGTGCTGGAGGGGCTGGCGGTGGTCGCCGCCGCCGCCGGATTCTGGCTATGGCGCCGGCTGAAGACCAACCCGCCCCGGATGCCGGCGCTGGAAGCCGCCGCCGTGGCGATGAACGCGCTCTTCATGGCTAATGTCGCGGCCTACCAGTCCTTCCACTTCGAACCGGCCAAGCTGGTCTATTTCGTGCTGATGGCCCTGGTGTTCGCCACCTCGGCCCCGACCCGGCGCGTGGCCCTGGCCAGCGTCGGCGCGGCGACCGTCGGCCTTGTGCTGATGGCCCGCAACGCGCCGGGCGACCTGGTCAGCCAGTACGGCTTCATCGGCGTGGCCGGCGCCTTCGCCGCCCTGGGCATGTCGACCCTGATGCGCGGCGCGGTGATGCGCGAACTGCGGGCCCGCCTGGCGTCCGACGCCCTCAACCGCAAGCTCGAGTCCGAGCTCGAGGAGAACCGCCGCCTGCGGACCGAGGCCCAGGAGCTGGCCGTCGTCGCCCAGACCGCCAGCCGGGTGAAGACCGAATTCCTCGAGACCATGAGCCACGAGATCCGCACGCCCCTGAACGGCGTGCTGGGCATGGCCCAGGCCATGGAGCGGGACACGCTGTCGGCCGCCCAGCGCGCCCGTCTGGCCATGATCCACGACTCCGGCGCCACCCTGCTGGACGTGATCAACGCGGTGCTCGACATCTCGCGGATCGAGGCGGGCAAGATGGAGATCGTCCGGGCGCCGTTCGACCTGGACGCCCTGACCCACACCCTGGGCCAACTCTATGGCGGCCTGGCCCACGACAAGGGTCTGGCGTTCACCCTCGAGGTCGCGCCCGGAGCCGGAGGCTGGCGCGACGGCGACGTCGCGCGGCTGCGCCAGGTGCTCAGCAACCTCATCTCCAACGCCATCAAGTTCACCGACTCGGGCCACGTGGCCGTGCGCATCGGCGGCGACGCCTCGACCCTGACCTGCGCCGTGACCGACACCGGCCTGGGCGTGCCCGAGGCCCGCCGCGCCCAGATCTTCGAGAAGTTCGTCCAGGTCGACGGATCGAGCACGCGCCGCACGGGCGGCAGCGGGCTGGGCCTGGCCATCTGCCGCGAGCTGATGACGCTGATGGGCGGCCAGATCAGCTTCGAAAGCCCGGCCCAGGGCGGCGCCTGCTTCACCTTCGAGGCGCCCTGCCCGGCCCTGGCGCCGCTGGCCCCGCCGGCGCCCGCGCAAGCGGCGCACGACGAACCGGCGATGGACGGCGAATTGAAGATGCTGGTCGTCGACGACAACGCCACCAACCGCACCGTCCTCCAGGCCATGCTGAGCCATATGGGCGTCGCCTGCGGCGTGGCGCGGGACGGTCACGAGGCGGTGGCGATGTGGGAGGCGGCCCCCTGGGACGCCATCCTGATGGACATCCACATGCCGGGCATGGACGGGCTGGAGGCCGGTCGGGTCATCCGCGCGCGCGAGGTGGTCGAGGGCCGGAGCCGCACGCCGATCCTGGCGGTCACCGCCAGCGTCCTGACCCACGAGACCGACCGCTATCTCGCCGCCGGCATGGACGGCTTCGTGGCCAAGCCGATCGCGGCCCAACGCCTGGTGGCGGCCTTGGACGCGGCCTTGAGCGGTCCACCGAAAGGCGCGGCCGCGGCGGTGCTGGGGTAACTGCTCCAGCTACATCCTAGAGCTGTCATCCCGGACGTAGCGCAGCGATGATCCGGGACCGCCGGAAGCGCCGAGTTCACGCGTCGGTCCCGGATCGGCGCTGCGCGCTTGTCCGGGATGACAGCGTCTTTGACGGCTGAAAGATCGGGCGACGCCGATCGAGCCGCCTAGAAGCTCAGCGCGCCCAGGTCGACGATGATCTTGAGGGCCCAGATCGTGCAGGCGACGCAGACCACCAGGGTGATGATGTCGTCGATCTCGGACCGCTGGCGAGCGACCTTGGCGGCCTTGCCGCCCTTGCCCTTGCCCTTGGCCGGAGCTTCCGAGGCCGCGGGGGTCGCCGGCTTCGCATCCATTTTCGCCGCCGCCTTGGCCACGCTGGTCGTCCTCGAACGGCGCGCTCGATGCGCGGCCTTGCTTCGTTAGACACCGGCGGTGCTGAAGGTTGCGCTTCCAAAGGCGGTTTATTGTTCGTGAACGCTGTAACCTTGACCCGCCCCGCCGCGAACTGATCCTCGACGGTCAACAGGGACGCGCGCCATGACACGAACGACGATGCGGAAGACGGCCTGGGCCAGCCTGGCGGCCGGCGGCGTCCTGGCGGCGGCCGTCGGGGCCTGGGCCCTGTCGGCCCCGGGGGCGGCCGCCGGCGGCTCGGCCCAACGCCCGGTGGTGCTGGAGCTGTTCCAGAGCCAGGGCTGTTCGTCCTGCCCGCCGGCCAACGCCAATCTCAACGCCGTCGCCGACCGGCCCGATGTCCTGGCGCTCAGCTTCGGGGTCACCTATTGGGACCAGCTGGGCTGGAAGGACACCTTCGCCAAGCCGGCCTTCACCGACCGGCAGAAGGCCTATGCCCGCGGCCTGGGCGCCCAGTTGGGCACGCCGCAGATGGTGGTCGAGGGCCGCGAAGACCTGATCGGCGTGAACGCCCGCGAGCTTGACGCCGCCCTGCGCCGCGCCCGGCCGGCCGTGGACGCCAGCGTCGCCCTGTCGCGCGGCCGGGTCGAGATCGGAGCGGGCCAAGCGCCCAAGGCCGGCGCCGATGTCTGGCTGGTGCGCTACGATCCGCGCGTCCAGCAAGTGGCCATCCAGCGCGGCGAGAACAACGGCAAGACCCTGCCCCACCGCGACGTGGTCCGTGAACTGACCCGGCTGGGCGGCTGGAACGGCGCGCCCGTCGCGTTCGCCACCCTGCCGCCCGCGGATCCGGCCCTGCGCACGGCGGTGCTGGTCCAGGCCAAGAACGGCGGCCCGATCCTGGCGGCGGCGCGGCTCTAGTTCAGAAGCGTGACGGACGCCGAAACCGGCATCCACTTTCGGCTGTCACGCTCTAGCCGCCGTAACGCTTCTTCACGTCGTCGGTCAGGACGTTGCAGAGCTTCATCTGGTCCTTGAGGAAGGCCTTGTCGACCTCGCCGGCCTTATGGAATCGCGGGATCAGGGTCGAGGCGAACTGGAAGCGCGCCTTGACCACCTCCTCGCGCTTGACCTGGCCGACCAGCACCAAGGTGTCGAGCGCGTCGTTCAGCGAGGGCGTGTAGAGCGTCTTTTCCGGGATGAAGAGCGGCTTGTAGAGAATGCCCCCGCCTGGCGCGATGATCGTGCCGGCCTCCAGGTCGGGATTCGACAGGAAGAACCGGGTCATGTCGCAGGCGGCCAGGGCGTCCGCCCATCCCTGCGCCTTGTTGATGTCCAGCGACGCGAACACCGACGGCTCGGCGGCGTGGCCGGGCGCGGCCACGAGCAGGGCGGCGAACGAAGCGGCGGCGGCGAGAATCTGGCGAACCCTGTTCATGCGACAACCTTAGGAACCTTCGCCGGACTTAGACAAGGGGCGAGCTTGACCACACAGCGAGCCTCCTGCTGACACCTACTGTCAGCAGCTGGAGCAAGCACGCACCCGCGACATTTGTTCGCATCTTGTTCTTGTGTTAATTCCCGTCCCGCGCCCTACATATAGCCGTCGCGCCGCGGCTCCCCCCACGGCCCCCACGCGTTCCGGAAAACATGGCTGAACAACTGAACTTCATCCGCGTGCGCGGCGCGCGGGAGCACAATCTCAAGAACGTCAGCGTCGACATCCCGCGGGGAGAGCTCGTCGTGCTGACCGGCTTGTCGGGCTCGGGCAAGAGCTCGCTGGCCTTCGACACCATCTACGCCGAGGGGCAGCGCCGCTATGTCGAGAGCCTCTCGGCCTACGCCCGCCAGTTCCTGGAGCTGATGAGCAAGCCGGACGTCGACCTGATCGAGGGCCTGTCGCCGGCCATCTCGATCGAGCAGAAGACCACCTCGCGCAACCCGCGCTCGACGGTGGGCACGGTCACCGAGATCCACGACTACATGCGCCTGCTGTGGGCGCGGGTCGGCGTTCCCTATTCGCCGGCCACCGGCCTGCCGATCGAGAGCCAGACCATCAGCCAGATGGTCGACAAGATCACCGCCCTGCCCGAAGGCACCCGTCTCTACCTGCTGGCCCCGGTCGTCCGCGACCGCAAGGGCGAATATCGGAAAGAGATCGCCGAGTGGCAGAAGGCCGGCTTCCAGCGGCTGAAGATCGACGGCGAGTTCTATCCGATCGAGGACGCCCCGGTTCTCGACAAGAAGTTCAAGCACGACATCGACGTGGTCGTGGACCGCATCGTCACCAAGCCGGGCATGGAGCAGCGTCTGGCCGACTCGATGGAGCAGGCCCTGCGCCTGGCCGACGGCCTGGCCGTGGCCGAGTGGGCCAATGTCGAGGAGGGCGAGAAGGAGCCGCGCCGGCTGCTGTTCTCCGAACGCTTCGCTTGCCCGGTCAGCGGCTTCACGATCGCCGAGATCGAGCCGCGGCTGTTCTCGTTCAACAACCCGGCGGGCGCCTGCCCGGCCTGCGACGGCCTGGGGGCCAAGCTGGCCTTCGACGCCGACCTGGTCATTCCCGACAAGGACAAGAGCCTGCACAAGGGCGCCGTCTCGCCCTGGGCGAAAGGGCCTTCGCCGCTCTACACCCAGACCCTGCAGGCCCTGGCCCGCCACTACGGCTTCTCGATGGACGAGCCCTGGCACAAGCTGCCGGAAAGCGCCCGCCAGATCGTGCTGCAAGGCTCCAAGGGCGAGAAGATCAAGTTCGTCTACGACGACAACGCCCGCAAATACGAGGTGGCCAAGCCCTTCGAGGGCGTGCTGCCGAACCTCGAGCGCCGCTGGCGCGAGACCGACTCCAGCTGGGTGCGCGAGGAGCTGGGCCGCTACCAGTCCGACACCCCCTGCGAGGTCTGCCACGGCAAGCGCCTGAAGCCCGAAGCCCTGGCCGTGAAGATCGCCGGCATGGACATCTCGGCCGTCTCGATGCTGGCCATCCGTCCGGCCAAGGACTGGTTCGCCGGCTTGGAAGCCCAGCTCTCCGACAAGCAGATGGAGATCGCCCGGCGGATCCTGAAGGAGATCAACGACCGCCTGCGGTTCCTGGTCGACGTCGGGCTCGACTATCTCAACCTGTCGCGCGGCTCGGGCACCCTGTCGGGCGGCGAGAGCCAGCGCATCCGCCTGGCCAGCCAGATCGGCTCGGGCCTGACCGGCGTGCTCTACGTGCTGGACGAGCCGTCGATCGGCCTGCACCAGCGCGACAACACCCGGCTGCTGCAGTCGCTGCAGGGCCTGCGCGACCTCGGCAATTCGGTGCTGGTCGTCGAGCACGACGAAGAGGCCATCCTCACCGCTGACTATGTGATCGACATGGGCCCGGCGGCGGGCGTGCACGGCGGCGAGATCGTCGCCGAGGGCAAGCCGGCCGATATCATGGCCAATCCCGACAGCATCACCGGCCAGTACCTGACCGGCGTCCGCGAGATCGAGGTGCCCGAACAGCGCCGGCCGATCAACAAGAAGAAGATGCTGCGGGTCGTCGGGGCCAGGGGCAACAATCTGAAGGACGTCACCGGCGAGATCCCGGTCGGCGCCTTCACCTGCATCACCGGCGTGTCGGGCGGCGGCAAGTCGACCTTCACGATCGAGACCCTGTACAAGGCCGCCGCGCGCCGCCTGAACAACGCCAGCGACGCCCCGGCCTCGCACGAGCGGATCGAGGGGCTGGAGAACTTCGACAAGGTCATCGACATCGACCAGTCGCCGATCGGCCGGACCCCGCGCTCGAACCCGGCCACCTACACCGGCGCCTTCGGCCCGATCCGCGACTGGTTCGCCCAGCTGCCGGAAAGCAAGGCGCGCGGCTACGGCCCCGGCCGCTTCAGCTTCAACGTCAAGGGCGGCCGCTGCGAGGCCTGCCAGGGCGACGGCCTGATCAAGATCGAGATGCACTTCCTGCCCGACGTCTACGTCACCTGCGACGTCTGCCGGGGCCAACGCTACAACCGCGAGACCCTCGACATCCTGTTCAAGGGCAAGACCATCGCCGACGTGCTGGACATGACGGTGGAAGAGGCCGCCGACTTCTTCAAGGCCGTGCCGCCGATCCGCGACAAGATGGAGACGCTCAAGCGCGTGGGCCTCAGCTACATCAAGGTCGGTCAGCAGGCCACGACCCTGTCGGGCGGCGAGGCCCAGCGCGTGAAGCTGTCCAAGGAGCTGTCCAAGCGCGCCACCGGCCGCACGCTTTACATCCTCGACGAGCCGACCACCGGCCTGCACTTCGAGGACACCAAGAAGCTCTTGGAAGTGCTGCACGAGTTGGTCGACCAGGGCAACACCGTGGTCGTCATCGAGCATAACCTGGACGTCGTGAAGACCGCCGACTGGCTGGTGGACTTCGGTCCCGAAGGCGGCGACGGCGGCGGCGAGATCGTCGCCGTGGGCTCGCCCCAGGACGTGGCCAAGGTCGAGGCCAGCTGGACCGGCCGCTATCTGAAGGACGTCCTGGCCCGCCACGAGGAGCGGCGGCTGGAACGGGTCGCGGCCCTGAAGGCGGCCAAGCGGGCCTAGGGCTCGGCGGCGATCCGGTCAACCGGGTCGCCCGCCAGCTCGCGGCAGGCATGGGCCAGCGGGGCGACCTGGATCGCCGTCGCCAGGGCGTTGGTGACGCCCGACATCAGCCGGAGCGGCAGCTGGCCGAGCGGGAACGCGGCCTCTAGGGCTTCTGAGAGGGACGGAGAGCCCAGCAGGCCTGGCGGTCGGTTGGCCTGCAGCAGGTTGGCGACCACGTCGCGCGCGAACTGGCTGAACACACTGATCAAGCCGGCTATGACCATGACCGTGACCAGGATCCCGGCCAGCTGAAGATGGCGCCCCCGGGTCAGGGCGACGGACTCGCGCACCGTCAGACGCCGTCGGGCGATGGTCAGCGGCGCGGCGAGGGCGAGCCGGGCGCCCAGGATCGCCAGCATGACCATGGTCCCGGTCATGCCCAGGGCGCCGAACGAGCGCGGGCCCAGCCCCAGGAATCCGATGGCCAAGCCGATCAGGATTCCCGTGACCAAAATCCCGATCACCTGCACCGGAGCCGCGAGCAACAGCAGTCGAGGCTCATCGCCTCCGAACCGCGGCCAGGCGGCGCCGCGGTCGCCCGGGCGGATCACCGCGCGCATCACCGCCGCCCCGACGATGGCGAAGGCCAGCAGATCGACGACCGCCGCGAAGATCCCGGTCGCGACCGCCAGGCGTCCGACACTTCCCCCGGCCGCGACGCCCTGCGCGAAAGCCAGTTTGGATCCCCTGACCGCCAGGCTTTCCACGGTGAATAACAGAGCCCAGCAAGCCGCCGCCGCCGGCCTACGGGCGACGAGCCGGAAACCGAACAGGACAGCGTCGCGCCAGGGCAGGGTCTTGGATGTCATGGCCCGCCCCTAGCTGAACACTTCGGCCTGGTTTTCCGGGCGGGTTTCGGCGATGTCGCGATAGACGGCGGCGGCGGGCGCGTAGGTCACGGCGGTCAGCACGCCGCCGACCGCCCCGCCGAACACCAGATAGGCGATGCGGGCGGGGCTGAAATAGGCCGCCAGGGTGGTCATGTCGGGCTGGAAGACCTCGCTCGCGGCCCGGCTGAAGTCGCCGCCGGCGAAGGCTACGCTGACGCCGAAATAGAGCGTCGTCATCACCAGGTAGATCGGGATCATCAGCGCCACGGCCAAACCATAGGCGCCCAGCAGCGGCCAGAACCGTCCCTTGGTCAGGCGCCACGACTCGAACACCCGCAGCCGGCGCTCGGCGAAGGTCATCACCCCGGCCAGGGACAGGCGGACCGCGAAATAGACCAGGCCGATCAGGACGAGCAGATAGCCCAGCAGCGTCACCAGGACCACGCCGGCCGTCGCGCCGACCGACTCGCCGTGGCCAAAGCCGCTCCCGGCCGCGATCGCGACGCCGACGATGGCCACCGGAATGAACAGCGCCATGGACAGCACGGCGAACAACAGGCCCATGATCACCGACAGCAGGATCAGCCGCAGTTCATCGCCGCCGAACCGCAGCCGGGTCAGGGGCGCCTCGGTCGGTCGCAGGATCGCGCGGTAGACGGCCGCCCCCATGACCGAGGCGATCAGGATCGTGCCGACGATCGCCACGCCCTCGCCGATCAGCAGCCCGACCATCAAATCGGGAGACATCGTCCCGGTTTTCGACGCGCTCATGAAACGGCCGAAGCCCGACTGGATCATCGCCGCTGTCAGCGCCATCCCGGCGACCAGGTTGAAGACCGCCCAGATCGCGATCGTCCTAGGCTCGCGCCGGATCAGGCGGAAGCCCGCGAACGCGGCTTCCGTCACCTTGAATTGCATTTTTGAACACCCCCGATACTGGCGCGCATCCTCGCGTCGCGCTTGGCGGATGGCAAGGTTCGGCGCCGAGGCCGGCGATCCGCCTAGTCGAACACCGCGGCCTGATCGGCGACGGGGTCCCCGATTAGGTGCTGGCGGATCAGCGCCGCCGGCGCCGCCTGAAGGATCACGGCAAGACCGACCAGAAGCCCCTGCAGCAGAACGTGGACCAGCACGATAGACCGGACCACCGCCGTCAGCGCGACCGCCAGGGAAGGGTCGTAGATCAGGGACGCATCCAGCCCCAGCGCCGCGATCGCCATGACCAGCAGGAAACTGCCCAGGCCCCCAACCAGCCCGGCCATCAGCAGGGTGACCAGGAAGACGCCGAAGATCTTCCACTGCCGTTCCCGGGTCAGCCGCCAGGACGCCATGAACCGCAACCGACCGTCCTGAACGGTCATGGGCCCGGCCAACGACAGGCGGCTGGCCAAGGCGAGAACCAGGATCACGCCGAGCGCCAGGGCGGCGAACATGACAACGTCCTTCCAGATCCCGTTCGTCTCGACCACCGCCGTGACACCCCCGCCAAGGCCGACCGCCAGAAGGACGACGCCCAAGGCGACGAAGGCGAGCAGCGACAGGATGAACAGCCGGACCTCGTCGCCGCCGAACCTCGCCCTTCCGCCCCGCGAGACGGCCGCCGCGATCACCGACAGCACCAGCAGAAACGCCAGCATGTCGACCAGGGTCGTCGCCGTGTTGGCCGCCACGAGCGAACTGGGTTGAGAAAGGGCGGCCACCGCGAAGTGGCTGGAGACCACCGCCGTCACCCGTCCGGCGAGGGTGGCCGCCGCGCCGACCAGCGCCAAGGCGAGGGTCGCCAACGGGCGTCGACGCAGCAGATCCCAGCCCGCCAGGACCGCCCGGCCGAACGCGAAGTCCCTCATCCGCCGCGCCTAGCCGAAGGTCTCGGTGACGTCGCGCCCCTTCAGTTGGGCGTAGATGGTCGGGGCCGGGGCGAAGACGATCAGCGACAGCAGGATCGAGGTCAGACCCGACAGCAGCGACCGGACCACGCCGGCCACCGAGAGCAGGTCCTTCAGAGTGGCGGCCTCGTTACGCAAGGCGTCGCCCGCCGCCGCCAGGCCGCCGCCCATGGCCGTACTGGCGATCGCGCCGACGGCGGCGATCATCACGAACAGCAGCAGATAGACCACCACCGCCAGGACCATGGCGATCAGATAGGTCCCGAACAGCGGCCAGAACCGGCCCTTGGTCAGGGTCCACGACGCGCCCAGGTCGATGCGGCGCGTATCGAAGGCCAGGGTGTTGACGAACGACAGGCGCACCGACAGGAAGACCAGCCCCGCCAGCAAGCCGGCGAAGGCCGTCACGCCAAGCAGCACGCCAAGCGCCGCGCCGCCAATGGCGGCGCCGAGCCCGCCCAGGATCACCGCCGCCACGCCGCCGATCAGATAGGCGCCGAACAACACCACATAGAGCAGCAGTTGCGCCGCGGCCTGGCGCAGTTCGTCCGCCCCCAGCCGCAGATAGGCCCCGGCGCTGTCCTGCGGCCGCAGGACGACGCGGTTGACCGCGGCCGTCAGGATCGCGTTGGTCACCAGCACATAGAGCGCCGAGCCCAGGAACAGGGGCCACATGCCGCGCATCGCCGCCAGGGTGGTCTGCGGATCCGGTTCGCCTTCCAGAGCCTCGGCCAGGCCGGTCAGCTTGTCGCCGAAGGTCGACACCGCGACGATGGCGACGATGAATGACAGGATCGCCATGAGGCCGGCCCAGATGGCCACCGTCTTCGGTTTTTCGCGCGCCACCCGAAAGCCGGCCAGCGCCGCGTCCGTGGCCGAAAACTGATCCATCGCCATGCCCCGTTCAATCTCGACCACGCCTAACAAGGTTCGCGGCCGCGCGACAGTCCCCGCCGAAGGATTGGTCGGCTGGAATGTTTGCCCTGTGCAAACGCTCCGGCCAATTCTAACGTTCGTTTGAACCGGTCGGAACAGGCCGCGAGCGGAGGATCCCATGAAGCTCTACGGCGAAGCCAATCCGGCCCCCAATCCGCGCCGGGTGCGCATTTTCGCGGCCGAAAAGGGGCTGGAGCTTCCCGAGATCCGTATCGGCATGCGCCAGGGCGGCCACAAGACGCCCGAGCACAAGGCCCGCAACTCCCTAGGCCAGGTCCCGGTGCTGGAGCTGGACGACGGCGAGATGATCAGCGAGAGCGTCGCCATCTGCCGCTATCTGGAGGCCCTGCATCCGACGCCGCCGATGTTCGGGACCTGCGCCCTGTCGCAGGCGCGCACCGAGATGTGGGTGCGGCGGATCGAGTTCCAGATCCTGATCCCGGTCGGCATGTACTGGCGCCACGCCCACCCGCTGACCGCGTCGCTGCTGGTCCAGAACCGCGAGTTCGGCGAATCCAACAAGCCGGTCGCCGCCAAGGCCATGGGCTGGCTGGACCGCGAGCTGGCCGACGACCGCGAATGGATCGCCGGCGACGCCTACGGCATGGCCGACATCGTGGCCCTGACGACGATCGACTTCGCCGGCTTCATCGGCCTGGACGTCCCCGAAGACGCCGAGCGGTTGAAGGCCTGGCGCGAGCGGGCGAGCGCGCGGCCAAGCGCGAGCGCCTAGAGCGCGACCACATTCAAGCGCCGTGCATGGTCCTCGTCCTTCGACAAGCTCAGGATGAGGACCATTGTGGAGGCGGCGGCATTGGAAAACCTCATCCTGAGCTTGTCGAAGGACGAGGTTTTCGCTTCCTAAGCCGTCGCCGGCGCCAGCTCGCTTTCGTGCAGGTCGTAATAGGCCCGGGCCGGGGCGGCGGTCAGGATCACCATCTGCACCGTGAAGAAGAACGGCGCCAGCAGCAGGTTGGCGAAGCCTGTCAGGGCCAGCATCACCAGGTTCGTCGCCCCGCCCGACAGGCTGAGGATCAGGCCCGCCACGATGGTCTGGGCCACGCTGACCAGGAAGGTGATCACGAAGGCCAGGGCGTACATGCCCAGCAGGTGCCAGAAGTGGTGGTCGGTCAGGGTCCAGGTCCGCCGCAGGTCCAGCTTGCCCTCGGCGAAGGTGGTGATCGACAGCAGCGACAGGCGGATGCCGGCCCAGATCGACAGGCCGGCCACGGCGATGGCCCCTAGCACCTCGACCCAGCGATTGGTCTCGACCGCGCCCAGGCTGATCAGGCCCGCGCCGATCAGCACCAGCACGGCGCTGGGCAGGGCCGTGACGACCAGGGCCACGACCCAGCCGACCAGGGCGACGACGAACTGCCGCGCCTCCTCGGGGCCGACCCGCAGATAGGCCAGGCGCCGTTCCTGCGGCCGCACCACCGCCCGCATGATCGCCACGCTGATCACCGACTGCAGGGCGACGGCGAAGGCGATCAACGGCAGCAGCGTCCCCTTGCGGCGGGCGACGATGTCGATCAGCTCGCGCAAGTCGTTGGTCCGCGACAGCAGCGCCAGGTCGGCCCGCACCGTGCCGCCGAACGCGAAGGCGACCACCAGCCCCAGCGCGACCAGCATGGCGAAATAGCAGGCGGCCCAGGCCAGCACGACCAGCGGCTTGCGGCGCGTCATGCGGACGCCTTCGAGAGCGGCTTGGACGGGCGAGAAGGTGGTCATGTCCGGAGGGTTCCAGGGGGCGGGGCGGGCTGCAGCCGATAGACGTCGACCAGGGCCGCGGCCCAGACCGGGATAAGGTAGAAGAAGACCAGCGCGACGCTGACCAGCTCGGGGATCAGCGCGCCTTCCGAGAAGCCGGCGATCGCCCGCAGATAGCCGATGACGACCACCAGGATCACGGCCGGCGCGGCCAGGACCGCCCCGGCCGCCGCCAGGACCAGAACCACCCCGCGCGTGCGCCCAAAGGCGCTGAGCACCTGGATCCTGTCCAGGTCGATCGTGGCGGCCGGCGCCAGGGACAGACGCAGGAACAGCCAGAGCATGATCACCATCGACAGCAGCGGCGGCAGGCCGGCGACCAGGGCGCCGGGGCCGTCCAGCGCGCCGCGCCAGGCGTCCACCGAGGTGATGTCCAGGCCCGGCGCGTTGCTCTTGGCCACGCCCACCACCACCGCCCCGACCAGCACCGCCAGCACCGCCATGACGACGGTCAGAATGAGGGTGACCAGGGCCTGGACGGCCAGCAGCCGCCACTCCTGGACGCCCCAACGCAAGCCCTTCCAGCCGGCGGGGCCGCCGAACGCGGCGCGGTACAGGGCGCCATAGGCCAGGGTCGTGGCGGCCAGTTCGAGCGGCAGGCCGAGGAAGGCCAGGCTGGGCGGCAGGACGCGCGGCGCCAGGCCGAGCGTCGCGCCCACGACGAGCGCGGCCCAGCAGGTCCGCACCCCTGGCGTCCACCCCGCCATTCCGGCGCGAACGGTTCGCCCGATCGCCGCCGATCCCTCGCCCATGTAGCCCTCACTCGTCCGTCGCCGCGCGAACCCCTCAATCCCAAGAGTCATAAGCGGTTCACCCCCCGCTTGGCGACGAGTCGCGACGGGTGTCACGCTGAATTTCGCGGGACGTGGCCGTGGCGCCGCGTGGACGATCAGGACGCCTTGGCGCCGGAGGCCGCCAGCTCCTGATAGGCCTTGGCCCAGGGCGCGCAGATCAGGGCCATGGCGAACGCGGCCAGGAACGACAGCACCACCGCCCCGATCGCCGCGATCTTCCAGAACGCGTGCAGCCAGGCTTGCGGCGGCTGGTCGCGCAGGGCCTCGACCATGGCCGCGATCCCGCTCCAGGATCCGAAGACCGCCACCCCGACGACCGCATAGACCACCAGCTCCAGCGCCATCAGGATCAGCGCCAGCAACACGGCCATGCCCAGCAGCCGGCCGCTCTGGCCGCGCGTGAAGGTCCAGGATTCGAACAGCAGGAACTTGCCCTCGGCGAAGCTCATCGGCCCGGCCATCGACAGGCGCAGGACGCCCCAGAGCAGGACCCCGATCGCCGCCAGGATCACCAGGCCGATCAGCAGGCCGGCGACCAGCTTGCCGCCGTCTCCCGCCGCCGAACCGGCCATGTAGACGATCATGCCGAGGATGAAGCCGATAATCAGCACGGCGAAATAGGCCATCATGAACAGTACGGTCTGGACCAGGGTCACCAGGGCCAGCCACAGCTCCGACTTGCCCAAGCGCAGATAGGCCCAGCGCTTCTGGTCGGGCTGTAGCACCGCGCGGAACACAGCCCCGGCCACCACCGCCTTGATCGCCGTCCCGCCCACCAGGCTGATCGCGTTCAGGCCCATCATGCTGGTCTGCAACTGCATCATCCGCGCGAACATGGCAGGGTCGGCCGCCGGCGAGGAGGTCGAGGCCGGATCGGGCATCGCTTTGAAGATCTCGATGAACTGCGGGATCAGCATCCACATCAGGCCCATCATCGGCCCGATCAGGGTCACCAGCATCACCAGCCCCCAGGCCAGCACCGCCAGCGGCGCGCGGGCGATCACACCGAAACCGGCCGTTGCCGCGCCCGAAACCGAAAACCTCGCCATCGCCGCCCCCCGACGCGCTCCACGTTAGGTCCCAGCCTACACACAGGTTTCGCCGCGTGGCCAGCAGGGGTATGAGGGCGCCCATGAGCACTCCCCCTAATTCCGCCCGTCCCGTTCACGTCATCGGCGGCGGCCTGGCCGGGTCCGAGGCCGCCTGGCAGATCGCCCAGGCCGGCGTCCCGGTCATTCTTCACGAGATGCGTCCTGTGCGCGGTACGGACGCCCACCAGACCGACGGCCTGGCCGAGATGGTCTGCTCCAACTCTTTCCGGTCGGACGACTGGCAGTTCAACGCCGTGGGCCTGCTGCACGCCGAGATGCGCAAGCTGGACTCGCTGATCATGTCGGCCGCCGACCAGCATCAGGTCCCGGCCGGCGGCGCCCTGGCCGTCGACCGCGACGGCTTCTCGGCCGAGGTCACGCGCCGCATCGAGGCCCATCCGCTGATCACCATCGCCCGCGAGGAGGTGGCCGGCCTGCCACCGGAAGACTGGGACAGCGTGGTGGTGGCCACCGGCCCCCTCACCTCGCCCGCCCTGGCCGACGCGATCCTCGATCTCAGCGGCGAGGGCCAGCTCAGCTTCTTCGACGCCATCGCCCCGATCATCCACGTCGAGTCGATCGACATGGACATCGCCTGGCGCCAGTCGCGCTACGACAAGGAAGGCCCCGGCGGCGACGCGGCCGCCTATATCAACTGCCCGATGAACAAGGCCGAATACGAGGCCTTCATCGACGCCCTGCTCGAGGGCCCCAAGGCCGAGTTCAAGGACTGGGAGCACGTGCCCTATTTCGACGGCTGCCTGCCGATCGAGGTGATGGCCGAGCGCGGCCGCGAGACCCTGCGCCACGGCCCGATGAAGCCGGTCGGCCTGACCAATCCGCGCGACCCGCTGGTCAAGGCCCACGCCATCGTCCAACTGCGCCAGGACAACGCCCTGGGCACGCTGTGGAACATGGTCGGCTTCCAGACCAAGCTGAAGCATGGCGCCCAGGCCGAGGTGTTCCGGATGATCCCTGGCCTGGCGAACGCCCAGTTCGCCCGCCTGGGCGGGCTGCACCGCAACACCTTCATCAACAGCCCGCGCCTGCTGGACCGGTCCCTGCGGATGAAGGTCGCCCCGCGTCTGCGCTTCGCCGGCCAGATGACCGGGGTCGAGGGCTATGTCGAGAGCGCCGCCACCGGCCTGCTGGCCGGCCGCTTCGCCGCCGCCGAGCGCCTGGGCAAGACGCTGGACGCTCCGCCGCCGACCACCGCGCTCGGAGCCCTGGTCGACCATGTCACCGGCGGCCACATCGAGGGAGCCGAAGTCGGCAAGACCTCATTCCAGCCAATGAACATCAACTACGGCCTGCTGCCGCCGATGGAGACCCCCAAGATCGGCGACGACGGGGTCAAGATTCCGCTGAAGGAACGCGGTCGCGCCAAGAAGCGGTTGATGAGCGTGCGCGCCCTGGCGGACCTGGACGGGTGGATGGCCGGCTGACGCCGGCCGTCCAGGGTCGTTCTATTTGCCCCAGCGCTTGAGGAGCTCGCTCTTCCCGCCCGAGGTCCTGCCGGCATAGACGCTGACGCGATCGATGTTCGACGTCACGAAGCACTGGTTGTCCGACAGGAAGTTGAGCTTGTCGCCGGTGACGTTCTCGGCCGAGAGCAAGCCGCGGAACTTGCCGCAGATCAGCGGACCGCCGTTGGCCAGGGGGACGACCTCGCCCTCCACGACGACGACCATGCCGTCGACCGCCTGCCTGACGCCGATCGGATCCATGTTGACCCGCGAGATCATCAGCGGCTTGAAGCCCGAGGGCAGGCCCGCCGCGTCCGTCTGCGGATAGGGCGTGGCCAGGCCGTAGCTGACGCCGAGCGAGCGGATCCCGGCTTCGCTGGCCACGCCGACGGCGCCCATCCCAGCGCCGCCCGGCACGACCCGCTTCTCGAAATTGGTCTGAACCTTGCGTTCCTCGACGTGGAAATAGGTCGTCTGGAGGTCCGGCAGCACCGACAGCCCCTGCTCGTCGAATTGGTCGTAGTTCTGCGACGAAATCTGGCCCAGGCCGACGGTGACCTCCAGCTCGCGCTTTTTGCGATCGTAGCGCCAGCGGGCCGGGCTCTTGTAGGTCTTCAGGTTCTGGCGATCGCCGTAGACCACCGGCAGAATAATCTTGAACCGCCGCCCCGCGAGGGCCTGACCATGATCGTCCGGTGTCTCGCGCGCCTCCTGGATGGCCGTGGTCAGGCCCGCGTTGTCCAGAACCTGCGGGGCCGCCCCCGCGAGAAGTAGAGAAACGGCCAAGATGGAAACGATCATTGCATCTCTCCAGATTTACCTGAGGTTGTCCCCCTTGCCGCATGCCGGTCAAGACCTCGCGTAACGCGGCCCCCCCGCCGATCCCCGCGTTGAGCGACATGTCCGCGCGAGCAGATGATGGCCCTCTCGCGTGACCAGGTCCCATAGCCTTGCTCCGGCGCCGGCCGGAGATGTCTGACGCTAGGGCGTGAGTTCGGGCGGCGGGCGAATGCGGCGGTAGCGCGCCTCGACCAGGCCGAACAGCCCGAAGGCGATCAGACCTGTCGCGACCAGGCCCAGAGCCCAGCTTCCGAAGGGCTGGCGTTCGACCGCCTGCAGCGCGCCGCCCCAGCCGCGGGCCTCGGCGGCCCGAGCCTGCAGCCCCGCCAACACCAGGAAGACGCCCAGCGGCAGGCTGGCCAGGCCCCGCGCCCCGTAGCCGACCTTGGCCAGGGGCACGACCCGCCGACAAATCCTGTCGTCGCAGTCCAGCCGCTTGCTGAAATCCTGGACGAGGCCCTGGATGACGTTGCCGATCCCGAACGCCACGACCGCCAGGCCGGCGGCGATCAGCAAGGTGTCGCCGTAGGGCAGGTCCAAAACAGCGCCGGCGGTGTGATGGACGGTCTGCTCCTCGTCGACCTCCCGGACATCCTCCAGCTCGTCCAACAGCTCGAAGGCCGACAGCGCCAGTCCACCGTAGATCAGGCCGCTGACCGCCTGGCCGATCCGCACCGCCCAGGCCTTGGGCGAGCGCCCATGCCGGTCGGCGTCGAACACCGCCTGCAGAAACCGCCAGGCCGCGAAGCCCGCCAGGCCGACGCCGATCCCGCCGATCAGCGCCCAGCCCAGCGGCCACTCGGCCCAGGCGCGCAGCATGCCCTTGGCGCCCTTGGCGCGCGGCGTCAGGTCCAGCGCGGCCAGCAGGACGATGGACCCCAGGCCCAGATAGACCAGCCCCCGCGCCGCGTAGCCGAGGCGCGAGGCCAGCTCGATCGCCTTGGCGACGGTCGTTCGCTGGACGCGCTTGACGAGTTTGCGCGGCGGGGCGATCGGTGATGTCGACATGGTTCGTGCCCGGACAGCCCAACTCTGGTGACCAACGGCGGGCTCGGCGCTGGCGTTCCCCGACCTCGTCGAGGGTCAGCCCTGTCATTCGCTAAGTAAGTGATTTATGACTTAGCTTCAGGCGCCGGCCGTTCGGTCTGGCGCTGGTCGAGGCAGATGCGCGGGAAGCCGTACCGCGTCGCCGATCATCGCGCGCTTTGCGGCTCGCCGATGTTAGGCAAAGCATGTCACGGATGGCGTGTACGGCAAAGGGGAGCCCGGCAGGGTGGCGGAAGCCTACGAGATCGGTGTTCGGGCCAAGACCCGCTGCGACCTGATGGGCGTGGAGCCCTACAGCGAGGTCGACGGCATGCTGGTGCGCCGTTTCCTCACGCCGGCCCACGATGAAGCGCTCAAGACCCTGGCCTTCTGGATGGAAGAGGCCGGCATGACCGCCCGCCGCGACCACGCCGGCAATCTGGTCGGCCGCTACGAGGGCGAGACGCCGAACGCCCCGGCCCTGCTGATCGGCTCGCACATCGACAGCGTCCGCAACGGCGGACGGTATGACGGCGCTCTGGGCGTGATGCTGGGGGTCGACGTGGTCGAGGCCCTGGCCCGCGCCGGCCGCCGCCTGCCCTTCGCGGTCGAGGTGATCGCGTTCGGCGACGAGGAAGGCTCGCGCTTCCCCGCCTCGATGACCTGCAGCCGCGCCGTGGCCGGGACCGTCAAGCCCAGTGTCATGGAGATGACCGACGGTGACGGCGTCAGCCTGGCCGAGGCTTTCGCGGCCTTCGCCCTGGACCCCACCCGCCTGGAGGAAGCCGCGCGCAAGCCGGGCGAGATCTTCGCCTTCCTGGAGGCCCATATCGAACAGGGCCCGGTGCTCGAGGCCGAGGGCCTGGCCCTGGGCGTGGTCACCGCCATCGCCGCCCAGAAGCGGCTGATGGTGCGGTTCACCGGCACGGCCGGCCACGCCGGCACCACGCCGATGAACCTGCGCAAGGATCCAGGCCCCGCCGCCGCCGAGGCGATCCTGGCGTTGGAGCGGATCTGCTCGGGAGGTCAGGACGGCCTGGTCGGCACCGTGGGCCGGATCACCGCCCTGCCCGGCGCCTTCAACGTCATTCCCGGGGCGGTCGACTATTCGATGGACGTCCGGGCCGAGGTCGCCGCCACCCGCGACGCCGCCGTCGAGGCCGTCACCGCCGAGATCCAGGCCATCGCCGCCCGGCGCGGTCTGGAGGTCTCGATCACCCTGATGCAGGACCTGGCCGCCAGCCCCTGCGATCCGGGCCTGACCGCCCTGCTGGAGAAGGCCGTCGCCGCGACGGGCCAGGCCCCGCGCCGCCTGCCCAGCGGGGCCGGCCACGACGCCATGGTCATCGCCGACCTCTGCCCCACCGCCATGCTGTTCATCCGCTGCGAGGGCGGGATCAGCCACAATCCGCGCGAGGCCGTGACCGAGGCCGACTGCGCCCTGGCGGCGAAGGTTATGCTGGATTTCGTCGAGCGGCTGGCGGCGCAAAACCCTCGTCCTTCGACAAGCTCAGGATGAGGGTTTTGAATGCGATCGCAGCCTGATCCACGACGTTCCCGTAGCCCTCATCCTGAGCTTGTCAAAGGACGAGGGCGGCCCCTCGACCGCCCTATGAAGACCACCGCATGACCCAGACTTTCGGCGAACTCGACCACCCCGCCCGCCTGCTGATGGGCCCCGGCCCGATCAACGTGCACCCCCGCGTGCTGCGGGCCATGTCGGTGCAGCTGCTGGGCCAGTTCGACCCGGAGTTCACCGGCTACATGAACGAGACCATGGCTCTGTACCGCCAGGTGTTCCAGACCCAGAACCGATGGACGTTCCTGATCGACGGCACCTCGCGCGCCGCGATCGAAGCGGCCCTGGTGTCGGTGCTGGCGCCGGGCGACGACGTGGTGGTGGTCAACGCCGGGCGCTTCGGCCTGCTGCTGTCGGAGATCGCCGAGCGCTGCGACGCCAAGGTCACCCTGGTCGAGGGCGAGTGGGGCAAGGTCGTCGATCCGCAGGCGGTGGAGGACGTGGTCAAGCGCGTGCGCCCGCGCCTGGTGGCCTGCGTGCACGGCGACACCTCCACCACCATGGCCCAGCCCATCGAGGCGATCGGCGAGATCTGCCGGCGTCATGACGCCCTGCTCTATGTCGACGCCACGGCGACGATCGGCGGCATGAGCGTGCCGGTCGACGCCTGGCAGGCCGACATCGTCACCGGCGGCCTGCAGAAGTGCCTGGGCGGTCCCTCGGGCTCGGGCCCGATCACGATCTCCGACCGCGCCGCCGCGCACATCAACGGCCGCAAGCACGTCGAGGCCGGCATCGCCACGGCGGGCGTCGTCAGCGGCGCCGGCCGCCGCATCGCCTCCAACTATTTCGACCTGGCGATGATCATGGACTATTGGTCCGACAAGCGCCTGAACCACCACACCGAGGCCGCCTCGATGCTGTACGCGGCCCGCGAATGCGCCCGGGTGGTGCTGGAGGAAGGACTGGAGGCCCGCTTCGCCCGCCACGCCCAGGCTGGGGCGGCGGTTGTCGCCGGGGTCGAGGCGATGGGCCTGAGCGTCTACGGCGACAAGGCCCACAAGATGACCAATGTCACCGCCGTGCTGATCCCGCCCGGCGTCGATGGCGACCGGGTGCGCTCGCGCATGCGCACCGACTTCGAGATCGAGATCGGCACGGCGTTCGGACCGCTGGCGGGCAAGGTCTGGCGGATCGGGGCCATGGGCGTGAACGCGAAGAAGCACGCGGTGCTGACCACGCTGGCGGCGCTGGAGGCGGTGCTGCGCGGCGAGGGCTACGGCTTCACGGCCGGGGCCGGGGTGGACGCGGCGCTGGGGGTGTTCGCATGAGCGACTACCCCCGCGACCTGATCGGCTACGGCGAGAACCCGCCCCACGCCCGGTGGCCCAACGGCGCCCGCGTGGCGGTGCAGTTTGTCCTGAACTACGAGGAAGGCGCCGAGCGCAGCGTGCTGCACGGCGACCCGCAGGCCGAGCACTTCCTGTCGGAGATGGTCGGCGCCCAGCCGATCCCCGACGCCCGGCACATGTCGATGGAGAGCCTCTACGAATACGGTTCGCGGGCCGGCTTCTGGCGCATCCGACGATTGTTCGAGGAATTCGGCCTGCCGCTGACCGTCTTTGGCGTGGCCCAGGCCATGGCGCGCAACCCTGACGCCGTCGAGGCCATGCTCAAGTCCGGCTGGGAGATCGCCACCCACGGCTATCGCTGGATCGACTACCAGCACTTCCCCGAGGCGCTGGAGCGCGAGCACATCGCCCAGGCCATCGAGATCCACGAGGCCCTGACCGGCGAGCGGCCGCTGGGCTGGTACCAGGGCCGCACCAGTCCCAACACCGCCCGGCTGATCGCCCAGGAAGGCGGCTTCGTCTACGACGCCGACAGCTACGCCGACGACCTGCCCTATTGGGACGACCAGCACGGCCGGCCGCAGTTGATCGCGCCCTACACCCTGGACGCCAACGACATGCGCTTCGCCGCGCCCCAGGGCTTCAACAGCGGCGACCAGTTCTTCGCCTATCTGCGCGACAGCTTCGACGCCCTCTATCTGGAGGGCGAGACCGCCCCGAAGATGATGAGCGTCGGCCTGCACTGCCGGATCGTCGGCAAGCCGGGCCGGATCATGGCCCTGCGGCGCTTCCTCAACCACATCACCGCCCGCGACAAGGTCTGGGTCGCCAAGCGCATCGACATCGCGCGGCACTGGATCGCGACCCACCCTTACAAGGCAGCGAACAAATGAGCGCCCCGCCCCTGACCCTGTCCGACCTGAACCGGATGAACCGCACCGGTTTCGCCACCACCCTGGGCTTCGCGTTCGAGCTGTCGCCGTGGGTGGTGCAGCGCGCCTATGACGCCGCGCCGTTCGACAGCGTCGAGGCCCTGCATGCCGCGACCATGACCGTTCTGGAGGCCGCCTCGGAGGACCAGCGCCTGGCCCTGATCCGCGCCCACCCGGAACTGGCCAGCAAGGCGGCGATCGACAAGACGTTGACCGCCGAGAGCAACGCCGAACAGGCCAGCGCGGGCCTGGACCGCCTGACCCAGGAAGAGTTCGACCGCTTCCACGCCCTGAACGCCGCCTATCGCGAGCGTTTCGGCTTTCCGTTCATCGTCGCGGTGCGGCTGAACGACAAGACCTCGATCCTGGCCGCCATGCAGGCGCGCCTGGAGAACGACAAGGCCGCCGAGGTCGCCGAAGCGATCAGGCAGATCGGCCTGATCTCGAAACTTCGACTGCAAGACGCGGTCACCGGCTGAGATGGACTACGACGTCACCACCTGGCTGAACCTTTCCCTGCGCTGGCTGCACGTGATCGCCGGCGTCGCCTGGATCGGCGCCTCGTTCTACTTCGTCTGGCTGGACAACAATCTGCGCGCTCCCGTTCCCGAAAAGGACGGCGTGAAGGGCGAGCTGTGGGCCGTGCACGGCGGCGGCTTCTACCATTCGCAGAAGTACATGACGGCCCCGGCCCACATGCCCGACCATCTGCACTGGTTCAAATGGGAGGCCTACACCACCTGGCTGTCGGGTTTCGCCCTGCTGATCGTGCTCTACTACGTCGGCGCGCCGGTCTATCTGATCGACGCCTCCAAGCATGCGTTCAGCCAGGCCGGCGCCGTCGCCACGGGCCTGGCCTTCATCCTGGGCGGCCTAGTCGTCTACGAGGGTTTGTGCCGCTCGCCGCTGGGCCAGAGACCGCGCCTGTTCGGCGTCGTCTGGTTCCTAGCCCTGACGGCCGCGACCTGGGCCCTGACCCAGCTCTTCACCGACCGCGGAGCCTTCATCCACGTCGGCGCGATCATCGGCACGTGCATGGTCGGCAACGTGTTCCTGATCATCATCCCCAACCAGCGCAAGATCGTCGCCGACATGCTGGCCGGACGTCCCGTCGATCCGCGCCTGGGCGCGATGGGCAAGCAGCGCTCGGTCCACAACACCCACATGACTCTCCCGGTCATCTTCATCATGATCAGCAACCACTATCCGGTGGTGACGGGCCATCACCTGGCCTGGCTGCTGCTGGCGATGATCAGCCTGGGCGGGGTGTCGATCCGCTACTTCTTCATTCTGCGCCACCACGGGATCATCAGGCCGGGCTTCATCTTCGCCGGGGTGATGATGGTGTTCTTCGTCAGCGTGATCGCCAGCCAGAAGCCCAAGGCCGAAACGGTCTCGGACGTGCCTTTCCCCGTCGCCCAGGCGATCGTCGAAAAGCACTGCGTGGCCTGTCACGGCGCCGTTCCGACCCACAAGGGCTTCACCGCCCCGCCCAACGGCGCGGCCTTCGACACGCCGGCGGGCATGGCGCGTTATGCGGGCAAGATCCGCGAACGCGCGGTGGACTCGACCAGCATGCCCCTTGGAAACGAGACTCATATTACCGATCACGAGCGGGCCCAGTTGGGCGCCTGGATCGAGGCAGGAGCAAAGACGCAGTGACCACCTTGGCAGAGACGCCTTCGGCCGCACCGACCGACGACGCCGCTCCGGCGCCCCGCAAGCGCAACGCCGAGCGGACGCGCAAGGCGATCCTGACCGCGGCGCTGCGGGAGTTCTCCCAGGCGGGCTACGCCGGCGCGCGGATCGAGAAGATCGTCAAGGCCGCCAAGTGCAATATCCGCATGCTCTACCACTACTTCGGCGACAAGAAGGGCCTGTACCTGGCGGTGCTGGAGGCCGCCTACGAGGACCTGCGCGGCCGCGAGGCCGAGCTGGAGATCGACTTCGACCGGCCGCTGGAAGGCTTTCTCGCGCTGCAGCGGTTCACCTTCGAGTATTTCGAGAAGAACCCGCGCATCGACGGCCTGCTGCGCAACGAGAACCTGATCCAGGGCAAGTTCGTCTCCCAGTCGCGCAAGGTCACCGAGACCGCGTTCCCGCTGCGCCGGACCATCGAGCGGCTGATCGACAGCGGCCAGAAGCAGGGGATCTTCCGCGACGGCTTGGACTGGGCCCAGATCTACGTGACCATCGCGGCCATGAGCCGGTTCCACCTGGCCAACGGCTATTCGCTGTCGGTGACGCTGGACACCGACATGAGCAAGCCGGAGTGGCGGCGGGCGCGGCTGACGCATGCGCTGGAGCTGCTGGAAGGCTATCTGCGGAAGTAGGGGCCCAAGTCCTCCCCCTGTGGGGGAGGTGGTCGCGTAGCGACCGGAGGGGGGAGTTTTCCGGCGGTCGATCCGGGATGCGGCCGCCGCCCAAACTCCCCTCCCCGTCGGCTTCGCCGACACCCCTCCCACAGGGAGGGGGCTAGAACAGAACCCCCTTCTCCAGCATCCCATGCACCCCCTTCTCGCCGTTGACCGTCTGGGTCACGCGGAAGTCCACCGCCAGCGAACAGAACTGGTAAGCCTGCACCCGGCTCAGCGACGAGCGCGAGACGATCAGGTCGATCATTCCCCGCAGGGCCTGTTTCATCGCCAGGTCCAGGTCCTCGTTGAAGCCCAGCGTCAGGTAGTGGGTCGGGCTCTCGGCGCTCGGCCAGGTGCGGACCCCGACGTGGGCGGCCTTGTGCAGCACGAAGGTGAAGGTCCCGGTCAGGCCCATTTCCAGGGCGTTGACGCAAACCTCGCCGTCGCCCTGGCGGCCATGGCCGTCGCCGGCGCTGAAGTTCGCGCCCGGAACCCAGACCGGCAGGAACAGGGTCGAGCCCGCGACCAGCTCCTTGCAGTCCATGTTGCCGCCGTGCTCGCGCGGCTCGCGGCTGGACAGGCGGCCGTAGCGGGCCGGTGGGGCGACGCCGGTGGTGCCGAAGAACGGCCGCAGCGGCAGGGTCGGCCCCCAGGCCGGCTTGCAGGTTCCCGCCGCGGCGTCGACGGCGATGTGGCTGACATAGCGCTCGGGAAACTCGTCCGGCAGGGTCCCGGCCAACGGCCGGACAGCGCAATAGCCCCAAGTGTTGTTGGGCTCGATGGCCTCGATCCGCACCTCCAGGGTGTCGCCCGGCTCCGCGCCGGCGATCGCCACCGGGCCGGTCAGGATGTGCGGCCCGATGCGCTCGAGCCGGGCGTCGTGGATCGCCCGCAGGGCGGGCGGGATGGCCAGTCCCGCGTCCGGGCCCGGCATGACCTCGGGGCCGCCAGACACGCAGTCGATCACCACGGTGTCGCCGGGCGCGACCGTCAGCACCGGGTCGAAGGCGGCGTCGAAGATCCCGAAGCGCACCGTGTCCGGGGCCGAGGCCAGGTGATGCCGCATGAAGTAAGCCCTCTATTACCAGGGCTCAGTTGGCGCGCGGCGGCCGCCCCACCCTAGTCTCGACCGCCGCGCGGCGGGGCGAAGCGCGCCGGCGCCCATCCGACGGGCAGAGCGGCCGCCGGGATGGCGCGGACGTGGGCGTCGGCGCGTTCGAGGCCTATGGTGCTGGCGGCGACCGCACATCCCGGTTATGAAGAAATTTCTTACTTGTGGAGCTCGTCCGCATGGCGACCGATCCGGCGCTCGCAGCGTTCCTGGCCCTCGACGACGACACGGTCGCCGCCTATGCGGACGCCCGGGCCGAAGCGCTGGGCCTGGCCCTGCCGCCGGAGACCCGGGCCGGCGTTGTCGAGAACCTGGCCCTGCTGCGCCGCCAGGCCGCGACGTTCATGGCCGCCCTCGACGACACCGCCCCGCCGGCGCCCGAAGTGTTCGAGCCATGAGCGCCGCCGATTTCCGCTCGGCCCTGGCGGTCGTCGGCGACATCCAGCGCGGCAAGACCACCGCCCGTTCCGAAACCGAAGCCGCGCTCGCCCGCGCGAAGAGCGACCCGTTCAACGCCTACACCGCCGTCTTCGCCGAGCGCGCCCTGGTTCAGGCCGAGGCCATCGACGCCGACCTCGCCGCCGACCGTCCGGTCGGTCCGCTGGCCGGCGTCCCCTTCGCCGTGAAGAACCTGTTCGACGTCGAGGGCGTGACCACCATCGCCGGGTCCAGGATCCGCCGCGACGCGCCCCCCGCCGCCCACGACGCCACCGCCGTCCAGCGCCTGACCGCCGCCGGGGCGGTGCTGATCGGCGCGCTGAACATGGACGAGTTCGCCTACGGCTTCGTCACCGAGAACGCCCACGACGGTCCGACCCGCAATCCGCACGACCCGACCCGCATCGCCGGCGGCTCATCCGGCGGTTCAGCCGCGGCGGTCGGCGGCGGCCTGGTCCCCCTGGCCCTGGGCTCGGACACCAACGGCTCGATCCGCATCCCAGCCAGCCTGTGCGGGGTGTTCGGTCTGAAGCCCACCCTGGGCCGCCTGTCGCGCCAGGGCGCCTTTCCCTTTGTCGAGAGCCTGGACCATGTGGGGCCGTTCGCCCGCTCGGTCGCCGACCTGGCCCTCGCCTACGACCTGATGCAGGGCCCGGATCCCTTGGATCCGCTCTGCCGTCGGCCCGTCGAACCAGCCGCCCCTCGCCTGCAAGCCATCGCCGACGGTCCTCTCCGCGTCGGCGTGCTGGGCGGCTGGTTCGCGCAGGGCGCCTTTCCCGAGGTGTTGGAGGCGCTGGAGATCGTCGCCGACGCCCTGCAGGCTAGGCGCGGCGTCGAACTGCCTGGCGCCGAGCTGGCCCGCGCCGCCGCCTTCTGTCTGACCCCGATCGAAGCCGCCCATCTGCACTGGCCCGACCTGAAGACCCGGCCCCTGGACTACGATCCCGCCGTCCGCGACCGTCTGCTGGCCGGCGCGCTGACGCCTGACGCCGTCGCCGAAGCGGCCCGCCGCTATCGCCCGGTGTTCCGAGACGCCGTGCGCGGCGTGTTCGAGGATTTCGACGTGCTGCTGGCCCCGGCCTCGGTCTGCCCCGCGCCGGGCATCGGCCAGACGACCATGGAGATGGACGGCCAGCAGGTATCGGTGCGCAAGAACCTCGGCGCCTACACCCAGCCCATCAGCTACGTCGGCCTGCCGGTTGTCGCCGCGCCGGTCAACCGGCCAGGCAAGCCGCCGATCGGGGTGCAGATCATCGCCCCGGCCTGGCGCGAGGACCTGGCCCTGGCCGCCGCCCTGCGCCTGGAGCGGGCCGGCCTCGTCGCCGCCCACAGGCCTCCGGAGGCGCATGCATGATCGTCAACGAACCCGACGTGCTGGCCGAGGTGACCGCCGCGGTCGACGCCTACGAGACCGCGCTGATGACCAATGACGTCGAGGCGCTGGACGGCTTCTTCCGCGACGCGCCCGAAACCGTGCGCTACGGCGTGGCCGAGAACCTCTATGGATTCGAGGCGATCGCGGCCTTTCGAATCGGCCGCTCGGGCGGCTCGCCGCCGAGGTCGCGCCTAAGGACGGAAATCACCACGTTTGGGCGGGATTTCGCGATCGCCAACGTCGAATTCCTCCGCGAAGGGGCAAAACGTCCCGGCCGCCAAAGCCAGGTTTGGATCCGCACCGAAACCGGTTGGAAAGTCGTCTCGGCCCACGTCTCGTTCCTGCAGGACGGCGCCGATCAACGCCTTGCGCCGTAAGCGATCGACCGTCCGCGCCATGACAATAAGTAATAAATCCCTGACTTATGATCTGCTTTTGAGCAGTCCCGTCGCGGCGTGGTCAAATAGTAACATCCAGAGCAAAAACTTCACCCAACGGCGGTCGATACGTCATCAAACCTTTGGATTCGCCTCGTTCATTGTGCATTGCACCCTTAAGCGTCGGGCCGCCGACGCATGAAGGGGATACTTCAATGACCACCGCCACCAAGCTGCGCAGCCGCCTCCATCGCGGCGCCGCCCTCACCGCCCTGGCCCTCGCCGTCGGCGTCGCCGTCCCGGCCTTCGCCCAGGAAACGCCCACCGCGCTCGGCGATGTGATCGTCACCGCCCAGAAGCGCTCGGAAAACATCCAGGAAGTGCCGGTCTCGGTCGCCACCATGGGCGGCGAGAAGCTGGACGCCCTGTTCGCCGGCGGCGAGGACGTGCTGGCCCTGTCGAGCCGCGTGCCCGGCCTGTTCGTCGAAAGCTCCAACGGCCGCGCCGCGCCGCGCTTCTACATCCGCGGCCTGGGCAACACCGACTTCGACCTGGCCGCCTCGCAGCCGGTCTCGGTGATCATGGACGACGTGGTCATGGAAAACGTCGTGCTGAAGAGCACGCCGATCTTCGACGTCGAGCAGGTTGAAGTGCTGCGCGGCCCGCAAGGCACGCTGTTCGGCCGCAACACCACCGCCGGCATCGTCAAGTTCGACAGCGTCAAGCCGAGCCAGACCTTCAAGGCCAACGGCACGGTGACCTACGGCTCGTACGGTTCGTGGACCGCCGAAGGCGGCGTCGGCGGCCCGCTGGTCGAAGGCAAGCTGGCCGGCCGGATCGCCGTTCTGGGCCAGCACCGCGACAACTACATCGACAACACCTTCACCCACGAGAAGGACGCGATGGGGGGCTACGACGAGTACGCCATCCGCGGCCAACTGCTGTGGACCCCGACCGAGGACCTCAGCGTCCTGCTGAACGCCCACAACCGCTCGCTGGTCGGCACCGCCGCGATCTTCCGCGCTAACATCCTCACGGCCGGCAGCAACAAGATCAACAGCAACTTCGACCGGGATTCCGTCTTCTACAACGGGGGCGCCAACAACCCGCAGAAGTACGACGGCAACGGCGAGTCCATTAAGGTCGACTACGACTTCGGCGGCGTGACCCTGACCTCGATCAGCGCCTACGAAACCACCAACGGCTACAGCCGCGGCGACATCGACGGCGGCGTGGCCGGCACGGGCCCGGGCTTCATCCCGTTCGACTCCGACACCCGGGACGGCATCGACGACCTGGACCAGTACACCCAGGAACTGCGCCTGGCCTCGGACACCGAAGGTCCGTTCAGCTGGCAAGTCGGCGGCTACTACTTCAAATCGGACTTCCTGGTGACCACCGACGCCGGCTTCAACAAGGCGACGCTGAATCACAAGAACACCGCCTGGGCCGCGTTCGGTCAGGCCGCCTATCAGGTCAACGACAAGCTGAAGGTGACCGGCGGCCTGCGCTACACCGACGACGACAAGAGCATGACGGTCGTCGGCTCGACCGCGCCGAAAGTCTCGGTGCAGGACAGCAAGGTCTCGTGGGATCTGTCGGCGTTCTATGACGTGGCCGACGATTTCAGCCTGTACGCCCGCGCCGCCCACGGCTTCCGCGGCCCGACCATCCAGGGCCGCGACATCGTGTTCTTCAGCCCCGCTTCGGTGGCGCAGTCGGAGACGATCCAGTCGTACGAAATCGGCTTCAAGAGCGAACTGCTGGACCGCCGCGTCCGCTTCAACGGCGCGGCCTTCACCTATGAAGAAAAGAACCCGCAGTTCAGCGCCATCGGCGGGGCCACCAACGGCACCCTGCTGATCAACGCCGACAAGGGCGAAGCCTACGGCGTCGAGTTCGACGGCGAGTTCCAGGTCACCGAGAACCTGCTGCTGACCGCCGGCTACAGCTACAACCACACCAAGATCAAGGACAAGAACCTGGCCGTGGCGGTCTGCGCCCAGTGCACGGTCACCGACCCCAAGAACGCCTCGGGTCAGGCCCTGGTCAACGGCAACCCGTTCCCGAACGCCCCGGAATACGTGCTGAACTTCACGGGTCGCTACAGCTACCCGATCGGCGACGGCGAACTGTTCGCCTACACCGACTGGTTCACCCAGGGCTACACGAACATCTTCCTCTATCAGAGCAAGGAGTTCTACTCGAAGGGCGACTTCGAAGGCGGTCTGAAGCTCGGCTACGCCAAGCAGGACGGCGCTTTCGAAATCGCCGCGTTCGCCCGCAACATCACCAACGAGGTGAACCTGCGCGGCGGCATCGACTTCAACAACCTGACCGGTTTCGTCAACGAGCCTCGGATCGTCGGCATCTCGATCAGCGCCAAGCGGTAATCTGAAACGACCCCGCCCGGCCTCACCGCCGGGCGGAACTCACGAAGGATTGCCATCGTCCCGCCATGCTCCCGGTTCGCGCCGGGAGCATGGTTCGTTTCGGAGGGCCTCCCCCTCCATCACACGATGAGTTAAATCCCTCGGATGACGACCTCCAAAATCATCTTCGACACCGATCCCGGCATCGACGACGCCATGGCGCTTCTGTTCATCGAGGCCAGCCCCGCGCTCGACCTGGTGGCCGTGACCACGGTCTACGGCAACGCCGACATCGACATCACCACCCGCAACGCCCTCTACCTGAAGGACCGCTTCGGCCTGACGGCCCCGGTCTTCAAGGGCACGGACAAGCCGCTGACCCGGCCGCGCAATCCCTCGCCCACCTTCGTGCACGGCGAGAACGGCCTGGGCGACGTCGCGCTGACGGGCCTGGTCCCCGCCCGGCCGGAGGCCAAGCCGGCTCACCAGGCGATCATCGACCTGGCGCGCGAGAACCCCGGCGAGATCACCCTGGTCGCGGTCGGCCCGCTGACCAACCTGGCCCTGGCCCTGCGGGCCGATCCGGAAGTCGCCGCCCTGCTCAAGGCCGTGGTGATCATGGGCGGCGCGTTCGGCGTGGCCGGCAAGCCGGGCAACGTCACGCCGGTGGCCGAGGCCAATATCTGGAACGATCCCGAGGCCGCCGACCTGGTGTTCACCGCCCCCTGGCATGTGACCGCCGTCAGCCTGGACGTCACCACCCAGGTGGTGATGACTCCCGCCTACATGGAAGCCCTGGAAGCCTCGGCCGGTCCGGCCGGCGCGTTCCTCAACGCCATTTCCAAGCCCTATGCGGCGTTCTACGGCGGCCGCGACGGCATCGTCGGCTGCTGCGTGCACGACGCCGCGGCGGTGGCGTTCGTGATCGACCCGTCGCTGTTCGAGGTTCGCCCCGGCTCGATCCGGGTGGTCACCGACGGCATCGCCCTGGGCCAGACCTGCCAGAAGGTCGAGGGCGAGCTGTTCGGGCCGTCGGCCTGGGACGACCAGCCCATCCAGGCGATCACCGTGGGGGTGAAGGCCGAGGGGTTGTTGAAGTTGTACGCGGAGACGATGGGGGCTTAAGGCAAAGGCCCTCCCCCTATGGGGGAGGCGATCGCGAAGCGATCGGTGGGGGGAGTTTCAGGACCGAATTTCCAAGACGCCGCCGCCTGCCGATCACTCCCCCCTCCGTCGGCTTCGCCGCCACCTCCCCCACAGGGGGGGGACCTAAGAGGGCTCAGCGCCGATACCGCTCCACCCCGGCCACGTACGTCCGCTCCACCACGCGGTCGTCCCCCAGCACGGTCAGCGCGAACAGCCGGTCCTCGAGGCTCCGCGCCGCCGGCATCCGCCGGGCCAGCAGCGGGGTCGCCGCCAGGTCCAGCACCAGGAAGTCGGCGGTCTTGCCGCGCTCCAGACTGCCGATCTCGTCCTCCAGCCCCAGGGCCCGCGCCCCGCCCAGCGTCGCCAGGTACAGGGCGTGGAACGGGTCCAGCGCCTCGCCGCGCAGCTGGCCCACCTTGTAGGCCTCGCCCAGGGTGTGGAGGATCGAGAACGTCGTCCCCGCCCCGACGTCCGTGCCGATCCCCACCTTCACGCCGTGGGCGCAGGCGGTCTCCAGCGGAAACAGGCCCGAGCCCAGGAACAGGTTGGAGGTCGGGCAGAAGGCGATGGCCGAACCGGCATTGGCCAGCCGCTGGAACGCTTCACCCTGCAGGTGGACGCAGTGGGCGAAGACCGAGCGCTTCCCGACCAGGCCGAAGCGGTCATAGACGTCCAGATAGTCCTTCGCCTCGGGGAACAGCTTGGCGGTGTCGACGATCTCGCGGATGTTCTCCGACAGGTGGGTCTGCATCCACACCGTCGGATGCTCGGCCAGCACCTCGCCCGCCATGGTCAGCTGTTCGTCGCTGCAGCTGATCGCGAAGCGCGGGGTGACCGCATAGCCCAGCCGACCCTTGCCGTGCCAGTCGGCGATCAGGCTTTGCATGTCGGCGCGGCTGCTCTCGACCGTGTCGGTCAGGCCGGGCGGGGCGTTGCGGTCCATCAACGACTTGCCGGCGATCACCCGCATGTCGCGCTTCAGGGCCGCGGCGAACAGCGCCTCGACCGAGACCTTGTGCACCGAGCCGAACACCAGGGCGCTGGTCGTGCCGTTGCGCAGCAGCTCCTCGACGAAGAACTCGGCGGTCTCCTCGGCGTGGCCCTTGTCGGCGAACGCCGCCTCGGCCGGGAAGGTGTGGCGCTCCAGCCAGTCCAGCAGCTGCTCGCCGTGGGCGGCGATGATGTCGACCTGCGGGAAATGGATGTGGGTGTCGACGAAGCCGGGGACGATCAGCTTGCCGCGCAGGTCTTCGATGGGCGTATCGCCCAGTTCGTCGGCCAGCTTGGCGTAGTCGCCGCAGGCGATGACCCGACCGTCCTCGACCAGCAGCAGGCCATCCTCGTGGAAGGCGTGCGCCTCCCCGTCCGTGGTGTTCGGGTCGTCCTCCAGGTGGAGGATCGACGCCCTATAGGCTTGCAAGCTGGAGATCCTTCGTACGTTCGCGGCGGGCGGCCTCGAGCCGCATCAGCAGGTCGGCGGCCACCGAGACGGCGATCACCTCGGGAGCCTTGTTCTTCAGGTGCGGCAGGCCGATCGGGCAGGTGACGCGGGACACCGTCCCGTCGCCGAAGCCGTCCTTGCGCAGCCGGCTCAGGAACCGTGCCTTCTTGGTGTCCGATCCGATCAGGCCCAGATAGCCGAACGCTCCGCCGGCCAGGGCCGACGAGGTCAGGGCGTAGTCCAGATTATGGTCGTGGGTCATGACCAGGATATAGGCGTCGGGCCCCGCGCCCATGGCGGCGGCGGCCAGCTCGGCGGCCGTCCCGACCGTCACGCCGGGAAATTCGGCGGTCTCGGGGCGGGTGTCGTACCAGGCCAGGCGGAACGGCAGCGGCTCCAGGGCCCGGGCCACGGCCTGGCCCACATGGCCGGCCCCGAACAGCAGCACCGGCGGGCGCGGCAGGTCCTGCGGCTCGACCAGCACGTCGCCCAGCGTCGGCCGCGCCCCGCGCGTCGTCGCCGGCTCGCCCGCCAGGGTGATCGTCGCCCCCTCGGGACTAGACGCCGCGACCGGAGCGACGGTCTTGGTCAGGGCGCCGGGGTTGAAGCGGGTGCGGACCTCGAAGGGCTGGTCGGCGTCCAGGCGGCGCGCGGCGTCGGTCAGCCAGTCGACGGCGGTCTTGTCCAGGCGCTCGATCAGCAGCCGCACGCGGCCGCCGCAGCATTGAGCCAGCAGCGGGCCCAGCGGATAGTCCTGCAGGGCGAAGTGGACCTCCGTCAGCAGCATGCGCCGCGCCTGGTCGGCGACCTGGTGCTCCAGATTGCCGCCGCCGATCGTGCCGGCCTGACCGTCGGCCCAGACCACCATCTTGGTCCCGGCGTCGCGCGGCGCCGAGCCCTCGGTGGCGAGGATCGTGACCAGGGCGACGGGCTGATCCTCGGCCAGACGCGCGAGGGATTGGCGGGCCCAGTTCATGCGCCCTCTCCCATTGGGAGAGGGAGGATGTAGGTCGCCGCCCTAACCAAGACCGCCCCTCCGCTTGACGTCCTCGACCGCCATCAGGATCCGCTCGGGCGTCGCCGGCGCGTCCAGGTTCGGGAACACCTTGTGGTCGGCCACCGAGGCCACCGCCCGGTTCACCGCCGACAGCACCGACAAGGCCAGCATCAGCGGCGGCTCGCCCACGGCCTTGGAGCGATGGACCGTCTCCTCGACGTTGCGACCCGGCTCCCACAGGGCGATGTTCATCACCGCCGGCCGGTCGCCGCAGGTGGGAATCTTGTAGGTCGAGGGGGCGTGGGTCAGCAGGCGGCCGTCGGCGCTGAACACCAGCTCCTCGGTGGTCAGCCAGCCCATGCCCTGGATGAAACCGCCCTCGATCTGGCCCAGGTCGATGGCGGGGTTCAGCGAGCGGCCGGCGTCGTGCAGGATGTCGGCCCGGGTGACCTTCATCTCGCCGGTCAGGGTGTCGATCAGCACCTCGCTGCAGGCCGCGCCGTAGGCGAAATAGTAGAACGGCCGGCCGGTGTGGGTGGCGCGGTCGTAGTGAATCTTGGGCGTGGCGTAGAAGCCGGTGGACGACAGCGACACCCGGGCCAGGTGCGCCTGGCGGCACAGGACCTCGAACGGGATCAGCGTCTCCCCGGCCCGCAGGCCTTGCGGCGTGAATTCGACGGCGCTCTTCAGGCAGCCCCATTTCATGGCCGCGAACTCGACCAGCCGCGTCTTGATCGTGTTGGCCGCCTTCAGCGCCGCCATCCCGTTCAGGTCCGTGCCCGACGAGGCCGCCGTGGCCGAGGTGTTGGGCACCTTGTCGGTGACGGTCGAGGTCACCTTCACGCGCGACACGTCGACCTTGAAGGCCTCGGCGACGATCTGGGCGACCTTGACGAACAGCCCCTGCCCCATCTCGGTGCCGCCGTGGTTCAGCAGGATCGAGCCGTCGGCATAGAGGTGGATCAGCGCCCCGGCCTGGTTCAGGTGGGTGGTGGTGAACGAGATCCCGAACTTCACCGGCGTCAGGGCCAGGCCCTTCTTCAGCACCGGGCTCTTGGCGTTGTAGGCGTCGATCTCGCGCTGGCGGTCCTCGTAGTCGCAGGACGCCGCCAGTTCGGCCAGCAGCTGGGGCGCGACATTGTCCTCGACCGTCTGGTGATAGGGCGTCAGGTTGCGCCCCTCGCCGCCATAGAGATTTCGCCGGCGCACCTCCAGCGGATCCAGCCCCGCGGCCTGGGCGACCGCGTCCATCACCCGCTCGATCGCCGCCATGCCCTGCGGACCGCCGAACCCCCGGAACGCGGTGTTCGACACCGTGTGGGTCTTGAAGCGGTGCGAGACGATCTCGACGGCCGGCAGGAAGTAGCAGTTGTCGACGTGGAACATCGCCCGGTCGTTGATGGCCATCGACAGGTCGGTGGTGGAACCGCAGCGCGAGGCCAGCTCGAGCGCCAGCCCCCTCAACCGGCCCTCGTCGTCGAAGCCGACGTCGTAGGCGATCTCGAAGTCATGCCGCTTGCCGGTCATGACCATGTCCTCGTCGCGATCGGGCCGGGCCTTGGCCGGGCGGCCGGTCTTGACCGCCACGAGGGCGGCGGCGGCGGCGAACAGCGAGGCCTGGGTCTCCTTGCCGCCGAACCCGCCGCCCATTCGGCGGACCTCGACGGTCACCGAGGTGTGCGGCACGTCCAGCACCCGGGCGACCAGGTGCTGGACCTCGCTGGGATGTTGGGTCGACGACCAGACGTGGAGGTCGCCGCCCTCGCCCGGCGTGGCCAGGGCGACCTGGCCCTCGAGATAGAAATGGTCCTGACCGCCGATGGCGAACACGCCTCGCAGCCGCCGGGGCGAGGCGGCCAGGGCGGCGGCCGCGTCGCCGCGCGCCATGCGCTGGCTGGCCTCGATCTTCAGATCGGCGTCACGGGCCTGGGCGATGGTGATCGCGGCGGGCAGATCCTCGTACTCGACCACGGCCTTGGCGGCGGCGGCGCGGGCGGCGGCGATCGAGGTGGCGGCCACCGCGAACAGGCTCTGGCCGACGCAGATCACCTCGCCGTCGGCGAACAACCTGTCGTCGTGGATCACCGGGCTGACGTCGTTCTCGCCGGGAATGTCCTGGGCGGTCAGCACCGTGACCACGCCGGGCGAGGCGCGCACGGCCGCCAGGTCCATCGACACGATCCGGGCGTGGGCCCGCGTGCTCATGCCCAGGTGGACGTGGAGCATGCCGACCGGTTCGGGAATGTCATCGACATAGATCGCCGCGCCCGAGACGTGGCGCAGGGCGCTGTCGTGCGGCAGCGCGGCGTGAACGCCCTGGAAGACGACCGGTTCGACCAGCTTGGCGCCGGAATCAGCCATGGGCCGCCCCCAAGGCGTACGTCTGCACGCGGGTTTCGAGATCCGGCCGGGCGGACTCGATGAACACCTTGCGCAGCATGTTGCCGGCCGTCAGGGCGCGATAGGCGGCCGAGGCGCGGGCGTCGGTCAGGGGCCTGAAGTCGCCGGTCAGGGCCTCGACGGCGGCGTGGATCGTGGCCCGGTTCCACGGCTGGCCGACCAGGGCGGCCTCGCAGGCGACGGCCCGCTTCGGCGTGCCGGCCATGCCGCCATAGGCGATGCGGGCGCTGGTCACGACCTCATCCTGGATCTGGATGTTGAACGCCCCGCAGACCGCCGAAATGTCCTGGTCGAAGCGCTTGGACAGTTTGAAGACCTTGAACATCGCGCCGGGTCGCGGATCGGGAACCCGCACCGCTTCGACGAATTCACCCGGCCGGCGGTCCTGCTTGCCATAGGCGATGAAGAAGTCCTCCAGCGGCAGGGTTCGCCGCTCGTTCCAGTGGTGCAGCACCAGCTCCGCGCCCAGCGCGATCAGGGCCGGCGGCATGTCGCCGATCGGCGAGCCGTTGGCGATGTTGCCGCCGATCGTGCCGCTGTTGCGCACCTGGGTCGAACCCAGCCGGCGCATCATCGCGCCCAGGTCGGGATAGAGTTCGCCCAGCGTTTCCAGGGCGTCGGCATAGCGCACGCCGGCGCCGATGCGCAGCCCACCGTCCTCGCGGGCGACGGTCTTGAGTTCCTCCACCCGACCGATGTCGATCAGGGTCTTGAGCGGCTTGCGAAGCTTGGTGACCCACAGGCCGATGTCGGTGGCCCCGGCCACGACCACGGCGTCCGGATAGGCCGCGTAGGTCTTGGCCAGCTCGTCCACGCTCAAAGGCGCGAACCAGCGCCGGGTCAGGCCGGCGATCGGGTCGGCGTAGTCCAGGCTCAGGGCCTCGTCGCGCTTCAATCCCGCCAGCTTGTCGGCCACGTCCGGAGCCGCCTCGGGAATGATGGTCTCGGCCGCCGCGATGATCGGGCCATAGCCGGTGCAGCGGCACAGGTTGCCCGCCAGCACCTCGTCGACCGGCGCGTCGGCGCCCTTGGCCGCGACCGCCCGTCCGTACAGCGACATGACGATGCCCGGCGTGCAGAAGCCGCATTGCGAGCCGTGGTGCTCGACCATCGCCGCCTGCACCGGATGCGGCTCGTCCTTGGCGCCATTCTTTCTGGCGACGCCCTCGACGGTGATCACCGCCTTGCCGTCCAGCATCGGCACGAACTGGATGCAGCTGTTGACCGCCCGCCAGGAAACTTTCCGATCGGCCGCCTCGCCCTCCAGTTCGCCGACCAGCACCGTGCACGACCCGCAGTCGCCCTCGGCGCAGCCTTCCTTGGTCCCGGTGCGCCGCAGGTCGCCGCGCAGATGCTCCAGCAGCGTGCGGGTGGGGTCGACGCCCTCGGCCTCGACCACCTCGCCGTTCAGCAGGAAGCGCACCGCCATCTCAGCTGCCCCGGTAGGTGGAATAGCCGAACGGCGAGACCAGCAGCGGGACGTGGTGGTGCTGGGTCGGATCGGCCACCGCGAAATCGATCACCACCACGTCCAGGAACGGCGGATCGCTGACGACCGCGCCCGAAGTCTTGAAATAGTCGGCCACCGCGAACTCCAGGCGATAGCCGCCGACCGCCAGATCCTCGCCCGCGACCAGCCGCGCCCGGCCGTCGGCGTCGGTGCGGGTTTCGCTCAGCAGGCTGACCTCTCCCCCGCGCCGGGCGAAAACCCGCACGACGACCTCCGCCGCCGGGCGGCCGGCCGCCGTGTCGAGGATGTGGGTGGTCAGGCCGCTCATGCGTTCGTGGTTCCTTGCTCGCCGTCGCCGTGCGCCATTCTAGACCCCCGGGCCTTTCGAGCGATGCTGAAACCGCCTCGCCCGCAAGTCCAGCCCGGATGCTCGCCCGCCTCGCCAAGACGGCGAACCGCCTTGCGTGACGGCGTCGGGCGCCCGCCGGATGGGCGTTATATAAGTCTTTTATTACTTAGCGAGCCACCCGCGATCGCTCGCGCGGCGACCCGAACCGTAAAAAACATGCTTTGACCCTGGGTAAGGTTGGAAAAGCCGCGCCAACACCGGTAGCTAGGCCCTGACGGATCGCGACACCGGGCGCCCAGGGGCCCGCACCAGACGATCCGCGCCGCCTTACCTTGCGCAGTCACCGAGGAACGACCGATGGACGAGGATTTCCGTAAAGCCGCCCTGGACTACCACCGTCTGCCGCGGCCCGGAAAGCTGGCGATCGAGGCCACCAAGCGCATGGCCACCCAGCGCGACCTCGGCCTGGCCTACTCCCCCGGCGTCGCCGCGCCCTGCGAGGCTATCGCCGCCGATCCCGACTGCGCCCGCGACTACACCGCCCGGGGCAATCTGGTGGCCGTGATCTCCAACGGCACCGCCGTGCTGGGCCTGGGCAATATCGGCCCGCTGGCCTCCAAGCCGGTGATGGAGGGCAAGGCGGTCCTGTTCAAGAAATTCGCCGGCATCGACGTCTTCGACCTGGAGGTCGACGCCGAGGATCCCGACCGCTTCATCGAGGTGGTCGCGGCCCTGGAGCCCACCTTCGGCGGCATCAATCTGGAGGACATCAAGGCTCCGGAATGCTTCGTCATCGAGCGCAAGCTGCGCGAACGGATGAAGATCCCGGTCTTCCACGACGACCAGCACGGCACCGCCATCGTCTGCGCCGCCGCCGTCCGCAACGCCCTGGTCGTGCAGGGCAAGACCCTCAAGGACGTCAAGCTGGTCACCTCGGGCGCCGGCGCGGCGGCCCTGGCCTGCGTGGACCTGCTGGTCTCGATGGGCCTGCCCGTCGAGAACGTCACCCTGACCGACATCAAGGGCGTGGTCCATGCCGGCCGCGAGCCCGACATGCCCGACAACATGGCCCGCTACGCCCGGCCGACCGACGCGCGGTCGCTGCCCGACGTGCTGCCCGGGGCCGACATCTTCCTGGGCCTGTCGGCGCCCCGCGTGTTCAAGGCCGAGTGGCTGCCGCTGCTGGCGCCCAATCCGCTGATCCTGGCCATGGCCAATCCCGAGCCGGAGATCCTGCCCGAGCTCGTCGCCGCCCAGCGCCCCGACGCCATCATGGCCACGGGCCGCAGCGACTACCCCAACCAGGTCAACAACGTCCTGTGCTTCCCGTTCATCTTCCGCGGCGCGCTCGACGTCGGCGCCTCGGAGATCAACGAGGCCATGAAGGTGGCGGCCGTCGAGGCGATCGCCGAACTGGCCCGGGCCGAGGCCTCGGAAGTCGTGGCCAGCGCCTATGGCGGCGTCGCCCCGATGTTCGGCGCCAGCTACATCATCCCCAAGCCGTTCGACCCGCGCCTGATCCTGCAGATCGCGCCCGCCGTGGCCCGGGCGGCCATGGACAGCGGCGTCGCCACCCGGCCGATCGCCGACTTCGACGCCTATCGCGCCGAGCTGGAGCTGTTCGTCTATCGCTCGGGCCAGCTGATGCGGCCGGTGTTCGAGCGGGCCCGCAAGGCCACCAAGACTTCGACGATCCGCGTGGCCTATGCCGAGGGCGAGGACGAACGGGTGCTGCGGGCCGTCCAGACCGTGCTGGACGAGGGTCTCTGCAAGCCCGTGCTGATCGGCAAGCGCGAGACGATCATCGCCAAGGCCGCCGAGATGGGCCTGCGCCTGGACTTCGACGGTCGCGTCGAGATTCTCGATCCGTCGGCCGACAAGGCGCTGTTCGCCCCGCTGGTCGAGCGCTACCAGGGCCTGGTCAGCCGTCGGGGCGTGCCGCCCCTGGCCGCCGAGCGCCGGGTGACCAACCGCCGGACCGTCTCGGCCTCGATGCTGCTGCAGGCCGGCCACGTCGACGCCGCCCTGGTGGGCGGGGCCGGCGACTGGTGGCAGCACATGACCTATGTCCTGCCGATCATTCCCAAAAGCGAGAACGTCGGCCGCGTCTACGCCCTGTCGGCCCTGATCATCGACAACGGCACGCTGTTCTTCTGCGACACCCACGTGAACGTCGACCCGACCGCCGAGCAGGTGGCCGAGATGACCCTGCTGGCCGCCGAGTCCGTGCGGCGCTTCGGCCTGACGCCCAAGGCGGCTCTGCTGTCGCACTCCAGCTTCGGGGCGTCGAACTCGCCGACCGCCCGGAAGATGCGCGAGGCCCTGGCCCTGGTGCGCGAGCGCGCGCCGGAGCTCGAGGTCGATGGCGAGATGCACGCCGACGCCGCCCTCTCCCAGGCCCTGCGCGACCGCCTGGTGCATGACAGCGCCCTGAAGGGCTCGGCCAACCTGCTGGTCATGCCCACCCTGGACGCGGCCAACATCGCCCTGACCCTGCTCAGCGCCGCCACCGAGGGCCTGTTGGTCGGGCCCGTGCTGCTGGGCATGAGCCGGCCGCTGCATGTGCTGACGCCCAGCGTCACCGCGCGCGGCATCGCCAACATGACCGCTCTGGCGGTGAACCAGGCGGCCGCCGAGCGCGAGCTTCGGCGGGCCTAGAAGCCCCTTCATCGGCCCGGTCGCGGACACGAAAAAGCCCCGCAGAAGCCCTTCCACCGTCTCAGCGACGGGGAAAGGCTCCGGCGGGGCCTAATTCGGGGGTCGAAAGATCGGCCGAACGCTCCGCGTCCGGCCTGATTCCGATCCTTAGAGGATGCGCAGGTTGCCGGCCGAGGTCTTGCCCGAGCGGCGGTCCTGTTCCAGTTCGTAACCGACTTGCTGGCCTTCGTTCAGGCCGCGCAGGCCGGCGCGTTCAACGGCCGAGATGTGCACGAAGATGTCGCCGCCGCCATTGTCCGGTTGGATGAAGCCGAAGCCCTTGGTGGTGTTGAACCACTTCACAACGCCGGTGCCGGCTTCGCCCGTGCCGCCGCCGCCGCCGCCGCCGCCGTAACCGCCGCCACGAGGCGCGTCATAGCCGCCGCCGCGCGGGGCGCCGAATTCGCGGGCCGGACGGCGGGGAGCCGACGGCGCCGCGCCTTGGCCGGTCACGCGCAGATTGCCGGCCGAGGTCTTGCCCGAGCGACGATCTTCTTCCAGCTCGTATGCCACCTGATCACCTTCGTTCAGGCCCGACAGACCCGAACGTTCAACCGCGGCGATGTGGACGAACACGTCCTGGCCGCCGTCCTCGGGCTGAATGAAACCAAAGCCCTTGGCCGGGTTGAACCACTTAACGACACCGTTCGCCATCTTATCCTCAAAACCTCATTCAGCGGGCCAGTTACCGACCCGCGTCCTTCCATCCTGCTCTCATGACGCAAATTCCAGGAACGCGCTACGGGGTTTGATCGCAGAATCTCAAGCCGAGGCCGGTCCGGGCGATAAATTTTCGCGTGACACGGGTCGATCGCGACCGAAACGCCACCGGAAGTGGCGCGGGGGCCACACATCGAAGGGCGTCGAGAAGCTTGGCTATAAGGCTTGGGTGCGGGGACAGGATTTGAACCTGTGACCTTCAGGTTATGAGCCTGACGAGCTACCGGGCTGCTCCACCCCGCGGCGAAGAGGGTAGTGATTTNCTTGGGTGCGGGGACAGGATTTGAACCTGTGACCTTCAGGTTATGAGCCTGACGAGCTACCGGGCTGCTCCACCCCGCGGCGAAGAGGGTAGTGATTTGATCGTGGGTAGGGTTTGGACTTTGAGCGCCGGCGTTAGCTGGTTTGGCTCTTACAAGAAGCATCCTTTTAGCGGACCTGGCGGCGACCTACTCTCCCGCGCCTTGAGACGAAGTACCATTGGCCCTGGGGGACTTAACGACCGAGTTCGGAATGGGATCGGGTGGGGAACCCCCGGCATAGCCACCAGGTCAGCAAAAAGGATGCTGTTGGTCCGCCTTTTGGGCGAACCAAGCATTGTTGTGAAGAAGACATCGCATGTCTGGAGTTTTGTAAAGCTCAGTCATGGGTTTGACTGAAGAACGATCAAGCCTATCGAGCTATTAGTACCAGTAAGCTACACGCCTCACAGCGCTTCCACACCTGGCCTATCAACGTGGTGGTCTACCACGGCTCTCAGCGAGACCTTGTTTTGAGGTTAGTTTCCCGCTTAGATGCTTTCAGCGGTTATCTATTCCACACTTAGCTACCCTGCTGCACAGCTGGCGCCATGACAGGTCCACCAGAGGTGTGTCCATCCCGGTCCTCTCGTACTAGGGACAGATCCTCTCAAGTCTCGTACACCCACGGCAGATAGGGACCAAACTGTCTCACGACGTTCTGAACCCAGCTCACGTACCACTTTAATCGGCGAACAGCCGAACCCTTGGGACCTGCTCCAGCCCCAGGATGTGATGAGCCGACATCGAGGTGCCAAACTTTGCCGTCGATATGGACTCTTGGGCAAAATCAGCCTGTTATCCCTAGAGTACCTTTTATTCGTTGAGCGATGGCCCTTCCACGCAGGACCACCGGATCACTATGGCCGACTTTCGTCTCTGCTCGACTTGTCAGTCTCGCAGTCAGGCGGGCTTATGCCATTGCACTCGACGACCGATTTCCGACCGGTCTGAGCCCACCATCGCGCGCCTCCGTTACACTTTGGGAGGCGACCGCCCCAGTCAAACTGCCCGCCACGCCATGTCCCGGACCCGGATAACGGGCCGCGGTTAGACGTCAGCAACAATAAGGGTGGTATTTCAAGGATGGCTCCACTCGAACTGGCGCCCGAGTTTCATAGCCTCCCACCTATCCTACACATGTTGCTGCTAACGCCAAGGCGAAGCTGCAGTAAAGGTTCATAGGGTCTTTCCGTCTGACCGCGGGAACCCCGCATCTTCACGGGGAA
>NZ_LMFQ01000008.1 GCF_001426905.1 Caulobacter sp. Root1455
TGGCGGCGGGGCTCAGAAGGCTCCAAGGCCCGGCGGGGACGATGGCGGGACAGGCGGGTTGACGGGGCCGGGAGTTCAAACCGGCCTGTTCGAGGATCAGTCGGAGTCGCCGACGGCCCCTTCCGGGCGACTTTGATCCTGCCCGCCCGAGGGGAAATGTCGACCGGGATGAAACAAGCCCTCAGTCGCCGTCCCTTGAGAAGAACGGTTTCGCGGAGCGGTCAGGTCTAGCCGAAACGCACACTCAAACTCACGGTCATCCGGGCTGGGCCCGGACCGCTCCGCGCCTCCCCATCCACTCGNTGTCGGAGTCGCCGACGGCCCCTTCCGGGCGACTTTGATCCTGCCCGCCCGAGGGAGAACGTCGACCGGGATGAAACAAGCCCTCAGTCGCCGTCCCTTGAGAAGAACGGTTTCGCGGAGCGGTCAGGTCTAGCCGAAACGCACACTCAAACTCACGGTCATCCGGGCTGGGCCCGGACCGCTCCGCGCCTCCCCATCCACTCGCCGCGCAAGCTCGAGGTCGACAAGCCGTGCCTGCAACACCCTGCCCGCTAGGACTTGCCCCCACCTGGCGGCTTCGCCGCCTGTCCGCCCCCATCGGGGGCGGAGGACGCCCGCCGCGACAGGGCCGGTTGGCCATGCCGGGCGGCCATGATCTCGCCGATCACCGCCACGGCCACCTCGAACGGCGCCTTGCCGCCGAGGTCCAGGCCGATCGGCGCGCGCAGCTTTTGCAGGTCGCGTTCGCCGACCCCGGCCGCCCGCAGGCGGGCCAGCCGCTCGCCCAGCCGCCGCCGCGCGCCCAGCAGGCCGACATAGGGCGCGGCCGAGGGCAGGGCGGCCAGCAGGGCCTGGTGGTCGACATCCTCGTCGTGGCCGCAGATCGCCACCGCCGTCCAAGCGTCCAGGCCGATCGCGGCCACGGCGGCGGCGACGTCGTCACGGCGGTAGGCCACGCTGGGCAAGGGCGGCGTCGAGGTCGGGCCCTTGGGGCGCACCAGGGTGGTGTGGAAGCCCGACTGCGCCCCCAGGCTGGCCACGGCCAGGGCCGTCGGGTCGCCGCCGAACACCACCAGCCGGGGCGGCGGATCGAATCGGCGCGAAAAGGCCCCGGGCCAGGCCGGAAGGTCTTCCGAGGCCGGAGCGCAGAGCCGACGGTCGCCGTCGCTGATCCACCTCGCCGGAATCCGGGCGCCGGCCAGGGCGAGCAGTTCGCGGGCGGCCGGATCGTCGGAGGCGATTCGCTCGACCAGGATCTCGATTCGCGCGCCGCACAGCAGGCGGATGTCGGGCCAGGGGCTGCCCTCGCCATAGACCAGCCGCCGGGGCCGGCCGTCGGTCACGCAGGCCCGGGCGTGGTCCTCGACGTCGGCCTCGATGCAGCCGCCGGACAGGAAGCCGGCCCGGCTGCCCCCTCCCAATGCGTCATGCCCGAACACCATCTGCGTGCCGACCGGGCGAGGACCGCCGTCACCCAGGGAAACGATGGTCGCCAAGGCCGCCGGCCCCCGCGCCAGGGCGTCGGCCAGGGCCGGCCGCATGTCGTCCGCCAGGCCGTGGAGGGGCCAATCGGACGCGGCGGCGGCGGGGGCGAGAGACACGTCGGTGTCGGCGTGATCGGGCAGGTTCATTGCCAAGCATGTTAACGCCTCGGAAAGTTTCCAGAAACGCCTTCTTCAAACCTTGGGGCGTAGGCTTGCCGACACTGGTGTTCAGTCCGCACGGATTTCCATGTCGCTCTCCGTTTCCAAGCTCGGTCTCGCCGCCGCCCAGTTCGGACTGGACGGCATGAGCGCGTCGCCGCGCGCCCGTTCGCCGGAAACCGAAGCTCGCGACATTCTCGGCATCGCCGCCCGCGCCCGTCTGTCGGTGCTGGACGTGTCGGGCAACTACGGCCGCGCCGAGCAGGTGCTGGGCGATCTGCTTCCCCGTCCCGTGCCGTTCCGCGTCACCCTGTCGGCCGCCCGCGCCGACCGCGGTCCCGACTTCGTCGAGGCCGAGGCCCGCGCCAGCTTGCGCCGGCTGGGCGTCGAGCGCGCCGACGCGATCATCGTTTCCTCGCCTTCGGAACTGTTCGGCCCGCACGGCGCGGCCGTCTGGGACCGCCTGGCCCGCCTGCGCGACGAGGGGCTGTTCGCCAAGATCGGCGTCGCCGCCCATGCCAGCGACGATCCGGTGGGCGTGGCCCGCCGCTTCAAGCCCGACATTCTTCAGGCGCCCGCCAGCCTGCTCGACCAGCGCCTGCTGGCCGACGGCTCGCTGCAGCGCATCGCCGGCATGGGGATCGAGGTGCAGCTGCGCTCGATCTTCCTGAACGGCCTGCTGTTCCTGCCGCCCGACCGCGTTCCCGCCCAGCTGAAGGGGGCCTCGGGCCGCCTGTCGAAGGTGCGCCGGATGATCGCCGAGGGCCGTTCCGATCCGCTGCAGGCCGCCCTGGGGTTCGCCCTGTCGCGCGTCGAAGCCAGCGCCGTCCTCGTGGGCGTCACCTCGGCCGCCGAACTGTCGGCCGTGGTCGCCGCCGCCTCCAGTCCGCCGCCCGACCTCGATTGGGACGACATGGCCATCGACGATCCGGTGGCCCTGGACCCGCGACGTTGGGTCGCCTGACGACCAGGCGAATCAAAGCTCAGCCTCCGAAGAAGAGCTGAGAAACAAAAGAGGGAGCCGAACGCCATGATCCTCGCCGTCGTCCAGGCCCGCATGGGCTCCAAGCGTCTGCCCGGCAAGGCTGTGGCCACCCTCCAGGGTCAGCCGATGATCCTGCGCCAACTCGAGCGGCTGCGCGGCGCCCGGCGCCTGAACAAGATCATCGTCGCCACCAGCGACGCCGAGGACGACGACGGCCTGGCCGGGCTGGTGGTGTCGCGCGGCTACGCCGTGCACCGCGGCTCGGGCAGCGACATCCTCGACCGCATCGCCCGCTGCGCCGAGGCCGCCGGCCCGATCAGCCACATCGTGCGCATCAAGGGCGACGCGCCGTTCGTCGACCCCGCCGTGGTCGACGAGGCCGTCCGCCTGGCCCAGGTCAGCGGCGCGGCCTACACTTCCAACCGCGTGGAGCGCACCTATCCGGCCGGTCTCGAGGTCGAGGTGGTCACGGTCGAGGCCTTGCGCATGGCCGCCGCCGAGGTTCGCGATCCCCTGGCCATGATCTCGCCGACCGCCGCCATCCGCGAGCGGCCGGACCGTTTCCGCCAGGCTCACCTGAAGGCCCAACGCGACTGGTCGCACTACGACTGGCGGGTGAAGACCCCGGCCGACCTGGCGTTCGCGCGCTCGATCTACGACGCGCTGTATCCCGCCGATCCGAGCTTCTCGATGAACGACGTGCTGGACCTGGTGGAGAGCCACCAGGACCTGGGCCGTTTCGCGGCTTAAGGCCGAACCCGATAGACCCTCCCCCCGTGGGGGAGGAGGCCGAAGGCCGGTGGGGGGAGTCGTAAGGCGGTCGACGCCCGATCGCTCCCCCCTCCGTCGGCTATGCCGACACCTCCCCCACGGGGGGAGGACCTTTTGCTACTTCCAAGCCCCGTAAGGGTCCACGGACGCCTTGCCCAGCGCCTCGGCCACGGCCGGGTGGGTCAGCTGGCCCGCCAGGACGTTGAGGCCCTTGGCCAGGTGGACGTTGGTCTTCAGCGCGTCCAGGCCGTGGTCGGCCAGGGCCAGGCCGAAGGGCAGGGTGGCGTTGCCCAGGGCTTCGGACGAGGTGCGCGGCGCGGCGCCGGGCATGTTGGCCACGCAATAGTGGACGACGCCGTCGACCGTGTAGGTCGGCTCGGCGTGGGTGGTCGGATGGCTGGTCTCGAAACAGCCGCCCTGGTCGATCGACACGTCGACCAGCACCGAGCCCGGCTTCATCTTCGACAGGTGCTCGCGCTTGACCAGCTTGGGGGCCGCGGCCCCGGCGGTCAGCACCGCGCCGATGATCACATCGGCCTTGAGGATCTCGTCCTCGACCGCCGCCATCGTCGAATAGCGGGTCAGGATGCGGCCCTGATAGAGGTCGTCCAGCTCGCGCATGCGCGGGATCGAGCGTTCCAGCACCACGACCTCGGCGCCCAGGCCCGCGGCCATGCGCGCGGCGTTGGAGCCGACCACGCCGCCGCCCAGCACCGCCACGCGGGCCGGGGGAACGCCGGGCACGCCGCAGAGCAGCAGGCCCATGCCGCCATTGTGCTTGAGCAGGGTCTCGGCGGCCGAGAAGACGGCGATGCGGCCGGCCACTTCCGACATCGGGGCCAGCAGCGGCAGGCCGCCCTTGGCGTCGGTGACGGTCTCATAGGCGATGGCCGCGCAGCCGGAAGCCAGCAGGCCCTCGGTCTGGGCCGGATCGGGCGCCAGGTGGAGATAGGTGAACAGGATGTGGCGGGGCGTCAGGCGCTCCCACTCGACCTTCTGCGGTTCCTTGACCTTGATGATCAGCTCGGCGCCTTCGAACACCGCGTCGGCGTCGGGCGCGATGGTCGCGCCGGCCTTGACGTAGAGGTCGTCGCCATAGCCGGCGCCCAGGCCCGCGCCGGCCTGGACCAGGACGGAGTGGCCATGGCCGACATATTCGCGCACGGCCGTGGGGGTCAGGCCGACCCGATGTTCGCCCGGTTTGATCTCGGAAGGCACGCCAACGCGCATGATAGTCTCCTCCAGCCAAGTTTTGATTGGCAAATGGCTTTTGACGCTGGTTTACGCCTGACCGAACGCAGGTTCCTGGGGGATTTCATGCGTCCGTAACCGTGATATGCAGGATTCCATCGTGATGGAGCCTTTGCGTTGAAGAAACCTGCGGCAGACCTCGACGCCTTCGACCGCAAGCTGCTGAACCTGCTCCAGAGGCGGGGCCGGGCCAGCTATGTGGAACTCGCCGAGGCGGTGAATCTTTCCGAATCCGCCTGCCTGCGCCGCGTGAAGGCCCTGGAGGAGACGGGGGTGATCGGGCGCTATGCGGCGGTGATCGACGAGCGGGCGGTGGGCCTGCCGCTCAGCGTCTTCGTCACCGTCACCCTGTCGTCCCAGGCCGAGGCGACGCTCAGCGCCTTCGAGAAGGCCATCGCCAATGTCCGCGAGGTGGCCGAGTGCTACCTGATGACCGGCGGCTCGGACTATCTGCTGCGGCTGGTGGTGGCCGACGTCGATGACCTGGAGCGGGTGCACGCCCAGGGCCTGACCCGAATTCCCGGCGTCGTGCGGGTCAGTTCGTCGATCGCCATGCGCACCGTGGTCAAACGTGTCGAATTGCCGCTCTGAGGCCGATGTTGCGTCGTGGTTAACCCTTTGCGGCCAGAACTAGGGCCGACCTAATCGCTGTACTCGTCGGGGGATGAGATGGTTTCGAGACGAATGCTGCTGGGCGCGCTGGCGTCGGGCCTCGCCGTGCCCGCCCTGGCCTGGGCCGAGGGCGACAATCCCACGCCGTCGGTGCTGACCCGCAAGGGCCGCCGCACGCGCCGGGCCCTGAAGTCCCAGGCGACCGACAAGGCCGCGCTCGACAAGGCCCTGGCCGAGGTCAAGCCGCTGGAAGACCCCAACGCGGTCGAACCGGCCGAAGTGCACCCGCCGGCCGTCAGCCCGGACGAGGCCCTGGGCCGGCTCAAGCAGGGCAACGCCATCTTCGCGCGCGGCGGAGCCAGCATCGCCCTGCCGAGCTTGGTCCGCATCGCCGAACTCTCGAAGGGCCAGCGGCCGTTCGCGGTGATCGTCGGCTGCAGCGACAGCCGCGTCGGCCCCGAACTGGTCTTCGACTGCAATCTGGGCGAACTGTTCGTGGTCCGCGTGGCCGGTTCGACGGTCAGCCAGGAGGGTCTGGGCTCGATCGTCTACGCCGTCGAGCACCTGGGCGCGCCTCTGGTCGTGGTGCTGGGCCACACCAAGTGCGGCGCCGTCGGCGCGGCGGTGGACGTGGCCACCAAGCACGTCGATCTGCACGGCGCGCTGCTGAACATGGTGCTGCCGATCATGCCGGCGGTGCTGGAGGCCCAGGACAAGCATCCGGCCGATCTGCAGGACGCGGCCATCCGCCAGAACGTCCGCGACGTCGCCGCCCGCCTGAAGGTGGCCGACGGCACCCTGGCCGAGAAGCTGTCCGAAGGCCGTCTGAAGATCGTCTCGGCCACCTACGACCTGGCCAGCGGCGTGGTGGCGTTCGACGCATAACCTTGTTCCGCTGATCCGTTGACCCGTTGCCCGGCTTAGGCTCAAGTCTCCCGACACGCTAAAGTTGGGGGAGACTGGGATGTCGACGGACGAGACTCCGCCCAAGGGCGGTCGCGAACCCCTCGCCACCCGTCTCGCCGCCCATTGGGAAGCCCTCAAGGGCCGGATCCCGCCGCAGTTGAAGTCTCCGCTGGTCGCCGTGGGCGCGGCCGCCCTGGTCGTCGGCTTCGGCGGCGGTTTCGCGGTCGGCAAGGTCGCCGACCTCGGCTGGTTCGGCCACAAGGCCCCGACAGCCGAGGCGCCCAAGGGCCAGGCCTGGTCGCTGTTCGGCAAGCCCCGTTCGGCCAGTGCGCCCCGGCGCGGGATTCCCAAGCCCGAGGGCTTCGCCGTCTGGCGCAGCCGCATCGACAGCTCCGGCGCCGAGCCGATGGCCTGCGTCCAGATGAGCAAGCCGCTGGACCCGTCCAAGGCCTATGCCGACTTCGTGCTGCTCTCCCCGGATCTGGGCCGCCAGCCGGCCGTGCGGGTCAAGAACGATGAGCTGTGCATCGGCGGCGTCGGCTTCACCGACCATCGCGTCACCCTGCTCAAGGGGCTGCCCGGCAAGAACGGCGAGACCCTGGGCGCCAACGCCGACGTCGACTTCACCTTCGGCGAGAAGCCGCCGTACGTGGGCTTCGCCGGCGACGGCGTGATCCTGCCGCGCGAGGAATCCGACGGCGTGGCCCTGGAGACCATGAACGTCTCCAAGCTGGCCATCGAGGTCTGGCGGGTGTCGGACCGCAACCTGGTGCGCAAGTCGATCAGCGCCCCGGATCCGAGCGGCGAGGGCGACTATTCCAGCGACTACGGCGACGACAGCCCCGACGACGAGGGCCGCCAGGTCTGGAAGGGCGTGATCAGCGTCGAGGGCGCGGCCGGCCAGAAGGCCACCACCGTCTTCCCGCTGGGCGCGGTGCTCAAGGAAATGAAGCCGGGCGGCTATGTGATCAAGGCGCGCGACGCCTCGGGCGGCCGCGATCCGGACGGCGAGGGCGAGCCCAGCCCGGCCCAGGCCCGCCGCTGGATCATGTTCACCGACATGGCCCTGATCGGTTATGACGGCGCCGAATCCCTGGACGTGGTCGTCCGCTCGCTGAAGACCGCCAAGACGGTGGCCGGCGTGCGCGTGGCCCTGGTGGCCAAGGACGGCGAGGACCTGGCGGTAGCCAAGAGCGACGCCGACGGCCGGGCGCGTTTCCCTCACGCCCTGCTCGAGGGCGACGGCGCGGCGCGGGCCAAGATGGTCATGGCCTATGGCGAACAGGGCGACCTGGCGGTGCTGGACCTGGACCGCTCGCCGGTCGACCTGTCCAAGCAGGGCGTCGGCGGCCGCACCGAGTCCGACGGCGGCCGAGCGCTCAGCACCGATATCGACGGCTATCTCTACGCCGACCGGGGCATCTATCGCCCGGGCGAGACCGTGCACCTGACGGCCATGGTCCGCGACCGGCTGGCCAAGGCGGTCAACGACCGCAAGGGCTACATCCTGGTCAAGCGGCCCTCGGGCGTGGAGTTCAAGCGCTACGCCTTCAGCCGCGCCGACGCCGGCGCCGTGCTGGCCGACATCGCTCTGCCTCGCAGCGCGCCGCGCGGCCGCTGGACGGCGGTGCTGAAGATGGAAGGGGTCGAGGCCGACTCCGGGTCGTTCAGCTTCAGCGTCGAGGATTTCGCCCCGCAGCGGCTGGCGGTCACCGCCACGGGCCAGGAGTCCGTGCCGGTCGCGGCCGGCCAGGCGCGCGAGATCGACGTCTCGGCCCGCTTCCTCTACGGCGCGCCCGGCGCCGGGCTTCAAACCCAGGGGGAGGCGCGGCTGCGGCTCGACAACGATCCGTTCCCGCAGTTCAAGGGCTACGAATGGGGCGACGACCTGACGCCCTTCGACGAGAGGTTCATCGAGCTGGGCACCACCGTCACCGACGGCGACGGCCACGCCATGCTGAACCTGGCCACCACCGAGGCCGGCGACACCGCCCAGCCGCTGGTGGCGGCGGTGACCGCCTCGGTGTTCGAGCCTGGCGGCCGTCCGGTCCGCGAGGGGCTGGAGCTGAAGGTGCGCGGCAAGCCCGTGTACTACGGCGTCAAGGTCGAGCAGGGCGACGCCGGGCGCGGCGATCCGCCGGTCAGCCTGGAGATGATCGCGGTCAACGCCGCCGGGGCCCGCATCGCCTCGACCGCGACCTACACCCTGATCAGCGAGAACTGGAACTACGACTGGTTCCAGCAGGACGGCCGCTGGCAGTGGCGGCGCACCAGCCGCGACGCGGTGGTGGCCAAGGCCACGGTCAACATCGGCGCCGGCCAGCCGGCGCGCTTCAACCGCCGTCTGGGCTGGGGCGACTATCGGCTGGTGGTCGAGGGGCCCGACGGCGCCAAGACCGTGACCAAGTTCTCGTCGGGCTGGGGCTCGCCGGCCAAGGAGGGCGAGGCGCCCGACTTCGTGCGGGTCAGCGCCGGGACCAAGGCCTACGCCCAGGGCGACACGGTGGAGATCACCCTGAAGTCGCCCTATGCCGGCCAGGCCCAGGTGGCCGTCGCCACCGACCGGCTGATCGACTTCAAGACCCTGAGCGTCGGCGAGAACGGCACGACCGTGCGCCTGAAGACGTCGGCCGCCTGGGGCGGCGGGGCCTATGTGATGGTCACGGTGATCCAGCCGCGCGACCCGGTCAGCTCGCCCAAGCCCAAGCGGGCCCTGGGTCTGATCTATGTCCCGCTCGACCCCAAGGGCCGCAAGCTGACCGTCGACATCGGCACGCCGGTGAAGCTGGACTCCAAGGCCCCGGTCGAGGTGCCGATCAAGGTGCAGGGCCTGGGCTTCGGCCAGAAGGCCAAGGTCACCATCGCCGCGGTGGACGAGGGCATCCTGCGCCTGACCCGCCAGGACAGCCCCGACCCGGCCAAGTGGTACTTCGGCAAGCGGGCCCTGACCCTGAACTATCGTGACGACTACGGCCGCCTGCTCGACCCGAACATGGGCGCGCCGGCCAATGTCAATTTCGGCGCCGACGAGCTGGGCGGCGAGGGGCTGACGGTGACGCCGATCAAGACCGTGGCCCTGTGGTCGGGGATCGTCGAGACGGGCCTGGACGGCAAGGCGGTGGTCAGGCTGCCGGCCGCCGACTTCAACGGCGAGCTGCGGATCATGGCCGTGGCCTGGACCGACAACGCCGTCGGCTCGGGCTCGAAAGCCATGACCGTGCGCCAGCCGGTGGTGGCCGACCTCAACCTGCCGCGCTTCCTGGCCCCCGGCGACAAGCCGATGGCGACGCTGGAGATGCACAATGTCGAGGGCAAGCCCGGCGCCTATACGGTGGAGGCCAACGCCACCAACGGCATCGCCGTGGCCTTTAGGAAGGTGATCACCCTGGTTCTGGGGCAGCGGATCGCCGAGAAGATCCCGTTCCTGGCGCCCACCGTCACCGGGATCGGCAAGGTCGGCTTCAAGGTCGCCGGCCCCGGCTTCCAGACGGCCAAGGACTATCCGATCCAGACGCGCCTCGGCTGGGGCGACGTGGTGCGCACGACGACCGAGCTGCAGCAGCCGGGCATGAGCTATACGCCCAACGCCCAGCTGCTGTCGGGCCTGGCGGCGGGCGACATCACGCTGCAGGTCAGCTATTCGCCGTTCAAGGGCTTCGACCCCTCGGCCATCGCGGTGGCTCTGCAGCGCTACCCCTACGGCTGCACCGAGCAACTGGTCTCGACCGCCTATCCGCTGCTCTACGCCCAGAGCGTCTCCAGCGATCCCAAGCTGAAACGCAATCCGGCGATCCTGGCCGGGGCGGTGGGCAAGCTGCTGGACCGCCAGACCCTGGACGGGGCCTTCGGGCTCTGGCGCGTGGGCGACGGCGAGGCCGACGCGTGGCTGGGCGCCTACGCCACCGACTTCCTGGTGGAAGCCAAGGCCCAGGGCATCGCGGTTCCGGACGAGGCGATGGACAAGGCGCTGAACGCCATGCGCCAGATCAGCCGTCCCGACGGCTGGAGCTCGGTCTCCTACCGCCTGGAATATCCCGAATGGTGGGGCCGCTCGCCCGACGACTCCAAGAAGGCCACCGAGCGCATGCGCCGGCGCGCCAGCGCCTACGCCCTCTACGTGATGGCCAAGGCCGGGCGCGGCGACCTGGCGCGCCTGCGCTGGTGGCACGACGTGCAGATGAAGGACGAGGACCAGCCCCTGGCCAAGGCCCAGGTGGCCGCCGGCCTGGCCCTGATGGGCGACCAGGCCCGGGCCCGCTCGGCCATGCGCCAGGCGGTCCGCTCGCTGGGCTGGCGCGACGACAGCGACTGGTACCAGAGCCCGCTGCGCGACGTCGCCACGATCACCGCCCTGGCGGTCCAGGCCGGCCAGGGCGACATCGCCCGCCAGCTGCAGGGACGGCTCGAGAACGTGGTCAAGGATCCCGACGCCTTGAACACCCAGGAGCAGGCCGCGGTGCTGTTCGCGGCCTCGCAACTGTTGAAGGCGGCCGGTCCGATCACCATCGACGCCCAGGGCGTGACGGCCCTGCCGCCGGCCGCCGGGACCCCGCGCTGGGCGGTGGGCCGGCTGGCCGACGCCCGCTTCGTCAACAAGGGCAAGGGCGCCCTGTGGCGGACGGTCAGCGTGCGCGGCACCCCGGTCGCCGCCCCGGGGGCCGAGGCCAACGGCCTGTCGGTGTCCAAGCGGCTGTTCTCGATGAACGGCGGGGCGATCGATCCGTGGCAGATCCACCAGGGCGACCGGGTGATCGTGCTGGTCTCGGGCCGCTCGATGCAGGCCCGCTCGACCGCCCTGGTGGTCGACGACGCCCTGCCGGCCGGCTTCGAGATCGAAACCACCCTGGGGGCCGACGACGCCCAGAACGGTCCGTTCAAGTTCCTGGGCGAGCTGACCAATCCCGACGTCCAGGAAAGCCGCGACGACCGCTATATCGCCGCCCTGGACCTGGAGGGGAACAAGCCGTTCGCCATGGCCTACGTGGCGCGGGCCGTGACGCCGGGCGAGTTCTTCCTGCCCGGGGCGGTCGCCAAGGACATGTACCGGCCGAGCTTGAACGCGCGGTCGGATGCGGGGCGGATCAACGTGGCGCCGGGAGGGTAGGGCGAGACGCCTGAATTCGCCCCTCACCCCGAGCTTGTCGAAGGGCGGGGGGCGCTCTCCAACGCTGTGCGTCGGTCCTCGTCCTTCGACATGCTCAGGATGAGGACCGAGAATACGAGTCGATGATCACCATCTCCCGCCTCACCCGCGCCCTCGTCGCCTTCGTCGCCGTCCAGGTCGTGCTGTTCGCCCTGAGCGCCGCCTTCCCGCCCGATATGGCCCGCGCCAGACGTTCGTCGCCCGTCGTGCTGGACCATCGCGGCGCCTGGCTGCGCGCCTTGCCGGTCGAGGACGGGCGCTGGCGGGTGCGGGCGGATCTCCAGCGCACCGATCCCACGTTTCAAAAGCGGCTGATCGCCGTCGAGGACGCGCGGTTCCACGGCCACCTGGGCGTCGACCCCCTGGCCCTGGTCCGCGCCGCCGGCTCGGCGCTGATCCACGGCCATGCCAGTTCCGGCGCCTCGACCCTGACCATGCAGACCGCCCGGTTGCTGGAGCCCAGGCCCCGCAACCTGGGCTCCAAGCTGATCGAGATGGTTCGCGCCGCCCAGCTGGAGGCGCGGCTGACCAAGCGGGAGATCCTCGCCCTCTATCTGACCCTGGCGCCCTATGGCGGCAATCTGGAGGGGGTGCGGGCCGCCAGCCTGGCCTATTTCGGTCACGAGCCGACCAGCCTGACCGACGGCGAGCAGGCCCTGCTGATCGCTCTGCCGCAGTCGCCCGAGGCCCGTCGTCCGGACCGCCGCCCCGAGGCCGCGCGCGCCGCCCGCCGCGCCGTGCTCGACAAGATGGTCCGGGCCCACGTGCTGACCGAAGCCGCCGCGTCCGAAGCCGAGGCCGAGCCGCTGCCCCGGCGCGGAGCCTTCCCAGTCCTGGCCTGGCACGCGGCCGGCGAACTGGCCCTGGCGGCGCCGGCCGGCCAGCCCAGCGTGGTCTCGACGATCGACGCCGACCTGCAGACCCGGCTTGAACCGATGGCCGCCGCCGTCGCGGCCTCGCAGGGACCGGACGTCACCGCCGCCATCCTGGTGGTGCGGATCAAGGACCGCGCCGTGCTGGCCCTGGTCGGTTCGGCCGGGCGCGAGCGGCCCGGCGGCTGGATCGACCTGACCCGCGCCGTGCGCTCGCCCGGTTCGGCCCTCAAGCCCTTCATCTACGCCTTCGCCTTCGACGACGGCGCCTTGGCCCCCGACACCCAGATCGACGACGCCGCCACCCGCTTCGCCGACTACCAGCCCGAGAATTTCGACCACGTGTTCCATGACAAGGTCACGGCGCGCGAGGCCCTGGCCTATTCGCTGAACGTCCCGGCCGTCGCCACCCTGGAGAAGATCGGCCCCGACGCCTTCGCCGCCCGGCTGGAGAGCGCCGGCGTGCGGCTGGTGCGGCCGAAGGCGGCGGTCAAGGCTTCGGGGCTTGCGCTGGCCCTGGGCGGGGCGGGGATCACGCCGCGCGACATGGCGGTGCTCTACGCCGCGCTCGGCGACGGCGGCGTGGCCAAGCCCCTGGCCTTCACGGAGGCCGAGGCCAAGTCGCGCGAGCGCATGGGCGGAACCCGCATCGTCCGGGCCGAAGCCGCGGCCCAGGTGCTGGACATCCTGCGCGAGGCCCCGGCGCCGCGCGGCCGCGCGCCGTCGGCCCTGACCAAGGGCGGGCCGGCCATGGCCTTCAAGACCGGCACCTCCTACGGCTTCCGCGACGCGGTGGCGGCGGGGGTGGTCGGCGGCTATGCGATCATCGTCTGGACCGGCCGGGCCGACGGCGGGGCGCGCGGCGGCCTGACGGGGCGCGACGCGGCCCTGCCCCTGTTGTTCGACGTCGCCGACGTGATCGACGCCCCGGCCATCGCCCCGCGCCCGATCGCCCCCAAAGCCGCGCCGGGCGCCCTGCAGCGCCTGCGACAGGCCTCCGAAGGCCCCCGCCTGATCTTTCCGCCGGACGGCGCCACGGTGCAGGTCGACGACGTCGGCCCCGGCGCGCGCGGCCTGGTCATGGCGGCCGGCGGCGAGGACCTGACCTGGTACGTCGCCGGCCAGCCCCTCGCCTCCGACCCGGTCAGCGGCAAGGTCATCTGGCGTCCCGCGGCGCCCGGCTTTTACCGGCTGAAGGTGGTCGACGCCCAGGGGCGCGCGGCCTCCGCGCGGGTGCGGATCAAGGCTCCGGTCGGCTAAGATTGCCATTTGGCATCGAATATCTTATATTCAGCCAATAGGAGCATGCCCGTGACCCTCGTCACCCTGGTCGACACCGAACCCAAGGCCTTCATCCCCGAGCCGATCTCGGACGAAGAGGCCGCCGCCATGTTTCGCGCGACGGTCAACCTGCTGAAGCTGTGGGGCGTGACCGACGAGGAGGCCGCGACCCTGCTGGACCAGCCGGTGCGCAGCTATCGGCGCTGGAAGGCCGGCGAGATCGGGCGGATCAATCGCGACGGCAAGGCGCGGCTGTCCAACCTGATGGGCGTTCACAAGGCCCTGCGGCTGATCTTCCAGGAACCGCAGCGCGGCTATGCCTGGATCAAGGCGCCCAACACCGCGTTCGGCGGCCGCTCGGCTCTGCAAGTGATGCTGGGCGGCGAGCTGACCGACCTGATGCGGGTGCGGCGTTACCTGGACGCCGAGCGCGGGGCCTGGTGATCGACCCGGCCACGATCCCGCGCGCGCCGATCGCCTGGCGCGGGGCGGTCCGGATCATCCGCAGCGCCTGGCCGCCGATCGACCTGTTCGAGGACATCGCCGACCCCGCCGACTGGCCGCTGCTGATCGCCGCCGAGCAGAAGACCAATCCTCGCCTGATGGAAACGATCGGCAACCTGGATCTCGTGCCGCGGGACCGCTGGGTGGCGGGGGCCGGCGCCAGCTATCTGATGGCCCCGTTCACCCATGTCAGTCCCGATCGTCCCAGCCGGTTCACCGCCGGGGCGTTCGGCGTGCTCTATGTCGCCGACCGCTTCGAGGTCGCGCTGTCGGAGACCATCCATCACCACGCCCGGTTCATGGCCGCCACCGCCCAGGCCCCCGGCTGGACCTCGCAGTTCCGCGAGATCGTGCTGGACGTGCGGGGCGCGCTGCACGACCTGCGCGGCGATGATCCGGCCCTGGGTCCGGCGCTCGACCCCGACGACTGCCGGCCCGGCCAGGCCCTGGGCGCCCAGCTGCGCGCCGCGGGTTCGGAGGGGGTGGTCTATCCCAGCCAGCGTCACGCGGGCGGCCAGTGCGTGGGCCTGTTCTATCCCGACCTGGCCTCGAACGTCGTCCAGGGCCGGCACCTGGACTACCGCTGGGACGGCGCCCGCGTGGACCTTATCCGCGAGCCGGCGACGGGGCGGGTTTTCCGGGTGGAAGGGTAGCTGATCCGATCCTTCTCCCCTTGCGGGCGAAGTAAAGAGGCTCAGCAAGGCCCGCTGGCGACCCGCTCGTAGTCCTCCAGGCTCGAAATCCCGACGTTCAGGTCGGTGACCAGGCCGTTGCCCAGCGAATAGACCCAGCCGTGCACCGACAACTGCTGGCCGCGCGCCCAGGCGTCCTGGACGAAGACGTCGGAGGCCACGTTGCGCACCTGGCGGATGACGTTCAGTTCGCACAGGCGGTTGAGCATGGCCTTCTGGTCGCCGATGGCGTCCAGCTCGTGCTTGTGCTCGGCGTGGACCTCGCGGATCGGGTGCAGCCAGTGGTCGACCAGGCCGCGCCGCTGGCCGTCGATGGCCGCCGCCACGCCGCCGCAGCCGTAGTGGCCCACGACCATCACGTGCTTGACCTTGATCACGTCGACCGCGAACTGAAGCACGCTGAGGTAGTTGGCGTCCTGCGGCGGGGCCAGGTTGGCGACGTTGCGGTGGACGAACAGCTCGCCCGGATCCAGGCCGACGATCTCGTTGGCCGGCACCCGGCTGTCGCTGCAGCCGATCCACAGATATTCCGGGCTCTGCTGGCCCTCCAGGCGCTTGAAGAACTGGGGGTCGGCCTCGGTCTTGCGCAGCGACCAGGCCAGATTGTTGCTCTTCAGGTCTTCAAGCATGGATGGCGTCCGGCTGTTGGTTGGGATGGGCGGCCGCGAAGGCCGGGTGCTCGGCGCACCGCGCGGCGACCGCGCGGATGGCCGGGAACGGGGACAGGTCGGTCTTGAAACGCTCGGCGTTGTAGACCTGCGGGACCAGGCAGCAGTCGGCCAGGCCGGGCGCGTCGCCGAAGGCGAAGTTCCCGCCGTGCTGGACGATCAGCGTCTCCAGGGCCGTGAAGCCGTCGGTGATCCAGCGCTGGATCCAGGCGTCGCGCGCGGCCTCGTCGATCCCCAGGCCGCCCAGGGCCCGCAGGATGCGCAGGTTGTTCACCGGGTGGATGTCGCTGGCGACGATCTGGGCCATGGTCCGCACCGTGGCGCGGTCGAAGGCGTCGACGGGCAACAGGCGCGGCTCGGCAACGGTCTCGTCCAGCCATTCCAGGATCGCCAGGCTCTGGGTCAGCACCCTGCCGTCGACGTCCAGGGCCGGGACGAACCGCTGCGGGTTGAGGGCGGCGAAGGCCGGCGCCTGGTGCTGGTTTGCGACCAGGTTCACGGGCGCGGTCTCGTAGGCCAGGCCCTTGAGGTTCAGGCCGATCCGCACCCGATAGGCGGCGCTGGACCGCCAGGCGCTGTGGAGGGTGAGCTGCATGGCCGGGCCTCAGACCACGGTGAAGGCGAGCTCGCCCACGCCCTCGACTTGACCTACGACCCGATCACCCCGGCCGATGGCGGCCACGCCCTCGGGGGTGCCGGTGAAGATCAGGTCGCCGGCCGCCAGGGTCCACAGCTTGGAGGCCTCGGCGATGATCTCGGGGATCGTCCAGATCATGTCGGCGATCTGGCCGGTCTGGCGGACGTGGCCGTTGACGCTGAGGGTGATCGCGCCGTCGGGCTTGGCGCGGTCGACGGGGACGATGGCGGTGATCGGCGCGCTGGCGTCGAAGCCCTTGGCCGCGTCCCAGGGATGGCTCTTGGTCTTGGCGGCGGCCTGCAGGTCGCGACGGGTCAGGTCGACCCCGACGGCGTAGCCGAACACATGGCTCATCGCTTGTTCGACCGCGATGTTGGCGCCGCCCGATTTCAGGGCGATCACCAGCTCGATCTCATGGTGCAGGTCGTGGGTGGCGACCGGGTAGGGAACCTTGTCGCCGATCACCACGGCGTCGGCCGGCTTGGCGAAGAAGAACGGCGGGTCGCGCTCGTCGGCGCCCATCTCGCGCCGGTGCGCCGCGTAGTTGCGGCCCACGCAGAGGATCCGCCGCACGGGGAAGACGGAGTCGCCGCCTTCGACCGGAACCGTGGATTGGGCGGGCGGGGGGAAGGCGAAGTGCGTCATGGCGCCTGATTAGACCCAAACCGGTTCCGCCAAAAGTCACCTTCGTGAGGACATGATCCTGCAACACGACGGCCACGGCGCGTGTCTAAACGTTCTTTCACTTGCCCCCACCTGCGACGACAAGGCATGACGGGGAGGCAATTGTGGCGAAAACCCGCCATGTCGACGTCGAAGGGGCCCGGGACCGACGATGCTGATCATCGAGAACCTGACTCACGTCTACGCCAACGGCGTGAAAGCCCTCGACGAGGTCAGCCTGACGATACCGGGCGGCATGTACGGCCTGCTGGGCCCGAACGGCGCGGGCAAGTCGACCCTGATGCGCACCGTCGCCACGCTGCAGGCCCCGACGTCCGGCTATATCCGGTTCGGCGACATCGACGTGCTCAAGTCGCCCGACCAGCTGCGACGCACCCTGGGCTACCTGCCGCAGGACTTCGGCGTCTATCCGCGCGTTTCGGCCTACGACATGCTGGACCACATGGCGGTGCTGAAGGGGATCGCTCGGCCCAAGGAGCGCAAGGCGGTCGTCGAGAGCCTGCTCAACCAGGTCAATCTCTGGGACGTGCGCAAGAAGGCCATCGCCGGCTTCTCGGGCGGCATGCGCCAGCGGTTCGGCATCGCCCAGGCCCTGATCGGCGACCCGCGGCTGATCATCGTCGACGAACCCACCGCCGGCCTCGACCCCGAAGAGCGCAACCGCTTCCTCAACCTGCTGGCCGAGATCGGCGAGAACGTGGTGGTGATCCTGTCGACCCATATCGTCGAGGACGTCTCGGACCTGTGCCCGACCATGGCGATCATCTGCGACGGACGCATCGTCAAGGAAGGCGCGCCGCGCGACCTGGTCGGCCAGCTTTCGGGCCGGATCTGGCGCAAGGTCATCGACAAGGCCGAGCTCGAGGCGGCCAAGACGCAGCACCAGGTCATCTCCACCCGCCTGCTGGGCGGCCGCACCGTGATCCATGTCCTGGCCGACCAGGATCCGGGCGACGGCTTCGCCCCGGTCGAGGGGGGGCTGGAGGACGTCTACTTCTCCACCCTGTCCAACACCCGTCGCGCGGCCTGAGGGCTCACGGATGTTTGGCAAGATCGCCGGCTTCGAACTCCGCTACCAGCTGAAATCGCCCGTGTTCTGGGTGGTGGCGGTCATCTTCTTCCTGCTGACCTTCGGCGTCACCACGATCAGCCAGATCAGCATTGGCCTGGGCCCCAGCGACCATCGCAACGGCCCCTACGCCCTGGCCGAGAGCCACCTGATCTTCTCGCTGTTCTACATGTTCGTCACCACGGCCTTCGTCTCGAACGTGGTGGTGCGCGACGACGAGACGGGCTTCGGGCCCATCCTGCGGGCCACGCGCCTGACCAAGTTCGACTATCTGTACGGCCGGTTCCTGGGCGCCTTCGCCGCCGCGGCGATCTCGTTCTTGGTCGTGCCGCTGGCGGTGTTCCTGGGCTCGCTGATGCCCTGGGTCGACAGCGAGCTCCTGGGACCCAATCGGCTGGACGCCTATGTGTTCGCCTATGTCGTCCTGGCCCTGCCGTCGCTGCTGCTGACCAGCGCGATGTTCTTCGCCCTGGCAACCGTCACCCGCTCGATGATGTGGACCTATGTCGGCGTCATCGCCTTCATGGTGGTCTGGATCGTCGCCAACATCGCCCTGGGCAAGCCCGAGTTCGAACAGGCCTCCGCGCTGTGGGAGCCGCTGGGCACCGCCGCCTATGGTCTGGTCACCAAGTACTGGACGGCCAGCGAGCGCAACACCCTGATCCCGCCGGTCGCCGGCGCCCTGCTGTTCAACCGGGGCCTGGCGCTGGCCGCCTCCGCGGGCTTCCTGGTCCTGGCCTATAGCCTGTTCCGCTTCCAGTCCGCCGAACTTTCGGGCGCGCGTGTCGGCAAGCGCAAGGCCGCTTCGTCGTCCGAGGTCATGGCCGAGGCCCCGCCGTCCATGCCCGTGACCCGTGTCGCGCCGCGTTTCGACGCGGCCTGGGCCTGGGCCCAGCTGGTGGCTCGCACCCGGCTGGACATGGGCCAGGTGTTCAAGAGCCCGGCCTATTTCGTCCTGCTGGCCCTGGGCCTGGTCAACTGCGCCGGAGCCCTGTGGTTCGCCACCGACGTGGGGTCGTACGGCGGCGCGATCCGTCCGTTGACCCGGATGCTGTTGAGGCCCCTGGCCGGCTCGTTCAGCCTGATCCCGATGATCATCGCCATCTACTACGCCGGCGAGCTGGTCTGGCGCGAACGCGACCGCAAGACGCACGAGATCATCGACGCCGCCCCCGTCGCCGACTGGGCCTTCGTCGCGCCCAAGGTGGCGGCCATCTCGCTGGTGCTGCTGTCGACCCTGGCGGTCAGCGTCCTGGCCGCGATCGTCAGCCAGCTGGCCCACGGCTACTTCAATCTCGAACTCGACAAGTACCTGCTCTGGTATCTGCTGCCCCAGGCGGTCGACTGGATCCTGCTGGCCGTGCTGGCGGTCTTCCTGCAGGCCATCGCCGGCCACAAGTTCCTCGGTTTGGGCCTGATGGTGATCTACATCGTCAGCACCCTGACCTTCGTGAACCTCGGCTTCGAGCACAACCTCTACAACTATGGCGGGGTCACCGACGTCCCGACCTCCGACATCAACCGGCTGGGCAAGTTCTGGATCGGCGCCTGGTGGTTCCGGCTCTACTGGACCGCCTTCGCCGTGGGCCTGGTGGTGCTGACCTACGCCCTCTGGCGACGGGGAACCGAGACCCGGCTCTGGCCGCGCTTGCGCCGCCTGCCGAGCCGCCTGACCGGCAAGGCCGGCCTCACCTTCGCGGTCGCCGCGGCGGTGTTCGTCGCCGCCGGCGGCTTCATCTATGTGAACACCAACGTCTGGAACGTCTATCGGACCAAGATCGACAACGAGAAGTGGCAGGCCGACTACGAGAAGACCCTGCTGCGCTTCGAGAACACGCCGCAGCCGAAGATCGTGGCGATGAAGCTGGACGTCGATCTGCACCCGCACGATCCGCGCGTGGACACCAAGGGCGTCTACACGCTGGAGAACCGCAGCGGTCAGATCCTCAAGGAAATCCACGTTCGCTTCGATCGCGACCTGAAGGTCCGCGGTCTGTCGATCGAGGGCGCCCGCTCCAAGCAGACCTTCGACCGCTTCAACTATCGGATCTTCGTATTCGACACGCCGATGAAGCCGGGCGAGCGGCGGATGATGAGCTTCATCACCGAGCGCGCTCAGAAGGGCTTCCGCAACCGGGGCGACGACACCCGGGTGGTCGACAACGGGACCTTCATCAACAACACCGAGATCGCGCCCACCCTGGGCATGAGCCGCGACGGCCTGCTGCAGGACCGCGCCAAGCGCCGCAAGTACGGCCTGCCGCCCGAGCGGCGCATCGCCAAGCTGGGCGACATCCCCAGCCGCCAGTTCAACGGCCTGCGTCACGACGCCGACTTCGTGTCTTCCGACATCACGGTGACGACCGAGATCGACCAGACGCCGATCGCGCCGGGCTACCAGGTGTCCGACCAGGTTCGCGGCGGCCGCCGCACGGCCCGCTTCGTCACCGAGGCGCCGATCCTGCCCTACATGTCGATCCAGTCGGCCCGCTACGCCGTCGCCCGCGACCGCTACAAGGGCGTCGACCTGGCGATCTATTACGACCCGCACCATCCGTGGAACATCGAGCGGATGAAGACCGGGATGAAGGCCTCGCTCGACTACTACCAGGCCAATTTCAGCCCCTACCAGTTCCGCCAGCTGCGGTTCCAGGAGTTCCCCGGCTACGCCGACTTCGCCCAGTCGTTCGCCAACACCATTCCGTGGTCGGAGAACCTGTTCTTCATCGCCAAGTACGACGATCCCGAGAAGATCGACATGGTCACCTATGTCGGGGCCCACGAGATCGGCCACCAATGGTGGGCTCACCAGGTGATCGGCGCCGATCAGCAGGGCGGCGCCATGCTGAGCGAGACCTTCTCGCAATACTCGGCCCTGATGGTCATGAAGCGGATGTACGGCGAGGCCCAGATCCGCAAGTTCCTGAAGTTCGAACTGAACAGTTACCTGCGGGCCCGCGGCGGCGATCCCCTGGAGGAGCAGCCGCTGGCCCGGGTCGAGAGCCAGCCTTACGTCTATTATCGCAAGGGCTCGCTGGTCATGTACCGGCTGCAGCACGAGGTGGGCGAAGACACGGTGAACCGGGCCCTGCGCAAGCTGATCGCCGACCACGCCTTCAAGGGCGCGCCCTATCCGACCTCGCTGGACTTTCTGGCCGCCCTGCGCGCCGAGGTTCCGGCCGACAAGCAGGCGCTGATCACCGACCTGTTCGAGAAGATCACGCTCTACGACCTGAAGACCAAGACGGCGACCACGCGCAAGCTGCCCGACGGGCGGTTCGAAACCGTCCTGACGATCGAGGCCAAGAAGCTGTACGCCCAGGGTCGGGGCCAGGAGACCGCCGCGCCGCTGGACGAGGTGCTGGACGTCGGCCTGTTCACGATGGAGCCCGGCAAGAAGGGCTTCGCGGAGGACAAGGTCGTGGCGTTCGAGCGTCGGCGGATTCGCTCGGGAACCCAGACCCTGACCTTCGTGACCAAGGTCGCGCCCAAGGTGGCGGGCGTGGACCCCTACAACATCGTCATCGACCGCAACGGCGACGACAACACCGCCAAGGTCACGGTGCGCTGAGGAAGCGCGAGCGCGGAAGCGGCGAGGAGGCGACATGGCCGACGACACAGCGCTGAAGCTCGACGCGGCCCAGCTGAACGCCTTCCTCGCCAGGGCCTTTCCGGAGGCGGGGGCGCAGCTTCCCGAGGTGGTCGAGGCCGAGCCTGGGCGGGTGCTGGTGCGGCAGGCCTTCGCCAGCCGGGCGCTGCGGCCGGGCGGGCTGATCTCGGGGCCGACCCAGATGGCCATGGCCGACACCGCGGCCTATGCGGTGATCCTGGCCCATATCGGCGAGGTGGCGATGGCGGTGACCACGTCCCTGACCATCCATTTCCTGCGCGGCGCCAAGCCGGGCGAGCTCTACGCCGAGGGGACCCTGCTCAAGCTGGGCCGCCGGATCGCCACGGTCGACGTGCTGATCTGGTCGGAATCGCGCGAGCGAGCCGCCGCCAAGGCGACGGTCGCCTACGCGATTCCGTAGATCGAGGAGCGCGCTCGCGCGCGCTCCGGAACCAGACTTGGCTAGTGGACGAAGCCCTTCTTCAGGCCTTCGGCCTCGTTCAGGTGCTCCTGCACGGCCGGGGCCGTGGCGGCGGCGAAGGCCTTGATGGCCGCGGTGTCGCCGTCCTGGGCGTAGCGCTGCATCAGGTTCAGGGCCGCCTGGTGGACGTCGACCTGGTCGTCGGCATAGGTCTTGTCGAAGTCTTCGTTGCTGGCCTTGTTGAGGTCGTCCAGCTTGTCCTGCAGGTCGGCCGGCAGGGCGGTCGGCGGGGTCAGGGCCGCGCCCGAGGCGGCGATGGCGGCCTTCAGGTCCTCGGTGGTCTTGGTGTGGGCCTTTTCCATCATCGCGGCGAACTTCTTCACCTCGGCGTTGGTCGAGCGCTTGGCCGCGACCTTGGCGGCTTCGATTTCGTACATGTCGGTGGCGGCGGCCTTCTCGACGAAGGTGGCGGCCTTGGTTTCGTCCGACGGGGTCGGGACGGTGGCCGACGGGTTGGCGTCCGGGGTGGCGGCCTGTTCGGCCGGGGTGGCGGCGCCCTTGGTCTCGTCGGGTTTCTGGTTGCAGGCGGCGACGCTGAGGGCGGCGATGGCGGCGCCGACGATGAGAAGCTTACGAGTCATGGCTTTCTTTCCCTGCGCGTTTTTCTAGAACATTGAAGCTGTTCGGCGCCGCGCAGCGCCGAGGTGGCATAGAGAACTTCACGCACCCGTGATGGGTTCCGTGATCGCCGGGAGAGAAACGCATGGCCGAAGCGCCGCTGAACGGCCTGCGGGTGATCGAGATGGGCTCGCTGATCGCGGGACCGTTCTGCGGCCAGGTGTTGGGCGATTTCGGCGCGGAGGTCATCAAGCTGGAGGACCCCAAGGCCGGCGACCCGATGCGCCAGTGGGGCCGCACCAAGCCCAAGGGCCATTCGCCCTGGTGGCCGGTGATCGGCCGCAACAAGAGCTCGGTGACCCTGGATCTGCGCGCGCCCGAGGGCCGTGACGTCGCCCGCGCCCTGATCGCCAAGGCCGACGTCGTGGTCGAGAACTTCCGGCCCGGCACGCTGGAAAAGTGGGGCATGGGCTATGACGACCTGGCCAGGACCAATCCCGGCCTGGTGATGGCCCGCGTCTCGGGCTTCGGCCAGACCGGCCCCTATTCGCACCGCGCCGGCTACGCTCTGATCGGCGAGGCCATGGGCGGCCTGCGCCACATCACCGGCGAGCCCGACCGGCCGCCGGCGAGGGCGGGCATCTCGATCGGCGACAGCCTGGCCGGCCTCAACGCCGCCCTGGGCGTGATGATGGCCCTCCACGCCCGCCAGCGCACCGGCAAGGGCCAGGTGGTCGACGCGGCGATCTACGAGAGCGTGCTGACGGTGATGGAGAACCTGATCACCGAATACGACCTGTCGGGCTATGTGCGCGAACGTTCCGGCGCGATCCTGCCGGGCATCGCCCCGTCCAACGTCTATCCCACCCGCGGCGGAGAGCTGATCCTGATCGGCGCCAACCAGGACACCCTGTTCAAGCGCCTGTGCGAGGCGATGGGCCGGCCGGAACTGGCGACCGACGAGCGCTACCGCGATCACGCGGCAAGAGGACGAAACCAGCTGCAGCTGGACGCCACGATCGCCGGCTGGACGGTCGAGCACGACATCGAGACCCTGCTGCCGCTGCTGGAGGACGCCGGGCTGGCCGTCGGCCGGGTCTATCGCGCGCCCGACATGCTGAAGGACCCGCAATTCGCCGCCCGCGAGTCGATCGTCGAGGTCGCCCACCCGGTGTTCGGCACGGTGAAGATGCAGAACGCCTTTCCCAAGCTGTCCGACACCCCCGGCGGCGTCCGCTGGCCGGGACCGGCCCTGGGCGAGCATACCGACGCGGTGCTGAGCGCGGTGGCCGGACTGTCGAGCGAGGCGATCACCAAGCTGCGGGCCAAGGGAGTGATCTAGGATGGACGACCAGACCCTCTATACCGGCGGCTGCCTCTGCGGGGCCTTGCGCTACGAGGCGCGGGGCAAGCCGCTGTACATGGGCCACTGCTACTGCGCCGACTGTCGCAAGGCCTCGGGCTCGGGCTTCATCCCGTTCATGGCCTTCGCCGCCGCCGACCTGACCTTCAGCGCCCCGACCAGGACCTTCACCTGCGTGTCGGCGCGGGGCAGCGACGCGGTGCGCAATTCCTGCCCGACCTGCGCCAGCCTGGTGTTCGGCGGGCCGGTGGGCCAGACCGACTCCCACACGATCTATGCCGGCTCGCTGGACGACCCGTCGCTCTTCCACCCGGCCGTGGCGATCTTCGTCAAGGGCCGGCCGGACTGGGCGGTGATCCCCGAAGGGCTCGAAGCGTTCGACGGATTGCCGGATTGAGGGTCCCCCCTGTGGGGGAGATGTCGGCGAAGCCGACGGTGGGGGGGAGTGGATGGCAAACGCCACATCCCGGTCGGTCCTAAAACTCCCCCATCGGCCTTCGGCGGCCTCCCCGCGGGGAGAGGGCCGTTCTAGCGCCCTGTCACCGACGCCAGCGCCCGGGCGATCTGGTGGACGTTGTAGGGCTTTCGGACGATCGGGGCGTCGAAGCCCATCGGGGCGGCCTTGTCGGCGTAGCCGGTGGCGAACACGAAGGGCCGGCCTTCGCGGCGCAGGATCTCGGCGACCGGGGCCACCGACTGGCCGTTGAGGTCGGCGTCCAGGACGGCGGCGTCGAAGGTCAGCTCCAGCATCTGCAGGGCCTCGGACAGCTCGGCCGCGCAGCCGACCACTTCCACGCCGGAATCTTCCAGCCCGGCCTCCAGTTCCATGGCCAACAGCAGGGAGTCCTCGACGATCAGCACCTTCAGCCCCGCGATGTCGCCGGCCTTGAAACTGTCGTCCCCGCCGCCGACGGTCTCGACGATGCGGGCGTCGGGGGCCTCGACCGGTTCGGGTTCCGGCTCGTCGACCAGGGCGTCGGCGGCGCCGTGGATCATCGCCGTGACGCCGCTGCGCTTGTATTCGATGGTCGCCCGACCGCCCAGCTCGCGGCCGACCACGTCCTCGATCAGCGTCATGCCGAAGCCGCGGACGTCGGGCGGCGAGGTCATCGGCCCGCCGGTCTCCAGCCATTCCAGATTGAAGCCGCCGCCAGGCGCTTCGCGCCAGACCACCTCGACCCGGCCGCTCTCGACCGACAGCGATCCGTACTTCACGGCGTTGACGGCCAGCTCGTGCAGGGTCAGCGACAGGGCCGCGGCCGCCCGGGGCGTCAGGAACAGCTCCGGCCCGTCCCAGCGGGTCTGGTTGGGGGCCACGCCCCCCAGTTCGGCGGCGGCGATCCGGGCCAGGGTGGCGCCGCGCCAACGCGCGGCGCTCAGCAGGTCGTGGGCCGAACTCATCGACTTGAGCCGGCCGTTGAAAGCCTTGAGGAAACCATCCAGCGACGAGGCCTTGCGGGCCGATTGGCCGGCCACCGACTGCACGACGGCCAGGATGTTCTTGATGCGGTGGTCCAGCTCGGTGAGCAGGTTCTCGCGCTGGTCGTCGGCGTCCTTGCGGGCTGTGATGTCCTGGACCACGCCGATCAGCCGCAGCGGCTTGCCGGCGGCGTCCTTGACCAGCAGGCCGGCCACGCTGTTCCAGATCACCCGGTTCGGATCAGACGACACCCGCCGGAACTCGACCTCGTAGCGTCCCTGGCTCCTCAGCTGGGCCTGGACCTCGGCGCGGATCGCCTCGCGCTCGTCGGGGTGCACGAAGGCGTACAGGGTCTCGCCGCCCTGGGCGGGCGCGAGGCCTTCGGGAACCTCGGTGATGCGGGCCATCCGCGCGCTGATCCGCACGGTGTCGGTCACCATGTCCCATACGAACTCGCCGAGGTTGGCGGCGTGCAGGGCCAGGGCGATCCGATCGCTGTCCAGCGTGCGCTCGGCGACGTTGCGCGCCGTTTCAGCATCGTGCAGCAGTTCTTCCATCGCCAGGGCGGCGAGGTCGGCCAGGGCGTCGGTCAGTCCGATGTCGACGCCGTCCCGGGGGAGGGTGTCCTCGACGGTCAGCAGGCCAACGATCTCCCCCGATGGCGTCTTCAGCGGCGCGCAGGCGAAAAACCGACTGTCGGCGCACCAGGGACGCAAGGTCTGGTCCGGCGCCCCGGCGAGGTCCGGCTGCGAGACCACGCCGTCTTCGCGCAGGCGTTCGGTCAGGCCGGGAGGACGGGGCTCCTCGTCATGGTCGAAGCCGACCTTGGCCTTCAACCAGACGCGGTCCTTGCCGATCAGGCGGATCGCCGCCCGCGGGGCGCTGAACAAGCGTGAGGCCAGGCGGACGATTCGATCGAACCGGGGGTCGGCCGGGTCGCCGTCGAAGGCGCGAAGGGCGTCGAGGGCGCGCAGCCGCCGCGCCTCTTGATCATCTGCCAGCGTTCCGCCCGCATCGTCCATGATTCGAACATAGACCGGGTTCGCGCAGGGCGCGAGATCGATAAAGACGACGTCCCTCCCCGCGACCGAAGATCCCCTGTGGTGAAGCTTCGACCTTGAGGCTACAATGGAACTTGTCGCCTCGGCTTTGCGTTGTGCGGGCGCAGCTTCGCGCTGCCCGCCCCCAACAAGAACCGAGCCCGCGAACCGGAGATTCTCATGCCCGACAACAGCCTGAACCCCGCTATCAAGGAAGCCAACAAGGCGACGTCGAACGCCGGCGCGGCCCTCGATCACGCCGAGCGCAGCTTTGGCGAGGCCGCCAGCGCCGCCCGCAGCAACCTCAGCGACGCCGCCGCCTCGGCCAAGGCCAACCTGTCCGACGCCGCCAAGCGCATCGAGGCGTCCCTGACCCAGGGTCTCGAAACCCTGCGCGCCCAGACCCGCACCTATACCGACACCGCCGGCCAATCGGTCGACGAGGCCAGCCGCTACGCCAGCGAGCGGATCCGCGAGCGGCCGATCACCGCCACCCTGGCCGGCCTTGGCGTCGGCGTTCTGTTGGGCCTGCTGCTGGCCGGAAACCGTAGCGGCCGCGACAAGTGATCTTCGGCAAGACTCTGACGACCCTGGCAGCGGCCGCGGCGATCGCCGCGGCCGCTGCTGTGAGCGTGGTCTCCGCCGCCTTCGCGCTGTTCGCGGTGCTGGCGCCCCATCTCGGCTCGGCGGGCTCGGCGGCGGTGGTCGCGGCGGTCGCCGCGGCGATCGTCGGGATCGCCGGCTTGACGGCCGCCCTCAAGGCCGAGGAAAAGGACCGGCCGGCCGCCGCGCCGGACGCCCTGGCCTTCGCCGAAAAGGCTATCGAGATGGTCAAGGAGCGTCCGATCCTGACCATCGGCGCCGGTCTGGCGGCGGGCTTCATCGCCTTCCGCAACCCGGCCCTGGCCGCGATCGTCGCCAAGGCCTTGCTGGATTCCCAGAAGCCGCCGCCACGCTAGGCCGCGACGGCCGATAATCGACAAGACTAGCTTTTCCCGCCTCTGGTTTTCCGGGCCTCCCCGCCCATCTTCCGGGGGCGTTTTGCCCTGGAGCCATCATGTTCAAACTCCCCGATCTCCCCTACGCCTATGAAGCCCTGGAGCCGACCCTCTCGGCCAACACGCTTCATTTCCACCATGACAAGCACCACGCGGCCTATGTGAACGCGCTGAACGGCCTGCTGCCGGAAGGCGACAAGCGTCCGCTGGAAGCGGTGATCCGCGAGGCCGGCCCCGGCAAGGTGTTCAACAACGCCGCCCAGGCCTGGAACCATGCGTTCTTCTGGGACTGCATGAGCCCCGACAAGGCCGGCCCGTCGGCCGAGCTGACCGCCGCCATCACCGAAGCGTTCGGCGACCTGGCCGGCCTGAAGGAAAAGTTCGTCGCCGAAGGCGTCGGCCACTTCGGTTCGGGCTGGGTCTGGCTGGCCGTGCAAGGCGGCAAGCTGGTGATCCTGTCGACCCACGACGCCGACGACACCCTGACCAAGGACGGGATCACCCCGCTGCTGGTCTGCGACGTCTGGGAGCACGCCTACTATCTGGACCACCAGAACAACCGGAAGGGCTTCCTGGAAGCCTGGTTCGACGTCCTGCCCAACTGGGCGTTCGCCGACGCCCAGTTCGCCGCGGCCAAGGGGCAGGGCGCGGCCTGGACCTATCCCGAGCCGGTCTGACTGGACCTTCGGATCTAGACCTGGAGCGGCGCGACCTCGGTCGCGCCGCTTTCGTCTGGGCCCTTGGGCACGCAGCGGCGCGGAACGGACCAGGTCCGCCAGGTGACGAAGTGGGTGCGCTCGAAAGCCAGGGCGGTGATGCGGATGTCGACGTCGTCGATCTCGATCACGTTGAAGCTGGGCGGCACGCCGCGCTCGCGCACCGACAGCGTCCCTGAGCCCACCGCCTGGGTGCAGCCGTCGGCGAACGGGTAGGGGTGGACGAACGGCGCATGGATATGGCCGGTCAACACCAGGTCCACCCCGGCCTGGGAGAAGGCTTGGGCGGCCGCCGTGCCGCCATGCACCTTGGCGGTCATCGGGCCGCCGATCATCTCGATCAGGGGGTGATGGCAGACCACGATCTTCAAGGCGTCGGGCGCGGCCTGATCGAGGTCGGCGCAGACCTCGCGGACCTGCCGGCGCGACACCGCGCCCTTGGACCAGTTGAGCCGCAATTGGAAGGCGCGGGCCGAGTTCAGGGTGACGACCGTGGCGCGCGGGTCGTCCCAATCGCTGTTCATCCGCCGGCCGAACCGATCTTCATACCGCCGCCAGGGCGCCGCCAGACGGGTCAGGATCTCGCGCGGCCCCACGAAAGGGGTGTCGTGATTGCCCGGGGTGACCAGGTGTGGCCGGGGCAGGCGGTCCAGCCAGGCCTGGACGGCGTCGAACTCGCTGACCTTGCCGTCCTTGGTCAGGTCGCCGGCGGCGATCACCAGGTCGGGCCGTTCGGCCTGGATGCGCTCGACGGCCGCCTCGACGGCGGCCTTGTGCTCGCCGCCGAAGTGGATGTCGGACACCTGGACCAGCTTCAGCGGCTTCATTTGGCGGGACCCGGGCCTGCGGGAACCAGGGCGCGGAAGGCCTTGGGACGGAAACGGATGCTGACGGTGTCGTCCAGCCGCACGGGCTCGCCGTCGAGGATGGCCGGGATCCGGCCGCCGGCCCAGACCTTGCCGATCCGGCAGCGGCCGACGATCACCGAGGGATCGTTGCGCCAGTTGCCGGTCACCGTGTTGACCCCCAGGCGAAAGATGTCGAGGGCGCTGGCCGGATCCAGCGCGGCGGCCTCCAGCGCCTGCTCGTCGGCGTCCAGATCGGCGGAAACCAGCGGGCACATCAGGCTGAGCGCCTCGGTCTTGCCCTTGGGGCGGCCGTCCAGCACGTAGCGCAGCCGGCTGGAGAACGCGCGGCGGATCGCGCGCCGGGCCCGCAGGATGGCCAGGTCCGCTCGCCCGGCCCGGGCCGCCTCGCGGGCCTCGGCCCACAGGGCGGGGCTGCCGAGAATGGCGGCGACGAAGAACAGTCGGCCGTTGATCTCGCCGCCGGAGATCATGCGCTCTCGGCCGTCCTTCAGACAGTTGGCCATGGCCTCGGGCCATGGAATGGGGCCGTAGAGCGCGTGGGGCAGCATGTTCATGGTGCCGCCCGGCAGGGGCGCGACCATCGGACCGTCCGGACCGGCCATCTCGGCGGCGGCGCGGGCGGTGCCGTCGCCGGCCACCACCAGTATGGCGTCGGGCTTGGAATCGATGGCGGCGCGCAGGCAGGCGGTCAGTTCGCCTTCGCTGGGCGCGTGGACCCGTCCCGTGACGCCGTGCTCGGCCAGGATGGCCTCGGCTTGGGCCGGGGCGTCCTTGCCCACCGAACCGGAAGCGATGTTGGTGACGACTTCCACACGCATGCGAAACTCCAAAAAGCGCGGGGGCGCGGGAAAGCTCGAGAGAAACGGCGGCGCTTGGCGCGGGTTCCCGGAACCGTTGGCGGAGGCGGCCGTTTGCCTGCTTGGGACAAGCTCGAACGGAGAGCCACGATGAACAAGACCTTGATCGCCCTCTTGGGCGTCGGCGTGCTGGCCAGTGCTTGCACCGCCACGGGAAACACGGAACGAAACGCCGCGGGCGGCGCGGCCCTGGGCGCCTTGGCGGGCGCGGTGGTCGGCAACAATGTCGGCGGCGGCAGCGCCAGCACCGGCGCCCTCGTCGGCGCGGCCCTGGGCGGCACCGTCGGGGCCGTGAAGGGTTGCCGCGAGGATGGCGGTTGCGGCGCGACCACCGTTAATCGCCGTCAGTACTATGACGAGCGAGCCGGACGGTATTACTACTATGACTCGCGCAGCGGTCGTTACTACTGGGAAGACGGCAGCCCCCGTTAAATCGGGTCAAGCCTGAAATCTTCAAGGCGGCCGGCTGGTGTCGGCCGCCTTTGCGCGCCGTGACGTCAGAGAGGGCAAGCGATGAAGAAAATCGGATTGGCGATCATCGGCGTGGCGGCCTTGGGCGGTCTGATGGCGGGGTGCGGCACGAGCAATCCCTGGCCGAAGTCCCGTTCCCAGATCGTGCAGACGACGCCCAGCTGCGAGGACTTCTCGGTCCAGATCTATTTCGAGAGCAAGTCGGCCAAGTTGACCAACGAGGCGCGCTCGGTGCTCAAGGGCGCCGACGCCGTGGCCACCGGCTGCAAGGTCGCGTCGGTGAGGGTGGTCGGCCTGGCCGACGCCGTCGGCTCGCCGGACGTCAGCCTGGCGCTGTCCAAGCAGCGGGCCGACGCCGTGACGCGCGCCCTGGCCAAGATGGGCTACAGCAACGTGCAGTTCGATGTCGGCGCGGTTGGAGACGCCGGCGCGTTGACCAGCGGAGGCGAAGCCCGTCCCCTGCGGCGACAGGCCGACATCCGGTTCGATCTGGATGGAAAGCTGCGCTAGGACCTGTCCTCTTCGACCGTCGAGAGCGTGACGGGCCCCGAGGCCGGCGTCGGCTCGCGGCTGTCACGCTGCAGTCGCGCGTTGGATCGCGCGCACTAAAAAAGGCGGATCCGATGGGTCCGCCTGAAAGCTTTGAAGAGGGGTGCGGAGGCAGCAGGCTGGCTTTCACCAGCCTCAAGTCGGGGGGGCGTCGCCGCCTCCGCAATCCGAAAACGTCGCACCCCCGAGGCGGTTCCCGCCACACGGCGCTTTTTTCGCTTTTCCCGCGATTTATTTTTCCGCCCGCCGCGCTCCCCGTTCCCAGCTCGCCCGGGCCCAGGGCGAAGGGAACGTCGCCGAGGACGAGACGTTGATTTCCTGAAGGCCGCGTGGCCTGGAACTGGGGAGCAACGTCGTGATCCGCACCTATCAGGCCGAACATGGTGGACTGGCTTTCGAGCACGCGCCGACTCGTCGACAGAAGGTCGCCCGCAATCGCATGAGGGCCCTGGCGGTGATCGCCGCGGTGGCGGCTTCGGCGGGGGTTCTCCAGCACTTCAACGACAACCTCGCTCCAAGCGGTTCGGCGGCGCCGGACGCGGGAGCCTATTTCGCCGCCCGCTAAGGAGGCCCTCCCATGCCCACCGATCTCGAACATCACGGTCCCACGCTCAACGCCACCCGCGCCCGCCAGGGCCGTTGGGGCAAGCATGTTTTCTGGGTGCTGATCCTCTCGACGGTGCTGGCCGCCGCCGCGCTGTTCGGCGCCTGGGGCCTGCGCTCCGGCGATCTGGCCGGGGTCGAGCACACCAAGGGCGCGACCACCACACAGGAAGCCGAGCACTATTCGACCGAGCAGGCTCCGGTGAAGCAGACGCCCGCCGGCTGATCGCCTCCGGAACGCCTGGCGCGACGCCCACGAAAAAGGCCCCGGTGAAAACCGGGGCCTTGATCGTTTCGGAGCCTGACTTTGGTTCCTGGCCTGGGATCAGGCGGCCTTCTGTCTGCGGCGCGGATGGAAGAACAGCGCCTGGCCGATCGCCGCCTTCACCGTTTCGGGCTGGAAGGGCTTGGTGATCAGGAAGGTCGGCTCAGGGCGCTCGCCGGTCAGCAGGCGTTCGGGGAAGGCGGTGATGAAGATCACGGGCACGTCGAGGCGGGCCAGGATGTCCTTGACCGCGTCGATGCCCGACGAGCCGTCGGCCAACTGGATGTCGGCCAGCACCAGGCCGGGCGTGCGGCGGGCCACCGCGTCGACCGCTTCGCCGCGAGTGGCGGCGATGTCGATCACATCGTGCCCCAGTTCGCGCACCAGGGCCTCGATATCGGCCGCGATCACCGGTTCGTCCTCGATGATCAGGACCTCGGTGGCCAGTTCAGCGTCGATCTCGCTCTGGGCCTCGGCGATCAGGCGTTCGACCTCGCCGAAGTCGCAGTCGAGAATCTGCGAGGCCTCGGTCGGGGTGAAGCCTTCCAGGGCGGTGAGCAGGAACGCCTGGCGCGAGCGCGGCGCGATCCGCATCAGGCGTTGCGAGGCGTCATCGGCCGCGTTGATCGAGTCGTCGCGACGCGCTTCGAGCTGCGCGCCCGAAGACAGCCAAATGGCGTGGAACACGCGATACAAGGCGACGCGCGGCGACAGATTGGCGTCCAGCGACCGCTCGCCGGCCGCCAGGGCCTCGAGCGCGACGCGGACATAGTGGTCGCCAGTGGTCTGGTCGCCAGTCAGGGCGCGGGCGTAGCGACGAACATAGGGCAAGTGCGGCGCCAGCCGAGCAAGAAGACTCATGACCCCTCCCGTGTGAGTGTCTTCGAATACAAAAAAGCCTACGGTGCGGTGAAGCTGCGCCGTTCGGCTATCCGTACATAAACGCGACCCTCATGCGCCGGTTCCATGGCAGGGTTCCGAAGGCAGAAGAATTTTGCCATCATATGCCCAAGCTTGTGGAACCCCATAGGGAATCCGACGTTGTCATCCGGCGTACTCTCATTCGGCCAAAGGGGGCGGGCGCCGCGTCTTGTCGGCGTCGAGGACATGATCGAACACGTACCCATGGAAGATCACCGTAAAGGGGCGGCCGCGCTCGATGAAGCACGGCTCCGTCAGCAGGCTATCGGCGTCAAGCTTCGTCAGATGTTCGACGAGGTCGTGAACGAGCCGGTCCCCGACGAGTTTCTAGACATCCTGCGCAAGGCCGAGACGCCTTCGGGAGAGCGTTGAGCATGAGCGAAGCGCAAGTCGGCCGGTCACCGTTCGATCCGGCCCGTGACGGGACCTTCAAGAAAGAGCTCGTCACGCTCATCCCGCATCTGCGGGCCTTCGCCAGAACCCTGACAGGCGATCCCACCGCGGCCGACGATCTGGCGCAGGACGCCATGATGAAGGCCTGGGACGCCCGCGCCAGCTTCCAGCTGGGCACCAACATGAAGGCCTGGACCTTCATGATCCTGCGCAACCAGTTCTATTCCGAAAAGCGCCGATCCTGGCGTCAGAGCCAGCTCGACCAGGAAGCGGCCGAACGCACCCTGGTGGCGGTCGACGATCCCGAGGCGCCGGTGGCCCTGGACGAGCTGCGGCTCAGCCTGGCCATGCTGCCGCCGGAACAGCGCGAAGCCCTGATCCTGGTCGGGGCCGGCGGCTTCGCCTACGAAGAGGCTGCCGAGATCTGCGGCTGCGCCGTGGGCACGGTGAAGAGCCGGGTCAGCCGGGCGCGGCGAGCCCTGCAGGCGATTCTCGAGGCCGGCGCCTATGACCGCGACGGCGGCGCCGCCGGCGACGCGATGTACGCCATCCTGGCCGACGCGGAGAGACTGAGCACCCTGCGGTGAAATCTCTCCTCGGACGAGGAGCCGGGACGGTCGGCTCCATCCGGGTCCGGCTGGCCGGCGCATTGTTCCTCGCGCTCCTGCCCGTTCTGATCCTCGGCGTCCTGCAGTCGGTTTTCGCCTTCAAGGCCGAGGCCGACTCGCGCCGTCAGAGCCTGGAGCTGGCGGCCGGCCGCAGCGCCGCGATCGCCCGCGCCCGCATCGAGGCGGCCGGCGTCCTGCTCCAGACCCTCGGTCCGGGCTCGGTCGGGCTGGAATGCACCCAGCGTCTGGACAGGGTGAAGCAGCGCCTGCCGGGCTACGCCAACCTGATCCGCTTCGACGCCTATGGCCGGGTGTCCTGCGCCGCCGCCACCACGCCGCCGGACGCCACCCGCGCCAGCCGGCGCTGGTTCCAGCGCCTGGCCGCCGGGTCGCACATGGTCGTGGCCAGCAATCCCGGCGTCACCTATGCGGACGAGCCCGCGGTCCTGACGGCCGTGCGGGCCGAAACGCGGGACGGCCGCTTCGACGGGGCCATGGCCGCCGTGCTGACCCTGTCGACCATCCAGCCCGAGACCGCCAACCGCTATCTGCCGGGCGGCGCGGAGGTGGCCCTGGCGGACTCCGAGGGTCACGTCTTCGCCGCGACCAACAAGCGGGCGTTCGGCACGTCGTCCAGGGCCTGGCGGGACCAGACGGTCAAGAACGGCTCGGCCCTGTGGTCGGGCCGGGACGCCGACGATCGTCCTCGCGACTTCTCGGCCGCGCCCCTGGTCGGCGAGGAGGTGTTCGTCATCCTGTCGGCCAAGGCTCCGGGCCTGGCCTCCTGGGCCTGGCTGAATCCGATGCTGCGCCTGCTGGCGCCCCTTCTCGCCTTTGTGCTCGCCCTGGCGGCCGTGCTCTACGCCACCGAGCAGGCCGTGATCCGCTGGATCGTCTATCTGCGCCGGGTCGCCGCCATCTACGCCCGCGGCCGGTTCACCGTGCGCCCGCTGCAGGCCGAGCGCGCCCCGCCCGAGATCCGCGAGCTGGCGGCCACGCTCGACGACATGGCCGCCGCCATCGTCGCCCGCGACGCCTCGCTGCGCGACAGCCTGGGTGAGAAGGACGCGCTGATGCGCGAGATCCATCACCGGGTGAAGAACAACCTGCAGATCATCTCCAGCCTGCTGAACATGCAGCAGCGGGCCCTGACCGATCCCGCCGCCCGGATGGCCCTGAACGACACCCGCCAGCGCATCACCGCCCTGGCCCAGATCTACCGGGCGCTCTACCAGGGTCCCGATCTCAAGCGCGTGGACCTGCGGCCGTTCCTGGAAGAACTGACCGCCCTGCTGCTGGCGGGCGACATGTCGACCGGCGGTCCGATCCGCACCGAGGTCCACGCCGATCCGCTGGTCATCGATCCCGACCGTCTGGCGCCGCTGGCCCTGTTCGCGGTCGAGGCGATCACCAACGCCCAGAAGCACGCGCTGGCCGAACGCGGCGGCACGCTGACGGTCGAGTTCTTCGTGCGCGGCGAAGAGGCCGAGCTGGCGATCGGCGACGACGGCCCCGGCGCGCCGATGGGTCCGGTCGAGGGCGTGGGGCGAACCTTGATGACCGCCTTCGCGCGCCAGCTGCGCGGCAAGCTGCTGTTCGAGACCTCGCCGGCGGGCGGCCTCCTGGTGCGATTGGTGTTCCCGACGCCGCAGGCGCCGCCGAGCGACTCGGTCTCCACCGGAACCTAGCTGCGCCGCCCACGTTCTGCTGGGGCAACACCTCAGACGCCCGTTGGGGCGATCACCGGAGAAGACCCATGCGCAAGCTCATCATTCTGGCCGCGATCGCCGCCAGCCTCACCGTCGCCGCCTGCAACACCGTCGAAGGCGCCGGCAAGGACGTCTCGTCGGCCGGCAACGCCGTCAGCGACACCGCCAAGGACGCCAAGTAGTCCTGAATCGAAAATAGCTGGGCCCGGTTCCGCCGGGTCCAGGAGCAAGCCCGTCGATCCCTCTGGATCGGCGGGCTTTTTCGAGGCGGCTTCCGCAGCGGATAGCTGCCCTAGATTTTATTTCCGAAATGCAATTTCCAGCCGATTTCGCAACGCCGGGTCGGGTTTTGCGTGACGACCAATCTCGCCGGTGACGCATCCGTTACAAATCTCGTCGAAATCAGGCCTGAATCGATATTCGCCAGCCAAGCGGCGGCCTCAGCCTGTGGGTCTCTCCCATGGGTATGAGCCTCAATTGCCGCGTCCGTCCTCAGCGCCGATCTTCGTCCACAGCGGTTGGCGATGCTCCAGCACCTATGTCTGGCATCGCTTTCGCGCCGTCCCCGAGGTGATGGCCTATTACGAGCCCTGGCACGAGCAGCTGGCGCGGCTGACGCCGGAGCGGATCGAGCACGAGCGGCCGTCCACCAGCGGCCTGCGCCACCCGACCGAAGGGCTGCCCTACCTGTCCGAATTCTCCGGCCTGCTGCGGCCGGACGGCGGCGTCCACGGTTTCGAGACCCGCCTGGCCCTGGATGACTATTTCCTGCCGCCCGACCAGGAGGATCCCGGCCAGGCCGCCTATGTCGAGACCCTGATCGAGGCGGCGCGGCGCGAGGCGCGCACGCCGGTCCTGGCCTGCTGCCGGACCCTGGGGCGGATCGGTTGGCTGCGGCGACGGTTCGGCGGCACCCATATCGTGCTGATCCGCGATCCGGTGCAGCAGTGGCGGTCGTTCTATTCGCTGCGCAAGCGGCCCCGACCGACCTATTTCGAGCTCTGCCAGTACGTGATCCTGTCCGAGGCCGCGGGCGGCGCGGCGGGCGCGCGGCGGCTGGGGCTGACGGCGGCGAAGGGGGAGCTCTTCGATCGCATCCAGGCCGTGCGCAAACGCCTGAAGCGAGCCCCCGCCCGGGTGTCGTTCGCCGCCTTCCTGGCCGTCTATGTGCTGTCCTATGCGGCGGCCTTGCCGCGCGCCGACCTGGTCATCGACGTGGACCGCCTGGGCGGCGATCCGGAATATGCCCGCACCATGGCCACGGCGATCGAGGTGCTGACGGGGGTGAAGCTCGACTTCGGAGACTGCCGCACGCCCGAGCCTCACGCCGGCGGGGTCGGCGTCGACTATCGCAAGGAGGCCGTGGCGATGATCGAGGCTCTGGACCTGTCGGCGGCGCTGACGGCGCCGGGGCCTGTCCAGACCCTTTATCGCAAACTGGTCAAGGCGCTGCCCGAACGCGAAGCCGCGACCGTCTGGGATCGGATGCGGGCCGCCTGGCGCGAGCGGGGCGCGAGGCTGGGCACCGTCCGGGCCTGAGCCCGCCGCGAGCCGCCAGATCTATGCGTGTCAGGCCGCGGCGCGGGTGAAAAGGCCCGCTCGGCCGGAGACCGCGCGCACGGCGCCGGTGATCCCCTCCAGGCTTTCCCCGCTGCCGACCAGCAGCACGCCGTCGTCTTCCAGGCGGGCGGCGAGGCTCTCGATCACGCGGCCATGCACGCTGGGATCCAGGCCGGGCAGCACGTTGCGCAGCAGGATGACGTCGAACTTGCCCATCGAGGACAGGTCGGCCAGCAGGTTGATCCGCCGCCAACGCACCGACTGGCGGATGCGCGGGCTGATCGCCCACATCTCGTCCTGGTTCTCGAAATGCTCGACCAGCAGGCGGATCGGCAGACCGCGCTGCACCTCGAACTGGGTGTAGAGGCCGCTCTGGGCCTTCTCCAGGCAGCGGTCGGAAAGGTCCGATCCGAAGAATTCGAACCGTGCGCCGGGCGCGATGTCGCGAGCCTGGGCGGCGGTCATGGCCAGGGAATAGACTTCCTGGCCGGTCGAGCAGGCGGCGCTCCAGATCCGGATCGGCCGCTTGCGCACCAGCTTCGACAAGGTCGGCAGCAGTTCGTCGCGCAGCTGGGCGAAGACCTCGCGGTCGCGGAAGAACGCGGTCTCGTTCAGGGTCAGGGCCTCGACGACGGCCCAGATCAGCCGGTCCTCGCGGTGGGCGCGTAGGGCGGCGATCATCGCCTCGATCGACTCGAAGCCTTCCCGGCGCGCCAGGGGATTGAGCCGGCTTTCGATCAGATAGACCTTGTCGCTCTCGATCCGCAGACCCGCGCGCTGGCGGGCCAGGGCGGCCAGCAGGTCCATGTCCTCGGGTGTCACAGCAGGCCCGCCTCGGCGAACTTCGCCGCGATGATGTCGCCGTCGAATGGCTTCATGATGTACTCGTCCGCGCCGGCGTCCAGCGCCTCGCGAATGGCCTCGATCTTGTTCTCGACGGTGCAGAAGACCACGGTCGGGCCTTGGCCGCCCGGCTCCTGGCGCAGATGGCGCAGGAACTCGATCCCGTTCATCACCGGCATGTTCCAGTCCAGGAGCACGGCGTCGGGCATCGCCGCCCGGCACCAGGCCAGGGCTTCCACGCCGTCGGCGGCCTCGGCGATTTCGAAGCCTATGTCTTCCAGGACGCGCCGGGCGACTTTGCGGATCACCCGGCTGTCGTCGACGACGAGACAGGTCTTCACGGCACGCTCCAATACAGTCCGTCCAACTTGCGGCGGAGGGGGTTAAGGAGCGGTGACGGTGATCGCGATCTTCGGGGTTTTATCGCTCGGAAAAACTCAGGCCGGGACCCAGGCCGCCAGGCTGACCTTGTCCTCGCCCAGTTCGATCCCGACCTGGCCGCCGGCCGCGCGGACCAGGGCGTTCAGATAGGCCGCCTGCACCCACGGACCGCCCAGGCCCTCGGCCAGGGCCTCGCCCTTCAGGCCGGCCAGGACCTCGGGGCGAAGGCGGGCGCGCGGACCGACGGCGTCGGCGGTGATCGCCACTCGGCCGTCGGCGGCCACGGCCCGCAGCGTCGCCTTGCCGCCGGCCGGCAGGGCGCTGGCGGCGATCTGGGCGATGTTGAGGATGGCGCGGGCGCTGGCCTTGTTCAGGGTCGAGGGCGGGATGGCCCAGTCCATCGTCGGGCGCACGTGGGCGAACACGCCCTGGGCCAGCTTTTCCAGCTCGCGGGAGTCGAAGTTCTCGGCCGATGCAGAGGCTCCAAACGCGACACGCGTGAACTGAAGGAGGTCGGCCAGCTTGCGGGCGCTGGACGAGATCAGGCTCATGGCGTCCTCGCGCATGTCCTGGGCGGAGGGATCCTCCAGCAGGTCCAGGCCCGAGACGATGGCGCTGGCCGGGCTGATGAAGTCGTGACAGAGGCGGGCCGCCACCAGGGCGGCGAAGTCGGGACCGTTGACGTTCAGCTCGGGAGCGTCGGCCGAGGGAGCGTTTTGGGCGGGCGTGGGGGCGGCGTCGGTCATGGCGCGATCTTTGGCGTGATTTGGGACTTTGGCAAACGGCGCCGGGGCGAAACGGGGCTGGTGCGGGCCGGGGCGGCGTCCTATCAGGAGCGCGTCATGGATCCGTTTCTCGAGCCGGGCGTCCTCGTGCGCCATCCCGACCAGCCCGACTGGGGCCTGGGCCAGGTGCAGTCGGTGATCGGCCATCGCGTGACCGTCAATTTCGAAGACGCCGGCAAGCGGACGGTCGACGCGACGCGCGTCACCTTGCTGTTCGTCGGCGACGACCCCCGAGGTACCTGATGAGCTATGCGAACCTGGCTGACTACGGCCGCGACCTGGCGACGATCGTCGAGGCGGCCGCCGAGGTCATCCTGCCGTTCTGGCGCACCGAGCTGGACGTGGTGCGCAAGGCCGACGAGAGCCCGGTGACCGAGGCCGACAGGGCCGGCGAGCGGCTGATTCTGGCCAGGCTGGCCGAGCGCTTCCCCGAGATCCCGGCGATTTCGGAAGAGCACGCCAGCGAGTTCGGCGCGCCGGAGGCCATCGGCCCGCGCTTCTTCCTGGTCGATCCGGTCGACGGCACCAAGGCCTTCGTGCGCGGCGACCCCAACTTCACGGTCAATATCGGCCTGATCGACAACGGCGTCCCGGTGGCCGGCGCGATCTGCGCTCCGGCGACGGGCGAGGTCTGGTTCACCAGCGCCGACGGCGTGCTCAAGCGCGAAGGTCCCGGGGCCGCCGAGATCCGCGTCCAGGTCAGGGTCTGGCCCGAGGGCCAGGCCTTGGCCCTGATCAGCCACACCATGAAGGAGGAGCGGGCGACCGAGCTGGCGGTCCAGTACGGCTTCAGCCTACGCGCCCCGATGGACAGCTCGATCAAGCTGGTCCGCATCGCCGAGGGCGCGGCCGACATCTATCCGCGCCACGGCCCGACCATGGAGTGGGACACCGCCGCCGGCCACGCCATCCTGATCGCCGCCGGGGGGCGCTTGACCACGCCCGAGGGCGAGGCCTTCACCTACGGCAAGGCCGACCAGGGCTTCCGCAACGGCTGGTTCGTGGCGCGCGGGGCCTAGGTCCCTCCCCCCGTGGGGGAGGCGGATGAAGGCCGGTGGGGGGAGTCTTGGATCGCCGATCCTGGATCTGGTCATTGCCTCATAACTCCCCCCTCCGGCTGCGCCGACACCTCCTCCACAGGGGGAGCGCCTGGGGCGCACGGCTTCGCGACCTGACGGGATGTCCCGAAAGGCAGTGGGGAGGCGCGGAGCGGTCCGGGCCGAGCCCGGATGACCGTGAGGTTGTGTGTGCGTTTCGGCTAGACCTGACCGCTCCGCCGAACCGTTTTTACCGAGGGACGGCGATTGAGGGCCTGTTTCATCCCGATCGACGTTTCCCCTCGGACGGGCAGGATCAGGTCGCCCGGAAGGGGCCGTCGGCGACTCCGACTGATCCTGGAACAGGCCGGTTTGAACTCCCGGCCCCGTCGACCCACGCAGCTCCCGGCGAGGTTTCGCGGGTTCCCGGATCTATCCACGAACAGACCCCGACCTGCCTCGCGCGCGGCCCTGCGCGGCCCCGCTCGGTTCGATCCCCATCGCCTGCTTGGGCCGGTACCAAGAGCCCTCCCCCGCGATGGGGACCTGTTCAGTATGGCGAGGCCGTGAACGCGCCAGTGATTGTGACGCTGATTATTTTCAGAAGGTTGAAGTTGTTGATGTTCTTCGCGGCGCTGACGGGGATAGACGCCGCTCGATCCCCGCCGGGGACATGCACTCACGCCACGGCCTCGGCCAATCGCCCCCCGAACGTGGGGTGAGTGCGTGTCCCCAACGCCATCCACGACGCGTCCAGGCTGCCCCCGCTCAAAGCCGGCAAGCTCAGCGGATGACGTTGGGGACACGCACTCACGGCAGTCCTCTGCAACCCGGCCGAGCCGGGGCGTGAGTGCATGTCCCCCGCAGTCCCCCGCAGTCCCCCGCGTTCCCCGCGGCTCGCCCCTCACCCCCCGGCCAGCGCGCGGCAGAACGCCGCCGTCTCGTCGTCGGCGGGGAACATGCATTCGACCCGCAGCTCCTCCAGCGTGATGTCGCGCGAGGTCCCGAAGGTGGTCAGGGTCGAGAAGAAGGTCAGGCGCCGGTCGCCCTTGCGGAAGGTCACGGTCAGCAGCGGCAGGGGCGCGGCGCCCAGCTCACGCCGTTCCCAGCGGGCCGGCACGTCCGGATAGGCCAGCACCTCGTCGAGCAGGGCGCGGGACGTCCTGTCGGTGGCCGCCTCGTGATGCAGATGGCCGATCAGGTCGCCGGCCACCTCCTCCCAATTTTCGATGAAGGGCCGCATGTCGGCGGGGTCGAAGACCTGGCGCATGATGTTGCCGTGCGGCTGGACCCCGTCGCGCAGCCAGTCGAACACCCGCGCCAGGCCCGCATTGGCCATCAGCACGTCCCAGTGCCGGTTCGCCACGAAGGCGGGATAGGGCTCCTGCTGGGCCAGGATGAACTCGATGGCCCGCCGCACCAGAGTCATCTGCGGGTCCGACAGGGCGGTCTCGCGATAGCCCGGCGCGTAGCCGGCGACGACCAGCAGGGCGTTGCGGTCGCGCATGGGCATGTCCAGCGCCCCGGCCAGCAGGGCGACCAGCTCGCGGCTGGGCCGCGCCTTGCCGGTTTCGACATAGCTGAGGTGGCGGGTCGAGATCCCGGCCTCCAGCGCCAGGTCCATCTGGCTCATCCGGCGGGCGCTCCGCCACTGGCGCAGCAGGTCGCCCAAAGGATGGTCGCCCAAGGCGCTTGGCGAGGCGAGAGCGCCCCGAGGCGGCGGAGAAGTCATCGTGTTCATGACCTGACACTAACCGCGACGGGCATGATCGCCATAACCTCCCAGGTCATGGAGCCGCTGATCCCGCGGTCCTAGTCCTTCCGCTCATCGGGGCGCCGCGTCCCCGCCATGAGGATCGGACCATGCAAAGACGACAGTTCCTGACCGCCGCGGCGGGCCTGGGGGCCCTCACCGCCGCCGCCGCGAGGGCCGAGGGCGCCTTGCCCCGCGCCGAGGACGACATCAGGGCCGCGCGGGCCTGGAACGCCGACCGCCGCCATCTGCCCACCAAGTTCGGCGACATCGCCTATGTCGAGCGCGGAGCCGGTGCGGTCGCCCTGTTCCTGCACGGCTTTCCGCTCAACGGCTTCCAGTGGCGCGGCGCCTTCGACCGGCTGTCGCGCGACCGGCGCTGCATCGCCCCGGATTCCATGGGCCTGGGCTTCACCCGCGTGGCCGCCGGCCAGGGCGTCGCCCCGTCCGACCAGGCCGACATGCTGGCGGCGTTCCTCGACGCCCTGGGCGTCGCCTCGGTCGACCTGGTCGCCAATGACAGCGGCGGGGCGGTGGCCCAGATCTTCGTCACCCGCTTTCCGGATCGGGTCCGCACCCTGCTGCTGACCAATTGCGACGTCGAGCCCGACAGCCCGCCGCCCGCCCTGCAGCCGGTCCTGGCCCTGGCCCGCGCGGGAACCTATCCGGACGAATGGCTGGTCCCCTGGTTCAACGACCCTGGAGCGGCCCGCTCGCCGAAGGGGCTCGGCGGCCTGTGCTTCTCCGACCCCAGCCAGCCCACCGACGCGGCGATCGCGATGTATTTGGGTCCGCTGGTCGCCAGCCCGGCCAGCAAGGCCCTGGTCAACGCCTACACCCTGGGCCTGGACCCCAATCCCCTGGCCGGGATCGAGGCGGCCCTGCGCCGGTGCGAGGTTCCGACCCGCATCGTCTGGGGCATGGCCGACGACATCTTCGCCAAGGAAAGTCCGGACTATCTGGACCGCGTGCTGCCGAACGCGAAGGGCGTGCGCCGGCTGCCGACCGCCAAGCTGTTCTGGCCCGAGGAGTATCCGGACGTCGTCGCCGAGGAGGCGCGGAAGCTTTGGGGCGTGTGAAGGCGGTCGCCGGATATGGAAACGGCCGCTCCCTTTAGGGAAGCGGCCGTTTTGGTGGAGCTAAGCGGAGTCGAACCGCTGACCTCTTGAATGCCATTCAAGCGCTCTACCAGCTGAGCTATAGCCCCAAGGTTCGAAGATCTCCGGCGGGAAATCCAAGAATTCCTGAGTGTCTTCGGCGGTTCCCGGTGGGTGGCCCCCGAAGAGGCGCGGAACCTATGCCGGGAGGATTTTTGGATCAACCCTCCCGGCATACTTTTTTCGGAAAATTTTTCGGACCGTTGTTCGATCAATTTTCCGGCGGGTGCGGATGACGTCAGTCGTCGTCGTCCGCGCCCGGCAAGCCCTCGATTTCGTCTTCCAGGACGTCCTCGTCGTCTTCGTCCTCGAGGAACGGAACGTCGTCGGCTTCGTCCTCGGCGAGATCCTCGTCTTCCGAGAAGTCGACGCCCAGGTCGTCGGCGGCCGGGGCCGGGGCGACGGTCGGGTCGGTGTCGTCGTCTTCGGCCTCGACGACTTCCTCGGCGGCCGCGTCGATTTCCGGGGTCTCATCGACCTCGTCCTCGTAGCCATCCTCCTCCTTGGGAGCGGGGGCGGGCTTCTCGTCCTCGGCGTCGTAATCCGGCGTCACGGCGCGAGCCCGGACGCGGCGCGACTTCAGCGCCTCTTCAGGATCGAACGACTCGCCGCACTTGGGACAAACGGCCGGGCGGCGGCCCAGGTCGTAAAATTTCGATTGGCAGTTGGGGCAAATTTGTTTTGCGCCCAGTTCGGGATTGGCCAAGTTGGCGACCCTTTGATCCAGATGGGGAAAGCGGCCGGTCACTTGCCATGGCCGAGGGCCGCTGTCAAAAGCAAACCCCTCGCGAAAAGCTCATGATACGGAGGCCGGTGGCGGCATGACGGCGGCTGGATTGAAGAGCACCCCCGGTGGGCCCCTCCGTGGAACGGTTCGCGCGCCCGGCGACAAGTCGATTTCGCACCGGTCGATGATCCTCGGCGCCCTGGCCTCGGGGACCACCACGGTGGAAGGCCTGCTCGAGGGCGCCGATGTTCTGGCGACCGCCCAGGCCATGCGGTCGTTCGGCGCGCGGGTCGAACAGGAAGGCGGCGGCCGCTGGCGGATCGAGGGCCAGGGCGGCTTCGTCGAACCCTTGGACGTGGTCGACTGCGGCAACGCCGGCACCGGCGTGCGGCTGATCATGGGCGCGGCGGCGGGTTTCCCGCTGTGCGCCACCTTCACCGGCGACAATTCCCTGCGCGGCCGTCCGATGAGCCGGGTCCTGGACCCGCTGGCCAGGATGGGCGCCACCTGGCTGGGCCGCGACAAGGGCCGCCTGCCGCTGACCCTGAAGGGCGGCAACCTGCGTGGCCTGTCCTACAAGCTGCCGATGGCCTCGGCCCAGGTGAAGTCGGCCGTGCTGCTGGCCGGTCTGCACGCCGAGGGCGGGGTCGAGGTGATCGAGCCGGAAGCCACCCGCGACCACACCGAGCGCATGCTGCGGGCCTTCGGGGCCGAGGTGATCGTGGAAGACAAGGGCGGCGTGCGGCATATCCGCCTGCCGGCCGGCCAGAAGCTGACCGGAACCCACGTGGCCGTGCCGGGCGATCCGTCGTCGGCGGCCTTCCCGCTGGTGGCCGGCCTGATCGTCCCCGGTTCGGAAGTGACGGTCGAGGGGGTGATGCTCAACGAACTGCGCACGGGGCTGTTCACCACCCTGCGGGAGATGGGCGCGGACCTGGTCATCTCGAACGTGCGCGAGAGCAGCGGCGAGCAGGTCGGCGACATCACCGCCCGCTACTCGCCCGACATGAAGGGCGTCCTCGTGCCGCCCGAGCGCGCGCCGGCGATGATCGACGAATATCCGATCCTGGCGGTGGCCGCGGCCTTCGCGACGGGCGAGACGATCATGCGCGGCGTCGGCGAGATGCGCGTCAAGGAAAGCGACCGCATCGCCCTGACCGCCGCTGGCCTGGAGGCCTGCGGCGTCGATGTCGAGGAAGAGCCCGAGGGCTTCATCGTCCGAGGAACGGGCCAGGCGCCGCGCGGCGGGACCATGGTCGAGACCCATGGCGACCACCGGATCGCCATGAGCCACCTGGTCCTCGGCATGGCCGCCCAGGCGCCGGTGTCGATCGACGAGCCCGGCATGATCGCCACCAGCTTCCCCGGCTTCGCCGACATGATGCGCGGGCTGGGCGGGACGATCGAGGAAGCCTGACCATGGCCCCCAAGAATGCGGCCTTCGTCATCGCCGTCGACGGTCCCGCCGCCTCGGGCAAGGGCACGGTCGCCAGCCGGCTGGCCAAGCTCTACGGCTACCCGATGCTGGACACCGGCCTGCTCTATCGAGCCGTCGGCATGCGCCTGCTGAACGCCGACGGCGACCTGGACGACGCGATCGCCGCCGAAGCCGCCGCGCGGGGCCTGGAGCTGGCCGAGCTGGAGATGCCGGAAGTCCGCACCCGGCAGGCCGGCGAGGCCGCCAGCCGGGTGGCCGTGCATCCGGGCGTCCGCGCGGCCCTGTTCGACCTGCAGCGCGACTTCGCCCTGCGCGAGCCGGGGAGCGTGATCGACGGGCGCGACATCGGCACGGTCATCGCCCCCGAGGCGCCGGCCAAGCTGTTCGTCACCGCCAGCCCCGAGGTCCGCGCCGACCGGCGCTGGAAGCAGCTGGTCGGCCAGGGCGAGGCCGTGACCTTCGACGAGATCCTGGCCGACATCCGCAAACGTGACGAGCGCGACGGCGGCCGGGCCAGCGCGCCGATGACCCAAGCTCCCGACGCCGTCTTGCTTGATACGTCGGAAATGACTATAGAGCAGGCCTTCGATGCGGCCCGCCGCATCGTCGAGACGGCGCGCGCCCGGTGGGGAAACCCCAAGGGCTAATCCACCGCCCGCCTCGCCGCCGCTCAGGACGCGACGGATCCGCATCAAAATCACCCAACCCGGAATCCCGAGAACCGTCATTCGACGGCGCTCATCGCAGGGCTTCCCTCAACACGAGACTAAACATCAGCATGGCTGACGATATGAGCTTCAACCCGACGCGCGACGATTTCGAAGCGCTGCTGAACGATTCCATGGGCGGCCGCGACTTCCAGGAAGGCACCGTCGTCAAGGGCATCGTTGTCGGGATCGAGAAGGACTTCGCGATCATCGACGTCGGTCTGAAGACCGAAGGCCGCGTTCCCCAGAAGGAATTCGGCGTCGACGAAACCGGCAAGCCCACCATCAAGGTCGGCGACTCGGTCGAAGTCTTCCTGGAACGCCTGGAAAACGCCCTGGGCGAAGCGGTCATCAGCCGCGAAAAGGCCAAGCGCGAAGAAGCCTGGACCCGTCTGGAAGGCGTCTACGCCAAGAACGAACCCGTGCTCGGCGCCATCGTCGGTCGCGTCAAGGGCGGCTTCACCGTCGACCTGGGCGGCGCCTCGGCCTTCCTGCCCGGCTCGCAAGTCGACATCCGCCCGGTGCGCGACGTCGGCCCGCTCATGGGCAAGGAACAGCCCTTCGCCATCCTCAAGATGGACCGTCCGCGCGGCAACATCGTCGTCTCGCGTCGCGCCATCCTGGAAGAAGCCCGCGCCGAGCAGCGCACCGAACTGGTGTCGCAGCTGCAAGAGGGTGAAATCCGCGAAGGCGTCGTCAAGAACATCACCGACTACGGTGCGTTCGTCGACCTGGGCGGCATCGACGGCCTGCTGCACGTCACCGACATGAGCTGGAAGCGCGTCAACCACCCGAGCCAAGTGCTCGCCGTGGGCGACACCGTGAAGGTCCAGATCGTCAAGATCAACCCGGACACCCAGCGCATCAGCCTCGGCATGAAGCAGCTGCAGTCGGATCCGTGGGATGGTGTCGAAGCCAAGTACCCGGTCGGCGCCAAGTTCACGGGCCGCATCACCAACATCACCGACTACGGCGCGTTCGTTGAGCTGGAAGCCGGCGTTGAAGGCCTGGTGCACGTCTCGGAAATGTCCTGGACCAAGAAGAACGTCCACCCCGGCAAGATCGTCTCGACCTCGCAAGAAGTCGACGTGGTCGTGCTGGACGTCGATCCGTCCAAGCGCCGCGTTTCGCTGGGCCTGAAGCAGGCCCTGGCCAACCCGTGGGATTCCTTCCTGGAAACCCACCCGGTCGGCTCGACCGTCGAAGGCGAAGTCAAGAACGCGACCGAATTCGGTCTGTTCATCGGCCTCGACAACGACATCGACGGCATGGTGCACCTGTCGGACATCGACTGGAGCGCCTCGGGCGAAGAAGCCATGGCCCGCTACAAGAAGGGCGACATGGTCAAGGCGAAGGTTCTCGACGTCGACGTCGAGAAGGAACGCATCTCGCTGGGCATCAAGCAGCTGGGCGGCGATCCGATGTCGGGCGACACCTACCGCAAGAGCCAGACCGTGACCGTCACGGTGACGGAAGTCACCACCGGCGGCATCGAAGTGCGCTTCGGTGAAGACGACGCCCTGATGACCGCCTTCATCCGCAAGTCGGACCTGTCGCGCGACCGTCAGGAACAGCGCCCCGAGCGCTTCGCCGTGGGTGACCGCGTCGACGCTCAGATCACCAACATCGACAAGGCGGCTCGCCGCGTTTCGATGTCGATCAAGTCGCTGGAAATGGCCGAAGAAAAGGAAGCCATCGAGCAGTTCGGCTCGTCGGACTCCGGCGCTTCGCTGGGCGACATCCTGGGCGCGGCCCTGCGCGAGCGGGCCACCAAGGACTAAGGCTTCGCCTCATCGCGAGCAAAAGAGCGGCGGCCGGAGCGATCCGGCCGCCGTTTTCTTTGGGTCCGCCGTTAACCCAATGGGTCGTAAACCCGACTCGGATATCAAGCTTTCCCCTTGAAGACTCAGGCTTGCTTGGGCAAAGGTCGCACGCGCGCCGGGTCCTGCCTCCCCAGGGCCGCTTTGCCGCGTCGGGGATATCGATGATCAAGTCCGAACTCATCGCCAGGCTCGCGAACGAAAATCCGCACCTGACCCAGAAGGACGTCGAACGCGTTGTCGGCGTCATTCTTGAACGCATGATCGGTGCGCTCGAGGAGGGCGGCCGCGTGGAGCTCCGCGGCTTCGGCGCCCTGTCCGTGCGCTCGCGCCCGGCCCGCGCCGGTCGCAACCCTCGCACCGGCGAGACCGTCGACGTGCGCGCCAAGCACGTGCCGTTCTTCAAGAGCGGCAAGGAACTGCGCGGACGCCTGAACGCCGACGAATAGGGCCGTCTCCAGACGCTCGACTCCCTCTGATTCTCGCCCCCTCCGAGCCTTGACCCAGGGGCGCGAACGCGTTCAGCCTTTCCGACCTTGATCGGAAGAGGTCCCGCATGAGCATCATCCAGGAATTCCGCGAGTTCATCGCGCGCGGCAACGTCATCGACCTGGCCGTCGGCGTGATCATCGGCGCGGCGTTCAACTCGATCGTCAAGAGCCTGGTCGACCAGGTGGTCATGCCGCCGATCGGCTTGGCCATGGGCGGGCTGGACTTCTCCAAGATGGAATGGGTGCTCAAGCCCGAGGACCCGGCGACGACGGCGGTCGAGAAGGTCGCCGTGCAGTACGGCGCCTTCATCAACACCGTGATCCAGTTCCTGATCGTGGCGGTGGTGGTGTTCCTGCTGGTCAAGCTGGTCAACCAGCTCCGCCGCGCCGAGGCCGCCGAACCCGCGCCGGAAGCCCCGGCGGCCCCGACGCCCGAGGAAAGGCTGCTGACCGAGATCCGCGACCTGCTGGCCAGGCCGGCGGCGTCGGCCAAAGTCCCGGCTAGGCCGAAGCCCAAGGCCTGACGCCACAGCTCCTCCGCCTGTGGGGGAGGTGTCGGCGAAGCCGACGGAGGGGGGAGTGATCGGCCGGTTCGGCCCAATCCCCCCACCGGCCTTCGGCCGCCTCCCCCACGGGGGGAGGGCCTAGAGCAGCGCCGCCAGCACCTCGCTCGCCGCCCGCTCGCCCGTCTCCCAGGCGCCGTGGGCGGTCGAGAAGGCGTGCGGCGAGCAGGCCTCGCCGGCGAAGAACAATCGCCCGTCGACCGGCGCGGCCAAGACGGCGCGTTCGCCGGCCCGGCCGGGCAGGGCGTGGGAATAGGAGCCCCGCGCCCAGGGATCGGCCGCCCAGGCGGTCTGGGCCAGCACCGAGACCCGCCGCCGGAGCCCCGTCCCGTAGATCCCGACCAGCTCGTCGATCGCGAACGCCGCCGACCCGCCGGGACCTTCGGCCTCGAGGGCGCGGGCGTGGGCGCCGCCGAAGAACGCCTCGATGACCGGGCGGCCCAGGGGGCGCAGGTGATAGGCCCCCGTCGCCGTCCGCCCTGGCGCTCCGTAGACCATCGACTCCGCCGCGAAGGCGTCCGGTTCCTCGAGCTTCAGGAACACCTTGTCGGCCAGGCCGAGCGGCAGGCCCTCGGCGGCGGCCAGCTTGTCGGGCAGCTCGGGCAGGATCCGCAAGCCCCCGGCGGCCAGGACGGCGGTGGGGACGCAGACGATGGCCGCCCGGGCCCGGACCACGCCCTTGGGCGTCTCCAGGCTCAGCAGAGCCCCGTCATGGCGCAGCACCGACACCGGGCAGTTGTCGATGATCCGCGCGCCGCGCGGCGCCAGTCCGGCGATCCCCGCGCCATAGCCCTCGGCGACCCGCCAGTTGAGCTCGCTGTCGTCATAGGCGGCGTAGTCCTTGACCGAGACCTGGTCGAACTCCGCGCCGTTGTAATAGGCGCTGAAGGCGTTCAGCAGCGGGGTCCAGCGGTCGCCGAGCTCCAGCAGGTCCGAGGCGGGTCGGTCCCCCGCCTCGCCGGCCGCCGTCTCGATCCGCTCGTCGAACGCCGCGAAGGCTTCGCCATAGGCCTGACGCTCGGCGGCGCTGAAATTGGCGGTGGCGCCGGGATTGGCCCAGGGCGGCGGGGTCTTGTCGATCGTCAGGCCCAGGGCGGCGATTTTCTCGACCAGCGGGTTGCGGTCGGCCGAGTGCAGCCACTCGCACCCCAGGTCCAGCGGCAGGCCGTCCAGCGATACGGTGTGGGCCCGGCCGCCGATCCGGCCCTGGGCCTCCAGCACCACGACGCGCAGCGGCGCGGCCGCCAGGACCGAGACGGCGGCCAGGCCGGCGGCCCCGGCCCCGATGACGGCGACGTCGACCTCTGTCATGGGGCGGGGGTCACGGGATGGGCGGCTCCGTGGGCGGGACCTGATCGCGCGCCAGCTCGATCGACTCGCCGGGCTTCAGACCGCAGGCCAGCAGGTTGGACCACACCGCCTCGGCGCTTTCGGCGAAGCGGAAGAGCTCCAGGTCGTCGGCGTTGATCATGCCGTGCTCAACCAGGCTGTCGAAATTGACCACCGAGCGCCAATAGGTCTCGTCGAACAGCACGATGGGAATGCGCGCCGCCTTGTCGGTCTGGCGCAGGGTCAGGATTTCGAACAGCTCGTCGAAGGTGCCGAAGCCGCCGGGGAACACCACCAGGGCGTTGGCCCGCATCGCCAGGTGCATCTTGCGCATGGCGAAGTAGTGGAAGCGGAACGACAGGTCCGGCGTGGTGTAGCGGTTGGGCTTCTGTTCGTGCGGCAGGGTGATGTTGAAGCCGACCGAGGGAGCGCCGGCCTCCCAGGCCCCGCGGTTGGCCGCCTCCATCACCCCCGGCCCGCCGCCGGTGGCGATGACGTTGTCGCGGACCCCCTCCGTGGCGTGGACGGCCCCGCCGCGCTCGGAGGCGATGACGCCGAAGCGCCGGGCCTCCGCATACCAGTGGGCCTGACGCCCGGGGCCGTCCTCGCGGACCCGGGCGCTGCCGAACACCACGATGGTCGAGCGCACGCCCCAGGCCCGCAGAGCCTCGTCGGCCTTGGCGAACTCCAGCAGGAACCGCACGCCCCGCATCGAGTCGCCCAGCAGGAAGTCCTGGTCCAGCGCCGCCAGGCGATAGGAGGGCGAGGCGAGCTGGGCCTGGCTATGAAGATCGGCCTGGCGGTCGTCGGTCACGCGTCTACTTGGCCTTCCTGAGGGTCGGGCTGTCGAGGTCCAGCTGGTCGATCGGGATCTGCACGGCGGCCGGCAGGGCCGTCTTGACGCCGTCGCCCATCGTCTTGGCGTCGCCGACCACGATGACGCTGGTCTGGGTCGGATCCAGCACGGCCTTGGAGAAGGCCTGGACGTCGGCGGCGCCGACCGCCTCGACCTTGCCGGTATAGGCCTGGATCTCGTTCAGCGGGATGCCGTAGATCGCCAGGTTGCCCAGGATGTCGGCCAGGCCGCCCGAGGTGCCCAGGTCGCGGCCGAAATCGCCGACCAGCACCGACTTGCGCGCCGCCAGCTCGGCGGCCGAGGTCGGCTCGGCGGCCAGGCGGGTCAGCTCGTCCTTGATCAGGCCCACCACCTGGGCGGCGGACTCGTTCTTGGTCTGGACGGTGGCGGTGAAGCCGCCGATGGCCGCGCGCGGCGACAGGCTGGAGCCGGCCCCGTAGGACAGGCCGCGCTTGATGCGGATCTCCTGGTTCAGGCGGGACGAATAGCCGCCGCCCAGCACGCCGTTGGCGACGAGGCCGGCGTAGTAGCGCGGATCGGCGCGCAGGATCGCCGGCTTGGTCACCACCACCGCGGCCTGGCCGGTGCCCGGCAGGTCGACGATGACGTTCTTGGCCGCGTAGCCGGTGGGACCCTTGACCGGAGCCGGCGGCGGGCCGGCCGGCTTGGCCCAGCCGCCGAACGCCTTCTCCGCCAGGGCGAAGCCCTGCTCGGGCGTCAGGTCGCCGGTCAGCACCAGAATGGCGTTGTCCGGGCGCCAGTTGGCGGCGTGGGTCTTGACCAGGGCGTCGCGCTGGATCTTCGGCAGCGAGCCCGGCGTGCCGTTGGCGACATGGCCGTAGCCCGAACCGGCATAGATCACGGTCGGGACCACGAAGCCCGCGACCGCGCCGGGCCGCTGATAGCTGACCGACAGGCCGTCCAGGGTCTCGGTCTTCACGCGCTCCAGCTCGTCGGCCTTGAAGGTCGGGTTCTGGGCGACGTCGGCCATGATCGCCAGGCCTTGCGGCGCCTTGTCGGCGATGACGCTGAGCGTCAGGGACGAGGCTTCCCAGCCCGAGCCGGCCTCCAGATTGGCGCCCAGGGCCTCGGTGGCGGCGGCCACCTGGGTGGCGGTGCGGGTCTTGGTGCCCTCGGTCAGCAGTTCGGCGGTCAGGCTGGAGACGCCGGCCAGACCGGCCGGGTCGGCGCCCGAGCCGCCGCGCACGGTCAGGTCGGCGGTGATCAGCGGCAGGTCGCTGGACTTGGCGACGATGACCCGCAGGCCGTTGGCCAGGGTCTTCTCGACCGGCGAGGGCAGGACCGGCGAAACCGGCTTTCCAGGCGTGGGCGGGGCCGCGCGCTCGGCTTCGGCGGCCAGGGTGGTGACCGGTCCGCTGTAGGTCACCGACGGGACCGCCTTGGGAGCCTCGAACGGATCCTTGGCGCCGGCCGGCTTGGCCGAGTCCGGCAGGTAGCGGACGGTCACCTTCCGGTCGTCGGCCAGGTACTTGGCGGCCACGCGCTGGACGTCGGCGGCGGTCACCGCCTGCAGGGCGGCCAGATCGGTGTTGGCCCGCTCGGCGTCGCCTTCGGTGCGCAGGGCGTAACCTAGCGCGAAGGCCCGGCCGTCGATGGTCTCGCGGCCGCGCACGGCGTCGGCCAGCAGGCCGGCCTTGGCCTCGGCCAGTTCGGCGGCGGTGGGCGGGGCGGCGCGCAGCTTGGCGACCTGGGCGCTCAGCGACGCCTCGCCCTGCTCGACCGTTTTGCCGCCGGCCATGATCGCCCCGACGTAGAACAGGCCCGGCTGGGCGTTGGTGGGGGCCGAGGAGAAGATCTGCTGGGCGATCTTCTGATCGTAGACCAGGCTGTCATAGAGGCGCGACGACTTGCCGGCCGACAGGATGGCGTCCAGCACGGCCAGGGCCGGGACGTCCGGATCGGCGGCGGCGGGCGCCAGCCAGGTCATGGCCACGGCCGGCAGCGGCACGTTGGGGCCGTAGGTGGTGACGATCTTGGAGCCGGTGCGGGCCGGCTCGACCGTGGTCACCTGCTTGATCGGGGCGGCGGGCGCCTTCAGGCCGGTGAAATACTGGTCGATCCAGGCGTTGAGCTGGGCCTCGTCGAAATTGCCGACCACGATCAGGGCGGCGTTGTCGGGGCGGTAGTATTCCTGGTGGAAGGCGCGCACGTCGTCGACCGTGGCGGCGTCCAGCTCCTCGATCGAGCCGATGCCCGGACGCTTGTAGGGATGGTCGGCGAACGAGGCCTGGGTGATGTTCAGGGCGAAGAACCGGCCGTACGGATTGGCCAGCACGCGCTGGCGCAGCTCTTCCTTGACCACGTCGCGCTCGGACTTGAACACCGCCTCGTCGATGACCAGCGAGCCCAGGCGCTCGCTCTCGGCCCACAGCAGGCGCTGCAGGTGGTTGGCCGGCACCACCTCGTAATAGTTGGTGAAGTCGTCGTAGGTGGAGGCGTTGTTGAAGCCGCCGACGTCCTCGGTCAGCCGGTCGAAGAACTCGTTGGGCATGTTGCGCGTCGACTTGAACATCAGGTGTTCGAACAGGTGCGCGAAGCCCGAGCGGCCCTCCGGGTCGTCCTTGCTGCCGACTCCGTACCAGACCTGCACCGTCACGTTGGGCGTGGTCGCGTCGCGCGAGGTATAGACCTTCAGGCCGTTGGCCAGGGTCCGCTGCTTGTAGACGATCGGCGGCACCGCCACGCCGGCCGCTGCGGGGGCCGCCGCGGGGGCGGGCTTGGCCTGGGCCTGGGCGAGCGGTGAGAGGGCGGTGGTCGAAAGGGCCAGCGCGACGAGGGCGGCCTTGGCGGCGGGACGGATCATGAGGACGGCGCTCCGAAAGCTTGAGGGTGCGACCCTAGCATCCGGGTCCGGGGCGCCAAGCTTACCGTCTTGTCATGAAGCGCGAGGATTGCCCGGCAAGCTCAACCATGCATCCTCTGGTGGACGGATGATCAGTGGGGAAGCATCATGAAATCTCTGTCCGTCGCGTGCGCCCTGGCGGCGCTCGCCATCGCCGTCGCCCCGGCCCAGGCCCGTCAGTCGGGGTTGGAGGAGGTGGTGGTCACCGGTTCGCGGGTGACGGAATATGATCCGGTCAAGACGCCGTTCGTGACGCTCAACAAGCGCGCCGACAACCTGATCACCACGGTCCGCGTCGTCTGCGACACGCGCGACCTTTCCCAGCGCAAGCAGGAGCTGAAGGCGACGCTGCGCAACATGATCAAGGCCGCGCCCGCCGCCGGGGTCGAGCTGGGCCTGGAGGGCGAGGAGGTGATCGGCCGCTTCGACGACACCATGCTCGACGCGGTGATCCGTCCGGACGGCAAGCCCGACACCAGCGTCGCCCTGCTGATCGTCAAGACCCGCGTGGCGCCCGCCGACACCTTCGACGCCGCCACCGGCCGCATCAAGGCCTTCGCCGAGAAGACCGCCAAGGCCGGCCGCACCGAGATCCTGCCGACCGAGGACTGGAACCTGACCTTGATCGGTCCCCAGCGTTATCGCGGCGAGGTGCTGACCCTGGTGGCCGAGGACGCCCGCAAGGTGGCGGGGACCTTCGGGCCCGACTACGCCGTGGCCGCCGAGGGGCTGCAGTTACCGCTGTCCTGGTATCAGTCGGGTCCGCTCGAGCTGGCGCTCTACGTGCCCTACAAGCTGACGGTCACGCCTCGCCCGAAGTGAGGGCCCCCGAAGTGAGCCGGCCGGCATAGCCGAAGATCACGCCCAGCCAGGGATGGGCGACCAGGACGCGGAAGCGGTAGCCGCCGTCCCCGGTCTTGCTTGCAGCGCCGAAGGTCCGGGCCCGGATGCGCGGCGCCCAGGCGCGGGGCAGAGGGATCGGGCCCAGCCGCCAGCCCTCGAAGGTCCAGGAGAAGCCGCCCGGATCGGGCGCGGCCGCGAAGCGGAAGGTCAGGGCCCCGGCGGCCTCCTCGAACGTCCAGGGATCGTCGCGGGCCGGGGCGATGGTCGAGGCGAAGGCGCGGTCGCCGAACCGCCGGACCCAGCGCTCGCCGTCCGCCGTCGGGGTGATCGTCACGGACGTCGGGTGCCGGCCGGGGGGCGGCAGGCCCTGCAGGCGGCGCAACAGGGCGGCCAGGCCGGGCGCTCCCCAGGCGCGCGCCGCGCCGGTCAGGGTGACGGGATCGAGGCCGGCGTGGGCGCGGCGAACGCTGTCGGGCAAACCCTGCCAGGCCGCGCCCAGCAGGCGCGGGAACAGGCCGGGCGTGTCCGGGTCCTGGCGCTCCAGCCGGGTGCGGATCGGCAGGTCGCGCAGCTCCCGCAGGATGGCGTCCAGATCGACCAGGCCGACGCAGGGCGTGGCGCGCGGCTCGCCCGGCTTGCCGTCGAGCAGGGCGCGCAGGGCCGCCGCCGCCGGGGCGGCCGGGGTGTGGGGTCCGGCGCCGGCCTCGGCGCACAGACTCCAGCGCGCCAGGCGTCGGACGCCGTCGGCGTCCAGCCCCTCGGCGCTGACCACCATGCCGCCGCGATCCGACCCCAGCGGCGCGACCAGGCCGGCCGCCTCGCCCAGCAGCACGGCCAGCGGCTCCAGCGTGGAAAGCAGCCGCGCGCGGCGAAGCAGGCTCAGCGCCCACAGGCCCAGATGCAGGATCGGCAGCTCCAGCCCGGCCCGGAACACCGCGTCGCGGCGAGGGTGGAACCGGGCCGGCAGCAGGTCGAGGTCGGGCGTCTCGGCCAGGCTGGTCCAGCGCCGACCCAGGCCCGGGAAAGGCGTGCGGCGCGGATCGCCCCAGCCGGGGCGGGTGTTCCAACGGCCGCGCGCGAACACCCGCACCGGCGCCCCGGCCCAGCCCAGGATGGCGCGGATCACCGACAGGCCGCGCGGGGCGCGGGCGCCGGGCGAGATCGCGGCCTCCACCCGGTCGATCCGTGTCCAGCCGGCGGTCAGGACGTCGAGGGCGGCGTGGCTGAGGGCGGGGGTCGAGCTGGCGCCGGTGATCGCCCAGCGCCCGGCGGCGCGCGCCGCGTCGTCCAGCGCCGCCTCGAAGCCGGCCACGAAGTCGCGGGCGTCGGCCAGGTCGACATAGTGGGCGCGGGCCGCGAGCACGGCGCGGGGGAAGGCGTGATCCTGCCCCTGGAACGGTCCGGCGGCGTCGACCACCGCCCAGGCGCCCAGCGCCGCCAGGCCCTTCGGGTCCAGGCGGTCCAGCCGGGCGACCTCGATCCGCGCGGCGGGCCGGGTCCTGGCCAGATCGGCCGCCAGGGCCTCCAGCGGTGGCAGGCTTCGGGCCGCCAGCACCAGGACCACGTCAGGCCAGCGGGCGATCATCGCCGCCAGTCTCTGGCCGAACACGCCGCTGGCGCCGACCAGCACGATGCGCTTGCGGCCGTCTTCCGTTCGGTTGGGGCTCATGCGGCCAATCTCATGAAGGCGGCGGCTCCAGCACGAAGCGGGCGCGCTGCTCGGGGGTGGGCAGCATGCAGGTCGAGCGCTTGCCCATCAGCCGGTAGCGGTTGGCGGCCAGCCCGTCATAGGCGCCGTCCAGCCAGGATCGCGGCAGGGCGCCGATCACGCCCAGCCACGACCAGGGCGCGCCCAGCCGCCGCAGCAGGGCCAGGACCGCCGCGCTCTTCTCGAACGCCTGGCCGCCGTCGAGGAACAGGAAGCTGGTCGGCCGGTCCGGGTCGATCCCGTGCTCCAGAGCCAGCCGCCGCCCATAGGCCGACTGGATCGGCGTGAAGCGGATCAGGCCCTCGCGGTCGATGGCCAGCACCGCCTGGACCGAGCCGGAACAGAGATTGCAGACCCCGTCGAACAACCAGAGCGCGTCAGGTTGGGGCGCATCCGACGGTCCGCTCATCGCGCCGCCGCCACGCTTTCGCGGCGCAGGGCCCGGAGGGCCTCGGGCACGTCGCGACGCATGGCCATGGTCGTCATGCCGTTGGGCAGGCCGAAGGGGGCGACGGCGCGGTTCTCGTAGGTGACCCGGGTGCCCTTGCCGCCATCGAGCGGCTCGAGCAGCCACTGGCCCTCGCAGTCCTTGATGTCGCCGCCCTCGCAGCGGAAGGCGATGCGCCGATAGGGCTCCAGAGTCAGCCGCGAGGTCGAGTGCAGGGCCGGCAGCAGGAAACTCCATTTGACCACGTGCTCGCGCAGCTCCACGCGGCCGCCGGCGTCGCGCGACAGCACGGTGCAGCGCTTGACGCTGGGGGTCATCCGCGCGGCCCGCTCGCAGTCGAGGATGGTGGTCCAGACCACGGCGGGCGGCGCGTCGATGTCGATCATCGCCCGCACCTGGCCGCCGCGGCCGGTCGGATCGGTGTGGGCCTCCAGCGCGACCTCGCCGCTTTCGATCCGGTGCAGCCAGTCCCGGCTGATGTCCTGCGCCCCGGCGGCCGCGGGCGCGGCCAGCATCACGAACGCAATGACTAGGGCTCGGCCAGGCATGAGGTGGAGCCTAGCCGAATTTCCGCCCTCGGCGCATCAGGCTTTGGCCCGATTTTTCACCAGATCGTCGACCACCGACGGGTCGGCCAGGGTCGAGGTGTCGCCCAGGCTGCCCAGCTCGTTCTCGGCGATCTTGCGCAGGATGCGGCGCATGATCTTGCCCGAGCGAGTCTTGGGCAGGCCCGGCGCCCACTGCAGGATGTCCGGCGCGGCGAACGGGCCGATCTCCGCTCGCACCCAGAGGATCAGGTCCTTGCGCAGCTGGTCGCTTGGTGCAACCCCCGCCTTGAGCGTCACGTAAGCGTAGACGCCCTGGCCCTTGATGTCGTGCGGATAGCCGACCACGGCGGCCTCGGCGACGGTGTCGTGGGCGACCAGGGCGCTCTCGATCTCGGCGGTGCCCAGGCGGTGGCCCGAGACGTTGATCACGTCGTCGACCCGGCCGGTGATCCAGTAGTAGCCGTCCTCGTCGCGCTTGCAGCCGTCGCCGGTGAAGTACTTGCCCGGATAGGCCGAGAAATAGGTCTCGAAGAACCGGCCATGGTCGCCATAGACCGTGCGCATCTGGCCCGGCCAGCTGTCGGTGATGACGAGGTTGCCCTCGGTCGCGCCCTCCAGGACCTTGCCCTCGGCGTCGACCAGCTGGAGCTTGACGCCGGGCAGGGGCTTGGTGGCCGAGCCGGGCTTCAGGGCCGTGGCCCCGGGCAGGGGCGAGACCAGGATCCCGCCGGTCTCGGTCTGCCACCAGGTGTCGACGATCGGCAGACGGTCCTTGCCGACCACGCGATGATACCAGAGCCAGGCCTCGGGATTGATCGGCTCGCCCACGCTCCCCAGCAGGCGCAGGGACGACAGGTCGTTCTTGGTCACCCAGTCGTCGCCCTCGCGCATCAGGGCGCGCAGGGCGGTGGGGGCGGTGTAGAAGATCTCGACCTGGTGCTTGTCGACCACCTCCCAGAACCGGGCCGGTGTCGGATAGTTGGGCACGCCCTCGAAGATCAGGCTGGTCCCGCCGTTGGCCAGCGGGCCGTAGACGACATAGCTGTGGCCGGTCACCCAGCCGACGTCGGCCGTGCACCAGAACACTTCGCCGGGCCGGTAGTCGAACACCGCCTCGTGGGTCCAGCTGGCCCAGGCCAGATAGCCGCCGGTGGTGTGCAGCACGCCCTTGGGCTTTCCGGTCGAGCCGGAGGTGTAGAGGATGAACAGCGGATCCTCGGCGTTCATCGGCTCGGGCGGGCAGTCCGTGGAGGCCGCGTCCTCGAGATCGTCCCAGACGATGTCGCGGGCGTGGACCAGCGGCACGTCGGCGCCGGTCCAGCGGACCATCAGCACCTTGGCGACCCACGGGCAGCTTTCCAGCGCCTTGTCTATATTGGCCTTCAACGGCACCCGCTTGCCGCCGCGACGGCCCTCGTCGGCGGTGATCACGAAGTGCGAGGCGCAGTCCTGGATGCGGCCGGCGATGGCGTCGGGCGAGAAGCCGCCGAACACCACCGAATGCACCGCGCCGATCCGCGCGCAGGCCAGCATCGCCACGGCGGCGATCGGGATCATCGGCAGGTAGATCGTCACGCGGTCGCCCTTGCGGACGCCCTGGTCCTTGAGGACGTTGGCCATCTTGCAGACCTGGGCGTGCAGCTCGCCGTAGGTGACCTTGAACGAATGGCCGGGGTCGTCGCCCTCGAAGACCAGGGCCACGTCGTCCTTGCGGTGCGGCAGGTGGCGGTCCAGGCAGTTGACCGAGGCGTTCAGCACCCCGTCGGCGTACCAGTGGATGCGGAAGTCGTCCTTGGCGAACGAGACGTCCTTGATCTTGGTCGGGGCCTTGATCCAGTCCAGCCGGCCGGCCAGGTCGCGCCAATAGCCCTCGGGATCGGACTCGACCCGGGCCAGGGCGGCCTCATAGCCGGCGGCGTCGATATGGGCCTTGCCCGCCCAGTCGTCGGGAACCGGAAAAACCTGTCCGTCGCTCACGCCGTCAACTCCCATGATCTTGTTGCGGCGGAGTTATGCGCGTGGCGTGGCGGGGCGCAAGAAGACCATTTGGAAATCGACCTCGACCGCGGCGCCGCCCGAAGCGCCCGCCGCATGAAACCTCCCGCGGTCGGCGAAGCCAATCGCGTCAAAGCTTCATGCGTTCCAATTCTATCCAAAATAAATTGCGCCACTTCAAGGGAACGAAATAAATCCTCAAAACAATGAACTTTATAAAGATGCAATAGTTTTCCCAACCTCGCGAACAGAGGCCAAGTATCAGCCTTGAGATCGCTAAGGTATATTATTCAGGAAAACTCAATTGAAGCGCATTATCTATGTACCGTCGATTGTTTTGTTGTCCTTACTCGCGTCCGCGTGCGTCACGCATGAAACGGTGATGGCCGACGCCAAGCGCACCCTGGCGTTGCCGATCGCGAGCGACAACGGCCAGGCGGCGGGGGCCGGTCTGGCCTCGGCGGCGTGGGGCGATCAATGGAGCGCGACCAACCTTTACAAGCGCGCCGCCACGGCCGACCCCTCGGTGCTCAATCGCTTCAACCTCGCCAGCGGCTACTATCTGACCGGCCGCACCGAAGAGGCCGTGGCGCTCTATCGTTCGGTGGCGCGGGACGGCCAGTTCACCCGAGTCCAGCTGAGCCCGTTGAACGGGGCCGTCGAGGGCACGGCGCGCTACATCAACCTGGGCGACGAGGCCTCGCGCCGGCTGAACGCCATGGCGCGGATCCAGGTGGCCGAGGTCGGGGCGATCGACATCGCGACGCTCCAGCCCGGCGCTGGACCCGATCGCGCTGGCGATCTGTCCGCCATGAGGGTCGTGGCCGGCTCGAGCGCGCACGACATACCCGACGATCAGGCCTTCGCCCTCGACGCTCAGGGGCCGAACGCCACGCTGCCCTAGCCGCCGCTCCGGCGGACGGCCGGTTCGTCTTGACGGGAGATGCCTTGCGACCATCTCCCGCCTTTCCGACAGCGCCTAGGCCGGCTGCCTGACCACGCGCAGATAGGGCTTCTGCTCGTCCCAGCCGCCCGGGAACAGCGTCTTGGCCGCTTCGTTGTCCACCGAGGTGACGATGATCACGTCCTCGCCCGGCTTCCAGTCGGCCGGGGTGGCCACCTTGTGGGCGGCGGTCAGCTGCATCGAGTCGATGACCCGCAGGATCTCGTCGAAGTTCCGGCCGGTGGTCATCGGATAGACCAGGATCAGTTTGATGGTCTTGTCGGGCGCGATGATGAAGACGTTGCGCACCGTGGCGTTGGCGGCGGCCGTGCGGCCGTCCGACGTGCCCGCCGCGTCGGCCGGCAGCATGCCGTACAGCTTGGAGACCGACAGGTCGGTGTCGGCGATCAGCGGGAAGTTGGGGGCGACCCCTTGCGTCTCGGCGATGTCGGCCGCCCACCGCGCGTGGTTGTCCGCCGGGTCGACCGACAGGCCGATGACCTTGACGCCGCGCTTGTCGAACTCGGGCTTCAGGCGCGCCACCGCGCCCAGCTCGGTGGTGCAGACGGGGGTGAAGTCCTTGGGGTGCGAGAACAGCACCACCCACTTGCCGTCGACCCAGTCGTGGAAATGGATCGGACCCTCGGTGGTGTCCTGGGTGAAGTCCGGCGCGATGTCGCCGAGTTTGAGCGTCATGGATGTCTCTCCTGTCCGCCAGAATGGGGTCGGCCCAAAAGGGATGCGTGGAGCCCTAGGATGGGCGTAAAGCCGTGCCCAAGTTGTAGGCGCGCGCCTCCCCCAGCGCCGCCCAGGATTTCTCGCGGAGTTTCCAGCCATGCTGCTCGCCCTTTCGACCTGGCCCGAGATCGAGGCTTACCTGGCGACGTCGAAGACGGTGGTGGTGCCGATCGGCTCCAACGAGCAGCACGGGCCGACGGGCCTGCTGGGCACCGACTGGCTGTGCCCCGAGATCATCTCGCACGAGGCGTCCAAGCTGTCCTCGAGCGTGCTGGTGGCGCCGACCTTCAATGTCGGCATGGCCCAGCATCACCTGGCCTTTCCGGGGACGATCTTCCTGCGGCCCTCGACCTTCATCGCCGCGATCGGCGACTGGGTGCGCTCGCTGGGGGCCCATGGTTTCGAGAAGATCTATTTCCTCAACGGCCACGGCGGCAACGTCGCCTCGATCGAGGCGGCCTTCTCCGAGATCTACGCCGAGTACAGCTTCCGCCGGGAACGCAGCCCCTTCGCCCTGAAGCTGAAGAACTGGTGGGACCTGAAGGGCGTGCTCAGCCTGGCCAACCAGCAGTTCCCCACCGGCCACGGCAGCCATGCCACCCCGTCCGAGATCGCCGTGACCCAGTGGGCCTATCCGGACAGCATCAAGACCGCCGATTACGCGCCGAGGATCGCGCCCACCGGCCCGATCCGCGAGGCCCTCGACTTCCGCGCCCGCTACGCCGACGGCCGCATGGGTTCGGACCCGGCCCAGGCCACGCCGGAAAAGGGCGGCGCGCTGGTGGCCCAGGCGGCCAAGTCGCTGATCGAGGACTTGGCGGAGTTCTCGGCCGAGGCGAGGGTCTAAGGCGGGAGATCAACAACGTTTGTCATCCCGGGCGTAGCGAAGCGAAGACCCGGGACCGACGCCTGAACGCCGCGTTCCACGTCGGTCCCGGATCGGCGCGCTACGCGCTTGTCCGGGATGACAAGGTTGGTGTGATCGCGACCTCGCCTACCGCGGGATCTCCGCGATCTTGGTCAGGGCCACCTGGCGGTAGACCGCGGTGATCTCGAAATACCGGCCGAACGCGCCGTGGAACTGGTCGACGGCCTGCTTCACGCCTGGGCCGCCGATCTCGCTGATGTCGTGCCAGTAGTCGTCCAGCACCATCATGCCGCCCACGCTGAGCAGGCTGGCGCAGAAGCACAGGTCGATCAGCACGGCCAAGGCCGTGTGGCTGCCGTCGACATAGATCAGGTCGAACCGCTCGCCGACCGCCAGCATCCGGGGCAGCTCGTAGGTCGAAAAGCCCTTGCGGGCGGTCATCGACCGGAAGCCGGTCTTGGCCATGTTGCGGTGAAAGCGCGGCTCGACCGCGTGGTACTTCTCTTCCGGGTTCAGGGCCTCGTCGAACCAGGGATCGATCACCGTCACGTCCAGGCGGCCGGGGATCAGCCAGTCCATGAAGGCCAGGTTGCGGCCCTCATAGGCCCCGATCTCCAGATAACGGATCGCCCCGTCGGCCCTCTTCGCGGCGAAGTCGCGCAGCAGCGGGGTGACGAACGGGATGTTGTTCGAAGCCCAGCCCGAGGTGAACTCGTAGCCGACCTTTTCGCTGTGGGCGTCGAAGGCCTCGACCACCGCATGGTCGCGCTTGGCCAGCATGGTGCGGGCCAGGTCCGGGGCGAAACGCGGATTGACCTTGGCGAACGAGCGCAGCTTGGCGCCCAGGCCGCGCGCGTCCTGCGCGTCGGTCAGGGCGGCGTCGAAATTCGGATTGGACCCGTCGGCCATGGCGCGGCTTCCCCGTTTGCGTCGGAAAACCCTAGCGCCAAGGGGTTAAGGAACGGTCAGGTGAAGCTGATGATCGGCCGGTTCCGCAGGGTGCTCCAGCCGGTGTGCAGCGTCCCGGCCCCGCTGTAGTAGGTCCACAGCATTTCGGAGGGGGCCAGGGTCAGGCGCTCGACGGTCGATCCGTCGGCCTGGGCCTGCAGCTGGATGTCGGCGATCATCGCGTCGCGCAGGGCGACGCTGAACATCAGGACCCCCGCGCCATTTATGGTGCTGACCCTGTGCAGATAGCTGGGGCGATCGTGACCCACGCCCAGCGGGCGGGCCCGCAGGCAGAACTCGTAGAGTTTCACCGACAGGGCGTCGATCGGCTTGAGCACGGTGAAGGCGGTGGCCGGCGGCGCGGTCGCCGAGGCGGGCGCCTTCAGCTCTTGGCCGAAGGCGGTCAGCGGCACGCACAGGCTGGGATCGAAGCCGCCGATCACGGCGGCGGGCAGGCCGTCGATCCTGGGATTGGCCGGGGCATAGACGATGTCCGGATCGCCCGGCTGCAGCAGAATGATGTCCATGGCGCGTCCCCGTCTCGTTGGGGCGGACCCTAACCTTGGCCATGACGTTTGGCGACCGGCGTTCTCTCAGCCCGTGACGACCGCGCCGTCCGCCACCCGCACCGGCCACGGGGTCAGGGCCACGTTCTGGCAAGGGCCGGCCACCATCGCCCCGTCCTCGATGCGGAACAGGGCCGCGTGGCCGCCGCAGAGGATCAGGTCGTTCTCGCGGGTCAGGAACCGGCCGTTCGGCCCGGCCAGCGGCCAGCCGGCGTGCGGGCAGCTGTCGACATAGCCGACCACGTCCTGACCCCGCCGCACCACGAACCCGGCGAACACCGCGTCGCCGGCGCGGAAGCGAAAACCCCGCGCGCCGGGCGAGGCGATCTCGTCCAGCGGGCACAGCACGGTCCCGCTGGCGGGCCGGGCGGGGTTGGTGGGATCGGTGCGGGACATCTTTGCTCGAAATAGGCTGTCATCCCGGAAACGGCGCAGCCGTTATCCAGGACCGCCGGAAGCGCATGCGTTCACGCGTCGGTCCCGGACCTTCGCGCTGCGCGCTCGTCCGGGATGACAACGATTGTTAGAGGCTGCCGATCGCCAGCCGCCAGAAATGCACCTCGACGCTCTCGAACACGCCGGCGGCGGTGAAGGGGTCGTTGTCGGCCTGGGCCTGGGCGGCGGCCTTGTCTTCGGCCTCGACCACGATGATCGAGCCGATCGCATTGCCGTCGTCGTCCAGCAGGGCGCCGGCCAGCTTCAGGTTCTTGCTGTTGTTCAGGTAGTCCAGGTGGGTCGGGCGGGTCGCCAGGCGGGTTTCGAGCGCGCCGGGCTTGTCCTTGCAGACGATGGCGTAGAGCGGCATGGGCGGTGGTCCTTTCTTGGGGATGGGCCCTGCGTCCTTCGAGGCCCGCTGCGCGGGCGCCTCAGGATGAGGAATTCAGAAACAACCCACTTACCTCATCCTGAGGCGTGAGCCGAAGGCGAGCCTCGAAGGCCGCGCGGCGCTTCAGGCCTCCGCCTTCAACGGCCGCGACAGCAGCCCCAGGATGGCGCTGTCGACGTCGACCTCGCCGGCCAGGATGGCGGCGACGGCCTCGCAGATCGGGGTCTCGACGCCGAGGGAGCGGGCCAGGGCGCGGACGGCGGGCGCCGAGGCCACGCCCTCGGCCACCGAGACCTTGCCGGCCAGGGCCTGCTCCAGGGTCTGGCCGCCGCCCAGGGCCAGGCCGACGCTCATGTTGCGCGACTGCGGGCTGGAGCAGGTCAGGACCAGGTCGCCCAGGCCGCACAGGCCGGCGACGGTCTCGCTCTTGCCGCCCAAAGCGACGGCCAGGCGGGTCAGTTCGGCGAAGCCGCGGGTGATCAGGGCGGCGTGGGCGCTGCGGCCCAGGCCCTTGCCCTCGGAAATGCCGCAGGCGATGGCCAGGACGTTCTTCACGGCCCCGCCGGCCTCGGCCCCGATCACGTCGGCGGCCCAGTAGGGGCGGAAGGTCGGGATGGCGATGGCCTGGCCGATCCGCTGGCCCAGGTCTTCGTCCTCGCAGGCCAGGGTGACGGCGGTGGGCAGGCCGCGCGCCACCTCGCCGGCGAAGCTGGGCCCCGACAGCACGGCGATCGGCTGGCCCGGCAGCACCTGCGCGGCCACGTCGCTCATCAGTTTCAGCGTGCCCTGCTCGACGCCCTTGGAGCACAGCACCACCGGAACGCCGGCTTGCAGGTGCGGCTTCAAGGCCGTGAGCGCCGAGCGCAGGTGCTGGGCCGGCGGCACGGCCAGGATCAGGTCGCAGGCCGACAGCGCCGCCATGTCGGCCGAAGCGACGATGGCGGCCTCCAGCTTCACCCCGGCCAGGAACATGGTGTTCTCGCGGTCGGCGGCGATCGAGGCCACGACCTCCGGCTCGCGCGCCTGCAGGGTGACCTGGAGGCCGGCGCGGGCCGCGACCTGGGCCAGGGCCGTGCCCCAGGCCCCGGCGCCGATGACGCCCACATGTTTGAACGTCATGCCTTGGCTCCCTTGCGACCGAAACTGTTGCTCGGATTGGATAACGCCGCCGCCTCGTCCAGCGGCCAACGCGGACGCGCCACGGCGTCCAGGTCGTCGGAAATGCCGATCGCCAGCCGCTCGGCCCCGGCCAGGGCGATCATGGCGGCGTTGTCGGTGCAGTAGGCCAGGGGCGGGGCGTCGAAGCTGAAGCCGTTGTCGGCGCAGTTCTTCCGCAGCGCCTCCTTGACCGCGCCGTTGGCCGCCACCCCGCCGGCCACGACGAAGCGCAGGGCCTGGTCCGGGTGGCCGGCGGCGTAGAGCTTCATGGCCCGGTCGGTGCGTTCCGAAAGCTGGCGGGCGATGGCGAACTGCACGGCGGCGGCCAGGTCGGCACGCTCCTGCTGTGACGTGACCTTCTCGACCAGCCGCGCGGCGGCGGTCTTCAGGCCCGAGAACGAGAAGTCGCAGTCCTTGCGGCCCAGCAGGGCGCGCGGCAGGTCGAACTTGGAGGGGTCGCCGCTGGCCGCCAGCGTCTCCAGGGCCGGGCCGCCGGGATAGGGCAGGCCCAGGCTCTTGGCGATCTTGTCGAAGGCCTCGCCGGCCGCGTCGTCGATCGTGGTGCCCAGGCGGGTGCAGGCGCCCACGCCCGCCACTTCCAGCAGCTGGCAATGACCGCCGGAGACCAGCAGCAGCAGGAAAGGATAGTCGATCGAGGCCCCCAGCCGGGCCGAGACCGCGTGGCCTTCCAGGTGGTTGACCGCCACCAGCGGCAGGTCGCGGGCCAGGGCCACGGCCTTGCCGAACGCCAGGCCGACCATCACCCCGCCGACCAGGCCGGGCCCGGCCGTGGCGGCCACCCCGTCCAGGGCGTCGAAGCCGATCCCCGCCGTTCGCATCGCCTCGGCGACCACCGCGTCGATGGCCTCGACATGGGCGCGGGCGGCGATCTCGGGCACCACCCCGCCGAACGGGGCGTGCTGCTCGAACTGGGTGCCGACGATCGACGACAGCACCTCGACACGGCCGTCCTCGTCCCGGCGCACGACGGACGCGGCGGTCTCGTCGCAGCTGGTTTCCAGTCCAAGGATGGTGAGGCCCATTTTCCTTAAGGGGGTCATTCGGTTGCGGCCGCTTCGCCGCTCCTGTAGCAGGCAAGGCGTCTTTCGACCTTGCAGGTAACGTTCGAACCTTGTCCCGGCAACCCATCCGTATCGGCGCGCGCGGCTCCAAGCTGTCGCTGGCCCAGTCCGGCCTGATGCAGGCCCGTATCGCCAAGGCGCTCGGCTGGAGCGGCGGGGACGATCTGGACGCCTACGCCCGGCTGATCCCGATCGTCACCAGCGGCGACCGCATCCAGGACCGCCGGCTGATGGAGATCGGTGGAAAAGGCCTTTTCACCAAGGAGATAGAGGAAGCGCTGCTGGACGGCCGCATCGACTGCGCCATCCATTCGCTGAAGGACATGCCGGCCGAATTGCCGCCGGGCCTGGTGCTGGCCGCCACCCCCGAGCGCGAGGATCCGCGCGACGCCTTCATCAGCCATCTGGCTGAACGCCTGGAAGACCTGCCCAAGGGCGCGCGCCTGGGCACCGCCAGCCTTCGTCGCCAGGCCCAGGCCCTGCACGTGCGGCCCGACCTCGAGGTCGTGATGCTGCGCGGCAATGTCGACACCCGCCTGGCCAAGCTGGAGCGCGGCGAGGCCGACGCCATCCTGCTGGCCCAGTCCGGCCTGAACCGCCTGGGCCTGGGCCATCTGACCCGCAGCTGGCTCGACCCGCTGGCCGCGCCGCCCGCGCCGGGCCAGGGCGCCCTGGTCATCGAGACCCGCGCCGAGGACGTCGATCTGCCCTGGCTGCAAGCCGTGCGCTGCCAGGCCACGACCCTGGCCGTCGCCGCCGAGCGCGGCGCGCTCTACGCCCTGGAGGGCTCGTGCCGCACGGCGATCGGCGCCTATGCGCGCCTCGACGGCCTGGCCCTGACGATGATCGTCGAAGCCCTGACCCCGGACGGCGTCCAGCGTTTCCGCCGCGAGGGTTCGATCGTCCTGTCCAGCGCCGACGCGGCCGACGAGGCCCGGGCCCTGGGCCTCGACCTGGGCGCGGCCGTTCGCCAAGAGGGCGGTCCAGCCCTCATCCTGACCGAGTAAGGCCGATGGTGGCGGCGGCGCCGCGGATCTGGATCACGCGCGCTTCGCCAGGGGCCGAGGAGACCGCCGCGCGCCTGGCGGCCATGGGCCTGCCGCCGCTGGTGGATCCGCTGCTGGAGGTGGTCGCTCTCTCGCCGTCGATCGATCTGGACGGCGTGGCGGCCCTGGCCTTCACCAGCGTCAACGGCGTGGAGGCCTTCGCCCGCCTCTGCGCCGACAGGAGCCGCCCCGTCTTCGCGGTGGGCGAACGCACCGCCCGGGCCGCGCGCGAGGCCGGCTTCGCCGAGGTGGTCTCGGCTGACGGCGACGTCGGCGCCCTCGCGGCGCTCATCGTGGGCCAGAGGGGCCGGATCGGCGGCGTGGTGCTGCACCCCAGCGCCCTGGCGCCCGCCGGCGACCTTGTCTCGCCCCTGGTCGCGGCCGGCCTGACCGCCCGGCGCGTGGCGGTCTATGAAACGGTCGAGCGTGATCCCGAACCCGCCACCCTGGCTCAGCTGGGAACCATGGCCGCGGTTCTGCTCTATTCGCCGCGCGCGGCCGGCAAGCTGGCTCGGGTGCTGAAGGCCCGCCCCGCGCCCAGCCTTCGGGCCTTGTGTCTGTCGCCGTCCGTGGCCGGAGCGCTGGGGACGGCGGAGCAGGACGGCCGCCTGGCGTCCGTGGTCTGCGCGCCGCACCCCAACGAAACCGCGCTGCTGGATCTGCTCACGCTCTAGCTGAACGATTGCGCGGCGCGGCGGCGTGGGGCACGAATGGCGCATGACGCTCGCTCCCGACCCCGTTGAATCCGTTGCTCCGCGCGACCCGGCGCTGTATGGGCGCCGCCGCCTGCTGGGGCCCGGCTTCTGGGCGGTGATCGCCTTCGGGATCGTCTGCGTGGCGATCGGCGCGGCCCTGGCCCGATTCGGTCCGACCTGGTTCTCGGGTCCCAAGGAGCCGCCCGCGAGCCAGCCGTCCGCCGCGAGCGCGCCCCCGCCCGCTCCAGCTGGATCCGTCCCGCCGCTCTACGGCGCGCCCAGCGTCGCCGCGGTCCCGCCGCCGGCCTCCGAGGACGTGGCGCAGCTGGAGGGCCGGGTCGCGGTCCTCGAGACGGGTCAGCAGCGGGCCCTGGACGCCGCCGGCGCGGCCCTGGCCGCCGCCACGCTCGCCGACGCGGCCCGCACCGCCCGGCCGTTCGCCGAGGAACTGGCCAGCCTGGAGCGCGTCCTGCCGCTGTCGCCCGACCTGCGGGCCCTGGCGCGCCTGGCCCGGGACGGCGCGCCGACCCGCGCGGGTCTGGCCGCCGAGTTCGAGACCCTGACCGGCCGCGCCGCCGTCGCCGCCCGCGATCCCGGCCGCAACGCCGACTTCCTGGCCCGGCTGCGGCACGCCCTGTCCAGCATCGTCTCGATCCGCCAGGTCGGCTCGACCCAGGGCGCGACGCCCGACGCGGTCCTGGCGCGCGCGCAGAAGCTGCTGAACGAAGGCGACATCGAAGGGGCGCTTACCGCCCTGGAGGGTCTGCCGGCCCCGGCCCAGACCGTGCTGGCGCCCTGGCGCGCCGCCGCCGAGCGCCGGGTCGAGATCGACCGTCACATCGCCGCGATCCGCGCCGAGGCCCTGGCCGGCCTGGTCCAGGTGACGCGCGCCCAGGGCGAGGCCGCCCCGCCCCATGCCCCGTCCAACGCGCCGCCCGTTTCGGTGACCCCATGATCCGCGCGACGTTGGTCTTCTTCGTGGTCGCCGCCATCGCCGTGGCGGTGGTCGCCCTGACCGGCGAGCCGGGCGCGGCCAGCCTCGACTGGATGGGCTGGCGGGTCGAGATGACCGCCGCCGCCGCCGCCCTGCTGACCCTGTTCACCGCTCTCGTGGCCACGATCCTGTGGCGCGGTCTGCTGTGGGTGGTCGGGGCGCCGCAACGCGCCGCCCGCGCCCGCGCCGACGCCAAGCGCAAGCAAGGCGTCGAGGCCCTGTCGCGCGGCTTCCTGGCCGTCGCCGCCGGCGATGGTTCCGAGGCCCGCCGCCTGGCGCAGAAGGCGTCCGAACTGGCCGAGGACGCCCCGGCCCTGGTTCGCGTCCTGGCCGCCCAGGCCGCCGAGGCGGCCGGCGACCACGTCGCCGCGCGCCAGGCCTACAACGCCATGCTCGGCTTCCCGGAGATGCGTCTGGCGGGCCTGCGCGGCCTGATGCAGACCGCCCTGGCCGAGGGCGACAGGGCCCTGGCCCTGCGGCACGCCGAGACGGCCTACGGCCTGGCCAAGACCGCCCGCTGGGCCTGGCGCGCGCTTCTCGAGGCGCGCCTGGAGGCGGGTGATTGGAAAGCCGCCCTGGCTCTGGTCCAGGGCGCGCTGGAGCGCAAGATCGTTCCGCCGCTGGTCGCCGAACGGGCGCGGGCCGCCCTGCTGGCGGCCTCCGCCGCCGGGCTGGAGGAGTCCGACGATCCCAAGGTCCTGGCCCAGGCGCTGGACTTCGCGACCCAGGCCGCCAAGCTCAAGCCCGACTTCGCGCCGGGCGTGGTGATGGCCGCGCGCCTGCAGGCCGCCGAGGGCAAGGCCGCCAAGGCCGGAGCCCTGATCGAGCACGCCTGGAAGCAGGCCCCGCACCCGGCCCTGTGGCTGGCCTATCGCGATCTGAAGACCAGCGAGACCCCCAAGCTGCGCGCCACGCGTCTGGCCGCCCTGGCCAATCTGAAGCCCGAAGCCCGCGAAAGCCGGCTGCTGAAGGTCGAGAGCGCCCTGATCGGCGGCGATCCGATCGCCGCCCGCGCCGCCGCCCGGCTGCTTCCGGAAGAAGCGCTGACCGCCCGGATCGCCGGCCTGATGGCCCGGGTCGCCTATGCCTGCGGCGAGGCCGACGAGGCCCGAGCCTGGGTCGCCCGGGGCGCGGCCGTGCCGCAGGAGCCCGACTGGTCGGATCTGGACCCCGAGGGCCGCGCCTTCGCCTATGCCCGGGACGACTGGGCGCGGCTGACCGTCAGCTACGCCGAGACCGGCGAGCTGATCCATCCCCGCTTCGAGCGTCGCGAGCGCACGATGAGCGAACTGCCCGAACTGCCGTCGGCCTATGCGGAATCCACGCCGTTCGTCCGGGCCGCCGAGACCGGCGGCGCGCTGATGCCCATTCCCGACGATCCGGGAATCGGGCCGGCGGGCGGCGCCGGCGGGTTCGATCCGGCCCCGTCGCCGGAGCCCGAAACCAGCGGTCCGGCGCCGCGTCGCAAGACCGGTTCACGCCGACGCTTGGCAAGCGGCCCTCGCGCCGCTAAATAGGCCCCTCCTCGCGCCGGGTCGGTGATTTGGCGCCAGGAACACCAGTGTCTTCCGACCCTGTTTCGACGGGCCCGGAGACGAAGCGCGCCGCTTTAGCTCAGCTGGTAGAGCACCTCATTCGTAATGAGGGGGTCACAGGTTCGAGTCCTGTAAGCGGCACCACCTTCCTTTTCCCTTGGCGTTCGGCGGCGCTTGGCGCCTGGGCCTGCTTGCTCGCGGAAATTCGTCCGCCGCGAGGCCGTGCGACGAAATGCCCGCCGACGGTCTACCGCTCTAGGACAGCGCCCCCGTTGCTCAAGCTCGTGGCTAACGCCTGCCCGAAACAGCGCGTCGAACGACCATGTTCGATCAATCGCCATGAAGCTCGACAGTATGAATGCGGTATGGGGTTACACTGCTACTTGTAATGAGTTTGATTGCCTTGTGTAATTTTTCCAATGTGTGGCAATAAGTCGCGATATTTACATGGAATATGCTCTAATTTTTACTTTGAGATGATCCGCTATTTATGGATGAACATTTCACTGTAATGATTTGTTCACATGAAAATCGACATCACCACTCCCACAAGTCCGGAAAATCCGGTCAGGGGATGCAAGAAATGTCGAAGAGAAACACCCGGAGCGGCATCGTGCTCTGCGCGCTGGCGCTGGTCGCCGCGCCGCTGAGCACCGCCCACGCCGACGCGGCCAAGGATGTCCAGGTCGCGGGTCGCGCGCTGACCTTCCTCGAAAACGGTCCGACCGGCAAAGCCGTGCTGGGCGTGGTCTTCGACCCGTCCAAGCCCGCCTCGGTCGCCGAGAAGAACGCCGTGATGGCCGCCATCGGCGGCGGCATGAGCGCCGGCGCCGTGACCCTGACCGCCAAGCCNGACCCGTCCAAGCCCGCCTCGGTCGCCGAGAAGAACGCCGTGATGGCCGCCATCGGCGGCGGCATGAGCGCCGGCGCCGTGACCCTGACCGCCAAGCCCGTCGAGGCCTCGGCCGTCTCGGGCGTCAGCGGCGTCGCCGCTCTCTATGTCACCGCCGGCGTCAATGTCGGCGCGGCCGCCAAGGCCAAGAAGCTGATCACCATCGGTTCGGATCCCTCCTGCGCCGCCAGCGGCGCGTGCGTGATGAGCGTCTCGGCCGACCCGAAGGTGGAGATCATCGTCAATCGCGCCGCCGCCGCGGCGGTCGGGGCGGTCTTCAAGGCCGCCTTCCGCATGATGATCCGCGAAGTCTGATCCAGCTCGAGCCCAGAGAAACAATCATGAAAAAGACACTTCTGGCCGGCGTTTCGGCCACCTTCGCCCTCTCCCTGGCCGCCCTGGCGTCCACGGGGGCCGCCCACGCCCAGTCGATCGACTACGGCGCGATGGAGCAGCTGTTCAACGAACCGGTGACCACCAGCGCCACCGGATCGCCCCAGCGCGCCACCGAAGCCCCGGCCGACATGCAGATCATCTCGGCCGATGAAATTCGCCGCTCCGGCGAGACGACCCTGCCGGGCATCCTGCAGCGCGTCGCCGGCGTCGACATGCTCAACTTCTCGGCCGGCCAGTCGGACGTCACCGTCCGCGGCTATGATCAGGTCAGCTCGCCGCGCCTGTTGGTGCTGGTTAACGGCCGTCAGGTCTATCTCGACCACTATGGCCTGACGATGTGGCAGACCATCCCGGTGCAGCTCGACGAGATCCGCCAGATCGAGGTGGTCAAGGGTCCGGGCAGCGCGCTGTTCGGCTTCAACGCCGTGTCCGGCGTCGTCAACATCATCACCTTCAACCCGAAGTTCGACAACCGCAACGTGGCGACCGTCCGGGTCGGCGATCATGGTCAGAAGAGCGCTTCGCTGGTCGCGACCCACAAGTTCGGCCAGTCGGTCTCCGCGCGCTTCTCGGCGGGCGCCGAAGAGCGTGACGAATGGGCCCGCACGGGCGCCCTGCCCACGGCGGCCACCCTGCACGATCCGCAAAGGGTCTCGACCGCGCTCGACGTCGTCGCCCAGCTGGCGCCGAAGACCGAACTGCGTCTCGAAGGCTCGTGGGCCAACGCCCAGCAGGACAGCCTGGTCGGCTACAGCTACGCCGTCACCAAGATGATCACCACCTCGGGCAAGGCGACGCTGACCTCCGACACCCGCCTTGGTCAGATCCAGGCCCAGGCCTATCAGAACCAGCTGAACGCGAAATACGGCATCGCCAACGGAGTCCATTGGAAGAACACCATCACGGTGGCCAGCCTGCAGGACCTCTTCAAGGTCGGCGCCGCCCATACGTTCCGGTTCGGCGGCGAATACCGCCACAACACGCTCAACGTGGCGCCGATCGGCGGAGCGGACGTCAGCTATGACGTCTGGTCCGGCTCGGCCATGTGGAACTGGGCGATCAGCAAGACGGTGACGACCACCGCGGCCGCGCGGATCGACAGCCTGCAGCTGCAGCGCAAGGGTGTCTTCCCGGCGCGCATCCCGCTGGCCGACAACAGCAACTGGGACCGCACCATCAGCGAACCCAGCCTGAACTTCACGGCCGCCTGGACCCCCACGCCCAAGGACACCTTCAAGGCCTCCTACGCCCGCGGCGTCCAGGCGCCGAGCCTGATCGAGCTGGGCGGCGTGCAACTGGCCTCCGGGCCGGTCTATCTGCTGGGCAACCCGAACCTGGAGCCGACGATCGTCACCAACTACGAGCTGGCCTATGATCACCAGTTCGCGGCGGCCAAGCTCGGCGTCCGGCTTTTCACCCAGGATTGGCAAGGCCTGAAGAGCGGTCTCGGCACCGCGGCGCTTGACTATATGCCCACGGCGACGACCAATCCCGGCTTCACCTACAAGAACGCCGCCGACTCCAAGATGAAGGGCGTCGAGCTGACCCTGGCCGGCAAGTTGGCCGGCGGCTTCGGCTGGCACGGCGACTACACCTACACCGACGTCAAGGACACGCCGTTCGCCGGCATGAACCCCGTCGCCCGCTACACGGCCTTCGAGTCGACCACGCCCGAGACCCGCGGCAATATCGGCGCGGACTGGGTCAAGGGTCCTTGGGAAGCCGACGCCAACCTGCACTATGTCGGCGACTTCCAGTGGTACGACATCACCAACGGCGCCCTGAAGCCGGTCAAGGCCTATGCCTCCCTCTCGAGCCGCGTCGGCTACCGGATGGACAACGGCGTGACCCTGGCGGTCAGCGGTCAGAACCTGCTCAGCGAGCAACAGAAGCAGACCCGCGGTCTCGAAGCCGAGCGTCAGGTGCTGTTCTCGGTCAGCAAGGCCTGGTGATCCCAGGCGGCTTCGTCCTTCGGGGCGAAGCCGCTGATCTCCGGGGCAGGCGCGCGCTTCGTCCGGGAGCGCGCGTCCTGTCTGCCCGGCGTCTCGCGCATTTGTCGCACCCCCTTCAAGGCGCCTTGCGACAAAATGTCCGTAAGCGGACTGTCGCGTCAGAAGAAGTCGGCCTTTGCTTTCCCCGGCCCTCAGTAGATCGAAGCCATGGTTCAGTAGAACATGTATTCGAACGAACATCTCCCGCCCATTGTGGGTGAAAATGACCCTAGTTGCTGATAAATTAAAGTACACATTCAACAATATTGCCGCGATCTGTACGAAAGATAAGTCATAAAGAGCAGGCAATTTATAAGATTGATATAGATCAATTTCATCCGATGCGTTGAATACCAACGTTCTCCAAATTGCTTTACAGACTTGTTTACTATTGCAGCGACATCAGACACCCCGTGAAGCCCGGAAGAAACTCGGGCAGGGGATGCAAGATGTCGAAAAGAAAAACCCGGGGCGCCGTAGCGCTCTGCGCACTGACCCTCGCGCTGGCGCCGTTGGGCGCCGCCCACGCCGACGCGGCCAAGGACGTCCAGGTCGCCGGTCGCGCGCTGACCTTCCTCGAAAACGGTCCGACCGGCAAAGCCGTGCTGGGCGTGGTCTTCGACCCGTCCAAGCCCGCCTCGGTCGCCGAGAAGAANCCGAACGCCCCGAACAGCACCACGCCGGCGGCGATCAGCACCGTGGTTAGCCGTGCTGGGCGTGGTCTTCGACCCGTCCAAGCCCGCCTCGGTCGCCGAGAAGAACGCCGTGATGGCCGCCATCGGCGGCGGCATGAGCGCCGGCGCCGTGACCCTGACCGCCAAGCCGGTCGAAGCCTCGGCCGTCTCGGGCGTCAGCGGCGTCGCCGCTCTCTACGTCACCACCGGCGTCAATGTCGGCGCGGCCGCCAAGGCCAAGAAGCTGATCACCATCGGTTCGGACGTCTCCTGCGCCACCAGCGGCGCCTGCGTGATGAGCGTCTCGGCCGATCCCAAGGTCGAGATCGTCGTCAACCGCGCGGCCGCCGCCGCCGTGGGCGCGGTCTTCAAGGCCGCCTTCCGCATGATGATCCGCGAAGTCTGATCCAGCTCGAGCCCAGAGAAACAATCATGAAAAAGACTCTTCTGGCCGGCGCTTCGGCCACCTTCGCCCTCTCCCTGGCCGCCCTGGCGTCCACGGGGGCCGCCCACGCCCAGTCGATCGACTACGGCGCGATGCAGCAGCTGTTCAACGAACCGGTGACCACCAGCGCCACGGGCTCGCCCCAGCGCTCGACCGAGGTTCCGGTCGCCATGGAAATCATCTCGGCCGACGACATCAAGCGCTCGGGCGCCGTCGACCTGCCGACCATCCTCAGCCGCGTCGCCGGCCTGGACGTGCTGAACTGGGGCGCCGGCGCCTCGGACGTGAGCGTCCGCGGCTATGACCAGGCGATGTCGCCGCGCCTGCTGGTGCTGATCAACGGCCGCCAGGTCTATCTGGACCACTACGGCTACACCGCCTGGGCCACCCTGCCGGTGCAGCTGTCGGAAATCCGTCAGATCGAAGTCGTCAAGGGCCCCAACAGCGCCCTGTTCGGCTTCAACGCCGTGGGCGGCGTGATCAACATCATCACCCAGAACCCCAAGTTCGATGACACCGGCAGCGTCTCCCTCACCGGCGGCACGAACGGCTACGGCGAACTGTCGGTGGTCAAGTCGGTGAAGCTGGGCGAGCGCTTCTTCGCCCGTCTGTCGGCCGGCGCGGCCCAGATGGACGAGTACAAGACCAACGCGGCCGTTGCGTCCAACCTGCTGACCGACCCGGCCCGGGTCTCGGTCAACCTCGACACCATCGCCCAGCTGACCGAGAAGACCGAACTGCGCGTCGAAGGCTCGTGGTCGAACGTCCAGGTCAGCGAAGTGGTCTCCAACATCGACTACTCGCCCAGCAAGTACGTCACGACCTCGGTCAAGGCGACCCTGGCTTCCGACACCCGTCTTGGCCTGCTGCAGGCCTCGGCCTATGAAACCAATCTGACGGCCAAGCAGGTCGTGGTCGGCCAATCGGCCCGCTTCGAGAACAAGCTGGACGTCCTCAGCGTCCAGGACCTGTTCAAGATCGGCGCGAACCACACGTTCCGCATCGGCGGCGAATACCGCAAGAACCAGGTCAACACCGCGCCGCTGGTCGGCGGCAAGCTGAGCTACGAGGTCGCTTCGATCTCGGGCATGTGGAACTGGGCGATCAGCGAAAAGCTGGCCGTGACCGCCGCCGGCCGCTACGACGACCTGAGCCTGTCGCGTGAAGGCACGTTCCCGGCCGGCTACCCGGCCGTGACCAACGCCTACTGGGATCGCTCGATCAAGAAGGCCAGCTACAACCTCGGCGTCGTCTATCGTCCGACCCAGGCCGACACCTTCAAGGCCACCGCCGCGCGCGGCGTGCAGGTTCCGACCCTGGTCGACCTGGGCGCGGTTCAGCTGCGGGTCGCCGCCGGTCCCTACACCATCGGCGTGATCGGCAACCCGACCCTGGAGCCCTCGATCGTCACCAACTATGAAGTCGGTTACGAACGCGCGCTGCCGGGCCTGGACGCCAAGGCCGGCGTCAGCGTCTTCACCCAGAAGACCGAAGACGTGAAGGGCCAGCCGACCTCGGCCCAGATCGACGTCATGCCGACCGCGCCGGGTGTCCTGCCGCTGCTCAGCTACCGCAACGTGGGCGACAGCGAGATGTGGGGCGTCGAACTGACGGCTTCGGGCAAGATCTCGGGCGGCTACCACTGGAGCGGCAACTGGGCGTTCACCGACGTCGACGACCAGCCGACCGCCGGCTTCTCGCCGACCATCCGCCTGACGAACTTCTCGGCCACGACGCCGGAAGTGCGGGCCAACGTGTCGTTCGGCTGGTCGAACGCCGAATGGTCGGCCGACGCCTTCGCCCACTACACCGGCGACTTCAAGGGCTACACCTCGGACCAGACCCCGGTCCTGGCGGACATCGAGGGTTACGTCACCCTGGGCGGCCGCGTGGCCCGCACCTTCGACCACGGCCTGACCCTGGCGGTCAGCGGTCAGAACCTGACCGAAGGCCGACAGCGCCAGACCACCGGCCTGGAAGTCGAGCGTCGCGCCTTCGTGACCCTCAGCAAGGCCTGGTAAGCTTCACGCTCACCGGAAACGAGAAGGGCCCCGTCGCGAGACGGGGCCCTTTTTCGTTGGAGATCCCCGATCTCGGCGCCGAGAGCGGACAGAATGAGCGTCCGCCGTGGGTGGAAGGTGGACATCGACCGGATGGTCGCGCCAAGCGAGACCCACGCCCCGCCACAAGGCGGATACTGGGGCGGCTTGGGCATGGCTGGGCGTCCCCAAGTCGAACCGGGTTAGACCTCTTCAATATCCGGCAGCGCCCAACTGGCGTCGAAATACGCCTCCAGTGGCGCGTAGAGGCGGAAGTACGTGAACCAGGCCCGTCCGGGCACGGTCGGGATCCAATTCGACTCCGGCGCGCCTTCAGGGGGCTCGGGACCGAACACCAAGTCGATCGAGCCGTCGGGGTTGGTCGCCAGGTCGTGGCGCGAGCTGCGGTCCACCTTGTCCAGCGGCGTGTCGATGAAGCACCGGGTCTCGATGTCGTAGAGCGTCACCGACCACCACTGACCCACCGGGACATTCGGCGGCACATGCAGGCGATAGGTCTTGCCGCCGTCGAGCCAACGCCCAGCTGCGTCGCGATAGGTGGACAGATAGGCCTGGCCCTCGCCTGGCGTGTGGGTCGTCATGCCCGCCGAAAGCCCGACAGCCTCGTAGAACCACGACGCCCGCTCATCGAGCTCGGAATAGAATTCCGACTGCTGGCTGAGGTCGACGTTCACCACCCGGTCCCAACGCCCGCGATAGGTCGCGGTGGCAAAGCGCTTGTCGAAGGAATTGGCGATGGCCATCAGCCGGCCGATCCGGGCGCCGTCGGCCAGCGCTTTGGCCTGAACCGAGGTCGGTTGGAACGGCTTGCCCTTCTCCAAACCCAACGGTTTGAGCATCGCCATGATCAGACGATCCTCTTCCTTGACCGGTTCGACCTGCAAGATCGCGTCGAGCCGCTCCCAGTACGCCATGCCGGTCGGATGGGTCCCGCTCCAGGCCCGCCCTTCGGGCCGGACCACGCGGGTCTTGCGCGGCGCGGCGGCGTCCTGGGCTGGATAGGCCTGATAGCCCGCCAGGACTCGCGCGGCTTCGTCCGGGTCGGTGGCCAGGATGCGGGTGGCGTGCATGATGTTGAAGGTCGGCGAACGCACCACGTGATCCGCCGCAAAGCCTTTCGGCGCGTCCTGGCCAGGGCCCAGGATCAGATAGCGCCCCCCATTGCCCTTGTCCGGACCGGTCAGGCCGAAGTCAACGATCGACCGCTGCCAGAAGTCGCCGCAACCGCCCGCCGTTTCGCCCGCCGGATAGTCGACGACGAGCGGACCGGTCCGCGCCAGGTTCACGAAGCCGACGATATAGGGCGTGGTGCCGTTGGCGGTGATCAAGCCAAGCTTGTCGCGAGGGCTGACGTACTGGACGATGTCGCCGTCCCGAGCGCCGAACACCGTCTCGTGCTGGTTCTGCCATTGGGCGTACCCAATGATCGGCAAGGCCCACAGATAGGCTTGGCAGGCCCGCTGGAAGTCGCGCTCCTCGTAGAGGTGGTCGATGGCCGCTTGATCGGGCAAGCCCTGCCTGTCCAGGCTTAACGGCCCGATGCGGGTGTCCGTCTCGCCGCCTTTCGGACTGAAGCTGCGTTCGGAAGCGACGGGCGATGTCTCGAGATCGGACATGGGCGAAACTCCTAGGTCACTTTGCGGACGGAAGGCGGCGGCCAGCCGCCGGTCTGAGCCGGCTGGCTGGGGCCGTAGAGACGGAAGATCACGTTGAATGGTCCGCTCTTGGGCGACGGCAGCCAGTTGCCCTGATTGTCGGCTCCCGGCGGATCGTGCTGGACGTAGATTGTGAGCGAACCGTCGTCTCCGAACTTGAGCCCCGGACTGCGGTCGCCCAGGGAATAGCGGTTGATGCTGTTTTCGGAGAGCAGCCGGCTGGGCAGCTCATAGAGCGTCGCCGACCAGAAATACTTGGCGGGCGGAAGCTGGTCCTTGGCCAAGCGTATTTCGTAGCGGCTGGCCCCGTCCAAGGGCTGGCCGGTGGAGTCCTGGTCGGCCCCGACATAGACCGCCTCCTCGGCCGCGTTGCCGTAGATGCCCATGGCGGCGGCGACCGCCCGTTTGAGGTAGTCGTCGCCCAGTTGTTCACGGGACCCGAACAGGCCGATCGAACTCTTGGTCACCGCGATCTTGGCCTTCAGGGCCGCCTGACCGTCCTGCGCTCCGCCAATGACGGCGGCGCGGTCGGCTTCGCTCAGGCTCGCCAGGTCGAAGGGCTTGCCCGGCCCGATCCCGACCTTGGCGAAGCGGGCCATCAGGCCGGCCTCCGACGCCGCCGGCGGCTGGGTGAACTGCAGCAGGAAATTCAACAGGCCGATGAACTCTGGCCCCAGCCACTTCTTCTCATCCCAGGCGGGCCAGGTGATGGCGGGCGCGGCCGCTGGCGCGGCCGTCTTGGCGAAGGCCGATAACGGTTGGAGCTTGTACTGGGCCTGGAAGGCCTTGAGCGCGGCGATGTCCGAAGGTCCCAGCAGGCTGGTGCGGCCCAGGTCGACCACGATGTCGCTTTCAGCCTTCAGCACCTTGGCGATCCCGGCCGGGGGCGGTCCGTTCCATTTGGGACCGGCGATCAGGTAGCTGCCCGGACCTTCACCCGTGGCGCGTACGCCGACATAGCCGAAGATCTGCGTGAACAGGTCCATCCACTGGTGGACATAATACCGGCCGGCTTGGGCGGCTGGCACGGTCAGCACCCAGGGTTCGGCCCGCAGGTCCAGCCAAGCCCAGCTATAGGGCGTGTCGTTGTTGGGGGTGACGATGTCGCGGTTGGCCGGAGTGAAGAACTGGGCGTAGTGGCGGAACTTGCCGAAGCCGCCGACATAGCCGGGATTGGCTGGGTCGAGCGTCTGCTTGGCCAGGGTCGCGTAGTTCATGATCATGGGATAGGCGTAGATCCAGGCGTCGCGGACGATGGTGCGTGGATCGCTTGACCCCGCTGTGTCGTCATCAGAGGGCGGAGCCGAGATCTGGCTCTTGGGACCGCACGAGGCCATCAGGCCGATTCCGCCGAGCGACGCCGCGCCGGCCAAAAGCAAACGTCTGGATGGGATCATGGCAGCCTCCATCGCCACAGACTGCGGCGCGGAGCACGTCGCCGACATGGAGGCGAACCCCTGCGGAGACACGGGATTCCCGCAGACAGGTACGGAAAAAAGCCTGAGCCTCCATCCCGCAAATCGCCCGTAGGCCTTGGACGCCGCCGCAGGGGCGATCTAGCCTGGGAGCGTGCCGACAGCGGGCGGTCTGCTATCGCCGCGCCAATGTCCGAAGGGTCGAAGGCGGACCTAGTCCCAGCCCTTGATCTTTTTCTTTTTGCCCAGGGCGAACAGGCCCGGATAGGGGCCCTTGCCGGTGCGGTACAGGCACCAGTCGTCGTCCTTCTTGCAGTCGCCGTCGAAGGCCGCCTTCTTGTCGGGGTCGATGGCGGCGTACAGCGCCGGCCCGTTCTTGTTCTTGGCGCCCAGGGCCTCGGCGCAGGCCTCGCGCTCGGCCTTGGTCAGCTTGACGATGTCGGCCTCGGTGCAGCCGCTCTTGCGCGCGGCCTCGCGCAGGGCCTCGCCGCCGCCGGTCAGGGTTCCTCGCGCCGTGAAGCCGGGCGGGGCGACGACCTGGCCGCGCTGTGAAGGAGTCAGCGCCGGGACGGACAGAGTCGGCACGCCCGGCGGCGGCGCGCGGAGGGCGGGATGGAAGGCCGTCGTCGCGGACGCCCGCGCCCGCGGCGCGGGGCGGTCGGGCGTGGCCGGGGCCAGCAGGCTCACCTCGACGCTGCGGGGCTCGACCAGGCTCGGCGCGGGCGGCACGGCGATCAGCAGGGCCCAGCCCAGCAGGCCGTGGAACGCCAGCGACAGGCCGCCGACCACCAGCCAGCGCCGCCTGCCCGCTTGCATGGCCGATCTCACGGAACGCGGTCCTCGACCTGGCGCGTGCCGACCTTCCTGGCGGACCGCTCGGGGGCCGTCACTGGCGGGATGCGTCAAAGATGGGCTCGATCTCACCGAACCGAGCTCTAGCGACGGGGTGGGGCCGGACGATGGCCGCGACAAGTCGGGCCTGAAACGAATGCGGCCAAACGAAAAGGGCCCGGCGTCGCCGCCGGGCCCTTCCATTGTCATGAGGCGCGGCCGTCAGGCGGCGGCCTTCTCCTTGACGCCGAAGCGGCTGTAGAAGGTCTCGCCCTTGGCGGCCATGTCGCGCAGCAGTTGCGGCGGGGCGAAGCGGGCGCCGTACTTCTGGGCCAGGGCGTCGCAGGCCTCGACGAACTTGGCCACGCCCACGCCGTCGATCAGGCTGACCGGGCCGCCGGTCCAGGGCGCGAAGCCCCAGCCCAGGATGGCCCCGACGTCGGCTTCACGCGGGTCGGTGATCACGCCTTCCTCGAAGCAGCGGGCGGCTTCCACGGCCTGGCGGTAGAGGAGCCGGGTGCGGATCTCCTCGATGCCGGCCTTGTCGACCTCGGCGATCTTGACCGGCGCCAGCTTGGCCAGGCCCGGCCACAGGGTCTTGGGGCCGTTCTCCGGATAGTCGTAGAAGCCCTTGCCGTTCTTGCGGCCGTAGCGGCCTTCGCCCTCGACCATCTTCTCGATGATCGTGGTGAAGGGGCGCTCCTCGTACTTGTCGCCGAGGTCCTTCTTGGTCTGCTGGGCGATCTTGTAGGAGAGGTCCAGCGCGACGTCGTCGTGCATCTCCAGCGGACCGCGCGGCATGCCGGTGGCCCGGCCGACATTGTCGATGATGGCCGGGGCGTAGCCGTCGGCCAGCAGCTCCATGCCTTCCTGCACGAAGGTGCCGAAGCAGCGGCTGGTGTAGAAGCCGCGGCTGTCGTTGACGACGATCGGGGTCTTCTTGATCTTCAGGACGTAGTCGATCGACTTGGCCAGGGCTTCCTGGCTGGTCTCGTCGCCCATGATCAGTTCGACCAGGCCCATCTTGTCGACCGGCGAGAAGAAGTGGATGCCGATGAACGAGGCCGGACGCACCGAGGCCTTGGCCAAGCCGGTGATCGGCAGGGTCGAGGTGTTGGAGCCGAAGATCGCGGTGTCGGCCAGCTGGGCTTCCGCCAGCTTGGTGACCGAAGCCTTGACCTCGCGGTTCTCGAACACGGCCTCGACGACCAGGTCCGAACCCTTGACGTCGGCGTAGTCGGCGGTCGGGTGGATCAGGGCCAGGATCGCTTCGCCCTTTTCCGGGGTCATCTTGCCGCGCGAGACGGCCTTCTTGACCAGGCCCTCGGCGTAGCCCTTGCCCTTGTCGGCGGCTTCCTGCGTCTGGTCGATCAGCACGGTCTCGATGCCGGCCATGGCTTGGACATAGGCGATGCCCGCGCCCATCATGCCGGCGCCGAGCACGGCCACCTTCTTGACGTCGTAGTGCGGCACGCCAGCCGGACGGCCCGAGCCCTTGCCCAGTTCCTGCAAGGACAGGAACAGGGTGCGGATCATGCCCTTGGCCTGGGCCGACATCATCGTCTTCAGGAAGTAGCGGGTCTCGATGCGCAGGGCGGCGTCGAACGGCACCTGCAGGCCCTCATAGACCGCCTTCATGATGTTCAGCTGGGCGGGATAGTTGCCGTAGGTGGTCTTGCGCAGCATGGCGTTGCCCATGACGAAGACCTGGCTGCCGCCGGCCGAATAGGGGCCGCCGCCGGGGATCTTGAAGTCCTTCTTGTCCCACGGCGCGACCGGGTCGCCCTTGGTCTTGATCCAGGTCTTGGCGGCCTCGACCTCTTGGCCGGCCGGGACGACCTCGTGCACGACCTTGAGGGCCAGGGCCTCGGCCGGCTTCATCGACTTGCCTTCCAGCAGGTACGGCGCGGCGGCCATCACGCCCATCAGGCGCGGCAGGCGCTGGGTGCCGCCGGCCCCCGGCAGCAGGCCGACCTTGGCTTCCGGCAGGGCCAGCTGGATCTTCGGATTGTCGGCGACCACGCGATAGTGGCAGGCCAGGGTGATTTCCAGCCCGCCGCCCATGGCCAGGCCGTTGACGGCCGCGGCCACCGGCTTGCCGCAGGTCTCCAGGGCGCGGAACGCCTTGTTCAGCGCGAAGCCGGCCTCGAAGGCGGCCTTCAGGCCCTCTTCGCCCGGCTTGCCGCCGCCCAGCCCGCCGCTGCCGCCCAGTTCGCCCAGGTCGGCGCCGGCGCAGAAGCCGGTGGTCTTGCCCGAGGTGATCACCGCGCCCTTGATGGCGGCGTCGGACTTGATGGTTTCCACCACCTCGCCGATTTCCTTGATCACCGAAGCGGTCAGGGTGTTCATCGAACGGCCGGGCACGTCGAAGGTGACCAGGGCGATGCCGTCGCCGTCGACCTCGATCTTGAAGTTTTCCATGTCTCTAGTCCTCGGCTCTTAGACGCGTTCGATGACGGTGGCGGTGCCCATGCCGGCGCCGACGCACAGGGTGATCAGGGCGGTTTCCTTGTCCGAGCGCTCGAGCTCGTCGAGCATGGTGCCCAGGATCATCGCGCCGGTGGCGCCCAGCGGGTGGCCCATGGCGATGGCGCCGCCGTTCACGTTCATCTTGTCGTGCGGGATGTTCAGCGCCTGCATCATGCGCAGGACGACGGCGGCGAAGGCTTCGTTCAGCTCGTAGAGGTCGATGTCGGAGACCTCCATCTTCAGCTTCTTGAGCAGCTTCTCGGTGACCAGCGACGGGCCGGTCAGCATGATCGAGGGCTCCGAACCGATCGAGGCCGCGCCCTTGATGCGGGCGCGGGCCTTCAGGCCCAGGGCCTCGCCCATTTCCTTGGTGCCGATCAGCACGCCGGCGGCGCCGTCGACGATGCCCGAGCTGTTGCCGGCGTGGTGGACGTGATTGACCTTTTCCACCTGCGGATAGCGCTGCTGCACGACCGCGTCGAAGGCCATCTCGCCCATGCCCGTGAACGACGGGTTCAGCGAGGCCAGGGTCTGCATGGTGGTGTTTCCGCGCACCGTTTCGTCGTGATCGAGGATCGTCAGGCCCAGCTGGTCCTTGACGCCGATCACCGACTTCTTGAAGCGGCCGTCGGCCCACGAGGCGGCGGCGCGGCGCTGGCTCTCGACGGCGTAGGCGTCGACGTCGTCGCGGCTGAAGCCGTACAGCGAGGCGATCAGGTCGGCCGAGACGCCCTGCGGGGCGAAATAGGTCTTGAAGGCCGAGGACGGGTCGGTGGGCCAGGCGCCGCCGTCGCTGCCCATGGGCACGCGGCTCATGCTCTCGACGCCGCCGCCGATCGCCAGCTGGGCTTCACCCGAGGCGACCTTGGCCGCGGCCATGTTCACCGCTTCCAGGCCCGAGGCGCAGAAGCGGTTGATCTGCACGCCGGCGACGCTTTCGGCGTAGTCGGCGGTCAGCACGGCGGTGCGGGCGATGTCGCTGCCCTGCTCGCCCACCGGGGCGACGCAGCCGAGCACGACGTCGTCGACATGCGAGGTGTCGAGGTTGTTGCGGTCACGGAGGGCTTCCAGGACCTGGGTCGCCAGGGACAGCGAGGTGATCTCGTGCAGAGATCCGTCCTTCTTGCCCTTGCCGCGCGGCGTGCGCACGGCGTCAAAGATGTAAGCGTCGGCCATTTGATGGCTCCTTCCTGCGTAGGCTTGGATGGTTCGTTAACCAAAAAGGCGTCTGATTCCGGTGATTTGGAGATCAGGACGATGACGGCAGCTGAGCGCTCGACGGACGTGGCCCACCCGGCGGTGAGCGACTTCATCGCGCGCGGCTATCATGTGTTCGGCGGCGGCGTGGACCCGGCGGCGGCGAGCGCCCTGCTGACCAAGATCCGCGCCCTGCGGACGTTCGACGCGGACCTCTTCCTGTCCGAAGCCGAGTTCGACGCCGACCCGCAATATATCGGGGTGAACCCCGCGCCGGGCCGCAACCTGCTGGAGCGGTTCGAGGACGACCTGGCCTTCGTCGAGAAGGACCCGGCGATCGTCGCGGCCCTCTCCGCCCTGCTGGGAGACGGCTACGAGATCCTGCTCAAGAAGTTGATCTGCGGCGTGCCGGCCAGCGTCGTGCCCGACTGGCTGAGGGCCCGCATCGCCGGCAACCCGGTCAACAACCTGGGCGCCTATGTGAGGGCCCCGTTCCGGGACATCACCTATTTCTACGGCATCGACTTCCACCAGGACCTGATCGACTACAAGGACCGGGAAGCCGACTTCATCACCCTGTACATCTACCTGCACGACGTGGGGACGCACGACGCCCCGCTGTTCCTGCTGGAGGACAGCCACAAGCTGGGCGGGACGCTGTTCCCGCATGACCTGACCAAGAACGAAGGCGGCTGGCTGTACCGCGACGGGCGCGGCCACGCGGTCCAGACCAAGCAGCACCTGCTGACCGGCAAGACCGGCTACGCGGCCATGTGGCACGCCTGCACCCTGCACGGCACCCAGCCCGACGCGGCCGACAACGAACGCCTCTCCCTGCGCTACCTGATCGCCCGCAAGCCGGGCGTCGCCGCGCCGGGCATGGACGCGGTCAACGCCACCCTGCTGGGCCCCCTCAGCCTGGAGGCCACGCGCAAGGATCTGGACGCCCGCGGCGCGGCCCAGATCAAGGCCAACAGCGTCAACAAGGCGTAGGGCCAGGCTCATTATTTCCACGTGCCGATCGGCGCCTTGGCGATCTGGGCGCACGACAGGCCCCGGGCCGAGGCCTTGGCGCTGTAGGTGACGCGGTAGCCGAACTCGGGCGGCGGCAGGGCGCAGGCCTTGAAGCCGGGCGTCGTCACCGACAGCGTCCAGTCGGCCACCTTCGAGCGCAGCAGGTTGTTGCACTGGTCGACATTGGCCTTCAGCGGCAGCTCGAAATCGCCCGGCGGCTTGGAGTGGGGGTTCTTGGCCACCAGCTTGCCGGAGAAGAACAGCGGGCGCGGACCGGCCGCGCGCACGCAGACCACGGCCGAGCGGCTGTCCGAAGCGGCCCCTGGAGCAGCGGGCGCGGCGTGCTGGGCGGGCGGCTGGGGCGGCGGCGCGACGATCAACGGCATCAGCGGATCTCCTTGCAGGTCAGCGGCCCGAAAAAGCTCTTGCGATAGACGAAGGTCAGGCGCTCGCCGGCCTTGAGCGGCCGCGTCGGACGGCAGATCGTGTCGCCGCGGCGCCGGTCGCCGCCGACGGAGCCGCCGTGGATCACCAGCTGCGGCTTGGCCGGGGTCAGGCCCTCGACGTTGGCGCAGCCTGTCTGGCGGGCGTCCACCGCTGGGAACGGCGTCTCGACCAGGGGTGCGCGATAGGTGAGGCTGGTCCCCTCGAGCTTGGCCGAGGTGGTCTTGAAGCGGCCGTCGCGCACCAGTCCGGACACGGCCGTATCCGTCGCGTTGGTCAGGCACAGGACGATGGCGGCTTCCAGCAACATGGCTAGAGCGTCCTCGCGATCAGCAGCTTCATGATCTCGTTGGTGCCGCCGTAGATGCGCTGCACACGGCTGTCGCGATACATGCGGGCGATCGGATACTCGTTCATAAAGCCGTAGCCGCCGAACAGTTGCAGGCAGCGGTCGACGATCTTGTTCTCCAGATCGCTGACCCAGTACTTGGCCATCGAGGCGGTGGCGGCGTCCAGCTTGCCGGCCAGATGCTGCTCGATGCAGTGGTTGACGAACACCTTGGCGACGGTCGCCTCGGTCTTGCATTCGGCCAGCACGAACTGGGTGTTCTGGAAGTCGATGATCGCCTTGCCGAACGCCTTGCGCTGCTTGACGTAGTCAATCGTCAGCTCCAGCGCCCGCTCGATGGTGGCCATGCCCTGGACGGCGATGTTCAGCCGCTCCTGGGGCAGTTGGCCCATCAGCTGGAAGAAGCCCTGGCCCTCGTCGGAGCCCAGCAGGTTCTCGGTGGGAACCTTGACGTCGTTGAAGAACAGCTCGGAGGTGTCCTGGGCCTCGTGGCCCAGCTTGTCGAGGTTGCGGCCGCGCTCGAAGCCTTCGGTCCCGTCCGTCTCGACGACGATCAGCGAGGTGCCGCGCGCGCCGGCGGTTGGGTCGGTCTTGACGACGACAATGATGAGATTGGCGGTCTGGCCGTTGGTGATGAAGGTCTTGGACCCGTTGATCACGTACTGGTTGCCGACGACCTTGGCGCTGGACTTGATGCCCTGCAGGTCGGACCCCGCGCCCGGCTCGGTCATGGCGATGGCGCCGACCAGTTCGCCGGTGCACAGGCGCGGCAGCCAGCGCCGCTTCTGCTCCTCGGTGCCGTAGTGGAAGATGTAGGGGGCGACGATGGCGTTGTGCAGGCTGATGCCGAAGCCGTCGACGCCCTTCAGGCCCAGTTGCTCCATCAGCACGGCCTCGTGGCGATAGTCGCCGCCGGCCCCGCCGTATTCCTCCGGAACGGTCAGGCCGAGCAGTCCCGCCCGGCCCGCCTTGTTCCACATCTCGCGGTCGACGACGTGGTTCTTGCGCCACGTCGCCACCACGGCCTCGGGGGCGTGCTCGTCGAAGAACTTGCCGACCGCGTCCTCGAAGATCGCGATGTCCTCTTCGGCCATGAAGGCCGGCTTTTCGACGTTGAGCACGCTCATGATCAGAAGGCCTCCGCGGGCAGCGCCATCAGGGTCGCCGAACCGGTCTTCAGCTTGGCCAGATGCGCCCCTGCGTCAGGCAAGATGCGTTCGACGAAATATTTCGCCGTGACGATCTTGGTGGTGAAGAAGGGGTCGGTCGAGCCGGCGGCGATCTTGGCGTTGGCCGCCTTGACCATCAGGCACCACATGTAGGCCAGGCCCGTCAGGCCGAACAGGTGCATGTAGTCGGTCGAGGCCGCGCCGGCGTTGTCGGGGTTCTGCAGGCCGTTCTGCATCAGCCACATGGTGCCGTCCTGCAGCTGGGCCTTCACGCCGGCCAGGGCCTCGATGAACGGCTTCAGCTCGGCGTCGCTGTCGTTCTCGCCGATGAACTGGTCGATTTCCTGGAAGAAGGTCATCACGCCGCGGCCGCCCTTGGCCGCCAGCTTGCGGCCGACCAGGTCCAGCGCCTGGATGCCGTTGGTGCCTTCGTAGATCAGGGCGATGCGGACGTCGCGCAGGTACTGGCTGGCCGGGAAGTGCTCGGTGAAGCCGCTGCCGCCGTGCACCTGCATGGCGTCCGAGCAGATCTTGAAGCCCTTGTCGGTCAGGTAGCCTTTCAGCACCGGCGTCATCAGGCCCATATAGTCCTCGGCCTTGGCGCGCACGGCCTCGTCCGGGTGGTGGTGGGCCAGGTCGCCGTGCAGGGCGGTCCAGAACAGGAAGGCGCGGCCGCCTTCGATCAGGGCCTTGCTCTCCAGCAGCATGCGACGCACGTCCGGGTGGACGATGATGGGGTCGGCCGGGCCGTCGGCGTTCTTCGGGCCGGTCAGCGAACGGCCTTGCAGGCGGTCCTTGGCGAAGGCGACGGCGGCCTGGTAGGCGGCCTCGGCCTGGGCCACGCCCTGCAGGCCCACACCCAGGCGGGCCTCGTTCATCATCACGAACATCAGCTTCAGGCCGCTGTTCTCTTCGCCGATCAGCCAGCCCTTGGCGTCCTCGTACTGCATCACGCAGGTGGCGTTGCCGTGGATGCCCATCTTCTCTTCGAGGCCGACGCACTTGACGCCCTCGTTGCGCTCGCCGACCGAGCCGTCGGCCTTGGGCAGGAACTTCGGCACGATGAACAGGCTGATGCCCTTCACGCCGGCCGGGGCGCCCTCGATGCGGGCCAGCACCAGGTGGACGATGTTGTCGGCCATGTCGTGTTCGCCGGCGCTGATCCAGATCTTCTGGCCGCTGATGCGATAGGTCCCGTCAGCCTGCGGAACCGCCTTGGTCCGCAGCAGGCCCAGGTCCGTGCCGCACTGCGGCTCGGTCAGGTTCATGGTGCCGGTCCATTCGCCGGACACCATCTTGGGCAGATAGGTCTGCTTCTGCTCGTCGCTGCCGCCGGTGTGGATGGCCGAATAGGCGCCGTGGGCCAGGCCCGGATACATCGAGAACGCCATGTTGGCCGAGCTCGACATCTCGCTGAAGGCCAGGTTGACGACGTGGGGCAGGCCCTGGCCGCCGTAGGCCGGGTCCGAGCCCAGGCCCGTCCAGCCGCCTTCGCACAGCTGCTTGTAGGCTTCCTTGAAGCCGTCCGGCGTCTTGACCGTGAAGTCCTTGCTCCAGACGCAGCCCTGCTTGTCGCCGACGGGGTTCAGCGGGGCCAGGACCTCGCCGGTGAACTGGCCGGCGGCCTCGAGGATCTGCTCGACGGTCTCGAACGACGCGTCGGCGAAGCCCGGCAGGTTGCCGTGCTGATCGATGTTGAGCACGTCGCGCAGGAGGAAGGCGTGTTCGCGAACGGGCGGCTGGTAGGTCATGAAACAGTCCTGGTCAGTCAGATCGGGGGAGGAGAGAGAAGACGCCGCGCGCCGTTCCGGTCTTGAAGGAGGAACACGGTGTCGGGTCTACTTGCCCAACGCCGCTTCGCCGTGACCGTCGAGCCGGGCGCGCAGCACCTGGTCATAGTCGGCGGCGCGGGGCAGCAGGTCCGGGCGGATCTCGGCCAGGCGCCGCTCGAGGCGGGCGCAGGCTTCGCGCAGTTCGATCAGGGCGCCGTCGATGTCCTCGCGCTGCTGCTCCAGCGCGGTGGCGCGCTCGCGGAACTTCTTCAGCGACCGGGCCATCTGGGCCGCGCCGTCGTCGTTCTCGTCGTAGAGGTCGAGCAGTTCGCGGATTTCCGACAGCGAAAGGCCCACGCGCTTGCCGCGCAGGATCAGCTGCAGGCGGACGCGGTCCTTGTGGGAATAGACGCGGTTGAGGCCCTCGCGGGCCGGGGTCAGCAGGCCCTTGTCCTCATAGAAGCGCAACGCGCGCGGCGTGGCTTTGAACTCGTTGCACAGCTGACGGATTGTAAAGGTGCGCTCTGGACGTCGCAGGTCGGCCAACATTCGAACCCTCCCTGGGCAGGCCCGACTTCTGCGGCCGGGCCGGTTGGTTATCGTCGATCACCATAGGCCCGCGGTATTCTGCCGTCAACGTTTACGTAAACGTCAACTTGCCTGTAGGTGAATAGGTTTACTTTCCTAGAGGTGAGGCATATTTTTCGGGACCACGGCCCAGGATGCAGCCATGTCGTCTCTGTCGCACACCGAAATCTGGACCGCGATCGACGCCCTGGCCAAGCGTTTCGACATGAGCCCGTCGGCCATGGCCAAGCTCGCCGGTCTGGACCCCACCAGCTTCAACCGCTCGAAGCGCGGCGACGGCGACGCTCGCCCGCGCTGGCCCTCGACCGAGAGCCTGGCCAAGGTGCTGGAGGCGACGGGGGTCGGATTTTCGGAGTTCGCGGCCCTGACCGAAAGGGCGCCCAGACCCGATCCGCGCCCCAATCCGCGCGCCGTCCCGCTGATCGGCTTCGCCCAGGCCGGGGCTGAAGGCCTGTTCGACGAGACCGGCGCGCCGACCGGTCCCGAGTGGGACGAGATCGATTTCCCGGGGTTGGGCGAGGAGAGCGTCTACGCCCTGGAGATCACCGGAGACGCGCTGGTCCCGGTCTTCCGCGACGGCGACCGCATCCTGGTCTCGCCGACGGTCCCGCCGCGCCGGGGCGACCGGGTGGTGGTGCGAACCGCGGGCGGCGAATTGCTGATCAAGGAGTTGGCGCGGGTCACGGCCCGCAGCGTCGAGCTGGCGTCGCTCAATCGCGTTGATGGGGGCGACGGCGGGGATCGGACGCTGGATCTGGCCGAGGTGGTGTGGATCGCCCGGATCCTGTGGGCCAGCCAGTAGGCGGCCCCTGGTCGGATAGGGGGGTCAGGTGCGGGGGCAGTCGGCGTGCTTGCTCTGCAGCCAGGCGGTCAGGTCGCCTTCCCAGGGCGCGTCGCACGAGATGTCGACGCGGTAGGACGCCCAGTTGTCGTTGTGAGCGGCTTCGACGTGCGCGGCGGGGAACTGGGCGGCCAGTTCGCCAAGCAGCGAGTCGAATTCCGAACGGTCCGAAGGGCGAAGGGTGAAGCAAGCCATGAGACTAACCTTGGTTCTGATGAAACCAGACTAGACTCCAAATTGCGGACAGACCCTTAACCGACAATTTAGCTGTTGTTCATCTATCGGGTCACGGTGTCGCAGGCGGCGGTCAGCCGCCCAGCGCGCCGGCGACCACCTCGCGCGCCTGATCCTGAACTTCCCGCAGGTGGTCCGGGCCGAGGAACGACTCGGCGTAGATCTTGTAGACATCCTCGGTGCCCGAGGGACGGGCGGCGAACCAGGCGTTCTTCGTCACCACCTTGAGGCCGCCGATCGCCTCGCCGTTGCCCGGGGCCTCGGTCAGGATCCGCTCGATCGGCTCGCCGGCCAGCGTGTTCGCCGTGACGTCGCTCGGGCTCAGGGAGGCCAGGCGCGCCTTTTCCTCGCGCGAGGCGGGGGCGTCGATGCGGGCATAGGCCGGGGCGCCGTGCTCGGCGGTCAGGTCGGCGTAGAGCCGGCTGGGACTGCCCCCGGTCACGCCCTGGATCTCGGCGGCCAGCAGGCCCAGCAGCAGCCCGTCCTTGTCGGTGGTCCAGACCGTTCCGTCCTGGCGCAGGAAGGCCGCGCCCGCCGACTCCTCGCCGCCGAAGCCGACGCTGCCGTCCAGCAGCCCCGGCACGAAATGCTTGAAGCCGACCGGCACCTCCAGCAGGCGGCGGCCCAGCTTGGCGACCACGCGGTCGATCATCGAGGACGAGACCAGGGTCTTGCCGACGGCGACGTCCGCGCCCCATCGCGGGCGATGGGTGAACAGGTAGGCGATCGCCGCGGCCAGGTAGTGGTTGGGGTTCATCAGGCCGGCGTCCGGCGTGACGATCCCGTGGCGGTCGGCGTCGGCGTCGTTGCCGATCGCCACGTCGTACCGCGCCCCGCCCCGCATGGTGCGGATCAGGTTGGCCATCGCCGAGGCCGACGAGCAGTCCATGCGGATCTTGCCGTCGGTGTCGAGCGGCATGAACGCCCAGCGCGGATCGACGCGGTCGTCGACCACGGTCAGGTCCAGCCCGTGCCGGTCGGCGATCTCGCCCCAATAGGCGACGGCCGCGCCGCCCAGCGGGTCGGCCGCGATCCTGACGCCGGCGCGGCGCACGGCCTCCAGGTCCAGGACGCTGGGCAGGTCGTCGACGTAGTTGGCCAGGAAGTCGTACGCGCCCGCCGCCGCCCGGGCCCGTTCGAACGGAATGCGGCGGACGTCCGCCAGGCCGTCCTTCAGCAGCTGGTTGGCCCGCGCCGCGATCGCCGTCGTGGCGTCCGAACCGGCGGGCCCGCCGGACGGCGGATTGTACTTGAAGCCGCCGTCGCGGGGCGGGTTGTGCGAGGGGGTGATCAGCACGCCGTCGGCCGATCCCGGCGCGACCCGGTTGTGCTTGAGAATGGCGTGGGACACCGCCGGGGTCGGCGTGAAGCCGTCGCGGGAGTCGACCATCACCGTGACGCCGTTGGCGACCAGGACTTCCAGCGCCGTGCGCCAAGCCGGTTCGGAGAGGCCGTGGGTGTCGCGGCCCAGGAACAGCGGGCCGGTTATGCCGGCGCTCGCGCGGTGCTCGGCGATCGCCTGGCTGATGGCCAGGATGTGGGCCTCGTTGAAGGCGCCGTCCAGGCTGGAGCCGCGATGGCCCGAGGTGCCGAAGGTCACCCGCTGGTCGGGCCGCGAAACGTCCGGGCGGATCTCGTCATAGGCCTTGAGCAGGGCGGTCAGGTCGACCAGGTCTTCGGGACGGGCCTGCTGGCCGGCGTGACTGTGCATGACGAAATCCTGTTGCGCGCCCCTTGTGACGGGCCGGCGGCGGCGGTGTCTAGCCGCCGAATGCGTCAGTGTTGATACGGGAGCGATCAACGTTTCAGGTCGAGCGCCCCGTTGGCGTGCCAGGCCCAGGCGTGCTCGATGATCGCGTCCAGATCGTGGCGCGGCGTCCAGCCCAGCTGCTGGCGGGCCTTGCGGTTGTCGGCCACCAGGCTGGGCGCGTCGCCGGCCCGGCGCTCGGCCAGCTCCAGCGGGAACGGCCGGTTGGACCGCCGCTCGATGGCGCCGACCAGTTCGCGCACGGTGGTGCCCGTTCCGGTGCCCAGGTTGAAGACCGCGCTGTCCTTGCCGTCCAGCAGCCACTTCAGCGCCAGGACGTGGGCGTCGGCCAGGTCCAGCACATGGATGTAGTCGCGCACGCAGGTGCCGTCGCGGGTGTCGTAGTCGCCGCCGAACAACATGAACTTGTCGCGCTCGCCCCGGGCGGCGGCGATGGCCAGCGGGATGGCGTGGGTCTCGGGTTCGTGCTTCTCGCCGATCCGGCCCAGGGGATCGGCCCCGGCGGCGTTGAAATAGCGCAGGGCCACCGAGCGGAAGCCCTTGTAGCGGGCCAGGTCCTCGAGGATCTGCTCGACCATCAGCTTGCTGCGCCCATAGGGGTTGAGCGGCGCCTGCGGATGTTTCTCGTCCATCGGCACATAGACCGGCGCGCCATAGGTCGCGCAGGTCGAGGAGAACACCAGCTTGTCGACGCCGGCCCGGCGGGCGGCCTCGATCAGGGTCAGGGTCCCGCCGACATTGTTCTCGTAGAAGGCGCCCGGCTCGGCGATCGAGAAGCCGACCTCGATGAAGGCCGCGAAGTGGATGACGGCGACCGGCCTGTGCTTGGCGAACACCGCATCCAGCCGGGCGGCATCGCGGATGTCGCCGACTTCCAGCGGGCCCCACTGGACGAACGACTCCCAGCCGTTCGACAGGTTGTCGTAGACGACGGGCGTATATCCGGCTTCGGCCAGGCGAAGACAGGTGTGCGCGCCGATGTAGCCCGCGCCGCCCGCCACGAGAATGGTTTCGCCCAAGATTTGAATCCCCCGATGTCTCGAAGCGGCGAATGTACGCTCTGCCTCCTATCGTCAATACATGACGGCGGAATGGCGGAGGATTTTCGGCTTCGACGCTCGCTGAGCGAGCGTCAGCCCAGCTTTTCCTCGATCAGCGCCGTCGTCCTGTCCAGGCCAAAGATGGCGGCGAACGAGCCGAAGCGCGGGCCCTGGCTCTGGCCCAGCAACACTTCGTAGAGGGCCTGGAACCAGGCGCGCAGCGGCTCGAAGTCGTGGTCCTTGCCGACCGCGAACACCTCGTTCTGGATCAGCTCGGCGTCCTGGCAGTCCGAGGGCAGGGCCTTCAGGCGGGCCAGGAGGTCCAGGATCGCGGCGCGTTCCTTGTCGTCGGGCGCGCGGAACGCCTTCGTCGGTTTGACGAAGTCGTCGTAATAGTTGATCGCGTAGCCGGCCAGGCGGTCCAGCAGCGGCTGGCTTTCCGGCGTCGCGCCCGGGATGTAGCGCGACAGGAAGCCCCACAGGATCGCCTTGTCCGAGGCGTTGGCCGCCGAGACCAGGTTCAGCATCAGGCTGAACGACACCGGCGAGCCGTATTGCGGCGGGCGGCCCGCGTGGACGTGCCAGACCGGGTTGTCCAGCTGCTTGGCCGGCTCCTGCTTCTGGTAGGCGTCCAGCTGCTGCAGATACTCGTCCGTCGCCTTGGGGATGACGTCGAAATACAGCTTCTTGGCCGACTTGGGGCTCTGGAACATGTAGTACGACAGGCTCTCGGGCGCGCCGTAGCGCAGCCAGTCCTCCATCGACAGGCCGTTGCCCTTGGACTTGGAGATCTTCTGCGAGTTTTCGTCCAGGAAGAGCTCGTAGTTGAAGCCCTCGGGCGGAACCCCGCCCAGCGCCTTGCAGATCTGGGCCGAGGCCTTGACCGAGTCGATCAGGTCCTTGCCGCTCATCTCGTAGTCGACGCCCAGGGCCGTCCAGCGCATCGCCCAGTCGGGCTTCCACTGCATCTTCACGTGGCCGCCGGTCACCGGGACCTCGACCTTTTGGCCGTCCTCGTCCTGGAAGACGATCGTGCCCTTGTCGACGTTGCGCTCCAGGGTCGGGACCTGCAGCACCTTGCCGGTGCTGGGGCTGATCGGCAGGAACGGCGAATACGACGCGCGGCGCTCCTCGCCCAGGGTCGGCAGCATGACCTTCTGGATGGCGTCGAAGCGGGCCAGGGCCGTCAGCAGGGTCTCGTCGAACTTGCCGCCCTTGTAGCACTCGGTCGACGAGACGAACTCGTAGTCGAAGCCGAAGCCGTCGAGGAAGGCGCGCAGGCGGGCGTTGTTGTGGGCCCCGAAGCTGTCATGCGTGCCGAACGGGTCGCGGACCACGGTCAGCGGCTTGCCCAGGTCCTCGATCAGCGGCTGCTTGTTCTCGATGTTGTCCGGAACCTTGCGCAGGCCGTCCATGTCGTCGCTGAAGGCGATCAGGCGCGTGGGGACGGCGTCGTCGGTCAGGGCGCGGAAGGCCGAACGCACCATGGTCGTGCGCGCCACCTCGCCGAAGGTGCCCAGGTGCGGCAGGCCCGACGGGCCGTAGCCGGTCTCCAGGATCACCGGTCTGGCCAGGGCCGGAAAGGTCTTCACGGCCTCGTCGGCCTTGCCGCTGTTGATCAGGACGGAGGCGAGGTCGCGCTCGGCGTCGGACAGACGCAGGCGCAGGACGCGGGCGAGCAGGGCGCGCGCCTGCTCGAACGGCCAGGAACGAGCATCGCGGGCGAGGGGGGAGAGGCCTTCAAACATGCGGGCGGTATAGGGGGAAGTGGCGGTGGTGGCTAGGTTTTGGGTGAGGGATGTGCGGCGTCCGGGTCCGGGCGAGGGGCCGGCGGCGGCTTTCGACCCCGGTCGGACCCGGGACGGATCGGCCTTCCCGCCCGTTCCCCGGCCAGGCCATTCGTTCCGCACGGCCTCGTTCGAGATGTTATGCTGACGGTTCTCGCCGAAATCGCCTTCCGTGCGACAGGGTGCGGGGCTCCAAACTCGAAGGGCGGCCAGGCATGACGATAGAGGCGCGCGCCATTCCAGCGACGGACGAGCGTCTTCTCGAACGACTCGCGGCGGCTCGCCTCCCGGCCTCCGACCTTGGAGAGCCGGGGCAGTTGTTCTTCGTGTTCGAAAACGCGGCGCGGGCGATGGGGTGCGGAGGTCTCCTCGTCGCCGGCGAGCACGCGCTGCTGAGGTCGATCGTCGTTGATCCCGACTTGCGCGCAACCGGCGTCGGCGGTCGGATCTTGGAGCGGCTGGCGCACGAGGCTGGATCACGCGGAGCCCGTAAGGCGTGGCTTCTCACGACCGACGCCGCGACCTTCTTCGCGCGCCACGGCTTCGAGACGGTGGACCGCGCCAACGCGCCGGCCGTCATCTCGGCGACTCCACAGTTTGTCGACATCTGTCCCGGCAGCGCGACCTTGATGATGCGCGGCCTTGTCGTGGGCGGATGAGGTCAGGGGCGGTCTCGGAAAGGGCGCTTTTCTTGAACCCTCTCTCTTGGAGAGGGTTTCGAGCGTTTACGCTCGGCGCATAGCGAACAAACCCCAGCGATTTCAACGCCCTGAACTTTCTCGACCCGATTTGGTCCTCACCCTCCAAACCGCCCGTATCCTTGACTCACCTCGCCGCAKGGAAAGGGCGCATGGCCAGCGACCGATGCGGCGGCGGGGGGCGATCGAGCGGGAAGCTCTGTCGGCGGCGGGATCCGCGTGCGTAGGGACCTCGTCAAACCTCACGTCTCCAGGGCCGGCCGGGCATGGAACACWRAAACGGCGTGGCGTGAGGGCTGACCTAGCAGCAGGCGGGC
>NZ_LMFQ01000009.1 GCF_001426905.1 Caulobacter sp. Root1455
GCTCGCGGTCCGGGACCGGGTKTCGTTGACCTGGCCCGCCCGTCGGAGGCTTCAAGGCGGCGAGGCCCTAACAGGGCTCAGCGTCGCGGGCTTCCGGATAACGRTGGCGCGGAGCGTCTGGCTTCGTCGAAACGGTATTCTTTTTCAAACTCCGGACGGTGTCCGGCGCTCCGCGACCCTTTCCATCTCCTCAGCGAGTGATCGCGTGAGACCGAGAGGCCGTGCCCGCGAACACTTGCCCCCACCTGACCGCTGCGCGGTCTGTCCGCCCCCACAGGGGGCGGAGGGCGCACGCGCGGCGCCGGCGGCGGAACCTCTTCCCCCTCTGGGGGAAGACGACCGCGAAGCGGTCCGTAGGGGGCAAGTGGTCGCCGCACGAAGGTCCTCCCCCCGTGGGGGAGGTGTCGGCGAAGCCGACGGAGGGGGGAGTGATCGGCCGATGGCCAGACCTGCGATCGGCGATCCCAATCCTCCCCCCACCGATCGCTGCGCGATCGCCTCCCCCACGGGGGAGGACCTGGGAAAAGGAGCCCCTCAATAACTCTTCGGCAGACCCAGCACCCGTTCGGCGATGAAGTTCAGGATCATCTCGCGGCTGATCGGCGCGATGCGGGCGATCATCGCCTCGCGGAAATAGCGCTCGACGTCGTATTCCTTGGCGTAGCCCATGCCGCCGTGGGCCAGGACCGAGCTCTCGCAGGCGGTGAAGCCGGCCTCCGCGCCCAGGTACTTGGCGGCGTTGGCCTCGGCCCCGCAGTCCTGGCCGCGGTCGTAGAGGGCGGCGGCCTTGAAGGCCAGCAGGTTGGCGGCCTCCAGCTCGGCCCAGGACCTGGCCAGCGGATGGGCCACGCCCTGGTTCTGGCCGATGGGCCGGCCGAACACCACGCGCTCCTTGGCGTAGGTCGTCGCCTTGGCCAGGGCCGCTCGCCCCAGGCCGATGGCCTCGACCGCGAACAGCACCCGCTCCGGATTGAGGCCGTGCAGCAGGTAGGAGAAGCCCTTGCCCTCCTCGCCGACCAGGTCCTCGGCCGGCACGAACAGGTCCTCGATGAACAGCATGTTACACTCGACCGCCTTGCGCCCCATCTTGGGGATCGGCTTGGCCTCGATCTTCTCGCGGTCGGTGTAGAACAGGGACAGGCCCTGGGTCGGCTTGGCGCACTGGTCCTTGGGCGTGGTGCGGGCGATGATCAGGATCTTGTTGGCGCGCTGGGCGCCGGTCGTCCAGATCTTGCGGCCGTTCAGCACATAGCCGTCGTTGGTGCGCTCGGCCCGGGTTTCCAGGCTGGAGGTGTCCAGGCCCGAATTGGGCTCGGTCACCGCGAAGCACATCTTGTCCTCGCCCGAGATCAGCCGCGGCAGGTGCTTCTGGCGCTGGTCCTCGGTGCCGAACTTCACGATCGGCATGGGGCCGAAGATGTTCAGGTGGATGGCGCTGGCGCCCGAGAAGCCCGCGCCCGACTGGGCCACGGTCTGCATCATGATCGCCGCCTCGGTCAGGCCCAGGCCCGCACCGCCGACGCTCTCGGGCATGGCCACGCCCAGCCAGCCGCCCTCGGCGATGGCGGCCACGAAGGCCTCGGGGAAGATCCCGGTCTCGTCGGTGCGGCGCCAGTACTCGTCGTCGAAGTCGGCGCACAGCTTGGCGACGCCCTCGCGGATGGCTTCCTGCTCGTCGGTCAACCAGAATCCGCTCATTCGCCCCTGCCCTGCTCTCGTTGTGGTTCTTGTCGTCGCGCCTCAGGTCCTCGAGAAGCGCCGCGCGTCGAGCGACGCGGCGTCCGGGCCTGGGTTATCATCCTTCAGATACGACGCGGCCAGATCGGCCACAAGCGGGGCCAGCAGCCAGCCGTTGCGGCGGGCCCCCACGGCCAGCATCACGCCCGGCGTCGCGCTCCAGCCCACCAGCGGCAGGCCGTCGGGCGTGGCGGCCCGCACGCCCACCTCGGTGGTCAGCACGGCCCGCGCCAGTTCCGGGCGCAGGCGGATCGCCGCCGCGCGCAGGGCGTCGGTCGCCGAGGAGTCCACGGTCAGGTCGTCGCGGCCCGCCTCCATGGTCGCGCCGATCGCCGGGCTTTCGCCGGGACAGATATAGACCCCCTCGCCCCGGATCACCGGTCCGGTCGCGGGGCCGCGGTCGGCGCGCAGGATCTGCCCCTTGATCGGGCTGAGCGCCTTCAGTTCCGGGGCCAGGCCGCAAGCGTCGCTCGCGCCCGTGGCCAGCACGACGGCGGAGAAGGCCGGCAGGTCATCGGGGGTGAAGGCGCGCGGCTCGAAACGCCCGCCCAGGCCCTGGAACGCGGCGCGCAGGGCGGCCAGGGCCGGACGGGCCTCGATCCGCCAATCCTCGGCGTCGACCAGGGCCCCGTCCAGGCGCTGGAAGGGGGCGCCGAGGGCTTCGAACCGCGCCGCGATGGTCGCCAGCCAGCCGGCCTCGCCCTCGATCCTCAGGCCGTCCCGCAGAATTTCCAGGCCCAGTCCCTGGGCGAAGGCCGGCCAGAGGTCGCGGGCCCGCCGCAGCAGGGCCAGGTGCGGCGTCGAGACGGGGTCGAACACGGCCTCGGCCACCGGCGCCAGCATGCCGGCCGCGACGCTCGAGGCGTTGTCGCCGGCGGGACTGGGATCGAAAAGCGTGACGTCGAACCGGGCGCGCGCCAGGGTCAGCGCCACGGCCGATCCGATCGCGCCGGCGCCGGCCACCGCCACCCGCGCGCGCAGCTTGGTCTCCATGGGCGGCAAACACCCTTGCTCGCGCCAAACGTCAACCCCGGCGGGTCATTTTGCGGGCTCTACGGATGTGTCAGAGGCGTGACTAAGGCAACCGCATGGGTCTATCCTGTGTTAACCAAGCTGGACCACACGCTCCCCACAGAGGGAGCGCGGGCGGTCGCTGGGAGGAACACGACGCGGATGACCGACAAATCCCCTTCCGACATGGCTCACCCCGTCGATCTCTATGTCGGGGCGCGCCTTCGGATCCGCCGCAAGGTCCTGGGCCTGAGCCAGACCCAGTTGGCCGAAGCCCTGGGCATCACCTTCCAGCAGATCCAGAAATACGAACGCGGCGCCAACCGGATCAGCGCCTCGAAGCTGTACGAGGCCGCGCGCCTGCTGCAGTCGCCGGTGTCCTATTTCTTCGACGGCCTGGACGAGACCGCCCACGGCGAGGTCGACGACGGGTTCGCCCAGCGCATGACCCAGTTCGTGGCCACGCCGGAGGGGCTGGAGCTGGCCGGGCTGTTCCCGCGGCTGAACGACCGCCGGCTGCGTCGCCGGGTCGTCGATCTGGTCAAGGCGATGGTCGACGACGAGCCGGGGGCGGCCGCGCCCTAGGCCCGGCCTCGACGGATCGCCGGCCTCTCCCAGGCGTTTCCTCCAAGGCGCCGCAGGGGGCCGCCCGGCATTCGTCGCCGCCGATAGGCCTTCATGCTTCTGATCGTATCGCTGTTCCTGATCTTCGCCGTCATTGGCCCGCCGGCCGGCGAGGTCGTTCGCCGCCACCAGCGCGCCATCCAGCACCGCAAGCGGATCGACGCCTTTCTCCGCGCCGGCCCGGTGGCCGAATATCGCCTCGACGAGCGGCCCTGGAGCGATCGAGACGTCGGGGCGTGACCGACGCCCAAACCGCTCGCGCTTTCGGCTGCCACGCTCCAGCGGCGCTGTGCCGCACTTCCGCGAAACACCATTCGGGCGCAGCCTTTGGTCAGGTAGCCGACGCATCGTGTCGCGTCACAGCGGGGAGCCTGGGTGTGAAAGCGTCTTCGGGGGCGGCTAACGGCCGCATTCGATATTGGTGGCAGGCCCGGCCGATGGTCGGCCTGCTGGCGGGCTGGGTCGCCATCGCCCTGGTCGGCTGGCGCGTCTGGAGCGCGCTGACCGGACACCACGCCTAGACGCCCTGCCTAAAACGAAATCGCCGAAACGAAAAAGCCCCGGGCGAACCCAGGGCTTTTCGACGTCTTGCGATGGTACCGCCTCTCAGGCTTGAACTGAGGACCTCTGGTTCCACAAACCAGCGCTCTAACCAACTGAGCTAAGGCGGCCTATCGCGAGGGAGTGTCTTTAGTCGGACGCGCGGGCCGGATCAAGCGCCGAAACAGCCCTTTCCACACGAAAACGCCCCGGAGCGATGAAGCTCCGGGGCGCCCGTTTCTTGGCCTGTCGCCTCGGTCCCTAGCGGGGGACCGTGAAGACGATCGGGATCGTGATCTCGCCACCGTCCACCGGAGCGCCGTCAAGCGTCTTCGGCTTCATGCGGAACAGTCGCGACAGCTTCAAGGCCGCTTCGCCGAAGCCGTAGTCCGCCGGGTTTTCCGACTGGACCGAGCAACCTTCGAGCGAACCCTTGGCGGTCACGGTGCACTTCAGGGTCGCGCGACCGCCCACTTCCATCCGCTGAGCGCGGTCGGGGTAGTAACGAGCCATGTCCTCGCCGCTGGGCTTGCGGGCCCAGTCCGGACGCGTGATCACCGAAGCCCGAGCCGGCGGGTTCGCAGCCGGCGGCACGGCGGAGATCACCGGCGGAGCCGTTTGCTCGACCCGCTCCTTGACGGGCGGGATCGGCAGCGGCGGCGGCGGAGTCACGTCCGGCGGCGGCGCGATCGGCGGCCTCGGCTGCACCACCGCGGGAGGCGGGGGCGGAGCGTTGGTCGGCGGCGGCGGCGGCGGCGGAGGCGGCGGCGGCGGCGGGGGCGGCGGAGGCAGCTCCACGTCCACGGCGTCGTCGTGATACTCCTTCATCACGGCTTCGAACTTCTGCTTCGCCAGATACGCGAACAAAGCAGCGTGGAAGCCGACGACGACGACGGTCGCGATACCGAAGGCGCCGAGGCCCTTCTTGCGTCGCGGACCTTCCGAAGTGAGCGGGTCGTAGTGGCGATGCTCAGGCGCTTGTTGTTCAGCCATGCATCACCCCTAGCTGTTCTGATCCTTGCCGATGAGCGCCACGCTATAGAAGCCGTTATCCTGGAGGGTGTTCATAACCTCCATGAAAGCTCCGTAGCGCGTCTTTTCGTCGGCGCGGATATAGATGCGCTCCTTGGTGGGATCGCGACGGCCAATGTTCTTAACGAGGTCCGCACCCATCTCGTCAACCGTAGTGCGGTCATCGCCAATGAAGACCTGTCCCGAAGCCTTGATCGAGATGTAGACGGGCTTTGGCGGGGTCGTCGACGGTTTGGCGACCGCCGGCGGCAGGTTCACTTCGACCGACACGGAGGCGAGCGGAGCCGCCACCATGAAGATGATCAGGAGGACCAGCATGACGTCCACGAAGGGCGTAACGTTGATCTCGCTGTTTTGGTCGATATTAAACCTGTCGCCCCCACCGCCTGAGAGTTTGGCGGCCATCGGTCTTACGCCCCTTTGTCGAGCTGGCGCGAAATGGCGTTCATCAGTTCAGCAACGAAACCTTCAGAGCGCGTGCCGTAGCCGGAAATGCGGGTCTGGAAGTAGTTGTAGAAGATAACGGCCGGGATAGCGGCGAACAGACCGATACCAGTGGCGAGCAGCGCTTCGGCGATGCCGGGGGCGACGACGGCCAGGTTGGTCGTGTTGGTGTTCGCGATGCCGATGAACGAGGTCATGATCCCGTAGACGGTGCCGAACAGACCGATGAACGGACCGGCCGAACCGACCGAGGCCAGGAACACCATGCCGCCCGACAGGCGCTTGGCCAGCGAGGCCTGCACCGCGCTGATGGCGTAGGTGGCGCGCGACAGGGTCGAGTCACGGTGCTCGCCGCCGACGGCCAGGCCAGCTTGGCGCGACAGTTCGACTTCTTGAGCGGCCGCGGCGGCCATGTCGGCCATCGGGTTGCCTTCGAATTCTTCCGACGAACCGATGCGGGCGATGTCGGCGATCGAGCGAGCGCCGCGGAAGGCTTCCAGGAACTTGTCCGATTGCTTGTTCAGGGCGCCGAACTCGAACAGCTTGGTGATCAGCAGGACCCACGAGAAGATCGAGGCGAGGATCAGACCGATCATCACGACCTTAACCACGGCCTGGGCCGACAGGAACATGCCGATCGGGGTCAGGGAGTGGGATTTCATCTTTTCGGTCGCGGCGACGCCAGCGTCCAGAGGCTCTTCGGCAGGCGCGGCGGCGGGGGCCGGAGCGGCGGCGGCCGGAGCGGCGGCCTCGGTGGTGGCCGGCGCAGGCGCCGCAGCGTCCTGAGCGAAGGCCGGGGCGCTCACCATCAGCGCCATGGCGCCGACGAGAGCGATGAGGGGGGTTTTCCGTTTAATGTCGAGCATCTGTCGCCAGTTCCTGATTGGTCTAGCACGTTTGGACCGAGGGTCGTCGCGCGAGAGCGTCTCCACCCTAACTTGAATAGCCTGCACGATGGCCGATCGCTCGGACGCCTTGCAGACCCGCTTCGCTGCGCTCGACCCGTTACGCCCCCCAAGCCGGGCTCATGCCCATCAAGAAGGATCGTTTCGAAGCGCGTGTGACCGCCGCCCCCGAGGAGGCTTCGATCTTACCGCAATGTTAGAATTGCGGCAGGGGTCCTTTGGCAACCCCTTTTCGTACCGTCAAGGGGTGCGAAGAGGCATAAATTCACCGTCCCTTTGACGCACCCACCACCTTTGCCGCACCGCACAAATGGGAAATCAGGATTTGAGGGCGGTTTTTCCCTGCCAAAGGGAATATCGATGTTGCGGCGCAGCATGGCCACAAAACATCGGTTTCGCAGGCGAGATCTGAACGCGTATCGCGCCGTAGTTCAATCTGGCCGGGAAACACGGCCGCCGGAGGTCTGACCTCCACCGTCCTCAACTCAAGCTCCACAACGGAGCCGGCGTCCGGTTTTCGCCGCCGATCGGCTTTCAGGCGCCCAAAAACGGACGCTGGCCCCGCCTCGCCGGCGAAAGCAGGGTCCATCGCCGCTCAGATGGAGGGCGCGGCGCTCGCAAGGGCGGTTCGGTCATCCCAGCGCGCTCAAGTCTCTCCCGGCGCCCTCGCTCGGCGGGAACCGGCGCCGGGAACCGGGCCCGTCCGCGACAGAGCGAAGACCGGCGGTCGATTCCGCCTTCGCCTGGTCGACCGCCTCTAAAATTTTACGTCTGCCCTGAGGCGGACGGCGGTGATCAAGTTCGCGGCGCCGTCAGGACGACGGCCTCGCACCGCGCGAAGGCCTCGACCACACGGTCCCACCGCAAGACGATAGAAACAAGGGCGGGTCTGAAAGGAAGTGGTGCCTGGGGGCGGATTCGAACCACCGACACGCGGATTTTCAATCCGCTGCTCTACCAACTGAGCTACCCAGGCCCTGGGCCTAAGAAGCGGTCGAAACCGCTCTGGCGCCCGCCCGACGGCGGGGAGCCGCGTCTATAGGGGAGGCTAAAAACGAAGTCCAGCCCCTCTTGAGGCGATCTCGAACTAATCCCGGTCGAAGTCTGTGGACGGTGGGTTTTCCTCGTCCTCGTCGGCCCCGGGCACCACGTACCGGTCCGACAGCCAGCGGTTCAGGTCGACGTCGGCGCAGCGCTTGGAGCAGAACGGCTTGAAGGCCGGATCCGTCGGTTTCTTGCAGATGGGGCAGCCGCTCATGACGACGAGACCTCCAGACGATCATTGGGCCAGTCGGCGACGACGGCCAGGGTGAAGCGACGGCCGATTCTGTCCGCCAGGGCGTTTTCCAGAGCGGCGAAGGCCTCGGCCACGGCGGCACCGCAGCGCCCCGCCAGTTTGCCGCCGGGATCCGCCCTGCCCTCGCGCTCGAAAGCCCGGACCAGCCGCAAGGCGCCGGCGCGGGCCGACAGTCCGCCCGTCTCGTCGAGCAACCGGTCGAGAATCGGCTTGGTCCGGCGCGGCACGATCATCTCGAGCGCCCCGAACTTGCTGATCGGACCGAGGCCCACCCCGGGATTGTCGACGGCGAAGGCGTTGCGGGCCGCCGTGGTCAGGGCCGGACCGTCGTGGCCGCGGCCGACCAGGTCGAAGACCACCAGCCCCGCCAGGCCCTTGAGACGCAGGATGCGGGCGGCCGTCGTGAAGGCGGCCAGGTTGGCGGCGCGGGCCGCCTTCTTGGAATCCCCCTCGCGGCCTCCAAGATCGACGTCGACGGCCACCAGGGCCCGGGTCGCCTCGATGCTGACGTCGCCGCCGCCCGGCAGGGCGAAGACGGTGGCCAGGGCTTCCGCCTCGGCGGCCTCAACGGCCTCCAACGCGGCCAGGCCTTGGGTCGGCGAGCCGGACTTCACCCAGAGGCGCAGCAGTTCGTCGATGGTCGGGGCGTGGGCCAGCACGCGAGGCTCGCCCTCGGCTGGTCCGACGTAGCGGGCCACGGCCGACTTGTCGCGGCGCGAGGGGCTGCGGATCTCGACCTCGACGACCTGGCCCTCGACCAGCTTGGGCATGTCGGGCTTCAGGGCCAGCAGCAGGTCGGCGCCGCCCGGCAGGGCGACGAAGGCGGAGTTGAAGGCCCGCTCGATCTTCCTGACCCGCGCCACGCCGCGCACGCCCTCGGCGTCCAGCGGATCGTCCCCGTCCCATTGGGCGACCAGGCGCTCGGGCCGACCGTCCAGGGTGACGACCCCGACGGTCTCGCCGATGCCCTTGTAGAGGTAGGCGCGCCGCTCGCTCATTTTCGATAGCCCAGGCCGGTCAGCAGGTTCAGCGTCTCGTACAGCGGCAGGCCGACGACCGAGGTGTAGGAGCCGTGCAGGTCGATGATGAAGCCGCCGGCCACGCCTTGCACGCCGTAGCCGCCCGCCTTGCCGTTCCATTCGCCGCCGGCCAGGTAGTCGGCCTGCTCCTGGTCGGACAGGTGCTTGAACTGCACGCGGGTCTCGACCAGCCGCGAGGCCTCGCGCCCGTCGGGAGCGATGGCGGCCACGCCGGTCAGGACCTTGTGATTGCGGCCCGACAGCAGCTTGAGGCAGTCGGCCGCCTGCTCGGGCGTCTCGGCCTTGGGCAGGATGCGGCGGCCGACCGCCACGACGGTGTCGGCCGCCAGGACGATGGCGCCGGGCGAACGCGACGCGACCGCCCTCGCCTTCTCGACCGCCAGGCGCAAGGCATGGCGCCGCGGGGTTTCGTCCCGCAGCGGCGTTTCATCGATGTCGGCGGGATCGACCCGATCCGGGGCGACGCCGACCTGCGCCAGCAGGTCCAGGCGCCGGGGGCTCGCACTGGCCAGGACCAGCGGCGTCCGCTGGACGACCATCGCCAGCCCTACTTGAAGCGGTAGGTGATGCGGCCCTTGGTCAGGTCGTAGGGCGTCATTTCCACGAGCACCTTGTCGCCGGCCAGCACGCGAATGCGGTTCTTGCGCATCTTGCCGGCGGTGTGGGCGATGATCTCGTGATCGTTCTCCAGCTTCACGCGGAAGGTCGCGTTGGGCAGCAATTCGCTGACCGTACCGGGAAACTCGAGCAGTTCTTCCTTAGCCATCAGGCCTCTCAAAACGGGTGACGCCATGCCGGTGAAGCCCCGCGACGATTGAGTCGGGGAGCGGATCGCGGCTGCGAGGCGGGGTGTATAGCGCATTCACCCCCCGAACGTCGATGGCGCGCCGAAACGTTGTCGAATCGCCGTGGCCAGAGCGTCACGCACCTCGCGATAGGCCGTAAGCATGGCCTCGCGAGAACCGTCCGCGAGGGTGGGGTCGTGGGTTGGCCAGTATTCGATGTCGGTGGCCCGGTCCCGCGCCAGCTCGACGGCCCTGTGCTGGGCCTCCGGGGTCAGGGAGATGACGACGTCGAAACTGTCGTCCTCGAGCTGGGCGAAGCTCTTGGGTTTGTGGCCGCTGACGTCCAGGCCCATCTCGTCCATGACCACGGCCACGAACGGATCGATCCCCTCCTCGGCCGGGTCGGGCTTGAGGCCGCACGAATCGACGAACGCCCGCGTGCCGTAGAAGTGCTTGAACAGCGCCTCGGCCATCGGCGAGCGCACGCGGTTGTAGTTGCAGGCGAACAGCACCGCGTCCGGAAGATCCGCCGCCACGTTCCCTAGCCCCGCCAGTGCAGCGCGCAGATCAGGGTGAACAGCCGGCGGGCCGTGTCGAGGTCGGTCTTGACCTTGCCCTCCAGCCGCTCGCGCAGCAGGGACGAGCCCTCGTTGTGCAGGCCGCGCCGGCCCATGTCCAAGGCCTCGATCTGCTGGGGCGAGGAATTGCGGATCGCCGAATAGTAGCTGTCGCAGATCATGAAGTAGTCCTTGATCACCCCCTTGAAGGGCGACAGGGACAGCAGGTGCCGGCGCTCATAGCCCGGCCCGGCGATGTCGAAGGCCAGGCGGTTCTCGACCAGCGACAGCTTCAGGTCATAGGGCCCGCCCGCCGCCTCGGCCGGCTCGAAATAGTTGCCGTCCAGCAGGTCGAAGATCGCCACCTGCCGCTCCTGCTCCTGATCCCGCGAGGCCGCCGCGAGGCTGTCCTCGTCGATGACGATGGATTTCAGGAACTGGCTGGCCTTGGCGTCGGACATCGTCGGCAGACTTGCCCCTTACGGCTTGGTTGGCAACCTGCCCAAGGGAAGGCGGATGGACGCCGACAGGGCGTGGGCCGGCAGGCCCTCGGCTTGGGCCAGGGCCACGGTGTGCGGCCCCAGGATCCCGAACGCGGCCGCGTCGCACTTCACGATCGAGGTGCGCTTGAGGAAGTCGTAGATCGACAGGCCCGACTGGAAGCGCGCCGCGCGGCTGGTCGGCAGCACGTGATTGGAGCCGGCCACGTAGTCGCCGATCGCTTCGGGCGTCAGGCGGCCTAGGAAGATCGCCCCGGCGTGGCGCACGCGGTCGGCCAGACGCTCGGGCTCGTCGATCGCGAACTCGACGTGCTCGGGGGCCAGCAGGTCGACCAGGCGCGGGCTGTCGTCCAGCGGGCACAGGATGATCGCGCCGTGGTCGCGCCACGAGGCGGCGGCGTCGACGCCGGTGGCCAGGGTCTTCAGCAACGCGTCGACGGCGTCGGACACCGCCTGGGCGAACGCCTCGTCGTCGGTGATCAGGATCGACTGGGCGGCCGGGTCGTGCTCGGCCTGGCTCAGCAGGTCGGCGGCGATCCAGTCGGGATTGTTGTTCCTGTCGGCGACCACGACGATCTCGGACGGTCCGGCCAGGGCGTCGATGCCGACCACGCCATAGAGGCGGCGCTTGGCGGCGGTGACATAGGCGTTGCCCGGGCCGACGATCTTGTCGACCGGCTGGATCGGACCGGCGCCATAGGCCAGGGCGGCGACGGCCTGGGCCCCGCCGATCCGCCAGATCTCGGTGACACCGGCCTCCTTGGCCGCGGCCAGCACCGCCGGCTCCAGCTTGCCGGGCGGGGTGACCATGGCGATGCGGTCGACGCCGGCCACCTGGGCGGGCACGGCGTTCATCAGCACGGTCGAGGGATAGGCCGCGCGGCCGCCGGGCACATAGACGCCCACGGCCTCCAGCGGCGTCCAGCGCCAGCCCAGCTGCACGCCGGCCTCGTCGGTCCACGACTGGTCGACCGGACGCTGGCGGGTGTGGAAGGCGCGGATGCGGGCGGCGGCGAAGGCGATGGCCTCGCGGACCTCGGCCGAGCACTCGGCCGCGCCGGTGGCGATCTGGTCGGCGGTGACGCGGATGGTGTCCTCGGTCAGCTCCACGCCGTCGAACCGGCTGGTGAAGCTGAGCACGGCCTTTAAGCCGTCGGCCTGGACGGCGTCCAGCACGTTGCGCGCGGCCGCGTCGACGTTCTCGGGCGCGCCCCGGCGCTCGTCGAGGAAGGCCTTGAAGGCGGCGGGGAAAGCGGGATCGGCGGAATTGAAGCGACGCATGGGGCCTAGATGCGGGTTTTTTGACAAGACACAAGAGGTTTGGTGCGGCGAACGCTTGCCCCCTACGGGTCGCTTCGCGACCGTCTTCCCCCGGAGGGGGAAGAGGAAGGCGCGCGTCCTCCGCCCCCTGTGGGGGCGGACAGGCGGCCAAGCCGCCAGGTGGGGGCAAGTGTTCGCGGGCACGACTTCACAGGCACGGCTCTTCGACCTCGGGCTTTCGCGACGAGTGGCTGGGGAGGCGCGGAGCGGTCCGGGCCCAGCCCGGATGACCGTGGGTGTTGTGTGTGCGTTTCGGCTAGACCTGACCGCTCCGCCGAACCGTTTTTACCGAGGGACGGCGATTGAGGGCTTGTTTCATCCCGATCGACGTTCCCCCTCGGGCGGGCAGGATCAGGTCGCCCGGAAGGGGCCGTCGGCGACTCCGACAGATCCTGGAACAGGCCGGTTTGACTCCCGGCCCCGTCGACCCCGGCTGTCCCGCGTTCGCCCGCCCCGGGCCTTGGATCCTTCTGAGACCCGCCGCCCAAGCCGACCCGCCCGCCAGGCCAGCCAGGCCCCGCTCGGTTCGATCCCCATCGCCTGCTTGGGCCGGTACCAAGAGCCCTCCCCCGCGATGGGGACGGGTTTATTGTGCAGGAGGTTTGAGCGCTGGCGCGTTCGTGACGCTGATTATTTTGCAGGGCGTTGGAAGGGTTCAGGTTTCTCGCGGGGCCGGCGGGGATGGACGCCGCTCGATCCCCGCCGGGGACATACTCTCACGCCAAGACCTCGACCAATCGATCCGCCGAACGCGGGGTGAGTGCGTGTCCCCAACGCCATCCACGACGCGTCCAGGCCGTTCCCGTTCCAAGAGCGGCAAGCTCAGCGGACGAAGTTGGGGACACGCACTCACGGCGCCCCCTCTGCAACCCGGCCACCGCCGGGGTGTGAGAGCATGTCCCCGGCGGCCCCTCCCTCTCCCCTATGGAAGAGGGTACGAAACGCCATGACCAACGACCCCATCTCCGTCACCCCGGCCGACCTGGCCGCCTCGCCCGACCTGGCCCAGGCCCTGCTGGCGCTGAACAACGCCCACGCCGTGGAGCTGTCGTGGCTGGAGCCGTCCCGGCTGGCGCATCTGGCGGCGCAGGCGTTCCTGGCCGAGCGGATCGGCCAGGCCGACGCCCTGCTCCTGGCCTTCGACCAGGACGCCGACTACGACAGTCCCAACTTCCTGTGGTTTCGCGAACGCTTCCCGCGCTTCGTCTATGTCGACCGCATCGTGGTCGCCGCCCAGGCGCGCGGTCGCGGCCATGCTCGCCGCCTTTATCAGACGCTGTTCGAGCGGGCCCGCGCGGCGAGGCACGAGCGGATCGTCTGCGAAGTCAATTCCAACCCGCCCAATCCGGCCTCGGACGCCTTCCACGCCGACCTCGGCTTCACCGTGGTCGGAACCGGCGAAATCCACGGCGGGGATAAGACGGTGACCTATCTGGCGCGGGCCCTGGACTAGTCGCCTCAGCCCTTCGCCGCGGCTTCCAGCGGCGCGATGTCCAGCTTGACCATCTTCAGCATCTGCTCGGTCACGCGCTTGACCTTGGCCGGGTCGAGATCGTCCATCAGTTCGCGCAGGCGGGTCGGCGCGATCTGCCAGGACAGGCCCCAGCGGTCCTTGAGCCAGCCGCACTCCTCGGTCCTGCCGCCGTCCTTCAGCGCGTCCCACAGGCGGTCGAGCTCGGCCTGGGTGTCGCATTCGACCATGATCGAGAAGCTGTGGTTGAACGGGTCCAGCGGACCGGCCTCGATGGCCATGTAGTTCTGGCCGCCCAGCACGAAGGCGGCGATCTTGACGCTGCCGGCCGGGCCGGACGGGTTGTCGGCCATCACCGCCGAGACGCTTTCGATCCGGGAGTCGGGAACCAGGCCGGTATAGAAGCCGATCGCCGCCTCCATGTCCTTTTCGAACCAGAGATGTTGGGTGACCTTCGTCGCTTCGTCCTTTCGTGTGACCCAGCCCACCCCAAGGACGGACGAGGCGCGCGCCATCCGACGTCCCGGCGCTCTTTTCCTCACCCGCATCGCGGGGGAGGAGAAGGGAGCCCGCAGCGGCGAGGCCGCGCCTTGAAACCTTGATGGCGAGCCTGCTCTGGCGTCTGACCGAGTCAAGGACGACGCGCCGCGTCGCCGCGATGCGGCCGCCGGAGGCGGTCCCTGACTCGGTCAGACGCCAGAGCTCCGATCCACCAAGGCTTTAAGGCGTGGCCCCATCCGGAGCGGATGGGGGCTTGCGCCAAGCGGACGTTTCAGATGTCCAAGATGGGTGGAACGCGGACATGCTTGTCTTAGGTGATGCCCACGGATTAGGTGATCTCCAAGCTCTACCTTAACTTGAAGGTCGTCATGTTCGCTACGTTCCGCTCGGCTCTTCGTATCTTCGCTGCGATGGGAACGATCTTCGTCACATACGTTATCGACATTGGACGCGCCACGGCCAGACCGGCCGAAGAAGCTTATTGTAGCGCTCCAAAGTTTCAATCACTCGCCGCTGCTCCGGGCACTGGCCGTTTCGGCTGGATCGTCGATTGCCTGCCTACGCAAGGCCCGGTCGAAACGCGGTTGGTGCTGTCCGCGCCTGATAGTGGCGAGCGAATGGTGACGATCGGTCTCCATTTGGACGCGCGAATGCTCGGCTTTGATCCCTCCGGCCAAGTCTATTGGGCCCGCACGCAGGCTAAGGACACGCTTCAAGCGGCAAGCCGTCGGCTAACGATCTGGAGCTATAGGGACGGCGGTCAAATCCGCGAAGCGGCAGCATTGGATCTGCCTTTTGAGGCGGAGATCGGCGAAAGGATCGACGTCCCCGATGGTTGGCTGATCCGTCTTCATTCGGCGTCTGGGAGGATGCCAGAACGGGGTCTTTTCCTGTTCTACCGTCGAGGCGAAATCAAAGTCGCTGATACAGCGTTTATTGGGAAGCTGCTGTGGCGAGCGGGCCCAAACGCATTCCTCTATCGTGATCGAGAGGACACCTTGAGAGCGATCGATCTCGACGGTCACGACGCCCCTGAGGCGGCTACGACCTATGCGCCGGCCCTACAAATGTTGGAGCCTTGGGACCACTATGCTGGCGACTTTAACGGACAAGTTGCGCTCCGCATCCAAGACAACTCCGACACCCACGTCTACACCGCCTCACTGATCACCGCTCCCGCCACACCAGGAGCGACGGCCAATGCTCAATCGTTGGCGACGTGGCGTGATGACTGGCTTAGGACCGTCACCATGTCGGCTGATGGCAGAAAGGCGGCCTTCGCCTTTTCGGACCGAATAGAGGTGCTCACATCCGCAGACGGGTGGAGAAACGCCCGTGTCTTGCCATACGACGACGCGTTCCAATCGGATATCGCCTTCGACGCCAGCGGTACGACGCTGATTGCTATCACTCAGGCCGTTCGCCGCTGGTCGATCGCTCCATAGCCAACAGGTCAGGCCCGGCAAGCGGACGTTGGTTGCGTCCGCTCTGGGGCGAAAGCAGACCTCAGCCTCTCACCCGACAGCCGACGCTTTCGCCCCGCCGCCGGCCCGCATCGCCGCCACATAGACCCCCGCCGCGATCCCCGCCCCGACGAACCACGCATAGTCGTACAGCCTCGTCCACGGCGCCCCGATCCCCGCCGCCGCCTGCAGGCCCGCCGCCTTCAGGAAGCCGGGCAGGTTCGGCGCGACGCCAATCGCGAAGGCCGCCACGGCGGCCAGGTTCCAGCCCTTGAAGTAGGTGTAGCGCCCCGCGCGATCGTACAGCGCCTCGACGTCCAGCCGGGCGCGGCGCAGCAGCCAGTAGTCGGCGATCAGGATCCCGGCCACCGGCCCCAGCAGGGCGCCGTAGCCGGTCAGCCAGACGAAGATGTAGCCCTGGGTGCTCTCCAGCAGCTTCCAAGGCATGATCATCACGCCGATGGCGGCGGTGATGTAGCCGCCCGTCCGATAGCTGATCCGCTTGGGCCACAGGGCCGAGAAGTCGTAGGCCGGCCCGACCAGGTTGGCGGCGATGTTGCAGGACACGGTGTCGAGGCTGATGATCAGCAGGCCCACTAGCACGCCGATCCCGCCGATGTTTCCCGCCAGCGCCACCGGGTCCCAGACCGGCTTGCCGTAGATCAGCACCGTGGCCGAGGTGACGATCACGCTCATCGTCGCCAGCAGGGCCATCGGCCCGGGCAGGCCCACGACCTGGCCAACGATCTGGTCCTTCTGGCTGCGGGCGAAGCGGGTGAAGTCGGGGATGTTCAAGGCCAGGGTCGCCCAGTAGCCGGTCATGGCGGTGACGGCCGGGCCGAAGTCCTTCCAGAACCGGCCGGCCTTGGCGCCGCCGGCGTCGTAGGCGCTGGGCTCGTGCAGGATGGGGCCCAGGCCGCCGGCCTTGCTCAGCGCCCACCAGACCAGCAGGCCGCAGACCACGATCTTGACCGGCGCGGTCCAGGTCTCGAGCTTGCGCACGGTCTCCAGGCCCTTGGTGACGAACAGCAGCTGGATGGCCCAGAAGGCCGCGAACGACAGCAGCTGGCCGACGCCTATGCCCAGTCCGGGGACCATCGGCCCGACCAGGCTCTTGCCGACCATCACCCCCAGCAGGGTCAGCAGCGCCCCGCCGCCGATCCAGGTCTGGATGCCGTACCAGCCGCAGGCGACGATCGCCCGGGCCAGGGCCGGGGCCCGCGCGCCGCGCCAGCCGAACGAGGCCCGGGCCAGCACCGCGTACGGCACGCCCCATTTCGCGCCGGCGTGGCCGATCAGCAGCATCGGGATCAGCACGATCACATTGCCCAGCAGCACGGCCCAAACCGCCTGCCCCGCCGACATCCCCTGCTCGATCAGGCCGGCGGCCAGCATGTAGGCCGGCACGGCGATGACCATGCCCAGCCACAGCGCCGCGTAGTGCCGCGCCCGCCAGGTGCGCTGGGCGGCCGTGGTCGGGGCCAGGTCGGGATTCCAGAGGGTGTTGCCGGCTTGCCCCGTCTTTTTATCCAGCTGCTGATCCATGTCGCCCCCGCGATCGTGTCGTGGGCGGAGCATGGGTCAGCGAACAGTGTGCGTCACGGGGAAAGTTCCCACCCGTCATCCCGGACAAGCGCGCAGCGCGCCGATCCGGGACCGGCGCGTGAGCTCGGCGCTCCAGGTCGGTCCCGGGTCTTCGCTTCGCTACGCCCGGGATGACAGTTTTGGAGAGGAGAAGCGATCAGCCCATCCCGGCATAGGCCAGGGTCGCGAGGCCCGCCCCGAACACCAGGACCATAGCCACGATGCCGACCCGGTCCCACTGGATGCAGGGGCCCGCGTGCCGAAGCTCGACGGCCTCGGGCTTGTTGATGTCGCACTTGTTGAAGAACACGGAACGCGCACGCACACGGGTCGCGAACACGGCGTCAGCCATGGCGATCTCTCCCTAACGAGGCCCGCTCCTCTGACGGGAGCGCAAGGTCACGGTTAACACGAAAACTCGCGCAACGAGCGATTTTCCTCGCGCTTTCGAACGAAAATCGAGCCATTTCGCGCGTTTTCGTCGGCAAAAACGACGTTCAAGGACGAAAACGCGCGATTTTTCCAGAAACCGCTATTTCACCAAGCGGCTATTTCACGATCCCGTCGACCGTCTGCCGAGTGACGGCGTGATAGAGCGGCCGGGTCTTGGCGTAAATCCGCTTGGCGATCGGCTGGCCCCAGTCGCCCTGGGCCATCAGGTCCTTGAACAGCGGCGCGACGAACTTGCGGCGGCCCTGGTCGGTCAGGAAGGCCTCCAGCGACGGCACGGCGGGCTCGTAGCGGTTGGCCACGGCTAGCTCCAGCCAGACGAAGCGGATCTCGCTGTTGCCCTGGGCCGACAGGCCGAAGGCTTTATCGAGTGTCGCGAGACGCTCCGCTGACAGCGCTCGCGGCAGGCTGGAGACGAAGCGCGTGCGCTCGGGGGTGCTCCAGGCGGTCCACTTGGCGGCCGGGGCCGGGCCGCCCTTGGCGTAGGCGGCGGCCAGGGCGTCCACCGCCGGGAAGGCGGCCGAATGGACGTGCACGGCGTTGTCCGGCAGGCCGACCTCATAGACCCACTTGTCGATGCCGATCTCGGCCTCCAGCTTCGGGTCGCCCTTGATCAGGTTGGCGCGCAGGTCGGCGACGAAGCCGGCCGTGGTCTGCGACTGGAAGGCGTGACGGGCGAAGTAGTCCTTCAGATAGGCGTCCCAGCGTTCGCGGCCGACGGCCTTTTCGATGGTGCGCAGGAAGGTCGCGCCCTTCTGGTAGGCGATGTCGGTCATGCCGTCGTCGGGATCGCGGCCGGTCAGGTCCAGGTGCAGGCGGGTGTCGGCGCCGGTCAGGCCGCCGGCGTCCTTGATCGCGGCCTGCAGGTCGCTCCAGCCCAGGTCGGCCAGCATGTCGGCGCGCGGCTTGCCGTACAGCTTCTCCATGATCCGGTTTTCGAAATAGTCGGTGAAGCCCTCGTTCAGCCAGAAGTCCGACCAGGTGGCGTTGTTGACCAGATTGCCCGACCACGAGTGGGCCAACTCGTGGGCCACCAGGCTGACCAGCGAGCGGTCGCCGGCGATGATGGTGGGCGTGGCGAAGGTCAGGCGCGGGTTCTCCATGCCGCCGAACGGGAACGACGGCGGCAGCACCAGCAGGTCGTAGCGGCCCCAGGCATAGGGGCCGTAGAGGCTCTCGGCCGCCTCGACCATCTTCTCGACGTCGACCAGCTCGTAGGCGGTCTTCTTCATCACCGAGGGCTCGGTGTAGACGCCGGTCCGCTGACCCAGCGGGGTGAAGGCGATGTCGCCGATGGCGATGGCGATCAGGTACGAGGCGACCGGCTTGTCCATCTTGAAGCGGTAGGCGCGACCGCCACCGGCGACGGGCTCGCCGTCCGGGGTCAGCATCTCGGCGCTCATCACCGCCTTCAGGCCCTCGGGCGCGACGATGCGGGCGGTCCAGGTCTGGCGGATGCCGGGGCTGTCCTGGGTGGGGATCCAGGTGCGGTTGAGGATCGCCTCGCCCTGGCTGAACAGGTAAGGCTTGGCCTTGCCCGCCGTCTGGGCCGGGGTCAGCCACTGCAGGGCCGCGCCGCCGGGGGCGCTGTCGTAGCTGATGACGATGCGCTTGGCGCCGTTGAGGGTCACCGTCAGCGGCGCGCCGAGGTTCGGATCAGCCTTGCCCAAGGTCCACGGCAGGGCCGCGCCCTTGTCGTCGGTGATCGCCTTGATCACCAGGCCCTTGCTGTCGAGCACCACTTCCTTGGCGTCCGGCGCGGCGGCGATGTCGAGGGCGGCCGTGCCGGTCATCTTCTGGCCGGCGAAGTCGGCGGTCAGGTCCAGATCCACGTGGGTGACCCGCGCCACCCGCGGCTGGGCGTAGGAGTGGATGTCGTGGGCTTCCGGCGTCGTCAGGATCGCGGGGATGGGCGGCGTGGTCCCCCGTGCTTGAGTTTGGGCCAGGACGGGCGCGGCGACGCCGCAGAGCAGGAGCGCCAACAGGGCGGCGCGGGTGGTGGTCTTGATCGAGGTCATGGGGAGCCGAGTCCATCTACGGCGAAGTGGTCCTCACCGTCTTAGCTCAGCTCTGTGCCCGGTCTAGGGCCAATCGCCGGGGTTGGGGAACCGCTCAGATGTAGTCCATCAAGCTGGTCCCGCCCGTGTTGACGCCGCCGTCGGGATTGAACAGCGAGGCCAGCTTGTCCGAGAGGTTCTGCATCTCGACCATCTTGTCGTAGAGGGCCGGGGTCCAGCCGGCGGCCTGGCGTTCCTCGTCGCTCATGGCCGCGTACTGGGTGATCAGGCTCTTGCCAAAGGCCGAGCTGTCCGAGCCCTTGGCGCCGGCGTAGGTGCTGGAGACGCTGTCGCGGTTGCGGGTGCGCACCTCTTCGGCGGCCTGGGCGATCTCATGCTCGGAGAACTGGTCGCCATTGTTCAGGGCGACGGCGGCCAGCGAACGGCCGTCGAACTTGGAGAAGTCGATCGTCCCGCTGTTCTCGTCGGTGGCCATCCCCTCCCCGGTCGCCGAGGCGTACTGCTTGTCCAGCACGGTGCGGACGTCCGAGGCGACCTTGCCGATGTCGCGGGTGCGGGGATTGGCGACCACCCCGCCGACGTCCTTCAGATAGGCCGCGACCGGATCGCCGTCGATGCCGGTGGGCTGCACGCCGGGCTTGGCGGTGGCCTGCTTGAGGCCCTCGGTCAGGGCCGCCTTGTCCTTGGCCCACTGCCCGGCCGCCTTCTCCTCGGGCCCGGCGGCGTCGAGATTGGTCAGGGCGGCCTTGTAGAGCCCAGCATAGTCGCCGGTCACCCGCATGGCCGAGGCCGCGGCCGACATGGACGTGTCGCGGTTGGCCTTGATCCGCAGGCTGGCGACCACCTGCTCCTCGATCGAGAACTTGCCGCCCTTGTTGCTGGCGATGGCGAAAAGGGTGCGGCGGTCCAGGCCCGAAACGTCGATCGTCGCCTTGCCGTCTTTCAGGGCGCTGGGCGCCTTGGCGTCGGCCAAGAGCTTGTTCAGCGCCGAGCGGGCGTCGGCGACCATCGCGTCGGTGGTGCGGTTGTCGGTCTGAGCGGCCAGGGCGGCCTTGGCCTCCGGCGACAGGGTGACCGTGTCGCCGGGATTGCTGGTCTTGGCCGCCGCTCCGGCCGAGCCGGCGCTGTCGGTCGCGTTCCCCGCGGCGGCGGCCGTCGAGGCCGCGCTGGCGGCGAGATAGGGATTTGTCGCGTAGCCGTTGGTAACGCTGCTGACCATGACGCCCTCGACAAGTCGTCGCGAGATTACGAATCGCGACGAGCCTGAAACACGGGGTCAATTGGCGGGATCATGGTTAAGGCGCAATTAACCATGTTCGCCGAAAGCGCGCCCTAGCCCGGCGCGCTGACCTGGGTCACGGGCTGGATGTCGGTGAACTTGGCGACGTCGCCCAGCACCTCGGGGGCGCGAGGACCGCCCAGGCTGGCGGCCAGCGCCTCGGGGCCCTCGAAGGTCAGGTTGACCATGACCACGAACGGCGCCGCGCCGCCGTCGGGTCCCGGCAGGCCCTTGAGCACCTGCACGCCCGTCAGGCCGGTCGACGTGAAGGCGTCCTTCACCAGCGGAATATGGACGGCGTCGTAATAGGCCTGGTCGAACCTGGCGCCGGGCGTCGCGGGATAGAGCACGCTGAAAATGACCATGGTCGCCTCCCTCAAGTGGCGGCCTCGCCGGTCGCGCGCCGTCCAGGGGTCAGTTAAGCACGCAGGCGCCGCGCCGCCACGATTGCCGCGACGGCGCCCGTCAGGCCTTCGCGGGCCGACGACGGCGCGGAACGCGGACGACGGCCTCGCCGTCCATGATCAGGTCGTCGCCGACGAAGCCTTCGCAGCGCAGGGTGACCCGCGCGCTCACCTCGTCGATGGCCGAAACGGTGACCCGAGCGGCCACGACGTCGCCGATGCGCACCGGCTTGTGGAACGCCAGGGTCTGGCTCAGATAGATCGCGCCCGCGCCCGGCAGGATGGTGCCGACCACCGCCGATCCGAACGACGCCGACAGCAGGCCGTGCGCGATCCGCCCGCGATAGGCGGTCTTGGACGCGAAGGCCTCGTCCATGTGCACCGGATTGAAGTCGTCCGAGGCCTCGGCGAAACGCTGGATGCGTTCCTCGGTGATGGGGACGCGCTTTTCGGCGGTCATCCCGACCACGAGCTCTTCCAGGATATAGCCGCCTGACGGATGAGGTTCGATCATACCGGGCCGATAGCCACGATCCCGCGCCGTGGCCAGCAAAATACGCGTGAACCCGTCCGATCCGGGCTTCGCGGCGGCGCGTCGCCCTGGTCTGGAGCGCGGAAATCTCGGCTTCGCTCGGAGGGGCGGCCGGTCAAGGTCTCGGCTGCTTCGACACCCAGGTTTCGCCGTCGTAGGACACCCACCATCCGACGCCGGCCGCGGCCCCGGGCTTGGGCACGAAGTACTGCACATGGACATGGTTGCCCACGTGGGGTCCGTAGACCGGCGAGATGTCGACCGCGTGTCCCACCATGGTGCCCCGGGTGACGTACGTGCCGGCCTTGATGCTCGCCGGCCCCGCTCCGGCGCGCCCCAGAGGCGCGACATAGGATATCTCCACCGCGCGCCCCTGCGGGTTCGTGATCTGGATGAAGCATCGATAGATGTTGGCTGGATCGTAGCGGGCGACCGTGACGATCCCGTCCATGGGCGCGAGGATGGGGTCGCCCGGCGCCGCCAGGTAATCCCGTCCCAGGTGAACCCGGCGCGAGCCGTCGTCATTGCGCCGCGGCGAGAGAAAATGTCCCTGGCCGTGCGAGTCGCTACGCTCCTCGCCGCTCACCGTCGGGGTTCCCATGTAGATCAGAGGCGACCAGACCGTGCCGGTCAGGTCCGCCGGCGTCCGCCCCACGCGCAACTCCCGCACGTCCGCGAAGAAGGGCGACAGGGAGTCGTCTCCGTGTTCGACGTCTTGCAGCTCCGTCGCGTGAGCCCAGTCCAGGCGGGCCGCCCAGTCGGGATCCTCGCGCAAGGGCAGCGCCGAGGGCGTGCCCAAGCCGTCGGTCAGCACCGGGCCATCCGTCCCGACCTGCACGCCGGCCGACACCGAACAGTTGCGGCCCTCCTCGGTCCCCGTCAGGCGGCACATGAAATGCTCGAAGCCGTGTCCCCCACGATCGACCTGGTCCACGACGGTGTCGACCCAGCGCTTCAGTTCGGGGGCGACGTTTTCGTACCAGGGTCTGCGCACCCGCTTCACGACCGTCCAGGTGAAGCGCCCGTTGGCGTCGACGGTGGTGTTGTACCAGCGGCCACGCCGCGGGTCGTAGTATCGGGCCCGGCCTCGAATGCCTTCCTCGCCTTTGGGGTCGAAATCGCCGACCAGCCGCGCGCCGCTGGGCCAGTCGTATTCCCCTTGGCCCGTGAAGCGGTAGCGCAGGCGGTCGTAGTCGGGAAAGACCGGCCCCGAGATCGTCTCTCCGTCGGAGAGCTCTACGGTTTGACGCCCCTTGTAGAGCCCCACCCTTTGGCCTTCCGCGCCAAGGGTGATGACCAGATCGCTCCAGGCGCCGCTCAGCTCCTCGCCGCTGACCTTGCCGCGGAAGAACTGGCGCGCCGGGGGCGGGGCCAGGACGCTGGCGAGGTAGTCGAGGTCATAGAAGGTGAAGTCGCCGTCGGCGAGGCGGCCGGATCGGTACTGGACCGTCGAGATCTCCGTGCCGAAGTCGCCATAGCGGTGAACCTCGCCGTCCAGCAGGCCGTCCTTCATCGCGCCGGCCAGCACGAGCTTTCCGATCGCGTTGTAGAGCGTGAACTGTCCATTCGGCACGCCGCGGACGAAGGAGGTTTCCAGCCGCGCCTCGCCTTCGGGCGCCTGCCGCAGAACCTCACAGTCGGCGGGCAGCAGGAACAAGGTCCCTTGGCCTTCCGGGTAGCCGTCCGTCAGCCGGCCTCGAAACGCCGAATAGCGCATCTGGGAGCCCGCGGGGCCCCAGGAGAACGGACGCCAGCTGGCCGGGCAGACCAGATCGTCGCCCGGCGCGCCCGTCTGGTTCGCCGCGGGCCCAATAATGCGCAGCGCCCTCGGCGTGTCATCGGCCTCGAACCGCACCAGGCTGGGACCGCCCAGATCCACCGCGCGGCGGTGCTCTCGCAAAAAGGCGCCCAGATGAGCCTGCGGCCAAAGCGCGGCTCCCGGCGCGACGCCCCGGCAATCGAGCGGGTAGAGGTTCATGCACACCAGGTTGGCGGCCGCTCGCCAATGCGTCTGGAACTCGCCCCGCACATATCCAGGATCCACGACCTTGGGAGCCTCGGGCATGCGCTTTCGCATGCCCGCCAGCTTGATCGCATAGTCGTCGGCGTCGACGCTCAGAAAGGTCGCGTCGCCGGGGTCGGTCAAAAGACGTCCGGCGAGCGCGTGCGGGAGCGGACCGAAATAGCCCGTGAGATGAGCGCGCAGGGCCGCCTGGGCCGCGGCCGAAGGCGCGCGATAGCAGCCGCGGGTCCATCTGGGCTCGGATAGACCGTTGGCTTCGGAAAACACCCGCGCGGGCGTCGGACTGTCGTCGTCGCTCTCGTCGTCCCGGTCCCGCGTCCGCTCGGCGTAGCATTCGTCGGCGAACGGTTCGCCGCGATAGAGCAGGAATGACGGCGTGAAATCGTCCTGGCCGGCGACGCTGTACAACCCGAAGGCGCCGTCGATGACGACCTTGTCTCCGGCCAACCGGAAGAAGGTCAGGACCGCGTGGCCCTCCAGCGCCTGGCCTTCGGTCGACACCTGAATGAAGTAGCGCTGCGGACTGGCCAGATAGGAATGGTCATTCACCAGCGTGGTCGCCGGCCATCCCAAATAGACCCCGGCAAGGGTCTTGGGATCGTAGCCGAGACGTTCCACGCGCCCGCCCGCGTCCTGGAAGGCGCTGTCGAGATAGAAGGCGCCGGGCGTCGAACCCTGCGAAGCGGCCAGTTGCGGTTCACCGTAGTTGAAGGTGATGTCCGGTCGCCATTCCGACGCCGCGACGGCTGAGGTCGCCACCGCCGCCCAAGCGGCGACGGCCATCGCAATATTCCTGAGCATCAGCCCCCCGACACACGCCGCTCAAATCGTTCAGGCTGGCGACGCGTCCGCCCACCCAGTCAAGCTTGGGGCCGATGCTCTCGCGAAATTCCGCGAATGTCTACTCGCGGCCAAACTGGACTTGACCCACGTCGCGGATCCAATCGTGATCCGGGGGACCATCGCGCGCCGCCGTAGACGAATGTTGGCGAAGATTTCGCGCCTCAGCATCAGGCCGGGGCGAGAAGGGACGTCGACGCAGAGCGAAGGAAGCACGGGGGCGGGCGAGCTTCACATCCGCCAACCTTTGCCTGACTTGAGGCCTTGGATCGCCGCTCGGCGTCCTCCGTCTAGTCCGCGTGCCCGGGCCGGCGCGAGGTCGACCAGGCTTGCGACAGGTCGGCCAGGATCACGTCCAGGCAGTCGACGCTGACCTTCAGGTCGCCGCCGCCCGCGAAGGTCAGCAGCACGGCGCCGCCCGGGGCCTCGCCCGGCTCGAAGGCCACCGACAGCAGCTCCACCACCGCGCCCTTGGCGTCGCGGCGCAGCTTGCGGGCCTGGACGCCGGTGACGTCGCCCAGCTGCAGGGCCGAGCGGATGCGCTCACCCTTCTTCTTGCCCGCGGCTTCCCAGCGGAAGCGGTTGCAGGCCAGGGTCAGGGTGCGCGCCGAGGCGTCCCAGCGAATGTCGCCGATCTTGGCCACGGCGTCCTGCAGGGCGGCCGAGATCACCGCCAGGTCCTCGGCGTCCTGGGCCAGCAGCTTCAGCGGCGCGAGCTCAGCCATGGTCGAGGTCGCTTTCGGCTTCGCCCTTGATCCGGCGCACCTGGGCTCCGCAAGCGCCCAGCTTTTCCTCCAGCCGCTCGAAGCCGCGGTCCAGGTGGTAGATGCGGCTGACCGTGGTCTCGCCGCGCGCCACCAGGCCGGCGATCACCAGGCTGACCGAGGCGCGCAGGTCGGTGGCCATGACCTCGGCGCCTTCCAGCTGGGCGACGCCGCGCACCACGGCCTCGCCGCCCGACACCGAGATGTCGGCGCCCAGGCGCATCAGCTCGGGGGCGTGCATGAAGCGGTTCTCGAAGATGGTCTCGCGGATGTGGCTCTCGCCCTTGGCCGTGGTCATCAGGGCCATGAACTGGGCCTGCAGGTCGGTGGCGAAGCCCGGATAGGGCTGCGTCTCGACATTGACGGCCTCCAGGCGGTGGCCGTTGCGCTTGATGATCACCCCGTCCTCGGTGCGGATCACGCCGGCGCCGGCTTCCTCCAGCTTGACCAGCAGGCTGTCGATCAGTTCGGGTCGGGCGCGGGTCAGCTGGACCTCGCCGCCGGCCATGGCGGCGGCCACGGCGTAGGTGCCCATCTCGATCCGATCGGGGATCACCGAGTGGGTCGCGCCGTGCAGCTTGGCCACGCCGGTGATGGTGATGGTCGGGGTCCCCGCCCCTTCCACCTTGGCGCCCATGGCGTTCAGGCAGATTTGCAGGTCCAGCAGCTCGGGCTCGCAGGCGGCGTTCTTGATCACCGTGACGCCGTCGGCCAGCACGGCCGCCAGCATGGCGTGCTCGGTGGCGCCCACCGAGACGAACGGGAACGCGATCTCGGCGCCCTTCAGGCCGCGCGGGGCCTGGGCGTAAACGTAGCCTTCGTGCAGATCGATCTTGGCGCCCAGGGCCTCCAGGGCCTGCAGGTGCAGGTCCACGGGGCGCGCGCCGATGGTGCAGCCGCCGGGCAGGCTGACCTTGGCCTGGCCGGTGCGGGCGATCAGCGGGCCCAGCACGTTGAACGAGGCGCGCATCTGGCGGACCAGGTCATAGGGCGCGAAGCCGCTGGTGATCTCGGCCGCGTGCAGGATGGTTTCCGAACCGTCCGGCCCTTCGCACTCGTCGACGTTCGCGCCGAGGCGGGTCAGCAGCTTGCCGAGGAACTTGGTGTCGGCCAGGCGCGGCATGTTGGTCAGACGCAGCGGCTGGTCGGTCAGCAGGCTGGCCGCCATCAGCTTGATGGCCGAGTTCTTGGCGCCGCTCACCGGGATGATCCCGTTCAGCTGCGCGCCGCCGGTGATGGCGATACGATCCAATGAAAGTCCCTCGTCGCGCGGCCTTCGGGGGGATGTCGCCGCGCGGTCACATGTGAAAGGGCGGTTCTACTGGTTGCAATAGCCCGCGCAAGGGCCTGCACCGATTCCTCAAGGTTCCTCCCTAGTCGGAGGGCGTCTCGTCGTCCGAACGGGACGGTTCCGGTTTGGCCGCCCCCTTGTCCGATCCAGCGGGCGCGGCCTTCCGGCGGCGAAGATTGGTGCGCAGCGCCTGGGCCAGCCGCGCTTCGCGCTCGGCTTTTTCGTTATGGAGCTTGGGGTTCTGGCTCATCCTTCCACAGGTGAAAGCGCTGCGACGATCGGTCAAGACGATTTTGTCTTTGCCAACCGCGTTTGGTTCGCTATACGCCCCCTCCTCTTCGCCGCGGTAGCTCAGTGGTAGAGCGCATCCTTGGTAAGGCTGAGGTCCAGGGTTCGAGTCCCTGTCGTGGCACCATCGGGGCCCAAACCTTTCGGTTTGGGCCCCGACCATTTCCCGGACATCGATATCGGTTTTGCTCCGGCGCGCGCGGAGCCGGCGAACCCGCGTTTCAGGCCCGCGGCTTCGACAGATAGCCGAAACTGATCCCGACCGAGTCCAGCCGTGAATGGGCGAAGGTCGGCTCCTGCTCGACGAGGAAATCGCGCACCCCGGCCGCGTGGGGGGCGGACAACGGCCGCGGCCAGTCGATCTTGCCGGCCCCACCTTGCCGACGCCGTCGCCACGCCCCGGGCCTGAAGCCCGCCACGCTCACCCTGCCCATCGTCAAGCCTTGAGTTTCATTTTGCGGGACTTAATCTCGAAATGTGAAATTCGTTGCCCTGACGCGGCACGGCCGATATTTCTGGGATCAACGCAGCGCGACGCGGATCGCAGAGGGAGGCGCCTTGATGTTGCCTAGACGCGCCGTTCTGGCCGCCCTCGCCGTCGCGCCGGCTTCGGGTTGGGCGACCAGCTGGGCGGCGGAGCCGGTGAAACCGATGCAGACCTGGGCCTTCGACTTCGGCGACGACAAGGCGGCTCCGGGACATGTCCGCGTGGCGCGCGACGCTGTCTACGACCCGGCCGTCGGCCACGGTTTCGAGCCCTCCCCGGCCTCCTCTGTTGTCGGCGGCCCGTTCCTGTTCTCGATCGCCGTGCCCGAGGGCGACTATCGGGTGACGCTGGAGCTGGGCGGCAAGGCGGCGTCCGACACCACGGTCAAGGCCGAGTCCCGCCGGCTGATGGCCGAACGGATCGTCGCCAAGGCCGGCAAGACCGCGACCGTCGAATGCGTCGTCAATGTCCGCACCGCCGCCCTGGCCGCCCCGCCGCCCAACGCCCCCGGCGGCGTGCGGGTGCTGCTCAATCCGCGCGAGGAAGGCTCGTACGACTGGGACGACAAACTGACCCTGGAGTTCTGCGGACCGGCGCCCGCCGTGCGCCGCCTGCGGGTCGAGCCCGTGACCGTGCCGGTGGTGTATCTGGCCGGCGATTCCACCGTGACCGACCAGCGCTTCGAACCCGGCGCCAGCTGGGGCCAGATGCTGCCCCGGTTCTTCAAGCCCGACGTGTCGGTGGCCAACCACGCGGAGTCCGGCGAGACCCTGAAGTCGTTCCTGTTCGAGCACCGGCTGGACAAGCTGCTCAGCCGCATCAAGCCGGGCGACTGGCTGCTGATCCAGTTCGGGCACAACGACCAGAAGGCCAACTGGCCCCAGACCTACGCCGAGGCCGCCACCACCTATCGCGACTATCTGAAGGCCTATATCGGCGAGGCGCGGCGACGCGGGGCCAAACCGGTGCTGGTGACCTCGATGCACCGGCGCAAGTTCGACGCGGCCGGCAGGATCGTGAACACCCACGGCGACTATCCCGAGGCCGTGCGCGCCGTGGGCCGCGAAACCGGCGCGCCGGTGATCGACCTGCTGACGATGAGCGCGGCCTTCTACGAGGCCCTGGGTCCCGCCGACGCCTGGAAGGCGTTCGGCGATGGCGGCAAGGACGCCACGCATCACAACAACTACGGCGCCTATGTGCTGGCCGAGTGCGTGGTGACCGGCATCCGCGCGGAGGTCCCGGACCTGGCGGCGCATCTGCTCGACGGCCTGCCGCCGTTTGATCCGGCCAGGCCTCCCTCGCCCGATACGTTCGTCCTGGCCCCCAGCGTCGCCCACAGCACCGAGGCTCCCCGTGGCAACTGATCCCGCTCTCGACCGCCGCGCCCTACTGGGCCTGGGCGCCCTGGCCCTGGCCGCGCCGGGCCTGGCCCGCGCCCAGACGTCCGCGCCCTCGACCATCGAGGTCATGGACCTCTGGCCCGGCAAGCCGCCCGGCGGCGAGAAGGTCACGGTCGCCGAGCAGGTGATCCTGCGCAAGCCCGGCGGCGATCCCAACGACACCGCCTTCCTGAACGTCACCAAGCCCTGGCTGATGATGCGCCGGCCGGCCAAGCCGAACGGCGCGGCGATCCTGATGATCCCCGGCGGCGGCTATATCCGCGTGGCGGTCAGCAAGGCCGGCGGCTCGATCGACGCCTGGATCGCCGATCAGGGCGTGACCGCCTTCGTCATGGACTACCGCCTGCCGGCCGACGGCTGGGCGGCGGGTCCGGACGTGCCGCTGCAGGACGCCCAGCGCGCCATCCGCCTGATCCGCGCCAATGCGGGCAAGTGGGGCCTGGATCCCGAGCGGATCGCCGTGACCGGCTTCTCGGCCGGCGGCCACGTCGCCGCGCGGCTGGCGACGCGGTTCGCGACACAGACCTACGCCCCGATCGACGCGGCCGACCAGTTGTCGGCCCGGCCGATGGCGGCGGGCCTGTTCTATCCCGTGGTCACCATGACCGCGCCCCACGCCCACGGCAGCTCGCTGAAGTCCCTGCTGGGGACCAGTCCCACCGAGGCCCAGCGCCTGGCGGTGTCGGCCGAGCACGACATCCCCACCGACGCCCCGCCGACCTTCATCGCCGCCGCGGCCGACGACAAGGTCGTGCCGATGGAGAACAGCCTGATGATGTTCCAGGCCCTGAGAGCCCAGAAGATCGCCAGCGAACTGCACGTCTTCGAGTCCGGCGGTCACGGCTTCGGGCTGAACGGCCCCGGCGGCGGCGCCATGCCTTGGCCGGCCCTGCTGAGCGCCTTCTTCAAGCGGCACGGCCTCTACGCATGACCCGCGCGTCGTTCGACGTCCGAGAGTTCGGGGCGCGGGGCGACGGCGCGACGCTCAATACCGATGCGATCAACGGGGCGATCGCGTTCGCCCACGCGGCCGGCGGCGGCCAGGTCGTGCTGTCGGCGGGACGCTGGCTGTCGTTCTCGATCCGGCTGCTGAGCGGCGTCACCCTGCGATTGGAAGACGACTGCGTGCTGGAGGCCGCCGACCCCGCGCGTCCCAGAAGCGCCCCTTGGGGCGCCTACGACCCGGCCGAGCCCAACCCGTTCGACCTGTACCAGGACTTCGGCCACAGCCATTGGCGCAACAGCCTGATCTGGGGCGAGGACGTCGAGGACGTGGCGATCGTCGGCCCCGGCATGATCGACGGCGTCGGCATGACCCGCGAAGGCCCCGGCTCGCGCTGGACCCGCCAGGCCGGCGAGTTCCCGGTCAGCATGGCCAATCTGTCGGCCGAGGAAATGGCGATCCTGGTTCCTGACCTGGAGGCCATGGCCGGCCAGGGCAACAAGGCCGTCGCCCTGAAGAACGCTCGCCGCGTGCGCCTGGACGGCTTCACGATCTGGCGCGGCGGCCACTTCGCGGTGCTGGCCACCGGCTGCGACGACCTGACGATCAGCAACCTGCGGATCGACACCAACCGCGACGGCCTGGACATCGATTGCTGCCGCGACGTGACCATCGCCGACTGCCGGGTCAACACGCCCAACGACGACGCCATCGTCTTGAAAAGCTCGCTGGCCCTGGGCGAGGCCCGCGCCACCGAACGCGTCGAGATCACGCGCTGCCATGTCAGCGGCTTCGACCTGGGCACGATGCTGGACGGGACCCGGGGCCGCACCCAGCGGCTGGCTCCGGACCAGGACCGCGTCACCGGCCGGATCAAGCTGGGCACCGAGTCCAACGGCGGTTTTCGCCACATCACCATCAGCGACTGCGTCTTCACCCGATCGCGGGGCCTGGCCCTGGAGACCGTCGACGGCGGCGTGATCGAGGACGTCTCGATCACCAATGTCGTCATGCGCGAGGTCACCACCGCGCCGCTGTTCCTGCGCCTGGGCGACCGGGGGCGCGGCCCCGAGGGCGCGACGCGCGGGGCCATCCGGCGGGTCAGCGTCCGCGGCCTGACCGCCTGGGACATCCTACCGGACTACGCCGCCACGATCGCCGGCCTGGAGGGCGACCCGATCGAGGACGTCGAGCTGACCGACGTCTGCCTGGTCTATGCGGGCGGCGGCGACGCGGCCTGGGCCGACCGGCGTCCCGACGACATGGCCCAGGCCTATCCGGAGCCCAGCATGTTCGGCCCCACCCCGGCCTACGGCCTGTGGGCCCGGCACGTCGAAGGCCTGAAGCTGGACAATGTGCGCATCGAGACCCTGAAGCCCGATCCTCGTCCGCCCATCCTGCTGCAGGCCGTGCGCGGCGGTTGCTTCAAGCGCCTGGACCTGGCCTGGGCGCAGGGGGCGGGGCCGATCGTCGGCGAGACCGTGTCCGGCCTGGCCGCCGATCCGCCCCGACGCGTCGGCCCGGCGACAACGGATGGAGACGAACGATGAAGCGCCGCGCGGTCCTCGGCGGACTGGCCTGGCTGGCCGCCGCCCCCGCCCTCGCCGCCCCGGACGCTCCCCCCCGGCGCGGCCGCCGCCTCCACGCCGACGACTTCCGCCGCGGTCTGGACCAGTGGACGCTCGAAGCCGAAAAGCCGGCCAAGGTCGGCGTCCGGGGCGGCGTGCTCGACATCGACACGCCCGCCGGCCTGACCCTGTGGTTCCGCCCCGAACTGATCGGTCCGGTATTGATCCAGTACCAGGCCCAGGCGGTCTCGGCGGGCGGCCCCCATGATCGGGTCAGCGACCTGAACGCCTTCTGGATGGCCCGCGACGCCGGCGGAGGCAGCCCACTGGCCACGCCGCGCACGGGGGCCTTCGCCGACTACGACACCCTGAAGACCTACTATGTGGGCCAGGGCGGCAACGCCAACACCTCGACCCGTTTCCGTCGCTATGTAGGCCGTCCCGGCGAGCGGCCGCTGCTGCCCCGGCACGACCACGCGGCCGCCGACGAGAGGCTGGTCCCCAATCGCTGGCAGACGGTGCGGCTGGTGGCCGACGGCGGGCTGATCCAGTACTGGAACGACGAGCGCAAGCTGTTCGAACTGAACGACGCCGAGCCCTACACCCGCGGCTGGTTCGGCCTGCGGACAACGCTGAGCCACCTGCGGGTGCGACGGTTCCGCATCTACGCCCTGGCGCGGTAGGTCAGCGCCTTCTCACCTCAGGAAAAAGGGCCGCGCCATGCCGGCGTGGCCCTGAAAGTCATCCCTAGATCGTGCAGTCGAAGAGCGTGGCGACGGACGCCCCGGGCTCGACACCGGGACGTCCGCCGCCTGGCGCCGGTCCTAGAACTTCGCCGTCACGCCGACGAAGAAGCGGCGTCCGAAGTAGCCCAGTTCCGTCAGGCGGATGTCGCCGGCGGTCGAGCGTTCCTCTTCCTTGGTCAGGTTCTTGCCTTCGACGAAGAAGGACAGGCCCTGGATGTTCCAGAGGTCCGGCTTCCACGTGATCTTTCCGTCCAGATAGCCGGTCGCGTCGCGATAGACGGGTTGGCCCGAGTTGTCGGCGGCCGAGATCAGGTACTTGGAGCGGTAGTTGTAGGCCACGCGCGCGTTGAATGGCCCCTTGTCGTACCACAGGGTCACGTTGGCGCTGTCGGGCGACAGGCCCGGGAACGGCAGAGGCGAGCCGTCGAGGATCGAGTACAGACCCACCTCGGTGGCCTTCTGGTAGGTGTAGTTGCCATCGACGCCGAAGCCCGACAGCCAGCCCGGCAAGAAGGTGAAGGCGGTCTTGGCGGTGACTTCCACGCCCTTGATCTTGGCGCCGTCGCCGTTGATGTAGGTGTTGAAGTTGTACATCACGCCGTCGCCGTAGACGTCGCGCTTGCCCAGCAGGGTGCGGGACGAGACGTAGAACGACTTGATGTCCTTGTAGAACAGACCGACCGAAACCTGGGTGTCCTGGTTCGGGTAGTATTCGAAGCTCAGGTCATACTGGTTGGCGCGATAGGGCTTCAGCTCGGGATTGCCGGCCGTGCAGCTGGGTTCGTCGAACTCGCCGTTGGCGTCGGGCGCGGCGTCGGTGGTGCAGGTCACGGTCGGGAGCAGGAAGTCGAGGCGCGGACGGGCCATCAGCTGGGCGAAGCCGAAGCGCGTGGACAGCTTGTTCGGAACAAACCACAGGCCGGCGTTGAAGCTGGGCAGCCAGACCGTGTAGTCCTTCTTGTAGCTGCGCAGGCTGTTGGACAGCGTGTAGGTCGTCGCCGTGCCGCCGTTGGTGGCCGCATAGGCTTGCTGGCGGGTCGAGACGCCTTCCGCGCTCACCTTCGTCTGGACGCGCCGCCAGCCGAAGTTGCCGTCCAGGTCGAACGACCCGATCGGGATGGCGTAATCGAACTTGATATACTGGGCGTTCGTCTCTTCCTGGATCCGGTAGGGGATCTGATCGTGCGCCTTGCCGTCGTTGCCGACGGTGTGGATCATGTTGTCCAGGTTGAAGTGCGACGTGTTCAGATTCTGCGAGATCACATCGTAGTTCGGGTACATCCAGCTGGTCGGCATCGAGCCGCCGCCGAAGTAGAAGTTGGCCGGCAGGGGCGACATGCCCGAGGCGAAGACCTGGTTAGAGAAGGCTCGCGACCAGACTTCCGACGAACCCCAGTAGCCGGTGGTGTAGGTCGTGCCCAGCACCGGGCTTGTCTGATCGGGAGCGCCCGCGGCGTTGTTGATCGTCGCCGTCGAGTTCACCGCGTTGCTGTAGATCACGGTGTCGTCCGTGGTCGAGTACGGGTTGGCGCCGCCATCCAGGATGAAGCCGCCATAGCCGTAGCCTTCGGTCTTATAGTCGGTGGCGCGACCGCCGAACTCCAGCCTGTGGATCACCGGCAGGTGCGTGTCGTAGTCGAAGTCGAGCTTGTACTGCTGCTCCTTCTGGTTCACGAGCGACGGGCGGTACTGGATCTGCCACTGGCGGATCGCCGAGGCGTCCGACGGGCTGTAGCCGCTGGCGAACTTGAACGACGGCTCGCCGTTGCCGTCGAGGCTCACGACCATGCCGGGCGTGTCGAAGCTGACGCTGACGTTGTTGGTCTGCGAGGTCGTGTCAGTGTTGGCGTTGGAGCCCATGAACTCGACCTGCAGGCGGTCGCCCCGGTACTTGCCGCCAAAGCTGACGTATTCGCTGCTGCTGTCGTAGGCGAAGTCGCGGGCGCTGATGCCGAAGCCCAGGTTGCCGCCGGCGCTGGCGGTAACCAGGCAGTTGCCCAGGGTGTAGCCGGTGACGTTGTGGTTGGCGTCGACCTTGACCGAGCTGGCGGTGGTGTTGGTCGCCGAGCATGACGTGCCGACCAGGTTGCGCAGACGGCTGACCGAGGTGAAGTCAGTGCCGTAGTTGATGTCGTTGAGCGTCTGCTTGCGCTCGTCGTAGTTATAGCTGACCCAGGCGTCGAGGCGGTCGTTGAACCGGTACTGGGCGGTGAACTCCGACGAGATCCGCTTGTCGTTGCGATACCAAACGCCATAGCGAGCCGTGCGCGGCGCATAGTCGTACCATTGCGACTGGCAGGCGGTGCGCAGGTTGGACGACGAGATCTGGGTCGAGTCGGGGGTCACCAGTGCGCTACAGGCCGACTGGCTGGTGACATTGCGAGCCAGGTCGTTGATCTGGCTGTTGTAGGCGGTATTGTAGTACGGGACGGTCTTGTCGGCCGAGCTGTCGAAGTCGGCGAAGCGACCCCACGAGGTGTTGCGGACGAAGTCGCCGCGCGTGTCCACTTCGTCGTAGGTGACGTTGGCCATCAGGCCCAGGCGGTCGTCCAGGAATTTGCCCGCGGCGATGACGTTCAGGCGCGGCGCCCAGTCCTTCATCGTGTCCAGCTTCTGGGCCGAGGCGGTCATCGAGATGGTGGGCTTGGCGAAGTCCAGCGGCTTGCGGGTGGTCACCGAGACCGTGCCGCCGACGCCGCCTTCGGTCATGTCGGCGGTGAAGCCCTTGAACACGTCGATCGACTGGACCAGTTCGGCGGCCAGTTCGCGGAAGTCGTTGGATCGGCCGCCGCCGCCGTAGACTTGCAGGTTGCCCGCGGTCGACAGCACGCTCATGCCGTTGATCTCGACGCGGTTCAGGTCGGGTTCGACGCCGCGGATCGAGACAGCGTTGCCTTCGCCGAAATCGCGGGCCAGTTGGACGCCAGTCACTCGACCCAGCGCTTCGCCGATGTTCTTGTCGGGGAACTGGCCGATGTCTTCGGCGACGATCGAATCGGAGATCGTGCCGTTCCGCTTCTTGCGGTTCATGGCCGACTGCAGACTGGCGCGGGTGCCGACGACGACCACTTCCTCGATGGTGGTCTTGTCCTCGACCGCCGAGCCGGAAGCGGTGCTCTGGGCGTGGGCGCCGCCGGCGCAGGCTAGGCCGGCGGCCAGGGCCAACAAGGACACTGTAGCAACGGCCGCGCGACGACCGCGAGTGGATGCAAGCATGGGTTCCCTCCCTCTACATGACCTAGAGCCTCCCGAAGGCCCCGGGCGCCTTGCCGGCCCTGCGGCGGCCCTTGAACGGGCGGCTCGCAGCGCACGACGGCGCATTTCTCATACAATAGGAATAGTTCCACATACTGAGATGTCAACGCAATTTGTGGGAAGACAGAACTTTGTTTCCGTGGTGTAAGGTTGTTGCAACGCTCGCGAGGCGGCCCTGACGCCGACCCCGAGGCCGCGAAGAACGGCCATCGCGAGCTCAAAACGGGGAAACACAAGGGATTCGACGCATGAGTAAGCGTGGTGAGAACCGGGTCGCGACGGCCGCCCTGTTGTGCGCGACGGCGCTGTCGTCCGTGGGCGGATCAGCCCTCTGCGCGCCAAAACCCCGTCAAATGGAAGCCCTCGACCGCGGCCTGGTCGCCGTGCCCGCCGTCGACGGCGGCGTACTGGTCAGCTGGCGGCTGCTGGGCGACGATCCGGCCAAGACCGCCTTCAATCTCTATCGTGACGGGACAAAGCTGAACGCCGCGCCCCTGGCCGGCCCCACGGACTTCGTCGACAAGACCGGCGATCCGACCGCGGCCTACACGGTCCGCGCCGTGATCGGCGGCAAGGAGGCCCCCGCCGGCAAGCCCGCCAAGGTCTGGGCCGACGGCTATCTGAGCCTGCCGCTCCAGCCGCCCGCCGACGGCGTCACGCCCAGCGGCGAGGCCTATTCCTACACCGCCAACGACGCCAGCGTCGGCGACCTGGACGGCGACGGCCGCTACGAGATCGTCCTCAAGTGGGACCCGACCAATTCCAAGGACAACGCCTTCGGCGGCTATACAGGCGACGTCTACATCGACGCCTATACGCTGGACGGCCGACGCCTGTGGCGCATCGACCTGGGCCGCAACATCCGGGCCGGCGCGCACTACACCCAGTTCCAGGTCTATGACCTGGACGGCGACGGCAGGGCCGAGCTGGCCATGCGCACGGGCGACGGCACGGTCGACGGGACCGGCAAGGTGCTGGGCGACGCCAACGCCGACTGGCGCGAGACGGGCGGCGAGCGGCCCCAGGCCGACCGGACCGGCGCCACGGTCCTGCCCGACGGAACGAAGGTGGCCAGGGTGCAGGGCCGCATCCTCAAGGGTCCCGAATACTTGACCGTGTTCGAGGGCCTGACCGGCAAGGCCCTGGCCAGCGCGCCCTACAGCCCGCCGCGGGACCCGCGCACCGACGCGCCGACGATCGAGCAGATGACCCAGATCTGGGGCGACGGCTACGCCAATCGGTCCGACCGCTTCCTGGCCGGCACGGCCTATCTGGACGGCGAGCGGCCCAGCCTGATCTTCGCCCGCGGCTACTATGGCCGCACCACTTTGGCGGCCTGGGATTTCCGAGGCGGCAAGCTGACCCAGCGCTGGCTGTTCGACAGCAGCGTCCCCGGCAACGAGACATTCGGCGGCCAGGGCAACCACCAGCTCAGTGTCGCCGACGTCGACGGCGATGGTCGCGACGAGATCGTCTACGGCTCGATGATCGTGGACGACACCGGCAAGGGTCTGTGGAGCGCCCAGCTGTTCCACGGCGACGCCATGCACGTGTCCGATCTGGATCCCACGCATCCGGGCCTCGAGAAGTTCGGCGTGCACGAGAGCCCCGGCAAGAACGGCGGGATCGGCGCGGCCATGCTCGACGCCCGCACCGGCAAGGTGCTGTGGAGCACGCCGACCGACAGGGACACCGGCCGGGGTCTGGCCGCCGACATCGACCCCCGCTTCCCCGGCGCCGAGGCCTGGGGGACCAACAGCGACCTGCTCTACACCGCCCAAGGCAAGCCGATCGAAGGGGTCAAGCATCCGCGCCAGACCAACTTCGCGATCTGGTGGGACGGCGACGACCTGCGCGAGCTGCTGGACAAGAACCAGATCAGCAAGTGGGACTGGAAGACCGGCGAGACCAAGCCCCTGCTGACGGCCGAGGGCATGACCTCCAACAACGGCACCAAGTCGACCCCGGTCCTGTCGGCCGACATCCTGGGCGACTGGCGCGAGGAGGTGATCTGGCGGGCCGAGGACAACCGCTCGCTGCGGATCTACGCCACGCCCTACGTCACGCAGAGACGATTAGTGAGCCTGATGCACGATCCGCAGTATCGGGTGTCGATCGCCTGGCAGAACACCGCCTACAACCAGCCGCCGCACACCAGCTTCTACCTGGGCGAAGGCATGAAGGCTCCGCCCCGCCCCGACATCCGGACCAAGTGAGGCCGTCGATGAAAGCTCCCCTCCTCTCCGCCCTGGCCCCCTCCTTGATGGCGCTGGCCCTGATGGTGATGGCGCCGTCCGTCCGCGCCCAGGACGCGGTGACCCAGCCGAAGCCCGGCGCGGTCGAGCCGCCGCGCGAATGGATCGACAAGGACACCGGCCACCGCGTGATCCGCCTGTCGGACAAGCCGGGCAGCGGCAGCCTCTATTTCAACTTCAACGGCTACACGCCCGACGGAACGACCCTGGTCATCAGCACGCCGGACGGCGTCTCGGGCGTGGACCTGAAGACCCACGCCCTGCGGCCGCTGGTCGACGGCAAGGTCCGGCTGCTGTTCGTCGGCCGTAAGACCGGCCAGGTCTACTACCAGCGCATGGCCGAGGACGGCTCGGGCGTGGTCGAGGCGGTCGATCCGAAAACCAGGACGGTCCGCCCGATCGCCAAGCTGCCCCGCGGCGTGGGCATACAGACGATCAACGCCGACGAGACCCTGCTGGCCGGCGTGGCCAACCGCACCGACGTGGCGATCCCGCCCAACCTGGCCGACGCCCTGCCCCGCAATCCCGACGACGTGAAGGGCGCGGACGGTCGCGAGCTCTCCTATGCCGAGGGCCGCGAGGTGCAGTTGAACGCCCGCCTGGACAGCCGCATCCCGATGGAGATCTTCACGATCAACACGGCCACCGGCGAGCGCAAGGTGGTGCACCAGGCGACCGACTGGCTGAACCACCTGCAGTTCTCGCCCACCGACCCGCACCTGCTGATGTTCTGCCACGAGGGTCCCTGGCACAAGGTCGACCGCCTGTGGCTGACGCGCACCGACAAGCCCGCCAATGGGCCCGGCGCCGCGCCGGTCAAGATCCACACCCGGACCCTGAACATGGAGATCGCCGGGCATGAGTGGTTCAGCGCCGACGGCAAGACCGTCTGGTACGACCTGCAGACCCCGCGCGGCGAGGACTTCTGGGTGGCCGGCTACGAGATCGCCACCGGCAAGCGCACCTGGCTGCACCTGGAGCGCAACGCCTGGTCGGTGCACTTCAACACCTCGCCGGACGGCAAGCTGTTCGCCGGCGACGGTGGCGACAGCGAGATGGTCGCCCACGCGCCGGACGGCAAGTGGCTGTACCTGATGCGCCCGCGCACCATCCCGGACGTCGCCGGCATCCATGCCCCCGGCTCCGAGGCGCTGATCCAGCCGGGCGTGCTGGACACCGAGCGGCTGGTGAACATGCAGGGCCACGATTACCGGCTGGAGCCGAACATCAACTTCACGCCGGACGGCAAGTGGATCGTGTTCCGCTCCAACATGCACGGGGCCAACCACGTGTATGCGGTGGAGGTGGCGAAGGCGAAGCAATAGGCCCTCCCCCTGTGGGGGGAGGAACTGGCGACTACCGCCCCTTCAGCCGCCCCGCGACGAAGGCGTCCACGGCGTCGGTATAGGCGCCCGGCAGGCCCAGGGCGCGGTTGATGTCGGCGTGGGTCAGGGCCTGGGGCAGGACGGGCATGTCGCGTCCGGCCGCCCGGGCCTTGGCCTGGAACCGCCGCGCGTCGTCGCATGGATCATCCGGCCGCTCGGTCGAGCAGACCAGCATCATCGGCACGGCCCTGGGAGTCCACTGGTCCATCGGCGAGGCCTTGGCCCAGTACCCGGGATCGGCGCCGAACGCCCGGTCGTAGAAGCCGAGGTGACGGCCGGCCATGGTCGACGAGACCTGCATGGCCGCCGAGTCCAGCACCACCGTCCCCGCCCACGGCCGACCGACCATGTCGGGACGGGACGACACCAGCGCCGCCAGGTGCGCGCCGGCCGAGTGCCCCATCAGGATGACCTTCCGCGGATCGCCGCCCCAGTTCTCGGCCTGGCCTTGCGCCCACCGCACCGCCTTGGCGACGTCTTCGGCCTGCTCGTAGGCCATGGCGTCGGGCAACATCCGATAGTTCACGCTGACCACGATCCAGCCCTGGGTCAGCCAGTGCTTGAGCTTGTTTTCGACCGAGCCGGTATTGGCCTTGTCGCCGATCATCCAGGCCCCTCCGTGCACCATGATCAGGATCGGCGCGTCGCGGGCGCCCGGCGGGATGTAGACGTCCAGCCGCTGGGGCCCGTCGGTTCCGTAGGCCTCGGTCTGCCTGCGCGCGCCGGGCAGGACGGCCTGCAGGTCGATCGGACGCTCTTCCTCGGCCTTCTTCTCCCGCAGGCGCTGGCGCAGCGGCCCTCGCGCGCCCGGTCCCAGCTGGGCGGCCTCGACCGCGCTGGCCCCGCTCAGAGCCGCGACCGCCAGGACGATCAGCAGAGCGCTTCGGCGTGACGTCATTTCAGGCTCTCGAGCTGGTCGCGGACGGCGGCGACCTCGTCGCGCGACAGGCGGCCGTCCTGATCGCGGTCGGCGCGATCGAACAATGGGGCCGGTCCATCGACAAACTCGGCGCGAGTCACCCGCCCGTCGCCGTCGCGGTCGGCGTGGGTGATCACGGTCTTCAGGGCCTGGGCCTTGGGACGGTTGGACCTTGCCAGGCGGGGGAACTCCGACAGCGTCACCACGCCGTCGTCGTTGCGGTCGAGGCGTTGGAACTGGGCCGCGCGCGAGGCCCTGAACTCGTCGCGGGTGACGTAGCCGTCGTGGTCGGCGTCGGCCTTGTCGAGCGCCGCGCCGGGTGTGCGTGAGGCGGCGTCGGCGCTGGAAGCGGCCATGGCGGCCAGGCAGACGATGGAAAGGGTCAGGATCTTCATTTTCGGACTCCGGAAAGCAGCCCGCCGCGCCGTTTGGGGGAGCTTGGCGCGGCGGGCCTGGACGCGCTTCGATCAGGGGCGGGTCACCGTCCCGCTGACGGAACGCGTCGAGCCGTCGTAGCCGGTGCGCGAATGGTCGTAGCTGACCGTGCCGTCGCCGTTGTTGACGACATTGGTGTTGCGGCTGGCCGAGGCGCCGTTGTTGAAGGTGCGGCTGGCCCCGCCGTGATAGGCGCCGTCGCCCCAGCTGGCCTCGCGGTTGCTGGCGACGCCGCGTCCGGCGTTGGTCTGGGTCCCGCGCGACACCGAGATCGCGCCGGGCTGGCGGCTAACATCGCGGTTGTGGACATAGCCGTGGCCGCGCGCGCCTTGGACGCTGACGAAACGGCCGTGCTGGCCGGCCTGGGCGGGCGCGGCGATCATGGCGGCCAGCACCGCCAGGGACGAGAGGCCGGCGGCCAGGATGGAAGTCTTACGCATGATGGCTCCATGGGAATGGGGTCGGTGTCCCTCGACGTCGCCATCCGACCATCGCCGGGCAATCCCCGGTTTGCGCGCGTCCGACAAACTGTGTCGAAGTGTAAACGAGCCCGGTCACGTCTTTCGCGGAGCCTGGGCTTCAGGCATTTCCTTGCCATGGCCGACAACACGCTGATCGCGGTGGTGGAAGACGACGCCGAAATCCGGGACCTGACCCTGGGGCTGCTGCGCCGCGAGGGCTATGAGGTCGTGGGCTGCGCCGACGCCGAGGCCTTCGACCGTCTGGCCGCCCGCCGCCGGGTGGACCTGGTGCTGCTGGACATCATGATGCCGGGCGAGGACGGGTTGTCTGTCTGCCGCCGCCTGCGGGCGGCCGGCGACGTCGCCATCCTGATGGTCACCGCCAAGGGCGACGACATCGACCGGGTGATCGGCCTGGAGATCGGCGCCGACGACTACCTGCCCAAGCCCTACAATCCGCGCGAGCTGCTGGCCCGGGTCAAGGCGATCCTGCGCCGCACCCGCGAGATCCATCGCGTGGCCAGCCCGCCGCCGGGCGAGGTGCTGGGCTTCGCCGGCTGGCGGCTGGACACGGCCAGCCGCGACCTGACCGATCCGGACGGAAAGCCCGTCGTCCTGACCGGCGGCGAGCACGACCTGCTGATGGCCTTCCTGCGTCATCCCCAGCGGGTGCTCAGCCGCGACCAGCTGCTGGACTGGACCCGGGGCCGCAGCGCCGAGCCGTTCGACCGCGCCGTCGACGTGCTGCTCAGCCGCCTGCGCCGCAAGCTGGGCGAGGCGTCCGACGGGGCGGCCCTGATCAAGACCGTGCGCGGCGGCGGCTATCTGTTCAGCGCCCCGGCGGAACGGCTCTAGCGATGATGCTGTCCGACAACCTCTCCACGCGCATGACGGCCATCCTGCTGGCCGGCCTGGCGGTGATGCTGGTGATCGGCGCGGCCCTGCTGGTCTGGCCGCAGGGCCAGGGCGAAGGCGGCGTGCGCTTCTATCAGCTGCCCCGTCCGTCCGAAGCCCTGGCCATCGTCGAGGCGGTCGAAGCCGTTCCGCCGGCGACCCGGCCCAAGGTGGTGAAGGCGCTGGACACCGGCGTCATCCGCACCACGCTGGAGACCGACTTCCCGCCCCCGCAGCTGCGCGCTCGGGCCGCCGACGACGGCGACGCCGGCTACGAGGCCTATCGCCAGGCGCTGGGCGGCCGCGACCTGCGGATCGACATCCGGCGCGGCGGCCGATTGCGCGAGGGCGCCCTGCCCGGCCGCCACGCCCTGCGGCTGTCGGTGCGCCTGGCCGACGGCGAGGTGCTGGTGCTGCGCCGCCGCGCCCCGGAGACCGCCCGCCGGTTCTTCGGCCGCGTGTCCCTGGCGGGCGCGGCCCTGCTGGTCGTCACCTTGCTGATGCTGGTCCTTGCGGTGCGCCAGACCACCCGGCCGGTCAGCCAGCTGGCCCACGAGGTCGCGCGGTTCGGCGACGACCTCGACGCCAAGGCCCTGCCCCTGCGGGGTCCGCGCGAGCTGCGCGAACTGTCCGTGGCCTTCAACACGATGCAGGGGCGGATCCGGGGGCTCATGGACGAGCGCACGCGGATGCTGGCGGCCATCGCCCACGACCTGCGCACCTATCTGACCCGCCTGACCCTGCGGGCCGAGTTCATCGCCGACGAGGCCCAGCGCGCCAAGGCCGGGAGCGACCTGGCCGAGATGTCCCAGTTGCTGGACGACACCCTGCTGTTCGCCCGCCAGGACGCGGGACGCGGCGACGGGGCGCGGTCGGTCGATGTTCGCCGCGAACTGGAGACCCTGGTCGCCTTGCGCCGGGAGATGGGTCAGCCGGTCGCGTTGGCGCCGGAGGCGGCCGGCGCGGCCTGGGCCTCGCCGCTGGCCCTGCGGCGCATGGTCGACAACCTGCTCGACAACGCCGCGCGCTATGGCGGCGCGGCGAAGGTCGACGCCCGCCCCCTGGGCCGCCGCGTCGAGATCATGGTGCTGGACGACGGACCGGGCCTGCCGGCCGAGGTGCTTGAGACCATCACCGCCCCGTTCGAACGCGGCGAGGCCTCGCGCAACCGCCGCACCGGCGGGGCGGGCCTGGGCCTGTCGATCGTCCAGGCCCTGGCCAAGGGCCAGGGCGGCCGCCTGATCCTGGCCAACCGCCCCGAAGGCGGGCTGGCGGCGACGATCGAGCTGCCTTCGGGGCCGCTGTCCTAGGGCTTATCGACATTCAGCGTTGGTCCGGATGCGAAAACCTCGTCCTTCGACAAGCTCAGGATGAGGTTTTCTACCGCTCAGGCCTACACAATGGTCCTCATCCTGAGCTTGTCGAAGGACGAGGACCACGCACGGCGTTGAGTGTCGATCAGCCTAGGGCTTGCGATACAGCTCCGCCTCGATGATCCCCAGGCCGCCGCCCGCCGCCACCTTCTCAGCGCCGGTGTCCAGCCCCGCCCGCGCGCCGGTAATCTCGACGATCTTGCCGAAGGCGTCGCGGTCGACGGTGGGACCGGTCAGGGCGATGCGCAGCCTGGTCCCCTTCACCGGCTTTAGCGGCAGGGTGACGTAGCCCAGGCTCTTGGCCGGCACGCCCTCGTAGACCGTGACGCCGTCCAGAGTGACGCGCAGCGGATACGACCGCAGGCGCCAGCCGATCAGTTTCAGCACCACCGCGTCGACCACCTGGGGCTTGTCGAGCCGGTACTCAATCCAGGCGTTGGCCAGCCGGCCGTCGCTGGCCCAGTGGGTCATCTCGTCGTCGTCCATGGCCAGGCCGACGGTGGCCGGATTCGAGCCGGCCGCCGTGGCGACGGGCTTCACCGTCACGCGGCGGATCTTGAACGACGGCGTCGAGGGGGTCGGGCCGCGCGCCAGGCTGACCGGCGGCGGGGCGTCGACGGCCGGCGGCGGCGCGACGTCCAGCGTCACGGTCGCGGGCTCCAACCCCTCGGCCCTCGCGGTCACCGTGACCTTGCCTGCCTCCAGCGTCGATCGCAGGGCCACCCGGTTGATCCCGGCCTCCACCGGCAGGTCCCGCGACAGGATGTAGTTGTCGTCGCCCCGCGAGGCGCCGGCATAGGAGGTCACGCCGTCGACCGCCGCCGGAGCCTTGGTGACGACGTTGCCTGTCGGCGAGGCCGGCGCCTGGGTCGGCCTGGCGCCGCCCTTGGAGTCGCCTTGGGCGATGCCGCCGCGCCATTCGGCCGGACCGGAGACGTCGAACTTCACCAGGTCCAGCGCCGTGGGGACGCGCCGGCCCTGGGCGTCCACCGCCTCGACGTCGACCAGGGCGATGTCGGCCGCGTCGGCCCGCCAGCCGGTCGGGCCGATATGAGGCGTCAGGCGCAGGGCCGCGGCCGGGCCGGTGGTCACGACCTCGTCCGACGACACCGTCCTGCCGCCGGCGTCGCGGCCGACCGCGCGCAGGGTTCCCGGCGCCCAGGCCACGGCCTTGAAGGTGAACAGGAAGCCATCCGACTTCACGCCCCGGCCCAGCGACTTGCCGTCCAGCACCAGCTCGACGCTGTCGGCGCTGGAGACCACCAGCACGTCCTTGGTCACGCCCGGCGCGTAGTTCCAGTGGCCGACGATGTGGCTGCGCGGATGCTCGACGTCGACCCAGCCGTCCCACATCACCTGGTGGGCCCAGAAACCCTCCTTGGGCAGGCGCATGGCGTCGACCTCGCCGCTGCGGCGATAGTTGTTGTCGCCGCGGAAGTGGGTGTTGCTGTCGGAGAAGATGATGTTGACCCCGCCCGAGCTGACGCGGTCGCCGCCGCCGGGCCGTTCGCGCCAGTAGTCGAACCAACGGCGTACGTCCTCGGCCGCGTGGCTGTCCTGGTTGCGGTTGTAGTCGGGGCTGTCGATGTGGAACGGCGGGGTGAAGTCGTCCTGGAACTTCCGCGCCGCCTCATCGCGGGAATATTCCATGGCCCAGACCGGCTTGGTGGCGCTCTTGTTGATGTACAGCATCTCGCCGCCGTACTCGGCGACCTTGCTGGACAGCATCTCGCGCGAGCCGATGGCGCGGCCGCCGTGCGGGTCGAACCGGTCGCGGACGGCCTTGAGTTCCGCCATGTGCTCGTCGCTGATGTTCTCGTTGCCGCCCTCGTAGAACAGGATCGAGGGGCTGTTGCGGAAGCGGACGATGGCGTCGCGCATCACCTCGACCCGCTGCTCCCAGCGACGGCCCGTGAGGTCGCTCTCCGCGTCGCCGGCCGGCATGGCCTGGGGCAGGCCCACCCGGTCGGCCGACTCGACGTCCTGGGCGGCGGGCGTGATGTGCATCCAGCGCACCAGGTTGCCGCCGCTCTGGACCATCAGGCCGTTGGAAAAGTCGCTGATCCACGGCGGGATGTCGGTCCCGAGCGCCGGCCATTCGTTGCTGGTGCGCTGGGCGTAGCCATGCACCTGCATGACCCGGTCGTTGAGGAAGATCATCCCGTTGCGGAATTCGGTCTTGCGGAAGCCCGTGCGGGTGACGACCGCGTCAACGCTGGCGCCGTTCTCCACCAGCTCGGTCGTCACCGCGTAGAGGAAGCCGTAGCCCCAGCTCCAGAAACGCAAGCCCGTCAGCGGCGCCTGGGTCGACACGGTGCGGGTCTCGCCGGGGGCCAGGGTGACCGTCGGGCCGTCGAACGCCCCGGCCGGCTTGCCGTCGACGTCGCGCAGACTCACCCGGTACCGGAAGGTGCGCGGGCGGTCGGACTCGTTGCGGACCTGGGACTCGGCGTGCACCGTCGCCGCGCCGCGCCTGATGTCGAACCGGTCGGCCCAGACATAGACGCCCGTCGTGCCCAGGCTGGAATAGAGCGGCAGGGTCTGGTGCAGGCCGTCGGTCAGGTGCAGCCGCACCGCCCGGTGGATCCCGCCGTAGTTCACATTGAAATTGTCGTTGTTCCACTGGAAGCCGCTGCCGCTGGCGCGCTCCTTGTACTTCCAGTCGCTGTCGACCCGGACGGCCACGACGTTGACGAACGGCGCGGGCTTGAGGGCCTGGGTGGCGTCGACGCCGAAGGCCGTGACGCCGTTCTCGTGGCCGCCGACCCGCACGCCGTTCACATAGACCTCGCCGGCCTGGCGCACGCCCTCGAATTCGATGAAGGCCTTACCGCCGACCGCCGGCCCGGCGTTGGTCGGCAGGACCAGGCGCTTGCGATACCAGACGATCGCGCCCTTCAGGTCATGGATGTCGACCTTGAAGGCCTCGTCCTCGTTCCAGGCGCGCGGCAGGGTGACGGACTTCCAGGCGGCGTCGTCGAACTCCGGCGCCTGCGCCCCGACGATCTCGCCGACCGCCATGCGCCAGCCGTCGTTGAAGGACCGGTCGATCCGCGGCGCGGCGGTCGCGATCCCGGCCAGGCCCAGGCAGAAGACGGCGCACAGCCAGCTCAGGATCGATCCCGAAACGCGTCGCATCGTGCCGCCCTCCAAATTGGCCAGGCCACTTCGGGCCTTTCGCCACCTGTGGCTTGACATCCGGCGCCCTGTCAAGCATTCTCATTATATCGGATGATGTTCCATATTATGGAATCTTGGCCGTCGGGATTTGAACCTCGGTTCCTTCCCTCCCCACACACGCACTCGCCCGTTTCCCCCCATCCGGGCCAGCGGAGCACCTTTCCAGGTGCTCCGCTTTTCTTTTGCCTGAAGGATGGGGAGCGCCTTCCAGAGGCTCCGCCTTTCTTTTTGCGCGTCGACGCAAGACGGACGAGACTGCCTTTCGTGCCTCTCCATGGTATGTTGAGCCTATGAAGCCCGAACCAGCCATCTTCGACGACATCGACGAAGCAAGCGACGCTGCGGCCATCGCAGAGGGCTTGGCCGATATCGAGGCTGGACGCGTCATCAGCCACGAGGCCATGAAGCGATGGCTTCTTTCGTGGGGGACGCCGGCCAAACTTCCGTCGCCCAAGATTGGCGACTAGTCGCGGACGATGGCGCGGCCGCCGGTGCTCTGATCGGAAAGATCACGGCGAGATCTCGCCGGAATACACGCCTATATCGGCCAGTTCGCGCCTCTGGCGGCGCAACGCTTCACGATGCGTCTGATCACGGCCGTTGAGAGCCTGGCCGAGCATCCCCACCGCGGTCGGCATGTTGGCCAGGACATCCGGGAGATGGTCGCGATCCGTCCCTATCTCGTCGTCTACAAGATCACGACAGGAGGCGTGATGATCCTTCACATCAAGCACGGCGCGCAGCAGCCGGATTAAGCGCTTCTGGTGCGTCTACCGGCCCAGGCAGCGTGGTCCGCCGAGGATCGGCTGGTCGCCGGTCGAGGCCGGGCGGACATAGGCCGAGACCGGCAGCTTCAGGAACGCCAGGCGAGCGGCCACCAGGGCCGCCGCCAGACGCGCGCCGCCCTCGTTGATGTGGGTCGTGTCGCTGATCCCGTTGGGATAGCGGGCGACGCCGTCCCGCGGCGTGTAGATCAGGTAGAAGCCGCGCGACCCCGCCTCGCCCCGCGCCTGCTGGGCGCCCATCATGTCGGCGTCCAGGTCGATCAGCGGCGTGTTCGTGGCCTTGGCCACGTCCCGCACCGCCACCGCATAGGCGCCGTGGGTCTCCTGGACCTGGTCGTCCAGGAACACGTGCTTGGCGATCGGGGTCATCAGCACCGGCTGACCGCCGGCCGCCCGCACGTCGGCGACGAAGCGGGTCAGGTTGTCGGTATAGGCGCCCTGGGGATCGGTGAAGCGGACGATCTTCACCCGGTCGGCGTCGTTGTGGCCGAACGCGATCATCACGGTGTCGCCCGGCTTGATCTTCTCCAGCAGCCCGGCCCACAGCCCCTCTTCGATGAAGGTCTTGGTCGAGCGGCCGCCGCGCGCCAGGTTCACCACCTCGACGCGGGGATCCAGCGAGCACTTCAGCACCATGCCCCAGCCCATCTGCGGATAGGCCGAGGCGCCGTAGTTGGCGGCGGTGGAGTCGCTGGCGATCAGGATGCGGGCGACAGGCGCGGCCATCGGCGGCGGCGGCGGCACGGCGGTGAGGTCCGGCGACGGCGCGCCCGGCGCCGCCTGAGCCAGGGCCAAGGCCGCGACCAGAGAGGCCAGGCTCATCGCTCGACCTTGGCCAGGATGGAGCGGTCGATCTCCGCCAGGGTGTTGACGCCGGTCAGGGCCATGGCCACGCGCATCTCCTTCTCGATCAGGTCCAGCAGCTGGCTCACGCCCGGCCCGCCGCGCGCCGCCAGGGCGTAGACCCAGGCCCGGCCCAGCAGCACGCCCTTGGCGCCCAGGGCCAGCATCCGCACCACGTCCAGGCCCGAGCGCACGCCGCCGTCGGCCAGCACGGTCAGCCGGTCGCCCACGGCGTCGGCGATGTCGGGCAGCGCGCGGGCCGAGGACAGCACGCCGTCCAGCTGCCGCCCGCCGTGGTTGGACACCACGATGCCGTCGGCGCCGATGTCGGCCGCGGCCTTGGCGTCCTCGGGATCCAGCACGCCCTTGATGATCAGCGGGCCCTTCCAGAGGTCGCGGATCCACTCCAGATCCTTCCACTGGATCGAGGGATCGAAATTGGCCCCCAGCCAGCCCATGAAGTCCTCGAGGCCCGAATTCGCGCCCAACACCGGGGCGACATTGCCCAGGGTGTGGGGCCGGCCCATCACGCCGACGTCCCAGGCCCAACTGGGCTTGAACACCGCCTGCATCAGACGCCGCGCCGCCGCGTTGGGACCGCTCATGCCCGAGTGGGCGTCGCGATAGCGGGCGCCGGGCACGGGCATGTCGACGGTGAACACCAGGGCCGTGGCGCCGGCGTCGGCCGCCTTGGCCAGCAGGTCGCGCATGAAGGCCCGGTCGCGCAGCACGTAGAGCTGGAACCAGATCGGCGTCGGACTGGCCTTGGACACCTCGGCCAGGTCGCAGACCGAGACGGTCGACAGGCAGAACGGCACGCCCTTGGCGGCGGCGGCCTTGGCCGCCTGGCACTCGCCGCGCCGCGCGTACATGCCCGTCAACCCCACCGGGGCCAGGGCGACCGGCAAGGCCTGGTAGTGGCCGAACAGGGTGGTCGAGGTGTCGACCTGGGAGACGTCCTTCAGCACCCGCTGGCGCAGGGAAAGGTCGGCTAGGTCCGAGACGTTGCGGGCCAGGGTCCGCTCGGCATAGGCGCCGCCGTCGATATAGTCGAACAGGAAGCGCGGCAGCTTGCGCCGCGCCGCCTCGCGAAAGTCCGTGGTCGACGAGACGATCACCGGATCACTGCAGGTTCACGAACGCGCCGCCGTCGACCAGCAGGGCCGCGCCGGTCACGTACTTGGCCAGGTCCGAGGCCAGGAAGACGATCGGCCCGGCCAGGTCGTCGGGCTCGCCCAGGCGGCCCAGCGGGATGCGGCCGGCCATGTATTCGCGCTTGGCGACGTCGGCCAGGTCTTCCTTGTTGATCGCCGTCTCGATGGTGCCCGGCAGCACCGAGTTGCAGCGGATGCCGTACTTCCCGAGCGCGATGGCGGTCGATTGCATGAGGCTGTGCACGCCGGCCTTGGTCGGGGTGTAGTGGGTCTGCATGCCGCCGCCGACCAGGGCGCTGATCGAGCTGACGGCGATGATCGCCCCGCCGTCGCCCTGCTTGACCATCTGGTTGGCCGCCGCCTGCACCATGTAATAGGCGCCGTGGAGATTGACCCGCATGGTCCGCTCCATCACCTCGGGCGGCATGTCCAGGAACGCGTGGAACGGGCAGATGCCGGCGTTGTTGACGAAGACGTCGACCCGGCCGAACGCCTTGACGGCCGCGTCCACGAAGGCCTTGGCGGTGGCGACCTCGGCCACGTCGCCCTTCACGGCGATGGCGCGGCGGCCCAGGGCCTCGATCTCGCGCACGGCGTCGGCGGCGCCGGCGTCGTCGGCGTGATAGTTGATCGCCACGTCCGCGCCGTGCCGGGCGCAGCCGATGGCGGCCGCCTTGCCGATCCCCTGCGAGGCGCCGGTCACCAGCACCACCTTGTCCTTCAGAAGCATCGTTCCTCCACTCTGCACCAGGGACCGCTTTCATCAGTTGGAGCGTGACGGGCGCCGAAACCGGCATCCACTTTCGGCTGTCACGCTCTACCGTTTGGCGGCCGCTCTCTTCTCGTTCCAACCCAGTTCGACGCCGATGGCGTTGGCGCACTGGCGCACGGTCTCGGTCAGGTCGGCCATGCGCGCGTCGTCCATGTACTGGGCCGCGCCCGAGACGCTGATGGCCGCGACGATCGCGCCGCTGGGTCCGCGGATCGGGGCCGCGACGCAGCGGATGCGGTCCTCGTTCTCTTCAAGGTCGTAGGCCACGCCGCGCTTGGCGTAGTCGCGCATCCAGGCGATCCACTGCTCCTCGTCGGGACCGTGCTCCGAGCGCGGGCCTTCCTTGCGATAGAGCTCGCGCCAGCGCGTCTCGGTCTCGTCCAGCACCAGGGCCTTGCCCAGGCCCGTCGAGCGGATCGGCTGGCGGTCGCCGACGCGCGAGCTGATGTTGATCCGGCGACGGCCGGTCAGCTTGTCCAGGTAGTGGGCGCGGTCGTCTTCCATGACGCCCAGGTGGACGGTGTCCTCCAACTCTTCCCACAGGCGCTCGAGGTGCGGGCGGGCCAGGCGCGGCAGGTCCATCTGCTGGCCGGCCAGATAGCCCAGCTCCAGCAGCTTGGAGCCCAGGCTGTAGCCTTCGCGCGGGGTCTGGGCCAGCAGGCGGCGCTCGACCAGGGCCGTGGCCAGGCGGTGAGTCGTGCTGCGGGTCAGGCCCAGGCGCTGGGCCAGGGCGGGCAGGCCGATGGTGCCGGAATCGGCGACCACGTCGAGCAGATCCAGGCCCCGGAACAGCGTCTGGCTGCCGCTGGGCGCCTTCACGCTGGCACTCTCATCCTTGGCCACTACCGAGGCTCCCCTTGACGCGTCACGTTTCATTTTGTAGCACTCTCTCTCATAATATGGTACCTAGCGCAAGCGGCGAAGGCGACGTTCCGGTCACTGAAAGCCAGGGCGCGCCACCGTGTCATAGGACGTCTCGGGGAGGTAGGCGCGACCGCTCAAGGTTTCGCCAAGCATGTCGAAGGCCTTTGCCTCACGATACGCCCTTCTCTTCCTTTAAGTAGATCGCTTCCTTCTTGGGAAGTGTCGGGCTGGAGCTGGTTTTTCCCATGCCGTTTCCCCTCATCCGGCAAGTTCGGGCCTATGTCGTGCGTGGCGGCGGGGCCGATTATCACGATCAGGGCGAGGGGCACTGGATCGACGACCACATCGCCACCCCGATGTCCCGCTACCCTGAATACCGCCAAAGCCGCCAGAGCTTCGGCATCAACGTGCTGGGCACGCTGGTCGTCGAAATCGAGGCCGCCGACGGCACGGTCGGCTTCGCGGTGACCACCGGCGGCGAGCCCGCCGCCTATATCGTCGAAAAGCACCTGGCCCGCTTCCTGGAGGGCCGCGATCCCACCGAGATCGAGAAGATCTGGGATCAGATGTACTTCTCCACCCAGTACTACGGCCGCAAGGGCCTGGTGGTGAACGCCCTGTCGGGCGTCGACCTGGCGCTGTGGGACCTGCTGGGCAAGCTGCGCGGCGAGCCGGTCTATCACCTGCTGGGCGGCAAGGTCCGCGACGAGCTGACGTTCTACGCCACAGGCGCGCGGCCCGACCTGGCCCAGAAGATGGGCTTCATCGGCGGCAAGATGCCCCTGCACCACGGCCCGGCCGAGGGCGAGGAAGGCCTGCGCAAGAACCTGGAAGAACTGGCCACGATGCGCGAGCGCACGGGCGAGGATTTCTGGCTGATGTTCGACTGCTGGATGGCGCTGGACCTGAACTACGCCACGAAACTGGCCCACAAGGCCCACGAATATGGCCTCAAATGGATCGAGGAGGCGCTGAGCCCCGACGACTACTGGGGCTATCGCGACCTGAAGAAGAACGCCCCCAAGGGCATGCTGGTCACCACCGGCGAGCACGAGGCCACCCGCTGGGGCTTCCGCATGCTGCTGGAGATGGAGTGCTGCGACATCATCCAGCCCGACGTCGGCTGGTGCGGCGGCATGACCGAGCTGGTGAAGATCTCCAACCTGGCCGACAGCCGCGGCGTGATGTGCATCCCGCACGGCTCGAGCGTCTACAGCTACCACTTCGTCACCACGCGCCATAACAGCCCGTTCGCCGAATTCCTGATGATGGCCCCCAAGGCCGACGAGGTGGTGCCGATGTTCCACCCGCAGCTGATCGGCGAGCCCGTGCCGGTGAACGGCAAGCTGAAACTCTCCGACGCCCCCGGCTTCGGCGTCGAACTCAATCGCGAGGTCGGTCTGCACCGGCCTTACGCCCGCTGATCTTCTCGAAAGCCTAGACCCATGAAACTGCTCCGTTACGGTCCCCGCGGCGCCGAAAAGCCCGGCCTCCTCGACGCCGAGGGCCAGATCCGCGACCTGTCGGGCCACGTCGCCGACATCACCGGCGCGGAACTGTCGCCCGCCAGCCTGAAGAAACTGGCCGCCATCGACCCGAAGTCGCTGCCCCTGGTCGACGGCTCGCCCCGCTACGGCGTGCCCGTCAAGGGCGTCAGCAAGTTCATCGCCGTGGGCCTGAACTTCGCCGACCACGCCGCCGAGTCGAACCTGCCGATCCCCGCCGAGCCGGTGCTGTTCACCAAGGCCGTCAGCTGCCTGACCGGCCCGAACGATCCGGTGATGATCCCGCGCGGTTCGGAAAAGACCGACTGGGAAGTCGAGCTGGGCGTCGTGATCGGTTCGCGCGCCTCCTACGTCACCGAGGCCGAGGCCCTGGACCACGTCGCCGGCTACGTGCTGATCAACGACGTCTCCGAGCGCGCCTTCCAGATCGAGCGCGGCGGCACCTGGGACAAGGGCAAGGGCTGCGACACCTTCGGTCCGGTCGGCCCGTGGATGGTCACGTCCGACGAAGTGGGCGACCCGCAGAACCTGGGCATGTGGCTGGACGTCAACGGCCAGCGCAAGCAGGACGGCTCGTCCAAGACCATGATCTTCCCGATCAGCAAGCTGGTCTCGTATATCAGCGAGTTCATGACGCTGGAGCCGGGCGACCTGATCACCACCGGCACGCCGCCCGGCGTCGGCATGGGCCAGAAGCCCGCGCCCGTCTATCTGAAGGCCGGCGACGAAATCCGCCTAGGCATCGAGAAGCTGGGCGAGCAGCGCCAGATCGTCGTCGCCTGGTCCAAGGATGGCGTCGCGTGAGCACCGTCTACGCCAATCCCTATCTTGGCCGCTTTTCCGGCCGCACCGCCGTCATCACCGGCGGGGCTTCGGGCCTGGGCAAGGCCGTGGCCGAGCGCATCGTCGCCGAGGGCGGCCAGGTCTCGCTGTGGGATCTCGACGCCGACGGTCTGAAAGCGACCGCCGCCGAGGTGGGCGCCAAGCATACGGTCGCCCTGGACGTCTCCGACCAGGCGGCCGTCGCCGCCGCCGCCGAGGCCGCCAACCAGGCCTTGGGCCGCATCGACATCCTGGTCGCCTCGGCCGGCATCACCGGCGCCACCGCCCCGGTCCACGAGTACCCGCTCGACAGCTGGCGGCGGGTGATCGACATCAATCTCAACGGCCTGTTCTACTGCTGCCGCGAGGTGGCGCCGTTCATGATCGCCAATGGCTACGGCCGGATCGTCAACGTCGCCTCGGTGGCCGGCAAGGAAGGCAATCCGAACGCCAGCGCCTACTCGGCGTCGAAGGCCGGCGTGATCGGCCTGACCAAGTCGCTGGGCAAGGAACTGGCCACCAAGGGCGTGATCGCCAACGCCCTGACCCCCGCCACGTTCGAGAGCCCGATCCTGGAGCAGCTGCCCCAGAGCCAGGTCGACTACATGCGCGGCAAGATCCCGATGGGCCGCCTGGGCGAGATCCACGAGAGCGCGGCCATGGTCTGCTTCATGGCCAGCGAGGAGTGCTCGTTCACGACCGCCTCGACCTTCGACACCTCCGGCGGTCGCACGACCTTCTGAGGCCGAACCTTAGGGAGAAACGGGGAGCGATGACCTATCTCGGCCCGATCATCGACCCGCACATGCACCTGTGGGACCTGGAGCGGCACTACTACAGCTGGCTCCAGGACACCCCGCTGCCGAACAACCCGGCCGGCGACATGTCGTCGATCGCCTACCGCTCCTATGGGCTCGATGACTACCTGGCCGACACCGCCGGCTGGAACGTCGTCCAGACCGTCCACGTCGAGTGCGGCCTGCCGCCCAAGGACCAGCTGTCGGAGACAGATTGGCTGCAGGGCCTGGCCGACACGCGTGGCGTGATCGGCGGGATCGTGGCGGGAGCCAACCTGAACGATCCGGCCGTCGAGGCGCTGCTCGAAGCCCACGCGGCGCGGGCGACCGTCCGCGGCGTGCGCCAGATCGTCAATTGGCACAGAGATCCGGCCAAGACCTATGGCCCGGCCGACCTGCTGCTGGATCCGCAGTGGCGCAAGGGCTACGCCCTGCTGGCCAAGTACGGCCTGTCGTTCGACCTGCAGCTCTATCCCTCGCAGATGGCCGCGGCCGCGGCGCTGGCCGCCGCGAACCCGGAGGTTTCGGTGATCGTCAACCACGCCGGCATGCCGACCGACCGCGACGAGCCGGGCTTGCAGGCCTGGCGCGACGGCCTGGCGCTGCTGGCCCAACGGCCAAATGTCAGCTGCAAGATCTCGGGCCTGGCGATGATCGACCGGGCGTGGACGATCGACAGCCTGCGGCCCTTCGTGCTGCGGGTCATCGAAACCTTCGGCCCCAGCCGCTGCATGTTCGCCAGCAACTTCCCGGTCGAGAAGGTGCACGGATCGTTCGGCGGCTTCTACGAGGCCTACGACACGATCACGGCGGACTTCGGCGAGGCCGAGCGGTCCCTGCTGTTCGAAGGAACAGCCGCCCGCGTCTACCGCCTGCCGCCGCCGAACGCCTGAACCACAAAGACAAGAAACGGGAGGACACGATGAGCAACCACCAGGACCGGCCCCTCGCCTTCCGCATGCAGTTGAAACCCGGCGTCGCCGCCGAATACGAGCGCCGTCACGACGACCTGTGGCCCGACCTGGCCGCCGCCCTGCGCAAGGCAGGGATCCACGACTATTCGATCTTCCTCGACGAGGAGACGATGAGCCTGTTCGCCGTGCTGCGCCTGCGCCCCGTCAACACCAAGGACGCCCTGCCGCTGGAGCCGGTGATGAAGCGCTGGTGGGACTACATGGCCGACCTGATGGAGGTCCACCCGGACAACAAGCCGGTCGAATGGCCGCTGAAGCCCGTCTTCTACTTCGAGGGCTAGGGATGTCGCGCCAGCCCTTCCGCGCCATCGCGAAAATCTCGTCCTTCGACAAGCTCAGGATGAGGTTTTCGACCGCAACCCCTGCAAATGGGTCTCATCCCGAGCCTGTCGAAGGACGCGGGCCACGCACGGCGCTCGCCGATCGATGCGCCCTTGGCTTAGCCGCCACGCTGCTGGCGACCACCGCCCCCATTCAGTCGTTTGGGGCCGAGCCCGTGCGCTACACGATGACGGCGTTCACCAACGCCAGCCAGTCGAACATGAGCGTCTACGACTCGGCGGACGGGACGCGCTTCACGCTGAAGAAGCCGCTGGCCTACACCCCGCCCAAGGGTTTGATCCGCGACCCCAGCGTGATGCGGCATACGGACGGTTGGTATTACGTCGCCTACACCACCGGCTGGTCGGGCGACACCATCGGCCTGGCCCGCAGCCAGAACCTGACCGACTGGACCTTCCTGCGCGATGTGACGGTGGAAGTCCCCGGCGCGACCAACAGCTGGGCGCCGGAATGGTTCGCGGATCGGGACGGCTCGGTGAATCTGATCCTGTCGGTGTCGACCACCGGCATCGCCGGCCAGTTCCAGCCCTATCGCATCACCGCGACTGACGCCTCGCTGGCGACCTGGAGCGCGCCCAAGCCGCTGGCGGGCCTGGGGCCCAACTTCATCGACACCTTCGTGGTGCGCGAGGGCGGGCTCTACAACGCCTTCGCCAAGAACGAGACCAGCAAGTTCGTCGAGCTCTACACCGCCCCGTCGCTGGACGGGCCGTGGCAGCCAAAGGGCGTGGGCGACTGGGCCGGCTGGGGCAGGTTCCTGGAAGGCCCCGCCCTGAGCCGCGCGCCCGACGGCGCCTGGCGGATCTATTTCGACGCCTACCAGGACAAGCGCTACTGGTTCAGCGACAGCAAGGACGGCTTCCGGACCTGGACGCCGAAGACCGAGCTGCCGGAGCTGTCCGGCACGGTGCGCCACTTCACGGTGCTGAAGGAAGGCGGCGAACCGGCCGTCGCCGCCAGGCCCGCCCCAGTCCATCAGATCACCTGGGACAAATACTCGCTGAAGGTCGACGGCGAGCGCGTCTTCTCGTGGGGCGGCGAGTTCCACCCCTTCCGCGTGCCCAGCCCCGACCTGTGGCGCGACATCCTCCAGAAGATGAAGGCCAGCGGCTACAACACCGTCGCCATCTATTTCGACTGGGGCTACCACTCGCCGAAACAGGGGGTCTACGACTTCAACGGCGTGCGCGACATGGACCGCGTGCTGACCATGGCCAAGGAGGAAGGCCTCTACGTCATCACCCGCGCCGGGCCCTATGTGAACGCCGAGCTGACGCGCGGCGGCTTCCCCGGCTGGATGGTCAACCAGCAGGCCCGGGCCCGCACCGACGCGCCGGAATACCTGACCGCCGCCGACGAGTGGCTGACCCAGATCAACGCCGTCATCGCCCGCCACCAGTTGACCACCGGCCAAGGCACGGTGATCGCCCACCAGATCGAGAACGAGCTGGACGTCGTCGGCGCCCCGCAGCAGCGCTACATGCAGTGGCTGGACGACAAGGCCAAGGCCGACGGGATCACGGTCCCGATCTTCCATAACGACAAGGGCCGCAACGGCTATTGGGTCCCCAAGGGCTCCAACGTGCCGGGCACGGTGGAGGGGCCCAACGACCTATACGCCTTCGACGGCTATCCCGGCGGCAGCTGCAAGGTCGACTCCACCCCCTCCAGTCCCGGCGTCGCGCCCGACTGGGGACTGTACGGACCGGGCGGGGCCAAGGGCGGCGCCTCGGCCAGTCCGAACACCCCCGGCTTCGCGGCCGAGTTCGGCGGCGGCTGGTTCGACTACTGGGGCAGCAACGGCGACTACGACTGCACCGCCATCCATCGCGGCGTCGGCTACCAGCGGGTGTTCTACGCGACCAACATCGCCAACGGCATCACCCTGCAAAGCTTCTACATGACCTATGGCGGGACCTCGTGGGGCTGGCTTCCGGCCCCGGTGGTGTTCACCTCCTACGACTACGGCTCGGCGATCGACGAGGCCCGGGGCCTGCGCGACAAGGCCCGGGTGATGAAGCAGATGGGCGAGTTCGTCGCCGCCGTCCCGGACATCCGCCGCATGGACAAGGGCGAGGCGGTGGCTCCGTCCAACGACAAGGTCCGTGTCTATCACAACGTCAATCCGGAGACGGGCAGCCACCTCTATGTGGTGGTCCACAATCCCAGCAGCGCCACCGGCGACGAGGCCTTCACCTTCAAGGTGAAGACCCGTGACGGCGAGTACGTGGTCCCCTCGCGGATCAAGGGCCAGGACAGCAAGATGCTGATGGCCGGCTACGATCTGGGCGGCCAGCGGCTGGTCTATTCGACGTCCGAGATCCAGACGCACCTGAAGTGGAACGACGGCGACCTGGCCCTGCTCTACGGCCGCGTCGGCGAGGCGGGCGAGACGGTGCTGCGTTATGCGTCCTCCCCAAAGGTCGAGGTGCTGGAAGGCGAGGTCGCCCAGGCGTTCGACGCCGCCAAGGGCGATCTGAAACTCACCTACACCCACAAGGGTCTGACCCGCGTGCGGATCACCGGCGGCGGACGCCCGTCCCTCACCGTGCTGCTCGCCGACGCCGAGACCGGCCAGACCTTCTGGCGCCGCGACACCTTGTTGGTGCGTGGCCCGGGCCTGGTCCGGAGCGACACGATCAAGGGCGGCGTGCTCAGCCTGACCGGCGACACCGAGACCGACAGCCCGCTGGAGGTCTTCGCGCCCAGGGCGGTGACCGCGATCCGCTGGAACGGCGCCAAGGTCGCGGCCAGGACCACCGCCTCGGGGAGCCTGCTGGCCGACAAGTCCCTGGCGGGACCGGCGGCCGTGACCGTGCCCGACCTCGCCACACTCGACTGGAAGACCGCGCCCGGCGCGCCCGAGGCCGATCCCAAGTTCGACGACGCCGCGTGGCTGAAGACCGAGGGCCGCCGCAGCGGCTCGACCGTGCGCGGCCCCACGGGCCAACCGGCCCTGGACATGAGCGCCTACGGCTTCCACCAGGGCGACGTCTGGTATCGCGGCCGCTACCAGGGCAAGCCCGACATCGACACCCTGACCCTGCACTACGGCGGCGGCGGCGCGGGCATGCTGCAGGTCTGGCTGGACGGCCGGTTCCTGGGCCAGCACGAGCTGGACGGCGGCCTGCCCCGCCCGATCACCACGGGCGTGGCCACCTTCAAGCTGCCCGCGGACCTGCGCGGGTCCGGCGAGCACCTGATCTCGGTGATGGTCCGCAACAACGGCCACAACTGGGACCTGGACGCCGACGACTTCCACAAGGAGGCCCGCGGCCTGGTCTCGGCCTCGCTGTCCAGCCCCACCAGCTACAGCTTCGCCGTGCCGATCGCCTGGAAGATCCAGGGCAATCTGGGCGGCGAGGACATCCAGGACCCGGTGCGCGGCAACGCCAACAACGGCGGCCAGTATGGCGAGCGGATGGGCTGGCACCTGCCGGGCTTCCCCGACGCCGCGTGGGCCAAGACCGACATGGCCGCGACCAAGCCCTACGCCGGCACGACCTGGTACCGCACGAGCTTCGACCTGAACCTGCCCAAGGACCAGGACACCACCCTGGGCCTGACGATCGGCGATCCGACCACGCCGCGCTCGCCGGGCCGCTATCGGGTGCTGATCTTCGTCAACGGCTGGAACATGGGCCAGTTCATCGCCAATGTCGGCCCGCAGCGGACCTTCGTCCTGCCGACCGGGATCATCGATCCGCACGGCAAGAACACCCTCGCCCTCGCGGTGACCAGTGACGGCGCCCCCGGCGACGCCCTGGAGACCGTCAAGCTCGTCAACCTGCGCACCGTGCGCGGCGGCCTCCCCGTCGCCCGCGTTCCCGCGCCCGATTTCAAACCCTAGACCGGACGCTCCCCCGTCCGCGCGAAGACCTCCAAGGAGACCACCCCGTGCCCAATCTCGCCCACGGCCTCGAGGCCAAGGACATCAAGGCCAAGATCGCCCTGCTGATCAGCAACCTGGTCGACATCCAGGACGAGACCGGCGAGTTCCTGCTGCGCCTGGACGACGGCCGGGTGATCGACACCAAGGGCTGGAACGACTGGGAATGGACCCACGGCGTGGGCCTATACGGCCTGTGGAAGCAGTACGAGATGACCGCCGATCCGCGGGCCTTCGAGATCATGACCCAGTGGTTCGCCGACCGCTTCGAGGCCGGCACCCCGACCAAGAACATCAACACCGTCTCGCCGTTCCTGACCCTGGCCTACCTGTACGAGGCCACCGGGGACCACACCTACCTGCCCTATCTGGAAACCTGGGCCGACTACGTGATGTACGAGGGCCCGCGCACCGAGGAAGGCGGCTTCCAGCATATCGTCTTCAACAGCGAGAACCCGCAGCAGCTGTGGGACGACACGCTGATGATGAGCGTCCTGCCGCTGGCCAAGATCGGCCTCTTGCTAGGCCGCGACGACTTCGTCGAGGAGGCCAAGCGCCAGTTCATGGTGCACGTGAAATACCTGGCCGACCGCAAGACCGGCATGTGGTTCCACGGTTGGACCTTCGAGGGCCGGCATAACTTCGCCGACGCCCTGTGGGCGCGCGGCAACTGCTGGGTGACGATCGCCATCCCCGAGTTCATCGAGCTGTTGGACCTGCCGCCCGGCGACGCCCTGCGCGACTTCCTGATCGACACGCTGGAAGCCCAGATCAAGGCCCTGGCTCGATACCAGGACCAGGACACCGGCCTCTGGCATACCCTGGTCGACGACAAGACCTCGTACCTGGAGGCCTCGGCCACGGCCGGCTTCGCTTACGGCGTGTTGAAAGCCGTGCGCAAGCGCTACGTCGGCAAGGAATACCAAGAACTGGGGATCAAGGCGCTGAAGGGCGTGCTGGCCAATATCAACGAGGCGGGCGAGCTGGGGCAGGTGTCGTTCGGCACCCCGGTGTTCGACACCCTGCAAGGCTACAAGGACATCCCCCTGACCTCGATGCCGTACGGCCAGTCCCTGGCCATCCTGGCCCTGGGCGAGTTCCAGCGGGCGTTCATCTAAAACTCGGCGCGCGGTCCTCGTCCTTCGACAAGCTCAGGATGAGGACCATTGCCGGCGCCGGGAAGTAGAAAAACCTCATCCTGAGCTTGTCGAAGGACGAGGTTTTCGTCCCAGCGGCCGGACGTAACACCAAGACGGGGCTTCAGACCCTGTCCCAAAGGGAAGAGACGACGATGGCGACGCCGGACATCCGCAAACCCTCCTGGGTCACCTACTGGAGCTGGGGTTCCGGCGACATGCTGGGAGCCGGGGCTCAGGCGGTCATAACCGGCTGGCTGGCCTACTTCTTCATCACCTTCTGCGGTCTGTCGGCGGTCGAGACGGGCCTGATCCTGGGCCTGCCGCGACTGCTGGAAGCGATCACCTGCCCGCTGATCGGCTACATCTCGGACAACCTGCGCCACACATGGGTCGGGCGGCGCATCGGCCGACGCAAGATCTTCCTGATCGTCACCATCCCGCTGCTGCCCGCCTTCGCCCTGATCTTCGTCACGGGCCAGACCTTCACCTACTACCTTCTCACCTTCGTCTTCTTCGAGTTCCTCTACACGATGTTCCTGATCCCGTGGGAAACCCTCGCGGCAGAAATGACTAAAGATTACAAAGAGAAGGCCAAGTTCGCCGGCGTGCGGATGCTGATCGCCCAGAGCTCGGCGATCCTGGCCTCCTACCTGCCGACCCTGATCATCAACCACTTCGGCGGCAAGGATTCGTCCGGCACCTTCCTGATCATGGCGGCGATCTTCGGCGGCCTGTTCAGCCTAGTCGTGCTGCTAGTGGTGCTGTTCACCTGGGAGCGGCCCTATACCGAGGCCGAAAAGCTGATCCAGCCCGAGCCCATGGACTGGGCCAAGGCCGCGCTGATCCCGGTCAACATGTTCCGCGACCTGTTCTCGACCCTGCGCATCAAGGCCTTCCGCCAGCACCTGTCGCTGTATCTGGGCGGCTATATCTCGCAGGACATCTTCAACACCGCCTTCCCCCTGTTCGTGGCGACGGTGATGATGGGGGCCACCCTGGTGATCTCGCAGTTGATGACCACAATGTACGTCGCCCAGCTGATCTCGGTGATGATCGCCATCAACGTGGTCATCCGCACCGGGCCCACCGTCGCGTACCGCATGGCCATCAGCTTCGTCGGCGCGGCCCTGCTGCTGTTCCTGGCCTTCTACCTGATCCGGCCGGCGGGCTTCGCCGAGGGCCCGACGGCCCTGGGCGGCAACCTGTTCGGCGGCGGCGCCTCGCCGACCGTGCTGTTCTGGCTGTTCGTGCCGATCATCCTGGCGGGCCTGGGCCGCGGCACGCTGAACTTCGTGCCCTGGAGCGTCTACAATTACCTGCCCGACGTCGACGAGGCCGTGACCGGCCAGCGCCGCGAGGGCATCTTCGCCGGGGTGATGACCTTCGTGCGCAAGATCGCCCAGTCGGGGGCCATCGTCGTCACCACCTCGCTGATCGGCCTGGGCGGCTATATCTCCGCCGACAAGGCCCATCCCGGCGTGGCCGTGGTCCAGTCGCCCGAGGCGGTGCGCGCCGTCGTGCTGGTGATGGTCGGCGGGCCGATCCTGGTCATGCTGTGGGGCCTCTGGATGTCGTGGTCCTTCCGCCTGAACGCCCGCACGCATGAGGTCCTGATCCACGAGGTCGAACGCCTGCGCGCCGGGGCCACCGAGGCCGAGAGCGACGAGTCCAAGGCGATCGTCGAGAACCTGACCGGTTGGCGCTACGAGCGGCTGTGGGGGCGCGGGTAGGCTCTAGAGCGTTCTACTTTCAGCGCCGCGCTTGGTCCTCGTCCTTCGACAAGGTTTTCGCCTCCCGAATTTGATCCCTACCCCTGACCGGGGACCGGCAGCCTCTCCATGATCTCCACCGAGTCCCCCGGGAAGATCGCGAAGTGCGGGTGGTTCTCGAACATCGCCGCCGCCGCCTCGTGGGACTCGGCCCGGACGATCACATAGCCGGCGACGCGGTTGCGAATGTCGCTGACGCCGTCCGCCCCTGTCTTCTTGGTCTTGCCCAAGGGACCGCCGCCGTCGACCACCGCCGCGGCGTGATCGGCCATCCACTGACCCCACGCGGCCATGCCCTTGGTCTTGGTTTCGTCGCTGAGCGACGAGGGGTCCATCGGCGTGTCGGATCCCATGTACAGAGCCAGAAACGTCTTCATCGCCATCTCCCTTGTTGGCGTGCCCCCTACAGGACGGGCGGGAGCCTAACGCTTTCCTCGCCGGACTCGCATGAAAGATTGGCGACGCCCGCCAAGCCGAATAATACTCAGACAAAATTACCGGGGAGGATCGGATGGCGTCGACGAGACTGGGCTTGAAGCTGGCCATGGCGCTGTGGGCGACGACGGCCCTGGTCGCGCCGCCCGCCCTGGCGGCCTCGCCGAAGCTGGACGCCCACGCGATCGCCACGGCCCGGTTTGGAAACGACGCCCCCTGGTACGAGGGCAATATCCCGCTGTTCGAATCCTCGGACCAGAAGCTGGAGCAGATCTACTACTACCGCTGGAGCGTGTTCCGCGCCCACCAGCGCGACCTGGGTCCGCGCGGCTATATCACCACCGAGTTCCTGGACGACGTCGGCTGGCAGCGCGAGCCCTATGCCAGCCTCAACGACGCCACTGGCTTCCACATCCAGGAGGGGCGCTGGCTGCGCGACCGGCGCTATGCCGGCGACTATGTCGACTTCATGTACGAGGGCGGCGGCAACGACCGCCACTTCGCCGAGGCCATCGCCGACGCGACCTGGGCCCGCTTCCTGGTCGACGGCGACCAGGACGCCGCCACCCGCCACCTCGGCGCGATGAAGCACATCTACGCCCTGTGGGACGACCACTACGACTTCGACAAGAAGCTGTACTGGATCGAGCCGCTGCTGGACGCCACCGAATATACGATCAGCTCGATCGACGCCTCGGGCGGCAAGGACGGCTTCAGAGGCGGCGACGCCTTCCGTCCCTCGATCAACAGCTACATGTACGCCAACGCCCGGGCGATCAGCGGGCTGGCGGCCCTGACCGGCGACACGGCGACCGCCGCCGACTACGCCGCCCGCGCCGACGTGCTGAAGGTGGAGGTGCAGAAGAGCCTGTGGAGCCAGGACTTCGCCCACTTCATCGACCGCTACAAGGTCAACAACGCGCACGTGAAATACTGGGACCCGATCCGCGGCCGCGAGCTGGTCGGCTACCTGCCCTGGACCTTCGGCCTGCCCGACGACACCCCGGCCTACGCCCAGGCCTGGAAGCACGCGGTCGATCCGAACCAGTTGGCCGGGCCGGCCGGCCTGCGCACCGTCGAGCCGTCGTACGAGCACTACATGCGCCAGTACCGCTACGAGGGGACCGCGCCGGAGTGCCAGTGGAACGGGCCGGTCTGGCCGTTCCAGACCACCCAGGTGCTGACGGGCCTGGCCAACCTGCTGAGCGACTACCATCAGGACGTGGTCACCCGCGCCGACTACGCCCGCCTGCTGGCCCAGTACACCCAGCTGCATTTCAAGGACGGCAAGCCGGACCTCGAGGAGGACTACGATCCGGCCACCGGCAAAGCCATCGTCGGCCTGGCCCGCAGCCACCACTACAATCACTCCGGCTATGTCGACCTGGTCATCAGCGGCCTGGTCGGCCTGCGGCCCCGCGCCGACGACGTGCTGGAGGTCAATCCGCTGGCCCCCAGCGACCCGACCGATCCGAACTTCCTGCAGTATTTCAGTCTGCGGGACGCGCCCTATCACGGCCATCTGGTCGGGATCTCGTGGGACGCCGACGGCTCGCGCTACGGCCGCCAAGGCCTGGTGGTGACGGTGGACGGCCAGGAGGTCGCCGCCTCGCCGACCTTGAAAAGGCTGACCGCGCCGCTGGCGCGCAAGGCGCCGACGCCGATCGCCCGGCCGATCGACCTGGCGGTCAATCTGGTGCGCTCGGACTATCCGCGCGGCTCGGCCTCGGCCGGCGACGATCCCAAGACCGTTCACCAGGCCCTGGACGGGCGGGTGTGGTTCTTCCCGGAGATGGCCAACGGCTGGTCGCCGGGTGCGGACGCGAAGCAGCCGTGGTTCGCGATCGACTTCGGCAAGCCGGTGTCGGTGCGCTCGGCCGAGCTCAGCTTCTTCGCCGACGACAAGACCTTCTCCGGACCGTCGCGCTACCGGCTTGAGGCCTGGCGCGACGGCAAGTGGGTGGACCTGGCCAAGGCCCCCGCTCCGTTGGCCAACGGCGTCGACCGCACGGCCTGGGCGCCGATGACGACCACCAAGCTGCGGGCGGTGTTCGATCTCGCGCCGGGCAAGGACATGCGGCTGGTCGAGATGAAGGTGTTCTAGCTTCTCGAAATATCCGCTCATCCCGGCGAATGCCGGGACCCAGATCCTATAGCGGAGAGGTTGACGGGATGAGCTCAGAGCATTCTGGAACCCGTCCCAGCTTTTCCATCTGGGTCCCGGCATTCGCCGGGATGAGCGGAGCAAAAAGGGGGCGCGAGCCCCCTGAGCTCTAGTTCAGATCCAGCACCACCACCGACTTGCTCGGCAGGATCGCGGTCAGGGTGTCGCCCTTGATCGAAGCCGCCGTGAAGGCCGCCGGCTTGACGGCGTTCGGGGCTTCGAACGTGTTGTGGGCGCTCATGGTCGGCCCGGTCAGCACCCGGCCCTTGGCGGTCTTGCCGGTCATGCCCGAGAGCTTGACCGTCACGGTCGCCGACTTGTTCGGATCCAGGTTCACCAGGGCCAGGTGGACCACGCCGGCGGTGTCCTTGCCCGCCGAGGCGCTGACCGCCGGCACACTGGACTTGCCCACCGTATAGGCCGGGCTGTTCAGCTCGACCGGCAGGGAGGTCGCCCCCTGGAAAGGCTTGTACAAGTCGTAGACCCAGTAGGTCGGGGTCAGGACCATCTTGTCCTTGTCGGTCAGGATCATCGCCTGCAGCACGTTGACCATCTGGGCGATGGCCGTCAGCCGCACCCGGTCGGCGTGCTTGTGGAAGATGTTCAGGGTGGCGCCGGCCGCCACCGCGTCGCGCATGGTGTTCTGCTGGTACAGGAAGCCGGGATTGGTGCCCGGCTCGACGTCGTGCCAGATCCCCCATTCGTCAACGGCCAGGCCGACCCGCTTCTTGGGGTCGTACTTGTCCATGATGGCGGTGTGCTTGCTGATCAGGTCTTCCATGCGCAGGGCCTGGAACATGGTGTCGGCCCAGACCTGTTCGTCGAACTGGGTGGCCGAACCCTTGTTCTCCCACTTGCCGCTGGGGATCGTGTAGTAGTGGACGCTGATCTGATCCATGTTCTTGGCCGCGCCGGCCATCAAGGTTTCGGTCCAGCTGTAGTCGTCGCTGTTGGCGCCGCCGGCGATCTTCTCGGTCTTGGTCCCCTTCGGCACCCGGATGAACTCGGCGAAGTTGCGGTAGAGATCGGTGTAGTGGGCCGCCGTCATCTGGCCGCCGCAGCCCCAGTTCTCGTTGCCGACCCCGAAATAGTCGAGCTTCCAGGGCTTATCGCGGCCGTTGGCGCGACGCATGTTGGCGATCGTCGAGCTGGTCGGCGAGACCATGTACTCGACCCACTCGGCCATTTCCTGGGGCGAGCCGGTGCCGACGTTGCCGGCGACGTAGGTCTTGGCCCCGATCAGCTCGGCGAACTCCATGAACTCGTTGGTGCCGAAGCTGTTGGGCTCCTCGACGCCGCCCCAGACGACATTGACCTTGGTCGGGCGCTTGTCGCGCGGGCCCACGCCCTCGCGCCAGTGATAGTCGTCGGCGAAACAGCCGCCCGGCCAGCGGACCAGCGGCACCTTGATGGCTTTCAGGGCCGCGACCACGTCGTTGCGGTAGCCCCTGGTGTTGGGGATCTTGCTGTCCTCGCCGACCCAGACGCCCTCGTAGATGCCGCGCCCCAGGTGTTCGGCGAACTGGCCGTAGACCTCGGGCTGGATGACCGGACCCGGCTGGTCGGCGCGCAGGGCGCCCGTGACGGCGGTCTGGGCGACGGCGGCTCCCGCGCCCGCCAGGGCGGCGGAGGCCAGAACGCACGAGGCGAGTCCGGCGACGAGCGCGTGCTTCAGCGTGGTCAGCTTCACGTGTTTTCTCCCTAGGCCCGCCGTTTGTCGGCGCTGGTGCTGGTTCGAAGGTCGGGGCGGCGCCCCGGACTAATGGTTATCCCGGGGCAGGCCCTTGGTCTGGGCGATGCGCTGGTACTTGACCGCCGGCTCCAGCACCGCCCCGGTGTCCATCTGGCCGATGATGGCNCTAATGGTTATCCCGGGGCAGGCCCTTGGTCTGGGCGATGCGCTGGTACTTGACCGCCGGCTCCAGCACCGCCCCGGTGTCCATCTGGCCGATGATGGCCCGCTGGATCTCCTGCCAGGGCGTCTGGCTTTGCGGATAGGCGTAGCCGCCGGCCGCCTCCAGCGCCTTGCGCCGTTCGACGATCTCCTCGGGGGTGACCAGCACGTCGACCCGCGACTTGCGCAGGTCGACCCGCACGCGGTCGCCGCTCTTGAGCAGGGCCAGGCCGCCGCCGGCCGCCGCCTCGGGCGAGGCGTTGAGGATCGAGGGCGAGCCGGAGGTGCCCGACTGGCGCCCGTCGCCCAGGCACGGCAGCTGGTGGATCCCGCGCTTGATCAGGTAGTCGGGGGCCCGCATGTTGACCACCTCGGCCGCGCCCGGATAGCCGATCGGCCCGGCCCCGCGCATGAACAGCACGCTGCGCTCGGTKATGCCCACCGACGGATCGTCGATSCGGCGGTGGTAGTCCTCGGGRCCGTCGAACACCACSGCCTCGCCCTCGAAGGCGTCGGGGTCGTCGGGGTCGGACAGGTAGCGGTCGCGGAATTCGGCGGTGATCACGCTGGTCTTCATGATCGCCGAGTTGAACAGGTTGCCGCGCATGACCACGAAGCCGGCGCGCTGGACCAGCGGCTTGTCGAAGGGGCGGATCACCGCCTCGTCCTCGATCGYCGCGCCGCGGCAGGCCTGGCCGATCGTCTGGCCCGACACGGTCAGGGCGTCCTCGCGGATCAGCCCCTGGCCCATCAGCTGGTTGACCACGGCCGGCACGCCGCCGGCCCGGTAGTAGTCCTCGCCCAGATAGTCCCCGGCCGGCTGCAGGTTGACCAGCAGCGGCACCTGCTCGCCATAGGTCTGCCAGTCGTCGACSGASAGCTCCACGCCCATGTGGCGGGCCAGGCCGTTCAGGTGGATGGGGGCGTTGGTCGAGCCGCCGATCGCCGAATTGACGACGACGGCGTTGAGGAAGGCGTCGCGGGTCAGGATGTCGGACGGCTTGATGTCCTGCAGGGTCAGCTCGACGATCCGCAGGCCGGTCTCGTAGGCGTTCTGTTGCCGGTCGCGATACGGGGCTGGAATGGCCGCCGAGCCGGTCAGCGACATGCCCAGCGCCTCGGTCAGCGAGTTCATGGTCGTGGCCGTGCCCATGGTGTTGCARTAGCCGGTCGAGGGGGCCGAGCTGGCCACCAGCTTGATGAAGCCGGCCCGGTCGATCTCGCCGGCCGCCAGCATCTCGCGGGCCTTCCAGACGATGGTGCCCGAGCCCGTGCGCTCGCCCTTGTGCCAGCCGTTCAGCATCGGGCCGACCGACAGGGCGATGGCCGGGATGTTGACGGTSGCGGCGGCCATCAGGCAGGCCGGGGTGGTCTTGTCGCAGCCGATGGTCAGCACCACCCCGTCGATCGGATAGCCGTACAGGATCTCCACCAGGCCCAGRTACGACAGGTTGCGGTCCAGCCCCGCGGTCGGGCGCTTGCCGGTYTCCTGGATCGGATGGACCGGGAACTCCAGGGCGATGCCGCCGGCCGTGCGGATGCCTTCGCGCACCCGCTCGGCCAGGACCAGGTGGTGGCGGTTGCACGGCGACAGGTCGCTGCCGGTCTGGGCGATGCCRATGATCGGCTTGCCCGACTGCAGTTCGTCCAACGACAGGCCGAAGTTCAGATATCGCTCCAGATAGAGCGCCGTCATGTCCGCGTTGTCCGGATTGTCGAACCAGGCGCGCGAACGAAGGGCGCGGGGCGGAACGGCGGCAGAGCTCATGATCGTCNCCAGATAGAGCGCCGTCATGTCCGCGTTGTCCGGATTGTCGAACCAGGCGCGCGAACGAAGGGCGCGGGGCGGAACGGCGGCAGAGCTCATGATCGTCCTTGATAGGCGGCCCCTGATGGACAAGGGGGGCCTTGGGTCGGCGGCGGCAGGAGGGCCCAGCGGGAGATGATGAGCATTGTCCGCCATCTAGGCGGAGCGATCGACATCCCGTTGGCTTCGCCCCTGTTTATTTGTCTGACTATACCGCTCAAGAGGCGGCGTCAATGTGAGAGCCGCATCGCTCGACAAGCCCGGCAAGCCGTGTTTTCCAATTGAACGCAAAAGAAAATCATTCGCCTTTAGTTGTCGGACGATAGGTCGCGCGGGAGGCGCTGATGGACTCGAAAAAGCCGCTCGGAACGGCGGAATTCCGCGCCCTTCGCCGGGGCGTTCTGGCCGCATGCGTCGCCGCGCCGTGGATTCCGGGCGCCGCCATGACCGCCGACGGGACGACCGATTCCCTCGCCTTTCGCCGCCTGGCGCCGACCCCGCCGATGGGCTGGAACAGCTGGGACAGCTTCGCCACCACCCTGACCGAGGACCAGGCGATCGACAACGCCAAGGTCATGGCCAAGGTGCTGCTGCCGCACGGCTACGACGTCTTCACGGTCGACATCCAGTGGTACGAGCCGGGCGCGACCGGCTTCGACTATCGCAAGGACGCTCATCTCGAGCTTGACCCCTGGGGCCGCCTGCTGCCGGCGATCAATCGCTTCCCGTCCTCGGCGGACGGCGCGGGGTTCAAGCCGCTGGGCGATCGGCTGCACGCCCTGGGCCTGAAGTTCGGCATCCACCTGATGCGCGGCGTGCCCCGCCAGGCGGCCGACCGCAACCTGCCGGTGCTGGGGACGAACGTCCGCTGCGGCGACATCGCCGACCGGGGCAGCCTCTGCCCCTGGAACCCCGACATGTACGGCGTCGACATGAAGCGGCCCGGCGCCCAGGCCTATTACGACAGCGTGTTCAAGCTGCTGGCCGCCTGGGGCGTCGACTACGTCAAGGTCGACGACATGAGCCGGCCCTATCACGACCACGCGCCCGAGATCGAAGCGGTGCGCAAGGCCATCGACGCCTGCGGCCGGCCGATGGTGCTGAGCCTGTCGCCCGGCGAGACGCCGCTGGACGCCGCCGACCACGTGCGGCGCAACGCCAATCTCTGGCGGATCAGCGACGACTTCTGGGACCAGTGGCCGCTGCTGCTGGAGCAGTTCGGACGGCTGGAGCGCTGGAACCCCCACCGCATCCCTGGCTGCTGGCCCGACGCCGACATGCTGCCGCTCGGAGTTCTTGACCTGGGCAAGCGCACGACGCGGTTCACGCCCGACGAGCAGCGCACCATGATGACCCTGTGGGTGATCGCCCGCTCGCCGCTGATCATGGGCGGGGACCTGCGGAAGCTGGATCCGGCGACGACCGCCCTGCTGACCAATGACGAGGTGCTGGCGGTGAACCAGCACAGCACGGGGAACAAGCCGGTGATCAATGCCGGCGGAAGCGTCGTCTGGGCGGCCGAGGTTCCGGGCTCGAAGGCGCGCTATGTGGCGCTGTTCAACACCGCCGACCAGGAGATGGTGGTGGGCGCGGACCTTGGGAAGCTGGGACTGACGGGCCGCGCGGCGGTGCGGGACTTGTGGGCGCGCAAGGCCGACGGGACGGCCGAGAGGCGACTGGAAAGGACGCTGCCTGCGCACGGCGCGGGACTCTATCGGCTGGGATGATGCTTAGCTGCTGAACCGTCGTGCGTCGTTCGAGGCCCGCTAGCACGGGCGCCTCAGGATGAGGGACATCTTGCTGATTTCCTCATCCTGAGTGCGAGGCGCAGCCGAGCCTCGAAGGACGCACCGCGTTCAGTCCCTCGGGTCGATCGCCGCGCGGGTGTCTTCCAGCGCCAAGCCCACCAGCCGTTCCATCGCCTGCCGCGCCTGATCCGGCCTTCCGGCGGCGATGGCGTCGAACACCTTCCAGTGGTCGGGCATGGGGTCGCGCGGCAGCTCGCGCTTGCGCTGCTTGAAGATCGTGGTCCAGCGCACGGCCGCGCCGATGCTGCTGCTGAGCGTGAACAGCGGCGCGTTGGCGGTGGCCTCCAGCACGGTGTCGTGGAAGTCGCGGTCGGCGGCCTGGCCGGCCTCGGTGGCCAGGGTCTGGCTCTCCATCTGGATCAGCGCCTTGCGCATGCGCTCCAGCTGGCCGTCGTCGCGGCGTTCGGCGGCCAGGGCCGCGGCGGCCGGCTCGACGATCATCCGCAGTTCGTACAGGCCCTTGAGGAACTCCTCGCTGGGCTCGGATTCGAAGAACCAGGCCAGGACCTCGGGGTCCAGCAGGCTCCAGCGATTGCGCTCGGTGACCCGGGTGCCGGTCTTCGGCCGGCTCTCGACCAGCCCCTTGGCGGCCAGGATCCGGATGGCCTCGCGATAGGCGCTGCGCGAGACCTGCAGTTGCTCGCTGGAATCGATCTCGTTGTTGAGGATGTCGCCCGGCTGGTACTGGCCCGAGACGATGGCCACGCCCAGGTTGCGGGCGATCGATCCGTGAATCCGGCTGGTGGCCGCCAGGCTGTCCCGCGCGAAATCGCCGTCCCCGGCCTTGTCCTTCTTCTTCCGCACGCGCGCTTCGCCTCCCTGTCCAGTCGTGGACGAAAGCTCCGTCCGTCCGCCGATCTCGACGCCGCGCGACACTAGCGAGACAGTTTGTGCGCCGACAAGGGATTTCGCAGCGCCGGCGCCGAAGACGAAACGTCGATTTGCGCGCTGAAAAGTATGATGATTGCCAAACGCCGACGCCGCGCGGGTTTGCGCCGGTTCTCGTGTTTCCACAGCGCCCGGCCGCGCCCGGACACCCGCTCGCGGCCCGTCGATCCGGGTTTGACACCGCACCGCAGTTCGCTATTTGTCTGACTAAATAGCCAAAATCCGCTGGGAGGTAGGGACGGCCATGGTGCTGCGCTTCGTGCAACTGAAGGAACAGGGCGGGACGCGACTCCTCGCGGCGGTCAACGACGCGGGCCTGGCCCGCAGGGTCGAGGTGGCCGACACCCTGCTGGCCCTGGCCCAGGCGGCGCTGGCGGCCGGGGCCACCCTGGCCGAGGCCGCCCAGGCCCACCCGCTCGCCGCCGAGATCGACATCCCCGCCGCCCTGGCGCAGGGCCGGGTGCTGGCCCCGATCGACCATCCCGATCCCGCCCACCTGATCCTGACCGGCACCGGCCTGACGCACCTGGGCTCGGCCGAGGGTCGCGACAAGATGCACAAGGCCGCGCAGGCGGGCGAGCAGCTCACCGACTCCATGCGGATGTTCCTGATGGGCGTCGAGGGCGGCAGGCCCGCCGCCGGCGCGGTCGGGGCCCAGCCGGAATGGTTCTACAAGGGCGACGGCTCGCACGTGGTCGGTCACGGCGCGCCCCTGACCTCGCCCGCCTTCGCCCAGGACGGCGGCGAGGAGCCCGAGATCGCCGGCGTCTACATCATCGGTCCGGACGGATCGCCCTACCGCCTGGGCTTCTGCCTGGCCAACGAGTTCTCGGACCACGTCATCGAGCGCGGCAACTATCTGTGGCTGGCCCACTCCAAGCTGCGTCAGGCGGCCCTGGGCCCCGAGCTGCTGACCGGCGAGCTGCCGGCCGACGTGCGCGGCGCCAGCAAGATCCTGCGAGGCGGCCAGGTGGTCTGGGAAAAGCCCTTCCTGTCGGGCGAGGCCAACATGTCCCACACCATCGCCAACCTCGAGCACCACCACTTCAAGTACGACCTGTTCCGCAAGCCGGGCGACATCCACGTGCACTTCTTCGGCACGGCCACCCTGTCGTTCTCGGAAGGCTTCCAGACCCAGGTCGGCGACGTGTTCGAGATCGGCGCCGCGCCGTTCCTCTACCCCGTCAGCAATCCCTTGGCCCAGGCGCCAAAGGGAATTGGGGACAAGCCGGTGACGGTGCGCAGCCTATGAGCAAGATCCGCCTGGCTCTCGTCGGCCTGGGCAAGATCGCCCGCGACCAACACTTGCCCGCCATCGCCGCCGACGACCGCTTCGAGCTGGTCGCCATCGTCAGCCGCAACGCCGACCTCGACGGCGTCGCCCACTTCACGACCCTGGCCGAACTCCTGGCCAGCGACGTGGCGGTCGACGCGGTGTCTCTGTGCACCCCGCCCCAGCCGCGCCACGCCCTGGCCCACCTGGCCCTGGCGGCCGGCAAGCACGTGATGCTGGAAAAGCCGCCCGGCGCGACGCTGAGCGAGGTCGAGGACCTGCGGCTGACCGCCGCCGAGCGCGGCCTGACCCTGCAGACCACCTGGCACTCGCGCTACGCCCAGGGCGTGGCGCCGGCGCGCGAATGGCTGGCCGACAAGGCCGTCAAGTCCGTGCGCATCGACTGGCGCGAGGATGTCCGCGTCTGGCATCCGGGCCAGACCTGGATCTGGGAGGCCGGCGGCCTGGGCGTCTTCGACCCGGGCATCAACGCCCTGTCGATCGCCACGGCCATCCTGCCCCGGCCGTTCTTCCTGACCGGCGCGGCGCTGCACGTGCCCGAGAACCGCCAGTCGCCGATCCAGGCCGAGCTGGATTTCGTCGACGCCGCCGGCGCGCCGATCCGCGCCGAGTTCGATTTCCTGCAGACCGGTCCGCAAAGCTGGGACATCGCTGTCGAGACCGAGGACGAAGATACCGGTAACAACGTGTTGAAGCTGTCGCACGGCGGCGCCAAGTTGTGGATCAACGACGTGCTGCTTCGCGAGGGGCCGGACGCCGAATATGCCGGCCTCTACGACGCCTTCGCGCGCCTGGCGGCCGACAGAACCAGCGATGTCGACGTCAGCCCGCTGCGTCACGTCGCCGACGCCTTCCTGCTGGGCCGACGGATCGTCGCTCCGGCGTTCATCGAATAGAGAAAGACCGCCATGGCCGAAGCCGCGCTACGGGCCCTAAACCCCGCCACCAACGAACACTTCGGCCCCAGCTTCCCGGAACCCAGCGCCGAGCAGATCGAAGCGACTTGCGCCGCCGCGGCCGCCGCCTTCGACACCTATCGCGAGACCGATCTGGAAACCCGCGCCGCCTTCCTCGAGGCGATCGCCGCCGAGATCGAGGCCCTGGGCGACGAGCTGATCCAGACCGCCATGGCCGAGACCGGCCTGCCCCAGGCCCGCATCACCGGCGAGCGCGGCCGCACCTGCGGTCAGCTTCGGCTGTTCGCCCAGGTCGTGCGGCGCGGGGACTGGATCGGCGCGCGGATCGATCCGGCCATGCCCGAGCGCACGCCCCTGCCCCGCGCCGACCTGCGCCAGCGCTTCATCCCGCTGGGCCCGGTGGCGGTGTTCGGAGCCAGCAACTTCCCCCTGGCCTTCTCGACGGCGGGCGGCGACACCGCCTCGGCCCTGGCGGCCGGCTGCCCAGTGATCGTCAAGGGTCACTCGGCCCACCCCAACACCGGCGCCATGGTCGGCGGCGCGATCACCAAGGCGGTCAAGGCCGCGGGCCTGCCCGCCGGGGTCTTCGCCATGCTGATCGGCCAACAGCGCACGCTGGGCGCCGGCCTGGTCGCCGATCCGCGCATCAAGGCCGTGGGCTTCACCGGCTCGCGGGCCGGCGGCACCGCCTTCATGCGGATCGCCGCCAGTCGGCCCGAGCCGATCCCGGTCTTCGCCGAGATGAGCAGCGTCAATCCGGTGCTGCTGCTGCCCGCCGCCCTGGCCGCCCGGGCCGAGGCGCTGGGCGCGGCCTTTGTCGGTTCGCTGACGATGGGCGCGGGCCAGTTCTGCACCAACCCCGGCCTGGTCTTCGCCCTGGCCGGACCCGACCTCGAGCGCTTCGAGGCCGCCGCCGTCGCCGCCCTGAGCGCCGCCCAGCCGCACGTCATGCTGACCCCGGGCATCTTCGGCGCCTACGAACAGGGCGTGGATCGTCTGGCCGGCCGCGCGGGCGTCGAACTGCTGGCGCGCGGCTGCGTCGGCGACGGCGTCAACCAGGCGGTCGGCGCGCTGTTCGCGGTCGACGCCGACACCTTCCTTCGCGACCCCGAACTGAGCCACGAGGTGTTCGGCTCGTCGTCGCTGATCGTGCGCTTCTCGGACGTCGTCCAGGTGGCCGCCGTGCTGGAGGGGCTGGAGGGCCAGCTCACCGCCACCCTGCACATGGACCCGGCCGACGCCGAGGCCGCGCGCGCCCTGATGCCGATCCTGGAGCGCAAGGCCGGCCGCATCCTGGCCAACGGCTGGCCGACCGGGGTCGAGGTCTCGCACGCCATGGTCCACGGCGGCCCGTTCCCGGCCACCTCCGACCCGCGCGGCACCTCGGTGGGCACGCGGGCGATCGAGCGTTTCCTGCGGCCGGTCTGCTACCAGGACATCCCCGACGCCCTGCTACCGCCCGCGCTGAAGGCGGACAATCCGCTGGGCGTGCGGCGAGCCGTGGACGGCGTGCTTTAGGCTTCCTCACCGCCCAGGCCTATAGTCCGACAATTACCAACGCCCTGCCGTGCATACCGCGCGGCAGGGCGTTTTGATTCCTCCAGCATCCCACTTTTCGCCTTGCGCCTCGGTGAAATCATCGTTATCCCGCTTTTGTCTGAGTAAATAACTCAGACAATAACCAGCCCCAATCAAAGGCGGGCGGAAACAAGAGCGCTCTGGCGCCGTGATTGGGAGGAGACGACGGCTTCACGCCACCCTTCCGTCACGCGCAGCGAGCCGATTGGGGAGTGGACCGTGGCGCGTGTGCGGCTTAACCATCTGAGCAAGAACTTCGGTTCCGTCGCCGTGCTCGACGACATTTGCCTCGACATCGCGTCCGGCGAGTTCATCGCCTTCCTCGGACCCTCGGGCTGCGGCAAGTCCACCCTGCTGCGGATGATCGCCGGGCTGGAGACCGTCGAGACGGGCGAGATCCATATCGGCGAGCGCCGGGTCGACGCCCTGGCGCCGGGCGACCGGGGCGTGGCGATGGTGTTCCAGCACTACGCCCTCTACCCGCACATGACGATCTTCGAGAACATGGCGTTCGGCCTGCGCAACGCGAAGGTCCCGAAAGCCGAGATCGAGGCGCGCGTGGCCGAGGCGGCCCGCATCCTGGAGATCGAGCGCTTCCTGCAGTCCAAGCCGGGCCAGCTGTCGGGCGGCCAGCGCCAGCGCGTCGCCATCGGCCGGGCCATCGTCAAGAAGCCGGACCTGTTCCTGTTCGACGAGCCGCTGTCCAACCTCGACGCCGCCCTGCGCATGCGCACCCGGCTGGAGCTGGCCCAGCTGCGCCGCCGGGTCCAGGCGACGATGATCCTGGTCACTCACGACCAGGTCGAGGCCATGACCCTGGCCGACCGCATCGTGGTGATGAGCGACCGCAAGATCCAGCAGGTCGGCACGCCGATGGAGATCTACGCCCGCCCCGCCAACCGCTTCGTGGCCACCTTCGTCGGCTCGCCGCCGATGAGCTTCCTGGACGTGACGCTGAGCGAGGGTCCTGGCGGCCTGGCGCGAGCGGCCTTGCCGGGCGGCGCGAGCGTCGACACCGAGGTCCCCCTCGCCGCCCTGCCCGTCAGCGCCGCCTGGCGCCTGGGCCTTCGCGCCGAGGCCGTCAAGGTCGTCGCGCCGGGCGGCGGCCTGGTCGACGCCAAGGTCGAGTTCGTCGAGCGCCTGGGCGACCGCACCCTGGTCTATCTGCGCCTGGCCGACGGCGCGGCGATCATCGCCGAGGATGTCGGGACCAGCCGCGCGGCCATGGGCGACACGGTCGGCCTGGCCCTGGACGGCGCCGTGCACCTGTTCGACGCCGACGACCGCGCCCACTACGCTCCGGCTGCCGCATGACCGCCGCCTCGCCCCGCAAGAGCAGCTGGGTCAACGGCCTGTTCGTCACACCGTACCTGGTCGTCTACCTGGCCCTGCTGCTCTACCCGCTGCTGGCCGGGGTGTGGCTGAGCCTGCACAAGGCCGACCTGTTCGGCGGCGAGGCGTTCGTCGGGCTCGAGAACTTCGGCCGGCTGCTGCGCGACACCGTCTTCCTGCAGGCGGTGCGCAACACCTTCTGGTTCGTGTTGCTGACCGTGCCGCCGCTGGCGATCATCGCCCTGGCCCTGGCCATCGCCCTGAACCGCCCGACCCGCGCGGCGGCCTTCTTCCGGGGCGTGTTCTTCAGCTCGTCGGTGCTGTCGGTGACCATCGTCACCCTGATCTGGCGGCTGGTGCTGATCCCCGACGGCGGACTGATCGCCAACATCCTGCACGCGGCCGGCAGGCCGCCGATCCCGCTGCTCAGCCATCCCGACCTGGTGCTGCCGGCCATCGCCCTGACCACGGTCTGGTGGTGCCTGGGCCTTCCGATGATGCTGTACCTGGCCGCCCTGCAGCAGGTTCCCGCCGAGCTCTACGAAGCCGCCGCCCTCGACAAGGCCGGCCCCTGGAAGGCCCTGACCCGCATCACCCTCCCCTCGATCCGGCGGACCGTGGTGCTGGTGGTGATCATCCAGTGCGTGCTGCAGTTCCAGCTGTTCGGCCAGGCCCAGCTCTTGACCCAGGGCGGCCCGAACGGCGCCTCGCGGCCGATCGTGCTGTTCATCTACGAGGTCGGGTTCCGGCGCTGGGACATCGGCTACGCGGCCGCCGCGTCCGAGATCCTGTTCGGCCTGATCCTGGTCGCCACGGTGCTGCAGTACGTGACGACGCGTGAGAAGGAGGCGGTCCGATGAGCGCGCTGGACCGCGCCGCCGGGCGCAATCCCTGGATCAATCGCCTGGGCTGGGCCGCCCTGACCCTGGCGGCCGTGGTCATGGTCATGCCCTTGCTGTGGACCGTGGGCCTGTCGCTGAAGTCGAACGGCGAGCTGCTGCGCGACACCGCCTCGGTGTTTCGCGGGCCCTACACCCTGGAGAACTACGGCTCGATCCTGGCCCGGGCCGCGGTGTTCCGCTGGCTGTGCAACAGCCTGCTGGTCTCGCTGTGCACCACCGCCGGCGTGCTGACCCTGTCGTCCCTGGCCGGCTACGGCTTCGCGCGGCTGGAGTTCCCGGGCCGCAAGTGGCTGTTCGCCCTGGTGCTGTTCGGCCTGGCCGTGCCCGAGCAGTCGGTGATCATCACCCGCCACCAGCTGTTTTCCGCCCTGCACCTGCACAACACCTATCCCGGCCTGATCCTGCCCGGCCTGGCCGCGCCGTTCGGGGTGTTCCTGATGACCCAGTACTTCAAGGCCATACCGGTCGAGCTGGACGAGGCCGCGATGCTGGACGGCGCCAGCCGCCGGCAGGTGTTCTGGAAGGTGCTGCTGCCCCTGACCCTGCCCGCCCAGGCGACCCTGGGGATCTTCACCTTCCTGTCGTCGTGGAACGACTACTGGTGGCCGCTGATCTCGGCGACCCGCAGCGAGATGTTCACCCTGACGGTCGGCGTGGCCAGTTCGCAGATCAACTTCGCCCAAACCAGCGGGCTGGGCTTCCTGATGGCCCAGGCGGTGTTCGCCAGCGCGCCGATCCTGGTCGTGTATGTGTTCTTCCAGAAGTACATCGTGCGGGCGGTGTCGGGAGCGGCGGTGCGATGAACGCCCTTGCCCGTTTCCCTTTGGCCCGCCTCGCCCTCGCGGCCGTCGCGACCCTGTCGCTGTTCGGCTGCGCGAAACACGACGACGTCACCCAGATCACCGTCCAGCGGATCTTCGGCGAATGCCGCTCGGCCGGAGCCGGAGCGCGTAATCCCGACGGCGAATGCGAGATCATCACCGGCCTGCTGGACCAGTTCCAACGCGAGAACCCGGACATCCGGCTGAAGGTCAACATCGCCGCCTGGCCCGGCTACGACCAGCTGTCGGCCCAGTTCGCGGCGGGCGATCCGCCCGACCTGGTGACCATGCACATGTCGGCGATCTCGGACTACCAGTCGCGCGGCCTGATCGAGCCGATGGGGCAGGGCCTGGAAAACGTCGGCGTCGATCCCGCCGCCTTCACCCGCGCCGCCCGCGAGGGGGTGACCAAGAACGGCCAGGTCTGGGGCCTGCCCTTCGACAACTGGGCGCCGCTCTGGCACATCAACATGGGCCAGTTCCGCCGGGCGGGCCTGGTCAAGGACGGCCAGCCGATCCTGCCGACCAGCGCCGACGAACTGCTGACCCAGGCCCGCCAGTTCAAGGCCGCCACCGGCAAGCCCTATCTGGTCCAGGCCATGGCCAACGAGACGGCCAGCTACACCCGCAACCTCTACACCTACCTGATGACCCAGGACGCGGTGTTCTTCACCGATCCCAAGCACATCAAGCTGACGACGCCGGAGGCCCACCGGATCGTCGCCCTGTTCAAGACCCTGCACGACGAGAACCTGTCGACCCGCGACCAGGACTATCCGGCCGCCACCAGCGGCTTCATGAACGGCGACGGCGGGGTCTATCTGGTCGGCACCTGGATGATCGGCACGTTCGAGGCGGAATCGCACACGCCCGGCCGGCCGCTCGCCGACGGCTACGCGGTCGTCCCCTATCCCCGGATCTTCGGAACCAAGGACGCCGCCTATGTCGACGGCCACGCCTGGGTCGTGCCGCACCGCGCGCGAACGCCGGCCCAGCGCGCCGCGGTCTATCGGCTGGTCAGGTTCCTGGCCGACCACGACTACGACTGGTCGCGCACCGGCCACCTGCCGTCGATGCAGGCGGTGATCGACAGCCCGCGCTTCAAGGCCCTGCCCCACCGCCAGGCCATCGCCCCGCTGGCCACCATCGGCCAGACCCTGCCGCCGCGGGTGCAGCGCCAGTTCGCGATCCAGGACATCATCGGCGACGAGATGGCCAGCGCCATCACCGGCCGCAAACCGATCGACACCGCCCTCGCCGACGCCGAGCGTCGGGTCAACGACCTGCTGTTCCACCTTCTCTAGACCCGCGAGCTTTCCATGCTGACCGCCAAGATCATCGCCGACGCCGACTTCGTGGTGGCCCCGCTGGACCGCCGGATCTTCGGCACCTTCGTCGAGCACATGGGCCGCTGCGTCTATGGCGGCATCTACGAGCCCGGCCACCCCACCGCCACGCCCGAAGGTTTCCGCCAGGACGTGCTGGACCTGACCCGCGAGCTGGGCGTCACCATCGTCCGCTATCCGGGCGGCAACTTCCTGTCGGGCTACAACTGGGAGGACGGCGTCGGTCCCAAGGAGGACCGCCCGGTCCGCCTGGACCTGGCCTGGCACTCGACCGAGACCAACCAGTTCGGGACCAATGAGTTCATCACCTGGTGCCGCAAGGCGGACCTCGAGCCGATGTTCGCGGTCAATGTCGGCACACGCGGCGCGGACGAGGCCCGCCACTTCCTAGAGTACTGCAACCACCCGGGCGGCACCTACTATTCGGACCTGCGTCGCGCGCACGGCTACGAGCAGCCGCACGGGATCAAGTTCTGGTGCATCGGCAACGAGATGGACGGCCCCTGGCAGATCTGCGCCAAGACCTCGGCCGAATACGGCCGCATCGCCCAGGAGACCGGCAAGGTGATGAAGTGGGTCGATCCCACCATCGAGCTGACCGCCTGCGGCTCGTCGCAACGCGCCATGCCCACCTACGCCAAGTGGGAATACGAGGTGCTGGACCAGTGCTTCGACCAGGTCGACTACATCTCGCTGCACCACTATTGCCGCAACGACGCCGACGACATCCATGAGTTCCTGGCCACCGTCGACGACCTGGACCACTTCATCCGCGAGGTCGCGTCGATCGCCGACGCCGTGGCGGCCAAGCGGCGTTCGAAGAAGCGGATCATGCTGTCGCTGGACGAGTGGAACGTCTGGTACAAGGCCAGCGGCCCGGACGACCTGAAGAAGCCCGGCTGGCCCGAAGCGCCGCCGCTGATCGAGGAAGTCTACAATCACGAGGACGCCCTGGTGGTGGGCGGCTGCCTGATCGTGATGATGAACAACGCCGACCGGGTGAAGGCCGGGTGCCTGGCCCAGCTGGTCAACGTGATCGGCCCGATCATGACCGAGACCGGCGGTCCGGCCTGGCGCCAGACCATCTTCCATCCGTTCGCCGACTGCACGCGCCACGGCCGCGGCGAGGTGCTGAAGCTGAAGGTCGAGACCGGCACGTTTCCGACCAAGGCCCACGGCGAGGTTCCCAACCTGCTGGCCACGATCGTGCGCGATCCGCAGACCGGCGCGACGACCCTGTTCGCGCTGAATCGCAGCGTCACCGACGAGCTGGCGCTGTCGGTCGATCTGCGCGGCGTCGCCGAGAACCTGGTGATCCAGACCTCGACGCAGTTGCACGATGCGGACCTGAAGAAGACCAACACCAAGACCGCGCCCGACGCCGTCTCGCCCGTCGCCAACCCGACCGCCAGGCTGGAGAGCGGCCGCCTGACCGCGACGCTGAAGCGCCAGTCCTGGAATGTCGTCAGCCTCGCGCGCGGCTGATCATCGACGATGACGACAAAGGGGACGGCGACGCGTGATCGTCGCCGTCCCCGTCGTCCACCCCAAAGGGTGGTCATACGAATCTCTCATATTTGTCTGACCAAGATTCGAGCCCGACAGGCGTTGGACCCGCGTCGGCGGACGAGCCTATCCCGCGTTGCGCGCCGGTAGGCGGCAAGCCCCATAATTCACTGAATTTATTCAATCTATTACGACGGACATCACCTCACTCGCCGCGCCCGCCGAGGCGCGCCGCGCCGCAGGCGCGGACGAACGCCGTTCACATTTCCATGGCCACATTAGTAATACCCTTGCGAATGGATTATTTGTCAGACAAGATAACTCACCATCGAGAAGCTTCCCGCGCAGACGGGGAGACGGTGAGACTTGGGAGGGAAATCCATGACCAACGGCGTCAACATGCCGATCCGATCCGCCGCGCGCGCCGCGCGCCGGGCCCTGCTGATTTCGGCCGCCTCGGCCATGACCTTGCTGGCCGCCGCGCCGGCTCTGGCCCAGACCGCCGCGACCAAGGACGACGAGACGGTCGCCGAGATCGTCGTCACCGGCCAGCGCCAGGCCGCCCAGAGCGCCCAGCAGATCAAGAAGAACAACGACCTGGTGGTCGACTCCATCGTCGCCGAGGACGTGGGCAAGCTGCCCGACAACAACGTCGCCGACGCCCTGGCGCGGGTCACCGGCATCCAGGTCCGCCGCGACTCCGGCGAGGCCAATTCGGTGCTGATCCGCGGCCTGCCCAATCTGGTGACCTTGCTGAACGGCCGCGAGGTGTTCACCACCACCGGCCGCTACATCGCCCTGGCCGACGTGCCGGCCAACATGCTGCAACGGGTCGACGTCTATAAAAGCGCCGCGGCCGATCAGATCGAAGGCGGCATCGCCGGCGCGATCGACATCCGCACCCGCCGGCCGTTCGACTTCTCCGGCGCCCAGTTCAACGCCTTCGGCCACGCCGCCTATTCGGACAAGGCCAAGGAATGGAACCCGGACTTCGGGGCCACCGCCTCGAACCGCTGGGACACCAATGTCGGCGAGTTCGGCGCGCTAGTCGGCGTGTCGTTCGTCGATCGCGACTTCCACGAAGAGCGCGCGTTCAACGTGCGCTCCGACGATCACACCGGTTCGTTCAGCCCGGCCCACCCGCTGCCGCCCGGCATCACCTCGATCAACGGCCCGTTCGTGATGGGTTACATCCCGATCGCCGGCGAACGTAAGCGCAGGGCGGCCAACTTCTCCCTGCAATGGCGGCCGGACGACACCAGCGAGCTCTACTTCGAGGGCTTCGGCACCGACTACAAGAACGTGTTCGAACTGGACTTCCTGGTCGGCCTGCCCTGGCTGGGCGACGGCAACCTGTCGGCCACCGTGTTCCCGGGCACCAACCAGCTGAAGACGCTGACCAACCACAACGTCTTCACGATCATGTCGACCCAGGCCAACGACCAGCACTCCAACACCAACCAGTTCTCGGCCGGCGGCTACAAGGAGTGGGGCTCGTTCAAGGCATCGACCGATCTGTCGGTCACCAACTCGTTCTTCAAGTACGAGAACCCGATCCTCGACAGCTCGACGATCGTGCCCCTCGTGCAGGTCGACACCAGCCACGACGGCACCGCCCAGCTGAACTATCTGAGCAGCGGCTACGACATCAAGAACCCGGCCGCCTACAATATCGAGAACTGGTTCGACAACTACGGCAAGCAGACCGGGAACTCGGTCGATTGGCGCGCCGACGTCGTCTACACCGCGCCGTCGGACGAGTTCATCCGCGAGATCAGCGCGGGCGTCCGCTATGCCGACCGCAGCGCCGAGTCCAACCAGTCCTACGGCGGCGCGGCCTATCCCTTCACCCACACGCCGGTCAGCAGCCTGGCGGGCCTGAACGGCCTGTCCGAGCCCATGGCCGACGGCGGACCCGACTACATCACCACCCAGTGGTACACGCCCAGCGCCTCGTACCTGCTGAACAACACCGACAAGGTGCGGGCGCAGACGGCGTTGCTCTATGACCGCAACGCCACCAGCGCCGCCGTCTTCGCCCTGCGCAACGATCCGGTCACCGGCAAGCGCCGGATCGACCCGGGCATGTTCTTCTCCGACGTCGAGAAGACCTATGCCGGCTACGTCCAGTCCAAGATCGGCGGCGACATGGGCAGCGTGCCCTGGAGCGGCGTGGTGGGCCTGCGCCTGGTCCGCACCGAACAAACCCTGGGCGGCAACAATGTCGACACCGCCACCTCGGTGCTGGTCTACACGCCGACCGAGAAGAAGAACTCGTCGGTCGACCTGCTGCCCAGCGCGAACCTGAGGTTCAACCTGCGGCCGGACCTGGTGGCGCGCCTGTCGCTGGGCCGCACCGTCACCCGCCCCGACTTCGCCCAGCTCAATCCGGGCGTCTCGCTGTCGACCGTGGCGTCCAACACCACGTTCCTGTCGGGCTCCGGGGGCAATCCGAACCTCAAGCCGGTGACCTCCGACAGCCTCGACGCGTCGCTGGAATGGTACTTCTCGGCCGACGGCTTTCTGACGGCGGCCTACTTCCACCGCAACATCGACGGCTATGTGGAAACCACCTCGGCCAACGAGGTGATCAACGGCACCACCTACATCATGACCCGCCCCAGCAACTCCGGTAAGGACAAGCTGGACGGGCTCGAACTGGGCTACCAGCAGTTCTACGATTTCCTGCCGGGCGTGTTCAGCGGCCTGGGCCTGCAGGCCAACGTCACCCTGATGGACGGGTCGATGAAGAACGGCGTCACCGGCGTGAAGACCGACTTCCGAGGCCTGTCGAAGTGGTCCTACAACGTCGCGGTGCTCTACGAGAAAGGTCCGCTGTCCGGTCGCCTGGCCTACAACTGGCGCCAACACTTCCTGGACACGCCGAACTTCGAGAACAGCGGCTTCGACCTGATCGCCGACGACACCGCCCAGATGGACGGCAGTCTGTCCTACAAGGTCGGCGACAAGCTGACCCTGACCCTGGAAGGCGTCAATCTGCTCGACACCGAGTTCAAGGACTACTTCACCGACAAGCACCTGTATCCGCGCGACACCCGTCGCTACGACCGTCAGGTCCTGATCGGCTTCCGCTGGAAGATGTAAGACCCGCGCGCTCGACTCCTCTGGAGTCGGGCGCGTTCGCCTTCGCGTCGGAGTTCGTGATGCTGACCCGCAGACATGCCCTGGCCGGGGCCCTGAGCGCGGCCGTTCCGACGGCCGCTCAAGCCGCCACGCCCAGCCTCAACGATCGGATGACCGGCGACCTGTCGCCCGTTCACGACCCCTGCATCATCAAGCAGGGCGCGACCTATCACCTGTTCTGCACCAGCCAGGCCAACCAGAAGCCCGGCTTGATCCACTGGCGCACCTCGCCGGACCTGGTCGCCTGGACCCTGGTCGGCGCCGTCATGCCCGTCCTGCCCGACTGGGCTGGGAAGGAAGTGCCCGGCACGCGCGGCGCCTGGGCCCCGGACATCAGCCTGATCGACGGCCGCTACCACCTCTATTACGCGCTCTCGACCTTCGGGAAGAACCGCTCGGTCATCGCCCTGCAGACCACAGCGACCCTGGACCGGTCCGACCCGGCCTTCGGCTGGCGCGACGAGGGCGTGGTGCTGGCGTCCAAGCCCGGCGACGATTTCAACGCCATCGACCCCAACATCGTCGCCACCCCGGACGGCCGCGTGTGGATGAGCTTCGGCAGCTTCTGGTCGGGCCTGAAACTGGTCGAGATCGACCCGGGGACTGGCAAGCCCCCCCTCAACAAGAATGGGCCCGGCGCCCCGCTGACGGCCATCGCCGCCCGGCCCCATCCCGACGCCATCGAGGCGCCGTATATCATCGAGCGGGATGGTTGGTTCTACCTGTTCGCCTCGTTCGACTTCTGCTGCCGAGGCGCCGACAGCACCTACTACACGGTGGTGGGCCGCGCGAAGGCGGTGACCGGGCCCTATGTCGACCGCAACGGCAAGGCGATGCTGATGAAGGACGGCGGCCTGATCGTGCTGCACGCCGACCTGGATCCCACCAAGCGCTTCAGGGGTCCCGGCCACGTGGCCGTGCTGCGCGACGCGGGCCGCGACTACATCGTCTACCACGCCTACGACGCCAAGAAGGGCGGCGTCCCGACCCTGCGCATCCAGCCCCTGGCCTGGAGCGCCGACGGGTGGCCCGTGGCCGTCTGAACCCCTTTCCCTGCCTGAGGTCGACCCCGCCTGCGCCGTTCCGGATCGCTCCGGAACGGCGACTTTCTTTCCGCCTAAGCTCGATTGCACCGGCTCAATTTGTCGGACTATATGGACGCCAAGCCGCCCCTAGAGCCGCTTCGACCGTTGGAACGAGGAACCTCATGAAGACTTCAGGCCGCAAACTGACCGGCGCCCTTCTGGCCGCCACCGCCATCGCCCTTCCGGCGGGAGCCTTCGCGGCCGACTACGCCCGGGCCCCGTTCGGCAAGACGCCCGACGGCGTCGAGGTCGAGGCCATAACCCTGACCAATGGCAAGGGCGTCAGCGCCACGGTGATCACCTACGGCGCCACCCTGCAGTCGCTGATCGCGCCCGGCCGCGACGGGACCAAGGCCGACATCGCCCTGGGCTTCAAGGACGCCGAGTCCTACGTCAAGAACGCCAGCTATTTCGGGGCCTCGGTCGGCCGCTTCGCCAACCGCATCGGCAAGGGCCGCTTCGTCCTGGACGGCAAGACCTACCAGCTGGCGCTGAACAACAACGGCGTCGCCGCCCTGCACGGCGGGGTCAAGGGCTTCGACAAGCGGGTCTGGAAAGTCGCCGACGTCAAGCGCGGCCCGGTCGCCTCGGTCACCTTCACCCATGTCAGCCCCGACGGCGAGGAAGGCTATCCCGGCACGCTCACCGCCACGGCGACCTACGCCCTGGACGAGGCCAACAACCTGACGATCACCTACGGCGCGACGACCGACAAGCCGACCATCGTCAACCTGACCAACCACGCCCTGTTCAACGTGGCCGGCGAGGGCTCGCCCGAGGGCGCGATGGGCAACGTCCTGACCCTGGCCTCCGACGGCTACACCCCGGTCGACGCCGAGCTGATCCCGACCGGCGAGATCACCCCGGTGGCCGGCACGCCGTTCGACTTCCGCAAGCCCACCGTGGTGGGCGAGCGCATCCGCGACGCCAGCGACCCGCAGATCGTCGTCGGCCGCGGCTATGACCACAACATGGTGCTGACCGGCAAGGCGGGCGGCGCCCCGCGCCTGGCCGCGCGGCTGGCCGACCCCAAGAGCGGCCGCGTGCTGGAAATCCTCAGCGACCAGCCGGGCATCCAGTTCTACACCGGCAACTTCATCGACGGCACGATGGTGGGCAAAAGCGGCAAGATCTATCGCCAGGGCGACGGCATCGCCCTGGAGCCGCAGCACTTCCCCGACGCCCCCAACAAGCCGGCCTTCGCGCCGGCGCGGCTGGATCCGGGCCAGAAGTACAGCAACACCATGGTGTTCAGGCTGACGACGGACGGGAAGTAGAAACCGTCTCCAACCGACAGAGCATGACCTTGGAGGGCATTGCGGGCGGCCGTGGGATTCTGTTCCCTCACGGGATGCCCGCCGCCTTCTCCATCCGCGCCGTCCGCACCCCCGACGACCTGGCGGCGGTCGTGGCGCTGTTCGAGGACTATGTCGCCTCCCTGACCGTCGACCTGGGCTACCAGGACTTCAGCGGCGAACTGGCCGGCCTGCCCGGCAAGTACGCCCCGCCGAAGGGCGAGCTGCTGCTGGCCCGGGACGCGGCGGGCCGGCCGCTGGGCTGCGTGGGACTGCGCCCCATCGCCCCCGACGGCTGCTGCGAGATGAAGCGCCTCTTCCTGCTGCCGGCCGCTCGGGGTCTGGGCCTGGGCAAGGCGATGGCCGAGGCGGTGATCCGGACGGCTCGAGACCTCGGTTATGACGAACTGCGGCTCGACACCCTGCCCAGCATGACCACCGCCATGAAGCTGTACGACGCCATGGGCTTCGAGCGCATCGGCCCCTACTACGCGCCGACCCCGGACGGCACGGTGTTCATGCGGCTGAAGCTCCAGCCGAAAAAGACGCTGGACTGACCCAAGGGCGCCGGCGCTCAGATCGGTTCAAACAACCGTTCTTGGGAGGAACGCCGCCATGCCCGAAGCCTTGATCATCGACGCCTGCCGCACGCCCCGTGGCATCGGCAAGGTCGGCAAGGGCGCCCTGGCCGACTTCCACCCCCAGCACCTGGCCGCCACGGTGCTGAAGGCCCTGGCCGAGCGCAACAACCTCAACACCGCCGAAGTCGACGACATCATCTGGGGCACCAGCACCCAGCGCGGCAAGCAGGGCGGCGACCTGGGCCGGATGGCGGCCTTGGACGCCGGCTATGACACCAAGGCCAGCGGCATGACCCTGGACCGGTTCTGCGGCTCGGGCATCACCACGGTGAACCTGGCCGCGGCCTCGATCATGTCGGGCATGGAGGACCTGGTCATCGCCGGCGGGACCGAGATGATGTCCTACACGGCCGCCACCGCCGACCGCACCTCGCCCGGCCTGCTGGACAGCGGCAACCTGCGCCTGCGCGCCAGGCATCCGCAGAGCCACCAGGGCGTCTGCGCCGACGCCATCGCCACCCTGGAAGGCATTTCGCGCCAGGCGCTGGACGAACTGGCCCTGGTCAGCCAGCGGCGCGCCGACCAGGCGATCCGCGAAGGCCGCTTCGACCGCGCCCTGGTCCCGGTCTATCGCGACGACGGCTCGATCGCGCTGGACCGCGAGGAGTTCCCCCGCCCCGAGACCACCCTGGAAGGCCTGGCGGGCCTGAAGGCTTCGTTCGGCGCCATCGCCGGCGTACCGATCGACGAGGCGGGCACCACGCTGGGCGGGCTGATCAACCAGGTCTATCCGGACCTGAAGATCGAGCACGTGCACCACGCCGGCAACTCGTCGGGCGTGGTCGACGGCGCGGCGGCGGTGCTGCTGGCCTCTCCGGCCTACGCCGCCAGGCACGGCCTCAAGCCCCGCGCCCGCGTCGTGGCCATGGCCAACATGGGCGACAGCCCGACCCTGATGCTCAACGCCCCCGTCCCCGCCGCCCGCAAGGTGCTGGCCAAGGCCGGGCTGACCGTCGACGACATCGACCTGTGGGAGATCAACGAAGCCTTCGCCGTGGTGGCCGAGAAGTTCATCCGCGACCTGGGCCTCGACCGCGACAAGGTCAATGTCAACGGCGGCGCCATGGCCCTGGGCCATCCGATCGGCGCCACCGGCTCGATCCTGATCGGCACGATCCTGGACGAGCTGGAGCGCCGCGACCTCAAGCGCGGCCTGGTGACCATGTGCGCGGCCGGCGGCATGGCCCCGGCGGTGATCGTCGAGCGGGTGTAACTCTAGAAACTCCGCTCATCCCGGCGAATGCCGGGACCCAGATGGAATGGCTCCGGAGCTGACGCCATGAGCGCTGAGCCCCTCCAGTCATCCACTCCGCTAAGGGATCTGGGTCCCGGCTTTCGCCGGGATGAGCGGATTGGAAAGGCAGCGGCTCTAAGCGCGCTTCTTCGCCGCCTTCGGCTTCGAGGCGTTCAGCGCCGCGGCGGCGCGGAACAGCGCCTTGAACGCCGCCTCGTCGATCGCCTCGCCCTGGCGGAAATCGATGGCCCGCCGGGTGGCGCCTTCGAGGCTGGAGTTGAACAGGCCCTGAGGATCCTCGACCGACGCGCCCTTGGCGAAGGTGGTCTTCACGGCGGCCTTGTAGGTTTCGCCGGTGCAGACGATCCCGTCGTGCGACCACACCGGGATGCCCCATTTCCACTCCTCGACCACGTCGGGGTCGGCCTCGTGGATCAGCTTGCGGATCTTGGCCAGCGTCTCGCCGCGCCAGTCTTCCAGCGCCTCGATCGCCTTGTCGATCAGCTCGGAAGGAGGTCCCTCCAGCGGGCCGCCCATCTTCTTCTTCATGGTCGTCTCACCTCGTACTGGCGGCTCACATGCGCTCGCCGGGCAATTGGCTGGCCTGTTTCACCCAATCGATGAACTGGGCCTCGTCGAACGGTTCGTCCTCGTGGATGTGGAAATAGCGCACATCCTTCTGCTTGGAGCCGACCGGCGGCGGGGGATCGAGCGCCGCGCCGCGGAAGAAGGCCACCTTGATGTATTTGGCGAAGGCATGGAGGCTGAGGAACCAGGTCGTTTCCTCGACGCCATAGAACGGCGAGTTCCACTTCACCGCCTTGCGCACGCCGGGAACGGCGCCCTCGACCAGCGCGTCGAGCTTGCGCCCGACCTCGCTCTGCCAGCCCAGCATGGCCGCGATATAGGCCTGGACCGGCGCGTCGCCGTCGCCCTTGGCGATCTGGGGGTTGCCGCCCGACAGCCGTTTCGGCTCGGCCATGACCCTCGCTCCCTATGCGCTCGCGCGCCGCCTGCTCCGCCCTTTGGCGACATAGGGCAGCACGAACATGTACAGCCCAGTGACCAGAAGCAAGATCAGCGGGACCAGCGCGAACAGGCCGACCCACGCCGGGGGCTGCCCCTTGGTCATGACGATCATGTAGCCGATGACGCCCGCCGTGAAGGCGATGGACAGCCACCGATGGATTTGCCGGATCAGGGCGTTCATGGGGGAATCTCCTCTGAGAATGAGCCGGGGCGAAGGGCGCGGCGGCCCTAGTCCAGGCGCTCCAGCAGTTGATCCAGGTTGCCGAGGAACGACTTCCAACCGGCATGGGCGCCGCCGTAGGCCTGCTTCTGATCCGGGTTGAAGCCGGCCTGCTCGACGCGCAGATGCGTGCCCGTGCTGGTCGGGGTCAGGGTAAAGGTCACCACGCTCTGCAGGTTGTAGGCGGCGTCCTCGTGCGCGTAGTTCCAGGTGTAGGACAGGGTCTTGTTCGGCTCGACGGCCAAGACCTGGCAGTCCAGCACCCCGCCCCATTCGCCGCGCAGGTTGAAGCTGTGGCCCACCTGTGGCTTGAAGTCGTTCTTCATCAGCCACTCCTCCATCAGGTGCGGCTGGGTCAGCGCCCGCCAGAGCTTTTCGGGGGGATGAGCGATCTCCCGTTCGATGACGACGGAACGCGTTTGCGTCGCGGTGCTGGTCATTGGTCCATCCTGTTGAGCAGGTCCTCGAGATTGTCGAACCGGGTCTCCCAGAACCCGGCCATGCGGCTTGTCCAGTCGACCAACGGGGCCAGGGCGTTCAGCTGGGCGCTGTAGTGCGTCTGTCGGCCTTCGTGGCGATCGCTCACCAGCCCGGCCGACTTCAGCACGCCCAGGTGCTTGGAGACGGCCGGCTGCGAGACTCCCGCCAGGGCCGTCAGGGCCCCGACCGTCTGCTCGCCGTCGCGGCACAGCCGCTCGAAGATCCCCCGTCGGGTGGGATCGGCGAGCGTCCTGAAGAGCACGTCGTGAGCGTCGGTCATGGGAACTGATAACCCGTTGGCTATGGGTTACTCATAACTGGCGAGTTATGGGTTCGTCAAGAGGGGTGCTGCGGACATCTTGAAAGGCCCAGCGCCTCACCTCCAGAGCCGTCATCCTCGGACTTGTTCCGAGGACCCCTGCCTCCGCCGCGAAGGCCGTGGGGTGGCGCGCCAGCGCGCCATTGCGCCGACACCTCAGCTGAACAAGGGATCCTCGGAACAAGTCCGAGGACGACGGGAATTTGGGGGACGTGGCCGCGTCGGTCCTTGGAACATCCGGGACGGAATGGCGCGAAATCAATACCTTGAACTTTCTCGACCAATCTTGTCCTCGGCGCTCGGGCCGCCCCCATACTTGTCCCTGCCCTGTCGTAGGGGAGGACGTCCGGCCGGCGACCTCGACGTGCGGCGGGGGCGGTCGAGCGGGAAGCGTTCGTCGGTGGTCTTGAGTGACGCTTCGGGCGTCCCGGGCAGGTTCCCTGAAACATCGGGACGAAGCCCGGGCGGCGAAGGATCGGCGAACGCGCCAGGCGCGGGCTGAAATCGCCCGCGCGGTCCGGACGGGGTTGCCATCCCTCCGCCCGCCCCCCCTTAGAGCAAAGAATGGGGCCTCCATCGGAGCGGGTTAAAAATCCGCGATCCGAAGGCTCTCGAGCACAGGCCGCGCGGAGCGCCCGTGACGTGTCGAAACGGTACTCTCCCTCTACCTCTTCCGGGCGCGCCCCGGACGTTCCGCCGCCTCCCCAGCCCGCCGGTTTTCCTGGCGGGGACATGAACGCGTGCGCGCGCCCGCTTGCTTCCCGTGAACAGTCAAAGTATGACAACGTTATCAATTTTCCACAGAGTTACACATTTAGTTGAAGCGCGCGTCCAATTTGCCGTGAATAGATAAATTCAAACGCCTTCTGGCAAAATTGATCAAAGAACGTTGCGCACATAGCCAAGACGTCACTGGGAGGAAAAGAATGAAGCGACAGCAGATGCGCGGCCTGGTGATGGCCCTGATGCTGACCACGGCGCTGCCGACGGTCACCGCCCACGCCCAGGTCGCGACTTCGAGCGCATCGAAACCTTGGATGAACACCAAGCTGAGCGCCGATCAGCGCGCCGACCTGATCGTTGCGCGGATGACGCCGGACGAGAAATTGACCCTGGTGTTCGGCTATTTCGGCTCGAACCAGCAGAAACCCAAGTTCACGCCGCACGCCGAGGCCCGCATGGGTTCGGCAGGCTACATCCCCGGAATCCCCCGCCTGGGCGTGCCCCCGCAGTGGGAAACCGACGCCGGCGTCGGCGTCGCCACCCAGCGTGAGTCGAGCGATCCCTATCTGGAGCGCACCTCCCTGCCCTCGGGCATCGCCACCGCCGCGACCTGGAACCCGGACCTGGCCTTCAAGGGCGGCGCGATGATCGGCTCGGAGGCCCGCGCCTCGGGCTTCAACGTCCAGCTGGCCGGCGGTGCCAACCTGGCCCGCGACCCGCGCAACGGCCGCAACTTCGAATATGGCGGCGAGGATCCGCTGCTGGCCGGCGTGATGGTCGGGGCCCAGATCAGGGGCATCCAGTCCAACAACATCATCTCGACCATCAAGCACTGGGCGCTGAACGGCCAGGAGACGAACCGCATGACGGTCAGCTCCAACATCGGCGACGCCGCCGCGCGCCAGTCCGACCTCCTGGCGTTCGAGTTCGCCATCGAGAAGGCCAGCCCCGGCGCGGTGATGTGCGCCTACAATCGCATCAACAGCATCTACGCCTGCGAGAGCGACTACCTGCTGAATGAGGTGCTCAAGAAAGACTGGGGCTATACGGGCTATGTGATGTCGGACTGGGGCGGCACGCACTCGACCGCCAAGGCGGCCAATGCGGGCCTGGACCAGGAGTCGGCCTACACCTTCGACAAGCAGCCCTTCTTCGGCGCGCCGCTGAAGGCCGCCCTGGCCGACGGTTCGGTGTCGCAGGCGCGCCTCGACGACATGGCCCGGCGCATCACGCGCTCGATGTTCGCCCACGGCCTGTTCGACCACCCGGTGGTCAAGGGCCCGATCGACTTCGCCGCCCACGCCAAGGTCACCCAGGCCGACGCGGAAGAAGCCATCGTCCTGCTGAAGAACGACGGCGGCCTTCTCCCGATCGCCAAAAGCGCCAGGAAGATCGTCGTCATCGGCTCGCATTCCGACGTCGGCGTGCTGTCGGGCGGCGGCTCCTCGCAGGTCTTCCCGGTCGGCGGCATGGCGGTGAAGGGCCTGGGCCCCAAGGGCTTCCCCGGCCCGATCGTCTATCACCCCTCCTCGCCGCTGAAGGCGCTGCAGGCCAGGAACCCCGCCGCGCGGTTCGCCTATGACGACGGCTCCGATCCGGCCGCCGCCGCCAAGGCCGCCGCCGGCGCCGATCTGGTGATCGTCTTCGCCCATCAGTGGGCCGCCGAATCCCAGGACTATTCGCTGACCCTGGCCGACGATCAGGACGCCTTGATCGACGCCGTCGCCGCCGCCAATTCCAAGACCGCGGTGGTCCTGGAAACCGGCGGCCCGGTTCTGATGCCGTGGCTGCCCAAGGTCGGCGCCGTGGTCGAGGCCTGGTACGCCGGGACCAACGGCGGCGAGGCGATCGCCCGGGTGCTGACCGGCGAGGTCAACCCGTCCGGCCGCCTGCCGATCACCTTCCCGCGGAGCGCCGACCAACTGCCGCGCCCGGTGATCGATGGGGACCACTCCAAGCCCGAGCTGATGGTCGACGCCAACTACGACATCGAGGGCGCGGCGGTCGGCTACAAGTGGTTCGACAAGAAGGGCCACCAGCCGCTGTTCGCCTTCGGCCACGGCCTGTCCTACTCGACCTTCGGCTACAGCGACCTGAAGACCTCGGCGGCCGGCGACACGCTGACCGTCAGCTTCAAGGTGACCAATACGGGCAAGACCGCCGGCAAGGACGTGCCCCAGGTCTATGTCGGGCCCAAGGGCGCCCCCTTGGATGGAAGAAGTGGCTGGGAGGCGCCGCGTCGCCTGGGCGGCTTCAAGAAGGTCGAGCTCGCCCCCGGCGCCAGCACCACCGTCGCCGTCACCGTCGACCCGCGCCTGCTGGCGACCTTCGACTCCAAGGCCAAGGCCTGGACCATCGCCGCCGGCGCCTATGAGGTGTCGCTGGGCGCCTCGTCCCGCGACCTGCGCGCCAAGGCCGAGGTGACCCTGGCGGCCAAGACGCTGCCGGTGACGTACGACGGCAAGTAATTGCGGCCGGGGACAGGCGCATGCGCCTGTCCCCGATCCCGCTATTTCGGCGCCGGCCCCGTCGAGGCTCGCACCATCAGCTCGAACGGCACCAGGGTGTTGCCGGCGATCTGCTTCTCGCCCGCCGCGCTGGCGCAAATCAGCATGTCGGCGGCCTTCTCGGCCATCTTGGCCACCGGCTGGCGCACCGCCGTCAGGGACGGCGTGCTCAGCCGCACCCCGATCGTGTCGTCATAGCTGAGGATCGACAGATCGCCCGGCACGGCCAGGCCGCGCGCCTGGGCGACGCTGACCACGCCCAGCGCCATCTGGTCGTTGGAGGCCATGATCGCGGTCGGCGGCTCGAGCAGGTCCAGCAACGCCTCGGCTCCCGCCACCCCGGCCTCGAACGTGAAGTCGCCCTTGTAGATCCGTGCGTCCGGCACGGGCAGCCCCGCCGCCGCCATGGTCGCCTGGAAGGTCTCGACCCGCAGGATCGAGGACGAGAACCTGTAATCGCCGGCGATCATGCCGATGCGCTTGTGGCCCAGGCCCAGCAGGTGCTTGGTCGCCTGTCGGGCGGCGGCGCGGTCGTCCATGTAGACCCGCGGCCCCTGCCCGCGCACCGGAGTGTTCAGGCGGACGAACGGGATGCTTCGCTTTTTCAGGGCGCCCAGCACCGCCGGGTTCTCGCAGTTGGGCGGCGTCAGGATCACGCCGTCGGGCTGCAGCGACGACAGCACCGCCGTGATCTGCCGTTCCAACTGGTCCGACTCGCGGTCGACCAGCTCGAACATCAGGTGGTAGCCCGACTGCTCGCAGCGCAGCATGGCGCCGTACAGCATCTGGTCGATCCACTCATTGCCGCGCTCGCTGCGCCAGTTGTCCAGAGTCAGGCGGCGGTCGTTGAAGGCGACCAGCAGGTAGGAACGAGAGCCGGCCATGGTCCGCGCGGCCTTACTGGGGCTGTAGCCAAGCTTCTCGACCGCCGCGAGCACCCGCGCCTTCAGGTCCGGCGTGACATTGGGCTCGTCGTTGAGCACCCGCGACACCGTCTTGACCGACACGCGCGCCTTTTCGGCGACATGGATGATCGTAGCCGGCCGCTTCGCCATTCAGAATCCTGTTTCCCCCCGGTTCGAACGACCGTAACCGGCGTGAAACATTCTGTCTGCCCCCAACGCCTTGACGACAATGGGAGCGGTATCATTTAAGACCCGAACCGAATTCGAACCACCCCTTCCGAACCACGAGGAACGCGCCTTTGTCCATTACCGGTGAACTTCTGATCGACGGCGGCGCCCGCCCCGGAGCCGGCGGCTCGATCCTCGCGGTCGATCCCAGCACGGGCGGCGCGCTGGACGTCACCTTCGGCGGCGCGACGAAAGCAGACCTCGACGATGCCTGCGCCCTGGCGGCGGCGGCTTTCGGCCCCTACCGCGCCACCTTGCCCGAACAGCGCGCCGTGTTCCTGGAAACCATCGCCGCCAAGATCGAGGCGATCGGCGACGCCCTGATCGTCCGCGCCATGGCCGAGACCGGCCTGCCCCGCGCCCGCCTGGAAGGCGAACGCGGCCGCACCATGGGCCAGCTGAAGATGTTCGCCGGCGTGCTGCGCGATGGCGGCTGGCTGGAAGCCCGCATCGACCCGGCCCAGCCGGACCGCGCGCCCCTGCCGCGTCCGGACCTTCGCCTGCGCAACGTGCCGCTGGGCCCGGTGGCCGTGTTCGGCGCCAGCAACTTCCCGCTGGCGTTCTCGGTGGCCGGCGGCGACACCGCCTCGGCCCTCGCGGCCGGCTGCCCGGTGGTGGTCAAGGCCCACCCCGCCCACCCCGGCACCTCGGAACTGGTCGGTCGCGCCGTCCAGGACGCCGTCAAGACGTGTGGCCTGCCGTCGGGCGTCTTCGCCCTGCTGCACGACGCCGGCATCGAGATCTCGCAAGGCCTGGTCGCCGACAACCGCATCAAGGCCGCCGGCTTCACCGGTTCGCGCCGCGCGGGTCTGGCCCTGCTGGCCATCGCTCAGGGCCGTCCCGAGCCGATCCCGTTCTACGCCGAGATGAGCAGCATCAACCCGGTCCTGCTCCTGCCCAACGCCCTGAAGGCGCGCGGCGCGGCCATCGCGCCGGACTTCGTCGCCGCCCTGACCCAGGGCGCGGGCCAGTTCTGCACCAATCCCGGCCTGATCCTGGGCATCGACGGTCCCGAGCTGGACGCCTTCCTGGCGGCCACCGCCGAGGTCATCGCCAAGGCCCCGGCCGGTCAGATGCTGACCCCCGGCATCTGCAAGGCCTACACCGGCGGCGTGAAGGCGCTGGCCGAGACCTCGGGCGTCACCGAAGTGGCCCACGGCCTGGACGGCGGCCACGGCCAAGGCCGTGCGACGCTGTTCTCGGTCGACGCCGCGACCTTCCTGACGACCCCGCATCTGCAGGACGAAGTGTTCGGCGCCGCCTCGCTGGTGGTCCGCGCCAAGGACCTGGCCCAGCTGATCCAGGTTCTGGCCGCCCTGGAAGGCCAACTGACCATCGCCGTGCACATGGACGAGGCCGACACCGACCTGGCCCGCGCCCTGCTGCCGACCCTGGAGCTGAAGGCCGGCCGCGTGCTGGTCAACGGCTTCGGCACCGGTGTCGAGGTCGGCCACGCCATGGTCCACGGCGGTCCGTTCCCGTCGACCTCGGACAGCCGCTCGACCTCGGTCGGCTCGCTGGCCATCTTCCGCTTCCTGCGCCCGGTCTCGTACCAGAACCTGCCGGCGGCCCTGCTGCCGGCGGAACTGCAGGACGGCAACCCGCTGGGCATCGCGCGCCGGGTGGATGGCAAGATCGTGCTGGCTTAACTCGCTTTCCAAGGCCCTCCCCCTGTGGGGGAGGTGTCGGCGAAGCCGACGGTGGGGGGAGTGATCGGCCGTCGGCCGCACCCCGGATCGACGATCTCAAAAACGCCGCCCACCGGCCTTCGGCCGCCTCCCCCACAGGGGGAGGACCTAGCTAGGCGGCCCCGTAGCCCCCGCCGCCCGGCGTCTCGATCACGATCGCATCCCCCGCCGCGACCTCGACCGCGTCGGTCGCGCCCAGCGCCAACACCGAGCCGTCCGCCCGCTCGACCCGCGCCTTGCCGAGCGCGCCAGCCCCACCGCCGGTCAGCCCGAACGGCGCCACGCGCCGGCGGTTGGACAGCAGGGTCGCCGTCATCGGCTCGCGGAAGCCGATCTTCCGCACGACGCCGTCGCCGCCATGATGCGTCCCCGTCCCGCCCGAGCCGCGCCGGATCGAGAACGCCTCGACCAGCACCGGATAGCGGCTCTCCAGCACCTCCGGATCGGTCAGGCGGCTGTTGGTCATGTGGGTTTGGACCGCGTCGGCGCCGTCGAAATCGGGCCCCGCCCCCGCGCCGCCGCAGATGGTCTCGTAGTACTGCCGCCGCTCGTCGCCGAAGGTGAAGTTATTCATCGTCCCCTGGGCCGCGGCCATCACGCCCAGCGCGCCGTAGAGGGCGTCGACCACCACCTGGCTGGTCTCGACATTGCCGGCCACCACCGCCGCCGGATAACGCGGCCGCAGCATCGAGCCCTCGGGGATCACCAGCTCGACCGGCCGCAGACAGCCGTCGTTCATCGGAATCTCGTCGTCGACCAGGGTGCGGAACACGTACAGCGCCGCCGCCCGGCAGATCGAGGCCGGAGCGTTGAAATTGGTCGGGACCTGGTCGCTGGTGCCGGTGAAGTCGACCCGCGCCGTGCGGGCCGCGCGATCGACGGTGATCGCCACCTTCACCACCGAGCCGTCGTCCAGTTCATAGGCGAAGTCGCCGTCCGACAGGGTCGCCAGCACCCGCCGCACGGCCTCCTCGGCGTTGTCCTGCACGTGGGCCATATAGGCCTCGACCACCTCCTGCCCGAACTCGGCGACCAGTCCGGTCAGGCTCTCGGCTCCACGTGCGCAAGCCGCCACCTGGGCCTTGAGGTCGCCGATGTTCTGGTCGGGATTGCGGGCTGGCCATTCGCCCGAGGCAAGCAGGGTTCGGACCTCGGCTTCCAGGAACCGCCCGCCCTCGACCAGCAGGAAGTTCTCGATCAGCACCCCCTCCTCCTCGACCGTGCGGCTGTTGGGCGGCATCGAACCTGGGGTAATGCCCCCGATGTCCCCCTGGTGGCCGCGCGCGGCGACGTAGAAGGCCAGCACGCCGGCCGCGTCGAACACCGGCATGACCACCGTCACGTCCGGCAGGTGGGTGCCGCCGTTGTAGGGGGCGTTGAGCATGTAGACGTCGCCGGGCTTCAGACCCCGGCCGTCGTGCAGCCGTCCGTCGCGGATCGCCCGCACGCTGTCGCCCATCGAGCCCAGGTGCACCGGCATGTGCGGGGCGTTGGCGATCAGGTTCCCGTCGCGGTCGAACAGGGCGCAGGAGAAGTCCAGCCGCTCCTTGATATTGACCGAATAGGCGGTGTTCTGCAGGGCGAAGCCCATCTCCTCGGCCACGGCCATGAACAGGTTGTTGAACACCTCCAGCATCACCGGATCGGCCTTGGTCCCGGCCGCCTGACGCGGGGCCAGGGCCGCGACGCGGTCGATGATCAGGTTCAGATGGCGGTCGACCGTGGCGCGCCAACCAGGCTCGATCACCGTGGTGCCGGTGTCCTCGCGCACGATGGCCGGCCCGGCCACCTCGCCGCCGATCGGCAGGGCGGCGCGGTCGAAGACCGGCGTGGCGTGCTCGGCGCCGGCCATGCGCACGGTCAGGGTCGCCAGGGGTTCGGGCTTGGAGTCCGCGCCGAAGCCCAGGTCCGGCGCCTCACCCGCGTAGGCATGGCCGATGGCCTCCACGGCCAGGGCCTCGACGACCAAGGCGGTGCTCGGCGAGACGAAGCCGAACCGCCGTTGGTGCAGGGTTTCGAACCCCTCGCGCACGGCTTCGACGTCGCCGAGCGGCACGCGCAGCGGCGTGTCGGTTCCGGCGTACTTGACCAGCAGGCTGGCGATCGTCTCGACACGGATCAACGGCACATTCTGGCCGCGCAAAGCCGCTTCCGCCTCGCCGGTCAGGACCTCCGCGCGGGCGGCCAGGTCGGCGGCGGCGTCGTTGAGCGGCTGCTCGACTGTCGCCTCGCGCAGCGTCCGCAAATCAGCCAGACCCATGCCGTAGGCGCTGAGCACCCCGGCGAACGGGTGGATCATCACCTCGGTCATGCCCAGAGCGTCGGCCACCAGGCAGGCGTGCTGGCCGCCCGCCCCGCCGAAACAGGCCAGGACGTACTTGGTGACGTCATAGCCGCGCTGGATCGAGATCTGCCGCACGGCCTTGGCCATGTTCTCCACGGCGATGGTCACGAAGCCCTCGGCGATCTCGACCGGCGTCATCGCCTTGCCGGTGGCCGCCAGGATCTCGGCGGCCAGGGTCTCGAACTTGGCCACGACCACGTCGCGATCCAGCGGTTGGTCGGCGTTGGGTCCGAACACCGCCGGGAAAAAGTCCGGCGACAGTTTGCCCAGCATGACGTTGCAGTCGGTCACCGTCAGCGGCCCGCCGCGCCGGTAACAGGCCGGACCGGGATTGGCGCCGGCCGAAGCCGGGCCGACGCGGAACCGTGCTCCGTCGAACGAACAGATCGAGCCGCCGCCGGCCGCCACGGTGTGGATGTTCATCATCGGGGCGCGCATTCGCACGCCCGCCACCACTGTCTCGTAGGCCCGCTCGTACTCGCCGGCGAAATGGCAGACGTCGGTCGAGGTGCCGCCCATGTCGAAGCCGATCACCCGCTCGAAGCCGGCCTGGACCGCCGTCCTGGCCATGCCGACCACCCCGCCGGCCGGGCCGGACAGGATCGCGTCCTTGCCCCTGAAGGCGTGGGCGTCGGTCAGACCGCCGTTCGACTGCATGAACAGCAGCCGCGTCTCCCTGCCCAAGGCGTCGGCCACCTTGTCGACATAGCGTCGCAGGATCGGCGACAGGTAGGCGTCGACCACCGTGGTGTCGCCACGTCCGACCAGCTTCATCAGCGGGCTGACCTCGTGGCTGACCGACACCTGGGCGAAGCCGACCTCGCGGGCGATAGCCGCCACCCGCGCCTCGTGGTCGGTGAAGCGGAAGCCGTGCAGCAGCACGATGGCCACGGCGCGGAAGCCGGCGTCGAAGGCGGCTTGCAGACCGGCGCGGGCGGCCCCCTCGTTCAGCGAACGCAGCACCGCGCCCTCGACGCTGATCCGCTCGTCGATCTCGACCACGCGCGTGTAGAGGGCCTCGGGCTTGACGATATGGCGGTCGAACAGCTTAGGCCGCGCCTGGTAGCCGATCCGCAGGGCGTCGGCGTGGCCCTGGGTGATCACCAGGACGGTGGGTTCGCCCTGGCGTTCGAGCAGGGCGTTGGTGGCGACGGTGGTGCCCATCTTGACCGCGTCGATGGCGCTCTGGCCGTCGAGCAGGGTCCGTACGCCGGCCACGGCGGCGTCTTCGTATTGCTCGGGATTCTCGGAGAGCAGCTTGTGGGTCAGCAGGGTCCCGTCGGGACGCCGCGCGACGATGTCGGTGAAGGTGCCGCCGCGATCGATCCAGAACTCCCAGCCGCGCTCGGTCATCAAGGTTCCCTTCGTGCAGGACCCTTGTGGCGCTGAGGCCCGTCCGCATCAAGAGCGGGCGGGCCTCGTCGGGTCAAAGCACGTGGAACAGGTACAGCAACAGGATGATCGGCAGTGGGATGCCCAGCAGCCAGAGGAAAATGCCCTTCATCGGAACCTCCTAGACGCTGGTGACCACGACGCGGGCGCGCCGGAACCAGACGGGGTGGCGGGCGCCGAGGCGGCCGCCGGCGACGGCGCCGATCGCGCCCAGGACCATGGTCGCCACGCCCCACCAAGCCAGGCTGGCGGTGGCGTCGCCGGCCTGCTCGGCCGCGGCCTTGGCGTCGGCGTCGCTGATCCGATCGTCCGGACCCGAGACTTCGTCGGCGGCCGTGGCGTAGGCCTCGACCGCCGCGTCGCCGCCGTGCAGGATGCCGCCGACGCTGCTGCCCAGGCCCGCGAAGGCCAGGACGAAGGCGACGCCCCAGACCGCCAGGCCCTGGAACAGGCCCCGGTGATGATCGGGATATTTGGCGGCGCGGGCGGCGATGTAGGCGCCGACCTGCAGAGCCACGGCGTTGGAGAACGCCACCCACAGGCCGCCGCCGATCGTCAGGGCCTTGGCGTCGCCGCTGTCCATGGTCCAAGGGTTGGCGGCGGTCGCGCCGATGGCCAGGCCCAGCATGTTGAGCAAGGCTCCCAACGCGATGGCCACCGCCACGCCCGCGATCACCGCGCCCCATGAGATCAGCGGGTGCGCGTAGACGTCTTCATGAAATTCCGATGGCGATAGGTCGCTCATCTTCCGTCCTCCCACAGTTCAGATGCGGGAGAACGGAGAGAGCGGGATTTCGGTTGCGTCAGGTGCGGAAGGCCTCGAGACCGGTCCAGACCCCAAGACCCAGGAAGATCAGCGCCGCGCCCAGGCGGACGTATTTCAGCGGCACGATCCTGGTCGCCGCCTCGCCCAGGTACACGGCCGGGATGTTGGCCGCCATCATGCCCAGGGTGGTGCCGGCCGCGACCCAGAGCACGTCGTGGAACCGCGCGCCCAAAGCCACCGTGGCGATCTGGGTCTTGTCGCCCATCTCGACCAGGAAGAAGGCGATGGTGGTGGTCAGGAACACGCCGTAGCGGCCCTTGCCGCCGGGCATGTCATCGTCGGCCTTGTCGGGGATCAGGGCCCAGGCGGCCATGGCGATGAACGAAATGGCGATCGCCCACTTGAACCAGACGCCGCCGAAGAAGCCCGAGGCCAGCGAGCCGGCCAGGGCCGCCAGGGCGTGGTTGGCCAGGGTGGCGACCAAGATGCCCAGGATGATCGGCACGGGCTTCTTGAAGCGGGTGGCCAGGATGATGGCCAGCAGCTGGGTCTTGTCGCCGATCTCGGCGATGGCCACCACGAGGGCCGAAACGAGCAGGGATTCCATGATCTAAAAACACCGTCCGGGCCGAGCGCGCGCCAATAGCGTCGGAGACCCCGCCCAGCCCGGAACGGAAACCGACGCCATTGGTCTCGCCGCGGAAGCTGGTGGCTTCCTTCACCCGCGCCATGCCCCTTCCACTCAAGAAAGAAAGGCAAGTGTGTTGACGACGGGCCCCGCTGACAGGCGCGGGCGGCTACTCCCCAAAGGTGGCGGCTGAGTAGCGGCATGCGCGGGTGGGGTCAACCGCCATGCCGCCACTGCGACGAAAAGGGATCAGACGGCCGCCGGCGGGTCGAACCTCATGACCTGGATCGACACGCGCACCTTGCCGCCGGTGAAGCTCCCGCCGGCCGCGGTGATCACCACCGGCGTGTCAGCGTAGTAGGCCGTCGGGCCGATCACCCCGACATTGCTGGCGTTCTTGGCCACGCCCAGCGACGCGCCGAACTTGCCCGTGTCGCCGGCCACGCCGCAGCTGTACGAGGTCGCCCCGGTGATCGCCACGCTGGTGCGGGTCGAGACGCCCAGCACGATGGCGCGACTGGGGATCGCCACGCTGGTGGCGACCGACGCGCCCGACAAGGTCACCTCCTGTTCGAGGATCTCGAACCGGGTGGCGGCGAAGAACGGCGAGCGGGCGGCCGTCAGGTTCTTGAAGGTGGAGGACAGCGGGGTCCAGTTCTCGCCGTCGTGGATCAGGGCCAGGCCCTCGTCGATGATCCAGGCCAGCCAGCCGGCCGAGGGCGCCAGGGTCTCCCAGACCCCGTCGACATGGCGGGCCAGCAGGCCGGCGGCCTTGTCTAACCACGCGGCGCCGGTCGCGCCGGCGGGCAGGATATGCATCGCCCCGTCGACGGGCGAGGCCGGCTGGGCGGCGACCGTGCGGCTATGGACAGCCAGCTGGACGAGGCCGTCCAGCTTGCCGAGGGCCTCGTTGACGGTGATGTGCTTCTGGGCCTGGCCGGCGGCGACGAAGGGCAGCGACAGGCGAGGCGTGACGTCGTTGGACATGGGAGCTCCTGGAGGGTTTCAACGCCTCCAGTTTCGCCCCGCCGGGAGTCCCGGAGGACCGACAGCCGTCGATCCCCTGCCCGTCCCCGTCTACTGGGCCGCGAAAGCCAGGCGGTGCCCCGAAGTCAGCGCGGTCTTGGCCGCCAGTTCCGCCTTGGCGTCCTCGTACTGCTCCGCGAACTTGGCCACCAGTTCGCCGGCCGACAGCACCGCGTCGATGGCGCCGACGCCCTGGCCCGAACCCCAGATGTCGCGCCAGGCCTTGGCCTCCTGGTTGCCGCCCGAGCCGAAGTTCATGGCCGAAGGATCGCTGACCGGCAGGTTCTCGGGATCCAGGCCCGCCCGGACGATCGACTGGCGCAGATAGTTGCCGTGCACGCCGGTGAACAGGTTCGAATAGACGATGTCGTTGGCCGAGGCCTCGACGATGGTGTCCTTGTAGCCCTGGGGCGCGTTGGCTTCCTTCGTGGCGATGAAGGCCGAGCCGACATAGGCCAGGTCCGCGCCCATGGCCTGGGCGGCCAGGATCGAGCGGCCGCAGGCGATCGAGCCCGACAGCGCCACCGGCCCGTCGAACCAGGCGCGGATCTCCTGGACCAGAGCGAACGGGGACAGGGTGCCGGCGTGGCCGCCGGCGCCGGCCGCGACCGGGATCAGGCCGTCGGCGCCCTTCTCGATGGCCTTGTGGGCGTGCTTGTCGTTGATCACGTCGTGCAGGGTGATCCCGCCGTAGCTGTGGATCGCGCCGTTCAGATCCTCGCGAGCGCCCAGCGAGGTGATCACCACCGGGACCTTGTGCTTGACGCACATGGCGATGTCTTCCTCGAGCCGGTTGTTGCTCCGGTGGACGATCTGGTTGACCGCGAACGGCGCCGAGGGGGCGTCGGGATTGGCCTTGTCGTAAGCCGCCAGCTCCTCGGTGATCCGCGCCAGCCACTCGTCCAGCTGCGAGATCGGCCGCGCGTTCAGGGCCGGGAACGACCCGACGACGCCGGCCTTGCACTGGGCGATCACCAGGTCGGGGTTGCTGATGATGAACAGCGGAGACGCGATGACGGGCAGGCGCAGGCGGTCGCGCAGGATCGGCGGCAAGGCCATGGGGGACGTCTCCTTTGTGGCGGCCGCTCCGGGCCGCTCATGTAAACGGCGTTAGCTTAAACGGTCGTTCGCACCGCGCGCAAGCGCTTGACCTACCCTAGGGCACAGGCGCATCTGCTGACCAAAACAAGAAAATGCTGCAGTGCAGGAGAGAGACGCCGTGACTCAGGCGATCACGCCGTTGGCGGAAGATTTCGGTCCCCCGGACCAGGCCAAGGCCCAGGCCAGGTGGATGGCCCTGGTCGAGAAGACCCTGAAGGGCCAGGCGTTCGACGACGCGCTCGTCACCAAGACTCCCGATGGAATCGCCATCCGGCCGCTCTACACGGCGGAAGACGGCGTGGCCGTGGCGCGCGATCTGCGGGCCCGCGACGCCGACCGTCCCTGGGACCTGCGCATGCGCGCCGCCCACCCCGATCCCCGCCAGGCCGCCGCCGAGATCATGAAGGACCTGGAGGGCGGCGCGGCTTCGGCGCTGCTGGCCCTCGACCCCACCGGCGTCAACGGCGTCGCCGTCGGTTCGCTGCAGGATCTGGCCCAGGCGCTGAACGGCGTGCTGCTGGACCTGGCCCCCATCGCCCTGGACGCCGGCTTCCTGGGCCCCAAGGCCGCCGACTGGCTGGGCGGCCTGGCCAAGGCCGCGCCCAATGCGCCCCTGGCCTTCCACATGGATCCGCTGACCGCCTTCGCCCAGGCCGGCGTCAGCCCCGGTCCGATCGAGGGCCACCTGATCTCGGCGGCGACCGTCGGCGCGCGGTTGTCCCAGACCTACGCCAAGGCCAGCCTGATGCTGGCCACCGGCCGCGCTGCGCACGAGGCCGGCGGCTCCAACACCGAGGAGCTGGCGGTGATGGCCGCCAGCGCCCTGGCCTACGCCAAGGCCCTGGTCCGCGCGGGCCTGTCGATGGAAGAGGCCTTCTCGCGCATCACCCTGGGCGTCAGCCTCGACGCGGAATACTTCACCGGCATCGCCAAACTCAGGGCGGCCCGGGCCCTGTGGGCGCGGATCACCCAGGCTTGCGGCGTCGCGGTTCCCGCCGTCATCGAGGCCCGCTCCTCGCACCGGATGCTGACCCGGGCCGACGCCTGGACCAACCTGCTGCGCCTGACCTCCGCGGGCTTCGCCGGCGCGGTCGGCGGGGCCGACGCCGTCGTGCTGGGCGCCTTCACCGACGCGATCGGCCTGCCCACGGCCTTCGCGCGCCGCCAGGCCCGCAACACCCAGCTGGTGCTGATGGAGGAGAGTCACCTGGGCCGCGTCGCCGACCCGGCCGGCGGCGCCTGGTACCTGGACAGCCTGACCGACCAGCTGGCCCGCGCCGCCTGGGGCGGCTTCCAGGCCATCGAAGCGGCCGGCGGAATCGTCAAGGCGCTGGAGAGCGGCCTGATCAGCGACATCGTCGGCGCCACCCGCGCCGCGCAGGAAGCCGCCTTCGCCGACAAGAGCCGCAAGATCCTGGGCGTCACCGCCTTCCCCAACGCCGACGACAAGCCGGTGGAGGTCGCCACGCCCAAGGCCGCCGACTTCGCCGCCGATCCGCCCAGCGTGCGTGTGCCCGGACCGGATTCCCGCTGCCCGCCCCTGACGCCCATCCGGTTCTCGGCCGCCTTCGAGGGAGCGCAAGCATGAGCCAGTTCCCCGATTTCAAGGACGTCGCCTTCGCGGCGGGGACGACGACCGCCGCCCCCGACGGCGCGGTCTGGACGACGCCCGAGGGCGTCGACGTGCCCCCGGCCTTCACGGCCGACGACACCGCCGGCCTGGACTTCACCGACGGCTATCCCGGCGTCGCGCCGTATCTGCGCGGCCCCTATCCGACCATGTACGTGACCAACCCGTGGACGGTGCGGCAGTACGCGGGCTTCTCGACCGCGGAGGACAGCAACGCCTTCTATCGGCGCAACCTGGCCGCCGGCCAGATGGGCCTGTCCGTGGCCTTCGACCTGGCCACCCACCGCGGCTACGACAGCGACCACGAGCGGGTGAAGGGCGATGTCGGCATGGCCGGCGTGGCCATCGACTCGATCCTCGACATGCGCACGCTGTTCTCGGGCATCCCGCTCGACAAGATGAGCGTGTCGATGACCATGAACGGCGCGGTGCTGCCGATCCTGGCGCTCTACATCGTCGCCGCCGAGGAGCAGGGCGTCAGCCCCGACAAGCTGTCCGGGACCATCCAGAACGACATCCTCAAGGAGTTCATGGTCCGCAATACGTACATCTATCCGCCCGGCCCCTCGATGCGGATCATCTCGGACATCTTCGCCTACACCTCGGCCAACATGCCGAAGTTCAACTCGATCTCGATCAGCGGCTACCACATGCAGGAGGCCGGGGCCTCGGCCGACCTGGAGCTGGCCTACACCCTGGCCGACGGCGTGGAGTACGCCCGGGCCGGCGTGGCGGCGGGCATGAGCATCGACACCTTCGCCCCGCGTCTGTCGTTCTTCTGGGCGATCGGCATGAACTACTTCATGGAAGTCGCGAAAATGCGCGCGGCCCGCCTGCTGTGGGCGCGGTTGATGAAGCGCGAGTTCGATCCCAAGGACGACCGCTCGCTGTCCCTGCGCACCCACAGCCAGACCTCGGGCTGGTCGCTGGCGGCGCAGGACGTGTTCAACAACGTCGCCCGCACCTGCGTCGAGGCGATGGCGGCCGTGAACGGCCAGACCCAGAGCCTGCACACCAACAGCCTGGACGAGGCCCTGGCCCTGCCCACCGACTTCTCGGCCCGGATCAGCCGCAACACCCAGCTGTTCCTGCAGATGGAGAGCGGCACGACCCGCGTCGCCGACCCCTGGGGCGGCAGCTACTACGTCGAGAAGCTGACCCACGATCTGGCGGTCCGGGCCCTGGCCCACATCGAGGAGGTCGAGGCCCTGGGCGGCATGGCCAAGGCCATCGAGCAGGGCCTGCCCAAGCTGCGGATCGAGGAAGCCGCCGCCAAGACCCAGGCCCGCATCGACAGCGGCAAGCAGAGCGTGGTCGGCGTCAACCGCTACAAGCCCGAGATCGCCGACGACATCCCGATGCTGAAGGTCGACAACAGCTCCGTGCGCAATCAGCAACTCGAGAAGCTGGCCCGCCTGAAGGCCGAGCGCGATCCGGCCAGGACCGCCGCGGCGCTGAAGGCGCTGGAGGACGGCGCGCGGGGGACCGGCAACCTGCTGGCCCTGGCCGTCGACGCGGCCCGCGCCCACGCCACGGTCGGCGAGATCAGCCTGGCCATGGAGAACGTCTTCGGCCGCCACCGCGCCACCATCCAGTCGATCCAGGGGGTCTACATGAAGGAAGCCGGCAGCGACCCGGCCGCCGCCCGGGCCAAGGCCATGGTCGAGGCCTTCGAGCAGGCCGACGGCCGCCGCCCCCGCATCCTGGTCGCCAAGATGGGCCAGGACGGCCACGACCGCGGCCAGAAGGTGATCGCCACCGCCTTCGCCGACCTCGGCTTCGACGTCGACATCGGCCCGCTGTTCCAGACCCCGGCCGAGGCCGCCAAGCAGGCGGTCGAGAACGACGTCCACATCGTCGGGGCCTCGTCCCTGGCGGCGGGGCACTTGACCCTGGCCCCGGAACTGAAGGCCGAACTGGCCCGGCAGGGTCGCCCCGACATCATGATGGTGGTCGGCGGCGTGATCCCGCCCCAGGACTTCCAGGCCCTGCGCGACGCCGGCGCCGCGGCGATCTTCCCGCCGGGCACGGTGATCGCCGAGGCGGTGATCGAGCTGCTGGACAAGCTGAACAAGCAGCTGGGCTATACCCAGGGCGAGGCGGCGTAGCAGCGCAAGCCCACGGGTTAGGTCCTCCCCCTGTGGGGGAGGCGATCGCGCAGCGATCGGTGGGGGGAGTCATCGGATCGTCGATCCGGGTTCTGACCTTCTGCCGATCACTCCCCCCACCGTCGCCCTTTGGGCGACACCTCCCCCACAGGGGGAGGACCTTGGAGGCGCGGCTTCGCCGCCTCACGCGGTTCACCGCTGAGCTGGATGGGGAGGGTGCGAAGCGCCCGGGCCTCGCCCGGATGATTTGCAGTTTTGAATACCGTTTCGACGAAGTCAGGCGCTTCGCGTGGAACCGTTATCCGGAAGCCTTCGGATCGCGGATTTTTAACCCGCTCCGATGGAGGCCCCCGACGGGCGGAGAGTTGGCGCTCCTTCGTCCTGTGTTGCAAGGAACCTGCCCAGGACCGTCGCGAAGGCGCCACTCAAGGCCACCGACAAGCGCTTCCCGCTCGACCACCCCCGAAAGCCGCATCGGTCGCCGTACGTGCGCCCTCCCCGTGCCTTCAGGTGGGAGCATTATGCGGGTGGTTTGGAGGGTGAGGATCAAATCGGGTCGAGAAAGTTTAGCGCGTTGATTTTGCAGGACTTTGATCGCTATGCACCGAGCATAGATCCCTTTTTTCACCGTCATCCTCGGACTTGTTCCGAGGACCCCGCGTTCAGTCGAGCTGTCGGTTCAATGGCGGGCCGGCCCGCCACCCCACGGCTTTCGCGGCGGAGGCAGGGGTCCTCGGAACAAGTCCGAGGATGACGGACGTGGGGGGTGTTGAAAGCCCGCCCGCAGCGGCGAGGCCGCGCCTTGAAACCTTGATGGCGAGCCTGCTCTGTCGTCTGGCCGGGTCAATGACCGGCCTCCGGCCGGCCGCCCCGCGGCGGCCCTTCGGGCCGTCATTGACACGGCCAGACGACAGAGCTCCGATCCACCAAGGCTTTAAGGCCGACTAGGGTCGATTTGAACCCATCATCTCCCTGCCGAAAGCGGACATGGCATGATTTAGGGTCGACCCCAATCGCCCCCTCCAAACCCTGCACCGCCTCTTGATCACATCTCCCAAGAGACCCCGCCAAGGGACACACGGCAACGGCGCTGGATGAGGCCTCCCGACCTCAACCACCAAGGCCCCGCCCATGCTCCCGCCGCCCGCCCGCGAGACGACCACCTTCTCCCGCATCGTCGCCGCGATCGTCTTCGCCTTCGCCTTTCCCGCCCTGGTCCTGTCGCAGGCGATGATCTGGACCGACGACGCCACCGCCTTCGCCCAGCGCGCCGCCACCGCCGCCTCGGCGGCGATCACCGCCCTGCCGTTCGGCGCGGTGCTGGGGTGGCCCTACGTGTTCTGCGCCGCCTGCGCCTGGGCCTGCCTGCATCAGTTCGGGCGGCATCACCGAAGCCTGGCCGCCATAATCGGCGCCGCGACGGGCGTCGCGGTCGCCATCAAGCTGATCGGCCTGCAAGCGGCCGACGTCGTGCTGCTGTGGCCGCTGAGCGCCGTGCTGGGCCTGCTCACCGGCCTTGGCGTCTGGCAGATCGCCTATGGCCGCCGCCAGCGTTCGTCCGCGCCGCGCAAGGCCTCGCTGGCATGACGGCGCTTCCCCGGGTCGGCCTGGCCGCCGCCTGCGTCGCCGGCCTGCTCGCGACGACGTGGTGGGTCAGCCGGGAGCTCGAGGCCGACGCCTGCCTCGACGGAGGACACGTCTTCGACTGGCGTCACGGTCGATGCGATTTCGTGGCCCAGCGGCTTCAGGGCCCTGCCCGGTGGTACGATCGCCTGTTCTGAGCGCGCCTACCGCCGCCCCTGCTTCACCTTCCGCTTCTTGCGGGTCTTGGCGTCGATCTCGTCGGGCAGGCCGTGCCTGGACTCGATGTCCTTCTGCAGGGCCTTGGCGGCCATCAGGTGGCCGGGGAACAGGGTGTCGACGGCCCAGCCCAGCACCGGCACGGTGTCGGACAGGTTGTCGGCGGCCAGATAGGCGGCCATCCGCGCCAGGGTCGCTCCGGAGGCCCCGGCCTGCATGGCGTGGTACAGCAGCACCCCGCCGGCCCCCAGGCCATAGGCCAGGCCCACGCCCGGCACCCAGGCCAGCACGCCGTCCAGACCGATGCCGAACGGCCCTATGCCGATCAGCCGGTCGGAGAGCCGCTTGATGGTCTCGGCGTGGCGCCAGGCCTGGTGCGCCTTGTGGCGATGGCTGGAATGCCCTTCGTCGACGACGTAGCCCTCGACGGTCTGCGCGGTGCGTTCGGTCATGCCAGGGTCAACGCGCCTCCGCCCCAATGGTTGTCTTCAGCCTTACGTCGGTTGTTTCGACAACCGGCCGCCGTTCTTCGGGACAACGCCTAGCCCAGAAAGACGACCCGCCGCTTTTCCTTGCCGGCCCGGATGCGCTCCAGCAGGTCGCGGTACTCGGCGGTGCCTTGCACCTCCTTGCGCGTGCCCTCGAAATAGATCGTGTCGTCCATGTGGTTGGTCAGCATGTCGGCCGACCACTTGTGGCCGGTGAACAGCATGTCGGCCACCTTGCCCACGCCCGGCACGGCGCCGGCCACGGTGTCGACCAAGATGATGGCCATGATCTGCACGACGATCATCGGCGCCGAGCGGGCGCGGACGGCGTCCCAGACGATCAGCCCGCCGGCCCCCAGGCTGTAGAGCTCGCCCGCCCCGGGAATCCAGGTCAACAGGCCGTCCAGACCGATGCCCAGCGGACCCACGCCGACCACGTTGTCCGACAGCTTCTTCACCCGCGCGACGTTGTTGCGGATGTTGTGCAAGTCGAGATGCGATTTGGCGAAGATCACCCGGCGGCCCCCAGAAACGGTACGGCTTCAATCTGCCTTAACCATGGGCGCGCAGGAAGTGGCTACGGCGCAGTTTCGCGTGTTACGCGAAAGCGGTCCGCAAATCGCTCGCGCCTTGAGGGAGCCCCTCGCGAAGACGGCCGTTTGTGCTTAAGTTAATGGCCGGCGCCGACATGGCGAAGGCTGGCGCGGCTGACGAGGACCTGTCGATGCTGATCTCGACCACCCCCTTCATCGAAGGACGGCCGGTCCAGGACTACAAGGGCGCGATCTACGCCCAGTCGATCCTTGGCGCGAACGTGGTCCTCGACCTGATGGCCGCCATCCGCGACTTCATCGGCGGCCACTCCAAATCCTACGAACGGGTTCTGGCCCGGGCCCGCGAGGACGCGATGAAGAACCTGGTCAAGGAAGCCGAGAAGCTGGGCGCCAACGCGATCGTGGCGGTCGATCTCGACTACAACACCGTGGGCCCGCACGGCTCGATGATGATGGTTTCGGTTTCCGGGACCGCGGTCGTCCTCTAGAGCCGAAATCCTCGTCCCCCAAACGTCTTTGGCGACAAGCTCAGGATGAGGATTTCTACTGAAGGGCCTTGCCAACAGCCCTCATCCTGAGCTTGTCGAAGGACGAGGGCGGCCCCACGGTCGTCACCCCTGTTTCGGCAACGCCTTGAATTCACCGATCGACATCGCCGACCTCGAAACCCGCCTGGTCGCCGGCGACCGCGCCGCCCTGGCCCGCGCCATCACCCTGGTCGAGAGCCGTCGCCGCGATCACCGGAAGGCCGCCCGCGCCCTGCTGGAGCGGCTGATGCCGCGCACCGGCGGCGCTCAACGGATCGGGATCACCGGCGTGCCGGGGGCCGGCAAGTCGACCACCATCGAAGCCTTCGGCACGATGCTGACCGCCGCCGGCCATCGCGTGGCGGTGCTGGCGGTCGATCCGTCCTCGGGCCGCCACGGCGGCTCGATCCTCGGCGACAAGACCCGCATGGAGCGGCTCAGCGTCGATCCCAACGCCTATATCCGCCCCTCGCCGTCGGGCGGGGTGCTGGGCGGGGTGGCCCGCAAGACCCGCGAGGCCATGCTGCTGTGCGAGGCGGCCGGCTTCGACGTGATCATCGTCGAGACCGTGGGGGTGGGCCAGTCCGAGACCGTGGTGTCGGACATGGTCGACATCTTCCTGGCCCTGCTGATCCCGGGCGGCGGCGACGAGCTGCAGGGCATCAAGAAGGGGTTGATCGAGCTGGCCGACCTGCTGGTGATCAACAAGGCCGACGCCGATCCGGCCAAGGCCGAGCGCTCGGCCCGCGACTACCGCAACGCCCTGCACATCCTGACCCCCGCCTCGCCCGACTGGACGCCGCCGGTGCTGACCGCCTCGGGCCTGACCGGAGCCGGTCTCGACGGGCTGTGGACCCAGATCCGGCGTCACCGCGAGATCATGACCGCCAACGGCGCCCGCGCGGCGCGCCGCGCCGACCAGGACAGCCGCTGGATGTGGGCCATGGTTCAGGACCGGCTGGCCGAGGCCTTCCGCGAAGCGCCGGCCGTGGCGGCTATCGCGACGGAGGTCGAACGCGCGGTGCGGGCCGGAGAGCTGCCGGCTTCAGCGGCGGCCGACCGGCTGCTGGCGGCCTTCGGGCTTGAGTGACGCAGTGCGTCCTTCGAGGCCCGCTGCGCGGGCTCCTCAGGATGAGGAATTCAGAGCCAGCTCACTTCCCTCATCCTGAGGTGCGTAGCGAAGCGAAGCCTCGAAGGACGCACGGCCTCGCCGCCGGGTGATCTACGCGCCCGCCAGCCGCTTGGCCTGGGCGACCCAGGCGTCCCGCTCGGCGCGCCCCTTGAGGTTCAGCTTGGCGTCGAAGTCCGCCAGGTCTTGCGGTCCCCAGGCGGCGATCTCGGAAAAGCGGGTGACGCCCAGGTCGGCCAGCGAGGCGGCCAGCTTGGGGCCGATGCCGACCAGCTGGGTCAGGTCGTCGCCGACGGACTTGACCTGTTCGACGGCGGCTTCGACCACGGGTTCGGCCGCCGCCTTGACGGTTTCGGCTGTCTCGGTCGCCACGGTTTCGGCGGTGTCGAGCGTCTCGCGCACGGCCTCGGCGACGGTTTCGGTCACCGCGGTCGCGGCCGCCGTGACGGGCTCGGGCGTCTCCAGCTCGATCGGCGCCAGGATCAGGGCCTCGGTGACAGGATCGATCACCGCCTCGATGGCAGGTTCTGGGGCGGGTTCGGAGACGGGTTCCGGGGCGAGTTCGGCGGGCGCGACGGGCTCCGACGTGGGCGAGGTCTTGGCCAGGGCCGGCGCTATCAGCGCCTCGACATTGATCGCCTCGCGCCAGCGCGCCGACCACCACCACCAGGTCGCCCCGGCCATGGCCGCGCCGCCGAACATCAGCCACAGCGGCGAAGCCGCGCCGGCCATCAGGTTCGGGCCCTTTTCGACATCGATCTTGGGCATTTCGGGAAGGAACGACAGGGTCATGGTGGCCGAGCTCCAACAACCGTTTGTTGCAGTGCAGCATAACACGGTTTTAGACTTCGCGAGTCGCAAAATCGTGCGTTGGGCTCAAATCAGTCCGGTCGCGCCCAGCGCCAGGCCGGCGGCGACCATGACGCCCACCACCGCCAGGACCGGCGCGCGCAGGGCGAACACCAGGCCGCACGCCAGGGCGGTCAAGCAGGCCGCCGGCAGGTTGGCGCTGGCGAGGTCCGGCAGCTCGGCCCGCAGCGGTCCGCAGGCGTGGACCGCCCCGGCCCGGAACAGCAGGTGGATGGTGAACCACACGGCCAGATTGGCGATCACCCCGACGGCGGCGGCCGCCACCAGGGCCAGGGCGCGGGCCGGGCGGGGGCGCGACCGCAGACGCTCGAAGAACGGTCCGCCGGCGAAGATCCACAGGAACGACGGCGCGAAGGTGGTCCAGGCGGCCATCAGCCCTCCCGCCAGGGCGGCGGCCCAAGCCCACTCCGGCGGCGCGCTCTGATAGGCGCCGACGAAGCCGACGAAGACCAGAACCAGCACCAGCGGTCCCGGGGTGGTCTCGGCCAGGCCCAGCCCGTCCAGCATCTGGCCCGGCGCCAGCCAGCCCAACGTGCTCGCCGCCTGGCCGACATAGGCCAGGGCCGCATAGGCGCCGCCGAAGCTGACCACCGCCAGGACGCTGAACACCCCGCCCATCCTGGCCAGGGTCGATCCCGGCGAGACGGCCAGGGCCAGCAGCACCGGCGCCAGCCAGACGGCGAGGCAGACCAGGGCCGTGCGCCAGGGGGTCCGCGCGCTCGCCTCGGGCGGTTGAGCGGCGACCACGCCGCCGCCCAGCGCCCAGCCGACCGCGCCGGCCGCCAGGATGATCAGCGGAAACGGCAACACGGTGAAGGTCAGGGCGGCGAAGGCCAAGCCGGCGGCCCACCAGCCGGCCACGCCCTTGATCGCCCGACCGCCCATGCGGAGCAGGGCCTGAAGCACCAGGGCGACCACCGCCGCCTTCAAGCCCAGCAGGGCCGGCCCGGCCCAGGTCGCCTGGCCGTGGGCGACATACAGCGCCGACAGTCCCAGCATCACCGCCAGGCCCGGCAGCACGAACAGCAGCCCCGCCGCGATCCCGCCGCGCACGCCGTGCAGCCGCCAGCCCAGCCAGGTGGCCAGCTGCTGAGCCTCCGGACCCGGCAGCAGCATGCAGAAGCTCAGGGCGTGGGCGAAGCGCTCCTCGTCGATCCAGGCGCGCCGTTCGACCACCTCGCGATGCAGAAGGGCGATCTGGCCGGCCGGACCGCCAAAGCCCAGGCATCCGACCTTGAGCCAGACCCAGAACGCCTCTCGGAAGCTGGGCCGGCCCGCGGTCACGCGCGCCAGATCCGCGCCTTGGCTCCGGCCTTGCCGAGATTGTCGGCCAGCCAGGTGGTGATTTCGGCGATCGCGCCTTCGGCGGACTTGGGCGCCCCCACCATGACCATCGCGCAGCCGTTCATCTTCATCGGGTCCGTCAGCGGCCTCAGGCGCAGCTCCGCAGCTAGCGCATTGTTCGTGACGGTTTCCATCGCCCGCATGAAGGCGTCGAAGGTTTCCAGGTCCTTCAGCGGCATCCAGGCGGCGATGACGGCGCCTTTGTCCCTGGCCAGCACCGCCTTGGTCGTGGCGACGATCTGGGCGTAGTCGTCGCTGCGCTCGAACGGCGGGTCGATCAGCACGAACGTCCGCCCCCCTTTCCCCGCCCGCGCGGTCGCCGCGGCGTAGCCGTCGTCCTTGATCGCCTGGGCGAAGGCGTAGGGCGCCAGCGTCCGGCGCAGGCTGTCGAAGTCGTCGGGCCGCAGTTCGCAGGCGGTGTAGCGGTCGGTCTTGCGCAGATGCCCGGCGATCAGCAGCGGCGAACCCGGATACAGCGCGCCCGCGCCGCCGCCGTTCAAGGCCCTCACCGCCGTGACCAGGGGCGCGAACACCGCTGGAACGTCGGTCATTTCCAGCAGCCGCCCGATCCCCGCCGCCGCCTCGCCCGAGCGCTGGGCCATGTCGCCGCCCAGGTCGTAGGCCCCGGCGCCGGCATGGGTGTCGATCACCGACAGCGGCGTCTCGTCGGCCGCCAGGGCCTTCAGCAAAGCCAGCAGGATCGCGTGCTTCTGCAGGTCGGCGAAGTTGCCGGCGTGGAAGGCGTGTCGGTAGTTCATGTCTGGCGCGTCGCTCCCGGAACCGGCGCTCCGTCTATCACGTTGCCAGAGAAACTTGGGGCGCAGATTAGGGTTGGGAGCGAGCAATGGCCCAGGAATACTCGGCAAGCGACCGCCGCCGCCTCGTCGAGCGGTGACCGCCATGCCCCGCGACACGCTGCAAACCACATCCGCCGAACGCACGCTGCTGGCCTATGTCAACGACCAGGAGCAGGGCATCCGCCGCCTGCGTCACGGCAAGGGCTTCTCCTATGTCGACGAGGACGGCCGCCCGGTGAAGGACGAGGCGACTCTCGCGCGCATCAAGGCCCTGGTCATTCCGCCGGCCTGGACCTGCGTCTGGATCTGCCCCGACCCCAACGGCCACATCCAGGCGGTCGGCCGCGACCAGAAGAACCGCAAGCAGTATCGCTACCACCCCGACTGGCGCGCCGATCGCGACGCGCGCAAGTACGACCGCATGGCCGCGTTCGGCCGCGCCCTGCCCCGGCTGCGCCGGCGCGTGGCCGCCGATCTGTCGCGCCGGGGCCTGCCGCGCGAGAAGGTTCTGGCCGCCGTGGTCAGCCTGCTGGAGCTGACCCTGATCCGGGTCGGCAACGACGAATACGCCAAGACCAACAAGAGCTTCGGCCTGACGACCCTGCAAAAGCGCCACCTGAAGCTGGCCGGCGGCGGGGCGGTGTTCGAGTTCAAGGGCAAGAGCGGCAAGATGCACAGGACCGGCTTTCGCGACCGTCGCCTGGCCCGAATCGTCGCCGCCTGCCAGGACCTGCGCGGCCAGCGCCTGTTCCAGTACCTCGACGAGGACGGCCAGCGGCGCGCCGTCGAGAGCAGCGACGTCAACGACTACATCCGCGCGGCCTGCGGCGACGACTTCTCGGCCAAGGATTTCCGCACCTGGTACGGCTCGCTGGCGGCGCTGGAAGCTCTCAGCATGAGCCCCAAGCCGGAGACAAAGACCGAGGCCCGGCGCACGCTGAACACCTGCGTCAAGGCGGTGGCCGGCCTGTTGGGCAACACCCCCGCCGTCTGCCGCGCGGCCTATATCCATCCCAAGGTGCTGGAGGCCTTCGAGACCAGCCGACTGCCCAGGCGGCGAGCTTCGTCGCCCAGGGCCAGGGAGCTGGCCCTGCTGAAGCTGGTGGCGGCCTAGGGCTGATCGGCATTCGGCTTCGGAAGCGAAAACCTCGTCCTTCGACAGGCTCAGGATGAGGTTTCCTACTGCTACCGCCTGCTCTTGGTCCTCATCCTGAGCTTGTCGAAGGGCGAGGACCACGCACCGCGCTTGGATGTCGATCAGACCTTGGATCCTTCCGCCAAGCGGGCGGCCTTTTCCAGAAGATAGCGCTGCTCGGGCGCGCTGGCCGTCAGCGCGGCGGCCGCCCGATAGGCCGCGATTGCCTCGTCCCTGTCCCCGGCCATCTCCAGCAGATGGGCCCGCACCGCCGCCAGCCGGTGATGGCCGACCAGGCGCTTGTCGCCTTCGAGCTCGGCCAGTCGGCGCAGGCCGACACGGGGCCCTTGCGCCATGGCCAGGGCCACGGCGTGGTTCAGCCGAACCATCGGATTGTCGGCCATCCGCTCCAGCAGGCCATACAGCGCCAGGATCTGCGGCCAGTCGGTGTCCTCGGCCCGGGCGGCCTCGTCGTGGACCGCGGCGATGGCCGCCTGCAGTTGGTAGGGCCCGACCGCGCCGCGAGCCAGACTGGCCTCGACCAGGGCCACGCCCTCCGCGATCGCCGCCGCGTCCCAAAGCCCGCGATCCTGGGCGGCGAGCGGGATCAGCTCGCCGTCCGGACCGGTCCGCGCCGGTCGCCGGGCGTCGGTCAGCAGCATCAGGGCCAGCAGGCCCGCCACCTCGCCGTCGTCCGGCAGCAGGGCCCGGACGGCGCGCGCCAGCCGGATCGCCTCGAGCGCCAGGTCGGCGCGCTGCAGATCCGGACCGGCGCTGGCGGCGTAGCCTTCGTTGAAGATCAGATACAGCACGTGCAGCACCGAGCGCAGCCGATCGGCCCGCTCGGCGGCGTCGGGGGCCTCGAACGGCACGCCCGAGCCCCGGATGCTCTGCTTGGCCCGGCTGATCCGCTGGCCCATCGTCGCCTCGGGCACGAGAAAGGCGTTGGCGATCTCGGCCGTGGTCAGGCCGCCGACGGCCCGCAGGGTCAGGGCGATGGCCGATGACGAGGTCAGGGCCGGATGGCAGCACATGAACAGCAGGTTCAGCGTGTCGTCGCGCCCGGCCAGGGCGTCCAGGTCGTCGGCCGGCGGGAAGACGACCGCAATGTCGTCCTCGGCCGCCACCGTCTCGCGTCGCCGCCGGGCGACCTCGCGGCGGATCTGGTCGATCATCCGGCGCGAGGCGACCTGGACCAGCCAGCCGCCAGGATTGCTCGGCACGCCGCTCTCGGGCCATTGGCGGGCGGCGGCCAGCAAGGCCTCCTGCACCGCGTCCTCGCCGGCGGCGAAGTCGCGGTGGCGCCGGACCACGGCCGACAGAACCCGCGGCGCCAGGTCGCGCAACAGGTCCGTCGTCTGACGATCCAGCGCCGTCGTGGTCACATCTCCTCGCCGCTGGGCGACATCACCCGCCGCACCTCGACCGGGAAGTTCAGCGGCTTGCCGCCAGGCCCGGGGCCTTCCGACCAGCGCGAGGCGATGTAGTAGGCGCGTTCAGGCGTCTCGACGTCCACGATCACGTAGCCGGCCAGGAACTCCTTGGTCTCCGGAAACGGACCGTCGGTCACCTCGGGTTCCTCGCCCTGACGGGCCCGCACGAACCGCGCGTCCTCGGGAGGCAGCAGGCCGTGGGTCACGACCATCTCGCCCGAGGTGATGAATTCCTCGCGGAATTTGCGCAGGTGCTCCATGTGAACCTGGATGTCCTGGGCGGGCCAGTTGCTGATCATGTCGGTCCTCCACTCGGACAGGGGAAACTGCATCATCAGGATGTACTTCATCATCGGTCCCTTCGGTTGGAGCGCCGTCCTCCCGGCGCTTTCGAGGGCAAGTCGGAGCCGTTCGGTCATTCTCGACATGGCCTCGCGGACTTTTCGAGCCCCGTCGTTTCCGAGCCGCTTCCGGCCGGATTTCAGGCCCCGCCGCCCTCGTGCGCCTTCAAAGCCATTCGCAACTCCTCGACCATCATCTCGCGCAGGCCCGGCGGCGAGACGATCTCGACCGCGTCGCCCCAGGTGAACAGGTGCCAGGACAGCTCCAGCATGCCGCTGGCCCGGAAGGTCACGGTCACCGAGCCGTCCGGTTCCTGGGTCACGGTCTGGTTGGGATGGAAGCGCCAGCGCAGGGCGTCATCGGCGCGAGCCGGTCCGACGCGCAGCACCACGTCCTCGATCGGGCCGTGATAGATGCCGAAGCTCTCGTCGGCGAAGGCCTGCAGCGAAAAATCCTCCGGCGGCGGAGCCGGCTCATCCAGCGCCGCGACGGCCTGCATGCGATCCAGGCGGAAGGTGCGCGGGCGAGGGTCCTTGCCTTCGGTCGCCACCAGGTAATTGCTGTGGCCGAACAGGATGCCCAGGGGCGTCACCTTGCGGGTCCGGCCCGGCGCGCTGCCGCCCTCGTAGCGGAACGACAGGGCCTGCAGCCCCTTCACGGCCGTGCGGATGGCCGTCAGCACCTGTTCGCTCTCGAACGGACGGGGACCGGGATGGACCGCGATGGTCTCGGCCTGGACCAGGGCCTCGACATCCGGCGCCACCTTGCGCCGCGCCGCGCCGCGCAGGGCCGACAGCAGCTTGCGCTCCAGGGCGTACAGCGCCGCCGCCCGGCCCTCGGCCCCGCCGGCGGCATAGTTGTCGGCCGCGGTGCGCAGGGCCGCCAGTTCCTCGGCGGTCGGGGTCTGGAACAGGCTGTCCAGGCCGGAAGGGATGCGGAAGCGCTTGGTCGGCGGATCCTCGATCGCCTCCATCTGCGGGAACGCGGCCCAGACCGCGTCGCGCATCCGCTCGGCCGTGCGCCGGCCCACCTCCATGGCGCGGGCCATCTCGTCCAGCGTCATGCCCTCGGACGATCCGGCCAGCATCCGGGCCAGATCCAGCAGTCGGGTCGCCTTGTCGTGTCGCATGGCGAACCTATACGACCGTTTTTGACGCAGTACACCCGCAAAAGGGAGCCTGAAGAAACCCGCCGGGCAGAAGGCCCGATCTGGAGCCCTCGCATGAACCGCCTTCTCGCCCAGAACTGGCAAGTCTCCCCCGTCAGCGCCGCCATGATCTCGGCCGTGCTCGACTTCGCCGACATTCATCGCGATCTGGGCGGCGGGCGCACCCTGCTGCGGCTGAGCCCGGAGCGGGCCCTGCGGGCCGACATCATCCTGCTGCTCGGCCGCGACGCCGAACGCGCCGCCGACATCGGCCTGGTCTGGAACGATCGCGAGGATCAGATCGTCCGGATCATCGACGACGCGGCCTTGCGCGCCTCCCGGCAGGCGGCCTGGGAAGAGGCTTTCGACCTTTTCGACGCCGACGACCGCGACGTGGCGCCGCACCGTCTGTGCGCCTGACGACGGACGCCGGACATTTGGTCGCGGGCGCGATCGGCCCCGCCAGGCCGGGCGGCGACTTCTCCCCCTGTATTTACAAGCTTTCGGAAGATACTGCGTCAGATCGACGCACCATGGCAACGCCAACAACATGACGCAGCATAATTTGCCTACCTCATAGCTTTGACCGCGAACAATATTCCTGATTCATCCATTTTTTACGCTGCGACGACACCCTGGTGACGAGCAAAACGCTCCCGGCAGTCAAAATGACGTCGGACACCTTGAATAGGAACACGTCGGATGCCGCTGAATAGCGTCAACACCAACGCGGGCGCGATGATCGCCCTGCAAAACCTGAACTCGACCAACAGCGAACTTCAGGTCACGCAACAACGCATCAACACCGGCAAGAAGGTCGCCAACTCCAAGGACAACGGCGCGATCTGGGCGATGGCCAAGGTCCAATCGACCACCGCCGGCTCGCTGAACGCCGTGAAGGACTCGCTGCAACGCGGCCAGTCGACCATCGACGTGGCCCTGGCCGCCGGCGACACCGTCACCGACCTGCTGGGCAAGATGAAGGAAAAGGCTCTGGCCGCTTCCGACACCTCGCTGAACACCGCCTCGTTCAACGCCCTGGTCTCGGACTTCACCTCGCTGCGCGACCAGATCACCAAGGCCGTCACCAACGCCAAGTTCAACGGCGTCTCGATCGCCGACGGCTCGACCACCAAACTGGCCTTCCTGGCCAACTCGGACGGCTCGCAGTTCACCGTCAGCGCCAAGACCATCTCGCTGGTCGGCCTGGGTCTGACCGCCGGCTCCTCGTTCACCGACGCGGCCACGGCCAAGACGATGATCGGCACGATCGACAAGGCCATGGGCACGGCGACCAACAAGCTGGCYTCGCTGGGCACCAGCTCGACCGGCCTGGACACCCACCTGACCTTCGTCGGCAAGCTGCAAGACAGCCTCGACGCCGGCGTGGGCAACCTGGTCGACGCAGCTGGGCGTGCAGGCGCTGTCGATCGCCAACCAGTCGACCCAGTCGGTCCTCAGCCTGTTCCGCTAAACGGTTCGGTCTGCAAGTTCAGCACCTTGAAGGGCGGGTCTTCGGACCCGCCCTTTTTCTTTGCGCGCTCGGCCCGACTAGACTCGCCCCACGACGGACCGCCCTCCACCAGATGTTGTATTTCAAGGACCAGTCGGCCAGGCGACAGAGTCAACGACAGATTAAGATCCGGCCGTGGGACTCTCGATCAAAAGAACTCGATTCAGGACCGATGACTTCTCCGAATCGAGATGCTTAACGCGGCGTTGTCTATGCTGCGAAAATAACTGTGACACTTTCACATTATCGAAAGCACGACCGTGGACACTGGCGATGAGCAAAATGCTCCCGACCGTCAAAATGACGTCGGCCACCTTGAATGGGAACTCGCCGAAATGGCTCTGAACAGCATCAATACGAACTCGGGCGCGATGATCGCCCTGCAAAACCTGAACTCGACCAACAGCGAGCTTCAAGTCACGCAGCAACGCATCAACACCGGCAAGAAGGTCGGCAACGCCAAGGACAACGGCGCGATCTGGGCGATGGCCAAGAACCAGTCGTCGACCGCCAGCTCGCTGAACTCGGTGAAGGACTCGCTGCAACGCGGTCAGTCGACCATCGACGTGGCCCTGGCCGCCGGCGACACCGTCACCGACCTGCTGGGCAAGATGAAGGAAAAGGC
>NZ_LMFQ01000010.1 GCF_001426905.1 Caulobacter sp. Root1455
CAGTCGCGTCTATTTCGCGCGAAATATCGAATAGTCGCGTGAATTTGGGTCGAAAATCCCAAACCACAGCGCCAGTCGCGTCTATTTCGATATGTGACACGCCGTGACGGCAGCTGATATGTAATATTGCCGATAATGCTTATTATGCGTTTTTCATATGTAGCCGGGCGGATTCTATTTTGAAGTGCGATTTGTGAGGGTTTTTATGGACTTAGGTCCACGGAGATTTTCACATGGGATCGCGTTACGATCATATCACGCTTGAAGAACGCCACCTGATCTGTCGCTGGCGTGACGCCAAGGTGCCTGTCCGGGTCATCTCCGAGCGACTTGGCCGCCACCCGTCGACCATCCATCGCGAGATCCGGCGCAATTGGTTCGATGATGGCCCATGGCTGCGCGGCTACTTCGCCATCGCCGCCGACGAGCGTGCCTCGTCGCGACGCAGGCGTGTCGGAAAGCTGCATCGTGATCCAGAACTAGCCCGCTTTGTCACGGAGCGTCTGCGAGAGACCTGGTCGCCAGAACAGATCGCCGGCCATCTCAAAGCGACCCGCCAGCTCCAAGCCTACGCCTGCCACGAGACCATCTATCGCTACGTCTATGGGCCAGATGGCCGGGCCGCAGAGCTCTACAAGTTGTTGCCCAGGATGCGCCGGCGCCGTCGTGTGCGCTATGCCCGACAGCCACGCGGCCCAGCAGACCTTCCGAACGGAAGCCATGAATCAGGCCCGATCCTGAGCCGGCAGCGTCATGGCTCCGCCCAAAGCGGCTGCTTTGGTCCAGGCCAAGAGACAGCTGACTCTATAGGCCATGAGAATCTCCGTCGCAGATTTAGGAGTCAGGACCCGCATCGATTGGAGTCAATCGCAACATTTGGAGTCTGATCGCCCCCGCGCCCCCGCGCCCCCTAAGGGATTTAGATTCTCAAGGTTTAGAGTCTTTGACAATCATATCACGCTTGAAGAAATGAACAGCAGGCCCCGATCCACGAAGTTCAGGATGTAGATGACCAGTAACGTCGTCAGCACATAGCTGCGGTAGGGCTTTGTGCGAAGCCCCCAGATGTGGCCGTCAGAGTTCGCGTTGTCATGCGCTTCATTCATGACGGGTCGACCTCCACGAGGATGGCGCGGAAGTCATTGACGTTGGTGCGGGTGGGTCCGGTTGTGACGAGATCGCCCAGTGCTTGAAAGAGACTGTAGCTGTCGTTTTCGAAGAGGAACTCTTGCGGATCTAGCCCGAGTTCGGCTGCGCGGCGCAGCGAGCTCGGGTCCATTACTGCCCCGGCATTGTCCTCCGAGCCATCGATCCCATCCGTGTCGCAGGCGATAGCCGAAATGCCTGGCGTCGATCCTAGCGCGATTGTCAGGGCAAGAAGGAATTCGCTATTGCGACCGCCGCGACCCGGCGCGCGAACAGTCACTGTGGTCTCGCCGCCGGACAGGAAGACCCGGCGCGAGGACCGACCGCCGGGACTCCGAACATGGTCCAGGGTCATTCGCGCCATCGACGCGGCGACCTCCCGAGCCTCCCCCTGAATGTCGTCACCAAGGATTATCGGTTCAGCGCCTAAGGCCCGCGCAGCCGCCGCCGCCGCATCGAGCGACATCTGAGGATGGGCGACGATGGCGCAGCGGCTAGCAAGGGCGTCCAGCGTGCATGGCGAGACGAGCGCGCCCGTAAGATGCCTACGCACCGATTCCGGAACGTTCAGGCGGTATCGATCAACGATGGCCAGGGCCTGGGTCGAGGTGGTCGTGTCGCCCAGGGTCGGTCCTGACGCCACCATGGACGGATCGTCGCCCGGAACGTCCGAGATCACGAAGGTGAGAACCTTCGCGGGCGCGGCGGCGAGCGCAAGACGTCCGCCCTTGATGCCCGAAAGGTGCTTGCGGACGCAGTTCAGCTCCTGGATGGTCGCGCCGCAGGCCAGCAGCTGCCGTGTGACCTCGCGCTTGTCGTCCAGACTTAACCCGGGCGCCGGCTTGACCAGGAGCGACGACCCCCCCCCGGAGATCAGCGCCAGAACCAGATCGTCGGGACCAGCCGCTCTGGCTAGTTCCAGCATCCGCTCCGCGGCTCGCTGGCCTTGCGCATCCGGCACGGGATGGCCCGCCTCGACGACCTCGATGCGCTCACAGGCAGCGCCGTGTCCGTAGCGGGTAACGACTAGGCCGGACATCTCAACACTGGGCCAAGCGCGCTCGACCGCCGCCGCCATGGCCGCGCTCGCCTTGCCTGCACCCAACACAAGGACCCGGCCGGTTGGCGCGGAAGGCAGGTGCGCGACGATGTTTTCCGGGGCCGCAGCGCGCACCGCCGCGTGGAACATCGCCAACAGAACATCTTTCGGCGCGGGCGGATTTTCAGCAGAAAGCTTCATGGCGGGCCTTGCAGATCGCTAGAACCTCGTTCGGATCCCGGGCCCACCAGTCGGTGGAGAGGATCTCCATTTCTAGGCGTCCGGCATAACCGGCGGCTTGTACCTGGTGACGCAGCGCGGCGATGTCGATCACCCCGTCCCCGGGCATGGCGCGGTCAAACACCAGGTCGCGGGTCGGAACGCGCCAGTCGCAGGTGTGGAACGCAAAAATGCGGTCGCCGGCGCGGGCAATCTGCGCGCTGACCTGGGGGTCCCACCATACGTGGTAAACATCGATCGCGACACCAAGGCCGGGTCCGAGCTCATCGCAGAGGTCAAGGGCTTGACCCAACGTCGATAGCACCGAGCGATCGGCGCAGGTCATGGGATGTAAGGGTTCGAGCGCGATGCGCACGCCCGCCGCCCGCGCATGATCCAGGATCGACGCCAGACCGTCCCGAACCATGTCCCTGGCCTGGGGCAGATCTCGCGACCCCGCAGGCAGGCCGCCGCAGACCATCACCAGGCAGGCCGCGCCGATGCTGGCCGCCTCATCGATGGCGCGGAGATTGTCATCGACCGCCGCGCGGCGGCCCTGAGCCTCCTGCGCCGGAAACATGCCCCCCCGACAGAGACCGCTGACGTCCAACCCCGCACCGCGGATCGCGCGAGCCGCGCGCTCGACGCCCATTTCCTGCAGCCTATCGCGCCAAGGCGCGATGGCGGTGACGCCGTGGCGCTGGCAACCCTCGATGCATTGCTCGAGGGTCCAGGCGTCGCGCACCGTAGCGGTGTTGAGCGACAGAAGGTCTAGCGCCGCCACTACAGCACGCCAGCGAGCGCGAGGACGCGCCGCATTCGGTCGGCGGCGACATCTTTGTCCGTCAGAAGGTTCGCAGCGTCCGCAAGGCGGAAGAGTTCGCTCAAATGCTGGATCGAGCGCGCCGACTGCTGCCCGCCGACCATGGTGAAATGGTCCTGGTGTCCGTTCAGATAGGCCATAAACACCACCCCGGTCTTGTACCACCGGGTTGGCGCTCGGAAGATGTGCCGCGAAAGGGGAACAGTCGGTTCGAGGATCGCCCTGAAGCCCGCCTCATCGCCTGCGGCCAGGCAGGACAGGCCCGCGCTGGCGGCGGGCGCGATTGCGTCGAAGATACCCAGAAGGGCGTCGGACTGGGCCTGGTGCGGCGCGCCGAACCCGTCACCGACAATCAGATCGACATAGTTGAAATCATCGCCGGTATACATCCGAACACCCGCTGGCAGCCGGCGGCGCATGACGACTTCTTTTTCCTTGTCGAGCAGAGAGATCTTAATGCCGTCCACCTTGGCGACATTGGCTTCGATGACCTCAAGCGCCACTTCCATGGCTTGCGAGTGATCAGTTGCGCCCCAGTAACCCTCGAGTGCCGGGTCGAACATCGCGCCAAGCCAATGAAGGATCACGGGCGCCTTCACGGCCGATAGAACCCGTCCATAGACATAAGCGTAGTCGGCCGGGCGGCGCGCGGCGCGTACAAGGGCGCGAGATGCCATAAGGATAATGCGGCCGCCGCGCGCCTCAACGAATTCGGCCTGCTCTTCGTAGGCGCGCACGACGTCGTCGATGGTAGTGTCGTCGTCGGCGTCGAGATGGTCGGTGCCGACCCCGCAGGCGATCAGAGCGCCGGGGGTCTGGGTCGCGTCGCTCAATGACCGCGCGATCAATTCCTGCGACAGGGTCCAGTTGAGGCCCATGCCGCGCTGGGCGGTATCCATCGCCTCGGCGACCCCCAGGCCCAGCGACCAGAGGTGATGGCGAAAGCCCAGGGTGCGATCCCAGTCTATCGCAGGGGTCGACCAGGGGTCGCCCGTCGCGAACGGATCGGCGACAACATGGGCGGCCGAGAAGGCCACGCGGTTGAATGTCGTCGGGGGCGGCGCGTCGAAGGCGCGCGGCGCGCACAGATCGTAGCGCTCAAGGCCATTGGCCGTCGGCAGAGTGAGGTGGGCCATGTCAGACCTCAAGCGCCGGCACGTCGATCACCCGACGATCATCCCAGCTCTTCTGCGCCAGCTCGGCCAGCTGGACGCCCTTGGCGCTTTCGACCAGATCGTACTTCCAAGGCGCGTCCTCGACGACGTGGCGGATATAGTCCTCCCACTGCGACTTGAATCCGTTGTCGTAAACGGCGTTGTCCGGCACCTCTTCCCACTGAGCTTCGAAGGCCATGCTCTGGGGCTGGTCGGGGTTCCAGACCGGGCGCGGCGTGTTAACTCGGTGCTGGGTGTGGCAGCGGGTCAGGCCCGCGACGGCCGATCCCAAGGTTCCATCGACATGGAAGGTCACCAGGTCTTCGCGTCGGACGCGGGTCGCCCAAGAGGAGTTAATCTGGGCGATCGCGCCGTCCTCGAGTTCGAGGGTCACATAGGCGGCATCCTCGGCGTCGGCTTCATAAGCTTGGCCATGCTCATCGACGCGGCGCGGGATATGGACCCGGCCCACGCAGCTGACCGACTGGATTTGTCCGAACAGGTTGTCGACCACGTAGCGCCAGTGGGGCAGCATATCGAGGATCATGCCGCCGCCGTCGGCCTTGCGGTAGTTCCAGCTGGGGCGCTGGGCGGCCTGCCAGTCGCCCTCGAAGACCCAGTAGCCAAACTCGATGCGCACCGAGAGGATCCGGCCGAAGAACCCGGAGTCCCGCAGCATGCGCATCTTGCGTAGGCCCGGCAGGTAGAGCTTGTCCTGAACGGCACCGTTCTTCAAGCCCTTAGCTCGCGCGAGGCGCGCGATGCTCAAGGCCTCGTCCAGCGACTCGGCCACCGGCTTTTCACTGTAGATGTGCTTGCCCGCCTCGAGTGCGCGTCGCAACAGGTCCATCCGCATTTGGGTCGAACCGGCATCGAAAAAGACCGTGTCCTCCGTATTGGCCAGAGCAGCGTCCAGGTCGGTCGCTACCCGCTCGATGCCGTACTGGGCGGCGATGGCGCGCACCTTTTCCAGGTTGCGGCCAATCAGGATCGGGTCGGGCATGACCCGGTCGCCGTTCGACAAGGTCACCCCGCCCTGCGCACGGATGGCGCAAATGGACCGGATGAGATGCTGATTGAGACCCATGCGGCCGGTGATGCCGTGCATGATGATGCCGAGCCGCTGCTGAGCCATTTTCTTATTCCTTCCACCTTGCTGTAACCAGTTGGTTACTCGGCATCGACGAGCTTTGTCAATCGCGCCGAGCACCAGTTGTGATGATTTTAGCGCTGTTAGAGCAGCGGCCGGCCATCGCCCAGAGTCGGCGAGAACCCGGACGCAAAGCCCGGCTTGTCGAGGCTGGCGAAGCTGAGACGGCCGTCTTCGATCCGCAGTTGGACGCGATCGCCCTTGCGTTCGTAAGGATCGGGATGGGCGCGCAGCAGGCCTTCCTCCTCCTCGGTGGAGGCGGCGGGTATGCCTGCGATATAGTGGTGGCCGTTGCGTTCGACATGGCCGGCCCCGACCAAAGCGGCCAGCCCCAGGTCCTGCTGGACGGGCAGGTCCGACGGATAGGTGAGATCTTCGGCGGACATGAAATAGGCCGCCCGCCCCTCATGGCTCCAGTCCGCGCACCGCGCCGCGTTCAACAAACGAAGCCTCGGCGCATCAATCACGGTATTCGGCGCCCCGGGTTTCAGGCGCACGCCACGCGGCCAGGATGCCGATCAGGAAGATCGAACACATCAGCATGGCGGAATAGCGCAGGGCGTCAGGACCTTCGATGTGACCGAAGACCCGCGTCGTCAGGAAGGCCGAGCCGAAGCCGCCCGCCGCCGCGGCGAAGCGGCCCAGATTATAGGCCACCGAGACCCCCGTGCCCCGCACCCGCCCGCCGAACAGTTCGGGCAAGTAGATCGAGAACCCGGCGAAGACGCCAAGCTGGAAGGCGCCCATCAACGGCATCATCCAGTAGGCGTCGAGGGGCGTCTGAAGCTTCCAATAGACCATCACCGTGACGACGAAGGCCCCGGCGAAGGCGATGATGAAGGCGGGGCGCCGGCCGATGCGGTTGGCCGCGTAGCCAAAGACCATCATGCCCAGCGCGCCGCCGACCATCTGCAGGAAATAGGCCCAATTCTTGGCGTCGGCCACCAGAGCGCGCACCGCCTGGGCCGGGTGATTTTTCTGGAAATGAAGCGTGAAGACGGCGTCCTGCAGATCGACGGCGAACTCGCCGATGGCCCACAAACCCACAACGCCCGCGATCGACAGCAGCGAGCCGATCACCAAGTTGCGGCGGTCCTCCCGAGACCGGAACAGCTCGATAAAGGCGCCCAACGCCCCCTTCGGCAGTTGGCCCGCGACCTGCAGCCGTCGCCACGGCTCAGGCTCGCGCAGGCGCCAAGCCCCGACGACGCAGATCAGGATCGGCAAGGCGCCGATGAAGAATAGCACCCGCCACACATCGTCCTGCGCCAGATGACCGTTCGCCACTAAGTGGTCGGCAGCCATTTTAAGCACGGCGGCCAGGATGTTTCCCACCGTCGAAAGCACCTGGAGCAGGGCAAGCATGGCCACGCGCGCCTGTCCCGATACCACCTCAGATAGGATTGTCACGGCCAGGCCGAAAACCCCGCCGATGCCGATGCCCGTCAGCAACCGAAGCGCAGCGAACGCGTCGGCCGTAGTGACCATCGCCGTGGCTCCGCTGCAGACCGAATAGAGGGCCACCGAGGCCAGGAGCAGACGCGAACGGCCAAAGCGGTCGCCGAGCGCTCCGATCACCAGGCCGCCGACCCCCCAGCCGATAAGAAAGATGGCCGTCGCGCTCTTGGCCATGGCCTGGACCGCCAGGTCCGTGCCCGGCGCGCCCATCAAATTCGACAGGGCCGCAATGCGCGACAAAGAGAAGATGCGCTGATCCAGGGTGTCGAACAGCCAGGCCCCCGAGACGATCGCGAAGACGAACCACTGGTAACGGGTCACCTCGCACCACCAGGCCCGGGCGTCGGAACCGAGCGCCCTCACCCCTCAGCTCCGTTTCGGAACCCGATGTCAGCACGCGAAATACAATGCTGGCCCATGCGCCCTCCCCCGCCAGCCCTGCGGCCGGTCAACTCCGCAGATCAGGCTACGGTAACCAACTAGTTACGCAGAGGGAGAGGTGTGTCAACGACTAAGGCGCAGGTGATCCATGACAACCTCGATCACATGCTCTTCGCGCTGCAGCATCTCGCGAGGCGATCCGAAATCGCGATCGAAGATCGTCGAGAGGGTGTAGCGGTTCGAGCAGTAGAAATAGCTCAACGCGGCGATCGAGATGTAGACTTGGACGGGGTCCAGGCCGGTCTTGAACAATCCTGCGGCGGCACCCCGGCCGAGAAGGTCCTGGATCGTGTGGATCAAGGGCGAATACATCCCCGGCACCCGTGCCGACCGCGCCAGGTTCTTGGCGTGTTGTCGGTTTTCCTCATTGAGCATCGCCAGAAATTCCGGGTGCTCAGCATGGAATCGGAAGTTGAACCGGACCAAGAGCCGCATGCCCTGTTCAGGGTCGACCGCCTCGAGCTTGAGGGCCTGTTCGCCCTTGCGCATGTCCAAATAGACCCGCTCAAGGACCGCGAGCCACAAGGCTTCCTTGTTCCCGACATACTCATAAAGGAAGCGCTTGTTGATACCCGATCGCTCGGCGATCGTGTTGACCCTCGCCCCTCCAAGTCCGTTGGTGGCGAACTCCGCGAGCGCCGCTTCGAGAATGCGTTCGCGAACATCGAAGGCGCGTTTAGCCCCTGCGTCGAGCACCTCGGAATTCACGCCGCCCAGTCCAGTTTTCATGAGGTCGTGTATAGCGTGCTTGAGCATCGCGGACAGCTGGATTTCAGCCCCGACCAAGGCGGATCGAGACAGTTCAACCCACCTTGCCGAAGGACCCGGCGATGAAGCGGGCGGCCTGGGTCACCGAGGGGCGACTGGATGCGCAGCCATGACGAATACGAGGACGCCGCGCCGGGCAAGGCCTGCCACGGCGAAGCGGTCCCTGCCTAGACGTCCGCCATGCTGTGCGAGCGGCGGCCGGATCGCGGGCTTTGAGGGCGTCCAGGATCTCCTGGCGGTCGTTGACCAGAGCCCGCGCCCTCACCCGCCCCGCGCGCTGCCAGCAGCTCGCGGCAGGCGGGCTGTCGCAGGTCCCAGAGGTTCTCGACCATGGCCACCCAACAGCTTTCCGTTCAGCCAGACCTTGGCGGTGTAGTTGACCGAGCCGAAGCGCAGGTGGATGCGCTGGCCGGCCCAGCCCTTGTCGACGCGAAAGTCGGTCTCGTACCAGGCCGAGCCGACATAGTTGCGCACGTCGTCGAAGATGTCGTTCCAGCTGGCCGGCACCGGGATCAGGCGGAAGTCCTTGAGGCCCTTCTGCCAGCCCTCGGCCTCGCCGACGTCCTTGGGATCGGGGCGGAAGCGCCAGGTGGCGGCCAGGCTCTTGGTGGACCGCGTCGGGCTCTCATGCGGATAGAGGATGCTGGGGACGCCGGAGGCGGGGCCGGGTTTAGCAGCCTGGGCCTGGGCCCGGCTCGCGCCGACCGCCACGCCGGCCAGGACCATGCCGCCGGTGGCGCCGACCGCGCCTCTGCGGGTGACCAGACCACGCCGGGTTTCACCATCGTTCCGCGAATTATCCGACATCGTACGCCTCTGTTTGAAGACGCGTTTGGTGCAGCCTAGCGGGGAACTTCGCCGCCGTGACCACAAAGAAAGGCGGCGGGCCGAAGCCCGCCGCCCAAGGGCTTGGGAGGACGCCCTAGTAGGAAACCGAGAGGCGCACGCCCGCATAGCGGTGGAAGTCGCGCGCCGGCTGGAGCTCGGTGACCAACTGGTTGCCGAAATTGCCGTACTGGCTGGCGCCGTTCACCGCGTAGCTCTTGTCGAAAACGTTGTTGACGAAGATCACCGCCTGGTAGCCGCCGCCGGGCTTGCGCAAGCCGCCCGACACGTTGAGCACGCCATAGGCCTTCTGCACCGTTCCAGGGTCCGTGTTCAGCGAGAAGTTGACCTTGGTCTGATAGGCGTAGACGCCTGAGAAGATCATCTCGTAGTCGCCTACCGGCTGGGAGAAATCCAGGCCGAGGTTCATCTTCCATTTGGGCGCGTTGGGCAGGGTCTCGCCCTTCAGGTCCTGGAACGACGGCGAGCCGGCGACGCAGCCTTGGGCCGCGGTCTGCCCCGGCCAACAGGCCGCCTTGGGGAACGAGGTGATCTTGGCGTCGACATAGGCGATCGAACCGTTGAGGCGCAGGTCCTTGGTCAGGATCGCGTTGGCCTCGACCTCCACGCCCTTGGTCAGCACCTTGCCGACATTGGTCAGGCGGAAGTTCTGGGTGCCGCCGACCAGGTCGATCCCCTGGGCCTGATAATCGTCGTACTTCACATGGAAGATCGTGCCGTTCAGTTGGATGCGGTGATCCAGGAATTGGCTCTTGATCCCCGCCTCCAACGAGTCCGAGGTCTCCGGCTTGATCGGGCCGACATCGGCCCGCGCCTGGTTGAAGCCCGTGGTCAGGTCGTAGGTCTGGCCCTTGTGACCGGTGGCGAACGAGCCGAACACCATGACGTCGTCGTTGACCTGCTGCCGCAGGCCCAGCCGATAGGTCGCCGAGCTGTCCGAAGCGCCGCCCGAGAACTTGGCGTTGCCGTTCCGGATGTCGTTGAAATAGTAGCCGATGTCTTCCTTCTGGTAGCGTAGGCCGACGATCGCCGTGGTCTTCGGCAGGAAGGTCCATTCCCCCTGGCCGAAGGCCGCCTTGTTCTCTGAGGTGGCCATGGCGTACCACTGGGCCTGCGAGAAGACCGGGCCGCGCCTGAAGCTGCGCTGAAGGTCGTTGTCGCCATAGAACAGACCCAAGGTGTAGCGGAACACTCCGTCGCCGGGCGACAGCAGGCGCAGTTCCTGGGTATTGGCCTTGGCCTTGAAGTAGCCGCCGTACGAGTTCTTGATGCCGGCATAGGACGTCCGGTCGGAGTCCGATTGGTCGTCCAGTCGGAACTGGTCGTGCGAACTGATCGAGACCAGGGTGAAGTCCTTGGGCAGCTCGTACTCGATCTTCAGCGACTGACCGAAACCGTCGCTCTTGGCATAAGGCGGCGTGTCGTTGCTGACGGTCAGGTTCTCCTCGCCCGGCACGACGCCGGGCATGGTCACGTTCGCCGTCAGGCCGGGCGTGCCGCGCAGGGTCGCGCCCGGGGTATAGACGCGCATCGTGGCGTCGGGCGTCGCCGTGCCCTCGATGTAGCTGGCGCCCAGCGTGACCTTCAGCTCGTCCATCGGCCGCCACTGCAGCTTGCCGCGGATGGACGTCTCGTCGCGACCGTTGATCTTGGTGTGGTCGTAAAGGTTGGTGACGTTGCCGTCGTATTCGCTGCGGCTGGCGCTCAGGCGGTAGCCCAGGGTCTCGCCGATCGGGCCCGACAGGCTGACCGCTCCCCGGTACTCGTGATCGTCAGTGGCCAGAGCGTTGGCCAGCACGCTGAACTTGGCGCTGGGGTCGCGGGTGGTGATGTTGACCAGGCCGGCCGAGGCGCTCTTGCCGTAGAGGGTGCTCTGCGGCCCGCGCAGGACTTCGATGCGCTCGACGTCGGTCAGGTCGGAGAAGGCCCGAGCCTGGAACGAGATCGGCACGTCGTCGATCTGCACCGCGACGCTGGGCTCGACGCCGATCCCGTAGGCGAAGGTGCCGATGCCGCGCAGCGCCACCGAGGCGTTGATGGGCTGGTCGGCCTGGCGGATGGTCAGGGACGGCGCGACGCGCGAGACGTCAGTGAATTCCTTGATGCCGGCGCTTTCCAGCTGCCGCGCGGTGACCACTGAAACCGCCAGGGGCACGTTCTGGACGTTCTCGGCGCGCTTTTGCGCGGTGACGACCACCTCGTCGAGCGCGATGGCGTCGGGCGCGGCTTGGGCGAAAGCGGACGTGGCCATCGCCAACAGGAGCGCGGGCGTGGACGCGCAGTAGAGCAACCGGTTCATGGATTTTTCCCTTCTTGTTTGTTCGACTTGTTTGCGACTTTGGGAGGCCGCGCCGATGGCCCGGGCGTCGGAACCGAGCGCCCTCACCCCTCGGCTCCGTTTCGGAACCCGATGTCAGCACGCGAAATATAACGCTGGCCCATGCGCCCTCCCCCGCCAGCCCTGCGGCCGGTCAACTCCGCAGATCAGGCCACGGTAACCAACTAGTTACGCAAAGGGAGAGGTGTGTCAATGATCTCCCCCCGAGTGTCCGCCGTCAGCGCCCATGAGACAGATTGAGGGTTCCGTTTAGAGGAGGGTTTTGGTCTCGTCGTAGTGACGAAGGAACGAAGATGAGACCAAAACCCTTGGCCGCGAAGGCGATGACCTGCCTCTGATTTTTCATCCAGCGCGGACCAGAGTCTCGGCAGGGTATTGTCAGCCATCACTGCCTCGTTCTAGGTCTCGAAAAGAAAAATGGCGGGCTCCATGGAGCCCGCCAAAGCGCACGGGGGGAGACGCAGCAAAGCAGGCGGTTCATGGTTCTTCCCCTCTTCGACTTGTTTTGGGCCATGAGGGCCCTTCGTCGTTAGGACGGAACCTAACAAGTGGCCTGGCCAATTTCAAGTTATTCCCCTGACCTCTCGCCAAAAATCGGTGACGCCGGTTACCGTTGTTTTGTGAAAATCCTCAATGTCTTATGGACATTTTGGTCCGACAGCTCCGCGACAGAGGCTCGGATTGGCCAGGGCACGCTTGACAGAGCCTGGTGAACTAACGCAATTGGCCAGGCCACTTTGACGAGCGACGCCAGAAAGGCCAGACACGGCCTCGACGTCGCCAGAGACACTCGCGGAAGACTCAAATGCCCAAGATCACCGACGCCAAGGTCATCGTGACCTGCCCTGGCCGGAACTTCGTCACCCTGAAGATCACCACCGAAGACGGGACCTACGGCATTGGCGACGCCACGCTGAACGGCCGCGAACTGGCGGTCGTCGCCTATCTGCAGGAGCACGTCGCTCCCTGCCTGATCGGCCGCGACGCTCACGGCATCGAGGACATCTGGCAGTTTCTCTACAAGGGCGCCTACTGGCGCCGGGGCCCGGTGACCATGTCGGCGATCGCCGCGGTCGACATGGCGCTGTGGGACATCAAGGCCAAGCTGGCGGGCATGCCGCTATACCAACTACTGGGCGGCGCCAGCCGCACGGGGGTGATGGTGTATGGCCACGCCAACGGGGCCGATATCGACGAGACCATCGCCGAGGCCATCAAGTACAAGGCCATGGGCTACAAGGCCATCCGCCTGCAGACCGGCGTGCCCGGCCTGGCCAGCACCTACGGCGTCTCCGGCGACAAGTTGTTCTATGAGCCGGCCGACGCGGCCCTGCCGACCGAGAACGTCTGGTCGACCTCCCGCTATCTGCCCACCGTGCCCAAGCTGTTCGAGGCTGCCCGCGAGGCCCTGGGCTGGGACGTCCACCTGCTGCACGACAGCCACCACCGCCTGACCCCCATCGAAGCCGGGCGTCTGGGCAAGGACCTCGAGCCCTATCGCCCCTTCTGGCTGGAGGACGTCACCCCCGCCGAGAACCAGGCCAGCTTCCGCTTGATCCGCCAGCACACCACGACCCCGCTGGCCGTCGGCGAGGTGTTCAACACCATCTGGGACTGCAAGCAGCTGATCGAAGAACAGCTGATCGACTACATCCGCACCACCATCGTCCATGGCGGCGGCATCTCGCACCTGAAGAAGATCGCCGGCCTGGCCGAGATCAACAACGTCAAGACCGGCTTCCACGGCGCCACCGACCTGTCGCCGGTGTGCATGGGCGCGGCCCTGCACTTCGACCTGTGGGTGCCCAATTTCGGCATCCAGGAATATATGCGCCACACGCCCGAAACCGACGCGGTGTTCCCCCACGCCTACACCTTCAAGAACGGCGATCTGCATCCGGGCGAAGCGCCGGGCCACGGCGTCGATATCGACGAAGCCCTGGCGGCCAAGTACCCCTATCGCCCCGCCCAACTGCCGGTGAACCGCCTGGAGGATGGCACGCTGTTCAACTGGTGAGGACCGCCCAAATGCCCGCACGCCGGACCATCAAACACCTGCGCTGCGACCATCACGCCAACAGCGCCCCTGCCTGAAACCCTCACAGATGACAAAGGCCGACCGCATGCGCCTCGCCAGCCTTACCCTCTTCCTCGTTGCGACCTGCGCCGCCGGCGCCCAGGCGGCTGAACAGCCGGCCGTCGCGGCCAGGGCCAAGCCGGTGCTCTCCATCGGCGGTCTTAAGTTCAAGGATCTGAACGGCGACGGCAGGCTACAGCCCTATGAGGATTGGCGACTGACCCCGCAGACCCGCGCCCGCGACCTGGTCGGCCGCATGACCCTGGCGGAGAAGGCCGGGACGATGCTGATCGCCACCAACAACCCAGAGTGCGATGGCGGCATCTCGGCGCGCGGCGCCGACCTGATCGACACCCAGAAGATGACCCGCTTCATCCTGCGGGCCAAGGTGACGGCGACGGGGGCGGACTGCAGCCACAAGCCGACGGGTCCCGCCCCGCGCGGCGGCTACGCCCAGAGCCCGTTCCAGATGGCCCGGTTCACCAATGCGGTGCAAGAAAGGCTGGAGGCCGCCCGCCTCGGCATCCCGGGGCTGTTCAAGGACAATGCCCGCAACCACGTCGAGACCAACGCCCTGTTCGGCATCGCCGCTGGAGCGGGCGTCTTCACCGAGTTCCCCAAGGAGGCGGGCCTGGCGGCCGCCGCCCTCGGCGCAGGCGCGCCGACGACAAAGGATGGCGCCGCACCCGCCGGGCTGAAGGGGGACATGTCGGTCATCCGGCAGTTCACCGGGGTGATGGGCGAAGAGTGGCGGGCTATCGGCCTACGCGGCATGTACGGCTACATGGCGGACCTGACGACAGAGCCGCGATGGACCCGCGCCCACGAAACCTTCACCGAAGACGCGGATCTCATGAGCGACATCATGAGGGAACTGTTGCGCGGGCTGCAGGGCCCCGTGCGCGCGGATGGCACGTCGCTGTCGCCGACATCCGCAGTGGCCATGACGGTGAAGCACTTCCCCGGCGGAGGGCCGCAGGAGATGGGCCTCGACCCGCACTACACCTTCGGCAAGAACCAGCTCTACCTGGACAAGACCGGCCGCTACGGCTTCGCCTATCACCTCAGGCCCTTCCAGGCGGCCATCGCGGCGGGCGCTTCCTCCATCATGCCCTACTACGGGGTTCCCGTCGGCTTGACCTACGAGGGCGTGCGCTATGAGGAGCAGGGCATGGCGTTCTCTAAGCAGATCGTCACCGACCTGCTGCGCGCCCGTCTGGGCTTCAAGGGCTATGTCAATTCCGACAGTGGCGTCATCGAGACGCGCGGCTGGGGCCTTGAGAGCTACCGTGTCAATCCGGCGACCGACAGGCCCTACACCCCCGCCGACCGCACAGCGATCGCTATCAAGAGCGGCTCGGACGTCCTGTCCGAATTCAGCTCCGCCAGCACCATCACCGGCCTGGTGAGCCAAGGTCTGCTCAACGAGCACGCCGACATCGACCCGGCGGTGATCCGTCTCCTGACCGAGCAGTTCCAGCTAGGCCTGTTTGAGAACCCCTATGTCGATGCCGAGGCCGCCTCCGGCCATATCGGCAGGCTAGAGAACCGCGCCGCTGGCCTGAACATCCAGCACCGGTCGGTCGTGCTGTTACAGAACCGCGACGCCCTGCTGCCCCTCAAAGTGGGCGCGCGGGTCTATGTCATGGGGTTCCAGGCGGAAGAAGCCGCGCGGTACGGCTTTTCCGTCACCGACGGCAACGCCAAGAACCGTCCACCGGTCCCCGCTGGGACCGACGCTGTCCTGGTCAAGGTGCTGATCGATAACAGCCGCGCCGCAAGATACGCCTCGGACGATCCGGCGACCGGCGGCCGCCGTCTCCCCGCCGACTTCTCCCTGGTTGATCCGCGTACCGGAAAGCGGCAGGCGACCTGGGGCGCGCAGGACCCCTGCGTCTATGAGCCGGAGGTCAAGCCGCCGCCAGGGCAAGAGACCTGCCTCGACAGCCGCCTCATTTTCGGCGGCCCCTTCCCCTGGGAAATCAACATGCTGGCGCTCAGCGACATCGCCGAGGCGCAGAGCTGGACCATGACGCCGTCCCTGGCCGAGATTCAGGCTGCCGCGCGAGAGGCGGGCGGCTCCGGCAAGTTGGTCATCTCGATCTATTTCCGCAGCCCCTTCGTGATCGACGACGCCAGCCGCGTGAAGGATGCCGGGGCCTTGATCGCCACCTTCGGCGTCAGCGACCAGGCGCAACTGGACGTCATCAGTGGCCGCGCCGCTCCTAGAGGCCGCCTACCCTTCGCCCTGCCTCGTACGACTAGGGCCGTGCTGGAACAGAACCCCGACGCCCCCGGATACGCCGAGACGGCCGACGGAGCGCTCTACCCTTACGGCTTTGGCCTTAGCTACTGACCAAGCGCCTAGGCCTGCGTCAGTTGAACGACAGCGCGCCCAGTTGCCTCGTGACGACAACGGCGTGACCCCGCCGCGACACAGGAGACCTCGCCTTGCGTCACGCCCCTTCCCGCAGACTGATTGGCTTCCTGGTCGGGCGGCGGCTTGTTTGACCGCCCTGAACGCCCCCGCGGTGATCCTGGTCCCTGGCGGCGGCTTCCAGTTCCTAGCCATGGACAACCGAGGGCTATGACGTGGCCAAGTTGCTGGCGCCGCCGGGCGTGCGGGTCTTCATTCTGAAGTAGGGCTCACCTCATGGTTCGTACTTTTAAGCGCCTTTTAGCGTACAAACCTTGAGGTGAGCCCTAAGACTGCCGATCGAGTGAGCTATGCCGTTTGGCTAGTGCGTTTGGCCGATTCGCTGTGTCGAGGGGCTGGCGCTATAGTGAGGCCGTTCGTTTCGCTGCCCCCGGCGGCGATGGAGTCCTTTGTGAACGCAGGCCTCGGTCACTTGATCATTGTATTGGAAAATGACCCCCGCACCGCCACCGCCTTAACCATGTTCCTTACCGACCGAGGCTATCGCGCGGTTCATGGCCGCGACGTCGCCAGCGTCGTCACGGCCTTGGACGGGCGAGCCGGCGAGGTAAAGGCGGTCTTGGCGGACTACAATCTGGATCACGGCCTGACCGGCGTGGAAGCCCTAACGCAGCTGCGCGCGCTGGGGGTCAAGGCCCCCGCCCTGCTCCTGACGGGGTCGCTGCGGCGGGGCGCGAAGCACCGGCAGTTGACCGAGCGTTACCCCGTTCTCGAAAAGCCTGTCCGGCCGGAACGCCTGGACGCCTGGCTCCGAGATTTTGCAGGCACAGAAAACGATTGACGCGATTTGCGTTTGGGTCTTCACCGCTCCTTTGACGGTTCGTTTTGAGATCCGAATGTGGCCAAGTTTAAGATTGTGTCGCCGACTCTGGCGCAAGCAATAGGCTTTGTGCTGACCGTCACGATATTAGTGACACTGGTCATCTTAGGCGCCCAACAATATCTTGCGGGTTCTCAATCTGAAACCGAGGCATTGGCGGACGGCCTGAACGCACAGCGCATCCTGGCCGACAGCCTCAAGGTCCAGCAGGGCCTGATGGACCTTGAACAGTGGCAGCGCGCCCTGCTGTTGACCGGCTCCTCAGCGCCGCCTCTGGGAACTCGCCCCGTGGAAGAGGCGCGGACCCGTATCGCAACATCCCTGAAGGTGGTGCGCGCCGCGTCGCGACACGATCCGCAGGCCACACCCCATATAGACCGCCTCGAAGCGCTAGCGCGAGAAAGACTTAAACTGATTGATACGGCAAGCCGGGCGCGCGAGGCCGGGCGCCGCGCCAGGGCCATTGAGATTCTAACCTCCGCGGAGAACAGAGATCTCCTGCGACGAACCCGCCTTGAGACCAGCTCGATCATCAACGCCGCACGAGACGCTCAGACCCGGTCCTACGCCCTGCAGATCTCGCAAGGCCGCAAGCTCGGGGCCTATGGTGTCGGTATCGCTCTTGTCGCGATTGTCGCGCTGCTGGTGACAGCCCTGTCCGTAGCCCTGGAGAGATTGGCCACATATCGCAGCACCGTCATCCAGAGACTGATGAACGAGGAACTCGCCGTCGCGCGTAGCGCGGCCGAGAGCGCGGCCCAGGGGAAATCCCGCTTTCTGGCGGCCGCCAGTCATGACATGCGCCAGCCGCTTCACGCACTGGCCCTCTACTTGGCCGCACTAGAGCGCCGTGTGGAAACCACTGAAGCGAAAGAAATCCTCACAAACATGGATAGCGCTGTTCGCGTGATGACCAGGTTGTTTTCCGCCTTGCTTGATTTGGCAAGGCTAGAGGCCGGCGTTTTGCGCCCCGAGGTCAGCGCGTTTGAGATCGGGGGGCTTTTGCAGGATGTCGCCGCAGTTTCGAGTGAGTTGAACACGAGCTACGAGTCCAGGATCACGGTTGTACCGACCAACCTCAAGGTTCTCAGCGACGCGGACCTTTTGGAGATCGTTGTCCGGAACCTGGCCTCCAACGCGATCAAATATTCAAACGGCGGTCGGGTTTTGATCGGCTGCCGTCGCGCCGGCGACTGGGTCAGGGTCGAGGTTCACGACGATGGCCCGGGCATACCCAGCGAGCGCCTCAAGGACATGTTTACCGAGTTTGTCCGGGGAGAAGGCGTCGGCGCCACCGAAGGCGTGGGTTTGGGTTTGTCGATCGTCCAGCGCCTGACGGACATGCTTGGTCACGAATTGACTGTTCGCTCACGAGAGGGAAGCGGCTCGATCTTCGCGATCACGCTTCCCATGGCCACGTCGAGCCCGAAACCAGCCTTCACGCCCAAGGGTCACCTGCCGGGCGTGCGAATTTTGCTCGGCGATGATGAGCCTCTGGCGCTGAGCGCCATGCGGATGTCACTCGAAGATGCCGGCGCCATTGTTCAGACGGCGGGTTCGAGGGCGCGGCTGATCGAATTGAGCCGTCAGCCGTTTGATCTGTTGGTTCTCGATCTCCGTTTCGGCGAAGCCGACGGTCTGACACTGCTCGAAGATCTTGAAATACTCTTGGCGCGGCCCCTGCCCTGCCTGATCGTGACAGGTTCAACATCCTCCGACGTGCTGGATCGACTTCGACGCTCAAACCGCCGGTGGGTGATCAAACCTGTGTCCGCCGAACAATTGGCAAGCGCGGCCGCTACTGAGTTGCAGAGGCGCCCGCTCAGGACCGGGAAGCCAGTTTCGCGATAGCTTCCGAGCGGCTCCTCACCCCAAGCGCGCGGTAGATCGCGGCAAGGTGAATCTTGACCGTGCCCTCGACGACATTGAGCGCTCGGGCGATCTCCTTGGAGGTCTTGGCCAATAGGAGTTCGCCAAGGACCTCACGCTGCCGCGGCGTAAGGTGCTCCATCCCGACGATTTCACGCCTCGCCCGGCTTGGTGGATCCACCACCACCGCCCCTCGCCGAAGGATATTTCTCGGAACAAACATCTGCCCGCTCAGGATCGACTCGATAGCGGCGACAATCTCGACCACCGACAGGGATTTTGGAATATAGCCGTCAACGCCTGCGGCGAGGCATCCGACGATGTCGTCGCGAGACTCCGAACCTGAAATCACGACAATTCTAGCGTCAGGGAACGCTTCGACGAGCGCCGGCAAAGCCTCCGGCCCCGAAGCGCCTGGCATATGCAGATCGATCGCAATGAGATCGACAATGGGTAGTTGCGCCAACAGATCCAGCGCGCCTTCCAGGTCCGCAGCTTCAAGGACGTTTTCGAAGTGGCAACGATCGAGCAGCACGCGCCGCAAGCCGTCCCGGACGAGATCGTGATCGTCAACGACGACGGCGAAACGTCGCTGCACTGGCGTGTTGAGGGACTGTGACAGGATATGCTCGCTTCCGGCGAATAGTCATCGCCTGTTCCGTAAGATCGAATGCCGCGTCAGCCATCGGGCAACCGGTTTATGTCGATAGAACGACGCTGGCCTCGTTCAGGCCGCCGCACGATCTGGTGGTTTAGCAAACTCGATGACGATGCCTCGCCGGTTCAGGTCGGCTCACTTGGGACCTCGACGCGGGCTCTGCAGAGGGGCGCAAAGATCCAAATCGTCACTTGGAAAAAAGAGGCGCACTAAGGCTTCGCGGTCCAGAACCTCTCGGAGCGGCTCGCTCGCCGGCGGCATAGCAACCAGTCGGATTGGCGTTGGCGCACCGCCCTGGACCGCGTCGACGAAAATCCGCGCGACCGCCGGGTCTAACTTCGCCGCCATCGCACCATCCACGGTGATGGCTGTATTCAAGCCGCCCGCGTCAATCAGCCGCAACCTGCCCTGATCGGCAATCGCGGCTGCAGGCCGGCCACCGATCAGGATGGGTTCGCAAAGACCCTCGACCTCAACGCCTGCCGCAGTTTCCCCTCCCATCGCTATCCATCTCTTTGCCTGCCACTACGGAAATTACAGCGTTCTGCGAGCAACCGAAACCCACCTAACGGATAGTGCGTCGGAGATACCAGCCACCGAGCAGTCCGCAGCCATCGCTGCGTATACCGACGGATCTATACCGAAAGGCATAGATGAACCCTTGTTCTCAGCAGGACTTTCGGATCGAATTCCGGATTCCTTCGAGGTCAAAGCTCATTTCCGACCAGTGATGTTAGGCATTAATGTACTTTTAACTATGTACAAACAATTCTCCGTTCAAATCGCGACTAACAGTAGAAAGTCGTGTTCATCTATTTGCTGCGGAGATCCAGACGGTGTCAGGCCTGGCGGGCATACCGATCTCTTTCGTCGGTGATGTGAACATTTCAAATATAGATGCAGCTCACACAGACCTGGGCGCGGCCCTGCGGCAGGGTTCTGCGGTCCTTGTCGATATCAGCGGCGTCACCGAAGTGGACCTGACCTTCGTGCAACTCATCGAGGCCGCACGCCAGGCGAGTAATGAGGCCGGCCATTGCTTTGAGTTGCGTTATCCTGCCGCAGGGGCGGTGCTTGAGGTTCTGCAGCGCGGCGGCTTCCTCGACGACGAAGGTTCCGACCGCGCCAAATTCTGGCTGCAAGGGCCCAAGCAATGACCTCGATCCTGACCGTGGACGATTCCGCCAGCATTCGGCAGGCCATCAAGATCGCCCTGAGCGGCGAAGGCTATGCCGTCACCGAGGCCGTCAATGGCCAGGACGGGCTGGACAAGGGCAGCGCGGGCGGCTTTGACCTGATCGTCACCGACCTCAACATGCCGGTCATGGACGGGCTGGCGATGATCCGCGAGCTGCGCAAGCGCCCAGCGGGCGCGGGCGTGCCGATCCTGTTCCTGACCACCGAGTCCGACGCCGAGATCAAGGCCCAGGCCAAGGCCGCCGGCGCTACCGGTTGGCTGACCAAGCCGTTCGATCCCGAGCAACTGGTGCGGGTCGTCAAGAAGGTCCTGGCCAAGTGAGCGGCCTCGATCCCGTCGAGACCTTCCGCCAGGAAGCCCAGGAGCTGCTCGAGGAGATCGAACAAGGTCTTCTCGACCTGGCGCATCGTCCCGGGGATCGCGAGCTGGTCGATGCGGTGTTCCGCGGCCTGCACACCCTGAAGGGTTCGGGCGCCATGTTCGGCTTCGACGCCCTGGCGGCCTTCACCCACCACTGCGAAACCGCCTTCGACCGCGTCCGCAAGGGCGAGGTCGCCGCCACCTCCGAGCTGGTCGGCGCCGTCCTGGCCTGCCAGGACCATATGCGCGCCCTGGCCGAGGGCCGCCCGGCTTCGGAAGCCACTGGCGAGACCCTGCTGGCCGAGCTGCACCGCGTCGTCGAGAGCGCCGACGCATCCTCCGTGCCCGCCGAAGCGCCCGCCGCTCCGGCCCTCAACACCTGGCGCGTGAAGTTCAGCCTGCCAGCCGACGCCCTGGTCAACGGCACCCGCCCCCTGCCCCTGCTCGACGAGCTGCGCGAGCTGGGCGACTGCAAGGTCGTCGCGATCACCGACGCCGTTCCGGCTTTCGACGAGCTGGTTCCGACCGAATGCCACCTGGCCTGGGATGTCACCCTGACCACCAAGCATGGTCGCGACGCGATCGAGGATGTCTTCATTTTCGTGATCGACGACATGACCCTCGACATCCAGGATCTCACCGCCCCGGCGGCTGAAGTTGCAGACGTTGCGGAGACGGTCGCTGCCAAGGCCGTCGGCGCCAATGACGAGGCGCCCGCCATCGGCGACGGGCGAACCGCCAAGTCCAGCGACACCGTCCGCGTCCCGGCCGAGCGGCTGGACGAGCTGATGGACCGGGTCGGCGAGCTGGTCATCGCCCAATCGCGCCTCAAGCAGCTGGCCAACTCCAGCACCGACATGGCCCTGCGGTCCGTCGCCGAAGAGATCGAGCGGCTGGCGTCCGAGATGCGCGACACCATGATGGTCGTGCGCATGGTGCCGATCGCTCAGCTGTTCGGCCGCTTCCGCCGCCTGATCCACGACCTGGCTCGCGACACCGGCAAGACCATCGAGCTGTCGACCGAAGGCGAGACCACCGAGCTGGACAAGACGGTGATCGAGCGCCTGGCTGATCCCTTGATCCACCTGATCCGCAACGCCGCCGACCACGGCCTGGAAACGCCCGAACAGCGCCTCGCCGCCGGTAAGCCGGAGACCGGCCACGTCGTGCTGGCCGCCCGTCAGTCGGGCGCCGAGGTGGTGATCACCATCACCGACGACGGTCGCGGCGTCGATCGGGCCCGCGTCCGCGCCAAGGCCGAGGAAAACGGCCTGATCCAACCTGGCCAGGTGCTGAGCGACAACGAACTGCTTCAGCTGATCTTCGCGCCCGGCTTCTCGACCGCGGCGGCGATCACCAACCTGTCGGGCCGCGGCGTCGGCATGGACGTGGTCAAGCGCACCATCGAAGGCCTGCGCGGCTCTATCGAGCTGACCAGCACGCCGGGCGAGGGCTCGGTGGTCTCGCTGCGCATCCCGCTGACCCTGGCGATCATCGACGGCCTGCTGGTGCGGGTCGGAACCGGTCTCTACGTCATTCCGCTGCCCGCGGTCGAGGAATGCGTCGAGCTGTCGGTCGAGCAGGACATCCGCTCAACGGGCCGCAGCCTGATCACCCTGCGCGATCAGCTGGTGCCCTTCATCCGCCTACGGCAGATGTTCTCCACCGGCCAAGCGCCCGATCCTCATCAGAAGATCGTGGTCGTCCAGGCCGGTCAGGACCGCGTGGGCCTGGTCGTCGACCAGATCCTCGGCGACCACCAGACCGTCATCAAGGCGCTGTCGGGTTTCCACGCCGAGGTCGGCGCGTTCTCGGGCGCGACGATCCTGGGCGATGGCGGCGTCGCCCTGATCCTCGACATCGGCCACTTGGTCGCGGCCGGCCAACGGGCCGACACGCAGATGCGGACGGCTAGTTGATGGGAGCGCCAGCCATGACCCCTGAACCGTCCGACGACCTGATCGAGGCGCTGACCTTCGACCTGCAAGGCGAGACCTTCGCCCTGGAGGCCGGTCTGGTGCGCGAGGTCCTGGACATGTTGCCGGAGACCGACGTCCCCGGAGCGCCGCCCTTCGTCGGGGCGGTGATCAATTTTCGCGGCCGGGTGATCCCGCTCGTGGACCTGCGTCTGGCCTTCGACATGACGGCCGGCACGCCCACCATCGACAGCCGCATCGTCGTCATCGAGTACGACCTCGATGGCGAACCCACCCTGATCGGCCTGCGGGCCGACAAGGTGCACGAGGTCACCTCGATCACCCGCGACACCACCGAACAGGCTCCTCGCGTGGGCTTGCGCTGGCGCCCGGACTTCATTCGCTTGTTGGCCCGAAGGAATGGCGACCTGATCGTCATTCCCGATCTTGGCCAGATCTTCGCCGCGCGGGGTCGATCGACCACAACCGTCACACCCATCAACGCGCTTCAATCCTAACACTGCGGGGCTTTTCCATGCGCTTCACCATAAAATTGCAGCTTGGCCTGGCGTTTGGCCTGCTTGTTGTCCTGCTGTTGACCGCGACCCTGTTCGGGATCAACAGCCTGGCGGAAACCAACCGCGACATGAACGCGATGATCTCTGGACCGGCTACCCGGCTTGAGGCCGCCCAGCAGCTCAATATCCACATGCTGAACGTGGTCAGGGCCGAAAAGAACATGGTCCTGGTCGATACCGCCGACGAGGTGAAGGCCTACGAGGTCTCCATCGACAAGGAAAAGCGCGCCTTCGAAACCTTGCTCGCCAAGGCCGAGAGCCTGGCGACGGCCGAGGGAAAGCCGAAGTGGCAGGCCCTGGGCGCGGCCTGGGAACGATTGAACGAGGTGCACGCCCGTGTTCGCGACCACGCCATGGCCGGCCGAGACATCGAGGCCGCGGCCCTGTCGATGGGAGAAGGTCGCAAGGTCGTGACCGAGGCCGGCGCGCAGGTTCAGGAACTGGTGGAGTTGTCGCAAGCGCAAATGCGCGCCGCCAAGGAACAGGCAGACAAGGACTATTCGTCGATCAGGGCGCTGCTGATCGGGATGGCGGCGGTCTCGCTGTTGATCGCCGCGGCCGCGGCCTTCTACATCTCGATGGTGGTCAGCAAGGGGCTCTCCCGCGCCGCTGACGCCGTGCGCGCCGTGGCCGATGGCGACCTGACCAAGACAGTCGAGATCACAACCAAGGACGAGATCGGCGACCTGCTGGGCCACGTGAACATCATGATCGAGCGCCTGCGCGGCGTGGTGTCCGACGCCATTTCGGCTTCGGAGAATGTCTCGGCCGGCAGCCAGGAGCTGTCGGCGGCCTCCGAGCAGGTCAGCCAAGGCGCCACCGAACAGGCCTCGTCGGCCGAAGAAGCCTCGGCCTCGATGGAAGAGATGGCCGCCAACATCAAGCAAAACGCCGACAACGCCGCCCAGACCGAGAAGATCGCCCGCCAGTCAGCCAAGGACGCCGAGATCTCGGGGGAGGCCGTCAACCGCGCGGTCGAAGCCATGCGCACGATCGCCGAGAAGATCACCATCGTCCAGGAGATCGCCCGTCAGACGGATCTCCTGGCCCTGAACGCGGCGGTGGAAGCGGCCCGAGCCGGCGAGCACGGTCGCGGCTTCGCGGTCGTCGCCTCGGAGGTGCGCAAGCTGGCTGAGCGCAGCCAGACCGCCGCCACCGAGATCGGCGCGGTGTCTTCGGACACCGTTAAGGCGGCCCAATCGGCCGGCGAGATGCTGACCAGCCTGGTGCCCAACATCCGCCGGACCGCCGAACTGGTCGCCGAGATCAGCGCCGCTTGCCGCGAGCAGGACATCGGGTCCTCGCAAATCAACGAGGCCATCCAGCAACTGGACAAAGTCACCCAGCAGAACGCCAGCGCCTCGGAAGAGATGTCGGCGACCTCCGAGGAGCTGGCTGCCCAGGCCGAGGAGTTGCAGACCTCGATCGCCTACTTCCGGACCGAAGCCGGGGGCGGCCCGGTCCGCCGCGCCACGCCGCGGCCGGTCGCCAAGCGCCCTGCCGCGCCGGCCGCGCGCAAGGCCGCCACGCCCGCGCGGCAGACGGTCGCCAGTCAGCAGGCTCGCGCGACCGGTTTCGCCCTGGACCTGGCCAAGGGCGGCGCCGACGCCGACGACGCCGACTTCCGGGACTACGCTTGATGGCGGGGTCCCCCCAAGGCCAGTTCGTCACCCTGGGCTTGGGCGAGGAGGTGTTCGCGGTCTCCGTGACGTTCGTGCGTGAGATCCTCGACTACCAGCCGCCGTTCGCCATTCCGGATGGCCCCGACTACCTCCTAGGTCTGACCGATGTGCGTGGCCGCGGCACACCCACCATCGACCTGCGCATGAAGTTGGGCCTGCCCCGCGCGACACCAACGAGCACCACGCGCATCCTGGTGCTTGACGTGCCGCTGGCCGACCGCGTCCTGGCGTTGGGTCTGGTCGCCGACCGGGTGATCGAGGTGGTGTCCATCGCGCCAGAGCAGATCGAGATCGCGCCGGACATCGGCGTGCCATGGCGATCAGACTATATCCAGGGTGTCGTGCGCCGCGAGACCTCCGCTGGAAAGGCGGGCTTTGTCGTCCTGTTCGACCTGGCCCGCCTTCTGACCGCTCATGACGCCGCAGCCCTCAGCCAAGCCGCATAGTCTTGTCCTTCAAACGGGATGGAGCAGCCATCATGTCGTCTCAGGCCGCCCTGCAGGCCCCGTCCCAGATGGAACAGCTCAGCGCGCGCAATTTCCAGCGCCTAGCCTCGTTCATCCAGGACTATAGCGGCATCAAGATGCCGGCTAACAAGCGCACCATGCTCGAGGGGCGCTTGCGCCGCCGGATGCGCGCCACGCGGATCCATGACGTCAACGACTACTGCCACTACCTCTTTGAGGAAGACGGCATGGCGGCCGAGGTCATCCATCTGATCGACGCGGTGACCACCAACAAGACCGAGTTCTTCCGCGAGCCGGTCCATTTCGATTTCCTGATCCACACGGGCCTGCCGGCCATAGCGGCCAAGGGCCGACGGGAGATCAAGATCTGGAGCTCGGCCTGTTCGACCGGCGCCGAGCCCTACACCATCGCCATGGTCCTGGACGAGTTCTGCGCCAGCCAACGCGGTATCGACTATTCGATCCTCTGCACCGATATCTGCACCGAGGTGCTGGATCAGGCGATCGCCGGGCGCTTCTCCGAGCAGATGATCGAGCCGGTGTCGATGGCCCGTCGCCAGCGCTACGTGATGCGCGCCAAGGACCAGAGCCGCGGCGAGGTGCGGATCCGGCCCCAACTTCGCTGCAAGCTTGCCTTCGCGCGCCTGAACCTGATGGATGAGGCCTATCCTGTCGATAGCGACATGGACGTCATCTTCTGCCGCAACATCTTGATCTATTTCGACAAGCCCACCCAGGCGAAGGTGCTGGGTCGGCTGTGCTCGCATCTGCGACCGGGTGGCTACCTTTTCCTTGGCCATTCGGAATCCATCGTCGGCATCGATCTGCCCGTCCGGCAGATCGCCAACACCGTTTTCCAGAAACAGTAGTTCATGACCGCACCTAAGAAGATCCGGGTTTTGATCATCGACGACTCCGCCACGGTTCGTCAGACCCTGGCGGCGGTGCTGGAATCCGATCCGCAGATCGAGGTGATCGGCGTCGCCGCCGATCCGTTCGTGGCCGCCAAGCGCATCAGCGAGGAAATCCCGGACGTCATCACGCTCGACGTCGAGATGCCGCGCATGGATGGCATCACCTTCCTGCGCAAGCTGATGGCTCAGCGTCCCATTCCGGTGGTGATGTGCTCGTCCCTGACCGAGGTGGGGTCGGAGACCCTGCTGCAGGCGCTCGAGGCCGGGGCCGTCGATATCATCCTCAAGCCTAAGATCGGCGTCGCCGATCACCTGATGGAATCCAAGATCCGCATCTGCGACGCGGTGAAGGCCGCGGCCGGGGCCCGGCTGCCGGGGCAGCGCCGAGTCCCCTCTGCGACGATCTCGTCACCGACGCGTTCGGGACAAGAGCCGGATAAGAAACTGACCGCCGACGCCATGCTGCCGCCGCCGATCGGCGGGCGCGCCATGGCCCGCACCACCGAGACCATCGTCTGCGTCGGCGCCTCGACCGGCGGCACCGAGGCGCTGCGGGTCCTGCTGGAAGGTCTGCCGGCGGACTCGCCAGGCATGGTCATTGTCCAGCACATGCCCGAGAAGTTCACCGCCTCGTTCGCCAAGCGGCTGGACGGGCTATGCGCGGTCTCCGTCAAGGAGGCCGAGGATGGCGACACCGTGCTGCGCGGCCGCGTGCTGATCGCGCCCGGCAACAAGCATACCCTGCTGGAGCGCAGCGGGGCCCGTTACTATGTCTCGGTCAAGGACGGGCCGCTGGTCTCGCGCCATCGGCCTTCGGTGGACGTGCTGTTCCGCTCAGCCGCTCGCTCGGCTGGCTCGAACGCGGTCGGGGTGATCATGACTGGCATGGGCGATGACGGCGCGCGCGGCCTTGAGGAAATGAAACAGGCCGGCGCCTATACCCTGGCCCAGGACGAGGCGACCTCGGTCGTGTTCGGCATGCCCAAGGAAGCCATCGCCCGCGGCTGCGTCGACCGGATCGTGCCCTTGCACAACATCACCCAGGAAGTCCTGCGGGCTGCGGCGCGGTAAGGCGGGGGCTTCGACGCCTCTCCGCGTTTTTCAGAACAGCCCGTCGTCCGGATCTTCAACGGGCGCGACGGCGACGGGCGTGTCCTCGCCCAGATCCTCGACCCAGGCGCGATGGACCTCGCGCTCCTGAGCCATGGTGTATTGCTTGGCCAGTCGGCTCATCAGCGGCCGCAGCACGCCGACGATGTCTTCGTCTGGGACCTGCGGCTCGCCGGCCTCGTCCATGAGATCGCCAGCCGCCTGGTCGAGGACCGAGCCAATCTGGCGGTGAAAGTCGAACCGCTCGGCGGCCCGTCGCAGCATGTCGACCACGTCGGCGCCTTGGCGAGCGACGGCGGCGAGATCGTTTTCGACACCGTCCCCGGCCTTGGCGATGCGGGCGACCGCGCCGCCGAGGACGGTCGCCGCCGCCGCGGCGCCGCCCTTGGGGTCATCGATCACGTCGGGCTGGCTTGGCGCCTCGGCCGCGGAGGATAGGTCCTCGAGTAGGTTCAGGGTCTGGGCCGCGGACTTCTCCAGATGGATGGCGTGCTGGCGAAGTTCGACGGCGATCACGGCGAGGGGTTTGCCGGTCTCGCCGATGCGGCTGCATTTGAGGGTGGTGTTCAGCGCCATCATCTGGACATCGGCGCGAATGGTCTGGATGCCGGTGATGCGCGCGGTCAGGTCGCGGGCCGCCTCGGCCGCCGAACGGCTGACGTCCTCGGCCGCCTGTTCGCCGGCCGTCATGTCGCCCACCAGGCCAAGCGCTTGGCCGACATGGCTTTCCAGATTGCGCAGGAAGCCGCTCTCGGCGCCTTCGCTTTGCCCGTAGGCCAGGTCGCGCAGGCGCAGGATCTCGGACGCGTCGCTGGCCATGCCCGCGATGTTCACGCCGATCCGCGAGACATCGCGGTGGAAATCGTCCGCGGTCGCGGCCAGTTGAGCCGCCAGCAGGCGGTGCACGAAGGCTTCCGTCCGCTGACGTTGACCGGGCGACAAAGGGACGGCGACCTCCGCCAGAAATTGCAGCCCGGCCTGGACGTGCTCGATGCGCTGACGGGTGATATCGCCGATTTGCAGGGCTGCGAGGCCGCCGCCGACCTTCTTCTGGACGTCGCGCGCGAGGGCCGCGACGCTGACCGCGACGCCCGCGATCTTGGCGTGATGGGCGCCGATCGCCGTGGCGCTGGCCATCAGGGCGTCGGGCACGGCAGGCAACAGAGTCAGGCAACTGCGGCCCAGGTCGTGTTCCTGGGCCAGAGCCTTTCGCAGAGTCCGGTCAAGGCTCATCAGGTCGTCGTTGAAGGCGTCGAGCTGTGCGCGGCCCAGTTCGATGCAGTCGTAGATTTCCTGGGCGAAGATCGCGAACTCGGGGCCGGCTGCGGCAATGCCGCCGGAGGTGATCTTGATGTTGATGGCGAAGACCCGGAGATAGGCAAGATGCAGGCGCATCTCTTCGATGCGGCCAGCCAATCCGTCGCCGGCCTTGACCAGATTGCCCACGCGATCCCGGCGTGCATCGAGGCTGTCGGGCAGCGACCGCAGCGTTTCGGCGGCCTGCGCCAAATCCGCCGTCGTCGTCGTGACGGTCTCGGCGTCAAGGTTTGCACGCATCCGGTCGAGCGAAGCGATCAGCGTCCCGACGCCCTCGACCGCTCGCGACAGAACCTCGCCGGCCTCGAGAAACCGTCCTTCGATAGCCTGTCGAGCCGCTTCGAGGCGCGCGCCGATCTCCGCCCCCGAGAGCGGCGACATGGGCGGGGCCGAAGCGGCCAAGGATGATACCAAACCCATGAAATCGCCGGATTATTTCTCTTGAGCCACTATCAGTGGGATGTGCGAAGGTCAGGTAAAGATCGAACGCATTTCTCAACCTCAGGCGCTGATCGCTATGCCTTCCTCTTCGAAACTGGCGGCCTTGAAGACTTGGTCGATGGCGGCGAACAACACGGCGCTGGTGATCGGCTTTTCAAGGTGCAGATCTGCTCCGGCGTCGCGGCTGGCGCGAATGTGTTCGGGACGCGCGTTGGCGGTCAACATGATGATCGGCACGCGGCCGCCGCCGTCCGATGCTTCCCGCTCCCGGATCTCCCGGACAGCTGTCAAGCCGTCCATCACCGGCATCTGCATGTCCATCAAGATCAGGTCGGGCCCCGAAACCTTAAAGACATCGACCGCCTCGCGGCCGTTTTCGGCGATAAAGATCTCGGCCAGATCGGCCAGCATCAACTCGACGATCTTGCGGTTGGTCGGATGGTCATCGGCGACCAGAATTCGGGGAATCCCGGCCATCGAGGCAACGTCGTCGTGTGGCGCTGACGGGGTGGCCGTGTCGTGATCCGCGGGCAAGGGCAGCTCGAACCAGAATGTGGAACCAACGCCAGGCGTGCTGTCGCAGGACAGGGCCCCGCCCATCCGTTCGACCAACTCGCGGGCGATGGCCAGGCCTAGGCCCGAGCCACCGAACCGCCGGGTGAACGAGGTGTCGGCCTGCTGGAAGCGGTCGAAGATCCGGCTCTTCTCGGCGGCGTCGAAGCCGATGCCGGTGTCGGTGACGGAAAAGCGCGTGGCGCCGTTGGTTCCGGGGGCGATGTCGAGGGTGACCTGGCCTTGATCGGTGAACTTGACGGCGTTGCTGAGCAGATTGGTCAGCACCTGACGCAGGCGCGCCGAGTCGCCTGTCACAGTGAGATCGGCGCCGGCCGCCAGCCGGGTCTCGACCAGGACGCCTTTTTCCTCCGCGCGCAGGGCGCACAAGGCGGCGATCGAACGGGCCGCATCGCCCAGATGGAACGGGCCGTTCTCGATCACCACCTGACCGGCCTCGATCCGCACGACGTCGAGTATGTCCGATAGCAGACGCTCCAGGCTCTGGGTGGAGGTCTGAATGATATCGACCAGCTCCCGTGCCCGGGGCGATAGATCGTCCTTGGCCAACAGATCGGCCCCGGCGACGATGCCGTTGAGCGGTGTGCGGATCTCGTGGCTCATATTGGCCAGGAAGGCGCTCTTGGCCAGGCTGGCCTGCTCGGCCTGCTCCAGCGCCACCCGCAGCGAGGCTGCGGCCGCCTTCTGCGCGGTGACGTCCTGGCTCAGGGTGATCAGGTGTCGGGGGCCGACATCGTCGTAGGTGGCCATGGTCTTGGTCAGGAAATGGCGCGGCGCGACGGCGGGGTCGGGGCTCGCTGCCTCTTCGGAGACGTGCATCTCGCCCGTGCGCAGAACCCTGGACTCGCTGGCGGCCAGTCGCTTGGCGGCGGCGACGTCCAGAACGTCGAGCGTCGTCTTGCCGATCGCCTCGTCGGCGACGATGTCGAACGCGTCTTCCGCCGCGCGATTGATCAACACATAGCAGCCGTCCTCGACATTCTTCACGGTCAGCGGCGAGGGCAGGATTTGGATGACCGTTCGCAGGAAGGCCTCGGTCTCGACCTCCCGAGTGACGTCGCGCGCGGTGGCCAGCAGACGGATCACAGCGCCACTGCGATCACGAATGGGCGAGATGGTGGTGTCACAATAGGCGCGGGAATGTTGGGCCATGCCCAAAAAGGCGCGGAATCGGGCCATCTGACCTGCGAGGGCGCTATTGAAGGACCGGTCGAGAGAGAAGCGGCTTTCCTCCGGAAAAATCCACCGCCAATCGGGTAGGTTATCCGGTCCCGCGGGCAGCATCTCCTGGGCATGTCGGTTCAGGTGCTCGATCGAGCCGTCAAGGCGAAGAATCCAGGCGCAATCTTGGATGGCGTCCAGAATATCAGCGGCGCGGCACGCAGCTTCGCTGTTCAACGTTCGCCCTCCCGATCTTGCCGAAACATGTCGCAGCATTGCGCAGTCTTCGAGATCAGTAGGATCGACCGGAGTTGAAATAACCTTAAGTTGTTGCGCTTTGAATATGCGACGTCAGGCTAGTGCATCAAGAAACAGGTCAAATGGCTCGTGCGGGCATCAAAGCAATTGACTCCGGACATCGTCCGCCATCAAAGCGCCACGCATCGAAAGCGCCTTTCGCTTGGACTTCGGCTCAGCACGCGGAACTTCCGCCACAAGCATTTTTTCCACAAGTTCTTGCGCTTCCAACGCCGACACCGCATGACCAAACAGGAAGCCTTGGGCCTGCTCACACCCCTCCTGCTGCAGCCAGACATGCTGCTCAAGATCTTCCACGCCTTCGGCGATCACGGTGAGCCCGAGCCCCGCGCCGAGCCCGATCAGAGCCCTCACGATCGCCGCGCTATCCTGATCGCTGGCCATCGCGCCGATAAAGCTGCGGTCGATCTTGATCGTGTCGAGCTTGAAATTGCGCAGGTGATAGAGGCTCGAATAGCCGGTTCCGAAGTCATCGAGGGCGATTCTGACGCCACTCTGGCGGAGCCCTCCAAGGATGCGCTGCGCCGCCTCCAGATCTCCCACAAGCGCGCTCTCGGTAATTTCGAGCTCCAATCGGTGAGGCGGCAGGCCTGTTGATTGGAGAATATCGAGAATTCTGGCGCCGAGTGTCGCATCGGCCAATTCCCGTGGCGACAAGTTGAAGGCCAGCTTTCCACTGGGCCAAGTCACCGCGTCACAGCAAGCGCTTTGCAGCAGACTATCCGTCAAGTCTCCGATCAAACCGGCATGTTCCGCGATAGGAATAAAGCGGCTTGGCTCGATTTCACCAAGTTCAGGGTGCCGCCAGCGGGCAAGCGCCTCAAAGCCGAGGAGCCGACCCGTTTTGAGGTCAATCAGCGGCTGATAGTGCGGGCGAATATCCGGCGTCCCAATGGCGAGGCGCAGATCGCGCTCAAGCCGGTCGTGCTCTCGGACCCTGCGGTCCATTTCCGGTTCGAAGAAGCATAGCGCGCTCACGCCTTGCTTTTTCGCGAGATAGAGGGCCACATCCGCCTGTCGCGTCAGCGCCACCGGATCGTCGCTGTCTTGCGGCGAGAGCGCGATTCCAATCCCGGTGCCAAGACGATGCTCGCGCCCACCGGCCATGACGGGCTGCGCGAAACTCTCGATGATTCTCAGCGCTATGTTGGTGGCGGCTTCCGGACCGTTCAGGTGCTGAGCGATGATCGCAAATTCGTCACCGCCGATCCGGGCGACCAAATCGCCTTCTCGCACGGAGCGTCGCAGGCGGTTCGCCGCCTGGATCAGAGCCTCGTCTCCGACCGGATGTCCGTGGACGTCGTTGATCTTCTTGAATCCGTTCAAGTCGAGCATCATGACGGCGTGGGCCGCGTTGGCGCTCGGCGGAGCGCCGAGCGCCGCCTTGAGCGCGGCGTCGAACTGCCTGCGGTTGGGCAGGCCCGTGAGGGGATCCTCCAGGGCCAGCGCCCGCGCCTCCGCCTCAGCGGCGCGGCGCAACAATGTCTCGCGCCGCTGTGCTCGCAAACGGGAGAAGGAAAAAAGTCCCAGCGCGACCGAGGTCAGCGCCAAAGTCTCATCGAGCTCCAGCATCCTTGCTTGTTGCGCGACATCTTGCCGAGGAAATATCTTGAACTGCCAAAACAGAACAGACCCAAAAATTAACACCACAGCGATTGCAACACAATCTATAATTGTAAATCTATGGCGTCGCATGAAATCTTTTATTTCCGGACTAGAATGTATGTGAAGTATCGAATTGAACATCTGGGCCATCCCTCGTTTACAGGGCTGAGGCCATACCTCAACTGAACTTCCATATGCGTCGCCCAGACACGTTAATGGAGGAATAATATTTGACTCAAGCGGCAGTGTGGGAGACCGAATGATCGGCCCGTCAAGGGTTTGGATCGGCGCGGCAAATCGCCACTGCGATCAAAAGGGAGTGGTGGAGACAAGGGGCTGCGTCGAAATCTCGTGCCCGCTAAGATTCGCCGTCCAGACGATGGCGGCCACGGCCACCATGAACCGCTTCGAAATGCCCACAGGGCTATTTTGAACGCGTCCGAACGCATTCCTCGGGACTCAACCTCGCTCCGGCTTGGACCAGGCCGCAGCGGGCCTTAGGATGACGCAGCGGCCGCGCGGGGCCTTTATCAAACCGCATGATGTTGCCCGAGCGTTCGCCTCGGAGCCTGATAGCGGGCAGCGCGCCTCAACGCGCCGCCCAATGTGTCAAGCCTTCGCCACCCGCCCCTTCGCCGACGCTTTGGGCGGGCTCTTTACTTTGCGCCCGCCTTGCCCAAGACCCAAGGCCTTAGCCATGGCGCTGCGGGCCTCGCTATAGCTCGGAGCCGTGGTCGGATAGTCGTTGGGCAAGCCGTATGTATCCTTGTACTCCGCGATCGTCATGCCATGTCCGGTAAGATGACGCTTGAGAGTTTTGTAGCGCCTTCCATCAACAAAGCTGACCAGAGCATCGTGCGTTATGCTCTTTCGAATTTGCGCCGGTGTCGGCTTGGAAATCGGCTCTGCGGCCGGCTCGTCCTGTATTGTATTTACGCCCGCGAGAGACGCATGAATGCTCTTGATCAGAGCGGGCATTTCGGTGACTGCGACGCTGTTGTTACTGACATACGCAGCAACGATCTCTGCCGTCAGCGCGATCGTCGCTGCATTCGCTTCGTTCATGGTCCAGCCTCTCAAATGGAATCGAACGGCGAAGCTCGCACTGAACGCTCAGAGCAACAACACTGTACGCCTTTGATGATATGGATAGCTGTCGCTCCCTCGCCACGCGACTTGACGAACTCACGGCGAGGCCGGTTGGCGCCATGTCTCGTCGCGCCAAACATGCGTAACGGCGACACCCTACGCAGGATCGGACGTGCGCGCCCTTTGGCGGAACCGGCCGTCGCCATGAGCCAAACGACCAGCGCTGCGAAGCCGAAAATCGGGGTGTTGGAAGGGTCGTGCGAGGACCCCTGGGGCTTTTGGCGCGAGCGCTTGAGCATGCCGCCAAGCTCCCCGACCGGGCCGGAACCAACGCCGAGCCCCACGTCGGCGAGGATTACGCCATCACCTGTCTTTGCCCGCCAGACCACGCGGCGGCGGGTCGCCCGGCCTGCCCTTTACGAAAAATGAAGACTGTAAGGAGCCACGCGCATCGCGCGTGGCGGGACGCGCCGTCGTGCAGTCGGCTGCGTCCATCCGGCCTCCAGACCGGCGGCGAGCGGTTCGAGCGCTTAGTCTGGGCGAGCGGGAGGAAATCTCCCGAGGGCTCAGCAGCCGCTGCTCGCTGCGGGGGATCGCTCGGTCGCTGGGTCGATCGCCATCGACGATCAGTCGCGAGATCCTGCGCAACGGCGGGCCAGAACAGTATCGAGCGACCAGCTCCGATCAGGCGGCGTGGGACCGGGCCTTGCGTCCGAAGCGATGCAAGCTGGCTTGCCGGCCCGCCCTGGCCCGGACAGTATCTGGCAAGCTGCGACGGAAATGGTCGCCCGAGCAGATCGCCGGCTGGCTCAACGTCCTTCGCCGAAGCCTGACCAAGATCACGAGAAGACCAGGCAAAACATCTGGTTTGCCCTAGACGACAGCCGTCCCCTCGCCTTCTTCGCTGGAATCTGGACGCCTCACGCCTGCGTCCGAATGAAGAGCAAGGGGTGGGAAGAAATCGAGGCCTACGGCTTCCTGACCACGGAGTCGGCCGAGCCGGTAAAAACCTACCACTCCAAGGCCATGCCCGTGATCCTGACCGAGCCGGCGGAATGGGATCTCTGGATGAGTGATGCGCCCTGGACGGAAGTCGCCCAACTCCAACGCCCGCAGCCGGAGGGCAGGCTCAAGATCCTCGCCCGCGGCGGCAAGGGCGACGACGTCATTCCAGCCTAACTAGGTGCCCTTCGCCGGCGCCCAAGACCACGGCCCATCGTAAAGGTGCGGGAACACAGCATATCGTGGGAACCGCATCCTCCCTCCCCTGTGCAAGTGAACCTTGCGCCCAGATCGGCGATCCTGAGTTTGGTCCGGTTGCCAAACTTCTCCACCAGGTCAGGCGGCGTCCACTCGATGAGTCGGGGACAGTCCCGGCAGCAAATGGCCAGAGAATACCCCTTCGCCAGGAAGGTCTCGATCGTGTCGTTGCCCACCTGGTCCAGGTGAAACCGCTTCAGCAGGTGCGGCGTAGGACGTGTGAGAGTCGATGGCGGACGATCGGCGGGCACGGGTCACCAGATGACGGCGGGCGCGGAGCGACCGCGTTCTTGAGTTTTTCTACATCTGCGGCGACGCCGGTTATAGAGCCGATCAATAGGCTTGCGCCGGCCGGGAAGAAAGTTGCCCCTTTCGACCCGTCCGCCAGGCTCAGTGGTTCCTGGCTTTCGCTGCCAGATCCGCTTGGCTCTCGCCGGAGAGCCATTTGCTGAGATTCAGTCGCTGTAGGCGTTTGGAGTCGTGGAAATCGTAGGAACCGCTTGGTTGAATTGAGTGTCGGGCTTCGCTCGACGCCGTATGTGGGGGATGCCGGGTGGGAGGGCGCGTAGCGCCCGGGGCGAAGCTGCGTAGCAGCGCAGCGAGCCGGCGGGGGCGTAGCCCCCAAGAGGCGGTGTCTTGCGGCGCGTTTTGCGCCGGATTTTCGTTAGAAGAGATTCTGTTAGATAAGGGAAGTTAGGTAGTTAAGGTTGAAAAATCTCCGCCAACTGCCTGTTTGTAAAGGAGCTTTTAGCCTACGTGGTTCCTAATACCACGTGCTTCAGTTCCTGTTACCACGTAGGGCGGTTCCTTAAACCACGTGCCGATAAGTTCCTGAAACCACGAGGGAAACGGTTCCTAATACCACGATGTGGGCAGGTTCCTGGTACCACGTGCCTCCGGCGACTTCGAGCGGCCGTTCTGGTTCCTAAAACCACGATAGCAAGCGGCTTCCGATCGGTTCCTGAAACCACGACAGGGCCTCGGGCGGGTTCCTGAAACCACGTGCGCCTCCGCGCCGGTTCCTAATACCACGACACCCCCAAGGAGACCGGGTTCCTAAAACCACGACAGGTCCACTGCCCCCCTATCCCAACCTATTTGCCCCGGGGCTCGCCGAATCGTAGAGAATCGGCGCTTGATCGGGGACTCAACGTCGCTGGCGGGTTCCTAAAACCACGACCCAGCAATCGCCGCATTGACCCCGGTTCCTAATACCACGTGCCTAGCTGGGCATGACGCAACGGGGGTCGCTGCAGGCTTTGGCGAAGCCCTCCGGCTTGTGCCCGTCCTCCATCCAACGCGACCAGGCCCCCTCGAAGGCCCTGGGGTCTCTGTCTGCGTCGATCCACGCCGCGCGTGCATCCTCCCATCCTCGCTGAGCCGTATCGGCCCCACGTCGCTCCCTGGCCGCCTCGACAACGAACGCGCGGTCCACGAAATGAACGGCTGGGCTGCCATCGGCAGTCGTCGTTTCCCGCATCGCGTAGCGGGGAAGCTCATCGGACCGACACATCTCGCGGATCCGGAACGTGAACTTCTTGAACGGCGACTCCGAGCCCGTTTTTTCATAAAGGGTCGACATCTTGGAAACCCAGCCGGCCTTTTGGTTGCCGGCATGCTTACGGGCCACGCGATAGATCGCGCGCTCAATGCCGCCGGTCAGCAGGAAATACTCCCGGTCCAGCGTCAGGATGTTGCCGCTCATGATGCCGTCCAGGAGCCAGTCAGGGATCCGAAGGGTCAGCGTCTTCAACTGCTCGGGATTGTCGTCAGACTCCCCTTCACCCTCGATGTCGCCCAGATAGTGGAAGGCGGTATAGCGCCGCTTGCCGGCCCGGATGTTGGTCTCGACTTCCGTGGTCCGCAGGCGCCGGATAGCCCGTAAAAGCTCGATGTAGTCCTGCCCGCTCGTCCCGCGCGCGATGCCTTTCAGTAGCTCATACGGCGTTGTGTGGATGATCGGGCGGATGTCGTTTTCGCGGTTATCGCGCTGCTGCACGATCCGCGAAATGCACCAGATCAGGATGTCCGCATCCCAGATCGTCGCCATGCCGTGGGTCGGGTTGGCGGTCACCTTGATGTAGAGCTTGCCGTCCGGGGTGTTGTACTGGATCGGCTTGTTGCGCTTGCGCTTGGAGATCGAGAAGAACGGCCGCTCCATCATCTCCGCGCTGTCCTTGGGCGCGTAGTCAATCAGGTCGTTGATGAAGAAATCCCGCACCGGGTGCGGGTCGTTGCGCGTGCTCATCGCTCACCCATCGGAGGCTTGCCGGCGGCGACGAACAGAAGGTCCAGGCCTTCACCGATCAACGCCTGAACGGTGACACCCCGTTCGACGGCCAGCATTTTCACGCGGCGCTGCATCTCGGCCGAAAAGTAGCCTGCGACCATGCTCTTGCCGACCCGCGCCTTAGGCACGAACCCGGACAGCGACCCCTCGGTGACGCTCTGTGATGCCGTCGGTCGAGCCATCTCATCTCCGAGAATCGGTCAGTTAAATCCGTGTCCACATGTGGAGTTTGGGCAAGGTCGGTGACGAAGTCCACCTCAAACCCTCCAGGGCCCCCCGCTTAAAAAAAGCCAATGGCTCTGCTTGCCTTCACTCGCAAACGCTACGCAAGGTGGAGTGGCTCGTTCCAGCGGCTCCATCCCTGATGGCGCTACTTGAGCGTCACCGTGTCTTTCCATGTCGCATTTATTTCCTTATGCGACATTTCAAGTGAGCGTTTGATGAAGCGTCGCGTGTCCGCAGCCAAACAACCAAACCTGACGTTCACGTCAGGATTGCGTGCCGCCGCCAGCGCAATTTCTGCATCCGCGAGTGTGGAATTGGGCCCGGCGAGTATGGCCCATGGTTGACCTGGCCGCGCTGTTCGAGCTTGCCCAGCGCTGCGCGCCGACCATCGCTCCGATGACGATGGTCAGCATCGTTCAGGTCGAAAGTCGCGGAAATCCGCTCGCCATCAATGTGAACCGCGCGCCGGATCCGCCCCCGGCCGGTAGTCGCGAACAAGCTATCGCCACGGCCGAACGGCTGATCGCACAAGGCCAAAACCTCGACCTGGGTTTGGCGCAGATCAACAGCAGGAACCTGGCCCCGCTCGGCCTGACGGTCGCCGACGCCTTTGAGCCCTGTAAAAACCTCGCGGCGTCCGCAACGCTCCTACAGGCCAACTACGTCGCGGCCGCCCGCCTCGCTCCCGCACAACAGGCGCTGAGGATGGCCTTCTCAGCCTACAACACCGGCAATCATCGGCGCGGGTTTCTCAACGGCTACGTAGCCAAGGTAGAGGCCGAGGCCATCAAGCTTTCGCCTGGCGCGATCAGCGGAGCCAGCGGGATAAAGCCAGCCCTGCCGCCTGCGCTGCAAGCGGCGGTCGAGGCCGCCGCTGAGAACATCGGCGGGGGCGAACAGACGGCGAGCAAACCATCGCTCGACGTCTTCGCCAGGGGCGCCTCGCGCACCATCGTCGTCTTCGGCGGGGGCGGACAGTGATCCTCCACGCCATCATCCGTAATGACCGCTGCCGTCCTCTCGACATATGTTGGGTTCCTCAGAAAGCTTGGGAACCCCGAATGTCCGATCGGACGATCCGCGAACGACTTCTCACGAGCCTACGCCCGAGCGGCGGAGCAATCGTGGCCGTTCGGATCGTCGAGGCGAGTGACGGCACATGGTCCATGTACGTCAAGCTTAGTTGGAAGGTCGGCGAACACTTGGTCGCCGTCTACCGCTCTGCTCAACCGAAGCGGTACAAATCTTTGTCCGCTGCGGTCGCCCATTGTCGCGCCGCCTATCAATACCGTGGCTCGATAATCCTCGAAACGGAGATACAGGAGCCCCTCCCCCATGATGAGCCCCCAAGCCATCACTAAGCCTGCCATTGCGCCGGCAACGCTTACGAACCGGCGCGCCGGCGCTGTCGCTTTGGCCGCGATTGTTTTGGCCTTTGGCCTGGTCGAGCCCGCCGCGGCTCAATCGGTCGGCGTCGAAACGCTTCTCCAGAACGTGGTCAACTTCTTCACCGGCAACACCACGCGGCTGCTAGCGATCCTGGCGGTGATCATCATGGGCATCCTGGCGATGTTCGGCATCTTCGACTTCCGCCGGATGGCAATCGTCGTCGTTGGCATGGTCGTCGTATTTGGCGCCGCCCAGATCGTCAGCATGGTCACGGGGAGCGGGGCCTAGGCCCCGTTCGCCCGGCGCGCCGCCTTTGGGGGGCAGGTGCGCACCGAGCGGTCACGCTCATGCAGGACGAATACATTACAGAAGACACGCTGTTCCTGGCCTGCACGCGGCCGGCGATGGTGCTGGGCGTGCCGGTCGAAGCCATGGCGCTCAATGTCATGCTGAGCGGCACGATCTTCTTGGCCGCCAACAATCTGGCTTACCTGTCGGTGGGCGTCGCGCTGCACTTTCTGTTCCGCGCCGTGGTCAAGCACGACCACAACGCCTTTCGCGTCCTTCTCATGTGGCTCGAAACCAAGGGCCGGGCCCGAAATCGCGCCTGGTGGGGCGGCAGTTCGCACTCGCCCCTTCCTGTCGTGCGCCACTACTCCGGCAAGGATTTCCCCAATGGATAGCGGCGCTGCAAAGCGAACAGGTCCAGCGTCTATCGCTGGCCCGATGGTCTTGAGGCGCGAACCTCAGCCCGGCGCCAATCTACCCTATGCGCGCCACGTCTCTGACCATGTGGTCGCGCTCGACACCCGCGCGATGATGGTCTGCTTCAAGCTCGACGGAGCCTCGTTCGAAACCGCTGACGTGCGAGATTTGAACGACTGGCACGCCAAGTTGAACAACGCCTGGCGCAACATCGCCGACGAGCGGCTGGCCATCTGGCACCATGTCGTGCGGCATGAAGATCGAGGCTATCCCGAGGGCCAGTTCGCCTCCGACTTCGCCAGGGATCTCGACGCCGCCTATCGCGCCCGCGTGGGTGCAACTCGCCTCTTCACCAATGACCTCTACATCACCCTGACCCTTCATCCGGGAAGAGATGTCGGCGACAAGCTGGGCGCCCTCCTCCACCGGCTGAGTGCGGGAAGTAAAGCTGGGCTCGAGGTCGATGAAGATGCGATCCGTCTGTTGGAAGACAAGGCTCGCGATCTCCTTCAGTACCTTGGTCGATACGGTGTCCGGCTCCTGGGCCTCTACGACCACAACGGTCTGGCCTTCTCTGAGCCGATGGAACTGTTGCATCTGGTGCTCACCGGCCGGCGCCAACGCATCCCCCTGGTGCGCGGACACCTCGGCGCGGCAATCTACACCGCGCGGGTGATCTTCGGGCGCGAGGCGCTCGAGATCAGAGAACCGGGCGACGAAAAATACGCAGGGATCTTCGGGGTCAAGGAGTACCCCGCGACCACCCGGCCTGGCCTGTGGGACGGGCTGCTTCGCTCGCCCTATCCCTTCGTCGCCACTCAATCGTTCGCGTTCCTATCCAAGGCGTCTGCGCGCGCCGTCATGGAGCGAAAGCAGAACCTTTTAATCCGCTCCAACGACCGGGCCGCCTCTCAGGTGCAAGGTCTCGATGACGCGATCGACGATCTGGTGAGCAATCGCTTCGTCATGGGCGAGCACCAGTTCTCGCTCCTTGTCTATGGCGAGACGACCAAGGCCCTGGCCGACAACATGTCGGCCGCACGCGCAACCCTGGCGGATTCAGGCCTGGTGGTCGCTCGTGAGGACCTTGCGCTTGAAGCGGCGTTCTGGTCGCAGTTCCCAGGCAATTTCGCCAAACGTTGCCGGCCGGCGGCGATCAACTCGCGCAACTTCGCCGCCCTGGCCCCCTTCCACACCTACCCATCGGGCCAGGCTGCGGGAAACCATTGGGGCCCTGCCGTCGCGCTTCTCAGGACGTCGGCCAAGTCGCCATTTTACTTCAATTTCCACGTCGGCGACTTGGGCCACACCTTCATCTGCGGCCCATCGGGCTCGGGCAAGACGGTCGTTCAAAACTTCATGCTCGCCCAGCTGGAGAAGTTCGACGTGCAGCGGGTCTTCATCGACAAAGACCGGGGCGCTGAGATCTTCGTGCGGGCTTCGGGCGGCACCTACCTGACTCTGAAAAACGGCGCGCCAACCGGCTTTGCCCCGTTTCGCGCCTTGGAGTTCACACCGCGAAACGTCGTCTTCCTCACCCAGCTCGTGCGTAAACTGGTGACGCCTGCTGATCGGGCTCTGACGGTCCAGGAGGAGCGCCTGATCAGCGACGGCGTCGCCTCGCTCGAACCCCTCGCCCCCAACCAGCGATCCCTTACCGCATTGCGCCAGCTCCTTGGTCAGCGGGACGCTGAAGGCATCGGCGCCCGGCTTGAACGCTGGACGCGCGCGGGACCGCTTGGCTGGGTGCTCGACGGCGACGCCGATCAGGTCGGGCTCGACGCGAAATTGCTCGGCTTCGACATGACGGACTTCCTCGACAACGCCGAGGTCCGCACGCCGGTCATGATGTATCTCATCCATCGGCTAGAAAGCCTGGTCGACGGGCGACGCTTGGTCGTCGATATCGACGAGTTCTGGAAGGCTCTGGGCGACGAGGCTTTCAGAAACCTCGCCCAGGACGGACTGAAAACCTACCGCAAGAAGAACGCCTTCATGGTGTTCGGCACGCAAAGTCCGGCCGACGTGCTCCGTTCTGAGATCGCCCACACTATCCTCGAGCAATGTCCGACGAAGATCTTCCTGCCTAATCCCTACGGCCAGGCGCGGGACTACGTGGACGGCTTTGGCCTCACCAACGAGGAGTTCCGGCTGATCCGCGAGGAGCTTTCGCCCGAGTCCCGGCGGTTCCTCGTCAAGCAAGGCCACAACTCGGTTGTCGTCGAACTGAACCTCGACGGTCTGGACGACGCCCTTTCGATCCTCTCTGGCCGAACCGAGACCGTCGAGCTGCTCGACAGGATCCGCACGACGCACGGTGACGATCCAGTCGACTGGAGCCCAGCCTTTCAACAAGAACGACGGAGATCCTGATGAGAACGCGCTTTCTTCTACCCTTCGTCCTGGCTGCCGCGACGATCGCAGCGCCGGCCAGTGCTCAGATGGTCGTGACCGACCCCGGCGCTTACACGCGGATGCTTTCGCAGTTGAATCAGGCTCGCGCCCAGCTCGCCGAGTTGCAGACACAAGTCCGCCAGGGCGCGGAGATGGTCGATCAGGGCAAGCGCCTCTACGCCGGAATGACCGGGCTGACTAACGTCAACAGCTTGGGCGGCGTGCTGAACAACCCGGCGCTTCGCCGCTATCTGCCAGCTGAGGTTCAGGACACTGGAAAGCTCCTGAACGGAACGCTCACCGACATGGGCTCGATCGGATCGCGGGCGACCTCGATCCGCGACGCCAATCGACTGTTTACGCCGGCCACTGAGGGGTTGTCGCTCGCCCAACGCTACTACCAGGACGCCCTTGTCAAATCGGGCGACCGGGCGGCTCGCGACGTGGCGCTGGGCGAGAGCGCCTACAAGGCCGCTGGGCAGCGCCAGGCTGGCCTGGATCAACTGCGCCTCGCGCTGAACACCGCGTCCACGCCGAAGGAGGTGATGGACCTGCAGGCCCGCATCGCAGCCGAACAGGCGATGATCAACAACGACCAGATGCAACTCCAGGGCCTAGCAATGATACAGGACGCCGAGAAGCGCATGGCGGATCAGCGCGACCGGGAAGCAAGAGCCGCGCAGTACCAGCAGACAATGGCCGACTACAAAGGAGGCTTCTGATGCGGAAGCTTGCCATCCTGACCGCAACGGTGGCCTCCAGCGTTTTGGCAGGCTGTCAGCCTGCGCCGCGGTCCGTGTCGTATTTCGACGCCAATCCCTCCGAGCGGTCGGCCGTGCTGTCGAATTGCCAGACCGGAAGCCATCGGGGAACTGAATGCAAGAACGCTCAGGCCTCCACGGAAAAGGCGAGCAAACTCAAGACGATGAACGACTACCGGCGCGGCTTCTAGGGCGGGGACGCAGACATGCCGGCACAAATATTCGGACCGTCCTACGACTACGTCGATACCCGGCTCGAGGCCGTGTTGCACGACGGTCTGAGCAACGTAATCGCCCACGTTGCCGGCCCGCTTCGCATCGCCCTCGTCCTCTACGTGGTGCTTTATGGCTGGGCCATCATCCGAGGGTCGATCACCGAACCGATCATGGACGGCGTGATCAGGCTCGTGAAGCTCTGCTTTATCTACACCATTGCGACGACAGTGGCTTACAACGCCTTCGTCACAACCCCGCTCTTTACAGACCTGCCCAATTGGTTGGCCGAGGCGATCAGCGGCAGTCCCACCCCTGGGGTTGGTGGTGCGTTCGACGGCTTCTTCAATCGCGGGGGATACCTCGCAACCAAGATTTTCTCGACAGCTTCGATGACCGACCCAGGCCCGTATGTGACCGGCGGCGCAGTGTGGATCGTCACCGCCCTTACCGCCGCGCTAGGCTTTGGAATCGTCATGCTTGCCAAGCTTGCTTTAGCGATCTTGGTCGCGCTTGGCCCGATTTTCATCGCCCTCCTTGTGTTCGAACAGTCCCGCCAGTTCTTCTACGGCTGGCTGAAGCAGAGCGTGAACTATCTCGTCCTCTTCGCCCTGATCATCACCGTGTTTCAGCTCATTCTCGGCTTGGTCGAAGGCCAGTGGGCGAACATCGACGGACAGGCGGATCCTACGGCCGGCGGCCTTTTGTTCATCGCGCTGTCTGCGTTGGGCATGATCTTCTTTCTGCAGACCCCAAATATCGCAGCTGGCATCGCGGGCGGCGCCGCAGCAGGCCTTGGCGATTTCGCCAATGCCGCCCGCGCCATGACCTCTGGCCAGCCCGTGAAATCCATTCCCACCGGCAACGGCGGGAACGGACGCGGCGGCGGCTCGGTCGCTCCATCCTCATCCGGCTCGTCCCGCAACGGCCATCCGCGCCGGTAGCCCCGCGTCATCTGGAGATCCGCGAATGCTTCGTCCAATCGTCCTGACGGCGTGCCTGATCGCTCTCAGCTCCCACTCGGCCGCTATTGCCGGCAAGCCCAAGTCCTGCAGCGGACATAGCCGCCGGCCGGCCAATCCCAACGGATCGGTCCTGCCGGGAACGACGGTTGCCGCGGTCACGGCTCCAATCGCCGCGCCCCCCACGCCCGGGCCAGATGGCCGCCCGGCCCGTGTCCCGGCGCCAAGCACCATCGTTCCGTCGATATCCGGAACCTCGGTCCCGGCTCCCGCCAGGAAGGGCAGAACCAAGAAGGTCTCGGCCCTCGCGCCCGGCCAGTACCCCAGCTGCCAGGAGGTGCTGGGATGACGGGCGTGGCGTCAAATGACCTCAAGGCCTATTTTGACGAGGCTCGGCGCTGGGATCAGGACCGTCTGAAGTCGGCGGAACGGTCCAAGCGCGTGGCCTGGACCGTGGCCATCCTGGCGACCACCGTGGCGATCGCCGCCTCGACAGCTGTCGCGGCGCTCGCGCCCTTGAAGTCCGTCGAGCCCTACGTCGTTCGGGTGAACCAGACGACCGGCTCGGTTGACGTCATGACCGGCCTGACGGGCGAACGGGGCGTCACCTATAACGAAGCGGTCAGCAAATCCTTCCTCGCCCAGTACGTCCGGGCTCGGGAGGGCTACCTCCCTCCGGCCGCGCAAGAAAACTTCCAGTTCGTCACGATCCTCTCGACCCCGGAGGAACAACAGCGCTGGGCCGACCTCTATCGAGCGACCAATCCCCAGAGCCCACAGGTCGTCGTTGGCGCTGCTGGCTCGGCCACGGTCTTGATCCGCAACATCACCTTCATCAACGACAAGGTCGCCAACGTCAGGTTCTCCAAGACGGTCCGCCTCGGCCAAGAGGTCAAGACCACCGACTGGATCGCCACCCTGACCTTTGCCTACACCAAGGCGCCGATGCTTGAGTCAGACCGCATCCGCAACCCGCTCGGGTTCCAGGTCGACAGCTATCGCGCCGACCCGGAGATTTCCCAATGAGGTCGTGCCTGCTCGCCGCCTGCGCCGGCGTCGCCTTCTTTTCCTTCGCAGGAGCCGCTGCGGCGGTTGAGGTCCCCAAGGCGGGGCAGTCGGATCCTCGGGTCAAATGGGTCAACTACGACCCCTGGCAGGTCTATCGCATCATCGGCACATTCCGAACCGCCACCCAGATCGTCTTCGACCCGCGCGAGGAGATCCAGCACGTGGCCCTGGGCGATACGGTGTCGTGGGAGGTCGCGGCAGAGACCAACATCCTCTTCGTCAAGCCGCGCGAAAAGGGCATGCCGACCAATTTGATCGTCACGACCCGTCGTGGCTCGGAACTGCGCAACTACACCTTCGAACTTGGGATCCGTTCGGGCCCGATCACCGCCACCTCGGCCGACACCTATTTCCAGGTCAGGTTCAGATATCCCGACGACGAGCGCGCGGCCCTCGCCAGGACCATCGTTGGCCAAGCCGCCGCCATCGAGGGCGCTCGCACCGGCCTGATGCTGGACCACGCTGTGGTCGAGGGCCCAAGAAACCTCAACTACACGGTCCAAGGCTCCTCACGGATTCAGCCGTCTGAAGTCTCCGACAACGGCCAGTTCACCGTGCTGCGTTTCCCGGCCAACCAGGAGCTGCCCAGCTTCTTCATGACCCTGCCGGACGGATCCGAGAGCCAGGTGCCGTTCGATGTCCGCGACGAGTTCGTGGTTTTGCACACCGTCGCCGCCAAGCTGGTCCTGCGCCGGGGCCGCGAGGTGCTCTGCATCTTCAACGAGGCCGTCACGCCCTACGGCGTCACCCACGGCACGGGCACGGCCTCCGCCAACGTCGATCGCACCATTCGCACGGGTCAATGACGATGACTGATCACCACGACACCAGCACCGGTTCCACTGCGCCTGATGCGCAAGCTGCATCGCCCGCCGACCCGTTCGCAGGGCGACGTGCGGCCGCGGAACACAGCGCCGCACCTCGCTCGACCGATCAAGGCGGCGGCGTCCCGGGCGAACGGGGGATCTCGCCCGTCGCCGGCCGCATGAACACTCCACAAGCCAAGATCGCCGGGATCGCTGGCATGGTCGGCGTGGCGGCCTTGTTGATAGGGGTCACCTGGGATCGAGGCGACGCCAAGCCGACAAAGCCCAAGGACCCGGCCCGGCAAACGGTTCGCTATGACCAGGTCGCCCCGACCGATACAGCTCCGCTCCCGCCCGCACCGACACTCGCCGCCGGCGCTATCGATCCGGCGACTGGCCAACCCCTCGCGCCTGGACAGGTCGTGCCCGCGCCCGTCGCCGGAGCAGGCGGCTCCGCCTCCAGCGCATCGGCTCCTCGCGAAAGCTTGTCGGACCCCACCCGCCGCGCCCCGCTGGTCGCCTTCAGCCATAGCGGTTCGCCCCCAGCCGGCGGCGCCGCTGGTGGGGCTGAAGCCATCCTCGCCAGCGCGCAAGGCGCGCCCGCCCGGCAGGCGACCGAACTTGAAAACCTGCGACGTGGCTCGGCGATTACCACGGCGCGCGCCACCGTGCTGGGCGATCGCAACTACTTGATCCTGGCCGGCACGCAGATCCCCTGTGTCCTGCAAACGGCGATGGACTCCTCGTTGCCAGGCTACACCACCTGCATCATCCCGCGCGATGTGCTCTCCGACAACGGCCGAGTGGTCCTGTTGGAGAAGGGCACCAAGGTCCTGGGCGAATATCGCGGCGGGATGCAGCGCGGACAGCGTCGGCTCTTCATCCTATGGACCCGGGCCGTCACGCCACGCGGGATCGCCATCGATCTAGCTTCGCCGGGCGCGGACGCCCTGGGACGCAGCGGCTTTGGTGGCGACATCGACAATCGCTTCTTCGAGCGTTTTGGCGCAGCGTTGTTACTGTCTCTGGTCGACGACGGCGTCTATGCCGCCACGGCCGGTAACGGCCGCAACTATCAAAACACCGCCCGTGTGCCCTCCGAGGTCGCCAACACAGCGTTGGAGGGTTCGATCAACATCCCACCGATCCTGCGCAAGAACCAGGGCGAGGACGTCGGGATCATGGTCGCTCAGGACTTCGACTTCTCTGACGTCTACGGCGTGAAGGCGCGATGATCGCCGACAGCTCGGTCCTGCTGCACTACATGCAGCCGCTGCAGCGTCTTCTCGAGCCCGCCGACGTCACCGAGCTGGTGATCAATCGGCCGGGGGAAGTGGGCGTCGAGGGCGCAAAGGGGTGGTCGTGGTTCGAGGTTCCAGAGCTGACCTCGACCTGGTTGGCCACCCTGTCCAACGCGGCGGCTGCCTTTTCACGCCAGGACGTCAACGCCGAGACCCCGATCTGCTCGACGGTCCTGCCGCAAGGCGAGCGCTGCCAAATCGTGCTGCCGCCGGCCGTCCCCGAGGGCACGGTGTCGATCACCATCCGCAAACCCTCCACGGTGACCTTCGGCATGGACGACTTCACCGCGTCGGGTCTCTTCGAGGAGACCATGTTGACCTCGGACGCCCTGGGCGATGACGAACAAGAGCTGCTTCGCCTGCGCGACGAACGCCTATGGCCGGCCTTCTTCGACCTAGCGGTCCGATCCCGAAAAAACATCCTGATCAGCGGCGCCACGGGCTCGGGCAAAACTACCTTCAGCAAGGGCCTGGTTCGGCTGATCCCCGACCACGAGCGGCTTTTGACGATCGAGGACACCCGCGAGCTGACGGTTCCCCATCGCAACGTCGTCCACCTGACCTACTCCAAGGACCAACAGGGCCTGGCCAAGATCGGGCCCAAGCACTTGTTGGAAAGCGCGCTGCGCATGCGGCCCGACCGGATCCTGCTTCAAGAGCTGCGCGACGGCACTGCCTTCTTCTACCTGCGCAACGTCAACTCAGGTCATCCCGGCTCGATCACAACCGTCCACGCCGACTCCGCTGCCTTGGCTTTCGAACAGCTGACCCTGTTGGTCAAGGAATCCGAAGGCGGCCGCGATCTTTCCCGCGATGACATCCGTGGCCTTCTCCACCTGCTGGTCGATGTCGTCGTCCAGATGCGCAAGGTGGACGGCCGTTTCCGAATGACGGAGCTCTATTATGACCCGGTTCGCAAGCGCCACGCCGGCCGGTAAGGCCGCCATCCTAGTCGCCTCGGCGCTCCTGCTGCTGGTGCTGTGGGCGGTGCTCACCACGCTGGGGACCCTGATCGGACTTGGACGCCTTGGCGCGAACGTCGATTTCGCGGCCGTGCCTGGCTGGCTCTGGGTCTATCGCGGCCATCTCCAGGTCCAGCTCTGGTTCAAGGTCTCAGCCTTGGGATCTGGATTGCTCATCTTGATCATCGCGGCGATGGCGGGCTTGCGCATCCGCCGGCCGTTGCATGGCTCCGCGCGCTGGGCCAATGAGGGCGAAATCCGGCGCGAGGGCCTGCGCGCCAAGCAAGGGATCATCCTCGGGCGCAAGGGCGCTGGATACCTGGTCTTCGGCGGAAATGAGCACGTGATGCTCTATGCGCCGACCCGCACCGGCAAGGGTGTCGGCGTGGTGATCCCAAACCTTCTGAACTGGACCGACAGCGTCGTCGTCCTGGATATCAAGAAGGAGAATTGGGACGCGACGGCCGGCTTTCGCGCCAAGCATGGTCAGCAGGTCCTGATGTTCGATCCGCTCGATCCGGAGGGCCGCACGGCCCGCTATAACCCGCTGGCCTACATCGACCGCACGAGCGCGATCGACACCTTGGACGAGCTCCAAAAGCTCGCCACCATGCTCTTTCCTACGCCGGATAAAGGCGATCCCTTCTGGTCGGAGGCCGCCCGGACAGGCTTTGTCGGGGTCGGGGCCTATGTCGCCGAGAGCCCGCAATTGCCGTTCACGATTGGTGAGATCTACCGGCAGCTCACCGGCGGCAATCCCAAGGTCAAGTTCCCCGCCCTGGTCGAGGCCCGCGCCGGCGGCAAGGACGCTCTGTCGCCCGGGGCGGTCAACGCGCTCAACGACTTTTGCTCCGCGTCCGACAACACGTTCGCATCCATCAAGCAGACTATCACCTCGCGCATGAACCTGTGGCTCAATCCGCGGGTCGATGCAGCCACCAGCGCCAGCGATTTTGACCTTCGTGATCTGCGATCCAAGCCGATCTCGATCTATCTGGGTGTCACGCCCGACAACATGGCCCGGGTCGCTCCCCTCTATAATCTCTTCTTCCAGCAACTGGTGGACCTCAACACGCGCGAGTTGCCGGGCGGCGGACGCCACCCCATCCAGGTCCTGGTCCTTCTCGACGAGTTCGCCCGGATCGGGCACGCCTCCGTGATCGCCAAGGGGTTCTCCTACGTTGCCGGCTACGGCCTTCGCCTGTTGCCGGTCCTCCAAAGTCCCTCTCAGCTGCGCGCCGAATACGGTCCCGACGTCGCCGACGAGATCATGACCAACTGCGGCGTCGAGGTCGTCTTCACGCCCAAGGAACTGAAGGTCGCCCAGGACCTCTCCGAGCGCCTCGGCTACTACACGTTCGAGGGACGCTCCAAGTCGCGGCCGACCTATCTGGGTGAGGGCAAGCGCACGACGACAGAGAGCGACCAACGCCGGGCGCTGATGCTTCCCCAGGAGCTGATCCAGATGAGCAAGGACACGCTCATCATCATGCGCGGTGGCATCGCGCCCATTCGAGCCTCCAAGATCTATTTCTTCAAGAACGCCGACTTCACCAAGCGCCTGTTGCCGCCTCCGCCGATCACGCCCTTGGCGTCGGCCGGGCCTGCCGGACAGCCACCCGCAAATTCGGACGATCGCCTGGACGCCATCACCGCCGACTTGGCGGCCCTCAGCCAAACCGTCAATGAGATCCACGCGCGCGTGGTCGAGCGCGCCCTGACCGTGAGCGAAGCCGCCGGCGACGCGGAGCTGGACCTGGGCGCGATCTCGCTGGAGCTGGACGCCATCGACATGGACGACCTTCCGGCCGGCGCCACCGAGGCGGAATCCGAAGACTGGATCAACCGCTACATCAACTCGGGGCTCTTGGAAGAAGCGATCGAACGCTAACGCGCAAAGGAGGCCGCCATGGCCGATAACATCGACACCCCTGCCGACGCTCCCGTGACCGCGATCACGCCGCCGCCAAACCTGGCACCTGCCGAAGCGACGAGCGCGGCGGGACCCGAGATGGAAAACACCATCTCGCCGTCCGCTGAACTGGACTTGCCGTTGCCTGTCGAGCGGGCCAGCGACTACGCCACCGAGCCAGAGGATATCGCCTACGAGCGCTCGATCGACGAGGCCGAGCGCATCGGCATCGCTTTGGCCGAGGCCCGGCTGCGGCGTGAAGACGAGACCGAGCGCCCCCTGACCGCCGAGCCCGTGCTTCAAAACAGCAAGGCCGAAACCCCAGAACCTGACAAGGCCGCCCCCTCCCCTCCCCCGTCCGAAGCCACCGCCGAACCGGCCCCGGCCAACGATGACGGACCTCACCGTTTCTCGGTCGAGCGCGGCGACGTCCCCGACGCTGTCAAGCGCCGCTATTTGACCGAAGAGCCACAGTTTGCGCCCGAGGTCCGGTTCTTCACCGACGCCACGGGCAAGGAGGCCGCGTTCCGCGACACAGGCGACAAGCTCCTGGCGCGCCAGACGAACGCCGAGGTGATCAAGGACTTGGTCGCCATCGCTGAGCATCGCGTCTGGACCGCCATCGACGTTCGCGGCGAAGACGCCTTCCGGCGGGAGGTGTGGATGCAGGCCCGCGCCGAAGGCTTGGAGGTGCGTGGCTACAAGCCAACCGAACGGGACCTCCAAGAGCTTGGTAGCCGCCTGTCGGCCCGGGACACCAATTCGGTGTCGCCGGCGCGCGACAGAGCGCCCCAGGACCCTGATGCAGCCGGCCGGACCGGCGGCAGCGGCGAACCGCCCCCCGCGCCAAAGCCCGTCCAGGAACGGCTGGATTACGATAGGGGCGTCACGGGTAAGCTGCTCGAGAGTGGCCAGGCGCCATACCGTCATCGCTCTGGTCAGGAACTGACGCCGTTCGTTAGGGTGGAACTGGCGAGCGGACGGCAGGTGGAAGTTTGGGGCGTCGGTTTGCCGGCGGCTCTGGAGAAGTCCGGCGCCGCGACCGGCGAGGAGATCACACTGCGGCGGGACGGCGTCGAGCGGGTCATTCGAACCTTGGAGGTTCGCGACAAGGTCTCAGGCGAACTTTCACTTCAGCAGCGAGAAGTGCCCCGCAACAAGTGGTCCATCGACGCTGATCGGTTTCGCGCCGCAAGCCCCGGCCAAGCGGCCAAGGACCCTGAACTCAACGCGGCTCAAAGCCGGCTCGCGGTCGTGACGGCGATCGTTAAGGACCGTCATGCCGACCCAACTGTGCAGGACCGATTGATCGCCGGCGCCAAGGAAAAGATCGCTGACCATATCGAGCGCGGCGCGCGCTTTGAGGCCGCCAAGGTGCGAGAGCCTGGCGGGCGTTCGGCGGACCAGTCCAATACGGATCGGATGCCGCATCCTACCGCGCAGCCATCGCCTTCCAAATCTGGGCCGGAACGAACGAGGGGACGGTAGGTGTGAAGGGTTCAACCTTGAACGAGTTTGCACGTGCAAACTCCAACCCGCCGCATCCGATCGATGTCAGCGTTGGTCGCCAGCTGCGCCAGGCCCGTAAGGCGCGTGGCCTGAGCCAGGCCTCGCTCGGTGAGGCGATCGGCATCAGCTTCCAGCAAGTTCAAAAATATGAGCGCGGAGACAACCGGGTCTCCGCCTCCAAGCTTGCGGAGGCGGCGCTCTTTTTCCAAGTGCCGATCCAGTATTTCTTTTCGGAGATCGCCGAGTTGCTCGCGGGCCCGGCCGGCGCGCTTGACCCGGTAGTAGCGGCCTTGGCGGCGGACACGCGGGCCATGGCGTTGCTGTTGGCCTGGCGCCGGCTTCCTCCAGCTCGCCGCAAGCTGATCACCGATCTGATCAACGCGACGATCCAGGACGAGGTCTAAGGACCTCGTCCGCCGGCGTCCGCTGAACAAGTTTGCACGTGCAAAGCTAGCGACCTCGCGACCGATCCTTGCCTGGGCCTCGGCTCTTTTCAGTCACGGCCTTGGCAGGCTCGATCTGCTTGCCGCCTTCAACCAGCGTCCTGGCCAGCGTGACACGCCGACTGACCGGAGCCGGCATGGCTTTGACGAACGCCTCCACCGAACGACCAAGCGCCTGGTCACGCGGATCGACCGACGCCTCCAGCACCTTGGCCGCGGCCCTATAGGACGAACGCACCTGAGCCTGACGTTGGCGCATGCTGTCGTCCCAAGGCTGAGCCTTTCCTCCGCTGCGCGCTAGGCTCTCGGCTTCCCGCCGCGCCTCCCGCAGAACCCGGGGTTCGTTCTGGCCCGTCCGCTCGAAGCGCTCGCGCGCCTTACGCACCGGTGTCCGCTCGGGCTTTTGCGTGATCCCGCGCGCGCGGCGCGGTGTTGCCTCCGCTTCGATCCCGCGCCCACGAAGTTCGCTGGCGAACCGCTCACGCCAATCGGCCAAATCCGCCTTCTTGGGATTGAGCCGCTCGCCGCCAACCCCCAGCGATCGAACGCTGAGATGAACGTGGGGCTGCTCGCCCTTGGCGTCCTGGTGGAAGGCGAACACATAAGGATAGGTCTCGCCAAACTCGGCCCGGGCAAAGGCGCGGACCGCATCCTTCATGCGCTCGGGATCGGTCCCCACCGGCATCGACAGCACGATCGACACCGACATCGTGCTGTTGGCGCGTCGGCGGCTGTCGCTTTCGCCCGACGCCGCCCAATCCAGCGCCAGCTCTTTGACGCCATCCCGGCCATGGACGAACGCGCCGTCCGACTGCTCCAGATCAAGCTCCCCCTTCCGAGAGATGTAATCTAGGTGCGCGCCAAGGTGCTCGCCGTCCTTGGTCTTGCCGGTGATCTTGACCATCACCTCCGGCGCCTTCTGAACGACGCGGGCGAGCTTGGCCTTCGCGTCGGCCTCCCCTCCCCCACTCGTCGGCCCGCCCAATACGCTGCCCTTGGCGATGATCTTTCGACCGCCTGCCGGCGCGCGCCAGACTTGGTCGAACCCTCCCACATCGCGAAAGTCGCTCATGCCTCGTCCTCCCAGTAGGCAAGGTTCCCCTTGAAGGCTTCGGAGAGGCCGCGGACATGCTCGCGGATCTCGCTGCGAAACGCCTCGATCGACGACATCTCAGCATCCAGCACTGAGCCTGGCATCACCGCCGTGTTCATGGCCCGCGCGATCTGGTTCACGTTGACGCCGATCCGCCGCAGCTCCTCCTGCACGGCGTAGAAGGCCAGCTCCTCACGACGGCTAAAGCGCGGCCGCCCGAACAGCCGCCGGCGCAAGAGCGCCAGGACCCACTCGGTACGACGAAGGCCGTCGGAGCCGGACACGTCGTCTAGAGCGACCTGGTCGTCGGGCTTCAGGCGAAGGGTCAGTTTGGTCGACTGGCCGCGTGGCGCGACGCCAGAGCCGGAGGCGCTCTCACCGACCGCTTGGGCGACCATGTCTCGAAGCTTCTTGGACCGGCCCGACGATGCCAGCGCGTCGAACTTGGCGGCGAGGTCGTCCGGGAGCTGGAACGCGAACATGGCCATCAGCGGAGCGTAATTTATAAAAACGCCGGCGCAAAGCCTATCCTGCCCTCAACCCCATCTGACATACGCTCCTCACAACGTTCCCACGATTCTTCGCATCTACGGCCAAGATTCGCGCCGTGTACTGCAGATCTACTTTCGCCTCAAAGTTGCCTTTGAGGCTCCCTATCAAGAAAGAGCTAAGGGGCTTTGCCCCTCGCGCGCGGGGCGTGAAGTCTCCGCTTCGCTGCGACCGGCCGGGGGGCTTCCCCCACCTTCCCTCGCTGCGCTCAGTGCAGGTCGGGTGATCCCCCTCCCCCCGGCCGCACCCCACTTGCTACCCCCGCCTCGCCGGCGGGCAGGGGTTCAGGCGGGCCTACACCCTGCCGACAACGAAACCGTGCCTAACCGGCCAAGTGCGTACCGGAGACCGTCCCTTGCAAATTCGAGATCTTGCCCGCCTCGCTCAACTCACCCCCCGTCAACTGCGCCGCTACGAACGCGAGGGCCTCATCCGCCCCGCCACGATCGCCCAAGGCCAACCCAGATACGCCGCCCAGACCGCCCCGCTCGCCCGGCGCATCAACGTCCTGGTCGACCTCGGCTTCACGACCGGAGAAATCCGTACCTTCCTCGACCGCATCGACGATCAGCCGTCCGAACACTGCGCGCCGATCAGCGATCTGCAGGGCCGCCGCATCGCCAAGATCGACGCGGTGATCGCCAAGCTCAAGGCCACCCGCGCCGAACTGGTCGGACTGCTGGTGACCGACGAGGCGCTAGACGTCCAGCATCAGGCGACGGCCATCCGGCGTCAGTAGGCCAAGCAAGGTGTCGTACTTCCAACTGGCCAGCGCGGCCAGGAACACCGAAGCGCCTTGGTAGGCGTAAGCGTACCAAGGTAGCCCGCCCCGAAAGACCGCAAATCCGATGAAGGCCAGGGCACCCAGCACCACGTAGCCGCGCAGCACAAACTGCACGACGCCCCGGCAATAGAGCATCACGAAGAACGCCGCGTATCGCAGCCCCGTCACCATCGCGCGCAGAGCCGCGCGGCCTATGCCGTGAAGATCCAACTACGCGCTCCGTGCCCTCACCAGCCGAATGTCGGCCACGGCGGTCGGCTCGGTGGTGCCGCCATCGAAAGCCACCAGCGCCGTCTCCGGATTGGGGCCGGGCTCCAAGAGCAGCCGCCCCGTGCGCCTGCCGACCTTCACGTCAAACCCGGCGAGCTTGCCTCTAGCACCGGACTTGGGCGCAATGCCGTCGGCCGGTGTTTCGGTTTGCACGTGCAAACTCCCTTCCCCTGCCCCGGCTTTCCCTGCTGCCTTGCCCTTAACCGACGCGGCGGCGGGGGTATCCTTCCCGCCCTTGGGCGCGGGCTTCAGCTCGGCCGCCAAGGCCACCGCCTCGCGCGTGGTGATCGTATCGCCGCGCTCACTCACGAGCGCCAGGGTGCAGGCAGCGTCGCGCTTCCAGGCGATGGACAGCTCGTAGAGCGTCCGCGCGCCCAGCTTCGACGCCAGGGCCTTCAGCTCGGGCGGCAGGTCCCGAAGCGCCGCATAGATGGAGATGGCCTCCTTCGACCGACCAAGCTTTTCGCCGACCTGCTGCTGATTGAGCCCCAGGCCCATCAGACGGGCGACTGCCGTGGTCATCTCCTCGGTATTGAGCGGCTCACGCTGGTCGTTCTCGATGACCTGGGCGGCCAGGATATCGACCTCGCTGGCGTTGCTGGTGGTGATCACCGCCGGGATCGTCGCAAGCCCGGCCAGCTGCGCGGCTCGGAAGCGGCGCGCGCCAAACCGGATCATGTAACCGGTCTCGTCCTTGGGGCGCACGGTGATGGGCTGAAGCACCGTGTGCTCGCGCATCGAGGCGGCGAGGTCGGCGAGTTGCCCGTCGTCGAAACCGGTGCGCGGATTGTTGGGGTCCTCGTAGATTTCCGACAGCGGCAGTTCTTTCAGGCGCGAGCCGTCCGGCTCTCCGCTGTCCTCGACCAGGCCGCCCACGAGCGCCGCGAAATTGGTGGTCATGGCGATGATCCTCTACGCGGCGACAGCGGCCGACAGGCGGCCCTTGATGGTCCCGAGCACGCCGCGAATTTCCTTTGCGGCGTCTTGGGCGGCCTTCTTCTTGATCGTCCAGACCGGAGCCTTCAGGCTGACGGCCTCGGCGTAGCCCTGGCGCTGGGTGAGCACGCCGTCGAACATCAGCGAGGTGCCGCCCTGGGTCAGGAGGGTCTTGAGGTTCTCGCGTTGGCGCGGCGAGGTGCTGACGAACCGCGAAGGCAGCAGGCCCAGGAAATCGATGCGTCGGCCGCCGCGCGCTTGGTCCTCGACCAGCTTGATTTGCTTGCGAAGCTTGCCGATGCCCAACAGCGAATAGTCTTCCAGATCGATGGGCGAGATCACCAGATCGGTGACCAGGAGGGCCGCGAAATTGCGACCGCCCCAGGTGGGCGGCGTATCGATCACGCAGTAATCAAACTGGTCCTTCAGCGCGGCGAACCGCTTGGCCATCGCCGGGATGGCCTCGTTCAACAGCCCATCGACATTGTGCAGCTTGTCGTCTGCGCGCAGCACCGTCACGCCCGGCAGGCCTTTGAGCGTCAGGTCAGGACCGAAAAAGAGGGCGCTGCTTAAGCCCCCCTGACGCTCGGCGGCCAGGGTGTGGCTGGCGTTGGCCTGGGGGTCTAGGTCAACGAACAGAATGCGGGTCGCCGCTTCCTCGGCCAGGAACCACGCCAGATGGATCGCCAACATGGTCTTACCCACGCCGCCCTTCTGGTTGTTCACGACGATGGTTTTCATGCGCTTTTCTTCCTGCCCGAACGCTCGGGGCGCCGATCAGCCAGCTCGTGGTCGTTGACGGTGAAGCCTGCCGCCTTCAGGGCCCTAAGCACGATCACACGCAGGGTCACGCCCTGTTCGGCGGCCTGCTTCTTCAGCTCGTCGCGAAGCGCCGTTGGGACCTTCATGTTCAACATGGACTCGCCAGCCTCGTCGCTCACTTCCATGCCTTGCTAAACCCCCAAGACCGCGCCGCCGAAGGCGGCCGAGTCGTTGTGATTCAGCATAGTCAAAAGATAAAGAGGTTTCAGCCGTCATCGCGGCGGTCCTCCTGATTTTCTCGCCAGAGCAGCCAAGCGCCCTGGTCATCGGGCGGGCGGGAAACCCGCCCGACCAGGGCCAGGGCAATGAACACCATTAGGGCGACAAGCATTTGTCGATCCTCCAGCAAGGGCGGCCGCCTAAGCGGCCGCCTCCTGAGCGCTGGCGCCATCAGCATCGGCTAGGGCCGCGCCGGGTTGGTAGCTCTCCAACAGATCGACGGCGCGCTGGGCATGGCCTGCGGCTGTGAAGATGAACCGCTTGTCGTCCTTCAGCACCTTGAGCCACGAGCCGATATAGGCCGCATGGTCTTCGATGTGGGAGGGGCGAAGGCCCAGGATCGCGCCGACGAACGCCGCGCCGAGTTCCGCGCAACATTCCTCCTTGGCGTACCCCTCATCGCCGAACGCCTTGCGGCCAAAGTCACGGTCCAGGCGGGACGGATGGCGTGTCCAATGAACAAGCTCATGGGCCAGGGTCGCCGCATGAAGCTCGGCGTCGTTGAAAAGCTCGAGCGGTGGCATGTGGATGTCGTCCGTGCTGATCCGGTAGAAAGCCCCGTCCCCGCCGTTGATGACCTTGGCCGGAATGTTGGCGAAGAACGCATCGGCCGCCGCGAGCCGCTCGGGAAGGGGACCGGGCAGGGCCTCTTTGACGGCGAAGCGCTCGGGCAGGCCATCGATCTGCTCGCTGTTGAATACGGTGTAGGCCTTCAGCCATCGGCGAACGGTTGCGCCGTCTTCCCCGTCGCCTTGGTGCGGCGCATCCTGGTCGCCGAATACGCTCTGTCCGGCTTTCACGACCTTGCTGCCGCGCTCGCCCTTGCGGACCGATCCGCCCAGTTCCAGCGCCTGCTGAAAGGTCATCCAGTAGGGGGATACAAAACCGCGCTCTTGGCTGGCGCCCCACAGCATCACGACATTGATCCCGCGATAGGGCTCGCCGTTAAACCGCAGGGGGCGAATCGGCCCGCCCGCTGAGCGCCAGGGCTGCTCCCACGGCTTGGTCCCGACCTCTAGCGCCTTGATGATCTGGTCGGTGACGTGTTGATGGATGTCGAAGCGCTCGGCCGCCGCGGCCTTGGCGGCGACGGTCTTGCGGCTCTTGGAGGTGGGGGCTTTGGTCATTTCCGGGCTCCGTCTCTAAGGCTCAAGAATACATCTTTATGTTTTCTACGGCTAGAAGATAAAGATGTTTTCTTCCCCTTTGTCGGCTTGGGTTGGCTCGCTTCTTTCGCGATCCAACCGGCTAGGCCGGCGCCAATGAGCCGGGGGTAGCAAAGGGGCGACCGGGGAGGGGGAGGGGGATCGCCCGACCTGCACGACCAACGGGAGGAAGGTTGGGGACACCCTCGCCCCGGGTCGAAGACTTTACCGCCCCGCGCGAGCGGGCAAGGCCCCTTAGCCAGACGAATGCAAGGAGTGCGGGCCGCAGGCCCGCGCCGCTTCGCGCGGGTTTGCACGTGCAAACTTGTGCCCGACATCCAGAAAGCAGAGAGCCGGTTTGCACGTACAAACCGGCTCCAGGAGAAGGGCGCCGGGGCACCAAGCCCCGGCGTTAGAGACTATTCGGCCGCCATCGGGACCTCGCCTTCATCCCACGGCGCGCTTTCGTCCAGATCGCCTTCGCCCTCGGCGTCAAAGGCCTCGTCTTCCAAGACGTCCTCGTCCTGGACGATGTCACGCGGACGCAAGAGGGTCGGCAGCCAGCCCTTGCCGTCCAGACGTCGCTCGGCTTCAGCCGCCAGCTCCTGCTTCTTCAGGTTGGCGATGTTCTCAGCCGCCTGGGCGGTCGTCGCCTCCTCCACCGCCGCGACGATCAGCGACTTGGACACCCGGCCAAAATAGCCTTGCGCCGTCGGGGCCCACCATTGGGTCATGTCCAGACCCAGAGCCTTGGCCAGATGATCGGAGGCTACCTGACGAGCGCTGTTCTCGCGATCGAACGGCTGCTTGACCGCATCGACCATCTGAGACGCCGCGTAGGCGACAAGCTCCATGAGCTGATCGGGCTCGCGCGCCATGAGGAACGACCACAGGTCCGCGTGGCTGGTCGGCAGCAGCAGCATCATCCGACCTTGAACGTGCTTGAGCGCCTCACCCGCCTTGCTGGCCTCGAACCCCTGGGCATGTTTGCGCGGATGATTGGCCGACAGATCGGCCCGAAGCTCGATGGTCGAGGCGGGCGCCGAGCGATGCCCCGCGCCATAGTGGGTCAGCAGCAGTAGGGAATGGACGACGGCGACGAAGGCCACGTCATGACGCTCGATCAAGGCCGCGCGCAACGCCGCCGTCCGGTGGGCGGTAAGGTCCAGCACCAGCTTGTCGGGCAGGGCGCCAGCGGGCTTCTTGGCCCGTTCGCGAGTGATGGACGAACCGCCCTGCGTCGCCTTGCCGTCCAGTTTGCGCAGCGCCTTGGTATCGGCGCCCGGCTTGGCGCAACCCCGCTCGATCCGAAGCGAGCCGTCGTCGGCAATGGTCACGATGGCGCCGGTGATCGCCCTGACCTCGGGCGCATACACCTCCTCGCCGGAGCTTTCCAAGGCGTATAGGCGATCTTCAATCGCGCTCACGCGCTCCATGGTCTGGTCGGTCTGGGGGTCCACCGCCTCCAATATCTGCATTTCGCTCGTCAGCAGCCCGATCTCGCCGAGCGCCTCGGGCGTCAAGGGCGCCACCGTAGGGTAGGCCCGGCCGTAGCTCTGCGATTGGCTGTAGTCGAAGCTCAAGGTGGTTTCGACCCATGCCCAGCCTTCCGGCCGCAATGCCTTTGCCTCGGCTTCTAGCGCCTCGCTCGCCAGCTTTTCCAGCAGCGTCAGGTCGGTGATGTACCCAGCGTCATCGGCTTGGGCGAAGAGGTCCTGACTGACCTCGCCCCCGGCCGCGCGATAGGCATCCAGACCCACGAACTTGGCTGTGGCGTTGTTCTGACTGTTGACCCGCCCGCCGACCAGACGCTGCTTGACGCGGTAGGCCTGACGGTCGTGTTCGGGGAAGTCGAAATAGGCCGCTTCCTGGGCCGCCTGATCGTCGGTCAGGGTAAAGGCCGCCATGTGATCCAGATTGATCTCATCGGCGCGAAACAGCGTCATGAGGCGCGGCGAGACCGTGGCCAGCTTCAACCGACGCTCGACGATCCGAGGCGCGATCGAATAGCGCTCTGCGATCTCCGAGACGGTCTTTCCAGTTTGGCTGAGGGCATGGAAGGCGGCGAACTGGTCAGCCGGGTGCGGAGCCAGCCGCACGGCGTTCTCGGCGATGCTTTCCTCCAACGCAGCCGTCTCGTCAGCGCAGACCACGCAAAGAACCGGGAACGAGCGAGGGATGTCCTTGCGCTGGGCCAAGACGTTCAACGCCCGCAGACGCCGCCCGCCGACATGAACCTCGAACTTGCCCGTGGCCTTGCCGTTCTGCTGCTGGGCGGTGACTCGCAGGTTTTGCAGCACGGTCTTGGTAGCGCCGATGTCGGCTACTAGATCGCCGATCTCCACCTCGCCTTGGCGCATGTTGTTGGGCGACAGGACCAGCTTGGAGAGTTGGATTTCACGAACGGTCATCGGTTGAACTCCGTCTTGGGGTTGGGGTCGATGCTTTGCGCATCTACCCCTGCCCGCCGGCGAGGCTGGGGGTAGCAACTGGGGGGCGGACGGGGGGAGGGGGATCACCCGGCCTGCACTGAGCGCAGCGAGGGAAGGTTGGGGACACCCCCCGTCCGGTCGGAGCGCAGCGCAGACTTTACCCCCCGGGCGCGAGGGGCGACCGCCCCTTAGCAACACGCCACGCCGCGTGGCCAGCGTTCGATCAGTCTCGCCAAGCGAGACGCAAAGCCGACTACCGCAAGGAATCCGCCACGCCCCGCGCCCGCCAGGGGCTTGGAACGCAAGCGTCGCCGTGGCATTCTTGGCTTGATCGCACCGAGTGGCTCTGAGGGCTCCGCCGACCAATGCGTGACGACGCCTACACCTTCCTTGAAAACTCCACGGCCGGCGCGACGCTCTTCATGGACGTCGCCGCCTTCGGAAGTGACGACCAGGCGCGAAGGCATGCCCTAGCCCTGTTGGGCCAGCACGACAGCGCCGACATCGTCGAGGTTTGGCGCGCCGCGAACCTAATCGGCCAGATCCCTCGCCCAGACCCGGCGGGGCCTGCCGCCGTAGGCGGCTAGCAAGCTCCAGGCTTGCAGGCGCTCCGCGCCGCCCCGCATCCCAAAGTTTGCACGTGCAAACTCAGCGCGACCTAAACGGCCACAACTCCACCGCGCGCGGCGGCAGCTTAAGTCGCTGCCGCCTTGGCGGTCTTCGCTTGCTCTGTGGGGGAGCCGCTCAGCCCGCCATCCCCGTGGATTTCTGGCCCAGGCGGAGTCTAGCGGTCTTTGTCGGAAGGGGAGGGGGCCTGGTCCTGCGAGGCGTTGCGCCACGCCTGCTCCTTGCTGACCTCGACAATGGCGCGTCCGGCTCGCAAATGCTCGGCCATCTGGTGGCGGGCCTTGTCCAGCAAACGAGCCTGCGCATCAGTGTCATGGGCCATGGCGCTGCCGACGACGGCGGCGATCTTGTCCAGGTTCGCCCACGCCGCCTGAAAACTTCCATCGCCGCTGGCCAAGGCCGCCTCACGGCTCATCGCTAGAAACTGCGCGGCCCGTTCAGGGCCGCGACCGCTTTCGACCAGCTGTAAGGTCTGGATCCGCGCCAGGATCAATTCGGCCATCGGGGCGGTGTTGGCGGCCTCGAACCCGATGCGCGAAGCCTCATACCAAGCCGCCTGGTCCTCGGGCCGGATCTTGAATTCAAAGCCGGCCCGTTCGGCCACCCCGCCCAGCCACACACGCTGGGCGCGGCCATTGCCTTCGATGAAGGGGTGGGCGGCATTGATCTCGGTGATGAACTCGGCTGCCTGCGTCGCGAAGGCCTCCGCGCCTAGTCCCTTCAACTCGCCGGCCGCACGGAAGGCCGCGAACTGCTTTTCCATCCAGGGGCCGATCTGCTCGGGCGGCGCGAACGGGGTGGGGCCGCGACCCGTCGTATAGGTTCGCTCCTGCCCGGCCCACGCATAGAGGTCCTGAAAGAGATGGTGGTGGATCGCCTTGAACCCGGCATAGGTCGGCTCGGCTGCCGCAGCAGGCATGCCTTCTTCGATCCGCGTATCGGTGAAAAGGCGCTCAGCCGCATCGAGCGAGGCCGCGTCGCGCAGGCCAAGCTCGTTTACGAGAACGCGGCTGTCTGGGTAGAAAACCCGCTCGAACGCGGCGCGCTCGGCCGCCTTTCGGTCGCTCACTAAGCCTTCTGGGCGAAGTAGCCGCGCAGGGCGTCACGCTTTTGGGCAGGGGTTTTGCCCTCGGCGTCCAGGCGCGCCATCAGCTGGTCGGCCTGCGGATCGCGGCGCACGCCCTCGATGTCGTTGTTGGCGCTCATCTGCTCGCGGCGCCAAGCCACGTCTGCGGGGTCGGATGAGGACCAACGGCCCATGGCGAAACTCCTTCGAACGCCCTCAATATAGCATCGGGAAGGGGAGGGGGCCAGTCCAGGAGACTGGCCCGCCCGGTCAATACTCGCTGGCCAGCATGATGGTCAGAACGCGGCGCGTCAGCTCGGCGCTCCACTTGACAGGTGAGTGCTCATCACGGTCGGGATGATAGTAGTCGATCTTCCAAAACAGCTGCTCGCCCCAAAGCTCGAACGCCCCGAAATCGCGCTCGCCGTAAGGATCGTCGTCGGCGTCGAACTGGGAAAACCCGGCCAGAGCGCGCGCCAGGGTGATCTGGGCGTTGGGCGCCTCGGCGATCAACGCGGCGACCCCGCTGGTGGCCAACCACACGGCGTTGACGCTCTTGGGGGCGGCGCGGGCCAGATCATTGAGCCGCGCCGTCTCGGCGGTGCGTTCGGCCTGGCTGGCGAAGAGGGGATTGTCGGTCATGGTCGATCCTTCCGTCCGGGTTCGATGCCTTGCGCATCAACCCCTGCCCGCCGGCGAGGCGGGGGTAGCAAGCGGATGACCGGGGGAGGGGAGGGGGATCGCCCGACCTGCACGCCCACGGCGGAAGGTTGGGGAAACCCCAAGGCCGGTCTTCCGCGCGCGAGGGGCGAGGCCCCTTAGCCAACGGGGCGTTGCGGGGTGTCCCCGCAGAGGGGGTAGATTGAGCCCCATGGCTCAAGCTCAGGGGGAGACCTCCCCCCTTTTTGGTTCAGCCCCCAACCGGATCGGGCCCATTGCGATCCAGGCGTCAATTGAAGACAGGGGCACTGTGAGACCACCATCGGCGTAGTCGACTCGTGAATTTTCCGCAGGCAAGGCCTATGCTGCCAAGGTGCAAGACCATCTCGACCTCCCCGGCGCCTCAGGCGCGATCTACCGCTTCAGGCTCATAGAAGATCCTGCGCAGCTGCCTTCAACGGCGGGCAACTTCGTCTACGTGCGCTGGCGTGCGACAACCCCGCAGGTGATGTGCTGCGGAGCCGTGGGCAGTCTCCTGGACGCCCGCCAGCAATGGGACGCTGCGGTGCGATCTCACAGCGCCCAGGGACTCTACATCCGCCTCAATGTTGCTCGCTCGACCCGGGGAGAGGAGCACCTTGATCTGGTCTCACGGTGGCGCCCGCCAATCCCTGCGCTCGACGAATAGGCCGCAGCGACTTACCTACGAACAGTCCCGCTATCCCTATCGAGCCAAGACCAACAAAATGAAGAAGCTTGTGCCCCAAGGCGCCAATAGCGCGCAGCCCCACCATGTCGATCTACATGTGGGCTCCTTGATCAGGACGCGGCGCAAGGCTTTGGGAATTTCACAGTCTGAGCTTGCGGACTCGCTGGGCCTGACCTTTCAGCAGGTCCAGAAGTATGAGCGGGGGTCTAACCGCGTAAGTTCATCCAAGCTCTATGAGATCGCCTTGAAGCTGGAGACGCCGCTGGCGTCCTTCTTCGAAGGCTTGGAAACGCCAGTCGGCGGTGGCCCCATTGCCGGCGGCCTGACCGATTTCCTAAATCAGCGCGGCGCCCACGAATTGGTGGCGGCTTTCGCAGTGATGTCGCCCGCTTTACGTCGGCAGTTGGTCAGCCTGGCCATGGCCATGGCCGAAACCGACGACTAAGCGTCCAAGCCGGGTCCGCCTGGCCCTGAGTGCGCTAGATTTCTGGTCACGCGATCTTGCCTTCGCGCCGCGTGATGACACGATGGGGACGCAGCTTAGGTGACCCAGCTGGCCGGTCGAACATGATGAGTTGCTGGGGGTCTCGGCGCGCTACATCGTCGCTTCGCCCTTGGCGTTGCTCAGCGTACAAATGTCGCGCTGCCCTCAAAGATCGGCGCCGCGCAGCAACGAAAAGTGCGACGCGCACTGCAGTTCGACATAGGGCGCGGTCACGCGAAGATCCCTCTGATGAATCAGCGCTGGGTGCCCGTCGCTGGATCCTCGCCATCCCCATCGCGATAGAGCCAGAAGCGCTCTCCAGCGTCTGCAGTCGCCAGCGCGTACTTTGTGGCCCCGGCTTTAGGTGTCGGGTAGGTAACGCGTCGTCACCGGCACGGTAGCTCTGTCGTCTCTCCTGCGGGGCCTTGGCGTGACAAGCTTCCGAGTCAGCGCATTCGGAACGCGGCACGGGATGGCCTTCGAGATTGCGGAATCTCACAGTGTCGTAGAGCGAAATAAGCGCGACTGATTTTCGGCGCAAACCCTTGTTTTCTAACAGGCGGCCCGTTCGAACTAGACGCGAATTATCGAATAGTCGC
>NZ_LMFQ01000011.1 GCF_001426905.1 Caulobacter sp. Root1455
CAAGGAAAGCCACGCGTGAAACCGGACAGGGCGTCACCCCTCTCCCTCCCACGCCTGCGGCGCGGGTCCCTCCCTCTCCCCTCCGGGAGAGGGTGAAGAACGCGCCGCCTCCAAACAAAAACCCCGGGCCGCCGCGCTGGAAGGCGCGCGGCGACCCGGGGCTCCCCCGTGACCGAAGAGACATCGCCAGCCGTCATGTACGCCCGGCCGGCGTACGCGTTCCTAGCCTTCGGCCGCGTTGAAGCGGATCGGGATGCGGACGCTGGCCCCGTCGACGGCCTGGCCGTTCTCCATCTGCGGGCTCATCCTGAAGAACCGCGACAGCTTGATCGCCGCCTTGCCGAAGCCTTCCTCGGACGGGGTCTCGTCCAGCACGCTGCAGGCCTGGATCGAGCCGTTGGCGGCCACCGTGCAGTTCAGGGTCGCCATGCCGCCGACCCCGCGCCGCATGGCGCTTTCCGGATAGAAGCGGCTGAACTCCGAGGCCCCCGGTTTCTTCAGCCAGTTGGGGCGGGTGACCACCTTGGGCTGGGGCTCCGGCTGCGAGACCGGGCCGCGCGGCAAGTCGGTGCTCAGGTCGACAGGGCCAGGTCCCGGCTCGACCTTCGGGCCGTCGTACGGCTTGACGGGCAGCGGGTCGACCGGCGGATCAACGATCGGGACGGGTCTGTGGATCGGCGGCGGATTGGCTGTCCTCGGGACGGCCTTGTCCACCTTGGGTTCCGGAGGCGGGGGCACGGGCCTGTTGTCGATGATGGTCGGCGGCGGCTCGGGAAAATCCTTCGTGATCGGCGGGATGAACTTCTGATAGGCCAAATAGGCGAACAGGCCCGCATGAGCGCCGGCGACGATGACCAGGGCCGCGAACAGGGCCTTGGACGGCTTGCCGCGTGGGGCGTCCAAGCCAGGAATGTAGGAACCGACCGCGCCTTCGTACGCAACCATGACAACCTCCTTCAGCACCGACCGCTTGATGAAACCGGGGTCGATGGAGGAAGCCTGTCACGTCGAATTACGTTTGTAAATATTACGAGCGTAGAATTTTTACACGCGTAACTGCGGCGAGCCGCCACAGGCAAATTCTGCCGAGCCTTCCAGCTTGGTTAAGGCCCGATTAACCATGCGCGTTCACATCTTCGGGCATGGCCAACGTCACCTCCATCCGCAGCGTCGTCGAGTCGGCGATCCAGCGCGCGTCCAGCGCGACGGGCGTGGACTTCACGTTCCTGATGGGCACGGCCAAGCGCGAGAGCGGCTACAATCCCGCCGCCCGGGCGCGGACCTCGTCGGCCTCGGGCCTGTTCCAGTTCGTGGACCAGACCTGGCTGTCGACCCTGAAGAAGCACGGCGCCAAGTACGGCTACGCCCGCTACGCCGACCTGATCCAGCAGGGCGCGGACGGCAAGTACCGGGTCAGCGGCGACGAGGCCCGCAAGGCGGTGCTGGGCCTGAAGCTGGACCCGCACGCCGCCTCGCTGATGGCCGGCGAACTGGCCAGCGACCACGCCTCGTATCTGCGCGGCCGGGTGGGCCGCACGCCCACGTCCGGCGAACTCTACGCCGCCCATTTCCTGGGCCCCCAGGGCTCGGCCCGGCTGATCGAGGCCGTCGGCAATTCGCCCGGCGCCAGCGCCGCGGCCATGTTCCCGGACGCCGCGGCCGCCAACCGGTCGATCTTCTACCGTGAAGGCCGCCCGGCGACTGTCAGCGAGGTCTACGCCAACCTGACCCGGACGGGGGGCGGCGGCGAGGTTCCCTCCATGCCGGCGACCGCGTCGTCGGACACCGACCAGGGCTTCGTCCAGTACGCCACCGGCCGCCGGCTGGAGCGCATCCAGCAGCAGCAGGCGCTGGTCAGCCTGATCCTGCGCGGCTCGCAGGACGCCGACGACGGCTTCAGTCTCGTCTCGAGCGGCGGCTCGTCGGCCTCGCGAATGACCAGTTCGATGTTCTCGTCGGAAATGCTGCGCGTGTTGTCCGACGCGAGTGATGGATCGAAGAGCAAGCGGTAGGGGCTTTCCCTCCACCACCATTTCCCAAATAGCACCGTCATTCCGGGCCTTGTGCCCGGAACCCCTGGTTCAGCCGACGGTGAAGCGAAATGGCGCGCCAGCGCGCCACACCCCCGCACTTGCGGCGGACAGAGGGGTTCCGGGCACAAGGCCCGGAATGACGGCTGAAAAGGGGAGCTAGGAAGGGGCGCTCATGACGCGTTCAATCTCGTCCTCCGACCACCCGATCTCCGCCAGCACCGCCGCCGTGTGCTCGCCCAGGCCCGGCGCCGGGCCGCGCGGGCCGTCCTCCGCGCCCGGGAACCGCGCCGGTCCGGCCGGGGCGGGGAAGGTCGCGCCCTTGCCGTCCGGCGTCTCCACGAAACAGCCGGCCGCCGCCGCCTGCGGATCGGTGACCAGGTCGCGCGGCGTCTGCCAGGGGGCCCAGGTCAGGTCGCCGGCGTCGAGGGCCTTCGCCGCTTCGGCGTAATCCATGGCCCCGAACGCCGCGTCCAGGATGTCGACCAGGGCCCCGCCGTTCTCGCGGCGCAGGCGGGCGCTGGTGAAGCGAGGATCCTCGGTCAGCTCGGGGCGGCCGGCCGCCGTCGCGATCCGCGCCCAGTCGCTGGAGCCCTGGCGGGCCAGCAGGCAGATCCAGCGGCCGTCGCGGGTCTGGAAGAAGTTGGCCAGGGGCTGGATCGCCTCGCGCCGGGGCCGGGTGGAGGCCAGCTTCCCGAACCGCAGCTGGATGGCCATGTCCGAGCCGATCGCATAGACGCCGGCCCGCAGCAGCGAGGTCTCGACCAGGCGGCCGACACCCGTGCGGTGGCGTTCGTGGACGGCCGCCAGGATGGCGGACACCGTAGCCAGCGAGGTCACGTGGTCGCCCATGCCGGTGCGCAGCGGGAAGGGCTCGGCGCCCTTGGGGCCGGTGATCGCGCCCACGCCCGCCCGCGACCAGAAGGCCGCCACGTCCATGCCCGGCCGGTCGGCGTCGGGACCCTCCAGGCCATAGCCGGTCAGGCTGCAATAGATCAGGCGCGGATTGACCGCCCTGAGGGCGTCGTAGTCGAGGCCCGCCCGCGCCAGACCGGCGGGGCGGACATTGGTCAGGAAGATGTCGGCGTCCTTGACCAGGGCCTTGGCGGCGTCGCGGCCGGCCGGGGTGCGGATGTCGAGCACGACCGAGCGCTTGCCGCGGTTGTCCAGCTCGAAGATCGGGTTGGCGGCCTGGTCCGAGCCCAGGGTGTCGAAGAAGCCCCGCATCGGGTCGCCGTCGGGCGACTCGATCTTGATCACGTCGGCGCCCCAGTCGGCCATGATCCCGGCCGCGCCCGGGGCGGCGATGTAGGTGGCCAACTCGATGACCCGCAGACCGCGCAGCATCCCGTCCTCCCGCTTCTTATCGTTGAGCGGAGTGTGGACGAGTCAAACGGCTGTTGGGAAGCGGTTTAGGCGACGGCCGCCTGGCTGGAGACGCTCTTGCGCTCGAGCGTCGCCGCGTCGGCCACGGCGCGGGCCACGGCCGCGACGCTGACGGGCTTGCGCAGCACCGTGTCGGCGCCGGCGTCCAGGCACTCGCGAGCCTCGTCGGCGTCGCCGCCGATCACCGCCACGATGGCCACGTCGCGATTGGCGCCGTCCAGGGCGCGCAAGGCGGCGGCGGTTTGCGGACCGTCCAGGATCGGCATGCGGCCGTCCAGCATCACCAGGTCGAAGTCGCAGACCCGGGCCAGGTCCAGGGCGCGGCGGCCGTTCTGGGCGTGGACCACCTGGTGGCCCAACTGCTCGAGGATGGCGCGCAGCATGGCGGCGTTGAGGGCGTCGTCCTCGGCGATCAGGATCCGCAGGTTGCGGGGCGGGGCGCCGGCGGCCTCGACCGGCTGCGGGGGCTCGCCGGTGTCGGGTTCGACCGCGCTCGGGGCGTTCTCGTCGAAGGGCAGGGTCAGGGTGAAGCAACTGCCGACGCCGACGGCGCTGGTGGCCTCCAGCGCGCCGCCCATCAGCTTGGCCAGCTGGCGCGACAGCGACAGGCCCAGGCCCGCGCCGTTGACGCCCGCCCCGGTGCGCTCGACGCGCTGGAACGCCTGGAAGGCCTGGTCCATCTCTTCGCGCGACAGGCCAGGACCGGTGTCGGCCACCTCGATGGCGATCAGGTTGTCGCGGCGCTCGACCCGCACCTCGACCCGGCCGCGGACGGTGTACTTGACGGCGTTGCCGACGATGTTGGCGATGATCTGGCGGGTCCGCAGGGGATCGCCGATCGCCGCGCCCAGCTGGCGGTGCTCCAGGTCCGGCTCGACGTGGACGACCAGCTCCAGGCCCTTGGCCACGGCGTGCGGGCGGTCCAGCAGCACCAGGTCGCGGATCAGGCGCACGGGCTCGAAGGCCACGCTCTCGACGGCCAGGCGGCCGGACTCGGCGGTCTCGGAATCCAGGGTGGCGTTGAGCACCGCGACCAGGTCCTGGGCGGCGTCGAGGGCGGCGTTCAACTGTTCTCGCGAGGGGGCCGCGCGGCCGCCTTTGCCGGCGGCGGCGGCCAGCACATGGGTCACGCCGGTCAGGCCGTTGCGGATCTCGTGGCTGAGGGTGGCGACGATGTCGGACTTCGAACGGGCCGAGCGCTCGGCGGCCTCCAGCACGATCAGCCGGTCCTCCAGCAGGGCCTCGTGGGCCAGGGCTAGGGCGTGCTGGCGGCGCAGCATGCGGTTGAGGACCAGCGACAGGGCCATGGCCAGGGCGATCGCCCCGAACGCCATGACGCCGGCCCGCTCGCTCTGCGGCCGCGAGAACAGCAGGTACAGCGGCGCGACCGCCGCCAGCGGAGCGGTCAGCAGCAGGGCCAGCAGGCAGGGGGCGGCGAAGAAGATGCAGACCACGGCCGCGCCGGCCGACAGCAGCAGCAGGGTCTCGCGCACGCCGCCCGCCCCGTCGGCGAAGGCGGCCATCTGGCAGACGGCCAGCGCCCACAGCAGGCCCGACAGCACGTGCACCCGCGCGCGGCGCGTCAGGTCCCGGGCCGCGTCGGTGCGCAGCCAGGCGACCACGGCGTAGAAGACGCCCCAGTTGATCGCGAACACCGCGAAGCTGATCGCCATCCAGCCGGCGTTGCGCGCGAACGAGCAGGCCCAGACATAGATCGGCAGGCTGACGGCGAAGACGGCCAGCGCGTAGGGCAGCAGCGCGGTCTGGGCGTCGAGCGCCAGGCGGGCGTCGGCGCCGCCGTCCGCGGGGATGTTTTGTCGGCGCTCGGCGAACAAGGACTGATTCCTCGGCTGGTGAGCCGGAACCCTAGGGGATCACGGTTTGCGCCGAGTTACGGCTTATCGTTAATCTCCACACCTTTGAGGGCAAACAATCGTTAAGCATAACGGGAGATGATCCGATTCCCCGCCGTTCCGTGGGCCTTGGGGGAGATCGATGGCCACCACCCGCGCCGCCCTGACCGAACACGACATCCGCATGCTGGTGAAGGGCGCGACGCCCGACGAGCGGGCCCTGGCCGCCCACAAGCTGTGCCGCACCATCGACCGCGCCGAACTGGACGACGAGCAGCGTGTGCTGGCGGGCGAGATCCTGCGGGTGATGGCCGCCGACGCCGCCGAACTGGTCCGCCGCGCCATGGCCGTGACCCTGCGCAATTCGCCGACCCTGCCGCCCGACGTCGCCAACCGCCTGGCCCGCGACGTCGAGAGCGTATCGCTGCCGGTGATCAGCTTCTCGCCGGTGTTCAGCGACGCCGACCTGGCCGAGATCATCCGCCTGGGCGGTCCGGTGCGCCAGCTGGCCGTGGCCAAGCGCCCCAGGCTGTCGCGCAAGGTCGCGGCGCTGCTGGTCGAGGAGGGCGGCGAGGACGTCGTCGTCGCGCTCTGCGCCAACGACAGCGCGCGGATGTCCGAGAGCGCCCTGCAGCGGGTCCTGGAACGCTTCGCCAAGTCCGAGAAGGTGCTGACCGCCGTCGCCTACCGCTCGGTCCTGCCGCTGTCGGTGACCGAGCGCCTGATCGACATGGTCGGCGACCAGCTGCGCGACCACATCCTGGCCACCCACCCGCTGTCGGCCGAGCGCACGCTTGAACTGATCCTCGACACCAAGGAGCGGGCGACGATCGACCTGGTCGACCAGGCCGGCCGCGCCACCGACGTCAAGGCCTTCGCCGCCCACCTCCACGGCGTGGACCGGCTGTCGCCGTCCCTGCTGCTGCGGGCCCTGGCCCATGGCCACATGACCTTCTTCGAGTGGGGCGTAGCCGAGCTGTCCGGCGTGCCGCATCACCGCACCTGGCTGATGATCCACGACGCCGGGATCCTGGGCCTGAAGGCGATCTGCGAGCGGGCGGGCCTGCCGCCGCGCCTGTTCCCGGCCTTCCGGGCCGGCGTCGACGCCTTCCACGCCCTGGAATACGACGGCCGCCCCGGCGACCGCGAACGGTTCCAGGAGCACATGATCCAGCGCTTCCTGACCGCCTCGCCAGCCGTGTCGCGCGAGGATTCCGACTATCTGCTGGACCGCGCCGATCGCCTGGCCGAACGGGCCCGGACCGCGGTGGCGGGGTAGATCTCCCCATCATTCCGCTCATCCCGGCGAATGCCGGGACCCAGATGGAATGGCTTTGAGGCTGACGCCAAAGGCTCCGAGCTTCTCCAATCATCCACACCGCTATGGGATCTGGGTCCCGGCGTTCGCCGGGATGAGCGGGTTGAGAGCTAAACGCGCGTTCGAAATCATCTGGGCAACGCGGCGCATCGGCGCCAACCTCGTCCGATGTCAGAGCCCGTCGAAGATCCGATCCGCCCCGCCGCCACCATCCTGATGCTGCGCGACGAGCCGGCCTTCGAGGTGCTGATGGTCAAGCGGCACCATCAGATCGACTTCGCGGCCGGCGCCCTGGTCTTCCCGGGCGGCAAGAGCCACGCCGGCGACCATGACCCGGCCTGGACCGACCACGCCACGGGCTGGGAAAGCGTCGAGACCGACGGCGCGCCGCTGCGCATCGCCGCCATCCGCGAAGCCTATGAGGAGGCCGGCGTGCTGCTGGCCCGCGACGCGGCGGGCGAGATCTATGCCGGCGAGGCGGCGATCGACGTGCGGGCGGCGGTCGCCGAGGACCGCATGCCCTTCCTCGACGTGGTCCGCGAGCTGGGCCTGAAGCTGGACCTGGCGGCCCTGACCATCTTCGCCCGCTGGATCACCCCGCCGCTGATGGCCAAGCGCTTCGACACCTGGTTCTACGTCGCCCACGCGCCCCTGGCCCAATTGGCCATCTGCGACGGCCACGAGGCGGTCGACGCCGAATGGATCGCGCCGGGCGAGGCCCTGGCGCTGGCGGCCTCGGGCCAGCGCAAGGTGATCTTCCCCACGCGCATGAACCTGCAGCTGCTGGCCGAGAGCCCGCACGCGGCGGCGGCGATCGAAACGGCGCGGGCGCGGCCCCTGGTGACGGTGGAGCCGTGGGTCGACGGGCCGTCGCTGCGCATCCAGCCGGACGCGGGCTATGGGGCGGTGGCGGAGCCGCTGACGGCGCTGTAGGCGGGCGGTGAGGGGCGGCTGACCTAAGCGGCTGCCGAGCGCCAGAAGCGGACTCGAGCATCGCTCCAGAAACTCGACATTCAGCCACTCCCCGCCAAGGCACTGAACGACCCGAAGCGGGCTGTGCTCAGCCAACAAAGTTGGCATCGATAACTGGTGTCTTCCGCAAAAAGCGGAACTACGCGGTGGAAGCCGCTCCGAGAGCCGGCGGTTTCGCTCCAGAGGCAGGGTGTCTGGGCCCCGGACATAGGGTTCTCCCCGATTTCCAGCTCGGTCCGAAGCGGAGAAGGTCGTCCCGCGCAGCTTCCTTCGACAACCCTTATCGCGCCCGCTGTCGGCCGAGGCAGGATGGCTGAGCGTCGATGAGCGCCAACACGCGGAGCCCGACCATGACCGACGAAACCCATCCGCGCATGGCCGCGCAAGACGTTCTGCCGTTTCCGTCGCCGCTGTCGGGCAGCATAGCCGGGCGGACGATGCAGGAGTCCGTGTACAGCCCCAAGCCTGTTGCGTCCCGGCTGCCGGCGGACGCGCCGAACATCCTGTTCGTGCTGATCGACGATGCCGGCCCGGGGCTGCCCACACCGTTGGGCGGGGAAGTCGCCACGCCGAACCTGGCGCGGGTGATGAACGGCGGTGTGGCCTACAACCGCTTCCATTCGACTGCCATGTGTTCGCCAACGCGGGGCTCCCTGCTCACCGGTCGCAATCACCATCACATCGGCAACGGCCAGATCGCCGAGCTCGCCAATGACTGGGACGGCTACGCGGGCACCATCCCGATGAGCTGCGCCACGGTGGCGGAGGTGCTGAAGAACTACGGCTACGCCACCTCCGCCTTCGGCAAATGGCACAACACCCCCGCGCTGGAGACAACCGCCGCCGGCCCGTTCCACAACTGGCCCACGGGGCTCGGGTTCGAGTATTTCTACGGCTTCCTGGCCGGTGAGGCGTCGCAGTACGAGCCGCATCTGGTCCGCAACACAACCGTGGTCCCGCCGCCGAAAACGGCGGAAGAAGGCTATCACCTCAGCGAAGACCTGGCTGACGACTCCATCCACTGGCTGCGCCAGCACAAGGCCCTTCGGCCGGACAAGCCGTTCATGATGTACTGGGCCAGCGGCGCCATCCACGGCCCGCATCAGGTCATGAAGGAGTGGGCCGACAAGTACGCCGGTAAGTTCGATGATGGCTGGGACGCCTATCGTGAACGCGTCCATCAACGAGCCAAGGATAGCGGCTGGATTTCGGCCGACGCCGAACTGACCGCCCGGGCCGAAACCCTTCAGGGGTGGGACGAGATTCCCGAGGACGAGAAGCCTTTCCAGCGCCGGCTGATGGAAGTCGCGGCCGGCTTCGCCGAGCACGTCGACCATCAGGTCGGCCGTCTGCTCGATGAACTCGAAGCTTTGGGCTACGACGACAACACCCTGGTCTTCTACATGTGGGGTGACAACGGCTCGTCCGGCGAGGGGCAGCTGGGCACCATCAGCGAGCTGCTGGCCCAGAACATGATCCCGACCAAGGTGTCGGACCATATTCGGGCGCTCGACGAACTGGGCGGGCTCGATATGCTGGGGTCTCCCAAGACCGACAACCAGTATCATGCGGCCTGGGCCTGGGCGGGCAGCACGCCCTACAAGGGCATGAAGCTGGTGGCCTCGCATCTGGGCGGCACCCGCAACCCGCTGGCCGTCCGTTGGCCCAGCAAGATCAAGCCTGACGCTACGCCGCGCAGCCAGTTTCATCACGTCAACGACATCGTTCCGACGATCTACGAGGTGGTCGGCATCACACCGCCACGCGTCGTCAACGGCTTCCCCCAGGACCCAATTCACGGCGTGAGCCTGGCCTATTCGTTCAACGATGGTGCTGCGCCCGGTCGGCTCCTGACCCAGTATTTCGAGATCATGGGCAGCCGCTCGATTTATCACGACGGCTGGATGGCCTCGGCGTTCGGACCGCGTGAGCCCTGGGCCTCGGGCGCGCCCAAGGGCGGCCCCAACTGGAGCCCTGACGACGATGCCTGGGAGCTTTACGACCTGACCAAGGACTGGTCCCAGGCCAAGGACCTGGCCCAGGAGATGCCCGCCAAGCTGGCCCAAATGAAGGAGCTCTTCGCCATGGAGGCGGCGAGGAACAAGGTCTACCCGGTCGGCGGAGGACTGTGGGTGCCCTTCCTGCATCCCGAACTTCGGATCGCTTCGCCGTATCACGAATGGACGTTCACCGGCGACATCAACCGCATTCCGGAAGTCGCCGCGCCCACCTTGGGCAACAAGCCAAACATCGTGACCATTGACGCCGATCTGCCCGCTGATCCGAAGGGCGTTCTCTATGCCCTGGGCAGCGGTTCAGGTGGGCTCACCTGCTATATCGACAACGGTCAGATCACTTACGAGTACAACCTCTTCATCATCCAGCGGACCAAGATCAGGTCCATCGGCCCGCTTCCGACCGGGCGCACCAAGATCCAGATTGAGACGTCCTATGTGGAAGCCCGTCCCGCCGGGCCGCTGAACGTCACGATCAAGGTCAACGACGTGATTGTCGGCGAAGGCGTCGTGCCGATGAACGCGCCGCTGTTGTTCACAGCCAACGACTGCCTGGACGTTGGCCTGTGCCTAGGGTCGCCGGTATCGGAGGACTATTACGACCGCGCGCCGTTTGCGTTCAACGGCGCGATCCATACCATGAAGGTGCAGTACGTGCCGGCTGAGGCGAAGGCGTCGGAGGGTCCAAGCGAGGCGGTCGCCGCAGAGTAGTTCCGCTCCTCGCAAACACCCTTCTCCGCCGATCCGAGGGTCTGCATCAGGCCGAGTCGCGCCAGAGGCAGACATCCAACCCAGCGCGACGGATGTCCGCGTTGAAGCGAAAGGCCGACTTCGGACCCCCCCTAAACCGCCCCCGCCGCCGCGCCCTCGGCGAAGCCGCGCAGGCGTGTGGCGATGACCTCGCCCACCGCCTCGACCGCCGCGCGGCGCGGGAAGTGGGCGCGCCAGGCGATGCGCACGGTGCGGCCGGCCCGGGCCGCCAGGGGCCGCAGTACGATGCCGGCGTCCTGGGCCGCGCCGGCCGCCAGCCCGGGGATCAGCGTCGTCCCGTAACCGGCCGCCACCATGTTGAGCAGGGTCGGCAGGCTGGCCGCCCGCAGGGGGCCGCCCAGCGCCGCGTCGCCGCCGCAGGCCTCCACGGTCTGGTCGCGCAGGCAGTGGCCGTCGGCCAGCACCAGGATGTCGCGCGCCAGGTCGGTCTCCCGGATCACCGAGCGCCCCGCCAGCGGATGCTCGGGGGGCAGGGCGGCCAGGAAGGGTTCGGCGAACAGCGGCCGGCTAACCAGGTCGGGTCCGTCCACCTCGGTCGCCAGCAGGGCGGCGTCCAGCTCGTGGGCGCGCAGCCGCTCGAGCAGGGCGTCGGTCTGGTCTTCCCACGGCTCCAGCTCCAGCATCGGCAGCGCCTGGCGCAGCGGCGCGAAGATCAGCGGCAGCAGATAGGGCGCCAGGGTCGGAATGATGCCCAGCCGGAAGCGCCCCGACAGCGGGTCGCGCAGATTGCGCGCGGTGGCCAGGATGGCCTCGGCCGAGGTCACCGCGTCGCGGGCGTGGCCGACCAGCTGCAGGCAGGCGGCGGTCGGGGCGGCGGTCTTGCTGGTGCGCTCGAACAGCGCCACGCCCATCAGGTCCTCGAGCTTGCGGATCTGCACCGACAGGGTCGGCTGGCTGACGCCGCAGGCCCGGGCGGCCCGCCCGAAATGCTCATGCTCGACCACGGCCAACAGGTAGCTGAGATCTCGAAGGTTCATAGGCCTGGCCTATAGGATCGATTGAGATTTGTTGCTTCTCTTTATCACGATCATGGGCAAATTGGGAGCCAGGCCATCGTGGAAGCCCGTGTCGAGGTTTTCGCGGCGGCCCGATCCGGCGGCGGATCCGGATCGTTTCGACGGCGCCTGAGTTCCAGTCTGCAAGATCGCGGCGACGCGCGACCGCGATAATCCCCGGCGCCTTGGGAGGACGCTAGGATGCCCCATACGGTGGAAGCCGTGCTGCGGGAGGAGCTGCGCCGCGCCGGCCTGGCCGGGCACGGCGCCTTGCCGCGTCTGCTGGCCCTGTTGCGCGCCTCGCCGGAGGTGCATCTGACCCTGGCGGAGGCGGCCGACCTGGTCGCCGAGGCGGGTCTTGCGATCACCTCGGGCGAACTGGCCCGCCAGCTGGAGCTGCTCGCCGACCACGGGCTGGTCGGCCGGTTGCCCACGACGACGACGGAGCTGGTGTTCGACACCGTGCCCGAGCCGCATTCCCACCTCGTCTACGAAGAGTCGGGGCAGGTCGTGGACCTGCACGTCTCGGCCGACACCCTGCTGGCCATGGTCCGCGACGCCCTGGCCAAGCGGCCCGACAGCGTGGAGATCACGGTGCGCTTTCGCCGCGATCCGGCGACGGCGCCCGCGTCCGCGGCCAGGATCGCGGCTGACCGCGCCGGGCTGGATCCGGAGTCCTGAGCCTAGGGACATCTAGAGCGCATCGACATTCAGCGTTTCAGGCCGCTCGACCAACTTTGAACCATCCCTTCAACCGTCATTCCCGCCCTTGTGGCGGGAACCCCTCGTTCAGCTGACGGTGAAGCGCCTTGGCGCGCTGGCGCGCCACATCAACGCTCGTGCGGCGGAGAAAGGGGTTCCCGCCACAAGGGCGGGAATGACGAGCAAATTGGAGAACCAGCGTGAAGGTCGATCTTGCTCAGCCCGGCGGGAGCTTTCCGCCCGCGTCGCTGACCCAGGTCACGATCTCCGTCAGCACCTTGCTGACGGCCTGGTCGTAGGCCGGCACGATGGCGCCGAGGCGGTTGTCGGCGGCCTTGACCCGGGCCACGAACACCTGGTCGCCGACCAGGGCGCGGTCGTTGCTGCGGGTCATCACGGCGCGGATCTCGACCAGCACCTCGGGCGGGGCCTTGGGGCCGTCGACATAGACGGTCTCGAACGAGCGGACTTCCAGGCGCAGGGCCATGGCCGCCTTGAGGGCCTCGCCGCGCGTGACCAGCCGGGCGCGGCTGTTGTCGCCCTCGAAGGCCCGGGCCACGGCCTCGTCGAACAGCACGATGGCCGGCGAGACCCAGCGGGCGTCCGAGATATAGGCGGCCTCGCCGTCGGTCACCGACAGCAGGCGGTCGCTCATCGCCGCGCGGTTGAAGACGGTCGGGGTCTTGAAGACCCCGAAGCTCTTCTCGGTCGCGGGCCTGGAGCTCTCCGCCGCGACATGGCCGAAGCGGTAGAGACCGGCGGGCTTGGTCTTGGGGAACAGGCTGATGCAGCCGGTCAGCGCCACGGCGACGACGGCGACCGCCAGCGACCGCAGGACGGCGCGCCCGATGCTCGCGGGAGGGCGACCAACAGGAGGAAGGCTCATGGGAAGAGTGCTCACGGCTTGACCTCCAGTTCCTTGGCCGGCGCCTTGCCGACCAGGGCGCGCGGGTTCTGTTCGACTTCGCTGACCAGTCGGTCCAGGGACTCGGCGGCCGATTGCAGGGTGACGACGGCCGACGACAGCTGCGGCAGACCGGTGGTGGCGAAATCGCTGGTTGGGCCTTCCAGCTTGCCGACCATGCCGCGCACGTCCTTGGCCGTGGCCTTCAGCTCGTCGGCGGCTTCGGCCAGGTTGTTGAGCGTGCGCTTGGCGTCGCCGTTGGCCAGGCCGTTGACGGAGTCCGACAGTTCGCCGATCTTGGTCGAGGTGGTCTCGATGCTCTGCAGGGCCTTCTGCGCGTCGGCGATGATCGCCTTGCGCTCGCGCAGCTCGGCGGTGACCGACTGGATGTCGCTGAGCGAGGCGCTGAAGGTCTTGACGTTGTCGTCCGACAGCACCCGGTTGACGCGGTCCAGGGCCTCGATGGTGCGGGTCAGCACCGTGCCGCCGCCTTCCAGCAGGTCGGACAGGGCGCTGCGCTGGCTGCGGATCACCGGCACCTCGTCCTTCTTGACGGTGCTTTTCAGCAGCGGCTTGGCCGGCGCGCCGGCGGTGATCTGCACATAGTTCACGCCGGTGATGCCCTGGGGCTCCAGCGTGGCGAAGCTGTCGGTCTTGATCGGCACGTCCGAGGTGACGCGGACCCGGGCGATGACGCGGTTGGGGTCGGACTTGTCCAGGGCGATCTTGGTGACCTCGCCGACCTTGATGCCGTTGAAGTGCACCTCGCCGCCGTCCGACAGGCCGCGCACGGGCCCGACGAACAGGACGTCATACAGGTCGTATTCCTGGTTGAAGCTCAGCTTGGCCAGCCAGACGGCGAAGATCAGCAGCCCCATGAACAGGATCAGGGTGGCCGCGCCCACCAAGGCGTAGTTGGCGTTTCTTTCCATCAGCTCGTCCTCGGTGTCGCCTGGGGCGCCGGCTCGGTAGGGGCTCGGGGCGTCGAATGGCTGGCGGCCGCGCGACCGCGCGGCCCCATGAAGTATTCCTGAATCCAGGGGTGGTCGTTCTTCTCCAGCTCGTGGACGGAGCCGGTGGCGACGACCTTCTTGTCGGCGATGACCGCGATGCGGTCGGTGATCTCGTACAGGGTGTCCAGGTCGTGGGTGATCATGAACACCGTCAGGTCCAGGCTGTCGGACAGGTCCTTGATCAGGGTGTCGAAGGCCGCGGCGCTGATCGGGTCGAGGCCGGCGGTGGGCTCGTCCAGGAACAGCAGCTCGGGGTCCATGGCCAGGGCGCGGGCCAGGCCCGCGCGCTTGCGCATGCCGCCCGACAGCTCGGCGGGCTTGAGGTTGCCGGCCCGGGCGGGCAGGCCGACCAGGGCGATCTTCAGGTCGGCCAAGTGCTCGATCTCGCCCTTGGGCAGGCGGGTGTGCTCGTGCAGCGGCGCGGCCACGTTCTCGCGCACGGTCAGGTTCGAGAACAGCGCCCCCTGCTGGAACAGCACGCCCCAGCGGCGCTCGATGATGTTCCAGCGCTTGCGCGAGGCGTCGGCCATGTCCTGGCCGAACAGCTTGACCGAGCCGCCGTCGGGGATCTTCAGGCCGATGATGGTGTTGAGCAGCACCGACTTGCCCGAGCCCGAGCCGCCGACCACCCCGAGCACCTCGCCGCGATTGGCGGTCAGGTCCAGGCCGTCGTGGATGACGTTGTCGCCGAACCGCGACACCAGGCCCGTGACCCGGATCGGCGGCGCCTCGGCCGTCGACGCGGTCTCGTCCTCGCCCTGGGGGGCGGCCGTCGACTGGGCCTTGGCCAGAGCCTTGGATTGGGACGATTTGGCCGCGCTCACAGGTCCAGTTCCATGTAGATCAGGGCGAACACCGCATCGATGGCGATGATCGCGAAGATGGCGTGGACCACGGCGGCGGTGACCCGCCGGCCCAGCGACTCGACGTCGTTGCCGACCTCCATGCCCTGGCGGCAGCCGATGGCGGCGATGACCATGGCCATCACCGGCGCCTTCGACAGGCCGATCCAGTAGTGCTGCACGCCGACGGAGTCCTGCATGCGCTGCAGGAAGAAGGTCGGCGACAGGTCGAGCACGGCCCAGGTGACCAGCATGCCGCCGGCCAGGCCCGCCAGGGTGGCCACGAAGGTCAGCAGCGGAATGGTCAGCAGCAGGGCGGCGAAGCGCGGCAGGACCAGGGCCTCGTAGGGATCGACCCCCATCACCTGCATGGCGTCGATCTCCTGGTTCATCTTCATCGAGCCGATCTCGGCCGCGAAGCTGGAGGCCGAGCGGCCGGCCAGCAGGATGGCGGTGATCAGGATGTTGAACTCGCGCAGCACCGAGATGCCGATCAGCTCGACGGCGAACACCTGGGCCCCGAACTGGGTCAGCAGGTTGGCCCCCAGCAGGGCGACGACCGCGCCGATGAAGAAGGTGGTGGTGGCGACGATCGGGATGGCGTCCAGGCCGGCGCGCTCGGCCAGGGCCACGACCGGCGCCCAGCGGATCCGGCTTGGCTTGACGATGCAGCGGCCGATGGCGACCAGCAGGTGGCCCAGGAAGGCCAGGGTGCCGTAGAGATCGTCGCCCAGACCGTAGACGCCGCGCCCGATACGCTCCAGCAGGGCGGTGAAGCCCTTGCGCGCCGGCGCGGCCTCGGGCTCGACCTGGATGGCGTCGTCGACCAGCTGCAGCAGCCGCAGGACCCGGGGACCGGCCTTGATTCTGCCCGCGCTGATCCGGCCGTCGGCGGCGCGGATGATGGCGTAGGCGCCGGCGGTGTCGCAGCGGCTGATGTCGCTGAGGTCCAGGTCGACGGCCTTGGAGCCCTCCATGGCCTGGACCAGGCGCTCGCCGGCGTCGACCATGCCGCGGGCGGTCCAGTCCCCCGAGAGCACGGCCGTCTTGTGGCCGGCGGTCTCCTTGAGGGTGAAATCAGCCGGAGCGCCCATGAAGTCTTGTCGGTCCCTCTGTCCGCCGGCGAACCTTATCAAGTCGCCCGACCAAGCCCAAACGTGCCAAGGCCAGGCTTGTTGCAACGCTTGCAGCGTTAGAAATAGGCGGGCGCGCCGCGTCGCGCCAGCGGGCATGTCCAGATCGGGGCGAAACCGCGAACCCTTGTCGCTAAAGGTGCGTTCTATGGCGCGCAACGGGGGCGTTGCTCTAGAAGGCCCGCATGGTCTCAAGTTTGGTCAACCGCCGCGCGGCGCTGCGCGGTCTTTCGCTGTCGGCGGTCCTCGCCCTGGCGCCGCGCCTGGCCGCGGCGGCGCAGACGCCCGCCGTCGACGACGCCGTCAGCCAGCCGTTCTCGGTCGAGGGGCTGCGCGACCGGGCCCGGAGCCTGGCCGCCGCGCCCTACGCCAAGCCGCCCGCGCCGCCGACCATGACCGGCCTGTCCTACGACGACTACTTCCGCATCCGCTTCCGGCAGGAAGCCGACCTCTGGAAGGACCGTCGGCCGGCGTTCCGGGCCGAGTTCTTTCCGCCCGCGTGGCTGTATCCGCGTCCGCTGCCGATCTACGAGGTCGCCGCCGGCCTGGCGCGGCCGATCGTCTTCGACCCGGCGATGTTCGACATCCCCGGCGAGCACGCCGACGTCGCCAAGAGCTGGAGCGGCTTCTCCGGCTTTCGCCTGCTGTGGCCGCTGAACGAGGCCGACAAGATGGACGAGGTGGCGGTGTTCCAGGGCGCCAGCTATTTCCGCAGCCTGGGCCGGGGCCAGCGCTACGGCCTGTCGGCGCGCGGCCTGGCGATCGGGGCCGGCGAGCCGAACGAGGAATTCCCCGACTTCACCGCCTTCTGGCTGGAACGTCCTGCCATTGATGGCGATGCGGTGCTGGTCCACGCCCTGATGGACAGTCCCAGCTGCGCGGGCGTCTACAGCTTCACGATCCGCCCGGGCGAGGACGTGACGTTCGACGTCGCCGCCAGCGTCTTCCCGCGCACGGCCGTGACCAAGGCGGGCGTGGCGGCGATGAGCAGCATGTTCCTGTTCAACGTGGCGGATCCGTCGCCGCTCCAGGACTATCGCACCGCCGTGCATGACAGCGACGGCCTGGCGATCTGGACGGGGCGGGGCGAGCACATCTGGCGCGTGCTGCAGAACCCCAAGGCCCACCGCCTGAGCAACTTTCCGGACGAGAACCCCAAGGGCTTCGGCCTGGTGCAGCGCGCCCGGGCGCTGGAAGATTTCGGCGACCTGCAGGCCCGCTACGACCTGCGGCCCAGCCTGTGGGTCGAGCCCCTGGACGCCTGGGGCGAGGGCGCGGTGCACCTGGCCGAGCTGGCCACCACCAAGGAGAGCGACGACAACATCGCCATGTTCTGGCGGCCCAAGGCGCCGTGGACGGCCGGGACCCAGGTCGACCTGCGCTATCGGCTGCACTGGGGCCAGGAGCGCTTCGCCAGCCCCGACGCTCGGGTGTTCCGCACCCGCACCGGGGCCGACGCCCAGGCCGGCCTGCGGCTGTTCACCGTCGATCTGCAGGGCGGGGCCCTGGCCGAGGGGCTGGACGGGGTGGCGATGGACCTCCAGGCCCAGGGCGGCGAGATCGTCTGGCGCGACCTGTCGCCCTATCCGGACGAGGCCTCGGCCCGCGTCGCGTTCGGCGTGCGGCCCAAGGCGGCGAGCATGGACCTGTCCCTGCGCCTGACCCGCGGCGACCAGGCGATCTCGGAGACCTGGCGGTATCTCTGGACGGCCTAGGGCCTATCGATTTTCAAGTCTGGTGCGTGGTCCTCGTCCTTCGACAAGCTGCAGGATGAGAACCAAGTGCAGGCGGCGGCGCTAGAAAACCTCATCCCGGGCTTGTCGAAGGACGAGGTTTTCGTTCCCCCCGCCCAAGTCCAGTTTGCGCCGTGCGCTGACCTTAGCCGGCGACCCGATCGGCGCCTCGCCCCCGCCCTGAGTGGCAGCGCCTATCGTGATGATAGGAACAATCAATTTTACCTATCGGTGGATCGAGGTTGACTAGGCCGCGTCGGGTTCGAGCAGCCATAAGCCAACCGGAGGAACAGCGATGGATGGGAATGTCGAGGGCGGCGTTCAAGGTCAGTGCCCCGTGGGACACGGCCGCGGCAGAGGCAACCGCGATTGGTGGCCCCAGAACCTTAGTCTCGAAAGCCTCAACCAGCATTCGCCGCGATCCGACCCGATGGGCGAGGCGTTCAACTACGCCGAGGAATTCAAGAGCCTCGACCTCAAAGCCCTGATCGCCGACCTGAACGCCCTGATGACCGACTCTCAGGATTGGTGGCCCGCCGACTTCGGCCACTACGGCGGTCTTTTCATCCGTCTGGCCTGGCACAGCGCCGGCACCTACCGCATCAGCGACGGGCGCGGCGGCGCGGGCGGCGGGCAGCAGCGCTTCGCGCCGCTCAACAGCTGGCCCGACAACGCCAACCTCGACAAGGCGCGCCGGCTGCTCTGGCCGATCAAGCAGAAGTACGGCCGCAAGATCTCCTGGGCCGACCTCTACGTGCTGGTCGGCAACGTCGCCCTGGAGTCGATGGGCTTCAGGACCTTCGGCTTCGGCGGCGGCCGGGCCGACACCTGGGAGCCTGAGGAGCTGTATTGGGGGCCGGAGGGCAGCTGGCTCGGCGACGAGCGCTACAGCGGCGAGCGCCAGCTGCACCCGGCGCTGGGCGCCGTGCAGATGGGGCTGATCTACGTCAATCCCGAAGGCCCGAACGGCAATCCCGACCCGGTGGCCTCGGCGCGCGACATCCGCGAGACCTTTGCGCGCATGGCCATGAACGACGAGGAGACCGTCGCCCTGATCGCGGGCGGCCATAGCTTCGGCAAGACCCACGGCGCCGGCGATCCTTCGTTCGTCGGACCCGAACCCCAGGGCGGCGAGATCGAGGACCAGGGCCTGGGCTGGCGCAGCAAGCACGGGACCGGGATCGGTCCGGACGCCATCACCGGCGGCCCGGAAGTCATCTGGACCCAGACGCCGACCCGTTGGAGCAACCACTTCTTCGAGAACCTCTTCAAGTTCGAATGGGAGCTGCATGAGAGCCCGGCCGGCGCCAAGCAATGGCGGGCCAAGAACGCTCCGGCCGACATTCCCGACGCCTATGACGCCTCCAAGAAGCACGTGCCGCGGATGCTGACCACGGACCTGGCCCTGCGGTTCGACCCGGCGTACGAGAAGATCTCGCGCCGCTTCCTCGAGCATCCCGACCAGTTCGCCGACGCCTACGCCCGCGCCTGGTTCAAGCTCACCCACCGCGACATGGGGCCCAAGCCGCGTTACCTGGGTCCCCTGGTGCCGCGGGAAGACCTGATCTGGCAGGACCCGATCCCGGCCGTGGACCACCCGCTGGTCGACGCCCAGGACATCGCCGCGCTGAAGGCCAAGATCCTAGCCTCCGGCCTTTCGGTGTCCGAGCTGGTCAGGGCCGCCTGGGCCTCGGCCTCGACCTATCGCGGCTCGGACAAGCGCGGCGGCGCCAACGGGGCGCGGATCCGTCTCGCCCCGCAGAAGGACTGGGAGGTCAACGATCCGCCCGTCCTGGCCAAGGTGCTGAGCACGCTGGAGGGCGTCCAGAAGGACTTCAACGCCTCGGCCGCGGGCGGCAAGAAGATCTCCCTGGCCGACCTGATCGTGCTCGGCGGCGCCGCGGCGGTCGAGAAGGCCGCCAAGGACGCCGGCACGCCGGTGGATGTTCCCTTCACGCCGGGACGCATGGACGCCTCGGCCGAGCAGACCGACGCCGACTCCTTCGCGCCGCTCGAACCCCTGTCCGACGGCTTCCGCAACTATCGCCGCGACGTCACGCAGTTCATGGCGCCCGAGGAGGCCCTGGTCGATCGGGCGCAGCTGCTGCGTCTGTCCGGACCGGAGCTGACGGTGCTGGTCGGCGGCCTGCGGGTGCTGGGCGCCAACGCCGGCGGCTCCAAGGCCGGCGTGTTCACCGATCGCCCGGGAGTGCTCACCAACGACTTCTTCGTGAACCTGCTCAACATGGGCACCACGTGGAGCCCCACGGCCGTCAACGCCTTCGCGGGCCATGACCGCAAGAGCAGCGAGTCGCGCTGGACCGCCACGCGCGTCGACCTGATCTTCGGCTCGCACGCCGAACTGCGGGCCTTCGCCGAGGTCTATGCCTGCGCGGACTCGGGCGAGAAGTTCGTCAAGGATTTCGTGAAGGCCTGGAACAAGGTCATGAACGCCGATCGCCTGGATCTGAACTGACGATTGGTCCCGAAACCGCCATCGAGGCCAGCGCGGGGCGCCGTTGAAAAGCGGCGCCCCGACTTCGTCAGGCGAGCCTGTTTATTTCCGATCCCGCTTTCCGCGCGCGATCTCCGTGGCCAGGGCGTCCAGCTTGTGGTCCCAGAAGCGGCGGAACGGGTCCAGCCAGGCGTCGACCTCCTGCAGCGGCGCGGCGTCCATGGCGTAGATTCGTCGCTGGGCGTCGGCGCGCACGGTGGCGAAGCCGCTGTCGCGCAGCACCTTCAGATGCTGGGAGACGGCGGGCTGGCTGATCGCGAACTCCTTCTGGACGACCGCGACGATGTCGCCCGAGGCCAGCTCGCCCGCCGACAGCAGTTCCAGGATGCGGCGGCGGACCGGGTCGCCGAGGACGTCGAAGGCGTGCATCAGTCGCGCTTGCCCTGGCCCTCGCCGCCGCCGGTGTAGAAGGCGGTGGTGCGGTCGGCGGCGGCGCGGGCGGCCTCGGGGTCCGTGCCGAACGCGATCGCGGCCTCGGCCCAGGCGTTGCTGGCCGCCGCGCCGAGGGTCTTGCCGTCGCCCTGGGTCAGCCAGACGGCGGCGTCGCGGGCCGTCGCCGGGGCACCGCCGGTCTCCAGATGCTCGGCCAGGCCCAGCAGCGACAGGTCCCAGCCGACGCCCACCGCGCCAGGGCCGAACTGGTCCCAGAAGCCCAGGAACTGCTCGTCCTCGTGGGCGATGTGTTCGAGCCGCAGCCTGGTTTCGCCTTCGCCTTCGGCGGTCAGGACGACGATCACCCAGCTGGTCTGCCCGCGCATTTCCCAGGTCACCGCCAGGCGTCTGGGCGCGTCGCAGTCTTCGATGACGCCGCCGGCGTTGCCCTGCAGCTGGTAGCGGCCGCCCAGGCGCAGGTCGCCGCTGATCGGCATGAACCAGCGCGGGATCCGCTCGGGGTTGGTCAGGGCGTCCCAGACGTCGTCGACGTCGGTGGGATAGGTGCGGTCGGCGATCACCACGCGGGCGGTCTTGCCTTTCCATTCGCGGCTTTCGACCTTGCGCCGCACGGCGCCGACAAGACGGTGAGCGTCGAATGTCATGCGATGTCCTCCGGATCGGTTGGGTTTTTATATAAGTCTCATCTTATATAAGATTCGCCCTATGCGCAAATGCCGCGCGCCGGTCCGGGGCCGCGCTTCAATCTCGGTTAACAAATTCCCGTCACGGCTGTTGGCCTAATGGTTTTCTGTGACTCGGGGCCCGCCGCATGAGCGACAAACACCAGCTCGATCAACGTTTGAGCTTCATGCGGTTCGACCAGCGGTCGCGATCGGCGCTGCAGGCGGCCAAGCCGGCGCTGGACGAGGCCATCCCGGGCGCGCTGGACAGCTTCTACGAACAACTGCGCGGCTTCGCCGAAACGCGCGCCCTGTTCAAGGACGGACGAGGCGACGGCGCCCAGGCCCGGCAGGTGGCGCACTGGCGGCGGATGCTGTCGGGCGACCAGGGCGCGGACTACGTGGCGGCGGTGGAGCGCATCGGCCAGTCCAACGCGCGCGCCGGTCTCGAGCCGCGCTGGTCGATCGGCGGCTACGCCCTGGTGTTGGACAAGCTGATCCACGCGGTGCTGGGCAAGCGGGTCAAGAGCGGTCCGTTCGGCGGCGGCAAGGCCGACAGCGCGGCGGCCGATCAGGTCTCGGCCCTGGCCAAGGCGGTGTTCCTCGACATGGACCTGGCCGTCTCGGCCTATTTCTCGGTCCTGCTGGAAGAGCGCGACCGCCTGGAGGCCGGGCGTCAGGCGGCCGAGCAACAGCAGGCCGCCGCCGTCGCCGCCCTGGGCGTGGCCCTGTCGCGACTGGCGGCGGGCGATCTGTCGGTGCGCATCGAGGGCGCGCTGTCGCCCGAGTTCGAGCGCCTGAAGACCGATTTCGACAACGCCGCCGCGGCGCTCGACAAGACCATGAGCGCGGTGTCGCGCGGCGCCATGGGCATCCGGACCGGAACCGACGACATCGCCCGCGCCGCCGACGACATGGCCGAGCGCACCGAGCAGCAGGCCGCGACGCTGCAGCAGACCGCCGCCGCGGTCGAGCAGCTGACCGCCACGGTCGAGCAGACCGCCAAGAGCGCCAAGGCCGTCTCGGCCCAGGTCAGGGAGGCGGCCGACGACGCCCAGGCCTCGGGCGTGGTGGTGACCCGCGCCGCCGAGGCCATGACCCAGATCGAAGCCTCCTCGGCCAAGGTCTCGCAGATCCTCGGCGTGATCGACGAGATCGCCTTCCAGACCAATCTGCTGGCCCTGAACGCCGGGGTCGAGGCGGCCCGGGCCGGCGACGCCGGCCGCGGCTTCGCCGTGGTGGCTCAGGAAGTGCGGGCCCTGGCCCAGCGCTCGGCCGAGGCGGCCAAGGAGATCAAGACCCTGATCGTCGATTCCAGCCGCCAGGTGGGCGAGGGCGTCGATCTGGTCGGCAAGACCGGCGCGGCCCTGCGCGGCATCGTCGAGAAGGTCGGCGTGATCGACACGCTGGTCGACGAGATCGCCGCCTCGGCCAATGAGCAGGCCTCGGCCCTGGGCCAGGTCAATGTGGCGGTCAACCAGCTCGACCAGGTGACCCAGCGCAACAGCGCCATGGTCCAGCAATCGACCGAGGCCGCCCACGCCCTGCGCGCCGAGGCGGCGGACCTGTCCAACCACGTGGGCGGCTTCCGCACGGGTTCGATGCGCGAAAACCCGGCGCACCAGGTCCGCGAACGCGTGGCGGCTTCCGGGCGACCGGGTCGGTAGAGGCGCCGAACATCGATCGGGGGCGGGCGCACGCGCCTGTCCCCGTCCGCTGAACTTTGCTTTCCGCTTTTGCCGCTGAGGGCGCTATCAAGGCGGCATGGATCGTAGACGAAGACTCCTGATCGTCGGGGGCGGCACGGCCGGGTGGCTGACCGCGGCCTATCTGGCCAAGTCCCTGCGGGTGGCCGAGCAGGCGCACCTGGAGATCACCCTGCTGGAATCGCCCGACGTCGGCATCATCGGCGTCGGCGAGGCCACGTTCCCGACCATCCGCACCACCCTGCGGTTCCTCGGGATCGACGAGGCCCGGTTCATCCGCGAGACCTCGGCCACCTTCAAGCAGGGCATCCGCTTCAACGACTGGGCCTGGGCGCCGACCGACAGCGGCGAGCGCCACCAGTACTTCCACCCGTTCGAGGCCCCGTTCTCGACCGACGGCGCGAGCCTGGCGCCCTACTGGCTGCTGCAGAACGAGGCGACGCGCGCGCCGTTCGCCGAGGCCATGACCATCCAGGCCCGGGTCGCCGACGCCCAGCGCGCGCCCAAGCGGCCGCACGAGGGCAACTTCTCCGGGCCCCTGAACTACGCCTACCACTTCGACGCCGCCAAGCTCGCCCAGGTGCTGGCCGAGCGGGCCCGCGAGCTGGGGGTGCGCCACCTGCAGGGCCTGCTGACCGGCGTCGAGCTGGACGCGACCGGGGCCATCGACCACGTGATCTGCGCCGAGCACGGCCGCCTGGACGCCGACCTCTATATCGACTGCACCGGCTTCCACGCCGAGCTGATCGGCCAGGCCCTGAAGGCTCCGTTCAAGTCGGCGCGGCCGATCCTGTTCGCCGACCGGGCCCTGGCCTGCAAGATCCCCTACGACCGCCCCGACGCGCCGATCCAGAGCTTCACGATCGCCACCGCCCACGAGGCCGGCTGGACCTGGGACATCGGCCTGAACGGCGCGCGCGGCGTCGGCACGGTCTATTCCAGCGACCACATCGACGACGACCGGGCGCAGGCGATCCTGCGCGGCTATGTGGGGGAGGGCGTGGAGATCGCGCCCCGGGCCCTGTCGTTCGAGGCCGGCTATCGCACCAAGCAATGGGTCAAGAACTGCGTGGCCGTGGGCCTGTCGGCGGGGTTCCTGGAACCGCTGGAATCGACCGGCGTGGTGCTGATCGAGGCGGCGGTGGCGATCATCGCCGAGCTGTTCCCGCACAACGGTCCGATCAGCGCCCCGGCCTTCCGCTTCAACGAACTGATGACGGCCCGCTTTGACAACATCATCACCTTCCTGAAGCTGCACTACTGCCTGAGTCAGCGGACCGAGCCGTTCTGGCGGGAAAACGCCGACCCGGCCTCGATGCCGGAGCGGCTGGTCGACCTGCTGGAGCAGTGGCGGTGGCGTCCGCCCACCCGCTACGACTTCATCCTGGATCTGGAGACCTTCGCCTTCTTCAACTACCAGTACATCCTGTACGGCATGGGCTTCAAAACCGACCTGTCGCCGGGGCGCAGCGAATTTCCGGACGTGGCGGCGGCCGACAAGCTGTTCGCCAAGATCAAGAGCTTCGGCGAACGCGCCACCCACGACCTGCCCAGCCACCGCGACCTGATCGCCCAGATCAACCGCTTCGGCTTCGACCGTTCGCTGGAACCGGCCTGAAGGGGCGCGTTCACGGGTCCTGAAAGGCCGTCGTGGTGAGGAGCGGACATCAGAGGGAAGGTGCTCAGCGACTGCATGGCGCCAGAAAATGTCCGCACTCGGCCGGTAGCCTTCACGCCCCCCCAAAAAAAAGCCCTCGCTCCGGCAGGGGAGCGAGGGCCTAGGGAGGCGACTTCGGAGGTTTAGGCGGCGGCTTTCGCGATCACGCCGTCGACGGCGTCCAGCTCGCCGGATTCCCGGGCCTTCTTGCCGTAGACCATCTCGAACAGCGGGCTGGCCATGACCGTGGTGATGATGGCCATCAGCACCAGCATCGAGAACAGCGTCGGGCCGATGATGCCCTTCTGCAGGCCGATGTTGATGATGATCAGCTCCATCAGGCCGCGCGAGTTCATCAGGGCGCCGATGCCCATGGCGGTGGCGTGGTTCTCGCCGGTCAGGCGGGCGGCGGCGTAGCAGGCGCCCCACTTGGCCAGGATCGAGCAGGCCAGGATGCCCAGGGCGATCAGCAGCAGGGTGGGCGAGTTGACCATGTCCATCCGGGTGTTCAGGCCCGAATAAGTGAAGAACATCGGCAGCAGCAGGATCACCGCCAGCGGCTCGACCTTCTTCTTCAGTTCCTCGACCAGCTTGCCGCGGGGGATGACCACGCCGAGGATGAAGCCGCCGAAGATGGCGTGGATGCCCACGGCGTCCATCAGGAAGGCCGAGACGCAGAAGGCCAGCATGACCAGGGCCAGCACCGTGGTGCTCATCTCGCCTTCGCGTTCGACCATGCGGCCCAGAGGCGCCAGGATCCTCGGGCCGAAGGTCGTGACGAACGCGACCCAGGCGAGGCCGCCGCCGATCGCGAGGAAGGCCACGCCGGGGCCGCCGCCGAAGGTGGCCAGCACCACGGCCAGCACGCACCAGGACACCGCGTCGTCGAAGGCGCCGGCGGTCAGAGACAGCGTGCCCAGCGAGGTCTTGGCCAGGCCGCGCTCATTGATGATCCGGGCCAGCATCGGGAAGGCCGTCAGGGCGATGCAGGCGCCCATGAACAGCGTCGCCGCGCCCTGACCGATGGTCGGGGCGAACAAGCCTGGAACCTTCAGCAGGAACGGCGTGATCAGGGCGGCGATCAGGAACGGCGCGGCGATGCCGGCGAACGACACGCTCATCGCGCTCTTGGCCTTGGCCTTGAAGTGGTCGGCCTGGAAGCTGGTGCCGACCATGAACATGTAGAGGCCCACGCCCAGCTGGGCGCCGACATACAGGATGTTCTTGGTTTCCTTGGGGAACAGCATCGTCTGGAAGTCGGGGAACAGCAGGCCCAGCAGGGACGGGCCCAGCACCACGCCGGCGATCATCTCGCCCACGACTTGCGGCTGCTTAAGGACCTTCTGGCCCAGCCAGCCGACCACGCGGCAGGCCAGTATGATGACGGCCAGTTGCAGGAAGAAGTGCACGCTGAAGTCGCCGGGCGTGTAGCTGTGCGCGGCGACCTTGGTGGCCGGGCCATGCGGCGAGAGAATGCCCCCCGCCGTGGCGATGAGGCTCGAAATGATGTCGGACACGCGTGTCCCCCCTGTTGAATCCCTTCGGCGTTGACCGCCGTTGAGCTCAAGCCGCGCAGAGTTGGGTTTTCGAGACAAGGCCAAAAAGCGTTTTTGACACCGGCGCGCAGAAGATTGTTTTTGCTAGCTAATTTCCTGTTGCCCGAACGCCACAATGTAGTAACGTGCCTACAAGACAGCCTTGTCAATGTAGGTACGTAGGCACATGAAAGTCATCTCGAGCCGTGACTTCAATCAGGATGTCAGCCAGGCCAAGCGGGCGGCGCGGATCGAGCCGGTGTTCGTCACCGACCGCGGCAAGACCACCCACGTGCTGATGAGCATCGAGACCTATCGCAAGCTGTCGGGCCAGAGCGAGACGATCGTCGACCTGCTGGCCATGGCCGCGCCGGTCGCCCTGGACGTCGCCGAGGTCCGGTCGGACGAAGCCTGGGATCGGCCCATGGGTCGGCGAAGCTGATGTACCTGCTCGACACCGATATCGTCTTCGAGCTGCGCAACGCCAAGACCGGCGGGACCGACGCGGGCCTGGCCGGCTGGGCCGCCGGCGTGGCCCGGTCCAGCCTGTTCATTTCGGCGATCACCCTGCTGGAGCTGGAGACCGGCGCGGCGCGGGTCGAGCGCAAGGACAAGACCGCGGGCCTGGCCCTGCGGACCTGGCTGAACGATCAGGTCGCCGGCGCCTTCGAAGGGCGGGTCCTGCCGGTCGACGCGGCCGTGGTGCGCGGGCGCGCCCGGCTGCACCTGACCGACACCCGCGACGCCCTGCTGGCGGCCACCGCCCTGGAGCACGGCCTGACCCTGGTCACCCGCGACCTTTCGGCCTTCAAGGTCAACCGGCTGAAGCTGTTCAATCCCTGGGGCTACAAGCCCGAGGCCGTGGACGACAGCGAAGACTGGGGCCTGGCGGCGAAGGCGGGGTCGCAGTGGCTGCGGAACATCTTCGTGCGGGGGTGAGGGGGAGTCGACTTGGCGCTGATGAAGTCAATCGACTGGGTTTGGCGCGTTTTCGCTTATGGCTGAGGTGATCGGCTACACTGTGCGACGTGGTCGCCCCGCATCCACCCTCGCGCCGCCAGCCACACCGCGAAGACCGGCAGGGCAAGCAAGGTCAGCGCGGTCGAGGTCAGCAGGCCGCCGATGACGACGGTGGCCAGCGGTTTCTGCACCTCGGCCCCTGAACCGATCGCGACCGCCATGGGCAGGAAGCCGAGCATGGCGACGAGAGCGGTCGTCAGAACCGCCCGAAGGCGGCTGACAGTGCCGGTGACCACCGCCTCGACCGGCTCCAACCCGATCGCCAGCCGTTGCTTGATGCTCTGCATCAGCACCAGGCCGTTCAGCGTCGCCACGCCCGACACCGCGATGAAGCCGACAGCGGCGGAGATCGAGAACGGCGTGCCGCGCAGGGCTAGGGCCACCGCACCGCCGACCAGGGCCAGGGGAACGCAGGCGAAGACCAGGGCCGCCTCCGCCGCCGAGCCGAGGGCGAAGTAGAGCAGGATCACGATCACCAGGAAGACGACCGGCACGATCACCGCCAGGCGCGCGGAGGCCCGCTCCAGGTTCTCGAACTGGCCGCCCCAGTCGAGCCATGAGCCGGCGGGAAGCGGAACCTCCTCGCGCACGGCGGTCTTGGCGTCGGCGATGAAGCCGCCCAGGTCACGGCCTCGGACATTGGCCTGGACGACGATGCGGCGCTTGCCGTTCTCGCGACTGATCTGGTTGGGGCCTTCGGTGGCGTCAAATCGGGCCAGGCTCGAGAGCGGGATCGCCGCCGTGCCGGGCGGCGCGCCCTCGGGCATGACCGGCAGCTGGCCCATGACAGCCGGATCGTTGCGCCGCTGCTCGTCCAGGCGGACGACGACATCGAACCGCCGGTCACCTTCAAGGATATGCCCGGCCTCACGTCCGCCAAGGCCGATGGCCAGGGCGTCGGCGGCGTCGCTGGCGTGAACGCCGAGGGCGGCGGCGGCGGTGCGGTCCACCGTGGCCGTGATGGTCGGCTGACCGGAGACCTGCTCGACCTTCACGTCGGCCGCGCCCCGCACGCCGCGCAGCGTCTTGGCGATCTTCTGGGCGGTCTGATCCATGACGGCGAAGTCGTCGCCATAGACGCTGACGGCCACGTCCGAACGGACTCCCGCGATCAACTCGTTGAACCGCATCTGGATGGGCTGGGTGAACTCGTAGGCGTTGCCCAGGTGCTGGCCCAGCGCGCTCTCCATGCGCTCGACCAGCTCGGCCTTGGGCAGGCGCGGATCGGGCCAGTCCTTGCGTGGCTTGAGGATGACGAAGGTGTCCGAGGCGCTGGGCGGCATCGGGTCCGAGGCGATCTCGGCGGTGCCCGTGCGGGTGAACACCAGGGCGACCTCCGGCATGGCCGCCAGGGTCTTCTCGACCCGGAACTGCATGGCCTGGCTCTGCTCCAGCGAGATCGACGGCACGCGCGAGGCCTGAACCATCAGGTCGCCTTCGTCGAGCGTGGGAATGAACTCGCGGCCTAGGCTCAGAAAGGCGACGACGCCGATCAGAAGCGCCACGCCCGCGCCCGCCGCCACCGCGACGGGCCGTGCGACAAGGCGGCGCAACGCAGGTTCGAACCGTGCGCGGGCGGCTGTCATGAGGCGGGTCTCGCTATGCCCCTTCGGGTCGCCGATCAGCAAGGCCGCCATCGCCGGCACGAAAGTCAGGGATAGCAGGAAGGCTCCGGCCAGGGCGAACATCACCGTCGCGGCCATGGGGCCGAACATCTTGCCCTCGACCCCCTCGAAGGCCAGCAACGGGGCGTAGACCATCAGGATGATGGCCTGGCCGAAGGCGGCGGGCCGCGCCATCTCGCGAGCCGAGGACGCGGCTATCTCGATCCGCTCGCGGGCGTCCAGAGACCGCCCCAGTTCGCTCCGCCGGAGCGTCAGGCGGCCCAAGGTGTTCTCGATCACCACCACCGCGCCATCGACGATCAGGCCGAAGTCCAAGGCTCCCAGGCTCATCAGGTTTCCGCTGATCCCGAACCGCCGCATGGCGATGGCTGCGAACAGGAACGACAGCGGGATGATCAGGGCGGTGATGATCGCCGCCCGGATGTCGCCCAGGGCCACGAACAGCACGGCGATGACCAGCAGCGCGCCGAAGGCCAGGTTGTGCTCGACCGTGCGGATGGTGGCGTCCACCAGGTCGGTGCGGTCCAGCACCGGCTTGACGACCACGCCCGCTGGGAGGCTGGCGTGGATGTCCTTCAGGCGCTCGCCCACCCGCGCGGCGACGGTGCGGCTGTTCTCGCCGGCCAACATCAAGGCCGTGCCGATGACGACCTCGCGGCCCGCCTCGCTGGCCGAACCCAGGCGCGGGGCCTGGCCGACGACGACGGTGGCGACGTCGGAGACGCGGACCACCGCCGAGCCGCGCCGCCCGACGGGGGTCTCGGCCAGTTCGCCCAGGGTCTTCACTCGGGCATCGGCGCGAACGATATAGGCCTCGCCGCCGCGTTGGACGTAGCCCGCGCCTTCGACGCGGTTGGCGTGCTCCAGGGCGTCGATCAGTTGGGGCAGGCTGATGCCCAAGGCCGACAGCTTGGCCGGATCGGGTTGGACGACATACTGCTTCACGTAGCCGCCAAGCACATCGACGCCGGCCACACCCTTCAGCGTCTTCAGCTGCGGTGCGACGATCCAGTCCTGCACCGTGCGCAGATAGGTGGCCTTCTCGATGTCGGAGGTCAGGCGGTCGCCCTCCGGGGTGACATAGACCGCGCCAGGGCGCGCCGCTGGACCCGACAGTTCGACCGTCCAGATATAGACCTCGCCGAGCCCCGTGACCGGCGGCCCCATGCTGGGCTCCAGTCCGTCAGGCAGGGTGGCGCGGGCGGCCTGGAGGCGCTCGTTGATCAGGTTGCGCGCGAAATAGAGGTCGGTGGCGTCGGTGAAGACGGCGGTGATCTGCGAGAAGCCGTGACGCGACAGCGAGCGGGTCTCGACGAGGCCAGGGATGCCGGCCAGCGCGGTCTCGACCGGGAAGGTGACCTGGCGTTCGACCTCCTCCGGGCCGAGGGCGGGCGCGATGGTGTTGATCTGCACCTGACGGTTGGTGATGTCGGGAACAGCGTCGATGGGCAGACCGGAGAGTTGCGCGCCGCCATAGGCCAGCAAGGCCGCGGCCAGCAGGGCCACGATCCAGCGGAAACGGACGGAGAGGTCGATCAGGCGTGCGAGCATGGTCAGTCCTCGTGTCCCGCTTCGCCCTTGCCGAGTTCGGCCTTGAGCAGGAAAGCGCCTTTGCCGGCGATGCGCTCGGCGCCGGTCAGGCCGCGCAGGATCTCGGTGGAACCGGCGGCGACGCGGCCGGGGGTCACGGGCTTGGCGCGGAAGCCGCCGGCCTCGACCACGAAGACGACTGGGCGGCCCTCGACCGTCTGGACGGCCTCGCTGGGCACGATGATCGCGCCGCCTCCCTCCGAACTAGCGCTTGCCCCCGTCATCACCCGCGCGGAAACGACCGACCCGGCGGGTGCGGTCCTGCTCGACGGCGTCGCCCGGACGGTGGCGGTGTTGCCCCCGGACGCACCGGGAGCCACGGCGCTGATGGTCGCCGGGGCTTCCTGGCCGTCAGGGGTCTGGACGTGGATCATCTGGCCGAGCCGGATAGAGCGGGCGGCGGCGGCGGGGGCGTCGAAGACGTATTCGGCACGGCTCTGGTCGGCGACCTCGGCGACAAGCGCGCCCTGGGTGAGGAAGCCGCCGACCTGGGCCTCGATCCGCGTCACGACCCCGGCGATGGGGCTGCGCAGGACAGTGACGCCGTCGGCTCCCGGCTGGCCCATGGCGCGAACCTGGGCCTGGGCGGCGCGATAGTCGGCCCGCGCCTTGTCGGCGGCGGCTTGGCTGGCTTCCCAATCCTGGCGGGCGACGACACCGGCGTCGAACAGGCGGTGATCGCGGCTGGCGGCGGCCTGGGCGGCCCTTACCCCGGCTCCGGCGGCGTCGAGGCTCGCGCGGCCAGAGGCGGCGTCGGCGCTGCGCAAGGTGGCGATGGGCGATCCGGCGGCGACGTTGGAGCCGGCCGAGACGTGAACCCGCTCCACCGTGCCCGACACCGGCGCGCCCAGGGCGGCCAGGGCGTTGGCGGCCAGGGTCACGCGCCCGGGCAACAGGATATCCGCGCCGCCGCCGCGTCCTGGCGTGACAACGGAGACCCCGGCCGCGGCCGCGTCGGCGAGCTTCAGCGGCACCAGGTCCGTTGCGCCGTGCTCCTCGTGCTCCGCGCCCTCCTCTTCATGGGCGGGCGCGGCCGAACGGCTCTCGACGAATTGGGAGGCGCCGTAGCCGAGGCCGGCGGCGGCGATAAGGGCGACCGCCGAGGCGATGACGGAGCGACGAGCGATCACGGTTGATCTCCGAAGGGAATAGCGCCCTGGGTGCGGGCGAGGTCGGCGAGCGCCTTGACGCGCGCCAGCTTGGTGTCGATGACCCGGCCGCGCGCGGCGATCAGGTCGCGGCGGGCGGCGAGCAGTTCGGATAGCGGAAGGCGGCCGGCGTCGTAGCCGATGCGGTCCAGGCGATAGGCCTCGGACGCCGCGTTCTCCGCCTGCCGGGAGGCTTCCAAAGTCTGACCCGCGGCGGCGACCTGGGCGGTCGAGGCGCGGCGGTCGCCATCTTGCTCAGCCTGCGCCACGGCCAGCCGAGCCTGGGCGGCCTGCGCGTTGGCGGTGGCGGCCGCGACCGCCCCTCGGTTGCGGTCGAACAATGGCAACGGGGCGGAGATGCCGAAGACGGCCGCCGTGGAATCGTCGCCCTGGAACTGGCGTACCCCGAAGCTGACGGCCAGATCGGGAACGCGACGGGCGCGCTCCATGGCGATACGACGCTCGGCGGCGTCGCGCTCGGCGCGGGCGGCCGCGATGGCCGGGCTGAAAGCCGCCCCCGTTGGCGGTGTCGCTGGTGCGGCGTCCAGCAGACCGCCGGTGACGGCGGTGTAGGTCTCGGGGGAGCCGGTCAGCGCGCTCAGGCGGGCCAGGGTCGTCTCGGCTTCAGCCTGGGCGGTGGCCAGATCGGCGCGCGCCGTGGCCAGCCCGGCGTCGGCCTGGACGGCCCGAACCTGGGCCTCCTTTCCATTGTCCACGAGGAGGCGGGCGGCCCTGGCATCGGCCTGGGCCAGATCAACGCTGTCCCTGGCGATGGCGAGGCGTTGCTGAGCCGCCTCGGCGTTGGCGTAGGCGAGCGCCAGATCACGAGCAAAATCGACCTGCCCCAAGGCGGCGCGCGCCTGGGCGACGGCGAGATCAGCCTGAGCCGCCGAGATCCGCGCCGCGCGCTTGCCACCCAGTTCCAGCGGCTGCTCGATCGACAGGGTGGTCTCGGCGCTGTCGAAGTCCTTGTAGGGACCGGACCCGGCGGCGTTCTCGACCATCAGGCCAAGGGTCGGGTTGGGGCGAGCGGCGGCCTGCGCGGCCTGGCCCTCGGCCACCCGCGTCTCGGCGGCCCCTAGCGCCAGGCGCGGCGCGGAGGCCTGGGTCTGTTTCAACAGGGCGTGGAACGTCGGTGCTGTCTGAGCCGCGACGGACGCGCAAAACAGGCTGGAAGCGACGCAGGCCAAGGCCGCGCGCAGCGACCATCGGTTCGATGACATGAGGATTCCTCGCGAAGGATGGACGACAGCGCGCGAAATGCGCGCAGGCCGTCAGGCGCGAGGCGGTCGGTCGGGGCCGGAAATGGTTCGCGAGGCGAGCGCGTGGGCAGATGTCATCGCGTGCTGGGGGGCGACGGGAGCCAGGGCGGGAACCGCCGCGACCGGTGCGTCGAGCATGGCCCCGCCGTGGTGGCAGTGGCCGCTCACGCAGCAGGCCGCCTCACAAGGCGCGCCGTGATCCTGAGGAGCGCCCTGGACGGCCTGGACGATGACCGCGCCCGTCTCGACACTGACGATGGCGGCGTCATTCGCGCACAGGCAAGTCGCCATGCTGACCGTGGGGGCGACGACGAGCAGCGCGAGGACGCAGGCGGCCATAAGGCCACCCAGGTTCCGCCACCATGTCATCGTTCGACGCATGGTCGTTCTATAGCTTCGGGCGGCGAACTTGAGAACGCGTTACATGATCACACCGCGGGAAGGGGCTGGGCCCCCGCGGCGCGGTCTCGGCTGAACGTCCGGATGCCGGAGCGGCCTCAGAGTCCGCTCCTGGCGCCGAGGAGCCCAACGAGCTTGCGCAAACGTCGCATGAGCCGCACTTTCCGCCATGCCTGCCTTCCCAACCCCTCCACGCAAGATCGCCATCGTCGGCTATCGCGGCGCGCAATCGCTCGATCTCAACGGACCTTTCGAGGTCTTCGCCATGGCCAACCGGTTCGGCGATGTCACCGCTTACGAGCCGATCCTAGCCTCGCCTCACGGCGGCGAGATCGTCTGCAATTCCGGACTCAGCATCACCGGTTCGGTAGCCTTCGCCGATCTTCCCGCCGACCTCGACACGATCCTGGTCGCGGGCGGGGACGAGGACGGTCTGCTGGGGATGCGCGACGCCGGCGTGCTCGAATGGCTGACGGACCGGGCACGATTCACGCGACGCATAGGCAGTGTCTGCTCCGGCGCGTTCGTTCTGGCCGCGGCGGGGATGCTGGACGGTCGGCGCGCGACCACCCACTGGGAAGTCTGCGACGAGATGCGCGCTTTTCGACCGGCCGTTAGGCTGGAGCCGGATGCGATCTTCGTGGCCGATCCGCCGTACTACACGTCCGCCGGCGTGACCGCCGGCATCGATCTTTGTCTGTCTTTCGTGGAGGAGGACTGCGGACCCGAGCTGGCGCTGGCGATCGCCCGCAATCTCGTCCTCTTCATGCGCCGGCCGGGCGGGCAGACCCAGTATAGCACCGGCCTCAATGTGCAGGTCGCGGCCACGCCGAAACTGCGCACCCTGATCGCCGAGATCAGCGCCGATCCGAGCGGGGACCGGACACTGCCAAGCCTCGCCGACAAGGCCGGCATGACCGAGCGGACCTTCAGCCGCGTCTTCCACAAGGAGACCGGAACAACGCCGGCGGCGTTCGTGGAAATGGCCCGGGTCAACCGCGCCAAGGCCTTGCTGGAAACCTCCGATTGGCCGCTGGCGCGTGTGGCGGATCGCTCGGGCTTTGGCAGCCTCGACGCCCTGCACCGGGCCTTTCACAAGCGGGTCGGCGCGACCCCGGGCGACTATCGCGCCAGGTTCGGCCGCCATCAGCGTCAGTAGGGCGCGGACGGGATTTGGGGCTCGCTCGAAAGGTCGGCGCCATGATCAACCGTGCGGGGAGGGGGCGGGCTGTTCGTCCAGCGTGCGAAGGAATGCGACGATCTGCCGGCGTTCATCGGCGCTGAGCCGGAGCGGTTTGATCTCCGACGCGCCGTCGGGCGCGCGCGGCGCGCGGCTATAGTGGTCGACAACCTGCTCCAGGGAGGAGAACTGCCCGGCATGCATGTAGGGCGCGCGCTGTCCCACCCCGCGCAACGAAGGGACCTTGTAGGCTCGAACCTGGCCGGGATTGTCGATGACCGCGAACTCCAGTTCCTCGCAACCCGCGGGGGCGTCGCTGTAGACGCCCTTGCAGTTGAAGGGATCGGCGACCGCCGCGCGCACGCCGGCGGCGCGCCCCAGATCGCGAGGCAGATCCGGATGGGCCGGGACGCCGGTGTTGGCGAAGCCGTGGTTGGAGAGCAGGGGACCGTTGTGGCAGTTCGCGCATTGGCCCTTTCCGATGAAGAGCCGCAGGCCGGCCAACTCGTCGGGTGACAGCCGCGCATGCGGATCGGGCGCGCCGAAGACACCGGCCAGATAGGCGTCGAACCGGCTGGGGCGAATCTTCAAGGTCCTCTCATAGGCGGCGACGGCCTTGCCAAAATTGGCGTAGACGCGGTTGATCAGGATCTGGTCGGCGTCCGACATTCCCTCCCAGGCCGCCTTGGCCGCTGGATCGCCGCCCGGAGCGGCCCGGAGAGGAAATCGGTTGCGATCCGCCAAGTCCGGCAGCGGCCCAAAGAGGCGCTCGTAGGCGTCGGAATAGCGCGCGGCGAGAACCCGCGCGACCTCGGTGCGGGAAAAGCCATGCTCAGCCGGGTTCTCCACCGGCCCCAGGGCCTGGGCCCACAGGCTGTCGGCGCGCCCATCCCAGAATTGCCAGGGCGAATAGACGGCCGGAGCGATCGGCATGGTGCGGCGGTTTCCCGTTCCGACGCCATGTCCGGTGGGCAGGGCGTCGGTGAAGGCGTGGCCGGGCTGATGGCAGCTGGCGCACGAGACCTGGCCATTGGCGCTCAGGCCCGTATCGGAAAAGAGCGCACGGCCCAGGTCAGCGGCCTTGGCATTGTCGGCGACCTTGTTCGAGGGATCGGGGGGAGGCGGCTTCAATGCGCCGATCCAGAGGCCCCGCAGCGTCTTGAGGTCCGCCGCGGACCAGGTCGGCTCGGCCGCCGCGACGAGCGCCAGCGCCGTCGCCAGGGTCGCGCCCATCATGATCCAGGGGCGGCTCACAGGACCATATTGAAGGTGATGCGGTCCGTCCGCCCATCCGGCGCCTTGATCGACAGATTCAGCACCCACCAACCCGTCATCGAGAACTTCATGCCGCTGATCAGGTAGTCGCCGGGCGTGGCGGCGGACGCGGCGCGCGGCGCGGTCGGCAGGCCGTGGTGATGCTCGGGCATGCCGCCGTCGATGGCGATGACCGCGCCGCTGACGGGAAGGCCGGCCTGATCGGTCAGGTGAACCGTCCACGGATGCACGCGCGACAACGGGATCGGCGCGACCTGGCTTTGGATCCGAACGCGGAAGACGCCCCGGTCACTGGGGCGATCCAACGATATGTTCAGATCCCTGGGTTTCGCCGCCGCCACACCACCCGCGAGCACGACGGCCAGCAGAGCCACGCCTCCAAGGACGCGATAGGCGAGAGATCGACGGTTTATGCGAGCGAATTGGGGCATCTGGGTCTCCCGACATCGAGTGTGGGATGCAGCGGATCACGGAGCGTTCCTGTCCTAAATGACAAGATTGTCGCGATTTTCGCCAAACAGCAGGCCCTCGGCTTGGTCGGAAATGGCGTGGCGGAAAATGCGGCTCATCTGACATTTAAGCCAAGCGGGGCGCGGGCTAGGGTGATGGCGTCCACAACCGAACAAGGAGTATTCAAGATGCCTGCCCAATGCCCCTGCGAGCCCTGCGGCTGCGAAAATTGCGCCTGCGGATGCGGTTCCAACTGCAAGTGCGGCGAAAGCTGCGCCTGCGGTGCGCCCGCGACCGCTGACCAGTCCGCCTAGCCGAAGCGCGAGGTTCGAAGTTCCCGAGCTTCGAACCTCCGTCCCGGGGCTCATTCGCGGGCTCCGCCGCTTTCGGCAAGGGTCGAGGGAACGCTCATGGAATATCTCTTCGGAGCAGGCCTGGCCCTGGGCGTGGGCGTCTTCGCCACCGTTGTCGGTTTCGATCGCGGTCGGGCGTTCTATCCGGTCGTCCTGATGGTGATCGCGTCTTACTACGACCTCTTCGCCGTGATGGGCGGCGCTCAGGCGCTTCCCGCCGAGACCGCGATCCTGGCCGTGTTCGTCGCCCTGGCCGTGGTCGGTTTCAAGTCGAACCTGTGGCTGGTCGTGGCCGCGCTGCTTGGCCACGGGATGTTCGATCTCGTGCATCCCACGCTCGTCGAAAATCCGGGCGCGCCGGCTTGGTGGCCGATGTTCTGTCTCGCCTACGACGTCGCGGCCGGCGGCTATCTCGCCGCGCGGCTGCTATCGCCGTCGCCGTCGCGTCTGGAGGCTCGTCCCTAGCCGGAACGGATGTGTCCGCGTCGATGCGGAGCATGATTGAGATGGCCGAATTCGCGACGGAAATGACATTTCCGCCATTTGTCGCCAGCCTATGGTTCGCGCCTCATAGCCCCCCGGAGTCTTCGATGCGCAAACCTGTCCTCTCCGTCGCCTTCGCGGCCCTTCTTGCTTCAGCCTCCTCCGGCATGCCCACAGCGCCCGCCGCGGCCGCCCCGCTCGCCGTCCAGGCCGATGCGGTTCGATCCGTGATCGTGTTGCCCGCGCCCAAGGCCGGGCGGACACGGCCTCTGGTGGCCGTGGTCGCGGACTCGGCCGGGGCGGAGACCACTGACTTCCTGATCCCCTACGGCGTCTTGAAGGACTCCGGCGTCGCCGATGTGGTGGGCCTCTCCACCGCCGATGGGCCGCTGCAGTTGAAGATGGCCGTGAAGATTCGACCCGATCAGACGACGGCGCGGTTCGACGTCGCGCAGCCGGCGGGCGCCGACATTGTCATCGTGCCCGCTCAACTTCATCCCAAGAGCCCGGCGCTGGTCGACTGGATCCGAAAGCAGGCCGCCCAGGGCGCGGTCATCGTCTCGATCTGCGAGGGCGCCCGGGTCGTGGCGGCGGCGGGCCTCCTCGACGGCAAGCGGGCGACGACCCACTTCGCTGCGCTTGAACAGCTCGAGAAGGCCTATCCAAAGACCACCTGGGTGCGCGACCGCCGCTGGGTGCAGGACGGCCGCGTCATCAGCACCACCGGCGTCTCGGCGTCCATCCCCGCTTCGTTGGCCTTGATCGAGGCGATCGCTGGCCGCCAGGCGGCCGAGGCGACGGCGGCGCGACTGGGAGCCGGTGACTGGAGCCCGCGCCATCGCACCGCCGAGTTCAAGGTCGAGCGATCCGACTATTTCGTGGGCGTGGCCAATCTCGCCGCCGTCTGGAAACACGAAACGGTCGAAGCTCCGCTCCAGGCCGGCGTCGACGAGATCGCGCTGGCGCTCCAGGCTGATGCATGGCGTCGCGGCCTGCGCACGAAGGTCGTCGTCGCCGGCTCTGGCCCGGTCCGGTCTCGCCACGGCCTGACGATCCTGCCGGACGCGCCGCACAAGGCCGATGCCATCGTGCTCACAACCCCCGCCGGCGGCTCCGCCGCGGTGTTGGATTGGACCTTGGCCGAAATGACCCACCGTTATGGCCCCGAAACGGCGCGCTTGGCTTGGCTGGGGATGGAGTACGGCCGCGAAGACGGCGCGCGGCGCTAGAGATCGCCAAACGACGGCGCGAGCGGAAAGTCAGCTTTCCGCTCCGACCCAAACGTCCGCTCCTGGCGTTGCGACGGCCCCCTGAAGGAAGCTTTATGGCCTTCACGCCTTTTCCAGCAGCGCATCGCTTCAGGCCGGGTGCGCCTCGCGCTCTGTTTTATGAAGTGTGCTGAGCAGGCCGGCCGCCAGGGTCAGGAGGGCGCCAATGGCTAGCCCGATGCGCGGGGCGGCGTCGAGCGTGAGCCGGCTGAACAGCAGCGTCATGACGACAACCCCCGCTGTCTGGCCGGTCAGACGCGCCATGGATTGCAGACCACCCGCCGCACCGCTGCGCTCCATCGGCGCCGAAAGGAACATGTTGCGGTTGTTGGTTACCTGGAAAAGTCCAAAGCCGAGCCCGCAGAGCATGACGATGGGCACGATCGTGACAGGCGCCTCGGCCAGCGGCCAGGCGGACGCCGCGAGGAGGCCGGCGGATAGCAAGGCGCAGCCGGTGGCGCACAGCAGAGCCGTCGTGGAGGGCTTTGCCATGCGCCCGGCCAGCGTCGCGGACACAGCGGCCATCAGCGGCCACGGCGTGATGTAGAGGCCAGCCTCCAGGGGGCTGAGACCAAGGCCGTGCTGGAGGTAGAAGGGAAGGGCGATGAGCCCCGCGCCCTGGCCGATGAAGCAGCAGGCCGACGCGATGACGGATCGGCGGAACGATGGCGCGCGAAGGAGATCGAGCGGCAGGAGCGGAGCGGCGTGGGACGCTTCGCGCCGGATCAGCGTCGTCAGGCCCAGTACGCCCCCGGCGAAAGCGACCACGGCTATGGCCGGCGCCTTCACGATCATTTCCGCGCCGACGATCAGCAGGCCGAACGCGCTCATGCTCAGGGCCAGGCTCACCCGCTCCAGGCGACGCGCCGAGCCGGGCGCGAGCGGGAGGGCGTTGGCCGCTGCAAGCACCAAGAAACCCAGCGGCAGATTGATGGCGAAGAGCCAGGGCCAACTCGCCAGGGACAGGACGAGCGCGCCGACCGTCGGACCCGCCGCGGATGTCAGGGCGACCACCAAGGCGTTCCAGCCGATCGCCACGCCCAGCCTGTGCGCTGGGACGACGGTCCGCAGCAGCGCCACGCCGAGCGACATGACCGCCGCGGCGCCCAGGCCTTGGGCCAGGCGGGCCACCACCAACCACGCCAGGTTCGGCGCGATCGCGCAGAGGCCGGAAGCCACGGTGAACAGCGCCACGCCGCCGATGAAAACCCGGCGGTGGCCCAGGCTTTCGCCGAGCGCCGCGCAGGGCAGGAGCGCCATGACGAGGCCAGTCTGGTAGGCCGTGACGACCAACACCGCCGCGGCGGGCGAGACGCGCAGGTCGCGAGCCAGGGTCGGCAGCGCCACGTTGACGATCGAGGCGTCCAGCACCACGAGCATCAGCGCCGTCAACACCGAGGCGATCGCCAGCGTCGAGCGACCGCGCCCTGTCATGGACGGGCGATCCGGAACACGCCGTCCTGATCGGCGTAGCGGGTGATCCGGCCCTCTTGCTTGTCTTCGACCTGCAGGTCGCGCTCGGTGAAGCGGAAGAGCAGGGCGGGGCCGGTCCTGCAGTGCGTGTCGTGGATATCGCTCGGCAGGTAGGTCATGGCCGTTCCAGGCCGAACCAGGGTCGTGTCCCGTTTGACAAGGCGTACCTGTCCGTCCGGATCCGCGGTCCGGCCGTAGCTGCCCATCTCGACGTCGCCGCTTTGGACGCCGTACAGCACCCAACTACGCCCATGGTCATGAGGCCGGCGATAGAGGCCCTCCTGCTCGGTATGAGCCAGGAGCACAAAGCCATGGTCGGGATCGCGATAAAGCTCCTGACTGGCCGGCTTTTCGTTGAGCAGCGCGGCAAGCCAGTCCTCGGTCGGGGCGGCGTGCAGCAGGGCCCGCAGATGGCCCCGGCAATCGGCGATCAGGTCGCTCGAAAGCGGACCCCAGCTGGCCCGGACATCGGCGATAAAAGTTTGAAGCGAGTTCCTGTGCATCGGCTTTCCTCTCGCGCCGAGAGCGGCGTTCGATGAAAGCTAGCGCTGGCCAAGGTGTGGCGGAACGCGCACGAATTTCACTGATTCATTGCGTTTGACGCCATGTCATGGGCGGGTGTTACTGTGCGCGAATGCAGATTCCGGACCTCAACCTTCTGGTGGCGCTGGACGTGCTGCTGGCCGAGGGCAGCGTCACGCGAGCGGCCTCGCGCCTGCGACTCAGTCCCTCGGCCATGAGCCGCGCCTTGGCGCGCTTGCGAGAGGTGACGGGCGATCCCCTGTTGGTGCGGGCTGGGCGGGAGCTGGTCCCCACGCCCAGGGCGATTGAGCTTCGTGACCGCGTCGCCCAACTTGTCCAGGACGCGCAGGCCGTGCTTCGACCGGTCGAAGCGCTGGACCTCCGGCAGATGCGGCGCGCCTTCACCCTGCGCACCAGCGAAGGCTTCGTGGAAACCTTCGGCCCGGCGCTGATCGGGCGCCTGGCTGTCGAGGCGCCGGGCGTCCAGCTGCGTTTCGTTCAGAAGCCCGACAAGGACAGCAAGCCGCTGCGCGACGGTCTTATCGACCTCGAGACGGGCGTGGTGGAAGGCGATACGGGGCCCGAACTTCGCACCCAGGTCCTGTTTCGCGATCGTTACGTCGGGATGGTGCGCCAGGGGCATGAGATAACGACGGGCGCGATGACGCCGGCGCGCTATGCGGCCGCGCCCCATGTGGCCGTATCGCGAGATGCGCTCGCCAAGGGCCTCATCGACGACGCTCTGGCGCGTATCGGCGTCGTCCGCGAAGTGGCCACGGTCGTGGGCGGCTTCGCCACCGCGATCTCACTGGCGAGGTCGGCGGGCTTGGTCGCCACCGTGCCTGAGCGTCATACGCAGGGACTGAGAGACGGTCTCGTCAGCTTTGAACTGCCCATGCCTGTCCCCGAGTTTTCGGTGTCGATGCTCTGGCACCCACGCATGGACGCCGATCCAGCTCATCGCTGGTTGCGCGGGCGCGTGCGGGAAGTCTGCGCAGATCCGGCTGGCTAGGTCCCTGGGGGTCGAACTCGCTCGTACCTCTAGCGGTCTGGCGCAGGACGGTCATGAAACCGCGATCCACCTCACCCCCTCGGCGGCGCCGTCGAAGCCCGGTGGATCAGGGTGAAGGGCAGGAGTTCGTCGCGGGGCCGCTGTCCGGGTTCCGAATTGCGGGCCCCGCCGTTGATCAGCATCTTGGTCGCCAGGGTCGACATCTCCACCAGCGGCTGGCGGACGGTGGTCAGTTGCGGACGGCTGAGGCGCGAGACAGGGCTGTCATCGAAGCCGGCCACCGACAGATCGCCGGGGCACGAGAGGTCGGCCTCGGCCGCCGCCGCCAGGGCCCCCAGGGCCATGTCGTCATTGGAGGCGAAGATCGCCGTCGGCCGCTCGGGCAGGGCGATCAGGGCGGTCGCGGCCTTGTGCCCGGACTCGAACGTGAAGTCGCCCTCGCGGACCCACGCCTTGTCGACCTTCAGCCCGCGCGCCTTCATGGCGGCGAGGTAGCCCTCGCGGCGGGCCTGGCTGGCGCCGTAGCGCTGGTCGCCGGCCATGAAGCCGATCCGGGTGTGGCCCAGGTCGATCAGGTGCTCGGTCATCTCGCGCGCGGCGGCGACGTCGTCCATGTGCACGCGGGGGCCCGCGCCCTCGGGCTTTTCCGGACCCAGGCGCACATAGGGCGTGCCGGCCTTGTCGAGCAGCTCCAGCACGACCTCGTTGTCGCAGGACGGCGGGGTCAGGATCACGCCGTCGGGCTTGAGGGCGGCCAGCAGGGCGCCGACCTCCTGGCGCACGCGCGGGCCGTCGTGGTCGATCAGCTCGACCAGCAGGTGATAGCCGGCCGCGCGGGTCTCGACGGTCGCGCCCAGCTGGATGCGCTGCAGGTAGTCCGAACCGCGCTCGCTGCGCCAGTGGTCCAGGGTCAGGGAGGCGTCGACGAAGACGGCGATCACGAACGAGCGCGAGCCGGCCAGGCTGCGGGCCGACAGGTTCGGCGCATAGCCCAGGGCTCCGGCCGCCTCGAGCACGCGCTCGCGCATCTGCGGCCGCACGTTGGGCTCGTTGTTCATCACGCGAGAGACGGTCTTGATCGACACGTCGGCCCGCGCCGCAACGTCATAGATCGTCACCGACGCCATGGGCCCGCCCGGTTGCTTCGGTCCTGGTTGCTTGGACTCATCTTCATCCCGCCAACCTAGAGCAACTGCGCGGCATAAGGCGACGCTCCCGATTCAAAAAAGCGCGTTCCCAAGCCGTGACGCCTGCTTTGTCGTCGCTGGCGGCTTGTGTCCCCTGGCGCGGGGGGCCAGTGTCCGAGCCAATCGCGGCGCAGACCGCGTCTTGTTGGGGAGGCGTGATGACGACGGCGGAGGCGGTGGGAATCGACACGGCAAGACCGACAATTCCCGTGAAGCCCAGCTTCATCGCCGCCTTCACCCTGGCCCAGATCGGGGCCTATGTCAGTTTCATGCCCCTGTTCCAGGTGCTGTTGCCGCTGAAGGCCGAGGCCATCGATTCGGCGAACAAGGCCGTGGTGCTGAGCCAGGTCGCCGTCCTCGGCGCGGTCACCGCCAGCATCGCCAACCTGGTGGCGGGCGCCATCAGCGATCGGACGACGTCGCGTTTCGGTCGCCGGCGTCCCTGGATGGTGATCGGCGCGCTGGGCACGGTGGCCTCGTACTTCCTGATCATGATGGCCAAGAGCACGGTCCACCTGATGGCGGGAATCGTCTGCTTCCAGCTGGCCTTCAACGTGCTGTTCTCGGCCCTGCTGGCGGTGCTGCCCGACCGGGTGCCCGACGACCAGAAGGGCAGGGTGGCGGCCTTTCTCAGCCTGGGCCACCCGATCGGCGCCATGGCCGGGGTGATCCTGGTCGGCGGGCTGCTGGTCGGCGAGGCCTCGCGCTATTTCGCCATCGGTGTGGTGCTTCTGGTGGCCATCGCCCCGTTCGCCCTGGGCCTGAACGACACGCCGCTGCCCGCCGGCGAGCGGCCGCCGTTCAAGTGGCGCGACTTCCTGTCGGGGTTCTGGATCAATCCGCGGGCCCATCCCGACTTCGCCCTGGCCTGGGTCAGCCGCTTCATGGTGCTGGTCGCGATCACCCTGACCCAGTGCTACATGCTGTTCTACCTGCAGGACGCGCTGCACTATTCGGATCTGTTTCCCGGTCGTCGCGCCGAGCAGGGCATGGCGCTGCTGACCACGGTGGCCACCTGCACCAACGTCGCCTGCGGCATGCTGGGCGGGATGCTGTCCGACCGCCTCAAGCGCCGCAAGCTGTTCGCGGCCGGCGCGGCCCTGGTGCTGGCTGGAGCGATGGTCGTCTTCTCGCTGGTGCCCAGCTGGCCGGTGGTGGTGGCCGGCTTCGTGATCTTCGGCTGCGCGGTGGGCTGCTACTACGCCGTCGACATCGCCCTGGTCAGCCAGGTGCTGCCCTCGCAGAAGGACGCGGGCAAGGACCTGGGGGTGATCAACCTGGCCAACACCTTGCCCCAGGCCATGGCGCCGATCCTGGCGATGTGGGTGCTGGGTCCGGCCCACGTCAACTATCACGCCCTCTATCTGGTGGCCGCGGGACTGGCGGCGGCTGGCGGTCTGGCCATCCTTCCGATACGGGGCGTGCGCTAAACCCGTTTCCCCGAGGGACCCGTGCCCGACCTGATCCCCATCGACGATCCGAACGACCCGCGCGTCGCGGCCTACCGGGACATCAAGGAGCGCGACCTGGTCGGCCGCCAGGGGCTGTTCATCGCCGAGGGCGAGACGGTGCTGCGGGCCTTCGTCCGCGACGCGCCCGAACGGGTCCGGTCGCTGCTGATCGACGGCAAGCGCGCCGACAAGCTGGGCGAGGTGTTCGAGGGCCTGCCGCGCGGCGTTCCGGTCTATGTCGTCGGCCAGGCCGTGCTGGACGCGATCGCCGGCTTCCACCTCCATCGCGGCGTGCTGGCCGTGGGCGCCAAGCCCGAGCCGTTGTCCGCCGAGGCGCTGCTGGCCCAGGTCCCGGAAAAGGCGGCGCGGCGCGCGGTGGTGCTGGTGCTGATGGGCATCGCCAATCACGACAATCTGGGCGGCGTCTTCCGCAACGCCGCGGCGTTCGGGGTCGACGGGGTGATCCTGGACGGCGACTGCTGCGACCCCTTCTATCGCAAGGCCATCCGGGTCTCGATCGGCGCGACGCTCAGCGTGCCGACCGCCTGGCTGACGCCGGGCGAGGACGTGGTCGGCCTGCTGGAGCGCCACGGCTTCCAGGGCCTGGCCCTGAGCCCGGCGGCCGGCGAGACCCTGGCGCGGCTCGACCCGCCGGCCCGCGCGGCGGTGCTGCTGGGGGCGGAGGGACCGGGGCTGTCCCAGGCCGTCATGGACCGGGCGCGGACCATCGGCATCCCGATGGCGGGCGGTTTCGACTCGCTGAACGTGGCCACCACCAGCGGGATCGTGCTGCATCACCTGAGGTTCGCGACGCCCTGATCCGCGAGGATTGACACCGGTGACTTGTCGGGACCGGAAGCCCGCCCTAGGGTCCGTTCGCGTCGCTTAGGGAGGTCGCATGTTCAATCGCCGGGGAACCCTGGGCGCCTTGACGGGCGGCCTGCTGACATCGCTGCTGGCGGGCGCCGCTCAAGCCAAGCCGGACCAGCTCGCTCAAGCCGCGAAGGCCCCGATGGATCCGACCGAAGTCCTTCCCCTGTGGCCCGGCGACCCGCCCGGCTCGGCCGGCGTCACGGTCGTCGAGACCGTCGTCGATCGCACCGTCGCCGGCGGTCTGCGCGACCGCGCCACGACCCACACCCGCAAGCCGACCCTGACCGTCTTCCGCCCGGCCCAGGCCAACGGCGCGGCGGTGGTGCTGATGCCCGGCGGCGGTTACGAGCGCGTGGTCAGCGACAAGGAGGGCTTCGAGACCGCCCGCTGGCTGGCCGACCGCGGCTACACCTGTTTCGTCCTGCTCTACCGCCTGCCGGGCGACCACTGGGGCGCGGGTCCCGACGCCCCGCTGCAGGACGCCCAGCGCGCCGTGCGGCTGGTCCGCGCGAAGGCGGCGGCGATGAAGTTCGATCCCGCGCGGGTCTCGATCATGGGTTTCTCGGCCGGGGGACATCTGGCCGCCAGCCTGACCACCCGCTTCGACGCCAAGGTCTATGACCGGGTCGACGCCGCCGACGACTTGTCGGCCCGGCCCGACCTGTCGTGCCTGATGTATCCGGTGGTGACCATGGTCGACGGGCCGGCCCACGGCGGTTCACGCAAGCAACTGCTGGGCCCGTCGCCCACCCCGGAGCAGATCGCCCTCTATTCGCCCGAGCAGAACGTCACCGACCGCGTCCCGCCCGTGTTCCTGGTCCACGCCGCCGACGACAAGACCGTGCCGGTGGCCAACAGCCTGATGATGTTCACGGCCCTGAAGGCCAAGGCGATCCCGACCGAGATGCACATCTTCGAGGAGGGCGGCCACGGTTTCGGCCTGCGCGGGATCGTCGACAAGCCGGTCGCCGCCTGGCCCTCCCTGTTCGAGACGTTCGCCAAGCGGCACGGGGTCTAGGGGCTATCGACCTCCAATCGCCGTGCGTGGCCCTCGTCCTTCGACAAGCTCAGGATGAGGACCATTGCAGGCCCGGGCATTCGAAAACCTCATCCTGAGCTTGTCGAAGGACGGGGTTTTCGTATCCCGAAGCGGAGCATCCACCCTCGCTAGGGCGCGCAGCCCTCGCCCTTGGCCGCCCACCGCTTGCGCTCCTCCTCCAGGGCCCGCTGCCAGCGCGTCCGAAGGACGCCGGGCCGCTGGCCGTGGCGCTCGTCGAGGAACTCGGCGCCCTCGATCCGGTCGGTGCGGAAGTTGCGGAAGTCGTTGCGCAGCTCGCACCAGGCGATCAGCATCCGGACGGTCTCGCGATAGCCGACCGTCACCGGCCAGACGACGCGCTGGCTGACCGCGCCCTTCTCGTCGCGATAGTCCAGGCGGATCTTGCGGCCGGCGTGGATCCAGGCCCGGGTCTGGGCGATGTCGATCCCGTCCGGCAGCTGGTTCCAGGCCGGCGAGGCGCCGGTGGCTGGGGTCAGCACATAGGGGCGCAGCTGTTCGGGGACGGCGGCGGCGATCTTGGCGATCAGGTCGTTGGCGGCGGTGGCCAGAACCGGGTCGCCGCGTCCGGCGACCCACTGGGCCCCCAGCACGGCGGCCTCGATCTCGTCGGGTGTCAGCATCAGGGGCGGCATGTCGTATCCGGCCTCCAGCACGTAGCCGACGCCCGCCTCGCCGCGGATGGGCGCCCTCTGGCCGATCAAGGCGGCGATGTCGCGATAAACGCTGCGTTTGGAGGTCTCCAGTTCGCACGCCATGGCGTCGGCCGTGACCGGCTGCCGGTTGCGGCGAAGGATCTGGATGATCTGGAAAAGGCGTTCGGCGCGTCTCATGGGATCACTCTGCGCGGTCGATGCTGACAGCATGCTGGCAGCAGGATGGCGGTAGCGTCCGATTGTCGCAATACGGGTTCTGGGACGGACACCGGAAGGCGGCTCAGCAGGGAGAGACCATCATGATCACGCTCTACGCCGCCGGACCCGCCTATGGCCTCCCCGAGGGCAGCCCCTATGTCACCAAGACCGAGATCCATCTGAAGATGGCGGGCCTCTGGTACGAGAAGGTCCCGGCCCATCCGGAGACCTCGCCCAAGGGCCAGCTGCCGTGGATCGACGACGACGGGATCAAGGTCGCCGACTCCACCTTCATCCGCGCCTATATCGAGCGCAGCTACGGCGTCGATCTGGACGCCGGCCTCAGCAAGGCCCAGCGCGGCCAGGCCTGGGCGATCGAGCGGATGGTCGAGAACCATCTGGGCTGGGCCAGCTGCCATTTCCGGTTCTTCGACGACGACAACTTCGCCAAGGGCCCGGCCCGCTGGTTCGACGGCCTGCCGGGCGAGGCGCGGGCCGACGCCATCGACGGCCTGCTGGGCGCGGTCCAGACCAACCTCAAGGCCGTCGGCATCGGCCGCCATTCGCCCGACGAGATCGTCGAATTGGGCGCCTGGTCGCTGACGGCCCTGTCGGAGATGCTGGGGAGCACCTCGTTCATGATGGGCCACCGGCCCACCAGCGTCGACGCCATCGTCTTCGCCATGCTGGCCCAGATCCTGACGCCGTTCTTCGACTCCCCGCTGCGCCGCCGGGCCGAAAGCCTGCCCAATCTTGTGGCCTACGCCGAGCGGATGATGGCCGGCTACTATCCCGACTTCGCGCCCCAGGCCCTCGACGCCATGTGCCGCGCGGCGTGACCCTCAGATGAGGCCGCGCGTCCTGGTGGTCGCCGGGACGCGCGGCTTTCGGGCGTTCAGGACTTCCGTTTCTGCGCGTCGTTCGCCTGGAAGTCCGCCTTGCGGTCCGGGTCGTGGGCGTGGTGGACGTCGGACTCGCCGCCGCCGCCCGAGATCTTGCTGTGGCGGCTGTAGCGATCGGGATCGTCCGGATCCTTGACCGTGGGGTCGGGACGCGGCCGCTTGGCGTTCTCATGGCTGGCGCCGGGGCCTCCCCAGCGGTCGGCGGCGGGGTTCTTGTCGGGCATGTCAGCGGTCCTGCACGTTGCCGGAGCGGGAGGTGTTCTGGCGCAGGTTGCCGTGACGGCCCTGCTCCTTGAGATTCACATCGGCGTTGCCGGGATCGGGCGACTGCAGGTCGTCCTGGCCGGACTGGCCCTCGATCTCCGGCTTCTGGCCCTTGAAGGCGCGTTGTTCCGGCGGAATGGGCGGGGCTTTGGACATTGGTTTCCTCCATGTCTGCCCCGTTCAAACCGATCGGCGGGACGGGCGTTCCTAGCGCGCAGCTTCCCGGCCGCCCGCCAAGCGGAACCGGAACGGTCGCGCCGCGCTCCTTCAGCTTCGGGGCTTTCGAAGCTTTGGGAGGACAAGTTCATGACCCATTCCAAGATGTCGGCGCTCGTCGCCGCCTCGATCTGCGCCGCGTCCCTGGGCGCCTGCTCGGCGATGGGCGGCGGCGAGACCGGCTATTCGCCGCGCCTGGAGTCCAAGGCGTCCGACGAGAAGGCCTTCGCCACCACCTTCGCCGCGTGCCGCGACCAGGTTCGGGCCGGCAAGACCGACAAGTTCGACGTCTCGTCGTCCAGCGCCACGGCGCGCAACCTCGATCCGGGCGCCACGGGCCTGGTTCTCAAGGTCCCCTACGACAAGGCCAAGGGCGGATCGCGCGCCGCGCGCACAGCCCAGGACGAGGCCCACAAGGCGGCCATGAATCGCTGCCTGGACGCCAACGGCTATCGCGTCGCGGCCTGGGACGCGGCGTCGCGCTGACCTGACGCCTCCGGACCGAAGTTCAGACGATTTCGGTCCGGGATCGGCCAGGAGGCATCGTTGGAATCGGCATTCCAATGCTATCTAGAGGCGTGATCGGGATAGGATGCCGCCTTGTCGGATACAGCCGCGCCTCAAGCGTCCGCCGCCGCGGATCGCGCCAGTCAGACCCTGCACCGAGCCCTGGACATTCTCGAGGCCGTCGCCGAGGGCGCCCATAGCCTCAAGGCGTTCGAGGAACGGGTCGGGCTGACCCGCAGCACCACCCATCGCCTGGCCTCGGCCCTTGTCGATCGCGGCCTGCTGTCGGCGGTGGGGCGCGACTACCGGCTGGGCGGCCGGCTGGTGCAACTGGGTCATCAGGCGAGCGAGCGCCTGGGCCTGGGCGACGTGGCGCGGCCGGTGCTGGCGGCGCTGTCGGCCGAGACCCAGGATGCGACCAATCTGGGAACCGCGGCCGGCGACGACGTGCTCTATGTCGCCCAGGCCCCCGGGCGGCGCCGCCTGGAGATCCGCCACCGGGTCGGCGACCGCAACCGCATCCGCGACACCGCCCTGGGTCGCGCCCTGCTGATCGACACGCCGGCGCGGTGGGCCGCGCTGTTTTCCGACGATCCGAACGCGCCCGAGGCGGCCGCCTTCCGGCGCGACATGGAGGCGGCCCGGCGGCGGGGCCACGCCCTGCACCTGGAGGACGGCGGCGACAGCATCCGCTGCATCGCCGCTCCGATCCGCGACGCCAGCGGCGCGATCGTCGCCGCCATCAGCCTGTCCAGCGTCCCGCAATACATGGACGAGGCGCGGATGGCCGAGCTGGCGCCCCAGGTGGTCGAGGCCGCCCTGGAGATCGGCATGGCCCTGGGCTTCAACCCCGCGAGGCTTAGCCTGGAGGCCGGGGGTTAGGCCCCCAGCCGGTTGCCGTAGCCGATGATCACCGTCGCCCCGACCAGCAGGGCGACGCCGGTCCAGACCATGGCCTTGACCCCAGGGCGGGCGTCCTTCCATTCGCGGAAGGCGAAGCCCCACAGCGTGCCGAAGATGATGATCGAGGCCATGTGCAGGGTCCAGCTGGAGAACCCGAACCGGCCCATCTGGCTTTCGCCCATCGTGTAGAAGAAGAACTGGAAGTACCAAGCGGTGCCGGCCACCGCGCACAGCAGATAGTTGGCCAGCAGGGGAGAGCGCTTCAACGCCGCCGTATCAGGCTTGTCCGCCGCCTCGGCCGGGCTGACCGCGCCCAGCCACTGGCCGGCGCTGCGGTTCTTGACGATCAGCCAGGCGCACCACAGGCCGTTGGTGATCAGGCCGCCGAACATCACCAGGCACAGGGTCGGCAGGCCAGTCCACAGCGGGCCGGTGCCGGCGGCGGCCGACAGCGCTTTGATCGGCTCGCCGGCCGACAGCCCGAAGGCGAAGCAGGCCGACATGATCCCGGAGAACACCGCCACGGCGACGCCCTTCCTGAAGTCGAACTCGGCGACCGCGGCCTTCTTCTGCTCGGCCGACAGATCGGCGTCCTTCTTTGCCCCCGCCCAGGCGACGACCACGATGCCCGCCAGGGTGACCAGCAGGCCGGCCAGGATGATCCGCCCCGACAGCGTGCCCAGCAGGGTCTCGCCGAACTGACCCCGGAAGATCGGCGGGATCAGGGTGCCGAACACCGTGCACAGGCCCAGCACCACGGCCATGCCCAGCGACAGGCCCAGATAGCGCATGGTCAGGCCGTAGGTCAGTCCGCCGAAGCCCCAGAGCACGCCGAACAGGATGCACAGGCCCGCGACCTTGGGTGGGACCTGGGCCATCACGCCCAGCAGGTCGTTGGTCTGCAGGCCGGCGAACAGCCAGGGGGCCAGCAGCCACGAGAACAGACCGCCGGTCAGCCAGAAGATCTCCCACGACCAGCGGCGCACGCCGCGATAGGGCACGTAGAAGCTGGCGGACGACAGGCCGCCCAGCCAGTGGAAGAGCACGCCGAGCAGCGGGTTGGGTGTCATGGCGTCGTCCCCTCCGGCGAGATCTTAAGTCTCACATTGTGGAATAATATCTTATAGTTTGAATATTGAGCGTCAAGCTAAGGTGAAGTCTTGGCGACAACCGGCCTTGCCCAGGCGGGCCGTTGATCGAGTTTGTAGGCGCGTTTGGGCAGGGTGTAGGTGAGGTCGACGATCAGTTCGGCGGCCTCGACCTCGTCCATGCGGTG
>NZ_LMFQ01000012.1 GCF_001426905.1 Caulobacter sp. Root1455
CTGGCCGTCAAGACGCCCGGAACCTAAGAAAATGGCCAAGGAAAAGTTCGAACGTAACAAGCCGCACTGCAACATCGGCACGATTGGTCACGTTGACCATGGCAAGACGACGTTGACGGCGGCGATCACCATCATTCTGGCCAAGACCGGCGGCGCGACGGCGAAGAACTACGCCGACATCGACGCCGCGCCGGAAGAAAAGGCCCGCGGCATCACGATCAACACCGCGCACGTGGAATATGAGACGGCGGCCCGTCACTACGCCCACGTCGACTGCCCCGGCCACGCCGACTATGTGAAGAACATGATCACSGGCGCKGCGCAGATGGACGGCGCGATCCTGGTGGTTTCGGCCGCCGACGGCCCGATGCCCCAGACCCGCGAGCACATCCTGCTGGCCCGTCAGGTCGGCGTGCCGGCCCTGGTCGTCTACATGAACAAGGTCGACCTGGTCGACGACGAAGAGCTGCTGGAACTGGTCGAGATGGAAGTGCGCGAGCTGCTCAGCTCGTACGACTTCCCGGGCGACGACATTCCGATCACCAAGGGCTCGGCCAAGGTGGCCATCGACGGCGGCGACCCGAAGATCGGCGAAGAGTCGATCCTGGCGCTGATGAAGACGGTCGACGAGTACATCCCGCAACCGGCCCGTCCGCTGGACCTGCCGTTCCTGATGCCGGTCGARGACGTGTTCTCGATCTCGGGCCGCGGCACCGTGGTCACCGGCCGCGTCGAAAAGGGCATCGTCAAGGTCGGCGAGGAAGTCGAGATCGTCGGCATCCGTCCGGTCCAGAAGACCACCTGCACGGGCGTGGAAATGTTCCGCAAGCTGCTGGACCAGGGCCAGGCCGGCGACAACGTCGGCGTGCTGCTGCGCGGCACCAAGCGTGAAGACGTCGAGCGCGGCCAAGTGCTGTGCAAGCCCGGYTCGATCACCCCGCACACCAAGTTCGTGGCCGAGGCCTACATCCTGACCAAGGAAGAAGGCGGCCGTCACACCCCGTTCTTCACCAACTACCGTCCGCAGTTCTACTTCCGCACCACGGACGTGACCGGGATCATCAAGCTGCGCGAAGGCGTGGAAATGATCATGCCGGGCGACAACGCCGAGCTGGACGTCGAGCTGATCACCCCGATCGCCATGGACCAAGGCCTGCGCTTCGCCATCCGCGAAGGCGGCCGCACNGATCATGCCGGGCGACAACGCCGAGCTGGACGTCGAGCTGATCACCCCGATCGCCATGGACCAAGGCCTGCGCTTCGCCATCCGCGAAGGCGGCCGCACGGTCGGCGCCGGCGTCGTGGCCAAGATCGTCGAGTAACCTCGAAGATCCTTAGCTTCGGCTGACAATGCGAAGGCCCCGGAGGAAACTCCGGGGCCTTTTGCTTTTGGGGGGCTCGATCATCGGACCGGAAGATCCGATAGTGCTTGTCATGGGGTTCGTCCCGACCGAGCCGGGCGGAGGATGTAAGATGACGCGCAACAGATCGCCGAACGACCAGTTCAGGGGCCTGCCCCTGCACAATCTCATCGGAGGTCCTCTGAACGCCACGCCCGCCGCTCAGGAAGCCCTGGCCAGGGCCGAGGCTGAATTCATGGCCATGATCGCGGCCTCTGAGGCGCCCACCGAGGCCGAGGATCAGGATCCCGACGCCTAGGCTCTGATCGGCCCGGAAAGGCGCACCTGATCTGGATTGTCAGGGGCCCACGGCATGACGACCTGATCTCGCCCGCCTGCACGCGTGGCTCCGCATCCGGTGGGCCGCCCGACCTGCGCCGCGGGCCGGCGAACGGGCGCCGGTTCCCGTTTCCGAGAGGACGCGTTACCCTGACGGTGAAATCGGGGTGATCTCTTGGTCCGCACCTACCTTCCTGTCCTGGCGCTCGCGCTCGTCCTGGCCGCCTGCCAGAAGACGCCCGACCCGCCGTCGTCCATCCCCCTGCCGCCGCCCGGCCTGGGCGACCGCGTGCGGGTGCTGAGCGCCGACGCCATGGTGGTCGACGGCCAGCACCTGCGCCTGGCCAACGCCTATGGGCCGCAGGGCGTGCCCGACGCCCGGTGCTGGGCCGAGGCCACGGCGGCCCAGACCACGCTGGCCTGGGTGCGGGCGAAGATGAGAGACGCCCGCGAGATCGCCGTCGAGCCTGCCGCGGGCTTCGACGAATTCCATCGCCGGTTGGCGATCGTGAAACTGGACGGCGTCGACCTGGGCCAGGAGATGTACGAGAACGGCCTGGCGGCGCGGCGCGCCGACGGGCTGAACGGACGCTTCGCCTGGTGCGAGCCGATCAGCGGCAAGGCCGTCGGCGCCCCGGCGGTCAGCTCGCTGCTCGACTAGAGCATTTTCAAGCGAAGTGGATTCCGGTTCGCGTGAAGAAAATGCGTCAAAACAAAAGATCTAGAGCCCCGGCCTGATGCAATCAGGTCGGGAAAGACTCTAGAGCGTCAGACGATAGAAGACGCTGTCCACGGCCATGCGCGGAAAGGTCGGGGGCAGGGCTTCGGGCGCGATGCGGGCAAAGCCGTGCTTCTCGTAGAACCGGTGCGCGGCCAGGAACCGGTCGGTCGTCCCCAGATAGATCTCGGCCACGTCGCGGGCCCGGGCATGGCCGATCGCCGTCGCCAGCAGCGGCCCCGCGACGCCCAGGGCGCCGCGCGCCTCCGGGCCGACGAACATCTTGCGCAAGGCCACGGCTCGCCGCCCGTTCGCTTGGGCGCCGATGTCCCTGAGCCCGATCGTGCCGACGACCGCGCCCTCGCGTTCGGCCACCCAGAACCGACCCGCGCCGGTCTGATAGAAGCCGGGCACGTCGGCCAGGTCCGGCTGGTCGTCGGCGGTGACAGCCAGGCCGAACTCGCCGCGCTGGATCGACAGGATCAGCGCCAGCACGGCGGCGGCGTCGCCCGCCGCGAACGGACGGACGACGCCCCCGTTCACAGGTGGACGCTCACAGCCGGTCGACCGGCGACAGGGCCGCCCCATCGGCCTCGCGCGGCGTGGTCATCCGCGAGAGCTTGGGGGTCAGCCAGCGCTCGATGTCGTCGACGATCTCGTAGACCACCGGCACCAGCACCAGGGACAGCACGGTCGAGGTGATCAGCCCGCCGATCACCGCCACGGCCATCGGCTGGCGGAATTCCGAACCGGTGCCGATGCCCAGGGCCGTGGGCGCCATGCCGGCCATCATCGCCAGGGTGGTCATGATGATCGGTCGGGCCCGCTCGTGGCAGGCGTCGAGGATCGCCTCGCGCTGGCTCATGCCGGACCGCTCCTGCTCGATCGCGTACTCGACCAGCAGGATCGAGTTCTTGGCCGCCAGGCCCATCAGCATCAGGAAGCCGATCAGGGACGGCATCGACAGCGACTGGCCGGTGACCAGCAGGGCCAGGAACGCCCCGCCGATCGCCAGGGGCAGGGCCGACAGGATGGTGATCGGCTTGAAGAAGCTGCGGAACAGCAGCACCAGCACGCCGAACACCAGGCCGACCGCCGAGAGCAGGGCGACGGCGAAGCCGGTGAACAGCTCCACGAACGCTTCCTGGTCGCCGGCCGTGGCCGGTCCGACGCTGGGCGGCAGGTTCTTCATGGTCGGCAGATTGCCGACGTCGCTCATCGCCTGACCCAGCTGGGCGCCGTTGTTGAGGTCGGCCTCGATGGTCACCTGCCGCTTGCGGGCGAAGCGGTCGATCTTGGCCGGGCCGGCCTGAAACGACAGGTCGGCGACGGTGTCGAGCCGGGTCGTGCCGCCGTTGGCCGTTGGAATGCGCAGGGCGCCCAGGGCCTCGAGGTCGGCGCGGGTCTCGGCCGGCAGGCGCACCCGGATCGGAATCCGCCGCTCGCCCTGGGTCATCTTGGCGACGTTGGCGTCGATGTCGCCGACCGTGGCCACGCGGGCGATGGCGGCGATGTCGGCGGCGTTGACGCCGAGGCGGGCGGCCTCGTCGGGCTTGGGCCGGATGACGATTTCGGGGCCGCTGGGCGGCGACGACGGACGCGGATCGGCCACCGTGCTCAGCTTTTGCATCTCGCGCTCGATCTGGGCGGCGGTGCGTTCCAGCAGCGGGCCGTCGTCGGAGATCAGGATGGTCTGAACCTCGGACGTGCCCCAGTCGCCCAGCAGGTTGACCCGGGCGTCGGGGATGTCGTGCAGGCCGTCGCGGACCACCTGCTTGATCTCCGTCACGCGCAGGTCGCGCTTGCCGTTCAGCACGATGGTGACCGTGGCGTCGCGGATGTCGGCGGCGCTCTGGCCGCCCCAACCGCTGCCGATGTTCGAACCGACCTGGGCGAAGACGTGCGCCGTCTCGGGGCGCTTGCGGAACATGGCGGTCACGGCCTGGACGGTGCGCTCCATGTCGGCCGTGGTCGCCCCGGGCGGGCCCTGGACCTTGAGATAGTAGTAATTGGCGTTGCCGGCCGGCTGAAAGGCGGTGGGAATGAACTTCACCAGGGCGAACGAGCCGATCAGGATCACCGTGCCGATGATCAGGCTGAGGATCCGGTGGTCCAGCGACCAGTCCAGCACGCCGCGATAGAAGCCCGTGAAGTCGCGGCGCGGATGCGGGTTCTTGGCCGGCTTCAGGAAGTAGGCGGCCAGCAGCGGGGTCAGCAGGCGGGCCACGACCAGCGAGAACAGCACCGCCATGGCGACGGTCAGGCCGAACTCCTTGAAGAACTGGCCGGGCGTGCCGGGCATGTAGGACACCGGCACGAACACCGCCACGATGGTGAAGGTGGTGGCCACGACGGCCAGGCCGATGGAGTCCGCGCCCTCCATCGCCGCCTGGAACGGCCTCTGCCCGCGCGAGACGCGCTTTTCGATGTTCTCGATCTCGACCACGGCGTCGTCGACCAGGATGCCGATGACCAGGGTCAGGGCCAGCAGGGTCACGACGTTGAGCGAGAAGCCCATGACCGACATGAAGGCGAAGGTGGGGATCAGCGACACCGGCATGGCGATGGCGGTGATCAGGGTGGCCCGCCATTCGCGCAGGAACAGGAACACCACCAGCGAGGCCAGCAGCATGCCTTCCAGCAGGGTGTGTTCGGTCGCCGTGAAGCTGGCGCGGGTCTCGTCGACGGTCGAAAAGATCTTCACGAAGGTGACGCCCGGCTGCTTGGCCTCCAGCTTGTCGACGGCCGCCTTGACGCGGTCCTCGACGGCGACGTCGCTGGAGTCGCGGGTCTTCATCACCTGGAACGCGACCACGGGCTTGCCGTCGAGGCGGGCGAAGCCGCGCTCCTCTTCCGAGCCCTGGCCGACCTGGGCCACGTCGGTCAGCCGCACATAGCGGCCGCCGGCGATCGGGATGGTGATGTTGCGAAGCTGCTCGACCGTGGTGGCCGCGCCCAGCACGCGCAGGGTCTGCTCGCGACCGCCGATCCTAGCGCGGCCGCCGGGGGCGTCGACGCTGAAGCTGGCCAGGGCCTGGTTCAGCTGGGGCGCGGTGACGCCGAAGCTGGCCATGCGGTCGGGATCGATGATCACGTTGATCTCGCGATCCACGCCGCCGACCCGGGCGACCTGGGCCACGCCCTTTTCGCCCTGCAGGGCGCGGGTGACGGTGTCGTCGATGAACCACGACAGCTCGGTCGCGCTCATGTTCGGGGCCGAGACGGCGTAGGTGATGATCGGAGCGCTGGTGATCTCCAGGCGCTGGACGATCGGCTCGTCGACCTCGCGGGGCAGCAGCGAGCGGGTCTGGTCGACCTTGGAGCGCACCTCGTCGGTGACCTTCTGCAGGTCCTCGCCGAGGTTGAACTCGATCGTGGTTGTCGAGGCGCCCTGGACCACCGACGAGCGGATGGTCTTGACGTTGGAGATGCTGGCCACCGCGTCCTCGATGGGGCGGGTGACCTGGGTCTCCATCTCGCCGGGCGCGGCGCCGCTCTGGGTGACCGTGACGGTCACGGCGGGGAATTCGACGTTGGGGAACTGCTTGATGGGCAGGCCCATGTAGCAGCCGATCCCGGCGATGATCAGGGCGATGAACAGGACCGCGACGGGGATCGGATTCTTGATCGCCCAGGCGGAGATGCGCAGCTCGCCCGTCTTTTGCTCGCCGGCCATCAGCGCACCGCCTGTTGGGTCGTGGTCGCCGGACGGATCACGTCGCCGTCGGCGACGAACGACGCGCCGCCCAGCACCACGCGGGTCCCGGCCGGCGGACCCTGGACCAGCTGAGCCCAGCCCCCGCCCTTCTGGCCGACCTTCACGGCCACCTGGTGGGCGCGGTTATTGCTGTCGATGGTCATGACGAACAGGCCGTCGGCCTCATAGCGGATCGCCGCCTCCGGAATGGCGGTCACCGCCGCGCCCGAGGCGCCGAAGGTGGCGCGGCCGAAGCCGCCGGGGCGCAGGTCGGGACGGACGGGCAGGCGCACGCGCACCTTCCCCAGCCGGGTGGCGCTGTCGACCCGGGGACTGACCAGGCGCACGACGCCCGACACCGACTGGCCGCCTGGCAGGCTGACCTGGGCCGGCTGGCCGGCGCGAACGCCCGCCAGGTCGGCCTCGTTGACCTCGGCGTCCAGCTCGACCAGGCCGTCGCGGGCGATGGTGAACCACGGCGTGGTCCCGCCGCCGGCGATCTGGCCCGGCTGAACGCCGCGCTGCAGGACCAGGCCGCTGACCGGCGCGGTGATGGTCATCCGCGAGACCCGGGTGCGCAGCTCCTTCAAGGCCGCTTCCTGGGCCTTGGCCTGATAGCGGCGGGTCTCGATCTGCTCCTGGCTGATCACGCCCTGGCCGTCCAGGCCGGCGACGCGGCGGGCCTCGGCGTCGGCCTGGGCGGTGACGGCCGCCTGCTGTTCGACCTGGGCCCGCAGCAGGGTGTCGTCCAGCTGGGCCAGGGGCTGGCCGGCCCTCACCCAGTCGCCCTCGTCGGCGTAGAGGCGGGCGACACGGTAGCCGCTGAGCTCCGAGCCGACCGCGGCCTCCTCGCGCGAGACCAGCAGGCCCGAGGCCTCGACCCCGCCGCCCAGCGGCCGGGTCTCGACGGAGCCGACGCTGACGGTGCGGGCCAGGGCGGCGGCCGGGGCCTTGGCGGCGGGTTTGTCCTTCTTCTCGCCGCAGGCTGTCAGGCCCGTCGCGGCGATCAGGATCATGGCGGCGAGCGCGGTGCGGGTCGTCATGGGAGAGGGTCTCATTTCGAGGAAACTTGGGTCGGGGCCGCGCCTTGCGCGGCGTTTTGGAGGGCGACGACGGCGTCTGGCGACCAGCCGCCGCCGAGCGCCTTGTAGGTCTGGACGGCGTGCAGCAGGGCGTCGGTGCGGGCGCTGGTCAGGACGGCGCGCGACAGCCGCCAGGACTGCTCGGCCTGCAGGGTGGTGGTCAGGTCGATCAGGCCCAGGCCGTAGCCCTTGCGGTTGGCCTGGTAGGCGCGTTCGGCCCGGGCGACGCCGGCGGTCAGCAGGGCGACGCGGCGCTGGTCGGCGGCCAGTTGCAGCATGGCGTTCTCGGCCTCGCCATAGGCGGTCTGCACGGCCTTCTCGTAGGCGATGGCCGCCTGCTGGGTGCGGGCGTCCTGGGCGTCGATGTCGGCCAGCAGGGCGGGAATGTTCAGCACCGGGATCGAGACATTGGCGCCGATGGTCCAGGCCGAGCTGGTGGTCGAGGTCTGACCGCCGCCGCCGCCCGCGAACGGGAACGACGGCTGGACGCTCTTGGTCAGGCCGGCGCCGGGCGTGATGTTGAAGGTCGGCAACAGCGCCAGTTCGTTGAGCTTCAGATTGCCGGAGGCGGAAGCTAGGCGCGCCTGCGCCTCGCGCACGTCCGGGCGACGGCCCAGCAGCTCGCCGGGGATCGTGGCGGGCGCGGCCGGCGCCAGGTCGAGCTGGGCTTCGACCGGCAGGCTGGCCAGGGGATCGACGCCGCGCCCGACCAGGATCAGCAGGCTGCGGCGCGCCGCGCCCAGCTGGGCTTCCAGGTTGGCGACCCGGGCCTGGGTGTCGGCCAGGTCGGCCTCGGCGCGGTCGGCTTCGGAGGTGGCGATCAGGCCGGCGTCGGCCTTCCTGGTCGCGAAGTCGCGCAGCGAGGCGTTGATGCGCTCGGTCTGGCGGGCGTCGTCCAGCTGGACGGCCAGGCCGCGCGCCTCGAAATACGACTGGGCGACATTGGCGGCCAGCGAGGCGCGGGCGCCTTCGTAGGCGAAGCGGGCGGCGGCGAAGTCGTTGTCGACCACGCTCATGCCGGCGCGCTTGCGGCCGAACAGGTCCAGCTCCCACGACACATCGAAATTGGCCGCGTAGTTCTCGCTGTCGCCGCCCTGGGTGAAGCCGGCGGCGCCGCTGCTGTCGAGGATTTCGGTGTGGGTCTTGCTGGCGCTGCCGGTCAGCGGCGTGCCGGGGATCCAGATCTGGCGCACCTGGCCCTTGCGGACGGCCCGGGCTTCTTCCAGGCGCGCGGCGGCGGTGCGGGCGTCGGGCGCCTTATCCAGCGCCGTTTCGATCAGGTCGGTCAGCCGCGGATCGTTGAAGCTGGTCCACCAGTGGTCCAGGTCCGCCTGGGCCGATCCGGCGGGCGCCTCGTAGGCGGCCGGCAGGCGGGTGTCGGGCGTCGGGCGTGGGGTGTTCACGCAGCCGGCCAGGGCCAGGCCCGCCAGACCCAGGGCCAGAAGGGAGGCCCCGGATCGGAACGGCCGAGGGCGCCCGCGCTCTCCGGTCATGATTTCACTCATCAATAATCACCTGCAGGCGCGACCGAAGGGGGAGGACGGTCGTGGCTATTTCAACAATGGGGTTCGGAGCCCGACGACGGCGGAAGGCCGGCGACCGTGCCGTAGACGTCGACCACCTGATCCAGAAAGCGCTCGATGACTTGGCGTTCGGCCGGGTCCAGGCGGGCGATGACGCCGTCCAGTCCGTCGATCATCGGCGCCAGCCGCTCGAAGGCCCGCTCGACCGAGGCCTCCACGGGCACGACGCAGATCTTGCGCCGGTCGTGGGCCCGCCTCTGGCGCGCGACATGGCCGGCCCGCTCCAGGCGGTCGACGATCTGGGTGGCGGCGGCCGTCGTCACCTTCAGATGCTCGGCCAGCTGGCCGGGCGTCATCGGGCCGTTGTTCAGAAGCTGCTCCAGCGCGGCCATGTCGGTGACGTTCACGCCCAGACTCTCGCCGATCTTGCGGCCGATCTGGCGCGTCAGCATCGAGATGGTCTTCAGGCGCTGGCCGATCGGATCGCGGGGCGCGTGCGACGCGCGCCATCCCCCCTGCGCTGAACTGGGATCGCTGGTTTCCATGGCGGCGATCGATATCGCTAAGCAACTTAATAGTCAAATTACTTAGCGATATGGTTGAGCGCCTCGGAGCGCTCGCCGCGCGCCTGGCTGACAGCACACTCATCGCCAGAACCCCAAGAGGGCGGCCGCCCGACTAACGCCGCCGATCATCGTTCGTTCAATTGGGGATGAGGACGGCGGGATGAAAGGGCGGGACGGCAACGCTTTTTCTCCTGCCGGCGATTGATGACGCGCGTTGCGTTGCTGGCGCTCGCGCATGGGCCTCGAGGGAATGACGAGCGAAGCTTCGGCTTTGCGACACCGGCGCGGCGATTATTTCGCCGGCGCGGATTCGAAGCGGTGTCGGGCGGCGTTCGAGGCCCCGGCGCGATGCGCGGTTGACGTGGCGTCAAAACATACCGCATCATCGAAACAGATGTTCGACTCCCAAGGTCTGGCATTCGCTCGCGCGGAATGGCGGGCTTCAGTCAAGCGTTTCCAGTACCTGGCCTAGGGGGATCCCACGGTTGTCGGCTCGCGAACACGCATCTTCAGTTTTCGAAACGTGCGCATCGGGCGGCGCGGCGGCTAAGGCCGCCCCGCGGATCGATCCACGAGCGAGGCGCGCCGCCGACTGAGTTTCCCGAAGCCCAAAAGACCTGCGTTCAAAAAAAGCAGCACGGGAGGGAAGACCATGAACAAAGCGATGTTCCTGCGCGGGGCCTCGGTCCTGACGCTCACCTTTTGCGGGGCGGTCGGCGCCGCCCACGCCCAGACGCGGCCACCGGCCGACCAGGGGCCGACCACGGTGGAAGAAGTCATCGTCACCGGATCGTTCATCCGGGGCACGCCCGAGGACGCCTCGCTGCCCGTCGACGTGATCGGCGTCGAGGACCTGCAGAAGCAGGGCTCGCCCTCGACGGTGGAAATGCTCAAGGCCTTGCCGGTCTCGAACGGCGTGCTGGGCGACACCAACCAGTTCGACAGCCGCGCCCAGGGCTCGGAGGGCTCGGGCTCGGTCAACCTGCGCGGCCTCGGCTCGCAGCGCACCCTGGTGCTGATGAACGGTCGGCGCCTGGCGATCAACCCCCTGGCCGCGGCCGGCGCGGGCATCGTCGACACCAACATCATTCCCACCGCCGCCATCGGCCGGATCGAGGTGCTGAAGGACGGCGCGGCGGCGACCTACGGTTCGGACGCCATCGCCGGCGTCGTCAACTTCATCACCAAGAAGAACTTCAACGGCCTGGAGGCCGGGGCCGACTACCGGTTCATCGACGGCTCGAAGGGCGACTACGGCCTGAACGTCACCTACGGCAAGGTCTGGGACAAGGCCAACATCCTGGCCGCCATCGGCTGGCAGCATCGCTCGAAGCTCGGCGTGGCCGACCGTGACTGGGCCAACAAGCCGTATCTCGACAACCCCGAGGCGGGCTGGTCGGCGGCGGGCAATCCCTCGACCTTCATCCCGGCCGCGGCCTCGACCACCGGCTTCCGCGACCCCAGCTGCTCGTCGCTGGGCGGCTTCGCCGGCTTCAGCGGCCTGACCCCGGTCTGCTACTGGCACTACACGCCGTTCGACAACCTGGTCGAGAAGCAGGACGCCATCCAGGCCTATGGCGAGGTCAACGCCGAGCTGTCGGAAAAGACCAAGTTCCACATGGAGGCCCTGTACAGCCACACCGACGTTCCCGACTGGAACACCTCGCCGTCCTACGCGGCCCTGGCGGTGCCGACCGCCGAGGTGGCCGCCGCGCCCAGTCTTACGGGCCGCTACTACGTGCCGGCCAACAACCCGGGCCTGATCGCCTTCATGGCCGCCAACCCGACCATCGTCACCACCAGCCTGGTGACCGGCGCCCAGACCACCGTGCCCTCGGCGATCCTGGCGGGCGGGGCGATCAACGCCGCCAACCGGCCCTATGGCCTGGGCGGCAATCCCGCCTTCGGTTACGGCCCCTCGATCGGCGCGCGCGCCTATGACGCCTACCGGGTGTCGGGCGACCTTTCCGGTGAATTCGACAACGGCGTCGGCTGGGACCTGGCCCTGACCTATTCGCAGGAGGTCGGCATCCGCACCGGCTACGACACCCTGGTCAACCGGTTCGAACTGGCCCTGCGCGGGCTGGGCGGCCCGCGTTGCGACACCGACGCCGCCACCCCGGGCATCCAGGGCGTGCCCGGCGTCAACGGCTGCCTGTTCTACAATCCGTTCGCCAACGCCATCCCCGGCAACGCCACCACCGGCGTGGCCAATGCGGGCTACAACCCGGCCCTGGCCAACAGCGAGGAAGTCACCCGCTGGTTCTTCCAGAAGCTGACCACCAAGCAGGCCTCGCGCCTGTTCGTCGGCGAGGCGATCCTCAACGGCAAGACCAACATCACCCTGCCGGGCGGCGACGTCGCCTGGGCCGCCGGGGTGCAGTACCGCCGCACCTACTTCAAGTCCGACTACAACGACATCTCCAACGCCTTGATCAATCCGTGCGTCAACACGCCCGACTACGGCGTCACCACCTGCACCGGCTCGGTCCGCAACGGCCCGTTCATGTTCCTGGGCGTCAACACCCCGGCCGACAAGCAGAGCGACGTCATGGCCGGCTTCGGCGAGCTGTCGGTGCCGATCACCGAGGATCTGCAGATGCAGCTGGCCGCCCGCTACGAGGACTATGGCGGCGCCACCGGCTCGACCTTCAACCCGAAGGTCGCGCTCCGCTGGCAGGCCACCTCGTGGATGGCGCTGCGCGGCTCGGCGGGCTCGACCTTCCGCGGTCCGCCCGACCCGCAGCTGGTCACCTCATCGATCACCTCGCTGCAGAGCATCCTGGGCGTGTTCCGCGCCGTCGATATCTACGGCAATCCCAACCTGCAGCCGGAAGAGGCCAACACCTATAACGCCGGCGTCCTGTTCAGCAGCGGCAACTTCAAGGCCAGCATCGACTACTTCCAGTTCGACTTCGACAAGCCGATCGTCGCCGAACCGGTGGCGGGGATGGTCAACGCCCTCTATCCGAACGGCGCGACCGGGGCCAACAACTGCGGAAACCCGGCCTACGCCGCCCTGCAGGCGCGGTTCACCTACACCACCAGCTGCAGCACGATCTCGTCGCTGGCCCGCCTGAAGACCTATTATGTCAACGGACCGTCGATCAAGAATTCGGGCATCGACTTCTCGGCCGACTACATCTTCGAGGACGTGGGCGGCGGCGACCTGCGGCTGGGCGCCAACGCCACCTACATCTCCGAATACAAGATCGACGCCCAGACCGTCGAAGGCGTGGTGGTCACCCCGGCGTTCGACGCGGTGGGCCTGCTGAACTACCAGACCATCGCCGTGCCGGTCCCGCAGTGGAAGGGCGACGTGTTCGGCGAATGGACCCGGGGACCGCACAACGTCCGCCTGACGGTCCACTATATCGACAGCTACACCGACCAGCGCACCGCGCCGTTCGCGGCCGGGGCCTACAAGGACTCCTCCGGCGCGCCGGTGCAGGTGGCCAACGGCAAGACGATCGACACCCAGATCCTGACCGACCTAGCCTATCGGGTGTTCCTGCCCTGGGACACCACCCTGACGGCGGCGATCACCAACGTCTTCGACCAGGATCCGTCCTACGCCCGTCTGGACCTCGGCTACGATCCGTTCACCGGCGATCCGCTGGGCCGCACCTACAAGCTGGGCGTCCGGAAGAAGTTCTAGGATGAGGACGGGGACACACACTCACGCCACGGGCGGCGTCCAGCTGGATGCAGAACTTGGAATGAGTGTGTGTCCCCAACTCTTGGAGCCGGCCTACCTCGAAAACAACCCCGTCAGCAGCGGCCGGGCGAACAGCCGGGCGGCTTCCTCGCGCTCCAGTCCGGGGACCCAGATCCCCAGCGAGGCGGCGGCGTTGAGCATCGAATTGATCATGTGGGCCGCGATCATCGGGTCCACGGCCCGGACCGAGCCCTCGGCCACGCCGTCGGAGATGATCGCCGCGAAGCGTTCGGAGCCTCGGTTGTAGCCCTGGGTCATTTCGGTGCGGATCTCGATCGGCAGGGCGCCCATCGACGAGGCGCGCAGAAGCGGACCGTGCTCCGACAGCTGGTAGGCGACCAGGGCCGCCGTCGCCGACGACAGCTGCTCCCAGCTGTCCTCGGCCAGGTCGCGGGCGTCGACCTGGGCCTTGCGGGTGACGGCGAAGGTGCGCTCGAAGCACTCGACCACCAGGGCGTCCTTGTCCTCGTGGTGGTGATAGAACGAGCCCTTGGTGACGTTCAGTTGGGCCGAGATGTCCTCGACCGAGGCACCGCGATAGCCGCGCTGGTTGATCAGCCGGGTGGCGGCGACCAGGAAGGTCTCGCGCCATTCCTGGCCCTCGGGCGCCTCCGGCGTCGGATCGGGCAGGACCAGCGGCTTCCAGGCGTTGTCTCCCGCGCCTTTCGGCGCCAAGCCGTTGACCAGGATGTCGTACATCTTGTCGCGCACCCGGCCGTAGTCGTCGACGTCGTAGCGCCGCAGCCACGAGCCCGACCAGAACACCTGCTCGAGCAGCAGGTGGGTGCGGGCGTTGCGGTCGCGCTTGTCCAGGTGATCGAACTCGGGGCCTTCGAAGAAGCCGCGCACCCGGCGGAACAGGTCGTTGAACGCGCCCTGCACCGAGCCGCGCAGGGGCTCCTTCAGGGCCCGCATCTCGGTGAAGCTGGTCAGAGGCGCGGCCTCGCCCAGGCGCACCCGGCGGTTCAGGTCGAGATAGAGGTCCAGGAAGGCCAGCAGGCGCGTGGGCGCGTCCGGCGCCTTGGCCGCCTCGCCGACCAGGGCGCCGAAACGCTCCAGGCCGCGCATGAAGCAGGCGGCCGCCAGGTCGTCCTTCTTGCGATAATAGTAGGTGACGCTGGTGGTGATCAGGCCGACCTTGGCGGCGACATCGGCCAGGGTCATGCCCTTGACGCCCTGGCGGTTCAGGATGGCGGTCGCGGCGGCGAGGATCGCTTCCTTCTTCTTCGCGTACCGCTCGGTGGCGGGGCTCGCGATCCGGCCGTCGTCCATGTGTCGCCCCCTCGCTCGCGGCCGAAGCCCGCGTCCCTTGGACCCGTTGGTCCAATTTAGGAAGCCCTGTCTTCACAGCAAGGCGCGCGGCTCGTTTCGCATCGCTTTCGTGAGCCCGGAATCTTGCGGCCGTGTTGCGCGATTGAAGCGGCGGCGTGGTTCGAAGGCCGGGGACGCGCGAACGGCCCGTCGCGCGAGGACTTGCCCATCCCCGCTCCCTAGTTTTCAATCGATATGCGCATGACGGGGCGAGGGCGGGTTTCGACGCGCCGCCTCTTCGATCGCGCCAAGAACAGTAGGCCCGCCCCTGTGATCCTTCAGGCGGCCGGCCGCAGGAGGGATATCGTCTTGAGCACGCCTGAAGCCGTGGGTTTGTCATCGGATCGACTGAAGCGCATCGACGCCTTCATCCAGGAGCGCTACATCGCGCCCGGAAAGCTGCCCTGCGCCTTGGTGCAGGTCTGGCGTCGCGGCCAGTTGGCCCACACGACGATCCTGGGCTCGGCGGACAAGGAGCGCGGGCGGCCGCTGAAGGCCGACAGCCTGTTCCGCATCTATTCGATGACCAAGCCGATCACCTCGATCGCCTTCATGATGCTGGTCGAGGAGGGCAAGGTCGCGCTGGACGATCCGGTGCACCGGTTCATCCCGTCGTGGAAGAAACTCGGCGTGTTCCAGGCCGGGGTGACGGGCGCCTTCATGACCACGCCGGTCGATCAGCCGATGCGGATCATCGACCTGCTGCGCCACACCTCCGGCCTGACCTACGGCTTCCAGCAGCGCTCCAACGTCGACGCCGCCTATCGCAAGTTGAAGCTGGACGGGGTCGACAGCGAGGGCGGTCTCGAAGCGTTCGTCGAGACCCTGGGGAGCGTGCCGCTGGAGTTCTCGCCGGGCGAGGCCTGGAACTATTCGGTGGCCACCGACGTGCTGGGCTACCTGGTCGAGGCGATCTCCGGCCAGCCGTTCGACGCGTTCCTGAAGGAACGGATCTTCGATCCGCTGAAGATGGTCGACACCGGCTTCTTCGTGCCCGACGACCAGCGCGATCGCTTCACCGCCTGCTACACCCTGAACCCCAAGGGCGAGGTGGTGCTGCAGGACGATCCGACCACCAGCCGCTACCTGTCCGAGCCGGCGGTGAAGTCGGGCGGCGGCGGCCTGGTCTCGACAGCCGACGACTACATGCGGTTCTGCCGCATGCTGCTGAACGGCGGCGAGCTGGACGGCGCGCGGATCGTCAGCCCCAAGACCCTCAAGCTGATGACCATGAACCACCTGCCGGGCGGCAAGGAGCTGACCCAGATGTCGCAGTCGCTGTTCAGCGAGGCGGTGTTCGAAGGCCTGGGCTTCGGCCTCGGCTTCGCCATGACCATCGACCAGGCCCGGACCAAGAACCTGGGCTCGCTGGGCGAGTACTTCTGGGGCGGCATGGCCTCGACGGCGTTCTGGATCGATCCGGTCGAGGATCTGGCGGTGGTGTTCATGACCCAGCTGATCCCGTCCTCGGCCTATCCGATCCGCCGCGAATTGCGGACGCTGGTCTATGCGGCGCTGACGGAGAGTAACGCCTAGCCCCTAGGTGGCGGCACGTTGGAAATGATCACAGGCGGCCCGCAGGGCTTGAGATCGGCCAGGGCAGCCCGGCGCGTGGACGCAAACAGCGCATCGACCATCGCCTGCGGTGGGTAGCGCAGTGTTCCCGACCCCAGTTCATGGCCGTCGAGGTCCAGCCGTTTGAGCGCGATGTTCACGCCAGCGGGCAGGGCGGTCAGCCGGTCCGGATGGATAGGATAGCGTGGGCCGCGAGCGATCCGGTGGTCCACGGACCCTCGGATCTTGGCCGGGTCGCCCCAGTCTCGCTGGGGTTCGCCGGAATATTCCGACACGGTCCAAGGGCCGCCATCGAAGCTCCAGGCGATGTTTTCGCGAACCGCCGCCTTGGGGTCGGGCAGCGGCATGTAGGCGGTGAAGAAGAGGCCCACGGGCGATCCGAGGACGTCGCCGACGGGCTCGTAATGGGTCCCGGCGGCGAAGGTCTTGTCAGCGCTGGCGACGTCGAGATGGACATAGGTCACTTGCGGAGGGGCGGCGCCAAACTGCCTGACGGTCACGAACATCTCGGCCGCGCCAGAGGTTATCCGGCCCCCGCCGCACCTGTCTTCGGCCAGCGCGCCTAACGGCAGGCTCAGCGCCGCCAGAACGGCGATCCATCCCAATTTCATGTCATCGGTCCCCCTCGAACGATCGAGGGGTAGCTTAACCGCGGCATATGCAAAATCGAAACGTCGCTCCAGCCACAAGAAAGCGGCGCGGGACGGGGGTCCCGCGCCGAGTGCGCTTCACCTAAGTCGACACGCCGAAACGGCGCGCCACGTGCGCGCGAGACGGCCGGCTTCGAAGATGTGGGACGTGTGCAAGTCGCGCCCCCGACACCGGCCCCTTACGCGTACGCCCTCGACAGTCGAAGCCCGCATCGGCGTATCCGCGAGGTTCGCGGGCGCTTGGCTCGGCGGCTCCCCCCGCCCCGCACGGATCGGCTCCGGCTGAAATTCTCATTTTCGAATTTCGAGTACGAATGGAGCGGCGTCAATGGCAGGCGCCTAATTTCCCGGCGCCCCTACGGACCTCTGGACTTCGGCGACAGGTCGTGCAGGGTTCGCTTCAAACAACCGTTCAAAAGAACGCAACCACAGACTTGAGGGTGGAAAAGCCATGGCCGCGATCAACAACGTCACGGATCTGACCGTCGAAGGCGACATCGGGGTGGTGACGCTCAACTCGCCGCCGGTCAACGCGCTGTCGGCCGCCGTGCGCGAGGGGCTGTCCAAGGCCTTCGACGCCGCCATCGCCGACCCGGCGGTCAAGGCCATCGTGCTGATCTGCGAGGGCAAGACCTTCATCGCCGGCGCCGACATCACCGAGTTCGGCAAGGCCATGACCGGCCCGTCGCTGCAGGAGGTGCAGAACACCATCGAGAACTCGCCCAAGCCGGTGGTCGCCGCGATCCACGGCACGGTGCTGGGCGGCGGGCTGGAGGTGGCGCTGGTGGCGCACTACCGCGTGGCGGTGCCCTCGGCCAAGGCGGGTCTGCCGGAAGTGAACATCGGCCTGCTGCCGGGGGCCGGCGGCACCCAGCGCTTGCCGCGCGTCGTCGGCGTCGAGAAGGCGCTGGAGATGGTCACCACCGGCCAGCACGTGCCGGCCAAAGCCGCTCTGGCGATGGGCCTGTTCGACTCCATCGTCGAGGAGGGCGCCCTGCGCGACGGGGCCATCGCCTTCGCCCGCGTGGTCCTGGCCGAGGACAAGCCGCTGACCCGCATCCGCGACCAGAACGCCAAGGTCGAGGCCGCGCGCGGCAAGCCCGAGATCTTCAGCGAGTACCGCAAGGCCAACGCCCGCAAGTTCCGCGGCTTCCTGGCGCCGGAGAACAACATCAAGTGCATCGAGGCGGCGGTGAACCTGCCCTTCGACGAAGGCCTGAAGGAAGAGCGCCGGCTGTTCATGGAGCTGATGACCGGCAGCCAGTCGGCCGCCCAGCGCTATGTGTTCTTCGCCGAACGCCAGGCCGCCAAGATCCCGGACGTGCCGGACGACACCCCGATCATCCCGATCAAGAAGGTGGGCGTGATCGGGGCCGGCACCATGGGCGGCGGCATCTCGATGAACTTCCTCAACGCCGGCATTCCGGTGACGATCATCGAGGCCAAGCAGGAGAACCTCGACCGCGGCGTCGGGGTGATCCGCAAGAACTACGAGAACACCGCCAAGAAGGGCCGCCTGACCCAGGACGACGTCGAAAAGCGCATGGGCCTGCTGACGCCCTCGATGAACCTGGAAGACCTGGCCGACTGCGACCTGATCATCGAGGCCGTATTCGAGCTGATGGAGATCAAGAAGGAAGTGTTCGGCAAGCTGGACAAGATCGCCAAGCCCGGCGCGATCCTGGCCTCCAACACCTCCTACCTCGACATCGACGTGATCGCCGCTTCGACCTCGCGGCCCGAGAGCGTGATCGGCCTGCACTTCTTCTCGCCGGCCAATGTCATGAAGCTGCTGGAGATCGTGCGCGGGGCCAAGACCGACAAGTCGGTGATCGCCACCTCGATGCAGATCGGCAAGAAGATCGGCAAGGTCGCGGTGCTGGTCGGCAACTGCCACGGCTTCGTGGGCAACCGCATGCTGGCCCAGCGCCAGCGCGAGGCCCAGAAGCTGATCCTGGAAGGCGCCATGCCCTGGGACGTCGATCGCGTGCTCTACGACTTCGGCCTGCCGATGGGCCCGTTCGCCATGAGCGACCTGGCCGGCCTCGACATCGGCTGGGACCCGGCCAAGACCTCGTCGTCCACCGTGCGTGAAGTGCTGTGCGAGATGGATCGTCGCGGCCAGAAGAACGGCAAGGGCTTCTACGACTACGACGAGAACCGCGTCGCCAAGCCCTCGAAGGACGTCGAGCAGGTGATCCTCGACTTCGCCGAGAAGCGCCAGATCCAGCGCCGCGCGATCAGCGACCAGGAGATCCTGGAGCGCTGCCTGTATCCGATGGTCAACGAGGGGGCCAAGATCCTGGAAGAGGGCAAGGCCATCCGGGCGTCCGACATCGATACGGTCTGGATCAACGGCTACGGCTGGCCGGTCTACACCGGCGGCCCGATGTTCTGGGGCGAGCTGACCGGGCTGGATAAGATCCTGGCCAAGATGAAGGAATTCCAGGCCAGCCTCGGCGACGACTTCAAGCCGTCGGCCCTGCTGGAACGGCTGGTCGCCGAGGGCAAGGGGTTCAAGGACGCCTGAACGCGTCCAGAGCTTTTCCCGTTGTCATCCCGGGCGAAGCGCAGCGAAGACCCGGGACCCAGGGGCCGTGCGCACCGCCCCTGGGTCCCGGACAGCCTCTGCGAGGCTTCCGGGATGACAACTGTTTTTGCGTGATGCGGATGTGCTCGCCATGACCTCGATCCAATCCATGATGACCGCCGACTACGGCGTGATGGGCGACATCCTCCGCCTCCGCGCGGCCGAGGCTCCCGACCATCCCGCCGTGATCATGGAGACCGGCGAGACGGTCACCTACGGCCAGCTCGACGCCCTGGCCGACCGGGTCGCCGCCGCCCTGCAGCGCGACGGAATCCGGAAGGGCGAGGCCGTCGCCGTCTGCGCCCTGTCGTCCATTCCGTATGCGGCCTTGTTCCTCGGCGCCCTGCGGGCCGGCGTGGCGGTGGCGCCCCTGGCCCCGTCCTCGACGCCCGAGGCCATCGCCGGCATGGTCGCCGACTGCGGCGCGCGGCTGTTCTTCATGGACGCCGGGGTGGCCGAGGCCCAGAAGGCCGTCCCGATCGCCGTACGCTACATCGCCCTGGACGGTTCGGACTTCGGCGAGGCGTTCGACGCCTGGCTGGCGCCCGAGGGCGCGATCCCGACCGCCGTGGCGATCGCGCCGGAGGACCCGTTCAACATCATCTATTCCAGCGGCACGACCGGCGCGCCCAAGGGCATCGTCCAGTCGCACGGCATGCGCTGGAAGCACGTGTTCCGCGGCGACGCGGTGGGCTACGGCCCCGGGGCCGTCGCCCTGCTGTCGACCCCGCTCTATTCCAACACCACCCTGGTCTGCTTCTTCCCCGCCCTGGCGGGCGGCGGCACGGTGGTGCTGATGAGGAAGTTCGACGCCGGCCGCTATCTGCAGCTGGCGCAGGCCCATCGCATGACCCACACCATGCTGGTGCCGGTGCAGTATCGCCGCCTGATGGACCGGCCCGACTTCGACGACTTCGACCTGTCGTCGACCCACCTGAAGTTCTGCACCAGCGCGCCGTTCTCGGCCGAGCTGAAGGCCCAGGTGCTGGCCCGTTGGCCCGGCGGGCTGGTCGAGTATTTCGGCATGACCGAGGGCGGCGGCACCTGCATCCTGATGGCCCACGAGCATCCGGACAAGCTGCACACCGTGGGACGTCCCGCCCCCGGCCACGACATCCGGCTGATCGACGAGGACGGCGTCCAGGTCGGCCCCGGCGTGGTCGGCGAGATCGTCGGCCGCTCGGCCGGCATGATGAACGGCTATCACGGCCAGCCGGGCAAGACCGCCGAGGCGACCTGGGTCTCGCCCGAGGGCTGGAGCTTCATCCGCACCGGCGACGTCGGCCGCTTCGACGAGGACGGCTTCCTGACGCTGATGGACCGCAAGAAGGACATGATCATCAGTGGCGGCTTCAACATCTATCCCAGCGACATCGAGGCCGAGATCGTCAAGCATCCCGACGTGGTCGAGGCGGCGGTGGTCGGCGTGCCGTCCGACGCCTGGGGCGAATCACCGGTGGCTTTCGTGGCCGTTAAGCCGAATGCGCGAATTGACGCGGACGGGTTGAGGACCTGGGTCAATGCTCGCCTCGGCAAGACCCAGCGGCTGGTCGACCTCAAGCTCTTGGAATCCTTGCCCCGCAGCCATATCGGCAAGGTTCTGAAGCGCGAGTTGCGCGACAGCTGGACGTCTCTTGCCTAGGTCGAAGATTCCGGCCACCTTTTTGCCGCGACGGCGCGCCGCATCTGGGCTCGCCGAGTCAGTCGATACGTTTGCTTAACCATAAAGGCGCTGTCGTGTGACAGAGCCGGATTGTTCGGAAGCGACGTCTGATGCAAGCCCAGCCCAAAGCCTCATTGTCGCCGGAAGCCCGCAAGCAGGCCAAGGCCGAAGCGGCGCTCGCGGCGGCCGGCGTTCCCCTGGATTTCGCGGCCGTGGAGAAGGTGCTCCGCCAGGGTCTGACCCCCGGCCTCGACGCCAAGCTGGCCGACCGCTTCGACCGTCCCACCGCCGTCCGCGCCGTCGCCACCCGCGTGGCCGCCCTGACCGCCGCCCTCGTCGCCTCGGGCGTACGTCGCGGCGGCGTCTGCATCGTTCCGGCCCTAGCCTCGGCCGCCACGCTGGAGGCGGTCGCCGCCGCCGGCCTGCGGGCCTGGCTGGTCGACGTGGATCCCTACAGCTGGATGTTCGATCCGGCCCACCTGCGCGAGCGTCTCGGTGAGGCCCCGCCGCCGATCGAGGCCATCGTCCCCACCTGCGCCTTCGGCCGCGCCCCCGACATGACCGCCTGGGCAGCCTTCCAGCGCGAGACCGGCCTGCCGATCGTGGTCGACGCCACCGACGGCTTCGACGTGATCATGGACGCCCCGGTCCCCGTGGTCGTCGGCCTGCCCAGCGGGCGCGGCGTGTTCGTGGCCAGCCAGGACGCCGACTTCATCGCCCGCCTTGACGCGCCGGCCTTCGTCGGCGAGGCCGGGCTCGACAACTGGTCCAGCCAGCGCCTGCGCCTGGCCACCGCCGCCCAACGCCTGCGCATGCTGCTGATGGGCGCCTCGATCGGCTTCCAGCCGGGTTGGGGCATGAGCTGGGTGTCCGACGCCTGGGTCGTCAGCGTCCCCGAAGGCGCGGCTCCGGTCGTGGCCGAGAAGCTGGCCGAGATGGGCTACGCCACCAACCCGGTCGGCCCCGGCATCGTCGTCCGCGACCAGACGCCGGTGGCGGATCGCCTAGCCAAGTCGGTGCTGAGCCTGCCGTTCCATGCGGACCTGGGCATCGCGGAGCTGGACGAGTTGGCCGAGGCGGTTCGTAAGGCGCTCTAGCGGCGAACACCTGCCCCCTACGGATCGCTTCGCGATCGTCTTCCCCCATAGGGGGAAGAGGAGCCTTGCGCGTGTCCTCCGCCCCCTATGGGGGCGGACAGACCGCGAAGCGGTCAGGTGGGGGCAAGTCAGTGAGCCGCTGCCCTACTGCGCCGCCACGTAGGCGTCGATTCCCGCCACTCGCCGCGCCTTCTCCGCCTCATCCAGAAACGACCCCGTGAAGCTGTTCTTGGCCAGGGTCACCAGCTCGTCCCGCGTCAGGCCGACGGCTTCCGCCGTCTGCACGTAGTTCTCCAGCAGGTAGCCGCCGAAATAGGCCGGGTCGTCGGAATTGACCGTGGCCTTCAGGCCCAGCTTCAGCATGCGCTTCAGCGGGTGTTCCTTCAGGTCCGACACCCCGCACAGCTTCAGGTTCGACAGCGGGCAGACGGTCAGGGTCGTGGCGTCCTGCACCAGGCGGGCGGTCAGGCAGTCGTCCTCCAGGGCGCGGTTGCCGTGGTCGATGCGGTCGACGTCGAGGATGTCCACCGCTTCCCAGACGTAGGCCGGCGGGCCTTCCTCGCCGGCGTGGGCCACGACCTTGAGGCCCAAGTCGCGGGCCGCCTGCATCACCCGGGCGAACTTGGCGGGCGGGTGGCCGACCTCCGAGGAGTCCAGGCCCACCCCGGCGATCTTGGAAAGATACGGTTTGGCCTGCTCCAGGGTGGCGAAGGCGGCGGCCTCGTCCAGGTGGCGCAGGAAGCAGAGGATCAGCTTGGAGGTGACGCCCAGGGTTCGCTCGGCCTCTTCCATGCCGGCGGTCAGCCCCTCGATCACCGTGCCGAAGGCCACGCCGCGGTCGGTGTGGGTCTGAGGGTCGAAGAAGATCTCGGCGTGAGTCCCGCCGTCGGCCTTCAGCCGGCGGAAATAGGCCAGGGCCAGGTCCTTGAAGTCGGCTTGCGTCAGGAGCACGCCCGCGCCCTGGTAATAGATGTCCAGGAAGTCCTGCAGGTTCGAGAAGGCGTAGGCGGCGCGGATCTCGTCCACCGTCTTGAACGGCAGGGTCACGCCGTTGCGCTCGGCCAGCTCGAACATCAGCTCGGGCTCGAGGCTGCCCTCGATGTGCATGTGCAGCTCGGCCTTGGGCAGGCCGCGGACGAAGGTTTCGAGGGCGAGATCGGTCATGGGGGAATTATGGGCGCTGAGGGCGGGACGGTTCAACCGGGATCGTGACGACGCGGGACGGGGACATGCACTTGTGCGTGTCCCCGACCCGGGCACGGGCTAAAGGCGCTCGTGACCACGAATTCTTCCCTTCCCCAGCCCGTCGAGGACGCGGGGCCCGACATCGGCTTGGCCGAGGCGGAGGCCGCCGCCCTCTACGGCCGCGACTACCGCAAGACGCTGGCCAGCGACGACGGCTTCCAGCGGCTGGACGCGGTGGAGCGGCTGGCCGGCGCCCGCGCGGCGCTGTCGGTGCAGGAGGTCGCGGTGATGGACATGGCCGCCGGTCGGGGCCACGCCCTGGCCGAAATCGTCCGGCTCACGGGTCGCGAGGCGGCCTTCATCGAGGCCTTGTTCCTGGGCGCCTGCGCCAGGCTCGTGGCGCATTACCAGGCCGTGGGCGAGGCCGACGACGAGGTCGGGCCGGGGCCGCCGAGGCTGCCCGGGCCGTTCTTGTAGCGAGCGAACCTCGGGTCATCCCATTCTCAAAATCGCCGCCATCCCGGGCCTTGTGCGCGGGATGACGGTTGAAGGGAATGGCGAGGGCTCCGTCCCCTACGACATCGGCGGCGGGGGCGGCGGCGGCTCGGGCAGGGGGGTGAACTCCTGGTCGTCCAGGTCGGGCAGCTTCATGCGCTGGGCCCGCCAGTCGGCCTTGGCCTGCTCGATCCGCTCCTTGGACGAGGAGACGAAGTTCCACTCGATGAAGCGCGGCCCCACCGGCTCGCCGCCCAGCAGCATGACGGTCGAGGGCTCGATCGCCTCGAAGGTGATCGTCTCGCCCGGCTTGAACACCGCCATCTGGCCGGCGTGCAGCACCTGGCCGGCGGCCTCGACCTTGCCGGTGGCGACATAGGCGGCGCGCTCGGGATATTCGGCCGGCAGACCGGCCTTGGCCCCGGCCGTCATCTCCCAGTGCACGTAGAACAGCGGCGAGAACACCGGCACCTTGGCCTCGGCCCCGAACGCCTTGCCGGCCACCAGCGCCGCCTTCAGGCCATTGGCCTCGTAGATCGGCATCTCGTCGCGGGCGTGGTGCGAGAAGGCCGGGGCGACCTCCTCCTGGCCGTCGGGCAGGGCCACCCAGGCCTGGATGCCGTGCATCGTCCCGCCGTGTTCGCGCAGTCCCTCGAAGCGCTCGGAATGGGTGATGCCGCTGCCGGCCGTCATCCAGTTGACCTCGCCCGGACGAATGACCAGCTCGGAGCCCAGGCTGTCGCGATGGGTGATCTCGCCTTCGAACAGGTAGGTCAGGGTCGACAAGCCGATGTGCGGGTGGGGCCGCACGTCGACATTGCGCGGGAAGCCGGGCTCGAAGCTGGCCGGGCCCATATGGTCGAAGAAGGTGAAGGGACCCACCATCCGCCGGCTGTGGAACGGCAGCACCCGCCCCACCTCGAAGCCGCCGAGATCCTTGCGTCGCTGGTCGATGACGAGGTCGATCATGGGAGGGCTCCGGGAGGCTGGAGCCCTCACTGTGACGGGTGCGGCAAGGCGATTCTAGAAGAATTTGGCCATGAAGCGGGGGTGGCCGGCGATCAGCCCGTCGGCATCCCCGCGAACGTCCGCTGGCCCGGCGCGACCGGGTCCCAGGCGTGGCCGCGCGCGGTGAACAGCGTCATCGAGGGCGCGTAGCGTTCCGGCGCGTCGAGGCTGGCGGCGTGGACGGTGAACAGGTCGGGCATGGCGGGGAAGGCCAGATAGACCGGCGCGCCGCAGGTCGGGCAGAAGGCGTGCGCCTTCACCGTGCCCAGGTCGCCGACGACCTCCCACCGCCGCGCCTCGCCGCTCAGCGTCACCGCCGCGTCCTTGAAGGTCAGGTACGAGCCGTGGCCCGTGCCGCTCAGGTGCTGGCAGTGGCGGCATTGGCAGTCGGCCATCACCAGCGGCTCGCCGACGATGGAATAGCGCACGGCGCCGCAAGCGCAGCCGCCCGTGAAGGGGTCGCTCATCGAAATCTCCTGGTTTTGAAGAGGGAGGTCCAAGAGCGTGACAGCCGAAAGCGGATGCCGGTTTCGGCGTCCGTCACGCTCTAAAGGTTTGAACTAGTGCTGGGTCTCGTCCTGCTCGGCCGTGCAGGTCTCGAGCCGCTGCATGACGGTCTTCCAGCCCTTGCCCATGCCCTCGAAGGCGGTCGCGTTGCGCGGCAGGACGAAGCCGGAATGGACCATGCGCACGCGGGTGCCGGCCTCGCTGGCCGTCAGGGTCCAGGTGACCACCGTCTCCAGCGGCGCGCCGTAGCCGACATTGGCCTCGTGGCCGCCGCTCCAGGCATAGGCGAAGCGCTCGTTCTCGGCCACTTCCAGCACCTGGCAGCGGATCACCCCGTCCCACTGGCCGCCCGGCGTGGTCTGGAAGGTGAAGCGATGGCCCTCGACCGGCGCGAAGTCGGTCGGCGCCATCAGCCAGCGGCCCATCAGGGCGCCGTTGGTCAGGGCCTTCCACACGGTCTGGGGCGCATGCGGGAAGACCTCGTCGACGACGATCTGGCCCCCATCTGATTCGGAGGTGTCGGGCTCGGCGAGCGAGCGGGCCGGGTTGGTCATGGGTCGATCTCCTGAAGAAGGGCGCGCAGGTCGGCGAACCGTTCGCGCCAGAACACGCCGTAGTGGGTCATCCAGTCGACCAGCGGCGTCAGGCCGTCGGGCTGGGCGCGGTAATAGACGTTGCGGCCCTCGGGGCGCTCGACCACCAGACCGGCGGTCCTCAGCGACTTCAGGTGCTGGGACACCGCGCCCTGGCTGACGCCGGCCCCGCGGGTCAGCTCGCCCACGCTGATTTCCTCGGATCGCACGATCCGCTCGTAGACGGCCCGTCGCGTGGGGTCGGCCAAGGCGCGCATGACGGCGTCGATGGGGGCGGCTTCGATCATGGCGGACCAATTAGCAGCGACTAATGCATTAGTCAATGCTAATTGGTTTGGATTTTAGTTTCCTTCTCCCCTTGCGGGAGAAGGTGTCGGCGCAGCCGACGGATGAGGGGTTTCTCAAACGGAAAACGCCGCGACCGGCCTTTCGGCTGACCGCGGCGTTCGATGTCTTTCGACCCCTCATCCGACCTGCTTCGCAGGCCACCTTCTCCCGCAAGGGGAGAAGGACGAAGAAGGCGTGCTAGCTCAGCGGGCTGACATAGGGGCTGACCAGACCCAGCGGCACGGCCGTGGAGTTCTTGACCCCGCGGATGACGATCCGGCTCTCGATATTGCTGACCAGGCCCAGCGACAGCAGCTTGTCGCGCAGGAACTCGTCGAAGGCGCGCATGTCGCGGGTGACGATGCGCAGCTCGTAGTCGGCCGCGCCGGTCACGGTGGCGCACTGCACGACCTCGGCCCACTTGCCCACGGCCTGCTCGAAGACCTCGAGGTTTTCCTTGGTCGGCAGCGACAGCTTGGCGGTGCAATAGACCTCGAAGCCGAGGCCCAGCTTTTCGCGATCGAGGATGGTCACGCGGCGCTGAATGACGCCCGCGTCCTCCAGCCTTTTGATCCGTCGCCAGCACGGGCTGGACGACAGCCCGACTCGCTCCGCGATCTCCGCGACGGACAGTCCGGCGTCGTGTTGGATGAGATCCAGGATCTTGGCATCCACGGCGTCGAGTTGTTCGGACAAGATTTCCTCCCCCCAGAGGGTGATTGGCGCGCTGATCTTGCGCAAAGCGGCCTTGAGTCGGGCACACCTTGGGCAAACAATTTCCCCGTTTCTATAAGATATTGCTGAGCGGGCAGGAAGACCCGGGAGGAATTTTTTTGCTATGCGGCACTCGGAAGTCACGCTCGACGACAAATATCTGCTCGAAGATGGTCGCGCGTTCATCACCGGCGTGCAGGCGCTGATCAGAGTCCTCCTCGACAGAAAGCGCCTGGATACCCGGGCCGGGCTCAATACGGCGGGCTTCCTTTCCGGCTATCGGGGCTCGCCCCTGGGGGGATTGGATCAGCAGGCCGCTCGCCTCTCGAAGCTGCTCACCGCCCACGACGTGGTCTTCAAGGAAGGCCTGAACGAGGATCTGGCCGCCACCGCCGTCTGGGGCAGCCAGCAGGCGAACCTGTTCCCGGGCGCGACTCACGACGGCGTGTTCGGCATGTGGTACGGCAAGGCGCCGGGCGTGGACCGCACCGGCGACGTCTTCAAGCACGCCAATTTCGCCGGCGCCTTCCCGACCGGCGGCGTGCTGGCCGTGGCTGGCGACGACCACGCCTGCAAGAGCTCGACCCTGCCGTCGCAGTCTGAATTCGCGTTCCAGGACTTCGAGATGCCGGTGCTGTCGCCGGCCGACGTGCAGGAGGTGCTCGACTACGGCCTGCTGGGCATTTCGATGTCGCGCTTCTCCGGCCTGTGGACCGGCATGATCGCCCTGGCCGACACCATGGACAGCGGCGTGACCATCGACGTCTCGCTGGACCGCCACAAGCTGGTCGTGCCCGAGAACTTCCCGATGCCGCCGGGCGGCCTGGGCATCCGGCTGAAGGACCAGCCGATGGAGAAGGAGCGCCGCCTCCGTCTTCACAAGATCCCCGCCGCCCTGGCCTTCGCCCGCGCCAACGGGATCGACCGGGTCGTGCTGGGCGCGCATCACGTTCGCGTCGGCAAGGCGCGCCTGGGCATCGTCTGCCAGGGCCAGGCCTACAAGGACGTGCTGGAGGCCTTCACCGCCATGGGCATGAGCCTGGAGGAGGCGTCGGACCTGGGCGTCTCGATCTACAAGGTCGGCATGCCCTGGCCGCTGGAGCCGCTGGGCATCCGCGCCTTCGCCGCCGGCCTCGAGACCCTGATGGTCGTCGAGCACAAGCGCGGCCTGATCGAGCCCCAGGCCCGGGCCGCCCTCTACGACCTGCCAGCCCACGCCCGCCCGCGGATCATCGGCAAGCTGGACGAACACGGCCATCCGCTGCTGTCGGAGCTGGGCTCGCTGTCGGTGGCCGAAATCGCCCTGGCGATCTATGACCGCCTGCCGGACGGCCCGCACATGGAGCGGGCCCAGGCCTATCTGAACCGCGTCTCGGCCGCCGGCGTCGCCGCCGTCAGCCTGGCCGCCGACCAGGCCCGCAAGCCGTTCTTCTGCTCGGGCTGCCCGCACAACACCTCGACCAAGCTGCCCGAGGGCAGCAGGGCCCTGGCCGGCATCGGCTGCCACTACATGGCCAGCTTCAACGACCCGTCGACCGACCTGAACACCCACATGGGCGGCGAAGGCCTGACCTGGGTGGGCGCCGCGCCGTTCACCACCGAAAAGCACGTCTTCCAGAACCTGGGCGACGGCACCTACAACCACTCCGGCTCGCTGGCGATCCGCGCCGCGATCGCGGCCGGGGCCAACATCACCTACAAGCTGCTGTTCAACGACGCCGTCGCCATGACCGGCGGCCAGCGCGCCGAAAGCGGCTTCACCCCGGCCCAGATCACCCGCCAGCTGGCCGCCGAAGGCGTGGCCAAGACGGTGATCGTGGTCGACGAGCTGGAGCGCTATCAAAGCGTCAACGACCTGGCCCCCGGCGTCGAGGTCTTCCCGCGCGCCGAACTGATGAGCGTGCAGAAGATGCTGCGCGACACGCCTGGCACAACGGTGCTGCTCTACGACCAGACCTGCGCCACCGAAAAGCGCCGCCGCCGCAAGCGCGGGACCATGGCCAAGGCCACCAAGCGGGTGTTCATCAACCCGCTGGTCTGCGAGGGCTGCGGCGACTGCTCGATCAAGTCCAACTGCGTGTCGGTCGAGCCGCTGAACACCGAGTTCGGCCGCAAGCGCAAGATCAACCAGTCAACCTGCAACCAGGACTACAGCTGCGTCGACGGCTTCTGCCCGTCGTTCATCACCCTGGAAGGGGCCGAGAGCACGAACGCCAAGAAGGTCCCGGCCCTGACCGCCGACTCCACGCCCCTGCCGGTGTTCGACGACTTCCACGGCGTGCGCCGGATCATCTTCACCGGCGTCGGCGGCACCGGTGTGACGACCGTGGCCTCGATCCTGGCCATGGCCGCCCACGTGGACGGCCGCGCCGGCAGCGTGGTCGACATGACCGGCCTGGCCCAGAAGGGCGGCTCGGTGTTCAGCCACGTCAAGATCGGCGAGACCGAGGAGACGGTGGTCGGCGGCCGCGTGCCCGCCGCCAGCGCCGACGTGCTGATCGCCTGCGACATGCTGGTGGCCGCTTCGCCGGAAGGCCTGTCGCTGTACGCCAAGGACCGCACCAGCGCCTTCGGCAACAGCGACTTCGCCCCCACCGCCGACTTCGTCACCAGCCGCGACATCCGCTTCGACAGCGGGGCCATGGCCCGCCGCATCAAGGGCGCGGTGAAGAGCTTCGATTCCTGCCCGGCCCAGCACCTGGCCGAGACCCAGTTCGGCGACGCCATCTTCGCCAACATGATCATGGTCGGCTTCGCCTGGCAGCGCGGGGTGATCCCGCTGTCCAGCCGCGCGGTCTATCGGGCGATCAAGCTGAACGGCGTCGACTACGAGTCCAACCTGGCGGCCTTCGAACTGGGCCGCCGCGTGGCGCACGATCCGGCCTCGATGGGGCCGCGCGACGCCGACGTGCCGACGCCGGAGACCATGCCGCTGGACGCGCTGATCGCCAAGCGGGCCGCCGACCTGACGGCCTACCAGAACGAGGCCTACGCCAAGCGCTACCTGGCTCGGATCGAGAAGGTCGCGGCGGCCGAGGCGGCCAACGGCGGCGGTGAGGCCCTGACCCGCGCGGCGGCCGTCAACCTCTACAAGCTGATGGCCTACAAGGACGAGTACGAGGTCGCCCGGCTCTATACCGACGGTCGCTTCGCGGCCGAGCTGGCCGGGACCTTCAAGGGCGGCAAGGCCAAGGTCTGGCTGGCCCCGCCGATCATCGGCGCCAAGGACAAGGACGGCAAGCCGCGCAAGATGGCCTTCGGCGGCTGGATGCTCGACTACGCCTTCCCGATCATGGCGAAGATGAAGGGCCTGCGCGGCGGGCCGCTGGACGTGTTCGGCAAGACCGAGGAGCGCCGCATGGAGCGCGGCCTGATCGCCGACTACGAGGTCACGCTCGACCGCCTCGTCGGCGGCCTGACCCCCGAGCGCCTGCCGCTGGCGGCCCGCATCGCCTCGGTCCCGCAGGACATCCGCGGCTACGGCCACGTCAAGGACGCCTCGGTGGTTAAGGCCAAGGCCGAGGCCAAGACGTTGTGGAGCCAGTGGGAGGGGTAGGGGCGATAGCCCCGCACCTCCCTTTCAACCGTCATCCCGGGCCTTGTTGTTCAGTCCGGGATGACGATCGAAAGAGGGGGCGAAATTCGACCCGCCTACTTCTGCGTCGTCCCGTCCGCCCGGTCGGGCTTGGCGCCGCTGGCGCGGATGTTGGTCACCGACTGCAGGGTCCCGAACCAGAACGGCGAGCCCAACGAGACGGCCAGGCCGGTGATCGCCAGGCCCAGCAGGGTCAGGAAGATCTTCACCGTCGCGCTCCAGCCGCTGCGATAGGGCGTCTTGCAGACCGAGGCGGGCCGCTTGCTGGGGGGCAGGGACTTGAGCGGCTGATGGACCAGGGCGCAAAGGTTCTCCTGATTCCAGCCGATCGGCAGGGGCAGGTCCTGGGCCAGGTTGGCGGCGCTCTCGCCGGTGTCGCAGGCGGCCTCGGACGCGGCGCCGTCGACGTCGGCGGCGGCCTGGTCGCCATCCGTCGCGGCCGGGCCCGGCCCGGCCAACTGGGCCTGGGCGCCGCGCGCGTCGTCAGCGCCCCTGGCCGTCGTCGAGGCCTGGGCCACCAGGCCGGCCCGGGCCACCGGGTCGCGCCACAGGTTGTCGATCAACTGCAGCGAATTGACGTTGAAGGCTAAGGCGACCGCGAAGCCGGCCCAGAAGGTCAGCCGGTGGATCCAACGCTTATAGGCCCCGCCGGTGCGGTCCATGGCGCTGTCGAACCAGGTGGCGACCTTGGTCTGGAACACGTCGAGCTTGCCCTCGGCGTCGTCGAGCATCGGCAGCAGGGCGTTCTTCAGGGCGTCGTTATTCTGGATGCCGGCCACCGCGGTCTTCAGTTCGGCGAAGCTGAGATGGGCGGTTTCGGACGGCTTCAGCGTCTCGGTCAGGGCCACGGCGAAGGTCTTGCCGGGAATATAGGACGGCGCGTTCTTGAGCAGCGCGCCCCGCTTGGTGCAGTGGTCCTCGGCCGTCTGGTGGGACTTCAGGGCGCTGATCAGCGGGTGATTCCACACCGCGCACATCTCGGGCGACCATTCGCCGGAGGTCTTCTCCGAGCCGTCGCCGCCCAGCAGGCTCTGCACCCGCGACAGCAGATATTCGCTGCGCTTGTTGAGGAAGCTGGAGATGTATTCGTTGAGCGCGGTGACGAACAGGCTGACCAGCAGGTAGACGAAGATCAGTCCGATCGCGACGTCGAGCGCGGCGCCGAAGTTCATGATGCCCTTCCCTGGGGGCTGGTTCCCGCGACCAGCGCTTCCTCAACCTTGTCGCGCAAGGTTTCACAGCTCTCCGAAAAGGGCAACGAAGGTCGGCGAACCTCGGTCTCGGCCATGACCAGCGTCTAGCGCGTTCGCGGAGCCGTGCTAGGCTGGCCGCATGGATAAGCCGGTTCAGCCAAGGCCCGTCGTGGTGACCCTTCGGCCCGAGGACGCGTTCGATCTCGGAGAGCGCGTGGCGCGTGGCGAATTCTCGTCGCTGGACGAGGCGGTGGCCGCCGAACTGGCGGACCTGAACTATCGCCGCGCCGTCGAGATCATGGGCGGCGGCGACAAGCTGGAGGCCTTGCTGGAAAGGCTGGAGGCCGAGGATGACCCCGCGGCGAATGTCGAGGCCGAGGGCTTCTTCGCGGAGCTTCGCGCGGGCTTGAAGCAGCGCCTGGATGCATCGCGCGGGTGAAGCGGCGGCTGGTGATCTCCCAATGACCCAAGCATTCGATTTCGACGCCGTCGTGGTGGGCGCCGGCGCCGTCGGTCTGGCCTGCGGCTACGCCCTGTCCCGGCGGGGGCTGGTCGTCGCGGTGCTGGAGGGCGAAGGCCATATCGGCCAGGGCGTGTCGTCGCGCAATTCCGAGGTGATCCACGGCGGGCTCTACTATCCGACCGGCTCGCTGAAGGCGCGGTTCTGCGTCCAGGGACGGCGGCTGCTCTACGCGTTCCTCGACAAGCATCACCTCGACTACAAGAAGTGCGGCAAGCTGGTGGTGGCCACCAGCGAAAGCGAGATCCCGCAGCTGGAGGCGATCTTCCAGCAGGCCCTGGCCAACGACGTCGAGGGCATGGAGCACCTGACCGGCGTCCAGGCCCGGGCGCTGGAGCCGGGCCTCAACGCCCACACCGCCCTGCTGTCGCCCGAGAGCGGCGTGTTCGCCAGCCACGACTACATGCTGGCCCTGCAGGGCGAGATCGAGGCGGCCGGCGGGGCGGTGGTGGTGAGCACCCCGTTCGAGGGCGCCACGCCCCGAGCCGACGGCGGCTTCATCGTGCGGATCGGCGGGGCCGAGCCGGCCAGCCTGACCTGCCGCCTGCTGGTCACCGCCCCCGGCCTTTCGGCGCAGGCCGTGGCCGGGACGATCGAAGGCTTCCCGGCCGACCAGATTCCCAAGGGCTGGTACGGCAAGGGCGTCTATTTCCGGCTGGCGGCCAAGGCGCCGTTCCAGCGGCTGATCTATCCGCCGCCGATCCACGGAGCCCTGGGCACCCACTATCGCAACGACCTGGGCGGCCAGGCGGTGTTCGGGCCCGACCTGGAATACGTCCCGGCCCCCGACTATTCGGTCGATCCGGCCAAGGCGGCCGCCTTCGCCGCCTATGTCCGCAAGTTCTGGCCGGACGTGCCCGAGGCGCTGTTGGTTCCCGACTATGCCGGGGTGCGGCCCAAGATCCACGGTCCGGACGAGCCGCAGCCGGACTTCCAGCTGAGCGGCGCCGACACGCACGGGTTGGAAGGCCTGATGGCGCTGTTCGGCATCGAGAGCCCCGGCCTGACCAGTTCCCTGGCGATCGGCGAAGAGGTCGCGCTTCGCCTGACGGCGTAGCTTTGCCACCAACCGCCGCTTCGCGCGTTGCAATCTTGGCTTTTCAGGAGGGCGCGATGCTGGACGACTTCATCGACAGACTGATTTCGCGGTTGATGGCCGGGGCCGGCCTGATCATGGCCGCGGCGATCGCGGCGGTGGCGGGGGCGATGGCGGTGTTCGCCTTCCTGTCCCAGTGGGTCGGCTCGGCCTGGGCCTACACCATCGTCGCGGTGGTGGCGGCCGTGGTCGTCGCCGTCTGGTCGCTGCTGCACAAGCAGCACCTGGCCCGCACCCGGCAGCCGCCGCTGGACAAGCGGGTCCTGGCCATGATGCAGGAGCATCCGACGGCCTCGTTCCTGGCCGGCATGGCCGCCGCGACCCTGCTGAAGGGCAAGCCCTCGCTGGCCGCGAGTTTGTGGGAGGCTCGGAAGGGGAAACCGAAGTAGGGCGGTGGCTCACGCACTTGCCCCCACCTGACGGCTTCGCCGTCTGTCCGCCCCCAGAGGGGGCGGAGGACGCGCGCACGGCTCCTTTTCCCCCTCTGGGGGAAGACGGTCGCGAAGCGACCCATAGGGAGCAAGTGTTCGCCGCTTAGCCCTTCGGAACGACCCGCAGCACCCGCCCGTCGTCCTCATCCGTCACCAGGTACAGCGCCCCGTCCGGGCCGACCTTCACGTCGCGGATGCGGAAGTTCAGCTCCGACAGCAGGCGCTCCTCGCCGACCACCTGGTGGTCCTTCAGCGTCAGCCGCACCAGGTAGCCCTTGAGCCCGCCGACGAACAGGCTGCCCTTCCAGGCCGGGAACAGGTCGGCGTTGTAGAAGGCCAGGCCCGAGGGGGCGATCACCGGGTCCCAGTAGTAGAGCGGCTGCTCCATGCCCTCGTGCTGGGTGACGCCGTCGCCGATCGGCTTGCCCGAATAGTCCTCGCCATAGGTGATGGTCGGCCAGCCGTAGTCCTTGCCGGCCTTGGGGGTGTTGAGCTCGTCGCCGCCCTTGGCGCCGTGCTCGACGGTCCACAGCTCGCCGGTCCACGGGTTGATCGTCGCGCCCTGCAGGTTGCGGTGGCCCCTGGACCAGATCTCCGGCTTGGCCTGCGGATTGCCGACATAGGGGTTGTCGGCCGGGATCGAACCATCGGGCCGGATGCGGATGACCTTGCCCAGGGCCGCGTCCAGCTTCTGGGCCTGCATCCGGCCGGGGATGATCGACCGCTCGCCGGTGGTCACGAACAGCGCCCCGTCGCGGGCAAAGGCCAGGCGGCCGCCGAAGTGCAGGGCCGAGTCCATGGTCGGCATCTGCCGCCAGATCACCTGGACGTTCTCCAGCTTCGGCGCGGCGCCGGGCACGAGCTTGCCGCGCGCCGCCGTCGTGCCGTTGCCGCCTTCGCGCGGCTCGGCATAGGTCCAGTAGATCAGGCCGGTCTTGGCGTAGTCGGGGTCCAGCGCCACGTCCAGCAAGCCGCCCTGGCCCTCGGCATAGACCGCCGGCAGGCCGGCGACGGCGGGCGACAGCTTGCCGTCGGCGCCCAGGATCCGCAGGCGGCCGGCCCGCTCGGTGACCAGCTTGGAGCCGTCGGGCAGGAAGGCCAGGCTCCAGGGATGGTCCAAGCCCGTGGCCAGGGTCTCGACCTGATAGGCGACGCCCAGCTTCTCCTCGGGCGCGCGGGTCTGCCCTGGGAAGGCCGGCTTCTGGTCGGGCGCGTTGGGCGGACCGGTCTCGACCGGTGGGTTCGGCACGGCCTGGGCCGTGTTGGCGGGGCCGCACGCCGACAGGACCAGCGCGGCGAGGGCGAGATGGCGAAGACGCATGGGAACTGTCCGGTTGGGATGGGGGCGACGGGGCTGTTGACGACGTTGTCATTTCAATCCGCGCTTGTCATCCGCTCCTAGCTGTCATCCCGGACGAGCGCGCAGCGCGAAGATCCGGGACCGACGCCTGAGCGCCGCGCTTCCGGCGGTCCCGGATCTTCACCCGGCTTCGCCGGGCTCGTCCGGGATGACAGGCAGGAGGGAGCGTTGACTTGAACCACGCCGCCGACGAAGGTCCGGCCTCGCCGAGCCAGAAACGGAGCCCGCCTTGACCGCCATCCTGCACGCCATGTTGGGCAAGGGCCTGGGCGGGCTGGAGCAGGTGTTCCTCGACTACCAGCCGATCCTGGAGGCCTACGCGGCCCGGGACGGCGGCGCGGCCACGGGCCTGGTCCGGGCCGGCGGCAAGGTCGCCGCCCAACAGAGCGGCCGCGTGCCGCCGCTGACGGCCATGCCGGCCTATACCGACTGGGACCCGGTGACGGTCGGCGCCGCCCGCAAGATCGTCAAGGCCACGGCCCCGAACCTGATCCTCAGCCACGGCCAGCGGCCCGCCCGCCTGCTGGCCAGGGTCGCGCCGGCCAAGGCCGTGCTGGCGATCTGCGTGCACAAGCCGGCCTTCGACGTCGAGACCACGCGCACCCACTATGTCTGCGTCGGCCGGCACCTGGCCGACCTGGCGATCGAGCGCGGCGTGCCGGCCCAGCGCGTGCACTTCGTGCCCAACGCCGTGAAGCCGCCGACAACGCTGGCGACGCCGTTTCGCGACGGAATCTGCGCGCCGCGCGTCGTCGCCGCCGGCCGCCTGCATCCCAAGAAGGGCTTCGACGTGCTGATCGCCGCCCTGGCGCTGCTGCGCGATCAGGGCCAGGGCTTCGAGTGCGAGATCGCCGGCGAGGGCGACGAGCGCGGCAAGCTGGAGGGACTGATCGCCCAGCACGGCCTGGGCGATCGCGTGCGCCTGGTCGGTTGGCGCGGCGACGTCTCGGCCTTCCTGGCGACCGGTGACGTCTTCGCCTTCCCGTCCCACCAGGAGGGCTTTCCGCTGGTGCTGCTCGAGGCCATGGCCGTCGGCCTGCCGGCCGTGTCGGCCGCGATTCCCGGGCCGGTGGAGATGATCGAAGGCGGCGTCGACGGCGTCCTGGTCCCGCCGGGCGACCCGGCCGCCCTGGCGAAGGCCCTGGCCGGCGTGATCGCCACCCCTCGAAAGGCCCGCGCCCTGGGCGTGGCGGCCCGCGCCAAGGTGTTGGCCGACTATGGTCCGGAAAGCCTGAAGCGGCGTCTCGACGCGGTGCTCGATCTGATGCTCGGACGGGCTTGAAGCCGCCCCCGCTTTGCGCTTATAAGCCCGCCTCCGCTTCGTGCGGCTGGGTAGCTCAGATGGTTAGAGCGGTGGATTCATAACCCACAGGTCGGCGGTTCGATCCCGCCCCCAGCCACCACCCCCGGGTCCTGGCGGCCCTGGATGTCGGCGGTTCCCAAAATCAAAACCCCGCGACCCAATATTTCGCGTCGCCGTGTCGGATCGCGCCGTGCCTGATCGTCCTGGCTACGACAAGGTGCGCGGTCCGATGCTCTATGCCATTCTCTGCTACAATTCCGAGGACGCGGTCGGCGCCTGGACGCCGGCGGAGGACGCCGTGGTCATGGCCCGGCTCGCGATGGTCGAGGCCGTGCTGGCCGGCGCCGATCGACTGGGCGCGGTGGCCCGCCTGCTGCCGACGACGGCCGCCGTCACCCTACGCAAGGGGCGCCCGGAGGGGGGCCGCGAGTCGGTGGTGATCGACGGGCCGTTCGCCGAGACCAAGGAGCAGCTCCTGGGGTTCTATGTCGTCGATTGCGGGAACCTGGACGGGGCGATCGACGTGGCGCGCGACCTGGCCGCGGCCAATCCCGACCGGGGCGCCTATGAAATCCGTCCGCTGGCCGTCTATCGTCCCGGCGGCTTGACCCAAGGACGCGCGAGGAAGGTTCGGGCATGACCATCGCCAATATCGACGCGGCCTGGATCGACGCCGCCCTGACCGCGGCCCGGCCCCAGGCGGTGGCGGCGCTGCTGCGCTATTTCCGCGACCTGGACACCGCCGAGGAGGCCTTCCAGGACGCCTGCCTGCGAGCCTTGAAGGCCTGGCCCAAGAATGGTCCGCCGCGCGACCCGACCGCCTGGCTGATCCTGGTCGGCCGCAACGCCGCCCTGGACGGTGTGCGCAAGCAGAGCAAGTCGTCGCCGCTGCCGCCGGAAGAGCTGATCTCCGACCTGGAGGACGCCGAGGCCGCCCTGGTCGACCGGCTGGACGGCGAGCACTATCGCGACGACGTGCTGCGGCTGCTGTTCATCTGCTGCCATCCGGACCTGCCGGCGACCCAGCAGGTCGCCGTGGCCCTGCGCATCGTCTCGGGCCTGTCGGTCAGACAGATCGCTCGCGCCTTCCTGGTCGGCGAGTCGGCGATGGAGCAGCGGATCACCCGCGCCAAGGCCCGGATCGGAGCGGCCGACGTGCCGTTCGGCGCGCCCGACCCCGAGGAACGGGATAAGCGCCTGACCGCCGTGGCGGCCATGGTCTATCTGATCTTCAACGAGGGCTATTCGGCCGGCGGCAAGGAACTGCTGACCCGCGGCTCGCTGTGCGACGAGGCCATCCGGCTGGCGCGCCTGCTGCTGCGCCTATTCCCCAGCGAGCCGGAGATCATGGGCCTGACCGCCCTGCTGCTGCTGCAGCACGCCCGCGCGCCGGCGCGGTTCGACGCCGACGGGGCGGTGGTGCTGCTGGAGGACCAGGACCGCTCGCTGTGGAACCCGCGGATGATCGCCGAGGGGCTGGCCCTGATCGACAAGGCGGTGCGCCATCGCCGGCCCGGACCCTATCTGGTGCAGGCCGCCATCGCCGCCGAGCACGACCGCGCCGAACGGGCGGATCTGACCAACTGGACTCGGATCGACTTGCTGTACGGCGACCTGGAGCAACTGGCGCCGTCGCCGGTGGTCACGCTGAACCGGGCCGTGGCGGTGTCGAAGGTGGCCGGGCCCGAGGCGGCGCTGACGATGATCGAGCCGCTGGCGCCCAAGCTGTCGGGCTATTTCCACTTCTTCGGCGTGAAGGGCGGACTGCTGCTGCAACTGGATCGGCGGGACGAGGCGCGCGTCGCCTTCGACCAGGCCATCGCCCTGGCCAACACCGCCGCCGAGGCCGCCCACATCCGCCTGCACCTGGACAGGCTGATGAAGGAAGGGACGGGCGGCTAGGGGATCTCGAAAAAAGTTTCCGGCGCGTGTCGGGTCGGCGGGGCGGCGTCCGTCCTTTGGTCGAACCCAACGGGAGACCGCCATGCCTGACGCCGCCGCCGACGAGGTCGCGATCCGTCGCGTGATCGACGCCTGGACCAAGGCGCTGCACGACAAGGACGCCCAGGGCGCGACCGCCGACCTGACCGCCGACTTCGCGCTCTATTCGCTGGCCCCGCCGCTGGGCTCCACGGGGCCCGATCCCGCCGGCTTGCAGGCCTGGTTCGACACCTGGTCCAGCCCCATCGGCTATGACTTGCCCGATCTCGAGATCGCCGCCGCCGGCGACGTGGCCTTCGCCCACGGCCTGGCCCACATGACCGGGACCAAGACCGACGGCGAGATCGCCGACCTGTGGTTCCGCTGCACCCTGGGCCTGCGCAAGCGCGGCGGCGCCTGGAAGATCGTCCACGCCCACGAGTCCGTGCCGTTCCTGATGGACGGCAGCTTCAAGGCCGCCCTCGACCTGAAGCCCTGACCAACCCCTCGACTGGAGAGAAACGTCCATGACCGACGCCCAACCGAAAATGCCCGAGTTGCCGCCCGTTTCCGGGGGCATCGTGCCCTACCTGTCGCCGAGCAACGCCGGCCAGGCGGCCGACTTCTACGCCAAGGCCTTCGGGGCCCAGGACCTCTACCGCATGCCGCCGGACGAGAAGGGCCGGACCATGCACATCCACCTGCTGATCAACGGCAATTCGCTGATGCTCAGCGACTTCTATCCCGAGCATGGCTACCCCGAGGAAAAGCCCGCCGCCTTCACCCTGCACCTGCAGGTCGACGACGTGGACAAGTGGTTCGAGCGCGCGGTGGCGGCCGGGTGCGAGGTGACCTTGCCGGTGCAGCTGATGTTCTGGGGCGACCGCTACGGCCAGTTGAAGGATCCCTACGGCTTCTCGTGGTCGATCGCCACGACGCCCAAGGCCTGAAGCCGACCCGAGTGAAGCCAACAAGGACGGGGCCGGCCATCTCGCGGATTTGGCCGGTTCCGTTCGTCGCAAGAGGAGGGGACAGCCGTGCTCAAGATCATCGCCATCGTCGTCGCCGTCGCGATCGTCGCCCTGCTGGGCTACGCGGCGACCAAGCCCAACCACTTCCGCGTCGCCCGCTCGACCGTGATCAAGGCGCCGCCGGAAAAGATCTACGCCCTGATCGACGACTTCCATAAGTGGGGAGCCTGGTCGCCCTACGAGAAGCTGGATCCGGCCATGACCCGCACCTACGGCGGCCCGGCCAGCGGGCTGGGCTCGACCTATGCCTGGAGCGGCAACGGCAAGGCCGGGGCCGGCCGCATGGAGATCATCGAGGCCGCCGCGCCGTCGAAGCTGGTCACCAGCCTGGACTTCACCAAGCCTTTCGAGGTCCACAACAAGGCGATCTTCACCCTGGTCCCCGAGGGCGAGGCCACCCGCGTCACCTGGGCCATGGAGGGACCGTCGCCCTTCCTGTTCAAGGTGATGGACGTGATCTTCAACATGGACCGGATGGCCGGCAAGGACTTCGAGACCGGTCTGGCCAGCCTGAAGGCGGAAGCCGAAAAGTAGACCCGTCTGGGGACATGCGCTTGCGCGTGTCCCCAGACACGAGCCGCTCAGCAGTCGAGGAACTTCACGTCCGAGGCGGCGTAGTGCATGTCGCTGGGGGTGAACAGGCTGGACAGGCCTAGCAGGGTGGGGCGGCCGGGCATTCTGAACACCGGCACCTCGGCCAGATAATAGCTCATCCGCCCCTTGGTCCGGTAGCGGCGCGCGAAGGCTTCCAGGTCCAGCAGGCCGTCGATCGCCTCCAGCAGCGGGCTGTTGAGGAACACCCCGCCCCGGGCGGCGAACAGCAGGGCCATGTCCCCGGCGAAACCGCCCAGCAGGGCGCTGAAGATCGAGATCGCCTCGCGGGCCTTGGTGTCTCCGGCTCGCGCCAGCTCTATGATAACGTTGTCATTTTCCGGCACGGCGAGAGGATCCCCGTCGCCGACCAGCGCGCAGTGGATGTCGCCGAGGCCTTCCTTGGACAGCAGGCGTTCGGCGGACACGTCGCCGTGGCGGGCGCGGACGGCCGAGAAGATCGGCGCCTCGCGGGCCTCGACCGGACAGAAGTCCATGTGACCGCCCTCGCTGGGCACGGCCAGCCAGCCCTCGCCCCGCAGCGGGGCCAGGCCGGCCACGCCCAGGCCGATGTCGGGACCCAGCACGGCGATGGCGCCGTTGCGGGCGGGCTTGCCGGGATGGACCACGCTCAGCTCGGCCTCGGCGACCTTGGGCGCGCCCATGGCGCAGGCGGTGAAGTCGTTGACCAGATAGACCCGGGGCGTGCGCAGGACGTGGCGCAGCCAAGTCAGGGAGACGCTCAGGCCGCCGTTGGTCACGACGATCGTCCCGTCGATCTCGGGACCGGCGACGGCGATCGCCGCGCCCACCAGCGCATCCGGACCCAGCTCGGCCAGGACCGACTTGAGGCCAGCTTCCAGCTCCAGCGGCGTGGAGCCGGGCAGCACCCGGTGCTCGCCGGGCGTGTCGCCGGGCCGGGCCAGGGCGACGATCAGATCGCGGCCGTTCACGTCGGCCAACAGCGCCACGCCGTGGGTCATCGGGCGGTCCTTTTCATTTCCTCGTGGGCCGGTCTTCGCCGGCCTGGGCGCATCATAACCGCAACCGGGTTATCCGCTAAATAACCGCGGCCGCTCGCGGTTCCCCATTGGCGCTCAAGAGGCGCTTTTTGCGGGGATAACCGGGGCCCGCGGCGTGGTCAGCGGCAAATAAACCTTTCCGCTGCACCGCCGATTAACGCCGCCGCGCGTTGGTAGGGGTATGTCGAAGTTTGGTTCTGACGGGGCTCTCGACCGGCGCGCCGGTCCCCGCACGTCTATGCAGCATCCCGGGAAGGTGCTTTGCGGCGCCTTCGCGTGGGACTGCGTCGTGCGCGACCAGTCGGACACGGGCCTGCGCATCCAGATGCTGTCCAGCGCGACGCCGCCGGACAGCGTCCAACTGGTCGACCTGGTCACCGGCTATGCCCACGAAGCCAAGGTGGTCTGGCAGAAGGACCGCGAATTCGGCCTGAAGATCCTTCGCAGCCACGACCTGCGGGGTCTGGCGCCGGCCTCGCTGCAGACGGCCAAGCGCATCTGGCAGGCCGGCCAGCGTCGGGTTTCGGCCAGCTAGGCGATCCAAAGCCGCGAGGTCGATCCACCGCTGTCGGCCGCCGACCCCGCGCGACGCCGCGTCATGTCAAGACTGATTTCGCTTCATAAGTGCATCTATAATTCTTCCCCCATGCGTTGACTCAATCCTTTGGGATGAGCAACTTCTCCCGCGATCATAGGTGGTCTTCAGTTGATCGCTCGCCGCGCGCGAGGGCGACGCCGAATTCCGAGGGGCCGGGAGGACGAGACATGTCTACGCCGCAGACCGCGCAGGTCTACATCACCAACACCACTGACGGAAACGCGGCGATCACGCTGTGGCACACCAATTCCGACTACCCCACCGAGTCCGGCTCATGGACAGCAGGGCCCAACCAGACGGTCGGCCCACTCACCGTGCATTTCAAGACCGGCATCGGATCGTGGACGGTCTGGGACTACTGGGCCTGCGAGATCAACGTGACCAGCGGCTCGACGCCCGGTCTCTACGAGAGCAGCGGCACCCTGGAATACAGCGACTGGAAGGAATGCCAGCTGCAGGGGCCGGACGCCGGCCAGAACCTGACCTTCACGGTCAATTCCGAGACCTTCGTCATCAATCTGGACTCCGGCGGCACCTCGACGGACATGAACCCGGTCGATCAGGTGACGGCCGAGGCCTATGTGACCAACAACACCGACGGCAACGCCATCATCACGCTGTGGCACAACAACAGCACCGACGGGACCCAGTGCGGAACCTGGACGGCGACGCCGGGCCAGCAGGTGGGGCCGCTGACCGTCACCTTCCGCCTGGGCCTGGATGTGGCCCTGGTGCTGGACTACTGGGCCCTGAAGCTGGTCGTGCAGGACGGTTCGACGCCGGGCGTCTACCAGAGCGGGGGCTCGTTGATCGACTCCCTTTGGAAGGAGTGCCAGCTGCAGTCGGCCGACGCCGGCCAGAACCTGGGGCTGACGGTCGACACCGGCACGTTCTCGATCAACCTGCCCTCGGGCGGGACCACGACGGCGATGAGCAAGACCGGTCCCTACGCCCTGGTCGACAACGTCTTCGTCCTGATGCTGGAGAACCATTCGTTCGACAACATCTTCGCCCTCTCGGGCATTCCCGGGATCACGGCGGCCACCGCCTCGGACAGCAACAGCTATAACGGAACGCCCTATTTCGTCGGTTCTCCGGCCCCGCCGTCCATGCCGACCGATCCCGGGCACGAGTTCGCCGACGTCGTCGAGCAACTGTGCGGCCAGGGCGCGACCCACACGCCGTGGCAGGCCTACAACACGCCGATCAACAACAGCGGCTTCGTCGCCAACTACGCCACCACGACCACCGAGATCACGTCGAACAATCCCGGCCTGCCGACCTCGGGCGAGTATGGCGACGTTATGCTGTGCTTCGATACGCCGACCCAGTTGCCGGTGATCTACCAGCTGGCCACCACCTTCGCCCTCTGCGACCAGTGGCATTCCTCCATTCCCGGCCCGACCTGGCCCAACCGGTTCTTCGTCCACGGCGCCTCGTCGGCGGGCTGGGCGGATTCCCCCAGCTCCGCCCAGATCGGCCTGTGGGAGGCGCCGCTGGGGGGCGGCTTCGTGTATCCCAGCGGCAGTTCGATCTACGGCAAGCTGACGGCGAACGGCCAGCAGTGGCGCCTCTATGCCGACGAGAGCGGCCCGGTGCTGGGCGGCGTGCCCCAGGTGTCGGCGCTGAAGGGCATCGTCTGGAAGCTCGACACCAACGACGTCTCTTCGCTAGCCTCGGACCTCCAGGGTCCGTATCCTTACGCCTACACCTTCATCGAGCCCAACTACGGCGATGTGTTGGGCGGCTCGTATGTCGGCGGTTCGTCGCAGCACCCGATGGATTCGGTGACGGGCGGCGAGGCCCTGATCAAGACGACCTACGAGGCGATCCGCAATTCGCCGCTCTGGGACCGCAGCCTGCTGATCATCACCTATGACGAGCACGGCGGCTTCTACGACTCCGTCGCGCCCGTCGCGGCCACGCCGCCGAACGACGGCAGCCCGCAGGACCTGTCGATCAATTCCGGCGGCTTCCTGTTCGACGTGTACGGCGTGCGCGTGCCGGCGGTGATCGTTTCGCCTCTGATCCCGGCGGGCGTGGTCGACCACACGCTCTACGATCACGCCTCGGTCTCGGCCACGCTGCAGGGGTTGTTCGGCCTGACCCCGATGACCCAGCGCGACACCGGCGCCAACAACGTCCTGTCGCTGCTGTCGCTGTCGACCCCGCGCACCGACTGCCCGACCGTCCTGAACAATCCCGCGACGGCGGCGGTCGCGCGGGCGGCGGTCGCGGCGCCCCCGCCCGACACCCCCTTTCCCGAGAGCGGCAACGCCCAGGGCTTCCTGCAGATCCTGGCCAAGACCGATGCGGCGCTGACGCGCGGCGATCCGGCCGAGACCGCGGCGATCCAGGCGCGCCTTGCCGCCATCAAGACCGTGGGCGAGGCGCAAGCCTATGGGGACGAGGTGGCGGCGAAGGTCAGCCTGGCCCGGGCGGCCCGCAAGGCCCCGCCCGCTCCGCCGTCGCGCCCGTCCCGCTGAGGGCGTCGCGTGGCCGGGATTCGCGGCCGCAAAAACGATCGGGCCCCGGCGATGTCTCGCCGGGGCCCGAACGGACTAGCTGTGATTTTCGCGAGACCCGGGGCCGGATCAGGCGGCGGCGTTTTCGGCCCGAGCGGCTTCTTCGGCCATGGCGCGAACCAGGTCGAGAACCTGACGGCGCACGCGGCCGCGGCCGATCTTCGGGAACACTTCGGCCAGTTCCAGACCCTCGGGGGTGGTCAGGAATTCCTGCACGATGCGTTCGGCCTGTTGACCGACTTCGTCGCCGTCGGAACCGTCCATCGGGTCGGCCAGGCCGTCGAAGAAGAACGACACCGGGACCTGGAGGGTCTTGGCGATTTCATACAGCTTCGAAGCGCTGACGCGGTTGGCGCCACGCTCGTACTTCTGCACCTGCTGGAAGGTCAGGCCCAGCGAGTCGGCCAGCTGTTCCTGGCTGACGCCCAAAAGCTTGCGACGCATCCGGACACGGCCACCGACGTGCAGATCGACGGGATTCGGGCGTCGGCCCTCGGTTTCTTCGCTCAAGTTTCGCCTCCAAAGGTTGTCAATTCACCATGCCACGTCCGGGGCGTTCATGGAACGCGGCAGAGGCAGGGCGCGGCGTTAGGTCGCTGTGGTTTAGCTGACAAGCCCCAAGCTTTCCCTAACGTAGGGACGTACACGCCCAGATCGAGGCGATTTCCGGGCAAAATTGTTTCGCTGTACGACAGCTCTAGGTGTTGAACGCCTGACGGAAGGGTTGTGATCCGCGGTCCGCCCAGATTCGGCGAGCCTGTCCGAACACGTCGTTAAGCCGATACAGGGTCTCGGCGGCCAGGGTCTCGTCGCGGGCGGTCCCCGGGGCGAACTGCGGGATCTGGGCGCGAACCACCTGGCGCTGCACGGCGGCCAGATTGCCGAAGGCCCGCAGATCGAACTCGTCGACATGATAGCCGACCGGCCCGTCCATGCCGATCGCCTCGCGCACCCGTTCCAGCAGGTCGGGCGACAGCGCGATCTCGGAGCCGGCGACCACGCCATAGGCATAGGGCCGGGGCAGGCCGACCAGGCGTGTGTCGATCGGCGAATTCAGGATCCCGGGATAGAGCGACATGTCGATCATGCCGACGAAGCGCGAGACCTTGTTGACCAGGGCCAGCTCCATCGCCGCGGCCCAGACCTCGAACACCCGGGCGCCGCGGCCCGGACCCTTCTTGGCGCGATAGATCTCGGTGGTGAACAGGCGGGTCGCCTCCCAGACGTCGACGCCTTTCTTGGGCGTCTCGCCGGGCGCGATCAGGTGGGGGAACTTGTCGGCCAGCATGCAGCGCTCGTCGGTGGGATGCAGGCGCAAGCCGACCTCGAGCAGCATGTCGTCATCGAAACCCAGCAGGTAGATGGCGCGGAAGTCGTCGTAGTCGTCGACCTCGCCGCCATCGAGCACGACCAGGTCGACCCAGCCGTTCTTCTCGACGCACTGCTCGCGCCGCTGTTCGTGCATGGCCCACAACTGCGGCCCGTAAAGGTGTCGGTTCTCGGACGTGACGATGTGGATCATGGTTCCATCCCCCGCGGCGGATGGCGTTCATAGATCACAGGTTCTTCGCGCGCCGGGATAGGCCGAACGGCCTATAGCTGACCCTGGATTGTGCGCCCTGGCGGGCTTGCTTCCGGCCGCCGACAGACGGAACATGGGGCATGACCAGCCATGACGACGGACAAGCCGGAACCGAGCGCTACCGCACCTTCGCGGCGTTCTATCCCTTCTATCTGACCGAACACGTCAACCGCGTCAGCCGGCGGCTGCACGTGATCGGCACGACCCTGGTCATCGCCGTCCTGGCCTGCGGTTTCCTGGTCGACTGGCGGTTCTTCGTGGCCGCGCCCCTGGTCGGCTACGGCTTCGCCTGGGTCGGGCACTTCGTGTTCGAGAAGAACCGGCCGGCCACGTTCAAGCACCCGTTCTACAGCCTGGCGGGCGATTTTCGGCTGTGGTTCGAGGTGGTGACGGGCAAGCGACCCTTCTAGGTCTCTTCGCTTTTGCGATATTGCATCGCAGCAAAACCCGGTTCATGATCGTTGCCATACCCATAATGAAAGATGGGCAAGAACGATAAGACGATCGGGAGCGCAGGATGTCAGGCAAGCCGTATCAGCACGCGCCGGATGCGCCGTGGATTTTCCGGACCTATGCGGGGCATTCCACGGCCGAGAAATCCAACGCGCTGTACCGGGCCAACCTGGCCAAGGGCCAGACCGGCCTCTCCGTCGCCTTCGACCTGCCCACCCAGACCGGCTACGACGCCGACCACATCCTGGCGCGCGGCGAGGTCGGCAAGGTGGGGGTGCCGATCAGCCATATCGGCGACATGCGCCAGCTGTTCGACCAGATCCCGCTGGAACAGTCCAACACCTCCATGACCATCAACGCCCCGGCCGCTTGGCTGCTGGCGATGTACGTGGCGTTGGCCGACGAGCAGGGGGCCGATCGCGCGCTCCTGCAGGGCACCACCCAGAATGACCTGATCAAGGAGTATCTGAGCCGGGGCACCTACATCTTCCCGCCGGGCCCGAGCCTGCGGCTGATCGGCGACATGATCGCCTGGTGCTACCGGGAGGTTCCCAAGTGGAACCCGATGAACGTCTGCAGCTACCACCTGCAGGAGGCGGGCGCGACGCCGGAGCAGGAGCTGGCCTTCGCCCTGGCCACGGCGATCAGCGTGCTCGACACCGTCAAGGCCGGCGGCCAGGTGCCCGAGGAAGACTTCGAGATCGTCGCCTCGCGGATCAGCTTCTTCGTCAACGCCGGGGTGCGGTTCGTCACCGAGCTTTGCAAGATGCGGTCGTTCACGCGCCTGTGGGACCAGATCCTGCTGGAGCGCTACGGCGTGCGGGACCAGAAGGCCCGGCGCTTCCGCTACGGGGTGCAGGTCAACAGCCTGGGCCTGACCGAGCAGCAGCCCGAGAACAACGTCTACCGCATCCTGATCGAGGCCCTGGCGGTGACGCTCAGCAAGGACGCCCGCTGCCGGGCCCTGCAGCTGCCGGCCTGGAACGAGGCGCTGGGCCTGCCGCGTCCGTTCGACCAGCAGTGGTCGCTGCGGCTGCAGCAGGTGCTGGCCTACGAGACCGACCTGCTGGAATACGAGGACCTGTTCGACGGCAGCCACGTGGTCGAGGCCAAGGTCGCCGAGCTGTCGAAGGGGGCGCTGGAGCAGCTGGCCCTGATCGACGCCATGGGCGGGGCGCCCAACGCCATCGACTACATGAAGACCGAGCTGGTCGGTTCGAACGCCCGGCGCGTGCGCTCGGTCGAGACGGGCGACATGACCGTGGTCGGGGTCAACCGCTGGACCGACAGCGAGGACTCGCCCCTGTCGGCCGGCGAGAGCAGCATCGAGACCGTCGATCCGCGCCTGGAGGCCGGCGTCGTCGAGCGGTTGAAGGCCTGGCGCGCGGCCCGCGACCCAGTGGCCGCCGAAGCCGCCATGGCCGACCTGAAGGCCGCGGCCGCCGACGGCCGCAACATCATGGAGCCCTCGATCGTCGCCGCCAAGGCCGGGATCACCACCGGCGAGTGGGCCGGGGCCCTGCGCGAGGTGTTCGGCGAATATCGCGGCCCGACCGGCGTGGCCGTCGTGGTCTCGACCGGCGAGGCCGAGGACGTCGAGGCGGTCAAGCGCGAGGTCGAGCGGGTCTCGCGGGTGCTGGGCCGCACCCTGACCTACCTGGTCGGCAAGCCGGGCCTGGACGGCCACTCCAACGGCGCCGAGCAGATCGCCACCCGGGCCCGGGCTTGCGGCATGGAGGTGATCTATGACGGCATCCGCTCGACCCCGGAAGAGATCGTCCGCCGCGCCAAGGAAGGCCGCGCCCACGTGGTGGGCCTGTCCATCCTGTCGGGCTCGCACCTGGACCTGGTGCAGGAGGTCATCCGCGTGATGCGCGCCGAAGGCCTGGGCCACATCCCGGTCGTGGCCGGCGGCATCATCCCCGAGGGCGACGCCCTGATCCTCAAACAGATGGGCGTGGCGCGGATCTACACGCCGAAGGACTTCAAGATCACCGAGATCATGGGCGACGTGGTGCGGCTGGTGGAGGAGGCGGCGCTGGCGGAAGCTTGAGTTCGGGGAATCAGATGCACTGTCACCGTACCGGGGTAGGGGGACTAGGCGGGCTGATCGAGCAGGGCGCGCGGCTCGCCATCAAGGATTTAAGGCGCGGCCTCGCCGCTGCGGGCTTTCCGCGCCCCCGGAGAGAGGGCGCTCAAGTCCGCTTCCCTCCCCACGCCCCCGCCCGCGCCGCCGCGAACCACATGACCGGCGCCTGGCCGTGCAGGTCTCCGGTCGTCCGGGGACGGTTTAGATAGTAGGCGGCGTCTTGCGACTGGCCGGTGCCGATGCAGACGTCCGACACCTGACCGTCCGCGCCGACATAGGCGGCCAGGGCTTTCCAGGCCCGGTCGCCGGCGGTGCGATAGGCCTTCTCGCGCAGCAGGCCTCGGCCGACGCCGACGGTCATGGCGAAGCCGAACATCGCCGTGGACGAGGTCTCCTTCCAGGCGTCGGGATAGTCGATCAACTGCCGCCACATGCCGTCGTCGGCCTGATAGCGCAGAAGCGCGGCCATCATCTTCCGATAGCCGGCGTGCACGGCCGCGAACCGCGCGTGGGTCGGCGGCAGTTCGGACAGCACCTCGGCCAGTCCCGCGGCCACCCAGCCGTTGCCGCGTCCCCAGAAGAACGGCGCGTCCGGGCCGTGGTGGATCAGGCCGTTGGGCTGCTGCAGGCGCTCCACATAGGCCTGGGCCGTATGGGCCGCGCGGTCCAGGTAGCGGGTCTCGCCGGTGGCGCGCCAGGCCTGCAGCTGCAGGGCGCCGATCATCCAGATGTCGTCGATCCAGAACCGCGACTGGGCGCTGAGGCCGTCGGGGCGCGGATCGCGCCACTGGCCGTCGGCCAGGGCCAGGCCGCGCTCGAGGTCCGCCTGGTCACGGGTCCGCCGATAGAGCTCCAGCGGCCAGACGCCGTAGACATTGACGTCGACATGGTTGGCGGTGTTGACGATGTGGGCGGCCAGCAGGCGCTGGTGGCGCTCGGCCAGGCGGGCGAACAGCGCCGTGTCGCCGGTGGCGGCGGCCAGCCGGGCCACGCCATAGGCGGCGGCCACCTCGGCGTAGTGCACGCCCGTGACCTCGCCGGCCTTGTTGTACATCATGAAGTCGGGCCGCCCGAGATAGGCGTTGGCCGCCCGCGCGCCGATGTCGTCCGAGGCGCGCGCCGACGCCGCGCCGGACGCCAGCAGCCCCGCGCCCGCCGCCAGTCCGCCGATCACCGTCCGCCTGTCCATCCCGGCCTCGCTTTCGTGTTACACTGCCTTCATGACCCTTGACGAAGCCCTCGCCAAGCTGCGCGCGGCCAAGCCGCTGCTGGACCGGTACGGCGTCCAGCGCGTCGGCGTGTTCGGCTCGACGGCGCGAGGCGAGGCGGGACCGGACAGCGACGTGGACGTGCTGGTGGAGTTCCTGCCCGCCACGCTTCCGGGATTTGGCTTCTTCCGGCTGGAGCGGGATCTGGCGGCGCTGTTTGGAAAGCCGGTTGATCTCGTCACGCCGGACGGACTGCACGACCTGATCCAGGAGAAAGTACTGGGCGAGGCGGTCTTTGCGTGATCCCGTCGACCGCCTCTACCTGTCGCGAATGCTCGACGCGATAGGACGCATTCGGCTCTACACGCGGGGCATGGATCAAGCGGCTTTTCTGGCTGACCCCATGGCGTGCGACGCGGTCGCCGGTGGTGGAACTCGATCCGCTGGCGACGGCGGTTGAGCACATCGTCGCCTTGGAAGCCTAGTCCCGTCCCAACCGCCAGGCCGCCGCCAGTCCCACCAGCGCCAGCGGCACGAACGCCGCGAACAGCCACGGGCCGTGCGTCAGGCCGCTCGCCGGGGTGACACCCTGGGCGAAACCCAGGGCGTTGGCCAGGGCGCCGGCGGCGGCCGCGCCGGTGGCGCCGCCGATCAGCTGGGTGGTGGGCACGGCGGCCGAGGCCAGGGGCTGCTCCTCCAGCGGCGCGCCGCCGATCACCCGCTTGGCCAGGAACGCCCAGCAGATGCCGAAGCCGCCGCCCAGGGTGATCATCGACAGGGTGATCCCGACCAGGCCGCCGTGCACGATCTCGACCGCGCCCCAGGCGACTCCGGCCGCGATGACCACGGCCCCCAGGCGGATCGCCCGGCCCTCGTGCCTGGGCTTCAGCCCCGCGACGACGAACGACAAGGCCGTCCAGCCAGCGGCGATGCCGCCGATCACATAGCCGCTCAGCAGCGGCTCGGCGCCGTGCAGCACCTGGATGAAGGTCGGACCGTAGACCGAGAAGCCGACGGTCGCCGCCTCGCAGAAGAAGATCACCGCCAGACCAAGGCCGGTCGCGGTGGCCAGGTCGGACGCCGAGCGCGGCAACAGGCGGTCGGGCGAGCGGTCGTTGACCACCATCATGGCCGCCATGGCCAGGGTTCCGAACACCGCGCACAACGCCGCCGTCAGTCCGCCCGGCACGACGCCGGCGGCGGCGATCAGGGTCACGCCCAGGGTCAGCAGGGCCAGCTGCCGCCCGGGGATGCGTCCGCCTTGGGGAGCCTTGGGGGCGGACGGCACCATGACCAGCACCGCGCCCACGAAGATCACCGCCTGGACCACGAAGAACCAGAACGCCCCGCGCCAGAAGCCGGCCTGGGCGAACAGTCCGCCGCACAGCGGACCCAGCAGGGTCGCCGCACCCCACACCCCGGCGATCGCGCCATAGACCCGCGGCCACAGGCTTTCGGGGAACATGGCGTTGATGGCGACGTAGCACAGCGAGACGATCGCCCCCGCGCCCAGGCCCTGGACCAGACGGCCGGCCACGAAGGTCAGGAACTCCGGCGCGCACGCGCCCATGGCGCAGCCGACGGCGTAGACCACGCCCGCCAGGGCGGTGGCGCGGCGCAGACCGAACCGGATCGACAACTTGCCCGCGCAGGCCCCCGCCAGGATCGAGCCCAGAAGGAAGGCGGCGATCGACCAGCCGAAATATTGCCAACCGCCGATCTCCTTGGCGATGCTGGGCATGATCGTCACCGTCACCAGGGTGTCGGCGGCGTTCAGCCAGATGCCCAGGCACAGCAGGGCGAAGCGTGGGGCCAGTTCGGCGTTGACCAGGCCGCGCCAGCTGTTCGAGGGGGTCATGAGCGTCTCCAGGGACGCGGTAAATGCTCCTTCGGACCGGCCAAGCCAAGCCTTGGGGCTGAACTTCACGACGGCCGCGCCGTTGGATGAAGCGTGAAGCTGGTCCTGCGCGAAACCTCTCCCGAAGCCCGGTCGCTGGCGAGCGCGGCCGGCTTCCTGCTGGACCTGCTGCTGGCGGGGCTCCTGGTGTTCGCCCTGGTCGATCGCCTGGCGCCGCCGCAGGACCTGCCTTGGAAGCCGTTCTCGCTGAACCAGCCGATCGGCCTGGCCACGGCCGGCAAGCTGGCGCGGATCGGCGCGGATCCGGCCGCCTGCCGCGCCGCCCTGCGCGAAGGCGGGGTGCGGTTCGCGGAAGGCGAGACGCGGGAGACCGGCTACTGCTCGACGCGCGACACGGTGCGGGCCGCCGGCCGCCTGGCGCCCGCCGCGCCGGTCATGACCTGCCCGCTGGCGCTGGGTTACGCGCTGTGGGAGCACCAGGTCCTGGTCCCGGCGTCGCGCGAGATCATGGGCAGCCGGCTGGTCCGGGTGGAGCACTACGGAACCTACGCCTGCCGCACGATCTACGGCCGGCCCGGCGAGCGGCCCAGCGCCCATGCCCACGCCGCCGCCCTGGACGTGGCCGGCTTCCGCTTCGCCGACGGACGCCGGGCCACGGTGGCGGCCGACTTCCGGTCAGGCAGCGACGAGGGCCATTTCGTTCAGGCGGCGCGCAACGGCGCCTGCCGGGTGTTCGGGACCGTCCTGAGCCCGGACTACAACGCCGCCCACCGCGATCACCTGCATCTGGAGGGCGGCGGCTACAGGCTGTGCCGTTGATCCGGGTTAGAGGTTGACCCGCCGCTCCGCTAAGGCAAGGCTTGAGCATCAACCCTTTTCAAGCGCCTTCCCCAAATCCCCCTGCCCATGGCCTATCGCGTCCCGCGACATCAGAGCGTCGAGCATCGCACGCGCCGCCAAAACCGCCTGGCGGGGCTGACGGCGCTGTTCCTGCTGTGGGCGCTGGTGCTGGTCATGGCGTTGGTGGCCGAGCGCGGCATAGCCCGCCAGCACCTGCCCTGGAAGCCGCTCAGCATCGTCGATCCGGTCGGCATGGCCACGCGGATCAAGGCGGCGCGGGCCGGCGATGATCCGGCCACCTGTCGGGCGATCCTGCGCAAGGCGGGGCTGTCTTACGAAGAGGTTCCGGAGAAGACCGACGGCGGGTTCTGCACGGTGCGCGACGCCCTGAAGATCGACGGCGGCATGGCCGGCCTGTCGCCGATCGACGCGCCGATGGTCTGCAAGGAGGCTCTGGCCCTGTCGATCTGGGAGCGCCAGGTGGTGCAGCCGGCCGCCTACGAGGTGCTGGGCCAGGGGGTGGTCGGGCTGGAGCACTACGGCACCTATTCCTGCCGGCGGATGTACGGCAAGACGGCCGGACCGGTCAGCGAGCACGCCAGCGCCGACGCCATCGACCTGGCCGGCTTCAAGCTGGCCGACGGCCAGACGGTCTATGTCGCCCGCGACTGGAGCGATCCGGGCCCCAAGGGCCAGTTCCTGCGCCGGGTGCGCGACGGGGCCTGCCGGGTGTTCATCACCACGCTCAGCCCCGACTTCAACGCCGAGCACCACGACCACTTCCACCTGGACATGCACGGGTGGAGCAAGTGCGCGTGAGGCAGGATTGCGCGAGAACCTCAAATAGAGCCGCTCATCCCGGCATTCGCCGGGATGAGCGGAATAAAAATTTAGTTCAGAACGTCTTGGCCACTTCGGCCAATTGATCGGCGACGATGCCCCAGCCTTCGTGGAAGCCCATCCGCTCGTGGGCCTCGCGGTCCTCGACCGTCCAGTGGCGGGCGGTGGCGGTGTAGCGGGTCGTGCCGTCGCCCAGGTCCTCGAACTCGACGATCGCGACCATGAACGGCTTGCCCGACGGGACCCAGGCCGAGCTGAAGGCGTCGGTGAAGACCAGGCGCTTGTTCGGAACGACCTCGAGATAGACGCCGGGATTGGGCACCTCCTCGCCGTTGGGGCCTTGCATGACGACCAGGCTGGAGCCGCCGGGGCGGATGTCCATCTCGGCGTGCGAGACGGTCCAGGGCTTGGGGCAGAACCACTCGTGCATCCGCTCGGGCGTCGTCCAGCACTTGAACAGCTTGTCGGCGGGCACGTCGATGATGCGGGTCAGCACCAGTTCGCGGTCGGCGATGGGGGAGGGGGCGGGGGCGGTCACGGCGTTTCTCCTAAGGGGGGCGTTGTTGTGCCCGAAGGACGACCACGCGGGCGGCGATCCGACATCGCCGGCGAACTTTTGTCGATGCCTGTCCGTCAATGCCCGGCGCCGATAGCGGCAAGCCGAGGGCCGCCTAGGGTGTTCACCTGATTTACCCCTCGCCTGGACAGTTCAGGCTCCGGCTGGGTCGCCAGGGAGCTGTCTGATGAAGGTTGCGGTGGTTCTGGGTTGCGCGGTGGCGCTGGCGGCGACAGCCGTACAGGCGAGGGCCGACGATTTGACGTTCCGCATGGGCACCTATGTCTGGCTGCCCAGCGTCGAGGGGCCTCTGGGGCTGGAGTCCGACCGGCCGACGCCTGTCGTCGGCGACGGCAACATACTGGATAACCTGCAGTTTTTCGGTTTCGGGGTCGCCGAGCTCAGCGGCAACCGGTTCGGTGCGCTGGTGGATTTCGCCTATGTCGACATCGGCTTTGGCCATGACGTCGAACTGCCGCCGCAGATCCCCCTGGAGCCGGACCTCAGCACCAAGGCGATGGTCGGCACGGTGAGCGCCTACTATCGGGTGGTGGACGGCGAAAATTGGGATGTGGACCTGACAGGCGGGATCAGGGGGTTCTGGCTCGAGACCGACTTCACGCTCAGCGCGCCCAACACCACGCTGATCGACGCCGGCGGCGACACCAACTGGATCGACGGGGTGATCGGCGCGAGGGCCCGAGGCCAGTACGGCCGGTGGGGTCTGACCGGCCAGATCGACAGCGGTTGGGGAAGCGACACCTCCAGCTGGCAGGGCCAGGCCCTGGTCGAATACGACCTCTCCAACCGCTGGCGGCTGATGGGCGGCTACCGCTACCTGCACCTGGAGAACGACAAGCGCCGGGTCGACGTCGACCTCGACCTCAAGGGGCCGCTGTTCGGGTTCACCTATCGGTTCTGAGCCGACGCTTGACCTGGACGGGCCCGCGTCCCAATCTGCCCGAAATTCAAACGATCGTTTTGAAAACTTCCGGGAACCGCCGCCATGATCCCTCTCGCCGCCATGACGTCCCTCTTCGACCTCACCGGCAAGGTGGCGATCATCACCGGCAGCTCGCGCGGCATCGGCAGGGCCATCGCCGAGCGCATGGCCGAGCACGGGGCCAAGGTGGTGATCTCCTCGCGCAAGGCCGGGCCCTGCGACGAGGTCGCCGCGGCGATCAACTTCAAATGCGGGGCCGGAACGGCGCTCGCGGTCCCGGCCAACATCGCCTCCAAGGAAGATCTCCAGCACCTGGTCGACGAAACCCGGGCGGTGTTCGGCAAGGTCGACATCTGCGTGTGCAACGCCGCGTCCAACCCCTATTACGGCCCGCTGTCCGGCATCGCCGACGACCAGTTCCGCAAGATCCTCGACAACAACATCATCAGCAATCACTGGCTGATCTCGATGGTCGCCCCGGAGATGCGCGAGCGGAAGGACGGGTCGATCATCATCGTCAGTTCGATCGGCGGCCTGCGCGGCAACGCGGTCATCGGCGCCTACAACATTTCCAAGGCCGCCGACTTCCAGCTGGCCCGCAACCTGGCCCACGAGTTCGGCCCCGACAACGTGCGGGTCAACTGCATCGCGCCGGGCCTGATCAAGACCGACTTCGCCAAGGCGCTGTGGGACAATCCCGAGACCCTGGAGCGCTCGACCAAGGGCGTGCCGCTGCGCCGGATCGGCGAGCCCGACGAACTGGCCGGGGCGGCCATCTACCTGGCGTCGAAGGCGGGCAGTTTCATGACCGGACAAGCTCTGGTGGTGGACGGCGGCGCCACCATCTGAGCGTCGCCATAAAACCGAGCGCGCGACGTGAACGGGGGGATTTTTTGCCCCATTTTCCGCTATTTCTCGATAGAATATCGCATTCCGTGGATCTTTAACTTTGGATACAGGTCGTTTTTGTATCTTGCCGCGGTTCACCAGGAAAACCACGGCTTGCGGCGTTACGTTCTGTTCCTCGCGGCGATCGCAACCCTGTTGGCCGGACCCGGCGGCGCGGCCCTAGCCCGGTCGCCGCAGTCGGCCAAGCTGGACGCCCTGTATCGCGAAATCAGCCGCGACGAGATCAAGCCGCCCACGCGCGAGAACGACGACATCGAGCGGGTCGGACGCCGGGCGCTGAAGCAGCATGGCGACAAGCGCCTGTATGGCCTGTGGTCGGTGCTCTACGCCTACAAGAGCAACCAGGTGCAGCCCCAGTTCGACGACTGGAGCCGCCGCGTGCGTCGCCTGGCCGTGGCCGAGGACGACGCCGAGCTGTTGAACCTGGTCGACCTGCTGACCACGGCCTATCGCCACGAGTCGGGCGGCTTCCGCACTTTCAACGAGGCCGACTGGGTCCGCTATCTCGAGCGCTCGGGTCCGAACATCCGGATGATGGCGGCCATCGAGCGAATCCGCACCCTGGGCCGTTCGGGCCAGTGGGCCGACGCCTCGCGACTGGCGGCCGAGGCGATGGGCCAGATGGAACGCAAGGGTTCGATCGCCCGGCCGCTGCTGGCCGAGGCCCATCAGGTGCACTCCTACACCCTGTCCTACATCGGCGATAAGGAGGGCTCGCTCGACCATATGAGCACGGCCGCGCGCCTGGACGAGGGCAACGCCTTCTACATGCGCAAGGTCGAGCGCATCTACGACATCGCCTACACCGCCGCCGAGGTGGGCGAGCTGGACGCCGCCGAGCACTTCGCCGGCGTGCACCACCATATGACCCAGGCGGCCGGCGACCCGGACCTGAAGACCTGGGATCGTTATCTCTGCGCCCGCATCGCCAACGAGCGGCGCGCGCCGGGGCGGATCCTGGACTGCCTGGACTCGGGCGCGTTCGAGATCGACCACCCGACCAACCGCCTGACCGGCCTGAGTCTGCGGCTGCGCGCCCAGGCCGAAGCCGAGCGCGGCGACGCGGCCAGGGCCAAGGCCGACCTCGACGTGATCCGCGCCATCCCCATCGAGACCCTGGAGCGCGATCCCCAGGCCGAGCGGCTGATCAGCGCCTATATCGCCCTGGCCGAACATCGCGGCGAGGACGCCTTCCGCCTGCTCGACCAATGGCGCCGGCAGGACCACGAGAAGACCCAGGCGGCCCTGTCGCGCAACGGGGCCCAGATGGCCTCGGCGCTGGAGACCGAGCTGAAGTCCAAGCGCGACGAAAGCCGCCGCCTGACCGCCGAGGTCGAACTCAACCGCCGTCTGGCCCACGCCTCGATCGTCATCGCCATGCTGCTGGGCGTGCTGGTGCTGGGCGGGATCGCCTGGGGCGTCTATCTGCGCCGGGCCTCGGAGCGGTTGAAGGAGGCGCGTGGTCGGGCCGAGGCGGCCAACGAGGCCAAGTCCGCCTTCCTGGCCGTGATGAGCCACGAGCTGCGCACGCCGCTGAACGGCATGCTGGGCATGGCCCAGGCCCTGCGCGGCGAGACCCTGAACGCCCGCCAGCGCGAGCAGGTGGAGCTGATGATCGACAGCGGCGACACGCTGTTGGTGCTGCTCAACGACATTCTGGACCTGTCGAAGATCGAGGCCGGCAAGCTGGAGATCGCCCCCACGGCCGGCGACCTCGTCGGGGTCTGCGCCCGCCTGGTGGGCGGCTATCAGCCTACGGCGCGCGAGAAGGGCGTCGATCTGACCTTCACCGTGGCCGGCGAGCCGCCGCCGATGTTGCTGTTCGACGCCGTACGGGTTCGCCAGTGCCTGGCCAACCTGCTGTCCAACGCCCTGAAGTTCACGGTGGTCGGTCGGGTCGACGTGACCCTGGCCTGGGCGCCCGATCCCCAGACGGGGCGCACGGTGGTGACCTTGACCGTCAGCGACACCGGCATCGGCATGGGCCAGGCCACCCTGTCCAAGCTGTTCGGGGCCTTCACCCAGGCCGATGCCTCGACCACCCGCACGTTCGGCGGCACGGGCCTGGGCCTGAACATCACCCGCCGGCTGGCCGAGCTGATGGACGGCGAGATCCTGGTCGACAGCCGGGAGGGCGGGGGCTCGACCTTCACGCTCGGCTTCCAGGTCGATGTCTCGAGCGCGGGAGCGACCGAGACGGCCGCCGCGGCGTTCGGCGTTCCGGACGAGGACGAGGCGCTCTCGCCCCTGCACGGCCGCCGGGTGCTGGTGGTCGACGACCATCCGGTCAACCGCCGGGTCATCAAGCTGTTCCTGGCTCCGTTCGACTGCGACCTGGTCGAGGTCGAGAACGGCCGCCAGGCCCTGGAGGCGTTGGAGGCCGAGCCCTTCGACCTGGTGCTGATGGACGTCAACATGCCGGTGATGGACGGGCTGGAGGCCACGCGCCGCCTGCGCCGCGATCCGCGCTGGGCCGCCTTGCCGGTCATCGCCCTGACCGCCGACGTCATGCGGACCCAGATCGACACCTGCATCGAGGCCGGCATGGACGCCCACATCGCCAAGCCGATCGACCTGCGCGACCTGCTGTCGGTGCTGGTCCAGGTGCTGGACAGGCAGGGCGCGACCCAGGCCGCCGCCGAAACCGTCAGCGCCTAGAGCCTTTCCCGACCTGATCGCGCCGGACGGCCAAGGCCGCCGCGCAGATAGAGCTCGATCAGGATCAGGTTCGGGATCCACGCCAGGAACGATGAGGCGCGATAGGCGTCCAGCGGCGCCATCCCCAGCATCGGCAGCACCACGATGTAGATCCGCAGGGTGACCGCGGCGAAGGTCATGGCGAAGGAGCGCAGCATCCAGGCCCGGTGGTCGTCGAAGCGGCGCGCCATCGCCAGGCGCCAGCCCTGGAGGTTGGCCGTGATCCAGCAGATGGCCAGGCTGGCGAAGCCGACCGTCGCGATGGGGCCGGCCGTCGTACCGAAGGCCATGACCAGGCCGCCGATCCCGCCGGCCAGGCAGCCGACCACGTAGACGCGTCCCAACGTCCGATGCAGGGCGGGAAGGCGCCGCCGGACCCAGGGCAGGAACTGGATCGGCCCGACCAGCAGCGCCGTCGCCGCTCCGGCCACATGCACGTCCAGCCACGGCCGCGCGAACAGGTTGGCCAGGATGTCGGGCGACAGCAGCCCGACGCGCGGCAGGTAACGGTAGGAAAACAGCGCCACCGCCGCGCTCATCAGCGCATACAGGGTCCAGAGGCTCCAGGTCAGGCGTCGGGTCATGCGGATCTCCAGGGTTTGGCGGAGATTGCGAAGGTCGCCGACCGGCGCTAGGCGAGGTTGCGTGAGCGGCGTCAATTCTGCGCGAACGGGACGGCGGCGGCCATTTGCTGGGTTGGGGGCGATTTTCGGGGTGACGATGCGGGCTGACCCACGAGCGACCGTCAAGCGCGGGGCGGCGGACCTGGCGCTGCTGCTGGCGATCGGCCTGTTCATGGGCACGGTCGGGCCGTACGGCACCGACGGCCTGCCGCCGCGCCAAGTCTATGTCTACTGGCTGCTGTGCATCGTCGGGGGCGGGCTGATCGGCGTCGCCGTCGACGAGACGATCGGGCGGCGGGCGCCGGGGTTCTGGCGCCGGCTGCTGGCCACCACCGTGCTGATGACGCCGCCGACCACCCTGCTCGTGATGGCGGCGGGTCATGTCGTGGCGGGTGGAGCGCTGAGTCTGGCGCGCTATTGGCCGCTGCTGTGGCAGGTGTTCCTGATCTCCATTCCGGTCATGGCGATCCGGGCCCTGGTCTGGCGGCGGCCGCCGCCCGTGGTCGAGACCCGGGTCGTCGTCACGCCGCCCCTGCCGGAAGCCGAGGCGGCCTTCCGCCGCCGGCTGTCGGCGCGGCGAAGGGCGGCGCGGTTGATCGCCATCGAGGCCGACGACCACTATCTGCGCGTCCACACCGACGCGGGGTCGGAGATGATCACCCTGCGCCTCGCCGTCGCCCTGGACGAGCTGTCGGGCGCGCACGGCTTTCAGACCCATCGTTCGTGGTGGGTGGCGGCCGAGGCGATCGAGGGCGCGCGCTGGCGGCGCGGCGGCGGCGAGCTGCGCCTGGCCGGCGGCCTGACCGCTCCGGTCAGCCGGAGCCACGCGGCCACCGTCAAGGCGGCCGGCTGGTTCTAGAGCAAGCCGCGCGATCGCGCGGATCGCTCGAGGTTTTCGTTTTCGCATCGCTTTCGCGGAAAACCGGTCGCCACTTTTCCGCGCGATGCTCTAGGCGGGCAGCGCCGCGGGGTCGGTGATCCCGAACAGCGACCGCATCTGGTGACGCTGATCCAGCAGGTCTTCCAGGCTGTACTTGTCGAGCACCGCCATGAAGGCCGCCGTCGCCTCGTTCAGGACGCGGGGCAGGGTGCAGGCGGGCGCGATCACGCAGCCGTCGCAGTCGACCAGCTGGAACCCCTCCTCGGTCTGGCGCACCACCTGGCCGATGCTGATCTGGTCGGCGGGCCGGGCCAGGGCGACGCCGCCGCCCCGACCGCGCACGGTGCGCACGAAGCCGGCCTTGCCCAGGTCCTGCACCACCTTCATCAGATGGTTCTGCGAGATCTTGTAGAGGCCAGCGATCTCGCCGATCGACGACAGGCCGTCGTCGCGCGCCGCCAGGTGCAGCAGCACCCGCATGGCGTAGTCGGTGTAGCGCGTCAGGCGCATCGGAACTCCAGCCGCCGCCGCCTAAGGGCGATTACGTATAACAAGTATTTCTATTGCATGTTTTGAGGGTGGCTCATAGATGCACTTGATAAGCATCAATTAGGCCTCCCGCCATGGACCCCCGTCAATCCGCCGAGATCGAAGCCGTGCTGCCGGCGCTGTTGGAGCGCTTCTACGCCCGCGTGCGTCAGGACGCCGAACTGGGTCCGGTGTTCAATGATGCGATCGGCGACTGGGATCATCACCTGGGCGTCCTGACCGACTTCTGGTCGTCGGTGATGCTGGCCAGCGGCCGCTACAAGGGCAATCCGATGCAGGCCCACATGCGGCACGGCGCCCGGATCCACCCGGAGATGTTCGAGCGCTGGCTGGCGATCTGGACCGAGACCACCGACGAGATGGTCTCGCCGCCGGTCGCCGCCGACATGCAGGCCAAGGCCGCCCGCATCGCCCAGAGCCTGAACCTGGCCATCACCTTCCGCCTGCCCAAGGCCGAACCTGTCCAACCCGCGGTCTCCTGACCGCGCCCACTACCCAAACACGGAGAAACACTATGGCGGCTGCGCTTAGCGCGGACACGATCACGCGCGTCAAGGCCACGGCTCCGGCCCTGGCCGAGCATGGCGTCGCGATCACCCTGGCGATGTACGCCCGGCTGTTCCAGGACGACCACATCAAGGCCCTGTTCAACCACGCCAACCAGAGCAGCGGCGCCCAGCCCAAGGCTCTGGCCGGCGCGGTGCTGGCCTACGCCCAGAACATCGACAATCTCGGGGTCCTGCTGCCGGCGGTCGAGCGCATCGCTCAGAAGCATGTCGGCTACCACATCCTGGCCGAACACTATCCGTTCGTCGCCACGGCCCTGCTGGGCGCGATCAAGGACGTGCTGGGCGACGCCGCCACCGACGAGATCCTGGCCGCCTGGGGCGAGGCCTTCTGGTTCCTGGCCGACATCCTGATCGATCGCGAAGCCAGGATCCGCGCCGAGATCGAGGCCGTCGACGGCGGCTGGACCGGCTGGCGCGACTTCGTGGTCGCCGAGAAGATCCGCGAAAGCGCGGTGATCACCTCGTTCGTGCTGCGGCCCAAGGACGGCGGGCCGGTGATCCCGCACAAGCCGGGCCAGTACCTGACCTTCCGCTTCGACCTGCCCGACGCGCCCCAATTCTCGCTGCAGGGCGAGAAGCGCAACTATTCGATCTCGGCCGGCCCCAACGACGAGAGCTACCGCATCTCGGTCAAGCGCGAGGACCTGGGCGCGGCCTCGCGGTTCCTGCACGACCAGATCCGGATCGGCGACATCCTGCAGGCCACTCCGCCGGCCGGCGACTTCTTCCTGGCCGACCGGCCGGACCGTCCGGTGGTGCTGCTCAGCGGCGGGGTCGGCCTGACACCGATGGTCAGCATGGTCGAGCACATCGCCAAGGCCCATCCGGAGCTTGAAGCCCACTTCGTGCACGGCGCGCTGAACAGCCGCGTCCACGCCCTGGACGGCCACGTCCGGACCCTGGCCAAGGACCACGGCGGCGTCTCGGTCACCACCTTCTACAGCGAGCCTCTGGCGGGCGACCGGGCCGGCCAGACCCACGACGTCGACGGGCTGATCACCCTGGATTGGCTGAAGGCGAACACGCCGTTCGACCAGGCCGACTTCTATCTGTGCGGCCCCAAGCCGTTCCTGCGGACCTTCGTCGACGGTTTGGCGGGGGCGGGCGTGCCGGCCGACCGGATCCACTACGAGTTCTTCGGCCCGACGGACGAGGCGCTGGCGGCGTAGGGCGTTGCGCGACGCCCCCTCCGTCACGATGCGTATTCGCATCGCGCCACCTCCCCCGCTTCGCGGGTGAGGAGGAAACGGATCAGCCTCTCCTCCCCCGTGCAACGGCTAGCCCCGCGCCCTCGCCAACCGCGCCACCGCCTCGTCCAACGTCCCATCGGCCTTGGCGAAGCACAGGCGAAGGATGTGGCGCACCGGATCCTCCGCATAGAAGGCCGAGACCGGGATGCTGGCCACGCCGTGGTCGCGCACGGCCCGCAGGGCGAAGGCCCGGTCGTCCTCGTCGATCCCCGAGGCCTTCAGGTCGACATTGAGGAAATAGGTCCCGCCGCTGTCGAGCACCACGAAGCCGGCGGCGCGCAGCCCCGCCGCCAGGCGGTCGCGCGAGCGCTGCAGGCCGGCGGGCATGGCCTCGAACCAGTCGCCGGGCTCCCCAAGTCCAAAGGCCACGGCCTCCTGCAGGTTGGGCGGGGTGGTGAAGGTCAGGAACTGGTGGGCGCCGGCCAGGGCCTTGGTCAGGGCGGGGGCGGCGCAGAGGAAGCCGACCTTCCAGCCGGTCATGCCGAACATCTTGCCGGCCGAGCCGATCTTCACCGTGCGCTCGCGCATGCCGGGATAGCCGATCAGCGGCCGGTGTCGGCGACCGTCGAACACCACGGCCTCCCAGACCTCGTCGCAGACGGCGATGGCGTCGTGCCGAACGCAGAACTCCGCGAGCAGGGCCAGGTCCTCGTCGGGGGTGACGACGCCGGCCGGATTGAGCGGGGTGTTCAGCACCACCATCCGCGTCTTGTCGCTGAACGCCGCCTCCAGCATGGCCCGGTCGAACCGCCAGTGCGGCGGCGTAAGTCTTACGAGCTTGGGCGTGCCGCCGGCCCGCTTCACCATCGGCAGGTAGGCGTCGTAGAGCGGCTGGAACAGCACCACCTCGTCGCCGGGCGAGATCAGGCTCAGGAACGCCGCCGCCAGGGCTTCGGTCGCGCCGGAGGTGACGACGATCTCGCTCTCCCAGTCCAGGTCCAGCCCCTGGGCGCGGCCATAGTGGGTCGCCACGGCCTGACGCAGGGCGGGCAGGCCGCGCATCGGCGGATACTGGTTCGTGCCGGTCAGCAGGGCCTCGCCGGCCTTGCGGCGCAGCGCCATCGGGCCCGCGTCGTCGGGAAAGCCCTGCCCCAGGTTGATCGCCCCCGTGTCGCGCGCCAGGCCGCTCATCTCCTCGAAGACGGTGGTGGGCAGGTCGGCATAGACCGGGTGGACCATGGCGGGCGTCTCCCAAAGCGCGCGTACCGGGAGAGCTTGCCTAGCATGGGTTGGAGATCATGGGCTTGCTCAAGTTCCGTCGGCGGGCGCGAGCCGCAACCAACCGAGCGCTTGGGCATTTTCTCCGGCAACCTTGGCTGCGGGAAACAAACGACATGAACGGCGTGGGCTTCATTGGCGCGATCATCATCGGCATCTTCGCCGGCTGGATCGCCGAGCAGATCATGGGCCGCAATCACGGCCTGATCACCAACCTGATCGTCGGCCTGGTCGGCGCCCTGATCGGGGCGTTCCTGGCCAGCGCCCTGGGCATTCACTTCATGGGCTGGATCGGCAGCCTGATCATCTCGACGATCGGGGCGATCGTGCTGCTGTTCCTGCTGGGCCTGTTCCGGGGCCGCAACCGGGTGTGACGCCACGAAAAAGCCCGCCGTCCGGAAGGGGCGGCGGGCTTCTCGATCGTCCGGCCCGGAAGCTCCGGGAACCGACTATTCTTCCTTGACGCGACGCTTGCGGAACGACGGGTTCAGGATCTGCTTGCGCAGGCGGATGCTCTTCGGAGTCACTTCCACCAGCTCGTCTTCCTCGATGTAGGCGATGGCCTGTTCGAGGGTCATGCGGCGCGGCGGGGTCAGGCGGATCGATTCGTCCTTGCCCGAGGCGCGGACGTTGGTCAGCTGCTTGGCCTTCATCGGGTTGACGTCGAGGTCGTCCTGACGGGCGTTCTCGCCGATGATCATGCCCAGATAGCACTTCTCGTTGGCGCCGACGAACATGGTGCCGCGCTCTTCCAGGTTCCACAGCGCGTAGGCCGCGGTTTCACCGTCAGAGTTCGAGATCAGCACGCCCTTGCGCTGTTGGTCGAAGGCGCCCTTGTAGGGCTCGTAGTGGCTGAACACGCGGTTCAGCACGCCCGAACCGCGGGTGTCGGTCAGGAATTCGCCCTGATAGCCGATCAGCGAACGCGACGGCGCGGTCAGCTGGAGGCGGGTCTTGCCCGCGCCCGACGGGCCCATGTCCTTCAGCTCGGCCTTACGGAGCGACAGCTTCTCGATCACGATGCCCGAGAACTCGTCGTCGACGTCGATCATGACGTCTTCCATCGGCTCCAGGCGCTTGCCGGTTTCCGGGTCGGTCTGGAACACCACGCGCGGACGGCTGATCGACACTTCGAAGCCTTCGCGACGCATGTTCTCGATCAGGACGCCCAGCTGCAGTTCGCCGCGGCCCGACACTTCATAGGCGTCGCCCTCGCTGGTCTCGGTGACCTTGATGGCCACGTTCGATTCGGCTTCCTTCAGCAGGCGGTCGCGGATCACGCGGCTCTGGACCTTGTCGCCTTCGCGGCCGGCCAGCGGGCTGTCGTTGACCGAGACGGTCATCGAGATGGTCGGCGGATCGATCGGCTGGGCCGGCAGGGCGTCGGTCACTTCCAGGGCGCACAGGGTGTCGGCCACGGTGGCCTTGGACATGCCGGCGATGGCGACGATGTCACCGGCTTCGGCGCCCTCGTCGACCGGCGAGCGCTTCAGACCGCGGAACGCCAGCACCTTGGTGATGCGGCCGCGCTCGATTTCCTTGCCGTCGCGGTCCAGGGCGTGGATGGCCATGCCGGGAACGGCCTTGCCGCTCTCGATGCGGCCCGTCAGCAGGCGGCCCAGGAACGGATCGGATTCGATCAGCACGTTCAGGATCTGGAACGGCTCGTCCTTCTTGGCGATCTGCTTGGGTTCCGGCACGTGGCGCACGATCAGGTCGAACAGCGGGGCCAGGTTGTCGTTGGGCACGTTCATGTCCAGCGTGGCCCAGCCGGCGCGGCCCGAGGCGTAGATGTGCGGGAAGTCCAGTTGCTCGTCCGTGGCGCCGATGGCGGCGAACAGATCGAAGGCGGCGTTGTGGACCTTGTCCGGATCGGCGTGGGCGCGGTCGACCTTGTTGATGCAGAGGATCGGGCGCAGGCCCATCTTCAGCGCCTTGGTCAGCACGAACTTGGTCTGCGGCATGACGCCTTCCTCGGCGTCGACCAGCAGCACGCAGCCGTCGACCATGCCCAGGATGCGTTCGACTTCGCCGCCGAAGTCGGCGTGGCCGGGGGTGTCGATGATGTTGATGCGGGTTTCGCCCGCCTCGCCGTGCCACAGGACGCTGGTGCACTTGGCCAGAATGGTGATGCCGCGCTCGCGCTCCTGGTCGTTGGAGTCCATGGCGCGCTCGGTCGTCGCCTCGTTGGCGCGGAACACGCCCGATTGGGCCAGAAGCTGATCGACGAGAGTGGTCTTGCCATGATCGACGTGCGCGATGATGGCGATGTTTCGCATGGACATGGAGAAGGCGAACTTTCGGGGAGGAACAAATGGGTTTGACGCTGCGCGCGTCAGGCGCGCGGCTTTTACGCGACTGCGCGACGTTTATCCACCCCACCCCTGCGTGACAGATTGGCTAGGAAACCGGTGTCACTGCCAAACCCCTTAAATTCATGGGGTTTGCGAAAGTTGCGGACGGATGTCGTTTCTTCGGCAACTAATTGTGCATCGCAGCATTGATCTCTGAATCGGCCAAGCTTGGAGATCGGCGTTCTCTGTCCCTTGTGTTACAAAGGGTTTCACGAGGTGGGTGCGAGAAAAAAGACAACGCTGTCTGTCGATTTCGCTTGATGCATTTCGCACCGCACCCTATAAACGACCTGTGAGGCGGCGCTGCCGCCTCTGCCCTTCCTGGGCGTTTCCTCCCTAATGAACTGCCCGGCTTTCGAGCCGGGCTTTTTTTTGGCCTGGGTTCTAGCCGCGCGATCCTCGCCCATTTGAGCCCGTCATCCTCGGACTTGGTCCGAGGGCCCCGCGTTCACCCGCACTGTCGAGGCGGGTGGATCGCCGCTAGCGTCCGCCCTGTCTTAAAGCAGCTCGGCCCAGTCGGTCGCGACCAGCCGCGCCGTCACCGACTCGATGTCCGCCTTCAGCCGCGCCAGGCCCTCGGTCGGCTCGCGGGTCGTTTCGTTCATATAGAGCGCGCGGTTGATCTCGACCTGGATGGCGTGCGTGCGCCGCGTCGGGCGGCCATAGTGTTCGGTGGTGTAGCCGCCGGCATAAGGGGCGTTGCGGGCCACGCGATAGCCCAGCCCCTCCAGGGTCTTTTCCATCAATCCCGTCAGCTTGGGGCCGCAGGCCGCGCCGAAGCGGTCGCCCAGCACGATGTCGCAGGGGCCGCCGCCGCGCGCTCGATGACCGCGCGCCGCCGCCGCCGGCATCGAGTGCCAGTCGACCAGGATCGCCAGGCCGTGGGCGTTGCGCGCCTGGGCCAGCAGGCGGTCCAGCGTGTCATGATAGGGCCGGTGGGCGGTTTCGATGCGGGCCTTGGCCTCGGCGAAGGTCAGCTTGCGGGCGTAGATCGGGCGGCCCTCGCCGGCCACCCTGGCGATCGCGCCCAACCCCGCCGCCACGCGCGCCGTGCGGGCCTGGGCGAAGTCGGGCAGGGCGTCCTCGAACATCGCCGGATCCAGCTCCCAGGCGTCGCGGTTGAGGTCGATATAGGCGCGGGCCAGCCTGGCGCGGATCACGCAGACCCCCAGGGCGGGCGCGTCGGCGATCAGGTCGTCGACGAAGGCGTCCTCCGAGCCGCGCAAATCCTGGGCGGTCAGGCGCGCCGCGGCCATCATGTCGGGCGGATACAGCCGTCCGGAGTGGGGCGAGGCGAACACCAGCGGCGTGGGGGGCGGCTGACCCGCCTCGGAACCGGCGATTTGAGCCCGCGCGACCTCGAAGGCCGGCGAGAAGCCGTGCTCCGTCGTCGCCGGCGTTTCCGAAGCGATCGGCTCCCATGCGGTCATGGGCTTATTGTCGCGGTCCGACGGTTCCGGGTCAAACGCCAACGGCTCGCTGTATAGGAGGCGGAAGCCGGCGCCGAAGCGTTAGCTGTGGACAGCGCGGGTCCGGTTCATCCGCGATTTACCGTCCTTGTCTAGAATCTCGCTTTCCAATTCCGCCTATCGCCTGGAAACTGACCGCATGGCCCGCATCCTCCTCGCCGAAGACGATGACTCCCTCCGCGGGTTCCTGGCGCGGGCGCTCGAGCGCGCCGGCTTCGAGGTCACCGCCTGCGCCGACGGCGAAGAGGCGGTCCAGCATCTGGACACCCCCTGGGATCTGCTGCTGACCGACATCGTCATGCCCGGCATGGACGGCATCGAGGTGGCCCGCCAGGCCGCCGCCCGCGACCCCAGCCTGCGCATCATGTTCATCACCGGCTTCGCCGCCGTTGCCCTGTCGGCCCAGGACCGCGCCCCGGCCGGCGCCAAGGTGCTGTCCAAGCCCGTCCACCTGCGCGACCTCGTCTCCGAGGTCGAAAAGATGATGGCCGCGTAAAAAGTTTTCAGGCGGCCGGAAACCTGGGTTGCGCGACGGCTAAGCCGCCGCTATACCCCCACACCTTCCCGCCCGGGACGCTTTTTAAAAGCGCTTCCAGGCCGCTTTGGCGGACGCGTAGCTCAGCGGGAGAGCACTACGTTGACATCGTAGGGGTCACAGGTTCAATCCCTGTCGCGTCCACCATTCCCTTCTCCCCATTCAGATCAACCTGTCGTCGGCTCAGGCGTTATCATAACGCCGGACTGTCGCCTCCCAGGTCCTCGGATCCGCCTCGCCGGCTCGGCCGCGTCGCGCCCAAGCCGAGGCGTTCGCCGGCCAGGGCGCCCGGCGGTGACGCCAATCGCTCCGGCACGGGCGGCGGCGCGCGGAGACCACAACCGGGGCGGTTCCGGAATGAACGCCGCTATTCTTGAGCGGCCGTTCCCCGGTTCCCGGGAGGTTGCGTCGTTATTTCGACGAAATGGCGCGAATGTGGCGCCTTGGCCACACCTGAATTCAATCCTGACGCGTTGTCGTCGTGAGGTTGCTCTCCGGGCTGGCCTCAAGACATTCACGTAGAGGGTTCACATCATGAAAATCCGGTTGCTGGCTGGTGTTGCGACGCTTGCGCTCTGCGCCGCGTCGGGCGCCTCCGCCCAAATGACGTTGAGCGGATGGTACGTCGCCGGCGACGTCGGGTACCATTGGCCCGCCGGCGTCAAGGCCACGTCGTCCACCACTAATTCGGAGTGGAGCTTCTCCCCCGATGACGATTGGGCGGGCTTTGGCCGTATCGGCTACAAGCTGACCCCCAATTGGCGCGTCGAAGGCGAATACGGCTATCGCCCCGGCGACCAGTCGGGCGTCCATGGCTCGGGCACGCCGTCGGGTCTCTGCACCCCAGGCGTCCAACGCACCGCCGCCGCGCCGACCTGCGGTGGCGTGGATGGCGAACTGCTGGCCTCCACCCTGATGGCCAACGTCATTTATGACTTCATGCCGGAATCAAGCTGGCGTCCGTTCATCGGCGCTGGTCTGGGCACGGCCTGGGTCCACAACAAGGTCTACGGTCAGCTGTCGAACGTTCCGGCCGGCGCGGCCCAGTTCCAAAACACCAGCATCGACGACGTCGACCAGGCCCTGGCCTGGCAAGGCATCCTGGGCGTCTCCTGGGACTTCGCGCCGAACTGGTCGCTGGATCTGACCGGCCGCTATCTGGAGACGGACGACCTGCAATGGGGTTCGGTGACGACCAATGTCGGCGGCCCCGGCCACTTCGGCGCGGTGACCGACGTCGGCACCTTCGAAGGCAAGTACAAGGACACCTCGCTGACGCTGGGCGTCCGTTACACCTTCGGCTCGCCGCCGCCCCCGCCGCCCCCGCCGCCCCCGCCGCCCCCGCCGCCGCCCCCGCCGGAACCGGCTCCCCCGCCGCCCCCGCCGCCGCCGGCCTACGAGGCGCGTGAGTTCGTGGTCTACTTCCCGTTCGATCAGTACGTGCTGACGCCGGAAGCCCAGGCCGTGGTCTCGCAAGCGGCTGACTACGCCAAGGGCGGCAACGCGACGAAGATCACCGTGGTCGGCCACACCGACACCTCGGGATCTCCGAAGTACAACGCCAAGCTCTCCGAGCGCCGTGCCAAGGCCGTCGCCGACGGTCTGGTCGGAGCCGGCGTCCCGGCCACCACCCTGGCCGTGGATTGGAAGGGCGAAAGCGAACCGGCCGTCGCCACCGGCGATGGTGTGAAGGAACCGCTGAACCGCCGTTCCACGATCTCGATCAACTTCTAAAGATCGCGATCCAGACGAATGAGAAGGGCCCGGCGGCGACGCCGGGCCCTTTTTCTATTCCTCCCCCGCGAAGCGGGGGAGGTGGCGCGGCGCGAAATACGCGCCGTGACGGAGGGGGCTAGCGCGGCCGGTCATTCCCCCAAAAAGAAAGACGCCCCCGAGGGGATCGGGAGCGTCATCGTCCGGATTCCCGAGAGGGCGTCGGGGACCGGTCAGGCCGACATTCTGCGGGCGTCGGCTCTTTTGGCGAGCGTCCGCGCGTCAGGGGCGCATGTTGTCCGGCAGGGCGGCGGCCTCCTCGGCCGTCAGGGCCCGTATCGACCCCACGGGACAGCGCAGAGGCCCCGCGCCGGTGCGGGTGATGATCGTGGCGTGCTGGCCTTCGCAGATCTGGCTGCTGAAGTCCGTGGCGAAGGCGATGGTCTGGTACATGCCCAGGCCCGGACACTTGTTGGCCACCGTCACTTCGAACACCGCGCCCGTATTGAGCCTCACATAGACCAGACGATCCTTGTCGGTGGCCCATTTCTGGATGCGCTCGGTGCGGAAGCATTGTCGTTTGGATTTGGCGTCCGCGGCGGAGGCCTGAACGTCGGTCATCGCGAAACCGGCGAGCGCGACCGCCGAGGCGGCGAGGACGAGGAACATGCGCTGCATGGCGTTCTCCTGTTTCCCCGTTCAGGCCGATTATACCGCTCTAGGTTCGGTGCGCGACGAAAATCGCGCGGGCTGGACCAGGTCCGACAGGGCGCGGGGCAGGGGCGAGGGCAGGGCGAGAATCCGCGCCGTCAGGTGCTCGGCCAGAAGGGGCGCCAGGCAAAAGCCGCGCCCGCCCAGGCCGCCCAGGACGAACAAACCCCCGATGGCTCCACTGGCCGCGTCGGGGACCGCGCCGGCCAGCGGCAGGTGGTCGGCGGTCGCCGCGCGCAGGGCGGCGCGGCCTCGCAACGGCGCGTCGGCGAGCCGGGCGGCCAGGTCGGGCAACCCCTTGGCCAGGGCCTGAAGGTTGCGGCGATCGTCGGCCGGGCGAGCCTCGGTCTCGACGACGTCGCGGTCGTGGGTGGCCCCGAACAGCAGCCCGTCGCGGGTGGGGACCACATAGGCGCCGAAGGCGGCGGGGGCTTGCGCCGGACGGTCGGTCCAGGTCGTCTGGCCGCGCACGGGCCGGATCGGGGCGGAAGGCCACAGCAGGGCCTGGTCCGCGCCGCCGGCCAGCACCACCGCGTCGACCTCGGCCAGCAGGCGATCCTCCGGGTCATGCAGGCGCCAGACGCCGTCTTCGTGGGTCAGCCGCGCCACCCGCGCCGAGGTCGCCGGTCCCCGCCAGGCCTCGATCACCCGCGCCGGCTCCACCACCAGGGCGTGGGCCATATCCAGGGCGGCCTCGACCGGCTCGCCCAGCCGCGCCGTGGCGGCGTCGGCCCCGAGCACGCTCATCGCGTCCGGTTCGAACAGATCCTGGGCCGCGACGGCGGCGTGGCGCTCGGCGTCGCGCGGGGCGACCGCCAGCTTCAGAACGCCCCGGGTGATCACCGCCTCGGGTAGTCGGGCATAGAGGGCGACGGCGCGGGCGAAGGCCTGGGCCGCCAGGGCGGCGCGCGGGCCGCCGCCGGCGTCCAGGGCCGGGGTGACCAGGGCGGCGGGATTGCCCGAAGCCGGGGCCTGGCCGTCGTCGAACACCGCGACCTCCAGGCCCTCGGCGCGGGCGGCGCGGGCCATGGCGGCGCCGGCGATCCCGCCACCGATCACCGCCAGGCGGCGCGGACGGGCGGGGGCGGCCGGCGCGCCCGGAAAAACCGCCTCCAGCCGTTCCTTCTTGCGGCCGAAGCCCGGGCGCTTGTCGACCTGGAAGCCGGCGGCCGCCAAGCCGCGCCGCACCGCGCCGGCCACGGTGAAGGTGGCGGCCCGCGCGCCGGGCGCGCTGCGGGCGGCCACGGCGGCCAGGATCTCCTCGCGCCACATGGCCGGGTTCAGGGCGGGGGAAAAACCGTCCAGAAACCAGGCGTCGGCCTGGCCATCCCAGGCGGCCAGGGCGTCCTCGACGTCCATCACCGCCAGGTCGAAGGTCGCCTCGAAGCCGGGCAGGTCGATGCGGTGAAAACCCCGCGCCCGACCCGGCCAGTGGTCGAGCAGCACCTCCGCCGCCTCGCCCAGCTCCGGCCAGACCGCCAGGGCCCGGGCCGCCTCGTCGCGGGTGATCGGGTGGGCTTCGATCGAGAAGAGGTGCAGGCGTTGACCCGGGGCCTTTTCCCGCCGCCACAGGTCCAGCAGGGCGGCGATGTTCAGGCCGGTCCCGAAGCCCAGTTCACCGACGGTGAAGTGGTCGCGGCCCCGCCAGGCGGCCGGCAGGCCGCAGCCGGTCAGGAACACCGCGCGGGTCTCGGCCAGGCCGTCGGCGCTGGAGAAATAGACGTCGCCGTACAGGGCCGACTGGGGCATGCCGTCGTCGCGCCAAACCAGCGGAGAGTCGGCCGGCGGTGCGTCGGGAGGGGCGGCGGGATCGCTCATGGGCCGCTTATAGGGCGCGACGCACCCATAGAAGAAGGGCCGCCCTCGCGGACGGCCCTTCCGATCGTTCGAAAACCAGGCCGGCCTTAGTGGGCGGGCGCCGGCTCGGTCTTCTTTTCGGTGGTGGTGGTCGTGGTGGTGGTCGTGCCGGGCGCTTCGGCGGCGGTCGTGGCGTCCGGGGCGGCCGGAGCCGCGGCGGCGTCGGCGGCGGCTTTGTTGGCGTCGGCGGCGGCGGTGGTGGCGTTCTGAGCCGCGTCCGTGGCGGTGCTGGCCGAGGCGGCGGCGTCTTGGGCGGCCTTCGAGTTGGCGTCGGCGGCGGTGTCGGTCTTCGGACCGCAGGCGGCGAGCGACAGGGCCGAGACGGCCACGCCGGCGATCAGGATCGAGCGGAGAATCTTGGTGGTCATAGGGGCTTCCCTTGCGACTGCTTTTCTGGCGATCGCGACCCGTCTGGGTCGCGTCGCAAGGTCACAGAACATCAGTTCGGGAGCAGGGGCAAGACAATTGTTCACGGATCCGTGATCGGTCCGTGATCGTGCCGATCAAGGCTCCGCGGGGATGGCCTGCAGGGCTTCTTCCAGCTCCAGGAAGCTGGGTTGAGCCTCGCTCGGGACGCTGCCGCGGCCGATCTCGACGCTGATCTGGGCGGCGTTGCCGTGAAGGTGGGCGACCAGGACCGACTGGATGATCTTGTAGAACGAGCCCTCCTCGTCGACCACGGCGGTCAGGCGCGTGGCGAACGGTCCGACCAGGCCGTAGGCCAGGAACACGCCGAGGAAGGTGCCGACCAGGGCGCCGCCGATCATCGCGCCCAGCACGGCCGGCGGCTCGGTGATCGAGCCCATGGTCTTGATGACGCCCAGCACGGCGGCGACGATGCCGAGCGCGGGCAGGGCGTCGGCCAGGCTTTGCAGGGCGTGGGCCGGGGCCAGGCCTTCGTGATGGTGCTTTTCGAGCTGCTTCTCCATCGCGTCCTCGACCTGGTGGGGATCCTCCAGATTCATGGTCATCATCCGCAGGGTGTCGCAGATGAAGTCGACGGCGAAATGGTCCTTCATGATCCTGGGATAGCGCAGAAAGATCCCGCTCTCGTGCGGCCGCTCGATGTGGCTTTCCAGGGCGATGACGCCCTTGGACTTCATCGTCTTGGTCAGCAGGAACAACAGGCTGAGCAGGTCGCGGTAGTCCGGGGTCTTCCACTTGGGACCCGCGAAGATCTTGCCGAAACCGGCGCCGGTGGCCTTGATCACCGTCATCGAGTTCGAGACCAGGAACGAGGCGATGCCCGCGCCGAGAATGCACATCAGCTCATGCGGAGCGGCCTCGATGATCACGTCCATCTTGCCGCCGGACATGATGAAGCTGCCGAACACGAGCGCGAACAGCAGGACGATGCCGATGATCTGGAACATGATGAAGAGAGCCCCGGGTAACTTCAGCCGGGATCATCGCTTTTAATGCTTAATCCAAGGTGAGCGGGGCCTTCCGGCCCGGTTGCGCCTTTCGCCGCACCCGCCTAACAGATGTTTGACGTCGCCTCGCGGGGCCGGCCGGACCGGCCGACGCCCCCGTGGAGATTGTCCGGGTTGGGAGGGAAGGCATGAGCATGGCGAACCCGGATGCCAATCTTCTTCCTGGGCGTCTTGATGACCGCGCCAAGGCCCGCGCCTTCGCCATCCTGTTCGCCGTCCTGCTGTCCAGCGCCGCCGGCAACACCGCCCTGCAGACCGTGCTGCCGGCCATCGGCCGCCAGGTCGGCATTCCCGACGTGCTGATCAGCTCGATCTTCTCGCTGTCGGCCCTGCTCTGGGGCGTGATGTCGCCGGTGTGGGCGCGGATGTCCGACAAGCGCGGCCGCAAGCCGATGGTGGTCCTGGGCATGGCCGGCTTCGCGGTGTCGATGCTGGGCTTCGGCTTCTTCATCCTGATGGGACTGAAGGGACTGATGGTCCCGCTGGCGGTGTTCGCCGGGGCGGCCCTGTCGCGGGCGATCTTCGGCCTGGTCGGCAGCGCCTCCAACCCGGCGGCCCAGGCCTATGTCGCCGATCGCACCGCGCCGGCCGAGCGCACCAACGCCCTGGCCACCATGGCCTCGGCCAGCGGCCTGGGCACGATCCTGGGTCCGGCCGTCGCGCCGTTCCTGGTCTTCCCGCTGCTGACCCTGTCGGGGCCGATGTTCTCGTTCGCGGTCATCGCCGGCGTCGTCCTGATCCTGGTTATGCGCGGCTTGCCGGAAACCCAGGACGAGATCCCCGAGCGCCCGGACGACAGCCAGACCGTGAGGGGGGGCGGCAAGCCGCGGGCCCGCGTGCGCTGGAACGACCGGCGGATCATGCCCTTCATCGTCTACGGCTTCCTGCTGGCCAGCGCCCAGACGGTGAACCAGCAGACCCTGGGCTTCATGGTCATCGACAAGCTGAACATCTCCCCGGCCAAGGCCGCCGCCTTCGCGGGGGTCGCGATGATGGCCGGGGCGGTGGCCAGCCTGCTGGCCCAATGGGGCCTGATCCGCATGTTGCGGCTGACCCCGCGCCAGCTGTTGTGGCTGGGCGCCGGCTGCGCGGCCCTGGGCAATCTGGCGGTCGCCTTCTCGCCCGACTACCACACCCTGGTCGTCGGTTTCGCCCTGTGCAGCCTGGGCTACGGCTTCGCCAGGCCCGGCTTCACGGCCGGCGCCTCGCTGTCGGTGGGGCATGAGGAGCAAGGCGCGGTGGCCGGGGCGATCAGCGCCATCAACGGCGCCTCGGTGATCATCGCCCCGGTGCTGGGCGTGGCGCTGTACAAGTGGGCGCACCCGTCGCCCTACCTGATGAACGTCGCGGTCTTGGCCGGCCTGGTCGCCTACGCCCTGATCGACCCGGTCATGCGCCGGGTCGGCGACGCGACCGCCCCGCGCGAGGCCCGCGACGAGGCCCAGGTCGTCGACGCCAGCTCGATCGACGCGACGGGGCCGCACTAGAATCCTAGGGCGGCGGCGCGGCCGGCATCTTCAGGCTCAGCGGCACGGTCAGGCCCAGCCAGAACGAGTCGCCCTCCATCCGGTTGGTGGCGTTGAACTCGGTGAAGGCCCGGGCCCGCAAGGTGGCGGGCATGTGGCCGATCTTGAAGGTGTAGGCCGCCGTGGCGCCCACGCCGGTGACCTCGCCCTGGAACGGGCCGAGCACCGCGCCTGGACCCCGGTCGGTGCTGACCTGCTTGAAGTAGTAGCTCTGCAGCCCGGCCGACCACCGGGGCGAGAAGGTCTTCTCGATCGCCGCCTCCAGGTGCATCTCGGTCCCGGTCGTGTAGTCGGTGTGGGGGTTCTCGCCGTTGAGGGTCAGGCCGGCCTTGCCGCTGACGTCCCAGCCGCTCTTGGGGTCATGCCAGCTGACCGCGAACGAGGAGTCGAGCGCCCAACGGTGGAATGCCAGGTTGGCCAGCTCGTCCTTGCGATAATCGCCGATCGGGACATTGAGCATGGTCGAGACCTGATAGTGGACGTTCCCCTTGCTCCAGCCCAGCATGGCGGTGGCGATCGGATCGCCGATCACGGTGGCGGAGTCGCCGACCCCGCCGCCGACCTGGGCGCCGCGCGGGCCGGTGAGGAAGACGTCCGCGTCGACATCGACGTTGCCGACCGGCAAGGCCGCGCCCAGGCCCACGGTCACGCCGTGCAGGTCGGTGGTCGGCACCCACAGCACGGTGGCGAAGTCGGCCAGGATATCGGCGTCCACGCCCGCCACCACGTTACCGCCCAGGGGCAGTTGCTTGGCGCCGCTGAGGCTGCCCTTGTAATAGTAGAGCTCGTTGTCGAAGAAGACGCCCCGCAGCGGCGGCATGACGGCGTTTCCCGGTCCTCCCGAACCGAGCAGATAGAGACTGGCGCCGCTTTCGGACGCTTGGGCCTGGTGGGCTCCCGCGGCAAGGGCGAGGCTGAGGCCGACGCCCAGTCCCTGGACGAGGCGGCGGGCGGCGGATCGGACGTTCGGCTCCTGGCCCATGATCCCGGTCTCCGTGGCTTAGGCCTCGAAGAGTGGTCGGGCGCGATCCGAGCGGCCATAGGGCGGATTGCTGAGTCGTCCTTGCGGCGCGACGGTAATCCAGACCCCGGAATATCCCTGAACCGCTAGCTGATCCCCGCCTGGGCCTTCAGCCGCGCCACCATGTCGGACGACAGGTAGCCGTCGGCGGGCAGTCTGCGGTCGGCCTGCCAGGCGCGCAGGGCCTTGCGGGTGCCGGCGCCGATCACCCCGTCCGCGGGGCCGGGATCGAAGCCCAGACGACCCAGAGCGATCTGGGCGGCCATGCGGTCGGCCAGGCCCAGCGGCGCCTCGACCGGCCAGGTCGCGACCAGCGGCCCGCCGCCGGCGAAGCGGTCGGCCAGCAGGCCGATCCCCAGGGCGTAGGACGTGGAGTTGTTGTAGGTGCGGATCGCGAAGTGGTTGGGCAGGGCCAGGAAGGCCGGGCCCGACCAGCCGGCCGGCAGGATCAGGCCGGCGGGCGAGGCGGCGTCGGCGGGCGTCCAGGGCAGGCCGTCGGCGCGGCGCACGCCCTTGGCTTCCCACCACGACGGGAGCTCGCGCGGACCCTCGGCCAGGCCGTAGTCAAAGCCGGCCGGCAGGATCACTTCCTTGGCCCAGCCGACGCCCGGCTTCCAATTGCCCTTCTTCAGCAGGTTGGCGGCCGAGGCCAGGCTGTCGCTGTCGCTGCCCCAGATGTCGCGGCGGCCGTCGCCGTCGTTATCGACGGCGGTGGACAGGTAGTTGGAGGGCAGGAACTGGGTCTGGCCCATGGCCCCGGCCCACGAGCCCCTCAGCTGGGCGCGCGTGACCTCGCCCGAGGCGATGATCTTCAGGGCGGCGATCAGCTCGCCCTCGGCCCAATTGCGGCGGCGGCCGTCGGCGGCCAGGCTGGCCATCGAGCGCACGACGTCGAAATTGCCCTGGATCTTGCCGAACGCCGATTCCATGGCCCAGACGGCCAGCAGGATGTCGCGCGGCACGCCGTAGCGGCTCTCGACGTCCGGCAGGAAGGTCAGGGTGTCGCGCTTGTCGCGGCCGACGGCCACGCGATCGTCGCTGATCACGCCCTTGATGTAGTCGCCGACCGGCTTGGAGAATTCCGGCTGGCGGCCGTCCAGCGAGATCACCTTGGGATCGGGCGTCACGCCGTCCAGCTCGCGGTCGAGCAACTGCTGCGTCAGGCCGGCGGCCAGGGCCTTCTGCTTGAAGGCGGCCAGCCACGTGTCGAAGCCGACCACCTGACCGGCGGCCGGCGGGGCGGGGACCGGCGTGGCGGGGCCCGGCGGCGGCGCGGGCGGGGCCGGCGGCGAGACCGACGGCGCCAGGGGCGCGTTGGCCGAGGTGTCGGCGCAACCGGCCAACAGCAGAACGAGGAAAACGCGTCTATCCATGGCGGCAGGCTACCGAGGTTCGTGACAGGGCTGCAATCACAAGGGCGACAGACCGGTTAAGTTCCCGCGTGGTCGAGCTTGAGCTGTGGAGCTTTTATCGCCTCCGTGGGGTGGATGCGCGCTTTCCGGCCAGGGCGCACATTGACTCCCGCGCTTGTCCTGCTTATACGCACGCCCTCCGAAACATCCCGGATGTTCCTTTCGCCCTCATGGCGGCCGCGAACCTCTCCGCTGAGTATAGAGACGGTCATGAAGGTTCGTAGCTCGCTGAAGTCGCTGAAGTCGCGTCACCGCGACTGCAAGATGGTTCGCCGCAAGGGCGTCATCTACATCATCAACAAGACCGACCCGCGCTTCAAAGCCAAGCAAGGCTAATGACGCCCGCACGGCCTCCCAGGGCGCTGCTCTGGGACGTCGGCAACGTCATCGTGCGCTGGAATCCGCGCACGCTCTACGCGAAGATCTTCAAGGAACCGGCCGATCTCGACCGGTTCCTTTCGCATGTCGGGACCCTGGATTGGCATTCGGCGACCGACCGCGGCGTGACCTTCGCGGACAACATCGCCGCCCTGAGCGCCCAGCACCCGCACCATGCCGAGTCCATCGCCGCCTGGTGGGACCGCTGGCTCGAGATGTTCTCCGGGGCGATTCCCGAGACCGAAGCGGTCATCGAGGCCCTGGCCGAGCGCGACGTGCCCCAGTTCGCCCTGACCAACATGTCGACCGAGACCTGGCCCGACGTGAAGGCCATGAGCCCGGTTTTCCGTCATTTCCGCGCCGCGGTGGTCTCCGCCGAAGAACGGGTCATCAAGCCCGAGCCGCGCATCTACGAGATCGTGCTGGAGCGCACCGGGCTGGAGGCCGCCGACCTGTTGTTCGTCGACGACAGCGCCGCCAATATCGCCGCAGCCGCCGCCCTGGGCTTCCACACCCACCACTTCACCGATCCGGCGACGCTGCGGCCGGCGATCGAGAAGTTCGGCTTGCTCTAGACGCGACGGCGCTTAAGTAGCCCTCAGTCTGGATGAGGCGGAGCGCCTGCTCCGCGCAGGGCCTTTTCGGGAGCTTCCCATGCACATCGGTTTCATCGGCCTGGGCGCCATGGGCGCGGCTATGGCCGCCAACCTGCTGGACAAGGGTCACGCCGTGACGGTGTGGAACCGCTCGCCGGGCCCGGTCGCCGAGCTTGTCGCCCTGGGCGCGAACGCCGCCGAAGACGTCGGGGCGGCGCTGCGGGTCGACATCGTCCTGTCCATGCTGGCCCACGACCAGGCGGTCCGCGACGTTCTGCTGGACAGCGGAGCCCTGGCCGAGGCGCCCAGGAGCCTGGTCCACGTGAACCTGGCCACCATCTCCACCGCCCTGGCGCGGGAAATGGCCGAGACGCACGCGGCGCTGGGACTGGGCTATGTGGCCGCGCCGGTGTTCGGCCGACCGCCGGTGGCCCGGGCCGGCGGGCTGAACGTGCTGGCGGCCGGCGCGCCCCAGGCGGTGGCCACGGCCATGCCGGTGCTGGAGGCCCTGGCGACCAAGGTCTGGCCGATGGGCGAGGACCCGGTTCGCGCCACCGCCGTCAAGATCGCCGGCAACCTGATGATCGTCTCGGCCGTCGAGGCCATGGGCGAGGCGACGGCCCTGGGCGCGGCCCATGGCGTGCCCGCAGCCGACCTGCTGGACATGCTGACCAACACGATCTTCGCCGCCCCGATCTACAAGATCTACGGCGCCATGATCGCCGAGGGGCGCTACCACCCGCCGGGCTTCGCCGCCGACCTGGCGCTGAAGGACGTCCGCCTGGCCCAGGCCGCCGGCGACGAGAAGGGCCTGGCCCTGCCGCTGGCCGATCTGGTCGAGGGCGGGCTGGAGACCCTGCTGTCGGGCGAGGGCGAAACCCCGGACCTGGCCGCCCTGGCCGAAGTCTCGCGCGGACGTGTGGAAGGGCGCTGAATCCACCTTCCACTCGCGGCCCGTTGCCACTAGGTTCCGCGCCTCCCGTTTCCGGACTTTCGCGAGAATTCTTCATGGCCGACGACGCCGCGCCGCACGCCGACGTGCTCAACTCCACCGCTCAGGGCCAGCTCAAGAGCATCATCGACCGGGTGGAGCGCCTCGAGGTCGAAAAGACCGAGATCGCCGAGCAGATCAAGGAAGTCTACGCCGAGGCCAAGGGCAACGGCTTCGACGTCAAGATCCTGCGCAAGGTGGTCCGCCTGCGCAAGACCGACCGCGCCAAGCGCCAGGAAGAGGACGCGATCCTGGACCTGTACCTGTCGGCCATCGGCGAGATCTAGGACTTAGGCGGGGACACACACTCGCCCCGCGGCATGGAAATCCTGCCGTGGCCGTGCCGCGAGTGTGTGTCCCCACCTCGTTCCACGACTGAAGCCTGCATTTTTCCGCGTGCGTCGCGTCGCCGACGCCCGCTAGTCTGCCCGCATGCGCGCCAAGAAGCCGCCCGATCCCCGAGCCCAAGCGCGCAAGGCCGCCCTGAACGCCCTCAAGCGCGCCCAGCGCACGGCCGACAAGGCCGGGATCGCGCTGTCCGAATGGGAAGGCGAGTTCCTGGGTTCGGTCGCCCAGCGCATCGAGACCTACGGCCGGGCGTTCGGCGATCCCGAAAAGGGCGGCGCCGGCCAGGCCATGTCGGTCAACCAGACCATCAAGCTGAAGGAAATCGCCGCCAAGGCGAAAGGCGAGCGCAAGCCGATGTCCCGCGGCAAGGGATTCGGCCGTCGCGACTCGACGCGACATGGGCGGTCGCCCGAACCCTCGACGGAAGAGTCCGACGACGAATGACCGGCCAAGGCCAAGCTTTGGCCTAGGGTGAATCCCGCACAAAGTGCGCGGTAAATGCCCGAACCCTGCGAAAATGGTCACCGTTTCTCACCAAACTCGCGACTTGGGAGAACGGCGTTAGGTTTTCGGTAACGAAACGGGCCGACATTTGGACCCCGCGTAAAGTATTGCTTTTAATCGATTTTATCGTCCGTCCGCGCCGTAGAAAATGGCTGCGACTGACGCCGCGACAGCGTGACCGCGGTGGGGAGTCTCACGCCTTCATGGGCAGCCCAAAGATGGCGACCACGATCTACGACTATCTGCTGCGACGGAAAGCCGACCTGGAAGTACGCATGCTCGAGGCCCAGCGCCGCGCCCAGGCGCCGTTCGAGGACGAGCTGCGCGCGATCAGCCTGGCGCTCGGCGCGATCGAACGCGGCGGCCTGGCCGCCAGCGCCCACGCCGGCGCCCAGGGGGGCGTGGTGGAGGGCGAACCCGCCAGCTTCGCCAGCGGCGCGTCGCGGCGCGGCCGCAAGCCGCGCTCGGCCCGCGAGATGATCCTGCTGGTGCTGGGCAACGGCGACGCGGCGATCGCGGCGTCGGAGATTTCGCGCAAGCTGACGCGGCGGTGGGGCCGCGCCATCCCGCTGGCGGCTGTGATGCTGGAGCTTCAGGGCCTGGAACAGGCGGGTCTGGTCCGCCGGTCCAAGGACGAATGGGTCCGGGTCGACGAACCGGTCGAGGCCGAGGCCTCGCCGCTGGCGATCAGCGCCTGACCGAAACCACCGGTTACGACGCTTCCTTGAAGTCGACCTCGATGCCTTGCTCGCGGACCTTGCGATAGAGGGTCGAGCGGCCGATGCCCAGGCGTCGGGCCACTTCCGACATGTGTCCGGCATAGACCTCGATGGCGTGCTGGATCAGGTCGCGTTCGATCTCCTCCAGGGTCCGCAGGTGGCCGCGGTCGTCGAGGATGCGCACGGGCGCTTCCTGGGCCGGGGCGCGGGCCATGGCGGCGTGGGCGGCCTGCAGCACGGACGGCAGGTCGGGCTTGGAGCCGCCCGAGGCGACGGGCTCCGGAAGCGGGGCCACGATCCCCGAAATGGCCGGGAAGTCGTAGGGCTGCAGATAGGGGGCGTCGGCCAGGATGATGGCGCGATAGACCGCGTTCTCCAGCTGGCGCACGTTGCCGGGCCAGTCGAAGGCGGTCAGGCATTGCAGGGTTTCCGGCGCGGCGCCGACCACCCGCTTGCCCTCCTCGACATTGAAGCGGCGCACGAAGGCTTCGACCAGGGCCGGGATGTCCTCGCGGCGTTCGCGCAGGGACGGGGCCTCGATCGGGAAGACGTTCAGGCGGTAGTAGAGGTCCTCGCGGAACCGGCCCTGCTCGACGGCGTGGGCGACGTCGCGGTTGGTGGCCGAGACGATGCGCACGTCCACCTTCTGCGAGCGCTTGGAGCCGATCGGGTCGATCTCGCCCTCCTGCAGCGCGCGCAGCAGCTTGACCTGCATGTCCAGCGGCAGCTCGCCGACCTCGTCGAGGAACAGGGTGCCGCCGTCGGCCTCCTTGAACTTGCCCAGGTGCTTGTCGGTGGCGCCGGTGAAGCTGCCCTTCTCGTGGCCGAACAGGATCGACTCGACCAGGTTCTCCGGGATGGCGCCGCAGTTGACGGCCACGAACGGCTTGCCGGCGCGCTCGGACCCGCCGTGCACGGCGCGGGCGATCAGCTCCTTGCCGACCCCGCTCTCGCCGGTGATCAGGATGGGGATGGAGCTTTTGGCCGCGCGCTCGCCCATGCGCTTGACCAGGGTCATGGCCGGCGAGGTTCCGATTAGGTCGGCGAAGGTGGTGCGGTTGCCGGCGCGCTTGGTCAGGCGCTCGACCTCGCCCTTCAGGTCGCCCATCGACAGGGCGTTGCGGATCGACACGGTGATCCGCTCGGGACTGGCGGGCTTGATGAAGAAGTCGGTGGCGCCGGCCTGCATGGCCTTGACCACGGTGTCGACGCCGCCCGAGGCGGTCAGGACGATCACGGGCTGCACGAAGCCGCGCGCGCGCATTTCCTTGAGGGTGTCCTGGCCCGACAGGCCCGGCATGACCAGGTCCAGCAGGACGACGTCGACGGGCGCGCCGCTGGCCAGATGGGCCATGGCCGCGTCGCCGTTCTCGGCGTGCGAGACCGCGAAGCTTTCGCGCTCCAGGACGGCCTGGATCAGCCGTCGTTGAGTCGGATCGTCGTCGACGACGAGAACCGTCTTGGTCATTGCAGACACCCGTTGAACCGGCCGCGTCCGACATGGGACAGGGCTCTTGTTGGCTCAGAGTGATACAGGCGCGGAGTAAAGACCGGGTTTCGGAGACGTGAGTCAGGCGTTAACCGGCGCGCTTAACGAGGTATGACCATCGGGCGCGGCGCGAACGGCGACCGCGACAGGGTGGAGGGGTAGGGCGCATGAGTTCGGAAGCACACGACCTGGCCGAGTGGTGCCAGCGACAACGGGCCGAGGCCCTGCGCCAGATCGATCTGTTCGGCGCCGGCGGCGTGAAGGCCGTTCTTCAGATGCCGGATGGCTCGACGCAGGAGATCACCTCGAGCGTCGTCACCCATCAGACGGAAAACGCGGCAATGTTCGAGCGGATCGCCTCGGCCCTGACGGCGGCCTAGAAACCCTCAGCCCGCCACCTTGCCGGCGGGCACGCGACGGACCACGCCGCCGCTGTTCTGGCTGACCAGACGCGCGTCGATGCGGGTCTCGCCCTCGGCGCCGATGTGGCAGACGCCGACGAAGCGGCTCCTGCGCTGGGTCTTCTTCTCGGTGGTGACGGCCTCGAAATTGACGTCCATCGCGCCCGACGGGTCCCCGCCGTTGGCGTCCATGTGGGTGACCTCGATGCCGTTCAGCGGCCCGATCTTGAATTTCTCCTTGAGGCGCGCGGTGCAGCTGTTGAACACCACCACGGTGCGGACGGTCTGGGACAGCCAGCCCATCTGCCGGGCGGGGGGCTTGTCGGCGGCCGTCGCCGGCGAGGCGAGAAGGCCCACGGCCAGAACGACGGAAGCGGCGACCCTGATCATCGATTTGCCCTCGCCGACGCCCCTGGTCGACCGGCGATATCCTAAGGCGCGACTCGCCGGCGCGCCCTTTAATTCGCGGTAATGCGGACGGCCCTGGTCGGCCCCCAAGCGGCGACTGTTCAGGGATCGCGATCCGACCTAGCCTCGCCTTCCAGCGTGGCGTGGAGGGGATGATGTTCGTTGGCCATTACGCGGCCGCCCTGGCGGCGAAGGCCGTCCAGCCCAAGGCGCCGTTCTGGACCTATGTGCTGGGCGCCCAGCTGGTCGACGTGGCCTGGGCCGGCCTCGTCCTGGCCGGGGTCGAGAAGATGAGCCTGGATCCGCATCTGCCCGGCAGTCCGCTGGTGCTGTCGTTCATGCCCTACACCCACAGCCTGCCCGCCGCCGCGGCCTGGGCGCTGGCGGCGGGCCTGGCCTCGCGGCTCCTGCTGAACCTGCCGCGTTTGGCCGCGATCACCGTGGGGCTGGTGGTGCTGTCGCACTGGGGGCTGGATTTCCTGGTCCATCGGCCCGACCTGCCGCTGGGGTTCGGCGGGCCCAAGGTGGGGCTGGGCTGGTGGAACCATCCCGCGCCCGAACAGGCGTTGGAGATGGGCCTGCTGGCGGTGGCCGCCACGGCCTGGGGCTGGCGGCGCGGCCTGCAGGGCCATAGCGGTTGGACCACGCCGTTGTTCATCGTGCTGCTGGCGAGCCTGCAGCTGATCAGCATCCTGGCCCCGCCGACCGGCGGCGCGCCGCAGATGGTGATCGCCTCGCTGTCGGCCTATCTGCTGGTGACGCTGTTCGCGTGGCTGATGGACCAGACCGAACGGCGCGGTCGCTGAAGCCGTCGGATCGACGGAAAGCCCAAGGCCACGATTGCGCGTCTCTTTCGACGGGGCCATATCCGAGGCCATGAACGCGCCCTTCAAGACCGACGCCCCGCCCGAATGGAATCTCGCCGACCTTTATGCCGGTCGCGACGATCCGAGGATCGAGACCGACCTGGCCGCCGCAAAGGCCGCCAATGACGAACTGGCCTCGCTGGAGGGGCTGTTCCTGCAGGCGCGTGGCGAGCCCGAGCGCCTGGGCGTGCTGCTGGATCGCGGGATCAAGCTGTACGAGCAGGCGACCAACGGCCTGTGGGCCGTGGGCGCCTATGCCGGCCTGGCCGCCTCCACCGCCCGCGACGACCCCGCCTGGGCCAAGTTCGAGGCCGACCTGCGGGCGCGTTCGTCGCAGATCGCCTCGGAGAGCCTGTTCTTCTCGCTGGAGCTGAACCAGCTGGAGGACAGCGAGCTGGAGGCGGCGCTGAAGGCCCATCCGGCCGCCGTCCGCTGGACGCCATGGCTGCGCCGCCTGCGCCTGTCGCGTCCGCACGAACTGACGCCGGACCTGGAGCGCTACATCGTCGATCGCGGCCCGGCCGTGGCCAACTGGGTGCGGCTGTACGACGAGACCCTGGCCAAGCTGACCGCCCAGGTCGGCAAGGAAAGCCTGACCCTGCCCGAGGCGTTGAACCGCCTGTCGGACCCGGACGGCAAGCGCCGCAAGGCCGCCGCCGACGGCCTGGCCAAGGCCCTGGAGGAACGCGCCTCGACCCAGGGCCTGGTCATGAACACCCTGGCCTTCGAAAAGCAGGTCGAGGATCGCTGGCGGCGGTTCGACAGCCCGGCCCAGTCGCGCCACCTGGCCAACGAGGTCGACGGCGACGCGGTCGACGCCCTGGAGCAGGCCGTGGTCGAGGCGTATCCGCGCCTGTCGCACCGCTACTACGCCCTGAAGGCCAAGGTCATGGGCCGCGAGACCCTCGACTACTGGGACCGCAACGCCCCCCTGACCGCCGCCGCGCCCAGGAGCTACGACTGGACCGAGGCCCAGGGCATCGTGCTGGAAAGCTTCCAGACCCTGGCCCCCAAGTTCGCCGACACCGCCCAGACCTTCTTCGACAAGCCGTGGATCGACGCCCGGCCGCGCGCGGGCAAGCAGTCGGGGGCCTATTCGCACCCGGTCACCGCCGAGCGGCACCCCTATGTGTTCATGAACTACATGGGCGAGCGGCGCGACGTGCTGACCCTGGCCCACGAGCTGGGCCACGCCGTGCACCAGACCCTGTGCGCGCCGCTGGGCACCCTGCTGGCCGACACGCCCCTGACCCTGGCCGAGACCGCCTCGATCTTCGGCGAGGGCCTGGTGTTCGACCGCCTGCTGGCCGAGGCGACTCCGAAGGACCGCATGGGCCTGCTGGCCGGCAAGATCGAGGACGGGCTCAACACCGTCGTGCGCCAGATCGCCTTCCACCGCTTCGAGCGCCGCTTCCACGAGGCCCGCAAGGACGGCGAGCTGTCGCCCGACCAGATCGGCCGGCTGTGGCTGGAGGTGATGGCCGAGAGCCTGGGCCCGGCCGTGACCCTGAACGCGGGCTACGAGCACTACTGGGCCTATGTCAGCCACTTCGTGCACGCGCCGTTCTACGTCTACGCCTACGCGTTCGGCGACCTGCTGGTGCGCGGCCTGATGGAGAAGCGCCGCGAGGATCCGGAGACCTTCGCGCCGCTGTACGAGGACCTGCTGGCGGCCGGCGGCACGCGGACCTATGTGGAGGCGCTCAAGCCCTTCGGCCTGAACCCGCGCGAAAAGGCCTTCTGGACCGCGGGCTGCGCCCAGCTGGAACGGCTGGTCGACGAGTTCGAAGCCCTGGTCTGACGGAGCAAGCGCGATGCCCACCAAGGAACGCCTGGCGGAGTTCATCGCCACCGTCGAACGTAACGCGCACGTCGAGGCGATCGAACGCTTCTATGCGCCGGACGCCTCGATGCAGGAGAACAACGCCCCGCCGCGCGTCGGCCGCGACGTCCTGGTGGCGCACGAGGCGGCGGCCCTGGCGCGGCTGTCCAAGATGGACACCCAGCCGGCGGTCATGGTGCTGCACGACGGCGACAACGTCGTGATCCAGTGGGTCTTCCTGATGACCAACAAGAACGGTGAGACCCTGCGGTTCGAGGAGCTGACCCATCAGGTGTGGGACGGCGACAGGATCGTCCGCGAGCGGTTCTTCTACGACTCCCGGCAGTTCGGCTAGGCGATGGCCAGCGATCCGCGCGACCCGATCAAAGACCCTGAGCGCGACCGGTTCTCCGGTCGGCTGACCCGTTTCGCCAAGGTCGGGGCGGGCCTGTCGGGCGCGGCGGTCAGCTACGGCGCCAACAGCCTGTTCGGCGGTGACAGCGCCGACGCCCGCAACGCCAAGGCCTTGAGGGCCGCGCTCGGTGGCCTGAAAGGGCCGCTGATGAAGGCGGCGCAGATGTTCGCCACCGTGCCGGACCTGCTGCCGCCCGAGTTCGCCGCCGAGCTGGCCGAGCTGCAGACCAACGCCCCGGCCATGGGCTGGCCGTTCGTCCGCCGACGGATGGCCGCCGAACTGGGGCCTGACTGGGCCTCCAGGTTCCAGAGCTTCGAGCACGAGGCCGCCGCCGCCGCGTCCCTGGGGCAGGTGCACCGCGCCGTCGGCCCCGACGGCCGCGCCCTGGCGGTGAAGCTGCAGTATCCCGACATGCAGAGCGCGGTCGAAAGCGATCTCGGCCAACTGCGCAGCCTGTTTGGCCTGTTCAAGCGCATGGACGGCTCGATCGACCCGTCGGAGATGATCGTCGAGATCGGCGACCGGCTGCGCGAGGAGCTGGACTACGAGCGCGAGGCCAAGCTGATGGCCGTCTATGGCGGCTTCTTCACCGGGCGCGCCGAGATCCAGGTGCCCCAGCCCGTGGCCGCCCTGTCGACCAAGCGGCTGCTGAGCATGACCTGGCTGGAGGGGCGAGGGCTGCTGGCCTTCAAGGACGCCCCGCAGGAAACCCGCGACCGCATCGCCGCCCTGCTGTTCGAGGCCTGGTGGAGCCCGATGACCAAGCTGGGGATCATCCACGGCGACCCGCACCTGGGCAACTACACCTTCGGCGGCCCAGAGGGCGGCGATGGAGCGGCGCATCTGAACCTGCTGGACTTCGGCTGCATCCGCATCTTCCCGCCGCGCTTCGTCGCTGGGGTGGTGCGGCTGTATCGCGCCCTGTCCAACGACGACCGCGCCGAGCAGACCGAGGCCTATCGCAGTTGGGGCTTCGCCAATCTGAACGACGAGCTGGTCGACGTGCTGAACGTCTGGGCCCGCTTCATCTACGGCCCGCTGCTGGACGACCGGGTGCGCAGCGTCGCCGACGACGTGCCGCCCGGCGAGTACGGCCGCCGCGAGGCCTTCAAGGTGCGCCAGGCCCTGAAAGCCAAGGGACCGATCACCATCCCCCGCGAGTTCGTGTTCATGGACCGCGCCGCCATCGGCCTGGGCGCGGCCTTCCTGCACCTGGGCGCGCGGCATAACTGGAAGGCGCTGTTCGAAAAGTCGCTGGAGGGCTTCTCGGAGGAGGGGCTGGCGACGCGGCAGGCGGCTGTGCTCAGCGCGGCCGGGGTTTCCTAGCGGCGACTCTCCGCGTGGTCCTCGTCCTTCGACAAGCTCAGGATGAGGATCAATTGAAAATCGGCTGTTTAGGAAACCTCATCCTGAGCTTGTCGAAGGACGAGGTTTCCGGGCCAAGAAAGAATGATCATGACCCCTCGCACTCTCAAGCGCCTCCACCCCGCCCAGCGCGACGACATCGGCGACTTGACCACCCGCCGCCCGCTGCCCGGTCCGGCGATCCCGCAGCTGGATCCGTTCCTGTTCCTCAACCACCACGGCCCGCAGGTCTATCCGCCCAACAACCACGGCCTGCCGTTCGGGCCGCATCCGCATCGCGGTTTCGAGACCGTGACCTTCATCCTGGACGGCGAGCTGTCGCACCTCGACAGCGGCGGCCATGAGAGCGTCATCGGCCCGGGCGGGGTGCAATGGATGACGGCCGGCAGCGGCCTGGTCCACGCCGAGCTGTCGCCGGCCAGCTTCAAGCAGGCGGGCGGGCCGCTGGAGATCCTGCAGCTGTGGGTGAACCTGCCCAGCCGGCTGAAGATGACCGCGCCGAACTATCTGGGCCTGCAGGGCGCGGAGATTCCCAAGGTCGAGACGGGTGGGGCGACGATCGAGGTCGTCTCCGGCCAGGTCGGGGGCGTGACCGGCCCGTTCCCGTCGCTGATCGGCATCGAGATGAGCGTCGTGCGCCTGGCGCCCGGCGGCGCCGTCAACCTGCCGGTGGCGCGGGGCCGGGCGGTGTTCCTGTACGTGGTCTCGGGCGAGATCGTGGTCGGCGGCCAGACCGCGCCGCGCTGGAACCTGGTCGAGCTGAACGACGACGGCGACGCGGTGGCCTTCGATGCGCCGACCGGCGCGGTGGTCCTGCTGGGCCATGCCGAGCCGATCGGCGAACCGGTCTTCGCCCACGGGCCGTTCGTGATGAACACCCGCGAGGAGATCATCCAGGCGATCGACGACTACAACGCGGGCAAGTTCGGGAACGTGCCGGGGTAGGCGCCTACTCTCCATACTCCGCCAGCAACCGCTCCAGCCGCCGCTGCTCGGGCTTCATCACCAGGAAGTAGCGCAGGGTGTTCCAGCCGGTGCTGGCCGCCAACGCCACGCCGCAGACCAACCCGGCTTGCCAGCCGGCCGAGGTGTTCATCCGGCCGTCCTCGATCAGCTTCTGGATGGCCATGGCCAGCGGAAACATGAACACCGGCAGCATGATCCAGAACAGCTGGAAATTCTTGCGGGCGGCGCGGTTGGCGGCCAGCAGCGCCGCCACGGTGTCGCGCAAGGGCGCGCCGGTGTCGCGGCGGCGGCGGAAGCAGCGCAGCATCACCCCGCCGGCCACCACCCAGCACACGCCGAGCATGGCGATCCCGGGCCAGCCCGCGCCGGTCTGCGACCGCAACACGGCCGCCAGGGCGACGACGGTGAACAGGGTCAGGGCCGCGATCGGAATGCCGGCCAGCAGCAGCTCCGTGCGACGACGGGTCTTCAGCGTTTCCATCAGTTGCTCCTTCAAAATGGTCCGAAGTTCGACCCCGGGGGTGTTGGCCTCCGAGCGCCAGGCCTGTTCGAGACGGTCAAACTCCATCGCCGTCCTCCTTCACCAGGATCGTCAGTCGGGCGCGGATGCGGGTCAGCCGCGCGCCGACATTGGTTTGAGTCAGGCCGTGCAGGCCGGCGATCGCCTCGTAGGCCAAGCCGTCCAGCGACAGCAGGATCAGCGACCGGTCCACCGGCGACAGGGTGCGGATCGCCGCGTAGAGCCGCTCCAGCAGGCCCGCCTCGGGCGTGTCCGGAGGGGCCGGCCGCAGGGCCAGCTCGGCCGCCACCCCTTCCTGGCGCCGCCGCCGCCGGGTCTCGCCGCGCCGCCAGGTCAGGGCGGCGTTGTGGGCCACGCGGTGGACGAAGGTGGCGTCGGCGCTCTCGCCTCGAAAGCGCGGCCGGGCCTTCCACAGCGCCACGGTCAGCTCCTGCATCAGGTCGTGCTGGTCGGCGGACTCGGCGAAGGCGCGGGCCACCCGGCGCAGGGCGCCCAGGTGCGGCGTCAGCCACGCCGCGAAAGCCTCGTCCTCCTGCCGTCCGGCGCCCATGGCCCACCCGTGTTCAAAAGGCCCGTTTTCAGAAGGTTAGACGCCGGTGGACGCGCCGTCCTTACAAGGACGCTCGCGGGGCGCGATGAAACTTCGCGCGCGTAATGCTTGCCACGCTTCAAACGCTTGTTAGACTTCGCCCATGTCCGACGATCTCACAGACGCCCAGGCCGCCGCCATTCCCGAGGGCTACAGCCAATTGAACTGGTCGCGCGGCTTCGGCCGGCAGATCGGACCGCTGTACGAGCAGCGGGCGGGGCCGGGCGAGGCGACCCTGGGCTTCCGAGTCGAGGAGCACCACACCAACGGCCTGGGCAACTGCCACGGCGGCATGCTGATGAGCTTCGCCGACATGGCCTGGGGCCGGATCATCTCGCTGCAGAAGTCCTACAGCTGGGTCACGGTGCGGCTGAACTGCGACTTCCTGTCGGGCGCCCAGCTGGGCGACTTCGTGGAAGGCCGGGGCGAGCTGATCTCCGAGCAGGATCTGGTGTTCACCGTGCGCGGCCGCATCTGGGCCGGCGAGCGGACGCTGATGACCGGCACGGGGATCTTCAAGGCCCTGTCGCCTCGGGCGCCAAGACCCGGCGAAATCGCCTTTACGGAAAAAGCTTAAGCCATGGCCGACGACCGTCCCGCGCCCACCTCGCCGCTGGGTCCGTTCAACGGCGCGAAGCCGCCGGCTCCGGCCTGGTTCGAGGCCGCCGTCGCCGTCGAACCCGAACGCTCGCGCATCCCGGTCGAGGGGGCTCAGATCGAGCTGCTGACCTGGGGCGAGGTCGGCAAGCCGGGCCTGCTGTTCCTGCACGGCAACGGCGCCCATGCCGACTGGTGGAGCTTCATCGCCCCGTTCTTCGCGGCGGACTGGCGATGCGCCGCGATCTCGTGGTCGGGCATGGGCGGCTCGGACTGGCGGCCGGCCTATTCGGCGCAGTCCTTCGCGGCCGAGATCTTCGCGGCGGTCGAGGCGGCCGGGCTGGAGGCGGGCGGGACCAAGCCGATCCTGGTGGGCCACTCGTTCGGCGGCTTCCCGACCCTCTATTGCGGTGTCGAGCACGCCGACCGGCTGCGCGGGATCGTCATGGTCGACAGCAGCATCCAGCCGCCGGAGAAGCGCTGGCGCGGCCCGCCTCCGCGCCCCGACGCTGCCAACCGGGTCTATCCGACGCTGGAGGAGGCGCTGGCCCGCTTCCGGCTCGCGCCGCCGCAGGGCTGCGAGAACCTCTACATCGCCGACCATATCGCCCGCGGCTCGCTGAAGCAGGTCGAGGGCGGCTGGACCTGGAAGTTCGACCCAGCCATCTGGCAGCGGTTCTCGATGCCGGATCTGGGCCTGCTGCTGCCGCGCATCGCCTGCCCGGCGGCGGTGATGTGGGGCGAACGCTCGGCCCTGATGCGCGAGGAGACGCTGGACTACATGTTCGGCGAGATGCCCGACACTGTCCTGCGCGTCGCCATCCCCGACGCCGACCACCACGTGATGGTCGACCAGCCGCTGGCCTTCGTGGCGGGGCTGCGCGGGCTTCTGGCGGGGTGGGCTTAGAGGGGCGTCCTCGACGCCTCCAATAAATAGCACCGTCATTCCGGGCCTTGTGCCCGGAACCCCTGGCTCAGCCGACGGTGAAGCGCCTTGGCGCGCTGGCGCGCCACACCTCCGCACGTGCGGCGGCTAGAGGGGTTCCGGGCACAAGGCCCGGAATGACGGCTGAAAGGGGAGGGCCAGATGACATCCTCCCGACCGCCCGCTAAGTCCGTTTCATGAGCACCGCCCAGAAAGCCGGCCCCGTCCTCGTCTATGCCCCCGATCGGGGGATCGGCGACCTGATGTGGCATCTGCCGACCTTCCGGGCCATCGCCGCCCGGACGCCCGAGGGCCAGGTGTTGCTGGTCGCGCGGCCGTCGAGCCGGGCGGCCGAGGTGCTGGCGGTCGAGCCGTCGATCGCCGGCGTGGTCTATGCCCGCCATTTCTCCGGATCGCTGAAGGGCGTGCGGGAGGTTCTCGACTTCTGGCGGATCTGCCGCGAGGTGAAGCCTCGGGCGGTGTGGATCCTGGAGAAGATCGGCCGTCCCGCCCAGGCCGCCTGGCTGGCCGGGGTGCCCGAGCGGCACGGCTTTGGCCTGGGTCACAAGAGCCAGGAGCAATGGCTGCAGGGGCCGTTCCTGCCCAAGGCCATGCGGCCGGACCATCGACTGGACAAGCTGGCGGCCTTCGAGGCCTTGCACGGCCTGAAGGTCGACAGCCGCGAGCCCGGTCTGCTGCTGGACCCCAAGGCCGTCGCCTCGGTCAAGGCGCGGTTCGCTGATCGGCCCGGTCCCTGGCTGGTGCTGGGCGTCGGGGCCAGCGAGCCGGCCCGCACCTGGCCCGCCGAGCGCTTCGCCGCCGTATCGACGGCTCTGGCCGATCTGTTCCCGACGGTGTACTGGCTGGGCGGCCCCGGCGACGCTCCCCGCGTCAAGCCCGCGATCGAGGCTCAGCCCGTGGCCGGGCGTGACATCCTGGCTTGCGACCTGCCGCTGGACCAGGCCGCCGCCCTGATCGCCCTGTCGGCGGGGTTCCTGGGCAACGACTCGGGGCCGCTGAACGTCGCCGCCTCGGTCGGCCGCCCGGCCGTCGGCCTGATGGGCACCAGCCCCGTGCCGGCCTATTCGCGCTGGCTCTCGCGCCTCGACGGCGGGGAAGGGCGAATCGCCGATATTTCGGTCGACGAGGCCGTCTTGGCTGTTCGAACGCGTTTCACCGAAGAAGCCTGGGGCGCCCGCGACATCCCGACGGCTTGAGCCCGCGCCCCGCACGTTGTAAGCGGCGGGGCGTTTTCAATTCCACCTAGGACACACACATGGCCGGCGACTATCAACGCGGTGAAATGGACATCCACGAACAGTCCGCGACCTTCGAAGCCTTTGGCAAGATGACCAAGTGGGGCTCGTTGGCCGTCGCCGTCCTGTTGCTGACCATCACCCTGTGGTTCTGCACCGCGGCCGGCTTCATCGGCGGCGTGATCCCGGGAATCGTGCTCGCGATCGTGGGCGTTGTGTTCCTGCGCGAAAAGCCCGCCTCCGCCCACTGACACCGGTGGACATCGGTATTTTTTTGCCCCTGACGCGAGCGTAAGGCTCGACATCGGGCAAGAACATCCCCTAGAGAGACGCGCAAGCTCGTCGGAGCAAGCAGCGTCCTTGGGAGGGGTATGCCGATGGCCGTTATCGCCGTCACGAAAGAGACCCGCGGTGGGGAAACCCGGGTCGCGGCCACGCCCGAGACCGTCAAGAAACTGGCCGCGGCCGGCTTCTCGGTTGTCGTGCAGGCCGGGGCGGGGATCGCGGCCTCGTATCCGGACGCCGACTACGAGGCGGCCGGGGCCAAGCTGGCCAAGACGGCGAAAGAGGCCCTGAAGGACGCCGACGTCCTGTTCAAGGTCCGCGCGCCCGAAGCCGCCGAGATTGCGTCCCTGAAGACGGGCGCGATCGTCGCGGCCGCGCTCAATCCGCACCAGGACAAGGACACGCTGAACGCCCTGGCCAAGGCCGGCGCCAGCGCCCTGGCCATGGAGTTCATCCCGCGCATCACCCGGGCCCAGGTGATGGACATGCTGTCCTCCCAGGCCAACCTGGCCGGCTACCGCGCCGTGATCGAGGCGGCCGAGGCCTATGGCAAGGCCCTGCCGATGATGATGACCGCCGCCGGCACGATCGCCGCGGCCAAGGTCTTCGTGATGGGCGTGGGCGTGGCCGGCCTGCAGGCCATCGCCACCGCCCGCCGCCTGGGCGCGGTGGTCACCGCCACCGACGTGCGTCCCGCCACCAAGGAGCAGGTCGAGTCGCTGGGCGCCAAGTTCCTGGCCGTCGAGGACGACGAGTTCAAGAACGCCCAGACCGCCGGCGGCTACGCCAAGGAAATGTCGAAGGAATACCAGGCCAAACAGGCCGAGCTGGTCTCCTCGCACATCGCCAAGCAGGACATCGTCATCACCACGGCCCTGATCCCCGGCCGCCCGGCGCCCAAGCTGGTCTCGGCCGCCCAGGTGGCGTCGATGAAGCCCGGCTCGGTGCTGGTCGACCTGGCCATCGAGGCCGGCGGCAACGTCGAGGGCGCAAAGCTGGGCGAGGCGGCGGTCACCGCCAACGGCGTCAAGATCCTGGGCATCCCGAACCTGCCCGGCCGCATCGCCACCGACGCCTCGGCGCTGTACGCCCGCAACCTGTTCGCCCTGTCGAGCCTGTTCCTGAACAAGGAAGGCGCCTTCGCCCCCGACTTCGAGGACGAGATCCTCAAGGCGGCCCTGGTCACCCAGGGCGGCGCGGTGGTGCACCCGTCGCTGCTGGCCGGCTAACTCACTGCGTGAACACCTCGTCCTTCGACAAGCTCAGGATGAGGTGTTCAAGGAGAGGGCGGGATCATTCCGCCCTCATCCTGAGCTTGTCGAAGGACGAGGGCGGTCGCACCGCCTCAAAGAGGGACTAAGATGGAAGCCGTCGACCCCACCGTGTTCCGCCTGGCGATCTTCGTGCTCGCCATCTTCGTGGGCTACTACGTCGTCTGGAGCGTGACGCCCGCCCTGCACACCCCGCTGATGGCCGTGACCAACGCCATCTCGTCGGTGATCATCGTCGGCGCCCTGCTGGCGGCCGCCGCGCACGGCGCCAACGCCGACCTGGACGGCGGCACGGTCGCCGCCTCGACCTGGATCTCCAAGGGGGCCGGCGGCGTCGCCGCCGCCTTCGCCGCGGTCAACATCTTCGGCGGCTTCCTGGTCACCCAGCGCATGCTGGCCATGTACAAGAAGAAAGAGAAGAAATAGGCGCGAAGGCAGCGGGAGCCTTCGGGCATGTTCAGCGCCATCAAGCGCATGGCCAATCGGACCGACGCCCTGCGGCGCATCGCGCTGGAGCGGTGGTGGGACGAGCTGCGCGGATCGCCCCGGGCCCGAGAGCCCGGGCGGCTGATCGCCCATGGCCGCAAGACCTACAGCCAGAACGACGAGGACGGCATCGTCCTGGAGATCTTCAACCGCATCGGCGAGGGCGACCGGCGGTTCATCGAGTTCGGCGTCCAGGCCGGGGTGGAGTGCAACACCGCCCTGCTGCTGATGGCCGGCTGGAGCGGCCTGTGGCTGGACGGCTCGGACAAGTATGTCGAGGCCGCCAAGGGGCATCAGGCCGTGGCCGTGGAGCAGGGCCGGCTGACGGTGCAGAAGGCCTTCGTCACGTCCGAGAACATCGACGGCCTGCTGGGCCCCTGGGCCGGCGGGACCGCCGCCAAACCCGCGTCCATCGACCTGCTGTCGATCGACATCGACGGCAACGACTACTGGATCTGGGAGGCGATCACCGCCGTGCGGCCGCGCGTCGTGATCATCGAATACAACGCCGCCTATCCGCCGCCCGTCGCCTTCGTCGCCGCGTACAAGGCCGACCGGGTCTGGGACGGCGGCAACTATCACAGCGCCAGCCTGACCAGCCTGGAGGCCCTGGGCCGCGCCAAGGGCTACGCCCTGGTCGGCTGCAATCTCTCCGGCGCCAACGCCTTCTTCGTGCGCGAGGACGAACTGACCGGCGCCGACGGCCAGCCTCGCTTCGCCGCGCCTTACACGGCGGCCAACCACTACGAGCCGCCGCGCTACGACCTCTCCGGCCTGCCTTCGGGCCATCCGCCACGGTTCGGCGTCAACGCCGCGCCGCCGCTTTCCTCGTCGCCGCTCTTGGGGGCCAAGACCTGACATGAACGCCAATCTCGCCGCCATCCTCTACATCGTCTCGGGGGTGCTCTTCATCCTGGCGCTGCGCGGGCTGTCCAGCCCGGTGACCAGCCAGTCGGGCAACCGCAACGGCATGATCGGCATGGGCATCGCCGTGCTGACCACCCTGGCCACGCTCTGGAAACAGGGCGCGCTGGATCCCGTGACCATCGGGCTGATCCTGGGCGGGATCGCGGTCGGCGGCACGGTCGGGGCGGTGATCGCCCGCAAGGTGGCCATGACCTCGATGCCGCAACTGGTGGCGGCCTTCCACAGCCTGGTCGGCATGGCCGCCTGCATGGTGGCGGTGGCGGCGATCTACACCCCGGCGGCCTACGGCATCGTCGGCCCCGACGGCCACGTGCACCTCAACAGCCTGATCGAGCTGTCGCTGGGCCTGGCCATCGGCGCGGTCACCTTCACCGGTTCGGTCATCGCCTTCGCCAAGCTGAACGGCAACATGGGCGGCGCACCGATCCTGCTGCCGGCCCGCCACCTGCTGAACATCGTCATCGCCCTGGCCATCGTGGCCATGGTGGTGGTGCTGGTGATCTCCGGCGGCTCGGCGATCTGGGCGTTCTGGGCGATCTTCGCGCTGAGCCTGCTGATCGGCGTCACTCTGATCATCCCGATCGGCGGCGCCGACATGCCGGTCGTGGTCTCGATGCTCAACAGCTATTCGGGCTGGGCCGCGGCGGCCCTGGGCTTCACCCTGGAAAACACCACCCTGATCATCACCGGCGCCCTGGTCGGTTCGTCGGGCGCGATCCTGTCCTACATCATGTGCAAGGGCATGAACCGCAGCTTCATCTCGGTGATCCTGGGCGGCTTCGGCGCCGACGCCGCGGCGGCCGGTCCCGGCGGCAAGGTCGAGGCGCGTCCCGTCAAGCAGGGCTCGGCCGACGACGCGGCCTTCATCATGAAGAACGCCAGCAAGGTGATCATCGTCCCCGGCTACGGCATGGCCGTCTCCCAGGCCCAGCACATCCTGCGCGAAATGGCCGACAAGCTGAAGGAAGAGGGCGTGGAGGTGAAGTACGCCATCCACCCCGTCGCCGGCCGCATGCCCGGCCACATGAACGTGCTGCTTGCGGAAGCCAACGTCCCCTATGACGAGGTGTTCGAGCTGGAGGACATCAACAGCGAGTTCTCGACCGCCGACGTGGCCTTCGTGATCGGCGCCAACGACGTCACCAACCCGGCCGCCAAGACCGACCCGCAGAGCCCGATCTTCGGCATGCCGATCCTGGACGTCGAAAAGGCCCGCACCGTGCTGTTCCTCAAGCGCGGCATGTCCTCGGGCTACGCCGGCGTCGAGAACGAGCTGTTCTTCCGCGACAACACCATGATGCTGTTCGGCGACGCCAAGAAGATGGTCGAGGGGATCGTGAAGGGGCTCTAGGGCCTCGATCCTTCGCCAAAAGAAGAGGCCCCGGACGTTCCCGTCCGGGGCCTTGCTTTTTCCGCGCCGCGCGCCGCGCGCCGGCTAGGCGACCGCGCCGTCGGCTCGCAATTCGCCCGCCGCTTCCAGTTTCAAGCGCATATTGGTCGGATCGGCATCGTAGCCGTTTGGCCAGGTCGGCGTGCCCATCTCCAGGAACACCCGCGCGAAGAACGCCTCGTCCGCTAGGGGGCGAGCCATTTCGCCCTGAGATCGCAAGACATCGCTGAGGTCGATGACGCCGCTGCTGCCGTCGGAGAAAGTGACGTCCAGGCGATGGCCTGAGAGGGCCTTCACCTTGACCGCCTTGACGAGCTTGATGGTCATTCCTGATCCAATCCTGGGATCCTGAAAGTTGGCTGATCAGCATAAGCCCGATCCCAGTTTTCCGCCAACGCGGCCTGGTTCAGGGCGATCCAATCGCTGACGAGACGCGCCGTGGCGCGCGGCAGGCCGCCGGCGATCACCCGGCCCGTGCGGATGTCGAACAGCGCTTCCCGGCCCTGATGCTCCGCGTGAAGATGAGGTGGATTGTGATCCCGAAAATTAATCCGGATCACGATCCCGAAGAAGATGGAAATAATCGGCATGGTCCGTGCGACCTCTCTGGCGCGGCCGCGCGGCCCGAAACAATGTTCTTCATTTGTTCGCGCGATGCAAGTTGGAGCGTCGCCCAAAAGAAGAGGCCCCGGACGTTCCCGTCCGAGGCCTTTTGCTTGTCAGGGTCATGCGGCGGCTCAGCGGGTGGCGATGGCCAGCGGGGTGGAGCGGATGGCGACGCGCAGGCCTTGGCGTTGCGACTTGGACAGTTGCCGGGCCGCCTGTTCGCGGACAGCGACCTTGCAGCCGGCCATGGTGAAGTCCGTGCCTGGATTGGTGCGGGCCTTGGCGCTGCAGACCTGTTCGCCGGCGGCTTCGACCCGGGCGGCGAATTCGGCGGCCTGGGCGGGGTTGGAGAGGTTCAGGCCGACCAGGGAGATGGTGGCGGTCGGCTCGGCGGCGTGGGCGTTCTGCAGCAGGCCCAGGGCGGGCACGGCGGCCAGGGCGACGGTGGCCGCGGCGGTCAGACGGGTCATGAACTTACGCATCGAAGTCTTCCTTTCTGAAGGGCGCTCTCGCGCCGGTGGTTGATGGGGTTAGCGGCTGGCCACTTGCAGCGACGACGGGGCGGCCGAGCGGCGCAGGTCGGCGCGCTGGGCGGCGGTCAGCTGACGGCGGACGTCCAGGCGGATCTGGGCCAGGCAGTCGGCCTCGCGGATGTTCGAGCGGATCTCGCGGCCGATGACCTGGCGGCACAGCGCCTGGCCTTGGGTGTCGACACGGGTCCTGAGGACGGCCGCCTGGGCCGGGTCGCTCAGGTTCAGGTCGCCGACCAGGATGCGGGCGGTGGGCTCGGCGGCGTGGGCGTTTTGCAGCAGGCCCAGGGCCGGCACGGCGGCCAGGGTGAAGGTGGCCACGGCGGTCAGGCTGGTCATGAACTTGCGCATTTGAGTTGTCCCTCTGTCTGGGCGCGTCCCTGCGCTCCATGTCCAAAGGTATACTCGCGACTTCTCGTGAATACTCGTTACGTCTCATTCATGACGTGTAATTAAAGAAGTGTACTGAAAGTAATGTTCTAAAATTCCTGTAATGTGGCAACCGGTCATCTGTCGCCTGACTATGGTCATGCTTGATCAATGGTTAAGCTGCGCCGCCTTTTCGCCTCATGGGCGCGGCATAGAGCCCGCCTTCATCATCCCGAAAGGTCGCCCGTGGGATGGGAACGCGCTTTGGCGCGGTCTCTTTGGGGCGACCGATCGTCTGTGAGGATCACTCTTGGCGTCACGAGTCCTGGCCGCAACCTCGTCTCCCTATTCGCGCGCCGCGTTCGCCGCCGTCGGCGGCGCGATCGTGATCTGGGGCATGATCAACGCCGTTTCGGCCGTCGGCGCGATGAACGCCGGCTTGCAGCCGCCCGCGCCGGCCCCGGTGGTCACGCCCGTCACGGCGCCCGAGCCGCCGCCCCCGCCGCCCCCCGCCTTCGTGTTCGACGCCCCGCTGCCGGGCCATGTCGTCAATTCGCCGTTCGGTCTGCGCCAGATGCCGTGGGAAGAGAACGGCCGCCTGCACGAGGGCGTCGACATCGCCGCCCCGGCCGGCGCGCCCGTCCATGTCGCCACCGACGGCGTCATCATGCGCAGCGGCGTGTCGTCGACCTACGGCCGGTTTGTCGAGGTGGGCCACAAGGACGGCTTCCACACCTTCTACGCCCACCTGGGCCGCGACGCGGGCCTCAAGCGCGGGACCTTCGTCAAGCGCGGGACCACCGTGGCCTATGTGGGCAGCAGCGGCCGCTCGACCGGCTCGCACCTGCACTTCGAACTGCGCAACAAGGCCGGTAAGCCGCTGAATCCGGCGCTGTTCATGGGCAAGACCTTCGCCGAGAAGGATGACCTGCCGCTGAAGGCCGCCGCCAGGGTGGGCCGCAAGGTGCGCCTGGCCCAGGTCTCGCGCTGGCCCGAGGGCGTGAAGGCCCCGGGCAAGATGGCGGCGAACGGCGAGGGCGGGGTCACCCGCGTCAAGGGCGGCCGCGTCCGCGTGCGGATCAACGTCGTCGACGGTTAGAAAAACGCCGCGGATCTAGGAGGTGTTCTGTCACTCGACGGACACTGACGCTCGGCTAGAGTGGCCGCATGCTAAGACACGTCGGACGCGCCCTTGCCGGATTCGCTCTTCTCATCGTGTCGTTCATCGCCGTGGGCGGCCTGATGTCGGCGGCGGGCCATCCCGTGCCGCGCGGGACGATGGTCGACATCGGCGAAGGGCGAAGCCTCCGCCTGGTCTGCGAGGGGCCGCGCGGCGACCGTCCGGTGGTCTGGCTGGAGGCGGGAGCCTTCGGCTTCGCCGCCGACTGGGGCGCCACCCAGGAGGCCCTGAGCGCCGCCGGCTGGCGGTCCTGCGCCTATGACCGGGCGGGCATGGGCTTCTCGCCGCCCGGCCCGCCGCCGCGCGACGGCCTGGCCATCGTCACCGACTTCGAGAAGCTGGTCGCCGCCTCGGGCGAGCCGGGACCGTTCATCCTGGTCGGCCACTCGATGGCCGGCCTGCGCCTGCGCCAGTACGCCGGACGCAATCCGGACAAGGTGGCGGGTCTGGTCCTGGTCGACGCCGCCACGGCCGACGCCTCGGAAACCGAAGCGTTCAAGCCTTTCATCCGGGTCTTCACCACGGCGTCGCGCTGGGCGGCGCGCGGGGCTTCGATCGGGCTCTACAAGCCGCTGGTCTATACCAGCCTGGGCGACAAGATCGGTCTGCCGCCGGCCGCCAAGGCCGAGAAGCGCTGGGCCTTCGCCAACGGTCCCCACAACCGCACCGCCGCCGCCGAGGTGGCCGCGTGGTCCCAGTCGGCGGAGCAGGCCGTCGCCGTGCCCGCCTATGACCCGAACTGGCCGGTGGCGGTGGTCACGGCGGGACCGGTCAAGGGGCGCGAGAAGCGCAAGGCGATGCAGGCCGCGCCGGCCGAACGCTCCAGGCGCGGCTATGTCGACCACGTCGAGGCCGCGTCTCACACCCGGCTGCTGGGGGAGACGTTCGCCGGGCATATCGTCAAGGCGGTGGAGTTCGTGGGGAACTAGGTCCTCCCCCTGTGGGGGAGGTGTCGGCGTAGCCGACGGAGGGGGGAGTGATCGGGCGTCGCCACACCCAGGATCCACGACCCTAAGACTCCCCCCACCGGCCTTCGGCCGCCTCCCCCACAGGGGGAGGAATAAACAAAGCCCGCGTGGATCGCTCCACGCGGGCTTGGTGTTTCCGAAATCTCGGAAAGCGTCGCTTAACGCGCGCCGACCGGCTTCTTCGGCATCGGCAGCAGGCCTTCGCGCTGAGCGCGCTTGCGGGCCAGCTTGCGGGCGCGGCGGACAGCTTCGGCCTTTTGACGGGCGCGCTTTTCCGACGGCTTTTCATAGTGCACGTGCCGCTTCATTTCGCGGAACGAGCCTTCGCGTTGCATCTTCTTCTTCAGGGCCTTGAGGGCCTGATCGACGTTGTTGTCGCGGACGAAAATCTGGACCAGGGGTCTCTCTCCATTCGACGGCCCGACCATCTTCCCGAGTCCCTCTCAGGGGCCGGGCGGGCGAACAAAACCTGATAAGCCCGGAAAGGGATCTCCCGGGCGACGAGGGGCGGCTGATAGCAGAGGCGGGGGCCTCTGTCCATGGCGACGCGGCCTAAACTCCCGTGTAGACTCGGATTCATGAGCGACAAAACCGCCGATGCCTCTCGAGACCCGGGCGATTGGGCCGACACGACCGAGCAACGGGTGCTGGACGAGGCCCTGCGCCTGGCCCCGCGCCTGGGATGGAACCCCGGGATGGCCCGCGCCGCCGCGGTGGCCGCGGGGCTCAACGCCGGCGAGGCGCAACTGCTGTTGCCGCAAGGCCCGCGCGACCTGGCCGCCCTGCTGTCGCGCCGCCACGACAAGGCCGCCCTGGCGTCCCTGAAGGCCCTGGATCCGCCCCCGATCAAGATTCGCGACAAGATCCGAGCCGGTGTGGTCGCCCGCCTGGACGCCGCCCAACGCGACGCCGAGGCCCTGCGCAAGCTGGCGGCCTTCCTGGCCTTCCCGACCAACATGCCGCTGGCCCTGACCCTGATCTGGGAAAGCGCCGACGTCCTGTGGCGCTGGGCCGGCGATACGGCGACCGACGAGAATCACTATTCCAAGCGGGCGATCCTGTCGGGGATCCTGGTCTCGACCCTGGCCGTTGACATGGCCTCGGGCCGCGAGTCGGCGCTCAAGCACCTGGACGGCCGCATCGACAACGTCATGGCCTTCGAGAAATGGAAGGCCGGGATCAAGCCGATGAACCTGGCGGCGGAGGTGGCCGCGGCGCTGGCGCGGATGCGGTACGGGCGGTCCTAGGGTCCCGCCAAAGCCCGATCCACCGCCGCCATCGCGTGCAGCGTCGTGGTGTCGAACACGGGCACGGGGCTGTCCTCACGGCCGATCAGCAGCATGATCTCGGTGCAGCCCAGGATGATCCCCTGCGCTCCACGCGCGACCAGCCGCGCGATCACGCCGCGATAGACCTCGCGCGAGACGTCCAGCACCTGGCCGGTCACCAGCTCACGATAGATGATCTCGTGCACCGCCGCGCGGTCCCGCGCCTCCGGGATCAGCACCTCCAGGCCGAATTTCGCCTCCAGCCGGCCGCGATAGAAGTCCTGCTCCATGGTGAAGGCCGTGCCCAGCAGGCCGACCCGGGTGAGACCCGCCGCCTGGATCGCCGCCGCCGTCGGGTCGGCGATGTGCAACAGGGGGATCTTCACCGCCGCGTCGATGGCCCAGGCGCAGCGGTGCATGGTGTTGGTGCACAGGACCAGAAAGTCGGCCCCGCCCTTCTGCAGCGCCTTGGCGGCGGTGACCAGCTCTCCGGCCAGGGCGTCCCAGTCGCCGGCGTGCTGCAGGGCCTCGATCCGGGCGAAATCGAACGACCACATCAGGGTTCGGGCCGAGGCCACGCCGCCGACCCGGTCGCGGACCCCTTCGTTGATTAGCCGATAGTACTGGGCCGAGCTTTCCCAGCTCATGCCGCCGATCAGGCCTATCAGTGCTTGCTCGGCCATGCAGGACTCCGGGAAGGGCGTCACACCGACGGCGCTCTTTCCGCTAAGCTTAGATACGAAGCCTCGAAAGACAAACGCCCGGGAGACGCCGCCATGGAGACCGTGATCCACAATCCCACCGACGGGATCTACGCCGCCACCGACGACTATGTGCATGCCCTGGAAGTGCGTGATCCGGCCCGCATGCTGTTCGTCGCGGGCACCATGGGGCTGGACGCCCAGGGCGTGGCGGGCGCCAGCCTGGAGCGGCAGCTGGAGCTGGTCTGGTCGAATCTGCGGACCATCCTGGCCAGCGCCGGCATGACCGTCGACAACATCGTGCGCCTGACCAGCTACCTGCGCGATCCGGCCTATGTCGAGGCCAACGGCGCGGCCCGGGTGGCGGCCCTGGGCGACCGGCGCATCCCGACCACGGCGATCATCGTCCAGACCCTGGCCGACGACTGGCTGATCGAGCTTGAGATCATCGCCATGGCGTGAGGGCTGGAGCGAAAACCTCGTCCTTCGACGGGCTCAGGATGAGGTTTTCTACTTTCACGGCCTGCACAATGGTCCTCATCCTGAGCTTGTCGAAGGACGACGACCAAGCACGATGCTTGAATGTCGACAGGCCTAGTCCTGCGGCGCGCCCGGTCGCCGCTGGCAAACATGCCAGAGCACGCCGCACGGATCGTAGACATAGGCCACGCGCAGGCCCCACGGCTGCATCGCCGGAGGCTTGGCCGGCTGGACGCCGAACCGGCCCGGCAGGTCCAGCGCCTGGATGTGCGCCCACCAGGCGTCCAGGTCGTCGACCATCAGCTGCATCATGAAGTTCTCGGCCCAGGTCTTCTCGTAATAGCGCTGCAGGATGAAGGCGCTGGCCCCTAGGCCGAAGATCGCCACTTCGCCGTCGAGGAGCGTCTTGAAACCCAGGGCCTGGTAGAACGCCTTGCTGACCGCGAAGTCCTTGGCCGGAAGGAAAGGACGCATCGCCTCCGCGCCGTCGGGAACCGCCATGCCGATTGTCTCCGCCCGTTTCGGGTGCGGGGAGGCTGCTCCGGCGACGTGACGGTGGCAAGAGCCCGCGCTTCCTCCATGAGGCCACACCCGATAGCTTGATCTTGAAAGGCTGAGTTCCCGCCCTTGGCCATTCGATTTCCGGACCAGGCGGCTGCCGGGGTGAAAAGTCAATTTCGCGCACCATCCACGATAGCAGGCGTTGGATCGAGGCCGCCGCGGGCATGGCGATGCTCGGCGGAGGCGCCGCGGTCCTTGGGCTGTGGACGGAGTTCGCGGTCCTGGCGGTGTTTGGCCTGCTCACGGTCGCCTTGGCGATGATCGCGATCCTTCTCCATCGCCGTTACGGCGATCAGCCCCTGCGAAGCCATGCGGCGCGCTCAAGCCGGGTGCGCGCGGAACTCGCCTCCTGGAGCGCGGCCCTGCCGCTCTCCGTGATCCTCGTCGCCCTGGCCTTCCAACCCTCGATCGAGCGGACCAGCCTGGTGTCCGGCAAGCCGATAGAGGTCAGATCGGCGTCCGGTCTGGTCATCATGCCGGATGGACGAAGCTTTCGGTTCACATGCGGAACGAGCGGGCATCGGCGCTACGACTGCCCGGCTTTGGCCAAATGGCGAGCGCTGCCCCGCTGGCCGGAGCCCCAGCATGTCGAGATGGAGGTCTTTGGCAGCCGAATCTACAATTTGCGCATGGACGGCGAGCTCATCGTCGACCGGAAAATCGACAACAGCGACAAGGGGTCGAGGGTTGCGATGGCGCTCGCGGGCGTCGCTCTCGCCGTCGCCGCGATCCGGGCGATCTGGCGTCGAGCCCGACAACTGACCAAGCTCCGGCCCTCCGGAAGGCCTCGCCGCGCCTAGTCCTTCAGTCCCCGCAGCCGGTTGACGTGCCCCATCTTCCGCCCCGGCCGAGCTTCGCCCTTGCCGTAGAGGTGGACGCGGGTCTCGGGCTCGGCGGCCAGCTTGGCCCAGGCCTCGACCTCGGGGCCCAGCAAGTTGGTCATCTCGACATGGGCGCGCGGGGCGGTGGGGCCCAGGGGCCAGCCGGCGACGGCGCGGATGTGCTGCTCGAACTGGTCGACCTCGCAGCCGTCCTGGGTCCAGTGGCCGGTGTTATGCACCCGGGGCGCGAACTCGTTGACCAGCAGCTTGCCGCCGGCCAGCTCGAACAGCTCCACCCCGATCACCCCGACATATTCCAGAGCGGTCAGGATCTTGGCGACGATGGCCTCGGCCTGGTCGCGGGTGGCGGCGCCGACGACGGCCGGCGCGCTGGTGCGGCGCAGGACGCCGCCCTCGTGGTGGTTGTCCGACAGCGGGTAGCAGGCGATCTCGCCGTCGCGGCCGCGGGCGGCGATCACCGACAGCTCGCGCACGAAGTCGGCGGGGGCCTCGAGGATGGCGGGCTGGCCGGCGATCTTGGCGAAGGCGGAGGCGGCGTCGGCCGGCCGCTGGATCCAGGCCTGGCCCTTGCCGTCATAGCCTTCGCGGCGGGTCTTCAGCAGCGACGGTGCGCCGATCTTGGCGACGGCGGCGGCCAGGCCCTGGGCGTCGTCGACGGCGGCGAAGGCCACGGTCGGCACGCCGATCTCGGCCAGGAAGCTCTTTTCGACGACCCGGTCCTGGGCGGCGGCCAGGGCCTTGGCGCCGGGCGCGACCAGCACGCCCTGGGCGGTCAGCTCGGCCACCGTGGCGGCCGGCACGTTCTCGAACTCGTAGGTGACGACGTGACAGACCTCGGCCAGGCGGCGGAGCGCCCAGCGGTCGTCATAGGGGGCGACGATCTGGCGCGAGGCCACGCGGCCGGCGGGGCTGTTCTCCTCCGGGTCGAGGATCACCACGTCGAAGCCCAGGCGGGCGGCGGCCAGGGCCAGCATGCGGCCCAGCTGTCCCCCGCCGAGGATGCCGATCGTGGAGCCGGGGGGCAGGGGAAAGGCGGGCGGGGAAAGGCTCATCAGTCTTCAACGCTCTCGACGACGCTGTCGGTCTGCTGCGTCCGGAAGGCCGCCAGGCGCTGAGCCAGGTCGGCGTCCGAGAGCGCCAGGATCTGGGCGGCCAGCAGACCGGCGTTCCGGGCGCCCGCCTCGCCGATCGCCAGGGTGGCCACGGGGATCCCGCCCGGCATCTGGACGATGGACAGCAGGGAATCCAGACCGTTCAGGGCCTTGGACTGCACCGGCACGCCCAGCACCGGCAGGATGGTCATCGAGGCGACCATGCCCGGCAAGTGCGCCGCGCCGCCGGCTCCGGCGATGATCACCTTGTGGCCGGCGGCCTGGGCCCCCGTCGAAAACTCGACCAGGCGCTGGGGCGTGCGATGGGCGGAAACCACCTTGGCCTCGTAGGCCACGCCCAGGGCGTCGAGCGCGTCGGCCGCCTTCTTCATGGTCGGCCAGTCCGAGCGGCTGCCCATGACAATGACCACTTTGGGGGCGACGGGTGGCGTGGCGGTGGGCATCGGCGACGATTTCCCCAGAAAGCGGCGGTGGAGCGACCCTAGGGTTCTTAGGGCGCTCCGTGACCTGACGGCCGTGAATCGCGGGCCTTATAGCCGCTGGCGCCCAGGCTCCAAAGCCCGTTCTCACCCAAAGGTCCCGGCGAAAACCACAGCCGATCCCGACAGATAGTCCGCCGCCGCGACGCTGCGACACATGGTCGTCGCCATTGTCATGGTTAATGAAAGAACGCAGAAATACTGAAGCTTCACCACAAGTGATTCTCCGAGTGGCGTCCGTCATCCCATGAAGATCACCAGCGTTCGCACCGAATCCTTCTCCGCGATCCGTCGCCGGGCGCTGACCGAGGCCGCCGGGCCGGCGGTGGCGCGGGCCGTGGTCGCCGCCGATACGGCCGGGTTCCTGGGGCTGTCGGAAGCCGACCTGACCCCGCAGGTGCAGGCGGCCCTGAAGACCCTGATGGTCGAGATCGACGATCTGCGCAACGAGGTCGCCCGACTGAAGTTCAAGCTGGGCGAGGCTCAAGGCCTGGCCGACATGGACGTGCTGGCCCCGGTGCTGAACCGCCGGGCCTTCCTGCGCGAGATCAAGCGGGTCGCCGCCTTCGCCCAGCGCTACGGCTCGCCCGCCAGCCTGGTGTTCTTCGACCTGGACGGCTTCAAGGCCGTCAACGACCGCTTCGGCCACGCCGCCGGCGACGAGGCCCTGAAGGCCGTCGCCCAACGCCTGCAGGCCAATGTCCGCGAGAGCGACGTGGTGGGCCGGATCGGCGGCGACGAGTTCGCCGTGCTGCTGGTCCAGGCTGACCAGCAGACCGCCACCTCCAAGGCCGAGACCCTGGCCGCCGCCGTCTGCGGCATGCCGGTGCAGTTGGGCGAATGGTCGGCGCCGCTGCGCCTCTCCTGGGGCGTGCGCGAGATCGAGGCCGGCGCCGACCCCGAAGTCGCCCTGGCCGAGGCCGACGCGGCGATGTTCCTCAAGAAACGCGTGCGCAAGGAAGCATAGTTCAGCCGGACGACGCTGTTTCGTTCGCCGAGCCTGACTATATCTGGCCTTCCCGTCGATCAGGAGGCTCGCTCATGTCCAAGTCGCACCGCTACGCCACGACCCTGACCTGGACGGGCGACATCGGCGAGGGCACGGCCAACTACCGGTCCTATGAGCGCGCCTACGAGATCGCCGCGGAGGGCAAGCCGGTGCTGCTCGGCTCGTCCGATCCCAGTTTCCGGGGCGATCCGGCCCGCTGGAACCCCGAGGAGCTGCTGCTGGCCTCGATCAGTTCGTGCCACCAGCTGTGGTACCTGCACCTGTGCGCGGTGAACGGCGTGGTCGTCATCGCCTATCGCGACGAAGCCAACGCGGTGATGGTCGAGGACGAGACCGGCGGCGGCCGCTTCGAGAGCGCCACCCTGCGGCCCCACGTGACGATCGCGGCCGGCTCCGACCCGGCCAAGGCCATGGCCCTGCACCACGAGGCCAACGCCAAGTGTTTCGTGGCCAACTCGCTGAACTTCCCGGTGGGGCACGAGGCGACGGTGACGGTCGCGGTCCAGCCGCCTACGCGATGATGTCCGGCATCAGCTGATCTTCGAGCCGCACGATCTCGTCCTTCAGGGCCAGCTTGCGGCGCTTGAGGCGGGCGATCTGCAGCATGTCGGGCAGGGGGCGTTCCTCAAGGGCCGCGACCGCGTCGCCGAGGTCCTGGTGTTCCTCGCGCAATGTCGCCAGGCGCCGCTCGAGGGCGATGTCGCTGTCGTCTGAAGCGTCGTCGTCGTTCATGGACGCCCCTGCTGTCGTGCCCCGATGATCCCCATGGGGGCGGTGATAGATAGCAAAGCCTGACAGTGGGTAAAGGGTATCACGAAAGGGCGTCGGAAAGGGCGCGCAGAGCGGTCTCGCGCGGCGGATCGCCGGACGCCCGGGCGGCCTCCAGCAGGGCGTCGAACACGTCCAGCTTCGCGCCCGGTTCGCCGCTGAGGGCCTCCAGGCTTTCCATCAGCACCTTCTCGCCGTGCAGCTCGACCCCCTTCACGGCGTTGCGGAAATCCTCGCGCGCGCCGTCCTCGATCCCCGGCCAGGCCGGCTTGACCGTCCGGCGGATGGCCCGCAAGGGCGAGCCGACCTCGGCGTCCCAGCGCTTGACCAGCCGGGCGGCTTCCAGGACGTCGGCGGCGCGGCCCTCGCTGGCCCGCCAGGCGGCCCACAGCAGATAGGGCACGTTCTGGCCGTGTCCGTCCTGCAGCGACAGGCACGCCTGTGCGACAGACGGTCGCGCATAGACCTCCAGGGCCCACTGCCAAAGCCGCATCTTCGTTAACCCCTCGGCCTTTTCAGGCTTCACCAGTGATCGTCGCCAGGTCCTCGCCCCAGCGTTTGACCGGCCGCCAGGACAGGCCGAACAGGTCGAACGCGCGGCCCACCGACTGGTCGACCATCTCGGCGATCGACTGCGGCTTGGCATAGAACGCGGGAAGCGGCGGAGCGATCACCGCGCCCATTTCGGCCAGCTTGGTCAGGGTGCGCAGATGGCCCAGGTGCAGCGGCGTCTCGCGGACCATCAGCACCAGCGGGCGGCGCTCCTTCAGCGTCACGTCCGCGGCGCGGGTCAGCAGCGAAGCCGTTACGCCCGTGGCGATTTCGCTCATGGTGCGCACCGAGCAGGGCGCGACGATCATGCCCAGCGTGCGATACGACCCTGAGGCGATCGCCGCCCCGATGTCGCCCACGCGATGGACGACGTCCGCCTTCTCATTGACCTCCCCGACGGAAAATCCGGTCTCCTGCGATAGGGTCAGGATGGCGGATTTCGACAGGACCAGATGGCTTTCGACGCCCAGTGCACGACAGGCGTCCAGCGCCCGCAGGCCGTAGACAACCCCTGACGCGCCAGAGATTCCGACGACAAGACGAGGCTTTTCCGGCGAGGCCAGCGGGTCCGACATGGTGAATTTTCGTCCGTCTTGGGAGCAAGCTGCGCCAGGTCAAGCGCCGCCGACTGCAATCATATGTGATCTGACAGCTTCGAACAGCGGGTGTTGACTTCGACCTTCCACCAGCAAGGAGCCGACAGCCATGGCCATCGAATCCCGTATCCGCGAGCTTGGGTCCCGTCACGAGAACCTCGACCGCACGATCCAGGAGGAGACCCGTCGTCCCGTCAGTGACACCACCCTGCTCAGGGAGTTGAAGCGGCAGAAGCTCAGGCTCAAGGAGGAAATCGAAGGCCTTAGGGCGCGACTTCATTAGCCCCCTCCAAAGTCCCGCGTCGTGAGACGGCGGTGACGGATCGAGGAGGCCGAAAACAGAAAGGCCCGCTCCGTTCAGACGGGGCGGGCCTTTTGATTCGGACGGGGACAGGCGCATGCGTCTGTCCCCGATCGCTGATCAGTCCTCGTCGTCTTCTTCGTCGTCGGCCACATAGGTCGACTTGCCGAACACGTCCTCGGCCTTGGGCTCGATGCGGCCCTTGCGGATCGCGGCCTCTTCCTCGTCGTGGTCGTCCGGCAGGATGCTGGTTTCCGAGGCCGGACGCAGGGTCGGGTCTTCCGGCAGGATGCCCTTCTTCAGGTCGTCCTTGGCCTTCTTCTCGGCGGCCTTCTTGACCAAGGCGTCCAGTTCCAGCTGGCCGACCAGGCCCAGGGTCACCGGATCGACCGGCTTGATGTTGGCCGCGTTCCAGTGGGTGCGGGCGCGGACCTGCTCGATGGTCGACTTGGTGGTGCCCAGGAGCTTGGAGATCTGCGCGTCGGTCACCTCGGGGTGGTGGCGCAGGAACCAGGCGATGGCGTCCGGGCGATCCTGGCGGCGCGACACGGGGGTGTAGCGCGGGGCCTTCTTCTGCGGCTTCAGCAGCTCGGCGTGGCGGCTGACCTGGGCCTTCATGCGGTAGGCGTCGTTGGCCTGGGCCTTGTCCAGTTCTTCGCGGGTCAGCTGGCCGTTGCCCATCGGATCGGCGCCGCGGATGTCGCGCGCCACTTCGCCGTCGGCGATGCCGCTGACTTCCAGCGGGTGCAGACCGCAGAAGTCGGCGATCTGTTCAAAGGTGAGCGACGTGTTTTCCACGAGCCAGACGGCGGTCGCCTTGGGCATCAGGATGTCGGCCATGAGGGGCTCCAGAAATGACGGCGCCCGACCTTGCGGCCGGGCGGGATGTTCAGTCTGGACCTATAATGCGGTTCTCGAAGAAAGGGAACGGGGATCAACCATTCCCCAGATTCAGCGGCATGTGGCGGTTTGGCGCGGGGATTTCCCGAAGGCCGTCGAGGCGCCGGCGTCGGGCCGCGCCGCGCAGCGCGACCAGCCCGCCGCCGCCCACCCCGGTGAGCAGGGCGACGCCCAGCGCGATCGGCGAGGTGTCCAGCCCTTCGCCGCGCATGTCGAACATGTACAGCATGAAGGGCGGCACGAGCACCGACCAGGCCAGCCACTCGATCCAGGGCTCGGATTTGCGCAGCTCGATCCAGATCATCGCGATCAGGAAGATCACCGCCAGCACGCCGAGCTCCACGTGATGCGGATTGGCGAGGATCAGGCGCAGTCCTTTCAGGCTTCCATTCAGGCTCATGGAGGTCCCCCGGGGTTCGATGCGCGATCCTAACCCAGGGTTGTCGCGCGCCAAGCCGGTGCGCGCGGCCGGCGAAGCTTTCAATCAACGAGCGAAATCAGCTTGTCGGCGTCGGCCGGCGCGGCGCTCTTCACGTCGTTGTCGAAATAGTTGAACACCGTCCTGCCCTCGGCGCGCCAGCCGTCGACCTGCTTGGCCCAGGCCTTCAGCTCGGCGTCGGAATACCGTCCGTGATAGCGCCCGCCCGGGCCGTGGCCGCGCACATAGGCGAAGTCGGCGGTGGTCAGCCAGGGCGAGGGGGCGTCGTGGTGGTCGGAGACGCAGAAGGCGACGCCGTGGTCGCGCAGGATGTCGAAGACCGCGTCCTCGTACCAACTGGCGTGGCGGAATTCGACGGTGACGCGTTGGCCTTTTGGCAGCCATCCGAGGAACCGCTTCAGCCGCTCGTCGGCGCGGTGAAGCATCGGCGGCAATTGCACCAGGGCGGGACCGGCCTTGTCGCCCAGCGGCTTCATCCGGCCGAACACCAGATCGACGCTGTCGCGGCAATCCTTCAGCTTCTTATTGTGGGTGATGTAGCGCGAGACCTTCCAGGCGAAGCAGAAGCCGGCGGGAACCTGTTCGGCCCAGGCGGCGACGGCCTTCTCGGTGGGCAGGCGATAGAAGCTGCCGTTGATCTCGGTCGTGTCGAACCGGCTGGCGTAATAGCGCAGCCGGTCCTTCAGCTTGACCGTCTCGGGATAGAACGGTCCCTTCCAGTCGTCATAGGTCCAGCCGGAACAGCCGATGCGGGGACGAGGATGGCGCATGCGGGACCAACGCCGTCGGTCCCGCGCGGGTTCTCGCGATCAGGCCAGCAACACCACCTTGCCCACGTGCTCGCCCGCCTCCAGGTGGGCGTGGGCCTTGGCGGCTTCCTCCAGGGGGAAAGTGGCGTCGATCACTGGCTTGAGCTTGCCCGCGGCGATCCACGGCCAGACCACGCGCTCGATCTCGGCGGCCAGGCGGGCCTTCTCGTCGGCCGAACGGGGGCGCAGGGTCGAGCCGGTGATCACCGCGCGCTTCTGCATGATCTTCATCACCGGAACCTCCAGTATCGGCCCGGCCAGGGCGGCGATGTAGACGATGCGGCCGCCGGTGTTCAGGGCGTCGAGGTTCTTGTCGAAATAGCTGGCCCCGACCATGTCGAGCACCACGTCGACCCCGCCGGCCGCCTTGGCGACGGCGGCGAAGTCCTCGGTCTTGGCGTCGACGGTGATGTCGGCGCCCAGGGCCAGGGCCTGGGCCTTCTTGTCGGCCCCGCGGCCTGTGGCGATCACTCGCGCGCCGTGCGCCTTGGCCATGGCGATCGCCGTTGTCCCGATACCGGACGTCCCACCATGAATCAGAAGCGTTTCACCAAGCTTGAGCGCGCCATGTTCGAACACATTGGCGAACACCGTGAACACGGTCTCGGGCAGGGCCGCGGCATGGGCGAAGTCGAAACCGTCTGGAATCGGCAGGGCGTGGCGGGCGTCGACCACGGCGTATTGGGCGTAGCCGCCGCCGCCCAGCAGGGCGCAGACCTTGTCGCCGGCCTTCCAGCGTCCAGATCCGACCACGACCTCGCCTGCGACCTCCAGCCCCAGGGTGGTCGGCGCGCCGGGCGGGGGCGGGTAGAAGCCCAGGCGCTGCAACAGGTCCGGACGGTTCACGCCGGCCGCCCGCACGCGGATCAGGATCTGGCCGGGGCCCGGCTCGGGGCGGTCCACGATCACCGGAGGGAGCGCGTCGGCCGTCCCCTTGCCGCCCTCGATGGCGATGGCGGTCATGGTCTCGGACATGGTGGAACATCCCGTGAGGCTTGCGTCGGGCCCTTGGTAGGCGTCAGATGCCGGATCGAAAAGGGGTCGAGCAAAGGAGACCGATCCGATGATGGAAGAGCCGGTCGAGCCGCGCGCTTTCCGCGGCGACGCGCTGAACGCCACCACACATGAGGATCTGGACACCTACGGGGTGGCCGAGCTGGAAGAACGCATCGAGGCGCTGGAAGCGGAGATCGCCCGCACCCGCGCCCAGCTCACCAAGAAAAAGGCGGGACGCGACGCGGCCAATGCGATCTTTGGTCGCCTGGACTAACGATCGGTTTACGCTACAGGCGGACTCTCGGGCCCGCCTGACTCGGAATATCGGCCTTCGGTCGAACTTGGGGGAGGGGCGGTCGCGAAACGGGACGACGACGTCTGGCACGGGGGTTGCAGTCCCCCTGTCTGGCGAGACGGTCTCGCGGCCTTTCGAAGGGGCATTGAGTAGCTATGACCGAGTTGAACGTGGCCGCGCCCCCCTGGCGTGCTGGCGTGATCCAGGATTTCGCTCGCTCCGAGCTGTTTGACCGGACGTTCGAGGAGGGCATGACGCTGGTCGAGGAGACCGCCGCCTATCTCGACGGGGCGGGCCGCCACGACAGCAAGATTCTCTCGCGCAACGCCGCCCTGGCCTACGCCAGCGAAAGCATGCGCCTGACCACGCGCCTGATGCAGGTGGCCTCGTGGCTGCTGGTCCAGCGCGCGGTCAAGGAAGGCGAGATGGAGGCCCAGGCCGCCTGCGCCGAGAACTATCGCCTCGGCCTGGAGAGCGGCGAGCCCGCTCCCGTCGAGGACCTGCCCTTCGGCCTGGTCAATCTGCTGCAGCGTTCCGAACGGCTCTATGAGCGCGTCCGCCACCTGGACAAGCGCATGTACGTCGAGGCCGCCGCCGACGAGGAAGCCCCGCGCCCGGTGCAGGCCCACTTTGATCGACTCAGCGCGGCGTTCGGCGCGGCTTAGGCGCCTCTTCCCCCTCTGGGGGAAGACGACCGCGAAGCGGTCCGTAGGGGGCAAGTGTTAGCCGCGCTGTCGCTAACCTCTGTCCGCCTTGCCGCTTCCCACTTGCCCACCTGGCGACTTCGTCGCCTGTCCGCCCCCATAGGGGGCGGAGGAGCTCCAGAAACAGAAAAGGCCGGCCCGCGAACGCGGAGCCGGCCTTTCGTCGCCCATACGGCGAGAAGCGTGAAACGCTTATTTCTTGGCGGTGAAGCCGGCGAACTTCGCGTTGAAGCGCGAAACGCGGCCGCCGCGGTCCATCATCTGGGCGTTGCCGCCGGTCCAGGCCGGGTGCACGCGCGGATCGATGTCCAGCGCCAGGGTCGCGCCTTCTTTCCCGTAGGTCGAACGGGTCTGATAGGACGTGCCGTCGGTCATGGTGACGGTGATGAAGTGGTAGTCGGGGTGAATGTCTTGTTTCATCGGGCGATCCAACCGACTTGAGGCGGCGTGTAATGTGGGCGGGCGCCAAACCTTGCGGGTGGCTCTCGGAGACGCGCGGCTATAAAGAAAGCGCGCGAATTTGGCAAGGGACAGTTGATGAGTGACGTGAACGCGGGCGAGATTTCGGCCGAGGGCAGGCCGGGCGCGGGCGCGGAGCTGGTCCAGACCCTGGCCGAGGCGGCCGATCGCCGTCCTCGCCGCAAGGACATCCGTCCGCTGGCCCATCTGCTGCCCTTCGTGCGCCGCCACGTGGGCGACGCCCTGGCCGCCGGCTTCTTCCTGCTGTTCTCGACCGGCGCCACCCTGGGCCTGACGGGGGCGTTCAAGGGCGTCATCGACAAGGGCTTCACCAAGGGTTCGAGCGATGCGGTCAACAGCGCCTTCATCGGCCTGGCGGCGGTGGCGCTGCTGCTGGCCGTGGCCACCGCCCTGCGGTTCTTCTTCGTCACCCGTCTGGGCGAGCGCGTGGTCGCCGACCTGCGGCGTGCGCTGTATGGCCACACCCTGAAGCTGGACCCGGCCTTCTTCCTCAAGACCCGCACCGGCGAGGTGCTGTCGCGGATGACGACCGACATCACCATCATCGAGCAACTGGTGGGAACCAGCGTCTCGGTCGCCCTGCGCAACACCCTCAGCCTGATCGGCGGACTGGGCTACATGGCCGTGGTCAGTCCCAAGCTGGCGGGCTTCATCGTGCTGATGGTGCCGGTGATCCTGGCGCCGATCTTCCTGCTGGGCCGCAACGTGCGAAAGCTGTCGGTCAGCGCCCAGGACAAGTTCGCCGACGCGGTCGGCTACGCCGGCGAGAGTCTGGACGCCCTGGACACCGTCCAGGCCTTCGGTCGCGAGAGCGCGGCCGACAACCGGTTCGGCGGCGCCGTCGAGATGGCCTACAAGGCCTCGGTCAAGCGCATCAACGCCCGGGCGGCCATGACCGCGGTGGTCATGGCCCTGGCGTTCGGCGGGGTCACCCTGCTGCTGTGGGTCGGCGCCCACCTGGTGCTGTCGGGCGAGATGACGGCCGGCACCCTGGCCCAGTTCGCCCTGCTGGCGATCTTCGCCGCCGGCTCGGTCGGCGCCCTGGGCGAGGTCTGGGGCGACGTCCAGAAGGCGGCCGGCGCCATGGAGCGGATCTCCGACCTGCTCAATTCCGAGCCCGGCATCGCCGCGCCCGCGAAACCCCAGACCCTGCCGGTCCCGGCCCGGGGCGCGATCGCCTTCGAGGGCGTGACCTTCGCCTATCCCGGCCGCCCGGACCTGCCGGCCCTGAAGGGCTTCGACCTGGTGGTGAAGCCCGGCGAGACCGTGGCCCTGGTCGGACCCTCGGGGGCGGGCAAGAGCACCGTCCTGCGGCTGCTGCTGCGCTTCTACGACCCGCAGACGGGCGTGGTGCGGCTGGACGGCGTCGACCTGCGGGCGGCCGATCCCGCCCAGGTTCGCGACCGCATGGCCCTGGTCGCCCAGGACTCGCCGCTGTTCTCCGGCTCGGCCCTGGACAACATCCGCTTCGGCCGCGAGGACGCCACCGAGGCGCAGGCCCGCGCCGCCGCCGACGCGGCCCAGGCCACGCCTTTCATCAACGCCCTGCCGCAGGGCTTCGACACCCCGGTCGGCGAGCGGGCCAAGACCCTGTCCGGCGGTCAGCGCCAGCGCCTGGCCATCGCCCGGGCCCTGGTGCGCAACGCGCCGATCCTGCTGCTCGACGAGGCCACCAGCGCGCTGGACGCCGAGAACGAGCGCCTGGTCCAGAAGGCCCTGCACGACGCCATGAGCCAGCGCACCACCCTGGTCATCGCCCACCGCCTGGCCACCGTGCTCAAGGCCGACCGCATCGTGGTCATGGAGGACGGCCGGGTGGTCGAGCAAGGCACCCACGCCGAGCTTTCGGCCCAGGGCGGGCTGTATGCGAAGTTGGCCCGGCTGCAGTTCGGGGTGGAGGCCGCCTAGGCCTGCACCGCCGCCTTGGTCGCGGCGGGCAGGGCGGCGCCCAGCCCTTCCTCGCGACGGATGATGTCGATGTGCTCCAGTTGCAGCCGCAGGTCCTGGATGGCCTGGGTGTCGGGCATGCCCTGGCTTTCGGCCCAGGCGACGACGGCGGCCAGGGCCTCGCCGATCCGGCCCAGTTGGCGGCCGTAGCTGCCGACCTCGCCGAGCACGCGGGTCTCGACGCCAGGCGCGCCGGAGGTTCCCAGGTTGATGGTGAACAGGCTGGCGTTGCCGAAGGTCCAGGACCACGGATTGATCGTCTGGGTCAGCTGACTGGGGGCGAGGGCGAGCTTGAAGTCGGGCATGGCGGCGCTCCGGGGATGACGCAACATCAACGCTGAGATGTGTCTCGGCGCGGTTCATCTTCCGGGATTGAGCGACAATCATGTTCGCGCCCAACTCTTAGGCGCCTTCCCCCCGCAAGGGGGAGGGATTGGGGGAGATTTTTACGCCGCCGCCCGTCCCTCGATCGTCTCCAGATCCACCCCCAGCCGCCGGCGCAGCTCGTCGCGGCCCAGCGGGGTCAGCCTGGCCGCGCGGCTGCCGGCGACGGTTTCGATCCAGCCCAGGGCGACCATGCGGCTCAGCAGGGTCACGCCCAGCGGGCCGGCCAGGTGGTGGCGGCGCTCGGTCCAGTCCAGGCACTGGCGGGCGCCGCGCTTGGAGCGCAGGGCGTCGAGATCCAGGCCCAGGTCCTCGAACCACGCGCGGCCGGCCGGCGGGACGTCGTAGAGCTTGCCGTCGACCGGGCAGATCAAGCCGCGCGCCGCCAGGGCGTCGGTCACGGCGATGCCCAGCCGGCCGGCCAGATGGCCGTAGCAGCAGCGACCGTCGCGAAGGGCGCGGGCCAGGGGCGACCGGGGCTGCTCCAGCGAACGGATCGGGGCGGCCAGCAGGGCCAGGGTCTCCAGCACGTGGGCGACCTCGGCGTTGGCCAGGCGGTAGTAGCGGTGGCGGCCCTCGCGCTCGACGCTGACCAGCCCGCCGTCGACAAGCTTGGCCAGGTGGTTGCTGGCGGCCTGGGCGGTAAGTCCGGCGGCCCAGGCCAGGGCGCCGGCCGGATGGGCCCGGCCGTCCTGCAGGGCCTGCAGCATGGCCGCCCGGCTGGGATCGCCGATCAGGGCGGCGGGGGAGGCGATGTTGGCTTCCATGCTGGGAAATATAGGGGAGGATCGCGCCGGATGCTTCACCCTCGCGTGTAACATCCGGCCGCGTCCTCGGCGAAGATCGGGCCATGACCAATGTCCGAGTCGCGACCACCGCCCGCCCCGCCGGCCTGCCGCTGATCCTGGCGGCCGCCAGCTTCGGCTTCACGATCGTCCAGCTGGACGTGACCATCGTCAATGTGGCCCTGGACGCCATAGGCCGCGAGTTCGGAGCGCCGACCGCCAGCCTGCAATGGGTGGTCGACGCCTACACCCTGCTGCTGGCGGCGCTGTTGCTGTCGGCCGGGGCGCTGGGCGACCGTTTCGGACCGCGGCGAGCCTTTCTGACGGGCTTGGTGCTGTTCGCGATCTCGTCGGCGGCCTGCGGCCTGGCGCGCGACGCCTTGCAGCTGATCCTGTCGCGCGCCGTCCAGGGCGCGGCCGCCGCCCTGCTGGTGCCGCCGTCCCTGGCCCTGATCACCCACGCCGCGGCCGGCGACGACAAGGCGCGGGCCTGGGCCGTGGGCTGGTGGACGGCGGCCGGCGGGGTGTCGATCGCCGCCGGACCGGTGATCGGCGGCCTGCTGATCGGCGCCCTGGGCTGGCGCTGGGTGTTCCTGGTCAATGTGCCGCTCTGCCTACTGGGCGCGGCCCTGACCCTGGCCTTCGTGCCCGAGGCCGCGCCGCGAGAGAAGCGGCCGCTGGACCTTCCCGGTCAGCTCCTGGGCTTCCTCGCCCTGGCCGGTCTGGTCGGGGCGGTGATCGAGGGCGGTCACCGGGGCTGGAGCGATCCGCTGGTGCTAGGCGCGCTCGTCGGCGGCTTCGCGGCGGCGGCGGCCTTCCTGGCGGTCGAGATGCGCAGCGCGCATCCAGCCGTACCTTTGGACGTGTTCAAGAGCCGCAGGGTGTGGTCGGCGGTGGTCATCGGGGTCAGCGTCAACTTCACCTATTACGGCGTGATCTTCGTGCTGGGCCTCTTCCTGCAGCGGTCGGCGGGCTACAGCGTGGTGCAGGCCGGCCTGGCCTTTCTGCCGCTGACGGCGACCTTCATCGTCTCCAACCTGCTGAGCGGGCGGATCGCCCATCGCTTCGGCTCGGCGCGGACCATGGCCGGCGGGGTGTTGGCGGCGGCGGTCGGCTACGCCCTGACCAGCCGGCTGTCGGCGCACAGCCCCTTCTGGGCGATGATTCCCGGCTTCCTGCTGATCCCCGGCGGAATGGGCACGGCCGTGCCGGCGATGACCAGCGCCCTGTTGGCCAGCGTCGACCGTCACTTCTCGGGCACGGCGTCCGGCGTGCTGAACGCCTGCCGCCAGGCGGCGGGCGCGGCGGGTGTGGCGGTGATGGGCGCCCTGGCGGCCGGCGGCCCCGAGCGGATCGCCGGCGGTCTGCGGATTTCGGGCGCGATCGCCGCCGTCGTGCTGCTCGGCGCGGCCTGGGTGGCCTGGCGCAGCGAGGGGCGGCCGGTCGCGAGTGTCGGTTAGCCGACCGCAACTGGATGAACTATCGGCCGTTTTTGCCCTCGGAGGCGGGAACGGCCCGTTTTTCGTTGGCTGAAAATCCCAGCTTTCAGCGCCGCGGCTTGAAACCCCGCCTGCCATGAGGTCTGCTGCATCTTGGCCGTTAACCACGGCCGGGAAGGAACACGGGCATGGTGGACACCCGTGATCAGGGGCTCGCCCTTGAGACGTTCGCGCCCGGCGACATGCGCGCGCGGATCGAGGCGTACGACTGGGCGGCGACGCCGCTCGGACTGCGCGAGACCTGGTCGCCCAGCCTGAATTTCGCTGTCGACATGATTGTCGCCAGCCGGTTTCCCAGCGCCCTGCGCTGGGGCTCCGAGCTGGTGCTGATCTACAACGACGCCTATGCGCCCATGCTCGGCGAGCGCCATCCGCGCGTGCTGGGCAAGAGCTTCGTCGAGGCGCCGCCGACCTCCGCCGCCGACGCCGAAGGGCCTGAACGGGCCATCCTGACGGGAGTCAGCGGCGGCACGGTCATCGAGGACCTGTTCCTGACCACGATCCACCCGGACGGCTCGGTCACCGACGGCTATTTCACCATCCGCCTGAGCCCGATGCCCGACGCCGCCGCGCCGTCCGGGGTGGGCGGCGTGCTGATCGCCTTGAACGACGTCACGCGAAGGGTGCAGGCCGAGCAGGCCCTGCGCTCCAGCGAGGAGCGTTACGAACTGGCGCTGCAGGCGGCCAGCGGCGTGGGCACCTGGGACTGGGACATCGTCGGCGACAGGATCTATGCCGATCCGCGCTATGCGGTGTTCCACAGTGTCGATCCGGAGAGAGCGGCCGGCGGGCTTCCGTTCGCGGACTATAGGAAGGCCGTGCATCCAGACGACTTCGCGCGGCTGCTCAAGTCCGGCCGCGCCGACCTGAAGACCACCGGCGATTTCGACGAGGAGTACCGGCTGATCCAGGCCGACGGCTCGATTCGATGGGTGCAGACCCGCGGCCGGGTCGAGCGGAACGCCCAGGGTTGGGCCGTCCGCCATCGCGGGGTGATGGTCGACATCACCGAGCGCAAGCGCATCGAACAGGCCCTGGAGGCCGCCCAGGCGGACCTGCGCATCGCCGTCGACGCCGCCGGCCTGGGCCGCTGGGATCACAATCCGCAGACCGGCGAACGCCTTTGGGACAAGCGCTGCCGCGAGATCTACGGCCTGCCGGACAACATGATCGAGAACCCGCTCGACATCCTCGAGCGCCTGGTCCACCCCGACGACCTGCCGTCGCTGATGGACGCCATCCGGGCCGCCATGGACCCGGCGAACGACAACACGATCAACCGCGAATACCGCATCCGGCGCGACGGCGACGGCGCGCTGCGCTGGCTCGAGACCTTCGGCCAGGCCTTCTTCGACGACGACCGCTGCATACGCTTCGTCGGCGTGGTCTCCGACGTCACCGAGCGCAAGGAGGCCGAAGCCGACCAGGTGCTGCGCGAGGCCACCATGGCCCTGGCCCTGGACGCCGGCAATGTCGGCACCTGGGACTACGACGTCCGCAAGCGCCAGCTGCGCTGGTCCGAACGCGGCTACGACATGTTCGGCATGACGCCGGGCGCGGACGCCGGTCTGGACGACTTCTTCGCCGCCATGCACCCCGAAGACCGCGAGCCCACGCGCAAGGCCTTGCTGGGGGCGATGGATCCGGTCCGCCGCGCCTATATCGACGTCGAATATCGCACGATCGGCCGCGACGACCGCCAGGAGCGCTGGATTTCGGCCAAGGGGCGGGGCTTCTTCGACGAGGCCGGCAAGCCGACGCGCGTGGTCGGCGCCACCGTCGACATCACCGACCGCAAGCGGGCCGAACTGCACCTGCGGCTGCTGGTCAACGAGCTGAATCATCGGGTCAAGAACTCGCTGGCCACGATCCAGGCCATCGCCGCCCAGACCTTCCACGCCGCCCGCTCGCTGCCCCAGGCCCAGGAGGCCTTCTCGGCCCGCATCGTCGCCCTGGCCGAGGCCCACGACCTGCTGACCCGCGAGAACTGGGAGGGGGCGGACCTGCTGGACCTGCTGGGCCGGCTGGAGGACCTGCACGGCGGGCCGGGGCGTTTCACGACCGAGGGCGGATCGGTACGACTGTCGCCGCGCATGGCCCTGTCGTTGTCGATGGCCCTGCACGAGCTGGCGACCAACGCGGTCAAGTACGGGGCGCTGTCGACGCAAAAGGGCCAGGTGCGGATCGCCTGGACCGTGGTTCCGGGCCCCGTCCATCCCCGTCTGGCGTTGACCTGGACCGAGAGCGGCGGCCCGCCGGTGTCGCCGCCCACCCGACGCGGCTTCGGTTCGCGGCTGATCGAGCGCGGCCTGGCCTCGGAGCTGTCGGGCGAGGCGCACATCGACTTCAGGCCGGAGGGGGTGGTCTGCCGGATCGAGGCGGCGCTGGACGGGTAGTGGGCGCACGCCCCTCAAAGGTTGTCATCCCGGAAGCGCGTAGCGCTGTCCGGGACCCAGGGGAACCGCAACGCATCGGCCGGACAGCCTCTGCGAGGCTTCCGGGATGACAACGGAATTGGAGATTGGGGGATTGAGGGCTTAGCCCGGTTCAGGAATCCACCGGCGCCGGGGTCTTCGCGGCGGCGGGTTTCAGGGCCTGGATCACCATGGCGCCCAGAGCCATCAGGGCCACCGGAACCAGGGCCAGCAGCCAGACGAGGACGATCACGGCCAGTTGCAGCACGCTGATCGCGACGACCAGAGCCTTGGACTCCTGACGGTGTCCTCGGTGGCTCTGGGATCGGAACGTGGCGTGCACGGCGGGCATGAGGTACTCCGACTCGACTCAACGTCCCCCGACGTGGTTTCAGAGCCTAGATGCGTCGGAATGCCGCGCAATCAGGTAAAACCCTAATCTTAGCTTTACCGTGTTCGAAGGTTGCGGGCGATCTGGGCGTCGCTGCGCCGCAGGCTCAGCAGGGACGCGCCCGCCAGGCCCAGGGGAATCAGCGCCCACGGCCACAAGCCGGCCACGGCGAGGCCCGTCGCCCCGGCCACCAGGGCCGAGACCAGCATTTCGGCGATCGTGGCCATCCACGAGGCGCCGCCGCGCCGCTTGAAGTCCGACCGCTTGCCCGGCCGCTGGTGCCAGATGTTGATCAGGCCGCTGCTCCACGCCGCCAGGGCCGCGCCCAGGGCCGTCCAGGCGCCGACGGCCGGCAGGAACCAGGTCAGGGCGGCGATCGGCAGGACCAGGAGCAGCGCCACCGGGACGAGCGCGGCGGTAAGCTTGGCGCGGCGCAGGGTGCGGATCCTGGCCGGCGACACCGCCAGCAGATCGGGCGCCTCCTCGGCCGACAGGGTGATCCAGGCCAGGCTGCCGGCCACCTGTCCGGCCAGGAACGCCACCACCCCGGCGCCGCCCGCCAGGGCCGCGCCCGTGCCGTGGCCGGCGTTGCGGCTGAGCAGCAGGGCGGTGGGGATCAGGTACAGCACCCGCAGCAGCACCTGCGACAGCAGGGCCGCGTCGCGGCCGATCAGCAGCAGCTCCTTGCGCAGGGTGGCCAGGAACGGCCCGGAGGCGAAGGCGCGCCGGGCGTCGCCGCGGGTCGCCTTGGCCGGACGCGCCCCGGTCTTGCCCTGGGTGGCGGCCGCCGCGTCCGAGAACCGCCGGCCCAAGGTCAGGGCGGCCAGGGCGAACAACGCCGCCGATCCGGCCAGCAGGGCCAGCAGCGGCAAGGGCTCTCCCAGCATGGCCCGCAGCGGCAGGCCGACGATCGGCGCTGGATGCAGCCGCCCCTCCTGGGCCTGGCGGGTGATCTCGGCGAACAGGCTGTTGCTCTTCTGCACGCCCAGGATGGTGCGGGTCTGGCTGACCAGGAAGAAGGCCGCGCCGACCAGGGCGGCCATCACCTGGGCCACCGTGCGGGTGCGGCGCGGGCCGATCAGGGCGAACAGGGCCATCGCCAGCAGCAGGCCGACGGCGGTCGAGGCCAGGGCCAGGGCGCCCAGCACCCCGAACACCCCGATCCAGCCCGGATGGCCCCAGATCACCGACGGCAGCAGCAGGGGCGTGAGGATCAGCGCGAAGATGGTCAGCACCCCGCCCGCCACGCCCAGCGAGCGCACGAACAACACCTTGGCCGGTCCGATCGGCGACGAGAACAGCAGGTCCAGGTCGCCCCGGTCGTACAGGGCCTCGCTCGAGGCGCTCAGGGTCTGGGACAGCATCAGGGTGAAGACCACGGCGCTGACCAGGGCCGCCAGGCTGATCGAGATCGGGTTGATCGGAACCTCGACCGCGTGCAGGCCCAGCGCCGCCAGGACGCCGCCGCCCACCAGCATCGTCGCGACGACGACCAGGCTGATCAGCCCCCGCGCGCCCTTGCCGGCCCGGCCGGCGCGGAAGTTGCGCCAGTAGATCCGCATTTCGTGGGCCAGCAGCCAGAGGATGGAGCCCGGCGCGGTCAGGGTCACGCCGCGCCTCCGTTGGCGTCGGCGGCGGTCAGCTGCAGGAAGACGTCCTCCAGGCTGGAGCCGTCCTTGCCTTCGCCCGCCCCTCCTTTGCGCGTCTGGGCGCGCAGGGCGTCCAGCGTGCCCTCGGCCAGCAGGCGGCCGCCGGCGATGATGCCGATGCGGTCGGCCATCCGCTCGGCCACTTCCAGGATGTGGGTGGTCAGGATCACCGTCCCGCCGGCGTCGACCCGCTCCTGCAGCATGTCCTTGACCAGGCGGGCGGCGGCGGCGTCCAGGCCGGTCAGGGGCTCGTCGAGGATCAGCAGTCGGGGGTCGTGGATCAGGGCCCCGGCCAGGGCCACCTTCTGTTTCATGCCGCGCGAGAAGCCCTCGCAGCGCGTGCGGGCCTCGGCGGCCAGGCCCAGCTTGGCCAGCAGGTCCTCGGCCCGAGCCTTGGCGGCCTTGGGCTCGACGTTCCAGAGGCCGGCGACGAATTCCAGATACTCCAGCGGGGTCAGCCGGTCGTAGACCATGGCCTCGTCCGGGGCCCAGGCGGTGATCGCCTTGGCGGCGGCCGGATCGGCCCGCGCGTCGATTCCGAAGACGCTGATCTCGCCCTTGTCGGGCTTGGTCAGGCCGGCGACCATCCGCAGGGTGGTGGTCTTGCCCGCGCCGTTCGGCCCCAGCAGGGCGTACAGCTCGCCGGCGTGGACGGTGAGGTCCAGGTCCATGACCGCCGGCTTGGTGAAAGTCTTGTCGAGGCCGCGAACGATCAGAGCTTCGGTCAACGGCAGGTCCCCGGGTCAGCGTGTCAGCGCATGTGAACTGGATTGGCGGCGAGGTTCAAGCGGCGACCACTTGCCCCCTGCGGACCGCTGCGCGGTCGTCTTCCCCCACAGGGGGAAGAGGAGCCGTCGCGAAACGCGCGTCCTCCGCCCCCTGTGGGGGCGGACAGGCGGCGCAGCCGCCAGGTGGGGGCAAGTGGGTGAGCCACCTGACCTTGCTTACAGACACAGCCACGCCGCCTGGGCCGCCAGCCGGTAATCCTCGTTCCACGGCGGGCCGAGCGTCGCGCCCAGAGCGCGCAGGCGCGTGTCCAGGTCGGCGGCGTCGAGGCCCAGGGCCATGCCCAGCGCGGACGGCCGAAACCCCAGGGCGGCCAGGGAGCTTTTGTCGCCCATCACGTCCTCCGCGCGTTCGACCGCGCCAGGCTACGCCCGCCCGGGCCGCGAGGCCAACGAAGGCTGGTCCAGCCGCGTCATGTGAACGTGATTGTGGAGGACCGGGGGCCATCGTCCGCAGCCGCGGCGACGCGTGATCTTTTCCTCGGCCACGGCGGCGCTATGATTGTCGCCGACCAATTCGACGGAAGCCGCATGCCCAAGACCATCGCCGTATCGATCGCCCTCGTCGCGGGCGCGCTGCTGGCCCTGCCGACCGTGAGCGCCCAGGCGCGCGACGAATACGTCATCGTCGGTCCGACCTGCGGCGTCGACCAGCCCTACCTGTGCAAGGACCCCGCCGAGCGGGCCCGATACGAGCAAAGGGCCAAGGACCGGCAAGCCCGGCAAGAGGCCCAGGCCAGGGCGGCGGAGGCCGCGCGCCTCAAGCGCGAGGCCGACATCAAGGCCATCATGAAGTCGATGAACCTGTCGCCGGCCCAGGAGGCCGACGCGCGACGGCTGTACGAGATGCGCCAGGCCGCCCAGGCCGCCATGCCCAAGCCGCCGGGCGGCCTGGCGCAGGCCTCGACACCGAAGCCCGACGACAAGTTCTGCCCCAACCGCCGCTCGTCCGAGGAGATCGTGCAGGTCACCGGCCTGCGGCAGCCGACGCAAGCGCTGGCCATGGCCTCGCTGTCGTCCAACCCCGGCGTCTATGACGCCCGGTGTTCCGGCAACGACTTCGGCTGGCAGTGCGTCGGCAAACGGAAGACCGGCAAGACGGTCGAGGCCTGCGTGGGCGGCGCGGCTCAGTAGGCTAAAAGCCCGTGCCCTGGGTGGCGTCGCACGACACCCGCAGGAACTCCATGGCGTAGGCCACCCGCTTGGCCATGTCCTCGGTGGGCAGGCTGAAGCGGTGGAAGTAGTCGCTCCACTGGGTCGCGTCGGCCACCACGATGTTGGCGCCGGAGACCGTGACCGACATGACTCTTTTCCAGTTCATGTAGCCGTTCTCATTGGAGGTCACGATTTCGCCGCCCCGCGACCAGACCAGCTTGCGCTTGAACTGGGTTTCGCAGCGCGACGGCGAGGTGACGTCCCAGATCGGCGCGACGGCCTTGTCGTAGTAGCGAACGACGGTCTGGCTGCCGGAGTTGTCTTGGTAAGAGCCCTGAGTGAAGGTTTGGCTGCCGCTCCGGTCAGTATAGTTGATCTGTCCCAGCCCGGCGATCTGAGCGATGAACTTCTGGGCGTTCTCGGGGGTCTGCTCCTGGGCGGCGGCGGGCGCTGCGAACGCGAAGAGGGCGGTGGCGACCGTAGCGGCCGTGCGGGCAAGCATTAGATCTTCCTCAGGATTAGAAACCCGTGCCCTGGGTGGCGTCGCACGACACCCGCAGGAACTCCATGGCGTAGGCGATGCGCGTGGCCAGGGCCGCGTTCGGCAGGGTGAAGCGGTGGAAGAGCTGGTAGCCCCCCGCGCTCTCGTCGACATAGACGTAGGCGTTCTCGGCCTTCACCGCGGCGACATTCCGCCAGATGATCGTCCCGTCGGCGTCCGCCGTGCCGACCGTCCGGCCATAGGTCGTGCGTTGATAGTGGAATTTGGTCAGGCACGAGCCTGTCGCGCTCACATCCCAGAGCGGCGCGACCGCCTTGTCGAAATAGCGCTGGTTTCCCGTCTCATCCCGATAGACGCCTTGCTCGAACCCCCCGCTGCCTGTGGAGCGCCAGGCGTAGACGAGCTGACCCAGGCCGGCGATCTGGGCGACGAACTTCTGGGCGTTCTCCGGGGTCTGCTCCTGGGCGGCGGCGGGACCGGCGACGCAAATCAAGGCGACGATGGCCGTCGCGACAGTCTTACCAAACAAGCGATCCCCCGCCCAAACCCGGCTTTGCCGAACCTTGGCTGGAAACTACCGTCGCGCGACCGACCTGTCGAGACGGGGCCCCTGTCGACCTGGTCTGGCGAAGAGCGAGGATGCGGCCCTCGCGCGCGGTGGGCAGGCGTCGGAAAGCGGAATTGTCCGCATGGCGAGCGACAGGATTGATCCTCGTCAACACGGCATGGCTCCCGATCGGACAGGCTGGGCGCATGATCCTGGAGGGTCCCATGTCCAGCAGTCTTCCGGTTTTCGACACCACCATCCAGGAGACCAACGCCTGGTTGAAAGACATCGCCAGCGAGCTTGGTCCCTGTGATCGCCACCAGGCCTATCTCGGGGCCCGCGCGACGCTGCACGTGCTGCGTGATCGGCTGGCCCCAGACTCCGCGATGAACTTCGCCGCCCAGCTGCCGATGCTGCTGCGAGGCGTCTTCACGGAAGGTTGGCGGCCCAGCCAGACGCCGACCCAGGAGCGGGACGTCGATGCGTTCCTGGCCCGGATCGAGGCCGCCCTGCCGCCCGACTACCCGATCGAGACCGAGAGCCTGGCGCGCGGCGTCCTTCGAGGCCTTTCGACGCGAATGGACCCCGACCTGCTGGTCAAGGTGCTGCGGCAGCTGCCTCTGCCCCTGCGCGCGCTCTGGCCCCAAACCCTGGCGACGCTATGAGCCCGCTCGCTGGCGTTGCGCGGCCCGGCCGGATCCTTTGGGGCCTCGCGGTGGTGGTCTCCGGCGTCGCGGCGGGCTGCGCCGCCCTGGAGCCTATGCATCCTGGGCCCGAGATCCCCCTTGTCGAAACGGGGCGCGCGCTCGCCGTCAGCGAATGCTCGTCCTGCCACGCGGTGGGGGCCGGCGGCGGTTCTCCGGCCACCGGCGCGCCCTCTTTCGCGAGCGTCGCCGAACGCTATCGCAACTACCGGCTGGACTGGGAGCTGGAGACCATTTCGCAGGTCGGTCACTACCAGATGCGGCCCAAGATGCTGACCTCCCCGGAAATCAGCGCCCTGTCGGCCTATATCCGCACGCTCGACAGCGGCAAACCCTCCGGGGCCTCGACGCCGCCGCCTTCCTAGATTCGCGTCGCGCCTCAGTTCGGCCGCCCGTCGGGCTCCAGCTCGAAGGCCGCGTCCAGGGTGACCTCGTCGACGACGGTTCCCTTCAAGGCGGCGTCCAGCACCTCGCCCAGCGAGCTCCAGACGAAGGCCAGCTGTTCCAGCACGGCGGGCAGGCGTTCGGGCTCGAAGCCCGGATAGAGGTCGGCGACCAGCCACAGGCCGGTCAGCACGTCGAAGCCGAACCGGCAGCCGATCAGCCGGAACTGGGCGCGGGCGATGGTCTCGAACAGGGCGTCCAGGCTGCGGGCCTGGTCGAGATCGGCCTGGTCGAACACCTGGCAGCGCACCTGCAGCCAGTCGCCCTCGGGGAACAGGTAGAAGGCCCCGCCGTCCTCGGATCCGGAGACCTCCAGGCCGCGGTCGATCTCGGCGACCAGGTAGCCGGCCTCGAGGCAGGCCTCGGCGATGTCTTGGAGGCTGATGGGGGTGTCTTCGGCCATGGGCCTGCCCTTCTTAAATCCGCTCATCCCGGCGTTCGCCGGTATGAGCGGTTCTTTATGGGGGATCAGGGGCGGAGCCCTAGCTCCGATAGTCCCCGTTGATCGCCACGTACTGCTTGGTCAGGTCGCAGGTCCAGACCGTGGCCGAACCCTTGCCGACGCCGACGTCCACCGAGACCTCGAACTCCTGCTTCTTGACGTACTTGCTCATCGCCGCCTCGTCGTATTCGGCCGAGACCAGGCCGTCGCGGGCGGCGTAGAGGTCGCCGAACCTGACGCTGATCTTCTCGCGGTTGACCGGCTCGTCGGCGCGGCCCACGGCCATGACGATGCGGCCCCAGTTGGCGTCCTCGCCGGCGAAGGCGGTCTTGACCAGCGGGCTCTCGGCGATGGTGCGGGCGATCTTGCGGGCCGACAGCGGGCTTTCGGCGCCGTTGACGGTGATCTTGACGAACTTGCTGGCGCCCTCGCCGTCGCGGACCAGTTGCAGGGCCAGGTCCAGCAGCACGGCCTCCAGCTTCTCGCGGAAGTCGGCCAGGCGGCGGTCGCCGGCGCGGTGGATCTTGGGCGCGCCGGACTTGCCGGTGGCGAACAGCAGCAGGGTGTCGTTGGTCGAGCGATCGCCGTCCACGGTCACGCAGTTGAACGTGGTGCGGGTGTAGAGGCTGACCAGGGTCTGCAGGGCGGCCGGGGCGATGGCCGCGTCGGTGGCCACGAAGGCCAGCATGGTGGCCATGTCGGGCGCGATCATGCCCGAGCCCTTGGTGATGCCGGCGATCCGCACCTCGCGCCCGTCGATCAGGGCGGTGGCGTAGGCGCCCTTCGGGAAGGTGTCGGTGGTCATGATCGCCGCCGCGGCGCCGGCCCAGGCGTCCTCGGTCAGGCGGGTCTCCACCTCGCGCAGGTTCGAGATGATCTTGCTGTCGTCGAGGATGACGCCGATCACCCCGGTAGAGGCCATCATCACGTCGCGCTGGCGGCAGTCGAAGCGCTTGCCCACGGCCGTGGCCACCCGGCGCACCGCGTCGGCGCCGGGCTTGCCCGTGAAGCTGTTAGCGCAGCCGGCGTTGACCACCAGGGCGCGGACGTCCTCGCCCTTGCTGGCGGCCAGCTGGCGCTTGCACCAGTCGACCGGAGCCGAGCCGACGCCGTGACGGGTGAACACCCCGGCGCAGCTGGTGCCCTCGGCGAAGCGCATCAGCAGCATGTCCTCGCGGGCGTGCTTGTAGAAGCCGGCGCGGCCGGTGGCGATCTCGACCCCGGCGATCGGCGGGATGGTCGGGAACGGCACGGCCAGGGGCGAGACGGCCAAGCCCGGCTTGCCCGGCGTTCCGGCGGGGGCGGCGGCGGGCTTGGCGGCCTGGATCGCTTCCGGAACGCCTTGGTCGGCGTCCTTCTGGGCGCGGCGCAGGCCGGCGCGCTTGAGGGCGGCGGTCAGCGGGTCCAGCGCCCGCTCCAGGGTGTGGCCGACGCTGGCGCCGACCTGGCCGACGATCTCGGCCGGGGTGGGCGAGGGCGCGGCGGCGGCCTTCGGAGCCGCCTTGGCCTTCTTCGCTGCGGCGGCGGGCTTGGGGGACTTGGTCATTTCTTGGCCGGAACTTGAGCGGGGGCGGACGCCGGCGGGGCGTCGTCGAGATCGGAGGAGGGGGCTTGGTCGGCCGAGCCCGGCGGGGCCGAGGCCGGCTCCTGCGGGGCGCCGGGGACGTCCTGCGGCTTGCCGGTCAGCATCTCGACCTTGGCGCCGCCGCGCAGCTTTTCCAGCAGGTCGCGGACCTGGTCATAGGTCAGGAAGCGCACGATCTGCGGCCGGGCGGCTTCCAGGGTGATCGGTTCTTCCAGGCGCTTGTCCTCGACGCGCAGCACGGCCCAGCCGCCCTCGGTCTGGAACGGGCCGACCAGGGCGCCCTTCTCGGCGCCCTGAAGGGCCACGGCGTAGGCCGGCGGCATGACGTCGACGGTGAAATAGCCCAGGTCGCCGCCGTTGAAGCGGGTGGCCGGGTCGGTCGAGCGCTCCATGGCCAGGGCGTCGAACGAGGCGCCGGCGGTCAGCAGCTTCTTGACCGCCTCGGCGTCGGCCTGGCTGGCGACCAGGATCTGGCGGGCGCGGATCTCTTCGCTGCGCTTGGACAGCTTCTGCTGCTCGGCGTAGAGGCCGCGGATGGCGTTCTCGTTGACGGCCTTCTCGACGACGCTCTCGACCAGCATGTCGCCCAGGATGCGCTCGCGCGCGGCGGCCAGGCGGCGCTGGGCCACCGGATCCTTGTCCAGCTTCTGCTTCAGCGCCTCGGCGGCCAGCAGCTTCTGGTCGACCACCTCGTCCAGGCGCTGGCGGAACAGGTCGGAACCGATGTCCAGCGGTTCGCCCTCGCTGATCAGCCCCTGGGCCACGGCCTCGCGCTTGACGTCGGAGGCCCAGACCGTGTGGCCGTCGACCCGGGCGACCGCGGTGTCGCCGGGCTCGGGCGGGCGCTCGTCGGCCTTGTTTCGGCCGCAGGCGGCGATCAACAGGCTGAGGACGGCGACGGCGACGATGGCCGACACGCGAGGCTTGGAAAAACGGGCCTGGGAAAAACGGGACTGGGAAAAGCGAGACTGGACAATATTCATCTGGGGCCGATCTCCGGCTGACTCTCCTTCAGCGCTCTAGCGCGGTTTATCGCCAAGAGGAAACAGCTTCGCGATATGGATCGGAAAACGCGCGAAGCGGTTAAACCCGGCGCAAACCGTCACCACACGCCCCCGCCTCGCGTTGACACCCGCTAGGCCGGTGCTTAAGTCTCCGCGCGCGTACAAGAAGTGGAAATCCCGCTAGCCTCGACGCCTCCAGTTTACCGTAGTGAAGGCCCTCAAGCCCTAGCGCCGGCCTCACAGACACCGCTCCGGAACCCTCACTTCATGCTCGGCTTCGCCAAAAAGTTCTTCGGCTCTTCCAACGAACGCAAAGTCAAGGCGATGTCCGCCAAGGTGGCGAAGATCAACGCCCTGGAGCCGGACTACGCCGCGCTGTCGGACGAGGCCCTCAAGGCCAAGACCGCCGAGTTCAAGGCCCGCCTGGAAAAGGGCGAGACCCTTGAGGATCTGCTGGTCGAAGCCTTCGCCACCGTGCGCGAGGCCTCCAAGCGCGTGCTGGGCATGCGCCACTTCGACGTCCAGATGGTCGGCGGCATGGTGCTGCACGGCGGCGGCATCTCGGAAATGCGCACCGGCGAGGGCAAGACCCTGGTCGCTACCCTGCCCACCTACCTCAACGCGCTGGAGGGCAAGGGCGTCCACGTCATCACCGTGAACGACTACCTGGCCAAGCGCGACGCCGAGTGGATGGGCCAGATCCACAACTTCCTGGGCCTGTCGTACGGCGTGATCGTCAACGGCCTCAGCCAAGGTGAGCGTCAGCGCGCCTATCGCAGCGACATCACCTACGGCACCAACAACGAATTCGGCTTCGACTACCTGCGCGACAACCTCGTCTACAGCGTCGAGGAAATGGTCCAGCGCGGCCACCACTACGTGATCGTCGACGAAGTGGACTCGATCCTGATCGACGAGGCCCGCACGCCGCTGATCATCTCGGGCCCGACCGAGGACCGCAGCGAGTTCTACAAGACCATCGACGTCCTGGTGAAGGAGCTCATCAAGGACAAGACCAACTACGATCACGACGAGAAGCAGAAGCAGGTCATCCTCACCGAGGAAGGCCAGGAGCGCATCGAAGAGATCCTGATGGAAGGCGGCCACCTGGCCGAGGACACCGCCGGCCTCTACGACGCCGCCAACATCTCGGTCGTGCACCACGTCAACCAGGCCCTGCGCGCCAACGTGCTGTACACGTTCGACAAGGACTACATCGTCAAGGACGGCGAGGTGATCCTGATCGACGAGTTCACCGGCCGCATGATGACCGGCCGCCGCCTCTCGGAAGGCCTGCACCAGGCCATCGAGGCCAAGGAAGGCGCCAACATCCAGCCCGAGAACCAGACCCTGGCCTCGGTGACCATCCAGAACTACTTCCGTCTCTACAAGAAGCTGGCCGGCATGACCGGCACGGCCGCGACCGAGGCCCAGGAGTTCGACGACATCTACAAGATGGGCGTCAGCGAGATCCCGACCAACCGCCCGGTCCTGCGCATCGACGACGACGACGAGGTCTATCGCACCGAGCGCGAGAAGAACGACTCGATCCTCCGGCAGATCGCCGACTGCCACGCCCGCGGCCAGCCGATCCTGGTCGGCACCGTGTCGATCGAGAAGTCGGAAGAGCTGTCCAAGCTGCTGTCGACCTATCCCTACAAGGTCGAGATGTCGCGGACCCCGAAGGCCGAGCACGCCGGCAAGGACGACAAGGAACTGGCCAAGATCGGCGATGACGCCTTCGACATCGTCTACAAGACTGGCAAGGGCATTCCGCACCAGGTGCTGAACGCCCGCTTCCACGAGCAGGAAGCCGGCATCGTCGCCGACGCGGGCGTGCCCGGCGCGGTGACCATCGCCACCAACATGGCCGGCCGCGGCACCGACATCCAGTTGGGCGGCAACATGGACATGCGGCTGGCCAACTGGCGCCAGCAGCAGAAGGGCCTGGGCATCACCCCGACCCACGAGGACGAGCTGGCCCAGCGGGCCGAGCTGGAAGTCGAGATCGGCGCCGCCAAGGCCCAGGCCCTGGCCGCCGGCGGTCTGTTCGTGCTGGGCACCGAGCGCCACGAAAGCCGCCGCATCGACAACCAGCTGCGCGGCCGCACCGGCCGTCAGGGCGACCCGGGCCGTTCGAAGTTCTTCCTGTCGTGCGAGGACGACCTGCTGCGCATCTTCGCCGGCGAGCGCCTGGACGCGATCATGCGCACCTTCGGCGTCCAGGAAGGCGAGGCGATCACCCACAAGTGGCTGAACAACGCCATCGCCACCGCCCAGAAGCGCGTCGAGCAGCGCAACTACGAGATCCGTAAGAACCTCCTGAAGTACGACGATGTCGTCAACGACCAGCGCAAGGCCGTGTTCGAGCAGCGCCAGGAGTTCATGGAGGCGACCGACCTCTCGGACATCATCACCGAGATGCGCCATGACGTGGTCGACGACTTCGTCGCCCGCTACATGCCGCCCAAGGCCTATGCCGAGCAGTGGGACATCGAAGGGCTGGACGAGCGCGTCCAGGCGATCCTGGGCCTGACCCTGCCGCTGAAGGAATGGGCCGCCGAGGAAGGCATCGGCGACGAGGAGATGCGCGAGCGCATCACCAAGGCCGCCGACGCCTACGCCGCCGAACGCGAGGTGATCATCACCCCCGAGCAGATGCGCTCGGTGGAGAAGAACTTCCTGCTGCAGATGATCGATCTGCAGTGGCGCGAGCACCTGATGCACCTGGACCACCTGCGCAACGTCATCGGCCTGCGCGGCTACGGCCAGCGCGACCCGCTGAACGAGTACAAGACCGAGGCCTTCTCGCTGTTCGAGAAGCTGCTGGGCGATCTGCGCACCAACACCACCCGCTGGCTGATGACGGTCGAGATCGCCTATGCCGAGCCCGAACCGCTGCATTCGCCCGAGGGCCTGACCGAGGTGCACCTGGACCCGCTGAGCGGCGAGAACGTCGCCACGGCCGGCGCCCTGCCCGAGGGGCTGTCGCCGCAGCAGCGCGAGGCCCTGCCGGTCTCGGTGCTGCCGGAAGGCTGGGAATACACCGCCCGCAACGGCGCCTGCCCCTGCGGGTCGGGCAAGAAGTTCAAGCACTGCCACGGCGCGCTGGTTTAAGGCCTGAGCGCTTGACGAAATGAAGCGCCCGCCCCGGGAAACCGGGGCGGGCGTCTTGCTTTTCCACCTCTGGCCTTCCCTCCCCCTTGCGGGGAGGGTGGCCCGCGTAGCGGGTCGGGTGGGGAGCGGTGCAGGGTGTTGGACGGGGGCGGTCTGCGGACTCAGCAGCCCCCCACCCGACCCTGGCGCTGCCAGGGCCACCCTCCCCACGAGGGGGAGGGAAGAACCTAAACGAAAAACGCCCACCCCGGATAACCGGAGTGGGCGCTTTGCTCAGTGCGATTAGGACCGCCGAACCTTAGTCGATCGGGTTCCAGCGTTCCGACGGGGCGGCCGCGCGCTTGGGGCCGCGGAAGTCGCCGCCGCCCGAGCGGGCTTGGCCCTGGGCTTGCGCCTGGCCGTTACCCTGGCCGCCGCCGTTGCGGCCGCGGTTCGGCTGGCCGCCGGGCTTGCCGTGAGCCTGGCCATTGCCGCCGCCCTTGGCCGGACGGTTGCGCTGGCGGCGCAGCTCCGACGGGACGTTGTTGCGCGGGTCGGCGCGGCGCGGATCGACGTACTTCTCCGGCGGCGCCAGCTTGTCGGCCACGGCCGCGGCGGCCGCCAGGTTCTTGTCGTTGCGACGGTCGAAGGTCGGGATGACCTGACGCGTGGCCTTCTGGATGTCCTTCAGCAGCGGACGCTCGTCATCGGCGCAGAAGCTGATGGCGACGCCTTCCTTGCCCTTGCGCGCGGTCCGCCCGATCCGGTGGACATAGGACTCCGGCACGTTGGGCAGCTCGTAGTTGAACACGTGGCTGACGTCGTTGACGTCGATGCCGCGCGCGGCGATGTCGGTGGCGATCAGCGCCTTGACCTGACCGGCCTTGAACGCCGCCAGGGCGCGCTCGCGCTGGCCCTGGGTCTTGTCGCCGTGGATGGCCGCGGCTTCGATGCCGCTGGCGACCAGATACTTGGCCACCCGGTCGGCGCCGCGCTTGGTGCGGGTGAAGACGATCGAGCGCTCGACGGCCTTGTCGGCCAGCAGTTCGGCCAGCAGCGGACGCTTGCGCTGGGCTTCGATGTAGATCAGCGACTGGTCGATGCGCTCGACCGTGGTGGCCGAGGGGGTGATCGCCACCTGGGCCGGGTTCTTCAGCAGCTCGCCGGCCAGCTTGCCGATCTCGCTGGGCATGGTGGCCGAGAAGAACAGGTTCTGGCGTTCCTTGGGCAGCTGGCTGGCGATCTTGCGGATCGGCACCACGAAGCCCAGGTCGAGCATCTGGTCGGCTTCGTCGAGCACGAAGATCTCGACGCCGTTCAGGTGGGCGGACTTTTCGCCCAGGTGGTCCATCAGGCGGCCCGGAGTGGCCACGACCACGTCGACGCCGGCCGCCAGGGCCTTCATCTGCGGGCCGTACTTCACGCCGCCGAAGATGGTGGCGACGGTCAGGCCCATGTGTTTGCCGTAGTCACGGAAGCTTTCGGCGATCTGAGTCGCCAGTTCGCGGGTCGGGGACAGGACCAGGCAGCGGAAGCCGCGGCGCGGGGCCGGCTTCTTGTCCTCGGCCAGGCGGTGCAGGATCGGCAGGGCGAAGGCGGCGGTCTTGCCGGTGCCGGTCTGGGCGATGCCCAGCAGGTCGCGGCCCGACAGCACGGTCGGGATGGCTTGCGCCTGGATCGGGGTGGGGGTGGTGTAGCCCTTGTCGGTCAGCGCCTTGAGAAGCGGTTTGGCGAGGCCGAGATCGGTAAATTGAGTCAAGTCGAATGCTTTCGTGCAGCCACGAGACGGCGCATGCGATCCTCGCACGGCTCGCCTGGCGGCGGGTCGGTGGGGAGCGCCCCGCGTGACACGGGCGGTCTGATGAGAAGCTTTAGGGCGCTCGACAGGCTGAACCGAAAACGGTCCTTCACGCAGCTGGAGCGCCGATAACGCCAGATGGCGTACGGGCTATGTCGTTTATTGCAGGTGCGAAGTCAAGGGCAGGCCTTGAATCGCAAGGCCTTGCGACATTTCGCGCCGTGTTGCATCACGCCGTTCGGCAACCCATGATCGAGTTTCGAGGGGCCAGGAACATGGAACCAAGCCAGACAGCTGCGGACAGCGACGACGGCGAGGTCGTCCGCGAACTGGCGGGCGCGATCTCCGACCGGCTGAAGCTGGCCAGCAAGTCGGCGACGCTGGACGACGTGGTGGCGTCGGGGTGCCGGCACGTCGTGCTCGACGAAGCCAAGCGCGAGATCGTCTTCGACATGCGCGCCCTCTATCTGGGCTTCCTGGCCGCGGGCCTGCATCCCCAGAAGGGAAACGTCGGCAACACCGCGCGGTGGTTTCAGGACTGGCTGGCCGAAAAGGTCGGCGAGGCGGCGATCGTCTCGGCCGTGGGCCAGAGCACCGACCTGGCCCTGGCGGGGCGCCTGCTGAGCTCGGGCTTCATGGCCGTGCCGTCGATCTCGGTCGGCGACCTGCAGGAACTGGCCAGAAGCTACGCCCTGAGCACGGTCACGCGCGGGGCCTTCGACGCGCGGCACCTGTTCGCCGCGATGATCGAGCGCGGGGCGATCACCGACATGACCCAGCGGGTCTTCAAGGTGTCGCTGACGAACGAGGATATCGACGACCTCAAGCGCGATCTCGTCGAGCACATCATGCGTTCGCCGCAGCGAGGCGAGACGCAGGATGCCTGGTTCCAGACGTTGCGCTTGAAGCCGCCGCCTCCGCCCGCCGCCCAAGCTGCGGGGAAGGCCGCGGGGAAAGCCACAGCCCAAGGCGTGGGGCAAGCCGCCCAGGCGGTTTCGCCCCCGGAGCCCGCGCCGCCGCCCCCGCCGCCCGACGACGCCGTCTCGCCGTTCAACGGCGACACCCCCACCGCCGACGACAACGACGTGCTGGACACCGAGCGCGACGTCGAGGCCCTGGCGCAGCTGGTCTGCCTGGACCGCGTCACGCCGCTGGCCGTGGCGATCTTCGGCGACTGGGGCTCGGGCAAGTCGACCTTCATGGCCAAGCTGGAACAGGCGGTGCGCGAAATGCCGGGGCGCGAGGCCGGCCAGGCCCTGCCCCTGGTCGAGGAGGCCAACGCCGCCCGGTTCGTGCATCCGATCGTCCAGATCCGCTTCAACGCCTGGCACTTCGCCGACGCCAACCTGTGGGCCAGCCTGACCGCCGAGTTCTTCGACCAACTGCGGGCCGGCGGCTACGACCGCTCGGGGCAGGCGCGGCACGCCCAGCTGGTCCAGCGGGTCAACCAGCACGTCCACGCCCTGTCCGACACCCTGTCGGCCAACCGCAAGGCCATGGCCAAGAACGGCAAGGCGGTGCTGGAGGCCCAGCAGGCTCGCGACTCGGCGGCGGAAGGCGCGCGCAAGGCGTCGGGCAAGGCGCTGGGCCAGGCGACCCTGGACGTGCTGTCCCAGGTCCTGGCCGACCAGAAGGGCCTGATGACGACCCTGGGCCTGACGCGCGAGCGCGCCACGAGCCTCCCAGACGTCGCGACGGATCCGAAGGACGACAAGGCCCCCGACAAGGCCGGGCAGGGGGCGGAGATCGTCGTCGGCGTGGTCAAGGACCTGGCCTCGACCTTCGGCAAGTTGAAGGCGGTGCGGCGGGTGCTGTTCAGGACGCCGCTGCGCGCGGCGATCGCGGGCGGCCTGGCGCTGGTGCTGCTCGCCTGCGTGGCGGCGGGCTGGGCGATCCTGTTCGGTCCCTGGAAGGCGGTGAGCGCCCCGGAGAAATGGACGGCCCTGGCGGGGCTGCTGGCCGCGACGGGCGCCCTGGCGCGGGCCGTCGCCCCGGTGCTCAGGCTGGTCAACGGCGTGGCCGAGCGCGGCGCGGCCATCGCCGCCGAGGTCGACAAGGCCGACCAGGACGCGGTTGGCCTGCTGCTGACACAGGAAGCCAAGCTGCAGAGCGCCCTGGCCGAGGCCAAGGCGCTGGAGGAGGCCGAACTTGCCTCGGCCAAGGCCCTGGCCCGCTATGTCGACCCGACGGGCAAGGCCAATCCGCCGAGACTGCTGCGTTATGTCCTGGAGGACGATCCCGACACCAAGGCCCTGGAGAAGGACATCGGCCTGATCGGTCGCACCCGGCGGCTGTTCCAGGCCGTGGACACCATCGCCCGCCAGGTCCGCGACGAGCGTGAAGCGGCCCGGAAGGCCCAGGTCGAACGCCCGGGCGAAGACCTGCCCGATCATCCGGACAAGGAGACCCCCGAGCGGATCATCATCTACATCGACGACCTGGATCGCTGCCACGAGGACAAGGTCTACGAGGTGCTGCAGGCCATCCACCTGCTGCTGGCCTTCGACCTGTTCGTGGTGGTGGTGGGCGTCGACGTCAAATGGGTGCAGGCGGCGCTGGCCCAGCAGTTCGAGACGGGCGACGCCCAGGCCGATGCGGCCAGCGAGCAGCAGCGCAACGAGCGCGCCATGCACTACCTGGAAAAGATCTTCCAGATCCCGTTCTGGCTGCGGCCGCTCAGCAGCGGCGACGAGGGCACCTTCCGACCCTTCATCGAGATGCTGGCCGGCGAGTCCGTCGAGACGGCGCGGGACAAGCAGGCCGCGGCCGAGCGGTCCCGCGAACTGGCTGAGCAACGTCAGGGGGGCAAGATCCCCACTGTCGGCGGCGCGGCGGGCGGCCAGGGCGGCGCCGACGCCAAGCCGCAAAAGGGCGCGATGGGCGAGGAAGGCGATCCCTCGGGTATTCTAGGCGGCGAGGGCGGCGCCAAACTGGTCGAGGCGCGGCGTAAGCTGCAACTGACCGAGGCCGAGATCACCTTCCTGAGCTCGCCCCAGATCGCCGCCCTGGCGGCCACGGCGCCGCGCGGGGTCAAGCGGTTGGTGAACGTCTACCGGATCGCCCGAGCCCGGCGCGGTCAGGAGGATCGCGACGCGGTGCTCGGCGACAGCGGCGAGAGGGCGCCGGAATATCCCCTGATCGCCCTGATGGCGGCGGTGGAGACCGGACAAAGCTTCAAGATCGCCGAGTGGTTCTACGACCTGTTGAAGATCAGCCAGAACAAGTCCGTCTTGAGCGTGCTCCTTGATTTCATGGCGCCGGATCCCGTGGATCCGAATCCCCGCCCTGACACGGACCTGTCGAGCGAGGTGCTGGGTGCTCTGTACGCCGCTTGCGGAGCCGCGGCGGCGGGTCGGGGTGATGAAGACCTGACCGCCGACGACCTCCTCAAGGCCGCCCGTCTGGTCCGCCGCTATTCGTTCAATCGCTACCGCTAAACGGGCGGCGGCGCCTCGAAGAACTTCTCCACCTGGGCTGCCCAGGCATAGGTGCTGCTGCCCAACTGGTCGCGGTCGTAGGCCGGGGCTTCCTTGAAGCGGTCCTTGGTCAGGTCGGCGACATAGACCTCGTCCTTGTCGTCCCAGGTCAGCAGACGCCAGGGCAGGGGGCGGAACTTGCCGCCGGCCGCGAACAGGCCCGCGGGCTCGACGGCCACGTAGCGGGCGATGCCGGCGTCGCGGTCGATGAACACCTCGCGGATCGAACCCAGCTTGTGGCCGCCGGCGTCGTTGATCTTCACGCCGATCAGGGTGGCGCTCTTCACCAGGCGGTCTTCGACGCTCATCAGGCTCTCCTCGGGCTTGCCGCAAACAAACGCCGCCGCGTGGCGGATCGATCCACGATGGACTACGACCCTTGGACGTTTGCGACGCGCGGCGGGGCGGTCTATGCGTGTTACCGCTACCGTCATCGGCCCCCCAACCGAGCCACAAAGACGGAGCGGGGAGAGACGCATGAACGGCAAGATCCGGGCCCTGCGCTGGTGGATCATCGGCCTGGTGATGTTGGGCGCGATTCTCAACTACCTGACCCGCAGCACCCTGGGCGTCGCGGCCCCGACCGTGCTGGCCGACCTGCATATCGGCCCCAAGGAATATTCCTGGATCACCGGCGCCTTCCAGCTGGGAGTCATGTTGCAGCCCCTATGCGGCTACGTGCTGGACTCGATCGGGCTGAAGCTGGGCTTCGCCCTGTTCGCCACCGCCTGGTCGCTGATCACCATGGCCCACGGGTTTGCTGGAAACTGGCAGGTCTTGCTGGGGCTGCGCGGGGCCTTGGGCGCGGCCGAGGGCTGCGCCCAGCCGGCCGGGATGAAGGCGGTGTCGACCTGGTTCCCCGCCAAGGAGCGCGGCTTCGCCGGCGGGTTCTTCAACATCGGCGCCTCCATGGGGGCCGTCCTCGCGCCGCCGCTGGTGGCCTGGTCGATCCTGCTCTGGAACTGGCGGGCTGCCTTCATGGTGGCCGGCGGCTTGGGTTTGGTGTGGGTGGTGCTCTGGCTGTTCGCCTACCAGTCGCCCGACAAGCACAAGGCCTTGTCCGACAGCGAGCGCGACCTGATCGTCTCGGGCCAGGAGACCCACCTGGAGGACGCCGGTGCGCGGCCCTCGATGCTCAGCCTGCTGGGGCGGCGAAACTTCTGGGGCATCGCCCTGCCCAGGTTCCTGGCCGATCCCACCTGGGGCACGCTGTCGTTCTGGGTGCCGCTGTACCTGACCACGGTCCGCCATTTCGATCTGAAGCAGATCGCCATGTTCGCCTGGCTGCCGTTCGTGGCCGCCGACATCGGCTGCCTGTTCGGCCCGGCCGTGGTGCTGTTCCTGCAGAAGCGCGGCGTCAGCCTGATCGACGCCCGTCGCTGGGCCTTCACGCTGGGGGCGGTGCTGATGACCGGCATGATGTTCGTCGGCCGGGTCGAGAGCCCCTACCTGGCCATCGCCCTGCTGTGCGTGGGCGGCTTCGCGCACCAGACTCTGTCGGTGACGGTGATCACCATGTCGTCGGACCTTTTCCGTCGCAACGAGGTGGCGACCGTGGCCGGGATGGGCGGGTTCTTCGGCAATCTCGGGGTGCTGATCTTCTCGCTGCTGATCGGCGGATTTGTCGCCACGGTCGGCTACGATCCGTTCTTCGTCGCCCTGGGCGTGCTGGACCTGGCCGGGGCCGTCCTGCTGTGGACCCTGGTCCGCGACCCCGCTATTCCGCCGGCCGCCAAGCCCGTCACCGTTCCCGCCCTGTAGAGTCTCCATGCCGCAAGACACGATCCAGAACCCGATCCTGCGGGGCTTCAATCCCGACCCGTCGATCATCCGCGTCGGCGAGGACTATTACGTCGCCGTCTCGACCTTCGAGTGGTTTCCGGGCGTGCAGATCCACCATTCGCGCGACCTGGTGAACTGGCGGCTGCTGACCCGGCCCCTGACCCGGCCCAGCCAGCTGAACATGCTGGGCGCGCCCGACAGCTGCGGGGTCTGGGCTCCGTGCCTGACCCATGCCGAGGGCAAGTTCTGGCTGATCTACACCGACGTGAAGCGCTACGGCCGCACCACGACGGGCGGGGCGTCGGGCGCGTCCCTGCGCGACTTCCACAACTATCTGGTCACCGCCGACGACATCGAGGGGCCGTGGTCGGACCCGGTCTACCTCAACAGCAGCGGCTTCGACCCCTCGCTGTTCCATGACGACGACGGCAAGAAGTGGCTGCTGAACCAGCTGTGGGACCACCGGCCGGGCCGCAACCGCTTCGCCGGCATCGTGGCCCAGGAATACGACCCCGCCGCCCAGGCGCTGGTGGGTGAACGCGAAAACATCTTCCCCGGCACGCCCCTGGGCCTGACCGAGGCGCCGCATCTCTACAAGCGGGACGGCTGGTACCACCTGATCACCGCCGAGGGCGGCACGGGCTTTGGCCACGCGGCGACCATGGCCCGCTCGCGGACCCTTGAAGGCCCGTACGAGCTTCACCCCGACGGCCCGGTCCTGACCGCCCGCGACCGGCCGCACGCGGCGCTGCAGCGGGCCGGCCACGCCGACTTGGTCGAGACGCCCGACGGAACGACCTGGATGGCCTATCTCTGCGGTCGCCCCCTGCCCAATCGCGGGCGCTGCGTGCTGGGCCGCGAGACGGCGATCCAGCCCATGATCTGGGGCGACGACGGCTGGCTGCGCACCCGCGACGGGTCCGGCGAACCGGAGCTGAGCCCGCCGTCGCCCGGCCTGCCGCCCGCCCCGTTCCCCCCGACGCCGGACTGGACCGATTTCGACGGCCCCGACCTGCCGATCGACTTCCAGTGGCTGCGCTCGCCGTTCCCCGAGGAGCTGTTCAGCCTGACCGCGCGCCCCGGCTGGCTGCGCCTGCACGGCCGCGAGACGATCGGCAGCCAGCACCGCCAGGCCCTGGTCGCCCGCCGTCAGCAGGCCATGTGCTACAGCGCCCGCACGGTTCTGGATTTCACGCCCCAGCACTTCCAGCAGGCGGCGGGGCTGGTCTGCTACTACGGCGCCAGCAAGTTCCACTATCTGTTCGTTTCGCGCGACGAGGAGAACGGGCGGCACATCCAGGTGATGTCGGCCCTGCCCGACAGCGCCCAGGCCGACGCCTTCACCGCGCCGATCCCGCTGCCCGATACGGGCCTGGTCCACCTGCGGGTCGAGGTCGATTTCGAGCGCCTGCGCTTCGCCTTCAGCGTGGACGGACAGGCCTGGACCTGGCTGCCGCAGGTGTTCGACGCTTCGATCCTGTCGGACGAGGCCACGGCCCCCGGCGCGCCCAACTTCACCGGCGCCTTCGTCGGCATGGCCTGCCAGGACCTGTCGGGCGCGGCCCTGCCGGCCGATTTCGACGGGTTCGGCTATGTGGAGCGGGCGTATCAGGCGAGCGTAGGGTGAGCGCTCTCTGACGCTTTCCCTCGACACCGTCATCCCGGGCCTGGTGCCCGGGACCCCTCTGTCGGCCGCAGGTGCAGTGGGGGCGGTTCGCTGGCGAACCGCTTGCGCCTCATAGTTCAGCTGAACCAGGGGTCCCGGGCACGAGGCCCGGGATGACGGCTGAAAAAGGGGAAGGGTAACAACCAAAGCCGTTGCAAACTCGCCCGCCGCATCCGACTAACGCCTCCATGACCAAGCCCACCGTCCTCGTCGCCGCCGCCGCCCTGATCGATGTCGACGGCCGCGTGCTGATCTGCCAGCGCCCCCAGGGCAAGCAACTGGCCGGGCTGTGGGAGTTTCCCGGCGGCAAGGTCGAGCCCGGCGAGACGCCCGAACAGTGCCTGATCCGCGAGCTCCACGAGGAGCTGGACATCAAGGTCGCCCAGGCCTGCCTGGCCCCGTTCGTTTTTGCCTCGCACAGTTACGAGTCCTTTCACCTACTCATGCCACTGTACCTGCTGCGGCGCTGGGAAGGACTGGTGACCGCCAAGGAGCACGAGGCGCTGAAATGGGTGAAGCCGGACCAGTTGGCGGACTATCCGATGCCGCCGGCCGACCTGCCGTTGATCGCCTGGCTGCGCGATCTGCTCTGAGCCGTTTCTGGCATGATCAGCGCGGCGTGACGGCGGTCGAGGTCGGCATCCTGGTCGCCATGATCAGCCTGGCCCTGGTCGGCATCCTGACCGCGCTGCAGGGCAATATGGCGATCTCGTTCGGCAAGATCGCCTCGACCCTGGAAGCCTCCAACAGCGCCAACTGAGGCGCGTGGCCCGGCCTAGCCGCCGGCCTTGTCGCCCGCCGATTGCTCGATCGTGCCCAGGGCGTCGGCCAGCCGCATCTTGGCCGAGCCCGGGCGCAGGGGCTTCTGCTGGCGTTCGTGCGGCGCCCAGCCGGTGACGGTGATGATCTCGAACGTGGCCGGCACGCGGCCGTCGGGCTCGGCGAAGCGCTCCTGGTAGAGCTCCATCGCCCGCAGCAGAACCTTGCGGCCCAAGGGCTTCCTCGAACGGTCGATCAGCACGCTGGTCTCGCCCATGGCCCGCAGATCCTTGAGCAGAGCGATCGGGTGGGCGTAGCGCACCTTGACCCGGTCCTTGTCGGCCACGGGCAGGGCGAAGCCGGCGCGCTGCAGCAGGCCGGCGGCGTCGACCGTGTCGGCGAACGGCGAGACGCGCGGGAAGGCCCCGCCGGTGACCTCGTCCTCGGCGGCCAGCAGAACCTGGCGCAGCTCGGTCAGGGTGGCCCCGCCGAACAGGGCTCCGACGAACAGGCCGTCGGGCTTCAGGGCGCGGCGAATCTGGATCAGGGCCCCGACCAGGTCGTTGGTCCAGTGCAGGGCCAGGGTCGAGACCAGGAGGTCGATCGTCTCGTCGCCGAACGGCAGGCGCTCCTCGTCGGCGACGATCCGCACCCCTTGACGATCGCCCAGCATCCTCGTCGACAGGTCGGTCTCGATCAGCACGCCGATCTTGGCGCGCGCGTCGCTGCCCTCCAGCGCCTTGGAGAAAGCGCCGTTTCGGCTTCCGAGATCGACCGCGATCGGAAACTCCCGCAGGATCGCCTCCAGGCGGATCACCGCGTCCTCGGCGGCGCGCGCCTTCAGGAAGGCGGCGGCGTCGAAGCCGGGGGCGGCGCGGTTCAGGCGGGCGCGCAGCAGGGCGCGGTCGAAGAGCAGGGGAGCGGTGGTCATGTCCGCGCAAGATGGGACTTCTCGCGCCGCCTGGAAAGCTTTGGGGAAACCTTTTGGGAAACCGCCCGCTCGCGTCACGGCGTTCGCTCAGGGACTGCTGGACCTGATCCTGCCGCCGCGCGCCTTCGACGGCGGGGCGGCCCTGACCTCGGGCCTGTCGGCCGACGCCTGGAACCGGATCACCTTCCTGGACGGTCCGGTCTGCGACGGCTGCGGCGCGCCGTTCGCCTATGACATCGGCGAACTCCGCTGCGCCTTATGCCAAGCAAGACCCCGTGCCTTTGCACGAGCGCGGGCCGCCTGCCTGTACGATGAGCACTCGCGCGACCTGATCCTCAAGCTCAAGCATGCCGACCGCACCGACCTGTCGGGCCTGTTCGCCCGCTGGCTGTCGCGGAGCGCCGCCGACCTGCTGGAAGAGGCCGAGGCCGTGGTTCCCGTGCCGATGCACCGCTCGCGCCTGCTGCGACGGCGCTACAACCAGGCCGCCGAGATCGCCCGGCCGCTGTGCGCCGCGGCGGGGCGGACCTACCTGGCCGACGCGCTGGTCCGTCGGCGCGACACCGACAGCCAGGGCGGCAAGTCGGCCGACGGCCGCCGCCGCAACGTCGCGGCGGCCTTCATCGTGCCAGAGGCCCGCCGCCGTCGGGTGATCGGCCGCAAGGTGCTGCTGATCGACGACGTGCTGACCACCGGGGCCACCGCCGAGGGCTGCGCCCGGGCCTTGCTGGCCGCCGGCGCCGCGCAGGTGTCACTCGCCGTCGTTGCGCGCGTTACAGAAATGCAAGCGCGTCCTATATGAGGACCGGAAACGACTTCTGTTACGGATTCCCCATGGCCAAGGTCACTATCTACACCCGTCCGTTCTGCGGCTACTGCGCCCGCGCCCTGAAGCTGCTCAACGACAAGGGCGCCGACTTCACCGAGATCGAGGCGGGCATGGACCCGGCGCTGCGCAAGGAGATGATGGACCGTTCGGGCCGCACCACCTTCCCGCAGATCTTCGTCGGCGAGCAGCACATCGGCGGCTGCGACGACATGTTCGCGCTGGAACGCGAGGGCAAGCTGGATGCTCTCCTAGCGGCATGAGCCCGTACGCGCCTCTTCGAGTCGGCCTGATCCAGACCCGCACCCCCGCGACGCACGCGGCCGCGCTGGAGCACGTCGCGCCGCTGGTGCGCGAGGCCGCCGCGCGGGGCGCTCAGTTCATCCTGACGCCCGAGGGCGTCAACATCCTGCAGAAGGACCGGGCCAAGCTGCTGCCGACCCTGGTGTCGCTGGAGGACGACTTCGTGGTGCGCGGCCTGCGCGACCTGGCCCGCGAGCTCGGCGTCTGGATCGACGTGGGTTCGGCCCTGGTCAAGCGCGAGGACGGCAAGGCGGCGAACCGCCAGGCGGTGATCGACCCGACGGGCGCGATCGTCGCCACCTACGACAAGCTGCACATGTTCGACGTCGACCTGCCGACCGGCGAGACGGCGCGGGAATCGGCGACCTACGAGCCGGGCGAGCGCGCCGCCGTGGTCGAGACGCCGCTGGGAACCTTCGGCCTGACCATCTGCTACGACATGCGCTTCCCGGCCCTGCATCGGGCCCTGGCGCTGGGCGGGGCCAAGATCCTGACCGTGCCCGCCGCCTTCACCCGGCCCACCGGCGAGGCGCACTGGGACATCCTGCTGCGGGCCCGGGCCATCGAGACCGGCTCGTTCGTGATCGCGGCGGCCCAGGGCGGCTTCCACGAGGACGGCCGCGGCACCTGGGGCCGCTCGATCGTGGTCGGGCCGTGGGGCGAGGTGATTGGGAAACTTGACCACGACGAGCCGGGCGTGTTGATCGCCGACCTCGACCTGGCGGCCGTCGACAAGGCCCGCGCGGCGATCCCGGCCCTGAAGAACGCCCGTGCTTTCACGGGTCCCTGACCCCATATATCCAAGATGATCAAGTACGCGCTCAGCTGCGACCACGACCACGCCTTCGAAGGCTGGTTCGGCTCGTCGTCAGACTATGACGACCAGGCCGCGCGCGGGCTGCTCGACTGCCCGCTTTGCGGCTCCAAGACGGTGCGCAAGCAGATCATGGCCCCCGCCATCGCCGGGACCAAGGCCCAGGCGTCCACGCCCGAGCCCAGCGCCCAGATGCGCGAGATGATGATGACCGCCATGGGCGAGGTGCGTCGCCGGGTCGAGGAGAACTTCGACTATGTCGGCGACAGCTTCGCCAAGGAGGCGCGCGACATCCACGACGGCAAGTCCGAGGAGCGCGGCATCTACGGCGAGGCCTCGCCCCAGGAGGTCAAGGCCCTGGTCGAGGACGGCATCAAGATCGCGCCCCTGCCGCCGGCCGCGCCGAAGAAGACCGAGGTCAACTAGGCCCCCTACACCCCCGAAAAGGGGCGTGAAAAAGGGGACGGTTTCCCGTCCCCTTCCCGACCTGCCTGGCCGAGTCGCTTAGTAGTAGCGGTACTCGTAGTGGCAGTTTTTCTTCTTGGAATTCTTCTTGGCGATCTGGTTGCCGGCGACCGCGCCGACCACGCCGCCGAGCACCGCGCCCTCGGTCTTGGCGCCGTTGCCGGCGACCACGGCGCCGAGCGTGCCGCCCGTCAGGCCGCCGATCAGGGTGCCCTTGTTGCGAGCGCTCTTGGTGCTCTTGCAGACCCAGACCTTGTGGCGGGTCTGGGCTTCAGCCGCGGTCACCGCGACGGTGGAGGCCGTGAAGCCGAGAGCGACGACGACGGCGAGAGTCTTGAGTTGGGCGCGCATGGCGAGCTCCGTTCTTTGGTTTGTGATCCCTGAGCGCAATGAACGCCCAGGCGAAGATTGGGTTCGACGAGTGTCGCCTTTCCGACCTGAATGGGGGATGAAGCGGCTCCGACGGCTCCGTTCATCCCCGTTCAGGCGCTAGCCCTGGACGCGATAGCGGCCCTCGCTGTCGGGGCAGACGCGGACGTAGCGGGTCTCGACGCGGCCGTTATAGTCGGCGTCGGCCGGGGCCAGGCGGCAGCGGCGGCTGTAGTCGCCGTAGGCGGTGTTGGAGCTGGCGCGATAGCGGTCGCTTTCGCGATAGGCGACCGTGTCGTCATAGGTCCAGTACTGGCCGCTGGCGTCGCAGCGGCCCTTGGCCGAGGCGTTGCCGATGCTGGCGCCGACGCCCGCCCCGACCAGGGCGCCCAGCACCGTGCCTTCGGGCTTGGCGTTGCGGGCGGCGATGTTCGACCCGGCCACGGCCCCGACCAGGGCCCCGATCACGCCGCCGGCGACGGCGTTCTTCTTGGCGTCGGTCCGGCAGGGCTCGTTGTACGAGACGTTGTCGCCGTAGCCGCCGGCAGAGGGCGCGCTGTAGCGGGTGGCGTAGTCGGGATAGCGGCGGTCATACGAACCCGAACCATAGCGACGGTCGTAGTCGACGCGGGCCCGCTCGTAATCGGCGCGATCGCGGTCGTACTGGGCGCGCTGGCTCAGATAATCGCTGTTGCTGGTGGTGTAGTTCCCGCCGTTGACGCTGAAGCGTCGCGCCTGGTCGGGATGGCGGCGGTCATAGGCGCCGTAGCCGTTGCGACGGTCGTAGTCGCGGCGCGCGTCCTCATAGGACTGGCGGTCGCGATCGAACGCGGTCTGCTCGCGATAATAGTCCGAGCTGTTCTGATAGCCGGGGCTGTCGAAGCGGGTCGCGTATTGCGGATAGCGACGATCATAGGCGCCCGAACCGTAGCGACGGTCGTAGTTGGCGCGGGCCCGCTCGTACTTGGCGCGTTCGGCCTGGTAGGCCTTCTGCTGGGCGCGATAGTCGGCCGAGCGCTCGTCATAGGCGGCGCGCTGGTCGCCATAGGTTTGCAGGCGCTGCTGGTAGGCGGCGTCCGCCGACTGGGCCAGTACAGGCGCGGCCGTGCTCAGGGCGACGGCCGAGGCCATCAGCCACACAGTGGTCTTGGAAGTCATGATAGCTCTCTCCGTTCCGACGAACGGATCGACGTCTGGCCCCCGAAAACGAGCCGCCAATCCTTTGGTAGGGTGTCCCTGGCCAATAGAAGGCGCGACAGCGGTACAGGTTCCGTTTGGGCGCTCAGCGCCCGGTCCAGCCTAGTCCTTGGTCACGGTCATCATGTAGTTGATGTCGCAATCGGCCGAGCGGCTCCAGCGTCCGGTCAGCGGGTTGTAGGCCACGCCGAACGGCCCGTGGACCTGCACAGGCTCGCCGGCCAGGAAGGCGCGCAGCTCGTCGGGTTTCAGGAACTGCTTCCAGTCGTGGGTGCCCGGCGGCACCCAGCGCAGCACGTATTCGGCGCCGATCTTGGCCAGGGCCAGGGCCTTGAAGGTGCGGTTCAGGGTGGCGACGATCATCAGGCCGCCCGGGGCGAGCAAGCGCGAGCAAGTCCGAAGAAATTCCCCCGGATCGGCGACGTGCTCGATGACCTCCATGGTCAGCACCACGTCGAATGGTCCCGCGCCCTCGGCCAGCAACTGCTCGGCGGTGGCCGGGCGATAGCCGATCTCCAGTCCCTGCTCGGCGGCGTGGGCGGCGGCGGTCTTGATGTTGTTCTCCGAGGCGTCGACGGCGGTCACCGTGAAGCCCAGCCGCGCCATCGGCTCGCTGAGCAGTCCGCCGCCGCAGCCGATGTCCAGCAGGGACAGGCCTTCGAACGGGGCGCGCGCATTGCCGTCGCGGTCGAACCGCGCCAGGGCCTGCTCCCGAATGAAGCCCAGCCGGCAGGGGTTGAACACGTGCAGCGGCGCGAACTTGCCGTGCGGGTTCCACCACTCCGCCGCGATGGCCGAGAACCGCGCCACGTCGGCGGGGTCGATGCTCCAGGAGGGGGCGTTTCCGGCGGAGGGGGGCGCGTCGGCGGACTGGCTCATGCCTCTCATGTAGCAATGACACGGCGGGCGGCACAGGGCATGGCGTCACACTCGACGAAAAAGACACCTCAGCGACATTGCCGTTGCGCCCCAGCGCCGCTAGAAGACCGCGGCTTGCGCGAGCGGCGGGGTTCGTCCGCTCCCGGCGCAAGAATTGACCTTAGGTTTTTACGGGGTAGGGCGTGTCACGTCTGGTGATGAAGTTCGGCGGCACCTCGGTGGCCGACCTGGAGCGCATCCGCCGGGTGGCGCGGCTGGTCGCGGCTGAAGTGGCCACGGGCAAGCAGGTGGCGGTGGTGGTCTCGGCCATGTCGGGCAAGACCAACGAACTGGTGGCCTGGACGGACGGTTCGGGCCGCGCGGCGCAAGGCTTGCCGGAGTCGGACGACGAGTACGACGCCGTCGTGGCGTCCGGCGAGCAGGTCACGGCCGGCCTGCTGGCCATGACCCTGCGCAACATGGGCCTCAACGCCCGCTCGTTCCTGGGCTGGCAGGTGCCGATCCTGACCGACGACGCCCACGGCCGCGCCCGCATCGAGGAGATCCCGCCGGCCAATCTGGAGGCCTGTCTCGCGGCCGGCCAGATCGCCGTGATCGCCGGTTTCCAGGGCGTGACGTCCGACCAGCGCATCACCACCCTGGGCCGGGGCGGCTCGGACACCAGCGCCGTGGCCATCGCCGCGGCCCTGAAGGGCGACTGCGACATCTATACCGACGTCGACGGCGTCTACACGACCGACCCTCGGATCGAGAGCAAGGCCAAGCGCCTGGCCAAGATCAGCTACGAGGAAATGCTGGAAATGGCCTCGTTGGGGGCCAAGGTGCTGCAGACCCGTTCGGTCGAGATGGCCATGGCCCATCGCGTCCCGGTGCGGGTGCTGTCGAGTTTCGTCGAACCCGGGGAAGCTCCCGGCCAAGGTACGATCGTCTGCGACGAGGAAGAAATCATGGAAAAGCGCATCGTCTCGGGCGTCGCCTATAGCCGCGACGAGGCCAAGATCACCCTGCTGGGCCTGCCCGACCATCCGGGCGTGTCGTCGCAGATCTTCGGCCGCCTGGCCGACGCCAATGTGAACGTCGACATGATCGTGCAGTCGCGCGCCCGCAGCGCCGACACCGCCAACATGGAGTTCACGGTCGGCAAGCGCGACGCCGCCCGCGCCGTCGAGATCGTCCGCGCCGCCCAGAAGGAAATCGGCTTCGAGGACGTGGCCGTCAACGAGGACGTGGCCAAGGTGTCGGTGATCGGCGTGGGCATGCGCAGCCACGCCGGCGTCGCCCAGTCGATGTTCCAGGCCCTGGCCGAGAAGAACATCAACATCCAGGTCATCTCGACCTCGGAGATCAAGATCAGCGTGCTGATCGACGCGGCCTACACCGAACTGGCCGTGCGGGCGCTGCACGCGGCTTACGGGCTGGATCAGCTGTAGGATTTTCTGTCGGAGGAACGCCCCCTCCGTCCGCTTCGCGGCCACCTCCCCGTTGCACGGGGGAGGAGAAGATCGCCTTGTTCCTCCTCACCCGCAACGCGGGGGAGGTGGCGCGCTGCGAATACGCAGCGTGACGGAGGGGGCGTTACGCCGTAAGCAAAACGTCGCCTTCGGACGTTATGACGTCGAAGCGTCCCCCCTCCAGGAGCCTCCATGTCGGTCTTCCATTTCGATCCCGAGAAGAAGTCCGTCACCTTCGAGGGCGATGCCGGGCTGGATCTGCTGTACGACCTGCTGCTGCGCGCCAAGTTCGGCGACGGCTACGAAAAGCCCCTGCTGGTCAGCCCCTGGCTGGCCGCCCTGCTCAAGCAGTTGGACCAGTTCCTGCCCGACGACGGCCAGTGGTTCCCCGAGCAGCCCGGCCGGCCGATCTTCGACGAGGACGACCTGCTGGCCATGGGCGACGCGGTGATCGAGGAAGGCCACACCGTCGGCTGGTGGACCATGACCGAACCCGAGAAGCGCGCCTATCTGCGCGAGGTCATCGCCGCCCCGCATCCGCTGACGGACGCCGAGGTCGCGTTCATCGAGCGCGACATCGACGGCGCGGTCGAGCAGGCCAAGCAACTGGTCGAGGCGATCAGCGAGCCGCTGGCGCTGCCGGGCCACGGCTGACCTCCGGAATTTTCCACGCTCCCTGTCGAAATCGCGCCGCCTGGCGCGACTTCTCCTCGAAGGCCCCGCGGGGGCCTCGTCACGAGGAGCATGAAGATGATCACGGTCAGTGCTTTCGCCTGGGTTCCGCCCTTCGCCCGAGGTCTGGTGCGCGATCTGCGCGTGCGGTGGGCGCTGGAAGAGGCGGGCATTCCCTACACCGCGCGGCTGCTGCAGCTGACCGACAAGGACACCGCCGCCTATCGCGCCCTGCAGCCGTTCGGCCAGGTGCCGATCTTCCAGGACGGCGACTTCGTGATGTTCGAGACCGGCGCGATCGTGCAGCACATCGCCGACCGTTCCCTGGCCCTGGCGCCCGTGGATCCTCAGGGACGACTGCGGATGAACACCTGGCTGTTCGCGGCCCTCAACTCGGTCGAGCCGGCCCTGGAGAACCTGCTCCACATCGACCTGTTCTTCGCCGACGAGGCCTGGGCCAAGGAACGCCGCCCCGGCGCCCTGGCCTTCGCGGCCAAGCGCCTGGAGGGCCTGGCCGCCTGGCTGGACGGCCGCGAATATCTGGAGGACGACCGCTTCACGGCCGCCGACCTGATGATGACCACCGTGCTGCGCATCCCGCGCACCACCGACCTGGTGACCTCGATGCCGGTGCTGGACGCCTATGTCCGCCGCTGCGAGGCCCGGCCGGCCTTCCATCGCGCCCTGGCGGCTCAGGCAGTGTCGTACGATGAGGCGCTGGTCCCGGCGTAGGGCGAACCGACCTTCGGCTTCGGAAGCGAAAACCTCGTCCTTCGACAGGCTCAGGATGAGGTTTTCTACCGCTGCGTCCCGCACAATGGTTCTCATCCTGAGCCTGTCGAAGGACGAGGACCACTCACCGAACTTGAATGTCGATAGGCCTCCGGATCCCCGCCAAGGCTCCGGGACCTTTCGCCGAGCCTTCCGGAGCGCTACCTCCCAGGCATGAGCCAACAGCAGCGCCTCGCGATCGGACTTCTCTGCGGCCTCGTCGCGGGAGCGTTCTGGGGCGGGGTGTTCCTGGCGCCCAAGCTGCTCCACGCCTTCACTCCGCTGCAGATGACCGCCGGGCGCTATCTCTGCTACGGCCTGGCCTCGGCGGTGCTGCTGGCGCCGAGCGCGCGCAAGGTGCTGGGGCGGCTGACCCTGGCCGACTGGCGCGACCTGGCGGGCCTGAGCCTGCTGGGCAACATCGTCTATTACGTCTGCCTGGCGGTGTCGGTGCAGATCGCCGGCGTCGCCCCGGCCTCGCTGATCATCGGCCTGCTGCCGGTCACGATCACCCTGGTGGGCGCCCAACAAAGCAAAAAGGGGCCGGGCGAAGGCGTCGCCTTGCGCCGGCTGGCCGCGCCGCTGCTGATGGTCGGGGCGGGCGTGGTCTGCATCAACATCGCCGCCTTCCAGACCGCCAGCGGCGTGGGCGTCGGGCGGCTGGTGCTGGGCCTGCTGGCGGCGGTCGGGGCGCTGGTGATGTGGACCGCCTACGCCGTCTGGAACGCCCGCCGCCTGGCCGCCACGCCGCGCTTCAACAGTCACGAATGGTCGCTGCTGACCGGGGTGGTCACCGGCCTGCTGTCCCTGCTGCTGATCGTTCCGGCCTTCTTCTTCGGCGGCGCGCCGCACGTCCCGAACGCCTGGGTGTTGTTCTGGAGCGTCAGCCTGGCCGTGGCCCTGGGCGCCTCGGTGATCGGCAACGGCCTGTGGAACGCCGCCAGCCGCCTGCTGCCGCTCAGCCTGTCGGGCCAGCTGATCGTCTTCGAGACCCTGTTCGCCCTGATCTACGGCTTCCTGCACGAAGCCCGCTGGCCCCTACCGCTGGAGGCGACGGCGATCGTCCTGATGCTGGCCGGGGTGCTGTGGTCGGTGCATCTGCATCGACCGGACGAGAGCGGCGTGCACTGACGGGGACATGCCGGTGGGCATGTCCCAAACCCGTTCCGCAAACATGACTGTAATCTGAACATCAGCGTTCAGATCGGGTTCAAAGCCGGAATGCGACAAAGGCTCCAACAGCGCCGCACCGGACTTCTTCCGGCCTGACGCTCGCAAGGAGCAACGCCATGAAGACCTTTGGTAAGTTCACGAAGATCGCCGCCGCCGCGGCCGTCACCGGCGCCCTGGTCCTGCCCGCCTCGGCCGCCTTCGCCGGCGACAAGAGCAACAAGACCGAACGCGCCGTCATCGGCGCCCTGATCGGCGCCGTCGCCGGCGCGGCGCTGTCGGACGGCGACAAGGGCGGCATCGCCATCGGCGCCGTCGCCGGGGCCGCCCTCGGCGCCTCGACGGGCGGCAACAACCACGATCACCGCTATTCCAGCGGCTATCGCGACACCCGCCACGGCTACGGTTCGAGCTACAACAGCGGCTACGGCGGCAACGGCTATGGCTACAACAACAGCCATGGCCAGTCGTACAGCAACGCCTACGGCCGCACGGGCTACGACAGCCGCTACGGCCGAGACCAACGCAGCGACCGCTACAACACCAGCTACCGCTCCAACGGCGGCCAGTATGGCGACGGCTACTACGGCCAGCGCCGCTAACCGCCTTCCGGCCTGAACGACCGGCGCCGTCCCTTCGGGGGCGGCGCCTTTTTCGTGCGCGAACCACGATTTGACCGCGAGCGAACGCTGTGCGCCGCGCGAAATCTGCTATAGCCCGCCTGAGGACGTTCGGCTTCTTTAACCCCTGACGCGTTCTGTCAGGCTAAGCCGTATCGGACATAGGGGAGTGCGCGCGCAAACATGGCGGCGTCCGGGATCGCTGTTCGGGGACCACGCAGCCTGCTTCGGCAGATTCGCGAGGCCATGGCCGGAGGCGGCCCCGCCCAGGCCAAGCTCGACATGGTGGTGCGCACCATCGCCATCTCGATGGTCGCCGAGGTCTGCTCGATCTATCTGCGCCGCGCCTCGGGCGACCTGGAGCTGTTCGCCACCGAAGGCCTGTCGCGCGACGCCGTCCACGTCACCCGCATGAAGCCGGGCGAGGGCCTGGTCGGCGAGACCATGCGCCTGGGCCGGCCGCTGAACCTGTCGGACGCCGCCAGCCACCCGGCCTTCTCGTACCGCCCGGAAACCGGCGAAGATCCCTACCACGCCTTCCTGGCCGTGCCGCTGCTGCGCGGCGGCCGGACGATCGGCGTGCTGGTCGTCCAGAACCGCACCGAGCGGGTCTATGACGAGGAGGAGGTCGAGGATCTGCAGATCATCGCCATGGTCCTGGCCGAGATGGTCAGCGCCGGCGAGCTCTTGGGCCTGACCGAACTCAAGGACGTCGAGATCGCGCCGCACAAGCCCGAGCGGCTGAAGGGCACGCGCTTCGCCGAGGGGCTGGCCTATGGGGTGGCCGTGCTGCACGAGCAGCCGGTGGCCCCCGAGCAGCTGCTGTCCGACGACGCCCTGGCCGAGGAGGCTCGGCTGAAATGGGCGATCGAGGCGCTGCAGACCCAGATCGACGAGATGCTGGAAGGCCAGCACGGCCTGGTCGGCGCCTCCTACGAGGTGCTCGAGACCTACCGGATGTTCGCCCACGACCGGGGCTGGAACCGCAGCTTGCAGGAAGCCGTGCGTTCGGGTCTGACCGCCGAGGCTGCGGTGGAGCGCGTGCGCTCCGAGCACCGCGCCCGCCTGGGCCAGGCCCGCGACCCCTATCTGCGCGAACGCCTGCACGACCTGGAAGACCTCAACGACCGGCTGCTGCGCCACCTGTCGGGCGACGTCCACGCCGTGCGCGTGCTGCCCGAGGACGCGATCCTGATCGCCCGGAACCTGGGGCCGGCCGACCTGCTGGAGTACGACCGCACCAAGCTCAAGGGCATCCTGCTGGAGGAAGGCTCGGCCGCCAGCCACGCCGGCATCGTCGCCCGGGCCCTGGACATCCCCTGCGTCGGCCGCCTGGCCGGTCTGCGCGACCGGGTCAGCGAGGGCGATCCGGTGGTGGTCGACGCCGAGACCGCCGAGGCTTGGCTGCGGCCGCGCTCCGACGTGGTCAAGGCGCTGAAGGCCCGGATGGAGGTCCGCGCCCAACGCAAGGCCGAGTTCGTCCGGATCCGCGACACGCCGGCCGTCACCAAGGACGGCGACAAGGTCACCCTGCTGATGAACGCCGGCCTGGCCGTCGATCTGGACATCCTGGGCGAGACCGGGGCCGAGGGCATCGGCCTGTTCCGCACCGAGTTCCAGTTCATGGTGGCCGAGGAGATGCCCCGGCTCGAGGCCCAGACCGCGCTCTACGAAAAGGTGCTGGAGGCCGCCGACGGCATGCCGGTGACCTTCCGGACCCTGGATCTGGGCGGCGACAAGCTGCTGCCGTACATGGAGCTGGAGCGCGAGGACAATCCGGCCCTGGGCTGGCGCGCCATTCGGATGGGCCTGGACCGCCCGGCCCTGCTGCGCATGCAGATCCGCGCTCTGATCAAGGCCGCGCGCGGACGCGAGCTGCGGATCATGTTCCCGCTGGTGGCCAATGTGGACGAGTTCCGCGCCGCTCGCGCCTTCGTCGACCAGGAAGTCGCCTGGGCGTTGAAGCGCGGCCGCCCAGAACCGGCCCGCCTGGACGTCGGGGCGATGATCGAGGCGCCCTCGCTGCTGTGGCATCTCGACGCGCTGTTGCCGATGACCGACTTCGTTTCGGTCGGCACCAACGACCTGATGCAGTACTTGTTCGCCGCCGATCGGGGCAATCCAAGGGTTTCGGACCGCTACGATCCGTTGTCCCCCGCCGCCCTGCGCGCCCTGAAGACCATCCAGCAGGCCTGCGCCGACACCGGCACGCCGGTCTCGGTCTGCGGCGAGATGGCGGGGCGCCCGCTGGAGGCTTTCGCCTTGCTGGCCTTGGGTTTCGACCGTCTGTCGATGCCGCCGGCCGGCATCGGACCGGTCAAGCAGATGGTGCTGTCGTGCGACCGTGAAGCCGCTCGGCGCAACGTCGAGGCCCTGCTCAAGACCTCGGCCGGATCGCTCCGTGGCGAGATCGAGACCCTGGCGCGCAAGCTTTACGTCGCCATATAGACCCCCGCCTACACATGGCGGGGTTAACCAAGCGCGGCTTTATAGTGTATTGAATCCGGCGACTTACTTTGATATCGACCATAAAGTATTAACAAATCCCGGCTAGGACGGGTGGGGCGGTTGCTGGGTTCTTCTCCTTAGTGGGGTCGAATTCTCCGGTGACGCGAAATTTGGGGTCTCATGGCAGCCATGCCGCTGGATACGGGCAGGGTTCCGCACTTGCATCTGGTCGCCGACGGCGAGCGTGAAGACGCTCCCGTGGCCGCGCACCAGCCTTCGATCGACCACGGCGTCGACATCGGTTCGGCCCTGCGCGCGGCGCGTGAATTCCGCGGCCTGACCCTGCAGGACGTCGCCGACGCCACCCGCATCCGCCTGAGCTATATCGAGGCGCTGGAGGACCTGCGCCTGGACGAGCTGCCCTCGCGCCCGTTCACCATCGGCTACGTGAAATCCTACGCCAAGATGCTGGGCCTGGACGGCGACGCCGCCGTGGCCCGCTTCAAGGTGGACGTGCCCGACGACAGCGAGCCGCTGCGCGCCCCGGTCGGCGTGCGCCACGAGCGCGACCCGCGCCTGGGCCTGATCCTGGCGCTGGGCGTGCTGATCGTGGCCGCCATCGTGCTGTGGAACGTCGCCCAGCGCGCCATCGCCAAGGACGCCCCGCCGGTTCTGGTGGCCGAGGCCCAGGCGACCGCCGCCGTCAACACGCCGGCCGCCGTTCCGGTCGATCCCAACGCCGCGCCCGGCTCGGTCTCGCTGGGCGCGCCGCTGCCGGCGCCGGTCGAGTCGACCACGCCCGAGCCTTACAAGACCCCCGGCCTCGACGACGCCGCCGCCAACGGCGGTTCGGCCGACGCCGTCAGCGCCGCCTCCAAGGCTCGTGCGTCCGAGGCGGCCAAGAGCGGCGTCGATCCCAACCAGGTGTTCAATGTCGGCGCCCCGTTCCGGGCCAAGGGCCCGATGTACGGCGCGGCCCCGGCCGAGGCCTCCGGCCTGATCCTGCAGGCCCGCAAGCCGGGCTCGCTGACCGTCCACGACGCCGGCGGCGCGATCTATTTCAGCCGCTGGATGGCGGCCGGCGAGGCGTTCCGCGCCCCGCGCAACAGCGGCCTGATCGCCGAGGTCTCCGACCCCGGCGCCTTCGAGGTCTACAACGCCGGCGCCCTGACCAGCCGCATGCCCGGCCCGACGGCCTCGCTGGGCAAGCTGACGACCGCCCCGGCGGCGCCGGCTGCTCCGGTCGCGACGCAACCGCCGAAGCCGCAGGGCTAATCCCACCAACCGTCACCCGGGCCTTGTGCCCGGGACCCCTCTGTCCGCGCAAAGGCAGGGGTGTGGCGCGCTTGCGCGGCATTTCGCTTCACCGTCAGCTGAACCAGGGGTCCCGGGCACAAGGCCCGGGATGACGGCGAGTTAGAGGGGTGGATGGTTAGGTTTGCGGCGCGCCCTAACCCCGTCGCCCGCCCGATTTCGCGAACAGCAGGTCCGACCAGTTCCACCGGCGTGACCCCAGGGCCAGGCGCGGCGCCCCCGGGGCGTCGCTGAGCGAGATCAGGACCAGTCCCCGCATCGGGTCGTCGCGGCAGGCCTTCGGCGCGAACGCCACCTCCAGCATGATCAGCTCGCGCACTCCGGCCAGGCCCTTGCCCTCCTGGCCCGGGCTCTGCACCCAGTCGCCGTTCCAGACCAGCACCGCCTTGCCCTTGGCCGCCGCCTCGGGGTGGACCTGGACGAGGGCGGCGCGGACGCGCGGGTTCTTGCGCAGGGCGTCCTGCAGCAGCCGCACCATGTCGCAACCGCCGCCGCCCGGGCCGTTCCCGGCGCCGCCGGCTCCGGATCCGCTGCCGGCGGTCGCGGCGCCGATCAGGTCGGCCTCGCCGAGTTCGGCCACCACCACGGGCGCCGGGGCCGGCTTGGCGGGCAGGGTCTCGACCTCCCGCGGCGGGACCAGGCGCGGCGGGCGGACGGGCAGCTTGGGCGGCGAGCGCTTGGCCGGAGCCGGATCGCCGGCCGGTTCGGGCGCGAGCTTCGGCGGTTCGGGCGGGGGAGGGGGCGGCTCGTACAGCGCCACGACGATCGGATCGGGCTCGGGGGTCATCGGCGGCTGGATGCGCACCGCCCACAGGGCCAGCAGCAGCGCGCCATGGGCCGCGACGCTGATCAGCCCGGCGATGAAGCCGTCCACCCTCGCTCGCCGACGGCGGACCGGCGTCGGGACCAGGGGGTCGTACGGCTGCGGTCGCCCGCTCATTGAAACTCCAAGGTCGTCCCGGGATGGGTCTAGAGACCACCCGCCCGCGTCAGGATCGTGGCGCCCGCGACATTTACGTGACGCTCTTGGGGACCTCTTGGGTTCTGGCGCCAAACCCCTTAGATTGGGCGCATGTCCGCAGACCACACCCACCTCCGCCCCTGGCGCCAGATCGAGCGCCGGCAGTCGCGCAAGATCCGCGTCGGCAATGTCGAGGTCGGCGGCGACGCGCCGATCACCGTCCAGTCGATGACCAACACCCTGACCAGCGACGCCAAGGCGACGCTGGAGCAGATCCGTCAGCTGGAGGAGGCCGGCGCCGACATCGTCCGGGTCTCGTGCCCCGACGTCGACTCGACCACGGCCTTCAAGACCATCGTCCGCGAGGCCAAGGTCCCGCTCGTGGCCGACATCCACTTCCACTACAAGCGCGGCATCGAGGCGGCGCAGGCCGGCGCGGCGTGCCTGCGGATCAATCCGGGCAACATCGGTTCGCCCGACCGGGTGCGCGACGTGATCCAGGCGGCCCGCGACCACGGCTGCTCGATGCGGATCGGGGTCAACGCCGGCTCGCTGGAGCGCGACCTGCTGGAGAAGTACGGCGAGCCCTGTCCCGACGCGATGGTCGAGAGCGCGCTGAACCACGCCCGCATCCTGCAGGACCACGACTTCCACGAGTTCAAGATCTCGGTGAAGGCTTCGGACCCGTTCATGACGGTGGCGGCGTACTACCAGTTGGCCGAGCGCATCGACTGCCCGCTGCACCTGGGCGTCACCGAGGCGGGCGCCCTGCGCACCGGCACGGTCAAGTCGTCGATCGGCATCGGCTCGATGCTGTGGGCCGGCATCGGCGACACCATCCGGGTGTCCCTGGCCGCCGACCCGGTCGAGGAGATCAAGGTCGGCTTCGACATCCTCAAGTCGCTGGGCCTGCGCCACCGCGGCGTCAACATCATCGCCTGCCCGTCCTGCGCCCGTCAGGGCTTCAACGTGATCAAGACGGTGGAGGCGCTGGAGGCGCGGCTGGCCCACATCTCCCAGCCGATGTCGCTGTCGATCATCGGCTGCGTGGTCAACGGCCCGGGCGAGGCGCTGATGACCGACCTGGGCTTCACCGGCGGCGGGGCCGGTTCGGGCATGGTCTACATGGCCGGCAAGCCCGACCACAAACAGTCCAACGAAGGCATGATCGACCACATCGTCGAACTGGTCGAACAGCGCGCGGCCCAGCTGAAGGCGGCGGCCGACGCCGAGGCGATCGCGGCCGAATGACTAGATCCTCCCCAAGGGGGGAGGATCATCCCAGCGACGTCTGGATCGGGACTCCGCCCTTGATGGCCAGGGTCACGGGCGTCCGCTCCGCCACATCCGCCAGCCGCGCCCGCTGAGCCGGGTCCAGCGATCCCGCCGGGACCAGCACGCGCTCGATCCGGGGCGGGGTCTCGCCGCCATGGTAATGCAGCCGGACCTCCAGCGACTCCAGCGGCCATTGCTTGTGCTCGGCGTACATCTTCAGGGTCATGGCCGTGCAGGCTCCCAGCGAGGCCAGCAGCAGGTCGAACGGGGCGGGACCCACGTCGGCGCCGCCGTTGCGTTCGGGCTCGTCGGCCGTCAGGGCGTGGCGGCCGGTGGTGATGGCGGTGGCGTAGCGGGCGTCGCCGATGCGGGCGGTGGCGGTCGCCATGGGCGGCTCCTTGGCTGGGGTCTTGAAACAGATCCCGATGGTGTCGGGCGCTTCCACGGAAGGCGCTAGAACAAATCGGCGGAAACCTTCAGATCACCGCACGCGAACGCTCGTCCACGTCCGACACCGCCGCCGCGACGATCCTCAGGCCCCGTTCCAACTCTTCGCGGTCTCGCGCCGCGCCCAGGCACAGCCGCAGGCCGGTGGTCGCGCCGGGCTCGACGACCGGGGCAGACGGCGGGGTCAGCTCGACGCCGCCGCGCAGGGCCCGGCCGGCCAGGCGCTCGGCGTCCAGTTCCGACATCGGCAGCCAGACGTGCGGGGCGCTGGCCGACATCGGCGTCTCGATGGCGTCGCCCAGGATCTGGCGGGCCAGGACCAGACGGGCGGTCATTTCCTCGCGCACCTCGGCGACGATGGCGTCGGCCGTGCCGTCCTCGATCCACTGGGTGGCGATCAGGCCGCCGAAGGCCGGCGGCGCGTAGGCCAGGGCGCGGACCGCGCGCAGCACCCGGTCCATGTGGTCGCCGGGCGGGGCGATCAGGAAGCCGTGCCGCAGGCCCGGGGCCAGCGACTTCGACACCGCCGAAACGTGGAAGGTCCGCTCCGGCGCCAGCACCGCGAACGGCGGCGGGGCGTTGGGCGCATAGACGGCGTAGATGTCGTCCTCGATCAGCAGCAGGTCGCGCTTGCGGGCCACGGCGACGATCTGGGCGCGACGGTCGGCGCTCATGATCCGGCCGGTGGGGTTCTGCAGGGTGGGCTGGATGGCGACGACTCTGGACGCGCCGGTCGCGGCGGCCTCGTCCAGGGCGTCGGGCCGCAGGCCCTCGGCGTCCATGGCCAGGCCTTTCAGTCGGTAGCCGGCGTGCTCGGCCAGCGCCTTGACGCCGTAGAAGGTCGAGGCCTCGCACAGCACCGTGTCGCCGGGCCGCGCCACCGCCCCGAAAGCCAGGGCCAGGGCCTGCTGGGCGCCGGCCGTGCAGGCCAGCCGGGTCCAGTCCGCGCCGGTCAGGCCGCCGCTGCGCTCCAGCCAGGCCGCGCCGGCCCGCCGCTGGACCTCCAGCCCGGCCGAGGGCGAATAGCCCAGATGCTCGATCAGGTCGGGCCGCCGGCGCAGACGCGTCAGCGTATCGGCCAGACGCGCGTCCGCCGGGCCGCTGGGCGCGATGTTGTGGAACAGGTTGATCGGGCCGCCGTCGCCGGTTCGATCGGGCTTCGCCGCCGTCGCCCCCCGCACGAAGCTGCCGCGCCCGACATGGGCCTGCACCAGCCCGACCTTCTCGGCCTCGACATAGGCCCGGGTCACCGTGCCCAGGCCCAGGCCCAGGCGATGGGCCAGGTCGCGCTGCGGCGGCAGGCGCTCGCCGTCCCCCAGGACCCCCGAGGCGATGTCGGCCCGCAGGGCGTCCAGCAGGCGCTCATACAGCGGCGTGTCGCCGGGCGAGAGGGTGGGGGTCCAGCCGGCCAACGGCGTTCTCCAAAATTGTCACTGGAACAATATAGGTTTTGACTCATGATGCAATTGACAAGATGACCGTGACATTCCACGTCTGGAGTGTCCGTCATGACCGCTCAACTGCTGCTTGCCTTCGTCCTGTTCGCCTTCGCCACCGCCGGCACGCCCGGCCCCAACAACATGATGCTGCTGGCCTCGGGCGCGAACTTCGGCTTCCGCCGCACGGTGCTGCACATCCTGGGCATCAGCGCCGGTCTGGGCGTGATGGTGATGGCCATGGGGTTGGGCCTGGGCGGGGTGTTCAGGGCCTGGCCGGCGCTGCACGAGGGGCTGAAGTGGGTGGGCGGCGCCTACATGCTGTGGCTGGCCTGGAAGATCGCCACGGCCAAGGGCGTCGCCGACAAGGGCGCCAGCTCGCGCCCGATGACCTTCCTGCAAGCCGCCGCCTTCCAGTGGGTCAATCCCAAGGCCTGGGCCATGGCCCTGACCGCCGCGACCACCTACACGCCCGAGGGGTCGACGATCGGGGTGTTCTTCGTGGCGGGGACCTTCATGCTGGTCGGCGCGCCGTGCAGCGCCGCCTGGGCCGGGTTCGGCCAGGGCATGCGGCGCTTCCTGGACCGGCCGCCGGTGCTGCGGGCCTTCAACCTGACCATGGCCGCCTTGCTGGTGGTCTCGCTCTACCCGCTGGTGGTCGAGACCCGGCCGACTGAGGCGTCGAAGTCCGGCGCGTCGAAGGAGGCCCCGCGCCTGCTGGCCGACCTGCCGTCCACGCCGCGCTGGTCGTCGCACGGCTAGGATTGCGGAAACTTAAGTAGGCGTCGGCGGACGGTTGAGCTCTGGTGCGGCCACCTTATCCGGAGCCTTCCATGTCCCTCGCCGTTCGTACCGCGCTTTCCGCCTCCCTGGTCGCCGTCCTGCTTGTGGCCGGCGGCGTCGCCACCGCCGCGCAGGCCGCCGTCACCCCGGTGCCGGTCGGCCAGCCGCTGGCCCGTTTCGCCAATCTCAAGCCCGGCGTGCACCGCTATCTGCGCTACAAGCAGACCGGCGACACGATCCGCGTCGCCGACGTCTGGACCCGCGAAGTCCGCTTCGAGGACCTGGACGGCCAGCGCCGGATGCACATCGTCCAGCACTGGGACGGGGCGGGCGCCACGCCGTCGGACCGTCAGCTGGACAGCTGGTTCGAGGTCGGCACCTTCCGACCCCTGACCCATGTCCGCCGCTCGCAGAAGGACGGCGTGACCAAGGTCGAGGGCTTCGTTTTCCAACCCGACAAGATCGTCGGCCTGAAGGACCTGGCCGACAACGCGGCCAAGGACTTCGAGGTCGCCTCGCCGCAGCCCAGCTTCAATTTCGAGACCGACATGGAGTTCATCCAGGCCCTGCCGCTGGCGGCGGGCTACGAGGCCAGCATCGTCTTCACCCACCCGGGCGGCGGCCCGCCGGCGGCCTATGTGTTCAAGGTGGCCGGATCGGAGACCCTGGACCTGCCGGGCGGCGGCAAGGTCGACTGCTGGCTGGTCACCGCCGACTACAACCGCCCGGAAATGCCGGTGACCCGCTTCTGGTTCGCCAAGGGCAGCCAGGTGATGATCAAGCAGATCTCGCCGCTGCCGGACGGCTCGGGGGTGATCGGGAAAACCCTGCTGTATTGAGTCCCTTTGAAATTCGCTCATCCCGGCATTCGCCGGGATGAGCGGAAGGGAGGGGGTTGTGCGATGGGGCGCATCGGCCCCAGATCGGGCCTCCACACGAGGTCCCCCCAAATGCGTCCGCCGCTTCTGCTCGCCGCCCTGATCGCCCCAATGGCCGTCTGAGCCGCGACGCCCGCCCTGGCCCAGGACCTGAAGGTCGCCGTCGAGGGGCGCGACTCCGTGGTGCTGACGCCGGCCGACCTGAAGGCCCTGCCGCGCGCCAAGGCGACGTTCACCGCCCACGGCAAACAGATCACCTACGAGGGCGCGCTGCTGAACGCGGCCCTGCGCCAGGCCGGGGTGGTGTCGGGCGACCGGCTGATGGGCCGCTACCTGAACCAGATCGTGGTCGCCAAGGGCGCGGACGGCTTCACCAGCACCTATTCGCTGGGCGAGACCGACCCGATCTATCGCGCCAATCCGGTGATCATCGCCGACAGCAAGGACGGCCAGCCGCTGGACGCCAAGGAAGGGCCCTACCGCCTGGTCGTCGACGGCGACCTGCGGCCGGGACGTTCGCCCCGGGCGCTGGTGTCGGTGGAGGTCAAGGCGGTTCCGTAGGGGAGCAGTCGGAGCGCCCAATCTGTTGTCATCCCGGACAGCCTCTGCGAGGCTTCCGGGATGACAACGGTGGGTGGGCTTTGGGCTGAACCCTAGCTCCGCACCGGGCCCATATAGTCCAGCTTGCCGATCTGCACGCCCTTGTGGCGCAGCACGTCGTAGGCGGTGACCACGTGGAAGAAGAAGTTCGGCAGGGCGAAGGTCAGCAGATAGTCCTCGCCCGTGAAGGTCAGGGTCCCGCCGGGCAGCTTCAGCTCGACGGTGCGCTCCTCGCTGCCCTCGAACGCCTTGGGATCGACGCTTTCGATATAGGCCAGGGTGTCGGCGACGCGCGTCTTCAGCTGGGCCAGGGTGGTTTCCTCGTCGGCCATGGCCGGCGCGTCGACGCCGGTCAGCCGCGACACCGCGCCCTTGGAGGCGTCCGAGGCGCGCTGGACCTGGCCTGACAGCGGCAGCATGTCGTCGGCCAGGCGGGCGCCGACCAGGTCGTCCGGGTTCTGGCCCTGGGCCTTGGCGTGGGCCTCGCCCTTCTCGAGCAGGGTGGCCAGCACCTTCAGGGCGCGGACGAAGACGGGAACGGAGGCGCGGTGCATCGACAGGGGCATGGAGAGCTCCGAGGGAAAGCGCGGCGCGGGGGATGAGATCGCCGCGACCGGGAGATGGGGGCGCAAGGCGACGCTTTACAGGTCCTCCGCCCCGCCGCGCCCGCCAAGGGGTGACGCGGCGCGTCCGGAGCGGTAGAGAGACCGCCCGTTCTCCCACAGCGTGACGTTCCCCCTTGCGACTGCCCCAGGCCCGCCTCGACCAAGTTCTCGACCGCTTCCGTGAAGTCGAAGCCCGCATGGGCGCGGCCACCGACGGCGCCGAGATCGTCAAGCTCTCCAAGGAGCACGCCGAGCTGCGCCCGGTGGCCGAGTCCGTCCAGGCCCTGGCCAAGCTGAGCGCCGAGCGCGCCGAGCTGGAGGAGATGGCCGGCGATCCGGAGATGGCGGCCATGGTCGCCGACGAGATCCAGGCGCTGGACGAGAAGCTGCCGGTCATGGAGCGCGAGCTGGCCCTGATGCTGGCCCCGCGCGACAAGGACGAGAACGCCTCGGCCATTCTCGAAGTGCGGGCCGGCACGGGGGGCGACGAGGCGGCTCTGTTCGCCGGCGACCTGTTCCGCATGTACCAGCGCTACGCCCAGCTGCAGGGCTGGAAGGTCGAGATCGACAGCGTCTCCGAGGGCGAGATGGGCGGCTACAAGGAAATCATCGCCTCGGTCACCGGCGACGGCGTGTTCGGCCGCTGGAAGTTCGAAAGCGGCGTGCACCGCGTCCAGCGCGTGCCGGCCACCGAGGCGCAAGGCCGCATCCACACCTCGGCCGCCACCGTCGCGGTGTTGCCCGAGGCCGAGGACGTCGAGATCGAGATCAACGACAGCGACCTGCGCATCGACACCTACCGCTCGTCGGGGGCCGGCGGCCAGCACGTCAACAAGACCGACTCGGCCGTGCGCATCACCCACTTGCCGACCGGCGTGGTGGTGACCTCGTCGGAAAAGAGCCAGCACCAGAACCGCGCGCGGGCCATGAAGAACCTGAAGGCGCGCCTGTACGACATGCAGCGCGAGGCCCTCGACACCGCCCGCTCCGACGCCCGCAAGAGCCAGGTCGGCAGCGGCGACCGCTCCGAGCGCATCCGCACCTACAACTACCCCCAGGGCCGGGTCACCGACCACCGCATCAACCTGACGGTCTACAACCTGCCCAAGGTGATGGAGGGCGACGCCCTGGACGACATCATCAAGCCGCTGATCGCCGAAGATCAGGCCGCGCGGCTGGCGAGCCTGGAAGAGGGCTACTAGGAGACCACTTGCCCCCTACGGGTCGCTTCGCGACCGTCTTCCCCCTTAGGGGGAAGAGGAGCCGCGTTCGTCCTCCGCCCCCTATGGGGGCGGACAGACCGCGAAGCGGTCAGGTGGGGGCAAGTGGGTGTGATCTCACGCCGACCACCCCACCTTCAGCGTCGCCAGCGCCAGCTCGGCGGTGAAGGCGATGTCGGCCCCCGTCACGGTCGGGGTCTGGCCCCCGCTGATCGACTGTTCGAGCGCCGTGACCAGGCTGGCGTCGTTGACGGTTCCACCCAGGGTCTGCAGCCCGGCCAGCGACACCGTCACGTCCATGCTGGCGTTCGAAGGCTGGTAGGCGCGCAGGATCAAGCTGGCCGGATCGGCTTCCGAGGGCTTGGCGACCGTCAGGATCGGCGTGGACGTCCCTGAAGCGGCGCTCACCGAGGCCAGGGAGATCGACGCGGGGAGGGCGGTGGTCGAATTGGGCGGGGCGATCAGCGCCGTCAGCGGCGTGGTGTAGGCCAGGGCCTCGATCAGTTGGGCGCCGTCGCTGGGATCGGCCTTGCCGTCGCTGTCCACCGTGATCCCGGTGGGCACGCGGAACGCATACTCCAGCGTATGGACGTCGGGATCGATGCCGCCGGGCGGCGCGGGGATGGGGCACCAGCCGAAATAGTTTTCGCCCGGATTGCGGGCCAGGCCCCCCACCAGCAGCGTGCTGTTCTGGTCGCCCTGGCCCCAGGCCGGCATGGCGCCGTGATAGATCGCGCAGAGCGGCGCGCCCGAGGTGTTTTCCGGGATCAGGAAATCGTGGGTCGCCTGCATCGACGGGCCCGTCCAGTAGCGGACCTGGCGGGCGTCGTCCCAGTGGTAGGGCGTGCCCTGGGCGATCACGTCGACCTCGGCGCTCAGGTCGAACATCGTCATCGCCGAATAGCCGAACGGGCAATTGCCGGTGGTGCGCATGCGCACGAAAGGCTCGTCGGCGGCCAGCAGGTACTCCAGCTGATAGGGATAGTCCGCGCCGGCCACCGTGCAGGTGAGCTGGGCCTGCAGGCGCACGCGCAGCGGCCCCGTCTCCAGCACCTGGACCCCGGTCACGACGGTGGTCACGCTGGTGTCGAGCTTCAGGGGCGGATACGAGGCCCCCTGTTCGCAGCTGTAGCGGTAGTTGTTGCCGTCGGCGTCCAGGTAGAAGCCGACCTGGTTGGAGGTCCCGCCCAGCACATTGGCCTGGGGATTGGCCGACCGCAGATCCAGGATCGTGTCGATCGCCCACATCGAGGCCGCGCTGACGTCCACCGAGATCAGGGCGTTGGCCAGCGTGTAGGAAGCCCCGTCGTCCGATGTGGTGATCGTCGCCTGGGTGGTCGGCTGCACGGTGTCGGTGGACAGGTAGCAGGTCGTGTAGCCCAGGCTGTCGCAGGTCGCCGGAAACAGCAGGCCGCCGTCGGCGTCGGCCTGGAACGGGACGCTCCCGTTCGGGGTGCGCACGCTGGAGAAGGCGGCGAGGTTCTGGGTCGGCGGAACCGCCAGCTCGACCAGGCCGGTCCGCGCAAAGCCCAGCTGATTGAACACCACGACCGGCTGCTCTCCGGACTGGGGCGCGGCCGTGACCTGGGCGGCGATTTCCCGCATCGCATCGCGGCGCAGGCCGTTGGCGCCGGTGCGGGCGGCGGTCAGCCGCGGCAGCTGCTCGCCGCGATAGACGTAGTCGGCCGCGGTGCCGGTGATGAAGTCGTGGTGGGTGCTGGGAACCAGGCCCAGCCAGGCTTCCCGCAAGGCCGAGGTGCGCGCCTGCAGCTCGACCGTCCACGCGCCGCCGCAGGTCTGGGCGTTGCGCGCCCCGGCGATGACGCCGAAGATCTCTGCCCCCAGCAGGGCGCGCGTGGCGTCATAGTGCAGCCGCTTCAGGCGGGGCCGGGTCTGGTAGCAGCCCGAATAGTACGGCTGGGGGCGGAAAGCCTGCGGCGCGCCGAGCAGGCCGCTGCCGACGATGGCCTGGATGTAGTCGTCGAAGGTGCCGGCGACCGCCGTCACCGCCGAGCCGCTCTGCTGGTTCCAGATCTCGACGCAGCTGGCGGTGTCGGTCGGCAGGGCGAAGTCGGTGCCCACGGGCACGTACAGGGTCGGGGTCACCGACGACGGCGCGTTGGCGTCGATATAGAGCTGGATCTGGGTGAGCGCGTTGCTCGGGTCGAGCCCGGAGCCCTGGCCGTAGCCGGCCATCAGCCAGTGGGCGATCGCCGTGGAGCCGTCGCGCGCGCCCCAGACGAACTCGGTGCCGTTGTCCGTCATCCACTGGGCGGGCGACGGACCCTGGCCCTTCAGGGGCGGGATGTTGGTGGGCTGGCCGCCGGGCACCCGCTCGAAGGCCACGCCCTGCAAGCCCATGGCGGCCAGCATGACCGGCAGCTGCGAGTCGTGGCCGAAGTCGTCGGGCACATAGGCGTGCTTGGGGAACAGGCCGTAGGCCTGCTGCACCCAGCTCGTGCCCGTCAGATAGTTGCGGATGAAGGCCTCGCCGTGCGGCAGCAGGCTGTCGGGCGAGGTGATCCCGCCGCCCAGGATCTCGAGGTTGCTGGCCGCCTGCTTCAGCACGCCGGCGATCTGCGGATTGGCGTCGGTGAACGCCTTCAGGAAACCCATCTCGCAGATCGAATAGAAGTAGGCGGGGTCGGGCGTCCCGTTCGGCGCCAGCAGGTCTGTCGCCTGGCTGAAGATGGTGAAGGCGTCGCCGCCCGTGGAGCTGAAGTAGCTGTACTCGCCGATGCGGTACGGCGGGATGTTCGAGCAGAGGGCGGTGAAGGGCAGGATCCAGTCCCAGTCCAGATGGGGCGTCGTGCAGAGAATGACCTTGCTGATCGTGACGCCCGTTTTCATGGCGCTGCTCCTCTGTGTCCTGGGGATGGATCGCGTGCTCGAGGGTCTTCCGGTGGAGGTTCGGCGGAGGGTTCGGCGGCCTGACCGGCGCGACAGATCGCGGTCGCGGGATCGCGACGCGTCGGCCTTCCGTCATGGCGGGAAATGCGCCCTAAGCTCAACCCCAGATAAAGACTATGCTTGCCAGGGTTGAGCGGTCAATCGGTTTGGAGTCTGGTCGCGCCGAGGCGGCCCTAGAGCGTTTTTTCCAGCACCACGAACGACAGCTCGCGTTGCGGCTTGCCGAACCGGTCGCCGACCGGGAACGGCTTGGTTTCGCCGGTCAGGGCGTAGCCCCGGCGCTGGTACCAGGCGATCAGGGTGTCGCGCAGGTGGACCACGGTCATGCGCACCCGCTTCGCGCCTAGCCCGTGAGCGTAAGTCTCGCCGTGGGCCAGCAGGGCGCGGCCCAGCTGGCGGTCCTGCTGGTCGGGGCGGATGGTCAGCATGCCCAGGTACCAGGCGTCGCCTTCCGGAACCTCGGCGTCGGGCTCGATCCAGACGCAGCCCAGCAACGGGCCGTCGGGCTCGTCGCGCAGGGTCAGCAACGTGGCGCTGGGCGCCTCGGCCAGGTCTTGCTTGAGGCTCTCCAGGTCGATGCGCTGGCCGTCGATATAGCCGGCCTCGGTGGTCCAGCCCGCCTGGGCGCCTTGGCCGCGATAGGCCGAATTGACCAGGTCGACGATGGCGGGGAATTCGGATTCGACGGCGGGGGCGAAGATCATGCGGGGTCCTGGGAGGGGAGGGGCGTCAATGGGCGGCGGCGGGACAGCGGGCCATCGCGACATAGCGCCAGCCCAGCCATCCCGGATAGATGGCGACGCAGGCGACGCCGCCAACCCGCGAGGCCTCGAAACGGGCTTTCGAGACCTTGAGGTCCTCGATCAGCGGGAGGTTCGCCCCGGCGTCGACCGCGCGGAGGCTGAGGGTCGGATCGTCGTCGGCCGACCCGCCCTTGTGGACGACCACGGCCCGCTGGATCGCCGGCGGCGCCTTGTCGAACCACCAGTTGGCCAGGCTGATCGTTCCCCAGCCCCAGCAGAAGGTGACGACCGCCAGGAACAGCGCGAGGAACAGCGTCGCCCAGGATTTCGGCGACACCCGCTGGGCCCGCAGGGCGAAGAGGAACGGGATGGCGGCCAGGCCGAGCCCGGCGCAAAGCGGCTGGATCCAGTCGATCTTGTCGATGTCGAGCAAGGCGCGCAGGGCCAGGATCAGGCTGGGCATGAACCAGAAGGCCATGAGGCTGATGGTCGGCTCCTCGCCCTGATCCCCCATCAGGCTCACCAGGCCGCGCCAGCGGTTGGCGACGGCCAGGGCTATGAGGGGAGTGACGACGTTGATCGCCACCGCCGGCCCGTAGGGGTGCGGATAGAAGAGCAGCCAGCAGGCCAGGCCTATGCCGACCAGGGAGGCGCGGCCGGTCAGCTTGCGCAGCGAGCCCAGGGTCTCCAGGCGGGCGGTCGGATTGGCGCCCAGGCGCGGGTCTTTTTCCAGGATCGCCAGCTCCTGGTTGAACGCCACGGCGTCCAGGTTCTCCAGGGTCTCGAACCAAGCCGCCCAGACCGGATTCTTGGCGACGTGCATCGGGACGCTCAGGCCGTGTTTACGACCGTCGACCGACTCCAGGCGGATGTGGTCCTGCGGCTCGACGCGAAAGCCGACAATCTTGGCGCGCGAGAGGCTTTCCACCCCAAACAGCCCCTTGGCTTCGACCCGATCGGGCAACAGCCGCCACCGGCTGGTCCACGCATCGACAATCGCATAGACGGCGCCAAGCGCGAGGATCACCGCGAGCGCGCTAAACAGCCACGGGCCATGGACCATGGGCCATAGAAGGTTCATGACCACGCCGAAAATCATGAACGCGGCCAGGGCTCCGCCGCCGATCGTCGTTGTCCAGACGCTTCTGGTCGGCGTCCTGACCTCGCCGTCCGCAACCGCGACCTTCGATCCCGTGCTCGCCATGCTTTCCCCCCGGTTCGCGCCTTTCGACATAGGCGAGGCCGGGGCGCGGTAAAAGCCCCACGGTTCAGCTTGGCGGCGGCTTGGTTCCTGTCTCGCCACGCCCCAGCCCCAGCGCGCGGCCCCAGTAGCGGCCGGACACCCGTTTGACCGTACCGGCCTCGCGCTGGATGAACTCCCAGGGGTGGAAGGCCAAGCCCACGGTGTCGGCCATGGCCGCGCCGCGCTCGCCCATCGGCTTTTCCGGACCCGTCGTGGAGTCGATGGCGGTCTGGTGCTCGATCTCGGCGTTCAGCTCGGCGCCGACCAGGACGGTCATGATCGAGAACCACATCCAGACCATGAAGGCGATCACCGCGCCCAGGGGGCCGTAGGTGGCGTCGTAGTGGGCCACGCGGTTGACGTAGACCGAGAAGCCCAGCGAGCCCAGCAGCCAGGCCGCGGCGCCGAAGATCGAACCCCAGATCACCCAGCGCCAGCGCGGTCGGGCGCGGCAGGGGGCGAAGCGATAGAGCATCGCGAAGGCCAGGGCCGTCACCCCCAGCACGATCAGCCACCGCAGCGGGATCCAGATCACCGCCGCGGCGCTCAGGCCCACCCGCTCCAGCAGGATCGGCGCGGCGATCAGCACGCCGGCCAACACCACGGCGTATAGCAGGGCGCAGAGGGTGAAGACGTAGGTCCAGGCCGTCTTGGTGACGAAGTTGCGCTTCTCGTCCTCGTCATAGGCGACGTTCAGGCCGTCGAAGAGCGCTTTCATGCTGGCGTTGGCCGACCAGATCGACAGCAGCAGGCTGAGCACGAAGGCCACGCCCAACTTGGCCTGCTCCTGGCTGGCCAGGCGCAGCATCTGCTCGCCGATGATGTTGACGACGCTGGCGGGGAAGACGCCCGACATCTCCTGCAGTTGCTTCTCGACCGCTCCGATGTCGGCGAACAAGCCGTACAGCGAGACGAACGCGCCGATGGCCGGGAAGATGGCCAGCAGGGTGTAGAAGGTCACGCCGCCTGCCACCGCGGGCAGGCGGTCGACGCTGATTTCGCGGAAGGTGCGCCACAGGATGTCGCGCCAGCCCAGGACGGGAATGCGGTGCGGATGCCGGGCGGCGCGGCCGCGCATCGGCTCGGCCTTGTCGAAGTCGTGCGGCGGCATGGCCCGGTCCTCGGACAGGCCGGGCGGGTGGTCGAGCGGCGTCTCGTTCGGCGCGTGGCCGGGTCTCGGCTTGGGCAGGACGAAGGGGACCAGGGCCAGCAGGGCGATCCAGGGCGCCAGGTGATAGGGCCGCGAGGCGATCCACGACCGGAACGGGCGTCGCGGAACGTTGTCGGTCATGGTCGGGCCCTCCGCTGGAGGAACACGCCGCTCGCCGCTCCGTTCCGCGCGCCCCAGTGAGCTTGGCTTGCCAAGCGCTGAGTCGTCGCCGACCTTGCGCGCCATGCACGCCCGGATCGCCAGCCTCTATCGCCATCCCGTCAAGGGGTTCACGCCCGAGCGCCTGGACGGGGCCGAACTGACGGCCGGCCGGTGCTTTCCCTGCGACCGGCTCTACGCCGTCGAGGACGGGCCCAGCGGCTTCGATCCCGCCGCCCCGGCCCACGTCTCGAAGATGAAGTTCACGGTGCTGGCCAAGATCCCGCAGGTCGCCAAGGCCCGCACCGCCTATGATGCGGCGACCGGCGTGTTCACCGCCCGGGCCGAGGGCCGGCCGGACTTCGCCGACGACCTGCGCGGGGCCGAGGGGCGGCGCGGCTTCGAGGTCTGGCTGGCCGACCTGCTGGGCGAGGCGGTCCAGGGGCCGCTGCGCGTGGTCGAGGGGCCGGGCGACCATCGATTCATGGACAGCCGCAGCGGCTACGTCTCCATCGTCAACCTGGCCAGCGTCCGCGACCTGGAGGCTCGGCTGGGCCGGCCGGTCGATCCCCTGCGCTTCCGCGCCAACCTTTATGTCGAGGGCTGGCCGGCCTGGGTCGAGAACGACTGGGCTGGGCGGACGATGCGGGTGGGCGAGGCGAGGGCGGAGGTTCTCAAGCCGATCGTCCGCTGCGCCGCCACCCAGGTCGACCCGATCACCGCCGAGCGCGACATCGACCTGGTGAAGGCCCTGTTCGACCACTACGGCCACATGCTGTGCGGCGTTTATCTGAAGGTGGAAGAGGGCGGGGCGGTGGCCGAGGGGGACGAGATCAATCTCGATTGAGGAAATTTGAGCCCGAAAAGGTCGCCTCCGCGCGCGAGGCGGAGTAAGACGCCGCCCATGACCCTGACCCTCGTCAAAGCCTGGAACGCCGCCAAGGATCGTCTGAAGAACGTTCAGATCGATCAGCCGGCCATCGACGCTCGCCTGCTGCTGGAAGTGGCCGCCAACGTCACCCGCACCGACATCATCACCGACCCCTACCGCGTGCTGACCGAGGCGCAGATGGCGACGCTGGATGATTTCCTGAACCGCCGCGCGCGTCGCGAGCCGGTCAGCCACATCATCGGCCGCAAGGGGTTCTGGAAGATCCTGCTGCAGGTCAACAAGAACGTCCTGACCCCGCGCCCCGAGACCGAGGTCATCGTCGACGAGGTGCTCAAGGCCTTTCCCGAGCAGATGAGCTTCAACATGCTCGATCTGGGCGTCGGTTCGGGCACGATCCTGCTGGCGGTGCTGGCCGAGCGTCCGGCCGCCAAGGGCCTGGGCGTCGACGTCTCGGAAGAGGCCCTGGCCGTGGCCCGCGAGAACGCCGCCAATCTCGACCTGGCCGGCCGCGTGGCCCTGCTGCGCGGCGACTGGACCAACGGCCTGGGCGACGACAGCTTCGACCTGGTGGTCTCCAACCCGCCCTACATCGCCACCCACGTGATCGAGACCCTGGAGCCCGAGGTCCGCGACCACGAGCCGCGCCTGGCCCTGGACGGCGGTCCGGACGGCCTGGACGCTTACCGGTTCCTGGCCGGCGAGATCCTGCGGGTGCTCAAGCCCGGCGCGATGTTCGCCGTCGAGATCGGCTACGACCAGTCCGAGGACGTCGAGACCCTGTTCAAGCAGGCCGGCGCCCAGAACGTGCGGACCATCAAGGATCTGTCCGTCAACGACCGCGTTGTCACCGGTACCAAATAGCCGCCAAAGTCCCTGATTGAAAAATTCCTTGGAAACCCTGACGTGAGGCGGTAGACGAGTAACGTCTCCTTCCAAAACGCCGGGTGAAGGGAAAAGCGGTCGTCTAGATGACCGCGAGGCTCCCCCGGCAGGCGCGAACGGCCGACCCGGCTGATCGCCGCGCCCGAACCGGGCGGAGGCTCTACGGAAACCAACGTCTCTAGAACATCGAAGGCAGAACCTAACAGGGTTCCACCCCGCTCCAGAGGCCAAACACCGGACGCGCAGATCGCCGCCGGACAGGTTCAGAAGAGAAGATGAGAGATTTCAAGGGCATGAAGCGCCAGCGCGGCCGCAACAATCGCGGCGGAGCGGGTAGCGGCGGCAAGCCTCAGCAGCACAACGCCAACCGGGCCTTCGATTCGAACGGCCCCGAAGGCGTCAAGGTGCGCGGCGCGGCCCAGAGCGTCTACGAGAAGTACCAGCAGCTGGCTCGCGACGCGACGTCGTCCGGCGACCGGGTGCTGGCCGAGAACTATCTGCAGCACGCTGAGCACTATTTCCGCGTCCTGCGAGCCATCCAGCCGAATCGCCCGGTCAGCGACATCATCGGCAAGGACGCCTATTCGGCTTACGAGATCGATTTCGAGGCCGAACCGGAAGAGCAGCCCGAAACCCCCGAAGCGACCCAGACCGAGGCTCCGGCCGAGGGCGAGGGCGGCGACGGCCAGGGCGGCGAGCAGCGCCGCGACCGGTTCGAGAACCGTCCCCGCGACGATCGTCCCCGTGACGGACAGCGCGACGACCGTCCCCGCGACAACAACCAAAGCCGCGACCGCTTCGACGGCCAGCCGGGTCAGGGCCAAGGCCGCCGCGACCGTTGGCGCGACCGCGAGGACCGGCCCCGCGACGACCGGCCCCGCGACGATCGCCCCCGGGATGACCGTCCTCGCGATGATCGCCCGCGCGACGACCGTCCGAGGGAAGACCGTCCCCGTGACGACCGCCCCCGTGACGACCGCCCGCGGGAAGACCGCTTCCGCGACGAGCGTCCGCGCGAGGATCGTCCCGCCGCCGCCGAAGGCGTCGAGGTTCAAGCTCGTGACAACCAAGGGGGCGAAGGCCGCCGCGAGCGTCCGCGCCGCGACCGCGCGCCGCGCGACCGCGATCCGATGGCGGTGATCGAGCCCCAGGCCACGCCGCTGACCAGCGAGGCCCAGGCCTCGCCGCTGCTGCGGGGCCAGGACGGCGACGTCAGCCACGCCCCGGCCTTCCTGGGCCGCAAGTCGACCCGCGCCGAGAGCGCCGTGGACACCGGTCCGGTCTCGACCTCGTCGGTGCTGGCGGCCGACGCGGAAGCTGCTCCGGCCAAGCCCAAGCGTCGCCGCGCCCCGCGCAGCTTCGAAGGCAGCGCCGCGCCGGAGTCCGAAGAGGTCTAGACTTCTTCAAGCATCGACTGATCTTCAGTCAGCCCCCGACCTTGTCGGGGGCTGACGTCGTTTTGGCTCCGCCCCCATTGCGCTCGGCGCCGAACCCCGCCTAGCCTCGCCTCCTCACAGTTCGGGGGCGACCATGCGCGGCAAGACCAAGACCTTTCTCCTGACGGCGGCCGCCCTGTCGGCCCTGGTCGCGACCGGGGCCAGAGCTCAGTCCGCTCCCAAGGACTCTGGCGAAGCCGCCTTCCGCGGGCTCTACAAGGAGCTGGTCGAGATCAACACCACGGCCTCGGTGGGCAGCTGCACGGCGGCCGCCGAGGCGATGGGCGCGCGGCTGAAGGCGGCGGGCTTCCCCGACAGCGACGTGCGCGTGCTGTTCCCGCCCGAGCATCCCAAGTTCGGCGCCCTGGTCGCCACCCTGCGCGGCAAGGACCCCAAGGCCGGGGCCATCCTGCTCCTGGCCCATATCGACGTGGTCGAGGCCAAGCGCGAGGACTGGGTGCGCGACCCGTTCAAGCTGGTCGAGGAGGACGGCTATTTCTACGCCCGCGGCGCCAGCGACGACAAAGCCATGGCGGCGATCTTCACCGACAGCCTGGTGCGCTACAAGAAAGAGGGCTTTCAGCCCAAGCGCGACATCAAGCTGGCCCTGACCTGCGGCGAGGAAGGCGGCGACCCGTTCAACAGCGTGCCCTGGCTGCTGGAGAACCATCCCGAGACCCTGAAGGCCGACTTCGCCCTCAACGAAGGCGACGACAGCCAGCTGGACGAGAAGGGCCAGCCCCGGCTGCTGGGCATCCAGGTCGGCGAGAAGGTCTACATGGACTACAATCTCGAAGTGACCAACGCGGGCGGCCACTCCTCGCGCCCGATCAAGGACAACGCGATCTACCACCTGGCGGGCGGCCTGGCGCGGCTGGGGGCCTATGACTTCCCGATCGCCCTGAACGACGCCACCAAGGGCTATTACGAGCAGAACGCAAAGATCGAGCCCGATCCCGAGGTGGCCGACGCCATGCGGGCCATGGTCAAGGATCCGAACGACGCGGCGGCCGCCGCCATCCTGGCCCGCGACCCGGGGCGCAACAGCATGATGCGCACCACCTGCGTGGCCACCATGGTCGAGGCCGGCCATGCGCCCAACGCCCTGCCGCAGCGCGCCAAGGCCAACGTCAACTGCCGCATCCTGCCGGGCAACGATCCCGCGGTCATCCGCGACCAGCTGGAAAAGATCGTCGCCGACCCGGCCATCAAGATCACCCTGGCGGACGAACCCGACCCGGTCAGCCCGCCGCCGCCGTTGACCCCGCGGATCATGGCTCCGGCCACCAAGGTCGCGGCCAAGATCTGGCCGGGGGTGCCGTTCGTCCCGGCCATGCTGACCGGCGCCACCGACGGCCGCTTCACCAACGCCGCCGGCGTGCCGACCTACGGCCTGTCGGGCCTGATGGCGGGCGTCGACGGCGACCACATCCACGGCCTGAACGAGCGCATCCAGGTCAAGGCGCTGATGAACGGCCGCCAGTTCCTCTACGAGGTGGTCAAGCTGTACGCCGACGGGAAGTGAGCCTTTCGGTGGTTGTCTCGGACAGGCGCCGTTCAGGATGACAATGGTAGGTGTTGCACCTAAGTTTTCCCGATAGCCCGTCGGAACTCCGTCATGCGCCCGATCCTGCCTGTCCTCACCGCCGCCCTGGCCCTGTCCGCCTGCGCCTACAACCCCGAACTCGGTCGTCAGCAGATGACCATCGTCAACGACGACAGCCTGACCCAGGCCGGCGAGCAGGCCTGGAACCAGGCCCTGGCCAAGAGCAAGGTCAGTACGGACCGGCGGGCCAACGCCCGCGTGCGCGCCGTGGGGCAACGGGTGGTCGACGCCGCCGGCCTGGGCCAGCAGCCCTGGGACTATGCGGTGTTCGAGAACACCGCGCCCAACGCCTTCGTGCTGCCCGGCGGCCATGTCGGCGTCACCACCGGCCTGCTCACGATCGTCGACAACGACGACCAGCTGGCCGCCGTGATCGGCCACGAGACCGGCCATGTCATCGCCCATCACGCCGCCGAGCGCCAGTCGCAGACCGTGGCCTCCAGCCTGTTGCTGGGCGTGCTGGGCGCGGCCACCGGCGGCGACACCGCCCGGGCCATCTCCAGCTACGGCGGCGACGCGGCCAAGTACGGCTTCCTGCTGCCGTTTTCGCGCAAGCAGGAGCTGGAGGCCGACCGCCTGGGCGTCGACTTCATGCAGCGGGCCGGCTACCGCCCGCGCGAGGCGGTGGTCCTGTGGCTGCACATGCAGGCCCAGGGCGGATCCAGCGCCCCGCAATTCACCTCGACCCACCCTTCGGACGCCACTCGGATCGCGGCCCTGGAAAACTATATCGCCCAACGGGGCTGGTGAGCCTTGTGTGGCTGATCGGCCACACCTAAATCCCCGTGGACCGAGTTGCGCTTGATCAAGGCGACTGGGTCAAATCCGCCTGAACTGGGGATACCATGAAGATCGACCTCTATTCCGACCGCGCCAAGTCCGCGGTCCAGTCGGCGCAGAGCCTGGCCCTGGCCAAGGGGCACCAGCAGCTCGGCCCCGAACACCTGCTCAAGGTCCTGCTCGAGGAGAAGGACGGCCTGGGCCGCGCCCTGATCCAGAGCGCCGGCGGCCGGCCCGACGCGGCCGACGCGGCGACCGACGCCCTGTTGGCCAAGACCCCCCGCGTCGACGGCGCCGGCGGCCAGCTCTACATGAAGCCCGACACCGCCCGGGTGTTCGCCGCGGCCGAGGAGGGCGCCAAGAAGGCCGGCGACGCCTTCGTCACCACCGAGCGCCTGCTGATCGCCCTCGCCAAGGAAGGCGGCGACGCGGCCAAGATCCTCAAGGACGCCGGGGCCACCGCCCAGGGTCTGGAGACCGCCGCAGCCGCCGTCCGCAAGGGCCGGACCGCCGACAGCGCGTCGGCCGAGGAAGGCTATGACGCCCTCAAGCGCTACGCCCGCGACCTGACCCAGGCGGCCCGCGACGGCAAGATCGATCCGGTGATCGGCCGCGACGAGGAGATCCGCCGTACGATCCAGGTCCTGTCGCGCCGCACCAAGAACAACCCCGTCCTGATCGGCGAGCCCGGGGTCGGCAAGACCGCCATCGTCGAAGGCCTGGCCCAGCGCATCGTCAACGGCGACGTGCCCGAGAGCCTGAAGGACAAGAAGCTCCTGTCGCTGGACATGGGCAGCCTGATCGCCGGCGCGAAGTATCGCGGCGAGTTCGAGGAGCGGCTGAAGGCCGTGCTCGGCGAGGTCACGGCGGCCGAGGGCTCGATCATCCTGTTCATCGACGAGATGCACACACTGGTGGGCGCCGGGAAGAGCGACGGGGCGATGGACGCCTCCAACCTGCTCAAGCCGGCCCTGGCCCGCGGCGAGCTGCACTGCGTGGGCGCCACCACGCTGGACGAGTACCGCAAGCACGTCGAGAAGGACGCGGCCCTGGCCCGTCGCTTCCAGCCGGTGTTCGTCAGCGAGCCGACGGTGGAGGACACCGTCTCGATCTTGCGCGGCCTGAAGGAGAAGTACGAGGTGCACCATGGCGTGCGGATCTCGGACTCCGCCATCGTCGCCGCCGCCACGCTCTCCAACCGCTACATCGCCGACCGCTTCCTGCCCGACAAGGCCATCGACCTGGTCGACGAGGCCGCCAGCCGGGTGCGGATGCAGATCGACTCCAAGCCGGAAGAACTCGATGAGATCGACCGCCGCCTGGTGCAGCTGAAGATCGAGCGCGAGGCCCTGTCCAAGGAGACCGACGCGGCGTCCAAGCAGCGGCTGGAGAAGCTCGAGGACGAGATCGACGAGTTGCAGATCGAGTCCGACGAGATGACCGCGCGCTGGAAAGCCGAGAAGGACAAGGTCGGCGGCGCCGCCCAGGCCCGCGAGGCCCTGGATCGCTTGCGCGCCGACCTGGCCGCCGCCCAACGGGCCGGCGACTTCGCCCGCGCCGGCCAGCTGCAGTACGGCGAGATCCCGGCGCTGGAGAAGCGTCTGGCCGACGCCGAGGCCGGCGAGACCGGGGCCGGGGCCCAGAAGGCCCTGACGCCGGAAGTCGTCGACGCCGAGCAGATCGCTGCCGTGGTCAGCCGCTGGACCGGGGTGCCGGTCGAGAAGATGCTGGAAGGCGAGCGCGAGAAGCTGCTGAAGATGGAGGACGCCCTGCGCGGCCGCGTCGTCGGCCAGGATGAGGCGCTGGAAGCGGTGTCCGACGCGGTGCGCCGCGCGCGGGCCGGCCTGCACGACCCGTCCAAGCCGATCGGCTCGTTCCTGTTCCTGGGCCCGACGGGCGTGGGCAAGACCGAGCTGACCAAGGCCCTGGCCGAGTTCATGTTCGCCGACGAGCATGCGATCACCCGCATGGACATGTCGGAATACATGGAAAAGCACTCGGTCAGCCGGCTGATCGGCGCGCCTCCCGGCTATGTCGGCTACGACGAGGGCGGGGCGCTGACGGAAGCGGTGCGCCGGCGTCCGTACCAGGTGGTGCTGTTCGACGAGATCGAGAAGGCCCACCCGGACGTCTTCAACGTTCTGCTTCAAGTGTTGGACGATGGCCGTCTCACGGACGGGCAAGGCCGGACGGTCGATTTCAGGAACACCCTGATCATCATGACCTCCAACCTCGGCGCCGAGTTCCTGGCCAACCAGGAGGACGGCGAGGATGTGGAGGCCGTGCGGCCGATGGTGATGAAGATGGTGCGCGGTCATTTCCGCCCCGAGTTCCTCAACCGGGTCGACGAGATCATCCTGTTCAAGCGGCTGAGCCGCGCGAACATGGGCGACATCGTCCGCATCCAGCTGCAGCGGGTGGAGAAGATGCTGGCCGAGCGCCGCATGACCCTGGCGCTCGACGCCGAGGCTCTGCAGTGGCTGGCCGACAAGGGCTACGACCCGGTCTATGGCGCGCGCCCGCTCAAGCGGGTGATCCAGAAGGACCTGGTCGACCCGATCGCCAAGCGTCTGCTGGCCGGCGAGCTGGAGGACGGCGGAGTGATCGCCGTCGGCGCCGGCTCCGACGGCCTGGCGATCGGCAAGGCGACGCTGCAGTAAGCGTCGCCCGCCGGCGAATCCCATACGGGCGCGTCCCACGGACGCGCCCGTTTTTGGGTCTGGCGGAGCGCGAAAAAGAGGTTCAGGATGACCTCTCGCCCCTCACATATCGCAAATATTTCTCGGGAACCTTTGGCCGGGTTTTGCGTACGCGCGCGTTACTAAGAAGCGGCGTAGAGATGTTCGTGGGAATGGCCAAGTCTGTCCAGAACAGGCCCAGAATTCGCCTCTTTCGAATGTCGATTTTCAACTGACGAAGCGCCGCTGCTGGACTGTCTGACGGTCCAGCTTGGTGCTCGGTGTTGAAGCAAAGGTGGAAGGGTGTCCCATGATTAGCGTAAATTATAAGATGATGATGGTGAGCGCTCTGGTGGCTGGCGGGCTGTCGGTCAGCGGCTGCGCGACCAAGGGCTTCGTCAACGAACAGGTCGGCGCGGTGAACACGCGGGTCGACGCCACCGACGCCAAGGTGGCCGAGGTCGACCGCACCAGCCAGGAAGCGCTGAAGCGCGCGACCGACGCCCACAAGCTGGCCGAGGGCAAGTTCCTGTACTCGGTGGTGCTGAGCGACGACTCGGTGAAGTTCCCGCTCGACCGGCATGAACTGTCGCCGGAAGCCGAGCAGCGCCTGGCCGACTTCGCCTCGAAGCTGAAGGGCGACAACAAGAACGTCTATCTCGAAATCCAGGGCTTCACCGACGCCTCCGGCGATCCGAAGTACAACGAGACCCTGGGCAACGAGCGGGCCGAGACGGTGCGCAAGTTCCTCAGCAAGCAGGGCGTGCCGCTGAACCGAATGGCGACGATCTCGTACGGCGAGGAAGATCCGGTGGCCCCGAACGACACCCCCGACGGCCGCGCCCAGAACCGCCGCGTGGTGATCCAGGTCCTGGCCTAGAACGCGATCATCGCCCGGCCGGACTGACGCCGGGCGATCACCGCTTCCTTGTCCGCTCACCCGACGTTGGCCGGGATGAGCGGATTTTTTTGTCGGGCCGCGATCGGGTCAGGCGTCCGCCGCTTCCTTCGCCGCCGCGATCAGCGCGTCGTCGATCTCGGCGGCCCGCTTGGCCGCCGGGCGCTGGCTGATGCCGGCCCAGTAGGCCTCGAAGGCCGGGCGCTTCTCGATCGACCCGAACATCATGCCCCAGCCGATCTGCGCGCCGACATAGACATCGGCGGCCGAGAACTTGTCGCCGGCGATGTAGGTCTTGCCGCTGACCGCCTGTTCGAGCGCGTTCAGGGTGTCCTCCAGGCAGCCGTAGCCGGCCATGGGCTTGCGGTCGTCCGGCACGACGAAGCCCAGGGACTTGTTGGTCACCGCCGCCTCGACCGGCCCGCAGGCGAACATCAGCCACCGATAATAGGTCCCGCGCGCGGGCGAGGTGGTCGGCGGGGCCAGGCCCGCTTCGGGAAAGGCGTCGGCCAGATAGGCGCAGATCGCCGCGCCCTCGGTGACCGTCACGCCGCGATGGGTGATCGCCGGCACCTTGCCCATCGGATTGATCGCCAGATATTCCGGCGCCTTCATCGTGGACGCGTAGTCCAGCACCACCGTGCGGTAGGGGGCGCCGACTTCCTCGAGCATCCAGCGGACAATGCGGCCGCGCGACATCGGGTTGGTGTAGAAGACGAGTTCGTCGCTCATGGGGATGGCCTCCAAGAGCCAGTCCGAAGGACAGGCTCGTCCAAACATCTGGAGCGTGACGGGCGCCGAAACCGGCATCCACCTTCGGCTGTCACGCTCCGGGGTGGCGATCCTAGCGCGCGCGGCCTCTCGCGCAATCTCGACGATCGATGTTCTTCGAGGGTGTTCAGGCCGAGGCTTCGAGCGTCCTGGCCGGCGTCGAAGCCATGGCGGTGTTGAGCGCGTCGATCAGGCCGGCGACGGTCATCGGCTTGGACACCGCGCCGTCGAAGATCCCGCCTGGACCGCCTGGGCGGGCGTCGGCCGAGAAGGCGATGATCGGGGTCGCGGCGTTGGGTCCGCCTTCGCCGCGGATGCGCAGGGCGGCCTGGGCGCCGTCCAGGCGCGGCATGCGCAGGTCCATCAGGATGGCGTCGAACGGACGGGCGGCCGCGGCGGCCACGCCTTCCTCGCCGTCCACGGCCTCGGCCACCTCGGCCCCCATGGCGGTCAGGATGGCGTTGACCAGTTCGCGATTGGCCGGATTGTCGTCGACGACCAGCACCCGGCAGGCGGGCGGCAGCAGCGGCGGGGCGGCCTCCTGGGCCGAGCTGGCCTCGGCCTGGGCCGTCGAGGGGGCGACGACGTCGAAGCTGAAGCAGGCCCCATGGCCGGGAACGCTGACGACGCCGATCTGGCCGCCCATGGCCTCGACCAGGCCCTTGCAGATCGCCAGGCCCAGGCCCGTGCCGCCATGCTTGCGGGTCAGGCCGGCGTCGACCTGGGAGAAGCGGCGGAACAGCAGGTCGACGTCCTCGGTGGCGATGCCCGGGCCGGTGTCGAGCACCGAGACGCTGAGCCGTTCGGCGGCGTCGTCATAGGCGGCCGTGACGGTGATCGACCCGGCCTCGGTGAACTTCGCCGCGTTGCCGATCAGGTTCAGCAGCACCTGGCGCAGCCGGCCGCCGTCGATCAGCAGGTCGGCGGGCAGGTCCTCAAGGCCCTCGGTGCGCAGGGCCACGCCTCGGGCCTCGGTCTCCAGCGAGAACAGGTCCAGCGCCTCCTCGATCAGCGAGGCGGGGGCGACGGGCTCCAGCTTCAGCTCCAGCTGACCGGCCTCCAGCTTCGAGAAGTCGAGGATGTCGTTGATGGTGGTCAGCAGCGCCTTGCCGCCGCTCAGGACCCGGCCGATGAAGCGGCGCGCGTCGGGCGACAGGTCCGGCTCGTCGTCGACCAGACGGGCGAAGCCCAGCACCGAGGTCAGGGGCGTGCGCAGCTCGTGGCTCATATTGGCCAGGAACTCGCCCTTCACCGCGGCGGCGGCCTCGGCCTCGTTGCGGGCCTCGCGCAGCTGGCGCTCCATGGCCTTCTGCTCGGTGACGTCGCGAACGATGTCGGTGATGCCGGTGGCCTTTCCGGTCAGCGGATCGTGCTGCAGGCCAGGGCGCGATTCCAGCCAGATCATCTGGCCGTCCTTGCGGAGCGCGCGGTACTCGATGCGACGGGGGCCGGCGTCGTGATGGTCGGCCAACTGGGCCAACTGCTCGACGACAATGGCGCGCACGGCGTCGCGATCGTCCTGGTGGACGATGAACATGCCCTCGCGGCCGACCAGCTCCTCGGCCGCGAAGCCGGTCATCTGCAGGCAGCCCGGCGAAGCATACTGGATGATCCCGCGCATGTTGCTGTGGATGATCATGTCCTGGGCGTTCTCGGCCAGCTGGCGGAAGCGCGCCTCGCTGCGGACCATCGCGGCGTTGGCCTCGGTCATGCTCTGCAGCATCTGGCGACGGTGCCGCTGGATCGAAGCCACGGGCAGGCTGATGAAGATCGCCGTGGCCAGGAACAGCTGCAGCACGATCGCCTGGTCGGACGATCCGGTCCGGAGCAGGGTGATCGGGCCGTGACCGGCCATGGTGAAGATCACCGCCACGACCGCCACGAGGGTCGCGCTCAACGCCGCGCCCAGCACTTCCAGGCGCCAGGCGACCACCAGCATCACCGGCGGCACGATGAACAGCAGGGGGCGGGATTGGGTGAAGACGTAGACGGTCACCGCCAGCAGCAGCACCAGGCTGCCGACGCCCGAGATCGACAGCGGCCGCTCGCGCAGGTAGCGGCGCACGCGCACCAGGGCCAGCAGACAGGGGGTGATGGTCATCAGGCCTAGAATGTCGCCCAGCGACCAGACGCCGATATTGGCCAGCAACGCGCCGCCGCGCATGGCGGTGTGGATCGTGGCGGCGACCACTCCGGTGGCGATCGGAGCGGCCAGGCCGCAGATCAGGGCGAAGGCGATCATGTCGCGGGCCCGGCCCAGGTCGATTTCCGGGCCGCAGATTCGGCGCATGCCCCAGGCGCAGGCGAAGATCTGCATGATGTTGCAGCTGACCAGCACGATGTTGACGGTCGCGAGGTCACCCACATGGGCCCCGGCCGCCAGACCGCCGACCAGGCAGCCCAGCAGCACGGCCGGCCAGTGGCGGTTGCGGCACGACAGCAGGCAGGCCACGCCGAAGCCGTTGGACAGCCAGATCGGCGCCACCTGATCGTAGTTGCGGGGGAACTCGACGCAGAGATAGGCCAGCAGGGCGTAGCCGGTCGCCGCGATCACGGCGAGGGCCGCGGTCTTCAGGAAGTCGCCGCCTGTCCACTTCCAGATTGGCCCGGTGGAGGCCGAAAAGGTCGTCTCTGTCATCACCCTGCTTTCGCGGGTTGCCCAGCTCCATCCAAGCTAAGGCGAACCGTCAGACACGACTAGGGCAAAGGGCTTAAAGAACAGTGGCTTGCGACGTGGCTCATCGCCGCGCCCCTGAGGTTGTATTTGAGGGCCTACGACCCGAAGCCCGCCGCCGTGACCAGGCGCGCGACCTCGGCGATCACGGCGTTGCGGCCGTCGTTACCCAGCGTCGAGCGGCTCAGATAGGCGGTGATCAGCAGGGGCGAACGACCTGGCGGCCAGATCACGGCGATGTCGTTGGTGGTCCCGATCTTGTCGTCGCCCCAACTGCCGGTCTTGTCGCCGACCTTCCAGCCGGCGGGCAGGCCGCCCCGCAGACGCGCGTCGCCGGTCTGGTTGGCGACCAGCCAGGCGATCAGCTGCCGGCGCGAGGCCGGCGACAGGGTCGAGCCGAGGGTCAGGGCGCGCAGGGTGGCCAACATGGCGTTGGGCGAGGTGGTGTCGTGGATCTCGCCGGGGCGGACCACGTTCAGCTCGGGCTCGTAGCCGTCCAGGCGGGTGACCTTGTCGCCCAGGCCGCGGAGGAAGGCGGTGAGAGCCGGCGGCCCGCCGAAAGTGTAGAGCAGCACGTTGGCGGCGGCGTTGTCGCTGAGGGTGACCGTCGCCTCGCAGAGGGCTCCGACCGTCATGCCCTCGCCGACATGCTTTTCGGTGGCCGGCGAATGGGCCAGCAGCACGCTCTTGCCGTAGACGATCCGCCGATCCAGCCGCTCAAGGCCCTGGTCCACCCGCCGGAGCACCAGGCCCGCGACCAGGGCCTTGAAGGTGCTGCACATGGCGAAACGCTCGTCGCCGCGATAGGCGAAGGTCTTGCCGTCAGCCGTATCCAGCACGGACACGCCCAGCCGGCCGCCGCCGCGAGCCTCCAGGGCGACGATACCCCGGCTAATGCCGCTGGTCAGTCGCGCCGTCGTGGCCGAGGCGGCCGGACCGGCGAGGGAAAGGGCGGGGACGGCGGAAAGAGCCGTTAATACTTGGCGTCTGTCGATCATCGGGTTCTCCATGGCCCGCAGGATGAGCGACGAGTGACCCCCGGATCAAACGATGATACTTCGGCGCAGGCCCTAGAAAATTTTGGCCCTAGAAATTCTGAGTGTCGAGATGAGCCGCGCGCAACTGCCCCTGAACGCCCTGCGCGCCTTCGAGGCCTCGGCCCGGCATCTGAGCTTCACGCGGGCGGCCATCGAACTGTGCGTGACCCAGGCCGCCGTCAGCCACCAGGTCAAGGGTCTGGAACAGCGGCTGGGCGCGACCCTGTTCCGCCGCCTGCCGCGCGGCCTGGCCCTGACCGACGAGGGCCTGGCCCTGCTGCCGACGGTGCGCGACAGCTTCGACCGCATGGGCGAGGTGCTGGAGCGGTTCTCGGCCGGCCGGGTGATGGAGGTGCTCAGCGTCGGGGTGGTGGGCACCTTCGCGGTGGGCTGGCTGCTGCCGCGCCTGCCCGCCTTCCGCGAGGCCCACCCGTTCGTCGACCTGCGTCTGTTCACCAACAACAACCGCATCGACATCGCCGGCGAGGGGCTGGACTGCGCCGTGCGGTTCGGCGACGGGGCCTGGCACGGCACCCAGGCCGTGCCGCTGTTCGCCGCCCCGATGACGCCGCTGTGCGCCCCGGCCGTGGCCGAGCGGCTCAGGACGCCCGAGGCGTTGAAGTCGGAGGTTCTGCTGCGCAGCTACCGCGCCGACGACTGGCCCGACTGGTTCGCCGCCGCCGGCCTGACCCCGCCGCCGATCCGCGGGCCGGTGTTCGACAGCTCCTGGGTGATGGTCGAGGCGGCGATGCAGGGGGCGGGCGTGGCCCTGGCCCCGTCGATGATGTTCGCCCGCGACCTGGAGCAGGGCCGGCTGGTGCGGCCGTTCGCCCTGGAGGTCGGGTCGGGGATGTACTGGCTGACCTGGCTGAAGTCGCGAGCGGTCACGCCGGCGCTGGCGGCGTTCAGGGATTGGCTGGCCGAGCAGGTTTAGCCGGGGACATGCCCTTGCGGCGTGTCCCCTGTCTTGGCGCCGTGGATGCTGATGGGGACACGCCGCGAGGGCATGTCCCCGGTCGGCCTAAGCGATGATCTCCGGATCGTTCCGCTTCAGCCACGCCGCCGCGTAGCTGCACAGCGGCACGATCTTCATGCCCTCGCTGCGGGCGGTTTCGGCGACCTTGCCCATCAGGCGGCCAGCCGCGCCCGTGCCGCGCAGGGCGGGATCGGCCTCGACGTGGGGGATCACCAGGCGATGGCCGCTGCGCTGGTAGTCGGCGAAGGCGATGCGCCCGTCGACCTCCAGTTCGTAGCGGCTCTTGGCGGGGTTGTGGCTGAAGGCGTCTGTCATGACTCGCATATGGGCTGGACGGCGCGGCGCGCCAAGGTTGTTATGGGCCTGGGGGCTAACGCACGAAAGAGGTGGGCGATGCGGGCTCTAGCGGTGTTTGTGGCGTTCGGAACCTTGGCGGCCGTGGCCGCCTGCGGCCAGAAGTCCGGGACCAAGACGGCGGAGACGCCCAAGGCCGCGACGGCGACATCGCCGGCGCCGTCGACGGTGACGGGGGAGGCCGCCGCGACCGCGCCGGCCGCGCCCGCCCCGACCATGCCGTCCTGGCCCAAGCGCAAGCCGGGCCTGTGGACCCAGACCATGACCCTCAAGGCGCAGGGCTTCACGCGCAGCTTCCGCTTCTGCGTCGACGAGACCAGCGACGAGAAGATGGGATTGGATAGCCAGGGCGACGACAAGCGCTGCCAGCGCAAGTCGATGACGCGCGGAATGGACGGCGGCTGGACGGTGGTCTCGGCCTGCGACATGGGCGCGGCCGGCAAGACCGACAGCACCATTCACGTCGCGGGCGATTTCAACACCCGCTACGTGATGGACGTCACCAGCACCACGACGGGCGCGGCTCAGCCGGCGATGAACGGCGAGCACAAGATGAACATGACCGCCGAGTGGTCGGGGGCCTGTCCCGCCGGGTGGAGCGGCGGCGACGTCGAGATGCCGGGCGGCCGGCGGATGAATCTGCTGACCAAGACGGTTTCGGCGGGGTAGGAGCGGGCGACATTTGACGCTCGGTGCGAGGTCCTCGTCTTTCGACAAGCTCAGGATGAGGACCTTTTTGCCGGCCGCGGCGGTAGAAAAACCTCATTCCGAGCTTGTCGAAGGACGAGGTTTTCGTCTCGGACGCTGAACGTCGATGCGCTCTAGACCAGCTCCACCGCCATCGCCGTGGCCTCGCCGCCGCCGATGCACAGGGACGCTAGGCCCTTCTTGCCGCCACGCGCCTGCAGGGCCGCGATCAGGGTGCACAGGATGCGCGCGCCCGACGCGCCGATCGGGTGGCCCAGGGCGCAGGCGCCGCCGTTGACGTTCAGCTTGTCCGGATCGATGCCCAGCTCCTGCTGGGCGATCATCGCGACCACGGCGAAGGCCTCGTTGACCTCGAACAGGTCGACGTCGGCGACCTCCCAGCCGGCCTTCTTCAGCGCCTTGCGCATGGCCGGCACGGGGGCGGTGGTGAACAGGCCCGGCTCGTGGGCGTGGGCGGCGTGGGCGGCCACCCGGGCGACGATCGGCAGGCCCAGGCGCTTGGCGACGCTCTCGCGGGTCATGACCAGGGCGGCGGCGCCGTCGCTGATCGAGCTGGAATTGGCCGCGGTGATGCCGCCGTCGCGGCTGAAGGCCGGGCGCAGGGTCGGGATCTTGGCGGCGTCGGCCTTCAGCGGCTGCTCGTCCTGGCTGACCGTTTCGACGCCCTTGCGGGTGGTGATGGTCACCGGGGTGATCTCGGCCTCGAAGGCGCCTGACGTGACCGCCTTCTGGGCCTTGGCCAGGCCCGCCACGGCGTAGGCGTCCATGGCCTCGCGGCCGAACTGGTAGGTCGCGGCGCTGTCCTCGGCGAAGGCCCCCATCAGCTTGCCGGGGGTGTAGGCGTCCTCCAGCCCGTCCAGGTACATGGAGTCCATCATCTGGTCGTGGCCGATGCGGGCGCCCGAGCGGTGCTTGGTCAGCAGGTAGGGCGCGTTGGTCATGCTCTCCATGCCGCCGGCCACGATGATCTGCGCGCTGCCGGCCGCCAGGGCGTCGTGAGCCATGATCGCGGCCTGCATGCCGCTGCCGCACATCTTGTTGACCGTGGTGGCCTCGACCGAGAGGGGCAGGCCGGCGCCGACCGCCGCCTGGCGGGCGGGGGCCTGGCCCAAACCGGCGGGCAGGACGCAGCCCATGAAGATCTGCTCGACCAGCTCGCCCGAGACGCCGGCCCGCTCGATCGCCGCCTTCACCGCCGTCGCCCCCAGCTCGGTGGCCTTGGCCCCGGACAGCGCCCCCTGGAAGCCGCCCATCGGCGTGCGGGCGAACGAGACGATGACGACGGGATCGGCGTTGGACATGGATAAGCTCCGGCCTTGGAAAATCGTGGCGGAATAAACCCCCTCCGGCGCGTCGGGCGCAAGCCTTTCGCGCAAAAAGCGGCCGACGACAGAATGCGGATGTTGCTGTCGCCGGGCCGCAGTGCGCAACCGAGAGAGTCAATTGCTATAAAAAACCTACTGCTGTCGGTCTGCAAAAGCAACCCTTGCATTCCCCGGCGGAAGGCTTCACCTTCGCGTGATGGGCCGTACCGCCGACTACACCAACGAACGCTGCGCCATCGCCGCCACCCTCGAGGTCGTCGGTGATCCGTGGACCCTGCTGATCCTCCGCGACGCCTTCCAGGGCGTGAAACGGTTCGAGCAGTGGCAGGAGCGCCTGGGCGTGGCCCGCAACGTCCTGGCCGCCCGCCTCAAGAGCCTGGTGGCCAACGGGGTGCTGGAGCCGCGCCGCTATTCGGAACGTCCGCCGCGCCAGGAATACGTGCTGACGCCGAAAGGCCGGGCCCTGTCGCCGGTGCTGCTGACCATGGCCGAATGGGGCGATCAGCACGTCTACGGCGTGGGCAAGGGACCGGTGCATTTCGTGCACAAGACCTGCGGCTGCGACTTCCATCCCAAGCTGGCCTGCGAGGCCTGCGGCGAGATCGTCGACGGCCGCGACCTGGGGCGTGTGGTGCACGAGGAGCAGGCCCTGACGGTCGGCGAGGCCCTGGAGGCTTCGGTTAAAATCGCCGCCGAGTGAGCTACCGCTTCCACGTCCATCGCGCCAAGCCGGCCTACCGGCTGGTGACGGCGGACATGGGGGCAGAGGACGGGGCGGGGTTTCCGGCCGGAGCCGATCCGCGAGACTGGCGCTTCACCCGCGTCCGCGACCGTGCCGACACCAATCCCGACGTGGCGCGGCTGGTCGACGAGACCGGCTACTGCCTGTTCAAGATCGGCATGGATTTCGAAGAGATCGTCTGATCCGACCGTTCCACGCGGAGCGGGACGTCGGCGAGATCAGCGCGCGATGACCGCGAGGCCGACAATCAGGCCGGCCCACACAGCGAGATTGGCCAGGATCACGGTCAGCCTGGTCAGCGACACGTGGCGGGCCGGGCGGTGCTTGTAGGTGCAGGCGGCGGTGGCCATGGGCTTTCTGCTCCGAATTCTACGCCCGCGTCAAAAACTTGACGCGCACGTAAAGTAGATACGCCTACATGCCACAAAGGTTTCGGTTGTCACGCGCTTGGCGTGTGATTTTTCGGCCCGCGGAGCAATTATTTTTCGAAATGCGACGTGATGTGGATCAGTTTTTGACAGAAGCGCCAAATATCCCAACCTAAAGGGAAATTCTGCCCCTTTTTGAGGCGTTCGACCTGCCGGGTTCTCGGGCGCGCCCCCAACGACGGACAAGAGGGGTTCGGAGCCTAGTCGAGCGGCCGAAGCGCCGAGCAGCCCTAGAGCGCGGCCCGCTCGGTCGCCACGATGAAGCCGCCGCCCAGCACGCGCTCGGGATCGGCCGGGTCGTACAGCACGCAGGCCTGGCCGGGGGCGACGCCTTCTTCCAGCACGTCGAACACCAGGCGCGGTTCGCCCTCCACCAGGGCCAGACGGCCCGGGACGGGTTCGCGGGTCGAGCGCACGCGGGCCAGCACCGGCGCGCCGGCGGCGGCGGCGGCTTCCAGGCTGTCCTCGGCGCCCAGCCAATTGCCTTCCTTCAGCGACAGGGCCTGGGTCAGCAGGGCCTCGCGCGGTCCGACGATGACCTGGCGCTTGTCGGCGTCGATCCTGACGACGAACAGCGGGTCGCCGACGGCGATGTTCAGGCCCCGGCGCTGGCCGATGGTGTAGCGGGTGACGCCCTCGTGGCGGCCCAGCACGCGGCCGTCCATGTGCACCAGGTCGCCGGGCAGGGCGCCCTGCGGCCGGATCCGGTCGATCACCGTGGTGTACTTGCCCTCGGGCACGAAGCAGATGTCCTGGCTGTCCGGCTTGTCGGCGATGGCCAGGCCCAGCTCGGCGGCCACCTGGCGCACGGTCGGCTTGTCCATGCCGCCCAGCGGGAAGCGCAGGAAGTCCAGCTGCTCGGCCGTGGTGGCGAACAGGAAATAGCTCTGGTCCTTGGCCGGGTCGGCGGCTCTGCGCATTTGGGGTCGATTAGCCCCCGCAGCGAAGCTGCGCTGCACGTAGTGGCCGGTGGCCATGGCCTCGGCGCCCAGGTCGCGGGCCACGTCCAGAAGGTCGCGGAACTTGACCGTCTGGTTGCAGCGCACGCAGGGGATCGGCGTCTCGCCGCGCAGGTAGGCGTCGGCGAAGTCCTCGATCACCTGCTCCTTGAAGCGGCTTTCGTAGTCCAGGACGTAGTGCGGGATGCCGATCCGCTCGGCCGCCATGCGGGCGTCCATGATGTCCTGGCCCGCGCAGCAGGCGCCCTTCTTGGCGATGGCCGCGCCGTGGTCGTAGAGCTGCAGGGTGACGCCCACCACGTCGTAGCCGGCCTTGGCCAGCAGGGCGGCGGTGACGGTGGAGTCCACGCCGCCGGACATTGCCGCGACGATCCGCGTCCCGACCGGCAGGCCCACGGCCTCGCGCGCCTGCTCGACGGCCCTCTCCAGGGAAGGGGGGGCGAGGGCAATGGCGGCGGGGGCGAAGAGAGCGGTGTCGGCGTCCATCGCGGCCATATAGCGGTTCAGGGCCGGTTTTGCGAGGTTGCGGGTGTCGCGGGCGTCCGCCCGGCGGTCGGATTAGGGGAAAGTCCGCGCCCGACCCTAGTGATTCCACCGATTGATGGCTCCGGCGCCCGGGGCTTCACTAGGGGCGTCATCCGGCGGACGTGGCGATGAAGCTCCTTCCCTCATTGGGTCTCGTTCTCTTGCTGCTGGCGGCGCCGGCCCCGCCGCGCGCCCAGACCCAGGCGCCCACGCGCGACCAGTTGGCCAAGGACAACAAGCTGTTTATCACCCTGGCCAGCAAGACCCTGAAATGGGAGGAGCCGGCCGAGCCCGTCCGGATCGCCGGGCCGCTGTATTTCGTCGGCACCCAGGGGCTGGGCGTCTATCTGATCACGACCTCGGACGGCCTTGTCCTGATCAACACCGGCATGCCGTCGTCGGGCCCGATGATCGCCGCCTCGATCCGCAAGCTCGGGTTCAAGCCCGAGGACATCAAGGTGCTGGTGACGTCGCACGCCCACGCCGACCACGCCGGAGGCATCGCCTATCTGAAGGACTTGTCGGGCGGAAAGCTGGCGATGATGGAGGCTGACATCGCCTCGATGGAAGACGGCGGCAAGAGCGACTTCCACTACGGGACCGATTGGAAGGTGATGGGCTTTCCGGCCGCCAAGGTCGACCGCGTGCTGCGCGACGGCGACACGGTCAAGCTGGGCGACATCGTGTTGACGGCCCTGGCGACGCCCGGCCACACCCGGGGCGACACCACCTGGACCACGACGATCGTCGACGGCGGCAAGGCCTATGTCGTGGTCTGGCCCGACGGGATGAGCGTCAATCCCGGCTACGCGCTGGCCGGCCATCCCTCCTATCCCGGCATCGCCGACGACTTTCGCCGCACCGCCGCCCGGCTGGAACTGCTCAAGCCCGACATCTGGCTGGTCTCGCACACCGAGCGCTTCGACATCGAGGGCAAGCGGACCCGCGCCAAGACTCAGGGCGTCGCGGCATGGGTCGATCCGGAAGGCTACCGTCGCTACATCGCGGCCCAGCGCCAGGCCTTCGAGGACGAAATGAACCGGGAGCTGGGCGTGGAGGGAGCCGTCAAATGAGCACGCCCGCCGTCCTGGCCGCCCTGGGACTGCTCGCCGCCGCGCCGTCGACGGGTGATCCGATCCCCGTGACGGCCAACAATTTCGTCCGCGCCGAGACCGACACCTATTTCGCCAAGACGGCGGCCGCGGGGGCGTTCGGCAAGCTGGAGCACACGCGGCGACCGACCCCGATCGACGCCCAGACCGTCGTGCGCATGAACCGCGACACGCTCTATTCGTCGGGGGTGTTCGACCTGGCGGCGGGACCGGTGACGATCGATCTGCCCGACGTCGGCAAGCGCTTCATGTCGATGCAGGCGTTGTCCGAGGATCACTACACGGTCGAGGTGGTCTACGGGCCGGGGCGCCACACCTACGACCAGGCCGCCGTCGGGACGCGCTATCTATTCCTGATCATCCGCACCCTGGCCGATCCGGCCGATCCGGCGGATCTCAAGGCGGCCAACGCGGCGCAGGATCGCGTCGCGGTCCGGCAGGCGGCGGTCGGCGTGTTCGAAAGCCCGGCCTGGGATCCGGTCTCGCAGACCAAGGCCCGCGACGCCCTGGCCGTCCTGGCGGCGCTGGGCGGCCATCCGAAGATGTTCGGAAGCAAGGCGCAGGTCGATCCGATCGACCACCTGATCGGAACGGCGTTCGGCTGGGGCGGCAATCCGCGGGAGGCCGCGATCTACAACGGCGTCGATCCGCCGCGCAACGACGGCAAGACCGTCCACGTCCTGACCGTCAAGGACGTGCCGGTGGACGGCTTCTGGTCGATCAGCGTCTACAACGCCAAGGGCTTCTTCGAAGCCGGTGGGGAGCAAGGGGCGCGGGGCGGCTATTCGCTGAACAACCTGACCGCCAAGCCAGAGGCCGACGGGTCGTTCCGGGTGCAGTTCGGCGGTTGCGGGGCGGGCGTCGCCAACTGCCTGGCGATCATGCCCGGCTGGAACTACACGGTGCGCCTCTATCGGCCGCGCAAGGCGATCCTGGACGGATCGTGGACCTTCCCGGTCGCCCAGCCCGTGGGCTGAGGCCGGCCGGTCCTACTTCAGCACGTTCAGCAGCGACGAGTTCTGCAGGCTCGCGAACACCTGGGCCGAGGCCTGGACGGCCAGCTTGGCGGACTCCAGGCGGGTGATCGCCTCGGCCATGTCGACGTCGGTGATGCCGCCCACCATGGTGGTCAGGGTGTCGGCCTGGTTCGAGAGGTCGGTCCGGGCGGTCTCGAAGCGCTTCTGGTTCAGGCCGTTCTGGGCCTGGGCCGTGATCAGGCCGGTCTTGACCGAGTCGAAGGTCGGCAGAAGGCTCTTGAGGAAGTCGCTCTGGACCTGGGTCAGCTTGCCGGTGAACGGGCCGTTGACATCGACATAGGCCTGGACCTGCTGGAAGACGCCATAGACGCCCGTGCCCAACTGGTCGGCCAACTGGCCGGTGTCGACCGAGGTGGTGTCGTCGATGCGGTTGCTGCTGATGTACTGATCGTTCTGGAACAGCGTGGGGATCGACACCGCCGTACCGCTCGGCGGGCCGGCGGTCAGGTCGGTCATGCTGGTGGCGGTGGTGGGCTGGACGTCGGACTTGGCGCCGGCGAACACGTAGCGGCCGTTGAACCGGCTGTTGAGCCCTTGGACCACGTCGCCGAACGCGCCGGTCAGCTGCTGCATCAGGGTCTCGGCGCTGCCCGCCGCGACGGCGTTGGCGACGGCGTCGCGGGCGTCCTGGGTGGCGTCGGCGACCTGGCCGATGCCGATGTCCTGAACGTCCAGGCGGTTGGCGACCAAGCTCGTCTGGTCCAGGAAGCCGGTGACCTTGGCCTGGGCGGTCTTCATGGCCGTCAGGACCTCGGCGTTCTTGGCGTAGCCCTTCAGGTCGGTGGCGTTCTTCTGGCTGGAGACCTGTTCGCCGGCGAGGTTCTGCAGCACCTGGGCGCGCATCAGGTTGCTGGTCATCACGCCGAAATTGCCGGAGGTGGAGACGCGGGTCATGGCTTAACCTCAGATGATGCCGGTGAGGACATCGAACATGTCCTTGGTCGCCTGGATCAGGCGGGCGGAGGCGTTGAACGCCTGTTGATAGGTGGTCAGGTTGACCAGTTCCTCATCGAGGTTGACGCCCTCCTGCGACTGGCGCTGGGCGTCGACCTCGGTCTTGACGGAGTCGGCCGCTTCCTTGCGGCTGGTGGCGGAGTCGGCCTTGCGGGCGATGGCGCCGCTGAAGTCCGCGCCATAGGTCAGCACGCTCTTCCTGGAGCCGGCGGTGTCGCCGGCGTTGGCGAAGGCGGTGATGCTGTCGCCGGCCTTGGCCAGGGCCAGGGCGCCGCGGCCGTCGCCGACCGCCAGGGCCGGAACGCCGGCCGCCACGGTCAGGTCCAGCTTGGCGAACGGCAGCTTGGAGGGATCGGCCTCCATGGCCGGATCCATCTTGTAGAGGCCGCCGCGCGTGCTGCGCTCGCTCATGCCCACGCCGAACAGCTGGCTGAGCGACGGGCCGCCCACGCCGCGCTGGGTCAGGTCCTCGACCACCGACAGGGTGACCGGCGTGGCGCCGTTGGGCGTGAAGCTCAGCTCGCCCTTCGCGCCCAGGGAGAACGAGCCGTACAGGCCCACGCCCGAATTGCGCGAGTTCAGGGCGTCGATGGTTTCCTGCATCGAGCCGGTCCCGGTCGGGATGGCCACCTGGACGTCGCGGATGCGGCTGCCTTCGGTGTCGGTCAGGCGCAGGGTGATGGTCTGGCCGGGGGTGAAGCCGCTGGGGTCGGTGGCGACCATGCCCGTCTCGTAGGGCGAATAGCCGTCCGAGCGGATGACGTCGTTGAGGCCGAAGAACTGGCTGAAGCCCTTGCCGGCCTTGCTCGAGGGCGTGGTGGCGTCGTCGACGATGGCGACGCCGCCGGTCGCCGCCGTGGCGCTCAGGCTCAGCTCGCCGTTGGCGAAGCCCGCGGTGGCCGTGCCGCCCAGGGCGGTGTTCAGCTGGGTCAGGAAGTTCGTGTTGGTGAAGGCCGGGCCGGGGACACCGTTGACGGTCATCGTCCCGGCGCCGAAGTCGATGTCGACGCGCTGGACGATCGCGCTGGACCCGTTGGTGACGGCGATCGTCGTCTTGCCGGTGAAGTTGGCGAAGGCGGTGTTGGCGTCCAGGCCGGTGTCCTTGCCGGTCATGCGGTTCGGCGCGGGCACCGCGCTGGCGGCGTTGGACGCGCGGTTCAGTTCCTCGGCCGCGCGGCTGACGAACTCGCCCAGCTGGTCGGAGAGGCTCGGCAGTTCCTGGTTGCGCAGCTCCAGCAGGCCCTGGATCTCGCCGTTGGAGACGTAGAAGGGCATGACCTGGCCGCCGCTGTTGGCGGTGACGACGGTCAGGTAGCCGTTGGCCGGGCCCGACTGATTATAGGTGATCGTGGCGGGGCCGTTGCCCGCCAGGGTGACGCCCTCGGCCGAGCGCACCGTGACGCCGCCGTTGGCGCGGTCGCTGACCTGGACGTTCATATAGGTCGACAGCTCGTTGATCAGTCCGCTCTGAACGTTCTCGGAGCCGGTGCCGTCGGCGCCCGACATCTTGGCGCGGGTGATGTCGACGTTCAGGGCGTCGATCTGCTTGAGCAGGTCGTTGACCCGGGCGACGTCGGCGCCGATGCGGTTGTCGGTGTCGGTGATCTGGCTCGACAGCGACGAGGTGATGCGCTTGCTCTCGCTGAGGAAGTCCTCGACCTTGGTCACGGCGCTGCTGCGCAGCAGGGTCGAGGACGGATCGTCCACCGCCATGGAGAAGGCGGCGTAGACATCGTCCAGGGTGGAGAAATAGTTGGTCGTCGAGGTCGGGTCGCCGAACAGCTTCTGGGCGTTGTCCATGGCCGTGGCGATCGCGCCGGTGCGGCCGGAGTCGGCGGCGCCGTTCAGGCTGGCGGCGGCCATGAACTTGTCGGTGGCGCGCTTGATGGCGTCGATGTTGACGCCCACGCCCATGCCGTTCGACACCAGGTTCGACTGGGCGATCGACTTGCGGACATAGCCGGCGGTGTTGATGTTGGCGATGTTGTCGGAAACGACGCGCAGGCCCGTCTGGGCCGCCATCATCCCCGAGGTCGCAACGTTCAAGATGGTGTTCAACGACATGATCTATTCTCCGGCCAGCTCGGCAAACCCGGAACGGCACGACGCGACCTTGCCCGGCGAAAACTGCCGGGCGTTGCGGGGTTCGACCCCATCGGCGATGTGCAAGCCATTGAAAATCATGGCGATTCGTTCCTGACGTCGAGCGAGCGACAGAAACCTATGCGCAAGGAGGGCGCCAACTGGGGGTGGGGCGCGACGACGCGGCAAGCCTGGCCCTTTTCGCCCGGTTCAGCCCGGCAAAAAGCGCCGTGGTCGGCCTATCCGAAGTCGTAAACGCAAGATTAATGTCCAATAAAACAAACGCTTAGCTGAAAAATTCGAGTTGGCCCGACGGTTGCTCAGGGAAGTCCGGATCAAGGCGTGTCCTCTCTGGGCCGCCATCCTCCGTGGACCTCATCGACGCATGACCGCGATCGCCGCTCCCGCTTCCGTCCTGCCCTCGACCCCGGCGCTCGCCGGTGGTTACGACAAGGACGCGGCCGAAGGCTTCGGCGCGCTGCTGGCCCAGACCGGAAGCGCCAACGCCTCGAACGACAAAGCCTCCACGCGAGAGGCCCGGGACGCCGGCAAGGTCGCCGACAAGTCGGCCGACCGAGCGCAGGACAACAAGGCCTCCAGCGCCAAGGCCGACAAGGCCGCCGACGCTCCGGACAAGGTCGCCGACGCCAAGACGCCCGCCAAGGTCGCCGACGCCGCCCAGACGGACAAGACGTCGGACGTCTCCGCCGCCGGCGAGACCGACAGCAAGGACCAGGCCGCCGACGCGACCGTCGCCACCGACGACCAGGCCGCCGACGCGACCACCGGTCAGGCCGACGCCGCCGCCCTGGCCGCGGCCGCCCTGATCGCCGCCATGCAGGCGCCGACGGTCGAGACGCCGAAGACCGCCGAGGACGCCGACGCGACCGCCGCGGCCCCCGCCCAGTCCGCTTCGACCGAGACCGTCTTCGAGCCGGTCGTCGCCCAGGCCGCGCCGTCCCTGGACCACGCCGTTCCCGCCGCCGCCCTGCCCGCCGCCGCCCTGGCGACGGACGCCGCCGAGACCGCCCCGGCCCTCGACCTGCCGGGAACGCCGGCGGTCTCGGCCGCTGAACTCGCTGTCGCCGCCGCGGCCGCCGCCAAGACCAAGACCGCCCCCGTCGCTTCCGACGCTCCGGTCGCCAAGGCCGAAGCCGCCGTGACCGCGCCGGTCGCGCCGACGGCGGCTCCGTCGACCGCCGATGCCGCCGCGGTGGCCGCCGTGGCCGCCGCCGCGCCGACGACCGACGCCGTCGAGCCCGCCGCCGTTCAGACCGTCGCCGCCCAGGCCGCCGCGCCGGAAGTCGTCTCGGTGACCGGCAAGGTCGCCAAGACCGTCGAACCGAAAGCCGCCTCCGCCGCCGCGACCGCCGTCGCGGCCGCCGTGGCCGACGCCGCCGAGCCGGCTCACGGCCAGGTTCCCGCCGCGGCCCACACCGCGACGACTGGCGAAGGCTCGGCCGAGGGCGGCGCCCAGGATCAGGCCGACGCCCAGGGCCCGGCCTTCAAGGACGCCGCGTCCGTGGCGACCGCCGCCGACGCCGGCTCGACCGCCCCGACCCTGGTCGCGCCCGGCACCGCGGCCGCCCCGGCCCCGATCGTCGCCGCCCAATTGCCCAAGGCCGGCCCCGAAACGGTCAGCCATCTGACGACCGAGATCGCCAGCAAGGCGGTGGTCGGCAAGACCAGCCGCTTCGACGTCGTCCTGCAGCCGGAAGGCCTGGGCCGCGTCGACGTGCGCATCGAAATCGGCAAGGACGGCAAGCTGACCGCCGCCCTGAACTTCGACAACCCGGCCGCCGCCGCCGAGCTTCGCGGCAAGTCGGGCGAGCTGCGCCAGGCCCTGGCGGCCGCCGGCTTCAACGTCGCCGACAGCGCCCTGAGCTTCGACAGCCAGAACTCGCAGAACGGCGGCCAGAACCAGAACGCCTTTTTCAACTTCCAGGACGGCGAGAACGGCCGTCAGGCTTTCCAAGGCCGCGCCTTCCGATCGGCGCTGGGCGAGGAAATCCCCACCCTGTCTCCGTCCGTCCTGCTGCCCGGCCTCCGCGCCGCCGACAGCAGCGGCGTCGACGTCAGAATCTAGGAGATACCGCCATGGCTGTCGCCGCGACCAGCAACGCCACCATCGACAAGATCAACAACTCCCGGAACTCGCTCGCCAACAACGAGCAGACGTTCCTGAAGCTGCTGACCACCCAGCTGAAGAACCAGGATCCGCTGGCGCCCACCGACACGACCCAGATGACCAGCCAGATCACCCAGATGACCGGCGTCGAGCAGCAGCTGGTCACCAACGATCTGCTGACGGCCCTGGTGGGCATGAACACCAGCGGCGGCATCAGCGAGGGCGTCAACCTGATGGGCAAGCAGGTCACCGCCGAGACCGATAAGTCGGTGCTCAAGAACAACGAGGCGACCTGGAGCTACACCCAGAGCCGCTCGGCCACCGCGGTCAAGGTCGAGGTCATCGACAAGTTCGGCGCCACGATCGCCACGGTCCTGCCCGACGACATGTCGGGCGGCGACCACACCTTCAAGTGGGACGGCAAGAGCGCCAACGGCACCCAGCAGCCCGCCGGCGGCGAGTACACCATCAAGGTGACCGCGACCGACTCCCAAGGTTCGAACATCACCACGACGGCCAAGGGACGCGTCGACGGCGTCGTCACCAAGGTCACCAACGAGAGCGGCGTCAACATGGTCTGGATCGGCGACACCAAGGTCCCGCTCGACTCCGTGATCGGCGTCACCAACGCCCCCTCGACGACCACGTAACGGCCGTCACCACCCGATGAACGGGCGTCAGAATGACGCCGTCGCGGTCTCTTCGGAGACCCAAACGCAAACCGCGCTGAACCCTCGAACCCTTTCGTTTTTGAACTTCATCGCAGGATCGCAGTCATGAGCATCAACAGCGCCATGCTCGCCGGGGTCTCCGGCCTGATCTCCAACTCGTCGGCCCTGGCCGCGATTTCGGACAACATCGCCAACGTCAACACGGTCGGCTACAAGCGCAGCTCGGCCAACTTCTCGACGCTGGTCACTTCGCAGAGCAAGAACGCCACCTACAGCGCCGGCGGCGTGAAGGCCCAGACCCACCAGTTCGTCAGCCAGCAGGGCCTGACCCAGGCCACGACCTCGAACCTGGACCTGTCGATCGCCGGCTCGGGCTTCTTCGTGGGCACCCAGAAGCCGGAAGGCCTGACCGCCACCGACAGCCGCTCGTTCACCCGCGCCGGCTCGTTCCAGCTCGACAACCTGGGCTACCTGCGCAACGACGCGGGCCTCTATCTGCAGGGCTGGCTGGCCGATCCGGTGACCGGCACGATCACCCCCGATCCGTCGGACCTGACCCAGCTGTCGTCGATCAATGTCGGCACGGTCGGCGGCACCGCCGAGAAGACCACCCGGGTCGGCGTCAACGCCAACCTGCGCTCCGAGCAGCCCGTCTCGGCCGCGGCCAACGCCGTGGCGGTCAAGGGCCCCCTGCTCGACAGCAGCGGCGCGACCAACAGCTACTCGGTCTATTACAGCCCGACCGGCAACGGCAACGAGTACGCCGTCGAGATCCGCCAGGCCGGCGTCACCGTCGCCACCGGCGTCAACACCTACAACCCGGCCACCGGCCTCCTGACGGCCACCACCCTGCCGGGCACGGCCCCGAACGTGCAGATCGCCGCCGGTCCGCCCGCCGTCACCCTGACCCAGACCCAGCTGGGCCTGAACACCAAGGCCGACGCCATCGCCAGCGGCGCCTATGATCCGACGACCCGCTCGATGTCGGACTACGCCGAAGACCCGACCACCGGCGTCAAGCCGGACTTCGAGATCCAGATCCCGGTTTCGGATTCCAAGGGCGGCCAGCGCACCGTCACCCTGTCGCTGCTGAAGGGCCCGGGCCCCAACGAGTGGTTCGCCGAACTGCGCGCCAAGCCGGGCGACCTGGACAACAACACCAACGGCCTGATCAGCACGGGCAAGGTGACCTTCACCACCGACGGCAAGCTGAGCTCGGTCGGCAACCTGTTCGGCGGCATCACCCCGACCGCGATCAACATCGGCGCGTCGGACCCGACCGTGGCCAACCTGCCTCCGCCGGCCGTGACTCCGCCGCGCTGGGCCGACGGCCTGGGCATCGACAACCAGGACATCCAGATCGACCTGGCCAGCGCCGCCGGCGGTCTGACCCAGTACAACAGCCAATCGGTGGTCCAGTCGGTCAACACCAACGGCACGGCCTTCGGCAACCTGACCAACATCGAAGTCGACGACGAAGGTTATGTTTCGGCGATCTTCGACAACGGCGTGACCCGCCGCATCGCACAGGTTGCGATCGCCACCTTCTCGAACCCCAACGGATTGAAGGGGGTGAACGGAAATGCATATCGCGTCACCAATGAAAGCGGCACCTATAGCTTGAAGACTCCGGGACAAGGCGGCGCGGGCTCGATTGCTCCGTCCACGCTGGAAGCTTCGACGGTCGACCTTTCGACCGAGTTCACGGGGTTGATCACGACACAGAGAGCCTATTCGGCTTCGTCGAAGATCATCACCACCGCTGACCAGATGCTAGAAGAGCTTCTGAGCATTAAGCGGTAATTACAGGTCTTAACTGACCTTAATTACCCTGTGTCACATTGATACATCACTGGAGTGGGGAGAAAGCCTCGTGTTTCAGTCTTTCTTTACTATTGGAATTAAGCGCCTGTTATTTCCCGGTGCGTATATTCCTCTCCAACAGTGATGGTTGTGGGAAAGGCGTAAAGCCATGTTGCAGCAGCAGCGCACGAACAGCCGGGGTGAGAAGTACGTGATCGGTCCGACCGGCGCGCCGCTGACTCTCTCCGACTTGCCGCCTCCGGAAACCCAGCGTTGGGTGATCCGGCGCAAGGCCGAGGTGGTGGCCGCCGTCCGCGGTGGTCTCCTCTCGCTCGACGAGGCGTGCGATCGGTACAAGTTGACCAACGAGGAATTCCTCGCCTGGCAGCAATCGATCGAACGCCACGGCCTGGCGGGTCTTCGGACCACGCGGCTTCAGCAGTACCGCTAGTTCGCGGGACGCAAAGCGTAGGGACGCAAGGGTTTCGACCCCTGACCGGCCCAATTTGTACAGATCGGCGGCCGCGTCCCCAGGGACGCGGCCGCGACCTTTTGGCGCCCCTGGCCTCCCCTTGCAGGGGCCTTTTGTAAACGACCCGTTTACCTTGCACTGGGTAAATCCTGCCTAGCGAAGGCGTGCTTCGGCGCGCAGCGGCTGGCGTTCTGTCGGGAACGTCGTTCAGGGGGTAGGGCGTCGGTTGGATAAGTTCCTCAGCGCGATTCAGAGGTTTGGCGTCGGCCGTCTGGCCGCCCTCGTGGGCGTTGTCGTCGGCGGGATCGCCGTGATCGCCGCCGTGATGATGATGATGAGCAAGCAGCCCAACGAGCTGCTGCTGTCCAATGTCGACCCCAAGGAATCCGCCGCCGCCACCCAGGCGCTCGACACCGCCGGCATCAAATACGAGACCAAGAGCGACGGCTCGACGATCTATGTCGCCCGCGACAAGGTCAACGCCGCCCGCCAGCTGATCTTCACCAAGGGTCTGGTGACCTCCGGTTCGGTCGGCTACGAGATTTTCGACACCAGCAGCGCGCTGGGCCAGACCGATTTCGTCCAGCAGCTGAACCGCCAGCGCGCCCTGCAGGGCGAGCTCGAGCGCACCATCCAGGGCTGGGACGGCGTGCGCGCCGCCCGCGTCCACCTGGTGATCCCCAAGCGTCAGCTGTTCGAGGAAGACGCCGACAAGCCGACCGCCGCCGTCACCATCAGCACCGGCCGCGAACCGTCGAGCGACATGGTCCGCGCCGTCCAGAACCTGGTGGCCGGTTCGGTCGCCGGCATGAAGCCCGAGGCCGTCAATGTCATCGACCAGCACGGCAAGACGCTGTCCGCCGGCAATGACGCGAGCCTGGCCGGCAAGCTGGCCCAGGACGCCAAGAGCGAGGCCGAGGCCCGCGTCGCCAAGACCGTCAAGGAAATGCTCGACGGCGTGCTCGGCCCGGGCAAGGCGCGCGTCACCGTCAACGCCAAGCTCGACCTGAACCGCGTCACGGTCCAGGAGCGCAAGTTCGACCCGGACGGCCAGGTCATCCGCTCGGAAAGCACCAACGCCAACAACGCCAGCGAGACCCGGAACGACGATACCGGCGGGGTCACCTCGACCCAGAACATCCCGGGCCAGACCCCGAACGGCTTCCAGCCCCTGGGCTCCAAGCAGGACAGCAACGAGAGCGTCACCAACTACGAGATCTCGGAAAGCACCAAGACCACCGTCCAGGAGCCCGGCTCGGTGATCCGCCAGGACGTCTCGGTGGCCATCGACGGCGTCACCGCCCCTCCGGGCAAGGACGGCAAGCCGGGCGCCTACACCCCGCGCTCCGCCGCCGAACTGGCCCAGCTGGAGCAGATGGTGAAGACCGCGGTCGGCTTCGACGCCACGCGCGGCGACCAGGTCTCGGTGGTCAATGTCCGCTTCCCGCAGCCCGAGGACCAGGGCCTGGGCAAGGCCGGCCTGCTGGACGGCATGGACAAGAACGACATCATGCGCTTCGCCGAACTGGCCGTGCTGGCCGTCGTCGCCCTGTTGATCCTGCTGTTCGCGGTCCGTCCGTTCCTGAAGAGCCTGATGAGCCCGCCGCCGACCCCGCTGGGCCTGGCGCTGGCGACCCCGGTGACGCGCATGGTCACGCTGTCGGACGGCACGACCCAGGAAGTGGTCGTCGACCAGATGGGCGAGACCATGGCGATCGCCGGTCCGGGCAGCGACATGGACCAGCGCATCGACATCGCCAAGATCGAAGGCCAGGTGAAGGCCTCGTCGATCAAGCGCGTCTCCGAGTTCGTCGACCGGCATCCCGAGGAATCGGTCGCGATCCTCCGCTCCTGGCTGCATGAGTCGGAGTAGGTGATGAAGACCTCCGTCAACGACGTCAAAAAGCTGGCCGGGCCCGAGAAGGCCGCGATCGTGCTGCTCGCCCTGGGCGAAGAGCACACCGCGATCTGGCAAGCCCTGGACGACGAGGAAATCAAGGAAGTCTCCCAGGCCATGGCCGGCCTGGGCACGGTCTCGGCCTCGGTCGTGGAAGAGCTGCTGGTCGAGTTCGTCTCGGGCATGAGCTCGACCGGCGCGATCATGGGCTCCTACGAGCAGACCCAGCGCCTGCTGGCGTCGTTCATGCCGCAGGACAAGGTCGACCAGCTGATGGAGGAGATCCGCGGTCCCGCGGGTCGCACCATGTGGGACAAGCTGGGCAACGTGAACGAGGCGGTGCTCGCCAACTATCTGAAGAACGAATACCCCCAGACCGTCGCCGTGGTGCTGTCCAAGGTGAAGTCCGACCACGCCGCGCGCGTGCTGGCCTCGCTGCCGGAGGACTTCGCCCTGGAATGCGTCACCCGCATGCTGCGGATGGAGCCGGTGCAGCGCGAGATCCTCGACAAGATCGAGCAGACCCTGCGCACCGAATTCATGTCGAACCTGGCGCGCACGTCCAAGCGCGACAGCCACGAGATGATGGCCGAGATCTTCAACAACTTCGACCGCCAGACCGAGGCCCGCTTCATCGCGGCGCTGGAAGAGCGCAACCGCGAGGCCGCCGAGCGCATCCGCGCCCTGATGTTCGTGTTCGAGGACCTGGCCAAGCTGGATCCGGGCGGCGTCCAGACCCTGCTGCGCGCCACCGGCAAGGAACAGCTGGCCCTGGCCCTGAAGGGGGCCTCGGACAAGCTGCGCGAGATGTTCTTCTCGAACATGTCCGAGCGCGCCTCGAAGATCATGCGCGAGGACATGGAGAGCATGGGTCCGGTCCGTCTGAAGGACGTCGACCAGGCCCAGGTCGCCATGGTGCAGGTCGCCAAGGACCTGGCCGCCAAGGGCGAGATCATGCTGGCCGGCGCCGGCGCCGAAGACGAACTGATCTACTAGGGGGATGGCTGAATGACCGACATGACCCCCAAGCGCTTCACCTTCGACACCGTGTTCGACGACCACGGCGGCGTGAGCGCGCCGCCGCGCGCGAAGAAGAATTTCACGGCCGAAGAGGTGGAGGCCGTCAAGGCCGAGGCCTACGCCGCCGGCGAGCAATCGGCTGTCGCCCAGGCCGAGCGCGAGGCCGCCATGGCCCTGAACACGATCGGCCAGGCGATCCACGGCGCCTTCTCGACCCTGACCGCGGTGGCCCACGCGCATCGCGAGGGCTCGGCGATGCTGGCCTTGGCCTGCGGCCGGGCCATCGCCGACGCGGCCCTGGACCAATTTCCCGAGGCTCCGGCCCAGGCGGCCCTGGTCGCCCTGGCCCGCGAGGTCGAGGCCAGCCCCAAGCTGAGCGTCCGGGTCGCGCCGCATCTGGTCGAGCGCACCCAGGCCGCCCTGGAGCAGACGGCGCAAGCCATCGGCTTTCCCGGCCAGATCCTGGCCCGCGCCGACGCCCAACTGCCGGCCGCCGCCTTCCTCCTCGACTGGGGCGACGGCCGCGCGGCCTTCGACCCGACCGACGCGGCCGCCCGCGTCGCTCAAGCCCTCGAAGCCGCCATCGCGGCCGAGGGTCTCCACGCCGAACCCCTGCTGCCCGCTAGCGAAAGCTGATCGTCATGTCCGAAGACAATCTCACCCTCGACGAATTCGGCGGCTCGATGCTGGCCTCCGAGATGCCGGTCGAGCTCAGCGACAAGATCGCCTCCGACCTGGCGCCGGTGTTCGACGTCCCCGTCAACATCTCCGCCGTGCTGGGCCGGGCCCACATGTCGGTGGCCCAGCTGCTGCAGCTGTCGGCCGGATCGATCCTCGAACTCGACCGCAAGGTCGGCGAGGCGATCGACATCTATGTGAACAACCGCCTGGTGGCGCGCGGCGAGGTCGTCGTCGTCGACGAGCGGCTGGGCGTGACCATGACGGAAATCATCAAGGACGGCGACGCCGCCGGCTAACCGCCCCAAGTGGCGCTTTCGGGCGTCGAGTAAAGCTTAACCAGTTGAACTGCCGGGGTAAAACAGCCCCAACGGAGATAGAACGATGCGCCTCCTGGTCGTCGGAAAACTGAACGGACAGCTCTCGGTCGCCGTGAAAATGGCGATGAACACCGGGGCCAAGGTCTCGCACGTCGAAACGTGCGAAGCGGCGACCCACGCGCTGCGGGCCGGGCAGGGGGCCGACCTGATGATGGTCGAGTACACGCTCGACATCGCGGGCCTGATCGCCGCCAACGAGTCCGAGCGGATCCGGGTGCCGGTGGTGGCCTGCGGCGTCGACGCCGACCCGATGCGGGCCGCCGCGGCGATCAAGGCCGGAGCCAAGGAATTCATCCCGCTGCCGCCGGACGCCGAGCTGATCGCCGCCGTCCTGGCCGCCGTCACCGACGACAACCGACCGATGATCGTCCGCGATCCGGCGATGGAAGGCGTCATCCGCCTGGCCGACCAGGTCGCGGCGTCGGAAGCCTCGATCCTGATCACCGGCGAGAGCGGCTCGGGCAAGGAAGTGATGGCTCGCTACGTCCACGCCAAGTCGCGTCGGGCCAAGGCGCCGTTCATCAGCGTCAACTGCGCCGCCATCCCCGAGAACCTGCTGGAAAGCGAACTGTTCGGCCACGAGAAGGGCGCCTTCACCGGCGCCGTGGCCCGCCGGGTCGGCAAGTTCGAGGAAGCCAACGGCGGCACCCTGCTGCTGGACGAAATCAGCGAGATGGACACCCGCCTGCAGGCCAAACTGCTGCGCGCCATCCAGGAACGCGAGATCGACCGTGTCGGCGGCGGCACACCGGTCAAGGTCGACATCCGCATCCTGGCCACCTCCAACCGCGACCTGGTCCAGGCCGTGAAGGACGGGACGTTCCGCGAGGATCTGCTCTACCGCCTGAACGTCGTGAACCTGCGCCTGCCGCCGCTGCGCGAACGTCCGGGCGACGTGCTCACCCTGTGCGAGCACTTCGTGAAGAAGTACTCGGCCGCCAACGGCGTCGCTGAAAAGCCGATCTCGGCCGAGGCCAAGCGCCGCCTGATCGCCCACCGCTGGCCGGGCAACGTCCGCGAGCTGGAAAACGCCATGCACCGCGCGGTGCTGCTGTCGCCGGGCGCGGAGATCGAGGAATTCGCCATCCGCCTGCCCGACGGCCAGCCCCTGGCCCCGGCTCCGGACGTCGCGGTGGCCCGCGGCGCCCAGATGGCGGCCGACGCCGTCTCGCGCACCTTCGTCGGCTCGACGGTGGCCGAGGTCGAGCAGCAGCTGATCATCGACACCCTGGAGCACTGCCTGGGCAACCGCACCCACGCGGCCAACATCCTGGGCATCTCGATCCGCACCCTGCGCAACAAGCTGAAGGAATATTCCGACGCGGGCGTCTCGGTGCCGCCGCCGCAGGGCGGGGTGGCCGCGGCCTAGGACCGTCTTGTGCACCGGCGCCCGCGACCATCGGTCCGGCGCCGGACATGGCTAATTTCGATTAAGACCCTGGTGACGGCGCGCAAATCGCTCCATCCGAAAGCCAGGCTACGGGATCGAAGATTTGAATGACTGACGCCGCCGTCCCCAAGACCGCCTCCTCGGTCCCCAGCGCCAAGTCGCTGTGGGAAGGGATCCTGCGCGGCGAAATGGGCCTGGCCCTGGGCGTCGTCGGGATCATCGTCCTGCTGATCATCCCGGTTCCGGCGATCATGCTGGACCTGCTGCTGGCCATCTCGCTGACCGGCGCCGTGCTGATCCTGATGACGGCGATCCTGATCAAGAAGCCGCTGGAATTCACCTCGTTCCCGACCGTCCTGCTGGTCGCAACCCTCTATCGCCTGGGCCTGAACGTGGCCTCCACGCGCCTGATCCTCGGCCACGGCCAGGAGGGCTCGCACGGGGCCGGCGCGGTCATCGCCGCCTTCGGCAACCTGATGATGCAGGGCAATTTCGTCATCGGGGTGATCGTCTTCATCATCCTGGTGGTGGTGAACTTCATGGTCGTCACCAAGGGTTCGGGCCGGATCGCCGAAGTCGCCGCCCGCTTCACCCTGGACGCCATGCCCGGCAAGCAGATGGCCATCGACGCCGACCTGTCGACCGGCCTGATCGACCAGGACACCGCCAAGCAGCGCCGCAAGGACCTGGAGCAGGAAAGCACCTTCTTCGGAGCCATGGACGGCGCCAGCAAGTTCGTGAAGGGCGACGCGGTCGCCGGCCTGATCATCACCGCGATCAACATCATCGGCGGCATCCTGATCGGCGTCGTCCAGCACAAGATGCCGCTCGGCGAGGCCTCGGCCTCCTACACCCTGATGACCATCGGCGACGGCCTGGTCAGCCAGATCCCGGCCCTGATCATCTCGATCGCGGCCGGCATGGTGGTGTCCAAGGCCGGCGTCGAAGGCAGCGCCAACAAGGCCCTGACCACTCAGCTGGCCATGAACCCGGTCGCCCTGGGCATGGTCTCGGCCTCGGCCGGCGTCATCGCCCTGATCCCGGGCATGCCGATCATCCCCTTCGCCGCGCTTGCGGTGGGCTCGGGATACCTGGCTTATCGCCGCGCCACCAAGGCCAAGGAGCCGGAGCCGCTGAGCGCCGCCGCCCTGGAGGCCGCCGCGGCCGCCGCCGAGCCCGAAGAGGAGCCGATCAGCGCCTCGCTGGCCATAGACGACGTCAAGATCGAGCTGGGCTACGGCCTGCTGACCCTGATCAACGACCTGGACGGCCGCAAGCTGACCGACCAGATCCGCGCCCTGCGCAAGACCCTTGCCACCGAGTTCGGCTTCGTCATGCCGCCGGTCAGGATCCTCGACAACATGCGCCTGGCCAACCAGGGCTACGCGATCCGCATCAAGGAGATGGAGGCCGGGGCCGGCGAGGTTCGCCTGGGCTGCCTGATGGCCATGGACCCGCGCGGCGGCCAGGTCGAACTGCCCGGCGAGCACGTGCGCGAACCCGCCTTCGGCTTGCCCGCCACCTGGGTCGAGGAAGCCATGCGCGAGGAGGCCACCTTCCGCGGCTACACCATCGTCGATCCGGCCACCGTGCTGACCACGCACCTGACCGAGATCCTCAAGGAGAACATGGCCGACCTGCTCTCCTACGCCGAGGTGCAGAAGCTGCTGAAGGACCTGCCCGAGGGCCAGAAGAAGCTGGTCGACGACCTGATCCCGTCGGTGGTCAGCGCCGCCACCATCCAGCGCGTGCTGCAGGCCCTGCTCAAGGAACGGGTCTCGATCCGCGACCTGCCGCAGATCCTGGAAGGCATGGGCGAGGCCGCGCCGCACACCGCTTCGGTCATCCAGCTGACCGAGCAGGTCCGCGCCCGTCTGGGCCGCCAGCTGTGCTGGGCCAACCGCGGCGAGGACGGCTCGCTGCCGATCATCACCCTGTCGGCCGAGTGGGAGCAGGCGTTCGCCGAGGCCCTGGTGGGTCCGGGCGAGGACAAGCAGCTGGCCCTGGCGCCCTCGCGCCTGCAGGACTTCATCCGCGGCGTGCGCGACGCCTTCGACCAGGCCGCCATGGCCGGCGACAGCGCCGTCCTGCTGACCAGCCCCGGCGTGCGGCCCTATGTCCGCTCGATCATCGAGCGCTTCCGCGGCCAGACCGTGGTGATGAGCCAGAACGAAATCCATCCGCGCGCGCGCCTGCGCACCGTGGGGATGGTCTAGGCTTCGACCAGGGCGCGCTCAGGGCTTCCGCCCAGAAAAAGCCTGGAAACGCCCCGAAATGGTCACGGGTTGTTACCGACTATTTCGGAACCGTTGCCGATAGGTCGCGTTCGGTTTGCAAGGCGGGGGCCTTCACGACGGAGCGCTACTGATGAAAACCAAGATCGCCATGTTCGCGGCCGCCGCGACTCTTTCCCTGACGGGCGCGGCTTTCGCCCAATCGACGGCTCCGGCCGCCAAGCCGACTCAAACCCCGGCGACGACCTCGTCGACGACCACCACGACCACCGCGCCGGCTCAGACGATGCCGTCGACGGCGGCTCCGGCCACCACCCCGGCCGCGCCGACCAGCGCCCTGCCGGGCGCGCCGACCCAGTCGACCACCAGCAGCACGACCAGCACCACCAGCACGGCGGCTGACGCCGACGCGGCGGGCACCCCGTCCTCGGCCAATGTTGCCCTGGACCTGAAGGTCGGCTCCGAGGTCAAGGATCCTTCGGGCGCCGTGGTCGGCACGATCGCCGGCACCACGACGGGCGCCGACGGTTCGACCAACGTGGTCGTGACCAGCGGCGAGAAGAAGTTCGCCCTGCCCAAGGCCAGCTTCAGCGCCGCCACCACCGGCGGCCTGCAGACCACGGCCACCAAGGCGCAGATCGACGCCACCCTGGCCGGCGCCAAGCCCCAGTAACGGGCGACGTAACCAACGATCGTCCGCCTGACAGTTCTCTGGCGATCCGCAAGCCCGCTCGGCATTGCCGAGCGGGCTTCGCGCTGCTAGCGATGGGCCAGTACCCGGCGGAGCTCCCGCTGACATGAGGGGTGTCGGATGGCTCCGGCCAGAAATTCCAAGGCGAGCGGCGCGAGCGGTCTGTTCTGGGACCTGCTGACGTTCGACCGTCTCGTCACGGGGCCGGTGATTCACCTGATCTACTGGGCGGGTCTCGGCGTCGTGGCGCTGTTCGCTTTCTCGGTGGTCGGCGCCGCCGTGGGCTTGGCGCTGAAGGAGCCCGGTCTCCAGTCGCTGCTGCTGGCCTTCCCGGTGCTGGTCGCGGGCCTGCTGGTCGCCGCCGCCATGGTGCTGCTGTGGCGCGCCTTCTGCGAGTTCTACGTCGCCATCTTCCGGATCAGCGAGGATCTGCGCGCCCTGCGCCAGGCCAGCGACGCCGACCACGCCGTGGCCGCCGTCACCCGCCCGCCGACTCAGGCGCCCAAGCCGCTCGACTGAGCCCCGCGTCCTCTGTGACCAAATAGCGCGGTCCACGAAAATTCACCACGAGCCTTGAGGGCGGAGGTCGTTGTCGGCGTCTAAGCCGCAGGAGGCGTGTCGAGTCTCCTGCCGGAGACGCCTGTTGACCGCCGATCATGAACCTCACCTCGTCGACATCCACGTGGGCGCGCGCATCCGTTTGCGTCGCAAGGCCATGGGGCTGACGCAGACCCAGCTGGCCAACAGCGTGGGCATCACCTTTCAGCAACTGCAGAAGTACGAACGCGGGGCCAATCGCGTCAGCGCGTCCAAGCTCTACGGCATGGCCGTGACGTTGCAGATCTCGGTGGCCTGGTTCTTCGAAGGGATGGCGTCGTTGGAGGACTCGGGCGAGAGCGACCCGCGGACCCAGGCCGTCTTTCGCTTCATGGCCACCAAGGAGGGCGTGGAGCTGGCCTCGCTGGTGCCGCAGCTGCCGATGGCTCAGCGCCTGCAGATCCTGGCCCTGGCCAAGACGCTGAGCATGGACGACGAGGCGGAGCGGGCCGCGGGCTAGGTCCTGAACGCCCTGGCCAGGGCCGCCGCACCGGTCTTGGGCCGTCCGGCGTCGTCGAACGGCGCCGGAGCATCGGCCGCGTTCTCCTTCTTCAGCCAGGAGTCCTGGTCGCGCAGGCCCCACAGGGTGAAGGCGAAGCGCTGGCGTTCGGGCAGGGCCATGAAGGCCTCGGCGGTTTCGGCGTAGACGGCCGTCTGGCGGCGTCGCAGTTCGGCGCCGGACAGGAGCTTGTTTTCCGACCGGACCAGCGAGACGTCGAGCTCGGAGACGTGGATCGGCAGGCCCAGGCTGGCCAGGTCGCGGATCATCCGGGTGATCTGGCCCGGCGCGATGTCAGCCGCCACGTGCATCTGGGTTCCCAGGCCGGTCAGCGGCGCGCCCGAGGCCAGCAGGCGCTCGGCCAGCTTCAGGAAGGTGGCGCGCTTGGTCGGGTTGTATTCGAGATTGTAGTCGTTCAGCAGCAGGGTCGCGTGCGGATCGGCTTCGCGCGCCGTGCGATAGGCCAGGGCGATGTGCTCGAAGTCGCCCAGGCGGCGGGACCACAGGCTGTCGCGCCAGCCGGCGCCGTCCTCGGCCACCGCCTCGTTGACCACGTCCCAGCCGACCACCTGGCCCGCATAGCGGCCCGCGACGGCCAGGATGTAGTTGCGATAGGCGTCGGCGAAACCGATGCGGCTCTCGTCAAGCCGCTCGAAGGCTGGCGGGACCTGGGCGTACCAGATCAGGGTGTGACCCAGCAGGCCCATGCCGTGGGCGCGGGCGAAGGCGGCGATGCGGTCCGGAGCGTCGAAGCGGAAGGAGCCGTCCGGCCGGACGATGTACTCCATCTTCATTTCCCACTCGGGGGTCAGCTGGCTGGCCTCGCGGGCGAGCACGGCGGTCAGGGCCGGATCGTCCAGATGGAGCGCCTGGACGCAGCTTCCGATCCGGAACGGCGCGAGGCTCTTCAGCGGCGGCAGGTCGGCGGGCTGGCTCTGGGCGGTCTTGGGGCCGCAGGCGGTCAGGGCGAGGGCCGAGGCGACGACGGCGCGACGGGATATCTCCTCCCCCGTGGAGCGAAGCGTAACGGGGGAGGGGGACCGCGAAGCGGTGGAGGGGGCGTCGGAAGGGCAAGGTGTCGGCAGGACGCCCCCTCCGTCACGATGCGTATTCGCATCGCGCCACCTCCCCCGTTTCACGGGTGAGGAGTAGAGACTACCGTCCACCGACCGCCGCCCGGCGCAGGCCCAGCTCGTCCAGGGCCGCCGTCTCCAGCTTGCCGATCAGCTTGGTCCTGGCGACCTTGGCCGCCTCGGCCACGTGCTCGTACTTCTTGAGGTTCTCGAAGGCCTGGGCCAGGGCGTCGCGGGCGCCGGCCTCTTCGATCAGGATCTGGTCGATCTCGAGCAGGGCCTGGTCGCGGCGGATTTTCGAGCCCTGGCGGAAGCCGATCATGTACCAGCCGGCCTCGACGTCGCCCTGAGCCTGCATCGCCTCCAGCTCGGACTGCGCGTCCAGGGTCGCGACCTTCATCTCGGCGGTCTGGCGACGCTCGACGATCTCGGCCAGGCGCTTCTGCAGGGTCTCGACCTCGTGGTTCGAGATGCGGATCAGGGAGTCGGCCCACTTGGTCATTAGGCGGCGTCGCTCTGCAAGATGTGGGCGAGATAACCGAAGCTGTCGTCGAGGCTGGTGGCCTCGTCCTTGTCCTGGCCGAGGAAGGCCTCGACGGCGGGATTGAGCCGGATGGCGCGGTCGATGACCGGGTCGGCCCCGGCGCGATAGGCGCCGATGCGGATCAGCTCTTCCATGTTGGAATAGGCGGCCATGGTCTGGCGGGCCATCTTGACGACCTCGCGCTCTTCCGGGGTCTGGCAGCCGGGCATGGTCCGGCTGATGGACTTGAGGACGTTGATCGCCGGAAAGCGCCCGCGCTCGGCGATGGACCGTTCCATGACGATGTGACCGTCTAGGATGCCTCGGGTGGCGTCGGCGATCGGCTCGTTGTGGTCGTCGCCGTCAACCAGCACCGTGAACAGGGCGGTGATCGGGCCGGCGGTGGTGCCGTCGGCGCGGATCGGACCGGGGCCGGCGCGCTCGAGCAGCTTGGGCAGCTCGGTGAAGACGGTGGGGGTGTAGCCCTTGGTGGTCGGCGGCTCGCCGGCGGCCAGGCCGATCTCGCGCTGGGCCATGGCGAAGCGGGTCACCGAGTCCATCAGGCAGAGGACTTCTTGATCCTGGTCGCGCAGGTACTCGCAGATCGCCAGCGTCATGTAGGCGGCCTGGCGGCGGGTCAGGGCCGGCTCGTCCGAGGTGGCGACCACCACGATGGCGCGCTTGAGGCCTTCCTCGCCCAGGGTCTCCTCGATGAACTCGCGGACCTCGCGGCCCCGTTCGCCGATCAGGCCGACCACGACGGCGTCGCAGGTGGCTTCTTTCGCCAGCATCGACAGCAGCACCGACTTGCCCACGCCCGAGCCGGCGAAGATGCCCAGGCGCTGGCCGCGGCAGGTGGTGGTGAAGACGTTCATCGACCGCACGCCCAGGTCCAGGCGCTCGCCCACCCGGCCGCGGGCGTGGGCCGGCGGCGGGGCGGTCTTCAGGGGGTAAGGGACCTCGCCCTGCGGCAGCGGACCCAGGCCGTCGATCGGTTCGCCGAAGGCGTTGATGATGCGGCCCAGCCACGCCTTGGTCGGGCGGACCACGGCGCCTTCGGGCATGATGCGGATCACGGCGCCGGGGGCCACGCCCTCGACGGGGCCGAACGGCATCAGCAGGGCGCGGGTTTCGCGGAAGCCGACCACCTCGGCCGGCAGGACCGGCAGGCCCAGCCGCTCGATCTCGACCCGCGCGCCGACCGCAAGACGGGTCAGGCCGCCGCGCGCCTCGATCAGGAGGCCGTTCACGGCGGCGACGCGACCGAAGACGGTCAGCGGATCGATACGTTCGACGGCGGCGATCAGGCTACGCAAGCACAACTCCCGACGGCTCGAGGTCAAGCTTTGAACCCCGTGCGTTAATGGGGAGTGAAGTAGACCGACATGGTTAATCGGCTCTTGAGGATTGGCCTTAACGTCGCCGCCTGCGTCCTTATGACCATCCCCCGTTTCCGCTCATCCCGGCCTTCGGGATGAGCGGACCTGGACGTTAGGGCTTGGCCGCCAGATTGGCCTTGAAGAAGGCCGTCACCGAGGCGTCGAAATCGCGGTGGAAAGCCGCCCGGTCGAAGCTGGGATCGCTGTTGCACAGGAAGGCCAGGGTCTTGCGCGTGTAGTCGTTGCAAGGCGTCAGGAAGTCGAAATGCCGGGCCTTGGCCACCACGTGATAGTCGGCGTTCGGCAGGGACGCGCGGACGGCGGTCGCGTGGAAGGGATCGGGCAGGATCTCGTCGTCTTCGGCGCGCCACAGTTGGATGGGCTGACGCAGGCCCTTCAGCGTCTCGGCCTTGAAGGCGTAACCGAGGGCGGGGGCGGCCGAGACCACGGCCTTGATCCGGTCGTCGTGGACCCAGTTGGCCAGCCCGCCCGGCGGCGGGGACACGCGCAGCATCAGCTGGCAGTCGTAGTGGGTGGGATAGTCCCGGCAATGGGGCTGGATGCGGGTTCCGTCCAGCTCGCCGCCGGCCGCCGTCAGCACCGTGAAACCGCCGGACGAGAACCCGAAGGCGCCGACGCGGTCAGGGTCCAGGCGACCGTGATCGTCCCAGTCCTTCAGCATGTAGTCGATCAGGACGTGAAGCTGCCGGGGGCGGTTGGCCATGTCGGTGGCGCGGCTTTGGTCCTGGTAGTTGTCGCCGGTGTGGGTCAGGGCGGCGACGACGAAGCCGGCCTTGGCCAGGGCGATCGCGGTGTCGTAGTGGCCGCCGAACCAGCCGCCGTTGCCGTGCGACATCACCACCAGCGGCAGGCGGTCGCCGACGATCGGCGCGTTGGAGGCCACGGGCAGGTCGTCCATGCCGCGTTCCGGCGCGGTGGCGGGAGTCATGGTCGGATACCAGATCCCGACCGTGATCGGCGGCCCCTTCGGGTCGGGCGCCATGACGACTCGGAACCCGACGTCGGTCGCCGGGCCAGGCGCCCGAGCCAAGGCGGACGCCGGGGCCAAGCTCAGGACGGCGAGGAGCGCCAGAACGAGGGAAAGGATCGAAAACCGTGGTCGCATCAGCGAGCTCCTGGAATGAAGGATGTCCGGCGATGACGCGGCGAACGCCGATCTTCCAGTGCTGTTGCGCGAACGGGCGAACGGGTTCGCGAACCGGCGAACCGCCGCTATACGAGAGCCATGACCTCCAAGGCCGCACTTCTGGGTTCACCGCGCGACTGGGCGATCGATTTCGCCGTGGCGACCGGGGTGGGCGCGTTCCTGGGCGTGGTTGGCCCGTATGGCAGCTTCTTCAACGGTCCGCTCGGCGTCCGCCTGGCCTACTGGATCGGGGTCATCTGGATCAGCACGGCGATCTTCGGCGTGATCGTGCGGCTGTCGCTGGCGGCGGGTCGACGCCTGGGCATGCCGCCGTGGTTCATGGCGGGGGTGGCGGCCCTGCTGGGCGCGGCGGTGCAGGCGGTGATCGTCGCCTGGATAGCGGTGGCGCTGTGGCCCCAACTGGCGAGCTTCACGCCGCTCATCTGGTACAGCCAGTGCCTGGCGATCTCGATCCCGCTGGTCAGCGCCTATCTGCTGATGCGGCCGCGCCTGCAGGGACCGGTCGGCGAGCCCGCGGTTGCGACGCCGATCACACGTTCCGGCCCCGCCGGGGAGGCCGAGGCCGGTCCGGTCCTGTGCCTGCGGATGGAGGATCACTATGTGCGGGTCCACACCCTGAACGGCTCGCGCCTGGTCGCCGGACCGTTCGAGCGGGTGATCGCCGGCATGACCCAGGAGGGGATGCGCGTGCACCGCTCGTGGTGGGTGGCCCGGGCGGCCGTGATCGGGGTGGTCGCCGACGGCCGCAACCTGCGTCTGACCCTGCGCGGCGACCTCACCGCGCCGGTTTCCCGCGCCTCCGTGGCCAAGCTTCGGGAAGCCGGCTGGCTGCCGCCGGAATCCGACGGCTAGGTCCGAGCTGAATCCGCCGCGACCGGACGTCGCGGACCTTGAGCGGCGCGGGCTCGCCGACAGGGCTTCGGGCGTACGGTCAAGGCTGTAAATTTCTCGCGACAGAACGCCGCAATCGCGCCTCAAAGATGAATGGCGAGCCGCCTGAAGGCGTCTTCGGGTGGGCGATCTGGCCTCTACGGACCCGCAATTCCGGGCCTCTGGGCCAAAAGGAATCGGCTTGACGAACTGTCCACAGGCGCCTGCGACCATTGCGCCAAATGAGTCGCAGACCGCTTGCGCCCGATTCGCAAATCAGATTAACCATTTCTTCGACGAGATCATTCACCATTAACCTGTCTTAAATTAACTGTCCGGCAGAGTGCAGGACGGGTTTCACCGGCGGATTCCGCCTAGCTGTCGAATATTGCCGCCTAAGGGCGGGGAGGGCTGCATGCGCGTACTGTTGATCGAGGATGACAGCGCCACCGCGCAGACCATCGAGCTGATGCTGAAGTCTGAAGGCTTCAACGTCTACACGACGGATCTTGGCGAAGAGGGCGTGGATCTGGGCAAGATCTATGACTACGACCTGATCCTGCTGGACCTGAATCTGCCGGACATGAGCGGGCTGGACGTTCTGCGCACCCTGCGGGTGGCGAAGGTGAACACGCCGATCATGATCCTCTCGGGCAGCGCCGAGATCGACACGAAGGTCAAGACCTTCTCGGGCGGCGCCGACGACTACATGACCAAGCCGTTCCACAAGGACGAGATGATCGCCCGCATCCACGCGGTGGTCCGTCGTTCGAAGGGTCACGCCCAGTCGGTGATCAAGACCGGCGACATCGTCGTCAACCTCGACGCCAAGACCGTCGAAGTGAACGGCAACCGCGTGCATCTGACCGGCAAGGAATACCAGATGCTGGAGCTGCTCTCCCTGCGCAAGGGCACGACCCTGACCAAGGAGATGTTCCTCAACCACCTGTACGGCGGCATGGACGAGCCCGAGCTGAAGATCATCGACGTCTTCATCTGCAAGCTGCGCAAGAAGCTGGCGGCCTCGGCCCAGGGCAAGCACCACATTGAAACGGTCTGGGGTCGCGGCTACGTGCTGCGCGACCCGAACGAGCAGGTCGCCGCGGCCTAATCGCCGGCTGGAAGCCCGAAATCAGAGCGCCCGCCTCGAAGGAGGCGGGCGTTTTCTTTTTTACGGACAAGGACTTAACCCTGTCCGTGACAAATCGCCCGAAGCACCGAATAGTCCTTGCCCGAAGGTGGCGTCATCCGCCATTTTCCGGCGCGAGGTTTGCTGGGGGGCATCCCAGCCGTGTCATTTTGAACATACGCGGCATCGCTACCAGTCGGGGGCTTGATGCAGGAATTCGATCCGAGACGGCCGACCTTGCGTCTGGCCCCGAAAATCTTCACCGCGATCGCCGGTCTGGCCGCTCTTGGCCTGGGCTGGAAGCTGACCGCGCTGGACGCGCCGGTGCAGGTGGTCAGCGCGCCGCTGGACGCCGGCGCCCTGGCCGCCCTGCAGCACGCGGCCTTCGCCAGCGCCGAGGCCCAGCCCGGCTTCGAGCGTCCGGAATCGATCCCCGTCAAGGTGCGTCCAGGCGAGACCCTGGAAGGCGCGGTGCTGCGCACCGGCATCGCTCCCAATGACGCCCATCAGGTGGTGGCCGCCCTGCAAGGCGCGATCGACACCGTCAACATCAAGGCCGGCATGGCTTTCGAGGCCGCTGTCGCCGAGCGCCGCAACGGCCGCGCCGGCTCGGCCCGCCTGATCGGCCTGTCGATGCGCACCAGCCCATCCTCGACCCTGACCGTCTCGCGCACCTTCGACGGCGCGATGAAGCTGCGCGAGCTCGAGGAAAAGGTCACCGACGAGACCAAGGTCGCCTGCGGCGAGATGAAGGGGTCGTTCTACGAGAGCGTGGCCGACGTGGGCGGCACCCCGGCGGTGATCAGCCAGGCGGCCAAGCTGTTCTCGCACAAGATCGACTTCTCGCGCGACATCCACGAGGGCGACAAGTTCTGCCTGGTGTTCGGCCGCAAGGTCACCGAGAGCGGCCGCACGGTCGAGGCCGGCGACCTGGAATACGCCGAGGTCAAGGGCCAGAAGTTCTACGCCTTCGAACGGCCGGGCGAGGACGGCAAGCCGCAGTTCTTCGACGAGCTGGGCAAGAACATCAAAGGCTTCCTGCTGCGCACGCCGGTCGACGGCGCCCGCATCACCTCCACGTTCGGCATGCGCAAGCACCCGGTGCTAGGCTACACCCGCGGCCACAAGGGCGTCGACTTCGGGGCCGGCACCGGCACCCCGATCCTGGCGGCCGGCGACGGCGTGGTGCTGGAGGCCCGCCGCTGGAGCGGCTACGGCAACTGGCTGCGCATCCGCCATTCGGGCCAGTGGGACACCGGCTACGGCCACATCTCGCGCTACGCCAAGGGCATCAAGCCGGGCGTGCGCGTGCGCCAGGGCCAGGTGGTGGCCTATGTCGGCTCCACGGGCCTGGCGACCGGCCCGCACCTGCACTACGAGGTCTGGCTGAACGGTCAGCGGGTCAACCCGATCGGCGCCAAGGTGCCCCAGGGCACGATCCTGGCCGGCGGCGAGCTGTCGCGCTTCAAGGCCCAGCGCAACCACATCGACCAGATGCTGGCCGCCGGCGGCGACGCGCCGGCCGATCCGTCGGCGCCGAAGATGGCGCTGGCCTCGCTGGACAAGGGCAAAGGCCCGACGCTGCGGTAGCGCTACTGAAGGACGCGCGTCCAATAACCTTCGGGGCCTTGCTGGAGCAGCGTGAAATCATGCCGCCCCCTGTCGCCCGCCACGGCCAACGTGTGGCGATATCGCCGCCCGTCGGCGTCCGAGGCCAGGACGGCGTAGAAGCGTCCCCGGTTCGGCACGCCGTAGATGTTGGCCTCGCCGAAGCGTCCCTCGAAGCCGCCGCGCAGGATTTCCTTCTTGATCGTCACCGCCGCTTCGTCGCGGTTGGCCAGGAAGAGGTCGATGGCGGCCTTGTCGTCCGACGGGATGCGGCCAAGAGTTCGGGCAAGACGCGGCCAGGCAAGGCGCGTGATCAGTGCGACGGCCAATAGGATCGACAGAGCGAGATAGGCGTAGATCATTTCGGCAGCATAGGGCGCAGCTTCACGACGCCAAGTGGTCGAGCCCGATATGAGTTCCTCCTTGCCCGAACGAAGGCTGGACGGCACAAGGGCGGCCTTCGTCGGACCCGGTCTTCCGGGTGGCTCGTCCGGGCGCCTATCCCTCGGAAACTCCAGAGACCGCGCTCAAACACCATGACCTTCCTGACCACCCTACGTCGCGAGTGGCTGGGCCAGCCGCGCGCCGACCTGTTGTCGGGCACGGTCGTGGCCCTGGCCCTGATCCCCGAGGCCCTGGCCTTCTCGTTCATCGCGGGCGTGGACCCGGCCGTGGGCCTGTACGCCTCGTTCGTGATCGCCATGACCATCGCCGTGGTCGGCGGCCGGCCGGCGATGATCTCGGCCGCCACGGGGGCGATGTCGCTGCTGATGGGCGGCCTGGTGCGCGACCACGGGATCGAGTTCCTGTTCGCCGCTAGCCTGCTGACCGGCCTGATCCAGGTGGCGATCGGCGTGCTGCGCCTGGGCCGCTACGTGCGGTTCGTGTCGAAGTCGGTGATGAGCGGCTTCGTCAATTCGCTGGGCATCCTGATCTTCCTGGCCCAGACGCCGCAGCTGCTGCACGGCAACTGGCAGACCTTCGCCATGGTCGGAGCGGGCCTTGCGGTCATCTATCTGTTTCCGCGTCTGACCAAGGCAGTGCCCTCGCCCCTCGTGGCCATCCTGGCGCTCAGCGCCGTGGCGATCGCCTTCCACGTCGACGTCCGCACCGTCGGCGACATGGGCAAGCTGCCGACCACCCTGCCGGTGTTCCACCTCCCCGCCGTGCCCCTGACCTGGGAGACTCTGAGGCTCATCGCCCCGGTTTCGCTGACCCTGGCCTTCGTCGGCCTGTTGGAGAGCCTGCTGACCGCCAACCTGCTGGACGACATCACCGACACCCCGTCGGACAAGGACCGCGAGACGCGCGGCCAGGGGATCGCCAACATCGTCTCGCCTCTGCTGGGCGGGATGGCCGGCTGCGCGATGATCGGCCAATCGATGATCAACGTCACCTCCGGCGGACGCGGGCGGTTGTCGACCTTCTGGGCCGGCCTGTTCCTGCTGATTCTGATCCTGGTGCTGCGCGACTGGGTGGCCCGGATCCCGATGGCCGCCCTGGTGGCGGTGATGATCATGGTGTCGATCAAGACCTTTGACTGGGGTTCGGTGACGAACATCCGCTCGACCCCCGCGCAGTCCACGATCGTCATGTTGGCCGTCACCCTGACCGTGCTGGCCACCCACGACCTGTCCAAGGGCGTCGTTCTGGGCGTGGTGCTCAGCGTGATCTTCTTCGCCCGCAAGGTCGGCAAGGTGCTAGCCGTGCGCGAGATCGACGCCGGCCCATCCTCAGAGGAAGAAGGGGCGGTGCGACGCTATGTGGTCACTGGCCAGATCTTCTTCGTCTCGGCCGACCTGTTCGCCGCCGCGTTCGAATTTCACGGCAAGCCGCGCCGGGTCGAGATCGACCTGACAGGCGCCCACCTCTGGGACCTGACCGCCGTCGCGGCGGTCGACAAGGTCGTGTTCCGCTACCGCCGCCAGGGCGCCGAGGTAGAGGTCATCGGCATGAACCAGGCCGCCGCCACCCTGGTCGAGCGGGTGGGCCGCCACGACAAGACCCACCTGCCGGAGGGCGCGGGGCACTCGGCCTGAGCTTGACCATCGCCGTCGCCCGTCCCATCCCTGGGCGATGAAAGCGCTGCCCGCCCTCAAGCCCGATTCCGACGAGATGCTGCACCTCGACGCCCTGCGCATCGTCGGGGCGCTGATGATCGTGGTCTTCCACTTCAACCGTTACATCAACCTGGATGGGCGCTGGCAGGTGGCGGACGACATGATCAAGGGCTTCAGCCTGATCGTGGACCTGTTCTTCCTGATCTCCGGCTACGTCATGGCCGCGATCTACACCGGCCGGCTGACCGGCTGGGACAAGTACGGGACCTTCCTGAAGAAGCGGGTGGCCCGGCTGGGGCCGCTGCACTGGGCGACCATGCTGGTGTTCGTCGGCGTCTGGGCGGCCGGGGTGATGGGCTGGGGCGGCGACGTCGATCCCAAGCGCTACGACCTGTCGTGCATCGCCCCGAACGTGCTGTTCGTCCACGCCTGGCGCGTCTGCCACGCCCAGACCTGGAACTTCGTCAGCTGGGCGATCAGCGCCGAGATGGGGATGTACTTGGCCCTGCCGCTGCTGTTCTGGATCACCGGGCGCGGGCGGGTCGTCACGGCCCTGGTCGCGGTCGCCAGCTTCGTGATCCTGCTGCTGAACCCGGACGGCCAGATGCCCTTCCACCAGTGGACCTGGAACTTCGGGGTGCTGCGCGCCGTGCCGGGCTTCCTGCTGGGCATGCTGGCCTTCCAGCTGCGCGCGCCGCTGGGCCGGCTGCCGTTCGCGCGGGTCTGGATGTGGGGTCTGCTGGCGGTCTTCCTGGTCGCCTCGACCTTCCGGATCGAGCGGACCCTGCTGCTGCTGATCGTCTACGCCCTGGGCCTGGCCGGGGTCGCCGCCGACGCGGCCGGTTCGCAAGGCGGGGTCAGCCGCCGCCTGGCGCCGTGGGCCCAGCTGAGCTTCAGCCTCTATCTGCTGCATCCCATCGCCCTGAAGATGGGGATCAACTGGGTCGGCGTGGCCCGCCTGCACCTGAACGGCGATGCCCTGCGGCTGTGGGTGCTGCTCTGGGTGCTGGCGCTGATCCCGGCGGCCTATCTGTCGCTGGTGCTGTTCGAGCGGCCGGCGCGGGACTGGATCTCGGGGTTGGGCGCGAAGAAAACCCTCTCCCAGAGGGAGAGGGAGGGGCCCGCCGCGTAGTCGGGGGAGGGTGAGGGGTTACACCCTCACCGATTTCACACGGGCGCTCTGCCGGCACGCCGTCGAACGCAGAACCCCCTCACCCTCCCAAGCTTCGCTCGGGCCCCTCCCTCTCGCCACGGGAGAGGGTTTCAGCTCAGGCTGTCCACCCACGCCGGCAACTCCCCGATCGACCCCAGCTCCACATACCGCCCGTGGTCCTTGGGCGCGGTCGCCGCCTCGTGGGCCCAGACCAGCGGGTAGGGGATCAGGGCCGCCCAGGCGCCGGCCTCCAGGGCCGGGATGATGTCGGACTTCACCGAATTGCCGGCCATCACCGCCCGCTCCGGTCCCGAGCCGTGGCGGGCGAAGACCCGGCGATAGGTGTCGGCGTCCTTTTCCGAGACGATTTCGACGGCGGCGAACAGGTCGCCCAGGCCCGAGGCGGCCAGCTTCTGCTCCTGGTGCAGCAGGTCGCCCTTGGTGATCAGCACCAGGCGATAGCGTTCCGACAGCGTGGCCAAAGCCTTTTCGACGCCGGGCAGCGGCTCGACCGGCTCGGTCAGCATCTCGCGGCCGGCCGCCAGGATCTGGCGGATCACCCCGATGCTGACCTGGCTGTCGGTCAGGTCCATCGCCGTCTCGATCATCGACAGGGTGAAGCCCTTGGCCCCGTAGCCGTAGAGCCGCAGGTTGCGCTTCTCGGTCTCGGCCAGCTTGGCGTCGATCTGTTCGGCGTCGCCATAGGGCGCCAGCAGCTCGACGAACCGCTTGTGGGTCAGGCGGAAGATGGTCTCGTTGTGCCAAAGGGTGTCGTCGGCGTCGACACCAACGGTGGTGACGGGGCCGACAGTGGTGACGGGCATGAAAGGCTCTCCGGTCTCGGCCGGGTGATACGCCGCGTCGCGGCCCTAGGCAAAGGCTCGAGGGAAGGCGCTCAGTCCTTCTTGCCGCCTTCGCTCTGCTCCTCGTCTTCGGTGTCGGTTCGGAACGTGCGCTCCTCGAGCTTGAGGCGCTCCTCCTCGAACCGGTTGGTCAGGTGGAGCATCTGCTCGGTCAGGTTCGCCGAAACGGTCGTGGCCGGTTCTTCGGCGGGATCATCAAAGGAATTGGACATTCAAAGGTACAGGCACAGTTGGAAAGCGCCCCCTCCCCACACCGTCCTAACGGCGTCGGCTTCCCGACGTTCCTAAGGCCAAGATAGGTTTTTGCGGGCCTAGAAGCTTTGCGCGACGAAGATCGCCGCGGCGACCGACGCGGTGACCACAAGCAGGACGCGCAGGCTCGTCTCGGCCAGGCCGGGCCAGCGGGCGGCGGCGATGCGGGCGGCGCGGGTGCTCATGGGATCGACTCCTTTGAAGCTTGACCATGAGCTTCAAGGAATTAACGCGCCGCCGACGCCGATGGATGCGGCCCTGCGACAAGTTGTTCCAGCCGGGGCGCCGAAGAGACTAAGCGCCCCTCAGGCCCAGGAGGGCGGCGCGGGCTGCGAGGGCCTGGACGGCGGCGGCCGCACGCTGGCGCAGGCCGGATGGGCCTTGTAGACGCGCTTCAGCGAGGCGGGGAACCGGTGCAGGGCGGCGGCGGGGCGGATGGGCCGGGCCGAGAGGTCGCCGCCGCAGTTGGGGCAGACCCCGGAGAATCGCGTCTCCACGCAGTCGGCGCAGAAGGTGCATTCGAAGGTGCAGATCCGCGCGTCCGGGCTGTCGGGCGGCAGGTCGCGATCGCAGCACTCGCAATTGGGGCGCAGTTCGAGCATGGGCCGTCCTCCCGTGTTCTAATGCTTATTGTGGCGCTTAACCCTTCCAGCATAAGGGCTCCGGGGCTTCCCGCGCGAGGGGACTCTTTCACCGATCACGGGAATGTGGGCGGGCGCCCCGACTCCCGTGATCGAAGGGGTTGACCCCCCACCTTTAGACCCCTAGACACGCCGCCGTTTGCGCGGCGGGTGGGGGTTACTCCCAGCCCGCCTTTTTGCGACAATGATCGGCCTATTCCGGCCCCGCGTTTCTGGAGGCGCTTTCCGAGATGTCCCAAGACCTTCTCCCCGGCGTCACTGGTGTTCTGGCCCTGGCCGACGGCACGATCCTGCAAGGCGTCGGCTGCGGCGCGGTCGGCGACGCGGTCGGCGAGGTGTGCTTCAACACCGCCATGACCGGCTACCAGGAGATCCTGACCGATCCCTCCTACATGGCCCAGATCGTCGCCTTCACCTTCCCGCACGTGGGCAATGTCGGCACGAACGTCGAGGACCTGGAGCAGATGGCCGGCGGCGCCGAGACGGCCGCCCGCGGCGCGATCTTCCGCGACGCCCCGACCGACCAGGCCAACTGGCGCGCCGACAGTGACTTCGACGGCTGGATGAAGCGTCGCAACATGATCGGCCTGGCCGGCGTCGACACCCGCGCCCTCACCCGCAAGATCCGCGAGACCGGTATGCCGCACGGCGTGATCGCCCACTCGCCGGAGGGCAAGTTCGACCTCGACGCCCTGGTCGCCAAGGCCAAGGCCTGGGCCGGGCTGGAAGGCCTGGACCTGGCCAAGGACGCTTCGACCACCCAGACCTTCACCTGGGACGAGGGCCTGTGGTCGTGGCCGGAAGGCTACGCAAAGCTGGACAAGCCCAAGTACGAGGTCGTGGTCCTGGACTACGGCGTCAAGCGCAACATCCTGCGCGCCTTGGCCCATGTCGGCGCCCGCGCCACGGTGGTGCCGGCCAACACCTCGGCCGAGGACATCCTGGCCCGCAATCCTGACGGCGTGCTGCTGTCCAACGGCCCGGGCGATCCGGCCGCGACCGGCGAATACGCGGTGCCCGAAATCCAGAAACTGGTCGCCAGCGGCAAGCCGGTGTTCGGCATCTGCCTGGGACACCAGATGCTGGCCCTGGCGGTGGGCGCCAAGACCGTGAAGATGGAGCAGGGGCACCATGGGGCCAACCACCCCGTGAAGGACCTGACGACCGGCAAGGTCGAGATCGTCTCGATGAACCACGGCTTCACCGTCGACAGCGCTTCGCTGCCGAAAGCGGTCACCGAGACCCACGTCTCGCTGTTCGACGGCACCAACGCCGGCATCGCCCTGACCGACAAGCCGGTGTTCAGCGTCCAGCACCACCCGGAGGCTTCGCCCGGGCCGACGGACAGCCTGTACCTGTTCGAGCGCTTCGCCGGCCTGATGGACGCGGCGAAGTAGGACGTCTCTTCTCACCCTCTCCCATGGGGAGAGGGAGGGACCCAAGCGAAGCTTGGGAGGGTGAGGGGGTAAACCGTCCGACGGCGTGCCGGCAGGGCGTTCGCGGGAAATCGGTGAGGGCGTAGCCCCTCACCCTCCCACCGCTGCGCGGCGGGCCCCGCCCTCTCCCTCTGGGAGAGGGTTTTCTTTTAAGTCCCGAACTGGATGAACGGGACCTTGTTGAACAGCTCGCGCTCGGCGCCGCGCGGGTCGTCCTCCAGGCGCGAGACATTGTCGAACACCATGGTCTGCCGTCTCGGCAGCTCATAGGGCTGCCAGTTGGGCAGCGACGAGGTGTTGGGGTTGCCCGTCCGCGCGAAGGCGATGAAGGCGTCGGCCAGGCGCTCGTGCATGGCCACCGCGTCCGGACCCGAGCCGGTGATCACGCCGGGCGCGTCGAAATTGCCGAACACCAGCTGCATGTCCAGCGTGTGGGGCGCGCCCCAGACGCCGCCGTCCTTGGGCGCGCGCCAGTTCAGCTGGTAGGCCCAGGCGGGGACGCCGGCCTTGGCGCGTTCCTCGTCCTGGATGATCGCCGCCTTCCACGAGCGGCCAGCGGTCGCCGCCGCGAAATAGACGTCCGACGGCGAGTAGTTCGGATAGATCTTGCGGTAGGCCGCCACCACCGTGGCCGGGTCGATGTCGACGCGGGCGTTGAACTGGCTGGGCAGCTTGGCGATCACCTGTTCCCAGGTCAGGTCCAGCAGGCTCTTGTCGTAACCCACGAAGCCGCGCACCTCGTCATGGGTGTTGCCGCACATCATCGGCACCGACAGGCCCACCGGCGAGGCGTCCGGGAAGAACGGGTGGCGGGTCAGGGTCCGCTCGTCCAGCACCGGGCCCATATAGACCCCGCCGCCGCCGGCGATCGGGTCGACCGCCTTCAGGCCGCCCAGGAAGGTCTCGGCGGGCAGGGCGCGCAGGGCGGCCAGGTCCTTGATCCCCAGCTTGTCGATGAAGCCCTTGGCGCGCTTGGTGGCGTTGAACGGACCGGCGGCGGTGACCTGCTGGCCGCTCATGGTGGCGGCGCGGTGGAACAGGCCCTTGGCGGTCGGCATGGCCATCAGGGTGGCGATCTTCGCGCCGCCGCCCGACTGGCCGAACAGCATGACGTTGCCCGGATCCCCGCCGAACGCGGCGATGTTGTCGCGCACCCATCGCAGGGCCAGGACCAGGTCCATCTGGCCGGCATTGCCGCTGTCGGCCACCGACGGATCGTCGAACAGGCGGGGCAGATAGAGGTAGCCGAAGGCGTTGAGCCGGTGGTTGACCGTGACCACCACCACGTCGCCGCGCTTGGCCAGCTTGGTCCCGTCGTACCAGGGGCTGGCGCCCGAGCCGGTGTTATAGGCGCCGCCGTGGATGTAGAACATCACCGGCCGCTTCACGCCGTCGGCCAGCCCGCCCGTCTTGCCGGCCTTGGCGGGCGTCCAGACGTTCAGGAACAGGCAGTCCTCGCTTTGCGCCTCGCCGTCCTCGCCCTTGCCCTGCGGGCAGGCCGCGCCGTAGGCCAGGGCGTCGGCGACGCCGGTCCAGGGCTTGGGCGGCTGGGGCGGCATGAAGCGTCCCGCTCCACCGGTGTCGGCCCCGTAACGCAGGCCCTTGAACACCTGGGCGCCGTCGCCGCCGGCGCCGCGCACCTTGCCGTGGGTGGTGGCCACGACCGGGCCGGGTTTGGCGGCGAGGGCGGGGGTGGAGGCCAGGGCGAGGGCCGCGCCCGCGCCGGCGATCAGGCCGCGACGATCGACGTGAGGGTGATCCATGAGCTTCCTCCGACGCGGTTGGGCTCGCGTTCGGTGGAATCGCTACCACGGATCATGACACCGGTGACATCCACTTTTTGGGCCGTGCGATGGGCCTGAGTTCCTCCCCCTGTGGGGGAGGTGTCGGCGAAGCCGACGGAGGGGGGAGTTTGCCGAGGTGGGTCTGCTCCCCCCACCGGCGCCTTCGCGCCGCCTCCCCCACGGGGGGAGGAGTTAAAGCGCGCTCACCGCCGTGGCGTGCGCCCGCACCACCGCCAGGGTCGAGGCGTCGGCGTCGAACAGGCCGAACAGCCCCTGCTCCTCCTGCGGCGGATCGCCGACATAGGCGCGGTCGCCCATCTTGAACCAGGCGTCGGCGTGCTGGCCGCGGCCCTCGCCGTTCCAGGCCCAGAAGTTGGTCCCCGCCAGCGGCCCGCGGGCCTTCATGTCGGCCAGGACCAGGCCGTAGATCATGCGGTAGAAGCGGTCGCGGTCGGTGGTGGGACCGCCGGGCGCGAAGGCGCGGCCGTCGCGGACCAGGCCGAACTCCTCGATCACCAGCGGCTTGCCCAGGCGCTTGGCGATGGCGATGTGGCGGGTGACGTAGTCGCGGCACTTGGCCTCGCCGGCCGCATAGGTCGCCGGCTGGTTCTTGGGGTCGATCCAGCCCCAGTTGTTGGGCCAGACGTGCAGGGTCATGTAGTCGATGCTGGCCGGCCTGTGGGCCTCGACCACGCAGGACTCGCGCTCCAAGCAGCCCATGGCGCCCTCGCTGCCGGTGGTGACCAGATGGCGCGGATCCAGCGCCTTGATCAGCGCCGAGGTCTCGGCGATCCAGCGATAATAGGTCGGCAGGTTCGCAACGCCGAACGCCTCGCTGCCGCCCGGACGCGGCTCGTTGGCCAGCTGCCAGGCCATGATCGTCGGGTCGTCGCGATAGGGCTGGCCGGTGACGCTGCTGACCCGGCCGACCAGGGCGCGCAGATAGTGGCGGAACAGGTCCTGCGCCTTGGCGTCGCCGTAGAAGCGGGCGGAGTAGTCGGCGAATTCCGGCCAAGGATGGGCGGGGTCGCCCTGCTGGAACCATTCGCCGTTGCCGGTCCAGCGCAGATAGGCCGGCATGCCGCCCGACCAGTCCCAGAAGTTGTTGACGTAGATCACCGCCTTCATGTCGCGCTTGGCCATCTGCGCCAACACCACGTCCAGGCCCTTGAGCAGGTCCTGGTCGTAGTCCTCGCCGGGGCCGCGGAAGGTGGGGTCGATGGCCACCTTGGCCGGGGACTTCTCGCCCGCGCCCAGGATGCGCAGGTTGGTGACGCCCAGGGCCTTCAGCCGGTCCAGTTCGCGCTCCAGCCGCGCGGTGTCGCCCGACACCCCCGGTGAGCCCAGCCAGGCCCCGTACCAGAGGTTCGCGCCGACGAAGCGATAGGGCTTGCCGTCCAGGCTGAGGCGGCCGTCCTTGACGGTCACGAAGGCGGAAGAGGGCGTGATGTCGGCCTGGGCCTGGCCGGCGACCATGGCGGCGGCGCCCGCGACCAGCAGATGGCGTCTCGACAGCATGTTTGCCTCCCCGTGTTTTGACGCAGCCTAGCGGACGGCGAGGGCGCGGGGGAAGGGATTAAATAAATTTGTTTTCAGAATGGGACGCTCGGAAACAGGTTTCAGGGCTCGCGGCCGCAGGCCTCCGCCCGTGCGAGGAGAAAGGTCCGTTCCCGTCCGTTACGGGTGAGCTTGGCCGCCGCCTCGAATTGCGAGCGGGCCTCGGCCAGTCGGCCGGCCCGAAACAGGAAATCGCCCCTCGCCGCCGGCAGCGGCGCGTAGTTCGGCAAGGCGTCGCCGGCGATCTCGTCGACCAGCCGCAGGCCCGTCTCGGGCCCGAAGGCCATGCTGTGGGCGATCGCCCGATTGAGATCGACCACCGGCGAGGGCATCGCCGCGCGCAGCCGATCGTAGAGCGCGGCGATGCGGGGCCAGTCGGTGTCGGCCGCGCCGCGCGCCCGCGCATGGCAGGCCGCGAGCGCGGCTTGCAGGACGTAGGGACCATCGCCGCCGACCGCCTTGGCCAGGGCCTCGGCGCGGGCCAGGGCGTCAAGGCCTCTGCGGATCAGCAGATGGTCCCAGCGGGCCCGGTTCTGCTCGGTCAGCGGCACGACGCCGCCGTCCGGCCCGGCGCGCGCCGCGATGCGCGACGCCTGGATCTCCATCAGGGCCAGCAGGCCCAGCACCTCGGCGTCCCGCGGCATCAGCCCCGCCAGGATGCGGCCCAGCCGCTGCGCCTCCAGGCACAGGCCGGGCCGGACCAGATCATCGCCCGCCGTGGCGGCGTAGCCTTCGTTGAAGATCAGATAGACGACCTCCAGCACGGAGGGCAGCCGCGCCGCCCGTTCGGCCTCGCGCGGCGCCTCGAAGTTCAGTCCCGCCTTGGCGATCGTCTTCTTCGCGCGACCGATGCGCTGGGCAATCGTCGCCTCGTTCGACAGGAAGGCGCGGGCGATCTCGTCGGTCGTCAGGCCGCCTATGACCTTCAGGGTCAGCGACGCCCGGGCGTCGGGCGACAGGATGGGGTGGCAGGCCGTGAAGATCAGGCCCAGCAATTCGTCGCCGAGATCGTCGTCCATGGCCGCCTCGATCGACTCGACCGCGCCGTGGGACATCTCGTCCAGCGTCCGCGCGATCTCCTCGTGCTTGCGATCGCGCATCTTGTCGCGCCGGAGGGCGTCGATGGCGCGCCGCTTGGCGACGGCCATCAGCCAGGCGCCCGGATTGGCCGGAACGCCGGTCCTGGGCCATTCGGACAGGGCGACAACCAGCGCGTCCTGCGCCAGCTCCTCGGCGAGGCCGACATCCCGCACCATGCGGGCCAGGCCCGCGATCAGTCGGGCCCGTTCAATGCGAAAGGTCGCCTCGATCGCCCGATGCGTCTCGCCCGAAGTGTGCGTCTCGCCCGCGGTCATACGGCCTTTTCGACCAAGGCCGCGGAGGAGACAAGCCGCCGGCGTCAGGCGACGCCGAGCTTGCCGCGCGCGCCGTCACGGGGCGCGGCGAGCTCCTCGGGGGGCATGAACGCCGCCAGGTCCTCGGCCTCGTAGAACGGCCGGATCTCGACCTCGCTGCGGCCGGGCATGCAATTGGGGCTGCGCTTGGCCCAGGCCACGGCCTCGTCCATGTCCTTGACCTCCCAGATCGAGAAGCCGACGACCAGCTCGCGGCTCTCGGCGAACGGCCCGTCGGTGACCGTGCGGGCGGGACCGTCGAAAACGACGCGCTTGGCCTCGGCGCCGGCCTTGAGGCCGGCGGCGGCGATGAAGACGCCGGCCTGGACCAGCTCCTCGGTGAACCGGTCCATCGCCGCGAAGGCCTCCAGCTGCTCGGGCGTGGGCGCCGCGTCCATGTCCACGTTCTCGGCGGCCTTCACGAACACCATAACCCGCATGGTCCTGTCTCCTCGTTTTGAGCCGACCCCTATGGCGTCTCCGTCAGGACGACGAACGAGCTCGTCGGAAATCGACATGGCCCCGCGAGTTTGCCCGAGTTTACAGATTCAGCAGCGTGGGATCTCCGCCCTGGGCGGTGATGTTGATGCTCAGCGCCCGCTCCACCGCGTAGCGCAGCAGGGCGTGGGGGCCGCCGGCCTTGGGACCGGTGCCCGACAGGCCCTCGCCGCCGAACGGCTGGACGCCGACCACGGCGCCGGTCATCGAGCGGTTGACGTAGCAGTTGCCGGCCGGGACCAGGCGCTGGACGTCGGCCGCGAAGCTCTCGATCCGCGAGTGGACGCCCAGGGTCAGGCCGTAGCGGCGGGCCGCCAGGGCGCCGGCCACCTGCTCGAGATCCTCGGGCTGGTAGCGCACCACGTGCAGCACCGGGCCGAACACCTCGCGCTCCAGGAAGTCGGCGGCGGGGATCTCGGCCAGGACCGGGGCGAAGAAGGTGCCGGTCTCCGGCGCGGGCAGGGTGTGGAGAACCTTGGCCTCGTGCTTGAGGCGCTTCAGGTGCTTGTCCAGCGCCGCCTTGGCGTCGGGGTCGATCACCGGGCCGACGTCGGTGACGGCCAGGGCCGGGTCGCCGATGACCAGGGCGTCCATCGCGCCCTTCAGGCCGTCGATGATGTGGTCGGCGGTGTCCTGCGGCAGGAACAGCAGGCGCAGGGCCGAGCAGCGCTGGCCGGCCGAGCCGAAGGCCGACAGGATCACGTCGTCGATCACCTGCTCGCGTTGCGCCGTCGTGTCGACGAACATGCCGTTCAGCCCGCCGGTCTCGGCGATGAACGGCACGATCGGACCCTGGCGCTGGGCGAGCGTCTGGTTGATCCGCCAGGCGGTGTCGGTGCCGCCGGTGAAGGCCACGCCGTCCACGCCCTCATGGGCGGTCAGGGCCGCGCCGACCGTCTCGCCGCGACCCGGCAGCAGGGCCAGCAGGCGGTGGTCCAGGCCAGCGGCGTGATACAGCTTCACGGCCTCGAAGGCGATCAGCGGGGTCTGCTCGGCCGGCTTGGCCAGCACCGCGTTGCCGGCCGCCAGGGCGGCGGCGATCTGGCCGGTGAAGATGGCCAGCGGGAAGTTCCACGGGCTGATGCAGACAAAGACGCCGCGCCCGGCCAGGCGCAGGGTGTTGGTCTCGCCGACCGGTCCGGTCAGGACCTCGCCGGCCAGGCCGAACTGCTCTTCGGCGAGCTTGGCGTAGTAGCGGCAGAAGTCGACGGCCTCGCGCACCTCGGCGATGGCGTCGGGCAAGGTCTTGCCGGCTTCGCGCGAGAGCAGGGCGCAAAGACGCTCGAGATTGGCCTCCAGGGCGTCGCCCATGGCGCGGAGAACTTCAGCGCGTGCGGGGCCGCCGGCCTGGTCCCAGGCGGGCTGGGCGGCGCGGGCCAGACGGAAGGCCTGATCGATCTGCGGCAGCTGGGCTTCGGACACCTCGCCGACCACGCGGTCGTGGTCGGTCGGACTCCGCACCGGCGTCGGCGGGGCGCCGGCCGTCAGCTTGCCGCCGATCAGCGGGCCGGCCGCCAGGGTCAGGCCGTCCAGCTCGACCACGTGGGCGGCCAGGCGGTCGCGGTCGGCCTTCACCGACAGGTCCAGGCCCGCGCTGTTCTGGCGGCGGGGGCCGTAGACATGGGTCGGCGTCGGGATCTTGGCGTGGCGGTCGGGATGGGCCTCGACGGCCGTGATCGGGTCGACCACCACCTTCTCGACCGGCACCCGCTCGTCGAGCAGGGCGTGGACGAACGAGGTGTTGGCGCCGTTCTCCAGCAGGCGGCGAACCAGATAGGGCAGCAGGTCCTCGTGGCCGCCCACCGGGGCGTAGGCCCGCAGCGTGACGCCGTCATAGAGGTCGTCGGCGGCCTTGTAGAGGGCCTCGCCCATGCCGTGCAGGCGCTGGTGCTCGATCTTGACGCCGGCGTTCTTGGCCATCCGGACCACGGCGGCCAGGGTGTGGGCGTTGTGGGTGGCGAACTGGGCGTAGAGGTGCGGGGCGGCCGCGATCAGGGCCTTGGCGCAGACCAGGTACGACAGGTCGGTGGCCGGCTTGGTGGTGTAGACCGGATAGTCCGGGCGGCCGGCGACCTGGGCGCGCTTGATCTCGCTGTCCCAGTAGGCGCCCTTGACCAGGCGGACCATCAGGCGGCGGCCGGTTTCCTGCGACAGGGCCGTCAGGCGGGCGATCACCTCGGGGCAGCGCTTCTGATAGGCCTGGACGGCCAGACCCAGGCCCCGCCACGCGCCCAGCTCGGGTTCGCGGCACAGCCGGTCCAGCAGCTTCAGCGACAGGGCCAGGCGGTCGGCTTCCTCGGCGTCGATGGTGAAGTTCAGGTCGTGCCTGGCGGCGATCAGGGCCAGGCGGAGGATGCGCGGATAGAGCTCGTCCCAGACGCGGGCCTCTTGCGTGGCCTCGTAGCGCGGGGTCAGGGCCGACAGCTTGACCGACACGCCGTGGCCGGTTTCGGGGCCGGCCCAAGAACCGTTGGCCCTCGACAGCTTGCCGACGGTTTCGATCGCGTCGGCATAGGCCCTTTCGTAGCGGGCGGCGTCGGCGGCGGTGCGGGCGCCTTCGCCCAGCATGTCGAAGCTGCAGATGTCGCCGTCGTTGGCGGCGCGCTTGATGGCCGCCTCGATGGTGCGGCCCAGCACGAACTGCTCGCCCATGATGCGGATGGCCTGGCCGACGGCGGCGCGGATCACCGGTTCGCCCAGGCGCCCGGCGACCTTCTTGATGAAGGCCGGCAGGTCCTTCTGCGCCTGATCGTCGGGCTCGACGATCTTGCCGGTCAGCATCAGGCCCCAGGTCGAGGCGTTGACGAACAGGCTGTCGCTGCCGCCCAGGTGGGACGCCCAGTCGGCCGAGCCGATCTTCTCGGCGATCAGCTTGTCGCGGGTGTCGTCGTCGGGGGTGCGCAGCAGGGCCTCGGCCAGGCACATCAGGGCCAGGCCCTCGCGGGTGCCCAGGCTGAACTCCTGCAGGAAGCTTTCGACCACGCCCTGCTTGCGGACGCTGCGGCGGGCGCCGCGGACCAGGGCCTCGGCCTCGGCGCGGACCGCGGCGCGGTCTTCGCTGCTCAGGGCCTGGGCGGCCAGCAGGTCGGCGATCACCGTCGCCTCGTCGCGATACTTGCCGTCGTCCAGGGAGTCCCAATCGGTCATGGTCGCCTCGCTATAGGTATATCGTCGCTATATCGCCGGCTTGTTCGAAGGTGCTTCGTTTGTTGAGTGCTCAGGCAGGATGATCTTCGGCGAAAGCGCCAGATTTCGTTGTTCGCTCCACGGCTGCGTCACCCTGTCGCGATGACATTCGGCCCAGTGGCGAAAACCTCGTCCTTCGACAAGCTCAGGATGAGGTTTTTCTACGGCTCGAGCAGGTAATCGGGCCTGTAAATGGTCCTCATCCTGAGCCTGTCGAAGGACGAGGGCCACGCACCGGGCGCCAACCTCAAATCAGAACAATGATGGGGAAGGGGAGAGGTGGGAAGGGACGCGATACGGGGGGAGGTCGCGCGTCCCTTCCGCTCTCACGCGGCGCCTACGGGGGAGAGGGCGCCGCGCCTGCGCTCCGCCGGGGGGAATGGCGGAGGCTGGTCGAAGTCCGCCGGGGCGCCGAGGGGGGAGGTGGCGGCCGAGCTCGCTAGAACGATGGGGGGTATAATCCTGGTTCTTGTGAAGGTGCTTTGTTTGTTGGTACAAATTTCCGAATTATCTTCGGTGAAGCTTGGGAATCGCCATGTCTGCTCTGGATGAAACCGATCGCCGGCTTTTGCGGGTTCTGCAGGCCGATGGGCGCATCACCAACGCCGAACTGGCCAAGCGCTGCAACCTGTCGCCGGCCGCCACTTTCGACCGCGTGCGGCGACTGCGCGAGCGGGGGTTCATCACCGGCTACGCGGCGCTGCTCGATCCGGCCAAGGTCGACCGCGCCCTGCTGATCTTCGTCGAGGTGGTGCTGGACCGCACGACCGGCGACGTGTTCGAGGAGTTCGGGGCGGCCGTGCGCCGCGCCCCCGAGATCCTGGAATGCCACATGGTGGCCGGCGGCTTCGACTATCTGATCAAGGCTCGGGTGCGCGACATGGAGGCCTATCGCAACTTCCTCGGCGACATCCTCGTCAAGATGCCGGGCGTGCGCGAGACGCGGACCTACGCGGTGCTGGAAGAGGTCAAGAGCACGGTGCAGCTGCCGTTGTAGCGCGGTGCGTCCTTCGAGGCCCGCTGCGCGGGCGCCTCAGGATGAGGAACTCACTTACCTCCATCCTGAGGTGCGAGCCGCAGGCGAGCCTCGAAGGACACACGGCTTAGCCGCCCTTCTCCCGCTTCCGATATTCCGCCACCTTGGCCTTGTTTCCGCAGGCGCTCATCGAGCACCAGCGGCGGTCGCCCTTGCGCGAGGTGTCGACGAACAGCACCGCGCAGGGCGGGCCCTCGCATTGGCGGATGCGGTCGCCGAAGTCGCCGCCCAGCAGCGACACGCCCTCGCGGGCCAGTTCCGCCAGCAGGCCCCGCACGTCGCCGGACAGGTGGGCGCGGCCGTCGGCGCCCAGCTGCAGCGGCGCGGCGGGCAGGGCGGCGTAGCCGTTGAGCAGGTCGCGGTCGGCGTCGGGCAGGGCGGCGCCCTCGGCCCGCGACAGGGCCAGGCGGTAGAGCGCCTCGCGCAGCGACCGGGCCTGGACCAGGTTGCCGTCGGTGGCGCCCGGCGGGGCCTGGACCAACTCCGCCGCCACCAGCCAGCGGTCGAGGTCGGCCGGCGTCGCCAGCAGGTCGCGCGGGGCCGAGCCCAGCCGCCCGACGACCGTCGCCGCCAGGTCCAGGGCCGGACTGCCGCCGCGAAACTTGAAACCGTCGCGGACCTCCGCCTTCGCCGTCATGCGTCCTCCAAACTGGATTGACAGGTTACAATGCCTCGCCGATGCTTAGCAAGCTAACCTGATAAACAGGTTACATATAGGAGCGTGAGATGAGATTGACCCTGAAAGCCTGTCTAGGCGCCGGCCTGGCGCTGGCGAGCGCGCTGTCGACGACCGTCGCGACGGCGGCCGAGCCCGCCCTGGCCGGGACCTGGACCCTGACGGCGGCCGACCGCCTCAAGCCGGACGGCGCGCGGGCCCGCGACTACGGCGAGCACCCCAAGGGGCGGCTGATCATCGACGCCCAGGGGCGCTACAGCTTGCAGATCTTCGACGGCGACCGCCCCCGCGTCGCCTCGGGCGACAAGCGCACCGCCACCCCGGAGGAGAACGCCGGCGCGGTGCTCGGATCGTCCACCCACTACGGGACCGTCGCCATCGACGCGGCCGCCCACGCGCTGGTGTTCCGGATCGAGGGCGCGTCGTTCGCCAACTGGGAAGGGACGGAGCAGCGGCGCAAATACGTCCTGACCGCCGACAGCCTCAGCTATCAGGTGCCCACGCCGCGTCCCGACGGCTCGATCCCGATCTCGGAGTGGCGGCGCGAGCGTTAGGGAAGAAGCGGGGGACATGTCCCCGTGAGTCTAAGGCTTCGCCGGCGCGATCCACGCCCGCTCGTTGGCCAGATCCAGCGTCACGATCCAGGCCGACAGGGCCGGGACGCCGATATTGCCGTCCAGGATCATGTCGTCGACAAGGACCTTTCCGCTGATCTTCGGGCCGCCGACCAGGGTCATCTCCACGGTCTGGCCCTTCTGGACCGCCGGATCCAGCCCCAGCAGGTCGGCGACGTGCTTGCCGATCACCAGGGCGCCGGTGCTGCCACAGTCCAGCTCCAGCCAAATCCGGCCCTTGGCGGTCGGGGCGGCCACGAACGGCGTCAGGGCCAGGCCCATGGCCTCGCGGCTGAAGCGGACGGGCACCTCGACGCCCTCCCGGGCCCGGGCCTTCAGGCTGTCGGGCGTTTCGACGATCAGCCGGCGGCCGGACAGGTCCAGGGTGACCGCGCGGCCGGCGAAGGCGTCCATCGCCACCGAGCCGTCCAGCGGCGGAGCGTCCTTGGGCAGCAGGGTCGAGAAGTCGATGACCCCGGCGGTCGGGGCCTTCAGCGGCACGCCCGCCGCCGTCAGGCCGACGTCGTCGCAGCGGGGCGCGTCCACCCGGTCGCCGCGCATCCGGAAGCCGGTGACCCGTCCCCAGGGCTTGCAGCCGATGGAGTCGGCGAACGGCTGCGAGATCACGGTGATGCCGCCGGCGGTGTCGAGCAGGAAGCGGCGCGGCTTGCCGTCGACCTCGGCCTGGAACGACCACAGCACGCCCAGATAGGGCTCCAGCGGGATGGTCACCGGCTGGGCCGGCGGCGCGGGGCGCGGGGTCACGGCAAGGGCTGGCGCCGCCGCCAGGGCCAGGCCGATCGCGGCCCAACCGAACGCGGCCCAACCGAACGCGGCGAAGCCGCCCAAGGAACGCAAGATCGCCGGCATGTCGCCACCCCCTCTGATGTGGGCGCGCCGCCGCGCCTTCCGAGCTTTTGGTCGCTGTTCCGCGGGTCGCGGTAAAGTGAACTCGCGGTCGTTCGCGGCGAACCGCGCGCGGCGCGCGACGAGCGGCCATCCCCAGGTTGGAAGGGGCGCGCGGGATTGGGGGAGCGCGCCCCTTCCGGCTTGGCGGCGTCGGGGGGCGACGCCGCTAGCACTCCCCCGCTGGGGACGGGGGATCTGGTGGGCTCAGCGAGCGGGGGGAGCCCCGCCGCCGAGCGCCTTGTAGAGCGTGGCCAGATTGGTCTCCCGCGCCAGGCGGGCGACGATCAGGGTCTTTTGCGACGTGTAGAGCGTGCGCTGGGCGTCCAGCACGGCCAGGGAGCTGTCGATCCCCGCGCCGTAGCGGGCCTGCGACAGGCGGACCGTGTCGTTGGCGGCGGCGACCAGCCGTTCCTGCGAGCCGACCCGTTCCTGGATCGTCGACTGCACGGCCAGGCCGTCGGAGACCTCGCGGAAGGCGCTCTGGACCGCCTTCTCGTAATTGGCCACGGCGATGTCGCGGCCGGTCTTGGCGCTGTCGAGATTGGCCAGGTTCGCCCCGCCGGCGAAGATCGGCAGGCTGATGCGCGGCGTGAAGGTCCAGGCGCCGTTGCCGCTGTCGAACAGGCTGCCCAGGCTGTTGCTGGCGACCCCGGTCTGGCCCGTCAGGCTGATGGTCGGGAAGAAGGCCGCGCGGGCCGCGCCGATATTGGCGTTGGCCCCGGCCAGCTGGTGCTCGGCGGCCAGCACGTCGGGACGGCGCGTCAGCACGTCGGACGGCAGGCCCGCCGGCAGGTCGCGCAGGATCTGGGCGGTGACCAGGCCGCCGGCCGGCAGCAGGTCGGCCGGCACGTCGGCGCCGACCGCCAGGCGCAGGGCGTTCTTGTCCTGCTCGAGCAGGGCGATCGCGGTGGCCACGTCGCTGCGGGCGCTTTCGACCAGGGTCTGGGCCTGGCTGACCTCCAGCTGCGAGATGGCGCCCGCCTCGAAGCGCCGGCGCACCAGGTTCATGGTCTCCTGGCGGGTGCGCAGGGTCTCCTGCGACAGGGCCAGCAGGTCCTGGTCGGCGGCCAGGTTCAGCCAGGCGCCGGCGGTCTGGGCGATCAGGCTGATCTGCACCGAGCGGCTGATCTCGCGCGTGGCCAGATAGTTCTGCAGGGCCGCGTCCTTCAGGCTGCGGATGCGCCCGAACAGGTCGATCTCCCAGGCGGTGATCCCGACGCTGGCGGTGTAGAGCTCGACCGAGCGGTCGCCGCCCGTGACGACCTGGGCCGACGAGCTCTCGCCCCTCGTCCCGGCCGCCGCGGCGTCGATCCGCGGGGCGAGCGCCGCCCGCTGGATGCGGTACTGGGCGCGGGACTGCTCGATGTTGAGCATCGCCACGCGCAGGTCGCGGTTGTTGGTCAGCGCCAGGTCGATCACGCCCTGCAGGCGCGGATCGATGAAAACCTCGCGCCAGCCCAGGTCGGCGGCGGTGACCGTCGAGCCGGTGTTGCCAGCCGTGTTGTACTGCGCGATCGGCCAGGCGTTGGCCACCGGCAGGACCGGGCGCTCGGTCTTGGGCGCCAGGGTGCAGGCGCCCAGCGCCGAGGCCGCGAGCAGGGTGAGGGTCAGGTTACGCGCAAGCATCTCAGTGGCTCTCGGCCGGAGTCGTGACGACATCATCGTGTCGACGCGGCTTGGGTTTGAAGATCCGTTCGACGATCACGAAGAACAGCGGAACGAAGAAGATCGCCAGGATGGTCGCCGAGATCATGCCGCCGATCACGCCGGTGCCGATCGCGTGCTGGCTCCCGGATCCGGCCCCGTTGGAGATCGCCAGGGGCAGCACGCCGAACACGAAGGCCAGCGAGGTCATGATGATCGGGCGCAGACGGATGCGGACCGCTTCCACCGTCGCTTCGACCAGATCCAGGCCCTTCTCGTGCAGGTCCTTGGCGAACTCGACGATCAGGATGGCGTTCTTGGACGCCAGGCCCATGGTCGTCAGCAGACCCACCTGGAAGTAGATGTCGTTGGACAGGCCTCGCAGGAAGGTGGCCAGCAAGGCGCCGACGATGCCCAGCGGGATGACCATGATCACCGACAGCGGGATCGACCAGCTTTCGTAGAGGGCCGCCAGCAACAGGAACACCACCAGGATCGAGATGGCGTACAGGGCGGGCGCCTGGTTGCCGGATTCGCGCTCCTGGGCCGACAGGCCGGTCCATTCGAAGCCGATGCCCGGCGGCAGCTTGGCGGCGATCTTCTCCATGGCGGCCATGGCCTGGCCCGAGCTCTTGCCCGGCGCCGGGGCGCCCTGGATGTCCATCGACGACAGGCCGTTGTAGCGCTCCAGACGCGGCGAGCCGTAGATCCAGTGGCTGGTGGCGAACGAACTGAACGGCGCCATCGTGCCGCTGCTGGTGCGGACGTACCAGCTGTCCAGGTCTTCCGGACGCATGCGGTAGGGGGCGTCGGCCTGGACATAGACCTTCTTGATCCGGCCGCGATCGATGAAGTCGTTGACGTAGGCGCCGCCCCACGCGGCGCTGAGCGCGGCGTTGATGTCGGCCGTGGTCAGACCCATCGCCCCGGCCTTGGCCTGGTCGATCTCGATCTTCAGCTGCGGGGTGTCGTCCTGGCCGTTGGGACGCACGCCGGCCAGGGTCGGATCCTGGGCGGCCATGCCCAGCACCTGGTTGCGCGCCGCGGTCAGGGCGTCGTGGCCCACGCCGCCGGTGTCCTGCAGCTGGAAGTCGAAGCCCGAGGACGTGCCCAGTTCCGGCACGGCCGGCGGCACGACCGCGAAGACCATGGCGTCGCGGATCTGCATGAACTTGCCCATGGCCCGACCGGCCACGGCCTTGGCCTTGAGGTTGGCGGCCTTGCGCTCGTCGAAGTCCTTGAGGCGGACGAAGGCCAGGCCGGCGTTCTGGCCGGCGCCGCTGAAGCTGAAGCCGGCGACGGTGAAGACCGACTTCACCGCGTCCTTCTCGTCGACCAGGAAGTGCGAGCGGACCTGGTCGAGCACGGCCTGGGTGCGGTGTTCCGGCGCGCCGGGCGGCAGCTGGACGAGGGTGATCATGATCCCCTGGTCCTCTTCCGGCAGGAAGGCGCTGGGCAGGCGGATGAACAGGAATCCCATCACCAGGATGATCACGCCGTAGGCCACCATCCAGCGGCCGCTCTTGCCCAGCAGGCCGCGGACGGTCCCCTGGTAGCGTTGGCTGACGTCGGTGAAGTTGCGGTTGAACCAGTTGAAGAAGCGGTTGGCGAGGTTCGCCACCGCGCCCAGCGGGCCCTGGTGATCGGTCCTGCGGAGGTGGCCCTGGCCATGAGCGGCCGGCTTGAGCAGCGTGGCGCACAGGGCCGGCGTCAGGATCAGGGCGACCATCACCGACAAGGCCATGGCCGAAACGATGGTGATCGAGAACTGGCGGTAGATCACGCCCTGCGAGCCGCCGAAGAAGGCCATCGGCACGAACACCGCGGCCAGGACCAGGGCGATGCCGATCAGGGCGCCGGTGATCTCGTTCATCGACTTGCGGGTGGCCTCGAGCGGCGACAAGCCTTCCTCGCTCATCACCCGTTCGACGTTCTCGACCACGACGATGGCGTCGTCGACCAGCAGGCCGATGGCCAGCACCAGGCCGAACATGGTCAGGGTGTTGATCGAATAGCCAAAGGCCGCCAGCACCCCGAAGGTGCCCAGAAGGACGACCGGCACGGCGATGGTCGGGATCAGGGTCGCGCGCCAGTTCTGCAGGAACAGGAACATCACGACGAAGACCAGGACGATGGCCTCGATCAGCGTCTTGACCACTTCCTCGATCGACAGCTTCACGAACGGCGTGGAGTCGTAGGGGATGACGTACTTGAAGCTGGCCGGGAAGTTCTTCTCCAGCTGGGCCATCCGCGCCTTGATGGCGTCGGCGGTGTCCAGCGCGTTGGCGCCGGGGGCCAGCCGGATGGCCAGGCCGGCGGCCGGCTTGCCGTTGAACTTCGCGCCGAAGCCGTAGCTGTCCGCGCCCAGCTCCACGCGCGCGACGTCGCGCAGGTGCACGATGGCGCCGCCGGGGCTGTTCTTGACGATGATCTCCTGGAACTGGGCCGGGGTGGTCAGACGCGACTGGGCGGTGATCGTGGCGTTCAGGCCGATGCCGGGCAGGTTGGGCACGCCGCCCAGCTGGCCGGCCGAGACCTGGGCGTTCTGGGCCCGGATGGCGGCGATCACGTCGGCGGGGGTCAGGCTGTAGCTGGCCAGCTTGGTCGGATTCAGCCAGATGCGCATGGCGTATTGCGCGCCGAACAGCTGGACCTCGCCGACACCGTCGACACGGCTCAGGGGGTCTTGCAGGTTGCTGGCGATGTAGTCGGCCAGGTCGGTGTTGGTGGTCGTCGGATCATCCGAATACATGCCGACGATCAGCAGGAAGTTGCGGGCCGACTTGGCGACCGTCAGGCCCTGCTGCTGGACTTCCTGGGGCAGCAGCGCGGTGGCCGTCTGCAGCTTGTTCTGCACCTGCACCTGGGCGATGTCGATGTTGGTGCCGGCCTTGAAGGTCAGGGTGGTGGTGGCCGAACCCGAGCTGTCGCTGGTCGACGACATGTAGTTCAGGCCGTCCAGGCCCTTCATCTTCTGTTCGATGACCTGGGTGACGCTGTCCTCGACGGTCTTTGCCGAGGCGCCGGGATAGTTGGCGTTGATCGAGACCTGGGGCAGGGCGATGTTGGGATACTGGGCGATCGGCAGGGTGCGGATGGCCAGGGCCCCGGCCAGCATGACGACGATCGCGACGACCCACGCGAAGATCGGCCGGTCGATGAAGAAGCGGGAAAGCATGACGGGCCGGCCTTACTGAGCAGCGGTGGCGGTGATGACGGCCGGCTTCACCGGAGCGCCGGGGCGGACCTTCAGCAGGCCCTCGACGATGACCTGGTCGCCGGGCTTCAGGCCCGAGGTCACCAGCCATTTGTCGCCCACCGTCTGGGTGGTGACGATCACGCGGGGCTCGGCCGCGCCCTTGGCGCCGACCACCATCACGGTGGCGTTGCCCTTGGGATCGCGGCTGACGGCCGCCTGCGGGATCAGCATGCCGCCGTTGGCGACGCCCTTGCCGAGCACGGCGCGGACGTACATGCCCGGCAGCAGCACGCCGTTGGGGTTGTCGAAGGTGGCGCGCAAGCCGACCGAACCGGTGGTCGGATCGACGGTGACGTCCGAGAACTCCAGGCGGCCCGAGATCGGATAGGTCGAGCCGTCCTCCAGCTTCAAAGTCACCTGGGCCGAGCCGGAGCGGCCCAGTTGGCCGCTGTTCAGCGCCGACTGCAGCTTGAGCATGTCGGACGAGGACTGGGTCAGGTCGACATAGATCCTGGACAGGTCCTGGACCGTGGCCAGGGCGTTGGCCTGGCTGGCGGTGACCAGGGCGCCCGGGGTGACCGAGCTCTTGCCGATGCGGCCCGAGATCGGCGAGACGACCTTGGTCCAGCCCAGGTTGATGCGGGCGCTGTCCAGGGCGGCCTTCTGGGCGGCGACATTGGCGACGGCCTGCAGGGCGGCGGCCCGGGCGTCGTCGTTGTCCTGCTTGGAGACGGCGTTGATCTCGACCAGGCCCTTGTAGCGCTCGGCCTTCAGCTGGGCGGCCGTGGCGGTGGCCTGGGCCTGGGCCAGTCCGGCCGCGGCGCTGTTGTAGGCGGCCTGATAGGTGGCGGGATCGATCTGGTACAGCGGCTGGCCGGCGCGGACATAGCCGCCTTCCTGGAACAGGCGGGCCTTGATGATGCCGCCGACCTGCGGGCGCACTTCCGAGACCAGATAGGCCGAGGTGCGGCCGGTCAGTTCGGTGGTCAGGGTGACCGGCTCGGTCCTGGCGACGATGACTCCGACCGGAGTCGGACCGCCGGGGCCCATGCCGCCGGCGCCGCCCTTGCCTTGGCCGCAGGCTCCCAGGGTCAGAGCGATGGCCGCCAGGGAGGCCGCCGACAGGACGGCGCGAGAACGGTCGAAAAACATACGGAAACCCCAGGAGCGACAGGGCGTCGCAGGCCTTCAGCCTTGACGACGCCCTGTTGGTGACCAACATGAGAATGAACGTTCATTCTCAACGGGGCTGGACATAGGTCCGAGGTTGTCGCAAGTCAACCTCGGGGGTTCCGTCCAGCTTGACGTGACGGAAATTTAATTGGGAAGCGAAGCTTTCGATGAGCGATGAGGCCAACACGGCGTGCCGGCCGACGCCCGAGGCGCGGCGGCAGCAGATCCTGGACGCCGCGTGCGACTGCGTGCGGCAGGCGGGGTTCCACGGGGCCAGCATGGCCGAGATCGCCAAGGCCGCGGGCCTGAGCGTGGGCCAGATCTACCGCTACTTCGAGAACAAGGAGGCGATCATCGCCGCCATCGTCGCCCAGGACCTGGCCGAGATGCGCGAGAAGTTCGCCGAGATGGAAAGCCGGCCGGGCGACCTGCTGGACGCCATGACCGACCACCTGCCCGAGGCCGTCGACAAGTGCTTCGACCTGGGCCGCGCGTCCCTGACGCTGGAGGTCCTGGCCGAGGCCAGCCGCAATCCCAAGGTCGCCGCGATCCTGCAGGCCGCCGACGCGCAGGAGCGGGTCTACGCCCAGGCCATGCTCAACCGCAGCCGCAAGCCCGAGTGGAGCGACGCCGAATTCCAGGCCCGCTGCGAGGTCGTGGGGCTGCTGTTCGACGGCATGATCATCCGGGCGGTCAATCACCCCGACACCGATCGCGAGCCCCTGGCCCGCGTGCTGATCGCGACGATCCGGCAACTGCTGAGCTGAGGTCGCGAGACTGCTCAAGAACCGTCTCCAAGGGGCGGGCCAGGGGGCGTGACTGGGCCGAGGTAGCGGTGGACAGCATCACCGCGCCTTCCGTAACGTCAAGTCGAGACGAGAAAATGGCCGGCCCGATGTCGGAACCTGGCGCCGTCCTGCGTCCTTCGTGGGATCGCACGCCTCGGATTTAACCGGGAACGGCGCGGACGGCCGCTGGAGGCCGCCGACACAGCAGGGAAGACGCCATGACCTATTCGACCGTTCCTCCGCACGCCCTTCGCACGGCTTCCTGGCTGGCGGCGTCCGCCGTCCTGGCCCTGGCGGCCTGCGCGCCGCCGGCCGTCAAGAAGGCCGAGGCCCCCGCCGCCGCGCCCTCGGCCGCCGCGCCGGGAGCCGCGGCCGACAAGTTCGTGATGCCGCAGGTTCCGGCCGGCGACTACAAGCTGGACCCGTACCACGCCAACCTCGAGTTCAGGGTCAACCACCTGGGCTTCTCGCACTACACCGCGCGGTTCAGCGACTTCGACGCCAAGCTGCACTTCGATCCGGCCAATCCCTCGGCCTCGACCGTCGAGGCGACCGTCGATCCCAGGTCGCTGACCTTGAACAGGCCGCCGGCCGGCTTCAAGGACGAGCTGACCGGCAAGGTCTGGCTGGACGCGGGCCAGTATCCGACCATCACCTTCCGCTCGACCAAGGTCGAGGTCACCGGCCCCAACACCGCCAACATCACCGGCGACTTCACCCTGCACGGCGTGACCAAGCCGGTGGTGCTGGAGACGACGTTCAACGGCGGCTATGCCGGCCACCCGATGGACCCGCACGCTCGCATCGGCTTCTCGGCCCACGGCGCGTTCAAGCGTTCGGAGTTCGGCATCGGCGCCGGCGTTCCGGCGCCCGGCTCGACCATGGGCGTCGGCGACCAGGTGGACGTCCAGATCGACGCCGAGTTCAGCGGTCCGGCCCTGCCGAAGACGGCTCCGGCGGCGCAGTAGCGGAACGCCCCTCCGTCCGCTTCGCGGCCACCTCCCCCGTTTCATGGGGGAGGAGAAGGGACGCCGCTTCCTCCTCACCCGCGCAGCGGGGGAGGTGGCGCGCCGCGAATACGCGGCGTGACGGAGGGGGCGTCCTACGGGACCAAATTCCGGGCCAAGGCCGGAACCGCCTTCATCAGTTCCTCGGCGACGATCTCCGAGCACGCCGCCGCGCCCGTCGAGCCCAGGTGGGTGTAGTCGAACTTCGACGGCGGCGTGGCGGGCGGCTGGCCCGGCGGGTCCATCGGCACGGCCGCGGCCCCCGGGATCGGCGGTTCGTAGAACTTGACCCCCACCGTCGTGCCGCCGGCGAGGGCCTGGGCCAGCGCGGGCGAGGGCGGTCCTTCGGCCCAATCGGCGGCCTTCAGCGGACCCATCGTCTGGACGGCCGCGGCGCTGCGGGCGTTCAGATCGACCAGCGGCGTCCCGGTCTCGGCGGCGACGGCGCGGACGGCTTCCGCCCACGGGATCAGGTCGTCGATCAGCTCGCCGTCCTTGAACTGGCGGCGCGACAGCGGCGTGACCAGCACCGGATGGGCGCCGGCCGCGCGGGCCTCCTCGACATAGCGTTTCAGATTGGCCGGGAACTGGGTCTTCAGGTCGGTCATCCGTTCGGCGCGGCCATAGGCGTCGTTGTGGCCGAACTGGATCAGCACATAGGTGTCGGCGAACGGGCCGCCCTTCATCTCGCCCAGGGCCAGGGTCCAGGAGCCTTCGCCGCGATAGGTCTTGGTGCTGCGCCCGCCGCGCCCCAGGTTCACGCAGGCCACGTTCGAGGTCACCCGCACGCCGCAGAACGCCCCGCCCCAGCCGCTGTTCACGGCGGTGGTGGAGTCGCCGACCAGCACGATCTTGGTCGCCTTGAACGGCGGCGGATCGGCGGAGGCCTGGGCGAGGGCCGGCGTCGCGAACAGGGCTGCGAGGAGGAGGGGTTTGAGCATGTCGTGCCTGATCTTCCCAACCTATTTCGTTGTCATCCCGGAAAGCGCGCAGCGCTTGTCCGGGACCCAGGGCGGCCGCACCGTATCAGCCCACTCACGTGGGTCCCGGACAGCCTCTACGAGGCTTCCGGGATGACAACTGTTGGGTGCGCGTGAACGAGACTAAGCCAGCGCCCGGTACTTGAACCCCTTGAACCGCGCCGAGCCCTTGCCCGCCGCGTAGAGGCCCGGCTTCAGCATCAGGAAGCCGCCGCGCACATTGTGGTGGTAGCCCGAGACTTCCATGCCGCGGTCGAACCGCTTCCAGGTCGCCCCGCCGTCGCCGCTGGTGTGGAAGGCCACGATGTGGCGGTCGTTGCGCAGCCGCATCAGCATCTTCGCGCCATGCGGATTGGGCGGCCGCCCGCGTTCGATGCCGTACTGGTGGGTGACGAAGTTCTTCTCGTCGAAGCCCAGGCCGCAATAGAGCTGGCGGTCATAGAACAGGATCAGACCGGCGCGGGTGTCGGGATCGATCTCGATCTCGCATTCGATCTCGTAGGCCTGGTCGCCGTTGACGAAGATCAGCGGCGCGCCGGTCGAGGGGGCCTCGCCCGCGCCCTTCAGGGTCAGGACGCCGCCCTCGCGCTTGATCCGGTCGCGCTCGCCCGGCTTGGGGTCGAAGAAGCTCCACTGCACGCCCAGCTTGTCGGTCGTGAAGTCGTCCGACAGCGCCATGCCGTGCGGCACGGCCTTGCCGCCGTTGGGTTTGGCGAGCGGCTTCGAGAGATCGCCGCCGCCGACCTCGAACCAGCCGTCCTTGGTCCAGGTGACCGGGGCCAGCAGGGTCTGGCGACCCAGGGTGTAGAAGCCGTTTTCGTAGCCGTGATAGACGGTCCACCAGTCGCCGGTCGGGCCCTCGACCAGGGTGGCGTGGCCGCGCGACCACCATTTCTCGCTGTTGTTGGTCGTGCGCACGACCGGATTCCTGGGATCGTCCTCCCAAGGGCCGGCCAGCGACTTGGCGCGGGCGACGATGACCATGTGGCCGGTCGGCGGGCCGGCCGTGCCGCCCACGGCGGTGACCAGATAGTAGTACTCGCCGCGCTTCATCACCTTGGGGCCCTCGGGCGAGAAGCCCTCGACGTCCCAGTCGTCCGGATAGCGCCACGGATTGTAGACGTGCTCGGGCTGGCCGACCGTCGACAGGCCGTCGGGGGCCAGCTGGATGCGGTCGCCGCCCGACAGGAACAGCCAGCGCACGCCCTTCTCGTCGACCACGTGGCCGGGGTCGATATAGCGGGTCAGCTTCAGGTCGACCGGCTCGCTCCACGGCCCTTCGATCTTGTCGGCCCAGATCACGTAGCTGGTGTTGTTGTCCGGGAACTTGGCCGGCAGGTAGATATAGTAGCGGCCCTTGTGCTTGCAGAGCTCGGGGGCCCAGATCGAGCCGACGTTGGTCTTCAGGGCCGGGCCGACCGGCGTCCAGTTCACCAGGTCGCGGCTGCGCCAGATCAGCAGGCCCGGATAGGCGTCGAACGACGAGTGGGTCATGTAGTAGTCGTCGCCGTCCTTGAGGATCGACGGGTCGGGATGGTCGCCGGCCAGGATGGGATTGAGGAAGGTTCCGTCGCCCAGGTCGGCTTTGCGCTGGCCTTCGATCCCCTTGGCCCAAGTCGGCCCGGCGCCGGCGGCCGGCGCGCTGGGCAGCGCCCCCATTTGGGCGGCTTGCGAAGCGGCGGGAACAGCGGCGACGGCGGCTCCGGTCAGCAGGGAGCCCAGGGCGCCGCGACGGCTGACATCGACCATGAAAAACTCCTCCCGACCCTAAGCGTCGTACGCTTGTTGCCGGCCACTTAGCGGCAAGGATACGGCCTTGTCCACCGGTGTCATTTGCGGTTTTCGGGGCCGGAGGCCGGTCTGAAACTGGCGCCGAAAGCGACGTCCGGCAAAGGCAAAACCGCACAAGAAAACGCCCGGGAGGCGGAACCTCCCGGGCGTTCTCATAGTCGCTCGTCCCTCCCCGCGAGGGGGAGGGAAAGAAGCTCGTTAGCCCTGCATGTCTTCCAGCTCCTGGCCGCGGGTCTCGCGGACCATCTTCTGGACGAAGAAGAACGAGACCAGGGCGCTGGCCGCGTAGAAGCCGTAGGTGACCGGCAGGCCCAGGCCCGCGGCCATGGCCGGGAAGCTGACCGAGATGCCGAAGTTGGCGATCCACTGAGCGAAGCCGGCGACGGCCAGGCCCGAACCGCGGATCTGGTTGGGGAACATCTCGCCCAGCATGACCCACATCACCGGGCCCCAGCTGAGGTTGAAGAACACCACATAGGCGTTGGCCGCGATCAGGGCGATCAGGCCGAAATTGCCCGGCAGATGCAGGGCGCCGTCGATCATCGAACCGCGGAAGAAGCAGTAGCCCACGGTGCCCAGGGTGATGGCCATGCCGGCCGAACCGATCAGCAGCAGCGGCTTGCGGCCCAGCTTGTCGATCAGGGCGATGGCCAGCAGGCAGGCCAGGATCGAGAGCGACCCCGACAGGATGTTGATCTTCAGGGAGTCGTCCTCCGAGAAGCCCACCGACTGCCACAGCACCGAGCCGTAGTAGAAGACGATGTTGATGCCGACCAGCTGCTGGAAGACGGCCAAGCCGATGCCGGTCCAGACGATCGGACGCAGCTTCTTGGTGATCGGGTCGATCAGGTCGCTCATCTTGGGCTTGTGGTGGTCGGCGGCCAGCGAAGCGCGGATCTCGGCCACCTTCTTGGCGCCTTCACCCTCGCCGAACAGGCGCGAGAGCACCTTTTCGGCGTCGGCGTCCTTGCCCTTGGCCACCAGGTAGCGCGGGCTTTCCGGGATCGACAGCAGGCTGAAGAAGAAGACCGCCGCGGGAATGGTCTGCATCCAGAACATCCAGCGCCAGGCCGGGAAGCCCAGCCAGAAGATGGCGGTCGAGCTGCCGGCGGTGTGGGCCAGGATGTAGTTGGCCACGAACGCGCCGGTCAGGCCGGTGATGATCATGATCTGCTGCACGGACGACAGGCGGCCGCGGATGTTCGCGGGCGTGACTTCCGAGATGTAGACCGGGCACAGCACGCTGGCCGCGCCCACGCCCAGGCCGCCCAGCAGGCGGAAGGCGATGAACACCAGCGAGGTGTCCGAGGCGCCGGTGCCGATGGCGCTGACCAGGAACAGCAGGGCGGCGATGATCATCACCGTGCGGCGACCCCAGACGTCGGCCAGGCGGCCGGCGGCGAAGGCGCCGACGGCGCAGCCGATCAGGATGGCGCCGACGTTCAGGCCGGTGCCCAGCTTGCTCAGGCTGAAAGCCTTCTCCAGGCCCTCCTGGGTGCCGTTGATGACCCCGCTGTCATAGCCGAACATGAAGCCGCCGATGGTGGCGACGGCCACGATGGCGGCGATGAAGGCCATGTTGACCTTGGCGCCGTCGGCGCTCATCCCCGGACTCGGTCCGGCGTTTGCTACAGATGCCACTGTCTGTCTTCCCCATGAGGCCCGAAGGCCGCGTTTGATCCCTAACGAGCCCCTGAAGCGGGGCTTTGGTTGGCCTGACCTTAGTGTTACCGGTATCAGCGCGCAAGCGGCGGTTCGAGACCCCCGCCCGCCTCCCCGATCGGCCGACGCGAGGGGATCATGTCAACGCTGTCATGACGCCGCAACCGTCGATCCGCGAAACATTGCCGAAAAGACATTTGCCTCGGCTCGCGACTTGGCCTCTTTCGCGCCTCTAAGTCATGGGCAAGCTTCACCTTGCCGCACAAGTATCCGTCGGGGGACGTCCTTGCGTTTCAAAGTTCTGTTGGTCGCCGCCACGGCGCTTCTCTCGTCGAACATTGTTCAGGCCCAGACGAAGCCCGCGCCGGCGACCCAGCCGGCCAAGCCGGCCAAGCCGGCCGACGCCCCGACCGCCGTCGAGGGCGTGACGGTGACCAGCGACTCCACGGCCATGCGCACCTCGATCGACCGCCGCAGCTACAGCGTCGCCAACGACCTGTCGGCCAAGACCGGCTCGATCGCCGACGCCCTACGCAACATCCCCTCCGTCGAGGTCGACGTGCAGGGCAATGTCAGCCTGCGCGGCGATCCAAACGTCACGATCATGATCGACGGCAAGCCGTCCAGCATGTTCAACGGCGACGGCAAGGCCGACGCCCTGCAGCAGATGCCGGCCGACCAGATCGACCGCGTCGAGGTGATGACCAACCCCTCCGCCGCCTACCGTCCCGACGGCACGGCCGGGATCATCAATCTGATCACCAAGAGGACCCACAAGCCGGGGGCGACCGGTTCGATCAAGCTGAACGTCGGCCCCGACAGCCGCTACAACACCGGCGTCACCGGCAACCTGGTCAGGGGCAAGCTGACCCTGTCGGGCGACGCCGGCTACCGCTACGACCGCCAGAAGTTCTGGACGACCGACGAGCGCGAGACCCTGCCCGTCGTCGGCGCGCCGGCCCACACCCTGCAGGAAGGGGCGTTCACCAACGCCGGCGCCGCGATGAACCTGCGCGGCGGCCTCGACTACAACCTGACCCCGAAGGACAGGCTCAGCGCCGAGGTCCGCTTCCGGGGCATGGACTACGACACCGACGGCGAGGAGCGCTTCACCGACCTCGGCGCCACGCCGGCCGGGCCCGTCTATCTGCGCACCTCCAGCGCCACGATGAGCCGCGACAACGGCGCGGTCAGCGGCGCCTGGCGCCACCAGTTCAAGGGCTCCGAGCACGAACTGGACGCTCACCTGGAATACGAGGTCACCGACTTCGCGCGCGACGGCAAGGCCTTCATCGACAACACCTCCGGGGCGGACGTCCACGAGTCGTTCGGCTTCGGCTCCGACCAGGACCGCCTGAACTTCAAGCTGGACTACACCCGCCCGATGCCCGACGAGGCCAAGCTGAAGACTGGGCTGGATTTCGAGGTCGTCGACAACGACTACGACAACCACGGCTCGACCGGCCCGACGGCCGCCGACCAGACCGTCGATCCGCGTCGGACCAACCGCTTCCTCTACAGCCAGGACGTCTATGCCGGCTACGCCACCTACGAGCGGCCGTTCGGCGACTTCACGGTGCTGGGCGGCCTGCGCGCCGAGCAGGTCGAGATCCGCACCAACCAGGTGACGACCGGCCAGAAGGACGACAACGCCTATTTCCACGTCTATCCGTCGCTGCACATGGGCTACACCCTGAGCCAGACCCAGACGCTGACCGCCAACTACAGCAAGCGGGTCCAGCGCCCGCAGGCCCAGGACCTCAATCCCTATCCGATCTACCAGGACCCGAAGAACTACCGGGCCGGCAATCCCGACCTGAAGCCCCAGGTCACCGACTCCTATGAGCTGGGCTGGCAGTACCGGAAGGGACCGGCGTCATACCTGGCCACGGCCTATTATCGTGAAAGCCACGACGGCGTGGTCGACGTGGTGCGAAATCTGGGCGACGGCGTCTTCCTGACCACCCGCGAGAACCTGGCCAAGAGCCGCAACGGCGGGCTGGAGCTGGTGGCCAACGGCAAGCTGACGCCCAAGCTCAGCTACAATGTCAGCGGCAACGCCTTCTGGAACGAGATCCAGTCGACAACCCTGGGCGCGGCGGGCACGCGTTCGGGCACGACCTTGACGGGGCGCGGGAGCCTCAGCTGGCAGGCCACGCCCAAGGACTTCTTCCAGCTGAACGGCTTCACCTCGGGCAAGCGCCTGGCGCCGCAGGGCTATCGCGAGCCGATCTCGCTGCTGAACCTGGGCTATCGCCGCAAGGTCAACGACAAGCTGAACTTCGTGGTCACGGCCAACGACGTGCTGAACTCGTTCCAGGACGACATGGTTCTGGACACGCCGACCCTGCAACAGCGCGTCGAGCGCCGGGCCAAGGTGCGGGCGGTGTTCTTCGGCTTCACCTACGCGCTCGGCGGCGGCAAGGCGCGGCCGGAACAGTTCGACTTCGGCTCGGGCGCCGTCGGCGGCTAGCGGCGGACGATTTCAGTGGCCGCGGCTCGCCAGACAGGCGGCGCGCGCCTGCTCGTAGGCGGCCTGGCCGGCCGCCACGGCCTGGGCGTTGGCCTCGTTCTGAGAGCGGGCCGCGCGCCGGTTCTTCGACCGCCTGGCGACCCCGCCTGCCACCGCGCCCGCCACGGCCGCGTCGCCCACGTCGCCGCCCGAGACCGCGCCGATGGTCGCGCCGACCGCCGCGCCCTTGACCCTGGCCCCGCTGCCCGTCGCGCCGGCGGCGGTGGCCTGGGCGGGAACGGGCGGGTTCATCGGGTCGTAGCCGGTCTGCTGGGTCGCCTGCCGCGAACACTCGACCTCGTCCTGCGTCTGGGCGAAGGCCGAACCGGCCGCCGCAAGCTCGCCGACCAGCAGCACGATCGCCAAGGTCGCTCGAATCCTGGCCGCCATGGAACGCCTCCCATCATGAGGCCCGCGCCCGCCGTCGCGGCGGGCCGAGCCAGGTGAGAGGCAGCTTTGCGCGTCGCTTGGGGCCGCCGCCATCGGGGGGAAGCCGCAGGGCGCCCCGAGCAAATCCCCTAGTGTTGATCGACGTTCGGCTTCAGAAGCGAAAACCTCGTCGAAGGACGAGGATCACACACCAGGCTTGAGGTTGGTCGACCCTAGTCGCCTAACCGGCCAGGTGCTTCTCGTAGCGCCAGACCTCCAGCGGGAAGAGGCCTTCGGAGGTTTCGGTCGGCACGGTCTCGATCCGCGCCATCGTCCAGCCGGACTTCTCGTAGAACCGCGCGGCGCGGGCGTTGCCGATGGCGCAGGCCAGCCAGGCGGTGGCGACCCCGGCCTGGGCCAGCCGCGCCTCGGCGTCGGCCATCAGCACCGCCGCCGCGCCGGTCCCGCGCGCCTCGGCGGCCAGGTAGAACTGATAGAGCTCGTCGTCCTTCAGCAGGTGGAAGCCCAGCGGCGCGCCGACCGGGCCCAGGGTCCGCACTTTCGGCAGGGCGGCGGCCATCCGGTCCTCGAAGCTTTCGAGCGTGCGCAGACGCTTCAAGGCATCGGGCAGCAGCCCCTCATGGCCGTCCCGCCAGCCGGTCCACCACAGGTGGGCCAGGGGCTTGAGGTCGGCGGGTTCGGCGTCTCGCACAGCTGTCATCGCGTCGCTCCGTCGCGTGGGATCACACTCGCTTGCCCCCACCTGACCGCTTCGCGGTCTGTCCGCCCCCATAGGGGGGCGGAGGACGAAAGCGCGACTCCTCTTCCCCCTCTGGGGGAAGACGACCGCGAAGCGGTCCGTAGGGGGCAAGCGTTAGCCGCCGATCCCTAAACCAAAAAGGCCCTCGGATCGCTCCGAGGGCCTTCCAGATCAGTGATTGTGCCTGGGCAGCTTGCTGGCCAGGTCCTGGTACTTGACCGCGAACTCCAGCACCCCGCCGGTTTCCAGCTGGCCCGTGTGGGCGCGGTAGATTTCCTGCCAGGGGGTCATGGTCGCGGGGACGGCCGGGATGCCTTCCTTGCGGCGCTCGCTGATCGTCGCCTCGTCCACCAGGGCGTCGCAGCGGCCGGTGTTCAGGTCGATGCGGATGGCGTCACCGGTCCTGAGCCAGGACAAACCTCCTCCGATCGCGCTTTCGGGCGAGGCGTTGAGGATCGAGGGGCTGTCGGCGGTGCCCGACTGGCGGCCGTCGCCCAGGGTGGGCAGGCTCATGATGCCGCGCTTCAGCAGGGCGTCCGGCGGCTGCATGTTGACCACCTCGGCCGAGCCGGGCCAGCCGATCGGACCCGCGCCGCGGATCACCAGGATGCAGTGCTCGTCGATGTTCAGGGCCGGGTCGTTGATCCGGGCGTGATAGTCGTCCGAACCGTCGAACACGATGGCCCGGGCCTCGAAGATGTCTTCCTGGCCGGGCTTGCTCAGATAGCGGGCGCGGAAGTCGGCGCCGATCACGCTGGACTTCATGATCGCGAAGTCGAACAGGTTGCCCTTCAGCACCAGGAACCCGGCCTTCTCGGCCAGCGGCTGGGCGTAGGGGAAGATCACCTCGCGGTCCTTGGTCTCGCGGCCTTCCAGGTTCTCGGCCATCGTCTTGCCGGTGACCGTCAGGACGTCGCCGTGCAGGCGGCCCTGCTGCAGCAGCTCCCACAGCACCGCCGGCGCGCCGCCGGCCCGGTGGAAGCGCTCGCCCAGATACTTGCCGGCCGGCTGCATGTTGACGATCAACGGGATGTCGTAGGCCGCGCGCCAGTCGTCGGCGGTGATCTCCAGGCCCGCGTGCCGCGCCATGGCCGCGATGTGCGGCTGGGCGTTGGTCGAGCCGCCGGCCGCCGCGACCAGGGCGATGGCGTTCTCGAACGCCTGCTTGGTCAGGATGTCCTTGGGCTTGATGTCCTCATAGGCCAGGTCGACGATCCGCTGGCCCGTGCGATAGGCCATCTGGCCGCGCTCGCGATAGGGGGCGGGGATCGCCGCGCAGCCGGTCAGCGACAGGCCCAGGGCCTCGGCCACGGCGTTCATGGTCGAGGCCGTGCCCATGGTGTTGCAGTGGCCGGCCGAGGGGGCGCTGTCGGCGGCGCGCTGGATGAACTCGTCCTCGTTGATCTCGCCGGCCGCCAGCTTGCGGCGCGAGCGCCAGATCACCGTGCCCGAGCCGACCAGCTCGCCGTCGTGCCAGCCGTCCAGCATCGGCCCGCCCGACAGCACGATGGCCGGGATGTTGACCGTGGTGGCGGCCATGATGCCGGCCGGGGTGGTCTTGTCGCAGCCGGTGGTCAGGACCACGGCGTCGATCGGATAGCCGTGCAGGGTCTCGACCAGGCCCAGATACGACAGGTTGCGGTCCAGGGCCGCCGTCGGGCGACGGCAGTTCTCGAAGATCGGGTGGACCGGGAACTCCATCGGGATGCCGCCGGCGTCGCGGATGCCGTCGCGGATCCGGGTGACCAGGTCCAGGTGGATGCGGTTGCACGGCGAGATGTCGCTGCCGGTCTGGGCGATGCCGATGATCGGCTTGCCGCTGCGCAGCTCCTCCGGGGTGATCCCGTAGTTCATGAACCGCTCCAGATAGAGGGCGGTCATGTCGATGTGGTCCGGATTGTCGAACCAGTCGCGCGAGCGGAAGCGGCGGGGAGTTCTGTTAGGGGAGGTCAAGACGCACCTCGTATTGGGGCTGGCCGGCGACGGCGACGGGCAGGGCGAACAGGCCGCCGCACAGGGGATTGGCGGCGAGTTGCTCGTCGCTCAGGCCCTTGCGGGCGGTGGTGAAATAGACGGTTTTCAGGTCGGGCCCGCCGAAGCAGGGCTTGGTGACGTTGACGGCGGGCAGGATGATCCGGTCGACGACCTCGCCTCGCGGCGAGATCCGCAGGGCGCCATGGCCGCCCCACAGGGCCGTCCAGACGAAGCCCTCGCTGTCGACCACCGAGCCGTCGGGCCAGGCGTCGGCGATCTCGAGCTTGAAGAACAGGCGCTTGTTGGAGAGCGCGCCGTCCGCGCCCAGGTCGTAGGCCCAGATGACCTTTTCCAGAGTGTCGGTGTGGTAGAACGTCTTGCCGTCGGGCGACACGCAGGGGCCGTTGGTGATGCAGACGCCTTCGTCCTGCTGGACCAGCCTGCCGTCGGCGCTCAGGCGGTAGAGCGCGCCGGTCGGGGTCTCCTCGCCGTCGTGCATCGTGCCGAACCACAGGCGGCCCTCGGCGTCGACCGTGGCGTCGTTGGGACGGTTGTTCAGTTCCGGCGGCTCGATCCGCGCCAGGAAGACGAAGGCGCCGGTCGTCGGATCGAAGCGGTGCAGGCCGCTCTTCAGGCCGGCCACGAACCCGCCTCCGCCGGCGTGCGGCGCCAGGAAGGTGACCTGGTCGGGGGCGTCGAAGCTCTTGGTCTCGCCGCTGGCCGGATGGAAGCGGTGGACCTTGTGGCCCTTGATGTCGACGAACCACACGGCCTGTTCCTCGGCGGACCAGATCGGCCCCTCGCCGAGGGTGGCCTTCAGATCCCAGACGCAGGTGGGTTCGGGCATGCGCGACGTCCTCTCAGTTCACAGCGGTATATCCCCTCCATCGCCTCGCGACAGCTCCTCCAAAGGTCGAGGATCGGCGCGACGCCGGATCTTTCCCCGTCCTGGGGCGGGCCCGAAGGGCGGGAGGGGACTCTACGCGCCGATCAACGCCAGCCGGCGTCGATCCAGTATTCGTGGCCGGTGCACAGGGACGCGTCGTCCGAGGCCAGGAACATCACCAGCGAGGCAACATGGTCGGGGACCAGGCGGCCCTTCAGGGCCTGGGCCTTGACGATCTCGGCCTCGCCCTCGGGCGTGTACCACTTCTCCTGGCGCTTGGTCTTGACGTTGCCGGGCACCACGCAGGTGACGCGGATGTCGTCGGGGCCCAGCTCGCGGGCCAGGGCGCGGGTCATGCCCTCGATGCCGGCCTTGGCGGTCTCGTAGAGGACCAGGTCCTCCAGGCCCAGGTGCCAGCTGATCGAACCGAAGTTGATCACCGCCCCGCCGCCGCGCGCCTTCATGCCCGGGGCCACGGCCTGGGTGCAGAACAGCATGTGGCGCAGGTTCACGTTCATGCGCTCGTCCCAGTAGGCGGGCGTCACCTCGGCCAGCTTGTGGCGGTCGTCGTTGCCGGCGTTGTTGACCAGCACGTCGATGGGACCGATCTGGGCGAAGGTCTTGGCCACCGCTTCCAGGTCGGTTAGGTCGCAGCGGATATAGACCGGCGCGATGTCCGCGCCCGACAGCTGCTGGGCCAGGACCTTGGAGTCCTCGTCGGCGACGTCGAGGAAGATCACCTCGGAGCCCTGGCGCACGAAGCCGGCGACGATGCCGGCCCCGATGCCTGAGCCGCCGCCGGTGATGACGACGCGTTTGCCCCTGAGGCTGGGATAGATGGCGGAGGAGGTGCTCACTTGCGGGCGCTTTACTTCAAAATTCACAGGAGGCCTCGGCCAGCCAGGTTGCGGATCAGGGCGGAGACGCCGAACGTCCACGGGGCGGCGAGATCGCAGGTGGTCACCTCGTTCTCCAGAACGCCCAGCTTCGGGGTGGCCACGCGCACGCGGTCGCCGACCTTGTGGGTGAAGCCCTGGCCCGCGGCGTCGCGATCCTGGATCGGGGCGAACATCGTGCCCAGGAACAGGGCGAAACCGTCGGGATACTGGTGCTGCTTGCCGAACGCCTGACCCGCCAGAACGGCGGGGTCCCGGCTGATCAGGCTCATGTTGCTGTGGCCGTCGAGCACGAAGTTGTCGCGGCCGGTGATGTTCAGCGTCACCTCGGCCGAGCGGACGTCATCCAGCGAGAAGCCGTCGTCGAACAGGCGGAAGAACGGGCCGATCGAGCACGAGGCGTTGTTGTCCTTGGCCTTGCTGAGCAGCAGGGCCGAGCGGCCTTCGAAGTCGCGCAGATTGACGTCGTTGCCCAGCGAGGCGCCGCGGATCCGGCCCTGGCCGTCGCACAGCAGCACAACTTCCGGCTCGGGATTGTTCCAGTGGCTGTCGCTGCGCACGCCCACGTGGTCGCCCCAGCCCATCGAGGACAGCGTGGGACCCTTTGTGAAGATCTCGGCGTCGGGGCCGATGGCGACTTCCAGATACTGCGACCACAGGCCGTCGGCGATCAGGGTGGCCTTCAGGCGCGCGGCGCCGTCCGAACCCGGGTTCACGCTGCGCAGGTCGCCGCCCATGCTGGCCGACAGCTGCTCGCGAATCTTCAGGGCGGCGGCGGCGTCGCCGCGCGCGCGTTCCTCGATCACCCGCTCCAGGGTCGAGACGGCGAAGGTGACGCCGGCGGCCTTCAGCACCTGCAGGTCCACCGGAGCCAGCAGCTTGGCGGCCGCGCCTTCGGGATCGGCCCAGACGGGGCGGACGTCCAGCGCGTCCAGCGGACCCAGGTCCTCGCCCCGCGGGATCGCCGCGCCCGGGGCGAAGGCGTTCATCAGGTCGGAGGTGGTGGGCGCGATCTTGCTGACATCCTCGATCCGCCCGTCGCGGATCAGGACGGGCGTCGGACCTTGTCCGAAGTCGATGCGGCCCAGCAGGGTCGCCTCGCGCCAATCCTCGGGAAGGAACTCCACAATGCCCACCACGTCTTCTCCCTAGCCGAGCTTTACGACCAAACCACGGTCACGCTCGTTCACGTCGGCACATCTGTTAGCGCTAACATGCATGGTCGCGCAAGTCGGTGATTTGATAATACAATTGACGGAATTGCGAGCGATTGGGCGCGCCATGCGTCAAAGGCGGCCGGAATCCCGGTAGATCGCGCTCAGCCTTCGCTGGGCGCCGGCCCCGTCGAATCGCGCACGATCAGGGTGTGCGGGTGCATCAGCTGCCTGGGCTCGCCGGCCTTGCCGCGCTTGCGGCGGATTTCCTCCAGCACCAGGTCGACGGCGGCGCGGGCCATGGCGGCGATCGGCTGGTGGACGGTGGTCAGGGCCGGCCAGATGTTGGCGGCGATCGAGGTGTCGTCGAAGCCGACGATCGACAGGTCCTCGGGCACGTCCAGTCCCATGCGGTGGGCGACGCCCGCGGTGGCGGCGGCCATGTCGTCGTTGCCGGCGAAGATGGCGGTGGGGCGGTCGTCCTCGCCCAGCAGCCGTTCGGCCGCCTCCAGGCCCGAGCGGTAGGTGAAATAGCCCTGCTCGACGCGGACGTTCTCGTCCGGGATGCCGGCGCCCTTCAAGGCCGAGAGAAAGCCGTCCAGGCGCTGCTGGCTGACCGTTTGGTTGGGGTGGCCCTTGATGACGCCGAACCGCTTGTGGCCCAGGGCCAGCAGGTGCTGGGCCAGCTCGAAGGCGGCCGCCTCGTTGTCGATGCGGATGGTGGCCATGTCGGCGCTGGGCATGCCGGGCGCCACGGCGACGGCGGCGGCGCCGGCCGCCTTGACCTCGGCCAGGACCTGGGCGCTCTCGCACAGCGGCGCGGGCAGGATCAGGCCGTCGACGCCGGTCTTCAGAAGGCGGGTCAGGGTGGCGCCGGCCAGCTCCGGTTCGGCGCACTTCTCGATCACCACCTGCGCGCCCGTGCGGCTGCTTTCGTCCAGCGCCCCGACCAGGAACTCGGACAGATAGCCGGTCGAGGGGTTGTCGTAGAGCAGGCCGATGCGGAACGGGGCCGAGCCGGCCAGGCTGCGGGCGGCGGGGTTGGGCGCGTAGTTCAGCTCGCTGATCGCGGCCTCGACCAGGGCCTTGGTCTCGGTCTTGACCGTCGTCTCGCGGTTGATGACCCGCGACACCGTCATGGGCGACACCCCGGCCAGGGCCGCCACGTCGCGGATGGTCGCGCTCTGGGTCGTGCGGCGGCGTTGACGCTCGTTGCGGTCGTTCATCGATGTTCCGTCCCTTAATCGCGGCGGACACTAGACCGTTTTGGTCGTGTCTTGGAAGACGAGCCGCAAGTCTTTGATGGAGCACAGGGTCCGGCAGCGCGATCACGGCCCGCCGTCTCCTGTCCTTTCAGGCTTTCGTCCGAACGCGTTGCGGCCAACGCGATGCAGACGGCGAACTTTGTCTGACCTAGATTGGCGCCATGACCCCATGCACGACCCCGTTCGGGGCGATCATCCTGACCGGCGGCGCCTCGCGTCGCATGGGCGCCGACAAGGCCGTGCTGGAGTGGAGCGGCCGCAGGGCGGTCGATCGCGTGGCGGCCCTGGCGACGGCGGTCGGCGCCGTCCGCGTGCTGACGGCGGGAAGCGATCATGGGCTGGAGCATGTCGACGATCCGGCGCCCGGCGGGGGACCGGTCGGCGGTGTGCTGGCCGGCGCGCGGGCCCTGGCGGCGCACGGCCTGGCGCGGGTCCTGGTGCTGGCGGTCGACGCGCCGACCGTGACGGCCGAGGACCTGGCGCCGCTGCTGGCGGTGGAGGGGCCCGGGGCGTTCTACGAGGGGCTGCCGGTGCCGATGGTTCTGACCCTGGCCGCCTTGCCGGTTGAGGCCGAGGACAGCTGGCCGCTGCGGCGGCTAGTCGAGCGGGCGAGGCTTGTGGCGCTGGCTTGCGATGAGGCGGTGGCCGCGCGGCTGCGCGGGGCTAATACGCCGGAGGAGCGGGCGGCGTTGTCAGACCGCTGATCAAGAGGGGGACACACACTCAACCCCATGGTCTCGGATCATTGGGCAGGGTCTTGCCGTGAGTGTGTGTCCCCACCTTCATCCACGGAGATCGTCAGTACACGTCCCGCCGATACCGCCCCTCATCCGCCAGCCGTTCCATCGTCCCGGCCCCCAGCACGGCCGTCAGCGCCGCGTGGACGTCGCCCGACATCCCCTCCAGCGAACCGCAGACATAGATCGCCGCCCCGTCGGCCACCCAGGCGCGCAGGGGCTCGGCGGCTTCCATCAGGCGGTGCTGGACATAGATCTTGCGGTCCTGGTCGCGTGAGAAGGCCAGGTCCAGGCGGGCCAGCACCCCGTCGGCCAACCAGGCCTCGATCTCGTCCCGGTGGAAGTAGTCGTGGGCCGCCATGCGCTCGCCGAACACCAGCCAGTTGCGGTGATGGCCGGCGGCCGCGCGGGCCTTGAGGTGAGCGCGCAGGCCGGACAGGCCGGTGCCGTTGCCGATCAGGATCAGCGGCCGGTCGTCCTCGGGGCCGTGGAAGGCGCGGTTGGTCCGCACCCGCGCGGCGATCTCGGCGCCCTCGGCGGCGTGGGCGGTCAGCCAGCCCGAGCCCAGCCCCGGCTTGCCGTCGGCCCGCTTCATCGCCCGGACCAGCAGCTCGACGCCGCCGTCGGCCGGCAGCGAGGCGATCGAGTATTCGCGGTGGGGCAGGGGCGGCAGGGGGTCGACCAGGGCCTGGGGCGTCGCGGAGGCCAGGCCGTCGTCGTGCGGCAGGCGCCGCCAGGACAGGGCCTGGGCCAGGGTTGCGCCGTCCTCGGCGACGACCGGGGCGGCGGGGTCCAGGCCCAGCCGCGCCAGCAGGGCCGCGGTCTCGGCCGGATCGTTGCGCGGCCCGACCTCGAGAATGTCGCCGGCCTCCCAGGTCGCGGCCTCCAGCGCCTCGAGCCGGATATGGAACGCCGCGTCGCCCGGGCTGCCCGGGTTCAGTCGCCGGCGCTCGGCCAGCCGCCAGCGGCCGTAGCGCGGCCGGGTCCAGTCGGGGGCGTCCGTGACGCCGGCCAGCACGCCGACATGCGACTGCCAGTGGCGCAAGGCGGCCGGGTCGCCGTCGTCGACCTCGACCCGGTCGAACAGCGGCGCGGCGCCATGCCGGGCCAGCCAGGCGTCCAAGGTGCGGCCGAAAGCGCAGAAGTGCGTGTACGTGCTGTCGCCCAGGGCCAGCACGCCGTAGCTCAGGCCGTGCAAGGCGGGCTCGCCGCTCATCACGTCGCGAATGAAGCGGCGGGCGTCGTCGGGGGCGTCGCCCTCGCCGGTGGTGCTGACCACGAACAGGGCGCGGGCCCTCTCGGGATTTTTGGCGGCGGCGAGATCGGGCGCGGTGACGTCCGCCAGGCTCTTCAGCGTCACCCGCGCGCCGTCGCCCAGCAGCTTGGCGGTGGCCAGGGCCAGTTCCTCGGCGAAGCCGGTCTGGCTGGCGTGGACGACCAGCACGCCGGCGCCGGTCCCGGTCGACAGGGCCTGGGCCGCGCGGCTGGCGGCGCGGCGGCGCTGGGCCTCGCGCACGGCGACGGCCAGGCAGAACAGGGCATAGGCCGCCAGCACCAGGCCGGCGGCGCACAGGCGGCGGGCCTCGGGCGTCAGGCTTTCCCAAAACGGATTCAGGAGGCTCATGCGTCGAGCATCGCCGACAGGGCCGGCGACAGGCGCTCCTCCAGGCCAGTCGGGCCGCGCGCCAGGATCATCGCGGCCAGGCCGTGCGCGTCGGCGAACGCCAGGGCGGCGTCGGGCGCCATCACGGTCAGGGCCGTGGCGTAGGCGTCGGCGCGCATGCAGCTTTCATCCAGCACGGTGACGCTGACCGTGGGGTTGGCGACGGGGGCGGCGGTGGCCGGGTCCAGGGTGTGGGCGTAGCGGCGGCCGTCGTGCTCGAAGAACCGGCGGTAGTCGCCGGAGGTGGCCACCGACAGGCCGTGCAGGGCGACCAGGGTGCGCAAGCCGTCATTGGCCGTGGGCGGGCGTTCCAGCTCGACCCACCAGGGCTGGCCGTCGGGCTTGGCCCCGGTCCCGCGCAGCTCGCCGCCGACCTCGATCAGGTACGAGCGCGCCCCGGCCCGGTCGAGGGCGGCGGCGACCTGGTCGACCGCGAAGCCCTTGGCGACGCCGTTGAGGTCCAGGCGCAGGCCGCCCGGCTGGAACAGGCTGTCGCCGTCCAAGGTCAGGCGGCGCCAGCCGGCCGCGTCGCGGGCCCTGGCGGCGGCGTCGGCCGGCGGCGGCGAACCCGAGAACGGACGCGGGCCGAAGCCCCACAGGTCGACCAGCGCGCCCAGGGTCGGGTCGAACGCGCCGTCCGTGGCCTCGGCGACCTCCAGGGCGCAGCGCAGCACCTGGGCGAAGGCCGGGGGCAGGGCGATCCAGCGTCCGGCGGCGGCGCGGTTGTAGCGCGACAGGTCCGACAGCGGCTCCCACGGGCTCATTTCCCGGACGACGCCGTCCAGCTCGCGCTGGGCCATGGCGGTCAGGGCGTCGGCGTTCGCGGTCGGCGGCGCGACCAGCTTGACCGACCACGTCGTGCCCATCGTCTGGCCGGCGAGCGCCAGCACCGCGCCGCCGATCGGGCGGGCGGGCGGTTCTGCGAGTTGGGGGACGAGGACGCGGGTCATGGGGGGCGCAAATCAAATGAGGTTGTCATCCCGGAAGCGCGGAGCGCTGTCCGGGATGACAACGTTTTGAGTTCTACGGCCGCAGGGCTTCGAGCGTGGCGGTGTAGCTGGCGCTCATGCCGTCGCCGGCCAGGGGCGTGGCGGGCGCCGGAGCGCCGCCGGGGCCGCCCATGCCGCCGCCGGGACCGCGGCCGGTCTCGCCGGTGCGCACCACGGCGTTCAGCCAGTACATCCCGGCCTCCGGGAAGGTCACCTTGAACGACCCGTCGGCGCCGGTCTTGACCTTGAAGTCGCCGGGGGTGGCGCGGTAGCGCGAATTGCCGGGGGCCAGGGTCACGTCCAGGTCCGCCGCCGGCTTGCCGTCGAGCAGGAACTTGAACGTCGCCGCCTCGCCGGCCACCAGGTCGTTGGGATGGGTGACCGGGACCAGCTCCAGGCCCTTGCCGGTCGGCGCGAACACCGTGGTGGTCGGCGCGTCGCGGGTGACGAAGGTTTCGTTGCGGTTGAAGCTCTTGATGGTCTTCAGGTCGGCGGCGCCGGCCGGGACCTGCTTGGCGAACTCTTCCGGCGTGCCGCGGAAGCGCTTGACCTGGCCGTCTTGCGTCCAGCTGGCCATGATCGAGCTGGTGGCCGAGCCGATCCTGTAAGTGCCCGGCTTGGCCAGCTGGACGTCGAAGGTCGAACGGTACTTGCCGGTCAGGGCGTTCTGGATCTTGTCGACCGAGCCGTCCGGCGCGGTGACCACCACGGCGTCCAGCCGCATCGGATTGTGGTCGGCGTAGAACAGCTCGTTGGAGATCGCCGCGTCGAGCGTCACCCAGGCGCCGTCGCCCGACAGCACCGTGAACGACGGCACGATCCAGCCGCGGTGGGCGCTGGCGGCCGAGGGCAGGAACAGGGCGACGCCAATGGCCAGGGGGGCGGCGACGGCGAGAAGGCGCTTCTTGAAGGTCATGGCGTTTCTCTCTCGATCTATTTGACGGCGACGGTGACGGCGCCGACTTCGGCCGTCCCCTTGGCGGTGGCGGGCGCGCCCGGCTTGCCCCAGGTGAACGGCACGCGGACGGCTTCGTGGCCGCCGACCTCGCGGGCGGCCTCGACGACCAGGTTGTACTGGCCGGGCTTGAGGTCCTTCAGCGGACCCTTGGCCCCGCTGAACACCAGCTTCTGCGGGCCGGGGGCGCGGGTCGCGCCGCTGATCCCGTCGGCGGGGAAGCTCATCGCGCGGCCGGCCTTGCGCCACCACTGGCGCATGTCCTTCAGCCACTTGGTTCCGTGGTTTTCCTTGGAGTCGGCGTCGTACCAGACCGCCAGGGTCGCGGCGGTCGAGGCGTCGGGGGCCTCCACCCAGATGGCGACATAGGGCTTGTGGTACTCGGCCACCGTCAGGCGCGGGACCTCGACGGTGACGTTGAGATCGGCGGCCAGGGCGGGCGTCGCCGCGCCGGCGCCGAGGGCCGAGAAGGTCAGCAAGGACAGCGACAGCTTCGGGGGGGAGCGCTTCATGACGGGACGCCTCACAGGTGGACGAAAAGGATGACGAGCAGCAGCGGGATCACCAGGCCTCCGGCCACCAGGGGCCAGGTCAGGGGACGGGCCCGGGCGTGGAATTGCAGGAGGATCAGGCCGGTGACCGCGAAGATCACGCAGGCGGCGGCGAAGATGTCGATGAACCAGCCCCAGGCCTTGCCTGCGTTGCGGCCCTTGTGCAGGTCGTTGAGCAGCGAGATCGCGCCGCGCGTGGTCTTCTCGTGCTCCACGGCGCCGGTTTGGCGGTCGATGCTGATCCAGGCGTCGCCGCCGGGACGGGCCAGGGCGATATAGACCTCTTCCTCCGACCACTCGCCCTCGCGGCGGGCGATGTCGGCGTCGACGGCCTTGTCCAGCCAGGTCTCGAGCTCCATCGGCAGGGGGCGTTTGCCCTCCACCGGGCCCGAGGCCAGCAGGTACAGAAGTTCGGGGGGCACGGTCGCCTTGCGGCTCACGATCTTGGGCTTGGCCTCGATCTGGCCGGCGTGGTTCAGGGTGAAGCCGGTGATCGCGAACAGCAGCAGGCCGATCAGGCTCAGCGCGGCGCTGATCCAGTGCCACTGGTGCAACTGCTTGAGCCAGAACGAGCGGCTTTGCTGGACGGGTGCGGTTTTCACGGAATCCGGGGGCGAGGGCTTGAGCTGAGCCAAGGCCATACTTGAGAACGACTTGCAAAAGCAAGCCTTCCCGCGCGACGCGGCGCCCGTTCGGGCTTTCTTCCGCGATTAAGGAATTCTGGATCGGCCAGTGCGACAATGCCGAGTGCGACGATAGCGCACGGGGACGCGCGCCTCGGGGGCGGCTAGTTCTGTTTACCAGTTGTTAAGCACGTCGGGGGCGAGCGTTGCGCAGGATCCTAGTCGCGGAGGACGATATCCTCCTGGCCACCATCCACGAGATCACCCTCAGCGAGGCGGGTTTCGAGGTGCTGGTCTGCCGCGACGGCGAGCAGGCCCTGGCGGCCATGGACGCCTTCGATCCCGATCTGCTGATCACCGATTTCTGGATGCCGCGCATGACCGGCGGCGAGCTGATCAAGGCCACGCGCCGTCGTCGGGGCGCGCGCACGGCCGTGCTGTTGGCCTCGGCCCGCGACGACCGCCTGCTGACCGAAGACGAGCGCGGCGACGCCCGCCTCGAAAAGCCGATCTCGCCGGCCCGCCTGTTGGGCGCGGTGCGGGCGCTGGAGGCGCGCTGGCCGCACGCGGCCTGAAGGGGCGGCCTGAAAACAGGCCGGCGAACGCGGTTCGGTCGGAGTCACGGGGCGCCTGCCCGGCAGGCTTGACCCAAAAACTCGACCAATCGATCCGTCGATGCGACAGGCGACCTCGACAAGCACCGCTTTAGAGGAGAAGTATGCCGCCTTTCGTCGCGGGAGCATGCCTGCGCGTCGCATTGGGGTCGTTTCTTGAAAACGCTGTTCTTTACCGCCTCCGCCCTCGCTCTTTCGCTCAGCTTCTCCGGCGCCTTCGCCCAGGAGCGCGTTCCGGTCCAGGCGCCGCCGACCCCGGCGATCGCCGCCGCCCAGGACGTCGCCTATCCGGGCGTGCTGAAGCTGTCGGTCGACGCCACCGACCTGGACCGCAAGATCTTCCAGGTCCGCGAGACGATCCCGGTCGCCAAGTCCGGCCCGATGACCATCCTCTATCCGCAGTGGGTTCCCGGCGGCCACTCGCCGCGCAACGACCTGGACAAGATGGCCGGTCTGGTGATCACCGCCAACGGCAAGCCCCTGCCGTGGACCCGCGACCCGGTCGCCGTCCACGCCTTCCACTTCGACGTGCCCGAAGGCGCGACCGAGGTTCAGGTCAGCTTCCAGTTCCTCACCCCGGTGAAGGCCGACGTCGGCCGCATCCTGGTGACCGACGACATGCTGAACGTGCAATGGCTGCAGCTGGGCTTCTACCCGGCCGGCTACTACACGCGCCGCATCCAGATCGAGCCGACCGTCAAGCTGCCGGAAGGCTGGAGCTTCGGCACCGCGCTGGAGAAGGCCTCGACCAGCGGTTCGACCACCACCTTCAAGACCACCACCTTCGAGACCCTGGTCGACTCGCCGATGTTCGCCGGCCGCTACTACAAGCAGGTCGACCTGGATCCGGGCGCGGCCACGCCGGTGCGCCTGAACATCGTCGCCGACAAGCCCGAGCTGCTGGAGATCAAGCCCGAGCAGCTGCAGATCCACCGCAACCTGGTGCAGCAGGCCTACAAGCTGTACGGCGCGCACCACTACGACCACTACGACTTCCTGCTGGCCCTGACCGACAAGATGGGCGGCATCGGCCTGGAGCATCACCGCTCCAGCGAAAACGGCGTCGTGCCCAAATACTTCACCGACTGGGACAAGACCTATGTCGGCCGCGACCTGCTGGCGCACGAATACACCCACTCGTGGAACGGCAAGTTCCGCCGCGCCGCCGACCTCTACACCCCCACGCTGAACGAGCCGATGCGCGACAGCCTGATGTGGGTCTACGAGGGCCAGACCCAGTACTGGGGCAATGTGCTGGCCGCCCGCTCGGGCCTGCAGACCAAGCAGCAGGGCCTGGACTCCCTGGCCATGACCGCCGCGCTCTACGACACCCGCGCCGGCCGCAACTGGCGCAACGTGCTCGACACCACCAACGACCCGATCATCGCCAACCGCAAGCCGGCCTCGTGGACCAGCTGGCAGCGTAGCGAGGACTACTATTCGGAAGGCCAGCTGGTCTGGCTCGACGCCGATACGCTGATCCGCGAGAAGACCGGCGGCAAGAAGTCGCTCGACGATTTCGCCAAGGCCTTCTTCGGCGTCGAGAACGGCTCCTACGTGCCGCTGACCTACGACTTCGACACCGTGGTCCAGACGCTGAACGGCGTGGTGGCCAACGACTGGGCCACCTTCCTGAAGACCCGGATCGAGGGGCTTTCGGAGCACGCGCCGCTCGATGGCCTGACCCGCGGCGGCTACAAGCTGGTCTATACCGACACCCCGACCGAGTTCTACAAGGCGGCGGAAACCCGGGGCAAGGTCGTCAATCTCAGCTACTCGCTGGGCGTGACGATCGGCAAGGAAGGCGTGCTGTCGGCGGTCAACTGGGACACCCCGGCCTTCAAGGCGGGCCTGACGGCCGGCGAGACCATCGTGGCGATCAACGGCACGGCCTATTCCGACGACCTGATCAAGGACGCGGTCAAGGCCACGGCCAAGGCCGACGCCCCGGCGGTCGAGCTGCTGGTCAAGGACGGCGAGCGCTACCGGACGGTCAAGATCGACTATCACGGCGGCCTGCGCTACCCGCGCCTGGAGCGCATCGAAGGCACGCCCGCGCGGCTGGACGACATCTACACCGCGCGCAAATAGGCGCTGGTGCGGAGACAGTGAAGGGGCCGCCGGCGGAGACGCCGGCGGCCCTTTTCCTTGGCGACGCTACGCCTGCCCGCCGGTCATGGACGACATGTCCATCCACGCTGGCTCGAACACATTGCCGTCCGGGTCGGCGAAGGTCCGGATGTACATGAAGCCCAGGTCCTGGGCCTCGCGGACGTCCGCCTTGCCGCCGGACTTGGCGGCGGCCTCGACGATGGCGTCGACGTCCTGGCGACTGTCGCGCGACAGGGCGAAGAGGGCCGCGCTGGTCTGGTGGGCGTCGGCGATCGGCTTGGTGGTGAATGTCGCGTAGTAGTCGTGGACCATCAGCTGGAAGGTGATGGCGTCGGACCAGACCATGGAAGACGCCTGCTCGTTGCTGAACTGGGCGTTCTTCTCAAAGCCGATCGCTTGATAGAACCGGGTCGCCGCCGCCAGGTCCCGTACCGGCAGGTTCACGAAAAGCATCTTGGGCATCGGGTCTTTCCAAAAGCGTCGAAACGGATGTATCTCGATGTCGAGATAAATGCGGGTTAGATATCTTGATGTCAAGACATGTGGACGGGCGGCTGGATCGCATCGACACCCGTCGGGCCCAATGGGCCATTGAACTGCCCGACGTTGATACGGTCGGGATGGCGATCTTGGGCCGCGCGCGTCTTATCGCGACCCAAGCGCGGCCGGCCATCGAAGCCGTGTTCGCCGAACATGGCCTGGACACCGGCGAATTCGACGTGGTCGCGACCCTGCTGCGATCGGGACAGCCCTATCGTCTTCGCCCCACCGAACTCTACCGCTCGCTGATGATCTCGTCCGGAGGGCTCACCGACAGACTGAAGCGATTGACCAAGGCCGGCCTCATTCGTCGTCCACCGGACGAAGCGGACGGCCGCGGCTTGCTCGTCGAGCTTACGCCGGAAGGTCGCCGTGTGGCCGAGGCGGCGTTTCGGCGGGACATGGAGGTGGAAGCCCGGATCCTGGACGTGCTCGATGACGAGGAACGTGCAAGGCTCGCGACCTTGCTTCGCAAGCTGGCCCGGTCGCTCGAAGACGACATCATTCCGCCCGCCTGAGCGCGTCCGGTCTTGATGCCGCCACGGGTTCCGTGGAAGACGATCCAAGCTTCACGCTTGCGCCCATCCAGACGTCCGCTCGGATGTCTTCTGTCTCAAATTCCGCTGTGAGTGTCCGCATGAATCGCATCGCCGGCCTGATCCTGGGCCTTTCCCTGCTGTCGAGCCCCGTCCTGGCGCAGGAGGCTTCGAGCCCGCCCCAGCTGTCGGCCGCCGTCGACACCGCCAAGACCTTGGCCGAGGGCCAGGCCTTCCTGGCCAAGAACGCCAAGGCGTCCGGCGTCGTCACCACGGCCTCGGGCCTGCAGTACAAGGTGACGACCTCGGGTCCGAAGACCGGCCCCTCGCCGAAGATCGGCGACATCGTCAAGGTGCATTACGAGGGCAAGCTGCTGGACGGCACGGTGTTCGACAGCTCGTTCCAGCGCGGCCAGGCGGCGATCATGCCGGCCGAGGGTCTGATCCCGGGCTGGCTGAAGGTCCTGCCGATGATGCACGTCGGCGACGAATGGACCCTGTGGATCCCGGCCGAGCTGGCCTACGGCGAACGCAGCACGGGCCCCATCCCGGCCAACAGCGTGCTGGTGTTCAGGCTGCGGCTGATCGGGATGCTGGCGGTGGATTGAATTGAAGGCGCGGAGCGGGCGAACACTTGCCCCCTCCGCGCCTTCGGCGCTCCTCCCCCAAAGGGGGAAGAGGGCGCCGCGTTCTCGTCCTCCGCCCCCTGTGGGGGCGGACAGGCGGCGAAGCCGCCAGGTGGGGGCAAGTGTTAGCCCCCTAGGCCCTTCCGCCTCGTCATCAGCGGCTGGATCCTCGTCCCGAAGTTCTCGACCCCGGCCACGAAGTCGTCGAACACCAGCAGCACGCCCGCCGTGCCCTCCACGGCCGCCACCTCGTCCAGCATCCGCGCGACGCTTTCGAACGAGCCCACCAGGGTGCCCATGTTCAGGTTCACCGCCGATTCCGGCGCGGCCAGCTGGGCGGTGTTGGTGGTCGAGCCGGCGGCGGCGTTCGGCGCGGCCTGGTTGGTCAGCCAGGCCAGGGCTTCCTGGTCGGCGCCGGCCCGGTAGGCCAGCCACTTGGCCATGGCCGCCTCGTCGGTCTCGTCGGCGATGATCATGAACAGGATGTAGGAGGCCACGTCCCGGCCGGTCTTGTCGGCGGCGGCCTTCAGGCGGTCGTTGACCCCGCCGAAGGCGGTCGGGGTGTTGACGCCCTTGCCCAGGGCGAAGCTGTAGTCGGCGTACTGGGCCGTGAACGCCAGGCCCTCGTTGGACGAGCCGGCGCAGATCAGCTTGGTGTCTTCCGGGTGCGGGCTGACCCGGCAGTCGGTCATCTGGAAGTACTTGCCCTTGAAGTCGCTGACGCCGGTGTCGAGCAGCTCGCGCAGCACGGTCGCGTATTCGGCCAGGTAGTTGTAGCGGTCGGTGTAGTGCTGCTCGCCCGGCCACAGGCCCATCTGGTCGTATTCGGCCTTCTGCCAGCCGGTCACCAGGTTGATGCCGAAGCGGCCCGGGGCGATGGAGTCGATGGTCGAGGCCATGCGGGCCACGATGGCCGGCGGGATGGTCAGGGTGGCGGCGGTGGCGAAGATCTTGATCTTGTCGGTCACGGCCGCCAGGCCGGCCATCAGGGTGAAGCTCTCGAGATTGTGCTCCCAGAACTGGGTCTTGCCGCCGAAGCCGCGCAACTTGATCATCGAGAGCGCGAAGTCGAAGCCGTACTTCTCGGCCTTCTGCACGATCTCCTTGTTCAGCGCGAAGCTCGGCATGTACTGCGGAGCCGCCTCGGAGATCAGCCAGCCGTTGTTGCCGATCGGAATGAAGACGCCGATTTCCATGGGTTATTCCCCCTCTTGAAGGTCGCCGCCGAGGAAGCTCAGCAGGCGTGAATTGAAGGCCTCAGGCGCGGTGACGGTGAAGCCGTGGCCGCCCCAGGGCGCGATGTCGAGCACCGCATTGGGCAGGCGCTCGGCCAGGCGGCGCGAGCAGGCCGACGGCACCAGCATGTCGTCGGCGCTGGCGCTGACCAGCACCGGGCATCGAATTCTTTCCAGGGCGTCGTCGATGTCGAACGCGAGCAGGGCCTGGATGCGGGCCCGCATGACGTCCGGGTCCGGGAAGCCCTGGATGTGGTGGACCTCCTCGGCCTCGAGGCGGGCGTTGTTGGCGCTCAGCCAGTCGGCCGGATACAGGAACAGCGGCTGGGCGTGGACATAGGCGGCGATGCCGGTGTTGTTCAGCAGGGCCAGGCGGGTGTCGAAGCAGCGCTTGATGTGCGGGTCGGGACGCGACCAGCCGTTGACCACCACCAGCCGGTCGATGCGGTCCGGATGGTCCAGCGCCAGGGCCAGGCCCGCGTTGCCGCCGGCCGCGTGGCCCACCACGTGGGCGCGCTCCAGGCCCAGGGCGTCCATCACCTGGACGATGTCGTCGCCCATCGCCGCCACCGAATGCGGGTTGGTCAGGGTCCGAACGCTGCGGCCCGTGCCGCGATGGTCGTACAGCACCACGCGGAAGCGGCTGGTCAGCGCCGCCATCTGCGGGGCCCAGAAGGCGCCGGAACCGCCCAGGCCGGCCGACAGGATCACCGTCCCGCGATCGGCCGCCGGCCCGCCATGGACCTCGTAGTACAGGCCGTCGACGGTTCCGCTGTGCATCGTCTACTTCTTGCCCCCGTCTTTTTGGCCGATGTGGGCGACGGACGCGATCTCGACCACGAAGCCGGGCTTCACCAGGCCGCACTGGATGCAGTAGCGGGCCGGTTTGTCGCCGGGGAAGTACTCGGCATAGACCTTGTTGATCGTCTGGTAATTGGACCAGTCGGTCAGGAAGATGTGGTTCATGGTCACGTCGTCCATCGTGCCGCCGGCGGTCTCGATGACCGACTTGATGGTCTCCAGCACCTGGCGGGTCTGGGCCTCGGCGTCCTCGGGGAAGGCGACGTTGTTGTCCTTGTCGAAGGCCAGGGTGCCCGAGACATAGACCACGCCGTCGGCCAGGGTTCCCGGCGAGAACGGCGCGATGGGCGTGCCCGTGCCGGGCGGGAGGATGACGGTCTTGGGCATGTGTGGTCTCCTTGGTTGCGAGGCCTTGCGTCCTTCGAGGCCGCTTCGCGGCGCCTCAGGATGAGGAATTCAGCTGGCTCAAAAGGTCCTCATCCTGAGGTGCGAGGCGCAGCCGAGCCTCGAAGGACGCAGGGCGCCGCTCACGCGCTTGCTTCCCGCTGCCCCACCGCCCCCTTGAAGTCCGCCGTGGTCGAGACCCAGCCGAAGAACTTCTCGATGTTGTAGAGCGCCGCCTGCTGCACGAAGTCGGGGCCGGCCTGATGGGTGGCGTCCTCCAGCACCGTGCCGAAATATTCCAGGAAGAAGCCGTCGCGCAGCGTCGACTCCACGCAGACATTGGTGGCGATGCCCACGAACACCAGGTGGCGCACGCCGCGCGAGCGCAGCACGCTGTCCAGCTGGCTGTTGAAGAAGCCGCTGTAGCGGGTCTTGTGCAGGACGATGTCGCCGGGGACGGGCTTGAGCTCGTCGACCAGTTCGTAGTCCCAGCCGCCCCTGGCCAGCAGCTTACCCTGCAGCTCGGGCCGGGCGCGCATGGTCTTCAGGGCGTTGGACTTGTGCCAGTTGGGCGAGCCGGGGCCGCCGGCCTCGACATAGTCGCTGTCCCAGCCGTTCTGGAAATAGATCACCGGCATGCCCGCGCCGCGGGCCACGTCCAACACGCCCTTGATCTTGTCGATCACCGCCGCCGCGCCGCTGATGTCGAAGCCGGCCAGGTCCAGATAGCCGCCGGGCGAGGCGTAGGCGTTCTGCATGTCGATGACGATCACGGCTGTCTTGTCGACGGGGAGCGCGATCGGCTCGGGCCGGGCCGGCAGCATCAGGGTGTCGGGTGTCGTCATCGGGCTCGATCTCTTGCCGGGCGTGGCCCGGAGGGGTGAGCGACGCAGGTAAGACCATCGCGAAGCGGGGCGCAATCGATCGATGGTCGTTGAACCGCGATTGCCCCGAGCGGCGCCTAAGTCTTGAGCTAATTCAGAAACGACTTACTAAATAGCGTCCGGCCCCGCGCTCTGTCCCTCGGCCTCTTCCTTGCCGGTCTGGGGCAGCGACAGGGTCAGGACGCAGACCAGGCCGCTGGGGCGATAGTCGACACGGGCCTCGCCGGCCACGTCGGCCTTCAAGCTGGCGGCGATCAGGCGCGAGCCGAAGCCCTTGCGGGCCGGCGGCGACACGGTGGGGCCGCCGCGTTCCTCCCAGTGCAGGGTCAGGCGATGCGGCGCGCCGGGATCGACGTGCCAGACCACCGTCACCGTGCCCTCGGGCAGCGACAGGGCGCCGTACTTGACCGCGTTGGTGCCCAGCTCGTGGAACACCATCGACAGGGCCAGGGCGGCGTTGGGCGTCAGGGCCACCCGCGGCCCGGCCAGCACCGTCCGGTCCAGATAGGGTTCGAGCGTCTCCTCCAGGATCTCCTTGAGGTCCGCGCCTTCCCAGACGCTCTGGGTCAGCAGGTCATGGGCGCGGGCCAGGGCCATCAGGCGCTCGTTGAAGGCGTGCAGGCCGGGCGTGTCGGCGGGACGGCCCAGGCTCTGGCGGGCCAGGGACTGCACCGTGAACAGGGTGTTCTTCACCCGGTGGTTCAGCTCGTTGATCATCAGCTGCTGGCGCTGGTGGGCGCGCTGCTCCTCGGCCTCGCGGGCCCGCAGCTGGGCGGCGGCGTCCTGCAGGGCCGCGCGCACCTCGGCGATCTCGCGGAAACGGTCCGGGAACAGGGCGATCTCCTCGCCCGCCGCCATGGCCTTGGCGTCGGCGCCCAGCCCGCGCACCGAGGCCGAGATGTCGCGCGAGACCGCCAGGGCGACCGCCGCGCCGATGACCAGCAGCAACAGGCTGGCCGCGGTCAGCCAGCCCACCGACGACCAGTTGGCCCGGCTCAGCTCGGTTCGCGGCACGCCGACGATGAACGACCAGCCGCTGGTCGACGACCGGCTGAAGGCCGAGAGGCTGGGCGTGCCGTCCAGGGTGTGGCTCAGCGTGACCCCTTCATTGCCGTGCGCCATGACCTTGCGGATGTCCTCGGTGACCTTGCGGCCCAGGAAGCGGTCGACATTCTTCGAGCGCGCCACGATCGAGGCCTCGCGGTCGACGATGCTGGCCGTCCAGCTGGGCGGAATGGTCTGGGCGGCGAAGATCGACGAGAAGGCCTTGGGCGACTGCTGATAGGCCAGGTCGTACAGCTTGCCGTCGACGATGACCGGCATGTCGATCGACACGAAGGGCGGGACCGGGTCGGCCTGCTTGGGCAGCACCAGGTTCGACACCGACGCGCGGCCGGCGCGGATGGTCTGCCAGCGAAGGTCCGACAGGCCGACCTTGGGCGGGCGCGCGCCGGCCGGGCGCCGGGTGTTGACCAGCTGCCGCTCGTTGTCGAGCAGCACGATCCAGCCGTCGGTTCCCTGCACGACCGCCCGGGCCTGGCGCTCGAAGGCGGGGATGTCGCCGGAGATCAGGGCGGGGGAGACCGCCAGGGTCTGCAGCACGCTCTGGCCCTGGCCGATCTGGCGGTCGGTGGCCAGCACCAGGGCCCGGGTGGTGGCCATCAGCTGCCGCTCGTAGCGCGCCCGGCTCTCGCCGAACTCGGCGCGGGCCAGCAGGGCCATGAAGATCGTGGCCGGAACGACCAGGCTCAGGGCCATCAGCAGCAGGCGCCGGCGCACGGTGCCGGCGGCGGGCGAGGGCGGGTTCGATGCGGGGTCGGGGGTGACCGGGTTGGGCAAGGGGGGACGGGCTCATCCTGCGGATCGGCCTCAAGAGACGGCGACCGCCGCGCCGGGTCAAGCGCTTAGGCCGACCGGGGCGGGCGTCCGACGGCGGGGCAACCTTCGACGCGCCTCCGGGTTCTCTTGCTCAGCCCACGGCAAAGATGTCGGGGATTTTGGGAGACTTCACAGCATGCGTATCGTCACCATCGCGGCCGTCGCCGCTCTCGCCCTGACCGCCGCCGCCTGCGGTGAAAACAAGGCCCAGAAGGCCCAGGAAGCCGCCGCCGCCAGCGACGCCGCCGCCGCCTCGAGCAAACAGGCCGCCGACGCCGCCGAGACCGCCGCCCAGGCCAGCGCCACGGCCGCCTCCACCGGCGACGAAGCCACGCAGAAGGCCGCCGGCGACCAGGCCGCCGCCGCGGGCGACCAGGCCGAGAAGGCCGGCGATCAGGCCGAAAAGGCCGGCGACAAGGCCAAGGACGCGGCGCACTAGGCGCGATCAACCTTCAAGTCTGGTGCGTGGTCCTCGTCCTTCGACAAGCTCAGGATGAGGACCATTCCACGGGCCGTGGCGGTAGAGGGCATCATCTGAGGCGGCAGTAGAAAACCTCATCGTGAGCTTGTCGAAGGACGAGGTTTTCGCCTCCGAAGCCGGCTCTTTTTCATGGAAGCGGAGCGAAGGCCTCCTCGGGCGCGTTGTCCCCGCATGGCCAAACCCCGCAAGACGACCCCCCGCACCCGCCGCAAGGCGGCGACCTCTTCCGACGCCTTCGCCCTGGCGACGGCCGGCGCCGAACTGGCCCTGGCCTCGCTTCGCGTGGTCAACGCCCGCACGCCGATGATCGCCCAGGCGTTGAACGACCCGATGCGCGGGAACTACGCCGAGCTGACGCGCATGGTCTCGGAAAAGCCCCTGGCGTTCGCCCAGGGCGCGGCGGCGGGCGGACCGGCCTGGCTGGCCATGGCGGCGGAGTCCAACCGCTATCTCGCCCAGGTTTGGAAGACGCCCAGCTACGGCGTCGCGCCGGCCATGACCGCCTCGCTCGGCGCGGTGGCGTTCTGGGGGCGGATGATGTCGCTGGGCGTGGCCTGGCAGTCGGCGATGCTGGCCCCGGTGCACGCCGCCGCGACGGCCAACGCCCGTCGCCTCGACGCCAAGGCTTGACCGGAAGGACCGTGTCCGCCGCGACGGAAAGCGCGTTTTTCCCTAGCCGCGCGGCGGGAATGCCCCTCATCCTGACGTTCCACCCAGCCGAAGGCGGCGCCAGACCGCCTCGGACAGCGCGAGGAGACACGTCGACCATGCCCGGACCCGCCCCTGGACCCGCCGTCGATTTCGATCGCATGACGACCTTGGGCGACGTCGCCCGCTACCACCACGAGGTCCGGCCGGGCGCGACGGCCCTGGTGTTCGAAGGCCGCTCGACGACCTTCGCCGACTTCGACCGCGATACCGACCGCGTGGCCAACGCCCTGCTGGCCGAGGGCCTGACCAAGGGCGACCGCATCGCCTATGTCGGCAAGAACAGCGACCACTATTTCGAGCTGCTGTTCGGCGCGGCCAAGGCCGGGGTGGTGCTGGCCCCGATCGGCTGGCGGCTGGCCCCGCGCGAGATCGCCTACATCCTGGGCGACGCCGAAGCCCGCATGGTGTTCGTCGGCCCCGAGCTTCTGGCCCATGTCCGCGACGTGGCCGAGCTGATCCTCGACCAGCCCACGCTGATCGCCATGGAGGCCAACGACTACGGCCATCCGGAGTTCGAGGACTGGCGCGACGCCGCCGCCTGCGATCCGCCGACGAGCGTGGTCACTCCGGCCGACATAGCCGTCCAGCTCTACACCTCGGGCACCACCGGCCGGCCCAAGGGCGCGATGCTGACCCATTCCAACATCCTGGCCACCCGCAAACTGGCGGCCCTGGCCGACATGGACTGGAACCGCTGGGGCCCCGACGACGTCAGCCTCGTGGCCATGCCCGTGGCCCATATCGGCGGCACCGGCTGGGGCGTGGTCGGGTTGGTCAACGGCGCCAAGGGCGTGGTGGCGCGCGAGTTCGACCCGACCAAGGTGCTGGACTTCATCGAGAAGGACCGGGTCTCCAAGATGTTCATGGTGCCGGCCGCCCTGCAGATCGTGGTGCGCCTGCCCCGGGCGCGCCAGGTCGACTACAGCCGCCTGACCCACATCCTCTACGGCGCCGCGCCCATCCCGCTGGACCTGCTGCGCGAGTGCATCGAGGTGTTCGGCTGCGGCTTCGTCCAGCAGTACGGCATGACCGAGACGACCGGCACGGTGGTCTATCTGCCGCCGCAGGACCACGACCCGGCGGGCAACGCCCGCATGCGCTCGGCCGGCCTGCCCATGCCGGGCGCGGAGCTGAAGATCCTCGGCGAGAACGGCGAAACCCTGCCGCCGGGCGCGGTGGGCGAGGTGGCGGTCCGCTCGCCCGCCAACATGGCCGGTTACTGGAAGCTGCCCCAGGCGACGGCCGACACCATCGGCTCCGATGGCTGGTTGCGCACCGGCGACGCGGGCTACCTCGACGAAGACGGCTACCTGTTCATCCACGATCGCGTGAAGGACATGATCATCAGCGGCGGCGAGAACATCTATCCGGCCGAGGTCGAGAGCGCCGTCTACGGCCATCCGCACGTGGCCGAGGTGGCGGTGATCGGCGTGCCCGACGACACCTGGGGCGAGGCGGTCAAGGCGGTGGTGGCCCTCAAGCCGGGCGCGCCCGAGGATCCGGCCGACATCATCGCCTTCGCCAAGAGCCGCATCGCCGGCTTCAAGGCGCCCAAGACCATCGACTTCATCGAGGCCTTGCCGCGCAACGCCTCGGGCAAGATCCTGCGGCGCGAGCTGCGCGAGCCGTACTGGGCGGGCAAGGAACGATGGGTGAATTGAGGTGGGGGGGGCGAATTCCTCGTCCTTCGACAGGCTCAGGATGAGGAATTCGAGTTCAATGGCCGTGAAAGTCGTCCTCATCCTGAGCCTGTCGAAGGACGAGGACGGCCCGCTGGCGATTGCCGGTCTACCGGCGACCCAGTGAACCAGCGGAAGGTGAACTCGATGACGCACGGCGACGGTCGCGTGGCGGGGCTGGTCCAGGGGCTGTATCAGCCCGAGGGCGGACCCCGCGTCGACTTTCGCCGGCCGGCCGGCGAGCCGGCCCTGGCCGCGCCGGACTCGGTGTCGTGGCGGGTGTTCAAGAACCCGATCTCGCTGTTCGTCGGCGGGGTGACGGCGGTGATCTTGGAGCTGGCCGAGCCGCGCGTCCGCACCGGCGTCTGGGAGCATTCCAGCTTCCGCCGCGATCCGCTGCCGCGCCTGAAGCGCACCGGGCTGGCGGCCATGGTCACGGTCTATGGCGCGCGTTCGGTCGCCGAGAAGATGATCGCCGGCGTGCGGCGCATGCACGACAGGGTCACCGGCGACACCCCGGCCGGCGCGGCCTACCGGGCCAACGACGTGGAGCTGCTGGACTGGGTGCAGGCCACCGCCAGCTTCGGCTTCATGGAGGCCTATCACGCCTTCGCCCGTCCGCTGAGCGACGCCGAGCGCGACCGATTCTACGCCGAGGCCGCGCCGGCCGCGGCATTGTACGGCGCGGTCGGGGCGCCGGCCTCGGTGGCGGAATGGGAGGCCCAGCTGGCGGCCATGCTGCCGAAGCTGGAGCGCCACGAGATCGTCTTCGAGTTCCTGGAGCTGATGCGCCGGACGGCGATCCTGCCGGCCCCGCTGCGCGGCCTGCAGGGGGCGCTGATCCGGGCGGCGGCGGCGATCACCCCGCCGGAGGTTCGGGCGGTGGTCGGGCTGGGCCGTGAATGGGATCTGGGCCCGGTCGAGCGGCGGCTGGTGAAGCTGGCCGGCGCGGCGGCGGACCGGCTTCCGCTCAAGGGCACGCCGGCGGTGGAGGCGTGCCAACGGATGGGACTGGCGGGGGACTATCTGTATCGACGGTAGAGGCAGCACTTGCCCCCTACGGGTCGCTTCGCGACCGTCTTCCCCCAGAGGGGGAAGAGGAGGCCGTGCGCACCTCCTCCGCCCCCTGTGGGGGCGGACAGACCGCGAAGCGGTCAGGTGGGGGCAAGTGTTCACCGGCGCGGCCTTGCCCAGGTGAAGTCCCGCGACGAATTCATCTGCGCGGCGCGCCTCGGGATGGTAAGCGAACACCGTTCCATCCGTATGGCGAGGTGGAGCGAGTCGGGGGCGTTGATGAAGTTTTTCGGGATTGTCGCGGCGACGGTGCTGGCGTTCGCGCCGGGGCTGGTCGCGGCCCGGACGCCGGCCGAGTTGAACCTGGCGTGCCGCGCGCCGGGTCAGTCGGTCGACGAGGCCGGCTATGTCCGGATCGGCGGCATCCAGCAGTGGGTCGTCGTCGAGGGCCGCGATTGCGCCAACCCGATCGTCCTGATCGTGCACGGCGGCCCGGGCAATCCGAACACCCCCTTCGCCCACACCGTGTTCGGCGACTGGGCCAAGGACTTCACCGTCGTCCACTGGGATCAGCGCGGCGCGGGCAAGACCTACCAGGCCAGCCCGCCGGCCGAGGGCGAGGCCCTGACCATCGAGCGTCTGGCCGCCGACGGGGTCGAGGTGGCGCGCTACGCGACCCAGCGGCTGGGCAAGCGCAAGGTGATCCTGATGGGCGGCTCGTGGGGCTCGGCCCTGTCGGTGACCATGGCCCAGGCCGAGCCGGACCTCTTCCACGCCTATGTCGGCACGGCCCAGATGGTCCGGTACCACGACAATCTGGCGGCCAGCTATGCGCGAACGATCGGCCTGGCGCGCGCGGCCGGCGACGCCGAGACGATCGGCAAGCTGGAGGCCCTGGGCGCGCCGCCGTGGACCAATCCCCGCGCCTTCGGGATCCTGCGGCGGGCGACGCGCAAGTACGAGGCGCTGGCGACCGATGCGCCCCCCAGAGACTGGTTCCAGCCGACGCCGGGCTACGACACCCCCGCCTACGAGGCCGCCTACGAAGCGGGCGAGGACTATTCCTTCGTCCAGTTCGTCGGCATGGCCGGCGACGGCATGGGCCCCCGGCTCGACCTGCGCAAGCTGGGAACCCGGTTCGCCATGCCGGTCTTCATGCTGCAGGGCGACCAGGACCTGGTCACGGTCCCCGAGATCAGCCGGGCCTATTTCGACAGCCTGGCCGCGCCCGAAAAGGCGTTCTTCCCGCTGGCGCGCACCGGCCACGATCCCAATCGCACGATGATCGACACGCAGCTGCGGGTGCTGGAGACGCGGGTGCGGGCGGCGGCGGTGGCGGCGGACAAGCCGTAGCCGCGCATCGCGGCGAACGCGGTCGGACGCCGGGCCTGGTCTATTCGACCACGTCGACGCCGTTGGATCCCCGTTGGACTTTGCCACTCCAGATTCTGCCGGAGAGGACGCCCTTCTTCTGGCCTTCGATGTCGACCTCGAGGGGCGTGCGGTTGGTGTTGACGTAGAGGGTGCGGCCGTCGACGACGCGGGCGGCTGAGGGACGGACGGCTGGGCCTGGGTGGCGACCTAGATCGCCTGGCCCTTGCCAAAGCGGTTGACCGTGACGACCGGCGGCGAGCCCTCGACGTTCGAAAGCCGCGCCAGGACTTTCGCCGTGGAGGGTTTGAGCACCTCGTAGCTGTTGATCGAGGTCTTGAACTCCACGCCGTCGATCGCGCCGGTCAGGTCCGCCCCTTGTGCTCGATATGCCCCTCGAGCACCTCGGTGCGGGAGAACACCTCTTCCTGGCCGTCCTGCAGCAGCTCCTCGGCGTCGGCCCGGTCCCGTTCGGCCTGGGCCAGGACGATGCGCAGGGCGTCGACCTCGGTCTGGGCCTCGACCACGACGCTGCGCAGGGGAGCTTCGGGCGGGGCGTCGCCGAGGCGGACATCGATGCGCCAGAGGGTGGTCATGGAGCTTCTCCGAGGTTGAAGGCGTTGGTTCGCTCCTCAGGTAACGCACCATTGCACCAAGCGGCGTTTCTGGCGAGGTTGCGGCAAGTTCAGTTCGGGGAGGCATCATGGCGGACGGCGGCGGGCGACGGGGTCCCTCCTTGCGTGCAGGTTGGCGAAGAGGCCTGGACCGCAGGGCGGTCCTGGCCGGCGCGACGGGCCTGGCGGGGTTCGCCCTGGCCGGAGCGGGGGCGGCGCGCGCCGCCTCGTCCCGCGTGGAGGCCCTGATCGCCCAGATGACCCCGGAGGAAAAGGCCGGCCAGCTGTCGTGCTATTCCGACATGATCCGGCCGCCGATCGGCGACATCAATCCGCTGGTCAACCAGCGCAACACCCAGCAGATCCTGGCCGACGTCCGGGCCGGACGCATCGGCGTGCTGATGAACGGCGTCGGGGTGGAGGGGGCGCTGCTGGCCCAGACCGCCGCCGTCGAGCAGTCGCGCCTGCGCATCCCGCTGCTGTTCGCGGCCGACGTGATCCACGGCTTCAAGACCATCTATCCGATCCCCCTGGCCGAGGCCGCCAGCTTCGATCCGATCCTGGCCGAGCGCACGGCGCGGGCCGCGGCGGTCGAGGCCTCTTCGCACGGCAACCACTGGACCTTCGCCCCGATGGTCGACGTGGCTCGCGACCAGCGCTGGGGCCGGGGCGCGGAAGGCTCGGGCGAGGACGTGTTCCTGGGCGAGGTGATGGCCCAGGCCCGGGTGCGCGGCTTCCAGGGGCCCAACTTGGCCGCGCCCGACAGCCTGCTGTCCACCGCCAAGCACTTCGCCGGCTACGGCGCGGTGGCGGCGGGCCTGGACTACAACACCGTGGACCTCTCCGAGGAGACCCTGCGCGAGATCCACCTGCCGCCGTTCAAGGCCGCCTTCGACGCCGGCTGCCTGTCGGTGATGTCGGCCTTCAACGATATCAACGGCGTGCCCTCCACGGCCAACAAGCATCTGCTGACCGACATCCTGCGCGGCGAGTGGGATTTCAAGGGCGTGGTCATTTCCGACTACACCGCCGACCAGGAGCTGGTGGCCCACGGCTACGCCGCCGACGACAAGGACGCCGCGCGGCTGGCCATCCTGGCCGGGGTCGACATCAGCATGCAGAGCGGGCTCTACAGCCGCTACCTGCCCGCGCTGGTCGCCGAGGGGTTGGTGCCGATGGCCACCGTCGACAACGCCGTGCGGCGGGTCTTGAGCCTGAAGGAGACCCTGGGCCTGTTCGACCGGCCGTTCCGCTCGATCGACGCCAAGGCCCAGGCGGCGAACACCGCCACCCCGGCCATGCGCGCCCTGTCTCGCGAGGCGGGCGGCAAGTCGATCGTCCTCCTGCGCAACGACGGCGGCCTGCTGCCGCTGCCGACCACGGGCAGGAAGATCGCCCTGATCGGTCCGTTCGCCGAGGACCGCGACAACATCCTGGGACCCTGGGCCTTCTTCGGCGACCAGAGCTTGGGCGTCGACCTGGCCACCGGCATTCGTGAAGCCATGGCCGACCCATCGCAGCTGATCGTCGCCAAAGGCTGCGAGGTCGAGAACACCATCCCCGGCGGCTACGAACAGGCCGTCGCCGCCGCGCGGGCCGCCGACGTGGTGCTGCTGGCGGTCGGCGAGGGCCAGAACATGTCGGGCGAGGCCCAGTCGCGCACCGAGATCGGCCTGCCCCGCGTCCAGCAGCAGCTGGCCGAGTGGGTGGCGTCGGTGGGCAAGCCGACCGTCGTGCTGCTGCGCCACGGCCGGGCCCTGGTGCTGGAAGGCGCGGTCAAGGCCGCCCCCGCCGTGCTGGCGACCTGGTTCCTGGGCACCGAGACCGGCCACGCGGTGGCCGACGTGCTGTTCGGCAAGGTCAATCCGTCGGCCCGCCTGCCGGTCAGCTTCCCGCACGAGAGCGGCCAGGAGCCGTTCGCCTACAATCACCGCACCACCGGCCGTCCCGCGCCCCAGGCCGACGACAGCCAGGAGTACAAGGCCCGCTGGCGCACCACCCGCAACGAGGCCCTGTACCCGTTCGGCCACGGGCTGTCGTACACCAGCTTCGCGCTCAGCGACGTCAAGCTGTCGACCACGCGTCTGGGCTGGAACGAGAGGCTGTATGTCACCGCGACCGTGACCAACACCGGCAAGGTGGCCGGCGAGCACGTCGTGCAGCTCTACATCCGCGACCGGGTGGCCAGCCGCACGCGGCCGGTGCGCGAGCTCAAGCGCTTCCTGAAGGTGGCGCTGAAGCCGGGCGAGACGCGCGAGGCGCGGTTCAGCCTGGAGCGGGCGGCGCTGATGTTCGTCGGCGACAACGACCAGTGGGTCGCCGAGCCGGGGATATTCGACCTGTGGGTGGCCAGCAGCGCGGTGGACGGGCTGGCGGCGAGCTTCGAGTTGCTGGGGGCGTAGGGCCTATCGACATTCGGTGGGGTGTCCGCCCCTCCGGCCGACGCGGCGTTGCAGCCGCGGCATCATCAGGGACACGACCGAAATCATGACCAAGAGCAAATTGCTACGAATGGACAATATCGGCATCGTGGTGGAATCCCTCGATGACGCGGTCTCCTTTTTCACCGAGCTTGGCCTGACGTTCGAGGGGCGAGGCGTGGTGGAAGGCGAATGGGCGGGACGCATCACTGGACTGGGTGATCAGCGCGTCGAGGTCGCCATGATGGCCACGCCCGACGGCCACAGCCGCCTGGAGCTCTCGCGTTTTCTCGCCCCGTCCGTGGTCGCCGACCACCGGAACGCCCCGGTGAACGCCCTGGGCTATCTGCGCGCCATGTTCACGGTGAGCGACATCGACGACACCCTGGCCAGACTTCACAAGCACGGCGCTCAGCTCGTCGGCGACGTGGTTCAGTACGAGAACGCGTATCGGCTTTGCTACATCCGTGGCCCCGAAGGACTTCTGATCGGGCTGGCGCAACCCCTCGGCGGCGATCGGTGACGGTCGAAGCAGAGCCCCAAGCCTCACTGGCCGTTTGACATCCCAAGCTCGACCAAGCATTTATCCTACAAATAAGTGTTGCCCAGAGTCGCGAGCCGCCCATGACCGCCGCCACCCCCATCCGCGTGGCCCTGATCGGCCTGGGCAAGATCGCTCGCGACCAGCACCTGCCGGCCATGGCCGCCGACCCGCGTTTCGCGCTGGTCGCGGTGGTCAGCCGCCACGCCGAGCAGCCTGGCCTGCCCAGTTTCCACACCTTCGACGACCTGCTGGCCAGCGGCGTGGCCTTTGACGCCGTGGCCCTGTGCACCCCGCCGCAGGTGCGCCACGGCCTGGCCCGCCAGGCGCTGGAGGCCGGCAAGCACGTGATGCTGGAAAAGCCGCCCGGCGCGACGCTCAGCGAGGTCGAGGACCTGCGCCAGGTCGCGCAGGCGCGCGATGTCACCCTGCAGACCACCTGGCACTCGCGCCACGCCCCCGCCGTCGCCCCGGCGCGCGAGTGGCTGGCGGGCAAGACCATCACGGCGGCCCGGATCAACTGGCGCGAGGACGTGCGGGTCTGGCATCCGGGCCAGGACTGGATCTGGGAGCCGGGCGGCCTCGGAGTCTTCGATCCCGGCATCAACGCCCTGTCGATCGCCACCGCCGTCCTGCCGCGGCCGTTTTTTCTGACCGAGGCGACCCTGCACGTGCCCGAGAACCGCCAGTCGCCGATCCAGGCTGAGTTGGCCTTCGTCGACACCGCCGGCGTGCCGGTCACAGCCGCGTTCGACTTCCTGCAGACCGGTCCGCAGAGCTGGGACATCGAGGTCGACACCGACGGCGGCGCCCTGCGGCTGTCGCACGGCGGCGCCAGGCTGTGGATCGACGGCGCCCTGGTCCACGAACAGCCCGAGGCCGAGTATCCGGGCCTCTACGCCCGGTTCGCCGAACTGATCGCTTCCGGCCAGTCCGACGTCGACGTCACGCCGCTGCGCCACGTGGCCGACGCCTTCCTGCTGGGGCGGCGCGTCACGGCGCCCGCTTTCGTGGAGTAGGTCGCCGAACCTCGACCATTTGGCGCAACGAGCGTCTTGCCTAAACCCCGGGCGCAACGTTAGGTACGGCCAGGGGCGTGAGACCTGCGTCAGGCGATTTGGAGCCGGCGGAGAGGGTGGCGCGGCCCCGGGGAGAGACGCGTGAAGTTCCTTGACGCCCCGTTGCCGCCGCCGCTGGTCGCCGCCCTGCGGGCCTGCCGCCCCCACCTGATGGCCGCCGCGGTGTTCAGCGCCTTCATCAACATCCTGCTGCTGGCGCCGACCATCTACATGATGCAGGTCTACGACCGGGTCGTGCCGACCGAGGGCCGGCTGACCCTGCTGTATCTGACCCTGGTGGTGGCCTTCGCCCTGGCCACCCAGACGGCCCTGGAATCGGTGCGCTCGCGACTGCTGACCCTGGCGGGCCTGCGCCTGGACCGGCTGCTGGCCGGCGGCATCCTGCAAAGGCTGATGAGCGCCATGACGCCGGGCTCGTCGGCCCAGGGCATGCGCGAGTTCGACATCGTGCGCCAGGCCCTGTCGGGTCCGGTGGCCGTGGCCGCCTTCGACATCCCCTGGACGCCGATCTACGTGCTGGTCGCCTTCATGATCCACCCGGCGCTGGGGGCGATGACCATCGTCGGCGGCGCGGTGCTGGTGGTGCTGGCGGTGTTCAACGAGCGGGCGACGCGGACCCGGGCCCGCGAGGCCTTCCTCGCCCAGGCCCAGGCCTACGCCTCGCAGGAAGCCGCCGCCGCCAACGGCGAGGTCGTGCGCGCCCTGGGCATGCGCGGCGCCCTGCGCGAACGCCAGCTGGCCGACCGCCGCGCCGGCCTGGACCTGTCGGCCAAGGCCCAGTTCACCGGCGGCGGCTATTCGGCGGCCACCAAGTTCACCCGCATGTTCCTGCAGTCGGCCGCCCTGGGTCTGGGCGCCTGGCTGGCGGTCGACAAGCAGATCTCGGCGGGCGCGATCATCGCCGCCTCGGTGCTGATGAGCCGCGCCCTGCAGCCGATCGAGCAGTTGGTCGGATCCTGGGGCGTGGTCGGCCAGGCGCGCGGCGCGCTGAACAACCTGATCAAGCTGTTCCCCAACCGGGGGATGGAGATCTCCGGCACCCAGCTGCCGGCGCCGACCGGGATGCTGGCCCTGGAGCAGGTGGCGGTGCGCGCGCCCGGCGAGGGGCCGGTCCTGCTGCGCGGCGTCTCCTTCCGCCTGACGCCGGGCGAGATCCTCGGCGTGATCGGTCCCAGCGGGGCGGGCAAGACCACCTTGGCGCGGGTGGCGGCCGGGGCGATCAGTCCCGACGCCGGCACGGTGCGCCTGGACGGCGCCAACCTGGCCGATTGGGACGGCGACCGGCTGGGCCGCTACATCGGTTACGTGCCCCAGGATTCGGGCCTGCTGGCCGGTTCGATCAAGGACAACATCTCGCGGTTCGCCACCTGGAGCGCCACTGGGGCGGCCGGGGGCGATCCGGCGATCATCGACGCCGACGTCGTGGCCGCGGCCCAGGCGGCCGGGGTGCATGAGCTGATCCTGCGCCTGCCCAAGGGCTATGACACGATGCTGGGGGCCGGCGGACGCGGGCTCTCGGCGGGCCAGGCCCAGCGCGTGGCCCTGGCGCGGGCGCTGTACGGCGACCCGCCGCTGCTGATCCTGGACGAACCCAACTCGGCCCTCGACGCCGACGGCGAGGCGGCGCTGAACAGCGCCATCCTGGCCGCCAAGGCGCGGAACGCCGCGATCCTGATCGTCGCCCACCGGACCGGCATCCTCAACGTCGCCGACCGCCTGCTGGTGCTGCGCGAGGGCCAGCTCGAAATGCTCGGTCCCCGGACCGACGTCATCGCCAAGATGGCCGAGACCGCCAAGAACCAGGCCAAGGGGGCGGGCGCCAAGCCGGCTTCCACCACGACCGCCCTGCAGGCCGCCAAGCCATGACCGACACGACACTTCACGCTCCGGAGCAAGCGGCCGCCAAGGTCCCGCCGCGCCTGTCGGACGATCCCGTCATGGCCATCCGCATCGGGGCGGGCGTGGCCGGCCTGTTCTTCGTGGGCTTCCTGGGCTGGGCGGCGCTGGCGCCGCTGGACGCCGGGGCCTACGCCCACGGGGTGATCGCCGTGGCCGGCAACCGGCAGTCGGTGCAGAGCCGCGAGGGCGGGGTGGTCACCGCCATCCGCGTCGTCGAGGGCCAAAGCGTGGTCAAGGGCCAGATCCTGGTCGAGCTGTCGGCCTCGGAACTGCGGGCCAGCGAGCGCGGCATGACCGGCGAGGTCCTGACCCTGCTGGCCCAGCGCGCCCGCCTGGTCGCCGAGCGCGACAGGCAGGCCGGCTTCGCCGCCCCGCCGGAGTTCGCCAAGCTGACGCCCGAGGACAAGCCCCTGGCCGAGGACGCCCTGCGGCTGCAGCGCCAGCAGTTCCAGGCCCGCCGCAGCTCGCTTCAGACCCAGCGCGGCGTGCTCAACCAGCGGGTCCTGCAACTGACCCAGCAGACCAGCGGCGCCCAGCGCCAGCTGGACGCCAACCGCGAGCAGCAGAAGCTGATCGAGGAGGAGCTGGCGGGCGTGCAGGAGCTGGCCGCCAAGGGCTACGCGCCCAAGACCCGGGTCCTGGCCCTGCAACGCAGCGCCGCCTCCCTGACCGGCGAGGACGGCGCCTATCGCGCCCAGATCGCCCGCTCCGGCGAACAGATCGGCGAGACGCGCCTGCAGACCCTGTCGCTGGAGCGGCAGATGATGGAGGAGGTCTCCGGCCAGCTGCGCGACGTCCAGGTCCGGCTCGACGACTTGCAGCCCAAGGTGCTGGCGGCCCGCGAGCAACTGGCCCGGGCCACGGTCCGCGCCCCGTCCGGCGGCAAGGTGGTGGGGCTCAACGTGTTCACGGTCGGCGGCGTGGTGGCGCCCGGCCAGACCCTGATGGAGATCGTGCCGCAGGACCGCCGCCTGGTCATCCAGGCCAAGGTCTCGCCCAACGACGCCGACGACCTGCGGCCGGGCCAGAAGACCCAGATCCGCTTCACCTCGCTGCACGAGCGCGACCTGCCGTTGCTGAACGGAACCTTGACCGAGCTGTCGGCCGACAGCTTCACCGACGAGAAGACCGGGGTGCAGTACTTCCGCGCCGAGGTCGCCGCCCCGCCCGAGGAGCTGGACAAGATCCGCAAGGTGCGCGGCCCACGATCGGGCCTGCAGGCCGGCCTGCCGGTCGAGGTCCTGATCCCGCTGCGCAAGCGTTCGGCCCTGGCCTATCTGGTCGAACCGCTGTTCCAGACCTTCTGGCGCATGGGCCGCGAGCACTAGGGGGCGGCGGCATTTGACGCGTTGACCGCTCCGGTCGACGGCGCCGAAAGCGAAATGGCGATCGGCTGTTTGGGGGACACCGTCGGGCGATTCAAAACCCGAGATACATGGCGACCGCTAGGGAAACACAAAGCAAAGCCCCCAAGCCGGTCAGTACACGCAGTATTCCGCGCCTACGCCCGAAGTCGTCGGCGGTCCGACGCCTGTCGACCGCCAGCACGATCCAAAGGCGAGGCCACCACGTCAGGCACAGCATCAGCCCGGCGCAAACCGTGAAAAATACCGTTCCGACCAAATCTGGATCGCTGGACATTCGAAATTGTTTCACAGCGACCGGCGAACGTCGAGCGTCCGCCACGGGGCGCCCCCGCCAACGCTGTCATTTCAAAATAAAAGGCGGGCCTCCCCCAAGGCCCGCCTTCAGTTTGAGTCCCCCTCGGGGGTGGGCGGCGCTGAGCGCGCGGCCCCCCCAGGCCTCGCGGTGCGCCGTTCTCCGAGCCGATGGCGTTGCGCCCGAGCGTCGGTGAATACGGTCCGGACGATGTTGATCATCGATCAACGTTCGTCCGACAGAGCCGACACCAGTAAGGCTTTACGCGCCGTAACCATTACATGGGGGTCCCATTTTCTTGATCGCTTGTCTCAAAGGAAAACCCCCCTCTCGCTTGGTGCGACGAACGCCCGCATTGGGCGAACACCGTAAATGCGTGACTGTGCCTTGGGGGAGGCCGCATGAGTGAACCTTTGAACCCGCCCGCGGAAACCGTTTTTCAGCTGGGGCGGACGAACTTCAGCACGCGGAGCGTTCCGCCCGAGGAGCGCCACGACTACTATCGTCGGGAGGTTCTGACAGCGCTGGACGCCCGCGACCCCGAGCCGGGCTTCACGGCCAACATCACCTCGCTGCGCCTGGGCCCCCACGCCTTCTATGTCACCGAGACCGGCGGCCAGACCGTGTTCCGCACGCCGGAGATGATCGCCGCCGACGGCCGCGACCACTACATCGTCCAGTTCAACATCGCCGGGTCGCACACCGGCGACTTCGACGGCGTGCCCTTCTCGTTCGGCCCGGGCGAGGTGGGGATCTGCGACCTGTCGCGGCCGATGGTCATGCACAGCACGGCGGTCAAGGTGCTGAGCACCTTCCTGCCCCGCGCCGACGTGCAGGCCGTGGCCGGCGGCGTCGAGCTGCACGGCATGGTGCTGGACGGCAACCGCGCCGGCCTGCTGATCGAGCACCTGACCGCGGTGACCCGCTGGTTCCCCCAACTGCTGCCCGAGACCCTGCCGGGCATCACCCGCGCGACCACCGAACTGCTGGGCGCCTGCCTGGCGATGGAGGCCGGACGGGCCGACTTCGGCGCGCGCGAGTCGCCGGTGCTGATGCGGGCCCGCGCCTATGTCGAGCACAACCTGCTGGAGCCCAGTCTCAACCCGGCCAAGATCAGCGAAGCCCTGGGCGTGTCGCGCTCCACCCTCTACCGCCTGTTCGAGCCGCTGGGCGGGGTGACGGCCTATATCTGGGACCGCCGCCTGCACCTGGCCCGCGCCGCCCTGCTGGACCCCAAGCGGGCCCGCCGGATCAGCGAGATCGCCTTCCAGTGCGGCTTCAGCAGCGAGGCCCACTTCAGCCGCAGCTTCCGCAAGGCGTTCAACATCCGCCCCAGCGACCTGCGCTCGCTGCAGCCCAGCCTCGGCGACGAACCCGACACCCCGTTCGCCAAGTGGACCGAGGCGGCGACGGGGGCTTAAAGAAAGAAACCCTCTCCCGGAGGGGAGAGGGAGGGACCCGCGACGAAGTCGTGGGAGGGTGAGCGGTTACACCCTCGCCGATTTCACAGAGCGTCCTGCCGGCGCGCCGTCCGACGCCTTCACCCCTCACCCTCCCAAGCTGCGCTTGGGCCCCTCCCTCTCCCCTCCGGGAGAGGGTTTTCGCCTCTGCACCGAATCTGCACGGCAAACGCGCCGAGCCGCCTCGGCAATCCCGTTGACCCCGCACGCGCGGCACTGAACATGAGCGTCATGCAGCGCACGATCCTGGTCGTCGACGACGATCCCCATATCCGCCAGCTCCTGGTGTTCGCCCTGGCCAAGGTGGGCTTGCAGACCCGCGAGGCGGCCGACGGCGAGGCGGCCCTGGCCTCCGTCGCGGAACGCGCGCCGGACCTTGTGGTGCTGGACATCAACATGCCGCGCCTGGACGGGCTGGAGGTCTGCCGCCGCCTGCGGGCCCAGGGCGACCTGCCGATCCTGTTCCTGTCCTCGCGCGACGACGAGATCGACCGGGTGCTGGGCATCGAGCTGGGGGCCGACGACTATGTGGTCAAGCCGTTCAGCCCGCGCGAGGTGGTGGCCCGGGTCCAGGCGATCCTGCGGCGCACCGGCGGCAAGCCCTCGGACGCGACGCCCGCCGACGGCCTGATCGTCCGCGGCAAGCTGAGCCTGGACCCCGAGGCCTGGAGCGCGGCCTGGGCCGGCGGCGAGGTGTCGCTGACGGTCACCGAGTTCACGATCCTCAAGACCCTGGCCGCCACCCCGACCAAGGTGTTCAGCCGCGACGCCATCATCGACCGCCTGCGCGGCCCGGGCTTCGCGGTCACCGACCGCACCATCGACAGCCACGTGCGCAACCTGCGGGCCAAGTTCGCCGGCCTGGGCGGGCACGACGTGATCGAGACCCGGGCCGGGATCGGCTACCGCCTGGGCGCCTGCGCCGGCGTCGCCGGATGAGCAGCTGGCTGCGGACCTGGTGGCCGGCCCTGCGCCTGCGCACCATCCTGCTGACCGTGCTGCTGTTCGCCGCCGCCATGCCGGCCATCGGGGCGGTGTTCCTGCGCACCTACGAGAACACCCTGGTGCGCCAGACCGAGGCCGAGCTGACCTCGCAGGGCGCGGCCCTGGCCTCGGCCGCCGCCAACCTCTGGCCAGGCGCGGCGCCAGACCTGACGCCGGCCGACCCCGACGCCCGCGACGATCCGGGCTATTATCGTCCGGAAGCGACCAGCATCGACCTGCGCGGCACGCCGGTGCTGCCCGAACGCCCGACCTCGGTCCCCGGCGCCAAGGCCGATCCCCAGGCGGAGGCGGCCGCCGAGGTGCTGGAGCCGATCTTCGACCAGACCAGCCGCAGCACCCTGGCCTCGATCGTCATCGTCGACCGCCACGGGGTGGTGGTGCGGGGCCTGGGGCAGGGCGGGAGTCTCGCGGCCCTGCCCGAGATCCAGGCGGCGCTGCACGGCCATTCGCGCACCGTCCTGCGGCGCAACGGGGCCTATCATCCGCGCTATTCGTTCGAGTGGCTCAGCCGCGCCTCGGCCGTGCGCCTGCACCATGCGCGGCCGGTGACGGTCAACGGCCAGGTGGTGGGCGCGCTGCTGCTGTCGCGCTCGCCCCGGGCGCTGTTTCGCGGCGTCTACCAGGACCGGGGCAAGCTGCTGATCGGGGCCGGGGCGACGATCCTGCTGCTGGTGCTGCTGTCGGGCCTGGTGTCGCGCGGCGTGACCCGGCCGATCGAGGCGCTGAGCGCGGCGACGCGCAGCGTGGCCGCCGGTCAGGGCAGCGTGCCGGAGACTCCGGCCACCGCCGCCGTCGAGATCCGCGACCTCTACCAGGACTTCCGGGTGATGGCCGACGCCATCGCCGTGCGCTCGCGCTACCTGCGCGACTTCGCCTCGGCCGTCAGCCACGAGTTCAAGACGCCCCTGGCCGGGATCACCGGGGCGGTCGAGCTGCTGGACGACCATTTCGACACCATGAGCGACGCCGAGCGCCGCCGCTTCCTCTCCAACATCTCGGCCGACAGCGCCCGGCTCTCGCACCTGGTGGGCCGGCTGATGGACCTGGCCCGGGCCGACATGGCCATGCCCCAGGCCGGGGTCGTGACGGACCTGGCCTCGCCGCTGCGCCGCGTGGTCGACGCCCAGGGCGGGCGGGGGCTGGACGTCGTGCTGGACCTGCCCGCCGGCCTGCCGCCGGCGGCCGCGCCCGAGGCTACGATCGAGGCGGTGCTGACCTCCCTGGCCGAGAACAGCCGCCAGGCGGGCGCCACGACGGTGCGGATCAGCGGCGCGGCGGTCGGCGACGAGATCGTGCTGCGCATCGCCGACAACGGCCCCGGCGTCCCGGCCGCCGACCGCGACCGCCTGTTCGAACCGTTCTTCACCAGCCGGCGGGAGACGGGCGGGACGGGGCTGGGCCTGTCGATCGCGCGGTCGCTGCTGGCGGCGAGTTCGGGGCGGATTAGGTTGGTCGAGGGCGAGGCGGGGGCGGTGTTCGAGGTGGTGGTGTTGAGGGGGTGAGGCTGTGAAGGTGCTCGCTTCAATCATCCTGGGCGCCGCTGCGGCGCTATCCGTCTGGGTGCTGGTTGGCATGCTGAAAATGCTGCCCATCCAAGGTGAAAAGGACCAGGCCTATTTTCGCCAGTTCGAGCAGGCTGCGAAAATCGTGGACAGCTATTCTCGAGAAAACGGGAAGTTGCCGGATGATCCGACCTTTGGCCGGCTCGTCGGTCGCCCAGACGGCATGGGTTTCTTTCTAACGCCTTCATCTGATGGATCATGCGAGGGCTTCACGAAGGGCGAGACAGACCGATTTGTCTTGTCGCTATGGCGCGGTGAATGGTCCGAATGTTTTGCATACCCTTCTGAGCGAACCACGTTGGCATTGTCGCGGTGGGATCAGTTGCGCGGATTTGGACCGCAGCTGGTGGTGCTTTGCTTGTTGGCGGCGGTAGCTCTGTGGGCGATGGCATGGCTGTGGAAAGCGAGTTTTCGCCACAACACTAATCCCGGCTGATCAGAACGACCTCCTATTGCCGACGCTCAGAAGTTTCTTCTCGGCGTAAGCTCCAATCGCCCGGATGGAGGCCGCGCCTTAAAGCCTTGGTGGATCGGAGCTCTGGCGTCTGACCGAGTCAAGGACCGCCTCCGGCGGCCGCGTCGCGGCGACGCGGCGCGTCGTCCTTGACTCGGTCAGACGCCAGAGCAGGCTCGCCATCAAGGTTTCAAGGCGCGGCCTCGCCGCTGCGGGCGGATTGGGCGTAGAGGCGCGGCCCTTGGCGTGGGATCACACCCATTTGCCCCCTACGGGTCGCTTCGCGACCGTCTTCCCCCATAGGGGGAAGAGGAGCGGTGCGCGTGTCCTCCGCCCCCTATGGGGGCGGACAGACCGCGAAGCGGTCAGGTGGGGGCAAGTGGGTGAGCCACGTGCCCCTTTCTTAAAGCCGCCCCCGCCGCCCGCCCTTGAGCTTGTCCAGCGCTCGCCGGGAGGGCTCGGCCTGCGCCGCCACGGGAGCGGCGGGTGTCGAGGCCATCAGCATCGCGCTCACATTGGCCACGCCCTGGGCGGCGTGCAGGCCGGCGGCCGCTGTTTCGGCCAGCGGCGGCTTGCCGCGGGGCGTCGGGACGATCAGGGCCACCTTGCGAGCCATGGCGGCCAGGTCGCCGATGGCCCTGGCCTTGTCGCGGGCCTGGCGGATGGCGGCGGGATCGGTGGCGGCCTCGATGGTCTTCCAGGCCGCGTCGAGGGCGGCCATCAGCTTGAGCTGGAAGGCGGCGCACCAGGTGGGGATGTCGGTGGTGGTCTGGGTCATGCCGCTAGTGTGCGGCCGTCCTGGAGGGTGGGGATCGGAAACGTGTATTTTTGTGTAAGCGGTTGATTGGGCTGCGGTTTGTTTTGACGGGGGCGGGGATGGAGCGACGCCCTGTGGATAACTTTTCGCCGAAAGAGAACCCTCTCCCAGAGGGAGAGGGCGGGGCCCGCGCCGAAGGCGTGGGAGGGTGAGGGGGTGCTGAGCCAGCCGGCGTGCCGGCAGGGCGTCGGTGAAAAAACGGTGAGGGCGTCACCCCTCACCCTCCCACCGCTGCGCGGCGGGTCCCTCCCTCTCCCCTCCGGGAGAGGGTGTTTTACGACGTCCACCCTCCGCCCAGCGCCTTGTAGATCGCCACGACGTTGGTGTTCACGCCGGTCTCCGCGACCGTGAGCGAGTCTTCGGCGGCGAGCAGGGTGCGTTCGGCGTCCAGCAGCACCAAGAAGTCGATGCCGCCCTCCTTGTACTGGATGCGGGCCAGCTCGGCGGCGCGGCGGGAGGCGGCGGCCTGGTTGGTCAGGCTGACCAGCTGGGCCTGCTGTTGGCGATAGGCGACCAGGGCGGTCTCCAGGTCCTCCAGGGCCCGCAGGACGGTCTGGTCGTAGACGGCCAGGCTGGCGTCGTTGCGGGCCTCGGCGGCCTTCAGGCGCTGGTGCGCCCCGCCCAGGTCCAGGGCCGGCCAGGTGACCGTGGGGGCCACCGACCAAGCCTGGCTGGCGGCGTTGCCGAAGCCGGAGCTCGTGCCCGACAGGAAGCCGACGAACCCGGTCACCCGCACGCGTGGGAACAGGTCGGCCGTGGCCACCCCCACCTTGGCGGTCTGGGCGGCCAGGCGCCGCTCGGCGGCCTGGACGTCGGGCCGCCGGCGCAGCAGGTCGGCGGCGTCGCCGATCGGCAGGGCGGCGATCAGCGGCGCGACCTCGGCGTCCCTGGCCACCAGGGCCGCGTCCAGCGCGCCCGGCCGCTGGCCGACCAGCACGCAGAGCCGGTAGTTGGCCCGCTTCTCGGCGGTGATCAGGGCGGGGATCACCGCCTCGGTGGCGTTCAGGCGCGCCTGGGCCGAGGCCACGTCGATCGGGCTGCCGGCCCCGGCGTTGTAGCGCACCTGGGTCAGGCGCAGAGTCTCGCGCTGGGTGTCGAGGTTGCGGTTGGCCACGGCCAGCCGGGCCTGGACCCCGCGCAGCTCGAGGTAATTCCGGGCGACTTCCGCGGCGATGGTCACCTGGGCGTCGCGCAGGTCGGCCCGCGCCGCCCCGGCCTCGGCCTTGGCCGACTCCACGCCCCGGCGGACGTGGCCGAACAGGTCGATCTCCCAGCCGGCGTCGAAGCCGGCCTGGTAGAGGTCGCTCTCGACGCGCTGGCCGTTCGACCCCGGCTGCTGCTGGTCGCTCTTGGCGTAGCCGCCGCTGGCGGTGACCCGCGGCAGCTGGTCGAGGCGGGCGTCCTTGAACAGGGCCCGGGCCTCGTCCACCCGGGCGACCGCGATGCGGATGTCGAGGTTGCCGGCCAGGGCCTGGGTGATCAGGCCGTCCAGCACCGGATCGTTGAACGCCTTCCACCACTGGGCTTCGGGATTGGCGGTCGAGAAGGCGCCGGCCGGGGCGTTTTGCAGGACCACCGGCGCGTCGACCGGGGTCTTGTAGTCCGGCCCGACGGCGCAGGCGGCGAGGAGCAGCGCCGAAACGCCGGCGACGAAGGTGAGTTTCAAAGCAGTCATGGATGACCTCAGAGGTCTCCCTTTCCCCTTGATGGGGGAAGGGTTGGGGATGGGGGTGAAAGCGGTTCCGGAGGTGGCGCGGCCGAGCCGAAGCCCGCCGGCGCTGTCACCCCCACCCCCGGCCCCTCCCCCATCGAGGGGGAGGGGGGAAGCGGCGATGCTCATCAGTGCGCCTCCACGACGGGTAGCTTGGCCGCCTTCAGGGCCGCCCGGCGGGCGGTGGCGCGGCGGATCACGAAGTAGAAGATCGGGGTCAGGATCAGGCCGAAGACCGTCACCCCCAGCATCCCCGAGAACACCGCCACGCCCATGGCGCGGCGCATCTCGGCGCCGGCCCCGTGGCTGACCACCAGGGGCGCCACGCCCATGATGAAGGCGATCGAGGTCATCAGGATCGGCCGCAGGCGCAGGCGGCAGGCTTCCAGCACCGCCTGCAGCGGCGTGTCGCCATGCTCCTCGCGCTCCTTGGCGAACTCGACGATCAGGATGGCGTTCTTGCACGCCAGTCCCACCAGCACGATCAGCCCGATCTGGGTGAAGATGTTGTTGTCGCCATGGGTCAGCAGCACGCCGGCCAGGGCCGACAGCAGGGTCATCGGCACGATCAGGATGACCACCAGCGGCAGGCTCCAGCTTTCGTACTGGGCGACCAGCACCAGGAAGGCCAGCAGCACGCAGAGCGGGAAGATGTAGATCGCCGTGTTGCCCGCCAGGATCTGCTGGTAGGTCAGCTCGGTCCACTCGTAGCCCATGCCGTTGGGCAGCTCCTGCTTGGCCAGGTCCTCCAGCGCCTTCTGGGCCTGGCCGGTCGAGTAGCCGGGGGCCGGGCCGCCGTTGATCTCGGCCGTGAGCACGCCGTTGTAGTGGCTCTCGCGGTCGGGGCCGGTGGTCTCCTTGAAGCTGACGAAGGCGCCCAGCGGGATCATCTGGCCGTCGCCGTTGCGGGTCTGCAGGCGCAGCATCTGCTCGGGCTGCATGCGGAATTTCTGGTCGGCCTGGACGTTGACCTCGTAGGTGCGGCCAAAGCGGTTGAAGTCGTTGACGTACAGCGAGCCCAGATAGACCTGCATGGTCTCGAACAGGTCGGTCAGCGACACGCCCGAGGCCCGCGCCTTCTCGCGATCGATGTCGGCCTCGATCTTCGGCACGCTGACCTGGTAGGTCGAGAACACGCCGGTCAGGGCGGGGTCCTTGCGGGCCTTGTCGATCAGGTTCTGGGTCTGCTTGTTCAGCTCGTCCGGACCCAGGCCCGCGCGGTCGACGATCTGCATGCGGAAGCCGCCGATCGTGCCCAGCCCCTGCACCGAGGGCGGCGGAAAGACCGCGATCTGGGCGTCGGGGATGGCGCCGAACTTGGCGTTCAGCTGGCCGACGATGGCGTTGGCCGACAGGTCGTGGCCGGTGCGGTTCTTGAAGTCGTCCAGCGGGAAGAACACCGCGCCGGAGTTGGGGCTGTTGATGAAGCCGTTGGCCGACAGGCCGGGGAAGGCGACCGAGTGCTTGATGCCCGGCACCTTCATGGCGATGTCGCTCATCTGGCGGATCACCGCCTCGGTGCGGTCCAGCGAGGCCGCGTCGGGCAGCTGCACGACGGCGACCACATAGGCCTTGTCCTGTTGCGGCACGAAGCCGCCCGGCGTCTTGGCGAAGGCGAAGACCGTCAGGGCCAGCAGGATCCCGTAGACCACCAGGCCCGCGGTCGACTTGCCCAGGGTGCGGCCGACATTGCGGACATAGCCGTTGGACGCCTTGGCGAACACGCGGTTGAACGGGTTGAACAGCCAGCCCAGGGCCGCGTCGATGGCCTTCTGGAAGCGGTCCTTGGGCGCGTCGTGGCTCTTGAGCAGCACGGCGGCCAGGGCCGGCGACAGGGTCAGGGAGTTGAAGGCCGAGATCACCGTGGAGATGGCGATGGTCAGGGCGAACTGGCGGTAGAACTGGCCGGACAGACCGCTGATGAAGGCGGTCGGGATGAACACCGCGCACAGCACCAGGGCCGTGGAGATGATCGGTCCGGTGACCTCGCTCATGGCCTTGCGGGTGGCCGCCGCAGGTTCCAGGCCGTTGGTTATGTTGCGCTCGACGTTCTCGACCACGACGATGGCGTCGTCGACGACGATGCCGATGGCCAGCACCAGGCCGAACAGGGTCAGGGCGTTGAGGCCGAAGCCCAGCATCAGCAGCACGGCGAAGGTGCCGATCAGCGAGACAGGCACGGCGATCAGCGGAATGATCGAGGCGCGCCAGCCCTGCAGGAAGATCACCACCACGATGACCACCAGGATGATGGCCTCGATCAGGGTGTGGACCACCGAGTCGATCGACTCCTGCACGAAGGCGGTGGTGTCGTAGATGATCTCGTAGTCGACGCCCTCGGGGAACTCCTTCTTCAGCTCCTTCATCGTCTTCTTGATGTCGGCGGCCATGGCCAGGGCGTTGGAGCCCGGGCGCTGGAAGATCGGCATGGCCACGGCCGACTTGTTGTCGAGCAAGGACCGCAGGGCGTAGTTGTTGGCGCCCATCTCCACGCGGGCCACGTCGCCCAGGTGGGTGATCTCGCCGTTGGCGCCCGAGCGGATGATGACCTCGCGGAACTGCTCCTCGTCGGTCAGGCGGCCGGGGGCGTTGATCGACAGCTGGAAGTCGGCGCCCACATTGGTCGGCGGGGCGCCCAGCTGGCCGGCGGCGACTTGGACGTTCTGCTCGCGCAGCGCTTTCACCACGTCGCCGGCCGTCATGTTCAGCGAGGCCAGCTTTTCAGGATCCAGCCACACCCGCATCGAGTAGCTGCCGGCCCCGAAGATTTGCACGTCGCCCACGCCGTCGACGCGCTTGAGGCGGTCGCGGACGTTCAGCTGCGCGTAGTTGCTCAGATAGAGCATGTCGTAGCGGTTGTTGGGCGAGATCATGTGCACGACCAGGGTCAGGTCGGGCGAGGCCTTGTCGGTGGTCACGCCGATGCGCTGCACCTCCTGGGGCAGTTTCGGCAGGGCCTGGGCGACGCGGTTCTGCACCTGCACCTGGGCCTTATCGAGGTCGGTCCCCAGGGCGAAGGTGACGGTCAGGATCATCGCCCCGTCGGAGGCCGACTGCGACGACTGGTAGATCATGCCTTCGACGCCGTTGATCGCCTGCTCCAGCGGGGCGGCGACGGTCTGGCCGATGACGGCGGGGTTTGCGCCCGGATAGGCGGCGCGCACGACCACTGTCGGCGGCACCACCTCGGGATATTCCGAGATCGGCAGGCGCGGCAGAGCCACCAACCCGGCGATGAAGATGATGATCGAGAGCACGGCGGCGAAGCGCGGCCGGTTCACGAAGAACTTGGAGAAATTCATGGGAGGCGTCCGGGGAGGAGGCAAGGAGGGGGCGTCGGCTGGCTCGAAGGCCAACTTTCGAGGGCAACTCTCACTCCGCTCATCCCGGCGAATGCCGGGACCCAGATGGAAGGGCGGTGTAGCTGACGCCAAAAGCGCCGAGCTGTTCCAACCCACCCCATCGCTTTGGGATCTGGGTCCCGGCATTCGCCGGGATGAGCGGATTTAAAGGGCTAGTTCTGAGAAACGCTGTTGATCATCGCGACCCTCTGGGGACCAGTTTCGAACTGCGACAGGTCGGTCGACAGGTCGGTCTTGATCGTCACCGGGCTGACCGTGTCGCCGGGCTTGACCTTCTGCAGGCCGCCGACGACCACCCGGTCGCCGGGCTTCAGGCCCGTGCGGATGATGCGCAGGTTGCCGGCCAGCGGGCCGATCTCGACCGGGCGGTACTCGGCCTTGTTGTTGGCGCCGACCACCACGACGTAGCGCTTGCCCAGGTCGGTCGCCACCGCGCGATCGGGGGTCAGGGCCACCATCGCGGAGGTGTCGCTGACCATGCGGATGCGGGCGAACAGGCCGGGGGTGAACCGGCCGTCGGCGTTGGCGAAGATCGCCCGTCCGCTGATCGTGCCGCTCTTGGCGTCCATGGCGTTGTCGATGAACTTCAGCTGGCCCTGGTGCGGATAACCGTCCTCGGTCATCAGGCCCATATAGACCGGGCTGGCCTTGCCGCGTTCGGCCGAGGCGTACTTCAGGAAGGTCTGCTCGTCGGCGTTGAAGGCGGCGTAGATCGGGGTGTCGGACACCACCGTGGTCAGCAGGTCGGACGGGGTGACCAGGTTGCCGCGGGTGATCACCGCCTTGGAGACCCGGCCGTCGATCGGCGACACCACGCGGGTCCATTCCAGGTTCAGGCGGGCGGTCTGGTTGGCGGCCTCGGCGGCGCCGAGATTGGCCTGGGCGGCCTTTTCCTCGGCGGAGAGCCGGTCGAACTCGCTCTGGGCCAGGGCGTTCTGCTCGATCAGCCGGCGGCCGCGCTCGCGGTTGACGACGGCCAGGTTCAGCAGGGCCTTGGCGCGGGCCACCTCGGCCTCGGCGCGATTGGCCTCGGCCTGGTAGGGGCGCGGGTCGATCTGGAACAGCACCTGGCCCTTGCGGACCCGGGCGCCTTCCTCGAAGCGGGCGCCGTCGATATAGCCGCCGACGCGCGGGCGGATGTCGACGGTGTCGATGGCCTCGAGGCGGCCGGTGAAGTCGTCCCACTGGCGCAGTTCCTTGAAGGCCACGGCGGTGACGGTGACCTGGGCGGGCGGCGGGGCGGCTTCCGGCTTGGCCTGGGCGCTGCAGGCGGCCAGCACGGCCATGGCGGCCAGACCGGCGAAGGACGTGAAAACGGGGCGGAGGGACATAAAGCGTACCTGTCGGACGGAAGGTGGGCGGGGAGGAGACGCGGGTTTGTTTATTCCCAGACGGGACGCCGGGATTTCTGGCGGGCCTTGGGCGACGCGGCCCAGTCCTGACCGGACGGGCCGTCGGCGCCGGCGCCGATCAGTTTGCGAAGCGAACGGGCATGCCCGGCCGCGAAGGCGATCCAGCGCGGAGCGTTGGCGGGCGTGGCGGCGGGGTGTTGGCTCGCGCTCGGGGGCATGGCTCGCGCTCCGTTATGGGGTTAAGGATCAAATGTCGCAGTTGCTGTTGCTTGACGTGACGTCCATCTGTGACGATGTAGTCAATGTGACGATACCGTTCGGTATCATCCGCTGGGTGAGAGATACTGACCGGTAACTCTCACGTCAAGGTGAGGCGCTGTGAAAATGGCTGAGAGAAATTCTGGCGGGGGCAAGATGGACGAAATGGAGGCGCCCGCATGCGCCCCGTTGTCCAAACGTCCGGCCCGCGACCGGATCTTCGAAACAGCCCGCGAGCTGTTCTATCAGCACGGCATCCGCGCGGTGGGGGTCGAGGCGATCGCCGCCGAGGCCGACGCCACCAAGATGACGCTCTACCGCAACTTCCCGTCCAAGGACGAACTGGTCGCCGAGGTGCTGCGCGAGCAGGAGCGAGACTACTGGGCTTGGTGGGAGGAGGTCGTCGGCTGCACCTGCGGCGACCCGCGCGCGCAGCTGGAGGCGATCTTCGACGCCTTCGAGACCAAGGCCTGCAACGCCGACGTCCACGGCTGCCCGCTGTCCAACGCCGCCATCGAACTGCATGAGGCCGACCACCCGGCCCAGAAGGTGTCGGTGGCCTACAAGCAGCAACTGCACGCCCGGCTGATCGACCTATGCAAGCGGGCCGGCGCGATCGACGACGACCTGGCCGACGGCCTGATGCTGCTGATGGAAGGCTCCTACACCGCCCGCGTCACCCTGGGTCCCAGCGGCCCGGTGCGGGTCGTGGCGCGCGCGGGCCGGGCACTGATCAAGGCGCATCTGGACAAGCCGGACTGCTGAGGTCGCAGGGCCTCGAACGGCTCGAAGGCGCGCGCCGGCGCCGCCTACCTTTCCGCAGATCATCGCCATATCCCAAGCGGGGCCCGAGAAACTAAAAACGAGGCCAGGAGTTCTGGCTCGCGTCAGTTGCGTTCGAGCCGTACCGATGTCGTCAAGTTGTGAAGTTGCGAGCCTATAAGATGTGTCGATGTCATTCCCTCGTAGGGCGAATGCCGATCTGACCTCGATGTTTCGGGGTCGGTTGGCGCCCCGAAAAGCCGCTCGTTCGCGCCCCCTTTGAAGCCCAAGGGAGGGCGCTCCCAAGTCTGATTTGCGTAAGGAGCTCCTCATGGCTCTGCTGATTTCCGTCGCCCCGGCCGAGCAAGGCTGGTCCGTGCGCTCCGAGGCCCTCGAGGCCGACCTCACCTTCGAACGGGGCGGTCGCGCCGAAGCCGCCGCCCGGGACCTGGCCAGCCGCCTGGCCGCCTCCGGCCGCGCCGCCGAGGTGCGGGTGTTCCTGCGCGACGGCGCCGAGGCGGGGCGTTTCCTGCACCCGGCGCGAGCCTGGGCGAGCTAGGGCTAGCGCTCCAAACTCTCAACATTCGTCATCCCGGGCCTTGTGCCCGGGACCCCTCTGTCCGCCGCAGATGCAGTGGGGGCGGTTCGCTGGCGAACCGCTTGCGCCTCACGTGGAAGCTGAACAAGGGGTCCCGGGCACAGGGCCCGGGATGACGGTTGAAAGGGTGGAGCTCTACAGCCACCCGTTCTTCTTGAACCGCCAGTACAGCCACCCGATGACCCCGACGATCCCGACCATCACGGCGGGATAGCCCCAGGTCCACCGCAGCTCCGGCATGTGCTCGAAGTTCATGCCGTAGATCCCGGCCACCGCCGTCGGCACGGCCAGGATGGCGGCCCAGGCGGCCAGCTTGCGGGTGATGGCGCTCTGCCGCTGCTGTTCCAGCAGGGAGGCGGCTTCGAACACCGAGGTGATCACCTCGCGCAGGGCGTCGACCATGCCCTCGACCTTCTGCGTATGGTCCAGCACGTCGCGGAAATAGGGGCGGACGTCGTCGTCCAGGCAGGGCGTCTCCAGGTGCTCCAGCCGCCCGCAGACCTCGGCCATGGGCGAAAGCACCCGCTTGAAGCGGATCAGGTCGCGCCGCAGGTGGAACAGGCGCTTGACCTCGGCGTGGCTGAGGAAGCTCTCGAGCGTGCGGCGCTCGATGTCCAGCACCTCGTCCTCCAAGGCCTGGATGATCGGCAGATAGCCGTCGACCACGAAGTCGAGCACGGCGTGCAGCACGTAGTCCGAGCCCTTGGCCAGCAGGGTCGGCGAGGCCTCCAGCTGGGCGCGCAGTTCGGTGTGGGCCCGGGCCGAGCCGTGGCGGACAGTGATCAGGTGGCCCTGGCCGACGAAGATCGCCGTCTCGCCATAGGCGATCTGGGCGTCGACCAGCTGGGCGGTGCGCGCCACCACGAACAGCTCGCGGCCATAGACCTCGACCTTGGGCCGCTGGTGGGCGTTGAGCGCGTCCTCGATCGCCAGCGGATGCAGTTTGAAGCGTGTCTGCAGGCGGGCCATCTCGGCCTGGCTGGGCTCATAGAGGCCGATCCACACGAACTCGCCGGGCTTGGTGGCCAGGGCGTCGTCCTTGTCGAGACTGACCTCGCGGGTCCTGACGCCGTCCTTGTAGATATAGGCCGCGACGACGCTCATCAGGGTCCTGACTATTTGCCCCGTCCCGCGAAATGGGACGGCGAGGATTCCTTTTTAGCCAACGCTTCGGCTTTCGTCCGGTTCATGTTTAGCCTCTCGCCAACGCCGCGAACGCCGTTCATTATGGTTGCGGTAACATAGCGGATCGCCCGAAGCGGCGACGCCAAAGAATGCTTGGGGGAGATGCGAATGGGAAGCGACGCCGCGAAGCCGGTGAAGGGCGCCAAGGGCGGCCGCACCGTCGGGCGCAATGACGCCTTGGTCATCGGAGCCGCCTCGGTCGGCACCGTGTTCGAGTGGTACGACTTCTATCTCTACGGCTCGCTGGCCACCTACATCACCAAACACTTCTTCTCGGGCGTCAACGAGACGACCGGTTACATCTTCGCCCTGCTGGCCTTCGCGGCCGGCTTCGCGGTGCGGCCGTTCGGGGCCCTGGTGTTCGGGCGGCTGGGCGACCTCTGGGGCCGCAAGAACACCTTCCTGGTCACCATGCTGCTGATGGGCCTGTCGACCTTCACGGTGGGCCTGCTGCCCAGCTACGCCAGCATCGGCATCGCCGCGCCCATCGCCCTGGTGGTGATGCGCCTGGTCCAGGGCCTGGCCCTGGGCGGCGAGTACGGCGGAGCGGCCACCTATGTGGCCGAACACGCCCCGCCCGGACGGCGCGGCTTCTACACCAGCTTCATCCAGGTGACCGCCACGTTCGGCCTGTTCCTCAGCCTGGTGGTGATCCTGCTGACCCGCAACGCCACCGGCGAGGACGCCTTCCAGGCCTTCGGCTGGCGCATCCCGTTCCTGATCTCGGTGCTGCTGCTGGGCGTGTCGTTGTGGATCCGCCTGCAACTGGCCGAGAGCCCGTCGTTCCAGCGCATGGTCGACGAGGGCAAGGGCAGCAAGCAGCCCCTGGTCGACTCGTTCGCCAAGTGGGGCAACCTGAAGATCGTGCTGCTGGCCCTGGTGGGCCTGACCGCCGGCCAGGCGGTGGTCTGGTACACCGGCCAGTTCTACGCTCTGTTCTTCCTGGAGAAGATGCTCAAGGTCGACGGCGGCACGACCAATCTGCTGGTCGCCGCGGCCCTGCTGATCGGCACGCCGTTCTTCGTGTTCTTCGGCTGGCTGTCGGACAAGATCGGCCGCAAGCCGATCATCATGCTGGGCTGCATCCTGGCGGCCCTGACCTATTTCCCGCTGTTCAAGACCCTGACCACGGCGGCCAACCCGCAACTGGCGGCGGCCGTGGCCAGCGCGCCGGTCACCGTGGTGGCCGACCCGGCCGACTGCTCGTTCCAGTTCGACCCGGTGGGCAAGACGGTGTTCAACCGCTCGTGCGACCTGGCCAAGTCGTACCTGGCCAAGGCCGGCGTGACCTATTCCAACCAGGCCGCTCCGGCCGGCTCGGTGGCCCAGGTGAAGATCGGCGGGGCGACGATCGCCTCGTTCCCCGGCCAGACCCTGGACAAGGCCGCCTTCAAGGACCGCAAGACGGCCTGGGAAAAGGAGTTGGGCGCGGCGCTGAAGGCCGCCGGCTATCCGGCCAAGGCCGATCCCGCCCTGATCGACAAGCCGCTGGTGGTCGGGATCCTGGCGATCCTGGTGCTGTACGTGACCATGGTCTACGGCCCGATCGCCGCCATGCTGGTCGAGCTGTTCCCGACCAACATCCGCTACACCTCGATGAGCCTGCCCTACCACATCGGCAACGGCTGGTTCGGCGGCTTCCTGCCGACCACCGCCTTCGCCATGGTCGCGGCCACGGGCAACATCTATTACGGCCTCTGGTACCCGATCGTGGTGGCCGCGGTGACCGCCGTGGTGGGCGTCCTGTTCCTGAAGGAAACCAAGAACGTCGACATCGAGGCCTAGGGTTTTCTAACCGTCGTCATCCCGGACAGCCTCTACGAGGCTTCCGGGATGACGACCTGGTTCAGGTCTCCAACGTTCAGCGCTTTGCCGGCTTGCGGAAGCCTTGTCAGTTCCCGGCCAGCAGACCGTCGATGCGGGCGCCCTGGCTGGTCTCGCGGCGGGCGTCGAGATAGGCCGTCACCCGGTCCAGCATCTGCTCGGCCTGGTTCAGCCCGCCCAGAGCCCAGTCGATCTCGCAGACCGTCCGGTGGTCGCCGTGCAGGCGCTCGCGGGAGGAGGTCAGGGCCCTCATGGCCACCGCGTGAAGGGCGGTCATGTCACGGCAGGCCTCGGCCGCCATCCAGCCGACCGCGGCCATCCGCCGGGCCCGAATCAGGGCCGCTTCCGCGTCGCGCTGGCGATTCTCCGCCTCGCGCAATACGGCCTGCGCCCGGTGCAATTGGCGGGCTCCGCTCTCGGCGATTTGGCGCCTTTGCCGGCGTTCGCCATCGCAGGCGGCCTTCAGGTCGCGCAAGGCTTGCGTCCATCGATCCTGCTCTTGCGGGTTGCCTGGAGTCTCCGAGAGATTCCTTTTCCCGAAAATCGCCATTTCCTTCGAATTTTGACGAGCCATAGAGTCCTCCGCGACCCCGTTTCGCCATCATGTTTCTTCCGAATCTCTCGGTCTGCTATGCGGCAAGTGCCAATCGCGCATCTGTTCCTTGGGATTTTATGTATTAATGAATAATGTTAAATTAACTATACACTAAACTTGGTTATCAAGCTGGGCCATACGAAAATTTGTAATTTTCTCTGTTGTTTCGATGCTTTCTAGTGGTTTCACCTTACTTACATTGAAGAGAGGTCGTGTCATCTTCGAAGGGTGAATCGGGCGTGACGATAGGTGCGGTCGTTCTAAGGTCATGACGCTAGCGTCATTGATCGCATCGTCTCAGCCAGGAGAGGTCCGATGGACAATGAAGGCATGAGGGAATCTCATCCTCGATCTTGGTCGAATGCTGATTGGCGGCAGGCCAGGACGAACACGTCGCGCGCCGATCTGGCCGAGGACGGCCTGGTCTCCGGAACGTTTGACGAGCAGCGGTCGTTCGGAGCGGCGCGCGCGGCGCCCGTTTCCCTAGGCCATGCGACGCTGTGTGAAACCCGCGGTCCGCACGAGGTCTGGGCTCACACCGCCGGTCGCGATCTGGCGATCACCCAGCTGACGCCCGAGCCGTGCCGCGGCCACCTGCTTCGGGCCAGCCTGGGCGACATGGGTTTCGACGCCGGGGCGTTCGACGGCGACCTTCGCGTGCGCGGGATCATGGCGCGCAAGGCCTTCAGCCTGGTTTCGGTGATGGAGCAGGAGGGCGTGCTCAACCAGTGGGGCCACCGGATCGAGGAAGGCGACATCATCGCCATCCCGCCGGGCGGAGAACTGGACGGGCGGTTCCAGGGCCACGTCGCCTACGCCGTCGTCACCGCGCCGTGGGGCCTGGTGATGCAGCGGGCCGAGGCGTTCGAATGGCTGGCCGATCCGTGCTTCTGGACCGAGCCGGCCGTCTATTCGCCGCCGCCCGAGGCCAGGGCCGCCTGCAAGCGCGTGCTGCAGGGCTGCTCCAGCCTGCTGAGGGCCATGGGGGCCGGCATTCCGGCCAGCACCGTCGCCTTCCTGCGCAACGAACTGCTGGACGGCCTGTTGACGGCCCTGTCCGAGGTCAAGGGCGAGGGCGCGCGCCGGCAGGGCGCGCTGAACGCCGCCCGCATCGTTCGCGGCGCCGAGGACTTCCTGGAAAGCGGCGGCGCCCGGCAGGCCGTGCAGATCGAGGACATCTGCCAGGCCCTGAACATCTCGCGCCGCACGCTCTACCGGGCCTTCCACGACCTGCTCGACGTCAGTCCCAAGGCCTATCTGCGGCTGAAGAACATGTCGGCGGCCCGGGCCCGGCTGCTGGACGCTGGCCGTCACCCGACCACGGTGACCCAGGTGGCGCTGGACCAGGGCTTCTGGGAGCTGGGGCGTTTCTCGGGGGCCTATCGGGCGATGTTCGGCGAGTCTCCGTCGGAGACCCTGCGCGGGGCCCAAGGCGCGGTGCAGGGCGACAGCCTTAGGCGTTGACAGCGACCGCCGACGCCGCCGACGCTTGAGGCGAGCGCGCCAGGCGCTTCCATCCAGGGCGGCGTCCATGGCTTCGCGATTCATCCGTGCCCGGGCTCGGGTCCATGTCCTCGCCGTCGAAGGCCAGGCTCGGCCCCGCGCCGCCTAGTTCGCCGCGCATGCGCAACCAACCGACCGCCGTGGTCCTGTACAACTGGCGCGGCCAGTGGCCGCTGCGCCGCTGGGAGCATCAGCGGATCTTCGCCTGGAAGACCTGTTTCCCCGGGCGGACGACGTTCCTGAACATCGGGTTTCCGTTCAATCCGACCTGGATCACCCAGCTGGATCCGGATCTGGTGATGGTCGACGCGACGGCCCTGGCCGCGCGATACACGCGCGTCGGCCTGGGCGGCCTGCGGCGGGCGATGGACGCCGTTCCGCCGCGCTCGCGCCGCGTGGCCGCGCCGCTCGACGAATTCCTCGGCCTTCAAGGCCTGCGCGATTACCTGGTCGAGGCGCGGATCGACCTGCTGCTCACCGCGCTCGATCCGCCGCTGTGGGACAGCGTCTATCCGGTCGGGCAAAGGCCCTTCGCCCTGCGGCGCTTCCTGACCAGCTATATCGATGACGGGCTGATGCGGCGGGCGTCCAGCGATCTGGCGCGGCGATCGATCGCCGTCAGCTACCGGGCCTGGGAGACGCCGGCCTGGCTGGGCGAGATGGGCCTGATCAAGCGCGAGGTCGGGCTGCGCGCGGCGGCCTGGGCCGCGGCGCGCGGCCATCGCGCCGACGTGGCGGTCGACGGTAAGCGCAAGCTGGTCGGCGACGCCTGGATCCGCCTGCTGGGCGCCAGTCGGGCGGTCGTCGGGGTCGAGGGCGGCTCGTCGCGGGTCGACCCGGCGAACGGCCTGCCGCCGGAGACCGAGATCCGCGCGATGTCGCCGCGCCACCTCGAGGCGGCGGCGACCCGGACGTTCCAGGTGCTGGTGGAGGGCGACTACAGCGGCGTCCTCGAGGCGGGGAGCCACTACCAGCCGGTTCGCCGCGACCTGTCCGACATCGACGACGCCCTCGACCACAGCCGCGATCCGCGACGGGCCCAGGCCATGGTCGACCGCGCTCACGCCGAGATCGTGACTTCGGGCCGCTACAGCTGGCGGACGGTGGTGGCCGAGATCACCGATCAGGTGCTGGCGTGAGGCGCGGGCGGGGCCTGCGGCTGTTCCTGCGGTTGCGCGATTGGGGCGCCTGGGCGGTGATCATCGTGGAGTCGCGCCTGCTCAAGGCCCCCGTGCTGAGGCGCCGGCTGGGCGCCATCGCGCGCCTGCCGTTCCTGCGGCGATGGATCGGCGTCGACTAACTCGACGTCACCGCCGCAGCAGGCGGCGCGCGAGGCTCTCGAGTCCCAGGCGGCGGACAGCCGCCCGCGCCAGCCGCCAGGCCAGGCGCGGGCGTCGCATTTCGTGGGGATTGTCGATCGCGAAGAATGGGAAGGCGGCGCGGAACTTGGCGTCGATGCGGTCGTTGGTCACCCCGCGCGGTCGGTCCGCGGCGATCTCGGCGATCCGCCGGTCGAACAGGTCGATCATCGACCCGTAGCCGTAGGCGGGATTGAGGGCGATCTCGGCATAGGCGTTGGTGATGATCTCGGCGACCCGCTCGGGGTCGCGCAGCACCGCCGCCACCTGCGCCATGTTGCCGTGGTCCTTGTCGAGCGGCACATAGTGCCGCCACGGCTCCAGCACGCCCGAATAGCGCCCGGAATAGGCGATCACCAGGGTGCGCAGGGCGATGGCCTCGAAGACCCGGGGCGAGATCTGGGCGATGTCGATCTGGTCCTCGTGATCGGCGAAGAACCGATCGCGCAGCATCTCGTAGGAGGCCTTCCTGGACAGAGCCGGGATCGGGTGGGGGCGCTCGACCAGGGCGGCGAAGCTTTCGGTGCGGGCGGCCACCGCGCCGTCGAAGTCAAAGACGCTGGCCCCGCTCTCGACGGCCAGCACGGCCTGGCAGTTGCGGATGAAATTCACCCAGTCGCGGCCGTAGAGCCGGCTGCGTTCCGACCAGGCGATATCGGTCGAAATGCCGAACCGCCGGGCGTCGCGCTTGAACAGCTTGCCGATGCGGATCTTTTCGCGGCCCAGCTCGCCATGCCAGGCCGGATAGGTCCGGCCGCGATAGCCGACCATGGTCTTGCGGCTCGCCAGCGGAACGGGCGGGTAGTGCGTCAGCGTCTGGGGCACGTAGCCGGTCAGGACCTGCTGAGTGCGCAACCGGCCGGACTTGCCGTAGATCCGATCGGCCTCCGCCGGTCCCAGGCAGGTGAAGACCAGGTCCACGCCGCAGGCCTCCAGCGCCTCGAGGGTGGCGTTCACGAAGCGGTATTCGTCCTGGATGAACACCGCCTTGGCGCCGCGGAAGGCGGCCAGGGCGCGACGCGATCGCGGGCCCACGAAGGCCTCGATCGCCAGGAACAGCGAATAGTGGATCACGACCGCGTCGAAGGCGTCCAGCTTCACGCCGTCGAAGATCTCGCCGACCCGCGACAGCACGCGAATCTCATGGCGCGAATAGCCGGCGAAGGCGTTGATGTGGTCGCAGACCGTGGCCGCGTTGGCCGGGTCGTAGTTGCAGGCCAGCAGGATGCGCAGCGGCCGCGCCCTCTCCGCCGACGGGACCGTTTCGTCCGGCGATACGTCGTGGCTCGGCAGGGGCGGTCGCGGCCGGTCGTGGCTGTCCTTCATGAGCGGGCTCCGGTCATCGCGCGCGGCGCGGCGAAGTCCTCATCGCGACCTTGGACGACAAATCGGGCGATCGTCGCGACGATCTGTTCGGCGGCGTCGCCCGCGCCATAGTCATCGATCTCACGCCGAGGCCGGTCGTCGTTCACGGTCCACAGCCGGTTCCACCCCGCGTTCACCGTCTCGCTCCATTCGGTGTCGTCGCGCAGGGTGACACAGGGCTTGCGATGAAAATAGGCTTCCTTCCGCAGGCCGCCGGAATCGGTGAGCGCCAGCGCGCAGTCGGCCAGCGGCCGCTGCATGTCGATCGGACCCAGCGGCCGTGCGAACAGCCGTGAACACCCAGGTTCTTGGCGGGTTCGGGCAGGTCCAGTTCGCGGAAGGAGCTGTCGGACAGGGCCGCGTCGTGATGCTGGTCGGTATGGACCATCACCTCGGTCAGGTCCGGCGCGCGCGATCGCGCGACTGACCGGCATGGCCTTGACGAACCGCGGCCGGGCGCCGACCACGGTCAGCAGGCGGCCTATCCCACCGGTTGTCACGCCGGCTGTCCCGACTGGATCTGTGCCAGGCGAGCGCGCACCCGCGTCACGACGCGGTCCAGACCCTCGTCCAGCGACACCTTGGGCGTCACGCCAAGCAGGTTGCGCATGCGGTCCAGACTGGGCTGCTTGGCGGCGGTCATCCGGGCGGGCAGATCGCGGAGGGCGATCAGCGACGGCGAGGCGTCCAACCGGGTCCGTAAGCCCTCGGCCAGGGCCTCGATCGGCGTCACGTCCGGATGGCCGATATTGATCACCGCGTGCTCCTCGATCCCGGCGGCCGCCTCGATGGCGCGCACGGCGTCGGAGATGTGCAGCCAGCTCCGGGCGCCGCCGCGATGCACCTCGATCGGACGTCCGCGCGCCAGGTCGTGGGCGAAGCGGATCATCGCCGAGCGGTGGTCGCCGAAGTCCTCGTTCTCGTCATAGATCATGAACGGCCGCAGGGTGACCGCGCGCAGGCCGTGCTGGGCGACCTCGTAGTCGACCAGTTGCTCGCCCAGGAGCTTGGTCAGGCCGTAGCGGTTGTTGGGCCGGGGGACGGTGGCGGCCTCGTCCATCGGCCCGTCGGTGGGGCCGTAGACTTCCGAGGTCGAGAAATAGACCAGCTTGGCGTCGGCGGCCTGGGCCAGCAGCACCACGTTGTTCAGCCCGCCCAGATTGGTGCTGACCGCCAGGCTGGAGGCCTGTTCGCAGGTCACCCGGCTGACCACGGCGGCCAGGGCGAAGATCACGTCCGGCTTCCAGCGCAGGGTCGGCATCAGGTCGGCCGGCTGGTTGATGTCGACCTGCAGATAGTCCTTGCGCCAGCCGGGCTTGATGTCGGCGCACAGCACCTCCCAGCCCTGGGCGCGCAGGTGCGCCGCCAGGGGCTTGCCGATATTGCCTTCCGATCCGATGACCAGGGCCCGCTTCATCCGACGCTCGCTGACTGTTCTTCACTTTGGTCGTCTTTGGGGGCCTCGCCGAAGCCCGACGGGTTGATCGTCCGCCGCAGACCCTCGGCGCGCTCGGCGTAGCGGTCGCCGATGCGGGGGCAGGCCATGTCCTGGCCCAGCACCGCGCCCGGCTCGACCGCCGCCGAGGGGCGGACCCAGGCGGCTGAACGGTCCGATGACGACGCGGCGCTCATCTCAGGCCTTCACAATCTTTCCGGGCCTCATCCAGGTCGAAGCCGATCACCCGAAAGCCGGCCGGGCAAACGGCGTCCGAGATCGCAAGACCGACATAGCCCATGCCGACCAAGCCGATCACGGCTTCAGGCTGCGGGATCTTTCGGGTGAGGATTTGAAAGTTCGACGTCTGACCGTCGTCGCCACGCAATGGAAACGCCGGAACGTGGACGTTCATTGGCCCCTCGCGCGGCGGGCGTTCTTGTTTGAGTTCAATGCGCCCCTCGACATGGCGGGATGGTACGCGTTGGTCGGCTTCGCGAAAAGGGTGTTTGTCTCGGGTATATTTGCCGTTCTCTGCGCGACGTTCGCCCTATTCTTGCCGATAAAGATCATATCTACTTTCTAGTCGGAAGTGTTCGAACGGTGTTATGTGAGGTCTCGCAAGATGATCGCTGCGATCCGACTAGGTCCGAAGCTGATCGGAGCAACGGTTCAACTGGAATTGAACCCGTTCCAGCACCCGCTGCGCGCGAACGCCTTCTTCAATACCCGTAAAGGGGGCGTCTCTGGTCTGGCGGCATCGGATGAAATGGCGGGTTTCTCTGGTCAAAGGCGGTTCGGCGAGCAGATCGACGAAGCGCGGTTCGCTTCCCGCGGCGACCGGCCCGGTCTCGGTCGGGGGGGCACGGCCTGGTCGCGCCGCATCAGTTTTTCCGGTCAGGGTCTCGGCCTCGGCCGGCGCGGCGATGATAATCGCGTCCAGGCCAGCGTCGTCCAGGGCCTGGGCCAGGGGGAGGGCGGGAACGCTCCAGGCCGCGGCCTCGCGCGCGGCGGCGGCCGCGTCGGTGTCGATCACCGCGCCCAGCACGCCAAGCTCCGCGCAGGTCCGGATCAGGTTCCGCCCCCAGGCGCCGCAGCCGACCACGGCGATCCGGGTCAAGCCGCGCTCCCTGGCGTCGAGGACGGGGCGGGCCAACGCAGGGTCAGGTGGGTGTCGTTCGCCGCCGTCATGACGAAGCCCAGCCGGTGATAGAGCCGCTGGGCCGAGAGGTTGTCGCTGGCCACCTGCAGCATCACCGGCGTTCCGACGGCGGCGGCCTCGTCCATCAGCGCCCGCAGGATCGCCCCGCCGATCCCCTGGCCGCGCTGCTCGGGGACCACGGCGATGTCGACTACGCGCAGGCCATCGGTCCCGCGATCGGTGGCCAGCCGCCCGACGGGCGCCGCGTCGATCGTGACGATCTCGAGCCGGGCCTGGGGATAGGCGGCGCGATAGCCCTGGGTCTGGGCGTGGAACTGCTGCTCCATGATCTTGGTCAGCATCTCGGCGGGCAGGGGGATCTGGTCCCAGCCCGGACCGCGCGAGGCGCGGAACAGCGCCAGGCGGAAGGGCGCGTCGGCCTCGACCTCGGGGCGCAGGGCGAAGGATGGCGATGCGACGGGCTCTTCCCGTTCAGGTGGAGAGGTCGTCATAATGGCCGTGCTTCGATTCTGACCCGGGGAACATCATGGCCGCCGAATTCGTCGTCCCGACCGCCGACTCCTTCACCCCGCACGTGGGCGCGTCGTTCCGGGTCGAAGGCGGCGGTCAAGTCCTGTCGCTGAACGAGATCGAGCTGTTCAAGCCCGAGCCGGGGCACGGGCGACCGGACTTCCAGCCCTTCGTGCTGATCTTCAGCGGCCCCCCCGGCGATGTGCTCGCCGAGGGAATGCACACGATGAAGGTCGAGGACGGAACCGCCTACGACCTGTACCTGATCCCGATCCACACGCCCGAGCCCGGGCGGCAGAACTATCAGGCGCTGTTCAACTGACGCCACGCCACAAAATCCGGACGGCCTAGTTCCGCGACGGGAAGATCCCCGCCAGGGCGATGCAGATGTTCACCGTCAGGAACGGCTGGCGGTTTTCGTGCGGCTGGCTGCCGCCCGCCGTCCCAAGGGCCTGGGGCGCCATGGGCGCGGTGGGCGTCACCACGGTGCTGTACATGTTGTAGACCGGAGCGGTGCCTTCGCTGGCGCTGCTGCCCGTCTGTCCGAAACTGTTGCCCGCCGCCGCCGTGCTGAGGTTGCTGGAGCCGGCCTTGGTGGCGTCCACCTTCAGGAAGTGGACGTGGCTCGGGATCTCGGTCTGGAGCAGGGTGTGGGCGTACTCGCCGGTGATCGCGCCCAACGGATAGCTCGAGCTGACGCCTCCCAGGGCCAGGGTCCGCAGGTCAGGCAGGGCGAACGTCGTGACGCCGTTGCCGCCGTAGGTGGTGCCCAGCAACGAGAACAGCGCCTGGTTCTGGGAGATGGCCATGAGTTGACCGTTGCACTGGGCCCAGTGCTTCGGCGGGAAGTTGAACCCCATGATCCGGATTTCGCCCATATACTGCTGAGACATGTGACTTGCTCCTCGTATTCGTCGCGATCGCGATCAGTTGCGGGCGGGGAAGGCGCCCTGCAGGGCGATGCAGTAGTTCAGGAACAGCGTCGGCATCATGTTGTTGTGAGGTTGGCCGCCGCCCGTCTGGGTGATGGTCTGGGGCGGAAGCTGCGTGGCCGGCGTGGTGACGGTGCTGAAGAACAGGCCCTGGGTGTTCTTCGAGAAGTTGCCGGTGAACGCCTTGGCCGGCTGGTTGCCGGCCGAGGTCGAGACGGTCCCGACCGCCGTGGTCACCACCGGCGAGTGGCTGTGTGCGGCCATCTCGGGGGTCAGGATCGTCACGGTCTGCGAACCGCCGGTCTGGCCCAGATCGTAGACTTGCAGGCCGGGCCCGGGCTGGGCGCGGCCGATATGGAGCGGGATGTTGCCCATCAGGTTGGGCAGGCCGAAGTTGCTGGTGCCGTTGCCGCCATAGGTGGTGCCCAGAAGCGAGAACAACGCGGTGTTCTGCTGGATCGGCATGATCTGGCCGTTGCACTGAGCCCAGCCCCTCGGGGCGAAAGGGAAACTGAAAATGCGGATTTCCGCGAGATATTGATCACTCATCTCTTTGAGTCTCCAAAAGATCTTCTGGCGGAAAGGTCAGTTCTGCGACGGGAAGACGCCCGCGGTCGCGAGAATGAAATTGATGCCCAGATAGGGCTGCATGTTCTCGTGCGGCTGGCTGCCGCCGGCGGGCGTGGTCGAGGCGGCCGCCAGGGCGATCTGCTCGTTGGCGCCGTTGTAGGGCGCGTAGCCGAAAATGCCGGTCCCGGTCGGTCCCTGGTCCGAGATCATCGTCGCGGTGGTCGGCGTGGACACCGCGCCCGCCGTCGAAGCCGCGAAGAACGGGTGGGTGTGCGCCGGCAGCTGGGTGGAGATCAGCGTGACGCTCTCGACGCCCGTCATCTGGCCCATGACATAGGTCTGGCCGTTCTTGGAGCCCTGGTGGGTCACGACCCGCCCGCGCAGGTCCGGGATGCCGAACGTGTTGACGCCGTCGCCGCCGTAGGTCGTGCCGAGAAGGACGTACAGCGCGTCGTTCTCCGCGATCGACATCAGCTGGCCGTCACACATGACCCAGCCGACAGGCGCGAAGTTGCCCCCGAACATGCGGATTTCACCAAGATAAGGCTCGGTCATGATCGTTCCCTCGCTCCCAAAAGTCTTAAGTGCCCAGGCATGACGCGCGCGATCGACCTGGACTAAACCTTAAGTCGTCCCCGCGTCTTAACCAAGATTAAGATCAGGCGCCCCACCCCGGCGATTGTCCTCCTCCTAACCCACTATCCTGAGCTGCACAATAGTTAGGAGAACGCGGTTCGCCAATCAGCGTGTGTCTACTTGTGCGGGCGTCGCATCCTCGTTAAGGTTGCGTTTATGGTTTGACTAGAGCGAGGGGGGAGTCAGTTGCGTAATATATGCGCTTTCGTGCGCGCTTTTTCGCCCTCGCGTCGTGCGCGGCCGTTCCGCGCCCCTAGTCCCTTCTTTCACCCATTTCCCGCGGGGCGAGAGTCCCGACGCCGTCGCGCCCGCGCGACGGCGCGTGGTTTTGCCTGAGGCAAAGGACTGACCCATGCCGTTCTCCGGCCAGCTGTGGTACATCACCGAAGGCGGCGACGCCGACACCAAGCTCGTCCGCGTCAATGACGACGGCACCGGCAGCACCACCGTCGTCAGCAACGGCGGGGCGGGCACGGGCGACGACGCCTTCGTCAGCTCGTTCACCTCCGGCCTCGGCATCGACACCGCGACGGGCTTCTATTTCGCCATCCTCAGCAACAGCATCGACGACCACGCCCTGCTGGTGCGGGGCTCGATCAACAGCGCCGCCGCCCCGACCACCGTGGTCGACTTCCCCGACACCATCATCGTCGAAACGATCGAGGTCGATGCGGTCAACCGCAAGATCTATGTCGGCTATCAGGACGGCGCGGGGACGCCGAACGGCAACATCACCGGCATCCGGGTCTACAGCTACGACGCGGCCGGGACCCTCACCGACCTCGGCTTCCTGACCACGGCCGCCACCGACAACCGGCCCAATGAGAGCGGCTTCTTCGTCCTCGATCCGCGCGACTTCGCGATCGACACCACGATCGTGGCCGGCGGTCGGATGTACTACACCGAGACGATCGGCGGCCTGGCGACCGGTCTCTTCCGCCTGGACCTCGCCAACCCGAACAACAGCACGGTCGCGCTGGTCGACGACAACCAGTTCAACAACACCACCTACGCCGACGGCCTGTTCGTCGACGTCGAGGTCGATGAGTCCACCGACCTGGTCTATTTCACGACCCACTCGCAAAACCCGTCGCCCAGCGGCAACTACGACGCCAACGACAACGCCCTCTGGTACATCAGCGGCAGCGCCACCGGCGGCACAGCCGTCAAGGTGACGCTGGTCGGCATGCCGGGCGGCAACCACTTCTACGCCGGCGACATGACGTTCGATCCGTCGACGCGGCAGCTCTACATCGAGAGCGAGGAAGTCGAGAACGGCGGCTCCGACACCGACGACACCATCTACGTCTTCCAGTTGGACGGCGCCGGCACCACCGCCACCCTGCTCCGCCAGATCGATCCCGGCACCACGATTGTCGGGGCCACGGTCGAGGGGATGGTCTTCGCCGACCTGGCGGCCCTGACCGTCACCGGCGCGGGCACGGCGGCGACCGAGCAGGCGGCGTCGGCGACCACCCTGTTGAGCGGCTCCCCGACGATCACCGACAACGGCGGCGGCTACCTGACCGGCGCCACGGTGGCGATCACCGGCGGCACGTTCACCACCAACGAGGACAGCAAGGCCGACGACCACCTCGGCTACGGCGCCGGCAAGCAGGTCTCGGGCACGATCGCCGGCACCAGCATCACCGTCAGCTGGAACGCGGCCGCCGAAACCCTGACGCTCAGCGGCGTCGACACCATCGCCCACTACCAGACCGCTTTGGCCGGGCTGGTCTACTGGGCCACGGGCGACAACCCGACGAACTACGGCGCCAACACCAGCCGCACCATCACCTGGGCGATCAACGACGGCACGCCGGGGATCTCGACCGCGACGACCAACGTCGGCGACACCACGGTCAACATCGGCACGACGACGATCAACATCACGGCGGTCAACGACGCGCCGGTCAACGGCACGGTCTCCAGCGCCACCGGCAACGAAAACACCGATATCGCCGTCACCGGCCTGCAGATCAGCGATGTCGACGCCAATCCGGCCTCGGCGACGGTGACGGTCACCCTGAGCGTGACCAAGGGCATACTGACCCTGCGGACCAATGTCGCCAGCGGTCTGACAGCGGGCAATGTCAGCGGCAACGGCTCCGGCTCGGTGACCGTCACGGGCACGATCAACGCGATCAACACGACCCTGGCGGCCAGCAACGGCCTGCTGTTCCATGGCAACACCAATGTCAGCGGCACCGACACCCTGACCGTGGTCACCAGCGACGGCGGGGCCAGCGGCACGGGCGGCGCGCAGAGCGACACCGACGGCTACACCATCACCATCATCGGGGTGAACGACGCGCCGACCGTGAGCGGCGACGGCACCGAGGCCCTGGCCGCGACCAACGAGGACGTCGCCAACCCGGCCCTGACCAACACGGTCTCGGCCCTGTTCAGCGGCCAGTACAGCGACGGCGACACCGACGCCTTCGCCGGGGTGGCCGTGACCGCCAACGGCTCCACCGGCGGCACCGGCCAGTGGCAGTACTATAACGGCTCGACCTGGGTGAACATCGGCGCGGCCTCGACGGCGGCGGCGGTGACGCTGGCCGCCAGCGCGCCGATCCGCTTCCTGCCGGCCGCCAACTTCAACGGCCCGGCCCCGACCCTTACGGCCAGGGTGGTCGACGCCTCGGGCGGCGCCCTGACCAACGGCGCGGTCGTCAACACCACCACCAACGGCGGCTCCACGCCCTACAGCACCGGCACGGTGGTGCTCAGCCACACCGTCACCGCGGTCAACGACGCCCCGACCGTCACCGGCGGCTCGGCCGTCAGCCTGACGTCGGTCGGCGAGGATTCCGCGCCCGGGGCCGGGCAGACGGTCTCTTCGCTGTTCAGCAGCCACTTCTCCGACACCACGGACACCGTGGGCGGCGGCTCGTCGGCCAACGCCTTCACCGGCGTGGCGGTGACGGCCAACGCGGCGACCGCCGCGGAAGGCGTCTACCAGTACTTCTCGGGGGGCAGCTGGCATGACCTGCCGGCCGTTTCGGCCGCCTCCGCCTTCGTCCTGGACGCCAGCACCCTGGTGCGCTTCGTGCCGGCGGCCGACTATGCCGGCACCGCGCCGTCATTGACCGTCTCGCTGATCGACGACTCGGCCGGCGCGGTGACCACCGGCCAGACTCCGGACCTTAGCACCACCGGCGGTTCGACGCCCTACAGCGCGGCGATGACGCTGAACATCGTGGTCACCCCGACCAACGACGCGCCGGTCGCCAGCGGTTCGGCCACCCTCACGGCGGTCAACGAAGACACCGCCGCCCCGGCCGGCCAGAGCGTCTCGACCCTGTTCGCCTCGCACTTCACCGACCCGGACGCCGGCGACACCCTGGCCGGCGTGGCCATCACCGGCAACGCGGCCGCCAGCCAGGGCGTCTGGCAGTACTTCAACGGCGCCTGGACGACGATCGGCGCGCCCAGCGAGAGCTCCGCCCTGGTGCTGGCGGCCGGAACCCTGGTCCGCTTCCTGCCGGCCGCCAATTTCAACGGCGCGGTCCCGGCCCTGACCGCCTATCTGATCGACAATTCCGGCGGCGCGGTCACGACCGGCGCGACCCTGGACGTCAGCGTCAACGGCGGGCAGACCCGCTTCAGCGACGCCAGCATCGACCTGACCACCAGCATCACGGCCGTGAACGACACGCCCGTGGTTCCGGCCAGCGCCACCGCGGTCGGCGCCACCGAGCAGACGGCGGCGACCCTGCTGGGCTCGCTGACGGTGTCCGACATCGACCTGGACGCCCGCAACAGCGGTTCGGGCGACTATGGCGGCGCCAGCTTCACGGTGCAGCGGGCCTCGGCCAACGCCGCCGACGTCTTCGCTTTCGCCTCGGGCGGCCTGTTCACGGTCAGCGGGGCCAATCTGCAGGTCGGCGGACTGACCTTCGCCACCTTCACCAGCGCCGGCGGCGTGCTGGGCATCACCTTCACCAGTTCCGCCGCGACCGCGACCACGGCGCTGGTCAACGACGTTATCGAACACATCACCTACACCAACGCCAGCAACGCGCCGCCCGCCAGCGTGTCGCTCAACTACGCGCTGACCGACGGCTCGCCCGGCGGCGGCCAGGGATCGGGCGCGACGGACACGGCCAGCGGCTCGGTGACGGTCAACATCACCGCGGTCAACGATTCGCACACCGGCGGCGCCAGCATCACCGGCACGCCGACCGAGGACCAGGTCCTGACAGCGGTCTCGACCCTGGCCGACGTGGACGGCATCGGCACGCTGCACTACCAGTGGCAGCACGACATCGGCGGCGGCTACGTCAATGTCGGCGCCGACCAGTCGACCTACACCCTGGGCGACTCCGACGTCGGCGGCATTGTCCGCGTGGTGATCTACTACACCGACGCCGGCGGCACGGTGGAATCGGCGACCAGTTCCGCCACCGCGTCGATCGCCAACGTCAACGACGCCCCGACCGGCGGCGTCAGCGTCACCGGCACGACCACCGAGAACCAGATCCTGACGGCCGACACCGCCGCCCTGGTCGATCTCGACGGCCTGGGCACGCTGCACTACCAGTGGCAGCACAACGTCGGCAGCGGCTTCGTCAATGTCGGCGCCGATCAGGCGACCTACACCCTGGGCGACCCCGATGTCGGCGGCACGGTCCGGGTGGTGGTCAGCTATACCGACCAGCAGGGCACGGCCGAGGCGGTGACCAGCTCGGCCACCGCCGCCGGCACGACCACCGAGAACCAGATCCTGACGGCCGACACCGCCGCCCTGGCCGATCTCGACGGCCTGGGCACGCTGCACTACCAGTGGCAGCACAACGTCGGCAGCGGCTTCGTCAATGTCGGCGCCGATCAGGCGACCTACACCCTGGGCGACCCCGATGTCGGCGGCACGGTCCGGGTCGTGGTCAGTTACACCGACCAGCRGGGCACGGCCGAGGCGGTGACCAGCTCGGCCACCGCGTCGATCGCCGSGGTCAACGACCCGCACACCGGCGGCGCCAGCATCACCGGCACGCCGACCGAGGACCAGGTCCTGACGGCGGTCTCGACCCTGGCCGACGTCGACGGCCTGGGCACGCTGCACTACGACTGGCAGCGCAACACCGGTTCGGGCTTCGTCAGCATCGGCGCGGCCGATCAGGCGACCTACACCCTGGGCGACTCCGACGTGGGCGGCACGGTCCGGGTGGTGGTCAGCTACACCGACCAGCAGGGCTTCGCCGAGTCGGCGACCAGCTCGGCCACCGCCGCCATCGCCAACGTCAACGACGTCCCGACCGGCGGTGTCAGCGTCACCGGCACGACCACCGAGAACCAGATCCTGACGGCCGACACCGCCGCCCTGGYCGATCTCGACGGTCTGGGCACGCTGCACTACGACTGGCAGCGCAACACCGGTTCGGGCTTCGTCAGCATCGGCGCGGCCGATCAGGCGACCTACACCCTGGGCGACCCCGATGTCGGCGGCACGGTCCGGGTGGTGGTCAGCTACACCGACCAGCAGGGCACGGCCGAAGCGGTGACCAGCTCGGCCACCGCGTCG
>NZ_LMFQ01000013.1 GCF_001426905.1 Caulobacter sp. Root1455
AGTCGCGTCTATTTCGCGCGAAATATCGAATAGTCGCGTGAATTTGGGTCGAAAATCCCAAACCACAGCGCCAGTCGCGTCTATTTCGATATGTGACAGTTGCCCAGTTCGGCGATTGCACATAAATTTCTGATAATATTACTTAGACGGTAGATCTCTGTAGCGGCCGGATGAGAATGTCACCCCCGTGCCAGTTAGGCATGTCACCCTTCCAGCGCGTTGTCTGGAGGGTCTGGGATGGCGGTTCGGAGCATGAGCGACAAGGAACTGGCGCGGCTGGAGGTGCTGCGCGATCTCGATAGTCAGCGACTGACGGCGGCGGCCGCCGCCCAGCTCTTGGGTGTCAGCCGAAGGCAGACGCTGCGGCTGCTGAAGGCGCTGCGGACCTGCGGCGTCGAGGGTCTGATCTCCAAGCAGCGCGGCCGGCCGAGCAACCGGCGCAAGCCCGATGACGTCCGCGCCACGGCGCTGGCGATCATCGGCCAGCGCTACGCGGACTTTGGTCCTACGCTGGCCGCCGAGAAGCTGCGCGAGCGGCACGGCATCAGCCTGGGCCGCGAGACCGTTCGCGCCTGGATGATCGCCGCCGGGTTCTGGCAGGAACGCAAGAAGCGCCGACGCAGGATCCACCAGCCGCGCTACCGACGCGACTGCGTCGGCGAGCTGATCCAGATCGACGGCAGCGAGCACCGCTGGTTCGAGGCTCGCGGCCCGATGTGTACGCTGCTGGTCTATATCGACGACGCCACCAGCCGGCTGATGCATCTGCGGTTCGTCGAGACGGAATCGACCTTCGCCTACTTCGCCGCGACCCAGGGCTACCTGGAGACCCACGGCAAGCCGGTGGCGTTCTACAGCGACAAGCACTCGGTGTTTCGGGTCGCCAAGGCCGGCGTCACCGGCGACGGCATGACCCAGTTCGGCCGCGCCCTGCACGCGCTGAACATCGAGATCATCTGCGCCAACACCAGCCAGGCCAAGGGCCGCGTCGAGCGCGCCAACAAGACGCTGCAGGACCGGCTGGTCAAGGAGATGCGCCTGGCCGGCGTCAGCACCCTGGAGGCCGGCAACGCCTTCCTTCCGGGCTTCGTGGCCGACTACAACGCCCGCTTCGCCAAGCCGCCGGCCAACGCCAAGGACCTGCACCGGCCGATGGGTCCGCGCGACCGGCTGGAAGACGCCTTCAGCTGGCAGGTCGAGCGGACGCTGTCGCAATCGCTGACCCTGCAATACGACAAGGTGCTGTTCATCCTGGACCCGACCGAGGCGGCCCAGGCGGCGATCGGCAAGCGGGTCACGGTCGCCGACTATCCCGACGGGCGCCTAGTGATCAGCTACCAGGGAAGCCCCCTCTCCTACCGGACCTTCGACAAGATCCGGAAGGTCAACCAGGCCGCCGTCGTCGAGAACAAGCGCCTGGGTCCACTCCTGGAAATGATCAAGCTCTATCAGGATGCCCAGCCGCAGGCCGAGCGCAGCCGCAAGGGACCCAAGCGGCGCGACCAAAGCGGACACATGTTCAGCGTCGGCTGACGCGCTCAAAGAACAGCAAGCCGCCCTGCCCCAGGCCGGACAGTCCCTTTCACAAACCCATTGCCATACGATCCACGAGCGAAAGAGCTTTGCGAAAGGCGCGAAGCCTTTGCCAAGTCCTCGGCGCCGAGCCTTGAGAAATCGGCCGTTTGTGAAAGGAATTCAGTGGCATCGGCTCAATGACACCGCGCATGCGCGGAGGTTGGAGATCTACGCGAACTATGCGCGAAGCCCGCCGCTTTCGGTCAGCCCGGTGACGGCCACAAGGCGGGAGCGGACGGGACGGGTTCGGCGGCCTGGAGGGTCCAGCGCGGATCGACCTCCCGCGCGTAGTCCACGCCCGGCGCGTCAAAGCCGAACAGCCGCAATTGCTCGGCGCGAAATCCTGGCCAATCGGCGTACTGGGCCAGGCTTTCGGTCGTCACCAGCGACCACCGGCGCGCCACCTCCGCCTGAACGTCGTCGCGAAGCTCCCGATCATCCAGCCGCAACCGCCCCTCGCCGTCGACCTCCCCGCCGGGAATGACCTGCTCGAAGAGGCGCAGGATTTGCTCGAGAGCGCCTTCCTGCAAACCAAGCCGCGTCATCACGGGCGCCAGCAGCGACCAATAGAGCGGCATGAGCGGAATGGCCGAACTGGCCTGGGTGACGATGGCTTTGAGCGCCACGAGGCGGGCGAACCCCTCGCCCAGGACATCGTTCATCCGCCGGGCCGCAAGGGCCGTGTCGGCCTTGGCGCGCCCGATCGTCCCGTCGGCGTAGATCGGGGCGGTCGGGGGCGAGCCGACATAGGTGTAGTGAAGCGTGCGGCAACCGGGCGACAAAAGATCGTGCGCCGCCAGGGTCTCGACCCAGCGGCTCCAGTCGCCTCCGCCCATGACCGCCACCGTGTCGTCGAGCTGGACCTGGGTGGCGGCCGGCAAACTCGCCACGGTGATCGCGCCCGTATCAACGTCCAGGGCCTTCAGGTCTGAACAGGGTCGCAGCGGCAGGATGGACGAATAGTGCGTCAGGCCCGTCCGCGGGTCGCGCCGCGACGGCGCGGCCAAGCTGTAGACGAGCAGATCGACTTGTCCGAAATCGCGGACGATCAGGTCCACCGTCTGAGCCTTGACCTCGTCCGAAAAGGCGTCCCCCTCCAGGGTGGCGGCGACGAGCCCGCGCCCGCGCGCCAGGACTTCAAACGACCGGTTGTTGTACCAGCCGGCGCTGGCCGTCCTGTCGTCCGTCGGCGGGCGCTCATGGGATACGCCGATCGTGGCCGCGCCCCCAGCGAAGGCCGTGACCAACCGGGTCGCCAGCCCATAGCCGCTGGAGCCGCCGATCACGAGAACCCGGCGCGGCGCGCGCGACAACCGCACGTCCGCCAGTCGATCCACCGCTTGGCGCATCAAGGCGGCGGACCCGACCGGGTGAGCGGTCGTGCAGATGAATCCTCGCATTCGCGGCTTGATCAGCACTCGGATCGCCCCCCGCGGCGCCCCGCCGCCAAGCCTGAAGCTCCCCGATAAGCCGCCGCTTTACAAGCGACAAAATACCCTCAATAGTTGCTTTCTGCAAAACTCGCGCCAACTTGGGTGGGGACGCGAATGACGCGCTCGGCCGCGCGCCGCGCGCCGTCAGGGGCCTGGGCAGGTGTCGCGTGAGGGCCCTTTTTGGGTCACGCCTGGGTTCCTATGATTGTAGAACTAAAAAAGTCATTTTCTGGTTGCATATCATTTTTCGACGTGATTATGCTTTAGGATAGCGGGGCTATAGGGGCGGGAATCCAGCAACAGTTCGTTTGCGATAAAGTCGAAATCCCGACTTTTTGATCCCGTTCATGTAAAACACGCATTTATGTCGACAGCACTGCCATGCATACTCAGGAGTATACTGTGGGTGAAAGCACGACTCTGCCGCTCGTTCAACGAGAAGTCGCCAGAATCATCAACGTGGAAGATGTCGATACCGATACCGGCGTTGGTGAACTCGGCATTGACTCCCTGAACGTTGTTGAACTCATTCTCGTTTTCGAGCAACTTTACCAAAAGCCTGTTGATCCAGACGAACTTCACGTCGATCAATTCACCACCCTAAGAGAGCTCGATCAGCAACTCTTGGCGATGGGCTCGGGCGCAACGGCGAGCGAACCCGCGACCTCGGCGGGCTGAGCCATGTCAGACTTTCTGCTCGAACGTGAAGTGGTCGCGCAGATCCCCGGAGGCGAGGACGCGTTCTGGAGTCGGCCGGATCGGCTGGCGGGCCTGGAGACGCCGTGTTTCGTCTTCGACCCGGCCAGAATTCTCGCGGCCTACCAGCGCCTCAAGACCGCGCTCGGCACGCCGCTCATCGTCTCGATAAAGGCCAATCCGAACCCAGACGTTCTCGCCCGCTGCGTGCATGAATTCGCCGACGGGGTCGAGGTCGCCAGCATCGGCGAACTGAACGTGGTGATCGGGCGCGCGCCTGGACCGAAATTCGTGGCGAGCCCGGCCCTGGACGAGGCCCTGGTGCTGGCGGCGGCCTCCTGCCGCGCGCACATCGTTGTCGACTCCCGCGCCCAGGCCGACCTCTTGATCGGACTCAGGCCGCGCCTGCGGACCCCGCCTGCCCTCCTGATCCGCGTCAACGCCGGCGCGTTGCTCGCGGGCCAGACCAGCGGCTTGAAGGCGGACCATTTCGGGGTGGAGCCCGCCGAGGCCGTCGCCTTGGCGCAAGCCCTGCAGGCGGCCGATTTCAAGGTGATCGGACTGCACGTCTTCGCCGGCTCCGGCGCCTTCGCGCGCACCGCGCCGTTTATCGCCCAGGCCATGCAGGCGCTCGCCGAGCGGGTTTCGGAGGCGCTGGGCCAGCCCCTCTCCATTCTTAATCTCGGCGGCGGGTTCGATACCTCGTGGGAAGACGATCCCACCCTGATGGCCGCCTATTGCGGCAGCCTGGCCCCGTTGCGCCGGCATTTCACCGTCGTGCATGAATCAGGACGGGCGGTGTTCGAGCCGGGCGGCACGTTCGTCACACGCGTCGTCTCGACCAAGGCGCTCGGCGGGCGCTGGATCGCGGTGTGCGACGGCGGCATGGCCCAGGCTTTCAGGCTGGCCCAGACCGAAACCTTCATCAAGAACCGGCGCGCGCCCATCGTCGTGCCGGCCGGCCCCTCGGCGCCGCCGAGCGATCGGCCGGTCAGTTTCGTGGGCAATAGCTGCAACCCGGCCGACATCATCGGCGCGGCCGAGGGGATGCCGCCCCCGCGGGCCGGCGACGTGGTGCTGTTTGATCGCCTCGGCGCCTACCACACCTATACGCCCACGGCGTTCCTGAACCTGCGAAACGCCAAGAAGTACCTCGTGTCATGACCGTGGCCCACGCCTCACGCCACGACACGCGCATTCACGTCCTGACGGCGCACGGGCGCTTCACGCGCTCGCCGTTCGCGGGCGAACTCTATCCGGCCGGACTGGGCGTGCTGCCGCTCCTTCGACCCGAGGAATTCGAACAGGGACACGCCTTTGAACACGTCAATCCCTTTCCAGTGCTGCTGTCGCCCCGCCAGCGGTTCGACCTGCTGGCCAAGATCGTCACCGCGGCGCGGGAAACCATCCCGGACCTGTCGGCCGCCATCGTCAACGCCAACCCCGGAAACTACCTGGTCCAGCTTCCCGCCGAGCTGCTGAGCCCCGATGTCTTCTTGATCAACGACCCCGCGGGCCTGGCCGCCCCCTGCGTCGAGACCGGTCACCGCAACGTTCTGACCGTCGTGCAGCAACTGCGCGCCGACAGCGTCGAACTCGGCGACAACTCGCTCGAATTGCGCCTGTACAATCCGGACGGCCCGGAAGCCTTCGAGGCCTTCCTTCGCCATCCGGTCTTTGGCGGCTGCCACGACCTGCGTCTGGTCGAGAGCCTGACGAACTCGGGGCCGCCGCCCAGCGCCAAGGCCGCCGAACCGCTGCGCCACATGCTCGCGCGCCCCAAGCTGGCCCTGCCGGAAGAGACCGACTTCGCGCCGGCCATCCTCAGGCGCGCCCTGCACTGGCGCATCGAGGCGCCCTACCTTCCCGACACGCGAGACCTGGCCGATCGCGCCGGGGTGCTCGCCCAGTGCGTCGGGGCCCAGGTCGAGGCGGTGGCCCGCGGCGTTGACCCCGCCGACTGCATCCATACCTTCTCCTCGACGCACCTTTCCTGGATCATCGGCGACATCCCCGCCCACACCACCCAGTTCCTCGACGCGATCGAGGCGCGCGGGGGGCAGCGTCCGATCGGCGTCACGCGGGTCTACGAATGCTCTGGCTGGGGCTACCTGCTTCAGTTCATCTCCCGGTTCATGCGGCGCCGCTACGTGGTGCTGAGCATCGTCGATATCGACCTGCACGGCTTTGGCTACTGGGACTATCACCACGCTATCGGCCATTCCGGTTACGGCTTGACCGCGCTCCTGATCGAGCTGCCCGAACGTCCGCTGGCGGTCTATTGCGACGGTCCGTACCAGGCCAGCGCGTTTCCCCAGTTCATCCGCGACCTGCGCGCCCGCCGAGCGGCGGGCGACGCGTCGCGCGCGTTCCTGCCGTTCTTCAAGCCCGACCTGCAGAAGGTCGCCGCCGCCTCGCTCGACCCGACGACGACGGGCGGCAACCATCACGACGTCTTCGGCCACGCGTTCGGCTCGGACCCCTGGATCGGCATGATCAAATACCTGCAGGACCGCCGTCCCTCGGCGCCCGAGCGGGTGATCGCCGGGTCGATCGCCATCAGCGGCTACTACTCCATCTGCGACATCGAACTCGGCCCCGACACGGAAATCGGCCTGATCACCGGCGACGGGCGTCGCGAAACCCTGATGGCGCGCGCGGCGGCCCATCCGGACTACGGCGCGCTCGGCCAGGAGGCTCGCCGATGACCTCCTCGATCACCGGCATGGCCGAGAGCAGCTGGAGCCACGAGGCCTTGCTGCCCATTCGCGTGGCGACGGACGATCCTCGCTGCCCCGACAGTCTGATCGACGTCTATCGCAAGGGCCTCCGTGGCCAATGGGACGCCCAGACCGACCTGGACTGGTCGCACGTCCTGTCGCCCGAAAATCCCCTGCAGATGCACGACGGCACCAACCCCCTCGCCGACACCCCCATCTGGCGCAAGCTGAGCCCAGCCCAGCAGACGCAGGTTCGCTGCGACCTGCAACGTTGGCACATCTCCCAGATCCTCCACGGCGAACGCGCCTCAATGCTCTGCGCCGGAAAGGTGATGCTCTCGTCCACCGACTCCACCATCAAGGCCTGCGCCGCCGTCCAGGCCGTGGACGAGGCGCGTCACGTGGAGGTCTACGAACGTCTGCTCGCCAAGATCGGCCCTGCCTTCGCGGTCTCGCCCAGCCTGAAGACCCTGCTCGACAACGTCCTGTCAGACAGCGACGAGGGCATCACGGCCCTGGGCATGCAGATTCTGGTCGAGGGCCTGGCCCTGGCGTTCTTCAAGAGCCTGCAGCGCTATTCGAGCGATCCGCTGACCCGTTCCCTTCTCGAACTGGTCATGCGCGACGAAGCCCGCCACTTCGCGGTCGGGCAGATCACCCTCCAGCAGCAGCACGCCCATCTGAGCCAGGCCGAGCTGGCCCGGCGCGAAGACTTCGCCGCCGACGCCTGCGGCCTGCTGCACGACTATCTCTTCGCCGACGAGGTTTGGGCGCCGTTGGGCCTTCCCGCCCGCGAGTGCGCCGAACACTCGCGTAACTCCAAGGTCAATCGCGCCATGCACAGGATGCTCTTTCGGCATCTAACGCCCGCGATCCACCACCTAGGCCTCCTGGGCCCGCGCATGGAGCGACGCCTCGATGAGATGGGCGTCCTCCACTACGCCGCCTTTCCGATCTGAGGGGTGACAAGGTGATGGGGCGGTCGAAACTGGTCGAAAATCTCCTCAGCTCGGCGTCCCTGCACGCCGGCCGGCCGGCCGTGCGGACCGGCGACGTGGCGCACACCTACGAGCAGCTGGTCGGGTTCGCCGGCGGGCTCGCCCATCGCCTGGCCCAGTCCGGCGCCCCCGGCGATCGCTGCGCCGTGCTCGGCCGACGCTCGCTAGCCGCCTACGGCGCCTTTTTGGCCTGCCTGCTGGCCGAGCGCGTCTATCTTCCCCTGAGCCCGCACGACCCGGCTCAACGGATGGCCGACACGCTCAAGCGCGGCCGGTGCGAGACCTTGGTCGCCGACCGCGCCAGCCTCGCCCAGGCCGCGCCCCTGGCGCGGGCGCATCAGGGCCTGCGCCTGCTGATCCTGCCCGACGTACGGCGCGGCGCCGTCGGTGACCTGGATCTGGACCCCAGCGTCGCCGTGATCTGCGCCGACGATCTCGACGCAACGCTCGCGCCGCCGCCCGCGACCCTGGCGTCCCCCGACGCGGAGGGCGCCTACCTGATCTTCACCTCCGGCTCGACCGGAACGCCCAAGGGCGTCCTGGTGCCGGCCAGCGCGGCCCAGTCCTATGTGGAAGCCATGCGGCCGGTCCTGGCGCTGGAACCCCAGGATCGGGTCAGCCAGGTCTTCGATCCGGGTTTCGATCTATCCGTCCACGACATGCTGATGGCCTGGGACGCCGGCGCCCAGCTTTGCCCCCTGCCCGAAGCGCAACGCTTTCGCCCCGGCGAAGCGGTTCGAGAGCTGAATCTTACGGTCTGGTTTTCCGTGCCTTCGACCATCTCGGTGATGGGGGGGCTCGGCCAGTTGAGGCCCGAACTGCTGGGCGGCTTGCGTACGAGCCTGTTCTGCGGCGAGGCGCTGAGGACGGCCGACGTCGATCTCTGGCGCGCGGCGGCCCCCGCGTCACGCCTGCTCAACCTGTACGGCCCCACCGAAGCCACGATCGCCGCCTCGGCCCATGAGTTTGTCGCGGCCGACACGGCCCGCCCGACCGTGCCGATCGGCCGGCCGCTGCCCGGTCTGGGCTATGTCCTGCTGGATGCCGACACCCAGGGCCTGGCCAATGGCGAGGAAGGCGAACTGGGCATCAGCGGCCCCCAGCTGGCCCTGGGCTACTGGGACGATCCAGACCTGACCGAGCAGCGCTTTCCCACGCTGTCGACGCCGGAGGGGCCCCAGCGGATCTACCGCACCGGCGACCGTGTCCGCCGCCTCGACGACGGCGCCTACCTGTACCTCGGCCGGCTGGACAACGAGATCAAGATCGCCGGCGCCTATCGGCTGAACCTCCTGGAGGTCGAGAACGCGGTGGCCGCCGCGGCGGGGGCGCGCGCCTGCGCGGTGGTGGTGTCGGACGGTCGTTCTCAGGCGCGCAGCACGCTCACCGCCTTCCTCGTCGGCGCCACGCAATCGGATCGCGCGATCCGCGAGAGCCTGCGCCATAGCCATCCGACCTACATGATCCCGGAGGCGTTTCGGCGCCTCGCGGTCCTGCCCGCGCTGCCCAACGGCAAGGTCGATCGTCACGCCCTGCTCCGCGTGGTGGTCGGCGAAACCGAAGGATCGGAAGCATGCTGAGCCGGGGGATCGTCTCCTTCGTGACCTCTCGCGATCCCGACGCGGTGCTGATGGAGCATCTGTCGGCCATGAGCCTGCGCCAGGACCGCGCGCCCTCCCCGCGCGCGCCCGGCCAACCCCTCGAAGTCCTGCTTTCGGGATACTTCGGCGCGGGCAACACCGGCTCGGAGATGCGGGCCAGCGAGATCGTACGCCACATGCGGCGGCTGCTTGGCCCCGACAACGTCGCCTTCAGCGCCCTGAGCCTGACCAACGACCTGCCGCGCGACCTGTTCCCGGGCGTACGGGCCTGCACGCTGTCGGGCTTCTATCCCGACGTGGTGGCGGCCGAAATCGCCAAGTGCCACGCGGTGGTCGCCTGTGAAGGGTCGACCTTCAAGTCGACGTTTTCGGAGGTGCTGACGGCCTTGATGGCCGGCACCCTGGGCGCGGCGGCCCGCGCGGAGCAGCCGGCGATCGCCTATGGGGCCGAGGTCGGGACGCTCACGCCGCGACTCGAAGCCTACGTCCGCGACAACGCCCGCGGCGCCCTGATCATGGCCCGCAACCAGGCTTCGGTCGAGCGCGCCGAAGCCTTGGGCCTTCGCACCCTCTCCGGCGCCGACACGGCCTGGACCTTCACGTCCTCGCCGCCCGAGGTCGCTCGCCAATGGCTGGCGCGGGCCGGCTGGAACGGCGTCGATCCGATCGTGGTCTTCTGCCCGGTCAACCCGTTCTGGTGGCCCGTTCGCGCCGAGCCGGCGACCTTCGCGGCCATGCAGAGAACCGGTCAGGGACGCGATCGGCACTACGGCGCGGTGTTCTTCCATAGCAACGACGAGATCGCGAGCGCCCGCTACGGGGTGTTCATTCGCCAGCTCGCCGACGCCTTCGAGCGCCTGCGCGTCGCGCGGAACGCCTTTCCGGTCGTGATCGGCATGGATCGCGTGGACGCCGCGGCCTGCGCCGACCTCATCGCCCGCATGCCGTTCGGCGCGGCGGTCTTCCGCAGCGGCGAACACGACGTCGGCGATCTCATCGCGATCCTGCGGCAAGCCGACCTGGTGGTCAGCGCCCGCTTCCACGCGCTGGTCGGCGCGATGCCGTCCGGCGCGCCCTCGATTGGTCTGGCCTTCGACGAGCGGGTGGGCAACCTGATGCGAGGCGCCGAACCGGGGCGAGCGCTCGCGGCCGACGCGCCGGACCTGGCCGATCAGATCGTCGCGGCGGCCGGCCGCCTGGACCCCGACGTCGTCCGGGCCGAGGCGCGCGCGCGGATCGGCGCCGAACTCGACGGGATGGCGAGGATGGCCCACGGACTGCGCGCGGAGTTCGGCCGGTTCGCGCCCGACCTAAGCCTGCCCGATCTGCACGATGGTCCGGTCGGCGCCCTCCCCCTCGATATCCAGCGAATCTTGGCGTGAGGTCCGCGGTGAACATCCATCAACCCCTGACGCTCAACCCCAACACGTTCTGGTGCCGCGCCATCGCCCAGACCCTGGCCAGCCTGGGCGTCACCGACATCGTCACCAGCCCCGGCACCCGATCGGCCGCCCTCGTCTCGGCCTTCGAGGAACGTTCCGACTGCCGCATGCATGTTCTGACCGACGAACGTTCCGCGGGCTTCTTCGCGCTGGGACTGGCCAAAAGCCTGAAGCGGCCCACGGCCGTCTGCGTCACCTCCGGCAGCGCCGTGGCCAACCTCGTACCGGCGCTTTGCGAGGCTCACGCCAACGCCACGCCCCTGGTCGCGCTCACCTGCGACCGGCCTCGCAGCCTGCGCGGCGCGGGCCAGCCCCAGACGACCAAGCAAGCCGAGTTTTGCGCGCCCCTGGTGTCCAGGTTGATCGACCTGAGCGATCCCGACGCCTCCCCCGAAGGCCTTGAGCGGCTGGTCGCCGAGCTCCTGACCATCGCGCCGCATCTCGTCGATCAGGGCGCGCGCGGCCCCGTGCAGATCAATATTCCGCTTCTGGGTCGAATGACCTCCGTCGACGGGGCCCACGGCTGGGGCGTGAGCCCTCCGCCCGCCCGGCCGATCGCGCCGTCGTTTCCAGCGCCGCGCGCTCTGGTCGAGATCGACACGATCGCCAAGACGCTGGACCTGAAGCCCGGGCTGAAAGGCCTGATCGTGGTCGGGCCGGACGAGGATCTGCCGATCGCGGCGATCGGAAGGCTCGCCGCGCGGACCGGTTATCCGCTCCTGCTCGACGCGCCGGGCGGCCTGCGTGGCGCGCGATTGCCCGGCGCCGTCGCCGAGGCCGACTTCCTGGTCACGCGCCGTGAGGTCTTCGCGCTGAAACCCGAACTGCTGATCCGCATCGGTCCCGCGCCGGTCTCAGCCGGCTTGCAACAGTATGTCGGCGCTTGCCGGGCTCCGGTGCTGCGCGTGGACCGGCGGTCCGTGGAGGCCGATTATCTGAATGACGCCTTCCGCGTCTTGCCCCTGCATGACCACGCCGCCCTGGACGCCGTCGCCGAGCGACTTGACCGCGGCGACACGGCCTGGCGCGAGCATTGGCTGGATATGGCCCGGGCCTGTCGCGCCGCCCTGCCCCAGGCCGTGGCCACGGGCGGCTGGAGCGAAATCCAAGTCGCCGACATCGCCTTGCGCCGGCCTGAATTCGGCTTCACGCACCTGGCCAACTCGCTGGCCATCCGGCTGGGCAACCTGCTGACCGGGTTGGATGGGCGCGAACGCCCGGTCCACGCCAACCGGGGGGTGGCTGGGATCGACGGCACCATCGCGACCTTCCTGGGCGAAGCCGTTGGGACGGCGAAACCCGGCCTGCTGCTGATCGGCGACCTGGCGGCGACGCACGACCTGTCGTCGCTCGAGGCATGCCTGCGCGCCGACTGCAGGGGCGCTATTGTCGTCATGAACAACGACGGGGGAGGTCTTTTCGACCTGTTGCCGGTGCGGGGCACGCCCGCCTACCGCCCCTATATCCGTCACAGCGCGGGGGTCGACTTCCGCCGCATAGCCCAGGCGTTTGGACTGGGGTTCGACCGCTGCGGCTCGATCGAGCAACTCGACGCGGCCCTGGATCGCGCCGTGCGGCCGCGCGCGCGACTGCGTCTGATCGAAGCGGTGATCACGCCCGGCGCGATCACCACCGAGCTGCGAGACTTGATCGGCCGCCTGAGCAGCCACGACGCGACCAAGACGCGGAACCATCCCGCTTCGCCCGTTTCCACGCCAGCGGAGGCCTGACGTGCCCGCTTCGCTCATCTCCCTGGTCAACGCGGATGCGCCGCCCTTCGCCCCGCCGCGAACCGCGCCGTCCGAATCCGTCTATCTGAACGACGCTCGGGAGACGGCCTTCTTCCTTTGGGAACTGCAGGAGGCCGACCAGTGGGCGCTGGGCGCCGCGCCCTTCCAGGCCGTGGACCGGACCAGGGTCGAGGACATCCTGGCCCGCGCCCGGACCTTCGCCGCCAAGCTGGGTCGGGCGTACCAGGAGGCCGACCGCTCGCCCGCGCATCTCGACGCCGACGGCGAGGTCGTCATTCCCCGCGCGTTCGCGGCGCTCTGGGAGGAATTCCTGCGCGACTGGCACTGGCTGCGTCTGCAGACGGAGACGGTCAGCCAAGAGCGGCCGGGCCTGCCGCAGATCGTCAATCAGATGATCTTCGAGATGTTCGTCGGGGCCAATCCCGCGTTCATGACCTACGGCGGCTTCACGCCCTCGGCGCTGTTCTTGATGGGACACGCGGCCACGCCCGAACAGCGGGCCCTGTTCGAGCAACCCCTGGCCGAAGGTCGCTGGGACGCCTGCTTCTGCGCCACCGAGGACACGGCCGGCAGCGACCTGTCCGACGTCAGGACCCACGCCGAACCGTTGCAGGACGGGGTCTACGCCGTCAGCGGCGTAAAGCGGTTCATCACCGCGGGCATGAACCCTCTGGTCGAGAACACCGTCTACCTGGTCATCGGCCGCGTCGCCGACGCCAAGCCCGGCTTCTTTTCGCTGTCCTGCTTCCTGGTGCCCCGTTTCTGGCCGGAAGCGGACGGGAGCCTCACCGACAACTTCGTCCGCTGCACGCGCGTCGAGGACAAGATGGGCCTGAACGGCTGCGCCAACACGCAGCTGGCGTTCGGTTGCGGCGGCGTCACGCGAGGAACCTTGCTGGGCGGTCGCAAGAATGTCGCCCTGCTGCAGCTTCAGCCCCTGATCCGCCGCGCGCGCATCGGCACCGGGCAGATCGCGCTGGGCCTGGCGTCCAGCGCCTATCTCCACAGCCTGCGTTTCGCTCGCCGGCGCGTTCAGGGCCGTCGCTTCGAGGAGGCCTCCAATGTCGAGGCCGACCAGGTGCCGATCATCGAGCACCTCGACGTCCAGCGCATGCTTTTGGAGATGCGCGCCTCGGTCGAAGGGTGCCGCAGCCTGATCGGTCGTCTCACCCGCGAGGTCACCAAGGTTCAGCAGATGGTGGCGGCCGGCCTGGACAAGGACGACATGGAGCGGTCGGCGCGCCTGATCCTGCTCTACACGCCGATGGTGAAAGCCTACGTCTCCGACGAGGCCTGGAAGGTCGCCAGCCAAGCGATCCAGGTCCACGGCGGCGTCGGCTATCTGCGCGACAACCCTGTCGAGCAGTACTGCCGCGATATCCGCGTGCTCTCCATCTGGGAAGGCACCAACTACATCCAGGCCCAGGACCTGGTGCGCGAGAAGCTGGGGCTGGGCCGCCAGGCCCTCGCCATGCGCTACTTCACCGAGGACGTCGAAGCTTTCCTGGCGCGGGGAGCGGCCCATCCTAACCTGGCGGCGGAATTCGCCCTGCTGGAGGCGGGCCTGCGCTGCCTGACCGGCGCGCTCGAGGCGATCCAACGGCATGTCGTCGAAGGCCGCATCGCGCTGATCCCGCAGATCTGCACGCGGTTCCTGGCGATTTTTGGCGACGTGGCGGCCGGCTGGGGCCTGCTGGAGGCCGCCTGCGTGGCCGAGCGCGCCCTGAGCGCGGACAAGCCCGACCCGGCCTTCTATCGCGGCAAGGTCAAGACCGCGCGGTTCTTCGCGCGCAACACCCTGAGCGGCCTGCCGGCGCGAGCGGCCCTGATCCATGAGCTCGAGGATGTCGTGGTGCGCCTGGACGCCGACGAGTTCGGGTTCGCGGACGGCGGAGCGGAGACATGAGCGTGTCGGCCGATCCCACCTTCATGGCCTTCCTGACCCGCCAGGCCCAGGTGCGCGGCGAGGCGACGGCGCTGGTCTGCGGCCCCCAAGGCCTGACCTACGCGGCCTTGCACGCGGCGGTCTCCAACCTGGCGAGCGGACTGGTCCACCTGGGCCTGGCGCCGCGCGACCGCGTAGCGATTTTCCTGGACGCGACGATCGAGGCGGTTGTGTCCATCCTCGCGGCCTGGTCCGCCGGTCTCGTCGCCGTACCGGTCAACCCCAAGCTCAAGCCGCGCCAGGTCGGGCATATCATCGCCGACTGCGCGCCCAAGGCGCTGGTCACCACCGCCCGGCGGGCCGGCCTCCTGGCCCACGACTGCGACCTGGAAGGCCTGTCCCTGCTGCTGGTGGGCTCCGCCCCTGCGGATTCGGACGGGCCCGACCTGGACTGGAAGGCGCTGAGCGAACGTGCGGCCGACGCACCTCCGCATCGCAGCATCGACAACGATCCGGCCGCCATTCTCTACACGTCCGGTTCCACCGGCCTGCCCAAGGGCGTGGTCGTGTCCCACCGCAACCTCATCTGCGGCGCCCAGGCGGTGAACGCCTACCTCGGCACGCGCCCCGACGACGTCGTGCTGGCGGTGCTGCCGCTCAGCTTCGACGCGGGTCTCAGCCAGATCACCACGGGCCTGATGGCCGGCGCGAAGATCGTCCTCCACGGCTTCCTGCGGGCCAAGCCGCTGATCACCCTTTGCGAAGCCGAAGGCGTCACCATGATCACGGCGGTGCCGCCCCTTTGGCGGCTGATCGTCGACGGTCCCTGGACACCGGCCGCCAGCCGGGGCGTACGGCTGTTCGCCAACACCGGCGGGCATATGTCCGCACCACTGCTGGCTGAACTGCGCGCGTGCTTTCCCGCCGCCCGCCCCTTCCTGATGTACGGCCTCACGGAGGCGTTTCGCTCGACCTATCTCGATCCATCGGAGGTCGACCGCCGGCCCGACTCGATCGGCAAGGCCATCCCCAACAGCGAAATCCTGGTGCTCGATGAGCGCGGCGCGCCCTGCCCGCCTGGGCAGGTCGGCGAGCTGGTGCACCGTGGCGCGCTCGTGACGCTGGGATACTGGAACCGTCCCGAGGAGACCGCCGCCCGTTTTCGCCCCCTGCCGGGCGGTCGCCCGGGCTTGCTGGCCGAGATGGCGGTCTGGTCGGGCGACCTGGTGGAAACCGACGCCGAAGGCTTTCTCTACTTCCGCGGGCGGCGCGACGAGATGATCAAGACATCGGGCTACCGCATCAGTCCGCTCGAGATCGAGTCCGTGCTCTCCGAGGCGCCTGACGTGCTCGAAGCCGCCGTCTTCGGGATCGACGACGAAGCGCTGGGTCAACGGCCCGTCGGCGCGGTCGTCTTGCGTCCCGGCGGCTCGCCTCAGGCGGTCGAGATGTTCGTCGCCGCGCGGCTGCCCGGATACATGGCCCCCCTGCTCTGGCCCCTCTCGTCACTGCCGCGATCCCCGAACGGCAAGATCGACAGGCACGACCTGCGAACCCGCTATCACGACGCCCGAACCACGATCGGAGTCCCCTCATGAGCCTTTCCGACAACGAGGTTCGCGACGATCTCGCGCCCGCCCTAATCCCCAAGCCCGGAGCGCCCTCCGCGACCGCCCCGCCTCCGGGCGTGCGGGTTGATCGTCTGATCGTGAAGACAAAAGCGGGCTTCGCGCTCGACATTCAGGATCTGGCCCTGGCGGCCGGCGAGACGGTGGCGATCGTCGGCGCCAACGGCGCGGGCAAGACGACCCTGCTCGAGGCGCTGCTGGGCCTGCGCAAGACGGACGTCGCGGAAGGCGGCATCGGTGAGGCCAGCCTCCAGGCCTGGGCCCGCAGCCCGCGCCTGCGCCGACGAATGGGCGTGCTCCTGCAGCGCACGGCGCTGCCGTTCGGGTTGCGGGTCCGGGACGTTCTGGACCTGCACCGGCGCATCTACGGCAGCCAGGCGCAGGCCGTCCTGGAGGCGCTGGACGTCCCCCGAATGCGGAACTTCAACTATGACTGGCTCTCGCGCGGCCAGCGCCAGCGCGTCGACCTGGTCATGGCCCTGGCGCACCGCCCCGACCTGATCCTGCTCGACGAGCCCTTCACCGGCCTGGACCAGCAGTTCGCCACCGCCACCCATCACCTGTTGAGCGGGATGAGCTCGGCCACCGTGCTGCTGGCCTGCCACTCGGCGCACGAGCTTTCGCTGGCCGACCGCATGCTGTGGATGCGCGACGGGCGCGTCGCGGCCTTCGCGCCGCCGGCCACGCTGGTCAAGGACATGCTCGGCGAATACGCCCTCAAGGTCAGCCTGCACGACGCCGCCAGCGCCGAGCGTCTGCGCGCCCGCGCCCAGGGCGCCGTCCGGCTGGTCCACGCGCCGCGGCCCGAACAGCTGCACCTGTTCGGCGGCTCCGACCTCGAAACCCTGGCCCACGCGCTGATCGGCGAGCCGGCGATCGCCTCGGTCGAATTCGGCGCGGCCAGCTACACCGACCTGCTTCACGTCTGCGCCTTGGGAGACACCCATGCTTAGCGGCTTCGACGCCCTGATCCGCACCGAATTGCGCAGCCTGATGCGCGAGAGGGTTTCGCTGTTCTGGATCTTCCTGTTCCCGATCGTCTTCCTGGGCATGATGATGATCGCCTCGGGCAGCGGCAGCACGCTGGCGCCGGTGACCATCGAGGTCGTCGATCACGACCGCAGCGATGCCAGCCGCGACTATCTGGCGGCGGTTGGCCGCGTCTTCGCCAGCGGCGATCCGGTCAGCGGCAAGCTGGTGGCCGACAGCGGCCGCGGCCCCGTGACCGCGGGCCATGTGCGCGTGACGGTGCCCAAGGGGTTCGGCGGCGCCGCCGCGCGCGGCGCTCCGGTCTCGGTGAGCGTCGAGTACGAGCGTAACGGCGAGATCGGCACCCAGGTGGCCGCACGCGTCTTCGGGCCCGTGACGATCGCCTACAATGCGAGGCTGGCCAAGGCCGCCATGCCCGTGCGCGTGGAGATCAGCGGCCGCGCCGCGCCGCGCCTGATCGACTTTTCCCAATACCTGCTGACGGGGGTGCTCGTGGTGGCCATGATGTCGGCCGCCATCAGCTCGACCTGCGTGGCGATCGCCACCCGCCGAGAACAGAACACCTTCAAACTGATGGCGTGCCTGCCGCTGGGACCGCTGAGCTATCTGGCGGCGCTGATCCTGGCCCGCGTGATCGTGCTCTTCATCGCCTCGGCCCTGCTGTTGGTCTTTGGGCGCTGGGTTCTGGGGATCGTCATGCCCCTCACCCTTACCGCCCTGGTCACGGCGACGGTGCTGACGTGCGTCGGAGCGGCCGCGATGATCAGTCTCGGCGCGATGATGGCCTCGCGCATCTCCGCCGCGCCGGTCGCCATCTTCCTCTCCAACATCGTCTATCTTGGCCTTCTGATGCTCAGCGACCTGACCATCCCCTTGCGGGGCGTCCCTGACCAGATTCGTCAATGGCTGTCGTATCTGCCGACCAGCCAACTCGTCGCCGGCCTGCGGTCGGCCCTGATCCAGGGCCAGGACCTGTCCCACCAGGGCGGTGTGCTGCTGATCCTTTCCGCCTGGACCGTGCTGTTCCTGGCCGTGGCCAGGTTGACGTTCCGCTGGCACCGCGTCTGAGCACGCCGACCCCGCGAACAACCAAGGAGGATGTGATGAAAAGCCCCTACGACGCGGAAATCATCGGGATCATCAGCTCCCGCGTGAAGATCGACCCGACGGAATTCACGCGGGAGATGACGCTCGACAGCGCCGGCCTGGACTCGATCGACATCATCGAGACGGTCTTCGAGCTGGAGGACCGTTTCAAGATCGCGATCCCGTTCAACGCCAACGCCCAGGACAAGGAGAAGCTGAGGACGGCCGGCGACGTCATCGACCTTGTCACGCAACTGATCGTCGAAGCCGACGCCCTCGTCCCCGCGCCATCGCAGGCCTGAGGATGGCGATGCGACGCGTAGCGATCACCGGCATGGGCGTGATGTGCGCCATCGGCCGGTCCATGGCCGAACTGCAGGCCTCGCTGCGGGAATCCCGGGCGGGCATCGGCCCCATCTCCCTGGTGTCCCGCGAGGGCCTCCAGGCCAAGGTGGCCGCCGAGATCCGCGACTATGTCGCCACCGACCATTTCGACGAGCGCCGCTTGGTCCTTCTGGACCGGACCTCGCAGTTCGCTCTGCTCGCCGCCGACCAGGCCCTGGCCGACTCCGGACTGGCGCTGGACAAGATCGACCGGTCTCGGGTGATGACCGTGCTGGGGACGGGCACGGGCTGCGCGACGGCCATCGACGACAATTTTCACGCCACCTACAAGATGGGCGGGCGACCTCATCCGCTGTGCGTGCCCAAGCTGATGATCAACGCGCCGGTCAGCCAGGTCACCATGGCTCACGGTCTGACCGGCCCGTCGTTCATGGTCTCCACCGCCTGCGCCTCCGCCAGCCACGCCATCGGCGTAGCCTTCCAGATGATCCGCGCGGGCCTGGCCGACGTCGCCGTGACCGGAGGATGCGACGCGACCTTGTCGTGGGGCCAGTTGCGGGCCTGGGACGGCCTGCGGGTCATGGCCCCGGACACCTGCCGCCCGTTCTCGCGCGACCGGTTGGGGATGGTGCTGGGCGAGGGCGCCGGCGTCGTCGTCCTCGAAGCGATGGATCTGGCCCAGCGCCGCGGGGCCGACATCAAGGCCGAACTTCTGGGCTTCGCCATGAACTCGGACGCCGGGCACCTGGTCAATCCGTCGGTGGGAGGATGCGCCGACGTCGTATCGGCCTGCCTGCGCGACGCGGGGCTGAACTCGGAAGACGTCGACTATGTCAACGCGCACGGCACAGGCACCCAGGTCAACGACATCGCCGAGACGGCCGCGTTGCGGCAGGCCTTCGGCGCTCACGCCGACCGCCTGATGGTGTCGTCCACCAAGTCGATGCACGGCCACACGATCGGCGCGGGCGGCGCGATCGAACTTTGCGCCACGATCGCCAGCGCCCGGGGCGGCTTCATTCCGCCGACGATCAATTTCTCGGAGCCCGACCCGCAGTGCGACCTCGATTACGTGCCCAATGTGGCGCGCGACGCCCGCATGACCACCGCGCTTTCGACGTCTTTCGCGTTCGGCGGCCACAACGCGGCGCTCGCGGTCGGGCTGGGGTGGTCATGAGCGGTCGCCCTCCCCATCCCCGCCCCCTAGGCGGTCTTGCGCAGAGCCACCGCGCTCCAGGTCCAGACGCCGGTGTTCAGCAACACGACGAGATCGCCCTCGGCGATCTGGCCCTGGTCGTCCAGCGCGCGCAAGGTGACCAGGTTGTCGCTGGCGTCCAGGTGTCCGTAGGCGGCGCGGCCTTCCCGCCTCAAGCGCTCGGCCGGAAGCTTCAGCGTGTCGGCGATCACCTTCAGCGCATCAACGTGGAAGTGTCCGGCCAGCACGTGCTGGGCCTCGCGCAACGGCGCGCCGATGACCGCCGTGAAGTCCCGATCCAGGCGGCGAACGGACTTGTGGGTCTCCAGAACCAGGCGGCTGAAGTCCTTGCGTGGGTCCAGCAGGGCCACGCCCGGCGCGCCCACCGAGCGCACCGCCTCGATCCGAAAGCCCGACCGCAGCTCCGTCCCGACCAGGCAACTGGCGGCCGCGTCGCCCAGAACCGCCGCGCCGCCCCTCATGAACCGCGGAAGGTCGGGCCTCTGTCGGTCGACCGTCACCACCAGGATGCGCTGGTGCTGGCCGGCCGCGACCATGGCGTGGGAAAGCCCGAGCGAGACGCCAAGGTTGCCGCAAGCCGACAACCAGGCGCCATAGGGACAGGCCCTGGCCAAGCCCAGCCCCGCGAACGTCTCGAGCAGGGCGTCGCGAAGGCGCAGATGTTCGAGCCGCTGGCGTTCCTCGTTCTTCGGCGCGCCGACGTCCCAGAAGCTTTCGGTGGCCAGCACCACCGCGTCCACGTCGAGCGGATCCACGGCGGCGCGTTCGAGGGTCTCGCTCATGGCGCGGCGGGCCAGCGCGACGAGGCCTTCCTCGTCGATCGCCACCTCGGAAAATCCTTCCTGAGCCAGAACCAGCACCGTCTTCGGATCCTCGTCCGCTCCGGCCGCCTGAGCCAAGGGGATCGCCGGTCCCGTCGCCAGGCCAATGCCGTGCAGGTAGCTCATCAACCCCTCCCATGCCGCCAAGATGGCCACGCCCCTTGCGACGAGCTTTCGGCAATTGAAGAATTCAGAATAGGCATTCGATGTAAAGGAGAAATTCCTTGCAAGACGTTTTGCTAGAGGTCGAAATTAAACAAACTACCTTTGACGAAAAGGAAGTCTCTGATTTCCTGCGAGTACTTTGGTCGTTTGTTCTTGAAACGCCCGAAATCCCGCTCGATGTCAGCTTTTTCGACCTCGGCGGGCGATCTCTGCAGATGATGGTGGTGATCAATCACCTCAGAACACGGTTCGGCCTGGAAATCTCGCCGCTGGCCTTCGTCCTGGCCCCGACGGTCCAGGCTCTGGCGCGGCATTGCTGCGCGCCTCAAGACGCGGAGGACTACCTGTGAATTCGGACGCCTCCGAACTGCTCGTCGACCTCCTCTGGCGCGTTCGCGGAAAGGGAGTGGGCCTGCGCGCCGACGGCGATCGCATCACCCTGTCGGGGACCGAGCAGCTGGACGCCGCCGATCGCGCCGCGCTCAAGGCGCGCCGTGACGAGGTGCTGGCCTATTTGCGCGCCGAGGCGGATCTGCGACGGATCACGCCCGAGCCGCTGGCGGCTCCGACCCTCTCGATCGACCAGGAACGAATCTGGCTGCTCTGGCGGCTGGAACCCCAACTGGGACAGTTTCGGATCGTCAGCTCGATCGAGATCGACGGGCGCCTCGACCCCGTCGGCTTCGAGAAGGCCGTCGCCCGGCTGGTGCGGCGGCACGAACAATTGCGGCTTGCCATCCAGCCTTCGGACGACGGATGGGACCTGGGGCTTCACGATCCCGAGCGGTTCCGCCCCCTGGTGCGCGAACTGGAGGACGACGACATACCCGCCCTCGAGCGCTTGGCCATGGACTTCAGCGAGCGAGGCTTCGAGCCGGATGGCGAGCCCCTTTTCCGGGTCGGCCTCTTCCTGTCGCCGAAGCGCAGCTATGTGGTCACCCTCGCCCACCACCTCGTCAGCGACGGCTGGTCGACGATGCTGATCGGACGCGACCTGGCCGCGTTCTATTCCGACGTGGTCGCCGGGCGTGAATCCCCGCAGGGTCCGCCCCATCGCTATTTCGACATCGCTCGCTGGCAACAGCGTCTGCTGGACGGCAGCCTCGGCCAGGCCCAGCTGGACTACTGGCGCAGGCTGGTGGCGGCCGCGCCTCCGCCGCTGGATATGCCCGCCGATCATGCGCGACGGGCGGACGTCACCTTCAGCGCTCGGGAACACGAATGGATCGCGCCGCCCGACGTGGCCGGGGCCGCCCGCGCCCTCGCCCAGCAAACCGGCGTCGGCCTGTTCGCCCTGGTCTCGACCGCCTGGGCGATCGTGCTGGGTCGGCGTTCCCGCTCGGACGACCTTGTCCTGGGCGTTCCCCTGGCCGGCCGGACGCGAAGCGAGGCGGAACTGGTCGTGGGCCTGTTCTCGCGCATGGGCGCCTTGCGGGTGCGCCTCGATCCGGCGCTCAGCTTTCGCCAGTTGGTCGAACGCGTCCAGGATGAAACGGGCCGCATGCTGGCCAACCAGGACGTCCCCATCGAGACCGCCACGCGCGGCTTGAGCCGTGACGGCGACCTGTCGCCGCTGTTCAACGCCTGCACCAACATGTTGCCGCGCACGCGTGAAACCCACATCGCCTACGGCGAGCACGCCGGGCGGGCCATGGCCCTGGCCACGGGCGGCACGCAGCTGTTCGGCCTGTCCCTGATCATGTGGGAAAGCGAAGACCTCTACCTGACGATCTCCTATCAGGACGAGCGGTTCGCCGCGGAGAGCATCGCCGACCTGGCGCGCCAGCTCACCGGCATGTTGAGCGCGGCTTGCGCGGAACCCGACGCCCCAATCCAGGCGCTCAAGAGCGTGGGCGAAGCCGAGCGCCAGGCGCTGCTGGCCCAGGCTTCGGGACCGCCTCTCGAGGCTGAGGGCCTGCTTCACGACTTGATCGCCGCCCAGGCCCGGCGAGCGCCCGAGGCGACGGCCGTCGAATGCGGCGACGCCAAGCTGACCTATGCCCAGCTCGACGCCCGCGCCAACCACCTGGCGCGTCGCCTGCAGGCCCTGGGCGTGGGTCCAGACCGGCTGGTGGCTCTGTGCCTGCCGCGTGGCGTTGAGCTGGTCTGCGCGATTTTGGCCACGCTCAAGGCGGGAGGCGCCTACCTGCCGATCGACCCGGACTATCCGCCCGATCGCCGGGTTTTCATGCTCAACGACGCCGAGGTCGCGGCGGTGGTTTCCGACGCGAACTTCTCGGGCGTGCTTCCAACCGGAACGCCGCTGGTGACCTTGGACGAGCCCGCGGAGGACGCCGAGGCTCCGCCGTGCGCGGCGCGGCCGGAAAGCCTGGCCTACGTGATCTACACCTCGGGCACGACCGGACGGCCCAAGGGGGCGCTGATCGAACACCGGAACATCGTCAACCACACCGTCTGGTTCAACGACGCTTTTGGCCTGGGTCCCGGCGACAGGGTGCTGCAACGAACGCCGAGCAGTTTCGACGCCTCGGTGTGGGAACTGGTCTCGCCGCTGGCGGCCGGCGCGACACTGGTGCTGGCGCCGCCCCAGGCGGGCGCCGATCCCCAGGAAATCGAGAACCTGCTGGCTGGCGGCGTCACCGTCATGCAGTGCGTTCCGTCGCTGCTGGACCTGTTGATCGACGCCGGCGTCTTTTCGCGCGCCAAGGCGCTTCGCCTGCAATTTTGCGGCGGCGAGCCCCTGAGCCCGGACCTGGCGCGCCGGTTCGCCGCGTGCTCGGCGGCCCGATTGGTCAATCTCTACGGTCCGACGGAAGCCACGATCGACAGCCTGTGGTGCGAGGCTCCGCTGGACGCGGCGCGCATGCCCATCGGCCGCCCCATCGCCGGCATGTCGGCCTATATTGTCGATGACGCCGGCGCCCTGGCGCCCAAGGGCGCGATCGGCGAACTCTGGGTGGGCGGAGCGGGCGTGGGCCGGGGCTATCTCAACAGGCCCGACCTCACCGAAGCGCGCTTCGTCACCGCCGACTTCGCCCCCGGCCAGCGCCTCTATCGCACCGGCGATCTCGGCCGCTGGCGGCTCGACGGCGCGGTGGAGCTGTTTGGCCGCGTCGACGAGCAGGTCAAGCTGCACGGCTATCGCATTGAACCCGGCGAGATCGAGACCCAGCTGACAGGCCATCCGTCCGTCGCCAGCGCGGCCGTGGTCGTGCGCGAGGACGCCGGCGGCCACAAGCGGCTCGTCGCCTACGTCACGCCGACGGCCGGCGCCGCGATCGACGTCGAGCGCCTGCGCATCCGGGTCAAGTCACGGTTGCCGGACTACATGACGCCGTCGGCCTTCGTGGTGCTGGAGACCCTGCCCAGGCTGCCCAATGGGAAGCTGGATCGCGCGGCGTTGCCGATGCCCGAGCGCGCGCTGGCCGAAACCGTCTATGTCGCGCCACGCACTCCGCTGGAACGTCGTGTGGCCGACCTGCTGTGCGAAGTTCTCGGCATCGACCGGGTTGGGGTCCACGACAACTTCTTCGAACTCGGCGGCGACTCTCTGCTGGCGGCGCGCTTCGGCGCCAGGCTGGCGACGGTTCTGGGCCGCAGGGCGCCGCTCAGCAAACTGTTCGCGCGCCCCACCGTCGCGGAGCTGGCGCAATGGCTGGCCGAGGATGACGTCGACAACGCCACGCCCTTCCCCATCCCGTTGCGAACCCGTTCGGGGGCGCGAACGGCGGTGCTGTTGATGCCCACCATGCTCGGCATGGGCTCCACCTATAGCCAGCTGGCGCGCCGCCTGACCTCGCAGGTCGACGTTCACACCTGCCGCCTGCCTGGGGTCGAGCCCGGCGAGACGCCGCTGACGACGCTTGCCGACATCGCCCGTCACTGCCTGGCGGCCGCGCCGGACCTGGACCGCTATGACACGCTGGTGCTTTCAGGGTGGTCGTTCGGCGGCCTGATCGCCTACGAGGCGGCGCTGCAACTGACCGAGGCCAAGCGACCGGTCAGTCAGGTCATTCTCCTGGACAGCTACCGTCCCGCCGAGGGCCGCGCGGATGGCGACGCGATGGCCAATCGCTTGGAGCGGCTGCTTGAAATCCAGTTCGGCCGCGCCGGCCTGAAAGCCATCAACCTGCCCCTGTTCTCGGCGGTCTACCGCGCCAACGCCGGCGCGGCCGCGGCCTACGATCCAGCGCCCCTCGACGCTCGCGTCATCGAGGTTCGCGCCAAGGAGAGCGCGGATCGGATCGTCGCCGGCGCGCTGCATCCGTTGCCCGCGCGCTCGCCGCGCGTGGTGACCATCGCCGGCGGGCATTTCACGATGCTGTCGCCGGAGGGGCTTCCCGCCCTGGTCGCGGCCTTTGACGAGGCCCTGCAAGACAGCCTGGAGCCGGCTCTATGACGTCCGCCTGGCTAGATGGCGAGATCGTCGCGCGAGATCCAGCGTTCGCGCAGGGACGCCGAACCGGGCGGAGCGTCCGCGCGAACGGCCACGGCGAGCAGGTGTTCGCCCAGGTCGCGCGTGTGGAGCCGCCATGCCGCCGGATCCTCCCCCAGTTCCGGGGCGAACGCGAGGCCAGGGCTGGAAAGATCCACCCTCACCTGGTCCAACGGGATCGAGAGCCCGCCGCCGATAGCCTTCATCGCGGCCTCCTTGGCGGTCCAGTAGCGCAGGAAGAGCCGCCGACGCACCGGCGACGGCGCGGCGTTCACCTCGGCCGCCTCCTCCGGCGAGAAATAACGATCCGCCAAGCCGAGGGCGTCGACCGAACGGTCGACCGCCTCGACATCGACGCCCACCCGGCCGGACCCGTGAAACGCCGCCGCGATCAGTCCCGGACAATGGCTGATGTTGACGTCGGGACGACCGGCCCCGCGGCCGACCAGCGCCGGCCGGCCACGAGGCCCGATTTCGAGGGGCCAGTCCTCGACGCCGGTTTCGTCCCGCACCAGGCGCTCCAGCAGCAGCCGGCCGGCGACGAAACGGGCTTGGTCGCCAGCGCGCCTGAACCGCCCCGCCCTCGCCTGGTCATCGCGGTTCAGGCGCGTCGTCGGCCAAGGCGTGTCCGCCGCCTCGTCGAGCGCCAGGAGATAGAGGGACGTCCCCAAGATCATAGGCCTCCTGTCTCGGCTGTGATTCCACGCCGCGAACCCGGCCACGGAGGAAGAAGTGCTCGTTGAAGTTCGGAACCTGATCAAGACCTATCGCGACGCGAAGGTTGAAGTCCCCGCGCTTCGGGGCGTCAATCTGACGATCGAGCCGCGCAAGTTCGCCATGATCGTCGGCGCCTCGGGGTCGGGCAAGACGACCTTGCTCAACATCCTCGGCTGCGTGGATCGTCCCACCTCCGGCGAGGTGTTCATCGATGGCGTGGAGGTGGGCGCGCTCGCCGATCGCGACGCCACGCGATTTCGCGCCGAGCGCATCGGCTACATTTTTCAGACCTTCAACCTGGTGCCGGTGCTTTCGGCGTTCGAAAACGTCGAATACGTCCTTCGCCTGACCGATCTGTCGCCGGTCGAGCGCCGCGAGCGAACCCTGCAGGCGCTGGAGGCCGTCGGCGTCGCCGATCAGCGCGACCAGCGTCCGGGGGAAATCAGCGGCGGCCAGCGCCAGCGGGTCGCCATCGCGCGCGCCCTGGTCAAGCGGCCCGCCCTGGTCCTCGCCGACGAGCCCACCGCCAATCTCGACAGCCGCACGGGCGAAATGATCATCGACCTGATGGCCGAGATGCAGCAGCGCTTCGCCACGACCTTCATCTTCTCCACGCACGACCGGAACCTGATCCGCCGCGGCGAGCAGGTCATCACCATCTCCGACGGTCGCGCCCTCGAAACCGCTGGAGCGTTGTCATGATCTCGCTGCCGCAGGTGGCCTTGCGCAACGTCCTGCGCAACGGGCGACGCTCCATGTCGACCACGCTCTCGATCATGCTGAGCGCCATCACGATCCTGACCTTCGGGTCGTTCATGCGCTACGTCGTCCTGAGCTACCAGACCTCGACGGTCGAACGCGTCGGCCATCTGGCGCTCTATCAGAAGGGTTACAACGCCTTCGGCGCCGGCGACCCGTCCGCCTACGGCATCCCCAACTACCAGCGGGTGGTCGACACGCTGCGCGCGGATCCGCAGCTGTCGCGCCTGACCCGGGTCGTCACCGAGACCCAGGCGGTCTTCGGCGTGGCCGGCTACTATCCGGCCGGGACCTCGCGCACCTTCATGGGCGACGGCGTGGTTCCCGCCGACCGGGCGACCATGCAGCGCTGGAACGCCTACAAGATCCCGGAATTCGACGTGCGCCGCTCGGCGGTCAGGTCCGACGATCCGGAAAGCGGCGTGATCGGCACCGGCTTGGCCACGATCCTGCAAATGTGCGCGCCCCTGGACCTGCGCTGGTGCGCCGCTCCGCCGCCCAAGGTCCAGCCCGTCGCCGCGGACGAAAGCCAGTTCGAAAGCCTTCGCGCGCTGGATGCGCCGGCAACCATGGCCGCCGGCGGCGCGAAGCCCCGGATCGACCTGCTGGCCGCCACCGCGTCCGGCGCGCCCAACGTCGTCTCCCTGAACGTCGAGCGAGCCGAGTTCCAAGGCGTCAAGGAGATCGACGACGCCTATGTCGCCATGACCCTGCCCCTGGCCCAGAAGCTGGTCTATGGGCGCGGCGAGCCCCGTGTCACCAGCATCGTGCTGCAACTCAACGACACCGCCGATCTCGCCCGCGCCAAGAAACGCGTCCTCCAGATCATCCGCCAAGCCGGGCTTTCGCTCGAGATGAGGGATTTTACCCAGATCGCGCCTCTGTACGCCCAGACCACCAGCTTCCTGTCGGTGATCTTCGGCTTCGTGGCCTCCATCCTCGGCACGATCGTGTTGTTCACGGTCGTCAACACCCTGCAGATGACCGTCGTCGAGCGCACGAACGAGATCGGCACCTTGCGCGCGCTCGGCGTCCAGCGCGGCGGCGTGCGAAACCTGTTCCTCGCCGAAGGGCTGATCCTGGGCCTGGCGGGCGCGACCCTGGGCCTGCTGGTCGCCAGCCTCCTGGCCTTTGCGATCAACGCCTCGGGTCTGACCTGGACACCGCCGGGCGCCGCCGGGCGCGTCCCCTTCCGCCTCTATTTCTTCGAGTTCCCGCAGTTGCTGTTCGGGGTCTGGATCGGGCTGGTGGCGATCGTGACCCTCGCCAGCGTCAGGCCGGCCAATCGCGCGGCGCGCATGGAGGTGGTCGATGCCCTGCGGCACGTCTGAAACGCCGGCCTGGCGGCGCCGCGAGGTTCTGTTGGCGCTGGCGAGTCCAGCGCTGCTGGCCCAGGCCGCGCCCTCGGCGCAACAAATCCTGGTCACGGCGGATCGGGTCCGCAACGGCGGCCGCCCGTTCAGCACGCTGAACACGCTGACGGAATACCGCAATGGAGCCGTCGCCAGCACCCTGGCCTTGCGGATCTATTCGAAGCTGGACGCCGGCACGCAGCAATATCGCAATCTCGTGCGCTACGTCGCCCCCGCCGCCGACGCCGGCAAGATCATGCTGATGGACGGGCGGCTGATGTGGTTCTACGACCCGTCCTCGAGCGCGACCGTGCGGGTGTCGCCCCAACAGCGATTGACGGGTCAGGCCTCCAACGGCGACGTGCTGACGGTAAACCTGGCCAAGGACTACGCCGCCAAGACCGCCAAGCGCGAGCAGGTCGTCGACGCCGACCGCGCCGATCGCGCGTGCTGGCGCCTGGACATGACCGCCGCCAACGACCGCGCCGTATACGCCCGCCTCGAGCACTGGATCGACGCCGCCAGCAGCCTGCCGGTCAAGACCAAGTACTATGCCGACAGCGGCAGGCTGCTGAAGATCGTCTACTACCGCGCCTACCAGACCGTGCTGGGCGGAACGCGGCCGCTGGAGGCGATCATCCTGGACCAGATCGACAACCGCCTGACCACGAAAATGCGCTTCTCCGATTTCCAGGCCGCGGACATTCCCGACGCCTGGTTCCAGCGAGACTACCTGCCCCATCTTGGATCGCGCTAGATGACCAGGGCCGTGGGGGGGCTGGCGGCGATCCTGGTCGCGATCACCGCCCCTGGGGCGCTGGCGCAGCAGACATCGTCCGATCCCCTTCCAGACATCGGCGTGCTTTCCGACAGCGCGCCGATCCAGTCCCAGTCGGCGTCGGGCCGTCCACTGCTGAAGCTCAATGGCGTCGCCCAGGAGACCCGGACACGCGTTTCGCCGGCGTTTGGGACGACGCGAGGCGACGACCAGGAGGCCTACCTGCTGAATCTCGACGCGCGGGGTCTGGTCGGCGAAGGTCGACCGCTGCGCCTCAACTACAGCCTGCGCGCCTCGGCCACCCGGGACACGCCGTCCGGCGACGGCATAAGGCTCTATGTGCGCGAGACCTATCTGACCTGGACGCCGAGCGACACCTCGGCGCTCAACCTGGGCCGCGTCAACTACCGGTCCGGCGTCGCCTATGCGTACAATCCCACGGATCTCTTTCGAGGCCGTTCGAACGTTGACGAGGTCTCGCTGGACCCTCTCGTGCGGCGCGAAAGCCGCCTCGGCGTGGTGATGGTCTCGGCCCTGGCGCTGTTCGACAAGGGCGCGGTGACGGCGATCGTCGCCCCAAAGCTCAGCGAACCGCGGCCTTTCGGTTATGTCCGCCCCCAGGGCGTGGGCCTGGATCTCTATCGGACGAACGCCCGCACGCGCGGGCTGCTCAAGGCCAGCTATGCGCTGGACCACAATTTCGCGCCGGAAGTCCTGCTGCTGTACGACGACGACCGGTGGTCCGCGGGGCTCAATCTCTCGACGGGCCTGGGCGACACCGTGGTGCTGTTTTTGGAAGGACGCGCCGGCGTGGGCGACAGTCTCCTGGCGCGCTCGATCGATTTCGCTCGCGAGACCGGCGTGCTCCCGCCAGGGCCCGAAGGACTGCCCGGGGCCAAGCGCGATCAGACCTTCCATAGCCTGGCCACCGGCTTCAGCTACAGCCCGACATCGAAGATCAACTTCATTCTTGAATACGACCACAGCAGCGCCGCGCCGTCGGCGGCCCAGTGGTCGCGCCTGTCCAGGATCGCCGCCGGCGGCGGACTGGCCCAGGCCCAGTTCCGCCTTCTCAACTATTTCGCCAGCAACGAGGAAGAGCTCCGCATCCGCGACGCGGTCTTCATGCGCGTCGGCGCGGATTCGGTTTTCGTCGACCGCCTCGGCGGGTCGGTGCTGGCCAACATCAGCCCTCAGGACGGCTCGGGCCTGGTCCAGGCCACGGCGGTCCTGGATCTGAGCACCGGCTGGTCGGTCAGCCTGGTGGGCGCGACCACGTTCGGCGGCGACCAAACCGTCTACGGCGCCGCCGCGCTGGCGCGTTCGCTGTCGATCGGATTCGCCAAGACCTTCTAACCGGGGATCATCAATGCAGATCCTTGGCCGCGGCCAGCATCTCCGGACTTTCCAGGATTTCGTGCCCTGCCCCCGGCGCCAGCGCCAGGCGAACGCGCAGGCCGCGCGCCTGCCCCGCCTGCACGAAGCGTCGGCTCAGCCACGGCGGCGCCACCGGGTCGCGCTCGCCGACAATGAGCCGCAGATCAAGCTTGGGCGAAAGCTGGCCGATCCTGGACAGCGGCGAAACGCTCCGCACGGGCAGCAGAAAAAGCGGGTTGAAATCGCGGACGGCCATGTGTCGACGCCATGCGCCCAGGTCGCAGGGGCAGGACGCGATCAAGGCGCTCGACGCCAGGTTCGGCCGATCGGCCAGCATGATCAACGCCATGGCCGCGCCGCCGGAATGGCCGATAAGCACCGTGTCCCGGGCGTGCAGGCGCGACGCGGCCTCCACCACGGCCTCAACCATCTGCCGGGCCGCGTCCTCGGTGTAGTTGTCGCCGACCGCCAGCCCTCGATCGCCGTCCGACCGCCCGCCCAGCCCGTCTCGATAACCCGGCCTCAGGAGCGCCAGCACGATCGTGTCGTCGCGGTCGGCGGCCAGGGACCGCGCGAAGTCATATTGGTAGACGGGGTCATGGCCTGGCGCGTCGCCATGCAGGACAACGACCAGATGAGGATGCGCGGTGACCCGCGCCGAACTGAAAAGTCGACCAGACACCCGCCGCCCGGGCGCGCCGAAGGTGGTCGGATGCCCTTCAGGGGCCACGGGAGGCGATATTCCATGCACCATGGCGACCCCGACCAGCACGGCGATCGTGACGACAAGGCCCGCCCGCGTCCATTGCATTTGCCGTGCTCACGCCGCCCAACCCCTGATTGAACCTTTGCACGCCCCGGAGCATGACGGTAGCTCAAACCGCCGCGTCGGCGCGATCATCGCCGTCGATAGTTTTTCCGGCCGACAGGTCCCGCGAGAACGGTTGACGCTCTATCGGATTGATGGCTTGTTACAATCTTAGAGTGGATTTCCATAGTCATTAAATCAGGGATTGTCTTCGCCGCAACGTTGGGATTCGGGACCTTTTCTCCGACCCCGAACGCGGCGTCGATGCGTCGGCTTACACCGGGGGAAACGCCATGACACGCCGTTGCGAGGCGGAGGTTTGGAGACCGTCCAACCGGCCCGCGGGCGACGCGCTCGGGGCATCGGCATGACGCTCGCGAGCGGCAACACCGCCTTCAGCGTGGGGCTGCAGCGCGCCGTCCATCACCTGTTCGATCCGGAGCCGCGCATTCTCGAGGACGGCGCGGCCTGGTCCCTGTTGAACGCGGACGAACGCGGCCTGGTCGAGCGGCGCCCGGAGCTGTTCCAGACCAGTCCCGTGCGAGGCTTTCGCCGTCGCCTGCTCGCCCGCCAGCGCTATGCCGAAGACGCGCTGCGCCAGACCGCCCCCGAGGTCGCCTGGCAAGACGTCGCCTGGCAATATGTGATCCTCGGCGCGGGCCTGGACAGCTTCGCCTGGCGTCAACCCGATTGGGCGCGCGGGCTGACCATCTTCGAAGTCGACCGCCCCGCCGAACAGGCCGAAAAGCGAGAGCGCCTGGCCGCCTCCGGGCTGGAGACCCCCGCCAATCTGAGGTTCGTCGAGGCCGATTTCGAGCGGGACGATCTGCTGGACCTGTTGATCGCACAGGGTCTGTCCGTCTCCGCCCCGACCTTCTTCTCCTGCCTGGGTGTTCTGGTCTATCTGTCGCGGGAGGCGATCGAGCGCCTGCTTGGCCTGCCGCTGCGGATGCGCGGGCCCGCGCGGATCGCCTTCTCCACCGCCGGGGACGCCTCGCGAGGCGGCGAAGGCGCCCTGGCGCGCCTGGCCGCCGCGAGCCAGGAACGCTGGATCTCGCCCGTCGGTCCCGAGGAGATGCGCGCCTGGCTTGAGCGTATCGGCTACCAAGACATCGCCGGCACGGACACGGATCGATATCTCGACCAGATCATGCCCCCCGGCCACGCGCGCGCCGGAAGCGGCGCGCCGTCGCATCTGTTCCTGGCCGTGAAATGACGCAAGCCGACCCGCCAGCGCTTCCGCCAGGGGCCCAGGAGGTCCGGCGGCTCTGGAACGAAGCCGACCTGCGAGCCCGTCTGGGCGACCTGGCGGACGAAGCGGATTCCGCGACGCTGTGGATCCGGGCGCTCGCGCACCACAACCTGGCCGCCCTGGGCGTCAGGGGCGAGGCGGCCCAGGCCGAGACCGCGTTGAAGCGCCTGCTCGCCGCCGAGCCGGACCACGCCTTGGCCTTGGCCTATCTCGGCAACGCCACCATCATGATCGCGCGAGATTCCCGAAACTTCGTCACCAAGCCGGCGACGGTCCGCAATGGACTGGTCCACCTGGACAGGGCGGTTGAACTCGCGCCCGACCATGTCGCCATCCGCCTGCTGCGCGCCGGTTCGGGCAAGCGCCTGCCAAAGTTGTTCAATCGGCGCGGCCAAGTGATCGCGGACCTGCGCCGCGCGGCCGAGCTGCTCGAGGCCAGCGGCGAGGACCCCCTTGCCCTGGCCGAGGTCTTCCATGATCTGGCCGACCTGTCGGGCGAGGATGCGGCGATGCGGCGGCGCTATCTGCTGAGCGCTCGCGACGCCGCGCCGCGATCGACGTGGGGCGCGGCGTCCCGCGAAATCTTCGAGCGCGAGTTTGGATCGGATTTCGCCTCCTGACACGCGCGCCGCAGCAGGCCGCCGCGGCGGCCGCCTCCCTGGAGATCGCCAATGATCGTCGAGAGCCCGCTGACCGAACGAATGGGCCTGGTCCTGACCGGAAGCCGGGATGACCTGTCGCGGATCGACCGCGCCATGTTGTCCAAGAAGGTCGCCGAACACGGGGCGGTGATCCTGCGGGGCTTCGAGCTGACGGTCGACGACTTCGAGACGCTGTCACAGGAAGTCGCGCCCGAATTCCTCGTCCATCACGATGTCGGGCGGATGTACATCAGCGACGACGGCACGACCCAGACCGTGGTGCCCGGCATGGAGGGCATTCCGGCCCACGTCGAGCGGGGTTACGCGGCCCCGATCCCCGCCACCCTGTTCTTCTACTGCAACCATCCGCCCGATTCCGAAGGCGAGACCACGCTTTACGACGGTTTCGAGCTGTTCGAGCGGCTCAGCCCCGAGTCCCAGAAATTCTTCGCCGAACGCAAGGTCCGGTACCGGCTGCGGATCGGTCCCGAACTCTGGCAACGCACCTTGATGACGGACGATCATGCCGAGGCGATGTACATGATCGACGAGCAACTGACGTCCGCGCTGGATGTCGAGCGCGGCGAGGCGGCCACGTGCCGCGTGGACGACGACACCTTGATCATGGACTTCGTGACGCCGGCGACCCGAACCGCCGCGCGCCGCGAGGGGGTGGCGTTCTCCAACTCCGGCCTGACCTACCTCTATACGCTCGAAATGCCCGAAGAAGGCCTCCTGGCGCTGGGCAAGATGACCATGCTCACCGAGGAGGACGAGGCCTTTCCGCTCGAGATCCTGCGTGACGCCCTGCGCGCCTCGCGCGAGGTCGAGTACAAGCTGTCCTGGCGCAAGGGCGACATGGCCCTGCTGGACAACAGGACGGTTCTCCACGGTCGCGCGGCTTTCAGCGATCCGAACCGCAGCATCTATATCCGCATCGGATTTGGCCTCTAGCCCATCACCGCGACACCGCTCTCCCACGCTCAAGCCTTCGAGGTTCACGCATGGTCCAGCACTCCGACGGTCGCTTCTCGGCCTATGACCTGCCGCCCCCGAGCTACGATCCCCTGCTGACGCAGGTCGACAAGGGCACGCCGGCGGGCGAGCTTCTGCGCCGGTACTGGCACCCGGTGCTGAAGGCGTCGGAGCTGGACGCGGAACCGCGACCGGTGCGGGCGCTGGGCGAAGACCTCGTGCTGTTCCGGTCCGGCCATGGCGAGGTCGGAGCCTTCCATGCCCGCTGCGCGCATCGCGGCGCCGATCTGCGTTACGGCAAGGTCGAGCCGCAGGGGCTGCGCTGCTGCTATCATGGATGGTTGTTCGACGCGCGGGGGCGCTGCCTGGAGCAACCGTGCGAGCCGGACGGCGGGCGGCTGCGAGACCGCGTTCGCCAGCCTTCGTATCCGACGCGCGAACTCTATGGCCTGATCTTCATCTACATGGGCCCCCTGGACCAAATGCCGGCCCTGCCCCGCTACGACGTGCTGGAAACCCTCGCGCCGAACCAGGAAATCCGCGCGGACGACACCAGCATCGGTTCCGGCGGCCCCGCGATCATGCCGTGCAACTGGTTCCAGGCGTTCGAGAACGTGATGGACCCCTACCATGTGTTCGTGCTGCACAGCACCTTCAGCTCGGTGCAGTTCAGCGAGCTGCTGGCCGTGCGGCCCGATATCAGCTTCGCGAAGACGCCCGGCGGCGTGGCCTCGACCCAGGTGCGAAGGATGCGCAACGGCGAGGACTTCGTGCGCGTCGTCGAGGTGCTGCTGCCCACCGTTCGCATCTCGCCCCACCCCGCCTTCACGACGCCGGGGCCCTGCACGAACATCTCCTGGTACCTGCCCATCGACAACACCCACACCCGCATCTTCACCGCGCTGCGGGTTCCCAAGTGGCTGCCGAAGTTCAAGTTCTCGGAAATCCCGGTCTACGAGGGCAAGAGCTGGTTCGACATGACCGAGGAGGAGCGCCGCCGGTCGCCAGGGGACTACGAGGCCCAGGTCGGCCAAGGCCCCGTCACCTTCCACTCCGAGGAGAACCTGGCGACCAGCGATGCGGGCGTCGCGCTTCTCAGACGTCTGTTCCTGGCCGACCTCCAGCGGGTGCGCGACGGCGTCGCCCCGACCAATGTCCGCCTCGACGACGGTCCCGCCTACGCGGTGGCGGCCGGACACACCTTCCACCCCAGCGCCGAGACCGCGCGCACCCAGGCGCCTTGAGCCTCATGGGCCCAACGATATCGGGGCAACGACGGGTCGCCCAAGTCGTCAGCGCGCCTGAAATAGGAATACATTCCTTCCTTCCGAGTTTGAATCGGTCGTCGCCGCGCCCCTTGAGCCAGGAAGATATTCCTATTCATTCCTGGCGATCACTCCTCGCTGTCGAGGTCGCGGACATGGTCGCCTCCCGTCTCGGCCAAGCCCGGGGAGTCGAGCCCCAGGTCGCCGACGTCTGGGACAGCGCCGCTTCGGCGTGCAGCCGCTCGGCCGCGACGCCGCCGAACACCATCGCGCCCGGCTTGCCCGAGCCGACCGGGAACGCCTTGCATTACTCCGACAAACTCCGGAAACACGGCGCCCGCCCAAGGCGGCGACGGCCTACAAAATCACGAGCCCGGCGCCCAAAGTTAGCGCTACCATTTATAACTCCTATGATTAGGATGACTTGGACCCGGCCAGCCGACGACCCTGATCGCGCGATTTGCCGGACATAAGAACAAACGCGACCTCAATCGCGGTGCTCGGAGGAACGACGTCAAATGATCCGCCAAGGCCTCGTGGCCCTCCTCCTTGTGGCCGCCGGCGTCGCCCAGGCCCAAGGTCCGCTTGAGACGCCAGGCCCGACCGATGGTCGGCGCGCCGGCCCCGAGGCGGCGTTCGAGTGGTTCGAATATACCGGCGCCGATCCTTCGGACGCCGCCTTCAAGCCGACCGCGACCCAGTACGCCAACCCGATCCTGAAGGGGACCTATCCCGACCCGGCCGTCATGCGGGTCGGCAAGGACTTCTACTTCGTCAGTTCGACCTTCGCCTGGTTTCCGGGGCTTCCGGTCTTCCACTCCACCGATCTGGTGCATTGGAACCAGATCGGCAACGCGATCGATCGCCCCGGCATGCTCGACTTCAAGCGCCTGGGCCTGTCGCGCGCCGTCTTCGCCCCGACCCTGAGCCATCATGACGGGACGTTCTATATTTTGAACACCTGCGTCGACTGCAGCGGCAATTTCCTGATCACCGCGAAGGATCCGAAGGGCCCTTGGTCGGATCCGGTATGGCTGCCGGCGGTGGAAGGCATCGATCCGTATCTGTTCTTCGACGACGACGGCGGCGCCATGATCGTCTTCAACGGCGCGCCCCCGGGGCCGCCGGAGTATAGCGGCCACCGCGCGATCTGGGCGATCGGCTACGACGTCAAGGCCAAGAAGACCGTCGGCGAACCCCGGCTGCTGCTCGACAAGGGCGTCAATCCGTCGGCCAAGCCGATCTGGCCCGAGGGCCCTCACATCCTCAAGAAGGACGGCTGGTACTATCTGGTCGCCGCCGAGGGCGGCACCGCCGAAGGTCACAGCCAGGTGGTCCTGCGCTCCAAAAGCGCCTGGGGACCGTACGTTCCCTACGCGAACAATCCGATCCTGACCCAACGGGGCCTTTCCAAGGACCGCCCGCTGCCGATCACCTCGGCCGGCCACGCCACGCTGGTCGACACCCCGGACGGCAAGTGGTGGGCGACGTTCCTGGCGGTGCGGCCTTATGGCGACGATCTCTACAACACCGGCCGCGAGACCTTCTTGCTGCCGGTGGAATGGAAGGACGGCTGGCCCGTCATCCTGGAAGCGGGGAAGACGATCCCCTACGTCCACACCAAGCCCGCCCTGCCCGCGACAACGCCCACGCCGCCGCCAACCGCCGGCGGCTTCACGGTTCGCGAGGAGTTCGACGGCAAGGCCCTGCCGCTGAGCTGGGTCACGATGCGGATCCCGCAACAGCGTTGGTGGCGGCTCGACGGCGGAAAGCTGATCCTGACGGCCCGCCCCGAGACGATCGGGGGCATGACCCAGCCTTCGTTCTGGGGGCGTCGCCAACAGCACATCAACGCCAGCGCCTCGACCCAAATGCGCTTTGCCCCCAGCAAGGCCGGAGACAAGGCCGGCATGGTCGCCGTGCAGAACGACGACTACTACTTCTTCCTGGGCGTGACCAAAGACGCCGGCGGCCAGGACAAGATTGTGCTCGAGCGCCGCGCCGGCCCGAAGGACGCGGCGGGGGGCGTGGAGGTCGCCAGCGCGCCTGTCACGCTGAAGACCGGCGCTCCGGTCTGGCTGAAGATCACCGCCCGCGGCGGCCTTTATGATTTTTCCTACGCGCTGGCGCCCGGCCAATGGAGGACCTTGAAGGCGGGCGAGGACGGCACGATCCTTTCGACCAAGACCGCTGGAGGCTTTGTCGGCGCGCTGCTGGGTGTCTACGCCCATGACGCCCGGCCGGACGCGGTCGGGGGACCATGACGCACGCCGGACCGCCGCCAAGCCCGGCGGGACCTCCCATTCAAACAACCCGTAAACCGATGGCGACGCCGATGCGATCGCCGCTGGCGCCCCTCAGCGTCGGCGTTCAAGGGGGATAAGAGATGATCAGAGCCACTCGTCCGCTGGCCGCTTGCGCCCTGGCCTTCATGCTGGCCGCGCCCACCTTGGTTCAGGCTCAGGGCAGGGCCGAACCGCCTATCGCGTTGCGGATCGACGCCGGCGCCCCTGGACCCAAGATCGACCGCAACATCTTCGGCCAGTTCGCCGAGCATCTGGGAACGGGCATCTATGGCGGCGTCTGGGTGGGCAAGGACTCGCCGATCCCCAACACGCGCGGGATCCGCGACGACGTGGTCCAGGCCCTGCGCGCCATCAAGGTTCCCAATGTCCGTTGGCCGGGCGGCTGCTTCGCCGACGAGTACCACTGGCGCCATGGGATCGGCCCGGCCGAGAGCCGCCGCAAGACGATCAACTCCAACTGGGGCGGCGCGGTCGAGCCGAACACCTTCGGCACGGACGAGTTCATGGACTTCGTCGACCAGATCGGCAGCGAGGCCTACGTCTCGGTCAACCTGGGATCGGGAACGGTCCAGGAAGCGGCCGAGTGGATCGAGTACATGACCGCCGATCCCGAGACGACCGCGGGCAAGGAGCGCGCCGCCAACGGTCATCGCGCGCCGTACAAGGTCAAGTATCTGGGCCTCGGCAACGAAAGCTGGAGCTGCGGCGGGGCGATGACTCCCGAATACTATACCGACGAGATGAAGCGCTACGCCCGCTTCGTCCGCAACTACAACCCCAAGCAGACCGGCGCCGAGGCGATGCAGCGGATCGCCGTCGGCCCCAACCAGGCCGACCCGGCCTATACCGAGGCCGTGATGGCCTCGCAGAAGGGGCACGACTGGGCCTGGAACATCGAAGGCCTGTCGCTGCACTCCTACACGACCGGCGGCTGGCCGCCTTCCTACTCGAGCACGAAGTTCGACGAGACCGCCTACGCCAAGCTGGTCAAGGAGACGCTGGGCATGGACGGCCTGATCGCCCAGCACGCGGCGATCATGGATAGGTACGATCCGGAAAAGAAGGTGCCGCTGGTCGTCGATGAGTGGGGCGTCTGGCTGGCGCCGCTCGAAGACACCAATCCCGGCTTCCTGGTCCAGCAGAATTCGCTGCGCGACGCGATCGTGGCGGCCCTGAACCTCAACATCTTCGCCCGCCACGCCGACCGGGTGCGGATGACCAACATCGCCCAGATGATCAACGTGTTGCAGGCGATGATCCTGACCGATAAGGACAGGATGGTCCTGACCCCGACCTATCATGTCTACAAGATGTACCTGCCCTTCCAGGACGCGACGGCAATGCCCGTCAACTTCGACGCGGGCACGTATGTTCAGGGCGACATCAAATTGCCGCGCGTGGACGCCATCGCCGCGCGGGACACCCAGGGCAGGCTGTGGCTGGCGGTGACCAACCTTGATCCCGCGCGTCCGGCCTCGATCTTGGCCGACCTGACCGGCGCCAAGGCCACGAACGCTCGCGGCCAGGTGCTGACCGCGGCTCGGGTCGATGCGGTGAACACCTTCGAAGCGCCCGCCGTGGTGGCCCCAAGGCCGTTCAGCGCGAAAGCCGGCCGTGACGGCCTCAGGCTGGACATCCCGGCAAAGTCGATCGTCGTGGTGCAGCTGGAACCCTAGCGGCGACCTAACGCGCCGCCGAAAAAAGGCCTTCGAAACAGAAGACGCTGGGAACGCTCCCATTATATGGAGGCGCGCTTCATAACTTGCCAAGACGCGGCCTGCCGCGCTTATTGGCGAGATATGGAACCTCGCGATTCAACGCCAACGCCCATCGACGCCGCGGACGAGACGTCGACTCCCCGGTCGGTGAAAGGCTCCGGCCGTCGCTTGCGCGGTGCGGTGGCCCACTATCTCGGCACGGCGATCGTCTCGGGCCAAATCGCCCCGGGAGAGACCCTGACGGGCGAAATCGCCAACGCCGCCGCTCTCGACGTCTCGCGCAGCGCCTATCGCGAGGCCGTGCAGGTGCTGACGGCCAAGGGTTTGGTGGAAAGCCGCCCAAAGGCCGGCACGCGCGTCCTGCCGCGCAGCCGCTGGAACGTTCTGGACCCGACGGTCCTGGCCTGGGCGTTCTCGGCCGAGCCGGACCTGGCCTTCGTGCGCGACCTGTTCGAACTGCGCGCCGTGGTCGAACCGGCCGCCGCCCGCTTCGCCGCGGAGCGGCGCGACAAGGACGACATCAAGGCGATGAAGGACGCCTTGGCCAAGATGCGGCGCCATACCCTGGCGACCGAGGCCGGCCGGGCGGCCGACCGCGCCTTCCACGATGCGTTGCTGCGCGCCACGCACAACAGCGCGATGATGGCGCTGAGCGCCAGCATCAGCGCCGCGGTCAGCTGGACGACCGAGTTCAAGCAGCGCTCGCGGGCCCTGCCCCGCGATCCGGTCCCGGACCACGCCAGGGTCTGCGACGCCATTGTCGCCGGCGATCCCGAGGCGGCCAGCGCGGCCATGCGCGCGCTCGTCGACCTGGCGCTTGAGGATACCCGCTCGTCGATGTGACGAACCGACGTCTCAGGGCTTGCTCAATGTGAAGCTGTCCACGTCGATCCGCCCGTCGCCGCCGGCGGGATTGTAGCAGAACAGCCCGAACTGCTCGCCCTGGAAGGTGCCGGTGCGCCAGTCGAAGGCCAGAGGGAAATCGCCGGGCATCCGCGTCCAGGACCGGCCGTCGAGGCTGTAGGCCAGGACGGCCTTGTCGGTGGTGAAGTCCATGGCGACCGACAACCAGAGATCGCCGAGCGGAACCGAGCGCGGCGCGCCGCGCGGCGAGGTCTTGGGTCCGGCGTCGGTGCTTTCGACCAGCCGCGCGCTCAGGGCGCCCTGCCCGTCCGGCGCGCGGGCGACCACGATCTGGCTCGAGAACTTGCCGAACGTGCCAAAGCCGCAGGCGTCGCCGACCGTCAGCCCCCGGACGTCCAGCTTGACGACGCCCCGTGCCTTGGGGCCCTGCCCCTTCTGCAGCAAGGTGTTGCGGGCGGTCCACATGTCCGGAGCCGTCGTGACGTTCAGGCGCAGGAAGCCGGGACGCGCGCTCAGCGACCAGCGGCTGTCATCGGGATTGTGGTTCCATTGCCATTGCCGCCCCAGCGCGCGGCCGCTGAAATCGTCGGTGCTGGGCGGCTGCGCGAACGGCTCGCCCAGGATCGGCTTGGCGGCCGCATTCGGCACGCGGCCGGGCGCCTCGGGGGTGCCCCAGACCGGCCAGTCGTCGCGCCAGAACACCGGGCTGATATTGGTGACCCGGCCGATGGCGCCGGCGTCGCGCATGACGAAGCCGTACCAGCCGCCGTCCGGCAGATCGACCAGGGCGCCCTGGTGTCCGCCGGTGGTGTCGTCGATCTGGTCGCGGGTCTCCCACGGCCCGGTCAGGGTCCTGGCCCGCGACACGGTCAGGGCCAGGCGTCGCGGAATGGCGTTGAACAGGTAGTACCAGCCGCCGCGCTTGATAAGCTTGGAGCCCTCCGCGCCCTGGATGTAGTGGATTTTCTGTTCCCCCGTGACGGCGGTCAGATCGCCGTTGAGGGTCAGGAGACGCACCGTTCCGTCCGAGCCGATGGAGGTGGCGATGTAGGCCTTTCCGTCGTCATCGATGAACAGGCCCGGATCGAACGCCTCGCGGTCGAACTCGTGCACGGCCCAGGGGCCGCGCACGTCGGCGGCCGAGTAGATGCGGCTGTTCTGTCCCACCGGCGTGACCACGATATAGAAGCGGCCGTTGTGGTGGCGGAGGCTGGGGGCGTAGACGCCGTGGCGATAGTCGCCGCCGTCGCTGAGATCGTATTTCGGATTGCCCTCCAGGCGGGGCATCACGTGGCCGGCGATGTCCCAGTTCACCAGGTCCCTGGAGTGCAGGATCGTCAGGCCGGGCGCGTTCACGAATGTCGTCGAGGCGAAGTAGAAATCCTCGCCGACCCGGATGATGTCCGGGTCGGGATAGTCGGCGTAGAGCGGCGGGTTGCTGTAGGTCCCCTGCCCGCTGTCAGCGCGCCAGACCTGGCCTTGCGCGGCGGTCGCGGCGCCAAGGCCGACAACCAGGGCCAGCAACAAGCGGATCGGTCGCGACCTGGCCTCTTCCCGTCGCATTCTAATGGTTATCCCGGGGCAGGCCCTTGGTCTGGGCGATGCGCTGGTACTTGACCGCCGGCTCCAGCACCGCCCCGGTGTCCATCTGGCCGATGATGGC
>NZ_LMFQ01000014.1 GCF_001426905.1 Caulobacter sp. Root1455
GCCCGCCCGTCGGAGGCTTCAAGGCGGCGAGGCCCTAACAGGGCTCAGCGTCGCGGGCTTCCGGATAACGATGGCGCGGAGCGATCGGGCTTCGTCGAAACGGTATTCTTGTTCAAACTCCGGACGGTGTCCGGCGCTCCGCGACCCTTTCCATCACCTCAGCGGTTCCCGCGTGAGGCGGCGAAGTCATGCGTCCTAGGTCCTCCCCCTGTGGGGGAGGTGTCGGCGCAGCCGACGGTGGGGGGAGTTTTAGGCCAGTGGCCGGGAATGCGATCTTCGGTCCTGAAACTCCCCCCACCGGCCTTCGGCCGCCTCCCCCACGGGGGGAGGGACTTTGGCCCAGAATCCTTGACATCCACGCCCCCTCATGCGCCTTTCCGCGCCTTGCAAATCATCGCGTTTCAAAGACTTTCCATGACCTCGACGCACGCCTATCGCACCCACACCTGCGGCGCCCTGCGGGCCGCCGACACCGGATCCCAGGTCCGGCTGTCGGGCTGGATCCACCGCAAGCGCGACCACGGCGGCCTGGTCTTCATCGACCTGCGCGACCATTACGGCCTGACCCAGCTGGTGCTGCACCCCGAAACCCCGGGCTTCGACGTGGTCGAGCGCCTGCGCGCCGAGAGCGTGATCCGGGTCGACGGCGAGGTGGTCGCCCGCGACGCTTCGGTGGTGAACCCCAACCTGCCGACCGGCGAGATCGAGATTCGCGTCTCGGCCGTCGAGGTGCTGAGCGAAGCCGCCGAGCTGCCGCTGCCGGTGTTCGGCGAGCCCGACTACCCTGAGGAAATCCGCCTCAAGCACCGCTATCTCGACCTGCGCCGCGAGACCCTGCACAAGAACATCGTGCTGCGGTCCAAGGTGATCCAGTCGATCCGTTCGCGGATGTTCGCCCAGGGCTTCAACGAGTTCCAGACCCCGATCCTGACGGCCTCGTCGCCGGAAGGGGCGCGCGACTTCCTGGTGCCGTCGCGCCTGCATCCGGGCAAGTTCTACGCGCTGCCCCAGGCGCCCCAGCAGTTCAAGCAGCTGCTGATGGTCTCGGGCTTCGACCGCTACTTCCAGATCGCCCCGTGCTTCCGCGACGAGGACCTGCGCGCCGACCGGTCGCTGGAATTCTACCAGCTCGACGTCGAGATGAGCTTCGTCACCCAGGAAGACGTGTTCGCGGCCATCGAGCCGGTGATGCACGGCGTGTTCGAGGAATTCTCGGGCGGCAAGCCGGTCTCGCCGATCGACGGCGTCCACACCTTCACCAACGACTTCGGCCAGGTGATGGAGCACAAGGGCTTCGAGCGCCTGACCTACGCCCAGTCGATGGCCTGGTACGGCAGCGACAAGCCCGACCTGCGCAACCCGATCAAGATGGCCGACGTCTCCGCGCACTTCCGCGACGGCGGTTTCGGCCTGTTCGCCAAGATCCTGGGCGCGGACGCCAAGAACCAGGTGTGGGCCATTCCCGCCCCGACCGGCGGCAGCCGCGCCTTCTGCGACCGCATGAACAGCTGGGCGCAGGGCGAGGGCCAGCCGGGCCTGGGCTACGTGTTCTGGAGCGAAGACCAGGGCGGCTGGGGCGGCCCGATCGCCAAGAACCTCGGTGAGCCGACCCAGGCGCTGATGGAGTCGCTGGGCCTGGGCAAAGGCGACGCGGCCTTCTTCGTGGCCGGCGATCCGGCCGTGTTCGCCAAGTTCGCGGGCCTGGCCCGCACCCGGGTCGGGACCGAGCTGAAGCTGGTCGACGAGAACCAGTTCAAGTTCTGCTGGATCGTCGACTTCCCGATGTTCGAATGGAACGAGGACGAGAAGAAGGTCGACTTCTCGCACAACCCGTTCTCGATGCCGCAAGGCGGTCTGGAGGCCCTGGAGACCCAGGACCCGCTGACCATCCGCGCCTACCAGTACGACATCGTCTGCAACGGCTACGAGCTGTGCTCGGGCGCGATCCGCAACCACAAGCCGGAGATCATGCTCAAGGCCTTCGAGACCGCCGGCTACGGCGCCGAGGTGGTCGAGGCGCAGTTCGGCGGCATGCTGAACGCCTTCCGCTTCGGGGCCCCGCCGCACGGCGGCCTGGCGCCCGGCATCGACCGGATCGTCATGCTGCTGGCCGAGCAGGTGGCCATTCGCGAGGTGATCGCCTTCCCGCTGAACCAGCAGGGCCAGGACCTGCTGATGAACGCCCCGGCCGAGGCTCAGGAGCGGCAATACAAGGAATTGCACATCCGCTCGGCCCCGCCGATCAAGGTCTAGATCGGTCGGGTTTCGCCCATACGAAAAAGCCCTCCGGTCCAGCAGGATCGGAGGGCTTTTTTGCTTCGGGAGAACCGCTCGCTACCTCGGTTCCTTAGGGGGCTTGGGCGGCTTCGGCGGCCTGGGAATGGTCACGCGGGCCGCGGCCTCGATCTCGGCGCGATGGGCTTCCACCTCGGCCCGGGCGGCTTCGGCCTGGGCGCGCTGGAAGCTGGGGCTGACGCGGACGCGGACATTGACCCCGCAGTTGCGGACGTTCAGCCCGCTCGGAACCCGGGTGGAGCCGTCGCCGCAGGCCTCGTCCAGCTGGTCCTGGGTCAGGCCGCGGGCGTTCGACAGGTCCGCGCCGTTGAGGCTGGCGCCCGACAGGTCGGCGCCCCGGAAGTCGGCTCCGTTGAAGATCGCGCCGCGCAGGGTCGAACCGGTGAATTCGGCGTCGCGGAAGCTGGCCCGCTCGAAATTGCCGCCGGTCATGTTGCTGGCGTTCAGCTCGGCCGAGCTGAAATTGGCGCCCTTGGCGTTGACGCCCAGCAGGTTGGCGCCGATCAGCTCGCTGCTCGACAGGTTGGCGCGCTCCAGGTTGGCGCCCTGGAAGCTGGCGCCGTGCAGTTCGCTGCTCGACAGGTCGACCCGGCCCAGGTCGGCGCCGATGAAGTTGGCCCCGCTGCTCTCGATGCCCGACAGCTTGGCGTCGGTGAAGATGGCGTGGGAGAAGCCCGCGCCGCGCATCTCGGCGCCGCGCATGTCGGCCCGCGACAGGTCCGCGCCCGTGAAGTTGGAGCCGAAGAAACTGGCGCCGCGCAGGTCGGCGCCGATCAGGTTGGCCTTGGCGTAGTTGGCGCCGGTGAAGCGGGCGCCGGTCAGCTTGCGGCCCGACAGCTCGCAGCCCACGCACGTGCCGCCCAGTGAGATCATGCGCGGCACGTCCTTGTCCTCGACACCGGCATAGGCCTGATGAGCCAGGGCCGACAAGGCGAGGGACAGAGCGGCGACCGTGATCCGCAAGCGGGACATCAAAACCTCCAGACCGGTCAAGATAAGCGACCGTGTGGGTTACGATTTGGGGCCGGCGATGGGCAAGCGCCACTTAAATCGCGGTAATGACGGAAGTTTAACGGCAGGCGGGCACGGAAAACCCGCGCGGCAGGCGGGTGGACAAATCGCCGCACGCCCGGTTCAGCTGGGCCTGGGTCAGGCCCGTGGCCCGGTCCATCTCGGCCCCGGAAAGGTTGGCTCCGGTCAGGATCGCGCCCCGGAAATTCGCGCCTTGCAGATAGGCGCCGACCAGGCTGGCGTTGGTCAGATTGGCGCCGGCGAAGCTGGCCCCGCCGAACACGCCGCCGTAGAAATTGACATCGCGCAGATCGGCGCCGGCGAAGCTGGTGCGGTTCATCTCGGCCAGGCTGAGATCGGCCTGGCGCAAGCGGGCTCCGGCCAGGTTGCGGCCCTTCAGCACCTTGCCCGACAGATCGGCCTGGAACAGGTTGCAGCGCGGGCAGTTGGCCCCGGCCCGGACATTGGCGATCTGGCCGGCGTTCTGGGCCGTTGCGGGCGCCGCGACGATCAGCAGACCGGCGGCGACGAGGATCGTGAGCAGCGGTTTCATTCTGGCGCGGATCTTTCGACGGGAACGGCGATCAAGCATGGCCATGCAAGCTTAAGGCCAGGCAAACGCCCGACTTGGCGCGTCTAGCCGGCGTCGCTCTCGCCTTGGGATCCGTCGCCGGCCTGGGTTCCGCAGCTGTCGCAGACCACCAGGCCGCCCTTGCGGCTGAGGGCCAGGTCGCCGCAGGCCGGGCAGACATCGCCGCCCTCGCCGGTCTGGAGAGGGCCCGCGGGGCGCGGCTCCTGATCGCGGCGGCCGCCGAACGGCAGGAACACCAGATTGTCCGGCGCCGCGCCGCGCGAGAAGCCCTTGGAGATGAACTTGCTGGCGGGCAGGGGCTCGGCCTCGATCGCGCCGTCCTCCACGCCTTCGCCCCGGCCCAGGCCGTCGGCGTTGAACTCGCCCGGATCGGCGTTGGCCAGGTCGTCGCGGCCTAGATAGGAGACGCCCAGTTCGCGGAAAATATAGTCGAGGATCGAAGTCGCCGAACGGATGGAATCGTTGCCCGTCACCGGCCCGGCCGGCTCGAACTTCGTGAAGACATAGGCGTCGACGAACTCGTCCAGCGGCACGCCGTATTGCAGGCCGATCGAGATGGCGATCGCGAAGTTGTTCATCAGACTGCGGAAGGCGGCGCCTTCCTTGTGCATGTCGATGAAGATCTCGCCGACCTCGCCGTCCTCGTACTCGCCGGTGTGCAGATAGACCTTGTGGCCGCCGACCGCGGCCTTCTGGATATAGCCCTTGCGACGATCGGGCAGCTTGCGGCGCGCGCGGCCGCCGCGTTCGACGATCCGCTCGACCACGCGCTCGACGATCCGCTCCTTGACCGGGGCCGGCGGGGCCTCCGCGAAGGGCGCCTCGGCGCGAGCCGGCTTGGGGGCCTCGGCTTCGGCCTCCGGCAAGCGAAGGACGAAACCCGCGGGCGCCGCGATGCGGTTGAGGCGCAGCGCGCGGACGCCGGCCCGAGCGGCGGCGGCCTGAAGACGGGCGGCGTCGGCGGGGCGCGCGTCGAACGGCACGTCCAGCACAGCGGGAACCGCCAGACAGGTGAAGGTTTCGACCGCGGCGATCATCGCCAGGCGATCGGCCAGGGCCGGCGCCTCGATGGCGGCGAACAGGGCGCGCAGTTCGCCCTCCAAGGCTTCGCAGTCCGACAGTCGACGCGCGCCGAGGGCGTGGCGCTCGGCCGCCTCGATCTCGATCTCCGAGAAGCCGGCGAAGGTCAGGGTGTCGAAATTGGGATCGGCCAGAGCCTCGGCGGGAACGCCCAACACGTCGCTGAGGAAGCCGGCCCCGATCACGGCCGGGGTGAAGGCGGCGCGCAAACCGTCGGCATGGCGCAGGGCGTCTTCGGCCAGTTCGATCTCGTGGGCGGTGAAGCCGCGCGCCTGCAGAACCAGGTGATCGATCGCAGGGGCCTCGGCCAGCGAGCCATGGCCCATGGCGTGGCGGCGGGCGGCGTCGAAATCGGCCCCGGCCTCGGTCAGGCAAAGATGAGCCGCGGCGCTGAATGTCGGGACCAGCAGACCGTCGGCGGTCTGGGCGGTCGAGACAGGCGCGGCGGCGGCCGCGTGGCCAAGAGCCTTACCGCCCAGGCGCAGGGCGGTCTCGGGATCCGCGAAGGCGGCGACCAGGCGCGAAGAACGCAGACCGTGCTTGCGGGCCAGGCCGTGAGCGACGGCCAGGGCGGCGGCGGCCTCCGAGGCCAGCGGCGAGCGCAGGGCGGCGGCGCGCACCCGACGCTCGGCCAGGCCGCGCAGCACGGTCTGGCGTTCCTGAGCGAAGGCGGGATCGACGCCGAGCACCGCGGCGGCCTCGGCGCTGGCGCTGAGCGCGGCGCCGACGGTCAGGGCCCACAGGGCGGAGGCGGCGTCGCGTCCCGCGTCGCCGGCGGCCGAGAGGCCCTGGATCAACAGCCAGTCGCCGATCCCGGCCAGGCCGATCTCGGCCGGGCGGTCGCCGCGCTCGATCTCCAGGGCCGTGGCCCACAGTCCCACCACCTGGTTGAAGCCCGCGCTGTCGAAGGACTCGTCGTGCTGGAAGGCGGTCACGTCGATGGCGGCGCGGACCGGCGCGCCTCGGGCCAGGGTCTCGGCGTCCTCGGGCGACAAGGCCAGGATCAGGGCGCTGGTTTCCCAGCCGACCTGGGCGGCGAAGGAGGCGGCTTCGTCGACGGCGGCCACGCCCTGGCGGGAAGCCGAGGCGACGACGGGGGCGGGGGCCTCGGCGTCCGGCTCGATCAGGCCCGTGCGCGGTCCGCCGGCCAGGGCGATCGCGTCCAGGATCATGACGTCGTCGGCGCCCAGTTCGCGGGCCCGGCGCGCGGCGCGGCCGAGCGCGCTGTTCTTCGACGGATCGGCGCAGGCCTTGGCGTCTCCATGGCAGCGTTCAACGGCGTCGCCGACCTGGGCCAGGGCCGCGTCGAGAAGAGCGGCGGCCTTCACGGCCAGCCGCGCCGACCGCCAGCGGGCCAAGTGCCCCTCGGCGGCGCGCTTGAACTCGATCTCGCCGATATCAGGCAGACGCTGAGGCGCCGCCGACGCGCCGACCGGCGAGGCGACGCCGGCCAGCATGGTGGCCAGAAGGGCGTCGCGGAAGGCGTCGGCATCCGCGGCGTCGCCGAACAGGCCGTCCGAAAGACCCGTCCTGGCCAGACGGTCGGCGTAGCGGGCGGGGCCGCCGCCCAGCGGCGCCTCGGAGTCGAACGCCCGATCGTTCTGATCCTCGGCGGCCCAGTCCAGCCAGGCCTCGACACGGGCGTCGGTCCAGCCCTCGGGCGCCAGCACCTCGATGACGGCGTCGGCGCGTTCGATCTCGCGCGGCTCGATGCGCTGGGCGGGGGCGGGGTGTCGGGACTGGATGCGCATGGGCGATTCCGCGGCCTGGGCGCCAGGGTGCGCCAAGAATTAGCCATCCTAGATCGCCGAACCGCGCCCTTCAATAGATGTGGGGTGCGGCGAGCGCCTGATCCACAAGATGTTGAAGTCGGAACGTCACGGCCGAAGCTGGACGCTGGAAGGCCGCCGACCTATAGTCCGGCCGCTTCGCAACGCCTCGGCGTTGCCCGAAACCCTCCCAGATTTGGGACCTTTGCGAGATTGGTGCTGACGCGGTGCTGAAAGCGATCTTCACGTGGTGGAACGGTGCGACCATCGGTCAGCGCTTCCACATTAGCCGTCGTGGCGTGTTCGTGGGCCAGGACGACTACGGCAACCGCTATTTCGAGGCGCGCGACAACAGCGACAGCTACGACGACCACAAGCGCCGCTGGGTCATTTACGACGGCTACGCCGAGGCCTCCAAGGTCCCGCCCGAATGGAGCGGCTGGCTGCACTATACGTTCGACGAGCCGCCGACCACGGCGCCGCTGAAGCGCCGCGCCTGGGAAAAGGACCATCATCCCAACCTGACCGGCACGATCCACGCCTGGCGTCCGAAGGGTTCGCTGGCCCGCGGCGGCGAGCGCGCGGTCGCCTCCAGTGACTACAAGCCCTGGTCGCCCGAATAGGATGATGATCCGGCGGCCATCGACGGGCGTGACGATGCTGGCCGTGGCGGGTTCGCTCGTCGGCGGCGGCGCCTGGGCGCTGCAAAACGCGCCGCAGCAACCCCCGACCGCCCAGACGCCGCCGACCGCCCCTGCGCCAGTCGTCGCGCCGCAGCAATCGCGACCCGCGCCCGTCGCGCGGCCGGCGCCAAGCGGGCCAGGGGCCCAACCGATCGTCCCGCAGCCCGCCGCGCCGACGACCAACACCACGCCGACGACCACGGCCGCGCCGGCACAGCCGCAGTCGGCCGCCAAGCCCGCCGAGGTCATCCCGGAAAAGCCGGCGGAGCCGATCAAGCGCGCGCGTTCGTCGGTCGCCATCATCCAGGCGCTGGACAAGGTGACGACCGAGACGATGCGGTTCGAAGCGCCGGTCGGTCAGCCGATCCGTTACAAGACCCTGGTGTTCACGGTCCGCGCCTGCGAGACGACCGCGCCCGACGAGGACGCCCCGGACTCGATCGCCTATGTCACCGTCGACACCCAGCCCAAGGCCTTGCCGGGCCGCGTGGCGCCGCCGGGACGTCAGATCTACAAGGGCTGGATGTACGCTAATTCGCCGGGCCTGAACCCGTTGGAGCACCCGGTCTATGACGCCTGGCTGATCGCCTGCAAGACCTCGGCGCCCGCGGCGCCGGCCGCCAGCCGATAGAAGTCGGCCTGGGCCGTCCAGGCCCGGCCGAGCCGGCGGCGATAGTCGGCGCGCGAGATCTCGACCGTTCCGAACCGCTCAAGGTGCTCGGTGATGAATTGGGTGTCCAGCAACCGATAGTCGCCGGCGATCAGCCGACCGACCAGATGGACCAGCGCCACCTTGCTGGCGTCGCGGCGGATCGAAAACATGCTCTCGCCGAAGAAGCACGCCCCGAACGCCACGCCGTAGAGGCCGCCGACCAGCTCTTCACCGTCCCAGCACTCGACGCTGTGCGCCAGGCCGCGCGCGAACAGCTGACCGTAGAGCCGTTGGATCGGATTGTTGATCCAGGTCTCCAGCCGTCCTGGCCGCGCGGTCGCGCAGGCCCCCACGACGGCGTCGAAGGCGGTGTCGATGCGGATCTCGAACGGTTCGGCCCGGACGGTCCGGGCCAGCCGGCGCGGGACGTGCACCCCGTCCAGCGGCAGCACGCCGCGCCGCTCGGGATCGATCAGGAAGATGCTCTCGTCGTGACGCGCATCCGCCATCGGAAAGACGCCGCGCTCGTAGCAGGCGATGAGATCATCGACCGTGAAGGCGTCGTCATCCATGGCTGGCCGTGAACCTCAGGTGGGCCTGATCCCGAAGCGTCGTCATCCCTCCGAGCAAGTCGGGGAATGACGACGATTTTAAGATCAGCCCTGCGCCTTGATCCAGCGCTCCAGCCAGTGGATGTCGTAGTCGCCGGCCAGGATGTCGGGTTGCACCAGCAGGTCCTGGAACAGCGGGATCGTGGTCTCGATGCCGCCGACGACCATTTCGCCCAGGCAACGGCGCAGACGCGCGATGCACTCCTCGCGATCACGGCCGTGCACGATCAGCTTGCCGATCAGGCTGTCGTAATAGGGGGGGATCGCATAACCGGTGTAGATCGCCGAATCCAGCCGCACGCCCAGGCCGCCGGGGGCGTGGAAGTCGGTGATGGTTCCGGGCGACGGCGTGAAGGTTCGCGCGTTCTCGGCGTTAATCCGGCACTCGATGGCATGGCCTTCGAACACCACGTCGTCCTGGGTGAACGACAGCGGCAGGCCGGCGGCGATGCGGATCTGTTCGCGAACCAAGTCGATGCCGGTGATGGCTTCGGTGACCGGGTGCTCGACCTGCAGGCGGGTGTTCATCTCGATGAAGAAGAACTCGCCGTTCTCCCACAGGAATTCGATGGTCCCGACGCCTAGGTAGCCGATGGCCTTGACCGCATCGACGACGATCTTGCCGATCTTGGCCCGGTCGGCCGCGCCGAGGGCGGGCGAGGGGGCCTCTTCCAGGACCTTCTGGTGGCGGCGCTGCAGCGAGCAGTCGCGCTCGCCCAGGTGCACCACGTTGCCGTGGCTGTCGGCGATGACCTGCAGCTCGATGTGGCGCGGCTTCTGGAGGTAGCGCTCCATGTAGACCGTGTCGTCGCCGAACGCGGCGCGGGCTTCCGAACGCGCGGTCGAGACCGCTTCGGCCAGATCCTCGCGGGTCTGGGCCACCTTCATGCCGCGACCGCCGCCGCCGGAGGCGGCCTTGATCAGCACGGGGAAGCCGATCTTCTCGGCGGCCTCGAAAGCCTCTTCCTCGGTGGAGACGCCGCCGTCCGAGCCGGGAACGACGGGAATGCCCGCGTCCTTGACGGCCTGCTTGGCGGTGATCTTGTCGCCCATCATCCGGATGTGTTCCGGCTTGGGGCCGATGAAGGTGTAGCCATGCGCGCCGACGATCTCGGCGAAGCGGGCGTTTTCCGACAGGAATCCGTAGCCCGGGTGGATCGCCTGGGCGCCGGTGATCTCGGCGGCCGCGATGATCGACGGGATGTTCAGGTACGACTTGGCGGCCGAGGCCGGGCCGATGCAGACGCTCTCGTCGGCCAGCCGCACCCACATGGAATTGGCGTCGGCCTCGGAATGGACCGCCACGGTGGCGATGCCCATTTCCTTGCAGGCGCGGTGAACCCGAAGCGCGATCTCGCCTCGGTTCGCGATGAGGATCTTGTCAAACATGCCGATTACTCGACGATGACGAGCGGCTCGCCGAATTCGACGGGCTGGGCGTCTGTCACCAGGATCTCGACGATCTTGCCGGCCTTCGGGGCCGAGATCGGGTTCATGGTCTTCATGGCTTCGACGATCAGCAGGGTCTGGCCGGCGGTCACGGTGTCGCCGACCTTGATGAAGGCGTCGGCGCCGGGCTGCGGCGACAGATAGACGGTGCCGACCATCGGCGACTTCACGGCTTCGCCGAGGTGGGCGGCCGGGGCGGGCGCGGCGGCTTCAGCGGGCGCGGCGGCGGCCGGCGCAGGCGCATAGGTCGGCGCGGCCGGGGCTTGAACGTATTGGGTGGCTTGGGCGGCGACGGTCAGCTCGCGGGCGACCCGGATCTTCAGGCCGGCGTGCTCGACCTCGATCTCCGACAGGCCGGTGTCCTTCAGGATGTCGGCCAGCTTGCGGACCAGGCGAGCGTCGATCGACGGAGTTTCGACCGGATCGGCGGGGGCCTTGGGATTGGACATGGAAGCTTACCTTGCTGTCTTCTTGAAGCCGGGGACGCCGGCTAGTTCGCGCCGACCAGGCCGGCAGCGGCCTCGATCGCCAGTTCATAGCTCGCCGCGCCGAAGCCGGAGACAATCCCGGTCGCCGCGAGCGAAACGAAGGTGTGGCGGCGGAAGTCTTCACGCGCCGCCGGGTTGGACAGGTGACACTCGATGACCGGGATGTTCAAGGTCTTCAAGGCGTCGAGGAGAGCGATCGACGTATGGCCATAGCCCGCCGGGTTAATCACCAACGCGCAAGCTTCCGTCCGGGCCTCTTGGACCCAGTCGATCAGCACGCCTTCGTGATTGCTCTGCCGGAAGACGACGGAAAGGCCCCGAGCGGCCGCGCGCGCTTCGCAGCGCGTACGGACATCGTCGAGCGTGTCCTTGCCGTAGATCTCGGGCTCGCGCGTTCCCAACAGGTTGAGATTGGGTCCGCTCAGCACATGGATCGGTTTTACCATTCGGCTCCGCCGTCGATTCCGGGAGGTCTTGTATAGCCGGTTCCCTCACGTCACAAGCAGGGCTCGCTTCGGAGGTGACATGAAGCTTCTCTTGAACGGCGAGGAACGGCATATCGCCGGCGTCGTCAGCATCGCGGATCTGGTGTCCGCCCTGGGCCTGGACGCCCGCAAGGTGGCGGTGGAGCGCAATCTCGAGATCGCCCCGCGCTCGACCTATGCCGACACCGCCCTGGCCGACGGCGACCGAATCGAGATCGTGACGTTCATCGGGGGCGGTTAGGTCTGCGCGTTTGAAACCCGGAGCGCGGAGGCGTAAACCGGCCCCATGAACGCGCACGTCCCCCCCGAATCCGTCTCGTCCACCGAGTCCGACGACACCTGGACCGTCGCCGGCCGCACTTTCCGTTCGCGACTGATCGTCGGCACCGGCAAGTACAAGGACTACGCCACCAACGCCGCCGCGGCGAAGGCGGCGGGGGCCGAGATCGTCACGGTGGCCGTGCGCCGCGTGAACCTGACCGACCCGACCCAGCCGCTGCTGGTCGACTACGTCAAACCCACCGAATTCACGTTTCTGCCCAATACAGCGGGCTGCTTCACCGGCGAGGACGCCGTGCGGACCCTGCGCCTGGCCCGCGAGGCCGGCGGCTGGGACCTGGTGAAGCTGGAAGTCCTCAGCGACCCCAAGACCCTTTATCCGGACATGGAAGAGACCCTGCGCTCGCTGAAGCTGCTGGTCGCCGAAGGCTTCCAGGTGATGGTCTATTGCTCGGACGACCCGGTCTACGCCCGCAAGCTGGAAGACGCCGGCGCGGTGGCGATCATGCCGCTGGGCGCGCCGATCGGTTCGGGCCTGGGCATCCAAAACCGCGTCAACCTGCGGATCATCGTCGAGAACGCCAAGGTTCCGGTCCTGGTCGACGCGGGCGTCGGCACCGCTTCGGACGCGGCGATCGGCATGGAGCTGGGCTGCGACGCCATCCTGATGAACACCGCCATCGCCGAGGCCAAGGACCCGATCCGCATGGCTCGGGCCATGAAGCACGCCGTGATCGCCGGCCGCGAAGCCTATCTCGCCGGCCGGATGCAGAAGCGCCTCTACGCCGATCCCAGCTCGCCGTTGGGCGGTCTGATCTAGCCGAGCTCTAGGCCGAAAGGTCCAGCAGTGATCCCTTCGCCTTGGTGGGATCGTTCTCGACCTGCTCCTTGATCCGCTGCTTGATCCGATCCTCGATCTTCTGGCGTTCCTCGGGCGGCATCGCCTTGACCTGGTCTTCGGTCAAACCCATGCGCTCCAGCATGGCCGCGTGCATCTTCTGAGCGGGCGTCAGCTTGGCGTAGTCCAGAAATTCGTCCCTGGCCGACTTCGCCGGCCCGGCGGTCAGAGAATCGGCAGCGGTCGGAGTCGTCGATTTCGTCGCCGCGGCCGCGTTGATCTTCGACAGGGTCGACAGGGCGAGGGACGCCAGGATGCTGGGGCCGGAAATAAACATGGAAGACTCCGCCGCAAAGGGGCGGATCCCGCGAAGCAAGAACCGTGCGCGTTCGCGATCGCAAGGAATTCAACAGGTTGCCAAGAGACGGCGGCGTCCGAGCGCGGCGTTGACCCAGCAGTTTCTTCCGAGCCGGCCGGTTCTGCCCTACCGCCCGGGCGCTAGACCTTCTTGGCCTTCCCCGCGCGGGCCTGGTCGATCGCCAGGTTGAGAGCGTGCATGTCGGCGCCCGGGATCATCTGGTCGCCGACGAAGAAGGCGGGCGTGCCTTCGATGGCCAGGGCTTCGGCCAGGGCGTGGGTGTCGGCCAGGTGCTGGGTGGTGGTCGCGGACCCGGCCGCGGCGCGGGCCTTGACCATGTCGATGCCGAGGTCCTGGGCGATGCGCATGACAGCGGCCTCGTCGAGGCTCTTTTCCGCCATCAGGCGCCTATGCAGTTCGATGGTCTTACCCTGGTCCTTGGCCCCCAAAACGATGCGCGCCGCGGCCTCGGAATCGTGGCCGAAGATCACGAAATCCTTGAACACGAAGCGCACGTCGGGGTTCTTCTGGATCAGGTCGACGATCTGCGGCGCGGCCAGCTTGCAGTAGCCGCAGCGGTAGTCGAAGAACTCGACGACGGTGATCGAGCCGTTCGGATTGGCCACGAAATCGCGGGGATCGCGTTCCAGCGCCTGGCGATACTTGTTCATCGCGCCCTTGGCGTTCTTGGCCTGTTCAGCCGCCTGCTTTTCCTGGAGCTTTGTGCTCATCTCCACCAGCACCTCGGGGTGCTCGACCAGATAGGCGTGGACCTTTTCGCCGAACGCCTTGTCGGCGTTGGCCTGTCCGCAACCGATCAGGGACAGGGCGGCGATGGACGCGGCGGCGAACGCCATCGGACGGAACGTCAAGGGCATGGAGCTCTCTGGAAAGGGGCGGCCTAGCGGCGCAGGCCCGAGGTGACGGCGCCTTCCTTGGCCAGATCCTTGAGGTCCTGGTTGGAAGGGTTGGAAGTCAGGACGATGTCGGTGGCGCGCCGCCATTCGACGCTGTCCTTCTTGAGCAGTTCGCGGGCTCGCATGGCGAAGACCCGGGCCTCCTGGGTCGCGCCCATGTTGAAATACTGCTCGGCGGTGGCCAGCCGCGCCTGGCCGTCCTCGCCGCGCTTGTCGTAGGCCTGGGCCAGCAGACGCCAGGCGACGGAATTGTCGCTTTCGTCGAGCAGCGAGCGCTTCAGTTCGCTGATGCCTTCCTCGACCTTCTTGGGATCGTCCAGGCCGATCAGGGTCTGGCCCAGGTTCACCCGCAACAGGGCGGCGTCGGGCTTCAGCGCCACGGATCGACGCTGCGGCTCCTCGGCTTCCTTGACGCGGTTGAACTCGAACAGGATCTGCCCCTTGAGCTCCCAGAGGTATGGATTGTTCGGGTTCTCGGTGATCAGGCCGTCGAGAATCTTCAGGGCCCGGTCGGGCTCCTTCATCTGATAATAAGCGATGGCGCGGGCGTAGCGGGCCGGGAAGGCGCGATCGTTTTCCTTGTACTTCGTGATCGCCACGCCGGGATTGATGAACCCCTCCAGCTTGGCTTTCATGATCTCGTGCTCGGCCAAGGACGCGGGATCGTCGACGGCGTTGTAGTGCGGCAGCTTCTCGACGCGGCTGCGCAGAGCGTCGATCCGGTCGCCCGAGAGGGGGTGGCTGCGGAAATAGGCGAAGCGCCGCGACTGGTCGAAGACCTCCTGGTAGCGGAAGTTGTCGAAGAACTCGACGAGGCCGCGGCCCGACTGACCGGTGGTCTCAAGGAAGCCCGCTCCGGCCTGGTCGGCGCGTGATTCCTGGTCGCGGCTGTAGCCCAGGGCGCCGAGCTGGCCGAAGTAGCTGGCGTTGCCGAGCAGAACCGCGCCGGCGTCCGGAGCACCGGCCAGGGCGGCCAGGACCCCCAAGCCCATGGTCAGGATCATCGGCTTGAGGCCGGCCCGCATCATTTCGCCCGAGCGCAGCGGGTGGGCGCCGGCAAGGTGTCCGGTTTCGTGGGCGATGACGCCCTTCAACTGGTTGGGCGTCTCGGTCTGCAGGATCAGACCGGTGTTGAGGCCCATCATCAGGCCTTGGGTGGCGAAGGCGTTCAATTCCTTGTCGCCGACCAGCAGGATGCGAACGGTCTTCGGATCCAGGCCCGCCGCCGCGTAGATCGGGTCGGCGTCACGGTGAAGGATTTCCTCGATCTCGGTGTCGCGGATCAGCGAGGGGCCGTCCTGCGCATGAGCCGAAGCGCCGGGGGCGAGGATAGCCGTCAACAGGGCCAGCGCGGACAGCGCGGACCCCGTCTTCCTGGACAATCTCTCGGAAGCCGCCCTTATCCGGGAGGTCATCGAAACTCTCCTGATCGCGCCCCCGCGCTCAAGCCGGCAGTCTAACGCGGTTCTCGACGACCTGGGAACATCCGTCGAACGAGCATCCCGCGGATATGGGCATGAAGGCCGGCGGAACCAGGGGTCCGCCGGCCTTCACCTTGAAACCTAGCCTCGGCGCCACCAGCCGCGCTTGGGCTTTTCGGGCGGGGTCAGGATCTCGGCCGGGTCGGATTCGACCACCACCAGAGCCGGCTCCGCGGCGGCGACCGCGACGGGCTCGGGTTCGGCGGCCGGCTCGGGCGCGGCCTCGACCACGACCGGGGCCGCGACCTCGACATCGGCCGCGACCAGCGGCGTTTCCTCGACCGTCTCGGCTGTCGGCGTCTCCACGGTCACTTCAGCCGGAACCTCGGCGTCGGCGGCCTTACGTCCGCGACTGCGGGGACGACGGGCCTTTTTGGGCGCCTCGTCCTGCGGCGGCAGTTCCACCCAGACGTCGGCCGGGGGGCCTTCGATCACGGGCGGGGGCAGCGGCGCGGCTTCCAGCTCGGCGACATCGACCCGGGGCGCGGGGGCGCGTTCGGCGCGCGGGGCGTCGGACACCTCGGTCCGCTCGCCGCGTTCACCGCGACCGCGTCCGCGCCGACCGCCGCGTTCACCGCGTTCGGCGCGTTCCGGACGCTCGGCGCGCTCCGCCACCGGCGCTTCGACCCGTTCGGGGCGTTCGGGACGAGGGCCGCGAGCGTCGAGTTCGGCGGGATCGTGCCAGACGAAGGCGCTTTCGCCGAAGGGCACCCGAGGACGGGTCCAGGCAAAGGCGTCGGCCGGACGGTCACCGTCCTCGCGACCGCCGCGACGGCCGCCGCGACGTCCGCGGCGACGGCGGCGGCGACGCGATTCCTCGTCCTCGCCCTCGATATCGCCTTCAGCGCGATCAGCGCCCTCGGCGCCCTCGGCGTCATCCTCGTCTTCTTCGCCGGCGGCCTCGGCCGGCGCCTCGTCACGGTCGTCGCGACGACCGCCACGACGACGGCGCTTGCGGCCACGACGGGCGCCTTCATCTTCGGCCGGTTCGGCGCGAGCCGGACGAGCGGCGCGGGGCGCGTCGTCGCCTTCGCTCTCGTCTTCGTCCTCGGAGACGATCTCTTCGTCTTCCTCGTCCTCTTCGTCGTCAAACGCCTCGTCGTCATAGACGGGGTCGGGCTCGATCGGGGCGAAGATCTGCGGGGCGGGGCGCTCGCCCAGCTCCGTGCGGTCGATGTCATGCTCGGCCTGGTGCAGGCTGTCGTCGACCAGGACCGTGACAAACAGGGCGTGAGTCTGCTGCAGGCGCAGCAGATAGGCGCGCTTTTCATTGAGGATGTAGATGCCGACGGGGCGGCTGACCTTCAGGGTGACGGCGCCGCCGCCCTTCAGGGCCTCGACCTCGACCGCCCGCAGGGCGGCCAGGGCGCTGGATTCGACCGAGCGGACGCGGCCGGTGCCGTCGCAGTGTTCGCAGACGTGGGTGGTGCCTTCCAGCACGCCGGTGCGGCGGCGCTGGCGGCTGATTTCCATCAGGCCGAAACCGCTGATCTTGCCCATCTGAATGCGGGCGCGATCGTCCTTGAGCGAATCCTTGAGGACCTTCTCGACGGCGCGGTTGTTCTTGCCCTCATCCATGTCGATGAAGTCGATGACGATCAGACCGGCCAAGTCGCGCAGCCGAAGCTGGCGGGCGGCTTCTTCCGCCGCTTCCATGTTGGTCTTCAGCGCGGTGGCTTCGATGTTGCGTTCGCGCGTGGCCTTGCCCGAGTTGACGTCGATGGCGACCAGGGCTTCGGTCTGGTTGATCACCAGATAGCCGCCGGAGCGCAGCGGCACGACCGGCGAATAGATCTGGGCCAGGTGGTCTTCGATCTTGTGCTTGACGAACAGCGGCGCCGGCTCGCGATACGGGAAGACCTTCTTGGCCTGGCTCGGCATGAGCATGCGCATGAAGTCGCGCGCTTCCTTGTAGCCGGCCTCGCCCTCGACCCAGATGCCCTCCAGGTCCTTGTCGTACATGTCGCGGATGGCGCGCTTGACGAGGTCTTCCTCCTCGTAGATCAGCGCCGGGGCGATCGAATGCAGCGTGTTGTCGCGGATATTCTCCCACAGACGCAGCAGATATTCGTAGTCGCGCTTGATCTCGGCCTTGGTGCGCTTGGCGCCGGCCGTGCGGACGATCAGGCCCATGCCCTGCGGCACGTCCAGACCCTGAACGACGCTCTTGAGGCGCTTGCGGTCGGTGACCGTGGTGATCTTGCGGCTGATGCCGCCGCCGCGGGCGGTGTTGGGCATCAGGACGCCGTACCGACCGGCCAGCGACAGGTAGGTGGTCAGGGCCGCGCCCTTGTTGCCGCGCTCTTCCTTGACGACCTGAACCAGCATGATCTGCCGGCGGCGGATCACTTCCTGGATCTTGTACTTGCGCATCAGGCGGCGCTTGCGGCGCGCCAGTTCTTCCTCGACGGCGTCTTCCTCGTCGTCGACCGCGTCGCCGTCATTGTCCTCGCGGGCGTGGTGCTGGTCATCCTCGTCGTCGCCGGAATCGTCACGCATCAGCGCTTCGCGGTCGGCGACCGGGATTTGATAATAGTCCGGGTGGATTTCGTTGAAGGCGAGGAAGCCGTGGCGGTTGCCGCCGTACTCGATGAACGCAGCCTGCAAGCTGGGCTCAACGCGGGTCACCTTGGCGAGATAGATATTTCCTCGGAGTTGCTTTCGGGTCTGGCTCTCGAAATCGAATTCTTCAACCCGCGTACCATCCACGACCACCACACGCGTCTCTTCGGCGTGGGCGGCGTCGATCAACATCTTCTTCGACATAAAGGGTATCTCCACGGCGCGCGGCGGACGCTAGGCCCGGGCGCCGATATGATTGAAAGGCGCGCACGTCACCGCCCGTCGCACCGCCGAGGCGGTTGCGGAAGGTCGGTCGCCAAAGGCGGTCGGGTGCGGCGCAGCCCATAAGGTTTCTGTGTTCCTTAAACGCGCCGGAAGGCGCGGATCGGATGAAGCATCGACGCCGGAGCGGCTTAAGGATCCGATGCGGACCCCGCGGGACGATCCAGACGAAGGCTTCGCGCCTCACGCTGGTAATCGAGCCCAAACTCGTTTCAGTCCGGCGGTTCCGGCCACGAACGCCAATTGCACCCAAAGAATGCAACCAGGCCCGTGAGATAGGAACCGCTCACGCTTTCCGCCATGACGATCACGGCGCTCAGCGCGCGGACCATACTGTAGCAACATCGCGTCGTAAAAGAAAAGCGCTCGACTGAACGCGCCTGCGCGGCGATGTCGCGCTTGAGGTTAACGCTTTCTCTACCGAAAAATGCAGATATCGGTTTTTGGGTTTAGGTTACGCGCCTTGGGGGCGACGGACGACATGAGCAGGGTTCTGATCTCGGCGGCGAGGACAGGATGGGCGCGGGCGGCGATGATCGTCGGCGGCCTGGCCCTGGCTGGCGTCGCCGTGGCCATGGCCCAAGGCCCCGCGCCGGCCGCCGGCGTCCAAAAGGTCCGCTTCGGCGGCGACCGCAACGAAACCCGCATCGTCATCGATCTTGACCGCGCCGCCACGGGCAAGCTGCTGGCCGACGGCGCGTCGGATCGGCGTGTGGTGATCGGCCTGCCCAACGTGACGACCGGCGGCGATCTGCAGGGTTCGGGTCAGGGCCTGGTCGAACGCTGGGCGATCGACGAGGCGGCGGGCGGCGCGCGCCTTCGCCTCGATCTGAAGGCCAACGCCGAGGTCCGCCGACGCTTCCTGCTGCCGCCGGGCGACGGCGCGTCGGCCTATCGCTACGTCATCGACCTGAAGTCCACCGACGCGCCGGGCGCGATCCAAACCCCTGCCATGAAGCCGACCCTGGTTTCCGCGCCGGTGAGAGCCTCGGCCCTGCGACTGAAGAAGGTCATCGTCATCGACGCCGGTCACGGCGGCAAGGACCCTGGTTCGGCGGGCGCCAACACCGCGGAGAAGGACGTCACCCTGGCCGCCGCCAAGGCGTTGAAGGCCAAGCTGGAGAAGTCCGGCCGGTACACCGTGGTCATGACCCGCCAGTCGGACACCTTCGTGCCGCTGGAGGCTCGCGTCCAGATCGCCCGCCGGGCCGACGCCGACCTGTTCATCTCGCTGCACGCCGATTCGGGACCTGACGCCACGACCCGCGGCGCCAGCGTCTACACCCTGTCGGAAAAAGGCACCGAGCGCGTGGCTCGGGTGCTCGAAAAGGACGATTGGCTGATGAAGGCCAATCTGCCGGGACGCGATCGCGCGGTCAGCCAGATTCTGCTCGACCTTTCCCAACGGGCCACCAAGAACCGTTCAGCCGCCTTCGCCGAGACCTTGCTGCAGTCGGTGGGCGAGGAGACGACCCTGCTGCGCCGCAGCCACCGCGACGCCGGCTTCATCGTGCTGCTGGCGCCCGACGTGCCGGCCGTGCTGCTCGAGATGGGCTTCATCACCAATGTCGACGACGAACAGCTTCTGCAGACTCCGGCCGGTCGCGGCCGACTGATGGACGCCGTCGCCGGCTCGATCGAATCCTATTTCGCCGCCCAAACCCGTCTCGCCGCTCGCTAGGCTGGCGAGAGCCGTTGGCGCCTTGCCCGATGCGCGCTAGAGCCATTTGGGGGAAGACGCGTCGGACGTGGCCCATCCCCGCGACCGCAAAACCGCTTACTTTTTTGCTGATCGCGCTCTAGAGGATTCGAACGGAGCGGGCGAAAGTGCGTCGCCCGACGGAGGCGGCGTGGATCTGAAGCCCAGAGAACGTTGGATCGCCATCGCCGGCGTCACGGTGCTGTCCGCGATCGCCGTGGCCGGCTTCACCATCGCCATCTACGCCGCCTGGCTGTTCCACGACATGCCCGACGCGGGCGAACTGCAGGACTATCGCCCGCCGACGGCCACGCGCGTCTATGCCTGGGACGGCACCCTGATCGGCGAATACAGCAAAGAGCGCCGGATCTTCGTGCCCTACGACCAGATCCCGCCCCAGCTGGCCCAGGCCTTCCTGGCGGCCGAGGACCATAACTTCTTCAAGCACGGCGGCGTCGACGTCGGCGGCTTCTCGCGCGCCATGCTCAACAACGTCGGCAACGCCGCGCGGGGCCGGCGCCTGGAAGGCGGTTCGACGATCACCCAGCAGGTGGCCAAGAACGTCCTGCTGACCAGCGACGCCACGGTCGGACGCAAGTTCAAGGAAGCGATCCTGGCCCACCGCCTGGAGCAATCGCTCTCCAAGCAGCAGATTCTCGAGCTCTATCTCAATGAAATCTGGCTGGGCTATCGCTCGTTCGGGGTGGGCGCGGCGGCCTACAACTATTTCGGCAAATCGTTGCCCGAACTGAGCTTGGCCGAGTGCGCCTATCTGGCCGCGCTGCCCAAGGGTCCCGACAACTATCATCCGATCCGGAACAAGGCCAAGGCCAAGGCCCGCCGCGACTGGATCCTGGGCCAGATGGCCGATCAGGGCTGGATCAGCCAGAACGACGCCCGCAAGGCGATGGCCGAGGACCTGATCGTCCAGGCCGCGCCCAGCCGCGCCAAGTACCGTGACGCCGACTATTTCGTCGAGGAAGTGCGCCAGCGCGGCGTCGCCACCCTCGGCCCGCGCCTCAGCGAGGGCGGCTATTACATGCGCACGACCCTGGATCCCAAGCTGCAGACCGCGGCCCGGGTGGCGCTGATGGAGGGCCTGGAGAAGTACGACCGCCGCCACGGCTGGCGCGGCGCCTGGGGTCACGTGGAAACCCTGGACGCGGATTGGGAAAAGCAGGCGCTGAAAAGGCCGCCGTCGGAGCGCCGCCGCTGGCGTCCGGCCATCGTCACCTCGGCCTCGGGCGGCGTCCGCCTGGCCAAGGGAGAAGGCGAGGGGGCCATCGTCGGCGAGGACATGGCCTGGGCCAACGCGACCAAGGGCCTGAAGGTCGGCGACTTGGTGTTCGTCGAGAAGTCCGAGGGTTCGGAGGCCTATCGCCTACGCCAGACCCCGATCGTCAACGGCGCCCTGGTGGCGATGGAGCCCTATACGGGACGCGTCGTGGCCCTGGTCGGCGGCTACAGCTTCTCGCTGTCGAACTTCAACCGCGCCACCCAGGCGATGCGCCAGCCGGGTTCGGCCTTCAAGCCCTTCGTCTACGCCACGGCCCTGGAGAACGGCTACACGCCGGCCAGCGTGATCGTCGACAGCGCCATCACCCTCAAGGGGGCCAATGGCGAGGACTGGAGCCCGGAGAACTATCACAAGAAGTTCTATGGAGCCCTGCCGCTCCGCAAGGGCCTGGAGCAGTCGATCAACGCCATGACCGTGCGCCTGGCTCAGAGCGTCGGCATGAAGAAGATCGTCGAAACCGCCAAGAAGACCGGCGTGACCCATGAGATGGCCCCGGTGCTGGCCATGGCGCTGGGCGCGGGCGAGACCACGCCGTTCAAACTGACCACGGCCTATACGTCGTTCGTCAACGGGGGCCGCCGGGTCGACCCGCACCTGATCGAACTGGTGCAGGACCGCGAGGGCAAGGTGATCTTCCGCGCCGACAAGCGCGATTGCGTCCGCTGCAACGCCGGCTTCAACGGCGACGAGAGCCCGCGCATCCCGGCCTTGGGCGAGCAGGTCATGGACCCGATCACCGCCTATCAGATCACCTCGATGCTGCAGGGCGTGGTCCAGCGCGGCACCGCGGCCCAGGCCAGCTCCCTGGGCTATCCGCTGGCCGGCAAGACCGGCACCACCAACGAATACCGCAGCGCCTGGTTCATGGGCTATTCGCCCAGCCTGGTGGTCGGCGTCTTCATCGGCTTCGACGACAACCGTTCGCTCGGCGAAGGCGAAACGGGCGCGACCGGCCCGGTGCCGATCTTCATGGACTTCATGCGCGAGGCGCTGAAGGGGCAGCCGAAGACCGAGTTCAAGGTCCCCAAGAACGCCAAGTTCGCCATGGTGCGCGGCATTCGGGAGGCCTTCCGCCCCGGCACCGAACCCAAGGTCGTCGCGCCGACCGAGAGCACCGGACCGCAGCCGTATGGCGACGCCTGGCCCGGCGGTCAGATCGGCCCGACCCCTACCCAGGGTCCCGCCAAGCCGCCGACTCAGGCGCCCGACATCAGCGGACTCTACTAATCGTCGACCAATCGCCCCGGAGTCATTGCGCCGACTCCGGGCGCGGGCTATGTCCCGCGCCCTTCAACACTGTCACGGAGTTACGTGATGAGACCGGATGTCGAGGCCTCCGCGGCTGACATCGAGCAGTCCGTAGGGCTGCTCAGGAGGCGTCTTTGACTGGGATGCCGCCCTACGCAAGCTCGATGAGCTGAACGCCCGGGTCGAAGACCCGACCCTGTGGGACCGTCCGACGGAAGCCCAGGCCGTGTCCCGCGAACGCGCCAGCCTGGCCGCGCGCGTCGAAGCCGTGCAGGTCCTGGAAACCGGCCTGAAGGACGCGCTGGAGTACGCCGAGCTGGCCGACACGGAGGGCGACGACGCCCTGCTGGAGGACGCCCGCGCCCAGCTCAAGGACCTGAAGGAACGCGCCGGCCGCGCCGAGCTCGAGGCCCTGTTGTCCGGCGAAGCCGACGGCAACGACTGCTACGTCGAAATCAATTCCGGGGCCGGCGGCACCGAGTCGTGCGATTGGGCCGGCATGCTGCTGCGCATGTACAGCCGCTGGGCCAACGCCCACAAGATGAGCGTCGAGCTGGTCGAAGAGACCTCGGGCGATCAGGTCGGCATCAAGTCGGCGACCCTGCTGGTCAAGGGCACGAACGCCTATGGCTGGCTGAAGACCGAGGCTGGCGTGCACCGCCTGGTGCGCATCAGCCCCTATGACGCCGCCGCCAAGCGCCACACCAGCTTTGCTTCGGCCTGGGTCTATCCGGTGGTCGACGACACGATCGAGATCGACATCAACCCGTCCGACGTGCGGACCGACACCTATCGGGCCTCGGGGGCCGGCGGTCAGCACATCAACAAGACGGACTCGGCCGTGCGCCTGACGCACATCCCGACCGGCATCGCCGTGGCCTGCCAAGCCGGCCGCTCGCAGCACCAGAACCGCGAGGAAGCCTGGAAGATGCTGCGCGCCCGGCTCTACGAGGCCGAACTGCAGCGCCGGGAGGCGGCGCAACAGGCGCTGGAAGACCAGAAGACCGACATCGGCTGGGGCCACCAGATCCGCAGCTACGTCCTGCAGCCCTACCAGATGGTCAAGGACCTGCGAACCAATGTCGAAACCTCCGACACCCAGGGGGTTCTCGACGGCGATCTGGACGCCTTCATGGGCGCTTCGCTGGCCCAGCGGGTCGGCGCGACCCGCGACGCCTAGTCTAGCCAGCGGCCCTGAAAAACAAAACGCCCCGGATCACTCCGGGGCGCTTTTTGTGTCTAGCCGGCCGACTTGGCCTCGAGCATGGGCGGCGGCGCGGGCTGGGGCTGCGGAGGGGCGGCCGGGCGCTGGAACTTCAGGCTGCGCCCCTGGAAGAAGGCCCCGGTCTCCATCGCCAGCTGTTCGTGGGTGATGTCGCCGTCGATGTAGGAGGTGCCATAGAGGCGGACCTGCTTGGCGGTGATCGCTCCGACGATGCGGCCCCGGACCTCCACCGCCTCGGCGTAGATCGACCCTTCGATGTGGCCGGTCTCGCCGATCGTCAGGCGGCCCACGCGGACGTCGCCGCGCACGATGCCGTCGATCTGCAGCTCGCCGTCGCCGGTGATGCCGCCCTCGATGGTGATGTCTGGCGAAATCAGGGACGCGACCTTCGGCGGCGCCTTGCGAGCCGCCTCCGGGTTGGTCGGAGCCATGGACATGGGCAGCGGCTCGATGCGAGCCGGACCCTTGGACGCCTTAGCTTGCTTGCTGAACATACTCACCAGCCTTCAAGAAGCGGTTCGGGTTCTGAGCCCGGCCGTTGACCCATACTTCGTAGTGCAGATGCGGACCGGTCGAACGGCCGGTCGAGCCCATGGCCGCGATGCGCTGACCTATGGCCACGCGCTGGCCGACCCGGACCGAAGCGGCCTGCAGGTGAGCGTAGCGGGTCTTGAAACCGTTGCCGTGGTCGATCTCGACGACGTTGCCGTAGCCCGAGCGCACGCCGACGAACGAGATCACGCCCGGCGCGGTCGCCATGATCGGCGTGTAGAACGAGCCGGGGAAGTCCAGGCCCGAATGGAAGGCCGGGCGATGGGTGAAGGGGTCGAAGCGGACGCCGTAGCTGCTGCTCAGGGCCGGATTGTTGGTCGGGCGATAGAAGGGCAGCTTCTGCGAGGCGGCGCTCAGCTGGCGCATGTCCGACATGTCGGTGGCGGCGTGCTGGATGCGGCCGGCGAAGTCCTCGTCGACGTCGAGCACGGCGGCCAGGGCGCGGGGGTCCTTGGCCTCGATCAGCGGGCCGCCCAGCGAGGAGCCGCCGCGGCCGGTGAACGAGCCGGCGTCCAGGCCCGCCATCCGCATGGCCAGGCGCAGGCGCTCGGCGCGGCTCTTGGCGAAGGTCTCGGCGGCGTCGATCAGGCGTTCCTGATCCATGCGCGTGGCCTGGATCCGCTCGACCGGCGAGGCGCCCAGGACGTGGGGTTTGGAGATCTGCAGGGCCTGGGAGGCGCCGGGCACGCCCTTGAAGTCGCTGACCAGGAGGGCGAGGGCGGCATGACGCTTCTCGACCGAGCTGGCCAGTTCGTCCAGCGAGCCGCTGCTGGCCGACAGTTGGGCCACCGCGCTGTTCAGGCGCGCTTGTCGATCCGCGTTGAGGCGCTCGTAGTAGGCCTTCTGCTTGATGACCATCTGGTCGGTCGAGCTGACCGACAGGGCGTTGACCATCATGGAGGCGGTGCACACGCCCATCCACAGAGCCGCGGCGGCGACGCCGGTCGCGCACATCAGCTGCTTGCCGGTCGAGAACACGTAGCCGCGCATCTCGCCGCCGGAGCGCACATAGAGATGGCGCTCGGGGAAAAGCTCTTCCAGGGTTTGTCGCAGTCGCTTGAAGCGCGTGATCGCCATCGCCCTAGGAAACCCCCGTTTTCAAGGTCCCGGCGATATGCAACGAGAATGCGGAAACGCGCAAGATACTTCGCGCCAAGCGGGTACGCTTGGCTACGTTTTGCCTAAACAATTCAACCGGTAAAAGGTTCCGCGACCGATTGCCACCACCCAGGCGCCTCAGTGTTGCGATAACCGCACGCCTGCGGCCCGCGAGCCACACCGCTATTTCAGCGTTCCCTCTTTCAGGGCCCGGGCCGCCGTCAGCACCGCCTTGATGTGGTTGGGCACCTTGACCTTGCGCCAGACCTGGCGGACCACGCCCTCGCGATCGATCAGGAAGGTCGAGCGGTCGATGCCCATATATTTGCGGCCGTACATGCTCTTCTCGACCCAGGCGCCATAGGCCTCGACGATCTCGCCGGTGGCGTCGGCGGCCAGCTCGACGGTCAGGTCGTGCTTCTTGCGGAACTTGGCGTGCGAGGCGGCGCTGTCCTTGGACACCCCGACGATCACCGCGCCCAGCTTGGCGAACTCCTCGACCTCGGACGAGAACTGCAGGGCCTGCGACGTGCAGCCGGCCGTGTCGTCCTTCGGATAGAAGTAGAGCACGACGTTCTTGCCCTTCAGGCCCGCAAGGCTGACGCGGCCGGTGTCGGTGGCCAGGTCGAAGTCGGGGGCCTTGTCGCCGGGTTCAAGCATCTGTCTCTCCAACGTCCCAAACAAACCCGCTCCGGACCGCTCACGAGGCGATCCGGAACGACCATGCACTCTAGACCGGCTTGACCAGCACGATCTTCTTCTTGCCCGCCGCCAGCTTGACGACGCCGCCGACCAGATCGGCCTCGGTGACCACGCGGTTGGCGTCGGGCTCGGCCTTGTCATTGACCTTGACGCCGCCGCCCTGGGCCAGGCGGCGGGCCTCGCCGCGCGAGGCGGCCAGGCCGGCGTCGGCGAACAGGTTGGCCAGGACGACTCCCGCCTTCAGGTCGGCGGCCGGAACCTCGAAGGTCGGCAGATCGACCGACAGCGCGCCCTGCTCGAAGGCCTTTTCAGCGGCGTCGCGGGCCTTGCGGGCCTCGTCCTCGCCGTGGGCCATGCGGGTGGCCTCGTCGGCCAGCACCTTCTTGGCCTCGTTGATCTGGGCGCCGGGCAGAGCTTCCAGCGCGGCGATGCGGTCCAGCGGCAGGTCGGTGAACAGCTTCAGGAACCGGCCGACGTCGGCGTCCTCGGTGTTGCGCCAGAACTGCCAGTAGTCGTAGGGGCTCAGTTGCTCGGCATTGAGCCAGACGGCGCCCGACATGGTCTTGCCCATCTTGGCGCCCGAGGCGGTGGCCAGCAGCGGCGTGGTCAGGCCGAAGGCGGCCTTCTGATCCACGCGACGCGTCAGCTCCACGCCGTTGAGAATGTTGCCCCACTGGTCCGAGCCGCCCATCTGCAGCACGCAGCCGTGCTTGCGGTTCAGCTCCAGGAAGTCGACGGCCTGCATCAGCATGTAGTTGAATTCGAGGAAGGTCATCGGCTGCTCGCGCTCGAGCCGCAGCTTGACCGAGTCGAAGGCCAGCATCCGGTTGACCGTGAAGTGCACGCCGTAGTCGCGCAGGAACTGCACGTAGCCGAACTTGGACAGCCAGACGTCGTTGTCGACCATGATCGCGTCGGTGGGCCCGTCGCCGAAGGTCAGGAACTTGGCGAACACCTGCTTGATGCCGGCGATGTTGGCCGCGATGTCGGCGTCGCTCAGTAGCTTGCGGCTTTCGTCCTTGCCGGTGGGGTCGCCGACCTTGGTCGTGCCGCCGCCCATCAGGACGATCGGCTTGTGGCCGGCCTGCTGCAGGCGGCGCAGCATCATGATCTGGATCAGGCTGCCGACGTGCAGGGACGGCGCGGTGGCGTCGAAGCCGATATAGGCCGTGACCACGCCGGCGGCGGCCGCCGCGTCCAGTTCATCCGGATGGGTGATCTGGTGGATATAGCCGCGCGCCTGCAGCGTCTGGAGGAATTCCGACTTGAACGGCGCGGGGGCGGACATGGCTCGACTCTCTAAATCAGGCGCCTGAACTTCAGACGATTGGGCGTCTAGCACGGCGGGGGCGGTCTGTGGCGAGGGTTTCATCGTGGACGTCTCCTGGAGGCAAGAACCGGAGACGCTCGCTTTCCATCCGCGTGTCGCCGGCGAGGGCGGGGCGCGGACGTGATCGGTCGGCCTCCCGCTAGGACAGCGGGCGGTAATAGGCGCGGATCATGGGGCGCTGGGCGATCATGGGGCCTAGCTACCCGGGCCGACCCGTGGCAGTCAACCAGACCATGCTTATCCTGGGATTCATGACCGGCACCTCGCTCGACGCGGTCGACATGGCGGTGCTCGAGACCGACGGCGAAGAGATCCAGGCCTTCGGCCCGGCCGGCGAACGCAAGCTGCGCGAGGAGACCCGCGACCTGCTGCTGGTCGCCACCGAGGTCGCCCGAGGCTGGCCCCGCGACAAGCCGCCGCCGGAGATCTTCGAGGAGGCCGCCCAGGCGGTGGCCGACGAGCATTTCCACGCCGCCGAGAGCTTCCTGGCGGAACACGGCCTGGCGTGGTCGGACTTCGACCTGCTGGGCGTCCACGGCCAGACGGTGCTGCACGAACGGCCCCATCCGGGCCGGATCGGCCGGACCGTGCAACTGCTCGACGCCGAGCGCCTGGCCAAGGCCTGCGGCCGGCCGGTGGCGTTCGACTTCCGCACCGCCGACGTGGCGGCGGGCGGGCAGGGGGCGCCGCTGGCCCCGATCTATCACGCCGCCCGGGCTCGGGCCTCGGGCCTGCCGGCCCCGGTGGCCGCGCTCAACATCGGCGGCGTGGCCAACATCACCCTGATCGGTCCCGACGACGACCTTCTGGCCTTCGACACCGGTCCGGGCAACGGCATGATCGACCTGATGCTGCAGGCCCGGGGCCTGGGGCGCTTCGACGAGAACGGCCGGATGGCGGCGGCGGGGGTCGTCGACGAGGCGGTGCTGAAGACCTTCCTGGCCAGCGACTATTTCTCCGGACCGGCGCCCAAGTCGCTGGACCGCTACGATTTTCCGCTCGACCTGGTCGATCATCTGTCCTCCGAGGACGCCGCCGCCACCCTGGTGGCCTTCACCGCCGAGGCGGTCGTCAAGGCCTTCGAGCACGGCCAGCATCCGGACGCCCTGATCGTCTGCGGCGGCGGCCGCCACAATCCGCAGATCATGAAGGCCCTGGCCGATCGCGCGCCCGTGCCGGTCCGCACCGCCGAGGCGGTCGGCTGGCGCGGCGACGCCATCGAGGCCGAGGCCTTCGCCTACCTGGCCGCCCGGACGGCGAGGGGACTGCCGATCAGCTTCCCCGGGACGACAGGGGTGGCCCGAGCGATGACGGGCGGGCGGATCGTAAATCCTTAGGTTCCGTGCGGCGACCACTTGCCCCCTACGGACCGCTTCGCGGTCGTCTTCCCCCAGAGGGGGAAGAGGTGCGCGGTGCGGCGTCCTCCGCCCCCTATGGGGGCGGACAGACCGCGAAGCGGTCAGGTGGGGGCAAGTGTTCACCGGCACGACCTCTCGTTCTCACGCGGCAAGCCGCTGAGGGAATGGAAAGGGTCGCGGAGCGCCGGACACCGTCCGGAGAACTTTGAACAAATACCGTTTCGACGAAGCCCGATCGCTCCGCGCCACCGTTATCCGGAAGCCCGCGACGCTGAGCCCTGTTAGGGCCTCGCCGCCTTGAAGCCTCCGACGGGCGGGC
>NZ_LMFQ01000015.1 GCF_001426905.1 Caulobacter sp. Root1455
AACGGTAATCAAAACTGCAAATCATCCGGGCGAGGCCCGGGCGCTTCGCACCCTCCCACCAGCTCAGCGGTGATCCGCGTGAGGCGGCGAAGCCGTGCATCCAAGGTCCTCCCCCCGTGGGGGAGGTGTCGGCGAAGCCGACGGAGGGGGGAGTGATCGGCCGATGGCCAAATCTACGATCAGCCGCCCTAATCCTCCCCCACCGATCGCTGCGCGATCGCCTCCCCCACTGGGGGAGGGCCTGTGCCTCCCACCCTACTTCTTGATCTGCCCCGCCAGATACTTGCGGATCGCCGCGCCATAGGGCGGACGCAGGGCCAGCATCGGGGCGATGTCCTTCTTCAACTGATGGAACACCGCCTTCCTGTGGCTGAACTCCATGAAGCCGTCGCGGCCGTGGTAGCTGCCCATCCCCGCCGGGCCGACGCCGCCGAACGGCAGGTCCTCCTGGGCGACATGGAAGATCACGTCATTGACCGTCACCCCGCCGCTGGTCGTGCGATCCAGCACCATGTCGCGCTCGGCGGCGTCGGTTCCGAACCAGTAGAGCCCCAGCGGCCGGTCGTGGGCGTTGATGTAGTCCACCGCCTCCTCGACCTTGCCGTAGGTCTTCACCGGCAGAACCGGACCGAAGATCTCATCCTGCATCACCGTCATGTCGTCGGTCGGATTGAGGATCAGGGTCGGGGCGATCTTGCGATGCTCCTGCTGGCTGAGATCCTCGCCGGCCGGATTGATCTCGACGATCGTCGCGCCCTTGGCCCGGGCGTCGTCCACATGCCCCTTGATCCGGTCATAGTGCCGCTGGGCGACCACGGCGGTGTAGTCGGGATTGTCCTTGAGGGTCGGGAAGGTCCGGGCCACGGCCGCCTTGGCCTCGGCCACGAAATTGTCGATCTGGTCGGCCGGCGCCAGCACATAGTCGGGGGCCAGGCAGATCTGGCCGGCGTTCAACGTCTTGCCGTTCATGATCCGCGCCGCGGCCGTGGCCATGTCGGCGCCGCGCGACAGGATCACCGGGCTCTTGCCGCCCAGCTCCAGGGTCACCGGAACCAGGTTCTCGGCCGCGGCCCGCATCACATGGCGCGCCACCGAGGTCGCCCCGGTGAAGACCAGATGGTCGAACGGCAGGCTGGTGAAGGCCTGTCCGACCTCGGGCCCGCCGGTGATCACCGCGATTTCCTCCTCCGAGAAGACCTTGGCGAACATCGTCTTCATCAGTTCGGACGTGATCGGCGTGAACTCGGACGGCTTGATCATCGCCCGATTGCCGGCCGCCAGCACGCCGGCCAGCGGCGCGAAGGTCAGGTTGACCGGGAAGTTCCAGGGGCTGATCACCCCGACCACGCCCTTGGGTTGGTACTGGACCTCGGCCTTGGCGCCGAACAGGCCCAGGATCGCCGGCGTGGTCTTGCGTTTTTCCGGACGCATCCACTTGGCGAGGTTTTCCTTGGCGTATTTCAGCGGACCGATCGAGCCGGCGATGTCGGTCAGTCCCGTGGCGTCCTTCGAACGCGCCCCGAAATCGGCGTTCAGGGCCTCGGCGATCTCGACCTGGTGATCGACCAGCAGGCCGATGCAGCGATCGAGCCAGTCGATGCGGCGTTCAGCGGTCGGGGCCCCTTGTCGCAGGTGCGCGGCCTTCTGCGCTTCCAGGATTTTCAGAAGCGAGGCCTTGGACGATTCCAGGTTGAGGTTGGCGGGCGCGTTCACGGTCAGGTTCCTCCCAGCGGCCTACAGGCTCATCTTATCGCTGTTCACAATGCTTGTGACGGGAGGAACACGCAAGTGAACGTCGTTCGTTCTTAACGGCTCGTTTGAACTCTTCGGCCTAGATTGAGGCTCCAAGCGAGCATCCGGGCGATGCGACGCTGTTGGGGGACTAGAGATGTCGGACGTCGAGACCACGCTGCGCGGCCCTGAAGCCTACAAGATCGCCGGCCGCGCGCTGAGCCTGATGGAGCGCCACCAGGTCTGGCCGACCGCGCTGAACTTCGAGCTGTGGACCCACTTCGTCGCCGATCCCGACGGCGCGCTGGCCCGCGAACTCACCCGCCTGATCTCGCTGGGCGAACCGCTCACCGAGCTGCTCAGCGAAGAACTGGCCGCGACCTATCTGCCCAAGGCCAAGCTGAACGAACAGATCCGCGACGCCGGCGACCTGCTGAGCAAGGAACTGGAATCGGTCTCCAAGGCCATTCAGGACGCCCAGAAGAGCAACTCCGCCTACGGCAAGACGTTGACTGGCGCGGCCAAGGAATTGGACGCTTCGCAGGACGTCGGCAAGCTCAAGGCCGTCGTCAGCGGCCTGGCCGACGCCACCCGCCGCGTCCAGAAAGAAAACAAGTCGTTGGAGACCCGCCTGGCGGAATCCACCGCCGAGGTCGACCGTCTGCGCGAACACCTGGAACAGGTGCGCCGCGACGCCACCACCGACGGCCTGACCAACCTGGCCAACCGAAAGGCCTTCGACGAAGAGCTCGACCGCGCCTGTTCCGAGGCCGACGAAGCCGGCACCACCATCTGCCTGGCCGTGCTCGACATCGACCACTTCAAGGGCTTCAACGACACCTGGGGCCACCAGACGGGCGACCAGGTCATCCGTTACGTCGCCAGCGTCATCGGCCGCGTGGCCGCCCCGCCCCGCTTCGCCGCCCGCTACGGCGGCGAGGAGTTCGCGATGATCTTCCCGCGGGAGTCGGCCGCCATCGTCGCCGGCACGCTCGAGGAAATCCGGGTCGAAGTGTCCTCGCGCATGCTCAAGCGCCGCTCGACCAACGAGGACCTGGGCGCGATCACCATCTCGTCGGGCTTCGCCGAGCGTCGCCCGGGCGAGACCGGCCACTCGGTCATGGAACGCGCCGATGCGGCGCTCTACACCTCCAAGCGCGGCGGCCGCAATCGCGTCACCGCCGCCGAGAGCAAGCCGAACTCGGCCAACGCGGCCTGATTTGAGCGCCCTCAACGAGGGCGTCTCAGATTTTTCTGGTCTTCCCCAAGGTTAGTCGCGCCTAGACTCCGGCAAGAGCGACAAAGCCTTGGGAGGACGTCATGACCTACGAGAAGATCCGGCTCGAGGCCGCCGACGGCCTGGCCGTCATCACCCTCGCCGATCCCGCCACCCTCAACGCCGCCAGCCTGGAGATGGCCCGAGAGCTGGCCCACGCCTTCAGCTCGGTGGCGGCCGGCAAGGTCGCGGCGCGCGCCGTGATCCTGACCGGCGAAGGCCGCGGCTTCTGCTCGGGCGCGAATCTGTCGGGGGGCGGCGCGGCCGGCCGCGAGGCCGATGTCGACGGCAAGCCGGACGCCGGCTCGGCCCTGGAAAGCACCTACAACCCGCTGGTCAGCCTGCTGCGCGACTTCCCCCTGCCGATCGTCACGGCGATCAACGGGCCGGCTGCCGGCGTCGGCTGCTCGATCGCCCTGCTGGGCGACATCGTGGTGGCCGCCGAGAGCGCCTATTTCCTGCAGGCGTTCCGACGCATCGGTCTGGTGCCGGACGGCGGCTCGACCTACCTGCTGCCCCGCCTGATCGGCAAGGCGCGGGCCATGGAGATGATGCTGCTGGGCGACAAGATCCCGGCCGCCACCGCTCTGTCCTGGGGCCTGATCAATCGCTGCGTGCCCGACGCCGAACTGATGGCGACCGCCACGACCATCGCCAAGGAGCTGGCCGCCGGTCCCGCCGCCCTGTCGGCGATCCGCAAGCTGGTCTGGAACAGCCTCGACGCCGACTGGGTGGGTCAACTGCATGCCGAGCGCCATGCCCAGAAGGCGGCCGGCAAGACCGACGACTTCATCGAGGGCGTCAGCGCCTTCCTGCAGAAACGCCCCGCGGCCTTCAAGGGGCGCTAGACTAGGAGCCGCTAGGCTTTCACGCCGTAGATCGTCCGGGCGCGGTCCTCGAAACAGCCGATCAGCGTGTTGGCCGCCCGATCAAGATTGGCGGCCAGCATGGCGTCGAGGATCTTCGACTTGAACGCGAAGTCGATGACGAATTCCACGGTCGTTCCAGCCTCGTGCGGCGAGAAGCGCCACTGGTTCGAGAGCCGCTTGAACGGGCCGTAGAGCAGGCTGACGTCCACCGTCAGGGCGGCCGCGTCGCGCCGCACCCGGGTGGCGAACTTCTCGCGCAGGAACGAGAACCCCACCTGGGCCTCGGCGTCCACGGTCGAGACCTGGGCGTCGGCGCGGCCGTTCCAGGTGCGCATGGCCGTGATCCACGGCACGAACTGCGGATAGGCCTCCACATCCCCGACCAGCGTGAACAGCTGCTCGGGCGCATAGGGCAGCACCCGGGTGACGACGTGACGGTGCAAGACTAGGCGCTCTTGGCGTCCAGCGCCCGGCGCGCGGCCTGCAGCTTGGCGAAGTCCTCGCCGGCGTGGTGCGACGAGCGGGTCAGCGGGCTGGCCGAGACCATCAGGAAGCCCTTGGCCCGGGCGATGGCCTCATAGGCCTTGAACTCGTCGGGGGGCACGAAGCGATCGATGGCGGCGTGCTTGCGGGTCGGCTGCAGGTACTGGCCGATGGTGATGAAGTCGACGCCGGCCGAACGCATGTCGTCCATCACCTGCATGACCTCCTCCTTGGTTTCGCCCAGGCCGACCATCAGGCCGGACTTGGTGAACTGGGAGGGATCGCGCTCCTTGACCCGCTCCAGCAGGCGCAGGGAGTGATAGTAGCGGGCGCCGGGGCGGATCTTCAGATAGAGCCGCGGCACGGTCTCTAGATTATGGTTGAAGACGTCCGGACGGGCGTCGATGACCACGTTCTCGGCCCGGTCCTTGCGCAGGAAGTCCGGTGTCAGGATCTCGATCGTCGTGCCCGGCGCGGCGGCGCGGATGGCCAGGACCACCTGGGCGAAGTGCTGGGCGCCGCCGTCGGCCAGGTCGTCGCGATCGACCGAGGTGATGACCACGTGCTTGAGGCCCATCTTGGCGACGGCCTCGGCCACGCGGCGGGGTTCATCGGCGTCCAGGGCGTTGGGCAGACCGGTCGTGACGTTGCAGAAGGCGCAGGCCCGCGTGCAGATCTCGCCCATGATCATCATGGTCGCGTGCTTCTGGCTCCAGCACTCGCCGATATTCGGGCAAGCGGCCTCTTCGCAGACCGTGGTCAGCTTGTGATCGCGGACGATGCTCCGGGTCTCGTTATAGCCGGGCGAGCCGGGCGCGCGGACACGCAGCCATTCGGGCTTGCGCAGGACCGGCGTATCGGGGCGGTTCTGCTTTTCGGGGTGACGGACGGCGCGCTCTTCAGAAGGGGGGGCCTCGGAAGCGCGGGCGTTCAGCGTGTCGATCAAGGTGACCATAACGGCCTAGATCGGCCTTCTTGGCCTCCGGATCAAGCTTGTGTTCTTGCATGTGACGCAAAGGCGCGAAAAGAGTGCCTGGAATGCGTCGCCGTCTCCCTGTTGCAGCCTGGGCTTGCCTGCTGGCCTTGCCGCTCGTCTCCTGTGGCGACGAGGGCGCCCGCGCGCCGTTCGCGGAGAGCCGGACGCCCCCGTCCCTGGACGTTCGGTTCCAGCCGCCGGCGGGCTGGGCCTGGGGCTATGTGAAGGTCGGAGACGACCTCGTGCAGCGCTACGGCGTCTCCGCGCCCCATGGCGCGCCGAGGGGGCAGATCCTGATCCTGCCGGCCTATGGCGAGTCGGCCGAGGGCTGGTTCGAGACAGCCCGCGATCTCAACGACAGAGGCTACGTCGTCTGGATCCTGGAGCGGCAGGGCCAGGGCGGGTCCGAACGCGCCGCCCCATGGCGCGACCTGGGCCACGCCATCAGCTTCGCGCCCGACGTCACGGCGACCAAGGCGATGGTCAAGGCGGTGATCCGGCCGCCTCAAGGGGGCGTGGGGGGCCGCGACCCGTTCGTGATCCTGGGCGCCGGCGACGGTGGGCTGGTCGCGTTGCGAGCTCTTGAGGAAGGTCTGCAGGCCGATGTCGCGATCCTCTCCGCGCCGACCTTCGATCTGGCTGATCCGCCGCGCGCCAAGAACGACCTGATCCACCTCGCCCGCTGGGCGCGGGGCCTGAAGCTGGGCTTCGTGCGCTACCCTGGGCAAGCCGGCTGGAAGCGCGACGGCCAGGACAGCTTCGGCGCCAAGCTCACCCACGATCGGGCGCGCGGCGCGGTGCAGCAGGCCTGGCAACTGGCCAATCCCGACCTGCGGATGGGCGCGCCGAGCCTGGCCTGGTACGCGGCCTTCTACGACGCGGTGGACGCCACGGGACGCGACCTGAAGCGGGTTGACACCCCCGTCGTGATGCTGGACGCGGGAAAGGACGTCAAAGCCCTGCCGCGCCCCCAGAGCACGACCTGCGCCGCCCTGCCCCGCTGCGTCGAGATTCGCTATCCCGCGGCGCGCCACGCCCTGCATCTGGAGACAGATTCGGTGCGCGATCCATGGCTGAAGGCGATCGACCAGACCCTGCGCCCTCGCAAGGCTTCTCCGTCCGCCAGGCCTTGAACGACAAGGGGTCGAGCGCATTTTAGAAGGACCGGTGCGCTTCCGCGCACGGAACGGGTGTTTGCAAAGCGACACGCCGTCGCTAGGGTCCCGCTTCAATTAGACGAGCGCGCGACGTCGCGCTTCCGGGAGGTTTCGCCGGCATGCCGGTAGTTTTCAATACGCAGGACGGCCAGAAGGCCCTCTTCGACGCCCTGCTCGACGCTCGCGACAAGTACGGCGCCAAAAAGCTGATCCTGGAGGACCAGGACCGCAATCCACTCAGCTACACCGACCTGGTGCGCGCGAGCTTCGCGCTTGGCCGCAAGATCGCGGCCATGACCAAGCCGGGCGAGCATGTCGGCGTGCTGCTGCCGTCGGGTTCGGGGGCGGTGGTGACCTTCTTCGCCCTGCACGCCTTCGGCCGGGTGCCGACCATGCTCAACTTCACCGCCGGCCTGCGCAACCTGCGCGCCGCCTGCGAGCTGGCTGGGGTCAAGCGCGTGCTGACGGCCCACAAGTTCATCGAACTGGGCAAGCTGCACGACATCGTCGACGCCCTCGAGGCGAAGGCGACGATCACCTATCTGGAAGACGTGCGCGGCACGATCGGCATTGGCGACAAGCTGTTCGCCGCCGTGGCCGGGGCCTTCCCACGCAGACTCCGCGCCCACGCCAAGCCGTCGGACCCGGGCGTGGTGCTGTTCACCTCGGGCAGCTTCGGCGCGCCGCGCGGCGTGGTGCTGAGCCAGGCTAACCTGGTCTCCAACGCGATGCAGATCGCCGCCCATATCGAACTGGATCCGGCCTGGGTGTTCTTCAACCCGCTGCCGGTGTTCCACTGTTTCGGCCTGACCGGTGGAGTGATCCTGCCGCTGCTGACCGGCATGAAGGCCTTCCAGTATCCCTCGCCGCTGCACACCAAGCAGATCCCCTCGTTGCTGAAGGACGCCAAGGCCTCGGTGCTGCTGGCCACCGACACCTTCGTCAACCAGTACGCCCGGGCTTCGGAAGGCGATGAGCTTTCCGGCCTGAAGTTCATCGTCTGCGGCGCTGAAAAGGTTCGGGAAGAGACCCACAATCTCATCAACGAGAAATTCGGCCCGGTGCCGGTTCTCGAAGGCTACGGCGCCACCGAGGCTTCGCCGGTGATCGCGGTCAACAAGCCCGACGACAATCGCCGGGGGACCGTCGGCGGCCTGCTGCCCGGCCAGGAATGGAAGATCGAGCCGGTCGAAGGCATCGCCGGGGGCGGCCGCCTGCTGGTGCGCGGTCCCAACATCATGTCGGGCTATCTGCGCGAGGACGGCGGGGTCGACGCCCCCGAGGGCGGCTGGCACGACACCGGCGACGTGGTCACCGTCACCGACGATCTGTGGATCACCATCAAGGGCCGGGTGAAGCGCTTCGCCAAGATCGGCGGCGAGATGGTCTCGCTGACCGCCGCCGAGGATCTGGCCAGCGCCGTGTGGCCCGACGGCCGCCATGCCGTCATCTCGATGCCCGACAAGAAGAAGGGCGAGAAGCTGGTCCTGGTCACCGATCGGCAGGACGCCGCGGTCACCTCGCTGGTGGCCCACGCCCAGAGCATTGGCGCGCCCGAGCTGGCGGTGCCCCGCAAGATCCTCAAGGTCACCCAGGTGCCGGTGCTGGGCAGCGGCAAGACCGACTATGTCGCCATCCAGCGGATGGCCGATCAGGACGCCAAGGCCGCTTGATCGTGATCGGGGACGCGCGTCCCCGGCCGTTCCGATGGCCCGACCTCAGTACAGTGCGCGTCCCGGGACGACAGCTTTCCTTGTCGCCGCGTCGATAACACCAGAGGGGAAATCACATGGAACGACTGATCGTATGGACGCCGCGCGTCCTCAGCCTGTTGCGGATCATCGCCGCCCTGCTCTTCATGGAACACGGCCTGATGAAGGTGTTCCATTTCCCGGCCGCCCAGCCCGGCGCGCCGGACCCGCTGCCGCCCATGCTGCTGGCCGCCGCCTGGCTGGAGATCGTCGGCGGCGCCTTGCTTGTGCTGGGCTTGTTCGCCCGCCCCGTGGCCTTCGTGCTGTCCGGACAGATGGCGGTCGCCTATTTCCTGGCCCACTTCTCGCAAGGCTTCTGGCCGGGGCTGAACGGCGGCGAGCCGGCGATCCTGTTCTGCTTCGTCTTCCTGTACCTGGCCTTCGCCGGACCGGGTGAGTGGAGCGTCGACGCCCAGGTGCGCAAGCGGCCCTAACCCCGCCTCGATCAGCAAAAAAGGGCGGCGCTCGGATCGAGCGCCGCCCTTTCCTTTTGCCCTTAGACCAAGCCTAGATGTGCAGGACGCGGCCGTAGGCGTCGAGCGCGGCTTCGTGCATGGCTTCCGACATGGTCGGGTGGGCGTAGACGATGCCGTGCAGGTCTTCCTCGGTGGCTTCCAGCGTGATGGCCGTGACGAAGCCCTGGATCATCTCGGTGACCTCGTGGCCGATCATGTGGGCGCCGATCAGGGCGCCGGTCTTGCCGTCGAACACCGTCTTGACGAAGCCCTCGATCTCGCCCGCCGCCACGGCCTTGCCGTTGACGCGGAACGGGAAGCGGCCGGCCTTGACGTCGATGCCGGCGGCCTTGGCCGCGGCTTCGGTCATGCCCACCGAGGCGACCTGCGGATTGGCGTAGGTGCAGCCCGGGATCGGCGAGTTGACGGCGGGCGTCTTGTAGCCGGCGATGTGCTCGGCTGCGTGAATGCCCTCGTGGCTGGCCTTGTGCGCCAGCCACGGCGGGCCGGCGGCGTCGCCGATGGCGTAGAGGCCAGGCACGTTGGTCTCGCCATGCTTGCCGGTGACGACGTGGCCGCGATCCATGTTCAGGCCGATGGCGTCCAGGCCCTCGGTGTTCGGCGCGATGCCGACCGCGACGATGCAGACGGCGGCGGTCAGGGTCTCGGCCTTGCCGCCGACCTCGATGGCCACCGAGACGCCGTCCTTGGTCTTCTCGACCTTGGTCACCTTGGCGCCGATGCGGAAGGTGATGCCGCGCTTCTCGAAGGCCTTCTGGGCGGCCTTGGAGACTTCGGCGTCCTCGACCGGCATGATGCGGTCCACGGCCTCGACCACGGTCACCTCCGCGCCCAGGGCGCGGTAGAAGCTGGCGAACTCGATGCCGATGGCGCCTGAGCCGATGACGACCAGAGACTTGGGCATGGTCTTGGGGGCCAGGGCGTCGCGATAGGTCCAGATCTTGTCGCCGTCCGAGACCGCGCCGATGGCGGCGATCTCGCGGGCCCGGGCGCCGCTGGCCAGGATCACGCTCTTGGCCTGGATCGTGCGGCTGCCGCCGGCCTTCAGGGCCACGACGACCTTGGGCGACGGGCTGCCCTTCTCGAGCTTGGCCTCGCCCTCGACGACCTCGATCTTGTGCTTCTTCATCAGGAAGGCGATGCCCGAGGACATGGTCTTGGCCACGCCGCGCGAGCGGTCGATGATCTTGGCGAAGTCGAACGAGGCCTTCTCGACCGACAGGCCGTAGCCGCCCAGGTGCGACAGCTGCTCGTAGATCTCGCCGGACTTCAGCAGCGCCTTGGTCGGGATGCAGCCCCAGTTGAGGCAGATGCCGCCCAGGGCCTCGCGCTCGATGATCGCCGTCTTCAGACCCAGCTGGCTGGCGCGGATCGCGGCCACATAACCGCCGGGGCCGGCCCCGATGACGACGACGTCGAATTCCGTGGACATGTCTTTCGTATCCTAGCTTTTGACGCCGTCGGGGGGAGCCGTCAGCGTCGGTCGATCGGCCTAGGGCCGGTCCAGGAGAATCTTAAAGCAGCGCCTCGACGGCGAGCTTGAGGTCTTCAGGCTTGGTGGTGGGGGCGAAACGCTCGACGACCTCGCCGTCGCGGCCGACCAGGAACTTGGTGAAGTTCCACTTGATCGCCTCGGTGCCCAGCAGGCCCTTCTGCTCATGCTTGAGATAGGCATAGAGCGGATGGGCCGAAGGGCCGTTGACGTCGATCTTGGCCAGGACCGGGAACGTCACGTCGTAGGTCAGCGAACAGAAGTTCGCGATCTCCTCGGCGTTCCCGGGCTCCTGCGCCCCGAACTGGTTGCAGGGGAAGGCCAGGACCGCGAAGCCCTTGTCCTTGTACTCCCGGTACAGCGTCTCCAGCCCCTCGTACTGCGGGGTGAAGCCGCACTTGCTGGCCGTGTTGACGATCAGCAGCACCCGGCCGCGATAGTCGGCCAGGCTCGCGTCCTGGCCGTCCAGCGTCTTGGCGGAGTAGTCGTAGACGGACATCCCTGCCCTCCCCTTCGATTAGACGATCAGGGTCAGCGGCTCTTCGATCAGCGGCTTGAAGGCGGCCAGGAACTTGGCCCCGATGGCGCCGTCGACCACGCGGTGGTCGCAGGTCAGGGTGACGGTCATCACCGTGGCCACGGCCAGCTGGCCGTCCTTGACCACCGCACGCTGCTCGCCGGCCCCGACGCTCATGATCGCGCCCTGCGGCTCGTTGATGATCGAGGCGAAGGCCTTGATGCCGAACATGCCGAGGTTGGAGACCGAGAAGGTGCCGCCCTGGAATTCCTCGGGCTTCAGCTTCTTGGACTTGGCGCGGGCCGCCAGGTCCTTCACCTCGGCCGAGATCTGGGCCAGGCCCTTGGTCTCGGCGGCGCGGACGATCGGGGTGATCAGGCCGCCATCGATGGCCACGGCCACCGCGATGTCGGCGTGATGGTGCATGGCGATGCCCTCGGGCGTGTAGGAGGCGTTGGCCTCCGGCACGCGCTTGAGGGCCACGGCCACGGCCTTGATGATGATGTCGTTGACCGACACCTTCACGCCCTGGTCGGCCAGCAGGCTGTTGATCTTGCCGCGCGCGGCCAGCAGGGCGTCGATCTCCAGATCGATCGTCAGCGGGAAGTGCGGCACGTCGCGGAAGCTGTCGGTCAGGCGGCGCGCGATGGTCTTGCGCATGCCGTCCAGCGGGACGAGGTCGTAGGAGCCGGCGGGGATGCCCTGCTGCTCGAGCGACAGGTGGGCGCGGGGCGCGGCCGCGGCGGTCGAGCCGGCCGCGGGCGCCGAGGCCGGAGCGGCCTTGGCGGTCGCGCCGCCCTTCTGGGCGGCCTCGACGTCGGCCTTGACCACGCGGCCGTGCGGGCCCGTGCCGGCAATCGCCTTCAGGTCCAGGTTCGCGGCCGAGGCCAGGCGGCGGGCCAGCGGCGAGGCGAACACGCGGTCGCCGGCCTGAGCCGTGCTTTGGGCGGCGGCGGGAGCCGGCTTGGCGGGCGCGGCGGTCTCGCCGGCGACCTGGACGGGCGCGGCGGGAGCCGGAGCGGCCTTCGGGGCCTCGGCGGCCGGGGCGGCCTTGGCGGGCGGCGGCGCGGGGCTCTCGCCCTCGCCGGCCAGCTTGGCGATCAGGGCGTTGACCTTGACGTTCTCGGTCCCGGCGTCGACGAGAATGGCCTCGACCACGCCTTCGTCGACGGCTTCGACTTCCATCGTCGCCTTGTCGGTCTCGATCTCGGCGATCACGTCGCCGGCCTTGACGGTGTCGCCGACCTTGACGTGCCACTTGGCGAGGGTCCCCTCCTCCATGGTGGGCGACAGGGCGGGCATCAGGATGTCGATCGACATTGAGCTTCTTCCTCAAGCGTTCGGGACGGCTTCGACCAAAGTGGTCGGCGTCCATTTGGCCTTGCGACGGGCAAGGCGTTGTTCGTCCGTTTCGTCGTGATAGTCCAGCCGTTCAGGCTCGCGATCGGCGAAACCCGGCAGGTCGGTCCCCACGACGTTGAGGGTGGCGTAGGCCTGGCCCTCGTCCTCGATCATCGCCGCCACGTAGACGGCGCATTCCCGGCAGATCAGGAAATCCACCGCCCGCCGCCCGAACCGGTAGCGCATCAGCGATCCCGGAGCGGCGGTGATGTGCAGGCGGCTGCCCGGATCGCTGGTCGTCCGCGAGCCCTGCCGACGGCAGAACGAGCACTGGCAAGCCCGAAAGGCCAGCTCGGCCACCGGCTTGCCGGGGTCGAGCTGCACGTGCACCGCGCCGCAGTGGCAGGAGCCGTTGAGGGTCTGACTCATGAGGGCCTCCCTGCCCGCTCGCACAGGCCTGGGCCTAGAGGAGCGGACCGGACGATCACCGGTAGCAGACCGCCTTGGCCGCCTTGACGATCTTGGGGACCGACGGCAGCGACAGGGCTTCCAGGTTCGCCGCATAGGGCAGCGGCACGTCTTCCTGGTGAACCCGCAGCGGCGGGGCGTCCAGGTAGTCGAAGCCGAACTCGGTGATGCGGGCGACGATCTCGGCGCCGACGCCCATCGGGCCCCAGCCTTCCTCGACCGTCACGAGACGGTTGGTCCGCTTGACGCTTTCCAGGATCGTGGCGTGGTCCATCGGACGGATCGTGCGCAGGTCGACGACCTCGGCCTCGATGCCTTCCTTGGCCAGCTCTTCGGCGGCTTGGAGGGCGAAGCCGACCATCCGCGAATAGGTGGCGATGGTGACGCTCGGACCGGTGTGGCCCTCGGCGACGAAGCGGCGGATCTTGGCCTTGCCGATCGGCACGACCCAGTCCTCGACGTCCGGGATGTCGAACTCGTGGCCGTACATCATCTCGTGTTCGAGGAAGACGATCGGGTTCGGATCGCGGATGGCCGCCTTCATCAGGCCCTTGGCGTCGGCCGCGTCGTAGGGCGCGACGACCTTCAGGCCAGGAACGTTGCCGTACCAGGCCGCGTAGTCCTGGCTGTGCTGGGCGCCGACCCGCGAGGCCGCGCCGTTGGGGCCGCGGAACACGATCGACGACTTGATCTGACCGCCCGACATGTACAGCGTCTTGGCGGCCGAGTTGATGATCTGGTCGATCGCCTGCATGGCGAAGTTCCAGGTCATGAACTCGACGATCGGCTTCAGGCCGGCCATGGCCGCGCCGACGCCGAGGCCGGCGAAGCCGTGCTCGGTGATCGGGGTGTCGATGACACGCTTGTCGCCGAACTCCTGCAGCAGGTCGCGGCTGACCTTGTAGGCGCCCTGGTATTGGGCGACTTCCTCGCCCATCAGGAAGACCTTGTCGTCGCGGCGCATCTCTTCGGCCATGGCGTCGCGCAGGGCGTCACGGACCGTGATCTTCTTCAGCGGCGTGCCTTCCGGGATTTCCGGATCGGCGAAGGTCGAGGCGGCCGAGATCGGCGCCGCGGCGGGCGCGACGACCGGAGTCGGAGCGGCTTCGGCGACGGGCGCGGCGGCCTGAGCGGCGGCCGGGGCCGGCGAAGCGGCTTCACCCTCGCCCTTCAGCTTGGCGATCAGGGTGTTGACCTTCACGTTCTCGGATCCGGCGGGCACGACGATGGCTTCGATCACGCCCTCGTCGACGGCTTCGACTTCCATCGTCGCCTTGTCGGTCTCGATCTCGGCGATCACGTCGCCGGCCTTGACGGTGTCGCCTTCCTTGACCAGCCACTTGGCCAGGGTCCCCTCTTCCATCGTCGGGGACAGGGCGGGCATCAGGATGTCCGTCACTGGGCGGCCTCCAGGTATACGTCGGTGTAGAGTTCGGAAGGATCGGGCTCGGGGCTGGTGCGGGCGAACTCGGCCGCCTCGGCCACGATGCGCTTCACCTCGGCGTCGACGACCTTCAGATCGTCCTCGGTGACGCCGGCCTTGGCCAGGCGCTCCTTCAGGTGGTCGATCGGGTCGCGCGTCTGCTTGACGTTGTCGACCTCGTCCTTGGTCCGGTACTTGGCCGGGTCGGACATCGAGTGGCCGCGATAGCGATAGGTCTTCATCTCGAGGATGAACGGGCCCTGGCCGCTGCGGGCGTGCTCGGCGGCGCGGGCGCCGGCCTCGGCCACGGCGATCACGTCCATGCCGTCGACTTCCTCGCCCGGGATCCGGAACGAGGTGCCGCGCTTGTGGAAGGCGGTCTCCGACGCCGAGCGCTCGACGCTGGTGCCCATGGCGTACTGGTTGTTCTCGATCACGTACACGACCGGCAGCTTCCACAGCTGGGCCATGTTGAAGCTCTCGTAGACCTGGCCCTGGTTGGCCGCACCGTCGCCGAAATAGGCGAAGGCGACGTTGCCGTTGCCGCGATAGTGGTTGTTCAGCGCCAGGCCGGTGCCGAGCGACACCTGCGCGCCGACGATGCCGTGACCGCCGTAGAAGCCGGTTTCGACGTCGAACATGTGCATCGAGCCGCCCTTGCCGCGCGACGAACCGCCCGCGCGGCCGGTCAGCTCGGCCATGACTTCGTTCGGATCCATGCCGGCGGCCAGCATGTGGCCGTGGTCACGGTAGCCGGTGATGATCTGATCGCCCTTGACCTTGATCGACTGCATGCCGACCGCGATGGCTTCTTGGCCGATGTAGAGGTGGCAGAACCCGCCGATCAGGCCCATGCCGTACAGCTGGCCGGCTCGCTCCTCGAAGCGGCGGATCAGCAGCATGTCTTGGTAGAATTTCAGAAGCTCGTCCTTGCCGACGAAGGCGTTGACACCGGTGGCATCGGCCTTCCCCGCGGGGGCTTCACCCTTGCGCGTACGCGCCATTCAACTCTCCCTGGCCAATCTTCATCGCGGCCTACTCCTGGACGCCCACCGGCCGAATGAACCTTCGGTTCCGCGTAGGTGGAGGTCCTTTGTCAAACCCGAAACGGGCCAGGCTCGCCTGATCCGCCGGCAGAGCCGAGGACCGGGTCTCCCACCAAACGCTCAGCGCGGGGTGCGGATCACATAGTCCTTGGGGTCGGCATATCCCAGGAGCGAACGCGCGCGTTCTTCCAGGAGGTCCGCCGACAAACTGCCGCTGCGTAATAGACGAGCACGGGCCTCCAGGTCCATCCTTTCGGCGCGGATCTTCTTCAACTCCAGCGTCTTGGCGGCGAGATCTGCGTTGCGCTGCGACGTCGACAACAGTCCGCGTTCGCCCGTCAGGGCGTGAAACACGAAGTAGGTGATCAGCAGAAGGAGCGCCGCGGTCGGCAGAAGAGGTTGCAGTCGGGCGAACATCAGCGATTCCCAGGAGGGTAGGTTTACCCTGCCCGATCAGGCTTAACGCCTTACTAAACGGGGGGTTTGAGCGAGTGGAGGCAAGACCTCGAAAGCAGCTCTCCAACACTTTCATTTGAGATGGTTTCAAGGGCATCTAGATACCGCGTCGCAGCATCTGAACAGCGGTTCGGCGGCGTTTTCTGCGGCGGTGCGGTGCGCGACGGCTTTTGCTTTTAGAAAAATTGTTGGTGAATTTTGGCGCCCGGCGCCTCGAAAGCGGGCGATCGAGGTCTCCAGCCTGAGAATCGTAGCGTTTGAAACGAAAAAGGCGGCGCTGGTAGCGCCGCCTTTCATCGTCGTGGACGCTGGATCTTAGCGGCCCTTGAGCACCGCGCGACCGGCATAGACAGCCTGATCGTCGAGAGCCTCCTCGATACGCAGCAGTTGATTGTACTTGGCCAGCCGGTCCGAGCGGGCCAGCGAACCCGTTTTGATCTGACCGCAGTTCAGGGCGACCGCCAGGTCGGCGATGGTGCTGTCCTCGGTCTCGCCCGAGCGGTGGCTCATCACGCTGGTGTAGGCGTTGCGGTGGGCCAGATCGACGGCGTCGATGGTTTCCGACAGGGTGCCGATCTGGTTGACCTTGATCAGGATCGAGTTGGCCAGGCCCTTGTCCAGGCCCAGCTGCAGGCGCTTGGGGTTGGTGACGAACAGGTCGTCGCCGACCAGCTGAACCTTCTTGCCCAGCTTGTCGGTCAGCAGCTTCCAGCCTTCGAAGTCGTCCTCCGACATGCCGTCCTCGATCGACAGGATCGGGAACTTGTCGGCCAGGTTGGCCAGGTAGTCGACCATCTGGGCCGGATCCAGGCTCTTGCCTTCGCCTTCCAGCTCGTATTTGCCGTTCTTGAAGAACTCGGTGGCGGCGACGTCCAGGCCCAGGACGAAGTCCTCGCCAGACTTGTAGCCGGCCGCTTCGCCCGCCTTGACGATGAAGGCCAGCGCGTCCTCGGCCGAGCCGAGGTTGGGGGCGAAGCCGCCTTCGTCGCCGACGTTGGTGTTATGGCCGGCGTCCTTCAGGGCCTTCTTCAGGCCGTGGAAGATCTCCGCGCCCATCCGCAGGGCCTCGGCGAAGGTCGGGGCGCCGGTCGGCAGGATCATGAATTCCTGGATGTCGATCGGGTTGTCGGCATGGGCGCCGCCGTTGATGATGTTCATCATCGGCACCGGCAGGACGCGAGCCGAGACGCCGCCGACGTATTTGTAGAGCGGCAGGCCGGCCGACTCGGCCGCGGCCTTGGCGGTGGCCAGCGAGACGCCGAGGATGGCGTTGGCGCCCAGGCGGCTCTTGTTGGGCGTGCCGTCCAGTTCGATCATCAGGTTGTCGATGCGGCGCTGGTCTTCGGCGTCGACGCCCGACAGCGCGTCGAACAGCTCGCCGTTGACCGCGTCCACAGCCGCCTTGACGCCCTTGCCGTCGTAGCGGCCCTTGTCGCCGTCGCGCTTTTCGACCGCTTCGTGGGCGCCGGTCGAGGCGCCCGACGGCACGGCGGCGCGGCCAAAGGCCCCGTCTTCCAGGACGACGTCGACCTCGACCGTCGGATTGCCGCGGCTGTCCAGGATTTCGCGGGCGATGATGTCGACGATCTCGGTCATGGGAGCTCCCCTTTCAAAAGGCGCTTCCCCTTAGCGGCGCGGACCCCGAACCGCAACCGGCGCTCGCTGGATCGTCGGAACGAACGTTCGGCCCGCGCCCTCTTCTCAAGCCTCCAGGATGGGCGGGGTCCAGCCCTTGCCGAGACGGAACTTCACTCGGTCCGATCCGAAGTCGAGCTCGACCCGGGCGAACATCTTCAGCACGTCGACGCCGAGCAGCACGGCGGGCCGGCTGTTGAGGTTCCAGACGTCGAAGATGTGCAGATCGGCCAGCACCAGCGGCAGGTTGGTCATTCGCAAGGCGCCCAGTTCTATCGAGCGGACGACGCGCATCTCGCCCATCGTCTCCTCCCCCGCCGCGCCGATCAGCCGAATGGCCATGGAGGGCTCGGGATGGCGGCGCACACGCAGCTTGATCGCCTCGGCCAGGGCCATGTTGCCCATGCTGGCGCCGGAACCGGAGTCGATGAAAGCCACGCAGCGCACGCCGCTGACCCGGGCGTTGGCGACCGCCAGCCGGCCGAAACGAGCGTCCGCGAGCACCGAGACCTCGCGCACGCCGGGGAAGGCACCGGACAGGGCGGTGCTGCGACGGACCTCCAGCCGCTTGCGGCGAAAATCCATGATGACATTGCGGTTCTCGAGCATGTCGACGCCCAGCAGGCCGTCCACGCCCAGGCGCTCGGGCGGGAGCACCGGCAATTCGGAGTCCTTCATGCGCGAATCGCCGGCCACCATCAGCCCCACCTTGGCCGTGGGGGTCAGGGCGGAGCCGCCGACCCCGTGCAGCATCACGGTGCGGCCTGGTTCCAGGCCCAGCCGGGCCACCAGCGTCGTCGACAACGCGCTGCGGTCGGCGCCGGTGTCGACCACGAAGTTGAACGGCCCCTGCTCGTTGATGAACACCTCGACCGTCATGCGGTCGGTCGCGTCCAGCGCCGTGTCGAGCAGGAAGGGCGGAGCCTCGGCCTCGGCCGGTGGAAGCACGCCGGCCGGCGCCGGCGGGGCCGGCGTGGGCGAGGTTTGCAGCGACGTCTTCTGCAGCAGCGGCGCGGGCGTCGAGGATCGAGCCCAGGCCTGCTCGGCCATCAGCGACAATCCCAGTCCCGCCGCGAGGTTTCGGCGTGTGAGCATGGGTGAATCTCCCTGCCGCCAAGATAACACGGTTTTTCGACAGCGTTGTCGAAATAGCCGCCGTTTGACGCGCGGGAAAAGCAGTTCATCGCAGGCGGGAAAAAGCGAAAAGGCGGCGGTCCGGAGACCGCCGCCTTTCAAGCTTTCGTCTTGTCGTTCCGCCGGGGCGGAAACGGACCGAAGGCTAGTCTTCCTTCGGCGTCAGGATCTGCTTGCCGTTGTACAGACCGGTCTTCAGGTCGACGTGGTGCGGACGGCGCAGTTCGCCCGAGTCCTTGTCTTCCACGAAGGAATTGGCGCCCAGGGCGTGGTGCGACCGGCGCATGTTCCGGCGAGAAGGCGAAGTTTTTCTTTTGGGAACGGCCATCGAAGTGACTCTGCTCGCTGAGCTTGAAAATTAGAGACGGCGACTCGGGGAAGACCCAGGCCGCCGTGTGAGGGCGCGCTTATGCCTGAAACTCTCCGGAGATGCAACCGGGCTTGTTAGACGAGTCGTCCCTGCTCTTTCGCCGCCGCGATAAAGCTGGCGAACAGGGGGTGCGGGGCGAACGGACGGCTCTTCAGTTCGGGGTGATATTGCACCCCGATGAACCACGGATGGTCCTCGCGCTCGACGATCTCGGGCAGCACGCCGTTGGGCGAGCGGCCGGTCAGCTTCAGGCCGGCGTCCTCCATCAGGTGGGCGTAGCCGATGTTGACCTCGTAGCGGTGGCGGTGGCGCTCGCTGATGTCGGTGGTCCCGTAGATCTCGGCGACCTTCGAACCGGCCGTCAGGACGGCCTCGTAGGCCCCCAGGCGCATGGTGCCGCCCAGATCGTCGTTGCTGCGCCGCTGGACCGTCTCGTTGCCCTTGATCCACTCGGTCATGATGCCGACCACGGGACGCTCGGTGGGCCCGAACTCGCTGGACGAGGCGTCCTTGATCCCAGCCACGTTGCGCAGGGTCTCGATGACCGCCATCTGCATGCCGAAGCAGATGCCGAAGTACGGCACCTTGCGTTCACGGGCGAACTGGGCGGCGCGGATCTTGCCTTCCGCCCCCCGCTCGCCAAAGCCGCCGGGCACCATGATGGCGTGGGCGTTCTCCAGGCGGGCCGCGGCCGCGCCCTCGTCGCCCTCGAAGGTCTCGCTCTCGACCCAGTCCAGGTTGACCTTGACCTTGTTGGCCAGCCCCCCGTGGTGCAGGGCCTCGATCAGCGACTTGTAGGCGTCCTTCAGGACCGTGTACTTGCCGACCACCGCGATGGTCACTTCGCCGTCCGGGTGGTTGACGGTCTGGTCGATCGCCTCCCAACGCGAGAGGTCCGGCTTGGGCGCGTCGCTCATGCCGAACACGTCCAGCACCTCGGCGTCCAGGCCTTCCTTGTGGTAGTCGATCGGCACCGCGTAGATCGACGATGAGTCCATCGCCTGGATCACGGCGCTGGGACGCACGTTGCAGAACTGGGCGATCTTGCGCTTTTCCTCGACCGGGATCTCCTGCTCGCAGCGGCACAGCAGGATGTCCGGCTGGATGCCGATCGAGCGCAGTTCCTTGACCGAGTGCTGCGTCGGCTTGGTCTTCATCTCGCCGGCCGTCTTGATGAACGGCAGCAAGGTCAGGTGCACGTAGCAGCTCTGGTTGCGCGGCAGATCCTGACGCAGCTGGCGGATGGCCTCGAAGAACGGCAGGCCCTCGATGTCGCCCACCGTGCCGCCGATCTCGACCAGCACGAAGTCGACCGGCTTCTCGCCCGTCTCGTCGAGCGCCGGCGACAGGACGAAGTCCTTGATCTCGTTGGTGACGTGCGGAATCACCTGGACGGTCGCGCCCAGATAGTCGCCGCGACGCTCCTTCTCGATGATCGTCTTGTAGATCTGGCCGGTGGTGATGTTGTCGGCCTTGGTCGCCGAGACGCCGGTGAAACGCTCGTAGTGGCCGAGGTCCAGGTCGGTCTCGGCGCCGTCGTCGGTGACGAACACCTCGCCGTGCTGATACGGGCTCATCGTGCCCGGATCGACGTTGAGATAAGGGTCGAGCTTACGAAGGCGAACCTTGTAGCCGCGAGCCTGCAGGAGCGCTCCGAGCGCTGCGGAGGCGAGGCCTTTTCCCAATGAGGAAACCACGCCGCCGGTGATGAAGATGTACCGGGTCATGGGCGATCAGATTAGCCGCGATTCGGGGCAAGCGGCGAAAAGACCGCCGTTCATCAACAGTAAAATGCCGCCGACCCTTACTGGGCCGGCTTTTGGTCGGTCGGAGCCGGAGCGTTGATCACCGGAACCGGCGCGGCGACGGGAGCCTTGGCCGGGGCCTTGGCGGCCGGCGCGGCGGGCTTGGGCGCCGAGACGGTCGGGGTCGGTGCGCCGATCTGCGGAGTCGGGGCTTCGATCGCGGCCGGACCGGCGGCCGCCGGCGCGGACGGGACCGGAACGGTCGTCGTCGGGGCCGGAGCGGTCGGACCGGCCGGCAGCGGGGCGGCGTTCAGGGTCTTGCTGTCCAGGCCGTCGAGCTTCAGGCGATCGACCACCGAATTGCTGGAGCCCATGCGGCCCGTCAGGATGGTCAGGGCCAGGCTGATGATCAGGAAGATCGAGAACAGGATCCAGGTCGTGCGCGTCAAAAGATCGCCCGCGCCTCGCGCGGTCATGAAACCGCCGCCGCCGCCGCCCATGCCTAGAGCGCCCCCTTCGGAGCGCTGCATCAGCACCACGCCGATCAGGGCGATGCAAACGATGATGTTGATGGTCAGCAGAACGCCGATGAGCATGTCTAAATCGATCTCGATCCGGGCGACGGACGTTTCCGCCGTGAAAAACGAAGCGGCCCCTCTATCACTTGCAAAGGGCACGCGCCATAGCTGGGGACGAACCGGCTTCACTCAAGACCATTCCTCCAGTCCGCATCGGGTCCATTCTCGCGCATGATCCTCGAGACCGAACGCCTTAGCCTGACGCCGCTGACCCTTGAGGACGCCCCCCTCGTCTACCCGTTCATGAGTGATCCGGAGGTGATGGCCCACTGGGACCGGGCCGCCATCGAGGATCCCGACGAGGTCGCGGCCGCGGTCGCCTCCCAGGTGGCCGAGATGGAGGAGCGCCGGGCGATGTACTGGGGGATTCGCCTGACCAAGACCGGCCGCTTCCTGGGCTATTGCGAGCTGCTCGACCTGGATTGGCGACATCATCGCTGCGAACTGGGCTTCATCGTCGCCCGCGAAGGCTGGGGCCGGGGCTACGCCACCGAGGCCGCCGCCGCCCTGCTGGCCTATTGCGCCTCGACCCTGGGCCTCAAGCGGATGATCGCCCGCACCCACGTCGGCGACGGCCGGGCCGAGAAGGTGCTGCAGAAGCTGGGCTTCGAGCAGGAGGGCTATCTGAAGGGCCACGTCGACCGCGACGGCGAACGCCGCGACTGCCGAATCTTCGGGTTGTTGTTCTAGGGACAGGGGTCTCTCCGAAGGGCTCCGTGTGGCGACCGCTTGCCCCCTACGGACCGCTTCGCGGTCGTCTTCCCCCACAGGGGGAAGAGGGACTGTGCGCGCGTCCTCCGCCCCCTGTGGGGGCGGACAGACCGCGAAGCGGTCAGGTGGGGGCAAGTGTTCGCGGGCACGGCGTCACAGACACGGCGTCTCGCCCTCGAGCTTTCGCGACGAGTGGATGGGGAGGCGCGGAGCGGTCCGGGCCCAGCCCGGATGACCGTGGGTTTGGATGTGCGTTTCGGCTGGACCTGACCGCTCCGCCGAACCGTTTTGACCGAGGGACGTCGATTGAGGGCCTGTTTCATCCCGATCGACGTTCCCCCTCGGACGGGCAGGATCAGGTCGCCCGGAAGGGGCCGTCGGCGACTCCGACTGATCCTGGAACAGGCCGGTTTAGATC
>NZ_LMFQ01000016.1 GCF_001426905.1 Caulobacter sp. Root1455
ATAGGTGAAGTCGGTCTGATTGCCGCGCTCGTCCTTGATCCAGTCGGGCCGGTTGCAGATCTGGACGCTGGTGCACAGCGTCATGTTGTAGGAGGCGCGCATGACGGTCGCGCCGGGGACCGTGCTGGGATCCGCATTTACCGGCGTCCCCTTGGGCAGGTTCCACTTGGCCGTCACATTGTTCTGGTTGTCGTACTCGTAGCGGGCCCGGTTGCCCTCCGGCGCGGAGATCTGCATAAGCCGTCCAAGACCCGGATAGATGTTGTCCGCATCGTATTGGAAGGTGGTGGTCTGGCCGCCCGTGCCGTCGGGCTTGATGCCGACCGTGTCGCTGATGATCTGCTGGTTCTCAAGACGCGACGTGACCGTGCGCTTGTTGCCTAGCGGATCGGTGACCGTCACGACCTGCTTAAAGTTGAGCGGATGGAAGGTTTGGTCCTGAATCTGGTCGTAGGCGTAGGTCCAGGTTCCCGCACCGTCGGTGACCGCCGTGACCGCGCCATTGGGATATTGGGGGCTGATGGAAACGGTGTAGACCTTCGGTACGCCGCCAGCCGGGCTGTTGATCGTCACGGTCGTGGCTGTTTCGGATTTGGTCGGCGTCCGCCCCAGGGCCGCCTGCGAAGCGAAGGTCGGACCCGAGCACACCGCGCTCGAGCACCCGCCCTGGGTCAGGTTGGCCGCCGCCGAGGCGTCCCATTCGTGCATCCCGCCGAATCCGGCGATGGTGTAGCCGAGGCTGCTCTCCACCTGCATCCAGCTGGCGCCGATGCCTTCCACGTCATAGGTGAAGGTCAAAACTTCGCCGGACGGATAGGTGACGCTCTGCAGCACGCCCCAGGCCGGCCGCATGTTGGGGTTCATGACGTACTGGATATGGACCAGCTTGAAGCGGGCGACGGTGCCATCGGCCAGGGTGTAGACGATGTTGTTGGCGTCCTTGTCCAGCGTGTTGCCCTCGGAGAACTCTGGACCGAGATCGGGTGCGCCAACGAACAGCTGGCTTTGGCCCATGAAGGCCACGAGACTGGTTTCCTGAACCTCGGCGCTGCCCACCAGCTTGACGTAGGAGAACATCGACGAGATCGAGAACCCTGGCCTGAGCGTCTTGGACGCCGCCAGCCCGCCCGGGCCGTCGGGACCGATGCTGTTGAGCCCGGACGTTACGCTCATGGCGCCGCTGATCAGGTCCACGCCGTTGGCGTCGACGGCCGAATGCTTAGGCGGCGGGATCGGATCCTGGGCCAGGACGGGGGTTACGCCGCCCAGCAGCGTCGCGGCGGTTAGGGCCAGGGCGGCCAGCGATCCGCGCAGGGTCGCGCGGAACGACGGGAAGCTCATCGACTTGGTCATCACGCCCCGCACGCCTAGAAGGTCACATTGATGGAGAGGGTGGCGGTGGCCGTGCCGCCTTTGCCGTCGGTGATCGTGTAGGTCAGGCTGTCGCCGCCCTTGGAGGACTTGGCCATGACCGTGATCGTGCCGCCGCTGAACGCGTAGTCGGCCTTGGTCGAGGTGGTCTTGCTCAGCGAGACGATCGACAGCGTGTCGCCGTCGGGGTCGCTGTCATTGGCCGTCACGTTCACATTGACCGTGTCGCCCGCCACGATCTGGACCGTGCCGTCATTGACCGCGGTCGGCGGATTGTTGGGCGGGGGCGCGCCGACCGTCACCGACACCGTGGCCGGGGCGCTGGTGCCCCCAGGACCCGTGGCGGTGTAGGTGAAGCTGTCGGGACCGGAATACAGGCCGTTGGGCGTATAGGTCGCCGTCGTGCCGCTGATCGACGCCCAGCCATGGGCCGGACCGGAGGCGACCGCCAGCGAGCTGTAGATCCCGCTCGGCGACAGGCCGATGGCCTTGGGCGTGTTGAACGCCGTCGTCGTCGAGACCGCGCCCGCCGTCGGGGCCGGCGGCAAGCCGACCGAGACCGACACCGTGGCCGGCGCGCTGGCGCCGCCTGGTCCGCTGGCGACGTAGTTGAAGCTGTCGGGACCATAGTAGCCGGTATAGGGCGTGTAGTGGGCGGTCGTGCCCGTGACGGCGTAGTAGCCGTGGGCCGGCGCCGTAACGATCGTGGCTCCGGCCACGACCCCGCCCACCGGCAGCGCCACCGTCGCGTCCGCGCCGTTGTAGGCCACCGACAACGAGGTGTTGGCCGCCGTCGGGGCCGGCGGGTTGCCGACCGTGACCGACACCGTGGCCGGCGCGCTATTGCCGCCCGGTCCGTTGGCCACGTAGTTGAAGCTGTCGGGACCGTAGTAGCCTGTATAGGGCGTGTAGTGGGCGGTCGTGCCGGTGACCGCGTAGTAGCCGTGGGCGGGGGCCGTGACGATCGTGGCTCCGGTCACCACCCCGCCCACCGGCAGCGCCACCGTCGCGTCCGCGCCGTTGTAGGCCACCGACAGCGAGGTGTTGGCCGCCGTCGGGGCCGACGGGTTGGCGATGGTGACGCTCACCGTACCCGGGCTCGAATTTCCGCCGGGACCGCTGGCGTAAAAAGTGAAGCTGTCGGCGCCGTACGCGCCGGAGGTCGCCGTATAGGTGAAGCCAAGGCCCGTCGTCTTCGTCACCGTCCCTTTGGTTGGGGCGGTGGCCACGGCCCAAGATGTGACCACGCCGGCTGTCGGCACGGTCTCGTTGGCGGCGGAATTGTAGGGCACGTTCATCGCGCCGTTTCCGGCGATCGGGGCCGGCGGGTTGGCGATGCTGACGGTGATGGTCTGGACGGCGGAGTTCCCGCCCGGTCCGACCGCGTGATAGGTGAAGCTGTCGGCCCCGTAGCTGTTGACGCCGGCGGTATAGGTCGCGGTCGTGCCCGAGATCGACACCGAGCCCTTGGTCGGAGCGGCCTCGACGGCCGCCCCCGTGAACGGGCCGCTGACCGGCAGGGCCAGGCTCGCCGAGCCGCCGAACGGCACGCTGAGCGAGCCAGCCCCCGCGCCTGGCGGCGGATAGACGATGTTCAGCGCGGTGCGGTTGCCCGCCGCGTCGTAGGTGTAGGCCACGGCGCCACTGGGCCGGGCGACGGTTTTGACTTGCCCCTGGGGGTCATAGGTATAGGTCGTGGTGACCTGGGCCGCCGACACGGACGCCACGCTCGCGATCGCAAGCGAGACCAAGGCGATCGCCAAGCGCGACCGCATCAAAAAAGCCACCGAACGTCCCCACCTAAACTTCCGACGAAGCTTGACCGTAGAACCGCATTCCGCGGGGCGCAACTAGGACGCGTTGAAATCTATGCGATAGCTCTCAGTTCAGCGCCGCCTGGCCCAACTCGGTCACGCCTGACAGCAGCCCGGCCATCATCAGACCGATCAACCCGCCGAGCAGGACGATCAAAGCCGGCCCCAGCAACCGGGCGGCCGCCTCGATGTCGCGCACCGCGGCGGCCTCCTCCAGCTTTCCCGAGCGCTGCAGCATCCGCCCCAAGGCTCCGGTCGACTCGCCCACGGAGACCAGCCGCACGATGGTCGGCGGAAAGCCCTTCACCGCCTGGAGAGCCTGCGACAGCGACACGCCTTGGCGCACCTGTTGCAGTACGATCCGCAGGCGCGTCTTGGCCAGATCGGAGCGCACCGCGCCAATGGCCAGGCGCAAGGCCTCGCTCATCGGCGCGCCGGCGCTCAGCATCGCGCCCAGCGACATCGAAAAGCCGCCGAACGCCAGGGCGCAGGTCGTGCGCCGCCAGGGCCCCGCCAGCCACAGGCGGTCGAGCGGTCCCGCCAGCAAGCCGGCGCGGCCCAGGGCCAAGGTCAGGGCGATCACGACCCCCAGGCCGCCGCCCAGGACCAGCCCGTGCTCACGCAGCAGGCGGCTGGCCGCCAGCAATCCCGAAAGGATCGGAGCGCTCCCCTCGCCGCCTTCGCTGACCAACGGCTCCAGCGACGGGACGACGGCCAGCAGGATCACCCCGGCCGCCGCCAGGGTGCTGAGCAGCACGAACAAAGGATAGGCCAGGGCGGCGACCAACTGCTGACGCAGCTTGATGGCCGCCTCGAGCATCTCGCCCGCCCGGCGCAGCGCTTGGGGCAGATCGCCGGACGCCTCGCCCGCCGCGACCAGGGCGGCCACGAAGCCGTGGCGCGGCGCCAGGGTTTTGGCGAAGGCCGCGTCGAGCGCTTGGCCGGCGCTGATCTCCCGCAGCAATCGACGGCAGGCGTTGGCGACGCGCGAAACCTGGGCCCGCGACAACAGCACGTTCAGCGACGAGCGCATGTCGGCCCCGGCGCTCAGGAGGTCGGCCAGGCTGAGCAGGATCTCGGCGCTTTCGCGGTCCCCAAGACCATGGTCGCCGCCGCGGGCCTGGGTTCGCACCGGCGACAGCTTGAGCGGCGACAGGCCTTGACGCCGCAAACGCTCGAAGGCCGCCTGCTCGCTGGGCCCTGGAACCTCGCCGCGCACCCGCCGACCGTCAGCCCCGAGCGCCACATAGGAAAAGCTTTGGGCGTCAGTCATGAACCGCGCCCATCACTTCCTCCAGCGTGGTCTCGCCGCGCATGGCCTTGTCCAGGCCGTCGGCCGCCATGCTGACCAGGCCCAATTGGCGGGCCAGTCGACCAATCTCCGCGGCCGGCTGGCGGTCGGCGACGGCTCTGAGCAGGGCGTCATTGGTCAAGAAGGCTTCGGCGATGGGCGCCCGTCCCCTAAAGCCGGCGCCCTTGCAGGCCGGGCAGCCCTGCGCCTTGAAGGCGCGCATCGGCGCGGCCAGGCCCTGGCTGGCGACGAAGGCCAGCTCGGCCTCGGTCGGCGCGGCGGCTTGCCGGCAGTGCGGGCACAGCCGTCGAACCAGCCGCTGGGCCACCGCCCCCCGAAACGCCGCCGCCAGCTGATAGGGCTCCACGCCCATATCCATCAGACGCGGCAGAACCGCCAGGGCGTCGTTGGCGTGGATCGAGGCCAGCACCAGATGGCCGGTCATCGCCGCCTGGATGGCCACGGCCGCCGTCTCCGGATCGCGGATCTCGCCCACCAGGATGACGTCGGGGTCCTGGCGCAGGAACGAACGCAGCGCGGCGGCGAAGGTCAGACCCAGTTGCGGCGCGACCTGGGTCTGGGAGACGTGCTCGAAGTGGTACTCGACCGGATCTTCGACGCTGAGCACCTTCTTGGGCGAACCGGTGAAGGTTTCCAGCAGGGCGTAGAGCGTGGTGGTCTTGCCGCTGCCGGTGGGCCCGGTGACCAGGAAGATTCCGTGCGGCGCGCTTGCGGCCTTGCGCAGAACCTGCGTGACATCCTGCGCCAGGCCCAGGCCGTCAAGTTCGAGCGGCACGGCGCTGCGGTCAAGGATCCGCAGCACGGCGGCCTCGCCGAACACCGTCGGGGCGGTGGCCACCCGCACGTCGACCGACTTGCCGCCGATGACGAACGAGGTGCGCCCGTCCTGCGGCAAGCGGCGTTCGCCAAGGTTGAGGTTTGCGATCACCTTGATCCGCGACACCGCCGGCGCGGCCAGATCGGCGGCCACCACAAGGTGGTCGATCATCCGGCCGTCGACTCGCAGGCGAACGCGCAGGTCGTGACGCCGCGGTTCGAAATGGATGTCCGAAGCGCCCAGGGCGATCGCCGCCTCGAAGGCTTCGGCCACCAGGCGCGCGCCGCCGCCCTCGACCGCTCCGTCCGACACCTGGTCGATTTCGCGAGCCAGCCGGCGCTCGTCCAAGGCTTCGGAGGGCGCGGCCGCCTCGACGCCGTAACGCTCGTCGAAGGCTCGACGCCAGTCGGCGGGGCGCGCGGCCAGCACGCTGACCGGACGGTTGGCCGCGAAGACCAGGCCGGCGAGCGCCTCGTCGTCCAACGGGTCGCAGGCGGCGCAGACCAGCGCGGCCCCTGCCCCGTCCAGCGGCAGCAGGCGGGCGCGGCGCAGGAAGTCGGCGGCGACGTCGAGGTCGGCGATCTCGACCATCGCCGGGCGCAGGCGCGGCTCCCAGATCTCGCACCCGGCCGCCTGGGCGTAGGCGCGGGTCAGCTCCTCGTCCGACAGCACGCCCAGCTGGTTGAGCACCTGCTCGACCGGCTGACCGGTGCGCACGGCGACCAGTTCGGCCCGGGCGATGGCCGAGCGCTCGACCAGGCCGCGTTCAATCAGAGCCTCGACCAGGCTGGCGCGCGCCTGGGCGCGCGCGGGGTTGCGGGCCACGGTCATGGAATCAGGTCTCCAAGCCAGCCTGCTTGCACCGCCAGCCCGACCGCCCAGCCGCTGGCCGCCAGGACCGGACCAAAGGCGATCTTTCCGTCAGGCGACTTGATCAGCCGGATCTGCGCCAAGCCGAGCAGACCGGCCAGCGCGATCGCCCAGGGCGTCGCCGCCCCCAGCCACAGGGCCAGGGCCGCGGCCAATTTGACGTCCCCCAGGCCCAAGCCGGGATCGCCACGCCGCGCCGCGAAGCTGCGGCGCAACAGCAGCAACACGCCTCCGGTGAACGCGGCGGCGGCCAGACCGGTCAGCGCCGCTGTGCCCCCCCGGTGAAGGGCGAGGCCAAGACCCAGGATCGCGGCGACCAGGCTGGCCAGGTCCGGCAGCCGGCGGCTGGCGACGTCGGCGGCCGCCCCGGCGATCAACGCCAGGCCCAGGGCGGCGACGACCAAGGCCTGGCCGATCGGCAGGATCGCGACACTGGCCATGACCAGGCCCGCGCCGAGGACCTCGCCGGCCAGGTGCCCCGGATGGATCGGCGCGCGGCAGGCCGCGCAGGCGCCGCCCAGTCGGACGAAGGAGACGATCGGCACGGTCGCGCCAAACCCGAGCGGCGCGGCGCAGGCGTCGCAGCGCGAACGCCCGGTCAGGGCCTGCTCGCCCCGCGCCCAGCGCAGGCCCGCCGTGGCGGCGAAACTGCCGACGACGGCGCCCAGCGGCAGGGCGGCGATGAGCGCCGCGACATTCATTTGGGCGCGACCAGGTCGCGCTTGGTCCCCGTCCCGCCCTCTTTGCGGTCGGAACCGAGGCTGACGACCCCGAAGGTCTCATCGTCGCCGGTCCGATAGAGGATCTGGCCGCTCCACGGGTCCTTCAGGGCGCTGGCCGATTTCAGATAGGGGCCGGTCCAGCCCTCGGCGTCGGCCGGCTCGTCGACCAGCGCCGCCAAGCCCTCGCCGGCGGTCGGATAGCGACCAACGTCGGAGCGGAACATTTCGACGGCGGCGGCCACCGACTCCAGCTGCAACTGGGCCGACTTCACCCGGGCGCGGCCCAGCTGTCCCATCAGACTGGGCGTCAGCACCGCGGCGATCAGGCCGATGATCGCGATGACCACCAGCATCTCGGTCAGGGTGTAGCCGGCGTCTTGTCCGGAGCGCCCTCGCCTCTGGCCGAAACCTCGATGGTCTTGTCGCATGTCACGCCCTTCCCCGCGCCTCTTCCGAAGCGTCGCCATATTATCGCGCCGGGCGTTTCGGCGCGCCCGATCAATCTCACAATCCGCTCGTCCGTCCAGCCGTCCTCGGTGCGCGCGACAATCCGCCAGACCTGCCCCGCGCGCGCCGCGCCGGGCTCCTGATCCGGCTCGCGGATCGGGCCCAGGCTGACGGCCTGGGCCAAGCCCCAAGGCGAGATGGCGCTGACCGCGCAGACCCGCCAGTCGCTCGCCTCGTCCGCCGCCTGGACCTGGTCCGGGGTCGCGCTGGCCGCCTCAAGGCCCGCCAGCCGCAGCCGCGCCTGGTCCGGATCGGCGGCGCCCAGGGCGGTCAAGGCCTTGTCGTCGAGCTCGGCCGCCGCGGCCAGCGCCAACTTGGGGGCCTCGGGCTCAGCCAACAGGCTCATGCCCCGGGGATCGAGCCCACCCGCGCTCCAGGCCAGCCGGCCCGAACTGGAACTTTTCAAAAGTCGCGTCACCGCCAGCGCCTGGGCGCCAGACAAGGCGTATTCGGCCTGGCTGCGCCGAAAATCGGCTCGCGCCAGCTTCAGCGCCGCAACCCCGCGCATCACCAGGGCCGCCGCCAGGATCGCGACCGCCAGGCTGACGCTCAGGGCCGCGGCCGTGGCGTAGCCCCCGTCGGGGCCGTCCGCGCGACGATCCTCAGTGCGCCAGCAGGCCACGGCTGTCGATCTCCTTCATGTCGGCCAGCAGGTCGCGTGTCATCTGGCTGGAAGCGGTCGGGTCACGCATGATCTTGACCCTCAGCAGCACCACCAGTTCGGTCCGCGCGCCTTCCTTTGATGTCGACTTGAAAAGGGCGCCCAGGAACTTGACGTCCTTGAGCCCCGGCACGCCGCTGTCGGAGTCGCTGTTGCGATGGCTGATCAGCCCGCCCAGGGCCACGACCGCCCCGTCCTCCAGCACCAGGGTGCTGGAGAGCTTGCGCTGCTGAATGGTCGGGGAGTCGATGCCGGAGGTCACGGTCTTGGCCACGCCGCTGACCTCCTGGGTGATGTCCACCACCACCTTGTCCTCGCCGCTGATGCGCGGCGTGACTTCGAGGATCACGCCGGTGTCGCGGTATTCCACCGTGTTGACGATGGCGGGCGAGGAGGTGGTGGTGTCGGTGGCCGTCTGGGTGACGATCGGCACCTGATCGCCGATCTGCAGGCGCGCCTTGTGGTTGTCCAAGGTGATCAGCTTGGGGGCGGAGACCACGTCGATCGCGGTGCGCGAGCCCAGGGCGTTGATCGCCGCGTCGATGTCGCCGCCCAGATAGGTGATCGAAAAGCCGGGGAATTTGGGGCCGATCACGCCGTTTTCGGTATAGACCGAATTGCCGGCCAGCTTGCCGTTGTCGCTGACCACCGACCAATCGACGCCGAACCGGAAATCGTTGGTCAGGCTGACCTCGATGATCGAGGCCTCGATCATCACCTGGGCGGGCGGCCGGTCGATTTCGGCCAGGGTCTGCTGCAGGCTCATCCAACGCGCGGCCGGCGCGCGGATGATCAGGGTGTTGCTGTCGCGGTCCACGCCGATGCGCACCCCGTCCTCCAGCTTCTGCTCGCCGAAGCTCTCGGCGCCGCCTTCACCCCCGCTGCTTGTCGCCCCGCCGCCGTCGTCCTTGGCGGCGTCGGTCTGGGACGAGTCGCGGTCGGACTGGCGGCTGTTGAACCCGCCGCCCTTGGCGTCGCCGGTCGACAGCACCTGCGACAGGGTCCTGGCCAGCGAAGCGGCCGAGGCGCTGCGCGGGCGATAGACGTAGAGCTGGGTGGACAGATCGCGCGAAGGCGTGTCGAGACGCACAATCCAGTTGGCCACCTCGTCCATCGCCTGCTCGGTGCGGGCCGAAACGATCAGGCCGTTCAGCCGGTTTAGCGGCGACACCGATACCCCTTGCACCCCGGCCGTCGCCAGGACCTTGGCCAGGTCGGACGCCACCGAGCCCGCCGCGGCCTGGTGCAGATCAAACCAGCGAATGCGCGCGCCCTCGAAGACATTGCGGTCGAGGATCTTGATGGTCTCAAGCAACGACTGCAGCTCCGAACCCGATCCGCCCAGCACGATCAGGCCCAGCTTGTCGTTGGAATAGAGCACCGCCTTGGAGCCCGTCATCGCCTCCAGCGCCTTGGCCACCTCGGTGGGGGTGGAGAACGACAGCGGCACGGCCACGACCTCGTAGCCGCCGCGTCGCCCCCCGCCGACCGCGCTGGGATCGCGCAGCGCGGCCGACGAGCGGGCCTTGTCTCGCGGGGCCAGCACCAGGCTGTCGCCTTGGCGCAGAAGGGCCACGTCGTTGACCGCCAGGGCCGCCTCGAACGCCTCCAGCAACTGGGCGCGGGTGAGCCGCCGGTCGATGCGAAACGACACCTTGCCGGTGACGCCGGGATCGATGGTGTAGGGCACGCCCAAGGCGGCGCCGAGAATCTCCTCGGCCACCTGGGCGATATCGGCGTCGCGGAAGGCGAAGGTGAAGGACTCGGCCCGCTCGGCCGGCGCGGGGGCGGCCCGCGCCGGCGCCGTTCCCGGCGGGGTCAGAGTCAGGCAGGTGGCGCCAAGGACCAGGCAGAATGCGCGATTGAACGTCATGGGAGACTTCACTTGAGACACCCGTTATCCGCCAAGGCCAGGGGCACTGGCGGGGGGCGGAGGCGGCCTGAAGCCCGGGGGCGGCACGTCGCCGGGCGCGCTCGGGAAAGCTAGAGTTGACGGGCCAAGGCTGGCGGTCGCGCCGCTAGGGGAGACGGGCGTGGCCTCGCCGATGCGCAAGGTCCGCACGCCCAAGGGCAGATCGAGGCTCGCGCGGCCGGACCCGACGTCGCGTAACACCACCCCGTCCCGACTCTCGCCGCGCGCCAGCCAGGCGGGCGGCTTGCCGTCGATGGCCAGCAGGGCGGCGGCGCGCCCGGGCATGCGCGACAACCCAAGCACCGTCACCACCGGATCGCGCACGGCGTTGGGGCCGGTCGACAGGGCAAACAGCGGCGGCCCCGACAGCGACGGCGCGCCGCCGTCCACGCCCCGCTGGGCGCGGGACGGCCCAAGCGCCGCCAACCGGTCCTGAGCCGGGGTCAGCACGTCCTGGCGGCCGGCCGCAAGCCAGGCGGCCGCGCCCAGGGTCAGGCCCACCACGGCGCAGATCGGGATCAAAGGCGCGCGGAGGTCGAGCAATAGAAATGTCCTGAAAATTGCAAGGAAACGGCCGAGGTCTTGGAAACCAGGTCGATGGAATCGACGAAAAGCGTCGGACGCGCCGCGTCCAGACCGCCCAGCAGGGTCATGGCGTCCTCGTAGGAGCCGACGGTCTCGAAGCGGAAGTTGACGGCCAGCAGGCTGTCACCGGCCGGGGACGAGGGCTCGAAGGCGATCGCCGCCAGCTTGGCCTGCCCCAGCCGCGCGCGAAGCTTCTGCTCGACGACGCCCGCGCCGAGAGCAACGCCTTCGCGGCAGATCGCGCCGCGCGGATAGGTCGGCTCGTCATCGGCCCCGTCGCGCCGCAAGGCCTCGATGCGATCGAGCTTGCGTTCCAGCTCGGCCAGACGCGCGGCGCGGTCGGCGGGACGCGCCAGTGCCGCCAGACCCGTGGCGGTGACGATGGCCGCCGCCCCGCCGATCATCGCCGCGACGACCGCGAGGCCCGGTCCGCCGGCCCTTTCCCGGTTCATCGACCGTCCCCCTCCGGTTCGACCCGCCAGATCCCGACGTCTTGGCGGGTGACCGCCCGACGGGGATCGGCGAACGGCGAGGCTTCATCGCGAGCTTGCACGCGGCTGACGCCATGGTCCCAGCGCCAGGCCTCGATGCGCGCGTCGGACTTGCGCGCCGCCATCGCCCAGGCCAGATCGGTCAGCGGGACCGCCACGCGGTCGCCCGGCGACGCGGCCGCCAGGGCCGCCGATTGTCGGCGGACCAGTTGAGCCGCCTCGACCCGCTGGAGTTTGACCGCCGCGTCATGCTCCAGGACCGCCAGCTGTTCCTCGCCTTGGGCGCGGGCCAGCAGGGCCCCGGCGACCGACACGAACAACAGGGACGCGACGGCAGCCGCCGCCACGCCGACCAGCAGCGATCGCCGCGCGCGGCGGGCCAGGGCCTCGGGCGGTTCGAACACCACCCGCGCCGGCCGGCCCTCGACCTGGACCTCCGCCTCGAACCGTTCCTGGATCTCGGAGGCGCGCACGTAGCACGCGGCGAACAGCGCGCCCTGCACAGGCCGCCACGGCGTCAGGCGCTTGAGCCGCAGACAGACCTGGTCCATCGGCAGAGGCGCTTGGTGGCGCGCCGCCAGCTGAGCCCCGCGCACCTGCTCCCATGGCCAGCCGGCCGGCGTCTGAACCGCGCGGGCGAAGACGCGCGGCGGCGCAGCGACGCCAGGGGCCTCGTCATGCAGGACGTCGCCGACGGCTTCGTCGTCGTTGACCAACCGCAGATCCAGGGGCGTCCTCATGGCGCCTTGGTCCGGCAGGCGCCGATGATGGCGTCGAACTGGCAATCGCGGGGTTCGCGGGTCCAGACCCGCGCCACCGCCAGCGGCGCGTTCGCGCCCTTGGCCACCAACAAGATGGCGCGCGGCGCCGCGTCCCGGGCGTCCCCTTCGCGCCTGTCGGATCGCGGCCAGACGGCGGCCGCCCCGCGGCTGTCCAGATAGCCGAACCGAACGTCCCGTTGGCGCAGGCGCAGTCGCCGCGCCGGTCCCGACCGCGCCTGAAGGATCAGCACGGTGCGCCGCTTGTCGGCTTCCAGACGCGCCGAGCAAGCGGCCTCGCCGCAGGTCGCCGAAAGCCTTCGATCATCGCCGCTCAGGGTCAGGGCGTCCTGCTCGGCCAGCCACAGGGTCAGGGCGCGGTCGGCGGCGCGGTCCTCGATCAGGCGCGTGGACACGCGACTCGAGGCCAGTTGCTGGCGGGCGATCAGGCTGGCGACCAGGCCCAGCCCGCCCATGGCCATGCCCAGGATCGCCAGGGCCGCCAGCATCTCGGCCAGGGTGTAGCCGCCGTCGTCGGTCATCCGGTCGCCTCGGGCCGGCAGATATCGACGGTGGCGATGCGATAGGCGCGGCCGCTGGCGGCCTTGGCCGAGGCGGTGCGCACGCAAGGCGCCGCCTGGCGAGCCGGCCCGGCGTCCGGAATATTGGCCTCGACCCGCCAGTCCAGGCCCAGATCGTGACCGCTCCACACCCCGGCCTGACCGGCCGTGGCTTCCAGGCGTTCGCGCAGCAGCAGTTCGGCGTCGCGGGTCTCGCCGGCCGAGCGGCTGGCGCGCGTTCCGACCTGCGCGGCCATCAACGACAGGGCCAGGCTCGATGAGAGAATGGTGACGGCCACCAGCGCGTCAACGGCCGCAAAGCCGTCCTGGCCCCTGACTGGACCTGGTTGCTGACGCATGGACCCCCACTCCGCGCCCCGACGCGCGCACTCCGGAAGCTTGGCTTCCGAGCGCTTGATATCACGCGATGCAGGCGGATGAATAGGCGACGTCTCCAAAGTTGCGGCGTCCGGTGGACCCAAGCCATACGGATCGCTACCGTTGCAACCTCATCGACCACGAGCCCCGCAAGGCCGCTTCCCGCACCATGTCAGGATCAAGTCCGCAAGCCCCTGACGACTCGCGCATCAGCACCGCGGCGGCGCTCGTCGCCCTGGGCGGACACGCCGTTGTCGTCCTGGCCGCGCTGCTGCTAAGCGCGCGAGGCCAGACCCTCGTCGCCGCCCCCGGGGTGGTCGGCGTCACCCTGGTCAGCGGCGCGCCCGGCGGGGCCCCGGCCTTGCCTCCAGCCGCGCCGGCGGCCGCTCCGACCGCCTCCCGCCCCGTTCCGCCGAGGCCCGTTCCGGACGCAACCGCCGGCGAGCGCCTCGATCGCCTGATCGCGCCGGAGGCTGCCGCGCCCGCTTCGACCTCGGCCGCGACGGGCGCCGGTCGACCTTCCGCCAGCGGCCGGTTCGACGGCTCCGGCGTCGTGGCCAACGCTTCACCGGCGTCCGGCTCGAGCCGGGCCGACCAGGGCCTTGGCCAGGGCGAAGGCGCCGAGGGGATCGATCTCTACGCCGCCGCGTCGCTGCCCAATGTCGGCGCCCGGCCCGCCTCGCCGCCGGCCGGCGACCTTTGGAAACAGGTGGCGCCGTGCTGGCGCTCGGCCTCACCGCGCAAGGCGACCTTGATGGTCGAGATCGGCGATGACGGACGCTTAACAGGCTCGCCCAAGGCGGTCCGCAAGATCCCCTCCCCCGCTGACGCACCGCTGCTCTTGGCCGAACGCGCCGCCGCCCGCGCCCTGCAGGCCTGCGCGCCCTATAGCGGCCTTGGCGGCCGTAGCTGGCGGGTGGAGTTTCCAGCATTGTCAGGTTAACCCGCCTAGCCTCGATATGCCCAACCGTGTCCAGCTCGGGCGCTCACGGCTTGGCTCCAAGCACGCATGGCTTCGCCTCGAAACCGGCGCAGGGTCTGGCGGCGGATCAGGTGGGGCTGAGCGTTGTAGACCGCCGCATGGGTGGTGAGGAACCGCTGGGCCGGGGCTTGGGACTTGAACCCCTGCATCTTTCGCTCGCGTCTTCGGATGGGCAGGTGCGAGTTTTCGGCGCGGTTGTTTTCCCGTAAGCGACCTGGGCGGTGNGGCTTGGGACTTGAACCCCTGCATCTTTCGCTCGCGTCTTCGGATGGGCAGGTGCGAGTTTTCGGCGCGGTTGTTTTCCCGTAAGCGACCTGGGCGGTGAAGGTCGATCAGGTCCAGACCCTTCAGCGCCGCAACGTATGAACCGAGCCCGTCGGTCGTGATCGAGACCGGATCAACCGGCTGGTTGCGCAGCAGGCGTCTGAGTAGTTTTAGGGCNCCCTTCAGCGCCGCAACGTATGAACCGAGCCCGTCGGTCGTGATCGAGACCGGATCAACCGGCTGGTTGCGCAGCAGGCGTCTGAGTAGTTTTAGGGCGCGCCATAGGTACAGGCGCCTTCCGCCGACGTTGCAGACCATTTCGTCCAGATGCCAGCGCGGCGACGGCGCGGGCCGGAGGCGCTTCAGATTTCTGGCGATCCGCGGGCCGAACTTGATCGTCCAGCAGCGGATCGTCTCATAGCTCACTTCGATCCCGCGTTGGGCCAGCAGGTCCTCGACGTCGCGCAAACTCAGGGTGAAGCGGAAATAGAGCCACACCGCGTAATGGATGACGTCTGGCGGGAACCGGTGGCGCTTGAAGGACAGAGAACGCATCGTGCGCCTCTGCCGTTCCGAGCGAACCGTGTCCAGCCCTGGAGTCCCAGGGGCGCGCGGTTAAGCTGACAACACCGTCTGGTTGTCGGAGCGGCGCCTACCGCGGTGGCTCGATCGGATAGGGCGTCGGCAAGGCCTCGCCCTTTGGCCCAAAGCGTTGCGCCCCCAGCGGCGGCGTCCCTGCGGTTGGTGTCGCAAGGTCGGGTCCAGCCGGGCTAGGGGGCGTTCGTTGAGAGGGCGGAGAACTAGGGCGCGCGGGACTGGAGGGCGTCGGCAAGCTGGGGCTCTCGGAGGCAGGCAGCGGGATCGTCGCGGTCAATCCAGTAGCCTCTAAGGTCGACTGAAGAGAAGCCTCAACTGGCGATGCGGCGCTCGATTGCGCCGCCGCCATAGGGAAGGCGTTCTCGCCCGTCGATTTGCCGGCCATCGATCTGAGCGCCGCACCGCTGACAATCTGCTGCATGTAGGCGCCGTCAGGAGCGATCCCGATCAGGTCGGCCTTAAGGTCGCCATCGACGTCTCCGACGAGGCGCGGCTGGATCGACTGCGGCCCCCAACCCATCCCCGGAACAAATCGCGTGGGATAACTCTGCCAGGCCGCAAAGGTGCCGTTGGACTGCCCGGCCGAGACGTAGACGTAGTTGCTGCCAAAACCGACGACATCCGCCAAGCCATCGCCCGTCACGTCTCGTACATAGCGCGGGTAGGTATCGAAATCTGTCCATCCCCCGGTTGCCTGGCCAAAGCCGGCGATGGCCTTAAAGGCTGCAGCGAACGTGCCGTTGCCCAATCCCAAGGCCACATAGACGCCATCGGACGCAAAGCCGACCAGGTCGCCGTAGGTGTCGCCATTCACGTCGGCCAGGGCGCGAGGCGTCAGGTTCTGGCTCGTCCAGCCCTGCGACGCGGTAAATTGGGTGCTGGCGAGGATCTGCGCATTAAAGCCGCCTGTCGCGTTGCCCAGGGCGACCCATACGGAATCGTTGGCGATTCCGATGATGTCGGCGCGTCCATCATGATTGAGGTCCGCCAGGAAACGGGGAACGGTTTCCTGACTTGCCCAGCCGCTGTTCACGCCAAAGCCGCTTGTGGCCTTGTAGGGGGTGGCGAATGCGCCGTTAGCTTGACCTAGGCCAACATAAACGCCGTCGCCTGCAAAACCGACAAGGTCGGCGTAGCTGTCAGCATTTACCTTCGCGGCCGTCCGAGGGTAGGTCGTGTTGTTTGCCCAACTGGCGGCGGGCGTCATGCTGGCCGTCGCGGTGACCGGATAGGAGAAGACACCGTTGGTTTGGCCGAATGCAACGTAAACGCTGCTTCCCCCAATGCCGATCAGATCGTCATCGCCGTCGCCATTCACATCGGCCATGAAGCGTGGATTGACGTTCTGGCCCGCCCAGTTGCCGGACGCGGCGCTGGACCCGAAGTAGGGGCTGGCCCAGATCGCGAACGGGCGTGTGACGACAACAACCCCGGTGCGATTTGCCGCAGCGTCATAGGTGTAAGATCCGATCTCATTCACCCTAGAGACCGAACTTAGCTGTCCCTGAGCATCGTACGTATAGTCGATTTTTGCCTGAGCTTGCACCGCGGTCGCTGCCGCGGCGGTCGCCAGCGCCATCAAGGACAAAAAGCATAACCGTATTGGCGGGGCCACTACAGGCACCTCAAGCCAAAGCTGCGGCGTGAAGACGCGGCAATCGTGCTCATTCTACGCATAGTCGCGTCGATCCTTCGTGAATGGCTCAAGCTTGACCATATCTATGCGCGGAACGCCCTGCCCGGTGCAATGGGTTGAGGAGACATTTCCCCATCGGCTTGACCGCCGAGCCGTTCGGTCGCTCGGCTAATTCCAGCGCCGCCTTTAGGAACCGGCTTAGTTCAACGCCGCCTGACCCAGCTCGGTCACCCCCGCCAGCAGCATTGTCAGGTTAACCCGCCTAGCCTCGATATGCCCAACCGTGTCCAGCTCAGGCGCTCACGGCTTGGCTCCAAGCACGCATGGCTTCGCCTCGAAACTGGCGCAGGGTCTGGCGGCGGATCAGATGGGGCTGAGCGTAGAATGTGTTGTAGACCGCCGCATGGGTGGTGAGGAACCGCTGGGCCGAGGCTTGGGACTTGAACCCCTGCATCTTTCGCTCGCGTCTTCGGATGGGCAGGTGCGAGTTTTCGGCGCGGTTGTTTTCCCGTAAGCGACCTGGGCGGTNACCCTTCAGCGCCGCAACGTATGAACCGAGCCCGTCGGTCGTGATCGAGACCGGATCAACCGGCTGGTTGCGCAGCAGGCGTCTGAGTAGTTTTAGGGCCCGCCATAGGTACAGGCGCCTTCCGCCGACGTTGCAGACCATTTCGTCCAGATGCCAGCGCGGCGACGGTGCGGGCCGGAGGCGCTTCAGATTTCTGGCGATCTGCGGGCCGAACTTGATCGTCCAGCAGCGGATCGTCTCATAGCTCACTTCGATCCCGCGTTGGGCCAGCAGTTCCTCGACGTCGCGCAAACTCAGGGTGAAGCGGAAATAGAGCCACACCGCGTAATGGATGACGTCTGGCGGGAACCGGTGGCGCTTGAAGGACAGAGCACGCATCGTGCGCCTCTGCCGTTCCGAGCGAACCGTGTCCAGCCCTGGAGTCCCAGGGGCGCGTGTTTAAGCTGACAACACCCGGCGGCCAGCCGTCGTCCGCCTCGCAGAGCCCGCCGAGCACCGCGAGCAAGGGACCGCATCGTGATATCACGATGCACATCCTGCCTCCCGATCGCAGGCGCACTTTGGCCGACAGATGGACCACGGCCCGATTTTGGGGGTTTCGGCCTTTGATCGGCCTAACTCGGCCTATTTTCGGCCTTCGTGGTCCATCTGTCGTCCATGCGTGGTCCATCGGGGTCGCTGGCCGGCCGGCGGTTGCCGATCCACCGTGCCGATCGCCCATTAGCGCCCAGACGAGAGCCCTACCAGGCGAGCGCCAGCCCGTTAAACCGAGGCCTCGCACGGTGGATCAGCAACCGCGCCCCGGCCGCCGCGTGGCGTCGCCCAGCCGGCGATGATCGCCGCCACCTCGGGCCGGACGATCAGCAGGGCCTCGTCCCGCGTCATGCCCGGGATCCGCAGCAGGCGGTCGTAGTCGGTGAAGGCGTGGCGGACGTGGGCCTGGGCCACCAGACCGAAGGCCTGACCGATCGTCACCGGCTCGCCCCATTCCCGGGCCGCCAGCAGCTCGACCAGGTGCGCCAGGACCTCGGGCGGGCAAAGGCCGTGCCTGGCCCTCACATGCCCCTCCACGGCCGCGCGCGGGAAGCTCGTGCACCGCTTGCGACCCACCGTTTTGGCCTCCGTCCGCGCCCTGCTCGGCGACCATGGTGGCGCCCCCGATTCCGGGCCGCAATCGGCCCTGTCGGACGCGCCGCGTTTGAGGCCGCCGATGTAGTGCCCCCGGTAGTGAGTTCGGCGTTGATGAGATTGGGGTTTTCGGGATTTGGTAGTATGCCGAGTAGTGCCCCTAAAAATCGGCGTTCCTATTAGTATAGCGAAGTCAAAGCGTTACGAGCACCGAGAGGTGCGTATGGTGTAGTGCCATTTTAAGGGGATTTTGGCGCTGATTTGACCGCCCAAAGACCCTCTTAAGGGGGTCCATAACCAACCGATCGCGGCACGCGAGCGGAAACGCCATCCGCGTTACAGATAATTACATAAAATTACGGATTATCGACAACATCTGTACGGATAATTACACTTTATCGACTGATTATCGACAAAGCCACGGCGCCAGCGGAGCCGATCGCGAAGCGCGCCACCACAAGGCGCCGTAGCGAGCGATCGGCGCAGCGGGTCACAGACCCAAAGTTTGTGCCTGAGCTTCCAAGCGATCACTTTCGGTCTCATCGATCGAACGGACCGCCGTAATTCGCCCATCTTCGACGTGAAGAGCGAAGAACCGCCATTGCCCTGGACCGCCGGATACGCCGGGCACTTCAAATGCACCCTCACGCCCCGACTGACCCTCCAAGAATTCAATTTCTTCGTTCAGTTTGTAACGACGCTGCCAGCAAAGCCCAAGTTTGAATTGGATATCTATTTCCCTGCCGTCATCGCCCGTAAGAACAAGTTCGTTATAAGCGCTCATTTAGTATGGCTCCGAAGCTCCTGGGACCTTTCTCAGGATGTTCTTATCACGCGTGAGCGTTAGCGCTCCACCCGCCTGAAGGCCAGATTGAACCACCATTGCATCGGCATCACTCAGCCCCCGGCCAACTAGAAGATTGACGGCAAAGCCATTTGGCGCAGGCCCCGTCTTAGCTCCGGTCGCAGCCATAAACGCTGCCAAGGCTTTCGGATCGCCTTTCACCAGAAATTCTCGTTGGGCTTGAGGGGAAATAAGCGGCTGCCTATCACCTATAGTCGCCATAGCGGAAGCCGCCGCTGTGGATGAGGGGTTTTCGATCACATTGATCAGAACATTCGTGTCTAGATTTACCTTAGTATCTGCATTTCTATTTTGATACTCGCTCACTTTGTTCTTGATGGCATCAATGCCGTTATTTATTGCCTGCTCCAGAGGGCTTGGCGTGCTTGGATTCTGCCCTGTAATCGGCGGAATGATCGGCGGCGGCAACGGGAGCACCATCTGATTGCCCGTCGGATCGCTCCGATTCAGCGGGTCGTTCCCGACGTAGGCGTACCAGTTGAGGCCATCTTTGTAGCCGATGGGGTCGGTTTGGAGAAACCGCCCCAAGGTCGGAGAATAGGCTCGGGCCTTGTAGTGGTACAGCCCCAGCTCGGGCATCCAGGCCTGGCCGGTGTACTGGAACCGCCCCTGGTTGCCGGCGGCCGGCACGCCGTATTCGTCATAGGTGTTGATGGCGCTGACCACCCCCGCATTGCTGGTCACCGCCACGATCGAGCCCTGAGGGTCGGCCAGCAGGAAGCGGCGGTCGGTGGTCCCAGCGCCCTCGTACCAGACCAGCGGCTCGTCGGTTCCCGGCCCTGGGACGTACCGGCGCAAGATGGTGTTGGCGGTGTCGTACTCGGTGACCAAGTTGGAGCCGTCATAGGCCAGGCGCTGGGTCTGATAACCCGGCTTGGCGATCTCCTGCAGCCGGCCGAGCGGATCATAGACCAGGCTGGCCCCCGCCAAGGTGCTGGTCAGGTGGTTGTCCAGGTCATAGCCAAAGCCCGTCGTCCCGTCGTAGCTCAGGTTGCCGCGCAGGTCGTAGCTGAACGGCGCCCCGGCGACCGCGGCGTATTGGTTCAGGCCATTGGTCGTATAGCTCCTGGCGGTCGAGGCGGCGGTCCACTCGTAGAGGGAATTGGAGCCGGTGCGGCTTTTGACTTGGCCGGCGGCGTTGTAGGTCAGGCCATAGGCCTGCCGCTTGGCCGGATCGGGCACGTACAGCGACAGGTCGCTCAGCCGCGAGGCGGCGTCGTAGTTGTATTGGCTGTTGGCCCCGTTGGCCAACCAGGCCGCCGAGCGCCGGCCAAGGTTGTCATAGGTGTAGGACGCCAGGCTGGCTGAGCCGTTCTCGCGGATCGCGGTAACCGCGCCGGTGTTGTCGTGCTCGTAGGTGACGTAGAAGCCGTCGGGCCATTGCACCCCCAGCCGGTTGCCCGCCTGGTCGTACCAGTAGGCCATCGGCAAGAAGGTCCCGTTCAGATAGGCGTAGTCGGCCGTGACCCGGCCCAGGGCGTTGTAGTAGCGCGCGCTGATCTTCTCAGCGCTGGTTCCGGCATAGGTCACGGTCGGCCGGTTCAGGTTGTCGTAGTAGAACCAGGTCTGGACGCCGTCGTGATAGGTGACGCGGTTGAGGGCGTCGAAGACGGAGGTCACCGTCTCGCCGCTGCGCCGCCGCCAGGTGGTGCGATTGCCGGCCGCGTCATAGCCGTAGGACTCGTAGTCGGCGGTCGAGCTGGCGCAGCAGGTCGGGCTGGGATAG
>NZ_LMFQ01000017.1 GCF_001426905.1 Caulobacter sp. Root1455
CGCCTTTTCCTTCATCTTGCCCAGCAGGTCGGTGACGGTGTCGCCGGCGGCCAGGGCCACGTCGATGGTCGACTGACCGCGTTGCAGCGAGTCCTTCACGGCGTTCAGCGAATTGGCGGTGGTCGATTGGTTCTTCGCCATCGCCCAGATCGCGCCGTTGTCCTTGGCGTTACCGACCTTCTTGCCGGTGTTGATACGCTGTTGCGTAACACCCAGCTCGCTGTTGGTGGCGTTCAGGTTTTGCAGCGCGATCATCGCGCCAGCGTTCGTGTTGATGCTATTCAGCGGCATCGCGACATTTCCTATTCAAGGGATCCGACGTCATTTTGACTGCCGGGAGCATTTTGCTCGAGAACCTAGGCAGCAAAGATCGGGCCAAAACTGCCGACTAGGCAGAAATGGTCAACGCTTTGAAATATCAACGTTATACATTTGTTTACCATGTATTTGATCGGCACTATTTGCCGAGCGCGGCCCGGTCTAGGTAAAATTTGCCGGGCAATTTGAGGTCAGGCTCGGATAACTCAACGAACCTTGGTCCCCCAAAAAAAAGAAATGCCGGACGGCCCTTGGGCCGTCCGGCTTTGATCGCTTCTTGAAGCCTAGTCGCCGATCACTTGAACAGCGAAAGGATCGACTGAGGCGTCTGGTTGGCGATCGACAGGGCTTGAACACCCAGTTGCTGCTTGGTCTGCAGCGATTGCAGCTTGGCGCTTTCCTTGGCCAGGTCCGCATCGACCAGATTGCCGACACCCGCGTCCAGGCTGTCCTGCAGCTTACCCGTGAAGGTCAGATGCATGTCCAGGCCGGTCGAGCTGGTGCCCAGGTTCGCCAACTTGTTCGTCGCCGTGCCCATCGCATTGTCGATGGTGGCGATCATCGTCTTGGCCGCGGCCGCGGTCGTGAACGACGAGGTGGCGGTCAGGCCCAGGCCGACGAGCGACAGGGTCTTGGCGTTCACCGTGTAGGCGACACCGTCCGAGTTGCTGAGGAACTGCAGCTTGGTGGTGGTGCCGTCGACGAGGCTGACGCCGTTGAACTTGGCGTTGGTGACAGCCTTGGTGATCTGGTCACGCAGCGAGGTGAAGTCCGAAACCAGAGCGTTGAACGAAGCGGTGTTCAGCGAGGTGTCGGAAGCGGCCAGGGCCTTTTCCTTCATCTTGCCGAGCAGATCGGTGATGGTGTCGCCAGCGGCAAGGCCGACATCGATCGTCGATTGACCGCGCTGGAGGGAATCCTTCACCGCGTTCAGCGAGCTCGAAGTCGTGCTTTGCATCTTGGCCATCGACCAGATCGCGCCGTTATCCTTGGCGTTGGCGATCTTCTTGCCGGTGTTGATGCGTTGCTGGGTGCTTTGGAGCTCCGAGTTGGTGGTGTTCAGGTTTTGCAGCGCGATCATCGCGCCGACATTGGTGTTGATCGAGTTCAGCATGGTGGTTCTCGCCATTTTGGGAGGATTGCCCCGGCGTTTTGCCGGTCGGGCGTTTTGCCCACGGAACCCATCGCAAGCGCCGGGCCACTCGGCGCCAGCTTGGCGAGATTTTTAGATCGCTGATTTTACTGGATATATTCTGTCGTAACCCCAGATACGAAACCGCCCGGCGAATGCAGAATTCGCCGGGCGGCAGGTTTTTCCGGAAAGGTTTGCCGGGGGACGAAAGCGCCCTCCCCGGTCAGGGTCAGCCGACGTCGGCGCGACCCGCCAGGCCTTGCATGATCATGCGGTTGATCTCGATCAGCGGCTCGAAATTCTCCTCCTTGCGCATCACGGCGCTGGAGTGGCGGCCGACCCAAAGGCTGAGCGAGATGATGCTGGCGCGCAGTTGCACCGGCAGGGTGTTTTCCGGCAGCGAGCAATCGGTCGCCAGGGCCGACCACACGCGCCGGTTCCAGTCCAGGGCGTCGATGCGCGTGGCGATGTCGTCGGCCGGCGCTTCGGAGGCGGCCAGCAGCGCGCGCGTGACCTGGCCGAACAGACGATATTCCATCTCGCGCGGGTTTTCGGTCCGCGTCGCCGTCTGCTGATAGGCCCTAAGAGACATGCCCCAACCTCTGATCTTCGTATTCGATTAGCTTACGGCTCAGCATGAGCGCCTTGTAGTGCTCGCGGGCCATCACGTGTTTGGAGATGGCGATGCAGTCGCTCAGCACGTCGGGATTGCGCACCACGCCCATGAATTCGGTCAGGCGGGTCGCGAATTCCTCGTACTGGCGCTCGGCGGCGGCCTCATCCAGGTACATCATCATGACCGGGAAATATATCCGACGCGCCGGCGTGGTGGCTTCGTCGGGCTGCATGATGTCCTTCTCACGCAGCACCGAGGCCTTGTTCTGAAGCACCAAGACGCCGCGACGGTCGCCGTTCTGGACCACCGCGCCGTTCAGCACGAATTTCTCGCCGGGTTTCAGCGACAGCTTCAATGGCACAAGGCCGCTCCCTCTTGCATTGCTGCGTCGCCCCACCCGCCGGGAATGACGGTTCGGAGCAGAAGCTAGGCGGAGGCGGTTAACGTCCCCTTGCCAAGCCTGCGACCGTGAGCCGCAGCTTAGGATACAATTAAGCATACTGACCCAGAGGATGACTCTCTCCAATCGCCAAGGCTTCAATAGATGTCCAGCAGTCGCGACACCCAGATCTCGGCCAGCGCCCTGGCGATCGCCCAGGAATCCGTCGCCCAGGCCGTTAACCTCGGTTTCAAGACCGCGGCCGGCGACTCGGCCTCCACCGAAGCCCTGGCGCGGCTGGACCGTCTGACCAACGAAGTCCGCAACCAGGAAACCGCCCGGCTGCTGGCCCAGTCGATCCACGCCATGCAGAACCGCGATTTCGCCAAGGGCGAAAAGCTGGCGCTGGAGGCCCTGGAGCGCGACGACAAGCTGGGCGTGGCCTGGCACGTGCTGGGCATCGCCCGCGAGAAGATCGGCGACTTCGCCGGCTCGATGCGCTGCTACGAAGCCGCGCTCAAGCTGCTGCCCGACCACGGCGCCGTCGCCGGCGACCTGGGACGCCTGGCCTTCCGCATGGACATGCCGGAGATCGCCGCCAAGTTCTTCATGCACTACATGAAGGCCCGCCCCGGCGACCTGGAGGCCGTCAACAACCTGGCCTGCGCCCTGCGCGACCTCAATCGCTGCGAGGAGGCCATCGAGGTCCTGCGCCCGGCGATCAACGACAATCCCGAGCAGCCGCTGTTGTGGAACACCCTGGGCACGATCATGTGCAGCCTGGGCGACGGCAAGACGGCCCTGACCTTCTTCGACGAAACCCTGCGGCTGGCCCCGGATTTCGGCAAGGCCTACCACAATCGCGCCTACGCCAAGATCGACCTCGGCGACGTCGAGGGCGCCCTGGCCGACTGCGACCTGGCGATCGCCGCGGTCGAATCAGCCGAAGACCTGGCGACGATGCAGTTCGGGCGCGCCACCATCCTGCTCGCGCTGGGCCGCGTCGAGGAAGGCTGGAGGATCTACGAGGCCCGGTTCTCCAAGGACCTGGTCGAGGCTCCGCGCTTCACGATCGAGGCGCCGCGCTGGCGGCCGGGCATGGCCCTGGCCGGCAAGTCCCTGATGATCTGCGCCGAACAGGGCCTGGGCGACGAGGTCATGTTCGCCAACATGCTGCCCGACGTGATCGAGGCCCTGGGGTCCGACGGCAAGCTCACCCTGGCCGTCGAACGTCGGCTGGTCCCGCTGTTCAAGCGCTCGTTCCCCAAGGCCGACGTCTTCCCGCACAAGACGGTCTCGTACGAGGGCCGGGTCTATCGCGGCGCGCCGGAGATCGAGGACTGGAGCGGCGTCGACTTCTGGACGCCGATGGGCGTCCTGCTTGAGGTCTTCCGTCCCAGCGTGGCCTCGTTCCCCGACCGGCCGAACTTCCTCCAGGCCGATCCGGCCCGCGTCCAGCATTGGCGGCGAGTCCTGGAAAGCGCGCCCGCGGGCCCCAAGATCGGGTTGCTGTGGAAGAGCCTGAAACTGAACGGCGAACGCGCCCGGCAGTTTTCGCCCTTCATGCTGTGGCGGCCGGTTTTCGAGGTTCCGGGCCTCACCTTCGTCAATCTCCAGTACGGCGATTGCAGCGAGGAGATCGCCCTGGCCAAGGAGGAGTTCGGTGTCGACATCTGGCAGCCGCCGGGCATCGACCTGAAGTACGACCTCGACGACGTCGCCGCCCTGTGCTGCGCCATGGACCTGATCGTCGGCTTCTCGAACGCCACCACCAATCTGGCCGGAGCGTGCGGCGCGCCGATCTGGATGCTGACCGGCGCCTCATCCTGGACCCGCCTCGGCGCCCAGACCTATCCCTGGTACCCCCAGACCCGCTGCTTCATCACGCCGGACTACAACGACTGGAATCCGACCATGCAGAATGTCGGGGCCGCCTTGCGCGAGCGCTTCCCGACCGGTTGACCCATAAGGCTTCGCCACGAGCCCACCGTATTTCAGCGGTAGACGGACACCGGTGTTCGAGCTTCGAGATTCCGTCCTAACCTTGGGTACGCCATTGCCGCTCGCCATACTTCAAGCTCGCATGTCGTCGACGCGACTCCCCGGAAAGGTGCTGGCCGACGTGGCCGGGGCGCCGATGATCCTGCGGCAGATCGAGCGGCTCAAGCGCGCCGCCCGGCTGGAACGGATCGTCGTCGCCACCTCGGACCAGGCCAGCGACGACCCGCTGGCCGTTTGCCTGATCGCCGCCGGCGTTTCCGTGTTCCGCGGACCGCTGGACGACGTGCTGGCCCGCTATATCGGCGCGATCGAAGCCTTCGGACCGATCCGCACCGTCGTGCGCCTCACCGCCGACTGCCCTCTCGCCGATCCCGAGGTGATCGACCAGACCCTCGCCCTCCATGAGCGCTCGAACGCCGACTACACGTCCAACACGCCGGTCCGACGCAGTTTCGCCAAGGGGCTGGACGTCGAGGTCTTCGAATCCGTGGCGCTGAAGATCGCCGCCAGCGAGACCGTCGATCCGTACGATCACGAGCACGTCACGCCGTTCCTGTACCGTCATCCCAACCGCTTCAAGATCGAAGGCCTGGAACAGACCGCGGACGAAGGCGACGTGCGCTGGACGGTGGATCGGCCCGACGATCTGGACTTCGTTCGCGCCGTGTACGATGGACTCTACGCGGCCAATCCGACCTTCACCTCGGACGACGTCCGCGCCTTCGTGCGAAACCGGCCGGACCTGGCCGCCCTGGGGGGAGATCGCCGCGTATGACCACGCAAGCCTCGCACGCCCCCCTCTTGCACAAGATTGTCCTGCGCGACGTGACCGAAGGCGACCGTCAAAGGCTCTTGGACTGGCGCAACAGTCCGGAGGTCGCGGCCTTCATGTATTCCGACCACAAGATCGGCCAGGCCGAGCATGACCGCTGGTTCGACGGCATGGCCGGCGACGCCCGGCGACGCTACTGGGTGATCGAGGTCGACGGCGAGCCGGTGGGCCTGGCCAATCTGGCCGATATCGACGCGCGCAACCGCCGATGCGCCTGGGCCTACTACCTGGCCAGCCCGTCCGTGCGCGGCCTGGGGGTCGGGTCCTATATCGAATTCTGGATGATCGAATACGTCTTCGGGACCTTGGGTTTCGACAAGCTGTGGTGCGAGGTGCTGCTGTCCAACGAGAGCGTCTGGAAGCTGCACGAGCGCTACGGCTTCCAGCGCGAGGCGTTGTTCCGCCACCACGTGGTCAAGGACGGCGCGCCGGCCGACGTGGTGGGGCTGGGCCTGCTGGCCCAGGATTGGCCGACACGCCGCGAGGAGATGGCCCAGCGCCTGACGGCCAAGGGCTACGCCCTCTCCTTCGCCTAGCGGGCCTTCACCTGAAATTCACGGAACAATCGTCGCGAACGGCGGGTTGACTCCGGGACCGCGAGGGCGCGCCGCCCTCGCCCTTCTAGGTCTCAGGGAGCCCGCCATGCCCACCGACATCGACCGCGACGACCAGGACGGCGCCGAGGTCCTGGACGAGACCAACCTGACCGACGACGGCGAGGACATCGCCAATTTCGACGAGCTGGACGACGTCTACGACGTCACCCAGGTCGAGGGCGACGACGACGAGGACGATGAGGACTTCGACGACTTCGACGACGAGGACGCCGACGATCTCGACGACGACCTCGAAGGCGAACGCGACGACGAGGGTCTGGACATCGAGCGCGAGCCGCTCAGCGCGATCGCCGGCGACGACGAGGATCTCGAGAGCGCCGTCTCGGACGACGACGCAAGCGCCGCCGACTTCGAATCCACCGAACTGGCGGACGACGACATCGAATCCCTCGGCTACGCCGACGAAAGCTGAGGCCGCCATGGCGGCCCGGCCAAGATTGAAACCGGATCGTTCGACGCCTAGATTCGGAGGGTGACTGGAGAGCGACCATGTCCGACGCCAAGCCCGACTCCGACATCGACGACCAGGTCGAAAACCTCGAGGATCAGCTGGAAGAGGGGCTGGAGGATAGCTTTCCGGCCAGCGATCCTCCGTCGGTCGCCCGCCGCCACCGCAAACCGCCGTCCGAGCCGTTGAAACCCCGCGACGAAGCGTGACCACAAGCCGGCTTGATCCGGCCGACCGTTGGTCTGTAGGTTAGTCCTGATTTGAACAACTGTTCGAGGCGGTTCGCTGGAGCCGCCGTCAGGAAACCGTATGAGCTCGCGCTTCGAAGGCACCGCCGATTACGTCGCAACCGATGACCTGAAGGTGGCCGTCAACGCCGCCGTCGCATTGGAACGTCCCCTGCTGATCAAGGGCGAACCCGGCACCGGCAAGACGGTGCTGGCCTACGAGGTGGCCAAGGCGATGAACGCGCCGCTGCTGACCTGGCACATCAAGTCGACCACCAAGGCCCAGCAGGGCCTCTACGAGTATGACGCCGTGACCCGCCTGCGCGACAGCCAGCTGGGCGACGAGCGGGTCAAGGACGTCCGCAACTACATCAAGAAGGGCAAGCTGTGGGAGGCCTTCGAGGCTCCGTCCCGCCCCGTTCTGCTGATCGACGAGATCGACAAGGCCGACATCGAGTTCCCCAACGACCTGCTGCAGGAGCTCGATCGCAACGAGTTCTACGTCTACGAGACCAACGAGACGATCGCCGCCAAGGTCCGGCCGATCATCATCATCACCTCGAACAACGAGAAGGAGCTGCCGGACGCCTTCCTGCGCCGCTGTTTCTTCCACTACATCCGCTTCCCGGAGGAGGCGACGATGCAGGCCATCGTCGACGTGCACTTCCCGGGCATCAAGCAGAAGCTGGTCGCCGAGGCCCTGCGGATCTTCTACGACATGCGCAAGGTGCCGGGCCTGAAGAAGAAGCCCTCGACCTCGGAGCTGCTGGACTGGCTGAAATTGCTGCTAGTCGAGGACATCGACGAGACCACCCTGCGCGAGAAGGATCCGACCAAGCTGATCCCGCCGCTGCACGGCGCCCTGCTGAAGAACGAGCAGGACGTCCACCTGTTCGAGCGCCTGGCCTTCCTGGCCCGCCGCGAGGGTTCGGGGGCCCGCCCAGGCCAGTAGGCGGGACAGTAGCGGCCGTTACCGCGATTTCATTGGATTTCCGACCGCCGCCAGATCACGTTCGCGCCGAACGGGAGATTCCTCTGATGCGACACCTGCCGCTGCTGGCCCTGAGCCTGGCCGCCTGCTCGCTGGCCGCCTGCTCACCCAAGATCGACGTCAAGCACGACGAGCGCAAGCCGCCCGGCAAGCACGCGGCGCTACGGGCGATCAGCCGGCTGGATTGCCCCGACCGGCAGGGCGAGCTGACCCGCGTCAGCGCCGCCGCCGACGGCCAGAGCTGCCTCTATGCCGGCCAGAACGCAGAGGTGACCCTGAGCCTGGTCGCCCTGAACGGCGGCGACGCCGAGGCCGCCCTGGCGCCGATCGAGGCCGACCTGAAGACCCTGATGCCGGCCATGAAGGCGCCCCCGCCCCCGCCGCCGCCCGGGACGCGAGGCCACGACAGCGCCCGCATCCGCCTGCCCGGCGTCAAGATCGACGCCCACGACAAGGGCGCCGACATCCGGATCGGCGGCCTGACGATCAACGCCAACGACGGCTCGGCCGAGGTGAAGGTCGCCAAGAACGTCACCGAGCGGGGCGACAATTCGACGGTCAGCGTCAACTCCAGCAACGACGACGAGGGCGACACCGAGATCCACGCCACCGACGACGGCGCCCAGATCCGCCAGCGCCGCGGCGGCGACGGCGTGCGCGCCACCCTGATCCTGGCCAGCGACAAGGCGGCCAGCGGCTACCGCGTCGTCGGCTACGAAGCCCGCGGCCCCAAGGGCGGTCCGCTGGCCGTGGCCGTGGTCAAGGCCAAGGGCCGCGACGGCAGCGACCACGACATCTTCGAGGACATGAAGACGCTGGTGAGACACAACGTCGGCGGCTGATCCCTTCCCGATGGCGAGAACCCATTCCCTCTTCACACCGTCATCCCGGGCCTTGTGCCCGGGACCCCTGGTTCAGCTGACGGTGAAGCGCAATGGCGCGCTGGCGCGCCACTCTTCCGCACTTGCGACGGATAGAGGGGTCCCGGGCACAAGGCCCGGGGACGGCTGAGAGGTGGCGGGAAAAGGTCGAAGCGCAGATGCTAGCAGCCAACGCGCCCTCAGACCGGCGTCACCTCCATCACCTTGTAGGTCAGCGGCCGGCCGTCCTCGTCGGTGACGGTGACGTATTCGCCCAGGGCGAAGCGGTGCTGGCCCAGGCGGTGGACGGGCTCGTCGTCGATCTCCTCGCTTTCGTCATAGTCGAAGAACCAGCGCTCGCCGCGACGGTTCAGGCGGCCGTCGGCGGCCTCCTCGTCCGGGGCGAAGCGGCGCACCACGCACTCGTCCTTGGCCTTGGCGTAGGCGGCCGCGTCCAGCAGGCCATCCGCGGTGAGCGGCGCGGTCAGGGCGTAGCCCCGGTGATCGTCGCCCCCCGCGAACTCGGTGCCGGGATTGCGGGCCAGGCGCATGACGATGCGTGACAGGGACATTCGAACGTCCTCCTTCTTCGACGAAAACAACACTCTAGTGAGATAGGAACAGCGAGGGCCCGTCGCTGTTCAGCAGGCTTCGGGTGGTGCCCCCGAAGATAAACTCTTGCAGGCGCGGATGGCCGAAGGCGCCGGCCACCAGGAAGTCGGCCCCGACCTCCTTGGCCGCCCCCAGCAGCAGGCTCGCGGCGTCGCCGCCCGAACCCTCCACGAGTTTGGCCGTGGCCGTCACGCCGCGCGCGGCCAGGAATTCGATCAGGCGCTCCAGGGCGAAACTCCGCGACGAGGCGCCCGGCGCGCCGGCCACGACGACCTTGGCGGCCTTCTGCAGCAGCGGCAGCGCGGTGCGCATGGCCCGGCTGGCCTCCTTGCCGCCGTCCCACGCCACCATGACGGTTCCGCCGACCTTGAGCCCCGGACGCGCGACGACCACGGGCCGCTGCTCGTCGGCGATCATCTGCTGGAACGCCTCGGCCAGAGGGCCCTTGCCGCGCGCGGCGGCGCTGTCGAAGACGATCACGTCCGACAGCCGTCCCTCCATGGCCAGGCCCGCCCAGACCGGCGAGTCCAGGCTGATCGCCGTGCTGCGGGCATAGCCCAGCTCGGCCACCATCTTGTCGACCGCGTGGTGGCCCTCGATGGCGGCTTCCTTCAGGCTTTCCAGGGCCGTGACCTGCACGCCGCCCATGAAGCCCTCGCCCATCCAGGGCATCAGGTCGGCCATGTCGGCCGGGGCGTGGACGCAGACCAGCTGGGCGTCGAAGCCCTCGGCCAGCACCCTGGCCGACTCCAGGAGCCCCCGGTCGCTGGCCGCGCCTGCCAACGGCGCCATGATTCTCGCCCAGCTCATGATCGACCTCTCACTCATGCCTCAATGGCCAAGCCTTCCAAACGGCGAAGGCGTTTCCACAGGTCCATATCCACAAGCAACGACCCGCCCCTCATTGATCTTTGTCAACCAATGGGCCAGTCCAGACTCGGTAAGGCCTGCACCTTCACCGTAAGGAACGATCTCGTGGCCAAAGGGCTGCATAAAACTCCGCCCCGGGCGTGGCAGCGCATGCTGTCGGGACGCAGGCTCGACCTGCTGGATCCCTCGCCGATGGACATCGAGATCGAGGACATCGCCCACGGCCTGGCCCGGGTGGCGCGCTGGAACGGCCAGACCACCGGCGAGCACGGCTTCTCGGTGGCCCAGCACAGCGTCGTGGTCGAGGAGATCGCCGCCCACATCCGCCCCGACCTCGAGCCGAAATGGCGGCTGGCCGCCTTGCTGCACGACGCCAGCGAGTACGTGATCGGCGACATGATCAGCCCGTTCAAGGCGGCCCTGGGCGTCAGCTACAAGGACTTCGAGGCCCGGCTGGAGGACGCCATCCACATCCGCTTCGGCCTGCCGCCGAAGACGCCACCGATGATCAAGAAACTGATCAAGCAGGCCGACCGGGCCTGCGCCTTCTTCGAGGCCACCCAGCTGGCCGGGTTCGAGCACGCCGAATCCCTGGCGATCTTCGGGCCGCCGCCGCCCGGCTACGACCTGAAGATCCTGCCCCTGCCGCCGTTCGAGGCCCAGGCCCGCTATGTTCAGCGCTTTCACGTGCTGTCCCGCGCGGCCGGCTTCGAATCCGCGCCCGGCGCGGCGTTCGAGACCGAATGACCGACCCTCTGGACCATAAGGGGGCGTCCACCTCGGTCGTCATCGGCCTGTCGGCGGTGGTGGTGGCCATCCGCGACGGCGAGGCCGTGGTGCTGACCGTGCGGCCGCACGACGCCGTCACCGACGTGGCCAGCCCCCTGCCCGGCCTGCCGTTCGGCCCGTTCGACCCGGCCGGCCACCGCACCTTCGAGCTGGGCCTGCGGGCCTTCGTCACCGAGCAGACCCGCTTCCAGCTGGGCTATGTCGAGCAGCTCTACACGTTCGGCGACGAGGGCCGCGACGCGCCGCGCGCCGAGATGGGGGCCGGGGCGGCCCGTGTCGTCTCGGTCGGCTATCTGGGCCTGACCCCCACCGCCGTCGAGACCCAGGTTCCCGACACCGCCTGGGCCCCGTGGTCGGCCTTCTTCCCGTGGGAGGACTGGCGCCACGGCCGCCCCGCCCTGCTGGACCAGGCCATCGCCCCGGCCCTGCGCCGCTGGGCGGGCGAGGACGCCGGCAAATGGTCTCGCGCACGGCTGGCCTTCGCCCTGGACGGCGCGCCGTGGAACGAGGAACGGGTTCTGGAGCGCTACGAACTGCTCTACGAGGCCGGCCTGGCCCCCGAGGCCGCCCGCGACCGAGCCCGGGCCGACGGCCACGACCCGGCCGAGCCCGCCGCCCTGTCGGCCGCCCTGGGCGAGCCGATGATCTCCGATCACCGCCGCATCCTGGCCACCGGCCTGTCGCGCATCCGGGGCAAGATCAAGTACCGTCCGGTGGTGTTCGAGCTGATGCCGGCCGAGTTCACCCTGTCGGCCCTGCAACGCACGGTCGAGGCCATCGCCGGGGTGCCGCTGCACAAGCAGAACTTCCGCCGCGTGGTCGAGCGCGAGGACCTGGTCGAGGGCCTGGGCCGCCAGGACGCCGACACCGGCGGCCGCCCCGCCGAGCTGTTCCGCTTCCGTCGCGAGATCCTGACGGCGCGGCCAGCCACCGGGCTGAGCCTGCCTCTGCTGCGGGACTGAGGGCGGACGCGCGAACGACCGCGCTCGCCCGAGTCAGTTCACCAGGCAGAACGTCCTGTAATGATCGTCGGAATAGTACTGACTGACCACGCTCTGCTTGGCGGGCGGGGTCCCGCCGACCAGGAACACCAGTCGGCGCACGCCGCCGGCGCCGGCGCGGTCGGCGCCCACCCGAGCCTCCTGATAGGCCTGGTTCTTGGCGGCTGCCGGCAGGATTTTCTCGGCGTTGCCGAACGCCTGGCGGCCGGCCACCGCGGCGCAGGCCACGTTGGACGTGACGCAGGACTTGAAGTTGCGCGCGACCTCCAGGGCGTCCTTGCCCAGCGCGCCGCAGGGCTTGATCGTGGCCCGGGCTTGCGCCGCGCCGCCGCTTAGGACGCATAGCGCCACGGCCACGGCCGTCATCATCCGGATCTTCATTGAAACCTCCCTTGGGTATTTCCCCCAAAGGTAGAGTTGCGACCTCAACTCGCGTTAAGTCAACGTGTCCCCACCTCGTTGTCAGTCCTCGCTCAAGGGCGCCGCCGCCCTCGCCGCCCGGCTCGCCGCGGCCATCCTTAGTCGCTTGATGATGCTGCGGCGGAGATAGGCCATCCGCGCGGGGGTGCGCCCGCTGTCGTCGTCCATCGGGTCGGTGCTGTCGGTGAGCGGCGGGCGGGCGGCGCGGAGGCGGGCTCGGGTGCGGGAACGGGGCATGACAGGTCTCCTCTTGCGGACACGGCTTGGCCGCCTCACGCGGCGGGCCGCTGAAGTTCGGGGAGGGACGCGGAGCGCCGGGCCAGGCCCGGAAGCTTTGTGAAGAAATACCGTTTCGACCAG
>NZ_LMFQ01000018.1 GCF_001426905.1 Caulobacter sp. Root1455
GACCTGATCCTGCCCGTCCGAGGGGGAACGTCGATCGGGATGAAACAGGCCCTCAATCGACGTCCCTCGGTCAAAACGGTTCGGCGGAGCGGTCAGGTCTAGCCGAAACGCACATCCAAACCCACGGTCATCCGGGCTGGGCCCGGACCGCTCCGCGCCTCCCCATCCACTCGTCGCGAAAGCCCGAGGTCGAAGAGCCGTGCCTGCAACGTCGTGCCCGCGAACACTTGCCCTCACCTGGCGGCTTCGCGGTCTGTCCGCCCCCACAGGGGGCGGAGGACGCGCGGCGCCGGCGGCGGCGCCTCTTCCCCCTGCGGGGGAAGACGACCGCGAAGCGGTCCGTAGGGGGCAAGTGATCACCGCACCCCATCAAGAAGGGAGCCCGGTCCTGACGATCCTAGTTCGTTACCGAGAAGGTGGCGTTGTTGCCGGTCGCCGTGGCGACGCCGACCACCGAACGACCGGCGTTCACGGTCACCGTCGAGCGGGCGCTGACGTCGACATTGTTGGCCTGGCTGTTGGCGGCGGTCATGGCGCCCCCGCACTGATTGCAGGCGTATCCGCTGACCGCGTTGCCGATCGCCGTGGCGCCGGCCCCGGCGTCGTAGCCGCTCGTCCCCTCGAAGCTGGCGATCACCTCGACCCCGCCGCCGTCATTGACCTGGACGTTGTCGAGCACCAGGCCCGGGCCGTTGGCGTTGCTGGCCATGGCCGAATTGCCCACGCCGTAGGCCGTGGCCTGGGCGCCGCCGAATTGGTACGAGCTCTCCTCGGCCTGGGCCCGCACATAGGCGGTGTTGACCTGGTGGCTGGCCACGTCCAGCAGCGTGCCGTCATTGGCGGCGTTCAGGTTGTTGCCCGAGGCGGTGGCGGCCGTGGTGGTCAGGTAGCTGTTGCCGTAGGCGGCGAACTTGGTGGCCGTGACATTGGCCGCGCCGTTGTTCTGGTCGGTGATGACCCGCGCCGCCGACTGGTTGGCGCCGGTCAGGTCGATGTTGTTGCCCGCCGCCGTGCCGGCCACGACCGCGGTTCCGGCCACGTACTGGATGATCGCCCCGCCGTCGGCGGCCACGTCGGCCTGGTTGTTCTGGCTGACCCGCGCGCCCATCGCGCCGTTGACCATCAGCAGGCCCTGGCTGTTGCCGGCCGCCAGGCTGGATTCGACCACGTCGCCGGCCTGGGCGGTCTCGGCCTCGATCTGACTGCGGGCGGTGACGGCGCCGCTGTTGGTCTGGACCATGAAGCCGCTGAGCGTGCCGTAGGCCGCCGTGGCCGTGCCGCTGTTGCCGACGGCCGTGGTGGTGACGGTGCTGCTGTCGCCCATGGAGCTTGAGACATTGACGACCCCGTGGGCGGTGACCGCGCCCTGGTTGACCTGGTTGGAGGTCAGGCCGGCGTCGGCGCCGACCACGGTCATGCCGAAGGTGTTGGCCCCGGCCGTGGTGGTGGCGGTGACGCCCTCGTCGGCGGTGACGACGTTCAGGGTCTGGTCGGCGAACAGGGCGCCGACGTTCAGCTGGTCGTTCGAGCCCTGGGTCGTTTGGCTAGTAGCGACCCCGCTTGCCAGCATCACGCACATTGGGATCGCTGCGATCGTTCCAGCGAGACGGGTCTTCGCGGGTCTGCGCATTGTTGGTTCCCAGGTTGTTGTAGGCGGGGACGAAGGCCCCGGTCGCGCCCACCGTGTTGCCGGCGTAGGGATCGTACTGCAGGCAGCTCTGCGGGCCGGGCATGCCATAGAGGTTGGCGCTCATCTCGATGGTCGCCCGCTCGATCAGCGAGCGCACGGCCAGCTGCATCGGCTCCAGCGCGCCGCGGCCGGCCGAGATGTCGAAGATGTTGCCATTAAGGAAGTCGAAGACGCCGACGCTGATCTCTCGGCCGACCACCTGCTTCTGGTAGGAGATCACGTCGACCACCTCCAGCGTGCGGGTGTTGATCAGCCGCAGGTCCAGGGCGATGTTCATCACGAACACCCGGCGGCGGAAGTTGGCCTTGAAGCCGTCGGTGTCCTTGTCGCCGCCATAGGCGTCGACGCCCGCCGAGCGGATGTTGTAGTTCAGCTCGGTGATGCCGCCCGCCACGTAGAAGTCCGACCCCGGCACCTGGCCCGCCAGGATGCGGCGATAGTCGGCCGGCGCGTCGGCGCCCGGCTTGGGGTTGTCGGAGATCAGCTTGTTGTTGGCGTATTTCAGTTCGTACTCCGACACCGAGGTGTCGAAGCGCTCGACCATCGGCATGCCGGCCTTGGCGAAGGCGGTCATGGCCAGCAGCGAGGCGCCCTGGGTGACCTTGCGGCCCGAACCGTCGGACTCTTCCTTGCCGGTGTAGTCGGCGATGCGGCCGATGGCGACGCGCGGCGCGACCACGTGATTGGTCCGGGCATATTGAGCCAGGCAGACGAGGCCCGCGGTGTAGGGGGTCGGGTTGGCGGTCACCGGCGCCGAGCCGATCGGCGTGGCGTAGTTGCCGTCGGTCATGGACTTGGGAACCCCGCCGCAGGCGCTCAGCGCGACGCAGGCCCCCGCCAACAGGAGGTTGAGGCGCTTACTGGCCATTTCCCGATTTCCCGACATTCGTTCCGGCCGTTATGGAGCCGTTGTTGATTTGACTGGAGTTGACGATCACCGTGTTGTTGTTGCCCTGGGTGACGACCGTCAGGTTGTTGCCGATCGCCGTGGAGCTGCCGTAGCCCCCCAAGGCGCCGACCCCCGAATAGCTGTCCAGCGATCCCGACGATTGGCTGGACGAATAGACGCTCTGGTCGGCGCCGGTCAGCATGACCCCGTCGACGATGACCCGGTTGCCGTTGGCGTCGCGGGTCGAATACTGGAGCACGTGGTTCTCGGAACCGGCCGTGCGGCCGTAGCCGGCGTTGAACGCGGCCGAATTGCTGTCCAGGGTCTGGGCATGGGCCTGGGTGGAGAGCACCAGGCCGGTCGCGGCCATGGCCAGAGCCAGAACCGCCGCGCTGATCGCCAGCGGGCGACCGGCGCCCGGCAGTTTCTTCTCACTCGCAGCCATCAGGAACCTCGTGAACACCGACGTGTCCGACGGCTAGCAACCCCCGTGCCAATATCGGACAGCGTTCGGTCTAACCCCGAAGGTCTCGCGATTTGGTTAAGTTCGCCGGTTCCGGGACGACTTTGGCGGTCGCGACAGGGATCCAGCGGGCCCCCGTGATCCAGCCCATTGATAAGGGGGCCGCTTTGCGAGACCCTGAGCTGAAATAAGTATCAGGGAGGATTAAGCTTTGCTGGTTTCTCAGATCCTGAAGGACAAGGGCGACCTCGTCTTCACCGCCTCGCCCAACGAGACGGTGGGGGCCGCCGCGGCCCTGCTGCACACCCGGCGCGTGGGCGCCATGGTGGTGCTCGAGGAGGACGAGACGATCGCCGGCATCCTGTCCGAACGCGACATCGTGCGGGTGATCGCCGAGGGCGGCGCGGCCGCCCTGTCCAAGCCGATCTCATTCTGCATGACCCGCGACGTGGTCTTCGCCCAGCCGGAAGAGACGGTCGATGCTCTGCTCGAGCGCATGACCGACCGCCGGATCCGCCACCTGCCGGTCTGCAAGGGCAAGCGCCTGGCCGGCATCATCTCGATCGGCGACCTGGTCAAATACAAGATCAGCGAGGCCCAGGCCGAGGCCGAGGGACTGAAGGCCTATATCGCGGCCGGCTGAGGCGGCGTCGCGGACCTGTTTGGGGCGGCGAAACAGGGGCCGCCCGCGCACTCTATATACGGCGCCTATATAGAGCGTCGATCAGCGCGTCGGTTCGCCCAGCAATTCCGCGCCCGAACCGGCGACCGCGTCGGCCAGGCTGTAGCCTTCCAGCACCGCCGCCGTGGCGTCGCGAGCCCGCAGCAAGGCTTCGCGCAGGGCGCAGGTGGCCAGGTCGCGGCAATCCTCGCAGCGGCGAAACGCCGTGCGGCTGACGCACGGGGTCAAGGCCAGCGGACCATCGACCAGTCGAATGATCTCGGCGAAGCTGATCAGGGTCGGCTCCCGGCCCAGCAGATAGCCGCCGAACTTGCCGCGGCGGCTGATCACCAGGCCCTGGCGCGCCAGTGTAAGAAGTATGGCCTCGAGGAACTTGCGCGGCGCATCGGCGCGCACCGCCAGCTCGCCGGCGGTGACCTGTCCGTTCTCGCGGGCCAGTTCGATCATGGCGCGCAGGGCGTAGCGCGCTTTCTGGGACAACATGGACGCGGGGCCTCCTCTTGCAGAGGTCTATGGAGGCAGGGGAGGGGATGGCGCAAGAGTCGTCGTCCCGGCAGGGCGACGAGGCCCAGCCTCAAACCATTCACAGATCCGCGCACAGGGAAAGAGATGTGTGCGGTTGATCAGGTCGCTTTTGCGGTTGCGACTCTTCGGGGCGGTGGCTAAACACCGCCCTCGCTTCGGGGCCAACGCCCGCCGGACGAATTCGAGGCCTTCGGGCCTTGCTTTTGGAAAGGTGGATCGCTAGGTTCCGCAGCCTCAATCGACTCGGTGACGAATTTGCGAAGACCCTGTCTTCAAGGGCTTCGTCGCCGCGCTTTTGTCCTTCGAAGCGGCTTCGGCCAGCTCATAGACGAAAGCGAAAAGGCCGGTTGACAGGGAATGGCGGCTTCAATAGAAACCGCTCTCCCGAGAGTAACAAAGCTGGTTCGCAAGAACTTCTGAAGTTGCTCTCCAAGTCTAGGTGGTTAATCTTCGGATTTCTTTCTTGACTTGATTGGCGGCCTTGACTAGAGGGTCGCTTCGGTTTGCTGGGTTTGCTTTCGGGCGGATTTGGCGGATTGGTTCGGACGGTTTTGTAAAAAACGGTTTGACACGGAATTCGAGGTTGGATA
>NZ_LMFQ01000019.1 GCF_001426905.1 Caulobacter sp. Root1455
AAATCACTACCCTCTTCGCCGCGGGGTGGAGCAGCCCGGTAGCTCGTCAGGCTCATAACCTGAAGGTCACAGGTTCAAATCCTGTCCCCGCACCCAAGATCAAGAATGGCCTCCTTCGGGAGGCCATTTTCGTTTGAGCCTTCGGCGCCGCGGCTGCGCGAAGGCCCAGCCTGGCCGCGGTCGACGAACGTCGAGCCTCCTGGCCGGCGCAGGGTGACGCCCAAAGGCCTCCAACAACGAACGCGGGCGAGTTCTTCGTCGAGCTCCGCCTGGCCGCGCGTGGCGACTTTCCTCCCCGGATCTCCCTGAGAATCGAGGATCGCGACACTCGAAGGCCCCAAGCGCCTCGCGGCGACGGCGCTTGAGGCCGCCTCCCGGAGCCGATCGCGCTTTTCGTCGGTTCGACGACCCGCCAAGGTCGAGAATCGCTCTGGTCCGTCGTCGACGCTGCCACGCCGCGGGCTCGATTGGCCTTGGCGCGCCAGGTCCTGGGCGGGTCTTCCGAATCGAAGGCGAGAAGTCGGCCTTCGTCCCTCTATCGCAAAGGCCGCGATCGAAGGAGAATCGGCCGGGCGGCCCGAGGGCCGCGGCCTTGGGGCGCCTCGATATCGCGTGTCGCCCAGCCCACGAGACGCCTGGATCCCGCCCGTCGCGCGGCGAATCGTATCGGTTCCTGTCCGGGCCGGCGTGGCCTGACGCCGATCAGGACCCGCCGCTTCTCGACGACGGAGCCAGGTCTCGCCGGCGGGCCTCGTGGAATCGGCGAACGATTCTGGCGCCGACGGGAGCGTCCTTCGCTCATCGCGCCGGCGCGCGGTCGATTGGCCTTCATGCTCCCTCGGACGGACGATCGAGCACGGGGATCGGTGGCGATCGCGGCAAGCGTTCCTGGTCAGCCGCCCCGGGGTCACGGCGTGGGAGGGGGTGATTCTCCGCGACGGTCGTACACGAGGCCGGCGACGACGACGGAAGGGCGCGCCGACCCGCCAAAGCCCGGCCGGCAGAAGCCCGAGCCACCAAAGCCCCAGCTGTCAGATCGGGATTCAACCGGAGAGGGGTTGTCACCGCGTCGTCACACGCCTATATCGACCGCTCGCTCGGAAACGCGATCGCGCCGCAGGGGCGGGAGCTTCAAGGCTCTTGCTTTCTTCGGCTGGCTTCGTTAGTTTCCGCGCTCCAATCGACTCGGTGATGGATCCAGGCGGGCAGCCTCGGCGGCCCAAGGATCCCTTTTTGTCTCTTCGTTGCGGCTTCGGCCTCTTTGAGAGGGTGGAAAAACGAGACGGTTGACTCTGAGGTGACGCTTCAATAGAAGCGCCGCTCCTCACAGAAGCGAAGAGTTCGATAAGAATTCCGAGGTTCAGCGAGGTGTTCAGTTTCGATGTTGTGCTGGAATTCAGCGGAATTCGAGATTGACGCGGAGCCAGGCTTTCATTAGAAGGCGCGGCTTCTGAGGATCTTGAAAGAGTTCGAAAGAATTCGACCGGGTCCTCTCCAAGTCTAGAGTGTTAATCTTCGGATTTCTTTCTTGACTTGATTGGCGGCTTTGACTAGAAGGTCGCTTCGGTTTGCTGGGTTTGCTTTCGGGCGGATTTGGCGGATTGGTTCGGACGGTTTTGTAAAAAACGGTTTGACACGGAATTCGAGGTTGGAT
>NZ_LMFQ01000020.1 GCF_001426905.1 Caulobacter sp. Root1455
GCCCGCCCGTCGGAGGCTTCAAGGCGGCGAGGCCCTAACAGGGCTCAGCGTCGCGGGCTTCCGGATAACGGTGGCGCGGAGCGATCGGGCTTCGTCGAAACGGTTACTACTCAAACACTCCGGACGTCGTCCGGCGCTCCGCGACCCTTTCCATCACCTCAGCGGTTCCCGCGTGAGCCTGAAGAGCCATGCCGGTGAACACTTGCCCCCACCTGGCGGCTTCGCCGCCTGTCCGCCCCCACAGGGGGCGGAGGACGCGCGCGCGGGCCCTCTTCCCCCTCTGGGGGAAGACGACCGCGAAGCGGTCCGTAGGGGGCAAGCGGCGGCCGCACGAAGGTCCTCCCCCGGGTGGGGGAGGTGTCGGCGGAGCCGACGGAGGGGGGAGTATTCGGAAGATGGCCAGATCCATGATCGATGATCCCAAAACTCCCCCCACCGGCCTTCGGCCGCCTCCCCCACGGGGGGAGGGTCTGGAGCTAAAACGCCTCCGCCACGATCGTCCCGTCGGGCAACAGCGCCGCGCGCTTGAGGCCGCTGGAGGCGAAGGGCATGGCGATCTCGCCGTCCCGGTCGACGGCGATCAGCCCGCCGTGGCCGCCCAGCTCGGCCACGCCCTGGATGGCGGCCCGGGCGGCGGCCTCCAGGCTCTCGCCGCCGAACCGCACCCGGTGGGCGATCTGGGCGGCGACGGCGGTGCGGATGAAATACTCGCCCTGGCCGGTGCAGGACACGGCGGCGTGGCCGTCGGCCCAGGCCCCGGCCCCGATGATCGGGCTGTCGCCGACCCGGCCGGGCAGCTTGCCGAACACCCCGGCGGTCGAGGTCGCCGCCGCCAGCCGGCCCTCGGCGTCGCGGACCACGCAGCCGACGGTGCCGGTGGGCGGCCTGTCCGCCGCCCGGTTGTCCTCGAAGGCCCCGGCCTGGGTGAACCAGGTCGCCGGATCGGCGATCTCTTTCAGTCCCTGTTCGCGGGCGAAGGCCATGGCTCCTTCGCCGGCCAGCATCACGTGCGGGGTGCGTTCCATCACCGCCCGGGCGGCCAGGATCGGGCTTTCGAAACCCTGCAGAGCCGCCACCGATCCGGCCCGCAGGGTGGCGCCGTCCATCAGGCTGGCGTCCAGCTCATATTCGCCGTCGGCGTTGGGCGAGGCGCCCTTGCCGGCGATGTAGAGGCCAGAGGCTTCCAGGGCGACCACAGTCTCGACCGCGACGTCCAGGGCCCCGGCCCCCGCCGCCAGCCGGTCGCGCGCCGCCTCGACCAGGCCGCGCATGTGGGCGATCTCGACGCCGTAGTCATGGCCGCGCTTGGGACCGGCGCCGCCGTGCAGGGCGAGAGTAAAACGCTTGTTTGACATTCTGCTTCCTTGGCCGGACGGCCTGCGCTAGCGTCCGCGCTCTTAACGAAGAAAGACGGGAGAGGCGAGATGAAGGCGGTGCTCAGCAAGGCGGTCGGCGGACCCGAGACCCTGGTGCTGGAGGAGCTTCCCGACCCCGTCGCCGGTCCGGGCCAGGTGGTGCTCGAGATCAAGGCCTGCGGCGTCAACTATCCCGACGTGCTGATCATCGAGGACAAGTACCAGTTCAAGCCCGAGCGGCCGTTCGCGCCCGGCGGCGAGGTGTCCGGCGTCGTCACCGCGGTGGGCGAGGGCGTGACGGCCCTGAAGGTCGGCCAGCGCGTGCTGGCCTCGACCGGCCACGGCGGCATGGCCCAGCAGGTGGCCCTGGACGCGGCCCGCTGCACGCCGATCCCCGACAACATGCCGTTCGACGAGGCCGCCGCCTTCATCCTGACCTACGGCACCTCGTATTACGCCCTGAAGGACCGTGGCCGTCTGAAGGCCGGCGAGACCCTGCTGGTGCTGGGCGCGGCCGGCGGCGTGGGCCTGGCGGCCGTCGAGCTGGGCAAGGCGGCCGGGGCGCGGGTCATCGCCGCCTGCTCCAGCCAGGAGAAGGTCGACCTGGCCGTCAAGCACGGCGCCGACGCCGGCGTGGTCTATCCGCGCGGCCCGTTCGACAAGGACGGCCAGAAGGCCCTGGCGACCCTGATCAAGGACGCCTGCGGCCCGAACGGCTGGGACGTGGCCTATGACGCGGTCGGCGGCGACTATTCGGAAGCCACGATCCGGGCGGCGGGCTGGAACGGCCGCTTCCTGGTGATCGGCTTCCCGTCGGGCATTCCGAAGATCCCGCTGAACCTGACCCTGCTGAAATCCTGCGACATCGTGGGGGTGTTCTGGGGCGCGTCGGTGGCCCGCGATCCCAAGGGTCACGCCCAGAACGTCCGCGAGCTGATGGACCTCTACCAGGCCGGCAAGATCAAGCCGTACGTCTCCGAACGCTTCCCCCTGGCCAAGGCCGGCGACGCCATCGCCCACCTGGCCAGCCGCAAGGCCATGGGCAAGGTCGTGGTCGTCAACGAATAGTCCGCGTCGCCTCGACACATGCGGATCATCGCCGTCCAAGCGAAAGTCTTGGCGCGGTGGAGATCCGCGTGTGTCGCCAGGCGTTTAAATGGTGAACTGTTCCGCAACGCTCGAATTCAAGGTTAAGCGTCGCTAATCATCCTTCTTGGGAAAGGGCTAAGCCTGTTCCTGTAAACCTGTGCTCCAAGTCGTCGGAGTCGGGTCCAGATGTTTCTTCCAGCGAGGGACGCATTCTCTCCAGAGGTGCGTCGGAACTTCCGTTTGAACCGCCGCCCGGAAGAGCGCGTGCAGGTTCTCGGCGGCTCGATGGACCTGGTCCGTCCCGAGGAAGTGTTCCATTTCGTGGCCGGCAAGATCGCCGCGCGTGAAAGCGCCGTGGTCGCCAACCACAACCTCCATAGCCTGTATCTGCTCCGCAAGGACGAAAGGGTCGCCCAGTTCTTCCGCACGTCCGACCTGATCGAGGTCGACTCGGTGCCGCTGATCTTCTGGGCGCGCATCGTCGGCCGGGCCAGTCGCCGGTTCCATCGCTGCACCTATCTGGACTGGCGCGACGCCTTCTGGGAACGGGCCATCCAGGAGAACTGGAAGGTGTTCTTCGTCGGCGGCGCCCCGGGCGTCGGCGAGAAGGCGACCGCCCGCATTCGGACCGACTGGCCGGGCGCGCAGCTTCGCACGCATCACGGCTATTTCGACGTCACGCCCGGCTCGGTGGAGAACCAAGCGGTGCTTGAGGCGATCAACGCCTACCGGCCCGACGTGGTGCTGGTCGGCATGGGCATGCCGCGCCAGGAGCTCTGGGTCCTGGAGAACCGGGCCGAGCTCGGTCCCTGCGTGACCTTCACGGTCGGCGGGGCGTTCGATTACGAGGCCGGCGTCCAGCGCCCGTCGCCTCGCTGGCTGGGGCAGGTCGGCATGGAATGGCTGTTCCGGCTGATGGTCGACCCCCAGCGCCTGTTCACCCGCTACTGCGTGGAGCCGTGGGCTCTGTTGGGTCCGGCCATACGCGATTTGGGGAATGCGCTTGCGGGACAGGCCGCTTCCCGCGAAAGCTCCGAAGCCCTCCGCGCGGACTACGCACGGGCGGCTGAATTGGCGCGCTCTGACGTTCTGGGGGGACGATGAGCTTGAATATTTATCTGCCGCCGCCGGCCGAGAAGGTCGAGCGGCCCCGCATCGCGCAACGCGTCGCGGCGGTCTGCGGCCTGGCCGGTCTCGTCCTGGCGTGGGCCGTCCTGCTGCTGCCCTGCGCGGTCTGGCTGCTGTTCAGCCTGGTGTTCAACCGGCTGCAGTCGGCGCCGGTCCGCCAGCAAGCCTGAACGCTGTTCACTTATTTTCTGGCCAGGCGCGCGTCGGCGCGCCAGGATAGTCGCGCCTGACGCAGCGGCCCGTTCTCCAGAGGTCGCGCGCGGCCAAAAAGGGAGCGGCGCATGACGGGACGTCTGGACGGCAAGGTTGCGGTGGTCACCGGCGGATGCTCGGGCATCGGGCTGGGAACGGTGGAGCTGTTCGTGGCCCAGGGCGCGCGGGTCGTCGCCGCAGACCTGCAGGCCGAGAAGGGCCAGATGCTGGAGAAGCGCTTTCCCGACAAGGTTCGCTTCGCGCCCTGCGACGTCACCCATGAAAGCCAGATCGCCGCCGCGGTGGAGCTGGCCCAGGACGCCTTCGGCGGCCTCGACATCCTGTTCAACAACGCCGGCATGGGCGGGGCGCCCAACGGCGTGGCCGACATGACCGCCGAGGGTTGGGACGCCACCTTCGCCCTGCTGCTGCGCGGGCCGGTGCTGGGCATGAAGCACGCCCTGCCGCTGATGCTGGAGCGCGGCGGCGGCAGCATCATCAACACCGCCTCGATCGCCGGGCTGCAGGCGGGCTTCGGACCTCTGGCCTATTCGACCGCCAAGGCGGCGGTGATCCACATGAGCAAATGCGCGGCGGCCGAGCTGTCGCCGCTGAAGATCCGGGTCAACGCCATCTGCCCCGGCCTGATCGCCACCTCGATCTTCGGCGCCTCGATGGGCCTGCCGCGCGAGGTCGCCGACCAGATGGCGGCCCGGGTCGCCGAGGTCGGGCCGAGGATCCAGCCGATCCCCAAGGCCGGCCTGCCCGAGGACATCGCCCGCGCGGCGCTCTATCTGGCCAGCGACGACTCCGAATTCGTGACCGGGACACACCTGGTGGTCGACGGCGGCGTCACGATCGGCGGCCGCCACGCCTGGGATCGCGCCGCCCCCTCGCCGCTGCTGTCGGCCATGGGCATCTCGCCGGAACAGGCCGAGCAGATGCGAGCGGCCATGGTCGCCGCCCAAACTCAGTGAGCCTGGCCCAGTGAGCCTGATCGCCGCCGGCCGGGCCTTCGGCGCCCGGCTGACGCCGAACCTGCGCGGGGCGTTGTGGATGCTGGCCTCGGCGGTGCTGTTCACCGCCATGACCACCCTGATCAAATATCTGGGCGCCGGCTATCCGGCCGCGCTGCAGACCTTCTACCGGCAACTGGCCGGGGCGCTCATCCTGCTGCCTCTGGCGGCCCGGGACTGGCGCGGCGCCCTGCGCACCACGCGGCCCGGCATCCTGATCTTCCGATCCAGCGCCGGCGTTCTGGCGATGATCCTGGGCTTCTACGCCTATCAGGAACTGCCGCTGGCCGACGCCAACGCCCTGTCGTTCACTCGCACCCTGTGGCTCGTGCCGCTGGCGGCGCTGGTGCTGCGTGAGCCGGTCGGCCCGTTGCGCGTCGGCGCGGCCCTGGTCGGCTTCGTCGGCGTGCTGATCATGCTGAAGCCGGGCGGCGCCGGGGCGGCCCACTGGCTGGGCTGGCCCCAGGCCGCCGCCCTGGCCTCGGCGCTGCTGTTCGCCCTGACCATCACCGGCATGAAGGTGATGACCCGCGACCACTCGCCTTTCACCCTGCTGGTCTACGCGGCGGGGTTGGGGCTGATCTTCTCGATCCCGCCGGCCCTGTTCGTCTGGCGCTGGCCCAGCCCGCCGGACCTGGGCCTGCTGGCCCTGATGGGCGTGATCGGCACCCTGACCCAGGGTTGCTACATCAAGGGCATGGAGGCGGGCGAGGCGGCGGTGATGGCGCCGATCGACTACACCCGCCTGGTGTTCGCCGTGATCGCCGGCCTGGCGCTCTTTCACGAGACGCCCAGCCTGGCGGTGCTGACCGGCGCGGCGGTGGTCGTGGCCTCGACCCTGTTCATCAGCTGGCGGGAGCACCAGCTGTCGCGGCGCCGGGCCTTGGCGCGGGCCTTGGCCGACTAGCCGGCGTAGAACGACCGATACCAGTCGGCGAACCGCGTCAGGCCTTCGGCCAGCTTGACCTTGGGCTTGTACCCGGTCAGGGCCGTGAGCTTGTCGATATTGGCGTAGGTCGCCGTGACGTCGCCCGGCTGCATCGGTCGCATGATCTTCACCGCTTCGCGACCCAGGGCCGTCTCCAGGGTGGTGATCATCTCCATCAGGCCGACGGGATCGTTGTCGCCGATATTGTAGATCTCATGCTTGCCCTTGGCCGGCGGATGGTCGAGCACGCCGACGATTCCGTCGACGATATCGTCGATATAGGTGAAGTCCCGGGCCATCTTGCCCTCGCCATAGACCTCGATCGGCTGGCCGGCGAAGATCTTCTGGGTGAAGCCGAAATAGGCCATGTCGGGACGACCCCAGGGGCCGTAGACGGTGAAGAACCGCAGGGCCGACATCGGGAAGCCGTAGAGCTTGGCGTAGCTGATGCTCATCAGTTCGTCGGCGCGCTTGGTGGCCGCGTAGAGCGACACCGGAGCATCGACCGGGTCGGTTTCCCGAAAGCCCTCGCCCGCCAGCGGTCGGTCGCCATAGACGCTGCTGGAGGAGGCGTAGACCAGGTGGGTCACGCCGTTGTGGCGCGCCGCCTCCAGCACCGACAGATGGCCGGCCAGGTTGGAGCGCTGATAGGCGAAGGGATTGTCGATCGAGTAGCGAACGCCCGCCTGGGCGGCCAGGTGAACGATCCGCTTGGTGCCGTGGGCCCTGACGAGTTCGGCGAAGGCCTCGTGCTCGGCGATGTCCATGCGGATCATCGTGAAGCCCGGCCGCCCGTCGAGACGGTCCGCCCGGGCGGCCTTCAGCGCGGGATCGTAGTAGGTGTTGAACGCGTCGACCCCGATCACCGTCTCGCCGCGATCGAGCAGGCGCTCGACCAGGTGCATGCCGATAAAACCGGCCGCGCCGGTGACGATGACGGGGCCGTCCCTCATGCGCCGCGTCCGATGGAGGCGTAGGTGAAGCCGGCGCGGACCATTTCGGCCGGCTTGTAGACGTTGCGCAGGTCGACGACGACCGGGGCCTTGAGCAGGGTCTTGAGTCGCTCCAGGTCCAGGGCCCGGAACTGGTCCCATTCGGTGATGATGACCAGCGCGTCGGCGTCCTGGGCCGCCTCGTAGGGACCCGCGACGAACGACACGCCCGGCATCATGTGGGCGGCCTCCTTGGCGCCTTCCGGATCGAAGGCCTGGACGCGGGCGCCCTTGGCCAACAGGGCCGGCAGGATGTCGAGGCTGGGCGCGTCGCGCATGTCGTCGGTGTTGGGCTTGAAGGTCACGCCCAGCACCCCGATCGTCTTGCCGGTCAGATCGTCCGTGCCCAGCACGGCGGCGACCTTCTCGGCCATGGCCTTCTTGCGCGCGTCATTGACCGCCACGGTGGTCTCGATCAGCTTGACGGGCGCGCCGTACTGCTGGGCGGTGCGCACCAGCGCGATGGTGTCCTTGGGGAAGCACGAGCCGCCGTAGCCGGGGCCCGCATTGAGGAACTTGCCGCCGATCCGCTTGTCCAGGCCGATGCCCCGGGCCACCTGCTGGACGTCGGCCCCGACCTTTTCGCACAGGTCGGCCATCTCGTTGACAGCGGCCGGTAGAGTTCGCGCATCACCGCCTGGGCCCGTTCGTCCTCGGTGCCGACCACGACGCGATCGGGACGTTTGAAATCCTCGATGGCCGCGCCTTCGCGCAGGAACTCCGGATTGGAGACCACGGCGAACTGGGCCTTCGGATTGGTCTTCTTGATGATGGCCTCGACCTCGTCGCCGGTGCCGACCGGCACGGTCGACTTGGTGACCACGACGGTGAAGCCCTCGATCAGGCCGGCGATCTCCTCGGCGGCGGCGTAGACATAGGACAGGTCGGCGTGGCCGTCGCCGCGACGGGTCGGAGTGCCGACGGCGATGAACACCGCGTCGGCGTCCTTGATCGCCTGGGCGCCGTCCAGGGTGAAGAACAGGCGGCCTTCGCGCACGTTGCGCGCCACCAGATCGTCGAGACCGGGTTCGAAGATGGGGATCTCGCCGCGGCCCAGCCGCTCGATCTTACTGGGGTCCTTGTCGATGCACGTGACCACGTGCCCGAAGTCGGCGAAACACGCCCCCGACACCAGACCCACATAGCCGGTGCCGATCATTGCTACGCGCATGAAGATTTCCCGTCGACCATTTCAAACTTGGCCGGCTGGGTTCTAGCGGACCGAAGTGGCGACGGACACTGTTTAGGTGTCCAGCCATGCAAAATTCACAAGGGCGCCGCGCGGGTTGGCTGACTGTGTTCAGAAAGCCTTGAAGCAAGCCAGGACGATCACGGCCCACAGGCCGCCGCTGGCGAGTCCGGCGAGGCCGAGACCGAGGGCTACAGGAAGACGTCGAGCCGAACGCCCGCCCAATCCCTGCAATTCCGACGTCAAAGTCGCGCGAACAGCCGTCATTCGTCACCTCTCTTGCTCAGAGAAGATGCACGATCGGCGTTAATCGAACGTCTATGGCCAGAGTTTTCTTGATCATACTTAAAGAAGTGTTACGGATGGCGGCTACGAGTAGGGGTCAAGGGTTTCGAGGGGGCCGGAACATGTCACTCAGTGCTGTTAACCTTGCGAACTCTACGACTTCCGCGAGCACGGTTGTTGCGGAGGAGGCGTGGATCGAGGATTGCGCGAACGACGCCGATGCGACCGTTGTCGCATCGAGCGGCGCCAAGCGCCTGTTCGACGTCGCCTTGTCGGCCTTCGCCTTGCTGTTCTTCCTGCCCGTGCTGCTGATGGCCGCGATCGCGATCAAGCTCGACAGCCCGGGTCCCGTCCTGTTCCGCCAGCGCCGGACCGGCCTGAACGGTCGGGTGTTCTGGATCTACAAGCTGCGCACGATGCGGGTGCAGGAGGACGGCGCCGACATCAAGCACGCCGCCAAGAACGACGATCGGATCACCCGGGTCGGCGCCCTGCTGCGCAAGACCAGCGTCGACGAGCTGCCCCAGCTGCTCAATGTCCTGAAGGGCGACATGTCGATGATCGGCCCGCGCCCGCACGCCCTGTCGCATGATCAACGCTACGAGGCCCTGGTCAGCGGTTATCGCCGCCGTTTCCGCGCTCGCCCCGGTTTGACGGGCTTGGCCCAGGTCGAAGGGCATCGCGGCGAGATCCACACCCTCGACTGCATGGAAAAGCGGGTCGCTTCCGACAACGCCTATATCGAGCGCTGGTCGCTGGGGATGGACATCGTCATCCTGCTGCGCACCGTTCCTCTGGTTCTGCGCGACCCGAATGCGTACTGAACGGCGAAGCGATGCGGCCTAGACGGGTGCGAGGTCGCGAGAGCGCATGAGTTTACAATCCTTCCTTCGCGATATTCGGCGTTCGCGCTTCTTCCGACACGGCCTGGTTTTGGGGCTGGTGATCGGCGCGCCTTTCGGATGGCTGGCCAAGCCGCCGCCGAAGATCATCAAGCCGACGACTGTCCGCGCCGCCGTCGGCCTGCCAGTGGAGGTCAGCCGCGGCTTTCCACAGGGCGAGGAAATCATCTTTACCGTGCGTGTCAGGAACAAGACACCCCGCGTTTTCGCCAGCGTCGAAGCCAGCTGCGCCTTCGTGGACGTCACAGGCGCGGTGCTTGGATCGGGATCGCAGTCCTGGTCGGCCGTGGGCCTGGATCAGACCGTCGTCGGAACCATACGGGCCCCAGCGCTGCTGGGAACGACCAAGGCCGAATGCCAGGCTCGCGGCGAATGATGTTTCATCCGCCAAATCTTCCGTTTTCCAGTTTTGAGTTCAAGAGGAACGTCCTCTAGACGCAAAAACAGTGCGCCTTTCAGACGGGAAGAAGATCTTGGCTTACAGAGTTGCGCGCCGCAGTTTGCTTCTGGCGGCACCCTGGACCGCCTTCGGCGGATGGGCGTTTGGCGCCGACGGAGTCCAGCGGAACGCGGCCGGCGAAGCCTTCATGAGCGTCGCCCTGTTTTCCGACATTGGCGCGATGAAAGTCCCCGCCGATCGCCACATTGTCCGCACGACGGGCCATTCAATCCCGGGCGAGGGGGGCGGCTGGTACGCCGAGACGAGCGCTTCGGGGGAGACCGCCTTTCGCCGGCAATCGGCCGACGGTCGCTGGTTTGAGTTGACCGAAACACGGCCTCGGGTGGAGCAGTTCGGCGCTCTGGGCGACGACTACGAGGCCGACACGGCGGGTTGGCAGGCAGCCATCGACTATATCGGCGCGCGAGGCGGTGGGGTCATTTACGGCAGCCGCCCGACCTATTGCCTAAAGAGCCTGAATGTCATCTCCGACAAGGTCGTTCTCGATTTTCGCGGTGCGCGGATCCTCGCTCGACCCGCCTTTGTTGACGAGGGCGAAGTCAGGGGTGCGCCCGTAATTCACGCCAGGGGCCGGGAGGAAGGCCCAATTTCGATAAGCGCCATCGACGAGAGCGGCACCCTTTCCGTGGCCTCGGGCATGGGCGTGAACCTGGCCGTGGGTCAATTGGTGCGGATTCATCAGGACGTGCGTCTGTTAGCCTGGAACAGCGGGCTGGCACCTGGAGCCTTCTACAAAGCGCGGGGGCGCGGCGAGATCAATCGCATCAAGGCCGTCCACGGAGATCGCATCGTCCTATCCAACAAGCTGGAGCGCAGATACGGACCGGACGCCAAGATCTTCGCCATAAGGCCTCTTGAGGGCTTCAGGATCCTCAATATCGGCGGCTTGGAGGAGGTTGATCCCGGTGACGCGTTCAAAGGCGATGTCGAAACGCTGGGCGCGGCGCCCCACCTGATCGCGGTGGCCCTGGCCGTGGCCCCGCGCGTGGAGAACGTGCGGGCCGGCGGCTACCAGTTGGCGGCGGTCTACTTTCAGCACTGTGAGGCGCCGATCGTCGAACGTTGCGAGTTTTCGGACGCTTTTCGCCCTACGTTAGGCGGTCACGGCTATGGCGTAAGGTTTCACCGCTGTCGCGGCGGCGTCGCGCGCACCCTGGTCGGCCGAAAGCTGAGACACCTGGTCGACGACGTCCAGAGTTTGGACACGCTTTCAACGCGGAATGTCGCTTTCCAGGGGCTGAACGGCCAGTACAAGACCCATGGTTTTGGGGCCAAACGGTTCCGTTCTCTCGACGATCAGAACCACGGCGGAGACAAGGGTTGGGACATCGGCAACGCCACCTTCGCGGGCGACGATGACACCATCATCGAAAATCCCTCGGGCGGCGGCGCCTCGATACAGGTGGATTTCAGTTGCGGCTCGGACGGACTGCTCGTGCTCAATCCGCGGTTCGAGGGCGCCGTGCAGGCGATCGTCGCGCGCGCCGGCGCGCGCAACCTCACCGTTCGCGGCGGCGTCATCACCATGAGCGGCGGCAGCCGCGCGGCGGTCGTGGTCAGGTCGAAACTCTATCTGACCGACAAGTATGCGCGGCCCTGCGCGAACGTCACCATTGTGGACCTGGATATCCAGGCTGCCTCGACGGCACCCGATGCGAGCGCGCTCGACATCGATTGCCGGGGAACGATCGTCGTTCGCAATATCAGCGTGGACGCCGCCGCGCCGCTTGCCGGCCTTCGGCTTTCGACCACACTTCGCGCCGACCGCGTGAGCGTGGTCGACAATCGGATCTGGGGGGTCTCGGGTCCCCGATGGGTGACGGTCGGAAAGTCGCCGACGGCCTACGAACTTCGCGGCAACGATTTCCGCCCGACCGGATCGATCGGCGCGGCGACTCCGGCGCCGGGCGTCTAGGCCGCCGCCGCCCGCCGCTTGAGGGGCGCCAGTTCAATCATCGCCTGCACCCAGCTGCGGTTGATGATCAGGCTGGCGACCAGATAGGACGCGCCGCCAGCCATGCCGCCCACCAAAAGACGAAGGAACGCGCCGTGCAGTTCGAGCGTCGCCAAGTAGGCCCCGCCGCAGGCCGCCAGCGTGGTCAGCGCGGGAACGGCGAGTTGTCGATGATACTCGAGGAAGCGCGCACCACAGACGGGTCGGACGAGGAAGAACCAGAAGGGGCTGATCAGCGCGGCATAAAGCGCCAGCAAGCCATACGGCACGCCAACCATGCCCGCCCGCGACGAGAACAGGACGGTCGCATACAGCAGCGCCAGGACGCAAACCGACGAAATCAGCGCACGCTTCGTGCGCCCCATCGCATTGAGCAGGCTCCCGACGGGGTTGCCGATCGAACGCACCAGGCACCAAAGGGCGAGCGCGCGCAGGAGCGGTCCGGCGTCGATCCACTTCTGGCCAAAGATGAACAGGACGACGTCTGACGAGAACAGCGCCAGAAACGCATAGATTGGGAAGTTGATCGAAGCGGTCATGCGCAGGGTGTTCAGATAGATCGTCTTGACCTTCTGCAGGTCGCCCTGCGAGCGCGCGATGAGCGGTAGGCCAATGCGGGTCACGATCGGATTGATCACGAACATGATGCGCATGCACAGCTCGCGCGGTTGGCTGTAGAGACCCAGCACGCTGCCGGGAAAGAGCTTGCCCGCCAGCACGACATCACCCTGCATGGTCAGGGTGTTGGCCAGATTGCCGGCGATCAGATAGCCGCCGTAGGACAGGAAACGCCGTGTCTCGGCCAGCCTGAAGTGGAAGCTGGGTCGCCAAGTGCGGCTCAGCACCACCCAGGCCAGGGCCGAGTTGACGGCGGCGATGGTCAGAAGGCTGAGCACGATCGCGTACACCCCAAGGCCGGAAAGGGCGCCGGCGATCGCGACGAGAAACCCGCAGCCGGTGGCGCTGATTTCGATCATGGCCAACTGATTGAAGCGCAGGGCTTTCTCGGCGAGGGCCCGCTGCTGCTGCCCCAGGGCCGTCAAGGCGAACAGCGGACTGATCGCGACGAAGACGCCGATCAACCGAGGTTGCCCGTAGACCTGGGCGATCGCCACGCTCGTTCCCGCCAGCACGAGGGTCAGGACCACGCCGACGGCGATGTTGAGCCAGAACAGGCTGGAAAGCTCCTTCTCCGTGACCTCTTGGAAATGGATGATGGCGCTGCTCAGTCCGACGTCAGCCAGGATGAGCGCGGTGTTCACGACCGCCAGGGCCAAGGCGATGAGGCCGAACTCCGCCGTCGGGATCAGGCGCGCCAGCACGGCGAGCTGGGCGAAGCCGATCAGGGCCCGACCGATGGAGCCGATCGAAGCCCAGCGGACCGCGGCGAACGCCTGCGCGCGCGCGTTCACGTCGTCACCGGAGGCCAGGTGTAGGTGCGGATCAAGTTTCCGAGCTGCTGGTCATTGCCGCCGCCCTCGGGAACGTTCGTTGCCATGAGCGACATCTTCTGTGAGCCATTCCAATTGAGCACGCGTCGGCGACGACCGATCTGCCGGAACTCCCAGCCCGCCTTGCGCGCCATCCAATACAGCCAGACGTCGTCAGTCGTCGGGCAAAGCGAACGGAACTGGGCTTCGTCGAGCACCTGAGGATGCAGGCTGCCGGGCGGATAGAGCACGCCCCCCACGCCGGTCACGAACACCAGCGGCGAGGCCAGTGGTCGATCCAGCTGCAGTTCCCATTGCAGGTAGGGCAGGGGAAGGCCCTGGGCGTCTGTGCGGATCAGATGGCATCGGTGACAGGGAATGAGGCGGCTGGCGGGATCGTAGCTCTCGACCAATTCCTTCAGCCAGTCGTCCCAATAGTAGACGTCGTCGTCGGCCGTGACGATGAAGGCGTCGGGATAGGTCCGCAGGGACGGGATGATCTTGGTGTACGAGCGGATGTCCTCGCAACTGCTGATGGTCAGGCCCAGCCGGCGCAGATCCAGCACCTTCTTCGGCAGTCGCTCGAAGTCCGCGTGGCCGACCCAGAGAACCACCTCATCGGGCTTCAAGCTTTGTTGCAGCAGCGAACGAAGCGTGAGGTGCAGCGTATGGAAACGCGCGTGAAACGAGGTGAGAGAGACGACTAGGCGGCCTGGCAGGCCGTGGGGCGAGGCCTTGACCGCCGAGGGAAAGAGACTGAGCCGTATTTCGTGGACTTGTGCGATGGCGGCGGCCTTGGCCCGCTGAAGCACCTCGCGAAGATCAAGACCTGGCATGAGCCTGTCTCCCTGCAAAGACCGCCTTGGTTTTGGATCGAGCAATGGGCTTGGCCTTCGCTGAAGCCTGGGCCTCCAGGCGACAGAATACGCTGGCGGCGATGACGAAGACCGGGATGATGTAGACGTCGAACGGGAAGCTGGTTTCGGCCAGATTGTGAGTGATCACGGTCATGATCACCAGCATGGGAAAGGCGTTCGTGCTGAGCTTGGCCTTTTCGTTCAGAGCGGTGATCACGGCTCGGTAGGCCAGCGATGCGAAGACCGCGATCAACAGCAGGAATTCAAAGACGCCGCCGTCCAGCCAGGCGTCGATGTAGCCGTTGTGGGAGTGAGCGAAGAAGATCACTCCGCGCCCGACGATCGTGCTCTGGGGGTCCTGCCAGAACGCCCGGAAGCCGTGGCCGAACCATGGACGATGGTGGATGGCGTCAATCGCGAAGCTCCAGATCGTGCTGCGGCCGGTGAAGGTCAGGTCGCGTCCGAAGAAGACGAGCAAGTTCTCCACCAGGGGCAGCAGGATCGCGAACAGCGCCGGCAGGATCACCACCAGCACCATGGTGAAGGCGATGCGCATGTGGCGTCGAGGGGTGAGCCCACGGATGGCCATGGTGCCGGCCGTGATCCCGAAGATGACCGCGGCGCACATGACCGACGTCACGGATCGGGCCAAGATCAGCAGCACCAGGGTCGCGACGATGTCGAATATGCGCAGCGAGGTCCTGCGCTGCAGGAGCGCGGGTACGAAGAGGGACAGGCAGAGCGCCAGGTTCAAGCCAAGGACGTTCTTGGTTTGGAACACCCCCCGCAACGCCCCTTCGTGGATGCCCTGCATGAAGGCGAACGGCGGGAACAGGAACATCGAGGCGATGTTGATGTAGAGAATGGCCCGGCACAGCCGGTGCATCTTCTCGAAGATGGTCGAGGACTTGCTATCCGAGATGACCCAGAGGCCCACCAGTATGAATGGAACGAGGCGGTAGACCGAAACGGCCGATCCTTTCGGATAGACCGACCACGCGACCGACAGGACGCACCACGCGAACAGCGCGCTGAGCAGACGTTCCCGCAGAAGGAGCTGGAGGCTTCCAAAGCGGACGAACATCAGGAGCCCAAACAACAGGAACAGGCGGGTCAGGTTGCCGATGATCTGGCCGGCCAGCGGATTGTTGTAGGGAACGGGGTCCTGCGCCGTCGACACAGCGAAATAGAGGAACGCCTTGGCCGCCAGGAGGGCCAGGACGATGGCGACGATCGAAGCGCGCGTGTAGCCCGAGCCGAGACCCTTCTCGACCCTATTGAACGCTGTTCCGCCTGGGGCTGCGTGTGTTGGCGCGCGCGAGGGGGATGGCTGAGACGGAAAGGACATTCGGGCGGACAAATCCAGTGCTGCGGCTTCAGGCGTGTAGGCTAGCGTTGTCTGGTTTAAGAGTTTCGGTTCATGGGCCAGGCTTCGCGGCCTCAAGGACGCTCGCATAGCTGGCGGCGCACTCCTCGGCAAACAGGGCGGAACTGAAGCGACGCTCCTCGCGAGGCGGTTCGGGCTGGGTCAACACGTTCTGCAGGGCGTCCGCGAGGTGCGTTGTCCTGTCGCCGGCCAGGCTGAAGAAGGCGCAGGCGTCCCGGCCGACTTCGTGGAAGATGGGGATGTCGGAGCAGACCACGCGCCGGCCGTGCATCAGGGCCTCGACGAGCGGCAGGCAGAAGCCCTCGGCCTCGGAAGGCACCACGAACGCCAGGCATCCGCCGTAGAGATTGGCCAGCGTCTGGTCCGAGACAGAGGACAGCAATTCAAGGGTGACGCCCTGCCGGGTCGCGGCGTCTTCGATCGCCGCCGTTTCCGTCGCGCGCTCGCCGACAATGACCAGGGCGGTGTCGGCGGACAGCGAGCCGCGGTCCATCAGGACACGCATCGCGTCGATCACCAGCGGCATGTTCTTGTGCTTGCGGTGGCCGGCGACGCACAGGACGTAGGGGCGGCGCGGAGCCGCGCCGGGATCGGGAGAAAGCACCGTGACCGGCTGATAGATGATGCGGTGGTCGCGAGTCATCTCGTCGGGGAAGAGTCGCGCCATTTCCTCCTTGGTGCAGGCCGAGATGACCTGCGTGGCGTCGCTGTTGGTGATCGCGTTGGCCAGCACCGCGCGGTTGAGGATGCGGTTGGGAAGCTTGAAGACTTCCGGATGGCTGTAGGCGTACAGGTCGTGCACGGTGGTAACGACCGGAACGCCGATCAGGGATCGCGCGAACGCGGAGGGGGCCGCGAAATGGACGATATCCGCTCCCCGCCGCCGCGCGAGCTTGCCGAGGTTGAGGACGGGCCAAACATATCGACCGACCAGGTCGTTCTTGATTGGCGGCTCGATGATCGTGGCGAGACTGGCGTCTACGTTGAAGATCTCGCGATAATAGTCCCGCTGCCAGCTGCCGATGATCAGGTCGATTTCGGGGTGGAGCGGGCTTTGCTTGAGCGCGTGGACCAGGTTGGCGGTGTAACGGCAAAGGCCGGTAGGCGCGGTCGAGCGCTGCAACGCGTAGATCAGAATGCGCATCAAGTCACCGCGCGTCCATGAACGAGACGTCGCAGCCGCTGGCGGGTCGAGGGCGGGATGATCCAGAGCGACAGGTAGATGGCGATGTGCCGCCAGGCGAAGGCCTTGGTCGCCAGGGCCTCGGACAAGATCGGCCGCAGGCTGTCGCGCTGGCCGGTGCGGGCGGCCATCGAGCCCACATAGAGCAGCAGGAAGGCGGCGTAGGCGCGGTCGGTGATCAGGTCCCGGACAGAGAGAGCCCATTCTCGCGAGGCGCGCCAGTCGTTCGAGGCGGTGATGCCCGGACGGTTTTCCTCAATGTACCAGACAGTCAGCGCCTCGGGCACGAACTCCAGGCCGGCGCCCTCGATCGCCAGGGCTTTCAGCAGCCAGTCCCAGTCCTGGTGCTTCTTGAGGCCGACCAGATAAGGGACTTGGGTGAAGTGCGCCCGACGCGCCATGACCGTCGATGTCTGGATGACGCGATCGCCGGAAAACAGGCCGGTGCGGACCATCATGTATTCCGAGATCGGCACCGCTGGCGACGGAACCTCCCGCGGCCATGTGTAGTCGGCGGACGGGCTCCGCGCGATAAGGCTGCTGGCGATGATGGGAAGCGCAAAGGACGAGCGGGCCGCGATTTCGAGTTGGCGTTCGAGTTTCGTGGGCATCCATTCGTCGTCGTCGTCGAGAAGCGCGATCCACTCGCCGGTCGCGGCTTCGAAGCCGCGGTTGCGCGCCGCTGGAGCGCCTTTCGATTCCGGCGCGACGATCACGCGAAGGCGTGGGTCGTGGATCTGCGCCAGGGCAGCCTCGGTCACAGGGTCGGGCCCGTCGATCGATACGATGATCTCGATGCTCGAAACCGACTGAACCAGCACGCTTCTGACGGCGCGGCAGACAAGATCGGCGCGATTCCGCGTGGGAATGATCACGCTGACTGTTGGTGCGCCGGAAGCCATGTCTTGGATCCAAAAAAGGTTAGGTGAGCGAAGTCCTGATCGTCCGGCGCTATCGTCGTGAGTGAAGAAGCCTGCCGGCGCTCTGCCGGGCGATGAGAAAGACGAAGCGCGGGGCCATGATCAGATAGCGCCGCCAAAGACGGCGAGGTTCGCTGGCCAGTCGAAACAGGGACTCGATCCCTGCCTTCTGGATCCAGCGCGGCGCGCGTTTCACCGCGCCGGTGTGAAAGTCGAAGGCCGCGCCCACCCCGATCAAGGTGGTGGAGGTGTGCGCGACGAGCCGGCGCATCAGGAATTCCTGCTTCGGTGTCGACAGTCCGATCCACACGACATCCGCGCCGCTGGCGCTGATCTCCGCCGCGACCGCTTGAAGCTCCTCGTCGGTCAGTTCGCGAAACGGGGGGGTCGAGGCTCCGACGACCCGTAGGCCGGGATACCGATCTTCGAAAACGGCCTTGAGGCGTTCGGCCACGCCCGGCTTGCCGCCGAAGAAGTAGTGCCGCAGCCCCGAGGTCGCCGAGTCCGACAAGACGCGGTCCATGAGGTCGGGGCCGCAGGTGCGCTCGACAGGGAGGCCCGCCCGGCGGCCGATCCACACCAGCGGCATGCCGTCCGGCGTGACCATCGCCGCACTCTTGTGCAGTTCCGACAGCTCCGGATCGTCATAGGCCTGCATAATGCCGTGGACATCGCGAATGCAGACGAAGCGGCTGGTCTTGTCCTTCGCCCATGCGTGGATGGCGGTGGAGGCGGTGGTCAGGGTGGTGACGCTGACCTGAACGCCCAGAACGTCATAGGACTGCAGCGTGGGTTCAGCGGTCATGGGCCAGGAACCACTGATAAGTCTCGGCGATCCCATCGCGCAGCGCGATGCTCGGCGACCATCCCATGGCGCGCAGCTTGTCGGCGCTCATCAGCTTTCGGGGCGTGCCGTCGGGCTTGGAGGGATCGGTGACGATGTCGCCCTTGAAACCGACGACCTCGCAAACCAGCTGGGCCAGTTCCAGGATCGTCACGTCCTCGCCCGAGCCGACATTGACGTGCTCGAAGTCCGAATAGGTCTTCATCAGGAAGACGCAGGCGTCCGCGCAGTCGTCGGCGTTGAGGAACTCGCGGCGCGGGGTTCCGGTGCCCCAGATGGTGATGCTGTCGGCGCCAGCCAGCTTGGCCTCGTGCGCCTTGCGCATCAGGGCCGGCATCACATGGCTTGAATTGAGGTCGAAGTTGTCGCCCTGGCCGTAGAGGTTGGTGGGCATGGCGCTGATGAAGTCGTCGCCGTGCTGCTTGCGATAGGCCTGGGCCAGCTTGATGCCGGCGATCTTGGCGATCGCGTACCACTCGTTGGTCGGCTCCAGCGCGCCGGTCAGCAGGCTGTCCTCGCGGATCGGTTGCTCGGCGAACTTGGGATAGATGCAGGATGAGCCCAGGAACACCAACTTGGCCACGCCTTGGGCGTGGGCGGCCTCGATGATGTTGGCCTCGATCATCAGGTTGTCGTAGAGGAAATCAGCCGGAAAGCTGTCGTTGGCCAGGATCCCGCCGACCTTGGCCGCCGCCAGGAAGATGGCGTCGGGTTTTTCCCTGGCCATCCAGGCCTGGACCTGGTCTTGGCGCTTGAGATCGACGACCTCGCGTCCGGCCGTGATCACCTCGCAGCCTTCGGAGGCCAGCCGGCGGACGATGGCCGAGCCGACCATCCCCCGATGGCCGGCCACCCAGACGCGCTTGCCCCCGAGGGGAAAGATCACGTCATTCGGCCCCTCACTCGGCATTGCGGCGCTGCTCCTTGGCCACGGCGATCATGTCGGCCGCCACCATCTCGGCGCACAGCTGCTCCCACTTGGTTTCGTGGACCCAGCCCAGCTTTTCCTTGGCCTTGGTCGGATCGCCGATCAGCAGTTCGACCTCGGTGGGGCGGAAATAGCGCGGATCGACCTCGACCAGAACCTTGCCGGTCTGCGTGCAGGTTCCCTTCTCGTCGACGCCTTTGCCCGACCAGGCCAAGGTCACGCCGACTTCGGAGAAGGCCTTGGTCACGAAATCGCGCACCATGGTGGTTTCACCGGTGGCCAGCACATAGTCGTCGCCTGTTTCCTGCTGCAACATCAACCACATGCCGCGGACATATTCCCGGGCGTGGCCCCAGTCGCGCTTGGCCTCGAGGTTGCCCAGATAGAGCTTGTCCTGGAAGCCTTGCTTGATGGCCGCGACGGCGCGGGTGATCTTGCGGGTGACGAAGGTCTCGCCGCGCAGCGGACTCTCGTGATTGAACAGAATGCCATTGCTGGCGTGGATGCCGTAGGCCTCGCGGTAGTTCACCACGATCCAATAGCTATAAAGTTTGGCCGCGGCGTAGGGGCTGCGCGGATAGAACGGCGTCTTCTCGCTCTGGGGCACTTCCTGCACCAGGCCATAGAGCTCCGAGGTCGAGGCCTGGTAGAACTTGGTTTTCTTTTCCAGGCCCAGGATGCGGATCGCCTCAAGCAAGCGCAGGGTGCCGGTGCCGTCGGCGTTGCTGGTGTATTCGGGGGTCTCGAAGCTGACCGCCACGTGGCTCTGGGCGGCCAGATTGTAGATTTCGTCCGGCTGGGTCTGCTGCACGATCCGGATCAGGTTGGTGCTGTCGGTCATGTCGCCGTAGTGGAGAATGAACCGTTGATCCTTCTCGTGCGGATCCTGGTACAGGTTCTCAATACGGCCGGTGTTGAACGACGACGAGCGACGCTTCACACCGTGAACCGTATACCCCTTCGACAGCAGGAGTTCTGACAGATAAGCGCCGTCCTGGCCCGTCACGCCCGTGATGAGCGCGACCTTGCCGCTATCACTCTTACTCATATCGCCCCCGTAAACACAGTCGCAGCCGGATCCATCGGCTCGCGCCGAATAGCCGAGTAAGCTCGGCTAAGCGAGCCTTTGTTGCGGTGCACGCGTATTAGGACCAATTCGCGCAATCGCCAACAGCCGGTCGGCTAAATTTTGGTCATTGTTGAAGCGCTGTCGCCGGTCATTTGTATTGCTGTTTTGTGACCGGTCTGGGCGCCGCCGGAACAAAGGGCGCCGGACAAGCTTCTGCGACGCCGCACCGATCACACCGGCTGGGTCTCCCTGAGCGCGCCGCCGCGGGAGCGGACGGCGGCGCGCTCAGGTCATTGCGTCAAGGACGCCGTCTGGAAGGCGGCGGGGCCGGGACGCACCCACAAGGCGCCGCCGGCGGCCTGGCGGGTGATCCACTGGAAATGGGCCTGGGTCCAAGGCGTGACCCACGCGGTCAGGCTGTCGAGAACATAGGCGCCGCGGTCGGTGTCGACCACCAGCACGGCGTGGACCTCGCCCCAGCTGGTGCGAACGATGGCCAGGGACAGCGCTTCGGCGGGCAGGCCCTGCTGGATCAGCCGGCGCCGCTTCTCCAGAGCGTAGTCCTCGCAGTCGCCTTTCTTGCTGCCGTCGAGCAGCGGCAGGTCCCAACGGTCCGGAACGCCGTCGTGGTCGAAATCGTCGGCGCGGGCGATCGCGTTGTTGATCGACCGGTTGGTCTTCGACAGCAGGGCCCAGGTCTTGTCGGTCAGGGCGACGCGTTGGACCGGTCCTGAAGACGCGACCAGGGTCGGAGCGGCGGCCGGAGCGGTCTCCTGGTTGAACGCGCTCTCTTCGCCCCGCTTGGCGTCGATCGCCGCGAAACGGGACGCCCAATCGACCTGGTCGCGCGCCGCGCCGACGGGCTCGGCCAGAGAGGCCGGCTGGATCTGGAAGGCGACGCTCCAGAAATTTTCGGCGGGGGCGCTGTCAGCGATCATCTGGGGCGAGGGCGTGTCGGCCGCCGGTTCGCTTTCGGCGAAGTTGGCGCTCCAGAAGTTGCCGCCGACATTGGCTTGGGCGACGGCGACATAGCTGGCCTGTTCGGCCGGCGTGGCCAGGCACTCGCCGGCGTAGCGGGCGCAATAGTCGGCATAGCCTCGCGGCGTGATCGAGGGCGTGCTCCAGGTCATGTCGACCGACCGCGGCGCCGCCGCGGAGACGCCGGCGCTCAGGAGCAGCAGGCCCACGGCCGAGGCGATCGCTTGCGGCAGGCGGTTCGATACGGTGAGCGAATACTTTCGCATGTCCTACCTCGCTTGGAGACGAGGACATGAATAGTTTTGCGCAATAAAAATAAGGGTAATTACTAGGGTGAATTTAAATTACACCCACATTACCGATACGTTATTAAGCCTATTTAATTTCTGTTGTTGGTAAACGATGTGTTTATTGGTGAATGTTGTGTAAATAACCTTGTTAGGTGGGATTTTGGGCGGTTCGCGGTCGCGGGCCGGAGCGCGGGGCTGCAGGCTGGCGTTCATCTTGCAAGCGCTAGGGTCGGTCCTCATTCTGTGGGACACATCCGTCCCGCTTGGAGACTCGTCGTGTTTCGCCTGTTCCGTCCCGCCCAGAAAGCCGCCCCGGCTTCGACCGGCGAGCGCTTGGTCTATGCCGTGGGCGACATCCATGGACGGGCGGACCTTCTGGACGGCCTGCTGACGCGGATCGTGGCCGACGCCGCTCCGGCCTTGTCGCGCGGCGAGCGCCCGCTTCTGGTCTTCCTGGGCGATTACGTCGACCGCGGCTCGGAGTCCAAGGGCGTGCTGGATCGCCTGACGGCCCTGCTTTCCACGCCCGGATTCGAAGTGCGGACCCTGATGGGCAATCACGAGGAGGCCATGCTGGCCTTCATCGAGGATCCGGTGGCCAACGCGGGTTGGCTGGAGTTCGGCGGGGGCGCCACCCTGGCCTCTTACGGTGTCGCGCCGCCCATAGGCCGGGTGGGCCCCGAGGATCTCGCCGCCCTGGGGCGCGCGCTGTCTTCAGCGCTTCCGGCCACGCATCTGCATTTCCTGAAGTCGCTGGAGCTGGCGGTCGTCCTTGGCGACTACGTCTTTGTTCACGCGGGCCTGCGGCCGGGCGTGCCGCTCGATGCTCAATCGGCCCGCGATCTGCTCTGGATTCGGCAGGAATTTCTTTCCGAGAAGAAACCGTTCGAAAAAGTTGTAGTTCATGGGCATACGCCCGAAGAAATGCCTTATGACGGCCCTACACGTATAGGACTAGACACTGGAGCCTATGCTACGGGCGTCCTGACGGGCGTGCGCCTGCTTGGCGTTGAGCGAACGATCATGCAGTACAGACTTGAGCGTAACAGGGGGTGATGGAGATGATCGGCGTGATGAGGATAGGAAAACTCGCGGTGGGCTGCCTGGTGGCGGCGCTGTCGGTGCTGGTCCTTTCGATGGGACCTGTCCACGCAAGGCAGGCGATCGAAGCCGCGGCGCCTCCGCCGTTCCAGCCTTCGGACTACGTGCTCGGCTCGGGCGACAAGGTGCGGGTGACCGTATTCGGCGAGGACGCGCTGTCAGGACAGTTCGTGGTCGCGGGCACCGGATTGGTCTCGATCCCTCTGGTGGGCGAGGTCCAGGCGGCGGGTCTGACGCTGAAAGACTTTCAGGGCGGCGTTGAGCAGTCGCTGCGCAACGGCTACCTCAAAGATCCACGTGTGAGTGTCGAGGTTCTCAATTACCGCCCATTCTATATAATGGGCGAAGTGGAAAAGCCTGGACAGTATCCCTACACCAGCGGCCTGACTGTTCTCAATGCGGTGGCCACCGCGGGTGGTTTCACCTATCGCGCGAACCAGAAGCGGGTATTCATCAAGCGGATGAATGATCAGACCGAGCGGCAGTTCCCGTTGACGGGAGGCGTCGAGGTCGCCCCGGGTGATACGATCCGCATCACCGAGCGTCTTTTCTAGGAGCAATTTTTGCTCTCTCGTCTCTTATTTCAAAGATTCGTTAGCTTTTAAGAAAACGTCGCTGGATTCTTGCCCTCATCAGTGGCAATTGACCATCGACTGGCGTCTAGCCCGTCTGGAGGGGTAAGAACATGCGTGTTAAATCAACGATGTTGGCGGTTTCTGGCGCGTTGCTTTTCGGTGCGCTGGCGACCTCCGTAGTCATGATCCCGGCTGTCGCCGCGGCCAAGGCTCAGTATTCCACGATCACGGCCGCCGAGCTGGCGGTCAGGATCGCGACCGTCGCCAAGGACGCCCAGGCCGAGGCCGAGCGTCGGGCGACCGCCCAGAACATGAACCCGGCGCAGAAGGCCGCGTTCGTGAAGAAGTTCACGGCCGACGCCGTCAAGCGCCTGATCGTGGCGACGAACCCGGACCCGAAAGTGGCTCAGGCCGCCATCGCTCTGGCCCTGAAGGACACCGCTCTGCTGGCCGCCCTCGGCGCGGACGGCTCGGCGGCGCTCGCTCAGGTCAGCGCCGACGTCAGCGCCGCGCTGGCGCCTGCCGCCGCCGCTCAGGCCAACCCGAACGCCGACGCCAACGCCTCGGTGTGGAGCAATATCGGCGTGCCGCCCGACACCACGGCCGGCACCGTTGGCAATGGCGACAGCTCGGATTATTACGGCCCCGAATACCAGGGTTAACGCACTAAGCGAGCTGGCGGCGCCGGTCGGCGCCGCCGCATCACGTGGGGATCAACATGTCTAAACTCTTCCTGCTCGCGGCGGCGGCCGCTGCGGTGTGTGTTATCGCGCCCTCTGAGTCCCAGGCTCAGGAAAGCAACTTCGTCCGCGACCGCAACATCGCCGTGCGTGAACGTTCGCGTCCCGACTTCGACGCCCTCGGCGTGCATCTTGGCGGCTTCACGGCCTATCCCAAGCTGACGGCGACGCTCGAGTCGAACGACAACGTCTATGCTCGCGTCAAGGCCGCCGAGCAGGACGACATCTTCTACACGATCACGCCCGAAGTTCGGTTGCGCTCGAACTGGTCGCGTCACGCGCTGGGCGGCTATGTCAACGGCGCGATCGCCCGCTACAACGACCTGAAGAGCGAAGACACCGAGACCTGGACCGCCGGGGCCGCCGGCCGCTTGGACGTCGATCGGACGGGCAACCTCAGCTTCGCCGCCGACTATGGCGACCTGAACGAGGCGCGTACGTCGCCGGACACCCCCGGCACCGTGAGCAAGCCGATCGCCTATACCTCGGCCGCGGCCAAGATCGCCGGATCCAAGGAGTTCAATCGACTGAAGCTGGGCGGCGGCGTCGGCGTCACCAAGTTGGACTACGATGACGGGGTGACCAGGACCGGCATCGTCGTCGACCAAGACAACCGGGATCGCAAGACGACGATCGGCAACGTCCGCGCCGACTACGCCGTCAGCCCGTCGGCGGCCGTTCTGGCCGAAGCCGTGTTCAACAAGCGCAACTACCGCCTCGCGCCGCCGGCCTCGCCGCTGCAGCGCGACTCCGAGGGTTATGAGTTGCTGGTCGGCGCCAACTTCGACATCAGCAACACCGCCCGTGGCGAACTGCGCGTCGGTTATACCTCGCAGGACTATAAGGCGTTCGAAGATCAATCCGGCCTGGCTCTTCACGCTCAGGTCGAATGGTTTCCGACCCAGCTGACCACGGTCACCGGCACCGCCTCTCGCACGCCTGAAGAAGGCACGGCGAACGGTTCGCCCGGCTACTTCTCCAACACCGTCGGCGTCCGGGTCGATCACGAACTTCTGCGCAACGTGCTGCTCTACGGGCAGCTCGGCTACCAGAAGGACAAGTACAAGTCGATCGACCGCGAGGACGGCCGGACCAGCGCCGGTTTCGGAGCCACCTACTTCATGAACCGCACGGTCGGTGTTCGCGCCGGCTACACCTATCTGAAGCAGAACAGCTCGGGCCCCCTCATCGTCGCCGGCCCCGACTATTCGGTCAACCGCTTCAACCTGTCCTTAGTCTTCCAACGCTAAGCTTTAGCGCCGCTGACGCGCGCCGCCCCGCCTCGGGGTGGCGCGCGAACTTCGTATAAATTAAGGTCGCTTATGGACGCTCAGGTCGACGACACGTTTGGTCAACAGGATGTGGGAGGCTCCGCATCCCTGGATGTGAACCGCCTGATCGCGGCCTTCAAGCGTCGGCTTCGCCTGATGATTGGCGTCGCGGCGGCCGTCTTCCTCCTGGTGGTGTTAGTCACCGCGCAAATGACTCCGAAGTACACGGCTACAGCGGAGGTCCTGCTGGATCCTCGCAAGGAAGCCGTCGCCGAGATGCAGTCGGTGGTGTCGCAGCTTCCGGCCAGCACTCAAGCCGTCGACACGGAAGCCCAGGTCATCCAGTCGCGATCCGTCGCCGAGAAGGTGGTCGCCAAGCTCAAGCTTGATCAAGACCCCGAATTCAATCCGGACGCCGACACCAAGCCGGGCTTGCTCGATGGTCTTAAGGCCTTCGCGAAGTCTCTGGCGCCGAAGGCCAGCATCGACGCCAACAACAGCGAAATCGCCCAGCGAAAGCACGAGAAGGTCGTAGACTCGGTAATCAAGGGTCTGACTGTCAAGCGCGTCGGCTTGACCTACCTCATCGACGTCTCGTTCACGTCCAAGGATTCAGCCAAGTCCGCGCAGATCGCCAATGCGTTCGCTGATCAGTATCTGCTGTCGCAGCTGGACGCGAAGTTCGACGCGACCCAGCAGGCCAATGAGTGGCTCAATGGTCGCCTAGCCGATTTGCGTGTGCAGGTCGAACAGGCCGAAACGGCCGTCGGCCAGTACAAGATCGCCAACAATCTGATGAGCTCCCAAGGGGCGACCCTGGTTGAACAGGAGATCTCCAATCTCGATCAGCAGTTGGCGACTACGCGCGCCGAGCAGGCGGAGGCAGACGCCCGTTTGAACACCGCCCGGCGTCAGCTGGCACAAGGCAGCACCGGTGAGGACGTCGGCGAAGCGCTGACCTCCCCGGTCGTGCAGCAACTGCGCCGCCAACGCGCCGACGTCACCCAGAAAGTGGCCGACCTGCAGGGCCGCTACGGCGATCGTCACCCCGAAATGCTGAAGGCGCAGCGCCAGCTTGCGGATATCGACGCCCAGATCAAACAGGAGATCAGCCGGATCATCTCCAACCTGTCGGCCCAGGCCGAGGTGGCGCGTCAACGAACCGCATCGGTCGCCGCCAGCGTCGGCCAGTCGCGTGGCAATTTAGCCAGCAATAATCGAGACTCGGTCAAGCTGAACGAACTGCAGCGGAACGCTGACTCCGTTCGCCTGCTCTATGAATCTCTGCTCAATCGCTTCAAGGAAACCAGCGCTCAGCAAGGTTTGGAACAGACCGACGCCCGCGTGACGTCCCGCGCCCGCATTCCGACCAAGCAAAGCTCGCCGAAGGTGCTGATTAATTTCGCCGCGGGCCTCATTCTGGCCATGGGCGCCGGCATTGCCGCCGCCGTCGTGGCCGAGCTTCTCTCCAGCGGGCTTGGTACGGCGGAAGAAATTCAGGATCGTCTGGGTCTGCCGGCGCTGGGATCCATCCCTTCGCTGCACACGATGATCGAGCGCGACCAGAACTCGAAGATCAAGGCTGTCGACTATGTGATCGAAAAGCCGCTTTCGAGTTTCACCGAGGCTTTCCGAAACCTGCGGGCTTCGGTCCTGTTCTCCAAGGTCGGCCAGGCCGTTCGGGTCATTTTGATCACCTCGTCCTTGCCGGGCGAAGGCAAGACGACCTCGTCCATCTGCCTGGCGCGAACGATGGCCAGCATGGGATCCAGGGTCGTCCTGCTCGACTGCGACCTTCGCCAGCGCTCGGTCAACCGCATGCTGGGCTTCGAGGCCGACGTCGGCCTCCTGGAGGTCCTGAACGGCACGGCGACCCTGGCCCAGGCCCTGGTTCACGATAAGCTGTCGGGGGCGGTGGTGCTGCCGCTGGCCAAGGGCGCCTACACGCCCAAGGACGTGTTCGGCTCGGCCGCCATGCAGAACCTGATCAAGACTCTGCGCGCGGAATTCGACATCGTGCTGATCGACTCGGCGCCGGTTCTGCCGATCGCCGACACGCGGGTCCTGGCGTCGCTCGCCGACGTCGTCGTCGTCCTGGCTCGCTGGCGCAAGACGCCGCTGAAGGCCATCGAGTCGACGCTGCGCCTGCTGTCGCCTTCGGCCTATGTCAGCGGCGTGGCCCTGACCCAGGTCGATATGAAGGCCCAGTCGCGCTACGGCTACGGCGATCCCGGCTACTATTATCGCTCCTACCAGAAGTATTATGGCGGCTGACGCGGAAGCGCGGACTCTTTCGCCGCGCAAAGCTGGTGTGCCGGATACGCGGCGCGAGCAACCGGACATCAGTCTTGCCGTCCTGGTCCTGACGCTGCTGGCCGGTCATTTCGCCTTCGGGGCGAACCGGACCGACACGGCGTTGGAGTTCACCCTGCTCTATGGCGTCGGTTTTCTCGTCGCCAGGCACCTGACCTCTTGGGGCCGGGCTGCCGCCGAGAGGTGGAGGGGTCTCATCACGCCCGCCGTGCTGTTCGGCGCCGTCCTGGCGGCGGCGATCCTGGCGATGACGCCGTTTGCGATCGGCGGTCGAAATCCGATCTGGGACTTCGTGCCGTCGGCCGCTCCCGCGGCGGTGCTGGACAAATCCGCGGTGATCATCGAGCTGATCAAGCTGGGCGGTCTGGCATGCATCTTCTGCCTCGGCGCCCTCATCGGCCAGCAGCCCGAGCGCGGCCGTCGCTTTCTGCATTTCTTCCTGGTCGCCGCCGCGGCCTACGCCTGTTGGGCGTTCGTCGCCCATCTCGCCGATCCCCGCACGGTGATGGGCGTCGCCAAGATCTTCCACCGCGACCGCTTGACCGCGTCGTTCTTGAGCGCGAATAGCGCGGCCACGCTCCTGGGATACGTTGGCGTGTTGATGGCGGCCCTCCTGGTCGAGCGCATCCGGGATTCGGCGAAGCAGGGCTGGCGCCTGGACCGGATCGCCAGCGCCGCGGGACCGACGATTATCGCTCTGGCCGTGATCTTGGTCGGCGTCGTGCTGACGGCCTCGAGAGCCGGCCTCGCCGCTACCGCCGCCGGGCTGATCATCTTCGCGGTCTGGGAGGTGTTCTCCCAGCCGTGGCGCAGGCCGTCGATGCGGTTTCTGCTGATCGCGGGCGGATCGCTGATCGTGATCGTCGCGCTGGGCTTTTCCGCCAATCTGCTGGTCAGCAGGTTGTCCGACCTGAGCCACGACGCGCAGGTTCGCCGCGAGCTCTTCGAAAGCCACTGGACGGCGTTCCGCGCCTCGCCGTGGTCGGGCTACGGCCTGGGTAACTTCTATGCGGTCAATCGACTCATCGCGACCTCGGCGAACTACGAGGACCTTTCCTACGTGCGCGCTCTGCACAACGTGTACATCCAATGGCTCGAGGAGGGCGGCCTCACCGCGGCCCTTCCGATGTTCGCCTGCATCGGCTGGATTCTGTTTTCCACGGCTCTGGGCACCCTTAGGCGCCGGCGGATGACCATGTGGATGCGTGCCCTGGTCGCTGCGAGCGCCGTCATCCTGGTTCATGGCGCGACCGACTACGCGCTTCAGGTGCCGTCCATCGCCGCGACCTGGGCTTGTCTGCTCGGCCTGGGTTTCGGACTGGCCAATGCGCCGCGAGGCGAAAATGTCTAAGGCGCGCCGCATGGGCGGGATTATGCGCGGACTGACCTCGGCCCTGGCCCTCGCCACCGTGGGGGTCGCCGGCGTCACGCTCTGGGAGCTTCAGTTCGCGGAACGGTTCGGGCGCGAAGCGCCGGACTGGATACCGCTGGGCAGCGTCTATGGCGGCAAGGCGCACGCGGTGGTCAAGGCGCTCGAGACCGATCCCACCGCCGATCTGGAACCGGCCAAGGCCTTGAGCTGGCGGCAGTTGAAGCTGTCGCCCGCCAACCACTATGCCTGGCTCAGGCTGGCCTTCATCGAGGTGGCGCAAAAGGGTTCCCTGGGGTCTGACGGCGTTCGCTACCTTCAGCGTTCCTACGACGTCGCGCCTTACGATTCCCTGGCCTGGCGAATGGGCATGGCCTTCGAAACCTGGCCAAGCCTGCCTAAAGACCTTCAAGACGCGGTGCTTGACGACCTGCGGGTCAATTGGCTGACCGGGCGTCGGCGACTAAGTTACAGTTCCTTGCCGTCGAAGGTCAGGAATCCCGCTGGACTGGCGGTGCTGCAGGCGAAGATCGTCGACCTCCGCCGCGAGGAAGCCGAGCGCTATCGGCAACGGCAGCTTCTGAAGCGGGTGAACTAGGCCCTAGACGCTCCGGATCAGCGAAACGCTTTTTTTGCATCTTCCCCGGTATTCATAGGACGAATTCCCTGGGGGATCTGCGCGTGCTGAAGGTTTTGACCTGCCTGACGACGGAACATGACCTGCGTTTGGTCATGGTCGCCGGCCTGATCTGCTTCGCCGCGTGCTTCACGGCGTTCCGGCTCTATTCCCGCATGCGCGGGGCCAGGGGCGTGGTTCGGGCCGCGTGGCTGCTGCTGACCGGCCTGGTCTCCGGATCGGGCGTGTGGGCCACCCACTTCATCGCCATGGTCGCCTACAGCCCCGGCCTCAAGACCGGCTACAGCCCGTCGGGCACCCTGCTGTCGCTGATGATCTCGGTGCTGTTCATGGCCGGCGGCTTCGCCGTGGCCTCGGCCCAGCGCTCGCGCACCAACGACTTCGCCGGCGGCCTGATCCTCGGCATGGGCGTGGCCGCCATGCACTACACGGGCATGTCCGCCTTCGTGACCCAGGGCTTCGTGCAGTGGGAGCAGGCGACGATCGCCGCCTCCGTGCTGGCCGGCGTCATCGGCGCGGCGAGCGCCCTGCAACTGGCCGGACGCGCGCGCAGCCTGCTCAAGCAGCTGGGCGGCGGCGTCGTCCTCACGCTGGGGGTCTGCGCCCTGCATTTCATCGGCATGGCCGCGATCACCATCGTTCCCGATCCCGCGATCAACGTCCCCGACCAGATGCTGTCGGGCGCGATCCTGACCCTGGCCGTGACCTCGATCACCGGCATGATCATCCTGGGCGGCCTGGGCGCGGTGGCCATCGAGTCCTCGACCAGCCGCTCGGCCCTCGACCGCATCCGCCGCCTGGCCAACGCCGCCTACGAGGGCATCGTCGTGGTCCAGGACGGGCTGATCAACGACGCCAACGCCGCGTTCTGCGAACTGGCCGGCGTCGAACTGGACGGCCTGCTGCGCACGCCGCTGTCCAATCTGCTGACCTTCGACACCGACGCCCCGACCCGCGAGGGCGTGCGGCGCGAAGGCGTTCTGCAACCCGCCGACGGCGGCCGGACGATTCCCGTCGAGGTGTTCTCGCGCCTGATGGACGACGGCGCGCGGCAGGAGACCTCGGGCCTCACCGTCCTGGCCGTCCGCGACCTGCGCGAGCGCCGCTCGGCCGAGGAGAAGATCCGCTACCTCGCCGAGCACGACGGCCTGACCGGCCTGCCCAACCGCAACTCGCTGCAGGTCCGCCTGGCCGCGGCCCTGGACCGCGTCGAAGCCTCGGGCGAGAGCCTGTCCCTGATCTGCATCGACCTGGACCATTTCAAGGAAGCCAACGATCTGCACGGCCACCTGGTGGGCGACGCCCTGCTGGTCGAGACCGCGCGCCGATTGCAGGACTGCCTGACCGCGCCGTCCTTCGCCGCGCGTCTCGGCGGCGACGAGTTCATTGTCGTCCAGGTCGCGGCCGGCGACCAGCCGGCCGCCGCGGCCGAGCTGGCCGGTCGGCTGCTGGAAACCCTGGCGGCGTCGGCGGTGCACGAGGGCCAGGACCTGGCCATGGGCGCCAGCCTGGGCGTGTCGCTGTACCCCGACGACGGCCGCACGGCCGAGGCCCTGCTGGCCAACGCCGACATGGCGCTCTACCGCGCCAAGGAAAGCGGCCGCGGCGCCTATCGCTTCTTCAAGCGCGAGATGGACGAGTCGATCCGCGAACGCCGGACCATGGCCCGCGAACTGCGCCAGGCGATCGCCGACGAGGAGCTGATCGTCTACTACCAGCCGCTGGCCAAGGCGTCCGACGGCGAGGTCTGCGGGTTCGAGGCCCTGGTGCGCTGGAACCATCCGGTGCGCGGCATGATCCCGCCGCTGGAGTTCATCCCGGTCGCCGAGGAGAATGGCCTGATCGCCCAGTTGGGCGAATGGGTCCTGCGCCGCGCGTGCGCCGACGCGGTCACCTGGGAGCGTCCGCTGCGCATCGCGGTCAACCTGTCGCCGCTGCAGCTGAACCAGCCCAATCTTCCGACCCTGGTGCACGAGGTGCTGGTCGCCACCGGCCTGTCGCCCAAGCGGCTGGAGCTGGAGATCACCGAGAGCGCGCTGTTCAAGGACTATCAGCGGGCGCTCGACAACCTGCGCCGGCTGAAGGCCCTGGGCGTGCGGATCGCCATGGACGACTTCGGCACCGGCTTCTCGTCGCTGTCGACCCTGCAGTCGTTCCCGTTCGACAAGATCAAGATCGACAAGAGCTTCGTCGAGAACATCCACCGCCACGACCGCGCGACGGTGATCGTCCGCGCCGTGCTGGGCCTGGGCCGCAGCCTCGAGATCCCGTGCGTGGCCGAGGGCGTCGAGACCCAGGAGCAGATCGATTTCCTGCGCGGCGAGAACTGCGCCGAACTGCAGGGCTATGCGATCGGCCGCCCGTCGCCCGTCGACGCCCTGTCGGCCTGGACCCTGGCCAGCGCGACCTCGGCCTACAAGCCGGCCGTCAAGAAGCCGCGCCGCCGCAAGGCCGCCTAGAGGCCCGTCGCCGCGACGGCCGCCCGTCTGGACGCGCATGATCGGGCGTCCGGCCCGGTTGACGATCGTGCGCCTTGGCCAATCGCCAGGCTCATACGCAACGTCCTTCAGATTGAGGACTTAAGCCTAGCCCCGGCCTTGCGCCTCGCCGATCGGCTCGCGCAATGTGGCGCCTGCCGTTGTATGGGCGCTCGAGAAAGGAATTCCGCCGATGACCATCTCCCCGTCGATCACCGGCCGCAACGCCCTGGTGTTCCTGGCGGTGGTCGCCGGCGCCGCCGCCCTGTACTGGATGCGCGGCATCCTCACGCCCCTGGCCATGGCGGTCTTCCTGGCCGTGATGATCGACAGCTTCGCCCGCGTCCTGGTCCAGCGGCTGCCGAAATTCCCCAGGGGCCTGGCGTTGCCGGCCGCCATCGTCCTGTCCATCGCCCTGTTCGCGGCCTCGGTCTGGGTGGTGACCGCGAACGGCGCCAGCTTCGTCGGACAGATGCGCGACTATGCCCCCCGCCTGAACGAGGTGATCGCCAAGATCGCCTCGCTGGTCGGGATCAAGGTGGCGCCGACGATCGGCGAGCTGATCGACCAGCTCGATCCCGCCAAATACGCCGGGGCGGCCGCCCAAAGCCTGCAGAACTTCGCCTCCAACGCCATACTGGTGTTGATCTATCTCGGCTTCATCATCGCTTCGCGACGGGGGTTCGGCCGCAAGATCGTCGCGCTCTATCCGCATCATGCCGAGCGCGAGGGCGCGGTGCAGCTGTTCCAGCGCATCCGCAACGGCGTGGAGCAGTACCTGTGGATCCAGACCGTCACCGGTCTGATGATCGCCGCCGCCGCCTGGGTGGTGATGATGCTGCTGCGCCTGGACAACGCCCTGTTCTGGGCCTTCCTGATCTTCGTCGCCGCCTATATCCCGATCCTGGGCGGGGCGGTCGGCTGCATCCTGCCGCCGCTGTTCGCCCTGGTGCAGTTCCCCGACAGCTTCTGGCCGGCCCTGATCCTGTTCGGCGCCCTGGAGCTGATCTTCTTCGTGGTCGGCAACGTGGTGTTGCCGCGCATGCAGAGCGACAGCCTGAACATGGACCCGACCGTCGTCCTGCTGTCCCTGGCTGTCTGGGGCGCCCTGTGGGGCGTCACCGGCATGTTCCTGTCCACGCCGCTGACCGTGGCGGCGATGCTGGTCCTGGCTCAGTTCGACGGCACGCGCTGGATCGCCATCCTGCTGTCGGAAGACGGCGATCCCAGCGGCGCGGGCCTGGATCGCAAGGCGCCGGGGGCCTCCGACGAGGCCCCGCCGGACAAAAAGGCCGGATCTTCGCCGCCTTCGCAACAGAAGTCGGTCAAGGGGACTTAAAATCCCAAATGGCCTTCCTATCTAAATCCTGTCGGCAGCCCCCCATGCCGACCCCCGCGCGACGCAGACCGATTTTCTGGAGCGTCCGATGCGGAATCGCCCGTCGCCCCCCGGCGGGCCCGCGCCGCCGGTTCCCCCCAACCGGCGGCGCTTCCGTGTCCGGCGTCCGGGACGATTGTCTTGGTAAGATATTCTGCGCTTTTCCCCGACTACGGTTGAAACTGAGCCTGAAAGGGCTAGGTTGTCGCCAAAAATTCGCGAGGAAATCCCATGGTCGGTGCAAAACTTGACCCCAAGGCGACCGCCGCTCAACCGGACGGTTTGATTTCGGCCTTCGGCGCGGCCCTGGGGCAGGGGGCGCTGAGCGCGCCGCAGGCCCAGTTCGCCGCCCAGGTCCAGGAAGACTGGTCGGCCGAGGAACTGCCGGGCTTTGCTCCCGGCGACATCGCCCACGCCCTGGTCGACTTCTGGCGCTTCGGCGAAGGCGCTTCCGGCGAGCCGCTCTCGATCCGTGTCCGGCCGGCCGTCCGCGCCGACGGGACCGACCTGAAGAGCGACCTGCTGGAGATCGTCCAGCCCGACCGTCCGTTCCTGGTCGACAGCATCATGGGCGCCATCGCCGAGGCGGGCTTCTCGGTCCGCGCCATGTTCCACCCGGTGATCGACACCCCGGCGGGCCGGCGCTCGATGATCCAGGTCTACCTGGCCCCCGTGGGCGAAGACCGCGAGACGGCCCTGGTCGACGCCGTCCGCGACGCTCTGGCCGACGTTCAGCTGGCCGTCGACGACTTCCACGCCATGAAGGCCTTGATCCGCCGCACCATCGAGGAGCTACGCGCCTCGAAGGCCCCGATCCCGGAAGGCGAGCGCGAGGAAGGTCTGGCCTTCCTCGACTGGCTGGAGGGCGACCGCTTCGTGTTCCTGGGGGCCCGGGTCTACGAATATCCCCGCACGCCGGACGGCGGCTACGCGGCCGAGGAGCCGCTGTACCAGCCCGAGGGCAGCCTGGGCGTGCTGCGCGACCAGACCCTGACGGTCCTGCGCCGGGGCAGCGAGCCGGCGATCCTGTCGCGCCAGGTCCGCGACCACCTGCTGTTGGGCGCGCCGCTGGTGGTGGCCAAGTCGAACCTGCGGTCCAAGGTCCATCGCCGCGGCTACATGGACTATGTCGGGGTGCGGCGGTACGGCGCCGACGGCAAGCCCTCCGGCGAGGTGCGGTTTGTCGGCCTGTTCACCGCCGAGGCCTACGAGACGCCCGCTCACGAGATGCCGGTGATCCGGCGCAAGGTCGAGCACATCCTCAAGGAGACTGGCAAGGATCCCGACAGCCACAACGGCAAACGGCTGAGGAACATCCTCGAGACCTGGCCGCGTGACGAGCTGTTCCAGGTTTCCGAGGATGAACTGCGGACGATGGCCATGGGGGTTCTGCACCTCTACGACCGGCCGCGCGTGCGGCTGTTCGCCCGCCGCGACCCTTTCGACCGCTTCATTTCGGTGCTGATGTTCGTGCCGCGCGAGCGCTATGACAGCGGCGTGCGCGAGCGGGCCGGCAAGATCCTGGCCGACGCCTATCAAGGCCGGGTCAGCGCCTACTATCCCAGCTTCTCCGACGCCCCCCTGGCCCGTGTGCACTACGTGCTGGGCGTGACGCCCGGCCACCACGGCGATCCGGACCTGACCGCGCTGGAAGCCGCCGTCGCCGAGACCGCCCGGACCTGGGAAGACCGCTTCGAGGCCGCCGTCCGTGACGGCGGGGCGCCCGGCCGGGTCGCCGAGACCCTGGCCCGCTGGCAGGGCGCCTTCCCGCCCGGCTATCGCGACCAGTACGACGCCGCCGAGGCCCTGGCCGACCTCGCCGTGGTCGACGACCTGGCCGCCGACGAGCCGGTGCGGGTCCGCGCCTTCCGCCACGCCGACGACGACAAGCTGACGTTCCGGTTCAAGCTCTATCGCCCCGGCGCCGCCGCGCCCCTGGCCGACGTGCTGCCGATCCTGGAGCACATGGGCCTGAAGGCCCTGATCGAGGACGGCTTCAAGCTGACGCCGGCGGCTGGAACCCACGGCAAGGTCTGGGTTCACGAGTTCACCCTGCGCGACGAGCGCGGCGAGCATCTGTCGTTCGGCGACGTCAAGACCGCCTTCGAGGCCGCCTTCGTCGCCATCTGGACCGGCCGCGCCGAGAGCGACGGCTTCAACCGCCTGGTGCTCGAACTCGGCGTCGGCTGGCGCGAGGCGGCCCTGGTCCGCGCCCTGGCCCGCTACCGCCAGCAGACGGGCCTGGATCCCAGCCAGGGCGTGCAGGAACAGGCCTTGTCGGACAATCCCGGCGTCACCCGGCTGATCCTCGACCTGTTCCGCATCAAGTTCGACCCGGCCGTGCACGCCGACCTGTCCGCCCGCGAGGAGCGGGCCAAGGCCGTCGAGGCCGACATCGTCGAGGCGCTGCAGGCGGTCGAGAGCCTGGACGCCGACCGCGTCCTGCGCCGCATCGCCGCCCTGATCGGCGCCATCCAGCGGACCAACTTCTTCCAGGTCGGGCCCGACGGCGAGCCCAAGCCCTATATCAGCTACAAGATCGCCTCGCGCGAGCTGGAGGACCTGCCGGCCCCCAAGCCCTATCGCGAGATCTATGTCTCGGCCCCGCACATCGAGGGGGTTCACCTGCGCTTTGGCCCGGTCGCCCGTGGCGGCCTGCGCTGGAGCGACCGCCGCGACGACTTCCGCACCGAGGTGCTGGGCTTGGTGAAGGCCCAGCAGGTCAAGAACGCGGTCATCGTGCCCGTCGGCTCCAAGGGCGGCTTCTACCCGAAGAACCTGCCGCGCGGCGGCGACCGCGACGCCATCCAGGCCGAGGCGATCCGCGCCTACAAGACCTTCCTGTCGGGCCTGCTGGACATCACCGACAACATCGACGCCGACAACAAGATCGTGCCGCCGGCCGGTCTGGTCATACATGATGGCGAGGATCCTTATCTGGTCGTCGCCGCCGACAAGGGCACGGCCACCTTCTCCGACATCGCCAACGGCGTGGCCGAGGACTACGGCTTCTGGCTGGGCGACGCCTTCGCGTCCGGCGGTTCGGTCGGCTACGACCACAAGGTCATGGGCATCACCGCCCGCGGGGCGTGGGAAGCGGTCAAGCGCCACTTCCGCGAACTGGGCAAGGATATCCAGACCGAGCCCTTCACCGTGGTCGGCGTCGGCGACATGAGCGGCGACGTGTTCGGCAACGGCATGCTGCTGTCCAAGCAGACCAGGCTGCTGGCCGCGTTCGACCATCGCCATATCTTCCTAGACCCCGATCCCGATCCGGCGACCTCGTGGGCCGAGCGCGACCGGATGTTCAAGCTGCCGCGCTCGTCCTGGGACGACTACGACAAGAGCCTGATCTCCAAGGGCGGCGGCGTCTTCCCGCGGACGCTGAAGCAGATCCCGCTGTCGCCGGAGGTGCGGGCGATGCTGGACCTCAAGGCCGAGAGCGTCGCCCCCAGCGAGCTCTTGACCGCCATCCTCAAGGCGCGGGCCGAGCTGCTCTATTTCGGCGGCATCGGCGGCTATGTGAAGGCCAGGACCGAAAGCCACGCCGACGCCGGCGACAAGGCCAACGACGCCATCCGCGTCAACGGCGCCGACCTGCGGGTCAAGGTCGTGGGCGAGGGCGCGAACCTGGGCCTGACCCAGGCGGGTCGCATCGAGTTCGCGCAAGCAGGCGGCCACATCAACACCGACGCGATCGACAACTCGGCCGGGGTCGACAGCTCCGACCACGAGGTCAACATCAAGATCCTGACCGGGATCCTGGAGCGCGGCGGCAAGCTGGATCGCGAGGCCCGAAACCGGCTGCTGCCGACCATGACCGACGACGTGGCCAGCCACGTGCTGGCCGACAACTACGACCAGACCCTGGCCCTGTCGCTGATGGAAAGCGACGCGGTGTCCGAGGTCGAATCCCACGCCCAGTTCATGGCCGCCCTGGAGGCCAAGGGACGCCTGGACCGCAAGGTCGAGGGCCTCCCCGAGGCCGCGGCTCTGGCCGACCGCGCCCAGGCCGGCAAGGGCCTGACCCGGCCGGAACTGGCCGTGCTGCTGGCCTATGGCAAGCTCGACCTGTCCGAGGACATCGTCGCCTCCCAGGCGCCCGACGATCCGTGGTTCGAGGCGACGCTGAAGGGCTACTTCCCGCCTGCCCTGGGCCAGTATGGCGACGCCATGCAGCAGCACCGGCTGAAGCGCGAGATCATCGCCACGGTTCTCGACAACCAGATGATCAACATGTGCGGCCCGACCTTCCCCAGCCGTCTGCGGGCGGCCGCCGGTTGCGACACCACGGCCCTGGTCATCGCCTTCGCCGCCGCCCGCGAGATCCTCGGCGTCGACGCCCTGTGGGACCAGGTCTCGGCCCTGGACGGCAAGGCCTCCGCCAGCGGCCAGCTGGCGCTGTACAAGGCCCTGGCCTACGCCCAGCGCAGCCTGACCTTCTGGCTGGCCCGCCGGGCGTTCAGGGACAAGTCGACCGTCAAGCAGCTGGTCGAGACCTACGGGCCTTCGGTCAAGGCGCTGTCGGCCCTGGGGACCGCGATCCTCTCGCCGTTCGAGCAGAAGGCCGCGGCCAAGCGAGCCAAGGCCTATGTCGCCGACGGCGCGCCCGAGGCCCTGGCCCTGGCGGTGGCGGCCCTGCAGCCGGTGACCACGGCGGCCGACCTGGTCGATCTGGGCAACGCCTCCAGCTGGTCGGTCGAGAACGTGGCCCGCCTCTACCACCAGGTGGGCGCGGCCTTCGGCTTCGACCGCCTGCGCTCGGCGGCCGGTTCGTTCGTCGGCGGCGACGCCTTCGAGCGCCTGGCCGTGCGACGCCTGATCGAGGACATGCTCAGCGAGCAGACCGCGATCACCCAGGTGGTGCTGAAGTTCGCCGCCAACGCCCAGGCCGGCGACGACGAGGCCTCGGCCAAGGCGGCGGTCAGCTCCTGGGGCGCTCTGCGCCACGAGGCCGTCCGCGCCGCCAAGCGCACGGTCGAGACCATCGAGCAGGCCGGCGGCGGCTGGACCTTCGCCAAGCTGACCATCGCCAACGCGGCCCTGCGGGGTCTGGCGAGCGCGTCCTAGACCCCGATCGGGGGCACGCACATGTGCGTGTCCCCCGCCGGAGAAGCTTCGCGTATAAGCGGCTCCAGTTGGGGGACGACAGATGAACAAGGGTGACCGGCAGCGGGCCGCGTGGGCGCTCTACGAGTGGGCCCAGCAGCCCTATTGGGCGTTGATCGCCACCTTCATCTTCACCCCCTATTTCGCGGCCGGCTTCGTCGGCGACCCGGCGCGCGGGCAGAGCCTGCTGGGCTACGCCGGCGCGGTCTCGGGCCTGCTGATCGCGGTGTTCAGCCCGCTGGTCGGAGCCAGCGTCGATGCGCGCCGGAACCCCCGCATCTGGCTGGTGGGCTTGGCGATCCCGTTCGTCCTGGCCAGCGGCGCCCTGTGGTTCGCGACGCCAGGCGACGCCAGCCGCATCCTGCCGATCCTGATCTGCCTGGTGGTGGCCGGGGTTTCGGCCGAGCTCAGCGGTTCGGTGATGAACGCCCTGCTGCCCCTGGTGGCCAAGCCGGGCCAGGTCGGACGGCTGTCGGGCTCGGCCTGGGCCCTGGCCTATGTCGGGGCGCTGATCAGCCTGTTCGTCGTGCTGCTGTGCTTCTCCCTGCCCACGGTTCCGATGCTGGGGCTGTCCAAGGCGCTGCACGAGCCTGACCGCATCGTCGGGCCGCTGGTGGCCGTGTGGTTCCTGGCGTTCTCCTGGCCGCTGATGATGATGGCGCCCCAGCCGCCCAAGATCGCCGGCCAGAAGCCGCTGGCCGAGCTGTGGACCACGATCCGTTCGCTGCGGCGCAGGCCGTGGATGCTGCGTTTCCTGATCGGCCGGATGCTGCTCGGCGACGGCATCTCCAGCTTCATCGCGTTCGGCGGCGTGCTGGCGGCCGGGATGTTCGGCTGGACCACCACCCAGCTGGGCCTCTACGCCATCGCCCTGTCGATCGCCGCCGGGATCGGCACGTTCATCGGCGGCCGGGTCGATCAGAAGCTGGGCTCGAAAACCACGGTGCTGATCGCCGCCGGCGTGGTGCTGTTCGGGGCGTTCGGGGTCGGGCTGGTCGGCCGCGACAGCCTGGCCTTCGTGCTCAAGGTCGCCCCGCCGGTGGCCGGCGGCGGCCTGTTCACCAGCCTGCCCGAGCGGGTGTTCCTGGGCTTTTCGCTGTTCGTCGGCCTGACCTTCGGGCCGGCCCAGGCGTCCCTGCGCGCCTGGATGGCGCAACTGGCCCCGGCCGGCGAGAGCGGACGGTGGTTCGGGCTCTACGCCCTGTCGGGCAAGGCCACGGCCTTCATGGCCCCGCTGGTTATCGCGGTGGGCACACGGTGGGTCGGCGACCAGCGCATCGCCGTCGCCGTCTCGGCCCTGTTCCTGGCCACCGGCGCCGTCATCCTGGCCCGCGTGCCGCGCCAGGGACCGGAACCCGAAGCCGCCGCCTAACCCAGGGTTGTCGGTCGCGCCAAGACGGTACAGGATCGCCGCCGATTGGTGTCGGGGGCGTGCATGGTCAAGGATCGTATCGTTCTGCTGGACTCGCTGCGGGGTCTGGCGGTGCTGGGCATCCTGCTGTGCAACATTCCGATCGCGGCCGAGCCGCATTCGGTGGCCACCAGCCTGACCCTGTGGCCGCTGGGCATGGCGCCGGCCTCGGTGGCCGTCTGGTGGGTCACCCAGGTGTTCTTCCAGCAGAAGTTCTATTCGATGTTCGCCATGCTGTTCGGCGCCTCGATCCTGATGGTCGGCGGCGAGGGTGGTGACAAGGGCCGCCAGAGGACCCTGATCCTGCGCTTGGCCAGCCTGCTGCCCATCGGCCTGCTCCACGGCCTGGCGATCTGGCAGGGCGATGTCATGAACACCTATGCGGTGGTCGGCCTGCTGGCGATGTGGGCCCGCTCATGGCCGGCCAAGCGCCTGCTGCAGACGGGGATCGGCCTGCATCTGGGGCTGTCCGCCTGGGCCGCCTGGAACCTGCTCCAGCACGCCGCCCAGGGCGGGGGCGATCCGCCGCCGGCGCAGATGGCCAAGTTCCTGGCCGGGGTCCAGGCCGACAGCGCCCAGTACGCCGGGACCTTCGCCCAGTCGCTGAGCCAGAACGCCAGGGACTTCTGGGATTTCGTATTCAGCGCCTTCACCCAGTGGCCCCAGACCTGGCCGCTGCTGGTGCTGTCGCTGATGCTGATGGGCATGGGTCTCTACAAGCTGGGCGTCCTGAGCGGCAGAGCCTCGACCGGGGTCTATCAGGGCCTGATCGGGGCGGGCCTCGGCGCCCTGGCGATCGTCTGCCTGGCCGAGACGGCCTACATGGTGCTGCCCAGCCATCCCTGGGCGCCGCGCGCCCTGGCCCGCTGGCTGCAGAGCGCCACCGCGCCCGTCGTCAGCCTGGGCTATGTCGGCCTGATGGTGATGGCGACGCGGGCCAGGGTCTGGAAGGCGATCCCGGCCGTCCTGGCCCCGGTCGGTCAGATGGCTTTCACCAACTATCTGACCCAGTCGATCCTGATGACCGCGCTGCTGTACGGCGGCCGTGGGCCAGGCCTTTATGGCAAGGTCGACCGGCCGTTCCTGGCCGCGGCGACGGCGGTGATCTGGCTGCTGCAGATCCTGTGGTCGCGCTGGTGGATGGCGCGCTTCACCATGGGTCCGCTGGAGTGGCTTTGGCGGCTGGCCTATCGGGGGCCCATGCCGCTGCGCCGCGCGCCCGAGACGGCGGCGGCCGCCACCTGATCAGGTGGGCGGCCTGGATTTGAGGAAGGTGTCGAGCGCGGTGTTGATCACCGTCACGGTCACGGCGTCGCGCAGGCGCTGAGCGTCCGCCTGGCTGATGCCGGCGGCCGTGTAGCCGGCGATCTCGGTCAGGTCGGTCTCGCCCTGCACCAGGTTCTTGAACTCGGCCTCGCTCAGCTGGCCGGCCGCCAGCTGGCCCGTCCAGAGCTGCAGGTTGGCCTTGGCCTTGTCGAGGGCGGCCTGGGCCATGGCCTTCACGTCGGCGGAATAGCCTTCGAAGCTGTCCTTGCCGAGCACGGAGAGGTTGGCCTTGGCGGCCGCCAGAAAGTCGTCGAACTGGCTCATGACGCGCCGCCTTCCTCGACTTGGCCGCAGGATGTGGCCTGGCCCTTGTTGGCCTCCAGGCAGAGGATGTAGTCGAAGGCCCGCCCGATCTGGATCTTCTTCTGGTCGCGGAACGCCGGGCCCAGAGAACCCTGACTTTGCCATAGGGCGATCGTCCCGCCGTAGAGGGCGCGGTTCGGGTCGCGCAGCACGGCCCATTGCCGGGCCGAGAAGGTGTTGAGCGGGTCGGCGGCCGCCGCGCTGGCCGCCGCGTCGATCCGGGCCGTCAGGGCCGCGACCTCGGCGGCGTGACTGGCGTAGGGATCGCCGGACACGTCCAGCAGGGACAGGGTCTGGGCTTTCAGGCCGGCGGCGTTGACCTGGGCGGCGGGGTTGGGCGGCGGGGCCACGGGCGCGCAGGCGACGGGGGCCAGGGCCGGCAGCAAGAACGTCAGGACGAGCGCGGTTCGCGCTATCGGCGCCAGCTTCATGGAAGGCCTCCCCATTAGGTAGCGGAAGCCTGGCATACAATCGCCGGGCGCACAATCTCGGCCGGAACGGCGCGCCGATGGACGAGGTTAGAGCGTCCGCGCGACCCCGAGGGCCTTGGCGAAATAGCCCTGGGTCTGGCTGAAAAGGTCGGGGCGATACTTGGCGCGCGGGTCGTTGGCGCGTTCGTCGTCGAACGCGTGGGTGGCGTCCGCGTGGAAGAGGGTGTCCACCGCCAGACCGTCGCGCTGCAGACGGTCCAGCGCGGTCTTCGGATATTTCCAGCCGACCACCTGGTCCTTCCCGCCGACCACCGAGAACACCTTGGGCCCGTATGAACCCCAGCCCCGGCTGGAGGTCAGCGACGGATAGGCCGCGTACGGATAGACCAGCAGGACGCCCTTGACGCGCGCGCGCAGCTTCAGCGGATCGGCGTCGGCGATCCCGGTGGCGCGGGCGGCGTTCACGCCGATCGCGTAGCCGTCCATGATCGACCAGCCGCCATGGCTCCAGCCGGCCAGGAACACGCGCTCGGAATCGGCCCAGGGCTGGCTCTCCAGCCAGGCCAACATGGCGAACACGTCGCCCGAGCGCTTGAGGCCCTGCAGCGTCGTGCCGGTGCAGACGAACAGCTTGCCGTCCAGCGTCGACATGCCGCGCGGCTTGAAGCTGTCGACCACCACCGCCGCCCAGCCGGCCTCGACCGCCACCTGGGCGTAGGTTTCCAGGAACGGCGTCTTGCCGCCGCAACCGTGCAGGATCAGCGCCACGGGAAAGGGGCCGGGTCCCGAAGGCTTGAAGACCTTCGAGGCGTTGGCGACCTTGGCTCCCCAATCCGCTGCCTTCACGCCGGCGCTAAGCATGTGGTCCTACAGCGCCCCCGCGCGAAATCCCAGGACGGCCACCATGGTCGATCGGCGGGGGAAACTCAATTCGATCGCCGTCCGGTGCGCTCGATCCGAAGCTTCAGATTTCCTGGTTGTACTTGCCGACCCGATCGCCCAGGCGCGGCTTCACTTCCTGGCGGAACAGCGCGCGCATGTCGTCGGCCGACTGGGTGCTTTCGACGACGACCACGATCTCGGGCTTGTTGGACGAGGCGCGGACCAGCACCCAGGAGCCGTCCTCCAGATGCACCCGCACGCCGTTGACGGTGATCACCTCGGTGATCCTGCGGCCCAGGATCGAACCGCCGGCGGCGAACAGGTCCTGGTATTCCTTCACCACGTCGGCGACGACGCCGTACTTCACCTCGTCGCCGCAATGCGGGCTCATGGTCAGCGACGTGAAGGCCACGGGCAGGGCCTTGCGCATGTCCGACAGCTTCATCCCTGGATTGCGGTCCAACATGGCCAGGACGGCGGCGGCGGCGGTCAGGCCGCAGTCGTAGCCGTAGCCCAGGTCGCCGTTCATGAAGAAGTGGCCGCTCTTCTCGAAGCCCGCCAGGGCGCCCAGCTCGGCGCTCTTGCGCTTGATGTAGCTGTGACCGGTCTTCCAGTAGATCACCTTGCAGCCATGGGCGGCCAGGATCGGATCGGTGGCGTAGAGACCGGTCGACTTGACGTCGACCACGAAGGTCGCGCCCGGGTTCAGCGGGGCCAGGTCGCGGGCCAGCATCAGGCCGATCTTGTCGGCGAAGATCTCCTCCCCCTCGTCGTCGACCACGCCGCAGCGGTCGCCGTCGCCGTCGAAGCCGAACGCCAGGTCGGCCCCGTGCTCGCGGACGGCGTGGGCCATCGCGTGCAGCATTTCGGCGTCTTCCGGGTTCGGATTGTATTTCGGGAAGGTGTAGTCGAGATCGGTGTCCATGCCGATGACCTCGGAGACGCCCATGCGCCGCAGGCCCTCGACCGCGAAGGCGCCGGCCGTGCCGTTGCCGCAGGCGGCGATCACCTTCAGCGGCCGGGTGATCTGGGCGCGCTTGGCGACGTCGGCGATGTAGCGCTCGGCCTCGCCCGCGACCCGGATCAGCTTGCCGCCGTCACGCTCGACGAACGCGCCGTCCAGCACGATCGTCTTCAGGCGGCCCATCTCGTCGGGACCGAAGGTCAGCGGCCTCTGGGCGCCCATCTTCACGCCGGTCCAGCCGTTCTCGTTGTGGCTGGCGGTGACCATGGCCACGCAGGGGATGTCCAGGTCGAACTGAGCGAAATAGGCCGTGGGCGACAGGGCCAGGCCGATGTCGTGAACCTCGCAGCCGGCGCTGATCAGGCCCAGGATCAGGGCGTTCTTGATCGAGCTGGAATAGGAGCGGAAATCGTGGCCGACCACGATCCTCGACTGGCCCAGTTCGTGGATGTAGGTGCCCAGGCCCAGGCCCAGGGCCTGCACGCCCAGCAGGTTGATCTCCGGCCCGAACAGCCAGCGCGCGTCGTATTCCCGAAATCCCGTGGCCTTGACCAAGGGTTCGTTTTCATAGGCGGCGGTATTGGGAACGAGATCGGCGCGAGGTTTGGAGAACATCTGGGCTCACTTCAAGGACTTGCGCGCAAGCTCTAGCTACGAGATCGCTCGCCGACTAGCGCATTCGTATGACATCGCTCCGCGAATTGGCGGATCGACAGGAATTGAGCAGCCGGCGCCTGTCGCGTCCTCGCCGCGACAGGCCACGTCGTTCGAGACTAGTGCCGGAACACGCGCACGCCGGTGAAGGCCATCGTCAGGCCCAGCTTGTCGGCGGCCTCGATCACCTCCGGATCGCGCATCGAGCCGCCCGGCTGGATGATCGCCGTCGCCCCGGCCTCGGCGGCCTGGATCAGGCCGTCGGCGAACGGGAAGAAGGCTTCCGAGGCGCAGGCGCATCCCCGGAGGTCCAAGCCAAAATCGGCGGCCCGAAGGGCCGCGATGCGGGCGCTGTCCTTGCGGTTCATCTGGCCGGCCCCGACGCCCAGGGTCTGGCCGGCGCGGGCGTAGACGATGGCGTTGGACTTGACGTGCTTGCCGACGGTGAAGGCGAACAGCATGTCGCGCACTTCCTCGTCCGTGGGCTGACGCCGGGTGACGATCTTCAGGTCCGAGGCCCTGATGCGCGCGTTGTCGCGGGACTGAACCAGGAAGCCGCCGGCCACCGATTTGAAGGTGTCGCCCGTCGAGAGCGGGTCGGGCAGGCCGCCGGTCACCAGCAGGCGCAGGTTCTTCTTGGCGGCGAACACCGCGACCGCGTCGTCGTCGGCGTCCGGGGCGATCACCACCTCGGTGAAGATCTCGACCATCTGCAACGCGGCCTCGCGGGTCAGGCGGGTGTTGACCGCCACGATGCCGCCGAAGGCCGAGGTGGGATCGCAGGCCAGGGCCCGTTCATAGGCTTCGCGCTGGCTGGCCCCGACCGCCACGCCGCAGGGGTTGGCGTGCTTGATGATCGCCACCGCCGGGCCGGCCGCCGGATCGAACTCGGCGATCAGCTCGAAGGCCGCGTCGGTGTCGTTGATGTTGTTGTAGCTGAGCTCCTTGCCCTGCAACTGCTTGGCGGTGGCCACGCCCGGACGGGGGCTCGGGAAGGTGTAGAAGGCCGCCTTCTGGTGCGGGTTCTCGCCGTAGCGCATCACCTGGCGCAGCTCGCCGGCGATGGCCTTGCGGGCCGGGAAGTCCTGGCCCAGCTGGGCGGCGAACCAGGTGGAGATCGCCGCGTCATAGGCCGCCGTGCGGGCATAGGCGCGGGCCGCCAGGGTCTGGCGCAGGGGCAGGGTCGTCCCGCCGGCCTTTAGGGCCTCCAGCACTTCGGCCAGGTCCGACGGGTCGGTGCAGACGGCGACATAGCCATGGTTCTTGGCCGCCGAGCGGATCATGGCCGGGCCGCCGATGTCGATGTTCTCGACGCACTCGGCGTAGGACCCGCCCTTCGCGACCGTGGCCTCGAACGGATAGAGGTTCACATACAGGATATCGATGCCGCCGATGCCGTGGTCGGCCATGGCCTTGGCGTGTTCCGGCGCGTCGCGAACGCCCAGCAGGCCGCCGTGCACGATCGGGTGCAGGGTCTTGACCCGGCCGTCCATCATCTCGGGGAACTGGGTCAGGTCCGAGACGTCCTTGACCGGAATCCCGGCCGCCGCGATCGCCGCCTTGGTGCCGCCGGTCGAGACCAGCTCGACGCCGGCCGCGTGCAGGACCTGGGCCGCCTCGACCAGGCCGGCTTTGTCGGAGACCGATAGCAGGGCCCGCTTGGGGGCGACGAGATCGGGGGCGGACGGATAGTCGGGGGCGGCGGGCACGGGCGGACTCCTTGGCGTCTGATTGGACAAGAAAACGGAGCCCAGGCGCGCGGCATATGAGGTCCGCGCTCCCCGATGGTTGCCCATCACTAGCGCCAGTCACGCGAACGAGGCGGAAAATACGGGGGCAGGCCGGGGAGTCAATGCGGTCAGGCCCTCCCCGCGTCCGGGCGGATGGAGGCTCCCACCCGCGGGCGTCCTCAAGATCTTGGAAGGGCGACGGCGGACCCAACAAAAAAGCCCCGCCGGCGACGGCGGGGCCTTGTCTTGTCGGAGGGGCGTGAGCCCTAGGCGTCGCGTTTGTCGCGCTTGGCCAGGACGCGCAGGCGCAGGGCGTTGAGCTTGATGAAGCCGCCGGCGTCGCGGTGGTCGTAGGCGACCTTGCCTTCCTCGAAGGTGACCAGGTCCTGGTCGTAGAGGCTGTAGGGGCTGGTGCGGCCGATGACCGAAACGTTGCCCTTGTAGAGCTTGACCCGCACCTGGCCGGCCACCTTGGCCTGGCTGTAGTCGATGGCGGCCTGCAGCATCTCGCGCTCGGGCGAGAACCAGAAGCCGTTGTAAACGAGCGACGCATATTTCGGCATCAGCTCGTCCTTCAGGTGCATGGCGCCGCGATCCAGCGTGATCGACTCGATGCCGCGGTGGGCGGCCAGCAGGATCGTGCCGCCCGGGGTCTCGTAGACGCCGCGCGACTTCATGCCGACGAAGCGGTTCTCGACCAGGTCCAGGCGCCCGACGCCGTTGTCGCGGCCCAGTTCGTTCAGCTTGGTCAGCAGGGCGGCCGGCGACAGCTTGACGCCGTCGATGGCGACCGGGTCGCCCTTCTCGAAGTCGATGGTGATCACGGTCGCCTTGTCCGGCGCATCTTCCGGCGCGATCGTGCGCATGTGGACGAACTCGGGGGCCTCGACGGCCGGATCCTCGAGGACTTTGCCTTCCGAGCTCGAGTGCAGCAGGTTGGCGTCGACGCTGAACGGCGCCTCGCCGCGCTTGTCCTTGGTGATCTGGATCTGGTGCTTCTCGGCGAAGTCCAGCAGGGCCTCGCGGGACTTGAAGTCCCATTCGCGCCACGGGGCGATCACGGTGATGTCGGGCTCGAGGCCGTAATAGCCCAGCTCGAAGCGGACCTGGTCGTTGCCCTTGCCGGTCGCGCCGTGGCTGACGGCGTCGGCGCCGGTCTTGCGGGCGATCTCGATCTGCTTCTTGGCGATCAGCGGGCGGGCGATCGAGGTGCCCAGCAGGTACTGGCCTTCATAGACGGTGTTGGCCCGGAACATCGGGAACACGAAGTCGCGCACGAACTCCTCGCGCACGTCCTCGATGAAGATGTTCTCCGGCTTGACGCCGGCGGCCAGGGCCTTGGCCCGCGCCGGCTCGATTTCCTCGCCCTGGCCCAGGTCGGCGGTGAAGGTCACGACCTCCGCCCCGTATTCGGTCTGCAGCCACTTGAGGATGATCGAGGTGTCGAGGCCGCCCGAATAGGCGAGCACGACCTTCTTCACGGGCTTGCCAGCCATGAGGGGGTCCTTCCGAGGAAACACAAAGTCGCAGGTGTCTCTCCTTCGGAGAAACACCGGGTCGCGGGGCGTTTAGCGCGGTTTCGCGACGATTGAAACGCGCCGCGCGCCTAAAGCTTGATCTGACCTTCGGCGGCCAGCTGGTTGAGGGCGCGGCGGACCTGGCTCAGATGCACCACCGCGAAGATCGCCGCCAGGATGGCGCGCACGCACAGCAGGATGATCCCGACGTTCAGCTCCAGCGGCCGACGGCTCTCGACCAGCAGCCACAGGCTGAGCAGGAAGGCGAAGGTCGGCAGCGAGGCCAGGGCCACGGCCCGCGGCGCCCGCCACACGGTCCTGCCCGACGGCGACCACAGGACCGGCACCAGCACGTCCTTGACCTTGCCCCAGGCCATGCGCGAGGCGCCGCCCATGATCGACAGGGCCAGCAGCCACAGCACGTCGCCGATGACCGCGAGGAAGTTCATCAGTCGCGTTCCTTGCGCATCGCGAACAGCGTCTGGACCTGCATGAAGACGCAGATGCCGAGCCAGAGCATCACGGCGTCGAGGCTCAGGTCCTTGAGCGCCATCTGGTGGGCGCCGAAGATGCGAAAGGCGACAACGCCGCCCGTGACGAGCAGCACGCTCGACGGCGCCCAAACGAGCCATTGCGACAAGGCCCGTCGCTCCCGCCCTCCCAGGACCAGACTATGACCGAGGGGCCGCGTGCGTCGCCAGACCAGGGCGCCCGTTCCCAGGCAGACCATCACCGTGACGATCCAGGCAAGGACGGCGAGTTCCCCGTTCATCCTAGACCGTCACCTGCGCGCCCAGCTCGACCACGCGGCCGGGCGGGATCTTGAAGAAGTCGGTCGGGTTGGTGGCGTTCTTCATCAGGAAGATGAAGATCCGGTCCTGCCACAGCGGCATGCCGCTGTTGGCCGACGGCACGATCGAGCGGCGGCCCAGGAAGAAGCTGGTGGCCATGATGTCGAACTTCAGCCCCTGCTGCTTGCGCAGCAAGGCCAGGGCCTTGGGCACGTTGGGGCTTTCCATGAAGCCGTAGAAGATCTCGACCTTCTTGAAGTCGGCGTTGACCGCCTGGGTGCGGATGCGGTCCTCGTCGGCCACGCGGGGGGTCTCGGCCGTGCGGACGGTCAGCACCACGTTGCGCTCGTGCAGCACCTTGTTGTGCTTGAGGTTGTGCATCAGGGCGACCGGAGTCATGTCCGGGTCGGAGGTCAGGAAGATCGCCGTGCCGGGGGCGCGGTGCGGGGCGCGGGCCCGCAGGATCTCCATCAGGTCGACCAGGGGCACGCTGTCGCGGCGGGTCTTGTCGGTCAGGATCTGGGCGCCGCGCGTCCAGGTCCACATGATCAGCACCAGCACCGCGCCGAACACCAGGGGCAGCCAGGCGCCGTCCGGGATCTTCAGGGCGTTGGAGGCGATGAACACCAGGTCGATCATCGACAGCGGGATCAGCAGGGCGGCCGTCTGCCAGAGGTTCCACTTCCACACCAGGCGCAGCACCACATAGGCCAGCAGGGTGTCGACGAACATCGCGCCGGTCACGGCGATGCCGTAGGCGCTGGCCAGCTTGTGCGAGCTCTGGAACATCACCAGCAGGATCAGCACGCCGACCAGCAGGAAGGTGTTGACCGCCGGCACATAGATCTGGCCGGCCTGGGTCTCGGACGTGCGCTTGATGTCCAGGCGCGGCAGCAGGCCCAGCTGCACCGCCTGCTGGGTCATCGAGAACGCGCCGGTGATCACCGCCTGGCTGGCGATGACCGTGGCCACCGTGGCCATCAGCAGCACCGGCCAGTAGGCGAAGGTCGGCACCATGTCCCAGAACGGATTGTGCCGCGCGGCCGGGTTGTCCAGCACCAGCGAGCCCTGGCCCAGATAGTTCAGGGCCAGGCACGGGAAGGCCAGCCACAGCCAGGCGGCGCGGATCGGGGCTTTGCCGAAATGGCCCATGTCGGCGTACAGCGCCTCGGCGCCGGTCACCGCCAGGAACACGCTGCCCAGGATCACGAAGCCCAGGAAGCCGTTCTCCAGCAGGAAGCGCACGCCGTACCAGGGATTGAAGGCCCGCAGGATCGACAGGTCGTCGACCAGGTGGAACAGGCCCAGCGCGCCCAGGATCAGGAACCAGGCGCTCATCACCGGCCCGAACAGGGCGGCCATCCGGTGCGTGCCCTTGGCCTGGACCAGGAACAGCGCCACCAGGATCCCGGCCGAGATCGGCAGGATGTAGGGCGTCAGGGCGTGGCCGACGTGCGGCGCGTCCTTCATGCCCTCGACCGCCGACAGCACCGAGATGGCCGGGGTGATGATGCCGTCGCCATAGAACAGCGCCGCCCCGATCACGCCCAGGAAAAACACCGCCGTCGAGCGCTTGCTGCCGGCCTTGCCGAGCGCTTTTTGCGCGAGCGCCATCAGGGCCAGGGTGCCGCCCTCGCCCTTGTTGTCGGCCCGCATGAAGAAGATCACGTACTTGATCGTGACGAACAGGGTCAGGGTCCACAGCACCAGCGACACCACCCCCAGCACGGCGTGCTCGGTGGCGGTGGTGCTGCGCGAATGGGCCAGGGCCTCGCGCATGGCGTAGAGCGGACTGGTCCCGATATCGCCGAACACGACACCGATGGCGCCGACGGCGAGCGCGAGGAAGCTATGCCCCTTCAGGTCATGGCCGGCTTGCGGAGGGACGTCACACGGGGCGGCGCTGTCGGAAGCGGGAGCGCCAGAGGCTTCGGAAGCCATTCAATCCCTCCGGGGTCGCCCTCGCAAAACGCGGTGCGGAGCCCCATATCGATCAAGCGGGGCGCGATACACCCAATCCTGCTCCGGTTCAATCGCGACCTGAAGCGGGATAACAACGATAGTTTTTGGTTGAACGCACGAGCGACGTCCTTAGGGTCCTGCCACAGAAATGTCCGACAGTCAGAAATTCCCCGTCGCCGCGCACGCCCTGGCCTATCTGGCGCACAAGAACGCCTTTTCGGCCGACCGCGCCGTGGCCAGCGCCGAGCTCGCCGCGTCGGTCCCGACCAACCCGGTGGTGGTGCGTCGCGTGACCGCCATGCTGGGCAAGGCGGGGCTGATCGGCGCGCGCGCCGGCGCCAACGGCGGCGCCTGGCTGCTTCAGTCCCCCGAAACCATCACCCTGGACGTCGTGCTCCGGGCGGTGAACGGCTGCGCCCACCTGGGCGTGGCCCCCAAGGGCGTCAAGGGATGCCCGGTCGGCGAGAAGATCCCCGACGCCGTGCGCGGGGCGATGATCGCCGCCGACACCGCCGTGGCCGACCGGCTGTCGCAGATCTCGGTGGCCGACCTGCTGAACGGCGCATCGGTCGAGGTCGCGGCTTAGAAGACGTCCGTGTCCGCGGCGGGGACCGGCTTCATGCCCGGCAGCGCCCGGCGCACCAGCACCCAGATTCCGGCGCCGATCGCCGACATGCCGGCGTTCATGATCAGCAGCATGGCAAGCAGGAAGACCAGCACGCCCAGGGCCTGGGCCGGATTGGTCGCCGGCGCCCCGTTCATCTTGAACATCGCGGGCGAAGTCCCGACCATCAGCAGGCCCAGCAGCGAGAAGGCGACCTGACTCGTCGCGGCGACCGTGAAGGTCACCGTGAACAGACCGCCAAACGAGGCGGATCTCAGAAATTGCATGCGAACTCCCAGATAACTGGGGCGAGCTTGACCATGCCGATCGCGCTTGTCGAGCCTGCCCTTACGTGCCCGGTTGGACCGTAGAACCCGCCGTTTGCCCGAAACCGATCCCATCGCCGCTGAATCGGTTTGCAGAATAACTGCACCACCAAGTGTTGCCGATCCCCTGGAAACCTGCCGAACCGTGCATACGTAATCGACACGGTTTCAGTTGCGAAACCGACAACCAGTTTCAGGGCTCACCACAATGACCAAGGTCGCCATCGTTTATCACTCGGGCTACGGCCACACCGCCGTCCTGGCCGACAAGATCGCGGAAGGCGTCCGCGACGCCGGCCAGACCCCGGTGCTGCTGAAGATCGACAACGCCGCCCAGGACTTCGCGCCGCTGATCGAGCAGATCTCCGACGCCGACGCCGTGGTGTTCGGCGCCCCGACCTACATGGGCGACGTCTCGGGCGTGTTCAAAGTGTTCGCCGACGCCACCGCCGGCGCCTTCTTCACCGGCGCCTGGAAGGACAAGCTGGCCGCGGGCTTCACCAATTCGCACAGCTTTTCGGGCGACAAGGGCCACGCGCTCGAGAGCCTGACCATCCTGGCCGCCCAGCACGGCATGAACTGGGTGAACCTGGGTCTGGCCCCGCCGAACGTGACCGCCGCCGAACGCGGGCCCGACACGATCAACCGGGTCGGCTCGTTCATCGGCCTGGCCGCCCAGTCGGACAACGCCTCGCCCGAGATCACCCCGCCGGCCGGCGACCGCGAGACCGCCCGCCTGTTCGGCGTCCGCATCGCGCAGGCCGCCGTCCGCTGGACGCGCGGCGCCCAGCCGGCGCTGAGCCAGGCGGCCTAACGAGGTCCCGCCCGTCCTTCCTGATCCCCCAGCCCGAAGGACGGGCTCGCGGCGCTCCGGCGCCGCCGAGGGGGCGCTTGAGCCCGAGCGCCCCCTCCTCCTTTTTTTCGGGCAAGCGTGACGTCCCCTCCGTCACGCCGCTTCGCGACGCGCCACCTCCCCCGTTGCACGGGGGAGGAGAAGGGCGCAGATCCACCTCACCCGCATCGCGGGGGAGGTGGCGCGATGCGAATGCGCATCGTGACGGAGGGGGCGTTCTGCGCATGCGCTTGAACCAAATCGCCGGTCATGCTTCGTCTTGGTGACGTTACGCAGTTCCTGGACACACGCCGCATGGCTCGCCGTCTCGCCCTGATCACCGGCGCCTCCGCCGGCATCGGGGCCGCCTTCGCCCGCATCTACGCCAGCCACGGCTATGACGTGGCCCTGACCGCGCGCCGGCTGGACCGTCTGGAGGCCCTGGCCGCCGAGATCCGCCTGCGGTTCGGGGTCGAGGCCTATCCGATCGCCGCCGACCTGGCCCAGCCCGAGGCCGTCGACAACCTGCTGGCCGCCATCGAGGCCGAGGGCCGGGTGGTCGACGCTCTGGTCAACAACGCCGGCTACGGTCTGCCCGGCGCCTACGCCCAGACGACCTGGGCCGACCAGAGCGCCTTCCTGCAGGTGCTGCTGGTCTCGGTCTGCGGCCTGACCCACAAGGTGCTGCCGGGCATGATCGAGCGCGGCTTCGGCCGCATCGTCAACGTCGCCTCCCTGGCCGGCCTGGCCCCCGGCGCGGCGGGCCACACGCTCTACGCGGCGACCAAGAGCTTCCTGGTGAAATTCTCCCAGAGCCTGCACCTGGAGACCCAGGGCGCCGGTGTCCACGTCTCGGCCCTGTGCCCCGGCTTCACCTATTCGGAATTCCACGACGTCAACGGCACCCGCGCCCAGGTCAGCCAGAGCCTGCCGACCTGGCTGTGGCTGGGGGCCGACGAGGTGGCCGCCGCCGGCTACGAGGCCGCCGAGGCCAACCGCGCCGTCTGCGTGCCGGGCTCGCCCAACAAGGCCATCGCGGTGCTGGCCAAGCTGGTCCCCGACGACTGGGCCTTGGCCCTGATGGCCAGCCAGGGGGCGCGGTTCAGGAAGGTCTAGGGTTGGCGCTTTTCCCTCCCCTTCATGGGGAAGGGGGGACCAGCGAAGCTGGTGGGTGGGGCTTCACCGCCGCTTTGACTCATCAAACCCCACCCGACCCCTTCGGGGCCACCCTCCCCGCAAGGGGGAGGGAAGGATGTCTAGCTACCGATGCTCGGCGTACGGCGCCTTGGCGTCGGCCCGGATCAGGCCGCGCGTGGCGTCGCCCACGCCGATCAGCACGAATTGCACCGCCAGGGCGCAGAGGATCAGGCCCAGCACCCGCACCACGATGCTCATGCCGATCCGGCCCAGCACCTTGCTGATGATCGGCGAGGCCCAGAAGGTCGCCACCAGCACCACCGCCACGGCCGCGATCACCCCGCAGCCCAGGGCCATGCCGGCCAGGCCGAAGCTCTTGGCCTCGCTGGCGTAGATGATCACCGTCGAGATCGCGCCGGGACCGATTAGCAGCGGCATGGCGAACGGCACGATCAGCCGCTCGAACCGCTGCTTGGCGTAGACCCGCGCCGACTGGCCCTCGATACCCTCGGCCGCGTCGGCGAACATGGTGGTGAAGTCGTCGCGCACCATGTCCAGGCCCAGGATGAACAGGATGATGCCGCCGGCGATGCGGAAGGCCGGCATCGAGATGCCGAAGAACTCCAGCAGGGAAACGCCGGTGAAATAGAAGAAGATCAGGAACGCCGCGACGAACAGGCCGATATAGACCGCCACCATCCTCCGGCCGGCGGCGGCCGCGCCCAGGGTGGCGGCGGCGAACAGCGGCACGTTGCCGATCGGGTCGATCAGGGCGAACAGGGCGACGAAGAAGTTGACGGCGAGTTCTGCCTGGCTCATTCGACGTGCTTAGCCTTCAATTCGCGCGGGTCCGCATCCTTCTTAGGGTGATGCGACCGTGCGCGCCAACCCCCGGGGACGTTCCCATGACCGCCGATCCGCGCCTGATCCTGCCGCTCGACCTGCCCAGCGTCGGCGAAGCCCGTCAGATGGTCGAGACGCTGGGCGACGCGGTGTCGTTCTACAAGATCGGGCTGGAGCTGCTGGCCACCGACGGCATGGCCCTGGCCCGCGAGTTGAAGGGCGAGGGCAAACAGATCTTCCTGGACTGGAAGCTGCACGACATCGGCGCGACCGTGGAGCGCTCGGCCCGGGTGTTGGCCGGGGCCGGCTGCGACCTGCTGACCGTCCACGCCGAGCCGCAGGTGATGCGGGCCGCCGTCAAGGCCAAGGCCGGCTCGGACCTGAAGATCCTGGCCGTCACCGTGCTGACCAGCCTGACCGACGCCGACCTGATCGAACTTGGCTATGCTTTTTCAGCCCGTGACCTGGTCGCCCGGCGGATCCGCCAGGCGGTGGAGTGCGGGGTCGACGGCATCGTCTCCTCGCCGCAGGAGGCGTCGCTCGCCCGCGAGATCGCCGGGCCCGATTTCCTGGTGGTGACGCCGGGCGTGCGTCCCTTTTGGTCGGCCAAGAACGACCAGGCCCGCGCCGCCACCCCGGCCGACGCCCTGAAAGCCGGCGCCAGCCACCTGGTCTGCGGCCGCCCGATCACGGCGGCCAACGACCCGCGCGAAGCGGCGCTGAAGGTGGCGGCGGAGATGGCGGGGCACTAGCGCTCGCCATTTAACAACCGTCATCCTCGGACTTGTTCCGAGGACCCCTGCTTCAGCCAAGAAGAAGGTCGACGGTGAGGCGGTGAGCCAGCGGCGGACCTCGACTCACAGCGCGGCGGACCGGGGGGTCCTCGGAACAAGTCCGAGGATGACGGTCCTTGGAAATGTTCAGCCTTGGGTGGGCTAAAAATCCACCGCCACGCCCTTGCGCTCCCAGTCGCCGAAGCGGGTCGGTTCGGGGCCGTCGCGGCCGCCTTCCTCGGTCGGAAGCGCGGCGGCCTGTTCGGCCGCGCGGCGGGCGGCGGCCTCCTCCAGCGCGCGGCGGGCGGCCGGGCTCAGCGGTTTGTCGGGGGCCGCGCCGGGCGGAAGGGCTGGGTCCTGGCTCATTCGCTCACCTGCCAAGGTTAACAAGATTTCATAAAACGACGATTGTCGAACGTGGTTTTGTCTATAAGACGTCCCGCCTTCGCGGCTCGCCCGCGAGGAGAACCACATTCAAGGGGGGACGTCATGCCTCGAGTGTCGTACGCGTTTTTTCTCAGCGCCATCGTCTATGGGATCTGCGGCATGGTGCTGGGCATGGTCATGGGCATCTCTCAGGACCATACCCTGATGCCCGTGCACGCTCACGTGAATCTGCTGGGCTGGGTCAGCCTGGCGATCATGGGCGGCTTTTACGCGCTGGCCGGCGACCGCCGTCCGCCGCGCCTGGCCTGGGTGAACTTCGCCCTGTCGAACATCGGCATCCTGCTGGTCGGCCCGCTGCTGGCCGTGCTGCTGGTGAAGGGCGACATGCGCGTCGTGCCGTTCATGGCGCTCGGCGAAGTCATGCTGGTGACCGGCATGGTGGTGTTCGGGATCGCGGTGCTGCGCACCGCCCGGACCGGTCCCCAAGCGACTTCGGGCTCCGTCGCCGCCTGATTTCCGCTTGCGCTCGCCGTCGCCTCGGGGCACGGCGAGCGGGTGACTCAGGAACTCAACGACGGCCTCCCCGCGCGGGAAGGCGCCCTTGCCCTCATCGACGCGGCCCTGTCGCGTCGCGGGGGCCTCGACGAGGCCGCTTCGGCCAACGCTTTCCGCTTTCTCGAACCGCGGGAGCGCGCCTTCGCGCGCGCCCTGGCCATGGCCGCCCTGCGCCACCTCGGCCCCATCGACCGCGCCCTGGCCGGCAAGCTGGCCAAGGAGCCGCCGCCGCGGGTGCGCAACCTGCTGCGCCTGGGCGCGACCCAGGCCTTCTTCCTGGAGGTTCCGGCCTTCGCCGCCGTGGCCACCAGCGTCGAACTGGCCGGCGCCAACAAGGCCAGCCGCCCGTTCAAGGGCCTGGTCAACGCCGTGCTGCGCGGCCTGCTGCGCGAGGGCGGGCTGTCGGACGCCGCCGAACATCTGGCCCCGCCGTGGCTCTACGCCCGCTGGGTCAGCGCTTATGGCAAGGACACCGCCGACGCGGTCGCCGCCCAGATCGGCTTCGAGCCGGCCACCGACCTGTCGCTGAAGCCCGACTTCGATGCGACCGCCCTGGCGGCCGAGCTGGAGGGCGAGATCCTGCCCGGCGGAACCCTGCGCACCGAACGGCGCGGCGACGTCTCGGCCTGGCCGGCGTTCGAGGACGGCGTCTGGTGGATCCAGGACGCCGCCGCCGCCATCCCCGCCCGCCTGTTGAACCTAAAGCCCGGCGAAACCGCCCTGGACCTCTGCGCCGCGCCCGGCGGCAAGACCATGCAGATGGTCGCGGCCGGGGCCCAGGTGGTCGCCGTCGACCGCTCGCCCGCCCGCCTGGGCCGCGTCACCGAGAACCTGGCCCGCATGAACATGCAGGCCGAGGTGATCGCCGCCGACGCCGGCGCGTGGGACGACGCCCGCACCTTCGACGCGGTGCTGCTGGACGCCCCCTGTTCGGCCACCGGCACCTTCCGCCGCCATCCCGACGTGCTGTGGGCCGCCCGCCCCGGCGACGTGGCCAGCCTGGCCGGCGTGCAGGGCAAGCTGCTCGACAGCTCGGCGGGCCGGCTCAAGCCCGGCGGCCGCCTGGTCTATTGCGTCTGCTCGTTGGAGCCCGAAGAGGGCGAGGCCCAGGTCGAGGCCTTCCTCGCCCGCCGTCCGGACATGGCGCTGGACCCGATCGCCGCGGAGGAGGGCGGCGCCCCCGCCGCCTGCCTGACCCGGCGCGGAACCCTGCGGATCCTGCCCCACCACCGCGAAGGCGGGCTGGACGGTTTCTTCGCGGCGCGGTTCGTAAAGCTCTGATCGCCAAGATTTGAGAGGCGAAAGACCTCGTAAACCCTACGCGACAACGGGCTCGCTTGTAGCGCGAGGCCAAGCCCGTTAAGCCATGGGCATGACCGCGCCGCTGATCGCCCCGTCCATTCTCGCCTCCGACTTCGCCAAGCTGGGCGAAGAGGTCTCCGCCATCGAGGCGGCCGGCGCCGACTGGGTGCATGTCGACGTGATGGACGGCCATTTCGTGCCCAACATCACGCTCGGTCCGGACATCGTCAAAGCGATTCGGCCGCACGCCAAGATCCCGTTCGACGTCCACCTGATGATCAGCCCGGCCGATCCGTACCTCGAGGCGTTCCGCGCCGCCGGGGCCGACCTGATCAGCATCCATCCGGAAGCCGGCCCGCACCTGCACCGCTCCCTCAAGCGCATCCGCGAGTTGGGGGCCAAGGCCGGGGTGGTGTTCAACCCCTCGACCTCCATCGATCACGTCGAATGGATCCTGGAGGACGTCGACCTGCTGCTGGTGATGTCGGTGAACCCCGGCTTCGGCGGCCAGAGCTTCATTCCCGGCCAGCTGCGCAAGGTCGAGGCCCTGCGCAGGATGGTCGACCAGCGGGGCCTGGACGTCATCATCGAGGTCGATGGCGGCGTCACCCCGGCCACCGCCCCGCAATGCGTGGCGGCGGGGGCCACGGCCCTGGTCGCCGGCTCCGCGGTGTTCAAGGGCGGTCCCTCCGCCTATGCCGACAATATCCGCGCCCTGAAGGGCGGCTGATCCAGCGGCATGGAGGGGGCTCCCGCGACAGGTTCCGCCCGTAAATCCTCCGCCCTCGCCGGCGGCCCCTCCGCTCGTGCTCTTGGGGCCCGTGGACGCGCCGCGCGCACCAAGGGCGTGGTCCTCAAGGCGCTGGGCGCGTCGATCAAGGGCAACCTCGAACGCGAATGGCTCGGCTCGCCGCCGCACCGCGCCGCTATCAGCCGACCGCGCCCGGTCGGCCTGGCCGCCCATCCCCACGATCCGCGTCCCGTCGATGTCGAGCGCGGCCGCCAACTTCTGGACGGCCTGCTCGTGCTGGACGGCGGCGCCGTGCGGCTGGGCGAGACCGGCGACCCCTTCGACCAGGCCAGCCCGACGCGCCAGTTCGCCACCGCCCTGCACGGTTTCGACTGGCTGCCGCACCTGATGGCGGCCGGGCCCGGCTCGGCCCGCCTGGCCCTGCGGCTGCTGCAGGATTGGCGTCGGGTGTTTGGGGTCTGGAACGCGTTCTCGTGGAGCGGCGAGCGGCTGGAGCGGCGCACCTTCCACCTGGCCTGCGCGGCTCGCGCCCTGTCGCCCGAAGCCTCCGACGCCGAGATCTCGGCCATGGCGCTGGACATCGCCCGCGGCGCCCGCCAACTGCTCAAGGCCTCGGACGCGCCGCACCGCCGGCTCGAGCGGGCCGTGGTCGTCACGATCGCCGGCTGCGCCCTGTCCGGCAAGGCCAGCGACCGGTTGATCACCCAGGGCCTCAAGCGGGTCAACGCGTTGCTGGACGCCGTGGTCCTGCCCGACGGCGGCCACGCCAGCCGTTCGCCCGAGGCGGGGCTGGAGCTGTTGTTCGACCTGCTGACCCTCGACGACGCCCTGGGCCAGCGCGGCCGGCCCCAGCCCGAGTCGCTGACCCGGGCCATCGACCGCCTGAGCTCGTCGGTGCGCTTCTTCACCCTGGCCGACGGCTGCCTGGCCGCCTTCCAGGGCGGCGAGGCGATCGAGCCGCGGCGGATCGCGGCGGCCCTGGCGCATGACGACCCCGGACCGCGCCCGCCCCAGACCGCGCCGCATGTGGGCTACCAGAAGATGCAGGGCGGCAGCCTGCAGGTGATGGCCGACGCGGGAGCGCCGGCCGTCGGCGTGCTCAGCGTCACCGCCTGCGCCCAGCCGGCCGCCGTCGAGATCGTCTTCGGCAAGGACAGGCTGATCACCAGCTGCGGCTGGAGCCCGGAGGCTGTCGGCGCCAACGCCTTCCGGCTTTCCGGCGCCGCCTCGACCGTATCGGTGGGCGACGGCTCGGCCGGACGACCGCTTTCGGGCTGGCGCTCCGACGCCCTGGGCCCTTGGCTGGTCGACGGCGTCACCGAGGTCGAGGTCAAGCGCCACGACGCCGACGTCGGGGTGTGGCTGGACATCGTCCACGACGGCTGGCGACGCCTGGGCCTGACCCACGCTCGGCGGCTCTATCTCGACCTCAAGGCCGACGAGCTGCGCGGCGAGGACAGCCTGATCCCGATCGGTTCTGCCAACCCCGACGGCCCGCGCCGCTACCTGCCGTTCTCGGTCACCTTCCACCTGCATCCGGACGCCCGCGCCTCGCTGGCCCGCGACGGCAAGAGCGTGCTGATCAAGGGACCGTCCAATGTCGGCTGGTGGCTGCGCAACGACGCGGTCGACGTGGCCATCACCCCCTCGGCCCATTTCGACCACGGCCAGTCGCGCCCCGCCGGCGCCATCCTGCTCAAGAGCCAGGTCCGCCCCGAGAAGGGCGCCAAGATTCGCTGGAAGCTGGCCCGGGCGGCGGATCACTAGGGGCTGTTGAGCGCCCCTCGCGGAGCTCGTCAGGCCGCCGGCGGCGCGCCCGTCGGCTGCACCAGGCTCGGCGCCAGGTTCACGCCGGTCTTGTTGAAGATCACCCAGCCGATCAGCTTGAACGTCGCGTCCAGCAGCTGCTGGGCCAGGACCAGGGTCATGAACTTGGTGAACTGCAGGGTCTGGTTGAAGGCCAGCTGCTGGTTGCGCATGATCATGTCGGCCGCCTCGGCCGGGATCTGGTTGTTGGCCAGGGCCAGCCGCGTCTGCATCGTCGCCTCGGCCAGGCTGCGCAGATAGCCGGCGACCACCGACTTGTTGGCGTTCCACCACTTGGTGGACACCCCGCCCAGCTCGTCCTCCAGCGCCGAGACCAGCTCGTCAACGTTGTCGATGTTCAGGTTCGCGAAGTCGACCATAGGTTCTCGCCCCTTAGTTCTTCATGGCGCCGACGGCCTTGGCCGCCTGGTCGCAGCTGACCATCATGGCCGTGGTCGCCCCGGTTCCGGGGACGACGCCGTAGGTCTTGTGCAGCGTCGCCAGGCCCGAGACCTGGGCGCTGCAGCCCTTGATGAAGCCAACTGTGGCGTCGCGCGCGTCCGCGGCCCGCTTGCCGGCCACCGGCGCCGAGGCGGCGCGCACGGCGACCACCGCCAGGGCTCCCTGGATGGTGGCGTAGGTGTCGACCGCGCCCGGATAGGTGGCCTTGTCCTGGTAGAGGCCCATCTCGGCCTGGGCCGCCAGCTTGGCCACGCTCTCGTAGGCGCTGGTGGTCTTTTCGTCGAGGGTGGCGTCATAGGGCGGGGCGAACAGCGCGCAGGCGCTCAGGACCAGCGCCAGGCCGGCGACGCTCGCGCCGCGGCCCATGGTGCGGATTGCGTGGACAAGGTTCATGTGATGTCTCCCCCGGGGCCAACCATGGGCTGTAATCGCGCCCAGCTCAAGCGGCGTTCGCTACTTGGCCTCGCCCGGCCGGTAGGCGCGCTCGACATGGCCCGTCAGCTGGACGGGATAGAAGTACACCGTCCGCAGCTCGCCGTTCGCGTAGCGCTGGGCCTGGTCGGTGAAGTGCCTGGACGCCGGGTCGCCGCTTTCGCCGCCGGCGGACACCGCCAGGGCCTTCACCTTCGGCCCGAACTCGACCACGGCCACGAAGCTGTTGCCGCTGGTCCCGTAGTACTTCTTCGTGCCCGGCCAGCGCTTGGCCCCGAACGAGGCCAGCGAGCCCCACTGGCCCGAGGCGAAGGGGACCGGGATCGAGGGCTTCTCGTCATCGAAAGTCTGGACGATCGCGCCGTCGTTGCGCTGGAAGCGGTTTATCCGGCCCCAGGGCGTGCGCCAGTCGCCGAAGTCGGCGGTCAGCCGATCGGAAGCCTCGGCCAGGGCCTCCAGCTTCTGGGCGGGGGTCGTGGTCTCGGCCATGTACCTGTAGACCGACACGCCCTGCTTCTTGGCCTCGCCCGCGGACTTGGCCCACAGGGCCTCGCCCCAGAACACCGCCAGCGAGGTCTCGGTGGAGGCCGCCGACCACTTCAGGTCCCAGGCCTTCAGCGCCGCCATCTGGGGCGCGAGCCGCGCCTTGGCCGGGTCGCCGTCGGGCGTCTCGTCATAGGCTTTCGACAGGGTCGGGATCAGGTCGGCGAAGGCGGTCAGATAGGGGTCGTAGGCCGCCGCGATCAGGGTCGAGGGGGTGAAGTCCTTGCGCGCGCTCAGCACCCGCGTGGCGTGGATCCCGCGCGGCGTCTCGCCGACGCTGTCCATGTAGCGCGGGAAGTCGGCCTGTTTGGGGCTGTAGGGACCGGCCGCCGAATAGGGCCAGTTGTTGGTGTTCATCAGCCAGCCGTTGGGCGGGTTCTTCAGGTGGGGCGCCTCGGAAAGGGCGTGCAAGCCTTTCCAGTCGGTGGCTGGGTCCGAACCATCGACCGGCTTGGTGTAGTCGAAGCGATCGTCGCGCCGGGGGATGAACTGCGGGTGCAGATAGGCCACCTCGCCCTTGTCGTCGGCGAACAGGGTGTTGTTGGAGGAATTGGCCTTCAGCTCGGCCACCTTCAGGAAGCCGGCGTAGTCGACGGCCTTGGTGCGCAGGAACGACTGCTCCAGCGCCTCGACCGGCTTGTACATCATGGCGAAGGCGACCCACTTGCCTTCCGCCGTCCGAACGATCGGGCCGTGGTGGGTGCGGTAGACGGTGAAGGTCTTGCGGGCCAGGGCGCCGTCGGCGGCCTTGTAGGGAACCTCGACCGTCGAGACGGTCACCGGCCGCTCTTCGGTCCCGTACTTGTAGAACAGCTTGCCGTCCTTGCGGATGATCGTCTCGGCGAACTCGTCGACGACGTCGACCGTGCTGGAGGTGTGCATCCAGCCGGCATGGGCGTTGAAGCCCTGATAGACGAAGAACTGCCCCCAGGTCGCCGCGCCATAGGCGTTCAGCCCCGCGTCGCTGGTCATCTGCAGCTCGGAGCGGAAGAAGAACGAGGTGTGCGGGTTGATCAGCAGCAGGGCGTGGCCGTCCTGGGTGTTGGACGGGGCGATGGCGAAGCCGTTCGAACCCGTCGGTTCGCGAAACGCGACGGCCTGGGCGAACTCGCGGGCCTTGACCTCGACTGAGGCCTGCATCTGCGGCTTGCCGTAGAAGGCCTCCAGTTCGCCCAGCGAGATCCGCTCGACGTCGCCGCCGATGCTGCCCTCGGTGAAGCTCAGCGCCATCCAGGGTTCGAAGCGCGTGATGACCTTCGGCTTGGTCGCCGGATGGGTGGCCAGGTAGAAGTTCAGGCCGTCGGCCCAGGCGTCCATCAGGGTCTTCAGCCAGGCGGGGCTCTGGGCATAGCGGGCCTGAAGGTCGGCCGGATCGACGAACAGCTTCATCCGCAGATCCTGCCAGACCGCCTTTTCCCCCTCGGCCTCGGCCGTGCGCCCCAGGGCCGTCAGGTAGTTGGCCTCCACCCGATTGAAGTCGTCCTCGGCCTGGGCGTAGACCATGCCGAACACAGCGTCGGCGTCGCTCTTGCCGTGGACGTGGGCGATGCCCCAGTCGTCGCGGACGATCTGGACGCGCGCCGCGGCGGCGCGCTGGCGGGCCAGGTCGGCGGCGGGCGAGGCGGCCAGGGCCGGCGCGGAAAGCGCCGCGCAGGCGGCCGACAGCAAAAGCAGGTTTCCGATACGCAAGACACGCCCTCCCGATCCAGGGAGCGGACCGTCGGGCGCCGCCCGCGCCTTGTCCAGACCCGCGCGGGCGCCGGACGCGATCAGGCGGATCCCGCGCGAAAAGCGGGCGCGGCGGCGGTCGACGCCAACGGTCAATGGATGTCTGGAAGGTCCTTGGTGGAGCCGAGGGGAATCGAACCCCTGACCTCCTCATTGCGAACGAGGCGCTCTACCATCTGAGCTACGGCCCCAAGGAAGCGCGGAAATACGTTGGGGCGGCGGGCTCGTCAAGCGTCCGGTTGGCTCTATCGGCGGCCATTGCTTGCCAGGGCCGTCGAGGCGCGGCAAGAAGCGGTGCACTTGGACGGGAAGCTCATGATCGCCCTCATCACCTTCGTCTTCTTCATCATCGGCGCCCTGCTGAGCCTTCTGTGGTGGGCGATCATCATCTCGGCCGTGCTGAGCTGGCTGGTGGCGTTCGACATCATCAATCTGCGCAACCGGGCGGTCTATCAGATCAGCACCTTCCTCGACCGGGTGACCGGGCCGGTGCTGCGGCCGTTCCAGCGGATCATTCCGCCGCTCGGCGGCGTCGACATCAGCCCGATCGTCGTGTTGCTGATCATCACCGGCGTGCGGGCCATCCTGCTGCCGGCCCTGCGCGACACGCTCATTCGCCTGGTCGGCGGCTACTAGCGGATCATGCGCCTGGCGGTCCGCCTCACCCCGCGCGGCGGGCGCGAGGCGATCGACGGCTGGGCGGTCGACGGCGACGGCCGGCCCTATCTGAAGGTGCGGGTCGCCGCCCCGCCGGTCGAGGGCGCGGCCAACGCCGCGTTGCTGGCCCTGCTGGCCAAGACCCTGGGCGTGCCCAAGTCGTCCCTGTCCATCGTCTCGGGGGCCGGCGCCCGACTCAAGCTGGTCGATCTGGGCGGCTGCGACGCGTTGTCGCTGGCCCGCGCCGTGGGACCGCCCCCCGAGACCGCTTCGTGACCTGTCCAGACAAGGCGTGATCGTGAATCTCAACACGCCGCCGCCCGCGACCTGAAAATACCTGTTCCGATCGGGAACGGGGGCAGGTTCGATCCGTGGTCCGAGAAAAAGACGTCAACGAATCAGGTTTTTCACCCCCTCTTAGCGACACTGTTTCATGCTATGGGCTTCGGCGCGCGGTGGGGACCGCGCGGCACGGGGGGCTGTGTGGGCGACGTACGACATCAGTCGGGAGAGGTGAGGGCGGCGCTCGCGCGTCGCGGCAATCTCCATCTGCGCGTCCTCGCCACGGTGATGATCGCCCTGATGCTGCACGTCTTCATGGGCGCCGCCTGGACTTGGCTGTGGGCCGGGACCTATGCGGCCGCCCAGCTGCTGGAGCTGCTGCTGATCCGCCGGTTGCTGCGGCAGCCCCATCCCGGTCGCGCCCTGCGGTGGGCCGTGGCGGCCATGCCCGCGATCACCTCGATCATCTTCGGATCCCTGTCGCTGCCGCTGTTCGGCTCGGCCGTGCGCTTCGCGCCGACCCTGGGCGGCATGCTGCTGGCCGGCGCCCTGCTGAACGTCATCGTCGTCAATTCCAGCCTGAGGTCGGCGACGATCTCGGCCGCCGCCCCGCACGTCGTCTATCTGCTGATCGTGCCGTTCGTGGCCCGGGCGGCCAATCCGAACGCACCCCTGGCCAGCGCCCTGTGGTGCGGCGTGTTGCTGCTGATCGTCTCGGTGGCCGTGGCCGCCCGCACGCTGGAAAAGGCCCTGACCGCCGAGGCCGCCGCCAAGGAGGAGGCCGAGCGCCGCCGCCACGAGGCCGAGGAAGCCGTCGCCGCCAAGTCGGCCTTCGTGGCCATGATCAGCCATGAGCTGCGCACGCCCATCAGCGCCATCCTGGCCGGGGCGGCGCGCCTGCACAGCGACGTGCCCGACGCCGCCTCCAAGATCCACGCCCAGCTGATCGGCGACGCCGGCGCGATGATGCGCACCCTGCTCAACGATCTGCTGGACCTGTCACGCCTGGACGCCGGGCGGATGGCGGTCGAGCAGGCTCCGTTCGATCTGCGCCAGGCCATGGCCGACACCCTGCGTCTGTGGCGGCCAGACGCCAACAAGAAGGGCCTGCGCCTGCGGGTCGAGGGCGCGGCGCACCTTCCTCGGTGGGTTGCGGGCGATTCCATGCGGCTGCGCCAGGTGCTCAACAACCTGCTGTCCAACGCCATCAAGTTCACCGAGCGCGGCGCGGTCACCGTGCGGCTGTCGACGCGCGAGGCCGGCGATCACCTGATGTTCGAGGCGATCGTCGCCGACACCGGGCGCGGCCTGGCCGAAGAGCAGGTGGCGCGGCTGTTCACGCCGTTCGACCAACTGGCCTCGAACGTGGCGCGCGAGCACGGCGGCTCGGGCCTGGGTCTGGTGATCAGCCGCGAACTGGCCCGGCTGATGGGCGGCGACCTGACGGTGACCAGCAAGCCCGGCAAGGGCGCGCGCTTCCGGCTGGAAGTCCGGGTCGAGGCCGCCGAAGCGCCGGACGCCCGAGCCGGCGGGGCCGTCATCGAGGGCGCGCGGGTCCTGGTGGTCGACGACCACGTGGTCAACCGCCGGGCCATCGAGCTGGTCCTGCAGTCGTTCGGCATCCAGCCCACCCTGGCCGAGTCCGGCGAGCGGGCCCTGGAGCTGCTGCATTCCGAGGTGTTCGACGTCATGCTGATGGACGTCTACATGCCGGGCATGGACGGCCGCGACGCCACGCGCCAGCTGCGCGCCGCCGACGGCCCCAATCGCGACATCCCGGTGATCGCCGTCACCGCCTCGGCCACCGCCAAGGACTGGGAGGCCTGCCACGCGGCCGGCATGAACGCCCACGTCGCCAAGCCGATCGATCCCAGCCAGCTGCACGCGGCGCTCAGCGAAGTGCTGCCGGCGGCGGCGGCGAGGGCGGCGGCTTAGGTCCTCCCCCCGTGGGGGAGGTGTCGGCGCAGCCGACGGAGGGGGGAGTAATGGGATCTTCCCGCCCGCAGGATCGAACGGCCTAAGACACCCCCCACCGGCCTTCGGCCGCCTCCCCCACAGGGGGAGGGCTGTCGAGCACCTTCGCCAGCCTCTCCTTCAGCGCCGCCTGATCCTTCATCTGACATTCCCACACCGTCTCCACCCGCCAGCCGGCGGCGGTGAGGTCGGCGAGGTTCCGCGCGTCCCGGGCCGTGTTGCGCGCCACCTTGGCCAGCCAGTAGTCGCGGTTGGTCTTGGGCACGCGGGAGCCGCGCGGGCAGTCGTGGCCGTGCCAGAAGCAGCCGTGCACGAAGATCGCCAGCCGCCGGCCCGGCATCGCCACGTCGGGCGAGCCGGGCAGGTCCTTGCGGTGCAGGCGGTAACGCGCGCCGAGATCGGTCAGCAGGCGGCGCAGCAACAGCTCGGGCTTGGTGTCCCGGCTCTTGATCCGGGCCATCACGGCCGAGCGCTTGGCGGGGTCGAAGACGTCGCTCATGGCGTCGTAACGTCCCCGCCGCCCAAAGGGGAGCAGGTCGGGATCAGAGCCCTTCGAACAGCGCCGTCGACAGATAGCGCTCGGCGAAGCTGGGGATGATCGCCACGATCAGCTTGCCGGCGTAGTCGTCGCGCATGGCCAGGTCGAAGGCCGCGGTCAGGGCCGCGCCCGAGCTGATGCCGACCGGTAGGCCCTCGGTCGAGGCCGCCTTTCGGGCCATGGCGAAGCTGTCGTCGTTCGACACCTGGATGATCTCGTCGATCACCCCGCGATCGAGGATGCCCGGCACGAAGCCGGCGCCGATGCCCTGGATCTTGTGCGGGCCCGGCGCGCCGCCCGACAGCACGGCCGAGGCCTCGGGCTCGACCGCGACCATCTTCACCGACGGCTTGCGGGCCTTCAGCACCTGGCCGACGCCCGAGATGGTGCCGCCGGTGCCGACGCCCGAGACCACGGCGTCCACGGCGCCGGCGGTGTCGTTCCAGATCTCCTCGGCCGTCGAGACGCGGTGGATCAGCGGGTTGGCGGTGTTCTCGAACTGCTGGGGCATCACCGCGCCGGGCGTGGCGTCGATGATCTCCTGGGCCCGGGCGACGGCGCCGCGCATGCCCTTCTCGGCCGGGGTCAGCTCCAGCTTGGCGCCCAGCAGCAGCAGCATCTTGCGACGCTCGATCGACATGCTCTCGGGCATGACCAGGGTCAGCTTGTAGCCCTTGGCGGCGGCCACGAAGGCCAGGGCGATGCCGGTGTTGCCGCTGGTCGGCTCGACGATCACGCCGCCCGGCTTCAGCAGGCCCTTGGCCTCCAGATATTCGATCATCGCCACGCCGATGCGGTCCTTGACCGAGGCCAGCGGGTTGAAGAACTCCAGCTTGGCCACGACCGTGCCCTTGGGCTTCAGTTCGGCGGTCAGGTTGGGCAGGCGGACCAGCGGCGTGTCGCCGACCGTGTCGAGGATCGAGTCGAAGATCTTGCCGCGCCCGGCGCGCTTGAACCGCGCGGCGTCGTAGATCGAGGAGGCGTCGTCCATGGGAAGTCTCGCTTGGCTGGATTGGTCGGCCCCCAAAAGGGGGGTTAGTTCGGGAAGCGCGATAACCGCCGAAACCGGCAACCACTTTCGGCTATCGCGCTTCCGGGTCTAATCCACCTTAGGCCGTGGGTTTTGGCGTGTCAGCGGCTCATTCGGCGGCGAGCGGCGCAGATTTCCTGAGGGCGAGCGGAGTCAGAAGCCGCTCCGACAGCCAGCGCACCACCGGCGCGGCCACCCCGTCGCCGATCACATGCAGGCCGGCGGTGGCGCTCCTGGGCAGGCGATAGGCCTCGGGCAGACCCATCAGCCGAGCGCCCTCGCGGGGGCTGAGCAAGCGCGAGCGGACCTTGCCGTCGTCGATCACCAGCAGGGTCTGGCGCGAGGAGCCGCCGCGCGGGGTGCGCAGGCAGCCGGCCAGGCCGTCGAAGCGGATCTCCGCCCGCTGCTCGCCGCTGCGCATCCGCCGGAAGACCGCGCCGACCGCCCGCTCGCCGCTCTGGACGCGGGCCTCGACGGCGGCGCGGTGGGCGGGGGCCATCATGTCCAGCAGGGTCGTCGTCGCCTCGTCCGTCCGCCAGGTCATCTGGTCGTCGGGTTCGAGCAGGGCGGCCAGATCGGTGTTTCTGGCCGGCGGGGCGGGCAGGCCCCACCAGGTCCAGGCAGCCGCCAGCTCGGCGGGCAGGCGCGCGTGGGCCTCGCGCACGGCGCGGGTCTGGAACGGGCTGGTCCCCGTCAGGCCGTCGACCGGCAGGCGCGTGGCGATCACGAACACTCGGGGCCGCGACTGCGGGACAAAGCGGGCGGCGTCGATCTCCAGGGCGCCGAAGCGGTAGCCCTGGCCGGCCAGGGCGCGGCACAGGGCGGTGAAATCGGCGCCGCCGTGCGAGGTCAGCAGACCCACGACGTTCTCGACCACCACCGTGTCGGGGCCGCGGCCTTCGGCGGACAAGGCCTCCATCAGCTTCCAGAAGCCGAAGAAGGCCGAGGACCGGCCGCCTTGCAGGCCGGCCCGGGCCCCGGCCAGGCTGAAGTCCTGGCAGGGGCTGGAGGCCCAGGCCAGATCCGCCTGTCCGGGCAGGTCGGCGGGAGCGATCTTCCAGACGTCGCCCTGGTGGAAGTGAGACGCGGCGTCTTGGTGGTTGTCGCGATAGGTCGCGGCCTTGACCGGGTCGAAGTCGTTGGCGAAGGCGCAGGTCCAGGCCTCGCCCAGGCCGAGGCGCGCCATGCCGCCGCCGGCGAAGAACTCGTAGAAGACGGGAGGGGCGTTCCGATTCATCGCGCGGGAGTCTAGCGTGAGCCGCCCATCCGAGGATAGCGCCGCCATGCTTCGTCCCGCCGCCGCTCTTTGCCTGACCCTGGGCCCGACCCTGGGCCTGATCCTGATGCTCGCCGGTTGCGGCGAGGCGCCGATGGGCGCGTCCGAGGGGGCCTCGACCGCCCCGGCCGACGCCCCGGCCTCGGCCCCGCCGGGACCGGACTTCTCCGGCGACTTCCGGCTGGTCGGGACCGAGCCGTTCTGGGGCGGGCGGATCCAGGACGACGGCCTGACGCTGTCGCGGGCCGGCCAGCCGGACGTCGGCGCGGCCAACACCGGCGTCCGGCTCGAGGGCGACGCCGGCGTCTGGGGCGTGGGCGGTCTGGTGTTCAAGCTGCGGCCCGAGCCCTGCTCGGACGGCATGTCGGACCGGCGGTACGGCTATCGCGCCGAGGTGACGATCAACGGCCAGGTGCTGAAGGGCTGCGCGGCGCGGCCAGCCGAGCTGGACGCCCAGCCGAGGCCGTAAAATTCCAACAATGCTTTGTCATCCCGGCCGTAGCGTAGCGAAGAGCCGGGACCGACGCGTGAGCGCCGCGCTTGCGGCGGTCCCGGATCTTCGCGCTGCGCGCTTGTCCGGGATGACAGGTCGCTAGTTCCCCACGTCCATCAGCTCGTAATGGCCGCGCGCGTCGAGGTTCTGGCGCACGGCGCCGGGGACGGGCAGCAGCAGGCCGATCGAGACGGCGGCGACGGCGGCGAGGGCGAAGAGGGCCTTGACGGGGGCGGCCATGACGGCGGGTCCTGTTGAACGATCTCCGCCGAGGAGCGGCTGATCAGCAACAAAGATGGTTGCGGTTCGTGGGCGTTCAAGAGGGCGCCGTCCCGCATCCCTGAAATTCGTTGATCACCGTTCTCGACCTTGCCGAATCCGGCCCCGCGCGCGAACCATGCTGGCGCTTCAGCTGGACCTTGGGGGGAGGGGACGTGACCGCCGAAGAGACGCTGCAAGCCGGAGCGCGGGGCGCCCGCCGCTTCCTTCGCACCCCCGTCGCCGGATGGATGGCCTTCGCCGGGCTCGGCGCCGCGTTCTGCGTCGGGGCCCTGGTCCTGGCCTCGCGGCTGACGGCGATCCCCTATTGGCAGATCCCCTTCATCACCTCGATCGCCCTGGTGATGGGCGCGCCGCGCTCCGAGCCGGCCAAGCCCAAGGCCCTGATCGGCGGACACCTGACCGCGGCCCTGGCCGGCTATCTGGTCCTGCTGGTCGGCGGCTCCTCGCCGACCCTGGCGGCGGTCGCGGTGGGGCTGGCGGTGATCGCCATGCTGCGGCTGAAGGTCTTCCACCCGCCGGCGGCGGTCGACGCCTTCCTGGTGGTGAATCTGGGCTTGAAGATCGGCTACCTGTTCAGCGTGATCCTGCTGGGCGCGATGCTGCTGGCTGGGTTTTCGTTCGTCTGGCGAAAGCTGACCGACCGGGTCGTTCCCCGGCCGGAACCCGAGCGCGAGCCTTAGTTTCCGACGTCCATCAGCTCGTAATGGCCGCGCGCGTCGAGGTCCTGACGCCCGGCGCCGGGGACGGGCAGCAGCAGGCCGATGACGACCGACAGGACGGCGGCGAGGGGGAAGAGGGCCTTGGCGGCCATGGTCTTGATCTTTGTCTGGCGGCGCGCTGGTGGGGGAGGCCGTGTTCCGGACGGCTTAAATAACGGCGTTCCGCCGGGGATCAACCGGGCTCATCATTAATTCGGCGCAACCTTCAGGCGGTGAGCAACCAAGGCGAGAATGAATTAAGCCCCTGAATTCGTGAAGAATTCAGGGGCTTGGCAAGTAAGTTTCGACTTAATCCGTGCGGTGGCTGGGGACAGGCGCATGCGCCTGTCCCCAGCTGCTGTCAGAAGATTTCGAACAGACCCGCCGCGCCCATGCCGCCGCCGATGCACATGGTCACCACGCCCAGCTTGGCCTTGCGGCGCTTGCCTTCCAGCAGCAGGTGGCCGGCGCAGCGGGCGCCGGTCATGCCGAACGGGTGGCCGATGGCGATCGAGCCGCCGTTGACGTTGTACTTCTCCGGATCGATGCCCAGGCGGTCGCGGCTGTAGAGGCACTGCGAGGCGAAGGCCTCGTTCAGCTCCCACAGGTCGATGTCGTCGACCTTCAGGCCGTGGCGTTCCAGCAGGCGCGGCACGGCGAAGACGGGGCCGATGCCCATCTCGTCGGGCTCGCAGCCGGCGACGGCGAAGCCCTTGAACAGGCCCAGCGGCTCGAGGTTGCGGCGGGCGGCTTCCTTGGCGTCCATGATCACCACGGCGGCGGCGCCGTCCGACAGCTGGCTGGCGTTGCCGGCGGTGACGAAGTTGCCCGGACCCTTGACGGGCTCCAGCTTGGCCAGGCCCTCAAGGGTGGTCTCCGGACGATTGCATTCGTCCTTGGAGACCACGTAGTCGACCAGGCTCTCTTCCTTGGTCTCCTTGTTGACCACCTTCATCTTGGTGGCCATCGGCACGATTTCTTGGTCGAACAAGCCGCTGGCTTGGGCGGCGGCGATCCGCTGCTGGCTGCGCAGCGAATACTCGTCCTGGTATTCGCGGCTGACATTGTAGCGCTTGGCCACGATGTCGGCGGTGTCGATCATCGCCATCCACAGGGCCGGATGGGTCTTGAGCAGCTTTTCCTCGGTGATGTGGAAGCGGTTCATGTGGCCGCCGGCATTCACCAGGGAGATCGACTCGACGCCGCCGCCGATGGCGACATTGGCGCCGTCGTTGCGGACATAGTTGGCCGCCGTGGCGATGGCCTGCAGGCCCGACGAGCAGAAGCGGTTGATGGTCTGGCCCGAGACGGTGACCGGCAGGCCGGCCCACATGGCGGCGTTGCGGGCGACGTTCATGCCGGTGGCGCCCTCGGGGCCGCCGCAGCCCAGGGCCACGTCTTCGACTTCGCCGCCTTCGAGGCCGGCGCGCGACACGGCGTGCTGGATGGCGTGGCCGGCCATGGCCGCGCCGTGGGTGTTGTTGAACCCGCCGCGGACGGACTTGGCCAGGCCGGTCCGGGCGTAAGAGACGATGACCGCTTCGCGCATTTGGGCGCACTCCCCTTTAAAACGTTAGTTTGAATTGGCGGCCACCCTAGACCGGGATTTCCCTCCGCGAAAGGTCACGCGCACGTAAAGCAGATCAGATCGTGATAGCGGTAACATTCACCAGGCAAAGCTTTAGAGCTTGACCATTACGTTGCGTTATCACGAAGAGAACTCGGGACATTGTTGCCCGCAATCCACTCGTCTTTGGGAAAAATCCGTGCATCTAAGCCACGGTTTAGTTTGGCGTTGACTTTCATCGATTCGGGCAAGAACGCTTAGGTTGTGGCCAATAATTATAATCAATGGCCGCTAAAAAACATAAGCGGGAGGAATTCATGCGCCCCACGACCCTTAGCTCAATCCATCGTCGGCATGCCTTGCTGGCCGCGACCGCCCTGGCGGCGTCGATCGCCCTGCCGGCGGTCGGCTTCGCCCAACAGTCCAACACCGTCGAGGAGCTGATCGTCACCGCCACCAAGCGCGACGCGACGATCCTGGACGTGCCGTTCTCGATCAACGCCCAGACCGAGGCCGACATCCAGAAGTCGGGCGCTGTGACGCTCGAGGACCTCTCGCGCAACGTCGCCAGCCTGACGATCCAGAACCTCGGCCCGGGCCAGAGCCAGGTGTCGGTGCGCGGCGTCTCGGCCGGCCAGGTGGTCCGCGACCAGCCGGGCGTCAAGGAGCAGGTCGGGGTCTATCTCGACGAGTCGGTGATCTCGCTGTCGCTGTTCACGCCCGACGTCGACCTGTTCGACCTGAACCGCGTCGAGACCCTGCGCGGCCCGCAGGGCACGCTGTTCGGCTCCGGCTCGGTCGGCGGCACCATCCGCTACATCACCAACCAGCCCAAGCTGGGCGCCCAGGAGGGCGTGGTCGAGGCCAACTTCAACGTGCTGCAAAGCGGCGACGTCGGCGGCTACATCAAGGGCGCGGTCAACCTGCCGCTGTCGGACAAGGCGGCCCTGCGGGTGGTCGGCTACGACACCCAGTACGCCGGCTTCGTCGACGCCCTGGGCGAGGGCGGCACGCGCAAGAACAACGTCAACGACGGCTATCGCCGCGGCGGCCGGGTCTCGCTGCTGTTCCAGCCGACCGACGCCATCAGCATCACGCCGCGCCTAGTCTATCAGGAGATCCACGCCGGCGGCTTCAACCGCCAGGAGGCGTTCAACCTGTTCGCCAACCCGTTCACCACCACCCGTCCGGCCATCACGATGGGCGAGCGCGAGCAGTACCTGCTGCTGGACGAGAGCTTCGGCGACAAGACCTTCCTGGGCGACCTGACCGCCTCGTTCGGCTTCGACGCCGTCGAGCTGACCTCGGTCACCAGCTATATCGACCGCAAGATCGACGTGAATCGCGACGCCAGCGCCCTGACCGGCAGCGTGTCGGTGGACCTGGGCTTCCCGGACGCGGCCGTCACCCTGCCGTCCAAGCTGGTCGACACCACGGACCTCGAGCAGTTCACCCAGGAACTGCGCCTGAGCTCGGACAACGACAGCCCGTTCCAGTGGCTGGTCGGCGCGTTCTATTCGAAGGTCGACCGGGTCTATAACCAGCGGCTGCCGACGCCCGGCTACGACGCCTATACCGACGCGACCCTGGGGGCAGGCACCTCGGCGGCCGTGGCCAACGGCTTCCCGCTCAACTCGCCCTACAACGCCTCGCTGCCCTACGACATCGAGCAGAAGGCGGTCTTCGGCGAGGCCAGCTACGAGTATCAAAAGCTGACCGTGACGGCCGGCGGACGCTATTACGACTTCAACGAGGAGCGCCGTTTCACCTCCGGCGGCCTGTTCGCCAACGGCGACGACCAGGTCGACAACACCTCGTCCGACGGCTTCACCCCCCGCCTGCTGCTCAGCTACAAGGCCACCCCGGCCCTGACCTTCAACGCCCAGGCCTCCAAGGGCTTCCGGCTGGGCGGGGTCAACGACCCGCTGAACCTGCCGCTCTGCACGCCGCAGGACGCGGCGATCTTCGGCGGCTTCCAGTCGTATGACGACGAGACGCTGTGGAACTACGAGGGCGGGGTGAAGTCGCGGTTCGGCGGCGTCACCTTCAACGGCGCGGTGTTCTACACCGACATCAAGAATCTGCAGACGACGCTGGACGCCGGCTCGTGCTCGTCGCGCGTGGTGTTCAACGTGCCCAAGGCCCACACCAAGGGGATCGAGGGCGAGCTGTCGGCCCGCCTGGCGCCCGGTTTCGACCTCAGCGTCTCGGGCAGCCTGCTGGAGGCCGAGTTCGACTCCACGGTGCGCGACGGAACAGGGACGGTGATCGGCGGCATCCGCGAAGGCAACCGCCTGCCCTCGGTGCCCAAGTTCCAGATCTCGATCAACGCCACCTATACGCGGACCCTGACCGACACGATGGACGGCTATGTCACCGCCTCATACCAGCATGTCGGCGACCGCTACACCCAGGCCAGCGACCAGGAGAACAACCCGCGCTCCTTCGTCTCGGGCCTGCCGTTCGGCGGGGCCTCGGGCAACGACGCCACCGTGCTGGACCTGCAACTGCCCAGCTACGACATCGTCAACTTCAGCGCCGGCCTGCAGATGGACAACGGGCTGGACCTGATCGCCTATGTCAACAACGCCTTCGACGAGAACCCGCTGTTGTCGTTCGACCGCGAGCGCGGCGGCCGGGCCCGGTTGGGCTATACGATCGGCCAGCCCCGCACCGCCGGTCTGACGATCCGCAAGTCGTTCTAAGCGCGGACCTGGGACAGAAAGGGGCGATCGGGAAACCGGTCGCCCCTTTTCATTTCGGCCGAGGCTGGGGCTCTGACAGGAAATCGGCGTGCCGGTGGATCATCTTCCAGTCGCGGTCCTCGCGCCGGAAGATCTCGGTGACGCGCAGGCTCATCCGCGCCGGTTCGTCCTTTCCCACGAAGCGGACGGACGCGTGTTGCAGGCCGGTCCAGTAGGCCAGGTCGCCGCTGGCCTGGCTGTGCAGGATCTCCAGCGTCGTCTCGCCGCCGGCCGCCATGCTTCGGGCGCCGCGGACGTTGACGGCGGTGACGTGGCCGGCGCCCTGCTCGCACCCGCCGCTGGGCGGGAAGAAGGTGGCCGGATTGGCTTGGGCGGCGATCTCGGTCAGCGGGTCGGCGTCGCCGTTGACATAGGCCCGCGCGACCTTCCGACGCTGGTCGAGGAAGGCGGTGAAGTCGTCTTGATCGGTCATCGAAACCTCCTGATCACCCGCCGAGAACGCGCGACGGCGCTGGAGGTTTGTTTCAGCGCGGCAGCACGGTCAGGCCGTCGGGCAGTTCGTTGGCGTCGTCGGGGCGCGGCGGGACGTGGGCGGCGAGGATGGCCCCGGTCCGGGCGATGGCGGCCACGAAGCCGTCGGCGATGCGGCCGTTCTTCAGTCCGGCCACCATGTCGGCCACCACCTCGTCCCAGACCGCCTTGGGCGCGGCGGCGTGGATGCCCTCGTCGGCGATCACCTCGACCCGGTGCTCGGCCAGGGCGGCGAAGATCAGCACGCCGGTGCGGTGGCGGGTCGTGTGCAGATCCTTGGCCAGGAAATAGTCCAGGGCCGCCTGGCGCACCCGGGCCGTCTTGACGGCGCCGGGGATCAGCCCTCGGCGCACAGCGGGGATCCAGACCAGGGCGGCGACGACGGCGAAGATCGCCGCCTGCAGGCCGACATAGGTCAGCAGGGCCGAGAGGATGGCGACGTCCTGGGCGGCGGCGTGGCCGATGCTCCAGCCGCCGAACAGCCGGCTCAGCATCTCGGGCCGGAAGCCGGCCAGCAGGGCCAGGGCCGGGACCAGCAGCGCCGCGCTGGCCGCCCAGATCAGCGGAACCGAGCGGTCGTCGCCGACCTCGGGGGCTAGCACGCAATAGATCTCGCCGGCGGTGGTCTTCTCGGCGTCGGCCACGGCCTTGGCGATGCGGTCCTGGTCGGCTTGCGAAAGGCTTTTCATCACCAGCTCCCTGAAGATCCGCCGCCGCCGAACGAGCCGCCGCCGCCGGAGAAGCCGCCCCCTCCGCCGCCGCCCCCGTGGCGGCCGCCGCCGCCGCTGAGCATCCCGTTCAGGATGATCCAGGGCAGGGCCGAGCCCAGTCCGCCGCCGCCCCGCCGCCCGCGACGTCCGAACATCTGGCTCAGCACCACGATGACGACGAACAGGATCAGCAAGGCCAGGATTGGCGAGGGGCCGGTGTTGCGATCGGCCTCCTGCGAGACCTTGAACGCTTGGGCCGCCTTGGCCTTGGCCTCCTCGTCGGGCAGGGCCAGCTGCGCGATGACCGCGTCGGTCCCGGCCGTGACCCCGCCTTCGAGATCGCCGGCCTTGAACTTCGGCAGCACGGTCGTCTGGATGATCAGGCTGGACAGGGCGTCGGTCAGAATCGGCTCCAGGCCGTAGCCGACCTCCAGGCGCACCTTGCGCTCGGTCGGGGCGACGATCAGCAGGGCGCCGGTGTTGGTCCCCTTCTGGCCGATGCCCCAGGTGCGGCCCAGCTGGTAGCCGTAGTCCTCGATCTCGTAGCCCTGCAGATCGGGCACGGTGGCCACCACCAGCTGGCGGCCGGTGGTCTTCTCCAGGTTCTCCAGCTTGGTCGTCAGCTCGGCCTCGACCTGGGGCGACAGGATGTTGGCGTTGTCGACCACCCGGCCGGTCAGGGCCGGGAAGGCGGGGGCGGCGGCCAGGGCGGGGGTCGCGAGGAGCAGGATGAACGCCGCGAGCAGCCAACTCCTCACCCGTGAAACGGGGGAGGTGGCATGGCGCGGATACGCGACATGACGGAGGGGGCGTCGTGCGGTGACCGGAGCGCCCCCTCCGTCACGTCGCCGATGGCGACGCGCCACCTCCCCCGCCTCGCGGGGGAGGAGAAGGGAAAGAGCGGTCGTGCTCACGCTAGTTCGCCGGGCCGGGCTGGGTGTTGGCCGACGGGGCCGGCGGGGCGCTGAAGTCGATGCTGGGCGCCGACTGGGCGTTGGCCGTGGCCTGGAACAGCTGGGCCGGCTTCTGCGAGCCGTACAGCGTCTTGGCCCAGATGATGCTGGGGAAGGTCCGCAGCGTGGTGTTGTAGACCTGGGCGGTGTTGTTGTAGTCGCGCCGGGCGATCGAGATCCGGTTCTCGGTGCCTTCCAACTGGCTCTGCAGGGCCAGGAAGTTCTGGTTCGACTTCAGCTCCGGATAGCTCTCCTGGATCATCATCAGCCGACCCAACACGCCCGACAGCTTGTCCTGGGCGGCGGCGTACTGCTGGAACTGGGCCGGGTCGGTGATGGTCGAGGCGTCGACCTTGACCTGGGTGGCGCTGGCTCGGGCCTGGGTGACCTCGACCAGCACGCCCTTCTCCTGGGCCGCGTAGCCCTTCACCGTCGCCACCAGGTTGGGGATCAGGTCGGACCGCCGCTGATACTGGTTCTGCACCTCGGCCCAGGCTGTCTTGGTCGCCTCGTCCTGGGTGGGGATGGTGTTGATGCCGCAGCCGGCCAGGAACAGGCTCACGGCGATAACGGGGGCGAGACGGGTGAGGGTTCTGAGCATCCGCATGAGGAGTCCCTTCAGGCCTGATTGGATCCGGTGGATCGTTCTGACGGCGGGTGGTTCTATGGGTGGACGCACACTAGCGAGGAGCGTCCCGCCGATGCAAACGCGGTGACGACCTGAGCTTGCATTTTCGCGCAATGCGCGCGTTTGTCATCCCGGAAACGGCAGAGGTGTGGTCGGGGCCCTTGTCCGGTCCCAAGTCCAGCGCGAGTCAGGCCTCTTCCGCCGCGAACGCCGCCTTGCGCGGACCCATGTAGCCGAACAGCCAGGCCGCCACCTTGCGGATCTGGATCTCCTCGCTGCCTTCGGTGATCCGATAGCGGCGGTGGTGGCGATAGATGTGCTCGAACGGCTTGTGGCGCGAATAGCCCAGGCCGCCATGGATCTGCATGGCCCGGTCGGCGGCCTCGCAGACCAGGCGGTTGGACCAGTAGTTGCACATCGACACCTTGTCGGAGAGCCGCTTCTCGACCTCCGGCTTGGTCATCTGGTCCATCTCCCAGGCGGTCTTGCGGATCAGCAGGCGCAGCATCTCGGCCTGGGTCGACAGCTCGACGATCGGGAACTGGATGGCCTGGTTCTCGGCCAGGGCCTTGCCGAACGGCTTGCGCGTCCGCGCGTACCTGATGCTTTCCTCGATGCAGAAGGTCGCCGCGCCGAGGCTCGACGCCGCCTGGCGGATGCGGTTCTCGTGCACGAAGTGCTGGGCCAGGGCCAGGCCGCCGCCCTCCGGCCCGAACATCGCCTCGTCCGGAACCCACACCCCCGTGAAGCTGACCCGGGGGTGGTCGGTGGGCATGTTGAAGGTCCAGAGATACTCCTCGATCTTCACGCCGGGCGCGTGGGCGGGCACCAGGAAGCAGGTGATCCCCCTGGCCGAGCCGTCCTCGCCGCTGGTGCGGGCGAACAGGGCGCAGTGGGTGGCCGCGTGCATGCCCGTCGTCCACATCTTCTCGCCGTCGATCCGCCAGCCGCTCTGGCCGTGGTGCTCCGCGCGCACCGCCCGGGTCTCCATGAAGGTGGCGTCCGAGCCGTGGTTGGGCTCGGTCAGGCCAAAGGTCGGGCGGAAGGCGTGACGGTCCAGCATGTCGGGGATCAGGTGCTGCTGATCGGGTCGGCCGAAGTCGCGGATCATCAGCACGAACGGATTGTTGCCGACGATCGAGTGCTCGTTCTGCAGGTCGTTGAACAGGCCCAGGCCCTTGGCCGCCAGGTGCTCGCGGATCACCGCCATCCAGAGGTTGGAGCCGTCCTGGCCGCCGTACTCTTTAGGAAGGGCGAAGCGGTAGTGGCCGGCGGCGTCGGCGATGCCCCGGGCCTTGGCCAGCAGTTCCTCCCACTCGCGGCGCGGCAGGCCGCCGCCGTCCCAGTCGGTGCGGGCCCATTCGCGGCGGTGGTCGAAGAAGCGCTCGTTGTCGTGCTCGGCCTGCAGCGGCGCGATCTGGTCGGCGATGAACGCGTCGAGCGTCGCCAGATAGGCCGTCAGTTCCGGCGGCAGGTTGAAATCCATGGCCGCGTTCTCCCTATGGCTGGCCCCGTTCGGGCTCGTCTCAGGCGAATATGGACCGCCCTTCGGCCTCGCCAAGTCTGACGTGACGGAACGCGGGCCCAGCCTGCCTTCCAGGCGGGCAGGGCGGACGCGTCTCCGATCCCGTCGCGGCCATGGCTTGGCGCGGCGGAGCTCGGACCGCTAGGGTCCCGAGGCGATCATGACCCGGAGGAACGCGCGTGGGCGAGACGAGACTGAGCAACCGCCGCGCCGTGCTGGCGGGACTGGGCGGTCTGGGCGCGACCAGCCTGGCCGGATGCGTGACCCAGGGGGGAGCCTCCGGCCTGATCGCGCCATCCCGTCCGGCCTTCGTGGTCCCGCCGCTCGCCCCGCTGCGGATGAGCGCCGACCGCATCACCAAGATCACCGTCTGCCTGCGGCCGTTTCGCGCCGCGGGGCCCCGCCTCGACGTCGAAACCGTCGGCGACAAGCGGGTGGTGCACAACTACGGCCACGGCGGCAGCGGCTGGTCGCTGTCGTGGGGCTCCAGCACCATCGCCGCCGGCAAGGCGCTGGAGGGCGGAACCAGGGCGGTGGCGGTGATCGGCTGCGGCGCCCTGGGCCTGACCTCGGCCCTACTGCTGCAGCGGGCCGGCGCCAAGGTGACGATCTACGCCAAGGAGCGCACGCCCCAGACGCGCTCGTTCCGCGCCACCGGCACCTGGTCGCCGGACTCGCGCGTCGCCGACGCCGACAAGGTCGCGCCCGGCTTTCCAGCCCTGTGGGAGGAGATGGCCCGCACTTCCTACGCCACCTACCAGACCCTGCTGGGCCTGCCCGGCGAGCCGGTGTCGTGGAGCGACCGCTACACCCTGTTCGACGGCGCGGGCGGCGGTCCGCGCGGCTCCCATCCCGCCGGAGCGATCCACTTCGCGGAATACGGCGATCGCCTGCACGACATCGTGCCCGGCTTCCAGGACCTGCCCGCCGGCTCGCATCCGTTTCCCGTGAGCCGGGTGCGGCATGGGACCTCGATGCAGTTCAACGTCACCGACCTGGCCCACATGCTGACCAGCGACTTCCTGGCCGAGGGCGGCAAGATCGTGGCCATGACCTTCGACACCCCGGCCGACCTGGCGCGGCTGAGCGAGCCGGTGGTGGTCAACTGCACCGGCTATGGCGCGCGGGCGTTGTGGAAGGACGAAACCATCACCCCGGTGCGCGGCCAGATCGCCTGGCTGGCCCCGCAGCCCGAGGTTCGCTACGGACTCTATTACAAGCATGTCTCGGTCCTGCCGCGGCCCGACGGCATCGTCGTGCAGCAGGTGGGCGACAGCGACATGTGGGGCTACGGCGTCGACGTCGAGCGGCCGGACCGGGCGGAGGCGGAGAACGCGGTGGCGACGATCGCCGGACTCTACGCCAGGGCGTCCAGCGGGGGCTGACAACCGTCGCCTGAAACAAGCGTTTCATTAAAAAATGCTCATGCGAAATACTTTTCGCTTGCGATAATTCTGAACGCTGATATCTAAGCAGTGCTTAGTTCTGACCCGAAGCATCGGTGGGGATACCGATGCTGAACATCCCCCGGGTTTGAACGACCAGTACAGCTTTTCGCCGATCATCGATCATTCCCACTCCCTGAATTCGCTGGAGGGCTTTCCATGAAGCTCCAATCCCTGGCGGCTGTCGCCGCCCTGTCCGTCTCTCTGTTCGCCGGCTCGGCCTTCGCCGACGGCCGCATCGCGGTCGCCCTGGAAAACCCGGTCGCCGCCAAGACCAAGGTCGTCGCCGGCGGCGCGGTCTTCATCTGCGACGGCGCCGAGTGCGTCTCGACCGCCGCCCCGTCGCGGGCCCTGACCGCCGTGGCCTGCAAGGCGCTCGCCAAGGAAGTGGGCCCCGTGGCCGCCTTCGGCGGCGACGCCAAGTCGCTCGACGCCGACGACCTGACCCGCTGCAACGCCTCGGCCAAGGCCGGCGTGCAAACGGCCGCGAAGTAGGCGCGCCCTTTCAGTACCCGGACGCTTTTGGGGCTCCCCCGCCCCGTCCGGCTGTTTCCTCGAACATTCGCCTGATGGGGCGGCGGGCCGGTCCCGCCGCCTTTTTTCTTGGTCCCCATTATCATGGGGCCCCCTTTATTGTTGGGCGGGGTTCGGACTAAGGGACCTTCCATGACCTCCTCGACCGCCGCCCTGCTGGAAGCCGCCCTGCGCGAGATCGCCGGGCCCGACGCCGAACCCACCTCGATGACCGTCGACTACGGTCCGGCCGCCGAACCCGTTGCCGCCAAGGCCTGGATCGAGCGTTCGACCCGCAGCCTGGTCTTCGCCCAGGCCGAGGCCCGAACGACGGACGGCGCGATGGTCGCGGCGGCCTCGGCCGTGTTCCGCAGGGTCAGCCCGACCTAGCGGCCACGGTTTTCGCAAAACCCCGGCAAACCTTACGCATCGGCCTCGGTTGCGACTGCGAAGGACGCGTGTTATCAGGCACGCGGCTTCGGACGGGGCGGCGCGAGAGCGCCCGCCCTCCTTGCGCTTTTCTAGAGCGCGTTCAAGCCTTTAAGCCGGGATGAGAGTTAAACTTCTTGTCCGCGGCGATTGCAACGCACCGGGCGGAACAAGTGGCGGACGAAACCAAGGCGACGGATGCGGGACAGCGCTATGCGCAGTCCCTGTTCGAACTGACGATCGAAAATAACCAGCTGACCAAGGTCGAAGCCGATCTCAAATCGCTTCGCGCCATGGTCGCCGCCAGCACCGACCTGCGCCGCCTGCTCGATAGCCCGGCCTTCAGCGCCGAGGACAAGGCCAAGGGCCTGACCGCCGTCGCCGTCAAGGCCGGCTTCCAGCTGCTCACCGCCAAGTTCCTGGGCCTGGTGGCCAGCAACGGCCGCTCCGGCGACCTGATGGGCGCCATCACCGCCTTCATCGAAATGTCGGCCCAGCATCGCGGCGTCGTCACCGCCGAGGTGGTGACCGCCAGCGCCCTGAGCGCCGCCCAACTGAAGGGCGTCTCGGCCGCCGTGGCCTCGGCCCTGGGCAAGACCCCCGAAATCTCGACCCGCGTCGATCCGTCCATCCTGGGCGGCATCAAGGTGCGTGTCGGTTCCCGCCTGTTCGACGCTTCGCTCCGTTCGAAGCTCGATTCCCTGAAATTCGCCCTGAAGCGCGCCTAAGCGTATAAGCCGCCTCAAAGATAAAACGCAGAGAGCCCAAGACAGCCATGGACATCCGCGCCGCCGAGATTTCGGCCATCCTCAAGTCGCAGATCGCCAATTTCGGCGAAGAAGCCGCCGTCTCGGACGTCGGTCAGGTGCTGTCCGTCGGTGACGGCATCGCCCGCATCTACGGCTTGGACAACGTCCAGGCCGGCGAAATGGTCGAGTTCCCGAAGGCCGGCGTGAAGGGCATGGCCCTGAACCTCGAGCGCGACAACGTCGGCGCCGTGATCTTCGGCCAGGACCAGGCCATCAAGGAAGGTGACGAAGTCCGTCGTCTCGGCGAGATCGTCGACGTTCCGGTCGGCCGCGGCCTGCTGGGCCGCGTCGTCAACCCGCTGGGCGAGCCGATCGACGGCAAGGGCCCGATCGTCTCGACCGAGCGTCGCCGCGTCGACGTCAAGGCGCCAGGCATCATTCCGCGCAAGTCGGTGCACGAGCCCGTGCAGACCGGCCTGAAGTCGATCGACACCCTGATCCCCGTCGGCCGCGGTCAGCGCGAGCTGATCATCGGTGACCGTCAGACCGGCAAGACCGCCGTCGCCATCGACACCATCCTGAACCAGAAGGCCGCCAACGCCGGCAAGGACGAGAGCGCCAAGCTCTACTGCGTCTATGTCGCCATCGGCCAGAAGCGTTCGACCGTCGCCCAGATCGTCAAGACGCTCGAAGAGCACGGCGCCCTGGAATACACCATCGTCGTCGTGGCCTCGGCCTCCGAGCCGGCCCCGCTGCAGTACCTGGCCCCGTTCTCGGGCTGCGCCATGGGCGAGTGGTTCCGCGACAACGGCCTGCACGGCCTGATCATCTATGACGACCTTTCCAAGCAGGCCGTCGCCTATCGCCAGATGTCGCTGCTGCTGCGCCGCCCGCCGGGCCGCGAAGCCTATCCGGGCGACGTCTTCTATCTGCACTCGCGCCTGCTGGAACGCGCCGCCAAGCTGAACGAAGACAACGGTTCGGGCTCGCTGACGGCTCTGCCGATCATCGAAACCCAGGCCAACGACGTGTCGGCCTACATCCCGACCAACGTGATCTCGATCACCGACGGCCAGATCTTCCTGGAAACCGACCTGTTCTACCAGGGCATCCGCCCGGCCGTGAACGTCGGCATCTCGGTGTCGCGCGTCGGTTCGTCGGCCCAGATCAAGGCCATGAAGCAAGTCGCCGGCGCGATTAAGGGCGAGCTCGCCCAGTATCGCGAAATGGCCGCCTTCGCCAAGTTCGGCTCGGACCTGGACGCCTCGACCCAGAAGCTGCTGGCCCGCGGCGAGCGCCTGACCGAGCTGCTGAAGCAGCCGCAATACGCGCCGCAAGCCGTCGAAGAGCAGGTCTGCGTGATCTACGCCGGCACCCGCGGCTATCTGGACGGCATCCCGACCAGCAGCGTCCGCCGCTTCGAAAGCGAGCTGCTGGCCCGTCTGCACAGCCAGCACAAGGACCTGCTGGACAACATTCGCACCAAGAAGGCCCTCGACAAGGATCTGGAGAACACGCTGAAGAGCGTGCTCGACAGCTTCTCGGCGACCTTCGCCTAAGGCGATCGATGGCCAACGCACCCAAATCCTTGGACGCATGGTCCGGCGAATTTGGCGACCGCTACACGCAACGTAGCGGCGCCAGCGCCGAGGCTGTTCGCGGCCGCGCGCGGGTTTGGGGCGAGGTTCTTCGACGCATGACCGGCGACATGCCCAAGAGCGTCCTGGAGGTCGGCCCGAACGTGGGTCTCAACCTGCTGGGCATTCAGGCGCTGTCGGACATGGAGCAATGGGCCATCGAGCCCAATGCTTCAGCTCGAGCGAAGTTGGTCGAGAACGGCGTCCTGCCGGCCGAGCGGTTGTTCGAGGGTTTCGGTCACAGCATCCCGCTGGCCGACGGCGCGGTGGACATGGCCTTCACGGCCGGCGTCCTGATCCACGTCGATCCCAGCCAGCTGGAGGCGACGATGCGCGAAGTGCACCGCGTGGCTTCCAAGTACGTCTTCTGCTCCGAGTATTTTTCGCCGAAGGCCGAAACGATTACCTACCGTGGCGAACAAGATCTTCTGTTCAAGAACGATTTTGGCTCGCTCTACATGGATATGTTCCCAGATCTGCAGTTGGTCGATTACGGGTTCTTCTGGAGAAGAACGACCGTGATGGACGACAGCACCTGGTGGTTGTTTAGGAAGGTCTGATAGGCGGATGGCAAGCCTAAAGGAAATGCGCAATCGGATCGCAAGCGTCAAGGCGACGCAGAAGATCACGAAAGCGATGCAGATGGTGGCGGCCGCGAAGCTGCGCCGGAGCCAGGACGCGGCCGAGGCCGCCCGTCCTTACGCCCGGCGTCTGGCGGCGGTGATCGCCAACCTGGCGGCCGGCGTGTCCGGCGACGGCGCGCCCGCGATGCTGGCCGGCACCGGCCGCGACGATCGTCACCTGATCATCGTCGCCGCCGCCGACCGCGGCCTGGCCGGCGGCTTCACCTCGTCGATCGTCCGCGCCGCGCGCGAGAAGATCGACAGCCTGGTCCGCGAGGGCAAGGACGTGAAGATCATCTGCATCGGCAAGAAGTCGACCGCCCAGCTGCGCCGCCTCTACAGCGACCGCATCGTCGAGAACTTCGACCTGTCGGCCTATCGCCAGTTCACCCTGACGGTCGCCCAGCCGATCGCCGACGTCGTCACCCAGCTCTACGAAGCTGGCGACGTCGACGTGGTCACCCTGTTCTACAGCCGCTTCAAGTCGGTGGTTCAGCAGATCCCGACCGCGCTGCAGCTGATCCCGGCGACGGTCGACGGCGGCGGCGCCCCGGCCGCGGCCCAAGGCGGCGCCCAGGCGGTCTACGAGTACGAGCCCTCGGAAGAGGCCATCCTCGAGACCCTGCTGCCGCGCAACCTGACAGTCCAGATCCTGTCGGCCCTGCTCGACAACATGGCCGGCTTCTACGCCAGCCAGATGACGGCGATGGACAACGCCACGCGCAACGCCGGCGACATGATCAAACGCTACACCCTCGAATATAACCGCTCACGTCAGGCCCAGATCACCAAGGAGCTGATCGAGATCATCTCCGGCGCCGAAGCCGTCTGATCCTGAACCTCACCATAAAACGCCCGCAGAAGACGCACGAAAGACACTGAACGCCATGGCCAAGACCCCCGCTAAGGCTCCCGCCGCTGCCAAGCCGGCCGCCGTGAAGACGCCCGCCGCTCCGAAGGCTGCCGCCGCTCCCAAGGCCGCCGCCGCGACCGCCGCCGCCAAGAAGCCCGCCGCCCCCAAGGCCGCGCCCGCTTCGAAGGTCGCCGGAACCCGCGAAAAGCCCGACACCATCGGCGCCGGCACCGGCAAGCTGGTGCAGGTCATCGGCGCCGTCGTCGACGTCGAGTTCACCGGCGAGCTGCCGGCGATCCTCAACGCCCTGGAAACCGTCAACATCGCCTCGGGCCAGCGCCTGGTGTTCGAAGTCGCCCAGCACCTGGGTCAGAACACCGTCCGCGCCATCGCCATGGACGCCACCGAAGGTCTGGTCCGCGGCCAGGAAGTTCGCGACACCGGCGAGTCGATCCGCGTTCCGGTCGGTCCCGGCACCCTGGGCCGCATCATGAACGTCATCGGCGAGCCGATCGACGAGCAGGGCCCGATCAAGTCGGACATCTATCGCACCATTCACCGCGACGCCCCGTCCTTCGCCGAGCAGACCAACACGGCTGAAGTGCTGGTCACGGGCATCAAGGTCATCGACCTGATGTGCCCCTACACCAAGGGCGGCAAGATCGGCCTGTTCGGCGGCGCCGGCGTGGGCAAGACCGTGACCATGCAGGAACTGATCAACAACATCGCCAAGGCTTACGGCGGTTATTCGGTTCTGGCCGGCGTGGGCGAACGCACCCGCGAAGGCAACGACCTCTATCACGAGATGATCGAGTCCAACGTCAACGTGGACCCGAAGATCAACGGCTCGACCGAAGGCAGCCGCTGCGCCCTGGTCTACGGCCAGATGAACGAACCCCCGGGCGCCCGCGCCCGCGTGGCCCTGACCGGCCTCTCCATCGCCGAGTACTTCCGCGATGAAGAAGGCAAGGACGTGCTGCTGTTCGTCGACAACATCTTCCGCTTCACCCAGGCCGGCGCCGAAGTGTCGGCTCTGCTGGGCCGCATCCCCTCGGCCGTGGGCTATCAGCCCACCCTGGCCACCGAGATGGGCAACCTGCAGGAGCGCATCACCTCGACCAACAAGGGCTCGATCACCTCGGTCCAGGCCATCTACGTGCCCGCCGACGACCTGACCGACCCGGCGCCCGCCGCCTCGTTCGCCCACTTGGACGCCACCACCGTTCTGAGCCGCGACATCGCCGCCCAGGCCATCTTCCCCGCCGTCGATCCGCTGGACTCGACCTCGCGGATCATGGACCCGCTGATCATCGGCCAAGAGCACTACGACGTGGCCCGTTCGGTCCAGGAAGTGCTGCAGCAGTACAAGGCCCTGAAGGACATCATCGCCATCCTGGGCATGGACGAGCTGTCGGAAGAGGACAAGCTGACGGTCGCCCGCGCCCGCAAGATCCAGCGCTTCCTGTCCCAGCCGTTCCACGTCGCCGAGCAGTTCACCAACACGCCCGGCGCCTTCGTCCAGCTGAAGGACACCATCCGCTCGTTCAAGGGCATCGTGGACGGCGAGTACGACCACCTGCCGGAAGCCGCCTTCTACATGGTCGGCCCGATCGAAGAAGCGGTGGCCAAGGCTGAAAAGCTGGCTGGCGAAGCGTAATGACCGACGAACTCGAGCTGATCAACTTCTGCTGCGAAGAACTCGAGGATGCGGTGTCTTCGGACCCCGAAGCCTCGCTGATCGAGCATGACAGCGGTCTGATCCTGCTCAATCTGGGTCATCGGGAAGAGGATGGTGAAACCGGCGTCGTGCTGGCCACCATCCGCTTCTGCCCGTTCTGCGGGACCGAGATCCAGACCGACGAAGACATCGAGGCGGCGCTCGGCGCCGTGGAGATCGTGGAATAATGGCTAAGCTGCACTTCTCCCTCGTCGCGCCCGAGCGCGAACTGTTCTCGGCCGAGGTCGATCAGGTCGACGCCCCGGGCGCGGAAGGCGACTTCGGCGTCCTGCCGGGCCACGCCCCGTTCATGACCACCCTGCGCGAAGGCCGGGTCACGGTCCGCGACGGCGCCAAGGTCCGCCTGTTCGACATCCAGGGCGGGTTCGCGGACGTCGGTCCCGACGGCTTCACGATCCTGGCCGAACACGCGGTCGAGGCGGCTTAAGGCCGCGAAGACCCGCCTTCGGGCTCGAGACATGACGGCCCGGGCGTGAAAGCGTCCGGGCCGTTTTGTGTTTGGCGGCGCGGATATCGCCGACGGCCTCCGGGCCCTCTCAGGCCACCGGCGGCGTCGCGCGCTGGATGTCCAGGTACCGCGAGAGTTCGCCGACCAGCCGGCGCGAGGCGGCCAGGTCGGCGTCCTCGGCGGCCTGCTCGAGGCTCGCGCCGAAGTCGGTGATCGCCAGGAAGCCGAACGCGCCGCCGGACCCCCTCATGTTGTGCCCCAGAAGGATCACCGCCTCGAAGTCGTCGCGGTTCAGCGCGTCGCCCATGGCGACGACATGCTCGCGACAGCTCTCCAGATAGGCCGGAACGCGGGCCGCGAGCCGCGCGCTCGGCCGCCAGGGCTTGGGGGCCTCGACAACGTCCGTAGACGGATCGGCGCCTTGCGGGAGGGGCGGCGAGACGGCCGAATAGTCCTTGATCGCCTGCAGCAGCACGTCCTGCTTGATCGGCTTGGTCAGATAGGCCGTGCAGCCCGCCGCCAGGCAGGTCTCGCGGTCGCCCTTCAGGGCCGAGGCCGTGAGCGCGATGATGGGGGTGGGCTGACGGTCATGGGCCTTTTCCCAGGCGCGGATCGCCCGCGTCGCGGTCAGGCCGTCCATCACCGGCATTTGCCGGTCCATCAGCAGCAGGTCGTAGTGTCCGGCCTTGAACATCTCGCAGGCGATCAGCCCCGTCTCGGCCACGTCGATCAGGTAGGGCGTGTCCTCGAGATAGGCCAGGGCGATCGTGCAGTTGTCGGCGGAATCCTCGGCCATCAGGATACGGAGCGGCGGCAAGGGCGCTTCGGGGCCATGGCCCACGGGCGCGCTGACCGGCCGGTTGGCGGCCGCCCAGACCTCGAACGGCACCGAGAATTCGAAGACGCTGCCCTGGCCTACGACGCTGGTCACCCCGATCCGTCCGCCCATCAGCTCGACCAGGCGCTTGGAGATCGTCAGCCCCAGGCCCGAACCGCCAAAGCGCCGGGTCGTCGAGGAATCCGCCTGGGTGAAGCGCTCGAACACGCGGCCAAGCTTGTCGTCGGCGATCCCGATGCCGGTGTCGGACACCGAGAATCTCAAGGCGGTCGGCACGCGGCCGTCGAGATCCCGTTCGACCTTCAGGGCGACCTCGCCGGCCTCCGTGAACTTGATCGCGTTGCCCAGCAGGTTGAGCAGGACCTGGCGCAGACGGGTCGGATCGCCGACCAGGTCGTTGCTGACACCGGGGGCGATCGCGCAGGTCAGGGTCAGGCCCTTCTCCTGCGCCTTGGCCGACACCATCTCGATCGCCTTCTCCAGGTGATCGCTCAGCGAAAAGCCGGTCTGTTCGAGATCGAGCTGCGAGGCCTCGACCTTCGACAGGTCCAGGATGTCGTTGATCAGGTTGAGCAGGTTGTCGCCCGAGCGACGGAAGATCTGGACGTACTTGTCCTGCTCCGGCGTCAGCGTGGTCTTGGCCAGCAGATCGGCGATGCCCATGACCGCGTTCATCGGCGTGCGGATCTCGTGGCTCATGCTGGCCAGGAAGTCGGACTTGGTCGCGCTGGCGCTCTCGGCGTGGGCCTTGGCCTGCTGCAGCTCGGCCTCGACCCGCTTGCGCTCGGTGACGTCGCGCGCGGCGGCGAAGACGCCCTGCAGCGTTCGGCCGCGATCGTAGAAGGTGGTGGCGTTGTAGGAGACCACGGTCTGTTTGCCGTCGCGGCTTCGAACCGTCAGCTCGTAGTCGGTCAGCGACTTCTCGGCGAGCACGCGCTTGATGCCCGCCTCGGCGCGCTCGGGATCGGTGAAGCAGTCCTTGAACGGCGCGCCGATCAGCTCGTCGCGGGTCGAGCCGGTCAGGGCCTCGGTCTGCTTGTTGACGTCGGTGATGATGCCCGCCGGATCGGTCGTGATCAGAGCGTCGATATTGGATTCGATCAGCGAGCGCGTGTAGAATTGCTGGTCGCGAAGGCGTTGATCCGACCGCTTCTGCTGCTCCTCGACCAGCTTGCGCGCGGTGTTGTCGGTGCCGATCAGCAGGTAGCCGATGATCGCGCCGGCCGCGTCGCGCAGGGCCGTGACCGACACGACGGCCGGAAACCGCGTGCCGTCCTTGCGGATGTAGGTCAGCTCGTAGATGTCCTCGATCCCGCGCGAGGCCTTGAACACCAGGGCCTCGAAGCCCGGCTCGATCGAGGTCGCCAGCTCGGCGCTGAGGGCCCGGGCGCGGGCGACCAGTTCCTGGGGATCGGAGATGTCGGCCGGCGTGATGGTGTTCATCACCTCGGCGGCCGTGTAGCCCAGCATCCGCTCGGCGCCGACGTTGAAGATCTGGATCACGCCCTTGGCGTCGGTGGCGATGCTGGAGAAGTTGGCGCTGTTGAAGATGGCGCTCTGCAGGGCGCCGGCCTTGAGCAGCGCCTCCTCGGCCTCCTTGCGCGCGGTGTTGTCGGTGCCGATCAGCAGGTAGCCGATGATCGCCCCGGCCGCGTCGCGCAGGGCGGTGACCGAGACGACGGCCGGAAACCGCGTGCCGTCCTTGCGGATGTAGGTCAGCTCGTAGATGTCCTCGATCCCGCGCGAGGCCTTGAACACCAGGGCTTCGAAGCCGGGCGTGATGTCCGTCGCCAGCTCGGCGCTCAGGGCCCGCGCCCGGGCGATCAGCTCCTGTGGATCGGAGATGTCGGCCGGCGTGATGGTGTTCATCACCTCGGCGGCCGTGTAGCCCAGCATCCGCTCGGCGCCGACATTGAAGATCTGGATCACGCCCTTGGCGTCGGTGGCGATGCTGGAGAAGTTGGCGCTGTTGAAGATGGCGCTCTGCAGGGCGCCGGCCTTGACGATGGATTCCTCGGTCTGACCCGCCGCGGGGCTCTTCGCGGTCTGAGTGCGTGACTGCCGGTCGCTCGGCGCCGCCTTGGGGCTTGAGATGACGTTTCCTGACTCGGAACAGACCGACCATGCCCTCGACTTGAAGGATCACGGGGCCCTAGTGCAGCAGCTTGCCCACGGAGATTTCAAGCTGCTCGGGAGAATAGGGCTTCTGGATGAACTGGCCGCCGCCGACGAACAGATCGCTCATCTCGGGGGTCAAGGGGCGGCCCGAAGTGTAGAGCACCCGCAGACCCGGCCGCAGGGTGATGGCTTGATTGGCGACCTCGTATCCGCCGAGCGACAGCGCGTTCAGGCGAATGTCGACGAACAGAACATCGATGTGGTCGGCGGTGGAGAGGTGGGTCAGCGCGCCGGCCAGATCCTCCGCCATCAGGGGCGTATGACCGAGATCCTCGATCGCCCACTCCGCCGCCTGGCGAATGAAGACTTCATCTTCGACGACGAGAACGACCGCCATCAGACGCTCGAACGACTTGACTGCTTCAAGAGAACGCACCTTGCCCGCTTCCGACAGACCGCGCGCTCGACACCGAGCATGGGGCTGGAGAAATACCGAGGACGACAAATGCGTCCTGGGCGCGGAACCCGCCTTGAATAGCACCGAACCCCTGTCGGGTTGCACGGAAAGTAAATTCGGCGCGCCGGGCGGTGACGCCCACCGCGTCTGGCCCAAGGTCGCGGCGTCACATAACGTTGTTCTGCGACCCCGCGATTGCGCTTAAGCTGCCGACCGCGCCGTCCGGGCGCCGGGGAAACACCGATGCGGGCTTTGGCGACCATCCTCATTTCGACGGCCTTGCTGGCCGCCGGTTCGGCCCAGGCCGCTCCGACCTATCGCCAGGAGGTGGTCGACGTCTTCAAGTCGGTCTGCCTGCCCGCCGGAACCAACGCCGCGGCGGTGGCTGTCTCGGCCGCCAAGCTCGGCTGGAAGCCGGCGCCCGCCTCGATCAAGGCGATGTGGCAGGGACCGGCGACCAAGGTCTGGGTGTCGCCGGCCAACGCGCGGTTCTACCTGGCCCAGTCGCCGCAGGGCGGCTTCTGCCAGGTCGGCTACTACGACGGCGCCCAGCCGGTCACCAGCGACCCCGCCGCCTTCGCCCAGCTGCTGCGCGCCATCACGATCCACGCGGGCATCGCCGTCGGCTCCGGCTTCGTCAAGATCAGCGAGAGCGATCAGTTGATGCAGCAGGGCCACTATGTGTCGCCGGCCTATCCGGGCCTGAAGATGGACGTCGTGGCGGCCAATTTCCCCGACGCCCCGAATTTCCTGCTGAACACCGCCAAGCCCTGAGCGGCTTGGCGGCCTCTGACTTTCGCCCCTGAGACGTCACGCCGCACCCGTGGGGCGAGAAAATTACACCTGTGACCCATTCTCCGCCTTAATCCGTCACCATAAGGGTTGCGAGGGAACGCCTGTCGGTTTTAATGCCGACCTCTTGCCTAACGGGGATAACTCGACCATGCGCCTTGCGCTCGCCAGCCTGATCGCCCTCGGCGCGGTCTCCACCGCCGTCGCCCAGGAGCAGACCGCTCCGACGGCTCCGACCGCGCCCGCCGCCGCGCCCGCCGCGACGCCGGCGCCGGTCGCCGACCCGGCCGCCCAGACCCCGGCTGCTCCGGCCGCCCCCGCCGCCCCGGCCGACGCCATGATGGCGACGCCCGCCGTGGCCGCGCCGCCCGCCGGCCAGGCCCCGGAATATGTCGCGCCGACCCGTGGTCCGCCCACCACCGACCCGGTCTCGCTGCAGCTGCTGGGCGTGCTGGACAAGGTCTGCAAGCCGGCCGTGGTCGGCGGCGACGTGCCGTCCCTGGCCAAGGCCGCCGGCATGAAGAAGAAAAAAGAGCAGTGGGTGATGGATATCGGCAAGCCGTATCTGATCGCCGTCGACAACCCCGGCTCGAACAAGAACGTCTGCACCGTCACCATCCAGTACGCCCAGGGCGACGCCCAGGCCCAGCAACTGGCCAACGCCCTGCACGACTGGGCGACCTGGGAGAACAAGCCGCAGCTTCGCCTGATCCGCAACGACCTGACGGTCAGCGACGTCAAGCGCCTGACGGTCTCGTGGGACGACGCCTGGGCCGACGGCCACGCCGGCCTGGTCTACATGCGCCTGAAGAAGCTGGACGACAGCTCGATCGGCAAGAACTTCGAGCGGGCCCAGATCCTGTACAGCACCACCAGCCGCTAAGCGGCGTCGGAGCCGGGGGCTTGCTCTCCGGTCCGGTGGTCCTATCTAGTCAAAGGCGCGGGGACGACCCCGCGCCTTTTCCTATTCTTCCGGGGACGACCCCGCTCGCCCTTTTTGGGGCGCGTTTTCTTCACGCGAACCGGTTTCCACTTCGCTTGAAAACGCTTGCCGCAGGAGCCGGTCTTGGCCTGGGTCATCCTCTTCGTCGCCGGTCTGTTCGAGATCGGCTGGGCCGTGGGCCTGAAGTTCACGCAAGGCTTCACCCGCCCGATCCCCACTGTCCTGACCGGGATCAGCCTGGTCGCCTCGATGGGCCTGCTGGGCTGGGCGGTGAAGTCGCTGCCGCTGGGCACGGCCTATGCGGTGTGGACCGGGGTCGGCGCGGTCGGCACGGCCATCGTCGGCATCTTGCTGTTCAAGGAGCCGGCCACGGCGGGGCGGCTGGTCTGTCTGGCGCTGATCGTCTCGGGCATCCTGGGGCTGAAGCTGTTCACCCCGACCCACTGAACACGGAACGTGGCCTCAGGCGGCCGCGCGGTTCTCGTCGGCGATGAAGTCGAGGCACGCCTCGGCGACGGCCTCCCAGCCCGGCTCGCCGGGCAGCCAGTGGCTCATCGCCGGGAAGACCTCGCAGGATCCACCCAGCCGCGCGGCGGTCTGGCGAACGGTGGCCGCCGGATGGATCACGTCCTTGCCCCCGGCGATCGCCAGGGTCGGAACGCCCACCGGTCCGGCGTGGGTGGTCATGAACGGGTCCATGAACCAGTTCAGTGTCTCCCACAGCGCCCGGCCGCTTTCGGCGACCATGCGGCCGTAAAGCGCCTTGCGCTGGTCACGGGGCAGGCGGTCCAGGGTGTAGCCTTCGACCACGCCGTAGTCCGGCGCCACGGCCTGGAGCCAGTAGGGGCCCAGGGCGTAGAGGCTGACGGCCGACGCCGCTTCCTCCAGCGACGATCCGGTGATCCCCCAGGGCGGCGAGGGGGCCAGCAGGATCAGCCGCGACACCGGGGCGCGGGCCGCCGCCATCTGGGCCACCAGCCCGCCCATCGAGTGGCCGACCAGGATCGGCGGCGCGTCGCAGGCCTCGCAGAGCGCGGCGACCTGCTGGGCGTAGTCGGCCATCGAGCGGCCGGCGACCAGGGCCCCGTCGCCATGCCCCAGCAGGTCAGGGGTCTGGACGACGTGGCCGGCGGCCTCGAACGGTCGGCGGAACGCATCGAACGTCCAGCCGCCGCAGAAGGCGCCGTGCACCATGATCACCGGAGTCGCCACGCGTCCCGCCCGTTCGTTCGGCCAAAGCGCCGAGGGTTCAGCCTACACGCTACTTCTTCGGCGCGGGTGAAGATTTGGCGGTCGACTTTGCCGCAGGGGCCTTGGCTGGCTTCGGGGCGGGCTTCGAGGCCGCCGCCTTCGCCGGAGCCTTGGCGGCGGCGGGCTTGGCCGCGGCCTTCGGCTTGGCGGCCGGCTTCGGAGCCGACGGCGCCTTGGGGGCGGGCGCGGCCTTGGCGGGCGCTTTCGCCGTCGCGGCCTTGGGCTTGGCGGCCGGAGCGGTCTTGACGACCTTCGGAGCCGGAGCGGCCTTCGGCGCGGCGGCCTTGGCGGGGGCCTTCACGGGGGCGGCGGGCTTGGGCGCGGCCTTGGGAGCGGCGGTCTTGGCCGGAGCCTTCGCGGCCGGGGCGGCCTTGGCGGCCGGCTTCGGCGCGGCGGTCTTGGCCGGAGCCTTGGCGGCGGCGGGCTTGGCCTCAGGCTTGGCGGGGGCCTTGGGTTTGGCCGGGGCTTTCGCGGCCGCCGGCTTCGGGGCCGGCGCGGCCTTGGCGACCTTGGGGGCCGGCGCCGCCTTGGGCGCGGCCGCCTTGGCCGGAGCGGGCTTGGCGGCGGCCTTCGGTTTGGCCGGGGCCTTCGGCGCGGCGACGGACTTCACCGGAACCTTGGCGGCCGACCTCGGGGTGGGTTCGTCTGGCTTGGGACCCTTCGTGCCCGGGCCAAACCGTTCGACGGGGGCGCCGGCGTTCTTGGCGGGCGCGGCCTTGGCCTTCGGCGCGGCCTTCGGGGGCGCGGCCTTCGCGGCGGGGGTCGTGGCGGCCGGGGTCGGCACGGGTTTGGCCGGAGCCGGGGCGGGAGCCGGCGCGGGCTCAGCGGCCTTCACGGGTTCGGGCCCCGGCGTCGAAGCGGGCTTGGGAGCCGCGGGCGGGGCCGGTGCGGCTTTCGGTTTGCCCGTCAGCCAGGCGATCACGTCGTCGAGAATGCTCATCGTGTTTGGCTCGTCTATGAGGTAATGGGCGTTGTTGGGGTAGATCTTGAAGTCGGCGGCCGGATATTTCCGGCCGACCTTCTGCACGTCCTCGAGAGGCGTGGTGCGGTCCAGGGCGCCGGCCAGGACCAGCACGGGGACGGTCACTTTCGCGGCGTCGACATGGGCGGCCCTGTTCGGATCCTTGTGCGGCCAGGCCAGGTCGGCCAGCACCTGCCCGCTGTCGTGGACCATGGTCGCGTACAGCGCGTCGTGGCGCGGGGCCGGCACGACGTTCATGACGCCGAACTTGAAGCCCGTCTTCCACATCTTGCCCGCCCTGGTCTCGGGCTTGGACTGTAGGGCCATGTTCAGGAAGGTGAAGACCGGCGAGAGCTTGGGTTTGCCGCGGGCGTCGGCCGGCGAGGCGGGGGCGAACAGCACCAGGCGATCGGCGTGGCCGGCCTCGGCGACCTTCTGGGCGATCAGTCCGCCCATGGAGTGGCCGAAGACGATCGGCCGCCTGCCGTCCTCCTTGGCCAGGGCCTGGGCCAGGGCGCTCATCTCGGCGACATAGTCGGCCAGGGTCAGGCCGGCCAGGCCCGCCCGGGGGCCGTCGACCGTGCGCACGGCCGAGCGGATGGTCGGCGCGACGACGCGGTAGCCCTCGGCCCGCAGCCGCGCGGCCATGGGATCCCAGACGTCCCCGGCGCAACCGTAGCCGTGGATCAGCAGGATCGTGTCCGCCATGCCCTACCCCTCCAGCGCGGCAAGATTTCAGCCGCCGCGCGCGAACCCACCAAACGCGGAAACGACCTGTTCGTATACCGCTCGTTTGAAAGGTACGATCAGTTCGGGCGTTTCGTCGAGAGCGCCCCATTTCCAGGCGTCGAACTCGACATGGGCGTCGGCCTCCAGATCGATCTCGGACTCGTCGCCGAGGAACCGAAAAGCGAACCAGACCTGCTTCTGACCCTTGAATCCACGGGCTTTCTTCGAGGCGGCGAAGTCGGCGGGAAAGTCGTAGATCAGCCAGTTCTCGGTGCGGCCCAGATATTCGATCGAGGTGACGCCGGTCTCCTCGGCCAGCTCGCGACGCGCCGCGGCCAGCAGATCCTCGCCGTCGTCGACGCCGCCCTGCGGAAATTGCCAGTTGTAGGGCGGCGGCTGGTTGTGACGCTTGCCCAGCCAGACGCGGCCGTCCGGGTGGAACAGCACGACGCCGACATTGGGGCGATGATCGGGATGGGTCTCGCCCAAAGGCGAAGACGGGGGCGTGTGGCCGGCGCTCATCGCTTGGCCATGGCCGAGGCGGGGGTCAGTTGCAAGCCCCTCCCGGCCAGGCCGGCGGCCCAGAGGCGCACCTGGTTGATCGTCACCGGATAGGCGAAGCCCGAACCCAGGGCCTGGCCGCGACCGGCCGCGCCGACCTCCAGCATCTTCAGCTGGCCGTCGATCGAGCCGGCCGCCAGTTCGTCGTCGATGATCCGGTCGGCCGAAGCGCGGGGGATCGGACCGCCGCGCAGGGACGCCTGGCCGTCGTCGATGAAAGCCAGGCCGCGAGCCTTCAGGGCCAGGGTGAAGGTGGTCATCGCCGTGTCGCTGGTGACGAAGCGCGAGCCCAGATAGTTGGTCAGGCCGTAATAGCCGGTGGCGCGCGACATCAGCCACTCCAGCTTGCGCACGGTGTCCTCGGGCCGGTTGGCGGCGATCAGGGTGTAGGGGCCCGGATCGTTGGCGGGATAGTCGACCGGCTCCATCGGCGCTTCCAGCAGCACCTCGTGGCCGTGGCTGCGGGCCAGGTCGATCCAGCCCTGCAGGCCCTCGGCATAGGGCGCGAACGACAGGGTGATCTCGGGCGGCAGGGTCTCGATGGCCGCGCGGGTGGTCTGGGGGTTCAGGCCCAGGCCGCCGATCACCAGGGCGACGCGCGGACGGCCGTCGGCGGTGAACGGGCGGGCGTAGGCCTCGGCCGCCGTGCGGCCGTCGGCGGCGATCACCGGCAGGACGCCGCCGCCGGGACCGGGCGCGTAGAGGCCGGCCAGCGGCGCGGCCGGCAGCGGACCGGTGACGGCCGCGATCGGCGAGGGGGCAACGATGGCGTCGGCCTCGGCGGGCTCGTCGGCGTGGCCCAGGAACGGCAGGTTCGACAGGTCCAGGGCGCCGGGCAGCAGCGGCGCCTCGCGGTCGCCCTCGGGGACCAGGGCCTCCCGCCAGCCCTGGGGGATGTTCTTGGTCGTGCCGAGTTTGTCGAGCGGCGCGCGCACCAGGGGCGAGCCCTTGTTGGGATCGCCGGTCACCAGCACCAGCAGGGCCAGGCTCAGCAGGAACAGGAAGGCCGCGGCGCTGGCGCCGATGAACGGATTGGCCGCCGCCGCCAGGATCCTGGCGCGCAGATCGCCGTGCTCGCGGTCGTCCGCGGACACGGCGACGCTGTAGGCGGGCTTGCGAGAGAAGGTCACGGCCATGGGAGCCAGATAGCCGGCAAGCTTCGAACATATGGTTAACGAGGGGTGCGACGGACTGGCGCGCGGCCCTCCAAAAACGTCCTGAAAGCCCGGGAGGAGGGGCCAGGACGAGGACGGTCGATCTTCATCATTGATCCGACCATTCGCATGGGATCATCTGACCTCCGATGCGATCCCTCCTCCCGATCCTTGTCTCGACTCTGGGCGCGCTGGCGCTGTCCGCCGGCCTGCTGGCCACGCCCGCCGCCGCCGAGGACATTCCGCGCCTGGCCCGCCAGGGCGACACGACCCAGTTGCTGGTCGACGGCAAGCCGTTCCTGATCCTGGGCGGCGAGCTGGGCAATTCCAGCGCCTCGAGCCTGGACTATCTGGCGGCCCAATGGCCGACCCTGAAGGCCCTGAACCTCAACACCCTGCTGGCCCCGGTCAGCTGGGACCAGATCGAGCCGGTCGAGGGCCGGTTCGACTTCACGGTCGTCGACGGCGTGATCGCCCAGGCCCGCGCCCATGACACGCGGCTGGTCCTGCTGTGGTTCGGCAGCTGGAAGAACAGCATGTCCAGCTACGCCCCGGCCTGGGTCAAGCGCGACACGACCCGCTTCCCGCGGGCCCGCACGGCCGAGGGGACGGCGCTGGAGATCCTGTCGCCCGTCAGCCCGGCCAACCAGGCCGCCGACGCCAAGGCCTTCGCCGCCCTGATGGCCCACCTGAAAGCCGTCGACGGCGAGCGCCGCACGGTGATCATGGTCCAGGTCGAGAACGAGGTCGGCATGATCCCCCAGGCCCGCGACCACGCGGCCCAGGCCGAGGCCGAGTTCAAAAAGCCGGTCCCGCCGGCCCTGCTCAAGGCGCTGGGCAAGACCGGTTCGGGCGACTGGGAGACGGTGTTCGGTACCGGGCCGGCGACCGAGGAGCTGTGGCAGGCCTGGTCGTTCGGCCGCTATGTCGAGGCCGTGGCCGCCGCCGGCAAGCGGGCCTATCCGCTGCCGATGTACGTCAACGCCGCGCTGAACAGGCCGGGCGCGGCGCCGGGCGGCTATCCCAGCGCCGGCCCCCTGCCGCACCTGTTCGAGGTGTGGCGGGCCGCCGCCCCGTCGATCGATCTGCAGGCCCCGGACATCTACTTTTCCGACTTCACCCGTCGGGCGGCCCCCTACGACCGGCCGGGCAATCCGCTGTTCATCCCCGAGGCCAACAACGCCGGCAAGCCCGAGGCGCCGGCCAACGCCCTGTGGGCGTTCGGCGAGCACGACGCCATCGGCTTCTCGCCGTTCTCGATCGAGTCGGTCGACCAGCCGGAGAACAGCTCGCTGTCCAAGGCCTACGCCCTGCTGGACACGCTCTCGCCGGTCATCCTGGCCAACCGGGGGCAGGGGACGATGCGCGGCTTCCGCCCGCCCGTGACCTTCGACGGCGCCGTCGACGACAAGGCCCAGGAAGCCGTGTTCGGCGACTGGAAGCTGACGGTCGGCTTCGTCGATCCCTGGACCCCGCGCGACAAGCAGGACGTCAAGACGCATGGCGGGCTGGTGATCCGGCTGTCGCCCGACGAGTTCCTGGTGGCGGGCGCGGGGATCACCCTGACCTTCGCCTCGACCCGGCCGGGCGAGATCGCCGGCATCGAGAGCGTGCGCGAAGGCCGCTACGAGAACGGCGTCTGGCGCGAGGGCCGCTGGCTGAACGGCGACCAGACGCACCAGGGACGGCATGTGCGCCTGGCCCCGGACGGCTTGGACGTCCAGCGGGTGCGGCTCTACCGGTATCGGTGAGGGCGCTTCCTTGGAGCGTATCGGCATCCAGCGTCTGGGGTGAAAACCTCGTCCTTCGACAAACTCAGGATGAGGTTTTTCTACGACTCCGACCTGTAAATGGTCCTCATCCCGAGCTTGTCGAAGGACGAGGACCACGCACTCAGCGTGAATGTCGATCGCCCTAGACCAAGGTCCCGCAGGCCGCGCAGAACGCCGCCAGGTCCGCCTCGTCGTGATAGATCGAAAGGCCGACCCGCAGCACGTCGTCGCGCACGTCCACCACCACGCCCTGGGCCGCCAGGGCCAGTTTCCAGGCCTGGGCGCTGGGGTGGCGCAGGGCCAGGAAGCGGGCCTGCGGCCCGTCTCCGGGCGGGTTGAGGACGACGGCGTCCTTCAGCGGCCCGGCCGCGCCGGCGGCGATCCGGGCCAGCAGGCTCCGCCGCAGGCCGGCCACGTGCTCGGCCACCACCGTCGTGGTCAAGCCCTCGGCCTCCAGCATCCGTCCCGCCCCCACGAAGCGGTAGAGACCCGACGGGTCGAAGGTCGCGCCCAGGAAGCGGCCAGCGTCGCGCCCATAGCCCACCCCGCCCGGCGGGCCCTCCAGGTCGCCGAACTCGGCGTACCAGCCGGTCAGGGCCGGGCGCGGGCCAAAGCCCGGCGGCGCGTGCAGGAACGCCGCGCCCTCGCCCGCCATGGCGTACTTGTAGCCGCCGGCCAAGTAGAAGATCCGGTCGGCCACGGTCGACAGGTCGGTCGGAACGGCCCGGAAGCCGTGATAGCCGTCGACCACCACCCACGGTCCCTCGGGCCTGGCCAGGTCGGCCAATTCCCAGACGCGATCGAAGACCAAGCCGCTCTTGAAGAACACATGGCTGACGAAGATCAGGTCGAACTGACCCTCACGCGCGGTGGCCAGGAACCGTTCGGCGAAGTCTGGGCCGTCGCTCTCCACCAGGGTCAGCGCGATCTCGCCGGCCTCGACCCAGCGCTGGGCCTGGCGGCGGAACGAGTGGAACTCGCCGTCGGTCGACAGCACCCGGACGGGCCGCCTGCCGACCGCCGACACCAGCACCGCCAGCAGGGTGTGGGTGTTGGGCGCGAAGACGACGCTGTCGGGCGAGGGCAAGGAGAGCTCGCGGGCGACCAGGCCCTGGGCGGCCGGATAGACCTGGCCCAGCGCCTTGTCCCACTTATGGTCGGCCAGGATCGCGGCGTCCTCCCACGCCTCGACCTGGGCGGCCAGGGTGACGTCGGGCCACAGATGATGGCTATGGGCGGCCATGTGCAGCCGATCCGGAACGCTCAGCGCGCGCGAGAACAGGTCCTTGCGCGCCAGGCTCACAGCTTGGTTCTCAGTGACCACAGCTCGGGGAAGCAACGCCGGCGCAGGGTCGAGGCCAGGTAGCCGATGCCGTCGGTGCCGCCGGTGCCCGGCCGCCCGCCGATGATCCGCTCGACGGTCAGCACGTGCTTGTGGCGCCAGGTGACCAGGGCGTCGTCCAGGTCGACCAGCTTCTCGGCCAGCTGGTACAGCTCCCAATAGCGCGGGGTGTCGCGATAGACCTCCAGCCAGGCGGCCTCCACCTCGGGCGAGGGCGCGTAGGCCTGGGCGAAGTCGCGGTTCAGCACCGCGTCCGGCACGGCCAGGCCCGCCTTGGCCAGCTGGGCGATGGCGACGTCATAGAGACTGGGCGCCTCTAGGGCCGCTTGCAGCTGCGCCAGGGCGTCCGAGCCCTCGGCGTGGAACTTCAGGAAGCTCTGGTCCTTCAGGCCCAGCAGGTATTCCAGGGTGCGGAACTGGTGCGACTGGAAGCCGGAGCTGGAGCCCAGCTCGCCCCGGAAACTGAGATAGTCGGCCGGCGTCATCGTCGCCAGCACATCCCACGACAGGGTCATCACCGTCTGGATCCGCGAGACCCGGGCCAGGGCCTTGTAGGCCGGCTCGACGTCGCCGTCCGCGATCAGCCGCATGGCCAGGAGCACCTCGTGGATGATCTCCTTGAGCCACAGCTCCTTGACCTGGTGGATGACGATGAACAGCATCTCATCGTGACGGTCGCTCAACGGCTGCTGAGCCGCGAGCAGTTGGTCCAGCGCGAGGTACCGCGCGTAAGTCATGTCTTGCGCCATGAGGGCGACCCTAGGCGGTTCGGGGCGGCACATTTGTCCTCGTTTGCTCGGGGATCGCCTCGGGCGCGAAACGATGTTTCGCGGCGCCCGCGCAAAGCAGAACAAGCGGCCGCTTCGGGATCGCCGAAGGCGGTCGGGCGAGGGGGCGGAGAACAGAAACGCCGCGACCAGCCTTTCGGCTGTCGCGGCGTCTTGCGTCCGTGCGCCCCCTCATCCCGCAAGGGAGGAAGGAAACGGGTCTACTTCTTCTCGATCGGCGGGCCCTTGCCGGCCGCGGCGGCGGCCTTGGCGGTGACTTCGGCGATCTTGGCGGCCGGCTTGGGCAGTTTCGGCACCGACTGGACCGAGCCGGCCTGCAGCACGGCGATCGCGCGCTGCAGCTGGAAGTCGCCCTTCTTCTCGTCGAAACCGGCGGGCGGGGCCTCGGCGGGCGTGTGGACGCCCTGGCGGCTTTTGCCCTCGTCGGCGTTCAGCGCGTTCTTGAAGCTGGCCTCGCTGAACCACACGCGGTTGGCGATGTCCTGGGCCTGGTCCTTGGTCTGGGCCACTTCCAGGTCGGGCGCGATGCCGGTCTTCTGGATCGAGCGGCCCGACGGGGTGAAGTAGCGGGCCGTGGTCAGCTTCAGGGCGCCGTCGGCCCCGCCGCGCAGCGGGATCACCGTCTGCACCGAGCCCTTGCCGAAGCTGGTGATGCCCACCAGTTCGGCGCGATGGCGGTCCTGGAGCGCGCCGGCGACGATTTCAGCCGCTGACGCGGAGCCTTGGTTGATCAGCACCACCACCGGCAGGCCGTTCAGCAGGTCGCCGGGCTTGGCGTTGTAGCGTTGGATGTCGCGCGGGTCGCGGCCGCGCTGGCTGACCACCTCGCCGCCGTCCAGGAACACGTCCGAGACGCCCACGGCCTGGTCGAGCAGGCCGCCGGGATTGTTGCGCAGGTCGAAGATCAGCCCCTTCATGTTGGGGTTCTTGGCCTTCAGGTCGGTGATCGCCGTGGTCAGGGCGTCGGTGGCCTTCTCGTTGAAGCCGGGCAGGCGCACATAGCCGTAGTCGCCTTCCATCCGGGCGATGGCGGCCTTGGGCTTGATGATCTCGCGCGTCAGCTTGACGTCGAACGGGTCGGTCTTGTCGCGGGCGATGGTCAGGGTGACGGACTCGCCGGCCGGGCCGCGCATCTGCTTGACCGCCTCGTTGACGGTCAGGCCCAGCACCGACTGGCCGTTGACCGAGGTGATGTAGTCGCCGGCCTGGATGCCGGCCCGCGAGGCGGGCGTGCCGTCCATCGGCGAGATCACCTTGACCACGCCGTCCTCGCTGGTGACCTCGATGCCCAGTCCGCCGTATTCGCCGCGGGTGGTGTCCTGCATGTCCTCGAAGCTGTCGGGCGACAGGTAGCCCGAATGCGGATCCAGGCTGGTCAGCATGCCGTCCAGCGCCGCCTCGATCAGCTTCTTGTTGTCGACCTCGGAGACGTACTGGGCGTCGACCGTCTGCAGGACGTCGCCGAACAGCTCCAGCATCTTGTAGGTCTGGCCCTTGGTCGAACTGGTCGCCTGGGCGATGGGGCTGACATAGGCCATGGTCCCCGCGCCGAGGACGAAGGCCGAAACACCGATGAGCAGGTACTTGCGCATGTGGCCTGGAAGGCTCCCTGACGACGCGAAGCGTCGCATTAAACTTTTTTCGACGCCGAAGCGTCGCATTCAAACTTATCGCTCCGCCCGTTACTGAGGCCGAGCTTTGTTCATTTGACGGCCATCATCGCTGAAAAAGCCGTTTACCGCGATCCCTGTTTCAACCAACGCTCAGGATCGACGGGGGCGCCATCTTCCCTGACCTCGAAATAGAGTTCTGGCTCCGAAGATCCATGGTCCGCCATCCGGCCAACGGTCGCGCCGGGTGCGACAGATTGTCCGGGTCCGACGGAAACCTCGTCCATTCCCGCCAGCACCAGATGGTAGGCGCCCTGGGCGCGCAGGATCAAGACCGTGCCCCAGCCGTTCAGCGGTCCGGCGTATTCGACCACGGCGGCGGCGGGACTGGCCACGACGTGACCTTTTTCCGTGCGGATCGTCAGGCCGGCCGCGCGGCCGCCGGCCGGCATCACCTGGCCGAAGCGCCGGGCCAGCGGTCCGGGGGCGGGCGATCTCAGGCTCAGCGGGCCGGTCGCCGGCTTGGGCGACAGGGCGTCGGTCAGCGCCCCCAGCGTGCCCTGGTCGTCGCCGGTCAGGGCCTCCTGGGCGTAGGCGCGCTCGAGCTGGGTCTTCTCGACGATCATCCGTTCCAGCTCGCCCTTGCGGTCGGCGACCAGGCTTTCGGCGGTGAACAGCTGCTCGGAGGCGGCCGCGGCCTCGCGGCGCAGGGCGGCGACGGCGCGGGCCTGGCGGGCGTAGCCGTCGGCGCGGGCCTGCAGCTCGGGGGTCATGGCGCGGATCAGGATCGCGGCCCGCACCGCGTCGCGGGCGTCGCCGGGGCTGACCAGCAGGGCCGGCGGCGGATCGCGGCGGAAGAGCTGCAGGGCGCTGAGCAGCCGGGCCAGCTGGCCCCGGTCGCGGCCCAGCTCGGCGGTCAGGGCCGACTCGCGCTGGTGCAGGGCCTCCAGCCGGGCGCGCTTGAGGTCGACGTCGTCGCCTGCGTCGACCCGCTGGCGGCCCAGGGCGTCCAGCTCGCCGCGCAGGTCGACGATCTCGCGGCGGGTCTCGGCGGCGGCCTGCTCGTCCCGGGCTTTCTGGCTTGTGGGGGCTTTCGGACTGATCGACCCGCGCTGGCCGACCTGGGCCGCGACGAGGCCGCCCGCGCCCAGCAGGGCGACCAGGAGGCTGGCGGTGATCAGGACGACGCGACGCGACATGGGGCGATCAATGCCTGCATTGAGTTTCAGCGACAACCCAAACCCATCCCCCACCGGTCGTCATCCTCTCACTGCCCGTCATCCTCGGACTTGTTCCGAGGACCCCTGTTTCAGCCGAGAGAACGATGGGCCGTAGAGCTGTGAGATTGCGGCCTCGCGCCAACGGGCAGCGCGGCGGGCCTAGGGGTCCTCGGAACAAGTCCGAGGATGACGGGCGTTAGGATGCGAACCCTAATCCCGGTGGTACGGCGAGCCCGCCAGGATGGTGACGGCGCGATAGACCTGTTCGGCCAGCATGGCGCGGGCCAGGGCGTGGGGCCAGGTCTGGGGTCCGAAGGCCAGCCTCTCGTCGGCCGCGTCCAGGATCGAGGGATCCAGGCCGTCGGCCCCGCCGATCAGGAACACGATCCTGCGGTGTCCGTCGTCGCGCAGCCGACCCAGGTGCTCGGCGAAGGCCCGGCTGGGCCGCACCTTGCCGTGCTCGTCGCAGGCGACGACGTAGGCGCCATCCAGGTGCGGACGCAGCACCTCGGCCTCGGCGGCCTTGCCGGGCTTGCGGGCCTCGACCTCGACGATCTCGACCGGTCCCAGCGCCAGGGCGCGGCCGGACGCGGTGGCCCGGGACGCGTAGTCCACGGCCAGCTGCGCCTCGACCATGCGGCCGAGCCTTCCGACGGTGAGGAGGGTGATCTTCATCAAGGCCCTGCGTTGAAACCCCGTGTCCCCCGGATCGGCTAAGCCGATCCGAAGCAAGAATGGGCGACCAGCTCAGGATGAGGTTTCAAGGGTGACGCAGACTATAAATAGCCCTCATCCCGAGCTTGTCGAAGGACGAGGGCGGCCCCGCGAACGCCTAGTTCGACGCCATCCGGTGCGGCGCGTCGACGGCCCAGATCTTCTCGATGTTGTAGAACGAGCGGACTTCGGGGCGGAACAGGTGGACCACCACGTCGCCGGCGTCGATCAGCACCCAGTCGCAGTGCGGCAGGCCTTCGACCCGCGCCTTGCCGAAGCCGCTCTCCTTGAGCGCCCGGATGATGTGGTCGGCCAGGGCGCCGACGTGACGATGCGAACGGCCGGACGCCACGATCAGGCTGTCGGCGACCGAGCTCTTGTCCGTCAGGTCGATGTGGACGATGTCCTGGGCCTTGTCGTCGTCGAGACGCGACAGGATCAGGGTCTCGAGCGCCTTGATACTCAGGTCCAGCTCGGACTCGTTCTTGGTCGAGGTTTCGGGGGAAACCGTTCCCTCGTGCGCCTGGGGCGCGGGGTCGCTACGCAGCGGAAATGCTCCTTGATGGGGTTCGCGCAATAGCTCCCATAGCATGGAAGACTCGAAAAGATGAGGGGGAACGTGGACGTGCGCGATTTCGACGGCCTCGCGCGTTCGCCGAGGTCCGTCGACGAACGCGCTATCGATGGCTTTTCGCCGAGCGCTCGCCGACTCCGAGTCTCTAAAATGTTCTCTTTATGTTCACGTTGCGACCGAATCTGGCGTGGCTCTCGGCGATCCTGTCCTGGTCAAATTCCACACCAACGAGGACATTCGAAATGCCTACCGAAACCTTCGGCCTGATCCGCCACGACATGAGCCCCAACGGGGACGTCCAGGGCTCGCCCCGCGCGTTCTCGGGGACCGTCACGACCGCTCGCGACGCGAACGAGATCGCCTCCAACTGCGACGTGAACTTCTTCGCCAGGACCAATCGCGACACCCACAACGACTTCTTCAACGGCCTGCGCTACGACCTGATCGCCGACGGCTCCAACAACACCGGCGCCCGTCAGGCCGTGTTCGGCAGCTTCCAGATGGACCAGCCGACCTCGACGTCGAACCTGAACCGCAACTATGTAGGCGTCACCGGCTTCGGGACGGCCTTCAGCTCGGACAACGGCACGGGCCTGGCCGTGACGACCGCCAAGGGCGCCTTGTTCGGGATGTCGGCCGCCGCCTACATGGGCGCCGGGGCCACCAACTGGCTCAACGTCTCGGCCATCGAGGCGGACGTCTTCTCCTACGCCGGCTCGAGCTACGCCTATGCCAGCGCGGCCAGCCTGATCTCGGGCCTTCACCACGCCGCGGCGATCGTCGACGCCGCGTGCTGGATTGGCGCCCAGGGCGGGGCCGTGGGCTGGCGCTACGGCGTGCTGTTCACCGACCGCAGCGGAAGCGATCCCGTCGGGAGCTCCACCACCCTGTTCGGCAGCGAATGGGCGGCGGGCGGGCCGCGACAGGTCGCCAACGGCGTGGATCTGCGCGGCTTCACCTTCTCCGACGCCGCCTTCGCCGCCCCCAACTTCAAGGTCGACGTCAACGGCAACGTCCAGATCACCGGGGTGTCGTCCCAGATTGAGCTGGGCTCCAAGACGGTCGCCGGCAACGCCCTGGTCGACTTCAACTCGTCGGGCAACGGCAACGACTTCGACGTCCGACTGATCGCCGGCGGCGGCACGACCACCAGCGGGCGCGGCCACCTGACCGCCATCGCCGAGAGCTTCTATGTGGGTGGACACCTGACGTTCCAGCCTTCGTCGAACCCGACCTTGGTCAATGCTGGCGACATGACGTTCGAGATCGCCGACAACACCCACCTGAGGCTCTGGCTCAAGGGGGGCGACGGCGTCGCGCGGTCGGTGACCCTCGCGCTGGCCTAGAGGCGGGCTCGCCGCTCTCGAGCGGAGCGGCGAGCTACCCCTTCGTCTGCCGTCCGCGCAGGGCCGTCGACGAGGCGAAGTTCAGCGGGCCGGTCAGGTAGACCCAGGCCGGGGCGGTGGCGTCGGCCAGGATCGCCGCGGCGCTGGCGGGCCGGCGGGCCCAGGCGAAGCGGCGGGCGGCCGGCGAGGTGCGGGCCTTCAGGGCGATCCAGGGCCGCGAGATCACCGCCACCGGAACCTCGCGCATGATCTGAGTCCAGCCCCGCCAGCGATGGAAGGTGGCCAGGCTGTCGGCGCCCATCACCCAGACGAACTTCACGCCCGGATAGCGGGCCCGCAGCACCCGCAGGGTGTCGATGGTATATTGCGAGCCCAGCCGCGTCTCGGCGTCGGAGACGATCATGCCGCCGCCCCGCGCCCAGCGGCGCGCCCCGGCCATGCGCTCGACCAGGGGCCGGGTCTCGTGCGCCGACTTCAGCGGGTTCTGCGGCGAGACCAGCCAGATCACCCGGTCCAGCTCCAGGCGTCGAAGCGCCGTCTCGGCGACGTGGGCGTGGCCCTCGTGCGCCGGGTTGAAGCTGCCGCCGAACAACCCGACGCGCATGCCCGGCTCCAGATGGAGCCCAAGACGCTGCGCGGCGGGCCGGCCGGCCTCAGGGACGAGTCTGGCCGGTCCCGCGAACCACATATTTGAATGTCGTCAGTTGCTCGGCCCCGACCGGACCGCGGGCATGGAGTTTGTCGGTGGCGATGCCGATCTCGGCCCCGAAGCCGAACTCGCCGCCGTCGGCGAACTGGGTCGAGGCGTTGACCAGCACGATGGCGCTGTCGACCAGGGCGACGAACCGCTCGGCGGCCGCCGCGTCTTCCGTGACGATCGCGTCGGTGTGGCCCGAGCCGTAGGCGGCGATGTGGGCGGCCGCGCCCTCCACCCCGTCGACCACGGCCACCGAGATCACCGGCGCCAGATATTCGGTCGACCAGTCGGCCTCTACGGCCGCTTTCATCGTGGGCTCGATGGCCCGCGAGAGACCGTCGCCGCGCAGCTCGCAGCCGGCCTTGATCAGGGCGTCGGCGATGGTCGGCAGCAGCTTGTCGGCGATCGCGCGGTCGACGAGCAGCGTCTCGGCCGCGCCGCACACCGACACCCGGCGCATCTTGGCGTTCAGCACGATGTCGACGGCCTTCTTGGGGTCGGCCGCCGCGTGGACGAACACGTGGTTCAGGCCCTCCAGGTGGCCCAGCACGGCCACGCGGGCCTCCCGCTGAACCCGGGCGACCAGGCTCTTGCCGCCCCGGGGGATGATCAGGTCGATCGTGCGGTCCAGCCCGCCCAGGATCGCGCCCACCGCGTCGCGGTCGGGGGTGCGGACGATCTGCACCGCGTCGGTCGAGATCCCCGCCGCCTTCAGCCCCTTGGCGATGGCCGCGTGGAGGGCGAGGTTGGACTGGATGCATTCGGACCCGCCGCGCAGGATCACCGCGTTGCCCGAGCGCACGCACAGGGCCGCGGCGTCGGCGGTGACGTTGGGCCGGCTCTCGAAGATCATGGCGATCACGCCGATCGGGGTGCGCACCCGGGCGATGTCCAGGCCGTTGGGACGCGTCCAGCGGGCGGTCTCGACGCCCAGCGGGTCGGGGATGGCGGCCACGGCCTCGACCCCGGCGGCGACGCCTTCCAGGCGCTCGGCGTTCAGCATCAGCCGCTCGACCATCGGCGCGGTCAGGCCGCCGGCCCCGGCCTTTTCAAGGTCGCGGGCGTTGGCGGCCAGGATGGCGGGCGCGTCGGCGCGGATGGCGGCGGCCATGGCGCGCAGGGCGGCGGTGCGCTGGTCCGGCGTGGCCACGCGCAGGGCCTGCGCCCCGTGCCGAGCCGCCTGTCCCATCGCCGTCATCGTCGCCTGCAAGCTCATGCCCGCGTCGTCCATGCCATCCTTCCGATCCCGGATATGCTCAGAGTGAGGCTTACCTAGGCGCTTTGGGGCGTGTGGGGAATGGGGAAAGGGTGGTGGGGGTGTTAGCGGGGCTGGGGGTTAAGGGTGGCGAAGCCAGGTATAGACCTTGGCATGGGGGACAAAGGGGTAGGTCATCTGACTTTGCCACGTGTCCATCCGCATCAGTTCCCGGGCGCCCGGAGCGATCAACTGCAGAACGATGGCGATCACGCATAGGGTTCTGCGCCTTGTCGCATGAGCCGCCCACATGGCGGCCAGGCCGCAGGCGCCGACTACGCACTCGACGACGCTGAAGGCGAACCAGATGTCGAAAAGGCCAAAAACACGCGGCATTGAAACGATCTGGGCGCTGCCGATCAGCCGAAGCGCCATGAACAGGCTAACGAGGCACACCAGCAGCAGCCAGGCGCGTGATTGACCGCGAAAAGCGTGGGCTGAGAGTCGGGGGCTTTCGCCGTCGCGACGCGTGAGGGCGCGACGGATTATGTGACCGCCATAGACGAAAGCCGTAAGTCCAACCAGGAGCCCAATGACCGGCGGCCAGGGCAATGGAATGGGTGATAGGGACTGCTCGTAGAGAAACGAAAGTTGCCGACGCGTGGCGGCGATTTCCACGCCTTCGACGCTGAGCGTGCCGCGGTATGCGCCATAGGCGCCCTTCGGATCGGCGTGAAATGTGCCCGACGCGTGGACGTAGTGGCGAGCTAGCGAACGCCGAGCGCTTCGGTCCATCCTGGGGACGCTGAACCAGACGCCGTTCTGAGTTTGGAACGCGTCGAAATCGTCCTTACCCACATAGAGAGCGTCACCCTCGAGTTCGAGGTTCAGGTAACCGGAGGTTTCGACATGGCGGCCGTCATAGAGTGACGGGTTCGCGATGATCGCGACCAGTGGAACTCGATCGTCGGGAGAAGGTTCGGACGGCGCGGGCAGCGTGGCCGCCCCCATCTGTGTCAGCGCCAGAAGCGCTATCAGCCAAGCTTTCATGTCTGAGGTCAGCACGGCTTGAGGTGGCGTGCAACGCTCAGGTTCCAGTCAGGCGACCCATCCGCCCCGGATGGGGCCGCGCCTTAAAGCCTTGGTGGATCGGAGCTCTGGCGTCTGGCCGTGTCAAGGACGGCGCGTCGCGCCGCCGCGACGACAGAGCAGGCTCGCCATCAAGGTTTCAAGGCGCGGCCTCGCCGCTGGCGATGACGTCAGGGGCTTTTCCGACAAACGCCCAGTCCCTCCCCCTTGTGGGGAGGGTGGCGGCGAAGCCGACGGGTGGGGGATCGGTGCAGGGTGTCGGACGCGAGACTTTTCTGCCGACTCAGCAGCCCCCCACCCGACCCTGGCGCTGCCAGGGCCGCCCTCCCCGCGAGGGGGAGGGAAGGGGTTTATGCTTGGTGCATAGCCAACAAACCCCCACGATTTCAACGCGATAAACTTTCTCGACCCGATTTGGTCCTCACCCTCCCAATCGCCCGTATCCTGATCCCACCTCGACGCAAGGAAAGGGCGCATGGCCAGCGACCGATGCGGCGGCGGGGGGCGATCGAGCGGGAAGCTCTGTCGGCGGCGGGGTTCGCGTGCGTAGGGACCTCGTCAAACCTCACGTCTCCAGGGCCGGCCGGGCATGGAACACAGAAACGGCGTGGCGTGAGGGCTGACCTAGCAGCAGGCGTCGCGGGCTTCCGGATAACGACCGCGCGGAGCGATCGGGCTTCGTCGAAACGGTATTCTTTTTCAAACTCCGGACGATGTCCGGCGCTCCGCGACCCTTTCCATCTCCTCAGCGGCTTGCCGCGTGAGAACGAGAAGCCGTGTGTCCAAGTCCCTCCCCCCCGTGGGGGAGGTGTCGGCGTAGCCGACGGAGGGGGGAGTGATCGGCAGATGACCGCAACCCGGATCGCCGATCCTACACCTCCCCCCACCGGCCTTCGGCCGCCTCCCCCACGGGGGGAGGACCTCGTCGGGTCAGCCTTTCCCCCGATTGCCGCCCGCCGCCATCCCCGCCAAAGTCCCCCCGCCGGGCCCCGACTCCGGCGCGCCACGCGAGGGCCGCATGGATTTCATGAAACTCCTGCGCAGCTTCGAGGAGTTCCTGTTCGAGGCGACGTCGTGGCTGGTCTTCTATCCGCTGACCCTGTGGCGGGTGCTGGTCCGGCCGTTGGAGACCATGGCCTATTCCGACGCCGAGCAAGGCGACGACGAGGCCGGGCGCTACGACGACAGCCTGACGCCGCCGCTGTTCCTGCTGATCACCGTCGTGCTGATGAACCTGATCGCCCTGGCCGCGCACCTGCCCCAGCCGCAAGGCGGCGGGACGCTGCAGCACGCGATCTTCGCCTCGCCGCAGAACGCGGCCCTGTTCCGCGCCCTGATCTTCAGCCTGATCCCGCTGGTCGCCGCCGTCGCCCTGCTGCGCCGCCAGGGCATCCGGCTGTCGCGCGAGAGCCTGCGCCCGCCGTTCTACGCCCAGTGCTACCTGGCCGGGCCGTGCGCGGTGATCGTGATCGGCGGCGGGATCATCTTCCAGCGCCACGACATCCCCAATGTCTACGGCCTGCTGCTGATGCTGGCCGGGATCGCCTGGTTCCTGACCGCCCAGACCCGCTGGTTCGCCGGCCGCCTGGCGATCGGCCCGTTGCGGGCGGCGGGGATCGCGGTCTGGGCGCTGGTCCAGGCCCTGGTCTTCTTCGTCGCGCTGATGATCCCCGTGGCCCTGTTCTGAGGTTCAAGGTCCTCCCCCCGTGGGGGAGGTGTCGCCCGAAGGGCGACGGAGGGGGGAGTGATCGGATGGCGGCCACTACCCGGATCGACGATCCTGACACTCCCCCCACCGATCGCTGCGCGATCGCCTCCCCCCACGGGGGCAGGGTCTGGAGGGGAGGAGACTTACGAAACCAAACTTCCCAAATCGAGTGACGCCGCCCGTCGCCTCCGGCTAGGGTCCGGGTCGAAGTCGGAGGAGAATCCCATGCGTCTTGGACTGGTGCTGGCCGCGATCGCGGCGCTGTCGGCGTCTGCGGCCTTCGCCCAGGACAAAACCCCCTACGAGGCCGTCGACCCGTTCATCGGCACGGGCGGCGACGGCCACACCTTCCCCGGCGCGGTCGCCCCGTTCGGCATGGTGCAACTGAGCCCCGACACCGACATCCTGCCGTTCAAGCAGAGCTACGCCCGCGCCGCCGGCTACCGCTACAGCGACCCGACGATCCTGGGCTTCTCGCACACCCACTTCTCGGGCTCGGGCCACTCCGACCTCGGCGACATCCTGCTGGCCCCGGTCAGCGGCGAGGCCAAGCTGGAGCCCGGCGAGGCCGACAAGCCCGGCTCGGGCTACCGCTCGCGCTTTTCGCACGACGGCGAAGTCGCCCAGCCCGGCTACTACGCCGTGACCCTGACCGACAGCCAGGTGCGGGCCGAGCTGACGGCCGGCCTGCGCACCGGCCTGCACCGCTACAGCTTCGCCAAGGGCGCGCGGGCCCAGGTGCTGCTCGACCTGCGCACCTCGATCTACAACTATCCGGGCAAGGTCAGCTGGTCGCGGATCCGCGTGGCCGAGGACGGCACGGTGACGGGCATGCGCGAGACCCGCGGCTGGGCCCCGGGCCGCCAGCTCTATTTCGCCATCCGCTTCGACAAGCCCCTGGTCGGCAAGGCGCTGTACAACAAGGAAGAGGCCGTTCCCTACAAGGGTTTCGCCCAGCCAGGCCGCACCGCCTTCGACCGCGCCCAGATGGAGGGCCGGGCCCTGGTCGGGGTCTTCGACTTCGGGACGATCGACGGGCCGCTGGTGGCCAAGGTGGCCCTCTCGTCGGTCAGCGAGGCCAACGCGGTTCTCAACCTCGACAGCGACGAGAAGGGCTTCGACTTCGACGGCCTGCGGGCCCGGACCAGAGCTGACTGGGAGAAGGCCCTGGGCGCGGTCGAGATCGCCGCGCCCTCCGAGATGCGCACCAGCGTCTACACCGCGCTCTACCACACCCTGCTGGCCCCCAGCGTGTTCAGCGACGTCGACGGCCGCTATCGCGGGCCGGACAACGAAGTGCATACCGCCCAAACTTCAGGGGGGAAGGGCTTCACCTTCCACTCGACCTTCTCGCTGTGGGACACCTTCCGCGCCGAACATCCGCTGCTGACCCTGGTCCAGCCGGAAAAGCGCACCAGCGACGTGGTCAATTCGCTGATCGCCTCGCAACAGGAGAGCCCGTACGGGATCCTGCCGGTCTGGCAGTTCCACGGCCAGGAGACCTGGACGATGATCGGCTACCACGCCGTGCCGGTGATCGCCGACGCCTACCTGAAGGGCATCCGGGGCTTCGACGAGACCGCGGCCCTGGACGCCATGGTCAAGAGCGCCGCCTACGCCCCCTACGGCGGTCTCGGCGACTACACGGCGCTCGGCTACGTGCCGATCGACAAGGAGCCGGAGGCCGCCTCCAAGACCGTCGAATACGCCTATGACGACTGGACCATCGCCCGCATGGCCAAGGCCATGGGCAGGGCCGACGTCGCCGCGACCTTTGAGAAGCGGGCCGGCAACTGGAGGAACAGCTTCGACGTCAAGACCGGCTTCCTGCGGGCCCGCAAGAGCGACGGGACGTTCCGCACGCCGTTCGATCCGACCGCCATCAACTACGGCAGCGACTACACCGAGGGCAACGCCTGGCAATATTCGTGGTTCGCGCCGCAGGACCTGGGCGGGCTGGTCGGCCTGATGGGCGGCGACGCGGCGACGGTGAAGAAGCTGGACGCCATGTTCGACTTCGACAACTCCAAGCTCGACTACTCCCACGCCGAGGACATCGCCGGCCTGATCGGCCAGTACATCCACGGCAACGAGCCCAGCCACCACGTGGCCTACATGTACGACTACGCCGGCGCCCCCTGGCGCACCCAGGCCCGGCTGACCCAGATCGTGAAGAGCCAGTACAAGCCCACGCCGGACGGCCTGTCGGGCAATGACGACCTGGGCCAGATGTCGGCCTGGCTGGTGTTCACGTCGCTGGGCTTCTACCCGGTCGCGCCGGGCTCGAACGAATATGTGATCGGCCGGCCGTTCGTGGAGCGCGCCGTGCTGAACCTGGAGGGCGGCAAGCGGTTCACGGTGCGGGCGGTGGGATTGTCGGACGACAAGCCCTACCTCGGCGCGGTCACCCTGAACGGCAAGCCGCTGACGCGGAGCTTCCTGCGCGACGCCGAGATCCGGGCCGGCGGCGAGCTGGTCTTCACGATGAGCGCCACGCCGAACAAGACCTGGGCGTCGGCGGCGAAGGACCGGCCGATGTCGATGACCGCCTATGGGAAGTAGGCGCCCTTCCTCCGTGGGGACAAGGGAAGGGCGCCCGCCCTCAGCGCGCCGGCGTGACCGCCTGGACGCTGAAGTCGCCGATGGTGATCGCCGGGCCCTTGGGCGCGTTGGCGCCGTCGACCCGGACGAAGGACACCACCAGTTGGCTGAGCTGGCCCGCCGAGAGGCCGCGAAGGACGTCGGTGGCGGGCAGGACCAGCTTGGCCTTGCCGCCGTGATCGCCGTGATCCGCCTGGTCCCCGCCGTCGGCGTGATGCAGGGCTCCGGCGATTTCGAAGGCCCCGACCGTGCCGATCAGGTGGCGTTCCTCGGGCGCGCCACCCGCCGCCGGCAGGTTGACATAGACCTTGTAGAAATAGCCGCCGTCCTTGCCGACCTCGGTCAGGGCGACCTCGTCGAGCACCACGTTCAGCTCGGCGGGGGCCTGCGCGCGAGGCGGCGCGGCGGCCAGGGCCCCGGCCTTCAGCTTGCCTTGCGGGCCCAGGGGCACGCTGACGCTGAAGGAGCGATCGTCCAGGGTCAGGGCGCCCTGGCTGTCGCCCAGCGAGATCACCCCGTCGATCGCCTTCTCGCCGTTCATCGGCACGGCGCGCAGCAGCGGCCGGGCCGGGGTCTTGAGGGCGGGCGGCCGGGGCAGGCGCTGGTTGTCATAGACGTAGCCGAGGGTCGTGGTGGTGTCCCGCGTCTGGATCTTGGCCATGCCGGGGGTGGCCCCGTAGTTGAAGGACCCGTTCCAGTAGGGATCGTTGGTCGCCGGCATGGTCCGCCCGCCGCCGGCGGTGATCCAGGCGGCCCACAGCCGGTCGATATTGCCGTGGTGGACCCAGAAGATCGGATCTTGCGGCGACTGCAGGGTGGGCATGAAGCCGCCGATGATGTTGTGCACCGGATTGTGCGGCACGCTCTCGATCTGCGGCTCCATCGGCGAGGGCCAGTTGCGCGGGAAGTTGACGTATTGCGGCTGGGTGAAGCCGTAGCCCAGGGCGGCGGCCACGTTGGTGTTCTTGCGCTGGGTCCACAGCGGGTTGCTGGCGTCCCCCGGCGTGGTGAATTCCTTGGGCAGGTTGGCGTTGGCGAAGTAGTCCCAATAGGGAAGGTTGAAGGCCTGGTCGCCCGAGATCGCCCGGATCTGCTGCTCGAACCGGTAGATGTAGCCGCGATGCCAGGTCAGGAAATAGGGCTGGCCGTGCGGGCAGAAGTTCTGGTGGATGTTGGCCCAGTAGAACCAGCTGTTGGGGTCGTTGGGGTTGGTGTTGGCCCGCATCGTCTTCACGGCGGCGACGAACTTGGCGTAGGACGGCGTCGTCACGAACTGCGCCCAGGAGACCCGCGTGCGAACCGACTGGGCCCGCGCCTGATCGGCGCCCAGACCCGCGGCCAAGCCCGTGGAAACTCCGGCCGCGGCGAGACCCGCGCCCAGCATCTTGCGTCTGTCGAGCATGTCGCCCTCCCCTTGTGTCGGGAGACGATAGCGTCCTTTGGTTGTGTTTTGAAGAGTGCTCGCCGAAAAGTTTGATCAGCGGGCGATTTTCCAGCGGGAGAGGCTGGCCGGACGCCTAGAATCCCAAGCACGCCGGCTGGGTGATCACCAGCACGGCCTCTTGCGAGAACCGCTGGCGGTAGGCGGCGCGCACGGCGTCCAGCCGGTCCTCGCCGCCGGCGCGGCCGGGCAGGGCCAGGATCACCACCTTCGACGGCTCGCGGAGGATCGGGCCGGCGTTGGAGCGCCACTGGCCGGCGGCGTCGAGCACGGTCAGGCCGTCGGGAAAGCGCGGGGTCAGCTCCTCGTCGACGAAACGGGCGAAGTCGACCTCGGAGACGCCGACCTGGTCGCCGATCTTGCGGCCGAAAAGCAGCTCCACGGCGCGGCCGGGGTTCTGGCCCGCCGGACAGGTCGCCGTCGCCAGGCTGGCGCAACCGGTGAGCAGGGTCGCGCCGGCCAGCAGGGGCAGCAGCGCGGCTCGCATCCTAGCCTCCCACCGCCAGGTCGTCGGCGTGGATCATCGGGCCCTCGGTGAAGCCCAGCTCGGCCTCGATGGCGTCCGAGCGCAGGCCGGCGATGCGGTGGGCGTCGGCGCTGTCGTAGCGGACCAGGCCCCGGGCGACCTCGCGGCCGGTCTCGTCTCGGACACGGACGGCGTCGCCCTTGTCGAACGGACCCTCCACGGCGCGCACCCCGGCGCAGAGCAGGCTCTTGCCGTTGACCAGGGCGGCGGCGGCCCCGGCGTCGACGGTCAGCCAGCCTTGCGGGGCCAGCGATCCGGCGATCCAGGCCTTGTAGGCGGCGGCCGGCGAGGCGCCGGCCTCGATCACGGTGGCCAGGGCCCCGTCCTCGATGGCCCGCAGCGGGGCGGGGCGCGAGCCCAGGGTGATCAGGGTGGCGCAACCGGCGGCCCTGGCGATGCGGGCGGCGGCGATCTTGGTGGCCATGCCGCCGGTGCCGACCCCGGCCGAGGCGTTGGCCCCCTCGGCCATGGCGGCGATCTTCGGCGTGATCTCGCTGACCCGCTCGATATGGGTCGCCGACGGATCGCGGCGCGGATCGGCGGTGTAGAGGCCGTCGATGTCCGACAGCAGCACCAGCAGGTCGGCGCCGACCATCTGGGCTACGCGGGCGGCCAGGCGGTCGTTGTCGCCGTAGCGGATCTCCTCGGTCACCACCGTGTCGTTCTCGTTGACCACGGGCACGACGTTCAGGGCGATCAGGGTCTCGGCGGTGGCGCGGGCGTTCAGCCAGCGGCGGCGCACCTCGGTGTCGTCCCGGGTCAGCAGGATCTGGGCGGCGCCGACGCCGTGCGGCTCCAGCGCCTCTTCCCAGGCCCGCATCAGCACCGATTGGCCGGCGGCGGCGGCGGCCTGCTTCTCGGGCAGGGTGAGCGACTTGCGTCCGGTCAGGCCGAGACGCCGGCGACCCAGGGCCACGGCCCCGGACGACACCACGATCACCTGCTGTCCCCGGGCCCGCAGGCGAGCGAGGTCGGCGCAGAAGGCGTCCAGCCAGGCCCGGTCGGCCGCGCCGGTGGCGGCGTCGACCAGCAGGGCCGAGCCGACCTTGAAGACGATGCGTTTGGCGCGTGTAAGCGCTCCCCCCGAAGCGCTCATTACGGGTTCCAGCCCCCGGGGGTCTCCTCGACGTGGTCCTCGTCGTCCTCGATCTCCTCGATCGCGTCGCCCCGGCGGATGCGCACCTGGCTGTAGGCGGCGCGCAGCAGCTCGGTGACGCCTTCGCCGGAAACTCCGGAGACCAGCATCGGCTTGATCCCCGCCACGGCCTCGAGCTCGGCGGCCTTGGCTGCGCGGGTCTCGTCGTCCAGGGCGTCGACCTTGTTCAAGGCCAGGATCTCGGATTTGTCGGCCAGCTCGTCGCCATAGGCTTCCAGCTCGCCGCGGATCGTGGTCCAGGCGCCGGCGATGTCCTCCTGCGTGGCGTCCACCAGGTGGATCAGCACCGCCGAGCGCTCGACGTGGCCCAGGAAGCGGGTGCCCAGGCCCGCGCCCTCGCTGGCGCCTTCGATCAGGCCGGGAATGTCGGCCAGCACGAACCGCTCGCTGGTCGACAGGTCGACCACGCCGAGATTGGGCGTCAGGGTGGTGAACGGATAGTCGGCGATCTTGGGCTTGGCGGCGCTGGCGGCGGCCAGGAAGGTCGACTTTCCGGCGTTGGGCAGGCCGACCAGGCCGACGTCGGCGATCAGCTTCAGCCGCAGCCAGACCCACAGCTCCTCGCCCTCCTGGCCCGGATTGGCGTACTTCGGAGCCTGGTTGACCGGACCCTTGAAGTGCAGGTTGCCCCAGCCCCCGTTGCCGCCCTTGGCCAGGCGCAGGGTCATGCCGACGGTGTCGAGGTCGGCGATCAGGGTCTCCTTGTCCTCCTCCAGCACCTGGGTGCCGACGGGAACCTTCAGGACCACGTCGTCGCCCGCCGCGCCATGGCGCGCCCGGCCCATGCCGTGGACGCCCGTCCCGGCCTTGAAGTGTTGCTGGTAGCGGTAGTCGATCAGGGTGTTGAGGCCCTCGACCGCCTCGATCCATACGTCGCCGCCTCGGCCGCCGTCCCCGCCGTCGGGGCCGCCGTATTCGATGTACTTCTCGCGTCGGAACGAGACCGCGCCGCCGCCGCCGTTGCCGGAGCGGACATAGATTTTGCACTGGTCCAAGAATTTCATGAGCGTCTTTTGTCGCAAGGCGGCTTTCGCGTCGAGCCGAAACCGGCCGGAAGCCAAGCGTTACAGGAGTCTGGAGGCCTGAATCCGGTGGTGAGGGCGTCGCTTTGCCGCGCTTAACCGCGTTTGGCGTCGTGACGAAATGTTAAAACAGATCATGTGACATTGGATCCCATGAGGAAACCGACAGGACCATTGCGCGGGGAGGGTTGGCGTTGACGACGATTTCTGACGCCGAATTTGCGCATGACCTCCAGGATCTGACGCTGCCGACCCTGTGTCGCAAGTACACCCACGAGGCGTCGCTCCATCGGAACATGCTGATGAGCCGGGGCACGGGCCTGGCCCCGGAGTGGCGCGACTTCCGCGCCTTCCTGACCGCCATCGGCCGCCGCCCGACCGAAGAACACAACTTCATCCTGCTCAACCGCAACGAACGCACCTACGGACCCGGAAAGGTCCGCTGGATGACGGCCGAGGAACAGGCCGCCCACGAGGAAGAGTTCGACCGTCAGCAGGCCGCCAAGAGCCGCGAAACCCACCAGCTGATGCACCAGGCCGCGGCGATGAAGCGCGCCCAGGCCCCGAACGCCCAGAACTTCGGTCAGTGGACGCCGATGGCCGGCCGCCAGGTCGCCTATACCGAAGTGGCCAAGCGCCTGGCGATCCCGATCAACGCCCTGAACAAGACCATGGCCGAGGGCCGCTCGGCCGACGAACTGATCAAGCGCTCGGGCTCGGCCCAGGAGCTGATCAATCCCAATCTGCAGTGGCTGCCGCCGGACCCGACCCGCAAGGCCAACTTCTTCGAGGCCTTCCGCATCTGGCACATGCAGGTGCAGCCGCAGTTCGCCCGCGCCGCCACCCCGACCTTCCTGTTCCTCTACATCGCCCTGCCGGTGATGAAGGAGTGCCGGGACGAGCTGATGGGCCTGAACCTGTGGAATCCGCTGGGCCAGCGGGCCATGAACGCCCGCGACAGCAATGTCTCGTGGAAGAAGTACTGCGAGTTCATGCCGCGCGCCCAGGTGGCGATGATGGAAATCCCGATCTACGCGACCTATTCGCTGCTCAGCGACCTGGACGCCCTGTGCGAGCGGATCATCGTCGCCGAGAAGCGCTTCCGCGAAGGCCCGCAAAAGGTCGTCGCCACGCACCGCGCGGCCTGACGTCTTCCTTCCCTCCCCACAAGGGGGAGGGAAGGGCGCCAGATCAAGCCAGCCACACCATCATCCGCGTCGGCACGGGTTCGCCCCGGGCGGTCGACGGCTTGTGCTCGACGACGCCCGTATAGAGGAAGCCGGCCTTGACCAGCACCTGGCCCGAGGCGGGGTTGTCGGCGAAGTGGCCGGCGACGACCAGCTTCTTGCGCCAGTCGGACTTGGCCCAGGCCAGGGCGCCCTGGGCGGCTTCCGTCGCCAGGCCGCGGCCCCAATAGGGCCGGCCGACCCAGTAGCCGATCTCCAGATGACCGTCGGGCGGGGTGAAGAAGCCCAGCACCCCGACCACGCCCTCGTCCTCCAGGTCGATCACGAAGGTGGAGTCCTTGCGCCTGTCCTGGACCTGGCAACGGGCGACGAAGCCGTCGGCGTCGCTCTGGCTGTAGGGCCAGGGCATGCGGGTGGTCATCTTGGCGATCGCGTAGTCGCCGCACAGCGCCGCGATCCGCGACGCGTCATCGACCCTGGGAGCCCGCAGCGTCAGCCGCCGCGTCTCGATGATCGGACTCTTCTCGATCACGCACATCGCGCGCCTCCCGTTCTCGGTCCTTCTAGGTGGGGACCGTGACGCTCGGATTTCAGGCCTGGGGTTCTTTTGCGGCCGAGAAATTTCGAGCGGACAAAACAAAAGCGGGGAGCCCGGCGTTCCGGACTCCCCGCTTAGGTTCGTCTGTCCGGATCGTCTTTCTTGAGGAAAGCGCGACCCGGTTTCTACGAGGTTCGCGCTATTCGGCGGCCTGGGCCGGAGCGGCTACGTTCACGTAGGTACGGTTGTTGCGCTTGGTGACAAAAGCCACCGCGCCCTCGATGAGGGCGAACAGGGTGTGGTCCTTGCCCATGCCGACGTTCACGCCGGGATAGAACTTGGTGCCGCGCTGGCGGATGATGATGTTGCCGGCGGCGACCTTCTGGCCACCGAACTTCTTCACGCCAAGGCGGCGGCCGGCCGAGTCGCGACCGTTGCTGGACGAGCCGCCAGATTTCTTGTGAGCCATAGTGGCCTCCTAGTTCCTAGACCCGGTTTCTCTTAAGAGACCTGGATCGAGCTAATCGTTCGTTGAGCCCCGCGAGGGTCTCAGGCTTCGGCTTCCGGAGCAGCTTCGGTCGCGGCCTTTTTCGGCGCGGCCTTCTTCTTCGGAGCGGCGGTTTCGGCCTTCACCGGCATGCTCGGGATCGTCGCCGGGACGGCGGCGTCACCCAGGCCGCGGGCGCGGGCGTTCAGGATCACCTTCGGGGTCAGGTCGATGACGCCTTCCCACTTGGTTTCCTTGCCCCCGCCGGCCACCGAGGTCACGCGCACGACCGACTCGGTCTGGCGGTGGCCGCGGGTGCGGCGATAGCCCTGACGGCGGATCTTCTTGAAGATCTTGACCTTCTCGCCCTTGCGGGTTTCGAGCAGGGCGCCGGTCACGACCGCGCCTTCAATCAGGGGCGCGCCGATCGTCACGGCCTCGCCTTCGCCAAGCATGAGGACTTCGCCGAAAGCGACTTCCGAGCCCGGTTCACCGTCGAGCTTTTCGACAACCAGCAGGTCGCCGGCTTGGACCCGGTACTGCTTGCCGCCGGTTTTGATCACCGCGTACATAGGTTAGCGCCTTAAGAAACGTGCGTTCGCAAAATAGGGAACGCCCGCGAGGAAACCCAGCGGGCGAGGGGGCGGACTTATACAGGCCAAGCCCTGTGAGTCAACGGCCGGATGCGGCTTTCCGGCAACCTTTGCGAGTCATATCGGGGCTGGCGTGTTACACTATAACAGTCTAAGGGTCGGGCGTGAACACGACCTTCTTCGCCTCCGTCGCCGCCACGGGTTTCGCCGTGGCCTTCCTGCACGCGGCCCTGCCCACGCATTGGCTGCCGTTCGTGCTGGTGGGCCGCGCCCAGAAGTGGACGACCGTGCGCACCCTGGGCGTCACCCTGCTGGCGGGCCTGGGCCATGTGGGCCTGACGATCCTGCTGGGCCTGGCGGTGGTGGCCGCGGGCCTGGTGGCCCAGCCGCATGTGGGCGGTTCCTTCCATTGGATCGTCGGCGGGCTGATGGCGGCGATCGGCGTCTTCTATCTGGTGCGCGGCCGCCACCGGCACGCGACGATGGACGGGACCCGCAAGTTCACCTCGGACAAGGCGGCGATCACCGCCCTGGTGGTGCTGCTGACCCTGTCGCCGTGCGAGGCGTTCCTTCCCTATTATCTGGCGGGCATGGAGCACGGGGTGATCGGCTTCGTCACCTTGAGCGCCGTGCTGCTGACCGCGACCTCGGCGGGCATGTTGATCTTCACCGGCCTGAGCCTGGCCGGGTTCAGCCGCCTGGGTCTGGACCGGCTGGAGCAGTACGAGGAACTGATCCTCGGCGCGGCCCTGATCTTCATCGGCGCGGCGGTGGCTTTCCTGAAGACCTGAGAGCGCTCTTTTAGGGGGTGCTTTCACAGAGGGCCCATCAGCCCTAAATAGCGCCCATGACCAACACCGCTCCCGCCTCATCGCCTGCCGCAAATGGCAAGATCCCCGTCACCGTGCTGACCGGCTATCTCGGCGCCGGCAAGACCACCCTGCTCAACCGCATCCTCACCGAGGAGCACGGCAAGAAATACGCCGTGATCGTCAACGAGTTCGGCGAGGTGGGCATCGACAACGACCTGGTGGTCGGGGCCGACGAGGAAGTGTTCGAGATGAACAACGGCTGCGTCTGCTGCACGGTGCGCGGCGACCTGATCCGGGTTCTGCAGGGCCTGATGAAGCGCAAGGGCGGCTTCGACGCCATCGTGGTCGAGACCACGGGCCTGGCCGATCCGGGCCCGGTGGCCCAGACCTTCTTCGTCGACGACGACGTCAAGGCCCGCACCTATCTGGACTCGGTGACCGCCGTGGTCGACGCCAAGCACATCCTCCTGCGCCTGGGCGACAGCAAGGAAGCGGTCGAGCAGATCGCCTTCGCCGACCAGATCGTGCTGAACAAGACCGACCTGGTCTCGGAGGACGACCTGCGCCACGTCGAGGCCCGCATCCGGCGGATCAACCCGCTGGCCCCGATCCACCGCGCCCAGCGCTCGAACGTCCCGCTCGAGGCGATCATCGGCAAGCACAGCTTCGACCTGGAGCGGATCACCGAGCTGGAGCCGGCGTTCCTGAACCCGGCCCACGGCGAGGCCGGCCACGTGCACGACGAACACTGCGGCCACGACCATCATCACCATGGCCACGACCACGACCATGGCCACGTGCATGACGAACACTGCGGTCACGATCATCATCACGACGCCAAGAGCGCCATCCACGACGACGGCGTGAAGGGGATCTCCCTGACCCTGGACAGGCCGGTCGACGGCCAGAAGATCACCGTCTGGCTCAACGACCTGCTGGCCCGTCGCGGCCCGGACATCCTGCGCGCCAAGGGCATCATCGACGTCAAGGGCGAGGAGCGCCGCCTGGTCTTCCAGGCCGTGCACATGATCCTGGAGGGCGACTTCCAGCGCCCGTGGACCGACAAGGACAACCGCTACAGCCGCATGGTGTTCATCGGCCGCGATCTGGACGAGGCCGAGCTGAAGGCCGGCTTCGAGGCGACGGCGGCTTAGGGGCGCAGGCCCTCCCCCCGTGGGAGAGGGCCTAAAAGGCCCCTAGTGAAGATCCTCGTTGATGATCCCGATCTGGGTCCAGCCTTCGGTGTGAACCCGGTCGATCACGCCCATCAGCGCCTCGTAGGGCACGTCGGCCTGGGCGCTGACCATCAGCCGCTGGTCCTTGCGAGGGCCCTTCTGGCCGTTGGCGGCGAACTTGGCGTTCAGGTCCTGGGCCAGGGTCTTCAGGCTGGTGGGCTGGCCCGCCAGGAACAGAGCGCCCGAGTTCTGGATCGAGATGAACACCGGCTCCTTCGGCGCGACCTTGTCCGAAGCCGGCGGCATGTCGAGCTTGATCGAGGTGGTGGCGATCGGCACGGCGACCATGAAGATGATCAGCAGCACCAGCAGGATGTCGACGAACGGGGTGACGTTGATGTCCGCGTTCTGCTGGATCGCATAGCGCCCGCCGCTGTTGCCCGCGAGTTTAGCCCCCATCGCCTGTCTCCTCTTCGAACCCTTGGGGTTGATTGAAGTTACAGGCGTAGTTTGCGAGCTTTCTTACATTTGTAAAGCGCCAAGTCGCGGGCGCGAAAAAGGGGCCGGACGCTAGCGTCCGGCCCCTGATTTTCCGGCGATCGCCGAAGACCCTTAGTGGATGTCTTCGTTGATCAGGCCGACCTTGTACCAGCCGGCGGTCTGCAGGGCGTTCAGCACGCCCATGAAGTCGGCATAGGTCACGTCGGCGTCGGCGCGGACCATGATGCGCTGGTCGTCCTTCGGGCCGGCCTGGTCGTTGGCCACGAACTTGGCCTCCAGGTCGAACTGCAGGTTGTCCAGGCTGGTCTGCTTGTCAGCGACGTACAGCGCGCCCGATTCCTGGATCGAGATGAACACCGGCTCCTTCGGCTTCGGCGCGTTCGGCGGCGGCGGGACCGCCGGCGGCAGGTCCACCTTGATCGCCACGGTCGCCATCGGCACGGCGACCATGAAGATGATCAGCAGCACGAGCAGAATGTCGACGAAGGGCGTGACGTTGATGTCGGCATTCTGGCCCAGCGAGTATTTGCTGCCGCCACCGCCGGAGAGTTTAGCCGCCATTGCCTGACTGTCTCCTAAGGGCCGCGTCCGTCGCGGTCCCGAAAATGTTAGATCGCCACGTCTGGCTCAGACGGGCGCGGAAGTAAAGCCCGACGACGCGGCGCGATGGCAACCCCTTTTGTGAGTCTTTTTAGCGGAACGGCGTTCGGATGACGGGTTCTTCCATCTCGGCTCGCGCCCCGCGAGAACTGACGCGCGACTAGGCGCCCGCATCGGGGCGCGGTATGGCGCGCGGATGATCTATTCCTTCGACGCCTATGTCACCGCCGCCCTGTTCGACCGCGCCGGCCGCGCCGCTTTCGCGCTGGGCGACGGCACGGTCCGATTCGAGGCCGCCATCGGCGCAGAGCCCGGTTTCGTCACCGTCGAGGCCCACCAAGGCGCCGTCCTGGCCGCCGCCGTCCACCCGTCGGGCCGCGGGATCGTCACCGGCGGCGACGACGGCCGCGTGGTCTGGAGCCGGCTCGAGGGCGACGAGGTCGCCGCCACCCTGATCGCCGAGGTCAAGGGCCGCTGGATCGAGCACGTGGCCGCCAGCGCCGCCTCCGGCCTGATCGCCTTCACCGCCGGCAAGGAGGCCCATGTCCGCGACGCGGCCGATCCCAAGTTCCTGCGCGTCTTCGCCCACGACAAGACCGTCTCGGGCTTGGCCTTCGACCCGAAAGGCCGCCGTCTGGCCGCGGCCGGCTACGGCGGCGTCAGCCTGTGGTGGGCCAAGATCGAAGGGCAGAAGCCGCAGGTCATGAAGTGGGCCGGCAGCCACATCGCCGTGATGTTCAGCCCCGACGGCAAGTTCCTGGTCTCGTCGATGCAGGAGAACCAACTGCACGGCTGGCGCCTGGCCGACGGCAAGGACATGCGGATGGGCGGCTACCCCTCCAAGATCAAAAGCTTCGGCTTCTTCGACAAGGGCAATCTGATGGTCACGGCCGGCGCCAACGGCGCGGTGGTCTGGCCGTTCGCCGGGGCCAACGGTCCGATGGGCAAGGAAGCCGCCGAGATCGGCTTCTCCCGCGACTCGATGGTGGTGCGGGTGGCCGGCGTCGAGGCCCTGCCGGTCGCCATCGCCGGCCAGGACAACGGCAAGATCTGGGGCGCCCACATGCGGTCCGGCCGCATCGAGACCCTGAAGGCCGAAAAAGGCGCGGCGATCAGTGCGCTGGCGGTCTCGCCGGATGGCGCGCGTCTGGCCTGGGGCGACGAGGACGGCGAGGCGGGGATCATCGCGATCCCGGCGATGGACACGCGGTTCTAGACTTCACGCTCCAGAAGGCGGGGTGACGTTAGAGGGCGCTCAGCACCTTCACCACCGCCGCCACCGTCTCTTCGTCCGTGTCGCGCAGCCCGTCCTGCACGAAGCCCAGCTTGTAGGCTCGGTCCTCGTGGCCCTGGCCCAGGCCATAGGCCATCGGCCCGCTGCACGAGCCGTGCACCTCGCGAACCCCGGTCCGCGTCACCAGTTCGGCCACGTTCGACGGATTGACCCCGCCGCCGGCCAAGATGGCGATGCGCCCGTCGGCCTTCTCGACCAGCGCCGCGATCGTCTCGGCCCCGGCCATGGCGTTCAGGGCGCAGCCCGAAGTCAGGATACGTTCGAAGCCCAGGTCGATGGCGGCTTCCAGCGCCGCGAACGGATCGGGCGTCAGATCGAAGGCCCGGTGCAGGGTGACGCCCAGGCCCTCGGCATGGGCCACCAGCATCGACAAGACGTCTGCGTCCAGTTCCCCTGTAGGTAGATTGGCGCCGATCACCACCCCGGCCAGCCCCGCCTCGCGCGTGGCGTCGATGTCGCGGAAGATCGCGTCCAGGTCGCCGGCGTCATAGACGAAGTCGCCGTTGCGCGGCCGGATCATCGGAAAGATCGGGATCGCCGCCTCGGCGGCGAGGGTCATCAGCCCGGGCGCCGGGGTCAGGCCCTGCAGGGCCAGGGCCGAGCAGAGTTCGATGCGATCCGCGCCACCGGCGATCGCCGCCGCCAGTCCGGCGGGCGTATCGACACAGACTTCCAGGATCACGCGGTCGGACATCTTCGCCTCTCCGATGCTCATGCTAGGGATTCGGAAACGGCGTTCTTGGAGCACACCCATGCTGAATCGCAGAGGCCTAATCGGCGCGTCCCTTGCCGGACCGGCCATCATCGGCGCGGGCGCGGCGATCGCCGCCGATGAAGCGGGCGGCATCCAACTGACCAAGCCCTGCGTGATCTCCACCTGGGACTTCGGCGTGCCGGCCAACCAGGCGGCCTGGGCGATCCTGAGCAAGGGCGGCCGGGCGCTGGACGCGGTGGAGGCCGGAGCTCGCATTCCCGAGCAGGACCTGAAGAACCACAGCGTCGGCCGCGCCGGCTATCCCGACCGCGACGGGCACGTCTCGCTGGACGCCAGCATCATGGACGAGCAGGGCAATTGCGGCGCGGTCGCCGCCCTGGAGCACATCGCCCATCCGATCTCTGTGGCTCGGGCGGTGATGGAGAAGACCCCGCACGTCCTGCTGGTCGGGCCCGGCGCCCTGCAGTTCGCTCAGGAGCAGGGTTTTCCGCGCGAAGAACTGCTGACGCCGGAATCCCGCGCCGCCTGGGAGGCTTGGCGCAAGGAGGCCAAATACGCGCCCAAGGCCAATAGCGAGATCGGCGACTACGGCAAGACCTCGGGCCAGTTGGGCACGCCCGGCGGCAAGGGCAATCACGACACCATCGGCATGTTGGCCCTCGACGCCCACGGGAACCTGTCGGGCGCCTGCACCACCAGCGGCATGGCCTGGAAACTGCGCGGTCGGGTCGGCGACAGTCCGATCGTCGGAGCCGGGCTCTATGTCGACAACGAGGTCGGCGCGGCCACCTCCACCGGCGTCGGCGAGGAGGTGATCCGCAACGTCGGCAGCTTCCTGGTCGTGGAACTGATGCGCCAGGGCCGCTCGCCTCGGGACGCCTGCAAGGAAGCCGTGGCGCGGATCCTGAAAAAGAAGCCGTGGGCCAAGGACGTCCAGGTGGGGTTCCTGGCGCTGAGCAAGACCGGCGAGGTCGGGGCCTGGTCGATCCAGAAGGGCTTCAGCTACGCCCTGTGCGACGCGACGCGGCAGGACCGCCTGGTGGCGGGGGAGAGCTTCTACTGAGGCTGTCTAGGCCGCCACGCCGCGCGACAACATGTCGGCCAGGGCCGACGCCTCGATAGGTTTGGGCAGGACGTCATCCATGCCGGCTTGCCGATAGGCCTCCACCTCATGGGTGAGCACGCTGGCGGTGACGGCGATGATGGGCGTCCTGTCGCGGCCGGCGGCCGTCTCTTCGGCGCGGATCGTCCGGGTGGCTTCGACGCCGTCCATGTCGGGCATGTGGATGTCCATGAAAATCGCGTCCCAGGACTGGCGACGCCAGGCCTCGACCGCTTCCCTGCCGCTGGCCGCGAAGCCGCATTCGACGCCGAAGGGCTCCATCAGGGCGGCGAGGATGCGACGGTTCACCGGGTTGTCGTCCACCACCAGCAGCGAGGCCGGCGCGCCCTCCTGGGCCACGACGTCCTCGACTTCGACGAGCGGGGCGGAGCCGACCACGGCCGGAATCGGCGCGCTGAAGTCGAACCGCGCCCCGATGCCCCGCGCCGACGCCACGCGCAGCGAGCCCCCCATCTGTTCGGCGAGCTCGCGGCCGATGGCCAGGCCGAGGCCGATGCCGCCGACCTCGCGCGTCGATGAACTGTCGACCTGAACGAAGCGCTGGAAGATCGTCTCGTGATCCTTGGCGGCGATGCCGATCCCCGTGTCGATGACCGAGACCGTGAGATGTTCGTCGTCGCCGCCGATCTTGACGGTCACGCCGCCCTGGCGCGTGAACTTCAAGGCGTTGGCGATGAGGTTGCCGATGATCTGGCGAAGCCGATCCGGGTCGCCGCGCCGGAACGGCGCCATGTCCGGCTGCACGGTGACCAGGAACGAAAGGCCACGGGCGTCGGCCAGGGGTTGGAAGATCTGCCGAAGATCGTTCACGAACGTCTCGAGCGCGAACACGTTCGGCCGCAGCTGCAGCGCGCCGGCTTCGATCTGCGAAATGTCGAGAATGTCGTCGATCAGCTGCCGCATGACCCGAGACGCCGTCTGGATGCTCGCGACACGGGTTCTCTGCGGCGGGGTGAGATCCTCCCGGGCCAGCAATTGGCCCTCGCCGAGAATGGCGTTCAACGGCGTGCGCATTTCGTGGCTCACCGTGGCCAGGAACTGCGACTTGGCGCGGTTGGCGACCTGGGCTTCCTCGGTCATGCGCTCCAGCTCGATCGTGCGGGCCCGGACGCTGCTTTCGAGGTTCTGATTGAGGCAGTTGGTCTGGTGGTTGCGGCGTGCGATGTCCTCGAGCAGTTCGCGGTTCTCGTCGCGCAAGCGCAGGGCGTCGACCAGCAGGGCGTGGTTGTTGCGATGGCCCAGCATCATGACCACCCAGAAGATGACGCCGAGAACGCCCAGGGTGGCGTCCACGCCGCGCACGCTGATCAGGGTCAGGGAGGCGGGCAGAAGGATCAGGGAAACATAGATCCGGCCGGTCCACTTCAGAGGCGACAGGACGCCCGTCGCGCCGCCGGCCAGGGCGGACAGCACGATGATCAGCACGTAGCGCGCGTCGACGCTGTCCAGGGGAATCCTCACGCAGGCCAGCAAGGCCCACAATCCCGCGCTGAGGATCAGGCCCAGGCTGTGGACTTGAGCCAGAAGCGAAAGGTGGTCGGCCAGGAAGCGCCCGCGAAGCGCTCCACCCAGCAGCCGGTCGGTCACGAGGCGAGCCGCCAGCAGGGTCAGGACCACCGCCAGCCAGACCAGTCGGAAGGGTCGCTCCGCGGGCTGCGCGACCGCGCAGACGCCGATCGCGGCGGCGGCCTGCACCGCCATCGTCGCCGAGGCGTTGCGATGCGCGTGTCCGATCAGCGCGAGCTTGATGGGGTCGCTTCGGAGTCGATCCCCTATTTGCGCAGCTCGCATGTCGTTCCGCCCGTCCAACAACCGTTTGGATTTATAGGATCAGGGGCGCTGAACGACGTTACGCAAAATTGGCGACAGAACGCCGCAGAGCTTGGCCTTAGAGGCCGGGCGGCCTCGGGCGTGGATAGGTTGCGCCCAGGGAGGGCCGTTACTCAAATCCCCGCATGGTCCCCCACTCCCCAAACGGCTCTCGCCGCGAGCGCCAGTTGTTCACGGCCGCGGTCTCGTCGCGATAGCCAAGGGCCATGCCGCAGAACAGCATGTGGTCGGCCGGCAGGTCGATGAACGTCGCCACCAGCTTGCCGTAGACCGACCAGAACTCCTGGGCGCAGGTGTCCAGCCCCCTTTCGACCGCCAGCAGCATCAGGGTCTGCATGTACATGCCGATGTCCGACCACTGCGGCGGGCCGCAGTCACGGTGGACCGAGAAGAACAGGGCCGCCGGCGCGCCGAAGAACTCGGCGTTCTGGGCGAACTGCTGCAGTCGGCCCAGCTTGTTCTCGCGCGGGATGTTCAGCGCGCCGTAGAGATCCTCGCCGACTTGGTAGCGGCGGGTGCGCAGGGGCTCCCACAGGTTGGGCGGATAGACGTGGTATTCCGGCTCGTCGCGGTCCATCAGCCGCGAGGCGACCAGGGCCTTGAACTCCTTCAGCGGCTCGCCGGCCAGGGCGTGCACCACCCAGGGCTGGAGGTTCCCGCCCGACGGGGCGCGGGCGGCGGCCTCGAGCAGTTCGCGCACCACCGCGCCGGGCACCGGGTCGGGCCTGAAGGCGCGAACCGACATCCGGCGTTCGACGGCTTTGGACACGGTGCGGAAGTCGGTCATCAAGGCCTCGCTAACGGATGCGCGGCTATCCCCGCGACAGAGGCTTGGTTAGCATCCGGCCGCAACGTCAAGGCAAGCGAGAGATTTCGTGCGGGTTCTGCTGCGTAACATCCTGGTCGCGCTGTTCATCGTGCTGGTCGCCGGGCCGGTGCTGACGGTGATCGTCTATCGCTTCGTGCCGCCGCCCGCGACGCCGCTGATGGTCATCCGCCTGGCCGAGGGCAAGGGCTGGAACCACCATTGGCGGCCGATCGGCGAGGTCTCGCCAGCCCTGCCGCGCGCCCTGATCGCCGCCGAGGACGCCCGGTTCTGCGACCACCACGGCTTCGACTTCGAGGCCCTGCAGAAGGCCTACGAGAACAACGGCAAGGGAAAAAAGATCCGCGGCGGCTCGACCATCAGCCAGCAGACCGCCAAGAACGTCTTCCTGTGGCAGGGCCGCTCCTATTTCCGCAAGGGACTGGAGGCCTGGTTCACGGTGCTGATCGAGACGTTCTGGGGCAAGAAGCGGATCATGGAGGTCTATCTGAACTCCATCGAATACGGCCCCGGCATCTATGGCGCGGAAGCCGCGTCGCGGACCTATTTCAAGGTCGGGGCCGACAGGTTGACCCAGCAGCAGTCGTCGCGGCTGGCGGCGATCCTGCCCAGCCCCCTGAAGTGGAAGGCGGTCAATCCGGGACGCTATGTGAAGAAGCGCTCCAGCCGGATCGGCAAGGCTTCGGGCGCTGTGCGCCGCGACGGCCTGGCGGCCTGCGTGGCTTAGTTTCGGTTGTCATCCCGGATCGGCGCGCTACGCGCTTGTCCGGGATGACAGGTTTTGCGGAAGGACAGGCCATGATCGCTCCCGGACCGACCCTGGAAACCAAGCGGCTGATCCTGCGCCCTCCCGCCACGGAGGATCTCGACGGCTGGGCGGAGCTGATGGCCGATGCGGACGCCGCGCGCTTCATCGGCGGGCAGATGAGCCGGTCCCAGACCTGGCGAATGATGGCGACCATGGCCGGGTCCTGGGCGCTGAACGGCTTTGGCATGTTCTCGCTGATCGAGAAGGACACCGGCCTATGGGTCGGCCGCGTGGGCCCGTGGCGCCCCGAAGGCTGGCCGGGGACCGAGGTGGGCTGGAGCCTGCATCCCCGCGCCCACGGCAAGGGCTATGCGGTCGAGGCGACGACGGCGACCATGGACTGGGCCGTCGACCATCTGGGCTGGACGCGGCTGGTCCACTGCATCGACCCGGCCAACACGCCGTCGATCAAGGTGGCCCAACGGATCGGTTCGCGCTTCTTGGAAGCCGGAAACCTGCCCGAGCCTTACCAGGACGTCGAGATCCACCTGTGGGGGCAGACCGCGGACGAATGGAGGGCGCGGCGGGCTCAAGCTCCCAACGGCCGCGCATAGGCCGCCCGGGCCCGGCCCGAGCGCACGAACACCCGCGTGATCCTCTCGTCGATGGTCCGGATGCGCACCGCGAAGTCGTCGGCGGCGTCCTCGATCTCGCCGGCGGTCAGGTCGTCGTGGAAGTCCAGGGTCACGCCCAGCAGGATCTCCTGCGGCCCCAGATGCATGCTCAGCACCTCGGCCACGGTGTCGACGCGCGGGTCGGCGGCCAGCATCTGGCGCACCTCTTCGACGATGCGCGGCGAGGCCGACTCGCCGGTCAGCAGGCTGCGGGTCTCGTTGGCCAGGAAGATCGCCACCAGCACCAGCAGGACGCCGATCGCCACCGAGGCCGCGCCGTCGGCCCAGGGGATCCCGAACACCGCCGAACCCGCCACGCCCAGCGCCGCGATCGCCAGGCCGGCCAGGGCGGCGCCGTCCTCCAGCAGCACGGCGAAGACCGAGGGGTCCTTGCTGCGGCGGATGGCGCGCAGGAGAGGCGTGCCGCGGGTCAGGACCCTGAACTCCTTCCAGGCCACCAGGAACGAGCCGCCCTCGAACAGGGTCGCCAGGCCGACGACCAGGAAATTGATCCAGGCGCGTTCGATGGGCTCGGGTCGGAAAATCTTGAGCACGCCCTCGTAGATCGAGAAGGCCCCGCCCAGGGCGAAGATCAGCAAGGCCACGACGAAGGCCCAGAAATAGACCTCCATGCCGTAGCCGAACGGATGGGTTTCGCTGGGCGGCTTGCGGGCCCTGGCCAGGCCCAGCAGCAGCAGGCCCTGGTTGCCCGTGTCGACGCTGGAGTGAATCGCTTCGGTCAGCATGGCCGAGGAGCCGGTGAGGGCGAAGGCGACGAACTTGGTGACGGCGATGGCCAGATTGCCGGCCAGGGCCGCGTAGACGACCATGGTCGAGCTGTTGTGGGTTCCCGTCGCGGCCATGCCGCCCGAACGCGGCGGCGAAGCGGCCCGTTCCCGGTCAGACCCGATTGTACGGATACCGGTCGCGGATCATCCGCTGAAAGAACCGACCCTTGGACGGCGCGCGCTCGAAGGCCTCGGTCACCCGGGGCGGCACCCCGACATAGACGTATTCGTCGCCGTCGTGGAACGTCACGTAGAGCTTGCCGTGCTCGGGCTCGTAGTCGATTTGGCGGATCGCCGTGGAGTCGACACGCATGGCTGAAAGCCTCCGCATGAGGATCGGTTTCAGACGGAAAAGCGCGTATCCGCCTTGGCCGGTTCCCCGGGGCCCGTCAGGCGCCTGTTTAGGGTGCAATCTCGCGCGAACAGCGCTGTAGTCGCGGATGCGAAAGGCTCCGCTTCACGGGAGCCGGGGGAGAAACGCACATGCAACCGCATTCCTGGGTCGCCGTCGTCACGCTGATCGCCCTGCTCGTCTATGTCTGGATGGCGCTTGGCGTCGTCGGGGCGCGCCGCAAATGCGGGATCGACGCGCCGACCATGACCGGGGACCCCGTCCTCGAGCGTCATGTCCGCGTTCAGGCCAACACCCTGGAATGGCTGCCGCTGTTCCTGCCGTCGCTGTGGCTGTTCGCGATCTACTGGAGCGACCTGGCCGCCACCATCCTCGGCGTGGTCTGGATCGCCGGGCGGATCATCTACGCCCTCGGCTACGTGGCCGATCCGGGCAAGCGCGAGGCCGGCTTCATCATTCAGGCCCTGGCGACGGCGATCCTGCTGTTCGGCGCCCTTGGCCGCGTCATCTGGATGCTGGCGACGCTCGGCGCCTGAACCTTCCTTGGAGCGTGACAGCCGAAACCGGCATCCACTTTCGGCTGTCACGCTTGCGCTGGCCCGACGGGCGAGGCTTGGCTATGACGCCAGACATGACCCTGCCCGTCGATCCCGCCCGCTACAGCGCCTTCCTGGTGACGATGTTCGTCATGGCCATCACGCCGGGGCCGGCCAACCTGTTCGCCATCGCCACCGGCATGCAGAAGGGCAGGGGCGCGGCTCTGCTGGGCGTGGCTGGCATGAACGTCGCCACCCTGGTCTGGTTCGCCTGTTCGGCCCTGGGCCTGGGCGCGCTGATCATCGCCTTCCCGAAAGCCTTCCACCTGCTGGCCCTGGCCGGCGCGGTCTATCTGGTCTGGCTAGGCGTCAAATCGATCCGCGCGGGAATACAGGACAAGGGCGGCGCGGGCGAAACCCACCGGTCGTTCCGCATGGGCCGCTCGGCGTTCCGCGACGGTTTCGCCGTGCAGATCGCCAACCCCAAGATTCTGCTGTTCTTCACCGCGGTCCTGCCGCCGTTCATCGACGTGCATCGGCCGCTGGCCCCGCAGCTAGTGATGTTCGCCGCCGCCACCATCGGCATGGATCTAATCAGCATGAGCAGCTACGGTCTGGGCGGCGCCGCGCTGGCCTCGCGGATGAACGAGCCGGGCTTCCGGAAGGGCTTCGCGATTGTCGTCGGCGTGCTGCTGATCACCGCCGCCGGGCTGATCGTCTCGCGCGGTTGATCACAAGGTTGAAACGCAAGGGCCTTGGCGAAACCACAAAGCTGCGCCATGCATTTATACTGATGGGACGAAACGGCTCTTTTCGCCAAGTTTCCTAGTGAAGGGATGCGCCATGATTATTCGCAAGACGATCGCCGGCAAGGCCGGGTTGGTCGCTGCCTTGGCGCTCGCCGCCCTCCTGACGGCCTGCGCCACCGCTACTCCCTACCAGCCGAACGTCGCCGGTCAGAAGGCCGCCGGCGGCTTCTCCGACAGGCGGTTGGAGAGCGACCGCTATCAGGTCAATTTCGCCGGCAACAGCGTGACCTCGCGTGAAACCGTCGAGCGCTACCTGCTCTACCGGGCGGCCGAGGTCACCGTGCAGGCGGGCTATGACTGGTTCGAGACCGCCGACCGCCGCACCGACCGCTCGGCCCGCGCCGTGATCGACAACTTCGGCTACGGCTGGGGCGGTTACGGCTATGGCTACGGCGGCTATCCGTACGGCTACTGGCGCCCGGCCTGGCGGGGCTACTACGGCGGTTACGGCGGCTATTGGGGTCCGTGGGGCGACCCGTTCTGGGGCGGGACCACCGAGATCCGCACGATCGAGAAGTTCCAGGCCAGCGCCGAGATCCTGCTCCACAAGGGCCCCAAGCCCGCTGGGGACCCGCGCGCCTACGACGCTCGCGAGATCATGACCAATCTGGCTCCGACGATCCTGCGTCCGGTCCCGCCGGCGGGCTGATCGAGTTCGAACCGCGCGATCTTGGGCCTCCCCTCGCGGGGAGGCCCTTTTCGCTTTTAGCGCGGGGCCATGCGGATGCCGCCGTCCAGGCGCACGTCCTCGCCGTTGAAATAGCCGCAGGTGATCATCGTCAGGGCCAGTTGGGCGTATTCTTCCGGATTGCCCAGGCGCTTGGGGAACGGCACCGAGGCGGCCAGGGCGGCCTTCACATTCTCGGGCGCGCCGTTCATCAGCGGGGTGTTGAAGATGCCCGGCAGGATGGTGTTGACGCGGATGCCGTCGTTCATCAGGTCGCGGGCGATCGGCAGGGTCATGCCGATGACGCCGCCCTTGGACGCCGAATAGGCGGCCTGGCCGACCTGGCCGTCCTCGCCCGCCACGCTGGCGGTGTTGACGATCGCGCCGCGCTCGCCGTCGGCCAGCGGCTCCAGGTCCAGCATGCCCTTGGCCGACTTGGCGATGCAGCGGAACGTGCCGACCAGGTTGATCTGGATGATCATGTTGAAGGCGTCGAGCGGGAAGTGCTTGGCCTCGCCGGTGGTCTTGTCGCGGCTGGCGGTCTTGATGGCGTTGCCGGTGCCGGCGCAGTTGACCAGGATCCGCTCCTGGCCGTGGGCGGCGCGGGCCTTCTCGAAGCCGGCGTCGACGTCGGCGTCCGACGTCACGTTGACCTTGCAGAACACCCCGCCGATCGCCTTGGCCACGTCTTCGCCCTTGGCCTCGTTCATGTCGAAGATCGCGACCTTGACGCCCTGGGCGGCCAAGGCGCGGGCGGTGGCTTCGCCGAGGCCCGAGGCGCCTCCAGTGACCACGGCGGCGACGGTGCTATCGAGTTTCATGGACGTTTCCTCACGACTTGCGTTTAATTGAACCTTGAGGAGCGGTTTAACCCGATGAGCGCCGACGCCAAACCATCCCCTGACGTCAACCCCGAAGCCAACGCCCGCGAGGTGCTGGATCCGAAGAAGGCGCTCGTGCCGGCCGCGGTGCGGGTCAACGAGCAACGAGTGGCGCGCGGCTTCTGGCCGAAGATCCGCAAGGTGGCGTCCAAGATCCCGTTCGCGGCCGACGCCCTGTCGCTGTGGTGGTGCGCCAAGGACCCGACCACTCCGACCGCCGCCAAGGGCATGATGTTGGCGGCCCTGGCCTATTTCGTCCTGCCCACCGACGCCATTCCCGACGTGCTGCCGGCCATCGGCTTCACGGACGACGCGGCCGTCATCGCGGCCTTGATCGCCATCCTCGGCAAGAACATCAAGCCGCGCCACAAGGACGAGGCCAAGACCTTCCTGGCCAAGCTCGGCGCGGACGATTGATCTGGTGGACGCTTCGTAGGCCGCCGCCATGACCCTGTTCGAGACCCGTCCGATCACCGTATCGATCGCCCGCCCGGCCGCCGAGGTCTATGCCTTCGCTCGGCGGCCCGAGAGTTTTCCCAAGTGGGCCGCCGGCCTCGGCGCGGGCCTGACCCGCGACGGCGACCGCTGGATCGCCCACGGCCTGGACGGCGACGTCCAGGTGCGGTTCTCGCCCGAGAATGTCCACGGCGTCCTCGATCATTGGGTGACCCCGCCGGACGGGACGGAGCTGTCGATCCCGCTGCGGGTCGTGGCCAACGGCGACGGAGCCGAGGTGACCCTGACCCTGTTCCGCCCGCCGGGCATGGACGACGCGGCGTTCGAGCGCGACCAGGGCATGGTCGCCCAGGACCTGGCGAGACTGAAGGCTTTGCTGGAAGCATGATCACCCTCCGAGGACCCCGCCCTGGCGACTTCGGCTGGATCGTTCAGCGGCACGGTGTTCTGTATGCGGAGGAACAGGGATGGGACGCCCGGTTCGAAGGCGTGGTGGCCGGGGTCGTCTCAGACTTTATCAAGACCTTCGACCCGGCCCGCGAGGCCTGCTGGATCGCCGAACACGATGACGGACATGGGGGGCGGCCGGTCGGCTCGATCATGCTGGCCCGCGAAGGCGACACGGTCGGGCGCCTCCGCCTGCTGCTGGTCGAGCCCTCGGCGCGGGGACTGGGCGTCGGCGAGAAACTGGTGACCGAATGTGTCGGTTTCGCCCGGCTGGCCGGCTATGCCGAGGTCGTGCTCTGGACACAGAACAACCTGCTGCCCGCCCGCCGTCTCTACGAACGCGCCGGTTTCGTGCTGGAGGAAACCTGGCCCTATGACGGCTTCGGCGACGGCCTGATCTCCGAGACCTGGCGGCTGCGGCTGTCCTAAGATCGCGCCTTCCTTCGACTTTCCGACATTGGAACGATCCGCTCCGAGCCGGGTTTGGCCGTCACCCCGGGCGCATCAGGAGTGGCGGACATGGACAGCTTCAAGACCGACGTCGGCAACGGCGGCGAGACCCACCAGCACGTGCCGGAAAAGGGGCCTCATGATCCCGAAGGCCACCTGACCACCAACCAGGGCATCCGGATCTCCGACAACCAGAACCAGCTGAAGTCCGGCGAGCGCGGTCCGGTGCTGCTGGAGGACTTCGTCCTTCGCGAAAAAATCTTCCACTTCGACCACGAGCGGATCCCCGAACGGATCGTCCATGCCCGCGGTTCGGCCGCCCACGGCTTCTTCGAGCTCTACGAGTCGCTGTCGGACCTGACCAAGGCCGACCTCTTCCAGCGGGCCGGCGAGAAGACCCCGCTGTTCACCCGCTTCTCCACCGTGGCCGGCGGGGCCGGCAGCGTCGACACCCCGCGCGACGTGCGCGGCTTCGCGGTGAAGTTCTACACCAAGGAGGGCAACTGGGACCTCGTCGGCAACAACATCCCGGTGTTCTTCATCCAGGACGCCATCAAGTTCCCCGACCTGGTCCATTCGGTGAAGATGGAGGCCGACCGCGGCTATCCGCAGTCCGCCACCGCCCACGACACCTTCTGGGACTTCATCAGCCTGATGCCGGAAAGCACCCACATGATCATGTGGGCGATGAGCGATCGGACCATCCCCCGGTCCTTGCGGACCATGGAAGGCTTCGGCGTCCACACGTTTCGGTTCGTAAGCGCGGCCGGCAGGTCGACCTTCGTCAAGTTCCACTGGAAGCCCAAGCAGGGCGTGGCCTCGACGATCTGGGACGAGGCGGTGAAGCTGGCCGGCGCTGACCCGGACTTCCAGCGCCGCGACCTGTTCGAGGCCATCCAGCGCGGCGACTTTCCCGAATGGGAGCTGGGCATCCAGACCTTCGACCAGGCCTTCGCCGACGGCCTGCCGTTCGACGTGCTGGACCCCACCAAGATCATTCCGGAGGAGGTGCTGCCGGTGCGGATCGTCGGCCGCATGGTGCTGGACCGCTGGCCCGACAACTTCTTCGCCGAGACCGAACAGGTGGCCTACTGCCCGGCCAACATCGTGCCGGGCGTCGACTTCACCAACGACCCGCTGCTGCAGGGTCGGCTGTTTTCCTATCTGGACACCCAGAAGAGCCGGCTGGGCACGGCTAATTTCCACCAGATCCCGATCAACGCGCCCAAGTGCCCGGTGATGAACTTCCAGCGCGATGGGCAGATGCAGATGCTGCAGCCCAAGGGCCGCGCCAATTACGAGCCCAACAGCCTGGCCGAGACGGCGGGCGAGGTGACCGGGCCGCGCGAATGCCCGATGACGGGGTTCACGACCTTCCAGACGGCCGACGGCCCCAGCGAGCAGGGCGACAAGTTGCGGATCCGGCCCGAAAGTTTCGCCGACCACTACAGCCAGGCGCGATTGTTCTTCCGCTCGCTGGATCCGGCCGAGCAGGCCCACTTGGCCTCGGCCCTGGTGTTCGAGCTTTCGAAGGTCGGCATCGAGGCGGTGCGCACGCGGATGATGTCCAACCTGGTCAATGTCGATCCGGACCTGGCCACGCGAGTCGGGGCGGGCCTGAACATGCCCGTGCCCAAGGCCTCGAAGTCGGCGGCGCCGGTGCAGGACCTGGACCCCTCTCCGGCCCTGCGGATCGTCAACGGCCCGCGCGCGCCCAAGGACATCAAGGGCCACGTGATCGGGATCCTGATCGCCGACGGTTCGGACGGCGCGGCGGTCGACAAGCTGAAGGCCGCGATCAGCAAGGCCGGCGCCGTGTCCAAGGTCATCGCCCCGAAAATCGGCGGAGCCAAAGGCGCGGACGGGGTCTTGATCCCGGCCGACGGCCAACTGGCCGGGACGCCCTCGGTGACCGTGGACGCCATCGCCGTGGTGCTGTCCGACACCGGCTGCGCGGCGTTGCTGAAGGAGGCGGCGGCCGTGCAGTTCGTGATGGACGCCTTCGGGCATCTGAAGGCGATCGGCGCCACCGATGCGGCCAAGCCGCTGCTGGACAAGGCGGGCGTCGAGCCGGACGAAGGCGTGGTCGGCCTGGGCGCGGACTTCATCGCGGCGGCGGCCAAGCGGTTCTGGGATCGGGAGCCCAAGGTGCGGACGCTGGCTTAGGGGCGCACGCACTTGCTCCCACCTGACCGCCTCGCGGTCTGTCCGCCCCCATAGGGGGCGGAGGACGCCCACGCGGCGCCTCTTCCCCCTGTGGGGGAAGACGATCGCGAAGCGATCCGTAGGGGGCAAGCGCCAGCCGCGCTAGCCCATGAGGTGCTCCCGCCAAGCCCCCCGCAGCACCTTCTTGTCGATCTTGCCCGTCGCCGTCAGCGGAACCGGCGCGAACACCACGTCATCGGGCGTCCACCACTTGACGATCCGAGGCGCCAGATAGGCCAACACATCCGCCTTGCCGACCTCGGCCCCCTCGTGGACCTCAATGACCAGCAGCGGCCGTTCCTCCCACTTGGGATGCGGCACGCCCACGACGGCGGCGATCTTCACGCCCGGACAGCCGGCGGCGATGTTTTCCAGGTCGATCGAGCTGATCCATTCGCCGCCCGACTTGATGACATCCTTCTGGCGGTCGGTGATGCGCATGAAGCCGTGCTCGTCCAGGGTGGCGATGTCGCCGGTGTCGAACCAGCCGTCGTCCTGGGCGGCGTCGGCGTCCTGGCGGTAGTAGCGGCGCACCACCCAGGGGCCGCGCACCTTCAGGGCGCCCGAGGTCTCGCCGTCGCGCGGCGCCTCGGCCCCGTCCTCGGTCTCGACCCGCAGCTCGATGCCGAACTGCAGCCGGCCCTGGCGGGTCCAGATCGCCTCGTTCATCGCGTCCTCGCCCAGGGCGGCCAGGGACGGGGTCGGCGTGGCGACCACGCCGATCGGGCAGGTCTCGGTCATGCCCCAGATCTGCAGCACGTCGACGCCGTACTTCGTCTTGAAGGTCTCGGCCATGGCGCGCGGCACGGCGCTGCCGCCGATCACAACCCGCTTGAGACTGTCCGGCCGCTGGCCGGTCTGCTCCAGCCAGGCCAGGTACATGGTCCAGATCGTCGGCACCCCGCCGGTGAAGGTGACGCCCTCGCCCTGGATCAGCTCATGCAGCGAGGCGCCGTCCATCTTGTCGGCCGGCAGCACCAGCTTGGAGCCGCAGATCGGCGCGGTGAACGGCACGCCCCAGGCGGTGGCGTGGTAGAGGCTGGAGCAGGGCATCACCACGTCGAAGGCGGTCAGGCCGAACGCGCTGGCCAGGCCTCCGGCCATGGCGTGCAGCACCACGGCGCGGTGCGAATAGAGCACCCCCTTGGGGTCCCCTGTGGTGCCCGAGGTGTAGCAGAGGAAGGCCCCGGCGTTCTCGTCCAGCCCCGCCTTGTCCAGCCCGGGCCAGTCGAAGGTCTCGGCCTCCCCGGCGATCAGGGTCTCGTACGAGGTCGCCCCGACCCCCGCGTCATGGGTCCGCTCGGCGTCCGAAAGCATGACGAAGGTCTTCACCGTGGTTAGGCGGGGGGCGAGGCGGGCCACCAGCTCGGCGAAATTACGGTCGAACAGCAGCACCCCGCTGGCCGCGTGGTTGATCGTGAAGATGATCTGCTCGTCCGACAGCCGGGGATTGGCGGTGTGCAGCACCGCGCCCAGGCCGGGCACGGCGTAGAACAGCTCCAGGTGCCGATGGGTGTTCCAGGCCAGGGACGTGACCCGGTCGCCGGACTTCACCCCCAGCCGGGTCAGGGCGTTGGCGGCCTGGGCCGCGCGGCGGGCCAGGCCCGCATAGTCGTAGCGCCAGACGGGCTCGTCGATCAGCCGGGACACGACCTCGCGCCCGCCGTGGGCGGCGGCCGCATAGCGCAGGATGCCGCTGATCAGCAGCGGTGCGGTCTGCATCAGGCCCGGGATCATGGGCGCCTCTCCCTTTTCTTGTTGGGAGGAGCCTAGGGCTTCGAACGGCTGTTGGGGAAGGGGCTTACAGCCCCTTCAGCACCGCGTCGCCCATCTGGACCGTCGTCAGCGAGCCGCCGAGGTCGCGGGTGCGGGCTCCGCCGTCCAGCGCCGCCTTGACCGCCGCCAGCAGGGCGTCGGCGGCGTCGGCGCGGTTCAGCGACCAGCGCAGGGCCATTTCGAACGACAGGATGGCGGCCAGCGGATTGGCCACGCCCTTGCCGGCGATGTCGGGGGCCGAGCCGTGGATGGGCTCGTAGAGGCCCGGCTTGCCCGCCGCGCCCAGCGCCGCCGAGGGCAGCATGCCCAGCGAGCCGGTCAGCATGGCGGCGGCGTCGGACAGGATGTCGCCGAACAGGTTGTCGGTGACGATGACGTCGAACTGCTTGGGGGCGCGGACCAGCTGCATGGCGCAGTTGTCGGCCAGGATGTGCTCCAGCTGGACGTCGGCGTAGTCGCGGGCGTGCAGGTCGGTGACCACCTGCTTCCAGAGCAGGCCGCTTTCCATGACGTTCGACTTCTCGGCCGAGGCGACGCGGTTGCCGCGGCCGCGGGCCAGCTCGAAGGCCACCCGGGCCACGCGCTCGATCTCGGCGGTGGTGTAGACCTGGGTGTCGACGCCGCGCTTCTGGCCGTTGCCGAGGTCTTCGATTCCCCGGGGCTGGCCGAAATAGACGCCGCCCGTCAGTTCACGGACGAACATGATGTCCAGGCCGGAGACCAGCTCGCGCTTGAGGCTGGAGGCGTCGGCCAGGGCCTCGAAGCAATAGGCCGGGCGCAGGTTGGCGTAGACGTCCATCGCCTTGCGCAGGTTCAGCAGGCCGGCCTCCGGGCGCAGGTGGCGCGGGGCGTTGGCCCATTGCGGGCCGCCGACCGCGCCCATCAGCACCGCGTCGCTGGCCAGGGCCGCGTCGCGGACCTCGTCGGTCAGCGGCGTTCCGTGAGCGTCGTAGCTGACGCCGCCATAGATCCGCTCCTCAAGGTTCAGGTCGGGCGTGAGGGCGGCAGCCACCCGCCGCACCTGGGCGCAGACCTCGGGGCCGATCCCGTCGCCGGGCAGGAGCAGGAGCGTGGACATCGGAAGGCTCTCTTTAGATTTCGCGGTAGTCGGAGACGTCATACGACGCCATGCGGCGGTCGTGGACGCCCAGTTCGGGGAAGCAGGCGCGCCAGGCGGCCATGTGCGGGCTGGCGCGATGGAAGGCCAGTGCCGCCTCGTCGACGAAGTGCTCGAACACCCGGATCAGGCCAGGGTCCAGGGGATCCTCGCTGAGGGCGTAGTCCAGGCAGCCCGGCTCGCCCCGGCTGCCCTCGACCTGGGCCTTCAAGTGCGGACGCAGGTCGGCCAGGCGTTCGGGCGCGACGCGGATGGTTCCGGCCAGGATGAGGGTCATCAGGCTTCCAGCCAGGGACGATCCAGCGCCCGCTTGCTCTCATAGACGTCGATGTCGGCGCCGTGCATCAGCGTCTCGCCGATGAAGTCCAGGCCCTTGAGCATCTTGTCCTTGCGCACGGGATCGATGTCGAAGTGGAAGCTCTTGCCCGAGGGCGAGATCACGGTCTGGGCTTCCAGGTCGATGCTGACCATGTGGTTGCCGCCCTTGGCCTCGTCCATCAGCTGGGCGACTTCCTCGGGCTTCAGCACCACCGGCAGCAGGCCGTTGTTGAAGCAGTTGTTGTTGAAGATGTCGGCGAAGCTGGTCGAGATCACGCACATGATCCCGAAATCCATCAGCGCCCACGGGGCGTGCTCGCGCGACGACCCGCAGCCGAAGTTGTCGCCGGCGATCAATACGGACGAGCCCTTGTACTCCGGCCGATTGAGCACGAAGTCGGCGTTCTCCTTGCCCTCGCCGTCGAAGCGGAAATCGTAGAACAGGCCCTTGGCCAGGCCCTCGCGCTCGACCGTCTTGAGGAACTGCTTGGGGATGATCTGGTCGGTGTCGATATTGGCCAGCGACAGGGGCGCGGCGCGGCCGTCGAGACGGGTGAAGGCCTGCATCAGACAGTCTCCTCGAGCAGGGTGCGCACATCGACCAGGTGGCCGGCGATCGCCGCCGCCGCCGCCATGGCCGGCGAGACCAGGTGGGTGCGGCCGGCACGGCCCTGGCGGCCCTCGAAGTTGCGGTTGCTGGTCGAGGCGCAGCGCTCTTGCGGCTGCAGCTTGTCGGGGTTCATGGCCAGGCACATCGAGCAGCCCGGCTCGCGCCAGTCGAAGCCGGCGGCCTTGAAGATGGCGTCCAGGCCCTCTTCCTCGGCCTGTTCCTTGACCAGGCCCGAGCCCGGCACGACCATGGCCTTGACGTGCGGGGCCACCAGGCGGCCATGCAGGAAGGCTTCCTGCACCACGGCGGCGGCGGCGCGCATGTCCTCGATCCGGCTGTTGGTGCACGAGCCGATGAAGACCCGGTCGATACGGGCTTCCGAGATCGGCTGGCCGGCGGTCAGGCCCATATAATCGAGCGCCCGGTGGGCGGCGGCGCGCTTGTCCGGGGTGGCGAAGCTTTCCGGATCGGGGACGTTGCCGGTCACCGGGATGACGTCCTCGGGCGAGGTGCCCCAGGTGACCATCGGAACCAGGGCCGAGCCGTCGATCACCACGGTGCGGTCGAAATGGGCGTCCTCGTCGCTGACGAAGCTCTTCCAGTAGGAAAGCGCCATGTCCCAGGCCGCGCCCTTGGGAGCCGAGGGCTTGCCCTGGATATAGGCGAAGGTCTTGTCGTCCGGCGCGACCAGGCCCGCCTTGGCGCCGCCCTCGATGGTCAGGTTGCAGAGGGTCATACGGCCTTCCATCGACAGGTCGCGGACCACGTCGCCGGCGAACTCGATGACATAACCGGTGCCGCCGGCCGTGCCGATCTCGCCGATCACGGCCAGGGCCACGTCCTTGGCGGTGACGCCGGGGCCCAGCCGGCCGTCGACGCGGACCAGCATGTTCCGGGCCTTCTCCTGGCGCAGGGTCTGGGTGGCCAGGACGTGCTCGACCTCGGACGTGCCGATGCCGTGGGCCAGGGCCCCGAAGGCGCCGTGGGTCGAGGTGTGGCTGTCGCCGCAGACGATGGTCATGCCCGGCTGGGTGCGGCCCTGCTCGGGACCGACCACGTGGACGATCCCGTTGCGGATGTCGCCCATGGGGAAGAACTCGATGCCGTTGTCCTGGACGTTGCGGGCCAGGGTCTTCAGCTGCAGGCGCGCTTCCTCGTCCGCCACCGCGTCGACGCCCAGGGCCTGGCCCTCGGTCGGGATGTTGTGGTCGGCCACGGCGAGCGTGCGGTCGGGCCGGCGCACCTTGCGGCCGGCCGCGCGAAGCCCGGCGAAGGCCTGCGGGGTGGTGACCTCATGGATGAGGTGCAGGTCGATATAGAGGATCGCCTCGCCGTTGGTTTCGCTGACGACGTGGGCGTCCCAGATCTTGTCGTAGAGGGTCTTGCGTGCGCGGGTCATGATACCCGCGCATCTAGGCCCTGGGGACGGGCGCGTAAAGCGAGGAACGCCGAAAATTCACGTTCACCGGCCGGTGACGCGATCAATCCTGCCCCAAGGGCGCCGCATGCGGACGTTTTGACGCAGTTTCTTGCCTCTGAACACCGCCACGGGGCCTGAAATGGAAAGAGGGCGCGCTCTGTGGCGCGCCCTCATATCAAATTTCCTTCAGTGGCCATGACGCCGTTTCTGAAGAGGGCCACTCCCTTGCAAGGGGGCGGTCTATAAGCCCGTCGCAGAGCGGTGGGGGTGCATTCACCAAACACCAAAGAACGATGTTTTGTCAATATATTCGTGCGGTTGCACTGAAGCTTGACCATGCAAACCCCGGCTGCTCGCCGAAAAACCGCCCAAAGAAAAAGGCCCCGGCGTTTCCGCCAGGGCCTCGTTCAATTCGCTGGAAGCGAGCCCTATTCGGCGGCCTCGGTCTTGCGGACGTTCGAACGCTCGGCGATGCGGGCCGACTTACCGCGACGGTCGCGCAGGTAGTACAGCTTGGCGCGACGGACGACGCCGCGACGCTTGACTTCGATGCTTTCGATGCTCGGCGAGAGCAGCGGGAACAGACGTTCCACGCCTTCGCCGAACGAGATCTTGCGGACAGTGAAGCTCTCGTGCACGCCGCCGCCCGAACGGGCGATGCAGACGCCCTCGTAGGCCTGGACGCGCTCGCGCTCGCCTTCCTTGATGCGGACGTTGACGCGCAGGGTGTCGCCCGGCTCGAACTCGGGGATGGCGCGGGCGGCCAGCAGACGCTGGGCTTCTTCGCGCTCGAGTTCCTTGATGATGTTGATCGCCATAACTCTAGTCTCCTTTGGGCTTACCCGTTTTCGGGCCGCCTTTTGCCTGTTGATTGGCGAGATGCGCTTCCCAGAGATCTGGACGCCGCTCGCGGGTGGTTTCTTCACGCATGCTGGTCCGCCACTGGGCCACCTTCTTGTGGTCGCCCGACAGCAGCACCTCGGGGATATTCAAACCTTCGAACGTCCGCGGTCGCGTGTACTGCGGATGCTCGAGGAGGCCGTCCTCGAAGCTTTCTTCCTGCGTGCTCTCGAAATTGCCCAGAACCCCTGGAGCCAATCGAACGCACGCCTCGATCACGACCATCGCCGCCGCCTCGCCACCGGCTAGAACGGCGTCTCCGACCGAGACTTCCTCGAACCCCCGGGCGTCGAGCACCCGCTGGTCCACCCCCTCGAAACGGCCGCACAGGACGATGACGCCCGGAGCCTTGGCCCATTCCTTGACGCGCGCCTGGGTCAGGGGCCGACCCCGGGCGCTCATGTACAAAAGCGGCCGCCCACCGACCTCCACGCTGTCGAGCGCGGCGGCGATGACGTCCGCTTTTAGCACCGCTCCCACGCCGCCACCCGCGGGGGTGTCGTCGAGGAAGCCGCGCTTATCCTTGGAAAACCCCCGAATGTCCAGTGTTTCCAATCGCCACAGGTCCTGCTCCTTCCACGACGTGCCGATCAGCGAGACGCCGAGCGGGCCGGGAAAGGCCTCGGGGAACATGGTCAGGACGGTGGCGGTGAACGGCATGGGCGCTCCATAGCGCCCAAAGCCGCCAAAAATCTAGTTAGAGCAATCTAGGTCAGGATGGTTTTGGGCAGGGGTTTGCCGGCCTCGGCGGGCATCAGCGGCGGGGTCAGCTTGACCGGCTCGCTGGTCATGTCCGCGGGCGGCGCGACGTGATGCACGGGGGCCACGGCCAGCACGGCGGCGGTGGTCAGGGTGGCGGCGACGAGCGCCGTACCGACACGGATCTTCTTCCATGAAACCATGGGAAACGGACATCCTGCTGTTTTCTGGTTGCCCAAACCAAAGCCCGGGAGAGGAGGAGGTTCCCGTTTTTCAGCCCTGGCGGACGCTCTGCCTCTAGGTGAAGCAATCGACCTCGCCAAGGCGGCAATACGACGCGTTCGCCGCATTTCGCCGAACGCCGTCTTCGCGAGCAGCCGCCGCCAACGGATGTCAGCAGCGGGTCATCAAGGTCCGATTTCCGCGAGACGACTAGGGCTGGATTGCTCAATAATCCGGCCGCCTGATCCCCTGGGAGCCGCCGTCATGACCACGACCGCCGATCGCTTTCACGCCCTGCACGCCGGTCCTGACGTGCTGGTCCTGCCCAACGCCTGGGACGCGGCCAGCGCCGCACTGATGGAGGACGCCGGGGCCCGGGCGGTCGCCACCTCCAGCGCCGCCGTGGCCTGGGGCCGGGGCTATGCCGACGGCGACGCCCTGCCGGTCTCGGTCCTGATCGACGTGGTCGCCGGGATCGCCCGGGTGATCAAGGTTCCGCTGACCGCCGACATCGAGGGCGGCTACACCGACGACCTGCCGACCCTGGCGGAGACCATCAAGGCGGTGGTCGGGGCCGGGGCGGTCGGCGTCAACCTGGAAGACGGCCTCCGCGATCCGACGCTTCACGCCCGCAAGGTCGAGACCGCCCGAACCGCCGCCGGCCAGGCGGGCGTGAACCTGTTCATCAACGCCCGCACCGACGTCTATCTGAAGGGGCTGGCCGGGGGCGAGGCGGCCCTGGCCGAGACTCTGCGCCGCGCGGCGCTCTACGCCGAGGCCGGCGCCAGCGGCATCTTCGTGCCGATGCCGGTCGAGGAGGACCTGCTGTCGAAGCTGGCGGCCGGCATCGCCCTGCCGGTCAACGCCATGGGCCGCCCGGGCATGCCCTCGGCCAGCCGCCTGGCGCGGCTGGGCGTGCGCCGCCTGAGCTCGGCCACCGGCCCGTTCCGCGCCGCCTACGGCGCGATGCTGGCGGCGACCCGGACCTATCTGGAGGACGGCGACACCACCGGTTTCGCGGCCTCGGGCAAGGACCTGCCCGACCTCAACGACCGGTTCGGCTAAGGCTTGGCGGAGGGCGCGGGCGGGGTTGAGGGCGCGTCAGCGGGCGGGTCCTGCCAGTTGAACCGGATCGGCAGCACGATCGGCAGGCCGTCCAGCGGTTCGCCCTCCTTGCTCCAGGGGTTCATCGCCATCAGCTTGGCCGCCTCCATGGCCGCCGCCCCGAAGTCCAGGCCGACAGGATCCTCGCGCCGAACCTGGCAGTCGGTCAGCTCGCCCCGGATGTCGACGACGCAGGCGACCACGCCCGTGCCGGTCCTGACTCCGGCCTTCAGCGCCGCCTTGGGATAGGCCAGGGCCATGCCCTCGGCGGTCATGGTGCGAGTCCATTTCGGCTTGGTGATCTTGCGGGTGTCGGGACCCGCCGGATCCCGGAAATGGAAGGGCACATCGACGGTGTAGCTGCTCAGGGTCTTGACCTGATCTGGGGCGAAGGCGACCCCGAAGGCAGGCGCCAGGGAGCGCGCCGCCTTGCCGAAGCCCTTGTCCGCCGGGATTTCGGACAGGGTCCGGCAGAACTTCAGACCGCCCGTCCTGTTCAGTTCACAACGCAGCGTCACTTGACCGTTGGCGACGCCCGTGGCCTCGATGGGCCAGGCAGCGCGGACCTGCGCGCTAGTCGGAGTGCTGGTCCACGGCGGATCCAGAACTAGGCTGTTCACCGGGCCGTTAGGCATGGGCGCGTTTTCGAAGCCGTCCCAGTGGACGGGGATGGTGACCTCGCCTTCCACGGGCTTGCCGCCCCGGATCTTCGGCGTCATGCGGAACAGCGGCGAAAGCGCCAAGGCCGCGGCGCCGAAGCCCATGTTCTCCGGCGACTGTAGAGTGACCTGACAATCGCGCAGAAAGCCCTCTTCGTTCACCTTGCACTTGATCTCGGCTCGGGCGTTCGCCGGCGGCCTGTTTCGCGCCGCGACCGGATAGACGCCCATCAGCTGCGAAGCCGTGGGCTTGGTCGCCCAATCGGCGTTGGAATCGCCCGGCGCCAAGAACGAGAACCAGCTGTCGAACCGCTTGCCCACGATCGAAACGCCCATGGCGTCGCGGGTCTTGACCCGTTCCTTGGTCACCAGCGTCAGGGCGGCCTCGCCGAAGCCCATGCCGACGGGGTCTTCCTCAGCGACCTTGCAATCGACCTCACGGCCCTCCCCGTCGGCCGTGCAGTCCAGTCTGACCGAGCCGGAAATCTTTTGGTCGAAGGCGGCCTTGGGGTAGGCCGCCTGGCGTTCGGCGTCGGTCACTTTGCGGGCCGTCTGCGCCATGACCCTCTCTTCGGCCATCGCCGCGCCGCTCGCTCCAGCCGTCGCGACCGCCGCCAGAATCCAAATCCGCATCATTCCCCCAAACGCACAGCGCTCCGACGCACCCCGCGAGGCGACTTCCCAACTCATGGTCGTGTTTAAAGGGGCTCGGTCGCGAGCGCCAGTATGGCAACGTACGTCTCGGGTGTTCCCGCCTCGCTCCTGACCGCCTATCTTCCCGACCATGACCGACACGCTCGCGCCCGATTCCGCCGCTCCGCCAGAAGCAGACCGTCCGCTGACCCAGGACGGCCCCGCCGTGCGGCTGTTCCTGGTCGACGGCTCGGCCTATCTGTTCCGCGCCTACCACGCTCTGCCGCCGCTGACCCGCAAGAGCGACGGCCTGCCGGTGGGCGCGGTCCAGGGCTTCTGCAACATGCTGTGGAAGCTGATGCGCGACATGCAGGGCGACGCGCCCACCCACCTGGCGGTGATCTGGGACCATTCGGAAAAGACGTTCCGCAACAATCTCTATGACAAGTACAAGGCCCATCGCCCGCCGCCGCCCGAGGACCTGATCCCGCAGTTCCCGCTGGTGCGCGAGGCGACCCGCGCCTTCGGCGTGCCGGCCATCGAGCTGCCCGGCTACGAGGCCGACGACCTGATCGCCGCCTATGCCTGCAGGGTCCGCGACCTGGGCGGCGAGGCGGTGATCGTCTCGTCCGACAAGGACCTGATGCAGCTGGTCGGCGAGGGCGTGTCGATGTTCGACCCGATGAAGGGCGCGCGCATTGACCGCGAGCAGGTGTTCGAGAAGTTCGGCGTCTATCCCGAGCGGGTGGTCGACGTGCAGTCGCTGTGCGGCGACAGCGTCGACAACGTGCCCGGCGCCCCGGGCATCGGTATCAAGACCGCCGCTCAGCTGATCAACGAATACGGCGACCTCGACACTCTGCTGGCCCGGGCCGGCGAGATCAAGCAGCCCAAGCGCCGCGAGACCCTGATCGAATTCGCCGACCAGATCCGCCTGTCGCGCCAGCTGGTCCAGCTGGACTGCGACACCCCGCTGCCCGAGCCGATCGATGACCTGGTCGTGCGCGAGCCGGACAAGCAGGTGCTGGCCGACTTCCTGGAGCTGATGGAGTTCCGCTCCCTGGCCCGTCGGGTCGGCGACGGCAACGCCGCCGCCGCGCCGCGCACCCTCGATCGCCCGCCCAGCGCCCCGACCGCGCCGGTGCTCGGCGTGTCCTACATGGGCGCCGCGGCCCGGGCGGCGGCCAATCCGGTGGCCGAACCGGCCAACGTCGACACCGCCTCCTACGTCCGCATCCAGGACATCGAGACCCTGAACGCCTGGGTCGCCAAGGCGACGGCCAAGGGGATCGTGGCTTTCGACACCGAGACCGACGCGCTCTCGTCGGCCACGGCCGGCCTGTGCGGCGTGTCGCTGGCCATCGCGCCGGGCGAGGCCTGCTACATCCCGGTCGGCCACTGCGAGAAGGACGGCCTGGCCCTGGAGGCCGCCGCCGACCTCGTCCAGATTCCTCTGGAAGAGGCGATCGCCGCCCTGAAGCTGCTGCTGGAGGATCCGGCGGTGCTGAAGGTGGCCCAGAACGCCAAGTACGACATCGCCGTCCTGGCCCGTCACGGGATCGATGTGGGTCCGATCGAGGACACCATGCTGATCAGCTACGTGCTGGAGGCCGGACTGCACGGCCACGGCATGGACGAGCTGTCGGAGCTGTGGCTGGGCCACAAGCCCATTCCGTTCAAGCAAGTGGCCGGGACCGGCAAGGCGCAGATCAGCTTCAAGCACGTGGGCCTGAACGAGGCGACCGCCTATGCCGCCGAGGACGCCGACGTCACCCTGCGGCTCTACAACGTGCTCAAGCCGCGCCTGGCCCGCGAGGGTCTGCTGACGGTCTACGAGACCCTGGAGCGCCCGCTGCCGGCCGTGCTGGCGGCGATGGAGAACGACGGCATCCGCGTCGATCCCGAGACCCTGCGCCGGCTGTCCAACGAGTTCTCGATGCGCATGGTCCAGTACGAGGCCCGGGCGCAGGAACTGGTCGGCCGGCCGTTCAACCTGGGCAGCCCCAAGCAGATCGGCGACGTGCTGTTCGGCGAGATGGCGCTGAAGGGCGGCAAGAAAACCGCCACCGGCCAGTGGTCGACCGACAGCGACGTGCTGGAGGCCCTGGCCCTGGAGCACGAGCTGCCGCGCGTGCTGCTCGACTGGCGCCAGCTGTCCAAGCTGAAGGGGACCTATACCGAAAACCTGATCGCGGCGATCGCGCCGGGCGGCGGCAACCGGGTGCACACCTCCTACGCCCTGGCCTCGACCACCACGGGCCGGCTGTCGTCGTCCGACCCCAACCTGCAGAACATCCCGATCCGCACCGAGGAAGGCCGCAAGATCCGCAAGGCCTTCATCGCCGCGCCGGGCAAGGTGTTGATCAGCGCCGACTACAGCCAGATCGAGTTGCGCCTGCTGGCCCACATCGGCGACATCCCCCAGCTGAAGAAGGCCTTCCAGGAGGGGCTGGACATCCACGCCATGACCGCGTCGGAGATGTTCAACGTGCCGATCGAGGGCATGCCCAGCGAGGTGCGCCGCCGGGCCAAGGCGATCAATTTCGGCATCGTCTACGGCATCAGCGCGTTTGGTCTGGCCAACCAGCTGTCGATCCCGCAGGGCGAGGCGGGCGCTTACATCAAGACCTATTTCGAGCGCTTCCCGGGGATCCAGGCCTATATGGAGGCGACCAAGGCCTTCGTGCGCGAGCACGGCTATGTCACCACCATCTTCGGGCGGAAGATCAACATCCCCGACATCGGCGGCAAGTCGGTGGCCCACCGGCAGTTCGCCGAGCGGGCGGCGATCAACGCCCCGATCCAGGGCGCGGCGGCCGACGTGATGCGCCGGGCCATGGTCCGCATGCCGGGCGCGCTGAAGGCGGCCGGCCTGTCGTCGCGCATGCTGCTGCAGGTGCACGACGAACTGGTTTTCGAGGCGCCCGAGGCCGAAGCCGAGGCCACCTGCGCCGTCGCCCGCCAGGTCATGGAGACCGCGGCCGAACCGGCGGTGGCCATCACCGTGCCGTTGACGGTCGAGGCCCGAGCCGCCGCCAACTGGGACGAGGCCCACTGACGAGTCTCGCTGGGTCGAAATTTTTCGTCCCGGCGACATGCGCGACTTGAGGTTGGATCGCGCGAGAGAAGGCGCTCTATCCCCGACTCTGTGCAATCTTGGGTGAGTGTTACTCGCAGAACGTTGTTATTATTGAGGAATAGATTCCGCAGGTGCGACGTTGCGCCACAGCACGGTTAATGTCGCGGAAACCTCGCCGCCTTCACTGGTTAACCGTGCGACGCTTGCTTCTGGCTGCGGCTTAAAAATTCGTGGTCCATCAAGTTTGCGTCGCGGTCCAATCTGGAGCGCGGCCATGAAGTTCGGCGACCTGAAAATTCCGCATAAGCTGCTGGCGGTTTTCGCCGTGATGCTTGCGACCATCGCGGTGATGGGCGTGGTGCTCTTCGTCAACCAGATGGAATACGAAGGCTCGGTCCAGCGCACGGAGCGCGCGCACCAGGCGCTGCGCGCCGCCGACACCGCCGCCTTCCGCCTGACCCGCCAGGAAAACTCGCTGCGAGGCTTCCTGCTCTCGGGCGACGAGTACTACGTCAAGCGGCTGGAAGAGGCTCACAAGCCCAAGTTCCTGGCCGCCGTCGACCAACTGCGGACCCTGGCCGCCGGCGACGAGGCTCAGCTGGCCCGGATCGCCGCCGTCGAGGACGGCTACGCCAACTACCGCAAGCTGGCCATCGAGCCGGGCGAGACCCTGGCCCGCGATCCGGCCACCCATCAGCAGGCCGTCGACCTGGTCAAGCATGACGGCGTCGCCGACCAGGCGGTCTCGGTGGTCGAGGACGCCATCGAGGCGATCGTCAACACCTCGGAAGCCGTCGTCGCCGCCGAAGCCGCCGCCCAGAAGAAGTCGTCGCTGGAAGCGCGCCTGACTCTGCTGATCGGGACCGCCATCGCCATCGCCATCGCCTTCGGCGGCGGCTTGCTGCTGTCGGGCTTCATCGCCGCGCCGGTGTCGGCCATGACGGCGGCCATGCGCCGCCTGGCCTCGGGCGACAACGGGGTGGACGTTCCGGCGACCGACCGCAAGGACGAGATCGGCCAGATGGCCGCCGCGGTGGTCACCTTCAAGGAAGCCGCCCTGGCCAAGATCCGCCTGGAAGCCGCCGCCGAGGAGACCCGCCTGGCGGCCGAAGGCGAGCGCGCCGCCAATGACGACGAGCGACGCCTGGTCGCCGCCGAGCAGACCGCCGTGGTCGACGTGCTGGCCTCGAACCTGGCGCGGCTGGCCCAGGGCGACCTGACCTGCAGCATCGACGCCGAATTCACCGGCCGCTACCGCCAGCTGCGCGAGGACTTCAACCTGGCGGTCGTCAAGCTGCGTGAAGCCATGGAGGCGATCATCGTCTCCACCAACGGAGTCCGCAGCGGTTCCGACGAAATCGCCGACGCCTCCGACAGCCTGGCGCGCCGCACCGAACAGCAGGCGGCCAGCCTGGAGGAGACCGCCGCGGCGCTGGACGAGATCACGGCCACGGTGCGTAAGACCGCATCGGGCGCCAAGGAGGCCTCCACCGTGGTCGCCACCGCCCGCACCGACGCGGAGAGGTCGGGGCGGATCGTCGCCCAGGCCGTTCAGGCCATGACCGAGATCGAAACCTCTTCGGCCCAGGTCAGCCAGATCATCGGGGTGATCGACGAAATCGCCTTCCAGACCAACCTTCTGGCCCTGAACGCCGGGGTCGAGGCGGCCCGGGCCGGTGACGCCGGCCGCGGCTTCGCGGTCGTCGCCCAGGAGGTCCGGGCCCTGGCCCAGCGCTCGGCCGAGGCGGCCCGGGAGATCAAGACCCTGATCTCGACCTCCACCCAGCAGGTCGGGGCCGGGGTCGACCTGGTCGGCCAGACTGGCGACGCCCTGCAGCGCATCGTCATCCAGGTGGCCTCGATCGACGAGCTGGTCACCGAGATCGCCGCCTCGGCCGTCGAGCAGTCGACGGGCCTGCAGGAGGTCAACAACGCCGTCAACCAGATGGACCAGGTGGTGCAGCAGAACGCCGCCATGGTCGAGGAGGCGACGGCGGCCAGCCACTCGCTGAAGAACGAGGCCAGCCAACTGGCGGCCCTGGTCGACCGCTTCCAGGTCGGCGAGGCGTCCGCCGCGGCCCCGGCCAAGCGCCCGCCCGCCGCTCGTTCGGCCCACGCCCGGCCCGCGACCTTCGTACGCCCCGGCAGGTCGGGCGGCGCCGCGACCGCGGTCAAGGCCAACGAGTGGCAAGAATTCTGATCGGCGTCCCCTCGACGATCGGATGACGGAAGGCTCCCCGATGTCCCTCGGGGGGCCTTTTTCCTATCTCAGTACCAGCCCGCTTCGCGCAGCGTCCGGGCATAGGCCCGGCTGACCGGCGCCTCGACGCCGTTGGCCAGGGTCAGGGTGGCGCGGCCGTCGCCGCGTTTGGCGTCGCGGACCGCCGCCTTGGCCACCCACCACGAGCGGTGGGTCTGGGCGCCCTCGATGCCCTCCAGCTCGGCCACGGCGTCCGACAGCCGCAGCAGGATCAGGTCCTGGCCCTTGGAGGTGTGCAGGCGCAGATAGTGGTCCTCGGCCTCGACCGCGTAGATCTCGCCGCCGCGCAGGCGCGGGGGCAGGCGCTCCAGGAAGCGCGGCGGCGGGGCCTCCGGCGGCGCGGCGTGGGTTTCGATCGGGCGACGGGTGGCCAGGGTCATCAGGGCCGTCATGCCGCTGGTCATCACCAGGGTGACGCCGAAATAGGTCGCCAGCACGCGCGGCGTCAGGCGCGCGTGGCCGCCGGCGAACCAGACCAGCGCCGTGAACAGCGGCGTCAGCACCGCCACGATGACCAGGGCCCGCCACCAGGTCGAGCCCAGGCCGGGCCAGACGCGGCCGACGATCTGGGCCGTCGTCGCGCCCAGCACCGCGCCCAGGACCGACAGGCCGATCCAGTAGGCCAGCCGCGGACCCAGCGGCATGTCGAGGGTGCCCAGCGCGCCGATCAGCGCCAGGAAGGCGCCGGCGACCACGGCGACGGCCAGCGGGCGGACATAGATCTGCAGAAAGGCCGGGACCGACGTGTTCGTTGGCGCTTCGCCACTGGCGGCGGCCCGCCGTTCACGAACTGCCGACGCTTTCTCACGCACCTTCGGATGACCCCTGCCGCCGTCGATCCTAAGCCGGATCTGACCTTGATCGCCCTAGCACGGCGCGATCGCTTCGGGAGAAACAAGATGTCCGACACCAGCCTGTCAATCGGTCCGGCCCGCTTTCTGCGCATGGTGGTCGTCGGCCTGGCCGTCACCGTGGGCCTGATCCTGGCGGCGGGAGCGGCCCGAGGTCACGGGCCGGCCGCGATGCTGGCCGGCTTCCTGCATCTCAAGGGACAACTTCACACCCCAAACTTCGGGCTGCTGGCGGTCGCGCCGATCCAGATCAAGATTCACGTCGCGGCGGTGTCCACGGCCCTGGCCATCGGGATCGTCCTGATGCTGGGCCTGAAGGGCAATACGGTTCATCGCACGCTCGGCTGGATCTGGGTGACGGCGATGGCGACGGCGGCGATCTCGTCGCTGTTCATCCATCGCGCCAACGCCGGAAGCTTCAGCTTCCTGCACCTGTTCGCGGGCTGGACCCTGATCGCCCTGCCCATGGGCGTGTTCGCCGCCCGCAAGCACAAGGTCCGCCTGCACGGTCGGACGATGACCGGGCTGTTCGTCGGCGGCCTGCTGATCGCCGGCGCCTTCGCCTTCCTGCCGGGCCGGCTGATGTGGCAGGTCGTGTTCGGCTAGAGGTCCAATGGGCGGCCGGGACGCGCCGCGCTTGCCAGGTCCGCGATAGGAGGCCTACGAACGGTCAAGCAATGCGCGGACCACAGAGCATGACGTCGCAAGTTCGAGCCCCTCGCGCCCAAGCGGCCCTTACCGCCAAGCCGGCCGGACGCGGCCGACCCTCCAAGGCCACCGGGCGGGACCTGAAGGAGACCATCCTCGACGCCGCCGAGGGGCTGTTCGCGCGCCACGGCTTCCACGGCGTCACCATCCGCCAGGTCGCCGCCGAGGCCGGCGTCGACACCGCCCTGATCCACTACTATTTCGGCGCCAAGCGCGAGCTGTTCGACTCGGTGTTCCTGCGTCGGGCCGAGATCCTCAACACCGCCCGCGGCCTGTCGATGGACGCCTACGAGAAGAGCCACGCCGGGACGATGACCGTCGAGGGGGTGATCGAAGCCTTCATCGAGCCGCTGCTGCGCATCTCCCAGGACGGCGGCCAAGGGTGGAAGAGCTATTTCGCCCTGGTGGCCCAGGTGAACAACACCCCGGCCTGGGGCGGCGAGACCATGGCGCGGTTCTTCGACCCCGTCGTCCACCGCCTGGTCGAGACCCTGAAGGTGGTGCGTCCGGACGCGGAATATCGCGACCTCTACTGGAGCTACCAGTTCCTGACCGGCTCGATGATGCTGGCCCTGTCGGAGACCGGCCGCATCGACTCCCTGTCGGAGGGGTTGTGCCATTCCAGCGACCTCCCCGCGGTGCGGGCCCGGCTGTTCGCCTACTGCGCCGCCGGCTTCGAGGCGGTGATCGCCCGCGCGCCGCAGGGCTGATTTCTCAACCTTTCCAAAAGCTTGAACAGCCTTGCGTCTTGATTTCATCAGATGATGAAAAAAAGCTGGCGCAAAGCTCCGGTCTGGGTGACAGTGTTATCCAATTCGCGGACAAATGAATTCGCGGAGGCCGGGAAATGCGTCCGTTCAACGGGCCGATCCGGCACGGGACGGAACGCATAGGGGAGGGGAAACCCAATGAAAACGATGCTCAAGCTGGCGTTGCTGGCTGGCGCGGCCTGGTCGGCCGCCGCGACCACCGTGGTCGCTCAAGAAGCGCCCGCCGGCGCCCCAACCAGCGCTGGGGCCGCGCAGGTCGAGGAACTGATCGTCACCGCCCGTCGCCGCGAGGAAACCCTCAAGGACGTGCCGGTCGCCGTTTCGGCCTTCAGCGCCGAGACCCTGGAGCGCCAGGCCGCCAACGACATCACCACCCTGTCGCAGACGACGCCGAACATCACCGTGCAGACCGCGCGCGGCTCGAACTCGACCCTGATCTCCTACATCCGCGGCATCGGCCAGCAGGATCCGCTGTGGGGCTACGAGCCCGGCGTCGGCCTCTATGTCGACGACGTCTACATCTATCGTCCGCAGGGCGCGGTGCTGGACGTGTTCGACGTCTCGCGGATCGAGGTGCTGCGCGGCCCGCAGGGCACGCTGTACGGCCGCAACACCATCGGCGGCGCGATCAAATACGTGACCAATCGCCTGGGCGACGAGGCCGGCGGCAAGGTTCGCGCCACCTACGGCAGCTACAATCAGACCGACCTGCTGGTCGAGGGCCACACCCCGGTCGCCGGCGGTCTGTCGGTGGGCGGCGCCTACGCCCTCTACAAGCGCGACGGCTACGGCAAGAACCTGACCACCGGCGCCGAGCACTACAACAAGGACGTCCAGGCCATCCGTCTGAGCGCCGAATACAAGCCCACCGAGGACCTGTTCTTCCGCCTGGCCTATGACAAGGTGGAGGACGACTCCAATCCCCGCCACGGCCACCGCGAAGTGCCGGCCCTGGTCGGCGGATACAAGGTGCTGGACGTCTACGACACCCAGGCCGGCTTTGGCGACGACAACTCGGTCGAGACCGAGGGCGTGGCGCTGACCGGCGAATATCACGCCAGCGAGAGCCTGACCTTCAAGTCGATCACCGCCAGCCGCAAGGGCCACACCGACACCGTCATCGACTTCGACGGCACGCCGGTGAACACCCTCGACGTTCCGGGCACCTATGACGACCGCTCGTTCTCGCAGGAACTGCAGGCGGTCTATTCGGACGAGACCGTCCAGGGGGTGTTTGGCCTCTACTACATGAACAGCCAGGCCTCGGGCGAGTTCGACACCATCGCCGGCAATCTGGGCGTGGCGATCGCCGACGGCGGCAAGGTCAGCACCCAGAGCTTCGCGGCCTTCTTCGACGTCAGCGCCAACTTCACCGAGCGCTTCAAGATCTCGCTAGGCGCCCGCGGCACGCGCGACCACAAGCGCAGCAACACCTTCCGCTACTACTACCTGGGCGCCACGCGCACGCCTTTCCAGGGCGGCACGCCGCGGCCGATCCTGCAGGTGCGCACCAACTACAGCGCCGAGAAGACCTTTTCGGAATTCACCCCGCGCCTGTCGGCCTCGTACGAGCTGACCGACGAGCTGAACAGCTATGTCTCCTATTCGAAGGGCTACAAGTCCGGCGGCTGGGACATGCGCGGCGACGCCTTCCTGACCCCCCAGACCGTCAACGGCTACAATCCCGAAACGGTCGACGCCTACGAGGCGGGCCTGAAGGGCAACCTGTTCGACCGCCGGGTGTCGTTCGCCTCGGCCATCTTCCTGTCGAAGTACAAGGACCAGCAGGTCACCACCCAGGTGGTCGTGCCCTCGGGCATCGCCAGCTCGGTCGACAACGCCGGCGCCTCGACGCTCTACGGCGCCGAGTTCGAAGCCAAGGCGGTGTTCGACCAGCACTTCTCGGGCACGGTGGCCCTGGGCTACATCCACGCCAAGTACGACACCTTCAACCGCTTCGTTCCGGCCGGCGCGCCCAATCCCATCGACCCGTCGCAGACGATCCCGGCCGGCGGGCAGGTCGTGAACGTGGCCGATCTCTACGGCTTCCAGAACACCCCGGAATGGACGGGCAATGTCAGCTTGAGCTGGCGCGGGGCCCTCGCCGGCGGCGAGCTGACGGTCACGCCGATGGTCAGCTATCGCGACAGCTACCAGCAGTTCGAACTGCCCCTGCCGCTGCTCGACCAGAAGGCCTTCACCCTGATCGACCTGACCGCCAGCTGGGCGCCCGAGAGCGGTCGCTACCGCATCTCGGTGGCCGGCAAGAACCTGACCGACGAGCGCTATCGGATCGGCGGCTACAACTTCGCCGGCGCGACCTACAACAACTCGGTGATCGGCTTCTACGGCCCGCCGCGCACCTACTCGGCCTCGCTCGAGGTCAAGTTCTAGATCCTTTCCACCCCTCGACTGACCGGCGGCGGCTTGCTGAAACGAGCCGCCGCCGTTTCTTTGTCCACCTTACGAATCTCGGCGGGACCCCGATGAGCGACACCAAGATCCAAGCCGCCGGCGGCTCGCGCTACCGCTACGTCGTGCTGGCCATGCTGATCCTGGTCTACACGCTCAACTTTCTGGACCGGCAGATCCTCGGCATCCTGGCCAAGCCCATCAAGGAGGAGTTCGGCCTGACCGACGGTCAGTTCGGCCTGATGAGCGGCCTGGCCTTCGCCCTGCTCTACACCACCCTGGCCATACCGATCGCCTGGCTGGCCGACCGCTTCAGCCGGGTGTGGATCATGACCACGGCCCTGACCCTGTGGAGCGGCTTCACCGCCCTGTGCGGCTTCGCCGGCGGGTTCCCGCAGCTGTTCCTGGCCCGGATGGGCGTGGGCATTGGCGAGGCGGGCGGGGTGGCCCCGGCCTATTCGATGCTGTCGGACTATTTCCCCAAGTCTCAGCGGGCCCGGGCCCTGGCGGCCTACGCCTTCGGCATCCCCCTGGGCACGGCGGCCGGGACCTTGGTGGGCGGCCTGCTGGCCGTGCATTTCGGTTGGCGCACGGCCTTCATCGTGGTGGGCCTGCTGGGCGTGGCCCTGGCCCCGATCTTCCGCCTGGTCGTGCGCGACCCGCGCCGCGGCGGGGCCGACATGGCCGCCGGCGACACCACCACCGTCCAGGCCCCAGCCGCGCCGCTGGGCGAGGTGGTTCGCGTGCTGGCCGCCAAGCCCAGCTTCTGGCTGCTGGCGTTCGGGGCGGCCTCATCCTCGGTCTGCGGCTACGGGGTGGCCCTGTGGCTGCCCTCGTTCTTCATGCGCAGCCTGGGCCTGACCCTGCGCGAGACGGCCTGGTACTATTCCGGCATCGCCTTCTTCGGCGGGCTGATGGGCATCTGGCTGGGCGGAGCTGTGGCCGACCGGCTGGGAGCCAAGTCCAAGGCCGGCTATCCGCTGACCCCGGCCGTCGCCTTCCTGATCTCGGTGCCCTGCTTCCTGCTGGCGATGAACAGCGGGTCGCTGGTCGGCGGCTTGGGTGGCCAGGGGGGCGGCGTCGCGGCCCTGGCCCTGGCCTTCGCGATCTTCCTGATCCCCACGGGGCTGAACCTGGCGTGGCTGGGACCGATCACGGCGGCCGTGCAGCATCTGGCCCCCGCGCCGATGCGCACCACGGCCTCGGCCCTGTTCCTGCTGATCAACAACCTCTTGGGAATCGCGGTCGGCACCTATTATTTCGGCCTGGTCTCGGACCTGCTGAAGCCGGCGTTCGGCCAGGAATCCCTGCGGTGGTCGATCTATACCGGCATGGGCTTCTACCTGGTCGCGGCCCTGCTGTTCTTCCTGGCCTCGCGCCGCCTGGCGCGCGACTGGGTGGAGTGAGCCGGGGTTCGAATAGACCCGCCGCCGAAAACGCCACCGTTCCGACACGTTCAGGTTTCAAGAGCCCGCTGACGAACGCGGGACCGCGACCATGGGCAGTGACGAGCGGCATATCTTCCACGACCCCACCGGACGGCGCGACCGGGGGATGCGGTTGATCCTGGGGATCATCCTGTCGGCCCTGGCCGCCATCGTCGCGGCCTTCCTGGCCACCCTGGCCTTCGCGCCGCGCCTGCCGTCGGTGACCTTGCGGGACCCGCATGTCCTGTCCTCGCTGCACAAGGAGTCGGCCCACAGGCTGAAGCCCGAGCTGGCCTGGCGCAAGGTTCCGCGGCCGACCGCCGCCGCCCAAGGCGAGGGCGCGGCCCAGGTGCGGCCGATCAGCGTCGGCTTCTATGTCAGCTGGGACGAGGACTCCCGCGAGTCCCTGCGCCGCAACATCGACAAGCTGGACGTGGTCTCGCCGCAATGGGTGGCGCTGAGGGGTTCCGACGGCGACGTCGCCCTCGACGACGATCCCCAGGGCGTGGCCCGGATCGCCGCCGCCCCCAACCATCCGGCCGTGCTGCCCCTGGTCCACAACTCGGCCAACGCCGCCTTCAACGGACCGCTGGCCGACGCCCTGCTGGCCGATCCGAAGGCCCGGGCCAAGTTGATCGCCGGTCTGGCCGACCTGGCGGTCAAGCGCGGCTACGGCGGCTATGTCTTCGACCTGGAGAACCTGTCGCCGAAGGGCCTGGCGAACTATTCCAAGCTGCTGAACGAGGCCCGGGCGGTCCTCAAGGCGCAGGGCCGCGAGGTCTGGGTCACCGCGCCGTTCGACGCGCAGGGCTGGCCGCTGAAGGCCTTGCAGGCCGCCTCCGACACCCTGGTCCTGATGGCCTACGACCAGCACTACGCCGGCGGCGATCCTGGGCCCAACGCCGGCCAGGACTGGTACGAGAGCGAGCTGGCCAAGCGCTTCGCCAAGCTCGATCCGGGCCGCACGGTCCTGGCCCTGGGCGCCTACGGCTATGACTGGACGCTGAACAAGGCCGGCAAGGCCGTCGCCGGCTCGCCGGCGACCTTCCACGAGGCGATCCGCAACGCCCAGGACGCCGGCGCGACCATCGACATGGACGACGACGCGCTGAACCCGACCTACGACTATGTCGACGACAGCGGCGACGGCCACGAGGTCTGGTTCCTGGACGCCGCCACCTTGTTCAACCAGGTCAAGGTCACCGACGCCTGGAAGCCGCGCGGCTATGGCCTGTGGCGGATGGGCATGGAGGATCCGGGCGTCTGGAGCGTGCTGGGCAAGCCCTACGGCCGGGCCTCGGCGGCCGGCTTGGCCCGCATCCCGAGCGGTGCGAGCGTCGACTTCGACGGCGGCGGCGAAGTGCTGCGCGTCTCGGCCCTGCCCACGCCCGGCAAGCGGACCCTGGCGTTCGACCCCGACACCGGCCTGATCGCCGACCAGACCTACGACGTCCTGCCCAGCTCCTACGTGATCGAGCGCTATGGCCAGAAGCCGGGCCTGGTGGCCCTGACCTTCGACGACGGCCCCGACGCGCGCTGGACGCCGAAGATCCTCGACATCCTCAAGAAGAAGAATGCTCCGGCCACCTTCTTCGTGATCGGTGAGAACATGCAGGCCCGGCCCGACCTGGTGAAGCGCGAGGTCGCCGAGGGCCATGACGTCGGCAGCCACACCTGGACCCATCCCAATATCGGCGAGACGCCGATCGCCCAGACCGACGTCGAGCTGAACGCCACCCAGCGGCTGTTCGAGGTGATCACCGGCCGCTCGATGCGGCTGTTCCGCCCCCCCTTCTTCGGCGACGCCGAGCCGTCGACCCCGCACGAGGTGGCCCCGCTGGTGATCGCCCAGACCCTTGGTTACATGGTCGTCGGCCTGCGGATCGACCCCGACGACTGGCAGAAGCCCACGCCCCAGACGATCATCGACCGCACCCTCCAGCGTCTGGACCATCCGGGCGACCGGCCGGGGCAGGTGGTGCTGCTGCACGACGCGGGCGGCGACCGCTCGCGCACGGTCGCGGCCCTGCCGGGCCTGATCGACGCCATCCGGGCGCGGGGCTACCGGCTGGTCACCGTCGGCGAGCTGGCCGGCATGAGCCCGGCCCAGGCGATGCCGGTCAGCGGCCGCGATCCGGTGGCCCTGGGTCTGGACCGGGTGGGTTTTGGCCTGTTCCGCGGCGTGAAGGTTCTGCTGACCACCCTGTTCCTGACCGCCATCGCCCTGGGCCTGGCGCGGCTGGTGTTCCTGGCGGGGCTGGCCCTGGTCCATCGCTGGACGCACGAGAGCCCCGAGAACCTGGATTCCGAGACCGGACCGCTGGTCAGCGTGCTGATCCCCTGCTTCAACGAGGAGAAGGTGATCGCCGCCTCGGTGGCGCGGATCCTGGAGTCGGAGTGGAGGAACATCGAGGTCCTGGTCCTCGATGACGGGTCCACGGACGCCACTGCCGACGAGGTCCGCCGGACCCACGGCGACAATCCGCGCGTGACCCTGCTCAGCTTCGAGAACGGCGGCAAGGCGCGGGCGGTCAATCGCGGCCTGGCCGTGGCCAAGGGCGATTATGTCGTGGCCCTGGACGCCGACACGCTTTTTCCGCCGAAGACCATTGGGCGCCTCGTACGCTGGTTCCAGGACCCCCGGATCGGGGCGGTGGCCGGCAACGCCATCGTCGGCAACCGGATCAACATGGTCACCCGCTGGCAGGCTCTGGAATATGTCACAGCTCAGAACCTGGAGCGTCGGGCCCTGGCGGCCCTCGGCGCGGTGACCGTGGTGCCCGGCGCGGTCGGCGCTTGGCGCAAGAGCGTGCTGGACGAGCTGGGCGGTTATCCGGCCGACACCCTGGCCGAGGATCAAGACCTGACCATCGCCTGTCAGCGGGCGGGTTGGAAGGTGGCCTTCGACCCCTCGGCCCAGGCCTTCACCGAGGCTCCCGACACCGTGAACGGCCTGCTCAAGCAGCGTTTCCGCTGGTCGTTCGGCACCCTGCAATGCGTCTGGAAGCACCGCGCGGCCCTGTTCAACCCCAAAACGCCCGCGCTCGGCTTCGTGGCCCTGCCGCAGATCTGGCTGTTCCAAATCCTGCTGGCGGTCGCCGCGCCCCTGGTCGACCTGGCGGTGGTCTGGAGCCTGATCTCGGGCCTCTACGGCGCGATCGCCCATCCGATGGAGTGGTCGCCCGACGACACGATCCGCGGCCTGCTCTACTGGGCGGTGTTCATCCTGGTCGACCTGTCGGCCGGCGCCCTGGGCATGGCCCTGGAGAAGCGCGCGCCGTGGGCCGACCTGCCGTACCTGCCCGTCCAGCGTTTCGGCTACCGCCAGCTGATGTACTACGTGGTGGTCAAATCGGTGCTGACCGCCGCGCGCGGCGGGCGCGTGGGGTGGGGAAAACTCGAACGCCGGGCGACCGCGACGGTCAGGCCCGGGGTATGACAAGGCTGTCATTCGCGATTGCGAGTGGTAGCGGTACCTTTTTTCGTCATGACCAAGGGTCAGCTTGACCCTTGGGAACTCCTTGTTCGGTGAAAAAGCCCAAGGAGTTCCGGGCTTGCGCCAGTTGGGCCCACTTTTTCAGATAGGCCGAACAATCGGTCCAAGCGCGGTTGCGCCTGCGAAATCACGCTCCTATAACCCGGCCACAATTTCAGAAGCCGTCGTTGAGACCGGTCCCTCATGAACATCCACGAACACCAAGCCAAAGCCGTCCTCGCTGAGTTCGGCGCTCCAGTTCCGCGCGGCTATCCCGCCTTCACCGTCGAGGAGGCCGTCGCCGCCGCCGAAAAGCTGGGCGGTCCGGTGTTCGTCGTGAAATCCCAGATCCACGCCGGCGGGCGCGGCAAGGGCAAGTTCGAGGGCCTGGGCCCCGACGCCAAGGGCGGCGTCCGCGTCGTCAAGTCGGTGGAAGAGGTCAAGACCAACGCCGCCGAGATGCTCGGCCGCGTGCTGGTGACCCACCAGACCGGCCCCAAGGGCAAGCAGGTCAACCGCCTCTACATCGAGGAAGGCGCGGCGATCGCCAAGGAATTCTACCTGTCGCTGCTGGTCGACCGCGAGACCTCGATGGTTTCGGTGGTCGCCTCGACCGAAGGCGGCATGGACATCGAGGACGTGGCCCACGCCACCCCGGAAAAGATCCATAGCTTCTCGATCGACCCGGCGACCGGCGTTTGGCCGACCCACGCCCGCGCCCTGGCCAAGGCCCTGGGCCTGACCGGCGCCCTGGCCAAGGAAGCCGCGACCCTGCTGGGTCAGCTCTACACGGCGTTCCTGGCCAAGGACATGGCCATGCTGGAGATCAACCCGCTGATCGTCACCGCCGACGACCACTTGCGGGTCCTGGACGCCAAGCTGTCGTTCGACGGCAACTCGCTGTTCCGCCACCCGGACATCCGCGCCCTGCGCGACGAGAGCGAAGAAGACCCCAAGGAAATCGAAGCCTCGAAGTATGACCTGGCCTATATCGCCCTGGACGGCGAGATCGGCTGCATGGTCAACGGCGCGGGCCTGGCCATGGCGACCATGGACATCATCAAGCTGTACGGCGCCGAGCCGGCCAACTTCCTGGATGTCGGCGGCGGCGCCACCACCGAGAAGGTCACCGCGGCCTTCAAGATCATCACCGCCGACCCGGCCGTCAAAGGCATCCTGGTCAACATCTTCGGCGGCATCATGCGCTGCGACATCATCGCCGAGGGCGTCATCGCCGCGGTGAAGGAGGTGGGCCTGAAGGTGCCGCTCGTCGTGCGCCTGGAAGGCACCAACGTCGAGCTCGGCAAGAAAATCATTTCGGAAAGCGGCCTGAACGTCATCGCCGCCAACGACCTGTCGGACGGGGCCGAGAAGATCGTCGCCGCTGTCAAAGGGGCTGCGTAACTCTCATGTCCATCCTCATCGGTTCTGAAACCAAGGTCATCTGCCAGGGCATCACCGGCGCCCAGGGCACGTTCCACTCCGAACAGGCGATCGCCTACGGCACCAAGATGGTCGGCGGCGTCACCCCGGGCAAAGGCGGCCAGACCCACATCGGCCTGCCGGTGTTCGACACGGTCGGCGAAGCCAGGGAAGCCACCGGCGCCGACGCCTCGGTGATCTACGTCCCGCCGCCCTTCGCGGCCGACTCGATCCTGGAAGCCATCGACGCGGAAATCCCGCTGATCGTCTGCATCACCGAGGGCATCCCGGTGCTGGACATGGTCAAGGTCAAGAAGGCCCTGCAAGGCAGCAAGTCGCGCCTGATCGGCCCGAACTGCCCCGGCGTCCTGACCCCGAACCAGTGCAAGATCGGCATCATGCCGGGCTCGATCTTCTCGGCCGGCTCGGTCGGCGTCGTCTCGCGCTCGGGCACCCTGACCTACGAAGCCGTGTTCCAGACCACCAATGCGGGCCTGGGCCAGACGACCGCCGTCGGCATCGGCGGCGACCCGGTCAAGGGCACCGAGTTCATCGACATCCTCGAGCTGTTCCTGGCCGACGAAGCCACCAAGTCGATCGTCATGATCGGCGAGATCGGCGGCTCGGCCGAAGAGGAAGCCGCCCAGTTCATCGCCGACGAAGCCAAGCGCGGCCGCAAGAAGCCCATGGTCGGCTTCATCGCCGGCCGCACGGCCCCTCCGGGCCGCCACATGGGTCACGCCGGCGCGATCATTTCGGGCGGCAAGGGCGGCGCGGAAGACAAGATCGCGGCGATGGAAGCTGCGGGCATCCGCGTCTCGCCGTCTCCGGCCAAGCTGGGCGAAACCCTGCTCGAGGTGCTCAAGGGCTAATCACGACACCGAAACCCCGCCCCGCGCGGGGCCCAGGTTTTTTGCGACCGCCAGTCGACGATCCGAAAAAATCACCTGGGCCCCGTTCGTTATACGGGCGTCCGGTGATTGAGAGACTATATTTACGCAACGCGGTTAGCGGTGGCGTAAAAGGATCGTAAGGCAAAGACGATGGCGGACGACGCAGGCATCATCAATCAGGTCTTGACCGAGACCTCGTTCCTCTACGGCGCCAATGCGGCGTTCGTGGAAGATCTCTATGCCCGGTGGGCGGAGAACCCTGGATCGGTCGAACCTTCTTGGGGCGCCTTCTTCGCCACGCTCTCGGACCAGGCCGACCAGGTCAAGCGCGCCGCGCAGGATCCGGCCTGGACGCCGCGCCAGGCGCCGGCCGTTCGTCCCGAGTGGCTGTCAGCCATCGACGGCCAGTGGCCGACCGTGGCCCCCGCCGTCGAAGCCAAGATGACCAAGGCCATCGAGGCCAAGGCTCCCGGCTCCTCCGCCGAAGCCGTCCGCGCCGCCACGCTGGACAGCCTGCGCGCCATCATGATGATCCGGGCCTACCGGATGCGCGGCCACCTGGCCGCCAACCTCGATCCGCTGGGCCTGGAGCCCAAGGCCGCGGCCCCCGAGCTGGATCCGTCGACCTACGGCTTCTCGGAAGCCGACTACGACCGTCCGATCTTCCTGGACTTCGTGCTGGGTCTGGAGACCTCGTCGATCCGCGAGATCCTGTCGATCCTGCGCCGCACCTACTGCGACAATGTCGGCGTGCAGTACATGCACATCTCCGACCCGACCGAGAAGGCCTGGCTGCAGGAGCGCATCGAGGGCCGCGACAAGGAGATCGTGTTCTCCAAGGAGGGCAAGGTCGCCATCCTCAAGAAGCTGATCGAGGCCGAGGGCTTCGAGCGCTTCCTGCACAAGCGTTTCCCCGGCACCAAGCGCTTCGGCCTGGACGGCGGCGAGGCCTGCATCCCGGCGCTGGAGCAGATCATCAAGCGCGGCGGCGCCCTGGGCGTGAAGGACATCGTCCTGGGCATGCCGCACCGCGGCCGCCTGAACGTGCTGGCCGCCGTGATGGGCAAACCCTACCACGTGATCTTCCACGAATTCCAAGGCGGCTCGTCCGTCCCCTCGGACATCGAGGGTTCGGGCGACGTGAAGTACCACATGGGCGCTTCGTCGGACCGCGAGTTCGACGACAACAAGGTCCACCTGTCGCTGACCGCCAACCCCTCGCACCTGGAAATCGTCAACCCGGTGGTGATCGGCAAGGCCCGCGCCAAGCAGGCGTTCACCCTGCGCGAACAGCCCGACGCCGGCCGCGGCCATGTGCTGCCGCTGCTGCTGCACGGCGACGCGGCCTTCGCGGGCCAGGGCGTGGTGGCCGAGTGCTTCACCCTGTCGGGCCTGAAGGGCTACCGCACGGGCGGCACCATCCACTTCATCGTCAACAACCAGATCGGCTTCACGACCAGCCCGCGTTATTCGCGCAGCTCGCCCTATCCGTCGGACGTGGCGCTGATGGTCGAAGCCCCGATCTTCCACGTCAACGGCGACGATCCCGAAGCCGTGGTCTTCGCGGCCAAGGTCTCCACCGAATATCGCCAGATGTTCGGCAAGGACGTGGTCATCGACATGTTCTGCTATCGCCGGTTCGGTCACAACGAAGGTGACGACCCGACGATGACCTCGCCCTTGATGTACGCCAAGATCAAGGACCACATCTCGACCCGCGAACTCTACAGCCAGCGCCTGGTCGGCGAGGGCGTGGCCACGCAGGCCGAGGTCGACGGCTGGGTCACCGAGTTCGAGACCTTCCTCGACAACGAGTTCGAGGCCGGCAAGAGCTACAAGGCCAACAAGGCCGACTGGCTGGACGGCAAGTGGAAGGGCTTGGCCCTGCCCGGCGACGAAGAGCGCAAGGGCAAGACCGACGTCGCCAAGACCAAGCTGCTGGAGATCGGCCGTCAGATCACGACCATTCCGGACCGCATCAACGCCCACAAGACCGTCAAGCGCGTGATCGAGAACCGCCGCGAGGCGATCGAGAAGGGCGAGAACATCGACTGGGGGACCGCCGAGCACCTGGCCTTCGCCACCCTGCTCGACGAGGGCTTCCCCGTCCGCCTGTCCGGCCAGGACAGCGTGCGCGGCACCTTCACCCAGCGCCATTCGGACATCATCGACCAGACGACCGAAGAGCACTACACGCCGCTCAACAACATCCGCCCCGGCCAGGCCCACTATGAGGTCATCGACTCGGCCCTGTCGGAAGAGGCGGTGCTGGGCTTCGAGTACGGCTTCTCGCTGGCCGACCCCAACACCATGACCCTGTGGGAAGGCCAGTTCGGCGACTTCGTGAACGGCGCCCAGGTGGTCATCGACCAGTTCATCAGCTCGGGCGAGCGCAAGTGGCTGAGGATGAGCGGCCTGACCATGCTGTTGCCGCACGGCTACGAAGGCCAGGGCCCCGAGCACAGCTCGGCCCGTCTCGAGCGCTTCCTGCAGTCGTGCGCCGAAGACAACATGCAGGTGGTCAACTGCACCACCCCGGCCAACTACTTCCACGCCCTGCGTCGCCAGATGCACCGCGAGTTCCGCAAGCCCTTGATCGTCATGACGCCCAAGAGCCTGCTGCGCCACAAGAAGGCGGTCTCGAACCTGGCCGACATGGCCGAGGGCTCCAGCTTCCACCGCGTGATGATCGACGGCGCCGAAGCCGGTTGCGACGTCGGCGGCGTCAAGCTGAAGAGCGACGACAAGATCACCCGCGTCATCGCCTGCTCGGGCAAGGTCTATTTCGATCTGATCGACGCCCGGGCCAAGGCCGGCCGCGACGACATCTACATCGTGCGCCTGGAGCAGTTCTATCCGTGGCCGCTGAAGTCGGTGCTGGCCGTGCTCGGCCGGTTCAAGAACGCCGAGCTGGTCTGGTGTCAGGAAGAACCCAAGAACATGGGCGGCTGGACCTTCGTCGATCCGTGGCTGGAGCTGAGCCTGGCCAAGCTGAACGTCAAGGCCAAGCGCGCCCGCTATGTCGGCCGTCCGGCCTCGGCCTCCACGGCCGCCGGCATGATGAGCCGCCACATGAGAGAACTCGAGACCTTCCTGAACGAAGCCTTCGCCTGATCGCTTCGTCCAGAGCCCAAGCATTTTCGGACGAAGCGGACATCGGTTCGTCGTCCGAAAATGCGCTAAGAAAATGAGCTGGAGCGCCATCCGGTCCGATCGGATCGAATGGCGCTCCTACCCGCCCGGACCAAACAGAGACATCGGAACCCCACATGGCCGACATCATGACCCCCGCCCTCGGCGAATCCGTCACCGAAGCGACGGTGGCCCGCTGGACCAAGAAGGCCGGGGAGGCGGTGAAGAAGGACGAACTGCTCGTCGAGCTGGAAACCGACAAGGTCAGCCTTGAAGTCGTGGCGCCCGCCGACGGCGTCCTGGCCTCGATCGCCGCCGAAGAAGGCGCGACCGTGGTTCCGGGCACCGTGCTGGGCGTGGTGACCGAAGGCGGCGCGGCCGCCGCTCCGGCCGCCCCGAAGGCCGCCGAGCCCGCCAAGGCCGCGCCGGCGCCCGCCGCCGCCCCGGCCCCGGCTCCCGCGCCCGCCGCGGCTCCGGCTCCGGCTCCGGCCGCCGCCGCGCCGGTCAGCCCGGCCCCGGCCCGCATCGCCGCCGAGAACAACCTGGACCTCTCGAAGGTCGCGGGCACCGGCAAGGACGGCCGGGTGACCAAGGGCGACGCCCTGGCCGCCCTGGAAGCCCGCGCCAATGCTCCCGCGCCGGTCGCCGCCCCGGCCGCGCCGCGTCCGATCCACGAGCGCGAAGAGCGCGTGAAGATGACGCGCCTGCGTCAGACGATCGCCCGCCGCCTGAAGGAAGCCCAGAACAACGCCGCCATGCTGACGACCTTCAACGAGGTCGACATGAGCGCGGTGATGGCGCTGCGCAATGCCTACAAGGACGTGTTCGAGAAGAAGCACGGCGTGAAGCTGGGCTTCATGTCGTTCTTCACCAAGGCGGTGGTCGCCGCCCTGAAGGCCGTGCCGGACGTCAACGCCGAGATCGACGGCCAGGACATCGTCTACAAGAACCACTACGACATCGGCGTGGCCGTCGGCACCGACAAAGGCCTGGTCGTTCCGGTCGTGCGCGACGCCGACGTGCTGAGCCTGGCCGAGATCGAGAAGGCGATCGGCGCCCTGGGCAAGAAGGCCCGCGACGGCCAGCTGGCCATCGAGGACATGCAGGGCGGCACCTTCACCATCACCAACGGCGGCATCTATGGCTCGCTGATGTCGACCCCGATCCTCAACGCGCCGCAGTCGGGCATCCTGGGCATGCACGCGATCAAGGAGCGGGCCATGGTGGTCGGCGGCAAGATCGAGGTCCGCCCGATGATGTACTTGGCGCTGAGCTACGACCACCGCGTGGTCGACGGTCAGGGCGCGGTGACCTTCCTGGTCAAGGTCAAGGAAGCCCTGGAAGATCCGCAGCGCCTGCTGCTGGAGCTCTAGTCGCTCCAAGCGATCGAATGAATACGGAAGGGGGGCCGCGCGAGCGGCCCCCTTTTTCGTGCGGGCCGCTAAGTTGAAGCGAAGGCGCCTTTGATGTATCTATATGACGTAGATACAAGAGGTCGCGATGACCAAGCTCGATATCCAGCTGCCCCGCGCCAAGCTCTTCACACATGGCGGCAGCCAAGCTGTCCGACTGCCCAAGGCTTTCCGGTTCGAAGGCGTTGAGGTGACCGTTCGCCGCGAGGGCGATGCGGTGATCCTCGAGCCGGTCGCCGCCAAGCGGCCCCGCACGCAAGCCGATCTCGACGCCATGTGGGCGCGCATCGACGCGCGAGGCGGCGCCGATTTTCCCGACCGCGAACAGCCGCCCGAGCAGGAACGGGAGTTCTGGTGACTCTGGCGTTGGACACCAACGTCTTTGTCGACCTCATTCGGGGACGCAAGGCGATCATTCGTCAGCGCCGGGACAAGGCGATCTTGGCGGGTGAAGGCCTGGTGACCTCGCTGATCGTCTATCATGAGCTTCAGTTCGGCGTGGCGCTAAGCCGCGATCCGGCCGGGGAAGCCCTGAACGTGGCCGAGGTCCTGGAAGAAGTCATCATCGAGCCGCTGAACGAAGACGACGTGACAGCCGCCGCCCTTGTCAGGGCCAAGCTCAAGCCGCGCGGAAGCCCGGTCGGACCCTATGACGTGCTGATCGCCGGACAGGCCCTGGCGCGGGGCTGGACCCTGGTCACGTCGAACGCCGCCGAGTTCGCGCGGGTCGAGGGTCTTGAGATCCAGGACTGGAGCCAGCCATGACCGCCACCGTTCGTGACCGCCTCTTCCTCCTCCGCCCCGACTGGATCGACCAGGACCGGCCGTGGTTCTGCATGGCCTGCGCGGCGGTGGAGGGCTTCCTCGGCTACTACCCGGCGGTGCGCGACGCGCTCGACATCGCCTACCTGCCCCACGCGCGCCCGCGCCATCCGGTGGTCGACCTGCTGGGCGAGGCGCATCAGAATCTGCCGACCCTGATCCTGGCCGCGCCGTTCGCCCACCCGGACCTGCGCGACGGCGACCTCCAGCAAGCGAACGGCCTGTGGTTCGCCACCAATGAAGGCCCGATCACCCGCGTTCTCGCGGCCCGCCACGGGGGCTCGCCGCCGCATCCTTGAGGTCGGTATCAGGCAAGACCGCCACGAACTGAGCCTTTAACGCTGCTCTTGGGTTGATCCTTAAGGCAGAGGCGCTAGGAGTACCCGCGCCCAGTCACCCTCCCAAGCAAGTCACCCTTGGGAAACCGGGGGACAGGTCCCATTTTCTGTCCGGCGCCGAACGCGGCGCGTCTCAAGGCGAAGACCCATGGCTCAATACGACGTCGTCATCATCGGGGGCGGTCCCGGCGGCTACAATGGCGCGATCCGCGCCGGGCAGCTGGGTCTGAAGACCGCCATCGTCGAAGGACGCGGCAAGCTGGGCGGCACCTGCCTGAACGTCGGCTGCATGCCGTCCAAGGCCCTGCTGCACGCCTCGGAGATGTTCGAAGCCGCCAGCGGCGGCGAGTTCGCCAAGCTGGGCATCGAGGTCAAGCCGAAGCTGAACCTGGTGCAGATGATGGCCCAGAAGGCCGAGAGCGTCGAAGCCCTGACCAAGGGCGTCGAGTTCCTGATGAAGAAGAACAAGGTCGACTACATCAAGGGCTGGGGCCGCATCGATGGCCCGGGGCGTGTTGTCGTCAAAGGTGAAGACGGCGCGGAAACCGTGCTCGAGACCAAGAACATCGTCATCGCCACCGGCTCGGAGCCCACCCCGTTGCCGGGCGTGACCGTCGACAACAAGCGCATCGTCGACTCGACCGGCGCCCTGAGCCTGCCCGAGGCCCCCAAGAGCCTGATCGTGGTCGGGGCCGGCGTCATCGGCCTGGAGCTGGGCTCGGTCTGGAAGCGCCTGGGCGCCGAGGTGACCGTGGTCGAGTTCCTGGACCGCATCCTGCCGGGCACCGACACCGAAGTGGCCAACGCCTTCCAGAAGATCCTCGGCAAGCAGGGCTTCAAGTTCAAGCTGGCCTCCAAGGTCACCGGCGCGACCGCCTCGGCCAAGGGCGTCAAGCTGAGCGTCGAGCCGGTCGCCGGCGGCCCCGCCGAAACCCTCGAGGCCGACTACGTGCTGGTGGCCATCGGCCGTCGCCCGTTCACCCAGGGCCTGGGCCTGGAGACAGTCGGCGTTGTTCCCGACAAGCGCGGCATGATCGCCAACGACCACTTCAAGACCACCGCCCCGGGCGTCTGGGTGGTCGGCGACGTCACCAGCGGCCCGATGCTGGCCCACAAGGCCGAGGACGAGGGCGTGGCCTGCATGGAGCTGATCGCCGGCAAGGCCGGTCACGTGAACTACGACATCATTCCGGGCGTGATCTACACCAAGCCGGAAGTCGCCACGGTCGGTAAGACCGAGGAGGACCTGAAGGCCGCGGGCGTCGCCTACAAGGTCGGCAAGTTCCCGTTCCTGGCCAACAGCCGCGCCAAGATCAACCACGAGACCGACGGCTTCGTGAAGGTGCTGGCCGACGCCAAGACCGACCGCATCCTGGGCGCCCACGCCGTCGGCCCGAACGTCGGCGACATGATCGCCGAGATCTGCGTGGCCATGGAGTTCGGCGGTTCGTCGGAAGACGTCGCCCGCACCTGCCACCCGCACCCCACCCGCTCGGAGGCGTTCCGCCAGGCCGCGATGGGCGTCGAAGGCTGGACGATGCAGGCCTAAGGCCTCTGTCCGAGAGTTAACAAGCGCTTCGGCGCAATCCGGCGTAGCGTGGCGGGGTTTCGAGAACGGAGCCCCGCCATGCTTTTGTCCGCCCTGCTGCTGGCCGCCGCCATTCAAGCCGCGCCGACGCCGGACCCGTCCGCGTTGGGCGACCAGGGCGCCGCGGGCCAGACGACATTCGATCGTTCCATGGAAGAGGTTCGCGACGCCATCAAGGTGCGAGCGGCCTGCCGGACGTCGGGCGTCGAGCTGGCGGTCAACACCGAGCCCGCGACCCGAGCCGAGGTGAAGAAGCTCGGCGACCTGCCGCCGGCCAACCACACCCTGACCGTGCTGCGCAGCGTCGACGGCTGCCCGGTGTCGTCGACTGTCCGCTACAACGTGGATCGCCCGGCCGGGCGGTGACGGATTGATTGGGGACAGGCCTATGGGCCTGTTCCCGGCTCCACCAGCCGCGCCCACGAAAAAGCCCCGCCGGGGGCAACCGGCGGGGCTTCCTAGGTCCTCGAGGGGGAGGAGACGCCCTCAGTCACGCGAGAGCGGTACGCTTACTAAAACCCTAGAATTCTTCCCACTCTTCCGAGACCGGCTGGGCCGAGCCGGCGAAGGCGGCCAGCTTGGCCTGGGCCGCGCGCACCGGGTTGGCGCCGGGGCGGTTGGCCGAGGTGGCCGGGGCGAGGGACGGACGCGGCGCCGGACGTGACATCGAGGGCGGCGGCGCGGCGCGACGGGTCGTCGCGGTCTGGCCGATGGCGGCGCCGTTGACCTGGAAGCGGCCGATCATCTGCATCAGGCCGTTGGCCTCGCCCTTCAGGGCATGGCTGGCGGCGGTCGACTGCTCGACCATGGCGGCGTTCTGCTGGACGGTCTGGTCCATCTGGTTGACGGCGGCGTTGACCTCGTTGAGGCCGGTGGCCTGCTCGGCGCCGGAGGCGGCGATCTCGCTGACCAGGCCGTCGATCTCGCTGACCTTGCCGACGATGGCCTGCAGGGCGTCGCCCGTCTGGCCGACCATCGACACGCCCTGGCTGACCTGCTGCGAGGAGGTCGAGATCAGGGTCTTGATCTCCTTGGCGGCGTCGGCCGAGCGCTGGGCCAGGGCCCGGACTTCCTGGGCCACGACCGCGAAGCCGCGGCCGGCGTCACCAGCCCGAGCCGCTTCGACGCCGGCGTTCAGGGCCAGCAGGTTGGTCTGGAAGGCGATCTCGTCGATGACGCCGATGATCTGGCTGATCGACTGCGACGACTTCTCGATCTGGTTCATGGCCTCGACGGCGCTGCGGACGACCACGGCCGAGCGTTCGGCGTCCGAACGGGTCGAGGTGACGACGCGCGAGGCTTCGACGGCGCCGGCCGACGAACGCTTCACCGTGGCGGTGATCTCGTCCAGGGCGGCGGCGGTCTCTTCCAGGCTCGCGGCCTGCTGCTCGCTGCGGCGCGACAGGTCGTCGGCGGCCGAGGCGATTTCGTCCGAACCCGAACCGATGCTGTTGGCGGCGTGGACGATGGTGCGCATCGCCTCTTCCATCTGGGTGATGGCGCCGTTGAAGTCGCTCTGCAGACGCTGGTAGGCCTGCGGGAAGTCGGCGTCGACGCGATAGGTCAGGTCGCCCTCGGCCAGGCGGGTCAGGCCCGTGGCGATGTGCTCCATGACGAAGGCCTGCTCGCGGGCGGCGGCCTCGGCGGCCTCCTGGTTGCGCGCGCGTTCGGCCTCGGTCTCGGCGCTGGCGCGCTGCTGGGCGGCCTCGGCGGTGCGCAGGGCCAGGGCGTTGTCCTTGAACACCTGGACCGAGCGGGCCATGGCGCCGACCTCGTCCTTGCGCTGAGCGCCGACCACCTCGACGTCCACCGAGCCCTGGGCCAGGACCTCCATGGTGCGCGACAGGCCGCTCAGCGGAGCCGAGATCTTCGAGCGGCCGATCCAAAGGGCGAAGACCAGGGCGGCGGCCGAGACGATCAGGCCGAAGGCCATCGACATCATCGTGCCGGCGGCGGCCCGCTTGGCGGCCTTGGCCACCATGGCCTTGGTCTGGTCGTTATGGGTGTTGGTGTAGGTCGAGACGTCCTTGCTGAGGCTGGCGATGTCCGGGTCGATCACGCCCATGACCATCTTGGCCGCGTCGGGGGCGCTCTGCAGGCCCAGGTCCGCGCCTTGGCGGGCGCTGGAATAGATGCGGTCCAGGCGAACCTGGAAGTCGGCCACCTTCTTGGCGGCGGTCGGGTCGACGGCCTTGATCTTGCCCAGGGCGACCTTGCCCTCCTTGTAGGCGTTGTCGATCTCGTCGCTGGCCTGCTTGGCCTCCGGCGAGGCGGCGTCGTTGGCGATCGTGCGATAGGCGGCGTAGCCGATGGTCGCGACGCGCCGGTTGAACCGCGAGCCTTCCAGCTCGGCGGGGGCGCGCTGCTCGACGAGCACCTTGGTGGCGGCCTCCGACACCTTCGATTGCCAGGCGCCGAGGCCCGTGATGGCCAGGGCGACCACGGTCAGGATGACGGCCGGCAGGGCCACCTTGGTGGAAATCTTCAGATCGTCGAACTTCATCGCAAACCCCATGTCCGGAGCGCTCGCCAAGAGGAGGCGGGGGCCGGTCTTGAGGCCAGAAGCCGCCAACGCCGTAAAAACGCAGTTAACTGCAAGGCTTTGGCCGACCACGAGCGACGGAATGTCACAGTCGGGGCGGCGCGCGGGGTCTCAAGTTGCGTCCATAGATGGTTGCGACATCCATCTTTCAACCTAATAGTGCATGATCAGGCCGAGCCGCGCCGAGCGCGCCGCCCGACCTGGGAAGCCCTTTGGGGGAGACGGACATGACCGACGCGACCCGGCCCAACATCCTGCTGATCACTTGCGACCAATACCGATTTCCGCGGTTCTCCTACGGACCCGAGGCGGGATTCGCCGAGCCGCTGAAACGGATCCTCGGTTTCCAGCGCGAGGACGACGGCGACAATCCCTACGCCAAGTTCTTCCCCGGCTTGCTGGCCCTGCGTCAGAACGCGGCGTTGCTGCGCAATCACACCATCGCCGCCAGCGCCTGCACGCCCAGCCGGGCGACGATCTACACCGGCCAGTACGGAACCAAGACCGGCGTCACCCAGACCGACGGCCTGTTCAAGAGCGGGGACTCCTACAACTTCCCCTGGCTGGCCGCCGACGGGATTCCCACCCTGGGGACCTGGATGCGCGCGGCGGGCTACTCCACCCACTATTTCGGCAAGTGGCACGTCAGCAATCCGCCCGAGCATTCGCTGGACCGCTACGGCTTCGACGACTGGGAGGAATCCTATCCCGAGCCCCACGGGGCGGCGATCAACAATCTGGGCGTCTATCGCGACGCAGGCTTCACCGATCAGGCCTGCGCGTTCATCCGCCGCAAGGCCCTGGCGCTGAACTATAACCGCGCGACCGCGACCGAGCAGGCCCAGGATCCCTACGCCAACGGACCCGATCCCGGCGACATCCCGCCGTGGTTCGCGGTGGCCTCGTTCACCAACCCCCACGACATCGCCACCTATCCCGCGGTGATCGCCCAGGCTCTGCCGACCCCCGACAATTCGGGCACGCAGTCGATCTTCGGTCCGCTGACGGTGCCGCTGCAGGGGCAGTTGAGCCCGCCGCCGACCGCCGGCACGATCCAGATCGCCCTGAACGCCCTGGGCTTCCCGCAGGACTGCGCCCTGCCGTCGCCCACCCAGAACGAGTCCCTGGCCGACAAGCCCAGCTGCCAGCACGACTACGCCTACAAGGTGGGCCTGGCGTTGAACGCCAAGACCGGCTTCAACATCGTCAACGGCGCCCGCTCCCAGTTGGAGGCCAAGTTCCCCCGTCTGCCCGACAACGACGAGCGGGCCTTGGAGAACGCGGCCAAGCTGGCCCTGAAGGGCACGATCCCCTTCCAACTGAGCGACCAGCCGGAACGCTACGCTCTGGAGTTCCTGCAGCTCTATGCCTGGCTGCACGCCGTGGTCGACACTCACGTGGCCGCCGTCCTGAAGACGCTGGAGGACACCGGCCAGGCCGCCAACACCATCGTCATCTTCCTGGCCGACCACGGAGAATACGGCGCCGCGCACGGCATGATGATCGAGAAGTGGCACACGGCCTATCAGGAGGCCCTGCACGTGCCGGTGATCGTGCGGTTCCCGCCCTCGATTCAGGTTCCGTCCGAGCCCGGCGCGGCCGACGGGCCGCTGGGCTTCACCCCGCGCCAGATCGACGCCCTGACCAGCCACATCGACATCCTGCCCACGGTGCTGGGCCTGGCCGGGGTCACGCCCGAGCAGCGGACGACCATCGCCGAGACCCTGGGCCGTCACCGCCCCGTTCCGCCGCTGCCGGGCGTGGACTTGTCGGGCCTGCTGAAGGGCCGGACCGATACGGTGGTCGAGCCGGACGGCCGCGAGCGACAGGGCGTGCTGTTCATCACCGACGACGAGATCACCGCCCCCTCGCCCTCGAACGACGATCCCGCCAACCTCAAGTGCGACAAGGAGTTCGAGGTCTATAACCTGGTGGTCGAGCAGGTGAACCTTGACCATCCCGCCGTGAACCTGGGGCCCAGCTCGGTGCGCCAGCCCAACCACGTGCGTTCGGTGCGAACCGCGCGCCACAAGCTCAACCGCTATTTCGATCCGTCCGGCCAGGCGGATCAGGAATGGGAGATGTACGACCTGCGCCTGGATCCCAACGAGGCGGTCAATCTGGTCGAGGTGAAGCGGTCGCCGCCCACCGCGCGGCCCGACCTGCCGTCACCGTTCGTGGCGGCCAAGGTCCAGGCCGAGGCTGATCGGCTGGCGGTTCTGCTGGCGGAGCTGGAAGCGCGGGATCTCTAAACGCCGCTCAACCCCGGATCTAAAGGCTCAAGCCCGCGGATGGGCCTTGCCATAGGCCGCCAGCAAGCCGGCCGCGTCCACCTGGGTGTAGCGCTGGGTGGTCGACAGCGAGGCGTGGCCCAGCAGGTCCTGGATCGAGCGCAGGTCCGCGCCCGCGCCCAGCAGGTGGGTGGCGAACGAGTGACGCAGGGCATGGGGCGTGGCGCGGTCCGACAGGCCCAGGCGGCTCCTGAGGTTCTGCATGGTCGCCTGCACGTGGCGCGGCGACAGCGGGCCGCCGCGCTTGGCGCGGAACAGCGGATCGTCGGGATCCAGCGTGAAGGACAGGGCGGCCAGATAGGCGTCGATTCGCTCGCGGACGATATCGAGCACCGGCACGATCCGGGTCTTGCCGCCCTTGCCGGTGATCCGCAGGCTTTCGACCAAGGGGGCGTCGCGACGGGTCAGGGACAGACCCTCGGAAATCCGCAGGCCGCAGCCCCACAGCAGGGTCAGCACCGCTTCGTCGCGGGCCACCTCCCAGTCCTCGCGGTCGGGATCCAGCGCCAGCTCGGCGATCAGGCCGTGGGCCTGGTCCTCGGACACCGGCCGCGGCGCGCCGACCTTGATGCGCGGGCCGCGCACCAGACCGATGGCGGCGTTGGGGGTGTCCAGCCGGTGGTCGAGATAGCGGTGGAAGGCGCGGATCGACGACAGGCTCTGCGACAGCGAGCGCGGCGAGAGGCCGTCGTCGGTCTTCGAGGAGGAGGGCTCACGGCGGAAGGCCAGATAGGCGCGCAGCTCGGCGGCGGTGATCCCGCCCATGTCGGCCACCGACAGGGACTCGCCGCGATGGCGCTCCAGGAAGTTCAGATAGGCCAGGACGTTGTCGCCATAGGCCCGCACGGTGCGCGGCGAGGCGCGCCGCTCGTTGGCCAGGTGGTCCAGCCAGGCGGTCAGGGCGGCGCGGGCGTTCATCTCCTCACCCGCAAAGCGGGGGAGGTGGCGCGATGCGAATACGCATCGTGACGGAGGGGGCGTGGGCGGGCAGGAGGGTTGGAGGCGCGGACGCCCCCTCCGTCGCGTCGCTGATAGCGACGCGCCACCTCCCCCGTTTCTCGGGGGAGGAGCAACCTCACAGGATCGGCCAGCGCTCGGCCGTGCGCTCGACGACGCGGGCCAGGAAGGCCACCAGGTCCGAACCCATGTCGGCCGTGAAGCCTTCGGGATCGGCCGAGCCGAAGGCCAGCAGGCCCTGGCGCGACGGCTCCCACAGGGCCATGCGGACCAGGGCCATGCTCTTGATCTCTTCGATGCGCTCGCCGAACAGGCCCAGCGCGGGGGCGTGGAAGCCCATGCGGGCCACGCCGTGGTCGCCCATGGTCATGTCGATCTGGCCGGCGATCAGGCCGTGCCAGCCGGCGGGCACCCGGCCCGGGCCTTCCAGAACGACGACGCCGGCGGCCAGGCCGAAGCGCAGGATGGCCATCTCGTCGACCCGGCGGGCCAGGTCGGAATGGTTGCGGGCGTCCAGCAGGTCGATCACCGCGGCGTGGGTCTGGGCCTGGGCCGAGAAGTTGGCGCGGGCGGTGGCCTCGATCTGGCGGCGGACCAGGGCCTCGCGCTCGTGGGCGGCCGAGACCCGGGCCAAGGCGGCGGGACCGAAGTCGACGATGTTGCTGGCGTCTGGACGCAGGCCCAGGTCGCTGAGCAGGTCGGGATCGCCGTGCAGGAAGTCGGGCTCGGCCAGCAGGAAGTCACGGATGATCGCGGGATCGACCGGCAGGGGCTGCCTGGCTTGCGTCGCGTCGGTCATGGGGCGGGCCTACTCCGTTCACACTTCGTCCCCATATGCGGTCACAGCCGGGGACGGGGTCGATGAAGCCCCAGTTCGGTTAACAGCCGCTTGATAGGGCGGCGACGGCTCCTCTCGACCTGGGGATCTTTCCGAGGCAGAACCCAAGTCCCTTCGTGTCAGGTCCCATGCCCCGCATAGCCTCCGTCCTGCTGCCCATGCCGCTGCCCGAGGCGTTCGACTACGCCGAGCCGGAAGGCCTGGGGCTGGAAGTCGGCGACCACGTGACCGTGCCGCTGGGGCCGCGCGTGATTCGCGGCGTGGTCACCGCCCTGCGCGATGGGACGGGCGGCAACCGGCCGCTGAAGCCGGTGCTGGAGCGGGTGGACGACCCGCCGCTGCCGCCGGGCGTCCTGACCTTCATCGAGTGGGCGGCGCGCTATTCGGTCGACATCCCCGGCTGGCCCCTGGCCATGGCCCTGCGCGGCCTGCGCCATCCGCCCGCCAAGCCCGACAAGGCCCTGGCCCTGACCGGAGCCCAGCCGGCCAAGATGACGCCGGCGCGGCTGAAGGTGCTGGCGGCCGCCGAGCATGGCCCGATGGCGTCCGGCGCCCTGGCGACCGCCGCCGGCGTCTCGACGGGCGTCGTCAAGGGGCTGGTCGACGAGGGCGTGCTGGCCGTCACCTGGATCGAACCGGACACCAGCTTCCCCCAGCCCGACCCGTCCCTGCCGCCCCAGACCCTCAATCCCAGCCAGCGGGCCTCGGCCGACGTGCTGACGCAGATGCTGGGCGACGGCGGCTTCCAGGCGGCCCTGCTGGACGGGGTGACCGGCTCGGGCAAGACCGAGGTCTATCTGGAGGCCGTGGCCGCCGCCCTGGCCGCCGATCCCGAAAGCCAGGTGCTGATCCTGCTGCCCGAGATCGCCCTGACCCAGGCGGTGATGGCCCGCTTCGAGAGCCGGTTCGGCGCGGCTCCGGTCGAGTGGCATTCGGGCGTCTCGCCGCCCAAACGCCGCAGGGCCTGGGAGGGCGTGGCCACCGGCGCGGCGCGGATCGTGGTCGGGGCCCGCTCGGCCCTGTTCCTGCCCTTCCGCAAGCTGCGGCTGGTTGTCGTCGACGAGGAGCACGACGGCTCGTTCAAGCAGGAGGAGGGCTTCATCTACCAGGCCCGCGACCTGGCCGTGGCCCGCGCCAAGATCGAGGGGGCGCTGGTGGTGCTGGCCTCGGCCACCCCGTCGCTGGAAAGCCTGTGGAACGCCCAGCAGGGCCGCTATCGCTGGCTGCGGCTCAGCGCCCGCCACGGCGCGGCCCAACTGCCCGACATCGACCTGATCGACATGCGCGAGACCCCGCCGGAGCCCGGCCGCTGGCTGTCGCCGCCGTTGGTCAAGGCGGTGTCGGTGGCGCTGTCGCGCGGCGAGCAGTCGCTCTTGTTCCTGAACCGCCGGGGCTATGCGCCGCTGGTGCTGTGCAAGGCCTGCGGCGAGAAGATGAAGTCGCCCGACACCGACAGCTGGCTGGTCGAGCACCGCTATACCGGGCGCCTGGTCTGCCACCTGACCGGCTTCTCGATGAAGAAGCCAGACGCCTGCCCGCACTGCGGGGCCAAGGACAGCCTGACCTCGATCGGACCCGGGGTGGAGCGGGTCGAGGAGGAGGCGCGCCACCTGTTCCCTGACGCCCGGGTGGCGGTGTTCTCGTCCGACACGGTGTTCGACGCGGCGGGCGCGCGGGCCCTGGTCGAGAGCATGGCGGCCGGCGAGATCGACATCCTGGTGGCCACCCAGGCCGCCGCCAAGGGCCACAACTTCCCGAACCTGACCCTGGTGGGCGTGGTCGACGCCGACCTTTCCCTGCGCGGCGGCGATCTGCGGGCCGGGGAGCGGACGTTCCAGCTGTTGGCTCAGGCGGCGGGCCGGGCCGGGCGGCACGAGAAGCCGGGCCGGGCGCTGCTCCAGACCTACGCCCCCGAGCACGGGGTGCTGCAGGCCCTGAAGGCCCAGGACCGCGACGCCTTCGTCGAGGCCGAGATGGCCATGCGCCAGGAAGCCGGCCTGCCGCCGTTCGGACGGCTGGCGGCGGTGATCGCCACCGGCCCCGATCCTGCGGCGCTGGAGGCCTATTGCAACGCCCTGGCGGCCGCGACGCCCAATGCCGAGGGGGTGGAGGTGTTCGGCCCCGCCGACGCGCCCCTGGCCCTGGTGCGCGGCCGGCGGAGGAAGCGCTTCCTGGTGCGGGCGGATCGGTCGGTGGACCTGCAGGGCTTCCTGGCCGCCTGGCGGGCGCGGGCCAAGGTCCCCAACTCGGTGCGGGTGGTGTTCGACGTGGACCCGTACAGTTTTCTCTAAGCACCGCGCCTGTCTCCAGTCGCGTCTCCGGCCTAAACCGGTTCCTTCTCCAGCACCGGCTCCGGTCCCGGCTGACGCCCGCGCAGCGGCAGCTCCGGGATCAGGAAGATCACCACCAGCCCCAGGGCGATCACCAACAACCCGGCGGCGAACACGCCGGTGATGGCGTGGGTCAGGGCCTGGGCCAGGCCCGCGTCGGCCTGACGGGCCGCGCCCCCGGCGCCAATGGGGGCTGTGGCCTTCAGCGCCAGGCCCTGCAGGGAGCCGAGGTCGAAGCCCTGGCCCTCGTCGGCCAAGCGATGGGTCAGCAGGGCGCCGAACAGCGCCACCCCGATCGTCGAGCCGATCTGGCGGAAGAACTGGTTGGAGCTGGTGGCCACGCCGATGTCGCGCACCTCGACGGCGTTCTGGGTGGCGATGTTGAACATGCTCTGGCCAGGCCCCAGCCCCAGGCCGACGATGGCCATCCGCCAGCACAGGTCGGGCAGGCTGGTGTGGACGGTCACCCGGGTCAGCAGCCCGATCCCCACAAGCAGCAGCACCGCCCCGCCGATCATCAGCGGCTTGTAGCGGCCGGTCTTGCTGACCACCTGGCCGGCGGCGGTCGAGGCGACGATCAGCCCGCCCATCAGCGGCAGGATGGCCAGACCGCTGGTCGTGGCGTTCACGCCCAGGCCCAGCTGCATGTAGAGCGGCAGGTAGGTCACCACGCCCAGGAAGGCCATGGAGATCAGGAAGCCCGCCAGGTTGGAGGTGGCGAACACCGTGTTGCGGAACAGGCGCAGCGGCACCAGCGGGTTGCTGACCTTGGTCTGGGCGTAGAGGAACAGAGCCAGCGCCACGGCCGAGAAGGCGAACAGGCCCAGGCTCTGGGGCGAGCTCCAGGCGAAGTCGTGCCCGCCCTGGCTGAGGGCCAGCAGCAGCGGCACGAAGGCGGCGACCAGCAGGATCGCGCCGACATAGTCGACCGCGCCGGTCCGCCGGTGCTCCAGCGGCGGCATTTTCACCAGGATCATGAACAGCGACAGCAGGCTGAGCGGCAGGTTGACGTAAAATACCCAGCGCCAGCCGGCGATCACGTGGCCGCCCAGGTGCACCGTCCCGTGGTCGGTGAAATAGCCGCCGATCAGCGGGCCCAGCACGCTGGCCAAGCCGAACACCGAGCCGAAGATGCCGGCGAACTTGCCCCGCTCGCGCGGCGGATACAGGTCGGCGATGATCGCGAAGGCGGTGGTGAACAGCGCCCCGCCGCCGATCCCCTGCAGGGCGCGGAACACGATCAGCTGGACCATGCCGCTCATGCCCAGCACCGTCCCGAACTCGCCCGACAGGCCCGACAGCCACGAGCCGGCCAGGAAGATGGCGATGCCGGCCAGCAGCACCGGCTTGCGGCCGTAGATGTCGCCCAGCTTGCCCCAGATCGGCACCATCACCGTCGAGGTCAGCAGATAGGCGGTGGTCACCCAGGCGTAGAGGGTCAGGCCATTCAGTTCGGCGATGATCCGCGGCATGGCCGTGGAGACCACCGTCTGGTCCAGGGCGCTGAGCAGGAAGACGATCATCAGCCCGACCAGGGTCAGCCGGCGCTCGGTGTCGGTGAAGGTCTGGGCGGTCATGCTGTTCCCACTTACGTCACTGGGCCGCTTCATGCGGGCGAGCTTGGCGGTTCGCAAGCCGGAACGGCCCTCCCCCCGTGGGGGAGGTGTCGGCGCGGCCGACGGAGGGGGGAGTGGTCGGCAGTCGGCCGCCGCCCGGATCGACGATCCCAAAACTCCCCCCACCGATCGCTTCGCGATCGCCTCCCCGACAGGGGGAGGGGCGACGCTCCCTAGTGGCCCTTCTTCCCGCCCTTGCGGCGTGACATCATGTTCAGGCCCTCGACCCCGGCCGAGAAGGCCATGGCGGCGTAGATGTAGCCCTTGGGCACATGCACCCCGAAGCCCTCGGCGATCAGCACCGTGCCGATCATCAGCAGGAAGCCCAGGGCCAGCATGACCACGGTCGGGTTGGCGTTGATGAAGTTGGCCAGCGGGTCGGCGGCCAGCAGCATCACGCCGACCGCGACGATCACCGCCACGATCATGATCGCCAGGTGATCGGTCATGCCCACGGCCGTCAGGATCGAGTCGATCGAGAACACGATGTCCAGCAGGATGATCTGGAAGATCGCCCCGCCGACATTGGAGATCGCCGCCGTCTTGACGTCCGGCGCGGACTCGTCGGCGTTGGGATCGACGCTGTGATGGATCTCCTTGGTCGCCTTCCAGATCAGGAAGATGCCGCCGGCGATCAGGATCAGGTCACGCCACGAGAAGGCCGTCTCGAAGCTGGGTTCGCCGTGCGACAGCGGGCCGGCGATCCCCAGGTCGAACACCGGGGCGGTCAGGCCGACGATGAAGGCGATGGTCGACAGCAGGACCAGCCGCATGATCAGGGCCAGGGAGATGCCGATCCGGCGAACCCTCTGTCGATGTTCGGGCGGCAGCTTGTTGGAGAGGATGGAGATGAACACCAGGTTGTCGATGCCGAGCACGACTTCCATGACGATCAGGGTGACCAGGGCGGCCCAGGCGGCTGGGCTCGCGGCGAGAAGAAGGAGTTCGTTCATCGGACCGATCTAAGTTCGGGTTCGGAAAACGCGTCATCGCCTATCCCCTCGATAGGCGCCGTTCATGCAAGGAACGCGACGGAAGCCCCCAGGCTTCGCCAAACCGAGAGTCGACATGATGCCCGACGCCGCCAATATCAAGCCCCTGACGGCCCTTCGGTTCTTCGCCGCCTTCTGGGTGGTGATGTTCCATTATTGGCCAAACCTCTCGGCGGCGGTCCCGCCGGCGATGATCGGCAAGGGCTATCTGGGCGTCGAGGCGTTCTTCACCCTGTCGGGCTTCATCCTCTGCCACGTCTATCTGCAGGGCGTCGGGAACGGGCGGTTCCGCTATGGCGACTTCCTGTGGAACCGGTTGGCGCGGGTCTATCCGCTGCACCTGGTCACCCTGGCGGGGGTGGGGCTGATGGCCGCCGCCGCGGGCCTAGCCGGGCTCGCCGTCGACCGCAACATGCTGGCCTGGAGCGCCCTGCCGGCCAATCTGCTGCTGGTCCAGGCCTGGGGCTTCGCGCCGGTCTCGGGTTGGAACCATCCGTCGTGGTCGATCTCGGCCGAGTGGTTCGCCTATCTCTGCTTCCCGGCCTTCGGCTGGGCCGCCTGGCGGCTGCGGGCGCGGCCGCGCCTTGCCGTCGGCCTGGCCCTGGCCTTGATCGCGATCCTCTATCCCGTCTTTCAGACCCTGGCGGGCTTTCCGCTGACCGAGGCGACCATCCGCTGGGGCTTCCTGCGGATCGTGCCGTGCTTCGCCTATGGCTGCGCCCTGCACGCCCTGTGGCGCTCGGGCGCGGTCACCGGCCGCTTTTCGGGGGTGGGCGCCTGCTTGGCGGGCGCCGCCGTGCTGCTGGCCGTGCACTTCAACGCGCCCGATCAAGTGATCGTCATGACGCTGGGCGGGCTGATCGTGACCCTGGCCGGCCTGGCCGCGACCGGGTCGCGCGTCGCGACTCAGGCCCCGCTCGTGTATCTGGGCGAGATCAGCTACTCGACCTACATGATCTGCATCCCGTGGAAGATCCTGGCGGTCAATGCAGCGCTCAAGCTTTTGAAGATCGAGGGCGATCAGCTTCCGCTCTATGCTTGGCTGGTGGTGGTGGCTGCACTCGTTCCGCTGTCGGCGATCTCGTACCATCTGGTCGAGAAACCGGCGCGAGAACGAATGAAATCTTGGGCTAACGGCTGGCGGGAGCGACGACCTGCCACGGCGAAAGTCGGATAAACAGACTTTTCATCTTTCCCTGCGAGGGTTATCCCTTAACCCTAGTGACGCGGGGAGTACCCACAGCATGACGAAACGGACGAGAGCCCTCTGGGGTTCCCTGGCCGCTGCCGCCATGATCAGCCTTGTGCCGATGTCCGGCGCGGTCGCTGACGGGTATTGGCAGTGCGTTCCGTTCGCGCGTCTGATGTCGGGAATCCAGATCTTCGGTGACGCCCGCACCTGGTGGAGCCAGGCCGTCGGCAAGTACGACACTGGTTTCGTCCCCCGCGCCGGGGCCGTCCTCTGCTTCAAGCCCACGGCCCGCATGAACCTCGGCCACGTCGCCTTCGTCAGCCAGGTGCTGACCGACCGCGTGATCCAGGTGACCCACGCCAACTGGTCGATCATCGACGGCGGCCGCGGCCAGGTCGAGCAGGACGTCACCGTGGTCGACGTCTCGCCGGCCGGCGACTGGAGCGAGGTCAAGGTCTGGTACGATCCGATCCGCGACCTGGGCACCACGGTCTATCCGACCCACGGCTTCATCTACCAGAACAACCAGGCGGTCACGATCGCCGCCGCGACCAGCAAGCTGGCCCTGGCCCAGAACGCCGCGGTCTCGCTGGCCAAGTCGGCCGCCAACCAGGTCGCCGCTTCGGTCCGCGCCAGCTCGCCGCTGGACATGATCAACCAGGCCGCCGACTCGACCGACCGCATCGCCGCCCTGATCGCGCAGTCGCAATCCCAGTCGTCGTCACAAGACACCGACAAGCCGCAAGCCGCGCGTTGACGCCGTGCGCGCTCTGGGCCATGCCCAGCGCGTGAGCAAGGCCATTTCCATATGCTGAGGGTGCTGCGCCACGGCGCGCCGGGTTTCGAGCCCGGCGGCTTGACGCCCGACTGGGCGCTGCCCGCCGACGCGGTGTGGATCGAGCTGGTCGATCCGACCCGCGCCGAGGAGGTGGCGGTCGAAAAATCGATCGGCCTGCTGCTGCCCACCCGCGAGGAAATGTCCGAGATCGAGGCCTCCTCGCGCCTCTACCAGGAAGACGGCGGCACGTTCATGACCGCCACGGTGCTGGTCAACGCCGACGGCGACCTGCCCACGGCCGCGCCGGTGACCTTCGTGCTGACCGGCCAGCGACTGGTCACCATCCGCTATGTCGAGCCCAAGGCCTTCGCGGTGTTCGCCGCCCAGGCGGAGCGCCAGCCCAGCCTGTGCCCCAGCGGCGCCCAGACGTTCCTGGGGCTGCTGGACGCGATGATCGACCGCACCGCCGACATCCTCGAGCGCACCTCCGCCGAGGTCGAGGCCCAGTCGCGGATCATCTTCAGCCGGCCGCGCGGCACGGCGTTCGAGGCGATCCTCAACCGCCTGGGTCGAGCTCAGATCATCAATTCCAAGGCCCGCGACAGCCTGGTCAGCCTGGCTCGCTTGCTCAGCTTCGCCGCCCTGGCCGACCAGTTCGCCGGCGAAAAGGAACTGCGCGACCATCTCAAATCGCTGCAGCGCGACGTCGTGTCGATCACCGACCATTCGGGCTATCTGTCGGGCAACATCACCTTCCTGCTCGACGCGGCCCTGGGCCTGATCAACATCGAGCAGAACGCCATCTTCAAGATCTTCTCGGTGTTCTCGGTGATGTTCCTGCCGCCGACCCTGGTGGCCGGCATCTACGGCATGAACTTCGTCCACATGCCCGAGCTGGCCTGGCTGCACGGCTACCCGTTCGCCCTGCTTCTGATGATCATCGCCGCGGCCGGGCCGCTGCTATGGTTCAAAAGACGCGGATGGCTTTGACTTTTCGGGACAAACCGAACCTTTCCTTAAAGCTGTGCTGCCAGGCTCGCTGAAAATAGAGCCCTTCGCATGTCCGCCGTCCCCTCCACCCCGCAGAGCCTGATCCGTTCGCTTCCGCCCAAAGCGCTGAAGGCCGCGATCGAGGCGCACGCCCGCTACCTCAAGGGGTTGCCGGCCGGGACTCGGGCCAACCTCTCCTATGTCGATCTCGACAACGTCAATCTGGAGGGCGTCGACCTTTCCGAGGCCGACCTGACCGGCGCCCGCCTGTCCGGCGCCCTGCTGGCGCGCGCCGTCCTGGCCCGGGCCACGCTCTACGGGGCCGACCTGCGCGACGCCGACCTGCGCGAGGCCAACCTCGCGCGCTGCGACCTGCGCGGCGTCTGTCTGCGCGGGGCCAATCTGAGCGGCGCCGACCTTTCCGGCTGCGACCTGCGCGAGGGCGTCACCGCCACCCAGGACAGCGTCGAAGGCTTCAAGATCCTGCAGCACCGGGCCCGCCGCGGCGAGCTGGGCCATGCCGTGATCCGCGGGGCCAAGCTGGACGGCGCTCAGGTGGGCGGGGGCTTCGCCCAGGTCGCCGACCTGACCGACGCGGATCTGTCCGGGGTCAGCCTGCAGGGCGCGCGGCTGAACCGGGCGACCTTGAACGGCGCCAACCTCACCCAGGCCAACCTCCACAACGCCGACCTCAGCGGCGCGTCGCTGCGCCGGGCGGTGCTGACCGGCGCCGACCTAGCCGGAACCACCTTCGACGGCGCCGACCTGACCGAGGTGCTGCGCGCCCCGCCGCCGCTGATCTATGTCGACGACGCGCCCCTGCACGAGGTGCTCGAGGCGCACGAGCTCTATGTGACCAGCGAGGGCGCCGACGGCGCGATCGCCAAGATCCCGATGGTCGACTTCCGGCCGCTGAAGCGCTTGCGCAAGCGACGGCTGGCCGGCCTGTCCGCCCCGGGGGCGATCTTCTTCGGCATGGACCTGGAGAACGTCGAGCTGCAGGGGGCCAACCTGGCCGACGCCGACCTGCGCGGGGTCAATCTGCGCGGGGCCGACTTGCGCGGCGCCCGGCTGGTCGGCGCCCAGCTGTCGCGGGCCGACCTCTCCGGGGCCAAGCTGGGGCCGCTGGCCATCGCCCCGGGCCGCGTCCTGCGCACCGACCTCAGCCGCGCCGTGCTGCGCGGCGCCGACCTGACCGGCGCCGGCGCCCGCCGCGTCCGTCTGATCGACGCGGACCTGACCCGGTGCAAGCTCGACGGCTGCGACCTGACCAGCGCCGAATTGCCGGAAGGGTTCGAGGTCTAGGATCCGCCCTCGATGCGGGTCCCTCACCTTCCCAGCGTGTAGCGGACGCCGAGGGTCGCGCTGAACTGATCCGGCGAGCCCAGGTCGGCGACGATCGGGCTGTCGGCCGCGTCGCCGAGCAGCCGACGATATTGACCGACGGCCGCCACGCTCCAATGGCGGCTCACGCGGCGCTCCGCGCTGACCACGAGGCCGGCGGTCCAGGCGGCGCCGTCAGGCGCGTAGGGCGTGATCCCGAACGGACTGCGGGCGGCGTCGGCCGGATCGACGCTGAAATAGGTGCGGATGAATTTGTCCTCGCCCCAGGACAGCCGTGGCCCGACCGACACGACGAGCGGCGCCTCGCGCCAGATGAAGTCGGCGCCCAGGTCGGTCACCCATGCGCCGTGGCCGCCGAATCCGTGACGGGCCTCGCCGCGAAGGCGCAGCCAATCCTTGGGCCAGTAGTTCACGAAGGCGCCGGCTTCGACCGTTCCATCGATCTTCGCGAAGCCTTTCAGGTCGCCGTCGTCGTCGCGCCCGGAGCGCCAGCGCCCTGACAGGCCGGCCGACCAGTCCTGGCCGCCGAACAGACCAAGGCTCACGCCGTCGTCCGGAGCGCCGAAGGTGGGCTGTCGCCCCCGCCGCGAAATGTTGATGCTGCCGCTTGGCCGCAGGCGATAGTCGTCCGAGCCCATGTAATCGGGCGCGAAGCGCAGGCCGATGCGCAGGTTGCTCAGCGACCAGCCCAGGACGGTGGCGTCCGCCACGTCCGAAACCTGCGCGTCGGCGGGCGCCGCGGACAGCGCGAAGGCCGCCGCGATCGCCGCCGCTGAAGAGCGGGCGAAGCCGCTGTTTCTCGAAACCTGGCGCGCGCCAGCGGTGGAACGGAGCACGGCCTAGCCTCCTTGACGCTGGAAGCGTCAGCCGTGCGGCGGGCCCCGCCAATGCGGGCAAACCCGTGGATAGGCTTCGTCGACTATGGACAAGGTTTGAAGGGAGGCGGGGCGAAACGAACCTGCGCCCCGCCCGCTACATCCGCTTCTTCAGCGGCGCCAGGTCCGGATAGGCCGGCTCGCGGCCCTGGGCCTTGGCCTGGAAGGCCTCCATCATGTGCGGCGGCGAGAACATGCCGGTCTGCCAGGTGGCGATGTAGTCCAGGCCGTCCTTGATGGTGTGGTCGCGGGCGTAGTTGATCATCACCTTGCTGCCGGCCACGGCCAGCGGCGACTTGGACGCGATCTCGCGGGCGGTCGCCAGGGCGTGGGCGACCACCTCCTCGTGGGTGGCGAACACCTCGTTGACCAGGCCGATGTCGCGCGCCCGGGCGGCGGGCAGGCGGCGACCGGTGTAGGCCAGCTCGCGCACCCAGCCCTCCGGAATCAGCTTGCACAGGCGCGGGAAGGTGCCGACGTCGGCGGTCATGCCGATATTGATCTCGTGGATCGTGAAGAAGGCGTCGGCGCTGGCGTAGCGGATGTCGCAGGCGCTGGTGAAGTCGACCGCCCCGCCGATGCAGCCGCCCTGGATGGCGGCGATCACCGGCATGCGCGCCTCGTCCAGGCAGCTGAAGGTGTCTTGCAGGTGGTGGACATGGCGTCGGAAGCTCTCGGCGGCCACGAAGCGGTCGGCCGGCTCGCCGCCGGTCACGCCCTCGCCGTCGGTGAACACCGACAGGTCCATGCCGGCGCAGAAATGCTTGCCGGTCGAGGAGATGACGATGCAGCGGGCCCGGGCGTTATCGTTGATGTCGCGGATGATCGCCGGCAGCTCGTTCCAGAACGCCCGGGTCATGGTGTTGAGGGCTTCCGGGCGCTTAAGGCGCAGATGCGCCACGCCTGTCTCGATCTCGACATCGAAGCAGCTATAGTCTGGCTTGTCCTGCACGCGCGTTTCTCCCTTATCGTTGATCACTTTGTATCACGGGCGCGTCGGGCGCCAACGGGCCTTCAACCGAGGGCTCTAAGTCTTGCGAAGGAGACCTTCCCCCATGGTCAAACATTCGATCGCCACCAGCCTTTCGATCGGCGCCGTTCTCGCCTCGATGATCGCCGCGCCGATGCCGGCGATGGCCGCCCAGTCCAAAGGTATCGGCGGGCTGTTCGCCTGCGAGGGCTCGGGCAAGAAGCAGGAAGGCGGGGCCTTGATCGGAGCCGGGGTCGGCGCCCTGCTGGGACGCCAGGTCAGCAAGAACGAAAAGACGCTCGGCACGGTGCTGGGCGCGGCGGCCGGGGCGGCGGCGGGGGCCTATATCGGCTGCCGCATGCAGTCGACCGACCAAGCCATGGCCCAGCAGGCCACCAAGAAGGCCCTCGACAACGGCCAGTCGGAGACCTGGAGCAATTCGCGCACCGGCGCCTCGGGCCGCATCGACGTGGTGTCGTCCTCGTACGGCCCGCCGATCAGCGGCGACGGCCTGCGCTTCGGGCGCGGCGTGACGGTGCTGCCCCGCTACGACGCCGTCGGCGGCGACTACACCGCCCGTTCCACCGCCAATCTGCGCTCGGGTCCCTCGACCAGCGGCAAGGTGGTCGGCAAGCTGGCGGCCGGCGATCGGGTCCAGGTGCTGGGCGGCGCGCCGAACAGCAACTGGCTGCTGATCGGCCGCGACGGCTATGGCGTCGGCTACGTCTCGGCCGGGCTGCTCAGCCAGAGCGGCTACGGCCCGGCCCCCAGCTGCCGGATCATCAAGGCCTCGATCAGCACCCAGGGCGCGGCGCCCACCAGCGAGCGCTACAGCGCCTGCAAGGACACCAAGGGCGAGTGGCAGCTGACGCCGGCGTAAGTTCGGCGAGATCAGGTCAGCGAACACTTGCCCCCTACGGGTCGCTTCGCGACCGTCTTCCCCCAGAGGGGGAAGAGGAACCGAGCGCGCGTCCTCCGCCCCCTATGGGGGCGGACAGGCCGCGAAGCGGCCAGGTGGGGGCAAGTGTTCACCGCACGGCTTCAGAGATCCACCACCTCGCACTTGAGCCGCGCCCGGATCTCGTCGGCCACGATCGCCCGGTGGCAACACCGGGCGTCGGTCTCGTAGCAGAGCAGGGCGATCCGCTTCTCGCCCGCCAGGGCGGTCGCCTGGCCCAGCGCCACCTGGGCCGTCGGCTCGGCGAGGTGGGCGTGGAAGATGCGGCGCATCTCGTCGGTGCGGCCCCGCCGCGCCGCCTCGCGCCCGGCCTTGGGCGTGCCCAACGGCCGCAGGTGGACATAGTCGATGCCCTCGGCCTTCAGGCTGTTTCCCAGCAGGGTCTTCGAAAAGCCGGGCCGGCGCGAGGCGGCCACGGCGCGGACGTCGACGACCGTCTCGACCCCGGCGGCCTTCAGGCGGGCGATCACGCCGTCCAGGGTGTCGGTCTCGTAGCCGATGGTGGCCACGGGGCCAGGGGGCGGGCTTGCGGGCGGTTTCATGGGGCTCTCCATGGACGAGGTAACGCCGCGCGCCTACCTTAGGAGCCAGTGGCCGCAGCAGGAGCATCTCGCCATGGACGCGGCCGTCTTCCGTGACCCTCGCCGACGCTTCATCCCGATCGCCAGCCGCGCCGGGGCCGGCGAGATGGCGGTGCTGGAGTTCGGGCCCACCGACCGCCCGGTCGACGTGGTCTTCGTCCACGCCAACGGCTTCAACGGCCAGACCTACCGCGCCTTGCTGGCCCCGCTGTCGGCCGGCCTGCGGATCCTGGCGGTCGATCAGCGCGGCCACGGCTCCAGCCGCCTGGCGGCCGACCCCGATCACCGGCGCAACTGGCTGGACCTGCGCGACGACCTGCTGGCCCTGCTGGCCGCCCTGGACCAGACGCAGCCCGTGGTGCTGGCCGGCCACTCGATGGGCGGCACCGTCAGCCTGCTGGCCGCCGCCGCGGCGCCCGACGCCGTGCGCGGCCTGGTGCTGCTGGACCCGGTGATCATGCCCCGGCTCATGGCCTTCTACGCCCACATGCCCTGGACCTCCGGCGCGCTGTGGAGGCGCCTGCCGATGGTGCAGGGCGCGCTGCGCCGCCGCGCCGTGTTCGAAAGCCGCGAGGCCGCCTTCACCGCCTATCGCGGGCGCGGGGCGTTTCGCACCTGGCCCGAGACGATGCTGGCCGACTATGTCGGCGGCGGCTTCCGGGATCGCGACGACGGCAAGGTCGAACTGGCCTGCGCCCCGGCCTGGGAAGCGTCCAACTACAGCGCCCAGGCCCACGATCCCTGGCGGGCCATGGGCCGCATACGCTGCCCGGCGCGCATCCTCAAGGCCGAGAAGGGCTCGACCACCCACGTCGGCGACGGGGCCGGCCTGATGCGCCGCCATCCCCTGATCCGCGTCGAGACGGTGGCGGGCGCCAGCCACTTCCTGCCGATGGAGCGTCCGGACCTGGCGCGGGAAGCGATCTTCGAGATGGCGGCGGGGCAAGACACTCTCTCCTAGAGAGAGGGGGTTCCTAGAGCGTCAGCCCCGCCACCGCCGACTTCGCCAGCTCGGCCCGCGCGGCGTCCGAGATCGGCGCCACTTTCCGCGCGTCGAGGTCGAAGGTGATGGCCACGGCCTCCGAGGTGCCCCAGGCCTTGCCGGTGGTCGGGTCCAGCATCCAGTGCACCACGCGCATGGCCTGACCCTGCGTCCCGACCAGGCCCGAGCGAAGCTCGACCCGGTCGCCGGTCCGGGGCCAGGCCAGTTGGACAAGGCGGTATTCCAGCACCGCGCCGCCGACCCGCGCCGGCTTGACCTCGGCATGGGCGACCACGGTGTCGCGGAACGGGCCGATGAAGGCGCCGATGCCGTCCGAGACCCGGCCGATGAACTGCTCGGCGCGCATTCGTCCGAACACGTCGCAATCGGTCGGCGACAGGGCGCCCAGGCCGATCCGCTTCAGGCCCAGGGCGTCGGCCCGCTCCAGGCTGGCCGTCGTTTCGAACGGCGACAGGTCCAGGCTGCGGGCCCGGGCCTGCTCGGGAACCTCGACCTTCAGCGCCGCCGCCCGCGCGTGCACGACGCGCGGCCACGGGAAGGCCTCGCCCTCGCGCGGGGTGACGTGGGCGATGGCGGTCTGGAAGGTGGCCGCCAGCTGGCCGGTGGCGGTGTGGACCAGCAGCTGCAGCACCCGCGCCTCGGTGTCGGAAATCTCGATCACCCCGCCCAGCATGTGCAGGGTCGCCCCGGCATGGGCCTCGCGCAGGAAGCGGATGTGCTGTTCGCGGACCACCACGGTGGCGTTGGCGTAGGGCGAGAAGGCGTGCGGCAGGCCCAGCTCGGCCGCCAGCCCCGCCAGGCCCTCCATGGCCCGCACGACGTAGAAGCGCACGTTCATGTGCCCCATCTCGTCGCAGTCCCAGGTGTTCACCCCGCCGCGCCAGATCTCGACGCCGGGGAAGACGGCTTCTTGGGTCGTCATGGCGGCGGTTCCGGGGAGGGTTGAACGGTCGTTCGAGTCTACCGGGGTTCGTACGAGGTTCGCAATCTCCGCCGGGGACATGCCCTCGCGGCGTGTCCCCAGAGACACCCCCGACGCCTTGCCAGTGATGGGGACACGCCGCGAGGGCATGTCCCCGGCCGCCTAGCGCCAGTCCTTGGACCTCGTCCGGGGCTTCTCGTCGAGCGTGGGTTTCTCGTCGAGGCTGAGCTCGCTGAGATAACCCATGACGCCATGGTCGGGCCGTTCGCTGGTCGTGATCCTGACATAGCGGGCGGTGGTCTTGGGCAGGTCGAAATACTGCCAGCCGTCATTCGCCGCGACGTACAGGTTCAGGATCTGCACCTTGGCCAGCGGCCGGAACGGACCGGTCATGGCGTCGCCGACGGCGATCTCGATGGTGGCGGGATTTTCATCGGCCTTGGGGACCAGGATGCCGAAGCGGTCGAAGGTGGCGGGCCGGTCGTCCTGAAAGCCGAAGATGGCGAAGGCGTCGACGAAGGTGATGGTCGTGCCTTCCGCCAGGACATCATCATTGGCCGACGACCAGGCCTTGGTCGGCGCCGCGACCAGGCGCCCGCCATTCTGCGGCGACAGCAGGTTTCGGCCGGGCGGTCCGGTCAGGGGCGGTCCGCTCGGCGGCGCGGCGGCGACGGACGGAGCGGGCGCGGCCAGGGTGGCGGCGGGCGTCGCCGTCGAGGGCGTGGCGGCTGGCGCGGCCGCCGCCGCGGCCGACCGTTCCGCACCGCCGCCGCCGATCACGCCGGCCTGGTGCAGGCCGACGACCAGGCCCGTGATCGCCGTGAGCAGGCCGGCGATGGCGCTCAGCACGACGGGCGCGCTGTGCCACCAGTGCGTCTTGGCCGGTTCACGATCGGTCATCTCGCTCTCCCAAAAGGCGGTGAGGCGGGTCTTCGATCGTTAAAAGTGTACAGACTTTGGCGAGGGCGCCTAGGCGCTTAGGCGTCGCGGCAATCGGCGCACAGCCCGTGCGCCTCGATCGTCACGCCGGTCAGGGTGTAGCCCGCCGAGGCGCCGGCGGCGATGATCTCGGCGCTGGCCTTGGGCTCGATCTCGCGCGTGGCGCCGCAGCAGTCGCAGATCAGGAAGGCGGCGGCGTGGCCGTCGGCCTCCTTGCGGCAGGCGACATAGGCGTTGAGGCTCTCGATGCGGTGGGCGAAGCCCTGCTTCTCGAGAAAGTCCAGGGCCCGGTAGACGGTGGGCGGCTTCGCGGGCGGACCATCAATGGCGAAGCTGGCGATCAGGTCGTAGGCCTTCACCGGCTGGCCGGCTTGCAGCAGCAGTTCCAGCACCCGGCGGCGGGGCGCGGTCAGGCGTTGCTCGGCCGCCCCGCAGCGCGCCTCGGCGGCGGCGAGTTCGGCCGCAAGCGCCGAGCCGGCGACGCCGTGGTTGTGGTGATCGTGATCGCAAGCGGCGTGATGGGCCATGGCCAAGAGGTAGAGGGCGGGAAGGCCTCGCGCAACCGTTCCTCCCCCTGTGGGGGAGGTGTCGTCCCGGACTTGGCACGGGACGACGGTGGGGGGAGTGATGAGGCGATGGCCGGATCTGCGATCCACGATCCTAAAACTCCCCCCACCGATCGCCGCGCGATCGCCTCCCCCACAGGGGGAGGGTTTCAGGGCAGCGGCTGGGCCAGCAGCGCGGCCTCGGTCTCGCATCGGGCCTTGCCCGGGGCGGGGCCCGCCGCCCGCGCGGCGTCCAGCTCGGCGCCGACCGCCGCCAGGTCGGCCTGGAAAGCCGACGAGGCGCTCAGGGCGTCGACCAGGGCCGCGGCGTTGATCCGGCCGGCGTCCACCGAGGAGGCGTTGTGCACGCCGCAGACCACGCGGCTCTCGCCATAGGCCCGGGCGCGCTCGAGAATGGCGTCGGCGCGCTGCGGCTGGGCCTTGGCCAGGAGCAGGCCGACGGTCCAGCCCCAGGTGGCGTGGCCGGAAGGGTAGTCCGGGGTCAGGGCCACGATCATGCCGCTGCGGGCGCAGATCGGGCCGCGGTCCACTTGGTAGGGGCGCCTGCGGTCGTACAGCCGCTTGGGACCGGCGATGGCCGGCCGCACGTCGCGGCCGACCCGGCGCAGCATGGCCGCCAGCCGGGGCGTGGTCTGGCGGCTGGGCGTGACGCCGAGGGCGCAGCTGTAGGCGTCCATGATCCGGGCCTCATGGGCGTCCTGCTTGGCCAGGGACCAGCGCGGGCTGTCCTTGAGCTTTCGGGTTTCCAGGAACGTCCGGCGGTCCTGATCGTCGACGGCCGAGCCCCGGACGGGCGGCGGCGGCACGACCTGGCGCCCGTCATAGGCGCCCTTGGCGAGGTAGGCGTCGCCGCCAAGACCGGCGCAACCCGCCAACACCAGACCCGCCGCCGCGACAATCCATGATGCGCGCATGAAAAAAGGTCCCCGGAAGCACTCCGGGGACCCTGCATTTTCAAAGCATCCGTATCAAGACGCCTTACTTGGCGAACAGCTTTTGCCAGCGCGGCTTTTCGCGGCCCTTCCAGGCTTCGCGGTGATAGGCGTCCGAGGCGATCAGCGGCACCACGGTGGTCGCTTCGGCGAACACCATCTGCTCGTGGGTGGTGTTGACCTTGCCCCAGCTGGCGGCCTCCTTCAGCGTCGAGGAGCTGCAGGCGCCGTCGCGCACGTCGGCCACGGTGATCTGGATGGCGTACTTGTGCATGTCGGCTTCGACGCCGAGGATCTCGGCGCAGACCACGGTGTCCTGGGCGAAGTTCTTGGGCACGCCGCCGCCGACCATGAACAGGCCCGTGGTGCCGGCCGCGATCTTGATGTCCGTCAGTTCACGGAAGTCCGCGACCGCGTCGATCATCAGATAGGGCTGCTTGGCCGCGATGCGTTCCTTCTGGTGCTTGACCAGGCCGAAGCCGGCCGAGCTGTCGACGAAGGCCGGGCAGAAGATCGGCACGCCTTCCTCGTAGGCGGTCTGGATCAGCGAGCCGGGCTTCTTGGCGTTGCCTTCGGAGAGCCACTTGCCCATTTCCCAGATGAACTCGCGCGAGGAATAGGCGCGCGGCTCCAGGCGGTTGCAGATCTCCAGGATCGTGTGATCGCAGTTCTGGAGCTCTTCCTCGTCGATATAGGTGTCGTAGATGCGGTCGATGTAGTTGTCGCGCAGCACGTTGTCGTCGACCGGGCCGGCGGCCTGGTAGTGCTTGAAGCCCAGGGCCTCGAAGAAGTCCATGTCGACGATCGAGGCGCCGGTGGCGACCACGGCGTCGATCATGCCGTTCTTCACCATGTCGCGGTAGACGTGCATGCAGCCGCCGGCCGAGGTCGAGCCGGCCAGGATCAGCCACGGCGAGCAGGACTTGTCCTCCAGCGCCATGTTGAAGATGTCGGCGGCGCGGGCGGTGTCGCGCGAGCTGAACGACATCTTGCGCATGGCGTCGATGATCGGGCGGGCGTCGAACGACGTGATGTCGATGTGCTCGACGACGTTCTGCAGCAGCTCGGCCTTGGTGTTGTTCGGAACGGGAGCGTTCATCGCTTCGGTTTCCCTGACTTTGGACGCCCGTCGTGAAAACAAACCCTTCGTCAGGACGGAGCGACCGACGGGGGCGATGGGGAATGCGGTTCGTATCCAAACGCTGAAGCGATGGATGCGGCGCGCGGTTTAACTCAGATTTGTCACGGTGCTTAGTGACGTTTTGACGTCGTGGGCTCGCCCTCGTCCTTCGACAAGCTCAGGATGAGGGCTATTGCAGCGGCGGTTCAGTCAAAATCCTCACCCTGAGCCTGTCGAAGGGCGGGGATTTTGTCCTCCGCCCTTCCAGGTTCATTACCGACGACGGCGCTTCTTGCCGGCCGCGCCCTTGGGACGCGAGAAGCGGACGATCTTGCGCTCCTCGGCCTCGGGCCGCGGGGTTGGGATCGAGCGCTTGGCCAAGCCGTACATCGAGGCCATCGGGGCGTCCTGGACCTCGACGGCTTCGGTGTCGCCAAAGCCGTTGAAGCGGGTCGACATCGCCACGCCATAGGCGCCCAGCATGCCGATCTCGATATAGTCGCCCTCGTCGACGCTTTCCGGCAGGTAGAACGGGCCGGGCATGTGGTCGACGCTGTCGCAGGTCGGGCCGTAGAAGCGGAACGGGCGCAGACCCTCTTCCACCACTTCGCCGTTCTTGCGGAACAACTTGACCGGGAATGGCCATTTCATGTGGGCCGCGTCGAACAGCGAGCCGTACGAGCCGTCGTTCAGATAGAGCGCGTCGCCCTTCTTCAGCTCGACCTTGACCAGCAGGGACGAGGCCTCGGCCACCAGAGCCCGGCCGGGTTCGCACCACAGCTCGGTGGTCTCGTGGACCATCATGTCGTTGAAGCCCCGGTCGATGGCGGCCAGGTATTCCGACAGCTCGGGCGGGGCCATGCCCGGATAGATCGACGGGAAGCCGCCGCCCACGTCGACGACGTCGGCCAGCACGCCGGCCCGCACCAGGGCGCGCGAGGCCTGGGCCATCGCCGCCTGGTAGGCGGTGGGGCGCATGCACTGGCTGCCGACGTGGAAGCTGACGCCCATCAGGTCCTGGGTGGCGCGGCGGGCGGCCAGCAGCAGGGCCGGGGCGTTGTGCGGCTCGACGCCGAACTTGCCCGACAGCGAATAGGCCGCGCCCTCGGCCTGCACGCCCATGCGGACGATCAGGTTCAGGTCCTTGGCCTGGCCGGTGGCGTCCAGGATCTTGGCCAGTTCCTCATGGGTGTCGAACGAGAACGTCCGCACGCCGTGATCGAAATAGGCGGCCGAAATCGCCACGCGGCTTTTCACCGGGTGCATGAAGGCCATCCGCGAACCGGGGGCGTGCTGGGCGACCAGCTCGACCTCGTTCAGCGACGCCACGTCGAAGGAGCGCACGCCGGCGTCCGCGAGCTCGCGGATCACCCACGGCGAAGGGTTGGCCTTCACCGCGTAAAAGACGTCGCCTTTGAATTCAGCCTGGAACCAGCGCGCCGCTACGGAAACCGCGTCGGGCCGCACGAGTGCGACGGGACGTTCCGGTGACCGCTCACGGACCAGGTCCAGGGGAGTATGGTACGTGTGCAATTCACGTAGACCCCTGCAGAAGTTAAACCCAGGCCGGCGTTAGCAGCGCTTATGAGGACTTCGGGTCCGCCGGAGCGAGCGAGATAGGGGCATACCCCGAGGATGTAAAGAGTCTTTTGGATCCGGGGTTCCCGCGGGGGCGCGAACCGTGTCCCGGCCAAGCTTCCGGCGCGGTTCGCGTTCCCCGTCGGTCGGCGCGGGCGGGGAAATCGATCCAACATCCGTCACAAATCCGTTGCGTCCGTGCCCCAAACCGACGAACGCATTTCCCAGCACTCGAAACCACGTTAAGGATTCGCCCCGACCATGAAGTCGGACCCAGTTCTCTCGATCCGCGCCGCCTCCAAGACCTTCGGGTCGCGCAGGGCGCTGGACGCCGTTTCGCTCGACGTGGGTCGCGGCGAGATGATCGCGCTCATCGGTCCCTCGGGTTCGGGCAAATCCACCCTGCTGCGCTCGATCGACGGCCTGCAGACCATCGACGCGCCAGCCCAGGAGAAGGGTGGTGAAGGCACGATCACGGCCTTCGGCGGTCCGGTCCAGGCCAAGGGCAAGGTCAGCGACCAGGTGCGCAAGGCGCGCGTCCGCATCGGCTTCATCGCCCAGCAGTTCAACCTGGTCGGCCGCCTGACCCTGTTCACCAACGTCGCCCTCGGCTCGCTGGGCCGGATCGGTTTCGCGCGCGGCCTGTTCGGCGCCTGGCCGGCCGAGACCCGCGGCGCGGTCATGGCCGCCCTGCATCGGGTCGGCGTGGCCGACTACGCCGCCCAGCGCGCCAATACGCTGTCGGGCGGCCAGCAGCAGCGCGGCGCCATCGCCCGCGCCCTGGTCCAGAAGGCCAAGATCATCCTCGCCGACGAGCCGGTCGCCTCGCTCGATCCCGTCTCGGCGCGCAAGGTCATGGAGATCCTCCGTGATCTGAACAAGACCGACGGCCTGACCGTGGTCGTCACCCTGCACCAGGTCGACTACGCCCTGCGCTATTGCGCCCGGGTGGTGGCGCTGAAGGCCGGCAAGAAGGTCTATGACGGCCCGACCAACGGCCTGGGCCGCGACAAACTCATCGACATCTACGGCCCGGAATTCGAGGACGTATTCTGGGAAGGAGCTCCGCAATGATCCGCCGCACCCCAATCTCGCGCCGAGTGGTCGCCGGTCTCGGCCTCGTCGCCGCCCTGACGCTCGCCGCGTGCGGAGAGAAGAAGGCCGCCGCGCCGGCCGCCAAGGACACCATCGTGTTCTCGATCCTGTCGACCGAGTCGGCCCAGAACATGGAGAGCTACTGGAAGCCCATCCTGGCCGACATGGAGACGTCGACCGGCATGAAGGTGAAGCCGTTCTTCTCGTCCAACTACTCGTCGCTGATCGTGGCCATGGGCGCCAAGCAGACCGACGTGGGCTGGTTCTCCAACGCCTCGGGCCTGGAGGCCGTGCGCCGTTCGGGCGGCGAGGTCTTCGCCCGCACCTTCGATCCGTCGGGGACCGACGGCTACAAGTCGGTGATCATCGTGCCGGCCGACAGCAAGCTGACGGTCGAGGGCCTGCTCAAGTGCGACAAGACCCTGGATTTCGGCATCGGCGACAAGAAGTCGACCTCGGGCACCCTGGCCCCGATGACCTACCTGTTCATCCCGGCCGACAAGAAGCCCGAGACCTGCTTCAAGACCGTGCTCAGCGCCAGCCATGACGCCAACCTGTTCGCGGTGGCCAACCACAAGCTGGACGCGGCGACCAACAACTCCACGGCCCTCAGCCTCAACCGCCTGGCCAAGGGCGGCGCCCAGGCCGACAAGGTCAAGGTGATCTGGGAATCGCCGACCCTGCCCGAGGATCCGATCGTCTGGCGCAAGGACCTGGATCCGGTGGTCAAGGAAAAGGTGCGTCAGTTCTTCCTGACCTACGGCCAGGGCGACACCCCGGTCGCGGCCCAGCAGCGCGCCAACCTCAAGCGCCTGTCGATGGGCGGCTTCAAGGCCGCCGACGACACCCACCTGCTGGTGGTGCGCGAGATGGAGGCCCTGGAGCACGTGGGCCTGGCCCGCGAGTCCGGCGATGCGGCCAAGCTGGCGGCGGCCGAGACGGCCCTGGCCGGCATCAAGGCCGAGCGCGTGGCCGCCGAAGGCAAGGCCGGCCTCGCCGCGCCGGTCAACTGACCCGCCACGACCGACCCGCCATGAACGACGTCATTCCGCCCCCGCCCAGCAAGCCGATCTCGGCGCGCGCCTTCGATCTTCTGCTGTGGGGCGGGGTGATCGCTCTGCTGGTGATCAGCTTCAAGCCGGCCGAGATCGACAAGTTCCCGCAGCTGGTCACCGAGGCCGGCAAGATGCAGGAGTTCGGCCGCGGCTTCTTCTCGCCGTTCACCGATCCCAAGGCGTTCATGGCCGCCGACTGGCCGCTCTACATCGGCAAGATGTGGCAGACGATCCAGATGGCGCTGTGGGGCACGGCCCTGGCCATCCTGGTGGCGATCCCCCTGGGCCTGTTGGGCGCGCGCAACATCACCCCGTGGTGGATCCAGCAGCCCGTGCGCCGGGTGCTGGACATCATCCGCTCGCTGCCCGACCTGGTGGTGGCGCTGATCTTCATCACCGCCGTGGGCCTGGGCCCGTTCGCCGGGGTCATGGCCCTGATGTTCAACACCGGCGGCGTTCTGGCCAAGCTGTTCGCCGAGGCCGTCGAGTCGATCGACAAGGGCCCGGTCGAGGGCGTGCGCGCCACCGGAGCCGTCAAGCTGCAGGAAGTGGTCTGGGGGGTGATCCCGCAGGTCGCGCCCCTATGGACCAGCTACGCGCTCTACCGCTTCGAGTCGTCCAGCCGATCGGCCACCGTCCTTGGCCTGATCGGGGCCGGCGGCGTCGGCCAGGTGCTGCTCGATTCCATCAACGGCTTTCAGTACGACCAGACCGGCTGCATCGTCCTGGTCATCGTGGTGGCCGTCTCGCTGATCGACCTGCTTTCACAGATCATCCGCACACGTCTCCTCTGAGGTGCATTTATGTGGCCTCCGGGCCACAATTAACACCTTGAAAAGGCTTGTCATCGGTCTGTCATCAAAGGGTGGCGGAACCGTCACGGGACCCCCGTAAAGCGCTTCTACCTGATCCGGACCAACGGGCAGGGGGCAAAGCCTTAAGGGGAATTCTCACATGCGGAACAAGACCTCGCTGGTCAGCGGCGCGGCGCTGGGCGTCATGCTCGCCTGCGGCCTCGGCGTCGCGGCTCACGCGCAAGACACCACGGTCGCCTGGAAAGGCGCGCCGCAATGGACCAACGACGACGTCTACTTCAAGGTCCGCGGCCGGATCCTGCTCGACGCCGTTTTCCAAGACGTGGATAAGGACGGCGGTTCAGCCGGTGACTACAAGACCAGCAACGTTCGCGGCCGCCAAGCCTTCATCGGCGTCGAGGGCAAGCTGAACAACTACGTGGCCTATAAGGTCGAAGGCGGCGCGGTGAACGGCGGAGCCTGGGGCTGGGACGACGTGGTCCTCGAAGTCAAGCCGACCGAATTCACCAGCCTGCTGTTCGGCAACGTCAAGGTCGCCGGCCTGGAAAACCTGACCTCGACCCGCTTCACCACCTTCATGGACCGCGGCCCGTACGGTGACTTCGGCGTCGACAGCTACCAGCTGGGCGTCGTGGGCAAGTATGTCGGCCCGAACTACAGCGCCACTCTGGGCGTGCAGGGCGGCAGCCTCAACAACGCCGACGTGACGGCCGCCAACGCCGACGCCAAGGAACGTCTGGTCATCACCGGTCGCGGCCACTGGGCGCCGATCGTCACCGACACCGACAAGGTCCACCTGGGCGCTTCGTACCGCTACCGCAACCGCGGCGACGAAGGCATGTTCGCCTATACCGGCCGCACCAACACCGCCTACAGCAACGGCACGCTGTACACGACCGGCGGCATCGGCAACCGTGACAACACCTGGGCCCTCGAAGGCGCCTGGATGCACGGTCCGTTCTCGGTGCAAGGCGAATATTCGAGCATCGACGTGACCCGCGCCGGCACGGCGGGCAGCGATCCGACCGTGAAGGTCGGCTACGCCTTCGTCAGCTTCTGGCCGACGGGCGAAACCCGTAACTACAACAGCGTCACCGGCGAGTTCGGCCGTCCGAAGATCCTGAACCCTATCACGGCCGGCGGCTGGGGCGGTCTGGAACTGGCCGTCCGCTACGACTTCGCCGACCTGAACGACGCCTACGACACCCTGAAGGTAAAGCCGGCGACCTCGCAGGCCGGCGAATACACCGCCTGGACCCTGGGCGCGAACTACTACCTGACCGGTTATGTCCGCTTCCAGGCGAACTATACCGACGGCAAGGTCGACAACATCGGCTTGAACCAAGACTACGACGTCAAGCAGTTCCAACTGCGCGCGCAGATGGACTTCTAAGACCCTTCCGGGCCGATCTTCGGGATCGGCCCGGATTCTTCTTTCAACGCTCCCAGAGACTCCAGGAGTCCTCCATGAAGAAGCTTCTTTCCTGCGCGGCCGCCGCCGTCGCCCTCTCGGGCCTCGCCGCCGCCCCCGCCCACGCCGCCCGCGACTATGTCTGGGCCGCCGGTTCCTCGACCGTGTTCCCGTTCGCCACCCGCACCGCCGAAAACTTCGCCAAGAAGTCCGGCAAGAAGGCCCCGAAGGTTGAAAGCCTCGGCACCGGCGGCGGCATCAAGCTGTTCTGCTCGGGCACGGGCGAAGGCTTCCCCGACATCGCCAACGCCTCGCGTCCGATGAAGAAGTCGGAATTCGACGCCTGCGCCGCCAAGGGCGTCAAGGACATCGTCGCCATCAAGATCGGCTTCGACGGCATCGTCGTGGCCACCGACAAGGACGGCGCTGACTACAACTTCAAGCGCGAACACCTGTATCTGGGCCTGTCCAAGCAGGTCCTGAAGGGCGGCCAGTTCGTGGCCAACCCTTACAAGACCTGGGACGAGGTCGGTTCGGGCCTGCCGGGCAACCGCATCAACGTCTACGGCCCGCCGCCCACCTCGGGCACCCGCGACGCCTTCGTGGAACTGGCCATCGAGGAAGGCGCCCGCAAGTTCCCGACCGCCGACGCCATCCGTTCGGACAACGAAAAGAAGTTCAAGTCGCTGGTCGATCCGCTGCGTAACGACGGCTGGATCGACGCCGGCGAGAACGATAACGCCATTGTCGGCACCCTGACCAAGACCCCCGGCTCGCTGGGCGTTTTCGGCTGGTCCTACCTCGAAGAGAACATGGACAAGATCAAGGGCGCCTCGATCAACGGCGTGAAGCCCTCGGCCCAGACGATCGCCGACGGCTCCTACCCGCTGTCGCGCTCGCTGTTCATCTACGTCAAGAAGGCCAATATCGGCGTGACGCCGGGCCTGGCCGAGTTCGTCTCCGAGTTCACCTCGGACGCGGCGAGCGGTCGTGGCGGCTACCTGCAAGGCCGCGGCCTGATCCCGCTGCCCCCCGGCCAGCACGACGCTCAGAAGCAAATCGCCGCCAACAAGACGGCGATGGCGCGTCCGGCTCAGTAAGCCGAACACCGCTTCGACAAGACGACGCCGCGGTCCCTGGTGGGCCGCGGCGTTTTCTTTTGTATAGTGGCCCAACCGCGCCCGCTGGGCCGCGCCAACCCTGAAGGGCCATGATCCTCCTCGCGCTCGTCGTCGTCTTGCTCCTCGTTCTGTTGAACGGGGTGTTCTCCATGTCCGAACTGGCGGTGGTCTCGGCCCGCCGCGCCCGGCTCCAGACCTATGCCGACAAGGGCGACAAGGGCGCCAAGCTGGCCCTGGCCATGGCCGAGCACCCGACGCGGTTCCTGTCGGCGGTGCAGGTGGGCATCACCCTGATCGGCATCCTGGCCGGCGCCTACGGCCAGGCGACGCTCGCCGCCGCCCTGGACGTCTGGCTCAAGGACAAGCCGGTGCTGGGCGCCCATTCCGAGGCGATCGCCACCATCGTCGTCGTCATCGGCCTGACCTATGTCTCGGTGATCCTGGGCGAGCTGGTGCCCAAGCGCCTGGCCCTGCTGTTCCCCGACGCCATCGCCCGCCGCATGGCCCCGTTCCTGGCGGTGGTCGCCGTGGTCCTGCGCCCGTTCGTGACGCTGCTGACGGTCTCGACCGCCACCATTCTCAAGCTGATGGGCATCCGCGACGAGCGGACCAACGACATCACCGCCGAGGAGGTCGAGATCGTCCTGGCCGAGGGGGCCGACGCCGGCCTGATCGAGCCGGAGGAGCGCTCGATGATCCAGGAGGTGCTGCGCCTGGGCGACCGCCCCGTGCGGGTGGCCATGACCCCGCGCCGCGACCTGTTCTGGATTTCGCTGACCGACAACCAGGAGGAAATCCTCCAGGAAATCCGCGACTGTCCCTATTCGCGCATCGTGGTGGCCAGCGAGGGCGACCTGGACGGCGACATCGGGGTGATCCTCAAGAAGGACCTGCTGGACGCCTGCCTGGGCGGCGAGGTCATCGACATCAAGAGCCACGTCCAGCAGCCGATCGCCATTCCGGAGACCATGTCGCTGCTCAGGGCCATGGCGGTGTTCAAGCAGACGCCGCTGCACATGGCCCTGGTGGTCGACGAGTTCGGCTCGATCCAGGGGGCGATCACCCCGCTGGACCTGCTGGAAATGATCGCCGGCGACTTCCCCGAGGACCACGACGAGAGCGACAGCCGTATCCTCCGCCGCGAGGACGGCACCTGGCTGGTCGACGCCCGCCTGGACATCCAGGAGCTGAACGACGCCCTGGGCGAGAACTTCGAGGCCGAGGGCGGCTACCACACCGTGGCCGGCCTGGTCCTCGACCGCCTGGGCCGCATCCCCCGCGAAGGCGAGATCGTCGAGCTGGGCGGGTTTGACGCGGAGGTCGTCGACATGGACGGCTCGCGGATCGACAAGCTGATCTTGCGGTGCGTACGGAAAGATTAGGGGGTGGCGGCTGACGATCTCGAAAGCGCATCACGCGAGCCGACGATGGAGGAGATCGAACGGGCTTGGCGCCGTCCGCGATCGGACATCAAGCCGACTGGATGGCGGCGTCAGTACTACGCGATAAATGCGTACTGTGCGCTCGTGTTTTCCTACGTATGGCGGGGTGTAGGCGTCGTCATCATCGTGGGGAACAGTTGGACGAGCTTGCGGGATCCAGCGCTTCGGAGGGAGTGGATGCCTCTCTGGATGAGCGCTTTGGTGCTCGCCGCGGTATTGGTGATCGGCCACTTTATTGGCCGTCTGGCTTCATGGGGAATTTTGCGAATTACCGGTCGTGCACCGTGGTCGGGCAATAGTTAGATAGCCCCATCCGCCCCGGATGGGGCCACGCCTTAAAGCCTTGGTGGATCGGAGCTCTGGCGTCTGGCCGTGTCAAGGACCGCCCCTGGCGGCCGCGTCGCGGCGGCGCGACGCGCCGTCCTTGACACGGCCAGACGCCAGAGCAGGCTCGCCATCAAGGTTTCAAGGCGCGGCCTCGCCGCTGCGGGCGGGTTCGTCACTCCCATACCCGCCGTCATTCCCGCCCTTGTGGCGGGAACCCCTGGTTCAGCTGATGGTGAAGCGCCTTGGCGCGCTGGCGCGCCACACCTCCGCCCTTGCGGTGGAGAGAGGGGTTCCCGCCACAAGGGCGGGAATGACGCCTGAAAGGTGGGGAGGCTCCGGGAAAGCCCCTACGTCCGCCATCTCAGCGTCGTCTCCTCCACCGGATTGCTGAACGCCCGCCGTTCCCGCCGGCTGGCGTTCCATTCGCGCTTGAGCTGATGGTACCAGCGGCCCTGCTGGTCGGCGTCGCCCACCCACATCAGGGCCGGATTGTCCCGCAGGCCCCGGGTCTGGGCCTCGACGATCCTGCCGTCCTGGCGCAGGAAGGCGCGGGCCGCCATGCGGATCACCGGATAGAGCAGGCTGAAGGCCGGGTGGTCGGACCAGATGATCTGGTTCATCCGGGTCTTGCCGGGGTTGATCGGGGTCATGGCCGACAGGGCCAGCACTTGCCGGTCGCCGACCTTCACATGCTCCCAGCGCAGCCCCGGCAGGCGGAAGGTGATCTCGGTCAGCGGCTCGCCGCCGAGGATGGCGTAGGCCTTGGAGTTCTTGCTGGGCTCGTGCCGCACCATGGTGAAGCCCGCCTCGGACGGCGCGAAGGCCTTGCGCTTCTCGTGCTGGCTGGCGCTGGTGCGCCACCACCACTGCTGGTGCACATAGGGGCCGTGGGCCGGGTCGATCAGGCCCAGCACCGCGTGGTCGATATGGATGTCGTAGTCCAGATGGTCGACCAGCTTGGGCTTGCCGCCGACCACGCCGGGGATCGTCGGCGGCGGCTCGGGCGGAACGCCGTCGAAGCGCGGGTCGGCCGACATCCAGATCCACACCAGGCCCTGGGCCTCGACCAGCGGATAGTTCCGTACACGGACTTTTGAAACGTCCAGCGGGTTGTCGGCGGTCAGGGACGGGATCTTGGCGCAGGCCCCGTCGGTGTGGAACCGCCAGCCGTGATAGGGGCATTCCACCGTTTCGTGGCCGTCGGCGTCGGCGCGGACCTTGCCGGCCGACAGCTTGGCGGCGCGGTGCGGGCAGACGTCGCGCAGGGCGTAGACGGCCCCGGCCCTGGTGCGGCCGATCAGGACCGGCTCGCCAAGATATTCGCGGCTTTCCATCTTGCCCGGCTTCAGCTCGAGCGACAGGGCCGCCACGTACCAGGCGTCCATGACGAAGCCTTCGCCGAATTTCACGGCTTTCGGCGCCGGCCGCGAGGCCAGCAGTTGCGCGTCGTCAGCCATGTAAGTCGTCCGACTTTACAGCCTGTTCGCGCAAAATCCGTCCCCGCCCGAAGGCGGCCCCCGGATCAGGATTTCGCGACAAGCTGCTCCCCGGGGCTCACTAGGCCTCATTGTGAAGCTGCCGTCCAGCAAACGCCCGCCTGCGTTGCGTGAAGAGTTTGTGGCGCCTGAAAAACCTATCGCGCCGCCGTCTCCACCAGCCGCTGATAGAACCGCACCATGCGCTCGACATTGGCCACCGAGATGTGCTCGTCGGTGCCGTGGATCATCTTGGTGGCGTCGACCGACAGCAGCAGGGGCTGGAAGCGGTAGATGTCGTCGGCGATCGGTCCCATGTAGCGGCTGTCGCTGGCGGCGGTCATCAGGGCCGGGGCGACGGGCGCGCGGCTCTCGTCGCCGGCCAGGGCGGCCAGGGTCTTCCAGCCGTCCGAGGTGGTCGAGGAGACCTTGCTGGGCTCGTCCGGCGTCTTCACCCAGGCCAGCTTGACCGGCAGGTCGCCGACCGCGTCCTTGGCCCGGGCCATCACGTCGGCCGAGGTGTCGCCGGGGGCGATGCGGTAGTTGATCCAGGCCTCGGCGTCCTGCGGCAGGACGTTTTCCTTGGGCGAGCCCTTCAGCATTGTCGGGGCGATGGTGGTGTGCAGCATGGCCGCGCCCGCCGGGGTCTTGGCGGTCTGGCTGATCAGCAGCGGCGAGAACAGCCAGGTGTTGGCCGCCGCCATCCTGATGGTCGTCGAGCTGTGCGGGGCCAGGCTCTTCAGCATGTCGGCGCCGGGGCCGGAGAACTTCATCGGGAACGGGTGGTCGGCGATGGCCAGCACGGCCTTGGCCAGGGTGGTCACCCCGGTCTGGGCCGGAGGGGCCGAGGAGTGGCCGCCGACCGCCGGGGCGGTGACGGTCAGGGTGGCGTAGCCCTTCTCGGCCGTGGCGATCAGGGCGACCTTGCCCTTCGTCACCGGATGGTCCTCGACCACCACCATGCCCTCGTCGAGCACGAACTGGGCCTTGACGCCGCGCGCCTTCAGCAGGGCCGCCGCGGCCCGCGCGCCGCCGCCGCGAACCTCCTCGTCATGGCCGCTGACCAGGATCACCGTGCGCCGGGGAACAAAGCCGGCCTTGGCCAGCCCGTCCAGGGCCTCGAACAGGGTGACCAGGCTGCCCTTGTCGTCGATCGAACCGCGACCCCAGACCGCGCCGTCGGCGATCACGCCGTCGAACGGCGGATGGGTCCACGCGCCCTCGCTGCCCGGCGTCACCGGCACGACATCCTGGTGGGCCATCAGCACGATCGGGGCCAGGGACGGGTCGGTTCCTTTCCAGGTGTAGACCAGGGCGTGGCCGGCCACGACCTCGCGGGTCATCGCCCGGTGGGCGTCGGGATAGGTCGCCTGCAGCCAGGCGTGCAGCTTGTCCCATTCGGCCGGCTGGTCCTCGGCCGGGTCCTGGTGGCTGACGGTCTGGAAGCGCACGGCCTCGCCCAGATGCCGGGCGGCCAGGTCGGCGTCGAAGGGACGGGCCGAGGCCAGGCGGATGCTGGAGGTGTCGACCGCCGCCGGCGCCTTGAACGTGGCCGTCCTCACCGCCACCACGGCCCCGACCGCCAGGACCAGGCCCAGGGCCGTCAACGCCGTCTTGCTCTTCCAGCCCATGGTTCACTCCCCCGAGACGTCTTAAGGCGAACGCTTGTTTGGCGGGACTGTGCGATGCGATCGCGGCCCTGCCAATCCCAAAAGCGGGAATGCGGCGCGGGCTCACTCCTCCGCGATGGAGCGGATGACCCTGGCCGGGTTTCCGCCGGCCAGCGTATTGGCGGGAACGTCCTTGGTGACGACCGAACCGGCCGCGACGACGGAATTCTCGCCCACCGTGACGCCGCCGATGATGGTGACCCCCGCCGCGATCCACACGTTCCGCTCGATGACGATGGGCCGCGCCAGGACGCCGTCACGCCGCCGCGACGGGGCGACGGGGTGTCCCTCGGTGATGAGGCTGACATTGGGGCCGATCAGGACGTCGTCGCCGAGGCTTATCGGCGCCAGGTCGTAGAACGTGCAGTTCTGGTTGATGAACACGTTGCGGCCGATGGCGATGTTCTTGCCGCAGGTCGTGTAGAACGGCGGCAGCAGGCGGAACTGGTCGTCCAGGTCCCGGCCGGTCAGCTCGCCCACCAGCCGCCGGATTTCGTCCGCGTCGTCGAAGGTCAGGCGGTTGAGGACCGGGGTGAGGCGCATCGCCCGTTGGACGTCGGCGACCATGGCGCGGGACTCGGCCGTGCGCCGGGCGATCCAGACCTCTCCGTCGTGCTTGGGCATGGCTGTCCTTCCATTGCCTTGTGACCCCGCCTCCCGCATAGCCTGACGCCTGCGATTCGACCTGGAGTTTGCGAGAGCGGCATGAGCGTCCTGGTGCTCGGAGGGACGGGTTTCATCGGCGGGCCGACGGTGGCGCGGCTGCTGGCCGACGGCGTCGAGACGGCGGTCGGGCATCACGGCGCGCGCACCGTTCCGGCTGGGGCGGCCTCGGTGGTGCTGGACCGCCGCGATCCCGCGGCCGTGCTCGCGGCGGTGAAGGACCTGGGCGCCGACACGGTGATCGACCTGATCGCCTACACCCAGGCCGACACCCTGCCGCTGCTCGACGCCCTGTCGGGCCGGATCGCCCGCTACGTGCTGGTCAGCTCGGTCGACGTCTACCGCAACTACGAGGGCCTGCACCGCAAGGGCCGGCCGACGCCGATCTGGGACCGGCTGACCGAGGACGCGCCCCTACGCGCCAGCCGCTTCCCCTACCGACTGGCCAAGCCGCGCGCCGCGAGCGACCCCCAGGCCTGGATGGACGACTACGACAAGATACCTCTTGAGGAGGCGGCTCGCGCCGCCGGTGGGCTCGAAACCACCATCCTGCGCCTGCCGATGGTGTTCGGACCCGGCGACCGCCAGCGGCGGTTCTCGTGGGCGATCCGGCCGATGGTCCAGGGCCGGCCGCGCTTCGTGATCCCCCACCCGTGGGCCAGCTGGCGGGCGACCTTCGGCTATGTCGACGACGTGGCCGCCGGCATCGCCCTGGCCGCCACGCACCCCCGGGCCGGCGGCGAGATCTACAACCTGGGCCGCTCCAACACCCCGACCAACCTGGCCTGGGCCGCCAGCTTCGCCGAGCACCTGAACTGGCCCGGCGACGTCCAGCTGGCCCACCCCGACGTGGCGCGCGGCGCCCTGGCCAAGGCGGTGTCGGGGCTCGACCTCAGCTACCCGCTGTTCGCCGACAACGCCAAGATCCGCCGCCGGCTGGGCTATTGCGAGGTCACCGATTTCGACGAGGCCCTGGCCCGGACGGTGGCGGACGAGATGAGGCGGTAGAAGGCGACACGCACGGTCGCCTATTGCCGCTCTTCGACGCATGCATCAGGCTCGGCCCATGCCCGCCCTCGCCACGCTCGCGACCTTGATCCTCCTCGCCGGTCCGGCCGGTCAGGCTCCAAAACCTCAGCCGGATCCACTGAAGGGGACGGTCGGCGTCTGCATTCGCTGGGGCGAAGATCCGGATCATGTCCAAGAGGCCGTCGTGGTGGTCAGTTCCGGCAACCCGATTCTGGATCAGGTGACCCCCGACACGGTGCGCAACATGGCTTGGCCCCGACCTACGGAAAGCAGCTACGCTGGCGGCTGGGTCGGCGTGAATCTGGCCGTCGCTGGCGACACCTCCGTGCGGCCGCTGCCCAGTTGCGCGTCGCTCAAACAGCCGAAGGCGGCCACTGAACCCACCGTCTAGAAGACGGTGGCCGTACGGCGTACCTTCCCATCAGAGGGGCGCTCATGACGACATCCAGGACTTGGCCCGTGTGGCTCGTCTGCCTGCTGGCGGCGATGATCGAGGGGTTCGACATCCAGTCGATGGGGGTGGCGGCGCCGCGCATGCTGCCGGCCCTGCACCTGACGCCGGGCCAGGCCGGGTGGGCGTTCAGCGCCAGCCTGATCGGGCTGATGGTCGGGGCCAGCTTCGGCGGGGTGATCGCCGACCGGGTCGGGCGGCGGCCCGTGCTGACCGCCTCGGTGGCGGCGTTCGGGGTGTTCTCGCTGCTTACGGCCCTGGCGACCGGCTTCGCGCCGCTGCTGGCCGTGCGGTTCCTGACCGGCCTGGGCCTGGGCGGCGCCATGCCGATGCTGATCGCCCTGGCCTCGGAGCAGGCCAGCCCGGCCCGCAAGGCGACCATGGTGGCCCTGATCGCCGGCGGCATGCCATTGGGCGGGGCGGTGGCCGGTCTGGTGGCCCGCACGCCGATGGCCCTGGACGACTGGCGGACCATCTTCCTGGTCGGCGGCCTGGTCCCCCTGGTCGTCGCGCCGCTGCTGTATCTGGTGCTGCCGGTCGGGCGGCCCGACCGCGCCGCCCACCAGAGCGGCGACGCGGCCCGCGCCCTGTTCGGAGCCGGGCGCTGGCCGGCCACGGCCTGCCTTTGGCTCAGCTACGCCCTGGTCGCCCTGACCCTGCACCTGCTGCTCAACTGGCTGCCGACCCTGCTGGTGGCGCGCGGCTTGCCGCCGGCTTCGGCTTTCCTGGTCTCGGCGCTGTTCAATCTGGGCGGGATGAGCGGCGGCCTGGCGTTCGGCCTGGTCGTCGACCGGTCGGGCGCGCGCTGGCCGCTGTTGGCCGGCTTCGCGGGGCTGGCCGTGGCGCTGGTGCTGCTGGCCGGCGCGAGCGGCGAGCCGGTGATCGCGGCCCTGGCCTTCGCCGCCGGCTTCCTGCTGATGGGCGGACAGTTCACGCTCTACGGCCTGACCCCGCCCTACTACCCGGCCACGGTGCGCTCCACCGGCGTGGGCGCGGCCGTGGCCGCCGGCCGCGTGGGCTCGATCCTCGGTCCCCTGGCCGCCGCCCAGCTGATCGGCGGCGGGGCCAGCGGCGCGGCGGTGGTCGGGGCCCTTGTCCCGGTGGTGATCGTGGCGGGCGCGGTGGCGGGACTGCTGACGGTGTTCCCAAAACCATCCTAGGCCTTCCCCCCCCTTGTGGGGAGGGACAGGCGCTATTGCCCCTCGCTGATCTCCACCACTTCCTCGAACGTCCGCAGGCCCGGCCGTTGCGCGCAGACCAGCACGGCCATGTTCCCTGGCAGATGCTGGTTGGCCAGCATCTTCTCGTGGGCGGCGGGGATGTCTTCCCAGGGGAAAACTTCCGACAGACAGGGGTCGACGCGGCGGTCGATGACCAGCTGGTTGGCGGCGCTGGCCTGCATCAGGTTGGCGAAGTGGCTGCCCTGGACGCGCTTCTGGCGCATCCACAGGAAGCGGGCGTCCATGGTCAGGTTGAAGCCGCTGGTGCCGGCGCAGATGGCGACCATGCCGCCGCGCTTGACCACGAACACCGAGACCGGGAAGGTCGCCTCGCCCGGGTGCTCGAACACCAGGTCGACGTCCTTGTTGCCGGTGACCTGCCAGATGGCTTTGCCGAACTTGCGGCTTTCCTTCATGTAGTCGTTGAACTCGGGGCCGTTGACCTTGGGCAACTGGCCCCAGCAGTTGAACTCCTTGCGGTTCAGCACCGCCTTGGCGCCCATGCTCTTCACATAGTCGATCTTGTCGTCGTCGCTGACCACGCCGATGGCGTTGGCCCCGACCACGGCGGCCAGCTGCACGGCGAACACGCCCAGACCGCCCGAGGCGCCCCAGACCAGCACGTTCTGGCCGGGCTTCAGCTCATGCGGCTTGTGGCCGAACAGCATGCGGTAGGCGGTGGCCAGGGTCAGGGTGTAGCAGGCGGCCTCTTCCCAGGTCAGGTGCTTGGGGCGCATCATCAGCTGGCGCGACTGCACCCGGCAGAACTGGGCGAAGCTGCCGTCCGGGGTCTCGTAGCCCCAGATCCGCTGGCTGGCCGAGAACATTGGGTCGCCGCCGTTGCACTCTTCGTCGTCGCCGTCGTCCTGATTGCAGTGGATGACGACCTCGTCGCCCAGCTTCCAGCGTTTGACCTTGGCGCCGACCTTCCAGACGATGCCCGAGGCGTCGGACCCGGCCACGTGATAGGGCTGCTTGTGGACGTCCAGCGTGCTGACCGGCTCGCCCAGGGCGGCCCAGACGCCGTTGTAGTTGACGCCGGCGGCCATCACGAGGACCAGAACCTCGTCCTCGCCGATCTCCCAGGTGGGCACGACCTCGACCTGCATGGCGACCGACGGCTTGCCGTGGCGCTCCTTGCGGATCGCCCAGGCGTACATGTTTTTCGGCACGTGGAAGGCCGGCGGGATCTCGCCGATCTCGTACAGGTCCTTCAACTCGGTCTTCTGCAGCGTGGCTGTGCTCATCTCACTCCCCGGGGTCTTCGGCGCTGCAACACAAACGCCGGATTGGCTCTCTGCGCTCCGTGGACCGTTCAGCGCGGGTCGAAACCCGGCGTCGATCCATCGTTTTGGGCTCCGCGGCGGAAATTCCGTCCCGAAGGCCGCCTAAGCTGTGACAAGTGTTTAACTCTGGCAAGGGGAAAGTTGTTGCATCGCAGCATGGTTGCGCGTGAAACGACCGGTGTCGCGACGGTGGCGCCCGCCGTGGCTCAGCTTTCCATTCCCGCCGTCATCGGCCACGTTCGCGCGATGAGCGCGATGATCCACGTCAGCCGTCCCACCGGCTCGATCCTGCTGCTGGAGCTGGACGCCCCGCCGGCCAACGCCCTGGGCCTGCCCCTGAGGGCCGAACTGGCGCGGATCCTCGACGAGATCGCCGGCGACAGCGACACGCGCGCGGTGGTGCTGACCGGCCGGGGCGGGGTGTTCTGCGCCGGCGACGACCTGCGCGAGGCGCACGGCCGGCCGGCCGACAAGGCCCTGGCGGCGGTGGAGAACTTCAACCAGCTGATGGACTGGATCGAGGCCCTGCGCGTGCCGACCATCGCCGCCATCGACGGCTGGTGCTTCGGCGGCGGACTGGAGCTGGCCCTGGCCTGCGACATCCGCCTGGCTAGCGACCGGGCGGTGTTCGCCGCCTCGGGGGTCAATATCGGGCTGATGGCCTCGGTCGTCCGCCTGCCCCGGCTGATCGGCGTGGCGCGGGCCAAGGCCCATCTGCTGACCGGCGCCCAGTTCGGCCCCGAGCGGGCCCTGGCCGACGGGATCGTCACGGCGGTCCACACGCCCGAGCGGCTCCTGCCGGAAGCCTTCCACCTGGCCGAATGGATCGCCTCGCGCGCGCCCCTGGCGGTGGAGGCCACCAAGCGGGTGGTCGACGGCCGGTCCCAGGTCGACAAGGAGCTGCCAGCCCTGGTGGCCAGCGCCGACCACCGCGAGGCGGTGGCGGCGTTCATGGCCAAGCGCACGACGCTGTTCAAGCGGGGGTAGGGCGGCCCCGCCGTATTTCCACCGGTCGGACCTCCGGATGTGATAGGGTCAATCCAAGGCGCTAGGACGCGCCGTCGACGAGTGCCGGTCCGCTTGGCGGGCCGTCTCGACGCACCCCGGAAAGGGGTCGCATGACCGTCAGTCGCCACGACCAGCGCCCTTCACGGACCTGATATCGCCTTCCACCGCGCGCGTTGCGCCGGGCCGCCTGGCCCGAGCGCCTGATCGCGCGCGTCCTCCCCCTGAAGGAACGCCCCTTGTCCAAAGGCAATCGCGAAGTCCGCAAGCCCAAGACCGCCAAGCCCAAGGTGATCGCCGCCGCCGCGCCGACCCTGCTGTCCCCGCTGTCCGTCAAGAAGAAATAGCCCCATGAAGACCTATCCCGGCACCCGGCCTTCGGGCCCCAAGGGCCTGAACGATCCCCGCTCGACCGGCGGCCAGCCCTCGCGGCCCCGGCCGATCGATCCCGACGCCCTGCGCGGCACCAAGACCTAAGAGCGCGCCATGAACGAGACCAAAGGCGCCAAGCTGGCCGATCGGCTGAAGACCGCCGCGCAGGCCAAGCAGGCGCTGCTCGCCAAGTTCAAGCCGAAGCCGGCGGTGGTCGACCCGCTGTTCGCCGAGCGTGGCGTCGAGGAAGCCGTCGAGCTGAAGGCCGTGCGCGCCGAACGCCAGGCGGTCAGGGCGGTCAAGAAGGAGGCGGCCACGGCGGCCGCCGCCGACGCGGCCGCCGTGGCCGGCCAGCGCGCCGAACGCAAACGCGCCAAGGTCCCGACCGAGGCCGAGGCCAAGGACAAGCGCGACGCCAAATACGCGGCCCGCAAGTCTCGCCGCTGATGGCCAAACGCGCGCCCGTTCCAGTCTCGCCGTTCGGGTCGCAGGACTACGAACTGCTGTGCGAGAACCTGGTCACCCTGCGCGAGGCCCACATCCGCTCGCGCGACGCCCGGCCGATGCGGGTGGGCGACGTCTGCACGCTCAGCCAGGACGGCGAAGTCTACGAGCTGGTGGTCACCGACTTCACCGACCGCGGCGGCGACGGCTGGAGCGTTCGCTGCCGGGTCATCGACATGCACCATCGATGACCGCCTCGGCTGGACGACGACGGCGGCGGGCCTCGGGCGAGGGGGGCAGGCGGATCACGAGCGGTCGCGGGACCGGAGGTCTCGTGCGTTGGCAAGGCGTCCCGCGCCGGGCCGGCGGCGCGCGGCTGGGCCTATGGGCCGCGGTGGGCGTGGCCGCCCTGCTGCTGACCCTGGCCTTGATCGCCACCGGCACCGGCGGCGGGCTGCACTGGGGAAACCTGCTGCTGCTGGTTCCGGCCGGGGTGCTGCTGGCGGTGTTCGGAGCGGGTCTGGTCGCCATGCTTCGGCGGGCCGCGGCCTGGCTGGCGGGCTAGCGGCTTCCGGATGGCTCGGCGAGCCTCCGCCGCACGTTCGGCGACACGCCCGAACCGCCATCGCGCCCGCCCGGACCATTGGCTCCGCGCGGACTCGCTCGTTGGGCGAATTGCACAGCTTATCGTCGATCATCGTCAGATTGTGGTTGCGGCGGTCATTTCCGATTTGCAACATGGGGTCGGTGGCTTCGGGGGTGTGTTTCAGTGCGTATCGACAGAGTGCGTCGACGAGCCGTTTTCCAGGCGGCGATCGTCTTCGCCGTATGGCGCCCGTTCCCGCCCGTGAGCTGTTCGGCGAACCTGATCGCGCGTCATGGGGGCTGACGGCGACCTCTCCATGGGCTCGGCCAGCGAGCCGCCGATGGGCGCGCCGGCGCTCATCTGCTTCGCCGCCATGCTGGGCTTTCTTGGCAAGCCGGCCGATCCGGATCACCTCCGTCACGACCTGGGGCTGGGCTCCGAAGAGGCCTCGGCCGACGATCTGCTGAGGCTGGCCAAGCGCCTGCAGGTGCGCGCCAAGGCGGTTCAGGCCGCGCCGGCCCTGCTGCATCGCCAGCCGCTGCCGGCCATGGCCCGCGTGACCGGGGGCTGGCTGATCGTCCTGCAGGCCGCCGCCGACCGGGTGCTGGTGTTCGACCCCGGCGAGCAGCGCCCGCGCGCCCTGACGATCGAGCAGTTCGCCGCCGTCCACACCGGCCAGCTGTTGCTGATGACCACCCGCGAGCATGTCGCCGGCGCGGCCCGCGCTTTCGACGTGACCTGGTTCATCCCGGCCCTGGTCAAGTACCGCCACCTGCTGCGCGACGTCCTCGTCGCCTCCCTGTTCCTGCAGGTCCTGGGCCTGATCACCCCGCTGTTCTTCCAGGTGGTGATCGACAAGGTGCTGGTCCACAAGGGACTGACCACGCTGGAGATCCTGGCCGTCGGCCTGCTGGTGGTGTCGCTGTTCGAGGTCGCCATGGGCGGCCTGCGCACCTACCTGTTCTCGCACACCACCAGCCGCGTCGACGCCGAGCTGGGCTCCAAGCTGTTCGCGCACCTGACCCAGCTGCCGATGGCCTATTTCCAGGCCCGCCGGGTGGGCGACTCCGTGGCCCGGGTGCGCGAGCTGGAGAATATCCGCGAGTTCCTGACCTCTTCGGCCCTGACCGCGGTGCTCGACCTGCTGTTCGCCGGGATCTTCCTGGCGGTGATGTGGCTCTATAGTCCCTGGCTGCTGCTGATCGTGCTGATCACCCTGCCGCTGTACGCCCTGGTGGTGCTGCTGGTCGGGCCGGCCTTGCGCCGCAAGCTCGACGAGAAGTTCGCCCGCGGGGCCGAGAACCAGTCGTTCCTGGTCGAGGCGGTGACGGGCGTCGAAACCCTCAAGGCCCTGGCCGTCGAGCCGCAGATGCAGGGGCGCTGGGAGCGCCAGCTGGCGGGCTACATCAAGGCCAGTTTCGACGCCCGGATGCTGGCTAACTGGGGCTCGCAGGCCATCCAGCTGATCAACAAGCTGGGCGGGGTGGCGCTGCTGTTCTTCGGGGCCCGCCTGGTGGTCGGCGACAAGCTGACGGTCGGCGAACTGGTGGCCTTCAACATGCTGGCCGGCCAGGTCGCCGGCCCCGTCCTGCGCCTGGCTCAGCTGGCCCAGGATTTCCAGCAGGCCCAGATCTCGGTGGCCCGGCTGGGCGACATCCTCAACAGCCCGACCGAACCGTCGTCCTCGCCATCGCGCTCGGCCCTGCCCGACATCGTCGGCCGCATCGCCCTGGAGAAGGTCGGCTTCCGCTACAAGATCGACGGCCCGGAAGTCCTGTCCGAGATCGACCTGGTGGTCGAGCCGGGCGAGGTGCTGGGCGTCGTGGGCCCGTCCGGCTCGGGCAAGTCGACCCTGACCAAGCTGATCCAGCGCCTGCACGTGCCCGAGCGCGGACGCGTGCTGGTCGACGGCGTCGACCTGGCCGTGGTCGATCCGGCCTGGCTGCGGCGCCAGGTCGGGGTGGTGCTGCAGGAGAACATCCTGTTCAACCGCACGGTCCGTGAGAACATCGCCCTGACCGATCCGGCCATGCCGATGGAGACCGTGGTCGCCGCCGCCAAGATGGCCGGAGCGCACGAGTTCATCCTGGAGCTGCCCGAGGCCTACGACACCCAGATCGACGAACGCGGCGGCAACCTGTCGGGCGGCCAGCGCCAGCGGCTGGCCATCGCCCGCGCCCTGGCCGGGCGGCCCAAGGTGCTGATCTTCGACGAGGCCACCTCGGCCCTCGACGCCGAGAGCGAAGAGATCATCCAGAACAATCTGAAGGCCATGACCGCCGGCCGCACGGTGATCATCATCGCCCACCGATTGTCGGCCGTCCGCCAGGCCGACCGGATCATCACCATCGAACGCGGCCGGATCACCGAGCAGGGCACGCACGCGACCCTGATGCGCCAGGGCGGCCGCTACGCCCAGCTCTACGCCAAGCAGATGGGAGTGCGGGCATGATCGCCACCGCCTTGCGCGACTTGGGGCGCGACTGGGGTCGCCACTGGGACGTTCTCGTCGAGAGCTGGCGCTTGCAGCGGGCGGCCGAGCGCGATCGCACGCCGCGCGACGAGACCGCCTTCCTGCCCGCCGCCCTGGAAGTGCTGGAGACCCCGCCCAACCCGCTGGGCCGCGCCGTTCTCTGGGCCATTCTGGGCTTCATCGTCCTGGCCCTGGCCTGGTCGATCCTCGGCAAGGTCGACATGGTCGCCGCCGCGCCGGGCAAGATCATCCCGCGCGGCAACGTCAAGCTGATCCAGGCCGCCGACTACGGCGTGGTGCGGGCCCTGCACGTGGTCGAGGGGCAGACGGTGCGGGCCGGCCAGCCCCTGGTCGATCTCGATCCCACCGCCACCGCGGCCGACGTCGCCCAGGCCCGCCAGGCCCTGCTCAGCGCCGACATCGACGCGGCCCGCGCCACCGCCCTGGTCGACTACGCCGGCGGTCGCGGCGCGGCGTTCCGCGCTCCCCAGGGCGCCGACCGCGCCTCGGTGGCCACCCAGCGCGCCTTCGTCGAGGCCAAGCGCCGCGAACAGGCCGCCACCCTGGCCGGGCTGAAGCAGGACCGCCTCCAGCGCCAGGGCGAGCTGGGCATGATCGAGAACGAGATCGTCAAGCTCAGCCAGCAGATCCCCCTGGCCGAGGAGCGGCTCAAGGGCATGCGCGAACTGGTCGTCAAGGGCTACGCGCCGCGCATGAAGGTCTCGGAGCTGGAGCAGCAGGTGGTCGGCATGCGCCAGGACCTGGCCATCCGCCGCGACGAGCGCCTGAAGGCCGAGGCCGCCGTGGCCGGGGTCGACCAGCAGATCGCCAAGGCTCAGGGCGAGTTCTCGCGCGAGGTGCTGGACGCCCTGACCGAAGCCCAGGCCAACCAGCGCCTGCGCGGCGAGGAGCTGTCCAAGGCCAGCGACAAGGCCGGGCTCACCGTCCTGACCGCCCCCATGGACGGCGTGATCCAGCAGATGCAGGTCCACACCCTGGGCGGCGTGGTCAAGCCGGCCGACCCCCTGATGGTGCTGGTGCCGCGCGGCGGCGAGCTGATCATCGAGGCCCGCGTCCAGAACCGCGACGCCGGCTTCGTCCACGAGGGCCAGCCCGTCGAGATCAAGCTCGAGGCCTATCCGTTCACCCGCTACGGCGTGGTCCACGGGGTGATCGAACATATCAGCCGCGACGCGGTCGAGGACGAGAAGGAGGGGCTTGTCTTTCCCGCGATGGTGAAGTTGACCCAGCCCTGGATACTCGTGGATGGGCGCCGGCTCGCCTTGGCGCCGGGCCTGTCGGCCACGGTCGAAATCAAGACAGGCGAGCGCCGGATCATCGGGTTCCTGCTGTCGCCCCTGGCGCGTCGGGTCAAGGAGGCGGGCAGGGAGCGGTAGGGGCGGGCTCCGCGCTGGCCCCCCGCGGCGCGGTTCGGGGGCGTCCCTGGAGGTTGAGAACGAGCACTTGTCCGTGAAGGTCGTCTTTGACGCCCACGCTTATGACCCTGCTGACTAAATTTTCCACGCTGCTGGACAGCCATAAGGGAGATCGACATGACCGTGATTTCGATCCCGACGCTCCCTGGCGCGGCCCTGCCCAATCTCCGGCGCCGCTGACGGCGTCGCCTGACATTCGAGGACGACAATGACGAGTTTTTCCTCCGCGGCTCAGCACGACGGCGCCCCGCGCACGGTCGCCGAAGCCATAGGCCAGATCGTCTGGCTGCTCAGCCAGTCGTCCCTCCACCGCGAGCTGAAGATCAAGGCTCTGGAATCGTCGTTCATGCCGGCCGTGGTCAGCGAACAGTTCCGGATCTTCCGGTTCGGACCGACGCCGGGCCTGAGCGACGCCGATCCGGCCTCGTTCGCCCAGTTCGGCCTGACGCGGGAGGGTCTCGAGGCCATGCCGCTGGGCGTGGCGATCTGGGCCAGCTTGTCGCAAGCCGCCGAGGCCAAGCTCGAGGCGGGCGAGCCCCTGGCGCCCGCCGACTGGACCTCTGGAGACCGGACCTGGCTCGTCGAGCTGATCTCGCCGTTCGCCACGCCCGAGAACAAGCTGACCCAGATCATGTTGCTCGACCTGATCAACGGCCCCTTCAAGGGACGGACCTTCCATCTTCACCGGACGGATCCGAACACCGGAAAGCGGGAAAAGGTCACCCTGGGCGAAGAGGAGCCGGTCTCTTCCGTGTGACGGCCACGGCGGCCAAGGCGGCCGATGCGCCGATGAGCCGAAGGTCCCAAAGGGCGCCTGGACGCGGCGCGGACATGGCTCTGCCTTCACCCTAAAGGTACCGGTACCTTTTCGCTGTCCCCAAGGCGCGGCTTGTGTCTAAGATGTCCCTGACACCGGTGTCTCGCCGGTAGAGACGACCCTGCAAGGGTCGCGAGGCAAGGGGAAACGCGTGAAGGCTTCAGCGATCCATCCGTCGAGCCGCGCGCTCGTCATCGCCGCCGGTTGGGCCCTGACCCTGGCGGCCGCCGGCATGGCCTCCAGCGCCCGCGCCCAGGCCCCGACGGCGTTCCTCGACCCGTCCCTGACGCCGCGGGCCCGCGCCGCCGCCCTGGTCTCGGCCATGACGCTGGAGGAGAAGGCCGGCCAGCTGAAGCACGCCGCCCCCGCCATCCCGCGCCTGGGCGTGCCGGCCTACAACTGGTGGAGCGAAGGCCTGCACGGCGTGGCCCGGGCGGGGGAGGCGACGGTCTTCCCGCAGGCGATCGGCATGGCCGCCACCTGGGACGCGCCGATGATCCATGGGATCGCCGACACCATCGCCACCGAGTTCCGCGCCAAATATGTCGAGAAACGCGCCCCCGACGGCGGCTCGGCCCAGTATCGCGGCCTGACCGTCTGGTCGCCCAACATCAACATCTTCCGCGACCCGCGCTGGGGCCGGGGCCAGGAGACCTGGGGCGAGGACCCGCACCTGACGGCCGAGATGGGCGTGGCCTTCGCCACCGGCCTGCAGGGCGACGACCCGACCTATTACAAGACCGTGGCCACGGCCAAGCACTTCGCGGTCCACAGCGGCCCCGAGGCGGATCGTCACCGCGACGACATCCACCCCTCGGCTCACGACCTGGAAGACACCTACCTGCCGGCCTTCAAGGCGCTGGTGACCCGGGCCAAGGTCGAGTCGGTGATGTGCGCCTACAATGCCGTCGACGGCGCGCCCGCCTGCGCCAACAGGCCTCTGCTGGTCGACCGGCTGCGGCGCGACTGGGGCTTTTCCGGCCACGTGGTGTCGGACTGCGCGGCGATCGCCGACGTCTTCCAACCCACCTCGCACGGCTATGTGAAGACCGCCGAGGAAGCCGCCGCCGTCAGCATCAAGGCCGGGACAGACCTGTTCTGCGCCGAGTTCGGACCCAACAAGAGCAGCGACATCGCGCCGATCGTCGACGCCGTTCGCCACGGCCTGCTCAGCCAGGGCGAACTGGACCAGGCCGTCGAGCGCCTGTTCGTCGCCCGCCTGCGCCTGGGCCTGTTCGACCCGCCCGCCAAGGTCCCTTACTTCAAGATCACCGCCGCCGACAACGACACGCCCGCCCACCGCGCCCTGTCGCTGGAGGCCGCCAAGGCCTCGATGGTGCTGCTGAAGAACGACGGCCTGCTGCCGCTGAAGGCCGCGCCCGCCCGCATCGCGGTGATCGGCCCCAACGCCGACAGCCTGGACGCCCTGGTGGGCAACTATAACGGCACGCCGTCCAAGCCGGTCACCGTGCTGGCCGGGCTGCGCGAGCGCTTCCCCGACGCCAGGATCGACTTCGTCGAGGGCACGGGCTGGACCGCCGCCCCGCGCGAGGACGTGCCGGACGCGGTGCTGAAGGACCTCAAGGTCGAGACCTTCCAGGGGCTGGACCTGGCCGGACCGGCCAGCGCCGCCGAGGCGGCGGCCAACGCCAGCTTCAGCTGGGGCCGGCCCCAGCGCCAGGCGCGAACGACGTCGATGCGCTGGACCGGCGTGCTGACCCCGACCGAGACCGGCGTCCACCGGTTCACAGTCAGCGGCGAGGGCGGCTACCGGGTGATCGTCGACGGCAGGACGGTCGTCGACGCCTGGACCCGGGCCAGGGACTCCGCGCCGGACGGCGAGGTCGCCCTGACGGCCGGCAAGGCCAGCGCCATCGTCGTCGAGGCCAACCAGTTGGGCGAGCGGGGCGAGCTGCGCCTGCAGTGGAGCCGGCCCAGCCGCGGCGCCGACGCCGCGGTGGCCGCCGCCAAGGACGCCGACCTGGTGGTCTTCGTCGGCGGGCTGACCGCCAAGCTCGAGGGCGAGGAGATGTCGGTGCGGGCCCCCGGCTTCGTCGGCGGCGACCGCACCAGCCTGGATCTGCCCGCGCCCCAGGAGGGGCTGCTGGAGCGCCTGCGGACCACCGGAAAGCCGGTCGTCCTTGTGCTGATGAACGGCTCGGCGATGAGCGTGAACTGGGCCGACGCCCACCTGCCGGCCATCGTCGAGGCCTGGTATCCGGGCGGCGAGGGCGGCCGCGCCGTCGCCGGCCTGCTGGCGGGCGACTTCAGCCCCGCGGGCCGCCTGCCGGTGACCTTCTACCGCTCGGCCGACCAGTTGCCGGCCTTCAAGGACTACGGCATGGCCGGCCGCACCTATCGCTATTTCGCCGGCGAGGCGCTGTATCCGTTCGGCCATGGCCTCAGCTACACGCGGTTCGCCTACGGCAAGCCGGTGCTGGCGCGGGCGGCGGTCAAGGCGGGCGACAGCCAGAGCGTCTCGGTCGCCGTCACCAACAGCGGCGCGCGCGACGGCGACGAGGTGGTGCAGCTGTACGTCTCGCGCGACGTGACCGGCGCGCCGGTGCGGTCGCTGCACGGCTTCCAGCGGGTGCGCCTGAAGGCCGGCGAGACGCGCCGCGTGAGCTTCCAGCTCGACGGCGCGGCGATGAGCGTGGTGGCGGCCGACGGTTCGCGGTCGATCGCGTCCGGACCGGTCAGCCTGTGGATCGGCGGCGGCCAGCCCGTGGCGCGGCCGGGGCTGGACAAGCCGGCGGGCGTCGAGGCGCGGTTTACGGTGTCGGGGAGCAAGGGGTTGGCGAACTGAGCCGGGGACATGCCCTTGCGGCGTGTCCCCATCGGCATCCACGGAGCAAGACTTGGGGACACGCCGCAAGGGCATGTCCCCGTCCGCTCATCCCACCCTCACCAGCAGCCCCAGCTCCCCGGCCTTCATCACCGCCTCCTGCCGCTTGACCACGCCCAGGCGTTTCTTGGCGGCCTCGATGTGGTGGTGGACTGTGCGGGGCGAGAGGGCGAGGATCGCGCCGATCTCCCAGTCGGTCTTGCCCCGGCTGGCCCAGTACAGGCACTGGGCTTGGCGCTGGGAGATCACCCCGTAGTCGGGGTTGTCGTCCTGCAGCTCCCAGTGCTTGAGCATGATGGTGCCGAACACCGTGGCCAGGCTTTCCAGCACGGCGCGGGCGGTGGGGTCGGTGGTCGTCGCCTCCGTCGCCATGCGGATCAGCACCTCGTGGCCGGCCGGGCCGAACACCCGCACCACATAGCCGTCGTTCATGCCGAATTCCGAGGCCTCGCCCCACATCGCCCGGGCCCGGTTGTCGCCCAGCGGCTTGGCGTCGGTCCAGGCGAAGCTGCGGCCGGATTTCCGCAGCAGCTTGATGCACGGATCGTGGACCACGTGGCGCTCGCCCCAGTAGCGGGCGTCCCAGACGTCGAAGTCGCGGCGGGCCAGGGTGGGCGGCTCGCGGCCCAGCTGCTCGGCGTTGATCAGGGTGGCGCAGAAGCGGTCATAGCCGAACGCCGCGATCGCCCGGCCGAAATGGGCCTCGACCTCGTCGGGCGCGGCGTAGTGCGGCGCCTTGCTGAGAAAGCTCCAGGCTTCCTGTTCGGCCGTGTTCAACACGTGGAGATGCTCACCCCTGAACGGCTCAGACTAGGCGAAGGCGCGTAGGTCGGCCAGGGGGCGGTGTCTCGGTGGTGAGACGGATTGGGAACGGTGGCTCACCCACTTGCCCCCACCTGACCGCTTCGCGGTCTGTCCGCCCCCATAGGGGGCGGAGGACGCGCGCGGGGCTCCTCTTCCCCCCGTGGGGGAAGACGGTCGCGAAGCGACCCGTAGGGGGCAAGTGCTAGCCGGTGCTAAGCCGCCGGCTTGCGCCTAAGCCGCGCCAGCCGCCGCAGCCGCCGCCAGAATCGGGTCTTTTCCGGCTCGGGATAGGGCTGCAGGTTCTTGTAGAACTCCTCGGCGCAGGCGCGCCACGAGAAGCCCTCGGCGAATTTGCGGACCACGACGTGGTCGATGTCCAGGCACGCCAGGCAGGCCTCGCGCAGGCCGTCGGTCTGGCCGGGGGCCAGGGCGCCGGCGCCGGAGCCCGGGATGATGTCGATCGGCCCCGGGGCCGAGAACGCCGCCACCGGCACGCCGGCGGCCATGGCCTCCAGAATCACCAGGCCGAAGGTGTCGGTCAGGGACGGGAAGCAGAAGACGTCGGCGCAGGCGAAATAGCGGGCCAGCTCCTCGCCGAACTTGGCGCCGGCGAACACCACGTCCGGGTACTTCTCGGCCAGCTCCTCGCGTTGCGGGCCGTCGCCGACGATGACCTTGGTGCCGGGCAGGTCCAGGCTGGCGAAGGCCTCGATGTTCTTCTCGACGGCCACGCGGCCGACATTGAGGAAGATCGGCCGGGCCAGGCCCGCGAACACGTCGGCGTCGCCCTCCGCGCGGGGCTTGAACACGTCGGTGTCGACGCCGCGCGTCCAGGGCGAGATGTTGCGGAAGCCGTGGCGGATCAGCTCGTCGCGCATGGTCGGGGTGGCGACCATCAGCCGACCCGACGGCTTGTGGAACCAGCGCATGTAGGTGTAGCCGGCCGACAGCGGCAGCGGCAGGCGGGCCGAGACGTATTCCGGAAAGCGCGTGTGGTAGCTGGTCGTGAACGGCAGCTTCCATTCCAGGCAGATGCGGCGGGCGGCCAGGCCGATCGGACCCTCGGTGGCGATGTGGATCGCCTCGGGCTCGAACGACTTGAAGCGCTCCATCACCGGCTCGTAGGCGCCGATGGCCAGCTTGATCTCCGGATAGGTCGGAAGCGGGAAGGTGGGGAACTGGTCGGGGCTGACGACATCGACCTCATGGCCCATGGCTTTCAGCTCGGCCATCACCTTGGTGAGGGTCCGAACCACGCCGTTGACCTGCGGTTCCCATGCATCGGTGGCGAGTAGTATCCGCATCAGGCGGCGGCAGGCTCCGCAATGGGGGGCTCGATGGTGAGCGCCCTTGCCCGGTCGATCACCGACCAGGACCTAAGCTTGGACCATTCCAGGATTTCGAGCCGTCCGTCCATATGTTCCACGAGCGCGGTGCAGCTTTCCACCCAATCGCCGTCGTTCACATAGAGCACGCCGTCGATCTCGCGCATCTCGGCCTTGTGGATGTGGCCGCAGATCACGCCGTCGACGCCGCGCCGGCGCGCCTCGTCGGCGACCGCGGCTTCGAAATTCTCGATGAACTGCAGCGCGTTCTTCACCTTGACCTTCAGATAGGCCGAAAGACTCCAGTAGCCGAACCCCAGCTTCCGACGCGCGCGGTTGAGCAAGGTGTTCAGCATCAGGATGGTCCTATAGGACCAATCGCCCAGGAAGGCGAGCCACTTGGCGTGCTGCACCACCCCGTCGAATTCGTCGCCGTGGACCACCAGGTAGCGCTTGCCGTCGGCGGCCTCGTGGATCACGTCGCGGGCCACCACCACGCCGCCGAAATGCACGCCGCAGAAGTCGCGGACCCGGTCGTCGTGGTTGCCGGGCACATAGATCACCTCGACGCCCTTTCGCGCCAGGCGCAGGATCTTCTGCACCACGTCGTTGTGGCTCTGGGGCCAGTACCAGCCGCTGCGCAGCTTCCAGCCGTCGATGATGTCGCCCACCAGGTACAGCTTGTCGCATTCGACGTGGCGGATGAAGTCCAGCAGCAGCTCGGCCTGGCAGCCGCGCGTGCCCAGGTGCACGTCGCTGATGAAGATCGAGCGGTAGCCGCGGATCTCGGTGTCGGTTTCGGTGACCATGCTAGCCCCTCCGGCGGTTCTGGTCGGCGTTAGACGCCGGTCCCCCCGGACCGGCGGTGACCCCAAGTCCCGTCGGGGGCGCATGGGCCGCGATTAAGCTGATTGCATGTCGCTTTCGTGAAACGACGTTCCGCGCCCCCACCCCCGTCCAGGCGCGACGCTGCGCCGCACCAACGCCCGAAATTTCACCATTGGATAAATCATGGGGAGCAAGGCAAAGCTTTACCGGCGCTGTGCTGTTGCGGCGCAACATCGCATTGACTAGATCAGGGTCATGGACGCCGCTCGCCTCGCCAAGGATACGCCCAAGTCGCTGAAGACCCGGGCGCGCATTCTCGACTGCGCGATGCGGCTGATCGCCGAGATCGGCTATCACGCCGCGGCCAATCCGGTGATCGCCGACGCCGCCGGCCTGACGCGCGGGGCGATGCTCTACCACTTCCCCACCCGCGAGGCGCTGGTCGAGGCGGCCGTGGCCCACGTCCAGGCCGAGCGCTCGGCCCTGTTCCGCGCCGCCGCCGACACCCTGCCGCCGGGCGCCGACGTCACCGAGCACGCGATCGACAGCTACTGGGACCTGCTGCATTCGGTGCCGTTCCTGGCCTTCGCCGAGCTGGAGGCCGCCGGCCGCACCGACCCGGCCGTCCAGGCCCTGCTGGCCCCGGCACAGGCCGAGTTCGATCGCGCCCAGGCCGGCGACCACTTCCTGAAGATCCTCCACGCCGGGGCGGGCCCTCGGTTCCAGGCCAGCCGGGACCTGGCGCGGTTCATGCTGGAAGGCCTGGCGCGGACGACCCTGACCTACGACAGCGACGGGCGGCGCGAGCGCCTGCTGATGCTGATCAAGCGGGCCACGCACATGCTGAACCGCAAGGGGGATGTGCAGGATCTTTGGCCGGACTGAGCTGGGGCGGGAGGTCTGTTTCGGGGCAGGGGCCGGGGACTGCTTTCGACCCGTTGCGGACGTTCAACATCGACCCCGAGCAATTGGCGTACGCCATGGCATGGCTTAGACTCGCCGCATGGGACTATTGACCTTCAGCCTCAACCTCACCCTGGACGGCTGCGTCGACCACCGGGAGGGGATCGCCGACGACGAGACGCACGCCTTCTTCACCCGCCTCATGGACGAGGGCGGGGCGATGCTGTGGGGTCGCGTCACTTACGAGATGATGGAGAGCTACTGGCCGGCGGTCGCCCGCGGCGACGTGGAGGCGCCGCCGGCGATACGCGAGTGGGCGGTCAAGCTGGAGGCCAAGCCGAAGTACGTGGTGTCGTCGACGCGAACGGCCTTCCCGTGGACCAACAGCCGCCACATCGCCGGCGACCTGCGCACGGGCGTGCAGAGGCTCAAGGACGCGACCCCGGCCGGCGTGCTCCTGGGCAGCGGCAAGCTCGCGACCGAGCTGGACCAGCTGGATCTGATCGACGAGTACAAGTTCCTCGTCCACCCCCGGATCGCCGGCCACGGTCCAACCCTCCACCAGAGCGGGCTGCCCGGCACGCGACGGCTCGAGCTGATCTCGGCCACGCCGCTCCGTAACGGCGTCGTCGCCATGCATTACCGGCGCGCCCGCTAATCCAGAGCAGCCGCTTCGCATCCGCTCGCGCGCTTGCGCCTCCATTTTTGGAGCCGTCATCCTCGGACTTGTTCCGAACCCCTCGTTCAGCCGGGTTGTCGGCGGTAACAAGGTCGCGCCTCACCCCATCGCGATCGGCAGGGCCGTCGTGAACTTGATCTGCTCCATCGCGAAGCTCGACGACACGTCGGTCAGCGGAGCGGTGGCGATCAGGCGGCGATAGAAGCGGTCATAGGCGGCGATGTCGCGGACCACGACCTTGAGCAGATAGTCGACGTCGCCGCTCATCCGGTAGAACTCGACCACCTCGGGCAGGGCCTTGGCGCCGGCCGCGAAGGTCGCAAGCCACTCCTCGTCGTGGCGGCCGGTCTTGACGGCCACGAACACCGTCAGCGGCAGGTCCAGGGCCTCGCGGTCGATCAGGGCGACGCGGGCGGTGATCACGCCGCTATCCTGCAGCCGCTTGACCCGCTTCCAGCACGGGGTCTGGGACAGGCCCACCCGTTCGGCCAACTCGGCGATCGGGACGGTGGCGTCCTGCTGCAGAATCGCCAACAGGCGGCGGTCGATCTGGTCGAGCGAGATCATTCTATATCACGGCCCATTTGGAGAATTCAATTCTCCCTAATTGCCACGAAGCCGTGTTTCAGACCATGTCATTCTCTCGAAGCGCGGCATCATGGAAAGGCGCAAATCCGAGGATGCTGATGCTCGACGCCTTCACCCGCCATCCGCGTTCGGTCGACGAGACCTATGGCGAGCACATGGCCGTGGCCTGGAGCTTCGCCTTTCCGATGCTGCTGGGCGGCCTGGCCTGTTTCGTCCACGGGATCTTCCCGTTCCTGTTCGAGACCACGGGCAGCCGCTGCGTGAAGCTGCTCCACACCCGCATCGCCAATCGCGGCCGCAAGTCGGCCGGGACCGACGCGCCGGTTCCCAACTGGGCGGCCTTCGACGCGGTGATCTGAGCTCAGGCGGCGCCGCTAGCCCGGACGATAGGCCCCCGTGCGGCGATCGAAGATGTAGCGCTGCACGAGAACGCCGCCTTCCGTCGTCACGACGTCGGCGGTGATGGAGTCGGCGTCGGTCTCCTTGACGGCGTCCAGCTTGACACGGGGATTGGCCTGGTACTGGAGGTAGCTCTCCATGTAGGCCTTCACGTCGGCCGCGCCGAGGTTCAGGCTTGATTGGCGAGCGCCCCAGCCGGGGCCCATGTAGCCGCAACCGGCGCACCAGGTCCCGTTGTGCATCATCATGCCGGGACCCATCATGCCGCGCCCCATCATGCCGGGACCCATCATGCCGCGGCCCATCATGCCCCCAGTCCCGGCGCCCAGGCCGGGTCCGGATTGGGCGATGGCGAGGCCCGCCACGGCCAGGGCCATGGCGATCGCCGCCCCGGTGGCGATTTTGGAAACGCGCATTGGACGTCCTCCTGTTTGATTTCCAACAGTCTTGCGAGCTGGATGGGACTGACGGTGCGCGCCGCCGCGATCGAGGCCTTGATCGACATCAACCTGACGCCGCCTCGATCGAGAGGCGGCTTCCGACCCCGATGTGAGCGTCAGCTGTACAAGCTTGTCAGAAAACGTCGTCGGCGGAGCAAATTCTCCCCCTTGGCGACGCGGCGCGCCTAGCCCATCGTCCCCGCCCGTGCCTGTCCCTAGGGGACAGACGCGAATCAAACATTCAGAGCGTGGCGGGCGCCGAAACCGGCATCCGCTTTCGGCCGCCACGCTCCGGAGTCGGGGAGGACTTGATGAGTTTCTGGAATCGCCGCAAGGCGATCGACACCGCCGCCGGCGATCCCGCCCACGCGCTGAAAAAGACCCTGAGCTGGTATCACCTGATCGCGCTGGGCGTCGGCGCCATCGTCGGCACGGGCATCTACACCCTGACCGGCGTCGGGGCGGGCCTGGCCGGGCCGGGCGTGATGCTGTCGTTCCTGATCGCCGGGGCGGTCTGCGCCTGCGCGGCCCTGTGTTACGCCGAGCTGTCGACGATGATCCCGGCCTCGGGCAGCGCCTACACCTACAGCTACGTGGCCATGGGCGAGCCGGTCGCCTGGTTCGTCGGCTGGAGCCTGATCCTCGAATACACCCTGGTCTGCGCCGCCGTGGCGGTGGGCTGGTCGGCCCACGCCACCGGCCTGTTCCGCATGGCCGGCTTTCCCGAATTCCTGCTGGCCGGACCGCACGTCGAGTTCGCCGACGGCACGCATGGCCTGGTCAACCTGCCGGCCGTGATCATCTCGTTCGCCGTGGCCGGGCTGCTGGCCCTGGGGACCAAGGAAAGCGCCACGGTCAACATGGTGCTGGTGGTGATCAAGATCGCGGCCCTGGGCCTGTTCGTGGTCCTGTGCCTGCCGGCCTTCGACGCCGGCCACTTCACGCCGTTCATGCCCCAGGGCTTCGCCGCCCATACCGTCGCGGGGGCGGCTGGACCGGACGCGATCAAGGTCGGGGTGATGGCCGCCGCCAGCCTGATCTTCTTCGCCTTCTACGGCTTCGACGCGGTCTCGACCGCCGCCGAGGAGACCAAGAACCCCAAGCGCGACCTGACGATCGGCATCGTCGGCTCGATGCTGATCTGCACCCTGATCTACATGCTGGTCGCCGCCGTCGCGATCGGCGCCTCGCGGGCCGAGGTGTTCTCCAAGAGCGAGGCGCCGCTGGTGTTCATCCTGGAGACCCTTCAGCATCCGAAGATGGCGCAGCTGGTGGCCCTGGCCGCGGTGGTCGCCCTGCCGACCGTGATCCTGGCCTTCATGTACGGCCAGAGCCGGATCTTCTTCGTGATGGCCCGCGACGGCCTGCTGCCGCCGGCCCTGTCGCGGGTGAACGCCAAGACCGGCACCCCGGTGCTGATGACCCTGCTGACCGGGGCCTTGTCGGCGTTGCTGTCGGGCCTGCTGTCGCTGAAGGACATCGCCGAGCTGGCCAACGCCGGCACCCTGGCGGCCTTCATCGCCGTGGGCCTGTCGGTGATCGTCCTGCGGGTGCGCGATCCCAGCCGGCCGCGGGTGTTCGCCACGCCGCTGTGGCAATTGGTGGCGCCCGGCGCCATCCTGGGCTGTCTCTATCTGTTCTACAGTCTGCCGGCCAAGACCCAGCGCTACTTCCTGTACGCCCACCTGATCGGGGCGGCGGTGTATTTCCTCTACGGGGTGCGACGCAGCGCCCTGGCGCGGGCCGAGGCCGGCAAGGGGTAGGCTGCTCGCGACAGACCCCGGGGGGTGATTTTGCGACGCTTGATTTGGTCTCGACTGTATCGCCCCAGGATCTGGCGGCCCAGCGTCTGGGTGCTGCTCGCCGCGATTCCGCTGGTCGCGTGCGGCGGAGGCGGCGGCGGGGGTTCGGGACCGTCCCCGGGCGTCGTCACACCGCCTCCCCCGCCGCCACCGCCACCACCCCCGCCGCCTCCGCCGCCGCCGACCTATCCCACCGCCGGAACCGCCGAGTACCAGCGCGGCTGGAACCTCTCGGCGATCCACGCCGACGTCGCCTACGCCAAGGGCGCCAGCGGCCAGGGGATCACCGTGGCGGTCATCGACACCGGCGTGGACGCGACCCAGCCCGATCTGGTCGGCGCGGTGTCGCCGGACTCCACCGACATCATCGGGCGCGGCGCCCTGGTCGGCTCCAGCCGCCACGGCACGCGGGTGGCCGACATCATCGCCGCGCGCTTCAACGGGGCCGGCACCGTGGGGGTCGCCTACGGTTCGACCATCCTGTCGATCCGGGCCGACGACAGCCGCAACTCCACCCCCGGCTGCCCCGACTGCGTCTTCGATTCCGACGACCTGGCCGACGCCCTGGACTACGCCGTGGCCAAGGGCGCCAAGGTGGTCAACCTGTCGCTCGGGGGCGATGGTCCGGAGGGGCCGAAGTTCGAGGGGGCCCTGACCCGGGCCGCCGCCGCCGGGACCGTGGTCGCCGTCTCGTCGGGCAATGACGGGGCCGCCGATCCGGAGTGGCCGGCCCGCTACGCCGTCGATCCACGCTACGCCGGCTCGGTGATCGCGGTCGGCGCCCTGACCTCGACCGGGGCGATGGCCAGCTATTCCAACCGGGCCGGCGTGACGGCCAACGGCTATCTGGCCGCGCCCGGCGACGACATCCAGACCGAATGCGACGGTTCGGGGTGCTCGCTGGTGTCCGGCACCTCTTACGCCGCGCCCCAGGTGTCCGGCGCCCTGGCCCTGCTGCTGCAGGCTTTCCCCAATCTCTCGGGACGCGACGCGGTCGACATCCTGCTGCGCACCGCCAGCGATCTGGGGACGGCGGGAACCGACTCCACCTACGGCCGGGGCGGCCTGGACCTGGCCCGCGCCTTCGCGCCGGTGGGGACCAGCAGCCTGTCCCTGCCCGACGGCGGCGCGACGGCCCTGACCGCCCCCGGCGTGGGCGGCAATGTCGCCTCGGCCTTCGGCTCGGCCCTGCGGCGCGCCGACGGCCTGCGCACGGTGATCCACGACGACTACAATCGCCTGTTCTCGGTCAACCTGGCCGACGGCCTGCCGGGCGACCGGCGCGGCGCCCTGCTGACCCCGCCGCCGATCCAGGCCTCCAGCCAGGTGGTGCTGGGCGGACCGGCCCTGGGCGGGCTGAACCTGGCGGTGTCGGTCGAGGGGCCGATCTTCGACGAGCGCGCCCACGAGCCCGAGCCGTCGCTGACCCTGGGTCCCCAACCGATGCGGTCGATGCGGATGCAGGTCGCCTATGGCCGCCTGAGCCTGTCCAGCTGGAGCGGCGAGGGCGGGGCGGCGGCCCCGGCCGGTCCGGCGGGCCGCGACGCGTTCCAGACCATCGCCCAGCCCGACCGCAGCACCCAGGCCGCCGTACGCCTGGGCCGGTTCGCCCTGCTGGCCGAACAGGGCTCGGCCCATCCGCGCCGGCCGCTGCAGATCGTCGAGATCGAGGGCTCCAGCTACGCCTCGGCCACGGGCATGATGGAGGTCGGCGACGCCCTGATCAGCCTGACCGGCGGCGCGCTGGACGAGCCGCTGGGGCCGCTGGGCTCATACCTGACGCCCGGCACCACCTTGGCCTTGCCGGCCAAGACCCGGCTCGGGGCGGCGGCGCTGGACCTCTATCCGCGCCCCGGCCTGACGCTGCACGCCGACCTGTCGATCGGCCGCACGGGGGTGGAGGGCGGCCTGCTGTCGCTGGACAGCGCCATCAGCAGCGCCTGGCGGCTGGAAGCCGGCGCCGACTGCCGGCTGGTCGGCTGGGCCTGCTCGCGCCTGACCTTCGGCGTCTCCCAGCCCCTGCGCATCGAAAGCGGCAGGTTCCAGGCCATGCTGGCCGACGTGCCGCTGGCCTATGACGACCCGCTGACCTTCTCGACTCGCCGGTTCAGCGCCGCGCCCGACGGTCGCGAGATCGATCTGAGCCTGGGCCTGGAGCGCGCCTTCGGCCCCTGGCGCTCGCTGGTGGTGCGCACCAGCCTGGCCCTGCAGCCGGGTCACCAGGCCGATGCGGCGCCGGAGGTCGGGGCCTTGGCGACCTGGCGATCGCGGTTCTGAGGCGTTTCGAGCGAAGTGGACGCCGGTTCGCTTGAGGAACCGCGCCAAACAAGAAGCCAGGGCGGGTTCGGCTTCTTGGCGATGAACCCGCCCTAACCTCTTTCCTTCCGGCGTTCCGCCGCTACAGTCTGCTCAAAACAAGTGTTTGAAGCGGAAGGAACGCCATGGCCCTGGACCTCGAGACCCGCGAGCAGCTGATCGACACGGTGCGCCGGTTCGTCGCCGAGCGGCTGCGCCCGATCGAGGCCAAGGTCGCCGAGGACGACGCCGTGCCTGCCGAGATCATCGAGGAGATGAAGGGGCTGGGACTGTTCGGCCTGTCCATCCCCGAGGACTTCGGCGGCCTGGGCCTGAACATGGAGGAGGAATGCCTGGTCGGGATCGAGCTGGGGCGGGCCTCGCCGGCCTTCCGCTCGGCGTTCGGCACCAATGTCGGCATCGGCAGCCAGGGGCTGGTGATGTTCGGCACGGACGACCAGAAGGCCAAGTGGCTGCCCGGCATCGCCTCGGGCGAGATCGTCACCTCGTTCGCCCTGACCGAGCCGGAGGCCGGGTCCGACAGCGCCGCGGTCCAGACCCGGGCCGTGCTGGACGGCGACGACTACGTGCTGAACGGCTCCAAGCGCTACATCACCAACGCCGGCAAGGCCTCGCTGTTCACGGTGATGGCCCGCACCAATCCCGAGGCCAAGGGCGGTTCGGGCGTCTCGGCCTTCCTGGTGCCGCGCGATCTGCCCGGTCTGTCGGTCAGCAAGCCCGAGAAGAAGATGGGCCAGCAGGGCGCCCACATCCACGACGTGACCTTCGACAATGTCCGCGTGCCGGCCTGGAACCGGCTGGGCGAGGAGGGCGAGGGCTTCAAGGTGGCCATGCAGGTGCTGGACCGGGGGCGGCTGCACATCGCCAGCGTCTGCGTCGGGGTGGCCGAGCGGCTGCTGGTCGACTGCGTGGCCTATGCCAGCGAGCGCAAGCAGTTCGGCCAGCCGATCGCCAGCTTCCAGCTGATCCAGGCGATGATCGCCGACAGCAAGACCGAGGCCCTGGCGGCCCGGGCGCTGGTCCTGGAGACCGCCCGCAAGCGCGACGCCGGCGAGGGCGTGACCCTGGAGGCCGCGGCCGCCAAGCTGTTCGCCTCGGAAATGGTCGGCCGGGTCGCCGACCGGGCGGTGCAGATCTTCGGCGGGGCCGGCTATGTAGCCGATTACGGCATCGAGCGCCTGTATCGCGACGTGCGGATCTTCCGGATCTACGAGGGCACCAGCCAGATCCAGCAACTGGTCATCGCCCGGGAAACGATCAAGCGGGGCGGGTAGGCTGGTCCGATCTCCGTGCGGCCGCGACCTTTTCGTGAATGCGTCGACTTGCCGCGCGCGTGGCGAGAATTCTTAAGACCTCGTTATCCATGCTGACCGAGGTTCCTCCCACGCCAATTTGCACGGGAACGACCGACGATGACGCACGACCGGACGATCAGTGAAAGGGTTGCGTTCATCGGCCTGGACGACAAGGCGAGGACCGCGTTGCGGGATCTTCGCCCGCTGATCCAGAAGGAGGTCGGCCCGGCCCTCGCCGCGTTCTACGCCAAGGTCCAGAACACGCCGGAGACCCGCGCGTTCTTCAAGGACGAGCGCCACATGGACTCGGCCAAGGATCGCCAGCAAGACCACTGGGGCGCCATCGCCGAGGCCGATTTCAGCGACTCCTACATCCAGGCCGTCCGCACGGTCGGCGAGGTCCACGCCCGGATCGGGCTGGAGCCGCGCTGGTATATCGGCGGCTACGCGGTGGTCGTCGATCACCTGATCCGGGCGACGATCCAGTCGTTCTGGCCGCGGGGGCTGATGTCGAAGGGCGATTCCAGCAAGGCTGGCGAGGCTGTCGGCGCGCTTGTGAAGGCGGCCCTGCTCGACATGGACTTCGCCATCTCGACCTATCTCGAGGCCATCGAGACCGAGCGCCAGAAACTCGATGCGGCGCGGCTTGAGAACGAGGCTAGCCAGACGGCGCTGGTCGACGCGCTCGCCGGCGCCCTGGAGCGCCTGGCGGCGGGCGACCTGGTCGGCCGCATGACGGCCGAGGTGAAGCCGCAGTTCCAGAAGCTGAAGGACGATTTCAACACGGCGATCGATACGCTCGAGGTGGCGATGTCCCGCGTGACCGCGGCGACGGGCGGCATCCAGGCGGGCTCGGAAGAGATCGGCGCCGCCGCCGACGACCTGTCGCGCCGCACCGAACAGCAGGCCGCCAGCCTGGAGGAGACCGCCGCGGCGCTGGACCAGATCACGGCCACCGTCCGCCGCTCGGCGGCCGACGCCAAGCAGGTCTCCGAAGTGGTCGCCGGCGCCAAGACCGAGGCCGAACGTTCGGGTGTCGTCGTCGACCAGGCGGTGGCGGCCATGGGCGGGATCGAGACCTCGTCGCGGGAGATTAGCAACATCATCGGCGTCATCGACGAGATCGCCTTCCAGACCAACCTGCTGGCTCTGAACGCGGGGGTGGAAGCCGCTCGTGCGGGCGACGCCGGCCGCGGCTTCGCGGTCGTCGCCCAGGAGGTGCGGGCCCTGGCCCAGCGCTCGGCCGACGCGGCGCGGGAGATCAAGACCCTGATCGGCGCCTCGACCGCCCAGGTGGCCGCCGGGGTCGGCCTGGTGGGGCAGACGGGCGAAGCCCTGCGCGGGATCGTCGACAAGGTGGCGGAGATCGACACCCTGATCCTGCAGATCTCGGCCTCGGCCCAGGAACAGGCCACGGGCCTGGCCCAGGTCAACACCGCGGTCAATCAGATGGACCAGGTCACCCAGCAGAACGCCGCCATGGTCGAGCAGACGACCGCCGCGACCCATTCCCTGAAGGGTCAAACGGCCGAGCTGGTCAATCTGATCGGAGCGTTCACGGTGGGCCAGCGGGCCGAGGCCAGCCCCGCGCGGCGGCCCGCGGCGCGATCACCGGCGCCGATCCGACCGACGGCCCGCCCGGGCGCGACGGCGCGCCCGGCGGCTCGGGCCGGCAACACCGCGGTCAAACAGGAGTGGCAGGAATTCTAGACCGCGACCGCCCGTTTGTCCGGCCGGGGGACTCTCCCCGGCCGAATGGCGGGCGGCCCGGCGAGCGTTCGCCGCGCCCCATCGGCGCCGATGGGGTCCCCAAACGCAAAACGCCCCCGCTGGCCCCTAGCCGGAACGTCCCCTGTAAGGACGCTCCGGCGGAGCCAGCGGAGGCGTGTTCAGGTCCCCCCAGGCAAGGCCTGGGAAAGGAGCTTTAAAACTTACGCGCCGCCCGGGAAGCGGAAGGGCACCTTCACGGTGCCGGTCTTGGCGCCCATCGGCAGCTTTTCAGCGATGCACATGGCGGCCTTGTCGAAACCCTTGCCCGCGGCGCTGTTGTCCACGACCTTGCATTCCGTGAGCTTGCCCGCGTCGGCGGTGCATTCCAGCATCACCTGAGCGGCGTCGCGGGTGTTCGCGAATTGCTGCAGGCAACGGCCCATTTGGTCTTCGAAACCACCAGCCGCCGAGGCGGCTTGGGCGACGAAAAAGCTGCCTGCGATTCCCGCGGCAATAGCGATCGGATATTTCATCCCGCTGCTCCTAGTAGTGTTGTCTCGCCCTTCGGACGGTCGCGTCGTCCGGACGCCTGAGCTTTTTCGCATAAGCGAGTTAAAATATTCTGAGTCATCGAAAGATGGCTTTATTTACTCATTGATAACCACGATTATTTGGCGAATACGCTCGTTTCACTCGAAACTAGACTCTGATTTCGCCTTTTAAGACTCCGCTCCCCCGCGAGCGGGACTCACGCGCGCGCGCGGGCTCATTCCAGATTCCCGGAGCCAGGAGGGCTTGGAGGACGGCGAACGGCGGGAAATTCCGGGGGGTGCGACAGGCCCTGCGGCAAAGGCTCTTAACCAAAGTCAGGAACTATTAGGAATATGTCGTGATGATCCCCCTCGACGTTGGTGATCCGTGCGCACGGACCACCGCTAGAGGGGACCAATCCGATGAAGCGATTCCGGCTCGTCGATCTTCCATTGATCATCAAAATCGGCTTCGCGCCGGCGTTCGCCCTGCTCATGCTGGCCCTGATGGCCGGAGGGGCGATCGTCGTCCAGAAGAGCCAGTCCGCGGCGCTCAAGCAGGTCGTCGAACAGGACATGCGGATCAACAGCGAGATCCAGTCGCTGTCGCGCCGCATCACCAAGGCGCACGGCACGCTCTATCAGATCCTGGCCTCGAAGGCCGATCCGATGGCCCCGCCGGCCGGACCCCGCATCACCGAGCTGCTGGCCGAGTTCGACGCCCTGGGCAAGGAAACCAAGGGCCTCTCGTCCAAGCTGCCCGCCTCGGAGCGTCCGAAGATCGAGTCCCTGGTCAAGTCGCTCGACGAATGCCGCAGCGCCATCGACACGGTCAGCGGCATGATCGACGTCGACATCGGCATGGCCAACAGCTTCGCCGGCAGCTTCGAAGACACCTACGTCAAGATGGCCGCCCAACTGCAGAAGGTCGTCGACGACGCCGCCGCCCGCGCCACGACCCAGGCCGCCAAGCGTCAGGCCGAAGCCGCCGCCGCGATGAGCGCCACGATCGTCCTGTCGGTGATCACCCTGCTGGCGGTCGCCGGCCTGGCCTTCATGACCGTCATGACCACCCGCAAGTCGATCGGCGACATCGCCGGCGCCACCGAGCGTCTGTCGAAGGGCGACAATACGATCGACCTGGAGAAGATGACCCGCGGCGACGAGCTGGGCGCCATCGTCCGCTCGCTGAAGGTCTTCCGCGACAATCAGGTCCACCTCGAGCAGATGCGCGCCGAGCAGGAAAAGAACGCCGCCCTGACCGCCGACGAGCGTCGCGCCAAGGAAGAGTCCGCCGCCGCCGCGGCCCGCGAGAACGCCCTGGTGGTGTCGTCGCTGGCCGAGGCCCTGGAGCACCTGGCCAAGGGCGACCTGACGTTCCGCGTCCAGGCCGACTTCCCGGGCGACTACCGCAAGCTGAAGGACGACTTCAACGCCGCCATCACCCAGCTGCAGGAAACCATCAAGGTCATCGCGGCCTCGACGGACGGCCTGCGCACCGGCGCCGACGAGATCGCCCACGCCTCGGACGATCTGTCGCGCCGCACCGAGCAGCAAGCCGCCTCGCTGGAAGAGACCGCCGCCGCCCTGGACGAGCTGACCGCCACGGTGCGCCGCACCGCCAGCGGCGCCAAGCAGGCCTCGGAAGTGGTCTCCAGCACCCGCGGCGAAGCCACCCATTCGGGCCAGGTCGTGCACGAGGCCGTCTCGGCCATGGGCGCCATCGAGGACTCGTCCAAGCAGATCAACCAGATCATCGGCGTGATCGACGAGATCGCCTTCCAGACCAACCTGCTGGCCCTGAACGCCGGCGTCGAAGCGGCTCGCGCCGGTGACGCCGGCCGCGGCTTCGCGGTCGTGGCCCAGGAAGTCCGGGCCCTGGCCCAGCGTTCCGCCGAAGCGGCCAAGGAGATCAAGACGCTGATCTCGTCCTCGACCCAGCAGGTCAGCCAAGGCGTCAGCCTGGTCGGCCAGACCGGCGAGGCCCTGCAGCGGATCGTGGTCAAGGTCGGCGAGATCGACGCCCTGGTCACCGAGATCGCCGCCTCGGCCGCCGAACAGGCGACCGGCCTCAACGAAGTGAACACCGCCGTCAACCAGATGGACCAGGTCACTCAGCAGAACGCCGCCATGGTCGAGCAGTCGACCGCCGCCACCCACTCGCTGAAGGGCGAGACCGGCGAGCTGGTGCGCCTGATCGGCCGCTTCCGGGTCGGCGACGGCCGCCAGCAGACGGCCTCGTACGAGCGTCCGCAGATGGCCGATCCCGCCCAGCACGCCCCCGCCGCCAATCCGGTGGCTGAACAACGCGCTCGCCTCAACGCCTTCGCCCGTCCCGGGCGTGGCGGGGCCGCGACCGCCCCCGCCGCCGATGGCTGGGAGGAGTTTTGATGTCGACCGCGATCGCTCTGCCTGAAACCCTTGATCTGAAAGCGTCGGCGCCGCTCAAGCAGGCGTTCGTCGAACGCCGCGGCCAGAACATCGAAGTCCATGCCGACCAGGTCCGCCGTCTCGGCGGCCTGTGCCTTCAGGTCCTGCTCGCCGCCCGCAAGGCGTGGGACGAGGACGGCAAACCCTTTCTGATCACCGCGCCTTCCGAGGCGTTCGTGGAAACCATCCGTCTGTTCGGGGCCGAAGGGGCTTTGCTTCAGACTGACATCCAAGGAGCTGCATCGTGACGCGTACTGTCCTCACGGTCGATGACTCGCGTACGATGCGGGACATGCTGCGCATGGCCCTGTCCGGCGCCGGATTCAACGTCGTCGAAGCCGTCGACGGCGAACATGGGCTGGAAGTTCTGTCCGCCCATCGCCCGGACGTGATCATCACCGACATCAACATGCCCAAGCTCGACGGCTTCGGCTTCATCGAGGCGGTGCGGATCGACGACGATTATCGCGCCATCCCGATCCTGGTGCTGACCACGGAAAGCGATCCCAGCAAGAAGCAGCGGGCTCGGGAAGCCGGCGCGACGGGCTGGATCGTCAAGCCGTTCAACCCGGAAAAGCTCGTTGAGGCGATCCGCCGCGTCGCGGCCTGATCGCACGAGTGCTCTAGGTACTTTGAAGACGCTTTGTAGGAAGTCGGGGAATGGACGAGCTAGAGGCCATCAAGGTCACCTTCTTTCAGGAATGCGAGGAACTCCTCGCGGATCTTGAAGGCGGGCTCTTGGCCATGCAGGACGGCAACGACGATGGCGACACCGTCAACGCCGTTTTCCGGGCCGTGCACTCGATCAAGGGCGGGGCGGGAGCCTTCGGCCTGGAACCGCTGGTGCGCTTCGCCCACGTGTTCGAGACCCTGCTCGACGCGCTGCGTTCCAATGAGATCCCCAGCACGCCGGACCTGACCGCGGTCCTGCTGCGCGCTTCGGACGTGCTGGCCGACCATGTCAGCGCCGCCCGCGGACTGGGCACGGTCGACATGGCCGCCTCGGCCGCCATGGCCGCCGAACTGAAGATCTGGACCGATCCCAACGCCGCTCCGGCGCCCGCCGCCGCCGCGCCGGTCGAAACCTCCCAGTATGTCGACGCCGCGCCGATCGTCATCGGCGCTGACGACGACGGCATGGACGACGACGATCTGGGCTTCGACTTCCAGCCGATGACCATCAGCCTCGACGCGCAGGCCGAAGACGCCGCCGTGCTCGAGGACAACGTCTGGACCGTGTCGATCCGTCCGAAATCGGACCTCTATCGCAAGGCCAACGAGACCGCCCTGCTGTTGCGCGAGCTGAGCCGGCTGGGTCCGGTCCAGGCGACGCTGGACGACAGCGCCCTGCCGGCCCTGGAATTCCTCGACCCCGAAGCCGCCTACGTCACCTGGAGCGTCCGGCTCGAGACCGAGCAGGGCGAAGAGGCCATCCGCGAAGTCTTCGAATTCGTCGACGGCGACTGCGATCTGGAGATCACCCGCGGCGAGGCCCCGGTGGCCGACGTGCTGGCGAGCCTGCTGAATGTCGCCGCTCCGGCGCCCGAACCCGAAACGGCCTTCGAAACCGCGTCGGCGCCGGAAACGGCCCTGATCGAAGCCCCCGTCGAAGCGCTCGCTCCGGTGGTCGAGGCCGCCGCTCCGGCTCCCGTCACGGCTCCGGCCCCCGCCGCGCCGCCGGTCGCCGCCAACGCTCCGGCCGCCCCGGCGGCGAAGCCCGCGCAGATCGACGTCCCCGGTCCAGGCCAGTCGGTGATCCGCGTCGATCCCGAGCGCATCGACCACCTGATCGACCTGGTCGGCGAGCTGGTCATCAACCAGGCCATGCTGGCCCAGCGGGTCGGCGAATACGGCATCGCCCCGTCCTCGAACCTGGCCATGGGTCTGGATGAGCTGGAGCAGCTCACCCGGCAGATCCAGGACAGCGTGATGGCCATCCGCGCCCAGCCGGTGAAGTCGGTGTTCCAGCGCATGCCGCGCCTGGTCCGCGAAGTCGCCAACATGACGGGCAAGCAGGCCCGCCTGGTGATGGACGGCGAGAACACCGAGGTCGACAAGACGGTCATCGAGCGTCTGGCCGATCCGATCACCCACATGCTGCGCAACGCCATCGACCACGGGCTGGAAAGCCCCGAGGAGCGCAAGGCGGCCGGCAAGAATCCGGAAGGCGTCGTGCGCCTGGCCGCCCTGCACCGCAGCGGCCGGATCGTCATCGAGGTCCAGGACGACGGCAAGGGCATCAACCGCGAGCGGGTGCTGTCGATCGCCGTCAAGAAGGGCCTGATCTCGCCCGACCTGACCCTGACCGACGAAGAGATCGACAACCTGATCTTCCTCCCCGGCTTCTCGACCGCGGACAAGATCTCGGACGTCTCGGGCCGCGGCGTCGGCATGGACGTGGTCAAGCGTTCGGTGCAGGCCCTGGGCGGCCGCATCTCGATCACCTCGCGTCCGGGCCTGGGCTCGACCTTCACCCTCAGCCTGCCGCTGACCCTGGCCGTACTGGACGGCATGGTGGTCGACGTGGCCGGCGAGACCCTGGTCATTCCCCTGGCCTGCATCGTCGAAAGCCTGCGCCCCAAGGCCGAGGAAATCCGGCCGCTGGGCCCGACGGGCTCGGTCCTGGCCGTGCGCGACAGCTTCGTGCCGCTGATCGATGTCGGCCTGACCCTGAACTACCGCACGACCTCGCCGCCGGCGACCGACGGCGTGGTGCTGCTGGTCGAGGGCGAGGACGGCTCGCGCGCCGCCCTGGTGGCCGACGCCATCCACGGCCAGCGCCAGGTGGTCATCAAGTCGCTGGAGCAAAACTACCAGCAGGTCGAGGGCGTCGCCGCCGCGACCATCCTGGGCGACGGCCGGGTGGCCCTGATCCTCGACGTCGACGCGGTGATCAATCTGCGCCGCCGCGGCCCGCCGCTTCCGTCCGATCCCACTCTCATCGCCGCGGAATAGCCCGATGAACGAACCCACACACATCGCCAGCAAAGAAACCCGCGAACTGATCTCGTTCCGCGTGGGTGAGCAGGAATACTGCGTGGACATCATGGCCGTCCGCGAGATTCGCGGCTGGAGCCCGGCGACCACCCTGCCGCAGTCGCCCGCCTACATGCGGGGCGTGATCAACCTGCGCGGCGCGGTCCTGCCGATCATGGACCTGGCGTGCCGGATCGGCATGCAGACCACCGAGCCGAACGTGCGCAGCGTGTTCATCGTCGTCCAGGCCGGCGACCGCACGGTCGGCCTGCTGGTCGACGCGGTGTCCGACATCCTGTCGATCACCGACGAGATGTGCCAGCCGACCCCGGACATCGCGTGCGAAAACGTTCGTCACTTCGTGCGCGGCATCATTTCCATCGAAGGGCGAATGATCAGCGAAATCTCGCTGGATCGCCTGCTCCCCGAGCGCGAGGCCCTGGCCGCTTAAGATGACCACACCCTCAGCCTCCTTCACGGATCGCCGCGAGGCCCTCGTCGATGGCGAGTTCGCCTTCACGAGCGCCGACTTCAAGCGGATCGCGGCCCTGCTGTACGATCAGGCCGGCATCAGCCTGCCCGACAGCAAGGCGACGCTGGTCTATTCGCGCCTGGCCAAGCGCCTGCGCACCCTGGGCCTGAAGACCTTCGCCGAGTACTGCACGTTCGTCGCGCAGGACGGCAATGTCGAAGAGCAGCAGAACATGCTCCGGGCGCTGACGACCAACGTCACCCGGTTCTTCCGCGAGCCGCATCACTTCGACGACCTGCGCGCCAACATCCTGGAGCCCATGGTCGACAAGGTGCGGGCCGGCGGGCGCCTGCGCCTGTGGTCGGCGGCCTGCTCGTCGGGCCAGGAACCCTATTCGATGGCCTTCACCGTGCTGTCGGTGTGGCCGAACGCCGCCGATCTGGACATCCGGATCCTGGGCACCGACATCGACACCAACGTGCTGGCCACCGGCCGGACGGCTGTCTACGAGGAGCAACTCCTCGAAGGCATCCCCCCCAACATGCGCGGCCAGTATTTCGAGCGTGACGCCGATGACCGTCGCAGCTTCCGGGTCTGCGAGGCCGCCCGCCAGATGGTGGCGTTCCGCGAGCTGAACCTGAACGGCCCCAGCTGGCCGATGAAGGGCCCGTTCGACGCCATCTTCTGCCGCAACGTCGTGATCTATTTCGACGAACCCACCCAGGAACGGGTCTGGCAGCGCTTCGCGCCGCTGGTGTCGCCGGGCGGCAAGCTCTATGTCGGCCACTCCGAACGCGTGGGCGCGTCGGTCACGGCGTTCGAAAGCGCCGGCCTGACCGCCTATCGCAAGGTGGGAGGTCGCTGATGGCCAAGATTCGCGTTCTCGTCGTCGACGACTCCGCCACCATGCGGGGCCTGATCACGGCCGCCCTGACCCGCGACCCCGAGATCGAGGTGGTCGGCGCCGCCGGCGATCCGTTCGAGGCCCGGGGCATGATCAAGGCCCTGAACCCCGACGTCGTCACCCTCGACATCGAGATGCCGAACATGAACGGCATCGAGTTCCTCGAGAAGATCATGCGCCTGCGGCCGATGCCGGTGGTCATGGTCTCGAGCCTCACCCAGGCCGGGGCCGAGATGACCCTGCGCGCGCTGGAGCTGGGCGCGGTCGACTGCGTGGGCAAGCCCACGACGGCGACCGGCACGGCCGAGGCGCTGGCCGAGGTGACCGACAAGGTCAAGGCCGCCGCCCGCGCCTCGGTGCGGACCAAGGCCGACGCCGCGCCGGCGACGCCGCGCCGTCAGAACTACCTGCCCTCGGGCGACATCGTGGCGATCGGCTCGTCGACCGGCGGGGTGGAAGCCCTGCTGTCGATCCTCAGCCAGTACCCCGAGACCGGCCCGCCGACGGTGATCACCCAGCACATGCCGGCCACCTTCACCGCCAGCTTCGCCGCCCGGCTCGACCGGGCCAGCGGCGCCAAGGTGCAGGAAGCCGTCGACGGCGCCCTGCTGGAGCCGGGCAAGGTCTATGTCGCTCCGGGCGGCGCGACCCACCTGGAAGTCGTGCGCTCGGCCGGGCTGCGCTGCCGCCTGACCCAGGGCGACCCCGTCAGCGGTCACCGGCCTTCGGTCGACGTGCTCTTCAATTCGGTGGCCCAGGCCGTCGGAGACAAGGCGGTCGGCGCCATCCTGACCGGCATGGGCCGCGACGGCGCGCAGGGACTTCTGGCCATGCGCAAGGCCGGCGCCCGCACGATCGGCCAGGACGAGCAGAGTTGCGTCGTCTACGGCATGCCTCGTACGGCTTTTGAACTCGGCGCGGTGGAGAAACAGGTCACCCTGTCCTCCATGGGCCAAACCATTCTCGATCTGGCCTCCGCGAGGCGATGAACCCATGCCCCAAGCAAGCACCATTTCCGTTCTCGTCGTCGATGACCAGCTGACCATGCGGGCGTTGATCCGCAACGCCTTGCAGCAGATCGGCTTCAAGGACATCCGCGAGGCTCCCGACGGCGAGGAGGCTCTGAAGAACCTGCTGGCCAAGCCGGCCAACCTGGTCATCTCGGACTTCAACATGCCGAAGATGGATGGGCTGGCGCTGCTGCGCGCGGTGCGCTCGCACCCGCCGATCCGCCAGACGGCCTTCGTCATGCTGACCGGCCGGGCCGACCGCGAGCTCGTGCAGCGCGCGGTGCAGTTCGGCGTCAACAACTACTGCGTCAAGCCGTTCACTGTTCAGGGTCTGAAGGAAAAGATCGAACAGGTCTTTGGCCAGCTGACATGATCCATCGAGATCCCCACCCCGACGAAGCGGGTCCGGCGATCAAGGTTCACGTCACTCAGGGCGAGAGCCATGTGTCGGCCGACCCCAGCGTGGTGATGACCACGGTGCTGGGATCGTGCATCGCCGCCTGCCTGCGCGATCCGACCACCGGCATCGGCGGCATGAACCACTTCCTGCTGCCCGACACCGGCGGCCGCGCCAACAACGACAATGGCGACGCCGTCCGCTACGGCGCCTACGCCATGGAGTTGCTGATCAACGGCCTGCTGAAGAAGGGCGCGCGCCGCGACCGACTCGAGGCCAAGATCTTCGGCGGCGGCAAGCTGTTCGACGGCCTTTCGGACGTGGGCGCCAGCAACGCCGCGTTCGCCGAGCGCTTCCTGCGCGACGAAGGGATTCCGATCGTCTCGTCCAGCACCGGCGGCCTGTCGGCCCGGCGCGTCGAGTTCTGGCCGGCTTCCGGCCGGGTTCGCCAGCGCCTGGTCGCCGTCGACAACGCGCCGATGGAAGTCCGTCGTCCCGCGCCCATGCCCGTCCCCGCCGCCCACAGCGGCGAACTGGAGCTGTTCTGATCCTATGACCGCCCAGCCGCGCGCCTTGCCTCATGCTGACGAGACCCCCGGGCAACTGCGGGTGGGCGAGCTGTCGCGTCGGCTGGCGGCGGAACTGATGGCGGCGGCGGCGATCTGCCGCGACTGCGAACACATCGCCGGCGATCTGGCCGGCGGCGGCGCGGCGTTGGAGAACCTGTCGCGTCTGCAGGCCCTGGACGAGTTGAGCCAGCGCCTGCACGGCCTGTCGGACGTCCTGACCCGCATCGGCCAGCATGCTTCCGGGGAATGGAGCATGGCCGTCGAGCCGCTGCTCGAAGGGCTTGGCCTGGCTGATCTGGTGGTGCGTCTTCGCGACGCCGAAAACCATTCGGGCTGGGACGCCGAGGCCGGCGAACTCGACTTCTTCTAGACCATGCGCGAACCGCTTCACGCTTCGACCCGCATCAATCTCGAAAAGGTCGAGCTGCTGCTCGTCGACGACAGCGTCCCGTCCCTGAACCTGCTGGCCCAGGTGCTGGTCGGCTTCGGCGTCACCAACCTGACGCGCGCCGACAGCGCCAAGGCGGCCCAGACCCTGCTGCGCGAACGCACCTTCGACCTGGTCATCAGCGCCACCAACATGGCCGGGGTCGACGGTTACGAACTGGTCAAATGGCTGCGCCGCGGCGCCCTGGAGGCCAACCGCTACCTGGCGGTGATCCTGGTTTCCGGCCACACCCCGCCGTCGCACGTGTTCAAGGCGCGCGACGCCGGCGCGAACTTCACGATCGCCAAGCCGATCACGCCCAAGATCGTGCTGGAACGCATCCTGTGGGCGGCCAAGGAAGATCGCCAGTTCATCGAATGCGCGACCTATCTGGGCCCCGACCGGCGGTTCAAGAACGACGGGCCCCCGCCCGGCGCCAAGGGGCGCCGTCGCGAGGATCCCCCGCAGGCGCTCCGGCCGCCGGGCGCGCAGGCCCAGGGCGGGGCCGACCCCGAGAAAGTGAAACCATGAACACCGTCCGCAAATTCCGAGCGCCCAACCGGCTGTCGATGCTGGTCCGGGCCGACGGCGGCGTGATGGCCAAGGACGCCCTGGCGGCCGCCGACGCGGCGCTGGAGCCGTTGCGCGCCGAATCGCTGGCGGTGCTCGACGCCGCCCTGGCCGAGATCGAGAGCCGGTTCGGCAAGTCGGCGGCGGCCACCCGCGCCGCCGGCGTCTATCAGGACCTCTACACCCTGGCCCTGCGGATCATCGACGTGTCGGGCTTCCTGCCGGGGTCCTGCGTCGATCAGGCGGCGATCTCGTTCTGCGCGCTGGTCGACAACTGCGCGGAGGCCGACGCCTGGCGCTGGGACGCCGTCGACGTCCACATCAACGCGCTTCGGCTTTTGCGGACGGCCGATCTGGGTCCCGACCAGCGGCGCGCGGTGATCGAGGGGCTCAACAAGGTCAGCCAGCGCGGGTCGAAGGCGTCCGAGGGGCTTTAGGCCGGGGGCCAAGCTTGGCCTGAATGTGACCGAAACGACACGATCGCGGACCCGCTACGTTTCGCCACGCTTCAGCCATCTTGTGAATACCGGTTTCATTTGATACCGCTGACATTGCTACCGGTGTCAGGACAACATCTCACAGAGATGTGACACCGGTGTCAAAATGACGGCCTGGGGGCGGTCGCGCGGGAAGTGAAGCGCGTACGCACCCTCGGCCGGGCGATGCGAGAGCGTCGTTCAAAAGAAACGTGGTCACGGGAGGAGGATACATTGTCTCAGGTCTCTAAGCAGCGCGTTCGCGCGCTGAAGCTCGGTGCTTCCAGCGGCGCCATGCTCATGGCGCTGGCGATGGCCGGAGCCGCCGCCGCGCAGGAAACGCCCGCGCCCGCGCCCGCCGACGACACCGTCGAGGCGGTCGTGGTCACGGGCTTCCGGGCCAGCCTGGCCAACGCCCTTGACGTGAAGCGTCGCGAAAACGACCTCGTCGACGTCATCAAGGCGCAAGACATCGCCGACTTCCCCGACCTGAACCTGGCGGAATCGCTGCAACGCGTGCCGGGCGTGTCGATCGACCGTGACGGCGGCGAAGGCCGCACCATCACCGTCCGTGGCCTGAACGCCGACTTCACCGTCGTGCGCCTGAACGGCCTGGAAGCCCTGGCCACCACGGGCGGCAAGGACGGCTCCGGCGGCGCCAACCGCAGCCGTCAGTTCGACTTCAGCATCTTCGCCTCGGAACTGTTCAACAGCGTCACCGTGCGCAAGTCGACCTCGGCCTCGAACGAAGAAGGCTCGCTGGGCGCGATCATCGACCTGCAGGCCTCGCGCCCGTTCGACTTCAGCGGCCCGGCCATGAGCATGGGCGCCAAGCTCGGCTGGAACGATCTGTCGCGGAAGACCGATCCCCGCTTCACCTTCCTGGCCAGCAACCGCTGGGACACCGGCATCGGTGAAATCGGCGCCCTGATCTCGGTGGCCTACGCCGAGCGCAAGACGCTGGAAGAAGGCTCCTCGACCGGCCGTTGGGAAAACCCCAGCGTCAGCAGCAACTCCTCGACCATGTTCCCCGGCCCTGCCGGCTCGACGGGGGCCGGCACGCCGACGGTCTGCAACAACAACGGCAATTATAATCCCGTCAGCGGCCCGCCGCTGACCTGCGCCCAGATCGGCGGCGTCACCGGCGGCACCACTGTCACCGACGCGGCTGAAACTGGCACCGCCAACAATCTGTGGCACCCCCGCATTCCGCGTTACGGCCGCCTGGAGTACAACCAAAAGCGCCTGGGCGTGACCGGTTCGCTGCAATGGCGTCCGACCGAGAACTCGACCCTGACCTTGGACGCCCTGCTGGCCAAGTTCACCAACGACCGCGACGAAACCTATCTGGAAATCATCTCGTTCAGCCGCAGCGGCCAGGGTCTGCCCCAGACCGACGTGGTCAACTTCGCGGGCGACAACAAGGGCAACCTGATCAAGGGCACGTTCGACGACGTCGACGCCCGCGTCGAGTATCGCCACGACGATCTGTCGACCGAGTTCAACCAGTTCACCCTGACCTACGACACCCGGTTCGGTGATCGCGGCCACTTCAGCGCCATCTACGGCCAGTCGCGTTCGATCCAGGACAACCCGGTCCAGACGACCTTCTCGTTCGACCGCTACGACAGCGACGGCTACAGCTACGACTACTCGGCCAACGACAAGCTGCCGTCGTTCAACTACGGCTTCGATCCGACCAATCCCGCCAACTTCCAGTACAGCAACAGCACCGCCAAGGGCGACGCTTCGCTGCTGCGCATGCGTCCCAGCAAGGCGGTCAACACCTTCAAGACGTTCCGCGCCGACGTCGACTACGAAGTCATGGACGGCTGGAAGCTGCGCGCCGGCGCGGCCTGGAAGGAATTCGGCTTCAACTCGTGGGAAAAGCGCCTCTATTCGCGTAACCTGGCCGCGACCGGCAGCACCTACACCGCCGAGGCGGGCTTCGCTCTGCCGGGCGGCGCCACGGTGGCCGACGTCTCGCGCCTGATCACCGGCTTCGGCCGCGGTCTGGATCTGCCGGCCGGCACCCCGACCTCGTGGATCGCCCCCGACCTGGCCAAGCTGCAGTCGGTCTACGGCTACAACTGCGACTGCATCAACAACTACGGCGACTTCCGCCTGAGCGTCCTGAACCAGCTGGGCGCCTTGCGCGAAATCACCGAGAAGGACAACGCCTTCTACCTGCAGGCCGACTTCGACCAGGATCTGTTCAACATTCCCGTGCGCGGCAACTTCGGCGTGCGCTACGTGAAGACCCAGCAGGACGCCCTGGGCCACTACAACAAGGGCAGCACGGCGCCGGTCCCCGTCACGCTCGGCAACGGCACGGTGATCAACGAAACCGTGCCCGTCGACGCGGTCCAGACCACGTCGCGCGAATACACCAACACCCTGCCGTCGCTGAACATCTCGGCTCAGCCGCTGGAGAACTTCTTCATCCGCTTCTCGGCCGCCAAGACGATGACCCGTCCGCAGCTGCAGAACCTGACCCCAGGCTACACCGGCATCAGCCAGTCCAACCAGACCCTGACGCGCGGCAACCCCGAGCTGGACCCGATGCTGTCCAACAACCTGGACCTCAGCTTCGAATGGTATCCGGACAAGGAAACCCTGCTGTCGGCGGGCTTCTTCCAGAAGGACATCAAGTCCTACATCCAGACTTCGGCCGTCGTCATGCCGTGGTCGGAAACCGAGCTGCCCGACAGCCTGCTGTCGAACGGCAACACGGCTGACACGCCGTTCACGGTCACGACCCAGATCAACACCCCCGGCGGCAAGCTGAAGGGTTACGAGCTGAGCATCCAGCGTCCGTTCACCTTCCTGCCGGCGCCGTTCGACAAGTTCGGCGGCATCCTGAACTACACCCACGTCAAGAGCGACATCCAGTACGTCATCAAGAACCCGACGTACGGCGGCACGCCCCGTGTCCAGACCGCCCCGGCGGTGCTGCTCACCCAGCCGCTGGTGAACCTGTCGCCCAACGCCTACAACGCCACGCTCTACTACGAGAATGGTCCGTTCAAGGCCCGCGTCTCGGCGTCGTATCGCGACGAGTACCTGATCCAGGTCGCCCCGGCGGCCACGAACAACAACGATGTTCGGATCAAGGAAGACACCATGAACGTCGACACGCAGGTCAGCTACGAGTTCGGCAAGTTCACGGTCACCTTCGAGGGCATCAACCTCACCGACCAGGCCGACAGCAAGCTGGACGACTCGGTCCGCCGCATCTCGGAAGAGTACGTGCACTTCGGTCGCCAGTACTATCTGGGCGTGAAGTACAAGTTCTAGGTCGCATTTCCTCCCCGAAACGACCAAAGGGCGCTGGTGAAAACCAGCGCCCTTCTTTTTTGTCTTCTCTGGATCCGCCGATCCCGGCGTTCGCCGGACAGGCGGCAATCCTAGGTGTTGGAGACGCCGTCGATCCAGGTCCGGCGCACCTGGAGGTCGTCGTCCAGCAGCACCAGATCGGCCGCCAGGCCGGCGCGGATGGTCCCGCGCTGGCCCGCCAGACCCAGAAAGGCGGCGGGCGTCGCCGAGGCGATCGACACGGCCTTCTCCAGCGACAGGCCCAGCATCGACATGGCGTTGCGCACCGCGCCGATCATGTCGAGGTCCGAGCCGGCCAAGGTGCCGTGATCGTCGACGCAGACCCCGTCGACCACCCGGATATGCCGACCCTGAAGATCGAAGCTCTTGTCGATCATGCCAACCGTCGGCATGGCGTCGCTCACCAGCATGAACCGGTCCAACGGACGGGTGCGCAGGGCGATGCGCAGCACGGCCGGATCCACGTGGCGGCCGTCGACGATGATCCCGCACCAGGCGGTCTGGTTTTCCAGGGCCGCGCCGACCACGCCGGGCTCGCGGCTGGCCAGCGGCGACATGGCGTTGAACAGATGGGTGAAGCCGGTCAGGCCGGCGTCCAGCGCCTTGCGCACCGTGGCGTAGGCGGCGTTGGTGTGGCCCGCGGCGACGCGCACTCCGGCGACCGTCAGACGACGGACCATCTCGGGCGTGGTGGTCTCCGGCGCCAGGGTCACCAGGGTCCTGCCGCGCTTGAGCGAGCTCAGCAGGGTCACGGCCTCGTCGTCGAGGGTCCGGAACTTGCTGGAATCGTGGATGCCCTTGCGCTTCACATTGAGGAACGGGCCTTCGATATGGACGCCCAGCACGCCGGGCACGCCGGCCTCGATGGCCTGTTCGGTCGCGCGCATGGCCGCGTCGACCACGGCCAGGTCGTCGCTGATCAGGGTCGGCAGGAAGCCCGTCGTGCCGTAGGGCCGATGGGCGGCGCCGATGGCGGCGATCGCCGCGACGGTGGGCGAATCGTTGAACAGCACCCCGCCGCCGCCGTTGACCTGGGTGTCGATGAAGCCGGGGACCAGCAGGCCGCCGCCCAGGTCGTGGCGCGGGGCGCCGCCAAACGACCCTGGCGGCGTGTCAGCGCTGTCCATGACGCCGTCGATCCGTCCGTCGCGGATCGCCACGGCCTTGCCGTCGACGATCCCTTCCGGCGTCAGGATGCGGCCATTGACGAGAACAGACTGCATCAGACGGTTTCTGTGACCTTGTTGAGGTGCGGCGGGCTGTCGGGATCATAGCCGCGCGCCACCGACAGGGCGTTGGCCATGCGATAGAAGCTCTGGATCATCAGGATCGGCTCGATCACGGGGTGGGCGGCCAGGGCGGGCAGCACGCCGGCGCCTGTTTCTCCGGCGCCGGCCAGCAGGACGTCGCCGCCCCGCTCGGTCACGCCCTTGGCCATGGCGTCGACGCTGTCGCGGCTCTCGTCGTTCTGGGCGAAGACCAGCACCGGGAAACCCGTCTTCACCAGCGCCATCGGGCCGTGCAGCACCTCGGCGGCGCTGAAGGCCTCGGCGTGCAGGCCGCAGGTTTCCTTGAACTTCAGGGCCGCCTCCTGGGCGACGCCGAAGCCGACGCCGCGTCCTAGCACATACAGATTGCGGGCCAGTTTCAAGCGTTCGACGGCCGGCGTCCAGTCCAGGGCCCAGGCTTCGGCGAGCAGGGCGGGCAGGGTGGACAGGGCGGCGGTCAGGTCGTCGTCCTGGGTCCAGGCGGCGACCAGCTGGACGATGGCGGCCAGGGCGGCGATGTAGGACTTGGTCGCCGCGACGCTCAGCTCGGGGCCGGCGTGCAGCGGCAGCACTTCGTCGGCCAGGGCGGCCAGGGGCGAGCCGGTGTCGTTGACCAGGGCGATGACGAAGGCGCCGGCCGCCTTGGCGGCCTGCACCGCGGCCAGCAGGTCGGGGCTCTTGCCCGACTGCGAAATGGCCAGATAAAGCACGTCGCCCAGGTCCTGATGGGCGGCGTAGACGGAAGCGACTGACAGGGCGGCCGAGGAGGTCAGAACGCCGGTGCGGGTCTCGACCAGATACTTGGCGAAGGTGGCGGCGTGGTCGGAGCTGCCGCGCGCGCAGGTGACGACGGCGCGGGGCGGATTGGCGCGCAGGCGCTGGGCGATCTTGGCGGCGCGGGCGGCGTTGGCGCTCAGCTGGGCGGCGACAGCTTGCGAGGCCTGGCCGGCCTCGAGGAACATGCGGGTCGATTCCGCCGTCAGCCGCCCACGCCCGGAAGAGGGTTCGGCGGGGGGTGCGGGTCGGGTCAAGACGTTGGCCTCCAAGACGCGTTCCTTCACATAAGCGCGCGGGGCGGACCCCGTTCAGTGCGGCCCTCAGGAGAGGGCGTTCAGCTCGGCGACGAAGTCGTAGGCGTCGCCCCTGTAATAGGATTGAGTGACCTCCACCGTGCGGCCGTCAGGCAGGAAGCTCCGGCGCTCGATCAGCAGGCCGGCGTCCTTGACCGGCACGCCCAGTAGAGCGGCCTGCTCGGCGGTGAACAGCACCGCGCGCAGCCGTTGCAGGGCGCGCGCGGGCCGGTGGCCGGTGGCTTCCAGCGCCTCGTAGAGGGAGACGCCCACCACCTCGGCCGAGGGCAGGGCGAAGCCGGCGATCGTGGAGTACTCCAAGGCCATCGGCGCGCCGTCGGCGTAGCGGATGCGGGCGAAGCGGAAGACGGGCGTGCCGGGCGACAGGCCCAGGGTCAGCGACTCCTCGGGGGTGACCGAGCCCTCGGCCTTGCTGATCCATTCGCTGCGCGGCGTGCGTCCGCGCGAGATCATGTCCTCGGTGAAGGACGACAGCTTGGAAAAGCTCTTCTCGACCCGGGCGGCGACGAACGTGCCCGCGCCCTGGCGACGAGTCAGCAGGCCCTCGCTGACCAGGCCGTCCAGGGCCTTGCGCACGGTGATGCGCGAGATGCTGAACTCCTCGGCCATGTCGCGTTCGGCGGGCAGGGCGTCGTCGGGCGCGAGGATCTTCTTCTGGATGGCTTCGCGCAGCGCGCGCTGCAGCTGCTTGTAGAGCGGCGCGTGATCCTGGCCCTGCGGGTCCAGCCCTCCGATCCGTTCAGAAAACATCGTCAATTCGGCACCCCCGCGCAAATCCGCGCCACCCCATGACCACCGGGATAGCATATGACCATTTTCGTACCAATAAGAACATGGTCTGTAATTGGTTCTTTTTTGGCCTTGTCATCCGATAAATTTCCGTCACAGTCGCCTTCCGAGGCCCGAGAAGTACCGCATTCTACGGATGTCCGCAGATAATTGGTATCAGATTGGGCTTGGGGTTCGGCTCCGGGCCCAAGGGTCCGGAAAAAGGGGAGAAGCCGGGTATGCGAAATTTCCACAAGACCATTCTAACAGCGTCCGCCAGCGTTTTGGCGGTGATGGCGGCCGCGCCCGCGTTCGCGCAGGATAAGCCCACCACCGTCGATGAAGTCGTCGTCACCGGCATTCGTGCTTCGCTGCAGGCTTCGGTCGACGCCAAGCGCAACGCCGACGCCGTGATCGACGTGATCACCGCCGAAGACATCGGCAAGTTCCCGGACAAGAACGTCGCTGAGTCTCTGCAGCGCGTTCCCGGCGTCACCATCCAGCGCGAGTTCGGCGAAGGCGAGCGCATTTCGGTTCGCGGCACCGCCCCGACCCTCAACCGCACCCTGCTGAACGGCCACGCGGTCGCCACCGCCGACTGGTTCATTCTCGACCAGTTCAAGGCCAGCCGCAGCTTCAACTATCTGATGCTGCCGTCGGAAATCGTCGGCAAGGTCGAGGTCTTCAAGAGCCCGGTCGCCGACATCGACGAAGGCGGCGTGGGCGCAACCGTCAACGTGCATACCCGCAATCCGTTGGACCTGGCGCCGATCTCGATCTCGGGTTCGGTCCAGGGCGTGTGGGACGAGAAGTCGGACAAGACCACCCCGAGCGCCTCGGCCATGCTCAGCTGGCACAACGACGCCAAGACCTTCGGCGTTCTGGGCGGCCTGATCTACGACAAGCGCGAGATCCGCCGCGACGGCATCGAGGTGCTGGGCTACGAGAACGTCACCAACGCCTCGGGCAACGTCACGGGCCTGCCCGCCGGCCAAACGGCGGTGACCCCCAGCCTGATCGGTTCGTCCTACTTCAAGCAGACGCGCGAGCGTAAGGGCGCGAACATCGGTGTCCAGTGGTCGCCGACCGACAAGCTCGACGTGAATTTGACCGGCCTCTATTCGAAGATGGACGCCGACAACATCAACCAGAACTACATGGCCTGGATCACCAACAAGATCTCGGGCCTGGGCGCCGCCGGGGCCAACTTCAACATCCAGCAACTGAGCAACGGCACCGCGACCAAGGGCACGTTCAACGCGATCGGTGGCCAGGGCGTTGTGTTCGACGCCATCGACCGCATCGCCCACACCCAGGTCCGCTCGATCGACCTAGACACCACCTATCGTCCGGCCGACGACTGGACGTTCCACGCTCGCGTTGGCTACACCGACGCCGAGGGCGCCACCGACCTGCAGCCGTTCTGGGAAACCAGCGCGGCCACCGGCGTCAGCTACGACCTCTCGGGCGGCCTGCCCAAGGTGTCGTTCAGCAGCATCAATCCGGCCACCGCCGATGATGAGATGGAACTGGGCTGGGCCTCGGCCAACACCACCGCCAACGACGACAACGAATTCTACACCTTCGTCGACGGCGAGAAGTTCATCGAAGGCAGCGTCTTCACCTCGGTCAAGTTCGGCCTGAAATACACCGACCACGATCGCGACGTGGACCAGACCTATGGCCAGCGGCGCGCTCTCCTGCCCTGGACCGCTCCGGGCGCCACCGCTTGCGGCGGCCATCCCTGCTCGCTCGCCGACGTTCAAGGCGGCCTGACCCCCAGCGACTATCTGGAGGGCATCAAGGGTCCGGGCGTCATCAGCAGTTACCTGACCGCCGACAGGAACAAGATCGAGGCGATCTACGCCGCGCTGCCCAAGGCGGCGGTGTGGAACTCCGCGATCGGCGCCACCCAGGCCGCCGGCTGCGACGGCCTGCTGAACTGCGACCACTTCGGCCCGCTGGAAAGCTTCACGTTCAACGAGAAGACCGTTGGCGGTTATGTCCTCGGCAAGCTCAAGGGCGAGAACTGGCGCGGCAACGTTGGCCTGCGCGTCGTGCAGACCAAGGTCGAGACCTCGGCCTGGAAGGTCGGCGTTCCGACGGGCACGCCGGGCGCGGTCAACAACCCGTTCGGCCTGATCGCTCCGGTGGACGCTGGCCAAGAGTATACGGACGTCCTGCCGAGCGCGAACTTCTCGTTCGACCTGCGCGACGACCTGGTCCTGCGTCTGGCCGCTGGCCGCACCTTGTCGCGCCCGGACTACGCCCAGATGGCCGCGTTCACCTCGCTGACCGAGTCCCTGCTGACCGGCAGCGGCGGCAACCCGAACCTCGATCCGTACCGCGCCAACCAGTACGACGCGTCGGTGGAATGGTACTTCGCGCCGCAGTCGATCCTGGCGGTCGGTTTGTACTACAAGGACATCTCGACCTACATCGTCCAGGGCGCGTTCGTGGAGCGCCAGCCGCTCCAGCTGAACGACCCGACCGATGCGCGGATCACCAACCCGGCCAACAACTGCGTGCTGACCGGAACCAACCTTTACACCTGCAACTACCGCATCGGCCGTCCGATCAACGTGGCCGGCGGCGAGAACAAGGGCGTCGAAATCAACTTCCAGATGCCCGTCTGGAACGGCTTCGGCGTGCTGGCCAACTACACCTACTCGGACGCTTCGTCCTCGTCGGGCGTGCCGGTGCCTTCGAACTCGAAGAACATCTTCAACGTCAGCGGCTACTACGAGAACGAGCGTTTCAGCGCCCGCCTCTCGTACAACTACCGGTCCAAATTCTTCGTCGACTACGACGCCGAGCGCGGTTTCCGCGAGCTGTGGTCGGACTCGATCAAGTCGCTGGACGCCTCGGCCAGCGTCAACCTGACCGAGAACATCTCGCTCAGCGTCGACGCGATCAACCTGACCGACGAGAAGCTGACCGAGAGCTACGACAACGACAAGAACCGTCCGGCCCGTATCTACAAGAACGGCCGCATGGTCTTCGGCGGCGTCCGGTTCAAGTTCTAGTCCGCGTACCGGGGCCTTCGGCGTTCGCGCCGGAGGCCCCGTCCTTCCTCCCGAGATCGTTGCATCGGAGGCGGCATGGTTCAGGATCACCTCATGACCTGCTCGCCGCCGATCGCAGCCAAAGTCCTCCTGACTGCAAGCACGGAGCTGGGGCGGAGCGGTCAAACGCTCCGCCCGCTTTTTGCCGCCGGCCAGCGGGTGAGCGATCCCTCATGACCTTTCCGACCCCATGCGCTCCGACGACCGTCAGGGGGCGCGCCCTGAGAGCCTTGGCGGTCCTTTCGGCGTCCGTCGCCGCGCTGACCCTGGCGTCCGCGGCGTTCGCGGCTTCCCCCGCGACGAACGGACCGGACCTGACCCTCACCCCGGCGCCGGCCCAGGCGACGATGGGGCAGGGGACCTTCGCCCTGACCGCCAGGACCCGGATCTTCGTCGCCAAGGGCGATGTCGAGGCCCGCGTCGTGGCCGGCCAGCTCTCCGACATGCTGCTGAAGGCCCGGGGCCTGAAGCCCGCCGTAGTGGAGGGCGCGCCGCCCGCCGGCGAGGCCGCCATCGTCCTGGCGCGCGGCGCGACCTCAAGCGACAAGGCCGAAGCCTACGCCCTGAGCGTCGCCCCGACCGGCGTCACCGTCACCGCCGCCAAGCGCGCCGGCCTGTTCTACGGCGCGGTCAGCGTCTGGCAGCTGGCCGTGCAGGACGCCGCCAAGGGTCCCGCCCAACTGCCCGCCGTCGCCATCGACGACGCCCCGCGCTTCGCCTGGCGCGGCTTCATGCTGGACAGCGCCCGCCACTTCCAGAGCGTCGATACGATCAAGGCGATCCTCGACGCCATGGCCGCCCACAAGCTGAACGTCCTGCACTGGCACCTGGTCGACGACCAGGGCTGGCGGCTGGAGATCAGGAAGTACCCGAAGCTGACCAGCGAGGGCGCCTGGCGCGTCCCGGCCGGGGCGGCGGGGCGTGATCCCAAGACCGGCAAGCCGATCCGGTACCAGGGCTTCTACACCCAGGACCAGGTGCGCGACCTGGTCGCCTACGCCGCGGCGCGCGGGATCACCATCGTCCCCGAGATCGAGATGCCCGGCCACGCCCTGGCGCCCTTGGTCGCCTATCCCCAGTTCGGCATGACCAAGACTCCGCCGCGCGAAAGCATGGGCGACTGGGGCGTGTTCCCCTACCTCTACAAGCCCAGCGACGAGACGTTCGGCTTCCTCAACGACGTGCTCGACGAGGTCATGGACCTGTTCCCCTCGCCCTACATCCACGTCGGCGGCGACGAGGCCGTCAAGGACCAGTGGAAGGCCAGCCCCGAGGTCCAGGCCCAGATCCAGGCCCTGGGCGTCAAGGACGAGCACGGCCTGCAGAGCTGGTTCATCCAGCGGGCCGAGAAGCACATCAACGCCCGCGGTCGCCGCATGATCGGCTGGGACGAGATCCTGGAGGGCGGCCTGGCCCCCAACGCCACGGTGATGTCCTGGCGCGGCGTCGAGGGGGCGGTGGCCGCCGCCTCGCAGGGCCACGACGCGGTGCTGGCGCCTGACAGCACGCTCTACATGGACCGCCGCCAGAGCGCCTCGGCCGACGAGCCGCCCGGCCGGATCAAGATCGTCAGCCTCAAGGACGTCTACGACTTCGACGCCGCCCCCGCCGCGCTCACGGAGGCCCAGCGCGCCCACATCCTGGGCCTGCAGGCCACCGCGTTCACCGAGCACATGCGCACCGACGAGCGGCTGGAGACGATGACCTTCCCCCGCCTGATCGCCGTGGCCGAGAACGGCTGGACGCCGGAGGCCAGGCGCGACTGGAAGAGCTTCTCCGACCGCCTGCCGGCCGAGACCGCGCGGCTGGACGTGCTGGGCGTGGCTCACGACACCGTGCCCTACGAACCTCAGGCCACCCTGCGCCCCGCCGACGGCGGCCGGGTCTCCGTCGCCCTGGCCTCTGGCCTGGGCCTGGGCGAGATCCGCTACACCCTCGACGGCAAGGCCCCGACCAAGGCGTCCGGCCTCTACGAAACGGCCCTGGCCGTCGCGCCGGGCAAGACCGTCCGGGCTCGGACGTTCCTGGGCGACGACGCCCTGGGTCGGATCCGCGACTACCCCGTCAGCCTGCTGGCGGCCAACACCCGCAACAGCCACCAACTGGAGCTCTGCGGCGACGGCATCAACCTGTCGCTTGAAGACGACGCGCCGTTGAACGGGCCTCGCGCCGTGTTCGCGGTCAACCTGATGAACGCCTGCTGGGTGTGGAAGGGCGCGGACCTGTCCTCGCCCCTGACCCTGACCGCCCGCATCGGCCAGGTCCCGTTCAACTTCCAGATCGGCGCCGACAAGGCCAAGATCCCGCTGCGCGCCCCGGCCACGCCCGAGGGGGAGCTGGAGGTGCGGATCGACGGCTGCGGGGGCCAGCGGATCGCCGCCATCCCGCTGGGCGCCGCCGCCCGCGGACCGGGCCTGGCCACGGTGGCGGGCGTGCTGCCCAAACAGGGCGGCGTCCATGACCTCTGCCTGACCTTTACAGCGCGCACGGTCGAGCCGACGCTGGTTCTGGACCAGGTCACGCTGACCCCGACCAAGACCAAGACCTAGAATTCCAGGAAGCAGGAAGCGTACCGGTGGCCAATCTCGTACTGTCCTCGCCGCTCAAGGGCTGGATCGCCCCGCTCGACGAGGCGCCCGACGCGGTGTTCGCCGAGCGCATGCTGGGCGACGGCCTGGCCATCGATCCGCTGGGCTCGACCCTGCACGCCCCCTGCGACGCCCGGGTGATCGCCGTGCACGCCACCCGCCACGCCGTCACCCTGCGGGCCGACAACGGCGCCGAGATCCTGATGCATGTGGGCCTGGAGACCGTCGGCCTGGGCGGCGAGGGCTTCGAGGTCCACGTCAAGGACGGCGACGCGGTGAAGGCCGGCGACACGCTGATCAGCTTCGACCTGGACCTGCTGTCGCAGCGCGCCAAGAGCCTGATCACCCCGGTGGTGATCACCAATCCCGACGCCTTCCAGATCGTCCGGCGCGAGCAGGACCACGCCGCCTGCGTCGGCGACTTCCTGATGGAGCTGGCCCCGGTGGGCGGCGCGGGCGCGGTCCTGGCGATCGCCGAGGGCGAGGTGTCGCGCGAGGTCATTGTTCCCCTGCAGCATGGCGTCCACGCCCGTCCGGCGGCCCGCATCGCCGAAAGCGCCCGCAAGTTCGCCGCCGAGGTGGCCCTGGTCGCGGTCAACCGCCGGGCCAGCGCCAAGAGCCCGGTCGGCGTGATGTCCCTGGCCATCCGCCACGGCGACCGCATCAGCGTCGTGGCCTCGGGTCCGGACGCCGACTTCGCCGTGGCCGCCATCGTCGAGCTGATCGAGAGCGGCATGGGCGAGAGCGCGGCTTTGCCGCCGACCGCCACGCCGGCCGCCGTGGTCGAGGCCGTCCGCGCGGCGCCGCCCAGCGAGCCCGGCCTGCTGCGCGGCGTGATGGCCGCTCCGGGCCTGGCGATCGGCCAGGCCGTGCGCTTCGTCTCCAGCGACATCGTCGTGACCGAGGCCGGAGCGGGCGCCGGGCATGAACGCGCCGCGCTGGAGGACGCCCTGGCCCAGGTGAGCGCCAGGATCGAGAAGGCCGCCGGAAAGGGCGACACCGCCCGCAAGGCCATCCTGGGCGCCCACCTGGCCTTCCTGGAAGACCCCGAACTGACCGCCTCGGCCCACCGGCTGATCGCCGACGGCAAGAGCGCCGGCTTCGCCTGGCGACGCGCCGTGGGCGGCTATGTCGAGGCCCTGCGCGGCCTGGGCGACCGCCGCCTGGCCGAGCGCGTCGACGACCTGATCGACCTGGAGCGCCAGGTGCTGCGCGCCCTCAGCGGCGAGGAGGACGAGGCCCGGACCCTGCCGGTCGGCGCCATCCTGCTGGCCGACGAGCTGTTGCCCTCGCAACTGATGGGCCTGGAGGCCGGCCAGGTCGCGGGCTTCTGCACCGCCAAGGGCGGGCCGACCTCGCACGTGGCCATCCTGGCCGCCGCCATGGGCATCCCGGCGGTCGTCGCCGCCGGCCCGGGCGTGCTGGACGTCACCGAGGGCGCGGGCCTGATCCTCGACGCCGAGAACGGCACGTTGCGCGTCGGCCCCGACGCCGCCCAGCTGGCCAGCGCCCAGACCGCTATCGCCGCCCGCCACGAGCGCAAGGCCGCCGCCAAGGCCGCCGCCCATCAGGAGAGCCGCACCGCCGACGGCGCCCGCATCGAGGTGTTCGGTAATGTCGGCTCGCTGAACGACGCCCTGGCCGCCGCCGCCAACGGCGCGGAGGGCAGCGGCCTGCTGCGCACCGAGTTCCTGTTCCTGGAGCGCGAGACCCCGCCCGACGAGGACGAGCAGGCCCGCCAGTACCAGGCCATCGCCTCGGCCCTGGACGGCCGCCCGCTGATCATCCGCACCCTGGACGTCGGCGGCGACAAGGCCGCGCCCTACCTGCCGATCCCGGCCGAGGAGAACCCGGCCCTGGGCCTGCGCGGCGTGCGCGTGTCGCTGTGGCGGCCGCACCTGCTGAAGACGCAGCTGCGGGCCATCCTTCGTGTGAAGCCGCTGGGCCAGTGCAAGATCATGGTCCCAATGATCGCCAGCCTCGACGAGCTGCGCGCCGTCCGCGCGGTGCTCGAGGAGGCCAAGCGGGAGATGGGCGTCACGGAGCGCGTCGAGCTGGGGGTGATGATCGAGACCCCGGCCGCCGCCGTCACCGCCGACCTGCTGGCCGCCGAGGCCGACTTCCTGTCGATCGGCACCAACGACCTGACCCAGTACGTGCTGGCCATGGACCGGGGCAATCCGGAGCTGGCCGGCCGCATCGACGCCCTGCACCCGGCCGTGCTGCGGATGATCGCCCAGACCTGCGCCGGCGCGGCCAGGCATCGGCGCTGGGTCGGCGTCTGCGGGGGCCTGGCCTCCGACCTCGTCGCCGTGCCGGTGCTGATCGGGCTGGGCGTCACCGAACTGTCGGCCACGGCCGCGACCGTGCCGGAGGTCAAGGCCCTGGTCCGGACGCTGAACGTCGAGGCCTGCCGGGCCCTGGCGCGCCAGGCGCTGGACCAGACCTCGCCCGAGGCCGTCCGAGATCTCTGCAAAGCCTTCGCGGCCCAAATCCTGAAGGTTGGAGCCTAAGCGATGAAGTCCCCGCTCGAATTCCTCCAGCCCCTGGGCCGCGCCCTGATGCTGCCGATCGCCGTCCTGCCGGTGGCGGGACTGCTGCTGCGGCTGGGCCAGCCGGACCTGCTGAACATCGCCTTCATGGCCGCGGCCGGCGACGCGATCTTCTCCAACCTGGGCCTGCTGTTCGCCATCGGCGTGGCGGTGGGCTTCGCCAAGGAGAACAACGGCGCGGCGGGTCTGGCGGGCGTGGTCTGTTTCCTGATCGCCACCGAGGGCGCCAAGGCCCTGTTGCACGTGCCGCCGGACGTCACGGCCGGCCTGATCAAGGCCCATGCGGATCTCGCGTCGGCCGCCTACAAGGCCAAGGCCCTGGCCAAGCTCAGCGTGCCGATCGGCATCGCTTCTGGTCTTGTAGGGGGAGTGTTCTACAACCGCTTCTCGACCTTCAAGCTGCCCGAATACCTGGCCTTCTTCAGCGGCCGGCGCTTCGTGCCGATCATCAGCGGCGTGGCCGGTCTGCTGATCGCCGTGCTGATCGGCCTGGGCTATGACGGGATCAACGGCGCGGTCGACGGGGCCAGCCGGGCCATCGTCGGCTCGGGCGAGCTGGGGCTGCTAGTCTACGGCTTCCTGAACCGGATCCTGATCGTCACCGGCCTGCACCACATCCTCAACAACATCGCCTGGTTCGTGATCGGCGACTATCACGGCGCCACCGGCGACCTGCGGCGGTTCTTCGCCGACGACCCCAGCGCCGGCGGCTTCATGAGCGGCTTCTTCCCGGTGATGATGTTCGGCCTGCCCGCCGCCTGCCTGGCCATGTACCACACGGCCCGTCCGGAGAAGAAAAAGGCGGTCGGCGGCATGCTGACCTCGCTGGCCCTGACCTCCTTCCTGACCGGCGTGACCGAGCCGATCGAGTTCAGCTTCATGTTCCTGGCCCCGCTGCTCTACGCGGTGCACGCGGTGCTGACCGGCGTGGCCATGGCGGCGATGAACGCCCTGGACATCAAGCTGGGCTTCACCTTCTCGGCCGGCCTGTTCGACTACGTCCTGAACTTCGGCAAGGCGACCCACCCGCTGTGGCTGCTGCCGCTGGGGGCGCTGTACGCCGGCGTCTATTACGGCCTGTTCCGGTTCTTCATCGTCAAGTTCGACCTGAAGACGCCGGGCCGCGAGACGGACGACGCGATCACCGCCGAGGCCGCCACGACCGGCGGCGGCCGCGGGGCCGACTTCGTTCTGGCGCTCGGCGGGGCGGCCAACCTGGTGTCGGTCGACGCCTGCACCACCCGCCTGCGCCTGATCGTCGTCGACCAGGGCGCGGTCAGCGAGCCGGCCCTGAAGGCCCTGGGCGCGCGCGGGGTGGTCAAGCCGTCGGACAAGGCCCTGCAGGTGGTGCTGGGCCCGATCGCGGACGGCGTGGCCGGCGAAATCCGCGCGGCCATGGGTGCGCCGGCTCCAGCAGCCAAGCCGGTCGCCGTCGCGGTCAAGGCCGCCGCCTTGCCGACCGCCGTCGACGACAGCAGGGCCGAGGCCCTGGTTCTCGCCCTGGGCGGCTCGACCAATGTCGAGGCGGTGGGGGCCTGCTCCAGCCGCCTGCGTCTGGTGGTCCGCGACAACGCCATCGTCGACGAGGCGGCGCTGGCGGCGCTGGACTCGCGCGGCGTGGTTCGGGTCGGTGAGCGGTCCGTGCACGTGGTGCTGGGTCCCGACGCCGAGCGAATCTGCGACGCTGTGCGCTGCCTGCTGCCGGGTTGATGGAAGCGGCGCCACTTTGGGGGGAAGGCGTGACAAAGCCGATCAATGAAGTCCTGATCGTCGGCGGCGGTACGGCCGGCTGGATCACCGCCGCCTACCTGGCCCGCAAGCTGGGCGCCAACCGTCCCGACGGGGTGAAGATCACCCTGATCGAGTCCAGCGAGATCGGCATCATCGGGGTGGGCGAGGGCACCATCCCCACCATCCAGACGACGATGCGCGAAATCGGGATCGACGAGGCCCGATTCATGCGCGGGGCTGGCGCGACCTTCAAGCAGGGCATCAAGTTCGTCGACTGGACCACGGCGCCGGTCGGCGGTGCGCACAGTCACTATTATCACTCGTTCAGCCGACCCCACACGTTGGGCGGCCTCGACCTGGCCCCCTACTGGATGCTGGGCTGCGCGGGCGATGCGCCGTTCTCCGAGGCCGTGACCCTGCAGGACACGGTCTGCGAGGCGGGCAAGGGCCCCAAGCTGATCGACGACCCGCAATATTCCAGCCCGCTCGGCTACGCCTACCACTTCGACGCCGGCAAGCTGGCGACGCTGATGCGCGACGTCGGCAAGGAACTGGGCGTGCGCCACCTGATCGGCAATGTCGAGGGCGCGCGACTGGATGAGACCGGCGCGATCGCCGCGATCGTCACCCGCGAGCACGGCGAGCTGACCGCCGGTCTCTATGTCGACTGCAGCGGCTTTTCGGCCAAGCTGATCGGCGAGGCGATGGGCGTGGCGTTCGTCGACGATAGCGACACGCTGTTCGTCAACCGCGCGGTGGCCATCCAGGTCCCCTACGACCGGGCCGACGCGCCCGTGGCCACCACCACCATCTCGACCGCTCGCGAAGCCGGCTGGACCTGGGACATCGGCCTGCCTGAGCGGCGGGGCGTCGGCTATGTCTATTCCAACAACCACACCAGCGACGACCGCGCCGAGGAAGTCCTGCGCGCCTATGTCGGCCCGGCCGCCGAGGGGCTGAACGCCCGCCAGCTGAAGCTGCCGATCGGCCATCGCCAGAAGCTGTGGGTCAAGAACTGCGTCGCCATCGGCCTGTCCGGCGGCTTCCTGGAGCCGCTGGAGGCGACGGGCATCATGCTGATCGAGGCGGCCGCCTGGATGCTGGGCCGGTTGTTCCCGCGTTCGGGCGAACTGGAGCCGACCGCCGCCCAGTTCAACGAGGCGATGGGCCTGCGCTACAAGGGCGTACTGGACTTCATCAAGCTGCACTACTGCCTGACCCAGCGCACCGACAACGACTTCTGGATCGACAATGCGCGGCCCGAAAGCATCCCGGACTCTCTGCGGGCCCTGCTGGAGATGTGGAAGACCCGCGCCCCCGACCCTTTCGACTTCGGCACCGTCCATGACAGTTTCGAGGTCTTCAACTACCAGTATGTTCTCTACGGCATGGGCTTCAAGACCGACCTCTCGGCCAATCTTTCCGCCTATCCGCACCTGGAGGCGGCGCGGCGCGAGTTCGCGCGGCTGAAGAACGCGGCGGGACGGGCGGCGGCGGCCATGCCCGACCATCGGACCCTGCTGGACGAGATCTACCGCAGCGGTTTCCGGCGTCCCACCCCTCTGGGAGCGGCGGCGCGATGAGCGACGCGCCGTCGATCGACCACATCCTGATCGTCGGCGGCGGCACGGCCGGCTGGATGACCGCCGCCTACCTGGCTCGCCGCCTGGGCGCGATGCGGCCGGACGGCGTGCGCATCACCCTGATCGAGTCCAGCGAGATCGGCATCATCGGGGTGGGCGAGGGCACCTTCCCGACCATCCAGAACACCATGCGGACGATCGGCGTCGACGAGGCGCGGTTCATGCGCGAGGCCGGGGCGGCCTTCAAGCAGGGCATCAAGTTCGTCGACTGGAAGACCGCGCCCCAGGACGGGGTCCACAGCCACTACTACCACCCGTTCGCCCAACCCCGGCTGCTGAACGGCGGCCTGGACCTGGCGCCCTACTGGCTGATGGGCGAGGCGGGGAACATCCCGTTCTCCGACGCCGTCACCCTACAGGACAAGGTCTGCGACGCGATGCGCGGGCCCAAGCGGCTGGACGATCCGCAGTACGGCGGGCCGATGACCTACGCCTACCATTTCGACGCCGGCAAGCTGGCGGGCCTGCTGCGCGACGTCGGCAAGGCCACCGGCGTCAAGCACGTGCTGGGCAACGTGCTGAGCGTCAACAAGACAGACGACGGATCGATCGCCTCGGTGACGACCCGCGAGCACGGCGACCTGGTCGCCGACCTCTATATCGACTGCACCGGTTTCGCCGGGGCTCTGATCGGCGAGGCCATGGGTTCGGCCTGGATCGACAAGGGCGACACCCTGTTCGTCGACCGCGCCCTGGCCCTGCAGGTCCCCTACGACCGCCCCGACGCCCCCGTGGCCGCCACCACCATCTCGACCGCCCACGAGGCCGGCTGGACCTGGGACATCGGCCTGCCCGAACGGCGGGGCACGGGCTATGTCTATTCCAGTCGTCACACCACGGACGATCGCGCCGAGCAGATCCTCCGCGGCTATGTCGGCAAGGCGGGCGAGGGGCTGAACCCGCGCCTGCTGAAGCTGAAGGTCGGCCACCGCGACCGGCACTGGATCAAGAACTGCGTGGCCGTGGGCCTGTCCGGCGGCTTCCTGGAGCCGCTGGAGTCCACCGGCATCGTGCTGATCGAGGCCGCCGCCTACATGCTGGCCCGCAACCTGCCGCGCCGGGGCGGCATGGAGGCTGCGGCCCGCCAATTCAACACGGCGATGACCGACCGTTACCTGCGGGCCATCGACTTCATCAAGCTGCACTACTGCCTCAGCCAACGCACCGACAACGGCTTCTGGACCGACAACGCCGACCCGGCCTCGATCCCCGAAAGTCTCCAGGACCACCTGGCGATGTGGAAGCACCGGCCGCCCAACGTGTTCGACTTCCCGAACCTGCACGAGAGCTTCAAGTACTTCAATTACCAGTACATTCTGTACGGTATGGGCTTCGAAACGACGGTCGATCCGGCCGCCCACGTCCACGGCGACCTGGCGCGGGCCGACTTCGGCCGGGTGCGCGAGGCGGGGCTGCGCGCCGCCGCCAGCCTGCCCGACCATCGCGCCCTGCTGACCGACGTCTATACGAAGGGCTTCTCGACCAAGGCTCCCGACCTGGCCGCGGCCGAGGCCGGCGAGGCGCCCCGGCGGTGAGCGCCTTCTCGCCCGGCCCCGACCCGCGCGTCGAGCTGCTGCGTATCGGCCGTGAGGCCCATCCGGTGCTGATCCTCGACGGCTTGCTGACCGGCGCGGAAAGCCTGGTCGACTACGCCGCCGACACGGCCGTCCTGGCCCCGGTCAGGGCCGCCGCCAACTTCTATCCCGGCGTTCGCGCCCCCGCGCCGCCGGGCTATGCGCCGGCGCTGATCACGGCCCTGCGACCCTATCTGTCGGAGACGTTCGGCGCGCCCGCCGGCGGCAAGGCCCACCTCACCTGCGCCCTGTCGATGGCCACCCTGCCGGCCGACCAGGCCGGCCTGGCCCAGCGCCTGCCGCACATCGACACCACCGCGCCCAGTCAACTGGCGATCCTGCACTATCTGTGCGGCCCCGATCACGGCGGCACAGCCTTCTATCGCCATCGCGCCACCGGCTTCGAGGCGGTCGGCCCCGAACGTGGCGAGGCCTATTTCGCCGCCCTGCGCCAGGAGATGCAGGCCGCGCCGGCCACCGACGGCGGCGGCTACATCGTCGCGTCCAACGCCCTCTACGAACAGACCGGCGTGGTCGCGGCGGCCTTCAATCGCATCATCGTCTACGCCAGCAACCTGCTGCACGCCGGTGTGCTGCCCGACCGCCCCGTCAGCCTCGACCCGCGTCGCGGACGGCTGACGGCCAACACCTTCTTCCGCTTCGAGATCGCCTGACCGCCAGCCTAATCGCGCGCGTCTGCATGAACCTGCGGCGTGCGGCGCTCCGGCGTGCGGAACCTTCAAGTCACCGCAAGCATGTCCAAGCCCGGGCTGGCGAAAACGCCTAGCTTCCAACGGATTTTGGCGACACGCGCCGGATCGACAGCGAGGCGAACGCATGGCCACATCCTCCGGTGAACAGGGTCCGCGCGAGCAGGGCTTCGGCGAACAGGGTCCGGGTGAACGAGACGGGGCGTCGCGGCGCCACGTGGTCACCAGCGGCCTGAGCCTGGCTCTGATGAGCGCGCTTCCGTCCCTCTCCGCGTCCACATCGTCGGCGGCGACTCCCAAGGCCTCGCCCAAACTTCCAGGAGACAGCATCATGAGCAGCGGCTTCGTCACCACCAAGGACGGCACGCAGATCTTCTACAAGGACTGGGGTCCCAAGACCGCCCAGCCGATCGTGTTCCACCACGGCTGGCCGCTGAGCGCCGACGACTGGGACAACCAGATGATGTTCTTCCTGGCCGAGGGCTTCCGGGTCATCGCCCACGACCGTCGCGGCCACGGCCGGTCGACCCAGACCGACACCGGCAACGAGATGGACACCTACGCGGCCGACGTCATCGCCCTGGCCGACCACCTGGACCTGAAGAACGCCGTCCATGTCGGCCACTCCACCGGCGGCGGCGAGGTCATCCACTATGTGGCCCGCGCCAAGCCGGGCCGCGTGGCCAAGGCCGTGCTGATCGGCGCGGTGCCGCCGATCATGGTCAAGTCCGCCAAGAACCCGGGCGGCCTGCCGATCGAGGTGTTCGACGGGTTCCGCGCCGCCCAGGTCGCCAATCGCGCCCAGTTCTTCCACGACGTCGCGGCCGGCCCGTTCTACGGCTTCAACCGTCCGGGCGCGAAGGTGTCGCCGGCCACGGTCGAGAACTGGTGGCGCCAGGGCATGATGGGCGGGACCAAGGCCCACTACGACTGCATCAAGGCCTTCTCGGAGACCGACTTCACCGAAGATCTCAAGTCGGTCGACGTGCCGGTGCTGCTGATGCACGGCGAGGACGATCAGATCGTGCCGATCGCCGACTCGGCCCTGATCGGCATCAAGCTGTTGAAGAAGGGCACGCTGAAGACCTATCCGGGCCTGCCTCACGGCATGTGCACGACCCATCCGGAGGTCGTGAACCCGGACCTGCTGGCCTGGATCAAGGCCTAGGGCGGGGGGCGAACCTCAAGCTTCGTGCGTTCTCCTCGTCCTTCGACAGGCTCAGGATGAGGAGAATGGCGGACGCCTTGCAACGGAGCGAGGCGCTCTAAGTTCGACCTCGTCCTGAGCTTGTCGAAGGACGAGGTCGTGCACGGCGCTTGAATGTCGATACGCCCCTTGTTTTCGCGGCTAGACGTCTCGAACCGCCAGGATCACCGAGGCCCAACCCGCCAGCGTCACGACCTGGCCTTCGACCTCGGCGGCCCCGAACGCCGCGCCCTCGACCGTCAGGCCGTCGGGCAGCGCATAGCGCACCGTCTCGCGGCCGAAGTTCAGCAGCACCAGCAGGCGCTCGCCCCGGCGATAGGCGAAGACCTGTTCGTGGTCGGGGTCGATGTCGCGGTAGCCGCCCTCGCGCAGGTCGGCCGATCCGCGCCGGAAGGCGATCAGCGCGCGCGTGTGGGCCAGCACCGAGCCCGGCCGCGCCGCCTGGTCTTCGGCATTGATCGTCGACGCGTTCGGATTGACCGGCAGCCAGGGCTTGCCGCTCGTGAAGCCGCCGTTCGGCCCGGACGTCCACTGCATCGGCGTGCGGGAATTGTCGCGGCCCATCGCGCGGGCGTTGGCCAGGTATTCCGCTTCCGACACCCGGTGCTTCACGTCGCGCCAACGGCCCCAGACCTCCAGGTCGTCGAAGTCGTCCAGGGTCTGGAACGGATAGTTGGTCATGCCCAGCTCCTCGCCCTGATAGAGGAACGGCGTGCCGCGCTGGGTCAGGATCAGGGTGTTGAGCACCTTGGCCGAGCGCTCGACCCAGGCCGGATCGTCGTCGCCGAAATGCGAGACCGAGCGCGGATTGTCGTGGTTGGACAGGAACTGGGTGTTCCAGCCGAACGGCCCGGCGGCCTGGTCCAGTTCGGTGTAGAGGGCCTTCAGCCGGGGCAGGGTCCAGGAGGTCTTGCGCCAGCCGTCGATGTCCATCCGCACGATGTCGAAATTGATCACCAGGTCCAGCTCGCGGCGGCGGCTGTCGATCAGGTCGCGGGCGTCCTCGGGCCGCAGGCCGAACGCCTCGCCGACGGTCATGGTGTCGTAGCGGTCCAGGACCTCGCGGCGCATCTCGCGCAGATAGTCGTGCAGCTTGGGGCCGGCGGCGTAGACGAACTGCGGCGCGCGGCGCTCCGCGGGCGTCAGGTCCGGCAGGCCCGGCTGTTTCGAAATGAACGGGATCACGTCCATCCGGAAGCCCGACACCCCCTTGTCGAGCCAGAACCGCATCAGGTCGTGGACTTCCTCGCGGACCTTGGGGTTCTCCCAGTTCAGGTCGGGCTGCTTGGCGGCGAAATAGTGCAGGTAGTACTGGCCGGTGCTTTGATCGAAGGTCCAGGCGGGCCCGCCGAAGAAGGCGCTGTAGTTGTTGGGCGGGCCCCCACCCAAACTGGCGTCGCGACCGTCACGCCAGATATAATAATCCCTATACGGATTATCGCGTCCCTTGCGGCTCTCGACGAACCAGGCGTGTTCGTCGCTGCTGTGGTTGACCACCAGGTCGATGATCAGCCGCATGCCGCGCGCGCTCATGCCGGCCAGCATGGCGTCGAAGTCGGCCATGGTCCCGAACTGGGCCATCACCTTGCGGTAGTCGCGGATATCGTAGCCGTTGTCGGCGTTGGGGCTGTCGAAGTGGGGCGACAGCCAGACCACGTCGACGCCCAGAGCCTTCAGATAGTCCAGCTTCGCCGTGATCCCCGGCAGGTCGCCCACCCCGTCGCCGTCGGTGTCGAGGAACGAGCGGGGATAGATCTGATAGACGACCGCGTCCTTCCACCAGGGGCGCCCGAGGGCTGGGTCGGCGGTCGGTGTCGGTTGGTCATCGCGCACGAACGGTCTCTCCCAGGCCTGGCCCGGGCGACGCTAACCGATTTCGACGCCGAGGTCAGAGGGGGCCGGCCGCCTTCCGTTATCAGAACGCGATGATGGCCTGGACCATCGGGACCCAGGCCGTCATGCCGGCCGTGTAGGGGGTGAAGGTGCCGCTATAGGGCACGTTGACCGTCCGCATCAGCTCCGCGGACAGCCACATGCGCTCGGTCGGGACGAAGTACCACTTCAGGCCCACGCCCGCCTCCCAGGAGTCGCGGAACTCTCCGAACACCCTCGAGCCGCGGCCGTACACCATCAGCTTCTGGGGAGCGATGAACGTGGCCGCCGACAGCTCGAAGCCGTGATCGAACATGTGCTTGATGGGAATCGGACCGTCGGCCTCGAAGTCATCCACCCAGCGGAAGTAGTACTGGCCGTTGAGCGACCACCCGTTCCGTTTGACGCCCCCGTCGATCGCCCACATTTCGTAGGTGGCCTTGTCCACGGTCACGCCCGGCGCGAAGGCCCCGGTGCTGAAGGTCAGCACGCCGTCCGAGTTGTACATCGACGTGTTCTCGGGGCTCGACTGGTCGAGGTTGGTGAAGCGGTCTTCCCTCGACCGCGTGTACGACGTGCCCAGGCGAATGCGCAGATCCGACGAGGCGTAATAGTCATCGTACATGTTGCGCGACTTGCCCGGCGGGCCGTAGTCGCCGAGCGGTTCCCACCAGACGCTGCCCGAGCCCATCAGATTGGTGTCGATCTTGGCGGCCGAGATGTTCAGCGTGTTGAGCCCGTTGCCGACGAACGCCAGGTAGTGCAGGCCGTGCGGGAGGTCCCCGTTGGCCCATATCCCCTGGGTGAAACCGGGACGGAAGAAGTTGTCCGCCATGGTGCGGTCGGTCGACTGGAAGAACGGGAAGGTGTTCACCAACGAACGGCTGCCGGGAACGCCCGTATAGCCGCCCCAGAGCGTGAAGGCCTTGTTGAATTGCCAGCCGATGTTCCCCGCCACGACGATCGAGGCCGACCCGGCGGACGTCCACACGGTGGAGCTGTAGCGCAGTCTCCGGTCGAAAATGTAGCCGCCCAGGATGAACATCGAGCGGTTGACGGTGATGTCGTTGCGCGGATTGACGGTGCGAACGACGCCCAGATGATCGGTGAAGGTTTCGTCGGTCGAGGTGGTGTTGAGGTACCGGACCTGGGTGTTGACGTTGAACTTCAGCAGGAACGGGACCTTGGCATCGTCGGGGTTCTCCCAGATGACGATGCCGTCCTGGTAGCGGTCGACAAGCTTCCGCGTGACTGAATCTTCCGGTTCCGTCGCGGCGGGCGGCGCCGAGGCCGCCACCTGGAGCGGCGCTGTCGCGGGCGCCGCGGCCGCGACAGGCGGCGGGACGGGTTGCGCGGCCGCCGGCGCGGCCTGCCTGTCCAACTGTTGCTCCAGCCGGTCGAGCGTCTCGGTCAGCGCCTTTTGCTGTTCCTGCATGGCGCGAAGCTGCTCTCGCACCGCCGTGACCTGCTGTTCCAGTTCGGCGGGCGTGGCCGGCCGCGCGGGCGCCTGCGCATGGGCGGCGGTCGCGACCATCGTCGTCAGGGCGCCGACCGCGATGGAAAGCCCGAGGCGCGCGCGACGTCGTCCGCGGCGATCGCGCGACCCGGGCTCCTGCCCCGAACTGGCGATCGGTCGCGCCATCGCCGCCTCAGCCGAGCCTGACGGAGACGGCGAGACCGCCTCGGGAGGCCTTGGCGGTCAGGGCTCCGGTCGACAAGGTCCTGGCGCCGCGCGTCATGAAGGCGCGACGCTCTGATCCGGCCGGAGGTTCGCGCATGTCCAATCGCGGAACCGGACTGGAATTTTCTGACGCGACGTCGCTTGCCATCACCCCGAACCTTTCGAAGGCTTCAAGAGCGTGGACGGTCCGATTTTTAGCTGGGACGGGGCATAGGGTGAAATGCTGAGGCCGGCGTCACGTCGAACCCAGGTTCAGCCCATGGTCGGCGATGCGGGCCGCCCCCGGCGGGGGCGCGCAAGGCGTCGTGCCTCTCGTCAGTCGGGAAGACCGAGTCCGGCCTGGCGTCTTCGGCCCCGACGCCGCCCGCGAACCGCGTTGATCGGCGCCATCGGCTGGAGGCCGCCGCGAGGCCTTTGCAGGCAAGCGGATTTCGAGACGGCTACGGCCGTCTACGAACATCTGCAAACAAGGGGGTGGCGGAGAGGGTGGACGCGATCATGTCGTCAATTGCCCAACTTTACAAAGCGTTAGAGCGATTTTCGGCGGATTTCGTCCCACAAATCGATCCGCAAACACTAAAATAATAGCCAAACTCAAAGAGCCGAGAATGCGCTTCTAGAAAAATTTTTCCCGAAGCTACTGTCGTGGGGCGTAGCCATGTAGGACCGGCGATGGCCGGGCGGGATCGACTCCGCTAGAACCGACGCACCAGTTTTAAACCATGGTCGCTTATGAACGCCGTCGAGATCGAAGAAGCCGTATCGGAGCTTGCAAGCGTCTCATTCGACGCCGCTGAGTTCCCGTTTGCCTTTCTCGCCGCGTTCGGAAACCGACAAGTGACGGTCCAGCGCTTGCGAGCCGGATCGGGTAACGCTTCGGACGTCGTGGGTGGTGTCCTCCAACGCAACAACATCCACATGGCAGTGTGCGCGGAAGGCCGAGTGAGCGAAACTCTTTCCGCGCTGCGCACCAGCCCAAAGACAGCGATCAACAAGGTCAAGTTTATCTTGGCAACTGATGGCGTCATGTTCGAGGCTGAAGAGCTGATGACGGGGGAGGCGCTAGCTTGTGCCTATCCAAAGTTTTCAGACCATTTCGCGTTTTTCCTGCCCCTGGCAGGGATCTCAACGATCAAGCAAATCAAGGACAATCCGGTCGATATCAAGGCGACCGGGCGCCTGAACAAACTCTACATTGAGCTCCTAAAGGACAATCCCGACTGGGCTGGCGCAGAGCGTCGCCACGACCTCAATCACTTTATGGCCCGATTGATTTTCTGCCTGTTTGCGGAGGACACGGGGATTTTTCTCGGTAACAGCCTGTTCTCCGCGACTGTCGAGCGTATGAGCGACGGTCAATCGAGCAACACCCACGAAGTCATCTCAGAGCTGTTCCGCTCAATGAACACGAAGCTCGATGAGCGCGCGACATCCAATTTTCGCCCTTGGGCGGACGCGATGCCCTACGTCAACGGCGGTTTGTTTTCCGGATCGGCCGACTGCCCAAAATTCAGTAAAATCGCGCGATCTTACCTTCTGCGTGCGGCGGCGCTGAACTGGCAGGAGATCAATCCTGACATCTTTGGCTCCATGATTCAGGCCGTGGCGGACGAGGAGGAGCGCGGAGCCCTCGGAATGCACTACACCAGCGTGCCGAACATCCTGAAGGTACTCAACCCACTATTCCTTGATGATCTGCGCGTTCATTTGGAGCAAGCAGGCGACAACGCACGCTCGTTACTCAACTTGCGCAAACGAATTGCAAAAATCCGGGTGTTCGACCCAGCCTGCGGTTCCGGAAATTTCCTGGTTATTGCCTACAAGCAGATGCGGGCCATTGAAGCGGAGATCAACCGGCGTCGCGGCGAGGCCGACCGACGCACGGAGATTCGTCTCACCAATTTCCGGGGCATCGAGCTGCGCGACTTCCCGGCCGAAATTGCGCGACTAGCTCTCATCATCGCAGAATACCAATCCGACGTCGTCTATCGCGGTCAACAGGAAGCCTTGGCCGCGTTTCTGCCGCTGGATACCCAGAACTGGATCACCTGTGGCAATGCCCTAAGGTTGGACTGGCTTAGCCTTTGGCCGCCTACGGGCACACGGGTCAAACTGCTCGCCAGCGACCTTTTCGAGACGCCGCTCGATCAAGCTCAAATCGATTTTGAAAATGAAGGCGGCGAAACCTATATATGCGGAAACCCACCATATCTCGGCAGCAAGTGGCAATCCGACGAACAAAAATCCGATCTCGCGTCCATTTTTGCTCACAGGATCTCAAGCTGGAAGTCGCTGGACTATGTCGCGGGCTGGTTCATGAAGGCGGCCGATTACGGCAGACACACCGTAGGGGCTACGGCCCTCGTCAGCACGAACTCGATATGCCAAGGCCAGCTGGTGCCAGTGCTATGGCCGGCCATTTTGGAGACGGGCGCACGAATTCACTTTGCATACAACTCGTTCAAATGGGCAAATCTTGCGAGCCACAACGCTGTAGTCACGGTGGTAGTGGTTGGTATGACTCACGCCGACATTGACGTCTGCAAGTTGTTTGAAATGCAGCCAGACGGAGAGCTTGTTGAGCGCCAAGTCGATAACATCAATGCCTACCTTATACCCGCTCCCAACATTGTGATTGACGCTGCGAGGTTGCCGCTCAATTCACTCTCACCAATGGTCTTTGGTAATATGCCCCGCGACGCGGGTTACCTGCTAATGGATGACGATGAGCGGCGAGAGCTAATCCGAACAAATCCGGCCTCAGGCCAGTACCTCAAGTGGTTTCAAGGCGCGGATGACTTCATATCTGGCCGGCATCGCGCGTGCGTTTGGGTCGACGAGAAAGGCTTCGCCGAGGCATCGGCGATACCGGAATTGGCGGCGCGCTTCGACGGGGTGAAGCGTACGCGTTTGGAATCTAACGCCGAGTCCACCCGGTCCTTCGCAGCCAAACCCTATCGCTTCGTGCAGATCCAGGGTGTCGCACAACGTAGCGCCATCATCGTTCCTCGCCACTCATCCGAGCGCCGCGAGTATCTCCCAGTGGGATTGATCGACAGCGACGTGATCGTCGCCGATAGCGCTCTTGCGATCTACGACGCAGAGCTGTGGAACATCGCGATCTTATTGTCGAAGCTTCACCTTATTTGGGTCGCAGCAGTCTGCGGAAAAATCAAAACGGACTACCGGTATTCTAATACAATTGGCTGGAATACCTTCCCAGTTCCATTTTTGACTGCTCAGAATCGAGCCGCCCTGACCCTGGCCGCAGAGAATATCCTGCTGGCGCGTGAGGCGCACTTTCCAGCAACTGTGGGCGAACTCTATGATCCCGACAAGATGCCATCAGACTTGCGCAAAGCCCACGAGGCTAACGACGAGACCGTGGAGCGAGTCTACATCGGGAGGAAATTCAAGAACGATACTGAGCGTCTAGAGAAGCTATTCCAGATGTATGCAGACAAGAGTACCGGTAAAGTCGTCTTGGGGAAAACCGCATGAATGTTGATCATGTTTTGCAGCCAGGGGCTCACTCAACCTTGGAGACACTTAGGGCGTGCGTTGCTGCAAAATTTGCAGATCAGGCGGATGTCGCGGTAGCCTACATTACATCGAGCGGGCTCCTCAATTTGCTTAACATGTTCGAGCGTGAACTGGACGGTGGCCTGAACAAATTTCCAATAAGATGGATTACGTCTTTCGACTATAGGCGGACCGACCCTGCATGCTTGAGCCGCCTCCTTGATCTACACGCTGACCGCATTCGCATATTTGGTGGTATTCAGGCTCTTGGAACGAGCTGCATGCCTAGCGTTCCGTTTCACCCGAAAGTATTTATGTTCAAGGGTGTGGGGCAGCAACGGGTATTGTCCGGCTCCGGAAATCTCTCCTATTCCGGCCTTGTGCGGGGTCATGAGGCCGGATTCTTGGTCACGGATGCAAACGGGAAGGCACCGGTCGCTCCGTCAGTTGATGGCTATTTCAAATGGTTCGACGGCCTTTGGAAAGCGTCTGACACCTTGGATGCCAATCTCCTGGCTCGCTATAAGGTGCAGTACGACAAAAGAGAAAACCTTGAAGCGCCGGCTTTAACGGACGACGACGTTCTGCCCGCTAGTAAAAGCGCGACTGCGCTTTCTCTGTCAGATCTGATGAAGATTAGGGCCGCTCGCCGTTTGTGGATTTCAGCGGGTAACATTGGGAAAACCCGTGGAAAAAACGTGCCTGGAAATCAGTTGATGCTGAAGAGAATGACTCGTGTATTCTTTGGTGCGCCGGCAATTGACGTTCCAGTTGATACAATGCTGGGGCATTTCGCCATTTCCTACGAAGGTCAAGAATACAAAGATTGTACGTTATATTACAGTAATAATAAAATGGATAAGTTGACACTCCCCATTCCGGGTGACGGGGGGCCAAATACATATGATCAAGCCGTGATATTGTTGGAACGCGTGCAGCCGGATAGGATTCATCTCACCTTAGCAAACGCCGGCGACAAGGCACGCTGGACAAGCAAAAGCAAAGCTATTGGTGGATACTTCGAAATGAATGGCGGCCGTGATTGGGGGGTTTTTTGATGGTCGATTTGAACTTTGAAGAGCGCTGCTCGTGACGACAGCTAAGCCCATCCCTGCGGTCGCCTTCACTGCCGGCCGCACCGGGGCCTCGACGAAGGCCAATGAGCTGGGCATGCGTGCCATGCAAGAGCGGGCCTATGACAGGCGGGGTGAGCAGTATCTGCTTATCAAGTCGCCGCCGGCGTCGGGCAAGTCGCGAGCGCTAATGTTCATCGCTCTGGACAAGCTTCACAACCAAGGCGTCCACAAGGCCATCATTGTAGTGCCCGAACGCTCGATTGGCGGCAGCTTCGCTGACGAGCCACTCGCCACCTATGGCTTCTATTGGGACTGGACGGTCCAGCCCCAATGGAACCTTTGTAATGCGCCCGGCATCGATGAACCGCGCGTCGCCAAGTCGAAAGTCAAAGCAGTGGGTGAGTTTCTCGCGAGCGCGGACCCTATTTTGGTCTGCACGCACGCGACATTCCGTTTCGCGGTTGATGAACTGGGCGTTGAGGCATTCGATAACTGCCTAATCGCAGTGGACGAATTCCATCATGTCAGTGCCAACCCGGACAACCGGCTGGGCGCGCAACTTGCGCAGTTTATCAGCCGCGACAAGGCGCACATTGTGGCGATGACTGGCTCGTATTTTCGAGGTGACGCCGAGGCAGTTCTAAGCCCCGGTGACGAGGCGCGGTTCGTGACTGTGACTTATACCTACCACGAGCAACTCAACGGCTACGATCATCTTAAGACATTGGATATAAGTTACTTCTTCTATTCGGGAAGTTACCTTGACAGCATCATGAAGGTCTTGGATGCCGACTTAAAGACAATCGTCCACATTCCGAACGTCAACTCTCGGGAGAGCACCGCCGACAAGATCAAGGAAGCCAACGAGATCATGAGCGCCCTCGGTGATTGGGAGGGCGAGGACCCCGTGACCGGCTTTCATCTCATCCGCCGGGCGGATGGGCGCCTGCTGAAGGTGGCTGACCTTGTGGATGATGACAGCGCTAGGCGGGATCGGGTTATCAGCGCGTTGAAGAACCCAATGCATCGGGCCGACCGCGACCATGTGGATATCGTCATCGCCTTGGGTATGGCCAAGGAGGGGTTCGACTGGATTTGGTGCGAGCACGCCCTGACCGTTGGCTATCGCTCCAGCCTAACTGAGATCATTCAAATTATTGGCCGTGCCACCCGTGACGCGCCGGGTAAGGCGGTGGCGAGGTTCACAAACCTGATAGCCGAGCCCGATGCCAGTCAGGAGCTGGTGGTCGATGCGTTGAATGACACGTTGAAAGCCATCGCGGCCAGCCTACTCATGGAACAGGTCTTGGCTCCGCGCTTTGACTTCACCCCTAAAGATCTCGGCCCCAAAGAGGGCTTCGACTATGGACCTGACGGCTATCACGAAGGTGGTGCTAACGTCGGAGTCAACGAAGCGACTGGCCAGATTCACATGGAAATCAAGGGGTTAGTTGCGCCAAAAAGTCTTGAGGCGAAGCGCATCTGCCAGGAAGATCTAAACGAGATCATCACTGCCTTCGTGCAGGACAAGACCATTGTTGAACGAGGTATTTTCGACGACGAGACGGCGCCGCAGGAGTTGACCCAACTGCGTATGGGCAAGATCGTGAGGGACCGCTTCCCCGAACTGAGCGACGAGGATCAAGAGGCCGTACGTCAACACGCTATTGCCGCGCTGAATCTAACGCAGAAGGCCAACGCGGTGGCAGGTGGAGTGGGGAATGACGAGCTGAGGGGGAGCACCGCTTTCGTCGATGGTGTGCGCAAGTTTGCTCTCAGCGTGCGCGAGCTAGACATCGACCTAATCGATGGGATTAATCCTTTTGAGGCGGCCTATGCGGTGCTAGCCAAATCGATGAACGAACAGATGCTCAAGCAAGTCGAAGTGGCCATCGCTGGCAAGCGTGCCGGCATCCCGCTGGAAGAGGCGCGGGATCTGGCGCTTCGCGCGCGGAAGTTCAAACAGGAGCGCGGCCGGCTACCGGATATCAAGTCACAAGACGCCTGGGAACAGCGTATGGCCGAAGGCGTGGCTGTCCTCGCTCGCCACGTGGCACAGTCCGCCAATGGCTGAGCTAAGTGATCGTGAGCTACTCGAAGAGCTCGGCGTCGCCGTCGAAACCAAGGCGGTTGCGATCAGAACGCCGCGCGAGGAACGGATCATCGCGGGCTTCGAGGACATCTTGAAATTCGTCGATAAACACGGCCGCGCTCCGCAGCCTACTGAGGACCGGGATATTTTTGAGCGGCTTTGTGCCGTCCGACTTGAGCGCATACGTGCCCAGGCCGATTGCCAACAGTTGGTTGCCCACTTGGATACACACGGCCTACTCTCTGGAGGTGTCGGCGTTGCGGAAGGCCAGGCCGAATTTAAAGATGATGCGAGCTTACTCGCGGAACTCGGCGTCGTTCCGCCCGCCGAGGTGGACATCACGGTTCTGAGGCATGTTAAGTCACGTGACGAAGTCCGCGCCGCAGAGGAGATCGCCCAACGCGAACGCTGCGAGGATTTCGATCAGTTCAAGCCACTGTTCGATCAGATGCAGGCTGAGTTGGCGGCCGGCGTCAGAGAGGCGCGTGAGTTCGGTCGCGATCCGAGTGTGGCCCAGGGCGACTTCTTCATTCTCAGTGGGCAGGTCGTTTACGTCGCCGACATGGGCGAGGCCATCAAGGCGCCCAATGGAGAATCAGACGCGCGCTTACGTGTCATTTTCGCCAACGGAACCCAAAGCAACCTTCTACGGCGGTCGCTGCAACGGGCGCTCTACAAGGACGAGACTGGCCGGCGAATTACGGTGCCGTCGGCCGGCCCGCTCTTCGGCGCGTCAAGCGAGGGCGAAGACCTCGAGAGCGGCACGATTTATGTTCTACGAAGCAAATCTAACCATCCAGATGTTGCCGCCCACCGGAACCTAATCCACAAGATTGGGGTAACCGGCGGCTCCGTCGAAACTCGGATTTCGCAGGCAGTGAACGACGCCACGTATCTACTGGCGGAGGTCGAAATAGTGGCGACCTACAAGCTGTTCAATATTAATCGCGGCAAGCTAGAGAACTTGCTTCATCGGGTGTTCGCGCCAGCTCGGATCGACCTCACAATAGAGGATCGCTTCGGTCGAGCCGTGCAACCGAAAGAGTGGTATCTAGTCCCCCTGGCAGCTATTGATGAGGCGGTTGCGAAGGTAAGGGATGGGTCGATTACTCAATTTACCTACGATCCGACATCCGCAACATTGATCGGAAATGTCGCCAATACGTAATGCCACAAGCGTTGTAACATGCTCCGCCTGGGAGGCTTACCGCTCGCCGCTGCGCATTATTTAAGAGTGAGATCCGGGGCTTCTCCCCCCTCGCGCGCCAACGAGCCATCCGGCAGGCCGCAAAATCTCTCAATTATGCGCGGGCTCAGCGCAAGGTCGGCCAGTATCTCGTCCGGATGAACCCTGCCACCATCCAAGATAAGCTCCATTGCTCGGCGCATTAGTTTAGGTTGCTCGATCGCAATTTGCCTCGGATCGTCAAGTGGCTCCTTAGTGCGCCACTTCCGAAAGGACAGTTGCTTATACAGGTTGGTAAACTGGTTTTCGTCGATGACGCCCAGATCGCTAGATCTATAGATCATCGCCTGGACAGAAACGCGCCACCGCCTTTTAAGCTCTAAGAACGCATCCAATCGAATGGAATATACTTCGCTAGGGAAAGAGCGTCGCGGCAGCAAAAACGCACCCGCAAAGCGATCTGCCTCGCGCTCAATGATCTTAAGGGTTTTGGGGTCGGCGATCTCTTCGGCTTCAATCCAACGATGAAGGATTAGGTGACCCAGTTCGTGGGCGAGATCGAACCTCACACGCGCGCCGGACTCCTTCTCAGCGGCCATAAACACGAAGGGACGATCGCCATTCCAAAATGAGAAGGCGTCGATGCGCTCGCCCTCGATCTCATAACGGCAGAGCGCCACGCCCTTGCTCTCGATCAATGCTGCAACATTGGAGATAGGACCCAAGCCAAGGCCCCATTGGCGACGGCAATCCTCAGCGATCGCTTCAATTTCGTCTTCGGAGTAGCGACCGGATGGGTCGGCCGGCGCCGCTTGCGGAATATCTACGGCAGGATAGTTGACGAAGCCGTCGAGGTAGCGCGCGGTCTGAGCGAACCAAGTGGTCAGGACCGCACAAGCTTCATTTCGGCGAAGAGTGTCAGGCCCGACCTTTCGAAAAAAGCGGACGCTGTAGCGGCCAAAGTCAGGCGCGTCCTCAGCGGTGAAGAATGCCGGCGGCTGACCAAGGGCCTCGCAGATCTTCGCGAACGTATCGCTTTCGGGGGATTTGTCCCCTCGTTCATAAGCCGAAACCGATTGCCGAGTAACGCCGATGCGCTCGGCAAGTTCGGTCTGCGTCAGCCGCACCGCCCGGCGCCCGTCCTGAAGGCGCGACGGAATCAATCGCCGCCCGGCTGTGAGAGCGCGGGCGGCGGCGGGGAACGCGATAATGTTGTCAGGCGTCGTTGGCATTGTCCCTACGCCACTTATCGATCTCTTCCTTCAGTGTCATCACCGCTTCGACGTCCGTATCCTCGATGGGATACAAAGGCGCGGCGACTTCATGCGGCATCTGCATCAAGTTCGGCGTCCGGTACAAATAACCCTTCGCATGGTCCTCGTTCGGCAAGCCTAGATGCGCAAAGTTCAGATCCTGATGACCATGGACCAGGAGGATGTGCGGGACGCCCAGCGTTTCGACCTTGCCAGATGGATCGGGAAGTCCCTTCAGCCAGCCTTGGTTCCTCAGCCGCCGGTTAGCACGAAACCGAACGTCGCGTGGTTGCTTTTCGGGCTCGGCCACCTGACTCACGGTGACAACCGAGTGCGACAATAGAACTTCGAGATATTGGCCGGTCGGCTTCTCGAAATACCGCCACCGAAAGTCCGCATCCCACTGGCCGCTCTGGATCAGCCCAGCCAGGCCGTAATCGACTGCCCATTGCACAATCCGCCCACGCTGAACGCTCGGCACTTTGAGGAACGGGGTGTCGTCTATGTGAGCGGCAGCGGCGGCGTAAGCCGTCTTAAGCGCCGTGGGTATCAAGGCCCGCCGGCTCGGCGGCACCTGGTCAAAAAGAAATGCTTCAGCCTGATCCACGTGGGGTCCTTAAGTCCTGCGCCTGCCACTCCGCAGCAACCTTTTCCGAAATATCTCTCATTTTGTCAACCGTATCGGATTTTCACCGCCCCCGGATTGAGGTACATATGGCGAAGCTGGCTTTCAGCTTGGGAAGAAAACTGATGACAAAGATCCGAGGGCGCAATGATGGTCCGGGCGGGCGGAACGAACACTACGACATTGGTTCGAGGACCAACGTTCCGCGCAGAAACGTTGTGGCCGAAATTAAGCGTGGCGAGCACCCTGGCGCTCACACGGTGAGGATTAACGGGCGCGAATATGCTCGCGACAACCCCGACAGCTCGACGAAAGACAACGTCAATCGCGACAAGTAGCGATGCGTTCTGAAGCGAAACCCCTCGCCGTTAAACGAGGATCTGCAAGCCGTGCTTCTGGACAATTGCCAGCAGCTTGAGCGCCGCCCCGCTGGGCTTCTTGGCCCCGGCCTCCCACTTCTCCACGGTGCTCTCACTGGTGTTGAGATAGCGGGCAAAGACCGGCTGGCTGACATGGTTGCTCTCGCGGAGCTGTTTGATCTGCGCGGGCTCGATCATCGGCGGCACGGTGAGGCACGTGGCGTCGAAGTCGCGCATCGTGGCCTTGTCGATCGTGCCGGCCCGGTACATCCCAGCGACGTTGTCATGGATCGCCTCGAAGGCGTCGCTCTTAAACTTGCGCTTGGTCATGACAGATCTCCAAAATCGCCTTGGCCCGTAGCTCCTTGGCGATCTCCACGTCGGTCTTTTCGGCGTAGAGATCGGCCAACTTACGAAAGGCCTTCAATTCGTCGTCGTCGATATTTGCCCTGTCCTTCTTGGCGAACAGATAGGCGTAAACCCAATACCTTCGACCTTTGGCCAGGATGATGCTGCGGCTACGGTTCTTGTCGAGGCGCTTCTTGAACACCCCGCCACCCAGATCATCGGCCTGGCCTGCCATGGCCGCCGCAACCGCCGCGCAAAGCTCGCTGTCCTTGATCAGCGCTTTCTTGGCCGCCTTGGTGAACCAAGCCGTCTTGAAGACCCGCGCGACGTCGTTGGCCTCGGTCATGAGAAATATGTAGCACTTAGTGCTATCCAATTCAATGGCGAGAGCACGTGCATCATGACGCGCTCAGGGAGTCCACGCTGATCAGACAGCGCTTTGCGCCCTTGGCCTTTTGAGCGGCAGCTACGCACCGAGCCAGCACATCACGGTTTTGCTCGACGATCCGCCGCGCGGTTTGTATCTCCTGCCAACGCTGCGGGTCAGCGACAGCCAGCAGTCGCTCACCAGCCGGCCACATATCGCGGTGAAGCACGCGGGCCGCCCTCCTCTCGAGCCAAGCCCATTGTTCTGGAGCCGCCTGCGCAACGATGACTGGAAAGCTCGCGCCGAGAACCGCGCCGCCGACCACACCGGCCAACGCCGCCTGCAAAAGCCGCCAGTTCTGCACGCTGGCCAATCGCGCGGTATCGACCCAGCCGCGAAGATCGCCGGCCGCTCGTTGAAGCATCTCCTGGGCCTGATGCAACGTCGCGCGGTCCTGTCGCCGGGCCTCATCACCGGCCGCCGCAATCTGCTGCGCGATCTCAGCGGGCGTAGCCGCCAACGCCGGACTCGTCGCCAACTTCCCTATCCGCCCAACCGCGACCCTCACGCCTTGAGCGATCTCGCCCAGCGTCTCGCTGTAATCTGGGACCGATGCTCGTTCGGCGGCGAGCCCTGCCAGAGCGACATTCAACAAGGCCACTTCCCGCCGCAACGCCTCGAACGCCACCGCCGCCGGATCTACCGGCGCTTCTGATCCGATATCCTGATCCATCCCAACCTCCTGCTTTCAGATGCCAAGTCCTCGGCCGCGCCCGATGCCGAGGTAGTCCGAGAGTCCCTGGCCGACGCTGCGCCCCATCTCGGCCGGGAGCCATAGCTCGGGCCTGCGGGCGCGCAGCAGCGACTCCACCTGCGGGTCGCGCTCCAGGCTCTTGGCCATCGCGCCCATGCGGTCCTGGACCTGGCCGGCCCCGGTCATGTCGCCCGCGCGATGCAGGGCTGAGCGCTGGCGCTCCAGGCCCTGCCAGCGCTCGACGAAGCGGTCGGCGCGCAGACGCGGATCTGCCCTGACCTCGGCCTCAAGCTGAAGGACGCGGATCGCTCGCTGAGTGCGCCCCGACGCAGTCTCCCCGGCCAAGCCTGGATCGCGGACGTAGGCCCGCTCCAGATCCTTGGCGGCGTACCGACCGATCTTCCCCACGGCCTCGCGCGCCTGCTCCAGGGCCTGCCGCTGATGAGCGAGCACCGGCAAGCCGCGGTCGTTCATACGCATGACGTCGGCCGCGGCGCGCGCGTGGCGCTCGATCACCCGGCTCTGAACAACCTGATCGTCATCACGCGCCGGCGCCGTCGGTTGATGCGGGGGGCTGGCCGGGCGGAATCCGGCGAACATCCCGCGCTCGCGTTGCGGCGGCTCCTTGGGCCGCATCGACGCCGGCACATGAATGTCGCGCCGCTCGGCGAAGTCGCTGGCCATGTCCTTGGCCTGCTCGCGCGACAGCACGCGGGTCAGCTTGCCGAAATCCTCGAACTCGTCGCGGCCATAGTGAACCTGCAGGCTGTCACGATGCCGCGACAGGGCGACATAGGCGCCGTGGCGATCCATCCCCGGCGTCGCCAGCACATGGGTCCGATCGACCGTGACGCCCTGGCTCTTATGGATGGTGGCCGCGTAGCCGTGATCGACCTGGGCGTAATCCTTCAGGTCGAAGGCGACCGAGCGCCCTGCGTCGGGACGCCCGGCGTCGAGACGCACGGTTATGTGGGTGGCCGATACCTGCTCGATCTCACCGAGCATGCCGTTCTTCACCCCCAGCCCGCGATCGTTCTTCAGGAACATCAGCCGATCGCCGGCCGCGAATGCGCGCTCGCCGCGCTCGGCCTTGACCGTCACGTCCTCGCCCAAGGCGCCGGCCTGGCGCAGCCGCTCGCGGGCCGTCAGGTTGAGATCGCGCACCTCGTCATTGGTGTGGGTCAGGATGATCCGGCTCTTGCCGGGCTCGGCCACGCGGTCGCGATCCCAACGCTCGACCAAATCCTCCCGCGCCTTGTCGCGGGTCTCGGCGGCGTGGACCATGCCACGCGCCTCGTAAGATGCCAGCGCCTCGCCCGTCCGACCGGTGGCCAGATGCCGCGTGGCGTCGCGCTGCCAGTCCTCATGCTGCCGCCGAACCTGAGTGATCTCGACGTGAGAATGACGCTCGGCGATCGACCGGAACGCCGCTCCGGCCTCGATGGCCTGAAGCTGCTCGGGATCGCCGACCAACACCACCTTCGCCCCGGCCTTCTCGGCCGCCGACAACAGCCGCTCCATCTGTCGCGAACCAATCATCCCGGCCTCGTCGATCACCAGCACGTCGCGGGCGTCGAGCAGCTCGCGCCCCTGGCTCCACTGATGCTCCAGGCTGGCGATTGTGCGGGACGCGATGCCAGAGCCGCCCTCCAGGTTCTCGGCGGCGATACCCGCCAGCGCCAAGCCCTGAACGCGATAGCCGGCGTCTTCCCAGGCCTCCCGCGCCACGCCAAGAAGCGCCGACTTGCCGGTGCCGGCGTAGCCGACCACCACGCCCAGATCGCGGGCCTGGGTGACATGCTCAAACGCGGCCTTCTGCTCGCCAGAGAGGACGAGACCGCGCTGCTCCGCGAGCGCCAAAGCGCGGCGCTGATCCAGTTCGCTGACCCGATGCGCCCGACGCTCGGCCATCACGGCGGCGGCGCGGTGCAGGCGGTCCTCGACCGCGATCATCTCGCGGCTGGTGAACCGATCCTGGCCGCGTCCGTCCTGGCCCAAGGCCACCAGCTCGGGCGAGGCCTGCACGGCGCCCATGGCCCGGTCGAACTGCTCCTTCCCATCCGAATGACGGTGCATGAACATCGCCAGGTCACGGCGGGTGAAGGTGGCTTGCTGCTTGGTGATGGCGTCTAGGGCAATGCGAGGATCGGCGATGATCCGCTCGCCATTGGCCCGTGCGATCTCGTGGTGTTCGTCGAGCCGATCGGCCTCCAGGCCCTCGTCGGCCCTGCGCCCGGCGGCCGGGCCGATCTTGTTCTGCGGCTCAAGCTCGATGCCCTGGTGTTCCAGGCTGCGGTGATCGATCCGCGCGTCGATGTCGATCTGCGCCAGCCGCTCATTGACGTGATCGGCCCAGGCCTCGCGCCAATGCTCGACCAGTTCGGTACGGTTCCAGTTGCGGACCTTGGCGCCGAACCCGTCGTCGCCGACCTCGCGCATCGACAACATAACGTGGGCATGGGGCTTGGCCAGGCCATCGGGGCCGATATCCCAATGCACATTGAGATCGGCGACCATCCCGCGATCGACCATCTCGCGCTGGACGAAGTCGCGGGCCAGCTCGATGCCTTGGGCCTGGTCCATCTCGCGGGGGATGGCGAACTCGACCTCGCGGGAGAGCTGGGCGTCCTTGCGCTTCTCGCCGGCCTCGACGGTGTTCCACAGTGTCGCGCGGTCGGTCAGATGGTCGGGCGCGCCGTCCGGCAGCATCACTTCGGAATGGACGACGCCGCTTTTGTTGGTGAAGTCGTGATCGCGATCCAACCGCTCGTCGTGCAGCCGCGAGGCGGAGCGATAGGCGGCCGAGGCCACGGCGCTGGCCCCGGTGGCGCGGCTGATGACTTTGACGGAGAAGTGGAAGATCGCCATGGCGACAGACCACTTACTATCCTGAGCGCACGTCGGCACGACGTATAAGCGCGCCCTCCAAGATTAAAATCTCGGGAGGGACCGGACCGTCCCAATGTGTTCCGCCGACCTTACAGCCTTCCGAGCGCCGTTGTTTTATCCTCTTCGCATCCCGCACTCATGGAGACTGCGATGCGCAAGCCCCGAGACTTTGATGCAGAGCTGAAGACGCTGGAAGACAAGGCCAGAACGCTGAAGGAGCGGAAGATCAAACAGCTCGGCGAACTGGTGATCGCCACAGGGGCCGACGCGCTGGATGTCGAGACCTTGGCGGGCGGGCTGCTGGGCCTAGTCGAGACGAAGGACGCTGCCCGCAAGGCGGAGTGGCGCAAGCGCGGGGCGGGGTTCTTTCGCAGCGGGAAGGCAGAACCTGCGCGCGCTGCTGGCGGCGAACAATGACGCCGTCCGTCGAATCAACGCGGCGCGACACAGGCTTGAGGCGCGGCGGGCCAGGACGGACACGCGGACCTGGGTGATGCAGCGGCGCGAGCGGACGCATCACCTGATCGAACTCGGCGGCCTGGTGCAGAAGGCCGGCCTCGTCGATCTGACCGGCGACGACCGCGCCGCGCTCTACGGCGCGTTCCTGACGCTGGCGATGATGCTCCAAGGCGAGGACCGCGAACATACCCTGGCGCTCTGGCGACGCGGCGGAAAGCGGGCCTTTGAAGAGTCGTAACCGACCAGATCTTCGCCTACCTCATAGCCTTCGCATCCATTTGACGGTGGATCATCGGAAGTTGTCGGCGGGGGAACGCGCGGTGATTTTGACTATCCATACCAGTGACGAATTAAATGCGCATCTCGCGACGCTAGACGACGCCACGGCCAAGGCGATGACGGTGCTACGGGCTGCCGTAACTCCGCGCGAGGTCCTGAGGAGAATGAAATTCGAGCCGATCGGCTTTCATCCAATCAGTCATCAGCCCCTGAACTTGATAGAGCAGATCAATCAGACCTTCACGTTCATGGTGGCCCTGAAGGCGACCGAGTGGCTGCTTCACCGCCATCCAGACGCGGGCGGTTTTCACCTTGCGCCCGGAGCAAGCTTTGCCCAACCCCTCGACATAATGAGCGTCGAGCCGGGTTTGGTTGGCGCTGAATCGTTTGCGGCGGTCAGCCCCAACAACAATGGCAAGCTGGTGAAGGATCTTAAAAAATTGGCCGGCGCGGCTGAGACTTATCGCTACGCGTTTTTCTACGCCCCCAACTTCCCTTTTGGCCGCGTAACGCATCTGGAAAAAATCACCGGCGTCGAAGTGCATTGTGTGGAGATCTGAACCGACGTTCCGGCTATCCCCAACCTTCGTTCGGAGACAATCCGCCCTGGATCGCTTGGTGGAACAAGGGCCGGACGGGCTGGCGCGCGTCAAGGGTGCGCCCTGCGGGGCGCATCGCGAAGCGACGGCGAAGCCGCCCTTGACCCGCACCAGCCCGCCCGGCAGAGGCTCTCCAAGCGCTCCAGGGCGAGCACCGACCGTTTCGGTCCTAGCTCCCGCGAGCAGGTACGCAATCGGGCGAGGCGGTACGTCTCCGACGCAAGACGCGTTGACGTTTGGTTTAACGGTTGAAACCGTGTCGCTCTCGCATTGCCTTGGAGCGTGACTATGGCCGCTGTCCCGTCGTCTGCCGTTTTGCGCGCCATCGTCCGGCACTATCGACTGCGAGCCGACGAGCGTGCCGAGGAGGACAGTTACTGGCGGGCAGGAGAGGACTTAGCCGAAGCCATCCATCGATCGGTGGGGCTAGAGACGCCTTGGGGGAAGCATAGTCACCAGCAATTATTACCGCCTGCCGTGTTGTTGGCCAGCCGCGCGAAATTGCTGGCAGATCAGGAACGACTGCGCGGCACCAACTCGTTCGACGCCCTTTTAAGCCAAGTCGAAATGACGCTTGATCCAGTCCGTGGCGCCGGAGAGATGCTCGACTATGACGCCGCCGATCGGATTGGGCTGTGTCTTCGACGTGAGCCAGAGGCGATCTACCTCCACAACGGGACACGCCGAGGTGCCCAGGCGCTGATTGATGGTCTCGGCGGCAACGTCCGCTCTATTTCTCGTGAGCGGTTGCCCCCCGAGTTCCATGGACTGAGCTATCGCGAAATCGAGGACATTCTCTGCATCTATTGCAGCGTCTTTACAGGCGAAAGCCCAGTGCCTGATGACAGGGAAAGGTCGTGTGGGCGAAAGGCCCGTAAACCTCAATCTCGGCGCTGCTAGGTTCCAACAATCGGCGCGCCGCAATGAGCGCATCGGACGTGCTGCATCTCGGCCACCGCGCCCTTAAACAACTCAAAGCCGTCGCCGCGTTCATGGTCCATGACCTTTACGGCGACCCGAAGCTTGCTGGCGACACCTCGCATGTCACGCGCGGCCAGGGCCGGGAGGGCGTCGAGCCCTTGGCGTCTCTGCTCAAACAGCCCCTTCACCTGCTTGTCGATGGCGTCCATTTCTTCGGTCGGCGACAAGGCCTCACGCTGGTCGGGTGTCATCTCGCGCCACCGCCTTTCCTTGACGAGCACGTTCTCCAGATCCGACCAGCGCGACAACAGCCGGTCGATCTCGGCGTCGAGTGCTAGCCATGCATCGCACCGCGCCGTGACGTCATCTGACGGCGAAACGGGACCAACATTGGCTAGAATCGGCGTGGCGCTGGCCACCCCGATCAAGACCCGGCGGGAGACGGTGAAGGGGTCATCCTTGTTGTCAGACATGGCGAGCCTCCGGGCTGGATTCGGCGATGCGTCGGGGCCGGACGCGCTCAATGAGATCAAGGGTTGAGGTGAGCTGACAAAGCGCCGTCGCCATGTGCGCCTCGACCGCTTGAACCGGGAGGCCCAATTGACGGCCGATCAGCCCGTAATCGAGCGCCTGGACACAGCACAGCAGGAATACGTCTCGCGTGTCGCCACGAAGGTTCATCACGGCGTAGGACGTCACTTGCTGGCTGTTATGAGGATCAAAGCCGCTGCCGCGCCACAGGCGTCGGTGTCGGCAACGCCACCACTGCGTCGGATCGAGCAGCCAAAGCTTCCCATGGCGGCGCATCATTCGCCCTCCATGTTCATCAGACTGGGCTCGTCGTCTAACGCCTCGCGGTCGATGGTGGCGCTTACGCCGGCAATGAGGTCCCGGACCGTTTCGCAGGCCTCGGGCCAGGACACCGACGCGACGGCCTCTGGCGTCATCGCCGAAACGGCGTGGACCTTGTAGTAAGGGCTGAGAAGCGCGGCGAGCGCGGAGAGCCCCAAAGGCGCGCCGATGAAGCCGGCGCGCCGAGCGCACTTCAGCGCCTTGGTCAGGTCGTGGCGGATGTGAATCCGATTCCAGTCGTCGCTCATCCCGCGATCGAGCAGATAGGCCTTGAGCGCCAATTCGATCGCGATGGCGAGGAAGTAGCGGGTCACCTCCGGGTGGCGATCCTGCGCCGTCTCGGCGGCCTCGTGAAAGCCCGCTGCGTTGCGGAGGAAGGTGTACGCCAACAGCCAATCGGCGCCGCCGCGTCGTCTGGGCGCCCGGCGGCTCATTTTGGCGCGCTGAGTTTGGCGAGGTCACGGACGGCCCGGACGATCAGCCCGTGCGCCTCTGGGTGATCTTCCTCGAAGATTAGACGCCCCGCCACCGAGAGGTTGGCAATGACCGCTTCGACGCTCTTGGCCGGGGCTGGGCGCATAGCCTTGAGAAGTACGTGGCTTTCGGTCTCCAACTCATCGAGCCGCGCCTCGATCTGCGAAAACCGCGCGCCCTCTGGGACTGCGGCCCGCTCGTCAGGCGACAGGCGAAACCATCGGCGGTTTTTGATCAACCAACCTTCGAGGGTGCCCCATTCGGCTAGAAGTTGGCGATGCTCAACGTCCATGGCGATCCATTGCTGACAGATGGCAAGGTCGGGATCGCTTCTGACGGTATGTGGCCCAAGGCCACTGATCAGAGGCACCGCCGACGCTCCGGCCAGTACGGTGCGCCTCGATGGTTCAGGCAAGCGCGCAGGCGCGCTTCCCGCCTTTCGACGTGAGCTCATGACTCGTCATCCTGAGTGTGTATTACTCCTTTAGTATCATCGACGACCTCTTTCGACAAGCGAAAAGTATCGTGAACTTTACTAATAGTAAAATGCCATGCTGACGGCGTCGCAAATCCGGGCGGCGCGGGCGCTTGTCGATTGGAGCGGACCCAAGCTCGCGGAGGCGGCGGGCCTGTCCTTGCCGACGATCCGCCGAATGGAAAGCGCCGTTGGACCTGGTCGTAGTTCGGTCGATAACGTGGAAGCCGTACAGCGTGCGCTGGAGGCGGCCGGTGTCATCTTTCAGATGGCCGACGATACGGCTGGCCCAGGCGTGCGCTTGAAGAAGTAGGGCTTAACCGGCCCGGTCTAGCCACGGCCAGCTACGGCCTCGCCCGTGCAGAACCCACCGCAGGCACGGTGAGCCTACGCTAGAGGGCGCCCAGAGCCTGTCTTTCCACGCCTTAGTACGCTTTGGCCCCGCGCTCCCTTGCGGTGTTCTTCCGCCGATCCAATTCTGGTCCATCGAATGCCCCGAGATCCCAGTCTGTGGAGCTTGTCGCGATGGCTGAACCTGATCGTATTCTGCGTATCCGAACCGTGCTGCTACGCACGGGTCTGAGCCGCTCAACCCTCTACCGTAAGATCGGTGAAGGTTCATTTCCACGGCAGGTGCCAATCAGCGTGCATGGTGCCGGATGGAGAGAATCCGCGATCAATCGTTGGATCGCAGATCCGTCGGCCTACCGTGCCGAATAGTGCGGTACTGGATCAGATCGGGCGAGCTTCAGGCGTATCATATGCGTCTGGAGCAGGCTTTGCCGCCAGCTGCGCGCAGCCTGCGGCGACTGCCCAGTCCTCCATGAGCAACTTACGCTTCTCGAATAGGTCGCCGCGCCGGTAAGCGGCCTCGACCTTGTTCCCGATCGTGTGGGCGAGCGCCATTTCCACAATCTCGCTTCGATACTCGGTGGTCTCAGCCGCCCAATCGCGGAAGGTGCTGCGAAAGCCATGGGCGGTGAGGTCTTCGCGCTTCATTCGCTTCAGCACCGCCAGCATCGCCATGTTGCTCAGCTTCTTGCCAAACAGGGTGCCCCAGAAGAGGGGGCCGACGGGTGGTATATCATCTGGAATGGGCTGCCTTTTGGATTCGAGAACGCGCCGGATCACGGCGGCGTAGTCGGCCTTCCGCCCTTCAAGGATCTCTATCAAGGGCGCCGTGAGTGGGATGCGGTGTTCCTTGCGCCCTTTCATTCGGTCGGCCGGGATGGTCCAGACACGGGCGGCTAAATCGATCTCGTTCCATTCGGCGCCGATGACTTCTCCGGTGCGGGTGGCGGTAAGGATCGTGAACTCAAGAGCTCGCGCCCCGGTGCCGGGTTGGTCCTTCAGCGCAGCCATGAATGCGCTCAACTCGGCGTAGGGCAGGGCGGCGTGATGCTCGACCTTGTGGACGCGCGATTTCGCCGGCAGCAGCTTTTCAAGGTGCCCCTTCCAGCGCGCCGGGTTCTCGCCTTCGCGCAGCCCTCTGGCGGTCGCCCAATCGAGCACCGCCTCAACGCGCCCTCGCACGCGGCTGGCGGTCTCGGGCTTGGTGGACCAGATCGGCTCCAGGACGGCCAGCACCAGCCCTGTGTCGATGTCCGAGACGCCGCGATTTCCGAAGATCGGATCGGCGTAGGTCGTCAGGGTGCTCTCCCATTGCTGGGCGTGCTTCTCGTTGCGCCAACCGGCCTTGTTCGCGCGGATATAGGCGGACGCCGCCTGCTTGAACGTGAAGCCCTTGGCGGCTTCCAACGTTGAGCGTGTGCGAGCCAGTTGACGTTGTTCAATCGGGTCGATGCCGTCGAACTTCAGGCGGCGGGCGTCGCGCGCCATCGCGCGCGCTTCCGACAAGCTGATCGTATGGGCCGGACCTAGCCCCATCTCGCGGGCGCGGCCCTGGAGCATGTAGCGATAGACCCAGGACTTACCGCCGCCCTTCTGGACCATCAGATAGAGGCCGCCGCCGTCCGGGTGCATTCCCGGCCGTGTCGTCCTTTTGACCTGCAGCGCCGTCAGGCGTTCCCAAAGTCGGGCCATTTTGTCCCACACTTCGTCCCACAAATGAGACTCGGAGCGTGTTGGATCGCGTGAGACGTGTCGAAACACGTTTTCGCGATTATCCCTTATGGCTCAGGGATTTGCGGGACGCCCGGGGGCGTTCTGGCACTGACTGGGATGGGGTGGTGGCGGAGAGGGTGGGATTCGAACCCACGGTGCCCTTCCAGGCACGCCGCATTTCGAGTGCGGTACATTCGACCACTCTGCCACCTCTCCAGGGGGTCTTCGGGGCCTGCCCGGGGGCTGGCCTTGAGTGAGGGCGGGATACCTAGCGGCGCCGCCGAAAGAGTGCAAGGGCCTGTGACAAGCTTTTGTGTCGCGGGGCGCGGTTTCCCGTCGCGGGGCGGGCCCGGCCTAGGCCTTGGGATAGAGAACCATCTGGGTGCAGCGGAAAAGCGCGATGGTCTTGCCGGTGGCTTCGGCGGTGACGAGGGCGTCCCAGACCTGGGTGTTGCGGCCGCCGTGGACCAGGGTCGCCTCGCAGGCCACGCCGCCGCCCTCGCGCACCGTGCCCAGGAAGTTGGACTTCAGCTCGATGGTGGTGAAGCCGCTGGCCCCCTCGGGCAGCGAGACCACGCAGCCGTAGCCGCTGGCGCTGTCGGCCAGGGCGATGACGCTGGCGGCGTGCAGGAAGCCGTTGGGGGCCATGTGGCGCTGGGTCACGGTCATGCGCCCGCGCACGCGGCCGGGCGCCGCTTCCAGCCATTCCAGGCCCAGCAGATCGGGCAGGTGGCCCTTCTGGCCGGCTGTCAGAGCGGCGCTGCGATCGCCGTCGCCGAGGTTCCGCGCGGCTTCGAGCGGGGATGGGGCGGCGCTGTTGTCTTCGGCCATGGGGCGTCTCCTTCGCGTGCCCAGTTCTTCGCGTGCGAAGCATCTACGCGCCGGGACGGGTCGAGGCAAGTCCGTTTTTAAATAGAACTGATATCGACGGGCTGGAACCGCTTGCCGTCCTCGCCCTCCGGCGGCAGGCGGAAGGCGCGGATTCCGACCTGCAGGGCCGGGGCGGCCAGCGGACCGGGCGCGGCCGCCACGGCGGCGCGGCGGGCGACGAAGGCCTGCGCCGAGACGGCGTCGCCGGCGTCGATGTTGCGGGCCTTCTGCTCGGCGACCGTGGTGCTCCAGGCGTCGATGACGTCGCCGGTCCAGCCGACGAGGATCCGGGTCGCCGGCGGCAGGTTCAGCAGGCGGCGGGCGGCGGCGTGCAGGCCGGCGGGGTCGGCGCCGGGGGCGGCGCTGTCGTCCAGGCCCTGGTCCGGCGGCAGGATGGCCGAGCCGGCGAAGACCACGTCGCCGACCTGATACGCCGTGGCGCCGGGCAGGCGGCCGGGCAGGGCGATGGCGGTGATCTCGATCCCGCCCATCGGCAGGGCCTCGCCGTCCTGGGCCAGCTTGTCGAAGTCCCAGCCGTCCAGGTCGACGCCGTCGCCGCCGAGCACGGGGACCAGGCGCTTGAGGCTGTCCAGCACCGAAGCGCCGATGCAGATCGAGGCGCCGGTCTCGTATTTCACGTGGCCGGCCGCCGACAGGTGGTCGGTATGCAGCCCGGTCTCCAGGATCCAGGTCGGGCCCAGGTCCTTGGCGCGGACGTCGGCGATGATGGCGTCGATGAAGCGGGTGTCGACCGCCTGGGTCAGCGGATCGTAGTCGAGGACGGGGTCGACGAACGCGCAGAGCAGGGTGGCCGGATCGGCGATCAGATAGGTGACCCGTCCGGTGGCGGGGTGGTGGAAAGCGGTGATTTCCGGCTGCATAGATCGGTCCGATGACGCCCTGAGGCGGGCACCTTGACCGGAAGCTCTTAAGTATCGGCGAACAAGACCAGCCTGCTCGCCCCCGAGGCGATTCGTCTCAGGGGTGAGACCTATGGGCGTTCCGCGGCCGCCGCGCAGCCCTTGTCGCCGCGCATTTCGGTGACCCACACGGGCTCGACATAGCGGTCGCCGTCGCGGAATCCGGGGGCGCAGCCGTCCGGCGTGTCGGACTTGCCGGACTTGCCGCCGCCGCGCATGTCCAGCGACAGGGCCAGGGATTGGGAGGATCCGCCGCGCGGTCCCCAGCCATAGCCATAGCCGCCGCCATAGCCGTAACCACCGTAACCACCGTAACCGTAGCCGCCGTGCTTGCCGTAGTCGGTCTTGCCGACGGCGACGCCCAGGGTTCCGGTCTCGCCGATCGGGATCAGGCTCGAGACATAGCCGCTGCGATAGCCACCGGTGCCGACGCTGACGCCCATCTCGCCGTGGACCTGGCGCTTGCCGTCCTTGTCCAGGGGGTAGCCGTTGACGTCGAGGTCGGCGCGCGGGGCGTAGTCGATCGGCCCCCCCTGGATCGGCGGAGCGTCGGCCATCCAGGCGGAGAGCGGGTCGACGACGGCCGGCTTGGCGCGTTCGGCCGCGTCGCGGGCCTGGGCGTCGGCCTTGGCCTTGGCCAGTTCGGCCTCGGTCGGCGGGCGGGTGGCGCGGGCGGCGGCGGTGGTCACCACCTCGTCGTCGGCCGAACGGGCGAGCGCCGCGCCGGGCAGGGCCAGCGGCAAGGCCAGTAGGGCGGCGAGGGCGATGCGGGACGCGAACATGGACGAAACCTCCGACCCCGCCACAGTGGGCTCGGTCTGCAACCGAATTAGGGCCTGAATGTATCGCTTAAGCAAGACAAGGAGGGCGCGAGCCGAAGCTCGCGGCGTCACAGCGCCTCAAGCGCGGCTTCCAGCGCCGCCATGTCCGGGGGCAGGGGGGTCTCGAAGCGCAGGGTCTCTCCGGTGATCGGGTGGACGAAGCCCAGCACGGCCGCGTGCAGGGCCTGGCGGGAGAAGCCGATCTCGGTCAGGGCCGCCTTGACCGGGGCGGCCGGGGCGCCGGCGCCGTAGACCGGGTCGCCCAGGCAGGGACTGCCCTTGCTGGCCATGTGCACGCGGATCTGGTGGGTGCGGCCGGTCTCCAGCCGGCAGGCGACGCGGGCGGCCAGGGGAGCGTTCTGGGCCTTGCCCGACGACCCGAAGGTCTTCTCGACGCGATAGTGGGTGATCGCCTCGCGGCCGCCGGACTTCAAGACGGCCATCTTCTTGCGGTCGCCGGGCGAGCGGCCCAGCTGGGTGACGATCGTCCCGACCGCCGGATGCGGCGCGCCGCGGGTCAGGGCGACGTACATCCGGTCGATGTCGTGCTTGGCGAACAGCGCCGACAGCCCCTGGTGGGCGGCGTCGGTCTTGGCCGCCACCATCACGCCGGAGGTTTCCTTGTCCAGGCGATGGACGATGCCGGGCCGGGCGACGCCGCCGATGCCGGACAGACTGTCGCCGCAGTGGAACAGCAGGGCGTTGACCAGGGTGCCGGTCTCGCAGCCCGGGGCCGGATGGGCGGCCATACCCGGCGGCTTGTCGATGACGATCAGGTAGGCGTCCTCATAGAGCACGCTGAGCGGGATGTTCTCCGGCTCGGGTTCGGCGGCGACCGGGGGCGGGATCAGCACCTCGTAGACGCCGGCCGGAGCCTTGGCCTTGCCGTCGGTCATGGCCCGCGGTGCGCGGCCCTCGACGACCAGCGACACCTGGCCGGCGGCGATCAGGGCCTGCAGGCGAGCCCGCGACAGGTCCGGCGCGGCGGCGGCCAGGGCCTTGTCCAGCCGCTGGCCGGCCAGGCCGGCGCCCAGCTCGATCCGCACGACGTCGCCGCGGGCGTCCGCTTCGGGGGCGCCCAGATCGTCGATCTCGTCGTCGATCAGCGTCTCGCTCGGGTCGGGCGGCTGGATCAAGGCGTCTTCACGGCTCCGTCATGGCTATGTCGTATCGGGGACATCGCCCGCGCCTAACGGCTCAGGTTCAAGCCTAGCGTCCGAAGGGGATAGTCGATGCGCGCGATCCGCACCACCTTGCTCATGACCGCCGTCAGCGGTCTGGCGCTCTGCGCCGGATTGGCCGCCGGCGTCGCCCACGCGGCCGAGCCGGACGCCACCGCCCCGGAACAGGTCGAGGCGCTGATCGTCACCGCCCAGAAGCGCGAACAGCGGGCCCTGGACGTGCCGATCGCCCTGACGGCCTATTCGGGCGCCATGCTCGACCGGCTGGGCGTGCAGGAGTTCGACAAGCTGTCGGCCTTCGTGCCGGGCTTCCAGGTCCAGAACCAGTCGCCCAACAACCCCGGCTTCGTGATGCGCGGCATCACCTCCGACAGCGGCGAGGCCACGGTCGAGCCGCGCGTCTCGGTGTTCCAGGACGGCGTGTCGATCTCCAAGTCGCGCGGTTCGTACGTCGAGCTGTTCGACGTCCAGCGCATCGAGGTGGCCAAGGGCCCGCAGTCGACCCTGTTCGGGCGCGGCGCGATGATCGGGGCGGTCAACATCATCCAGAACAAGGCCGACGTGCACGCCCTGGACTGGCGCGTGGGGGCCGAGCTGGGCGACCACGGCTACGGCCTGTTCGAGGGCATGGCCAACGTGCCGCTGAGCGACACCTTCGCGGTCCGTTTCGCCGGCCGCTACAAGGAGCGCGACGGCGCGATCGAGAACGTGCTGGGCGGCAGGAACCTGGGTTCGACCGACACCGGCGCGGCCCGCCTGTCGTTCCGCTGGACCCCGACCGACAAGCTCGACGCCGACCTGATCCTCAACTACGAGGCCGACCATCCGACGGGCACCTCGTTCAAGTCCAACGCCTTCAACCCGACCAACACCGCCACGGGCCAGGCCCTGGGCGACCGCGACCCCAACAGCCCGGCGGGCCTGTCCAGCGGCTACGGCTTCGAGGGCGGCGCGCCGCTGGGCCTCAAGCGCTTCGTTCAGGGCGCGACGGCCCTGGTCGACTATCGCTTCAACGACGCCTGGACCCTGTCGTCGATCACCGCGGCCCGCCACTTCGCCAGCGACGAGGTGTTCGACCCGGACGGCTTCTCGCTGCCGATGTTCGTGTTCGCCGAGGACGCGCGCGGCACGCAGTACAGCCAGGAGCTGCGCCTGAACCACGACAACGGCGGCAAGATCAGCTGGTTCGGCGGCGTCAGCTATTTCGACGAGGACGCCCGGACTCGCGTGCCGCTGCAGTTCGACGAGCGCTACGCCCTGGCCCTGCTGACCAGACAACTCAGCAAGCCCAATCCGCAGCCGACGGCGGTGCTGACCAACACCACCTTCCTGGCGGCTCTGGTCACCGGCCTGACCGGCGGCGCGGCCAGTGGTCCCACGGCCCTGGGCATCGCCAACAATCTGGGCGTCCACACCGAGCAGTTCACCAACTACGGCACGACCCGGTCGTGGGACGTCTATGGCGACGCCACCTGGCATGTGAGCGACCGCTTCGAGCTGTCGGCCGGCCTGCGCTACACCAATGACGACAAGTCCAGCGGGATCGCGTCCCGGGTCAGCCAGCGCTCGATCCTGGGCGGAACGATCGGCGCGCTCAGCCAGCCGGCGGCGACGCGGCAGGCCATTCTCGGCGCCCTGGCCGTTCCGGGCGCGGCCAACATCCCGACCTCGGTCGGCTATCCGATTCCGATGTTCGGCCTGTTCGCCCAGCCGACCACCGGCAACGGCCAGATCTCGACCCAGGACTTCACCGACGACGGCCTGACCTGGCGCCTGGTGGGCCGCTACGAGGTCACGCCCGAGGCCAGCCTCTACGCGTCCTACGCCCGCGGCCGCCGCCCCAAGGTGCTGTCCTCGGCCGCGCCCGCCGCGCCGATGTCGCCGGGCAAGTTCACCCCGGTCTCGGCCGAGACCGTCGACAGCTACGAGGCCGGCGCCAAGAGCCGGCTGCTGGGCGGCGCGCTCTATGTCGAGGGCGCGGTCTACTACTACACCTACGACAACTTCCAGACGTCGGTGCAGGAAGGGGCCCAGATCATCACCACCAACGCCGGCAAGGCCGAAAGCTACGGTTTCGAGGGCCAGGCCACCTGGCAGGCGGCCAGCTTCGCCGAGGTGTTCGCGACCTACGGCTACAACCACGGGCGCTTCAAGGCCGGCATCCGCGACGGCAACCGCTTCCGCCTGTCGCCGGACAACAAGGTCTCGCTGGGGACCAGCCTGCACGCCGACCTGCTGAACGGCCGCTTCACCTTCACGCCGATCTACGCCTGGCAGTCCAAGGTGTTCTTCGACGACGACAACGACATCCCGGCCCTGCAGAAGAACAATCTGATCCCCGACCTGGTGCAGGACGAGTTCCAGAAGAGCTACGGCCTGCTGGACCTGCGCCTGCAGTACCAGCCGTCGTTCGCCCACTGGACGGTCGGGGCCTTCGTGACCAACGCCACCGACGAGAAGTACGTCAAGGACGCGGGCAACACCGGCGACGGCTTCGGCATCCCAACCTTCATCGCCGGCAACCCGCGCTACTACGGCGTGACGTTCTCGCTGCGGCGGTAGGGCTCCGTCGGGGACACGCACTCATACTCGACGCCCTGCGATTAGGGCGCGGATCGTGGGATGAGTGCGTGTCCCCGTTCGTAGCCCTACGTCTCCGCCTCTTCCTCGCGGCCGGTGATCGATCCGTCCGTGAACAGATATTCCTTCAGCTGCGCGTCGGTCTCCGGATCGCTGCGGCGCAGCCATTCCAGCACCATGGCCGCGTGCTCCAGCTCCTCGCGGGCGTTGTGCAGCAGGATCTTGCGCAGCTCCGGGTCATCGCAGTCGTCGGCCCGCTGGCGATACCAGTCCACCGCCTCCAACTCCTCGATCAGCGACGTGATGGCGTAGTGCTGGTTGAGCGTCTTGCCGCGCAGCTTTTCTCGCGGGACATGGAGTCCTTCGCTGGACATGCATTGTCATCCTACTGTTGTCTCTAGGGGCTAACGCACGAGAAGACCAAGCGGCGCCGTGAGCCTTCCGGGGAGTTGAGCATGACCATCGACAGACGCAGGGCCCTGGCCCTCTTTGGCCTGGGGGGCGCGGGCGCGGCCGGCGAGGCGATGGCGGCGACGCCCCGGGCGCCGTTCGCCGGCCGGGTCGCGTTCATTCACGGCGTCGCTTCGGGCGACCCGCTGGACGACCGGGTGGTGCTGTGGACGCGGGCGACGGCCGAGGCGACGACGGCCCCGATCGCCGTGCGCTGGGATGTGGCCGCCGACCCGGCCTTCAAGACCATCGTCCGCCAGGGCCAGGCCACGGCCGTCGCCGCCCGCGACCACACGGTCAAGGTCGACGTCACGGGTCTCAAGCCGGCGACCGACTATTTCTACCGCTTCCGGCACGTGAAGAACGGCAAGCCGTCCGGCAAGGGCGTGAGCGGCCGCACCCGCACCCTGCCCAAGGGCCCGACCCGCGACGTCGTCCTCGCGGTGGCCTCGTGCAGCCTGTATCCGAACGGCTATTTCAACGCCTATGACGCGATCGCCAGGCTGCCGCGCGTCGACGCCGTCCTGCATCTGGGCGACTACATCTACGAGTACGGCGCCGCGCCCGACGACTACGGCATGGCCTCGCCCACCGCCAAGACCCGCGTGCCGGACCCGCCGCGCGAACTCCTCTCCCTGGAGGACTATCGCCGCCGCCATGCTCTGTACAAGACCGACCCCGCCCTGCAGGCCGCCCACGCCCGCGCGCCGTGGATCGTGGTCTGGGACGACCACGAGACCGCCGACAACAGCTGGATCGGCGGGGCCGAGAACCATCAGCCCAAGACCGAGGGCGACTGGGCCAAGCGCAAGGCGGCCGGGATCAAGGCCTATTACGAGTGGATGCCGATCCGCGAGCCGGCGGCCGGGACCCTGCCCGAGGCGTCCTGGCGGCGCTTCCAGTTCGGCGACGTCGCCACCCTGCTGATGACCGAGACCCGGCTGACGGCGCGCAGCCACCAGCTGGACTATGGCAGCGACCTGCCGGTGAAGGACGGCAAGCCCGACTTCGCGGCCTTCGCCGTCAAGCTGGCCGACCCGGCCCGGCGGATGATGGGCCAGGGCCAGGAGCAGTGGTTGGCCCGCGAGGTCGACGCCTCGATGAAGGCCGACACCGCCTGGCAGGTGCTGGGCAACCAGGTGGTCATGGCCCGGGTGATCCCGCCCGACCTGAAGGCGGCCATGGGCGACGCGGCCTATGCGGCCCTGCTGGCCAAGCTGCCCGACTATGTCGCCAAGCCGGTCGAGCAGAGCCGGGGCCTGTCCCTGGCCGGCGCGCCCGGCAACCTGGACGCCTGGGACGGCTATCCGGCCGACCGCTCGCGGGTCTACGACATCTTCAAGGCCGGCAAGGCGCGGCCGATCGTGCTGGCCGGCGACAGCCACGCCTTCTGGGCCAACGAGCTGTGGGACGACGCGGGGACGACGCGGGTGGCCGCCGAGTTCGGCGTCACCTCGGTGACCTCGCCGGGCTACAGCGACTACCTGCCGGGCGCGCCGCTGGACCAGGCCTATGTGGCGCGCAACAAGGAGGTGAAGTTCACCGACCAGGGCGCCAAGGGCTTCCTGCTGCTGACCCTCGAGCACGGCCGGGCGACGGGCGAGCTGGTCGCCGTCTCGACGATCCTGGACACCAAGTACCAGACCCGGGTGCTGAAGCGGTTCGTGGTCACGCCGGGCGACGAGGGCGGGGTGAAGGCGCTGGCGGAGGGGTAGTTCCCACGTTGGACGCCCCCTCCGTCACGATGCGTATTCGCATCGCGCCACCTCCCCCGCTTTGCGGGTGAGGAGGATGCCGCGTTCCTTTCCTCCCCCGTGAACCGGGGGAGGTGGCGGGCGAAGCCCGACGGAGGGGGCGTCCCCCTACCGCCGCTCCAGCGCGATCCGCACGCCGAACGCGACGAACACCCCGCCGGTCACCCGGTCCAGCCACTTGACCACGCCCGGCTTCCTCAGCGCCCGGGCGATCGGCGCGGTGGCCAGGATCAGGCCGCCGGCCCAGGCCAGGCCCATGACCACGTGGATCGACGCCAGCAGCAGGCCGAAGGCGGCGGGGCCGGCGCCGGTCGGGATGAATTGCGGCAGGAACGATACGTAGAACACCCCGACCTTGGGGTTCAGCAGGTTGTTCCAGAAACCCTTGGCCAGCGCCGCGGCCAGTCCTCTGGAAGGCGGGGCCGCGCCCGCGTCCGCGTCGAAGGCGGCGCGCGGCTTGCGCAGCAGGTTCAGGCCCAGCCAGACCAGATAGGCCGCGCCGGCCCATTTCAGGATCGTGTAGGCGGTGTGTGAGGCCACCAGCAGGGCCCCGGCTCCGAACGCCGCCGCCGCGCCCCAGGCCAGGCACCCCAGCCCGATCCCCACCGCCACGGCGGTCGCGCGCCGCCAGCCCTCGGCGGCGGCCGTGCGCAGCACCAGGGCGGTGTCCAGTCCCGGCGTGATGGTCAGCAGGCCGGCGGCGAGGGCGAAGGCGATCAGGGCCTGGGCGGTGGTCATGTCGATCCTGTGCGTCGTCCGGCCGGCGGGCGCAAGCCGGACTTGGCCGCCCTGGCCCGTCAGCCGGTGATGTGGCCGATGGCGGCGGCGATCGCCTGCCAGGCCGGCGATTCCGCGACCTGAACCTGGGTGATGTGGAGCAGCAGCATCAGCCCTCCGCCGATCAGGTAGACCGGATGAGGCCGCCCCCGGGTGCGCCAGTCCACCCACATGGCGACGAACAGCAGAATGTCGCCGATCAGGGCGGGAGGAACGGCGACGAAAACCGGCGGCGCGAACACCGCGGGCAATCCGGGCGGCGGGGCCGGCGGCGGCGGGGCCGACGGCGCGAGCAGCGTCAGGAACCACCGCGCGATCGGCGCGCCCAGCAGCGAGATCGTGGCCAGCAGCAGCAGGCGCTTGTGCGTCTCCGGCCGCCTGACCTCGATGATCGCCAGGGCGAACGCGCCGATGAAGAAGCCGATGCCGCCGATGCTCACCCAGGCGAAGGCCCGCACCCCGTGCGCCAATCCCTCCGGCTGGCCGGGCAGCGAGGCCTGGGAGATCCGCAGCGAGACAATAGCGGTGACCACGAACACCATGGCGGTGGCGATGGACACGCCCAGCACGCCCCAGGTGCGGTGGGCCAGGGTCTTGCCCCGCGCCACCAGCCAGGTCTGGGTGCAGAAAAACGCCATCCAGGCGAACAGCACGAGGCCGTGGATGTGGACCAGCGGCGGGCCCTTGAACTTGCCCTCGACCATCGGCACGAAATAGGTCGGCATGAAGCCGAGCACGGCGATGATCAGGCAGGTCAGCGCCATCGCGAAATAGAATTGGCGCGAGACGTTCGTCCGCGCATCGGTCTGCAAAGCCGCTTCGGCCATGTGTCGCCCCCTCGAAACCCCGAAGGACGATGACACAAATCCGCTCGTTCGCAACTTTGGTCGACCGGCGTTCTCCAGGGGGTCTTGACGCCGCCTGCACACGCCCTGGCCGCCGGCTTCACGCGGGCGGGGCAGGCTGGCGGGATGAGAAGAGCCCTACGCCTCGCGCTCGACCAGCGCCCCGTTCTCCCAAACGCGGTAGAAGCAGGAGCGGAAACCCACGTGGCAGGCGCCCCCGTCGCCTTGCGGGCGGACCTTGATCAGCACCGCGTCCTGGTCGCAGTCGATGCGCAGCTCGGTGACGATCTGCAACTGGCCGCTGGTCTCGCCCTTCTTCCAGAGGCTGCCCCGCGAACGGCTGAAATAGTGGGCGATCCCGGTGTCGAGGGTCAGCTTCAGGGCCTCGTCGTTCATCCAGGCGAACATCAGGATCTCGCCGGTGTCGGCGTGCTGGGCGATGGCGGCGACCAGGCCGCTTCCATCAAAGCGGGGAGCGATGGCGGCGCCGCGCTCCAGGGCGGTCTTGTCGGCGGCGGGCGGGAAGATCGAGGAGGTGGTCATGGACGCACATATGGCGCCCCCTCGCCGGGCGTCAAAGCGTGGATCAAGGAACGGGTCGCGGCGCTGGACGCCTGGGCGCGGCCCTGGGCCGAGCGCGGTCGGCTGAACGGCTGGGCCTACGAGTTCCTGCTGTTCGGCCTCAAGCAGGCCTGGGCCTGTCTGTTCGGCGGGCTGATGCTGGCGCTGATCGTCGGCACGCATCTTTGGTGGCCCGCTGGCGCGCCGCTGGCGCGCTACGACTTTCTCGTCATCGCCTCGGTCGCCATCCAGGCCTCGCTGCTGGCCCTGAAGCTGGAACGTTGGGACGAGGCGGCGGTGATCGGCGTCTTCCACGGGGTCGGCACGATCATGGAGGTGTTCAAGACCGCCCACGGCTCGTGGATCTATCCCGAGCCGGGCCTGCTGAAGATCGCCGGCGTGCCGCTGTTCAGCGGCTTCATGTACGCCTGCATCGGCAGCTACATCGCGCGGATCTGGCGATTGTTCGACGTGACCTATGTCCGCTACCCGCCGATCTGGACCACCTGGGTGCTGGCGATCCTGGCCTACGCCAACTTCTTCACCCACCACTACGGGCCCGACATCCGCCTGGGCCTGTTCGCGCTGTCGGTCGTGATCTTCGGCCGGACCTGGTTCCTGTTCACGCCCGACCGCGTCGCGCGACGCATGCCGTTCCTGCTGGGCGGCCTGCTGGTGGCCCTGTTCATCTGGTTCGCCGAGAACCTCGGCACCCTGGCCGGCGCCTGGGTCTATCCCAGCCAGCGCCACGGCTGGACGATGGTGCCGATCGGCAAGCTGGGGGCCTGGTATCTGCTGATGCTGCTCAGCTACGTGCTGGTGACGGCGGTGCATCGGCCGAGGACGGCAGGATGCGACTAGTTTTCGAAGATGGTCCGGATCACGCCGAGCAAGGCCTGGAGGTCGTCTTCAGGCAGCATTCCCAACTTCTTGCGCAGGCGCCGGCGATCGATGGATCGCATCTGGTCGGGAACGATCAGGCCGTCCCGGTCCTGGAACACGACCGGCACGCGAAACGATGTGGTCCAGCCGCCGGTGGTCATCGGCGCGATGAGGACGGTCCGCACGACCTTATTGAGTTCGTCCGGCGAGATGATGACGCAGGGCCGAGTCTTCTGGATCTCGTGGCCCACGGTCGGATCAAGGTCGGCAAGCCAGACCTCTCCGCGCGTCACCATTCGCCGTCCCATTCCTCGACATCGAAATCATTGCCGAACTCAGGCCAGACGAGCCCGTCAGCCCCGGCTTCGGCCATGGCGCGGGCCTCTTCCTCCCAGCCTTCACGAGGATGCTTCTTCGGCGCGGCGACGATGATGATGCGGTCGTCCTCCATCGTCACGTCCACGGCGTCGCCGGCTTCCGCGCCGATGCTGGCCAGGAAGGGCTTGGGCAGGATCACCCCCGCCGAATTGCCGATCTTGCGCACCGAGGATCGCATGACGCCGTCTCCGTTAGAACGGAGTTATAACATTTTCTGGCCGCTACTTCCAGATCGGCTTGCCGTCGCCCGGCAGCCCCAGCCGCGCCCACTTCTCGCTGACCGCGTCGATCACCGCCTGGTCCATGCGGATCTCGTTACCCCACTCGCGGTGGGTCTCGGGCGGCAGCTTGTCGGTGGCGTCGAGGCCGATCTTCGACCCCAGGCCGCTCTCGGGGCTGGCGAAGTCGAGATAGTCGATCGGGGTGTTCTCGATCACCGTGATGTCCCGCGCGGGGTCCATCTTGGTGCTGATCGCCCACATCACGTCCTTCCAGTCGCGGGCGTTGATGTCGTGGTCCACGACGATCACCCACTTGGTGTACATGAACTGGCGCAGATAGCTCCAGACGCCCAGCATCACCCGCTTGGCGTGGCCCGGATAGGCCTTCTTCATCGACACCACGGCGATCCGGTAGCTGCAGCCCTCGGGCGGCAGCCAGAAGTCGACGATCTCGGGGAACTGCTGGCGGATCAGCGGGATGAACACCTCGTTCAGCGCCTCGCCGAGCACGGACGGCTCGTCCGGCGGCCGGCCGGTGAAGGTGGTCAGGTAGATCGGGTCCTTCCTCATGGTGATCGCCGTCACCTGGAAGACCGGGAACTTCTCGACGCTGTTGTAGTAGCCGGTGTGGTCGCCGTAGGGGCCCTCGTCCGCGTACTCGTCGAGCAGGACGTGGCCTTCGATGACGATCTCGGCATGGGCCGGCACCATCAGCGGCACGGTCTTGGCCGGGACCAGGTCGACCTTGGCCCCGCGCAGCAGGCCGGCGAACTGGTACTCGGACAGGGTGTCGGGCACCGGGGTTACGGCGGCCAGGATCGTGCCGGGATCGGCGCCCAGCACGGCGCAGGCGGGCAGGGGCTCGCGCTTTCCGGCCTTCTTGTGGCGGGCATAGTGCTGAGCCCCGCCGCGATGGGCCAGCCAGCGCATGATGCAGCGGTCCTTGGACAGGACCTGCATGCGGTAGATGCCCAGGTTGAAGTCGTCCTCGCGGTCCTTGCCCGGGCCCTTGGTGACCACCAGCGGCCAGGTGATCAGCGGGGCCGGCTCGCCCGGCCAGCAGGTCTGGACCGGCAGCTTGGTCAGGTCGATGTCGTCGCCGGTCAGCACCACCTCCTGCACCGGGGCCTTCTTCACCGTGCCCGGCCGCATGGCCATGACGGTCTTGGCCAGGGGCAGCATGTCCAGGGCGTCCTTCAGCCCCTTGGGCGGCTGGGGCTGGCGCAGGAAGGCCAGCAGTTCGCCCACCTCGCGCAGCTCGCCCGCCGTGGTGCGCGGCTCGCCGCCCAGGGTGACGCCCATGGCCACCCGCTTGACCGTGCCGAACAGGTTGGCCAGCGCGGGCATCGGCGAGCGCGTGCCGTCGGGCAGGATCACGTTCTCGAACAGCACCGCCGGCCCGCCCGTGGCCAGCAGCCGGGTCTGGATCTCGGTCATCTCCAGCACGGTCGACACCGGCTCGGTCACCCGCACCAGCTCGCCCTTCGCCTCGAGGACGTCGATGAATTCGCGAAGCGAGCGATAGGCCATGCCGGGGAACTCCTGAACGCGGCGGAACCTAGAGGCCGCCCCGCGTCGCGGCAAGCGCGGCCCCGCAAGCTTAACCCTAGGCGCCGCCCGCGCGACGTGATCCTGTCCACCCCGACAGCTCAGGTTGAAAGAGTCCGACGATGACCGATGCTTCCTCCAGCGCCCCGCTCGACACCATCGATTCCCGCGCCGTGCGGCAGGCGACGATCCTCCGCCTGGCCACCGGCCTGATCCAGGGCCTGCTGCTGTACGGCCTCTGGCAGGCCGACAAGTCCAAGGTCTGGCCGGCCACCCAGCACGAGGTCTATGCCGCCTTCCTGATGGTCGTCCTGTTCGTGCCGTTCGTGGGGCTGGCCGGGGTCTCGGCCCTGCGTCTGCGCACCCTGGCGGTCTGGAAGGTCGTGGCCGCGATCCTCGCCGCCGGCCTGGGCGCCTATGGGGTCTGGAGCGGAGATCCCGCCGTCCAGGGCGTCGACGGCCTGGGGCCGCAGACCTTCCTGGCGATCGCGGCCCTGGTCTTCATCGGCCACCACCTAGTCCAGCCGGCCGACATGGAGCGGCGGCGCATCGCCCGCTACCCGACCTATTTCGACGTCACCTGGAAGCACGGGGTGCAGGCGGTGCTGTCGCTGGGCTTCACCGGCGCCTTCTGGCTGCTGCTGTTCCTGGCCGCGGCCCTGTTCAAGCTGATCGGCGTCGACGCCATCCAGAAGCTGATCCGGCACGAGTGGTTCGCCTACCCCGCCACCACCCTGATGTTCGCCGCCGCCGTGCAGCTGACCGACGTGCGGGCCAACCTGGTGCGCGGCGTGCGCACGGTCGCCCTGACCCTGCTGGCCTGGCTGCTGCCGCTGATGGCGCTGATCGCCGCGGCCTTCCTGCTGACCCTGCCCTTCACCGGCCTGGAGCCGCTGTGGAAGACCAAGAGCGCCACGGCCATCCTGCTGACCGCCGACGCCTTCCTGATCCTGCTGGCCAACGCCGCCTACCAGGACGGAACCGAGAAGACCGCGGTGGTCCTGAAATGGGCCGCGCGGCTGGCCGGCCTGCTGCTGATCCCGATCACCGTGCTGGCGGCCTATGGCCTGAGCTTGCGGATCGGCCAGTACGGCCTCAGCCCCGACCGGATCGTCGCCGCCGCCTGCGTGCTGGTCGCGGCGGGCTACGCCCTGGGCTACGGGATCGCCGCGGTGCGGCCCGGCGCCTGGATGAAGACCTTGGAAGCCGTCAACATCGCCATGGCCTTCGTGGTGATCGCCGTGCTGCTGGCTCTGTTCACCCCGATCGCCGATCCCCGGCGGCTGTCGGTGAATGACCAGGTGGCGCGGCTGAAGAGCGGCAAGGTCACGGCCGACCAATTCGACTACGTCGCCCTGCGCTTCGACGACGGCCGCTTTGGCCGGAAGGCCTTGGAGAGCCTTGAGCGTGATCCCAATCCGGCGATCAGGGCCAAGGCTCTCGAGGTCGGCAAGCTCGACAACAAGCCCTATGCGTCCTTGCTGACCGCGGCCCCCGACCGTTTCAAGAAGACCAAGATCTATCCGAAGGGCCAGGCCTTGCCCAAGGGCTTCGTCGACCAGACCTGGAACGGCGGGGATGAACCCACCTGTCTCGCGGGCTATCTCGACTGCCGGGCGCTGTTGACCGACACCGACGGCGACGGCGTGGCCGAGGTGCTGCTGTCCTACGGCCAGACCTTCGAGATCTTCAAGGCCGATGCGGCCGGCGTTTGGACCAAGACGGCCGAGACCTCGATGTTCTGCGGGGACCTCGACAAGGCGCTCGAGACGGGCGACGTCCATGTCGCGCCATCCGCGCCGGCCCAGGACCTGGTCATCGGCGGCAAGTCGATGAGGATCGATCCTTCGCCCTCATGCGCCAAGGACGGCGGCCGGACAGACGCGGTGATCATGAGCGGCGTCAAGCGCTAGCCAAGACTCTCGCCGACCGCGCCGGCTTAGGCTCGCCGTTGGCCGCCTCGGCTCCCTCTTCGCGGGATTCGACGTCTAGCCGCGCGTCCGGGTTGTGTTAAGATAACACTGTTCTTTGAAATGGCCCGGCCATCGGCGGGGCCGGTGAAGCGTGCGCGTTCGACCCCCGGGAGGACAGCCATGGACTGGGACACCATCGCCGCCAAGCTCAAGGAAGGCTTCGACGAAGACACCGTCGAGGACCTGATCGAGACCCTCAAGAAGGCCGTCAACCCACCGGGCGGCGCGAACCCGGCGGGCGGCGCCGGTGCGACCCCCGACGATATCGCGGCCGCCCTGGGCCGCATCCTGGGCAAGTTCGGCGGCGGCGTGGCCGGCGGGGCCACCGGCCTGGATCCCGACCTGCTGAAGCTGTTGCTGGAGCTGCTGGGCCCGCTGGCCCGCGACCTTCTGGCCCGGCTGATCGAGCGCTTCGTCGGCGGCGGAGAGCGCTACCGGACCGAGCACCAGGGCGGGCACAAGTACAGCAAGATCGTCCGCCATCCGAAGGACGTGTTAGACCTGGTCGAGGACCTGGCCCCCGACGTCTTCGTCACCGACAACCTGCGGCCCGAATGCAAGGGCGACAGCGTCCAGTTCACGCTCTCATTGAAGGTCGTCTGCCAGGAAGAGCCGATCCGGTTCATCCAGGTGCAGAGCATGGGACCGGCCGGCTCCCAGGCCTATCCGCGCATCACCATGGCGGGCGATCCCGGCTCGAAGCTCCCCAAGCGCGACGACCAGGAGGTGGACGCCAGCTACGACGTCCAGTTCACGATCGACGTGCCCTGCACCGAGATCTTCAAGAACGGCGGCACGGTGATCTTCGTGATCACCGTCCAGGACTTCGACGGCAACCAGGTGGTCGATTTCTGCGAGGCCGAGGCCGCCGACTTCGTGCTGAAGAACAAGTGCTGCGGCACGAATGTCGACGAGGTGTTCCGCGCGCGCCTGCTCGATCTGATCCGCACCGGCATGCGGCCCCTGACCCCGGGCGACCTGGAGAAGCTGATCGAGCTGATCGTCCGTCCCAAGACCGAGGCGCGCCCCGCCCCGTCGACGCCCGCGCCGCCGCCCGAGACCGCGCCGAAGACCCCGGCGCCCAAGATCCCGCCCAAGAAGACTGGGGCCGGCGTCAAGCTGGGCGAACTGCTGGTCGAGATTCCGATCGAGGATCTCGAGGCGTTCGAGGACGACCTGGAGGTCCAGCCGCCGCCGGAACGCCGGGGCGGCCCGTCGACTAAACGCCCTCGCTGACCGCGTTCAGCCGCGCATAGACCCCGCCGGCCGCCTTCAGCTCGCCGTGGCGGCCTTCCTCGACGACGCGGCCGTTCTGGAAGACCAGGATGCGGTCGGCGCCGCGCACGGTCGACAGGCGGTGGGCGATGACGATGGTCGTGCGGCCGTGCATCAGGGCCTCGGCGGCCTCCTGGACCTGGCCCTCGGTCTCGACGTCGAGCGAGGAGGTGGCCTCGTCCAGCACCAGGATGGGCGCGTCGGTCAGGAAGGCGCGGGCGATGGCCACGCGCTGGCGCTCGCCGCCCGACAGCTTGACCCCGCGCTCGCCCACCAGGGTCTCGTAGCCCTGGGGCAGGCGCAGGATGAACTCGTGGGCGCGGGCCTTCTTCGCCGCCGAGACGATCTCGTCCTCGGTGGCGTCGGGGCGGCCGTAGGCGATGTTGTCGCGCAGGGTGCGGTGGAACAGGGCCGGGTCCTGCGGCACCACGGCGATGGCGCGGCGGAGCGACCCTTGGGTCACGTGGGCGACGTCCTGGCCGTCGATGACGATCCGTCCGCCCTGCAGGTCGTGCAGGCGCTGGACCAGCTTGACGAAGGTCGACTTGCCCGAGCCCGTCGGCCCGACCAGGGCCACGCGCTCGCCCGGCGCGATCTTCAGCGAGAAATGGTCGTACAGCGGCGCGCCGGCCGACTTGTAGCGGAAGGTCACGTCCTCGAAGGCGATGGCGCCCAGGCCGCGCTTGAACGCCGGCGCGTTCGGGGCGTCGGCGATCTGCGGGGCCAGGCCTTCCCAGGCGGCCAGGTCCTCGGTGTCGTCCAGGCCCTTCTGCAGCATGCGGATGTTCTCGCCCATGTTGCGCAGATAGCCGCTCATCAGCATGAAGGCGGTGATGGCGAAGGCCACGTCGCCGGGGGTCGCGGTCCCCTTGGCCCAGGCCTGGATCATCGCCGCCGTCAGCCCACCCTGCAGCAGGACCAGCAGCAGGTTCTGGCCTAGCCAGACATTGGTGAACTTGTGCCAGGTGACCATCACCGCCTCGCGCCAGGCGGCGGTGACCTCGGCCACGCGGGCGCTCTCGCGGGCCTCGGCGCCGAAGCTCTTGACCGTCGGGTTGGAGGTGACGGCGTCGGCCAGGCTGCCGCCGATCCTGGAGTCCAGGGCGTTGGACTTCAGGTTGGCGGGGCGGACATAGGCGGTGGTGACCACCAGGTTCACGGCGATGTAGGCGGCGACCACCACCAGGGCGACGGCCCCCGCGAGGGGCTGGCGCAGCAGGAGCATCACCGACAGGCCGACCAGCACGATCAGGCTGGGCGCCAGCCAAATGGTCACCGCGTCGGTCACGCTGTCATAGCCCCACATCGCGCGGGTCAGCTTGCGCACCGTGGCCCCGGCGAAGCTGTCGGCGTGCCAGTCGGACGAGAAGGCCTGGACGCGGGCGTAACCCTCGTTGGTCATCTCCTCCATGTTGCGGGCGGCCAGCGGGATCCAGAACCGCATGGCCAGGTTGCGGATCAGCGAGAAGCCCAGATAGACGCCGACGAAGGCCGCCCAGGCGACCCAGGCCGCGTCGATGGCCGACGGGCCTTTCGTGACGGTGTCGATCAATTGGCCCGAGGCCCAGGGCAGGGCCAGGTCGAAGCCGATGGCCGCCAGGGTCAGGCTCACCCCGGCCACGAACAGGCCTTTCCGACGCAGCCAGAAGCGCGCGATGAAGCCCAGCACCCTGGCGTTGCTCAGGGCGCGGCGAGGTTCGCCGTGTTCATCTTGGTCAGCCGCGTCGGTCATGGTGGGGGGTAGATAGGCGCTCGACGTCCTGGAGGCGAGCGGCGGCTCTCAAGCCTTCGGGGAGGTGTTGCTCCGGCGCCGCGCTCCGCCGAACGGCCGCCAGCGCAGGTACCAGCGGATGGCCGGCCCGATGATCGGGGTGCGCAGCAGCGGCCGCACCGCGTGGGGCCGGGTCTTCAGGAAGCACATCACCGCCCCGATCCAGAACACCGTGGTCGGCATGCCGGGCACGAACGCCCCGACCGCCCCGGTGGCCAGCAGCGCGACGCCCAGGCCGTCCAGCACCCAGTGGACCGGGCGGGACAGGCGCTTGCGGGGCGAACGAGGGGCGTCGGTCATCAAGGGGAATGTGGCGGCTGCACGCGCCGGCCGCCACCCCCCTTTTCGCGGTCTGGGCGGCCGGATCGTCAGGGGCGTTTCCGGAAAAGGCCCAGTCCCTCCCCCTTGCGGGGAGGGTGGCGGCGAAGCCGACGGGTGGGGGATCGGTGCAGGGTGTCGGACGCGGGGCTTGCCTGCTGACTCAGCAGCCCCCCACCCGACCCTGGCGCTGCCAGGGCCACCCTCCCCACGAGGGGGAGGGAAGGGGTTTGTGCTCGGCGCATAGCGAGCAAAGTCCCGTGTTTTCAACGCTCTAAATTTTCTCGACCTGATTTGGTCCTCACCCCTTTTGACCGCCCCCATAATGATCCCACCTGAAAGCACGGGGAGGGCGCACGTACGGCGACCGATGCGGCTTTCGGCGGTGGACGAGCGGGAAGCGTTCGTCGGGGGTCTTCAGTGACCACCTTCGCGACGGTCCAGGTCAGGTTCCCTGCAACACGGGACAAAGCCCTGGCGGCGAGGGATCGGCGAACGCGGCAGGCCTGGGCTGAAATCGCCCAGGCGGTCCGGGACGCGCCAACGTCCCGCCCGTCGGGGGCCTCCATCGGAGCGGGTTAAAAATCCGCGATCCGAAGGCTTCCGAATAACGGTTCCACGCGAAGCGCCTGAACTTCGTCGAAACGGTACTTACATAAAAGCTCTTCCGGGCGAGGCCCGGGCGCTTCGCACCTTCCCCATTCGCCCAGCGGGTTTCCGCGTGAGGCGGCGAAGCCGCGCGCCGGCGTCTCAGGGTTTTACCCGAGAAAAACCAGGGAACTCCTGATGGTGGAGCTGTCGTGACCGGTATCAACCTGCCGGCGTCCACTGTCCTGCTGGCGGGAGCCGAGGCCCATGAGGATCGAGCGTTCCGCGACCGCGAGGATCGTCGTCGCCGCCTATCTGGCGGCTTTCCTGCTAGCCTGTCTGCTGATGCTGGCCCTGGCCCTGGTCCTGCCGGTCGCGGCGCCGAGCTAGGCGGGGGGGCAGGCGGGGACACGATCCCGTTGCGCGAGGCGGGAGGCGGGGGCTAAGCCTTCCTCATGAGTTTGCCCCACACCGCCATCCTGCCCGACGCCGCCGCCGGCAACTGGGTCGACCGCCATGCGCCGCCGGCCCTGCGGCCGTGGCTGAAGCTGGGCCGGTTCGACCGGCCGGCGGGGATCTGGCTGCTGATGCTGCCCGGCTGGCAGGGCGTCGCCCTGGCGGCGGCCGGCAAGGGCCAGTGGCCCAATCCGTGGCTGCTGATCGCCTTCTTCGTCGGGGCGGCCCTGATGCGGGCGGCCGGTTGCGCCTTCAACGACATCGTCGACCGCGACTTCGACGCCCAGGTCAGCCGCACGGCCATGCGCCCGATCCCGGCCGGCCTGATCAGCGTCAGGCAGGCCTGGGCGTTCGTGATCGGCTGCTGCCTGGTCAGTTTCGGGATCCTGGTGTGCCTGGGCTGGCTGGCCATCGGCCTGGGCGTGGCCTCGCTGGCCCTCGTCGCGGCCTATCCGTTCATGAAACGCATCACCTGGTGGCCGCAGGCCTGGCTGGGCCTGACCTTCAACTGGGGGGCGCTGCTGGGCTACGCGGCGGCCACGCACCGGCTGGATTGGTCGGCGGCGCTGCTCTACGCCTCCGGCCTCTTCTGGACCCTGGGCTACGACACGATCTACGCCGTGCAGGACCTCGAGGACGACGCCCTGGCCGGGGTCAAGTCGTCGGCGCGGCGGCTGGGCGAGCACACGCAGATCGGGGTGCTGGCCTTCTACATCGCCTGTTTCGTGCTGGTGATCGCGGCGGCCTGGGTCGGCGGCCTGGGACCGCTGTTCCTGCCCCTGGCCGCCCTGTTCGCCGTCCACCTGTCGCGTCAGGCGGCCCGGCTGCGGACCGACGACCCGACCCTGGCCCTGGCGCTGTTCAAGTCCAACACCCAGGCCGGCTTCGTGCTGTTCCTGGCCCTGGCGGCGGGGATGTGGCAACCGCCGGGGCTTTAGGCGTCGTGCGTCCTTCGAGGCTCGCCAAGGGCTCGCACCTCAGGATGAGGAACTCAGCAACAAGGTTCCTCATCCTGAGGCGCCCGCGCAGCGGGCCTCGAAGGACGCACGGCCTCAGAACGGCCCGTTGCGATAGATCCGCTCCATGCTCCGTTCCAGCTCTCCCAGCCGGCGGTCATAAGCGCGGTTCAGACACGCGCGGTTCGCCCCGCACCTGCGGCGGTCTCGCAGCCACTGTTGCTGATCGTCCATCAGCGCGCCGCGGCCGCCCATGGCCAGGGTGTGCTTGTTGATGTCGTAGAGCAGCGCCATCCGCACATCCTTGTCGTTCAGGGGCAGGTTGGCGCAGATCGCCTTCTCGTCCGGAGCGCGGGCCCTGTTGCAATCGAAGCTGGCGGCGTGCGCGGCCATGGGGGCGGCCAAGGCCAGGACGAGGGCGGACAGAAGCAGGCGCATGGCGGTCTCCGAAAGAGCGTGACGTCGGGTCATTCTGTAAGCCGGAAGGTGAATGTGGCATGATGGTTCCATGGCCGTCGCGTCCCGGATCAAGCCGCAGGAACTGTTCACGCCCGACGAATGGGCGCCCTTGTCGGCGCGCTCGTCCTGGAAGGGCCTGCTGATGGTCGCCCACGCCTGGGCGGTGATCGTCGCGGCCGGCGCGGTGTTCGTGATCTGGCCCAACCCACTGACCTACGTCCTGGCGGTGATGCTGATCGGGGCCCGCCAGCTGGGCCTGGCGATCCTGATGCACGAGGCCGCGCATGGAGGCCTGCATCCAAACCTCAAGATCAACGACTGGGTCGGCGAGTGGCTGTGCGCCGCCCCGACCGGCGCGTCCCTGGCCAAGTACCGGCCCTACCACCTGACCCATCACAAATACGCCCAGCAGGCCGAGGATCCGGACTTGGTGCTGTCGGCGCCGTTCCCCACCACCCGCGCCAGCTTGCGCCGCAAGATCGTCCGCGACCTGACCGGCCAGACCTTCTTCAAGCAGCGGTTCGGTCCGCTGCTGGGCAAGCTGAAGGGGCGGGCGGACGGCCAGTCGGCCAAAATCTCCGCAAGCGCGGTGTTCGCCGGCGAGGCGGCGCGGCAGAAGCCGTTCCTGTTGTGGAATCTGGGCCTGCTGATCGTGCTGAGCGCGGCGGGCCTGTGGTGGGCCTGGCTGGCGCTGTGGATCGTGCCGATGGCGACCTGGTTCCCGCTGGTCACCCGGCTGCGCAACATCGCCGAACACGCCCTGGTGGCCAAGGACGAGCCCGACCCGTTCCGCCACGCGCGGACGACCCAGGCCAACTGGATCGAACGGGCCCTGATCGCGCCCTACCACGTCAACTTCCACGCCGAGCATCACCTGTTCATGCACATGCCGTGCTGGAACCTGCCCAAGGCGCATCGTCTGCTGGAGAAGAAGGGCCTGACGGGCGGCATGCTGACAGCGCCCGGCTATCTGTCGGTGCTGAAGGCGGCGTCCGGCAAGGCGCCGGCCGCCGCCTAAGAGGGCTTATTTCCCAGCGGGCTGAGCCAATTTCGCCGCTTCAATCTCTTGAGCAACGGGGCACTTTTTTTGGATCGCGGCCTGTTGGAGTGCGTCGTAATCACCTTTCAGATGGCTCAACTCTTCCTTCTTGTCGCTCCCAACCAAAAAGAATAGCGCTGGCCAGAAAAGCACCAATCCAACACCCATTGCCCACTTGTCATTCTTTGCTTGCCGCTGTTGAACGCCGGCAACCTCGCGAACTTTCGCCGAGACTCGCACCATTTCCTCGCGAATTTGATCGCAATCATAACCACCATACTGAAGAGGAGATGTGTAGCTCGCGGAAATCTTATCCGGCGCAGTCGCGCAGGCAGACACAAGCGATGCGCAAAGCACCGCGACGCAAATTTTCTTCATGATATTCCCCCCGAATGGCCGCCCATGGGACGGTTAACAACCTTCGCTATAGGGTTGTCGAACTACGTCAAGCTTCGATTGAGCCGGTGTTTTTGAAAGCGCAGAATATCGACCAGACCCTGACCGGCCGCCGAGCCTTTATCCTGGAGAACACAAGGCTCCAGGCCCCGCCGCACACGCCCGAACTGGTGCTGCATCTGGCCGATGAAATCACCCCGATCTGGCGGCTGACCGAGGAGGCCCTGGCCGAGATCGGCCTGCCGCCGCCGTTCTGGGCCTTCGCCTGGGCCGGCGGCCAGGCCCTGGCGCGCTATATCCTCGACAATCCCGCGATCGTTTCCGGAAAGCGGGTGATCGACTTCGCCAGCGGCTCGGGCCTGGTGGCCATCGCCGCGATGAAGGCCGGCGCGGCCAGCGTGCTGGCGGCCGACATCGACGTGTTCTGCGAAGCGGCCATCGGCCTGAACGCGGCGGCCAACGGCGTGGCGACGGCTTTCACCGAGGTCGACCTGCTGGGCGCCCCGCCGCCCGTCGGTCCCCCCTCTGGCGCCGAAGTGCTGCTGGCCGGCGACATCTGCTACGAGCGGCCGATGGCCGAGGCCGTGATGGCCTGGCTGGCCCAGGGCCGGGCGGCGGGGGCCACCGTGCTGATCGGCGATCCCGGCCGCACCTACTTCCCCAAGGACGGGCTGGTGAAGCTGGCCGAATACCAGGTGCCGACCACCCGGGAGCTGGAGGACATGGCCGTCAAGCGCACCAGCGTCTGGACTCTGCCCTGACGGCGTTCTAGAACATAATAAGAACAAACCGGGAGGCGCGACCATGCGCGAAGACGGCAAGATCGACTATATCGAATGGCCCGCCGGCGACCTGCCGGCCACCAAGGCTTTCTACACCGCCGTCTTCGGCTGGAGCTTCGTCGATTACGGCCCCGACTACGCGGCCTTCGAGGGGCAGGGCGCCGACGGCGGCTTCTGCACGCCGCAGGAAGGCTCGACCGACCGGCCGCTGGTCGTGCTCTACGCCCACGACATCGAGGCGATGCTGGCCAAGGTCACGGCGGCGGGGGCGGTGATCACCAAGCCGATCTTCAGCTTCCCCGGCGGCCGCCGCTTCCACTTCAACGACCCGTCCGGCAACGAGCTGGCGGTGTGGAGCGAGACTTAAAACCCGCTCATCCCGGCGAATGCCGGGACCCAGATGGATTGGCTTTGAGGCTGACGCCATGAGCTCAGCGCTCTTCCCATCAGCCACACCGCGATAGGATCTGGGTCCCGGCATTCGCCGGGATGAGCGGTATTGAGGGCAACAGAAAAACCGTCACGAAACCGCGATAAATCCGTCTCCGGATGTTTATGGGGTGGCGGACGGTGGGCGAGGCGACGCAAGCCAGAACCTGCGGCGACTGCGGGATGTGTTGCAAGGTCCTGCACATCAGCGAGCTGGACAAGCCGGCCGGCCAGTGGTGCGGCGTGTTCCGCAAGGGCGCGGGCTGCGGCGACTACGAGGGCCGGCCCCAGGCCTGCCGGAGCTTCCACTGCCTGTGGCTGACCTCGGAAAGGCTGGACGCCGCCTGGCGGCCCGACAAGGCCGGCTTCCTGATGTACCCCGACCGCGACGGCAAGCGGCTGAACGTGGTGGTCGATCCGGGCAAGCCGGCGTCGTGGCGGCGCGAGCCCTACTATTCGCGGCTCAAGGCCATGTCGCAGCGGGCCTATGAAGGCTACGAGCTGCTGATCTGCATCGGCGACCGCCGGGTGGTGATGTTCCCCACCGAGGACGTCGACCTGGGCGTGCTCAATCCCGACCACAAGCTGGTCAGCGGCTATGTCGACAAGGACGGCGACAAGGTCCCGTTCGCCATGGTGCTGAGCGACGTAGAGGCGGCGGAAGCCTCCTAGCTTCTTGGGTTGTCATCCCGGAAAGCGCGCGGCGCTTGTCCGGGACCCAGGTGAACCCCACCGCACCCAGCCCCCTAGGTCCCGGACAGCCTCTACGAGGCTTCCGGGATGACAACCGTGAGGGGCGACTTCTCGCAATCGCCCCCTCAGAACTTCGGCCTGAACTCCCGCGGCGCCCAGCCGAAGTCGTTTCGCGCCGGGGCGTCGTCGAAGGTCAGGTCCTGGGCCATGCGGTCGCCCATGGTCGCCGTGGCGCCGGGATAGAACGGCTTGGCCAGGGTCAGCAGCAGGCGAAACAGCCAGGCCGGCAGGGGCAGGATCGCCGGCCGACGGCCGAGGCCCGCATAGATCCGCTCGGCCATCGTCCGGTAGGTCAGGGTCTCGCCGCCGACCAGGTCATAGGCCTTGTCCCGCGCGGCCGGGGCCTTGGCGGCGGCGATCGCGCCTCCGGCCAGGTCGTCGGCGTGCACCGGCTGGCGCAGACCCTCGCCCTTGCCCGACAGCGGCAGCACCTTGAAGCGGCGGATCAGGCCGGCCAGGCGGCTGACATTGGCGTCGCGCCCTTCGAGATAGATCAGGGTCGGCCGCAGGATGGTCCAGGCCACGCCGTGCTCGGCGCAGAACGTCTCGACCTTGGCCTCGGACTCGGCCAGGGCCTTGGCGACGGCCCGCTCGGAGGCCTCCGACGAATCCTGCTTGGTGAAGCGGCTGGTCGAGGAGAAGGCGACCAGCCTTGTCATGCCGCGCGCCTTCAAGGCGGGCAGGGCCTGGGGCAGCAGCCAGATCGGCGACAGCGAGAACACCGTGGCGATCGGCGGCAGCTCGCCGGCCAGGTTCGGGTCGGCCAGGTCGCCGTCCACCCAGCAGACGTCGTCGCTGGGCGGCCGTCGGCTCAGCGAGATGGGCGTGATCCCCACGGCGTTCAGCCGCGCCAGCAGGAACTCGCCGATCAGGCTGGTGGCCCCCAGAACCAGGACGGGCGAGGTCAGGCCGGAAGGGGAGGGGAGGGTTTCAGCGTCCATCTTTCCCCTATAGTCGCGCCGCAAGCGGCGACCCAGGACTTTGGTCATGACCTTCGATGATGTTCGCGCCTTCGCCTTCAAACTGCCCGGCGTGGCCGACGGGACGGCCTACGGCCATCCGTGCCTGAAGGCGCACGGCAAGTTCCTGACCCGCGTGTGGGATGATGGCGACACCCTGGTCTGCCCGGGGGTCACGTTCGACGAGCGCGAGATGCTGATCGAGGCCGAGCCCGAGACCTTTTTCGTCACCGACCACTACCGGAGCTATCCCTATGTGCTGATCCGCCTGTCGCGGGTCGACGCCGCCACGGTGGAGCGGTTCCTCGAGCGACAGTGGCGCGATCGGGCGCCGAAGAAGGTGCTCGCGGCCTACGACGCGGCCCGGGACGCGACGAAGGGCGGCTGACGCGGAAGGCGCGAGCGCCTATATCGGCAGACCTCCTCCTCCCTCGCCCTTGGAAGATCCGTCATGCCCCATTCCATCCCCGACATCCGCGCGGGCGACGTGGCCATGCCGGTCATCGGCCTGGGCACCTGGCAGCTTGACGATGGCGCCGCCCAGCCGATCGTCGAGAAGGCGCTGGAGCTGGGCTACCGCCACATCGACACCGCCCAGGCCTATCGCAACGAGCAGGACGTCGGGGCGGCCCTGGCGGCGACCGGCGTGCCGCGCGACCAGATCTTCCTGACCACCAAGGTCTGGGTCGACCAGTTCGCCCAGGGCGACCTGCAGCGGTCGGTCGAGGGGAGCCTCAAGCGCCTGAGGGCGCCGCAGGTCGACCTGCTGCTGCTGCACTGGCCCAAGCCCAAGCCGGCCCTGGCCGAGACCATGGCGGCGCTGAACGACGTCCACGCCCGCGGCCTGGCCCGCGCCATCGGCCTGTCGAACTTTCCCTCGGTCCTGATGGCCAAGGCCCAGGCGGCCTCGGAAGCGCCGATCGCCACCAACCAGGTCGAGTACCATCCCTACCTGTCGCAGAAGACCTTGCTGGCCAAGGCCAAGGCGATGGGCTCGACGATCACCGCCTGGTCGCCCCTGGCCCAGGGCAAGGTGGCGACCGACCCGGTGCTGATCGAGATCGGCGAGGCCCACGGCAAGACCCCGGGCCAGGTGACCCTGCGCTGGCAGGTCCAGCAGCGCGTCGCGACCATCCCGCGGACCCGCAACCCGGCCCGCCTGGCCGAGAACTTCGACATCTTCGACTTCGCCCTGTCGGACGCCGAGATGGCGCGGATCTTCGCCCTGGCCCGGCCGGACGGGCGGCTGGGAAACTGGCTGGATCCGGCGTTCGCGTGGGACGTGGATTGAGGCCCTCGACCAGAGGGGAAGGATCTACCGCGCCAGTCGTCCGTCCGTCAGCGCCGTCGGCTCGAAGCTGAAGATCACCTCCGGGTCCGGTGACTTGACGCCCTTCAGCAGCTTCTTGGGCGCCGCGACATGCAGGATCCAGCGCAGGATGTTCAGCCGCGCGGCCTTCTTGTGGTTGGCGCGCACGCAGATCCACGGGACCGGCGTGGAGTGGGTGCGCATCAGCATCTCGTCGCGGGCCGCCGTATAGTCGTCCCACTTGGCCTGGGCCACGGCGTCCAGGTCGCTGACCTTGAAGGCCTTCAGCGGCTCCTCGCGGCGGGCCTTCAGACGCTTGGCCTGGGTCTCCTGGTCGATGTCGAGCCAGAACTTGGTCATCCTGACCCCGTTCTCCACCAGCATCAGCTCGAAGGCCGGTGCGTCGCGCAGGAACTGCTCCTGCTCCTGGGGCGTGGAAAAGCCCATCACCCGCTCGACCCCGGCGCGGTTGTACCAGGAGCGGTTGAACACCACGGCCTCGCCGGCGGCGGGCAGGTGGCGGACATAGCGCTGGAAGTACCACTCGCTTCGCTCGCGGTCGCTGGGCGCGGGCAGCGACATCACGCGGGTGGCGCGGCGGTGGGCGTGTTCGGTCACCCGGGCGATGGCCCCGTCCTTGCCGGCGGCGTCGCGGCCCTCGAACAGGGTCACCGTCTTCCAGCCCTCCTTGATCGCCTGCCGCTGCAGGCCGATCAGCGCCAGCTGCAGATCGCGGAGCTCGGCTTCGTAGTCTTCGGACTTGCTCATGGCGCGAGCCTACCCCCGGACGGTTCAGTTGCGCTAGAAGAGCGGCATGATCCGTCTTTTCGTTCCCCATCCGCTCAAGGCCGGCGCCGGCGTCGCGCCCACCGTCGACCAGTCGCGTTACCTGACCGCCGTGATGCGGCTCAATGTCGGCGACGAGATCCTGGTGTTCAACGGCCAGGACGGCGAATGGCGCTGCAGCCTGACCGAGGCCGGCAAGCGCGGATGCCTGCTGCGCTGCGAGGCCCAGACCCGCGCGCAGGACCACGCCCCCGACCTCGACCTGGTGATCGCCATGGTCAAGCGCGGTCGTGTCGAGACCATCGTCGAAAAGGCCGCCGAGCTGGGCGCGCGCCGGGTGCGCCTGACCCAGACGCGGCGGACCAATGTCGACTTCCTCAAGCTGGGCCGCCTGGACGCCATCGCCATCGAGGCCGCCGAACAGACGGGCCGCCTGGACGTGCCGACCATCGACGACCCCATGAAGCTGGACAAGATCCTCGATACCTGGGATCCGGCCCGCCGCCTGGTCTTCTGCGACGAGGGCGGCGACGCCAAGGGCATGATCGAGGCCCTGGCCGGGACGTCGGCTCCCGCCGCGATCCTGATCGGTCCGGAAGGCGGCTTCGCGCCGGAGGAGCGCGAGCGCCTGCGGTCGCTGCCCTTCGTCATCCCGGTGTCCTTGGGCCCTCGCATCCTGCGCGCCGACACCGCCGCCATCGCCGCCATGACCTTGTGGCAGGCGGCGGTCGGGGATTGGCGGTAGCAGGGTCTGTTGCGAAAGGCTGGGCGGCCCCCTTGAGGTTCGCTAAGAAAACGCCCAACTGCGCAGCACGATAGTTCGCGGCCTGGTCGGAGGGACGTCCCCTCCCTTCTTGAAGCGTGTTTGGGAGGGAAGCCGATGGCCGAAGCCATGAGCCAGGAGCGTCCGCTGACGCTGGACGATCTGACCGCCTATTTCGCACAGGGCTCCAAGCCCAAGGACCAGTTCCGCGTGGGCGCCGAACACGAGAAGTTCGGCTTCTACCTGGGCTCGCACGCGCCGGTTCCCTACGAGGGCGACAAGGGCGTGCACGCTCTGCTGACCGGCCTGCAGCGCTTCGGTTGGAAGCCGGTGATGGAAGGTCCGACGATCATCGGGCTTGAGCGCAACGGCGCCAATGTCAGCCTGGAGCCGGGCGGCCAGTTCGAGCTCAGCGGCGCGCCGCTCAAGACCATGCACGACATCTGCGAGGAGACCGGCCAGCACCTGGACGAGGTCAAGGCCGTGGCCGACGAACTGGGCCTGGGCTTCCTGGGGCTGGGCTTCTCGCCGGTGTGGAAGCGCGAAGACGTGCCGGTGATGCCCAAGGGGCGGTACGTCATCATGCGCAACTACATGCCCAAGGTCGGCGGGCTGGGCCTGGACATGATGCTGCGCACCTGCACGGTGCAGGCCAATCTGGACTTCTCCAGCGAAGCCGACATGGTCGCCAAGTTCCGCATGAGCCTGGCCCTGCAGCCGATTGCCACGGCCCTGTTCGCCAATTCGCCGTTCACCGAGGGCAAGCCCAATGGCTTCCTGTCGGCCCGCGCCAACGTCTGGACCGACACCGACGCCGACCGCACGGGCTTGCTGGACTTCGTGTTCGAGGACGGTTTCGATTTCGAGCGCTACGCCCGCTACGCGCTGGACGTGCCGATGTACTTCGCCAAGCGCGGCGACAGGTACATCGACCTGGCGGGCCGCAACTTCCGCGACTTCATCGACGGCAAGATCCCCGAACTGCCGGGCGAGCACGCCTCGATCAAGGACTGGGCCGACCACACCACCACCCTGTTCCCCGAAGTGCGGTTGAAGACCTATCTGGAGATGCGCGGCGCCGACGCCGGGCCGTGGAGCCGTCTCTGCGCCCTGCCGGCCCTGTGGACGGGCGTGTTCTACGACGACGCGGCCCTGGCCGCGGCCTGGGACCTCTGCAAGCATTGGACGGCCGAGGACCGCGCCGGCCTGCGCCGCGACGTGCCGAAACTGGGCTTGAAGGCCGTGGTGGCCGGCCGCACGGCCCAGGACGTGGCCAAGGATTTCGTGGCCATCGCCAAGTCGGGCCTGAAGTCGCGCGCCCAGCTGAATGGCGGCTTCCTGGACGAGGCGATCTATCTGGGCGACCTCGAAGAGATCGCCGCCAGCGGCATCACTCCGGCCGAGCGGCTGCTGTCGCTCTACAACGGCGCCTGGAACGGCGACATCAACCGGGTGTTCGAGGACTTCGCGTACTGAGGCGCGGGGAGCGCGCCCCGGCGGTCAGAAGATCGCGCGGACCGCCGCGATGATCCCGACCCACGCCAGGACGCTGGTCAACACCACCGCCAGCCGGCCCCAGGCCAGCTTCGCGCGAGCGGGGCGTGACAGCGTGCCGGACGACGGCCGCAAACCGGAATCATAACCGACGTAAGCCACGACGTTTCTCCCAGGGCGCCTCTCTGCGGGAGGCTTCACGCTTCAGCGTTCAGGCCATTGCAGCGCTTGAAAGGTTAACGAACACTTTACAGTTGCAGGTGGTGGAACGTGGCTCAGATCGATCCGGTTCCCTCGTAGGGCCGCGCCACCGTCCCGGGTCCGTCCTCGCGGATGTCGTCGCCCTCCCAGGCCTGGTCGTCGGGCATCGAGACGTTGGCCTCCCAGTGCTCGGCCTGGCTGGCGCCGGAGCCGCTGTCGGTGTGGCGGACCACCTCGTTGACGTCGATGGCCTTGGTTTCTGCCGCGGTCAGGCCGGCGCGCTTGAAGTCCACATGCTCGGGATAGAAGGCCAGGCGACCGGCGATCTGGCTGACGCCGGGCAGGGGGTTCTCGTACGACCAGACCGCGTTCTCGATGATCTGGGCGTCGCGATGGATCGTGTAGTAGCTGGCCTGGCCCTTGTGGGGGCAGTAGGTGACCTTGTCGGTCTTCCGCAGGAAGTCCATGGCCACGTCGGCGCGCGGGAAGTAGCGCACCGGGGCGTAGTCGGCCTCCTTGAGCACCAGCACATCGCCGCTGTCGGCGATCTCGTGGCCCTCGAAAAGCACCTCCACCCGCCCGTCTTCGCGCGAGCAGGTGATGGGATGGTCCTGGGTCGGATTGGTCATGATGAATCTCCCGCCTGACAGGGGCGTCGCCTAGGAAACGCGCGGCGGGGGAGCCCGGGTCCGAAGCGGCAAGCCATTGCTTGTGAAACGCAAAGCGCCGTGATCTTCTCCCCGCCAATTGGGGAGGGGAGGGCGAAACCACCTGTCGGTCGCCCGACCACTTGTACGTTTCAAGGTTCGTGAATGAATATCGTTGTCGCCGCCGGCATCCTGGTCACCCTCGTGACCGGTATTCCCGTGCTTATTCAGCTGCTGCGGGGCCATCCGCGCGGCCTGATCATCTGCTTCCTGGCCGAGATGTGGGAGCGCTTTTCCTACTACGGCATGCGCGGGCTGCTGATCTTCTATCTGACGCAGCATTTCCTGTTCGACCCCAAGGTCGCCAGCGGCCACTACGGCTCCTACACCTCGCTGGTCTATATCGTGCCGCTGCTCGGCGGCTTCCTGGCCGACCGTTACCTGGGCACCCGCAAGGCCGTGGCCTTCGGCGCCATCCTGCTGGTGGCGGGACACCTGGCCATGGCGGTCGAGGGCCGTCCGGCGACCCAGACGCTGACCTACGCCAACCAGACCTACGAGTTCCAGGTCGAGGGCCGCGGCGAGGCCCGCGTCGCCCGGATCGTCGTGGACGACAAGCCCTATGAGGTCGCCGCCAACGACAAGGGCGACTTCGAGATCAAGAACCTGCCAGCCCAGGCCGCCTTGCCCGCCGTCCTGGCCAAGGGCCAGTACAAGCTGGGCGTGAAGGACCGCGATCCGCTGTACCTGAACATCTTCTGGCTGGCCCTGTCGCTGATCATCGTCGGGGTGGGCTTCATGAAGGCCAATGTCGCCACCCTGGTGGGCCAGCTCTATCCGCAGGGCGACCCGCGCCGCGATCCGGGCTTCACCCTCTACTACTACGGCATCAACCTGGGTTCGTTCTGGGCGGCCATCCTCTGCGGCCTGCTGGGCGTCAACCTGGGCTGGGCGGCGGGCTTCGGCATGGCCGGGATCGGCATGCTGGCCGGCTTCGTCATCTTCGTGCTGGGCAAGCCCTGGCTGCTGGGCAAGGGCGAGCCGCCGGAAATGGGCAAGCTGAAGGCCCCGGTGCTGGGCCCGATCAATCGCGAGGGCCTGATCTACGCCGCCTCGCTGGGCGTGGTCGGACTGATCTTCTTCCTGGTTCAATTCACCCCCGTGGTGAACGTCACCCTGATCGCCGGCATGTTCGGCTCGCTGGGCTACATCCTGTGGTTCGCCTTCGCCAAGTGCGAGAAGGTCGAGCGCGAGCGGCTGCTGCTGGCCACGGTGCTGGTGCTGGGCGCGGTGGTGTTCTGGACCCTGTTCGAGCAGGCCGGCTCGTCGCTGAACCTGTTCGCGGCGACCAACGTCAACCTGGTCCTGCTGTCGCATCCGGTTCAGTGGTTCGGCGGCGCGGTCGTGCTGGGCGCGCCCGAGCAACTGGCCGCGGCGGGCTGGAGCACGTCCGGCAAGCTGTGGGTCAACACCTCGTTCAACGCCGCCCAGACCCAGGCGATCAACGCCGGCTGGATCCTGATTTTCGCCCCCGTCTTCGCAGCCCTCTGGACTGTCCTCGGCAAACGTGGCCGCAATCCGGGCCCGATGATCAAGTTCGGCCTGTCGCTGATCCAGGTCGGCGCGGGCTTCCTGATCCTGCTGCTCGGCGCCCACTTCGCCGACGGCGCGTTCCGCATGCCGCTGATCTTCCTGGTCGTCATGTACATGCTGCACACCTCGGGCGAGATGTTCATGTCGCCGGTCGGCCTGTCGCAGATGACCAAGCTGTCGCCGCTGTCGATCGTCTCGTTCGTGATGGCGGTCTGGTACATGGCGCTGGCCATGGCCAACCTGTTCGGCAGCTGGATCGCGGCGATCGCCTCGTCCGAGACCATCGGCGGCCAGGTGCTGGATCCGGGCGCGGCCATGATCCAGTCGCTGCTGGTGTTCAAGATCATCGGCCTGATCTCGATCGGCATCGGCGTGCTGTTCCTGGCCCTGTCGCCGATCCTCAAGAAATGGTCGCACGGCTCGGACGACACCAACCCCGAGCCGGCCGCTGGGCCGGCCTCGATCGCCCCCTAACGACGAAGGCCCCGGAGTGATCCGGGGCCTTTTTCAAGCCCGACGCCCAAGCTCCAAGTTGACGCGAAATGTTCGCCAGCGCACGCTAGGGTCGACTTCAGCGGCGCGAAGCCGCCGTCTCGGGAGGGCGTCATGGGAACCACCTACACCATCTTCGGCGCGGGGCCGGCGGGCCTCTACACGGCCTGGCGGCTGATCACCGGCGGCAAGGCCGTGGCGGGCGACAGCGTCGAGCTGATCGAGTGGGGCGACTACGCCTTCGACGGTCCGGGCTCGGGCACCCGCCTGCCGGCCGGACGGATCGTGACCCATTTCTGCGACGACGACCCGACCCAGTCCTATGTCGAGGCCGGCGGCATGCGGTTCATCGAGTGGGACGGGACCCAGGGCCACCAGCTGGTCACCCTGACGATCAACATGCTGGGCCTGACGCCCAAGGTGGTGCCGTTCAACACCACCACCGACCCGCTGCTCTATCTGCGCGGCGAGCACATCTACCAGAAGAACCTGGCCACCCAGAACGCGCCCTACAACACGCCGGGCAACAACGCCGCCCCGGCCGCGACGCTGTTCGCCAACATCTCCAACCTGATCACCGGCGTCCCGGCCCCCTCGACCCGCACGGCCCAGTGCGCCTTCTATGGCGACGGGACCCTGCCCTCGACCTTCAACTCGTTCGTCTATGCGCCGGGCTCGACCGCGGGCAACATCGGCTACTGGAACATCTTCTACGACCAGGCCGGCAACGAGGGCTACGAATACGCCTCCGACGCCGGCGGCTACACGTCCAACGTCATCAACTGGAACGCCGCCAACGCCGCGGTCTACAACAGCGAGTTCGCGCCCGGCGGCCAGTTCAAGACCGTGCAGGGCGGCTATTCCCAGGTCTTCGTCCAGCTGTTCCAGCAGACCCGGACCGCGGCCCAGGCGGCCGGCGTCGCGTTCTCGCTGCAGGCCAATACGCGGTTGCACTCGGTTTGGCTGGCCGACGGCGTGATAAGCTACCGCCTGGCCAGCGCCGCCGACCCGTTCAAGGGCGGGGCGACCCTGACCACGCCCAACGCCTTCCTGGCCATGCCGCCGGCCTCGCTGGACCTGGTGGCCGAGGCCACGCGCTACGCCGACCTGCCGGAGGGCACGCTGGACGTCATGAACGCCCGGCCGGTGCAGCTCTATATGGACGGGGTGATCCGCCAGCCTTCGATGCGGGTGATGCTGTTCTTCGACAGCCCCTGGTGGCTGGACTGCCCCTATCCGCCGGACCTGACCAGCGACGGCCTGCCCAACACGTTCGGCCCGACCATCACCGACCTGCCCCTGCGCCAGGTCTACTATTTTGGCGACAACAGCGACGGCAATCCCAACCCGGTCTACGGCGTGCTCGCCTCGTACGACGACATGCAATACGTGCAGTTCTGGCAGGAGCTGGAGCTTCACGTCGACGAGCGCCGCACCATTCCGCTGGAAGAGGACTACCAGGTCCTGCACGCGCCGGCGCCGGCCAACGAGACCATGATCCGCATGGTGCTGCTGGAGCTGGCCAAGGTGCACTACGGCAGCCCCGACGACGCCTACAAGATCCCGTATCCGGTCTCGGCGGTGTACAACGACTTCTCGTTCAACCCGTTCGGAGCCGGCTACCACGCCTGGGCGGCGCACTACGACATCTGCGACGTGATGCAGCGGATTCGCCAGCCCACCGGCCTGGTGGACGGCGCCCCGGCCGCCAACCTGTTCATCATCGGCGAGGCCTATTCCAATGACCAGGCCTGGGTGGAGGGGGCGTTCTGCACGGCGGAGTCGGTGCTGGTCGACTACTACGGCATGACCACAATCGCCGACACGACCAACTATCCGCTGATCTGCGCCTGCCCCTAGAGCCGCGCCAACCTAGGGACGTCGCGGCTTCTGGGAGTGGGGGTGCCAGTCCTTGGGCGCCAGTTCGAAGCCGTCGAAATCGAACCCCGGGGCGACGGTGCAGCCGACCAGGGTCCAGGCTCCGAGGCTGGCCGCGGTCTGCCACCAGCCGGTCGGCACCACGATCTGCGGGCGGGCGCCGGCTCGCAGGTCGGGACCCAGGATGTGGCTGGCCGCGGCCTGGCCGTCGGGGGGCGACAGGGTGAGCGACAGGGGCGCGCCCGCGTAATAGTGCCAGACCTCCACCGCGTCGATCTTGTGCCAGGCCGACCGCTCCTCGGCCTGCAGCATGTAGTAGATCGCGGTCGAGGACGGGCGGCCCTCTTCGGCGGGCATGTCCTTGAAGGTCTGCCGGTACCACCCGCCCTCGGGGTGCGGCTGCAGGTCCAGCAGGCGAATGATCTCGTTGCCGCTCAGGTCGTTGGAGATTTCCGACAACATGCTCACCCCTTGAAGCTGTCCTTGGCGGCGCGAATCTCGCCGAACGCCTCCGCGGGCGCCAGATGGGGACGCAGGAGGGGCGCGCGCAAGAACGGATTTGTCGCCTTTTCCAGGCCGATGGTGGTCGGCACGGTCGGTTCGCCGCGCTCGCGGGCGGCGAACACGGCCTCCGCGCGATCCTTGAGCGCCGGGTCGTCGTCCACCGACAGGGCGAAGCGGGCGTTCGAGGCGGTGTACTCGTGGGCGCAATAGACGGTGGTGTCGTCGGGCAGGGCGGCCAGCTTGGACAGCGAGCCCCACATCTGTTCGGCCGTGCCCTCGAACAATCGGCCGCAGCCCAGGGCGAACAGGGTGTCGCCGACGAAGGCGATATGATCCTGGGCGTCGTGATAGGCGATGTGCCCCAGGGTGTGGCCGCCGGTGTCGATCACCGCCAGGGGCGTGTCGCCCAGCATCACCGTGTCGCCCTGGCCGACGGCGCGGTCCAGCGGCGCGATGCGGGTCACCTCCGGCGGGCCGACGATCGTCGCCCCGGTCGCCGCCTGCACGGCCGCGTTGCCGCCGGCGTGGTCCGGGTGCCAGTGGGTGTTGAGGATCAGGTCCAGTTTCCAGCCCAGCTTGGCCAACTGCGCCAGGATGGCGTCGGCGTCGGGCGTGTCGATCGTCGCCGTGGTTCCGGTGGCGTCGTCGCGCACGAGAAAGCCGTAATTGTCCGACAGGCAGGCGAACTGGTGGACGGTCAGCGACATGCTCTCGACTCCGAACTAGGGGCAGCCATGCTCTTTAGTGTTGGGCGTGACGCGAAGGGCGGGCCCGCCTACATAGATGAAGCGATCGATCGGGAGACTCAATGCGCCGCGACGTGCTCGATCTCAGAGCCTTCTACGCCAGTCCGCTCGGACGCGCGGCCCGCGAGATGCTGGGCCGCAAGGTCGAGGAGGCCTGGGGCGACGCGCGCGGGCTGGACGTCCTTGGCCTGGGCTACGCCACGCCCTTCCTGGAGAAGGCCCGCACCCAGGCCCGCCGGGCGGTGGCGGCCATGCCGGCCACCCAGGGCGTCGAGGTCTGGCCCAGCGGCGGCGCCAACGCCGCGACGCTGGTCGAAGAGACCGCCCTGCCGTTCGCCAACGCCATGTTCGACCGCATCCTGGCCGTCCACGCCCTGGAGGAGGCCGACGACCCGGCCGCGGTCCTGCGCGAGATCTGGCGGGTCATGGCGCCCTCGGGCCGGCTGATCGTCGCCGTGGCCTCGCGCGACGGCCTGTGGGCCGGGGCCGAGAGCACGCCCTTCGGCCACGGCCGGCCGTTCAGCCGCCATCAGCTGGAGGCCCTGCTGCGCGAGGCGGACCTGGAGCCCGCCGGCTGGACGAGAGCCCTCTACGCCCCGCCCATGCCGGTGGCGGCCCGCTGGGCCGAAGGGTTCGAACAGGTGGGCGCCCGCCTGTGGCCGCGTTTCGCCGGCCTGATCCTGATGGAGGCGGTCAAGCAAACCTTCGCGGTCAAGCCGCGCGGCAGCCGTGAACGGGTGCGGGTGTTCGCGCCCGGCGTGCTTTCGCCCTCGCCGGGCGGTCCGGCGCCTGTTCGAAAGGCGCCGCGTAATCTAAATGCCGCAAAGCCCTTGGAGCCATCGATTCCCGGGCCTAGCCTCAGGTCGTAGAATAAGCCGTCGTCAGCGGGAGCCGCGCCATGAAGATGATCGTCGCCGTAATCAAGCCCAGTCGTCTGGACGCCGTGCTTGAGGCGGTCACCGAGGCGGGCGCCTCGGGTCTGACGGTCACCGAGGTGCGCGGCTATGGCCGACAGAAGGGCAAGACGGAGGTCTACCGCGGCGCCGAGTACGAGGTGAAGCTGCTGCCCAAGGTCAAGCTGGAGATCGCCGTGGCCAACGACGTGGTCGAGCCGGTGGTCGAGGCCCTGCAGCGCACCGCCAACACCGGCAAGATCGGCGACGGCAAGGTGTTCGTCATGGACCTGGAACAGGCCCTGCGCATCCGCACCGGCGAACGCGACGCCGCGGCGATCGCGGGCTAGCCCCTACCCCTACCCCTCCAGCTCCCGAAGGTCCCGTCCGCGCGTCTCGGTCCCGAACCATGAGACCAGCGCCAGGGCGAGCGCCAGCGGCGCGATGATCATCAGGGCGGCGATCTTCAGGGGCGGCACCGCCGCCAGGATGCCCAGAAGTTGGGCGATCAGCCCGCCCGACTTGCTGCACGCCGCCACCCAGCCGGTGGCCCGGCCGCGAATCCGCAGCGGGAAGCTCTCGGCCGTATAGGGCAGCAGGATGGCCAGCAGGCCGTTGGTGCCGATGATCATCAGGGCGACCGGCAGCACCGGGCTGACGCCGGGGCCGATGGTCAGCACCCCGGCCACGCCCAGGGCGCTGATCGCGATGGTCGTCGCCAGCGCCCACTTGGTGCTCCAGCGGCTGTAGAGGAAGGCGCAGACGAAGACGGTCGGAAAGGCGATCAGGGCCGACTTGGCCAGCAGCTGGCTTGAGACGCCGACGCTGTGGCCCTCGGCGACCAGCTCGGCCGGCAGCCACAGCAGCAGGCCGAAATTGACCAGGCCCCAGGCCACCGCCGCGATGCTCAGCGCCACCGTCTTGCCGATGAAGCGCCGCTCGACCGGCGGCGGCGTCAGGACGTGATGATGATCCTCGGGGTTGTCGGCCTTCTCGCGGACCACCGAGCCAAACCGCTTCATCACCGCGTGGGCGGCGTCGGTTCGGCCGATCGTGACCAGGAACTTGGCCGATTCCGGGATCGCGCCGGACAGGGCGATCAGGATCAGGCCGGTCGGCAGGTTGAGGAACCACATGATCCGCCAGCCGAACTCCGGCTGCAGCCAGGCCGAACAGCCGGACGAGGCCAGGTAGCCGCCCACCGCGCCCAGCCCGCCGACCAGCACGAGGGCCCAGCCGCGATGCTTGGAGGGCATGGTCTCGGCCAGAAGGGCGTAGACCACCGGCAGCAGCCCTCCGGCCGCCGCGCCCATCATGAAGCACATGATCACGTTCCACCAGAAATCGGGCATGGCGCCGCAGATCGAGGTGCCGACGAACATCACCGCCGACAGCAGGATCGAGGCCCGCCGCCCGAAGACGTCGGCCAGGGCGCCCCAGATGATCGATCCGGTCACCGTGCCGGTCAGGGCGGCGAAGGGCAGCCAGGCGACCATGGCCTTGCTGACCCCGTATTCCTTGATCATGCCGGGCACCACGAAGCCCAGGCTGGCCGGCTTCATGATGTCGATGATCAGGGCCACGACCAGCACCAGCATCAACCTCCAGTGGGCCAGTCCCAGCGGGGCGTCCTCCGGCGGGGTGACCTCGATCGTGTGCTCCAGGTGGTGGTCGATCCCGCGCCGAGGCAGCAGGCCCCAGCCCGCCAAGGCGCAGCCGGGCGGAATGATCAGCATGCCCACGGTCATGCCCAGGTCCATCTTCATCCCGGACAGCTGGTAGCCGATGTCGGCGCCCATCAGGTACATCGGCACGTGCAGGACGACGCCCGTGGTGACCACCAGGCAGCCCAGCCAGAAGGCCCACAGGCGCTGGCGGTCGGCGAGGACGTGGTGGGCGGGCGTCTGGGTTGTCATGGGCGTCCAACAAACATGCGGGAGACTTCTATCCAAGCGGAGCCATAACATGGGTCCGCGCGTTGACGAATTTCCATGGCACAAGGGGCGATATGGCCGACGACGCATCCTCGCTGACTTCCGTTACGCTGCTCCGACCGGGCGCCACCTGCTGGCGCGTGGAGCAGGCCGACCGGCTGGCGCTGTTCATCGACAACGACGAGGCGTTCGACGCCCTGAAGGCCATCCTGTTGTCGGCCAGGAAGTCGATCTGGATCCTGGCCTGGGTGTTCGACCCGCTGACCCGACTGGACCCCGATCGGGTCAGGAAGAGCCGCGACCCGGCCCATGTCGACCGCATCGGCCTGTTGCTGCGCCGGCAGGCGGCGCTGAACCCGGCGCTGGACGTGCGGATCCTGGTCTGGGACATGCCGTTCCCGATCGCCGCCTCGCAGCTGTTCGGCCCGCATCGCGGCCAGGTGTTCTTCACCGGCTCGCGGGTCAAGTACCACCTGGACAACACCCTGCCGGCCAGCGCCTGCCATCACCAGAAGGTGGTCGTGGTCGACGGCTCGGTGGCCCTGGTCAGCGGCGGCGACATCGGCGTCGACCGCTGGGACACCACCCAGCACCTGGACAACGACCCGCGACGTCGCCTTCCCACGGGCCATCATTATCCTGCTCGCCACGAAGTGGCGGCCCTGGTCGACGGCAAGGCGGCCGAGGCCCTGGGCGACCTGTTCATCGCCCGCTGGAACCGTTCGACCGGCGAGGCGCTTGAGCGGTCGGAAAAGCCCGAGGAGACGCCCTGGCCGGACTATCTGGTCCCCGACCTGCGCAACGCGCCCGTCGGCGTCTGCCGCACCCAGCCGGCCTGGAAGAGCGATCCGGAGATCAACGAGTCGATGCTGATGCACCTGGCCAGCATCAGGTCGGCCAAGCGCCTGATCTATCTGGAGAACCAGTACCTGACCTCGCCGATCATCGTCGAAGCCCTGGCCGATCGCCTGGCCGAGCCGGACGGCCCCGAGGTGGTGACCGTGGGGCCGGCTCAAAGCCCTAGCTATTTCGACCAGATGACCATGGACAGCGCCCGCACCTCGGCGATCAATCGCCTACGCGAGGTCGACGCCCACGGCCGCTTCTCGGCCTTCAGCGCCCGCACGCCCAAAGGGGGGGCGATCATCGTCCATTCCAAGGTGACGATCATCGACGACCGCTTGCTGCGGCTGGGCTCGGCCAACCTCAACAACCGCTCGATCGGGCTCGACACCGAATGCGACATCGCCTTCGAGGGAACCGACGAGACCAGCCGCGCCGCGATTCGCGCCTTCCTGGGACGGCTGATCGGCCACTTCCTCGACCACGAGACCGAGCACGTGCTCGAGACCTACGATCGCCTGGGCGGCCTGGCGGCGACGATCAACGAACTGGATCGCAAGGGCGGGGCGCCGCGCCGCCTGGCCCCGGTGCCGATCAAGGCGCTGACCGGCGTGCAGCAGTTCATCGCCGACTGGAGCCTGGGCGACGCCATCTCGCCCATCGACGCCTGGCGGCCCTGGGGCCGCCGCAAGCGCCTCAAGCGCGAGCTGCACCGCCTGATGGACGGTCATCAGTCGCCGCTGCTGCCGGGTCACCTGCAGGACTGATCTCCAGGTCGATCACCAGCGGCAGATGGTCCGAGGCGGTCCGCGCCAGGGCGCCGTAGGGCGAGCGCACCCCCACCGTCTCCACGCCCTTGGTCAGGAAGACGTGGTCGATGCGCATGAACGGGAAGTTCGAGGGGAAGGTCGCGGTCGGCGTCCGGGTCCAGGACGCGCTCCGGGTCTGAGCGTCGCGCAGGACGGTCTTCAGCAAGCGGTAGGTGGCCGAATAGGGCGTGGCGTTGAAGTCGCCCAGCAGGATGCCCGGAGCCTTCCAGTCCTCGTGCGCCATCCATTGTTCGCCCAGCAAGGCCGCGGCCTGACGCTTCTGCTCCTGGGGCACCAGGCCCAGGTGGGTGTTGATGATCTGCACGGGCGTGCCGCCGACGTCGACGGTGACCCAGATCGCGCCGCGCGGCTCCAGGCCAGGAATGAGCGGATACAGCGGCAGGCCGCCGGCCCTGACCTTGCGCTCGGGCAGGGCGGTCAGGATGGCGTCGCCGTAGAGCTCTTCCTCCACCGCCATGGCCGGATGGAAGTGCGAGCGCATCTTCAGCAGCTCGGCCAGGCGGTGAGCCTGGTCCACGCCCTTGGTGCGGGCCCGGCGGACGTCCAGCTCCTGAAGCGCCACCACGTCGGCGTTTTCCGCAGCGATGACCTCGGCCACCCGCTCGACATCGAGCTTGCGGTCCGTGCCCACGCAACGGTGGACATTGTAGGTCATGAGACGAAGCTTCATCCGTCGAAGAGATCGCCTGAAGGCGCTGGAGGTTCCGCCGATGACAAAGGCTGGGCGGGCTCGGGATTGCGGCTGAGCATGAACAGGCAGGTTTCCGCCCGCCAGTTCTCGAGGGCCTTGGTCGGGTCGATCTGCCGGGCCGGACCCTTGCCCGCGAAGGCGGCGCAGGCGTCGATGCGGACGCCGAGGTCCTCGGTCAGGGCCAGGAAGTCGGCCAGGGTGCACAGGTGGATGTTGGGCGTCGCCCACCAGGGCAGGGGCAGGGCCTCGGTCTCGGGCATCCGCCCGCGATGCAGCAGCGACCAGCGCACGCGCCAGTGGCCGAAATTCGGGAACGACACCACGGCCCGGTCGGCGATCCGCAGCAGCTCGTCCAGCACGTGACGCGGCCGGCGCGTGGCCTGCAGGGTCTGGGACAGCACCGCGTAGTCGAAGGTGCGGTCGGGGAAGTGGTCCAGGTCCTGGTCGGCGTCGCCCTGCACCACCGACAGGCCGCGCGACATGCAGGCGGCCACGCCCTCGGCGCTGATCTCCAGCCCCCGGCCGTCGACCTGCTTTTCCTTCGTCAGCAGGTCCAGCAGCACGCCCTCGCCGCAGCCGACATCCAGCACGCGGGAGCCCGGACGGACAAGGCGCAGGATCTCCTTGAAGTCTTCGCGGATCATCAAGCTCCTCCCCCCATGGGGGAGGTGTCGGCGCAGCCGACGGAGGGGGGAGTGATCGGCAGGTGATCGGAACCCGGATCGACGATCCGAAGACTCCCCCCACCGGCCTTCGGCCGCCTCCCCCACAGGGGGAGGGCCTGGTTCACGCGAACCATCACAGTCCTCTTTCCCGTTCCACCGAGCTCAGGAAGCCCTGCAGCGCCGCGTCCATCACCGGCTCGTCCAGCAGGAAGGCGTCGTGGCCCTTGTCGCTCTCGATCTCGACGAAGGCCGCGCGGCAGCCGGCGGCGGTCAGGGCGCGGACGATGTGGCGGTTCTCGGCGGTCGGATAGAGCCAGTCGCTGGTGAACGACAGCACGCAGAAGCGCACGTGGCGCGCCTTGGCGAAGGCCTGGGCCAGCACCCCGCCATGGCTGGCGGCCAGGTCGAAATAGTCCATCGCCCGGGTGATGTAGAGGTAGGAGTTGGCGTCGAAGCGGTCGACGAAAGTCGCCCCCTGGTGGCGCAGGTAGCTCTCCACCTGGAAGTCGGCGTCGAAGCCCCAGGACAGGCCGTCGCGCTGCAGTTCGCGGCCGAACTTCCGCTGCAGGGCCGGTTCGGACAGATAGGTGATGTGGGCGGCCATCCGCGCGACGGCCAGGCCCTTTTCCGGACGCGACTTGCCCTGGGCGTAGGCCCCGGCCTTCCAGTCGGGGTCGGCCATGATCGCCTGGCGGCCCACCTCGTGGAAGGCGATGTTCTGGGCCGAGTGGCGCGAGGCCGAGGCGACGATCACCGCGCTGAACAGCTTGTCCGGGTAGTCGGCCGCCCACTGCTGGACCTGCATGCCGCCCATCGAGCCGCCGACCACGGCCAGCAGGGTTTCCACCCCCAGCGCTTCGACGAGCATGGCCTGGCCGCGCACCATGTCGGCGATGGTGATCACCGGGAAGGTCAGGCCGTAGGGCTGGCCGGTGGCCGGGTTGATCGAAGCCGGGCCGGTCGAGCCCATGCAGCCGCCGACCACGTTCGAGCAGATGATGAAGTGCTTGGCCGGGTCGATCGGCTTGCCCGGGCCGACCAGACGGGTCCACCAGCCGGGTTTGCCGCTGACCGGGTGGGTTCCGGCCACATGCTGGTCGCCGGTCAGGGCGTGGCAGATCAGGATGGCGTTCGTGCCGTCCGGGTTCAGCGTGCCCCAGGTGCGGTAGGCGATCTCCAGGTTTTCCAGATGAGCGCCGGAGTCGAGCCGCAAGGGCTGGTGGGGCGGGAACCGCCAGGTTCCGCCCTCCGACAGCACAGCCCCGGCGAAATCGAGATTTGCCATGCCCGCCTTGGACCGCTTGGCGCCTTCCGTGTCAACCGCGCGCTTCCGGAGCGCTCCGGTGAAGGCTATGGAGGATCATGGACCGACTGATCCTCATGCGCCACGGCAAGGCCGAGCAGCACGCCGCTTCGGGCGGCGATTTCGAACGCGCCCTGGCGCCGCGCGGCCAGAACGACGCCGCCCTGATGGGCAAGGTCCTGGCCAAGGCGGGCCTGTCGCCTGACCTCGCCCTGGTCTCCTCGGCCCGCCGCACCCGGGAGACCTGGGAGGCGGCCGCGCCGGCCTTTTCCAAGGCGCGGGTCGAGACCCGCCGCGATCTCTATCACGCCGAGCCCCAGGACGTGCTGGCGGCGATTCGCGACGACGCGCCCGATACCGGAACCGTCATGGTCGTGGGCCACAATCCCGGCCTGCACGAACTGGCCCTGCGCCTGGCCATGGGCGGCCCGGCCGACCCCGCCAAGCTGGCCCAGCTGCGCGGCAAGTTTCCCACCGCGACCGTCGCGGTGTTTTCGATCGATCCCGACGGAGCCCCGACCTTGAGCCACCTGTTCTATGCTTCGGAAAACGGCGGGCACGGCGGCGAATGAGCAAGATCTACAAGATCCTTCCAAAAGCCGAGTGGGACGCCGCCCGCGCCGCGGGGGCCTTCGCCGGTTCGGCGGTCGATCTGGCCGACGGCTTCATCCACTTCTCCGGTCCGGACACCGCTCAGCGAACCGCCGAGCTCTACTTCAAGGACCAGGCCGGCCTGATGCTGCTGACCGTAGAGGCCGACGACCTGGGCGAGGCCCTGAAATGGGAGGCCTCGCGCGGCGGGGCCCTGTTTCCGCACCTGTTCCGCGACCTGAACGCGGACGAGGTGATCGCCGAGCGGGCGCTCGAACTCGACGCCGACGGCGTGCCGATGCTGGGCGAGCTTGCCGCATGAGCCTTCACGACATCGCCTCGCGCGCCCTGCACGCGCTCGACCCCGAGGACGCCCACGGCTGGGCGATCAAGGGCCTGAAGATGGGTTTGGGTCCGCGCCAGATGGACGTCGACGACCCCATCCTGGCCTGCACGGTCGCAGGCTTGCCGTTGTCCAACTGCGTGGGCCTGGCCGCCGGCTTCGACAAGAACGCCGAGGTCCCCGCCGCCATGTCCCAGGCCGGCTTCGGCTTCGTCGAATGCGGCACCGTCACGCCCCTCGCCCAGGCCGGCAATCCGCGCCCGCGCCTCTTCCGGCTGACCGAAGACCAGGCGGTGATCAACCGCATGGGCTTCAACAATGAGGGCCTGGAGCCGTTCGCCGCTCGCCTGTCGGCCCTGAAAGCCCGGCGGGCTGGGGGCGTGGTCGTCGGCGCCAACATCGGGGCCAACAAGGACGCCACGGACCGGATCGCCGATTATGTCACCGGCCTGACGCGGCTGTGGGGCCTGTCGGACTACTTCACCGTCAACATCTCCTCGCCCAATACGCCCGGCCTGCGCGCCCTGCAGACCAAGGCGGCGCTGGAGGAGCTGCTGGGCAGGATCGCCGAGGCGCGCGGTCTGCTGAAGGCGGCCGGCACGGTCGACTATCCGATCTTCCTGAAGGTCGCGCCCGACCTGGAGGACGGCGAGGTCGAGGCCATTGTCGAGACGGTCACGGCCAACGGCCTGAACGGCGTCATCGTCAGCAACACCACCATCGCCCGCCCCGCCGACCTGGTCTCGCCCCACAAGGGCGAAGGCGGCGGTCTTTCCGGCAAGCCGCTGCTGAGCGCCTCCACCGCCATGCTGGCCCGCTTCCACGCGGCCAACCGCGGACATCTGGCGCTGATCGGCGCGGGCGGGATCGCCAGCGGGGCCGACGCCCTGGCCAAGATCCGCGCCGGAGCCTGCGCCGTGCAGCTCTATTCGGCCCTGGTCTATGGCGGGCCGGGCCTGGTCCAGCGGATCAAGACCGACCTGGCCGCCCGGCTGCGCGCCGAGGGCTTCGCCTCGGTGACCGACGCGGTCGGCGCGGGATGACGCCCGACACCACCCTGGCCTGGCTGCGGCGCTTCGGGCCGTTGGCCGCTTTGCTTATCCTGCTGGTCGTGGCCCTGGCCACCGGCCTGGCGGGCAAGCTGAACCTCGAGACCCTGCAGGCCCAGGGCCAGGCCTTGCAGGACTACGCCGCGGTGAACCCGCTGAAGACCGCCGCGATCTACATCCTGCTCTATGTCGCCACCGTCTCGATCTCGCTGCCCGGCGCGCTGATCCTGTCCCTGACCGGCGGCTTCCTGTTCGGACCGATCGGCGGCGGGGCGGCGGCGGTGACCGGCGCGACCGGCGGCTCGACCGTGGTCTATCTGGTCAGCCGGTCGGCCTTCGGCAACTTCCTGCGCCGCAAGCCCGGCGCCTTGCTGGCCCGGGTCGAGGAGGGGTTCAAGGCCGACGCCTTCTCCTATCTTCTGACCCTGCGCCTGATTCCGGCCTTTCCCCTGCTGCTGGTCAACGTCGCCTCGGGCCTGATGAACATCCCCGTGCGCACCTACCTCTTGGCCTCGTTCCTGGGGATGATCCCCAGCTCGTTCGTCTATGCCGGCATCGGCGCGGGCCTGGGCCATATCTTCGCCAGCGGCGAGCCGGTGACGATGCACACCCTGTTCTCGCCGCGCATCTATCTGCCGATCGCGGCGATGGGCGCCCTGGCTCTCTTGCCGCCGCTATGGCGCTATTGGCGACGCCGACGCGTTGCCGAAGCCCCAGACCTGAAGTAACCCAGACAGATGACCGAGCCGGTCACGCCGTCCGTTCCGGAAAAAGCCAAGCCAGGGCGTCGCTTCCCATGGCCCGGCGGCCTGTCGGCGCGTCTGCTGCTGCTCACCGCACTGTTCGTGGCCCTGGCCGGCGCCGTCATCCTGCCCCCCGCCCTGGCCTATTTCGAGGAGCAGTGGCTGCTGGACCGCGTGCGAGCCGCCGAACTGGCCTCGACCATCGCCGACGCCGATCCCGAGCGGCGGGTGACCGACAAGGTCTCCCAGCAGCTGCTGGACCAGGCCGGGGTGGTGATCGTGGCGCTGGAGGTCGACGGCGCCCGCCGCCTTGTCCTGCCGTCCGAACCGCGCGGCCTGAAGATCAAGCCGCCCTATCTGGTCGATCTGCGCCGCCAGAACCCCGGCTCGTGGCTGGCCGCCCCGTTCTTCACGCTGAAGAGCGCGCCGGGCAGCATGGTGCGGGTGATGGCCGAGCCGCGCTTCCGCCAGGAGGCCGAGTTCGTCGAGATCGTCCTGCCTGACGCCCAGCTGAAGGCGCAGTTGGTCGCCACCCTGGGGCGCCTGGCCGCCGTGACGCTGTTCGTGGCGGGCCTGGCCGGCGGGTTGATCTATCTGTCGCTGAACTTCCTGCTGGTGCGGCCCATGCAACGCATCACCCAGGCCATGGAGCGGTTCCGCGCCGATCCCGAGGATCCGGCCGCCCGGGTCGTGGTCTCGCGTCGCCGCGACGAGATCGGCCGGGCCGAGCGCGAGCTGGACATGATGCAGTCCGACCTGATCACCGCCCTGCAGGCCAAGGCCCGCCTGGCGGCCCTGGGCGAGGCGGTGGCCAAGATCAATCACGACCTGCGCAACATGCTGACCAGCGCCCAGATGGCGTCCGACCGCCTGGCCGCCCTGGGCGATCCCAAGGTGGCCCAGGCCCTGCCGCGCCTGGAACGCGCCCTGGACCGCGCCATCACCCTGGCCAGCGACGTGATGGCCTACGGCAAATCCAAGGAGCCGGCCCCGGCCTTGCGCACCACGCCGTTGCGCGCCGCCCTCGACATGGCCGCCGAGGACGCCGGCCTGCTGCCCTCCGGCGTGGCCCTGGAGACCGTGATCGACAGCCGTGAGCAGGTGATCGCCGATCCGGACCAGCTGCACCGCATCCTCACCAACCTGCTGCGCAACGCCCGCGAGGCCATCGAGGGCGCGCCCGACCGGGGCGGCAAGGGCCGGGTGTTCGTCGAGCTGCGCCGGGCCGAGGGCATGAGCGTCCTGCGGCTGTCCGACGACGGTCCGGGCGTGCCGGAGAAGGCGCGCAACAATCTGTTCCAGCCGTTCGTGGGCTCGGTGCGGCGCGGCGGCACGGGTCTTGGCCTAGCCATCGCCCGCGAGCTGGCCCAGGGCCACGGCGGCGACCTAGCCCTGGTCGAGACCGGACCGGGCGGTTCGGTGTTCGACCTGACGCTGGCGGGGACGCCCGAGCCGCTGCCGGAAGCGCCGCCCGAGCCGGTGAAGCCCAAGGCCAAGTCCAAGCCCTAGGCATCTAGATCACCGCTCATCCCGGCGAATGCCGGGGATGAGCGGATGTAAGAACTACAGCCCCTTCGCAACCCCCTCGCGTCGGGGATCGGCCCCGCCTTCCAGAACCCCGCCCGGCCGCACGATCACGCCGTGCAGGCCTGAGTTCTCGTTCTGGCCGGTCCTCAGCGCCACGCCCCGCGCCTGCAGGGCCGCGGTCATCTGCGGACCGAACTTCTCGACGTCGCCCGAGAAGCTGTCGCCGCGCGCCACCAGGTTGGGCAAGGCCACGGCCTGCTGCATCGTCAGGCCCCAGTCGAACACCCCGACCATGGCCTTCAGATTATAGGACAGGATCGCCGAGCCGCCGGGCGAGCCCAGCGCGGCCAGGAACTTGCCGTCCTTGTCGAGGACGACGATCGGGACCATCGACGAACGCGGCCGCTTGCCGCCGGCCACCGCGTTGGCGGCCGGCGCGCCGTCGCCGTCATGCGGGTCGAAGTTGAAGTCGGTCAGCTGGTTGTTGAGGAAGAAGCCGCCGACCATCCGGCCCGAGCCGAACACGCTCTCGACCGTGGTGGTCATCGACACCACGTTGCCCATCGGATCGACGATGACCATGTGGGTCGTGCCCGCCGGCTCCTGGGTCTTGTCGGGGCCGACGACCGGCGCGCCCTTGGGCTGGCCGAAGCTCGGGGCCGGACCGGCGGTCTGCCCGATCAGCTTGGCGCGCTCGGCGACATAGGCCGGGTCCAGCAGGCCTTCGACGGGCACCTTCACGAACGAGGGGTCGCCGACATAGCGGTCGCGGTCGGCGTACATCACCCGTTCGGCCTGCGCCAACAGGGTCCAGGCGACCGGATCGTTCGGCCCGCGCTGGGCGATGTCGGTGTGCTCCAGCATCATCAGGGCCTGGATCACCGCCACCCCGCTCGACTGCGGATTGGGCACGCAGACGGTGTAGACCTTCCACGGCCGGCACAGGGCGTCGGCCGAGCGCGGCTTGTAGGCCTTCAGGTCCGCCAGGGTCATGGCGGAGGCCAGTTCGCCCTGGTGCAGCCGGTCGACGATCTTCTGGGCCAACGGGCCCTCGTAGAGGGCGCTGGGACCCTTGCTGGCCAGGCCGCGCAGGGTGGCGGCGTAGGCCGGATTCCTCAGCGTGTCGCCGGCCTGGTAACGCTGGCCGTTCGGCTTGGTGAAATAGGCGACCGCGTCGGGCGCCTGGCCCTGCGGGATGCGGGTGCTGTTGATCATGCCCGCCAGGCGCGGGCTGACCGTGAAGCCGTTGTCGGCCAGGCCCTCGGCGTCCTTGAACAACGTGCTCCAGGCGGCCTTGCCGTGCTCCTTCTGGGCCTGGGCCAGCATGCCCACGGCCCCCGGCACGCCCGTCGAGCGACCTGAAAGAACGGCGGCCACGAAGCTCAGCGGCTTGCCGTCGGGACCCATGAACAGCTGCGGGGTCGCCCCTTGCGGCGCCTTCTCGCGGCCGTCATAGGCGGTCACCTTGCCGGTCTTGGCGTCGTAGAACATCAGGAACGAACCGCCGCCCAGGCCCGAGCTCTGCGGCTCGACCAGGCCCAGCACGGCCTGCACCGCCACGGCCGCGTCCACCGCCGTGCCGCCGTCGCGCAGCACGCGCAGGCCGGCCTCCACCGCCAGCGGATTGGCCGCCGCCACCATGCCGCTCGGCTTGTAGGCCGCCGCCGCAACCGCGGCCGGAGGTCGGGCCTCCGCCGAAAGCGGCGCGCAGCCGGCGAGCAGGGCGAGGAGCAGCGGAGCAATCAGGCGCATGGCGAACTTTCGACGAAGGACCCCGGTCATGGGAGGCTTGGCACGGAAACGGGGAGCTTGCCGTCGCGATCCCCGCTCGGCCAGACCCTCTTCCTCAAGAAGGGAGCGGAGCCTCGCGGGTCAAGGCCCGCAAGCCCTTCTCCACAAACTTCGCGCATTCTGCATCAAAAGCCGCTTGCGTCCCGGGATCGTCCGGGCTATCTCCCCCGCCTCGCCGAAAGGCAGTGCGCGCCCGTAGCTCAGCTGGATAGAGCATCAGACTACGAATCTGAGGGTCGGACGTTCGAATCGTTCCGGGCGCGCCATCTTTCCTCCAGGAAATCGAAAACGGATCCCGCTCCATTGGGCGTGCGATGTCGGCTGCGATTGCCGATCTGGCCGTGAGCCGCCAAATGGTGGCGCAGGACAATCCAAGCGAGCCGCCATGACCCTTCCGATCGACGACCATCTCGCCGCCGCCGCCTTTCGCAGGCTTGTCGAGCATCTACGTCTGCGGACCGATGTCCAGAACGTCGATCTGATGGGCGTGGCGGGCTTTTGCCGCAACTGCCTGGGGGACTGGGTGAGCGAGGCCTCGGAGGGCGCGCTGAGCCGGGATCAGGCCCGCGAGGCGATCTACGGCATGCCGCAATCGGAATGGAAGGCGCGCCACCAGATGCCGGCGACGCCCGAGCAATTGGCGCGGATGGACGCCAGCGTGGCGCTCAACGCGCGACCGCGGGCCGGACGCTAGAGCCTCCCCCGACCCGATTGCATCAGGCCGGGACTCTAGGTCTTCACGCGAACCGGTGTCTACTTTGCTTGAGGGCGTGGCGGGCTAGAAGGCGGCCTGCAGGAAGAGGGCGGGGCCCTTGAAGGTGTAGGCCACGTCGCCGTCCCAGCGTTCCTTCTCGATGCCCAGCTCGTAGTCGACATAGCGGTACATCACGCCGATCCCGACATTCTCGAACACGCGATACGAGACGCTGGCCTGGGCGTTGATCAGGCGGCCGTCATAGTCCGAGACCTTCAGCGACAGATAGTCGATCCGCCCGCCCACGGTCAGCTTGGGCGTCGCCTGGTAGATTCCGTAGGCGCCGAGCGTCGGCAGGGGGGCGAGGGCGTCGCGCTGGCGGGCCTCGGTCTGGACCGCGGCGTTTCCGACATGGCCCTGGCCCTCCAGTCCGACCGTGAACTGGGTGACGTGAAGCCCGACCACCCCACCCAGATCGAGCTTGTCGTTGCGGACGAAGGCATAGCCGACCGCCACCCGATAGACATCGGTCTTGAACTCGCTGGCGATGGTCACCCCGGCCGGATAGGTGACGTCGTCGAAGGTGAGGTCCCGGCCGGCGGTGGCGGAGGCGCTGCGGTTGAGGGCGTAATATTCACCGACGACCGACCAGCGATCGCCGATCCTGGCTCCGGCGAAGAAGGCCGGAAGGGACTTTCGATCGCTCAGCTTGAGGTCGGATTCCAGGTCGATCTTCGTGCCGATGGTCCCGGTCTTGTTCGACACGGCGACCGTGGTGTCGATGTCGGGCCAGAAGGCCTGGGCCTGCAACCAATAGCGATCGTCCAGGGCCTGGGCATGGGCGGAAGAGGCGAAGGCGACGAAGGCTGCTCCGACCGCCGCCCCCGACGTCAGGAAGCAGGACTTCGTGGACGATCGGGCCATGGCGTCTCTCCGCGTGTGCCCGTCAAGCTGAGCCTGGAAGGGCCGCGAACCAATCGGGAGAATTCTCAATTCGCCCCCGGATTTTACACTAGCCCGGCCCAGGTTTGTCTGGAGTTAGATTTCAATGACGCCGCGTCTGGCCGCCACGGTGACGGCGTGGGTGCGGTCGGCGACGTCGAGTTTAGCGAAGATGCTCTTCAGGTGGGCCTTCACCGTGTCTTCCGACAGCGACAGGTCCCAGGCGATCTGCTTGTTGGCCCGACCCGCGGCGACCAGGCGCAGCACGTGGATCTCGCGCTCGCTCAGGGTCTCGTCGATCGCGTGGATGGCGATCTCGTGGGCGACCTCGGGCTGCAGGTGGCGCCGGCCGGCGTGGATGTTTCGGATCGTGTCCAGCAGTTCGCGTCGCAGGGCGCCCTTGAGCAGATAGCCGGTGGCGCCGGCCTTCAGGGCGCGCAGGGCCTGGACGTCGCCGGCATAGGTGGTCAGCACCACGATCCGGGCGGCCGGGAACTCGGCGCGGATGGCTTCGATGGCCTCCAGGCCGCTCATTCCCGGCATCTGCAGGTCCATCAACGTCACATCGGGCCGCAGGTCCCGGTAGCGCGCCAAGGCCTCGGCGCCGTTCTCGGCCTCCCCGACCAGCACCATGTCCGGCTGCAGGGCCAGGACCGCCGCGACGCCTTCGCGCAGCATCGGGTGGTCGTCGACGACCAAGACGCGGATCGGCTGGCCGGCGGGGGCGGCGGTCATGTCAGCGCTCGCTTGTCAGGGCGCGGCGCGCGGCGAAGGGCCATGCGCGGCGACCGAGACTGAGGTAGGCGACGCCGGCCGGGATGGTCAACTCGATCTCCGCGCCGGCGCCCGGACGGCTGCGGATCTCGAACTCCGCCTGGATCTTGCGAGCCCGTTCGCCCATCCCCGTCAGGCCGAAATGGCCTTCGCGCCCGCCGCTGTCGAGCACGGCCTGGTCGAGGCCGACCCCGTCGTCGCGGAAGCGCACGTTCAGGGCGCCGCGGCCATAGCCGACGTCGATCTCGACCGCGCGGGCCTGGGCGTGGCGCTGGGCGTTGAACAGGGCCTCGGAGGCGATCAGCTCGATCTCCTCGCGGACCAGGGGGTGCAGGCGGCGGGGCGTGCCCTCGACCACCATGCGGACCTTGATCGCCGGCTCCAGGCCGAGCCGCTCGACCAGTTCGGCCAGGATGTCGTGCAAGTCGCCGGCCTTGTCGGCGCGCAGGCTCTTCACCCGGTCGCGGCCCTCGACGATGACGTCGTCGGCGCGGTCGAGCGCGCCCTCGAGCGCCTGGCGGGCCGGGAGGTCGGCGGGGATCTGATCGACGACCGACTGCAGGCGCAGCATCAGGCCCTGGATGCCCTGCAGCAGGGTGTCATGCAGCTCGCGGGCGATGCGTTCGCGCTCGGCCATCCGAACCTGCAGCCGACCATGGATGCGATCGGACACTTGCCGCAGCCGCAAGGCGTAGAGGCCCCAGAGCAGGCCGATCAAAGCCAGGATGCAAAGGGCCCGGAACAGATTGGTCTGAATGAAGGTCGGCGGAATCTCGATCGCGAGGGCCGCGCCCTGGTCGTTCCACACCCCGTCATTGTTGGCCGCCACGACCTGGAAGCGATACCGGCCGGGCTTGAGGTTGGTGTAGAAGGCCTGCCGCCGGCCGCCGACATCGACCCAGTCCTTGTCGACGCCCTCCAACCGGTAGCGGAAGCGCACGCGTTCGGGGATGCCCAAGCTCAGGGCCGTATAGTCGATCTGCAGCTTGGACGCGCCCTTGGGCAGGGTCAGGTCGCGGGGGTCGCGATAGACGCGGCCGTCGACCGTCAGGGAGCGGATCGAGACGGGCGGCGGCAGGGCGTTGCGGGCGATGTGGGCCGGATCGATCCAGGCCACGCCTTCGAGCGTCAGGATCCAGATGCGTCCGTCGCCGCCCATGACGACGTCCCTGACCCCGTTTTGCTGGGGCGGGCCAGGCAGCCCGTCCCTCAGATCGAACAGCCGGTAGTTCAGCGGTCGCGCGGGATCGTCGAACGCCCGCGCGAGGTCTTTCGTCCGTATCTGGACGACGCCGAGCGCGCCGAGGATCCAGGTTTCGCCGTTTGGGGTCTGAACGACGCCCTGGACGCCCTTGGCCCAGGGAAAGCGGGCGACCTGCAGGGCCTGGAACCGGTCGCCGGTCAGGCGCAGCAATCCGAATTCGCAACCGATCAGCAGGTCTTTCGGCCCCTGATAGATCGCGCGCAGGCCGCCCACGGCAAGCTTGGGCGAGGGGCGAAGGGTCTGAACGGCGCCGTCCGCGGCCACCCGCGACAGCGTCCTCGGCGTCGGCAGCAGCAGGCGGCCCTGACGATCGATCGTGATATTGCTGTGGACCAGCTCGGGGGCCAGCGGCGGAAACACGGTCCATCGGCCCCTGGCGTCAAGCCGGCCATAGCCCGTCGCGAACAGGGCCAGCCAGAGGTCTCCGCGGTCGTCCACCACGCATCCGGAGTAGGGATCGTCTCGGGCGACGGGCGGCTTGACCGTTCGCGGCCGGCCGCCCAGCCGCGTCAGGCTGTTGTTCGCGCCGAGCCACATCGCGCCAGCCTTGTCCTGGCAAAGCGCCGTCGGATTGTCGAGGCGGTCGCGGATCATTCTGGGCGCCTGGCCGGGCGAGGCCCGGTAGACCGTGTCGCTGTCGGCCGTCCAGATCGCGCCGTCACGGTCGACGAACTGCATGTAGCCGAAGCGTGAGGACCGGGCGATCCCGGGCTCGACCACGACGTTGGCCGTGCGCAGGCGGTCGAGGCCCGCGGAGGTGCCGATCCAGATGTTGCCTTCGTGATCCTCCAGGATCGGCACGGCCTTGTTGGAGCTCAGCCCGTCCTTGGCCTCGTAGGTTTCGGCGCGCGGCCTTGATGTCCGTTCGTTGGTCGCGAAGGCGACGTCCGGCTTGGCGACGCGAAAGGCGCCGGTCGAGAAGGTCGTGCCCCAGAGGCTGCCGTCGCGGTCGAACAGGATGCGGGCGTACCGGGCGGAGTCCGACACGATATAGCCCGCCGGCGCGCCGCGCCTGGCCGTTTCGCCCTTGGCGACATTCGGGAGGGGGCGGGCCCCGAGGGAATCCGAGACCCACAGACGCCCGCCCGCGTCTTCCGTCAGACCGGCGCCGGCCCCCATCACCACATCGGTGCGTTCAAAGCGTCTCGCACCGCGCCGCAGGAAGGAGAGGCTGCCGTCGATCGCCACCCACAAGGTGCCGTCGCGGGTGACCCTCAGGTCCATGATGTAACCTTCGGGCAGGTTCCACGACGCGTCCACGTCCTGCTGCTTGCCGCCGACGAACCGCGCCAGATTGTGCTTGGGCGTGCTGAACGCGGCCCAGACGGCGCCGTCCTGGTCCTCGGTCATGGTCAATATTCCTTCGCTGCCGGCTTGCGGAAATTCCCGCAGCTTGCCATCGCGAAAGATCGCGACGCCGCCCCGACGATAACCGGCCCAGAGCTCGCCCGATCGGGTGACCAGCAGGGCGTTGATGTGATGGGAGTGCGAATAGTGGTCGTCGGCCAGCGGGATGGCTTCGAACGTCACGCCGTCGAACCGATAAAGGCCGCTGGCCGCGCCCAGCCACAGATAGCCGTCGGCCGATTGGGCCAAGGCCCAGATGTTGGTCGGCGCCCCGTCCTCCGCCGTCCAACTGGTGTGCTTGAACTGGGGGATCGTCCGGGCCGGGTCCAGGGCCCGGGCCGGACCGCCCAGCGCCAGGCCCAGGAGAACGGCGATCGCGAACAGAAGTCTGGCCGCCGTCTTCATGCTTGATCGTCTCCGCCGGCCGCGAACGTTCGAGCCTTGCTTTCACGAGCCAAGCCCACGCGAAATCTCGAAAGAGTGACGCGCGGCTCCCCCGTTGGAAGCTTAACGAAAGGGTGTCGATCGAGATAGCGCTGTGGCTTCGAACAGGACGCTTCTCATGTTTCTCGGCGCCATGTTTCCGGGCGGTCTGATCGGCGTGGCGCTCCTGATCGGGCGCCTGGCCGCCGCGGCCGTGCTGATATTCGCGCTGGGCGGTCCCGCGCTGGAAGCGCCCTGGTCGACCCTGCCCTTCCTCCTCGTGGCGGCCGCCCTGACGGCGGGGCTGCTGACCCGCTTCGCGGCGGCGGCCTGCGCGGTCCTGGTGATGTTCGGCGCGGCCAAGGCGGACGGGACGCTTTCCGCGGTGCTGGCGCTCAACGCCTTGCATATCGTCGGACTCGTGCTGACCGGGGGCGGCGCCTATTCGCTGGATGCGCGGCTGTTCGGCCGGCGCGTGATCCGGCTTGACGACTAGGGCAACCACCCGATCGGGCGTCCGACGCCTACCCATCCGGGATTTACCGGCGCCAATGTTCGGCCGATCGTCTGGCCACGTCCGAACAGTGTTGGGAGCGCGTCATGATTGTCCGTAGCGTCGCGGAAATGGCTGGATCCGAGCTCGCCGGCCTCTTTGTCGCCCCGCCCGGCGTGGGCAAGTGGAAGGTCGCCGCGGCGGAGGTCCGGCTGCGGCCGACACAGGACGTCTCGTCCCCCGCCCCGCGGACCGACACCCTGGTGGTACGCCTGCAGCTGAGCGACTACCCCAGGCAACGGTGCTGGGAGGGCGGCGTGGCGGCCCCGGTTCGCGACGTGGCGGCGGGCGAGGTTCTGTTCCACGACCTGCGGCGCGATCCTCGGCTGTTGTTGGACCAGCCCTATCACGCGTTGCACGTCCACATCCCTCGCGCCGCCTTCGAAGCGATCGCCGCGGAATGCAACGCCGTCCCGATCGGCGATCTCGACTACACGCCGGGGGTCGGCCTGGTGGATCCGACGATCGCCGGCCTTGGCGCTTCGATCCTGGCCAACGCCCGGGACGGCGCGGTCCATAATCGACTGTTCGTCGACCACCTGATCCTGGCCGTGGCCACCCATGTGGCGACCCGCTACGGCGGCATGGTCGCGATGTCGCGGAGCGCGCGCGGCGGGCTCGCCCCCTGGCAAACCCGCCGGGCGAAGGAGATCCTCGCCGCCAATCTCGACGGCGCGGTCCCGCTGACCGAGGTCGCCCGCCAGTGCGGTCTGTCGGTGGGCCACTTCTCGCGATCGTTCCGGCGCTCGTTCGGCACCACGCCGCACCAATGGCTGGTCCAGCGGCGACTGGACGCGGCCAAGGATCTAATCCGCTCGTGCCGCATGCCACTGTCGAACGTGGCGCTCAGCTGCGGCTTCGCCGATCAGAGCCACCTGACCCGGGTCTTCACCCGCGAGGTCGGCGCCAGCCCGGCGGCCTGGCGCCGCGAGGTGCAGCAATAGGCCGAAGGGCGGCGACGGGACTCAGGCCGCCAGCTTCCTGGCCTTCACCTTGATCCGGATCACGCGGTGGTTGGACGACATGTAGAGGTGGCCGTCGGCGGCCAGCTCGCAGTTGGAGATCACGTCGTCGGCCCGGATGATTCCGATCCGTTTGCCGGCCGGGGTGAAGATGGAGATCCCGTCCTTGCTCGAGGCCCATAGGTTGCCGGCGCGGTCGACCTTCAGGCCGTCGCCGCCGTCGATGCCGGTCGCGGCGCGGTCGACGAGCTGTCGGCGGGCGGTGGGCGCGCCCTTGGCGTCCAGGTCCCAGGCGACCCAGCCCGACTTGCGGTCGGTGGCGTACAGCGTCCGGCCGTCGGGCGACAGGCCGACCCCGTTGGGCTCGATCGTCTTGTCGATCATTGTCAGGACGTTGTCGGTCCCCAGGCGATAGACGCCCGAATACTCCGTCTGGCGATAGGGCGAGCTCCAGTCGCCCTTCAGGCCCCAGGGCGGATCGGTGAAGTAGATCGCTCCGTCGCGGGCCAGGACCAGGTCGTTGGGGCTGTTGAGGCGCTTGCCGTCGAAGCTGGAGGCCAGGACCGTCTTCTTCTGGGTCTTCAGGTCGATGAACGAGACGCAGCGATTGCCGCTGTCGCCGATCACCAGGCCGCCGCGCGCCAGGATCAGGCCGTTCGAGCCGGCCTCGCGCAGGCTGATCGTTTCAGGACCCGCATAGCCCGAGGGCGACAGCCAGACCGCGCCGCCGCGCGCCGGCGACCAGCTCATGATCTTGTTGGCCGGCACGTCGGAGACCAGCAGGAAGCCGTCCTTGCCGCCGACCCAGACGGGGCCCTCGCTCCAGGTGAAGCCGTCCAGCACCTGCTCGACCGGCGCGTCGGCGTCGATCAGGGCGTCCAGGGCCGGGTCGAGGCGCTCGACCTTGCCGACGACGGTGTAGGATTGCATCGCCGCCTTGGCCGAGCCCGGGGCCAGGGCGGGGGCGGCCGCGAGGGCGAGGAGCGAGGCGGCCGCGCCGCGACGGGTCATCGGGAAGTCTGGGTTCACGGGCGAAGCTCCTGGCGCCGGAATCGTAAGCCTCGCTGTTGTGCCCCGCGTTCGGCCGTCGCGCTACTGTCGCTGACAGCCTTGTCACGATCCAGGCGGACGCGGGCGGGCGGCATGCCATCCCTGGCCGGCATGTTCGTCCAGGTCCGGCGCCCTGGGATCCACGTGCCCGGGTTCCTCGCGAAACACCAGGGGCGTGCCCACCACGGCGTTTCCATCGGCGTCCCGCGCGATCATCCCGCGCGCCGCCACGGCCGGATCATCGAAGGCGGCCTTCAGGCTGCGGACCGGCGCGAAACAGATGTCGCGGCCCTCGAACCAGCTTTCCCACTCGGCTTGGCTCCGTGTGCGGAAGGTCTCGCGAAAGAAGGCCCGCAGCGGCTCCTGACCCGGGCCCGGCGACAGCTTGGCGTAGTCTAGCAGGTCCAGCCGCCCCAGAGCCTCCAACAGATTGGCCGCGAACTTCACCTCCGAGCCGCCCAGCACGATCCAGCGGCCGTCCGCGCATTCATAGAGATTGAACATCGCGGCCCCGCCCCACGAGCGTTCGGCCTTGGGGAGGTTGGCGCGGCCCTCGGCGAACACCGGGCCGGTGGCGTTGGGAGTCCAGGCCATCAGGCTGTCGAGCATGGCGACGTCGAGATGATCGCCCTGGCCGGTCTTCTCCCGCCGCAGCAGGGCCATCAGCACGCCGGACAAGGCGGTCAGCGAGGCCAGGGCGTCGGCGGCCATCAGGCCGGGCATGGCCGGCTTGCCGTCCTGGCCCTCGTTCAGCGCCACCAGCCCCGCCAGGGCCTCGACGGCCAGGTCGTGGGCCGGACGGTCGCGATAGGGGCCGGTCTGACCGAAGGCGCTGATCGAGCAGTAGACAATGCCCGGATTGACCGCCTTCACGGCCTCGTAGCCGACGCCCAGCCGGTCGACCACGCCCGGGCGGAAGGCCTCGACCAGCACGTCGGCCTCGCCGGCCAGGGCCCAGAACGCCGCCTGGCCCTCGGCGCTCTTCAGGTCCAGCTGCACCGAGCGCTTGCCACGATGGGTGTTGCGGAACCAGACGGTCAGATCGTTTGTCGACAGGCCGATATGACGACTGGGCTCGCCCTCGCCGACCGGCTCGACCTTGATCACGTCGGCCCCGTGGTCGGCCATCATCAGGGTCAGCATCGGACCGGGCAGGAACAGGGACAGGTCCAGAACCTTGACGCCGTCGAGCTTCATGCTCCCTCCCGCCTTTTTGGCCGTCCGAGCAGCAGGTGGTTGTGCTCGCCCATCGCAGGGGCGCGGGCGGCGGGCATTCGTTGGCCGTCGACCTTGATCGGGCAGGCCAGCATGTCCAGGCCCTGGGGCCGGGCCGGATGGTCGATGCGGTCGCGCATGGCCACCTCGGCGACGAACGGGTTATCCAAGGCGTCGGCCAGATCGGCGATCGGCGAGAACGGCACGCGGCCGCCCAGATAGGCCATCCACTCGGCCCCGGTCCGCTGCTCCATGATCGCGTCGAGGATCGGGGTCAGGGCGTCCAGATGGGCGCGGCGGGCCGGCATGTCGAGGAAGCGCGGATCGGTCTTCAGTTCAGGCCGGCCCACCAGGCCGCACCAGACCTCCCAGAAGCGCTGGGTCTGGCACATCAGCATGCCCCAGCCGTCCTTCGTCTTCACCCGTTGCGAGGGGCTGATCGAGGGATGCGCCCCGCGTGGCGGACGGCCGACCTGGTGGCCCTCGTTCATCGCCCACACCGCCGGATAGGAGGTCTGGTGCAGGGCCACGTCGAACAGCGACACGTCGACGTCGCAGCCCACTCCGGTGGTCCGCGCCCCGAGGATCGCCGAGACGATCCCGAGCGCGAACACCGAGCCGGTCATGAAGTCGACCATCGACAGGCCGAAGCGCACCGGCGGCCCGTCCGGCTCGCCGGTCAGGGTCATGAACCCCGCCTCGGCCTGCATCAGATAGTCGTAGCCCGGCCAGGCCTCGCGGCTGTTGCCTCGTCCGTAGGCGGACAGATGGGCGCAGACAACGGCGGGATTGATGTGCTTGAGGTCCTCGTAGCGGATCGCCAGCTTCTCGGGCTGGTCGCCGCGCAGGTTGTTGACCACGGCGTCGGCGCCGGCCGCCAGCCGCTCGAACTCGGCCCGCCCCTCGGGCGTCTTGATCTCCAGCGCCACCGATTGCTTGCCGCGCGAGAAGGTCTGGAAAAACTGGCTGTCCTGGTCGCCCAGGAAGTAGGGGCCCAGGCTCCGGCTGATGTCGCCGCCCAGGGACGGAGCCTCGATCTTGATCACCCGCGCGCCCAGCTCGCTCAGCAGCTGGGTGCCGTAGGGCCCGGCGGCGTACTGCTCGACCGCCACGATGCGCACGCCGTCCAGGGGTCTGTTCATCCGCTCCGCCTCTATTCGGACGGATGATGCGACGGGCGTCCCGTCGCGCCTAGGGCGACGTTGGGGAAGGGCGCTTGTTTCAGGGGGACGATGTGCGTAGGCAGGCCGCGTCAGCGCTATTGCTTCGAGGCCCCCATGACCGTCGTCCTGCAAACCGCCCGCGCTCGTGTCGAGCTGTTGCCCGCCCTGGGCGGTTCGGTCGGCCGGTTCGTCTGGGACGGCCGTGACGTGCTGCGGCCGGCGCCGGCCGGGGCGACCGAGGTGCTGGACACGGGAAATTTCGCCCTGGTCCCGTTCTGCAACCGCATCCGTGACGGGCGCTTCAGCTTCGGCGGTCACGACGTGGCCTTGTCGCCGAACCTGGGCGACCATCCGCACGCCCTGCACGGCCAGGCCTGGCGCGGAGCCTGGCGCGTGGTGTCGGCCGGCGAGACCGAGGCGGTGCTGGCCTTCGACCACGCGCCTGGCGAATGGCCCTGGGCCTATCGCGCCGAGCAGCGCTTCACCCTGGGCGACCACGGCCTGCGCCAGGCGCTGTCGGTGACCAACACCGGGAACGAGCCGATGCCCGCCGGCCTGGGCTTCCATCCCTATTTCCCGACCCGTGACGGCGAGCGCCTGCGGGCCGGGGTGAGCGGCGTCTGGCTGATCGACGACGACTGCCTGCCCACCGCCCAGGTCGCGGGCCCATGGCGCTCGGACTGGGCGGCGGGCGCGCCGACGGCGGTCTCGGCCCTGATCGACAATTGCTACACGGGCTGGAACGGCGTCGCGACCCTGTCGGCGCCGGGCGGCGCCGGCACGACCCTGACCGCCTCGCCGGACTGCCGCTGGCTGCATGTCTATTCGCCGCCGGGCGCCGATTTCGTCTGCGCCGAGCCGGTCGCCAACCGCCCCGATCCGTTCAACGGCGAGGACAGCGGCATCCGAATCCTGGCGCCGGGCGAGACGGCGTCGGTGTGGATGAACGTGGCGTCCTCATAGACCGGCCTCCATCCGGGTTGACGCCGCCCGGCGAGCGCCCGCATTGGAGGAGAGTTCAGCTTCGAGGATTGGGTCGATGCAGTTTGGATACGAACCGATTCATCCCATGGCGACCTACGCGCCGTGGCTGGACGATCCCGATTTCCTGGCCGTCTACAAGACCGTCCAACCCAACACCCTGGTGGACCACATGCGGGCTTTCGAGCTGTGGCGCCTGGTCGATCAGGCGTTGAAGGTCCCGGGCGACATCCTGGAGGTGGGCGTTTGGCGCGGCGGCACCGGCTGCCTGATGGCCAAGCGTGTCCAGGCGCTGGGATCGAGCGCCAAGGTCTATCTCTGCGACACGTTCGCGGGCGTGGTGAAGGCCGGGCCGGCCGACCGGTACTACAAGGGCGGGGAGCACGCCGACACCTCCCAGCGGATCGTCCTGGACCTCGCCGACCAGCTCGGGCTTTCCAACGTCAGCCTGCTGACGGGGATCTTCCCCGACGACACCGGAGACCAGGTCGCCGACCGGCGGTTCTGCCTCTGCCACATCGACGTCGACGTCTACGACTCCGCCCTGCACGTCCTGGAGTGGGTCTGGCCGCGCATGCCGGTGGGCGGCGTGGTGGTGTTCGACGACTACGGCTTTTCGTCCTGCACGGGGGTCACCCAGCTGGTGAACGACCGCATGGCCCAGCGGGGCGCGCTGACTTTGCACAATCTGAACGGCCACGCCGTGATCGTGAAGACGGCCGAGGATTAGGCTCAGTCCACCATCGCTTCCAGGGCGCTGCGGTCGCGCAGCAGCACCTTGCGGGTGGTGGGCAGGGCGATCAGGCCGTCGTGCTGGAACTGGGTGAAGGTGCGCGACACGGTCTCGATGGTCAGGCCCAGATAGTCGGCCATGTCCTGGCGGGTCATGGGCACGTCGAGCAGGGCCCGCGCACCCGTGCGCTCGGCCAGGTCCAGCAACAGGGCGGCGACGCGCTCGCAGGCGGCGCGGCCGCCCAGCATCAGCACGTGGTCCTGGGCGCGGCGCAGGCTGTCGGTGGTCAGTTCCAGCAGGCGTCGGGCGACGTCGCCGCGCTCGCAGGCCAGGGCTTCCAGGGCCGAGCGGGGCATCACCCGCACTATGGTCGGGCTCAGCGTCTCGGCCGCCACGCGATAGGTCTCGCCGCTCTCCAGGCCGAACACGTCGCCGGCGAAGTGGAACGCCTCGATCTGCCGCCGGCCGTCGCGCAGGATCCGGCAGGTGCGCAACGATCCGGAGATCAGCTGGTAGATTCGATCGGCCGGTTCGCCCTCATCGAAGATCGTCTCGCCGCGACCATAGGTGTGGTGCAGGCCGTCGAGCACGATCGCCGCCGGCTGGCGGGCGGTGGGCGCGGGAGTCTGGGCCACGGACAGCATCAAGGTCTCCGATCTCTCTCCCGCCCAATCTCCTTCGCCGGAGCCAAGCGGTACAGTCGGGACCTACGCCTAAGGAGGACTACCTAGGACGGTTTGCACGACGCGATCGTCCCGCGCGGCTAGCCGCGCCTGGCCGAAAGCGTCATCCGCACCAGGGCCGCCAGGTTGTCGGCGTGCATCTTGGCCATCAGCTTGGCGCGATAGATCTCGACCGTGCGCGGACTGATCCCCAACTCGCGGGCGATCACCTTGTTGGGCTGGCCGTCGACGACGCCGTCCAGCACCTGACGCTCGCGCTCCGACAGGGTCTCCAGCCGTTGGCGGACCACGGCCGCCTCGTCGGAAGCCTTGGCGGCCTCCGGCCGCGGGCCCGCTTCCAGAGCGCGGTTCAGGGCGTCGAGCATGCGGCTTTCGCCGAACGGCTTTTCGATGAAGTCGGCCACCCCGGCCCGCATGGCCTCGACGGCCAGGGGAATGTCGCCATGGCCGGTGATCATGATGATCGGCACGCGGGAGCCTCGGGCGTTCAGCTCGCGCACCAGCTCCAGGCCCGTCATGTCGGGCATGCGCATGTCGGTGATCACGCAGCCGGCCCCGTCCAGGGGCAGGGCCTCCAGCAGGGCCAGGGCCGAGGCGTGGCTGACCACCTCGAAGTCGGCGGCCTCCAGCAGGAAGGCCAGGGACTCGCGGGCGCTCTCGTCGTCGTCGACCACGTGGACCACGGCTTCACTCATCGATCACGTCCTCGTTGTCTCGTCTGGGCGGCAGAATGAAGTGAAACACCGTCCCGCCCTTTGGGTTCGGGTCCGCCCAGATCCGACCGCCATGCGCCTCGATGATCGAGCGCGAGATCGACAGACCCACACCCATGCCCTCGGCCTTGGTGGTCATGAACGGCTGGAACAGCCGCTCGCGGAAATCGTCGCTAATGCCCGAACCGGTGTCGGTGACGCTGACTTGAACGGAACCGTTGTCGAGCCGCTGGCTCGATATGGTCAGTTCGCGTCGCGGGGAGTCGGCCATGGCGTCGACGGCGTTGCGGATCAGATTCACCAGCACCTGCTGGATCTGCACGCGGTCGGCATAGACCGCGTCGGCGGCGGGGTCCAGTTGCAGGCGGGTGGTCACCAGATGCTCCCGCGCCCCGATCAGGGCCAGGGCGGCGGCGTCCTCGACCACCTTGGACAGACTCTCGGGCGCGCGTTCGCTGGCCCCGCGCCGCACGAACTCGCGCATGCGGTGGATCACGTCGCCGGCTCGCAGGGCCTGGGCCGAAGCCTTGTCGACCGCGTCGCGGACCTTGGCCTGGTCTTCGGGGCGGCCGCGGTCGAGCAGGCGGCGCGAGCCGGTCAGCAGGTTGGCGATCGCCGACAGCGGCTGGTTCAGCTCGTGGGCCAGCGTCGAGGCCATCTCGCCCATGGCGGTCAGGCGCGAGACGTGGACCAGCTCGGTCTGCAGGTCGCGCAGTCGCGCCTCGGTGTGCTGGCGCTCGGTCAGGTCGCGAATGAAGCCGGTGTAGAACGGCTGGGAGCCCCGGGTCTCGCCGACCGCCAGCTCCATCGGGAAAGTCGTGCCGTCCTTGCGCCTGCCGACCACCACGCGGCCGGTGCCGATGATCCGCTTCTCGCCGCTGCGGCTGTAATTGGCCAGGAAGCCGTCGTGGCCGGCGCGGTCCGGCTCGGGCATCAGCAGGCTGACGTTCTGGCCGATCGCCTCGGACGAAGCCCAGCCGAACAGCCGCTCGGCGGCGGGGCTGAACGAGGTCATCACCCCGGCCGGGTCGATGACGATCACCGCGTCGGGGGCGGAGTCGAGGATCGACTGCAGGTGATGGGTCATGGCGGCGGCGCGCGAGCGGGCGGCGTGAAACCAGCCGCCGCCGACCGACATGCCGAAGCCGATCATCACGAACACCAGGCTGGACAGAGCCGTGGCCTGGTCGGGCGTTCCGCGCACCTTCAGCAGCCAGACCGCTCCGGCCGCCAGCACGGTGGCGAACAGGCCCGGCGCCAGGCCGCCGACCGCGGCGCTGATCAGCACGGCCGGCACGAACAACAGGAAGGCCGAGGGGGCGGTGAAGCCGGGGGGCAAGGCCAGCTGGATCAGGGCGCAGGCCAGGACCGTGGCCATGGCCGCCAGATAGGCCCGGGGCCGCAGATCGCTGTGCAGCGTGCCGGCCGAAACCGTGGTCATCACGTGATAGCGGTCTCCGCTGCGCAAGGTCGGCTACCCTATAGCCGTTGGCGCGGCGATTGGCAGTCTCAGATCGCACAAGGCGCGCGGCGCGGGACGGTGGCTGACCAGGATCAGGCCCTGGCCGGTGCGCTTGAGGCGAGCGTCCAGGCGCTCGACGATCAGGGCCTCGGTCGCGGCGTCCAGCCCCTCTGTAGGCTCGTCGAGCAGCAGCCAGGGGGCGTCCCGCAGCAGGGCCCGGGCCAGGGACAGCCGCCGCCGCTCGCCCCCCGACAGCCGCTCGCCGTTCTCGCCGATCCAGGTGTCCAGGCCCTGGGGCAGGGCGCGGACCCGGGCCTCCAGCGCGGCGTCGGCCAGCGCGTCCCACAGGGCCTCGTCGGCGCGGGTTCCGGCGAGGGCGAGATTGGCGCGGACGGTCCCGGCGATCATCGCCGCGTCCTGCGGGGCGTGGGCGAAAGCGGCGCGGGTTCGTGCGTCGGGCTCCTGGCCTCCGCATGACAACCGTTTGTCCCGGCTTTCGCCGGGATGAGCGGCTGTTGGGGGAGCGCGCAGGCCCAGCAGCCGTTCGAGCACCGTGGTCTTGCCGCAACCCGAGGGGCCGGTCAGGACCAGCCGCGAACCCGCCGTCAGGGTGAGGCCGCCGAAGTCGAGGCTGGGGCGATCCGGCGGGGCCTGGGCGCGCGCCGCGTTCGGTCCATGGACCAAAATCGTATCCAGCCGCTTGGCCGCCGCGTCCGCTCCGGCGTCCTGCTCGAACGCCTTGCCGACTCCGGCCAGGCCTTCCAGCGCCATGGCGGTCGCCAGGCCGGCCATGGCCGCCAGGGGCGTGGCGGCATCGCGGGCCAAGGCCAGGACCAGGGCGACGGCGAGGCCGAGGATCGCGCCCTGCAGCGCGATCAGCCAGCCGGCGGCCGCCACGGCCTCGCGCCTGAGGGCGTCCAGGCGCGCGCCCTTGGCGGCGATCTCGGCGGCCGCTCGGTCTTGCACGCCATAGACCCGCAGCTCGGGCGCGGCGGCGGCGTAGGCGGCCAGGGCGTCCTTCAGGTCGCCGGCCGCCTGCTGGATCGCGGGGCCGGTGCGGGCGGTCAGGCGGCGGGCCAGGGCGCGGCCGCTCAGCACGGCGCCGGCCGCGGCCACGGCGACGACCAGGGCCGGACCCCAACCGGCGGGCGCGGTCATGGCCAGGCCGGCGGTGACCGCCGCCCCGGCGCCCCAGGGGGCGGAGAGGCGGATCAGCCGGGTCTCGACCGCGTCGACGTCCTGCACCAGCCGGGCCGAGGCCTCGCCGCGGGACAGGGCCAGGGCCTGGGCGGGCGGGGCGGCGGCCAGGGACGCGTAGAGGGCCGGGCGGATGGCGGCCAGCGCCTTGAGGGCGGCGGCGTGGCTCGACAAGCGCTCCAGGTAGCGGAAGGCGGTGCGCAGGATGGCCAGCAGGCGGATGCCGGCGCTGGGCAGCAGCACGTTGAAGGCCTGGGCCGCCGCCAGTCCGCCCAGGCCGGCGATCGCCGCGCCGGTCAGGAACCAGCCCGACAGGCCCAGCAGCAGCACCGATCCGGCCCCGACGACCGCGGCCGAGATGGCGGCCAGGCGCAGGCCGGCCGCGTGGCGTTTTCGCTGTTGGCGGATCAGAACGGCGAGGGGACTGGAGCTCACAGCCGCACCACCCGGTCGGCCAGCGCGGCGACGGCCTCGGAATGGGTGGCGATCAGGGTGGTGCGGCCGGCCGCCGCTTGGCGAAGGATCGGCAGCAGGGCCTGCTCCGATGCCGCGTCGAGATCGGCGGTCGGCTCGTCCAGCAGCAGGATGGGCGCGGGCTTGAGCATGGCCCGGGCCAGGCCCAGCCGGCGTCGCTCGCCGCCGGACAGGCCGGCGCCGCGCTCGTCGAGCCGAGCGTCCAAGCCGCCCCGGCCGTCCAGCACGTCCGCCAGACCGACGGCGCGGGCCGTCTGTTCCAGAGCGTCCCGTGTCGCGCCGGGATGGGCCAGGGCCAGGTTGTCGGCCAAGGTTCCCGGCAGAACCACCGGCGACTGTCCGGCCCAGGCGACCGATGTCGCGATCGAGCCGAGATGCGACAGGCGCTGGTCGCCGACCGACACCTCGCCGCCGCTCAGGGGCGCCAGGCCGAGCAACAGGTTCAGCAAGGTGGTCTTGCCGCTGCCGCTGGGCCCCAGCAGGGCGACGACCTCGCCCGGCGCGACGTCGAGATCGAAGCCTTCGAACACGGCGGTCTCGCCGGGATCATAGGTCACGGTCACCGCCTGGAAGCGAATGGGCGGCGGCGCGGCGAAGATCACGGCCGGCGGGGCGGGCGCGGGGGCGGGCAGGGCGGCCAGGGTCAGGGCGGCGGCCTCGGCGGCCTGGCGATCGTGATAGGCGGCGGCCAGACGGCGCAGTGGGACATAGACCTCCGGCGCCAGGGCCAGGGCGAAGAAGGCGCGCTTGAGATCCAGCTGTTCGGGAACGGGGAAGGGGAGCAGGCGCAGCAGGTTGAAGCCGCAATAGACCGCCACCAGGGCCACCGACAGGGCGGCGAAGAACTCCAGCGCCCCCGACGACAGGAAGGCGACCCTCAGCACACGGATCGTCCGCCGCGCCAGGTCGTCGGCGGCCAGGGCGAGGTCGCGGGTCACCGCGCCCTCGGCCTGGAACGCCAGCACCAAAGGCAGGGCGCGAACCCGGTCGAGGAACAGGCCGGAGAGCCGCTCCAAGGCCAGGAACTGCCGCCGCGACTCCTCCGCCGCGGCGCCGCCGGCCAGGGCCATGACCAAGCCGAACGGGACCAGGGTCGCCAGAAGGATCCCGGCCGCCACGGGCGTGGCGACGGCGACAGCGGCGATGACCAGCAGGGGCGCGACCGCGGAGGCTAGTCGGGCCGGCGTGAAACGGGCGACATGGCCGTCCAGGGCCTCGATCCCCTCGACCACGGCCGACAGGGCCTCGCCGCCGGTGGCGCGGCCGTTGGCCAGGGCGCCGCCCAGCACCGAGGCGACGGCGTCGCCGCGCGCCTTGGCCTTCACCCCGGCGGCGGCCTGGGCCCCGACTTCGGCGGCGCGCTTGGCCAGCAGTCCGCGCGCGGCGGCGGCCAGGGCGAGCACGATCAGCCACGGCGCGGCGGCGGCCAGGCCGCGCGGCAGGGCGTCGAGGGCCAGGGCCAGGCCGGCGGCGAAGGCGATCGCGGCCGGAACATCGGCCAGCAGCCACAGCGGGGCCGTCCTGGCGTCTGTCCCGCCGGCCTTGCCCAGGGTCTTCAGCCAGGGTCGCGCGACGGCGTCGAGCTCGGCGGTGAAACTGACTGTCATCGGCCGTGTTTAGACTCGGCGAACGGGAAATCCTTGATTGGGATCAACGCACCCTAGCCAGGACGCGTCTAGAGGTGGAGGGTCCTTGAGGCGACCGATCGCCAACGACAACCGGAGCGCTGCATGGATCCCGCCGTCGTCGACCTCTCCCGCCTGCAGTTCGCCCTGACGGCCCTGTACCACTTCCTGTTCGTGCCCCTGACCCTGGGCCTCTCCTTCATGCTGGTGATCATGGAGAGCGTCTATGTGATGACAAAGCGGCCGATCTGGCGGACCACCACCCGGTTCTGGGGCACGCTGTTCGGGATCAATTTCGTGCTCGGCGTCGCCACCGGCCTGACCATGGAGTTCCAGTTCGGCATGAACTGGTCCTACTACTCGCACTATGTCGGCGACATCTTCGGCGCGCCGCTGGCCATCGAGGGGCTGATGGCCTTCTTCCTCGAGGCCACCTTCGTGGGGCTGATGTTCTTCGGCTGGGACAAGCTCAAGCCCGTGACCCACCTTTTTGTCACCTTCCTGGTGGCCTTGGGCACCAACCTGTCGGCCCTGTGGATCCTGGTCGCCAACGGCTGGATGCAGAACCCGGTCGGCGCGGCCTTCAATCCCGACACGATGCGGATGGAAGTGGTCGACTTCAAAGCCGTCATCTTCAATCCCGTGGCTCAGGCCAAGTTCGTGCACACGGTCAGCGCCGGCTACACCATCGCCGCGGTCTTCGTTCTGGGGATCAGCGCCTGGTATCTGCTGAAGGGCCGGTATGTCAGCGTCGCCAAGCGATCGCTGACCGTCGCGGCCGCCTTCGGCCTGGCCTCGTCCCTGTCGGTGGTCGTGCTGGGCGACGAGAGCGGCTACGCCCTGACCGACAACCAGAAAATGAAACTCGCGGCCCTCGAGGCCATGTGGGAGACCGAGCCCGCGCCCGCCGGCCTGACCGCCTTCGGCATCCCCGACCTGAAGGACCGCAAGACCCACGCCGAGATCAAGGTGCCCTACGTCCTGGGCCTGATCGCCACCCGCAGCTTCGACCGGCCCGTCGCCGGCATCTTCGAACTGGTGGCCCAGGCCGAAACGCGGATCGAGAGCGGCGTGGTCGCCTACGACGCGCTGGAGACCCTGAAGGCCAATCCAACCGACCTGGCGGCGCGCGGCGTGTTCGAGACGCACCGTCGCGACCTCGGCTACGCCCTGCTGCTCAAGCGCCACGTCGCCGACCCGCGAACGGCCGACAAGGCGCTGATCCAGAAGACCGCCTGGGACACCGTGCCCAACGTGCCGGTGATGTTCTGGTCGTTCCGGATCATGGCCGGAATCGGCTTCCTGATGATCGCCCTGTTCGCCACGGCCTTCGTGCTGGTGAGCCTGCGCAAGCAGAACACCCGCTGGTTCCTGATGATCGCGGTGGCGGCCATTCCGCTGCCCTGGATCTCGACCGAGCTGGGCTGGGTGCTGGCCGAGGTCGGGCGTCAACCCTGGGCGGTGGAGGGCGTTCTGCCGACCTTCCTGGCGCCCTCGTCGCTGAGCGTGGCCCAGATCCTGACCAGCATCGTGGTCTTCACCCTGCTCTACGGCGCCCTGGCGGTGGTCGAGGTCGGGCTGATCCTGAAGACCATCAAGAAGGGCCCCTTCGCCGAACAGGAAACCTTCCCGTCCGGACCGCTCGCCCCCGCCGGCGAAGCCGTGGCCTAGGAGAAACCGGATCATGGAACTCCCCCTCGACTATCCGACGCTTCGCCTGATCTGGTGGGGCCTGCTGGGCGTGCTGCTGATCGGCTTCGCCCTGACCGACGGCTACGACATGGGCGTGGGCGCCCTGCTGCCCTTCGTCGCCAGGACCGACGAGGAGCGCCGCATGGTGATCAACACCGTCGGCGCCACCTGGGAAGGCAACCAGGTGTGGTTCATCACCGGCGGGGCCGCGATCTTCGCGGCCTGGCCGCTGGTCTACGGCGTCAGCTTCTCGGGCTTCTACCTGGCCATCTTTCTGGTGCTGGTGGCGATGATCCTGCGGCCTGTCGGCTTCAAGTACCGATCCAAGCGGCCGGACCCGCGCTGGCGCGCGTTCTGGGACTGGGCGCTGTTCACCGGCGGCTTCGTGCCGGTGCTGGTCTTCGGCGTGGCCGTGGGCAACGTGCTGCAAGGCGCGCCGTTCAAGCTGGATGGCGACCTGCGCAGCACCTATCACGGCGCTTTCTTCGCCCTGTTCACGCCCTTCACCCTGGTCTGCGGCCTGCTGTCCGTGGCCATGCTGGTGCTGCACGGGGCGGCCTGGCTGGGGGTGAAGGCCGAGGAGGGCGGCGCGGTCCAGGACCGGGCCCGCAGGTTCGGCACGGGCGCCGGCGTCGCCACTCTGCTGCTGTTTCTGGTCGGCGGTCTGCTGGCCATGCGCCTGGGCTTCCGCGTCGAGGGCGCGTTCGATCCCGCCGCGCCGTCCAATCCGCTGCGGACGGCGACCGTCGCCGCGCCGGGGGCCTGGTTCGACAATTTCGGCCGCTATCCCTGGATGCTGATCGCGCCGGTGCTGGGCTTCGGCGGGGCGATCGTGGCCCTGCTGGGCCTGTGGCGGCGATCCGCGCCCCTGGCGTTCGGCGGCTCGTCGGCGTCGGCGGCGGGGATCATCGCCACGGTGGGGCTGTCGATGTTCCCGTTCATCCTGCCCAGCACGATAGACGCCCATTCCAGCCTGACGGTGTGGAACGCCTCGTCCAGCCACATGACCCTGTTCATCATGCTGGTCGTCGTCGTGGTGCTGCTGCCGGTCGTGCTGCTCTACACCGCCTGGGTGTTCAAGGTGCTGTGGGGCCGGACCAGCACGGCGGCCCTGAAGACCGACCCCGCTCTCTACTGAAAACGGCCCGTACTGAGGAGATCTCGCGATGTGGTATTTTACCTGGATCCTCGGCCTGGGCCTGGCGCTGGCCTTCGGGGTGCTGAACGGCGTCTGGTACGAGTTCAACCTGACCGACGAGGGCGATGTCGGGGCGTCGGAGCCCTGATCCTCCCCCGCAGGGTGAAGATCAGGCGGACGCGACAATTCGACGCCGTCCGGTAAGCTTTGCATTAACCGTTATTAAACGGCGGTCGAGCTCTTGTGACAGGTGACGCGAAACCGGCTTTCGGCGTTCGCCGCAAGACCTTTTGAGCCTCGGGACCCGACCATGACCGACCACGCCGAACCCGCCCTGGAGCTGATCTCGTTCTGCATCGGCGAGCAGGAGTTCTGCATCGACGTCAAGACGGTCCGCGAGATCCGCGGCTGGACCCCGGCCACCCCGATCCCGCACGCCCCGTCCTTCCTTAAGGGCGTGATCAACCTGCGCGGCGCGATCATGCCGGTCATCGATCTGCGCAACCGCCTGGGCCTGGGCGTCACCGTTCCGGAGACCCGCCACGTCATCGTCGTGGTCGAGTGCCAGGACCGCCTGGCCGGCATCCTGGTCGACGCGGTCAGCGAGACCTTCACCGTGTCGCGCGACCACCTGCAGCCGACCCCGGACCTGGGGGCCGACGAGCTGCGCTTCATCCAGGCGATCATCTCGCTGGACAGCCGCCTGATCACCTATCTGCGCATGGACGACGTCTTCCCCGCCCAGGTCAGCCAGGCGGCGTAGGTCGCGCTTCAGAGCGAAACGAAAAAGGGGCGGGCCGCGAGGTCCGCCCCTTTTGATTCAGCGTCCCCAACCGATCTACTTCCCCCGCACGAGCTTCGCGGCGGCGGCGTGGAAGACGGCCTCGGCCTCGGCGGCGTCGGCCACGGCGTTGTGGCGGTCGGCGGCGACCGGCATGGCCGCGCGGCCGGTGGTCGGGGCGGCGTAGCTCTGGGCCACCTTGCGGGCGTCCTGGGCGCGCAGGGCGGCGTTGTCCGAGGTGGTCTCGTGCCAGTGGGCCAACTTCTCCGCTGTCAGCGCGCCGTCGACCGGCAGGTCGCCGTGATGGACCACTTCGCCAAAGCCGATGGCCACGAAGCCGTGGATCACGCCGTAGTCTTCCTCCGACAGCAGGAAGGTGATCTGCCGCTCCTCGACCTGGCCGGTATAGGCGTCCTGCTCCGGGTCGAACTCGCGCAGCACCAGCACGTCGCCGACCGCGAACTCGCGGTCGTTGCGGCGGATCTCGAAGCGCTTCTTGCCCGACCGCACGGCGGCGAAATACTGGGGCCAGGTCTTCAGTTCGTGACGGGTCATGGGGAGATTCTCGGAAACGGGAGGCGTGGCCTTGGCCGGCAGTTCGGGCTGGAAGGTTAAGGCCTGGATGGAATGTTGTGGATCGGATTGAGCCGACGGTGCTGAAATCCTCGTCCTTCGACAAGCTCAGGATGAGGATTTCTACAGCCGCTTCGGGGTCGAAATTAGCCCTCATCCTGAGCTTGTCGAAGGACGAGGGCGGCCCCTAGGTCAGGCAGGTCCGCGCGATCTCGGCGCGCAGTTCGGGCAGGCCGTAGCCTTTCTCCGACGAGGTCGCCAGGACCTTCGGGAAGGCCGCCGGGCGCTTGGCGATGGCCTTGAGGGTCTTGTCGATCGTGGCGTCGAGCTCGGCCTGCTTGATCTTGTCGGCCTTGGTCAGGACGATCTGGTAGGAGACCGCCGCGACGTCCAGGGCGTCCAGGGCCTCGGTGTCCACCGACTTCAGCCCGTGGCGGGCGTCGATCAGCAGATAGACCCGCTTGAGGTTCACCCGACCCCGCAGATAGGCGCGGCCCAGGTCCTGAAACTTGTCGGCCACGCTCTTGGACACCCGCGCGAAGCCGTAGCCCGGCAGGTCGACCAGGCGCAGCTTCTCGGCCAGCACGAAGAAGTTGACCTCCCGCGTGCGCCCCGGCGAGTTCGAGGCGCGCGCCAGGTGGTTCTGGCCGACCAGCCCGTTGATCAGGCTGGACTTGCCGACGTTCGAGCGGCCGGCGAAGGCGACTTCGGGCAGGCTCGGCGCGGGCATGCCGTCCATCTTGACCGCGCCCATCATGAAGGTCGCCGGCTGGGCGAACAGCACGCGGGCGGCTTCGATGTCCTCTTCGCTATAGGCCAGTTCGTCCATCAGGTGGCCCCGACGGTCTTGCCGCTCAGCCGGGCGATCAGCTTGTCGATCGGGTTCTCGACCTTGTAGCGGTGCATGATGATGTACTGCTGGATGATGGTCAGCACGTTGCTCCAGCACCAGTAGATCACCAGGCCCACGGCGAAGCCCGACAGGGTGAAGGTGAAGATGATCGGGAAGAACTGGAAGATCTTCTGCTGGATCGGGTCGCCGGCCGGCGGGTTCATCGACGTGGTCAGCCACATGGTGAAGCCGTACAGCAGCGGCCAGACGCCCAGGTGGGCGATCGAGGCGCCCAGGAACGGCAGGGTGGCCGGATCCCAGGGGATCGCGCCGAACAGGTTGAACAGGGTGGTCGGCTCCGGCGCCGAGAGGTCGACGATCCAGCCGAAGAACGGCGCGTGCCGCATCTCGATGGTCACCGTCAGCACCTTGTACAGCGAGTAGAAGACCGGGATCTGGATGAGCATGGGCACGCAGCCCATCATCGGGTTGATCTTCTCCTTGGCGTACAGGCCCATCATCTCCTGCTGCTGCTTGGCCGGATCGTCCTTGAACTTGGCCTTCAGCTTCTCGACCTCGGGGGCGATCTTCTTCATCTTCGCCATCGACTCGTAGCTCTTGTCGGCCAGCGGGAAGAGGATCAGCTTCAGGGTCACGGTCAGCAGCATGATGGCCACGCCGAAGTTGCCCACCAGCTTGTAGAAGATCTCCAGGATGTTGAAGATCGGCCGGGTGAGGAACCAGAACATGCCCCAGTCGACGGCCTTGTCGAAGCTGGGGATCACGCTGGTCGGACGGTTCCAGAACTGCCACCAGACCACCGGCTTGCCGCCGTACTGATAGCGGGTCAGCAGCGGCACGGTCTTGGCGCCGGCGAACAGACGGGTGGAGTTGGTGGCGGTGGCGCCGGGCGCGACCGAGCGGGCCGAGCCTTGGAAGGCTGACTCATAAACATCGATGCCCTTGATCGGCGTAACCCGGAAGCGACCCGTGATCAGCTCGGACTGCTCGGGAACCAAGGCAGCCAGCCAATACTTGTCGGTCATGCCGATCCATCCGCCCTTGGAGGCGAGATTGTCCTGGATCGGCTTGTCCTTCTTCCACTTGGGATACTTGGCCTGATCCTGCAGCAGGTACTTGCCGTCCTTGACGCCTTCGATGCCGCCCAAGACGCCGATGCCCCCTTCATAGACGATCTGGGTCCTGCCCAGGCCGTGCGGGCCTTCGGTCGGGATGCCTTGGCGCTGAACCGAAGCGAAGGGGGCCAGGGTTACGGCCGCGCCGCCTTGGTTGCGGACGGTGTCGGCGACGGTGAACATGGCGTCGGCGTCGACCGAGATGGTGCGGGTGAACACCAAGCCCTGGCCGTTGTCGTAGGTCAGCACGACCGGAGTGTTGGGACGCAGAACCTGGCCGGGGGCGGCGGTCCACACGGTCTGGGGCGTGGGCAGGCCGGTCATGCCGGCGGGGCCCGCCCATGTGAAGTCGGCGAACCAGGCATGCTCGGCGCCCTCGGGGCGGAACAGCTCGACCGGCGGCGAGCTCTTGTCGGCCGTCTGGGTGAAGCGCTTGAGCCACAGATCGTCGATCCGCGCGCCCTTCAGGGCGATCGAGCCCGCCAGGGCCGGGGTGTCGACGGCGATGCGCGGGCTCTGGGCCTTGGCTTCGTCGCGCGACAGCTTCAGCGGCTGGGGCAGGCCGTCGGCGCCGAGGGTCATGCCCGGCTGGGCGGCGACCTGGGCCTCGGCGATCTTCTTGGCGCGCAGCTCGGCCTCGGCCTTCTTCTGCTGCGGGCCCATGTAGAAGACCTGGTAACCGATCAGGATCGCGAACGCGCAGACGAGGAACATCAGCGTGTTTTTGTTGGAGTCGTTCGGCTGCATGAGATGACTTAACCAGAAACGGAGGAATCGGACGCGGCGGGGGCGTGCGGAGCGGGTTCAGGGCCCGGGCCCGCGCGATCGAGGTCGGCGGCGAGGCTTATCAGCGCGGTTTTAACATCGTCAAGCAAACGCCCCCATGGCCGCTGGCCGGTTCCGCCGCGGGCGATGAACACATAGTCGCAACTGGGACGGCCATGAAGGGGGAGAAGCAGTCTGGCGGCCTCGCGCAGGCGTCTTTTCGCGCGATTTCGCTCGACCGAGCCGCCGATCTTCTTGGTGGCGGTGAATCCGACCCGGATCAGCGGGTCGTCGTCGTGGCGGGGGCGCATCTGCATGAACACCGCGCCGCGCGCCAGGTTGGGCGCCTTGGCGGCCTTCAGGAAGTCCGGGCGCTTCTTCAGCCGCTCGATCTTCACGGGAATGACCTGCCCAGAAGGGATGGGGGCTTCGGTCATGAAAAAAGCCGCCCTTTCCGGCGCAGGCGCAGAGCCTGGTTCGAGGAAAGGGCGGCTTCCATCATGGTCTTTATCCCGCGCCGTTCTTGCGAAGAAGCGGGGTAGAAGGCTGTTAGGCCGTCAGGCGCTTGCGGCCCTTGGCGCGGCGACGCGCGACGATCTTTTGGCCGTTCTTGGTGGCCATACGCGCGCGGTAGCCGTGACGGCGGGCTCGCACGAGCTTCGACGGCTGGAATGTCCGCTTCACGAGGTGGCTCCGATAATAATGGGACGCGGCAGCCGGAGGGCCGCCGCGAGTGAGGGGCGGTGGATAAGGGAAGGGGCGGTCGCTGTCAACATGAGTCGAACCAAGGGCTTGTGCGAACCTGCCCCACCTGGCGCCTTCGCCGCCTGTCCGTCCCCATAGGGGGCCTAGGACGAAGAGGAGCCGCGGAGCGACCGGTAGGGGGCAAGTGCTCGCCGCTATAGATCTGGCCGAATGATAGCCTTGCCGATCACTTGCCGATTGGCCAGCAGATCGAACGCCTCGCGCCAACGGTCAAGGCCCAGCTCCGCATGCACGTGCGGCCGGATCGTCCCCTCGTCGGCCATCTTCCACACCGCCTCGGTGTTCTCCCGCCCCTTCTCCGGAAACCGCCGGCCGTACTCCCCCGCCCGCACGCCCATCACCGAGAAGCCCTTGATCAGCGGCATGTTGACCGAGACGGTCGGGATGCGGCCCGAGGTGAAGCCGATCACCAGCAGCCGGCCGTCGAAGGCGATGCAGCGGACGCTCTCGTCGAACACGTCGCCGCCGACCGGGTCGTAGATCACGTCGGCGCCGTTTCCGCCGGTGATCTCCTTCACGCGCTCACGGAAGCCGCCGGTCACGTTGACCACGGCGTCGGGGGTGTAGAGGCGCTGGATCGCCGCCAGCTTCTCGTCCGAGGCCGAGGCGGCGATCACCCGAGCGCCCAGGGCCTTGGCCAGGTCGACGGCCGCCAGGCCCACCCCGCCGGCCGCGCCGTGGACCAGCACCCACTCGCCCGGCTCCAGCCGCGCTCGGCGGACCAGGGCGACATAGGCGGTCAGATAGGCCGCGCCATAGGCCGCCGCCTCGGCGAACGACAGTCGCGCGGGCTTGGGCTTGAGGGCTTCGGCGTCCAGCACCGTATACTCCGCGAACCCGCCCAGCCGCGCCCCGCCGACCACGGCGTCGCCGACGCTCCAGCCCGTCACGCCCTCGCCCAGCGCCGCGACCTCGCCGGCCAGATCCAGCCCCGGGGTGAAGGGCAGGGGCGGTTTGAACTGGTACTCGCCCCTCGTCATCAGCAGGTCGGGGAAGTTGACGCTGGCGGCGCGCACGCGGACCAGCACCTGGCCGGGGCCGGCTCGCGGCATGGGCACGTCGCGGACCGCGCAGCCGGCGAAGTCGGGGATGAGCTCTTCGACGACGAGGGCGCGCATGGTGTCGGTCATGAATCCCGCCAAGCGGACCTAAAAATCAGGTCCGTGCGTCGAACGCCGCCCGCACCAGCCCGGCGATCTCGCGGCAGGCCGCGTCGGCCGCCGGCACCGCGCCGGTGAAGGCCGTGAAGCCGTGGGCCAGGCTGTCGTAACAGCGATAGGTGGTCGGCACCCCGGCCGCGATCAGTCGCTTGGCGTAGGCCTCGCCCTGGTCGACCAGCGGGTCGAAGCCGGCGGTGATCACCACGGCGGGGGCCAGGCCCGACAGGTCGGCGGTCTTGTCCGGCGACAGGCGCGGATCGGCCGGGTCGGCGTCGGGGCCCATATAGTGGCCCATGAACCAGTCCATGATCGGCCGGCTCAGCGGATAGGCGTCGCCGTAGGTGGTCATCGACGGCGTCTCGCTGGCCACGTCGACAGCGGGATAGATCAGCAGCTGCAGGGCCGGCTGGGTCTCGCCCAGGCGCTTCATCTCCTGGGCGACGATGGCCGAGAAGTTGCCGCCCATCGAGTCGCCGCCGATGGCGGCCACGCCCGGCGCGGCCCCGAATCGGGCGGCGTTGTCGCGGGCCCAGCGGAAGGCGGCCAGGACGTCGTCGAGGCCGGCCGGGAACCGGTGGTCCGGCGCCAGGCGGTAGTCGACCGAGATCACCGCCGTGCGGGCGATCCGGGCCAGGATCCCGCAGAAGGCGTGGCAGGTCTCCAGGTCGCCGATCACGCCGCCGCCGAAGTGGGCGAAGACGATCAGGGGCGCGCTGCTGTCCTGGTCGGCCGGACGATAGGCTCGAGCCTTGATCGCCCCGTTAGGACCGTCGATCGACAGGCTCTCGTTGCGCACGCCCGGCTCGGGCGGACCGCTCATGGCGGTCAGGCCCCGGGCGCTGGCGGCCCGGGCCTCGTCGGGCGCCAGGCTGGTCAGGGACGGCATCTTGGCGGCGGCCGCGGCCAGGAACTGGAAGCGAGGATCCAGGGTCCGCCCGCCGCGATAGACCGTCCCGCCCCCCGACATCATCCGCAGCACCGGGCTGGGCAGCGACAGCAGGACCTTGAGGATGAACTTCTGGACGGCGGGGTCGGCCATTCGGGCTCTTTCTTGTTCTTGCGGAAGGTCTAGGGGCGAGGCAGGGCGGGCAGGCCGCCCAGGATCATCCGGACGGCGAAGTCGGCCGCGCCGTCGACGTCGATCGGCCGGCGCTCCAGCATCTTGTCGCCGACCTCGCGGGCCACGGCGATGCAGGCGGCGGCGAAGTAGTCGAGATCGACGGCCGGGGCGTGGTCGTGCTCCAGCACCTTGGCGAAGGCGGCGTGGACCTCGTCGAACACCGCCTGGATCTCGGGCGTGGCGCGGGCGTGGGGGAAGACCTCGCCGGCCGGCCGGTTGATCCGCCAGCTCTCGTGCTCGCCCTCCAGGAAGTCGAAATAGGCCCGGATGGCGCCGCGCAGGAAGCTTTCGAAGTCGATCGCCTTGTCGGACTCGGCCCGCAGGATCGGCCGGAAGCGCCGCGCGCCGTCGTCGGCCAGGGCGTCGAACACTTCTTCCTTGGACTTGTAGTAGTTGTAGAAGGTGCCCGAGGCCAAACCCGTGCGGCGGATGATGTCGCGCACCGTGGCGGCCTCGTAGCCCAGCTCGCCGAACACCGCGCGCGCCGCGTCGAGGATCGCCTGGCGGTTGGCGACCTTGGTGCGCTCGCGCTTGCCGGGGCGGGCGTCGTCGGTGGTCGGGCGGACGGGGAAATAGGCGATGTTCGACATCGGACGCGACTCGTGGCGAGGCCCAGATGACGCCCCGTCACGATTTCAGCCTCATTCCGCCGCCAGAGGCAAGGATTCCGACGCGCGCGCCGAAACCGGCAAGACGCCGCCAGACGCCCGCGCCCGCTTCTGGCCGGCGGCGATCTCCTTCTTGAGATCGGCGCAATAGACCCCGAAGTCGACCTGGATGGTGTGGCGCGCCGAGGCGTAATACTGGCCGGTGTGGCGCTCCTCGTCCCTGGCGGTGATCTTCGCCATCTCGGCGACCGGCGGCGGGGCGTAGCGGCCGGTCAGATAGGCGGCCACCAGCTTGGACTGCTGCTCGGCGAAATTGACCAGGGTCGGCAGGGCCTGGGCCAGGCCCATATAGAAGAGATCGGGCACGCCGGGCTTCATCATCCGCTTGAACAGCGGCAGGCGGTGGTGCGCGTCGGGGACCAGGGCCGGGTCGTCCAGGAACGGGAAGCTGATCTTGTAGCCGGTGGCGAAGACGATCACGTCGACGGGCAGGACGCTGTCGTCGGCGAAGCGGACGTTCCTGCCCTCCAGCGCCTTGATCGCCGGCTTGAAGGTGATGTCGCCGCAACCGGCCCGGGTCAGGAACTCGCCGCTGACCGAGGGGTGGGCCTCCAGCGGCTCGTGGTCGGGCTTGGGCAGACCGTAGTCCTCCATCCTGCCGACGTGCTTGCGGATCAGCGAGCGGACGATCTTCAGGCCCAGTCCGCGCGGCATCCACGGCGGCATGGCCGACTTGTCCGACGGCTTGCCGTTCAGATATTTCGGGAACACCCAGACCCCGCGCCGGGCCGAGACGATCAGCTTGCCGGCGATCGGGCGCTGGGCGAGTTCACTCGCGATATCCATGGCCGAATTGCCCATGCCGACCACGACGACGGTCTTGCCGCGCATGTCGACCGGGTCGAACGGGTCGCTATAGGCGTGGGCGTGGAAGGCGACGCCGTCGAAGGTCCCGGGATACTCGGGCACGCGCGGGTCCCAGTGGTGCCCGTTGGCGACGATCAGCACGTCGTAGAGCCGCGTCTCGCCGGTCCACAGGGTCACCGACCAAAGTCCGCCCTGGGTGCGCTCGGCGCGCAGCACCTTGGTGTTGAAGGTGATGGTCTCGCGCAGGCCGAAATGGGCCACGTAGTCCTTGAAGTAGGCCAGGACCTGGCTGTGGTGCGGAAAGTCGGGCCAGTCGGGAGGAACCGGAAAGTCCTCGAAGGCCAGCCGCCACTTGGAGGTGTCGATGTGCAGGCTCTCGTAGCAGGCCGACAGCCCGTTGGGGTTCTTGTAGTACCAGTTGCCGCCGATGTCGTCGGAGGCCTCGAAGCAGTCATAGGGGACGCCGGCGTCCTTCAGCCGCTTGGCGGTGGTGAAGCCGCTGCAGCCCGCGCCGATGATGCAGACCTTTGGCAATGCCGAGGTCATCGCCTGCTCCCTGACTTATCGTTGTTCAGGTGAACGTATCAGCGTTATGCGAGGCGTCAAACTGCCGTTGGGTCAGCGGGGCGATCAGTTGGCGCGCGGCGAATAGGTCGCCGTGCAGCGTGACTTGCATTGCATCCATTGGGTCGGGCAACCGTCGTCGTCGCCGTTGGCCTTGCAGAAGAAATAGGTGCGGTTGCAGGACGAGCGGCACTGGTCCGGATCGCGGCTCGGGGATGCGCCGGTCAACGGGATCAACGGCGGCGGCAGGGCGGGGCTGTCGCTCTGGGCGGGGGCGCCGCCGGACGCGGGCGACAGGCGCGCGGGCTTGGCCGGCTGGGCCGTGGCGGAGCCGGCCAGGGCGGCGAGGATCAGCAGGCTGGCGAGGGCGCGGCGCATGTGAGGGGTTTAGCGGGACGGCGTTGAGGTTCGGTTAACCATGTTTTTGGGCCGAGGGGCACGTTATGCGCGTCGCCTCGTAGTGGGCGAAGGGCTCTTCCTTGTCGCCCTCGCGCGCGGTGATCCGCCAGTCCAGCCGGTCCCCCGCCAGGGTCCAGCGGTTCAGAAAGCTGGAGGGCGGATAGGGATAGGCGATCTCGAAGCCGTCCTCGCGGACCGCGCCCGCGCCGGTCGCCGTGTAGTCGCCGCCGAAGCTGTCGGCCCAATAGCCCGTCAGCGTCGCCGGAAAGGCCCCCTTGGGCGCGCGGGCTCCGATCACCAGGTGGGCGGCGTAGCGGTCGGCCGGATCGGCCTTGGCTTGGCTCTCCGCCTCGATCTGGAACATCGCGCCTTCGACGATCGGCTTGGCCGACAGGACGATCGTGACCGGCTTGCCCATCACTTCTCCCGCGCCGCCCCAACATCCCGCCAGCGCCTTCACCTGGGCGGGAAGCTGGACGGGCGGCGCGTCCTGCGCCAAGGCCGATCCGGCCGTCAACGACAGCAGCATCGCAAGCGCGCGCGAAACCTTCATTCCGTTTCCCCCGACGGACCACGCCCCGTGGCGCCTTGGCTGGCTTAGTGGCGTGATCCGGTCCTCGACGTCCAGTCGCGCCGCGGATCATGGCGCTCAGGGCTGCGACGTCGCCAGGAACGCGCTCAGCCCCTCGGCCAGGTGGTCGAACATCGCGCGCATGCGCGGGGTGGCGCGCAGGTCTTCGTGCATGACCAGCCAGACCTCCAGGCGAAAGCCGACCTGACCGGGACAGACGGGGATCAGGTCCGGATCGCGGCGGGCCACGCCGTGCTGGATGAAGCCCACCCCGCATCCGGCGCGGACGGCGGCCAGCTGGGCCAGGTCGTTGTCGGCCCGCAGGATGAAATCGTCCCTGTTCAGAGGCAGGCGCTGCATCAGGCCGCGCAGGAACGGCGTCTCGCGGTCGAAGCCGACCAGGGCGTGGCCCTTCAGATCATGGAGCGCGCCGGGAACCCCCTCGGCCTCGAGATAGCGGCGGTTGGCGTAGAGGCCCAGGTGAGTGTCGGCCAGGCGGCGGGCGACCAGGGCGTCCTGGGTGGGGCGCACCATGCGCACGGCGATGTCGGCCGCCCCGCGCAGCAGATCCTGCTGCTGGTTGTCCAGCGACAGCTCGACCGCCACGCCGGGGTGCTTGGGGCGGAAATCGGCCAGGATCGACGGCAGCACTTCGGCGCCGATGATCTCGCTGGCGGTCAGGCGGACCACGCCGCGCCCGGTGTCGCCGGCCCCGGACGCCGCGCGGACCAGGGCGCTGGCCGCTCCGGCCATGGTCTGGGCGTGGGGGGCGAGGTCGAGGGCGGCGTCGGTGGGCTTGAGGCCCTGGGGCGAGCGGGTGAACAGCGCCACGCCCAGGGCGCGCTCCAGCTCGGCGATCTGGCGGCCGAGGGTCGGCTGGGTCAGGCCCAGGGCCCGGGCGGCGGCCGACAGGCTGCCTTCGGTCATCACCGCCAGAAAGGCGCGGTACAGGCTCCAGTCGGGATCACTCATGCATTTATGCATGGCAGATCAAGAAGGTTCGTCAATTCCCGTTTGGCTTGTCGCGACGCATCTTCCCGCCATCAAGCCCGCCTTCACGGACCCGACGGAGATCGACATGACCACGACTGAACGACGCATCGCCCTGGTGATCGGCGCGACCGGCGGCATCGGCGGCGAAGCCGCCTCGGCCCTGGTCCGCCATGGCTGGACGGTCCGGGCCCTGACCCGCCGCGCCCAGCCGGCCCAAAACACCAAGCTGGCGGGCGTCGAATGGATCCAAGGCGACGCCATGGTCGCCGCCGACGTGGCCCGCGCCGCGCGCGGCGTCGGCCTGATCGTCCACGCCGCTAATCCGCCCGGCTACAGGAACTGGGGCAAGCTGGTCCTGCCGATGATCGACAACACCATCGCCGCGGCCAAGGCCGAGGGGGCGCGGATCCTGCTGCCGGGCACGGTCTACAATTTCGGCCTGGAGACCTTCCCGCTGATCGACGAGACCGCGCCCCAGGTCCCGACCACCCGCAAGGGCAAGATCCGGGTCGAGATGGAGCGGCGGCTGAAGGCGGCTTCGACGCAGGGCGCGCCGGTGCTGATCGTCCGGGCCGCCGACTTCTTCGGGCCGCACGCCGGCAACAACTGGTTCGGGCAACTGGTGATCAAGCCGGGCGCGCCGGTGAAGTCGGTGACCGAACCCGCCGCCAAGGGGCTGGCCCACGCCTGGGCCTATCTGCCGGACCTGGCCGAGACCATGGCTCGGCTGCTGGACCGCGCCGACCGCCTGGCGGCCTTCGAGGTCTTTCACTTCGGCGGCCACCTGCTGGCCTGGGGCGAGATGGCGGCCTCGGTGCGCCGGGTGACCGGGCAGCCCAAGCTGCCGGTCATGGGCTTCCCCTGGTGGCTGGTCGTGGCCCTGTCGCCGGTGGTGCGGGTCTTCGGCGAGATGGCCGAGATGCGCTACCTGTGGCGCGAACCGATGGTGCTGGACGACCGCAAGCTCCAGGCGTTCCTGGGGGAGGTTCCGCACACGCCGCTGGACTTCGCGGTGGGGGCAAGCCTGTGGGCGCTGGGGTGCTTGGAAAACCCTCGCCCAGCGCGACAGGGCGGTGCCCGCCGCGTGGCGGTGGAGGGGTGAGGGAGTGCGCCCTCACCCCTTGAGGGGCGCTATTTCAGCTTCTCGATCAGCGCCATGGCGGCGGCTGGGTTCCTCACCTTCGCCCCGGCGATGAAGTAGGCGAAGACGTCGCCGCGCTTGGCCCAGGCCTGGGCCTGCTTGGCGATGCCGTCCAGTTCGTCCGAGGTCATGCCGGTGGGCTCGTCCGGCTTGCTGGACATCAGGCGGGCATAGGTGAAGTCGGCGGTCGGCTCGTCGATGCAGGGCCAGGTCGGCTCCTCGTCGTCGACGGCGTAGACGATGGCCGCCCCGTACTTGGCGGCCAGGTCGTAGAACCGCTGGTCGGCGAAGGTCGGGCTGCGCACTTCCAGCGCGTGACGCGCCGGCCGACCACCGATCTCCTTGGGCAGCAGCTTGAGGAAGCCCTCGAAATCGACCGGGTCGAACTTCTTGGTCGCCATGAACTGCCAGTTGATGGGGCCCAGTTTCGGCCCCAGCTCCTCCAGCCCCTGGCCGAGGAATTTCTCCAGCGAGTCGTTGTTCTCGGAGAGCACCCGGCGGTTGGTGCAGAACCGGCTGGCCTTGACCGCGAACACGAAGTCGTCGGGCGTCTCGTCGCGCCACTTCTGCCAGCTGTTGGGCTTGAAGGTCGAATAGTAGGTGCCGTTGATCTCGATGCTGGTCAGCTTTGACGAGGCGTACTTCAGCTCGTCCTTCTGCTTGAGATCGTCGGGATAGAAGGGCCCGCCCCGCCAGGGCTCGAACGTCCAGCCGCCGATGCCGCAGCGAATGGTTCCGGTCATGGGTGTTCCCTTCCTGTTCTCGCGCACCCTAGGCGAGGCGCGGGAGAACAGGCAAGCGGGAAAACGCGGGTCGCTAGCGGCGGACCTGCAGTTCCCGCACCTCGGCGCGGCCGGTGCGCTTGTCGAACACGCAGGTGGCCTTGCCACGCGCGCCCCTCATGTGGCGGGGCTTGTAGACGCCTTCGAGGCTGGAGACGGTGACCGACTGGAACGTGTCGCCATAGGCGGCGACGCGGACGTTGCGCAGTTCCTGGGCGGCGGCGATGCAAGCCTTGTCGGAGCGGGCGCGTAGGTCGTTCCAGGAGCCGGGCGTCGAGGCCTGGGCCGAGCCGGCGGCGAGGGCGGCGAGGGCGGCGGCGGTCAGGGCGAGACGCATGGGAAGACTCCGACGTTGGGAATGGTGAGGCTTAACGTCTAGAGGCGCCCCCCGGTTCAAAGGCCCTCCCCCGTGGGGGAGGGCCTTGCGGCGGTCAGGTCCTCAGCACTCCACCCGGTTCACCGAAAGCCCCACCGCCAGGCCCCCAAGCGACGTCTCCTTGTAGATCTCGTTCATGTCCTCGCCGGTGCGCTTCATCGTGGCGATCACCTTGTCCAGGGACACCGAGTGTTGCCCGTCGCCCAGCAGGGCCAGGCGCGCGGCGTCGATGGCCTTGATGGCCCCCATGGCGTTGCGCTCGATGCAGGGGATCTGGACCAGACCGCCGATCGGGTCGCAGGTCAGGCCCAGATTGTGCTCCATGCCGATCTCGGCGGCGTTCTCGATCTGGTCGTTGGTCCCGCCCAGGGCGGCGCACAGGCCCGCCGCCGCCATCGAGCAGGCCACCCCCACCTCGCCCTGGCAGCCGACCTCGGCTCCGCTGATCGAGGCGTTGCGCTTGTAGAGCGCGCCGATCGCCGCGGCGGTCAGCAGGAACACCCGCACCCCCTGCGGCGTGCCGTTGTGGAAGCGGTGGTAGAACCGCAGCACCGCCGGGATCAGGCCGGCCGCGCCGTTGGTCGGGGCGGTGACCACCCGACCGCCGGCCGCGTTCTCCTCGTTGACCGCCATGGCCCACAGGTTGACGTAGTCCATGGCCGCCAGCGGATCGCTGATCTGGCGCTCCATGCGGCCTTGGATGGTCTGGTGGATCTGGCGGGCCCGGCGCTTGACCGCCAAGCCGCCGGGCAGCACGCCGGTCTCGCGCATCCCACGATCAATGCAGGCCTCCATGGCCTGGAAGATGCGGTCGAGCTCCGCGTCCAGCTCGGCCTGGTCCATCCGCGCCAGCTCGTTGGCGCCCATCACCCCGGCGATCGACAGGCCCGCGTCGGCGGCCCGCTGCAGCAGGTCGGCGCCGGACTCGAACGGGTGGGGGATCTCGGGACCCGGCTCCGGCGGGGCGTTGCGGCCCATCTCGCTCTCGTCGCGCACGAAGCCGCCGCCGATCGAGAAATAGGTGCGCTCGGCGAGGACGACGCCAGCGGCGTCGAAGGCCGTAAAGGTGAGCCCGTTGGGGTGCTGGGGCAGGCGTTCGTGGCCGGCCCAGACGATGTCGCGCTCGGCGTCGAACTTGATCCCGCTCTCGCCGCCCAGATGGATCCATTGGCTGGCGGCGGCCTCGACCAGGGCCGCTTCGCCGGCGTCGGGATCGAGCCGCGCGGGCACGAAACCCATCAGGCCCAGGATCACCGCCCGGTCGGTGGCGTGGCCGCGGCCGGTCAGGGCCAGCGACGCATAGAGCCGCGTCTCGACCCGGGCGACGTCGGGCAGCTTGCCGGCCTCGCGCAGGCGGCCGACGAACCGGCCGGCGGCCGTCATCGGCCCCATGGTGTGGCTGCTCGACGGGCCAACGCCCAGCTTGAACAGATCGAAGACGGAGGCTGTCATTTCAAACTCCGCTCATCCCGCGTGGGGAGGAGCGCCAACAAATCCTGTCATCCCGGACAAGCGCGAAGCGCGCCGATCCGGGACCACCGGAAGCGCATGCGTTCACGCGTCGGTCCCGGGTCTTCGCTTCGCTTCGCCCGGGATGACAATACAGAGAAGCTACTTCCGGTCCGCTTTGGTCGTATCCCGCAGCGCCTTGAACTCCGAGCCCGCCTGCCATTCCGGCCAGGTCTTGGAATTGGCGAGGTCGGCGCCGATCTCGTAGAACAGGCCGATGTCCTGGGCCTGGCCGGTCAGGTCCCAGTCGGCGCTCCATTCGTCGGCCGGCTGGTGGTAGCGGTTGGCGGTGTAGTCCTCTTCCGCCTTCTGGCCGGCTTCCTTGCCGCCCTTGACCAGATCCTCGCCCGAGCCGACCGAGATGGCCGGCACGCCGCGCTTGGCGAACGGGAAGTGGTCCGAGCGATAGAAGTGGCCGGCCTGGGGCGAGGGATCGGGCGTGAAATAGCGGCCGTGGGCCTTGGCCTTGGCGACCAGCAGGTCCTGCAGATCGACCTTGCCGTCGCCCGAGGTGGTGACGTCCTTGGCCGGGCCGGCGGCCGACAGGGCGTCGATGTTCAGGTCGCTCACGGTCTTGGACAGCGGGAACAGCGGGTTGGCCGCGTAGTATTCCGAGCCCAGCAGGCCGCGCTCCTCGGCGGTGACCGCCAGGAACAGGATCGAGCGCTGCGGAGCCGGCTGGCCCTTGAAGGCGCGGGCCAGTTCCAGGATGGCGGCGATCCCGTCGGCGTTGTCGATCGCGCCGTTATAGATCTTGTCGCCCTTGGCGTCCGGCTCGCCGACGCCCAGGTGGTCCCAGTGGGCGCTGTAGATCACTGTCTCGTCGGGCCGGGCCGAGCCCTTGATCCGGCCGGCGATGTTCTTGGACACGATCACCGAATGGTCGACGGCGTAGGCGGCCGAGAAGGTCGCGCCCTTCAGCTCCACCGGCTTGAAGTCGCGGCTCTGGGCCTGTGTCTTCAACGCGTCGAAATCGAGTCCGGCCGACTTGAAGAGGTCGACGGCCACGTCGCGCTGGATCCACGATTCCAGGCTGGGGTGGCTCTTGGCCGGATCCTCGCGGACGATGTCGAACATCGTGTTGGTGTTGGAGTTCTTGACGGTCGCCCAGCCGTAGGAGGCCGGCGCGCTCTCGTGGACGATCAGCACCCCGGCGGCGCCCTGGCGGGCGGCTTCCTCGAACTTGTAGGTCCAGCGGCCGTAATAGGTCATGGCCTTGCCGCCGAAGTCGCCGGTTCCCGTTTCGAAGTCGGGATCGTTGATCAGCACGACCAGGATCTTGCCCTTCACGTCCAGGCCCTTGAAGTCGTCCCAATTGCGCTCCGGAGCCTTCACCCCATAGCCGACGAACACGATCGGGGCGTCCTTGATGGCGACGCTGTCGACATTGGTCATGGCCGCGCGGATGGCGATCTGCTCGCCCTGGGCCAGGGGGACGGCCTTGCCGCCGACGGTGAACTGGGCGGCGACCGGGCCCTTGATGTCGAACTTAGCCAGCGGCACGTCCTGGGTCCAGGCGCGGGTTCCGTCCTTCTGGGGGTCGCCGGCCGGCTCCAGCCCGATGGCCTTCATCTGGTCGACGATGTAGCCGACCGACTTGGTCTCGCCGGCCGTGGCCGGGCCGCGGCCCTCGAACGCGTCCGACGACAGCACCTTGACGTGGGCCGACAGCTTGGCGGGGTCGATCTTGGGCGCGTCGGCCGCGTAAGCCAGCATGGGAACGGCGAACAGGGCGGTCGCGAGCAGCAGGCGTTTCATCGGGTCTCTCTTTTGGAGCAGATCTTGATCGTTGGAGCGGACCCTAGCCGCAGGCGCCGCGCGCGTCATCCTCCGACTTCGTCCGAAAACGCCGCGAGGGACCGTCCCGCGCCGTGCCGCGTTTGGACCCCGTGAAGATCGCCACCTTCAACATCAACAACGTCGTCAAGCGGCTCGACAACCTCGTCGCCTGGCTGGCCGAGGCCGAGCCGGACGTGGTCTGCCTGCAGGAGTTGAAGGCCGAACAGGGCTGGTTTCCCGCCGAGCCGCTGGCCCAGATGGGTTACCACGCGGTCTGGAAGGGGCAGCGCAACTGGAACGGCGTGGCGATCCTGGCGCGCGGGGCCGAGCCGGTCGTTACCCGCACCGCCTTGCCTGGCGATCGCGAGGACAGCCAGGCCCGCTATATCGAGGCGGCCGTCAACGGGGTGCTGGTCGCCTCGCTCTACCTGCCCAACGGCAATCCGCGACCCGGTCCGAAGTTCGACTACAAGCTGGCCTGGTTCACGCGGCTGATCGCTCACGCCGCCGACCTGCGCGCCTCGGGCGCGCCGGTCGTGCTGGCGGGCGACTACAATGTCGTGCCGACCGAGGCCGACATCTACCAGCCGCACAGCTGGAAGGACGACGCCCTGCTGCAGCCGGAAGTCCGCGCCGCCTACCGCGCCCTGCTCGACCAGGGCTGGACGGACGCTCTCCGCGCCGTCCATCCCGACGGGCCGCTGTGGACGTTCTGGGCCTATCTGCGCAACCGCTGGCCCAACGACAAAGGCCTGCGCCTGGACCACCTGCTGCTGACGCCGGACCTTGCCGAGCGACTGGTCGACGCAGGCGTCGACCGCTGGCCGCGCGGCGAGGAGGACGCGAGCGACCACGCGCCGACCTGGATCGCGTTGGACCTCTAGAGCTCGCCGTTCAGGATGCGCGCGTACAACGCCGGGTCCACGTTGCCGCCCGAGCAGACGATGGCCGCCGTCCGGCCCTTCAGGTCGATCTTGCCGGTCAGGGCCGCCGTCAAGGCCACGCAGCCGCCGGGTTCGATCACCAACTTCAGTGTCGAGAACGCATAGCGCATCGCCTCGGCCACCTCGGCGTCGGTGACCGCCACGACGCCGCTGAGGTTACGGCTGTTGATCGGCCAGGTCAGCTCGCCGGGGATCGGGGTCAGCAGGGCGTCGCAGATCGAGCGGGCCCCTTCGTCGATGGTTTCCCGCTTGCCTGAGGCGAGAGAACGCCGGGTCTCGTCGAAGCCGGCCGGCTCGGCGCCCCAGACTTCCGTCGCCGGCGACAGCGCCTTGACCGCCGTCGAGACGCCGGCGATCAACCCGCCGCCGCCGACGGGCGAGAGCACCTTGTCCAGCGCCACGCCCAACGCCCGCGCCTGTTCGACGATCTCCAGTCCGGCCGTGCCCTGGCCGGCGATGATGTGCGGGTCGTCGTAGGACGGCACGACCACGCAGCCGCGCTCGTCGGCGATCTCCTTGGCGATGGCGACGCGGTCCTCGGTGAAGCGGTCGTAGAACCGGATCTGCGCCCCGAAGCCGCGCGTGCCCTCGACCTTCACCTTCGGGGAGTCGGACGGCATGACGATCAGGGCGGGGCAGCCCAGCAGCTGGGCCGCCAGGGCCACGCCCTGGGCGTGGTTGCCCGACGAGAAGGCCACCACCCCACGCTTGCGCTCGTCGCCGCTCAGCTGGGACAGGCGGTTGTAGGCGCCGCGGAACTTGAAAGCCCCGGCCCGTTGCAGGGTCTCGGGCTTGATCAGCACCCGGCCCCCAAGGCGCTCGTTCAGCGCCGGGCTCTCGATCAGCGGAGTGCGGACGGCCCGGCCCTCAAGGCGGGCGGCGGCGGCTTGGATGTCGGAAAGGTCGATGCTCATGCAGGAACGTCTACCGTCCCCAAAGCGGCGCCGAAACCCTTTGCGAGCAGCGTCGTTCACGGGATAAGAGGACACACGATATCGCTGGGGAGCCTTCCGTGAAGAAAGCCTTGTTCGCCGCCGCGGCCTGCGCCGCCGTGGCCGTCGCCGCGCCCGCCTTCGCCGGGGAAGCCTTCATCGGCGTCTACAAGCACGACGTCACCTTCGTCGGAAACGCGGTCGGCCTGGGCGCCGCGGGCCGCGAGGACGGCGTGGACGTCCATCTGGGCTATCGCACCAACAAGATCGAAAGCCTGCGCTGGCTGGGCAAGCCCCAGGTGCACGCCATGCTGTCGGTCAACAGCGAGAACACCTCCAACTTCGTGGCCGCGGGCTTCGACTGGAAGATCAACCTGGGCAAGCCGGGCGGCTTCTACCTGCGTCCGGGCATGGGCCTGGCCTATACCGACGGCAAGGCCGGCTTGCCGCCCGCCAACGCCCCGAACCTGACTCCGGAAGAGCGCGCCCGCCGCACCGAGCTCTACTACACCCGCATCGATTTCGGTTCGAAGGTGCTGTTCGAGCCGGAACTGGCCCTGGGCTACGACTTCAACGACCACTGGTCGGGCGAACTCAGCTACGTCCACCTGTCGAACGGCCAGGTCTTCCACCAAGGCAAGAACCAGGGGCTTGACGACGCCGGGGTCCGGCTGGTCTACAAGTTCTGAACCGGACGGCCCCCTTCGAAGGCGGGCCGTCACGCCGATCACAAGAGATGAAACGTCCGCCGCCGAGTCCTGTCGAAGGGCCGCGGGCGCCTTTCGGCAGGTGATAAGGCATATCTGAACATGGCCAATGTGACCGTTGTCGGCGCCCAATGGGGTGACGAGGGCAAGGGCAAGATCGTCGACTGGCTGTCCAACCGGGCCGATGTCGTCGTTCGTTTCCAGGGCGGCCATAACGCCGGCCACACCCTGGTGGTCGACGGCAAGGTCTATAAGCTGGCCCTGCTGCCGTCGGGCGTCGTGCAGGGCAAGCTGTCGGTCATCGGCAACGGCGTGGTCGTCGATCCCTGGCACCTGCTGGGCGAGATCGCCAAGATCGCCGAGCAAGGCGTGATCATCGGCCCCGACCTTCTGGTGCTGGCCGACAACGCCACCCTGATCCTGCCGCTGCACAAGGACCTGGACCAGGGTCGTGAGGCCGCCTCCAGCCAGAAGATCGGCACCACCGGCCGCGGCATCGGTCCGGCCTACGAGGACAAGGTCGGCCGCCGCGCCATCCGTGTGGCCGACCTGGCCGATCCCGAGGCCCTGAAACCCAAGATCGAACGCCTGCTCAGCCACCACGGCGCCCTGCGCCGGGGCCTGGGCCTGCCGGAGGCCGACGGCGAGGCGCTGTTCGACCAACTGATGGAGATCGCGCCGAAGATCCTGGCCTACGCCCAGCCGGCCTGGCGCCTGCTGGACCAGGCCCACAAGGCCGGCAAGCGCATCCTGTTCGAAGGCGCCCAAGGCGCGCTGCTGGACGTCGACCACGGCACCTACCCGTTCGTCACCTCGTCCAACACCGTCGCCGGCCAGGCCGCCGCCGGTTCGGGCATGGGTCCCAAGGGCCCAGGCTATGTGCTGGGCATCGTCAAGGCCTACACCACCCGGGTCGGCGAAGGCCCGTTCGCCTGTGAGCTGGACGACGAGGTCGGCAAGCACCTGTCGACGGTGGGCCGCGAAGTGGGCGTCAACACCGGCCGGGCGCGTCGCTGCGGCTGGTTCGACGCGGTGCTGGTGCGCCAGTCGGTGGCCATCAACGGCATCGACGGCATCGCCCTGACCAAGCTGGACGTGCTGGACGGCCTGAAGACCCTGAAGATCTGCGTCGGCTACAGGATCGGCGACCGCGAGGTCGACTATCTGCCGGCCGGCATGCGCGACCAGGCCGCGGCGGTACCGATCTACGAGGAAATGGAAGGCTGGAGCGAAAGCACCGCCGGCGCCCGCTCGTTCAAGGACCTCAACGCCAACGCCATCAAGTATGTGCGCCGCGTCGAGGAACTGATCGGCGCCCCGGTGGCCCTGCTGTCGACCAGCCCCGAGCGGGACGACACCATCCTGATGCGCGACCCGTTCCAGGGCTGATCCGCCCAGCTATTTCGGGTCCGATTAGCGATTGCTTAGCAGGCCCGGGCCTATGACGGCGGCTTCTCTTGGGAAGGTCCGCCGTCATTGGCCGTTGCGCGTCGTTTAATGAAGTCCGCCAACAAGGCGGATCGGCTGACGCGCAGCCTGCGGGCGCTTGATCGCGAGGCGTCGACCAGCCGCGTGCTCAACCTGCTGGCCATCGAGACCCGCAGCGGCCACCGGCCGGAACACGCCGAGGCGCCGTTGTTCCGCAACCGCATCCTCAACTCCGCCCTGCTGGTCAAGCACCGCCTGCGGGCCGACGACATCTTCCTGTTCGACGAGGTGCGGCCGAACGCCACCAAGGTCATCATCCCGTTCGAGCGCAGCGACCTGGGCCTGGGCGGCCAGTCGTTCTTCGTGGGGCAGCGCGGCTGGGCGGATCTGCTGCGCGAAGCCTGCAACGAACACACCGACATGGCGCGCGATATCGCGACGCTGCGCCTGATCGACAAGCTTCCGTCCCTGGACCCGTTCCTGCTGCGCGAGCATCTGCGCCGCCACGGCCTGTCGGTGGCGCCCAGCTATTTTTCGCTGTCGGGCGCGGACATGGAGCAGATGCAGAGCTTCGTGTCGGTCCAGATCTCGCAACTCATCGACCTGGCCTTTCGCCACGCCGGCCGGGTCGCGCCCGGGGCCCATGCCGCCCGCCTGGTCGAGGCCCTGCTGTCGACCGACGTCGACGAGCGGCTGGAGCCGCTGCGCAAGACCCTGGTGATGGACGGCGAGAGCTTCAAGGAAGGCGTCTTCAGCTGGAAGGGCTTCCTCTACTACAAATGGACGCTGACACGGCTGTGGTCGGAACTTGAGACCGTAGGCGACGAGATCTCTCGGCTGAAGGTCAACGGCAACCGCGACGACGACGCCCAGCGCTCCATCGACGACCTTCGCAAGCGGCTAAGGCAAGGCCTCATCGTCGAGCGCAAGGCGATCATGCGGACGTTGGCCGTCTATGACCGGGCCTTCGACGGCCTGATCGATGAGGGCAATCCCCACGGATTCCGTGATTTCCTGCAGCGCGCGCCCGAGAGATTCCTGTCGCTGGGCGAGCGGGTCGGGGTGATCGCCCATATCGCCAGCTTCTGGCGCTATCGGTTCCCGCAAGGCGCGCCGCTGATCGCCGACATCGACGATGCCTTCGATATCCTGCAGGACTTCGACTCGGGCCTGAGCGCCAATTTGGCCGTCTGACGAACGCCCTGGCGCGACATGTCGCCATCAAGCGGATTTTTACTATCGGCCGCCTAAGATGCGGACGAAAGACTTTTGGAGCGCCCGGGTCCCGTGTTCGACGGCAATATCCGCACCCTGCAGCGTATCGCGGCGAAGATGCAGCGCGTGCTGATCGTCGACCCGCACCCGGCCGCCGGGCGCCTGCTCGCCGACCATCTGCGCCACGTGGGCGGCCACATCCAGATCTTCAACGCCCCGACCATCGAGGCCGGCTGGGGCATGGCCCGCACCATCGACCCGATGCTGTTCTTCGTCGAGCATGCCTCCTCCGGCTGCGACGGCCTGGCCCTGGCCCGCAAGATCCGCCGCAGCGATCTGGCCTGCCGCGAGAACCCGATCATCATGTGCACCGCCGAGGCGACGGCCGAGGCGATCTTCGGGGCTCGCGACGCGGGCATCCACGAGTTCATGCGCAAGCCGTTCACGATCAAGGATCTGGAACGCCGGCTCGAGGCGGTGACGCTGAAGCCTCGCGACTGGGTCGAGGCGGTGCAATATGTCGGACCCGATCGCCGCCGCTTCAACTCGGCCGAGTACAATGGACCACGCAAGCGCAAGGCCGACGCCAGCGGCGCGCCCGCGGCCCGCCTGTCGCAGGCTCTGCGCATCGTCAAGTCGGCCGCCCAGGCGCTGGACAGCGATCCGGCCCAGGCGCGGCGCGCCCTGGCCGCCCAGGCCGTGGAGCTCAAGAAGGTCGGGGAAACGCTGAAGGACGCGCGTCTGGTCGAGGCCGCCGCCGCCCTGGGCGCTTGCATGACCGGCGGTACGGCGCGGGTCGAACTGGTCAAGCGCATCGACGTCGTGATGGGTTTCCTGATCGATGACGGCAAGAGCGGCCGTGCGACCCTCGAGGTCGCCTGACGCCGTCCAAGAATTCCGGCGGCGCCCTGGGGATCGACCACGAAAAAGGGCGGCGTCCGCGGACGCCGCCCTTCGTCGTTCCGGATCGCGCCGCGGGTTAGAAAGCCAGGCGGGCGATCAGCTGGAACACCGGACCGGCGTTCTCGCGCTCGATTTCGTACTCGTCGAAGCCGCGGTCGGTCTGGTCTTCGATGGTGGTGAACTTGTTGAAGGTCTCCTTTTTCTCGGCGTCCAGCAGGTTGGAGCCGGTCAGGCGGATGGTCAGGTCCTTGCCGATCCGCTTTTCGAGGAAGATCTCCAGGTCGCCGTCATAGGTGGTGGTCACTTCCTCGCCCACGACGCGGCTGTAGGCCTCGCCCTGCTTGCGATAGGTGGCCCCGAACGCCGCGCCCCACGTCGGGATGTCCTGGATGAAGCCGACGTTCAGCACGTAGTCCGACTGGCTGTTGAACTTGCGTGAGCCGAACTCGTCGTTCACGTCGCTGTCGAGCCACGAGTAGTTCAGGAACACGCCGGTGTTCTCCAGGCCGATCGCCGTCAGTGGCGTCGACAGGTCGAACTCGACGCCCCAGACCTTGCCGTCGCCGGTGTTGCGGGCCGAGTAGACGAACGTGCCGGGACCCTCGTCGCCTTGCGCGCCGGTGTTGCTCAGTTCGATCAGGTCCGAGACCTTGCGGTAGAAGACGTTGACCCCGGCCACGCCCTGCTTGTCCATCCGATGCTCGTAACCGACGTCCAGGCCCCAGGCGGTTTCCGGCTTCAGTTGCGGATTGCCGATGAAGTCATTGTCGCCCAGCTCGGCGGTCAGCAGGGCCGGGGATAGGTAGTCGAAGCTGGGACGGCGGATGGTGCGCGCGCCCGAGACGTAGAGCTGATCGTCGGCGGTGAGGTTGTAGCGCAACGACGCCGACGGCAGCAGGACGTTGTAGTCGGTGTCGGTGGTCGAGGGGACCGTGCGGTCCTGCAGGCTGACGTCGGTGGTCTCGTAGCGCAGGCCGGCTTCCCACTTCAGCGCGCCCGACTTGCCGTCCAGCATCACATAAGGGTCCAGGCGGGTCTGCTCGAACGCCGCGTCGCCGCCGTCGATCGCCGCATAGGCGCCGAAGGGCGGCGGATTGGCGTTGGGCAGGTTGTAGCGGTTGCGCGGAACCTCGGTGACCAGCAGGTCGCGCTGCTTCTTCTCGTACTGGACGCCGAACTGCAGCCGCACGCCTTCGGAGAGGTCGCGCTTGTGCTCGAGCTTGGCGGAGAACTCGGTGTCCTCCAGGTCGGTCCTGGACTTGTCGCGAGTGATGCGGTCGCCGTCCGGATAGGGGGTAGCGTCGCGCAGGTACTCCGTTTCGTCCTCGAACTCGGCCTCCTGATCCTTGAACGAAGCGTAGCCCAGCTTCACGCTGGTCGTGCCGCCGGCCATCTCGTGGCTGTACTTGCCGTTGATCGAGTAGCTGTCCTGATCGATGTCGACGTCGTTGTCGTTCAGGGTCGATAGGTTGGCGTTGGTGCGGATGCCCTTGTTGTACTCGATCGAGTCTTCGTTCTGGTAGCGGTCGGTGTGGACATAGAAGCCGCTCAGGTCCAGGTCGCCGCCGGCCAGCGGGGTCTGGTAGCTGGCGTTGAACGAGTAGTCGGTGCCGTTGCGCACGTCCGTCTGGACTTCGCTGTTGTTGATCGGCGCGCCCGGTTCGTCATAGCGAAGGCTGAGCTTGTTCTTGGGGTTGCGGCGGCCCTGGATGTTGGCGCCGACCAGCAGGCGGCCGGGGCCGACCTGGCCGCCCCAGACGCCGCCGACGGTTTCGCGGATGCGCTTGTCGTCGAACATCAGGGCGCCCAGGCGCACGAAGCCGCCGTCCAGGGCGTAGGCGTCGCGCAGCACGATGTTCAGCGCGCCGGCCACGGCGTCGCCGCTACGGTTGGCCGAGGCGCTGCGGACGATCTCGATGCGGTCGATCAGTTCGGCGGGGATGCGGTCGACGAAGAAGGCCGAGTCCGCGCCCGAGCCGAACGCGCCCGAGCCCGAGCCGGCGCCGGGGACCTTCTCGCCGTTGATCAGGATCTGGGTGTAGGCGGGGTCCAGGCCGCGCAGGCGCACCCCATCCGATTCCAGCACGTCCGACAGGAAGGCCACGCTGGGCACGCGCTTGAGGGCGTCGCCGGCGGTCAGGGGCTCGAAGCGCTGGAAGTAGTCCAGGCCGTAGTCGAGGACCGGGGCGGCCTGGTCGGTGCGGTTGCGATAGGCGATCTGGGCCTGGACGACCAGTTCCGATGCGATGGTCGGCGCCTCGGCGGCCGTGGCGATCGGCGCGTCGGCGTCGGCGGCCCAAGCGGTCGTCGAGACTCCGGCGGCCAGGGTCATGGGCGCGAGCGCGGCCAAGGCGAACAGTGCGGTCTTCTTCATCGAGACATCCCCCTCACGGCGTCCCGATTTCGGGGTCGTCCGCGTGTTTTCACGCGAAGGGGCATAGTTTCGCCGTGCTTAGGCTTCCAGTGATGTTTGTCTGAAGCTTTTGCTGCGGTTTTGTGAGGGTTGAGGAAATCTGTGCCCTGATGGTCCGGGCGGCCAGGGCGTGGCGAGTCTGGGCGCGACCGGCGCCGAAGCGGTCCCTAGCGCGCCAGCCAGCGGCGCAAGGCGGCGTTGACCGCCTCGGGCGCTTCCATCGGCGTCATGTGGCCCGCGTTCGGGATGATCACCATGTGCGAGCAGCCGATGGCGTGGGCCATCTCGTGCTGGCCGGCCAGCGGGGTGATGGCGTCGTGCTCGCCGCAGATGATGACGATCGGGCGGCGCAGGGCCCGCAGGGCGGCCGCGCCGTCCTCGCGGGGCAGGGCGTTCTGGCGCAGGAACACCTCGCGGCCCAGCCGCTGGGTCATGGCCTGGATGCGGCCGGTCAGGTCCTTGTCTTCGAGCCGCGAGGCGTCGACATAGCTGGCCATCAGCCGGTCGGCGACGCCCAGGAAGGCTCCCTCATGGGCGGCCGCGGCGTTGACGGCCCGGCGCTGGGCGGCGCGTTCGGGGGTGTCGGCGCGGATGGCGGTGTCGATCAAGGCCAGGCGTTCGATGCGCTCGGGCGCGAGGCGGGCGATCTCCTGGGCCACGTAGCCGCCCATAGAGAACCCGGCCAGGGCGAAGGTCGGCTCGGCGTCGGCCAGCACCTGCTCGGCCAGTTCGCGGAGGCTCTCGCCGCGCGTCAGGTCGGGGACCTGGCAGCGGGCGACGTCGGCCAGGCCGCTGACCTGGTCGCGCCACAGCTCGGCGTCGTTCAGCAGGCCGGGCAGGAGCAGGAGTTGGGGCCGGGGATCGATCATCGAAAAACGCCCCGGACCTTGCGATCCGGGGCGCTCCAGTTCTTAGGGTTCAAGCCGTTCTAGGCTTCGACCATGTTCTTGGCGATGGCGGCTTCGCGCATCGACTTCTGCAGCTTCTCGAAGGCGCGGACCTCGATCTGGCGGACCCGCTCGCGGCTGACGCCGTATTGCGAGGCCAGGTCTTCCAGGGTGGTCGGGTCGTCCTTCAGGCGCCGCTCGGTGAGGATGTGGCGCTCACGATCGGTGAGCTCGACCATGGCCTCCTCGAGCAGGCTCATCCGCAGCGACTTTTCCTGGTTCTCGGCGACCACGGTCTCTTGCGAAACCTGGTCCTCGTCGGCCAGCCAGTCCTGCCACTCGCTCTCGCCGTCGGCGCGCAGCGGCGCGTTCAGCGAGGCGTCGGGACCGCCCAGGCGGCGGTTCATCGAGATGACCTCGCTGTCCAGCACGCCCAGCTTGGTGGCGATGGCGCTGACCTGGTCGGGACGCAGGTCGCCGTCCTGGAAGGCCTCGATCTGGCTCTTGGCCTTGCGCAGGTTGAAGAACAGCTTCTTCTGCGCGGCGGTCGTGCCCATCTTCACCAGCGACCACGAACGCAGGATGTATTCCTGGATCGAGGCGCGGATCCACCACATGGCGTAGGTGGCCAGGCGGAAGCCCTTGTCGGGCTCGAATTTCTTGACGGCCTGCATCAGGCCGACATTGCCCTCGGAGATCACCTCGCCGATCGGCAGGCCGTAGCCGCGATAGCCCATGGCGATCTTGGCCACCAGACGCAGGTGGCTGGTGACCATCTTGTGGGCGGCTTCGGAATCCTGATGCTCTTTCCAGCGTTGGGCGAGCATGAACTCCTCGTCCTTGGCCAGCATCGGGAACTTGCGGATTTCGGTGAGATAACGCGACAGGCCGCCATCCGGCGACATCACCGATAGTGAATTCACGGCCATGGAAAACCATCCCCTTGGTGTGGACCCGCCCGTCAACCGCGCGCCATCATCCCCACCGAATGGGTCAGATAGGAATGGGTTGCGGCTAAGGTAAGGTCGATAACGTATTTGTAATGTCCGACACCCGGACTCGGGTATTGGCGCTTCGAAAGTGAGAATGAACGTTCATTCTCATAATTTCAAGCGCAAAATGCCTTGCGACGCTACGTCATGCGAAGGCGGCCCGGCGGGCTTGCCCAGATGGGGGCAATGCCCATCTAATGGTCGCGCTTGACGCCAAGGAGGCTTTCCCGTGACGCGCTTCATCATCCGAGCCCTGATCGCCGCTCTGGGCCTGTGGCTGGCGTCGGAGATCGTGCCGGGCATCGCCGTGCCGGGCGGCTGGACGAGCCTGCTGATCGCCGCGGTGCTGCTCGGACTGGTCAACGCCATCGTCCGGCCCGTTGTCTTCGTGCTCACCCTGCCGATCACCGTGGTGACGCTGGGCCTGTTCCTGCTGGTCGTGAACGCCGCGATGCTGGGCCTGGTCGGCCTGATGCTGGACGGCTTCGTGGTCGACGGCCTGTGGGCGGGAGTCTTCGGCTCGCTGGTGGTCGGCGTGGTCAGCTGGCTGGGCCACCTGCTGATCGGCGACGGGCGGGAGCGGGCCTAACAACCATCGCCCGTCATCCTCGGACTTGTTCCGAGGACCCCTCTATCAGTAGAGCTGTCGGCGAGGGTTGGACCGCGATCTCACCGCTTCCCGGATCGACCTTCTTCGCGGTTGAAGCAGGGACCCTCGGAACAAGTCCGAGGATGACGATTGTTGGGGGTCACCCCACCGCCGCCGCCGCCAGGTCGCGCCAGCCGCGGGCTTCCTTGCGAAAGTGCGAGTGGGTCTTGGCCAGGCGCTTGTCGATCTCGACCAGCGCCTCGCGAGCCTCGTCCTTGCGGCCGGTCTGGGCCAGGAACACCGCGTAGCGCGCCATCCCCTCGAAGCCCGGCAGGTGCGCCGCCGCCCAGCGCAGGGCGGTGTCGGCGTCCGCCTGGCGGCCCAGGGCGTGATAGGCGCGGCCCATGGCCAGGGCGACGTTCGGCGTGCGGGCGGCGGGCGATTGGGCGCTCAGGCCCTCCAGCAGCGGCAGGGCCTCGGCCGAACGGTTCAGCTCGATCAGGGCGTTGGCGCGGCCCAGCAGCAGCTGCGGATCGTCGGCGTACATGCCCTGCAGGGCCTCGGCGTACAGGCGCTCGGCCTCGGCGTGCCGGCCCAGACCGGCCGCGGCCACGGCCAGGCGGCTGCGATTGGCCACGGTCGGCGCATCCTCGACGGCCTGGCCGGCCTCGCGGTATTCGCGCTGCGGGTCGAGGACCTGCCGTGCGGCGTGCCGGGCCTTCTGGGCCTTGGCGCCGCCCAGGAAGTCCGGCGCGACGATGGCGAGCAGATAGACAAGGCCGCCCAGCGGCTGGAACAGCAGGATGATCATCAGCCAGTACATCTGCTGGCCCGTGCGCACCACGTGGACGCACAAGGCGATCGAGAAGATCAGCGACAGGCCTAACAGGATCATCGGAAGAGGCGCTCCAAGCTTAGCGCTATGTGTGGGCTGGAGCCGGCGCCGTCAATCGGCCGGACCTACTCGGCTTGGCGCGCGGCTTTTTTGGGATCGGCCTTGGGGGCGGGCGCCAGGCGCAGCACCTCGGCCTGGTAGCGTTCGTCGTCGCCGGCCGCCGCGAAGGGCAGGGCGTCCGCCAAGGCGTCCAGCATCGGGTCCAGCCACTGGTGCTCGACCTTGTGGAAGTCGCCCAGCACGTAGTGCATGACCGCGTCCTTGTGGCCCGGATGGCCCACGCCGATCCGGCCGCGACGGAAGGTGTCGCCGATCTGGCTGGTGATCGAGCGCACGCCGTTGTTGCCCGCCGCCCCGCCGCCGGCCTTCATCCGGAAGCGGCCGGGGGCCATGTCGATCTCGTCGTGGAAGACGATCACGTCGGTCGGGGCCAGCTTGAAGAACTTCATCGCCTCGCCCACGGCGCGGCCGCTCTCGTTGTAGAAGGTCTTGGGCTTGAGCAGCAGCAGCTTGACCGGGCCGTTCGGGGTCGAAACCTGACCTTCGCAGGCCAGGCCCTGGAAGCGCGAACGCCACGGCGCCGTGCCCCATTTACGGGCCAGGGCGTCGACCGCCATGAACCCGACATTGTGGCGGTTCTTCTCGTATTTCGGCTCGGGATTGCCGAGGCCGGCGAGGATCAGCATCGCGTAAGACCCAGAGTGGACGCCCATGGCGAAGAACAGGGCAACGAAAAACGGGCGGGCCGTGAAGCCCGCCCGTTCTCGCTTATCAGATCGGAGACCCGACCAAAGCGCTTAGGCTTCGGTGGTGGCCGTGTCGCCTTCGTTCGATTGCGAAGCGGCCGAGGCCTTCAGGTTGGCGATCACGAAGTCGCGGTCCATGGCCGGACGCACGCCTTCCGGCAGCTTGATTTCCGAGATGCGGATGGTGTCGCCGATGTCGTGCGAGGCCAGGTCGATGACCAGCTCTTCGGGGATCTTGTCGGCCGGGCAGGCCAGCTCGACGGTGTGGCGGATGATTTCCAGCGTGCCGCCCTTCTTCAGGCCGACCGAGATGTCGTGGTTCTTGAAGTGCACCGGCACTTCGATCTTGATCAGCTGGTGCTCGTCGACGCGGTACAGGTCGAAGTGCAGCGGCTCGTCGGTGACGGGGTGGAATTGCACGGCCTTGGCGATGACCGATTGCTTCTTGTCGCCGTGTTGCAGGGTCACCAGGTGGCCGAGCAGCTTGCCGGTGTAGAGCGCCTTGCGGAATTCGTTGCCCTTCACGGCGATGTTCACCGGGGCCTCGGGGCCGCCGTACAGCACGCCCGGGATCTTGCCCTGGCGGCGGGTTTCGCGCGAACCGCCGGTGCCGGCGCGGTCACGAATTTCGACGTTGAGAATGATCTCGGCCATGTCTTGTCTCTCTGGAGAGCCCCGTGCTCTCGAAATGCGAAACCGCCGCACAAGACTGGATTGTCTCGCCCGGTCGGTGGTTTTGGGGTGGGGCTAAATACACAGAACGGCCCGCCGATGCAACGGCGGGCCGCTGGGTGGGGCGATCAGCCCTTCTTGGCGGCGGGCTTGGCCGCGGCGGCCTTGGCCTTCTTGGAGTTGCGGCCCGCGCCGCCCGCCGAGATCGATTCCTTGACGGGGATCGCGCGCGGCGGCGGCGGCGGCTCGTAGGGCATCTCGGCGCCGGACGCCTTGATCACGCACATGCCGGTGTCGATCAGGATGTGCTGGCCCAGGCAGAACACGTCCTCGTAGTGCGGCTTGGCCACGGCCAGGCACTGGTACAGGTTCAGCTTGGCCATGTTCAGGCACATGGCGCTGGCCGGCTCGGCCATCACCGCGTCGATCAGGGTCAGCTTGTCGTCGCCGGCATAGCCGAGCGCGGCCAGGGCCGCGACGGCCAGGCCGCGGATGACCAGCGGCTTGTAGGGCGGCGGCGCCGAGCGGGGCGTGATGACCAGCGGAACGGCGCCGCTCGAGGCCTGCTGCAGGACGGCGATGTCGGCGCTGTCGGCCAGGCCGGGCGTGGCCGACATGGTCTTGGCATAGGCCAGGCGGCCGTCGCGGTCGAGCACCGGCAGCGTCGACCACTTCGAGCGCTGGACGTCATAGGCCGCCTGCTTCACGGCCTTGCCGGCGGTGTAGACCTTCAGGCCGTCGGCGCCGAGCGTGTCGATGATCAGGCCGGCGGCGGTGTCGCTGCCCTTGAAGCCGACGGCGTAGGCCGGGTCGGAGATGATCTGGTTGATGACCTGCTGGCGCTGGGTCGGATCGGCGGCGAACGCGCGCACCGAGGCCACATAGGTCGGATCCTGCAGCGCCAGGACGGCGGCGTAGGCCGTGGCGCCCGACAGGAACCGCTTGGGCTCGTAGGCGACGGCGATCTTCAGCGAGCTCTGGATCTGCTCGCCGTTCTCGAAGGTGGCGCCGATCGCGCCGGCCCGCTGCATGTAACCGCGGAAGGCGCTGGCCTTCTCGACGATGCTCGACGACAGGGTGATCGGCGGCGGGGCGGGCGGAGCGGCGACCACGGGCGGCGGGGGCGGCGGCGTTTCGCAGCTGGCCAGCAAGGTGGCGGCGACCACGGCGATGGCCGTCAGCGCGGCGCGCGTACGCGTGGTGGAAAGCATCCCGGAAACATCCCCAATGATAGAGCGCCAGCCATTAGCACCGGCGCGCGGGCGAGATTGTGACAGTCAGCCCGTTAACCCCCTGTTGACAAGCGGCGCCATCGAAAAGGCGCTCGAAGCCCGGATGGTTCCCCTCCGAGGCGTTATTGGGTGCTTTCCCAGGGGCGTCCTAGTCGAACAGCTTGGAGACCGATTCCTCGTTGGCGATTCGGCGGATGGCTTCGCCGATCAGCGGCGCGCAGGAGACGTAGCGGATCTTCTTGCAGGCCTTGACGGTGTCGGAGGCCTCGATCGAGTCGGTGACCACCAGCTCGGTCAGCACCGAGGCGGCGACCCGGTCGGCGGCCGCGCCCGACAGCACCCCGTGGGTGACATAGGCCGAGACCGACTTGGCGCCGTGGGCCATCAGGGCGGCGGCGGCGTTGCACAGGGTGCCGGCGGAGTCGACGATGTCGTCGAACAGGATGCAGCGACGGTCCTTCACGTCGCCGATGATGTTCATCACCTCGCTCTCGCCGGGGGCCGAGCGGCGCTTGTCGACGATGGCCAGGTCGGCGTCGTTCAGGCGCTTGGCCAGGGCCCGGGCCCGCACCACGCCGCCGACGTCGGGCGAGACGACCATCAGGTCGTCGCCCATCTTGTAGCGCTTGTGGATGTCGTCGGCGAGCAGGCGCGAGGGCAGCAGGTTGTCGGTCGGGATGTCGAAGAAGCCCTGAATCTGGCCGGCGTGCAGATCCATCGTCAGCACCCGGTCAGCGCCCGAGCGGGTGATCAGATTGGCCACCAGCTTGGCCGAGATCGGCGTGCGGCCGCCAGTCTTGCGGTCCTGGCGGGCATAACCGAAGTAGGGCAGCACGGCCGTGATCCGCTTGCCCGACGCGCGCTTCAGCGCGTCGATGCAGATCAGCAGCTCCATCAGGTTGTCGTTGGCCGGATAGCTGGTCGACTGGATGACGAAGACGTCCTCGCCCCGGACGTTCTCGTCGATCGTGACGAACACCTCGAGGTCGGCGAACCGGCGCACCTGGGCGCGGGTCAGCGGCATGTCGAGATACTCCGCGATGGCCTGGGCCAGGGTGCGGTTCGAATTGCCTGACAGCAGCTTCATGGTTTGGTCTCGGAGAGGGGTGTCGCCGTTGCGGGGGCTTCTAGCAGTCCCGGGCGCGGGAACAACCCCGTGTTTCCACTGAGTCTCGTTATTCGACCCGCTCATGCCTCAAGCGCGATCGCCGAGAGAAGTCGTCCGTAGTCGGACTCCCCGTCCAGGAAGGCCCTGCGGTTCGAAAAGAACAGGTCCGGCTCGGCGCGGGTGTCGCGGCCGACCCATTCGCTCTGGCCCACGCCCGCCGTTTCCAGACGGTCCAGGACGAAGGCCGGCAGGTCGAACAGGCGCTTGTCGTCGGCTTCACCCGGCGAAAAGAATCGGCCGGAGCCGGGGCTGTCGGCCTCGAAGCGGTGCAGGAACTCCAGCCCCACCTCGTAGGACCGGGGCCCGATGCAGGGGCCGACGGCGGCGACCATGCGAGAAGGCTGGGCGCCCAGGGCCGTCATCTGGTCGACGGCGGCCTGGACCACGCCGTCCAGCGCCCCGCGCCAGCCGGCATGGGCGGCGGCGACGATCCGGGCGACCGGGTCGGCGATCAGCACCGGGGCGCAGTCGGCGTGCAGCGCGCCGCAGACCACGCCCGGGGTCTTCGTAACCACGGCGTCGCCCTCCGGGCGAACCTCGCCCCACGAGCCGTCGGCGACGATGGCGATGGTCGAGTGGATCTGGAAGCAGGTGTTGAGGTCTTCGGGCGCGGCGCCGAACCAGGCGGCGGCCCGGGCGCGGTTTTCCGCGACGTCGGCCGGCTCGTCCTTGCTGCCCCGGCCGACGTTGAGACTGGAATAGAGTCCGGTCGAGACGCCGCCCTGGCGCGTGAAGAACGCGTGCCGGACCCCGGCGACGGCGGCCAGCAGCGGCGACTGGACGGTGGGCAGGTCGTGCATCGTCACGGGTCCTCGAACAGCGGAGGAGAAAGGCCGGGCGCGGACAGGCAGACGACCTTGAACAACTGCCCCATCTGCGCCGCTCCGGTCAGGCGATCAAGCTGTCTTGCCAGCTTGTCCGCCTGGTTTGCCTGGGGCTGGGCGGCGGCCAGGGCCTGGGCGCGGGCCTCGATCCCCAGTCCCGCGAGAAACGCCCCCTGGGTCAGAATGGGTCCCACGGCCGCGCCGGCCTCGGCGGCGGCGGCCAGCACGGCCGGGAAGTCGGCCCAGACGGTGAGGTCGGCCTGGCCCGGCTCGGCCAGGGGCGAGACCTTGGTGTGGGCCTTCAGGGCCTGCAGGGTGTCGCCCGCCCCGGGCGCGTCGCGGCCATAGTCGATCAGCAACGCCGCGCCGCCGTCCCGGGCGACGCGGTGGCCGATCTCCGAGCCGAGGGCGGCCTGGGCGGGAGAGGATTCGACGAGGGTTCCAATGGGCAGGTCCTCCCCCCGTGGGGGAGGTGTCGATCGAAGATCGACGGAGGGGGGATTTTGCCGACTCGGCAGGTTCCCTCCCCCGACCCTTCGGGCCGCCTCCCCGACAGGGGGAGGGCCCAGGGGTTTCAGCCCGAACGCCAACGCCCCAGCCGCATCCAATCCCACCACGCGTTCGGCCCAGCCGCTCTGCGTCCGCACGAACTGATGGGCCGGCAGGCAGTCGAGCACCTCGTTGGCGACCAGCAGCAGCGGCGCGCCGGCCGGCACGGCCTCCAGGCGGTCGGCCCAGCGCGGCGTCAGGGGCGCGTTCGCCAGCGTCGCGGCCTGGACCGCGCGCAGCGGCGGCGACACCTCGACCAGCCACAGGTCGGCGGCCTCGAGGAATTCGGGCAACAGCCGGGCGGCGCGCAGGATGTCGGAGATCAGCGTCCCGTCGCCCGGCCCCATCTCGACCAGCCGCACCGGCGAGGGTCGGCCCATGCGGGTCCAGGTCTCCAGGAGCCACAGGCCGATCAGCTCGCCGAACATCTGGCTGACGCCCGGCGCGGTCAGGAAGTCGCCGCCCTCCCCGAGCGCGGGCCGGGTGGCGTAGTAGCCGTCGCGCGGGTCGTGCAGGCAGCGGGTGAAGTACTCGGCGACGCTGATCGGGCCGTCCTGGGCGATCTGGGCCCGCAGGCGGTCAAGCAGGCTCATGATCTTCCGTGAGCGGCGCGGGAACCGGCTCGCGCAGGGCGCGCCACAGAAGCCAGAGGCCGACCAGCAGCATCGGCGCCGACAGGATCATCCCCATGGTCAGGCCCAGCGGGAAGTCCGGCATGCCGCGGTCGGGGTTGCGCACGCCTTCCAGCGAGAAGCGGAACAGGCCGTAGCAGATCAGGAAGGTCGCCACGAGCGCGCCCCGGCGCTGCAGCCACTTCAGCTTGTGGGCGGCGAAGTTGAGGATCAGGAACAGCACCACGCCCTCCAGCGCCGCCTCGTACAGCTGGCTGGGATGGCGCGGCTCGGGCCCGGCGGGGCAGAAGCCGTTGTTGGCCTTCTGGATCGTGTGGTTGCAGAAGATCATGCCGAACGGATGGTCGGTGACCCGGCCCCACAGCTCGCCGTTGATGAAGTTGGCGCAGCGGCCGAAGAACAGGCCGATCGGCGCGACCGGGGCGATCAGGTCGCCCAGCTTCAGCATGTCGATCTTCTGCTGGCGGGCGAACAGCACGACCGCGGCGCACACCCCCAGGAAGCCGCCGTGGAAGGACATGCCGCCCTCCCAGACCTTGAAGACGCTCAGCGGGTTTTCCGCCAGTCCGGCCCGCTGATCGTCGTTCATCAGCATGTAGAACAGCACGTAGCCGATCCGCCCGCCCAGGATGATGCCCAGCGTGATCCACAGCACCAGGTCGTCGATCTGCGCCGGGGTGGCGGTCGGCTTGCGGCCGCCCCACAGCTTGGCGTCGCGGACCAACCGGATCGCGTACTGCCAGCCCAGCAGGATGCCGGCGACATAGGCCAGGGCGTACCAGCGCAGGGCCAGCGGGCCCCATTGCAGCGGTATGTTGCCGATGTGAACGATGGGATCGATGTCGGGGAAGATCACGCCGCGAGCGCTCCGGACGGACAGATGGTCGCACCTGTACCGCGTTCGCTCTTCGCTTTCATCCTTCCTTTCCCATATAAGGGCCGCGACGAACCGCGCCGCGCCCCCGAGGCGCCTTGAGAATCTCGATGCACAGCCAAAACCCCTTCCTCGACGAATTCGCCAAGCTGACCCAGGCCGCCATGGGCATCGCCCAGACCGCCGGCGAGGAGGCCAAGACCGCGATGCGGGCCCAGGCCGACCGCCTGGCCGCCGAATTCGACCTGATCCGGCGCGACGATTTCGAGGCCCTGAAGGCCGAGGTCGCCGCCCTGCGCGCGGAAGTCGCCGAGCTGAAGGCCAAAAAGGCGCCCGCCAAGAAGTCCGCCGCTGGCAGCGATAACGCGGCCGAATAGGCGAGTTTCGTTCCCGTTCGACGTGAAGGCGGTTGTGACGCCGCCCGCGAAGCAGATTAGACTCCCTCGAGTGGGTGATTTGGTCGGGTCCCACGACCCGTCTCTCCCCGGGGGCCAAAGGTTCTTATGGACACCCAACCGGAAGAAGACGACGTCCTGCTGGCGATGGATCCCCTCGAGGTCGTCGAGCATGTCCTGGCGGCCGAGAACCTGACGTTCGACCGCACCGAGGACGGCGACCTGGCCTTCGCCCTGACCGGCGACTGGAAGGACTACGAGCTGTGGTTCGCCTGGCGGCCCGAGGCCGACTGCCTGCAGCTGTGCCTGTCGCTGGACCTTCGCGCCGCCAAGACCAAGCGCGCCAGCGCCTATGAGCTGCTGTCGATGATCAACCAGCGCGTCTGGCTCGGCCATTTCGAGGTCTGGACCGACGACGGCGAGGTGGTGTTCCGCCACGCCCTGGCCCTGCCGGCGGGCGAGCGCCCGACCATGGCCCAGGCCGCCTCGATGATCGACGCCGCCGTGGAGGCCGCCGACCGCTTCTATCCGGCCTTCGACTTCCTGCTGCACGGCGCCAAGACGCCCGACGAGGCCATGGCCGCGTGCATGTTCGAGACCGTGGGCCAGGCTTAGGACTGGACTTTCCTTCTCCCCTTGCGGGAGAAGGTGGCCTTGCGAAGCAAGGTCGGATGAGGGGTTTCTCGGACGCTTGAGCTGCGTCGCTGGCCTGCCGCCGCGCGACCCCTCATCCGTCGCTTCGCGACACCTTCTCCCGCAAGGGGGAGAAGGATCAGGTAGAGCGGAGATCCTGCCATGACCCCCATCCTTCTCCTCGGCGCCGGACGCATGGGCGGGGCCCTGATCGAGGGCTGGGCCAAGGCCGGGGCCTTTTCCGCCGCCGACCTGATCGTCCGCGATCCCAAAATCGACGCCGCCGCCTTTCCCGGCGCGAGCGTCAATCCGCCGCTCGAAGCCCTCGCCGCCGCCAAGACCGTGCTGCTGGCCGTCAAGCCGCAGATCTGGCGGCAGGCCGTGGCCGACGTCGTCCCGCACCTGGCGCCCGACGCGGTGATCGTCTCGATCGCCGCCGGGGTGCGCGCCGCCGACATTTCCGCCGCGTTCGGCGGCCGCGCCGTGGCCCGGGTGATGCCGACCACCGCCGTCGCCATCGGCCTGGGCACGGCCAGCATCGTGGCGGACACCGCCGAGGCGCGGGCCCGGGCTCATGCCCTGCTCGACCCGGTGGCCACCACGGTCGATCTCGACGACGAGGAGCTGATGCACGCCGCGACCGCGGTGTCCGGCTCTGCCCCTGCCTATCTCTACGCCTTCATCGAGGCGCTGGAGGCGGCGGGCGCCGCTCAGGGCCTGGACCCCGCCGCCTCGGCCAAGCTGGCGCGGGCCACCATCGTCGGGGCGGCGGCCCTGCTGGGCCAGGGCGGCGAGGAGCCGGCCGAACTGCGCAAGCAGGTGACGTCCCCGGGCGGCACGACGGCCGCGGCGCTGGGCGTCCTGATGGGCGAGGGCGGGTTCGGTGAGCTGTTGCCCCGCGCGCTCGAGGCGGCGGTGAAGCGGTCGGTGGAGCTGGGGAGCTAGGAGGAAGCCCTCTCCCCACGGGAGAGGGTTCTTGTAAGCGTCTTCCAAACCCGCCATTTCAGCAGCCATGACCGCCGCCGAAGACATCCTCGATCGCGCCGCCGCAGCGGCCCTGTCCCTGGCCGCCGACCGGCCGTGGACTCAGATCAGCCTGCGCGACATCGCCCTGAAGGCCGAGGTCCCGTTCGCCGAGCTCTATGCGCGCGCCGACGGCAAGGGCGCGGTGCTGAACCATCTGGCCGCCCGCTTCGACCGCGCCGCCCTGGCCACCGTCTCGGCCGAGGACGCCACCACCCACGACCGCCTGTTCGACGCCGCCATGGCCCGGATCGAGGCGATGGAGCCGCACCGCGCCGCCCTGATCGCCATCAGCCGCTCCGAGAGCCTGGTGATCTCGGCCCTGCGCTTCCCCAAAACCGCCCGCGCCATACTGGAAGCCGCCGGCGTCGACGCCACGCCGGCTCGGCTGGCCGCGATGTCGGCCGTCTGGGGCCGCACCCTGCAGGTCTGGCGTGACGACGAGGGCGCCCTGAACCGCACCATGGCGGAGCTGGACAAGCGCCTGAAGCAGATGGCCTCGAGCCTGGAGAAGGTCGGGGCGGGGCTCTAGGTCTCTAAATTCGAAACAAAGAAAAAGCCCGCCGGGATCGCTCCCGGCGGGCTTGCTGTTTCAGGCTGTGCGCCCGATCAGCTCTTGGTCTTGTTGGTCGGCAGCTTGCAGCCGCCGCCCACGCCCTTGGCCTGCAGGCAGGACAGCACTTCCTTGGCGTGCGGGGCGGTGGTGGCGAGCGGATAGGCCATCACCCAGCCGGGCAGGCCGTCCGAGCAAGCCACCTCGACATAGCCGTCGGTGGCGGTCTGGCCGATGATGCGAGCGCCCGAGACGGTGCAGCTGCCCTTGCCCAGGCCCTTCAGGTCGTTGGTCAGGCGCGAGAAGGCGGCGTCCGGCTTGGTGAAGCTGCAGCGGTAGCCGTTCATTTCCGAGGTGATGCAGTCGTAGACCGTGTTGCTGGTGGCGGTGAAGATGCCGATGCCGCCGTCGGGACGGTTGGAGCACTTCAGTTCGACGATCTCCTTGCGGGGATCGGGGCTGGGCAGCATGCCGTACTTCTCGACCTTGCAGTCGAAGCCGGCCTTGGTGGCCAGCTTGGTGTAGAGGCCGGCCTGCTCGGTCTGGGCGGCCACGGCGTCGCTCAGGGTGCAGCCGCCGCCGACGAAGCCGGCTTGGGCGCAGTCGATGGCCTTGACGAAGGCGCCGCCGGCGGCGGCCTGTTGCAGCACGTAGCCCTTGCCGTCCTGGCAGGCGACCTCGAAGTAGTTGTCGGTCTTGGTGCTGAGGATGTAGCGCTTGTCCTTGATCGCGCAGTTCTTGCCCGCGGCGGCGTTCAGCGTGTCGACGACGGCCAGTTGGGTGGCCTTGTCGGTCAGCTTGCAGCTGACATTGCCGCCTTCGTCGTACAGCAGGCAGCTGTTGACCGTGACTTCCTGGTCCACATTGATCGGGGCCGAGGTCTGGACGATGTAGCCGGCGCCGCCCTTACAGGCGACCTCGAAATAGGCGTTCTTGGCGCCGGCGCCGATGGCCCGGGCGTTTTCGATGTCGCAAGGAGTCTGAGCCTTGGCCAGGTACGGCGCCAGACCGGCCTTGGGATTGGCGTTGCCCGGCAGGATGCAGGCCAGGGCGCTGGGCTTGCCATCGGCGGCCGCCGCGGCGGTCTCCAGGCAGCTGTAGGTCTGCGGAGCCGTGTCCTTCTTGGCCAGCACCGCGAAGCCCAGGCCCTGCTGGCAGGCGACTTCGTAATAGTCGGTGGCGGTCTTCTTGTCGTTGCCGATCAGGCGGGCGTCCGTGACGGTGCACGAAACGCCGGCGGTCTTGATCAGATCCGGCGCGGCCTTCATGCCGGCCTCGCGGGATTTGGCGTCGACAGCGGGGGCGGCGGCCTTCTCCTTCGGCGCCGAGATCACGGCGGCCGGAATGAGCGCGGCGAGCGCGAGGGCGGCCGTCAGGCCGATCGCGATGGGCCTCATGGGGGTATGTCTCCTGGGGTAAATTCCTCGCGCGGACTTAAGGCCCGCTTGCATCGGGGGTCAAGATGTCGTCCGACGGGGGCGCAATCATGACGACGGCCGGGAGCGGAGGACCAGATGCGAGACGGGATCGAGGAAGACGCGCCCGAACCGCCCGAGAAAACGCACAGGCCGCGGCTGGTCTATCCGTTCGAAGCGGCGCCGGAGACGGGGTCGGGGCAGGCGATCGAGGTCGCGCCGGGCGTCCTGTGGCTGCGCCAGCCGCTGGGCGGCTCGCTGGGCTTCATCAATGTCTGGGCGATCGCCGACGGCGAGGGCTGGGCGGTGGTCGACACCGGCCTTCAGACCAAGGAGACCTCGCAGGCCTGGCGGGCGGCGTTCGCCGGAGCCCTGGGCGGGCGGCCGGTCACCCGGGTGATCTGCACCCACCTTCATCCCGACCATGTGGGCTTGGCCGGCTGGATCGCCCGCAAGTTCGACGTCCGGCTGTGGATGACCCGGCTGGAATACTTCCAATGCCGGATGCTGGTGGCCGACACCGGCCGCGAGGCGCCCGAGGACGGGGTGCGGTTCTTCCACGCCGCCGGCTGGGATGACGACGCGATCGAGAACTACAAGGCCCGGTTCGGCGGCTTCGGCAAGGCGATCTACCAGATGCCCGACAGCTATCGCCGCCTGAGCGACGGCGAGACCTTCCGCATCGGCGACCAGGACTGGCGGGTGGTGACCGGCCAGGGCCACTCGCCCGATCATGCCTGTCTGTGGTGTCCGGACCTGGACGTCCTGATCTCCGGCGACCAGGTGCTGCCGCGCATCTCGTCCAACGTCTCGGTGCATCCGACCGAGCCGGACGCCGACCCCCTGACCGACTGGATCACCTCGCTGGCCAAGGTGAAGGCGGCCGTGCCGGACACGGTGCTGGTCCTGCCGGCCCACAACGACCCGTTCCGGGGACTGCACGCCCGCATCGATCACCTGATCGGCGGCCATGAGCGCGGCCTGGGACGGCTGGAGGGCAAGCTGTCGGAACCCAAGCGCGCGGTCGACGTGTTCGGCGCCCTGTTCGCCCGGCCGATCGGTCCGGACCTGCTGGGCATGGCCACCGGCGAGGCGCTGGCCCACCTCAACTGCCTGATCGGCCGGGGGCTGGCCACGCGCGAGACCGACGGCGACGGGGTGAACTGGTACCGGGCGGCCGGCTAGTCGGGGACAGGCGCAGGCGCCTGTCCCGACGGCGTCGCGGACGGCCTCAGGCCGGCAGGCGCTTGTCGTATTCCGCCTTGAGCCCCCTCCAGACCTCCCAGAAGGACGTCGTCTGCGGCTTGCCGCCGATCCGCGCGGCCAGGATGTCCAGGTGCGTGTGCCAGCCGGCGCTGACATTGAGCAGGGTGGCGCGGTCGGGCGCGCGTTTGTGGGTGACGGTCAGCAAGACCTTGTCGCCGGCGGGCTCCAGCTCGAACGAGACCTCGCCGGTGTTCCAGGCGATGGTCAGCTTGCGGCCCGGGTCCAGGTCGAGGATCCGGCTTTCCATGCTGTGTTCGGCGGCGAAGCCGTCGGGCCGGCGGCCGGGCGGGTCGCTGAGTTCGTCATTGCGCCAGGTGAACGTGAACGGCGCGCCGGCCTTCACGTCCATCTGGCCCGCGGCCAGCCATTGGCGGCGCAGTTCGCTCTCGGTCAGATACGCCCAGACGCGATCGACCGGCCCGGGCAGCAGGCGCTGGATCCGCAGGGTCATGGGCTCGATCAGTTCGCCATAGGCGTCCAGGGTGGCGAGTTCCGTCATTGATCGTTTCCTTGTCTGGGGGGCGGGGTCTTGCGGGCGTCCTCCTCGCGAAGGAGCCGGTCGAGCACGTCCAGACGGCTGGTCCAGAAGTGTTCGTAGAAGTTCAGCCACTCGTGGGCGCCGGCCAGCGGGCCGGGTTCGAGGCGGCACAGGTGGGTGCGGCCACGGATCTCGCGCTGGATCAGGCCGGCGCTTTCCAGGGCCTTGATGTGCTTGGAGGCGGCCGCCAGCGAGATCGAGAACGGCTCGGCCAGCTGGCCCACGGTCCGTTCGCCGTTCGCCAGTTCGCGCAGCATCCGGCGGCGGGTGGCGTCGCCGAGGGCGTGGAAGACGCTGTCCAATTGAGGGGTGAGTAATTCAACCATGTGGTTGAATGTGTAGGGCGCTCGTCAGAGAGTCAACCGATCGGTTGAATAATTTCCGATCAAAGTCGAAACATTCGTTTGATATTTCGTGCGCGAATTATAACCTCGCCCCATGACCACGCCTCCCGACCGCCGCCTGGTGTTCCTGCTCAACGTCGCGCACCGCAGGGTGCAGCGCTACGTCGAGGCCAAGATGGCCGCCAAGGGCGGGCTGACCGCCGCCCAGTCCGGGGCCCTGTTCGTGCTGGGCCAGAAGGACGGCGCCCTGATCGGCGAGGCCGCCGAGGCGCTGGACCTGGCCCCTTCGGCCATGACCGGCCTGGTCGACCGCATGGTCCGCGCCGAGCTGGTCGAGCGCCGGCCCGACCCCAAGGACGGCCGCGCCTTCCGCCTGCACCTGACGCCCCACGGCGAGGCGGCCCGCGAGGAGGCCAAGGCGGGGGTCGAGGGCCTGAACGCCCACCTCACCGACGGTTTCACGGACGACGAGATCGCCGTGGTGTCGCGCTGGCTGGCCAGCCTGCAATCGAAGTTCCCCAAAGGAGACCCCTCATGACCGACTACGTCCAGGTCGCCGTGGACGCCGGCGTGATGACCATCACCTTGGCCCGTCCGGACAAGAAGAACGCCCTGTCCAACGCCATGTACGGCGTGCTGGCCGACAGCCTGGAGCGGGCCGAGACCGATCCGTCCGTGCGGGTGGTGGTGTTCCAGGCCGACGGCGACAGCTTCAGCGCCGGCAACGACCTGCAGGACTTCACCGCCCAGGCCACCGGCGCCTTCACCGGCGAGCGCCATGTGATGCGGTTCCTGAAGAACCTGGCCAAGGCCACCCGGCCGCTGGTCGCCGCCGTCCAGGGCCAGGCCGTGGGCGTGGGCACGACCATGCTGCTGCATTGCGACCTGGTGTTCACCAGCCCCGACGCCAGGCTGACCGTGCCGTTCGTCAACCTGGCCCTGGTGCCGGAAGCCGCCTCCAGCCTGCTGCTGCCGGCCCGCATCGGTCACGCCCGCGCCTACGCCATGTTCGCTCTGGGCGAGGCGGTGAGCGGCGAGACGGCCGCCGCCTGGGGCCTCGCGAACGCCTGCGTGCCGCTGGCCGACCTGCGCGCCAGGGCCCGGGCCGCCGCCGACCAGCTGGCCAAGCGTCCGCTGGGCGCCCTGACCGTCACCAAGAGCCTGATGCGCGACGCCGAGACGATCTCGGCCCTGATGGACAAGGAAGGCGAGCTGTTCGCCGCCCGTCTGCAGACCGCCGAGGCCCGCGAGGCCTTCATGGCCTTCGCCGAGCGCCGCGCGCCGGACTTCAGCAAGGTCGGCTGAAGTGGCCCTGGCCCTCGCCCTGATCCTGGCGGCGGCGCTGTTCGCCTTGGCGGGAATCCACCTCTACTGGGCGTTCGGCGGACGGTGGCCAGGGCATGACGAGGCCTCGATGGTCGAGCATGTCGTCGGCCGCACGCGCGGCATGCGCGCGCCGAGCCTGGCCTCCGGCGTCGCGGTGGCCCTGGCGCTGGCGGCGGGCGGCGCCCTGGTCGCGGCGACCCTGGTTTCGACCCCGTGGGACACGGCGTTGAAGGTCGCGCGCTGGGGGCTGTTCGCGGTGTTCGCCGGTCGAGGCCTGGCGACCTACGTCCCGCCCGTCTTCCGCTATGCCGAGGGCACGCCGTTCGCGACGCTCAACCGCCGCGCTTACGGGCCGCTGTGCCTGGCGATCGCCCTGGGGCTTCTGATCCTGCAGCTGTAGCCCCAGTCACGACCACAAGGTCACAACGATAAAATCAAAGGGAGCGAACACATGGTCGACCGCATCAAATCGCCCTTCGGGGCCTTCACGGACGCGCGCGCCGTCGTCGCCGGCCACGACCTGACCGGCAAGGTCGCCATCGTCACCGGCGGGGCCACCGGCATCGGCGTCGAGACCGCCCGCGCCCTGGCCGAGGCCGGGGCCGAGGTGGTGATCGCCGTGCGCAAGCCGGACCTGGCCGAGGCGGCCGTCGCCGACATCCGGAAGACCGCGAAGGGCGAGGTGTCGTGGTCGATGCTGGACCTCTCCAGCTTCAAGTCGATCCGCGCCTTCGCCGAACGCTGGGGCGACCGGCCGCTGAACATCCTGATCAACAACGCCGGGGTCATGGCCTGCCCGCTCGCCTATACCGAGGACGGGCTGGAGATGCAGATCGGCACCAACCACTTCGGCCACTTCCTGCTGTCGGTGCTGCTGGCCCCGAACCTGGTCGCCGGGGCCAGACAGTCGGGCAAGACCTCGCGCCTGGTGTCGCTGTCGTCGATCGGCCATCGCCGCGCGCCGATGAACTTCGACGACCCGCACTTCCGTTCGCACCCGTACGAGAAATGGGAGAGCTACGGCCAGGCCAAGACCGCCAACGCCCTCTTCGCCGTCGGCTTCAACAGGCGCTTCAAGGACCAGGGCGTCACCGCCAACGCGGTGATGCCGGGCGGCATCTTCACCCCGCTGCAGCGCCACCTGCCGATCGAGGAGCAGAAGGCGATGGGCTGGCTCGACGATGACGGCAAGCCGCGCGCGGGCTTCAAGACCCCCGAGCAAGGCGCCTCGACCAGCGTCTGGGCCGCCGTGGGCGACGAGCTGGAGGGGCGGGGCGGGCTCTATCTGGAGGACCTGGCCCAGGCCGCTCCCTGGGTCAAGGACCACCCCTGGGCGGGCGTCATGCCCCACGCCCTGGACCCCGAGGCGGCCGAACGCCTCTGGACCCTGTCGGTCGAAACCACCGGCGCGGGGGCCTGATGCGGCAGCAGACCATCTGGCGGCTGGCCGGCCTGGCCGCCGTCCTGGGCGGGACGATCGACCTGTTCGGCCCGCTGCTCTATCCGCACCTGGCCGAGCCGGTCCGGCTGTCGACCTATGTGCTGATCGACGTGCTGCTGCTGTTCGGCATGCTGGGGATGCAGTCGGTGGCCGGACGGGTCATGGGCTGGCCGGGGCTGGTCGGCTTCGTGATCGCCGTGAGCGGCGTCCTGCTGGTCCGCAGTTCGGCGGCCGGAATCTGGGGCGCGGCGTCCTACACCGTGGCCTCGGCGGTCTGGTCGATCGGCATGGTCGTGGTCGGGGCGGCGCTGCTGGCCGGGAAGGGACCGTTCCGCGCGCCCGCGGCCCTGTGGATCGCCGCCTTCGTCATTGGCCTTGCCGGTCTGGCGCTGAAGGATCAGGGTCTGGCCCATCGCCTGGCCGGCTGGTGCTTCGCCCTGGGCTTCGTCGCCGCCGGCGTCATCCTGGCCAGAACCGCATCGAGAGCAGAAGCATGACCAGCCTTTCCGGCAAGACCCTGTTCATCACCGGCGCCTCGCGCGGCATCGGCCTGGCCATCGCCCTGCGCGCGGCCCGCGACGGGGCCAATATCGTCATCGCCGCCAAGACGGCGCAGGCCCATCCCAAGCTGCCCGGCACCATCTACACCGCCGCCGCCGAGATCGAGGCGGCCGGCGGCAAGGCCCTGCCGCTGGTGGTCGACGTGCGCGAGGAGGTCAGCGTCCAGTCGGCCGTCGACAAGGCGGTCGAGACGTTCGGCGGCATCGACATCTGCGTGAACAACGCCTCGGCGATCTCGCTCACCGGCACCCTGTCGACCGACATGAAGCGCTACGACCTGATGCACCAGATCAACGGGCGGGGCACGTTCCTGACCTCGAAGATCTGCCTGCCGCACCTGAAGAAGGCGGCCAACCCGCACATTCTGGCCCTGTCGCCGCCGCTGGACATCAAGCCCCGCTGGTTCGCGCCGCACGTCGCCTATTCGATGGCCAAGTACAATATGAGCCTGTGCATGCTGGGCATGGCCGAGGAGTTCCGCGCCGACGGCGTGGCCTGCAACGCCCTGTGGCCGCGCACCGCCATCGCCACCGCCGCCATCCAGTTCGCCCTGACCGGCGAGGAAGGCCTCAAGCACTGCCGCACGGTCGAGATCATGGCCGACGCGGCGCACGCGATCTTCTGCAAGCCGTCGCGGGAATTCACCGGCCAGTTCGTGATCGACGACACGTTCCTGTACGGCGAGGGCGTGCGCGACTTCGACCCGTACCGCGTCGATCCGACCGCCACCCTGATGCCCGACTTCTTCGTGCCGGAGGACAGCGTCCCGCCGCCGGGGGTGGTGATCGGGTAACCCACTCTCCGCTCATCCCGGCGAATGCCGGGACCCAGATGGAATGGCTTTAAGGCTGACGCCAAAAGCGCCGAGCTTTTCCAATCCGCCACACCGTCATGGGATCTGGGTCCCGGCATTCGCCGGGATGAGCGGATTTTTTGGGATCTATTTCGGCTTGCGCGTCTTCCGCGCCGCCGCCACCGCGATCGACCGCCGCGCCCAGTCGACCATCAGGTCCGGATCGTCCAGCGCCTCGGCCGGGGCGGTCCAGTAGGCCATCGGGCTCATGCCGAACGGCGCGAACTGGGTGCTGCCGGCGGCTTCGAAGTCAGGACGCAGGGCGTCGTCGCCCTTGAGGTACAGGGTGTCGTCGTCGATCAGGGCGAAGAACAGCCCTTGGGCGTAGAGCCCGACTCCGCCGAACATCTTGCGCGAGGTCAGCGGTCCGACCGGGGCCAGCTGTTCGAGCACGAAATCCAGATAGTCCGAAGAGACCGCCATGCCTGTATCCATTCGCCCCGCCGTCGCGACAGACAGCGCTCTGATCTATCGGTTCATTCGCGATCTGGCGGAATACGAAAAACTACTCAGTACGGTGGAGGCCACGGAAGGCGACGTGACCGCCGCTCTGTTCGGCGAAACGCCCAGGGTCTTCTGCGACATCGCCGAGATCGACGGCCAGCCTGTCGGGTTCGCGCTGTGGTTCTACAACTTCTCGACCTTCGTCGGCCGGCACGGGATCTATCTGGAGGACCTGTTCGTGCGCCCCGAGGCGCGAGGCTCCGGCGCGGGCAGGGCCCTGCTGGCCGGCCTGGCCCGACGCTGCCTGGACGAGAAGCTGGGTCGGCTGGAATGGGCCGTGCTGGACTGGAACGCCCCGTCGATCGCCTTCTATGACAGCCTGGGCGCGGCGGCGATGGACGACTGGATCGTGCGGCGGATGACGGGCGAGGCGTTGCGGAGATTGGCGGGGGTCTAGCCCTATGCCAGCCGGTCCGCCTTGCGCAGTTCGGGGAACATCTTGGCCCACGCCCCGGTCACGATCAGCGCCCCGACGCCGCCGAACACCGCCGCGCCCACCGGGCCCAGGAACCGCGCCGCGACGCCGCTCTCGAACTCGCCCAGCTCGTTGGAGGCGCTGATGAACAGGCCCGAGACGGCGGCGACGCGGCCGCGCATCGGGTCGGGCGTGACCAGTTGCACCAGGGTCTGGCGGATATAGACCGAGACCATGTCGGCCCCGCCCAGCACGACCAGGGCGGCCACCGACAGCCAGGTCCATTTCGACAGGCCGAACACCACCGTCGCCGCGCCGAACACGGCCACGGCGCCGAACATCAGCAGGCCCGCGCGGCGGCGGATCTGATGGCTGGCCAGGAAGACCGCCACCAGGGTCGCGCCCACGGCGGGGGCGGCGCGCAGGATTCCGAAGCCCTCGGCGCCGACGTGCAGCACGTCGCGGGCGAAGACCGGCAGCAGGGCGGTGGCCCCGCCCAGCAGCACGGCGAACAGGTCCAGCGAGATCGAGCCGAAGACGATCTTGTTGTCCCAGGTGTAGGCCAGGCCCTCCTTGATCAGGGTCCAGCGCGAGCCCGGCTGCACGACCGGCTTGGTCGATTGGCGGATGAAGGTCAGCAGCAGGCCGCCCAGCAGGAACAGGCCCACCGACGCCCCGAAGGCCGTGGCCGGCGAGATCGCGCACAGCAGGCCGCCCAGGGCCGGGCCGATGATCGAGGCGCTCTGCCAGGACAGCGAGTTCCAGGCGATGGCGCGCGGCAGCAGCGGGCGCGGCACCAGCATCGGGCCCATGGCGCTGGAGGCCGGCGACAGGAAGGCGCGGCCGGCCCCGAACAGCACGGCGATGGCGAAGATCGGCCAAAGCGCCGTGTGTCCCGACCAGGCCAGCAGCCCCAGGCCCGCGGCGCACAGGACGTCGACGCCGATCGCGGCGGTCACGATCATCTTGCGGTCATGGCGGTCGGCGGTCTCGCCGGCGGTCAGGGTCAGGAAGAACAGCGGGATGAACTGGGCCAGGCCCACCATGCCCAGCAGGAAGGCCCCTTGGCCCTCGTTGTGTCCGGTCTCCCGGGCCAGGGTGTAGACCTGCCAGCCGATCGTCACCGCCTGGATCTGCACCGCCAGGGTGGCGACGAAGCGCGCGGCCCAGAAGAACACGAAGTCGGTCTGCTTGAGCAGGGCGCGCATGGACGTATCCGTCGCTTCGATGGCCGAAGGGACGGAGTCGGGATCGGGGGGGAGGTGGGTCATCGCGGCGGACCATGTCTTCCGGCGAGCGCCACCGCAATTGAGATTGTTTGATGCGACGGTTGATTTCATTGACGCCAAGCCCCCCAGGCCCTATTTCGCGCCCCTCCAACGGAAGGAAGCGCCGCCATGCGACGCCTGCGACGAACCTGCGCCGCGCGGACCGGAGTCCGCGTCTGAACGCCCCGGAAGCGGCCGTCTCGGCCGCGTCACGATCCGGGGCTATGCCCCTTTTCGTGTCTTGGATCGTTTAGCGCCCATGTCGTTTTCCGCCGTCGCCTCTTCGCCGCCGCCTCCCGGCCTGGCCCCCTCCCTCCTGATCGAGCGGCCCGAGCACGCCCGCGCCGTCGAGGTGCTGGTCGACCGGGCCTTCGGCCCCGGCCGGTTCGCCAAGTCCTCCGAGCGCCTGCGCGAGGGCAACCATAAGCTCGACGACTGCTCGTTCGTGGCCCTGCACGAAGGCCGGGTGATCGGCAGCGTGCGCCTTTGGCCGGTCACGGTGGGCGGCCAGCCCGTCGCCTTCCTCGGCCCGCTGGCCGTCGACGCCGACGAGCGCAAGCACGGCCTGGGCCAGGCCCTGGTCGAGGCCGCCTGCGAGGCCGCCGCCAAGGCCGGCTGGCGCGCGGTGCTGCTGGTCGGCGACGCCCCCTATTTCGGCCGCGTCGGCTTCTCGGCCGCGCCCGCCGCCCGCGCGGTCATGCCCGGACCGGCCGACCAGCGCCGGGTTCTGGTCAAGGCCCTGGTCGAGGGCGGGGATCAAGGCCTGGTCGGGCCGATCCGCATCCGCTGAAGGTTCCCTAGGTCCTCCCCCCGCGGGGGAGGGCAAGCGAGCCTTGAGCCCGAGCCCGGCTTGGCCTACCTGAACCCCATGACCGTCGATCCCACATCTTCCGGCCTCGCGGGCGTCACCGCCGCCGCCAAGGAAGCGGGCCAGCGGGGCCTGCCGCCGGTGCATCTGTGGCATCCGACCCATTGCGGCGACATCGACATCCGCATCCGCAAGGACGGGGTCTGGTTCCACGAGGGCACGCCGATCGGTCGCGAGGCGCTGGTGCGGCTGTTCTCGACCGTGCTGCGGCTCGATCCGGACGGCTATCACCTGGTCACCCCGGTCGAGAAGCTGAAGATCCAGGTCGAGGACGCGCCTTTTATCGCCACTCGCGTGGACGCATTGCCAAGCAAGGACGGGGTGGGCGATACGCTCCGCTTCGAGACCAATGTCGGCGACGTGGTCGAGGCGGGACCGGACAACGCCATCCGGGTCGAGACCGACCCGGCGACCGGCGAGCCCCGGCCCTATCTGCACGTGCGGCGCGGGCTGGAGGCGCTGATCGCCCGGCCGGTGTTCTACGAGCTGGCCGAGCTGGCCGCCGAGCGCGACACGCCGGACGGGCCGCGCCTGGGCGTGACCTCGAACGGCGCCTGGTTCCCGATCGCCCCGGTCGGGGCGCATCGCGGATGACCCTGAGCCGTGAAGAGCGTCGGGCCTGGATCGTCAGCAAACTCGATCCGATCGGCGGCTACGATCCCAGCCTGGACGCGGCCCGCTCGGACTTCGACCTCAATCCCGGCCTGCGGCCCGACAATCCCCACGCCCTGCGGCCGGCCGCGGTGCTGGTCGGGCTGGTCGAGCGCGAGGCGGGCATGACCGTGCTGCTGACCCGCCGGTCCGACACCCTGCGCAGCCACACCGGCCAGATCGCCTTTCCCGGCGGCCGCTGCGATCCCGGCGAGACGCCGTGGGAGACCGCGCTGCGCGAGGCCCAGGAAGAGGTGAACCTCGACCCGTCCTTCGTCACCCTGGCCGGCCTGCTGCACGGCTATCGCACGGTGACCGGCTTCCATGTGACGCCGGTGGTGGGCTTCATCGACCCGGCCGCCACCTTCGAGCCCTGCCCCGACGAGGTGGCCGACGTGTTCGAGACGCCGTTCGCGTTCCTGATGGATCCGGGCAACCACCAGCGCCAGCACCGCGACCTGCCGGACGGCGAGCGGCGGTTCTTCTACGCCATGCCGTGGAACGAGCGGTTCATCTGGGGCGCGACGGCGGGCATGCTGCGGGGGCTGTACGAACGCCTGCACGCGCCGGACGAAACGCCGGATTCCCCTTAGTCCCGCCAAGGCCTCCGCAGCGTAAACCACGGAAGAATCTATAGTTAAGCTTATCAACGGGCTTGTTCGCCCGCGATAATCGTCTGAAATGCCTCGCCCCGCATGCCGGGGCATGTTGCGTACCGCGGGGGACTAGCGTGAGCACCGAGACAATAGGCGTGGCGCCGTGGATGGCGCTGCCGGAGACCCAGGCGGTGATCGCCGCGCTCGAGGCCCGGGGCTTCCCCGGCTGCGCGCGGTTCGTGGGCGGCTGCGTGCGAAACACCCTGATGGGCAAGCCCATCGACGACATCGACATCGCCACCACCCTGACCCCCGACCAGGTGATCGAGGCGCTGGGCGAGGCGGGTCTGCGCGCCATCCCGACCGGCGTCGACCACGGCACGGTCACGGCCATCTCGGGTGGGCGGCCTTATGAGATCACCACCCTGCGCCGCGATGTCTCGACCGACGGCCGCCGCGCGGTGGTGTCGTTCACCCAGGACTGGGACCAGGACGCCGAGCGCCGCGATTTCCGCTTCAACGCCCTTTATGTCGACATCCACGGCCGGCTCTACGATCCGACCGGCGAGGGGGTGAACGACGCGCGTGAGGGGCGGGTGGTGTTCGTCGGCGATCCGATGACCCGGATCCGCGAGGACTATCTGCGCATCCTGCGCTTCTTCCGCTTCCACGCCTGGTACGGCAAGGGCGACGCCGACCAGAAGGCCCTGGCCGCCTGCAAGGCGCTGAAGGGCATGGTCGAGGGCCGCGCCGCCGAGCGCACCCAGAAGGAGCTGTTGAAGCTGCTGGCGGCCGAGGATCCGCGCCCCGCCCTGCGGCTGATGGCGGCCACCGGCGTGCTGTCCTCGACCCTGCCGTTCGTGAAGTCCCTGGCCCGTTTCGAAGGGCTGATGGCCATCGAGACCGAGCAACTGTTCGAGAATGATCCCGAGCTGCGCCTGGCGGCCCTGATCCCCGACGATCCCAAGATCGCCGAGCAGATGGCCGAGCGGCTGCGGCTGTCCAACGCCCTGAAGGAACGGCTGGTCGAGGCGGTCGGCAAATCGCCGCGCGTCGTCAGCTGGATGAGCCCGCGCGAAATCCGCCGCGCGGTCTACGCCCTGGGCCTGAAGACCTTCAGCGATCGGGTCAAGCTGGCCTGGGCGGCCGCCAGCCGGTCGGCGACCACGCCGCAATGGCGCGGCCTGCTGGCCCTGGGCGAGAGCTGGACGCCCCCGGCCTTCCCCCTGAGCGGCGAGGACATTCTCAAGGCCGGCGTGCCCAAGGGCCCGATGGTCGGCGAGGTGATGCGCGAGGTCGAGATCTGGTGGATCGACCAGGACTTCATCGAGGACAAGTTCTCGGCCATCGAGCGGCTGAAGGCCGTGGCCCAGGGGATGGCGTTCTAGAGGGGCTGATCAAGCCTCTCCCACGGGCCGTCATTCCGCCCTTGTGGCGGGAAACCCTCCATCCGTCGCAGGGGCAGGGGGGTGGCGCGCCGGCGCGCCAAGGCGCTTCACCGTCGGCTGAACCAGGGGTTCCCGCCACAAGGGCGGGAATGACGGCTGAAAGGGTGGTTGAACTGGGTCGCGCGTGACCACAAATGCCCGTCAGCCCCGGTGGAGACCCATGCCCATGAAGATCGGCTTGCTTGAGACCGGCGAACCGCCCGAGGCGCTGCAGCCCGAGTTCGGCCGCTATGGCGCGATGTTCCAGGACCTGCTGGGGCCCGGTCACGACTATGTCGTCTACGACGTGCAGGCGGGGGCCCTGCCCGCCGATCCGGCCGAGTGCGAGGCCTATATCGTCACTGGCTCGTCGGCGGGGGTCTATGACGACCTGCCGTGGATCGAACCGCTGAAGTCCTTCCTGGTCGAGGTCCGGGACCGACCCCTGGTCGGAGTCTGTTTCGGCCACCAGGTCATGGCCGAGGCGTTCGGCGGCAAGGTGGTGAAGTCCGACAAGGGCTGGGGCGTTGGCCTGCACGTCTACGATGTCGCCGAGTTCCAGCCCTGGATGGACTTTGGAATGGATGGGGACGCCAAGGTCGCCGTCCCCGCCTCGCACCAGGACCAGGTGGTCGAGATCCCGCCGGGGGCCCGGGCCGTGGCCGGCAGCGCCTTCACCCCGGCCGGCGTGCTGGTCTATGACGACCGGCCGGCGATCTCGATGCAGTTCCATCCCGAGTTCGACCCGGCCTATGCCCGCGCCCTGATCGAGGCCCGGCGCGGCAGCCGCTTCACCGACGCCCAGGCCGACGCGGCCATCGCCAGCCTGGGCGGCGTCGACGATCGGGCGCGGGTCGCCGGCTGGATCGAGGCCTTTCTCGCCCACGAGGCCTGAAATCAGGCAACCTGGACCGCTAGCCAGCCGTTCCGGCTGAAACGCGGGAGACCAGGACCATGAGAGCTGTCGCCATCGTGCTTGCCGCCGGTTCGCTGATGGTCGGCGGAGCGCTGCTGTCCAGCGTTGGAGCGGCCGCCCCCGCCGCACCGCCCGCGGCGCCGGTCGAAACCCTCAAGAGCGTCGCCGATTTCACCTCGATCCAGGACCCGGCCGCCCGCTCGGTGGCCCTGTTCACCGAGGCTGGCAAAGTGATCAACAGCCCGCGCTGCATGAATTGCCATCCGGTCCAGCGCGCCCCGACCCAGGGCGACAATCGCCATCCGCACAACCCGCCGATGGTGGCCGGCCAGAGCGGTCACGGACCCGTCGGCCTGTCCTGCGCGTCCTGCCACGGCCCGGCCAATTTCGCGACCTGGGGCCAGGACATCAAGTCGATCCCCGGCGATCCGAAATGGGCCCTGGCCCCGGTCGAGATGGCTTGGCAGGGCAAGTCGCTGGGCGCGATCTGCGCCCAGATCAAGAACCCGGCCAAGAACGGCGGCCGCTCGCTGGCCGAGCTGCATCACCACATGGCGCAGGACCACCTGGTCGGCTGGGCCTGGAATCCAGGCGACGGCCGCCGGCCCGCGCCGGGGACGCAGGCCCAGTTCGGCGAACTGGTGAAGGCCTGGATCGATACGGGCGCGAAATGTCCTAAGGCCTAGGGCCCTACGGCCACTTCACCGCGGGCGGCATCGAGCTGAGGATCGACTCGACGTTGCCGCCGGTCTTCAGGCCGAACATCGTGCCGCGGTCGTAGAGCAGATTGAACTCCACATAGCGGCCGCGCTGCACCAGCTGCTGCTCGCGCTCCTCGGGCGTCCAGGCCTCGCCCATCCGGCGGCGAACCAGCTCGGGGTAGATTTCCAGGAACGCCTTGCCGACATCCTGGGTGAAGGCGAAGTCGCGGGCCCAGTCGCCGCTGTCGTGGTGATCGTAGAAGATCCCGCCGACGCCGCGCGGCTCGTTGCGATGAGGCAGGAAGAAGTACTCGTCGCACCAGGCCTTGTACTTGGCGTGCCAGGTCGGGTCATGGGCGTCGCAGGCCCGCTGGTAGGCGGCGTGGAAGTCGACGGCGTCGGGAAAGTCCTGCCGGCGCTGGTAACCGAGCAGGGGCGTCAGGTCGCCGCCGCCGCCAAACCAGGTCTTGGTGGTGGCGATGAAGCGGGTGTTCATGTGCACGGCCGGCACACGCGGATTGGTCATGTGGGCGATCAGGCTGATGCCGGTGGCGAAGAACCGCGGGTCTTCCTCGGCGCCGGGCATGTTTTTCGCCATCTCCGGCGTGAAGGTCCCGAAAACCGTCGAGACGTGGACGCCGACCTTCTCGAACAGGCGGCCGTGCATCATCGACATCACCCCGCCGCCGCCGGCCTCGCGGTCCCAGGGCTTGCGGACGAAACGGCCGGGCTCGCCGGCGTAGAGGTCGTCGGGGGCTTCGTCCTCCAGCCGTTCGAATTCCGCGCAGATCTGGTCGCGCAGGCTTTCGAACCAGGCGCGGGCCGTGGCTTTTTTCTGGTCGAGGTTCAGGGCGTCGGTCATGGCCAAGCCGATTAAGCGTTCGCCGCGCGCGGCGCAAATACGCAGGAGCGCGTAGAGGCCAACCGCGTCGCGCCTTGCTTCCGATCAACTGGGGGGATTGGGAATGTCTAGGGGGACCCGGCCGCGTCCATCCCCGCCAGCGACGCGAAAAAACCGAGCTCTTTCAAGGCTCTGGAAAATAATCAGCGTCACCAACGCGCCAGGGTTCAAACTTCCCGCACAATAAACCCGTCCCCATCGCGGGGGAGGGCTCTTGGTACCGGCCCAAGCAGGCGATGGAGATCGAACCGAGCGGGGCCTGGCTGGCCTGGCGGGNGCACAATAAACCCGTCCCCATCGCGGGGGAGGGCTCTTGGTACCGGCCCAAGCAGGCGATGGAGATCGAACCGAGCGGGGCCTGGCTGGCCTGGCGGGCGGATCGTCGCGGGAAGCGGGTCTCAGAAGGATCCAAGGCCCGGGGTGGATGCAAGCCGGACGGCCGGGGTCGACGGGGCTGGAAAGTTCAAACCGGCCTGTTCCAGGATCAGTCGGAGTCGCCGACGGCCCCTTCCGGGCGACCTGATCCTGCCCGTCCGAGGGGGAACGTCGATCGGGATGAAACAGGCCCTCAGTCGCCGTCCCTCGGTCAAAACGGTTAGATCAGCACGAATTGCACCGCCATCAGTCGGAGTCGCCGACGGCCCCTTCCGGGCGACCTGATCCTGCCCGTCCGAGGGGGAACGTCGATCGGGATGAAACAGGCCCTCAATCGACGTCCCTTGGTCAAAACGGTTCGGCGGAGCGGTCAGGTCTAGCCGAAACGCACACACAACACCCACGGTCATCCGGGCTCGGCCCGGACCGCTCCGCGCCTCCCCATCCACCTTTCGGGTCATCCCGTCAGGCGGCGAAGCCGTGTGTCCCAGGTCCTCCCCCCGTGGGGGAGGTGTCGGCCCAGCCGACGGAGGGGGGAGTGTTCGGAAGATGGCCAGACCTACGATCTTCGATCCCAAACCTCCCCCACCGGCCTTCGGCCGCCTCCCCCACCAGGGGGAGGGCTTTTAGACCTCCGGAAACCCGTCCGTCTGCCGCAGCGCCTCGCCGAGCGCCATGGCCGCCGTCGTGGCCAGGTTCATCGATCGGGCCTCCGGCCGCAGAGGGATCGTCAGGCGCGAGAAGGCCGCCTCGTGAACCTCTGGTGGCGCGCCGCGGCTCTCGTTGCCGAACAACAGGGTGTCGCCTGCCTGGAACGCGAACTTATGGAACGGGGCGGTCGCCTTGGTGGTGAACAGCAGCAATCGACCCTCGCGACGTTCCGGCGCGGCGAGAAACGCTTCCCACGAGGCGTGGCGGATCATGTGGGTCAACGGACCATAATCCAGGGCCGCGCGCTTCAAGCTCTTGTCGTCCAAGGGGAAACTGCAGGGCTCGATGACGTCCAGACCCACCCCCAGGCAGGCGCCCAAACGGATCGCCGCCCCAACGTTCTGCGGAATGCCGGGTTGAAAAAGCGCGAGCCGCATTCTAAGCGAACCACCATAGAGCCAGCAGGGGCATTTGCTGCGAATCGAAAGGGCTTGCGGACTTCGTCCGCGCGTCCGATAGGACGATCCGCTTTTGCCTCTTGTGGCGAAGACCCGTTCGCGGGTCCAGACAGTATGCGCCGACAGGCGTTTCTCCAGGCCGGGCCGTCTTTGGCGGCGCGGCGGCATCGAAGGGTGACTTGGGTGGCCGACACCGCCGTGGGCGCAAAAACAGATCCGGCGCATGGGGAAGACCCCAGCCGCCGGGATTTCATCTACATCGCATCGATGGCGGTCGCCGCCGGCGGCGCGGCCGCGATCGCGTGGCCGTTCATCGACCAGATGAACCCCGCCGCCGATACGCGGGCCTTGGCCTCGATCGAGTTCGACGTGACCAAGGTGGGCGAAGGCCAGCAGGTCGTCGTCAAGTGGCGCGGCAAGCCCTTGTTCGTGCGCAACCGCACCAAGGCCGAGATCGCCAAGGCGGTCGCGGATGACAATGCGTCGATGAAGGATCCCGAAAAGGATTCGGCGCGCGTGAAGCCGGGCAAGGCCCAATGGCTGATCGTCGGCGGCAACTGCACCCACCTCGGCTGCGTCCCGACCTTCGGCGGCGGTGATTACGGCGGCTGGTTCTGCCCGTGCCACGGCTCGGTCTACGACACCTCGGGTCGCATCCGTAAGGGCCCGGCTCCGAAGAACCTGATCGTTCCGGAGTACGCCTTCCTGTCCGACACCAAGGTCAAGATCGGTTAAGCGAGATGAGCGGACATTCGACCTACGAACCCAAGACCGGTTTCGAGCGCTGGCTCGACGCCCGTCTGCCGATCGTGCGCCTGGGCTACGACAGCTTCGTCGACTACCCCACGCCGCGTAACCTGAACTACTGGTGGACCTTCGGCGGCATCCTGTCGCTGTGCCTGGCCTCGCAGCTGATCACCGGCATCATCCTGGTGATGCACTACACGCCGAGCGCCGACCACGCCTTCGCCAGCGTCGAGCACATCATGCGCGACGTGAACTACGGCTGGTTGATCCGCTACATGCACGCCAACGGCGCGTCGATGTTCTTCATCGCCGTCTACATCCACATGCTCCGCGGCCTCTACTACGGCTCCTACAAGGCGCCGCGCGAAGTGCTGTGGCTGCTGGGCTGCGTGATCTACCTGCTGATGATGGCCACGGCCTTCATGGGCTACGTCCTGCCCTGGGGCCAGATGAGCTTCCACGGCGCGGTCGTGATCACCAACCTGTTCGGCGCCCTGCCGGTCGTGGGCGAGAGCATCACCACCTGGCTGTGGGGCGGCTTCGCGGTCGACAACCCCACCCTGAACCGCTTCTTCTCGCTGCACTACCTGCTGCCCTTCATGATCGCCGGCGTGGTGATCCTGCACATCTGGGCGCTGCACGTGGTGGGCCAGAACAATCCGACCGGCGTCGAGCCGAAGTCGAAGGCCGACACCGTGCCCTTCACCCCGTACGCGACGGTGAAGGACGGGTTCGCGATGAGCGTCTTCCTGATCCTCTTCGCCTTCTTCGTCTTCTTCATGCCCAACGCCCTGGGCCACGCCGACAACTACATCCCGGCCAACCCGCTGGTGACGCCGTCGCACATCGTTCCGGAATGGTACTTCCTGCCGTTCTACGCGATCCTGCGCGCCGTTCCCGACAAGCTGATGGGCGTGCTGGCCATGTTCGGCGCCATCGCCTGCCTGTTCGCCCTGCCGTGGCTGGACCGCTCGAAGGTGCGCTCGATGCGCTACCGCCCGACCGCGAGGATCCACTTCTTCATCTTCGTGGTGGCCTGCTGCATCCTGGGCGTCTGCGGCGCCAAGTTGCCGGACGATCAGATCATTCCTGGCCTGACCACGTTCAAGGTGATGGAATCGGACCTGAACAGCTTCGTCTGGCTCAGCCGTGTCGCGGCCGCCTACTATTTCGCTTTCTTTGTGATCGTGATGCCGTTCCTGCCGCTGTCGGAAAAGACCCTGCCGGTGCCGGACTCCATCGCCTCTCCCGCCCTGTCGCATCCGGCCGCCGCGCCGGTCGAAGCGACCGCCGCGCCTGAAATGAAGGGCTGATCCCGATGCTGCGCAAACTCTCCGTCATCGCAGCGGTCGCCGGTCTCCTGACGGCCGGCGTCGCGGGTCCGGCCCTGGCCGGCCACGGCCCGCTGGAGGCCAAGGACGTCCACTGGTCGTTCGAAGGTCCGTTCGGCAGGTTCGACCAGGCCCAGCTGCAACGCGGCTACAAGGTCTATCGGGAGGTCTGCTCGGCCTGCCACTCGATGAGCCTGGTCAGCTTCCGCAACCTCGGCGACAAGGGCGGTCCGTTCTACGACGAGAAGTACCCGAACTCGAACGACAACCCGTACGTCAAGGCGATCGCCAAGGACTACGAGGTCGCCGACATCGACAACGAGACCGGCGACGCGATCAAGCGTCCGGCCACCCCGGCCGACCGCTTCCCCGCGCCGTTCGCGAACGAGGCCGCGGCCCGCGCCAGCAACGGCGGCGCCCTGCCGCCGGACATGTCGCTGCTGGCCAAGGCCCGCGAGGCCGGTCCGGCCCACATCTATTCGATCGTCACCGGCTACGTGGCGCCGCCGGCCGGCCTGAAGGTCGATCCGACGTCGCACTACAACCCGTACATGGCGGGCGACCTGACCTCGTACTGGTCGGGCAGCCACGAGCACGTGCCTCCGGGCGGCTTCATCGCCATGGCGCCGCCGCTCAAGGCCGGCCAGGTGACCTTCGACGACGGCACCCCGTCGACGCTGGACCAGCAGGCCAAGGACGTCTCGGCCTTCCTGATGTGGGCCGCCGAGCCCAAGCTGGAAGAGCGCAAGCAGACCGGTTTCGCCGTGCTGCTGTACCTGCTGCTGTTCGCGGGCCTGCTCTACGCCAGCTACCGCAAGGTCTGGAAGAACGAGTCGCACTGACCCGTTCCACGGTCTGAAGAGATCAGGGCCCGGCGGTGACGCCGGGCCCTTTTTCTTTGTCCGTCTACGGGGTCGCCGGGGCGGGGGTCAGCCACAGGCGCAGGGCCTGGGGATCCAGCCGCAGGCGATAGCCGGCCAGCGTCTGGACGCCCAGGCCCCCGACCACGCCGTCGGGCAGGTCGCCGGCCACAACGGCCGGCAGGTCCTGGCGCAGAACACCGTCCAGCGACAGGCCGCGCAGGATTCCGGCCGGCTTCTGGCGCGGTCCGTCGGCGGCCCCACGAGCCCGCACCCCGCCGCCCGAGGCCGTGTCCAGGGCGAAGGGGCCGGAGACCCCCTTGAGGCCGTCCGAGGCCGCCGCGAGGATCGTGGGCACGCCGCCGACCATGGTCACCGGCAGGCCGCCGTTCTGGCCGTCCACGGCCGCTCCAGGGCGTTCCAGCCGCAGGCGGCACGGCGAGAAGTCCAGGGTCACCACATAGCGGTCCAGGATGTCGGCGCCGATCACCCCGACGATCGGAGTCGAGAAGCCGACGGCGCGATAGTCCAGGCTCTGGACCACGATGGGCGCGGTCTCGACCCGCTGCCCGGCCAGGCGCACGGGCAGGGTCAGGGCGGTCTCGACATGGCCGGCGGCCTGGGCGACGTCGAGGTGCAGCAGGGTGCGCGGCGCCGACAGGTCGATCACGTAGTCGCCGGCGATCTCGCCGACCGCGGCCGGGGCCACGACCGCGCCGTTCTCGAACCAGCAGGCGGTCTCGCCCGCCAAGGCGGGGCCGCCGCGCGCCGCCAGCAGGCTCAGGAACAGCAGGGGGACGACGCGACGCATGATCCGATCCTAGCCAAGGTTTGCGTGGCGGGCGACCGCCGCGCGCGATCCGTGTGAGGCTTGACTCAGAGGACTCTGTATATCAGAGTAATCTGTATAAGCCGCTCCAACCAAGAGGTCGTCCGATGCGAGTCCTGTCCGCCCTTGTCCTCCCCGTGACCCTGGCCGCGGCGGCCGCGCCCGCCCTGGCCCAGAGCCCGCCCGACCCGGCGGCGCGGGTCGCCAAGCAGCAGGCGGCGATGAAGGCCCTGTCCTGGATGGACGGCGTCTGGCGCGGTCCGGCGGTGACTACCCGGCCCGGCGGCGTCAAGGTCACGATCACCCAGACCGAACGCAGCGGGCCGCTGCTGGGCGGCGCGGTGCACGTGGTCGAGGGACGCGGCTACAACGCCGATGGCTCAACCGGCTTCAACGCCCTGGGGATCATCTCCTACGACCCCGACAAGGACGCCTACAGCATGCGCTCCTACGCCATGGGCCAGGCCGGCGACTTCCCGATGACCCTGACCCCGACGGGCGCGGTCTGGACGATCCCGGCCGGGCCGGCGACGATCCGCTACACGATCACCGCCAAGGACGGCGTCTGGCATGAGGTCGGCGAGCGGGTGGTCGAGGGCCAGCCCCCGATGGCGTTCTTCGAGATGACCCTCAAGCGGATCGGCGACAGCGATTGGCCGGCGGCGGGCGCGATCCCGCCGAACTAGGCCTCGCCCCGCGCGCCGCCCGCCCGCTGGAACAGCTGCAGGGTTCGCAGCATCGCCAGGCTGGCGCTGTCGGCGTGATAGCCGTTGGGCGCGACGAAGGCGTGGCCGGCGTCATAGAGCCAGACGGGCAGGTCGGGGTGGGCGGCGGTGATCGTCTCGACCTCGGCGGGCGGGATCAGCGGGTCGGTCCGGCCGAAGTGCAGGATGGTCGGGGTCTTGGGCTGCTCGTCGACGTAACCCGCGATGTCGCCGCCGTAGAAGCACGACACCGCCGTCAGGCCGGTGCAGCGGGCCGAGGCCAGCCAGGCCGTCGTGCCGCCGAAGCAGAAGCCCATGGCGAAGACCTTGCCCTTGTCCGCCAGCAGGTCGATCGCCGCCTGCACCCGGGGGAGGGCCGCCGCGCCCCAGCCGCTGGCCAGGCCCATGGCCATGCGGGCGTCCAGGTTCGGTGGGTCGAGGTCGTCGGCCGGAAAGGGGGCGTCCGCCGCGTCCAGCAGGCTGGGGGCGATCACCTCGTAGCCCTGCTCGGCCAGGCTGTCGGACAGGGCGCGGATGTGCGGCGTGACCCCCCAGATGGCGTGCAGGATCACCAGCCCGCCCCGCCGCGCCTCGCCGGGCGGGGCGTGGTAGGCCGAGACCGCCTCGCCGTCGGCGGTCGTCAGGACAATGCGGGCGCCGGCCATGGTCAGGCCGCTCCGTGAGCCGCGAACAGGTCCAGGCTGCGTCGGCGGGCCAGCTTGGCGTCCTCGAGGTCGGAGTCTGGCCGGCCGTCGTTGTTGAAGCCGTGGCCGCTGTTTTCGTAGATGTGGACCGGAACCTCGGGGTGGGCCGCGGCGAGTTTGGCCTTCACCGCCTCGGCGGGGATGTGGCCGTCCTTGCGGCCCAGATGGACGATCACCGGCGCGTTCAGCGGCAGCTCGGCGTTGGCCGCGATCATGCTGCCGTAATAGGCCGCCCCCGCCGCCAGGCCCTTCAGCTTGCCAGCGGCCAGCCAGACCAGCGAACCGCCCAGACAGTAGCCGACCGCGAACACCGGGCCGCGCGCGGCCAGGGCGTCGATGCAGGCCTGGATGTCGGACAGCATCTTGTCCAGCCCGATCGTCTGAACGTGGCCGATCCCGATCGGGAAGGCGGCCGGCTCGTGGTCGGCGGCATAGCCGGGGGCGGCGCGGTCGAAGAGCGACGGCGCCAGCACTTCGAAGCCCAAGGCCGACCAGCGCGCCACGTCGGCCAGCACATATTGATCCAGACCGAAGATCTCCTGGACCACCACGATCCCGCCCCGGCGCTCACCCTCGGGCTCGGCATGGGCGGCGGTGAACGAAAAGCCGTCGAGGGCGGAGGTCAGGGTCGTCGTCTGGGCCATGGAAGCGCTCCGGATACCGATCGGGGGCCACGCTGACGCGCGACCCCCGGGATCTACACCAATCGTCTCTGTTCCGGAGGCCCGAGCCTCCGCGACGGCCGTCTTCAGCCCTTGCCGGGCTTCAGCGAGCAGGCCAGGCCCGCGGCCTTGGCCTCGGTGCAGCTCATGGCCTGAAGGCCGGCCTTCGAACGCGGCTGGGGCGCGTCGATGATATAGCCGGACCCGCCGTCGCACAGCACTTCGTAGCGCGAGATGGCCGGATCGCCGCCGCCGCCCAGATAGGCGCCCTGGGTCGGCTTGCAGGCCAGGCCGGCCTTCTTGGTCAGCGAGGCCAGGCCGTCGGTCGAACCGACATTGGCCTTCAGGCGGCAGGTGGTCAGCTTCGGGCCCCGGCCCTTCTGGGCCTTGGCGGAGGAGAGCAGCGCCACGCAGTCATAGGCCGTCAACGCCGCGCCGGTCTTGGTGACCACCCAGCCGAAGTCGTTCTTGCAAGCGACCTCGTAGCTGACGGTGCGCACGCCGGCGCGGTTGGCGTTCATGATCAACCCGGCGTCCACCAGTTCGCAGGCCACGCCGGCCTCGGTCGCCAGGCTCTGGGCTTCGCGCTGCTGCAGCGGGTTGGCCGATTCGCGGAAGCCTTTCCCGGCCGCATCGGCGGCGTTCATCTTGTTGGCGAAGTTCGGATCGGTGAACTCGCGTTGGGTGTAGTTCGAAGCGGTCGGCAGGCCCGGCGCCTGCGCCATGGCCACGGTTGCGAGACTGGCGAACGCCAGCGACAGGATCAAAGCTCTCATGAAAACCCCCAAGGTGACTGTGCCGTGCGCGGCTCCCACCACGCTTGGCGGCTATCGAGACTCGTCGCGCGCCGGATTTCAAGGTCGGAATGCCGGCCCTGGGGCGTCGCCGACGGAAAACCCGGGGATGTGATCCTGGCGGAGGCCGTCCTCGCGACGCCGTGGCGGGCGAGGACGGCGGATCAGGCCGCTAGACGTTGAACCGGAAGTGCATCACGTCGCCGTCCTTGACGACGTAGTCCTTGCCTTCGGCCCGCATCTTGCCGGCTTCCTTGGCGCCGCTTTCGCCGCCCAGCTTGACGAAGTCGTCGAAGGCGATGGTCTCGGCGCGGATGTAGCCCTTCTCGAAGTCGGTGTGGATGACGCCGGCCGCCTGCGGGCCGGTGTCGCCGACATGGATGGTCCAGGCGCGGGCTTCCTTGGGGCCGACCGTGAAATAGGTCTGCAGGCCCAGCAGGTTATAGGCCTCGCGGATCAGGCGGTTCAGGCCCGGCTCGGCCAGGCCCAGGGTCTCGAGGAACTCGCTGCGCTCGTCGGCGTCGAGCAGGGCGATCTCGCTCTCGATCTGGGCCGAGATCACCACGCTGTTGGCGTTGTCTTGGGCGGCGCGAGCCGCGACCAGGTCGCTGTACTTGTTGCCCTTGTCGGCGCTGCCTTCATCGACATTGCAGACATAGAGCGCCGGCAGGGCGGTCAGCAGCTGCAGCATGTGCCAGGCCTTCTCGTCGTCGGCGTCGATCTTGGCGACGCGCGCCGGACGGCCTTCGCGCAGTTGGTCCAGGGCCAGGTTGGCCAGGCGCAGGGTGTTGGCGCTGTCCTTGTCGCCGCCGGTCTTGGCGCGCTTCTCCAGGGCGGGAACGCGCTTTTCCAGGCTCTCCAGGTCGGCCAGCATCAGTTCGGTCTCGATGATGTCGAGATCGCTGATCGGGTCGATGCGGCCTTCCACGTGGACGATGTCACCATCCTCGAAGCAGCGGGCCACGAAGGCCACGGCGTCGCAGTCGCGGATGTTGGCCAGGAACTGGTTGCCCAGGCCCTCGCCCTTGCTGGCGCCGCGCACCAGACCGGCGATGTCGACGAAGGTGATCCGGGCCGGGATGATCTCTTTGGAACCGGCGATCTTGGCCAGGGCGTCCAGGCGCGGTTCGGGAACGGCCACCTCGCCGGTGTTGGGCTCGATCGTGCAGAACGGATAGTTGGCGGCCTGGGCCGACGCCGTCTGGGTCAGGGCGTTGAACAGGGTGGACTTGCCGACATTGGGCAGGCCGACGATGGCGACTTTAAGGGCCATGGATCTCTCGTGAACTTCGGTGGCGCGCGCTTAGCACGGATCGCGCGGGAAGTCCCAATCCTCCGCCCCCTCTGGGGGCGGACAGACCGCGAAGCGGTCAGGTTTGGGGCAAGTGTTCGCGGGCACGATCTCTCGTTCTCACGCGGCAAGCCGCTGAGGAGATGGAAAGGGTCGCGGAGCGCCGGACACCGTCCGGAGAACTTTGAATAGATACCGTTTCGACGAAGCCCGATCGCTCCGCGCCATCGTTATCCGGAAGCCCGCGGCGCTGAGCCCTGTTAGGGCCTCGCCGCCTTGAAGCTTCCGACGGGCGGGCCAGGTCAACGAACCCCGGTCCCGGACCGCGAACGTGTCACCGTCCGCCTGCTGCTAGGTCAGCCCTCACGCCACGCCGTTTTAGTGTTCCATGCCCGGCCGGCCCTGGAGACGTGAGGTTTGATGCTGTCCCTACGCACGCGGACAACACCGCCGACAGAGCTTCCCGCTCGATCGCCCCCNCTGTTGCTAAGCCAGCCCTCACGCCACGCCGTTTTAGTGTTCCATGCCCGGCCGGCCCTGGAGACGTGAGGTTTGATGCTGTCCCTACGCACGCGGACAACACCGCCGACAGAGCTTCCCGCTCGATCGCCCCCCGCCGCCGCATCGGTCGCTGGCCATGCGCCCTTTCCCTGCGTCGAGGTGAGACAAGGATACGGGCGCCGCGAAAGGGTGCGGGGAATAAAGATTTAAGCGAGCCAGTTCAGCGCCCTAGGGCCGAATGTCGTGTGACCTTGCGGCGCCCCATGGGCCGGGCGCCTGGCCGGCCCGCGCGACGGCAGTGTCGGCTGGCTGACCGACGATGCATCCGCCGTCGCGCTAGATTCCGCTCGGGCGATGGCTGGTCGGCATGGCGGACCCTTCGCTCGGGGCGGGCGAGCATGGGGAAGACCTACACCTTCGTGGGCTTGAGCGCGGACGGCCGTTCGCCGTTTGTCGACATCCGCGTGTTCGAGAACGGCGAGGATCCGGCGATCCACGCCCGCGGGGTGCTCGACGAGCATCGCAGCTGCGCGCGGATCGAGGTCTGGGACGGTCATGTCCGCCTGTTCACGGTCGGCCGCGACCTCGCGGATACCGGCGAGGTCGCGCCGGGCTGAAGCCCTATTTCTTGCCGTCGACCACGTGGGTCGTGGGACGGTCGTCCCCGGCCGACAGTTCCTCGCGCCACTGGCCGCGCTCGTCCTCGTACGAGATTCCCGTCTCCTCGCCCGCCACCCGCTGTTCGCCGGCCGCGCGCTGGGCCGCATGCAGGGCCGCGTCGTGGGTGCGGAAGGTCTCGGAGAACACGTCGCCCACCTTGTAGGCCCAGCCGCCGTCGTGCTCGACGATGATGTAGGTGATGTCGGTCATGGGCGCGGCTCCGTTCGGGTTGCTCAGAGAAACTGCGCCTCGAAGGGCGCGGTTCCAAGCGGGAAGTCTTGAAGGGAGGGGGGCTGGCCTTCTCCTCACCCGCAACGCGGGGGAGGTGGCGCGATGCGAATACGCATCGTGACGGAGGGGGCGTCGGCCTCTGCCCGAGACGCCCCCTCCGTCACGTCGCCGATGGCGCCGCGCCACCTCCCCCGTTTCACGGGTGAGGAGAAGGAAGAGAGGGCCCGTCTAGTAGGGCGACCCTAAGCCACCTTCACCCGCGCCGCGCTCTCCGGCAGATCCGTCCCGAACGCCCGCTGGTAGAACTCGGCCACGGTCGGGCGTTCCAGTTCGTCGCACTTGTTCAGGAAGGTCAGGCGGAACGCCAGGCCGATGTCCTTGTCGAAGATTTCGGCGTTCTGGGCCCAGGTGATCACCGTGCGCGGGCTCATGACGGTGGAGATGTCGCCGTTCATGAAGGCGTTGCGGGTCATGTCGGCGACACGGACCATGGCGGCGATCGTGCGCTTGCCTTCCGGGGTGTCGTACGACGGGTTCTTGGCCAGGACGATGCCGGCCTCGACGTCGTGGTCCAGATAGTTGAGCGTCGTGACGATGCTCCAGCGGTCCATCTGGCCTTGGTTGATCTGCTGGGTGCCGTGATAGAGCCCCGTGGTGTCGCCCAGACCGATGGTGTTGGTCGTCGAGAACAGCCGGAAATAGGGGTTGGCGCGGATCACCCGGTTCTGGTCGAGCAGGGTCAGCTTGCCGCCGGCCTCCAGCACGCGCTGGATGACGAACATCACGTCCGGGCGGCCGGCGTCGTATTCGTCGAACACCAGGGCGATCGGGCGCTGCAGGGCCCAGGGCAGGATGCCTTCGCGGAATTCGGTGACCTGCTTGCCGTCCTTCAGGACGATGGCGTCCTTGCCGACCAGGTCGATGCGCGAGACGTGGCTGTCGAGATTGACCCGCACCAGCGGCCAGTTCAGCCGGGCGGCGATTTGCTCGATGTGGGTCGACTTGCCGGTGCCGTGATAGCCCTGGACCATCACCCGCCGGTCGTTGGCGAAGCCGGCGCAGATCGCCTTGGTCGTCTGCGGATCGAACTTGTAGGCCGTGTCGATCTCGGGGACGTGGCTGTCCTTGTGGCTGAAGTACGGAACCTTCATGTCGCTGTCGACGCCGAACGCGTCGCGAAGCGTGACCCACTTGTCGGGGGCCAGGGTGATCAGGGGATCGGCGGCGTGGCTGTCGGTCAGGTCGGGCATGCTTTGTGGATTACCGCCTTGACCCAGGGGAGGGGAAGGGGCGAGGGCCCTTTCAGGCTTGAAAAATGCAAACGCCCCGGACGGCGGAACCGTCCGGGGCGCTCGAATGAGGTCCTTGGGAAAGGGCCTAGTTGTTGGCGATGATCACCGAGGCGATCAGGCCGGTGGCCACGGCGGCCAGGATGTAGCTGTCGTCCACGCGCTGCCAGCGATAGCCGCGGGGCGGGGCGCGCAGGCCGTGACGGCGATAGTCGGTCACATAGTAGCGGTGGTCGCGGTAGCGGGCGTCCAGGCGCTGGCCGCGCTGCCAGTGGCGATACTCGTGGCGGGCGTCGCGGCGATCGTGGCTGTAGTCGCGACGGTCGTGGCCATAGTCGCGACGATCGTGGTCGTAGCGGCTGTCGTGACGCTGGTCGTAGCGGCTGTCTTGACGCTGGTCGTAGCGGCCGCGGTCGTCATAGCGTTGGCCCGCGGCCATGGCCGTGCCCGACAAGGCCGTACCGGCCAGCAGGGTCGCCGCGAGGGTGGTGATGATCAGACGCTTCATAACGAGGTCCTTTCCTGTTGTGTGGCAGTCCGACACTGCCGAACCTCTTCGATAGTCCGACACTAGCGAGAGTGGTTTGGACCGGACATGAACGGCGCTGGTCAGGAATGGTTCATCCTGTTTCAGGGCCGCAACATTTGGTGAGCCACGGGGAATACTTGTGCGGCGCGGAATCGATTTTTGTGCGTTCACTTGCACATGATGAATTTGTCCTTCTTTCAGCCTCGCCGGGATTTGCCGCGACTGCTAAGCGCCGCCCGGAGCGAACTGGGCGCGGTCGCGGCGCTGCTGATCGTGGCGGGCGGGCTGCTGGCCTTCCTGCACGTCTCCGACGAGGTGGCCGAGGGCGACACCCGCGCCTTCGACCTGGCGGTGCTGAAGGCGCTGCGGCTGCCGGGCGATCCCAACAGCCTGATCGGGCCCAAATGGCTGCACCTCGCCGCCACCGACATCACGGCCCTGGGCTCGGTGACGGTGCTGGGGCTGATCGTGGTCCTGGCGCTGGCCTTGATGCTCTGCCTCAAGCGCTGGAGCGAGGCCCTGGTGGTGCTGGTCGGCGCCGGCGGCGGGGTGGCGATCAGCCAGGGCCTCAAGCAGCTGTTCGGGCGCGAGCGGCCGGACCTGGTCTATCGCGCGGTCGAGGCGGCCAATCCCAGCTTCCCCTCGGGCCACGCCATGCTGTCGGCCGTGGTGTTCCTGACCCTGGGCGCCCTGGCGGCCCGGTTCGCGCCCCTCAAGCGGATCAAGGCCCTGGCCCTGGGGGCGGCGGTGGTGCTCAGCGTGCTGGTCGGGGCCTCGCGAATCTATCTGGGCGTCCACTGGACCAGCGACGTGCTGGCCGGCTGGAGCCTGGGCGCGGCCTGGGCCATGGCCTGCTGGGTGGCGGCCTGGGCGTGGGAGCGGCGGTTCGGCGCTCCGGCGATTTCCCCGCGTGGGACGAACGCGCCCTGACGCTATCGTAAAGATGGTGTTATGGTTTCACGCCCCTCCTGGTCGAGATCGGCCGCCGGCGGCGGGAGCGCGAAGATGCGAAAGCTGGCCACGGCCGTCTTCGTGACGGCGCTCGTCCTCGGGGCGGTGCTGATGCGCACGCCCGCGGTCGCCAACTTGATCGGCCTGACGCCGGCCACCTGCGGCGCCGGCGAATACATGGTCGGCGTCAGCGGCCGCGGCGGGGATTTCATCAACGCCATCCGCCCGGTCTGCCAAAGCTGGAACCCCGCCACCAGCACCGCGGGCCCGACCCGCAACGGCCAAACCCAGGGCGTCCCGGGGGGCGGCGAGGGCGTGGCGATCTGCCCGCGCGGCTCGGCCGTCAGCGGCATCGAGATCCGCCACGTGACCCAGGGCGAGGACATGTTCCTGCAATATGTCGCGCCGCAATGCCGAACCATCCTGCCGCCGCGCGACATCGTCCAGATCGGCCGCCTGCAGTTCGGCCAAGGCGGTTCGCCGACGCCCAGTTCGGGACCGACCTTCCACGGTTGCGGCCCGCGCGAGCTGGCGATCGGCATCTCGGTGGCGGTCGGCCGGGCTCATGTCGCCGAGGTCGACCTCAAATGCCAGTTCGCCCCTGGTCCGTCGCCCCCGATGTCGAGCCGCGACACCGAGCATGGGACCAGGCTCTACACCGGCCCGACCATCCGCACGGCCAGCGGCGACGACGTCAGCCTCGATTTCTGCCGCGAGTTCGGGACCAACTGCGGCCAGGCGGCCGCCAACGCCTTCTGCCGGGCCCATGACGAGCTGGTGGCGACGGGGTTCGAGCCCGCCTCGCGGATCGGCGTGACGGCGGTCATCGCCAACGGTCGCATTTGCGGCCCGACCTGCGACGGCTTCCGCAGCATCGAATGCGGCAAGGCGGCCGGCCCGGGATCGGTGTTCACGCCTCGCCCGCCGCTCTCGGTGACGCCGTCGCCGACGCCATCCCCCGCGCCCGCGCCCGCGCCGCCGCCGACCACGACCCATGTGCCGGTCGCCCAGATGACCGGCGTCATCTATCGGAATCCGGAGATCACCGCCGCCACGGGAGAAACCGCCCCTCTGGACTGGTGCCGCGACTACGGGGCCGAATGCGGCAAGCCCGCGGCCGACGCCTTCTGTCGAGCGCAAGGCCATGCGCGGGCCGATCACATTCAGCCGCGACCGGACATCGGCAGAACGGTGATCATCGCCACCGGCGCGATCTGCGCCGATCCGACCTGCGACGGATTTCGCCTTGTCGAATGCGTCCGCGCCGGGGAGTAGCCGGCGGCGGGTTCGGGCGGCCTACTTCGCCAGCCCGGACTTCTGCAGCGTCTTGTAGGCCTTGATCACCCGCTGGAGCTTGTGCTCGGCGCTGCGGTCGCCGCCGTTCATGTCGGGGTGGCAGCGCTTGAGCAGGTCCTTGTACTTGGCGCGGATCGCCGCGCCGTCGGCGCCGGCTTCCAGATCCAGGTCGGCCAGGGCCTGGCGTTCCAGCTTGCCCAGGGCGCGACCGGCCGAGGCCGATTCGGCCTTGCGCTGCTGGGCGCGGAACAGGCCGAACGGGTCGTTGAGGTGACGGGCGTCGCGGGCGGCGGCGGCGGCGGCCTCGCGCGAGCGCGAATCGGCCTTCATCGACCAGGTCGGTCGGCCGCCGGTCATCTTCTCCTGCTCCTGCTGCGAGCGGATCTGGCCCTCGCTCATGCCGGCGTAGAAGTTCCAGTTCTTGTTGTACTCGGCCGCGTGCCGCTGGCAGAAATTGTAGTAGACCCCCGGCATGTCGCGCGACTTGGGCGCCTTGGCCGTCGCGGCCGAGCGGCACTCGGGGTGATCGCAGCGCACTTCGCCCGGTTTCAGGGCGAAGACGTCGTTCTCCCGAGCCGCCTCCTCAGGCGATTTGGGGGGGCGGACACGGATGTCGAAAAACTTGGGGCGATATTCGAAGTCGGCGCTCATGGCGCTTAGAGTAAGCCGCAGCTATTTCCGTTCAAGGATTGACAAGCAAGGAAGCCATCATGGGCGCCGTCGCCGATGCCATCGCCGCCAAACTGACCACCGCTTTTTCGCCCACCAGGCTGGAGGTCGTCGACGACAGCGACCGCCACCACGGCCATGCCGGGCATCGCGAGGGCGGGGAGAGCCACTTCAACCTGCTGATCGAGGCCCAGGCCTTTGCGGGCAAGGCCCGGGTGGCCCGCCAGCGGCTGATTTTCCAGGCCCTGGCCGAGGAGATGGCGGGCCCGGTCCATGCCCTGTCGATCGTCGCCAAGGCGCCGGGCGAGGCCTGATCCCTTCGCGCGAAAACGGGCTTGCCAGGGCGGCCCGCGACTGATTGCCTCTCCGCCCGGCGCGGCCCTGCAAAACGGCAGGAAACGCCGGCGAACGAGGCCGGCATGAGCGCGACAGAGAATTCCACCCCGATCCCGATCTTTTTGGACCAGGACAGCGAAGCCGCCCTGGCGGCCGCCTTGCCGGCCCTGCTGGCGCGGTCCTACGCCCGCTATTCGAACTTCACGGTGGCCGCCGCGGTGATCGACGCGGACGGCCGCGCCCACCTGGGGGTCAATGTCGAGAACGCCGCCTATCCGTCCGGCACCTGCGCCGAGCAGACGGCGATCGGGGCGATGGTCACGGCCGGCGGGCGCGGCATCGCCAAGGTGCTGATCGCCGCCGGCTCCGACGCGGTGGTCCAGCCCTGCGGCGCCTGCCGTCAGCGCATCGCCGAATTCGCCACCGGCGCCTGCGAGATCGTCTCGGTCCAGGGCGGCAAGGCCACGCGCCGCACGCCGTTCTGGAGCCTGCTGCCCGACTCGTTCGGGCCCCGCGACCTCGGCTAGAGCATTTTCAAGCGAATTGGACTCCGGTTCGCGTGAAGAAAATGCCCGAAACAAAGATCTAGAGCCCGCCCGGGCCGCAGTCCTTGGCCAGGAAGCTCTCGATCTCGGTCAGCTGCTGCACCGCCATGGCGGGGGTCCAGGTGTCCAGGGTGTGGCCCATGTCCTTGATCTCGAACGCCCGGTAGGGCTTGCCCGCCGCCTTGATGGCGGCGGCCACGCCCTTCATCTCGCCGCCGTCGGACACCGCCTGGTTGACGTCGCGGTCGCCGCGATACAGCAGCACGGGAATCTTGACCTCGCCGGCGTGGGCCACCGCGTCCAGGCCCTCGACCGTCGGCCGCTGCAGCTCGCGCAGCTGGCGGTTGTTGAAGGTCTCGCGCTTGAAGCTGGCCAGCGAGCCCGGGGCGCCTGAAACAGCGCATTGATACAGGCCGTTAGGCCGGATGGCGGCGACCAGGGCCGCGTAGCCGCCGTAGGAATAGCCGAACATGGCGACACGGTCGGGCGCGGCGATCTTCTGGTCGATCAGCCACTTGGCGCCGTCGTCCTTGTCGTCCTGCATCTTCTGGCCCCACTCGCCGTCGCCGGCGCGCCACAGCTTCTGGCCCCAGCCGGTCGAGCCGCGGAACTGCGGTTGCAGCACCGCGTAGCCGCGGCTGGCGAAATACTGGGTCCAGCCGGTGGGGTCCCAGCCCAGGTCGTCGCGCGCCCACGGGCCGCCGTGCGGGGCGATCAGGGCGGGATAGGGCCCAGGGCCGAACTTGTCGGCCGGCGGCCTGGTCAGGAAGGCCGGGATCATCAGGCCGTCCCGCGCCGCATATTCGACCAGGGTGGTGTCGCCGAGCGTGGACAGGTCCAGGTCTGGATTGGCCCTGCCCAGCAGGCTCAGCTGGCCCGTATCGGTGAGCCTGTAGAACTCGGACGGCTGGCGCGGTCCGCTCTTCTCGACGATCACGGTCTTCAGGTCGTCCGATCGCGAGATCACCATGGCGTTGGCGCCCGACGGCACGCCGATCTTGACCTGGGCGTTCGAGCCCGGATCGGTCCAGGTCATGGCGACGGTCTTGATCCCCAGGGCCGCGCGCACGCCCTTGTCGAGGGCGGCCAGCTTGTCGTCGGTCCAGTAGATGGAGGTGCTGGGCCCCTGGTAGGTGAAGCCCAGGATCTGCCCCAGGCGAGCGGGCGTGCGGTCGATTAGCACGCCGCCGGCCTCGAACACCTTATGCTCGAACAGCGGCTCGGTGATCTTGCGCTGCTTGAGGTCGTATTCGTAGACGCCGGCCTTGTCGCGCCCCAAGGACGAGCGGACGAAGACGATGTTCGGGTCGGTGGAGAACCCGACCACGTCCATGTTCTCGCGGTTCTTGGCATAGTTGCGGAAGTGCTCGCTCCACTGCCCCGTGGCCGGGTCCTTGAACCATTGGGCGACATAGAGCTTGCCGTCCTCGAAGTCGGCCGACTGGCGGGCCCGGATCTGGCCGGTCAGGTCGGCGCGGTACGAGAAGTACTTCTCCGAGGCGCTTTCCAGCTTGGTGGTCTCACCGCTGTAGAGGTCGAGCTTGAGGATGTCGCCGCTGGAGCGCAGGCGCCGGTCCAGGACGATGACGTGCCTGGGGTCCTGCGGAAGGCTGTCCAGCAAGATGGCGTTGTCGAACTTGGCGACGTATTCGTCGACCGCCGAGCGGGCGTGGCTGGGGGCCAGCAGGCCGGTCCATTCCTTGCCCTGCAGGTCCGAGACGAACGAGCGGCGAAGGTGGCCGCGGTCGTCGCCTTCCGTGAAGACCTGGATCGTGTCGATCATCAGGCGGTCGCTCTTCAGGAAGCGCACGCCCTGGATGCGGACCTTGCCCGCGCCGATCACCGCGAAGGGTTTGCTCAGATCGTCGGTGTTCCACACCGAGATGGTGACGACATTGCCGTCGGCCGAGGTCAGGGCGGCCAGGTGCTTGCCGTCCGGCGCGATGCTGACGTCCGAGATCGCCGGGGCGCGGACCAGCGCGAAGGCGGAGGGAGGATCGCCGGCCCGGGCGATCACCGGCGCGCCCGAAAACGCCAGCGCGAGCACCGCGGCCGCGGCGCGCAGGCCGCCGGCTATCGAAATCGTCATCTGTTGCCCCACACGAATACGCCGCCGACCGAGGGCGCCCTCAATAGCGTCCCGCGACGCCCGCGCGACCTTAGCGAGCATTGTATCGGCCAGAAAGAGGGCGAACGGCGTTCCCTCCGGCCGACAAGGTCAAGCTTTGCAGGGGTTTTGCCTAAAGTGAGGGCTGGACGACACAGTTTGGCGCAAATGCGACAAAACGGCGTCAGCAATGTTGCGTGTTTTGATCAACGCATGGTCAGCTTGTGACTTGCCGTTGGTCTGAGGGGATCGGACGGCCCCACATGTTCGTGGTTATGGGGACACAGCTTCATGATTGTCAGCCGGAAATATCTGCTCAACACGACCGTGCTCGCGGGCATGGCGATCGCGGCCGCCATCGGCGCGCCCGCCGCGGCCCTGGCGCAGGAGGCCGCTTCCACCGCGACGGCGCAGCCGCCGCCGGCCGACAATTCCGAGGTGGAGGCCCTGGTCGTCACCGGGTCGCGCATCAAGCGCAATGAATTCACCAGCCCCGATCCCATCCAGGTGATCTCGGCCGAGAAAGGCCAGCTGGCCGGCATCGCCAGCACCGCGGGCCTGCTGCAGTCGTCGACGATCGCGTCGGGCTCGCCGCAGATCACCTCGGCGATCTCCAGCGCCTTCGTCACCGACGGCGGCCCGGGTTCGGAAACCATCTCGCTGCGGGGCCTGGGCGCCAACCGCACCCTGGTGCTGTTGAACGGCCGTCGCGCCGGTCCGGCCGGCGTGCGCGGCGGCGTGTCCGCCTTCGACCTGAACGTGCTGCCGCTGTCGTCGATCGACCGCGTCGAAATCCTGAAGGACGGCGCCTCGTCGATCTACGGCTCCGACGCCGTGGCCGGCGTGGTCAACATCATCACCAAGCGCGACACCGACGGCGTCAATCTGGAGATGTTCGTCAGCCAGCCCCAGGACAAGGGCGGCGAGGAGTTCCACGCCAGCGCCAACTGGGGCAAGACGTTCTCGCGCGGCTTCTTCAACATCACCTACGACTATTACAAGAAAGAAGAGCAGACGAACGGCCAGCGGGACTACACCAGCTGCGGCCAGTCCTACATCTTCGACGCCCAGGGCAAGCGCAAGGACACCATCGATCCGCGCACCGGCCAGATCCAGTGCCGCGACCTGCTGTACGATCAAGTCTGGCTCTATGACTACCCGGACTTCAACGGCCGGAACGGCAAGATCCAGTACGACTATTCCGGCAAGATGGGCCAGTTCATCCCGCAGACGCCGACCAATCCGGTCGACGGCGGCTATCCGGGCATCCCTCCGGGCTTCTTCATCGTCGGCGACAGCCTGGACCCGGCCAATCCGGACATGGGCGTGCTGGACTACAACAGCCCCTACAACCTGGCCAAGTCGCTGACCCCGCGCACCGAGCGCAACACGATCTTCGCCCAGGGCTCGTTCGACGTCACCAGCAGCGTCGAGGCTTATGGCGAGGTGCTGCTGAACCGTCGGGCGAGCAAGACCAACGGCTACCGCCAGTTCTGGACCTATCTCTACACCGAGGATCTCGGCGATCCCTTCAGCGCCGGCTTCACCGGCGACTTCGTCCTGAGCCCGACCCCGGTCACCAACTTCAACCGCGACGGTCAGAAGGTCGACTACCAGCGCTATGTCGGCGGCTTGCGCGGCGACTTCGGCGGCGTCGACTTCCTGAAGGGCTGGGACTGGGACATCTTCGCCCAGTACAGCCACTCCAAGGGCGAGTACTCGCAGGACGTGATCCTGGATGACGCGGTCAAGAGCGCCGACGGCCGCAGCGACTTCGGCAGTTTCGGTCTGGGCAACGCCAACTCGATCCCGCGCCCGACCGCCTCCTGCGTCGGCTACAAGACGCCGATCAGCAACCGCGACTGCGTGGACGTGAACTGGATGTCGGCCGACTTCCTGGCCGGCAAGTACACCGACGCCGAAAAGAAGTTCCTGTTCGACACCGAAACCGGCCGGACGATCTACAAGCAGCTGGCCGTCGAAGGTTCGGTTTCGGGCGACCTGTTCAAGCTGCCGGCCGGCCCGGTCGGCGCCGCGTTCGGGGCCGCCTATCGTCGCGACGAGATCAACGACACCCCCGGTCCCATCACCATGGCGGGCAACATCTGGGGTTCGTCGACAGCCGGCATCACCGCCGGCAGCGACAAGACCAAGGAAATCTACGGCGAACTGAGCGTGCCGATCTTCAGGGATATGCCGCTGGCCCAGAAGGTCGATCTGTCGCTGTCGGGCCGCTACACCGACGTCGACTCCTACGGCAGCGATGAGACCTACAAGGTCGGCCTGAACTGGCAGCTGATCTCCTCGCTGCGCCTGCGCGCCACCAAAGGCACCTCGTTCCGGGCCCCGGCCCTGTTTGAGCTCTACAAGAACGCCGAGACCAGCTTCGCGTCGCAGCGCTCGATCGACCCCTGCATCCGCTGGCAGTCGAACCTGACCGCCGGCAACATCACCCAGCGCGTCGCCGACAACTGCGCCGCCGACGGCATTCCGCCGGCCTACACCGGCGCCGGCGCCACGGCGACCATCACCTCGGGCGGCGGCGCGGGCTCGCTCGAGGCCGAGACCTCGGACGCGGTGACCTACGGCGTGATCTGGACCCCCAGCTTCGCCGACCTGAACGTGGCGTTGGACTATTTCGACATCGAGGTGAACAACGAGATCACCCAGCTGGGCGCGAGCCGGATCATCGGCGGCTGCTATCGTTCGACGACCTTCCCGACCGACAAGCTGTGCTCGCTGTTCCAGCGTGGTCCGTCGCACCTGATCACCACGGTCACCGACAACTACCTGAACATCGCCTCGCAGAAGAACCGCGGCATCGATCTGACGATCAACTACGCGCACGACCTGCCGTGGGACACCAAGCTGTCGGTCGAGCTGCAATCGACCTGGCAGCTGGAGGACACCACGGCCCTGTTCGCCGACGACGTGAAGGACACCAACGGCTTCGTGGGCGATCCGGACTGGACCGGCCAACTGGGCTTCACCCTCGAGAAGGGCGACTGGACCGGCTACTGGCGCGTGGACATGATCGGCAAGGCCTCCGACGCCGAGACCGAGGCGGACCACAACGCCGCGGGCACCACGTTCTACAAGATCCACACCGAGTTCACGGCCTATCACAGCCTTTCGGTGCAGCGGGAGTTCGACCGCTGGACCTTCCTGGGCGGCGTGGCCAACCTGTTCGGCGAGGATCCCCCGCAGATGACCCTGGCCCAGGGCAACTACAACACGGTCGGCCGCTCGGTGCTGGCCTCGCAGTACGACTATGTCGGCCGCCGCCTGTTCGTGCGGATGACGGCGAAGTTCTAGACCTGGCCGGACCGCGGGGCGCCAACAAGGCGTTTCGCGGTCCATCGTCAGGCGCTAGGTTCAAGCGGCGGAGCGATCCGCCGCTTTTTTCTTGCGGTCGCCCCTTCCATCCCCGGAGGGCGCGGCCAGGTCACAGGATCCGTCTCGCGTGAACGCCGTCATCCGTGGAAAGCCGGACAATCTCGACGCCATCGGCGCCCGTTTCGAGCGGGCCGCGCTGAGCCAGCCGGTCCTGCTCAACAGCGTTCCCAAGGCCGGAACCCACCTGATCCGCAACATCCTGCGGATGTTCGTGGTCAAGGAACAGCACTGGCCCAGCGAGTACATCCAGCACGGCCTGCTGCGCCGCAGCCTGGCGGCGTTCTCGCCGGACAAGCCGTTCCTCAGCTGGGGGCACCTGCTGTTCTCGGACGAGGCGGCGATCGCGCTGCGCCGGGTCCGGCACATCGTCCTGGTCCGCGACCCCTATGACTGGGTGCTGGCGCGGGCCCGGTTCTACGTGTCCGACGAGTTCCAGGGCTCGCTGAACCACATCAAGGGCGGCGCCGTGGCGCCCGAGGACGTCATGAACATGATGATCCTGGGGGTGAACGGCCACGTTCCGACCCTGCTGGACATCTACACCTACAACGCCGCGGCCTGGATGGGCACGCACGCCGTGATCGTCCGCTACGAGGACATCGTCGACGCCCTGAGCGACCTGGACTCCCGGCGCGCCGAGGCGTTCTTCACCCGGCTGCTGAACGACTGCGGGCTGGACCTGCCGGCCGACTGGCGCGAGCGGGTCGAGGCCGGCGCCGACCGCCGCGAAAGCCGCACGGCCAGCGAGAACCTCAACCTGACGGCGGAATTTCCCAGGACCCTGCCGGACATCCAGAAGCGCCTGGTCGATTTTCATGCCCCGGGGCTGCGCGCCCTGTTGGGGTACGCCTAGAGCGCCTCGTCAGGCGACCTGGGCGGCCAGGCCTTCCAGAACCCTGCGCAGGTCGGCTTCGCGGAACGGTTTCTGCAGCACCGTCGCGCCCTTGTGGCCTTCCGACAGGCCGGCCTCGCCATAGCCGCTGGCGAAGGCGAACGGCACGCCGCGCTCCCTGAGGGCGTCGGCGACCGGGAAGATCGGACGCCCCCCCAGATTGACGTCCAGCAAGGCGGCGTCGATGTCGGCGCTGCCGGCCAGGCGCAAGGCTTCCTCCAGCTCGGCGGCGGGGCCGACGACGATGCAGCCAAGGTCGCTGAGCATGTCTTCCACCAACATGGAGACCAGCGCCTCGTCTTCGACCACCAGAACCTTAAGGGCGGCGAGGGTCTTCATTGTTCAGGGCTCCAGAGCACGGATCGGCAACCTCATGGTGCATACGAGGCCGAGGCTATCATAGGCTAGGTTGACCTGGGCGGACAGTTCGCCCGCCAGGCCCTTTTCGAGCAGACGGACGCCAAAGCCGTGGCGCGTCGGCGGGGCGACCGGAGGGCCGCCCTGTTCGGTCCAGGTCAAGCGCAGATGCGGTCCGTCGCCGGTTTCGTCCGGCTCGAGCGCCCAGACCACCCGCACCGCGCCGTCGGGAACCGACAGGGCCCCGTATTTCAGCGCGTTGGTCGCCAGTTCGTGGACGGCCATGCCCAGGGCCACCGTCGCCTTGGGGCTCAGCTGGAGGTCGCGAACATAGTCGAAACCGATGCGGTCGCGGGCGGCGAAGGCCTCCAGCTCGAAATCGAAGATCTCGCGCAGGCTGGCGCCTTCCCAGTTCTGCTCGGTCAGCAGGTTGTGGGTGTGCGACAGGGCCATGATCCGGCCCTCGAAGGCGTCGCGGAAAGCCTCGGGCGTTTCGGTGGTGCGCAGGGTCTGGCTGGCGATCGACTGCACCGAGACCAGGGTGTTCTTCACGCGGTGGTTCAGCTCGTTGACCAGCAGCCTCTGGCGTTCCTCGGCGCGCTTGCGCTCGGTGACGTCCAGCGACACGCCCGCCATGCGCCGCGCCCCGCCGTGATCGGCGGTCTGGGCGGCGCGGCCTCGCGCGTGCACCCAGCGGGTGTCGCCGTCCGGCGTGCGCACCCGATATTCGATGTCGTACTCCGCGCCGTGGAGGATGGCGTCCTCGATGGCGGCGGTCATCCGCGCGCGGTCGCCCGGATGCACCGAGGCCACCAGGTCGGCGAACCCGAAGTCGTCGTCGGGGCCGCGCCCGTAATTGGCCTTGCAGATGTCCGAGGCCAGATAGGCGCGGGTCTCGACATCCAGCTCCCACGAGCCCAGGCCGCCGGAATCCAGGGCGAACTTCAGGCGCTCCTCGGCGTCGCGGCGCTGGGCCAGCTCGGCGCGGGCGGCTTCCTGGGCCCGCACGGACTCGATCGAGACCGCCGCCTGGGCGGCCAGGCCGACCAGCAGGGTCTCGGCCCGCGCGTCGAAGCGGCCGGTCATGGAATGGCCGAAGAACAGGCCGCCCAGCACGGTTCCCTCGCGGGTGATGACCGGCACGGCCAGGTAGCTGCGCACCGGCAGGTGCCCCTCGGGCATGCCGCGGCGGGGCGCGTTGCGGCCATAGCGCGGGTCCTGGGTGATGTCGTCCGACCGCACCACGCCCTCGCCGTTGAAGGTCGGGGCGAAGACGGCGGTGTTGCGCGGCATCGGGAAGGCTTCGAAGGCCGCCCGCGGCGCCCCCGACAGGCTGTAGAGCATGAAGCTTTCGCCCGCCTCGTCGACGACATTGTAGAAGAACGCGCCGAACTGGGCGCCGGTCAGCTCGACGCCGCCGTCGACCACGGTCTGGACCAGGCTCCCGGCGTCGTGGCCGGCTCCGATGGCCTCGGCGATGCGGTTGAGGGCGCGCGACCGGCGCACTTCCTCGGCCAAGGCCTCTTCGGCCGCCGCGAGGCGCGCGACGAGGCTCTCGAACCCGTCCTCCTCGACACGGCCCATAGCCTTGACCAACCCTTGATCCCCCGTCTCCCGAGCGTCACCGTTGTCGTGCGCGCTCACCAACGCGCCGCCACGTTGATGGTTCCGTTGCGCTCATCCTGCGCCGGACCACGGCGTCCTCAAAGGGGTTCGTTGCGGAAAGCCGTCAAAACAAGCGGTTACGTCGGGTTGTCGACAAAGCCGCTAGCGGACGCTCTCATCCAGCCGTCCGCTGATCCGCAGGCCGGTGATCTGGTTGCGCTGGCGACGCAGCACCTGGAAGCGGTGGTGGTGGAAGATGAAGATCTGGCCCGGCTCCGGAATGGTCTGGGCCTCGTGGATTACCAGGCCGGCGATCGTCACCGCGTCGCCCTCCGGCAGGCGCCAGTCCATGGCCCGATTGAGGTCGCGGACGGTGACATGGCCGTCGACATGCACCGAACCGTCGGCCTGAGGACGCAGGCCCTCGACCTTGGTGTCGTGCTCGTCCTCGATCTCGCCGACGATCTCCTCGAGGATGTCCTCCAGGGTCACCAGGCCCTGCAAGGCGCCGTACTCGTCGACCACCAGGGCGAAGTGGCTGCGCCGCTTGAGGAAGGCGTTCAGCTGGTCCTTGAGGTTGGTGGTGTCGGGGATGAACCACGGCTCGCGCTGGATGGTCGCCACGTCGATGTCGTCGATCGCCCCGTTGGCGGCGGCCAGGGCCCGCAGCAGGTCGCGGGCGTGCAGCACGCCGACGATGTTGTCCGGGTTCTCGCGATAGAGCGGGATGCGGGTGTGCTGAGCCTCCAGGGCCTCGGCCACCAGCTCGCGGATCGGCAGGTCGGCGTCGATCAGGGTGATCGACTTGCGGTGGACCATGATCTCCGAGACATCCATGTCCGACAGGTCCAGCACCCCGCCCAGCATCCGCCGGTCGCCGCTTTCGACCCCGCCTTCGGAGTGGTGGTATTCGACCGCGCCGCGGATCTCCTCGTGGGCGGCCAGCACGTCGACCCCCATGTCCAGCTTGACGCCGAACAGCCGCAGCGTGCGCCGCACCACCCACTGGATGGTGTAGATGATCGGTCCGAACACCCGCACCACGACCAGGGTGGGGGCCGATAGGAAGCGGGCCACGTCGTCGGACTTCAGGATGGCCAGGGTCTTGGGCAGCACCTCGGCGAACACCAGGACCAGCACGGTCATCGCGCCGGTGGCCGCCGCCACGCCCCAGGGGCCGGGGATGGCCGCGGTCAGCACCTGGGTGGCCAGGGCCGAGGCCAGGATGTTGACCAGGTTGTTGCCCAGCAACACCGCCCCGATCATCGTTTCCTGGTCGGCCAACAGCTTGTTGACCCGCTTGGCCGGCCGATCGCCCTCGCGCTCCAGCTGGTGCATGCGAGCCCGGGAGGCGGCGGTCAGCGAGGTCTCGGCGGCCGAGAACAGCGCCGAGACGGCCAGCAGGACGATGATGATCGGCGCGAGGCCGAGGATGGCGGTCAGGATCATGGATCCTTCTTACGCCACGTCTGGCCAATCAGGGAGAGCGCCCGGCGGGGGAGTGGAGCTTTAGACGCCCCAGAGCTTGCGGGCTTCCTCGGCGATCAGATCGGGCCGCTCCTCGGGGAAGAACAGGTTGGCGTCCTCGACGAAGCGCACGCCGCGCGACTTGGGGAACGTATGGTCCAACCATAGCGCCCATTCGTCGCCGAACAGCTCGTTGTTCCGGGCCCAGACCATCCGCACCGGCTTGTCGAAACCGTGCAGGGCCGGCGCGGCGGCCGGCAACGGGTTGGGCAGCATGGCGATCGCGTAGTCCTGGCCCTGGCGGCGACGCTTGTCCGGGCCGACCAGCGGCCGCAGGTAGGTTTCGACCACGGCCGGGGTCAACACCTGGTCGGGCCGTGAATAGCCGCGACCGATGCCGTCATGCGATCGCGCGAAGGCGTTGTCGTCCAACTGCTTGCCGAACCAGCCGACCAGTTGGTCCTTCCGCGCCGCCTCGATGGCGCCCATGAACGGCGGCGGCGGGCTGTTTGTGTCGACGTCGCCGTTGGTCAGCAGCAGCGACCGCACCCGCTCGGGATGATGGGCGGCGATCAGCTGGGCCACGCCGGTGGCGCTGTCGTTCGAGACCAAATCGGCCTCGCGGAGGCCCAGCCTGTCCATCGCGGCCACCACCATCGCGGCCTGAGCCAGGGGCGACAGGTCGGCGTCCTCCGCCACGTCGCTGTAGCCCAGGCCCATCAGGTCGATGGCGATGCAGCGGCGATGATCGGCCAGCCGGGCCATGGCGCCGCGCCACTGGAAGCCGTTCAGCGGATAGCCGTGCAGAAAGATCGCCGCCCGGCCTCGGCCGCGCTCGGCATAGGCGATCTTGCCGACCTCCAGATCGACGAAGCGCCGCGCGGCGTGGAACTGGCCGGCCGTCCATTCCGTCGGCGCGGCCAGAGCCGGACCGGCCGCCACGGCGACCAGGCTCGCGCCGGCCGCCAACACCTCACGCCTCAACATTCCAACGCCCCGCGACCGACACACCGATGATGAAGCCGATGTAAGGAGATCGCCCCCGCCTTCTCAACTACGCTGCAAATCATCCGGTCATGACCTTGGAGGTCATGGACCGGATAGCCAGCTTGCCGGATAGGCCTTCTTCCTCGCTTACAGGGTCAGAATGAGCGTTTCGTCCGTCGCGTCGCGTCCTCTGGCCGTCCAGCCGCCGATCGGCAGGCTCCTGCGGGAATGGCGGGCGGCGCTGCGCTTCAGCCAGATGGACCTGGCGATGGAGGCCGGGGTCTCGACCCGCCACCTCAGCTGCATCGAGACCGGCAAGGCCCAGGCCAGCCGCGAGATCCTGACCCGCCTGGCCGACGCCCTGGCCATGCCGCTGCGCGAGCGCAACGCCCTGCTGACCGCCGCCGGCTACGCGCCGAAATATCCCGAGACCACGCTCGACACGCCCGAGCTGGAGCAGATGCAGAAGGCGATCGAACTGATCCTGGCCAAGCAGGAGCCGTACCCCGCCTTCGTGATCAACCGCCATTTCGACGTGCTGCGGATCAACCGGGCCACGGCGCGCATCGACCAGCTGACGATGGGACGGCCGAGCCGCCACACCAACCTGCTGCACCAGGTGTTCGACCCCGACGACTTCCGCCCCGTGATCGCCAACTGGCACGAGGTGGCCGAGGGCTTCATCGGTCACCTGCATCACCAGATCGCCGCCTCGCCCGCCGACCCGCGCGCCCAGCAGCTGCTGGACGAGATCCTGCGCTATCCGGACGTGCCCACCCGCTGGCGGTTCCGCGACGTCGACAAGGCCCCGTCGCCGATCCAGACCATGCGGTTCCGCAGCCCCGAGGGCGAGCTGCGGTTCTTCGAGACGATCACCACCTTCGCCCTGCCGCGCGACGTCACCCTGGACGAGATGCGCATCGAATGCGCCTTCCCGGCGGACGAGCACACCGCGGCGGTCTGCGCGCGGTTGGCCGAGGCGGACGCCTAGCGTTGGTCCGGATGCGAAAACCTCGTCCTTCGACAAGCTCAGGATGAGGTCTTCCACCGCTCAGGCCTAGACAATGGTCCTCATCCTGAGCTTGTCGAAGGACGAGGACCAAGCACGGCGACTGGATGTCGATAGACCTCAGCCCTTCACCCCCTCGCACGGCCCCTTGGCGGACGCCGCGTGGAATTCGATCAGCAGGCCCAGATCGGCGCGGGTCGGGGCCAGGAACGCGGCGCCCGACAGACCGTCATAGCCGGCCAGGCTCTGCTCGTAGCCGCGCTCGACGCGCCGCTTGGCCGCGTCCAGATCGGCGACGTCCAGGCTGACGCCCAGCACCTGCGGGCCGCCCTCGCGCAGGGCGTCCGCGGCGATCCCCGGCCCGTCCGGCTCCAGCGCCAGCAGGGCGTTCGGACCCACCGCCACGCAGTAGCCCTTGGCCGCCACCTGCGGGACCCGGACCGGAACCGCCCCGGCCAGACCCAGCTTTTCCAGCTTCGCCTTGTCCGCGCCGGCGTCGGCCGACAGCAGCCAGAACGCCGACAGCGACCGCGCGCCGTTCGGGTGCTGGCGGGCGGTCTTGTCGTCCGCCACGCTGGCCGGGTCGGACCGGGGCGCGGCGTAGTCGATCAGGAAGACGCTGCTGGACAGCACCGGGCGGTCGAAGGCGAACAGCCGCCAGCGCGGCGGCTTGCCCGGCCCCTGGCCGTCGGGATCGTCGGCGGCGGCGGTGAAGATCGGGGTCACCGGCAGACCCTGGGCCTTGAGGTCGGCCTGGGCCTGGTCGAGCGCCGAGGCGTGCAGGCCGAACGCCCGCGCGCCCGATCCGCCGTGCAGCGAGGCCTGGTCGGCCTGCATGCCGGGGTCCAGCTCCGGATCGGGACGGGTGATGCCCAGCAGCTCCAGATAGCCCTGGTCGGCCAGGCGCACATAGCGGTTGGCGACGCCGCCGGGGTTGCGCCCGGGCCGCACCTGGAAGCCCAGCTTGACCGCCAGGACCGCCGAGGCCTGGTCGATGTCGCGGCCCCACAGCAGCGCGTGGTCCAGCTTGTCGACGGGGGCGGGCGCGGCGGCCTGGGCGGCGGGCGGACCCAGGCCGAGCGACCCGAGGCCGAGTGATAGGGCGATGGCGGAGAGGGTGAGACGAGGGCGCAAGGCGGGGGGCTCCGTGACGCTTGAGCGGACGGGGCAAGCTGGCATGGCGGCGTAAGCGGAACCATGACCCCGGAGGTCATGACCTCAGGCGGGGCGAGGTCAGGACGGCCCCTAGACCGCGCCTTCCTCGATCAGGAACGCCCGCAGCTCGTCCCGATCCACGTCCTTGGCCACGAAGGCGTCGCCGATGCCGCGGACCAGGATGAAGGTCAAAAGTCCGCCCTCGGCCTTCTTGTCCTGGGCGCTGTGGGCGATCAGGGCGTCGGCGCTGAACGGCTCGGGGCGGATGTCCGACAGCCTGGTCGGCAGGCCGGCGGCCTTGATCGCGGCCTCGGCGCGGACGGCGTCCTGGCTGGAGCACAGGCCCTGGCGGGCCGAGAAGCGGAAGGCCTGGGCCATGCCCAGGCCCACGGCCTCGCCGTGCTTGAGCGCGTCGCCGAAGCCCATCTCGCCCTCGACCGCGTGGCCGAAGGTGTGGCCCAGATTCAGCAGGGCCCGGCGGCCGACTTCCTTCTCGTCCTCGGCGACGATCTCGGCTTTCATCTCGACCGAGCGCCCGACGGCGCGGACCAGGGCCGAGGTGTCGCGCTCCAGCACGGCCTGGACGTTGGCCTCCAGCCATTCGAAGAAGGGGAAGTCGCCCAGCAGGCCGTACTTGATGATCTCGGCATAGCCGCAGGCCAGCTCGCGGGCCGGCAGGGTGGCCAGGATGTCGAGGTCGGCCAGCACCAGCCGCGGCTGGTGGAAGGCGCCGATCAGGTTCTTGCCGCGCGGGGTGTCGATGGCGGTCTTTCCGCCCACGGACGAATCCACCTGGGCCAGCAGGGTGGTGGGGATCTGGATGAAGTCGATGCCGCGCTTGTAGATCGCCGCCGCGAAGCCGGTCAGGTCGCCGACCACCCCGCCGCCGAACGCCACGACCATGTCGCCGCGCTCCAGGTTCAGGGCCAGCAGGCGGTCGCTCAGGTCGGCCAGGCCCTCGAAGCTCTTGGTCTCCTCGCCCGGCGGCACCAGGATCACGTCGGTGGCGACCCCGGCGTGCTCCAGCGCGTTGGCCAGCCGCTCGCCATGGTGCTCGCCGACGATGGTGTCGGTGACGATGGCCACCCGCTTGCGCTTCAGCAGCGGGGCGATGTGCTCGCCCGCCCGATCGATCAGGCCGGTTCCGACCACGACGTCATAAGCGCGCGCGCCCAGGCCCACGGGGATGGTGGTGATCACTTCAGCTCGCTTTCGGACTTCAGGTACTTTTGCAGGGCCTGGATCACGGCCTCGACCGCCACGCCATGGGCGGTGTCGCCGGTCTCGACGGTCAGATGGGCCTCGCCATAGGCGGGGTAACGGAGTTGGGCGTGCTCGCGCAGCACGTCCATCGGGTCGCGGCCCTTCAGCAGCGGCCGGCCCTCCTTGCGGCTGACGCGGCGGGCCAGCAGCTCCAGGTCGGCCTTCAGCCAGACGGCGACGGCCTTGGACTTGATCAGGGCGCGGGTCTCGGCGTTGACGAAGGCCCCGCCGCCGGTGGCCAGCACGTGCGGCGGCTCGTCCAGCAGCCGGGCGATCACCCGCCGCTCGCCGTCGCGGAAGGCCGCCTCGCCCATCTCGGCGAAGATCTCGGGGATCGAGCGGCCGGCGGCGGCCTCGACCTCGTTGTCGGCGTCGCGGAACGGCAGGTCCAGCGCCGTGGCCAGGCGGCGGCCGACGCTGGACTTGCCCACGCCCATCAGCCCCACCAGGACGATGGTCTTGCGGCGCAGGGCGGCCCTCGGGTCCGGTCCCTGGGATTCAGGGGCTCGGACGTCAGGGCGGGAAGGGGCGGGATCGTCGGTCATGGCCTGCTCGCGGTTTACACGAGCGCAAGGCCTCCCGCCAAGGTTTGGACCAAAGCCGCGTCCAGGGTGTCGCGGAGGGCGAAAAGTTTCGCCAACCCCTGTCCTGCGGCATAGTTGAACCATGGCTCCTTGCAAGCGACTCACGACCCTTTCGGCCATCGTCCTGGCGGCGGTGCTCGCGGCCACGTCCACCCCCGTTCAGGCCTTGGCTCAGGTGCAGGTCCAGCCCCTGGCCGCCCCGGACCTGTTCTCGACGCCGGCGGCGCAGACGGACCTGACGGGCGACCTCTGGAAGGACGCCTCGCCGGGCGTCGCCAAGGAAGCCCTGCCCAAGCTGGCGACCAAGCCGCTGTCGCCGGCCGCGACCGGCCTGGCGCGGCGGGTGCTGGCCACCGGCGCCAACGCCCCGCCCGGCATCGGCGACGACCCCGAACTGGGCGCGATGAGGGCCCTGGCCCTGATCGCCCTGGGCGAGGCCAAGGGGGCCGACGCCATGCTGGACCGCGCGCCCGGCGTGGCGGGCAGCGCCCCGCTGTCGCTGGCGGCGGCCGAGGCGGCCCTGATTTCCGGCGCCGACGACAAGGCCTGCAAGATCGGCGAGGCGCTCACCGTCGACCGCGGCGGGCCCTACTGGCTGCGGCTGCGAGCCTTTTGCCAGGCCCTGGCCGGCGAGAAGGCCGCGGCCCAGCTGACCCTCAGCCTGGCCCAGGGCCAGGACGCCGATTACGCCCGGCTGATGAGCGCCCTGTTGTCCGGCGCGCCGGCGGGGCCGGCCAACCTGGCCAACGGGATCAACTACGCCCTGTCGCGCAAGCTGGGACTGGACGTGGGGTCGGCCGCCGCCGTCGCCAGCGCCTCGCCGGCGCTGAAGGCGATGCTCAAGCCCGCCGACGCGGCCGCGCCGACCGACCCGGCCGCCGCCCAGGCCCAGGTCCTGGCCGCCCTGCGCGGCGCCAAGGGCCTGGTCGCCTTCACCGACGCCGCCAAGGCCGCCCTGCCGGCGGTCGCCGCCCTGGCCGGGGGCGCCGCGCCGCTGGAGGACCCCGTGCCGCTGGCCCGCGCCGCCCTGGCCGCCGGCGACCTGGCCACCGCCCAGGCGATCCGAGGCAAGCTGACCGGCGACACCATCCCGGGCGCGACCACTCTGGATCTCGCCCTGCTGGACGCGACCCTGGCCGCCGCCGAGGGCAAGAAGGACAGCCAGATCCTGGACGGCCTGATCGAGCGCGGCGTCCAGGGCGGCGTCAAGTCGCCCGCCCAGGCGGCCGCCCTGATCCTGGCCGCGTTCGGCGGCCCCATGAGCCCCGAGGCCCGCGCGTCGTTCGCGATCTTCGACCCGGGCAAGTCCGCCGCGCCGGCCGGACGACTGATCGTGCTGGACGCCGCCGCCGCCGCCGGCCGCCAGGGCGAGGCGGCGCTGCTGGCCCTGTCGATCGCCGCCGACGCCGGGCCCGCCGGACCGGGGCCGGTCGATCGCGCCCGGCTGGTCCGCGCCCTGCTGAAGGCCGGGCTGGAAGCCGACGCCCGCGCCTTCGCCGTGGAGGGGCTGCTGGCGCTGCAGCTGAAATGAGCAGCGTGGCATCAGGCTGGATCGACGCCTTCCTCGAGATGATGGCCGTCGAGCGCGCGGCCGCCCGCAACACCCTGACCGCCTATGAGAAGGACCTGGCCGACGCCCGGCTGTTCCTGGCCTCGCGCGGCGATCTCGACGCCGCCTCGGCCGAGGCCGTCGAGGCCTATTTCGCCGACCTGGGCGCGCGCGGCCTGTCGCCGGCCACCGCCGCCCGCCGGCGCTCGGCCCTGCGGCAGTTCTACCGCTTCGTGCTGGGCGAGGGCTGGCGCGACGACGACCCCTCGCGCCGGGTCGAGGCGCCCAAGGCCGGCCGGCCCCTGCCCAAGGTGCTGTCGCGCGACGCGGTCCTGCGGCTGATCGCGGCGGCGGCCGCCAAGGACGGGGGGCAGGGCCTGCGCCTGGCCTGCATGATCGAGCTGCTCTACGCCTCGGGCCTGCGGATCTCCGAACTGCTGAACCTGCCGCTGGCGGCCCTCGCCCGCGACCCGGCCTTCCTGATGGTCAAGGGCAAGGGCGGCAAGGAGCGGCTGGCCCCGCTGAACGACGCGGCCCGCGCGGCTGTGAAGGCCTATTTGGAGGCAAGGCCGCAATTCCTGCCAAAGGGCGTCAAGGAGAGCCCCTGGCTGTTCCCCTCGCGCGGCAAGGGCGGCCGGCTGACGGCGCGGCGGGTTTCGCAGCTGCTCGAGGACGCCGCCATCGCCGCCGGCATCGACCGCGAGACCGTCAGCCCCCACGTCCTGCGCCACGCCTTCGCCACCCACCTGCTGGAGGGCGGCGCCGACCTGCGCGTCATCCAGACCCTGCTGGGCCACGCCGACATCGCCACCACCCAGATCTACACCCACGTGGCGGGAGATCACCTGGCCCAGGTGGTGAAGTCCAAGCATCCGCTGGGGCGGAAATAGTTTTGTCACCCCGGATCTGCGCGCTGCGCGCTCGTCCGGGATGACAGTGTTTGTATTGGGCGCGCGCGCTGCTAAGCACCCACACCTTTTCAGGAGAACGACATGTCGGACGAAACCCGCGACAGCAACGGCACGATCCTGGCCGACGGCGACAACGTCACCCTGATCAAGGACCTCAAGGTCAAGGGCTCGGGCGGCGTGACGCTCAAGCGCGGGACCCTGGTCAAGAACATCCGCCTGACCGGCGACACCGACGAGATCGAGGCCAATGTCGAGAAGGTGCGCGGCCTGGTGCTGCGGGTGGAGTTCGTGAAGAAGGCTTAAGGGCGCCTAGTCCCTCCCCCCGTGGGGGAGGTGTCGGCGAAGCCGACGGAGGGGGCGTCATCGGCGGACGACCACAACCCGGATCGACGATCCTAAACTCCCCCCACCGGCCTTCGGCCGCCTCCCCCACAGGGGGAGGGCCCAGGCCTATGCCCCCTCGAACGCCGCCTTCAGCTTGGGCATGTCCAGCTTCACCATCTGCATCATGGCGGCGAACATCCGGCCGACGGCGGCCTTGTCGGGGCTGGAATAGAGGTCGAGCAGCGCCTGCGGCACGATCTGCCAGGACAGGCCGAACTTGTCCTTCAGCCAGCCGCACGCGCTTGCCTGGCCGCCGTCGGCGAGCAGGGCGTCCCAGTAGCGGTCGACCTCGGCCTGGTCGGCGCAGTGGATGACGAACGACACCGCCTCGGTGAGGGGGAACATTGGGCCGCCGTTCAAGGCGGTGTATTCCTGGCCCTCCAGCTCGAAACCGATGGTCATGACGGTTCCGGGCGGTCCCGCCGGCGGCTGGGAGTCGCTGGGATAGCGCGCCACGCTGGTGATCCTCGAATTGGGAAACAGCGAGACGTAGAAGTTCGCGGCCTCCTCGGCCTGGGTGTCGAACCACAGGAACGGTGTGATCTTGGGCATGGGGGCGTCCTCCGTTGAGCGGGTGTCGAACCCAGGACGATCAAGCCACGTCCGTTCCGACATCGGCCCGCGCTTTTCGACGAACCGCCGCCCAGGGGCGACCGATGTCGCCGAGGTCCTAGTCGAACACGCTCGTGTCGGTGACCCGGCCTTGCAGGTCGGTGACGTGGCGGACGATCCGATTGAACAGCACGCACTGCGCCATCACGACCAGGCCGCCCAGCATGATCATGCCGGTGAGCAGCGCGCGGTCATGAATGCCGACCTGCTTGAGGACGCCGAGCAGGCCGCCGACGCCGCCGCCCGCCAGCCATGCGCCCCACCACCAGCGGAGCAGGGCGGGGGTCGTGACCGAGCGCCATGCGGTCCCCGCGGTGCTAGCCTTCCACAACTGTTCCATGCCCTCGAAGGGTTTCCAGATCGCGGCGATCGGCACGAAGTACCAGCCGACCGCCCAAGCGGCTGACATTGGCAGGCCGTAATTCGCTAGGCGTTGGGCGTTGCGGCTGGCGCGGTAAATCCAGATCAGGGCGAGGACGCCGGCTACAGCCTGGGTGAACAAGGCGATGTTGGTTGAAAGCTTCAGGACTTGGGCGAAGGCTAAGTATGGGAAGGCCTCCGGCGGCTTTCCGACCAGCAATGCTAGATTCGCCCCGAACAGACTGAACGTTAGGAGCCGTCCGGCGAAGAACATCCAGGTCGCGGCGATGACGAGGCCCGCCAGCCGCCTCGGAGCCTCAATGATCGTCATGCTGTTCCCCAAACACTCAAGATCGCTAAGGCGGTTCGAGGCGATGGACAAGGTTCGAGACGGGTCGTTGCGGCCGGACGCCGCGCCGACTAGTTACGCTGCATGGCCGCTTCCGAGATCGAACCCTTCCACGCCATCGCCATCAGCCGTCTGGCCCACCAGATGAAGGCCGAGGGCCGATCGATCATCCACATGGAGTTCGGCCAGCCCTCGACCGGCGCGCCCAAGGCGGCGATCGCCACGGCGCACCATGTGCTGGACACCGACGGCATGGGCTATTGGGAAAGCCCGCGGCTGAAGGCGGCGATCGCCCAGCGCTACGCCACGCTGGACGGGGTGAGCGTCGATCCCGAGCGGATCATCCTGACCTGCGGCGCCTCGCCGGCCCTGGTGCTGGCCCTGGCGTCCAACTTCCAGCCGGGCGACCGCGTGGCCTTGGCCCGGCCCGGCTACGTGGCCTATCGCAATACGCTGAAGGCCTTGAACCTGGTCCCGGTCGAGATCGCCTGCGGGGCCGAGAGCCGCTTCCAGCTGACCGCCGCCCACCTGGCGGCGCTGGACCCCGCGCCCGCCGGGGTGATCATCGCCAGCCCGGCCAACCCGACCGGCACCATCATCCCCGCCGCCGAGCTGGAGGCCATCGCCGAGGTCTGCCGCGCGCGCGGGATTCGCGTCGTCTCCGACGAGATCTATCACGGCCTCAGCTACGGCGAGCCGGCCCGCTCGATGCTGGCGTTCGCGCCGGACGCCCTGATCGTCAACAGCTTCTCGAAGTACTTCAGCATGGCCGCCTGGCGGCTGGGCTGGACGGTCGTGCCGAGCGAGCAGATCCAGCGGGCCCGGGCCTTCATGGGCAATCTGTTCCTGACCCCGCCGTCGCTGAGCCAGCACGCGGGGCTGGTGGCCATGGACTGCCTGGACGAGCTGGAGGGCCACGTGGCCGTCTACCGCGCCAACCGCGCCCTGCTGCTCGATGCGTTGCCGGCCCTGGGCCTGGCCTCGATCGCCCCGCCGGACGGGGCCTTCTACATCTACGCCGACATCGGCCATCTGACCGACGACAGCCTGGCCTTCTGCGAGGCCCTGCTGCGCGACACCGGCGTGGCCACCGCGCCCGGCGTCGATTTCGACCCGGTCGACGGCCGACGGTTCATCCGCTTCAGCTTCGCGGTCTCGACGGCGGAGGTCGAGGAGGCCCTGCGGCGGATCACGCCGTGGTTCGCCTCAAGAAACCCTCTCCCAGCGGGAGAGGGAGGGACCCGCGACGAAGTCGTGGGAGGGTGAGGGGTTACACCCTCACCGATTTCTCACGGCGCTCTGCCGGCACGCCGGTTGACGCCTTCACCCCTCACCCTCCCATGCTGCGCATGGGCCCCTCCCTCTCCCCTCCGGGAGAGGGTCTTCAGGAGAGCGGCGATGCGACTGATCGGAATGCTGGATTCGCCCTATGTGCGGCGCGTGGCCATCACGGCGCGGCTGCTGGGCCTGCCGTTCACGCACGAGCCGGTGTCGGTGTTTCGCCACTACGACGCGTTCACGGCGATCAATCCGGTGGTCAAGGCGCCGACCCTGGTCACCGACGACGGCGTGGTGCTGATGGACTCCGGCCTGATCATCGAGCACCTGGAGCGGCTGGCGGGGCGAGGCCTGGCGCCGGACGACATCGCCGACCACGCCCGCGCCCAGCGCATCCTCGGCCTGGCCCTGGCCGCCTGCGAGAAGACCGTGTCGCTGGTCTACGAGTTCAACCTGCGCCCCGACGAGAAGCGGCACGCCCCCTGGATCGACCGGGTGCGGGGGCAACTGGCGCACGCCTGGCGGCTGCTGGAAGCCGAGATCGCCGCGCCGCCGGCCTGGCTGGAGGGGTCGCAGGCCGGGCTGACCAGCGCCGTGGTCTGGACCTTCGCGATCCGGACCCTGCCGGAATCGGTCGAGGCGCCGGCCTGTCCCGCCCTGGTCGCCCTGACCGCGCGCGCCGAGGCGACGCCGGCCTTCCTGGCGACGCCGTTCGACTGATCGAGGCCCCCATTCGGCGGACCCATGGCCGTTTGCCCGATCCGGCGAACGTCTTGCCCATTCCTGCGTCGTCGATCTGGGGGTCTTATCGTCGCGGCGATCGGCGCCCATCTTCCTTCGTGGCCCGTCTTCCCTCGTGGAAGGCGGACCTTCCCACGCGACATCCCTAGATCAGGAGCTCCCCATGAAGACGCGCGAACTCGGCGACGGGCTGGAAGTCTCGGCCATCGGCCTCGGCTGCATGGGCATGGGCCAGGTCTACGGCACGGCCCTGGACAAGGCCGACGCCTTCAAGGTGCTGGCCCGGGCGGTCGAGCTGGGCGTGACCTTCTTCGACACCGCCGAGGTCTACGGCCCCTATCTGAACGAGGTGCTGGTCGGCGAGGGCCTGAAGCCTTTCCGCGACAAGATCGTCATCGCCACCAAGTTCGGCTTCGACATCGCCCCGGAAGGCGCGGGCGAGGGCTACGCCCGCATGCGCGGGACCGACAGCCGGCCCACGCATATCCGCGAAGTGGCCGAGGCGTCGCTGAAGCGTCTGGGCGTCGAGGTGATCGACCTGTTCTACCAGCACCGCGTCGACCCCGACGTGCCGATCGAGGACGTGGCCGGCACGGTCAAGGACCTGATCGCCGAGGGCAAGGTCAAGCATTTCGGCCTGTCCGAAGCCGGTCCCGAGACCATCCGCAAGGCCCACGCCGTGCAGCCGGTGGCCGCTCTGCAGAGCGAGTATTCGCTGTGGTTCCGCGACCTGGAGAAGACGACCCTGCCGGTGCTGACCGAACTGGGGATCGGCCTAGTGCCCTACAGCCCGCTCGGCCGAGGCTTCCTGACCGGGGCGATCAAGGCCGACGCGCCGCTGGCCAAGGACGATTTCCGCCGCGGCCTGCCGCGCTTCCAGGGCGAGGCCCTGGCCAAGAACCTGTCGCTGGTCGAAGCCCTCACCCAGATCGCCGCCGACAAGGGCGTCACTCCGGCCCAGCTGGCCCTGGCCTGGATCCTCCACCAGGGCGACCATATCGCCCCGATCCCCGGCACGACCAAGATCGGCCGGCTGGAGGAGAATGTCGGGGCGGTGGACGTCGTGCTGTCCACCGACGACTTGGCCAGGATCGCCGCCGCCGTGCCGGAGACGGCGGTCGAAGGCGAGCGCTACAGCGAAGCCGGCTTGGCGATGGTGGGGCGCTGATCACCCTCTCCCAGAGGGAGAGGGAGGGACCCGCCGCGTAGCGGTGGGAGGGTGAGGGGTTACGCCCTCACCGATTTTCGCTCGGGCGCCCTGCCGGCGCGCCGTCGACTCACCACCCCCTCACCCTCCCACGCCTGTCGGCGCGGGCCCCACCCTCTCCCCATGGGAGAGGGTTTTGGGGACTTGCCCGCCGTGCTCGGGCGCCCCCACACTCGCCGCCATGGCCGAAAACCTGTTCAACCGCCCCGACGCCATCGAACTGGTCAAGCTGGGCAAGACCACGATCACCCTGGGCGGGGTGGCGGCGGCGATCGTCATCGTCGTGGCCTCGATCTACCTCTCGAAGCTGGTGGCCGCCGGTCTGCGGCGGCTCCGCGAACGGTCGGTGGTCGCCGCCCCGTCGCTGTACATCGTCGAAAGGCTCAGCACCTACGGCCTGCGGACGATCGGCCTGCTGGTCGCCCTGTCGGTGATGGGCGTGAACCTGACCTCGCTGGCGGTGTTCGCCGGGGCCCTGGGCGTCGGCGTGGGCCTGGGCCTGCAAGGCCTGGTCAAGGACTTCGCCTCGGGGGTGTCGCTGATGTTCGAGCGCCTGGTGGCGGTGGGCGACTTCGTCGAACTGCAGAATGGCTCCCGCGGCGTGGTTCACGAGATCGGCCCGCGCTCGACCCGCATCCGCACCAACGACAGCACCGACCTGATCGTGCCCAATTCGGTGCTGGTCAACGAGCAGGTGATCAACTGGACCCTGCACCACAGCACGCGCCGCATCCATGTGCCGTTCGTCACCGCCTTCGGGGTCGACAAGGAGAAGGTGCGCGAGGCGGTGTTGGCGGCGGCCCACTCGGTGTCGTTCACCGCCCCCGACGACGCCGTGCGCAAGGCCCAGGTCTGGCTGGTGGGGTTTGGAGAGTCGTCGCTGAAGTTCGAGCTGATCGTCTGGCCGACCGTGGACTCGGTGCGCCGCCCGGCGGCGATCTTCGCGGCCTATACCTGGGCGATCGACGACGCCCTGCGCGGGGCGGGCATCGAGGTGCCCTATCCGCAACGCGACGTGCGCCTGCGTGGGCTGTTCGGCGAGGAGGGCGACGACGCTCGCGCCGCCCTGCGCCTGGAGACCCGGGCCGGCCGCAAGGCCAAGGCCAAGGCCGCCCACGCCTCGAAGAACGACGCGGCCGAGGATCTCAAGCGCGAGGATCCCGAAGAGCCGCCGCTGCCGGTCCAGGGGCCACCCAGCAAGCCCTGAGGTTGGACCGTGACCCTTCCCTTCGCGTCAGTCTTGACCCCGCTACCGCGCCGCCGCAATCTTCTCGCAACTGCGAAATAAGAAACGAACTGGGAAGCGCGCATGAAGACCCCCCGAGGCTTTTTCAAACCCCTGGCCATCGGCGCGCCGACCCCGTGGCGCGAACCGCCGGCCCGGGTCGAACGGATGATCCACTTCGTGCCGCCGCACCTGGACAAGGTGCGCGCCAAGGTCCCCGAGATCGCCCCGACTGTCGACGTGATCCTGGCCAATTTGGAGGACGCCATCCCCGCCGACGCCAAGGGCGCGGCCCTGGCCGGCGCGATCGCCATGGCCCGCGAGACCGACTTCAAGGCCCTGGGCGTGGGGCTGTGGGTGCGGATCAACTGCCTCAACTCGCCCTGGCACCTGGACGAGGTGGCCACCCTGGTCGAGAAGGCGGGAAACCAGATCGACGTGATCATGGTCCCCAAGGTCGAGGGGCCGTGGGACATCTTCTACATGGACCAGCTGCTGGCCTCGCTGGAGGCCAAGCACGGCGTCACCCGGCCGATCCTGCTGCACGCCATCCTCGAGACGGCGGAAGGCGTGATGAACGTCGAGGCCATCGCCGGGGCCAGCCCGCGCATGCAGGGCATCAGCCTGGGCCCGGCGGATCTCGCCGCCAGCCGCGCCATGAAGACCACCCGGGTCGGCGGCGGCCATCCCGGCTACCGCGTGATCGAGGACCCGCACGCTGACGGTTCGCCCCGCGTCTCCGTCCAGCAGGACCTGTGGCACTACACCTTCGCCAAGATGGTCGACGCCTGCGCGGCCCATGGCATCAAGCCGTTCTACGGTCCGTTCGGGGCCATCGACGACCCGGTCGCCTGCGAGCAGCAGTTCCGCAACGCCTTCCTGATGGGCTGCGCCGGGGCCTGGAGCCTGCACCCCAGCCAGATCGCCATCGCCAAGGCGGTGTTCAGCCCGGCGCCGGACGAAGTGATCTTCGCCAAGCGCATCCTGGAGGCCATGCCGGACGGCACTGGCGTGGCCATGCTGGACGGCAAGATGCAGGACGACGCGACTTGGAAACAGGCCAAGGTCATGGTCGATTGCGCCAGGCAGATCGCGGCCAAGGATGCGGAGTATGCGGCGCTCTATGGGTTTTAGGTCCTCCCCCTGTGGGGGAGGTGTCGGCGAAGCCGACGGAGGGGGGCGTGGTCGGATGTTGGCCGCGAGTTCGGATCGAAGGCCCTAGAACTCCCCCCACCGATCGCTTCGCGATCGCCTCCCCCACAGGGGGAGGGCCTGGTTTCAGGCCGCCGAAGTCACCACCCGCGACCCCGCCACCAGCATCTTGTGGATCGGGCAGGCCTCGGCGATCTCCATCAGCCGCGCCCGCTGGGCGTCATCGAGGTCGCCGCCCAGGGTGATCACGCGCTCGAAGATGTCGGCCGGCTGCGAGGACGGGTCGCGCCGCCAGGTCACCTCCACATGCACCGCGCCCAGCGACCAGGCCTTGCGGTTGGCGTAGAGCCGCAGGGTCTGGGTGGTGCAGGCCGCCAGGCCGGCGGCCACCAGGTCATGGGGATTGGGGCCGATGTCGAGCCCGCCGTTCAGGGGGGCCAGATCGGCCGCGAAGCGGATGGGGCCGGCGGTGACGAGGATCTGCACGCCGCCGTGGCCGCTGTCGTCGGCGATGGCGGAAGGGCGGGCGGGGACGGCGATCATGGGGCGGACTCCGGCTGGCGTTCCACTTGCTACCGTGAAGCCGGGCCGTCTTGTACGGATTTATCGCTCTATTCCGCTGTCATCCCGGACAAGCGCGTAGCGCGCCGATCCGGGACCGCCGGAAGCGCCGGCGCTCAGGCGTCGGTCCCGGATCTTCGCTGCGCTACGTCCGGGATGACAGTCTTCGAGGGGGAGAAAGAACTAGGCCGCCGCCACCTGGTGCGAGGTCACCTCGAACAGGCGGGTGGCGCCGCGCCACACCTCGACGGTGTCGCAGCCGCGATGGACGCCGACCAGCTGTTCGGCGCGACGGCGCGCGGCCTGGTCGTCGGGGCAAGGGGTGACATCGAAACGCGGCACCGAGCCATCGGACTCGACACAGAAAAACGTGAACACCTGCATGGGAACATCCGTTCGCATCAGGCGGGACCGGGTCCATATTCGATGGGCGGGGCCGCGGGCGTCGGCTGGATTCTCAGCCGACTAGAAGGATATAGGTGAGAACCTGGCGATTAACCAGAGAGCGCGGGTTTCGATACAAGACTCTCCACAGGACTCTCACGAAGACGAATCCCTGAGCCTCGCAGGGGTTCCGGCCGAGTCATGGTGTCGCTGCGACGACAAGTCGCAGGCCAGGGCTCCGCGTATTCTTCTGGAACCCCAATGAGTCCGGCGTGAGTCCCGTACAAAGCGAGGTTTGGCGATTTCGAGGCGATGAACCGCCAAAAGCGGTTTCGTTTTCGGTTATCGCGCTCTAGGTTCGCCACCTTTCCGTAACGGCGACGTTAGAGACCCATGGCCGCGCATTATCTCGACTTCGAGCGACCCATCGCCGATCTGGAAAGCAAGATCGAGGAGCTGTCGCGGCTCTCCGAGACGGCGGGTCCCGGCGCGTTCGAGACCGAGATCCAGGCGCTGCGCGATCGCGCCCAGCAGCTTCGGAAAGAAGCCTATGCCGGCCTCGACGCCTGGCAGAAGACCATGGTCGCCCGCCATCCCGAGCGTCCGCACCTGAAGGACTATGTCGCCGGTCTGATCGACGAGTTCGTCGAGCTGCGCGGCGACCGCAAGTTCGCCGACGACCAGGCGATCGTCGGGGGCCTGGGCCGGTTCCGCGGCGTCCCGGTGGTCGTGATGGGCCACGAGAAGGGCCACGACACCACCACCCGCCTGAAGCACAATTTCGGCATGGCCCGCCCCGAGGGCTATCGCAAGGCCGTCCGCCTGATGGACATGGCCGAGCGCTTCAACCTGCCGGTCATCACCTTCGTCGACACCGCCGGGGCCTATCCGGGCCTGGGCGCCGAGGAGCGCGGCCAGGCCGAGGCCATCGCCCGCTCGACCGAGCGCGGCCTGGTGCTGGGCACCCCGATGGTCGCCACCATCGTCGGCGAAGGCGGTTCGGGCGGCGCCATCGCCCTGGCCGGCGCCAACAAGGTGCTGATCCTTGAGCACTCGATCTATTCGGTGATCTCGCCGGAAGGCGCGGCCTCGATCCTGTGGCGCGACGGCGCCCGGGCCAAGGACGCGGCCGCCAACATGAAGATCACCGCCCAGGACCTGATCCAGCTGAAGATCGTCGACCGCATCGTCGAGGAGCCGGCCGGCGGGGCCCATTCCGACCCGGCCGCCGCCATCGAAGCCGTCGGCGACGCGGTCGAGGACGAACTGAAGAAGCTGATGAAGCTGTCGCCCGCCGAGCTGAAGAAGCAGCGGGCCGCGCGGTTCTACGCGATCGGCCGCGAGGGGCTGCAGTAGTGTTCGATCCAGGCCCGCGCGACCCTCTGCTCGGAGCGGAAGTCGGCGGGCGGCGGAAGCAATCGGACAATAATTGGTTTGGCGCGGGTCTCGACGCGGGCTTGTCCAACGCCGGCTGGCTGGCCCTGCCCATCGTCGCCGTCCTAGGTCTCTGCGCGGTGGTTTTCGTTGCCTGGCAGAGATTTTTCGGCGGGCGCCGATAAAATCGCCGACCCTATGTCACGTCTGGCCGCCTAACCTCGTCTTGTTCCGAAAGCCCGATCGCAGGGCCAAATCGAGGACAAGACCATGAGCGTCGAAACCGCCCCCTTCCGCCACGACGTCAACGTTCCGGCCGTCTACCAGGCCTTCATCGCCGCCGAGACCGCGGCGGTGGGCGCCGGGGTCGACGGCCACCTGGTGCACTTGGTCAAGCTGCGCGCCTCGCAGCTGAACCAGTGCGCCTTCTGCGTGAAGATGCACTCCAAGGAAGCCCGCGACGACGGCGAGACCAACGAGCGGCTGGACCGTCTGGTGGTCTGGCGCCACGTGTCGGACTTCACCGCCAAGGAGAAGGCCGCCCTGGCCTGGACCGAGGCCCTTACCCAGCTGCCCGTCCACACCGATCTCGGCCCGCTGCGCGCCGACCTGCGGACCCACTTCAGCGACGTCGAGGCCAGCGCCCTGACGACGGTGATCGCGATGATCAACCTGTGGAACCGCCTGGGCGTGTCGGTGCACTAAATTCCTCCCCCTGTGGGGGAGGTGTCGCCGAAGGGGACGGTGGGGGGAGTGATCGGCAGTCGGCCCGCGTCTGGATCGAACGAGCCTAAAACTCCCCCCACCGGTCCTTCGGACCGCCTCCCCCACGGGGGGAGGGACTTCGGGAGGATGAACTTTCCCCTCTTGCCCGTCCCCAACGTCACCCGGCCATACTCCCGCGAAACACAGAGGGAGCACGCCCGTGGCCATCAAAACCCGCTTCACCGAGATGTTCGGCGTCGAGCATCCGATCGCCCAGGGCGGCATGCAGTGGGTGGGCACCGCGCCGCTGGTCAGCGCCGTGGCCAACGCCGGGGCCCTGGGCTTCCTGACCGCCCTGACCCAGCCCACGCCCGAGGCCCTGTCCAAGGAGATCGCCCGCACCCGCGAGCTGACCGACAAGCCGTTCGGCGTCAACCTGACCATCCTGCCGGCCATCAAGCCGCCGCCCTACGCCGAGTACCGCGCCGCGATCATCGAGGCGGGGATCAAGATCGTCGAGACGGCCGGCTACAAGCCGCAGGAGCATGTCGACGAGTTCAAGGCCCACGGCGTCAAGGTGATCCATAAATGCACCGCCGTCCGCCACGCCCTGTCGGCCGAACGGATGGGCGTGGACGCCATCAGCATCGACGGCTTCGAATGCGCCGGCCACCCCGGCGAGGACGACATCCCCGGCCTGATCCTGATCCCGGTGGCGGCCGAGAAGGTGAAGATCCCGATGATCGCCTCGGGCGGGTTCGGCGACGCGCGCGGCCTGGTCGCGGCCCTGGCCCTGGGCGCCGACGGCGTCAACATGGGCACCCGCTTCTGCGCCACGCAGGAGGCGCCGATCCACGACAACTTCAAGCAACAGATGGTCGCCAACGACGAGCGGGCCACCGACCTGATCTTCCGGACGCTGCACAACACCGCCCGCGTGGCCAGGAACGCGATCAGCCAGCGGGTCGTGGCCATCGAGCGGGCCGGCGGCGCCAAGTTCGAGGACGTGGCCGATCTGGTGAAGGGCGCGCGCGGCCGCGAGGGCCTGATCAGCGGCGACACCGACCACGGCGTCTGGTCGGCCGGCATGGTCCAGGGCCTGATCCACGACGTGCCGACGGTGCGCGAGCTGATCGACCGGATCGTGTCGGAGGCCGAGGAGATCATCCGCGGGCGGTTGGCGGGGATGGTCTCCTAGCTACGCGGAACGCCCCCTCCGTCATGTCGCGTATTCGCGCCATGCCACCTCCCCCGTTTCACGGGTGAGGAGGAAGCTGGACCGCCCTCCTCCTCACCCGCATCGCGGGGGAGGTGGCGCGATGCGCAGCATCGTGACGGAGGGGGCGTCTAGCGCCGCGCAAGGTCACGGTAAACGCCCCCGCAAACACTGTGACAGCAACGTGAAGTTTTCGCGAAATAGCAACGCTTCGGCCCACAGATTAGCCAGTCGTTAGGTCAGAAATGGTCCCTCCACCCGCGAGTGGAGGCGTATCTATGTTCACCCTGCGAGACACCGTTTCTTCCCTGGTTCCGGCCCGCGCCGACAGCCTGGGCAAGACCCTGTACGAGCGGTTCCGCGAGGAGCCCGACACCCTGATCGTGCCGGTGCTCGACGCCGACGACCGGCCGATCGGCCTGGTCGAGCGCAACGCCTTCTTCCTGCGCATGGCCGCCGAATACGGCCGCGCCCTCTACGCCCTGCGGCCGATCTCGGTGCTGATGGACAACGACCCCCTGGTGGTCGAGGCCGACGTCGAGCTGGCGGCCTTCACCAGCGACAGCCTGTCGTACCGGGCCAGCGACCTGCTGCGCGGCTTCATCGTCACCGACGGCGGCCGCTATCTGGGCGTCGGCACGGTGCTGGGCCTGCTGCAGGCCGCCAACGAGACCAACCGCCGGGGCGTCGAGGCCCTGGCTTCGGCGAAGGCCGCCGCCGAGCAGGCCCGCACCTTCATGACCGCGGTGGTCGAGGCCATCCCGTCGATGGTGTTCGTCAAGCGGGCGGACGACCACACCTATGTCCTCCTCAACCGCGCCGGCGAGAAGATCCTGGGCCACGCCCGCGCCGACATGATCGGCCGCACCGACGCCGACTTCTACCCGGCCGAACAGGCGGCGATCTATCGCGAGCGCGACGCCGAGGTGATCTCCTCGGGCGAGGTGCGGGTGATCGAGGAGGACCACGTGCCGCGCAAGGACGGCTCCCTGGCCCTACTGCGCACCAAGAAGATCGCCATTCCCGGCCCCGACGGCGCGGCCGAATACCTGCTGGGCGTCTCCGAGGACATCGCCGAGCGCAAGCGGGCCGAGGCCCAGATCGCCCGGCTGGCGCACTACGATCCGCTGACGGATCTTCCCAACCGGCTGCTGTTCCAGAAGGACCTGGCCGCGGCCCTCAGCCGCGCGGCGCGCCGCGAAGACCTGGTGGCGGTGCACTGCATCGACCTGGACCGCTTCAAGACCGTCAACGACACCCTGGGCCATCCGATCGGCGACGCCCTGCTGAAGACCGCCGCCGAACGCCTGCGGGCCTGCGTGCGCGAAGGCGACACCGTCGCGCGCCTGGGCGGCGACGAGTTCGCGGTGGTCCAGTGCGGCCTGACCGATCTTTCCGGCGCCACGCGTCTGGCCGGCCGCATCGTCGAGGCCCTGGCCGAGACCTTCGAACTGCAGGGCCACCAGGTGATGATCGGCGGCAGCGTCGGGGTGGCGGTGTCGCCCAACGACGGGTCGGACAGCGGCGAACTGCTGAAGAAGGCCGACATGGCCCTCTATCGCGCCAAGGCCGACGGGCGCGGGGCCTTCCATTTCTTCGAGCGGGCCATGGACGAGGCCCTGCAGGCGCGCCGGGCCTTGGAGCTGGACCTGCGCGTGGCCCTGGCCGAGGGCCAGTTCGAGCTCTACTACCAGCCGCTGTTCAACCTGGGCGCCGACAAGGTGATGGGGTGCGAGGCCCTGCTGCGCTGGAACCACCCGAGCCGCGGCATGGTCTCGCCGGGCGACTTCATCCCGATCGCCGAGGAGATCGGCCTGATCAATCCGCTGGGCGAGTGGGTGCTGCGCGAGGCCTGCCGCGAGGCGGCCGGCTGGCCCGAGCACGTGCGCCTGGCCGTCAACCTGTCGCCGGCCCAGTTCCGCGACAAGCACCTGGTCGGCATCGTGGTCTCGGCCCTGGCGGTCTCGGGCCTGCCGGCCGAGCGGCTGGAGCTGGAGATCACCGAGTCGGTCCTGCTGCAGGACAGCGTCGGCAACATGTCGGTCCTGCACCACCTGAAGGCCCTGGGCGTGCGGATCTCGATGGACGACTTCGGCACCGGCTATTCGTCGCTGAGCTATCTGCGCAGCTTCCCGTTCGACAAGATCAAGATCGACCAGACCTTCGTGCGCGACATCCTCGACGACGCCGACGCCCTGGCGATCATCAAGGCCGTGCTCGACCTGGGCGCCAGCCTGGGCATCACGACGACGGCCGAGGGGGTGGAGTCGGTGGAGCAGCTGGACGAACTGCGCCGCCAGGGCTGCGGCGAGATCCAGGGCTATTTCATCAGCCGCCCCAAGCCGGCCGCCGAGATCGCGGCGATGCTGGGGGTGACGGTCCAGAGCGCCGGCAGGGCGTCCGTCGTCACCTTCTCCCAAACCGAAACCTTCTCCCATGGGGAGAAGGCGGGGCCCGCGCCGCAGGCGTGGGAGGATGAGGGGGTTCCGAGCCAGCCGGCGCGCCGGCAGGGCGCTGAGTGAAATCGTCGGCGGCGTAACCCCTCACCCTCCCATCGTTTCACGATGGGTCCCTCCCTCTCCCTCAAGGAGAGGGTTTCAGAATTATCCCCGACCTTTCCGCCATCGCCCCTAGCGTCGCGCCCTCGCCTTTGCCACACACCGGCTCATGCGCATGGTCGGCTATCTCAGAGTTCCGCCCGTCAGGGGCGTGGTGATCGACGGGCCGCAGTCCCAGCGCCTGTTCGAGGCCGGCTGCGACCAGCTGTTCCATGATCGCTGCTACGGCCTGGCGGTGCACAAGCCGGGGCTGGACTCGGCCCTGGCCGTCCTCAAGCCCGGCGACGTGCTGGCGGTGATCAACCTGCACGCCTTCGCCGCCCACCTGGTCGACCTGCTGGAGGTCCTGGCGCGGTTCGAGGCGGCCGGGATCCATTTGCTGACCCTGACCGAGGGGATCGACACTCGCGCCCCCGGCGGTTTCTTCACGGCCTGCGCCCAGCTGGCCAAGTTCCACGACCAGCGCCGCATGGTGCGCACGGCGGAAGAGAAGATCGTGCGGGACGGACCGCGGCGGGAGGAAGCGGCGGTCGAGGAGTAGCGCTGTCGGGGACATGCCCTCGCGGCGTGTCCCCATCCGCCAGCGCCGAGCCAAGGTTTGGGAACACGCCGCAAGGGCGTGTCCCCCTCCCGTGAATCACGCCACCGCCTTCAGCGCCTCGCCCAGTTCCTCGACCATCTCCGGCGTCGTCGCCCACGAGCACATGAAGCGGGCCGTGCCGTCCAGGAAGCGATAGACGAACCAGCCGCGCTCGCGCAGGCGCTCCAGCGCCGCGTCGTCCATGTCGACGAACAGGCCGTTGGCCTCGACCGGGTGGCGCAGGGGGAAGGGCATCAGGGCGGCCAGCTTTCGGGCCATGGCGTTGGCGTGGGCCGCGCGCGCCGCCCACGGACCGCCGTCGGCGCCCTCGCCCAGCAGGCCCAGCCAGGGGGCGCTGAGGAACCGGCCCTTGGAGACCAGCTGGCCGGCGTGCTTGAGGCGGGCGTCCAGGCGCCGGCCGAGATCCTTGTTCAGGAACACCACGGCTTCGGTCGGGGTCGAGCCGGCCTTGGTGCCGCCGATCACCAGGATGTCGACGCCGATCTTCGGCACGGCCTTCAGGTCGAAACCCGCCGCCACGGCGTTGGCCAGGCGCGCGCCGTCCAGGTGCACACCATAGCCCTTGGCCTTCACCGGCGCGATCAGGGCGGCCAGGTCGTCGGCGCCGTAGACCGTGCCGTACTCGGTGGCGTTGGTCAGGGACAGGGCGGCGGCCGGCTGACGGTACGAGACGTCCGGCTCGTTCAGGGCCAGCTCCAGCCCCGGCAGGGCGATCTTGCCCGAGGCGCCGGGCAGGCCGATCAGACCCACGCCCTGGCCGAAGAAGCCCGGCGCGCCGGTCTCGTCGGTGCAGATGTGGGCGTGCTCGTGGGCCAGCACCGCCTCGTGCGGCTGGGCCAGGCAGGTCAGGGCGAAGGCGTTGGCCGCCGTGCCCGAGGCGGTGAACCGCACCTGCGCGTCGGCGTCCAGCAGGGCGCGGATGCGGTCGGCGGCGGCTTGGCTGACATGGTCGGTCCCGTAGCCCGACGCCGTCCCGGCGTTGGCGGCGACGATCGCCTCGATGACTTCCGGCATGGCGCCGGCGACGTTGTCCGAAGCGAAGTCGTAGCGGGCGGCCATTCAGGTCCTCAGGGCAGCGGCGGGTTCTCGGGAAAGGCCGGGCGGCCCGGCTCGATCCGATGCCACGGCTGGGCCTCGCTCGTCCAGAGATGGATGGCCGGCTCCAGGATCGACGGATCGTCCAGGCTGCCGACCTTGACCGGATAGAAGGGCAGGCGGCCCTCCGACCACAGCGGCGTGCCGCAGTCGCCGCAGAAGGCGCGGGCGACGTCCGCCCCGCTGCCGCCCGGCCGCACGTAGCGCTTGGGCTCGCCCCGGGTGACCGTGAACCCGTCCCTCGGCGCCAGGCCCACATAGTTGGGCCCGCCGCCGGTCGAGTACTGGCAGGATCGGCAGTGGCAGGCGCCCGAACCCATGAACTCGCCCTCGATCCGGTAGCGGATCGCGCCGCACTGACAGCCGCCTTCGATGCTCATGATGGTTCCTCCCTGGGGTGGGCCTCGTCGGGCCGTTTGGGGGAGAGTGCACGAAGATCCCGACGGCCGTCATCCTCGGACTTGTTCCGAGGACCCCTGCTTCAGCTTAGGTGGCGGTGCAGGTGGGACGGAACGACGGCGGAAAGCTCGGACCCTTCAGCGCGGCCGGCAGAGGGGTCCTCGGAACAAGTCCGAGGATGACGGGCGGGGAGGGGTGAACCTCAATCAAACACGATCACCGACCGCGCCAGCTCGCCGCGCTTCAGCTCGTCGAACGCCGAGTTGACGTCCTCGAGCTTGATGCGGCGCGAGATCAGTTCGTCCAGCTTCAGCTTGCCGGCCATGTAGGCGTCGACCAGGCGGGGCATGTCGACCGGGAAGCGGTTGGAGCCCATGTAGCTGCCCTGGATCTTCCGCTCGCCCAGGAAGTCGGGGCCGTGCAGCTCGATCATGGTGCCCACCGGGATCATGCCGATGATGTTGGCCGTGCCGCCCCGGCGCAGCATCTTGAACGCCTGCTCGGCGGTGACCTTCAGGCCGATGGCCTCGAAGCTGTGGTGGACGCCGCCGCCGGTCAGCTCGATCACTTGCTTGACCGTGTCGTCCGAGGCCTGGATCACGTCCGTGGCGCCGAACGCCTTGGCCAGCTCCAGCTTGCCCGGGATGCGGTCGATGGCGATGATCCGGCCGGCGCCGGCCATGACCGCGCCGTTGATCGTCGACAGGCCCACGCCGCCGCAGCCGATGACGGCCACGGTCTCGCCCGGACGGACGCCGGAGGTGTGGATCACCGCCCCCACGCCGGTCATCACCGAGCAGCCGATCAGGGCGGCGCGGTCGAACGGCATGTCGCGGCGAATGGCGACGCAGGCGTGCTCGTGCACCAGCATCATCTCGGCGAACGACGACAGGTTCAGGAACTGGGCCATCCGGGTGTCGCCGGATCCCGAGAGATCCTCGCGGAACAGGCGCGGCTCCTCGCCCTTGGCGCGGCGCGTTTCCGGGCTGATGCACAGGTTCATGTGCCCGGTCAGGCAGACCTCGCAGTGGCCGCAATAGGGGTTGAGGCAGGTGATCACGTGGTCGCCGACCTTGACGGTGCGGACCTCGGACCCGACCGCCTCGACGATCCCGGCGCTCTCGTGGCCCAGCACGGCGGGCAGGGGATGGGGATAGGAGCCTTCGACGAAGTGCAGGTCGGAATGGCAGACGCCGGCGGCCTTGGTGCGGATCAGCACCTCGCGCGGGCCCGGCTTGCCGATCGAGACCTCCTCGATCTGGAGCGGCTTGCCCACTTCGCGCAGAACGGCGGCCTTCATCGGCGATCTCCCTGGTTCGTTGGGGAGACCCTAACGGGAGGGCGGGGGCCGAAGGAAGGGGTTATTCGAACAAATGTTTGGAAGCGGTGGATGTCCTCGTCCTTCGACAAGCTCAGGATGAGGACAATCAATACGTCGCGTTCGAATTCATCCTCATCCTGAGCTTGTCGAAGGACGAGGATGCGGCAGGGCGCCTAGGCCGCCAGGTCGACCCGGCGCTCGGGCAGGATGGCGTCCACCGACAGCAGCACGATCATGGCCGCCTCGGTGGTGATCACCGCCGAGACCAGGTTCGAGGTGATGTCCTCGCCCAGCGGCGGGGGCGGGCTGATGCTGTCGGCCGAGACGATGAAGCTGTCGCAGACCGCGTCGACCAGCAGGCCGGCGACGTCGTCGTGGTGCTCGACCACGATGATCACCTGGCGGGCGCTGTCGGCGGCGACGCCCTTGCCCAGGCGTTCGGACAGGTCGATCACCGGCATCACCTGGCCGCGCAGATTGATCACGCCGCGCACATAGGGCGGCGCGTCCGGCAGCGGGGTGGCGGGGGTGACGCCGCGGATCTCGCGGACCGCGCCCACGGGCACGCAATAGGTCTGGGTTCCGACTTCGAACGACAGGATCTGCAGATCCTCGCCGGCCGCGTAAGCCACGTTCCTGGACATCGCCTGGTCGCCTTCAAGCCTGTGTGTCGCCCGTTCTGAGCGCCGTCTGGTCCCACCCTCGCGCGGAAAGGTGAATAAATCGGCGTTGCCGTCAGGATTTGGATCGGGCGCGGCCGGTGAAGCTGACGGTCCCGTTCAGCCTGCGTTCAGCCGCCGGGACCGAGGATCTCCAGCATGGAGACGGACGTGTCGGAACGCCGTCGCCACGAAGGAACAGCGTCATGACTCGTCATCTGAAAACCACGATCGGCCGTGTCGCCGCGAGCGTCGCGGCCCTGGCCATGGTCGCGGGCGCGACCGCCGCCTCGGCCGACTCCTACCGTCACCACGGCTATTACGGCCACGGGCGCGGCCACCACGACAACGACGTCGGCGTCGCCATCGCCGGGGGCATCGTCGGCCTGGCCCTGGGCGCGGCGATCGCCGGCAACAACAACAACCATTATCGCACCGGCTACAGCCACGGCTACGCCCCGCCGCCGCCACCCCCGCGCTACTACGGCGGCTACGCCCCCCGCCCCTACGGTTACGGCTACGGCCGCGACTGCTGGACCACCCGCGACTACGACCCCTATCGCGACGCGGTGTACACGCGGACCGTCTGCCGCTAGGCCTCCAACGACCGTCATCCTCGGACTTGTTCCGAGGACCCCTCGGTCCGCTGGCAAGGCGAAATGAAGAAGGGGCGCTGCATCACAGCAGCGCCCCTTCTTTTCGTTTGAGTTGTCCGCCCCGGCAGGGGTCCTCGGAACAAGTCCGAGGATGACGGTCGTGAGGTTAGCCCTGCGCCGCCAGCAGGCGCTCCAGCACCAGCGGGTGCAGTTCCTGGTTGGTGGCCAGGATCGAGGCGCCTTCGATCGGGTTGCCGTGCTCCTCGATCGTGGAGACCTTGCCGCCGCTCTCGGTGACCATCAGCACGCCGGCCGCCACGTCCCAGGGCTTGAGGTTGCGTTCCCAGTAGCCGTCGAAGCGGCCGGCCGCGACCCAGGCCAGGTCCAGCGAGGCCGAACCGAAGCGGCGCACGCCGGCGACCTTCTGGCTGATCTGGTGCAGCTCCTTCAGGAACTGGCCGTGGCCGGGCTTGCCCAGGAACGGCACGCCGGTGGCCAGGACGCTTTCGTCCAGGTGGCGGCGGGCCGCCACGCGCAGGCGCTTCTCGGCGCCCAGATAGGCGCCCTTGCCCTTTTCGACCCAGAACAGGTCGTTGGTGATGGGGTTGTAGGTGACGCCGGCGACGACCTCGCCCTCGCGCTGCAGGGCGATGTTGACCGCGAAGTGCGGGATGCCGTGCAGGAAGTTGGTGGTGCCGTCCAGCGGGTCGACGATCCAGGTGTGGGTCTTGTCGGTGCCCTCGATCAGGCCGCGTTCCTCGCCCAGGAAGCCGTAGCCGGGACGGGCCTTTTCGAGGATCTCGAAGATCACCTGCTCGGCCTTCTGGTCGGCGGCGGTGACGAAGTCGGCGGGGCCCTTCTTGGACACCTGCAGCTCGGTGACTTCGCCGAAGTCACGGGCCAGGCCGCGGGCCGCTTTACGGGCGGCGTCGATCATCACGTTTAGGAGGGCGGAAGCGGTGGCCAAGGCGGGTGTTCCTCATAGTTCCCCCTGCGCGGCGTCATGAGGATGACGGCGGGGGATATGCATGCGGGCGGATAGAAAGATCGGGAAAGTGGGCGCGATACCTAGTCGCCTGGGCGGCCGAAAGCAAGGCGAGGGGATTTTTCAGGCCCGCCCCACCTCCGCTCATCCCGGCGAACGCCGGGACCCAGATCCCGTAGCGGGGTGGATGATTGGCAAGGGCTCAACGCTCATGGCGTCAGCCACACCGCCATTCCATCTGGGTCCCGGCGTTCGCCGGGATGAGCGGAATTTTGGTTCGGGGCCGAGTAAATCAGCGCGCCATGTCACATCCGCCCGCGCTGCCTCGTCCTGTCTCCAAACACGGAGGAGGTGACGATGCGTTGGGTGAAATGGATCCTGCCGACCATCCTGGCGATCAACGGCGCGGTGATGCTGCTGGCCCCGGCCTGGTGGTATCCGCGCGTGCCGGGGGTGATCGAGACCGGGCCGCTGAACGAGCATTTCGTGCGCGACATCGGGGCGGCCTATCTGGCCTGCGCCCTGGCCATGGGCTGGGCGGTGAAGGATCCGGCGCGCGGCCTGGGCGTGGCGGTCGCCTCGGCGACCTTCCTGACCCTGCACGCCGCCATCCACCTGATCACGCCGTTCTGCGGCACGACCCTGCCGTGGCCGCTGCTGCTGCGCGACTTCCCCGGCGTGTTCCTGCCTGCGATCATCAGCCTGCTGATCGTGCGGTCGTGCCGGCGACGCGCCATGCGAGCGGAGGCCCGGCCATGCTGACCTGGTTGATGCTGGGCGCCGTGCGCCGCCTGGAGCGCCGCTACGACTACGACGCCAGCTATCTGCGCGCCCTGGCCGCGGCCAGCCCCAGGGCGCTGATCGCCTTTTCGGGCGTCGGACGGCTGCAGGGCTTTCTGGAGGGCGCGCCGCCGGCCGCGATCGCCGCCGCGGCCCTGGCCGGCACGCTGAACGAGGACTGCGGCCCCTGCACCCAGATCGTCGTGCGCCGGGCCGAGGAGCGGGGCGTATTGCCCGCGATCCTGGCCGCAATCCTGGCCGGCGACGGCGAGGCCATGGGACCGGACGCGGGCCTGGCCTTCGGCTTCGCCCGCGCCAGCCTGGCCCGCGATCTGGAAAGCAGCGAGGACCTCCGTGAGGAGATCGTCTCGCGCTGGGGCCAGAAGGGCCTGGCCGCCATCGCCCTGGCCTTGGCGGCGGCGCGGGTCTATCCGACGGTGAAATACGCGCTGGGCTACGGCAGGGCCTGTTCCAAGGTCACGGTCGGCGGCCGCGCGGTGGCGGTGCGGACATGAGCGCTTTTGGCAAGAACGGGCGGGACGCGATCTTCGAGGACCGCCGCGGGGCGATGACCGGCCTGGCCTACCGCATGCTGGGCTCGCGGGCCGACGCCGAGGACGTGGTGCAGGACGCCTGGATCCGCTGGCGCGACGTCGACGCCGACGAAGTGGCCAACCCGGCCGGCTTCCTGAACAAGGTGGTCACCCGCCTGTGCCTGGACCGGCTGAAATCGGCCCGCGCCCGGCGCGAGGTCTATGTCGGCGAGTGGCTGCCCGAGCCGGTGGTCGACGAGGATCACGAACGCCTGGGCGAGGACCTGTCCGTGGCCTTCCTGCTGGCCCTGGAGCGGCTGACGCCGCTGGAGCGCGCGGCCTTCCTGCTGCACGACGTGTTCGACGCTCCTTTCGCCGAGGTCGCCAAGACGCTGGGCCGGACCGAGGCGGCCTGCCGCCAGCTGGCCGCCCGGGCCCGCGAGCACGTCAAGGCCGGCAAGCCGCGCTACCGCCCCAGCGCCGAGGAGGAGCAGCGCCTGACCGGCGCCTTCCTGGCCGCGGCGATGACCGGCGACGAGACGGCGCTGCGCGGCGTCCTGGCTCGGGACGTGGTCATGCATTCCGACGGCGGGGGCCTCGCCAAGGCGACCATGAACCCGGTGTTCGGGCTGGAGAAGGCCGTGCGCCTGATGCTGGGGATCAAGAAGAAATGGCCCGCGCCCGACGACACGGTGGCCCGCCTGGCGCGGATCAACGGCGCTCCCGGCATCGTGTTCAGCCACGCCGGCGTGGTGTTCCAGACCATGGGCCTGGAGATCGTCGACGGCCGCATCGCCGCGGTCTACACGATGCGCAATCCGGAGAAGCTGGCGCGGTTGAATTCTTGAAACCCTCTCCCGGAGGGGAGAGGGCGGGTGAGGGGTGACACCGTCAAAAGTGAAACCCCGATTACTTTGCTTGCCACGTTCTTGATTTGATCCGCTTCATCGCGAGATGAACCAGATCCCCAACGCTCGCCGCCTGCGTCGCGGCCAGACCCAGGCCGAGGAAAGATCTGGGCGATCGTGCGCGGCCGCCGTCTCGATGGCTTCAAGTTTCGCCGCCAAGTTCCGATCGATCGTTATTTCGCGGACTTCGCCTGTTGGGACGCCAAGCTCGTCGTTGAACTCGATGGACCGGCGCACGAGGATCGCGAACTGCATGACCTGGTTCGCACCGAAGTTCTTGAGCGCTGCGGGTATCGCGTCTTGCGGTTCGACAATGAATTCGTACTGGCCGATCCCGGAGGGGTGGCCGAGGCCATCGGCGCGGCGCTCCGGCTGAGGGCGTGACCCCTCACCCTCCCACGCTTCGCGTGGGCCCCTCCCTCTCCCCTCCGGGAGAGGGTGCCCCTAGGGCAGCGCCACCTTCGGCAAGGTGTCCTTGGTCTCGCACGCCACGCGGCCCGCGCCGCCGGCGGCGCCCTTGATGTCGTCGATCTTCTCGCCCTTGCGCCAGCCCTTGGGCAGGCCCTGGTCGCCGGTGAAGTCCATGCCCAGGTCGATCCACTTGTCGGCCGCGCAGTCCAGGGCGAACAGCAGGATCGGACCCTTGCCGGCCGGCCAGCTCCGGTAGGGGCCGTTGGGCCGTCCCTCGGCGATGCGCAGCACGATCAGGCCGGACGTCTGGTCCACCCGCATGAAGTCCGCGTCGTAGAAGGTTTTCGCCTCGCCGGGCGACGCTTTCCAGCTTTCCGCCAGGGTCGCGGTGGCCGTCGCCATCAGGCCCAGGACGGTTACGCCAAGCAAACACAGACCAAGCCGCCGCATGGACGTCCTCCCCGTATTCTATCGTTGGGAAGACGCTACGCCCGACAAGCTTGACCGGCAAGCTCCGCGAACGGCGTTATGCGCCTCGCGCCGCCAAGCGGGCCGCAAGGCCCTCGGCGATGGCGGCGTTGATCGCCGCGACGCCGGCGGCCGGCCCCTGGGGGTGCTTCCAGACCCCGGCCGAGACGGCCAGGAAGTCGGCCCCCGCCGCGGCCAGGCCGGCGGCGTTGTCGGCGGTGATGCCGCCAATGGCCACCGAGGGCACTTCCATCGTCTCCTGCCAGATCGACAGGATCTCCGGATCGGCGGTGGTCGGAGCGTCCTTGGTGGTGGTCGGGAAGAAGGCCCCGAAGGCCACGTAGTCGGCCCCGGCCTCGGCGGCCTCCATGGCCAGGTGGCGGCTGTCGTGGCAGGTGACGCCGATCATGGCGTTCGGCCCCATGATCTTGCGGGCCTCCTTGTAGGGCGTGTCGCCCTGGCCGACATGGACCCCGTCGCAGCCCAGCCGGGCGGCCAGGTCGGGACGGTCGTTGAGGATCACCGCCACGCCGCGCGACCGGGCGATGGGGCTGAGCACCTGGACGGCGGCGGCGATCACGTCGTCCGGGGTGTCCTTCAGGCGGATCTGCAGGGCGGCCACGTCGCCGCCGTCCAGGGCCGCGGCCAGGTCGTGGCCGAAGGCGGCCAAGTCGTCCAAGGCCGGCGGGGTGATCAGATAGAGGCGGCAGTCGGTCATCAGGCGGGATTACGCCGATTTGCAGCGCGGGACGAGAGGGCAAGACCCTCCCCCTATGGGGGAGGCGGCCGAAGGCCGGTGGGGGGAGTTTTGGGATCGTCGATCCGGAATCCGGCCGCCTGCCTATCACTCCCCCCTCCGTCGGCTTCGCCGACACCTCCCCCACAAGGGGGAGGATCTAGGAGCTATTTGTCGCACTGCGAGTCAGTTGCAAAAGGCGCGCGCCTCCGCTACATGAGAATGACAATCATTCAATGGGGCGCGTCCCTTGTACGTCTGCAACTGTAACGGCATTCGCGAGCGGGAAGTCCGCGCCGCCATCGACGCCGGGGCCACCCGCCCGGCCGACGTGTTCCGTCACAAGGGCTGCCAGGCCCAGTGCGCCAAGTGCGTCTGCGAGATGCGCCAGATGATCCAGGACAACCGCGAAGCCCTGGCCTTCGCCGCCGAATAGGCCGCGCGAGCTGGTTTCACGCTTTTCCGTGAGGCTGAGAAACACTTGCAGACATAGCGGTTGATGCAACTTGGCCGATGGCTCAGGGTCCCCCTCTGCCTGAGTCCAAAGGACTCAGGCAGCCCTTTTACGCGCCGACTATTCGAATCTGAGGAGACCCGCCATGCAAGGCGATCCCGGCATCATCCGGCTCTTGAACGCGGTGCTCACCAACGAGCTGACGGCGGTGAACCAGTACTTCCTGCACGCGCGGATGTACGACAACTGGGGCTTCAAGCGCCTGGGCAAGATCACCTACGACGAGTCGATCGGCGAGATGAAACACGCCGACAAGCTGATCAACCGCATCCTGTTCCTGGAGGGGCTGCCCAACCTGCAGGACCTGCACAAGCTGAAGATCGGCGAGACCGTGCCCGAATGCCTGGCCAGCGACCTCTCGGTCGAGGTCGGCGGCCGTGAGACCCTGATCCCCGGAATCATCCAGTGCGAACAGGCCCGCGACTATGTCAGCCGCGAACTGCTGCGCGAGATCCTCAGCGACACCGAGGAGCATATCGACTTCCTCGAGATGCAACTGGGCCTGGTCAAGGCGCTGGGCGAGCAGAACTACCTGCAGAGCGCCGTGGGCGAACTGCCGGCTTAGGTCGCGGCGGACGGACGCCCCCTCCGTCGGGCTTCGCCCGCCACCTCCCCCGTTGCTCGGGGGAGGAAAAGGTGAGGGCGTAATCCTCCTCACCCGCATCGCGGGGGAGGTGGCGCGATGCGAATACGCATCGTGACGGAGGGGGCGTCCGTCCCCTCAAAAATCCCGCGTCATGAACACCCGCGCGCTCTCATCCAGCCCTCGCGCCAGGTGTTCCTCCCGGATCGCGGCCATCCCCGGCGTCAGCGCCGCCACCTCCACGAACCCCAGCCGCCGGTAGTACGGCGCGTTCCACGGCACGTCGCGGAAGGTCGACAGCGACAGGCCGTCCAGCCCCGCCGTCCGCGCCCATTCGGCCGCCGCGTCCAGCAGCGCCGCGCCGATCCGCCGGCCGGCGAAGGCGGGCAGCACGTCGAGCTGTTCGACATAGGCCCGGGTCTCGACCCGCCGGAACATCACGAACGCCACGACCGCCTCGTCCTCCACCGCCACGACCAGGCCGCCGGCGGCGATCCGCGGGGCCAGGATCGACGCCGGCGTGGGCTCGTCGGCGGCCAGGGCGTCCATCAACCCGACGAAACGCTGGGCCGAGGCGCGCTCGAGGGCGCGGATCGTCTCGATCTCTTCGGGCCGGGCGGGGCGGAAAACGAGCATGGGAACCCTCAAACCGTTTCGCCGCCTTGGAACCAAGGCCCAGCTAGGCGGGTTACAAGCATGTTTAGCGAGGAGTTCCGCCATGCACATCCCGAACGGCCGATCCCACGGGAGGCGGACTCACGCCGGTCGCGAGTCGTTCGAGATTGACGTCAAGGCCGACACCCCCAGCACCGCCGGCGCTCAACTGCTCCTGGGCCTGGCCCTGGCCGGCGGCGCGATCCTGGCCTCGACCCTGCTGGGCCGCCGCCACGAGAAGATGATCGACGACGAGGAATACGCGGTCGGCTACGCCGAGATGCACGAGCCGGTCGCCCATCAGCCCAAGGCCCTGACCAGCCTGATCCTGCCGCCGCTGTTCATCGCCATGACCCTTTCGGGACTGCGGATCTGGAACGCGCCGTCCAGCCCCACGCGCACCCGGGCTCTCACCCTCTGGAGCCTGGTCCAGGGCTTCAACGCCCTCTGGTTGGCCCTCGGCGCCAAGCGCGTCGGGGGACAACTTGGCGCGGCGACCGCGTCGCTGGCGGCCTCGGCCGCCTATGCCCTGCAGGCCCGCAAGCTGGTGGCCCCGGCCTCGGGCTTTTCCAGCCCCTATCTCGGCTGGCTGGGCTTCGCCAACGCCCTGACCGAGGAGCTGTGGAAGCGTCCGCGCCGCGTGACGGTTCATTGAGTACGGGCCACTAGGAAACCATCGTTCAGCGGCCGTTCAGACGGCCAAGCTTTAGCTCCCCCCAAGTCACGCTTTAGGGCCATGCCTTGGGGAGCTTACACATGCGTCGTCTTTGGGTTCGGAAACTGGGGGTTCTGGGACTGGTCGTCACGGTCGGCGCGCTGGCCGGCTGCGCCACCATGAGCAAGGAGGCCTGCCTGCAGGGCGACTGGGCCGGGGTGGGCTTCAAGGACGGCGAGGCGGGGCGTCCGCAAAGCCGTCTGGACGACCACGCCAAGGCCTGCGCCAAGGCCGGGGTGGTTCCCGACGCCGCGCCCTATTTCCAGGCCCGCGACCAGGGGCTGAAGCTGTATTGCACCCAGGACCGCGGCTTCAGCGAAGGGCGCGACGGCAACGCCTATGCCGGGGTTTGCCCGCAGGGACCCGAGCGCGGCTTCCTGATCGGCTATGCCGACGGCCAGCTGGTGAACGCGGCCGTGTCGCGCCTGAGCCAGGCGGAATCGGACCGCCAGAGCGCCGACCACCGCGCCGAGAAGCGCGACCGCGAGGCGCGGGGCGTCGAGGACGAACTGAAGAATCCCCAGCTGAACGACGAGCAGAAGCACGAACTGCGCGACCGGCTGAACCGCCTGCGCAGCGAGCGCCGCCAGGCGGTCGAGGACGGCCGCCGGGCCGACTGGGCCGCCCGCGACGCCGAGCGCGAGGTGGACGAGTTGCGGCGCCGGTTCGGGCCGCGATATGGCGGGTGGTGACGCGACGGGACGCCCCCTCCGTCACGATGCGTATTCGCATCGCGCCACCTCCCCCGCCTTGCGGGTGAGGAGGATGCGGCGTCTTTCTCCTCCCCCGTGCAACGGGGGAGGTGGCGGGCGAAGCCCGACGGAGGGGGCGTCTTGGGAGGCCTCAGCGAATCCCCAGCACCCGATCCAAGCTCCACTTCCCGCCGCCCTTGGCCACCAGGAACAGCAGGATCGCGGCCCAGGACAGGTGGGTGCTCCAGGCGTCGGGATAGACGAACACCTCGATCACCAGGGTCATGCCCAGGAAGGCCAGGGCCGAGATCCGGGTGAACAGGCCCAGCACCAGCAGGATCGAGAACAGGTGCTCGCTGTAGGTCGCCAGGTGGGCGGCGACGTCCGAAGGGATCAGCGGCAGGGCGTATTCGTCGGCGAACAGCGAATAGGTCCCGTCGGTGATGTGCAGGATCCCGTCGACCTTGGTGCGTCCCGACAGGAAGAACACCGAGGCGACGCCCAGGCGCGCGACCAGGGTCAGGACCCCGTCGGGCAGGGCGCGGTGGGCCAGGACGGCCAGGGCGTCGAACGGACGGCTCCAGGGACGCGAGGGGGCGGGGGCGAGCATCTGGTCGGTCACGCGAGGTCTCCAAGGTCGAGGCCGCTGAACGCACCGTCGGCGATCAGGGCGGCGAAGAGGGTTGCGAGGTCGGCGGCGGGGTTCGCCCGGGCCGCGGCGGTGATCGCCTCGCCCAGGCTCGCCCCGTCGCGGGCGGCGGTCAGGAAGGCGAAGCCGGCGGCGTCGAGCAGGCGGCCATGCACCATGTCGTCGGGCCGGGCGATCAGGACGCCCTGCGGGTCGTCGGTCAGCGCCATCTCGCCGGGCTCGGGTTCGCGGGCCGCCAGCCACAGGCCGGGCAGGCCGCTGTCGAACCAGGCGAAGGCCAGGCTGGGATGCAGGCGCGGGCGGGCGGCGGCCAGGGCGTCGGGCGCCAGGGCGAAGGCTTCGGCGGCCAGCGGCTGGGCCTCCGGCGCGAACAGGGCGGTGGTCCACATCCGATCCAGCCGGGCCATGGCCGGCAGGTAGGGCAGGTCGTCGGCCGGCGGAAAGCGGTCCAGCCAGTCCGGGAAGGCCTCGCCATAGGCCAGCAGGGCGGCGCTGGTCGGCGGATGCTCGCGGACGAACAGGGCCGCGGCGGCGCGGAACCAGTCGTCGCCGACCAGGCTGGCCACGGTCGGGAAGTTGGCGGCCAGGGCGTCGACGCAGCCCTTGGCGATGGTGTTGCGATAGACGGCCAGGCCGGCGGGCTCGGCCTCGCCGTCGCCCTCGCCGTTTGGCAGCCAGGCGGCGATCGGCGCGGATGCTCGCTCGGCGAGGGCGGCGGCGAAAGCGTCCTGGAAACGGCCCAGCTCAGACATGGGCCGGCTCCCGCTTCGCCAGCATCCCATGCGCCCGGTTCCGCTCAGCCATCAGCACGTCGAAGGCCGGGATGTCGTCGTCGCGCTCGATCAGGGTCGGACGGGGGCCGATCCGGTCGACCAGGCGGCGGTACAGGGTCCAGACGGGCTCGGCGACCGGGGCGCCGTGAGTGTCGATCAGCAAGCTTGAGCCGCCCTCATCGGCGCCGTGGCCGGCCAGGTGGATCTCGCCGATGACCTCGGCGGGCAGGGCGTCCAGATAGGTCTCGGCGGCGTAGCCCAGGTTGCTGGCGCTGACGAACACGTTGTTGACGTCGACCAGCAGGCCGCAGCCGGTGCGGCGGGTCAGGTCGATCAGGAAATCGGTCTCGTCCAGCGCGTGACCGGTCAGCGGCAGGTACAGCGACGGGTTCTCGACCAGGATCGTCCGTCCAAGGACGTCCTGGGTGCGGCCGATGTTGCCGGCGATCCGGTCGAGGGCCGCGCGGGTGCGGGGAAAGGGCAGGAGGTCGGGCTGGTGGACGCCGCGATGGGTGCTCCAGGCCAGGTGCTCGGAGATCACGAACGGCTCGAACCGATCGGCCAGGGCCTTCAGGGCGAGCAGGTGGGCGGGGTCCGGATCGGCGTCGGCGGCCAGGGACAGGCCCACCCCGTGCAGCGACAGCGGATGCCTGTCGCGGACGGCCTGCAGCCAGCGCAGGCGCGGCCCGCCGGCGGCCATGTAGTTCTCGGGATGGACCTCGAACCACAGGCCCGCGTCCTCGGCCGCGAGGGCTTCGGCGTAGTGCTGCGGTTTGAGGCCGAGGCCGGCGGTGGGGGACATGGGATGTTCTTCAAATCAACAAGAGCCTGTCATCCCGGACGAAGCGAAGCGCAGATCCGGGACCGCCGGAAACGCATGCGCTCTGGGTCGGTCCCGGATCTTCGCGCTTCGCGCTCGTCCGGGATGACAGCGTTGGGGCGGGCGTGGCCTACATCGAGGTCTTCGGGGTCAGCGAGCCCGTGCCGTTCGGGGTCTTGATGCTGGTGCAGGTGCCCTTGGCGACCTTCTTCCAGGCGTCGCCCTGATAGTCGGCCTTCGAGGTGCCCGCGCACGAGGTGCCGGCGCCGGCCTTGCAGTCGTTGTGGCCGGCCTTGGCGATGCCGTAGCACTTTTCCATTTCCATCTTGGCCGGCTTGGCGTCGTCGCGGGCCATGGCGGCGCCGGCGCTCAGGGCGAACACGGCGGCGAGGGCGAGAGCGGGGGTGCGGTTCATGGAGGCGTTTCCTTCGTCTGGTGCGACCGAGCCCGGCGCCGTTCGTCGGCCCGTCCTGCGCGGTCAAAGGGGAGTTACGGACGGGCGCCGCGAAAGGTTACACCGGTATCCGAACAAAAAAGCGGCGCGCCGAAAAACGCCGGACAGCGCCAGACCCGGTTCCCGCTTTCCGCGACGCGGTGTAACCATCAGGCCGTCTCGCGCGAACAAGGGGGAGGCGTGACGGAAACCGAGGCCGCCCTGAAGGCGCTGATGCTGTTGAGCCTGGACGGCGACGCCCCGGCCTATCGGCTGTTGCTGTCTCAACTCGGCGGCCGGCTCCGCGTCTATTTCGAGCGCCGCATGCGCGACGCTTCCGGCGATGTGGAGGATCTGGTGCAAGAGACCCTGATGGCGGTGCATACGCGGCGCGCGACCTACGATCGCGCCCAGCCGTTCACCCCTTGGGCCTTCGCCCTGGCGCGCTACAAGCTGATCGACCACTGGCGGCGGCGGAAGGTGCGGGTGACCCTGCCGATCGACGACTATGTCGAGGTCCTGGCCGCCTATGCGCCGGAACCCGGCTCGGCCATGGACCTGGACAAGGCCCTGGAGACCCTGCCCGAGCGCCAGCGCAACCTGGTGCGCGACGTCAAGATCGAGGGTCTCAGCCTGGCCGAGGCCGGCGATCGGGCCGGCGTCAGCGAGGGCGCGGCCAAGGTCGCCCTGCACCGCGCGCTGAAGAGTCTCGGAGAAAGGATGCGTGGCCGTGCGGACGGATGATCTGATCGATCAGCTGGCGGCGCGACCGCGCGCCATCCCGGCCGGGGCGGTGCAGCGTCGGTTCGTCGGCGTGGCCGTGGCCGGAGGCCTGGCGGCCTTGGTGATGGTGCTGGCCTGGCTGGGCACGCGTGAGGACCTGGCCCAGGCCATGACCGGCCGGATGTTCTGGATGAAGGCGATCTACACCGCCCTGCTGGGCGTGGCGGGCTTCTGGGCCCTGGAGCGCCTGGCGCGGCCGGACGGCGCGCCGCGCAAGGCGTTGCTGTTCGGGGCTCTGGTGCTGGCGCTGTTCGTCGGCATGGGCTTCGGCCAATGGCTGGCCGCCGACTGGGAGCATCGCCGGTCGATGATGATGGGCGGATCCTGGAAGGTCTGCTTCCGCTACATCCTGACCCTGGCTCTGCCGGGGCTGGCGGCGACGCTGGTGGTGCTGCGCGGCATGGCCCCGACCCGCCCGGCCCTGACCGGCTTCGCGGCCGGCGCCTTCGCCGGCGGCGTGGCGGCCACGGTTTACGGCCTGCACTGCGGCGAGAGCACGATGGTGTTCGTGGGCACCTGGTACACCCTGGGCGTGCTGGGGACCGGGGCGCTGGGGGCGTTGGTGGGTCGGTGGGCGCTGCGGTGGTGAGCGCCCTTCACGTCTGAAAACGCAAAAAAGCCTGTCATCCCGGACGAAGCGCGAAGCGCGAAGATCCGGGACCGGGCCGAAGCGCTGAGCTCTGGCGTCGGTCCCGGCTCTCCGCTGCGCCGCGGCCGGGATGACAGGCTTTTGGAAGCTCTAGGCGAAGCCTAGTCCTTCGCGCGTTCCTGGTACGAACCATCCTCGGTCAGGATGATCACCCGGGTGCCCGAGGCGATGTACGGCGGCACCATGGTGCGCACGCCGTTGCTGAGGATGGCCGGCTTGTACGACGAGCTGGCGGTCTGGCCCTTCACCGAGGGTTCGGTCTCGACGATCTCGAGGGTCACGGTGCGCGGCAGTTCCAGGGCGATCGGCACGTCGTTGTGCGTCGACAGGACGACGGTCATGTTTTCCTGCAGATAGGCGCCCAGGTCGCCGATCACGTCCTCGGAGGCGACCAACTGGTCGAAGGTTTCCGGGTTCATGAAGTGGTAGCCCTCGCCGTCCTGGTACAGGAAGGTGTGGTCGCGCTGGTCGACGAAGGCGCGCTCGACCTGCTCGGTCGTGCGGTAGCGTTCCGACACCTTCACGCCGTCCGAGATGCGGCGCATGTTCAGCTGGGTGACCGGCGTGCCCTTGCCGGGGTGGATGTTTTCGGCGTTGAGGACAACGTAGAGCTTGCCGTCCATATCGACGACGGAACCCTTCCTCAGCGAGCTGGCGGCGACTTTGGTCACGTAGTGCGTCCTTGGATCTCGCGGCGGCCTTGGCCGCGAATTGCGTTAGATATCGCCCTCCTATAGCGATCCTCGCCAAGTTCGCCACCCCCCGACCTGGGACGCCCCGTGCCGACAGCTTCTCCTTCGCCCTGGTGGCGGCCTGAAAACCACGCCGACCGGCGGCCGTTCCTGCTGGCCCGCAACAGGATCAAGGCCGCGTTCCGGGCCTGGTTCGAGGCCGCGGGGTTCCTGGAGGTCGAGACCGCGGCCCTGCAGGTCTCGCCCGGCAACGAGGCCCATCTGCACGCCTTCGAGACCCAGGCCCTGACGCTTTCGGGGGAAAGCGCGCCGCTCTACCTGCACACCTCGCCGGAGTTCTCGTGCAAGAAGCTGCTGGCGGCGGGCGAGCGGCGGATCTTCGATTTCGGCAAGGTCTGGCGCAACCGCGAGCGCGGGGCGCTGCACCATCCGGAGTTCACCATGCTGGAATGGTACCGGGTCGACGCGCCGTACCAGACCCTGATGGACGACTGCGCGGCGTTGCTGGCGCTTTCGGCGGAAACGGTGGGAACCCTCCAATTCCGCTTTCGCGGTCATGACTGCGATCCTTTCGCCGCCCCCGAGCGGGTGACGGTGGCGGAGGCGTTCGCGCGGCACGCGGGCGTCGATCTGCTGGCCTCGATCGACGGGACGGGGGCGACGGATCGCGACGTCCTGGCGGCCTCGGCCAAGGCCGCCGGCATACGGGTGGCCGACGACGACACCTGGGCCGACGTGTTCAGCCGGGTGATCGTCGAGAAGGTCGAGCCGAACCTGGGGATCGGCCGCGCCACGATCCTCTGCGAATACCCGACCGCCGAGGCGGCCCTGGCGCGGCCCAAGCCCGGCGACCCGCGCGTGGCCGAGCGGTTCGAGCTCTATGCCTGCGGGGTCGAGCTGGCCAACGCCTTCGGCGAGCTGACCGACGCCGGCGAACAGCGCCGCCGCTTCGAGGCCGAGATGGACGAGAAGGCCCGGGTCTATGGCGAGCGCTACCCGTTGGACGAGGATTTCCTGGCCGCCCTGGCGATCATGCCGAACGCTTCGGGCTCGGCCCTGGGCTTCGACCGCCTGGTGATGCTGGCGGCGGGGGCGTCGCGGGTGGACCAGGTGCTGTGGACGCCGGTGGCGGGGTAGGGATCAATATTTGGCGTTTCGGCCGTTCAATCCCTCTCGAAGCCATTCCCCCTTTATCCCGTCATTCCCGCCACAAGGGCGGGAATGACGGATAGATTTTTGGGTGCGCCTGAATGTCGACAAACCCCTACCCCCGCGCCCGCACCAGCCAGCAGGCCGCGGTGAACCGCGCCACGCCGTCGGCCAGAAAGGGCGCGAAGCCCCGCCGCACGGCCTCGATCACCGCGGCGCGACGACCGGCCTCCAGGCTCGGCAGCATCAGACCCACGGGCCCCATGCGCGTCGCGTAGGTTTCCAGGTCGTCCGCCGGCACGGCGCAGGCGACGTCCAGCGGCTGGAGGTCCGCGTCCCGCCATCCCGCCGCCGACAGGATCCCGCCCACCCGATCCGGATCGGCGAAGGCGAACTGGCCCGGGGCGTCGGGCGCGCGCTTGGGCAGCTCGGGCAGCAGCGGGCCGGCCGCCCGCTCCGCCGCGGCCATGAACGGGTTCTCGTCGGTCCCGCGCCAGACGATGCAGGCCAGGCCCGCTTCGGGACGCGCGGCCCGCCGCAGATTGGCGAAGGCGGCGACCGGATCGTCGAAGAACATCACCCCGAACCGCGAAATGACCGCGTCGAAGCTCGCGGGCTGGAAGGCGTGCTGCTGGGCGTCGGCGACCACGAAATCGGCGTTGTCGACGTCCTGTTCGGCCGCCCGCCGCCGCGCCAGGTCGATCAGCGGCGCGGACAGGTCAAGGCCGGTGGAGCGGCCTTGCCCCTTCAGGCTCCGCGCCACGGCGAAGGTGGTGGCGCCCGCGCCGCACCCCACGTCGAGCACCGCGCGCGCCCCGTGTTCCCGGATCGCGTCGACCAGCGGCTGTTCGAACGGTTCGAACAGGCGGTCGAGCATGGCGTTCTGCTCGACCCAGTTGCGGCCGGCCCCGCCGTTCCAGAGCTCGGTCTGGGCCTTGTTGGCCTCGGTTTGCGGCTGCGTCACGCGCGGTCCTCCTTGCTTTCCAAGCGGGCTATGGACGAGGCTACGACTTCAAGCCGACTTGAGGTCAATCGTGAAACTTCTCGACATCGCGCAGGTGGCTCGGGGAACGGGCATGGCGGCCTCCCGGTTGCGGTTCTACGAGGAAAAGGGCCTGATCGTCTCGATCGGCCGGCGGGGGCTGAAGCGGCTGTTCGAGGCCGGCGTGATCGAGCGCCTGTCGCTGATCGCCCTGGCCCAGACGGCGGGGTTTTCGCTGGACGAGATCGCCGGCATGTTCGACGTGGCGGGCAAGCCGCGCCTGGACCGCGCGCGGCTCTCGGCCAAGGCCGACGACCTGGACCAGACGATCCGCCGCCTCTCCGCGCTGCGCGACGGCCTGCGCCACGCCGCGGCCTGTCCCGCGCCCAGCCACATGGCGTGCCCGACCTTCCGGCGGCTGCTGAAGGGCGCGGTCAAGGCGCGGCCCCGGGCGTTCGTCGACGATCTCGGCTAAGCCGCCGCATTGCTCCGGGCCGCCTAATCCGCCATATCCCGCGCCTCATGACCGCCGCCCGCACCCTCCGCAGCGCCGCCGCCCTGGCCGAAGCCGGCCTGATCGCTCCCGAGCGGCTGCCGGCGCTCGAGGCCGTGGCGGCGCGCTACGCCGTGGCGATCACCCCGGACATGGCCTCGCTGATCGACCCGGCCAACGAGAGCGACCCGATCGCCCGCCAGTTCCTGCCCGACGAGGCCGAGCTGCTGGAAAGCCCCGGCGAGGTCGCCGACCCGATCGGCGACGAGACCCACAGCCCGGTCGAGGGGATCGTCCACCGCTATCCCGACCGCGTGCTGCTGAAACCCACCCACACCTGCGCGGTCTATTGCCGGTTCTGCTTCCGCCGCGAGATGGTCGGGCCCGAGGGCCTGGCCAACCTGTCGCCCGAGAAGCTGGACGCCGCCTTCGCCTATATCGCCGCCCACCCGGAGATCTGGGAGGTGATCGTCACCGGCGGCGACCCGCTGGTGCTGTCGCCGCGCCGCCTGCGCGACCTGGGCGAGCGGCTGGCCAGGATCGACCACGTGAAGGTCGTGCGCTTCCACACCCGCGTGCCGGTGGTCGATCCGGCGGCGATCACCGAGGACATGGTCCAGGCCCTGAAGGCCGGCGGCAAGACGGTCTATGTGGCCCTGCACGCCAACCACCCGCGCGAACTGACCGACGCGGCCCGCGCCGCCGTCGCCCGGATCATCGACGCCGGCATCCCGATGCTGAGCCAGACCGTGCTGCTGAAGGGCGTCAACGACGATCCCGAGACCCTGGGCGCCCTGATGCGCGGCTTCGTCGAGAACCGCGTGCGGCCCTACTACCTGCACCACGGCGACCACGCGCCGGGCACGGCCCATCTGCGCACCACGGTGGAGGAAGGCCGCGCCCTGATGCGCGCCATCCGCGGCCGGTTCTCGGGCCTGTGCCAGCCGACCTATGTGCTCGACATCCCCGACGGCCACGGCAAGGTGCCGATCGGGCCGGACTATCTGGCGGTCGACGGTCAGGTCGAGGATCCGAACGGCGGGGCGCACGCCTATCCGCCAAGCCAGACCTGACCCGAACGGATTTTCCGAACCTTCCGGCCAGCGAGGTGTTTGGGACACGCCGACCCATGAAACGGGGTCGGTGTCGTCGGAGTCCGCCGTGTCTCGTCCCATCAATCCGCCATCCGTGTCCGGCGCGGGCGGCCGTGAACTGCCCGCCTATGTCAGCAACGGCCTGATCGGCCTGCGCGTGCGCTGCCAGCCGCTGCAGGCCGGCATGACCATCGTCGGCGGCTACGCCGGCGAGGACCCCGAGCGGCGGATCGAGGGCGCGACGCCCGCGCCCTATCCCCTGGCCGGCGACATCGCCGTCGACGGGGCCTGGCTGTCCGACCTGCCGCACCAGGTCGGCGACCTGGAGCAGGCCTACGACTTCGCCACGGGCGAGCTGACCAGCCGGTTCGTCTTCCAGGCCGGCGCCCGCCGCCTGACCTGCACGGTGCTGACCTTCGCCAGCCGAGAGGACCCGACCCTGGTCTGCCAGGAGACCACGCTGGAGGTCGACGGCGCCTGCGACCTGCAGGTGCGCGCGGGCGTCGAGACCACCGGCGTGCTGGGCCGGGCTCTGCGGTTCCTGCGCGACACGCCGGGCGAAGGAAAGGCCGACGTCGACGGCGTGCTGCTGTGGGAGTCGGCCGGCGCCCTGGGTCGTCTGGGCATGGCCTATGTCACCGAGATCTCCGGCGGCGCGGCGGCGGGTGTCGAGCCCGTGCGTCCGGCCCTGGACGGCCAGGGGCTGATCACCACCTACGCCTTCCGCGGCGGAGCGCGCGCCACCTATCGCTTGCGGCAGATCACCAGCCTGGTGCCCAGCGCCATGCACGGCCGTCCGGACGAGCACGCGGGGCGGATGGCCGCCAAGGCGCGGCACGACGGCTTCGACGCGATCCGCGCCGAGAACCGCGCGGCCTGGGACGAGCTGTGGAAGGGGCGGGTGCGGCTGGTAGGCGCCGACGACCGCTGGCAGGCCCTGGCCGACGCGGCGTTCTTCTATCTCAACACCTCGGTCCACGCCTCGTCGTGCGCCTCGACCTCGATCTTCGGTTTGGCCACCTGGCACGACTATCACTACTATTACGGCCACGTGATGTGGGACATCGAGGCCTTCGCGGCGCCGGTCCTGACCCTGCTCCAGCCCCAGGCGGCCCACGCCCTGCTGGACTATCGCTTCCGCAACCTGCGGTCCGCGCGGACCAACGCCCAGCTGATGGGCCGCGAAGGCGCGCAGTTTCCCTGGGAGAGCTCGCCGTCGGCGGGGGAAGAGGCCGCGCCCTTGCCGGGCACGGCGTGCTGGCACGAGGACCACGTCTCGCTGGACGTGGCGCGGGCCTTCGCCCTGTTCGCCGACGCGACCGGCGAAGGCGAGTTCCGGCGCGAGAAGGCCTGGCCGGTCCTGGCGGGCGTCGCCGAGTGGATCGTCTCGCGCGCCCACCAGACCGCCGACGGCTACGAGATCCGCGCGTCCATGGGCATCGCCGAACGCGAACAGCCGGTCGACAACGCCGCCTTCACCAACATGGCTGCCGTGGTGGTGCTGAACGACGCCGTGCGGATCGGCGAGCGCCTGGGCCGGTCGATCGATCCGCGCTGGCGGGCCGTCGCCGACGGCATGGTCCTGCCGCGTCGCGATCGGGTGGTCGTCTCGCACGACGGCTATCGCAAGACCGAGGAGAAGGGCGGCACGCCCGATCCGCTGATGGGGGTGTGGCCGTTCGGCTACCGACTGGATCCCGAGGACCAGCAGGCGACCCTGAGGTTCTATCTCGACCAGGCCGACGCCTATGTCGGCAGCCCGATGCTGTCGGCCCTGTACGGCGCCTGGGCGGCGCGGACGGGCGACCGCGCCTTGGCGCTGAAGCTGCTGGACGAGGGCTACGCCCGGTTCGAGAGCGGCCGCTTCGCCCAGATCCTTGAATACCGCCCCGACCGGTTCCCGGAACAGCCGCGGGCCGGTCCGTTCTTCGCCAACATGGGCGGCTTCCTGTCGAGCCTGGTGCTGGGCTTCCCGCGCCTGGAACCCGGCGAGGGCGAGCCGGAAACCTGGTCCAAGGCCCCGGTGGTCCTGCCGGCCGGCTGGGAGGCGATCCGGATCGACCGGCTCTGGGTGCGCGGCCGGCCCATGCGGCTGGAGGCCCGGCACGGCGAGCCGGCGCGCCTGACGCCGGCGACCGAGGCCTAGCGCGGAACGAAAAAGGCCTCCCCGGTCGCCCTGGGAGGCCTCTTCACATGTCGCGAAAGCGGACCGGTCAGGCGTTGGCGATGGCCGTGGCGATCGCGTCGGTCGGCTGGCCGGTCAAGTCCTTGGCGAGTTCGCCGACCAGCTTGGCCTGCAGCGCCTTGTGCCAATGCTTGCGCAGTTCGCCGAGCGTCTTGGGGGCAGCGACGACGAATAGGTCATCGAACTGGTTGGTCAGCGCCTGCTGGTTCAGCAGGGCCGCGACGCCGGCGGCGTACCCGTCCTCGGCCTGGGTGCTGTCGTCGGGATTGGCCGCGCTGGACGGATGGCCGCCCGAGCCGCCGCCGCCGTTGAGGTCCGGCGTTGGCAGGGCGGTCAGTTCGGGGGCGTGGTCGCCTGTGTTCTTGAACAGCACCAGCTTCTCGCCGTCGACGACGGCCACCAGGGCGCCTTTGGGAAGTACCATCGTGCGTGTCCTTGAACCAATGGGGCCTGTTAACGGCCCGCGAGGACGGGAGTTGCCCCAGGGCGCACGGAAAGGCCTTTCCGATGATCGCATCACCGAAATCTGTCATCCGGATCTGCGCGCTACGCGCTGGTCCGGGATGACAGCCGTGAGGTGTGAAATGCGAAAAGGCCTCCCGGGTCTCCCCGGAAGGCCTCTTCGCATCCACGAAAGCCGCTAGCCTACTCGGCCGCGGCCTTCTTCGCCGTCGCGCCGAACTTGGCGTTCAGTTCGCCGGCGCTGTAGCGCTTGGCCATGGTCGCGGTCGACAGGACCTTGATCTTGTCGGCGTGGCCGGCCGAGCCGAACTGCACGAAGCGCTCCTGGCAGACCTTGCGCATGGCCTCCTTGGCGGGCTTGAGATAGGCGCGCGGGTCGAACTCGTGCGGCTTCTCGGTCAGGATCTTGCGGATCGCGCCGGTGATGGCCAGGCGGTTGTCGGTGTCGACATTGACCTTGCGAACGCCGTGCTTGATGCCGCGCTGGATCTCCTCGACCGGCACGCCCCAGGTCTGGGGAATGGCGCCGCCGTACTGGTTGATGATGTCCTGCAGATCCTGCGGAACGCTGGAGCTGCCGTGCATCACCAGGTGGGTGTTGGGCAGGCGCTGGTGGATCTCCTCGATCACGTTCATGGCCAGGACGTCGCCGTCCGGCTTGCGCGTGAACTTGTAGGCTCCGTGGCTGGTGCCCATGGCGATGGCCAGGGCGTCGACGCCGGTCCGCTCGACGAACTCGACCGCCTGGTCGGGATCGGTCAGCAGCTCCTCGTGGCTGAGCTTGCCCTCGAAGCCGTGGCCGTCCTCGGCCTCGCCCATGCCGCTCTCGAGCGACCCGAGCACGCCCAGTTCGCCTTCGACCGAGACGCCGCAGGCGTGGGCCATCTCGACCACCTTGCGGGTGACCTCGACGTTGTATTCGTAGGTGGCGGGGGTCTTGGCGTCCTCCATCAGCGAGCCGTCCATCATCACCGAGGTGAAGCCGTACTGGATCGCCGTGGCGCAGGTGGCCGGGCCGTTGCCGTGGTCCTGGTGCATGCACACCGGGATGTTGGGATAGATCTCGGCCAGGGCGTCGATCATCCGGGCCAGCATGATGTCGTTGGCGTAGCTGCGCGCGCCGCGCGAGGCCTGGATGATGACCGGGGAGTTGACGGCTTCCGCCGCCTCCATGATCGCCAGGCCCTGCTCCATGTTGTTGATGTTGAAGGCCGGCAGCGCGTAGTCATGCTCCGCCGCATGATCCAGCAACTGTCTTAGCGTGATCCTCGCCACGTGGTGTTCTCCTGCAAGCGTGAGTGATTTGGGTCGTTTCTTGTTTTTGGGGCCCGACGCTGATGCGTTCTTTGCCCTGGTCGTGCGTGAAATCCTCGTCCTTCGACAAGCTCAGGATGAGGATTTCAAGTTGGCGTCGCGTTCAATTCAGCCCTCATCCTGAGCTTGTCGAAGGACGAGGGCGAGCCATGAACGCGGGTATCTCCTCCTAGGCTTCCAAGGCTGAGACACCCGGAAGCGTCTTGCCCTCCATCCATTCAAGAAACGCGCCGCCGGCGGTCGAGACGAAGGTGAAATCGCCCGATACGCCCGCGTGGTTCAGGGCGGCCACGGTATCACCGCCGCCGGCCACGGCGACGATCTTACCCGATTTAGCGAGTTTCGCGGCGTGTTTTGCCGCCGAAACCGTCGCTTCGTCGAACGGAGGCACCTCGAAAACGCCCAAAGGACCGTTCCAGATCAGGGTATTGCTCGAATCCATGGCTTCGATCAGCCGCTGGGCGCTCTTGGGGCCGGCGTCCAGGATCAGGTCGTCGGGCTGGACGTCGGCCAGCTCGCGGGTCTCGGCGTCGACGCCGGGCGCGACCTTCTTGGCCACGACCACATCGATCGGCAGCAGCAGTTCGCAGCCCGACTTCTGCGCCGTGGCGATGATCTGGCGGGCGGTGTCGGCCAGGTCCTTCTCGCAGAGCGAGCCGCCGATGTCGTGGCCCTGGGCGAACAGGAACGTGTTGGCCATGCCGCCGCCGATCGCCAGGCGGTCCAGCTTGGCGACCAGGTTGTTGAGCAGGTCCAGCTTGGTCGAGACCTTGGAGCCGCCGACGATGCCCAGCACGGGCTTTTTGGGGTTGCCGAGCGCGGCGTCGAGGGCGTCGAGCTCGCGCTGCATGGCCAGGCCCGGATAGGAGGGCAGGATGCGGGCCAGGGCTTCGGTCGAGGCGTGGGCGCGGTGGGCGGCGCTGAAGGCGTCGTTGACATAGAGGTCGCCGTTGGCGGCCAGCTGGGCGGCGAAGTCGGGGTCGTTCTTTTCCTCGCCGGCGTGGAAGCGGACGTTCTCAAGCAGGGCGACGCCGCCGTTCTCCATGGCGTTGACCACCTCGGCGGCCGCCGGGCCGACGCAGTCGCTGGCGAAGGCCACCTCCTGCTCCAGCAGCTTGCCCAGCGGCTCGGCGACGAAGGCCAGGCTCATCTCGGGCACGACCTTGCCCTTGGGGCGGTCGAAGTGGGCCAGCAGGATGACCTTGGCGCCCTTGGTCGACAGGTAGTGGATGGTCGGCAGGGCCGCGCGCAGGCGGGTGTCGTCGGTGATCGCTCCGCCGTCGACGGGCACGTTGAAGTCCACCCGGACCAGGGCGCGCTTGCCGGCGAGATCGGCGGTGTCGAGGGTGCGGAAGGGCATGGGTTTTCTCAGTGGTTAGAGGAGGCCCGGTGCTCAAAGCACGCGGTAGAGTTCGGCGGTAGGATTGGTCTGCGGCCGCGCGAACAAGCCCGGCAAGAACATCGCGCCAGTGATCACGCCGGCCACGACGAAGTGCGCCAGGCGCGCCTTCCCCCGGTGGACAAGCCCGATCCAGATCAGGGCGGCCAACCAGAGAGCGGAGAAAGCGATGAGCAGGAGAAGGTCGATGCCCGAAGGCGTGAGCCAGGGCCCCTTCAGCAAGGGCAGAACGAACGGGAGTGCGATCAAGGTTGGGCCGCCGACAAAGGCGCCCAACCAGATCAGGCCGGTCGCGGCCCAGAGCAGGATTTGCTTGGGCCGCGCCGTCATCAGAGGAACTTCGCCATCACCAGGGCCGTGTCGGCCATGCGGGTCGCGAAGCCCCATTCGTTGTCGTACCAGCTGAGCACGCGGACCAGCTTGCCCTCGATGACCTGGGTCTGGGGCAGGGCGGCCGTCGAGCTGGCGGCGATGTGGTTCAGGTCCGACGAGACCAACGGCTCGGTGGTGGTGAACAGCACGCCGTTCATGTCGCCGTCGGCGGCGGCCTTCAGGGCGGCGTTGACCTCGTCGACCGTGGTGTCGCGCGAGGGCACGACCTTCAGGTCGATGACCGAGACGTTCGGGGTCGGGACGCGGATGGACGAGCCGTCCAGCTTGCCCTTCAGGGCCGGCAGCACCAGACCCAGGGCCTTGGCGGCGCCGGTCGAGGTCGGGATCATGCTCAGGGCCGCGGCGCGGGCGCGGTAGAGGTCCTTGTGCATGGTGTCCAGCGTCGGCTGGTCGCCGGTGTAGCTGTGGATCGTGGTCATGTAGCCACGCTCGATGCCGACCAGGTCGTGCAGCACCTTGGCCACCGGGGCCAGGGCGTTGGTGGTGCACGAGCCGTTGGAGACGACGATGTCGTCGGCGGTCAGGGTCTCGTGGTTGACCTTGTAGACGATGGTCTTGTCGGCGCCGTCGGCCGGGGCCGAGACCAGCACGCGCTTGGCGCCGGCCTTCAGGTGCAGGGCGGCCTTGTCGCGGGCGGTGAAGATGCCGGTGCACTCGAACGCGATGTCGACGTTCAGGTCCTTGTGCGGCAGCTCCTCGGGATTGCGGATCGCCGTGACCTTGATCTTGCCCAGGCCGACGTCGATCCAGTCCTCGCCCGAGGTGACGACGCCGGGGAAGCGGCCATGGACGCTGTCGTAGCGCAGCAGGTGGGCGTTGGTCTCGACCGGGCCCAGGTCGTTGATGGCGACGACCTCGATGTCGCGGCGCGCGTGCTCGGCGATGGAACGCAGGACGAGACGTCCGATCCGGCCGAAGCCGTTGATGGCGACGCGAATGGCCATGAGGTCTTTCTCCTAACGAGCGTCCGGTCCAGGCGACCGACGTTACCTTGATTTTGCAGCGCGTTTTGCGGTGCGGGGCGGGGAAGTCAACCCCAAGAAACCTCCGCGAGCGCTCACATTGGATGACCTATTGTTATCCGCGCCGTTTCATCGCCCAATTGTCGCCATGGCGGGTGGCGAAGCGGACGGCAGTCTATATGTTGCGCCGCATGATTGGACGATGCCGATGACCCCGGGCGAAGGGAACGCTCTCGAGCTGGCCGCGCGACGCCTTGAGCGCGCCGTCAGCCAGCTGGAACAGAAGATCACGGCCGAGCGCACCGCGCGTCTGGCCGCGTTCTCGGCCGCCGCTTCCGCGGCGTCGTCGGGCGCCGCGCCCGGCGATCCCGGCCTGTTCGATGTCGAGGCCGAGTCCAAGGCCGCGCGCCTGGTCGCCGACCTCGAGGCCGCGCGGGCCCGCGAGAAGGCTCTCGAGGAGGCCGGCGAGCAGGCTTCCGAGGCCCTGGGCCGCGCCATCGCCGAGATCCGCGCCGCCCTGGGCGACGAAAGCCTGATCACCGAAGGCGTGCACGACGAAGAGGAAGACCTCGGCGACGAGGGGCCCGAAGCCGGCGACCTGTTCGACTTAGATGACGGCGTGACGGAAAGGGAGGCCTGATCCATGGCCCAACTGACCATCCAGGTGAACGGCCGGCCCTACACCGTCGGCTGCGAGGACGGGCAGGAAGCCCACCTGCTGGAAATCGCCCGCCTGTTCGACCGCCAGGTCCGCCAGGTCAGCCAGGACGTCGGCCAGCTGGGCGAGACGCGCCTGTTCCTGATGGGCGCCCTGCTGCTGGCCGACGAGCTGTCGGACCTGAAGCTGCGCCTGGCCCACGCCCAGTCCGAACTGGCCCGCCTGCAGACCGAACAGACCCGCGTCGAGATCCGGGCGATCAAGGCCCTGGACGCCGCCTCCGAGAAGATCGAGGCGCTGGTTCAGGGGTAGGGGCGTTCGCGCTCCTTCTCAAACCCCCTGACCACCGTCATCCCGGGCCTTGTGCCCGGGACCCCTCTGTCCGTCGCAGGTGCGGAGGGGTGGCGCGCCAGCGCGCCATTTCGCTTCACCGTCAGCTGAGCCAGAGGCCCCGGGCACAAGGCCCGGGATGACGGTGCTTTGAGGCGGTGAGCGCTCAGCCCATCTCCCGCAACACCGCCGCGATCACCGCCAGCCCGCGCTCGGCCGCCTCCGGCTCGGCCAGGCTGAAGTTCAGGCGGATCGTCGAACTGGCGCCGCCCTCGGCCAGGAAGTGGCTTCCGGGCGTGAACAGCACGCCGCGCTCGACGCAGCGCTTCAGCAGCGCCTCGACGTCGATCCCGTCCTCCAGGGTCAGCCAGAAGAACAGCCCGCCCGGCGGCAGCGACCACGACGCCCTGTTGCCCAGATGCCGCGTCAGGGCGTCGGCGAAGGCGTCGCGCTTGTTGCGATAGAGGGCGGTGACCTGGTCCATCCGCTCGGCCCGCCCCGGATCGTTCAGATATTGCAGCACCATCCACTGGCTCAGTCGGTTGGTGTGCAGGTCGGCCGCCTGCTTCAGCTGGACCAGCAGCGGGAACAGGTCGGGCGAGGCGGTCAGGTAGCCCAGTCGCAGGCCCGGGGCGACGGTCTTGGAGAACGAGCCCTGATAGATCCACGAGCCGCCCGTCATGCCGGCGCAGACCGGCGTGCGGTCGGAGGGCTCATAGACCAGGTCGCGGTAGGGATCGTCCTCGAACAGGATCACGTCGTGGGCCTGGCAGGCCCGGGCCATGGCCCGGCGTTCGGCGGCGGTCCAGCAGTGGCCGGACGGGTTCTGGAAGGTGGGGATGACGTAAGCCATCGCGGGCGGCGCCTCGGCCCAGCCGGCCCCGGGGGCGCTTCTGTCGATGATCTCGAACCGGGCGCCGTAGAAGCGGAACACCTGCAGGGCGGCCAGATAGGCCGGCGACTCGACGGCCAGGGTGGTTCCGGCGTCGACCACCAGCTTGGCGGCCAGGTCGATGCCCTGCTGCGAGCCGGACAGCACCATCACCCGGTCGGGCGCGGTGTCCAGGCCCAGGGCGGCCAGGTCCTCGGCGATCCTGGCGCGCAAGGCCGGCTCGCCCTCGGTGGGGCCGTACTGCAGCAGGTCGCGCGGCGGCGGGGGCAGGTCCAGCCCCGCGAAGGTCTCGGGCGAGGGCAGGCCGCCGGCGAACGAGATCATGCCCGGGCGCTGCGACACGTTGAGCATGTCGCGCACCGGCGAGGGCTTGATGTCCGCACTCCGCATCGACAGACGCGCCATCGCCGTCCTCTCCCCAACAGCGTCAATGATCTTGACCTATCGACACCATGAGGCGGCGGCGCCTATTGTGTCAATATGGTTGACCTGGATAATCCTGCCCCGACGGACGATCTTCACGCCGAGATCGAGCAATTCTATTTCGCCTATCGCGGCTTTACCGACCGTGCTGACCGAATTCTGGACAAGCGTGGCCTGGGCCGGGTGCATCACCGCATCCTGTATTTCATCGGCCGCCGGCCGGACGTCTCGGTGCGCGGCCTGCTCGACCTGCTGGCCGTCAGCAAGCAGGCCCTGAACGCGCCCCTGCGCCAGCTGATGGAGATGGGCCTGGTGGGCGCCGAGGCCGGCGCCCAGGACCGCCGGGTCAAGAATCTGCGCCTGACGTCCCAGGGCCGGAAGCTGGAAGCCGAACTCACCGAAGCCCAGACGCGGCATTTGCGGGCGGCGTTCGACCGGGCGGGGGCGGAGGCGCAGCGGGGGTGGAGCGCGGTGATGGGGGAACTGGTGAAGGGTTAGCGGCCCACCCACTTGCCCCCACCTGGCGGCTTCGCCGCCTGTCCGCCCCCATAGGGGGCGGAGGACGCGCACCGCGCTGGCGGCGGCACCTCTTCCCCCTGTGGGGGAAGACGACCGCGAAGCGGTCCGTAGGGGGCAAGTGCGACAACACCCCACTGGTATTGCGGGCCCCGAACGCCTATCTTCTCCAACGGCGGGTCAGCTGTGGCCCTCGTCGAAGATTTCTATTCCCAGGGACCTTAATCTCTCTATCGGGATCTGTTCCCTCCCGTGGCCGTGGCTGCGGGAACACGGAGCCCACCTGTAACAAACAGGTTCGAGTGGATTGAAACGTCTTCACGGTTCTTCACGGCGCCGCCACCTTCCCCCATTCTGATGCGATCCAGCGTTCCGACGCGTGAGATCCGCATGCGAAAGACCAAGGCCCTGATCGGCAGCGCCCTGTTCCTGGTCGTCGCCCCCGGCGTGGTGGCGGGGCTGGTTCCCTGGCTGCTGACCGGCTGGCGGTTCGCCGCCTGAAATGGCAGGAGAGGCCATGGTCATCGCCGATCCCGCCGCCGCCAAGATCGCCCTGCGGATGTTCGTCCGCAACCGCCGCAAGGAACTGGCCCTGGAGCATCCCGAGGCCGGCTGGATGGTCGTCGACGTCGCCCGCGAACCCCTGGCCGCGCGCTTCCCGGAGCCGGCCGGCAAGGTCGCGGCCGTCTATTTCGGCCTGGGCTCGGAGGTCGAGACCCGTCCCCTGGCCGACTGGCTGCTGGAGCAGGGCTGGACCCTGGCCCTGCCCAGCGTCGAGGATGAGGACGGCCACATGGTCTTCCGCCGGTGGACGCCCGGCGACCCGCTGGTCCACGACCAGATCGGCCTGAACGCCCCCGACCCGTCGAGCCCGATGCTGGAGCCGGACCTGGTGGTCGCGCCCCTGCTGGCCTTCGACCGCCAGGGACGGCGCCTGGGCCAGGGCGGCGGCTACTACGATCGGGCGCTGGCGGCGCTGCGGACCCGCCGGCCGGTGTTCATGCTGGGCCTGGCCTATGTGGGACAGGAGACACAGGGGCTGCCCGATGAGCCTCACGACCAACGATTGGACGCCATCCTGACGGAAAGCGAGTATATCGCCGTCCAAGAGGACTGAAATTCATGCGTTTTGCTTTCTTCGGCGATGTCGTCGGCAAATCCGGCCGCGACGGTTTGGCCGACCATCTGCCCGCCCTGCGCCGCCAGCTGCAGCTGGAGTTCGTGATCATCAACGCCGAGAACGCCGCCGCCGGCTTCGGGATCACCGAGAACACGGCGCGCGAACTGTTCGAGGCCGGCGCCGACTGCCTGACCCTGGGCAACCACAGCTGGGACCAGCGCGAGGCCCTGACCTACATCGTGCGCGAGCCGCGCCTGATCCGTCCGGCCAACTATCCGATCCTGTCGGACGCCCCGGGCCGCGGCAGCCACCTGTTCCAGACCGAGGGCGGCCGGACCATCATGGTCGTCAACCTGCTGGGCCGGGTGCACATGGACGCCATGGACGACCCGTTCGCCGCCGCCGACCGCGAGCTGGACAAGGCCCCGCTGGGCCAGGTGGCCGACGCGGTGGTGGTCGACATGCACTGCGAGGCCACGTCCGAGAAGATGGCCATGGGCCACTATTGCGACGGCCGCGCCTCGCTGGTCGTGGGCACCCACACCCATGTGCCGACCGCCGACGCCCAGATCCTGCCCGGCGGCACCGCCTACCAGACCGACGCCGGGGCCTGCGCCGACTATGACAGCGTGATCGGCAACCAGAAGGAAGAGCCGCTGCGGCGGTTCACCACCAAGATCAGCGGCGGGCGCTACACCCCGGCCTCGGGTCCGGCCACGGTCTGCGGCGTGTTCGTCGAGACCGACGACCGCACGGGCCTGGCGGTCCGCGTCGAGCCGATCCGGGTCGGCGGGCGGCTGAAGGAGACCGTGCCGGAGGTTTGAAACCCTCTCCCGGAGGGGAGAGGGTCCCCTAAGGAAGCCGGCCGCGCTTGCGCGCGTCATACCTTCGGTCACAAGGTCGCCGCGCGACCCCAAACCTCTCCGAAGGAGCACCCCCATGACCGACGCCATCTACACCGCCCACGCCCATGTCGTCGGCGGCCGCGAAGGGACCGCCAAGACCGACGACGGCCACCTGGACGTCAAGCTGGGCTATCCCAAGTCGATGGGCGGCAACGGCGAGGGGACCAATCCCGAGCAGCTGTTCGCGGCCGGCTACGGGGCCTGCTTCCTGGGCGCCCTGGGGCTGGTGGCTCGCGGCCAGGGCGTCAAGCTGGGCGAGCACAGCCTCGACATCGAGGTCGACCTGATCAAGGACGACACCAGCTTCCATATCGGCGCCCGCCTGACGCTGAACGCCCCCGACCTCGACGCCGACACCGCCCAGAAGCTGCTGCAGGCCGCCCACCAGGTCTGCCCGTACTCGAAGGCGACGCGCGGCAATATCGAGGTCGAGCTGAAGGTGGCTTAGGGGACACGATAGTCGACGCGGTGCGTGGTCCTCGTCCTTCCACAAGCTCAGGATGAGGACCATTGTGGAGGCCTCGGCATTAGAAAACCTCATCGTGAGCTTGTCGAAGGACGAGGTTTTCGCTTCCCAGGCAGAATGTCGATCAACCCTGGCGCCGCCGCTTTCCCGGCGAGACGCGTCGCACGATCAGCTCGTCGATCTCCAGCCGGCGAATCCGCGCCTTGCCGACCGACAGGCGGCCGATGGCCAGGACGCCGATGGCCAAGGCCCCGACCGCCAGCGCCCCGACCGCCAGGCCGCCCAACGCGGCCGCGCCCGTCGACAGGGCTCCGGCGGCCACGACCCCCGCCGCCGCCGGGGACTTGTGGGCCGCGTGGATCGCGTCCTGGTCCTGCGCCTCGAGAGCCCCGAGGCGAGCCGGGTCGAACGGTTCGGACAGGAAATCGGACGGGGTCATCTAGGGTCTCCAGCGCGGGCTTCGCAGCTTGGAGGATGACAATACGGGGCGCCAAGCGCTAGAAGCGCCGCCTAACTTTCACTTCGCAGATCAGAGAAGAGCCTCCGAATGGCCGGCCACTCGAAATTCAAGAACATCATGCACCGCAAGGGCCGCGCCGACGCCGCGCGCTCCAAGCTGTTCTCCAAGCTGTCGCGGGAGATCACCGTGGCGGCCAAGGCGGGCCTGCCCGACCCGAACATGAACCCGCGCCTGCGCCTGGCCGTGAACAACGCCAAGGCCGAAAGCCTGCCCAAGGACGTCATCGACCGCGCGATCAAGAAGTCGCAGATGGGCGACGCGGCCGACTATTCCGAGATCCGCTATGAAGGCGTCGCCGCCGGCGGCGTCGGAATCATCGTCGAGGTGCTGACCGACAACAAGAACCGCGCCGCCGCCAACGTCCGCTCCTACTTCACCAAGATGGGCGGCAACATGGGGGCCACCGGCTCGGTGACCTTCAACTACGACCGCGTCGGCCAGGTCAGCTATCCGGCCAAGGTCGCGTCCGAGGACGAGATGATGGAGGCCGCCATCGAGGCCGGCGCCGACGACGTGGTGTCGGACATGGACGAGGAGGGCGAGGGCCACACGGTCTACACCGCCTTCGAGGACCTCAACGACGTGGCCGCCGCCCTGGAAGCCAAGTTCGGCGTGGCCAGCAACACCAAGATCGCCTGGCGCCCCAAGAGCCAGGTTCCGGTCACCGGCGACGCCGTGGCCACCCTGATGAAGCTGCTCGACGCCCTGAACGAGGACGACGACGTCCAGGACGTCTATTCCAACGAAGAGATCAGCGACGAGGACGCCGCCAAGCTGGGCTGACCTGATCCTTCTCCCCTCGCGGGAGAAGGTGGCGCCTAGCGCCTGATGAGGGGTCTCTCAGGCATCGAAAGCCGCGCTCAGCCGAAAGGCGGGGCGCGGCTTTTGCGTTCACGCGACCCCTCGCCCGACCCGCTTCGCGGGCCACCCTCGCCCGCAAGGGGACAGGGGAGGGGAATGCCCACCAACCCCCGCGTGCCAGATTTCCAAATCCAACCTTGCGGAGACTCAAAATCAGGGATTTCCCTGATTTTCGTCTCCGGACACGCCGGCGCCTGAGCGGATTTCTCAAGCTGGAGTGTTTGGTTCGCGGGCCGGCATGTTGGGGAACGTCATGGAACGCCTTCGCTTTCGCACGATGGGGGAAATCCTCTACGAGCTGATGACCGGGCTGCTGTTCTACCCGCGCACCCTCTGGCGCGTGCTGCTGTGGCCCGCCGAGGCCTCGGCCACGTCGCAGGCGGGGCGGGAGGAGGGCGACCTGATCAGCCCGCCGCTGTTCCTGCTGATCTCCATCCTGCTGGCCCAGGCCCTGGACCTGTTCCTGCGCGGCGAACTGGGCGAGGCGGCGGCGTCCTCGGGCCTTGGCCCGTTGCTGTTCCGCGCGGTGGCCTTCAGCCTGTTTCCGCTGGTGATGGCGGTGGGCACGCTGCGGCGCCAGGGACGCCCCGTCGACCACGCGACCCTGCGCGAGCCGTTCGAGCTGCAATGCCTGTGCGCCGCGCCGTTCGCCCTGTCGCTTTCCGTCGCCGTCATCCTGATCGCCTCGCCGACCGCCTCGACCCGGCTGGCGGGCGCGGCGATCGGCCTGGCGGCCGTCGCCTGGTACCTGTGCGTCCAGACCCGCTGGCTTCACCGGCGCCTGGCGGTGGGCAGCTTCCGGGCGTTTCGGACGGCGACCTGGCTGTTCGCCGTGGCCCTGTTCTGCTGCCTGCCGCCCGCCTTGCTGATCCTGGGGCCGCGCGGGCCGTAGCCGGGGCGAAAACCGGCGGCCCGGGCGGCGGAGCGGCTTCCCGGCGACCGGGCGGCCGCGCTATGCTGGCCGCATGCCGCTGCGCTTGCACATCGATACCGACTGCGGCGTCGACGACGCCCTGGCCCTGGCCATGCTGGCGCGCTCGCGCGACCTGGTGGAGATCGTTTCGGTCTCGGCGGTGTTCGGCAACACCTATGTCGACCAGGCCGCCGCCAACGCCCGCGGCGTGCTGCGCCTCGCGGGCTGCCCGGCCGAGGTCTATATCGGCGCCGGCTCGGGGGTGGCCAAACGGCGGGTCGAGCGGATGCGGCCGGCCCACGGGGTCGACGGCCTGAACGGCGCCGGCTTCTCCCAACGCTGGAAGCTGCCCGAGCTGGACCGGGGGCAAGGCGGCAGCCTGCTGGCCTTCCGGGCCCGGGCCAAGGTGGCGGGATTGTTCCTGGGCCCGCTGACCAACCTGGCCAACGGCCTGCTGGAGGATCCCGCCGCGTTCCGCGCCTGGCGGCCGACCATCATGGCCGGGGCCTTCACCGTCGAGGGCAAGGCTAGCGGCGGGGCCGACTTCAACAGCTGGAGCGACGCCGAGGCCCTGGCCCGGGTGCTGGAGCGCGGGGTCATGCCGCGCCTCGTGCCGCTGGACATCAGTTCGCGCGTCACCCTGACCGCCCAGGCCATGGCCGAGGGCTCGGCGGCCTGCGGCTCGCCGCTGTCGGCGCGGCTGAACAAGGCCATGGGGCCGTACATGGCCTTCCACCGGCGGGCCTGGGGCGTGGAGGCCGGCTGCCACCCGCACGACGCCGTGGTCGCCGCCAGCCTGTTGGCCCCGTCGCTGTTCGCCTTCGAGCCCGTGCGCCTGCGGGTGCTGACCGACGGCGAGCACCTGGGCCGGATCGAGCGGATCGACGGCGAGCCGAACGCCGAGCTCTGTCTCTGGGTCGACGCGCCGGCCGTCGAGGCCCTACTGGCGGACCGGCTGTTCCAGGCGGCGGCGCTGAACCCGGCCTGACGGGCTCCAATCTTAAGGTTTCGTTAGCGAAGTCGCGCCTTTTCCTTGGGGGCGAAACCGGCGATGGTGCGAGAACACATGATGAACGCGAATCGCATCCCGATCCGAATCCTGGGGCTCGACCCCGGCCTGCGCCGCACCGGCTGGGGCGTGCTCAGCGTCGAGGGCTCGCGCATGAGCCACGTCGCCCACGGGGTCATCGTCCCCGACGAGAAGGCCGATTTCGCCTCGCGCCTGCTGCACCTGTTCGAGGGCATCTGCGCCGTCATCGACGCGCATCGCCCCGACGAGGCGGCGGTCGAGGAGGTGTTCCTCAACACCAACGCCCAGTCGACCCTGAAGCTGGGCCACGCCCGCGCCGCCGCCTTGATCGCCCCGGCTCGCGCCGGCCTGCCGGTGGCGGAATATTCGACGCGCCTGGTCAAGAAGGCGGTGGTCGGCACCGGGGCGGCCGACAAGGCCCAGATCGGCTTCATGATCGCCCGCCTTCTGCCCACGGCCGGCAAGACCACGGCCGACTGCGCCGACGCCCTGGCCGTCGCCATCACTCACGCCAACCTGCGCGTCGCCAATCGGAGAGTGGCATGATCGCCAAAAAGCTATGATTGGGCGTCTTCGTGGCGCCGTCGCCGAGATCGGCGAGGAAGAGGCGCTGATCGACGTGATGGGCGTGGGCTATGTCGTGCGCTGCGGCTCGCGGACCCTGCAACGGCTGCCGGCCCTGGGCGAAGAGGCCCTGCTGCATATCGAGAGCCAGTGGAGCGAAAGCGCCGGCCTGCGGCTGTACGGCTTCGGCACGCGCGAGGACCGCAAGGCCTTCGTACTGCTGCAGGCCATTCAGGGCGTCGGCCCCAAGGCGGCCATGGCGGTGCTGGACGTGCTGTCGCCGGCCGAGCTGGCCTCGGCCGTGGCGCGCGAGGACAAGGCCGCCGTCGGGCGGGCGTCGGGCGTGGGGCCCAAGCTGGCCCTGCGGATCGTCACCGAGCTGAAGGACAAGCCGATCACCGACGGGCCGGTGTTCATGGGCGTCCCGACCCCGGCCGCCGCGCCCGCCAAGCCGGCGCCGAGCGGCGACGCCGTGGCGGCGCTGATGGGCCTGGGCGTGGCCGAGGTCAACGCGCGGCGCGTGGTCGAAGCCGCCGCCGCCAAGCTGGGCGACGAGGCGACCGTTCAGGCGCTGATCAAGGCCGGGCTGCAGGAGCTGGGCCGGTGACCCGCATCATCTCCGGCGAAGCGCAACACGGCGAACAGATCCCCGGCGCCTCCGACCGCGCCATGCGCCCGCAGACCCTGGCCGAGTTCGTCGGCCAGGAGCAGGCCAAGGGCAACCTGCGCATCTTCATCGAGGCGGCCAAGGGCCGGGGCGAGGCCCTGGACCATGTGCTGCTGTTCGGTCCGCCCGGCCTGGGCAAGACCACCCTGGCCCAGATCGTCGCCCGCGAGCTGGGCGTCAACTTCCGCGCCACCTCCGGCCCCGTGCTGAACAAGGCCGGCGACCTGGCGGCGATCCTGACCAATCTGGAAGCCAACGACGTCCTGTTCATCGACGAGATCCACCGCCTGCCCTCGACCGTGGAGGAGATCCTCTATCCGGCCATGGAGGACCATGTGCTGGACCTGGTGATCGGCGAGGGGCCTTCGGCGCGCTCGATCCGCATCGACCTGGCGCCGTTCACCCTGGTGGCCGCCACCACCCGGGCGGGCATGCTGGCCACGCCGCTGCGCGACCGCTTCGGCATCCCGATCCGCCTGGAGTTCTACACCCCGGCCGAGCTGCGCCACGTGCTGCTGCACGCCGCCCGCAAGATGGGCGCGCCGCTGTCGGACGACGGGGCCGACGAGATCGCCAAACGGGCCCGGGGCACGCCGCGCGTCGCCGGCCGCCTGCTGCGCCGCGTGCGCGACTTCGCCGCCGCCGACGGGGCGACCGTGATCGACCGCAAGGCCGCCGGCCTGGCCCTGGCCCGGCTCGAGGTCGACGAGAGCGGTCTGGACAGCCTGGACCGCCGCTATCTGCGCGCCATGATCGACAACTACGGCGGCGGTCCCGTCGGCGTCGAAACCATGGCCTACGCCATCGCCGAGGCCCGCGACGCGGTCGAGGACGTGATCGAGCCCTATCTGATGCAGCAGGGCTTCATCCAGCGCACTCCGCGCGGGCGGATGGCGTGCGGCAAGGCCTATCTGCACCTGGGTCTGACCGAGCCGGCCTCGGCGCCGAAGATCGTGCAGGGCGGGCTGTTCGGGGAGGAGTAACGCCATGACCGAGATTCCTCAGCCCACCGCTGGCGTCTTCGACGGCCGCGAGCACCAGCTTCCGGTCCGGATCTACTACGAAGACACCGACTTCTCCGGCATCGTCTATCACGCCAACTACCTGCGCTATTTCGAGCGGGGGCGGAGCGACTTCTTCCGGATGATCGGGATCTCGCACACCGCCCTGCACGCGGCCGACACCGCCTTCGCGATCATCCGCATGGAGCTGGACTTCAAGCGGGCGGCCAGGATCGACGACGCCCTGCTGGTGCGCACCACCTACGACCGGGTGAAGGGCCCGCGCCTGTTCGTCAGCCAGCGGATCACCCGCGGCGACGAGCTGATCGCCCAGGCGGCCGGCGAGGCGGTCTGCATCACCCTGGACGGCCGCGTTCGCAAGCCGACGGCGGAGATGGTGGCGATGATGGCGCCGTGGTTGGAAGTTTGAGTTTCGAGTTCGCTCCCCCACCGTCCGTCATCCTCGGACTTGTTCCGAGGACCCCTAGGTCCGCCGTGCGGTCGGTCGGGGGCGGCCCGGGACCGCACCGCTCCACGCTTCCTCCTTCTTCGCGGTTGAAGCAGGGGTCCTCGGAACAAGTCCGAGGATGACGGGTGTTTGGGGAGCGAAAGGGAGAACCAGGTGAAGCTCAGGCCGGCAACCACAAAAAACCCGCTCCCCCGCCGATTGTCATAGTTTCACCATTGCCCCGCTTCATGTCAGTAAGGGCGCAACGGAACCCCGGAAGGTGCGCTATCAACCTTCCACGATACTGACGCCCCAACGGAGCAGGACCCCGCATGGACGCCGCCGCAGGCCCGCAGAGCTTTTCCTTCATTTCGCTGTTCCTTCAGGCCGACTGGGTGGTCAAGGCGGTGATGATCGGGCTGATCCTGGCCTCGCTGGGCTCGTGGGCGGTGATCATCGACAAGCTGTTCCGCTTTTCGGCGCTGAACAGCGCGGCCAATCGGTTCGAGGACCAGGTCGGTTCGGGCCAGGGACTGGAGGAGGTCGCGGCCCAGGCCGGGGCCAATCCGCGCCATCCGCTGCCGCGCATGCTGCAGGCCGCCCTGAAGGAATGGCGCGACGCCAAGGCCAAGGGCCAGATGGGCGAGGCCCAGGCCGCGTTCCTGATCCAGCGCATCGACCGGATGATGGACACCCTGATCTCGCGCGAGACCGGCAAGGCCGAGGACGGGCTGGGCAGCCTGGCCATCGTGGCCACCGCCAGCCCGTTCATCGGCCTGTTCGGCACGGTCTGGGGCATCATGCACGCCTTCCAGAACATCGCGATCTCGAAGAACACCTCGCTGGCCGTGGTCGCCCCGTCGATCGCCGAGGCGCTGTTCGCCACCGCCATCGGCCTGATCGCCGCCATTCCGGCCTACATCGCCTACAACAAGTTCTCGACCGACGCGGGCAAGTACGCCGGGCGCCTGGAGAACTTCGCCGACGACCTGTCGACGGCCATCCAGCGCCGCCTCAGCGAGCGGGTCTGACCCCATGGCCATGTCCGCCAACGACGCCTTCGCCACCGGCGGCCGTCGCGGTCGCCGTCGTCGCGGCCGCCGGGGCAAGGGCGCCCTGTCCGAGATCAACGTCACCCCGCTGGTCGACGTGATGCTGGTGCTGCTGATCATCTTCATGATCAGCGCCCCGCTGCTGACCGCCGGCGTGCCGCTGGAGCTGCCCAAGACCGAGGCCGCCGCCCTGCAGAACCAGCAGGAGCCGATCACCGTCTCGATCAAGGCCGACGGCGCGGTGTTCATCGGCGAGGGCGAGGTCCCGTTCGGCGAACTGGCCCCGCGCATCTCGTCGATCGCCGGCGACGGCTATGACAAGCCGATCTTCGTGCGCGCCGACGGCAAGGCGAACTACGCCACGGTCGCCCAGGTGATGGCGGCCCTGTCCAACGCCGGCTTCGCCAAGATCAACCTGCTGACCGACACCGGCGGCCCCTCGTCGGGCGCGGCGGCCCGGCAGGCGGCTGACGCCGAGGGCGCTTCGGACGCGGGCGCCCTGCGTCCGGCGCAGTGAGGTGACCGAGCGGTGATCCGTCGGGACGACAGAACCAACTTCTCTCCGGCCCTGGCGGGGTCGATCGGCCTCCACGCCCTGGTGGTGGTCGCGATCCTGATCGGGCCATGGAAGCCGTCCAAGCCGGTGATCATCGGCGAGAGCGTGCCGGTGACCATCGTCACCGAGGGGCCGACCAACGTCCGCCCGGCGGTCGAGGATCTCGTCGACCAGTCGGCCCAGACCGAGGAGCCGACGCCCGAGGCCGAGCCGCAGCCGCCGGCCCCGGTTCCCGCCCCGGTTCCGACCCCGGCCCCCGCGCCGCCCAAGACCGCCGCGCCCACGCCCACGCCCACGCCCAAGCCCACCCCGACCAAGCCGGCCAAGCCCGAGCCCGACTTCTTCGCCTCGCTGGAGAAGACCCTGGCCAGGACGCCCAAGGCGACCGGCAAGCCGGCGGCCAACGCGCCCAAGGGGGCGACCCGTCCGGAGACCGCCACCCAGGCCCGTCCCGGCGCCGGGGCGATGACCGGCGAGCAGGCCGCCGCCATCAACGGCATGAAGGACGAGATCCAGCGGCGCTGGAATCCCAATTGCGAGGTCGAGGGCGGGGCCGCCATCCAGGTCAAGGTCAGCTTCAAGCTGGCCACCGGCGGCCGCATCGTCGGCCAGGTCAGCGCCGGCGACGCCGGGCGTTCGTCCGATCCGGTGGTCAAGGCCGCCGCCGACCGGGCCATCCGCGCGGTCTACCAGTCGGCGCCCTTCGAGGGCCTGCCGCCGGACTACTATGGCCAGCAACTCAATTTGAACTTCAAGGCGCGCGACGCTTGCGCGGCGCGATAGGGAGGACACCGAGCATGAACCTGAAGTCCGTCTTCACCGGCCTGGCTGGCGCCGCCGTCCTGGCCCTCTCGATGGTCGCCGCCGCGCCGGGCTCGGCCCGCGCCCAGATCGAGGTCGACATCAACAAAGGCGCGGTCAAGCCGCTGCCCGTGGCCATCCCCGCCTTCTCGGGCGGCGGGCGCGGCGCCGACATCTCGCAGGTCATCAGCGGCAATCTCGAGCGCTCGGGTCTGTTCCAGCCGCTGAACGTCGCCAACGTCGCCGACAAGCTGGCCGACGTGAACGTCCAGCCGCGCTTCCCCGACTGGCAGGCGACCGGGGCCCAGGCCCTGATCAACGGCCAGGTCACGGTCGGGTCCGACGGCGTGCTGCGCGTCGACTTCCGCCTGTGGGACACCTTCAGCCAGCAGCAGCTGCTGGGCCTGCAGTTCACCTCGACCGCCGAGAACTGGCGGCGCGTGGCCCACAAGATCAGCGACGCGGTCTATGAGCGGCTGACCGGCGAGAAGGGCTATTTCGACACCCGCGTGGTGTTCGTCGCCGAGAGCGGCAGCAAGGTGGCCCGGGTCAAGAAGCTGGCGATCATGGACCAGGACGGCGCCAACCCGCAGTACCTGACCGACGGCTCCTACATCGTCATGACCCCGCGCTTCTCCTCGACCAGCCAGGAGATCACCTACATGGCGCTGCGGCCCACGGGGTCGAGCATCTACCTGACCAACCTGGAGACGGCCCGCACCGAGACCATCGGCAAGTTCCCCGGCATGGTCTTCGCCCCGCGCTTCTCGCCGGACGGCAGCAAGGTGGCGTTCTCGGTCGAGAAGGGCGGCAACAGCGACATCTACGTGATGGACCTGCGCAGCCGGCAGTCGACGCGGATCACCACCGACCCGGCCATCGACACCTCGCCCTCGTTCTCGCCGGACGGCAGCCGGATCGTGTTCAACTCCGACCGCGGCGGCCAGGCCCAGATCTACATCATGAACCTCGACGGCAGCGGCGTGCGGCGCATCTCGTACGGCGGCGGCCGCTACACCACCCCGGTGTGGAGCCCGCGCGGCGACTTCATCGCCTTCACCAAGCAGACCGGCGGCGAATTCCACATCGGCGTGATGCGCGCCGACGGCGGCGACGAGCGCCTGCTGACCACCAGCTATCTGGACGAGGGCCCGACCTGGGCCCCCAACGGCCGGGTGCTGATGTTCTCGCGCGAGGCCTCCAGCGGCAATTCGCGTCTGTGGACGGTGGACATCACCGGCCGGATCCTGCGCCCGGCCGCCTATCAGGGCGCGGCCTCCGACCCCGCCTGGTCGCCGCTGCTGGAATGATCGAGTTTCGGCTTCGATCGTCTCTCAAATAAGCGCCGTCATCCCGGGCCTCGTGCCCGGGACCCCTGGTTCAGCCGACGGTGAGATAGATTGGCGCGCCAGCGCGCCACCCCTCCGCACCTGTGGCGGACAGAGGGGGCCCGGGCACAGGGCCCGGGATGACGACCGAGATGGAATGCTGGACTAATCCCCGCGACTTTCTCGCAACCTTCACCGTAAAGGCGCGTTGCCCTAGAGTCGTTCATCCGACGTTCACCCCGCGGGTGAAAACAGGTGGGTGTGCGACATTCTGACGCCATTGTGAGGCGATAGGTACGATTTGGCGCGGCGCCGCGAAGGCTTCAAGCGCTAGAAGTATGAACCTTGGCCGTGGACTTGAGGAGAAACTGGATGAGCTTCGACACCCAACGCGTTGCTAGACTGGCGATGATCGGTCTTGCGGCCGCCTCGCTCGCCGCCTGTGCTTCGCGGCCGAAGCCCGCGGGCCCCGCGGCTCCGCAGACGCAGCCGACGCAGCCCATGCCTCCGGCCCAGACGCCGCAGACCCCGCGGTCGCCGGTCAACCAGGGCCCGCTGCCGGGCACGGTCCAGGACTTCGTGATCAATATCGGCGAGCGGATCTATTTCGCCACCGACAGCTACGAGGTCACCAGCGACGCCCAGGCGGTGTTGGCCGCTCAAGCCCAGTGGCTGAACCGCTATCCGGCCGTGCGCGTGCGCATCGAAGGCAACGCCGACGAACGCGGCACCCGCGAGTACAACCTGGCCCTGGGCGCCCGCCGCGCCAACGCCGTCCGCGAAATCCTGGTCAGCCAGGGCGTCTCGGGCTCGCGCATCGAAAGCCTGTCGTACGGCAAGGAGCGCCCGATCGATCCGGGCACGGGCGACGAGTCTTGGGCCAAGAACCGCAACGCCCGCACCGCCATCACCGACGGCGCGCGGTAAGTGGAAAGCGCCCTTCCCCCTCGACGGGGGAAGGGCGCATCCTCGTGCTGTCATCCCGGACGCAGCGCAGCGAAGATCCGGGACCGCCGGAAGCTCGGCGCTCGGGCATCGGTCCCGGATCTTCGCGCTGCGCGCTCGTCCGGGATGACAGAGTTTTGGTAGCGCGTCGTTGTTTGGCGCCGCACTTTTGTCCGCAACCGGGGCATAATCGCCGACATGATGCTGAAAGCCGCCCTGCTCGCCTCCGTCCTGGCCCTGACCGCGGTCCCGGCCCTGACCTCGATCACCCTGCCTTCGAAGGCCATGGCCCAGACCGCCATGCCCGATCCGCTGGACGACCGCTCGGTCAAACGGCTGGACAAGATGGAGAAGGTGGTCCGCGAACTGCGCGCGATCGTCTTCCAGGGCCGCGACACCGGCAAGCCGGTCGTCGTCCAGGCCGCCGAGACCGACGCCCAGATCGCGGCGCTGTCGGAAAGGCTGACCGATCTGGAAGAGACCCTGACCAAGCTGAACGGCCAGAACGAGACCCTGACCCACGACCTGGACGAGGCGCGCCGGGCCAACGAGAGCGAGAAGACCCGCACCGACGCGCTGGACCAGCGCCTGGCCGCCCTGGAAAAGCGTCTCGCCGACCAGGAGGTCGCCGCGGCGGCCGCCGTCGCCGCGGCCCCCGCCGCGACCGCCTCCGATCCGGGCGAGGCCTTCAAATCGGCCCGCCAACTGCTGCTGGACGGCGACTACGGCGCCGCCGAACAGGCCTTCGCCGGCTATGTCGAGGCCTTCCCCGACAGCGCCAAGGCGCCGGAGGCCCGCTACTGGCTGGGCGAGACCCAGTTCGTGCGCGAAGCCTATTCCGATGCGGCGGGAAGCTATCTGGGCGCGGTGCGCGGCTGGCCGCAGACCAGCTGGGCGCCCGACGCGGTGCTGAAGCTGTCGCGCTCGCTGGTGGCCCTGAAGAAGCCCGCCGACGCCTGCAAGACCCTGGACGAGCTGTCCCGCCGCTATCCCAAGGCGCCCAACGCGGTCACCGCCAAGGCCACGGCGACGCGCGTCCAGGCCAAGTGCGCGAGCTAGGGTTCTAGATCTATTGATCCGCTCATCCCGGCGAATGCCGGGACCCAGATGGAATGGCGGTGTGGCGGGTTCCTTGAGCTCAGCGCTTATCCGGCCAGCCCGAGCGCCTTTGGATCTGGGTCCCGGCATTCGCCGGGATGAGCGGAATTAGGGGAGGGCCATGACCGAAACCTTCCCCGCCTTCACCGCCGCCCTCGACCGCCGCCTGCGCCCGGACGCGGCCACGCCCCTGGCGGTGGGGTTCTCGGGCGGCGGCGACAGCCTGGCCCTGCTGATCCTGGCCCTGGACTGGGCGCGGGCCCAAGGCCGGGCCGTGGTCAGCCTGACCGTCGACCACCAGCTCAATCCCGCCAGCGCCGCCTGGACCGCGCGGGCGGTCGCCAAGGCCGGCGCGCTCGGCGCGCGCGCCAGCGCCCTGGCCTGGACCGGACCCAAGCCCGCCTCGGGCCTGTCGGCCGCCGCCCGCGCCGCCCGCCACGCCCTGCTGGCCGACGCCGCCCGCGCGGCCGGCGCGCGCGTCCTGCTGCTGGGCCACACCGAAGACGACCTGGCCGAGGCCGCCCTGATGCGGGCCGAGGGCTCGACGGTGCCGGATCCCCGCGAATGGTCGCCGTCGCCCGCCTGGCCGCAGGGCCGGGGCGTGTTCGTGCTGCGGCCGCTGCTGGCGGTCGGACGCGGCGAGATCCGCGATTGGCTGGCGGCGCGAGGCGAGACCTGGCTGGACGATCCCGCCAATGAGGATCCCGGGTCGGCGCGGGCGCGGGCGCGGAGACGGCTCTCCTCCCCCGAGGAGCGCGGCGGAACGGGGGAGGTGGCGTCCTGCCGACGCCCGCCAGCACCGGACGCCCCCTCCGTCACGTCGCCTATCGGCGCCGCGCCACCTCCCCCGTTTCACGGGGGAGGAGAGGGCTATCTGACGCTCCCCCGCGACGCCCCCGCCGCCCAGGTCGCCGCCGCCTGCCTGTGCGCGGCCGGCACGTCGCGGCCGCCGCGCGGCGAGCGGCTGCGGCGGCTGGTCGAGCGAATCGGACGCGGCGAGACCTTCACCGCCACCCTGGCCGGGGCGCGGATCGAGGCGGGGGACGTCGTGTCCTTCTTCCGCGAACCGGGCGAGGCCAGACGCGCACCAGGCCCTCCCCCCGTGGGGGAGGTGTCGGCGAAGCCGACGGAGGGGGGAGTGGTCGAGCGCCCGACGTCTGCCCCCACCGATTCTTCGGATCACCTCCCCCATGGGGGGAGGGCCTTGATCCCCGGTCAACCTCTCGTCTGGGACGGCCGCTACGAGATCACCGCCGCCGAGCCCGGCCTGACCGTTCGCCCCCTGCAAGGCCTCGCCGCCCGCCTGCCCGCCGCGCAACGCCAGGTCCTGCAAGGCCTCCCGGCCGCCGCCCGGCCCAGCCTGCCGGCGGTGCTGGCCCCCGACGGGACGGTCAGTTGCCCGATCCTTGCAGAGGCGAAAGCGGCGCGCGCGCGTTGTCTTGTGATGGATCGTTTCGAGGCGGCGACGGGCCGTGTCGATCAAGAGCCCGCGACATGATATCCCGCGCGTGGCGAAACCGGCCGGACCATCCTATCTTGGAAGGTCAGAGACTATCGTTGGGAAGACAACGCGTATGAATTTCAAGACCCTGGGCATCTGGGCGACGATCGTGGTGGTGCTGGTGATGGCCTACACCGTCGTGAGCCAGGGCGGAAAGCCCGGCGGCAACGGCGAGGTCAGCTACTCGCAGCTGCTCAAGAACATCGACAACGGCGAGGTCAAGAAGGCCGACATCAGCGGCGACGTCGTCAAGGTCGAGCCCAAGACCGGCAAGCCCTATTCGGTCAACGTGCCGCCGAACTCCGAGGATCTGGTCAAGCGCCTGGAGGCGCGCAACTCGGTGATCGTCTACCAGCGCAACACCTTCAGCCTGCTGGGCCTGCTGTTCCAGATGCTGCCGATCCTGCTGCTGATCGGCGTGTGGATCTTCTTCATGCGTCAGATGCAGGGCGGCACCAAGGGCGCCATGGGCTTCGGCAAGTCCAAGGCCCGACTGCTGACCGAAAACAAGAACCGCGTGATGTTCGACGACGTCGCCGGCGTCGACGAGGCCAAGGAAGAGCTGCAGGAAGTGGTCGAGTTCCTGAAGGACCCGGCCAAGTTCCAGCGCCTGGGCGGCAAGATCCCCAAGGGCGCCCTGCTGATCGGTCCTCCGGGCACCGGCAAGACCCTGATCGCCCGCGCTGTCGCCGGCGAGGCCGGCGTGCCGTTCTTCACCATCTCCGGTTCGGACTTCGTCGAGATGTTCGTCGGCGTCGGCGCCAGCCGCGTGCGCGACATGTTCGAGCAGGCCAAGAAGAACGCCCCCTGCATCATCTTCATCGACGAAATCGACGCCGTCGGCCGCCATCGAGGCGCCGGCCTGGGCGGCGGCAACGACGAGCGCGAGCAGACCCTCAACCAGCTGCTGGTCGAGATGGACGGCTTCGAGGCCAACGAAGGCATCATCCTGATCGCCGCCACCAACCGTCCCGACGTGCTGGACCCGGCCCTGCTGCGTCCGGGCCGCTTCGACCGCCAGGTCGTGGTGCCCAATCCGGACGTCATGGGCCGCGAGAAGATCATCCGCGTGCACATGAAGAACGTGCCGCTGGCCGCCGACGTCGACGTCAAGACCCTGGCCCGCGGCACCCCCGGCTTCTCGGGCGCGGACCTGGCCAACCTGGTCAACGAGGCGGCCCTGACCGCCGCGCGCAAGAACCGCCGCATGGTCACCATGCACGACTTCGAATACGCCAAGGACAAGGTGATGATGGGCGCCGAGCGGCGCTCGATGGCCATGAGCGAGGACGAGAAGAAGCTGACGGCCTATCACGAGGGCGGCCACGCCCTGGTGGCCCTCAACGTCGCCATCGCCGACCCGGTCCACAAGGCCACCATCGTGCCGCGCGGCCGGGCCCTGGGCATGGTCATGCAGCTTCCCGAGGGCGACCGCTACTCGATGAGCTACGACATGATGACCTCGCGTCTGGCCATCATGATGGCCGGCCGGGTGGCCGAGGAGCTGATCTTCGGCAAGGAGAAGATCACCTCGGGCGCCTCCAGCGACATCAGCGCCGCCACCAGCCTGGCCCGCAACATGGTCACCCGCTGGGGCTTCTCCGACGAGCTGGGCACCGTGGCCTACGGCGACAACCAGGACGAGGTGTTCCTGGGCCACTCGGTGGCCCGCACCCAGAACGTCTCGCCCGACACCATGATCAAGATCGACAGCGAGGTCCGTCGCCTGGTCAAGGGCGGCGAGGACGAGGCGCGCCAGATCCTGACCGAGAAGCTCCCCGAGCTGCACCTGGTGGCCAAGGCCCTGCTGGAGTTCGAGACCCTCAGCGGCGACGAGATCATCAACGTGATGAAGGGCGTCCAGCCGACCCGGATCGAGGACGAGAGCAACAAGATGCCGACCGGGCCGGTGGCCTCGGTGCCGGTGTCGACGGGCGTCACCGCCTAGGGCTTGGGTCCAGACAGCGTTGGAAAAGCCGGACCGGTTCGCCGATCCGGCTTTTTCTTTGCCTGCCGCATCGACGGGGCTAACCTGCGCCTTGGCCGCGACGAGCGGCGGGGGAGGGGTTTGAGATGAAGACGGTGATGATCGCCCTGGCGGCCGCCATGGCGCTTTCGACCGGCGCCGGCGCGGCCCAGGCCCAGAGCATCGACAAGGACGGCATGACCGGTCCCGAAGTGTCGGCGTGGCTGCAGAAGGGCGGCTACAAGGCCGAGCTGACCAAGGACGGCAGCGGCGATCCGATGATCAACAGCGCCGCCGAGGGCCAGACCTTCAAGATCTATTTCTACGACTGCAACGACGCCAAGCGCTGCAAGGCCTTGCAGTTCTCGGCCGGCTTCGACCTGAAGACTCCGCTGGCGCTGGAGAAGGCCAACACCTGGAACCGCAAGAACCGCTATCTGAAGGTCTATCTCGACGACGACGGCGACCCCTACGTCCAGTACGACGTCAATGTGAACGCCGGCCGCACGATCTCGGGCCTGGATGACGACTTCGGCGTCTGGACGGGGATGATCGGGGATTTCACCAAGTTCATCGACTGGTAGGGCTGGAGACGCCCCCTCCGTCGGGCTTCGCCCGCCACCTCCCCCGTTTCACGGGGGAGGAGAGGCCGCCGCTTCCTCCTCGCCCGCGAAGCGGGGGAGGTGGCGCGATGCGAATACGCATCGTGACGGAGGGGGCGTCGCGGGCCTAAAACCCCAACCATGACAGCCCAGCCCGTCCGCCCCCGCGTCATGGGGATCGTCAACGTCACGCCCGACAGCTTCTCTGACGGCGGGCGGTTCTTCGATCCCGCCGCGGCCCTGGACCAGGCGCGGCGGCTGATCGACGAGGGGGCCGACATCCTCGACATCGGCGGCGAAAGCACCCGGCCCGGCGCGACGCCCGTGCCGGCGGCCGAGGAGATCGCCCGGGTCGTGCCGCTGATCGCGGCGATCCGCGCCGTCAGCGACGTGGCGATCTCGATCGACACCATGAAGCCCGCCGTGGCCCGCGCCGCCGTCGCCGCCGGGGCGACGATCTGGAACGACGTCGCCGCCTTGCGCTTCGCCCCGAGGACTTCGGAGATGGGCACTTCGGAAATGGGCGCCCCCGAGGTCGCCGCCGAGCTGGGCTGCGAGGTGATCCTCATGCACATGCTGGGCGAGCCCGGCACGATGCAGGACGATCCGCGCTACGACGACGTGGTCGCCGAGGTCGAGGCCTTCCTGCTGGCCCGGGCCCTCACGGCCATGGCCGCCGGGGTCGAGCGCGAGAAGATCTGGCTGGACCCGGGCATCGGCTTCGGCAAGACCCCCGCCCACAACCTGGCCCTGCTAGCCGCCCTGCCGCGCTTCGTGGCTCTGGGCTATCCGGTGCTGCTGGGCGCGAGCCGCAAGCGGTTCATCGCGACGCTGGACCCGTTGGGGGCCGAGCCGACGGCGCGTCTGGGCGGCTCCCTGGCCGCTCATCTGCACGGCGCGGCGGCGGGCGTGGCGGCGGTGCGGGCGCACGACGTGCGCGAGACGGTCCAGGCCTTGGCGGTGTGGGGCGCGATCGGGGGCGCCGCCCAAGGTCGCCCGCGGCCCTAGGCGGGCGCCTGGCGTCGCAGGATCTTGTCCATCGCCTTGCCCTTGGCGAGTTCGTCGACGAGCTTGTCCAGGTAGCGGATCTCCCGCATCAACGGCTCGGCCACCTCCTCGACGCGAACGCCGCAGACCAGACCCTTGATCTCGGTCCGCGCGGGATTCAGTTCGGACGCCTCGGCGAAGAAGGTCTCGAAGTCCGATTTCTTCGCCAGATGGGCGTCGAATTCCGCCCGACTGAAGCCGGTCAGCCAGAGGATGATCTCATCGACCTCGGCCCTCGTGCGCCCCTTCCGCTCCGCCTTGGCGACATAGAGCGGATAGACGCTGGCGAAGCTGGTCGTGTAGAGGCGGTGCTTGGTCATCACGATCTGGTCCGCTGGACGAAAGCCCGCATCCGGCCCCGGATGGAGCCGCGCTTTAGAGCCTCGGCGGATGGGAGCTCCGGGGTCAGACCGAGTCAAGGCGCGGCCTCTGGCGGCCTGGCGGAGAACGTCACGGGCGTTGCCGTAAAGGGCGCTTCCCTCCCCCTTGCGGGGAGGGTGGCGGCGAAGCCGACGGGTGGGGAGCGGTGCAGGGTGGTGGAGGTCGACTGGACCGCGGACTCAGCGGCCCCCCACCCGACCCTGGCGCTGCCAGGGCCACCCTCCCCGCAAAGGGGGAGGGAAGGGCCGCTGCGAAGTCTTGCTCCCTCACAACCGCCCGCGCCGTCCGCCCTTGAGCTTTTCGAACGCCCGGCGGGCCTGTTCGGCTTGAGCGGCGACGGGGGCGAGGGCGGGGGCGAGGTCGGCGAACGCCGGCGCCGCGGCGGCCATGGCCGGCGCCGCCCGCGCCATCGGCAAGATCAGCGCCACCTTCCGCGCGACGGCGGCCAGCTCGCCGCAGGCCTTGGCCTTGTCGCGGGCCCGGCGGATCTCGGCGGGGTCGTCGCTGTGTTCGAGGATCGCCCAGGCCGCGTCGAGGGCGGCCATGAGCTTGGCTTGCAGGGCCTGGCACCAGGCGGGGATGTTGGTTTGGGTCATGCCCTGAGTGTGCGGCCGTCCTGGAGGGTGGGGATCGGAAACGTGCGTTTTTGTGTAAGAGGTTGGATTCACGTGGGTTTATGTCGAGGTGTGCGGGGATAGACGCCTTCGCGCCCACCTCCCCACCGTCATCCCGGGCACAAGATCCGGGATGACGAAGCGAAAAGAACAAGAGGGTCACCCCTGTGGATAACTTTCACGACCCATCCCGGCCTGGCCATGCGCCGCGCCCATGCTAGCCTTCCCAAAAAGAGGGGGAGGCTCGTTGATGCTTCGGATCGAACCGGCCGAGGGGCTGCGCCAGGCGGCGCGTGACGACTGGCGGACGCTGGGGGCGATCACCGCCGAGGCCTTCGCCGAGGACCCGGTCGCCACCTGGACCTTCGACGGCAAGCCGTGCCTGAGGCCGGTCTTCCAGCGCCTGGCGCGCGACGTCTACCTGCCGCGCGGCGTCTGCCATCTGGCGGACGGCGCCGATGGGAGCGAAGTCGGCGCGACCATGTGGCTGCCGCCGGGACTCAGCAAGGAGCTGCCGCCCCTGTCGCTGCTGGGCGCGGCCGCCCGGCTGCTGGTCGACGGCGGCCCCCGGGCCATGGGCCGCGCCCTGGCCGTCGACGCCGAGATGACGCGGCGCAAGCCCAAGGCGCCGCACGTCTATCTGTTCTCCATCGGCGTGATGGCCGCCGCGCGCGGCAAGGGCCTGGGCCGGCGGCTGCTGGCTCCGGTCCTGGCGGCCTGCGACGCGGCGGGCCTGCCAGCCTATCTGGAGAACAGCAATCCGCTCAACACCCCGCTGTACCAGGGGGCGGGCTTTCGCACGCTGGAGGTCTTCGCGCCCGCGCCCGGCGCCCCGCCGCTGGCGGCCATGTGGCGCGAACCGCGCGGCTGATCCCCCATCCGGCCCTTGCGTCCGGCGGCGGAACCGCCAAGCTGCCTCGTCTGTCCGGGGAGACTCCATGCGTTCCGTTCTCGTCCTCGCCGCCGCCCTGGCCCTGGCCGGTCCCGCCGTGGCCGCGCCGGCCGCCGCCCCAAGCCCCGCCCCAAGCCCCGCCAAGCCGCAGCCCGTCCTGAAGACCATCGCCGCCGACGTCGATCCCAAGGCGCTGGAGGCGACGATCCGCGCGCTGGTCGGCTTCGGCACCCGCCACACCCTGTCGGACACCAGGTCCGACACCCGGGGCATCGGGGCGGCGCGGCGCTGGACGGCGACGCGGTTCGCGGCGATTTCCAAGGACTGCGGCGGCTGCATCACGGTGGAGATGCCGACCAAGACCTTCACCGGCAAACGCGCCCCCAACGGCGTCGAGATCGTCGACGTCCTGGGGATCCAGCGCGGGACCACCGACCGCGATCGGGTGGTGATCATCGCCGGCCACATCGACAGCCGGGTCAACGACGTGATGGACGCCGTAACCGACGCGCCCGGCGCCAATGACGACGCCTCGGGCGTGGCCGCGGTGCTGGAGGCGGCGCGGGTGCTGTCCAAGCACAGGTTCCCCGCCACCATCGTCTACGCGGTGCTGTCGGGCGAGGAGCAGGGCCTCTACGGCGGCCAGCTGCTGGCCGAAACCGCCAAGGCCGAGGGCTGGAAGGTCGAGGCCGACCTGAACAACGACATCGTCGGCAATGTCCACGGGATCGGCGGGGCGGTCGACCGCGCCCACGTGCGGGTGTTCTCAGAGGGCACCAAGGCGGTCGAGACCCCGGAACAGGCCGACGCCCGGCGCTACAACGGCGGCGAGGTCGACAGCCCGTCGCGCAACCTGGCCCGGTTCATGGACGGCCTGGCCGAACGCTATGTGCGGGACCTCGACGTCGTGATGGTCTATCGCACCGACCGCTTCGGCCGGGGCGGCGACCAGGTCCCGATCCTGGAGGCCGGCTATCCGGCGGTGCGGGTCACCGAGGCGGCCGAGCACTATGACCGCCAGCACCAGACCGTGCGCGTCGAGAACGGCCGGGCCTATGGCGACGTGGTCGAGGGCGTCGACTTCCCCTACCTGGCCCAGGTGACGCGCCTGAACGCCGTGACCCTGGCCGCCCTGGCCTCGGCCCCGGCCCCGCCGTCGGGCGTCAAGATCGAGGGCGCGGTCAGCGCCGACACCAAGGTCTCGTGGGCGCCGGCGGCGGGCGCGGCCGGCTACCGCGTCTGGTGGCGCGGCACGACCGAGCCGACCTGGAGCCACGCGCGGTCGGTCGGGGCCGAGACCTCGACGGTGCTGACCAATGTGGTGATCGACGACTGGTTCTTCGGCGTGTCGTCGGTCAGCGCCGACGGCTGGGAGAGCCCGGTGGTGTTTCCTGGGGCGGCGGGGAGTTTCGAGAGCGGGGCGAAGTAGGGACGTGGGATCACACCCACTTGCCCCCACCTGACCGCTTCACGGTCTGTCCGCCCCATAGGGGGCGGACAGACCGCGGCTCCTCTTCCCCCTATGGGGGAAGACGGTCGCGAAGCGACCCGTAGGGGGCAAGTGAGTGAGCCACTTGCCTAAAACCGCCTACCCCGCACCCCCCACTTCCCGCTAGAACCACCCTCATGACTCAAACACACCAGGGCCGGGTGCTCGTTCTCGCCGGATCGGATTCCGGCGGCGGGGCGGGGATCCAGGCCGACATCAAGACCATCACCGCCCTGGGCGGCTACGCGGCCACGGCGATCACCGCGATCACCGTGCAGAACACCCTGGGCGTGACCGGCGTCCACCCGATCCCGCTGGACGTCATCGAGGCCCAGGCTCGCGCCGTGCTCGACGACATCGGGGCCGACGCCTTCAAGACCGGCATGCTGGGCGACGCCGCCACGGTCGAGGTCGTGGCCCGGGTGCTGGACAGCGCCAAGGAGGTTCCGGCCGTCATCGACCCGGTGATGGTCGCCAAGGGCGGGGCTTCGCTGCTGACCGACCAGGCGGTGGGGGCGCTGAAGAGCCTGCTGATCCCCCGCGCCGCCCTGCTGACCCCCAACGCTCCCGAGGCCGCCGCCTTGACGGGCCTGAGCGTCGAGACCACCGACGACCTGCGCCGGGCCGGCGAGGCCCTGCTGGAACTGGGCGCCCACGCGGTGCTGATGAAGGGCGGGCACGTGCCAAAAAGCGAAAGAGGGGCCGAGCGCGTGGTGGATCTGCTGATCACCCGCCTGGGCGAGACCGCGTTCGAGGGCGAGCGGATCGAGACCCGCCACACCCACGGCACCGGCTGCACGCTGGCCAGCGCCTGCGCCACGGGCCTGGCCCAGGGCATGAGCCTGACCGAGTCGGTCGCCCGGGCCTGGAACTATGTCCACGAGGCCATGCTGCGCGCGCCGGGGTTCGGCGCGGGTCACGGACCGCTGGACCATGCCTGGATGACCCGCAAATGAACGCTCTGGACTCCCGCCTTGTGGACATCATCCGCGGCGTGCCGACCACGATGCAGGTGCTGCGGACGGTCCGCGACCTCGAGCTGCCCGACGGGATGATCTTCTCGGGCGCGGTCTACCAGCCGGTCTGGAACCACCTGACCGGCCGGGCACCCGACTACGGGATCAAGGACTACGACGTGGCCTATCACGACGATTCCGACATCTCGTACGAGGCCGAGGACGTGGTGATCCGGCGCGTGGCGGCCCAGTTCGACGAGCCGCTGAAGAGTCTGGTCGAGGTGCGCAACCAGGCCCGCGTGCACCTGTGGTTCGAGAAGAAGTTCGGAGCCGACGAGCCCTATCCGCCGCTGCTGACCAGCGCCGACGCCTTGAAGCGCTTCGTGGCCACGGCCTTCTGCGTGGGCGTGCGGATGGAAGCCGACGACAGCCTGTCGGTGTTCGCGCCGTTCGGGCTGGAGGACCTGTTCGCGATGCGCCTGCGGCCCAATCCCCTGAGGGTGAAGGGCGCGGGCGGCTGGGAGCGCACGACCGGCTCGGCGCAGGCGCGGTGGCCGGAGATCACGGTGGAGGGGCAATAGGGTCCGGAAAACATTGTCATCCGAGACAATGTTGCCTTTGATCCTGTGACGCCTTGGCCCTAGGACCGCGGGAGCCGCCGTTTTCCGGAGTCTCGCCATGCGCCAGTGGACCATCGACGCCTTCGCTTCGGGCCCGTTCAAGGGCAATCCGGCCTGCGTGGTCGAGCCGTTCGACGCCCAAGACGGTAAAGGATGGCCGGACACGGCCTGGATGCAGGCTCTGGCGGCCGAGAACAATCAGGCCGAAACCGCCTTCCTGCTGAAGACCGCCGATCCGGCGCGCTTTGGCCTGCGCTGGTTCACGCCGACCGTCGAGGCGCCGATCTGCGGCCACGCCACCCTGGCCAGCGCCCACGCCCTGTTCGAGGAGCTGGGCGTCGACGCGCCGCTGCTGACCTTCGACACCCTCGCGGGTGACCTGACGGTGCGCCGGGCGGACGGGGTGTTCGGCGGGCCGGGGCTGGAGATGGACTTCCCGGCCGACCCGCCGCGCCGGGTCGAGGCCGGGCCGGACCTGGCCAGGGCCCTGGGCGTGACGCCGCTGGAGGTCTGGGCGGGCCAGTATCTGCTGGCCGTGGTCGCCGACCAGGCGACGGTGCGGGGGCTGTCGCCGGACCTGGCGTTGCTGAACACCATCGGGGCGGACCTGGCCAAGGGCGGGGCGGGGCAGGTGATCGTCGCCGCCTTGGCCGATCCTGGGGCCGATCCTGGGGCCGATCCGGGCCGGGACTACGCCGTGGTCAGCCGGTTCTTCGCGCCGGGCTGCGGCATTCCCGAAGACCCGGCCACGGGGTCGGCCCACTGCATTCTCATGCCGTTCTTCGGCGATCGGCTGGGCGCGGCGACCCTGCGGTTCCATCAGGCCTATCCCGGCCGGGGCGGGGACCTGGAGTGCGAAAACCGCGGCGCGCGCGTTCTTCTGCGCGGCCGCGGCTTCACCATGGTCGAGAGCCGGTTGAGGGTGGAGCCGGCGCTCGGCTAGGCCTCTCTCGAGGCGTCCGGGTCTTAGTAGCGACGGCCGTAGCCGTAGTCGCGGTCGTGGCGCTCGTAGCGGATCTGGGCGCTGATGCGGTCGTAGCGGCGATCCAGGTCGGCGCGTTCCCAGCCGCTCAGGCCGCCGCGACGATAGCGGGCTTCCAGGCGGGCGGTTTCACGCAGGTCGCCCTTCAGGCGCCAGGCTTCGCCACGGGTCAGGCCGCCGCTGCGGATGCCCACGTCGATACGTTGGTCGAGGCGGGCGACGCGGTCGCCGCCGACATCCTGGTAGCCGCGGTCATAGCCGCGATCATGGCCATAGCCATAGGCTTGGGCCGAGGCGACGGCGGGGACGACGGCGGCGACGGCCGAGGCCGCGGCGATCGAAAGCAGGATCTTTTTCATCGGTACGGTTCCTCTCGAAATGTTTTCCGACGCCCGACGGGACGACGTTGACCTCAAGAGACCACACCCAGGCTGAAGCGGTTCTGAGCCGCTCGTTATGTTGTGTTCAGGTAGGTGAACTGGGCTGTTGGGCCATTTTCCGCCCGTCATCCTCGGACTTGTTCCGAGGACCCCTCTATCCGCCGAGCAGCCGTCGCCGGTTGGTCCGCGAACTCAACGCTCCACGGATCATCCTTCTTCGCGGCTGAAGCAGGGGTCCTCGGAACAAGTCCGAGGATGACGGTTGAAAGGAGAGCGATGCGGCCCCTAAGCCGCCGCGACCTTCGAGCTGTCGCGCCGGGCGGCGGCCACGGCGGTCTCGATCGCGTCGTAGAGCTTGGTGACCTCGATCGGCTTGGCGACGTGGCCGTCCATGCCGGCGGCCAAGTAGCCTTCGACCTGGTGGACCAGGGCGTTGGCGGTGACCGCCACGATCGGGATGCGCTTGCGGTTCTCGCTGATCTCGAGCGAGCGGATGGTGCGGGCGGCCTCGACGCCGTCCATCACCGGCATGTGGATGTCCATCAGCACGATGTCGTGGCCGCCGCGCTTCCAGGCCTCGACGCAGGCCGCGCCGTCGGCCACCAGCTCGACCTCGGCGCCCAGCGGGGCCAGGACGGCGGCGATGACCTTCTGGTTGGTCGGATTGTCGTCGGCGGCCAGCACGCGCAGGCGGCGCTCGGATTCGATCGGCGGCGGGGCGGCCTGGACCGGCGCGGGGGCGGGGGCCTCGCCGCGGGGCATGGCCACCACGACGGTGAAGGTCGAGCCCTGGCCCGCGCGGCTCTGCACATGGACGCCGCCGCCCATCAGGGTGGCCAGCTCGTTGCAGATCGACAGGCCCAGGCCCGAGCCGCCGAACCGGCGGGTGGTCGAGCTGTCGGCCTGGACGAACTTGTCGAACAGGCGCGGCAAGGTTTCGGCGTCGATGCCGATGCCGGTGTCGACGACGTCGACGCGCAGGCCGCTGCCGTCGTCGGCCGAGGCGAAGCGCACCGAGACGCTGCCCTCCAGCGTGAACTTCAGGGCGTTGGAGACCAGGTTGCCCAGGATCTGGCGCAGACGGTCGGCGTCGCCGCGCCACGAACCCAGCGCTTCCGGCGCGACGAAGACCCCGAACTCCAGGTTCTTGGCCCGCGCCTGGGTGGCGTAGGATTCCCGGATCGACAGGGCCAGGCTGGCCAGGTCGAAGTCGCGCTCCATCAGGTCCAGCCGGCCGGCCTCGATCTTCGACAGGTCGAGCACGTCGTTGAGCACCGACAGCAGCAGGCCGCCCGACTCGCGGATCACCGACAGGCGCTCGCGCTGGGCGGCGGAGAGCTCGCCCATGGCCATCACCTCGGTCATAGCCAGCACGCCGTTCAGCGGGGTGCGGATCTCGTGGCTCATATTGGCCAGGAAGTGCGATTTCAGGACGTTGGCGGCGTTGGCGTCGTCGCGCGCCTTGACCAGTTCGGCCATCGCCCCGCGCAGGTCGTGATCGTTGACCTCCAGCCGCGCGACCAGGTGGTTGAAGCTGTCGGTCAGGCTCTGGAAGACGTCGTCGTCGGCCGCCTGCTCCACCGGCTTGAAGCGGCCGTCGGCGGCGACCTCGCGCATGGCGTTTGACAGGCGCTCCATCGGCTTGGTCATGCGGCGGGCCAGGCCGTTGGCCAGAAGGATCGCCAGGCCGGCCGAGCCGAAGAACAGGGTGCCGGTCAGGGCCAGGTCGCGGGCCATGATGTCGCCCAGGCTGGGGCGGCGGGCCGACAGGGACAGCGAGCCGACCCGCCGGTTGCCCAGCTTGATCGGGCGAACCAGGGTGTCGACCTCGGCGTCCTTGGCCGCGCCGACCTGGGCGACCACCTGGCCGTTCATGTCGGTCAGCCGCACGGACACGACGTTGGGCGCCTTGGCCACGGCCTCGAGGGCGCGATAGGCGCCGACCGTATTGTGATCGGCCATCGGCGCGGCGGCGCCGGCCGCCACCATCTGGGCCAGGATCTCGTGGTTGGCCTGGGATTCCTGGCGGGCGACGCTCCACTGCTGGAGCATGAAGCACAGACACGCGGCCAGCAGCGCGGCCACGGTGGTGGTCAGCGCGACAGCCGAGATTCGCGCTTGCAAGGGCGCGTGCGTCGCGGCTCCGGAGCTGCGGCTGTCGTCGATCATTTCCCGTCCCAGGAGAATCCTAGAGGTCCATCTTCCCGCAATCTTACTAACGCTTCGCTTCCAAGATACCGCCTTGCGACCGCAAAACAACGCTAACGCGTGTTTCTCATTGCGCCCGTCTTAACTTTTCGTTTACCTCTTCCCTTAGTCTTTCATTAAGGAGATGGGGCGTTGGAAAAGATTTTCGTTGTCAAACGTGTGGCCGCGAAGCTGCATGGAACGGAAGCGGCGATCGACGCCGCGATGGTGCAGGCCGCTGAAATGATGGCGGATTTGGTTCAGGCTCGTAAGGATCTGGGCCTGGCCGCGACCGTCGGCGCGACCACGACCGCCAAGGTCATGTCCGCCCTGGCCGCCCTGTCCGAAGCCCGCACCGCGATGGTCGATGCTCACGCCGAACTGGATCAAACCCGTCTGCGCCTTGGCGTCCGCACCAAGATGATGGGCTGGGACAAGATGGAAGGCTCGGCCCAGGTCGCCGACGAGCGCGTCGCCGAAGCCAGCTAAGCAATATTGCAAGAGTTTAATCCCTAGGGTCTCTAATTCGCGCTAGAGACTCTAGGGATGCATATTCAGCTCGTCGCAATTTTGGGATGGACGGCCACCTTAGCGGTGTGCGGTTTGGCCTGGATTCGCGGCGGCCCGGCCGAGCGGTGGGGTTCGCTCATCGTGTTGGCCGGATCGATCGTCTATTCCTTGATCCAACTGTTCCTGCCGCCCGCCTCTCAGTCGGTCGTCAATCTGTTGTGCGAAGGAATCTACGGTTTCGCCTTCTTGACGTTGGCCCTGCGTTACACCAGCCCCTGGCTGGGCGGCGCGATGTTGCTGCAAGCGATCCAGTTCAGCCTGCACGCCTACTATATCGTCGGCGAACGTCCGCACGACACCACCTACGGCATGGTCAACAATCTGAACTCCATCGGCGTGCTGATCTGCATCCTGCTGGGCATCGTGTCGTCCTGGCGCCGCCGAACCCGCGCCGCAAAATAATTTCCCGGGTCGGACGATTTGTCCGCCGCGCGGCAAAATCTCTCCTTGCCTTCGCCGCCGAAACGAGGTTTCTCGCCGGCGGGCCACATCCCCCCAACGGGATGCAGTCCATCTGTAAGGATGGGAGACATCGATATGACGACCCTCGCCAAGCCGGCGATCCGCCCGGCTCGCCCCGAGTTCTCTTCCGGCCCCTGCGCCAAGCGCCCAGGCTGGACCCCCGAAAATCTCAGAAACGCCGTGCTCGGCCGGTCGCACCGCTCGAAGCTGGGCAAGGGCCGCCTGAAGGCCGCCATCGACCAGACGCGCGAAGTGCTGGAAGTCCCCGCCGACTTCCTGATCGGCATCGTCGCCGGTTCGGACACCGGCGCCGTCGAGATGGCGATGTGGTCGATGCTGGGCGCCAGGCCCGTGCAGCTGCTGGCCTTCGAGTCCTTCGGCAAGGACTGGGTCACCGACGTCACCAAGCAACTGAAGCTGCCCGACGTCGAGGTGCTCGACGCGCCCTACGGCCAGCTGCCCGACACCTCCAAGGTCGATCCGGCCAAGGACCTGGTCTTCACCTGGAACGGCACCACCTCGGGCGTCCGCGTCCCGAACGCCGACTTCATCTCGGCCGACCGTGAAGGCGTCGTCATCTGCGACGCCACCAGCGCCGCCTTCGCCCAGGAGCTGGACTGGACCAAGCTGGATGTCGTGACCTTCTCCTGGCAGAAGGCCCTGGGCGGCGAAGGCGCGCACGGCGTGCTGATCCTGTCGCCCCGCGCCGTGGCCCGCCTGGAGAGCTACACCCCCGCCTGGCCGATGCCGAAGCTGTTCCGCATGACCAAGGGCGGCAAGCTCGCCGCCGACATCTTCGAAGGCGCGACCATCAACACGCCCTCGATGCTCTGTGTCGAGGATGCGCTGGACGCCCTGAAGTGGGCCGCCTCGATCGGCGGCCTGGAAGCCATGCAGGCCCGCGCCGACCAGAACCTGGCGGTCATCGCCGACTGGGTCGCGCGCACCCCGTGGGTCGAGTTCCTGGCGGCCACGCCGGAGATCCGCTCCAACACCTCGGTGTGCCTGAAGGTCGTCGATCCCAAGATCGCCGCCCTGCCGGAAGACGCCCAGGCCGACTTCGCCAAGAAGCTGGCCGGCCTGCTCGAGAAGGAGGGCGCGGCCCTCGACATCGGCGGCTATCGCGACGCCCCGGCCGGCCTGCGCATCTGGTGCGGCGCCACCGTCGAGGCCTCGGATCTCGAGGCCCTGACGCCGTGGCTGGACTGGGCGTTCGCCTCGGTCTCGGCCGAACTGGCCGCCGCTTAAAGCTCGCAATGCGCCCTCCCTCCCCCTTGATGGGGGAGGGGCAGGGGTGGGGGTGAACCCCGCCACCTCAGCACGCACCCCCATCCCAACCCTTCCCCCATCAAGGGGGAAGGGCTCGAAATCGGAGAACACCTCCATGACCGCTCCCCGCGTCCTCATCGCTGACAAGCTCAGCCCCGCCGCCGTCGACATCTTCAAAAACCGCGGCGTCGACTTCGACATCAAGACCGGCCTGACCAAGGACGAGCTGATCGCCGTGATCGGCGACTATGACGGCATCGCCATCCGCTCGGGCGCCAAGCTCGACAAGGACGTGATCGCCGCCGCCAACCGGCTGAAGGTCATCGCCCGGGCCGGCATCGGCGTCGACAATGTCGACATCCCGGCCGCCACCGCCAAGGGCGTGGTGGTGATGAACACCCCGTTCGGCAACTCGATCACCACGGCCGAGCACGCCATCGCCATGATGTTCGCCCTGGCCCGCCAGCTGCCGGCGGCCGACGCCAGCACCCAGGCCGGCAAGTGGGAGAAGAACCGCTTCATGGGCGTGGAGCTGTACGCCAAGACCCTGGGCCTGATCGGGGCCGGCAACATCGGCGGCATCGTCGCCGACCGGGCGCTGGGCCTGAAGATGAAGGTCGTGGCCTACGACCCCTTCCTGAGCCCTGAGCGCGCCATCGAGATGGGCGTGGAGAAGGTCGAGCTGGAGGACCTGCTGGCCCGCGCCGACGTCATCACCCTGCACACCCCGCTGACCGACAAGACCCGCAACATCCTGTCGGCCGAGAACCTGGCCAAGACCAAGAAGGGCGTGCTGATCGTCAACTGCGCCCGCGGCGGCCTGGTCGACGAGGCGGCCCTGCGCAAGCTGCTGGACGACGGCCACGTGGGCGGCGCGGCCTTCGACGTGTTCGTCACCGAGCCGGCCAAGGAAAACCCGCTGTTCGGTTCGGACAAGGTCGTGGCCACCCCGCACCTGGGCGCCAGCACCAACGAGGCCCAGGAGAACGTCGCCCTGCAGGTCGCCGAGCAGATGAGCGACTACCTGCTGACCGGCGCGGTCACCAACGCCCTGAACAGCCCGTCGATCACCGCGGAAGAAGCCCCCAAGCTGAAGCCGTTCGTGGCCCTGGCCGAGAAGATCGGCGCCCTGGCCGGCCAGATGGTCGACTTCGGCATCTCCGCCATCGACATCGCCTTCGAGGGCGAGGTCTCCAAGCTGAACGTCAAGCCGATGACCTCGGCGGCCCTGGCCGGAATCCTCAAGCCGATGCTGGCCGAGATCAACATGGTCTCCGCGCCGGCCGTGGCCAAGGAGCGCGGCATCACCGTCTCGGAGAGCCGCCAGGAGGTCAGCCCCACCTATGACAGCCTGATGCGCGTGACCATCACCACCGAGAAGGGCAAGCGCGCCTTCGCCGGCACGGTGATCGCCGGCGCGCCGCGCATCGTCGAGGTCAAGGGCATGGAGCTGGACGCGGGCTTCTCGCCGGCCATGCTCTACATCAACAACCTGGACAAGCCGGGCTTCATCGGCGCCCTGGGCATGCTGCTGGGCGAGGCGGGCGTCAACATCGCCACCTTCAACCTCGGCCGGCTTTCCGCTGACGAAGATGCGATCGCCCTGGTCGGCGTCGACCAGGCCCCGGACGACGCCCTGCTGGCCAAGATCCAGGCCCTGCCGCACGTCAAGGAAGCGCGAGCGCTGACGTTCTGACGGGCTCTCTGATCCTTCTCCCCTTGCGGGAGAAGGTGGCCCGAAGGGCCGGATGAGGGGTCTCTCAAAACCATCCGCCGCGTCCAGCCCGACCGCTGGGCGCGGCGTTTGTGTTGGTGCGACCCCTCACCCGGCATCCTTGGGACGCCACCCTCTCCCGCAAGGGGAGAGGGATCTTGGTGCAGAGTCCGTGCAGCCGACGAGGCGATGCGACGAAGACGCCGTCTCGCCATTTTCAAGCCTCGCTGGACCGGCTAGGTGCGAGGGAGCCCAGCCAGGAGCCCTGATGTCCATCCGCGCCCGCAAGATCAACCGCCTGATCTTCATCGTCTTCCTGGCCGCCTCGGCCTATGCCCTGGCCCGGGCCTTGCTGCCCGACGACGACAGCCTGGGCCTGATCCCGTGGGACAAGGCCAAGCACTTCATCGTCTTCTATGTGTTGAGCGTCCTGGCCAGCCTGGCCCTGCCGCAGAGCCGGCTGCACCGCATCGGCCTGGTGATCCTGGCGTTCGGCGGGGGGATCGAGATCCTGCAGGGCCTGGTCGGCCGCGACGCCTCGTGGTTCGACCTGTTCGCCGACGCCTGCGGCATCAGCGCCGCGTTCGGGCCGATGCTGGTCAGCCAGTGGTGGCGCAAGGCCGCGCGGTTTTAGTTCTCAAGAATCCGCTCATCCCGGCGAATGCCGGAACCCAGATCCTATAGCTGAGTGGCTGATTGGAAGGGCGATGCGCGCTTGGCGTCATCCCCACGGCCATTCCATCTGGGTCCCGGCATTCGCCGGGATGAGCGGATCATTTGGAGGGTTCAGAACTTTCCCCCGCGCCCCTCGCCGTCCTTGAACCGCGCGGCGCCGGCCCGGGCCTCGCGGCGCAGCGGCTCCAGCCCGCCGATCCCCTCGACCTTCAGCGCTTCCTCCAGCGAGACGTCCCACTGGGCGAAGGCCGAGGCGCGGTCGGCGCGCAGGCAGACCTGCGGGAAGGCGGCGATCTGGGCGGCCAGGGCCTGGGCGGCGTTCAGCGCCTCGCCCGCCGGCACGACGCGGTCGGCCAGGCCCCAGCTCAGCGCCTCGGCCGCCTCGACCGCCCGGCCGGTCAGGATCATGTCCAGCGCCCGGCCCTGGCCGACGATGCGCGGCAGCCGCACCGTGCCGCCGTCGATCAGCGGCACGCCCCAGCGCCGGCAGAACACCCCGAAGATCGCGCTTTGCGAGGCCACCCGCAGGTCGCACCACAGGGCCAGCTCCAGCCCGCCGGCCACCGCGTGGCCCTCGACGGCGGCGATCACCGGCTTGGACAGCAGACGTCGGGTCGGCCCCATCGGACCCTCGCCGACCGGGTCGTAGCGCTCGCCCTCGCCGGACGCCGCGACGGCCAGGTCGAACCCGGCGCAGAACGTCCCGCCCGCCCCGGTCAGCACGGCGACGGCGGCCTCCGGATCGGCCTCGAAGGCGTCGAACGCGGCCCGCAGTTGCAGGGCGGTGTCGGGGTTCACCGCGTTGCGCTTTTCGGGGCGGTTGATCGTGACGGTCCAGACCGGGCCGTCGGTGCTGAGTTCGACTTCGGTCATCTTGGGCCTCCGCGCGTCCTGGCGGACACCATGAGCGGCTCTGCTTGACTCTCCAAGCCGAGAAGATCAGAACAAAAGTGGAACATTGGAGTGTGGAGCATGCCCGGGGCGAAACCCGCCCTTTCGGCTTTGAGAGCCCAGATCGCCGCCCTGGAAGCGGGGACTCGGACTCCGCCTCCCGTCCTGCCGTTCGGCGACCCGCGCCTCGACGGCTGCTTCCCGGCCGGCGGCCTGCAACGCGGCGGCTGGCACGAGGTCGGCGGTTCCGGCCTGGAGGAGGAGACGGGCGCGGCCCCCGCCGCTTTCGCGGCCTTGCTCTTGCGGCCGCTGGCCGCCAAGGGCGCGGTGGTCTGGGTGATGCGGCGCGACGACCTGCACGCGCCGGGCCTGATGGGGCTGGGCTTCCCGGTCGAGCGCCTGATCCAGGTCCGGGCCCGCGACGAGGCCGAGGTGCTGTCGGTGCTGGAGGACGCCCTGGCCACGGTGGGAGTCGCCGCCGCGATCGGCGAGGCCGAGGCGCCGGACCTGAAGGCCGGACGCCGCCTGCAGCTGGCCTGCGAACGGCGGGGATCGACCGGGGTGCTGCTGCGGCGTCGGCCCTATGGCGGACCGGCCGGACCAAGGGGGAGCAACTCGCGAGAGGTCTCCGGCTCGGCCGCCCAGACCCGCTGGCGGATCGCCGCCGCCCCCAGCCAGCCGCCGCCCGGCGAGCCGGGCCTGGGCCCGCCGCGCTGGCGGGTCGAGCTCGAACGCTGCCGGGGCGGCCGTCCCGGCGCCTGGATCCTCGAACAAGCGGAGGCCGCCGATGGCCCGCATCCTTTCCGTCTGGTGTCGCAACTGGCCGATCACGACGTGGCGGCGGGCGAACCCGAACTTCGGCTCGTCGGCTGAGAATAGGCCCTCCCCCCGTGGGGGAGGCGGTCGCGAAGCGACCGGTGGGGGGAGTGATCGGAAGGTCGATCCTGCCAGTGGTCGGCGGCCTAAAACTCCCCCCTCCGTCGCCTGCGGCGACACCTCCCCCACAGGGGGAGGATCTGTGTCGGCGGTTCCCCCCGTCGCCCTCATCGCCACCGAGGGCGGGACCCGACGCCTGGCCGCCGTCGACGACGCGGCCGCCGCCCTGGGCCTGCATGTCGGCCAGAAGGCCGCCGACGCCGCGGCCCTGGTCCCCGACCTGGTCACCGCCGACCACGACCCCGAGGGCGACCGCGCGGCGCTGGAGATCCTCTGCGACTGGTGCGTGCGGTTCTCGCCGGCCGTGGCCCTGGACGGGCTGGACGGCCTGCTGCTCGACGTCGAGGGCGTCTCGCACCTGTGGGGCGGCGAGGCGGCGATGCTCGACGACCTGCTGGACCGGCTGGCGCGCTGGGGCGCCCCGGCCCGGGGGGCGATCGCCGACACCCCCGGCGCGGCCTGGGCCCTGGCCCGCTACGCGCCCGACCGCACGATCGCCCCGCCCGGCGGCCAGGCCCCGCTGCTGGCCCCGCTGCCGGTCGCCGCCCTGCGGCTGGACGAGGCGGCCCAGGCCCAGCTGCCGCGCCTGGGGCTGTTCCAGGTCAGCCAGCTGCTGGCCCTGCCGCGCGCCCAGCTGGCCAAGCGGTTCGGGCTGGGCGCGGTGATGCGCATCGACCAGGCCCTGGGCGCGGCCCGCGAGGCCCTGGCCTTCCGCCGCCCGGCCACCCCGTGGTTCGACCGCCTGGCCTTCTTCGAACCGATCAGCGCCCTGTCCGACCTGGAGCGGGTGACCGGCGACATCTGCGCCCTGCTGTGCGCCCGACTGGAGGCCGAGGGGCAGGGCGCGCGACGGTTCGAGCTGGTGTTCCACCGCCTGGACGGCAAGGATCAGCCGGTGCGGGCCGGCCTGTCGCGCCCCGGCCGCGACGCCGTCCGGATCGCCAAGCTGCTGAAACCGAAACTGGACACGGTCGACCCGGGCTTCGGGATCGAGATCGTCACCCTGTGGGCGGCCGACGTCGAGCCGCTGTCGGTCGCCCAGCGAAGCCTGGACGCCGACGGCGGGATCAGCCTGGAGGAGGGGCTGGCGCCGCTGGTCGACCGGCTGATCAACCGCCTGGGCGAGGACCGGGTGTGGCGCGCCGATCCCTATCAGAGCCACGTGCCGGAGCGGTCGGTGCGCCGCGCCGCGCCGCTGGACCCGGCGCCGGAAACGGGCTGGGACCCCGACCGTCCCCGGCCGTCCCGCCTGCTGCGCCGCCCCGAGGCAATCGAGGTGCTGGCCAAACTGCCCGACGACCCGCCGGTCCAGTTCCGCTGGCGCGGCAAGTCGCGCCGCGTGCGCCTGGCCGAGGGCCCCGAACGGATCGGCCAGGAATGGTGGCGCAAGGCCTTCGACGAGGTCGGGCCGGGCAAGGTGCGCGACTATTACCGGGTGGAGGACGAGGCGGGCGAACGGTTCTGGATCTTCCGGGCGGGGCTGTACGCGGACGGGGAGAAGGTCCCGAAGTGGTGGTTGCATGGCTTGTTTGGCTAACCAGGTCCTCCCCCCGTGGGGGAGGCGATCGCGCAGCGATCGGCGGGGGGAGTGGTCGGCCCTCTCAGCAAACTCCCCCCACCGTCGGCTTCGCCGACACCTCCCCCACAGGGGGAGGGCCTGGCCATGAAAACCCACGCCTACGCCGAGCTCCAGGCCACCACCAACTTCTCCTTCCTGCGCGGGGCCTCCCACGCCCAGGAGCTGATGCTGACCGGCCAGGCCCTGGGCCTGAGCGCCGTCGGCGTGACCGACCGCAACAGCCTGGCCGGGGTGGTGCGGGCCTGGACGGCGGCCAAGGAGCTCAAGAAGCAAGGTTTGGCGATCCGCGCCCTGACCGGCTGCCGGCTGGACTTCATGGACGGTACGCCCAGCCTGCTTTGCTACCCCAGCGACCGCGAGGCCTTCGCCCGCCTGACCCGTCTGCTGACCGTGGGCCAGCGCCGGGCCGAGAAGGGCGAATGCCACCTGTTCTGGAAGGACTTTCTCGAGCACGCCGACGGCCAGCTGGCCCTGATCGTGCCGCCGGCGAAACTGGACGGGGCCTTCGAGACCGACCTGACCCGCATCGCCGGCGAGCTGCGCGGCCGGGTCTGGCTGGCCGCCAGCCGGGCCTACGCCGCCCAGGACCTCAAGCGCCTGTCGCGGCTGGCCGAGCTGGCGCGCGACGCCCGCGCCCCGATGGTCGCCACCAACGACGTGCTCTATCACGGCCCCGAACGGCGGCCGCTGCAGGACGTGATGACCTGCATCCGCGAAGGCTGCTCGATCGCCGAGGCGGGCTTTCGGCTGGAGGCCAACGCCGAGCGGCACCTCAAGACCCCGGCCGAGATGGCCCGGCTGTTCGAGCGCTGGCCCCAGGCGGTGGAGCGCACGCTCGAGATCGTCGAACGCATCGGCTTCGATCTGGGGGATCTGAAGGAGCAGTACCCGGACGAGCCGGTGCCGCCCGGCAAGACGGCCATGCGGCACCTGACCGACCTGACCTGGCAGGGCGCGGCCTGGCGCTATCCGAAAGGGGTTCCCGACAAGGTCGCCGACCAGCTGCGCGAGGAGCTGCGGCTGATCGCCAAGATGGACTATCCCAACTACTTCATCACCGTGCACGACATCGTCCACAAGGCGCGGGAGATGGGCATCCTGTGCCAGGGGCGCGGCTCGGCGGCCAATTCCTCGGTCTGCTTCTGCCTGGGGGTGACGGCGATCGATCCCACCGAGCACCGGCTGCTGTTCACCCGCTTCATCTCCGAGAACCGCGGCGAGCCGCCGGACATCGACGTCGACTTCGAGCACGAGCGGCGCGAGGAGGTGATGCAGTACGTCTACGAGCGCTATGGCCGCGAATACGCCGCCATCTGCGGCACGGTGATCCACTACCGGCCGCGCAGCGCCATCCGCGACGTCGGCAAGGCCCTGGGCCTGACCGAGGACATCACCGCCATCCTGGCCAACACCGTCTGGGGCAGCTGGGGCGACGGCCTGCCCGACGAGCACATCAGGCAGACGGGGCTGGATCCGAACAACCCGCAGATCGCCCGGGCCATCGCCCTGGCCACCGAACTGCTGCAGCACCCCCGCCACCTGTCGCAGCACGTGGGCGGCTTCGTCCTGACCAAGCGGCGGCTGGACGAGACCGTGCCGATCGGCAACGCGGCGATGAAGGACCGCACCTTCATCGAGTGGGACAAGGACGACATCGACAGCCTGGGCCTGATGAAGGTCGACGTGCTGGCCCTGGGCATGCTGACCGCCATCCAGCGGGCGTTCGGCATGCTGCGGGCCGAGCATGGCCAGCCGATCGTCGATCTGGCCGACGTGCCGGTCGAGGTGAAGGGCGTCTACGACATGCTGTCCAAGGCCGACAGCGTGGGGGTGTTCCAGGTCGAGAGCCGGGCCCAGATGTCGATGCTGCCCCGGCTGCGGCCCAACCGGTTCTACGACCTGGTGATCGAGGTGGCGATCGTGCGGCCCGGCCCGATCCAGGGCGACATGGTCCATCCCTATCTGCGGCGGCGCAACGGCCAGGAGCCCGTGGAATGGCCCGCGCCCTCGCCGGAGCATGGTCCGCCCGACGAACTTTTCGGCATCCTGGGCAACACCTTCGGCGTGCCGTTGTTCCAGGAGCAGGCCATGAGCCTGGCCATCGAGGCGGCCAAGTTCACGCCCGACGAGGCCGACGGCCTGCGCAAGGCCATGGCCACCTTCAAGCACGACGGCGATCCCGGGCAGTACCGCGACAAGTTCGTCGAGGGCATGGTCTCGCGCGGCTACGAACGCGACTTCGCCACCCGCTGCTTCAAGCAGATAGAGGGCTTCGGCTCGTACGGCTTCCCGGAAAGCCACGCGGCCAGCTTCGCCAAGCTGGTCTATGTCTCGGCCTGGATCAAATGGGCCTGGCCGGACGTGTTCTGCGCGGCCCTGATCAATTCCCAGCCGATGGGCTTCTACCAGCCGGCCCAGCTGGTGCGCGACGCCCGTGAGCACGGGGTGCAGGTGCGGGCTCCGGACGTGCTGATGAGCGACTGGGACTGCACGCTGGAGGACCGCGCCTTCTCCTCACCCGCCCACTCCTCCTCACCCGCCCACTCCTCCTCACCCGCAAAGCGGGGGAGGTGGCGCGATGCGGATACGCATCGTGACGGAGGGGGCGTCTTGCGGCGGCCGGGCGCCGATCCGGGACCGCCGGAAACGCATGCGTTCACGCGTCGGTCCCGGATCTTCGCGCTGCGCGCTCGTCCGGGATGACAGTCGTTTTAGGGCCTGAAGGAGGACGACGCCACGCTGCTGGTCGCGGCCCGCGCCGCCGGGGCCCGGTCGCCGGCCGACTTCGCCCGGGCCGGGGTCTCGCAGCGCGGGCTGGAGCTGCTGGCCGAGGCCGACGCCTTCGCGTCCGCGGGCCTCTCCCGACGCGACGCCCTGTGGGCGGTCAAGGGGCTGAAGGGCGAGGTCAAGGCCGACAGCCAGGCGCCGCTGCTGGCCGGCCTGCCGCTGTTCGAGGACGCCGTCGCCCTGCCGGTCATGGCCCTGCCGCAAGCCGTGGCCGAGGACTACCGCACCACCAGCCTGTCGCTGAAGGCGCACCCCTTGCGGTTCTTCCGGCCGATGCTGGACCGGCTGAACGTCACGACGGCCGAGCGGCTGAAGGGCGTCCGCGACGGCCGCAGGGTCAGCGTCGGCGGCCTGGTCCTGATCCGCCAGCGGCCGGGCACCGCCAAGGGCGTGGTGTTCCTGACCCTGGAGGACGAGACGGGCGTGGCCAACGCGGTGGTCTGGAAGGACTGCTTCGACGCCCACCGGCGCACGGTGATGAGCGCCTCGTTCCTGATCGTCCATGGCAAGGTCCAGGCCGCCGACGGGGTGATCCACGTGGTGGCCGAGGGCTTCACCGACCTGTCGGCCGAACTGGCCCGCATGAAGGAGGACCCCGAGGCCCCGGCCCCGACGGTGCGGATGCGGACGTCCGGACGGCTGCAGCGGAGTCGGGACTTCCATTGAATCCCCAACATCCGCTCATCCCGGCGAATGCCGGGACCCAGATGGAATGGCTTAGAGGCTGACGCCAAGAGCGCTGAGCTTATCCAATCAGCCACCCGGCTTTGGGATCTGGGTCCCGGCATTCGCCGGGATGAGCGGATCTAGGGGGTAAGGACCGGAGTGTTTTCCAGAACCCCAACCTTCTTCTCCGCCACCTGCGCCAGCATCGCGAACAGGGCCACGGTGTCGATCGGCTTACGCAGCACGCCGTCGGCGCCGTCGGCCCGGTAGCGGGCGACGTCGTCGTCGAAGACGTTGGCGGTCAGCATCCAGACCGGCGTGCGGGGGCGCGGCGTCGAGGTCTCGAGCTCGCGGATCCGCGCCAGGGCCGCCACGCCGTCGAGCACCGGCATGTTGACGTCCATCAGCACCAGGTCGAAGGCCTCGGCCCGCCAGGCGTCCAGCGCCTGGGCCCCGTCCTCGGCGAACACCAGTTCGATCGGCGAGGCGGCCAGCAGGGCGGCCAGCACCCGGCGGTTGGCGGGGTTGTCCTCGGCCGCCAGCACCCGGATCGGCGCGATCACCCTGGCTTCCGCCGGCGAGCCCGCGGCCAGTTCCGCGGCGGGCGGCGCCAGGGTCGCGGCCTCGAAGGCGAACCAGAAGACCGCGCCGCGCCCGATGCTCTTGCCTTGGGCGCTCCGGCCCCTCCGGGCCTCGCCGCCCGGAAGGTCGTCCACGCCGATCTCGCCGTCCATCAGGGCCAGGTTGGCCGCGCAGATCGACAGGCCCAGCCCGCTGCCGCCCAGGTTTCGGCCGCGTTCGGTCTGTTCGAAGGCGTCGAACATCCGCGCGCGGTCTTCCGGCGACACGGGCGCGCCGGTGTCGCGCACCTCGACCAGGGCGCTCAGCGTCTGGTCCTTGGCCACGCCGGCCAGCCGGACCACCACCGCGCCGCCCGACGGCGAGGCTTTCAGCCCGTTGGAGACCAGATTGACCAGGGTCTGCTCCAGCTTGGCCTCGTCGGCCAGCAGGCCGTAGGCCAGGTCGGGATCGGCGTCCTCGAAGCTCAGCACCACGCCGACGGCCTGGGCGTGGGCGCTCCACACCCGCACCACCGCGCGGACCAGGCGTCGAAGGTCGACCGGCGTCAGCGTCAGCGCCGCCTGGCCGGTTTCGACCTTGGTCAGGTCCAGCACGGTGTCGAGCAGCCGGGTCAACTGGGCACCGCCCTCCAGCACGCCCTGGGCCAGGTCGGCCTGGGTCGGGGTCAGGAAGGTGTCGCGGCGCAGGGCGTGGGCGAAACCGAGCACGGCGTTGAGCGGGGTGCGGATTTCGTGGCTGGCGACGGTCAACAGGTCGGACTTGGCGCGGCTGGCGGCCTTGGCCTCGGCGATGGCCTCGGTCAGGTCGGCGTTCCTGCGGGCCAGGTCGCGCAGGGCCTGGGCCAGGGCGCGGTCGGTGGTCTGCTGGCGCCAGGTGGCGGCCAGGACGGCGACGACGAACAGCAGCATGGCGGCCGCGTAGTGGTTGTCGGTCAGCGGCGCGTGGCGGTCGAAGGCGATCCACAGCAGCGTCGCCACCGGCGGCCCGGCGGCGGTGACGTAGCTGACCTTGCCGGTGTGCACCCGCAGGGCGGCGAACATCAGCACGCAGATGGCCAGCAGGGCGGCCTCCATCCGCATGATCGGGTCGCCCATGAGCCGCAGCTTGACGGCCAGGATGCAGGCGTTGAGCGACAGCAGGAAGACCAGACTGATCGATCGCCAGCGCAGCTGTCGAAAGGCCACGACGGGATCGGCATGGCGCAGCGCCGCCTCGGTCGCCAGGAACAGCGTCGCATAGATGCCCAGCTCGACCACGCCGAACAGGGCCAGGTTCACCCGGGTGTAGAGCGCCAGCAGACCCACGAACACCGCGACCAGGACCAGCCGGGCGCGCACGATGCCGCGCGTGTATCGAACGAACCCGTCCAGGCGGGTGACGTCCACCGTCTGTTCGAACATCCAGGTTCCCGCCGACGCTACTGATGTCCCAAGGATGAGACGACTCGCCCTTGCAAGCGCGGCAAGCCAGAGCATGGGAAGCTGATTCTGGCTTTTGCGCTCGCCTCATAGGCGATGGATTGGGGCGACGGGTCGGGCGAAGGGCTGGAGACGAAGGGCCGGGAATCAATCCGGATCAGACCCGGGTTTTGGCCGCGGCGGACTTGCCTCTGTTCGCTCTGTTAGGGCTCGCCTTGACGGACGCGACCTGGTCGGGCGACACGGCCCGCAGCTGTTCGACCAGGGCGAACAGCTGGACGCGGACGCTGAACTCGTCGCCGGCCAGGGCGGCGGCTTCCAGGGCGGCCAGGGCTTCGGACGAGATCGGCGTCAGCGGCGTCAGCGGCGTGGCCTCGGTGACGCCCTCGGCCTTGGGCCGGGCGGTTTCGTTGACGTCGACCAGGGCCTCGGTCAGCTTTTCGCCGGGGCGCAGGCCGGTGATCTTGATCTCGATGTCGCGCTCGGGAACCAGGCCCTGCAGCTCGATCATCCGCCGGGCCAGATCGATGATCTTGACCGGTTCGCCCATTTCAAGCGTCAGGACCCCGGTCGGCGGGGCGACGTCGCCGGCCGACAGGGCCACGGCGCGCAGAACCAGCTGCACGGCCTCGGGAATGGTCATGAAATAGCGTTCGACCTCGGCGTCGGTCAGGGTCACCGGACCGCCGCGGGCGATCTGGTGCTGGAAGATCGGCACCACCGATCCGGCCGAGCCGAGCACGTTGCCGAACCGCACGACGCTGACGCGGGTGTCGCCGCCGGCGCCGTTCGGCCCGCTGGCGAACTGGCGGACCAAGGCCTCGGCCACCCGCTTGGTCGCGCCCATCACGCTGGCGGGAGCGACGGCCTTGTCGGTGGAGATCAGCGCCAGGTGGGCCGCGCCGCAGGCCTTGGCGGCGGCGGCGACGTTGCGGCTGCCCAGCACGTTGGTCCGCACGCCCTCGCAGGGGTGGTTCTCGACCAGGGTCACATGTTTGAGGGCGGCGGCGTGGAAGATCAGTTCGGGCTTCTCGGCGGCGAACACCAGGTCCAGGCGGGCGGCGTCGCGCACGTCGCACAGCACGTCGCGGCGGGGCAGCTGAGGCCAGGCCTCGCCCAGCTCGCGGTCGATATGGAAGAGGTTGGCCTCGGCGGCGTCCAGCAGGGTCAGCTGGGCGGGGCCGCTGGCGGCGATCTGGCGGGCCAGTTCCGAGCCGATGCTGCCGCCGGCCCCGGTGACCAGCACCCGCTTGCCGGCCACGAGGGCGCGGACCGGCTCGGGGTCCAGGCGGACGGGCGCGCGGCTGAGCAGCTCCTCCAGGCTGATCTCGCGCAGGGCGGAGCCGCCGGCCCCAGGGGCGCCCATGTCGACAAGCCCGCCCTGGCGGCGCAGCAGGCGCACGCCCTCGGTCTTCAGCCGGCCCAGCCGCTCGGTCCCGAAGGCGCTGAGCGGGCCGTCGGTCAGGAACAGCAGGGCCGACGGCTGCAGGCCGCCGTCGCGCAGCTGGGCCATGACCGCGTCGAAATCGTCGATGGCGCCCAGGATGCAGACCCCGCCCAGCTCGTCGCCGGTCTCGCGGGCCTCGGGGGTCAGCACCCCGACCGGGGCGTAGCGTTCGCCCAGGGCGGCGGGGGCGCGCAGGAAGGCCTCGGCCTCGCTCGCCGAGCCGACGATCAGCAGGCGGGGCAGGGCGGCCGAGGCGGGCGCCGGGCGCAGGCGGGTCAGGGCGTCGACCAGCACCTGCTCGTGCAGGGCGCGGCGCACGATGCGCAGTCCGGCCAGCAGGGCGGTCAGCAGCAGGAAGGCGGCGGCCAGGGTGCGCAGGCCGCCCGGCTGACGCACGTCGGCCAGGCGGGCGACCAGGGCGAAGGTCAGGACCGCCAGCAGGGCCGAGCGCGCCAGGCGCAGGCCGTCGCTGGCCGCGAAGAACCGCCACGGCGAGCGTTCGACCTGGAACAGGATCTCGACCAGCAGGGCGCAGCCGGCGAACAGGGCCGCGAGGGCCAGGGCGGACAGGGCGAGGCTGGAAGGGGTGAAGGGCGTGGCGCCGGTGGTCAGCGCCTGAGCCAGCAGCATGGCCACGAAGGCCAGCACCATGTGCGCCGCGATCTTGCCCATACGACCCATGAACACAAACTCCGCCGCGGTCGTCGGGAAACCGCTTCGAACGCGGCTTAGCACGCTCCGCGTGCGTCGTCGCCAGTCGTGGCGACCACCCTGTCGGCCTGGCGCATCAACCCCGCGGCAAGGGCAGCAGTTCCACCACATCTCCCGCCGCGACCGCCGGCGCGCCGGCCGGGCGCAGGACCAGGCAGTCGGCGCGGGAGAAGACGCCGATCAGTGAAGAGTCCTGGTCGGGGAAGGGGGTGACCCACACCCGGCCTTCGACGTCGACGGCGCGGGCGGCGCGCATCCAGTGTTCGCGCGGACCGGTGGCGGGCAGGGCGGCGGTCAGGGCGCCGGCGCTGATCGTCAGGGTCGGATCGGCGCCGGTCAGGGCGGCCAGCAGCGGGCGCAGGAAAAGCTCGGCGCAGACCAGGGCCGAGGCCGGGTTGCCGGGCAGGCCCAGCACGCGGCGGCCGTCCTTTAGGGTCCCGAACCAGGTCGGCTTGCCGGGGCGGACGGCCACGGTCTGGACGCGCAGGTCCAGGCCCAGGGTCGCCAGGGCCGGCTTGACCAGGTCGTGGTCGCCGACCGAGGCCCCGCCGACGGTGACGATCAGGTCGGCCTCGGCGGCGTCGACCGCGCGGGCGATGGCGTCCAGATCGTCGGCCTGGGCCTTCAGCCTGACCGCCTCGCCGCCCCAGGCCGCGACCAGGGCCGCCAGGCCGAACGAACCGGACTCGAAGATCTGGTCGGGGGCGGGGGTCGCGCCGGGCGGGACCAGCTCGTCGCCGGTGGCCAGGATGGCGACGCGGGGGCGGCGCGCCACGGCCAGGTCGGCGCGCCCGGCGGCGGCGGCCAGCGCCAGCCGCCAGGCGTCGATCCGCGAGCCTTCCGCCAGCAGGGCGTCGCCGGACCGGAAGTCGCCGCCGGCCGGCCGGATGTTGCCCGGCGGCGGGTCGCGGTCGATCGTGAAGCTGACGGTGTCGCCGTCGCGCGCGGCGTTCTCCTGGATCACCACCAGGTCGGCCCCCGGCGGCACGGGGGCGCCGGTGAAGATCCGCACCGCCTGGCCGGCCTCGACGGGCCGGAGATGGGCCCGGCCGGCGGCGCTCTCGCCGACGATCCGGAACCGCGCGTCGGGCGACAGGTCGGCCCGGCGGATCGCCCAGCCGTCCATCGCCGAGGCGTCGAACGGCGGCTGGTCGCGATCGGCGACGATCGGCGCGGCCAGCACCCGGCCGATCGCCTCGGCCAGGGCGACCTGCTCGATCCCCAGCCGCGCGGCGTCGGCCAGCATGCGGCCTCGCGCCTCCACGACGGTCAGGTTCTTCAGTTGAAGCTTGTCGTCGCCCACGCCCGCACTCCCGCAACCATGAGCCCAGAGTTCTACTTAAATCCGCTCATCCCGGCGAATGCCGGGACCCAGATGGAAAAGCTGGGACGGGCTCCAGAATGCTCCGAGTTCTTCCCGTCAGACCCACCGCCAAGGGATCTGGGTCCCGGCATTCGCCGGGATGAGCGGAGGATTTGGATTACCCCACGAACGCCCGCTCGATCACGAAGTCGCCCGGCTCGGCGTTGGAGCCTTCCTTCATGCCGTGGGCTTCCAGCAGGGCGGCGGTGTCCTTGATCATCGCCATCGAGCCGCACAGCATGGCGCGGTCGTGCTCGGGATCGAACTTCACCTGGTCCAGGCCCAGGTCCTTGAACAGCTGGCCCGAATTGATCAGGTCGGTGAACCGGCCCTGGCGCTCGAACGGCTCGCGGGTGACCGTGGGATAGTAGACCAGCTGGGCCTTGGCCTCGTCGCCGACCAGCGGGTCGTCGTGGATCTCCGACGTGAACAGGTCGCGATAGGCCAGTTCCTTCACCTCGCGCACGCCATGGGCGACGATCACCTGCTCGAAGCGGCTGTAGGCGTCGGGGTCGCGGGCCACCGACAGCCAGGGCGCCAGGCCCGTGCCGGTGCCGAACAGGAACAGGCGCTTGCCGGGGCGGACGGCGTCCAGCACCAGGGTGCCGGTCGGCTTCTTGCCCAGCAGGATCTGGTCGCCTTCCTTGATCTGCTGCAGGCGCGAGGTCAGGGGGCCGTCGGGCACCTTGATCGAGAAGAACTCCAGTTCCTCGGCGAAGTGCGGCGAGCCGATCGAATAGGCGCGCAGGATCGGCTTCTTCTCGCCCAGCTCCTCGCGGGGCGGCAGGCCGATCATCACGAACTCGCCCGAGCGGAAGCGGAAGCTGGCCGGACGGGTGATCGCGAAACTGAACAGGCGATCGGTCCAGTGCTTGACCCACAGCACGGTCTCGGTGTGCCAGGCGGCTTCCTTGGCGGCCGGGGGGGCGGGCGGGGCGGCGGTGGTTTCGATGGCCGTCATAATCTGCGTTTCAAGTCCTGGACGCGCGGCGGACCGCGAGATTCTAAGAGGGCGTCGCCACGGCCCTGAAGCGACTGCGTCTCATGTGAGCACAGGCGCGTGGATGTCAACTTTGGTGGTCTGAAAGGGCTTTGAGAAAATCTTCCCCAAAAGCGTCAAAATGGCGGGCGCGTGTTTTTTGAACCGTGTCAAAATTGTGATTGCCGCCTCCCCAAACGGGGCGCACTCTTCCTCTTGTTTCCGCGTCAGAAGACGTCGCGGAGGCCAATGATACGGAGGAACGTATGCGGGTAAGGTTCGTAAAGGCCGCCGCGGCGGCCAGTCTGTTAGCGTTAAGCGTAGCTGCCTGCGGGCAGGAAACCGGCGCCACCGGTCAGCAAGCTCAACAAGTCTCCCTCGAAGGCAAGGCGGTCACCGCCTCCGGCTGCGTCCGGCCGGTGGAATCGACCTCGTGCATCGTGGTTCGCGGCCCAGGCGGCGGCTACTACGACATCTCCGGAGCCGCGCCGGCGCCGGATCCGGCCAAGGGCGTGGCGATCTCCCTTCAAGGACGCGACCTGGGTGAGAACACCCAATGCGGCCGCAAGCTCGCGGACGTGAAGTGGTCGTACCTGAACATCCAATGCGCCGCCCTTACCCCGGCGCCCGCGCCGGAAGCGGAAAAGGCCGGCTGATCGTCTCAGGCTTCGCCGGAGCCCGGATCCGTCCGGGTTTTCGGTGAAGTCGAGCTGCCTTTCGCGCCGCTAGGCTCGGTCGCGGGACGCGGCGCCTGGCCATCGGCGCCCTGTGCGGGGCGCTGGTTCTCGTTCTCCACCTCTCGGTTTGACGGCCGGTTCGGGTTCGGGCTGGCGGGCGTTGGCATGGCGCGTCTCCTCCGGGCTTCGATCTGGCGCCAAGGCCTAACGCGTCGCGGCGACGGCTGATCCTTCGCGGCCGAAGCCGTCGAAAGCGCGGATCGCGCTCCGGCCGCTTGCCGGGCTCGAACGACCCTGCTAAACGACGCGGCTCTGGCGATGAGACCAACGCGCTGGCGGGCTTCAAAGAGCCTACCGGCGCGATGTTCATTGTCGGAAAGCCGGAATCTCCGTTAAGGGGGTCGCGGTTCCGCAGGAGTGTAGCTCAGCTGGTAGAGCATCGGTCTCCAAAACCGAGGGTCGTGGGTTCGAGTCCCTCCACTCCTGCCACTATATGTCATCGGTCACCCGGTTTTCGGGCTGACCTATCGAAAGTCGCGAGCCTCTTAAGTCATGGCCAGGAAACCGGGTTCTAGCCCGTCTGCGATCAAGAACCGCGCCGCGAAGACGGCAGCGGCGCTCGCGCCCGCCGGTCAGGCGCCGGCCGCCAAGGGCGCCGCCGCCAAGGCCCCGGCTCCGCCGAAAAAGCCGATCAATCCGGTTCGCTTCGCGCAGGAAGTCCGCGCCGAGGCCCGCAAGATCACCTGGACCACCCGCAAGGAGACCTGGATCACCTCGGTGATGGTCTTCATCATGGTGGTGCTGGCTTCGCTGTTCTTCACCTTCGCCGACTGGATCCTGGGCCTGGGCGCCAACCTGCTCCTCAAGATCGCCGCGGGATAAGAAACATCATGAGCACCGACACCGCGTCCAATCCGAACCACAAGTGGTACATCGTCCACGCCTACTCGAACTTCGAGAAGAAGGTGGCCGAGAGCATCCGCGAACAGGCCAAGAGCCACGGTCTGGAAGACAGCTTTTCCGAGATCCTGGTTCCGACCGAGGACGTCGTCGAGATCCGTCGCGGCCGCAAGGTCAACGCCGAGCGCAAGTTCTTCCCCGGCTACGTGTTGGTGAAGATGAACCTCTCGGACGAAGCCTATCACCTGATCAAGAACACCCCGAAGGTCACGGGCTTCCTGGGCAGCGCGTCGAAGCCGCAGCCGGTCTCCGAAAAGGAAGTCCAGCGCATCATCGGCACGATCGAAGAGGGCGTCGAGCGTCCCAAGACCGTGGTGCTGTTCGAGGTCGGCGAGAACGTCCGCGTCACCGACGGTCCGTTCGCCAGCTTCAACGGCTCGGTCGAGCAGGTCGACGAGGAGCGGGCCCGCCTGCGCGTCACCGTCTCGATCTTCGGCCGCGCCACTCCGGTGGAGCTGGAATACAGCCAGGTCGAGAAGATCAGCTGATTTTCAGTCACGGCTGACCGAGTTTTCGAAAACCCCGCGTCGGAAACGGCGCGGGGTTTTTGCTGTCCGGAATTCAAAAGCTAGCGCCGCACGCTCGATCACTTGCCCCCTACGGGTCGCGGTGCGTGCGTCCTCCTCCCCCTGTGGGGGCGGACAGGCCGCGAAGCGGCGAGGTGGGGGCAAGTGTTAGCCGGCGCGACCCCTCCGGTAAGCCTTATGCCGGCTTTATGTCGTGAGCCCGAACCCGAATGGATCGCTTATGCCGTTCGGCGCGACAAAGGCTGTGTTGTCTTCCGTCCGGGATCCGTCCGATGTCCGTCTTCCATTGCAGACTCGCCTCCCTGGCCTTGGCCCTGGCCGCTGTCGGCGGTTTCGTCCTGCTGCTGGTCCTGGCCGCCCAGCACCCGGAGGCCGCGCCGCTGCTGCGCATCCTGGCCTTCCTGTGGCTGGGCGCCGCCGGGGCCTCCAAGCTGGTCTTCGACCTGACCGAGACGGTCGGTCGCGAGGACCGCGCCAAGGTCTCGCGCGCCGCGTCATTGCATCGCTTCCGAGAATAGGGAGGATGCGGCCGCCCGCCGCCGCTTCGTAGGACCCGACCATGGCCGACATCGTGATTCGTCCCGTCACCCGCGCGGACCGCGAGCAATGGCTGCCGCTCTGGGACGGCTACAACGCCTTCTACGGCCGCTCGGGCGACACGGCCCTGGATCCGGCGGCGACGGCCATGACCTGGTCCCGGTTCTTCGACGCCTACGAGCCCGTCCACTGTCTGGTCGCCGAGCAGGACGGCCGCCTGCTGGGCCTGACCCACTATCTGTTCCACCGCAGCACGATCTCGGTCGAGCCCAGCTGCTACCTGCAGGACCTGTTCACGACGGCGCAGGCGCGGGGCAAGGGCGTGGGTCGGGCGCTGATCGAGGCGGTCTACGCGGCGGCCAAGGCGGCCGGCTCGCCGCGGGTCTACTGGCAGACGCACGAGACCAACGCCACGGCGATGCGGCTCTACGACCAGGTGGCCGAGAAGTCGGGGTTCCTGGTCTATCGGAAGCTGCTCTGAGTCCTAGACTTCTCCTCGCGGGAGGAGGACCCATCGCTAGACTCCCCCGTCCCCACCTGCTACACGCCCCGCCTCGCTCCAGGACTCCGTCCCGGGGCGTGCTCGCCGTTATCTGTTCGAGTATGGCGAGATCAAATCCGTGGGAGGGACGCCAAGCCCGCACCACGGCCAACCAGCGAAGGCCGTTAGCTCGGCTTTCTTGAGAGGATACAATGGCTAAGAAGATCCTGGGCTATATCAAGCTCCAGGTGAAGGCCGGCTCCGCCACGCCTTCACCGCCCATCGGCCCCGCACTGGGCCAGCGCGGCGTCAACATCATGGGCTTCTGTAAGGAGTTCAACGCGCGCACCGAGAACGTCGAAAAGGGCACCCCCCTGCCGACCGTGATCACCGTGTACCAAGACAAGTCGTTCACCTTCGTCACCAAGACGCCCCCGGCGACGCACTATCTGAAGCAGATCACCGGCCTGAAGTCCGGCGCCAAGCTGACCGGTCGCGAGACCGTCGGCGAAGTGACCCGCACCCAGCTGCGCGAGATCGCCGAAAAGAAGATGAAGGACCTGAACGCCAACGATCTCGAGGCCGCGGCCAAGATCATCGAAGGCTCCGCCAAGGCCATGGGCCTGAAGATCGTGGAGGCCTAAGACCATGGCCAAGCAACCCAAGCGCATCCAAGCCTGGACCGGCGATCGTGAAGCCGCCCACGCCGTCGCCGACGCCATCGCCCTGGTCAAGGCCAACGCCAAGGCCAAGTTCGACGAGTCGATCGAAATCTCGGTCAACCTCGGCGTCGATCCGCGCCACGCCGACCAACAGGTCCGCGGCGTCGTGAACCTGCCGTCGGGCACCGGCCGCGACGTCCGCGTCGCCGTCTTCGCCAAGGACGCCAAGGCGGCCGAAGCCACCGCGGCCGGCGCTGAACACGTCGGCGCCGAAGACCTGTACGAAAAGATCGCCGGCGGCTTCATGGACTTCGATCGCGTCATCGCGACCCCGGACATGATGGCCCTGGTCGGTCGCCTCGGTAAGGTGCTGGGCCCGCGCGGCCTGATGCCGAACCCGAAGGTCGGCACCGTGACCCCGAACGTCGGCCAAGCCGTGAAGGACGCCAAGGGCGGCGCCGTCGAGTTCCGCGTCGAGAAGGCGGGCATCGTACACGCCGGCATCGGCAAGGTCTCGTTCACCGACGAAGCCCTGCTGCTGAACGTGAAGGCCATGGTCGACGCGCTCAACAAGGCCAAGCCGACCGGCGCCAAGGGCATCTATGTCAAGCGCATCGGCCTGTCCTCGACGATGGGCCCGGGCTTCAAGATCGACGTCGCTTCGATCAACGCCTAAGCCTTTCGACCTAGACCATGCGAGCGGGCGCTGGAGCGATCCAGCGCCCGCTTTGCGTTTGGGGGTCTATAAGAGCGACGACCTCATCTCGCTGACGGACATCCAGCCCGCGTGACCGATCCCCAAGTTCTCGACGTCGCCGTGATCGGCGGCGGGCCGGCCGGGCTGATGGCGGCCGAAGCGCTGAGCGGCGCCGGGTTGTCGGTGGCGGTGTTCGAGCGGATGCCGACCCTGGGGCGCAAGTTCCTGATGGCCGGGCGCGGCGGGCTGAACCTGACTCATTCCGAGGACTTCGAGCGCTTCGTCGGCCGCTACGGCGGCGCGAGCGAGCGGCTGCGGCCGATGCTGCAGGCGTTCACCCCCGCCGACCTGACGGCCTGGGCGCAGGGGCTGGGGCAGGCGACCTTCGTGGGCACCAGCGGCCGGGTGTTTCCCAAGGCGCTGAAGGCCTCGCCGCTGCTGCGGGCCTGGATCGCGCGGCTGGAGGAGCGGGGCGTGGGGCTGAACCTCCGCTCGACCTGGACCGGCTGGAACACGGCGGGCGACCTGACCTTCGACACGCCCGACGGGCCGCGCGCCGTGCGGCCGCGCGCCACGATCCTGGCTCTGGGCGGGGCCAGCTGGGCCAGGCTCGGCTCGGACGGCGCCTGGGCCCCGCGGCTGGCGGCGCGGGGCGCGGCCGTGGCGCCGTTCCGGCCGGCCAATGTCGGGTTCACCGTGGCCTGGACCGAGATGTTCCGCGAGCGGTTCGCCGGGTCGCCCCTGAAGAACATCGCGCTGAGCTTCGAGGGCGCCGGTTCGCGCGGCGACGCCCTGGCGGCGGGCTACGGCCTGGAGGGCGGGGCGGTCTACGCCCTGTCGGCGGCCCTGCGCGACGCTATCGAGGCGCGGGGCTCGGCGAGGCTGGAGATCGACCTGCGGCCGGACGTTTCCCTGGGCCAGCTGACCGCGCGCCTGTCCAGGCCGCGCGGCGGGCAGTCGCTGTCGAGCTGGCTGCGCAAGGCCGCCCATCTGTCGCCGGTCGAGATCGGCCTGCTGCGCGAGGCGCACGGCGTGGCCCTGCCGGTCGCGCCCGACGCCCTGGCGGCGGCGATCAAGGCCGCGCCCATCGTGCTGACCGGCGCGCAGGGCCTGGAGCGGGCGATCTCCTGCGCCGGCGGGCTGTCGTTCGAAGCGCTGGACGGGCTGGAGCTGAAGGCCGCGCCCGGCGTGTTCGTGGCCGGCGAGATGCTGGACTGGGAAGCCCCGACCGGCGGCTACCTGCTGCAGGCCTGTTTCGCGACGGGCGTGGCGGCGGCGCGGGCTGCGATCGCTAAGCTCTCTTAAAATCCGCTCATCCCTGCATTGGCCGGGATGAGCGGATCAAAAGGGAAAGCTCTGGCCCAGCCTACTTCATCGCCCCTCTGATCTTCGCCGCCACGGCCTCGATGGCCTTGGGATCGCCCTTCTCGTTCTCGACGAACATCAGCGGTTTGCCGGCCACGCGCGGAATGACGTGGATGTGCAGGTGGGGCACGCTCTGGCCGACGCCGTTGTTCTGGACGATCGTGAAGCCCTCGACGCCCAGGCCGTCGACCTGGGCCTGGCCGACCCTGGCGGCCACGGCCATGATCCGCGACAGATCCTGGGGCGAGATCTCCAGGATGTTGCGGGCCTTGGAGGTCTTGGAGATCACCAGCACGTGGCCCGGCTCGGCCGGGGCGTGATCCATGAAGGCCAGCACCTGGTCGTCTTCGTAGACCTTGGGCACGACCAGCTCGCCGCGCAGGATCCGGGCGAACGGGTTGGTCTCGTCATAGGCGGCCTTCAGCGGGATCTGCGGCGTGCCGGGCTTGGCCGAGGCCGGATCGAACCGGCCCAGCCACCGCAGCACCTCGGCCTCCAGCGCGATGCGGCTGTCGGAGAAGCTGTGGTCGGTGTCCATGTAGGTTTCGGTCAGCGCCTTGGCCCGGGCCTGGCGGGCGGCGGCGGCCAGCTTGCGGGTCGTGGGGGCGCCGGCGTGCTCGGCCCCGATCATCAGCACAGGCCGGTCGGCGATGCGGGCGCTGAGCGCCTCCAGGTCCAGCTTGGCGGACGTGGTCTCGATCTCCGTGACCAGCAGGGTGGCGCTGGTCCCAGCCAATGGAACGGTGTCGGGCGTCATGCCCTTGATCGCGGCCTTGCGGGCGGCGGCGTCGGTGATCCCGGCCTTCTCCTTGCCGATGTCCCAGGCGTCGATCAGCACCGTCCCGGCCACGCGCGGCTCGGCGGCCGAGGCGTCGGCGGCCATGAAGCCGCCCATGCTGTGGCCGGCCACCACGATCCGGCTGGTGTCGATGTGATACTTGGCGACGTTGGCCGGGTCGAACAGGAAGGCGGTGGCCGCCTCGCCGTCGAGCCGGGCGTTGGCGAACGAGAACTTGCCGGGACTGCCCCACGAGCCGCGATAGTTGATCTTCAGCACGTTCCAGCCGGCCCGGCGCACGGCCTGCATCAGGTCGATATTGGTCTCGTTGCCCGGGAAGCCGTGCAGGAACAGCATCGTCGGATGCGGCTGGTCGCCCGAGGCCAGGTACATCAGCGCATTGACCCGCACGCCGCCGGTCGGGACCGTGAAGGCGGCCATGTCGGCGGAGTGGGCCGCGTCGCGCGGAGGGTCGGCCACCACCGCCTTGGGGATCGGGGCGAAGCGCGGCTCGGCGTGGGCGGGCGCGGCGAGACAGACGAGCATCAGGGCGGCGAGGCCGGCGGTGAGCGTGCGCTTCATGGTGATCCCCCTTGGCGGTTCTCCTTGTTATCCAGGAAACGAGGGGCGAGGCCAGAGCTTCCCCTCTCCCCTTACGGGAGAGGGTGGCGGTCCGTGTGGCCAGATTTGAGAGACCTCTCTTCCGACCTGCTTCGCGGGCCACCTTCTCCCGCAAGGGGAGAAGGATAAGGTGGCCTGTTGAAATCCCTCCCCAAACCGTCTATACGCCGCCCCTTCTCCGTCGGGTTCGCCCGGCGAAGACCTGTTTGTGAACAGCGGGGCGTGGGGTCACCAACGCCATAATCGAGGAAGAGCCCTTCCTCGCCGTCGGGAGACAGGGATGGACAAGACCACGCTATTTTCCGCCTACGGGATGGGGACGCGCGGCTGACTTTCCTTGGAACAGGCTGATGCAACTCGCGTGCGGGAGCGATCCCGCTTGTGACGCGCATTTGGCTGCCGGAATGGTCCGGCCGCTGTAATTGAGTAGGAGACCGCAATGGACCGCGCTCAAAAGCAGGAGTCGATCGAGGCGCTGAAAAGCGTGTTCGCCGACGCCGGCGCTGTCGTCGTGACCCACTATTCGGGCATGACCGTTGCGGAAATGACTGAACTGCGCGCCCGCCTCCGCAAGGAAGAGGGCACGTTCCAGGTGGTGAAGAACACCCTGGTCCAGAAGGCGCTCGACGGCTCGATCGGCGAAAAGGGCGACGCCCTGTTCACCGGCCCGGTCGCCATCGCCTATGGCAAGGATCCTGTCTCCGCCGCCAAGATCGTCACCCAGTACGCCAAGGAAAACGACAAGCTTAAGCTGGTCGGCGGCATCCTGGGCCAGACGAACGTTCTGGACGAAACCGCGGTGCGGGCCCTGGCCACGCTGCCGTCGCTCGACCAGATCCGTGGCAAGCTTATCGGCCTCATCCAGGCTCCGGCGACCAAGATCGCTGGCGTCCTGCAGGCCCCGGCTGGCCAACTGGCTCGCGTCTTCAACGCCTATGCGACCAAAGACGCCGCGTAACGGTCATCTCCGCATAAATCCCTCATCCTCTAAGGAACTTACACATGTCCAAGCTCGAAAAGCTGGTTGAAGAACTGTCCACCCTGTCGGTCCTGGAAGCCGCTGAGCTCTCCAAGCTGCTCGAAGAAAAGTGGGGCGTCTCGGCCGCCGCTCCGGTCGCCGTCGCCGCCGCTGGCGGCGCTGCCGCCGCTCCGGCCGAAGCCGCCGAAGAGCAAACCGAATTCACCGTCGTCCTGACGGACGGTGGCGACAAGAAGATCAACGTGATCAAGGAAGTCCGCGGCGTTCGTCCGGACCTGGGCCTGAAGGAAGCCAAGGACCTGGTCGAAGGCGCTCCGCAGAACGTCGTTGAAAACGTTTCGAAGCAAATCGCCGAAGAAGTCGCCAAGAAGCTGACCGAAGCCGGCGCCAAGGTCACCGTGAAGTAATTCACGTCCCCATGCCCAAGCCTTCAAGGGTGGGCGCATGGGGGACCTGCCGGCGTCAGTTTTCTGACGCACGCGTTGACGGCCCCGGAGGGAAACCTCCGGGGCCGTTTTCTTTTGGCCCGTCGCCGTCTCGTTTTGGCACGAGACTTGCAACCTTCGAGCGAACCGAAAGGAGAGCTGGCGATGGCGATTTCAGGGATTTCGGGCGGGGGCTATTCGACGTGGAGTCCGCTCAGCGCCGCATCGGCGCGCGGCGTGTCGACGACGGCGATCGAAACCGCCAGCGACCTGGACAAGGTCCGCGACAAGGGCCTGGTGGCCTTCGCCAAGGAAGCCAAGAAGGACGCTTGGGAGGAAAAGCTCAAGGCCTGGAAGGCCGAGGCCATGAAGAACGCGGGCCTGACCGAGGAGAGCCTGGCGGCCATGTCGCCCGACCAGCGCACCGCGGCGCTCCAGCAGGTCGACGAGGCCGTGAAGGCCAAGATCAAGGAGGCCATGGACGGCGCCAAGGCCCAGGCCAAGAGCGGCCTGGCCGTTCCCAACTTCGTGGACCTCAGCGTCTAGGACAAATCCCGAGCGGCGCGCGGCAACCTTTGCCGCCTATCGGAGTTATCTGCCCATGCTCAAGCTCGCCGCCATCCTGCTGGTCCTGATGATCGTGTTCGGGATCCTCGGCTTCGTCATGCATGTGGCCGTGGCCATCACCAAGATCGCCTTCTTCGTCTGCCTGGTCGGGCTGGCGATCTCGGTGGTCGGCAAGGCGATGAACCGGACCTAGCCCTGGGTCCGAGACCTAAGATGAGGATCGCGCGGCCGGTTCCCGGCGCGGGCGCGATCTTTTGTGGATAAACCCCCTTCCCAACCCCGGCGGGTTGTCCTATATCCGCCGGCTCACGAAGATATTCGGCGGAGCGCGTACGCGTGTGTCCGCATGATACGCCCCGAGGCGCGGTCAGCCGCCCTCCGACCAGCGCGAAGGGGCGCCCGTCAGGCTTCCGGTCCCGGTTGCCCTGACAGGGGAATTCCAGCGTCCGCAGTTCTCCTGGATGGAGAGCGGCGAGGGTGGACGCTAGGTACATTCGAATTCACGCGCGGAGTCCGTCCGCGCCCAGGGAAAAAACATGGCGCAATCCTTCACCGGCAAGAAGCGGATCCGGAAGTCTTTCGGCCGCATCCCCGAAGCTGTGCAGATGCCGAACCTGATCGAGGTTCAGCGCTCCTCCTACGAGCAGTTCCTCCAGCGCGAAGTCCGTCCGGGCGTGCGCAAGGACGAGGGCATCGAGGCGGTCTTCAAGTCCGTCTTCCCGATCAAGGATTTCAACGAGCGCGCGGTGCTCGAATACGTCTCGTACGAATTCGAAGAGCCCAAGTACGACGTTGAGGAATGCATCCAGCGCGACATGACCTTCGCGGCGCCGCTGAAGGTCAAGCTGCGCCTGATCGTGTTCGAAACGGAAGAAGAAACCGGCGCCCGGTCCGTCAAGGACATCAAGGAGCAGGACGTCTACATGGGCGACATCCCGCTCATGACCGACAAGGGCACCTTCATCGTCAACGGCACCGAGCGGGTCATCGTCTCGCAGATGCACCGTTCGCCCGGCGTGTTCTTCGACCACGACAAGGGCAAGACCCACGCCTCGGGCAAGCTGCTGTTCGCCGCCCGCGTGATCCCCTATCGCGGCTCGTGGCTGGACTTCGAGTTCGACGCCAAGGACGTGGTCTATGTCCGCATCGACCGCCGCCGCAAGCTGCCCGCCACCACCTTCCTCTATGCCCTGGGCATGGACGGCGAAGAGATCCTGACCACCTTCTACGACGTCGTGCCCTTCGAGAAGCGCACCGCGGCCGGCGCCGAAGGCTGGGCCACCCCGTACAAGCCCGAGCGCTGGCGCGGCGTGAAGCCGGAATTCGCCCTGATCGACGCCGACACCGGCGAGGAAGTGGCTCCGGCCGGCACCAAGATCACCGCCCGCCAGGCCAAGAAGCTGGCTGACGGCGGCCTGAAGACCCTGCTGCTGGCGCCGGAAGCCCTGACCGGCCGCTACCTGGCCCGCGACGCCGTCAACTTCGAGAACGGCGAGATCTACGCCGAAGCCGGCGACGAGCTGGACGTCACCTCGATCCAGGCCCTGGCCGACCAAGGCTTCAGCACCATCGACGTGCTGGACATCGACCACGTCACGGTCGGCGCCTACATGCGCAACACCCTGCGGGTGGACAAGAACGCCGTCCGCGAGGACGCGCTGTTCGACATCTACCGCGTGATGCGTCCGGGCGAGCCGCCGACCGTCGAAGCCGCCGAGGCGATGTTCAAGTCGCTGTTCTTCGACGCCGAGCGCTACGACCTGTCGGCCGTCGGCCGCGTGAAGATGAACATGCGCCTGGAGCTGGACGCTTCGGACGAGATGCGCGTGCTCCGCAAGGAAGACGTGCTGGCCGTCCTGAAGCTGCTGGTCGGCCTGCGCGACGGCCGCGGCGAAATCGACGACATCGACAACCTGGGCAACCGCCGGGTGCGTTCGGTCGGCGAACTGCTGGAAAACCAGTACCGCGTCGGCCTCCTGCGCATGGAACGCGCCATCAAGGAACGCATGTCGTCCGTCGACATCGACACCGTGATGCCGCACGACCTGATCAACGCCAAGCCGGCCGCGGCCTCGGTGCGTGAATTCTTCGGCAGCTCGCAGCTGTCGCAGTTCATGGACCAGACCAACCCGCTGTCGGAGATCACCCACAAGCGCCGTCTGTCGGCGCTTGGCCCGGGCGGTCTGACCCGCGAGCGCGCCGGCTTCGAAGTCCGCGACGTTCACCCGACCCACTACGGCCGCATCTGCCCGATTGAAACGCCGGAAGGCCCGAACATCGGTCTGATCAACTCGCTGGCCACCCATGCCCGCGTGAACAAGTACGGCTTCATCGAGAGCCCCTACCGTCGCGTCGCCGACGGCAAGCCGCTCGACGAGGTCGTCTACATGTCGGCCATGGAAGAGTCGAAGCACGTCATCGCCCAATCCAACATCAAGGTGTTGAACGGCGAGATCGTCGACGACCTGGTCCCCGGCCGGATCAACGGCGAACCGACCCTGCTCCAGAAGGAGCAAGTCGACCTGATGGACGTGTCGCCGCGCCAAGTCGTGTCGGTGGCCGCGGCCCTGATCCCCTTCCTGGAAAACGACGACGCCAACCGCGCCCTGATGGGCTCGAACATGCAACGTCAGGCCGTGCCGCTGGTGCAGTCCGACGCCCCGCTGGTCGGCACCGGCATGGAAGCCGTGGTCGCCCGTGACTCGGGCGCCGTGGTCATCGCCAAGCGCACCGGCGTCGTGGAGCAGATCGACGGCACCCGTATCGTCGTCCGCGCCACGGAAGAGACCGACGCCGCCCGTTCGGGCGTCGACATCTACCGTCTGAGCAAGTTCCAGCGTTCCAACCAGTCGACCTGCATCAACCAGCGCCCGCTGGTGAAGGTGGGCGACCGCATCAGCGCCGGCGACATCATCGCCGACGGTCCGTCGACCGAGCTGGGCGAACTGGCCCTGGGCCGCAACGCGCTCGTCGCGTTCATGCCCTGGAACGGCTACAACTTCGAAGACTCGATCCTGATCTCCGAACGCATCGTCCGCGACGACGTCTTCACCTCGATCCACATCGAGGAATTCGAAGTCATGGCCCGCGACACCAAGCTCGGTCCGGAAGAAATCACCCGCGACATCCCCAACGTCGGCGAGGAAGCCCTGCGCAACCTCGACGAAGCGGGCATCGTGGCGATCGGCGCCGAAGTCCAGCCGGGCGACATCCTGGTCGGCAAGGTCACCCCGAAGGGCGAAAGCCCGATGACGCCGGAAGAAAAGCTCCTGCGCGCCATCTTCGGCGAAAAGGCCTCGGACGTCCGCGACACCAGCCTGCGCCTGCCCCCGGGCGTCGCCGGCACGATCGTCGACGTGCGCGTGTTCAACCGTCACGGCGTCGACAAGGACGAACGCGCCCTGGCCATCGAACGCGCCGAGATCGACCGTCTGGGCAAGGACCGCGACGACGAATTCGCGATCCTGAACCGCAACATCTCGGGCCGCCTGCGCGAACTGTTGATCGGCAACGTCGCCCTGTCGGGTCCCAAGGGCCTGTCGCGCGGCGCGATCACCGCCGAGGGCCTGGCTGAAGTCCAGCCGGGTCTGTGGTGGCAGATCGCCCTCGAGGACGAGAAGGCGATGGGCGAACTGGAAAGCCTGCGTCGTCTGTTCGACGAGAACCGCAAGCGCCTGGACCGTCGCTTCGAGGACAAGGTCGACAAGCTGCAGCGCGGCGACGAACTGCCCCCGGGCGTGATGAAGATGGTCAAGGTCTTCGTGGCCGTGAAGCGCAAGCTTCAGCCGGGCGACAAGATGGCCGGCCGTCACGGCAACAAGGGCGTCATCTCGCGCATCCTGCCGATCGAGGACATGCCGTTCCTCGCCGACGGGACGCATGTGGACGTCGTTCTGAACCCGCTGGGCGTGCCTTCGCGCATGAACGTCGGCCAGATCTTCGAAACCCACCTGGGCTGGGCCTGCGCCAACCTCGGCAAGCAGATCACCGTCCTGCTGGAAGACTGGCAGGCCGGCGGCCAGAAGAAGGCCCTGGTCGATCGTCTGACCGAGATCTACGGCCCGGACGAGGAACTGCCGGAAACCGAGGAAGAGCTGGTCGAACTGGCCCGCAACCTCGGCAAGGGCGTTCCGATCGCCACCCCGGTGTTCGACGGCGCGCGCATCGGCGACATCGAAGAGCACCTGGTCATGGCGGGCGTCGATCCGTCGGGTCAGTCGATCCTGTTCGACGGCCAAACCGGCGACCAGTTCAAGCGTCCGGTCACGGTCGGCTACATCTACATGCTGAAGCTGCACCACCTGGTCGACGACAAGATCCACGCCCGTTCGATCGGTCCGTACTCGCTCGTCACGCAACAGCCGCTGGGTGGTAAGGCCCAGTTCGGCGGTCAGCGCTTCGGGGAAATGGAAGTGTGGGCTCTGGAAGCCTACGGCGCGGCCTACACCCTGCAGGAAATGCTGACGGTGAAGTCCGACGACGTGGCCGGCCGGACCAAGGTCTACGAGTCGATCGTCCGCGGCGACGACACGTTCGAAGCCGGTATCCCGGAAAGCTTCAACGTGCTGGTCAAGGAAATGCGCTCGCTCGGCCTGAACGTCGAGCTGGAGAACAGCTGATCCGGATTTCCCTCCCTGGCCCGAAGGCCGGGGAGGGGCCCCGTCAGCCCGCTCTCCAACTTTGAATTTTCGCGGGTAGACCCGCAGAAGGAACCAAGATGAACCAGGAAGTCCTGAACATCTTCAATCCGGTCCAGGCCGCTCCGACCTTCGACCAGATCCGCATCTCGCTGGCCTCGCCGGAAAAGATCCGTTCGTGGTCGTTCGGCGAGATCAAGAAGCCCGAAACCATCAACTACCGCACGTTCAAGCCCGAGCGTGACGGCCTGTTCTGCGCCCGTATCTTTGGCCCGACCAAGGACTACGAATGCCTGTGCGGCAAGTACAAGCGCATGAAGTACAAGGGCATCATCTGCGAAAAGTGCGGTGTTGAAGTCACCCTGGCCCGCGTCCGTCGCGAGCGCATGGGCCACATCGAACTGGCCTCGCCGGTCGCCCACATCTGGTTCCTGAAGTCGCTGCCCTCGCGCATCGCCATGATGCTCGACATGCCGCTGAAGGACATCGAGCGCGTCCTGTACTTCGAATACTACATCGTCACCGAGCCGGGCCTGACCCCGCTGAAGCAGCACCAGCTGCTCAGCGAGGACGACTTCATGCGCGCCCAGGACGAGTACGGCGACGACAGCTTCACCGCCGAGATCGGCGCCGAAGCGGTCCAGAACCTGCTGAAGGCCATCGACCTCGACAAGGAGGCCGAGAAGCTGCGCGAAGAGCTGGCGGGCAACCCGTCGGACATGAAGCAGAAGAAGTTCAGCAAGCGCCTGAAGATCCTCGAAGCCTTCTCCGAGTCCGGCAACCGCCCGGAATGGATGGTGCTGACGGTCGTTCCGGTCATCCCGCCGGAACTGCGTCCGCTGGTGCCGCTGGACGGCGGCCGCTTCGCGACCTCGGACCTGAACGACCTGTATCGCCGGGTCATCAACCGTAACAACCGTCTGAAGCGCCTGATCGAGCTGCGCGCCCCCGACATCATCATCCGCAACGAAAAGCGGATGCTGCAGGAGTCGGTCGACGCCCTGTTCGACAACGGCCGTCGCGGTCGCGTCATCACCGGCGCCAACAAGCGTCCGCTGAAGTCGCTGGCCGACATGCTGAAGGGCAAGCAAGGCCGCTTCCGTCAGAACCTGCTGGGCAAGCGCGTCGACTATTCGGGCCGTTCGGTCATCGTCGTGGGTCCGGACCTGAAGCTGCACGAGTGCGGCCTGCCCAAGAAGATGGCCCTGGAGCTGTTCAAGCCGTTCATCTACGCGCGCCTGGACGCCAAGGGCCTGTCGGGCACCGTCAAGCAGTCCAAGCGCATGGTCGAGCGCGAGCAGCCCCAGGTGTGGGACATCCTCGAAGAGGTGATCCGCGAGCACCCGGTGATGCTGAACCGCGCGCCGACGCTCCACCGTCTGGGCATCCAGGCGTTCGAGCCGAAGCTGATCGAGGGCAAGGCCATCCAGCTGCACCCGCTGGTCTGCGCCGCGTTCAACGCCGACTTCGACGGCGACCAGATGGCCGTTCACGTCCCGCTGAGCCTCGAGGCCCAGCTGGAAGCGCGCGTCCTGATGATGTCGACCAACAACATCCTGTCGCCCGCCAACGGTCGCCCGATCATCGTGCCGTCGCAGGACATCGTCCTGGGTCTGTACTACCTGTCGGTCGCCCGCGACGGCGAGCCGGGTGAAGGCAAGATCTTCGCCGACCTGGGCGAAATCGAAGCCGCCATGGACGCCGGCGTCGTGTCGCTGCACGCCAAGATCAAGTCGCGCTTCACGGAAATGGACGCCGACGGCGTCATCCGTCGCCGGGTGATCGACACCACCCCGGGCCGGATGAAGATCGCCGCCCTTCTGCCCCAGCACACCGCGATCGGTCACCGACTGATCGAGAAGGCGCTGACCAAGAAGGAAATCGGCAACCTGATCGACGTCGTCTACCGCCACTGCGGTCAGAAGGCGACGGTGATCTTCGCCGACCAGATCATGGGTCTGGGCTTCAAGGAAGCGGCCAAGGCCGGCATCTCCTTCGGCAAGGACGACATCATCATCCCGAAGCGGAAGGAGGCGATCGTCGCCGAAACCCGCACCCTGGCCGAGGAGTACGAGCAACAGTACGCCGACGGCCTGATCACCAAGGGCGAGAAGTACAACAAGGTCGTTGACGCCTGGGCCAAGGCCACCGATCGCGTCGCCGACGAGATGATGGCCGAGCTTCAGATGAAGCATAAGGACGAGAACGGCCGCGAGAAGGAAATCAACGCCATCTACATGATGGCCCACTCCGGCGCCCGGGGTTCGCAAGCCCAGATGAAGCAGCTGGGCGGCATGCGCGGCCTGATGGCCAAGCCCTCCGGCGAGATCATCGAGACCCCGATCGTCTCGAACTTCAAGGAAGGCCTGACCGTTCAGGAGTACTTCAACTCGACCCACGGCGCCCGTAAGGGCCTGGCGGACACCGCGCTGAAGACCGCCAACTCGGGCTACCTGACCCGTCGTCTGGTCGACGTCGCGCAGGACTGCATCATCGTCGAGGAAGACTGCGGCACCACGCGGGGCATCACCCTGCGCGCCGTGGTCGAAGGCGGCGACGTGCTGGTCTCGCTGGGCGCCCGCGTCCTGGGCCGTTTCTCGGCCGAGGACATCAAGGACCCGGCGACCGGCGAGATCATCATCCCGGCCGACACCTACCTGACCGAGAACATGGCCGACGCCATCGAAGCCGCCGCGGTGCAGTCGGTGAAGGTGCGTTCGGTCCTGACCTGCGAAGCCAAGATCGGCGTCTGCGGCGCCTGCTACGGCCGCGACCTGGCCCGCGGCACCCCGGTGAACATCGGTGAAGCGGTCGGCGTCATCGCCGCCCAGTCGATCGGCGAGCCCGGCACCCAGCTGACGATGCGGACCTTCCACATCGGCGGCACCGCCCAGGTGGCCGAGCAGTCGTTCTTCGAAAGCAGCAACGACGGTACGGTCCGCGTCAGCGGCGCCACCGTGGTCGGTTCGGACGGCCAACTGGTCGTCATGAGCCGCAACACGGCCGTGAGCGTGCTGGTCGACGGCAAGGAACGCGAGAACTACAAGCCGCCGTACGGCGCGCGCCTGAAGGTCAAGGACGGCGACAAGGTGAAGCGCGGCCAGCGCCTCGCCGATTGGGACCCCTACACCACCCCGATCATCACCGAAGTGGCCGGCCGCATCCGCGCCGAAGACCTGGTGGACGGCTTCTCCGTCCGCGAGGAGACCGACGAAGCCACCGGCATCGCGCAACGCGTGATCGCCGACTGGCGGACCTCGGCCCGCGCCTCGGACCTGCGTCCGGCCATGGGCGTGCTGGGTGAAGACGGCGCCTATGTTCGCCTGGCGAACGGCGGCGAGGCTCGCTACCTGATGTCGGTCGGCGCCATTCTCTCCGTCGCCGACGGGGACATGGTCAAGCCGGGCGAGGTCATCGCGCGGATCCCGACCGAAGGCGCCAAGACCCGGGACATCACCGGTGGTCTGCCGCGCGTCGCCGAACTCTTCGAAGCCCGCCGTCCCAAGGACTGCGCGGTCATCGCGGAAATGGACGGCCGTGTCGAATTCGGCAAGGACTACAAGAACAAGCGCCGGATCAAGATCACCCCGGAAATCGACGCCGACGGCAACCAGCCCGAAGCGGTCGAATTCCTGATCCCGAAGGGCAAGCACATCGCGGTGCATGATGGCGACTTCATCACGCGCGGCGAGTACATCATCGACGGCAACCCGGATCCGCACGACATCCTGCGCATCCTGGGCGTCGAGGCCCTGGCCAACTTCCTCGTGGACGAAATCCAGGAAGTCTACCGACTGCAGGGCGTGCCGATCAACGACAAGCACATCGAGACGATCGTTCGTCAGATGCTGCAGAAGGTCGAGATCGTCGAGCCGGGCGACACGGGTCTGATCAAGGGCGATCACCTCGACAAGCCCGAGTTCTACGTCGAGCAGGACAAGGCCGTCGCGCGCGGCGGTCGTCCGGCCACGACGCAGCCCGTGCTGCTCGGCATCACCAAGGCGAGCTTGCAGACCAAGAGCTTCATCTCGGCCGCGTCGTTCCAGGAAACGACCCGCGTCCTGACCGAAGCCTCGGTGCACGGCAAGACCGACACCCTGGAAGGCCTGAAGGAAAACGTCATCGTGGGTCGCCTGATCCCCGCCGGTACGGGTTCCTATCTGCGCAGCCTGCAGCGCGTCGCCGCCAAGCGCGACGAGCAGCTGGCCCAGCAGCGCGAAGAAGCGATGGAGCCGCTGCCGGCCGTGATCGCCACGGCGGACGCGGAATAGCCGGACGGCGACAACCCTCAAGGTTGTGCTAGTGAAGAGCGGTCGGGACTCTAAGTCCTGGCCGCTCTTTGCGTTTTGGCCGCACGTGTTTCGGGGGGGACGTGGTCCGTAAGATCATTTTCTGGGCGCTCGGCCTGAGCCTGGCGGCGGCGGGGGCGACCTTCATCCTGTACAAGCCGCCCGCGCCGTTACCGAAGCCCAAGCCGTCCGATCGCTTCGCCGCGGCCGCCGACAAGGCCTTCGTCGATCTCGCCGCGGGCAAGATCGCCAAACGGTTCGGTGCGCCGGAAGACGTCAGTTTCTGGGATCCGGTGATCAGCCGCATGCCCAACGGCGCGGAGGCGCTTTGTGTCGACGCCAGCGGCCCTGGTCGAGACTGGACCGGCACGATCGCCGTCCATGAGCATGACGCGGCCGGCTTCGTGATCTATTGGGGCGGCGACACCCTCGCCGCCAAGGCCCGTGCCCAGTGCCGCGCGATCCTTCGACGCGCGCTCCATGGCCCTGGTCCGGCTCCCATCTCGGTGATGACGGAATATGTCCAGGCCGGATGCGAGAGGCAGCTCGACCCTCGCTACATGTATGCCTACGCGCGCTACTGCACGGGCGTCGAAACCCGTCCGGCGCCGGTGGGGCCGTCTTAACGGCAGGGCTCCCCCGATCGGGGGCATGTGCTAGTCGAAAGTATGGCGGGTTGAGTCGACGCCGCCTTTTCGCGTTCGGGGGAAGCGATGACGAGACGGGGAATGTGGGCCGCGACGGTCGTGACGATGCTGGCTCTACAGGCCTGCGCGCCGGAGCCTCCGCCCGAACCCAAGCCTTCCGACGGCTTCCTCCTGCCGGCCGACCGAGCCTTTGTCGAGGCCGCCTGGGCCAAGGTCGCGGGGACCTACAAGGAGCCGGGGACCGCGCAGTACGGCGCCCTGACCATCAGCGAGGACGCCGGCGGACGGACCCTGTGTGGAGAGTCGGCCGAGCCCGATCAGTTGCCGCGAGGCTTCGTGGCCACCCAGGAGACGGGCAAGACCGCTTTTGAGATCATCCGTGAGCGCGACAACATCAGTCCCCGGGCGGTGAAGGCGTGCAAGCCGCTGATCCGCAAGCACATGGGTCAGAAAAGCGTCGACACCCCCGAGATCCAGCAGGCCATCGTCCAGAACGGCTGCGCCAATATCGATACGGTCTATTGGAGAGCCCACAAGGACCGTTGCTACAAGACCCTGACCGTCGCCGGCGGCGTCGCGACGCCCGCGCCGCCGCCCTAGCTCTCCCGCAACACCGCCAGCCGCTCCAGCCTCGGCGCGGCGAAGTCCAGGAACGCCCGCACCAGCGGCGGCATGAACCGGCCGCCCACCGTGACCAGTTGCACCGGCAGGGGCGGGGGCTCGAAATCGGGCAGCAGGCGGACCAACCGTCCCGCCGCCAGGTCCGGCGCCACCTGATAGGACAGCGCCCGGCCGATCCCGCGGCCGGCCGCCATCGCCGCCAGGGCCGCCTCGACATTGTTGACCCGCAGCCGGGGCTCCAGCCGCACGGCGCGGGCCTTGCCCTGCTTCTCGAACCGCCACTCGGGCGAGGCCGAGACCACGGTGGTCAGGATCAGGTCGTGCCCGGCCAGGTCGGCGGGCTCCAGCGGCGTCCCGCGCCCGGCCAGGTAGTCGGGCGACGCCACGACCACGCGGCGCACCTCGCCCAGCTTGCGGACCAGCAGGCTGGAATCGGCCAGCGGCCCGATCCGCAGGGCCACGTGCAGCTCGCCCTCGATCAGGTCGAGATTTCGATCGTGCAGGGTCAGGTCGGCCTGGACGGCCGGATGCGCGGCCAGGAAATCAGCGACGACCGGGGTCAGGTGGCGGCCGCCGAACACGGTCGGGCCGGTGATCCGCAGCGTGCCGCGCACCGCGTCCGGGACGGGGGCCTGAAGGGCGGTCTCGTAGTCGGCCAGCAGCCGCCGGGCCCGCTCGGCCAGGTCGCGGCCCGCCTCGGTGGGGGCCAGGCGGCGGGTGGTGCGCTCGATCAGCCGCGCGCCCATCCGCTCTTCGAGAGCCGCCAGGGCCCGGGTCATGGCGGCGGGCGAGCGTCGCAGCTTGCGCCCGGCCGCGGCCAGGCCGCCGGCGTCGATCACCGCGACCAGCAGGGCCAGCTCGTCCAGACGGTCCATTTCACGATCCGCAATTATGACTTGTCGATTTGCTCAATTCATTCCGGATGGCGCAAGAGCGAAGCTCCCCCATCGCAACACGGGGAGGCTTCCCATGACCAAGACCGAGATCGTCCTGCACGGCACGGGCCTGTCGGGCCACACCCATCGGGTGGGGCTGATGCTCAACGCCCTGGGCCTGAACTACCGGTTCGTCGACGCGCCCAAGGAGGTCCGCGCCGCGCCGGCCTTCCTGGCCCTCAATCCGCTGGGACAGATCCCGGTGCTGCGGGACGGCGACCTGACCCTGGCCGACAGCAACGCCATCCTGGTCTATCTGGCCCGCCGCTACGCGCCCGACAGCGCCTGGCTGCCCCAGGAACCGGCGGCCGCGGCCCGGGTCCAGCGCTGGCTGTCGATCGCCGCCGGCGAAGTCATGCACGGCCCGGCCGTCGCCCGGATGATCGCCCTGTTCGACTTCCCCGACGATCCGGCCCGCGCCGCCCGCATCGCCGCCCGGGTGCTGACCTTCATGGACGGCCACCTTGCGGACCGCGCCTTCCTGGCCGCCGACCACGTCACGATCGCCGACCTGGCCTGCTACTCCTATGTCGCCCACGCCCCGGACGGCGGCGTCGACCTGGAGCCCTATCCGGCCGTCCGCGCCTGGCTGGCCCGGATCGAGGCCCAACCCTGGTTCCAGCCCATGCCCGCCTTCGCGACCGCCAAGGCCGCGTGACGTGGAGGGTCCCTTCCATCGCGGAGAGCTGATCGCCCAGGTCATGGCTGGGACGGGGACGCCCGGCATGACGGGCATCCGGCCGTTCATGCCCGACCAGCACCGAGACTTCTTCGCCCTGCTGCCCTACCTGTTCATCGCCACCACCGACGCCGACGGCTGGCCGGTCGCCACCGTGCTGACCGGTCCGCCGGGCTTCGTCCAGAGCCCCGACCCCACGACCCTGACCGTCGCGGCCCTGCCGCGCGCGGGAGAACCGGGCGCCGAGCTGTTCGCCGCCGGTCGCCCGTTCGGCGCCCTGGGCCTGGACTTCGCCACCCGCCGCCGCAACCGCGCCAACGGCCTGATCGCGGCGGCGGGGCAGGGCGGGCTTACGCTCCAGATCCTCCAGAGCTTCGGCAACTGCCCGCAATACATCCAGACCCGCGCGGTCGAGCCGGGGGCGAGCTCGCCCCTGCCGGCCGAGCCGATCGCCTTCCCGACGGCCGAGGCCCTGGCCCAGATCGCCCGCGCCGACACGATGTTCGTGGCGACCCGGGCCGCTGGCGAGAACGGCGGCGTCGACATCTCGCACCGCGGCGGCCTGCCGGGCTTCGTCAAGGCGAGCGGCGACGTGCTGACCATCCCCGACTTCCGGGGCAACCGGTTCTTCAACACCCTGGGCAACCTGGTGCTGGATCCTCGCGCGGCCCTGCTGTTCGTCGATTTCGAGACCGGTGACCTGCTGCACCTCCAGGGGCGGGCCGAGATCGACTGGAGGCCGACCGGCGACGACCTGATCCAGCGCCAGTGGCGGCTCACGGTCGAGCGCGCCTGGCGCCGTCCGGCCGCCCTGCCGCTGCGCTGGGCGTTCGGCGACTACTCGCCGGTGACGCTGAACACGGCCGCCTGGAACGCTTCGGCGCTTGTCGCCTGACCCTGGCGCGGCGGCGCTAGCGCTGGTCGTTCTCCCGCTCGGCCTTCTTTCGACGCTCGTCGGCCTTGTCGGCGTCCTGCAGTTGCTTGAGGCGCTGCTGGGCGGCCGACCTCGGATTGCCCAGCCCGTCCTGCTCGGCGCCGCCGACCCACGGAATCTCCTTCATGGTTCCCGGCCCTTCGCGGCTGCGATGGTCCACGCCCACGCCGACCGGGGCCTCGCGCGCCGCGCGCGCGGCGTCCTGGCGAATGGCCTGCTCGTCGAAGCCGCGCCGCTTGCCCGCTTCCATCGGCGCGTCATAGACCGGCGCGTTGCGGGCCGTCGCGCCGAACTTCTCGTCGCAATGCTCCTGCTCACGCCGGTTCAGACCGACGGCGTCGGCGTTGGCGCACCCGGCGCTGCTGCCGCGCAGGGCGGTGCGGAGGTCGCCTTCCGGGCCTTGCGGCTTCGGCGGGGTCCCGGTGACGCGGTTGGGCGGAGCGGGCGGTCCCGGAACCGGCCCGACGCCCAGCGGCCGCACCCAGGACGGCGGGGCCAGGCGCGGCGCGCGCGGCTGCACGGGCAGGGCCGCGGCGGCGCGGTCAGGGCTGGCGAGGGTCTCCGGCGCCGGCCTGCGCGGCACGACGCTGCGCTCCAGGGTGACGCTGAGCGCGTCCTCGTCGTTCGACCGGTCCTGGAAGCGCGTCATCACCGGCCAGCCCAGGGCGGTCAGGATCGCGGCGTGCAGCAGCAGCGACCCGCAGAAGACGGCGCCGTTTCTCAGCCGGGTTTTGCGCGCCGCGTTCAGGGACAAAGAGGAAAGCTCGACAGGAACAGAAGGACGAACCTTGCCACCGCAAGTGGCGAAACCGTGTCCTCCAAACGCCTAGATGGGGCGATCAAGCGCTTGCGCCAGTGGGGTTTGACCCTAGAAGGGCTTGCGAATGTCCCCTTCGGGCGTCAACGAGCCGACGGGCGGTTGAATGAAGCAGGGGCCGGCCCGTAGAGCGTTGGGCGGTCCCTTGGGGGCCTTATCGGCGTTAGGCCCGAACTTCACCGAGCAGCCGACGCGCGGGCCGTGACCCGGAAAAACGTTGTCGTCGACGGCGAACATGCCGCGCCCTCCGCGCGCGGTCAGCGGGACCATCTGGCCGGGATTGCGATAGGCCTCGGCGACAGCGTCGTAATAGGCGCGCTTGGCCGGATCGATCGGGGCGGGAAGAGGCGGGGCGTTCAGCGCCAGAGCGCCCAGCTTCTCCTGGCACCGCGCGCGTTCCTCGGGCGAGAGCAGGGCGTTGTGTCCGCCGGCGCAGGCGTAACCGCCAGCCCGCAGGGCGGCGGCGAGGCCGCCCTGCGAACCGGGTGTCGCGCCGACGATCGCCGGGGCGAGACCCGGCGGGGCGGCCGGCGCGGGCAGGGCCTCCACGATCGAGGGCGCGGCCAGCGACGGGCGATGTGGGGCCAGCGCGGTCGTCTCGGATCGCGCCGTCGGCCGCGTCGAGCGTCTGGACCGGTCCAGGCTCACCTCGATAGCCCCCTCGTTGGTGGAGCGGTCGGGGAAGACCAGCGCCACCGGGCGGGTCAGCAGGAACAGCACCAGGCCGTGCAGCCCTAGGGTCGCGGCCAGGATCACGCCTCGCTCCAGGCGTCCGCGAGGGGTCTTCGACAGGCGCAAGGCGGGCTCGGGAATGGCGGGACAAGGCTCGCCAGGCTCGCCACCTCAGGTGGCGAAAGCGTGGCCGTTAGGGGGGCGTTAACCGACGCAAACCCGCGAAATGACTCGGCATTGACGTGGGAGACGTTCGCGAGTAGTTTCCGCGCTCTTTTCGAGGCGGACCCTGTCCGTCCTGATGAGCGCCCGTCCCTTACCCGACGGATAGCCCGCCGGAACGCCTTCCGCGTCCCGGCGAGTTTCGTGTTTATCAGGTCCCCATCCGGGGCCGAGACAAGCCGGAATACAATGACTAGGACCTGAAGCGCCTCGGCCGAAAGGCACACGCTTCCATCAGAGCAGAGACTTAATGCCTACCGTCAACCAGCTCATCCGCAAACCGCGCCAGCCTAAGCCGGTCCGGAACAAGGTGCCCGCCCTGAAGGGCTGCCCCCAACGTCGCGGCGTTTGCACCCGCGTCTACACGACGACCCCGAAGAAGCCGAACTCGGCTCTGCGTAAGGTCGCCAAGGTCCGTCTGACCACCGGCATCGAAGCCGTTTGCTACATCCCGGGCGAAGGCCACAACCTGCAGGAGCACTCGGTGGTGCTCATCCGCGGCGGCCGCGTCAAGGACTTGCCCGGCGTCCGCTATCACATCCTGCGCGGCGTCCTCGACACCCAAGGGGTCAAGGATCGTAAGCAGCGTCGTTCGCTCTACGGCGCCAAGCGTCCGAAGTAAGGAATAGAAGAAGATGTCCCGCCGCCGTCGCGCCGAGAAACGCCAAGTCCTGCCGGATCCCAAGTTTGGAGATCTGATTGTCACGAAGTTCATGAACTACGTGATGTACGAGGGCAAAAAAGCCGTCGCCGAAAACATCATCTATGGTGCTTTCGACATCCTGGAAAACAAGCGCAAGGACCAAGGTCCGCTTGAGACCTTCCACTCCGCCCTGGACAACGTCGCCCCGGCGATCGAAGTCCGGTCGCGCCGCGTCGGCGGCGCCACCTACCAGGTGCCGGTGGAAGTCCGTCCGGACCGCCGCCGCGCCCTCGCCATCCGTTGGCTGGTGACCGCCGCCCGCAAGCGCGGCGAGAACACCATGACCGAAAAGCTGGCCGGTGAGCTGCTCGACGCCTCCAACAACCGCGGCACCGCGGTGAAGAAGCGCGAAGACACGCACAAGATGGCTGAAGCCAACCGGGCGTTCTCGCACTACCGCTGGTAACCTTTCTTACCAGCACTCTTTCAGGCGCGGGCGGTTTGAGATAAACCGCCCGCGCCGCACGTTTAAATGTCCCTGCCCCAGCTTGGGGTCGGGCTGTCACGCAGAGCTAGATCCATGGCCCGCCAGCATAAAATCGAAGACTACCGTAACTTCGGCATCATGGCGCATATCGACGCCGGAAAGACGACGACGACCGAGCGGATCCTGTATTACACGGGTAAGTCGCACAAGATCGGCGAAGTCCACGACGGCGCCGCCACCATGGACTGGATGGACCAGGAACAAGAGCGCGGCATCACGATCACGTCGGCCGCGACGACCGCTTTCTGGAAAGACAAGCGCCTCAACATCATCGACACCCCCGGACACGTCGACTTCACGATTGAAGTCGAGCGCAGCCTGCGCGTCCTCGACGGCGCCGTGGCGGTGCTGGACGGCAACGCCGGTGTCGAGCCGCAGACCGAAACCGTCTGGCGTCAGGCCGACAAGTATCGCGTTCCGCGCATCGTGTTCGTCAACAAGATGGACAAGATCGGCGCCGACTTCGACAAGTCGGTCGAGTCGATCCGCGACCGCCTGGGCGCCAAGGCCGTTCCGATCCAATTCCCGATCGGTTCGGAATCCTCGCTGAGCGGCCTGGTCGACCTGGTCCGCATGAAGGCCGTCATCTGGGACAACGACGCCCTGGGCGCCAACTTCCGCGACGAAGAGATCCCCGCCGACCTGATGGCCAAGGCCGTGGCGGCCCACGCCTATCTGGTCGAAGCCGCCGTCGAAATGGACGACGAGGCGATGGAAGCCTATCTGGGCGGCGAAGAGCCCTCGGAAGCCGTGCTGAAGAAGTGCATCCGCAAGGCCGTGCTGACCGGCGCCTTCTATCCGATCCTCTGCGGCTCGGCCTTCAAGAACAAGGGCGTGCAGACGCTCCTGGACGCCGTCGTCGACTACCTGCCGTCGCCGCTGGACATCCCGCCGACCAAGGGCATCGACTTCAAGACCGAAGAAGAAGTCGTGCGTCGCGCCTCGGACGAAGAGCCGCTGTCGGTTCTGGCGTTCAAGATCATGGACGACCCCTTCGTCGGTTCGCTGACCTTCTGCCGCATCTATTCGGGCAAGCTGGAAACCGGCATGGGCCTGCTGAACGCCACGCGCGACAAGCGCGAGCGGGTCGGCCGCATGCTGCTCATGCACTCCAACAACCGCGAAGACATCAAGGAAGCCTATGCCGGCGACATCGTCGCCCTGGCCGGCCTGAAGGACACCCGCACCGGCGACACCCTGTGCGATCCCCTGAAGTCGCCGGTCATCCTGGAGCGCATGGAGTTCCCGGCCCCGGTCATCGAGATCGCCGTCGAGCCCAAGTCCAAGGCCGACCAGGAAAAGCTGGGCGTCGCCCTGCAGAAGCTGGCCGCCGAGGATCCGTCCTTCACCGTCTCGACCGACTTCGAAAGCGGCCAGACGATCCTGAAGGGCATGGGCGAACTGCACCTGGACATCAAGATCGACATCCTGAAGCGGACCTACAAGGTCGAAGCCAACATCGGCGCGCCGCAGGTGGCCTATCGCGAGTCCCTCGGCAAGCGCGCCGAGATCGACTACACCCACAAGAAGCAGACCGGCGGTACGGGCCAGTTCGCCCGCGTCATGATCACCTTCGAACCGGGCGAGCCGGGTTCGGGCTTCGTGTTCGAAAGCGCCATCGTCGGCGGCGCGGTGCCGAAGGAATACATCCCCGGCGTCCAGAAGGGCCTGGAGTCCGTCAAGGACAACGGCCTGCTGGCCGGCTTCCCGCTGATCGACTTCAAGGCGACCCTGACGGACGGCAAGTACCACGACGTCGACTCCAGCGTGCTGGCGTTCGAAATCGCGTCGCGCGCCGCCTTCAAGGAACTGCGTGAAAAGGGCGCTCCCAAGCTGCTCGAGCCGATCATGGCCGTCGAGGTCGTGACCCCGGAAGAGTATCTGGGTTCGGTCATCGGCGACCTGAACGGTCGTCGTGGCATGATCCAGGGCCAAGACATGCGCGGCAACGCCACGGTGGTGAACGCCTTCGTGCCGCTGGCCAACATGTTCGGCTACGTGAACACCCTGCGCGGCATGTCTCAGGGCCGCGCCCAGTTCACCATGCAATACGACCACTACGAGCCGGTGCCGCAACACGTCGCCGACGAAGTGATCAAGAAGTACGCGTAAGCTTTTTCCCCGGAAAAAGCGTACGAGATGAATAGGGTGGGCTCTGATGGAGCCCACCCGCCCACCACCCCAGAAGTTCAACCATTGAAGGCCCCTCTGGGGTCCTGGAGCTAAGAAAATGGCCAAGGAAAAGTTCGAACGTAACAAGCCGCACTGCAACATCGGCACGATTGGTCACGTTGACCATGGCAAGACGACGTTGACGGCGGCGATCACC
>NZ_LMFQ01000021.1 GCF_001426905.1 Caulobacter sp. Root1455
GGTGATCGCCGCCGTCAACGTCGTCTTGCCATGGTCAACGTGACCAATCGTGCCGATGTTGCAGTGCGGCTTGTTACGTTCGAACTTTTCCTTGGCCATCGTCTCTACCTTCGCGCCGGCGGGCTTGTTTCTGGGAAATATGTGTTGGGAGCTGGAGCGGGTAGCGGGAATCGAACCCGCATCCTCAGCTTGGAAGGCTGCTGCACTACCATTGTGCTATACCCGCCAAGCTAGCGGGGTCGCGATCGGCTCCCGGTCTGGCTTCTTTGGGGTCCAGGCTTCTTGGGAGCTCTTGTCGCGCGTGGTGGGGGAAGCAGGACTCGAACCTGCGAAGGCGTACGCCAGGGGATTTACAGTCCCCCCCCTTTGCCACTCGGGACATTCCCCCAGCGCGCGACAGAGTTCCTTCAAAGCGGCCTTTCCATCCTCGAAACCGGCGGCGGACCGCCCGTCACGAAAAAGGAACAAAAGCTTCCTCGAGACCTGTGAGACGATGCTAAAGCAGCGCCGCCCTGGCTCTTGGAAACCCTCAGGGCCCCAAATCGGAGCGCGTCTTATAGTGTCCTCTCATTCCGAACGCAACGACCGGAAAAAGCCTTCTTCGCCCGGACGTGATTTTCGTTCCAAGCCTCGGGAAAACAACAAGTTTTCTAAAGGTCAGGGCGACGCCAAGGACTGGATCTGGGGGACTCACGCTGTCGAGGCCGCGCTTTCCAACCCCGCCAGGCCCGTTCCGAAACGTCTTCTGGCCACCCCGGATCGCGCCAAGCGACTCGCGCCGAATCTGAGCCGCGCGCCCTTCCTGCAGATCATGGAGGGCCCCGACATCGCCCGTCAGCTGCCGGCCGGCGCGGTGCATCAGGGGATCGCCCTGAAGATCGACGAACCCGAGACCCTCAGCGTCCACGACCTGGGAACGCCGGCCCAGGGCCTGCTGGTGATGCTGGACCAGATCACCGACCCGCAGAACATCGGCGCGATCTTCCGATCGGCCGCCGCCTTCGGGGCCAGGGGAATGATTCTGCAGGACCGCCACGCCCCGGCCCTGACCGGCGTGCTGGCCAAGACCGCCGTCGGCGCCGTCGACAAGATCCCCTACGCGCGCGTGGTCAATCTGTCCCGGGCCCTGGAGGAGCTGGCCGACCTGGGCTGGCGGGCCGTGGCCCTGGCCGGCGAGGCCGAACAGACCCTCGACCAGGTGCTGGACGACCGCCCGACGGTCCTGGTGCTGGGCTCGGAAGGCGAAGGCGTGCGCCGGCTGGTGGCCGAACACTGTGACGTCATGGGAAAAATTGCCATGCCGGGGGGCTTCGAAAGCCTGAATGTGTCCGCCGCGGCGGCTGTGGCGCTCTATGAAGCGTCGAAATTTCGCTCCAGGGATGAAATCGGTTCGTGAATCTCTCTTAACCGTTTTGATTTCGTCGCGATGACGTGGTTCTCTCAAGCTTGAAGACCGCGAGCACTGCTTGGCGGAGAGTTTAGACATGGGATCGGGGGACCCGATGTTGCATAACAAAGTCCGTTTGACGGCTCTGGCCGGCTGCGCGGTGGGCGTTTTGGTGATCGCCGGCTGCGGCGCGCGCGAGCCCGTCGAGGCGCCGCCCGCCGCGGCCGCGCCAGGCTATGGCGCCGCTCAGACGCCGGAACTGATGGGCGCGCCGCCCGCCGCCGAGGCCACGCCGGCCGACGGCCTGCTGGGCGGACCCGCGCCGGCCGCGACGCCGGCTCCGGCGCCCGCATCGGCGCCCGCCTTCAGCTCCAATCCGAATCTGAAGACCTGGCGGCGCGCCGACGGCACGTGGGTCACCGCCATGGAGCCGATCGCCAATCCCAAGGCGACCCATCGTTCCGTGCGCTATGCGCCGCGCGCCGTCGCCGCGCCGGTCCGCCGGGCCCACGCCGCGCCCGCTCCGGTCGCCACGGCCAAGCCGGCCGCCAAGCCTGTCGTCGCGTCCGCGCCCGCCCCGGTGAAGCCGGTGGTCGCCGCCAAGCCGGTCGTCGCGCCGGTCGCGGCCGCCAAACCCGTCCCGGCCAAGCCGATGACCAAGCTGGAGAAGCTGCAGGCCGCCGTCGCGCCGGAAGCCACCAAAGGCGCGACCCTGGCCACGGCCGAAAGCCTGACCCAGGGCAAGGAGGGCCAGGTCACCCTGTCCCTGCCCGCCACCCTCGGCGACCTGATCAAGAAGGAAGCCGCCAAGCTGGGCCTGACCAAGGCGGCCAAGAAGACCAGCGCCTATGCCGATCTGCAGGGCCAGGGCTACGAAATCACCCCGAACGGTCGCCAGACCGCCGTGGTCAAGGCCGGCGAGCCGGCGACCTTCGCCTGGCAGGTCAAGCCGACCCCCGCGGCCAAGGGCCCGCTGAAGTCGGACTTCGGCGTCGAGCTGAACGGAACCAAGCCGACCCAGGGCTTCACGCTGGGCTCGATCGCCAAGCAGGTCGCGCCGCTTCAGGAAGCGGTGAAGGAAAAGACCAAGGGCTTCCACTTCGCCATGCCCAAACTCGGGTTCGCGATGCCGGACCTGGGCCGCTACGAGACCGTCGACCTGCCCGGCGTCGGCAAGGTGGCGGGCAAGTCGCTGCTAGGCGGCGGGCTGGTGCTGCTGGCCCTGCTGATCCTGGTGGCGATCGCGCGCAACGCCTCGGCCGCCAAGGCCCGGGAAGAGCGTCGCCGCAAATTCCGCACCCTGACCGACTACGGCCGCAACGAGATGGAGCACGATGCGCCGCTCTCGTCCGCCAAGGTCAACTACGTCAACCCGATGGTCGCGGCCGCGGGCGGCGCCCTGGCCGGCGCGGCGGTGGCCAGGGCGGTCAACCATCATGACGACCACGGCCACGACGCTCACGGGCATGGCCACGCCGAAGCTGACCATCACGATGATCATGGCCATGACGACCATGCTCACGACGACCACGCTCACGGCCACGACGACCACCACGCCGCGCCGGCGATGGCTCCCAAGGTCCTGAACCTCAGCGGCCACGAGGATCATGGCCACGGCCACGCTGATCATGGCCATGACGCCCACGCTGGCGACCACCACGACGACCACGGGCACGACGACCACCACGTCGCCCCGGCGGCGGGCGCGGCGGCCCTGGCTGTCAGCGGTCACGACCATGCCGACGCCCACGCCGGCGACCACCACGACGCCCATGGCCACGACGATCACGCTCACGGCCATGACGACCATGGTCACGGCGACGATCACCACGATGACCACGGGCATCACGCGCACGCCGATCACAAGGAACTTGCCCACGCTCACTAGGGGGTGCTTGCCAGACCCGCCCGCCTGCCGCATTGAGGCCGCATGTTTGACGCGCTCATAGCCCAGGTGGGCGGACTGAACGGTCCGTTCGCGGCCTTTCTCTCTGTTCTGATGATCGACCTCGTCCTGGCGGGCGACAATGCGGTGGCCGTGGGTCTGGCGGCCGGCGGCCTGCCCGCCCAGGACCGCAAGAAGGTCATTCTCTATGGCCTGGGCGCGGCCGTGGTGCTGCGCATCAGCTTCGCCCTGATCACCACCTGGTTGCTGGGGGTGATCGGCCTTCTGCTGGCCGGCGGCATCCTGCTGCTGTGGGTGTGCTGGAAGATGTGGCGCGAACTGCGCGAGCAGATCACCCACGACCAGACGGACGCCATGGCCTGCCTGGACGACGACCCGACCACCGAGCCCAAGGCCAGGCCGGTCAAGAGCTTCAAGCAGGCCTTCCTGCAGGTGTTGATCGCCGACGTCTCGATGTCGCTGGACAACGTGCTGGCCGTGGCCGGCGCCGCCCGCGAGCATCCGACCATCCTGGTGTTCGGCCTGTTGCTGTCGATCGTCCTGATGGGCCTGGCCGCCACCGCCATCGCCAATCTGCTGCACAAGCACCGCTGGATCGGCTTCATCGGCCTGGCCATCGTGCTCTACGTCGCCCTGCACATGGTCTGGGAAGGCCACCGCAGCGTGGTCATCGACCTGCACAAGACCGACGCCTACAACGCCGCCATGCCGTCGTTCCTGGACATCACGCCGGACGACCTGGCCGCGCACAACAGGCCCAAGTGATGCGCGGCCCGGCGCTCGTCGTCCGCCTGGCGGCGCTCAGCGGCTTCCTGGCCGTCGCCTTCGGCGCCTTCGCGGCGCACGGCGCCAAGGATGCCCGGGCGGCCGAACTGCTGCACACCGGCTCGCTCTATCAGATGACCCACGCCCTGGCGGTCTTCGGCTGGCTGGCCGTGCGCAAGGCGGGCGGCAAGACGGGCCTGACGACCCCTGCCCTGTTCCTGATCGGAACCGTGCTGTTCTCGGGCTCGCTGTACGCCCTGGCGTTCGGCGCGCCGCGGATCATGGGCATGGTCACGCCGTTCGGCGGCCTGTGCTTCCTGGCCGGCTGGCTGCTGCTGGCCTGGCGCGCGGGCGGCGTCAACCAGGATCGCGAAACCTAGGCCGCCGCCTTGCCGCGCCGGTCCTTGGGGACCGCCAGCAGGAAGATCGCCAGGCTCGACCCCAGCAGACAGACGAACATCACCGCCGCCACGGGCCTGGCCGTGCCGTCGTGCAGCAGGCCGCCGACCCAGGAGGCCAAGGCGCCCGCCCCGAACGAAGCCCCGCCCATCAGGGCCGAGGTCGAGCCCGCCCGGCTGGGATCGACGCTCAGCGCCCCGGCCATGGTGTTGCCGGCCATCAGGCCGTAGCTCGACAGCGCCGCGAACAGCAACGGCAGGACGGTGAACTGACCGCCCAGGCCGCTATAGGCGGCGGCGACCAGCAGGAAGGCGGCGAGGATCGAGGCGATGCTGGCCCGCACCAGCACCTGGTCGGGCGTGGCGCGGCGCAGCAGCAGGCGGTTGACCTGACTGGCCCCGATGATGCCCACGGCGTTGAAGGCGAAGATGATGTTGAACACCAGCGGCGCGTGACCGTAGGTCCCCATCACCAGGTCCGGCGCGGTCGAGATGTAGGTGAACAGGGTCGCGCCGTTCAGGGCCCCGGCCACGCCGTAGCCGACCAGCCGCTTCTGGCGCAGCAGCGCGAAATAGGCGCGGAACGGGTTCTCGGAGCGCGCCTGGGCCGCCGTGGCCTCCGACCGCGATTCCGCCAGGCTCAGCGCGATCCACAGGCCGATCAGCAGGCCGAAGACCGCCAGCGTCCAGAACACGCCGCGCCAGCCGGCGAAGAACTGCACGACGCCGCCGAACTGCGGAGCCAGCACGGGCGCCAGGCCCATGATCAGCGTCATCAGCGACAGCACCCTGGCCGTGTCGGCGTGGTTGAACTTGTCGCGCACCACCGCTCGGGCGATCACCGCCCCCGCGCAGCCGCCCAGGGCCTGGACGAAACGGGCGGCGATCAGCACCTCGATCGCCGACGCCATCGCGCAGACCACCGAGGCTGCCACATAGATGCCGATGCCCACCAACAGGGGAAGCCGGCGTCCGAACCGGTCCGAGGCCGGGCCGTACAGGAACTGGCCGATCGCCATGCCGGCGAAGAACGCCGCCAGGGTGGCCTGAACGTCGTCGGCCCCCGCGTGCAGGGTCCGGCCGATGTCCGGCATGCTCGACAGGTACATGTCGATCGACATCGGCGCGAAGGCGGTCAGCGCGCCCAACATCAGGACGAGCCGCCAGGGCGTGGCGGCGGGCGCGGACTGTGGGTTGTCGGTCATGGCCGCGCTTTTACGCTTGTTTTCCGCAGGGGTAAGTCCTTGACCGTACGAATCGCGGCCTTGCCCGGCGGGACGTCCGCCTGCAAGGTGATCGCCAATAACATAAGCAGGAAACGCCATGACCCGTCTCGCGCCGCCGATGCCCGAGCCCGCGTTCGCCCAGATCAACGGGATCCGCATGGCTTATTACGAAGCGGGGCCGCGGGTCGGCACCCCGATCGTGCTGTGTCACGGCTTCCCGGAGTTCTCGTATTCCTGGCGATGGCAGATCGCGGCCCTGGCGGCGGCCGGCCGCTGGGTGATCGTTCCCGACCAGCGCGGCTACGGCCTGACCGACCGGCCCGACGCGGTCGAGGACTACGACATGGCCCACCTGACCGGCGACCTGGTCGGGCTGCTGGACCACCTGGGCGTCCCGAAGGCGGTGTTCTGCGGTCATGATTGGGGCGGCCTGGTCGTCTGGCAGATGCCGCTGATGCATCCGGACCGGACCGCCGGCGTGGTGGGCGTCAACACGCCGTTCCTGCCGCGCCTGCCGGTCGATCCGATCACCGCGTTCCGCAACGCGTTCGGCGACGACATGTACATCGTCCACTTCCAGAAGCCCGGCGTGGCCGACGCCCAGCTGGCCGCCGACGTCGAAAAGACCATGCGCTATTTCATGCGCAAGCCGACCGGCGTGCAGGCCGCCTTCACCAGCGGCGAGACCGGAGGGCGCTCGCTGGCGCTGCAGGACGGCCTGGCTCGCTTCAACGTCGCCGACACCTCCGCCCAGCTTCTCGAACCCGAGGAATTGAGGACCTTCGTCGAGACCTTCCAGCGCACCGGCTTCACGGGCGGGATCAACTGGTACCGCAACTTCGTGCGCAACTGGGAGCGGGCCGAGCACCTGCCGACGCGGATCGACGGGATCCCCTGCCTGATGATCATGGCCGAGCACGACGTGGTGCTGCCGCCTTCCCTGGCCGACCGCATGGGCGACCAGATCTCGGACCTGGAGAAGGTGCTGGTCGAGGGCAGCGGCCACTGGACCCAGCAGGAAGCGCCCGAGCGGGTGAACGCGCTGCTGATCGACTGGCTGGGGCGGCGGTTCCCGAACTAAAATATCCCGCTCATCCCGGCATTCGCCGGGATGAGCGGAATTTGGGGACGGTTCCTACCTCTGCTGTTCGGCCAAAATCTCCGCGCGACGTCGCATCGCCGCCGCCATCTGCAGCATGGCCAGGGCCGAGACCTCGTCGCGCTCGGTGGCGCGCACGGTGTAGAGCTGGGCCATCACCTGCAGGGAGATGACCTTGTCCAGGCCCTCGGGGCCCATCATCTCGGCGATCGCGCGGTCCAGCTCGGCCAGCTGGCGCGGGGTCAGCATGTCCAGCAGCTCTTCGTCGCTGAGGTCTTCGGGGTTGTTCATGACTCGGGAGAATACGGAAAAGCGGTGGGGGTTGCGATGGCGGACGGACTCTAGCCCTGGCCGGCCATGGCCTCGACCACGTGAGCGCGATACAGCACCGCCAGCAGGTCGGTCTGGGTGACGATGCCCTTGAGGGTGCGGTCGGCGTCGACCACCACCGCCTCGTGCACCGCGCCGCTCGACAGTAGGGGCAGCAGGGCCTGGATCGGCGTGGTCTCGCGCACGCGGTGGACGAACGGGTCGATCACCGTCTCGACCTTGCGCCGGCGGTTGGCCTGCAGCTCGGCGCGCCGCACCAGCCCCAGGACCTTGCGGGCGGCGTCGACCACGGGCGCGGTGCGCAGATCGTGCTCCTGCATGTAGAGCAGCGCGCTTTCGCAGGACTGCTGCGGGTCCACGGCGATGACGTCGACCGACATGATGTCGCCGCACAGGATCTGGGCGTGTAGCCGCTGGTGGGCCCGCAGCTCGACCTGGCGGAACAGGGCGTCGAGGTCGTCACGGCTGACGTCCAGCAGTTCGCCGTACTGGGCCAGGGCGGCGTCCAGGTCGCCGGCCGTGAAGCCGGCCCGCGCGCCGGGCGGAGCGTCGCTGGTCTTGTGCGGGTTGATGGCGGCGACCGGCGCGCGGTGCGGATAGGTGTGTCCGGTCACCCGGTGAAACGCCATGCCGGCGATAACCAGCAGCAGCGAGTCCAGACCCACCGGGGTGAGCGCGAACATCCAGCCAGCCTTGGTCAGCTCCGGCCCGGCCAGGGCGCAGATCAGGGCCACGGCGCCGCCGGGCGGGTGGAGACAGCCGGCCAGGGACATCGCCGCGATGGCCACGCCCACCGCCAGAGGACCGACGAACGGCGCGCCATGGAACAGCTGCGCGCAGGCGATGCCGACCAGGGCCGACAGGACGTTGCCGAACACCACCGAATGCGGCTGGGCCAGCGGACTGGCGGGCACGGCGAAGACCAGCACGGCCGAGGCCCCGATCGGCGCGATCAGCAGGGGCGAGGTCAGGGGCGCGCCCCCGGCGATCATCCTGGCGAGCAGGCCGGCGGCCAAAAGGCCCAGCAAGGCGCCGAGACCGCCGCGACCGATATCGAGCCACCGGGCTGGGGTCGGCCGGCTCAGGGTCGGAAGGAGTCGCGCGATCATTCCCGTCCGATACGCGACCGAAGGGGGGAAATGAACCCCTCCCGCCGTTCCCTCGCCCCCCGAAACGGGTTTAGGGTTGCGCCATGGATCGCAACGCTTCCGCCACCCCCATGTCCGCCACCGGTCGCCGCGGCCTGTTTCGCGACATCGAGCCCTTCTCGTTCGGCTGGCTGAGCACGGATGGTCCACACGAGATCTATTACGAGGAATGCGGCGCGCCGCGCGGCAAGCCGGCGGTGATCCTGCACGGCGGTCCGGGCGGGGCGGTCAACCCGACCATGCGGCGGTTCTTCGACCCCAGCAAATGGCGCATGGCCCTGTTCGACCAGCGCGGCTGCGGCCGTTCGCGCCCGAACGCCAGCCTCGAGGACAACACCACCTGGAGCCTGATCGCCGACATCGAGCGGCTGCGCGAGCATCTGGGGATCGAGAAGTGGACCGTGTTCGGCGGCTCATGGGGCTCGACCCTGGCCCTGGCCTACGCCATCGCCCACCCCGACCGCGTCGAGGGCCTGGTGCTGCGGGGCATCTTCCTGCTGACCCAGAAGGAGCTGCGCTGGTTCTACCAGGACGGCGCCTCGATGCTGTTTCCGGACGCCTGGGAGCGGTTCCTGGCCCCGATCCCGGTCGAGGAGCGCGGCGACCTGATGGCCGCCTATCACCGCCGCCTGACCCATCCCGACCGCCGCATCCAGGCCGAGGCGGCCGGAGCGTGGAGCCAGTGGGAGGGCGACACCATCTCGCTTCGAGGCCCCGAAGCCCGGCCCCCGAAGTTCAACGAAGAAGACTTCGCCATCGCCTTCGCCCGGATCGAGTGCCACTTCTTCACCAACGGCGGGTTCTTCGAGGAGGACGGCTGGATCCTGAAGAACATCGACAAGATCCGCCACATCCCGGCCTGGATCGTCCAGGGCCGTTTCGACGTGGTGACCCCGCTCGACAGCGCCTGGTCGTTGCACAGGGCCTGGCCCGAAGCCAAGTTCGAGATCGTCTGGGACGCGGGCCACGCCTCGACCGAGCCGGGGATCATCGACGGTCTGGTGCGGGCGACGAACGCGGCGCTGACCGTCTAGGGATTGACCGGGGCACGCAGGGCCAGGCTCTCCCAGGCCGCCACCCCCGCCAGCACCAGCGTCGTGGCGATCGACAGCGCCAGCGGACTGAGCATCGGACTGACCGGCGCCAGCGCCACAAGGGCCAGCAGCCCCATGCCCCGCGACGGCGACCACCGGCGAAACACAGCTCGCTTGAACAGCAGGCCGCCCAGCAGGAACAGCAACGGTCCGCCGATCAGGGCGGCGACGGTCTTCAGGTCGGCATGGCCCAGCGGATGGTGGATGGTCCATTCGTCGGCCACCGCGGTGACGATGATCCCGGCGATCGGCAGCAGGTGGATGTAGGTGTAGGCCATCCGCGCCACCTGTCCGGGGTTTCGCGACCGGCTGATCGCCTCGCTGGCCGCCTCGGCGGTGACCGCGAAATAGATCCACCACATGGCCAGGCTGCCGGCGAAGGCGGCCAGGAAGGCGGCGATCACCATCGGCGTCCAAGCCAGGGTCGCGGTTGTCGCTCCCATGACCAGAATCGACTCGCCCAGGGCGATGATCGTGAACAGGGCGCAGCGCTCGGCCAGATGGCCGCCCTCGACGTCCCATTCCTCGGCGCGAGCCCGCCCCAGGGCCGGCGTCCAGAATCCCAAAGCCGGCGAGATGTATTCCAGGATGATCGCCCCGCCCCAGAGCGCCAGGCGCGCGCCGTCCACGGCCAGGCCGCCGGCGATCCACAACACGCCCGACATCCCGAACCAGGCGGATATCCGGATGAAGTTGCGGCTCTGGAAGGGATGGCCGCGCATGGCCCAGGCCGTGAACACGCTGCGCCCCAGTTGGATCGCCACGAACGCCGCGGCGAAGATCAGGCCGCGCTCGCCGAACGCCTTGGGGATCGACATGGTCAGGACCATGCCAACCACCATCACCGCGAACAGCATGATCCGCACCGGCTTCCGCTCGGGATCCAGCCAGTTGGTGACCCAGGCGGTGAAGATCCACGCCCACCAGACGGCCATCAGCAGCAGCCCGGTCTCGACCACCCGCGCCAACGTCGGATGCTCCATCAGGCCGTGCGACAGCTGGGTGATCGCGAACACGAACACCAGGTCGAAGAACAGCTCGACATAGGTGACTCGCGCATGTCCCCCCGAGGCCCGGTCGCGGAGCATATGACGGCTTGGCATGTCGATTTTCCCTGTCGGCGAGTCGCAGCCTAAAGCGTGACAGCCGAAAGTGGATGCCGGTTTTCGGCGCTCGTCACGCGCCCGGGCAAGCATTCGCATGACCAGGGTCGAACGTTTTGCCGTCCAACGCACTTCTGTTGGTATGGACCCCGCAGATCTCCTTCCCCATCGCCCCGCCCTGATCGGCGCCGCCATCGCCTTGACGATCGGGCTGGCGGGCGGGCTGATCCTGAAGATCGGTCCTCAGACCGCGCCGCAGACCGAAACCGCCTTCGCGGCCGAGAGCTCGTATGCCCAGGCCGAACCGATCGCCTGGCCCCGCGGCAAGGTTCCCGACTACGTGATCGGCACCGACTTCCTGCGCGCCCAGCAGTATCGGGAACCGCCGGTGGTCGTGGCGTCCTACGAGGTCCCCGAATATGTCCCGGTCACGTGGACCGAGCCGACGCCCCAGGCGCGGCCCGTCCAGCTGGCGCGAGCGGACGAGCGAACCTGGCCGTCGACCAGCGGCGACATCCTGAACACCCGCCTGCCGGAGGATGCGCCGGGTCCGCCGGAAGCCCCCGAGGCGATCGACGCGCCTGACGCCTCCGACGCCCCCGCCCCCGTCGACATGGCCGCCTACTAGAGACCCAGGACGGCCTTCCCCTTGCAGCCAACCGCTCCAGGCCGCGGCGCGTGTTCCATTTCGCGCCAGGACAGGGATCGCAGTGGTGGACGCACAACAACAGGACGGCGATCGGCCCGACGTCTGGCGCAGGCTGGAAGCCCTGGCCTGCGGTCTTGTGCTGTTCATGCTGTCCAACGCCTTCATCGGCCCGCTGCTTGACCCGCTGCAGGCCGGCGGCGAGGATATGCCGCTGCTGAGGCTGATGTGGCTGCCGGTCTACGGCCTGATCCTGGGCCTGGCCGCCTGGCGCGCGCCGCGCGTGATGCGGTTCTGGTTTCCCGCCATCATGCTCAGCCTGCTGATCTTCTGGCTGTTCGCCTCGGCCTCGTGGTCGCTGGACCCGGGCACGACCAACCGCCGAGCCCTGGCCGCGGCCTTCACCACCCTCTTCGGCCTCTATTTCGCGGCCAGCTTCGACGGGCGGCGGATGGCCGAGATCATCGCCACGACCTTCCTGTTCCTGGCCATCGGCGGCGGACTGGCGGCGGTGGTCTATCCCAAGATGGGCGTCCATCACGACGTCAACGCCGGCGACTGGCGCGGCCTCTGGTACGAGAAGAACCAGATGGGCGCGATGATGGTCTACGGCGCCATGGCCGCCATCGCCGCGATCCTGGCCGGCTCGCCCCGGCGCAAGCAGATGGTCGTCACGATCCTGCTGTGCGCGGCGCTGATCGTGATGACCAAGTCCAAGACCTCGCTGGTCGTGCTGCTGATGGGCCTGGCCGGTTCGATGCTGCTGGCGGCCATGCGCCGCGGGCCGGCCACGGCGGTGATCGTGGTCTGGCTGGGCGTGACCGTGGTCGGCGTGGCGGTGATGACGATGTGGCTGGCGCCAGAACTGGTGTTCAAGGCCCTGGGCAAGGACCCCACCCTGACCGGCCGCACCGACATCTGGGCCGCCGTGCTGCGCCAGTCGGCCAAGCATCCGCTGACCGGCTACGGCTATGCGGTGTTCTGGACGCTGGAGTCCCATCCGGCCCAATGGATCCGCAAGGAGACCGGCTGGCTGGTGCCCACCGCCCACAACGGCTGGCTCGACATCCTGGCCCAGCTGGGCTGGATCGGAGTGGGCCTCTGCGCCCTGGTGCTGGGCGGATCGTTGCTGGTCGCGCTGTTTCGCCACCGCGCCGTGCAGGACGGCTATTGGGCGACCCTGTTCCTGGCCATCTTCCTGATGACCACCTTCTCCGAGAGCTTCATCCTCGAGCGCAACGGCATCGCCTGGGCCCTGGCCTGCGCGGCGGTGGCGCGGCTGTTGGGACCGGTGTGGGCGCCGGGCGTGCAGCCTGAAAAGGCCGCCCGCCGCCCGCTGTTCGCCGCCCCGCCCCTGACCTGGAGCCTGGCTCCGCCCGAAGCCGCGCCGGAGATCCGGACGCCCGCGCCGGCTCGCCGCCCGGCGTTCCAGCCTACATTTGGCAAGCGCGCGGTCTCGCCTTTCGCCGCTTAGGCGGCTACTGGAGCGGCATGACCGACTACACGCCCCAGCAGATCGTCGCCCGCGGCGCGCGCGCCGACGCCGAAGCCGCCGCCGACGCCATCGACAACCACCCCGGCCTCGAGGGCGCGACCTACTCGATCCTCGAAGAGGACGAGGACAAGGGCCTCTGGCGCATCGACGCCTTCCCGACCACCGACGAGGAAGACGCGGGCCTGCTGGACGTGCTGGCCGGCTATCCGCTGAAGGTGGTGCGTGAGCGCCTGGCCGACGCCGACTGGCTGGCCATGGCGTTGTCGGGCCTGCCGCCGGTGCGCGCGGGCCGGTTCTTCGTCTACGGCATGCACGACCGCGGCCGCCTGCCGGCCAGCACGGTCAACCTGCGCATCGAAGCGGGCGCGGCGTTCGGCACCGGCCATCACGGCACGACCGTCGGCTGCCTGATGGCCTACGACAAGCTGATCAAGGCCCGGAAGTTCAACAAGGTGCTCGACGTGGGGGCGGGCACGGGGCTCCTCGCCATCGCTGCCGCGCGGACTGGATCGAGGATCGCGGTCGGCACCGACATCGACAAGCCCAGCGTGCGGATCTCCAAGGAGAACGCCAAGGTCAACCGCGCCAACGCCCGGTTCGTCCACGCCTCGGGCCTGTCCAACCGGCTGGTGACCGACAACGCCCCCTACGACCTGGTGTTCGCCAACATCCTGGCCCGCCCGCTGGTCAGCCTGGCCCAGGACATCAAGAACGCCCTGGTTCCCGGCGGTACGGTGATCCTGTCGGGCCTGCTGCGCACTCAGGAACGGATGGTCAAGGCCGCCTACGTTTCGCGCGGCTTCAAGGTGGTCAACCGCATCCACCGCGACGCCTGGGCGGCGCTGGTGCTGCAGCGGCCGTAAGACAGACACCCTCACCCTCGGGAGAGGGTTTCGGAAATACGGAACACCCTTCCTCTCCCCCACGTTTCTCCTGCCGGGACACACCCGCTCCAGGAGCAACGTCATGACCTATGTCGATCCCCAAGGCCCACCGCCCGAACAGGTGGTGCACGTCCGTCGCGAGGGCGGAGCCACGGGCTGGTTCGTGGCTGGGGCCGTGGCCATCGTCGCCGTGGTCGCCATCGCCTTCATGCTGACCGTCGGGGCCCGCACGCCCAGCCAGGACCAGATCGCTCAGGCCCAGGAGCAGGGCCGCGTCGTCGGCAATCTCGAAGGCGCGCAGACCGGGGCCGCCCAGGCCACCATCGTCGCCCAGCAAGCCGCCCGCGACGCCAGCGCCGCCGCCGACAGCGCCCGCCGCTCGACCGAGGCCACCGCGGCCAACGCCGCCCAGGCCGCGCACGACGCCGCCGACCGCACCGCCCTGTCGCGCGACGACACCCTGGCCCCCTCGGCCGACCCGAACATCAACCCGCCGCCGGCGCAGCCCCAGCCGGTGAACTAACGCTCCGATCGCAACCCGCCCCTTCCCAGGTCGAAGGGGCGGGACTAAATCGGAGGAATGCGCCAGACCTTCGATGAATCCACCGATCCGGGCTTCGGCCCCCGCCATGTCCCCCTGATCCGCGCCGCCATGGCCCGGCAGGGCCTGGACGGCTTCCTCGTCCCGCACGAGGACGAGCACCAGAACGAATATCTGCCGGCGGCGAACGACCGCCTGGCCTGGGCCAGCGGCTTCACCGGCTCGGCCGGGGCCGGCGTGATCCTCAAGGACCGCGCCGCCGTGTTCGTCGACGGCCGCTACACCCTTCAGGTCCGCGACCAGGTGGACCAGGGCGTGTTCGAGATCCGCGACCTCGTCGAGGGCGGTGTTCCGGCCTATCTGGAAACCGCCAGCAAGGGCGCGGTGATTGGCTACGACGCCCGTCTGCACAGCCCGCAGGCCCTGGACGGCCTGAAAGCCGCCGCCGCCAGGGCCGGCGCGGCGTTGAAGCCCGTGGCCGTCAACCCGATCGACGAGGCCTGGGGCGCCCAGCGCCCCGCCCAGCCCGTCGCGCCCGTCGTCCCCCAGCCGGTGCAGTACGCCGGGGAGGAGTCCGCCTCCAAGCGCGCCCGCGTCGGGTCGGCCGTCGCCGCCCTCGGCGCAGACGCGGCCGTGATCACCGCTCCGGCCTCGATCGCCTGGCTGTTCAACATCCGCGGCGGCGACGTGATCCGCTCGCCCCTGCCGCTGTCGCAGGCCGTGCTGCGCGCGGACGGCACGGCGCGGCTGTTCCTGGATCCGGCCAAGGTGACCGGCGAACTGCCGGCGTGGCTGGGCAACCAGGTGTCGCTTGAGCCGCCGGAGGCCCTGGACGACGCGCTGGCCGAGCTGACGGGCAAGTCGGTGGTGGTCGATCCGGCGCAATCCTCGGCGTGGTACTTCGACACCCTGGTCGCCGCCGGGGCCGAGGTGGTCCGCGCCATGGACCCCTGCACCCTGCCCCGCGCCTGCAAGAACGCCGTCGAGATCGCCGGCACCATCGAGGCCCACAAGCGCGACGGCGCGGCCCTGACCCGTTTCCTGCATTGGCTGGCCACCGAGGGCCAGATCAATCCGCCGGACGAGAAGGAGGCCGTGGCCAAGCTGGAGGCCTTCCGCGAGGCGACCGGCGTGCTCAAGGACCTCAGCTTCGACACCATCGGCGCGGCCAACGGCCACGGCGCCCTGCCCCACTATCGCCCGACCGAGCGCAGCAATGAACGCGCCGCCCTGGGGTCGCTGCTGCTGGTCGACAGCGGCGGCCAGTATCTGGACGGCACCACCGACGTGACCCGCACGGTCGCCATCGGCGAACCGAGCGCCGAGATGGTCACCCGCAACACCCTCGTGCTGAAAGGCCACCTGGCCATCGCCCGCCTGCGCTTCCCGGCCGGCACCACCGGCTCGGCCATCGACGCCTTCGCCCGCGCCGCGCTCTGGAGCCATGGCCTGGACTACGACCACGGCACCGGCCACGGCGTCGGCGTCTATCTGGGTGTTCACGAGGGTCCGCAGCGGATCTCCAAGGCCCCCAACACCATCGCCCTGCAGCCGGGCATGATCGTCTCGAATGAGCCCGGCTACTACAAGGACGGCGAATACGGCATCCGCATCGAGAACCTCGAAGTGGTCATGCCCGCGGAGGCCGTCGGCGACGGCGACCGGCCGATGCATCGCTTCCACGCCCTGACCCTGGCCCCGATCGACCGGCGACTGGTCGACAAGAATCTGCTGTCGGCCGAGGAGATCGCCCAGTTCGACGCCTATCACGCGCGGGTGGTGGCGGAGATCGGGCCGCGGGTCGAGCCGGAAATCCGGGCGTGGCTGGAAGAGGTCTGCGCGCCGCTTTAGGCGTGGGATCACACTGACTTGCCCCCACCTGGCGACTGCGTCGCCTGTCCGCCCCCATAGGGGGCGGAGGACGCGCGGCGCTGGCGGCTGAGCCTCCGCCCCCTATGGGGGCGGACAGACCGCGAAGCGGTCAGGTGGGGGCAAGTGAGTGAGCCACGGACCCTAGGTTCCCCGAGGCTTCGCCCGCGTCGTCGGCGCGGTGTTCGCCGGGTCATCCGGCCAAACGTGCCTCGGATAGCGCCCCTTCATCTCGGTCTTCACCTCGCGCCAAGATCCCTTCCAGAACCCCGGCAAGTCCCGCGTGATCTGGATCGGCTTATGGCCTGGCGACAGCAGGGCCAGCACCAGCGGCGCGCCGCCGACCGTCGGATGGGTCGTCAGGCCGAACAGCTCCTGCACCCGCACGTCGACGCGCGGCCCGCCGTCGGCGGCGTAGTCAATGGCGAAGCTGGAGCCGGTGGGGGCGGTGAACCGGGCCGGGGCCTCGGCGTCGAGGCGGCGGTGCAGGTCCCAGGGCGCCAGCGTGCGGATCGCGTCGGTCAGAGCGCCGTCGGAGAGCTGGCTCAGGGCCGAACGACCGACCAGCAGAGGCTCGAGCCAATCGGGCAGGCGCTCCAGCAGGGCCGCTTCGGACAGGTCGGGCCAGGTCTCGGCGTCCCGATCGCGCAGGAACGCCACCCGGCGGCGCAGGGCTTGGGCACCCTCCCCCAGCGGCAGAGCCGACAGCCCCTCGCGTTCAACCTGGTTCAGAAGCGCCTTGGTCACCAGCCCCGGATCGACCTTGTCCAGCAGCCGCTCCTCGACCACCAGCTTGCCAAGGCGCAGCAGGCGGCGGGCCCGGACCTTGCCCTTGGCGTCGGGCTCCAGCCGGTCCTCGGCCACCAATCGGTCGGCGAAGGCCTCGCGCAGGGCCGTCTCGTCCAGCGGCGCGGCCAGCAGGATGCGGTCGCGGGCCTCGCCCCCGCCCAACTCGCCGACCGCCAGCCAGGTCTCGCGGGCCAGGGCGTCGGTCGGTTCCAGATAGACCCCGCGCCCGCCGGCCAGCTGATATTCGCCCGGCTTGCCCCGGGCCCGCGCCACGCGTTCCGGATAGGCCTCGGCCAGCAGCAGGGCGTCGTCGAGCGGCGCGGCGCCCGAGGCGCGGCCCGCTGACCGGGCCCAGCGTTCGGACAGCGTCCGAGCATCGCGGGCTCTCGGCGAGCGGTCGCGCTGGAAGCTTTCCAGCCGGTGGCGCAGATCGACGTCGCGGCCGCCGAGGCCCTGCTCGCTGAGCACGGCGGCGATCTTCGCCCCCCGCTCGGCCTGGCCGGAGGCGGCGGCGCGGACCACCATATGGGCCAGGCGCGGGGCCAGCGGCATGTCGGCCAGGGCCCGGCCGTGGGCGGTCAGGCCGCCCCGCCCGTCCAGGGCCTGCAGGCGGTTGAGCAGGGTCCGGGCCTCCGTGAAGGCGGCGGCCGGCGGCTTGTCGAGGAAGGCCAGATCGCCAACATCCCGCGCCCCCCAGCGGGCGAGGTTCAAGGCCAGGTTCGACAGGTCGGCCTCGAGGATCTCCGGTCGGGCGAACGCCGGCAAGGCCCGGGTCTCGGGCTCGTCCCACAGGCGGTAGCAGACGCCCGGTTCGGTGCGGCCCGCCCGCCCCCGGCGCTGGTCGGCGGCGGCGCGGCTGACGCGGACGGTCTCCAGCCGGGTCAGGCCGCTGGACGGATCGAAGCGCGGCACGCGGGCCAGGCCGCAATCGATCACCACCCGCACGCCTTCGATGGTCAGGCTGGTCTCCGCGATCGAGGTCGCCAACACCACCTTGCGCCGGCCCGGCGCGGCGGGAGCCACGGCGCGGTCTTGCTCGGCGGGCTCCAGCGCGCCGTAGAGCGGGGCGATATCGACCTCGGGTCGGCGCAGGCGCTCGCGCAGCAGGGTCTCGGCGCGCCGGATCTCACCCTGGCCCGGCAGGAAGACCAGCAGGCCGCCACTCTCCTCGGCCAGGGCCCGCTCGACGGCGCGGGCGACGCGCTCCTCCAGCCGCTGACGCTCGTCGCGGCCCAGATAGCGGGTGTCGATCGGGAACATCCGCCCCTGGCTCTCGACCACCGGCGCCTCGCCCAGCAGGGCCGAAATTCGCGCCCCGTCCAAGGTGGCCGACATCACCAGGATCTTCAGATCCTCGCGCACCAGGCCCTGGGCGTCGCGGGCCAGGGCTAGGCCCAGGTCGGCGTCGAGGCTGCGCTCGTGGAACTCGTCGAAGATCACCGCCGCCACGCCGTCCAGGCCGGGGTCGTCCAGGATCATCCGGGTGAACACGCCCTCGGTCACGACCTCGACCCTCGTGCGGGCCGAGATCTTGGACTGCAGCCTCACCCGGAAGCCCACCGTCTCGCCGACGCTTTCGCCCAGGGTCTGAGCCATGCGGGAGGCCGCGGCCCGCGCCGCCAGCCGCCTCGGCTCCAGCATGACGATCTTGCCGCCGGCGACCCACGACTCGTCCAGCAGGGCCAAGGGCACGACCGTGGTCTTGCCCGCGCCCGGCGGCGCGACCAGCACGGCGGCCTCTCGCGCGCTCAAAGCCGCCTTCAGGGCCGGCAGGGCCTCGTGGATGGGAAGGGTCACCCGGCGGGTTTAGCGGCGGCCGGCCAAATCGCCAAGCGGGCCGCCGAACCCGAGAGGCCGCAACGGTTGCGAAGCGTGCTGCGTCGCAACATCGGCCCGGCAGGCCATGGCCCATATTGCGCGCAACGGGGCGAACAATTACGCACGCTCTCCGCTTTACCTTGACCGCGTCCCGTTAACCGGGCCACGGTCCGCAAAATTTGTCTACGCGGTGCCCCGGGGGGAGCCGCGGGTCTCTGGAGGAAATATGTGGCGCGTTAAGTCACTGGATGCGATTCTAGCAACGGCTCAGAAGAAGTCGCTGCATCGCTCGCTCGGTCCCATTCAACTCACCCTGCTCGGCGTGGGCGCGATCATCGGCACCGGCATTTTCGTTCTGACCGCCGCCGCCTCCCAAAAGGCCGGCCCGGGCATGATGCTGAGCTTCGTGATCGCCGGCGCCGTCTGCGCCTTCGCCGCGCTCTGCTATTCGGAACTGGCCTCGATGGTGCCGGTTTCCGGCTCGGCCTACACCTACACCTACGCCGTGATGGGCGAACTGCTGGCCTGGATGGTCGGCTGGGCCCTGATCCTGGAATACGCCGTGGCCGCCAGCGCCGTGTCGGTGGGCTGGTCGGGCTACTTCCTCGGCATGATCGAGCACGCCCTGAATTTCCATTGGCCCGATGCGTTGCGAGCCGGTCCCGCGTGGTCGCTCAACGGCTTCGTGCCGGTCGCCGACTTCAGCCACGGCGTCGTCAACATCCCGGCCATCGTGGTGGCCTTGGCCGTGACGGCCCTGCTGGTCATCGGCACGACCGAAAGCGCCCGGGTCAACGCCTTCCTGGTGCTGATCAAGGTCACGGCCCTGACCGTTTTCGTCATCCTGACCCTTCCCTTGATGAAGAGCGGCAACTTCACGCCCTTCGCCCCCAACGGCTGGTTCGGCCCGCACGGGACGACGGGCATGGGCGTGTTCGGCGCCGCCGCCTCGATCTTCTTCGCCTATGTCGGCTTCGACGCGGTCTCCACCGCCGCTGAAGAGACCAAGAACCCGCAGCGCAACGTGCCGATCGGCCTGATCGGCAGCCTGGGCATCTGCACCATCTTCTATCTGCTGGTCGCCGCCGGCGCGGTCGGCGCCATCGGCGCCCAACCCGTCATCGGCGCGGCGGGCGAAGCCGTGCAACCCGGTTCGGCCAGCTTCCAGGCCGCCTGCCATCTGGCCTCCAACGCCGATCAGCTGGTCTGCTCCAACGAAGCCCTCGCGCACGTCCTGCGTCAGGTCAACTTCCCGTTGGCCGGCTACCTGCTGGGCCTGGCCGCCAACCTGGCCCTGCCCTCGGTCATCCTCATGATGATCTACGGCCAGACCCGGATCTTCTTCGTCATGGCCCGCGACGGCCTGCTGCCGGAGAAGCTGGCCTCCATCCACCCCAAGTGGAAGACGCCGCACATCGTCACCATCGCCACCGGCCTGTTCGTGGCGATCGCCGCCGCCTTCTTCCCGGTGGGTCAGCTGGCCGACATCTCCAACTCCGGCACCTTGTTCGCCTTCTTCATGGTGGCGATCGCGGTGATGGTGCTGCGGGTGAAGGACCCGAACCGTCCGCGTCCGTTCAAGACGCCGGCGATCTGGCTCGTAGCCCCGATCGCCCTGGCCGGCTGCGCGTTCCTGTACCTCAATCTGCCGCTGGAATCGATCCTGGTGTTGCCGATCTGGGGCGCCCTGGGCCTCCTGATCTACTTCGCCTATGGCTTCCGCAAGAGCCATGTCGGCAAGGGCCTACGCGGCGAAGTCCACGAACTGGACCCCGATGCGCCCCCGACCGGCCTGCCCGGCGCGGAATGAGATAAGACTTGAACGAGCGTTCATAACGCTTAGTTCGGACGGGCGGAGGTCTTCGGATCTCCGCCCGTTTTCGTTTGGAGCCGCCTAGAATGGCCGACATGCCGATCCGCGCCGTCATCGCGCCGGTCACGCCGCTGCAGCAGAACTGCACGATCGTCTGGTGCGCCAAGACCAAGAAGGCCGCGATCATCGATCCGGGCGGCGAGGTGCCGCGCCTGATGAAGGCGCTGACCGACCAGGGCCTGACCCTGGAGAAGATCTGGATCACCCACGGCCACATGGACCACGCCGGCGGCGCGGCCGAGCTCAAGCGCCTGACCGGCGTGCCGATCGAAGGGCCGCACAAGGACGACCAGTTCTGGATCGACCAGATCCAGTCGACCGGAGAACGCTACGGCATCCCCGAAGCGCGGATCTTCGTCACCGACCGCTGGCTGGACGACGGCGACGTGGTCACCCTGGGCGAGACCCAGTTCGAGGTGCTGCACTGCCCAGGCCACACGCCGGGCCACGTGATCTTCTTCCACCGCCAGGCGCGCTTCGCCCAGGTCGGCGACGTGCTGTTCCAAGGCTCGATCGGCCGCACCGACTTCCCGCGCGGCAACCACCAGGACTTGCTGGACGCGATCACCGGCAAGCTGTGGCCGCTGGGCGACGACGTCCAGTTCGTGCCGGGCCACGGCCCGATGTCGACCTTCGGGGCCGAGCGGCGGTCCAATCCGTTCGTCAGCGACCTGGCGATCGAGGCGATGAACATCCAGGGCAAGGACTACGCGGCGCCGGTCAACCGCTCGCCGGGCTAAGGCGAACTAGTTCGGGGCCCGCGCCGGGCGGGCTGTTCAGCCTCGCTCAGCATGCCGTTCTTGTCGGCGTCGAGCCTGGCGAAGCGGGCCTTGCTGGCGGCCAGGGCCTCGGCCTCGGTGACCTTGCCGTCGTGGTCGGCGTCCATCGCGGCCATCATGCCGCCCCCGCCGCCGCCGGGCCCCTGGCCCTGACCGGCATCGGGGCGCTCCGCGCGACGCTCTTCCATCCGCTTGCGCATCGCGTCCAGTTCGCCGGCGTCGATCACGCCGTCATGGTTGGGGTCCATGCGCTGGAACCGGGCCTTGGCGGCGTTGTCGAACTCCTCGGCGCTGATCACGCCATCGCCGTTGGCGTCTTGGTTGAAGCGCGGCCCCTGGGCGTGAGCGAGACCGGCGACGGAGGCGAGGGACAGGACGGCCAGGGCCGTCGGCAGAAAGCGGGACATGCTTGTCTCCAAACAACAATTGCGAGGATTGGTCGCATGCGCGGGTTGCGTCCCTGTTGCAGGCGTGAAATCTGCTGGAGACGGGGGCGTGGAAAGAGCAAGTCATGGAAAGTTCGCAAGATCCCGCGACGGCTTCCGCCGCCGCCTCCACGTCCGGCCAGAACACCGATCCGGCGCGCGGCGCGCGCATCCTGATCGTCGATGACGATCCCGGCATCCGCGACGTCGTGGCCGATTTCCTGGGCCGCCACGGCTACAGCATCGACACCGCCTCCGACTCCCGGACCATGGAACAGGCCCTGGCGCGCGGTCCGGTCGACCTGGTGGTGCTGGACGTCATGCTGCCCGGCGAGGACGGCCTGGCCATTTGCCGCCGCCTGTCGGCCGCCGACGGCCCCGCCATCATCATGCTCTCGGCCATGGGCGAGGAGACCGACCGTATCGTCGGGCTCGAGCTCGGCGCCGACGACTACCTGCCCAAGCCGTGCAATCCGCGCGAGCTGCTGGCCCGCATCCGCGCCGTCCTGCGTCGCCGGCAGGAGCCGCGCACGATCGACGACGGCATGGGCGCGGCCTGCGAATTCGCCGGCTGGCGCCTGGACCTGGTCCGCCGCGAACTGCGCTCGCCGCAATCGGTGGTGGTCAACCTGTCGAGCGGCGAGTTCTCGCTGCTGCGCGCCTTCGTCGAGCGGCCACAGCGCGTGCTGACCCGCGACCAACTTCTGGACCTGGCCCGAGGCCGTGAGAGCGACGCCTACGATCGCGCCATCGACGTCCAGATCAGCCGGCTGCGCCGGAAGCTCGACGACGGCGGCGGCGGCGAGCTGATCCGCACCATCCGCAGCGAAGGCTATATGTTCACCTCCAAGGTCACCCGCACCCCATGACTGAACACGTGCGGGTCAAGGGCTCGAGCAGCACGCCGCTGTTCGTGCAGGCCCTGGGCCTGGTGATCGTGACCCTGGTGGCGGCGCAGGTGATCGCCATCGCCGTGGTCTTCAACCTGCCGCCGCCGCCGCCCGAGATCTACCGGCTGAGCGAGATCGCCCGCATCGTGAAGAGCGGCGCGACGGTTCAGCCGCGCGACGGACGCGCCCTGCTGATCCGCCGCCACGCCGGACCGATCCGGGGTCTGGTCGACAACCGGCGGCGCGCCGAGTTCAAGGCCGCCCTCGCCCGTGAGGTCGGTGTCGACCCCGCCCGGATCGAGATGGACATCGACACCGGCCCGCGCTTCTTCGTCCGCACCCAGAAACGCACCTTCGTCCAGCAACTGCCACGGGACAGCCAGCGTCATCAGCCGCACGGCTTCGGCGGTCCGCGGATCGACGACGGCCCCGGACGCCCCGGCGGCCCCGGCGGTCCGCCGGAGGGCTTGGCGGGGCCGCCTCGCCTGCCGCGCCTCGGCGCCTCCCGCGATGAGCCGTTCATCGTCGGCGACTTCAAGGTGGCCATCCATCAGGACGATGGTCGCTGGACGATCGTCGAACCCAAGCCGGCCATCCGCTTCGACAACTGGCAGCAGAGGATCCTGCTGATCCTGGCCCTGTCGGTGCTGTGCGTCTCGCCCCTGGCCTGGTTGTTCGCCCGCCGGTTGTCGGGTCCGATCAGCGCCTTCGCCGGCGCGGCCGAGCGCCTGGGCCGCGACCCGCGCGCCGCGCCCCTGGCCCTGCACGGTTCGTCCGAAGTGATCGCCGCGGCCAACGCCTTCAACATGATGCAGGAGCGCCTGCGCCGTTATGTGGAGGACCGCACGGCGATGATCGGCGCGGTGGCCCACGACCTGCGCACGCCCCTCACCCGTCTGCGTTTCCGCATCGAGGCCGTGCCGGACGACGTGCGCGCCAAGCTGGCCTCCGACATCGACCAGATGGAGGCGATGATCGCCGCCACCATGGCCTTCGTCCGCGACACCACGCGGCCGGCCGAACGCACCAAGCTGGAGCTGGCCTCGCTGCTGGAGAGCATCATCGACGAGGCGGCCGAAACCGGCGGCCGGGCCTCGGTGGAGCTGGGCGAAAAGATCATCATCGACGGCGACCCCGTCGCGCTGCGCCGCCTGCTGACCAACCTGGTCGAGAATGGCCTGAAGTACGGCGGCGCCGTGCAGGGCCGTGTCCGCGCCGAGGGCCATCTGGCGGTGATCGAGATCGACGACAACGGCCCCGGCATCGCTCCGGCCGAATTGGATCGGGTGTTCGAGCCGTTCTTCCGCAGCGAACCGTCGCGCAACCGCGAAACCGGCGGGATCGGGCTGGGCCTGGCCGTGGTCCGTTCGGTGGCCCGGGCCCACGGCGGCGACGTCACCCTGCACAACCGTCCCGAAGGCGGCCTGCGCGCCCGGGTCGAGCTGCCGTTCTAACGTTCGGGTTGCTGAGCTTTCAGTTTGTTGCGGGCGCGCAAAAGCTGCGCCATACGCCGGACACGCCGGTGCGGTTGATCGAGGACATGCAAATCCTGCCCCGTCGCGCCCTGACCAGCCTGCGCGCCACCTGCATCCTGATGTTCGCCGCCCTGTGCCTGGGCGCCTGCGCCTCCGGCCCGCCGCAGGACGGTCCGCGCGGTGACTGGGGCAAGGCGGCGCCTTCCCGACCGTCCGGCGAGGGCGAGGCGGGCGGACCGCCGCGCCGGCCGCATCGCAGCCTGTTCATCAGCCCGGCGGGCGAGCCGTTTCGCGCGGAGCCTGGCGCGCCCTACCCCGTCGCCGCCTGGTTCGCCGGCGCGGACGCCGACCACGACGGCGCCCTGACGCGCGAGGAGTTCATCGGCGACGCCCTGCGGTTCTTCGACAGGATCGACGGCGATCACAACGGCGTCGTCGACGGGTTCGAGGTGTCGGCCTACGAGACCCAGGTCGCGCCCGAGATCCTGCAGGGTTTCCAGGGCGGCGGCGAAGGTCCGGGCATGCGCGGCCAGGGCGGCCGCGGCGGCGGACGACGCGGCGGCGGCGGTCCCCCCGAGGGCGGGAGCGGCGGCGGCAAACGCGGCGGCGCCCCGATGGGCGGCATGCTGCAAGGCGCCACGCCCTACAGCCTGCTGGCCGAACCCGAACCGGTCATGGCGTCCGACGGCGACTTCGACCGCCGCATCACGCGCGCCGAGGCGGCCAAGGCGGCCAAGGCCCGCTTCGCCCTGCTCGACAGCGACGGCGACGGCCGGCTGCGCCTAGGCGACCTGCCGCGGACCCCGCTCCAGGCGCGTCTGGAGGGTCCGCGCGCTAGCTCACCAGCCCGGCGATGATGTTGATCCCCAGGGCCAGGACGGCGGTGTTGTAGAAATAGGCGCAGACCGCCTGGGCGGTGACGAGGTTGCGCAGCTTGGCCGTCAGCACATTGTTGTCCGACACCTGGAACGTCGCCCCGATGCTGAAGGCCAGGTAGACGAAGTCGAGATAGCTGCTGGCCGGCTCGCCGGGGAAGAGAAAGCCCGGCTTGTCCGTTCCGTCGCCGAAGTGGCGATGGGCGTAGTGCAGTGTGAACACCGAGTGCAGAACCACCCAGGACAGCACCAGGGTGACGCCCGCGCAGGCGGCGGTGATCGCCTTGATCTCCGGTCCCTCGGACCGTGCGTGCAGCATCGCGGCCACCACCGCCACCAGGCTCGACAGGATCGCCGCCAGCACCATCAGCAGGATCAGCGACGGCTTCTCGTCCTCGGCGGCCGCCCGTCGACGCACCTCGGCCTCGTCGGCTGTCAGGAAGAGACGCCAGGTGGTCGTCACATAGAACAGGGCGCAGACGTCCCAGCCGATCAGGATATGCGTGCTGACCGGCGTATTTAAGTGACCCGCCGCGAGCCAGCCGAAAAGGCCCGCCAAGCCGGCGCCCCATAGCCGCCAATGGCGCGATATTGCTGCGCTTTCAGGTTTTCTCGGTCGGGCCTTGGTCATGCCGCTCACCTTGTTCGCCGCAGGCTTAACACCAAACTCTGCAATTTTGTCTCGCCTGTTGGGTGAACCGAACGCGACTTCACCGGTTACTTCACTGGAAGCATGGAAGGACGACATGACGGACCCCGACGCTCCGCCGCCGATCGAGCCCTCGCAACCCGACTACGACCCGGGCGCCACGCCCGACGAAGAGCCGATGCGCGAGCCGCCGGTCCAACCGGGCGACGACCGGCCTTATGACCGTTCAGCCACGCCGTTCCCCCCCGTGACCAGTCCCGATTAGGAGCAACCTATGGACCTCGACACCGAACGGCCCCGCGGCCGCCGAGGCTTCGCCGCCATGGACCCCGAACGTCGCCGCGAGATCGCGCGTAAAGGGGGCGCCAGTGTTCCCAGTGAAAAGCGGAGCTTCGCCAAGGATCGCGACCTCGCGGCCAACGCGGGCCGCAAGGGCGGCTCCTCGTCGCGTGGCGGCGGGCGCATGCCCGGGCGCGACGCCTGACATGAAGCGCGCCGCGGCCCCGGCCCTTCAAGGGTTTGGGGGTCGCGGCCGTTCTCCGACCTGACTTCCGCCCGCCTCAGCCGGCCAGGGCGAAGACGCCGAAGCTCGGGCTGTCGCTGATCCAGCGCGCCGCGACCTTCCAGCCCGCGCGACGGGCCAGATCCACGAACATTTCCGGGCTATATTTGTACGAATTCTCGGTGTGGATCGTCTCGCCGGCTTCGAAATGAATCTCCCGGCCCGCAAGGTGCGCCGTCTGATCGTCGCGACTGACGAGATGCATCTCCATTCGGCTTTCGTCGGCGTTCCAGATCGCGCGATGGTCGAAGGCTTCGAGCGCGAAATCCCCGCCCAGCTCCTTGTTGATCCGCGCCAGCACGTTCTTGTTGAACGCCGCCGTCACCCCCTGGGCGTCGTCATAGGCCGGCACCAGGACGTCGGGGCTCTTGGCGATGTCCACCCCGACCACGAACATCGCGCCGTCGCCGAGCAGGTCGTGCGCGCCGCGCAGGAACGTCTCGGCGTCGGCCGGCGCGAAATTGCCGATCGTCGAGCCCGGGAAGAAGCCCGTCACCGGCCGCCCCCGCGCCGCCGCCGGAAGCCGCACGGCGCGGGTGAAGTCGTCGACCAGCGGCGCGACGATCAGGCCCGGATAGTCGCGGCGGAGCGCTTCGCTCGCCTCGTCAAGCGCCGACCGGCTGATGTCGATCGGGACGTAGACAGCCAGTTGCGGCATGGCGTCGAGCAGCAGCCGGGTCTTGGTGCTGGCCCCGCTGCCGAACTCGACCAGGGCCGCGCCCTCCATGACCCGCGCGGCGATCTCGGGCGCGATGCGGCGCAGCAGCGCCGTCTCCGTGCGGGTGGGATAGTACTCCGGCAGCTCGCAGATCGCCTCGAACAACCGCGATCCCTCGGCGTCGTAGAAGTACTTGGCCGGCAGCGTCTTGCGCTCGGCCGTCAGGCCCGCCAGCGCGTCGTCCAGGAACGTCGAGGCCTGGGTCGCCGCCTCGCGGTCCAGCGCGCTGACATCGTCGGCCAAACGAACCCCCGTGAACGCCCAGCGCTGGGCCGGATGGAAGAAGTTGCGATAGGACGGCCGCGTGTGGCCAGGCGGGGACTCGGCCGCCCCGCCCCGCAGGACCATCTGGTTGATCATGAACTTGCCGTTGTACTCGCCCAGCGCGCCCGCGCCCGGCTTGAAGCCCGGATAGGCGACATAGGGACTGGCGGTCCATTGCCAGGCCTCGTCGGACGCCTGACGCAGCCCCTGCCCTTCCGCGGCCGCGACGGCGGCTTCCCACTCGGCCTCGGTCGGCAGGCGGCGGCCGGACCAGGCGGCGAAGGCGGCCGCCTCGTAATAACTGACATGACCCACCGGCGCGTGAGGATCGACCGGACGCCGCCCCGAAAGGGTCATGACGGACCAGGCGCCGCCGTCCTCGCGCCGCCAGTAGAGCGGCGCTTCCCACGCCTGCTCGTTGACGGCGGCCCAGCCGTCGGAAAGCCAGAAGTCGGCCCGGCGATAGCCGCCGTCCTCGATGAAGGCCAGCCACTCGCCGTTGGTCACCAGCCGATCGGCCAGGCGATAGGGCTCGAGATAGACCTTGTGGCGCGGCCGCTCGTTGTCGAACGCGAAGCCTGGACCGTCATCGCCGATCTCGACCAGCCCGCCTTCGAAGGCGAGGTACCGGACGCCGGCGGGGGCGGGACGCTCCGGAGGCGACGCGTCGCGATAGGCCGGCTGCAGGGGCGACTGGGCGAACAGGTGCAGCAGATCCATCAGGATGAGCTCCTGGTGCTGCTCCTCGTGGGCCAGGCCGAGGTCCAGGCGCTCCATCACCTCGGCGGTCGGCGTCGTGGTCAGCAGGCGGATCATGGCCGCGTCGACATGCGCGCGATAAGCCCCGACCTCGTCGGCCGACGGACGGGTGATCAGGCCGCGCAGGGGCCGCGGCTGGCGGGGCCCGACGGCCTCGTAATAGGAATTGAACAGATAGGCGAAAGTCGGGTCGAACACCCGGTAGCCCGGCAGGAAAGGCGTCAGCAGGAAGGTCTCGAAGAACCACGCGGTGTGCGCCCGGTGCCATTTGACCGGGCTGGCGTCCGGCATCGACTGCGCCCCCTGATCCTCGGGCGAGAGGGGCTTGGCAAAGGCTTCGGTGCGCCGTCTGACCGCCAGATAGCGATCGACGAGGGCGATAACGCGGGCCTCCGAGGCCTCCCTTACAGGCGTGTCGTCGGGACTCATGCGCTCTCCTGGCGGCCCTGCGTCGGGGAGCTTGCGCCCCGATGAGCTCAACGAATAAGCAACTTGAGTGTTCCCCCCGCCGGGTTCAAGCGGCGCGGGGAATAAAAAGTGAACGAAAGTCGCAGACCATCGATGCCGCTCGGCGCGCGCCCTAGGGGCGCTTGGGGATCTCCAGCCCGCGCTGGACGGCCGGCCGGGTCAGGCCCCGCTCCAGCCAAGCCGGAACGTGCTTGAGGCCGGCGTAGTCGACCAGATCGCCCGCGCCGTAGAAGCCTACCAGGTTGCGGACCCACCCCAGGGTGGCGATGTCGGCGATGGTGTACTCGTCGCCCATGATCCAGTCGCGGTCGGCCAAGCGAGTCTCCAGCACGCCCAGCAGACGCTTGGACTCGGCGACATAGCGATCACGCGGACGCTTGTCCTCGTACTCGCGGCCGGCGAACTTGTGGAAGAAGCCGACCTGGCCGAACATCGGGCCGATCGCGGCCATCTGGAAGAACACCCAGGCCAGGGTCTCGTAGCGCCGGGCGGGGTCCTTGGGCAGGAACTTGCCGGTCTTTTCCGCCAGATAGACCAGGATCGCGCCGGACTCGAACAGGCCGAGCGGCTTTCCGTCCGGGCCGTCCGGATCGATGATGGCGGGGATCTTGCCGTTCGGGTTCAGCGACAGGAATTCCGGCCCCCAGGTCTCGTTCTGACCGATGTCGATCATATGCGGTTCGTAGGGCAGACCGATCTCCTCCAGCATGATCGACACCTTGACCCCGTTGGGCGTCGGCAGGCTGTAGAGTTGCAGCCGGTCGGGATGCTGGGCGGGCCAGCGCTGGGTGATCGGAAAGGCTGAGAGGTCGGTCATGGTCGGCTCCGAAAGCAAAGGACCACCCCCAACAGGCGCGGCCGAGCTTGTCAGATGGTCCCGACTGGCGCGGCGGCAAGTCATCGCGCGCCGAAAGCTTTGTTCCTACCCCCGCCGCACCTTGGCCTGCTCGGTCGCGGGGGCCTCGGCGTCCAGCACCGCCCGGAGCTTGGCCGCCAGGGCCGGACCCAGATAGGGCTTGTCGATCATCGGAAATTCGTTTGCCCAGGACGCCGCCTCGTCGCCCACATAGCCGGAGGTCAGCAGGACCTTGAGCCCAGGCCGCACCTTGAGCGCGGCATGGGCCAGTTCGACGCCGTTGACGCGGCCGGGCATGACCACGTCGGAAAACAGCAGGTCGAAGGCCTTGCGGCTCTTCAGTCGTTTGAGGGCGGCCGCGGCCGTGTCGGCCGTGGTGACCTGGTAGCCCAGGCCCTCCAGCGTCTCGACCGCCATGGCCAGAACCGCGGGATCGTCCTCGACCACCAGCACCCGCTCGGCGCCGCGGGCGGCCTCGGTGGTCTCGTGGCCGGCGCCGCGCTGGCTGAGCGCCGCCTGGCTCTGCGGCAGATAGATCTCGAACACCGCGCCCTGCCCTGGCGAACTGCGCACCGAGATCTCGCCGCCGGATTGCCGCACGAAGCCGTAGACCTGCGACAGACCCAAACCCGAGCCCTTGCCGATTTCCTTGGTCGTGAAGAAAGGCTCGAAGATGCGCGAGGCCACGTCCGCGTCCATCCCCTGGCCGGTGTCGCGCACGGTCACCAGGATCCTGGGCTCGTCGCCATCGATGGTCTTGGTCGCGACCGACAGGACGCCGCCGCCTTCCATCGCGTCGCGGGCGTTGACCGCTAGGTTGAGCAGGGCGCTCTCGAACTGAGCGGGATCCAGGTGGGCCGGGAGCGGCTCGGTCGCCAGGCTGAGGTCGATGCTCACCGCCTCGCCGACGGCCTGGCGCAGCAGCGGTGCGAAGTCGGCGATCAGGACGTTGAGATCGACCGTCAGCGGGTTCAGGCGCTGACGTCGCGAGAACGCCAACAGCTGGCGGGTCAGGGCTCCGCCCTTCTCGGCGGCCAGCCGCACCGCATCGATCTGCCGGGCCAGCTCGTGCTGTTCGCCGGTGCGGCGCTTGATCAGCTCGATATTGCCCAGGACCACGGTCAGCAGGTTGTTGAAGTCATGGGCGACGCCGCCGGTCAGCTGGCCCACCGCCTCCATCTTGCGGGCGTGGCTCAGCTGCTCCTCCAGACCTCGGCGCTCGGTGTTGTCCAGCAGGGTGCCGAACACCACCTGCCGCCCGCTCTCCTCGTCCTGGGCCAACACGCCTTGGTCGATCAGCAACCGGTAGGACCCATCGGCGCACTGCCACCGGTATTCGCAGCTGTAGGCGCCGGACTTGCGAGCCTCGGCTTGAGCTCGCACGACGATATCGACGTCGTCGGGGTGGACGCGGCTGATGCCGAAATCGGCCTTGGCCAGAAAATCTTCGGCCGTGAAGCCCGTCAGCTCCATCACGTTGCCGCCGATGAACAGCGGCTCGTAGGGCGCGTCGGCCGTGCGCGAGTGGAAGACCACCGGCAGCGCGCGAAGGATCGCCTCCTGGCGCTCCTGGGTGCGGCGCAGGGCCCGCTCGGCGGCCAGCTTCTCGGCGTGGATGCGAGCGTTCTCCTCGATCAGCAGGCGGCGGCTCTCCGACTGCTGCTCCAGCTCGAGGGTCTTGATGTGCAGATCGACCAGCACCTGCACCTTGGAGCGCAGGATGAACGGGTCAACCGGCTTGAACACCACGTCGACGGCCCCGGCCGAATAGGCCTTGAAGATATGGGCCTCGTCGCGGAACACCGCCGTCAGGAACACGATGGGCACGTCGCGGTTGCGGCGACGCTGGCGGATCAGCTCGGCCGTCTCGTAGCCGTCCATGCCCGGCATGTGCAGGTCCAGCAGAATCACGGCGAAGTCGTCGGTCAGCAGGCGGCGCAGGGCCTCCTCGCCCGACCGGGCGACCACCAGTTCCTGGCCCAGGCCCTCCAGCGCCTGGATCGCCGCAAAGGCGTTTCGCTCATCGTCGTCGACGATGAGGATCCGCGTTCGAAGTCGATCCTCGGGCGGCGGAACCGCCTGATGCTTTACCGCGGGCACCGTCATTGCGCTGCGGCGGCGCTGTGGATGGTGACGACGTTGTCGCCGGCCAGGCGCTGAGCGTCGGTGCGCTGCACCGAAACCCGCAGGACCGAGATCAGCTGGTCGATGTCCACGGGCTTGGACACATAGTCCGAGGCGCCCGCCTGGATGCACTTCTGGCGGTCGCCCTTCATCGCCTTGGCGGTGACGGCGATCACCGGCAGGTCTGAGAACCGCGGTCGGGCCCGGATTTCGCGCATGGTCTCGTAGCCGTCCATGTCGGGCATCATGATGTCAACCAGCACCATATCCACCGCCGGCAGGCTGTCGAGCAGCTCCAGCCCTTCGCGGCCGCTTTCGGCGTAGCGCAGCTCGATGCCGTATTCCTCCAGCGCGCTGGCCAGCGAGAAGATGTTGCGGATGTCGTCGTCGATGACCACCGCGGTCAGGCCCGTCAGAACGGCGTCGGCGTGGCGGCTGTGGGCGATCATGACCTTGGCCGGCGTCGACAGCCGATCCAATGGCGCGTGCAGCGACATGGTGACGTGGTCGATCAGCTGCTCGGGCGTGCGGGCCAGGCGGGCCAGGCCGGAGAACACCGCCAGACGCAGCCGGCGGTCCTCCTCGGGATCCAGCTCCTCGGGCGCGTAGAGCACGGCCACGCCCGAAGTCGTACCCCGTTGCTTGAGGGTGTCGATGAACGGGCCGACGGGGTCCGGACCGACGTCGATCACGAGGCAACCGCCTTCGCCGGTGAAGGCCTCGTCCGGCAGTTCCGACAGGGTCGGCACGACCTTCACCGCGCCAATGGTGTCGCGCAACGTGTCGGCGGCCTGGCCTTCGCCGCCGATCAGGATCGGAGCGCGGCCGGTCTCGGCGACCAGCTTCTTGACCTTCTCCAGCGTCGAGGCGACGGCCTCGCGTTCCACCGGCTTGCTGGTGAAGCCGAAGGCGCCCATCGACAGGCCAAGGCCCCCGTGGTCGTCGGCCGAGATGACCTGGACCGGGATATGGCGGGTGTCGGGCGTGCGCTTGAGCAGGTCCAGCAAGGCCAGGCCGTCCATGTCGGGCAGACCGATGTCCAACATGATGGCGTCGGGCGTGAAGCGCCGGGCCAGGGACGGCACGGCCGAGCCCTCGCCGGTCACCACCCCCTTGAAGCCGCCATCGCGCACCAGCGACAACAGGATCGAGGCGAAACGGGTGTCGTCCTCGACGATCAGGATGACCGCATCGCCAGGTTCGATCTGTTCGCGGTCGTCGACCACCGTCTCGGCCGGCTCGACCGAACCGGTCTCCATGGTCGACAGACGGAAGGTCTGCACGGGGCTGGTGGCCGGACGCAGCGGTTGGGCCGGTTGCGATTGCGCCGCCGGGCTGAAGTTCAGCGGCAGATACAGGGTGAAGATGCTGCCCTGCCCCGGCGTCGAGACGACCCGCAGTTCACCGCCCAGCAGACGGGTGATCTCGCGGCTGATCGACAGGCCAAGACCGGTGCCGCCGTACTTGCGGCTGGTGGTGCCGTCGGCCTGCTGGAAGGCCTCGAAGATGATCCGCTGCTTGTCCTCGGGGATGCCGATGCCGGTGTCCTCGACCGAGAAGGCCAGCACCTGACCGGCCTTGTTGAGGTGGTCGTTGCCCAGCGCCCAGCCGTCGTCGGCCCGGGCGATCGAGAGGCGCACCGAACCGGACTGGGTGAACTTGAAGGCGTTGGACAGCAGGTTCTTGATCACCTGCTGCAGGCGCTTGTCGTCGGTGTACATCGAGCGCGGCAGGGCCGGGTCGATGTTGATGAAGAAGTCCAGCTTCTTGTCCTGCGCCAATTGCGAGAACGTACGGTCGGTCTGATCGCGCAGGGACGCGAACGACATCTCGCCGATGTCGAGGGTGACCGTGCCGCTTTCGATCTTCGACAGATCCAGGATGTCGTTGATCAGGCCCAGCAGGTCGGCGCCGGCGCTGTGGATGTTGCGGGCGAACTCGACCTGCTTGGCGCTCAGGTTCCCTTGCGCGTTCTCGCTGAGCATCTTGGACAGGATCAGCAGGCTGTTGAGCGGCGTGCGCAGCTCGTGGCTCATATTGGCCAGGAATTCGGACTTGTACTTCGAGGTCAGGGCCAGCTGTTCGGCCTTTTCCTCCAGCGCCGCCTTGGCCTGTTCGACTTCGGTGTTCTTGGCTTCCACCTGCTTGTTCTGGGCCGACAGCAGGACCGCCTTGTCCTCCAGTTCGGCGTTGGTCTGCTGCAGTTCGTCCTGCTTGGAGCGCAGCAGCTCTTCCGATTGCCGCAGGGACGCGGCCTGCAGTTCCAGGCGGTCGTTGGTCTTCTTCAGCTCTTCCTGCTGGGCCTGGAGTTCGGCGGTCAGCAGCTGGGACTGTTCGAGCAGACCCTCGGTCCGCATGTTGGCGGCGATGGTCGACAGCACGATGCCGATGGATTCCATCAGCTGGTCGAGGAAGGCCTGCTGGGTCTCGTTGAAGATCCCGAAGGTGGCCAGCTCGATCACCGCCTTCAGCTCGCCTTCGAACAGGGCGGGCAGCACGATGATGTTCTGCGGCGCCGCCTCGCCCAGGCCCGAGCTGATCTTGATGTACTCGGACGGGACGTTGGTCAGCAGGATGCGCTGGCGCTCGGCGGCGCACTGGCCGATCAGGCCCTCGCGCTGGCGCAGCCGTGACGGCGGCTTGTCACCAGGATTGGACGCGTAGCTGGCGGCCAGGTTCAGCACCGGCTCGCCGTTCACATCGTGGTCGGAGACGTAGAACACCCCGTGCTGGGCGTTGATCAGCGGGGCCAGTTCCGACAGCACCAGGTTCGACACGGTCGACAGGTCGCGCTCGCCCTGCAGCATGCGGCTGAACCGGGCCAGGTTGGTCTTCAGCCAGTCCTGCTCGGTGTTCTTCAACGTCTGATCCTTCAGATTGCGGATCATCTCGTTGATGTTGTCCTTCAGCGCCGCCACTTCCCCCGACGCTTCCACGGTGATCGACCGCGTCAGGTCGCCCTTGGTCACGGCGGTGGACACCTCGGCGATGGCGCGGACCTGGGTGGTCAGGTTGGCGGCCAGTTCGTTGACGTTGTCGGTCAGATCGCGCCACAGGCCGGCGGCGCCGGGCACCCGGGCCTGGCCGCCCAGCTTGCCTTCCGAACCCACTTCGCGGGCCACGTTGGTCACCTGGTCGGCGAAGGTGGCCAGGGTCTCGATCATGCCGTTGATGGTGTCGGCCAGCGAGGCGATCTCGCCCTTGGCGTCCAGGGTCAGCTTGCGCTTCAGGTTGCCCTGGGCGACCGCGGTCACGACGTCGGCGATGTTCCGCACCTGGCCGGTCAGGTTGGCGGCCATCATGTTGACGTTGTCGGTCAGGTCCTTCCACGTACCGGCCACGCCCGGTACCTGGGCCTGGCCGCCCAGCTTGCCTTCGGTGCCGACTTCGCGGGCCACGCGGGTCACTTCCGAGGCGAAGCCGTTCAGCTGGTCCACCATGACGTTGATGGTCGACTTCAGCTCCAGGATCTCGCCCTTCACGTCGACGGTGATCTTCTTGGAAAGGTCGCCCTTGGCGACGGCGGTGGTGACGTCGGCGATGTTGCGGACCTGGCCGGTCAGGTTGGCGGCCATGAAGTTGACGTTGTCGGTCAGGTCCTTCCAGGTGCCGGCCACGCCCTTCACCTGGGCCTGGCCGCCCAGCTTGCCTTCGGTGCCCACTTCGCGGGCCACGCGGGTCACTTCCGACGAGAACGAGTTCAGCTGGTCCACCATGACGTTGATGGTGTTCTTCAGCTCCAGGATCTCGCCGCGCACGTCGACGGTGATCTTCTTGGACAGGTCGCCCATGGCGACGGCGGTGGTCACCTCGGCGATGTTGCGGACCTGACCGGTCAGGTTGCCGGCCATCAGGTTGACGTTGTCGGTCAGTTCCTTCCAGGTGCCGGCCACGCCCTTCACCTGAGCCTGACCACCCAGCTTGCCTTCGGTGCCGACTTCCCGCGCCACGCGGGTCACTTCCGAGGCGAAGCCGTTCAGCTGGTCCACCATGACGTTGATGGTGTTCTTCAGCTCCAGGATCTCGCCGCGCACGTCGACGGTGATCTTCTTGGACAGGTCCCCGTTCGCGACGGCGGTGGTGACCTCGGCGATGTTGCGGACCTGGCCGGTCAGGTTGCCGGCCATGAAGTTGACGTTGTCGGTCAGGTCCTTCCAGGTGCCGGCCACGCCCTTCACCTGGGCCTGGCCGCCGAGCTTGCCTTCGGTGCCCACTTCGCGGGCCACGCGGGTCACTTCCGACGAGAACGAGTTCAACTGGTCCACCATGGTGTTGATGGTGTTCTTCAGCTCGAGAATTTCGCCCCGCACGTCGACGGTGATCTTCTTGGACAGGTCGCCCATGGCGACGGCGGTGGTCACCTCGGCGATGTTCCGCACCTGACCCGTCAGGTTGCCGGCCATCAGGTTGACGTTGTCGGTCAGCTCTTTCCAGGTGCCGCCCACGCCGGTGACGTTGGCTTGGCCGCCCAGCTTGCCTTCCGTACCCACTTCGCGGGCCACGCGGGTCACTTCCGAGGCGAAGGCGTTCAGCTGGTCCACCATGACGTTGATGGTGTTCTTCAGCTCCAGCACCTCGCCCTTCACGTCGACGGTGATCTTCTTGGATAGATCGCCCATGGCGACGGCGGTGGTCACCTCGGCGATGTTACGAACCTGACCCGTCAGGTTGCCGGCCATCAGGTTGACGTTGTCGGTGAGGTCCTTCCAAGTGCCGGCCACGCCTTCCACGCGGGCCTGGCCGCCCAGCTTGCCTTCGGTGCCGACTTCCCGCGCCACGCGGGTCACTTCCGAGGCGAAGCTGTTGAGCTGGTCCACCATGGTGTTGATGGTGTTCTTCAGCTCCAGAACCTCGCCCTTCACGTCCACGGTGATCTTGCGGGAAAGGTCGCCGCGGGCCACGGCGGTGGTCACTTCGGCGATGTTACGAACCTGGCCGGTCAGGTTGCCGGCCATCAGGTTGACGTTGTCGGTCAGTTCCTTCCAGGTGCCGGCCACGCCCTTCACGTTGGCCTGGCCGCCCAGCTTGCCTTCGGTGCCGACTTCCCGGGCCACCCGGGTCACTTCCGAGGCGAAGCTGTTGAGCTGGTCCACCATGGTGTTGATGGTGTTCTTCAGCTCCAGCACCTCGCCCTTCACGTCGACGGTGATCTTGCGGCTCAAGTCGCCGTTGGCGACGGCGGTGGTCACCTCGGCGATGTTCCGCACCTGACCCGTCAGGTTGGCGGCCATCAGGTTGACGTTGTCGGTGAGGTCCTTCCAGGTGCCGGCCACGCCCTTGACCTGGGCCTGGCCGCCGAGCTTGCCTTCCGTGCCCACTTCGCGGGCCACGCGGGTCACTTCGGAGGCGAACGAGCCCAGCTGGCCCACCATCGTGTTCACGACCTTGCCGATGCGCAGGAACTCGCCGCGCAGCGGGCGTTCCTCGTTCTCCAGGTCCATCGTCTGGCTGAGGTCGCCCTTGGCGGTGGCGCCGATCACGCGGGCCATTTCGGCGGTCGGGTGGACCATGTCGGTGATCAGGTTGTTGACCGCCTCGACGCTGGCGGCCCAAGAGCCTGTGGCGCCTGGCAGACGGGCGCGATGATTGATTTTGCCCTGTTTACCGACAACGTCGCCGAGCCGTTCGAATTCTTTGGAGATCTGATCGTTCAGATTGACGGCGTCGTTGAAGGCCTCGGCCAGCTCTCCGTCCAGGCCCGACAGGTCTGTCGGCAGGCGCACCGAGAAGTCGCCGCGCCGGAAGGCGCGCAAGGCGGCCAGAAGCTGGTGGTTGTCGAGCCCGCGCTGTTGCGTCTTGGACTGTGCCGCCGGCATTAGAATACTCCACGTCGAAATCGGTCCGATCTTACGTGGGCGGCGCTAGTTGGGAAGACGATCCAGGCCTTGGAAGCGGTTTACCGCCATCGACAGCCCCTACCGGTTCCCACACCCCCCCGATCCGCTCCAACGCGGGGAAAAATCTTTGGTTCCGCTTTTACGGTGAAGCTGCTCGCCGGTGATGGCTGCGGCGCCGGTCAGGCCGCTTCGCCCGCCGGCTGATCGACGCTCTAGACCGCGCTCGCCATCGGACCGTCCGCGCGTCCGTCGACGAACTGGCGCACATAGGGATTATCCGTCTGGTCGAGCTCGGTCGGCGCGCCGCGCCAGACGATCTTGCCGGCGTGCAGCATGGCGATCTCGTCGCCGATCGTCCGGGCCGAGGCCAGGTCATGGGTGATCGACACCGCCGTGCAGCCCAGCCCCTTCACCTGCTCGACGATCAGCTCGTTGATCGCCGACGACGTGATCGGGTCCAGGCCCGTGGTCGGCTCGTCGAAGAAGATGATCTCGGGATTGGCCACCACCGCCCGGGCTAGGCCGACCCGCTTCTGCATGCCGCCGGACAGTTCCGAGGGATAGGAGTCGGCGACATTGGCCGCCAGGTGGACGCGGCCCAGAGCCTCGATCGCCCGCGCCTTGGCCTCCTTGCGCGGCACGCCGTCGGCGTTGACCAGACGGAAGGCGACGTTCTCCCAGACGCTGAGACTGTCGAACAACGCCGCCCCTTGAAAGAGGACGCCGATGCGCTCGAACAGCTTGCGACGGGCGCCGCCGCCCATCCCGATCAGGTTCTCGCCGTCGACCAGCACCTTGCCGGCGTCCGGACGCACCAGGCCCATGGCGACCTTGATGGTCACCGACTTGCCCTGGCCGGACCCGCCGATGATCACCAGCGACCGCCCCGCCGCGACGCTGAGGTCCAGCCCGTCCAGAACCGGACCGTCGAAGCGCTTGCGGACGCCTTTCCATTCGAGTTTTGGCCGTTCGACGTTCGGGGGGGCGGTCATGCGTGGGTGAACAGCGTTGTGAGGAAGTAGTCGGAGGCGAAGATCAGGATCGCCGAGGACACCACCGCGTGGGTGGTCGCCCGGCCGACGCCCCGCGCCCCGCCCTTGGCGTTATAGCCGTGGTAGCAGCCCATCAGGGCGACGATGAAGCCGAACACCGCCGCCTTGATCAGCCCCGATCCGACATCCCAGCCCTGGATGAAGTTCATCGTGTTGCGGACGTAGATCGTCGAGTTGAAATCCAGGATCCGCACCGCCACCAGCCAGCCGCCGGCCACGCCGATGATGTCGGCGACCAGGGTCAGCAGCGGCAGGACCAGGGTCGCGGCCAGCAGGCGCGGCGCGACCAGGTAGCGGAACGGGTCGGTCGACAGGGTGCGCATCGCGTCGATCTGCTCGGTGGCGCGCATGGCCCCGATCTCGGCGGCGATGGCGGCCGACACCCGGCCCGCCAGCATCAGGGCGGCCAGCACGGGACCCAGCTCGCGCGTGATGCCCAGGGCGACGATCTGGGGCATCACCTGCTCGGCGTTGAACCGCCCGCCGCCGGTGTAGATGTTCAATCCCAGGGCCGCGCCGGTGAAGATCGCCGTCAGGCCGACCACCGGCAGCGAGAAGAAGCCGATGGCCAGCAGCTGTCGCAGCAGTTGGATCGGGAACCACGGCGGGGAAAACACCGCCATCACGCCGCGCAGGGCGAAGACCCCGACTCCGCCCACCATTTGCAGCGCGCCCAAGGTCGAGCGCCCGATGGCGCGCAGCGGCTTGAAGATCGCGGGGACCGCCGCGTGGGCCGCGGCCATCTCAGTAGCTGTCCGGAGCGGTGGCGGCGGGGTTCGTCGCGGGCGCGGCCGTCGGCGCGGCGCCCCCTTGGGGCCGCATCACTGAACCGATCAGGCCGAACAGGTCGACCGCGCCCTGGGTGTTGTCGATCTCGCCGCCCGGCTTGATGTCGTCGGCCGCGCCGCCGGGGGCGATCGCCACATGGACGCCGCCCAGCAGGCCGTCGCTGGTGATCTTGGCCGTGGAATCCGAAGGCAGTTTGACGTCCGGATCCAGGCTGAGCCTGGCCACCGCCAGATAGGTCTTGGGGTCCAGTCTGATTTCCGAAACAGTGCCGACCTTGACGCCGGCCACGCTGACGGCCGCGCCCGGCGCCAGCGATCCGACCTGGCCGAACCGGGCCGTGACGTCATAGCCGCCAGGCTTGCGACCCACCCCGCCGACGCTCAGCGAGTAGACCAGGAACCCCGCCGCCAGGATGAGAACCAGGAGACCCATCAAGGTCTCGGCCCATTGTTCGCGCAACCCCATGTTCTCTGGCCCCTGCTGTTACCGCGACGCGGGACGCTGGGCGTCACGCTGCAACTGGCTGATCAGCACGTCGATGTTGCCGCCGGCGTTGTCGATGGTCGAAACGAAGTCCTGCTGTTGGGTGATCGCCAGCCACACGCCCTTGAACTGGACGTCGACCACCTTCCACGCGGTCCCGCCGCCCATCACCCGCCAGGACACCTGAACCGGCTGGCCCAGCTGGCCGCCTGAGATCCTGGTGTCGACAATCACGTCGCCCGGCTTGCGGACGGTCGAACCGGTCACCTTCAGGGTTTCGCCGTGATAGTCGTTGATGCGGTTCTGGTAGACGCTTTCGGCATAGACGCGGAACGCCGCCGCGAACCGCTGACGCTGGTCCTGCGTGATGGTGCGGGCGTACTTGCCCAGCACGAAGTTGGTGATCCTCGGCACGTCGGCCAGTTCGTCTATGCCCTGGTGGAAGGTCGCCTTCTTCTGGGCGACGCTCTGGCTCTTGTCGGCCAGGACCGAGATCACCCTCTGGGCCCGAACCTGGACGAACTGCTCGGCTTGAGGATCGCGCGGGCCCTGAGCCAAGGCCGGGCGGGCCTGCGCCAGGACGCCGAGGCCGATGACGGCGACCAGGGTCGATAGCGCGAAGCGGCGGGTGGTGCGGGCGTCAGTCATGGGCGTTTCCGGCGAATTCATTGCGGTGCTGAGGGAGTGGGCGCGGAGGGGGCGGCATCCGTGGAAGCTGGCTCCGCGGAAACGGTCGGGATTTCGGACGGCGTGGCGGCCGGCGCCCCCGAGGACGCCACCTCGTCGAAGTCGGGCAGGTCCTGCACCGCGCCCGTCGCTTCGCGGACAAGGGCCTCGCGGTGCTGTCCGTAAGCCGAGCGGGCGGTGGCGTAAGGGTCGATCGCCTGGTCCAGCGCCCGGAACGCCAGATCGGCGTTGGCGCGGGTGTCGATCGTCTGGGCGGCCAGACGCGTGACGCCGAACGGGCTCGTCCAGCCCTGGCCGGCGAGGCCGATCGGATCGGCGAAGAAATCGAACACCCGGCCGACCCCGTCCCGAACGTTCAACGGGCCCAGGACCGGGACATAGAGGTAGGGACCCGGCTTGATCCCGTAGCGGCCGAACGTCTGGCCGAAGTCGGCGTCGTGGGACCGGATGCCCATGCTCGCGGCGACGTCGAACAGTCCGAGCACGCCGACGGTGGAATTGATCGCGAAACGCGCCGACGACTTGCCCGCCCGCTTGGGCTTGCCCTGCAGGACGTCGTTCACGAACGTGCCCGGCTCGCCCAGATTATAGACGAAGGCGCTGACCCGGTGGCGGACGGGGGTGGGGGTCGCGGCCATGTAGCCGTGCGTGACGGGTCGGAACACGGCGCGGTCCAGACCCATGCTGAAGGCGTAGCTGCCCCGATTGAAATCCTCGAGCGGATCGTGGGCTGTCCGCGCCAGGTCGGAGGCCGCGGTCGGCGCGGCGACCAGCGGGATCGGCTTTTCGATGTTGGCTCGAGCGTGCGCGGTCTCCGAGAGACCGCCGGCCGCGAGCAGGGCGAGAACCGCCGTCGCGGCCGCTTCCGCCGCGGTCACGCGCAGCGTCTTCCCCAGGTCCTTTGTGGCCGACACGCCGATCATTCCAGCCTCCTGCCGGATACCGGCAGGAGGGCATGTAGGCGCCGGTCGAAGCCAGGCAAGGGCTTGACGGGTTCCCAGGCGTCATCCCGGTACGGAAGCGGCCTGATCGTTCAAATCGCGACGTCTTGGGCGCCCGCTCATCGAGCGGCTAGCGCACGGATTCAAACACAACCACCAAGAGACAAGATGTTTGCCTTGTCGCGATGGTGGAGATTGGGCAGACTTCTCGCCTCAACACGGGACACCTTTCCATGGACCGTTTGCGTGCGCCGTTCTTCTGGTTGGCCGGCTTCGCCCTGCTGGTGGCCCTGCTCGTGGAATGCGCCTCGGCCTTTATTCTCGACGCCGTGCACCAGGCGGGTTTCGAGGCGTCGACGCCGGGCCTGGGCATTCGCTATCTGCCGGTGCTCGACGGGCTGCTGCTCTACACCGTCGTGTTGATGGGCCTGGGGATCCTGCTGTCGCGCAGCGTGATCGGACGCGTGCAGGGGATCGTCACCCTGGTGATCGCCTTCTTCGGCCTGCTGGGCGCGATCGTCATGGTCCTGGCGGCCCTGGGCCTGCTGATCCTGATGATCACCCTGCTGGTCGCGGTGCCGTTCGGCACGATCGCCTATTTCGCCGCGTTCGCCGATTTTCCGACCGGCGCGGCGACAGCGACGCTGGGCCTGATCCTGATCCTGAAGATCGCCTTCTGCATCCTGCTGATCCTCGCCCACCAGAGCTTCCTGCAGAACAAGGGCATCGTCATCCTGGCCGCGGTCTCGGTGGGCGCGACCCTGCTGCTGGCGTTCCTGATCGACTTCCCGCCGGGTTTCCTGGCCAGCATCACCGACGCCATCGGGGCGCTGATCATCGCCATCGTCGGCGCGATCTGGCTGCTGCTCCTGTTGATCGGATCGTTGCTGGCGATGATCTCGGCGCTCCGAACCGCGCGGGTCTAGAGCGCGCCGATCAGCGGATCGACACCTGAGCGGCCTGCTCTCCCATCGGCGCGACCACGATCACGCCGCCCTCCCGATAGATGACGGCTGAGACGTCGTCGTCCTTCTCGCGGCAGACGAATTTATCGTCGCCGCTAGCCCGCGCATTGCGCCAGGCCTCCTCGCAGTCCTTGACGTCGTCCTCCTCCAGGACGGTGTTTTCAGGACAAAGGCACGCGACCTGCGGACAGGTCTCGCCTTGCTTGTCGTCGTCATCGCTCTCCTCGCACCGGTACGTCACGATGGCGCCCCGTCCCGTGATCAGGCGAAGACGGGCGATCCGCATGCCCTTGTCGGCCGACGGGATCGGCTGAGTTCCCTCGGAGCCGGCTTCGGCGGAGACGTTGACCGCCTTCTTGAACAGCTTCGGCGCGAACGGGCGCGACAGCTTGCCCATGACTGCGGCCATGGGCGGGGGCTCCCAGTTCGCCAGCGCGTCGTCGTCGATCTCGCCATTGCTCTTGGTGGGCGGTCCGTGGGCCGAGGGGGGCGCTGGCGGCGTGGTGGCGCGATAGACGGCCACGCCGATCGCCGCGGCGAAGCCGATGACGATCAGGACCAAGATGATGATCACGACCTTCATCGACCTGCCTCAACCATAACCCGCCACCATGATTGCGACGAACGCGGCCCCCAGGCCCGCCACGCCGACCACCGAGAGGACGATCGCCAGCGGCCAGGGCCAGCAGACCCAGCCCGTCACCGTGCCGCTGCCGTCCATGAACACCTGCCCGGTCCGGTCCCTCGGATTGGCGATGCCGTAGGCCATCACTTCCCAGGGGTTGTCGAAATAGGTCCACCAGGTGATGGCGTCGCCGATCCGGCGGCTGGAATCGATCAGGCCGGCGATCAGCGCGGGGAGGATGGTCAGCGCCATCCAGCCGACATAGGAGAACCAGAAGAACGGCCCCAGCACGCGGTTCTGCCAGATGTGGATCGTCTCGTGCTTGAACAGTTCCGTCGTCGGGTCCCAGGCGTCGGTGTTGCTCATCACCGCGCCCTGGGTGAAGGCGAAGCCCGAGCGCACGGCGAAGCCCTGCTTGTACCGGTGGGCGTCGTGGCGGTTCTCGTCGGGACCGTCGCCATGGTCGCCCCAGGCGAAATTGATCAGGTGCATCAGCACGCCGTTGGTGTTGCCGCCCAATCCCCAGGTGACGTCCAGCAGGAAGGCGGGCAAGCCCAGGCCCAACCATTTATGGGTGGCCCACAGGCCGTCGAACAGGCCGACCAGCCCGCCCACCACCAGGGCGATCCACAGCAGGGCTTCGACGCCGATCACCGGATGGCCGAAGCCCAGGGAGACCAGGTTCACCACGCCCGGCCAGATGAAGAACAACAGGCTGGTCACCGTGATCGCGGCGTCCGAGTCCCCACCGATGCTGAGCATGATGCTGATGAAGGTCCGCGCCAGGAAGGCGCCGAAAGTCGCGGTCAGGAAGGTCTCGAGCGCCCGCCAGAGCGACGACGAGCCGTCGCCCTTGGCCAGCCGCACGATCAGGGCCAGCACCGCCCCGGCCAGACCGAACGCCAGCGACCCCAGGATGGCTTCGAGAGAGAAAATCCGTTCCATGATCCTGCTCTCCTTGCCGGGCCCGCCAGTCGGCGGGCCCGATGGATTTGACGTCTAGCCCGCGGGCGAGTTGAGCTTCGACTTTGGGACGATCATGCTCGGCCGGCAGGCCCGAGAGCGCGACGGGCCCGCCGCGTTCTCCTGGGCCACGACCGTGCGCCGTTCGCCGCTCACGCAGACATGGTCGTTGGCGAAGCCGTCACGCCAGACATACCCCATCAGGCAGGTGTCCGGGCCGTAGGGACCGCCGTTCGGGTTGCGGCGGGCGCCCGCCTGGCGGTTTTCCAGGGCGGCCAGATACCGGGACTCCGGCGTGACGCAAACCCGGTCGTTGGCGCCGGCGTCGCGCCAGACGAAGCCGTCGATGCACGCACCGACGGCCGGATCGCAATTGGCTTCGGCCGGTATCTCGACCATCTCCTCCTTGGGCTCCTCCTTGGGCTCTTCCTTCACGACCGGCGCCGGCGCGGCGACCGTCAGCAGGATCGTGTCGGTCTTCTTGGCCTTGGTCTTGGCCGCGGGACTCTGGTCGAGCACGGTCTCCGGCGGCTTGTCGCCGGCTTCCTTGTCGGCGCGCTTGACCGCCGTGTAGCCGGCCTTGTCGAGCGCCTTGACGGCCTCGGCATAGGGTTGGCCGACCACGTCCGGAACCTTGGACCCGCCGCTCATCGCCACGATGGCGATGATCACGCCGATCACCAGCACAAGCACCCCGCCGGCCACCGCCAGGATCCACCACGGGAAAGGCTTCTTGACCGGCGGCGCCGCGGGGCCCGCGGCGGGGACGGTGACCGTCGCCGCCGTGCTGTCGGTGCTGTCATTGTCGGGATCGTTGACGTTGGTCACCCGCAGCTTGATCCGGTGCTGGCCTGGCGGCGTCGCGGCCGGGATCTTGGCGACCACGGTCACGGTCTGGTTTTCACCAGCCGCGACCGGCCGTTCGGGTTCCCCCTGGACCTGGTACCACTCGGGCTTGCCGTCACCCTGGACCTGAACGCTGAAGCGCGCGGTCAGGCCCTCCTCCGTCTTGTTGGTGACGCCGAACACGGCGTTTCCCTTGTGGAAGCCGCCTTCCTTCTTCAGGGCGACGGTCGTTGGCCCGTCCGGAATCTCAAAACTCGGCATGTCTTGATCCTTGTGTTCGACAAGGCGTCGCGAGCCCCGCGCTCGCGACGCGGTGCGCCGTCACTTCACCACGGACTTCACTGTGGTCTGCGGCAAGGTGTTGACCCCCTTCACCTGGGCGCTGAAGGCCGTCACCTTTGGGTCCGCCACAACACGACAGCCCACGATGCTCTTGCTGAACGCCGTGGTGCCGACGCTCTTGCTGACCGTCGGAGCGCTGACGATGACGATGTCCACCTTCGTGCCGAGGGCGACCTTGGTCTTGGCCTCGGGGCGTTGGCCGACGATCATCTCCGGCGTCCCGCCGCACGTGTAGCCGATGTTGCCGATATCGGCGCCGGCGTTCTTCAGAGCCTGGATGCCCGCGATCCCGCCGACCTGGGGGCTGAGCAGGTTGGGCACGACCACGCCGGGATCGACGACCAGCGTCACCAGACTGCCCTTGGGGGCCTTCGTGTCGCCAGCCGGTTCCTGGGTCAGGACGTTGTCCGGCTTCTCACCCGAGGGCTTTCCGACCTTGGAGGTGACGGTGAACCCGCGGTCCTCCAGCAGCGCCTGGGCGGCGATGACCGGCTTGCCGGTGACGGTCGGCACGAGAACGGTCTCGCCGACGGCCACCGTCAGCTTGACCTCCGTCGTCTTCGGATCGGCCAGCGCGTCGGCCGCGGGCTCCTGCTTGAACACCAGGCCCAGACCCTTGTCGCTGGAGACCTCCTCGATCGCCGGACCAGCCTTGAAGCCGCTCTTTTCCAACGCGGCGACGGCGGCGGGATAGTCCAGTCCGGTCACGCCCGGCACAGCCACCGTCGGTATGCCCGCGACCGTCAGTTTGACCGTGACCCCCTCGGGATCGACCTTCTTGCCGCCTGCGGGATCCTGCTTGAACACCTTGCCCAAAGGCTTGTCGGGCGCCGCCTCCCGGATCTCGGGCGCGACCGCGTAGCCCTTGTCCTTCAGCGCCGCGGCGGCGGTCGCGTAGTCCATCCCGATGACCTTCGGGACCTTCGGACCACCGCTCATCACCACGACGGCGATGATCACGCCGATCACCAGGACCAGCACCCCGCCGGCCACCGCCAGGATCCACCAGGGGAACGGCTTCTTCTTGGCCGGCGGCGGCTTGACGACCGCCGGGATCGTGATGGTCGCCGCCGCGCTGTCGGTGCTGTCGTTGTCGGGATCGTTGACGTTGGTCGCCCGCAGCTTGATCCGGTGCTGGCCCGCCGGCGCCGTGGCGGGGACCTTCGCCACCACCGTCACCGTCTGGGTCTCGCCGGCCGCGACAGGCCGCTCGGGTTCGCCCTGGATCGAATACCATTCGGCCTTGCCGTTGCCCTGCACCTGCACGCTGAACCGGGCGGTCAACCCCTCCCCGGTCTTGTTGGTGACGCCGAACACGGCGTTCGCCTTGTGGAAGCCGGCCTCCGTCTTCAGGGCTACGGTCGTGGGGCCGTCCGGAATCTCGAAACTCGGCATGGGTGTTCGTCCTCGTGCTCGCGATCAGGCTGCGGAAAATTCGATTTCGTAGGTCGTGTAGGCGGGACGCTCTTCGTCGACGATGCGACGCACTAAGTCGGCCAGGGGCTGCGCGGCCGCCGGGGCGACGACGCGCAGATGGAAGTTTCGCGCGACGCCTTTGGGCCCCGGCGGATTTTCCTCCACCGTGTAGCCGGACACGCCGGTCGCCACGGTCAGGATGCGTTCGAGGGTTCGGCGCGTGCCGCGCCAGCGCGCCAATTCCGCCGCCTCCAGGCACAGGAGCCGCAGACGGCCCAGCCCCGCGGCGTAGCGCGGCGCGCCTTCGCCCGGACGCCCGCCGGTCCAATCGAGATAGCGGTCGAGGTCCAGCCAACGCGCCAGCATCAGGGCGAAGGTGGGCGGGGCGCGCATCGGATCGATGTGGGCGTCGAGGGTCGCCAAGGCGTTCTCGGCCGGCGCCTGCAGCATCTCCATCACCTCCAGCGTCGCGGCCAGCGGCTTCCTGGGCACGAGGGTGGACTGGTAGGTTTCCGGCAGCAGGCGGGCGATGCGGACGTGATCCATCGTCAGCCCCCCGTATCGTCGTCGATCACCACCGACAGATGGTGCTGATCGGCGCAGTAGAGCCAGTTGGGCGGCAGCGGGATGCGGTCGGTGAACACCGTGCTCGAGGCGGTGGCGAAGTGCTGGGCGCCGTCGAGGCTGCGATAGACGCCCATGGGACCGCCGGCGAACACCATGGGCGCCGCGCCGGGCACGGGCGCGGCCGCCACGCAGGACACCACGTGCAGCAGCCGCTCGGTGTCGCGGATCGGCAGTCCGGCGTCGAGCGGCGCGGCCCGCCAGGCCGGCGCCGCGACGGTGGTGTCCAGCGCCAGCACGCCGCCGCGGTTCGACCCCGCGAACACCCACTGGTCGGCGAAGGCCAATCCTTCGCAGGAGCCGCCCTGCCAGCCGACATTGAACGGCTTGAAGCCCTCGGGATCGTCGGCCCCGCCCGAGCGCAGCTCCACCCGGAAGGCGCCGGAACCCTGCTGGCCGGCCTCGGCCGCCGCCGCCGCCCAGAGGAAATCGCGCGCGTTGAAGCGCTGCACCGTCAGGCTGCGGATGTCCTGGCCCGACAGGCCGATCGGATGGAAGCTGTCGGACACCCCGCCCAGGGCCGACAGGTAGACGCCGCCCTTGACCCGCGCGGCGACCGCGACCTGGACCACCCCGGCCGACGACACCGAGGTCGTCACGGCATAGAAGCCCTTGGTGTCGCGGGTCTTGTCGACGACCACCGGGGCCGGGCCGGCGTCGCCGAAGGGCTTGAGCTGGCGAAGGCCTTCTCCCGTGGCGATCAGCAACAGCGGCGAGCCCTCGCGATCGACCCAGTCGGCGTCGGACACCTCGCTGTTGAACACCGCCGCCTCGGTCTTCCAGCTCTCGCCGCAGTCGCGCGACACGTGGATGGCGCCCCCGGCCTTGCGAACGACGCCCAGCGCCATCAAGCCCGGCCGATCGCGGTGGCGGCGCACGAACAGCGGACGGTCGCCGTCGGCCTTGAACACCACCGACCAGGTGTTGCCGTCGTCGAGACTGCGATGCAGGCCCTGGTTGGTGGCGGCGAACCAGGTGCGCGCTTGATGCGGATCGCGCAGCAGGTCCGACACGTCGCGGTCGGGCGCTTCCCCGATCGTCAGGTGAAGCTGGTCGGCATAGCGCACGCTCGGGTCGGCCAGCATGGCTTCATAGACGTCCGAGGCGCGCAGAACCTGGCCGAACGGCTCATCGCGCAGCGGCGAGAACAGCTTGTTGAGCCGGACGCGAAGCCGGGCCTCGACCGCCGGCGCGTCCTCCTCGCGGCTGACCACCACCCGCGCCGCCACCGAAACCGGCCGCACCCTGGCCCAGCCCACCGAGGTCTGCACGCCGAGCGGCCGACGCTGGTCGACGGCCTTCTGAACGCGCGTCCGCAGCTCCTCGCTTCGGCGTTCGACCACGGCCTGGGCGGTGACCCCCGCGTCCGGCAGCTTTTCCGGATCGACGGCCGGCACCAGCAGGATCTCGACCACGCCCGGAGCGGCATGGGCCCAGACCTGTGACTGGGCGTAGGCCTTGGCTCGCGCCACGGCGCCGACGCTCAGGGCGACGCGCTCGAAATCACGGGCGGTGACCGCGCAGCGCATCGAGGTCAGCTCCAGTGGTCCACGCCGCATCGCCGCCTGTACGCTCTCGGCGTCGGCGCCGCCGGCGGCGCGCGCGAGATTGGTCACCGCCAGGTCGGGGATCGGCGTCTTGAATACGGTGAGGACGCCGGGAACCACGTTGCCGGCCCGTCCGCCGCCGCCGCGGTACCAGACCCGGATATCGCGCCCCAGGGCCGGCACGACCGACAGCGGCGTCGAGCCCTCGCCCGCCAGGGCCGGGGCGAACTGGATGCGGCCCATGGCGCGATCGACGCGATAGACGCAGTCGGTCGGCGCCGCGTCGGCGAAGCTGAAGACTTCCCGCCAGATCCGATAGCACTTGTCGCCCAGGGTGCGCGACACCGCCCCGTCGGCCAGTTCGGCGCTGTCGGCCTCGACGCCGACGATCAGGTCCAGCCCGTCGCCGGACGGGACGATGATCGGCGGACGTCGCACCTGCACGCTCTGGCTGGGCGCCCCGGTCCCCGTTCCGACCGCTTCGGCCTCGATCGTCTCGCAATGGAGGGCCGGCGCCTCGACGCTCTTCTGGTCCGCCGCCAGGATCGCGGCCTGGGTGACCACGAACGTCACCGACCCGTCGCTGGTGGCGATGCGGGCGCCCGCGGGAATGGTGATCCGCGCATTACCGGTGGTGCGGGTGAAGGTCAGGGTCGCCGCCGCGGCGGCGGGCGGCCGGATCTGGGCCCCGACCAGGTTCAGCAGGCTGACGTACAGCTTTTCCGGCACGCGATTGAGCCGATACAGCATCGTGTCGGTCAGATAGGCGAAGGTCTCCAGCAGGGTGATGCCTGGGTCGCTGGGATTGCGGTCGGTCCATTCCGGGCACGAGCGGTCGATGACCTTGATGGCGTCGGCCATCAGTTCGGCGAAGCTTCGGTCGTCCAGCTTGGGCGTCGGCAGCGGCATCAGGCGGCCTCCCCGCGCAGGTCGAGGCCGAACGCCAGCTGGCCCGGCTGGTTGCTGTTGCGCACCCTGTAGTCCAGCGAAACGATCAGCTGGCCGGGCGCGGCGGGATCCACGCCGGCGTCCAGGCGCACGATCTCGATCCTCGGCTCCCAACGCTTCAAGGATTGGCGCACATAGTGGATGGCCAGGCCGGCCGTCGTGGCGTCGTTGGGCGCGAACATCAACCGGTGCAGCGGGCATCCGTAGCTGGGCCGCATGACCCGCTCGCCGGGTATGGTGGTCAGCAGCAGGATGATCGCCTGGCGCACGGCGTCGTGGCCGCTGACATCGGCCAGCCGCCCCGCCGGCGACAGGATCAACCCCGCCGGCCGCCGCAGCTCGGAGGTCGCCCCGCCCAGCTCCGCGCCTTCGAACCGGATGCCCCGAACGCTTTTCATGCTCAACTCCCGGCCGCCACGAGGCGCTGGCCTGGATCGACCACGCGATAATTGACCGTGCCCGGCGGCGACCCGTCGGTAAGCCCCGTGACCGTGTCCAGGCACACCGCTCGGCCGCCGATGGTGACGAAGGTCGAGTAGCCCTCCTTGACGACCAGCGTCGTCAGGCAGGGTTTCAGGCCGATGACCGGATTGGCGTTCGGACAGGCCGAGATCGGCCGGGACTGCGGATTGGGGTTCACCAGCGCCAACCGGTTCTTGATCCGCACCAGGGTCTGGGTCGGAGCGATGCCCACCCGGCCGCCATGGTCGCAGACCAGCGTCGCGTCCTGGGTCAACCACAGCATGCTCAGCCCTCCTCGAACGCGACGGCGGCGGCGCGGATCGTCAACCGGCGGCCCGGAGCCTCGATGACCAGGTCGCCGCTGGCCCGCAGGCGCGAACCGTTGGGGCCGAACTCCAACACGCCGCCCGCGCGGGTCTCCAGCCGCGCCAGGGCGTCGACGCTGTCCAGGGTCAGGACCTGGCCCCCCGGCGTCCGCACGGTGAAGGCCCGGGCTCCGGCCGCCCCCGCGCCGCGCGGCCCCGGCGCGGTGCGCTCGCCGTAGAGACCGCCCAGGACCAAGCCGCGGGCCGGATCGCCGTCCGGGAACACCACCAGCACGTCGTCGTCCGGCTCGGGCAGGATGGCCACGCCCTTCTCGGCGCCCGCCCCCAGCAGCAGCACCGACATCCAGCCGGTCTCGACGTCACCCAGCACCGGCAGGCGGGCGCGCACCCGGGCCAGGCCATCAGGATCGTCGGCGTCGGTCACCCGGCCCAGGGTGAAGGCCGGAACGCGGGCGCGATCGGGTCGGGCCGGCGGCTCGGTCGAAATCTCGACCACATAGCCGCGGGCCTCCTCGAAGCGATGCAGGGCGCGCGTCACCACGCAGCGGCCGTCGACCAGGTCGCCGAGGCCCTCCAGGTTCACCGGCCGGCCCGGGCGCAAGTGCGTGTCGCCCTCGACCACCGCCTCCAGCAGCACGGCGCGGGCCACGGCCCGGTCGAGATCGGCCTGGGCCAAGCTCTCGGCCTCTGCCGCGTCGGCGGCCAGGCGGTTGAACAGGGTGCGTCCGCCCAGATCCGGAAAGGCCGCCAGCCCGCCGTCGCGCAGTTCCTCGGCGTCCTGCCGGGCCAGGCCCGCCCGGGCGCTGGCCGCGACGGCGCGGGAGGGATCCCACGACTGGGCGCCGGTCCAGGGGCGCAGCGAGTCAGCGCCCGCCATGGCGCGCGCCTCGATGATCTCGCGCCGCATCCGCAGCGGGATCGGCTCGCCCTCCCCCGCCAGGCTGATCAGCCGAAGGTCGCCGGCTTGCACCACCAGATAGAGGCCGGCGTCGCGCGCCAGATCGACCACCAGGTCGAAATCGTTCTGGTCGTGCTGAATGATCAGCGCACGAGTCGGCGGATGCTCGGCGCACCGGAAGCCGAGACCCAGGTCGCCGGCCATCTGGCCCGCGAGGTCGGCGACCGTCATGTCGGTCAAGGCTCGGGCCCGCTGTCGCAGCCGCGCCCTGTGCAGCTTGTCCAGGGCCCTCAGCCGCACGACCCGTCCCTGGGCGGCGTCCTTCTGATACTCGACGGCCGTGATCTCGCCGTCGAACAGGTCGCCCGAGCCGTCGACCGAGAAGGCCAGCGCCGCGCCGAGGCGGAGGCTGGTCAGGGTGTCGCCCGGCGGATCGGCGAAGACCAGTTCGGCCATGGCCGGCGCGTTCAGGGTCTGGCGCACGAAGGCCGAGACCGCGTGGCGCCCTAGGGCGGGATCCAGCGGCGCGCCGTCCAGACGGGCCCGCAGCGGGCGATTGGCGAAGATCGAGGTCATGCCCGCGCCCCCAGCAGGATCGCCAGCGAGGGCAGCACGATGGTTCTGCCCTCCGGAATGTTCAGGGGGTCATCCACCTCATTGAAGGCGGCGAGATCGGCCCACAGGGTCGGATCGCCGTAGCCGTCGTCGGCGATCTGATCGAGGCGTTTGAGCGGCAGACCCTCATTGTCGACCGGCATGTCGACGGCCGGGAATTGCTCCACGGACCCGCCTTCGAGATCGGAGGGCGCCTCGAACTGCGGCGTTACGGGCCGACTGGGCGCGGGACGCGGCTCGGAATCCTCCACCCGGCGCAGGCGCAGGCTGAGCCACGAGCGGCGCGGCGCGCCGTCGGCGTTGAACCGTTCGAGGCGCTCGGATACGTGCAGAACGACGCCCGGAATGTTCCAGGACTTGCCCCAGATGAACCGCACCGTGGGCGGGGCGGCGAAGCCGTCGGCCGCGACGGCGTTTTCGGTCAGGTCCCAGAGCGGACGGGTCAGGGCGCGGACGTCGTCGTCGGCGGCCGGACCCTGGCCGTCTTCCGGCGTCTTCGACGGGCGGCCCTCGCGGGCGATCTCGACGTCGAACAGCAGGTTCAGGTCATATTCGGTGACCCCGCCGCCGGTGGCGATCAACGGATCCTCGGAGCGGGCCACGCCGTTCAGGAACCCGCCGCCGGCCAGCCGCGTCCGCACCCCGGCGGAGCGCCGCGCTTCCAGGTTTTCCGGATTGAGCAGGCACGAGATCCGCTCCCCCGATCTTTCCATGAGGAAGGCTACACGCTCCATCGGCCCTCCTCCTGCTCACGGGCCAACTGATCCCAGCGTGGGGGCGACGCCTCGACGCCGGGCGGCGGCGCGATGGTCATCGGCGGCAGCGCCGGCCAGCGGTCGTCCGACGGCGAAGCGGCCAGGCGGCGCGAAGCGGCGCGCGGCGGAACTGGAGGCGGCGTGGCGAAACTCGACCGCTTGTCCCGCACCTGGGTGTCGCCGTCCGACAAGGGCGCTTTGGGAGCTCCACGAAGGATCCGGCGGGCGGCGCGGGGAACCGCGTCGGCCTTGGTCCGGCTCGGCGGCGCGCCTCGGAGGTGCGAGAAGACCGGCGCGGGAGGCGCCGAAGGGATCGCCCGCGACGATATGAAGGACGGCGCGGATCGCTCCGGGACGGCGTCCCGAGACGGTTGATCGATCGGCGGCGTCATCCTGACCCCGGTCGGATCGGGAGTCGTGAACCGATTGGCGCGACGGCGGGCGCCCAGCGCGGCGAGCGTCCGAAAAAGGGAGCGCCGCGGAGGCGGCGGCGTCTTGTCCAGCCAGGTCCGATCCGGCTTGACGGCGGAAACGTCCGAGCTGGAGGCCGGGAAGGTCGCTTGGGGGACCGGCGCGCGGGCGGGCGCAATCGTTTCCGTGGTGTCCGCACTGCCGCCCCTCGCGGGCCGCCCGGGATCCGCCGAAAGCTCCAGGGATCTCTCGATGCGCGCGGATCTGGCGAAGAACCAGGACCTTTGACGCCGGGCGGGCGCCGCGTTGATCCGATCCGGATGGGTTTTCGACCGGTCCTCCGACGCAGCCTTCGGATGCGCCTGCACGAAGGCATGGTCGTTCAGCGGCCTTTCCGGCGCCCGCCGAGGATCGGGCCTGGCCTCCGCCGCGTCGGGCGTCGCCGCGCGCGCCGGCGGCGCCTCGGACCAAATCGGGTCAGAGGGCGGCGCCTTGGGCCTGTTCGACAGCGGCGCCGCGGGCTCCGGCGCTCTCGCGGCCGCTTGGGACGGCGAACCGACGACGGTCAGAGGCGAGCGCGGGCGACGCGGCGCCGCGCCAGGTTCCGGCGTCGGCTCCGGGCGCGTCGGCCGTTCCGAGGTCGGCGCGGCCTCCAGGGATGCGAACACCGGCCGCGGTCGCCGTTTCCGCTCGACCTCCGGCCGCCCCCAGGTCTCGGACGACCGGTCGTTCAGGGCGGCCAGGGTCGGGACGGCGGTCTCGCGGCGGGACGCCGGCGGAGGCCGCGGATCGCGCGAAGCCGGTTCAGGCTCGGTCGGCGTCGTGGGTCGAGACGGCAAGCCGTCCGGCCCGACCGGCGGCCAGGCCGACGGGTCGCTGGTCAGGGACAGCGGAGCCTCGCCTGCCTCCGCCAGCTGGGACGTCCGCTCGGCCACGTGCGCCAGCCAATGGGCCGGCGCGCCCGGATACCGTTCGGCCAGGGCGGCCATGACCGGGTCTGGCGCCGGCGCGGATCGATCCTCGGAGGCGCGCTCCAAGGCCTGGGCCACGGAGCGGGCCAGGGCGGCCATGGCGATCAGCCAACCCGACAACAGGCGGCGGAGGGCCATGGTCTAGGCTCGGGTCAGGGTGTCGAACGACAGCTTGAGTTCCTCGATCGCCACTTCGCGGCCGAGGGCGTCGAACGACACGCCGCTCCATTCGCAAGGCCAGGCGTTGTCGAGGTTCCAGCGCAGGACCTCGGCGGTGCCCTTCACGTCCAGCATCGCGATCGAGATGCTGCGACGGGGCGTTCCCCCGGCCAGGACTTCCTTGAGCCAGTCCCACAGCGCCGGGGTCTTGGTCAGGCCATAGCGCAGCGTGACCTCGGCGTATTCGACGGGCCCGGGCAGGGTCCGGACGATCTGGCCGCTGCCGGATTCGCGGTAGCGTATCGGATGGATCCGCACCCCCAGGCCGAAGCACTCGGTGAACCGGACATCACCCATCTCGCGGGACGACAGCATGAAGTTGTAGTTGCGATAGACGTCGGGCAGAGCGCCAACCTTGGGCGCCGCCGCTGCTTCTTCGGTTTTGGCCATGACGGATCCTCTTCAGGTTTTGGGGTCAGGCGGTCTCGACGGTGGATCCGACCGCCGTCTGGCCGATGCGGAAGATGACGAACTCGGCGGGCTTCACGGGCGCGATGCCGATGACCACCACCACCTGGCCAGCGTCGACCACCTCAGGCGGATTGGTCTCGGCGTCGCACTTGACGAAGAAGGCGTCCTCGGGGCGCGCGCCCGCCAGCGCGCCTTGGCGCCACAGCAGGGTCAGGAAAGCGCCGACATCGCGCTGGATGTCTTTCCACAGCGGCGTGGCGTTGGGCTCGAACACCACCCAGCGCGTGCTGATGGCGATCGACTCCTCGATCATGTTGAACAGCCGTCGGACGTTCAGATAGCGCCAGTTGCTGGCGCTGGGGGCCAGGGTCCGGGCGCCCCAGACCCGCGCGCCCTCCCGGGCGAAGAAACGGATGCAGTTGATGCCGACCGGATTGAGCACGTCCTGTTCGCCGCGCGTCAGCATCTGGGTCAGCCCGTCGACGCCGCGGATGGTCACATTGGCCGGAGCCTTGTGCACGCCGCGCTCGCTGTCGGTGCGGGCGTAGATGCCGGCCATATGGCCCGAGGGCGGGATCTGGGCCACGGTGTCGGGATTGACGGCGTCGCGGCCGGTCAGCCAGGGAAAGTAGCAGGCGCCGTAACCGCCGTCGGAGTCGCGGGGACGAAGACCGGGCTTGGGGCCTTTGCCGCGAGGCGGCGGCGAGGTCGTATCGCCCTCGGCGGCGGGGGTCGTGGGCGGCGCGGCTCCCTCGGCGGCGCGGGTCAGGACCTCGACATCGTCGACACGGGGCGGCGCGTCCAGGATCGCCACGCGGTCTTTCAGCGACTCCGCGGCGTCAAGCAAGGCGCTGTGCGAAGCGACATCGGTCCGGCCCGGCGCGGCGATGATGGCGATCTCGTCGATCGCCGCCAGGGCGTCGAGCCCCCGCCCTTTGCCGGCTATGGCGCCGTCGGCCTTGGTGTTGACGACGTAACAGCGCGATCCGCCGTTATTGAAGAAACCATAGACGGCGTTGGCCAGATCGGTGCCCTTGTCGTCCCGGCGTATGTATTTTCGCTGGAACTCGCTCCAGTTGTTGATCGCCACGGCCTCGTCGAGGAAGGCGTCGGGATTGGGCGCGGCGCCGACGAAGCCGGCGGTCGAGGTTCCCACCGCCTCGATCGGGCGTGTTCCAGAGTCGATCTCCTCGACGTAGACGCCGGGGCTCAAATAGGACGGCATGTCAAATCTCCAGCGGTAAACGAAGGATCACGGGACTTCCGGTTTCGACCTCACTGTCGATCTCCACCCCACGGGCCCGGACATTGAGGCGGACAGGTCTGCCCTTGCCGCCGACGGGACCGTGGAGGCGAAAGCGGCCGAAGGCGTCGGTCTGAGTGGAGCGGTCGAGACCCTCAAGGCGCACCACGGCGCCGGCGACCGGCGTGTCGCCTGGCCCCAGGACCGAGCCCTGCAGGACACCGAGCTCGCCCGACACGATATTGAGCGGGAAGCGAACGAGGCCCGCCCGGTCGGCCTGGCGCCGCCGGGCGATCGAGACCGTGGCCCGCAGCACGAAGCCGGGTCCGGGCGGCAGATTCAGTTCGGCGCACAGCTTCAGCGGGTCACGGTCCAGGACCACCTCGGTCTCTTCGTGCTCCATCGCCGCGAACAGCAATTCCATGGCGCCCGTCTGTTCAACGATGGGATCCGCGGCGCGGACGGTGACCAGGTAGTCGGCGGTCATGGTCAGCGGCGGCGAGGCCGCGCGAGGCGCCGCGTGCGGGGCCAGACCGACCAAGCGCAGGTCGACCCCTTCCCCGCAGTCGCGATCGCTCAAGGACCGGGCGACAACGGTTCGACCCGGCAGGACCTCCTGGGTCCAGCCGATCAATTCGCGCGTCGTTTCCTCGAGCCCCTCGGGCATTTTCTGATCGCTCCCCCTGGTACAACCCAAAGACGTCCAGACATACTAAGTCCGAATTTTAACAAATGAAAAGCTCGGATTTCATCGTTCTGTGAACACGATTTTCTCGGCCATCGAGATTCAGACGGATGGACTCGTCCGACTTCACAAAGAACATTTAAAGCACAGATTCAGATCACAACGCTGACGCAGCGACAAATACATGGCACTTTTCGCCATAGACAACTATTAATTTGCTACAGACTAAACCGGCAATTCAAATATTGTCGAGAAAAATGCTGGTTTTTAGCTTGCACAAATAGACATAAACGAGACCTACAGAGGGCAATTATTCAATCGTCGGAAAACTAGAAATAAACGCATTAGTTGTGCTGCCGCACCGTCGACGCCGGAACACCGACATTGCGAAAAGGGTCGTCCGCCGCCCCTCCCGCCATGTCACGGCGAACGCTGGCGAGGATCGGACGGGACGCTCGGCCGCGACGCCTCGGAACACGATGGACGGCGTCTCCATGCGGAGGGAAACCCGCCCCGCCATGTCGGCGGCGGCCCCGACGAGCGGCCGAAAGCGCCCGTCAGGTTCGGTTCTCCTCTCGCCAGTAGAAGTACAGCAGCACCGCCATGGCCCCGGCCAACGGGTGCCAGAGCATGCCGTGCGGCTGGAAGAAGGCGTTCGGGTCGCACATCGGCCCGCCGGTCTGCGACAGCGCCCAGAACACGGTTGCGGCGATGATGCAGCCCACGGCCAGCCACCAGAGCAGGATGGTGTTCCACCGCCCCTGCCAGGGCTTGCCCTCCCGCACGCAGGCGTAGATCTCCAACGCCAGATAGGCGGCCACCAGGGTGATGATCAGGATCAGCGACTTGAACTCCCACTGCCAGATGGCGTGGAGGATCACGAACACCACCACGGTGATGGGATAGAACACCCAGAACACCCAGTCGGCGGGGACCAGCCGGCGCAGGGTGTAGAACACCAGGAACGCCGCGTAGACGTACATCGACAGCCCGTCGAAGTTTCCCGCCCAGCCGATGATCGAGGCGTGGAACCACATGCTGCCCAGACCCAGGAACAGCACCGCGAAGACGTACAGGTCGGCGATGAAGTTGTCCGACCGCATGACGTTCTCGCCGCGCGCTCCGTCCTTGCGATCCAGATAGATCACCAGGGCCACCAGGGCGGCGGTCAGGATCGAATAGAGGTTGAACCAGGTGTTGACCGGCTGTCGGACGCCGTTGGCGTGCGCGATCACGTCGGCCGGATTGAAGGCTTCGCAGAAGCAGGTGTTGGGCGTCGTGGCCATGCAGCTGTCGGGGCTGCCCGGCCAGCCGGCGGCGACGAAGATCAGGAATGGCAGCAGAACCAGGACGATCCCGACCCCCAGCACGATGAAACCGCGGTAAGCGCTCATGACCCCTCCTCGAGAACTCAGGTGGACGCGAACTCGGGTGGACGCGGACATCCCCGGAAAGCTTGGGGCGCACTGACGGCCGGCGACGACGCCGGGCGGGACAGGAGACGAAAGCCGCTCAGCGCGCGGAGCTCCGCCTACAGTCAAGGTTGCTCGGACTGGACGACCATATCCAAAACTGAACTCATAGGTGGAGCTTAACAGGCCTTGGCCATCCGTCCATACGGCATTTCGCCGGGCGGCCGGGGCCGTGCCCAGCGGCGCGGCGAGCCGGGCTCGAGGGCGGAGTCGATTTCGGCTGTCGGCGGACGATGCCTTCGGTGGTGTTCCCGGCCCGCGATTTCGCTAGTGTCCGACAGAGATTCCCCGTCGAAAGCGGTCGTATGACGCAGAACAACAAGACCAAGGTCGTCATTCTCGCCGGCGGCAAGGGCACGCGGATCGCCGAGGAGACTCAGGTTCGACCCAAGCCGATGGTCGAGATCGGCGGCCGCCCGATCATCTGGCACATCATGAAGTCCTACAGCGCCCATGGCCTGAACGACTTCGTGATCTGCTGCGGCTATCTGGGCGACAAGGTCCGCGAGTACTTCCTGAACTACGCCTACCAGAACGCCGACCTGACGATCCTCCCCAGCGGCCGGGTCGAGGTGCACCAGAGCCATTCGGAGCCATGGACCATCACCCTGGTCGACACCGGCGATGACACCATGACCGGGGGACGGATCAAGCGGGTCAGCCGCTACATCGCCGACGATCCCTATTTCTGCCTGACCTACGGCGACGGACTATCGGACGTCGACATCGGCGCGCTGATCCGCTTCCACGAGGCGCACGGCGCCCAGGCGACGATCACGGCCGTCACCCCCCTCGCCCGCTTCGGGGCCCTGAAGATCAAGGGCGACATGGTGGAGCGGTTCATCGAAAAACCCGCGTCGGAAAGCGGACGGATCAACGGCGGCTTCTTCGTGCTGTCGCCCAAGGTGCTGGACCTGATCGACGGCGACGAGACGGTTCTGGAACAGGCCCCGCTGGAGCACCTGGCCAAGGCCGGTGAACTGCGGGCCTACCGCCACGACGGCTTCTGGCAGCCGATGGACACGCTGCGCGAGAAGCTGCACCTCGAAGACCTGTGGGCGAAGGGCGCGCCCTGGAAGAACTGGTAGCCGGGACGCCTACGCGGCTTAGGCCGCGTCGCCCGGCCAGTAGCGCAGCTTCTCGGCGACCGAGGCCTCGCCGGGCGTGATGCGCTTTTCGCCGTCGCCCAGCCATTCGCGCAGGTCGCGCAGACGCGAGACCAGGACCTTCAGCTCGTCGGGCTCGAGCGAGGCCGACTGGTCCGAGCCGTACATCGTCCGGTCCAGGGTGATGTGGCGTTCGATCGCCACGGCCCCGAGCATGGCGGCCACCAGGCTGGGCTCCACCGAGCCCTCGTGGCCGCTGTAGCCGACCGGCGCGCCGTAGCGGCGGCGCAGGGTGTCGATGGTCATCAGGTTCAGGTCGGCGGGCGGGGTCGGATAGGTCGAAACCGTATGCATCAGCACGAAGGGACAGGCCGCCGCGCGCAGGATCTCGACGGCCGTGTCGATCTGCTCGAACGTGCACATGCCCGTGGAGGCGAACACCAGCTTGCCCTCGGCGGCGACCGCCTCGACCAGCGGACGGTGGGTCAGCATCGCCGAGGCGATCTTGTTGTAAGGCAGGTCGTACTTGGCCAGGAACGACTGGCTGGGCACGTCCCAGGCCGAGGCGAACCAGGCCAGGCCCAGCTCGCGGCAATAGGCGTCGATGGCGTCGTACTCGGCCTCGCCGAACTCCAGGCCTTCCTTCTGGGCGCGCTGGGTGTCGCCCCAGGGGCTCTGGCGAGACGCGGCCAGCACCTCGGGGGTGTAGACGATGTCGATCGTCCGCTTCTGGAACTTGACCGCGTCGCAGCCGGCCTCGCTGGCGGCTCGGATCAGCGACTTGGCGACCTCCAGGTCGCCGTTGTGATTGATGCCGATCTCGGCGATCACGAACGGCCGGTTGGCCAACGGCCAGGGGATCGAAGCCAGGCTCTCGGTGGCCATGTTCTCCACGGAAAGCGCCTTGGTGATCGGAGCGTCTACGGTCTGCATGGTCCGGGGTCCTGTTGCACGGCGAGCGACGTCTGGCACGTCACCTTCCGCTGCGCGGAGCCGCCGCGAGGGCTCTTGGCTCCAGCGCGGGCTGGTATATCTATCGCGGCCTATCCTGTTACGGCCGTGATTTGCGTTCCCTTGTCTAGAATGGAGTCGGCGATAATGCCTAGGTGCAAGTTCGCCGCATGGTTAGCGCGTCCCTCCAGTTGCGTGGCGATCGTCGGCGCCTCCGGCTGGGTCGGCATGGCGCTGGCCGACCAGGTTCTGGCGACCTGCCCCGACCTCGCGCCCGACCGACTGCGGCTGTTCGGCTCCAGCCCCCGCGACCTGAAACTTCCAAACCGCCAAGCCCACATGGAGCCGCTGGACCAGGCCGCGCGTCTGGGCGACGGCGATTGGCTGGTCCTGCACGCCGCCATCGTCGGCGACGATCGGGTGGAAGGCGGCGACCCGGCGGAGGTTCGCCGCCGCAACGACGCCCTGCTGAACCAGGTCCTGGGCCTGGCCGAGACCGGGCAGACGCGACGACTGGTCGCATTCTCGTCGGGCGCGGCCCACCGGCCCGACGCCGGATCCGCGGCCCGACGCGCCTACGCGACGATGAAACGCGACCACGAGGCGGCCGCCGCCGAATGGGGGCGGCGGACCGGGCGGGCGGTGCTGATCCCCCGGGTGTTCAACCTCGGCGGCCCGTTCATCAACCACGCCGAGGCCTATGCGCTGGGTGACTTCATCCTGGCCCTGGCGCGACGCGGCCGGATCGCGATCGGCGCGGCCGATCCGGTGTTCCGCGGCTTCGTCCACGTCTCGGAGATGGCCCGCGTCGTTCTCGACATGGCGGTGGACGAGGCGCAGTCGGCCGAACCGTTCGATATCGGCGGCGCCGAGGTCGTCGAGCTGGGAGCTCTGGCCCTGGTGGTCGGGGAAGCCCTCGGGCGAGCCGATCCGGCGATCGACCGCCCCGAACCGGGCGATGGCCCCGGCGACTGGTATGTGGGAGACGGCCGACGCTACCAGAGCGCCCTCTTCCGGCGTGGCGAGGCCCCGACGCCGCTGGCGCGGATCGTCGCCGACACGGTCGCCTATCTGGAGGCGACGGGGGCGCTGGCCGGGGCCCCGGACGGCGCGTAGCGGTCGATCTGATCCAGGGTCGTCGCGCGCGGGTCGCGGCCGGCCAGGCCGTCGCGCCACCAGGCCGTCGTCAGCGCGACGGCCTGCTCCAGGTCCAGACGCGGCCGCCAGCCCAGATCGGACCTGGCCAGGTCGGAATTGAGGGTCAGCAGGCCCGCCTCGTGCGGCGCGGTCGGATCGACCCGCTCGACCAGGCTCGCGCCTTCGCCCCAGGCGTCCGCCGCCAGCCGCGCCAATGCGCCCACCGACCGCGCCCCGTCGGCGTCGGGACCGAAGTTCCAGGCGCGCAGGCCTCCCCCCGGCAACGCGGCCAGGGCCTGGACCGCCAGAAGGTAGCCGTACAGCGGCTCCAGCACATGCTGCCAGGGCCGCACGGCGCCGGGATTGCGCAGCACTGCCGCCTCGCCGCGCGCGAAGGCCGACAGGACGTCCGGCAGCAGCCGGTCGCGCGACCAGTCGCCGCCGCCGATCACGTTGCCGGCCCGAGCCACGCCCACCGCCGCGCCCGCCGCCTCCAGATAGGAGGCGAAATAGGCTTTCACGGCCAGTTCGGCGCAGGCCTTGCTGGCGCTGTAGGGATCGCGTCCGCCCAGGCGGTCGCCCTCGCGATAGGCCTCGCCGTGCTCGAGGTTTTCGTAGACCTTGTCAGTCGTGACGATCAGCGTCGTGGCCGGACGCGGCAGCCGCCGCACGGCGTCCAGCAGATTGACCGTACCCATCAGGTTGGTGGCGAAGGTCTCGCGCGGCTCTTCATAGGACCGCCGCACCAAGGGCTGGGCGGCCATGTGGATCACCACGGAGGGCGCGAAGTCCAGCACGACGGCGTCCATCGCGGCGGGATCGCGCACGTCGGCGATCACGCTGTCCAGGCCGTCGCCGATCCGCGCCGCCTCGAACAGGTTGGGCTGGCTGTCCGGCGCCAGGGCCACCCCGCGCACCGTCGCACCCAGCCGCTCCAGCCACAGGCTCATCCAGCCGCCCTTGAAGCCGGTATGGCCGGTCAGCAGCACCCGCCGCCCCCGCCAGAAATCCTCGTCGATGCCGATGGTCATGACGCGCCCAAGGCCGATCGGGGATCTCGCAACGCCCATGCTGCGCCCCACGCGGCAGTTTGGCGCGCCGACGGCGCGCCGAATCGGCGATAATCTTGGTCTCCGCCGAGGCGGAGCAGCAAGGCCGTCCAAGGGCGGGCCATCGGAGAGCTCGTCATTTCGTTTCAGGAACCCTCGGAGGAGACCGCGGCGCTTCGCGGCAGGATTCTCGCCCTGGTCGAGGAGTACCACGCGCTGGCCCACGCGCCGAAAGCGTTCCAAGCCGGCGCGTCGCCCGTCCCTGTCTCGGGCCGGATCTACGACGCCTCCGACATGCGCAGCCTGGTCGACTCGGCCCTGGACTTCTGGCTGACCACCGGGCGCTTCAACGACGCCTTCGAGGCCAAGCTGGCCCAACGCCTGGACGTCCAGTACGCCATGACCGTCAATTCCGGCTCGTCGGCCAACCTGGTGGCCCTGTCGGCCCTGACCTCGCCCAAGCTGAAGGCTCGCCAGCTGAAGCCCGGCGACGAGGTGATCACCGCCGCCACCGGCTTTCCGACCACGGTCAATCCCCTGCTCGGCGCGGGTCTGGTCCCGGTGTTCGTCGACATGCTGCCGACCACCTACAACTTCGACCCGGAAAAGGTCGCCGCCGCGATCGGTCCAAAGACCAAGGCGATCATGGCCGCCCACACCCTGGGCAACCCGTTCGACCTGGCGGCCATCCGCAAGCTCTGCGACGACCACGGCCTGTGGCTGGTCGAGGACTGCTGCGACGCCCTGGGCTCGACCTATGACGGCCGACAGGTCGGGACGTTCGGCGACATCGCCACCCTCAGCTTCTATCCCGCTCACCATATCACCACTGGCGAAGGCGGGGCCGTCTTCACCAATGACGAGTTCCTGCGCCGCCTGGCGGAGTCGTTCCGCGACTGGGGCCGCGACTGCTTCTGCGCGCCGGGCATGGACAACACCTGCGGCAAGCGGTTCGGCTGGAAGATGGGCGACCTGCCGCGCGGCTACGACCACAAGTACATCTACGGCCACCTCGGCTATAACCTGAAGATGACCGACATGCAGGCCTCGGTGGGCCTGACGCAGATGGACCACCTCGACGGCTTCATCGGCGCGCGAAAACGCAACTTCGCCGCCCTGAAGGCGGGCCTGGCCGACCTGCGGGACTTCCTGGTCCTGCCCGAGGCGACGCCGAACAGCGACCCGGCCTGGTTCGGCTTTCCGATCACCGTCAGGCCGGACGCGCCCTTCACCCGCAACGAGCTGACCCGCCACCTGGAAGACGCCCGCATCGGCACGCGCCTTCTGTTCGGCGGCAACCTGGTGCGCCAGCCCTACATGGCCGGCCGCAATTTCCGTATCGCCGGCGAGCTGTCCGTCGCCGACGCGATCATGGAGCGGACGTTCTGGATCGGGGTCTATCCCGGCCTCGGGGCCGACCACATCGCCTACGTCCTCGACACCCTTCACACCTTCTGTCGCGCCCGCGCCGCGGCGGCCTAGTCCCCGAGCGAAAGAGCCCATGCCCAAACTCGAATGCGCCCTCGCCGAAAGCCAGATCCGGCCGTTCGCGGAGCAGCCGGCGCTCAGCATCGTCATCCCGACCTATGAACGCCCCGCCGAGTTGCAGCTCACCGTCCAGAGCATCGCCGACCAGTTGAAGGACGGGCTGGAGGACAAGGTCGAGCTGCTGATCAGCGACAACAACTCGGGTCCCGACACGAACGGCATGATCCGCGCCCTGGCCGACCGCTACCCGCGCCTCGGCTATATGGTCAACGCCCGCGACGAGGGGGGATTCTTCAACCTGTTCGCCGCGCCTTGGCGCGCCCAAGGGCGCTACACCTGGGCCTTCGGTTCGGACGACGTGCTGTTGGACGGCGGCGTGGGCAGCGTGGTCCAGATCCTGGAGCGCGAGGCGCCCAGCTTTCTCACCCTGAATAAGCGCGCGGCCAACGCCGACCTGACCCAGGTGCTCTACACCTCGTTGAACAACGTGCCGGACAAGCGCTTCAACAGCTTCATCGATCTCTTCTGCGCGTTCGGGATCAACCAGCTGGCTTTCATCAGCGCCCAGATCGAGAACACCGAGGCCGCCCGGAAGCTGGACGCGGAGCCCTATCTGCGCTCCGACACCCGTCACCCGCACGTTGTCGCCTATCTGGAAAAGCACGCTCACGCCCCGGCCTATTACAGCGCGGCCAATCACCTGGTGCACCGGGTCGAGAACTCCCAGACCATCGACTACAACGCCGGCAATTTCTTCGACTACGCCGGCGACCTGCCGCGCATGCTGATCGAGATCGCCGCCAGGGTCGGCGCTCCGGCCGATCTGTTCGAGCGGACCAACGGCCACCGACAGGTCAACTCCTACGACCGGCCGGACGTCACGCTGGTCGACACCGTCTTCGAGAACATGCTGCGGGCGCTCTATTCGGGTTACCACCTAACCCTGGGCCATCGCCGCGCCCTTGAAGCCACCCTGGCCCATTGCCGGCCGGACCGACTGGCTCAGCTCGCCGAACTCTGGACCTACAACAACACGCTCCAGCAAATGGCGAAGCGCGAGAGCGAAGCGAAGCAGACCCTGGCCCAGGCGCGCGAAGCCGCGCTGAACGCTTCGGCGATGTTCATGCAATCGACGGCGCCTTGAGCTCATGCCCCTGCAGCCGCCCTGCCCGATCTGCAACCGCGAGGCGGGCGTTCCTATCGCCGAACTGCGCTTTGGCGAAAAGCCGCACCTGCCCAGCGCCATTACGCTGCACGGCTGCGCGGACTGCGATTTCGCCTTCACCTGGCCGCGCGATCCGACCGGCTATCGCGACTACTACGCGGCGGTCGCCAACGACACGGCCCAGCGGCACGGCCAATATCGCAACCTGCCTCAGGCGGAGATCCTGGCCGGCCTGATCGCCTCGCGGCCGATCCGCTCGGTGCTGGACTTCGGCTGCGGCGGCGGCGGCCTGCTGCACGTCCTGGCCGAGCGTTTTCCGCAGGTCCGGTTCCTGGGTTTCGACGTCAACGCCAACTTCCCCTCGGACCTGCCGAACCTGCGGTTCAGCGACCAGTTCCCGGCGGCCGGCCACGACCTGGTGATCCTCAGCCACGTGGTCGAGCACATGGCCGACATCGACCAGATCAAGGACCTGTTCGGCCTGGTCGGCGACGGCGGGCTGGTCCACATCGAGACGCCGGACCCCAAGCTCTACGCGGCCCGTCCGCAACCGCATTTCGGCTATTATGTCGACCGGCTGCACATCAACCACTTCTCGCAGCGCGCGATCCTGAAGATCGCGCCGCAGGGCTTCGACGTCGTGGCCGGCGGGACCTACGCCATGCCCTACGCCTTGGGCGAGTTCTATCCGGCCCAGTATGTCGTCCTGCAAAACCGCCGAGCCGAACAGGCTGTCCCGGCCGCGATCGAGACCTATCTGCGCGCCGAGGCGCCGCGCTGGGCGGAGGTCCGCGCCCAGCTGCGCGATCGGAAGTTCTTCGTCTACGGCTTCGGCGACAACTTCCATCGCAGCCTGCTGCCGGGCGGGCCGCTGCACGGCCTGGAAGGCAACGTGATCGCGGTGATCGACCGTAACGCGGCGACCCTGGCGGCCGACGGACAGGCCCGGTTCCAGTTCGTGGACCCGACCGAGATCGTCCGGATCGACGGCGGCCTGATCGTCTGTACGGTCTCGCAGTTCTCGAAGCTGGACGACTTCTTCCGCGAGACCTATCCGCGCAGCGAAGTCCGCTACGTCTGAGCCCTGCAGAGCATGCAGAACAGCTGGCCGGTGCGTCCGTAGATCTCGGTCTCGAGGATCTCGAAATGGACGAGGGTCAGGCCCTGGCGGGCGATCAGGGCCCGCAGCGACGTCTCGGTGAAGAAGTTGACGTGCTCGTGCCAGTACTTCTTGCCGGCCGCCAGATCCTCGACCCCGGCGTTCTGGATCACATAGGCTTCGTGCGGCACTTCCAGATAGAGCAGGGTTTCCGGCGACATCGCCTCGGCGATGTCGTCCAGCAGGGCCGCCGGGGCGGGCACATGCTCCAGCACGTTGCTGCAGACCACCAGGTCGAACCGCGCCCGCGCCAGGCCCTCGCGATCGACGGCGGCGACGCCCTCGACCAGGGTCAGGCCCGAGATGTCGTGCACCGACAGGCTGGCCGCGGCGCCCCGGAACGGGGTGTTGAGACCGGTGTCGCCGCCCCAGTCCAACGCGTGCGGCGGTCCCGACAGGTGCGGGGCGATCATCGCCTCGACCTCGGGCAGATAGGCCGCGCGCTCCGCCAGGGCGGTGTTCAGCGCCGCGTAGCCCGGCTCGAAACGCTCGCGCAGCGCCGTGTACTCGGCGTCGCGATAGCCGGTGTAGAGCCGTGACATCTCCGCGTCGCTGAACCGGATGTCCAGGAACAGCGCCCCGCAGTCCCGGCACTGCAGCGAGTTGCACAGCGGATAGGCCATGCCCAGACGCAGGGTCTTCATGCCCCACGCCTCGGTGATCTCGACCGGTTCCCAGTCGAACACCCGCTTGGCGACGAAGGGCATCAGGATCGCCGGCGACTTGCGCAGCCGATCGCCGTCACAGCAAATGCAGCGGCTGGCGATGCGCTCGTTCACCAGGCTTCTCGTAGAGCCGGGCCTACCACTGGATGTCCGAGAGCGGCGTGGACGACAGCTTGCCGTCCGGCGAGATCACGGTCTTCACCGACGGCCCCCGTGACTCCGTGGCGTCGATCATCAGGTCGACGAACACCGGCGCGGCGTCGGCGTCCAGGGTCGGCAGCAGGGCGTCCAGGGCCTCCAGGCTGTCGATGCGCAGGTAGCGCAGGCCGAACGCCGGGGCGACCTTGCCGTAGTCGGGGATGAAGACGCCGGAGTCCCGGCTTGCCCCGCCCGCCGCCCCGAAGTGGCGGATCTGCGAAGCATGGATCGAGCCGTAGCCGTCGTTGTTGAGCACGAACAGCACGAAGCCCTTGGGCGCGTAGTGGGCCAGGGTCGCCAGCTCCTGCAGGTTCAGCATCAGCCCGCCGTCGGCCTCGACGCAGATCACCTGCTTGTCGGTGCCGAAGCTGGCGCCCAGGGCTTGGGGCAGGCCCAGGCCCATGGCTCCCAGCGAGGCGCCGAAGAAGATGCGGGCGTCCTCGCGCGGGGCGAAGAAGCGGAAGAAGGCCTCGATGGCCCAGCCCGAGCTGGTGGGCGCGAACACCTTGCCCGGTGACCAGGCCGACAGGCGCTGGGCCACGCCGTAGATGTTGAGGCTGTCGACGGTCAGGCGCCGGCGCTCGTCGGCGGCGTATTCGGCTCGACGCGCCTCGCACCAGGCCAGCCAGTCGGCCGCCATGGCCTTGGATTGGCCCCGGGTCGCGGCGACGGCGACCGGCAGGGCCTTCAGGTCCGCCCGAACGCCGCGCGTGCCCGGCATGCCTTCGAACTTGGCCAGTTCGCTGGGGTCGATGTCGATCATCACCCGCTCGGCCTGGGCGCCGAAATCCTGGCGCTGGAAGGCGGTGGTCCCCAGATCCAGGCGCGCGCCGAGGAACAGCACCCGGTCGGCGCGGTAGAGGATCTGGTTGGCCGACAGCGGGGCCATCCCGCCGGGCGCCCCGAAGTTCAGCGGATGCTCGGTCGGCAGCTGGTCGATCGACACCCAGGAGACCACGGCCGGCAGGCCATGCGCCTCGATGAAGCCGCGCGCCGCGGCCTCGACCTGGGCCAGCCGGCAGCCGTTGCCGATATAGACCAGCGGGCGCTCGGCCCCGAGCAGCCAGGTCAGGGCCTCGGTCAAGGCGGCCAGGTCGGCGGGGCCGACCTGGGCCGCGATCCGGGCCCGGATCGCCACGACGGCCGCCTCGATGTCGTCGGGCGCGTAGTCCAGCACCACGTTCTGAACGTCGAGCGGGATCTCGACGAACACCGGCCCAGGCCGACCGGCGAAGGACTCGGCGAAGGTCTCGACCAACTCCTCGCGGAAGCCCGCCGCCGTCAGCCGGGTGAAGCGCTTGACGCAAGGGCTGATCAGCTCGCGCGACCGCACCTCCTGGTTCCCATGGGTGCGCGTGCCGAAGGCGTCGATGTCGGCGGTCTTGACCTGGCCGGCCAGCACGATCACCGGGGCGCTGTCGCCGTAGGCCGAGCACAGGCTGGTGATGGTGTTGGTCACCCCCGGCCCGGCCGTGACCACCGCCAGGCCCGCGCCTCGGTAGTCCGTGGCCTTGGCGTAGCCCTCGGCGGCGGCGGCGCAGGCCTGTTCGTGCTGGTTGTAGACGGCCGTCAGCCCGGGGTGGGTCGAGACCGCCCGGTTCAGATACATCGCCATCCCGCCCGTCAGGGTGAAGGCCGCGCGGGCCCCCAGGGCCGCGGCCAGGTCCACGGCGTACGAGGCGATGTTGCGCTCGGCCGCGGGACGGATCGGAGGACGAGAAGGACTCATGAGCACCACGCCGAAAACACCTGAATAGGCGGCGGACGGCGGGGCGATCAAGGTCGTCGATCAAAGGGAGGCTGGGGGGACGGCAGAGGGGGAGTCCGCCATTTTTAGTACATTAATACATAAAATCAGCTACTTAACCGCCATCTGGCCGCCTTGCACCCCGGTCCCTGCCCCACGGTCTGGGCCAAGGAAAGCATGGGCCCAAGCGCGTCCACCACGGTCCATCAGCGTCATTTCAGGCGCGACGCGCCGACGGCCGCCCTGATCGTGCTCATGGCGGCTCAAAGCGTGTCAGCCCGCGGCGATCAGTTCGAAATGGCCCGCCAGGGCGGCTTCCGCGGCGTCGGGATCCTTGGCCTTGATCGTCCGAACCGTGTCGCCATGGGCGGCCAGCACGGCCCGCGCCCGCGCCGCGACGACCAAGGCGTCGATCTGATGATTGCGCCACCACCCTAGGACCGTCTCGGCCATCGCCCTCAGGCGGGACGCGCCACGCCAAGCTCGCACCAGCCCAGCGGCTTGGGCGCCTTGGGCATGTAGAAGGTCTGGGCCTGTTCGATCACGAAGCCCGCGGCAGCGATCGCCGCGCCCACGGGCCGGGTCAGGCGGCAGCCGCCGGCCAGCGGCGTCCAGAACGGCTCGATGCGCCCTTGCCAGCGCGCGACCCCGGGGTCGGGCGCCAGGCCGTGCTCGCAAAAGACAAAGCGCCCCCCCGGCTTGAGAACCCGGCGCGCCTCGGACAGCACCGCGCCGGGCGTGTGGACCGAGCAGAGGGTGAAGGTGCAGACGACGGTGTCGAAGCTGTGGTCGCCGAAGGCCAGCTGCTCGGCCTCCCCCGCCAGCACCTCGACCTTCAGGCCTTCCGGGCGCGGCGCGGCCAAGGCCCGCTCCCTCAGGCCTTGCGACGGATCTACGCCGGTGACGCTGGTCACGCGCGTCGGATCATAGAACGCCAGGTTCAAGCCGCCGCCGACGCCTAGCTCCAGAACCCGCCCCCGCGCTTGCGGCACGACCTTGGCGCGCTGCTTGGCGATCGCCCCCGCCCCGCAGGCGCAGCCTATGAGGCGCGGCAGGACGTGGCGGTCATAGAACGAGGTCATGGCTGCTGCTCTCCCCGCCGATCGACGAACCGTAGGAGTCCCTCGGCCAGGGTCAAGGCCTCCACGTCGACGATCCGATAGGCGCCGGCCTGGCCTTGCCGGTCAGCGGGGACGACGCCCGCCTCGCGCGGGCGCTCCAGATGCTGCGGCAGCGCCGATTGGGACAGCGGCGGCCGGGTCTGAAGGTCGCTGCCCCCAAGGCCCCGGCGCCGAGGGCGCGCAGGATTTCCAGGCGATGGATATTGGCCAGCGCCCGCGGGCGGCGCTCACGGTCCGACCACTCCATCATCAGACCGCGATCGGATGGCGCGCTCCTGCCCGCCTCAGTGAATCGCGTCCAGTCCCAAAGCATCGCCCGGTGCGCGAGCGAGAGTCTGCGGTTCGAAGGGTTTCTGGCCGCGGCGACCGCCGCGCAGATCACAGGCCGAAAGGATAGGTCTCGTCCTCGCCGGCGCGAACCTCGGTCGCCAATGGGGTCACGGCCCGCGTCCGGTCGAACCAGACGAAGGCGTCGTACTGTTCGGGCAGGCTGGCGTGAGCGTAGTGACTCAGGCGCTCGCTGTCGGGACGATAGACCACGCCGATATAGCGCTCCAAACGCGGTTCGCGCAGGTCGGCGCGCAAGGCCTCGTTGCGACCCGGCCGCAGATCGACCAGGAACCGTTCGACGCCCACCTCGTGGAACAGCGCTTCGTAACTGTCGGACCGCGACGGCCTGACCGTCTTCACCTCCGCCGGCGCGTCCCAGTCGGACGCCGCCATCACCGTGCCGCTATGCGTGCCCAGGCCGATCAGGGCGGCGTTGCTCCCAAAACGTTCGCGGCAGAGCTGACCGATGTTCAGTTCGCCCCGCGCGGCGCCCATTTCCGTATAACGAGCGTCGCCTATGTGGGAATTGTGCGCCCAGACCACGGCCTTCGCCCCCGGGCCGAGCATCTTGAGGACTCGATCCAGCGTCTCGAACATGTGCCGGTCGCGCAGGTTCCACGACTCGTGCGCGCCATGGTACATCGCCCGGTAGTAGCGTTCGGCGTCGACCACCAGACGCGCGTTCTGCGTGGCGTCGAACAGGCTCTCGCCATCCTGGGCGGCGTAGTCGGCGGCCTTGCGCACCAGGTCGACAAGTATGCTCACGACCTCGCGTTCGCAGATCGCGTAGCCCTCGCTCAGCGCCGCCCGTCCGTAGCCCGCCGGCGCATTGTTCCAGGGCGCCATGCACGCGTACCGGTCCCGGGCCTCGGCGGCGGTCAGCGGATCGACTCCGTCGAGATAGGCCAGCACCTCCGCCATCGAGGCGCGCATATTGTAGAGATCAAGACCATGGAAGGCGACGCGATCGCCTGCCGAAAGCTCCCCGTTATACGCGCGCAGCCAACGGGTGAAGGCGTCGACGTCGGTGTTGCGCCACATCCAGGTTGGGAACCGGGTGAAGGGCGGCGGAGTCATCTCCCTGTGCGGCTTCAGTCGCACGTGTCGATCTATGGCGGCGGCGTCAGGCCAGTCGGCCTCGACCGCGACAATCTCGAAGCCATGCTGTTCGATGAGCCGGCGCGTGATCGCCGTCCGGGCGCGGTAGAACTCGCTTGTCCCGTGGCTGGCCTCGCCCAGCAGGACGACGCGCGCCTCGCCGTAGCGGTCGAAGGCGGCGGCAAAGGCGGGATCGTCGATGTCCGGCAGGGGTTCGGCCGCCGCGGCGAGGCGCGTTTGCGCGGTCACGGCCACCGCCCGCGGCGCGGTCGCCGACCCGGGTGGCGGCGGGACGCAAAGCTTGGCTCGAAACCAGTCGCCGGCCAGATGCATGACCTGTTCGAGCGTCCCGGCTTCCTCGAACAGGTGTCCGGCGCCGGGAACGATCCTCAGCGCCTTGTCGCCAGGCAGCCTGGCAAGGGCCTGGCGATTGAGTTCGATGACCTGGTGGTCCGCGCCGCCGACGATGAGCAGGGTCGGCGCCGAGACGCGTGCGAGCGCCGCGCCGGCGAGATCCGGCCGCCCACCGCGAGAAACGACGGCCCGCACGCGCTCTCCCAACTTCGCCGCCGCCACCAGGGCGGCGGCCGCGCCGGTGCTGGCGCCGAACAGGCCGAGCGGCAGCCGGGAGAGATCGGGCTGGGCCGCGATCCAGGTCGTGGCTTGGACAAGCCGCTCGGCCAGCAGGTCGATGTCGAACACCTTCCGGCGGTCCGCGGCTTCGGTCTCGCCAAGCAGGTCGAACAGCAGCGTCGCCATGCCGCCCGCGTTGAGGGCGTCGGCCACGGCGCGGTTGCGGGGGCTGAGGCGACTGGACCCGCTGCCGTGGGCGAACACCACGATCCCCCGCGCGCCGTCGGGAACCTGCAGGTCGCCGGACAGGCCTAACGGCGCCAGACTTACCTTGCGCCGTTCGACGTCTCCCGTCCCGCGCGGCGGGCTGGCCTCCCAGGCCTGGCGCAGCAGGGCCACGGTTTCGTCATCGGTCAGTTGATGAAAGTCGCCGTAGAACGCCCCGACGCCATGGAAGGGGCGCGGCGTCGCCAGGCAGACAACCTCGTCGGCCTCGGCGCGCATCGCCTCCAAGGTTTCGGATGGCGCGAGGGGGATGGCCAGTACGATCCGAGCCGCGCCCTGACGCCGGAGCGCCCGCAGCGCCACCTTGGCCGTCGCGCCGGTCGCCAGACCGTCGTCGACCACGATCGCCGTGCGCCCGACGGGACTGATGCGGGGATGGTCGCCGAGATAAAGCGCGCGCCGTCGCTCGATCTCATCGAGTTCCCGGCGCCGGGCGTCCCGCAGGAAGGCGGCGTCGGCGCCGGTCATGCGCGCGACCTCTTCGTTGATGACGGTCTGGGCCTCCTCCCCGTCGACCACGGCGCCGACGGCCAGTTCAGCGTGTCCCGGCGCTCCCAGCTTGCGCACGAGGATCAGGTCGATCGGCGCCGCCAGGACCTTGGCGATCTCCACGGCGACCGGAACGCCGCCGCGCGGCAGGGCGTAGACCACGGGGTGCTGAAGTCCCAGCCCCGCCAGGCGCGCCGCCAATCGCCGGCCCGCATCGGCGCGGTCGACAAAGAGGGGGGCGTCGAGGGGCGAGGTCATGACCACGCCGCCCTGCCGACATGACGGATATCCGCCTCGCGTCGCGAGGAAGCCGCCGGCGCGCGGTTCGGATAACCGACGATGATGGGCGCGACGGGCTTGAAGTCGCCTGGTATCCCCAGATCGGCCTTGGCCTGGTCGGTGTTGAGCCAGGTTTCCGAAAGACCGATCCAGCAGCTCCCCAGGCCCTTGGCGGTCGCGGCCAGCATCAGATTCTGAGCGGCTAGACAACAATCCTTCAGAGCCATCTCATCGGCCGTCGTCGCACAGATGATGATCAGGGCGGGAGCATTGTAGAAGATGTTGAACGACGGCGAGGCGAGCATGGGGCGCAGTCCGGCCAGTTCGGGATGGTCCGTCGCCGCGTCCTGAAGGGCCGCCTTGGCCCGGGTCGAACAGGACGCCAGGGTCGCGGCGTCGTCGATGACGAAAAAGCACCAGGGCTGCAGGTTGATCCCGCTCGGGGCCCAGATCGCCGCGTCGATCAGCGCGGCGAGCACGGAGTCGGCCACCGGTTCTTGGCGATAGTCGCGAACGGCCCGCCGTGCGTGGATGGCTTCTAGAACGTCCATGTCGATCCTCCGCTCGCGAGGATCAAACCGACCAAGGCCGGAACATAGGCGACGCAAACGGCGATCGCGGTCGACAGGACCAACCCTGCGGTCAGCCTCAAACAGACGCGACCGAGGTGCGCCTTCAGCCCCGGGGCGCCGGTATGGTCGCGGATCGATGAGCCGATCGGTTCGAATGGACGGGCCATTCCCAATCTCCGTTCCCCCAACCATTGGATGGCAGGTTCGATCTGGATGGTCTTGATCTCGATCAAAGGCCCCCGTTGAAGCGGATCGGCCCTTTGATCGACCCGTCGCGGAGGAACTTGAGTTCCATCAATGCGGCGGCGTGCCGGAGAGTGACCGTGGTGGGACAGGATCAAGTCCGAAGCGCGCCGAGCGTTCGCACCCAGCAGGGATTTTCTCGACGGCGCCGGTTGTCCGAAAGGTAAGACCGATGGATCGGCTCAAGAACAAGGTCGCGATCATCACCGGCGGCGCGCTCGGGCTTGGCCGGGCCACGGCGCTGCGGATGTCGGAGGAAGGCGCCGCGGTCGCCATCTTCGACGTGCTCCACGACGAAGGCGCCGCGCTCGTCGCCGAAATCGCCGCCCTGGGGGGCAAGCCGCGCTACTGGCCGTGCGACGTCAGCCGCGAAGCCCAGGTGAAGCAGGCGATCGATGAAGTCGCCGAGCACTTTGGCCGCATCGACGTGCTGGTCAACAACGCGGGCGTGGCCGGGGCCAATAAGCCGACGCACGAGTTGACCGAAGCGGAGTGGGATTGGGTCCAGGCCATAAACGTCAAGGGCGTGTTCTTCTGCACCAAGCACGCCATCCGCCATTTGCGGCGCGCTGGCGGCGGCGCCATCATCAACCTGTCGTCCATCTATGGACTGGTGGGCGCGGCGGACGTCCCCGCCTACCACGCCTCGAAAGGGGCCGTCCGGTTGATGAGCAAGACCGACGCGCTCCTCTACGCCGGTGATCGCATTCGCGTGAACTCCATCCATCCGGGCTTCATCTGGACGCCAATGGTCGAGCATCACCTGAGCGCCCAGGGCGACTTGGAGGCGGGCCGCCAGGCCACCGACGCCCTTCATCCGCTCGGACACATGGGCGAGGCCGACGACATCGCCTGGGGCGCGGTCTATCTGGCGTCGGACGAAGCCAAATTCGTGACCGGCTCGGAACTGGTCATCGACGGCGGCTACACGGCCCGCTGAGGCTTTGGCCCGCAGGCGGCGCCTACTTGGCGGCCTGGACCTTGATGGCCTTGGCGATGGAAACGCCGTTCTTCGGCGCTACGATGGTCAGCACGCCATCGGCCATGGAGGCCTTGATCTTGTCAGCGTCAACGCTGCGCGGCAGGGGAACCGACCGCGAAAAGGCGCCGTAGGCGCGCTCGGAAACCCGGTGGTTCTTTTCCTTGATTTCCTTCTCCGACTTCTTCTCGCCGCTGATGGTGAGGACGTCGTCTTCGAATTCGATCTTGATGTCGTTGAGCGCGATGCCGGGCAGCTCCAGCGTCAGCTCGACGGCCGACTTGGTCTCCTGGACATCCATGCGCGGCATGATCTGCAGTTCAGCGAAGCTGTTCCAACCGGCGGCCAGATCGTCGAACAGGCGGTTGAATTCGCGCTGGATCGCCAGCGCGGTCGTCGCCGGACGCTGGAGGCTGGGCAGGAATGACTTGGCAATGGGTTGGGCGGTCATTGGAGCGCTCCTGAGCTTTGGGGGAGGTTTGAGCTCAGCTCAAACCGAAAATGCCCCCGAAGCCTTGATCCGGGTCAATATCGGGCGGCGCCGACACCGTCTTTCCGGGAGCAATTGAAGCATCGACGGTTGAACGACCCTCACGGTCAGGGCGGGTGAGGCCAGCAGCGCCGCGGCTTCGCTTTCGGCGACGGTCGCCATGGTGCGCGGCAAGCTTGAAGGGTTCACTGATGGAGTCGACGCCGACGACGGGTCAGAGGCGGCGCGCTCTCGGGACAGGTCGCCGGCGCCTCGCCGCGGATGTCCACCTGGCGGCCGTTGCGCTTGGCGCCGTGCACGGCGGACTCGGACGGACGCTGGTGGACGGCGTTGGAAAGGGGGATGGCGGAGACGGAGGGATTCGAACCCTCGATACCCTTTTGGGGTATGCCGCTTTAGCAAAGCGGTGCCTTCAGCCTCTCGGCCACGTCTCCTCCTGAGAGGGAGCGGTTCGATAGCCTGTTCGCGACGGCATGACAACGCGCTGTCTCGAAAAATCCGCGTTAACGTGAAGCTCAGACCGCGAGACTAGTGTGAACCCTGTTCTACAAAGGGCTCGGGGCTTCATGTCGTCCGCTATCGCACATCCGCCAGAACGCGAGGACGTCGTCATGCCCGACGTCCAGGCCGCCGCGCCGCGTCTCGTGATCGAGGACGAAACGGTCGAGGGCGTCGGCCGGCGCGGGCCGTTTCGGCCCGGCCGACTGGTCCCGGCCCGGGCCCGGATGCGGGTGCGCAGCCTGTCGCGGCTGTTCCGCGTGTTCGACGGCCTGGTCTTCGCCGGCGTCACCGCCGCCGCGATCGCCATCGCCCGCCCGACGCCCGACGTCTTCGCCCCCATGGTGCTGGGGGCCCTGAGCCTGCTGCCCGCCCTCTACCTGCTGGAGGCCTACACCTTCCATCGTCGCGAGACCCTGGGCCGTCAGGCCCTGCGGGTGTCGGCCGCCTTCGGCGTGGTCGGCGTGGTGGTGCTGCTGGCCGCTCTGATCTTCGGACGCAGCCAGGTCGACGCCCCGCTGCTGGCCAGCTGGGGGATCGCCCTGGCCGCCGCCACCGCCGCGCTGCACGTGGCCTGGTGGCGCGCCGTCGATCACGGCCGTCGCGACGGCCGGCTGACGCCGAACGTCGTGATCGTGGGCGCGACGGTCAACGCCGAGCGCTTCATCCGCACGGCTCTCGCCACCGGCGACGTCAACGTGCTGGGCGTGTTCGACGACCGCGCCAACCGCGCCCCGGCCCAGGTGCTGGGCGTGCCGGTGCTCGGCGACACCGGCAGCCTGCTGGTTCACCACATCATGCCCTGTGTCGACCGGGTGATCATCGCGGTGAACTCCACCGCCCAGGCTCGGGTCGGCCAACTGGTCGAACGACTGGAAGTCCTGCCCAATCCCGTCAGCCTGTTCATCGACCTGAACCGCGAGGCGCAGCGCAATGCCTCGCTGGCCCACTTCGTCGACCTGTCGGCCGCGACCACCGACGCGCGCCGCGCCTTCGCCAAGCGCGCCCAGGACCTGGTGATCGGGTCCCTGGGCCTGCTGGCCGCCGCGCCGGTGATGCTGCTGGTCGCCCTGGCCATCAAGCTGGACAGCCCCGGCCCGGTGTTCTTCCGCCAACGCCGCCACGGCTTCAACAACGAGGCGATCCTGGTCTGGAAGTTCCGCTCGATGCGCCACGAGGCCGCCGACGCCAAGGCCTCCCGCCAGGTCAGCGCCAACGACGACCGCGTCACCAAGGTCGGCAAGTTCATCCGCAAGACCAGCCTCGACGAGCTGCCCCAGCTGTTCAACGTGCTGAAGGGCGAGATGTCGATGGTCGGCCCGCGCCCCCACGCCATCGGCATGAAGAGCGGCGACGTGGAGTCCGAAAAGCTGGTCGCCCGCTACGCCCATCGTCACCGCATGAAGCCGGGCGTCACCGGCTGGGCGGCGATCAACGGCTCGCGCGGCCCGGTCGACACCGCGCGGCTGGTGCAGGAGCGCGTCGCCCTGGACGTCGAATACATCGAGCGCCAGTCGTTCTGGCTGGACCTCTACATCATCGCCATGACCATCCCCTGTCTTCTGGGGGACCGGTCGGCGGTGCGCTGAGGGCGAAACATGTTCTGGCGCGGCGTGCTTGGATATCTGCCGGTCAATATCGCTCAGGGCGTGGTGGGACTGCTCACCATCGTCCTGTTCACCCGCGTCCTGACGCCCGAACAGTACGGCGTCTACGCCCTGGCCTTCTCGGCCCTCAGCCTGACCCAGACCATCCTGCTCACCTGGACGGAAGCGGCGATGGCCCGCTTCCATGCCCGCCAGGACGCCGACGGCCGCCTGCCCGATCACTTCGCCACCCTCTACCGCCTGTGGTTCGGCCTGGCCCTGGTCGTGCCGGTCGTCGCCGCCGGCGTGCTGCGCTTCGCCCCGCTGTCGGCGCCGCTGAAGGTCGCCATCGCCGCCGCCTTCGCCGCCGTGGTGGCCAAGAGCCTGACCAAGCTGTCGCAGGAGCGCCGTCGCGCCGCCGGCGAGGTCTCCAGCGCGGCCCTGCTCGACATCGTCCAGACGGGCGGCGGCTTCGGCCTGGGCCTGGTCCTGGCCCTGGTCGGCCTGGGCGGCGCGGCGCCGCTGCTGGGCATGGGGGCGATCTCGCTGCTGTGCCTGGTGTTCGTGCTGCCGGCCGACCTGCGTCGCGCCCATGGCGGCCGCTATGACCCGGCGATGGCCAAGGCCTACGCCGCCTACGGCCTACCGGTGGCCCTGTCGCTGATCCTGGCCCTGGTGCTGTCGACCACCGACCGCTTCCTGCTGGCCGCCTTCCTCGACGAGCGGGCCGTGGGCGTCTACCACGCCGGCTATTCGCTGGGCTCGCGGACCCTGGACGTCGTCTTCATCTGGCTGGGCATGGCCGGCGGACCGGCCCTGGTCGCGGCGCTGGAGCGCGGCGGACACGCGGCCCTCAAGGACGCCGCCCACGAACAGGCCGGCTTCATGGTGCTGCTGACCCTGCCCGCCGCCGTCGGCCTGGCCCTGGTCGGCCGCCCATTGGCGCAGGTGATGGTCGGACCCGGACTGAGCGCCGGCGCCGGCCAGGTCGTGCCCTGGATCGCCGCGGCCGGCTGGCTGTCGGGCGTGACCACCTACTACCTGCTGCAGGCCTTCACCCTGGGCAAGCGCACGATGATGCTGATCGCCTGCATGGCCATCCCGGCCGGGGCGAACGTGGCCCTGAACCTGGCGCTGATCCCGCGCTTCGGCCTGGACGGCGCGCTGTGGTCGACCGCCGCCAGCTATGGCGTCGGGGCCGCGGCCGCCGCGATCCTCGGCCGCCGGGCTTGCCCCCTGCCCGTGCCGTGGGTCGGCCTGGCCAAGTCGGGCCTGGCCTGCGCCCTGATGGCCGTCGCCGTGCTGGCCGTGCCGGCCCTCGGCGGCGTGGTCGAACTGATCCTGAAAGCGTCCGTGGGCGCCGTCGTCTATGGCGCGGCGGTCCTGGCCCTCGACGCCGGCGGCCTGCGCGCCCGGGTCATGGACATTCTCCAACGCCGACTGAAACCCGCATGACCGAAGCGACCGAAACCTTCGTCGACAACGCCGCCTGGGCCGCCCTTGACGGAAAGGGGGCCACGCCGCGCCTGTCGGTGCTGATCCCGACCTATCGCGACGATCCCAGCGCCCTGCTCAAGGCCCTGGACGAGCGCGGAGTCGACGCCGAGATCGTGCTGCTCGACGACGGCGGCGGCGACGCCGACCTGACCCGGCGCATGGCCGCTCGCCTCGAGAAGCTGAAACTGCCCGCCCGGCTGATCGTGCTGTCGCCCAACGAGGGCCGGGCCAAGGGCCGCAACCGCCTGGCCAAGCACGCCCGGGGCCGGCATCTGCTGTTTCTCGACAGCGACATGCTGCCCGATCCCAAGGACTTCCTGACCCGCTGGGCGGCCGTCGCGGCCGACGACGTGGCGGTGGCATTCGGCGGCTTCACCCTGGACCAGACCCCGCGTCGTCCCGAGCACGAGCTGCACCGGTCCATGGCGCTGAAGAGCGACTGCACCCCGGCCCCGGAACGGGCCAGGGAGCCGGAAAAGCACGTCTTCACCTCCAACCTGCTGGTCCGTCGCGACGTCTTCGAAACCATCGGGTTCGACGAAGGCTTCGCCGGATGGGGCTGGGAGGACGTCGAGTGGGCCATGCGCGTGGTCCGGTTCCATCCGATCCTGCACATCGACAATTCGGCCACCCATCTGGGCCTCGACACCGCCTCGGCCCTGGCCGCCAAGTACGAGCAGTCGGCCGCCAACTTCGCCCGGGTGGTCGCCGGCCATCGCGAGGTGGTCAGCGCCTATCCCAGCTACAAGGCGGCCAAGGCCCTGAAGGTCGCGCCCTTGCGGGGGGTCTGGCGGCCGGGGCTCAAGGCCTTCGCCCTCAACGAGGCGGCCCCGACGCCGCTTCGCGCCTTCGCCCTGCGGCTCTATCGCGCCGCCCTCTATTCGGACGCCGTCTGATGCAGACCTCATTTGAAAAAGTCGACGCCTACGAGCCCGACCGCAGCCTGAAGGGCAAGGTCCGCCGCCGGCTGATCCGCCTGGCCCATCGCCGACCCGCCCGCGTGAAGCTGGAGCGGCCGATGGTGTCGTTCAGCTTCGACGACGCGCCGGCCACGGCCTGCGAAGCTGGAGCCCGCGTGCTGGAACAACGCGGCCTGCGCGGCACCTACTATTTCGCCGCCGGCCTGACCGGCCGCGAGGGTCCGATGGGCCGCTTCGCCACCGGGGCGGACGCCGCCCGCCTGCACGCCGCCGGCCACGAGATCGCCTGCCACACCTTCTCTCACCTGGACTGCGGCCAGGCTTCGCAAGCCGAGACCCTGGCCGACGTCGACCTCAACGCCCGACATCTGGCCGAGTGGGGGACCGGCCAGCCGGTCAGCTTCGCCTACCCCTATGGCGACGTCGCCTCGCCCGCCAAGACCGCGCTGGCGGGCCGCTTCAAGACCCTGCGCGCCCTGCACCACGGTCTGGTCGCCACCGGCGCCGACCTCAACCAGGCTCCGGCGGTCGGCGTCGAGGGCGCGGACGGCGAACAGGTCGCTCTGGACTGGTTGGACAAGGCCCACCGGCGCAAGGCCTGGCTGATCCTCTACACCCATGACGTGGCGCCCGAGCCGTCGCGATGGGGCTGCACGACGGGCGCGCTGGAGCGGCTGGTTGATGGGGCGCTGATGGCCGGCTTCGACGTGGTGACCGTGGCCGAAGGGGCGCGGCGGATCGGGGCGTAGCTCACGGACTTGCCCCCACCTGACCGCTTCGCGGTCTGTCCGCCCCCATAGGGGGCGGAGGATGGAAACGCGGCTCCTCTTCCCCCCGTGGGGGAAGACGGCCGCGAAGCGGCCGTAGGGGGCAAGTGCTCACCGGCACGACCTCTCGTCCTCACGCGGAAGCCCGCTGAGCAGATGGGGAGGGTGCGAAGCGCCCGGGCTCCGCCCGGAGGATTTGCAGGTGATGTACCGTTTCGACGAAGACGAGCGCTTCGCGTGGAGCCGTTGTTCGGGAGCGGTCCGGCAGGCAGGGGTCTTAGCCCTTCTCCGGACGCTTTCGCTCGCGCCCCCGACGGGCGGGCCAGGGCGNGGGGCAAGTGCTCACCGGCACGACCTCTCGTCCTCACGCGGAAGCCCGCTGAGCTGATGGGGAGGGTGCGAAGCGCCCGGGCCTCGCCCGGAGGATTTGCAGTTTGAATACCGTTTCGACGAAGACGAGCGCTTCGCGTGGAGCCGTTGTTCGGGAGCGGTCCGGCAGGCAGGGGTCTTAGCCCTTCTCCGGACGCTTTCGCTCGCGCCCCCGACGGGCGGGCCAGGGCGGCGAGCCCCGGTCCCGGACCGGTCACTCGCCGGAACTGACAGACCATCCCCGGCGGCCCTCAGGAACAGCGTCGAGGGGCTGCGAAACCCCACCGCCTTGTCCTCCGCCCAGGCCAACACCGTCTCCAGGTCGCCAAACAGCCGAACATCGACCTCCCCGCGCCGCCCGGTCGGCGTGACCACGACCTTTTCAATGAGCGCGCGGAGAGCTGTCGCCGCCTCCGTCCGGTCGGCCGGGTTGTTCAGCGCGTCAGTGAGCCTCTCGACCTTGCGGCGGTAAAGCTCGGCGACATTGGGGTGAATGTCGGGCACGTCGCGAGGCACCTCGGCTAGGGAACGCTCGATCGCTTCGACCTCGGCGTCCAGGCTTTTCAGACGGTCCATGAGCGGCCGGGTATAGCCGCCGTCCTCAATGGCCGAGACAATGCCGGCGATAGCTCTCTTGGCCTTTTCCAGGCGCGCCCGGTCGGCCGTCTCGCTGGCCCGGCGATGATGGTTGAGACGGTTGGTCTCCGCGATGAACGCCCGTATGGCCTCGGCCATGACCTCGGGCGCCATCAAGCGTTCCCTGAGGCCGACGAGAACCCGCGCCTCCAGGCTGTCGCTGCGAACCGCGCTGGCGTTCGTGCAGCCCTGGCCCTTGATGTGGGCGACGCAGGCCAAGCGGTTGTTCCCGCGCTTGGCGACCGTGCCGCCGCAAACACCACAGGTAATCAGACCTGAAAGCAGCGTCTGGGGCCGGCGGCCCGTGGCGGCGGCCTGGAAGCTCGGCGCCCCCTTGGCGACGGCGGCTTGATAGGCCCTGGCGTGGTGCTCCTGGCGGGCCTTGGCGGCGTTCCAGAGGTCATCGTCGATGATCCGCAGATGCGGCGCCTGGGCGTAGACCCATTCGCTTTGCGGGTTCACCCGGTGACGGGCTCGACCGGTGTCGGGATTGCGCACGTCTCGGCGCCGGTTCCAGACCATCTGGCCGATATAGAAGTGGTTGTTGAGGATGCCCGATTGGATCGACAGATGGCCACGGATCGTCATCTCGCCCCAGGCCCGGCCTCGGGGCGATGCGACGCCCTCGGCGTTCAGCTCGATGCAAATCTGGCGCGGGCTCTTACCAGCGACGTAGTCGCGGAAGATGCGGCGCACGATGTCGGCTTCATAGGGGATGATCTCACGCTCGCCGGTCGTCACCTTCCCCGCCGCGTCGATCTCGCGAACGACCTTGTAGCCGTAGGAATTGCCGCCCGCGACCTTGCCCGCCTCCACGCGACCCCGGTTGCCACGATGGGTCTTGGCGGCCAGATCCTTGAGGAACAGAGCGTTCATCGTGCCCTTGAGACCGACGTGAAGCTCGGAGACCTCGCCTTCAGAAAGGGTGAAGATCGGCACGCCCGCGAACCGCAGGCGCTTGAAGAGCCCTGCGATGTCTTCCTGATCGCGGCTGAGCCGGTCCATGGCCTCGGCCAGGACCACATCGAACTCGCCGGCCAGGGCGTCGCGGAGCAAGGCCTGGACGCCAGGGCGAAGGATGACCGTCGAGCCTGAGATGGCCGCGTCGGAATAGGTGTTCACCACCCGCCAATCCTGCTTGTCGGCGTGCAGGCGACAGATGCGGACCTGATCTTCGATCGAGTGGGCACTTTGCTTGTCGTCGGAATAGCGGGCGTAGATGGCCACGCGGGTCATCACGATCTCCTAGCTAGCCCTCGTCGGTCTCCGATCGCGGGCGTTGGTCGTTGGCGGGCGCAAAGCTGCGCTGGAACTCTTCGCGTGCGATCTGGCGGCCGATCAAGCGGGCCAGGGCCAGAACCGCGTCTTGCTGCGGCGAAACCGTACCTACAGCGTATGAAGCGCTGTCATCGTTGGCGGGGCGGAAGCGTTGGAGCGCGGGGCGCTGGTCGTCGGTCATGGCGGGCGATTCCTGACGAGCGAAACGCCAAGCCTCGATCCAGACCTGCAAGGCCTCAACGACGGTTAGAGCGCGGTTCACCCGCTTTCACTCCCGACCCGTGCGGATCGACCAGTCGATCCAGCCCTCAAGCACCAGGGGGCGATGACAGTCGGGACAACGCATGTTGGCCAGATCACGGGCCGCGCCAGCGATGAGGTGATGAGCCTCCTCGTGGTCTTCGGGATCGACCGCCCTGGCGGCTACGGCAATCTTGGCGGCCACGCCGGTCGGGTCGTTGGCGGCAACGGCTGGCAGATCGGCTAGAAGCTTCCATCGCTGGTCAAACAGGCTGGAGAGCATCCGGTCGATGTCGGCCATCTCCCTGCCCTTGGGATGGGCCAGTTGCTCCTCCTTTGACAGGTCGAACCAGCCGGGCAACGCGAAAGCCTCGCTTTCCAAATCGCCCCAGCGGCGCACCAAGCGGCCGACTCGGATGTCGATGGCGACGAAGCTGGCGCAACGGACGATGAGATCGTCAGCCGCCGCTGCCAAGCCATCCGTATTGGCGACGATGGGCGCGGCGGTCGCCGCCCCCATCAGAGCGCGGCGGGAGATCGCAAGACTTTTGGCCTTTGATTTCGACATGAGGGGGCTCCCGGCGCAGGCGCTCGGCCCGACCATTTGAGATCGGTAGAGTTTTGGTACTGTGTACGTAATACTTCGCACAAGGACTCAACGGAGTCAATACGTGGTGTGAAGTTATTCATACGAGGTGCGAATTGTTGACGCCGATGCAAATCCGACTGGCCCGCACAGCGCTGGGTTTGGGTGTGCGAGAACTCGGTGCGGCTGCCGGAGTCTCGCCCTCAACGGTCCAACGGTTCGAATCAGGCATCGGCGGAATGCAGACACGCACGCTGGAGCGGCTACAGACCGTCCTGGAAGACGGCGGGATCATTTTCATTCCGGCTGATGCTGGCGGCGGCCCTGGCGTGCGCCTCAAAGCCTAGATCGCGGTTAAGCCGCAGGCGCCTCGCGCCTGTTTCGGCTTAAACCGCATGCCGAGCCCTGGCCGGGCGGCAAGCTGACGGTCAAGGGTGCGCGTAGCGCATCGCCGTAGGCGACGGCGTAGCCGCCCTGTGTGCCGGGCATGTCCGGCGTCTTGGGGGTGAAAGTCCCCTGTGCAACCTGATGGAGGTGAAGCACTAGCGAAGCGCAAGGGCGTCGTTGTGAGGCGGGGTCTGAAGGAAGCGTGGAGCAAACTCGCGGCCTGACGAACAGGAACCGGATACGAGGCAGCACCGTCTGGACGAGCGGGCAGGGAACCGTGAAGTCCATATCCATCAAGAGGCGGGACTGTAAATCCGGCAGGCGTGCGGGGAAGGACGCCGGGCTTACCCCGGGAGGTCTGCACCGTGTCCCCAAGGGTCGTCCACTGCGGGCGACCCTGAGGGACTGAGGCCGCCGCGAGGCGACCTGACCGCGATGCAGAAGTCAGCAGACGGCATAGTAGGTCGATCCGCTCCCTCGGGGGCGGGGCGACCGAAGGCCTGAACGGTCCCCGCAAGGGGTTGAAGGAAAGAGCGAGTAGACCGGGCCCCTCATGAGCGCACAGCGACCGCCAATCCAGCTTGAGCTGGACTTGTTCATGCCTGTCGGGGGTGAAGCCCCACGCCGGGAAGGGCGAGAGGTTGAAGCGTTCGGGGCGGGACCCGACTCCGAAAGCTCGGCGTGGAATGCGGGTTTGATGGAGGCGATCTGCGCTCCGGACAACCTGGCGGCGGCCTTGAAGGTCGTGATGCGCAACAAGGGCTCGCCGGGCGTTGACGGGATCACCGTCTCGTCGGCGTCGGGCGTCCTTGCGGCGCGCTGGCCGAAGATCCAAGCGGATCTGCTGGCGGGGCGCTACCGGCCTGATCCGGTCTTGCGGGTGAAAATCCCCAAGCCGGACGGCGGGGAGCGCAACCTCGGCGTTCCGACCGTGATTGATCGCGTGATCCAGCAAGCGGTCCTGCAGCAGCTACAGCCGCAGTGGGACCCTACGTTCAGCGAGCACAGCTACGGCTTTAGGCCGGGCCGCTCGGCCCATCAGGCGGTGAGGCAGGCCCAGGCCTACGTCATCGAGGGGTATCGGTTTGTCGTGGACATTGACCTGGCGAAGTTCTTCGACCGGGTGAACCACGACCGGCTGATGGCCCAGGTGGCCGGGCGGGTGGCCGACAAGCGCGTGCTGCGGCTGATCAGGGCCTATCTGACGGCCGGCGTGCTCGAAGACGGGGCCGTGGAGGAAAGCCGGGAAGGAACGCCGCAAGGCGGGCCGCTCTCGCCCTTGCTCTCGAACCTGGTGCTGGACGAGCTGGACCGCGAGCTTGAGAGGCGCGGCCACCGGTTCGTGCGTTACGCGGATGACTGCAACATCTACGTGCGCAGCGAAAAGGCTGGCCGGCGGGTCATGCAAAGCTTGACCGGCTTCATCGAACGTCGCCTGAAGCTTCAGGTCAACACGGCCAAGAGCGCGGTGGATCACCCCTGGGCGCGCTCGTTTCTGGGCTTTACGGTCAAAAACGAGCCGGGCTTCCCCCTGGCCATCGCCAAGACGGCGCTCACTCGGTTCAAGAACCGGGTGCGCGAGCTGACGGGCCGGCATCGGGGGATCGCCCTGGAGTCCATGATCCGCGAGCTCGTCCCGTTCCTGCGGGGATGGGCGGGTTACTTCGGCATCAGCCAGAAACGCGAGTTGGGCAGTCTCGACGGCTGGATCCGTCGGCGCATCCGTTGCGTCGCGTGGGTCCAGTGGAAGACGATCGGGCAGCGCTATCGTGAACTGCGTCGTCTCAAGGTCCCCGAGCGGACGGCCAGCGAGGTCGTCTTCAGCACCAAGGGACCCTGGCGGCTCAGTCTCACGACGGCGATGCACCGAGGCTTCTCCAAGGCTCGCTTCAAAAGCCTGGGTCTCCTGGCCATGGAGACCCTGGTCCACGCTTAATCCGCCGAACCGCCGTGTACGGACCCGTACGCACGGTGGTGTGGGAGGAGGGGGGAGGCCGCAAGGCTTTCCCCTATCCCGATTGAGGGGCGGATTGCCGTCCGGCACCTACGCCCGATCCGCGAGGCACTGACAGCGGACGTTCCGAAGTTCTGCCAAGGGTGGGTAGCGGTCGCTGGTCTGAGTTCCTGCGCTGACCGCGCCAACCGCGAGACGCAACTAACCGGCTATACTACCCCTAATCTATCAGAGGTGGAGGCGGACTGCATGCGCGCGCGTTGTAGGCAGCTTCAAGCCTTTCGATGGCTTCCAGCCCCGCAGCTTGAGTTGAATTGCTGAGCAGAGGGTAGCGCAAAGCTCCGACTTCAAGCCCTTTCGAGTCGTTTACCACGATTGTGACTTCGCGCGGCGTTGCCACCGGCAGACCGTCATCCGCTCGACTTAGATAGTCCGCCGTGCCAGAGCCCGGGGTCGCGTCTACATTCACCAGGGCGGGCATAAACGGTGTATTGATCGTCTTCTGCCAACGAAGTTGGCCATCTGCATAAGCTTTCAATGCAAGCGGGAATACTGGCTTTTGTTTAAACTGAATATGGAAGAACATACCCGATAGAACACCCGGTAGCTTTCGATTGTTGGGATCCAAACTCACCGTCGCACGCGTCCATCCGTCGGGATCGTTCAGCGAAAGCTGCATGAACTCGGGTCGGTAATCGTGATCGACCCTCAGAGTTAAATAACCCGTACGCACGCCATCCAAAAACCCAGTAGAGCAAAAAAGATAGGTGTCCTGCGTCAGGGGCGCTTGCGCGATGAACATCGATACGAGAGCAGCGATCATCGTTCTAGACTGGCATGGGCTGTCCCCAGTCGCAAATGGCAGCGCCTGGCAGGCGTGAGGTCCGATCCTTTCTCACTGACTTGTCGGTGCCGACCACCAGGATAGCTCGTCCGCCGGTTAAGTCTGCTCAGGGTCGGGAGGGGAAATTAGCCCACCGCCGCAAAGCCGACCTTAAGCTGCGCGAGGCGGCGTGCCGCGAGCGTCCGGTTTCCGGAACGAGGTGATCTTCCGTTCCCGCCCCCAAAGGGACGATCACCAGGTCCGCTTCCCAGAGCTCGACCCGATCTAAACGTCCCGCAAAGAGGGTCCCTTTTGCGGTCTCTTTGCCTCAGCGCCCCTTGGCCGCCGCATCCGGCTGCGCTATCGGCGTTCATGGGGGACCGACATGGGCAAGACAATCATCGCGACCTTGTTGATCTGCACGCTTGGCTTCGGCGCTCAGGCGCAGACGACCGACGACGCTCGATTCGAAGCCTTCAATAGAAGGGCGATCGATAAGGGCGATTGCACCGACTATCAGGCAATGGCGGAGGCCGCCCTTGCCGGCCGACCTGGCGGGTCTCTTGTTCACCGGGTCTCCGCCGCCGCCGCGATCTGCGCGGCGCGGGATGGGCGCTTCGATCTGACGGATCGGCTTGCAGCGCGATTTCCCACAAGCGCACCTCACCTCAGAGACTATCTGGTCGCTACGCCCTACACGTTCATGATCCGCCGCCTCGTGGACATTCCGGGCGCTGGTCCTTCGGCGCTCGCCGCAGCGCAGCGGTTGCCCGATATCGACTATCTATCGTCTCCGAACATTCAGCGCACTGAACTGACGGCCATGGCCGCGTTCGCCGCCGGCCAGGACGCCGAGGGCATCGCGAGCCTCGATCAGGTTGATCGTCGAGGCGCGCTTTCGATCCAAGCGGATCGCCGCTTCGCGCCCGCCTGGCTTCCGTCGGAGCAGTTGATCACGGCGTCGACCACACCCGCCCTTCCGCCGGCCTCTGCTTTGGGCAATGACTGGACGCGCGAACTGGCGACCCTGGATCGGCGAGGCGAAAGCGAGGCAACGGTTCTGGCGACTGCCTATCGCCAAATGAATGCCGATATCGCAAACAGCCCGGTGCCCGGCGACTTCGCACCCTTGGCCATGGGCAAAACCGGCTCCCATGGCGACGGTCAACGCGCCTGGCTCGTGCAGCGACTCCTGGAAGACGGGCGGGTCGACGAGGCGCTGAAGGCGCTCGATATCAAGACAAACTACGAGAACGGTCGCTCGGGTGACGCCCTCTTCGTCCAGAATCTCGCCGACCTGACTCAGGCCTTGATCCGCGCGGACCGTACTGCGGAGGCTGACCAGTTGCTTGAGGAGTGGACGGCCGCTCAATTGGAGGACAAGGCCGAATATGTGGGTTTCTCCCGGGATGACAATCTCACCGTGCGGCCGTTGCGGGCGTTGCGGGCCTGCTTGCGAGGCGACCACACCGCCAGACTGGAACCCGTCGATTGGCGTGTCAGCATGGTTTGCGATGATCCCGAAGACCGAACCGCCGCATTGCTGATCGACGCGCTGAATGCTTCGAGTTATCGAAACCAAACGCTCCAGGCGGTCAATCTCCCGCCGATCCATCCTGCCCTGGGTAAGGCCGATGAGGACTATCGACGACGCCGCAACGCGCTCTTGGCCCGCCCCGACGTCGCGGCCGCTGTCGATCGCTACGGCCGCCGCCTGGCGCCGGGCCTAGCTTGGCGCCTGGCTCGCGCCTATCCCACCTTTTGACTCTAAGATGAAGGCACACTCATTCCTCAACGCGGATGCCGGCTGCAAAGCCAGGATGGAAATGAGTGTGTGTCCCTCCCCCCCCGCATAGGTGCCGGACGGCGGACGTCCACATTCTGGGGCAGCAACCTCCGCCTCCCACCCCTTGTGGACCTCCGCGAGGTCGCCTCTGCGCCCGCGTAGCATGCTAGTGCTCCCGCTCTGAAGAAGGAGGAGCTTCCTGATGCCCAAACCGCCTGCGGAGAGCCCTGACCCTATCGACGTGCACGTTGGCAAGATGATCCGCGCCCGGCGGCGTGCGATCGGCGCCTCCCAGCATGACCTGGCGCCGGCGATCGGCGTGACCTTTCAGCAGGTGCAAAAGTATGAGCTCGGCAGCAACCGCGTCAGCGCGTCCAAGCTCTTCGNCCTCCCAGCATGACCTGGCGCCGGCGATCGGCGTGACCTTTCAGCAGGTGCAAAAGTATGAGCTCGGCAGCAACCGCGTCAGCGCGTCCAAGCTCTTCGCCATCGCTCAGGCGCTAGGGGTACCGGTCGCCAGCTTCTTCAGCGACCTAGAGGAAAGCGGAGCTGACCCGTCGGTCCTTTCCGAATTTGGTGATTTCCTGGTGCTCAATGGTTCAACAGAACTGGTGAAGGCCTATCGGACCCTGACGGCCGATCAGCGTCGTGTCCTTGTCGATTTGGCGCAGGTGATGGCGGCCTCCTGACGTATGGCGCCATAAAAACCTTTTATACTCCAAAGGCTTAGCGCTCCATGGCGCTAAATGGCTCCATTTCGGGAGCCATGGCGCCATTCTGGTGAAGCTAGAAACGATGTGCAGACAATGACTTACGGAGACACCCCTTTTGGGTGGCGCCGTAGCTTTATCTTGCCCTCATTCGAAGTGCCCCCCGAACGATCTCTTGACCCCCTTTCGTTCTCCCCCAACGCCTTGCGCCATCGGGGAAAACGGCTTCCGCCCAGCCTCTCGCTAAGCACTAGTGCTAAGGGCGCGGCGGGGTCGGCCGGCCTCCACAGACGCGGAGATTAGCGGCCATATTCTCCGCAACTTATGCGGAGAATTGACTTGCGCTTCGCGTAGCCTGCCGCCAAACTCACGCTGAAAGGCGAGGATCATGGCGCGTTACATATACGATCGCAGCGGCTGGCCGGACCTCGAATGGCGCAAGGCAGAACTGGCTGATCAGCTCGGCCATGTCCGCCATCGCCAAGGTCGTTTGCTCGGACGGATGGACGCGCTGGGCTTCCCCCTGCGGGAGGAGGCCGCGCTCAGAACCCTGACCGAAGACGTTCTGAAGTCGAGCGAAATCGAGGGTGAAATCCTTGACAAGGCGCAAGTTCGCTCGTCGATAGCTCGTCGTCTGGGGATCGACATAGGGGCGCTCACGCCCGCCGATCGCCATGTCGAAGGTATCGTTGAGATGATGCTCGACGCCACCCAAAGGTTCGATCAACCGCTGACTGACCAGCGTCTTTTCGGCTGGCACGCCTCGCTCTTTCCGACCGGCTACAGCGGCCTCAGCAAGATCGTCATCGGCGCCTGGCGCGACGAGACGGCGGGGCCGATGCAGGTGATTTCGGGGCCGATCGGGCGTGAGAAAGTCCACTACGAAGCCCCCGCCGCTGACCGTATGGCCGGCGAGATGCGCGCCTTCTTGGACTGGTTTAACCGCGAAACTGTCGATGACCCGGTGATCAAGGCGGCGCTGGCTCACCTCTGGTTCGTCACCATCCACCCGTTTGAAGATGGCAACGGCCGGATCGCCAGAGCCATCGCCGACATGGCACTGGCACGCTCGGATGGAAGCTCTCAGCGCTTCTACAGCATGTCATCGCAGATCAGGCTGGAGCGGAAAGACTATTACGACACCCTGGAGGCAACACAGAAGGGCGGCCCGGATATCACCCGGTGGATCGCCTGGTTCCTGGGCTGTCTGGACCGCGCTTTTGACGGCGCCGAGGCTACCTTGGCGACGGTGCTGGCCGCCGCGCGCTTCTGGGAAAGCCACGCCGGGGAAGCGTTCAATGAGCGCCAACGCATGATGCTTCAGCGCCTGCTCACGGGCTTCGAAGGCAAGCTCACCTCATCGAAATGGGCGCTGATCGCCAAGTGTTCTCAGGACACCGCCGGGCGCGACATCGACGATCTCGTCAATCGTGGCGTGCTGGTCAGGGACGCCGCCGGGGGGCGGAGCACGAGTTATTCGCTGCGCCCCTGAAGGCGAAAGCTGCCTCACAGCCGGCCTTATGAACGTCCGCTCATCGGCGTGCGGTGAGGCGGCTCAGGAACCTGAATCCGGTGCGTCTGGCGATAGGCCTTGGCGATCCAAGGGCTTTATCATGCGCGCCGCGCCTAGCCGCTGACTCCCGCCAGCGACGCGAAGGTGTGTCCGACCTGATTGACCTCGGACAGGTCAAAGCCGCGAAAGCGGATAGCGACCCAGCGGTCGCCCCAAGAGGCCTTCCCCCACTCAGCAACTGTCACGTCCGCGCTGAGGTGGAATCGATCTGGCGCAGCGAACGCGACTTGAACGCCGCCGCCGACGGTGCCTGGTTCGTCCTGGCTCAACTGTTCGCGCAGCATGTCGAGGGGTTCGCGTCGCCAGGGCTTCGCCTCAGGGTTCAAGTCGCGCAGCCGCGCCGCCGCGTCGTCTTTGCCGCTTCCGAATAGCAGCAGTTCGCCATTCCCGAGCTTCAGCTGGTCCACGGTCAGCTCAATCCCGGCAGCGGCCCGCCTGACCTTCACCTGCCAAGTTTCGACAACGCCGGCCTCGTCATCACGGCCGAGCAAAATGCATTCAGTGCCGACAGCGCCGCTGTTCGCAAGATCGAACGCATACGCTTTCAGGAAGACGCCTAGGTGTCTTGCGCAGTCTCCCATGCTTGGGAGCGTTTGTTCGCCCGAAGACGTGAGTCGCGCCCAGAGCGGTAATACCGCAGCATACGCCTCCAGCGCGACAAGAGTGCTGCCGGTGTAGGCAAACCCGATAGCGCGAGACTTTAACGGGGGGTGGTCAGGGTCGCGCCCCAATAGGTGAAGGTCTGCTTCGAGGATTTTCGCGGCGCGGTCCGTCATCCGGTCAATGCCACCGGTCGGGCCGTCTTTCGACAAGCGGCTGTCGCTGACGATCCATATTCTGTCTGCCTCACCCTCCCTCCAAACCATCAGCAGTGTCATGACACGGCCTCGGGCGGTGGAAAGGTTGCGCGACGCTGGTATGCGCCGCATTCGGATGCGAACGGACAGCGCGGGTTGCCGGGTATGTCGAACCATTGGGCTGAAATGCAGCGCCCGCTGTGAAATGTGACCGGAGGCTTTCCACTCACCATGCGCATCATGAAGCGGCCCTCGACCACGGCGCATGGCACGGTGACTTCCGCATTTGAGAGGGTCGAATTGAGGAAGTGGAAAACCTGACCAAGCCAAGCGTCAACATCCACTAGCGTGGTGTCGATCCACTCAAAGATATCGTCAATTACAAGGGCGTTCGCCTGTTCCGTCAGGCCATGGTGGATGTACCGTATCAGGCGCGTTTCGCTGTCACGATGCACAGCGCCAGTGTCGAGGTGGGTGAGTTCATCCCGTAGGTGTAGCAGTCGCCTATACCAGCCGACATCCGCCAAGGTCGTGGCAATTTCGGGCGGCATCTTGGTACTGTCGGGGTCATAGTTGAGGAAGAACCGCCGCGTGGATTTCTTCCTACTCGATGCGCCAGGGTTGTAGATGGCGAACAGGGTTTTGACCGTGCAGTCGAGCGATGAGTAAATCTCAACGATGCTCGCCTCCAGTACCGTGGCAAGCTCGCTAGCGTTATCCGCGGGCGTGGAACCATGCTCCTCAAGCTGCGCCTCGTCGATATTGAGATTGGGGACAAGCCGCTCCGCCAAGTGGCGCAGCCGCCGCGCTTTGAGAAAATGTCCCGTCACCCCCCGCAGGGCACGGACGTCACGAGGATCGAAGCTGTAGGTTCCGGTATAAAAAGTGGAGAACCGCTCGACCTCGCCAAGTTGCTCTGGGTGAAAAAGCAGAACGAGTTCAGGCGGCTTTGGCATTCCGCTGCCACCTCCAGGCAAAGGTCTATCGAGAATCTGTTTCGTTACCTAAACGCTACCTTAAAACGTGGGGTGCATTCCAGCGTCGAGCCCAGCTTCAATGACCCATATCCACGGCGGCACGATAGGAACGCCTGGAGCGCTCCAGCTGTCTGAGCTGGGCTGCCGCCAATGCGCAACAACGCCTGCGGTTGAGGGGACAATTTCCGGCTGGCCCTTCGTGCCCATGCGAATTGATCAATAGGCTGTGGGCTGGGCTACTTTGAGGAGGGGTGAGGTGATCAAGACCGAGGACGGCTCGAAATACTCAGGAAAATTCGCCGTGGGCGACGACGTGCTCGACGGCGAACTGACATTCAGCGGACGGGACACCAGCCTCTATCTTCACAGTCCGGAATTCTTTCGGCCTGACGCGAACGCGGACCGCTGCATCCAGGGCACCCTGCACGATTTGACCAAGGTTTCGCTCCTAGAGTGTGTAGCTTACCCGATTCCGGGTACAGCAAACTCCCAGACGGGGAGCTACAATTTCACCGAGGTGAAGCCTCACTTTGTCCTGCACGGTAGGGAGTTGATCTCGCCCGCCAGCAATCTCATCGACGCTGTTCGTTTCATTGCCAGCGATGCTCTCTCGATTTTTCATGATCACGACGCCTTCGCGCACGCCATCGCTCCGACGCCCGCTCAAATTCGATCCCTAGTGACCGCCTACGAGAAAGTTGCCCAGCGCAAAGTAAAGATAGGAGACCGGCCAGAGATCGCGTTTTTCACCGGGAAACGGGAAATATTCGAGGCGCAGACCGCCTTTGGTACCATCAGCGCCACCAATAACCCCAGAAGCAACATATTCAGCGGCGCCAGCGGAGTTTTCATCCGAAATTTTGTGACGACTGATGTTCGCTTTGACGAACCTGTCACGTTCCAAACGGCACTGGAGGCCGCGATGGTCATACTTCAGTTTTTGGAACTGATCGCCGGGCGGCGGCAGAATGTTGATGAACTCTTCGTCGAGATGAAGGGGGGCAACGACCACCCAGAGCGATTGGACGTCTATTGGTGCAATCCGCTCGCCAGGAAGGGCCATTCCAACGAGAGAGCGCCGCAGTTCTCTGACATTCCAGTCGACGCGGTTCGCGAGCCCGAAGCTTTTGCCCAGATCCTCACGCGATGGCTTGAGCGACATGAGACGTGGAAGGTCGCCCGTTCGCGCTTCTCCGCATCGTTCTCGGAAGAGAACTGCTACGACACCGACCGCCTGATCTGCGCCGCGAATATGTACGATCTGCTACCGGGAAGCGCGGTGCCCACAGATGTCGAGCTACCGGCTGACTTGATCCTAGCTCGCGATCAATGCCGGACGATCTTCAGGGCGCTTCCTGATAGCTCCGAGCGAAGTAGCGTCCTCGGCACCCTTGGCCGTGTCGGAAAAAGCAGCTTGAAGCGCAAGGCGCGACATCGCGCAGTCCCCATTGTCGAAGCGCTGGGGCAGCGCTTACCTCACCTCAATGAGGTGATCGATTGCGCCATTGATTGCCGCAACTTCTTTGTTCACGGCGGCGATGCGCGGGTCGACTACGTCGGGCGGTTCTTCGATACGGTTCCCTTTCTCACGGACACGTTGGAGTTCGTGTTCGGGGCCTCCGACTTGATGGAGGCGGGATGGGACATCGTGGCCTGGGCCAAGAAGGGCACGACGATGTCTCATCCGTTCGGGGCCTATCGCGCCAGTTACAGTGGTCATCTGAGCGCGCTCAATGACGCCCTGCCCACAGACCGGAAGTTATTCTAGCGCCCCGGCGACGGCGACATGCGCCTACGCGTCCGCCATATGCTCGCGCATGGTCTTTGCGGGGTGGAAGGTCGCGCGGGGCTGAGTGGTGAGCCCGGCGTCCGCTGCCGGCGCGCTAACGGATCGGTGATTCAGATCGCTCTGAATGAATTGGAGACGTCGGCCCAGCACCTCGACTTTTTGCGCCTCAGCGTCGAGCGCCATCACCGGGACCTCGGCCATTTTTCTCAGTCCAGACCTGGAGTTTGCCCCCTCGATAGGCACCCGCCCATATGTGGGCAATCGGCCCTCTCGGCGCGGAGGCGGACGACGAAGCCTCGCTGGCCGCGCCGCAACTCTAAAGCCCGAGACCCTATTGCCCCAAAGACTCGTCAAGCGCTGAAAAGAGAGTAGGGTTTTCCAATGGCCGACGTTTCAGTCATTGGCGTAGTCGCTACAATCCTCATCGCCCTAGCGGGTGCGGTGGGGAAGAGTTGGGCCGACACCCTTTTTAAAAAAGCCCAATTCTGCCCATTGACCTAGTGCCGACTCGCACATAAAAGCCCCCCTCCGCTGGTTCAGGCGCTCTATCGCGCATTTAGTGCGTTTCGACGACCTAACCACTAGACCCTGCGGCAAGCGCAAACTCCGCCCACACCCGCCTTTTTCAATAGGGATGAACCGAGCGCGCGCGTTGACGGTGGCGTCGTAGGGGGCGATCCGAACGGTTAGATCGCCACAGAGAGCTTGTGTCCGTTCAGGGAAGCGCCCGACCGGCGATGGCGCCCGACCGCGATGTATCCGCGTTGCGCGCTCGTCGGCACTGGCAAGCTCGGCCATGTGGTAGGAGGCTTGAATTGCCAAGCTAGGCGGATACCGTTCCCCGGATCGTGAATTGCACTTGCTGCATTGCACGTCGCTGAAAAGTAGAACGCCCGCAGTTCGACGCGGCAGGGGAAACGATGAGCGTATATTTGCGAGGTTTGGGCCTGAAGAACTATCGCGGCATCGGGCCTGAGTGGCAGCTCATGTCAGGTTTCGCGGATTTCAACTTCTTCATCGGCGCAAACAACACCGGCAAGTCCACGGTCCTCAACTTCATTAACAAATGGCTCCCCCTACGCCAGCAATCCGCACGGGGAGAGCGACTTAGCCTCGGGCCCGCTGAGGCGCATCTGCACGGGATGAAGGGGCCAACCGAGGCAGCTTTCGGCGCACCGGTGAATGAGGTGTGCGCCGCCGTACTGGGGCAGTTATCTTCGGATCACGCTCGGAAGCAACTGGAACCAAACATCAGAATATTAGGGGAAGCGCTGTCACACGACGGCTTCATTTGGTCAGCGAGCGCCATACCTAATACGGGAAAACAGAGTCTGCACTATGTTGATGGTGAGCCGAACTTCAAGGCCGTGCTTTCTCATCCCGAGTGGTCGCGCCTTTGGTCAAGTCTGACTGGTAAGGGGCAAGGCGATATCAGCCAGCATTGGATTCCCCAAACCCTACAAATATTCGAAGCTGCTGTTTCCCCCACGGTCCCCGAAACCATCTTATTGCCGGCGATCCGCCAGATTGGGCCTAGAGGGGAGACGTTCGAAGCATTTGGCGGCCAAGGCCTGATCGATCGCCTAGCCGAAATGCAGAGTCCTGACGTCGATAAGCGTCAGGAGCGTCAAGTCTTTGACCAAATCAACGCCTTCCTTAAAGACGTCACGGGGTACGACGAAGCTCGTATCGAAATCCCGCACAACCGCGCTCATATCTTGGTTCACATTGATGGCAAGGTTTTGCCCCTCTGGGCGTTGGGTACGGGAATTCACGAGGTGATCCTGATCGCCTCCTATTGCACTATCAATAGTAATGTTATTGCGTGCATCGAGGAACCAGAGCTGCATCTACACCCTCTACTTCAGCGAAAGTTGCTAAATTACTTGCGCGGGAACACGCAAAACCAGTATTTTATCGCTACTCACTCAGCGGCTTTCATCGACACCCCCGGTGCAGCGATCTTCCACGTGCGAGCCGACGCTCAAGAGGCCAGGTTCACGAGGACACTATTACGGGGCCAGCGCTTCGAGATCTGCCAAGACCTTGGATACAAGGCGTCAGACATCGTTCAATGTAACGCGGTAATATGGTGTGAAGGGCCTAGCGATCGCGTCTATCTGAACCATTGGATCGCAGCTCTAGCTCCCGATTTTCTGGAGGGAACGCATTATTCGATCATGTTTTACGGTGGTCGAAATCTCAGCCATTTAACAGCGGATGACGAAGCAGTGGGGGAGTTTATCTCTCTGCGAGCGCTGAACCAGAATTGCGCCATTTTGATCGACAGCGACCGAGGTGATGCGGAGGATCCGATCAATTCGACCAAAGCCCGTATTTGCGAGGAGTTCAACAAGGGCTCTAGTCTAGCCTGGGTGACGGGAGGCCGTGAGATCGAGAATTATATCGACTTCGCTGCGCTACAGGCGGCGATAGCTCGGGCTCATCCGCGAAGCTATTCGAAGGCAGCCAATTCTGGCGGGGCCTTCGACCACGCTCTGGCCTTCCGACAGCTCGCTGAAGGTGAGGCAAGGCCAAAGGTCACGACGGCCGACAAGGTCAAAGTGGCCAAGATCATCGCCGAAGGTGCCGCCAATCTAGATGTCTTGGATTTGCGTGAGCAGATGACCGCGTTGGTGGCAATGATCAGCAAAGCCAATGTGTAGGTAGCGAAGCCTCTTGGCCTCAGATTGTCACGGCCAGGAGGTGTCGGTTCAGGCGAGCGCTGGATCCCCAATCGTGCCGCTCAAGGCACGCGGAACTCTCGTTGATAATCACTCCTCCGCCCCTCAAAGGTGCGGAGGAGCCATGCTCAATCGGCAATGCGGGTCAGGGTCGCTGAGAATGAAACCCCGGGTGCTTGGGGCGAGGAACCCTGCATCGTTGCCTTGTCGCCTTCGCTAGTGCCTTTCAGATTGATCGAGGCCTTCGATACGCCGAAGACGGAGGCCATACTTGGCACGCTCGAATGGGCGTCCGTTTGAACCGATGCAGTGAACTGGCCGCCATCTTCTGCATAGGTGCCGACATAAAAGATCATTGAATCGCCGCCGTGCATCTTGCCGCCAGCGAGGTAGGCGACCCCAGCACCATCTCCGAGCGGGGTCTTAAACTGGACCTTATACAAGCCGTCGCGCATCGATTATCTCCCGGCCATCGGCGGAACGCTTTAGCGCGAACTTCGCGATAGCTACACCTGAGCTAGTAGAGGCGCCGATTGGCGCGGAACGGAAGGCCTCGCGTCTGTTGGCCTGCCCGCTAGCACCTAAATCGCCACAGACAGCGTGTGTCGGTTCAGAAAGGCACCCGACCGCATGCGTAACCCCCGCATGCCTGCTGGCCCGATCCGCCTACCCTGGGCGCCGGAGCTTCGTCGCGGCTAAGGCGAACCTGCTCCGAACCGACCCAAGGCGTCTTCCGAAGAAGACACGGCGAACAAGCCTTCCCGCTCGTCCACCCCTGAAGGCCGCATCGGTCGCCGTACGTGCGCCCTCCCCATGCCTTCAGGTGGGATTAGTATGGAACGGGTTTGAACGCGCCAGCGGTGGTGACGCTGATTATTTTCAAGACTTTGAAATTGTTTATGTTTATTCTGGCGCTCACGGGGACGGACCTTCGCCGATCCCCAGCGCCAAGAACTCGCCGCCGTCTCCACGCGGCGACTTCATGGGATCGTCACGGGCCGCCGGATAGTCTTCACTGGGTCCCGACTCAGCCGATCCAGGGAAACAGATGAAGCCGCCGATCAAACGCCTGGCCGATCTCAAGCCGTCGCCCGCCCAGACCGGGGCCTACGCGCGACCCACGCCGATGGTCGCCAGGCGCAAGACCGCCAAGGTCCTGACGGACGCGGAACGCGCGGCCTTCCTGGCGTCCCGACCGGACCTCGCCTCGAAATCCTGAGCTAGCGCGACGACGTCGTCACGGACAGGGCCGCGAGATCGGCCTGCACCTTGGCCAGGTCCTTGTCCGAGATCGCGCCCCCGAACTTCGGCGCCAGCGCGCTGAGGTTCTCGCTCTTGAACTTGTCGTACATGGGATGCTCGGTCAGCCCCGGAATATCCGCGTCGAGAACGGCCCGCGCCTTGGGTATGGCGACCAGGACCTCGATCGGTGTTTCGATCGTCAGCGCCGGCTTGGCCTGGGGCTCGGCGACCGGCGCCGGCGCCGGCGCCGGCGCGGACTGCGCCAACGCCGCGCCTCCGCCGACAAGAACCGCGATCGCAACGGCGGCGAGATGGCGAATGGAACGCATGACTTCCTCTCTCAAGACGAGCCGCGTCGCGATCCGACGTCCATGACGTCGTTCGACGCGCGACCGCTCGATGAATCCCCATGCGCTCGAATTCGCCAAGCCGCGGGCGTTCAGCAAACGCCCGTCTCTCCGGAACTTGTTCGATTTCCGGGCGCCGCGCGATGAGGACGTCGGCATCATGAGCGACGACCCAACGATCACCCGACGGCCGGCGGCGTGGGGTTCTTTCCAAGCCAACGCGGTCGCGGCTCCGCTCATGCCCGGTTCATCCGGAGTGGTCTCAAACAAGCGTGACTACGGAAACACCCTTGGAAAGCCGACCCATGACCTATCCGCCGATCGCCCTCGCCGCCGTCCTTTTGCTGAGCGCGAACGCCGCCCACGCCGCCCCTCGAGCCTGGGTGCGGGACGTCAGCACTGGCTGGAGCTGGGGCAAGCCGCTGACCGAAGACTTCTCGGCGACGCTGCGAGAGTCGGTCGATGAGCGTCTCGCCGTTTGCGCGGCGGGCAAGGATCTGCGGCTCGACATCAAGGTCGAGCGCCTCAACATCCGTCAGCCCCGCGACATGCGGCCGAACGCCGTCAACTTCCTCGATGCCCAGGTCAAGGTTCGGCTCGCGAGCGACAAGAGCGTCGTCGATCTGCGGCGCCTGCACGTGGAAGCCGAGGACGATGGATTGCTGGCCGTCGTGCGCGATCCGGAAATCGTGCTGTCCGACGCGCTGGGCGATGCGATCTGCCGCGATCTGTTCCCAGGCGACGCCTAAGCCCTGACCTCGCGGTCCGGAAACGCCAGCTTGGCGGCGAAGGCGACGAACAGCACCCAGCGAAAGTCGTTGTAGATCAGGGCGATGCTCTCGGTCAGGGCGACCAGGCTGTAGACGACCAGGAACGGGAAGGCGAGCAGCGCGCCCCGGTCGCGGAAGACCGCGATCACCGCCAGGGCCATGGCCTGCAGGTAGAACAGCCCCCAGGCGATCAGGCCCAGCAGGCCCAGGCCCAGCCACTGTTCCAGCCAGCTGTTGTGGGCGTGCTGGGCCTGGAAGCCGGCGTTCTTGCTGATCCAGGCGAACGGCCCCCAGCCGGACTTGTCGCCCCACACCGCCTGGTAGCCGTAGCCCAGCCACGGCCGGTCCTCGATCTCGCGCATCACCGCCGCCCAGATCTTGGTGCGGCCGGTCAGGGTGGCGTCCTTGCCCAGGATCGCGAAGAACACATCCGAGGCGAACAGGATGAAGGCCCCCAGCAGCACGACGCCGGTGATCCCCGTCCAGGTGGCGGCCGCGCCGAGGACCGGGCCGCGCCGGGCGATCCAGACGAAGCCGATCGCCGCCACGCCCAGCATCAGCGACACCAGCGAGGTCTTGGAGGTCGACATCAGCACCAGCACCAGGGCCAGGCCCGCGAACGTCCACCACAGCCGGGCGCGCTGGGGGTTCAGCAGGGCCGCCGCCGACAGGATGCAGAAGCCGAACGCCATGTTGCCGCCCAGGCCGTTCTTCTCGCGCCACAGGCCGCGCCAGGCGCCGGGGAAGAGCTCGGTCATCACGCCGATGCTCGGCACGGCCAGGCACGCCACGAAGCTGGCGATGATCAGCACCGCGAACGCCGCGCCGACCACTTCGGCCAGCTGGGGCCAACGAAAGCGAGCCGCCAGGGCGATCCCGCCCAGGGTGGTGCAGACCAGGGCGAAGCCGCGCCGGGCGGTCTGGTCCGGATTGACCGACCAGAATATCGAGGCGGCGACCACCACCAGCAGGGCGATCAGGAAGGGCTGGCGGATCAGCACCCGAAAGGTCGAGCCGGGCCGCAAGGCGATCAGGGCGAAGCCGGCGGCGTAGGCCGGCAAGTAGCCGACCCGCAGCAGGGCCGAGCCGGCCTCGCTGGCGTTCTCGCCGACCAGCGGCAGCTCCCAGCCGCCGCTGTAGATCAGCAGGGCCACGACCGGCAGCGCCCACAGCGCCATCTGGACAAAGGTCAGCCGGGTCGGCGCGACGCCGGCCGCGCCGTAGGCCGGGGTCACGGCCCCTTCCTCGACAGGAATGGCCTCAAGGGAGGATGGCTTTCAGGAACTTCGGCGGCTGGACCGAGGCCTGATTGAAGAACACGCCCGCCGTGCGCCCGCCGGCCGAGGCCAGGGCGTCGCGCAACAGGCCCGGCGGCCGCACGTCGGGCTGCTGGGCGCTGACCACCAGCACCGTCTGGTCCATGTGCTGGGCCAGGGTCAGGGCGGCCTGGGAGCGGTCGGCCGAGGGGCTGTCGACGATGATGATCTCGGCATGGCGGCGCAGGGCGGACCAGTATTCGACCCCAGGCAGGATGTGCACCTTCTGGCGCCCGCGCAGGGCCTCGCGGTTGAAGCGGGTCACCCAGAAGCGCGGGCCGCCGACGCTGTGGGCCGTCAGGTACTTGGCGTCGGGCCACACCCCGCCGCCGGGCTTGGGGGCCGGCGGCTGGACGGTGAAGAAGGCCGAGCCGTCGGGCGAAGCCGGCGCCCCGCGGCCCAACTGGCCGTAGCGTTCCGGATCGGTGGCGATGGCCTGGTATTGCGGCGAGTCGACCAGATCCAGGTCGACCAGCCAGGTCTTGCGGCCGGCCCGCTTGGCGGCGAAGCGGGCGAATTCGCGGGCGGCCGTCGAGGTTCCTTCCCCCCGGCGCGCGGCGACGAACTGGATGACGTGCGCGCGGCCGGGCGCGGGGGTTCCCAAGGATCCCCACAGCTCCGCCATCTCGACGTTCAAATCCACCATTCGCCGAATCGCCGTGCGTTCTTGACCGTTTACCCTAATGCCCAAACGCCTTCGCGCGAAAGGCGACGAAAGCGCCCACACCGCGGCTCGGGAAGGGCGGGAGGGTCAGCGCTTGTAGTGGGCGGTGGCCAGGACCGGCAGGCCCAGGGTGCGCGAGGCCGAGGCCGGGGTCTGCAGGCCGGGGCGCAGCAGCATGCGCACCAGGCCCGCGCAGGCGGCGGTGAAGGCCGCGAACAGGAAGGCCAGCACGATGATCGGCTTCCTCAGGCTCTTGCCGGTCGAGGGGGCCACGGCGCGCTGGACGATGCGGATGTTGTCGCTGCCCTGGGCCGACATCTGCCGCTGGGCCTGGTCCTGCTGTTCCTTGACCGTGAAGTCGCGGACGTTGGTCGACAGCACGTCGCGGTCGCGCGACAGCTGGTTGAAGGTCGGCTCCAGCTCGGACAGGCGCAGCAGGCGCTGGTTCACGTCCTGGACCTGCTGAGTGTAGGCGGCCAGGGATTGCCGAAGCGCGGCGACCTCGGCGGCGAGGTCGTTTCGGGTGGACTGCAGGGTCTGCCAGATCGGGTTGGGACCGCTGCGGCGCGCCCCATCGCCGTTGGTGCGGCCCGACGCCACGCCCTGCTCCAGCTGAGCGATCTGGGCCTCTATGTCGCGGACGGGCTGGGCGTCGGGGCGATAGCGGGCCAGCAGCCCTTCGCGATCCAGCTTCAACTGGGCCAGCTTGGCGGGGGCGGACATGTCGCTGTCGCGGTAAAGCACGGTGTCGGCCGGCGTCCTGGCCAGCTCGCCCTCGACCGAGGCCAGGCGGCCCATGCGGTCCTGCAGCTGCGCCTCGGTGGCGTATTTCTGCGACTCGGCCTGGGCCTGCAGTTGGGTCAGAGCCGCCTTCTGGGCGGCGAAGTCTCCGATGTCGTTGCCCGACAGGAAGGCCTGATAGGCGGCGTCGTTCTGGGCCAGCTTCTGGGCGAACAGATCGCGCTGGCGCTCCAGCCCATTGTCGCTGGAGCCGATCAGCAGGCTGCGGCGATAGATCAGGTACTCCTCGAGCAAGGTGTTGAGCACCTTCTCGGCGATCTCGGGATCTTCGTTGGAATAGGCCAGGCGGATGATCGAATTGTCCGGGGCGGTCTCGATCTTCAGGCTGCGGGCCACCGCGTCGCGGCCCTCGGCCATCAGCTTGCGCTTGCCCTCCGGCGAGGCGACGGCGTATTTCGCCGCGCTGCCCGGAAAGACCTTGCCGAAGCCGACCTTGCGGATCACCCGGTCGCGCAGTTCGCCGCTGCCCAGGATCTCGGATTCCGACTGGATCACCTGATCGACATCGGGAACGGCGCCGCGGGCGGCGTCGCCGGCGCGGGGCTCGTAGACATATTCCTGGCCCAGGCGGACGAACAGGCTGGATTGGGCGGTGTAGGTCTTCTTCATCGTGGTGGCGAAGGCCAGGCCCAGCAGGAACAGGACCAGGAACACCCCCAGCATCAGCCAGCGCTCGCGCCACAGCAGGGTGACGAAGTCGGTCGGCGCATAGCGGGCGCGCGCCGCCCAGTCGCTACGCGACGGCGGGTCGTGCGGCACGCTGCTCCAGGCGCTGGTGGTTGACATAAGAATCCGACTGACAGTCCCCAGCCGCACCCTGACCGTGGGCGGCTTAAGGCTTCGTTACCTATATCTGTTAAGACTTGCCGCATGCACAGGCGCACCATCCTTTCGGCGGCTCTTGCCCTGCCCTTCGCGGCCCTCGGCCTGACCGCCTGCGGTCACGTGGATCGCGAACCGATCACGCCCGCGGCCCGTCCGACGGCCACTTTTTCCGATATCGGCTATGCAGACTGGTCGGATCAGGAGCCGGACTACCGGTTTTATCCGGGCGACGAAGTCGAAATCACCGTGCCCTCGGCGAGCGAATTGAACAAGTCCGTGGTGGTCCAACCGGACGGCCGCGTCGCTTTGCCGCTGATCGCGCCGGTGATGGCCGCCGACCGCACGATCGCCGAACTGGAAAGCGCGATCACCCAGGCCTACTCGGCCCAGCTGCTGCGACCGCAGGCGCAGGTGTCCATCAAGGCGACGGCGCCGTTGAAGGTGTTCGTGGGCGGGGAGGTCGGCAATCCGGGCGTCTACGACATGGCCGGCGACGGCGACGCCCTGCGGGCCGTCATCCAGGCCGGCGGGTTCAAGACCTCGGCCAAGCGCACCTCGGTGGTGATCATTCGTCGCGGCCCGGGCGGTCGGGCCATGCTGCGCACCGCGGACCTGCTGACGGGGATGACCAACGGCCGGACGGACCTGGTGCCGCTTCGTCGGTTCGACGTGGTCTATGTGCCGCGCAGCGGGGTGTCCGAGGCGGGCCTGTTCATGCAGCAGTACTTCCGCGACCTGCTGCCGATCAGCTTCAGCTACGCGGTCAACGGCTTCAGCGGAAACTGAAGCCTTTCACGCGGTCTAGAAAGGCGTGGGCTGAACCCGTCAGGATTCAGCCGTGGGCCAGCCATTCGCGCGCCTGGCGCTGGGCTTCGGCGACATCCTCGCTGGCCATCTCCTGCGAGATTTCCTTGCGATAGACCTTGGCCTCGACCGAACCGCGCAGGGCGGCCAGGTTGAACAGCATGTGGGCCGACACGTAGTCCAGCGGCGCGCCGCCCTGGCCGGTCGAGTACAGCAGGCCCATGCGGAACAGCTCGTCGCCCGAGGTGTCGGTGGTCGGCAGCGGGATCCCGTGGATGGCGGCCGGCGGTTCGATACTCATCATCATGGCTTCAGTTCCCCTTCCCAACCCGCGTCGCCGTTCTGGCTCCGCTTGGCTGCGAGAACAGAAAAGTCCATCGCCACTGAACATATAGTTAAAGGCGCTGACATCATGAATCTTACCCATGAATACATAAACCATTCACGGGTGTTACTGAGTGTAAACCACCGTATACAGCGTATTAACGGGCGCGCTGACCGAACAGGACCTTTCGGGCCTCTTCCTGAGCTTTCCCAGGCGCTTGCAGCCCCTGGCGGCGCAGTTCCGCTCCCAGCTTGAAGCCCCGCTCGACGGCCTCGCGCGCCGCCATGCGCTCGAACCAGGCCTGCAGATGCGGGAATTCTTCCAGGATGATGCCCTGATTTTTCCACGGAACGACCCATCCCCAGCACGCGAAATCGGCGATGGACAATTGGCCGCAGATGAAATCCTTGCCGTTCAGCTGCTTGTTCAGCACGCCGTACAGCCGGTGGGTCTCGTTGGTGTAGCGGATGGCGCCATAGGCGATCTGTCGCTGATCGCTGACGATCGCCGCGGCGTACTGGCGGAAATGGTGGGTCTGGCCGGCCATGGGGCCGAGGCCGCCCATCTGCCACATCAGCCACTGGTCGATGTCGACCCGCTCTCGCTCGTTGGCCCCATAGAACTTGCCGGTCTTGCGCCCCAGGTACTGCAGGATGGCGCCGGACTCGAAGACCGAGATCGGCTGGCCGTCCGGACCGTCCGGATCGACGATGGCCGGCATGCGGTTGTTGGGGCTGATGGCCAGGAAGTCCGGTTTGAACTGTTCGCCCGCCCCGATGTTCACCGGGATCATCGTGTAGGGCAGCCCCATCTCCTCCAGGGCGACGGAGATCTTCCAGCCGTTCGGCGTTGGCCAGTAGTACAGCTCGATCGGACGGCTCATCGGCGGGCTCCCTTGGGCGGTTGTGCGGCGTTACGTCTTAGGGACGTTTCGTTTGACCACCAACATGGTCCCGACCCGGGCCGCCGCCAAGGCCGTCGCGCCCAAGCCTGACGGCGCCGTTCAGATCAGGTTCAGCCATGGCGACGGAAACTGGCTTCACGGTCGAGGGATAAGGCGGTTGTCGGACCGCCGACCGAAGAAGGAGACGTCGGAATGAAGCGCTTGTTGCTCACCATCGCGGCCATGGCCGCCGTGGCCGGCCCGATGGCCATGGCCGGCGACGCTTCGGCCCAGGATCGCGGCCGTGGCGGCGACCGTCACGGCGGGCGCGACCATGGCGGCCGCGACGGGGGTCGTCATGATGGAGGCCGCTACGATGGGGGTCGCCACGACGGCGGTCGCGACTACGGCCGCCACGACTACGGCCGCCACAACGGCTGGGGCGATCACGACAGCCGCTGGGATAACGGCCGCCACAACGGCTACTATTACAACAACCGCTGGAGCTATGGCGCGCCGCCGGCCTATTACTACGGCCGCCCGGGCTATCGTCCCGGCTACACCGCCTGGCGTCGCGGCGGCTACCTGCCGCCCTACTATCGCGGCGGCGCCTATGTCATCCAGGACTACGGATACTATAACCTGCGTCCGCCGCCCCGCGGCTACTACTGGTATCGCGCCGGCAACGACTACGTTCTGGCGGCGATCGCGACCGGACTGATCTTCGACATCATCGACAACTAAAGCATTTTCGAGCGAAGTGGATTCCGGTTCGCGTGAAGAAAATGCGTTGAAACAAATCTAGAGCCCAGCCTGATGCAATCAGGTCGGGGCTCTAGGCGAAGTCGACCTGACGGGCTTGGCGATGCTTTCCGAGACACTCGGGAAGCGTCGCCATTCGCCGCATCGTCGCCGCGCATGCGGCGAGACCGCCCGATTGGCGAGCCATTCCCACCGCATTCGCGGATCAGCGTCTCGGCCGTGTCACTTTCCGACGCGACAGTAACGAGACGCTTCCATGACCAAGCTCCGCATCCCGACCGTCGTCGCCGCCCTGACCCTCGCCGGCTTCGCCGGGTCGGCCCTGGCCCAGCAGGCGCCGGCCACCGATCCGACGGCCCAGACCACCCAAAGCGCGCCCTCCTCGTCCACGACCTCGCCGTCGGATCCGGCGGCCACGCCCGCGCCGTCCTCGAGCGCCGACAGCGCCGCCGCCAGCGGCACGCCCAGCTCGGCCACCGCCTCCGACAGCTCGACCGACGCCGCCGCTCCGGCCGCCGACGCCAAGCCCGACAAGAAGACCAAGAAGCACAGCAAGCCGGCCGGCGCGGAAACCACCGACCCCAGCGCCGAGACGCCGAAGCCGTAGGGCGCGGTCCTAGGCGAAACCGGGCCCGTCGCGTTCGCGCGGCGGGCCTTTTCGTGCACGTTGAGCGCGCAATACGTCGTCACGACACTTTTTGTTGCACTCCGCTCAGGCTTCGCGTCATGCTGGCGAAGCGCCGAGTAGGGACGGGTCGGACGGACCTGTCGCCCGGCGCGGGGTTCGGGGCATGGGGCAGTCCGCGCGACACGGCTGGGTGATCGACGACGCTTCCGCCGAGGCCGAGGGCGCGCGCTCCGACGCGGCCTTTCACGCCACGCTCGATCTGCTCGCCCTGATGCATGACCGTCCGAGCCAGGCCCGGCGACTGCCGGCCACCGCCCGCCTTCCCTATGAGAACCCCGCGACCCGCGCCTGGCGCGAGGAGCAACAGCGCTTCCAGCGCGTCTGCGGCTGCGCGACCAGCGCCGTCAGCGCCTTGATCGCCATGGGTCTGGCCGCGACCTGGAGCCTGACCCAAGGCCACGACGCGCCGCTCCTGGGCCTGGCGCTCCGCACCCTGGCCCTGACCCTGGCGGCCGGGATCGTCGCCGGCGTGGCGGGCAAGCTGGCCGGCCTGGCGCTGGGCGCCGCCCGCTTCCGCCGCGCCACGGTCCGCGCCATCGCCGAACTCGGCCGCGCCGCGGTCGGCCCCCTCTAGTCCGCGTCCCCAAAAGCCACTCTCCGGGAGACCCAGATGTCGAAATGCACCCAGGTCGTCGATGGTCTCGTGATGGACTGTCACGAGGTTCTGGACGAGGCCAAGTCCGGCTGCGTGTCGTGGGCCGACGAAGGCTCGTCCAAGTGTTCGACCTGGGCCGACGAGGGCTCCAACGAGTGCGGAAACTGGGCCGACGAGGGCTCGAACGAGTGCGGAAACTGGGCCGACGAAGGCTCCAGCCACTGCTGCACCTGGTGGCCGTGCAGTTGGGCGTGCAAGGCCTACTACTGGGTCGCCAAATGGGTCTGCAAGGCCTGGTACTGGGTGGCCAAGTGGGTCTGCAAGGCCTGGTACTGGGTCGCCAAATGGGTCTGCAAGGCCTGGTACTGGGTCGCCAAGTGGGTCTGCAAGATCTTCCTGTGGATCTTCAAGGCCGTGTGCACGATCGTCGGCTGGATCTTCCGAACGGTGTGCACGGCCTGGAACGGCCTTGTCTGCACCTTCAAGGCCGGCGGCAAGTCGTCCATGCCGCGCAAGGTCGAGAAGGTCTTCGTGCTGATGCTGGAGAACCGCTCGTACGACCACCTGCTGGGCTTCGCCGCCCTGACCGGGACCGACCCCGCTGGCCAACCCACGCGGGCCGACGACTTCGCCGGCCAGGACCTGACCCAGCCGCCCTTCACCAACCTGACGCGCGGCGGCGTCGCCGTCAGCCCCACGCCGGACGCCGTCTTCAAGATCGTCGACGCGGACAAGGACCCGCCGCACGAGTTCATCAACATCCTGCTGCAGATGACCGGGGACACGGCGTGGGACAACAACACCGTCCATCCCTATCCGGTCCCGCAGAACAACGGCTTCGTCTTCAATTACGAGGATGCGGGCTCGGCGCATCCGGCCAACGTCATGAACTGCTTCGACCCGGCCAACGTGCCGATCATCACCACCCTGGCCCGGGAGTTCGCCGTCTGCGACGCCTGGTTCGGCTCCCTGCCCGGCCCAACCTGGCCCAACCGCTTCTTCGTCCACGCCGCCAGCTCCGGCGGCCTGGACGACAGCCCCAGCGGCCTGGATAGCGCGGCGGCCGAGCTGATCGACGGCTACAGCTTCGAGAACGGCACGGTGTTCGACGCCCTGGACAGCAACTGCGTCGACTGGCGGGTCTTCGAGGGCGACGAGCTGCCGCAATGCTTCGCCATCAAGGGCATGACCCTGGCGGCGCTGGGCGGCTGCTTCACCGACATGGACGAGTTCGCCGAGGAGGTGAACAAGCCCGACTTCGAGCCGTCCTACATCTTCATCGAACCCAGCTACGGTAACATCCTGCCGACCACGCCGGGGGACTATACCTGCGGCACGTCCCAGCACCCCTTGGACGACGTCACCCGGGGCGAGCGGCTGATCAAGGCGGTCTACGAGACCATCCGCAACTCGCCGCACTGGGACCGCAGCGCCCTGATCATCACCTATGACGAGCACGGCGGCTTCTTCGACCACGTCAAGCCGCCGACGGCCGTCGCGCCCGGCGACCAGCTGGCCGCCGCCTCCAACAACCATCACAACTTCGACTTCAAGCGGCTGGGCGTGCGGGTGCCGACTGTGATCGTCTCGCCCTGGATCAATCGCGGGGTCATCGACCACACCGTCTACGACCACAGCTCGCTGGTCCGCTCCCTGGGCCTGTTGTTCAAGTTCGCGCCCCTGACCCGCCGCGACGGCGCGGCCAAGGACTTCCTGCACCTGTTCAATCGCAGCGCGCCGCGCACCGACGCGCCCACGGTCCTGCCAGAGGTTCCGGACTCCGGCTTCGAGTGCACCCGGGCGGCGCTCACCTGGGCGGTCGACAACGGCCTGCCCGAGGCGGACGAGTCGGACATCGGGGAAAGCAGCTCGCCCCTGACCGGCGCGCCCGGCGCCCCGCCGTCGACCCATCGCGGCGACGCGCCCATCACCCACGGCGACACCCGGCCGCCACGCGGCGAGCCGCCGGTGATCGGCGAAGGCCGGCCCGTGCCGGCCTCGTTCTGGGGCTTCATGCACGTGGCCTACCGCAAGGCCACCTCGTATGGGCCGGGCCGGCTGAAGGCCAAGCGCGAGCTGACGCCGCAGTACCGCGCGGTCCGCACCGAAGCCGACGCCCGACGCTTCATCCACGAGGCCCGGCTGCGGGTGCGCAAGCTGACCCGTCCGGGCCGGCCCTTCGAGCCCCTGACGCTGCACGGCGCGCCGCCGCCCCAGACGCCCCCGGCGCCCCCGCCAAAGCCGCGGAAGCCGCCGACCCGGCGCCCTCCCAAGAACCAGGCCTAGGCTCCAGTCCACGAAGAAGGGCCCGCCGCTCGCGCGACGGGCCCTTGTCGTGGCGTCGGTGGAGCGGGTCTAGAGCCCCAGCTTGCTCCGCAGCAGTTCGTTGACGGTGGCCGGATTGGCCTTGCCGCCGGTCTCCTTCATCACCTGGCCGACGAACCAGCCGATGGCCTGGGGCTTTTCCTTTACGGCCTCGGCCTTGTCGGGATTGGCCGCGATCAGCGTGTCGATCGCCGCCTCGATGGCGCCGGTGTCGTTGATCTGCACCAGGCCGCGCGCCTCGACGATCTTCGCCGGACGGCCCTCGCCGGCCCACATGTGCTCGAAGACCTCCTTGGCGATCTTCGACGAGATCGTGCCGTTCTCGATCAGTTCGACCAGTTCGGCGATGTCCGAGGCCGGCAGCGGCGAGGCGGCGATCTCGTGACCATGGGCCGACAACTTGGACAGCAGTTCGTTGGTCACCCAGTTGGACACCAGCTTGGCGTCGCGGCCCTTGGCGGCGGCTTCGAAATAGTCGGCGCGGTCGGCTTCGATGATCAGCACGCCGGCGTCGTAGGCCGACAGGCCGTACTGGCTCTGCAGGCGCGCCTTCTTGGCGTCCGGCAGTTCCGGCAAGGTCTCTTCGATCTCCTTCACCCAGGCCGGGTCCAGCACCAGCGGCAGCAGGTCCGGATCGGGGAAGTAGCGATAGTCGTGCGCCTCTTCCTTGCTGCGCATCGAGCGGGTCTCCAGCTTGTTCGGGTCGAACAGCCGGGTCTCCTGGTCGATCTTGCCGCCGTCCTCCAGGATCTCGATCTGGCGACGGGCTTCGTATTCGATGGCCTGCTGGATGTAGCGGTAGGAGTTGACGTTCTTGATCTCGCAGCGCGTGCCCAGGTGCTCGAAGCTGCCGGTCGCGCGGTACTTTTCGTAGGCGCCGGGGCGGCAGACCGAGACGTTGACGTCGGCGCGCAGGTTGCCCTTCTCCATGTCGCCGTCGCAGGTGCCCAGATAGACCAGGATCGTGCGCAGCTTCTTGACGTAGGCGGCGGCCTCCTCGGAGGTGCGCATGTCGGGCCTGGAGACGATCTCCATCAACGCCGTGCCCGCGCGGTTCAGGTCGACATAGGTGGCGTTCGGGTCCTGGTCGTGCAGCGACTTGCCGGCGTCCTGCTCCAGGTGCAGGCGTTCGATGCGCACGTCGAAGGTCGTGCCGTCGTCACGCTCGACGGTCACCACGCCCTCGCCGACGATCGGCTGGTCGAACTGGCTGATCTGATAGCCCTGCGGCAGGTCGGGATAGAAGTAGTTCTTCCGGTCGAAACGGCTCTTCAGATTGATCTGCGCCTTCAGGCCCAGGCCCGTCTTCACCGCCTGCTCGACGCAGAACCGGTTCAGGACGGGCAGCATGCCGGGCATGGCCGCGTCCACCAGGCTGACCTGCTGGTTCGGACCCGCGCCGAAGCCGACGGCGGCGCCGGAGAACAGCTTGGACACGCTGGCGACCTGGGCGTGGACCTCGAGGCCGAGAACGATTTCCCAGGGGCCGGTGCGGCCTTGGATCACTTTGGAAGAAGCGGTTTCGGTCATGTCTCAATTCCTGGCCACGTAGACGGCCATTAACTTAGGTCCCTTCCCTCCCCCTTGTGGGGAGGGTGGCCCCGAAGGGGTCGGGTGGGGCTCGCTGCGCTCAAGGCCTGACAAATCACGCCCACGACCGCGTCGATATCCTCATGCACCGCACGGGTCGGGAAGCGCAAGGTTTGGAAGCCCGAACGCCGCAAAACTTGGTCGCGATATTCGTCATGGGCGACCTGTTCCAACTCGGCATGGTGAGGCCCATCGACTTCCACGACGAGCCGCCGGTTCAGGCAGATGAAGTCTGGGAAGTAGCCCAACAACGGAGCCTGCCTTCGGAAATGAAATCCCTCGGCTCTGAGCCCTCGAAGCCTCAGCCACAGGCGGACCTCTTGGATGCTCATCGTCTTCCTCAAAGCTCTCGCGCGTTTGACGCTCATGGCTTGATCCCCCACCCGACCCCTTCGGGGCCACCCTCCCCGCAAGGGGGAGGGAAAGATCACTTGAGCGTCGCTGAGATGATGATTTCGCCCAACCTGAAAAACGGCCAATTCTTGTCAACACCGGGACCATTTCGCGCCGAGCGGAACCGCCACCGGAGCCTCCCGTTGACTCTCCCGAAGCGAATAACTCGCAGGAGGAAATCATGGCTGTTCTGAACCTCGACGCCAGCGAACCCTACACCACGCCGGTCAGCGGGGCCGATTCCTCGGCTCTGTTTCCGAGCGCGCCCATCTATGCTCGCAAGCCGACGAAGAAGTCTTCGTCGAACCTGCCGCTGATCGTCGGCCTGCCGGTGCTGGCCGTCGCCGCCGGCGCCCTAGCCTGGGGCATGATGAGCCATCCGGCCCAGACTCCGACCACCGACCAGGCCCCGCCGGCCCGCGTGGCCGAGGCCACGCCGCTGCCGGCCGCCCAACCGCCGGCCCCGATGCCGACGCCGGCTCCGCTGGCCGACAAGCCCGCCGCGCCGGCCCCGACCCAGGTCGCCCGCGCCGAGACCACCGCGCCGCCGCGCGCCGCCGCTCCGGCCAAGCGCGCCGCTCCGGCCCGCCGCGCGGCCCCGGCGAGCGCGTCCGACGCCGGGTCGGCCTCGTCCAACGTCAGCGCGACGGTTCCCGCGCCGGTCGCGGCGCCCGCCCCGACCCCGGTGATCGCGGCCCCGGCCGCGCCGACCCCGGCTCCGGCTCCGACGCCCGCTCCGCTCACGCCGGTCACGCCGGACACCCCGATGTAATTCAGTGGGTGGCCTAGCGTAAAAAAGAAGGGCGGCTCCTCGCGGGGCCGCCCTTTTCGATGTCCGAGCTAGCGGCGGATCACCACCACTTGTCGGCCTTGGCCGTGAAGCCGGCGGCCTTCTCGATGGCGCCCGCCACCGAGAACACCGTGCCCTCGTCCAGCGGCTTGCCGATGATCTGCAGACCCAGCGGCAGGCCGTTGGCGTCCAGGCCGGCCGGCAGCGACAGGCCCGGCAGGCCCGCCAGGTTCGTCGTCACCGTGAACACGTCGTTCAGGTACATGGCGATCGGGTCGTTGCTGTTCTCACCCAGGCCGAACGCCGCCGACGGCGCCGTCGGGGTCAGGATGGCGTCGCACCTTTCCCAGGCGCTGTCGAAGTCCTCGGCGATGCGGCGGCGCACCTTCAGGGCCTTCAGGTAGTAGGCGTCGTAATAGCCGGCCGACAGCACGTAGGTGCCGATCAGGATGCGGCGCTTGACCTCGTCGCCGAAGCCCTGGGCGCGGGTGTTCTCGTAGACCTCGGTCAGGTTCGCGCCCTCGGCCCGCAGGCCGTAGCGCATGCCGTCGTAGCGGGCCAGGTTCGACGAGGCCTCGGCCGGGGCCACGATGTAGTAGGCCGGCAGGGCGTACTTGGTGTGCGGCAGGCTGATCTCGACGATCTCGCAGCCGGCCTCCTTCAGCCACGCGATGCCGTCGGCCCACAGCTTCTCGATCTCGGCCGGCATGTTGTCGACGCGGTATTCCTTGGGGATGCCGATCCGCAGCCCCTTGACCGACTTGCCGACGAAGGCGGCGAAGTCCGGCACCGGCACGTTCAGGCTGGTGGAGTCCTTGGGATCGTGGCCGCTCATCGAGGTCAGCAGGATCGCCGCGTCCTCGACGGTCTTGGCGATCGGGCCGGCCTGGTCCAGCGAGCTGGCGAAGGCCACCGTGCCCCAGCGCGAGCAGCGGCCGTAGGTCGGCTTGATGCCCACGGTGCCGGTGAACGACGCCGGCTGGCGGATCGAGCCGCCGGTGTCGGTGGCGGTGGCGCCCAGGCACAGGTCGGCGGCCACGGCGGCCGCGGAGCCGCCCGAGCTGCCGCCCGGGGTCAGGGCCTGGTTGGAGCCGGACTTGCGCCACGGATTGATCACCGGGCCGTAGGCGCTGGTCTCGTTGGACGAGCCCATGGCGAACTCATCCAGGTTCAGCTTGCCCAGCATCACCGCCCCGTCGCGCCACAGCTGGCTGGTGACGGTCGACTCGTAGTGCGGGACGAACGGCTCGAGGATCCGCGAGGCGGCCGTGGTCGGCACGCCGTCGGTGCAGAACAGGTCCTTGATGCCCAGCGGGGCGCCGTCCAGCCGGCCGGCCGCGCCAAGCGCGCGTCGGGCGTCCGAGGCGGCGGCCATCGACAGGGCCTTCTCGGGCGTCTCGTACAGGAAGGCGTTCAGGCCGCGCGCGGCCTCGACGGCCTCGATGTGGGCTCGGGTCAGCTCGACCGAGGTGAAGTCCCCGGCCTCCAGCCCGTCCAGCGCGCCCTTGAGGGTGAGAGAGGTCAGCGAAGTCATTGCTATTCAACCACCTTCGGGACCACGAAGAAGCCGCCCACCGACTTGGGGGCGTTGCCGGTGACGATGTCGGCGTCGCCGCCCATGGTCACCACGTCGTCGCGCAGCGGCAGGCCGGCGTGCACGACGCTGGTCAGCGGCTCGACCCCGTCGGTGTCGACCTCGGCCAGCTGCTCGATCCACGTCATGATGCCGTTGAGCTCCTGGGCCAGGGCCTCGATGCGCTCTTCGGGTTCGGCGATGCGCGCGAGCCGCGCGACCTTCCGCACGGTGGCGGCGTCAATGGCCATGGGGGCCTCCTGAAATTCGAGCGTGTGGGTTAGCCGTCATACGTCTTGGTTTCAAGGCGCGGCTTTGGCTTTCAACCTCATCCTGAGCTTGTCGCCCCTCCGAGTTTGGCTGGCGAAGCCAGCCAGGGGGACGAGGTTGACGCGCCGTGCGTCGTCCTCGTCCTTCGACAAGCTCAGGATGAGGACGTAAGAGTGGGTCCATGCCCGTCCTAGACATCGTCGAATTCGCCGCCGCCCTCCCCGACTTCGTGCCGATCGTCGGCCTGGACCCGGGCGAGAAGACCATCGGCGTGGCCGTGTCCGACGTCACCCTGACCGTCGCCAGCCCCCTGGCCCTGATCAAGAAGACCAAGTTCAGCGAGGACGCCGAGGTGCTGTTCAAGCTGATGGGCAGCCGCAAGGCGGCCGGCATCGTCATCGGCCTGCCGATGAACATGGACGGCACCGAGGGCGTGCGCTGCCAGTCCAACCGCGCCCTGGGCCGCAACCTGCTGCGCCTGCAGCCCCACCTGCCGATCACCTTCTGGGACGAGCGCCTGTCGACGGCGGCGGTGACCCGGGTGCTGATCGACGAGCACGACGTCAACCGCAAGCGCCGCGCCGAGGTGGTGGACAAGATGGCCGCCGGCTGGATCCTGCAGGGCGCGCTGGAGCGGATCCGGGGCATCCACGAGGCGGCCGGCAAGGGCTTTTAGCGTGGTGCGTCCTTCGAGGCTCGCCTGTGGCTCGCACCTCAGGATGAGGACCTCAGCACAGTCTTCCTCATCCTGAGGCGCCCGCGCAGCGGGCCTCGAAGGACGCACCGCGACCGACGAATCCTTCCCTCCCCGCCCAAAGCCGCCTATGACGCCCACTCATGACGGCCAAAACCCCGCCCCATGAGCCCGCCGACCCGATCGAGACGATCCGCAAGCGCATCTTCTCGTTCCCCCGGCGCCATTTCCTCTCGGCCGGCGACCTGAACGCCTTGCAGGCCACGGATCTGCTGGACCTGGCCGACGCCTTCGTCGCCCTCAATCGCCAGACGACCAAGTCTCTCGACCTCCTCAAGGGACGGACGCTGATGAACCTGTTCTTCGAGAACAGCACCCGCACCCAGTCCAGCTTCGAGATCGCCGGCAAGCGCCTGGGCGCCGACGTCGTCAACATGAGCCCGCGCACCTCGTCGATCACCAAGGGCGAGACCCTGATCGACACCGCCGTCACCCTGAACGCCATGCGCCCCGACCTGCTGGTCGTGCGCCACGCCTCGTCGGGCGCGGCCAGCCTGCTCTCCCAGAAGGTCAGCGGCAGCGTGATCAACGCCGGCGACGGCCAGCACGAGCATCCGACCCAGGCGGTGCTGGACGCCCTGTCGATCCGCCGCGCCTTCGGCCGGGTGTCGGGCCTGACCGTGGCGATCTGCGGCGACGTGCTGCACAGCCGCGTGGCCCGCTCCAACGTCGCCCTGCTCCACACCCTGGGCGCCAGCGTCCGGCTGGTCGGACCGCCCACCCTGATGCCGGCCCAGGCCGAGCGCTGGGGCGTGACCGTCCATCACGACATGAAGGCCGGCATCGCCGGGGCCGACGTGGTGATGATGCTGCGCCTGCAGCTGGAGCGCATGCAGGGCGCCTTCGTGCCCTCGACCCGCGAATACTTCCGCTTCTACGGCCTGGACCGCGAGAAGCTGGCCCGCGCCGCCCCCAAGGCCAAGGTCATGCACCCGGGCCCGATGAACCGGGGCGTCGAGATCGATTCCGACGTCGCCGACGATCCCGAGATCAGCCTGATCCAGGACCAGGTCGAGATGGGCGTCGCCGCCCGCATGGCCGTCCTGGCCTCCCTTGCCCACCGGCTCGAGGAGAACGGCCAATGAGAGGCCCCGCGTCCTTCGAGGTTTGGCTGCGCCTCGCACCTCAGGATGAGGGATTCAGCAGCAACAGAGTTCCTCATCCTGAGGCGCCCGCGCAGCGGGCCTCGAAGGACGCACCGCGCTCGACCGAGACCGCCGCATGAACGCCCCCCAACCCCTCGCCCTGATCAACGCCCGCCTGGTCGATCCCGAGAGCGGCTATGACGGCCCCGGCGGCGTCATCGTCTCCGAAGGCGTGATCTCGGACGTCGCCAAGGGCCGTGAGTTCGGCAAGCTCGGCAAGGACGTCCGGGTCATCGACTGCGGCGGGGCCATGCTGGCTCCTGGCCTGATCGACCTGCGGGTCAAGACCGGCGAGCCCGGGGCCGAGACCAAGGAAACCCTGGCCAGCGCCGCCAGGGCCGCTGCGGCCGGCGGGGTGACCAGCTTCGTCGTCCAGCCCGACACCGATCCGGCCGTCGACGATCCCAGCGTGGTCGACTTCATCCTGCGCCGCTCGCGCGACATCGACGCCGCCCGCATCCTGTGCGCCGGCGCGGCGACCAAGGGGCTGATGGGCGAGCAGATGGCCGAGATCGGCCTGATGCGCGAGGCCGGCTGCGTCTATGTGACCGACGCCGACAAGCCCATCGTCGACAGCAAGGTCATGCAGCGCATCCTGACCTATGCCAGGGGCTTCGACACCTTGCTGGCTCACCGCCCGATGGATCCCTGGCTGGCCAAGGGCGGCGCCGCGGTCGGCGGCGAATTCGCCGGCCGCATGGGCCTGCCCTCGATCTCGCCGATGGCCGAGCGGATCATGCTGGAGCGCGACGTCGCCCTGCTGGAGGCCACCGGCGGCCGCCTGCTGGTCGACCAGATCACCAGCGCCCAGGCCCTGGAGACCCTGGCCCGCGCCAAGGCCAAGGGCCTGCGCATCCACGCCAGCGTCTCGATCAACCACCTGTCGTTCAACGAACTGGACATCGGCGACTATCGCAGCTTCGCCAAGGTCACCCCGCCCCTGCGCGGCGAGGACGACCGTCAGGCGCTGATCGAGGCCCTGGCCTCGGGCCTGATCGACATCGTCGTGTCCGCCCACGCCCCGGCCCCGGCCGAGGACAAGCGCCTGCCCTATGACGAGGCCGCCCCCGGCGCCGTGGGCCTGGAGACCCTGCTGCCGGCCCTGCTGAGCCTCTATCACGAGGAACGCCTGGCCCTGGTCGACCTGATCCGCGCCGTGACCCTGGCCCCCGCCGCCCTGATCGGCCTGCAGTCGGGCCGCATCGCCCCCGGCGCCCCGGCCGACCTGGTGCTGTGCGACCTCGACGCCCCGTTGATCATCGACGCCGGCAAGCTGCTGTCGAAATCCAAGAACTCGCCGTTCGACGGCCGCCGGCTGCAGGGCCAGGTGCTGATGACGCTGGTGGACGGCCGCGTGGTGCACCGGGCGGAGGGGTAGCGCCGCCTGTCCGCCGGGGACATGCTCTCACGGCAAGGCCTCGGCCCATCGATCCGCGAATAGGGGGTGAGTGCGTGTCCCCAATGACATCCACGACGCTTCCAGGCCGTTCCGCTCCAAGAGCCGCGAACTCAGCGGATCCGTTGGGGACACGCTCTCACGGCGAGCCCTCTGCAACCCGGCCAGGGCCGTGGCGTGAGAGCATGTCCCCAGCGGCGGACCCCTATGCCGGTCTCTTCGCGTCGGCCGCCTCGAAGAGACCGACCTGGTCGGCCTGGGCCTTCCTGAACGCGGGGCGATCGGTGACGCGGGCCACATAGGCCTCGGTCGCCGGCCTGTCGCCGAGGGCGCGGACCTTCGGAACGCGCAGCACGTCCGCCATCAGCAGGTCCGCGACGGTGAAGCGGTCGGCCGCGAGCCATTCCCGCTCGCTCAGTATCTTTTCGACATGGTCGAGGCGCTGGCCCACCCAGCCGGTCAGGCCGTTGTTCTCATCGCCGCAAATGTTCAGGAACCACCACGGGACGGTGACCATCTCGATCGAGTTGAGCGCGGCGATGGTCCATTGCAGGGTTTCCGCTTCGCCGACGGGATCGCGCGGCATGAGCTTTTCGCTTTTCCGCGCCAGGTGCAGCAGCCCGGCGCCGCTTTCGAAGATCTCCAGCGCTCCGTCGTTCAGGAACGGAACCTGGCCGAAAGGCTGGCGCTCGAGATGGTTGGTCTCGCGACCATCGAACGGGATCGTTCGGACCGCGTAGGCCAGCTCGGCTTCCTCACACGCCCATCTCAGCCTCAGATCCCGCACAAAGCCGCGAGGGCCTTCAGGCACCCAGTCGTAGGTCCAGATGATCAGTTCGCTCATCGCGGCAAGCCTTTCCTGTCGTGGTCGCGGAACCCGCCGCGGACCGGGTCGGACCTTGGCGGCATCCGACGCGGTTGGAAACGGATCAACGCCCTTCTTCGACCAACAGATATCCGACGCCGGACATGAGCCGCCGGGGAAAACGATGTGGTCCCCGCCGACGGCGCCGCTATAAAAGTCGAAACAGGCGTTTTCGCCCTTGCCCTATGCCCGCTCCGCCGGGCAGCTTCACCACATCCATAGGTCGTAACTCGTGCAAGATCTCGCCCAAGCCGTCTACCTGACCCTCGGCCTCACGATCCTCGGCGGCTATCTGCTGGGCTCGATCCCGTTCGGCCTGATCGCCACGCGGCTGGGCGGGGCCGGCGACATCCGGCAGATCGGTTCGGGCAACATCGGCGCGACCAACGTGCTGCGCTCGGGCCGCAAGGACCTGGCGGCCATCACCCTGATCGGCGACGCCGGCAAGGGCGTGGTCGCGGTGCTGCTGGCCCGCTGGCTGACCCACGGCAATCCGGCGATCATCGCCCTGGCCGGCGGCGCGGCCTTCACCGGCCACCTATTCCCCGTCTGGCTGAAGTTCAAGGGCGGCAAGGGCGTGGCCACCTTCTACGGCGTGCTGCTGGCCGCCTGCTGGCCGGTGGGCCTGCTGGCCGCCGTCACCTGGCTGGTCGTGACCGCCCTGTTCCGCATCAGCTCGCTGGCGGCCCTGGTCGCCGCCGCCATGGCCGCGCCCTTCGCCCTGGCCACCGACCAGGCCTATCCCTTCCTGGGCCTGTGCCTGTTCATGGCCGTGCTGATCTTCATCCGCCACAAGGACAACATCGGCCGGCTGCTGAAGGGCCAGGAGCCCCGCATCGGCGAGAAGAAGACGGCCGAAGCGCCGCCCTCCGCCGGCTGATGTCGCGGGGCCTCTCGGACAGCGAGCGCCTGGCCTGGCTTCGGCTGGCGCGCACCGAGACGGTCGGCCCCGTCGCCTTCGACCATTTGCTTTCACGGTTCGGCTCGGCCGAACGTGCGTTGCAGGCCCTGCCCGACCTGGCCCGTCGGGCCGGCCGCGCCTCGCCTTTGCGGCCGCCGCCGGAGGACGAGATCCTTCAGGAACTGGAGAGCGGCGAGCGCCTCGGCGCGCGGCTGATCTGCGCCTGCGAACCGGACTACCCCCCGCGCCTAGCCGCCCTGGACCCGCCGCCGCCAGTGCTGTGGGCCCTGGGCCACGCCGAGCTCTTGTCCCAGCCCAGCCTGGCCATCGTCGGGGCCCGCATCGCCTCGGCCGGCGGCCAGCGCTTCGCCCGCCAGTTGGCGACCGAGCTGGGGCGGCACGGCTATGTGGTGGTGTCGGGCCTGGCGCGCGGCGTCGACGGCGCGGCCCATGAAGGCGCCCTGGCCACGGGGACGATCGCCGTGCTGGGCGGCGGGGTCAGCGACATCTACCCGCCCGAGCACGCCGACCTCCACGCCCGCATCGCCGGCGAAGGCGGCTGCGTGGTCAGCGAGAGCGCACCCGACCGTCGGGCCATCGCCAAGGACTTCCCGCGCCGCAACCGCATCATCTCGGGCCTGGCGCTGGGCGTGATCGTGGTCGAGGCCGAGCTGAAGTCCGGCTCGCTGATCACCGCCCGCCTGGCCGCCGAGCAGGGCCGCGACGTGTTCGCCGTGCCCGGCTCGCCGCTGGACCCGCGCGCCAAGGGCCCCAACGACCTGATCCGCCAGGGCGCGATCCTCTGCGAGGGCGTCGAGGACGTGCTGCGCTCGCTGTCGGGCCAGGCCCACCTGCGCGAGCGCGAGCGGCCCTATGCGGACGAGGGCGAGGGCGCCGACATCGACCACGACGCCCTGCGCGAAGCGGTGGCCCGCCTGCTCTCCCCCACCCCCGTCTCCCGCGACGAGCTGGTCCGCGCCACCCGCGCCCCGACCTCGGCGGTGATGGCCGCGCTGGTGGAGCTGGCCCTGGCCGAGCGGGCCGAGCTGTTGCCGGGCGGGATGGTGGCGGGGATCTAGACTTGCCGAAGGGGGACATCATTCAAGGCTGGAAACGACGGATCGCCGCCATCGCCCTGGCCGTGGCCCCGCCCGCCTTCGCCGCGCCGGACGCCGCCGTGACCTACGCCGTCTCGCCGCGTTTCGAGCAGGATGCACTGGTCGCCCTGGACGTCCGCGTCGCCTTCAAGGCCGACCCGGACGGCGAGACCCGCCTGTCCCTGCCGAGCCGCTGGATGGGTCACGACACGCTGTGGCGCAATCTCGCCGAGGTGCGGGTCGAGGGCGCGTCCGAGGTCGTCGAGGATGGTCCCGACGGCCGGCTCGTCCGGTCCCGCCCCGGCCAGGACCTGGCCCTGAGCTATGTCGTCCGCTCGGCGATCGATCACGACCCGGCGGAATCGGACGGCTATCCGGCGGAGCCCTGGGTGCGCCCCGACTGGTTCTACGTCGATGGCGAGAGCGCTCTGATCACGATCGACGGGCGCGAGGCGGCCCCGGTCCGGTTCGCCTGGCGCGGCTGGCCGGCCGAGTATCGCCTGGCCTCGAACCTGGAGGACGCCCGAGACGATCAAGCCGTCGAACAGACCGTGCTGATCGGCGGCAAGGACTTGCGCGTCGTCCGCGCGGGCCCGGTGCGCCTGGCCGTTCGCGGCCGCTTTCCGTTCGACGACGACGCCCTGGCCAAGGCGCTGGCGACGATCCTGCGGGCCGAACGCGGCTTCTTCGGCGACGCCCTGGACACGCCCTATCTGGTGACGGCCTCGACCATCGCGGCCGAGTCCGGCGCGGTGTTCGTCGGCACCGGCAAGGCCGGCGGCTTCGCCATGGTCGCCACGCCCGGCATGACCCTGGACGACCTGCGCTTGCTGCTGGCCCACGAGATCTTCCACGCCTGGAACCCCGCACGGCTGGGCAAGGTGATCGGACCGCGAGGCTACTGGTTCAGCGAGGGCTTCACCGACTTCTACGCCCGCCGCCTGCTGCAACGCGAGCGCCTGATCACCCCCGCCCAGTTCGCGGCGGCCTGGAACCAGACCCTGCGCGACTACGACCTCTCGCCGGTCAAGACCCTCACGGGCGCCCAGGCGGCCGACCGCTTCTGGACCGACGCCGACAAGCTGGCCTATCAGCGCGGGGCCCTGCTGGCCGTGCTGTGGGACCAGCGGCTGCGTCGGGCCGGATCCGGCCTCGACGCCGCCGTCCGCGCCCAGGCCGAGGCCTTCCCGCACCGTCAGGACGCGCCGCTGGCCGAACTGATCGCCGACGCCGCGGCCGGCCTGGGGGTCGAGGTGCGCGGCGACATCCGGGCCCATATCGACCAGGGCCTTCCCCTGGTCTTGCCCGCCGACGCCTTCGCGCCTTGCGCGCAGGTGCTGCAGGTGACCCGACCGGTCTTCGAGCTGGGCTTCACGCCCCAGGTCGACGCCCAAGGGGTGATGACGGCGGCCGGCCTGCGCCCCGGCAGCGCCGCCGCCCGCGCCGGCCTGCGCGAAGGCGCGATCGTGGTCGAGAAGCGGGCGGGCGTGAACGGCGACGCGCTCCAGCCCTACGACCTGAGGATCAAGGACACGCCCGAGAGCGCGGCGCGCACCGTCCGCTTCCTGCCCCAGGGCGAGGGCTCGGTCGCCTACCAGCAGCTGGTCCTGAACCCCGCGGCGGCCAGCGATCCTGGCCTGTGCGACTTTCGTCCATGAGCCCGAGGCTCCGCCGGCCGATCCCGGCTTGACCGGCCCCGTTCGCGACTACAACGTAGAATTGTCGTTCAGGGGGAAGCCTCCATGAAATTTTTCGGCGTCGTCGCCGGCCTGGCGCTGGCCGCGCTCGGCTGTTCCGCCATGGCCCAGGGCCTCGGACCCGACTTCTACGCCGGCACGCACCAGGCGGTGGAGGTCGAGCCCGGCCGCCATCTCAACCTCGTCTGCCTGGGCCAGGGCGCTCCCACCGTCATTCTGGAATCCGGCATGGGCGGCGACAGCCTGGCCTGGCGCAAGGTCCAGGCCGGCATGGCGGCCTTCACCCGGACCTGCGCCTACGACCGGGCCGGCTACGGCCTCAGCGACGCGGCCCGGCGGCCGTCCGACGCCGACAATATCGCGGCCGATCTGGCCCTGCTTCTGGACAAGGCGCCGATCCAGGGCCCCGTCGTGCTGGTCGGCCATTCGCTGGGCGGGCTCTACGCCACCCACTTCGCCAGCCTGCACCGCGAGCGGGTGGCCGGCCTGGTGCTGATGGATCCGGCGCATCCGGGCGACGGACGCGCCTTTGGCTCGCTCTGGGATCAAGGCCGCAAACGCACGATCGAGTCGCTGGCCGACAGCGAGGTCTGCCTGAAGGCCGCGCGGGAAGCCGACCTGACGGCGAGCCATAACCCGGCCGACTGCCTGGAGGACCCGCCCGGCTTCGATCCCGCCGTCCACGACGAGGTCAACAGGCGCTGGGGCAAGGCGAAATACATCGAGGCCAATATCTCGGAAATCCGCAGCATGTTGACCGACGACAACGGCGACAGCCTGGATTCCGCCCAGGCCGGACCCCGGCAGCGGGACTTCGGCGCCCTGCCGATGGTCGTGCTGGTGTCGGACCCGACCAAGCCGCCGAGCCCGCCGCCCACATGGGACGAATACCGGACGATCAAGCATCGCCTGAACCGCGAACTGGCGGCGCGCTCGACCCAGGGCCGGTTCCAGCCGGTCCCGGCCTCGGGGCACATGATCCAGTACGACGCCCCCCAGGTCGTGGTCGACGCCGTCCGATCGGTGGTCGAGGCGGCCCGCAAAGCGCCGCCGAAGCCCTAGGCGCCCGGCCCTGGCCCAGGGCGAAATATTCCTCTCTCTATAGAGAGAGCCGGGAACCAAATGCGTCGTCGGCCACGGCCGCCGTTGACAGACCCCTGGCGACGCCCCCACTTTCCGGCCCTCGTCGCCCTGGTTCGCCTGGGGGGCGAACCCAATTCCCAGGCATCAAGGTCCTAATGATCGTCGTCGTCGTCGAGAGCCCGGCCAAGGCCAAGACCATCAACAAGTACCTCGGGTCCGGCTACACGGTTCTCGCCTCGTACGGCCACATCCGCGATCTGCCGTCCAAGGACGGCTCGGTCGAACCGGACAACGACTTCGCCATGAGCTGGGAAGTCGACGCCAAGGCCGCCAAGCGGATCGGCGACATCGTCGACGCCATGAAGGGCGCCGACGGCGTGATCCTGGCCACCGACCCCGACCGCGAAGGGGAAGCCATCAGCTGGCACGTGCTGGAGGTGCTGCAGAAGAAGAAGGCGATCAAGGACAAGACCGTCCAGCGCGTCACCTTCAACGCCATCACCAAGGCCTCGGTGCTCGAGGCCATGGCCCATCCGCGCGACATCGACATGGAACTGGTCGAGGCCTACCTCGCCCGCCGCGCCCTGGACTATCTGGTCGGCTTCACCCTCTCGCCCGTCCTGTGGCGCAAGCTGCCGGGCAGCCGCTCGGCCGGCCGCGTGCAGTCGGTCTGCCTGCGCCTGATCGTCGATCGCGAGCTGGAGATCGAGCGCTTCAAGACCCAGGAATACTGGACCGTCGAGGCCGACGTCACGGCCGGCGCCGAGCCGTTCCTGGCCCGCCTGGTCAAGCACGAGAACAAGAAGCTCACCAAGTTCGACCTGGGCAACGAGGGCTCGGCCCTGGCCGCCAAGGCCGCCGTGCAGAAGGCCACCTTCAAGGTCGCCGCGGTCGAGAAGAAGCCCGGCAAGCGCTCGCCCGCCCCGCCCTTCACCACCTCGACCCTGCAGCAGGAAGCCTCGCGCAAGCTGGGCTTCTCGGCCCAGCGCACCATGCAGGCCGCCCAGAAGCTGTACGAAGGCATCGACATCGGCGGCGAGACCGTCGGTCTGATCACCTACATGCGGACCGACGGCGTGTCGGTCGAGCCGGAAGGCATCGCCGAGGCGCGCAGCGTGATCGGCAACGTCTACGGCGCGCCCTACGTCCCCGAGACCCCGCGCTACTACAAGGCCAAGGCCAAGAACGCCCAGGAGGCCCACGAAGCCATCCGGCCGACCAGCCTGAACCGCAATCCGGCCTCGCTGCGGCTGGAGCCGGACCTGGCCCGCCTGTACGAGCTGATCTGGAAGCGGATGATCGCCTCGCAGATGGAGAGCGCCCGCATCGAGCGCACCACCGTCGACCTGGAGAGCGCCGACGGCCAGACCGGCATGCGCGCCACCGGCCAAGTGGTGCTGTTCCCCGGCTACCTCGCCGTCTACGAGGAAGGCCGCGACGACGAGGGCGACGAAGACTCCGCCCGCCTGCCGATGATCGAGGAAGGCGCCAGCGCCAAGGTGCTGGACGCCCGCGCCGACCAGCACTTCACCGAGCCGCCCCCGCGCTATTCGGAAGCCAGCCTCGTCAAGAAAATGGAAGAGCTGGGCATCGGCCGCCCCTCGACCTACGCCTCGGTCCTGACCGTGCTGCGCGACCGCGCCTATGTCAAAATGGAGAAGCAGCGCTTCATCCCCGAGGACAAGGGCCGGCTGGTCACCGCCTTCCTGGAGCAGTTCTTCCGCCGCTACGTGGAGTACGACTTCACCGCGGCCCTGGAAGAGCAGCTGGACCTGGTGTCGGACGGCAAGCTGGACTGGAAGCAGTTCCTGCGCGACTTCTGGAAGGACTTCGCGGCCGCGGTCGGCGAGATCGCCGAGCTGCGCACCACCAACGTCCTGGACGCCCTCAACGAGTCGCTGGGTCCGCACATCTTCCCCGACAAGGGCGACGGCTCCAATCCGCGTCTGTGCCCGACCTGCGGCACGGGCATGCTGTCGCTGAAGGTCGGCAAGTTCGGGGCGTTCATCGGCTGCTCGAACTATCCCGAATGCCGCTTCACCCGCCAGCTGGCCACCAGCGAGGGCGAAGGCGAGGCCGAGGCCGCCGACAAGGAGCTGGGGATCAACCCGGCGACCGGCCGCGCCGTGTGGCTGAAGAACGGCCGCTTCGGTCCCTATGTCGAGGAGCCGGCGGCGGCCGACAGCGGCGACAAGCCCAAACGCTCCAGCCTGCCCAAGGGCTGGACGGCGGCGGCGGTCGACCTGGAAAAGGCCCTGCGCCTGCTGTCCCTGCCCCGCGAGGTCGGCAAGCACCCGGACGACGGCAAGATCATCACCGCGGGCCTGGGCCGCTTTGGGCCGTTCGTGCTGCACGACGGCACCTACGCCAATCTGGAGAACCCGGAAGACGTCTTCGACATCGGCCTGAACCGCGCGGTGGCCCTGCTGGCCGACAAGCGGGCCGGCGGCGGGCGTCCGCAACGCGGCCAGGCCGCGGCCCTGGCCGAGCTGGGCAATCACCCGGAAGACGGCAAGCCGATCCGCGTGCTGTCGGGTCGTTTCGGTCCCTACATCAAGCACGGCGACACCAACGCCAACGTGCCCAAGGGCGCGGATCCGGCGGCCTTGACCCTGGATGAGGCCGTGGCCCTGATCGCCGACCGCGTCGCCAAGGGCGGCGGCGGCAAGAAGCCGGCGAAGAAGGCGGCGGTGAAGAAGGCCCCGGCCAAGGCGAAAGCCGTCGCGGCCGACGGCGCCGCTCCGGCTAAGAAGGCGGCGGCCAAGAAACCGGCCGCCAAGAAGCCGGCGGCGAAGAAGCCCGCCGCGAAGAAGGCCAAGGCCGAGGCGTGACGCGCCTCGGCCGCTTGGTCGGAGGAAAATTGGGGGTTAAGCTGGGCTCATGACGTCGCTCGAACGCCCTCTGCCGCTGCCTGTCGTGGTCGTCATCCTGTCGGCGGTCAGCGTCGGCGGCTTCGCGTTCGGCCTCAAGAACGCCCTGCAGAAGAACGACCGCGAGGCGGTGTCGACCGCGCCGCTGGCCGAGGTTTCGGGCGTGCCGGTGCGCGAGGCCACGCCGGTGGTCGCCGAGGTCGCCCCGCCCCCGCCGGTCGAAGCCCCCAAGCCCAAGCCGGTCGAGGCGGTCGAGGCCCCGCCCGCCGAGGAGGCCCCGGTCGTCGAGGCCCCGCCCGTCGCGGCCGAGCCCGAGAAGAAGCCCGAAACCCCGCCGCAGACCCCGCCGCAGCGGATCGAGGATCTGTACTAGGGCTCAGCGTCCTGGCCGCCGTTCCGCGGCGAGCGCCACCGGCCGGACGTGCCGGTCAAGCAGCGCCAGATAGTCCGCCGCGTGGGTCTCGAGGGCGTGGTTGCCCGCGCCCGGTATGCTGACGAACATTTTCTTCGGCGCCGTCAGACCTTCCAGCCAGGCCCTGGCCATCGGCGCGGGCGCGCTGGTCCCCTCCTCGCCCTGGATCACGAACACGGGCACCGACAGGCGCGGCCCCAGCGACGCGTAGTCAAAACTCTCGCCCCAGGCGCGTCCCAGGACCTGATCGTTCCGCGCCGCGGCGGCCTGGGCGGCGGTGAGGTCAGCGACCGTCCAGTGCGGCGCGCTGAGCGCCTCCTGCATCGGGTTGGAGGGCACGGGACCGCGATACTTCACGAATGCTCTTTGGAAGGCGGCGATCCGGGCGGGATCGCGGGGCTCGCGAAACGGATCGGGCCCGCTGATCTTCAGGTCGGCCAGCGTGGCCTGGTCGCTGGCCGACGTCGCCAACCGCAGCAGACGCTCATAGCCGAAGCGCTCGCGCTCGGCGCGGGGCTTCACGATCTGCCCCGCGCCCACATAGGCCGAGAACAGCTCGGGGCGGGCCATGACCATCTTCACGCCCAGGGTCGAACCGAAATTGACGCCCAGCAGCACGATCTTCGCTTTGCCCAGGCGATGGCGCAGGTAGCCCGTCAGGTCCAGGCCGTCCTGAACCAGCCGCTCGATCGTCAGGTCGGGACCGATCGTTCCGCCGGCCGCGACAAAGGTCTTGCCCGCGCCGCGCGGGTCCCACTGGACGACGGTGAAGTCCTTCTCCCAGGGCTGGAAGGTGCGGACATAGGGGCTGAGGATGGCGCCCGGCCCGTCGACCTGGGTCCCGCCGACGATCAGCAGCACGGGATTGGCCCGGTCCTCGCCCCGGATCGTCACCCACTGCCTGATCCCGCCGATCTCGACGAAGTCTTCCTCATCGACACCGTTGGGGGTGGTGATCGCGTAGGGATTTTCCGCGAGCGGCGAACTGGCGAAGGCCGGACTGGCCATGAGGAGAGAAACGCAGGCCGAGAGGCCGCGGAGAAACTTCGCACGACAGATCATGGCTTCCAATCCAATTACGCATGTAATCTGCATGTGAGATTACATGCGTAATTTCGATAGTCAACCCGGCGTTCGGCGTTCCTTTCCCTTGGCCATCCGCCCCCTTGCCGGGTTAAGCCAGGGGCATGGCCAAACCCCGCTCGCCCAAGTCGTCCAAGTTCCCCGCCGCCTCCAAGACCGCGAAGCCGCCCGCCGGCCTGCCCGATCGCGAGACGCTGATCGCCTTCCTGCGCGACGCCGGCGAGGCCGGCAAAGCCGACATCGCCCGCCACTTCGGCCTGAAGGGCGCGGACCGCCGGGCCCTGCGCGAGATGTTGCGCGAACTGGAGGCCCAGGGCGCCCTGGGCAAGCGCGGACGGCGTGGTTTCGCGGAGGCCGGGGCGCTGCCCCCGGTCGGCGTGGTCGACGTGGTGGAACGCGACGCCGACGGCGATCTCTATGTCCGCCTGACCAAGGGCGGCGAGGACCTGCCCCAGGTGCGCCTGGCCCCGGGCAAGGGCGACGCCTCGGCGGGCGGCGCGCCGGGCATGGGCGACCGCCTGCTGGTCCGCTTCGAGCAACTGGAGAGCGGCGAGACCGAGGCCCGCCTGATCAAGCGCCTGGGCCAGAGCGCCCACAAGGTGCTGGGCGTCATCCGCAAGGTTCGCCGCGAGACCCGGGTCGAGCCGGTCGACCGCAAGTCCAAGGAAAGCCTGCTGCTCAACGAGCAGGAGGCCAAGGACCTCAAGGACGGCGACCTGGTGTTGGCCCAGGTGGGCACGGCCTCGGCCCGCTACGGCCCCAAGTTCGGCAAGGTGCTGGAGGTGGTGGGCAGCGAGGACGATCCGCGCGCCGCCTCGCTGATCGCCATCCACAGCCACGGCATCCCGACCGGCTTCAGCGAGGAGGCCGAGGCCGAGGCCGGCGCGGCCCGGCCGCCGACCCTGGAAGGCCGCGACGACCTGCGCGACCTGCCGTTCGTGACCATCGACCCGGTCGACGCCCGCGACCACGACGACGCCGTCTACGCCCATCCCGATCCGGACGCCGGCAATGTGGGCGGCTGGATCGTCTGGGTGGCCATCGCCGACGTCGCCGCCTATGTGCGCCCCGGCTCGGCCCTGGACCGCGACGCCCGCGAGAAGGGCAACAGCGTCTACTTCCCCGACCGGGTGGAGCCGATGCTGCCCGAGACCCTGTCCAACGGCCTGTGCAGCCTGCGCGAAGGCGAGAACCGCGCCACCCTGGCCGTGCGGATGGTGTTCGACGCCCAGGGCCGCAAGAAGAGCCACAAGTTCGTGCGCGGCCTGATGCGCAGCGCCGCCAAGCTGTCCTACGAGCAGGCCCAGGCCGCCATCGACGGGGTCGCCCCGCCCGACGGCCAGGACGGCGACAAGGCCGGTCCGCTGCTGGACCCGATCCTGCGCCCCCTGTGGGCCGCCTTCCGCCTGATGGGCAAGGGCCGCGAGCAGCGCTCGCCCCTGGCCATCGAGAGCGACGAGCGCCGCATCATCATCCAGGAAGGCGAGATCCAGTCGATCACCCGCCGCGCCAGCCTCGAGGCCCACAAGCTGATCGAGGAGATGATGATCCAGGCCAATGTCTGCGCGGCCGAAAGCCTGGAAGCCAAGCGCACGCCGCTGATCTACCGGGTGCACGACACGCCCAGCCAGGAAAAGGTCATGAGCCTGGTCGAGTTCCTGCAGACCCTGGAGGTCAAGTGGTCCAAGGGCGAGGCCCCGACCACGGCGCGCTTCAACAAGCTGCTGGACGACACCCGCGAGAGCCCGCACGCGGCGATCATCAACGAGGTGGTCCTGCGCACCCAGATGCAGGCCCACTATTCCAGCGACAACCTGGGTCACTTCGGCCTGAACCTGGCGCGCTACGCCCACTTCACCAGCCCGATCCGCCGCTACGCCGACCTGATCGTCCACCGGGCCCTGATCCGCGCCCTGGGCCTGGGCGACGACGGCCTGACCGACCAGGACATCTCGCAGATCAAGGACACCGCCGAGGTCATCACCCACGCCGAGCGCCGGGCCATGGCCGCCGAGCGCGACGCCACCGACCGCTACATCGCCGCCTTCCTGTCCGACCGGGTGGGGGCGACCTTCGCCGGCCGGATCACCGGCGTGACGCGTTTCGGCCTGTTCGTGAAGCTGGACGAGACGGGCGCCGACGGCCTGGTGCCGGTCTCGACCCTGGGCGAGGAATATTTCGTCCACGATGACCGCATGCACGCCCTGGTCGGCGAGCGCACCGGCAAGCGCTTCCCGCTGGGCCTGGCGGTCGAGGTCAAGCTGCGCGAGGCCACCCCAGTGACCGGCGGCCTGCTGTTCGAGATGCTGACCGACGCCTTGCCGAACGATCCGAAGGCGCCGAAGCCGAGGCTGGGCATCCGCGGCAAGCCGGCCATCAAGCCCCGCGGGGGGCTGCCGAAGGGCGTGCGGCGGGGGAAGCGCAGATAACACCCTCTCCCCATGGGAGAGGGTGTTTAGGGAAGAACCACTCTCGCCGCCTCTTCCAGCCGATCGGCCATCATCCGCTGGTCCGCCACCGACGGGTGCCAGTCGCAGGCGCCCAGGTCCATGCCGGTGATCCGCACCGGGGTGGCAAGACCCGGCGCCTCGGCGTCGACGGCGCTCGCCACCTGCTCCACATCGGCCGCGAAACTGTCCCCGGCGATCAGCAGGAAACGCGCCTGGGGCTGGCGCCGGGCCAGGTCGCGCACGAAGGCGGCATAGGCCCGGCGATAGTCGGCGCGCAGGGCCGTCTCGTCGGCCCAGGCCTCGCCGGGCGCGACGGGCGTCGAGAAGTCGTTCGTGCCCAGGCCGATGACGATCAGGTCGGGCCGCCAGGCCTCCGCCGGATCCATGCTGGGTTCGGCCTGGCCGGGGATCATCCGCGAATAGAGCACCGGCAGGGACTGGCCCGGCGCCGCGCCGCCGTAGTTTCGCACCACGCCCCGGCCGGAGAAGGCGACGATCCGGTAGTCGGCGTCCAGCCGGCGCGCCAGGATCGGACCGAAGGCCAGGCTGGTGTCGGTCAGGTCGTGGATCTCGGCCTGGGTGCAGCTGTGCTTGGCGGCGCGCACGCCGTAGCCGACGGTGTGGGAGTCGCCGATCAACTCGATCCTGTGCGGACGGCTCGGCGGCGGCAGGGCCTGGCCGCCCTTGCCGACGGTGAAGCCGAGGAACCGCGCCGAGCCCGTCTGGCTCTCGGTCAGCTTGTCCACCCGAACGACATGCTCGCCCGGGCCCAGGTCGTCGAAACTCATGCGCGCGACGCCGGGCAGGTCCAGCTCGGTGCGGACCTTGCCGTCGATGCTGACCGCCAGGTGATCGAGCTGCGGATCGACCGCCACCTCGACCGAGCGCCCGGTGAACCGCCCCTCGAAATAGACGCCGGGCCAGCCGAAGTCGTAGCCGCCCTCGGGCAAGGCCACGACCCGGCCGCCGATGTTGGGCGTCAGGTCGGTCTGGGCCGCCGCCGGGTTCGACAGGGCCAGGGCCGCGACGGCGGCGAGAAACAGGAATCGCAAGCAAGTCTCCTTCGAAGCGCGTCCGGGAGCGCTACTTCTTCGCCAGATAGTCCAGCGCCAGCAGCACCTCGGCCTTCACCCCGGTCTCGAACACCGCCTCGTCGACGTCGAAATAGGGCGAGTGGTTGGCCGGAGCCGTGGCGGCGGGCACGCTGGCCGGGCGGCCGCCCAGCTGGATGAACACCGCCGGGGCCTTCTCGCCGTAGCGGGAGAAGTCCTCGGCCCCGGTGACCAGGGCCGCCTGGTCGTCGACCTTGCCGGGCGAGGCCTGCTCCAGCACCGGCTTGACCCAGGCCGACAGGGCCGGGTCGTTGGTGGTGACCGGATAGGGCTGGGTGAACACCGCCTGGGCTTTCGCGCCATAGCGGTCGCCGATGGCGGCCACGGCCTTCTGGACCTTGTCCATCACGTCGGCGCGCCGCTCCGCGTTGAAGGTGCGCAGGGTGCCGGTCATGGTCAGGTCTTCGGGGATGATGTTGTTGCGCACCCCCATGTTGATGGTGGCCACGGTCAGCACGGTGGGCGAGGCGCCGACGTCGACCTGGCGGGCGGCGATCTGGTTGAAGGCCTGGACGATGTCGGCCGCGACGCTGGCCATGTCGACGCCGGCCCACGGCCGCGCCCCGTGGGTCTGCTTGCCCTTGACGGTGATGGTCAGGCGGTCGGAGCCCGCATAGAAGCCGCCGGCCCGGTAGTTCAGCGCGTGGGCGTCGCCGGGGCCGATGTGCAGGCCGAAGACGGCGTCGACCTTGGGACGGTCCAGGGCGCCGTCGCGGATCATCAGGCCCGCCCCGCCCTCCTCGCCGGCCTGGGAGCCCTCCTCGGCCGGCTGGAAGATCAGCACCACAGCGCCGGGGATGTCGGCCTTCATGCCGGCCAGCACCGTCGCGGTTCCCAGCAGCATGGCCACATGGGTGTCGTGGCCGCAGGCGTGCATGACCGGCAGGGTCCGGCCCTCCCACTGGGCGGTGACGTGCGAAGCGAACGGCAGGCCGGTCTTTTCCTCGACCGGCAAGGCGTCCATGTCGGCGCGCAGGGCCACGACCTTGCCCGGCTTGCCGCCCTTCAGCACCCCGACCACGCCGGTGCGGCCCACGCCCTCGCGGACCTCGAAGCCCAGGGCGCGGAGCTCCTTGGCCACCAGGGCCGCCGTGCGGACCTCCTGGTTGCCCAGCTCGGGATGCTCGTGGATATCGCGCCGCCAGGCCACGACCTTGGGCTGGACGGCCTTGGCGGCGGCGGCCACCTGGGCGGCGGACGGCGCGGCGAGCGCGGATCCGGCCAGCAACGCGGCGGCCAAGGCCACCCCGGAAACCCTTGCGAACACGGCCATCCCCTCGATTCCTGAAATCCCCGCCGGGAGCTTGGGCGGGCGAGCGCGCGCCGGTCAAGCGCCGGGAATGGATTTGGGGACACGCCGCGAGGGCATGTCCCCGCCACGCGCTGGGGACATGCCCTTGCGGCGTGTCCCCGCTCCCTCACCGCCAGTTGCCCTTACGGACGGATGGCGTCGTCGTGAGTCGGGTCTAAGCTTGGAAGATGGACGAACCGATCGAAGCCAAGTTCGACACCCGCAACGACGGCGACGTCCGCGATCCGCGCGCCGGCGTGCTGAAGCCGCGCCATGCCGCCACCCTGATCGTGGTCCGCGACGACGGGCCCAAGCCGCGCCTGCTGATGGGCCGCCGCAACCGGGGCCTGGCCTTCATGGCCGACAAGTGGGTGTTCCCCGGCGGCCGGGTCGACCGCGGCGACTACCTCGCGCCGTCGGCCAGCGAACTGGCGCCCGAAACCGCGGCGCGCCTGAGCCTGGAGCCGCGCCACGCCAGTCCCGCCCGCCTGGCCCGCGCCCTGGCCCTGGCGGCGGTGCGCGAAACCTTCGAGGAAACCGGCCTGCTGCTGGCCCAGACAGCGCCCGAGCGGCCCGGCGCCGGGGCCTGGCGGCCGTTCCTGGCCCAGGGCGCCCTGCCCGACCTGGCGCCGCTGGCCTTCGTGGCCCGGGCCATCACCCCGCCCTATCGCACCCGCCGCTTCGACGCCCGGTTCTTCATGGCCCCCGCCAGCGCCCTGCTGAGCCTGGACCGCCAGCCCGACTGCGGCGAGCTGGACGAGATCGGCTGGTTCGACTTCGACCAGGCCCGCGCGCTGGACCTGCCCAACATCACCCGCTTTGTCGTCCACGAGGTGGCCCAGCGCCTGGCCGACCCTGGACGCCCGGCGCCGTTCATGCGCTTCCTGCGCGGGGCGCGGCAGTTGAGTTATCTCTAGAGCGCCCCAGGGAGCCCTTCGATGCTCGCCCTCGCTCTCGCCGCCGCCCTGGCGGGCCCGCCCGCCACGATTGACCAGATGGCCTGGCTGAAAGGCTGCTGGATCCAGACCAAGCCGGGCGGCGTGGTCGAGGAGCGGTGGATGGGTCCGGGCGGCGGCGTCATGCTGGGCATGGGCCGCACGCTCAAGGACGGCAAGCTGCGCGACTACGAATTCACCCGCATCGTCGAGGCCGACGGCTCGCTGGCCTACATGGCCGAGCCCTCGGGCCAGGAGAAGGCGACCTTCCCGCTCAAGAGCCTGACGCCGGAGATGGCGGTCTTCGAGAACCCCGCCCATGATTTTCCCCAGCGGGTGATCTATCGCCGCCTCGGCGCCGACGAGATCATCGGCCGGATCGAGGGGCAAATCGGCGGCCAGGCCAGGAGCGTCGATTTCCCCTACAAACGATGCGAGACCGGCAATTGACTTTGCGCCGCCGGTGAGTATGTTCCGCGCCTCTTATTTCGACCGCGTAGGGACCTGCGCGACCATCGCAGGGATTCGACCATGGCCAAACCGGCTTCCATCAAGATCCGCCTGAACTCGACGGCGGACACCGGCTTCTTCTACGTGACCAAGAAGAACGCCCGCACCAAGACCGAAAAGATGGTGCTGAAGAAGTACGATCCGGTCATCCGCAAGCACGTCGAATTCAAGGAAGGCAAGATCAAGTAGGTCTTGCGTCCAACGCGATGTGACAAGACGCCCGGCTGCGAAGCCGGGCGTTTTTCGTTTAGGCCGTCTTGTTTTCGCCGCCGAGGGAAGGCCTAGCTGGGCCATGCGTAGTCTCCCGCTTTCGTCCCTCTGGCTGGCCGTTGTTTTGCTGTTTGGCGCCGGTTCGCCGCTGGCTCACGTGGCCCAGGCTCACGCCGCCACGCCGGTCTACGGCTACGAGGTGGTCCGCACCTACCCCCACGACCCCAACGCCTTCACCGAGGGCCTCTTCCTGCGGGACGGATTTCTGTACGAGAGCACGGGCCTGGAGGGCGCCTCGTCGATCCGCAAGATCGTGCTGGAGACCGGCGGCGTCGAGAACGAGCGCTCGATCTCCAGCCAGTACTTCGGCGAGGGCATCGTCGACTGGAAGGACCGGCTGATCGAGCTGACCTGGAAACACCAGATCGGCTTCGTCTACGGCCTCGACGACTTCGAGGCGCGCGGCGAATTCAGCTATGAGGGCGAAGGCTGGGCCCTGACCCGCGACGACAAGCGGCTGATCATGAGCGACGGAACGTCGCGCCTGCGGTTCCTGGATCCGGAGACCCTGAAGGAGACCGGCGGGATCACCGTCACCGACGAGGGCCGGCCGGTGGATCAGCTGAACGAGCTGGAATGGGTCAAGGGCGAGATCCTGGCCAACATCTGGAAGAGCGACCGCATCGCCCGCATCGACCCGGCGAGCGGCAAGGTGACCGGCTGGATCGACTTGACGGGCCTGCTGCCGTTGGAGGATCGCGCGCGCACCGACGTGCTGAACGGCATCGCCTACGACGCCAAGGCCGACCGGCTGATCGTGACGGGCAAGCTGTGGCCGCGGATGTACGAGATCAGGGTGGTGGCGAAGCCCTGACGGGGACATGCCCTCGCGGCGTGTCCCCATCGGTTATCGCGGCGCCTGGAAATGGGGGACACGCCGCAAGGGCATGTCCCCGGCCGTGCTAGGCCGCCTTGCCCACCACGGCGTTGCGGCCGGACTTCTTGGCCTCGTACACCGCCTCGTCGGCCCGCTTCATCAGGGTTTCGGGGGTGTCGTCCGGGCCGCTGGTGGCCGAGACGCCAATCGAGATGGTCACGGTCAGCAGCTCGCTGCCCTGGGCGACGCGGAACGGCGAGCCGGAGACGTGCATGCGGATCCGCTCGGCGATGCGCAGGGCGTCGGCCAGCTGGGTGTCGGGCATGATCACCGTGAACTCCTCGCCGCCGTAGCGGCAAGGCAGGTCGATGGCGCGGACGTTGGAGGCCAGACGCAGGGCGAACTCGCGCAGCACCTCGTCGCCGACGTCGTGGCCGAAGCCGTCGTTGATCTTCTTGAAGTGGTCGATGTCGATCAGCAGGGCCGCGACCGGGTCGCCGCCCAGGGCCGCGCGCTTGACCAGCGAGTCGAGCTGGCCGGACATGTAGCGGCGATTGTGCAGGCCGGTGAGCTGATCGGTGACCGCCAGCTCCAGGCTGTGGTCGAGGTTCTGGCGCAGGTAGTCGGTATAGCGCTTGCGCTGGATCTGGGTCTTGACCCGGGCCGACAGCTCCTGCGGATCGATCGGCCGGGGCAGGATGTCGTTGATGCCGATCTCCAGCGCCTTGACCAGGCGCTGGCGCTCGTCGGGATCGACCATGGCCAGGATCGGCAGGTGGCGCGTGCGCTCGTCCGACCGCAGCGAGGCGGCGAAGCGCAGGCCGTCGAAGCCCTTGGCCGCGGCGTTGATGATCACCAGGTCGACCGGTCCGCCGGCGCTGATCTGGGCCTTCACGGGATCGGACTCGACCACCGGGCGGTGTTCGACCGCCAGCTCGGCGGCCACGCGCTGGGCCTGGCGTTCGTTGTCGTCGACCACCAGCACCCGGCCGCCCAGGCCGTCCAGGCGCGAGGCGGCGCCGGCGATCACGCCCATGCGCCGGCCCGAGGCCTCGCGCTGGCGCAGTTCGTCGATCACCAGCTTGAAGCGGGTCAGGCTGCGCACGCGGGCGAACAGCATGACGTCGTCGATCGGCTTGGTCAGAAAGTCCGAGGCGCCCGCCTCCAGCCCCTGGATGCGGTCGGCGCGGCCGTCCAGCGCCGTGACCAGCACCACCGGGATGTGGCGGGTGGTCGGATCTTCCTTGAGCTTCTTGCAGACGGTGAAGCCGTCCATGCCGGGCATCATCACGTCCAGCAGGATCACGTCGGGCAGCTCGCTGGCCGCCAGGGTCAGGGCGGTGGGGCCGTCATGGGCGACCGAGACCTGGTAATATTCCGCCGACAGCTTGGCCTCGAGCAGGCGGACATTGGCCTCGATGTCGTCGACGACCAGGATGCGCGCGCTCACGAGCCTACCTCTCCAGCAACCGGCGAATGGTGTCCAGGAAGTGCGACACCGAGATGGGCTTGGAGATATAGGCCTCGCAGCCGCCCTCACGGATGCGTTCCTCGTCGCCCTTCATGGCGAATGCCGTAACGGCGACGACGGGGATATGTGACAGATCGTCATCCTCCTTGAGCCACTTGGTGACTTCAAGGCCGGAGATCTCGGGCAGCTGGATATCCATCAGGATCAGGTCCGGACGGTGCTCGCGGGCGATCGACAGAGCCTGCAGGCCCTCGCGGGTCTGCAGGGTCTCATAGCCCTGGGCTTCGAGCAGATCATGAAAGAGTTTCATGTTCAGCTCGTTATCCTCGACGATGAGGACCTTCTTCGTCATCCTGACCCCGACCATTCCGGTCCGTGGCGACGCGTGAGGGATTCGCGTCGCTTCTGGATTCCAGATCGCACGAATATCCTTAAGCCCGCGCTAATCGCGTTTATCTCGGCCAATCGCAGATCATGGAACCCAGTTTTTCCGACCTTCAGACCTGCATCGTGCGCCCGGACGCGCCGCTGGTCATCGTCGATGTCGACGAGGTCCTCGCGCGGTTCATGCATGGCTTCGGAACGTTCATCGGACGCCACGGATTCGAGCTGCGATTCGACCGCTACGCCCTGTTCCAGAACATCTATCGCCCCGGCGAGACCGAGCATGTGGACCTGATCGCCGGCCGGGCGCTGTTCAACGACTTCTTCCGCGACGGGGCCGACGACCTGCTGCCGGCCGAGGGCGCGGCCGACGCCCTGGCCGACCTGTCGACCCGCGCCGACGTGGTGATCCTGACCAACGCCCCCGAGCACGGCCGCCAATCGCGCGCCCGCTGGCTGAAGACCCATGGCTTCGACTATCCGCTGGTGATCAACAGCGGTCCCAAGGGGCCGTCGGCGGCCCACCTGTCCGAGCGGACGGCCTCGCCGTCGGCGTTCATCGACGACCTGCTGCCGCAGCTGGACTCGGTGGCGGAAAGCGCGCCGTGGGTGAACCGCTTCCAGATGGTGGCCGACGAGCGGCTGCGCCCCCTGGCCCCCAGCGATCCCGAGCGGCACGCCCGGATCGACCTGTGGCCGGACCTGAAGACGGCCATCGAGCGCAAGCTGTTCCGATGAAAGCGCTGTGCCGCGACTGCCTGGCGACGGGCGAGACCAAGGTCTCGCGCTGTCCGTCCTGCGGTTCGCCGCGGGTGATCTTCCACGAGGAGCTGGGCCAACTGTCCATGGCGCACCTGGACTGCGACGCCTTCTACGCGTCGGTCGAGAAGCGCGACGACCCGTCCCTGCGCGACAAGCCGGTGATCGTCGGCGGCGGCAAGCGCGGGGTGGTGACGACCGCCTGCTACATCGCGCGCATGAGCGGCCCCCGCTCGGCCATGCCGATGTACAAGGCGCTGAAGCTGTGCCCCGACGCGGTGGTCATCAAGCCCAACTTCGCCAAGTACAAGCACGAGAGCCGGCGGATCATGGCCAAGCTGGAGGCCCTGACGCCCCTGGTGCAGCCGCTGTCGCTGGACGAGGCCTGGATCGACCTGTCGGGCACCGAGCGCCTGCACGGCGCCCCGCCGGCGGTGATGCTGGCCCGGGTCCAGCGCGAGATCGAGGCCGAGGTCGGGATCACCGTCTCGATCGGCCTGGCTCCCAACAAGTTCCTGGCCAAGATCGCCTCGGAGCTGGACAAGCCGCGCGGCTTCTCGGTGATCGGGGCGGCGGGGATCGTCGAGTTCCTGGCCCCGCGGCCGGTGTCGATCCTGCCCGGCGTCGGCCCCGCCACCGTCACGGCCCTGGCCTCGGAGGGCCTGCGAACGGTCGGCGACATCGCCAACGCCGACCTCAAATGGCTGGTCAAGGTGTTGGGCTCGGGCGGCCTGCGGCTGCACCACCTGGCCCACGGCCGCGACACCCGGCTGGTCGATCCCGACCAGGAGCGCAAGACGATCAGCGCCGAGACCACGTTCAACGATGACCTCTACAAGCGCGAGGACCTCGAGGACGAGTTGTGGCCGCTGTGCGAGAAGGTCGCCCGCCAGGCCCGGGCCGGCGGGGTGGCGGGCCGCGTGGCCACGCTGAAACTGCGCACGCCCGACTTCAAGATCCACACCCGCCGGCGCACCCTGCCCGTGCCGATCCAGACCGCGCGGACCCTTTTCCAGGTGGCGCGCGAGCTGCTGGCGGCCGAGCCGGGAGGCCTGCACTACCGCCTGATCGGCGCGGGCCTGACCGACTTCGTGCCCGCCGAAGGCGCGGCCGACGACTTCTTCGCCGGCGAGGAGCGCAAGGCGCTGAAGAGCGAGACGGTGATCGACGGGCTGCGGGGGAAGTACGGGGCGGGGGCCGTGGTGAGTGGAAGGGCGCTGAAGGGAAAATAGTGGCTCACCCACTTGCCCCCACCTGACCGCTTCGCGGTCTGTCCGCCCCCATAGGGGGCGGAGGCCGCGCACCTCCTCTTCCCCCTATGGGGGAAGACGATCGCGAAGCGATCCGTAGGGGGCAAGTGTTCGCCCCCACCAAACCCTACATCAGCGAGCCCTTGCCGCTGGTCACTTCGGTATAGCGGTGCACCCGCACGGCCTGGACCAGGCCGAACCCGACCATGACCGTCAGCATCACGGTGCCGCCATAGCTCAGCATCGGCATGGGCACGCCCACCACCGGGGCCATGCCCATGACCATCGCGCCGTTGATCAGCACGTAGAGGGCGAAAGTGGCCGTCACCCCGGCCGCCGACAGGCGTCCGAAGTGGCTGTGGCTGATCGAGGCGATGCGCAGGGCCATGAAGATCGCCACGCCGTACAGGAACAGCACGCTGAAGCAGCCGATGAAGCCGAACTCCTCGGCCAGGGTGGCGAAGATGAAGTCGGTCTGCTTCTCGGGCAGGAAGTTCAGCTGGCTTTGCGAGCCCAGGCCGAAGCCCTTGCCCATCAGCCCGCCCGAGCCCAGGGCGATCTTCGACTGCATGATGTGGTAGCCGTCGCCCGACGGGTCCTTCTCCGGGTCCATGAAGGTCAGGATCCGGTTGCGCTGATAGTCGTGCAGCACGAAGAAGATGAACGGCGGCAGGGCGGCCAGGGCGCCGACCATCCCGACGATGATCAGCCTCAGCGACAGGCCGGCCAGCACCATGACCGCCAGGCCCGGCAGGGCGATCAGCATCGCCGTGCCCAGGTCGGGCTGGTGGGCCACCAGCAGGACCGGCATGCCGATCAGGACGGCCGGGATCAGCAGCTTCCAGGACAGCCGGGCGCTGTCGGCCGACAGGCCGTGATAGTAGCGGGCCAGGGCCAGGACGACGCCGATCTTCATCACTTCGGACGGCTGGAAGCGGACCGGTCCGAGCACCAGCCAGCGCTGCGCGCCCAGCGAGGAGTCGCCGACCAGGGCCACCGCCACCAGCAGCAGCAGCCCGACCCCGTAGATCGGATAGGCCAGGCTGAACCAGACCCGCAGGTCGACCATGGCCAGGATGATCATCATCACGAAATAGACGCCGAATCGCAGCAGATGCTTGTCGGCCCACGGTTCCCAGGAACCGCCGGCGATCGAAAACAGCATGAGCGCCCCGGTGCCGGCGATCAGACACAGGACCAGACACAGGGTCCAGTCGATCTCCATGAACTTGATGATCGGCCGATCGCGTTCGCCAGGCCGGCTGAGGCCGCCGCTGAGGGTCATCGGGGAGCTCCGGGGACGGAAGGCGCGGGAACGGTGGGGGTCGCGGGGGCCGGCGACGGCGGCGGCGCGCCCACGATCGGCTCGTCGGGCGCGGCGCCCTCGACCGAGCCGTCGGGCGTGGTTTCGACCGGCTCTTCGGGCATCGGCATGGGCCGCTCGATGCGGGCGCGGACCTCGGGATCCTTCAGCAGCGCCACGCGCATCACCTCGCGAGCCCGCGGGGCGCCGGCGGTGGCGCCGCCCAGGCCGCCGTGCTCGATGATCACGGCCACGGCGTAGCGCGGGTCGTCATAGGGGGCGAAGGCCACGAACAGGTTGTGGTCCTTGAGCCGCCAGGCGACGCTGGTGCTCTTGCGGTTGGCGACCTTGTCGTAGCTGCGCACCTGGGCCGTGCCGGTCTTGCCGGCCATCTTCACGTCGCCCAGGCCCAGCTGGCTCTGCCGGTAGGCGGTGCCGCGCACGTCGTTGGCCACGGCCTCCATGCCGCCGCGCACATAGGTCAGGTGCTCCTGGCTGAACGGCAGGTCGGGCACGGCCGCGCCGCTGGGCTGCTCGACGCCGCCGACCGACTTGATCAGACGCGGATTGAGCGCCTTCTTGCTGTTGGCCAGGCGGGCGGTCATCACGGCAAGCTGCAGGGCGTTGACGCTCAAGGCCCCCTGCCCGATCCCGTAGCTGGGCGTTTCGCCCGGAAACCAGATCTGGTTGGCCGGATTCTTCTTGTTGGCCCGCTTCTTCCAGGCCCGGTCGGGCACCAGGCCCTTCTTCTGGCCTGGAATGCCGATGTCGAAGGTCTCGCCGAAGCCCATCGCGCGCGCGGCCGTGGCGATGGCGTCCGGACCGATCTTCAGCGAGGTCTGGTAGAAGTAGATGTCGCACGAGTTCTTGATGGCCTCGTGCATGTTCTGCGAGCCGTGGCCGCCCTTTTCCCAGCACCGCCAGGTCCGCCCGCCGTAGTACCAGCTGCCGCCGCAGTTCACGCGAACCTCGGGATCGATCCCGGCGGTCAGGGCGGCCAGGCCGACGGTGGGCTTGAAGGTCGAACCGGGCGGGAAGTTGCCGCTCAGCGCCTTGTCCAGCAGCGGCTTGCGCTCGTATTCGGCCAGCGCCTTGTATTCCGGACCCGACAGGCCCTTCACGAACCGGTTGGCGTCGAAGCTGGGGGCCGAGACCATGGCCAGCAGGTCGCCGTTGCGGATGTCCATCACGACGATGGCGCCGCTTTCGTCGCCCATCACCTCCAGGGCGCGGTTCTGGATGTCGGCGTCCAGGGTCAGCCGCACTTCCTTGCCCGGGGTGGGCGGGATGTCGCCCTCGGGGTCCAGGCGCACCACGCGGCCCTGGGCGTCGACCTCGGCCTTGGTGGCGCCGGGACGGCCGCGCAGCTCGCGGTCCAGGGCCTTTTCGACGCCCTGCTTGCCGATCCGGAACCCCGGATGGTGCAGCAGGTCCTGGTCCTGGGTCGGATCGGACTTGGCCTTTTCCAGGTCCCGGTCGGAAACCTTGGCCACATAGCCGATCACGTGGGCGAAGGCCCCGCCGAACGGATAGACCCGCACCTCGCCCATGTCGGCGGTCACGCCGGGCAGCTCGGGCGCGCGGATGTTGACGCGGGAGAATTCCTCCCAGGTCATGTCCTCCATCACCGCCACCGGGGCCTTCCTGGGCGCGCGGGCGATGTCCTTGATCAGGCGGGCGCGGCGCGTGCCGTCGATCGGCACCAGCAGGGCCAGGTCGTCCAGGGTGGCCTCGACGTCGAAATCCTTGGATTCCTTGGTGACCATCAGCCGGAAGTTCGGGCGGTTCGAGGCCAGGGCCACGCCGTTGCGGTCCAGGATCAGGCCGCGCGGCGGGGGCATGAGGCGGTAGTTGAACTGGTTGCCGGCCGAAAGCTTCTGGTAGCGCCGGGCCTCGACCAGCTGCAGCTGGGCCAGGCGGCCGCCCAGGGCCAGCAGGCCGCCGCCGGCCAGGCCGCCCATCAGGAACGCCCGGCGGTGGAAGACCCCCTGCCGCTCGTTGACCTCGAAGAAGAAGATTGACGGTTCGCTCATGGCGTCACCGGAACCGAACGTCCGCGTCCTCGAACCGGTCGATCAGCCGGTGGGCGAACGGGAACAACAGGGCCGTGACCAGAAACTGCCAGAACACCGCCAGCAGGCTGGGCATGGCCAGGCTGTCGAGCATGCTGAACAGGAATCCGGCGGCCATGGCCACCGCGGTGACCCCGCCGAACCAGGCCCACATCATCGGCCGGCTCTGGCCGGTCATCATGTTGCGGCCGGTCAGGGCGGTGGCGTAGGCGACCAGCAGCGACAGGCCCCACAGGCCGGTCGGTCCGCCCCAGAACATGTCCAGGAACAGGCCCAGCAGCAGCAGGGCGAAGGGCGCCAGGATCGACGGCCGGATCAGGGCCCAGGCGAAGGCCGGCACCATGGCGAACACCGGCTCGGGCAACTGCAGGCCGTAGATGCGGATCGGCGCGGCGAAGGCGATGGTCGCCAGCACGCAGAACAGGGCGGGCACGCCCAGCCACCGGCCGGGATGCAGAGGCCGCGCGCCGCCCACCTCAGATCCCCCCGCCGGTCGGCTGCCCCGCCGTCGGCTTCGGGGCCGCGGGTTTCGGGGCCGGCGTCGTCGCGGGCTTGGCCGCGGGCGGCGGCGGCGTGGAGGTCGTCGGCGCGGCCGGCTTAGCCGGCGCGGCGCTCGGAGTGGCAGCGCCCGTCTGGGCCTGCGGCTTGGCGGTGGCGGCCGGGCCCAGGATCGAGACGTCGGGATCCTCGGTGGTGACCGGCGGCAGGCTGCGGGTCAGCAGGGCCTTCTGGTCGGCCAGCTGCGAGAAGTCCTTGAACAGCAGGATGCGGACATAGTCGATGGCGCTGTCGTCGGCGAACAGCACAACGCGCCAACGGCCGTCCAGGCCCTTGACCGCCGCGCCCACCGGCAGGCCGCGCGGCACCACGCCGCCGTCGCCCGAGGTGACGACCCGGTCGCCTTCCTTGATCGGATCGACGCCGCGCAGATATTCGAGCTTCGGGTTGGGGCCGCCGTCGCCGGTCAGGATGGCGCGGGCGTTGGTGCGGTCGATCATCACCGGCGTGCGCGAGGCGATGTCGGTCAGCAGCAGCACGCGGCTGGCCCCGTGGGCCACGCCGACCACGCGGCCGACCAGGCCGCGCTCGTTCATCACCGGATTGCCGACCACCACGCCCTTTTCCGCGCCGGCGTCGGCCAGGCGGGTGTTGGCGAACGGGCCGCGGGTGTCGCTGACCACCCGGGCGGCGACCATCGGGATCGGCGGATCGGTGCGCAGGCCCAGCAGCGTGCGGTAGCTCTGGTTCTTGTCGACCTCGGCCAGGTACTGGTCGCGATAGCCGCGCATCTCCTTCAGCTCGGCCTTCAGCCGGCGGTTTTCGGACGCGGTGAAGAAGTAGCTGCTGATGAAGTCGACGCCCAGGCCGGTCCAGCGCCCCGGGGCGGCGATCACGCCGCTGACCGGCTTGGACACCGTGTCGACCGTCTGACGGGTGACGCCATAGGCCTGTTGCTGAAGGGTCTCGCGCCGATCGGCCAGCAGGAACGCCACCGCGATCACGATCGCGACGATCAACGCCACGGCCGCGGTCCAGGTAAGCGGCACTTTCAGGTCGCCGAGCGGACCTTCGCGAAAGGGCACGTACTAGTTCTCCCGACGCCCCCCGCGGCGTCCAGATGGAATTGACGCCTAGGCGAGAGTCGATTCAAGCACGCCCTTCATCCACTTGGGATGCTCGAGCACCTTGCCGCAGCCCAGGGCCACGCACGACAGCGGATCGTCGGCCACGGTGACCGGCAGGCCGGTGTGGTCGCGGATCTCGGCGTCCAGGCCGCGCAGCAGCGCGCCGCCGCCGGTCAGCATGATGCCCTTGTCGGCGATGTCGCTGGCCAGTTCCGGCGGCGTGGCTTCCAGGGCCACCTTCACGGCTTCGACGATCTGCCCGACCGGTTCGGCCAGGGCGTCGGCGGCCTGCTTTTCCGAAATGCGCACTTCGCGCGGCACGCCCTGCATCAGGTCGCGGCCCTTGACGTCGATCGACAGGCCCTCGCCGTCGGCCGGGGCGCGGGCGGTGCCGATTTCCTTCTTGATGCGCTCGGCGGTCGTTTCGCCGATCAGCAGGTTATGGTGGCGACGCATGTAGCTGATGATCGCCTCGTCCATCTTGTCGCCGCCGACGCGGACCGAGCGCGAATAGACGATGCCCGACAGCGACAGCACGGCCACCTCGGTGGTGCCGCCGCCGATGTCGACGACCATCGAGCCGGTCGGCTCGTGGATCGGCAGGCCGGCGCCGATCGCGGCGGCCATCGGCTCGTCGATCAGGCCCACGCGGCGGGCCGAGGCGTTCAGGCAGCTGTCATTGATGGCGCGGCGTTCCACGGCGGTGGCGCCCGACGGCACGCAGACGATGACCTTGGGGTTCACGAAGCCCTTGCGGTTGTGAACCTTGCGGATGAAGTACTTGATCATCTCCTCGGCGACTTCGAAGTCGGCGATGACCCCGTCGCGCATCGGGCGAATGGCTTCCATGTGGCCCGGCGTGCGGCCCAGCATCTGCTTGGCCTCGATCCCCACGGCGTGAACGATCTTGCGGCCGCCGACATTGCGCAGCGCGACCACCGACGGCTCGTTCAGAACGATGCCCTTGCCCTTCATGTAGATGAGGGTGTTGGCGGTGCCCAGGTCGATGGCGATGTCGTTGGAGATGACGCCGAAGAGGGAAGAAAACATTGAAAGCCCTGACTGAGGGGATAAGGGGCGAGGCGGCTGGGTCTTTAGAAAGCGAAGGCGGCGGATATGCGAAACGGAGCCATTTGCGCCGGCGAACCGGTGAAGGCGAAGGGAAAAGATGGCTCCTACTTCAATTCCTAAGGAGGACAACATGATTCCCGCGAAATGCGGGGTTATGTCCCACTGACGAGCGCCTGCCGCACGACGGGAGCGCTGGCCCCCGCCGCGCCGTCGTCTGACTGCCACGAAGCTGCCGACGAAGCCCGTTTGCCCTGCGAAAGCGTTGATTTCAAGGTCTATTACACCCCTTGGATCACCTGTTTGCGCAGAACGGCGGCGCGGGGGGTTTCATCGCAGAAACATGGCGTTTTCTAGCCGAGCGCCGCCATGGCCACGCCGGCCGCCGCGACCAGGCCGAAGATCATCTGAACGGCGGTCAGCCGCTCCGCGAACAGACGGCGTCCCGCCAGGGCGGCGATGGGCGCCTCGACCACCCCGACGGCCCTCACCTGCCCCGCCGGCGCCAGGGCCAGGGCGATGAACCAGCCCGCCGAGGCCGCCGCGCCCCAGAACCCGGCCCCTAGGGACGGCCGCCAGGCCCGCGCCACGGCGACCAGGGCGGCGCGGTCGCTGACGGCCAGGAACAGGCTCAAGGCCAGGGTCTGGGCGATCTGGACAGTCATCAGGGTGACCACCGCGGCGAAGATCGGATGGTTGGGCTCCAGGGCGTGGCCCGCTTGCCGGAAAGCGTTCAGGCAGAAGCCGAACGCCAGGCCCGACAGCAGGCCGTAGACCGCGCCGCTGACGGGCTTCTCGCCCGAGGCTCCGGTCCGCGGCCAGGTGACCACCAGCAGGGCCACGCTGGCCAGGGCCACGCCGGTCCAACCCAGCGCGCTCAGCGTCTCGCCATAGACCAGCAGGCCCAGCAGGGCGGCCAACGGGATCGAGCTCTGCTGGACCGCCGTGGCCACCGCGAAGCCGGCCCGGCGCATGGCCACCAGCAGGGCGGCGGTGGCGGCGATCTGGCTGGCCCCGCCCAGCAGGGCGGCGGCCCAGAAGGCCGGGGTCGCGTGCGGGTGCTCGCCCCGCGTCAGGGCGAAGGCGACGCCGACGAACACCGCCGTGAACGGCAGGCCGAACAGGAACCGCACCAGGGTCGCGCCCCAGGGTCCGGCGCTTCCGCCCTCGCCGTCCATGATCGAGCGCTGGGCCGCGTTGCGGGCCACCTGGGCGAACGAGGCTGCGATGGTGATGGGAATCCAGATCATGCCCGTCCCTCAGTACTTCCTTATGCCGCCCTTATGCGGGCGGCGTGTTTCCGAATGGAGGCCTTAGGCGGTTTCGGCGCACACCCTGGCCGTCGGCCCGTCCGGTGACGGGCGCGACCAGCTTGAGGTTTCGACCATGTCGTCCCATCCGTTCCGTCAGGCCGCGCAGTTCCTGCTCGGCGTTCCGACCGACGGGATCCATCCCACGCTCGGGCGCATGCTCGCCTTGGCCCAGGCCACGCCGCTGTGCTTCGTGGCCGTGACCGGACCCGACGCGGGCGAGGCGATGAGCGTGCTGTGGCGCAAGGGCTACGACCGCGTGGAGGCCGCCCGCCGAGCCACCTGCCGCGCGGCCGACGAGCAGAGCGACGTGCTGCTGATCGTGGGCTGCCCGACCGTGGCCGACGCCCGCGCCGCGGCGGCCTCTACCCTGACCATGCTCCGCCCGGGCGGGGCGCTGGTCATCGACGCCGGCGCGTTCCTGGACCAGGAGCCACGCCGGGCGCTGTGCGAGGATCTGCGGGCGATGGGCCTGGAGGTCGAACCCCAGGCCTGCCTGTCGGCCGAACTGCTGGCGACGCGGCCGTTCTCGAAGCGAGAAGCGGCCTAGCGGCTAGAACCCGCTGGCGATCGCGGCTTCCGGCCGGCTCTTTTCCTTGCGCGCCATGAGGTTGTTCAGGGCGTTGACATAGGCCTTGGCCGAGGCGGTCAGGGTGTCGGTGTCGGCGGCCTGGCCGGTGGCGATGCGGCCGTCTTCCTCCAGACGGACCGAGACCTGGGCCTGGGCGTCGGTGCCCTCGGTCACCGCGTGCACCTGGAACAGGCGCAGGGCGGCGTTGTGCGGCACGATCTGCTGGATGGCGTTGAACACCGCGTCGACCGGACCGTCGCCCGAGGCCTGCGAGGTCTTCACCTCGCCGTCGACTTCCAGGGTCAGCTCGGCCGACTGGCCGTCGGTGCCGGCCACCACGCGCAGGCGCTGGACGCGGATGCGCTCGGAGCCGCGCGCCAGGGCGTCGTCGACCAGGGCGATGATGTCGTCGTCGTAGACATGCTTCTTGCGATCGGCCAGGTCCTTGAAGCGGCCGAAGGCCTCCTTCAGGGCGTTCTGGCCCAGCTCGTAGCCCAGGTCCTTCAGCTTGGCGCGGAAGGCGTGGCTGCCCGAGTGCTTGCCCATGACCAGGCTGGACGGGGCCTGGCCGACCGATTCGGGGGTCATGATCTCGTAGGTCTCGCGGTTCTTCAGCATCCCGTCCTGGTGGATGCCGCTTTCGTGCGCGAAGGCGTTCTTGCCGACGATGGCCTTGTTGTACTGCACCGGAAAGCCGGTGATGGCCGAGACGTAGCGGCTGGCGCGGGTGATGTGGGTGGTGTCGATCCGGGTCTCGAAGGGCAGCTTGTCGCCGCGCACCTTCAGGGCCATCACGATCTCTTCCAGCGCCGCGTTGCCGGCCCGCTCGCCCAGGCCGTTGATCGCGCACTCGATCTGGCGCGCTCCGCCCTGCACGCCGGCCAGGCTGTTGGCGACGGCCAGGCCCAGGTCGTTGTGGCAGTGGGTCGAGAAGATCACCTTGTCGGCGCCCTCGACGTTCTGGGTCATCCAGCTGAACAGGTCGGCATATTCCGACGGGTAGGTGTAGCCGACGGTGTCGGGCAGGTTGATCGTCGTGGCGCCGGCCTTGATGGCGGTCTCGATCGCGCGGCGCAGGAACTGGCGGTCGCTGCGGGTGGCGTCCTCGGCCGACCACTCGACGTCGTCGCGCAGGTTGCGGGCGTGGGTCACCGAGCGGGCGATCACGTCGATGACGGCGTCCGGCTCCATCTGCAGCTTGTGCTTCATGTGCAGGTCGCTGGTGGCGATCACCACGTGGATGCGGCCGCGCTGGGTGCCCTTCAGGGCCTCCGCGCATCTATCGATATCCACCTGATGGGCGCGGCACAGGCCGGCGATGGTGGAGTTCTTGACGATCTTGGCGATCTCGCGGACCGCTTCGAAGTCGCCGTTCGAGGCGATCGGGAAGCCGGCCTCGATGACGTCGACCCCCATCTCCTCGAGGATCTTGGCCAGTTCCAGCTTTTCGTCGTGCGACATCGAGGCGCCCGGCGACTGCTCGCCGTCGCGCATGGTGGTGTCAAAAATGACGACGTTGTCGCGCTTGTCGAAAGCTGCGGGCGATACGGAGTTCATGGGTCTACTCGTCGGAAGGGTGTCTGCGTGGGGGCGGCGGCGGGTTTAGTCATCCCCTGCGCGCCCGGCCACGACGATGCGCGGCCCCTAGAGCGCCCAGGGGTTGGTAAGCCGAAGCAGAAGCAGTTGGCGCGCGACGTTCATGACTGCTTTCTACACAGCGGCCCAAAAACCAGCAAGCTTTTTGCTTTATTCGAGCAATTCGCCGCATACAGAGCAATTTTCGACCGGGACGCGCCGTGATCGGGGCCGACTCTGTCGCGAGATCGGAGCTTCGCGCGTCAAACGCCCCGGCGATGACGTTCACGGGGCGCGAACCGCCCTCGCCCCAGCCCGTCTAGTCCGCCGCCGCTTCGCGCTTCTTGAGCCAGGCGCGGGCGACCAGGCCGGCGGCGATCCAGACCGCCACCGCGACGATCAGCATGACGATGTGCCGGTTGCCGCCGCCCTTGAGGGCCTGGACGATCGAATTGCCGGCGAAGGCGGTCAGGGCGATCTTCGGGACGATGCCGACGGCGGTGCCGGCCGCGAAGTCGCGCAGCTTCATCGGCGTGACCCCGGCGGCCATGTTGACCACGATGAACGGGGCCGAGGGCACCAGCCGGACGATCAGGCTGGCCAGGAAGCCGTTCTTGCCGATCAGCTTCATGAACTTGGCCACGCCGTCGCCGGCCAGGTCCTTCAGCAGACGGCCGCCGAACGTGCGTCCCAGCCAGAACCCGACCAGGGACGAGACCAAGGTCCCGATCCAGCTGTAGGCGAAGCCGGTCCAGGGCCCGAACGCCACCACCGCCGCGGCGATCAGCACGAACTGCGGCACCCCGATGAAGGCCAGGGCCGCGAAGGCCCCGACCGCGACCGGCAAGGCCCAGGGCCCATGCGCCGCGCCCAGCCACTGCTCGACCGTGACCTCGCCGTTCAGGCCCAGCAGCTGGGCGCCGAACAGGAACACTACCCCCACCCCGCCGAACAGCACGAACGACACGGCGACCGTGCGCCAGGCCCTGGCGTCCATGTTGGTGAAGAAGTCGATCAGGCGACGAAGCATCCGCCTGCCTCGCCCATGGCCCAAGCGCGGTCAAGAGGGAGGGCGCGGTCAAGGGGGCGGGGTCAAGCCCGGCGCGAACGCAAATCGCCCGCCGAACGCTCATTTTGTCGTCACGCTTCCCGTGGCGCGGGCCGCATCAAGGTTAAGTTTCCCTCAACACGACATTCCCGTTGCGAAGCTGTCGTAAGGCGCGGCTAAGTTATCCACAGGCTCCTGGCCCTGCGGAAGGCGCCGTGGACAGGATGCGGTTTCGTCTTGGGGGAGGAGCGTCGGACGTGAAAACCCTGGCTGTGATTTCCCGCAAGGGCGGGGCCGGCAAGACGACTCTGTCGATCAATCTGAGCCTTACCGCCCATCTGGCGGGATGGAAGACCCTGCTGGCCGACATCGATCCGCAGCGCTCCGCCTCGGACGCCCTGCGGGCGCGCGGCGAGCCCGGCCCCAGCCTGGCCGAGATCAACGCCGGCAAGCTGTTCCAGACCCGCTCCCAGGCGGTGCACGACGCCTATGACGTGATGCTGATCGACACGCCCGCCGCGCCGGACGCCGACGTCGCCGTGGCGGTCAATTCCGCCGACCTGTGCCTGCTGGTCTGCCGCCCGACCTTCCTCGACATCGCCTCGGTCGCCCGCTCGGCCGAGATGGTCCGGCGACTGGGCAAGGCGGGGCTGATCGTGCTGAACCAGGCGCCGTCCAGGCGCGCCGGGCTGGAGCCGGCCAGCGTGCAGCAGGCCGTCGAGGCGCTGCGCTTCTGCGGCCTGCCCATCGCGCCGATCGGCCTGCGCTCGCGCGCCATCTATCAGCAGGCGATCGCCCGCGGTCTGTCGGTCGGCGAATGGGACAGCCAGGCGCCGGCCGCCCAGGAGATCGACCGGCTCTGGAGCCATGTCGCCGCCCTGCTGACCCTGGATGGTCGTGGGCGAGACGCCCGCGCCGTCTGAACACTTCGCCCAGCCGCGTTTCCCTGGCGGGCCAACGGTTGCGGCCTAATTTCGCACCGGCGTCAAATAATCCACAGGTTGAAGTTCTGTTCATACCTTCGCCATAACAGTTGCACACCTTGGGGAACCTTGCGGCCGCGGGACCGGCCGTTCGGTTTGGGCAAAGAGTGCAAGTCGTGAAGACAATTACCGTGCTTTCCCGGAAGGGTGGATCCGGCAAGACGACCGTGGCCGTGAACCTGGCGCTGATGGCCTTCCTGCGGGGGCACAAGGTTCTATTGGCCGACATGGACCCGCAGCGGTCCGCGTGGGACGCCCTGCGGTCGCGCAGCGAGCCCGGACCGGCCCTGGCCGACATCACCGCCGGCAAGCTTTTCCTGACCAAATCCAACGCGATGCGGGAAGGTTTCGACTATCTGTTCATCGACACGCCCGCCGCGCCGGAGGCCGATGTCGCCCAGGCGGTGAACATCGCCGACTTCTGCCTGGTGGCGGGCCGGCCCTCGTTCCTCGACCTGGCGCCGATCGTGCGCTCGGCCGAAGCGGTGCGGCGCCTGGGCAAGAGCGGGCTGGTGGTGCTGAACCAGGCCCACACCAACAAGCCGGAGGTCGCCCCGGTGGCCTTCCCCGAGATCATGGAAGCCCTGCGGTTCTGCGGCCTGCCGCTGGCCCCGCACGGCCTGCGCTCGCGCGAGGCCTTCCAGAAAGCCATGGCCCAAGGCCGCTGCGTGGTCGAGCAAGAGCCGGACAGCCCGGCCGCCCGCGACGTGGAACGTCTGTGGGCGCATGTCGAGGCCAGCGTGAGCGGTCTTGGTTCGAGTGGTTTGAACGAAACCGCGATGAAGACCGCCCTCACCGGCTGATCCGTCTATCCCTCGGGATCGGCCCTCTCTAGGTTCGCCACGTCAGCGGCGGAGCCTTTTGCATGAAAATTCTCGGCGTCTCGGGCAGCCTGCGGGCCGCCTCGTTCAACACGGCCCTGCTGCGCGCCGCCCAGGAGTGCGCGCCCGACGGCGTGACGATCGAGATCTTCGGCCTGCACGACCTGCCGCTGTTCAACCAGGACGTCGAGGACCAGGGCGATCCCGTCCCGGTCAAGGCCTGGAAGGACGCGGTGCGCTCGGCCGACGCCCTGCTGCTGGCCTGTCCCGAGTACAACGGCGGGATCACCGGCGTGCTGAAGAACGCCATCGACTGGGCCTCGCGCGGCTCGCCCTCGGCCCTGCAGGGCAAGACCGCCTGCATCGTCGGCGCCTCGCCGGGCGTCACCGGCACGGTCCGCGCCCAGGACGCGCTGCGCCAGTCCCTGCGCAAGGTCTCGGCCGAGTACTGGCCGCTCAGCGAGATGCTGGTCGGCCAGGCCCACACCAAGATCGAGGGCGGAGTCCTGACCGACGAGAAGACCCTGGCCTATCTGGGCCGGCACCTGGCGGCGTTCGTCGAGCACATGCGGGGGTAACGCTGATAGCCCCTTTTACCTCTCCGCTCGTCATCCCGGGCCTTGTGCCCGGGCCCCCTCTGTCCACCGCAGGTGCAGTGGGGTCGGCTCGCTGGCGAGCCGCTTGCAACTCACGTGCGGGCTGAACCAGGGTTCCCGGGCACAAGGCCCGGGATGACGACCGAGATAGACTGAGCCCGGCCTATTTCCCCATCGTCGCCGGGTCGTAGTTGGGGCCGAAGTCCAGCACGAACAGCGGACCCAGCACCACGGTCTGCTTGGCGGCGCCCAGGTGCAGGGCCACGCCCGCCCCGCCCTTGTCGGCGTCCATGCCGGCGCGGCCGCTGACCGTGTAGATCCGCCACTCGCCGTCCGTGACGGCGACCTTGCCCTCGACGATGCCGCCCCAGGGCTCGGCCGACTGCTGGACGCGCACCGAGGTGATGTCGGCCGTCGCCGGCCCGCCGTCGACCGGTTCGGCCTTGGCCCAGAAGGCGATGGTGATGATGTCGCCCTTGGCGATCTTGCCGGTCACCGCCTGGCCGGCGCTGTTGGTCCAGGGCTGGTCCGGCGTCGGCGCCGTGACCTGGACCCGGATTCCGCCGCCGCCGATCACGGCCTTGTCCTTGACCGGCGCGTTGGTCTGGCCCGGTCCATAGATGTTCCAGGCCGTGGACGGCTTGTTGATGGCGTATTTCATGATGCCTTCGGCGGCCGGCTCGGCGGCGCGGGCCGCCACCGGCGCGACGGCGGCCAAACCAAGCGTGGACAGGCCAAGCACGGCCGCGGCGGCCAGGATCGCGATCTTCGTCATGGTTTCCCCCTTCAAGAGACGTCGTTGCGTCGATCGTCCGCCATCGGCGGTCGATATGGTCGTTTCCTCCCGCGGGGCCGCCCGCCATGCGGCGCGGCCTCTCGTGCTTATGATGATAGCGGTACCGTGCAGCTTGAACCGACGCAAGAACGCCGCGCCATACGGCCTTTGTTGCGTTGCACCGCGGCAAGCGCGGGCGTAAAGACCGCCGCAATCCTGAAACGGACTTCCGAGTCCACGTCCTCCCAGGGGAGCCCTGAACCATGTCGCTCGAGTCCGCCGCCCTGCGGCGCATCGCCCCGTCCGCCACCATCGCGATCAGCGCCAAGGCGCGCGCCCTGAAGGCGACCGGCCGGGACGTGATCGCCCTTTCCGCCGGCGAACCGGACTTCGACACGCCCGACAACATCAAGGAAGCCGCCATCGCGGCGATCCGCGCCGGCAAGACCAAGTACACCGACCCCGACGGCATGCCCGAGCTGAAGGCCGCGATCTGCGCCAAGTTCAAGCGCGAGAACGGCCTGGACTACAAGCCCAGCCAGGTCCACGTCGCCCCGGGCGGAAAGCCGGTGATCTACAACGCCCTGGTCGCCACCCTGGACCCGGGCGACGAGGTGATCATCCCCGCCCCTTACTGGGTGTCGTACCCCGACATGACCCTGCTGGCCGGCGGCACGCCGGTGTCGGTCGAGACCACCGCCGAGAGCGGCTTCAAGATCACGCCGGCCGCCCTGGAAGCGGCGATCACGCCCAAGACCAAGTGGCTGATCATCAACAGCCCGTCCAACCCGTCGGGCGGCGCCTATACCCGCGCCGAGCTGCAGGCCATCGCCGACGTCCTGCTGCGCCACCCGCAGGTCTGGGTGCTGACCGACGACATGTACGAGCACCTGGTGTTCGACGACTTCGAGTTCACCACCATCGCCCAGGTCGAGCCCAGGCTCTACGACCGCACACTGACGATGAACGGCGTCTCCAAGGGCTATTCGATGACCGGCTGGCGGATCGGCTACGCGGCCGGCCCCGAGGCGCTGATCAAGGCCATGGGCAAGATGATCAGCCAGACGACCTCGAACCCCTGCTCGATCTCGCAGTGGGCGGCGCTGGAAGCCCTGAACGGTCCGCAGGACTTCATCAAGCCGAACGCCAAGCTGTTCCAGGAGCGCCGCGACCTGGTCGTGTCGATGCTGAACCAGGCCACCGGCCTGCACTGCCCGACCCCGGAAGGCGCGTTCTACGTCTATCCGTCCTGCGCCGGCCTGATCGGCAAGACCGCGCCCAGCGGCAAGGTCATCGAGACCGACGAGGACTTCGCCGTCGAGCTGCTGGAGACCGAGGGCGTGGCCGTGGTGCACGGCGCGGCCTTCGGCCTGTCGCCGTTCTTCCGCATCAGCTACGCCACCGCCAACGACGTGCTGGAAGACGCCTGCCAGCGCATCCAGCGCTTCTGCGCCAGCGTCAAATAGACGCTTGCTCCCCTTGTGGTCGTCATTCTCGCCATTTTGGCGAGGATGACGGCTGTAAGTCGAACCCGAACCGCGCTAGGGCTCCTTTTCGCCGCCTCCCGCGGCCAGGAGATCGTCATGGCGCGCACCCCGAACTACAATTTCGAACGCCAGGAACGCGAACGTCTGAAGGCTCAGAAGGCCGCTCAGAAAGCCGCTGAAAAGGCCGCCGCCAAGCAGGCGGCCGAAGAGGCCGCTCCTAAACCTCCGACCGACGATCAGTGAAAGACGGCGCATGCCCAGCTCGACCTCGTTCAACCACGAAACCGTGTCGCTCGACGGCGAGCATTTCTCCGACTGCGAATTCCGTGACTGCCGCCTGACCTTCGCCGGCGGCCAGGCCCCGGTGTTCAAGAACTGCAAGATCGTCGACTGCGAGTGGAAGTTCGAGGGCGCCGCCGAGCAGACCCTGGCCCACCTGAGGGCCGTGTGGAACGCCGGCGGCAAGGCCCCGGTCCAGGCGCTGATCAAGGAAATCACCGGCGGCGGCCGCTGAGTCTTCTCGGAGCCTTGTGCGCCGCCCGGGGTTAGTAACCTGCGGCACGGCGGCACAGGATCGAAGGGACCAGCCCATGCTCGACGCCAAGGACTGCCTGGCGCGCGCCAACGACATGGAGCGGCGCGCCGGGTCGTGCGGCTCGGCGCGCCTCGAGACCGACCTGCTGTCGGCGGCCGCGACTTGGCGCTACCTGGCGCAACAGGCCCTGTGGCAGGACGCGTTCGCCGCTCAGACGGTTCAGGACTCCGGCCGAGATTGAGCCTAGGGTGGAGGTATCGGCGCCCATCCGTCGCCGTCCGCGAACGTCCTTGCGCCTAGGATCGGATTCCCATTCGCATGAAGCGTCCGATCCCCGGGATTGAAGACGCACAGACGCTGGCTCAAGCGATCGTGGACACCATCCACGAGCCGCTGCTGGTGCTCGACTCCGCGTTTTCCGTTCTGGCGGCCAGCCGGTCGTTCTACGAGACCTTCAAGGTCGATCCCGAGAACACGATAGGCTGCCCGCTCTTCGCCCTGGGCGACGGTCAGTGGGACATCCCCGCCTTGCGCGAGCTGCTGGAGACCATCATCCCGGAGCGGGTGGTGATGAACGGTTTCGAGGTCAATCACGACTTTCCGGGCCTGGGCCGGCGGATCATGCTGCTGAACGCCCGCAAGGTGATCTACGAGACCAGCACCAACTCCACCATCCTGCTGGCCTTCACCGACATCACCGCCCGGCGGGCGATCGAGCGCGAGAAGGAAAGCCTGCTCGACCGCACGCGCGACCTGCTGGGCCAGAAACAGGTGCTGCTGCAGGAAATGCAGCACCGCGTCGCCAACAGCCTGCAGATCATCGCCAGCATCCTGCTGCTCAAGGCCAGGGCCGTCACCTCCGAGGAAACCCGCTTCCACCTCAAGGACGCCCATCAGCGGGTGATCTCCGTGGCCGAGGTCCAGTCGCACCTGCACGCCTCGGGCGGCGTCGACCAGATCGAGGTCGGCCCCTATCTGACCAAGCTGTGCGCCAGCCTGGCCGCCTCGATGATCGGCGACAGTCAGCCGATCGTCCTGAAGGTCGTCGCCGACCACGGGACGATCGGCTCGGACAAGGCTGTCAGCATCGGCCTGATCGTCACCGAGCTGCTGATCAACGCCATCAAGTACGCGTTCCCGGTTTTCAAGGAAGACGCCCGGGTCACGGTGACCTACGCCAGCGACGACGACGCCTGGACCCTGACGGTCCGCGACAACGGGGTCGGCAAGGCCAACGAGGCCGCGTCGGGCAAGCACGGCGGGCTGGGCACGGTGATCGTCGACGCGCTGGTCAAGCAACTGGACGGCCAGATGACGGTGGTCGCCACCGACGGCCTGAAGGTGACGATCCGGCACGCCCATGTCGCGGCCTTGAAACCCGTCATGGCCTAGCTGGCTCTTGCCGGGCCGCGACATTCCGCGCGACTGCACGCATCGCCGGAGCATGCTAGGTCAGGTCAGGGGCGTCTGATTCACGGGAGCGCGCGCATGCGCCTTTCCGGCCGCATGGCCTTGGTTCCGGCGATCGCCGGCGCGCTGTTCCTCGCCCTGACGCCCGCCGTCCAATCCGCGTCCATGGCCGCGTCCCTGGCCGGCCGCCTCGACGACGCCGTCCTCGACGAGCTCAACTTCGCCCGCGTCAGGCCCGCCGACTACGCCCGCGAACTGCGCCGCGAGCTTCGCCGGAGCGACGACCCCGCCGCCGTCGAGGAGGCCATCGGCTTCCTCGAACGCCAGGCCTCGCTGCCGCCCCTGGAATCGGACCGCCGCGTCGCGGCCGCCGCCCGCCAGCACACCCAGGCCCAAGGCGCGCGCGGCGACGTCGGCCACGGCGCGGCCGGCGGCCTGGGCCAGAGGCTGCGCGGCCAGGGCGTCTGGGCCGGTCTTTCGGCCGAGAACATCTCGTACGGCTATGAGGATCCCCGCGACGTCGTCCGCCAACTGATCATCGACAGCGGCGTCCCCGGACGGGGCCACCGCCGCAACATCTTCGCCTCCGGCTATCAGCTGGCCGGCGTGGCCTGCGGTCCGCACCGGGCCTACGGCTTCATGTGCGTGATCGACTTCGCCGGCGCCCTGCCCCCGCGCTGACGCCGGTTGCCTGGCGTGGACGCCACGACGTCCTAGCCGTCAATCCAGTCGGTCAGCCCCTCGCGGGCATGGACCTCGCGCAGCGACGGCATGGCGCGCATGCGGGCCAGATAGCGGGCGATGTTGGGCCAGGCGGTGGCGGGCTTGGGCATGTTACGCGACCAGCGCATCAGCATGGTCGCCAGGAAATCCACCGCCGAGAGGCGCTCGCCCAGCATGTGGGGACCGGCCTGGGCGGCCAGGTGGGCGTCGATGCGGTCCCAGATCCCTTCCAGCCGCGTGCGCGCCACGGCCGCGGCCGCCTCGCTCGCCGCCTCTCCCGCGGGTTCGTGCGGATAGAACCAGGCTCGGAAAGCCGGCATCACCGTGTTGGCCAGATAGACCATCCACTGCAGCCAGGCGGCCCGTTCGGGCGCGCCGACCGCCGGGGCCAGGCCCTTTTCGGCATGGCGTTCGGCCAGCAGCATCAGGATCGCCGCGACCTCGCAGACCGGCGCGCCGTCGACGATCAGGGTGGGCACCACGCCGCTGGGATTGAGCTTCAGATAGTCGGGGCTCTTCTGGGCGCCGGTCGCGGTGTCGGTCAGGACCAGCTCGAACGGGACGCCGAGTTCGGTCAGCATCCAGTGCGCCGCCAGGCTGGCCGTGCTGGGGCTGTAATAGAGTTCGTACATGCGAAAAATCCCTCACCCGTTGCGGGCGAGGGATCGTTCAGGACGGGGAAGCTGTCAATCGCCGTGCGGCGGGCACGCGGCGTCGCGCGGCTCAGTGCTTTTCCCGCCAGCGCGCCTTGGCGTCGTCCTTGGTCAGGTTCAGGTGCACGCCGTCGTCGTCGACATGGTCGACCCAGGTGACCGGGATCAGGTGGTGCTTGAGGCCGCCGCCCAGGTCCAGCTTGGCCAGCTCGATCTCGCCGGCGACCACGTGGTCCACCCGGCCGACGTGTTCGCCGTCCGATCCGACCACTTCCAGATGTTCGCGAATTTGCGAGGCGTCGATCATGGTGTTCCTCCTTTGATGGACGTCAGCAGGGCAAACGGGCGAGGTCGCGGCGCAGTTTCCAAAGGCTGTTCCAAGCGGCTTGCGTGACGCGAATGTTCGCTTTATGTTCTAGCCAAGGTTGCGGCTTTGCGGATGTCGCGTTCCTGGCTATCACTCGAAAAGCCGCCGCTCCTGAAACCGTTGGGCCCTGGGGAAACACGATGATCCGACCGCTCGCCGCCGCCCTGCTTGTGCTGACCGGCGCGACGACCTGGACAGCAACGGCCTGGGCCCAGACCGCGCAGGCCGTGTCGGCGGAGACCGCGCCGGCCGCGGCCGCGCCGGCGGCTCCGGAAACCCCGACCGCGCCGCCGGCCCCCGTCACCCCCCTGCCCCGGGTCGACGCGGTGTTCGCCGCCGACGGGGTGACCATCACCGACGGCGGCAAGAGCGTGCTGTTCTACCGCACCGCCCCCGCCGATCCACGCGAGCCCGGCCGGCTGAACTACGTCCATCCGATCTGGGCGCCCGACGGCGCGGTGCTGACCGAGGACCGCCCCGCCGACCACCTGCACCAGCGCGGGGCCTTCTGGAGCTGGCACCAGGTGCTGGTCGACGGGAAGGCCGTCGCCGACGGCTGGTTCATGAAGGGCCTGACCTTCCATGTCCGCGAAAAGCGCTTCAAGGGCGACACGGCCGGCGGCGGGACCCTGGTGGTCAACGCCGACTGGATCGTCAATTCGGGGCCCGAACTGGCCTATGTGGCGCGCGAGACCACCAAGGTCCGCGTCTATCCGCTGAAGGACGGCGCGCGGCGCATCGACTTCGACACGGTGATCACCGCCCGTAGCGACACCCTGGCCCTGGGCGGCAGCGACGACGCGAAGGGCTATGGCGGCTTCTCGGTGCGGCTGATCAAGCCCGACCGCCTGACCTTCGGCTCCGGCGGCAAGACCGTGACCCCGGCGGTCGGCCCGGTCGAGGCCGGCAAGGCCATGGGCTTTGCCTGGACGCCCGGCGGCGGCTCGCCCGCCTGGACCGTGGGCCTGGCCTGCAAGGCCAACGGCGCGCCGATCACCCGCTGGATCCTGCGCAAGGAACTGTCGATGCAGAACTGCGTCTTTCCCGGGCGGGCGCCGTTCATTCTGAAGAAGGGCGAGACCCTGCGTCTGCAGTCGACCCTGATCCTGCGGCCGGCGACGCCCGCCCCGGCCGGGCCGAAGAAGAAGGGCTAGCCGATGGCCGAGATCCTCAACCTGAACCAGGCCCGCAAGGCCAAGACCAGGACCGACGCCAAGACCAAGGCCGTCGAGAACCGCGCCAAGTTCGGCCGCACCAAGGCCGACAAGGCGTTGGACGCGGCGCGGGCCGACAAGCTGAAGCGCGACCTGGACGGGGCCAAGCGCGAGGACTGAGGCGTTCCGGCCCGAAGGCTCCTCGACGTTCGGCGCTGGTGCGTGGTCCTTGTCCTTCGACAAGCTCAGGATGAGGACCCTGTGCAGGCGGCGGCGGTGGAAAACCTCATCCTGAGCCTGTCGAAGGACGAGGTTTTCGCCGCCGAGGCCGAGTGTCGATCAGCCTACTTCCCCTCCGGCGTGAAGGCGTAGAGCGTGCCGTTCTCGGCGCCGACATAGACCACGCCGCCCTCGATCCAGGCCGTGCCGATCAGGCGGCCGTCGCTGCCGGCGCCGGACACGCTCTTCCCGTCGGCCAGGCTCAGTTGGTGGAGCAGGCCGCCGAACGTGCCGATGACCAAGGTCCCGCCCGTGACGGACGGCGACGAGAAGGCCGCGCCGCTCAGCTCGGTCCGCCACACCTCGGCGCCGGTCTTCAAGTCGACGCACTGGACGACCTTCCAGTCCGAGCTGCCGACGCAGGCCTTGCCGTCGACGACGGCCGGCGAGCCGATCACCCACGACCCCTTGTGCGGCGCGATCCAGGCCGGCTTTCCGGTGGCGGCGTCCAGCGCGTAGAGCCGATAGTCGCGGCTGCCGAACAGCACCAGCCCGTCGGCCACGGCGGCCGAGGACTGGATCGACCCGATCTTGAAGTCGCTGTTGCCCTGGGTCTGGAACGACCAGGCCAGCTTTCCGTCCGCCCGCTCCAGGGCGTACATCGCGCCGTCGAAGCCGCCGACGAAGATCCGCTGGCCGTCGGTGGCCGGGGTGGCGCGCACCCGTCCGCGCGTGGCGTAGGTCCAGATCACCGCGCCGGTGCGGGCGTCCAGCGCCCGGACCACGCCGTCGCCGCCGCCGATATAGATCGCGCCGTCAAAATACAGCGGCGACGACGCCCAATAGTCCCAGAAGTCGACGCCGGGCTTGTAGTTCATGAACGGCAGGTCCGCGCCGGTCGTCCGCTTCCAGGCCAGCTCGCCGTCGGCCGCGCGCACCGCATAGATCGTGCCGGCGTCCGACTGGAAATAGGCCAGGCCGCCGGCGATCGCGGCGCTGGCGGTGACCGGGGCGTCGGCGACGAACCGCCAGCGGGTCTTGCCGGTCGCCCGGTCCACCGCGCTGAAGCCGCCGTCCTTGGCGCCGAGATAGATCACGCCGTCGCAGAGCGTGGGGCTGGCGATGATCGGTCCGCCCAGCGGAACCTTCCAGGCCTGGCCGTCGATGCCGGCGGGCGCTGGACCGGGCTGGACGCCCAGATGGTCGGGACCGTTGCGGAACTGGCAGCGATCTCCCGCCGCCGAAGTCGCGTGCGCGGCGCCGACGCCGAACGCCAGACTCATGCCGAACACCGCTATCGTCCGCGCCCACGCGCCGCCATGATTCCGCGACATCGATGTTTCCCCCAAGCGGGCGTGGTCGCTCGACGAGCGCCGCCCTTGCGCCACCCATAGCTGAGTCGCGCGTCGGGAACTCGACCCTCGCCTAGCGCGGCGCGAGATGCCGGCGGGACGCGGTCCTCGCCGCCTCCCCCGCCTGTTCGCGCGCCAGCCGGTCCAGCCGTGCGCGATAGGCCGCGATCAACTGCTGGATCGTCAGAACCCAGCCAAACGTGGTTTCCTTATGGGTCTTGACCGCTTCGTCCATCACCGTCGGCTCCTTAGTGTTGCCATGACGGGAATTTCACGCTTGAAGCGTCGCGTGACAAACGCGGCTTCCTTGCGTAATCATAAGCTCCACTTATGTCAGACATCCTCGCCAGCCTGCCGCTCAGCGCCATCCGGATCTTCGAGGCCGCCGCGCGCCTGAAGAGCTTCACCCGCGCCGCAGACGAACTGGGCGTCAGCCAGGCGGCCGTCAGCTGGCAGGTGAAGGCCCTGGAGCAGCGCCTGGACCAGCCGCTGTTCACCCGCCTGCCGCGCGAGGTGGCCCTGACCCCGGCCGGCGAGCGCCTGTCGCGCGCCGCCACCGAGGCGATCAGCATCCTGCGCGTGGCGGTGTCCGACCTGGTCGACACCGAGGAAGGCATATTGTCGATCACCACCGTCCAGAGCATCGGCGGCCACTGGCTGGCCCCGCGCCTGGGCGGCTTCCAAATCGCCCATCCCCGCATCGCCGTGCGGCTGGACGCCTCCAGCCGGGTCGTCGACCTGCAGCGCGAACCGTTCGACCTGGCCCTGCGCGCCGGCGGCGGCGACTGGCCCGGAATGGAGGCGCACTTCCTGATCCCCTCGGTTCAGACCGTGCTGTGCACGCCGACCGTTCTCGCCCAATCCGGCGGCGTGAAGCGCCCGGCCGACCTGCTGCACGCCCCCCGCATCGGGTCGCCGGAGTTCTGGGTGCGCTGGTTCGAATCGGCGGGCGTCGATGCGCGTGACGACCGCGCCCCGCCGCGGCTGTCGGCCGACGCCCAGGCGCTGGAGGTGGCCAGCGCCCTGGCCGACCAGGGCTTCGCCCTGGGCTCGCCGATCTTCTTCGCCCGGGAGATCGCCGAGGGGCGGCTGATCGCCCCGTTTCCCATCACCGCATACTATGGCGGCGGCTATTGGCTGGCCTATCCGGCCGAACGCCGCCGGGTGCGCAAGATCGTCGCCTTCCGCGACTGGATCCTGGCCCAGGCGGCGGCCGACCCGCTGATCGCCCGCTATCGGTCCTAGGGGCGGACCTCGTAGCCGTAGCGCTTGATGATCGTGACGGCGGCCGGCGACCTGAGGAAGGTCAGGAACGCCCTGGCGGCGGGGTTCTTCTCGCCCGTCTTCAGCAGCACCGCCTGCTGCGCGATCGGCGCGTGGAGGGTCGCCGGCGTCAGCCAGCGCGATCCGCCCGGCTCGCCGATCACCTGGGACAGGGCCACGAAGCCCAGTTCGGCGTTGCCGGTGGCGACATACTGATAGGTCTGGGCGATCGACGACCCCGTGACGATCCGAGGCGCCAGGGCGTCGTAGAGCTTCAGCTTGCGCAGCGTCTCGACCGCCGCCCGGCCATACGGCGCGGCGGCCGGGTCGGCGATGGCCAGCTTGACGAACCTGTCCGAGCCGAGCACCGCGCCCTTGGCGTCGACCAGCCCCGGCGTCTTGGAATACAGCACCAGCCGGCCGACGGCGTAGGTGTAGCGCGTACCGGCGACGGCCAGGCCCTCCTGTTCGGCCTTCCGGGGCCGCTCGGCGTCGGCCGACAGGAACACCTCGTACGGCGCCCCGTGGGCCATCTGAGTGTAGAACTGGCCGGAGGCGCCGAAGCTGAGGACCGCCGTATGGCCGGTCTTGGCCTTGAAGGCGGCGGCGATCTCCTTGGCCGGCTCGGTGAAGTTGGCGGCGACGGCGACCTGGGTGTCGGCCGCCAGGGCGGGCGCGGCGCCCAGGGACGCGAAGAGGGCCAGGGCGCCCCCGAACAAGGCCAGGCCGACGAATTTGAAGCGACCGGTGATCATGTTCGGGAGGCCCTTTCGGTTTGCGGCGACGCCTAGAACGCCATTTGCGAGCGCAGGGAGATGACCTGGTAGCGCTGGCCGATCTGCGCGCCCACCGGCGTGGCGTAGGCGGTGGCGGACGGCGACAGGCGATCGATCTTGACGTCCTGATAGTCGAGCATGAAGCGGACGATCGAGTTGAGGTACCAATTGACCCCGCCCGAAACGACCGTCTGCTCGCCGCCGCGAACGGCGCTGGCGCCGGGCGCCGTGCCGAGGGCGCCCGGCTGGTAGTTGAGGTCGACGGTCGAATACCGGCCCGCCAGCTCGAACGCGCCCCAGGCGCCGGTCAGCGGACTGAACGGGTGAGTGATGCTCGGCGCGTCGAAAGCGAAGGTGTTGGGGTTATAGCGGCGCTTTTCGCCGGTCAGCATCCAGCTGCCCTCGACATACCAGCCGTCGAAATGGGGATCGCTGACCCCGGCTGCCGGATTGCGCCGCTCGATGCCGATCCGCTCGTATTCGGCCTGGATCATCAGGGTCTTGTATTGGCCGGCGGCCTCCACGCCCCCCGTGCTGACGTGATCGGCGTCGATCGCCCCGGTCGAGATCAGCCGGGTTCCGTCGACGCGCAGTTCCGGACGCTCCTGCAGGGTCACGCCGTAACGGACCGCGCCCGCCGCGGTGTCGGGGCCGCCGGTGTCGGCGGTGCGGGCGACATAGCTGCCGTGGACGCCCAGGTGGACGAGGCGGTCCTTGTCCTTGAGCGGCAGGAAGGCGGCGCGGCCGACATAGGCCAGGGCGCTGTCATAGGGCTGGGCGGCGCCGGTGGCTTGCGAATTGACCACCCCGACCGTGCGGCCGGTGATCGAGCCGGCGGCGTACCAGCGCTCGCCCGCCGCCCACGCCATGGCAGCCTCCCGGAAATCGCCGCCGGCCACGCCGCGGGCGATGTCGGCCGCAGCCGGGCGTTCCAAGAACGGGGCGCCGAAGACCGAACCCTGGTCCTCCAGCCCGATGGACGGCGCGAAGGCCCCGACCCGGAAATGGAACGGCTTGAGGCCGGAATACTGGAACCACAGCTCCTGGATATGGCCCGCGTCCTCCATGCCCGCACCGCCGTACTCAAGCAGCACGTTGTATTCGAAGTCGCCGAACGCCTTGCCGTCGACGCCGATGCGGGCCCGGCGGAAGTTGGTTCCCGAGGCCAGGTCGCGGGCGTGGGCGGTGTCGGCGGGCGTGGCGCCGCGCCGGAAGTCGCTGGTGATCGGTCCGGGCGGATCTTGCCTGTAGTCGGCGGCGTCGAACTGCATTCCGCCGTGGAAGGTGGCGGCGAAGCGTCCGTCGGTGCTCTGGATCGATGGTTTGCCGACCACGATGCTGGCGACCGCGCTCGAGGGCGGGACGCTGGCGACGGGCGGCAGGCTCTGGATCGGCGCGGGCGGCGGTGTCAGCGCGGCGGCGGGCGTGGGAGGCGCGAACGCGGTCCTGCGCTCCATCATCTCGACCTTGGCGGCCAGCGCTTCGAGCTGGCTTTGCAGCGCCTCGATCCTGGCGTCGCGCGGGTCGGGCGCGGCGGCGACGGGCGATGCCTTGGCGGCGGCGCCGGCGTCCGTGACGCCGAGACTGAAGCCCACGGCGAGAGCCAGCGCGGAAGCGCCGAGGAAGTGTCTGCTGTCCATTTCAACTCAATCCAAGCTTCGCCCCCGGAAGGGAGGGGTCTTGGGCGGGTTGTAGAGCGGCGCCGTGGAAAGGGCTTGATAAGCGTCAAGCTGCGCCGTGCAACTTCGTCGCACCCTTGTCGAGCCGTCGCGGAACGGGCTTCGCCTGGGTGCTGGTGCTGGCCGACGAGCTTGAGGGTCACGTCCGGATCCGTCTCGTCATCGGGCTTCCGGACGCTCCGGGGCGAGACGCGTTATCGTTATGTATTGCCATTACATAACGCATCTCGCCGTCAAGCTCCCTTTTGGGGCGAACGGCGCAAAGACCCGCTAACCGCGCAGGAACCCGTCCACCAGCGCCTGGTCGCCGTCATAGACCCAGCACTCGGCCAGCAGGTCGTCGGCGATCCGATAGACGAGCACGCGATCCAGCTCGGTGACGACGCCGTCGCGCTCGAAGGCCTCGCGGGCGATCACCACGGCCCGCTCCGGTCCGGCGGTCACATCGACGATGCGGACCAGCTTGCGGCGCGTGCGACGGCTGACCTCGGCAAGGGTCGCCAAGGCGGCGGCCAGGCCGACATGGTCGCCGGTCAGCGGGTGATCGCCGAAATAGTGCAGGGTGAAGTCCGGATGATAGCAGGCGCGCAAGGCCGCCAGGTCGCCCGCCGCCCACGCCTTGGCGTAGCGCTCGGCGACCGCGCGGTTGGCCGCCGCTCGGATCTCGGTGGTCACGCGGCCTCGGCGATGCGGTCGCGATACTGGGGCGGGATGGCCTGATAGGCGGTGTTCGGCGCGACCTTGTAGGTCCGGCGCGCCTCGTCCAGCGGCATGGCGAACAGGGCGGGATAGTCGACCGCCGGCAGCCAGGCGGCCGAGCGGCCGTTGCGCCAGGCCTCGCGCACGGCCTTGCCGTAGGGCTGGCCCAGCCTGGCCTTCTGGAACTGGCGCGCGCCGGCCAGGGCGATGACCGCGAAGCCCAGGCTCCGGGTCTGGGCGTACGAAAAGGCCACCACGCAGACCTCGCCCAGGGCGTCGGTGCCGTAGCCGGTCAGCACGTGCCAGACATCGTGCACGTCGCGCATGCGCCGGGCGTACCAGGCCAGCGGATGGGCGGCGTCGACGTCGGACTCGGGAATCTTGCGGCTCTCCTCGGCCAGGCCTTCCGCCGACAGGCCGCGCGGCGCGATGAAGTCGCGATAGGCGGCGCCGACCGTGCCCGGACCGAACTGCGCCAGCCAGACGGGATCCGACAGCCGCTCGGCGAACTCGTCGTGTTCGTAGGCGATGCGGCCGCCCTCGGGCGTGCTCAGCAGGCGACGGTAGCCCTTCGGGATCGCGTTGCCCGCCAGGGCGCGCATGATCTCGAACACCTGGGCGGTGTCCTCCTTGTCGGCGATCAGGCGCCGGACAGCCCGAAGCGCCCGCAAAGGCTGCAGGTTGAACGACTGACGCCCCCGCTGCATCGGTTGGCGCGACTTTGGCCCACCGAGCACTTGCGTGGCTGCGATCATAAGGCATGCTCCTGCTGAACCCGATAAAGATGACATGGCGTCATTTTTATTCAAGAGGGTTCAGCGACCCCCGATCTGCGACGTGATCAGACAGCAACAGGGGATGGGCATGATGGGCAGTCTGAAGAAGCGTTCGATCAACCTGGCCGGCCACGCGACCTCTCTGGCCCTGGAGCCCGAGTTCTGGACCGTGCTGCAGGCGGCGGCCAGCGCGGACAAGATCAGCGTCGCCGGCCTGATCCAGCGCATAGACGCCGGGCGCGGCGAGCGCCCGCTGGCCTCGGCCTGCCGGGTGTTCGCCCTGCTGCATGCCCAGGCCGGCGAGGGCGGAACGGTCTAGCTCTGCGCCACGCCCGGACCGGGCTTGGGCAGCGGAATAGGCTCCGGGATGGGCGTTCGCCGAGGCAGGGCCGGCGCCTTCGGCATCTGCATCGACAGATCGGCCGTCCGCACGGTCAGCAGGCCGGAGCGCCAGCCGCCGATCACCAGGGCGGCGATCAGCAGCAGCACCCCCAGCAACGTCAGACCGGCCACGCCCAGATGCTGGGGCCGGATGTCGTCGCGACGCGCCATGGCGCCCTCCCCTAGCCGGCCGGCTTGGGCGCGTCCGGAACCTTGGGCGCGTCGAGCTGCGGCGCGGAAACATTGACGTCGACGGTCTTCTTGTGGCTCACGCCGCCGGTGAAGACGAAGTAAGCGATCACCGCCACGACCACCACTAAGGCGCCGATGATGAACGCCATGCCGGTCCCGCCGCCGCCGCTCGTATTGGTTTCTTCAGCCACTTTCGTCTCCTGTGATTTCCATCCCCGCCGAACAAACGGGAGGTGGAGGTCGAGGTTCCGGCGCGAAGCGCGACGCCGGCGCGGCGGATGGGCGCGAGGGCTTAAGCCGGACGAACTTTGTGCTACATATGTTCCATGTCTCAAGGCTTCGACTCGTCCAAGTTCCCCGGCATCCCCGGCGACTTCCCCGGTGATCTCCCCGCTCCGCGCATCTCCGACCTGGCCCGCCCGCGCGGACCGGACGGCGGCGGTCCCACGCCGAACTATCTGGAGGGGCTGAACCCCGAACAGCGCGCCGCCGTCGAGGCGACCGAGGGTCCCGTGCTGGTGCTGGCCGGCGCCGGCACCGGCAAGACCCGGGTGCTGACCACCCGCCTAGCCCACATCCTGGCCACCGGCCGCGCCCGGCCGTGGGAGCTGCTGGTCGTCACCTTCACCAACAAGGCCGCCCGCGAGATGCGCGAGCGGATCACCCACATCATCGGCGACGAGGCCGAGGGCCTGCGCTGGCTGGGCACCTTCCACTCGGTGGCCGCCCAGATCCTGCGCCGCCACGCCGAGCTGGTGGGACTGAAATCCAGCTACACGATCATCGACACCGACGACCAGGAACGGCTGCTCAAGCAGCTGATCGAGGCCGCCGACATCGACGCCAAGCGCTGGACGCCGCGCGCCCTGGCCGGGCTGATCGACACCTGGAAGAACCGCGGCTGGACGCCCGACCGCGTACCGCAAAGCGAGGCCGGCGAGTTCGCCAACGGCCGGGGGATCACCCTCTATCGCCAGTACCAGGAGCGGCTGCGCATCCTGAACGCCTGCGACTTCGGCGACCTGCTGCTGCACAACATCACCATCTTCACGGCCAATCCGGACGTGCTGGCCGACTTCCAGCGGCGCTTCCAGTACGTGATGGTCGATGAGTACCAGGACACCAACGTCGCCCAGTACCTGTGGCTGCGACTGCTGGCCCAGGGTCGCCAGAACGTCTGCTGCGTCGGCGACGACGACCAGTCGATCTATGGCTGGCGCGGGGCCGAGGTCGACAACATCCTGCGCTTCGAGCGCGACTTCCCCGGCGCCAAGGTGATCAAGCTGGAGCGCAACTACCGCTCCACCGAGCACATCCTGGCCGCCGCCTCGGGCCTGATCGACGCCAACAAGAGCCGGTTGGGCAAGACCCTGTGGACCGAGGCCTCGGGCGGCGAGAAGGTCAAGGTCAGCGGCGTCTGGGACGGCGAGGCCGAGAGCCGGATGGTCGCCGACGAGATCGAGAAGGCCAAGCGGGCCGGCCGCAAGTACAGCCACATGGCCATACTGGTGCGCGCCTCGTTCCAGATGCGGGCCTTCGAAGAGCGGTTCGTGATGCTGCAGATCCCCTACAAGGTGGTCGGCGGCCCGCGGTTCTTCGAACGCGCCGAGATCCGCGACGCCCACGCCTATCTGCGCCTGATCCAGTCGCCGGACGACGACCTGGCCTTCGAGCGGATCGTCAACACGCCCAAGCGCGGCATCGGCGACACCTCGGTGCAGAAGCTGCTGCAGATCGCCCGGCTGGAAGGGATCTCCACGGTCGACGCCGCCCGGGTGATCATCGGAAGCGACGACCTGCCGGCCCGCACGCGCACGGCGCTCAGCAACTTCCTGCGCGACCTGGACCGCTGGCGGGCCCTGGCCGCCAACACCCCGCACCAGCGGGTGATGGAGGCGGTGCTGGAGGAGAGCGGCTACACCGACGCCCTGCGCCTGGACAAGGGTCCGACCAGCCAGACGCGGCTGGAGAACCTGAAGGAGCTGGTCCAGTCGATGAGCGCCTTCGACACGCTCGAGGGCTATCTGGAGCACGTCTCGCTGGTCATGGACCTGGACAAGGGCGCCGGCGACGACGCGGTGTGGATCATGACCCTGCACTCGGCCAAGGGGCTGGAGTTCCCGCTGGTCTTCCTGCCCGGCTGGGAGGAAGGCGTGTTCCCCAGCCAGCGCAGCATGGACGACAAGGGCGAGAAGGGCCTCGAGGAAGAGCGCCGCCTGGCCTATGTCGGCATCACCCGGGCCCGCGAGGAGGCCCGGATCAGCTTCGTGGCCAACCGCCAGGTCTATGGCCGCTGGACCAGCCAGCTGCCGTCGCGGTTCGTCGATGAACTGCCCCTGGCCCACGTCGATGCGGCCTCGGAGACCGGCTATTACGGCGGCGGGCCGGGCATGCAACAGACCGTGTCGTCGCGCTGGGACGACCCGGGGACCAGCACCTTCACCGCCGGCAGCTATGACAGTCCCGGCTGGAAGCGGGCCCAGGAGCGCGCCTCCGGTTTCGGCGAGCGCGGCGCGAGCTGGCGCAGCGGCGGCTCGGCCGCGCGCTCGGCCCCGATCGAGGGCGAAGGCCGGCTGGTGGCGGTTTCGGCCAGTTCGGCGGCCAGCGCCTATACGCGCGGCGACCGGGTGTTCCACGTCAAGTTCGGTTACGGCAAGGTCACCGGCGTCGAGGGCAACAAGCTGTCGGTGTCGTTCGACAAGGCCGGCGACAAGAAGGTGATCGACAGCTTCGTGGAAAAGGCCTGAGGCGAGACCGGAATCCGGCTGATTGACGGGGCTGGAGAGAGGGCCGAGCGTCACCAGAGGTCGAAAACCCCTGGAGGACTCGCCTTGAAATCCGCCGCCCTGATCGCGACCGCGGTCGCTCTCCTGTTGCCCTGCGCGGCCCACGCCGCGGCCTGCGACACCCTGAAGAACGCCACCTATGCCGGGATCATGCGCGGCAAGTTCGACGCCTATCCGGACGCCTTCGCCGGCTCCAGCCTGACGTTCGACGCCAGCGGCGTGGGCGCCGGGCGCGGCGTGATCGGCTATGATCCCGCCAGCACGGCGGCGGTCCAGAGCCCCTATGCCGGGGTGACCTGCACCTCCAACGCGGACGGAACGACCGGTGTGCTGAACTTCGGTCCCAGCCTGGGCAACAACAGCTTCACGGTGTTCGACGGCGGGGCCCGCATCTGGATGAAACACGAGATCCCCGGGCGTCCGATCGCCGGCTGGCTGTTCCGCCTGCCGCCGGCTCCCCGCGCGCGCTGACGGCCTGATCGCCGGGTCGAATCGCACGTTGGATCGAGCGCCACCGCCCCCATATTCAGCTGATGCTCACTCCCCGTGTCCGCGTCGTCGATCTGGAGACCGCCGGAAACGGTCCGCACGACGTCTGTGAGATCGGCTGGCAGGACGTCACCCTGGGCTCGAACGGCCGCTGGCGCGTCGATGAGGAGCGCGGATCGCGACTGGTCAATCCCGGTCGCCCGATCACGCCCGAGACGATGGCGGTCCACCACATCATCGACGCCGACGTCGCCGGCGCGCCGTTCTGGAAGGACGTCGCGGCCGACGTCCTGAAGCCCGAAGGCGAAATCCGGGCGCTGGCCGCCCACCGCGCGGCTTTCGAGCAGCGATACTGCACGCCAAGGTTCACGGGCGGCGCCCCCTGGATCTGCACCTGGAAATGCGCCCTGCGGCTATGGCCGCACCTGACCAGCTTCTCCAACCAGATGCTGCGCTATCAGCGCATGCCCGAGGGGCTGATCCGAGAGCTGGGCCTGCCGGCGCACCGAGCCCTGCCGGACGCCTATGTCACGGCCCACCATCTGCGCGACATGCTCAATCAGGCCTCGTTGGAGCAACTCCTGGCCTGGAGCCGCGAGCCGGGCCTGCTGCCGCGCGTGCCGAATGGTCCCGAACGCGGCAAGCCCTGGGATCGTCTCGCCGCCGACGTGCTGCAAGCGCTGGCCCAGGACCGCGACCCGAACCTCCGCTTCAGCGCCGAGACCGAGCTGCGCCGTCGAGGCGAAGCGCCCCCGGCCGGAGCGGCGGAGCCGGCGCAGCGGACCCTGCTCTGACGGCTTGCGACGGCCGCCGCAATCCCGATCAAATGCCGCCCGGACCGACGCGCTATCTCTTCCGCTCGCTTCGTCACGAGACCCGTTCATGAACCCCGTCGAGCAAGCCATCTGGTTCATCGAGAGCCATTCCGCCCAGCCTCTGGACCTGGACGAGATCGCTCAAAGCGGCGGGGTCTCGCGCTTCCACATGTCCCGCGCCTTCGTGGTCGCCACCGGCCGTCCGGTGATCGGCTATCTGCGGGCGCGACGGCTGACGGAGGCCGCGCGGCGGTTGGCGCAAGGGGCTCCCGACATCCTGTCGGTGGCCTTGGAGGCCGGCTACGGCTCGCACGAGGCGTTCACCCGCGCGTTCGGCGACCAGTTCGGGATCACCCCCGAGCAGGTGCGCGCGGCGCGCGACCTGGAAACCCTGCAGCTCGTGGAGCCCATCGTGCTGGACACAAGCCTTCGAACCGACCTTCCCCCGCCGCGCCTCGAACAGGGCCGCGCCCTGCTGATCGCCGGCCTGACCGGCCGCTACGGCTGCGAGGGCCCCGGCGGCATCCCCGCCCAGTGGCAGCGCTTCGGCGAGCATATCGGCCACATCCCGGGCGAGCTCGGGAACGTGGCCTACGGCGTCGTGCTGAACGGCGACGACCTGGGCAATTTCGACTATGTCAGCGGCGTCGAGGTGGCCGACTTCTCCGACCTGCCCGAGGGCTTCGTGTCGGTGCGGATCCCAGCCCAGCTCTACGCGGTGTTCCACCACGCCGGGCACGTCTCGACCATCCGCCGGACCATGCACACCATCTACACGCAGTGGCTGCCGGAGTCGGACTACGAGCCGGCCGACGCGCCGTTCTTCGAGCGCTATGGACCGGAGTTCGATCCGCGCACCGGCGAGGGCGGGCTGGAGGCGTGGATTCCGGTGAAGGCGAAGTAGGCCTCGGCTGACTTTGGGGACACACACCCACGGCAAGGCCAGCGAAAGTCTGGCGATGCTTTCGGGTGGGTGTGTGTCCCCTACTTCTCCCGGTGAACTACTTGCCCCGGACCCGCGCCGGATTGCCCACCACCGTCGCGCCCTTGGGCACGTCGCGGGTGACCACGCTGCCGGCCCCGATGATGGCGTCGTCGCCGACCGTCACGCCGGGCAGAATGATCGAACCGCCGCCGATCCAGACGTTCTCGCCGATCACCACAGGCCGGGAATATTCGATGCCCGTGCGACGCTCGACCGGGTCGCGTGGATGCTCGGCGGTGTAGATCTGGACATGCGGCCCGATCGTCGTGGCCGCGCCGATGGTCACCTGGGTGACGTCCAGGATCACGCAGTTGAAGTTGAGGAACACCCCCTCGCCGATCGAGATGTTGTAGCCGTAGTCGCAGTGGAACGGCGGCCGGATGCTGACGCGGTCGCCGACCTGCGCCAGCAGTTCGCGCAGCAGGGCGTGGCGCTCCGACGGCGGCAGATCCAGGGCGTTGTAGCGGCCCATCCAGGCCACCGCCGCCTCGTGGTCGGCCATGATCTCAGGATCGATGGGGCTGTAGAGATCGCCGGCCAGCATGCGCTGCTTCTGGGTGCGAATGTCGGTCACGAGGCGAAGGCTCCCTACTCGCCTCCTCCATGCCAGACGGCGGACCCGACGACAAATCCCGTGCGGCTGGGACGCCCTAGAAGCGCTCCAGCGCCTCGCGCACCACGTCCGGCGCATGGTCGATGACCCGCAGATAGGCCGTCAGGGCCGCGTCGGGCCGGGCCTGACCCAGCTCCAGGGCCGCCAACTGGGCCAGGGGGATGCAGAAGGCCCGCGCGAACTCGTCCTGCGACAGGCCGCTGCGCCACCGCACGCCCTGCACCAGGGCCCGGGCCGACCGAACGTGGCCGGGGTCGGCCTGTTCGTCGACGGCCATGTCGGCGGTGATCTGGGATCTGGTCATCTAACGCTCCTGGCACTTCCCCCCTTGGGCGAGGTGTGTAGGCGCGTTCCGTTGCAGGAATTCGACGCCATTGCGTCGGATGAGCGACTCTATCAGGGCTTTTTGGGCGCCGGCGTTCTCGCCGGCAGGCCGGTCATGGCCCGGGCCCTCGTCTCGACGGCCTCAACGCCCTTCAGCGGATCGCCGGCCGCCTCGAGCATGCCGTTGAACAGCTTCAGATCCTTGGTGCTGATCTTCTGGACGCCCTTGTCCCTGGCCCACTCCAGGCCGATCAGCTGACCCAGGCGGCAGGCCTTGGGCAGCAGGGTCGGCTGCTCGGTCGGCCCGCCCTTGACCAGCAGCTTGCCGACGATGTCGTTCCAGTTGGGCGAGCCCGGGAAGCAGAACGACAGGCGATCGCAGGTCCCGGTCCAGAACCGCTTGTACCAGCGCAGATGCTCGTCGGTGTCGAAGCGGATGGCGTCGGTCGGCTTGATCAGGAACTGGCAATCGGCGCGCACGAACTCGCCCGCCCGAGCAGCCGGCGCGATCCCCAGAAACACCACGGCCGCCAGGGCCGTCCAACCTCGAAACAACACCAACGGAGACATTCCCGAGCGACGCGTCCCTTTCAGACGGTCTATGAAAACCAGATATCGCGCTGATTAAGAACGGTCTTCCGACAAAAATGCGGCGGTGGCCTCGATCGCCTCGACCAGGCCCACGCGCTCGATCGTCACGCCCTCGGGCAAGCTGGAGAACAGGCGGGTCGGGGCGGCGGCGTCCAGCATCACGAACACCCCCCGATCGTCGGCCCGGCGGATCAGGCGGCCGAAGGCCTGGCTGATGCGGGCGCGCGCGGTGCTGTCATCATACCCCTTGCCGCCAAATCTCGCGCGGCGGGCCTTGTGCAGCACGTCGGGACGCGGCCACGGCACGCGGTCGAAGACCAGCAGGCGCAGGGACCGGCCCGGCACGTCGATGCCGTCGCGGATCGCGTCTGTGCCTAGCAGGCACGCGTCCTCCTCGGCCCGGAAGATGTCGACCAGGGCGCCGGCCTCCAGCGGATCGACGTGCTGGGCGTAGAGCGCCAGGCCTTGGTCGGCCAGGGGCGCGGCGATCCGTTCATGCACGGCCTTCAGCCTTCGGATGGCGGTGAACAGGCCCAGCCCGCCGCCGCCGGCCGCCAGGAACAGCTCGCGCATCGCCGCCGAGACTTGGCGCGGATCGTCCTTGCCGACGTCGGTGACCACGAAGGCGCGGGTGTTCTTCGCGTAGTCGAACGGCGAGACCAGGCGCAGCACCTTGGGCGACTGCGGCAGGCGCGCGGCGCCGGTGCGCATCTCGGCCAGGGCGAACGGGTCTTCCAGAGCCGGGTCGGTCAGGGTGGCGCTGGTCACCAGCACGCCATGGGCGGGGCTCAGCACCGCGGCGCGCAGCGGTTCGGTCGGGTCCACCCAATGGCGGCGGCAGGCGGCGTCGACGACGCGGCCGTAGAGGAAGGTCGCCTCGAACCAGTCGACGAACTCCGGGTCGTCTTCCGCATCCTCGTCGATGGCCTTCAGGATCGAGCGCCAAGCCGGCAGGGTCATGCGGGCCCGGCGGTCCAGGCCGCGCAGCGCGCCCTCGATCCGCGCGCGCTCCGAGGTCGGCAGGGTGTCGGTCTCCTCGTCCAGCACGTCTTCCAGGTGGCGGGCCAGGGCCAGCAGCGGGGCCTCGATGGCGGCCAGGGCCCGGGAAGCCTCGCCGGCCCGTTCGCGGACCAGGTCGATGGCCGGACGGGCGGCGCATTGCAGCCCCTGCTCGGCCGCGCCGGGACGGTCGGTGACTCGAGCCCGCAGCTGTTCAATCACCGAGACCAAGTATGTTTCAATAGGGCCGATCGGATTGACCTGGCCGTCCGGCGGCGCGATGCGGCCCGACCAGCCCTCGCCCGGCAAGGCGGCGGCGGCCTGAAGCGCGGCGTTCAGGGCCGCGCGGGCCCCCTCGCGCTCTCCGATGATGTCCAGCAGACGGGCTTCCAGCCCCCTGCCCCGCCGGCCGCGCCCCTCGGGCCCGCGCAACCAGCGCCGCAGCTCGGCCGCCTCCGCGCCCGAGAGCGCCGCCGAAAAGGCGCTGTCGGCGGCGTCGAACAGATGGTGGCCCTCGTCGAAGACGATGCGCTTGAGCGAGGTGGTCTCGTTGTCGCCCTTCAGGCCGCGCGCCGCCCGCGCCCCGTCGAAGGCGGCCTGGCTCAGCACCAGGGCGTGGTTGGCGATGACGATGTCGGCCCGCTTGGAGGCCCGCACGGCCTTTTCGATGAAGCAGACGCGATAGTGCTGGCAGCCGGCGTGGATGCACTCGCCGCGCCGGTCGACCAGGTTGGCCGGCCCAGCCTGGACCGAGGGCGCGATGGCGAACAGGGTCGGCAGCCAGGCCGGGAAGTCGCCGCCGGTCATGTCGCCGTCGCGGCTGACGCGGGCCCAGCGGGCCGCCAGCGCCAGGCCGATCAGATCGCCGTTGCCCAGCTGGGCGGTGTTGACCTGCTCCTGAAAGTTCAGCAGGCAGATGTAGTTCTCGCGGCCCTTGCGGACCACCGCCTTGCGGGCCCGGACCAGCGGGTCGGGATAGATCGCGTGGCTTTCGCGCTCGATCTGGCGCTGTAGGGCGCGGGTGTAGGTGCTGATCCACACCGAAGGGCCGTTGGCCTCGGCCCACAGCGAGGCCGGGGCCAGATAGCCCAGGGTCTTGCCGACCCCGGTGCCGGCCTCGGCCAGCATCATCTGCGGCTCGCCCTCGCGCTCGCGGGGGGCGAAGGCGTAGGCGGCCTCGCGGGCGAAGGTGTCCTGGGCCTCGCGCACCTCGTCCAGGCCCGAACGGTGCAGCAGTTCGCGCAGCCGTTCACTGGCCCGTTCCGGATCGACGGGACGCGAACCGGGCTCGCCGGGCGGCGCCTGGTCCTCCCACTCGGTGGCGCGGGCCCAGACGTCCAGGCCGGAACTGCGGAACTGATTGCCGAACGGCGCCGAACGCAGGGCGCCGACCACCGCCGGTCCCCAGGCCCAGCCGGCCCGGGCCAGGGTCTCGGCGACGGCCAGGGCCTCCTCGCGCGACGGCCGGGGCGTCAGGGCCAGCTCGTGCAGCAGCGCCGCGGCGGCGTCCCGCAGGGTCTGAGCTTGGGCGGCCGCGCCCTTGGGCTCGGGCAGGCCCAGCGCCGTGGCCAGCCCTACCGCCGACGGCGCGCAGAAGGTGGCCGGCCGGGTGAAGGCGTAGAGCTCCAGCACGTCGAATACGCCGCGCCCGCGAGCCGGGGCCTGCAGGTTCAGCCGTTTGGCGGTCATCGCGGCGTGGGCCACCAGCACCGGCCCGTACTCGAACAGGTCGCGGGCGTCGGGCGTGCGCATGACCCGCCCCTCGCCCGAGCCGTCGGCGACGCCGGCGCGCGGGCCGGGCAGAACCACCAGGGCGGGGGCGAGATCGAGGGCGGGAATCTGTGCGGTCACGCCCCTGATTTAGCAGGTCGGCGGCCGAAACAAAATGCGAACGAAGGGCTCGAGCCTTTTTACGGGGCTCTAGGCGATCGGGGTTTCCGAGGAGCCGCCCTCGAGGCGCTCGACGGCGTCCTCGGCCATTTCGGCCACCTCGTCGTCGTCGCTCTCGGCGGCCATCCGGTACAGCTGCACGGCCTTGGCGCGGCTGGCCTTCACGCCCTCGCCGTCCTCATACATCTGGCCCAGTTCGTAATAGGCCGTCAGGTTGCCGGCGCTGGCCGACAGGGCGTAGAGGCTCAGGGCCTTTTGCAGATCGACCGCGACCCCTTCGCCGTTGTGATAGGCGGCGGCGACATTGGCCATGGCCACCGCCGAGCCTTGCTGGGCCGCGTCCACATAGAGCTGCAGCGCCTGGACCTCGTCGACCGGCACGCCGTAGCCCTGCAGGTAGTACGAGCCCAGATCGTTGATCGCGTCGACCGAGCCGGCGGCGGCGGCCTTGCGCATCCAGGCCACGGCCTGAGCCTCATCGGCGGGCAGGCCCAGTCCCAGCTGATAGGCCAGGGCCAGCTTGTACATCCCGCCCTGGTCGCCGCCGGTCGCGGCCCGCCAATACCAGCCCACGGCCTGGGTCAGATCGTCGGCGGTGGTCTCGTAGACCAGCCCGGCGTTGTAGGCCCCCAGGGCGTCGCCCTCGGCGGCGGCGGCCTTGTACAGCGACAGCGCCTTGGCTTCGTCCTGATCCAGGTCGTCGCCCGCGAAATAGAGATTGCCCAGGGCGATCATGCAGGCGGTGTCGCCGGCCCTGACGCCCGCGTTAAGCCAGCGCACCGCGGCGTCGACGTCCCGCTGGTCGCCCTCGGCGGTCAGATAGCTTTGCGCCAGACGGTCGTAGACGCTGACGTCGCCAGCCTTGGCGCGGCGCAGAAGCTCGGCTCGCGCGGGCTCGGCCTGCCCAACGGGCGCCGCCAAGACCGGCGCGCTCGTCGCCAGCATCGCCGCCAGGACCAGACCCGTCAGGCCGCTCGTCGCCATCCGTCCCATCTTCGTACGCCCCTAACGATCAGAACCTAGGGATGGACTTGCGTACCACCCTTGTCAAAACGCCGAACGTAGGCAGGTTGACGCATGGAAACGGAACGGGAACATGCTATAGGCCGATCAATGGCCGAGGCGACCGCCCTTCCTCCCCGCTTTGAGCAGTGGTTCGCCTCGCGCGGCTGGGCGCCCAGGCCGCATCAGTTGGCCATGATCGAGAAGGGCCGGCTGGGCCGCGACGCCCTGCTGATCGCGCCCACGGGCGGCGGCAAGACCCTGGCCGGCTTCCTGCCCAGCCTGATCGAGCTGGCGCAGCGCGCGCCGCGCAACACGCCGGCGGGCGTCCACACCCTCTACATCTCGCCGCTCAAGGCCCTGGCGGTCGACATCGAGCGCAACCTGGCCACGCCGATCCGCGAGATGGGCCTGAACATCGTCGCCGAGAGCCGCACCGGCGACACCGGCGAGGCCCGCAAGCAGCGCCAGCGCCTGCGGCCGCCCGACATCCTGCTGACCACGCCCGAGCAACTGGCCCTGTTCTGCGCCTGGGAGGGCGCGCGGGGTTATTTCGCCGACCTGTCCTGCGTCATCATCGACGAGGCCCACGCCATCTGGCCGTCTAAGCGCGGCGACCTGCTGTCGCTGGGCCTGGCGCGGCTGCAGCTGTTCGCGCCGAACCTGCGGCGGGTCGGGCTGTCGGCGACGGTGGACGATCCGGACCTGGTGCGGCGGTGGCTGGGCTGGAACGGCCCTCCCCCCGTGGGGGAGGCGACGCAAAGCGTCGGTGGGGGGAATCTTGATAAGCCAGCCACTCCCCCCTCCGTCGATCTTCGATCGACACCTCCCCCACAGGGGGAGGAACTGCATTCCGTTGACCTCGTCCTGGGTTCCGGCGGCGCGCAGCCGATCGTCGAGGTGCTGGTGTCCGGCGGCAAGGTGCCCTGGGCGGGCCATACGGCCCAGCATGCCATGGCCGAGATCTACGAGATCATCAAAGGCGCCAAGACCGCCCTGGTCTTCGTCAACACGCGTTTTCAAGCGGAATTTGCCTTCCAGGAACTCTGGAAGCTGAACGACGACGGCTTGGCCATCGCCCTGCACCACGGCAGCCTGGCGGCCGAGCAACGCCGCAAGGTCGAGGCGGCCATGGCGCGCGGCGAGATCCGGGCCGTGGTCTGCACCTCGACCCTGGACATGGGCATCGACTGGGGCGACGTCGACCTGGTCATCCAGCTGGCCGCGCCCAAGGGCGCCTCGCGGATGGTCCAGCGGATCGGCCGCGCCAACCACCGCCTGGACGAGCCCTCGCGCGCCATCCTGGCTCCGGCCAACCGCTTCGAATATCTGGAGTGCCGCGCCGCCGCCGACGCCATCCTGGGCGGCCACCTGGACGGCGAGCCGGCCCGCACCGGCACGCTGGACACCCTGGCCCAGCACATCATGGGCTGCGCGTGTTCCGAACCCTTCGCCCTGACCGACCTCTATGACGAGGTTCGCACGTCCGGTCCCTATGCCGACCTGTCGTGGGAGGACTTCGAGACCGTCGTCGACTTCGTCTCGACTGGCGGCTACGCGCTGCGCACCTATGACAAGTTCCGCCGCATCGTGCCGGGCCAGGACGGCCTCTGGCGCGCCCGCAACGCCCAGGCGGTGCTGGCCCACCGGATGAACATCGGGGCCATCGTATCGCCGGCCATGATCAATGTCCGTATAGGCGGCGGCAAACGCCCCATGGGCGGGCGCAAGGTCGGCGAGGCCGAGGAAGGCTTCTTCGAGGCGATGACGCCGGGCGACACCTTCATCTTCGCCGGCCAGGTCTGGCGGTTCAACAGCCTGGTCGGGGCCGACGCGTTCGTCACCCCCGCGCCCGACAAGGACCCGATGATGCCCAGCTGGGGCGGGTCGAAGTTCCCGTTGTCGACCTATCTGGCCGGCCGCGTGCGGGCGATGATGCACGACGAGCGCGAATGGCCCGCCCTGCCCCCCGACGTCCAGGAGTGGCTGAACTATCAGAAGGTCCGCTCGATCATGCCCGAGCAGGACGAGATGCTGCTGGAGACCTTCCCGCATGGGAAGCGCTTCCATCTGGTCTGCTATCCGTTCGAGGGACGCCTGGCCCACACCACCCTGGCCATGCTGCTGACGCGGCGGCTGGACCGGCTGGGCATCGGCCCGTTGGGCTTCGTGGCCAACGACTACGCGGTCGCCATCTGGGCGCTGAAGCCGATGGACGAGCTGGATCTGGACGAGCTGTTCGCCCAGGACATGCTGGGCGACGACCTGGAAGCGTGGCTGGATGAAAGCTTCCTGATGAAGCGGGCCTTCAAGGCCTGCGCCCTGATCTCGGGCCTGATCGAGCGCCGCCATCCGGGCCAGGAGAAATCCGGCCGCCAGGTGACCTTCTCGACCGACCTGATCTATGACGTCCTGCGCCGCCACCAGCCCGACCATCTGCTGCTGCGCTGCGCCCGGGCCGACGCGGCGACCGGTTCGCTGGACGTGGCGCGGCTGGGCGACCTGCTGGCGCGGATCGGCGGCGGCCGCATCCGCCATGCGGCGCTGGACCATGTTTCGCCGTTCGCCGTGCCGATCATGCTGGAGATCGGTCGCGAACGCGCCCCGGGCGACGCGGCCGGGGAAATGATCCTGGCCGAGGCCGAGGAAGACCTGATCGCCGAGGCGATGGCTTGATGCCTGATCGCGGAGCGATAACCTAGTGAGAGTATCCACGACGTGACCAGTCTGGCGTTCCAAATCGGCGACTGCGGCGGCCTGCGGATCGAGATCGCGGGGGCGCGCGCCGTGCTGCGTCACTCCGGAGCCCTGTGGCTGGAAGCCGAGCGCACCATGGTCGTGGCCGACCTGCACTTCGAGAAGGGCAGCAGCTACGCCGCGCGCTTCGGCCAGATGCTGCCGCCCTACGACACGCGCGAGACCCTGGACCGGCTGGAGCGCGAACTGGCGTCGCTGTCGCCCGCGACCCTGGTCTTCCTGGGCGACAGCTTCCACGACGGGGCCGGCGAGGACCGGCTGCCGGAGGAAGACCGGGCCCGGATCGCCGCCCTGGCCGTGGGTCGCCGACTGGTCTGGGCGGTGGGCAATCACGACGAGGACGGCCCCCGCGCCCTGCCCGGCGACGTGGTCGACGAGGCGGCGATCGCCGGTCTGACCTTCCGCCACGAGCCCGTGCCCGGCGCTCAGCCCGGCGAGGTGGCCGGCCACCTGCATCCGGCGGCCCGCGTCACCAGCGGTCGGGCCACCGTGCGGCGGCGCTGTTTCGTCACCGACGGCAGCCGCCTGGTCCTGCCGGCCTTCGGGGCCTTCACCGGCGGACTGAACATCCTGGACCAGGCTTTCGCGCCTCTGTTCGGCGGCCCGGCCCTGGCGGCCGCCTTGGGCCCCCGTCGGGTGCACGCGGTCGGCTGGAAGTCGCTGCGCCCGGACTAGTGACGCGACCTAGATCTTTGTTTTGACGAATTTTCTTCACGCGACCCGGAAGCGGCTTCGCTCGAAAACGCTCCAGACGGATCACCCATCGCGCCCGGGCGTTTGATCCCCGGGACATTGGTAAGGAGAACCGTTATGCGACCGATCCTGATCGGCATCGGCGCCGTTCTAGCCCTGTCGGCTTCACCGCTGGCCGCCGCGGCCGGCGAGGCCCCGGTCAAGACCGTGGCCAAGCTCGACGCCAAGGACCCGAAATACGACACCGAAGCCTGCAAGGCCATTCGCGCCAAGGCGATCGACTACGAGAAGTCCGGCTTGGTCAGCAAGGCCCTCAGCATGGGCGGCAACGCCGTGGTGCCGTTCGCCGGCACGGTGGCCTCGGCCGCCCTGGGCATGCAACAGGGCGCCAAGGAAGAAAAGCTCAGCAAACAGGTCGCCCTGGCCTGCGTGTCCGACCCGCTCAACGAGGAAACGCCGCTGATCAACGCGCCCAAGGCCCCGGAGCCCGCCTCGGTGGTCGTGATCGCCGCGCCTCCGGCCGATGTCACCACGGCCGCGGCGACGGACGCGGCGGCGACGGAAAAGCTGGCCACGGCCCGATAGGGGCGCGTCTAGAGGTGGAGGGCCTGTTCCAAAGCGAAGGCCAGCGAAATGGCCGCGCCGGACGTCAGCAGGGTGCGCAGGCGCGGACGCCAGGCGGGACCGTCATGGTTGGTCACGTCCCACAGCCATTGCAGGATGAAGACCAGCAGGAAGCCGGAAAGCTGCCAGGCGGGCTCGAACTTCAGGCCGCCCAGCAGTAGGCCGAAACCGGCCAGGGGGAACAACAGGGACAGGCCCAGGGTCAGCCAGCGCGGGTTGGGGCGCTCGATCTCGAGGCCGCACCGCACGCCGCCCAGATACGACATCATGGCGCTGGAATAGGCCAGCAGGCTGATCAGCGCGACCTGGCGCATGTCGATGGGGCCGTAGCAGAACAGCGCCGAGCAGAGGACGAAGGGCAGCAACGTGGCCAGGCCGCAAACCCATACGGCCGGAGGTACCGGCACGCGATCCTGCGTGTGATCGGCCGCTGCTGCTTCGAACGCCATGTCTACTCCTTCGGGCGCGAGCTCCGACGCGCGCCCTTCCCCCCGGAAGGGACCGACTATTACCGAGGTCAGCCCATAGGTCCACGAACGATATTTGACCACAGGACACAGCCTGTGGACGAGCATCGCAGTATGCTCACCTAAACGAGCTTTGAAAGCTTGGCTTTGGCGATCGAAACGATCGTCGGGCTCAGCGGGCCCAGGTCGACAGGCGGCTGAGGGTCTCGCCGTCCAGCGCGCCGGATGTCTGGAGATTCTGGTCGCGCTGATAGGCGGCGATGGCCATCTGCAGGGCCGGCGAGGTGACGCCGTCCTGAGGGCCCTGATAGTAGCCCAGCTTGGAGAGCGCCCGCTGAGCGGTGGCCAGGCCGGCGCTGGGCGCGGCGGCCGTGGCGACGGTCTGGACCGGCGTCGCGGCCTGAGAGCGGAAGGCGCTGGCCGAACGCTCGGCGATCCGCTGGCCCTCGGCGGTCAACTGGGCGCGCAGGGCGATGGCCCGGGCGCGCGAGGCGGTGTCGCCCGACCGCGCGGCGATCAGGTACCACTTGTAGGCTTCGGTCGGGTTTTGGCTGACGCCCCAACCGCCTTCATAGAGCTGGGCCAGGTTGAACTGGCTGTCGACCAGGCCCAGGTCCGACGCCTTGCGGAACCAGCTGGCGGCCTTGGTCGAGTTCCGTTCGCCGCCTTCGCCCTTGTAGTAGTACAGGGCCATGTTGTGCATGGCGCGGGCCTCGCCGGCCGTGGCGGCGCGCTCGGTCCAGCGACGGGCCTCGACCAGGTCCTTCTTCACCCCGCCCTCGCCGACCTCGTACATCTTGGCCAGATAGAACTGGGCGCGCGGCAGGCCGAGGTTGGCGGCCTTGCGCAGGCTGTCCAGACCGGTGCGGTCCTTGGCCTCAATGCGGCGCACGCCGTCTTCGTAGAGCGCCTGAGCGTTCTCGGCGGGCGGCGTCGCGACGGCGGCGAGCGCGGCGTCGACGGGAGCCGCTTCCACCGGAGCCGGCGTGGTCAGCGCCACGGCGGCGCGGGCGCCGACCGGGCTGGTGTCGGTTTCGGCGGTGCGGATCTCGCCCGTGGTCTTGTTCGACAGGCCCTGGGCCACGCGGTCCGGCAGCGGGCCAGTGCCTTGGGTCAGGCTCATGATCGCGCCGGCCGAGGCCACGCCCAGGCAGGCGGCGGTCGCCGAAACCATCAGGGCGGTCTTCATCGCGCCCTTCTTGGCCTTCTTCTGGGCGCTCTTGGCGCCGAAGCCGGCGAACAGCGAGGTCCCCGTCTTCTTGTCCTTGGGCTTGTCCTTGCCCTTGGCGTCGCCGGTCAGAGCGGCCTGACGGGCGGCGGCCCGGGCCTGCTCGATCACTTCCCGCGTCGACAGCGGGCGCGACGGCGCGGCGGGCTCTTGCGGGGCGGAAAATTCGGCGGCGGCGAACTCGGGAGCCGAGAAATCGCTGTCGTATTCCGTTTCCGGCTCGAACGCCGTTTCCGGTTCCAGGGCCGAGGTGAAGCCGTCGGCGGCCTCGAAGTCCTCGTCGCCGAATTCGAGCTCGGGCGGCTCGCTGGTCGGGAAGGCCGTGGTTTCGAACGCCGGGGCCTCGAAGGCGGGCCTCTGGAAGGCGGCCGGCGCGGCGGTGCGCGCCGGCGTGGAGGCCTTGGCCGGCATGTAGGCGGCCGGCTGGTCGAAGACGTCCTCGGGCACGGCCTCGCCGCCGAACGAATAGCGCTCGCCGTCGTCGAACGGCGACGGGGCGGGACGCGCGGGCGGCGCGGCGGCGGCGGCGGCGGCCTGCTCGGCCAGGCGGCGCTGGGCCTCGCCCAGCTTGGTGTCGATCTTCTCGCGCGCTTCCTCCAGCAGGCGGGCGGTGCGCTCCTCGCTCTGGCGGATGCGGTCGACCAGTTCCTGCGAGGTGCGCTCGTGGCGCTGGTTCAGGCGGTCGGTGACGCGGGTGACCTGGTCGCCGACGTCGTCGATGGCCAGGGCGTTGCGGCGTTCGGCGTTGCTGATCCGCTCGGCCAGCTTCTCGGTGATCCGGGCGATTTCCGTGCCCAGCTTCTCGAGGGCCTGGGCCTGGACGCTGTCGGCGCGGTTCAGCTTCTGGTCGATGCTGGCGGCGACCTGCGCGATGGCGGCGGTGTTGCGGGCGTCCGAGGTCTGGACGCGGCGGTTCAGGGCGTCGGCCATGCCGACCACTTCACGGCCCATGTGCTCGATGGCCTTGGCCGAGCGCTGCTCGGCGGCCTGCACGTGGGCGGTCATCTCGCCGAGCTTTTGCTCCATGCGGTCGAAGCGGCCGTCGGCGGATTGGCGCAGCTTGGTCGCCATCTCCAGGCGGGCGGCTTCCATGCGCTGGGTCAGGCTGCCGGTCAGGTCGTCCAGACGCTTCTGGATACCCTCGCCCGGATTGCTGCTCTCGACGGTCTGAAGACGGCCGTCCAGGGCGCTGAACGAGGTGTTCAGGGCCTGCAGGGCCTCGGCGGTGCGGGCTTCGGCGGCTTCCAGGCGCTGACCCAGACGGGCCACGACCTCTTCGACCAGGGCCGAGGGATCGCCGGCCCCGACGCCGGCCTGGTTGTCCAGGCGCTGTTCCAGATGGGCGAGGGTCTCGCGGGTGCGGGCTTCGCCTTCATAGAGGTGCCCGGCGACCTTGCCCAAGGCCCCTTCCAGGGCCCGAAGCGCTTCGGCCGAGCGCGGGCCGACGGCTTCGGCTTCGATGCGGCGCAGCCGCTCGGCGGCGCGGGTCTGGTCGGTCTTGATCTCGTCCACCACGCCCTCGAAGCGGGCGGCCACGGCGACCTGCTCGCGCTCGGCGGCGACCAGGCGCTGGAGGGCGCCGCGCACGGATTCGTCGATGCCGTTGATGGCCTGGGCCGAACGCTTCTCGGCCGCCTCGATGCGGTCGGTCAGGCGGTCCAGGGCGACGGCCACGCGGCCGACCTCGTCGGCGGGATGCTCACGGGCTTCGATGCGCGACGGCGCGCCGCCGCGGTCGGTCTCGTAATAGGAAGGTTTGGCGCCGTCGTTGTTGACCGCCAGGGAGGGACGGCTGGGTTCGCCGAAGGCTTCCAGGGCCGAGACGTCGAAACCCTCGCCCTCGATGATCATGCGGTTGAGCCATTCGCCCAGCGTCATGCCGGAGCGACGCGCGAGATCCTTAGCGACCTCCCGTGCCTTGGGGTCGATCCCCTTAACGCTCCATGGCGCCGCGGCCGTCATCCGAATCGTTCCCTATGCACCTGGGAACCAACGCTAGTCACCGATTCCTAGCGTGTAAACGCGACCACCACCGCTACATATAGTTATGGTCAAGATAAACTGTGGATGGTTAACAGGCACACCTTCTCAACGTGTGTACCTAAGATTCGGCTGCACGTGGTTAACGCGCGTTAACGATTTGCATGGCCGATTGTCGCAGGCCATGAGAGGCGAATGGACCTTCCAACCACCATTGTCGTCGCCGTCGCCGCCCTGCTGTTCGCCGTGTTCTGCGGCTGGCGCGGAGCCCGTCCGATCAATGTTTTAAAGGGTCCGCGCATGATGCCGTGGCGTCCGTTGATGGTGGCCGGCGCCGTCGTGGCCCTGCTGATGGCGGCCCATATCCTCAATCTGCTGGGGATGAAGACGGGCGACCCGCGCTACTAGGTCGCGGCCTTTTCGTCAGGCCGGAGACGCCGCCGGACGAGAGCAGACCGATGTCCGCAAGCAAAAAGGGTATGGCCCACTTGTGAGGCGCGGCAATGTAGCGCGGCTGCCAGACCGGGTCGTACTTGTCCTTGTACCGCCGCACGCCCTGGAAATTGTAGATTTCCTCGCCGCGCTCGTAGAGCAGGCGGCCCACGCGCGACATGATCGGGGCCAGCGGGCGATCGTCCAGGCCGGCCAGCGGGGCCACGCCGAACTCGAACGCCTGGTAGCCCTGCTCCTTGCCCCAGCCCAAGAGCTCGACGAACAGGTAGTCCATGACGTTCTTGGGCGCGTCGTCGGAGTAGCGCATCAGGTCCATCGAGAACGAGACCTTGCTCGCCGTGGTCCACAGGGTGGCGAACGCGACGATCCGGTCCTCGACCCGCACCAGCGCCACCGGGAACTCGGCCACGTAGCGCTCGTCGAAGCCGCCCATCGAGAAGCTCTTCTCGCCGCCGGCGTGGTGGGCCAGCCAGGCGTCGGAGATCGCCTTGAGCGCGGGCATGATCGTATGGACCTGGTCGGCCGGCAGGACCTCGAACGCCGCCCCCCCCTCCCCGGCCTTTCGCCAGTTGCGGCGCAGGACCTCGCGGCGACGGCCGGCCAGGGAGAAGGCCTCCAGCGGGACGGCGGCGCTTTCGCCGGTCTTCTGGATCGCCAGCCCCAGATCGACGCTGTCGGGCAGGTCGGCAGGGCCCAGGGCGTAGAAGCCGGCGCGGGCGGCGTGGGCGTCGGCCAGTTCGCGGAACCGCCAGAACAGCTCCATGCGCTCGTCGTCGCGGCCGACCGGCGGCCCCATGGCGATCCACGAGCGGCCGCGCACGCCGAACATCAGGAAGCTCTCGCCCGAGGCCGAGAACAGGAAGCGCTTGTCGCCCAGCAGGGCCAGGTTCGACGGCGGCTCGGCGTTCTCGGCCTTGGCCAGGATGGCGCGCACGCGGTCGAATTCCGGGTCGGTGTCATCGACAACGGGGGGGGTGGCGGGGGTCGAGATCAGCCGCCAGACGCCGATGGCCATCAGCACGATGGCGGCGGCGGCCGACGAGCGGATGGCGCGGGCCACTTCCCGGTCGCCGATGGTCTTCATCACCGACTGGTCGGCGTATTCGGTGTGGGCGAAGGTCCACCAGCCGCACAGGGCCACTCCGATCAGGGCCGCCGCGGCCGACAGCAGCCAGCCGGGCGTGATCTCCATCCGCGACAGGGCCGCCTTGCGCGGGAAGGCCTCATGGAACGGCAGCATGGCCAGCATGATCGCCGACAGGATGACGGTCTCTTCCCAGTTCAGCCCCTTGAACAGCGCCAGGATCGCCCCGCCCGCCAGGGTGAACAGCGCCGCCCACCAGGCCGCGTCCAGGCGCGCGCGCAGGCCGAAGGCCAGCAGGATCAGGACCAGGCCCAGGATGGACGAGACGAAGTGGCTGACCTCGATCAGGGGTCCAGGCGCGACGGCCAGCCAGATCGCGAAGCGGGTCGGCTCGGACGGCGTCGCGCCCGAGGCCAGCAGCAGGATCCCGGCGCAGGCCGCCAGGATGGCCGACAGCGTCGGCGCGACGGCGAGGACGGCTGGTCTCAGTTGCGGCGCGGACATCAAGACCCCTGATCGGCGAATCCCAGCGGGACACGTCATCGCCGTCTTCTATAGCGCGCCTGCCCCGCCAAGGTCGCCCATCGCATGACGAACACCTGTTTGAATAGGCTTGCCCCCGTCGTTTCATGGCGTAGTCTGCCGGCCGACGCGGGAAGCCCTGAGAACGACGGCGCCGCGAAAAGACAAAGACGGGCGAGCTAGGGAGAACGGCCATGGCGGATTTCGGCGGCGGCGATCTGGAGACTTTCCGGGCCGAGACGCGCGCTTGGCTTGAACGAAGCTACCCCTCGTCGCTGAACGCCCCGATGGGCGAGGACGACGCGCCCTGGGGCGGCAAGAAATTCAAGTGGAAGAGCCCCGACGCCAAACTATGGCTGGACCGCATGGCCGAGCGCGGCTGGACCGCCCCGATGTGGCCCAAGGAATACGGCGGCGGCGGCCTGTCCAAGGCCCAGAACAAGGTGCTGGAGCAGGAGCTGCGCCGCCTCAAGGCCCGCCCCCCCCTGATGAGCTTCGGCATCTGGATGCTGGGCCCGGTGCTGCTGGAATACGCCACCGAGGAACAGAAGAAGCGCTTCCTGCCGGAAATCGTCCGCGGCGAGACCCGCTGGTGCCAGGGCTATAGCGAGCCGGGCGCGGGCTCCGACCTCGCCTCCCTGCAGACCAAGTGCGAAGACAAGGGCGACCACTGGCTGATCAACGGTCAGAAGGTGTGGACCAGCTACGCCGACCAGGCCGACTGGATCTTCTGCCTGGTGCGCACCGACACCACCAAGAAGCACGAGGGCATCTCGTTCGTGCTGTTCGACATGACCTCGCCCGGCGTCGAGGCCCGGCCGATCAAGCTGATCAGCGGCTCCTCGCCGTTCTGCGAGACCTTCTTCGACAATGTGAAGGTCCCCAAGGAGCAGCTGGTCGGCAAGGTCAACGGCGGCTGGGACATCGCCAAGCGCCTCCTCCAGTACGAGCGCCAGAACATCTCGGCCTCGGGCTTCGGCGGCGGCGGCGGGCTGGACGTGGTCGAGGCGGCCAAGGCGGAGATCGGGGTCGACGCCCTGGGCCGCCTGGCCGACGGCGACCTGCGGGCCCGCATCGCCCATCACCGCATGGACGCCCACGCCTTCATGCTGACCGTGCGCCGCGCCGAGGCCGAGTCCAAGACCGGCTCGGGCCCCAGCGCCGCCGTGTCGATCATCAAGTACGCCGCCGCCAAGATGAACCAGGAGCGCACCGAGCTGCTGGTCGAGGCCCTGGGCCTGCAGGGCCTGGGCTGGGAGGGCGAAGGCTTCAGCAAGGACGAGCTGGCCGCGCCGCGCGCCATGCTGCGCGCCAAGGGCAACTCGATCGAGGGGGGCACCAGCGAGGTTAACCTCAACGTCGTCGCCAAGCGTGTCCTCGGACTGCTGGACCATCAGTAGTCCGATGCTCGAGTTCTGGTACGAGTTCGGCAGCACCTACAGCTACCCCGCCGCCATGCGCATCGAGCGCCTGGCGCAGCAGGCGGGCGTGGCCGTGGCCTGGCGGCCGTTCCTGCTGGGACCGTTGATGCACGAGCAGCAGGGGTTGAACGACAGCCCGTTCAACGCCTTCCCGATCAAAGGTGACTACATGTGGCGCGACCTGCAACGGGTCTGCGACATGGAAGGCCTGCCGCTGGTCCATCCCAGCCAGTTCCCGCGCAACGGGCTTCTCGCGGCCCGCGTGGCGATCGTCGGCCTGGAGGACGGCTGGACCCCGGCCTTCAGCCGCGCGGTCTACACGGCCAATTTCGTCGACGACCAGGACATCTCGAAAGCCGAGGTGCTGGCCCCGCTGATCGCCTCGGTCGGCGCCGGGCCTGACGCGGTGCTGGCCGCCGCCGCGACCGATCCCATCAAGACCCGCCTGAAGGACCATGTCCGCCAGGCCCAGGAGCGCGGCCTGTTCGGCGCGCCCTCCTTCGTCACCGCCGACGGCGAGCTCTTCTGGGGCAACGACCGTCTCGAACAGGCCCTCGACTGGGCCGTCCGCCATCAAAACCACGAGCTGGAGCAAGCCTGACATGGCCGTCCTGACCGAAGAACAGACCATGCTGCGCGACGCGGCCAAAGGCTGGACGCAGGACAGCGCCCCGGTCGGCGCGCTGCGCAAGCTGCGCGACGGCGGCTCCAGGCAGAGCTTCGATCCGGCAACCTGGAGCGAGATGGGCGCCATGGGCTGGGCCGGGGTGATCGTGCCCGAGGACTTCGACGGCTCGGCCTTCGGCTACCTGGGCCTGGGGCTGATCCTGGAGGAGACCGGCCGCAACCTGGTGGCTTCCCCCCTGCTCTCCACCGCCCTGGTCGCCGCCTCCGCCCTGGTCCTGGGCGGTTCGGACGCCCAGAAGGCCGCCTGGCTGCCGAGGATCGCCACCGGCGAGGCGGTCGGGGCCCTGGCGGTCGACGAGGGCTCGCATCACGCGCCGCTGAACACGGCGCTGTCGGCGACGGCGTCCGGCGGCGGCTTCGTCCTGAACGGGACCAAGACCTTCGTGCTCGACGGCGAGGCCGCCGACCTGCTGGTCGTCGCCGCCCGCACCTCGGGCGCGGCGGGCGACAGCGACGGGATCACCCTGTTCCTCGTGGCCGGCGACGCCAAGGGCGTGACCCGGACCCACCTGTCCCTGGTCGACAGCCGCGGCGCGGCCAAGATCACCTTCGACAACGTCCAGCTCGGCGCCGACGCGGTGCTCGGCGAGGTCGGCAAGGGTTGGGCGATCCTGGAGCCGGTGCTGGACCGCGCGTATGCCGGTCTCGCCGCCGAGATGCTGGGCACGGCCACCGCAGCCTTCGAGATCACCTTGGACTACATCAAGACCCGCACCCAGTTCGGCCAGGTCATCGGCACGTTCCAGGCCCTGCAGCACCGCGCGGCCAAGCTGTTCACCGACCTGGAGACCACCCGCTCGTGCGTCGAGGCCGCCCTCGAAGCGGCGGACGCGGGCGGCGACACCCGGCTGCTAGCCTCCCTGGCCAAGGCCAAGGCGTCCGAGGTGCTGCACCTGGCCTCCAACGAGATGGTCCAGATGCATGGCGGCATCGGCATGACCGACGCCCACGACGCCGGCCTCTACATGAAGCGCGCCCGCGTGGCCGAGGCCCTGTTCGGCTCGGCCTCGTTCCATCGTGACCGCTACGCCGGGCTGTCGGGTTTCTGATCCCGCCAGCTGCTTCTCGCTGTCCCGGAAAAGCGCGCGGCGCGCCGATCCGGGATGACGGCGGCGGGGCGACCTTCACCCTAGGAACCGCCCTCGCCCAGGCCGACTCCCCTTCCCTCGCGCGAGGAGGAAGAGCCGTCGCGAGCGCCGATCGCGCCGAAGGACCAGGTCAGGCTGGGCCAGGCGCCGACCCGCTCAGCGCCACGGAAGAAACCGCCGCTTCCGACATTGCCTGACGAAAGTTCAAGCAGGATGCACCTCGCAGACATAGTCGCGACCGCATCAACTATTCCTGTAATGTCGGGTTTCCGACGCAGTTAATAGCGCTCTTTGAGCCCCGACAAGTGTCCTGCACTTGTGTCGACTACTCGACAGCACCCCGTCGTATTCCAACCTATAGCTTCAAATCCTACCGCATATCGGTGATCGATTCGAACGACGGGACCGCCGCACCCTTGAAAAATCGCCTGCTCGTCGCCCTGCCGTCCGAGGATTTCGGGCTGATCTCGCCGCATCTCACCCATCATGAGCTGGAGAAGGGTCGTCACCTGTATGACCCGGGCGATCAGATCGACCTCGTCTACTTCCCGCACGACTGCGTCATCTCGCTGATGACGTTGATGGAGAACGGCGCGGCGATCGAGTCGGCGCCGGTCGGCCGCGAAGGCGCCCTGGGCCTGATGTCCGCGGTGGCGCCGCGCCAGTCGCTGGTGCGGGCCATCGTCCAGGCGCCCGGCTTCGCCTCGCGGATCAGCGCCTCGGCCCTGCACGACGCCTGGACCCGCAGCCCCGCCCTGCGCGACTTGGTCGACCGCCACAACGAGGCTCTGTTCGGCCACGCGATCCAGTCGGTGGCCTGCAACGCCCTGCACGGGGTCGAGGCCCGCTTCTGCCGCTGGCTGCTGTCGTGCCGCGACCGCATCGACGGCGACACCATCAACCTGACCCAGGAATTCCTGGCCGACATGCTGGGCGTCCAGCGCACCACGGTCACGGCCGTGGCCGGATCGCTGCAGGCCAAGGGCCTGATCCGCTATCGACGCGGCGTCGTCGACATCCTCGACCGCGCCGGCCTCGAGGCCATCACCTGCGAGTGCTACGCCGCCGTGCGGCGCGGCTACGAGCGCCTGCTGCCGCTTCCGTTCGGCTGAAGCCTTCCTATCTCCAACGGCGTGTTGGAGAGGAGGCCCGCATGATCGTCCGAAATTGGCATGGCCGAGCGCCGGCGGCCCTGAGCGACCGCTACCTGACCCTGATGCGCGAAGTGGCCCTGCCCGACTACAAGTCGACGCCCGGCAATCTCGGCGCCTGGTGCCTGACCCGGCGCGAGGGCGAGATCACGCACTTCGAGATGCTGACCTTCTGGACCGATCTGGACGCCATCAAGCGTTTCGCCGGCGAGGATTTCGAGCGCGCCAAGTACTACGACTTCGACGCCGAGTTCCTGATCGAGAAGGAACCGTTCGTGCGCCACTACGAGGCGGTGAGCGAATAAACAGTCCGCTCTTCCCGGCGAATGCCGGGATCCAGATCCCATAGCGGAGAGGTTGATTGGAAGAGCTCGGTGCTCCTGGCGTCAGCCCCACGGTCCTTCCATCTGGGTCCCGGCCTTCGCCGGGATGAGCGGCCTTGCTGTTACCGCTTGCGGGCCGGGAACGGCGCGTGGGCCAGGCGCAGGAGATTGGCGGCGCCGGGGGCGCCGAACGGCGTGCCGGCGACGATCAGCAGGCGCTCGCCGGGCCCGACCAGGTCCAGCTCGACGGCTTTGGCGACGGCGTCGGAGGTGACCACCTCCAGGCTGTCGGGCTGACCGCTGACACGGGCCTCCACGCCCCAGACCAGGCACATGCGGCGCACGGCCTCGATGCGCGGCGACAGGGCCAGCACCGGCTGCAGCGGCCGCTCGCGCGCCAGGCGGCGGGCGGTGGCGCCCGTGGTGGTGAAGGCCACCAGGCACCGGGTCGAGCCGGCCTTGGCGGCCTGGGCGGCGGCGACCACCAGAACGTCGGCGTCCTCGTCGTCGTGCGGCTGCTCGGCCTGCATCAGCTCGGGCCAGCGCGGATCGCGCTCCACCCGCTCGATGATGCGGTTCATCATCGCCACGGACTCTTCGGGATAGTCGCCGGCCGCGCTTTCGGCCGACAGCATGACCGCGTCCGCGCCCTCGTAGACGGCGTTGGCGACGTCCGAGGCCTCGGCCCGGGTCGGGGTCGGCGAGGTGGTCATCGACTCCAGCATCTGGGTGGCGACGATCACCGGGATGCCGCGTTCGCGGGCGGCGCGCAGGATGACCTTCTGGGCCACCGGCACCTCTTCCGGGGCCATCTCGACGCCCAGGTCGCCGCGAGCCACCATCACGCCGTCGCAGAGGTCGAGGATCGGACCCAGCACTTTCAGCGCCTGGGGCTTCTCGATCTTGGCCAGCACGGCGGCGCGGCCTTCGACGATGCGACGCAGCTCGGCCATGTCTTCCGGCGCCTGCACGAACGACAGCGCGATCCAGTCGACGCCCAGGCGCAGGGCGAAGGCCAGGTCCTCGCGGTCCTTCGGCGTCAAGGGCGACATCGGGATCACCACGTCCGGCACGGCCACGCCCTTGCGTTCCGACAGCTTGCCGCCGTTGACGACCGTGGTGTTGGCGTAGCCGGGGCCGGCGTCGGTCACCGTCATCCGCAGCTTGCCGTCGTCCAGCAGCAGCGTCGCGCCGGGCCGCATGGCCACCAGGATTTCGGGGTGCGGCAGGTGCACCCGGGTCTCGTCGCCCGGCGTGGGATCACTGTCGAACCGGAAGGCCTGGCCGGCCTTCAGCGACACCGGGCCGTCGGCGAACTTGCCCACGCGCAGCTTGGGACCCTGGAGGTCGGCCAGGATGCCCAGCGGCCGGTCGACCACCTTTTCCGCCGCGCGAATGGCCTCGTAGGCGGCCGCGTGGTTGTGGTGGCTGCCGTGGCTGAAGTTCAGGCGGAAGACGTCCGCCCCGGCCTTGGCCAGGGTGACGATCATCTCCGGCGAGCTGCTGGCCGGGCCGATGGTGGCGACAATGCGGGAGCGGCGCGCGCGGATCATGAACCTGCTCCGGAGAGGCTAGAAAATGCTGCAATGCGGCGGGAAATACCGCAGAGCCGAAAGGATTTGCTTTGGGCGAACGTCATTCTCGAATTTCGCGCCTGACAACGTTGTCTAGCGGTCCAAGCCCGGATTCGCCATTGCTGACTTAGCGTCAACTCCAAGGGCTTTCCACCTCCATAAGAAAATATGGGGGACGGCGTCCTTGAAGAGTTCAACGCGCGAGGCGCGACCCGGGTCGCGTCGGAGAGCCCGAGCTAGGCGACCGGGCCGGTGGACTCGCGGACCACCAGCTCGAAATCCAGCAGACGCGAGGGCGGCGGCGCATCACCCTCGGCCCGGGTCGCGCCGGTCAGCAGCAGGTCGGCGGCGGCGGCGGCCATGGCCTGGATCGGCTGGCGCACGGTGGTCAGCTGCGGCCAGACGACCTTGGCGCCGGGCGTGTCGTCGAAGCCCGCCACCGACAGGGTCTGGGGCACCTCGAGGCGCAGGCGGTTGGCCACCGCCATCACGCCCAGGGCCATGTCGTCGTTGGAGGCGAAGATCGCCGTGGGGCGGTCGGGGCGGTCCAGCAGCCGTTCGGCCGCCTCGAAGCCCGAGCGGAACGAGAACCAGCCCTGCTCGACATGCTCCTCGCGCACGGCGTGGCCGTGCTCGGTCATCGCCGCCACATAGCCCTCGTAGCGCAGGTGCGAGGCGCCGTGTTCGGGGTGGCCCTTGATGAAGCCGATGTCGGTGTGGCCCAGACCGATCAGGTGAGCGGTCATCTCGTAGGCGGCGCGCACGTCGTCCATGCGCACATGGGCCGAGCGGTCCAGGTCCTGGTCGGGCGACAGCCGCACATAGGGCACGCCCTCGGCTTCCAGCACGTCCAGCACCGCGACATTGTCGCAGACCGGCGGGGTCAGGATCACCCCGTCCATGCGCAGGGTGTGCAGCATCGGCTCCACCTGGGCCGCCACGTCGCCGGTCGAGTCCAGCGGCTCGACGATCAGGTGGTAGCCTTCCTCGCGGCAGCGGGCGATCGCGCCCAGCTGTACGTCGGTGACATAGGCCGGGCTCGGATTGTCGAAGAACACGCCGATCAGATAGGCCTTCGAACCGGCCAGGCTGCGGGCCGAGATGTTGGGCCGATAGTTCAGGGCCGCGACGGCTTCCTGCACCCGGGTGCGGGTGTCGTTCTTCACGTTCGGCTCGCGATTCAGCACCCGCGAAACGGTCTTGATCGATACGCCCGACAGGCGGGCGACCTCGTGGATCGTAACCTTGGAACTCAAGACGGCCTCGCGAAGCGTCGGAAAATCGACAAGCGACGCAATAAAGGCATGACAGCCTTGTCAAGGCGAGCCCACTTCGCGCGGAAAACTCGCCTTGAACGACCGGAAACGACCCCTGTCGGCCTGAAAGCCCTACGAAATGGCCGCTTTTCCGTCCGGCGTCATGGCCACGGCCGCGCCGATCAGGGCGGTGTGGGGGTTCATCACCACGTGGGTGGGGATCGCCTTGGTGTAGTCGCTAAGCCGGCCCTTCGACTCGAATCGGCTGCGGAACTCGCTCTTTTCCAGCAGGTCGACGATGCGGGGCCCGATGCCGCCGGCGATGAACACCCCGCCCCGGGCGCCCAGGGCCAAGGCCAGGTCGCCGGCCGCCGAGCCGAGGATGGCGCAGAACCGGTCGATCGTGACCTTGCAGCAGGCGTCGCCGGCCACGCCGTGCTCGGTGATCTCCTTGGCGGTCAGCTCGTCGGCCTTGCGGCCCTCGACCTCGGCCAGGGCCATGTGCAGGTCCTCCATGCCGGGGCCCGACAGGATCCGCTCGATCGAGCAGCGGCCGAACCGGTTCATCAGAATACGGAGGACCTCGATCTCGACCTCGTCGAACGGCGCGAAGGCGATATGGCCGCCCTCGGTGGTCAGGGGCGTCTCGACCCCGTGCCGGCGCACCATGCCCGCCGCGCCGAAGCCGGTGCCCGGACCGAGGATCGCCACGTCGCCCTCGCCCGAGGTCTGCAGCGGACCGATCTGGCGCAGGTCCTTGGGGGCCAGGCGCGGAGCGGCCAGGGCCTGGGCGGTGAAGTCGTTGATCAGCCTGGCCGTGCGGAAGCCGCCCGCCCGGCGCAGGCTGTCCTCCGACAGCTTCCAGTCGCTGTTGGTGAAATGCACCGTGCCGTGCTCGATCGGGCCGGCGACGGCCACCACCGCTTGGTCGGGATGCTTGAGGCCCATCTTGGCCAGGTAGTGTTCGATGGCGTCCTCGGCCGTGCCGTAGTCCTCGCCCTTGTACGAGGTCGGTTCGATCAGCCGGGGATCGGCCCCATCGAAATCGACCAGGGCGAACCGCGCGTTGGTTCCGCCGATATCGCCGACCAGGCCAAGCCCGATGGAGTTCAAGCCGCTCATCTTCGTCTTCATCCTAAGCAAACAGCACGGAGCCGCCGTGGTCGGCCGCGCCGACCCCCGCCCGCATCCAGCCGAACAGTTCCCGCCCATAGCCCGGCTTGGACGCCGGAGTCTTCGCCGGCGTGCGAGCGCGCAGAACCGCCTCGTCCACCAGGATCTTCAATTCGCCCGTATGGGCATTGAGGGAGATCACATCGCCGTCCTGAACATAGGCCAGGGCGCCGCCCTTGGCGGCTTCCGGGGTGAGATGGATCGCCGCCGGGGTCTTGCCCGAGGCGCCGGACATCCGCCCGTCGGTGACCAGGGCCACCTTGAAGCCGCGGTCCAGCAGCACCGAGATCGACGGCGACAGATTGTGCAGCTCGGGCATGCCGTTGGCCGACGGGCCCTGGAAGCGCACCACCACCACCACGTCGCGGTCCAGTTCGCCGCGCTTGAAGGCGGCGATGAAGTCTTCCTGTTCCTGGAACACGGCCGCCGGGGCGGTGATCACCTGGTGCTCGGGCTTTACGGCCGAGACCTTGATCACGCCGCGCCCCAAGTTGCCGGTCAGCAGGCGCAGGCCGCCTTCCGGGCTGAACGGGTCGGAGGCGGGGCGCAGGATGTTCAGATCCAGCGACTGGTCCGCGCCCTCGCGCCAGGTCAGCTCGCCGTCGACCAGGATCGGCTCCTGGGTGTAGCGCGACAGACCGGGGCCGGCGACGGTCAGCACGTCCTCGTGGGCCAGGCCGGCCTTGAGCAGCTCCTTGACCACGAAGTGGATGCCGCCGGCGGCGTGGAACTGGTTCACGTCGGCCGAGCCGTTCGGATAGACCTTGGCCAGCAGGGGCGTGGCCTTGGAGATGTCGTCCAGGTCTTCCAGGGTCAGGATGATGCCGGCCGCGTGGGCCATGGCCACCAGGTGCAGGGCCAGATTGGTCGAGCCGCCGGTGGCCATCAGGCCGACCACGCCGTTGACCACGGCCTTCTCGTCGATCACCCGGCCGACCGGGATCCAGTCGTTGCCCTTGTGGGTGATGGCGGCCACGCGCTTGGCGGCTTCCTTCACGAGGGCGGTGCGCAGCGGCGTGTGCGGATGGACGAAGGCCGAGCCCGGCAGGTGCAGGCCCATCAGCTCCATCAGCATCTGATTGGTGTTGGCCGTGCCGTAGAAGGTGCAGGTGCCGGGGCCGTGGTAGCTGGCGCTCTCGGCGGCCAGCAGTTCCTCGCGGCCGACCTTGCCCTCGGCGTAGAGGGCGCGGATCCGGGCCTTTTCCGAATTGGGCAGGCCCGAGGTCATCGGCCCGGCCGGCACGAACATCGCCGGCAGATGGCTGAAGGTCAGGGCGCCGATCAGCAGGCCCGGCACGATCTTGTCGCAGACGCCCAGATACAGCGCCGCGTCGAAGGCGTCGTGGGTCAGGGCGATGCCCGTGGCCATGGCGATCACGTCGCGCGAGAACAGCGACAGCTCCATGCCCGGACGGCCCTGGGTGACGCCGTCGCACATGGCCGGCACGCCGCCGGCGAACTGGGCGGTGGCCCCGACCTCGCGCGCGGCGTCCTTGATCAGCGCCGGATACTCTTCGAGCGGCTGGTGGGCCGACAGCATGTCGTTATAGGCCGAGACGATGCCCAGGTTGGGAGCGTTGACGTCCAGGGCGCGGACCTTGTCCACCGCCGGCGAGGCGGCGAAGGCGTGGGCCCAATTGGCGCAGCTGAGCTTGGCGCGGCCCGGCTGGGCGGCCGCGGCCGCGTCGAGATTGGCCAGATAGGTCGCGCGGCTTTCGCGGCTGCGTTCGATGATCCGAGCCGTGACTTGGGCGATAACAGGGTTCAAGGCCATAGGACTACTCCGCCCAGAGGATACGGACCGGGGCGCGGTCCTGGTTCAGGATGGCGGCGATCGGCAGGCTGGGATCAACCGGCCCTGCCAGCAGGGCCTTCTTCGCCTCGCCGGTGACCAGCAGGACGATCAGCGACGACTGGATCAACGCCTGGAAGGTCAGGCTGATCCGGGGCAGGTCCGGGGCGGGCTCGCCGGCCGGGGCCGCCACCACCGTCCGGTCGGTCTTGGGATCCAGCCCGACGGCCAGCGCCGGATTGCCCGGGAACAGCGACGCGAAGTGGCCGTCGGCGCCGACGCCCAGCAGCACCACGCCGAACGGCAGGGCCCGGGCCACGCCCGCCTGGGCCAGATCGGCCGATTCCTGCTGGCTGACGCCCTCGAAATACAGCGGGGCGAAGCTGGCCTTGGCCGCCTGGCCGACCAGCAGGTGGCGGCGCACGAGTCCCTCGTTGCTGCCATCGTGCGACGGCGGCACGAAGCGGTCGTCGCTCAGGGTGACCACGACCTTGTCCCAGGGAACGGTCATGGCGGCGAGGCGGTCGTAGACCGGCGCCGGAGTGGTGCCGCCCGTGGCGGCGAAACCCGCCTGGCCGCGCTTGGCCACGCCATCGGTCAGGGCCGCGGCCACGACCGAGGCGGCGGCGTCGTACAGCGCTTCCCGGGTGGCGAAGGCCTCGATCTTGGGGAGGGACGCCATGCTATTCGTTCCAAGCCCGGCCCTGCGGCGCGATCAGCGCCGTGGCGCCGTGCGGACCCCAGGTGCCGGCGGCGTAGGGCGCGGGCTCGATCTTGGCCTCGGCCCAGGCGGCCGAGACGCCGTCCACGAACTGCCAGGCCTGCTCGACCTCGTCGCGCCGCACGAACAGGGTGCGATCGCCGCGGAACACGTCCAGCAGCAGCTTCTCGTAGGCGATCCGCCGACGGCTGCCCGGCGCGGCCATGTTCAGCGACAGCGGCAGGGCCTGCAGGCGCATGCCCTCTTCCGAGAGCGCCGGCCGCCGGGTCATCACGGTCAGGGAGATGTCTTCCTGGGGCTGCAGATAGATCACCAGCCGGTTGGCCTTGAGCTCATGCTTGGTGGCCGCGCCGAAGATGTTGTGCGGGGTCGCCTTGAACTGCACGACGATCTGGGTGCGACGGTCCGGCAGGTTCTTGCCGGTGCGCAGGAAGAACGGCACGCCGGCCCAGCGCCAGTTGTCGATGTCGACCTTCAAGGCCACGAAGGTCTCGGTCCTGGAGGGCTTGCCCACCTCTTCCAGATAGCCCTCGCGGGCCGTGCCCTCGACCACCCCGGCCACGTACTGCCCCCGCACGGTGTCGTGGGCGACATTGGCCTTGGTGAAGGGCCGCAAGGATCGCAGCACCTTGACCTTCTCGTCGCGCATCGCGTCGGGATCGAAGCCCGACGGCGGCTCCATGGCCACAAGGCACAGCAGCTGCAGCAGATGGTTCTGCAGCATGTCGCGCAGCGCGCCGTACTCGTCGTAATAGGGCCAGCGCTCGCCGACCTTCTCGGTCTCGGCGATGGTGATCTGCACGTGGTCGATGTGCTTGTTGTCCCACAGGGGCTCGAACAGCACGTTGGCGAAGCGCAGGGCGGTCAGGTTCTGGACCGTCTCCTTGCCCAGATAATGGTCGATGCGGAAGATCTGGCTCTCGCTGACCACGGCGCCGACGGCGGCGTTGGTGGCCCGCGAGCTTTCCAGGTCGCGGCCGATCGGCTTTTCCAGCACCAGGCGGGTGCGCGGACCGGTCAGGCCGGCCGACTGCAGGGCGTTGCAGACCGGCCCGTAGAGGCTGGGCGACAGGGCGAAATAGACGACGAGATCGCCGTGATCGCCGATCTTCTCGGCCAGCTTGGCCGCGCCCTTTTCCGTGGTGATGTCGACGGACAGGTAATCGATCCGGGCCGCCAGGCGATTCCAGGCCGAGTCGTCGATGTTGACGCGCTTGCACAGGTGTTCGAGGACCAGCGCCTCGTAGCGCTTCTCGTCATAGTCATGACGCGCCAGGCTGATGATCCGCAGGTCGTGCGGCAGCAGACGATCGACCTCGAGAAAGTACAGCGAAGGCAGCAGCATGCGCAGGGCCAGGTCGCCCGCGCCACCCAGCAGGACCAGCACTTCCCGGCCGGTCTGATCGGCTTTCGTCTCTTTGGTCAATGTTTCCACCCTATGACAACGTTGTCATGACACGCCCGTCGGAGCAATGCAAGCGGCCCTCAAAACGTCGGGCGCCGACGCCTCGTGTCGACGTCCCGACAGGACCGCGCGCGCGGCGTCTAACTAAGGGGTTTGGGGCGCCGCCGCCAGAAGACCAATCGCTTTTCGCGCGCGAAGGTTCACCGCTGGACGGACGAAACGCGGCCGCCCCGGCAAGAGGCGGCCGCGTAGGCAGGGTGGAAAGGCAGAATCGTTCCTAGAGGCCGCCCCTACAGACCGTACGACGCCAGCAGCTTCAGAGTCAGGCGGGTGGCTTCCGGCGGCGCTTCGCTGCGATCGTTCACGTCCTTGGCGAAGGCCTGGAACGTGGGCAGGTCGGTCAGGACGCCGGCGTCGTCCTCGCGCAGGTTGACGAACAGATGGACGAAGTCGACGCCGTCGCGGAACAGCGCGTAGGCGATGTTGTCGGGCCGGACCTTCTTCAGCTCGTCGAACACCTCCAGCGACAGCGCCTGGTTCTCGTCGGCGCGATCCGGCTTGGCGGCGTAGCGCACCAATGTAACCCTCTGCATGGTCTTAAATCCTTGGATTGGGACGGCGCGGAATGCGGCCGTCATGACCAAGGACGCGGCGGGCGGCCCGAAGGATTCGGTCGAAGAAATATTTCCGGGCCGCGAATCCTTTGGCGTCCGCCCGACGTCTTGGAGATGGGGCCGCCGTCGGCGCGGCGCGTGAGAGGACGGCACATGGCGGACGGCAACCTGGCCCCGGAGGCGTTCAGCCAGCTGATGGCGGACCTGCGCCCCAGCCTGCACCGCTATTGCGCGCGCATGGTCGGCTCGGCCTTCGACGGCGAGGACGTGGTGCAGGAGGCGCTGGCCAAGGCGGCGGCCGCCTTCCCCGCCGCCGAGCCGATCGAGCATCCGGACCGCTGGTTGTTCCGCATCGCCCACAACGCCGCCCTGGACGCCCTGCGCGGCCGCAAGCGCCAGGTCGTCCTCGACGAGACGTTCACCGAAATCGTCGACCCCGCCGCGGCCGCCGACGCCCGGGTGGCGGCCACCGCGAGCCTGGCCGTGCTGCTGCGCCTGCCGGTGGCCCAGCGCTCGTGCGTGGCGCTGATCGACGTATTGGGCCATTCGCTGGACGAAACCGCCCAGCTCCTGGACCTCACCCCGCCAGCCGCCAAGGCCGCCCTGCATCGCGGCCGCGCGCGCCTGAAGGACCTGGCCCAAGAGCCGGACGCCGCCCCTCCCCGGCTGGACGCCGCCGAGCGCGAGCGGCTGCGGGCCTATGCCGACCGCTTCAACGCCCGCGACTTCGACGCCCTGCGCGCCCTGCTCAGCGAGGACGTGCGGCTGGACTTGGCCAATCGCCGGCGGATCGAGGGCCGCAGGGATGTGTCGGTCTACTTTACCCACTACGCCTCGACATCGGGCTGGCGGTTCGAGGCCGGCGTCGCCGAGGGCCGCGCGGCGCTGCTGGTCAGCGATCCGGCCGATCCGACGGCCGCCGTGCGCTACGTGGTCCTGCTGGATTGGAAGGACGGCGAGATCGCGGCGATCCACGACTACTTCTACGCGCCCTACCTGATGGAGAGCCTGACGATCGCGCGCGACTAGAGCGTGACAGCTGAACGTGGATGCCGGTTTCGGCGTCTGTCACGCTCCAAAGGTTCGAGGTAGGGCCCGCTTAGGCAGGCTCTAGGCGGGTTTGCGGCTGGCCTGGGCCCGGAAGCGGTCCTTCATCTTGGCCACCCAGCCGTTGAAGGCCTCGTTGTCGGCGGTGACCCTGCTGAAGTCGGTGCTGGATAGAGTGCCCGGGTCGGCGCCGGCCAGGGCCACGCGCAGGCCGTCGGGATTGCGCGCGCCCTCGACGAAGCCGCCGTAGCGCTGGCGCAGACGGCCCAGCGAGGCGTCGTCGTCGGCCAGGCTGAAGGCCACGGCCGACCGCAGCAGCTTGGACTCGTCGGCCGGGCTCAGGATCCCCGGCGTCTTCCAGCGATCGGCCAGGGCGCGTTCGTACAGCGCGCCGGCCTGGGGCCAGGTGTGCTGCTTCCAGGCGATCTCGGCGCGGACATCCTCGGCGTCGCGGCTCTTGTCGCTCTCGATCACCTCCAGCGCCGCGTCGTAGCGGCCCAGGCCCATCAGGGCGCGGGCGGTGGCCAGCCGGCGCTCGGCGTTCAGGGCCGGCGGCAGGATCGTGGTGCGGGTGGCGTTGATGGTGTCCAGCGCGCTCTCGGGCTTGCGGTCCATCAGATAGATCCAGGCCAGGTCGGTGGCGATCTGGGCCTTGGGCACGCCGTTCAGGCGGTTGTCGACTTGGTACTTCAGCAACTTGGCGGCTTCTTCCAACAGGTCGACGTCGACCAGGCGGCGCACCAGGTTGCGGACCATCTGGTCGCCGTCGGCGCCGATCGGGGTCAGGTCCTGGAAATCGTAGAACAGGCCCACCGCCTGGATCGGCTGCATGCCGTCGGCCAGGCCGTCGAGGAACAGGGTCCGGAAGGTGGTGTTGAGGTCGTTGCGCAGCGCCACGGCTTGCGGCTGGTCGGACTGGACGTTGCTGGCCGAGCGCAGCACCTCCAGCGCCTCGCGATAGCGGCCCTGGCGGATCTGCAGCTGACCGAGCGCGCGAATGGTGTCCAGCTCGACCCCGTCGCCGCGCCAGCGGAAGCGCAAGGCGTCCAGCCCCTTGGCGGCGATGTCGGCGCTGATCTGGTTCTTGGCCAGGCGCAGCTGAATGGCGTGAAGGGTGGCGGGCGCGGCCAGGCGGTCGATGCCCGAGCGGGCAATCGCCTGGAACACCGGCAGGGCGCGGGAATCGTTCTTGGCCTCGAAGGCCTTGGCCAGGGTCAGGCGCAGCTCCAGCTGGTCCTCGACCGGGATATTGGGCAGCTTCAGCGCTTGGTTGACCAGGCGGACGGCGGTCTCGGGCGCGCCGACGCCGACCGCCGCCTCGGCTTGGGCGCCCAGGAACCGGGCCTGCCACAGGGCGGGGAACATGTTGAGCGCGCGCGCGCCGTCGGCGAACCGTTGGTTGGCGTCGGCCCACTGGCCGGTCTTGCTGGCGATGTAGCCGCGCCACATCGCGGCCGAGGGATCGTCGTTCAGCACTGGCGAGGCGAAGTCGGTCTCGGCCTCGGCGTAACGGCGCGCCATCACCTTGGCCACGCCGCGCAGGCCCCGGAACTCGCCCTCGCCCATCAGGGTCTGGTGGGCGCGGCCGGCGGCGTTGAGCACGCCGATCGCCTCGAACGACAGGTTGGAGCCGACCAGGAAGCGGGCCAGGGCCATGCGGGCGGCCGTGTCGTCGCCCTTGCCGTCGGCGCCGCCGGCCGCGGGAACCGCGCCGAGCAGAGCGTCGTAGCGGGCCATGAAGCCGCCCGATCCGGTCTTGGACCAGTGTTCGGGATCGATCAGGGCCGGCATCGACATCGCCTGGGGCGCGCCGGCCCCGGCGTCGGCCTGGGCCTGGCCGCTGGACGTCGACGACAGCAGCAGGCCCTTGGGCCGGCCGATGCGGACGATGTCGCCGTCGGCGGTCATCTGCAGGTCGCCGGAATAGCTTTCGACCGCCAGGCCGGTGGCCGATTGCAGCAGGGCCATCTCGACATAGTCGCGACGCGACGGCAGGCCCTTGGACGGGGCCAGGGCGGTGGCGACGGCGATGCGGTCGCCGACCGCCGGGTCGCCCACCCAGACGATCCGGGTCGTGCCCGCGACGGTGGCGGTCAGGGTGGCGGGGCTGGCGTTGTCGTCGCGGGCCACGCGGACCAGATCGGGCGAGTCCTGACTTCCCGCGCCCAGCGCGATCGTCCAGTTGGAGCCGACGCCCTCGGCGTAGAACGGCGCGCCCTGCGGGGTGCTGATGCGCAGCGCCGAGTAGTCGGGTCCCTTGAAAACCTGGATGTTACGGTACTGCGGCGTGCTGGCGGGCAGCTTGCCGATGTCCAGCCGGGCCGGCGCGTCGAACACCACCCACACGGCCTCGCCCCGACGAAACACGGCGGCGCCGGCGGGATTGGCCCAGTCGAAGCTGAGCTGCACCTGGCCCGAGACCTTGTCGAATTTGACCGGCACCACGCCGCCGGCCGGCATCGGATTGGGGCGATTTGGAACGACCGCCGCGACGGGAGCCGGCGCCGGAGCGGCGGCCTGGCGGGCGAACAGGTTTATGAAGTCGTCGCCGTCGGCGTTGCCGGCCCGGAAATCGGCGTCGTCGCTCAGCGCGACCACGATCTCGACCACGCCGCCGACATGGCGCGCCTGGGCGCCCTTCACCCAGCGCGGCGGGCCGACATTGAGGGACGAAAGATTGGGATTGGCGTCGCGCGGGAAGCGCAGCACGACGGCCGTCCCCTCGCGACGGGCCTGCATGCCGCGCGAACCGGGGAACTCCAGCCGCGTGAAATCGGGGGCCTGGGCGATCCGGACCTGAAGACCGGCCGCGGCGACCGGGGCGGCGGCCTTGCGCGGCGCGGGCTTGTGCTGGGCGGACTTCGAGACATGACGCGGCGCGGCCGAGATCGACACCGTCGGGGTCGCGACCCCGAGGATGCAGATCGCCGCGACGGTCGATCTCAGAAACGCCCCCAGCTTCATGCCCCCGCTTTCGCTCCTGTCCCTAGCCGGCCTTCTTGGCGGCCGGGCTCGCGCCGGCCAGCGGCGCGGCCGCGGCCTGGGCCGAGAGATCGGCGGCCGGCTTGTCGGCGGCGGCCAGGGCGGCGCGCTGCTTGGCGATGGCCTCGGACGACAGGCGGTTGGCCAGGCGCTCGGTCAGGATCTTGGCGTCGTTCGGCGACATGTTGGCCAGGATCATGCTGAGCGTGCGTTCCTTCATCCTGGCGGCGATGGGCAGGCGCACGCTGTCGTCCAGCACGCTCATGCGCGCGGCGGCGTCCTTGGGCTTCATGGCCGAATAGACCAGCACCATGCGGTTGGCCTCGACCTCCTTCTGGGCGTCGGCCTGGCCCAGCAGGCCCTGGATCTCGCCCTTCATGCCGGTCAGCGCCTTCATCTTGGCGTCGAGCTTGGCCTCGGCGGCGTTCAGCAGCTGCAGCTGGACATCGATATCCTGCTCGCGCTGGTCCAGCTGGCCGCGGCGCTGGCCCAGGCTCTGCAGCACGCGCAGCTCGGCCGGCGACAGGCCGGCTTCCTTGGCCAACTCGGTCGACGACGGCGCGCAGATCGGCGGCGGCGTCTTGGCGGCGGCGTCCTTGCCGGCGTCGGCGGCCGAGGCGGCCTTCTCGCCGGGCTTGGCCGCGCTCTCGGCGAAGGCCTTGGCGCCGCTCAGCATGTCCGGAAAGGACTTCGCGCCCGCCAGGGCGTTGACGGCGAGCACGCCGACGACGGTGACCCCGATGATCGGCAGGATGCGCGGAACGTTTTTCATCGACGGCCTCTAAAGGTCGAACCGGGGCGCGGCGGATCTTCCGGGCCCTCGAACAAGTCATCATCCATCCGCGCCCGTGAACGCGGAGTTTCCTTCGGCGCGGAAGGCCGCGCGGCGGGCGGCGGCGGAGCGTCGCGCGGGATGCGGGCCTCGCGCTCCAGCAGCTTTTCGAAGTCCTCGGCGCGCAGACGGCGCGGGGTCTCCGGCGGAAGCTCCGGCTGGGGCGCGCGCATCGGACGCGAGGCGGCGGCGGGGCGCGCGGTCGCGGTCCCTGAAGGGGAAGCCGGCGGCGGCGTGACCATCGGCCGGTCCAGGCGCTCGTCCAACTGGGCGGCCAGGGCCTGGGCCTTGGAAATGCGATCGGCCAGGGTGTCGGCGGCCTCGTCGGTGGCGGCGCGCAGATCGGCCAGGCCCTGCTCGGCGCGCATGGCGGCGCGGTCGAGGTCGGCCACGGCCTTGGTGAAGCCCTCATGACTGTCGCGCAGGGCTTTCAGCCGGCGCTCGAGGCGCATGCCGAAGGCCAGGGCGATCAGCAGCAGGACCGCCAGCAGACCGTTGAGAGCGATGGCCGTCAGACTCATTTCAGCTTCTGAACCGCTTTTCTGGCCGCCGAGGTCAGGGGCGCGTCGGCGCGCACGGCGATCGAGTGGTTGCGGCGGCCCATGCGCCCGCGGGTCAGCGGGATGGAGCCGGCGCGCAGCTCCACCGGGCTGTCGGGCGTGGCGTTGAGCATCAGGGTGTCGCCCACCTGCAGGTTCAGCACCTTGGACAACGGCAGTTGCTGCTCGTCGAGCACGGCGCGCACCTCCATCTGGGTGGTCCAGAGTTCGGTGGCCAAGTGGCCTTCCCAGATGTTGTCGCGGCCGAACTTCTCGCCCATGAACTGCTGGAGCAGCATCTTCCGGATGGGTTCGAGGGTCGCATAGGGCAGCAGAAGCTCGATTCTGCCGCCGCGGTCTTCCATGTCGATCCGAAGCTTCACGAGAATCGCGGCGTTGGCCGGCCGGGCGATGGCCGCGAAGCGCGGATTGGTCTCCAGACGGTCCAGGCTGAACGACACCGGGTGCAGGGGCTCGAAGGCCGCCTTGGCGTCGTTGAGCACGACCTCGACCATCCGCTGCACCAGCACCCGCTCGATGGTGGTGTAGGGCCGGCCCTCGATGCGCATGGCCGCGGTGCCGCGACGGCCGCCCAGCAGCACGTCGACGATCGAGTAGATCAGGTTGGAGTCGACCGTCAGCAGGCCGTAGTTGTCCAGCTCCTCCGCCCGGAACACCGCCAGGATGGCCGGCAGCGGGATCGAGTTCAGATAGTCGCCGAAGCGGATCGAGCTGATGTTGTCGAGGCTGACCTCGACGTTGTCCGAGGTGAAGTTCCGCAGGGACGTCGTCATCAACCGCACCAGGCGGTCGAAGACGATTTCCAGCATCGGCAGGCGCTCGTACGAGACCAGGGCCGAGTTGATGATCGCGCGGATGCCGGTGCGGTCGTCGTTGCCGTCGCCGGACATGTCGAAGCCCAGCAGGCTGTCGATCTCGTCCTGGTTCAGGATGCGTTCGGCGCCCATGCCGTCGCCGCCGCCGTCGTCCCAGCCGCCCATCCCGCCGCTGAAGTCGCCGAATTGGTTGTCGCCCACCCCGCCGCCTTCGGCGGGCGGGTTTTCCGAGGCCCACTGGGCCATCGCGGCCTGATCGTCGATTTCTTCCGCCATGTCGGTTCGCCTCAGCCAGCCCGAAGGCTAGTTGATCAGCATCTCCTCGATCAGCACCGCGTTCACCTTGGAGGGCGCGGCGACCAGATTAACGCGACGCAGCAGCTCGGCGCGCAGCTGATAGCTGCCCTGGCTGCCGTTGAGGTCTTCCGGACGCATTTCGCGCAGGAAGGTCTGGAACATGTCCTGCAGACGCGGGAGGTTCGAGGTCAGATGCTCGGCCGTCTCCTCGTCGGGCAGTTCGAAGGTCAGCTTCAGCTTCAGGAAGGTCGAGCGGCCGTCGGCGGCCTGCATGTTCACGACGATGTCGGGCAAGGTGTAGAACACCACGCCGTCGGGGCCTTCCTTGATCACCGGCGCGCCGGCCGCCGGAGCGCCGCCCTCCTTCGCGCCGTGGCCGCCCTTTTCTTCCTTTTTCTTTTCCTTCTTCGGCTTCGCGTGGCCCGCCTCGCCATGAGCGTCGGGCTTGGGCTTCAGAAGCAGAAACGTGGTCACGCCGCCGCCGACCAGCACGACGGCCGCCGCTGCCGCGATGATGATCATCATCGGCGGCTTCTTCTTCGCCGAAGCTTCGCCCTCGACGACGCCCTCTTCGCCTTCGGGGGCGGGAGCTTCCTGGGCAGGTTTCTTGGCCACGCGCGCGGTTCCTTGGAATCTATCGATCTACTCATGCGTGGAGCATGGTTAACGATGTCTTTTGAAGGCCATTTCGCCGCAGGCTGAATCTGCCCGGCAGACTCGGTCACCGAGGCCGCGTTAACCTTCATTCTCGTTGAAATTACTGACTTTTCTGAGTTGGCACGAGGGTTGCTTGCAGACTTGCGGCGCATTTGTCGCGCCAGCCGTCTCGGTAACCGTCATGGATAACGCGCTGTATGTGGGACTTTCGCGGCAGATGACTCTGCGCCGCGAGCTCGACATCGTGGCCAACAACATCGCCAACGCCAACACGACCGGCTTCAAGGTCGAGGCGCTGATGGTCCGCACCGAGCCGGCGAAACCGGCCCGCACCGCCGGCGGCGCGAACCCCGTGAAGTTCGTGCTGGACGACGGCGTGGCGCGCGATTTCAGCCAAGGCGCGCTGACCCAGACGGGCGGCGACTTCGACCTGGCCCTGGAAGGCCAGGGCTTCTTCAAGGTCTCCACGGCCGGCGGCGAGCGCTACACCCGCGACGGCCGCTTCACCATGAGCCCCGAGGGCAAGCTGGTCACCCAGAACGGCGCGGCCGTGCTGGACGAGGGCGGCGGCGAGATCAACCTCGACCCGCTCAAGGGCCCCGTCACCATCGCCCGCGACGGCACGGTCAGCCAGGGCGCCGAGCGCTCCGGCAAGATCGCCGTGGTGCGCCCCACCGACCTGGCCGCGTTCCGCAAGGACGGCGACAACCTCTATCGTAACACCACCAACGACACCCCCCAGGCCGCCCCGAACGCCGCGATCCATCAGGGCATGCTGGAAGCCTCCAACGTCCAATCGATCACCCAGATCACCAAAATGATCGAGGTCAGCCGCGCTTACGAGAGCATGGCCAAGATGATGGACCAAACCTCGGAACTGTCCCGGAGCGCCGTCGAGCGCCTGGGCAAGCCGCAGTAAGGATAACCCACGATGCAAGCGCTTCGCACCGCCGCGACCGGCATGTCGGCCCAACAGCTGAACGTCGAGGTCATCTCCAACAACATCGCCAACATGAACACCGTCGGCTTCAAGCGCCAACGGGCCGAGTTCCAGGACCTGATCTACCAGACCATCGAGCGCGCCGGCTCGCAGTCGTCCGGCGACGGCAACGTGGTCCCGACGGGCATCCAGATCGGCGGCGGCGTCAAGGCCGGCTCGGTCTACCGGATCCACGAGCAGGGCACGCCGTCCATGACGAACAACGAGTTCGACGTGGCCATCCAGGGCAAGGGCTTCCTGCAGATCCTGCTGCCCTCGGGCGAAACCGCCTACACGCGGGCCGGCAACTTCTCGACCAATGACCAGGGCCAGATCGTCACCGAGGACGGCTACACCGTCCAGCCGGGCATCACGATCCCGCAGAACACCGTCGCCACCACCATCACCAAGACCGGCCTGGTGCAGGTGAAGCTGGACGGCGATCCGACGCCCCAGACCGTCGGTCAGCTGGAACTGGCAAACTTCATGAACGAAGGCGGCCTGGAAGCGATCGGCGACAACATGTTCATGGAGACCGCCGCCTCGGGCGCGGCCAACATCGCCGCTCCCGGCCAACCGGGCTTCGGCACCCTGCTGCAGAACTACACCGAAGCCTCGAACGTAGACTCGGTCAGCGAAATCACCGCCCTGATCGTCGCCCAGCGCGCCTACGAGATGAACTCCAAGGTCATCACCACGGCCGACCAGATGCTCCAGGCCACCTCGAACCTGAGGTCGTAAGCTCATGAAAGTTCTCGCCCTTTCCTTCGCCGCACTGCTGATCGCCACGCCGGCCCTGGCCGGTCAGGCCGTCTCGCTGCGGTCCGACACCACAGACGCCGACGGCCGCATCACCCTGGGCGAGCTGTTCGACGGGGCCGGCGCGGCCTCGGACGTGGTGATCGCCAACCGCATGGGTCCGTCGGCCGTGCTCGACGCCGGCGCGGTTCAGGTCGCCGCCCGCCGGGCCGGCCTGGACTGGGCCAACAGCAACGGCCTGCGCCGGATCATCGTCCGCCAAGGCTCCGACACCACCTTGGCCAGCGCCCAGCGCGGCAACGTGGAAGTTCTTGCCTACGCCCGCAGCCTGGCCACCGGCGAGATCGTCCAGCCCGAGGACCTGGTCTGGGTGAAGGTCGCCGCCGGCGCGTCGGACGCGCCCCGCGACGCCGACGACCTGATCGGCATGACCGCCAAACGCCCGCTGCGCCAGGGCGCGGCCGCCAGCCTGCGCGACGTCTCGACCCCGCAGGTCATCAAGGCGGGCGATATCGTCGCAGTCACCTACGAGGACGACGGCGTGGCGCTGACCTTGCAAGGCAAGGCCATGGCGGCGGCGGCCATCGGCGAAAACCTGATGGTCCAGAACACCGCCAGCAAGAAGATCATCGAGACCGTGGTCACCGGACCCGGCTCGACCGCCGTCGGTCCGCGGGCGATGCGCCTGAAGGCCAACCGTAACAACACGCTGCGCTACGCCGCTCGCTGAGAAGGTCACAACCGATGCGCCCCGCCCTCGCCGTTCTCCTGCTGCTCGTCCCGCTCGCCGCTTGCTCGACCGTCACCGAAGCGGTGAAGGGTCCGGAACTGGCGCCGGTCGGCTATCCGGCCCAGCTGGCGCCGATGACCCAGCAATACGCCGCCCAGCCCCAGGCCGCCTCGGCCAACTCGCTGTGGCGCACGGGCGCGCGCACCTTCTTCAACGACCAGCGCGCCAGCAAGGTCGGCGACATCCTGACCGTCAACATCGACATCGACGACAGCGCCACCACCAAGAACCAGACCTCGTCGTCGCGCACCTCCGGCAGTTCGCTGGGCGTGCCGAACTTCCTGGGCCTTGAGTCGAGCCTCGGGAAGATCCTGCCGGGCGGCTATGACCCGGCCAACATGGTCAACACCAAGTCGACCAACTCCAACGCCGGGGCCGGCGCGGTGAACCGCTCGGAAAAGATCAGCCTGACCATCGCCGCCGTCGTCTCGGGCGTGCTGCCCAACGGTAACCTGGTGATCCAGGGCACCCAGGAGGTGCGCACCAACGCCGAACTGCGCCAGCTGACGGTCGCCGGCATCGTGCGCCCCGAGGACATCTCCTCGGCCAACACCATCAAGCACACTCAGATCGCCGAGGCCCGCATCAGCTACGGCGGCCGGGGCGACATCAGCCGCGTCCAGAAGACCCCGGGCGGCCAGGCGCTGGTCGAGAAATTCTCGCCGTTCTAGGGGCTTGAACCCCAAACGGCTTGAGCGGACTCCTTGATCGGGCGGGCGCGCGGGGCCAGATTACCCTGCGTCACAGCGCTCGCCCGGACTCGTCGGGCCTGATCCGGAGCCGACCTCATGAACAAGCGCGCTCGCGCCTACTCCGCCCTGGTCGGCGCCGCTCTGTTGGCCGCCGCCCTGCCCGTCGCCGCCAGCGCCCAGTCGTACAGCGGCCCGATGGGCGTGACCGGACGCTGGGCGATCGACCTGCCGCGCTCGAAGTTCAACGCCGCCCTGACCGGCCCCGCGCCGCTGCGCGGCGAGCTCGACGTCACCATCGACGACGGCAAGGCCCTGGCCTGGACCCTGGTCGAGGTGGACGAGGCCGGCGTCGCCGCCCTGCAGTTCGCCCACGCCGTGCTCGACGGCCCGCCGACCCTGGCCGTGGTCAACCTGAACCTGGTGAAGATCAGCGTGCAGCGCGTCGGCCAGAGCGCGGTGACCGTCACCACCCATGGCGAACGGGACTCGCGCCATCAGTCGATGAAGGTCACCCGCACCGACCCGGACACCTTGTTGGTCGAACAGGACATTGACGGTCAGCCGGGCCCGCCGGACCAGACGCTGATCCTGACACGGGTGAAGTAGCCGCCCTACTGGTAGCTCAGGCTCCAGCTCACCGTCAGCGGTCCCGACCGCGTCCGCGCTCCGCCGGCGCACTCCACCAGGCTCTGGAACGCGCCGGTCGGCGTGCGATAGGCCTTCTCGTCCTCCAGGGCGCGCGATTTGCAGCTCAGCCCCGTCACCGTGAAAGCCCGCACGTCACCCTGGCCGTAGGTCGTGGCGCCGCCCTTGGTGCTGGGCGCGCTCGAAAACGACGCGAACGACAGGTCCACGGCCTTGATCGGCTGGCCGCCCTTGGGCGTGAAGACGTCGGTGCGGCTGATCTTGCCGGGCGCCAGCACATAGGTCGTCCTGACGCTGAACCGGTCGTCGGCGATCGGCGCGCTGGCTCCAAGCCTGTCCAGCTGGGTCTGTTCATAGGTGACGATGGTCCGCGCGCCCTGCTCGGTCACCTTGACGTTCCGGGCGTAGGCCAGCGGCGTCAGGCGCGAGCCGTCGGCCAGGGTCAGGCGGGGCAGCAGTTGCGGAAACTCGCCGTCCGCCACGCCCGCCAGCATGCCGGGCGAGAACGGGATCGGGTAGTAGGGCGTGTTTTCGTGCTGGCTCTTGCCGCCGTTGATGATCGGCAAACCGATTACGCGGCCGCGATCGCGCAGGGTGACCACCAGCCGGTCGTGCTCGCCGCGCGCGAACCAGGTGACCCGGCGCTTGGGCAGCGTATCGAGCCAGGCCGCGTAGCCCGGATCAGGCGCCTTGTCCTTGAAGCCCAGCTCGTTCCAGATCGCGCTGGTGTAGATGTGCTGGCGGGCCAGGCTGAGGTTCTCGCCCAGGATCCGGTGCTTGCCGCGATACTCGTCGGTGCGCCGGCCGTGCTCCCACAGGTTCACCGAACCCATCTTCGGATCGAACCAGAAGTCCATGTAGCGGGCGGTGACGCGCGACGAGAAGGCGTAGGCCATGGCCTTTTCCCGCGGGGTCAGCACATCCAGCTTGGCCGCCACGGTCAGCACCTCCAGGAAGGCCGTCTCGCCATAGGTTCCGATGCTGCGGCCGTATTCGAAGCCCTCGCCGCGCGGGTTCAGGCGCGGCAGCATCAGGTCGACCGACTTGCGCAGCCAGCCCTTGACCTCCGGCGTGGCCGGCATGCCGGCCTCGATCAGGCGGTGGCTGATCTCGCCGATCAGCAGCACGCTGTAGCGGTCGAACCGCCCTTCCCCGTCGGTCTCGTCGGCGAAGCCATATTCGCCTGAGTATTTGCGATAGTGGTCGAGCGTGCGCTCCAGCAGCGCCTCGCTGGCCGAAGCGTCCTCCCAACCCAGCTGATGGCGCAGCCGCGCCACGCTGAAGGCCACGCCGTAATAGTTGTTGGGCAGGTCGATCAGGGTCAGGTCGTCGGGGCGGACGAAGGCGCGCCAGTCCAGCTTGGTCTTCAGCTTGGCCAGGATTTCCGGAGACACCGCCTGCTCCAGCAGCCCGGCCTCCTGCAGCATGTGCAGGGCCTGGCAGTAGTAGTAGACGCCCCAGGTGTTGTTGGTGTCGTCGACCGTCATGTCGGCGATCTGGCGATAGCCGGCCAGGTAGGTCTTGAACCTCGGGTCGTCGCGCGGGGTGTCGATCAGCAGATAGGCCAGGCCGATCGCCACCTTGCCGGGCAGGAACTTGTCGTCGGCGTCGAACACCCGAACGCCGTCCAGCGTCATGTCGCGTTTCTCGACCATCAGCTTGTCGAGCAGCACGGCCATCTGCGGCAGCAGCCGGGTCTCGACCGTGCGGTTCATCGGCGGAACGGTCGCATAGGCCTGACCGCGTCCGCCCGGATCGGCGGACGGCGGGGCGGCCAGGACCGGCGACGCGATCGCGCCCAGGGCGGCGGCCAGAAATAGGCGCTTGCGGATGGACTTGAACGGCATCGTTTCCCCGCCCTCGTCAGCCCTTGGCGGAGACGACTTCTTATGTGGCTAGACCACCTGCTACCGGGGCCGCGAATATTGTCAAGCCAATTTGCCGACGCGTGCACTAAAGGTCAGACCAATATCGCCACACTGGAAACCTAGGAAATCCGCGCCGCCGCGAGGCGACGCGACGCCCCCGTCACCAGTTGTACATGGTCCCGTCCTCCAGCCGGTTCACCGGCAGGTAGGCGCGTCTGTAGGGATATTGCTCGGCCAGGGCCTCGTCGATGTCGACGCCCAGGCCCGGCTGCTCGCCCGGATGCAGCATGCCGTCCTTGAAGCTGTAGGCGTGCGGGAACACCGCATCGGTCTCGGGCGTGTGGCGCATGTATTCCTGCAGCCCGAAGTTCGGAATCGACAGGTCGAAATGCAGGGCCGCGGCCATGGTCACCGGCGACAGGTCGGTGGCGCCGTGACAGCCGGTGCGCACGTGGTGCAGGTCAGCGAAGGCGGCGATCTTGCGCAGATTGGTGATGCCGCCGGCGTGCAGGACCGTGGCCCGCAGATAGTCGATCAGCTGTTCCTGGATCAGGATGTTGGCGTCCCAGACGTGGCTGAAGATCTCGCCCACGGCCAGCGGGGTGGTCGTGTGCTGGCGGATCAGGCGGAAGCCGGCCTGGTTCTCGGCGGGCACCGCGTCCTCCAGCCAGAACAGACGATAGGGCTCCAGATCCTTGCCCAGGCGGCCCGCCTCGATCGGCGTCAGGCGGTGATGAACGTCGTGCAGCAGATGGACGTCGTCGCCCAGGGCTTCGCGCGCGGCCTCGAACAGCTTGGGCGCATGCCTGAGGTACTTGGCCGTCGACCAGACGTTCTCGGTCGGCAGGTTTCCGTCGGCCGGTTCATAGAACATCTTGTCGCCCGACACGCCGTAGGTGCTGGGCAGGCCCGGCACGCCTGACTGCAGGCGAATGGCCTTGTAGCCCAGGGCCTTGTACTTCTGGGCCTCGGCGATGGTGTCGTCGATGGTCTCGCCGTTGGCGTGACCGTAGACGGTGACGCCCTCGCGGCAGGCGCCGCCCAGCAGCTGGTAGAGCGGCAGGCCGGCCACCTTGGCCTTGATGTCCCACAACGCCATGTCGACCGCCGCCAGGGCCGTCATGCCCACTGGACCACCGCGCCAGTACGAGCCGCGATAGAAGAACTGCCAGATGTCCTCGATGCGATGGGCGTCGCGTCCGATCAGGCAGGGGATCATGTGGTCGCGAAGATAGCTGACCACGGCCATTTCGCGCCCGTTCAGCGTCGCGTCGCCGACGCCGGTGACGCCGTCCGAGGTGGTGATCTTCAGGGTGACGAAGTTCCGTCCCGGACAGGTGACGATGACCTTGGCGTCGATAATCTTGAGCATGGAGTGTTGGTCTACCTGGGTCGCTTAAGTGGCCTGACCAATCCATAGACAACATATTACAAATGCGCCAGAGCGACGTGGCGTCTTTTGCGACCATGCTCTAGGCTGTCATCGCCCCGGCGATGCTCGCTGGGCGGGAAAGTCGCATGACCACGTCGACCGCAGAAACTCGTAAGCTCTATCAGCAGGTCGCCAACGCGATCGCCGAATCGATCCGCGAAGGCGCCTACCAGCCTGGGCACCGTCTGCCCTCGGAGCGGGACCTGGCCGAAGATTACAAGGTCAGCCGCCCCACGGTGCGCGAGGCGATGATCGCGCTGGAAATCCGCGGACTGGTCGAGGCGCGCCACGGCTCGGGCGTCTATGTCACCGAGGCGGCGCCGGTCGAGGTCCCCGCCCCCGAGCTGGACATCGGCGCCTTCGAGCTGACCGAGGCCCGCCGTCTGATCGAGGGCGAGTCCTGCGCCCTGGCCGCCACCACCATCACCGACCAGGAACTGATCGACCTGGAAAAGATCCTCGACGACATGGTCGAGGAGAACGAACACGACGTGCGCGGCGACCTGGCCGACCGTCGGTTCCACGTCACCATCGCCCGCGCCACGCGCAACAGCGCCTTGGTCACCGTGATCGAGAACCTTTGGGACCTGCGCTACAAGTCGCCGCTGTGCCGGGCGATGCTGGAACGCGCCCGCCAGGTCGGCGTGCGGCCGCTGATCGACGACCACCAGGAAATCCTCAGCGCCCTGAAGGCCCGTGACCCCAAGGAAGCCCGCAACGCCATGCGCGAGCACCTGGGCCGGGTGATCGACAACCTGCTGACCGCCACCGAGATCGACGCCATGCAGCAGGCCCGCAGCGAAGTCGCCGCCCGTCGCAGCGAGCTGGCCCGCCGCTCGCTGATCTAGAGATTTAAAGCCTTGAGGATGGGCGGCTGGAGGGAAGGCTCCAGCCGCCCGTCGCCGGCCGGCCCCGGGAGGAGGTGCGATGAAGGACAAGTCCATCGCGTAGGCCGACGAGGTTCGTCAGAACCCAGCATAGCTCAGCCTTGGCCGAGCGCAAGAGAATTGGCCTGACCATTAATCGTACAACGGCGCCATGTGGCCAGGCCGATATGGCTCGGCCGGTGAAAACCCGTTCTACTGACTTGACCATCGGCCAAACCGACCTAGCACTGGCCGGCGACGTGGCGGCATAGGTCACGCGCTTCGGGGAAGAACGACGCCATGCGCGCCAGCCTGATCATCGCCCTTTCCGCCCTGGCCCTGACCTCCGGCGCCGCTTCGGCGACCTCCGCCCGGCCCAAGCCCGCGGCGGAACACCACGCGATGGCGATCCAGGCTTCGGCGCTGGGCCGCGAGGTCGCCGCCTGGCAGCTGAGCCACATGGACAACTTCGACTACACGCACGGACACCGGGCCACGCCCGATCCGCGCGGCTGGGTGCAGGGCGCTCTGTTCGTCGGCCTGGCCGCGTTCGCCGAGCGCACCGGCGATCCCGCCCTGGTCCAGGCCGTTCGCGACCATGGCGTCCGGCAGGCCTGGGGCCTGGGCCGTCGTCCGCTGCACGCCGACGACCACGTGATCGGCCAGACCTGGCTGTGGGTCTACACCCGCGATCACGACAAGGCCCAGATCGGGCCGCTGAAGGCCCGCTTCGACGCCATCCTGGCCGATCCGCCCGTGGCCGACCTGACCTTCATCGACGGAACCGAGGACCAGCCCTGCCAGGCCCGCTGGTGCTGGAGCGACGCCCTGTTCATGGGTCCCGCGACCTGGACGGGCCTGTCGCGCGCCACCGGCGACCCGCGCTACGCCGCCTATGGCGACAAGGAATTCTGGGCCGCCACCGACTGGCTGCTCGACAAGCAGGAAGGCCTCTACTACCGCGACAGCCGCTATTTCGACCGCCGCGACGACCAGGGCCGCAAGATCTTCTGGAGCCGCGGCAACGGCTGGGCCTATGCCGGGATCGTCGACATCCTGAAGACCCTGCCCGCCGACCACCCCTCGCGGCCGCGCTACGAGGCGCTGTTTCGGCGGATGTCGGAGCGGCTGGTGACGTTGCAGAAGCCGGACGGTTACTGGCCCCCGTCCCTGCTGGCCCCCGAAAACACCCCGCCCGAGACCAGCGGCACCGGCTTTTTCGTCTACGGCTTGGCCTATGGCCTGAACCACGGACTGCTGAAGGGGCCTAAGTACGAGGCCGCCATGACCAGGGGCTGGTCCGCCCTGGCCGTCGCCGTCCAGCCCGACGGCAAGCTGGGCTGGGTGCAGCAGATCGGCTACGCGCCCGACCACGTCTCGGCCGACGACACCCAGCTGTACGGCGTGGGCGCTTTTCTTCTGGCCGCGTCGGAAGTCGGCGCGCGATAGAACCGGATCGTCCAGCGCTTCGTTGAGACCCCAGTGCTTCAAAAAGACAGGGCCATGGCCGAGACCATCAACATCGTCTGCCCGCACTGCGACGCCACCAACCGTCTGCCGGCCGAGCGCGACGCCAAGGCGGCCAAGTGCGGCCGCTGCGGGGAGCCGCTGTTCACCGGCCGGCCGGTCGACCTGACCACCGCCCGCTTCCGCAAGCACGTGGCGGCCAGCCAGATCCCGATCGTCGCCGACTTCTGGGCGGCCTGGTGCGGGCCCTGCAAGGCCATCGCCCCGATCTTCGCCCGCTCGACCGCCGAGTTGGAGCCCCGCGCCCGCTTCGTGAAGATCGATGTCGACGCCGAACCGGCCCTGGCCCAGGCCTATGGCGTGCGCGGCATCCCCGCCCTGTTCCTGTTCAAGGACGGCAAGGTCGCCGCGAACCAGGCCGGCCTGCCCGATCCGGGCTTCTTCCGCCGCTGGCTGGACGAGCACGCCCCCGTCGGCTGAACTGGCGTCCCTGGACCCTATGACGCGGCGACGCGTTTTGAGTCTCTACGCATCCACCCGTCGGAAGATCGCGATGCTCAAAGAACTCGGCCTGATAACCCTGCCCCCGCTCGCCCTGCTGCTGTCGAACTGCAGCGCGGGGCCCGCCCTGCCGCCCGAACAGGGTTACGGTCCTCATCCCGTCCTGCCCGTCGCCCAGAAGCAGACGATCCCGGTGATGAAGATCGCGCCGGCGGTCGGCTGGGCCGACGGCCAGACGCCGGACGCCGCGCCCGGCTTCGTCGCCACCGCCCTGGTCCGGGGCCTGGACCACCCGCGCTGGCTCTATATGCTGCCCAACGGGGACGTGCTGATCGCCGAAACCAACGCTCCGCCCAAGCCAGAGGACGGCAAGGGCATCAGGGGCTGGTTCCAGAAGATCATCATGGGCCGGGCCGGCGCCACCGTGCCCACGGCCAACCGCATCACCCTGGTGCGCGACGCCAACAACGACGGAATGCTGGAGGCCCGCACCACCTTCCTGTCGGGTCTGAACTCGCCGTTCGGCATGGCCCTGGTGGGCGACACCTTCTACGTCGCCGACAGCGACGCCCTGCTGGCCTTCCCCTACCAGGCCGGCCAGACCCAGATCACGGCCGCGCCCCACAAGGTCGCCGACCTACCGGCCGGACCGATCAACCACCACTGGACCAAAAACGTCATCGTCAGCCCGGACGGCTCCAAGCTGTATGTGACCGTCGGCTCCAACAGCAATGTCGGCGAGAACGGCATGGCCGCCGAAGAACGCCGCGCCGCGATCCTGGAGATCGATCGGGCCACCGGCGCCAGCCGGGTCTTCGCCTCGGGCCTGCGCAACCCCAACGGCATGGACTGGCAGCCCACGAGCGGCGCCCTGTGGACCAGCGTCAACGAGCGCGACGAGATCGGCAACGACCTGGTCCCCGACTACATGACGTCGGTCAAGGACGGCGGCTTCTACGGCTGGCCCTACAGCTATTACGGCCAGACGGTGGACGCCCGGGTGAAACCGCAGCGGCCGGACCTGGTGGCCAGGGCGATCAAGCCTGACTATGCCCTGGGGGCCCATACGGCTTCGCTGGGCCTGACCTTCTACAAGGCCGACGCCTTCCCTGCCCGCTACAGGGGCGGCGCTTTCATCGGCCAGCACGGCTCGTGGAACCGCAAGCCGGTCAACGGTTATCGCGTGGCGTTCGTGCCGTTCGCGGGCGGCATGCCGTCCGGTCCGGCCGAACCGTTCCTGACCGGCTTCCTCGACGCCAAGGGCCAGGCCTTGGGCCGACCGGTCGGGGTGGCGGTCGACAAGTTCGGCGCCCTGCTGGTGGCCGACGACGTCGGCAACACCGTTTGGCGGGTGGCCGCCAACACGCCGCCGGCCGCGGCGAAGGCCGCGCCCTAACCGCCGCGACAGGCGTTGAACGCCGCCTCGTCCAGCACGCCCTCGCGCTTTGCGACGACGACCGGGGCGAGGATCCGGCCGCCCCGGCGTCGGCGTGTCACATGGTCAACGACCCGCCGCGGGTTCTAGAAAAGGGACAGTCGCAGCTTCCAGCACTCCGGGGATTCCCATGAGCCTGTCCTTCCTCATCGGCGCCGTCATCGGCTCCGGCGCCTTCATTCTGCTGGGCCGCGCGCCGGCGCAGAAGCTTTTCGCGGCCGTCCAGGCCCGCATCGGCAAGCCACGCTAGCGCCAGTTGAAAGCAACGCCCGACCTGTCGAAAAGTCTTCGTCGCATTTTCGCGTCTAAACACGCACGTGTGTCGGAACGAAAGTCTTGGCGAACGCCTTTATTCCGCATCGGCGCGCGGCTCGCACGCCTTTTGATGCCAAGGAGGCGTACATGTCTATTCTTGCGTGGATCGTGCTCGGCCTCGTCGCCGGCTTCATCGCCAGCAAACTGGTCAGCCGTAGCGGCGGCAGCCTGGTGGTGGACCTGGTGCTCGGGATCGTCGGCGCCGTGGTGGGCGGGTTCCTGTTCAACCAGTTCGGCTCCGCCGGGGTCACCGGCCTGAACCTCTACAGCCTGCTGGTCGCCGTGATCGGCGCGGTCGTCGTGCTGGCGATCTACCACGCCTTCACCGGCCGCCGAGCGCTCTAGGCGCTCGGGTCTTCACGACCCAAAGAAATAGCGCCTTCGGTCCAGCCGGAGGCGCTTTTTCTTGGCCTTCGCCTCAGAGGTCCAAGGCCTGTTGCAGCATCTTCAGCGCCACGCGCAGGCATTCGATCCGCAGCGGTCCGCGACCGATGTCGCCGAACCGGACCTGACGATGATGGGTGTAGCCGCCGCGGCGCGCGCAGGCGAAATGGACCAGGCCCGCGGGCCGCTGCGGATCCCCGACGTCCTCCGCCCAGCCGGTGATCGACACCGCCACGTCGGCGCTGGACCGCCGGATCGCCCCGTCGGCCATGGCGATGGCGGTCGGCTGCGAAACCGAGCCGCCGTGCGGCAACAGCGAAGGCGACACGCCCAGCAGCTCGATCTTGGCGGCGTCGGTATAGACCACGAAACCGCGCTCGAAGGCGTGGGAGCATCCCGGCACGTCGGTGAGCAGCGAGGCCAGCAGGCCGCCGGTGCAGCTCTCCGCCGTCGCCAGGGTCAGGTCGCGCGCGCAGGCGGCCTCGAGGACCGCCCGCGTCAGTTCGTCGATGTCCGACGGCAAGATCGGATCCAGCGCCTCGGCCATTGGCCCTCCGGAAAAAGAGGAAGGCCCGAAGGCCCTCCTCGAGCCGTCAGTTCGGCTGCTTGCCGCCCAATTCGGCCATCAGCTCGTCCTTGCGGGCCTTCAGGCGTTCGCCCATGGCGTCGAGATCCTCGTCGCCCTTCTTGGCCTGGGCGAAGATGCCGCCGGGCTGCTCCTCTTCCTTGACGTGGTGCTTGACGTATTCGCCCAGCACCTTGACCTTGGCGTCGTAATACTCGTCGCTCGGATTCATCGCCTCGATCTCGGCGATCAGCTTCTTGGCGCCGTCGTGCTCGACATAGGCCTCGTCCAGCATGTCGTCCTCGACCTCGCCGCGCTCCTCCGGATAGAGGATCTCCTCCTCGATCTGGGTATGGACCTTCAAGGCCAGGGCGATCTTGTTGAACAGGGCAAGCTTCTCGGCGTCGCCCTCCAGCTGTTCGTACTCGTCGAACCAGCCTTCGACCTCGCGGTGATCCTTCTTCAGAAGGGTGATCGCCAGCGGGTCGCGACGGCCCGTGCGGCGCGTGCGGCGGGGCTTGGCGGATCCAGCCTTGGATTGGGCCTTGGTCGATGCGCTCTTGGCGGAGGTCGCCATGGTGTCTCTCCCTGAATGCTTGGTCGCCGACGTCGGCGGACCACAAAAAACACTTCAATTCAGAGGGCGTTCCCGATCGGGGATCGGCGCGGACAAGTATTACAAGTAAGTCGACTCCTCGACAAAGTATTCGATAACGGTTCTCACCGAGAGCATCCGCGCACGAAAAAGCCCGGGCGCGAAACGCCCGGGCTTCTCCGTCTTGGCTGGGGCGGGGCCTAGTGGCCGCCGGCCACCGCGTCTTCCTGGATCTCGTGGACCTTCGCGCCGCGCGCGGCGAACGAGAACCACAGGACGTACAGGTAGCAGACCAGCGGCACGATGAAGGCCAACGAGCGGGCTCCGGTCGGGAAGTGGGCCACCAGTTGGTCCACCGTGGCGCCGTACAGGATCGAGATGAACCCGCCGCCGCAGATGGCCATGCACATCAGGCCCGAGGTCGCCGAGGCCGGGGCCGACGAACGTTCCAGGGTGATGGTGAAGATGGTCGGGAACATGATCGAGTTGAACAGGCCGATCAGGATCGCCGCGACGCCCGGGATGAAACCCATGGTCAGCGGCGCGATATAGTCGCCCGGCAGATGGACCGTTCCGCCCAGGGGCGTGGCCGGCATCTGGTAGGTGGCGATGACCAGGGCGCAGAGGGCCGTGGCGCAGGCCGCCACCAGGGCCAGCATGGTCGTGGCCTTGACATAGCGCAGCAGCACCGAGCCGCCGAAGCGGCCGAACATCGCGAACAGCATGAAGATCGGACCGACGAAGCCGGCGACCTGCGACGGCACGTTGAGGATCTGCTTCTGCTCGAGGAAGAAGATCATCCCCGAGATCACGCAGACCTCGGCGCCGACATAGAGGAAGATGCCCAGCGAACCGAGATTGGCCCACTTGGACTGCAGCGCCTTGAACGGCGACTCTATGTGCTCGGCCATCTTCGGCGCGTGGTGGGTGATGGTGTTGCGCACCAGGAACACGGCCAGGGTGAAGAAGGCCAAGACCACCGCGATCATCAGATAGACGTTGGTGACGAAGCCCAGGCCGGTGACCTTCATGGCCTCGGTGACCACCACGTCCTTTTCGAACAGCGGCCCCTTGAGCAGGAAGCCGGCGCCGAAGATGCCGCCCACATAGGCGCCCATCGAGTTGAAGGCCTGCGAGAGGTTGAGGCGGAAGTGCGAACCCTTGGGGTCGCCCATCGAGGCGATCAGCGGGTTGGCCGCGACCTGCAGCAGAGTGATGCCCGAAGCGGCGACGAACAGGCCCAGCAGGACGGTGATGAAGTTGTGCGAGAAGGTCGTCGACCAGGCGATCAGGCAACCGGCCACGATGCCGGTGAGGCCCAGCACGATCGACTTGGCGTAGCCCTTCCGGGCCAGGTACCACGCCGAGGGGATCGACATGATCCCGTAGGCGATGAAGAACGCGAACTGGTTCAGCTGCGTCTCGAAGTCCGTCAGCGTGTAGATGACCTTCATGCTCTTCACGAGCGGGTCGATCAGATTGGTGACGAACGCCCAGATGAAGAAGAGCGCCGTCACGTAGACGACGGCCAGGATCAGGCCGCCTCCCCCGGTCTTGGGCGCCGCTCCGGTCGTCGGAGCCTGCGCCGCACCCATACCTGCCATGTTGTTTACTCCCCTGTCCGACGTTGCGGGACGCGACATCCACCCCAACGGTGACAACGTTGTCAAGCGTCGAGGCCGAAAACCGCCCGCTCTGAGCTACCGCCAGGGAACCGATCACCCGATTCGACGGTTACGCCGAAAACTCCGACAAATCCCCGCCGATGGGAAGACCGTGATGTCGATGATCGCCATTCTGCTGACCTCGGGCCTGGTGACCGTGATCGCCGTGATCGGTCTGGCCGACGCCTTCACCCACCTGCTGTGCTGGTCCGCGCGGTCGCTGCGGGAGCCGGAGGCGCTCCGCGCCGACAGCCCGTCCGCCGACGCGGCGCGCCGCGAGCGCCTGGTCGCCTAGGCGGCCTTGCGGCTCGGCGCCGGCGCGGTCGAGACGTCCCACACGTCGTGCGCGGTTTCGCCCGCCAGGATGTTCTCGGCGGTCAACAGGCCGCTGAGCGTGGCCTGGTCGCGTTCGCCGTCGCGGTGCAGGCCGTTGCGGCCCGCCAGGTGCAGGCTGGGAAACTGCATCTTCAGGTCCAGGCGGATCATCGCCCGGTGCTCGGCGCAATCCTCGTCCTCGATCGGCAGCACCTTGCGCTGACGCACGACGCGGGCGTCGCTGACGGCGGTCGGGTCCATCAGCCCCATCACCGCGGCCTCGCGCCAGGCCAGGGCCACCAGGTCGGCGTCGCTGGCCGTCCACAGGCCATCACCCTCGAAGCAGAAGTATTCCAGGCCCAGGCAGCTGGCCGCCTCGCCTTCCGGGGCCATGGCCGGCGACCAGGCGCGGTAATTCTGCACCCGGCCGACCTGCAGGTCGGTGTCGTGGACGTCGATCGCGGTCTCGCGCAGCGGCTTGCGCGTGCGGCCCACCAGGGCGACCGTGATCTGGTCGCGGTACATCAGCTCGCCGGCGTGGAACAGGCTGATCGGCGTGGGCCGCAGCATGCTCATCAGCTCGCGCAGCGGCGCGGTCGAGACGACGTGGTCGGCGGTGCGGACCTCGTGGGCGCCGTCCTCGCGCAGGATCGTCACAGTCCACAGCTTGGCGGCGGCGTCGAACTTCAGGGACTCCACGCGCCGGCCCAAGGCCACCTCGCCACCGAGCGTCGCGATCTTGTCGGCGCAGGCCCGCCAAACCGAACCGGCCCCGTCGCGGGGATAGCGCAGACTGGGCGCCGGCTTGGCGGCGCCGGCGCGGCCGGCCGGCATCTGGTCGCTGATCAGGCCCGACACCTTCTCGGCGAAAGGCCGAAACAGCATCGCCGACAACCGCTTGCCGACCCGGTTGCGGATTTCGTCGGCGAAGGTCCTGGGCGTCTTGATCGGGCGGATCTTGGCCAGACCGAACGAGGCCAGGCAGGCCGCCGCGCCGCGCAGCCCCAGGTGGGCCAGGGTCTCCAGGGTCTTCAACGGATAGGCGTAGAAGTGTTCACGGTGATAGATGCGCGCCGTGCGCGGCTGCTCGACGAAGCCGTCGGGCAAGAGTTCGGACCACAGCGCCAGCACGCCGGGCGAGGCCGACGCGTAGGCCCCGCCGTTCAGGTCGATCTTGAAGCCGTTGTGTTCGATCGTGCGGTTTGAACCGCCGACCTCACGGGGGTCCATCTCCAGCACGGCGACGTCGCGCCCCGCCTTGGCCAGAACATAGGCGGCGGTCAGGCCGGCCGGTCCGGCCCCGATCACCAAGGTTTCGACGTGCTGCCCCATGACGCGATGGTCCCCGTTCGAGAACCATGTTCGCGCGATAAGGTTAAGACCACCCCGCCGGACGTGGTGAAATAGCCCTAAACTTGGCCATGGGGCGCTATGCCGCGCCCGTCTCCGCTAGGCCAGTTGGTCGCCGATCGGCAGGGTCCGGATCCGCTTGCCGCTCGCCGCGAAGATCGCGTTGACCAGGGCGGCCGGCGACGGCGGCAGGGCCGGTTCGCCCAGGCCCGTCGGCGGGTTGTCGCTGGTGACGAAATGCACCTCGACATCCGGCGCGTCAGCCAGGCGCAGCATCGGGAAATCGCCGAAATTGCTCTGGACCACGGCGCCGTTCTCGATGGTGATCGCCTGGCCCAGGCTACTGCCGATCCCGTCGAGGACCGAGCCCTGAACCTGCTGCTCGGCGCCGTTGGGATTGACGATCGGCCGGCCGACGTCGACCGCCGCCCAGGCCTTGCGGACCTCGACCTTGCCGTCTGCCACGGCGACCTCCATGACCACCGCCACATAGCCCCGATGGCTGTAGTGGCAGGCCACGCCCAGGCCGACGCCCTTGGGCGTCTTGCGGCCCCAGCCCGACGCCTCGGCGACCCGGTCCAGCACGGCGCGCATGCGGCCGGTGTGGAAGCTGTCGCCCTTGCCCGGCTCGCCGATCAGCCGCGGCGCGCCCAGCAGCTTGCGGCGGAACTCGACCGGATCGGCGCCGGCCGCGTGGGCCACCTCGTCGGTGAAGCCCTGCATCACGAAGCCGTAGGCGTTGTTGCCGGGGGCCCGCAGCCAGCCGGTCGGCACGCCCAGCGGCATGACCGAGACGTCCAGGGCGTAGTTCTCGACCGCGCCGAACGGAAACTGCGTGGCGTTCATGCCGGCGGCCCGCGCGAACTTCTGGCCCTCGCCGAAGGTCACGAAGTGGTTGCGCCAGGCCGTCAGCCCGCCCTGGGCGTCCAGCCCCGCCGTCAGACGGTGGAAGCCGGCCGGGCGGTAGAAGTCGTGCTGGATGTCGTCCTCGCGGGTCCACAGCAGCTTGACCGGCGCCCCGACCGTCTTGGAGATCCACGCCGCCTCGACCATGAAGTCGTTCATCAGCCGCCGGCCGAAGCCCCCGCCGCTGCGGGTGAAGTGGAGGGTGATGTCCTCGGGCTTGATCCCCAGCGTCTTGGCCACCAGCTCGCGGCCGTCCTCGGGGTTCTGGGCCGGGACCCAGATCTCGACCTTGCCGTCCTTGAAGCTGGCCGTGCAGTTCTGAGGCTCCAGCGTGGCGTGGGCGTTGAACGGATAGCTGTAATCGGCCTTGACCACCTTGGCCGCGCCCTTCAGGGCCGCCTCGACATCGCCGACCGTCTTGAGATTCCGGTGCGGCGGCTGGCCGTGCAGTTCGGCGGCCTTGGCGATGAAACCCGCGCTGCTCTGGGCGCTGGTCGGATGGTCGGCCCAGGCGACCTCCAGCGCGTTGCGGCCCTTGCGCGCCGCCCACCAGGTGTCGGCCACCACCACCACGCCGCCCAGCAGGCCTTCCAGCTCGGTCCCGCCGTCGACCACGAAGCCGTGGCGAACGCCCTTGACCGCCTTGGCCGGGGCCAGGTCGACCTTGGCCACCTTGGCGGCGAACACGGGGGCCTTGAGGAAGGTGGCGTACAGCATGCCCGGCACGCGCACGTCGATGCCGTACAGCGGCTTGCCCTCGACGATGGCCGGCGTATCCGACTGCGGCTGGGACTTGCCGATGATCCGGTAGGTCTTGGGGTCCTTGAGGACCAGTGTCTTGGGGTCGGGCGCCGCCAGGCCTGCGGCGGCCTGGGCCAGCTCGCCGTAGGACGCCCGCCGCTTGCCGGCCTTGTCGACCACGAAGCCGGGCTCGGTGGTCAGGCCGGCCACCGGGACGTTCCAGCGCTGGGCCGCGGCCTGGATCAGCAGGGCGCGCCCCACCGCGCCGACCTGGCGCATCGGCTCCCAGTCGTCCGGGGTGGAGGTGCTGCCGCCGGCGGACTGTTCGCCGAACACCTTGGCGTCGATCGGGGCCTGCTCGATGCGGACGGCCGACCAGTCGACGTCCAGTTCCTCGGCGATCAGCATCGGCATCGAGGTCTTGATCCCCTGCCCGATCTCCGGCCGCTTGGCGGCGATGGTCACCACGCCGTCGGGGGCGATGCGGACGAAGGCGTTGAACGGGTTGGCCCCCACTCCACTTGGCGCTTCACCCTGCGCCCGGACCAGGCCCGGCAGGCTGAACGACAGCAGCAGGCCGCCGCCGGCCGCCGCGCCGGTCTTCAGGAACAGCCGGCGGGACGGGTTCTCGAGGATCGCGGTCATGCTCACGCCTCCACTTGGCCGGAGGCGGCCTTGATGGCCTTGCGGATGCGGATGTAGGTGGCGCAGCGGCAGAGGTTGCCGTTCATCGCCGCGTCGATCTCGTCGTCGGTGGGCTTGGGCGCGGCGGCCAGCAGGGCCGTGGCCGACATGATCTGGCCGGCCTGGCAGTAGCCGCACTGCGGCACGTCGACGGCCTTCCAGGCCTCCTGCACCTTGGCCCCGACCGGGTTCGCGCCGATCCCCTCGATGGTGGTCACCGCCTTGGCGCCCACCCGGGCCAGCGAGGTGACGCACGAGCGCATGGCCACGCCGTCGATATGGACGGTGCACGCTCCACACTGGGCCACGCCGCAGCCGTACTTGGTTCCCACCAGCCCCAGCACGTCGCGCAGCACCCACAGCAGGGGCGTATCGGGTTCGGCGTCCACCGTGTGAACCTGGCCGTTGACCTTCAAGCTTGTCGACATCCCGCTGCTCCTGAACCGACGCCGGGCCAGAGTGCCAAACGCTTGGGGCCGCGACCAGAGGGCGCGCCCCCACAAAAGGTGTCATAAAACCGTCACGCGGGGCTTGAACCCGGCTGGCTTCCGTGGTTCCGCTCCGCCGCGCCGGGCGCTCCTCCATACAAGGACGTCCGCGAAACTCTCCGCGCTTCGAACAGAGGATGAAGCGACCATGCTGGGCTTGTTCCGGGCTGTCATGCCCAAGGAAGACCGCTTCTTCGAGCTGTTCGCGCAGCATGCCGCCACCCTGGTGGCCGGGGCCAAGGCCCTGCAGGACCTGATGGAGGGCGGCGACGGCGTCGAGGCCGCCAGCGCCCGCGTCTACCAGCACGAGGAAGAGGCCGACGAGATCACCCGCCAGGTGATGGGCGCGGTCCGCCGCAGCTTCATCACCCCGTTCGACCGCAGCGACATCCAGGACCTGACCACCTCGCTGGACGACGCCATCGACCAGATGCGCAAGACCGCCAAGGTCGTCAGCCTGTTCGAGGTCAAGACCTTCGAGCCGCAGATGCGCGAGATGGCCGCGATCATCGTCCAGGCCGCCGAACTGACCGTCCAGGCCGTGGCCCTGCTGCCCGACATGCGCAAGAACGCCCACCGCCTGACCGAACTGGCCGTCAAGGTCACCCAGATCGAGGAGCAGGCCGACCAGATGTACGACCAGGGCCGCAAGGCGCTGTTCATGGCCCATCGCACCGGTGACCCGATGACCTTCATCGTCGGCGTCGACATCTACAGCCACCTGGAAAAGGTGGTCGACCGCTTCGAGGACGTGGCCAATCGCATCAGCGGCATCGTGGTCGAGCAGGTCTAGTGGATCCGACCTTCCTCATCCTGGTGGTGCTGGTCGTCGTCGCCCTGGGCTTCGACTTCCTGAACGGCCTGCACGACGCCGCCAACTCGATCGCCACCATCGTCTCGACGCGCGTGCTGTCGGCGAAGTGGGCGGTGCTGTGGGCGGCGTTCTTCAACTTCATCGCCTTCGCGGTGTTCGGCACCAGCGTCGCCAAGATGGTCGGGGCCGGGATCATCGATCCGCACGTGATCACCGACCGGCTGATCTTCGGGGCCCTGATGGGCGCGATCAGCTGGAACCTGATCACCTGGTGGGCCGGCATCCCCTCGTCCAGCTCGCACGCCCTGATCGGCGGCTTGGTCGGCGCCTCGGTCGCTAAGGTCGGCGGCTTCGGCGCCGTGCAGTGGGCCGGCCTGAGCAAGACCGCGGCCGGCATCGTGGTCTCGCCGCTGATGGGCTTCCTCCTGGCGCTGCTGCTGGTGCTGATCGTCTCCTGGACCTTCCTGAAGAGCTCACCGTTCTTCGCCGACCGGTTCTTCCGCATCGCGCAGTTCTTCTCGGCGGCGGCCTACTCGCTGGGTCACGGCGGCAACGACGCCCAGAAGACCATGGGCATCATCGCCGCCCTGCTCTACGCCCACGGCGCCACCCACGCCCCGGGCACGATCCCGCTGTGGGTCGTCCTGTCGTGCCAGACCGCGATGGCGCTCGGCACCCTCTTTGGCGGTTGGCGCATTGTGCACACCATGGGCAGCAAGATCACCCGCCTGACCCCGATGCAGGGCTTCTGCGCCGAGACCGGCGGAGCGATTACTTTGTTCCTGGCGACCCATATCGGCGTTCCGGTCTCGACGACTCACACGATCACGGGCGCTATTGTCGGCGTCGGCGCTTCGCGTCGGGTTTCGGCCGTCCGTTGGGGCGTGGCCAAGAGCATCGTGACCGCCTGGATCGTCACCCTGCCCGCGGCCGGCCTGGTCGCGGCGGCGTTCTACTATCTCGGGTTCTGGATGAAGTGACCGACACGGCGGGCGGCAAGCAGGCGGGACGCAAGTCCAGCGAGCGGCGACATCAGGTCGCCGCCCTGCCCTGGCGCACGACCTCCGCCGCCCCGGGCGGAAGCAACGGCCTCCAGATCCTGCTGGTCTCGTCGCGCGAGACGCGCCGCTGGGTGATCCCCAAGGGCTGGCAGATGAAGGGCAAGCCGGACCATCAGGCCGCCGCCCAGGAGGCCTACGAGGAAGCCGGGCTCGACGGTCACATCGTCGAGCGGCCGATCGGCGGCTATCCCTATCTCAAGCGTCTGAAGAGCGGCGGCGCGCGCCCCGTGACGGTGGACGTCTATCCGCTGGAGGTCACGGGCGAGCACGCGACCTGGCCGGAGAAGGGCCAGCGCACCCTGCAATGGATGTCGCCGGTCGAGGCGGCGCTGGCGGTGCACGAGCCGGAGCTGCGCGACCTGATCGCCCGTTTCGCCAAGGTCGAACTTCCGGCCGAGGAGCGCCCCAAGCCCGCCCAGGCCCCGACGCCGGTGCGCGTGGCCCTGACGCGCCTGCGCCGCCGGATCACGGTGCTTTGGGGCCGCCGGCGCCGCTGGCCCTGAGGCCAGGCCCGGGAAGAAACTGGGGATAACTCGACAACGCGCTTCGCATTCACTATGTTCTCGTTACGTTCCGTAGCGAGATTCGCCATGCAGCTGTCCCTCGACCTGTCGACCTCGCCGCTTGAAGCCATGCGCGACGGGCTGCTCAAGACCTTCGGGCCGCAGCGGCCGACCAAGCGGCTCGATCCGGTGTCGCAGCTGGTCAAGTCGTCGATCAGCGGCCGGACCAAGGATGCCGTCTCCTGGGCGGTCTACCACCGCCTGAAGGAGCGCTTCGCGACCTGGGAAGAGCTGGCCGAGACGCCCGACGCCGAGGTCCAGGCGCTGATCGCCGAGGTGACCTATCCCGAGGAGAAGGCCCGCCACCTGCCCCACGCCCTGCGGCTGATCCAGGTGCGCAGCGGCTGGAAGCTGTCGCTGGACCATCTGGCCGAGCTGGAGCTGGACAGCGCCCGCTGGTGGCTGCAGGGCCTGCCCGGCGTCGGGGTCAAGGTCGCCGCCTCGGTGCTGAACTTCAGCCCCCTGAACATGCGCGCCCTGGTGGTCGACACCCACGTCCACCGCGTCGCGGGCCGGCTGGGCCTGATCCCCGCCGGCTACGACACCGGCCACGCCTATCGCGCCCTGATGGACATGGTTCCCGACAGCTGGACGGCCGAGGACCTGTATGAGCTGCACTGGCTGATGAAGGGCCTGGGCCAGCTGCTGTGCTCGCACCACGCGCCGCGCTGCGGGGCGTGCGCGCTGAAGGCGACCTGCTCGAGGGTCGGTGTTGAACGCAGCGCGGATATTTTGGCGTGGCGGCCGAGGGCTTGAAACCCTCTCCCAGCGGGAGAGGGTGAACCTCCGCCGCCCTCGCACGCTCCCTCCGCATGCCTGAGGACATTCGCATCGGCACGGCCGGCTGGAGCTTCCCGCGGGCCCTGGAGGTCTTCCCCGCCGGAGGCTCCGGCCTTGAGCGCTACGCGGCCGTCTTCAACGCCGTCGAGATCAATTCGTCCTTCTACCGCCCCCATCAGCGCAAGACCTATGAACGCTGGGCGGCGTCGACGCCGGCGGGTTTCCGGTTCGGGGTGAAGGTCCCTCGGACGATCACCCACGAGCGGCGGCTGGTCGACATCGCCGAGCCGGTGGCGCGGTTCCTCGACGAGTGCGGCGGACTGGGCGGGAAGCTCGGGCCCCTGCTGATCCAGCTGCCGCCGAGCCTGGGTTTCGACGCCGGGATCGTGGAGCGCTTCCTCGCCGCCTGGCGGAAGGCGACGACCGCCGCGACCGTGCTGGAGCCGCGTCATCCGACCTGGTTCGACGCGCCGGCCGAGACCTTGTTGAGGACCTTCGAGGTGGCCCAGGTCGCCGCCGATCCCGCCGTGGTTCAGGCGGCCGCCGAGCCCGGCGGCTGGTCCGGTCTCACCTATCGCCGCCTGCACGGCTCGCCCGCGATGTACGCGACGTCCTATGACGACGGACGCCTGGAGCCCCTGGCCGAACGGATCGGCGGCGAGACCGGCGCGGCCCAGAGCTGGTGCATCTTCGACAACACCCAGTTCGGCGCGGCGGCCGCCGACGCCCTGAGACTGACGGCGCTTACTTCGCCTGGGCCAGTTCGGTGAAGGTTTCGGTCCCGATGCCGTAGCTGCGCCAGTCCCCGTAGTCGAAGTGCCACCACTCCTCGGGATAGACCTCGAAGCCCTGGGCGACCATGGCCTCGCGCAGGATCGCCCGCAGGGCCCGCTGCCGGGTCGTGCCGCCGATGAAGTCGGCATAGGAGCGGCCCGACATCTCGTCGTAGCGGCTGGGCATCTGGGCCGGCTCGCCGGTCTTCAGGTCGTACAGGGTCAGGTCGACGGCGCAGCCCCGGTTGTGGCGCGAGCCCTGGGCCGGATCGGCCACGAACATGTGGTCCTCGGGCGGGGTGGCCTCCCAGAACATCCAGGTCACGAACCAGGGCCGATAGGCGTCGTGGATCAGGACGCCGTAGCCCTGGGCCTCCAGCGCCTTGGCGGCCCGCGCCAAGGCTTGCGCGGCGGGGCGCTGCAGGTAGGCGGCCGACCGTTCGTAGACGGCCAGGCCCATGAAGTTGTCGGAACCGGCGTAGCGGATGTCCAGGCGGATCGTCGGGACCAGGGTCGACAGATCGACCAGGTCGGCGGGCTTGCGCCGCGCCGTCTCGACCGGCGGCTTGGCGGCCAGGGCCCGGGCGCGCAGGGCGGCCGGGTCGGCGCCCACCGCCGCGCGGATCGCGGCCTCGACCTGCGCCCCGAAGTCGTGACGCGGCAGGCGCGTTCCGTCCAGACGCAGGGCGGCCGGCTCCAGCACCAGTTCACCGCCGCCCTCGATCCGATAGCGGCTGCGCCCCAGCGACGTCAGGGCGGCGTCCTTGAGGCCCCGCCCGTCGACCCGCAGAACGCCGTCGCGCTCGAACACCGTCAGCGGCGCGCCCCGCTCGCCATACTGGCCGACCGCCGCCATCTCCGCGGCGTCCAGGGACGGCGTCGAGGAAGACTGGGCGGAAGGTGACTGGGCGAAGGCTGCGGCGGTCAGGACAAGTCCCATCAGGAAGGGGGCGATCGCGGTGAAAGGTCCGGCCATTCTTCGCATCGCCCCCATGTCTTGTCGTCCTACTTCATCGTCGGGATGACGAAGGCGTCGCCCTCGTGGTCGCCTTCTGGCCACCGCGCGGTGATCGTCTTGACCTTGGTGTAGAACTTCACGCCCTCGACGCCGTGCTGGTTGGTGTCGCCGAACGCGCTGCGCTTCCAGCCGCCGAAGGTGTGATAGGCCACCGGCACGGGGATCGGCACGTTGATGCCGACCATGCCGACATTGACCCGGCTGGCGAACTCGCGCGCCGCGCGGCCGTTGCGGGTGAAGATGGCGACGCCGTTGCCGTACTGGTGCTCGGACGGCAGGGCCAGCGCCTCCTCGAAGGTCTCGGCGCGGACGATCTGCAGCACCGGGCCGAAGATCTCTTCCTGGTAGGTCCTCATGCCCTTCTTGACGCCGTCGAACAGCGACGGGCCGATGAAGAAGCCCTTCTCGAAGCCCTGCAGGCTAAAGTCGCGGCCGTCGACCACCAGTTCCGCGCCCTCGTCGACGCCGATCTGGATGTAGTCGGCGACCTTGGCGCGGTGCGCCGCGCTGACCACCGGGCCGTAGTGGGCGGCCGGATCGCTGGAGATGCCGACCTGAAGGGTCTCGATCTCGGCGACCATCCGTTCGCGCAGCTCGTCACCGGTCTTCTTGCCGACCGGGACCACCACCGGCAGGGCCATGCAGCGCTCGCCGGCCGAGCCGAAGGCCGCGCCCGACAGGTCCTTGACCACCTGGTCGAGGTCGGCGTCGGGCAGGACGATGCCGTGGTTCTTGGCCCCGCCCATGGCCTGGACGCGTTTTCCGTGCGCCGTGCCGGTCTGGTAGACGTAATGGGCGATGTCGGACGAACCGACGAAGCTGACCGCGCGGATCAGCGGGTGGGTCAGGATGGCGTCGACGGCGGTCTTGTCGCCGTGCACGACGTTCAGCACCCCGGCGGGCGCCCCGGCCTCCATCATCAGCTCGGCCAGCTTGACCGGCACGGTGGGGTCCTTCTCCGACGGCTTGAGGATGAAGGTGTTGCCCACGGCGATGCTGATGCCGAACATCCACATCGGGATCATGGCCGGGAAGTTGAACGGGGTGATGCCCGCGCAGACGCCCAGCGGCTGGCGCATCGAATAGACGTCGATGCCGGGCCCGGCGCCCTCGGTGTATTCGCCCTTCAGGATGTGGGGGATGCCGCAGGCGAACTCGATCACCTCCAGCCCGCGCTGGATGTCGCCCTTGGAGTCGGCGATCACCTTGCCGTGCTCGGACGACAGGATCTCGGCCAGGGCGTTCATGTCGCGCTCGATCAGGCGCTTGAACTCGAACATCACCCGGGCGCGGCGTTGGGGATTGGTGGCGGCCCAGCCGATCTGGGCGGCGGCGGCGGCCCGGACGGCGGCGTCCAGCTCGGCGTCGGTGGCCAGGGCCACGCGGGCCTGGATCTCGCCGGTGTTCGGATTGAACACATCGCCGAAGCGGCCGCCCTTCTCGATCGAACTTCCTTCGAGGGCTTGTCCGTTCACGAAATGGCTGATGGTCCGCATGATACGCTCCCTAGACCTTGTTTTGCGCGTCAATAGCATCCGCTTTGACGCGCGTATCCCGCAAAATTCGTCCACTCCCCCTGTCATCCCGGAAACGGCGAAGCCGTTATCCGGGACCGCCGGAAACGCAGGCGCTCTGGCGTCGGTCCCGGATCTTCGCGCTGCGCGCTCGTCCGGGATGACAACCGAAGTTACTCGTCGACGTGCACGCGGCGAAACCGGCCCTGCAGATAGACCAGGGGTTCATGGTCCGGGTCATAGCGCAGCTTCACCACCCGCCCGACATAGACCCGGTGGTCGCCGGCGTCGAAGACCTGGTGGGTCAGGCATTCGAAATTGGCCATGCAATCGGGCAGGATCGGCGCGCCGGTGCTCCAGGTCTCGGTGTCGATGCCCGCGAAGCGGTCACCGTCCTTCTGCACGAACTGGCGGGCCATCAGCTGCTGGTCGGCGTGCAGCACGTTGACCGTGAACCGCCCGGCCGTGTCCAGGATCGGCAGGCTGCGCGAGTTGAGGTCGACGCAGACCAGAGCCAGGGGCGGATCCAGCGACACCGAGGTGAACGAGTTGGCGGTCAGCCCCACGCGGCGGCCGTCATCGCAGACGGTGGTGATCACCGTCACCCCGGTGGTGAAACATCCGAAGGCGTGGCGCAGCGCCCGGGCGTCATGCGCGCCGCCCTCGCCCAGTTCGATCGTGACCGGCTGACTCATTCGCTCACCAGTGATGCAAACCGGCGGCATGGGCAAGAGTTTGGGGGTGGTCGAAGGAGACAGCGCGGCGATCACTTGCCCCCTACGGGTCGCTTCGCGACCGTCTTTCCCCACAGGGGGAAGAGGAGCCGCGCTCGGCCTCCTCCGCCCCCTGTGGGGGCGGACAGACCGCGAAGCGGTCAGGTGGGGGCAAGTGTTAGCGGGCAGTGAGATGCTCAGGTCACGCCCCTCCCCGCCTCCGCCGCCCGCCTTCGCAGCAGCGCCTCCTCCCGCCGGTTGCCGGCCATGTCGGCGGCGGCCACGAACGCCGCGCGCGCCTCCTCGAACCGGCCCAGCCGCAGGAGCAGGTCGCCGCGCACGGCGGGCAGCAGGTGATAGGCCTTCAGCGCCGGCGCGTCGGCCAGGGCCTCGACGATCGCCAGCCCGGCCGCCGGCCCCTCGGCCATGCCCACCGCCACGGCGCGGTTCAGCTGGACCACCGGCGACGGCGCGACCCTCGCCAGCTCCGCATAGAGCGCGGCGATGCCCAGCCAGTCGGTGTCGGCCGCCGTCCGCGCCTGGGCGTGGCGGGCGATGATCGCCGCCTGCAGGACGTAGAAGCCGCTCGCCCCGCCCAGGTCCCGCGCCCGCTTCAGCGCCCGCAATCCGCGCTGGATCTGCAGCGGGTCCCAGAGGCCGCGATCCTGGTCGAGGATCAGGACCGGTTCGCCCGCCGCGTCGGTCCGCGCCGCCGTGCGCGAGGCGTTCAGCTCCATCAGGGCCAGCAGGCCGTGGGCCTCGGGCTCGTCCGGCGCGATGGCGGTCAGCACCCGCCCCAGGCGCAAGGCCTCGTTGCACAGCTGGGGCCGCTGCCAGTCGTCGCCGCGCGCGGCGGTGTAGCCCTCGTTGAAGATCAGGTAGACGACCTCCAGCACCGAGGCCAGGCGGGCCGCGCGTTCCTCGCCGCGCGGGGTCTCGTAGGCCAGGCCGGACTCCGACAGCGTCCGCTTGGCCCGCACGATGCGCTGGGCCGCCGCCGTCTCGGACATCAGGAACGCCCGGGCGATCTCGTCGGTCGTCAGGCCGCAGACCATCCGCAGGGCCAGGGCCGCGCGGGCCTCGCGCGACAGCAGCGGATGGCAGGCGGTGAAGATCAGCCGCAGCATCTCGTCGCCGATGTCGTCGTCCAGGGCGGAGTCGAAGTCGGGCATGGCCCGCTGCTCGGTCTCCAGCTCGCGGGCGACCATGCCGTGCTTGCGCTCCAGCATGGGTCCGCGCCGCAGGCGGTCCAGGGCCCGATGCTTGGCGGTGGCCATCAGCCAGGCGCTGGGGCGCTCGGGCACGCCCGTGGCCGGCCACTTTTCGAGGGCGGCGACCAGGGCGTCCTGGGTCAGCTCCTCGGCCAACGGCACGTCGCGCAGCATCCTCGCCAGGCTGGTGATCAGCCTGGGATGCTCGACCCGCCAGACGGCGAGGATGGCGCGATGGGCCTCGGCGTCGTTCATCGAGGCCGGCCGCCGGCGGCGGGAGCCGGCTTCAATGCTCGATCATCGGGCGGATCTCGCACGTCCCCTCCCAGCCCGGCTGGTGGTCCTTGTGCAGTTGCAGGAACTCGACCGCCGAGGCGACGGCTTCTTCTTTGCTGGCGAACTCGAACAGCGCGTAGCCGCCGATCACTTCCTTGGCCTCGACCATCGGACCGTCCAGCACGGTGAACTTGCCGCCGGCCAGGGTGACCCGCGCGCCAGCGTCCATCGGCAGCAGCCCGCCGCCGCCCAGCATCCGGCCGGCCTGGATCTCGCGATTGGCCAGGACGTTCATGGCCTCGGTCAGTTCCGGCGTCGGCGCCGCCGGGCCGGGGGGCGCGGTGACGATCAAACACATGTAGCGCATCTGGAAATCCTCCTGGAGCGAGCCGGGACGCCGTCGTCGCCGGACTGTCTCGCTATTGAGGTCGACGAGCCAGCCCTGGATGGATCGACGGGGCGGATGAAGTTTTTTCGTGCGGCGAACGCTTGCCCCCTACGGGTCGCTTCGCGACCGTCTTCCCCCACAGGGGGAAGAGGTTCCGCCGCCGGCGCCGCGCGCGTCCTCCGCCCCCGTGGGGGCGGACAGACCGCGAAGCGGTCAGGTGGGGGCAAGTGTTAGCGGGCATGGCTCTTCAGGCTCACGCTTTCGCTGTGAGTTGGAATGGAAAGGGTCGCGGAGCGCCGGACACCGTCCGGATGCTTTTAGACAAATACCGTTTCGACGAAGCCCGATCGCTCCGCGCGGTCGTTATCCGGAAGCCTGCGGCGCTGAGCCTTGGTTAGGGCCTCGCCGCCTTGAAGCCTCCGACGGGCGGGCCAGGTCAACGACACCCGGTCCCGGACCGCGAGCGCATCACCGCCCGCCTGCCGCTAGGTCAGCCCTCACGCCACGCCGTTTTAGTGTTCCATGCCCGGCCGGCCCTGGAGACGTGAGGTTTGACGAGGTCCCTACGCACGCGGATCCCGCCGCCGACAGAGCTTCCCGCTCGATCGCCCCCCGCCGCCGCATCGGTCGCTGGCCATGCGCCCTTTCCCNGCCCGCCTGCTGCTAGGTCAGCCCTCACGCCACGCCGTTTTAGTGTTCCATGCCCGGCCGGCCCTGGAGACGTGAGGTTTGACGAGGTCCCTACGCACGCGGATCCCGCCGCCGACAGAGCTGCCCGCTCGATCGCCCCCCGCCGCCGCATCGGTCGCTGGCCATGCGCCCTTTCCCGCGTCGAGGTGGGACAAGGATACGGGCGGTTTGGAAGGGTGAGGACCAAATCGGGTCGAGAAAGTTCAGGGCGTTGAAATCGCTGAACTTTACCTGCTATTCGCCGAGCACATCCCGATCCGCCGTCATTCTCGGACTTGTTCCGAAGACCCCGCGTTCAGCCGAGCTGTCGGTTCATTGGCGGGCCAGCCCGCCACCCCACGGTCCGCGCGGTGGAGACAGGGGTCCTCGGAACAAGTCCGAGGATGACGGGAGCGCGGCCCATCCGGGGCGGGTGGGGGCATGCAACAAACACCGTCATCATCCGATGGATGTTGAACGCCAGTAAGAGCATCGCGGCTCGAACACGTCTCTGCATTGCAAGGCAGCGGCCAAACACCTTAACGTAACGCCGTCTAGGGGTTGGGTCGGCAGAGGGGGAAACCTTGTCGTCACGTCGTAGCGCCGCGATCTTGGCCTTGGCCGCCTGGCTCCTGTCCTCGGGCTTCGCCCATGCATCGACTTCCCAGCCACCAACGCTGGAGTCCCTGCAAACCCAGATCGACGCGATCAAGGCCAAGCTGCTCAAGCCGGACAAAGATGGTTGGGACAAGCTGACCGCGATATCCGGTCTGATCTCGGGCATTGCCGTGGCCGGCATCGGCTTCTATGCGACCAATGTCTACAACCGTCGCCAGACCGCCGCCGAAAGCGCGCGCAAGGATCGCGAGATACAGTTCGCCGAGATCCAGACGGTCGAGAAGTTCATTGATCACCTGGCCTCGACCGATGAACAGCGGCGCAAGGCGGCGCTGATCGCGATCTCGGCGCTGGGCAATTCCAAGGTGGCGATCGATCTGGCCGAGGCGTTCAAGGGACCGGGATCGACAAGCGCCCTGACCACCATCGCGGCCACCGCCCCGCCGGAACAGGCCCAGCGTGCTGTCCTAGCCCTGCAGGATATCTTGAGTGATCTTAGCGCCAGGGTCGTAGCGATAGAACATTCAGGCGGAGGCAGAGGCAATGGCCTTTTGCTCAACGCTGACGGGCTTGTGGTGACAGCTCGGCATTTGCTTGAGTCCGATGGCAGCACGCCGATCTACGTCCGTCTTCCGAGCGGCTCCTCCGTGTCCGCGCAGGTGGTGAAAGAGGATAACGTCCGCGACTTGGTCCTGCTGCAAACCCAAAAGCAGGCCGTGCCGCCCCTCGACCGCACGCCCTCGGACGCCGCGTTCGGCGAGCGCGTGGTCGTTGTTTGGATCGATCCTGGTCCCCGATTGAAAGGCGGGAGAAAGTTGGAAGTCGGACGTCTCCTGGAAGCAACTTCGCTTCAAACCGGCGAAGCGCCCTTCCGCGGCGTTGTCGTTCAAGTGAACGCCGCCCCGGGTATGAGCGGTGCGCCCGCGGTAGATAGCGCGGGACGTCTGCTGGGGCTCGTCCAGGCCTCGGACCAGAATGGGCAAACCAAATTGATCCCCGCCAGCGATGTCTTTGCGTTCGCGGCGGAGACCTGAGCCCCTACCCCTCGATCACATGCGGCACGAACCGGGCCAGGTTCTTGGTGACCACGCTGTCGTCCTCGCGGATGCCGATGCCGGCCGGTTCGTTGCCGACCATCCAGGCGCCGACCACCGGGCGCTTGCCGTCGAACGCCGGCGGCGGGTGGTAGGCCTGGACGATCGCGCCCTCCTCGCCATAGCCCTGGTCGAGCACCGGCTCGTCTCCGCCGACCACCTCGACATTGGCGCCCTCCCGCGAGAACAGCGGCTTGCGCACGAACCGTCCGCCCAGGGCCGACGCCGCCGGGTCGCCCTCGAAATAGGCCTCCAGCAGGTTGGGGTGGCCGTGGTGGCGCTCCCACAGCAGCGGCAGGATGCCCTTGTTGGACAGGATCGCCTTCCACGGCGGCTCGATCCAGCGGACCTGGGCGGTCTCCAGGTGCGCGGCGTAGGGCTCGCGCAGCATGAACTCCCACGGATAGAGCTTGAACGCCGCCTGCAGGACGAAGCCCTCCAGGTCGACGAACTGGCCCTCCTCGTTCAGGCCGATGTTGTCCATGGCCACGAACTTGGGCGCGAGCCCAGCCTGCAGCGCCAGGTCCTCGAGGAAGCGCACGGTCTGGCGGTCCTCGACCGCGTCCTCGTCGCTGGCGAAGTGGACGAAGCCGCCGGTGGGAAACAGCACCTTGAAGCGGTCGCGCAGGGCCTCGAACAGGCTGTTGAACTGGTCGGCGTTGGCCGGGAACGTCCCATTGGCGATCAGTTCTTCGAGCCACAGCCACTGAAAGGTGGCGGCCTCGAAGACGCTAGTCGGGGTGTCGGCGTTGTATTCGTAGAGCTTGGGCTTGGACTTGCCGTCATAGCCGAAGTCGAAGCGACCGTAGAGCGACGGCGACTTGGCGCGCCAGGCGGCGGCCACGAAGTCGCGATGGCCGTCCGGGATCGCCAGCCGCTCCATCAGCTCCTGGCTGGCGGCCACCTCGTCGACCAGGTCCAGACACAGCTCGTGGAGCTCGGCCGCGGCCGGCTCCAGGTCCTGCTCCACCTGGTCCAGGGTAAAGGCGTAGGCGACGCTCTCGTCCCAATAGGCCTGGCCTTCGGTGTGGTGATAGACGAACCCGACCGCCTCGGCCTTGGCCTGCCAGTCGGGTCGCGGCGTCAGCTTGAGGCGGCGCAAGATCCTACTCGGTCTTGCCGTCCTTCTGCTCGATCTGCAGCGGCGGGGCGGCCGGGGCCAGGCGGGCCAGGACGTCGTCGGCGCTGGACTGGCCCGGCAGGATGCCCGCCAGGCGCAGCTTTTCGTCCAGATCCGCGCCGGTGCGACGGTCTTCCAGCTCGCCGGCGGCCTTGATCTTCTCGCCGCGGATCATCTGGCGTTCCTTGATCCGGGCCAGGCTGTCGGCGGCCGAGCCGAGCGAAGCGCCGGCCCCCGCGCCGCGCGCCGAGACGGCGGCCTGGGCCTTCTGGACGCTCTCGTTGACCTTCACGACCTCGACCTCGCGACGCAGGGTCTCGATGCGGCGGTCGGTGGCGGTGATGGCCTGGTGCAGCTGGTCCTCGGCGGCGCGCATGTCGCCGATCTGCGGCTCCTTCACCGAGATGTCCTGCTCGAGGTCGGCGATGCGCTGGGCCACCTGGCGGGCCAGGTCCATGTCGCCCTTGGCGACGGCGGCGCGGGCCGAGCCCTCGTACTTGGTGACCTGGTCGCGGAAGCCGGCGACTTCCTTCTCCAGGATGCGGCGGCGGGCCACCAGGGTGGCCATGTCGTCGCGGGCCTTGCCCTGGGCGGCGTCGGCGTCGCGGATCTCCTGGTCGAGGATGCGCAGGGCGTTGGCGTCGACGACGGCGGCGGTGGCTTCGTGCGCGCCCGCGCGGCCCAGGGTGAACAGCTTGTTCCAGATGGACATGAGGGGGTCTCTCTTGAGGCTCTTATGGGCCAGATGGCTTTTAGGCGGCGGGCGCGAACGAGGCGCGCAGGTCCGAGGCGGCGTCTATGGCGTTCTGCGCCAGGGTGCGCAGCTCGATCAGGATCTCGTCGACCGGCGAGGTGGTCGAGATCTCGCCGAACAGCTCGTAATAGTCGCGCTCGCCCACGCTGCTGATGCCGAAGTTCGACAGCGGCACCAGTTTCTGGGCCTTGAGCAGGAATTCGTTGAACGCGTGGCGGTCCTTCTGCTCGTCGACCGGCCACAGCAGGGTGGAGGCGGCGATCTGCTGGTCGCTGACGCTGACATAGATTTCCAGGTCGCCGTGCCAGTGCATGGTGACCAGCAGGATCGGGTCGGCGCCTTCCAGCACCCGCACCGTCAGCTCGTCGGCGCCCCGTCCCGGCGCTTCGTCGAGCGCGGCTTTCAGGGTGCGGACAGTCCAGGCGGTCTGGCTCATGGGGGCGTGATCCTCTCTCAAGCCTGTTCAGGCGATTTCATACTAGATGGGCGGGCGAACGCCAGTCGTCGAGAGCGCGACCTTACGCGGGCGCATGACAAGTTGGTAATCCCGCGCCCCCTTTTGTCCCTTCCTCTTTTTAACGGCCGGCGGGCGTCGTACATGTGACACGAGTTTCGCAAGCCGGGTCGTTCATGTTCAGCAAGCTCTTCGGCCGCAAGGACGCCGCGCCCGCCTCGGCCCTGCCGGCGATCCGCAACGTCACCCTGGGCCGCACGGTCTGGCTGGACACACTGGCCTGGCGGCGTCTGGGCGATGATCTGCGCTTCCCGCTGGACCGCGACACCCTGGAGATCACCGCCCAGGGCCTGGTCGACCTGAAGGACGGCGGCTTCGTGCACCGGTTCTACACCGACGACGACGTGATGTTCCAAGCCGTGTCCGACGACCGCGAGGGCCAGCGGGTCAACGACATCACCGTCTTCGTCCCCTGGGACAGCGCCTATCCGGGCGGCCGCGCCGACCGCGACGCCTGGGGCAAGCGGCTGCGGGCCCGCACCTTCACCGGCCCCGGCCTGCCCGAGTACCAGCGCCTGTGGTTCGGCGACGAGGCCGAGAGCCAGGACCCGGTGACCTTCTGGGAAGACGTCCACGACGACCGCGACGGCATCCCCGATCGGCGGATCTTCCAGACCTGCATGCTATTCGGCCGCGACCTGCCCGGCGAGGGCCGCGAGCTCCTGCTGGCCATCGAGCAGGAGAACGAGGATCGCACCGAGGTGTCGTTCGAGATCATGATCGGCGTCCCGCTGGGCGTCGGCGAATTCCGGGCCTAGGCCTTTAGGGGGAGAAACAAATGGACCTGCACGGATTTGGCGCCAGCGCCCTGGCCTTCGTGGTGGCCTTCGTCGCCGCCGGCCTGTTCACGGTGATCTTCAAGCTCGTCTACCAGTGGGTGACGCCCTACAACGAGGGCAAGCTGATCCGCGAGGGCAATGTCGCCGCGGCCCTGGCCCTGGGCGGAGCCCTGGTCGGCTATGTGCTGCCCCTGGCCTCGGCGCTCAGCAACACCGTCACCCTGCTGGAGTTCTGCGCCTGGGCGACCCTGGCGGGCGTGCTGCAGATCGCCGCCTTCACCCTGGTGCGCCTGGTGGCGATGAAGGACGTCGCCGACCGGATCGAGCGGGGCGACATCGCCGCCGGCGTCTATCTGCTGAGCATCTCCCTGGCGGTCGGCATGCTCAACGCCGCCTGCATGACGGCCTGAGGCGCGCCATGACCGATCAACCTTCCTTCCCGCGTCGCCGCCTGCGCTCCAGCGGCCTGGCCCTGACCGGCCTGATGGCCGGCACCGCGATCTCGGTCAGCGCCTGCGACGATCCCGGCACGGCGACCCGGTGGGGCGACCCGCCGGCCGCCTCGCGCGAGATCGACGCCAAGACCTACGCCTCGCTGGACGACTGCAAGACCTCCGGCGACATGACCGCCGCCCAGTGCCAGGCGGCCTACGACCAGGCCCAGAAGGACAGCGCCGCCAACGCCCCGAAGTTCGGCGACCAGCGGAGCTGCGAGGAGCGCTACGGCGTCGATCAGTGCGTGCCGCGCAACAACGGCGGCGGCGGCAGCTTCTTCACCCCGCTGCTGACCGGCTTCATCGTCGGCCAGGCGCTGAACAACATGGGCGGCGGCTATTACGGCGCGCCGATGTACCGCGACCGCAACGGGACCTATTACGGCGGCGGCGGATACCCGCTGTCGCGCGACTACGTCACCGGCCGCACCCGCGTGCGCACCGACAGCTTCAACGCCCCGGAGATGCGGGCGCCCGCCCGCGTCCAGAGCCGCAGCTCGGTGATCTCGCGCGGCGGGTTCGGGGGCTCGGGACGCTCGTACGGGGGGTGAGATCGGTCGGTCCGCTTGGACGCGACCAGACGCTCGCTCATGCGCCAGGCGTCCCGGCGAAAGCCGGGGGCGAAGGGGCCGCTCGCCGGCATGGCGTCGACGGCGGATTTCGATCCGCCGCGGACCTTCGGCGCGGCTACGCCTGGGCCCTGCCAAGAACGCTGTCCGGCTCCAGCTGTCGGCGCAGATGTTGGACGGACGCCCGGCATTCGCAGGCACCTCTTTCGAGGCCTTTGCGATCCAGGATCTTCACCGAACCGCGCGCGTAGCGGATCAGGCCCTGCCTTTGAGCGCCCATCGCGATGCGGGTGATCGCCGTGCGCGACACCCCCAGCATGACGGCGAGAAACTCCTGCTTCAGGGGCATGTCATCAAGCCCGCCGGACAGGTCCTGGCACTCCAGGAGCCAGCGGTTGAACCGCTCCTTGACCTTGTGCAGCCCGTGACAGGCGATGGCCTGCCGGCTTTCGGCCTGCAGCAGTTCGAGCTGGCGATGGACGGCCTTGCGCATGGCGGGGCTGTCGTCGAAGGCCCGCCGGTAAGCCACGGCGCGGACACGATAGGCTTTGCCCGGGATCTGAACGATGACGCGGCTGTACATGACGCCGCTGCCCAAGGCCTCAATGAACCCGACGCCGCCCTCGCGGCCGACGATCGAGGTTTCCAGCGCCGCGCCGGAGACCATCACGGTGATCAGCGACAGCAGCCCCACCTCGGGCAGGTAGACCCAGTTGATCGGGTCCTCCATCTCGTAGAGCACCTGGCCGACCGTGAGATCGATCAGTTCGAGATGCGGCCGCAACTCCTCGAGGTCCTTCTTCGACAGGGACCGCAGCAGCGCATTGTCCGGGGCGAACTGGGCCATTGGTCATCCTAGACTCTGTCGGCGCCTGGCGCGTCTTTCCCGCGCATCAACCTAAGCGGATGTGAACGGCGTCTGTTCCACTATGTGCTCGCGGTGACAGACCCTCAATTGGAGCCCGTGCGACGACGAACGACGTTGTCATCGAGGGTCTCATGGCCTCCCCCCCACATGCTAAGATCACGATCGGGAAGTCGGCGGAGCCATCCTGGCGCGGCCGGACGGACCAAGGCGTTCGGCGCCGAGTTCACGGCGCCGAAGATCCTGGCCAATCATGATGACCGCCAAGCAATACCGCGCACGGGCCGATCTGATGGACAGGGCGACGGAAGCCTCATCGAACGGGGCCGTCATCGTGGAATGCCAACGCATGGCCAAGGAATGGCGAAGGCTTGCCGATCTGGCCGAATGGCAAGACGAAATGCTCGAAAAGGGCCATCCCGCCTATTGAAGCCGCTCGGATCCAGACGAGCAGGTTCGCGGAGAGCGACAATAGTTTGGAAGTTCTGCCGAGAACGATCTCAAGCGTGCTAAGGTGTCTCCAGTTCTCGACAATGTCGGATTGTCGACCTTAGAGAATTTCCAAAAATTCAGACCGGGCATGGCTTTCGCTTCGCGAGCCTCCGGTCTCTGGGGGACGGCGTGGCTGCCCATTCGATACCTGGCGGTGACGCCGGAAATCACCTGGCCATGGCGATCATCGGATCGTCGTCCGAGCCGCTTCTGCTCTTGAATCTCGATCTGACGGTGATCGCCGCGAGCGCGTCCTTTTGCGGGGCCTTCGGCATCGAACCGGCAAGCGTCGCGGGCCAGCTGGTCACCGCCCTGGGGAACGGCGAATGGAATGTGCCCCAACTGAAGTCGCTGCTCAAAGCCACGGCTTCGGGCAGAGCGAAGATCCCCGCTTATGAGATGGACCTCAAGGGCGAAGGCCGCGCGCGACGCCGCCTGGTGCTCAGCGCCGAAAATCTTCTGTTCGGCCCTCCGGCGCGACAGCTGCTGTTGCTGGCGGTGGCCGACGTCACCGATCAGCGTCTGGCCGAGAAGATCAAGGACGACCTCGTGCGCGACAAGGCCATCATGTTGCAGGAACTGCAGCATCGCGTGGCCAACAGCCTGCAGATCATCGCCAGCGTCCTGTTGCAGAGCGCCCGGCAGGTGCAGTCCGAGGAGACCCGCGACCATCTGCACAGCGCCCACAATCGGGTGATGTCCGTGGCCGCCATTCAGCGCCAGTTGGCCACGACCGGCGAGGCCGAGGTGCTGATCGGCGAATATCTGACCGAGCTTTGCGCCAGCATCGCCGCCTCGATGATCCGCGATCCCGACCAGTTGACGATCACCGTCGACGCCGACGGCAGCTCCACCAGTTCAGAGCGGTCCGTGAGTTTGGGTCTGATGGTCACCGAGTTGGTGATCAACGCCCTCAAGCATGCTTTTCCCGAGGAGCGGGCCGGAACGATCACGGTCGCCTATCGCTCGACGGACACGGGCTGGTCGCTGTCGGTCGTCGATGATGGTGTCGGCATGCCCAAGGGCGGCGTCGCGCCGGGCCTGGGGACGAGCATCGTCCGCGCCCTGGCGGCTCAGTTGAAGGCCGACGTGAAGATCATCGACATGGATCCCGGGACGGCGGTGCGTGTGGATCAAGGCAAGATCGGCGACGTCGCTCAAGCTGGCCCGACACTGGCGGCTCTGTTGATCTAGGCCGTCATCTCGCTGGAACCCGATGTGCGCGTCCGCCCGGAGCGTCCGACATCCACCCTTATCGGCCTGTCGGGCCGATCCTGAACGGTCGGCCGACGCGATATATCGCGAGCGGCCGTGACGCCGTGATACTGATCCGTTTCCCCTGAATCCAGAGAACCCTCCTTGCCCGCTTCAGAATCCGCTCCTCAGGTCTGGGATACCAAGCAGCTCCGACGGGCTCTCGAGGCGGCGGGCGTGGCCCTCTGGTCGTGGAATGTCGACTCCGATCAACTGATCATGGACGAACTGGGCTACGGCCTGTGGGGCGTGCCGGTCACGACGGCGGTGTGTTTCGAAGACCTGTCCGCCCACATCCACCCCGCGGATCGCGACCGAGTTCGAGCCGCGTTCGCGGCGACGCGCGGAATCATCGGAGCCTACGAAATCGATTTTCGCGTCATGGTCGAAGACGATGTCCGATGGATCTCGGCCCGCGGCCAGGGCGACGACCAGGGCATGATCGGCCGCATCATGGTCGGCGTCTTTCTCGACGTGACCGGCCGCAAGCAGGCGGAAGAGGCCAACGAGCTGCTGGCCGGCGAGATGAGTCACAGGGTCAAGAATCTGCTGACAATCGCCTCGGCCCTGACCGCGATCACCTCGCGCTCGACCGAGACGACGACGGAAATGGCGCGTGAACTGACGGAGCGTCTCACCTCCCTGGGCCGCGCCCACGACCTGGTTCGTCCGATCCCCGGCGGCGACGGCAAGGCCGCGCTGCTTGGAGACCTGATTTCCGTCCTTCTGGCGCCCTATGACGACCTGGGCGCCTTCAGCGGCCGCATTCGCGTGTCGGTCCCCCGGATGGGCGTGGGGGAGGCCGCGGCGACCACCCTGGCCCTGGTAATCCATGAACTGGCGACCAATTCCCTGAAATACGGGGCGCTCTCCGTCGAAGCCGGCACGCTGGACGTTTCATGCACGGCGCAGGACCAGGACGTGGTCATGATCTGGACCGAGCGTGGCGGCCCGCCGGTCACGGCGCCGGAAGGAGCCGGAGGGTTCGGCAGCAAGCTGGTGACCCGGGGAATGTCGGCTCAGCTGGGCGGGTCCATCGTCTACGACTGGCCCACCCATGGCGTCATCGCCACGCTGCGGATGCTCAAGGACCGCCTCGGGACCTGATGGCGACGCCCGAGGCGCGGCCGCCGCGACGGAGCGGCCGGAACGACGTCCATGGCGGGTTGGGGCCGTGGGACAATGCGAACCTGGCGCACCGCCAGGCGGAAAAAGTGGGGACACGCCCTCGCGAACGGCGCTCTTGTTGTCCCGGCGCGGCTGACAGCGCGGGCGTGTCCCCTTCCCCCTCCCCTATGGCTTCACGAACTTGAGGATGAACTGGTCGGTCTTACCCCGGATCGACGGGTCGAAGACGATGGCGGTGCGCGGGTCGTCCGGGTTGCGCAGCACCCGACTCTCGGCGGCCAGCTTGAAGCCGGCGGCCTCGACCTCGGATTTCACGACCGCGATGTCGATCCGGTGCAGGGGGTCGACCGCCGACAGGTCCGAACCCTCGGCGGCGTAGTGGTCGACGACCAGGAACACCCCGCCCGGTTTCAGCGACTTGAACACCTCGGCGTTGATCTTGGCGGCCAGGTCGGCCGGGAACGGCTTCAGATGCAGGTCGTGGTAGTTCTGGACGGTGATCACCGCGTCCAGGCCGTCGGGCAGGTCCAGCCCGACCAGGCTGTCGGTCAGCGGCGTGACGTTCTTGTAGGCCGCCACGACGGCCTCGAGGTCCGGGCCGTACTTGGCCTGGAACTTGATGAACTCGGCCGGCTGATAGGCATACACCGTGCCGGTCGGACCGACGGCCGCCGACAGGATGCGGGTGAAGTAGCCGCCGCCGATGATGAAATCGACCACCTTGCCGCCCGGCTTGACGTTGGCCAGGGCGAGGACCTGGGCCGGATGGCGAGCCGCGTCGCGGGCGGTGTCGGCCGCCGGGCGGGCCGGATCTGCGACAGCGGCCGTCAGGTTGGCGGGAACCTGGGCGAAGCCGGGCGCCGACACGCCAAGCATGAGCGCGACAGTCAGGGCGGAAATCATGGACCGTGACGTCATGGGCTTCCTCACCGTGGTTCCCCATTCGATAGCGTGTCGCGTCGATTGGGTGAACATCGATATTCGAAATCACGACGAGTTTCGGGGGACAAGCTGGGGACAGGTCCCGTCGCTCGTCCTCCCGAGGGTCCTTGAGGGTCTCCCCGTCAGTGCGTCTCGTAGGCCGCCTTGCCGCCGCTGATCGCGAAGGCCTCTTCCGGCGACAGCACCAGCTTCTTGCGGCCGAACAGGGCGAAATAGGCCACGCCCACCGCGAACCAGATCGCCACCCCGATCACCCCGGTACGATAGATCGGGTCCTTCAGCTGGTAGAAGATCGTCACCAGCGAGATCACCACCGTCAGGCCCGCGCCGGTCAGGCCGAACCGACTCTTGTAGGGCCGCTCCATCAGCGGGAACTTCTTGCGCAGCAGGATGAACGACACGCCCTGCGCCACATAGGACAGCATGGCCCCGAACACCGCCATGTTCAGCAACGTCCCGCCGATCACCGCCGCGCCCTTCTCGGCCCCGAGGATGAACCAGACCGCCAGCATCACCGCCAGGCCGGCCGCCGAGCCGGTCAGCAGGGCCACGTCCGGCGTCTTGCGCACCCCGTGGGTCACCGACAGGGCGCGGGGGAAGTAGCCGGCCCGCGACAGCGAATAGATCTGACGGCCATAGGCGAAGATGATGGCGTGGAAGCTGGCGATCAGGCCCGCCACCGCGACGGCGGCCAGGACCTTGGCCAGGCCCCCGCCATAGATCGTGCGGAAGCCCTCCAGGATCGGCTCGCCCGACTTGGACAGGGCGAAGGTCCCCGGCGAGATGGCGCTGTTGAGCCACAGCACCAGCAGGGCCGAGACGATCAGGGTCAGCATGCCCAGGATGATGCCCTTGGGCAGGTCGCGCGCCGGGGTGTGGCTTTCCTCGGCCGCCAGCGGCAGCTGTTCGATGGCCAGGAACAGCCACACCGCGAACGGCAGCTGGGCCAGGGCCCCGCCGACGCCGGCCGGCAGGAACGGTCCGTGGCCGTCCTTCAGCTCGGTCCCGCCCGGGCCGACGTTCATGGCGTACTTCAGGAAGTCGGCGTGCGGCAGGGCGCTGACCCAGAACACCGCCAGGCAGGCCAGGGCCAGCAGGGTGATGAACACCGTGAACCGGAACGACATCGCCACGCCGCCGGCGTTCAGGCCGACGAAGATCACGTAGGAGCCGATCCAATAGAGCGGCTGAACCCAGGCCGGCGTCTCGAAGATGCCGCCCAGGTACGAGCCGATGAAGAAGCAGACCACGGCGGCCGTCAGCACGTATTCGACGTTCTCGCACAGCCCGGTGATGAAGCCGCCCCACGGCCCCATGGCGGCGCGGGCGAAGCTATAGGCTCCGCCGGTGTGCGGCTGGGCCGCCGCCATCTCGGCGATCGAGAAGGTCAGGCCCAGATACATCACGGTGATGATCAGGGTGGCCACCAGCATGCCGCCCCAGCCGCCGACGCCCATGCCCAGGTTCCAGCCCGAGAACTGGCCCGAGATCACCGCCCCGACGCCCAGCGCCCACAGCGAGAACACGCCCGCGTAGCGCTTGAGGCCCCGTTTGTCGAAATACTCGGCGCCGACTTTTTCGTAGCTGACGCCGCCGCCGGCGGTTTCCTCGCCCATCACCCGTCCCTCCTCGCCGATTGTCCCAGGCGCAGGTTGCCCTCATCGGACCGGAACGGCGAGCCTTCGTGATCACGAATTTGGCGATTTGGGAGATCGGCGTTCACTATTTCGGCGCGCGGCTGTCACCCTGCGCACAAGACGAGCGCCTCAATTCCTGGTAGAGCCTCACAACCCATGGGGAGGGCCGGAAGATGAAGACGTTGGCGGCGCGGGCGGCGGCAGCCCTGTTCGGAGCGCTGGTGGCGCTGGCGGCCGGCGCGGCCTCGGCCCAGCCGCCGACCTGCCGTTACAAGGTGGTGGACGCGCCCAAGGCCCTGTTCCCGGGGATCGGCTACCAGACGATCCAGGTCGCCTGCACGAACACGGACGGCGCCCACCAGGCCCTGGCGCACGTCCTGACCCTCGACGTCGGCGCCGGCGCGATCCAGCTGGCCGCCTCCGCGCCCGGTTCGAGCGGGTTCGTGATGCAGCTGCCGTCCGACGTTCTGGTCGCGACCGGCGCCAGCGTGGCCGTGAACGCCAACCTGTTCAGCAACTGCTGCGTCTACGCCGCCCCCGGTCTGCCGACCCAGTTGGCGGGCTGGGAGGCAAGCGGCGGCCAGACCTATGCGCTCCAGGGCGCCGATCCCGCCAAGCAGGGCTTTCCGTTCGACGCCAGCCTGGTGCAGCTGGCCGACCGCTCCGTGACCATCGTCTATTCCGCCCCGGGCCAGCCCGTGCCCGTCGGGGCGGTCACCGCCGTGACCGGCAGCCACATGCTGGTGTTCGGCGGCAAGAGCGTGGCGCCGCCGGGCGATCCCAAGTCCGAGTTCTTCGGTCCCAACGCCCGCACGGCCGCAGGCCTCTCCGCCGACGCCAAGACGCTCTGGCTGGTCGCCTTCGACCGCTCGCCCTCGCCCAACACCGGGCTTGAGCTGGCCGAGGCCGCCCAGGCCCTGCTGCACCTGGGGGCGAACACCGCGCTCAATCTCGACGGCGGCGGATCGACCAGCATGGTCCAGGCCACGACCGGCGGCGCCGGCTTCGCCCTGCTGAACACGCCCGCCGACTACCAGCCGCCGTGCACGGTCTACGCGTCCGGCCCGACGAGCGGCTGCGAGCGCTATGTGGGAACGACCCTGACCGCGACCGTCCAGGCCTCGGGGCGCTAGAGGGTCCGATCCGTTTGCCGCCCCCTTTGTTGTCATCCCGGGCCCTCGGGACGCGCTTTGCGCGCGCCCAAGGATAAACTGCGCGAAGCGTAGACCCGGGACCGACGCCTGAACGCCGCGCTTCCGGCGGTCCCGGATCTGCGCGCATCGCGCTTGTCCGGGATGACAGCCGATCCATGGGCCGCCAACCGCCAGCTTGACTCCGCCCGTCACCAGTCGCATATTTCTGTCATGACAGAAACGGCAGACAACGCGAAACGCCTCCCCGCCGCGGTCGAGCAGTTCGTGCTGCGCTGGGGCGACATGGGCGGGCAATGGGGCGTCAACCGCTCCGTCGCCCAGATCCACGCCCTGCTCTATCTGGCCGACAAGCCGATGACCGCCGAGGACATCGCCGACAGCCTGGGCATGGCCCGCTCCAACGTCTCCAACAGCATCCGCGAGCTGATCGGCTGGAAGCTGATCCGCCGCGTGCCCCAGCTGGGCGACCGGCGCGACCACTACGAGGCCGAGGCCGACCTGTGGCAGATGCTGACCCGCATCGCCCAGGGCCGCAAGGAACGCGAGATCGACCCGATGGTCGAGGCGCTGGGTCCGGTCCTGGCGGCGGCCGAGGACGATCCGACGCTCAGCCCCGTGGCGCGCAAGCGCCTGAAGGAGATGCACGGCTTCGTCACCACGATCGACAGCTGGTACGGCCAGATGCTGAGCGTGCCGCCCAGCACCCTGATGTCGCTGATCAAGATGGGCTCGAAGGTCGTCGGCCTGCTGGGCATGGGGCGCGGCAAGCCGGACAAGGCGAGCTAAAAATTTGGCCTGATATTTCTCTTTTGACAGAAATAGCAGGAATATGGGAACAGGGGATTTGGCGATGCTCGAACTCGAAGGAACCCACCCGCCCCATGGCCGGGGCGAGCTGGAGCCCGCCTTCGCCACGCCCGCCGACCCGCGCGACCCGCGCTTCCGCGCCCTGTTGGGCGAGGCCGGCTGGAGCCGCCTGCCCCAGGCCGTGCGCGAGCGGTTCAGCAAGCGCCTGCGGCCCGGCATGGCCGTGACCTATGTCGGCGAGATCACCGAAAGCCGGCGCACCTGGGCGGGCCGGGCGCTGGCCCAGCTGTGCCGGCCGATCGGCGCGCCCCTGCCCCTGTACGACGACCTCGGCGTGGCCGCCGTGGTGACGGTGACCGAGGACGGCCAGGCCGCCGGCCAGTTCTGGACCCGGATGTACAACCAGGCCCACGGCTTCCCGCAGGTGATCCACAGCAGCAAGCGCTTCGCCGGCCCCACCGGCCTGGAGGAGTATCTGGGCTGGGGCTTCGGCATCGCCCTGTCGGTCAGCGCCGACGAGACCGCCCTGCATTTCCACAGCCGCCACTACTTCCTGGCGCTGGGTCCGAGGCGGCTGGGCCTGCGCCTCCGGCTGCCGGCCTGGCTGGCGCCGGGCGCCCTGACCATCAGCCACATCGACCAGGGCGACGGCGGCTTCGCCTTCGTCCTGGACCTGCGCCATCCGCTGCTCGGTCCGATGCTCCGCCAGGTCGGGGTGTTCCGCGAGCGGCCGCCTCACGTCCACTAGGCCACATCCACTAGACCTTGGGAGCCATGCCGATGACCGACCTGATCTGGACCCTGGTGTTCGCCCAGGTGGCGATGGGCGGGTTCGACACCCTCTATCACCACGAGCTGACCGAGCGCCTGGCCTGGCGGCCGTCCCAGGCCGGCGAACTGCGGCTGCACGGCGTGCGCAACCTGTCCTATGCGGTGATGCTGCTGGGCCTGGGCTGGACCCAGCCGCAAGGCGGGCTGGCGCTGGCCCTGATCGCGCTGATGCTGGGCGAACTGGTCGTGACCCTGTGGGACTTCGTCGAGGAGGACCGCACGCGCAAGCTGCCGGCCAGCGAGCGGATCACCCACACCCTGCTGACCCTGAACTACGGCGTGGTGCTGGCGCTGGTGATCCCGCTGCTGGCCGGTTGGGCGACGAACCCGACCGCGCTGGTCCCGACCTTCTACGACGTCTGGAGCCTGCTCTGCTCCCTCGCCGCCGTGGGCGTGGTCGTCTTCGGCCTGCGCGACCTGGCCGCCGCCAGACGGACGGCTCGGATCGTCGCCGCCGACCCCGTTCCGCTGGTCCAGGCGCTGGCGCCGCGCCAGGCGGTCCTGGTCACCGGGGCCACCGGCCTGATCGGCCGCCGCCTGGTCGCGGCCCTGGTGGGCGCCGGACACGAAGTCATCGCCCTGACCCGCGACCGGCGCGCCGCCGCCGACCTGCCCGCCCCGATCCGGATCGTCACGTCCCTGGACCAGATCGCCGACGACGCGCGGGTCGACGCCATCGTCAACCTGGCCGGCGAGCCGATTTCCGACGGCCTGTGGACCCCCGCCAAGCGCCGGCGGATCGTCGGCTCCCGCCTGGCGGTGACCCGGGCCGTGGTCGCCCTGATCGCCCGGTTGGACCGCCGTCCCGAAGTGCTGGTCAGCGGCTCGGCGATCGGCTGGTACGGCCTGCGCGGCGACGAGACGCTGGACGAGACCGCCGACGGCGCCGACTGCTTCTCGCGCACGGTCTGCCGGCGCTGGGAGCGCGCGGCGATGGCGGCCCAGGACCTGGGCGTGCGCGTGGTGCGCCTGCGCATCGGCATCGTCCTGGCCGTCGACGGCGGCGCCCTGTCGCGCATGCTGACGCCGTTCGAGTTCGGCCTGGGCGGCCCGTTCGGGGCCGGGCGTCACTGGATGAGCTGGATCCACCTGGACGACCTGGTGCGCCTGATCGCCCACGCCGTCGCCACGCCCGGCCTGAACGGGCCGGTCAACGGCACGGCGCCGGAGCCCGTGCGCAACGCCGCCTTCGCCCAGGCCCTGGGCCGCGCCCTGCGCCGCCCCGCCGTGCTGCCCGCCCCGGCCGCGCCGCTGCGCCTGGCCCTGGGCGCTTTCGCCGACGAGCTGCTGCTGAAGGGGCAAAGGGTGATCCCCGCGGCGGCCCTGGCCAGCGGCTTCACCTTCACCTATCCCACGCTCGACGAGGCCCTGGGCGACATCGTCGGGGCGTCGAAACCGGGCCGGCCGAGGACGGACGCTTCCCAACCCCGCGCGCTTGCCCCAGCCTGACGGCCCGACCGCCCGGAGCAAGGCGCGGCGAACGGAGGATTCGGCGCGATGGCGGACGAGATCGACCTGGGAGAGTTCGACTATGTGGTGGTCGGCGCCGGCTCCGCGGGCTGCGTGCTGGCCAACCGCCTGTCGGCCGATCCCTCGGTCAAGGTGCTGCTGCTCGAGGCGGGCGGCCGGGACGACTGGATCTGGTTCCACATTCCGGTCGGCTACCTGTTCGCCATCGGCCATCCGCGCGCCGACTGGCTGCTGGAGACCGTCGCCCAGACCGGACTCGACGGCCGCGCCCTGGCCTATCCGCGCGGCAAGGTGATCGGCGGCTCCTCGTCGATCAACGCCATGATCTACATGCGCGGCCAGGCGCTGGACTATGACGGCTGGCGCCAGAGAGGGCTCGCGGGCTGGGGATGGGCCGACGTCCTGCCCTATTTCCTGCGCCATGAGGACCACATCGCGCCGAGGGGCGACCATCACCGCTCGGGCGGCGAATACCGGGTGGAGCACCCCCGGGTGCGCTGGGACATCCTGGACGCCATCCGCCAGGCCGGGGTGCAGGCCGGCGTGCCCGCGGTCGAGGACTTCAACGGCGGCGACAATTCGGGCTCGTCCTATTTCCAGGTCAACCAGCGCGCGGGCCGGCGATGGAGCACCGCCTCGGCCTTCCTCAAGCCGGTGCTGGCGCGCGGCAACCTGCGCCTGGAGACGGGCGTCGAGGTTCAACGGATCGAGCTGGACGGGCGCCGAGTCGTCGGCCTGCGCGCGGTGTGCGGCGGCCATGTGCTGACCGCCCGCATCGCCGGCGAGCTGATCCTGGCGGCCGGCGCGATCGGCTCGCCTCTGATCCTGCAGCGGTCGGGGATCGGGGACGCGGAGACCTTGAAGCAGGCCGGCGTCGCCGTACGCCACCACCTGCCGGGCGTCGGCGCCAACCTGCAGGACCACCTGCAGATCCGGCCGGTCTACAAGGTCACGGGCGTGCGCACCCTCAACACCGACTACGCCAACCTGATCCGGCGCGTGGGCATGGGCATCGACTATGCGCTGCGCCGGTCCGGCCCCCTGACCATGGCCCCCTCGCAGCTGGGGATGTTCTGCCGCTCGGACCCCAGCCGGGCCACGCCGAACCTGCAGTTCCACTTCCAGCCGCTGAGCCTGGACCGCTGGGGCGAGGGCCTGCACCGGTTCGGGGCGTTCACCGCCAGCGTCTGCAACCTGCGCCCCACCAGCCGGGGACGCGTCGGCCTGTCCGGCCCAGGCCTGGCCGACCCGCCGCGGATCGATCCCAACTACCTGGCCACCTTGGAGGATCGCGACGTCGCGGTCGCCTCGCTGCGCTGGGCGCGCCGGATCGTGAGCCAGCCCGCCCTGGCCCCCTACGCGCCCGAGGAGTTCCGGCCCGGCGCGGCGATCGAGACGGACGAGGGGCTGCTGGCGGCGGCCAAGGCGCTGGCCACCACGATCTTCCACCCGGTCGGCACGGCCGCCATGGGACCGGCCGACGACCCGCTGGCGGTCCTGGACGAGCGCCTGAGGGTGCGCGGCCTGCGGGGCCTGAGGGTGGTGGACGCCTCGGTGATGCCGGCCATCACCTCCGGCAACACCAACGCCCCCACGGTGATGATCGCCGAGAAGGGCGCGGCGATGATCCTGGAGGATCGGCGATAGGCCTCCCCACGCACGCCAAACCGCAAGATCGGTCGAGCGCGATCCGGCGGCGAGCGACTAACTGGCGCCACCACGGAAAAGGATGACGATGAAGGCGGCGCTTCGAAACTACCAGGCTCGGATGCGGCGGGTGCTGGACTATGTCGACCAGCATCTCGACGGTGATCTGGACCTTGAAACGGTGAGCCGCGTCGCGGCCTTCTCCAAATTCCATTTCCACCGGCAGTTCATGGCGACCTTCGGGTTGTCGGTGCATCGCTACGTCCAGCTCGCCCGCCTGAAACGCGCCTCGCACCAGCTTGCCTCGAAGGACGCTCACAGCGTCACGGAGATCGCGATGGAAGCTGGTTATGACGCGCCGGACGCCTTCGCCCGCGCCTTTCGGCGCAGGTTCGGACAATCGCCTTCGTCGTTCCGGAAATCGCCCGACTGGGCGCCGTGGCTTGCGGCCTTCGGGCCTTTGGACAATGCCAGGAGCAAGCTCATGCACATCACCTACACCCCCGACGACGTCTCTATCCGCCAAGTCCCCCCGACGCCGGTGGCGATCCTGGAGCATCGCGGCGACCGGGCGACGCTCGGCGCCACGATCGAGCGGTTCATCGCCTGGCGCAAAGCCGCGGGCCTGTCGCCCGAGACGAGCTCGACCTTCAACATCTTCCGGTCCGAAAGGATTCCCGAAAACCCCGCCGACTACAGCATGGACCTCTGCATCGGCACCGATCGGCCGATCGCGCCCGACGACGAGATCATGAAGGCCGGCGAGATCCCCGGCGGACGCTGCGCGGTGCTGCGCGTCGTCCACGACACCCACAACCTCGAGCCGGCAGCGCTCTACCTTTACCGGGATTGGCTTCCCGCCAGCGGTGAGGAAGCCCGGGACTTCCCGGTCTATTGCCAGCGGCACTTCTCGTTCCCGCCGAACGCGTCGGTGCACGAGGTGGTCGTCGAACTGTTCCTGCCGCTCAAATAACGACAGGCGCACGAAAAGGACGGTTCGGCGGCGAGCCGAACCGTCCAGGCGGCCAAGGCGTTGGCCGCCACGATCTGCCACCCGGTCGGTACGGCCGCCATGGTAACCGCCGACGATCCTCAGACATAAGGGGCCCACATGAAGGCGATCGTTCCGAAGACGCCGGCCGCCGTGAAGCCGGAAGCGACCGCGATCAAGGCCGCCGTCAGGGCCTTGCGGACGCCGTCGGCGCTCCTCTCGGCCGCGCCGTATAGCTCCAGGAAGGCCAGCGGGATCAGGTAGCTGCCGAAGGTCATGACGATGTCGGCCGGTCCCGACATGTCCTTCGTCATGCCCACCGGCCCCCGATTGACGACGATCCAGCCCATCAGACCCACCCGCAGGAACCAGACCCCGCTGACCACCATGAAGGTGCGCAGGGCCCAGCGCCGGTGCTGTTCGAACCGCCGCTTGATCGCGTGCCGCCAGGCCAGGCCGGCGAAGATCAGGATGAGAAGGCTGTTGATCAGGATCGCGACGGCCGAGATCACCGAAAGATAGGTTCCCCTGACGACCGCCAGCCAGACACCGCTCAGCGCCATGAAAATGGCGACGACGAGAAAGGTCCGACCGGTCCAGCGATGCAGCCTGGGCCATTTGCGGCGCAGCCCGGGGATCATCTGCATCAGACCGCCCAGCGTCACGACCGACGCCAGCAGGACGTGGGCCGCGAAGACGATGTTGCCCGCGTCGTCGCCTTTTATGTAGCCGTCGATCAGGGGCTTGTCGTTCCAGCCGGCGAAGTTTCCGGTCGCGGTGCGCACCCCATAGAAGGCGAGGATGAAGCCGATGAAGGCGGCCTGGCCGATGGCGGCGACGGCGAACCAAAGGACGCCCGCCCAACGCAGGGCGGTCGCCCCGGCGCTTCGCGGGAACGGTGGCGAGGATGGGATCGACATGGCGCCTCCTGACGCGACCTCCAGGCTGAGGCCGATGGCAGGGATGGCGGCGACGCGGGCGCGGGGTCTCGCCGATTTGGAATTCGGCTAGAGATATTTTGTCGAGGACGCGCGCGCCGGTGGACAAGGCCGGGCGCCGAGGGGCAATTTCGAGGGGGAGGAACGTATGCCATCGGCGGCGACATCCGGCACTTCGATCGCGGCCATGGGGAAAGGCCTCCGGCCGCGCGGGCGGCTGCAGGTTCATGCGGCGATCGCGACGGCGTCGTTCGTCTGCTACATCCTCGGGCGGCTCGTTGATGGCGGCGCCTCGACGGCCTTCTCGGTCATCGGCGTCGGAGCCTGCGGCTGGGCCTGGCTGGCGACCCGGGCCCTGTTCGATCCGGCCGAGCGCGATGCGCGATGGGCTCGCGTCGTCGGTCTGGTCGTGGCGCTGAGCGGGGCCCTTTCGGTCCTTGCCCCGGCGGGGGGCCTGATCTGGCGTGTCGCCGACAACACCTATGCCCTGAGCGGCTCGACCGCGCTGCTGCTGACCTTCGTCGAACCCTTCCATCGCTATACGCGCGATCTGCCGGACGCCGAGAAGCGGTTCCGGTTCGCCTTCGTCGCGATCTACGCCGTCTTGGTGGCGGTCTCGGTCATGGGGCTGCGCGCCGTCGGCGAAGGACCCGACGAGGCCATGCGGGACGACCTGGCCAAGAGCGCCTGCGCCGTCATGGGGCTCGCGGCCCTCTTGGCCGCGGTGCGGTTTCGACGGGGCCATCCGCTGGCGACGCGGACCACCACGGCGCCGCGCCGCGCGCCGACCGAGGACGACGCGCGGCTGGCCGAACGCCTTCGACGGTTGTTGATCGACGAGGCCCTCGACAGTCGGCCCGAGCTCAAGATCGGCGATGTCGCCGCGCGGCTGGGCGAGCCCGAGCACCGGATCTCCCAGTGCATCGGCACGGCGCTCGGCTTCCCGAACTTCAACCGCTGGATCAACCACCACCGGATCGCGCGGGCCAAGCGGATGCTCGCCCACCCGGACGAGCGGCGGTCGATCCTGGAGATCGCCTTCGCCTGCGGCTTCGCCTCCCTCGGTCCGTTCAACCGCGCCTTCCGGGACGAGGTCGGAACCACCCCTCGGGCCTATCGCTCAGCGGCACGGACGAGCGTGGAAGGCTAGGCCGGACCGAGACTTTAGGCGCACCTGGATCCTTCTCCCCTTGCGGGAAAAGGTGGCCTGCGAAGCAGGTCGGATGAGGGGTCGAAAGCCCTCTCCGGAAAGATCTGAGAGCCCCCTCACCCGACCCCACGTCGTGGGGCCACCCTCTCCCGCAAGGGGAGAGGGATTGAAGTGCGATCAGCCCGCGAGCGCGGCCTTGATGGCGTCCAGGCCGTCCTGGGCCTTGGAGGCGTCCGGGGCGCCGCCCTGGGCGAAGTCGGCCTTGCCGCCCGCGCCTTGGCCGCCCATGGCCAGGACCGCGGCCTTGGCCAGGTCGGCGGCGCTGAACTTGCCGACCAGGTCGGCGGTCACGGCCACGGTGACGGCGGCCTTGCCGTCGGTGGTCCCGACCAGGGCCACGACGCCCGAGGCCAGCTGCTTCTTGAATTCCTCGGCCACGCCGCGCAGCTCCTTGCCGCCGACGCCGTCCAGGACGCGGGCGATCAGGGCCACGCCGTCGACGTCTTCAGGACCCGCCGCGCCGCCGCCCGAGCCGCCGCCCAGGGCCAGCTGCTTCTTGGCCTCGGCCAGTTGCTTTTCCAGGGCCTTGCGTTCGGCGACCAGGGCGTCGACGCGGGCCAGGACCTCGGCGACCGGGGTCTTGAACTGGTCGGCCAGGGCCTTGGCGACGCCGGCCTGATCCAGCAGGAAGCGGCGGGCCGCCTCGCCGGTCAGGGCCTCGATGCGGCGAACGCCGGCCGCCACGCCTTGTTCCGAGACGATCTTGAACAGGGCGATGTCGCCGGTGCGGGCCACGTGGGTGCCGCCGCACAGCTCGACGGAATAGGCTTTACCGGTCTCTGTCAGCGACTCGCCCAGGGTCAGCACCCGGACGCTGTCGCCGTACTTCTCGCCGAACAGCGCCACGGCGCCGGCCTCGATGGCCTCCTGGGGGGCCATCTCCTTGGTCTCGGCCGGGACGTTCTGGCGGATCACGGCGTTCACTTCGGCCTCGATGCGCTCGATCTCGTCGGCGGTCAGCGGGCCTCCGTGGCTGAAGTCGAAGCGCATGCGGTCGCCGTCGACCATCTGGCCCTTCTGGGCGACGTGCGGGCCCAGCACATGGTGCAGGGCGGCGTGCACCAGGTGGGCGGCCGAGTGGTTGGCGCGGGTGGTGGTGCGCTTGTCGGCGTTGACCGAGGCCACGACCTGGTCGCCGACCTTCAGCGGGCCGGCCAATTCGACGCGGTGCACATAGAGGTCCCCGGCCTGCTTCTGGGTGTCGCTCACGCGGCTTTCGACGCCATTGGCCTCGATCACGCCGGTGTCGCCAGCCTGGCCGCCGCTCTCGGCGTAGAAGCTGGTGCGGTCCAGCAGGACGTCGACGCTCGCGCCCTTGTCGGCCGACTGGACTTGAGCGCCGTCCAGAACGATGGCCTTCACGGTTCCGGTGGTCTCGGTGTTGTCATAGCCGACGAAATTGGTCGGGCCGTTGGCCTCGCGGATCGGGAACCAGGCGGCGGCCGCGCCCTGCTGGCCCGAGCCGGCCCAGTTGGCGCGCGCCATGGTGCGCTGGCGGTCCATGGCCACGTCGAAGCCGTCGGTGTCGACCGTGATGCCCTTGGCGCGCACGGCGTCCTGGGTCAGGTCCAGCGGGAAGCCGTAGGTGTCGTACAGCTTGAACGCGGTCTCGCCGTCCAGCACGCCGCCGGCCGTCAGGTTGGCGGTGGCTTCATCGAGCAGGCCCATGCCGCGGCCCAGGGTGACGCGGAAGCGCTCTTCCTCCTGGCGCAGGGTCTCGACGATCGAGGCCTCGGCGCGGCGCAGCTCGGGATAGGCCTGGCCCATCTCGGCCACCAGGGTCGGGGCCAGGCGGTGCATCAGGGGCTCGTTGGCGCCCAACAGATAGGCGTGGCGCATGGCCCGACGCATGATCCGGCGCAGGACGTAGCCGCGGCCTTCGTTCGACGGGGTGACGCCGTCGGCCAGCAGGAACGAGGACGAGCGCAGGTGGTCGGCGATCACCCGGTGCGACGGCGCCTGGGCGCCCTCGGCCTTGACGCCGGTGAGCTCGACGCTGGCGGCGATCAGCGCCTTGAACAGGTCGATGTCGTAGTTGTCGTGCACGCCCTGCAGGACGGCGGCGACGCGCTCCAGGCCCATGCCGGTGTCGATCGACGGCTTGGGCAGCGAGACGCGCTCGCCGCCGGCCATCTGCTCGAACTGCATGAAGACCAGGTTCCAGATCTCGATGAACCGGTCGCCGTCCTCGTCGGGGCTGCCGGGAGGGCCGCCGGGGATGTGGGGGCCGTGGTCGAAGAAGATCTCCGAGCACGGACCGCAGGGACCGGTGTCGCCCATCGACCAGAAATTGTCGTTGGTCGGGATGCGGATGATGCGGTCGTCGCCGAGGCCGGCGATCTTCTTCCAGAGATCGGCCGCCTCGTCGTCGGTGTGGTAGACGGTGACCAGCAGCTTGTCCTTGGGCAGGGCGAAGTCGCGGGTCAGCAGGGTCCAGGCGTGGTGGATCGCCTGTTCCTTGAAATAGTCGCCGAACGAGAAGTTGCCCAGCATCTCGAAGAACGTGTGGTGGCGGGCCGTGTAGCCGACATTGTCCAGGTCGTTGTGCTTGCCGCCGGCCCGGACGCACTTCTGCGACGAGGTCGCGCGCGGATGCGGCGGGGTCTCGGCGCCCGTGAACACGTTCTTGAACGGCACCATGCCGGCGTTGACGAACAGCAGGGTCGGATCGTTCTGCGGCACCAGCGGCGCCGAAGGGACGATGGCGTGATCGGCCGCGCCGAAATAGTTCAGGAAGGTGCTGCGGATCTCGTTCAGGCTGGGCATAGGCGTCTCGGGCGTTCGTACTGAATCCGGTGGACCCGGAAGTTGGCGCTGCATAGCGCGGTTTCAAGCGATGTGGAAATCGCGTTGGCGGTCGGGAGGCGCGGAAGCTTGTCGCATGTCTCTTCAAGGACCTTCCCCGTGGGGGCGGTGTCGGCGGCGCCGGCGGAGGGGAATGATAGGCGGGCGGCCCTGGCCCGGATCGACCCGTCCCAAATCTCCCCCCACCGATCGCTACGCGATCGCCTCCCCCACAGGGGGAGGGTCCTTTGACAGCGGCCGGCGGCGTGCCCCCGGAACCTTTGGGCGACCTCCCCCGAGGATGCGGATTGGCGGTCAGCTCAGCAGCCCCCCCCGTCGCCCCGGACCTTGTCCGGCGCGCCACCTCCCCCTGAGGGGGAGGAGGGGAGGACCAACGAAATCGGACGCCTGGCATGGGGTCCAGGCGTCCGGGGATCGCGGCCGACCGGGCGGTGTGCGCGGCGGGCTATAAGGCGGGGGTCGCCCGCTGCGGGCGGCGGCCGCGAAACCTTCGACCGGTCCAGGCGCCCGAAGGCGGCCTGGACCGGGGAAGTCCTATTCTTCGCCGTCGTCTTCGGGACCGCCGACCAGCAGTTCTTCCTCGATCTTCCGGGAAGACTGGCGCACGGCGATCTCGATCTCGGCGGCCAGGTCCTTGTTGGCCTTGAGGAACTCGCGGACGTTATCGCGGCCCTGGCCGATGCGTTGGCTGTTGTACGAGAACCAGGAGCCGGCCTTGTCGATGATCCCGGCCTTGACGCCCAGGTCGATGATCTCGCCCAGCTTGGAGATGCCCTCGCCGTACATGATGTCGAACTCGACCTCGCGGAACGGCGGGGCCACCTTGTTCTTGACCACCTTGACCCGGACGTTGTTGCCGACGATCTCGTCGCGGTTCTTGATCGAACCGGTGCGGCGGATGTCGAGGCGGACCGAGGCGTAGAACTTCAGGGCGTTGCCGCCGGTGGTGGTTTCCGGGCTGCCGTACATCACCCCGATCTTGTGACGGATCTGGTTGATGAAGATGACGATGGTGTTGGCCTTGTTGATCGAGGCGGTCAGCTTGCGCAGGGCCTGGCTCATCAGACGCGCTTGCAGGCCCGGCAGGCTGTCGCCCATCTCGCCTTCGATTTCGGCCTTGGGGGTCAGGGCCGCGACGGAGTCGATGACCACGATGTCGACGGCGCCCGAGCGCACCAGGGTGTCGGTGATCTCCAGGGCCTGTTCGCCGTTGTCGGGCTGCGAGACCAGAAGGTTGTCCAGATTGACGCCCAGCTTGAAGGCGTAGCCCGGATCCAGGGCGTGCTCGGCGTCGACGAACGCGGCGGTGCCGCCGGCCTTCTGGCATTCGGCCACCACGTGCAGGGCCAGGGTCGTCTTGCCCGAGCTTTCCGGACCGTAGATCTCGATCACCCGCCCCTTGGGCAGGCCGCCGATGCCGAGCGCGATGTCCAGGCCGAGCGAGCCGGTGGAGATCGACTCGATCTCGACCTTGCCCTTTTCGCCCAGCTTCATCACCGAGCCCTTGCCGAACGCGCGGTCGATCTGGGCCAGCGCGGCTTCCAGAGCCCGTTGCTTGTCGCCGTCTTCTTTGCCCACGAGTTTCAAAGCCGCCTGATTGCTCATTGGAGAGGTCCGCCCTTATTTCATGATTCCAACAGCCGGATCGGAGGTTCGCGACCGCCGCGCCCACCCGCCTGTGGAATGATTAATGCGTACATGGTTTGTTCTATGTTCGCAACATGTTCTTACTCTAGAGACCGGATACGTCAGAACCGGTTGCATGAAACGCGGCCCATGCGACAATTTCTCCACCCTGAAGGCGACGAGGAGCGCTGGAGCTCAACCCGGCCTTAACGACGCTCCGTCATCCTGCCCCCTCTCCGGGGGACCTTCCGTCTTGTCGATCGATCCACGCCGCCTTCTGGGCCTGGCCTTCGCCAGCGCCGACCTTCTTCTGGAAGTCGAGAACGGCCGGGTGACGCTGGCGCTGGGCGCCGCGCAGCGGATCATGGGGCAGGACGAGCGAACCCTGACGGGCCGCGCCTGGCGCGACCTGTTCACCACCACCGACCGCCCTCTGATCGACGCCGCGACCAGCGTGATGGACGACGGCCAGAGGCGCGGACCGGTCACCGTCCGCATGGCGGGCGGCGCGCCGCGCCACGTGAGCCTGACCATGCGCGCCCTGCCCGACAACGGCGGCCGGATCTCGGTCTCGGTCACGCCCGCCCCCGCCCCTTCCGGCCAGGTGGACGCCGAAGGCCTGCGCAGCCGGGCGGGCTTCGAGGACATCGCCCGGGGCCTTTTCGAGGCCGCGCGCGTCACCGGCCTGGAGCTGGAGCTGGCCATGGTCGAGTTCCAGGGCCTGGACTCGGTGCGCCAGCAGTTGTCCAAGCCCGAGGCCCACGCCCTGGACCTCAAGCTGGCCGGAGCCGTGCGGGCCGAGTCTCACGGCGGCGGCATGGCCACCCGCCTGTCGCCCGACCGCTTCGCCCTGGTCCGCGCCAAGGTCGACCACCCCGACGACATGGCCCAGCGCCTGACCCGCTCCACCGCCGTGCTGGCCAACGCCCACGTGGCGCCGATCGACGGCGGCGTCGTCCCGACACGCAGCCTCAAGGCCTTGCGCTACGCCCTCGACGATTTCCTGCGCGAAGGCCTGGGGGACACCGCGCCCCTCAACCTGTCCGAGGCGATGAACCGGTCGGTCAAGCGCACCCTGTCGCGGGCCGGCGCCCTGGGCGCGGCGGTCAGCCAACGGCGCTTCACGCTCGCCTACCAGCCGGTGGTCGACCTGAAGAGCGGCCTGGCCCACCACCACGAGGCCCTGGTGCGCTTCGAGGACGGCGGCAGCCCGTTCCAGCTGATCCGCATGGCCGAGGAGTTCGATCTGATCGAGGAGCTGGACCACGCCATCGCCGAGATGGCGGTCAAGCGGCTGGCCGCCGATCGGACCGGCGCGATCAAGCTGGCGATCAATGTCTCGGGCCGCACCATCGTCAACGAGGGTTTCGTCGACCATATCGACCGCCTGCTGGCCAGGACCGACGTCGCCAAGGGGCGGCTGATCTTCGAGATCACCGAGACCAGCGCCATCGACGACCTGCCGCGCGCCAACCAGCACATCCAGGCCCTGCGGGCCCTGGGCTCGCTGGTCTGCCTGGACGACTTCGGGGCCGGGGCCTCGTCGTTCGCCTATCTGCAGGAACTGAACCTGGACATCGTCAAGATCGACGGCCGCTACGTGCGCGAACTGGCGGGAAGCGGCCGCGACGGGGCCATGGTCCGCCGGCTGGTCGAGCTGTGCCGCGACCTGAAGATCCGCACCGTCGCCGAGATGGTCGAGACCGCCGAGGTCGAGGACGTGGTCCGCAGGTCCGGCGTCGACTTCGCCCAGGGCTGGCTTTTCGGCAAGCCGACCGACCAGCCGCAGCCGGCGCTGAAGATCGGCTCCGTGACGCCGGCGCCTCGCCGGGTCGGGGTCTCGGAGGGGTGGGCGTAGATTAGAGTCCTTCCCTCCCCCTTGTGGGGAGGGTGGCGGCGAAGCCGACGGGTGGGGCTTGATGACTCAGCGGACCCCATCCACCAGCTTCGCTGGTCCCCCCTCCCCACAAGGGGGAGGGAAGATATCCGGTCCTACTTCCCCGCCTTGGTCTGGGCGATGTAGTTGTCCACCACCCGATCCAGCACCGTCAGCGGGGTCATGCCCGCCAGCAGGCCGGCGTCGTGGAACTTGCGGATGTCGAACTTCTTGCCCAGCGCCTTCTTGGCCCGCTCGCGGGCGCGCAGCCAGGTGATCTTGCCGACCATGTAGCTGCAGGCCTGGCCCGGCCAGACGACGTAGCGCTCGATCTCGGTGATCGTGCCGCTTTCCTCGTCGCCCATCGTCTCGGCCATGTACTTCACGGCCTGCTCGCGGCTCCATTTCTTGTAGTGCATGCCGCTGTCGACCACGAGGCGGACGGCGCGGAACAGGGCGTCGTGCAGCATGCCGATGTGGCCGAACGGGTCGTCCTTGTAGATGCCCATCTCGACGGCCAGCTGTTCGGTGTAGAGCGCCCAGCCCTCGGAATAGCCCGAATTGCCGATCGTCTTGCGCAGCAGCGGCAAGCCTTGCGCCTCGTTGGACAGCGACAGCTGCAGGTGGTGGCCCGGGACGCCCTCGTGGACGGTCAGGGTGGTGAGCAGGAACTTCGGCTGCTCGGCCGTGTTGCGCAGGTTGATCCAGTAGATGCCCGGGCGCTTTCCATCCAGCGAGGGCGAATTGTAGTAGCCGCCCGGCGCGCCGACCTCGATGGCCTTGGGCACGCGACGGATCTCCAGCGGGGCCTTGGGCAACTGGCCGAAATAGGCCGGAAGCTGCTTTTCGATCCACTTGGCCTTGGTGTTGAGGTCGGCGATCAGCTGTTCCTTGGCCGCGTCGGTGTCGGCGTAGACCTGGCTGGGATCGGTGGCCAGGGCGCGCATCTTCTCGCCCGCCGTGCCCTTGGTGATCCCGCGGCTCTTGAACAGGGCGTCGATCTCGGCCGAGATCGACTTCACCAGGTCCAGGCCCAGCTGGTGGATCTCATCCGGCGTCATGGTCGAGGTCGTGTAGTTCTTCAGCGACACGGCGTAGTAGTCGCCGCCGTCCTTCAGGCGCCAGACGCCGGCGTCGTGGGTGGCCTTCGGACGGACGCCCTCCAGCAGCGCGATCTGGCGCTTCAGGGCGGGCAGCACCGAGTTCTCGTAGATCCTGCCCGCCTCGCCGGCCCAGTCGCCGGGGATGTTCTTCTCCTTGGTCCGGCGGACCACCGACAGCACCAGCGGCGCCTGGGCCGTCGGGGTGTCGGCGAAGGACTTCATCTGGACCAGGGCCTTGTCGATGACGAAGTCCGGCGGGATCACGCCGTCGGCGTAGTCGCGCGCGGCGATCGCCGACTCCTGGTCCATCAGCCGGGCGAAGGCCTCCATGCGCGACAGATAGGCGTCGGCGTCGGCCTTGGTCTCGATCGAATGCTGGGTGTCGAGGAAGTCGGGATAGGACTGGTACGAGCCCGTCAGCTGGCTGAGCACATAGGGCGCGCCCGAACCGCCGCCGGCGTAGCTGAACTTCGTGTTGCCCTCGTCCTGCACCGCCAGGGTGAACTCGACGGTGTCGTAGTTGACCACGTCCATGCCGCTCAGCGCCTTGCGGTCGATGGCGCGCAGGTCGGCGAGCTGCTGCTTGGTCTGGGCGATCCCGGCGTCGATGGCGGCGAACGAGCGGTCGGTCAGCTGGGCCTTGGTCCAGGCCAGCTCGCCGACGTCCAGGCCCAGGCCGGTGGCCGTCTCGGGCGACTGGCGCAGTTGCTTGGCCATGATGGCGTCGAACAGGGCGTTGAGCTTGGCGCTCTCGCCCGAGGCCGGCGCCGTGTCGGCGAGGGCCAGGCCCGGGGTCGCGGCGGCTAGGCCGACGGCGACGGTGGACAGCAGCATCTGACGGCGGTTTTGCAAGGTGGGGTCCCCTTCCCTCGAATGTTTGACGCAAAGGCGTAGAGGCGCTTTCCCGTCGCGGCAACGGCGCCGGTATTAATTTCCCGTCATCTTGCGGCGGAGCGCACGTTTCGTGCGGCCGGCGGCTCAGCCGCCGATCACTCAGCTGAGCGTCACGAACAGCTCGTTCTCGATCACCCACTGGCCGGTGACCTTGCGCCAGGTCGCCAGATAGGTCCCGCGGGTGTCGGCCGCGCCGCGCGTCGCGCCCACCCAGGTCCCGTGCTCGGCGGCCCGGTCGCCGGCGGCGTCCAGTTCGATGCGCTCGGTCGTGCGGACATAGGCGACGAAGGCCGGGTCGGCGAACTGGCTCGCGAAGGCCTCCAGCACGTCGCGCGCCCCCAGGATCAGCGAACCGTCGCCGACGATCACCTTGATGTCCGGCGCGAAGAACGGGGCCAGGCGGCGGGCGTCCTTGCCGGCGATCAGCTTGTTGGTCAGCTTGCGGCGGGCGGCGATGGCGTCTTGCGGAGTCGTCACTAGATCAAGTCCTGGCGGCGGGCGGCCCTGGCGAACACGGCAAGCCCGTATAGGCTGACCGCCCAGACCCGAACAGGACTTCGATGATTCCGCCCATCCTGACCACCGCCCGCCTGACCTTGAGCCCGCCGCGGGCGTCCGACTTCGAGGACAGCGCCGCGATGTGGAGCGACCCGCTGGTCACCCGCCACATCGGCGGCCGCACCTCGACGCCCGAGGAAAGCTGGCAGCGGCTGCTGCGCGCCCGGGGACTGTGGGCGGTGCTGGGCTACGGCTACTGGGCGGCGCGCGAGACCGCCAGCGGCCGCTATGTCGGCGAGATCGGCTTCGCCGACTTCCATCGTGGCATCGAACCTTCGATCGACGGCGTGCCCGAGATGGGCTGGGCCCTGGCCAGTTGGGCTCACGGCCGGGGCTTCGCCAGCGAGGCGATCGTCGCGGCCCTGGCCTGGGCGCGCGACCAATGGGGCGACGCGCCCATCGTCTGCATCATCGACCCCGACAACGCCCCGTCCCTGAAGCTGGCCCACAAGATCGGCTTCCTGGAGGTGGCGCGCACCACCTACCGCGACGCGCCGACGGTGCTGCTGCAGCGAGGGTGATCCGCGCTAGGGCGTGGCCTGAACCGGAGTCCGCCGCCGCGCCCGCCAGGCGCGCCATGTCCCGAAGCCGACGCAGACCATGATCCCGTAGCTCCAGAGCGCCATGCTCAGCCGGAAGGTGTTGATCGTCACCCGCAAGTCGATCGCCGTGGCCACATGCGAGGCCACGATCATCGTCATGAAGGCGGTGGCGACAAGGGTCCACACTTGGCGAGCCCGCAGCGAGGCCCAGACAAAATAGACCAGTGTGGCGGCGTCCGCGCAGAAGACCCCCAGGCCGGTGTTCACGGCGCTGGCGTTGTCGACCGCCAGCGAAACCAGCCAGTTCGCCAGGAACGCCGCACCGAACCTTCGCGCCGTTTGGTCGCCGTACCCGATGGCGAGGCTGGCGGTCCCCACGGCCAAGCCGAGGGAGATCATCGTATGAAGCTGCAAGCGTCCCCCGAGCGGCGCCATGAATCCCGGGAGACCTTGCCTCAGGCGGCGCGCGGCCGACAGAAACCGCAGGTCCGGTCACCCGACCGCACCCGTTTCACGGCAGCTAGGCCGCCTGCAGCTGCTGTTTGACCCGCTCGGCCAGGGTCTTGATGTCGATCGGCTTGGGCAGGAAAGTCACGCCGGTCTCGCCTTCCAGCAGGTCGCTGAACTCGGCCTCGGCGTAGCCGCTGATGAACATCACCGGGGCGTTGCCCAGATAGGCGCGGGCTTTCTTCAGCAGGGTCGGGCCGTCGATGCCGGGCATGATCACGTCGCTGATCAGCAGGTCGATCGTGCCGGCGTGCTCCTCGGCGATGATCAGGGCCTCCTCGCCGTCGCTGGCCTCCAGCACCTCGTAGCCCCGGGCGCGGAGCAGACGGGCGGCGACGCCGCGCACGGCGTCCTCGTCCTCGACGAACAGGATGCGGCCGGCGCCCGACAGGTCGCGCGGCGGGCGCGGCTTGGCGGTTTCGGCGACCGTCAGGGCGGCCGCGGCGGCGGCCTGCTGGGCGGGGGTGGCCTCGAAGACCGGCAGGAAGATGCGGAAGGCCGCGCCCTCGCCCGGACGGCTGTGGACGTGGATCCAGCCGTCGGACTGCTTGACGATGCCGTAGACGGTGGCCAGGCCCAGGCCCGTGCCCTCGCCCACCGGCTTGGTGGTGAAGAACGGGTCGAAGATCTTGCCCATCACCTCGGGCGGGATGCCGGGGCCGTCGTCGCTGACCTCGATGAAGGCCTGGTCGCCCTCGGCGCCGGGGAAGCCCAGGCTCTGGGCCTCGTCCTGCGTGAGGCGGGCGGTGCGGATGCGCACGACGCCGCCGCCCTTGGCCGCCCGCACCGCGTCGCGGGCGTTGACGGCCAGGTTCATGACGGCGGTCTCGAGCTGGCTCTTGTCGGCCCGCACCTGCGGCAGGTCGCGGCCGTAGTCGGTGATCAGCTTGACGTCTTCACGCAGCAGACGGCGCAGCAGGACCTCGAATTCCGAGATCAGCTCGCCCAGCTCCAGCACCTCGCGCTGCACGGTCTGCTTGCGGCTGAAGGCCAGCAGCTTGCGCACCAGGTCGGCGGCGCGCACGCCCGTCTGGCGGATCTCGTTGAGGCCTTCGTAGGACGGGTCGCCCACCGGGTGGCGGTGCAGCAGCTCGTCCAGGCGCAGCTGGATGGCGGTCAGCAGGTTGTTGAAGTCGTGGGCCACGCCGCCGGCCAGCTGGCCGATGGCCTGCATCTTCTGGGCCTGGGCCAGTTGCAGCTCCATCTGCTTCTGCTCGGAGACGTCGATCAGATAGGCCACGAGGCGCCCGTCGGCGCGGTAGAGATAGAGGTGGGCGATGCGGGTCGGGTCGCGGGCCAGGCGCACCTCGAACGGACCGCTCTTGCCCTCGGCCAGGCGGGTGTCGGCCTCGGCGCGCGAAGGCGGGTCGATCAGGGAACCGAAGATCGTGCCGGACGGCACCGCGCCGGTCATGGCGGCCAGGGCCGGATTGGCCTCGAGGATGCGGGAGTTGAACGGGTCCAGGCCGTCCAGCAGGGCCGCGCCGAACGGCGAGGCGCCGGAGAAGGCGTCCAGGGTGCGCGGGGCCGGGACGCTTTGGGCGACGGCGGGGGCCGGCGCGGCGGCGGCGACCGCGACTTCCTTCTCGATCACCACCGGCAGGCGGACCAGCAGGCGGCCGCCGCGCAGGCGGGCGGCCTCGGCGCGGCGCTCCTGGCCGGCGATGATCAACGAGCCTTCGGCGCGCTGGCCGTCGCGGGCCTTGACCAGGGCGGCGAACAGGCCGGCCCCGGCCGCGCCCTTGGGCAGGCGGCGGGCGTCGCCCACGGTCTCGACCCAGGCGGCGTTGGCGGCCAGCAGCCGGCCGTCGGCGGCGGTCAGGGCGGCGGGTTCGGACAGGGCATCGACGAAGGCCTCGACGCCCTCCGGCTCGGGATCATTGACCCCGGTCGAGGCGCGGATGGCCACCAGGCCCAGGATCGCCACGCCGGCGACGCCGCCCAGCAGCAACAGGCCCGCCAGGGTGGCCGGTCCGGCCCGCAGGGCGGGCGCGGCGGCGAAGGCGGCGGCCAGGACCAGGAAGATGGCCGCGCCCCAGATCAGCAGGTCCGGACGGCGCTTGACGGCGCCGGCGGAGTCTGTCGCGCCAAAGTCTTTCATGGGCGTCTCGGTCATGGTCGACCGAAATCCTTCTGCAGCCTTGCGGGCATCCAGCCCATCGATTCGCGGGATAGAATACCCTTAACCCGCTCTCGGAGCGCGATCCGTGATCGATTCCTGATTCCGTGACGAGATTGTGGTGCCGCGACCTAGTCCGCGACGTTGAGGCGCAGCCGATCCAGCAGGCCGCGCAGCAGATCCACCTCATCGCCGGACAGGTCGCCGCGCAGGCGGGCGTCGAACCGCTCGGCCGTCTGGCGCAGCCGCAGGAACCGCGCCCGGCCCTCGGGAGTCAGGGCCACCTGATGAGCCCGGCGGTCGGCCTTGTCGCGGGTGCGGGTGATCAGGCCCTGCGCTTCCAGGCCGTTGAGGTGATGCGTCAGGGTCGGCCCCTGGACGCCGACGGCCTGGGCCAAGTCCGACTGGGGCTGATGGCCGCCCGGCATCAGCGACCGCAGCACCAGCCAGGTCGACAGGGAACCGCCGGCCTGCGTCATCGCCTCGTCGAACGCCCGGGCCACGGCCTTGGAGACCTGGGACAGGACGAAGCCGATCGGCGGGGCGGAAGGCGGGCCCGAAGGTCGATCCTGGGGATTCATGATTCGATAGATAGACGTCGAATGATTCGATGTCTATGAATACCGCCGCCGCCAGAACGGCGGTCCGCGAAAGGATATCGCCATGAACATCGGCCTGATGCTGCTGCTGTCGCTCCACGTGCTGTCCGCCATCTTCTGGGCGGGCTCGACCTTCGTGCTGGCCCGAACGGGCGGAAGCGGGATCGGCGCCCTGCGCCGCCCGCAGTTTGGCGCGGCGGGGGTCGCCATCCTCACCGGCGTTCCCCTGGCCGCGATCCTGCACGGCGGAAACCTCGGCCGGCAGGAGCAGGTGCTGATGGTCGCGGTCATCGCCGCCGTGACCGCCCTGGTCGTCCAGATCCTGGACCGCGCCAACCCCGCCCGCAGCCAGCGCATCGCCGGCGGCCTGCTGGTGGTCACCGTGCTCGGCATGGTCATCGCCCGCTACGTGGCGTGAGCGGCCCTCAGTCCGCCCAGCTGCGCTTCTTGGCCTGCTTGTTGCTCATCACGAAGCCGATGACCTTGGCCACGGCCTCGAAGTGCTCGGCCGGGATCTGCTCGTCGACGTCCATGGCGGCGTAGAGGGCGCGGGCCAGGGGCGGGTCCTCCAGCACGTAGACGCCGTGCTCCTCGGCCACGGCGCGGATCTTCAAGGCCAGGTCGTCGACGCCCTTGGCCACGCAGACCGGCGCGGCGGTCTCGCCCTGCTCGTACTTCAGCGCCACGGCGTAGTGGGTCGGGTTCATGACGACGACGGTCGCCTTGGGCACGGCCGCCATCATCCGCTGGCGCGAGCGCTGCATGCGCAGCTGCTTCTGCTTGCCCTTGATGTGCGGGTCGCCCTCGGACTGCTTCATCTCGTCCTTGACGTCCTGCAGGCTCATCCGCATGCGCTTGTTGAAGCGGATGCGCTGCCAGAACCAGTCGAAGCCGGCGGTGGCGATCAGGAAGATCAGCACCATCCAGAACAGCTTCATGCACAGCTTCAGCGACATCGGGATGATCGCCCCCACGTCCATGCCCACCAGGGTGGTGATCTGGGCCGCGTCCGGCTTGATCACGAACCAGGCGATGACGCCGGTGACGATGAACTTCAGGGCCGACTTGGCGAACTGCACGAAGCCGTCGGGACCGAAGATCCGCTTCAGGCCCTTGATGATGTCCAGCTTCTGCAGGTCGGGCTTGATCTTGTCGGCCGACAGGATGAAGCCCGACTGAGCCACGTTGGCCGCCGCGCCCAGCAGGCCCGACACCACCATCACCAGGATAACCGCCGGCAGGGCGGCCATGACCGCGGTCTTGGCGATGGCCCGGATGCCGCCCTCGACGTCCATCGTGCCGGCGTGGGCCAGGAACGGGGTCAGGGAATTGACCAGGTCGCGGGTCAGCCAGCCGCCGGCGATCACCACGACGCCGAACGCGCCCGAAAGCGAGGCCAGCTGCGAGATGTCGGCGGATTTCGGGACGTCGCCCTTGGCGCGCGCGTCCGACAGCTTCTTGGCTGTCGGCTCTTCTGTCTTTGACGCGTCGTCCTGCTCGTCGGCCATGGCGTCCCCCTAGTTGAACACGGCCAGGAGTTCCCGATAGCGATCGGTCCACACCATGGCGATGCCGCCGAGCGAGAGGCCCAGCAGGGAGAGGCCCAGGATCACGCTGAGCGGCGAGGTGACGAAGAAGATCTGGAACGACGGCATCACCCGGCCGACCAGGCCGGTCGCCAGGTTGAAGACGATCGAGAACACCAGCACCGGCGCCGACAGCTGCAGGCCCAGCTTGAACGAGTCGGCCACGGTGCGCACGGCCAGGGCGGCGGCGTCGCCCACCGGCACGGCGCGGCTGAACGGGAACAGGTCGTACGACTTGACCATCGCCCCGATGAACAGGTGATGCAGGTCGGTGACCATGATCAGGGTCAGGCCCAGCATCGACAGAAAGGTGGCCACCGACGTGCTGCTGGGCGCGCCGGCCGGGTTGGTGGTCTGGGCGAAGGACAGGGTGGTCTGGATCGAGATGATCTCGCCGGCCGTGGCCAGCGAGGTGACGAACAGCTTCAGCACCGCGCCGATCATCAGTCCAACCAGCACCTCGTGCAGCACCGCCCCGCCGACGGCGCCGACGCTGCTGGGCACCGTGACGATCGACTTGGAGACCAGGGGCGCCAGCAGCATGGCCATCAGCACGGCGAACGACAGCCGGATGCGCGGCGGCACGACGCTCTCGCCGATGCCGGGCATCAGCATGACCATCGCGCCGATGCGGGCGAAGACCAGACCGCCGGTGTAGACCTGCAGGACGGTGGCGTAGCTGTCCAAGCCCCCTGCCCCTACATTCCCGCGATCTTGGCGGCGATCTCTTTCATGAAGCCGGACATCAGCGCCCCCATCAGCGGCAGGAACAGCAGCAGCGAGATGAAGATCGCCACGATCTTGGGCGCGTAGACCAGGGTGGCTTCCTGGATCTGGGTCAAGGCCTGGAACAGGCCGATGGCCACGCCGACCACCAGGCCGACGATCAGGATCGGCGCGCAAAGCTGCAGGGTCAGCCAGATCGCGTCGCGGCCGACATCCAGGACTTCGGCTCCGCTCATCGGATGGCCTCTAACAGGTACGCGCGCACGCGGGGAACAGACGGTGACTCGCACCATCGCCCGTCATGGTTAACAGCCAGTTAGGGAGGATTAACAGGGGGCAGTTTCGCGCGTGGCGAAACGTCGCCTCCTTCCCCTCCGGGGGAGGAGCGCCGAAGGCGCGGAGGGGGCAAGTGTTCACCTCTTCCCCCTTTGGGGGAGGAGGGCCGAAGGCCCGGAGAGGGCAAGTGTTCGCCCGCGGTGCGGTTCGCCACCTGCCCCCACCTGGCGACTGCGTCGCCTGTCCGCCTCCATAGGGGGCGGAGGCCTACTTCGGCTTCCGCGCCGCCTGGACCTCGATCTCGACCAGCATGCCCGGCTGGACCAGCGAGGTGATCTGGCTGGTGATCCGCGAAGGCTTGTTGGGCTGTTCGGCGGTGCCGAAGAAGGTCTTGTAGCTCTCCATCATGCCCGCGAAGTCCATCTTGCCGCCCTTGGCCGGGTCGCCGACCAGCAGGACGCGCATCATGACGACGTCGCCCATGGTCGCGCCCTGGGTCTTCAGCGCCTCCTGGATGCGGGTCAGCACGCCCAGGGTCTGGGTCTTGGTGTCGCCGAAGGTGGCGGTCAGGGCCGGGTCGCCCTTGGGGTCGAGCATCGGCGGGGTCATGCCGCTGACATAGATGGTGTCGTAGCCGGCCGGCACGGTGACCACGCTGGCGATCGGCGAGGTCGGCGCGCCGCCCCGGACGATCTCCTGGGCGTTGGCGGCGCCGGCCGCAGCGAGGGCGATGGCGGCGGCGAGGATCAGGCGCTTCATGGTCGTCTCCTTGAGTGGTCGTTGTTGCGAACCGGCGAACTAGTGCGCCTGCAGGCTGGCCGGCTTCTTGGCCGTCTTGAGCTTGGCGCGGGCGGCGGCGAGGTCGGCGGCCGTCACCGGCTTGCCCTTGTTGCCCCAGGAGGTGCGGACATAGGTCAGGATCGCCGACAGGTCGGCGTCGTTGAGGTCGTCCTTGAACGCCGGCATGCCGGCGCGGCCCGCCAGCACGGTCGCCATCATCGGGGCCGGGTCGCCCTGGACGAAGGGATCGCCGGCCAGGGCCGGGAACGCGCCCTTGACGCCCTTGCCCGTCGTCTGATGGCAAGCCGAGCAGTTGTCGTTGAACAGCGCCTGCGGCGTGGCGGCCAAAGCCGTCGACGCGGCGGCGGAAGCGGCCAGCAGGCCGCAGAGGAACGCGAGCGAACGATTCATGGAAACTCCCCGAGGAACCTTGAGCCAGGCATAGCGCGACTTCACGCCTGGAGCACGCGGGCGTGCAGCTTGCCGATCTGCTGCCAGGCCGACTCGATGGCGCCGGCCTGCCAGCCGCCCAGATAGGTCAGGTGCTCGCCGGCCAGGTAGACGCGGCCGTCGGGCTCGCACAGCACCGGATAGGAGGCCTTGCGCCCCTCCTCGCCCCACTCGGCCCAGCCGCCCAGATTGAACTGCGCCAGGTGCCAGCTGAACGAGAAGGCGTTCTCGAAGTTCTCGGCGTACTCGGGAAACACCTTCTGGCCGGCGGCCACGGCGAACGCCGCGCGGTCGGCCGGGCTCTTGGCGCTGATCTTGGCCGCCTCGCCGCCGAACGCGTAGTAGCCCAGCAGCACGCCCTTCTGGCCCTGCCAGCCGGTGGACGGCAGGGTGATCGTGCCGATGCCCGGCATGTCGTTGTAGATGTGGCCGCCGTAGATGTGGTGGTTCTCTTCCCAGAAGCGGGTCTTCATCTGCAGGCCGATCTTGTTGACCGGCGCATAGGCCACGCCCGACATCGCCGCCTTGAACGGCTTGGAGAAGTCGGCGTCGACATTCTTCAGCACGCTGAGCGGGATGGTGCAGACGCAGTAGTCGGCGGTGATGGTGTCCCGCTCGCCGAACTTGTCGGTGTAGGTGACGGTCACGCCCTTGGCGCCCTGCTTGATCTTCTCGACCACGCACGAGTAGCGGATCATCGAGCCGACGCGCTTTTCGAAGCCCTTGGCGATCTGGTCCATGCCGCCGATCGGCTGCAGCATCGTGCGCTGCTGCTCGTAGCCGGACACCGAGCTGAGCACCCGCCAGGCGTTCGAATGCAGCACGTCCGACAGGCTGTAAGGCGTCGAGGGCTTGCCCGGGCCCGGCTCCACCCCCGCGCCGGGATGGACGTCGAAGCCCCGCCCTTCGGTGCCGGTATAGGCCAGATCCGTCGGCGACAGGCGCCCCTCGGCGATCATGTAGGCCACGAACAGGTCGCGGTCCTCGGCCGTCAGCGGCGCGTCGAGCTGGCCCTTGGAGGCGGCCTTGGCGATCATCTCGGCGGCGTAGCCGCGGGCGTCGGCGGCGATCTGGCCCTTGCGGATCGGCCTGCCGGCCAGTGGGCCGCCGCCCTTCTCGAAATAGACATAGGCCGCGTCGTTGTCGTTGACGAAGCTCTCCAGCGGCACCCCGAACAGCTTGGTGTAGTGCAGGGTCGAACGGTGGTGATACGGGATCCGCCACGGGCCGTGGTTGATGTAGAGCCCCTCGTCGAACTCGCAGGTCTGGGCGTTGCCGTTCAGGTCGGTGTGTTGGAAGCCCTTGCGGGCCGTCTGGCAGCGGCCGCCGGCGAACGACCGCGCCTCGATGATCTGCACCTGGTAGCCGGCCTTGGTCAGCTCATAGGCGGCGGTCATGCCGGCCAGGCCCGCGCCCAGCACCACGACCTTGGTCCCCTTGGGATCGCCTTCCAGCTTGGGCGGCGCGGTCTGGGCCGAGGCGAAACCGAAGCCCAGGGCGTCCATGCCGGCCATGGCCAGGGACACCCCGCCGAACGCCGCGAGGCCTTCGAAAAACCGCCGCCGCGTCAGCACCTCGCCCGCCCCGTTCAGGGACGGCGCCGCCATCGATCGATCACTCATACGAACCCCGACTTTCCGCTGTCGACAGTCGCCGGTGAGCCGGCCCGTCAGCCTGCTCATCTCGAAACTTGCGCCCTTCTCGAGCAATGCGAAACCCGTGCGATCGCGAGTAAAACCCCTGTATGCCGCAGGGCTGGGCGCCTGCCGTCTCGCCTGTGCGAACAGCGGGCGAAGTGAAATTTCAGCGCGCCGCCGCAACGCAAGAAAGCCGGGCGCGAGGCCCGGCTTTCCGCTGATGATCGGCGGTGTTCCTAGAAGGCGGCCGAGGCCTTGAGGTACCAGAAGCCCCCCTGCCAATCGACGATCGAGTCCGAACGGTAGATCCGGCCGTTGGTGGCCGACTCGCCGGTCAGGTCGGGCGCCGGGTAGTTGGCGAACAGGTTCCGGGCCCCCAGCGAGACGGTGTAGGTGTCGGTCGCGTGGTAGGACAGCTCCAGATCGACGAACGCCTCGGTGTCGAACTTCTGGATCACCGGATTGCCGACGCTGAACATGTTCTTGTACGGCCCCCAGATGTTCAGGCGGCCGATGGCTTGGAACTTGCCGATCTCGTGGTTGGCCGACAGGACCGCGCGCCAGGCCGGCGCGGCGTGCTTGAAGTCGTAGACGCCTTCGCCGTCGAAGAACTGGTTGGAGAACACCTTGTCGATGACGAACTTGTTCACGTTGCCGCTGGCGGTGAACGCGGTCGACTGGCCGTTTTCCCAGTCGACCTTGTAGGTCGCCACCACGTCGACGCCCCACGTCGTGGAGTCGAACGCGTTCTGGTAGAACTGCACCTGGCCGATGGTGGCCGCGCCGGGCACGTTGGCGGCGACCAGGGCCGCGCGGATGGTCGGCGTCACCGTGATCGGCGTGGTCGCGTAGAACTGGTCGTCGATCTGGATCTCATAGGCGTCGACCGTCAGGCTCAGGCCGCTCATCGGCGTGGCGGTGAAGCCCAGGGCGATGTTCAGCGACTTTTCGGGCTTCAGCTCCTTGGCGCCCATGTACTGGGCCACCGGGTTGGTGGCCGGGAACAGGCCCGAGGCGATGATCGCGCCGTTCTCGACCCGGGTCGAGACGTTGGTCGTGAACAGCTGGCCCGGGGTCGGCGCCCGGAAGCCGGTGCCGATCGAACCCCGGATCCCGAACGCGTCGCTGACCTGGTACTGGGTCGCGATCTTGCCGTTCACCGTGCCGCCGAAGTCGGAGAAGTGCTCGCCGCGCAGGGCCAGGTCGAGGAACCAGGCCTCGGTGATGTTGGCCGAGGTTTCGACGTAGCCGGCGTAGGAGTCGCGGGTCAGCTTGCCCGAATAGTCGGGCGGCGAGCCGGGAGCGCCGTTCGAGCCGACGGCGAGGGCGTTGTAGACCGGATCGATGCCGGCGAAGCCGTCCGTGGCGTCGGACTTGTAGTTGGCGCAGTTCAGGCCGGCCGTGATCGGCAGGGCCGCGCCGGCGGCGGTCGGCGTATGGGTGACGGCGCTGCAGAAGCCGAACGGATCGGGCACGGCCCAGGTCCCCGCCTTGTAGGACGGCACGTCGCCGGCCTCGATCTCGTAGCCTTCCTTGCGGTACTCGGCGCCGAAGTTGACCGTCACCGGGGTGGCGAAGCCGCCCACGGCCCAGTCATAGGCGAAGTCGGCGTTGGCGGCCGATTCCGTCGAGATCAGCGAGCCGACATAGAACGACTGCGGCGAGTCCGGCCCCATCGACGGGTTCACCGTGTCCCACAGGGTGTAGGACAGCTTGTCGTTCCCGTAGCGGCCGCTGATGTCATAGGTCAGGCCGTTGGAGAACTTTCCCTTCAGGCCGCCGGCCAGGCTGTAGTCGGTGATGTCGCCCCCGAACATCGGCGTGAAGCCGGCCGGGAAGATCGAGCTGAACTGGAACAGGCTGCCGTCGGACTTGCGGATCGGCGTGGCGTTGACCGCGTTGCTGACCGGCGGGCGATAGTTGAAGTATTCGGTGGCGCTGCTCTTGGAATAGTTGGCGAAGGCGTAGACCGACACGGCTTCGGAGAATTCGTAGCCGGTGTTCAGGACGCCGCGTGTCGCCTCGGCGTCGGGCTGGCCCCACTTCTGGACATAGTCGTGGATCAGGGCGCCGTAGGCCGGATTGGCCGCGGCGTAGTCGGCGACGCAGAAGCCCGCCGACTGGTTGGGAATGCCCTTGTTGCAGTACTGCTTGCCGCGATTGACCTGGTTCTGGCTGGTGTATTCGAAGGTGCCGTTGACGAAGCCCTTGTCGCCGATCGGCAGGCCCAGGTTGCCGGTGACCAGCACGTCCTCGCCGTCGCCCAGATAGTACTGGCCGTATTGGGCGGTCAGCGAGCCGCCGCTGGGGCTGTCCTTGAGCTGGAAGTCGATGACGCCGGCGATGGCGTCCGAGCCGTATTGGGCGCCGGCGCCATCGCGGGTGACCACGACGTTCTTCAGGGCCGAGGCCGGGATCGTCGCCGCGTCGGGCGCCTGGGCGCCGGTGCCGCCGATGCTGACCAGGGCCGAGCGGTGACGCCGCTTGCCGTTGACCATGAACAGGGTCTTGTCGGTGGGCAGGCCGCGCAGCGAGGCGGGGCGGATGAAGGTCGCGCCGTCCGAGATCGGCTCGCGGGCCAGGGTGTAGGACGGGACCAGGGTCTTGAGGATGTCGTTGGTGTCGGTGAAGGTCGAGGCCTTCAGATCGGCTTCGCTGAACGAGTCGACCGGGACCGCCGAGTCCAGCACCGTGCGGGGCTTGCCGCGCGCCGTCACGATCAGCGTGTCGAGCTCCGCGGCCGCATCGGGCGGTGTAGCGGGCGCCACGGCGGGCGCGTCAGCGGCGTAGGCATTCGAACCACACGCCAAGAACAAGCTGACGGTCGAAATTCCTGCAAGCAAGAGATTCCGCGAGCGATTATTCATATGTACCCCCTCGAGGCGCTTAATGCGCGCGTTTGTTTCTCCTCCGTGACGTTTCCCGGGTACGCGTGTTCTTGTTGTGAGACTCGAATACAGACTCAACTCACGACGATTGCCGCAATTGGAACAGTTCGTCAGACCTGAAATTTCTGCAATAGCCGCGACCGTCACAGGATCGTAACGGGGGGCTTCAGGGCTTCGGCTGCCCCATTGCACGGCGCCCGCCATGCTTTTTGTGCAGCGCCGTGATCATCATTGCGGCGCCGCAACGACCGCGGAGCCGCGCGCGGGGCTCGCCGACCGTCTCAGGGAAAACCGGGATCGATCGTGGACGAGGTCATAGTCCGAGGTCCGGATTCGACCCGATGCTTCGCCGCCGGATTCGCGCCGGCTACGGAACGACGAGGCTGCGCCCCGCCCGCTTGCCGTCGGCCGAGCGAGCCCGCACCTCGACCCGACCCGCGACGGGCGCGCCCTCGACATAGGGCCGCCAGGGCCCGCCCTCGACGCGATATTCGATCGGCAGGCCCGGGAGCTCGACATTGGCCTTCAGCCGCCCGTCCTCGACCACCGCCCCCGCCGTGGGGATGCGATAGGCGACGCCGGCGGCGTCCAGCCGGGCCAGTTCGCGCTGGCCCAGCAGGTTGGCGAAGGCGGTCCAGTCGGCGTCGCGCCGGGCCCGCATCTGGGCGGTGAAGGCGCCGGTCGTGGGATCGTAGGCCTTGCCCGGCGTGTAGGGCGTCTCCCAGTTCGCGCCATGCCAGGCCCGTTCGGCCAGGGCCACCATTCGCGGGTACAGCATATAGTCGACCTGGGCGTCCGAGCGGATCGTCTCGCTCCACAGCTGGCCCTGCAGGCCGTTGAAGCGCACGCCCGGCTCCAGCGGATAGTCGTCCTTCGAGGCCTGAGGCTTGCCGTGCAGGTCGGTCCACAGCTCGGCGTGGGCCGGCAGGTTCTCGGGCATGAAGTCGAATACCTTGCGGGTGTCGGTGGCGCGCGAGGGCCAGTCGTAGCCGCGCTCCTTGGGGTCGGCGGCCTGGGGGCTGTCGAAATAGAGGACCTCGGGCGTGGAGATCACCACCTCCCAGCCCTGGTTGGCCTGGACATGGGCGCTGGCGGGCCCCTCGCCGGCCAGGGCGCCCCAGTTGTTGGAGTGGACCTTGGCGGGCATCCGGTCGGCCTCGGCGTGGCCCATGCCGTCGCTCCAGCCGGCCACGACCACGCCCCTTTCCGCCAGCAGGGCCGAGACCTTCTCGACGAAGTGGCCGCCCAGGTCGGCCGGCTTGATCCCGGTCCTGGCCTCGTAGGCGGCGCAGGCCGGCGAGGCGCTCCAGGCGCCGGGCGTCTCGTCGGCGCCGATGTGGTAGCGGGTCAGCGGCTGGCCGGCGGCGGCGTGCAGGACGGCCATCTCGTCCACCACCTTGCCGAGGAAGGCGTAGGCGCTGTCCAGGCACACATTGATGGTGTTGTCGTCGTAGTGCTGGATGCTGCTGTAGACCGAAGCGTTCTCGGCCTCGCTCAGCAGGTAGCGGCCGGCCTCGGCGTCCGGTTTCCCCTCGGCGCGCAGGCGGGCGGCGCGGGCCTCCATCGCCTTGATCGCCGCCCGCGAATGGCCGGGCATGTCGAAGGACGGGATCACCTGGATGTGGCGGGCCTGGGCGGCGCGGACGATCTCGATGTAGTCGGCGCGGGAATAGAAGCCGTTGACCGGTGTCGACGGGTCCGGACCGGCGCCCAGCTGCGGCAGCAGGCAGGTTCGCTCGGTCAAGTCATGGCAGCGGCGCGACCCGATCCGCGTCAACTCCGGCAGGCCGGCGATCTCGACCCGCCAGCCCTCGTCGTCGGCCAGATGCAGGTGCAGGCGATTCAGCTTGTAGGCCGCCATCTGGTCGAGGATGGCCAGGATCTCGGCCTTGGAGTGGAAGTTGCGGGCCACATCGACATGCAGGCCGCGAAAGTCGAAGCGCGGAGCATCGTCGATGGTCAGGCGCGGGACCGTGCGTCGAGCGTCGACCAACTGGGCCAGCGACGCCAGGCCGTTGGCCGCGCCTTCGGGATCGGAGGCGACGAGCTCGATCGCGCCGGCCTCGATCGTCAGCCGGTAGCCGCCGAGCGCCAGCTTCTCGGCGGGGGCCAGCCTGATCCGCAGCGGCGCGCCGCCCGACGCCTCGGCCGCCCCGGCCTTGGCCAGACGCGCCAGCGCGGCCGCCAGGGCGGCGCGCGGGAGGCCGCTGACGGACACCTTCACCCCGCGCGACAGATCCAGCTCGCCGCCGCGTGGATCCAGCCGGGTGCGGAGCGGCGTGGGCAGGACGGCGGCGCGCGGAACCGGCTGGACGCTGGCCCCGGCGGCGGCGTTGACGGCCCAGATCCGCGGCGAGGTGGCCCACACCGTCGTGTCGGCGGCCGAAACGCCGGCCAGCCGGGCTTCGTCGGTGAACGGCGTGACGAAGGGCAGGCTCTCCAGCCCGGTCTCGGGATCGACCACCGGCCGGGTGCTGGCGACCGTGCGCGCCGCCAGGCCCTCGGCCGCCACATAGTGGTTGGGCATCGGATAGAGTTCGGACAGCTGGTGGCCCGCCAGCTTCAGGGGGACGCGGATCGGCCGTCCGGGCGCCAGGCCGACGAAGGCCGCCGTCGGCGTCAGGCGGTAGAGGTCGCCGTTGATGTGGCTGAGAACGAAGGCGTCGCCGCCGGCCTGCAGGATCGGGGTGACGCTGCTGAAATACAGCGACCAGCCGGCGGCCGGGGCTTCGGGCGCGGCCAGGGTCAGCTCGGCCAGATGGCACGACGGGGCCGGCGCGCAGAGGGCGGGACCAGGGCGGTTGTCCAGGACCTGGTAGCGGACGTCCAGCGTGGCGGCTAAACGGTCGAGCTGGGCCTGGGTCGGCTGGGCGTGGGCGGCGGTGCTCAGTGACGCCAGGGCGGAAGCCAGCGCGATCAGCCGTCGTGACATGGAGCCTCCCAGGATTCGCCAGAGCCTAACCCCGTGAGGAGCGGGTGAGCGAGTCCCAGACTAGCAGCCAGGCCCCGCCCCCAGCGGCAGGCATCGTCCGTCGACGTCGGCCGGGGCCGGCACGCCGGTGACCGCCGCCAGCGTCGGGGCGATGTCGACCGTCTCGATCGGCAGCACCCGTTCGCGCGCCGGGCCGCCCTTCCACCAGAACAGGATCGGCACCCGGCGGTCGTAGTCCCAGGGGCTGCCGTGGCTGGCCACATAGGTCGCGCCCGCCGCCGCCAAGGTCTGGTAAGGCTTGAAGGCCACCAGGATGTCGCCCACCCGGCCGGGATAGGCGCTGCGGCGCATGCGCTCGGCGACGCTGATCTCGTCCGGCGGCGTTCCCTTGGGCGGGGCGGCGGCGGTCAACAGGGTGTTGGCGTCGTAGGCCTCGTAGACCTCCGGGCGCTTGGCCAGGATCGCCAGCGCCGCGGCGACCACGCGGGCCCGGTCCAGCGCCGTCGGCGTCTTGCCGTCGGCCCCGACCACGTACAGCGACTCGATGCCGCCGGCCTGAACCAGCGGGTCGTAGTCGAGCTTCAGTTCGTCGCGGACCTGAGCGTTCAGCGCCTTCATCCACGGGATCGACGGCACGCGGCCGGCGTCGTAGCCCTGCTGGGCCAGCCGCTCAGGGAAGTCCGAACCGCCGTGGTCGGCGGCCAGCACGACCAGGACCTGGCCCTTGACCTTGCCCAGGCCGTCGAGGAACGCGCCCAGCCGGTCGTCCAGACGCAGCAGGTGGTCGCACATCTCCGGTCCCTTGGCGCCGTAGCGGTGGCCGATGAAGTCGGTGGCCGACAGGCTGATCGTCAGCACGTCGGTGGCCTCGCCGTCGCCCAGCTTGAATTCTTCGCGCAGGGCCTGGGCGGCCTCCAGGGTCACGCGGTCGGTATAGGGGCTGATCGACAGGTCGTTGGTGACGCCCGCCTCGTCCGTGGCGGCCGGTCGAGGCAGGGCCGCGCGCCAGGCCCGTCCGCCGGTGACGTAGTCGCTCTCCAGCGCCTTGCAGCGCTTGTCGGCATAGGTCCAGACGAACGGCTTCTTCTTCTGGTCGGCGACGAGTTTGGCGTTGAACGCCGCCACCGGCGCCAGCCGCGCCTTGGCGTCCTGGCCCGGTTCCACCCAGGTGGTCATGCCGAACCGCGTCTCCAGCCAGAACACGCCGTCGGCCTGGTGGCCGGCCATGTTGATCGCGCCGCGGTCCTTGCCCGACACCGCATAGACCTTGCTGGCCGGCGACACCGCCTTGAGCCAGTCGCCATAGGTGGTGGCCATCAGCAGCTTGGGGCTGACCAGGCGGCCGCCGCCCGACGGATCGTTGGCCAGGGTCACCGACGGGTCGTCCAGGCAGTAGGTCTTCTTGCCCGTCGCCAGGTCGTAGAAGTCGTTGGCGACGACGCCGGTCTTGTTGGGATACTTGCCGGTCAGCAGGGTCGAGTGGCCCGGGCAGGTCTCGGTCATGCCGTGCGACTGGTAGCCGCTGGGATAGACCGTCCCCTGCCGCGCCAGCCGGCCCAGCCCACCGTGGAAGTCGGCGCGGTATTGCTCGAACAGGCTGGCGCTGAACTGGTCGATCGAGATCACCACCACCAGCTTCGGCTTGGGCGCCGCGACCGGCGCGGCAAGGGCCGGCGCGAGCGGGGCGGCCAGGAGAGCGGCGGTCAGGGCCGCCAGGGCGGCGGCTTTGCGGGCGACGGTTTTGGGCAGGCTGAACATCCGCGCCAACAAGCATCGTCACAAAACCGTCGCAAGCCGGAACTGACCCTCGCCGGGCGTTTTCGTCCGCCCCGCCTAGACGGGGACGTGGCTGACGAACTCGATCAGCCGGCCGTCCGGATCGTGGGCGAAGCCGGCATAGTAGTGCGGATGGATCTGCGGCAGCACGGCCGGGGCGCGCTCCTGGACGCCGCCGTTTTCGCCGGACCGGCCGTAGGCGCGGTCGACGGCGGCGCGGTCGGCGGCGAGGAAGGCGTAGTGCACGTCCAGCGACGGCTCGCCCTCGACGATCCAGAAGTCGAGCCGGCCGCCGTTCGAGCCGAAGCCCTTCTTGGGACCGTCCACGACCAGGCGATAGCCGGTGGGCTCCAGGACCTGCTGGTAGAAGGCGACGCAGTCGTCCAGGCGGCGGGTGCGGATTTCGAGGTGATCGAGCAAGGGAGCGACCTTTCAGGGGAGTGAAACGACGCCGTGACGTGTAGCCGCGCCAACGCGGCGTTTGGCGGCGAAGACGGCCGGCGAAACGCGGAAATTCGGCGTTCTCGCGCGTTGTTTTCGCATAGGCTGGCGACCATGAAACTCGACCGCTTCGATCGCCAGCTTCTGAACCTGGTCCAGGAGGACGCGGGCCGGACGTCGGAAGACCTGGCCCAGCGGGTGGCCCTGTCGCCCTCGGCCGTGCAGCGCCGCCTGCGCAAGCTGAAGGAGTCCGGCGTCATCGTCCGCCAGACCGCCATCCTCGAACCGCGCAAGGTGGGACGGCCGACCTTCTTCATCGTCTCGCTGGAGGTCGAGCGCGACCGGCCCGAACTGCTGACCCAGCTGCGGACCTGGCTGGCGGGCCAGGAGCACGTGCAGCAGGCCTTCTACGTGACCGGCGAGGCCGACTTCATTCTGGTGGTCACCGCGCCGGACACCGAGACCTACGACGCCCTGATGGCCCGCCTGACCATCGAGAACCCCAACGTCCGCAAGTTCACCACCAACGTGGCGTTGGGCGTGGTCAAGCGCGGGCTGACGATCCCGGTTTCGCTGGACGAGGATTGAGGCATTCCAAAATCCGCGGATCAAAAGGTCAGTGTTTGAGCTCCGCCTCCAGCGCCCGCGCCGCCTCGCTCGGCGAGACTTTCCCCGCATCCCGATCGACCGAGAAGTTGGCCTTCCGCACCGCCTCGACGCTGATCGCGCCATTCAGATCTTCCAGCGCGTCCCGCAGCCGCCGGTCCCCCGCCCGGCCCGGCGCGATCAGCAACACCGCGTCGTAGGGCGGCAGCGCGCCCTTCGGGTCGCCCAGCACCACCAGGTCGTCGGCGGCGATGCGGCCGTCGCTGGAGAAGGCCGAGATCACGTCGGCCTCGCCCGAGCCGAGGGCGCGGTACATGAAGGTCGGCTGGAACTGGCGCTTGGCCTTGAAGCGCAGGCCGTAGGTCGTTTCCACGCTTGTCCATTCGGGGCGCGAGAAGAACTCCAGGTCGCCCCCCATGGTCAGTTGCGGAGCCTTGGCGGCCAGGTCGGCCAGGGTCCTGATCCCCAGGGCCTCGGCGCGGTCGCGGCGCATGGCCAGGGCGTAGGCGTTCTCGAAGCCCAGCGGGGCCAGCAGCACCACGCCGTCGCGGCGCTTCAGCTCGGCGCGCAGGCCGTCCAGCACGGCGGCGCGGCCGGGGTTGTCCCCGCGGCCCAGGACGTTGGCCCACAGCGTGCCGGAATAGTCGACATAGGCGTCGATCTCGCCGGCGGCCAAGGCCCGGTAGGCGACCGCCGAGCCGAGGTTGATCTTGCGGGTCACCTGCCCGCCCCGCCCCTCCAGCCGGTCGGCCATCAGCTCGGCCAGGATGTACTGCTCGGAGAAGTTCTTGGCGCCGATCACGTAGCGGGCCGGGCGCGGCGCCAAGTCGGCGGCCAGGGGCGCGACGGCCACGGCCAGGCCGACGGCCAGGCCCAGCAGCCCCGCGCCCCACAGCCGCCGATCGCGCCGCTCGGTCCCGCGCTCGATCAGGCCCAGCAACTGGTCGACGACCAGGGCCAGCACGGCCGAGGCGACGCAGCCGGTCAGGACCATGGCCCAGTTCTCGGTCTGCAGCCCCGAGAAGATGTAGTCGCCCAGCGAGGTCTGGCCGACCGGCGTCGACAGGGTCGCCGCCCCGATGGTCCACACCGCCGCCGTGCGCACCCCGGCCATGATCACCGGCGCGGCCAGGGGCAACTCGACGCGCCACAGCCGCTGGCGGTCGGTCATGCCCACGCCGCGCGCCGCCTCGACCACCGCCGGATCCACGCCCGTCAGGCCGGTCACGGTGTTGCGCAGGATCGGCAGCATCGAATAGAGGGTCAGGGCCAGCAGCGACGGCAGGAAGCCCAGGGCCGAGAAGCCGTGACCGAACGCGCCCTTGGCCAGGTTCGAGAGCAACAGCAGCAGCGGATAGAACAGGGCCAGCAAGGCCAGGCTGGGGATGGTCTGCACCAGCCCCGCCAGGGCCAGGGACGGCCAGCGCAGGCGCGGGCTGCGGGCGGCCAGCACGCCCAGTGGCAGGGCGATCAGCAGGCCGAGCGCCAGGGCGGCCGCCGACAGGATGACGTGCCAGGCCAGGCGCTCGGGAAGCAGGGACAGCAGGCCACTATTCACCGGCGACCTCCCGCATCCGGGCGGCCTGGCGGCGCGGCGCCTGCATCAAGGCCTCGACGGCCGGGTCGGGATGGCCGGCCAGCAGGGCCCGAGGCGTGTCGTCGGCGATCACCCGCCCCGCCGCCATCACCACGATCCGGTCGGCCAGCAGCACGGCCTCGGCGATGTCGTGGGTGACCATCACCGTGGTCAGGCCCAGCTGGTCGTGCAGCCGGCGCACGTCGTCGGCCAGGGCGACGCGGGTCACCGAATCCAGCGCCCCGAACGGCTCGTCCATCAGCAGGATCGAGGGCTTGGCCGCCAGGGCCCGCGCCACGCCCACCCGCTGGCGCTGGCCGCCGGACAGGGCGGCGGGCCGGCGCGCGGCGACCTCCCGGGGCAGGGCGACCAGGTCGAGCAGCTCGGCGGTCCGCGCGGCGGTCGCGGCGGGCTCCCAGCCCAGCAGGGTCGGGACGATGGCGATGTTCTCGGCCACGGTCAGGTGCGGGAACAGGCCCACCCCCTGGAACACATAGCCGATCCGCCGGCGAAGGGTCGGCCCGTCGAGGTCGGCGGTCGCCGCCCCGTCGATCAGCACCCGGCCGCCGTCGGTCTCGACCAGGCCGTTGATCGTCTTGAGCAGGGTGGTCTTGCCCGCGCCCGATCCGCCGACCAGGGCCACGAACTGGCCTTGCGTGATGGACAGGCTGGTGGGTTCGAGAACGGTCGCGCCGTCATAGGCCTTGCGCACCTGGTCCAGAACGATGGCGTCGGTCATGCGGCTCCCGAAGGCGAACAAGCGGCGCCCTGTCGCAGGGACGTCCTGTCACAGTCAGTCAGAACGCGCGGCGTGGGAAGCCTAATGCGACAGCTGATTCCCCGCGCATGGTTCGACGCGAGGCGAACGCTCACTGGAGATTCCCATGGCCGCCGCCCTCGCCGCCCGCCTGTTCGACGCCCGCGTCACCTCAGCCCGCAAGCGCGCCCGCGGCGCCCTCGCCCCGCTGCGCTGGGCCGTGGTGGTGATGGTGCTGCTCAACGCCCTGGTCTGGGGCGGCATGATCGCCACGGCGCGCGGCATGATCGACATCCACCAGCTGGTGGACCAGGCCTGGGCCTTGAGCGCGGCCTGGATCACGGCGATCCCGCACCTGGACGTCACGATCTCGCACTGAGACGCCACGGCGCGTTCGGGACACACCGAACGCGCCGGCGGATCACCCCACGCCCAGGTGCCGGGCCAGCTTGTCGAGGGTCTGGTACCCCAATTCCACCGCGCCGAAGCCGATGACGGTCTCGCGCTGCTCCTTCGTCGGGAGCAGTTGGCGCATGGTCAGCACGCATTTGCCGTCGCCCTGTTCATCGAAGGTGATCGTCGTGTGGAACCGCGCGGGATCGTCGTCGATGTCCGAACCATGCTCCATCTCCAACAGCCTCGGCGCCTCGATGCGCAGGAACACCATGCGGTTGTCCCAGCGCGTGCCGTCCGGGCCGGTGTAGACGAACCGCCAGCGGCCGCCTTCGCGGATGTCGATCTCCAGGGTCTCGGTCGTGAAGCCCTCCGGCCCGAACCACCGCGTGATCTGGCCCGGATCGGTGAAGGCCTCGAACACGCGGGCGCGCGGCGCGGCGATCACGCGGCACAGCACGACCTCGCGGTCGAGCGCCCAGGTCGCGCGGGGGTCATGGCTCATGGTCTTCACCTTTCGAGACGGTTGGTCGTGGGGATTGCGGTTGCGCGAGGAAGCGCTCCAGCCGGTCGAGCCGCGCTTCCCAGGCGGCGCGCGTGTGATCGAACCATCGCGCCGTCTCGGCCAGGCGCTCGGCGTTCAGGCTGCAGGGGCGCTTCTGGCCGTCGCGCCCCCGCGCGATGAGCCCGGCGCGCTCCAGCACCTTCAGGTGTTGCGACACCGCCGGCAGGCTCATGGCGAAGGGCCGGGCGATCTCCTGCACGGTCATGTCGCCTTCGCTGGCCAGCCGACTGAGGATCGCCAGCCGGGTTTCGTCGCCCAGGGCCGCGAAGGCGTCACTAAGAGGCTGAAAAGACTGCACGTTTGCGACCAGTAAGATATTAAAGCATTTGCTTAAATATCGCGATGGGCGGCGTCCGTCAATGTCGGCCGCGAGGACCACATGAAAAATGGTCCGCGTCCGAATCCGCGGTGCGGCGCCGGTCCGCGCCCGCCGCTCCGCCAGGCTGGTCGGAGTTTATGAAAAGATTTGCAGAAGAAATACGTTATTTTCCGAGGCCATTCCTGTTGCATGACTCAGAGATTTGCATTTGTTTGCATCTCCAAAGGCCCCGCTTAGTGGGCTCGGGAGGGGCGGCGTGCGTTACAATCGACCAGAATTGGATGGGCTGCGGCTCGCGGCCTTTGGCCTGGTGCTGGCCTTTCACCTTCCAGACTACCTGCCGCTGGCCGCCGAAGGCTCCTGGCTTCGGGACGCGCTGTGGACGGGCGCCTTCGGCGTTCCAGTGTTCTTCCTGCTGAGCGCCTTCCTGATCACCGAGCTGCTGACCCGGGAGCGCGACGCGACCGGCAAGATCGGCGTGGGGGCGTTCTACGGACGCCGGATCCTGCGGATCTGGCCGCTCTACTTCGCCGTCCTGCTGGGCCTGACGGCGCTGGAGCACCTGAGGCCGGGCTTCGGTCCGGCGCGCCCCGACCAGTTCGCGGCCTTCGCCCTGTTCTACGGCAATTGGCACGTCGCCCTGAAGGGCTGGGTGGCGGGTCCGGTCGATCCGCTGTGGAGCATCTCGGTCGAGGAACAGTTCTACCTTCTCGTGCCCCTGGTCCTGGCCTGGGGCGGCCGACGCGCCATGGGATGGCTGGCCGTCGTCGCCCTGGTCGCGGCCTACGGGACGATCTGGCTGTATGCGCGGCATCCCGTGGCCGGCGACAACGGCCAATGGACCAACGGCCTGGTGCAGTATCAGTTCTTCGCCGCCGGCTGCCTGCTCTCCATCCTGCTGAAGGGGCGCGTCCCAAGCTGGGCCTGGCCGACCCGACTGGCGCTGGCGCTGGCCGGGCTGGCCTGCTGGCTGGTCGCGGTGCGCGTCTGCGGGGTGCGCAGCTGGGACCCGCAATCGCCGTCGGCGATCCTGGCGCTCGCCGGCTGGGGGCTGATCCTGGCGGGGACCGTGGCGGTCTTCCTATCGGTCCTGGGCGTGAGGGCGGACGCGGTTCCGGCGCCGATCGTCCGCGGCGGCCGCATCTCCTACGGCCTCTACATGTTCCACGCCTTCGGGCTTTCGCTGGTCTTCTGGGTGCTGATGCCAGCCCTGGATCGATACGCGCCAGGTCTGTCGACCAGCGTCCCGGGACGCGCGATGGGGGTGATCCTCGCCGTCGCCCTGATCGTCCTGCTGGCGCAGCTGTCCTTCAGGTTCCTCGAGACCCCGTTCCTGAAACTGAAGGATCGCCTCGCGGTCGTCGGGCGGTAGGGGGCGTCGATATTCAAGCGTGGTGCGTGGTCCTCGTCCTTCGACAAGCTCAGGATGAGGACCAAGTGCAGGCGGTGGCAGTAGAAAACCTCATCCTGAGCTTGTCGAAGGACGAGGTTTTTCGCTTCCGAACCCGAACGGCGGTTGGCCGGCCCCTAGATCGGCATCCGCATGATTTCCTGGTAGGCCGAGATCACCTGGTCGCGCACGGCCATCACCGTGTCGAGGCTCGCCTCGGCCGAGGAGATGGCGGTGACGACGTCGATCAGCTCGGCCTTGCCGGCCGCCTGCTGGGCCATCTTCGTCTCGGCCGCGCGGGTCTGGTGCAGGGTGTCGGTCATGGCCGACCTCACCAGGGCGCCGAAATCCATGCCCTTCTTGGGAGCGTCGGCCGCGCCGATCGACGGCATGGCCATCGAGCCCTGGGCGGCGTAGGCCTTGGCGGCCGCGAGCGCGGTGATCATAGCCTAGCCCCTTACTTGCGCAGGATGTCGAGCGTGCGCGCTTCCATGGCGCGCGAGGTCTCGATGACGTTCATGTTGGCTTCGTAGGCGCGTTGCGCCTCCTTCATGTCCAGCGCCTCGACCAGGGTGTCGACGTTGGGCAGCTTGACGTAGCCCTTGGCGTCGGCGGCCGGGTTGCCGGGGTCGTACTCGGTGCGGAAGTCGCTGCGGTCCGGATCGACCTTGGCCATCGACACGCCCTCGCCGCCGGCCACCTGGGTCGGCTTGAACACCGGCACCTGGCGGCGATAGGGATCGCCGCCGGCCGTGCGGGCCGTCGAATTGGCGTTGGCGATGTTCTCGGCGATCACCCGCATCCGGCCCTGCTGGGCCTTCAGGGCGCTGGCGGCGATGGCCATGGTCGCCATCGACTGGGAGCGGATCTCGGTCATCTGGATTTACCCCTTAGCCGCCCGGCCGACGCGTGGACGTCTTCAGCATCTGCATGGACTTTTGGTAGAAGCCGACCGCCGCGTCGTAGTTCATGCGCGCGTCGGTCATCTTGAGCATCTGGTCCTCGAGCGTCACCGAATTGCCGTCGAGGGTGGTCTCGGTGTCCTGACCTTCCGGCGCGCGCCACGGGCTGATCGTCTTGAGCGGGGCCATGTGGGCGGCGCTGGTGGCCATCATCTGCACGCCGTTGGTCGCCGTCGGCGAAACCGGTCCGCCGCGATAGGGCTGGCCCGTCGCCTGCTGGTCCAGCGTCGCCTTGAAGCTGTAGGTCTTCAGGTCGCGCGGCTGGTATTCCGGCGTGTCGGCGTTGGCGACGTTTTGCGCGATGACCTTCTGCCGCTGAGACAGATAGCCCATGCGGCTCTTCAGCATCGCGAAAAGGGGAATGTCGTCGGGACCCATGTCGCTCATGGTGAAGAAACAGGGTTAATTGGGCATTAAGGACCGTGCTGCACATCAGGGGTGCGGCTCCGCGCCGCGCCCTGCGCTATTCTCCTTCGCGACTCGTTTTCTTTCCTCGTTCCGCCCCCCCTTCTTCGCTTCAGCCAGGCGTCATGGACATCTTCGAACTGATCCGCGCCGTCGCCGCCCTGGCCGTCACCCTGGGCCTGGTCGGACTGGCCGGCGTGGCCCTGCGCAAGTTCGGGCCCGACGCCATGTCGCGCATCACCGCCCTGCGCAAGGACCGCCGCCTGCGGGTGGTCGAGACCCTGGTCCTGGACCCGACCCGCCGCCTGGTGCTGTTCACGCTGGACGGCGAAGAGCGCCTGCTAATGCTGGGCGAAGGCCAACTGCTGGACTGGGGCCCTAGCAAGGCGAAGAAGCCCCCTTCCCCGCCCAAACCCGCGTCCAAGCCCCCTTCCAGGTCCTCTGGGGAGATCGTGGTCTGATGCGCCGCCTGCTCAAGCTGATCACCGGCGCCGACCCCAAGGACCTTCGCCAGGCCGCCATCATCTCGATCCTGGCCGGACTGGTCACCGTGATCGGCCCCGCCGTGGCCACCGCCCAGTCAGCGATCAATGTCGACCTCGGCACCGGCGCGGGCCTGTCCGAGCGCGTGGTGCAGATGGTCGGCCTGCTGACCGTGCTCAGCCTGGCGCCGTCGATCGTGATCATGACCACCTCGTTCGTGCGGATCGTGGTGGTGCTGGGCCTGCTGCGCACGGCCATCGGCGTCCAGCAGAGCCCGCCCAACCCGGTGATCATCAGCCTGGCGCTGTTCCTGACCGCCATCGTCATGGGCCCGACCTTCGAGAAGTCCTACGACGACGGGATCAAGCCGCTGCTCGACAAGCAGATCGAGATGCCCGAGGCCTTCGACGCCGCCTCCGCCCCGGTCAAGGTGTTCATGCTGCGCCAGGTCGACCAGGACGACCTGGCCCTGTTCATCCGCCTGTCGAAGATCGAGAAGCCCAAGACCGCCGTCGACACGCCGCTGAAGGTGGTGACGCCGGCCTTCATGATCTCGGAGCTGAAGCGCGCCTTCGAGATCGGCTTCCTGCTGTTCATCCCGTTCCTGGTCATCGACTTGGTGGTCGCCAGCGTGCTGATGAGCATGGGCATGATGATGTTGCCGCCCGCGACGGTCAGCCTGCCGTTCAAGCTGATCTTCTTCGTGCTAGTGGACGGTTGGCGACTCGTCGCCGGCAGTCTGGTCGAAAGCTTCCAGCGAGGGTCCGGGGGCGGCTAGAGCGCTTTCGAGCGAAGTGGAAACCGGTTCGCGTGAGGAAAGCGCGTCGACCGAGGAATCTTGAGAAGAAGAGCAATGGGCGTTTTCGTACTGGGGTCGATCAATCTGGACGCCGTGGCGCGGGTCGACGACCTGCCGCGGCCGGGCGAGACCGTGGCCGGCATCTCGCTGGAGCTGTTCCCCGGCGGCAAGGGCGCCAACCAGGCCGTCGCGGCCGCCCGCATGGGCGCGGCCACCCGGCTGATGGGCGCGGTCGGCAAGGAGGACAGCGGACCCAGCCTGAAGGCCAAGCTGGCCGGCTACGGCGTGCAGGTCTCCGACGTCGCCGAGCTGCCCTCGATCCCGACCGGCCAGGCCCATGTCTGGGTGTCGTCCAGCGGCGAGAACATGATCGTCGTCACCAGCGGCGCCAACGCCACCCTCACCCCCCAGCACGTGGCCGCCACGCCGCTGGAGGGCCAGCGCGTGCTGCTCTGCCAGCTGGAAACCCCCGCCCCGGCCATCGAGGCGCTGTTCCGGGCCGGCGTCGCCAAGGGCGCCCTGCGGATCCTCAACGCCGCCCCCGCCCTGCCCCAGGGCGCGGCGCTGTTCCCGCTGACCGACATCCTGATCCTCAACCAGACCGAACTGGCCACCTACGCCCGGCTGGACCACGAGCCGTCGCGCCTGGAGGAGATCAGCCGCGTGGCCCGCAAGCTGATGAGCCGCCCGGACCAGACGGTGATCGTCACGCTCGGCAAGGCCGGCGTGGCCACGATCCGTCGCGACGAGGCCTTCCTGGTCGAGGGCCGCAAGGTCAAGGCGGTCGACACCACCGGGGCCGGCGACTGCTTCTGCGGCGCACTGGCCGCGGGCCTGGCGGCCAACATGGACTTGCGTGACGCCGTCGAACTGGCCAACGCCGCCGCCGCCCTCTCGGTCCAGAAGCCCGGCGCCGCGCCGTCCATGCCCAGCCGGCGCGAGGTGGAGCAGTTCCTGGAGGGCTAAAATTCCGCTCATCCCGGCGAATGCCGGATGAGCGGGCTATTGCCTACCGCTCGCCGCGCCGCAGGTTCTTGGCCAGCACCGCCACGATGATCAGCACGAAGGCGGCCAGACGGATCAGGTAGAGACCGCCGCGCTCTTCCTGCGGCGTGCCAAGCACCACCGGCAGGGCGTTGCTCACCGCCAGCAGGCCGAAGGCGGCCGAGAAGGCCAGGAACAGGCCGTCGCGCGTGCGGCTCCAGAACTTCAGGAAGAACAGTCCGGCCACCAGGAAGCCCGTGGCCAGGGCGCCGGCGATCAGCCCCTCGACCGGCGTGATCGGCGCGCTCATTCGTCCACCTCCCAGATGAAGCCATAGAGCAGCGTGGCGACCGCCAGGCCGCCCGCGGCCTGGCGGTAGGGCAGCAGGTTCGCCTGGGTGATGAAGATCACCAGGTCGGCCACCAGCAGCAGGTTGTTCAGGGCCAGAAAGCCGAAGCTGATCGCGGTCCATAGCAGGAGGCGCGAGCGGCTGGCCAGCCACGCCCGGGTCAGCAGGCCCGCGCAGGTCATGCTGGCCAGCATGCACAGGATGTAGACGACGGTCGGCCCGCTCATCGGTCCTTCCCCTTGAACTTGAAGGCGTCGGCCAGGGACTGCAGGCGCTCGGTCGGGGCCGAGATCCAGCGAATCACCGTGACGGGTTTGGTGCGGTAGGTCGCGTCCAGGTCGTCGCAGACCTTGGCCAGCACGGGGGCGGCGGGTTGGTAGCGAAAGCAGCCGCGGTCGTCGGCGACCACCAGTCCGGCGGCCTCGAAGGCGGTCAGGTTGTCGGTCACCAGGCTGTGGCTGGCCCGCAGGTCGCCGACCAGCTGTTCGACCGACCAGCAGCGCTCGGGATCATGCTTGAGCCGCAGCAGCAGCTCCAGAGCCCAGACCGAACGCACGTGCTCGCGAATGAACTGAAAGACGTCGCGGTCGACGGTCACCCCGGCCCTTCCCCCAGATTCCCTCAAGCGGCAGCAGGGGGACAATAGGCGGCGGGAAGGCGAGGGCAAGCTGAGCCATGGCGTTCTTTGCCCGGCCGATGCGCGAAACGCCGTCAGGCGGCGCGGATGCCGCTGTGCTGGTCGCTGACCTGCGAGCCGACCACGGCGTCGTAGCCCAGGATCATGTCGACGTCCTTGCCGTTGCTGGCCAGGGGCAGGCGCAGCCACAGGATCGACATGTGCGGCGAACCCTTCCAGGCCAGGCTGTGCACCCCGACGCCCGGGCGCCGCTCGGTGACCACCTTGTCCAGCTCGCGACGCCAGTATTCGACGGCGGCGCTGTTGTAGACGTCTTCCAGGGTGCGGCCGGTGATCTCGCGGCCATAGACCGAGTAGAGGCCGGTGCCGGCCAGGCGCAGGCGGTAGTCGATCGCGCCGTCGAGGTCGCGCTTGACGTCGATCAGGCTGACGGTCGGCAACATGCGCTTGATGCCGGCGGGATGCAGGTCGACGCGCGACGGGAGGCTTGCCCCCCGACGGAGGGACGCCCAATAGGCGAACATCTCCTGGTGAGCGCGGGCCGCCGTGGCCGATGCGCTCAGCTGCGCGTTCATCTTCAGATTCCTTAACAAGCCGTTGGAATCACGACGATTCACTATGTCTTAAGGACCGAATCGCCGCCAGCGAAAATCGCGCCCTACAGCTAAGTTTGTTGAGATGAGTCAATCCTCAAGCGAAACGATCGCGACGCGATCGGGATGCCGAATGGATGTCCAAAATGACCCCGAGCGGCGCAAGCGATTGTTTGAACTAAGGTTAATGAACGCTCAGACTCAAATCCGCTGATGGGTCGAGGGCGCTCCCGGGGGCGGTTCGCGAGCTGTCCCGCCCACGCGTTCGCCGGGGCGACGAGCGCAACCTGGACGGCGCGAAACGCCCGCCATGGCCTCGCCCGCATGCTATGGTGGCGGAACGAGACATCCGGAGGCTGGAGGCCCCAATGCGGAAGCCCGGGCTGATCGCCCTCGCCCTCTTGAGCCTGTCTTCGGCGGCGCTCGCCCAAGCGCCCTTCCGGACGGAGCAGGTTCGGTTCGCCAAGGGCGCGTCCTCGGCGACCGTGACCGGTTCGATCCGGGCCGACGGCGGCGTGAGCTACGCCCTCACCGTGCGCGCCGGCCAGACGCTGAAGGCGTCACTGCGGACCCGCAACGCCTCGGCCCGGTTCAATGTCGTCGCGCCCGGCGTGGACCAGCCGCTGTTCAGCAGCTCGAGCATGGGCGCGACCTATGCCGGCAGAACGCCCGTCGCCGGCGCCTACATGATCATCGTCTATCTGACCGAATCGGCCGCGATGCGGGACGAGACCGCCGACTACGTCCTGACCATCGGCGTCACGGGCTGAGCCGCGCGATCGGACCGGCGCCTGGCGCGCTCTAGGCGCCGCGAGCCCGGCGCGCCGGTTTCCGGCCGCCCTGCCCCAGGCCCATCTGCTTGGCCAGGTCGGACCGCGCCTGGGCGTAGTTCGGCGCGACCATCGGATAGTCCCGCGGCAGGTCCCAGCGGGCGCGGTACTGCTCGGGGCTCAGGTCGTACTTGGTGCGCAGGTGCCGCTTCAGCGACTTGAACTTCCGGCCGTCCTCCAGGCAGATCAGATAGTCCGGGGTGATGGAGCGCCGGATCGACACGGCCGGCTCGCGGCCGACCTCGGACGCCTCGACCTTGGTTCCGACGTTCGACAGGGCCTGGTGCACGCTGCGGATCAGCGTCGGCACGTCGGCCGCCGCGACGGTGTTGCCCGCGACATAGGCGGCGACAAGGCCGGCCGTGACTTCAATGAGATCGGACTGCGTGTCCATCTTCTTGTCTCCCCCCGACTCGTATTGGCGCGCTAGACGCCAATTCAGTTTTGGATAGCAGATTATTACACGCGAGCAACATAGACGTGCAGGTATCTACCATTCATCGGCGGCGATGGACTGGCCTGGCCGATCTCGGACGCGGCCTTCAGTTGACGGAAATCTCAATTCCAGACGGGCAGCCGTCGATGAACACATTCAACGACTAGGGTCGACTAGCGTGCGAAGTCTCGAGAAAGCGCCAGCATGGCGGCGCGCTGCGGCACCGAATATTCGTCCATGGCGGCCTCGTCGCCCTCGCGGATGGCCTTCAGCAGGGCCGGAGTCATGGCCGACGACAGCGACCAGTTCCAATAGCGCAGCATGGTCTGGGCGCGGTCCACCGCGATGGTGTCGAAGGCCGTCAGCACCCGCTCCAGCCCCGCGTCCAGCGCGCCGGACGCGTCGGTCTCCGGTCGGCGCAGGCCTCGCCACAAGGCCCTCACGGCCCCGCGCGGCAGGCCGGTGGCCTTGCACAGGATCGCCAACGGCTCGCCGCCCGGGTCGGTGAAGATCTTGGCTCCGGTCATCGGCTTCAGGCCCGACAGGTAGGAGATCTCCTCGGCCGTCTCGCGGGTCATGCCGTTCTGGGCCGCGGCGATCGCCGCCTCCAGACTGTCGTAGGGGCTCTTGGCGATGGCGGCGCGATTTCGCTGACGTCGTTCAATGAACTGAAGCGCCTTTCGCGACAGCGGATCCTGCCAGCCCTCGGCCGAGGCCAGGGGGAAAACGTCGCCGACCGCGTCCTGCAGGATTTCCCGCGACACGGCGAAGCGCTGCAGAATCGTGCGCCGCGCCTCGGCGTCGGACCACCAGAACATCACATAGGCATGGCTGGGCCGCAGTTCGGCGCGCTTGAGCAACAGGGGAATCATCTGCGGATTGTCGCGCGTGGCCGCGACGATGTTCTCCAGCCCCTGATGGCTGAAGCGCGCCAGGTCGTTCTTCAGCAGGACCTCGGTGACCCCGGTCTCGTCCATGTCGACCAGGGCGTCGGCCACCACCTCGCTGACCCCGCGCCGCTGGGCGATCAGCCGGCGATGGTCCTGGGTGCTGTTGTAGAGGCAGCTGATCAGGTCGGCGTCGGTCAGCGAAGGCGCGTGCTCCAGCAGGGTCCGGGCCACCGGCAGTTCGTCGCGCAGAAGCAGCCGGACCAGGACGCCGGGCATCTCGGTCAGATTGGCCAGGCGCCGGGCCACCTTCTCGCGCTCGCCCACGACGGCGTCGCGCAGCATCTCGACCAACAGGTCGGCGGTCATGGCGCGTTCGAAGGCGTTGATGCGGCTGGCCGGCAGGCAGACGACGTCGGCCAGCCGCTTGAGCAGGGCGGCGCGCGAGCGCGGCGTGGCGGCCGGTTCGGGCTCGGGACTGGCGAAGGGCGCGGCGTATTCGTTCATGGTCGTCCTGACGGAGGCCCGTCGTGCTCCAGCCTAGACCAGAGCGCCCTTAAAATCGGATGAGCGGCCCTCGAATTACCGCCACTCGCCGGGACGCGAGCGCGGTTCGATCTTCAGCGCGGTGGCGCCCTGCACGTAGCGATCGCGGAAGGCTTCGCGGCGCGGCGCGGCCGGGGCCTCGCGGCGCTGGTCCTGGCGCGGGCGGTATTCGTGGATCTGGGCGCCGACCTGGAAGCCGCCCAGCAGCCGCTCCAGTTCCTCGACCTCGGCGGCCAGGGCGCTGGTGGCGGCGGCCGACTGCTCGACCATGGCGCCGTTCTGGTGGATCACCTGGCCCATCTGGTTCACCGCGGCGTTGACCTCGGCCAGGCCGCCGGCCTGCTCCTTGGACGAGGCGGCGATCTCACCGACCAGGTCGTTGATCTCGATCACCTGGCCCAGGATCTGGTCCAGGGTGTGGCCGGTCTCGCCGACCAGCTTGACGCCCTTGTCGACCTGCTCGCTGGAGGCGCGGATCAGGCCCTTGATCTCCTTGGCGGCGTCGGCCGAGCGCTGGGCCAGGGCCCGCACTTCCTGCGCCACCACCGCGAAGCCGCGGCCGGCGTCGCCCGCGCGGGCGGCCTCGACCCCGGCGTTCAAGGCCAGCAGGTTGGTCTGGAAGGCGATCTCGTCGATGACGCCGATGATCTGGGTGATCGACTGCGAGGATTTCTCGATGCCGCCCATGGCCTCGACGGCCTCGCGCACCACCAGGCCGCTCTTCTCGGCGTTGGACTTGGCGCTCTGGGTCACGCCTCGCGCCTGCTCGGCGTTGTCGGAGCTTTTCTTGACGGTGGCGGTGATCTGGTCGAGGGCCGCGGCCGTCCGCTCGATGCCGGTCGCCTGGCGTTCGGTGCGCCCCGCCAAGTCCTCGGCGGCGGCCGAGATGTCGCCGCAGCCGGCGCGGATGCTTCGGGCCGCGCCCAGGACGCCGGCCAGGGTCTGCTGCAGGTTGTCGACGGCGGCGTTGAAGTCGGTGGGGATCTTGCGGGCCTCGAGCGGGAAGGCGTCTTCGCGCAGGCGCGAGATCAGGTCGCCCCCGGCCAGCTTCTCGACGCTCTGCCCCACGGCGTTGACGACGGTCAGCTGGGTGCGGGCGTAGGTCTCGACCTCTTGCAGGTGGCGGCGCTGCTCGACGTCGGCGGCGGCGCGCTCGGCGTCCTCGGCGGCGCGGGCCGCCTGGTCGCTGGCCAGCTTGCGCTGGACGCCGTCCAGGCCCTTGGCCAGCGCCCGGACCTGCCGATCGTCGGTCTCGGGCGAGACCAGCGGCTTGTCGTACTGGCCCGCGCCCAGGGCGTCGACCGAACGGCTCAGGCCATCCAGGGCGCGATGCGTAGCGTCATTCCAGGCCAAGAGCCCGATGATCAGGGTGGCCACCAGCGTCGCCATGCCGGCCATGCTGAACGGCGACACCAGGCCCGGTCCGCCGAACGCCGCCCAGCCCAACTGGCCCAGACCCGCCAGCAGGCCGAGGATGACGATCAGCCTCCAGCCAAGAGGCAGCCGATTGAACCCGCTCATTCCGAATCTCCGAGGCCCAGCTAGGCCAGGTTCGAGAAATGGCGACTGAGTCCTAACGCCTCATTAACCATACCCGGGCCGCGACATTTTGACGGGGGTTGACGGCCGGTTCGATTGAATATAGCCATCAAGTTATGGAACTGATGAGTTATAGACCAGGCCTCGACGCCACCTTCGCCGCCCTGGCCGACCCGACCCGGCGCGCCATCCTGGCGCGGCTGGCGACGGGGGAGGCCTCGGTCGGCGAACTGGCCGCGCCGTTCGCCATGAGCCAGCCGGCGATCTCCAAGCATCTGAAGGTGCTGGAGAAGGCCGGGCTGGTCTCGCGGGGCCGCGACGCCCAGCGCCGTCCGGTGCGGGTGCGGGCCCAGCCCCTGGCCGAGGCCAACGCCTGGCTGGAGGCCTACCGACAGACGCTGGAGGCCAACTTCCAGCGCCTGGACGCCCTGCTCGACGAACTGAAGACCACCCAGGGACGCTGAAGCGCCCTCCCCCAATCCGATCCAGAAGGAGACGACCCATGGCCCAAGACAAGCTGACCGTCGCCACCCAGGGCGACCGCGAAGTGGTGTTCACCCGCGCCTTCGCCGCCCCCCGCGACCTGGTGTTCGACTGCATGACCAAGCCCGACCTGGTGAAGCGCTGGCTGCTGGGCCCGCCCGGCTGGACGATGCCGGTCTGCGAGATCGACCTACGGGTCGGCGGCAAGTTCCGCTATGTCTGGCGCAACCAGGACGGCCGGGACATGGGCATGGCCGGCGTCTATCGCGAGATCGCCGCGCCGGAACGGATCGTCCACAACGAGGTGTTCGACGACGACTGGACCGGCGGCGAGACGACGGTCACCTCGACCCTGACCGAGGCCGGCGGCCGCACCACCCTGACCACCTTGGTGATCTACGCCAACGAAGCGGCTCGCAAGGGCGCCCTCGTCAGCGGCATGACCGACGGCATGGAGATGGGCTACGCCCGCCTCGACGCCCTGCTCGAAACCGTCTGACCGGGACCGGGGGGGGAGAACGGCCATGGAGGATCGCCTCGCCGACGCCATGGCCGCTCTCCGCTCGGCCGCCACCGCCCACGACCTGGCCAATCTGGACCGGTTCGGAATCGTCGCGCCCGGCGCCCTGGGCGTGTCGATGGCCAATCTACAGAAGATCGCCAAGCGCCTGGGCCGCGACCACGACCTAGCCGCCGCCCTGTGGGCGACCGGCGTCTACGAGGCCCGGATGCTGGCCAGCCTAGTCGACGACCCGGCCCGGGTGACGCCGGAGCAGATGGACGCCTGGCGGGCCGACTTCGACAACTGGGGCATCGTCGATACGGTTTGCTTCAAGCTGTTCGACCAGTCGCCCCACGCCTTCGCCAAGATCGACGCGTGGGCCGGGCTGAACGACGAGTTCGGCCGGCGGGCGGCCTTCGCCCTGCTGGCCTGCCTGGCCCTGCACGACAAGGGTGCGGGCGACCAGCCGTTTCTCGACGGCCTGGTCCTGATCGAACGCGCCGCCGGCGATGATCGCAACTTCGTCAAGAAGGCGGTGAACTGGGCGCTGCGGGCGATCGGGCTGCGCGAGAGCCCGCTGCTGAAGGCCGCCGCCCTGGAGACGGCCCGTCGCCTGGCCGCCTCGCCCGACGCCGCGCCGCGCTGGGTGGGCAAGGACGCGCTGCGGGCGCTGGCGAAGGCAACCGCCGTTCGCAGCTGATCCACGGCGTTTCGAAGAAAATCCGACACCGCCCTGTCGCATCGGGCCCCGCCCGATCGTCTTGTCTACAAGCCCTCCGAAGGAGACCGTCGATGAGTGATCTGGCCTTGCGTTCCTCCCCCCGCCGCATCGGCCGCAGCGTGCTGGCGGTGATCGCCGGTTTCCTGGCCGTGGTCGTGCTGTCCACGGGCGTCGACGCCGTCCTGCACGCCGCCAAGGTCTATCCGCCGCCGGAACAGGGGATGCACGATCCGCTGCTGAACCTGCTGGCCCTGGCCTATCGCAGCGTGTTCACCCTGGCGGGCGGCTGGATCACGGCCAAGCTGGCCCCGAACACTCCGCTGCGCCACGCCTTCGTCCTGGGCGTGCTGGGCCTGATCGCCGGCACGGCCGGGGTGGTCGCCACCTGGAACCTGGGCCTGGGACCGCATTGGTACCCGATCCTCCTGGCGGTCACCGGCCTGCCCCTGTGCTGGCTGGGCGGCTGGCTGGCGGTGCGGGGACGAACGTCGTGAGGCTGTCGCGGGGCTGGGGCCTGGCGCTGGAGACGCGCCAGGCCTCGAAAGTTGTCATCCCGGAAACGCGCAGCGTTGTCCGGGACCCAGGGGACTGGGCCAACGCGGTGCAGCCGCCCCTGGGTCCCGGACAGCCTCTGCGAGGCTTCCGGGATGACAACCCAAGTGGGGCCTTCGAAAGGCTCTAGACCCGCTCGACCAGCACGCCCGGCCGTTGCGCGTCCAGCCCGAACGTCACCGGCAGGTGGCGCACGTGCGGGGTCTGCAGGTTCAGGGCCTTGGCCCCGCGCGCCACGGCCAGCTTGCCCAGCGCCATCGGGCCAAAGCCGTCCTGCACGCGCGGCTTGGCGCCCAGCCGGCGGCGCAGCACGCCGTTGGCGTAGATGACGTTGGCCCGCATCAGGGCTGGCGGAGTCATGAATTCGATCGAGATCGAGACGTTCAGCATCGGACCGTTCTCGATCCGGTGCGGGGCGTTCTGCCGCCAGGTGACCATGGTCCCGGGCGTCAGGTCGTAGACCTGGGCCCCGGCGTCCCAGGCCGGATCGAAGGCGAACTGCTCGGCGGTCTCCTTCAGGACGATCTTCTCCAGCGCCAGCTCGCCCACATAGGGATCGGCGACCGGATAGACCCAGACCTTCTTGCGCCCCCGGATCTGCCACAGCGACACCAGCGGCACGTCGAGATGGTAGAAGACCTGGGCGTCGGCGCTGCTGATCAGCATGCCCAGATCCCGCTTGAAGGTCTTCAGGCCCGGCGCGCGGGCCTCCTTCTCGGCGAAGATCTCGTCGCAGAGGGCGGCGTATTCCGGCACGAAGTCGTTGGTCTTGCGCAGGTTCAACCAGATGCGTCCGGCCTTGGCGGCCTCCAGCAGCTGGTCGCCGGTCAGATTTCCCGCCGCGCCCTTGCGCCAGGTGGTCCAGGCCTGAGGGTCCTCGCCCATGGTGAAGACGCCCAGCTGGTCGCGCGGATACTGGTCCAGCAGGCGCGCCAGGCCCTCGTCGTCGAACATCGGCCGCTCGTGCAGGCTGTGCTGGAACACCAGGTTCTCGCGGCCGAAGGTCTTGGCCTTTTCGGGGGTCCAGTCGCTGATGACGCTCACGACGCGGTCCTTCCGTAGAAGTGGATCTTGAACGGTCCCCACCACAGGGTCTTGCCCAGCCCCCGTGCGGCGCGGTCCAGCCAGTCGGCGCGGTCGCCCGCGCGGGTCAGCCACTTGAAGCCGGCAACAGCGCCGAACAGCGCGCTCTGAACCACCCCGACGGCCATCCAGCGGGCGACGCCCACGCGGTCGGGGGGGCTGGCGGCGGCGCAGTGCGAGGTCGGGCCCTGGCCGTAGGCGAAGGCCCGGCGGATCGTGTAGTCCAGGCTCAGGCGCTCGGGCACGGGGTCTTCCCAGACCCAGGCGGCCGGCTCCCAGGCGAAGCGCGCGCCATGGGCCTGCATGTGGCCGAACAGCATGTCGTCCTCGCCGCCGATGTGATTGCGCTCCACGGCGAAGGGCGCGGCCGGATCGGGCAAGGCGGCGCGGCGCAGCAGGCTGTCGCCGCAGCCGTAATAGTGGTCGATGACCCCGGCCTCGGCGGGGCCTTCGCGCGAGAAGAAGCGCTCCAGGTAGTCGCGATGCCGGGTCACGCCGACCGGCGCGCGGGCCCGAACCGGACCGAACACCACGTCGGCGTCGTAGCGCGCCTGGGCGGACAGCAGCGCCGCCAGCCAGCCGGTCGGGGCCTCTTCGTCGTCGTCGAGGAAGGCGATCAGTTCGCCGCTCGCCTTGGCCATGCCGGCGTTGCGGGCGTGGGCCACGCCGGGGCGCGGCTCGTGGACATAGTGGACCGCGAACGGGGCCTCGTGGGCCAGCGCGGCGACGGTCGCTCGCGCCGACGGCGTCTGGTCGTTGTCGACGATCACCAGCTCCAGGGCGGCGAAGTCGACACCGACCAAATCCAAGCCAGTTTGGGCGAACACCGAACGCGCCGCGACCGCCAGGCCGTGCGGACGCCGTTGGGTGGGGATCATGACCGTGACGCGCATGGGAGCTCCAGGCTTTGGCGAACCTTAGCCGCCGCGCCTTTGCGCTTGGTTAGCGAACGCGTCGACCAGACCGCGCATGCGTCCGCCCAGGGTCAGCTCGACGCTGGCGATGGCGTCCATGCGGCGGGTCAGGCGTCCGACCGGACCCGCGCCCCGCGAGCCGGCCAGGGCCATCACCCCGTCCAGCGAGTGGGCCATGCGGCCGGCCATGGTCGCGGCCGTGGCCGTGCCGTCGCCGATCTGGACCTGGCTGAGCGCATAGGCGCCCTTGTAGTGGTCGTGGCCGGGGCCGAGGTCGTAGTGGCGCAGGCCCAGGCCCGGCATGGCGGCGATGGCGCGCATGAGGAAGATCTGGCCGGGCGACCACTCGCCATGGGCCGGACTGGTCGAGGCGATCCACGGGTGGAACACGCCGTCCAGCCGCACCCCGAAATGGCCGGCCACCAGCTGGCCGCCGGCATAGAGGTTGATCATCAGCCCCCGGAACGGGCCGGTCTGCTTCTGGAACAGGTCCAGCAGCAGGCCGCGCACCCAGTCGGGGCGCAGGAAGTCATGGACGCCGGTGCGCTCCAGCTGTTCGCGCTTCCAGGCGATCAGCTGGTCGAAGGCCTCGCGCGAGCGGTCGGCGGCGACCAGTTCGAGGGTCCCCATCTCGCGCTCGAGCTTGCTGTCCAGCCGGCGCCAGTTCTTGATCTTCTTGGGACTGGCGGCGCGGACGGCCTCCAGATAGGCCTCGGCGTCGGTTCCGCCCAGGTCGATCACATGAGCGGTCTTCCGCTCGCCGCGGCCGAACACGCCGTGGGGGTCGATCAGGCCGGTGTAGCGGTAGGCGGTCAGGTCGGCGGCGCGCAGCACCTCGGCGGCGTCCAGCCCGGCCTCGGCGCGCGAGACCAGGCCGTGATAGTCCGACAGCGGCGAGCCGATGGCCCGGGCCATGGCGCCGGGACGACGGTGATGCGGCAGGAAGCCCAGGGTCTGCCCCCCGCGACGGATCACGGCCACGCGGGCGTCGTCGCGCACGGCGCCGACGGCGCGCGCGAAGTCCGGACCCAGCAGCGGGCTGGCGAAGGCCGGCTCGGCCGCCGCCATCTCCCGCCACAGCCGCACGTCGGCCTCGGCGAGATCGCGCGGGTGAAGGGTCTCAACGTCCAGCATCGCCACCTGTCCTAAACCGATCCGGTTAGGGAATAGTGGAGCTGGCGCTGCAACTGGCGGGCCACCTTGCCCGGCGCCGATACCCCTGTCAGGCGAACGTGGCCTTCAGGATCGTCTCGATGCCCTGCTGGTCGACGATGTCGAAGGCGGCGGGCTTGTCGGAATCGACGTCGAACACCGCCAGCAGCGTTCCGGCCGCGTCGAACACCGGCACGACGATCTCGCTCGCCGAGCGGCTGTCGCAGGCGATGTGGCCCGGAAAGGCGTGGACGTCCTCGACCAGCTGGGTCTGGCCGGTTTGCGCCGCCGCGCCGCAGACGCCGCGCCCGTAGGCGATGCGCAGGCAGCCCAGCGTGCCCTGATAGGGCCCGACCACCAGCTCGCGCGCCTTCAACGGATCGACCACGTAGAAGCCGGTCCAGAAGTAGTGGTCGAAGCTGCTGGCCAGCATCGAGGCCACCGTCGCCATGCGGGCGGTCAGGTTGGGCTCGCCGTCCAGCACCGAGGCGATCTCGTCGGCCACCTCGGCGTAGCGGGCGGCCTTGTCGGCGGTCAGGGTCTTGTCGTTGAAAGCTTCGGCCATGGGCGGGGATATAGCGCGTTCGGCGGCGGATGCGACCCCTTCGCGCCACATCTAATCCCTGTCATCCCGGACAAGCGCGCAGCGCGCCGATCCGGGACCGACGCGTGAACTCAGCGCTTCCGGCGGTCCCGGATCTTCGCTGCGCTCCGCCCGGGATGACAACCGTTTGAACTACTTGAACGGATGCTCGCCCCACGCCGGCCAGATGTCCGGCAGGTCGCTGGACACCTTGTCCGGATAGACCGGCGCGCGCTTCTCCAGGAACGAGCTCACCCCTTCCTTGGCGTCGCCGGCCGCGCCGCGTGACTGGATGGCCCGGCTGTCGGCCTTGTGGGCCTCCATCGGGTGGTCGGCGCCGGCCATGCGCCACAGCAGCTGGCGCGTCAGGGCCACCGAGACCGGAGCGGTGTTGTCGGCGATCTCGCGGGCCAGGGCCCGGGCGGCCGGCAGCAGGTCCTCCGGCGCGTGCAGCGAGCGAACCAGCCCGCGCTCCTTGGCCTCCTGGGCGCTGAACACTCGGCCGGTGAAGCACCATTCCAGCGCCGTCTGCAGGCCCACCAACCGCGGCAGGAACCAGGACGAACAGGCCTCGGGCGTGATGCCCCGACGGGCGAAGACGAAGCCGAACTTGGCGTCGGTCGAGGCCAGGCGGATGTCCATGGGCAGCTGCATGGTCACCCCCACCCCGACGGCCGCGCCGTTGACGGCGGCGATGATCGGCTTGAGGCTTTCGTACATCCGCAGCACCACCCGGCCGCCGCCGTCGCGATAGATGTCGCCGACCTTGCCCTCTTCCCGCTCCAGCGCCTGGGGGTTGGTGCGGTCGAAGGTGGCCCCGCCGCCCGACAGGTCGGCCCCGGCGCAGAACGCTCGGCCCGCGCCGGTGACGATCACCGCCCGCACCGCGTCGTCGTTGTCGGTGAGGTCGAAGACGCCGATCAGCTCCTTCATCATCCGGGCGGTGAAGGCGTTCAGCTTCTCCGGACGGTTCAGGGTGATGGTCGCGATCCCGTCCTCGACGGCGTAGAGCAGGGTCTCGAAGCTGGGCGCGGCCATGGTGTTTTCCTCCGGGTTTGGCGGCACTCAAACACGCGTATGAATGCCCTGCAACCGCCTTGCGTCCTTCGAGGCCCGCGGCGCGGGCGCCTCAGGATGAGGAAGTCGGTTGCCCTGAATTCCTCATCCTGAGGTGCGTAGCGCAGCGAAGCCTCGAAGGACGCAGGGCTTCCCCGACGACACCCTTGGCCTTCTCGCCAGACCTGCCATTCTCCAGTGATCACCGATCACGCGGAGACACGCGGGGCGGAAAAGGGAGGATCCGATGACGTCGATCATCGAAGCCGACTACATCGTTGTGGGCGCCGGCTCGGCCGGTTGCGTGCTGGCGGCGCGGCTGTCCGAGGACGGCCGCCACAAGGTTCTGCTGCTGGAGGCCGGCGGCGACGACCGGCCGACCAAGAACCCGTCCCAGTTCATGTCCAACCTGATGATCCACATCCCGGTCGGCTACGCCCAGACCCTGAAGGATCCCAAGGTCAACTGGCTGTACGCCACCGAGCCGGATCCCGGCACCGGCGGGCGCTCGCACGTCTGGCCGCGCGGCAAGGTGCTGGGCGGCTCGTCCTCGATCAACGGCCTGCTCTATATCCGCGGGCAACAGGCCGACTATGACGGCTGGCGGCAGCTGGGCTGCGAGGGCTGGGCCTGGGACGACGTCTATCCCTATTTCCGCAAGGCCCAGCACCAGGAGCGCGGCGACTGCGGCGACTGGCACGCGACCGGCGGCCCGCTGAACGTCTCGGACGTCACCGAGACCAACCCGATCTCCGACGCCGTGGTCGAGGCCTGCGTCGAGGCCGGCATCCCCCGCAACGCCGACGTCAACGGCGCCCGGCAGGAGGGCGTGGCCTACTACCAGCTGACCGTGAAGAACGGCCAGCGCTGCTCGGCGGCGGTGGCCTATCTGCATCCGGCCATGGGCCGTCCGAACCTGAAGGTCGAGACCAACGCCCTGGCCCGCAAGGTGCTGTTCGATGGCAAGCGCGCGGTCGGGGTCGAGTTCAGCCAGAACGGCGTGGTCCGCACCGCCAAGGCGCGGGCCGAGGTGATCCTGGCCGGCGGAGCGATCAACTCTCCGCAGCTGCTGCAGCTGTCGGGCGTGGGTCCGGGCCAACTGCTGGCCGAGCACGGGATCGCCGTGGTCCACGACCTGCCCGGCGTCGGCGAGAACCTGCAGGACCACTATGTCACCGGGACGCGCTTTCGCCTGAAGGCCGGAACGATTTCGGTCAACGAGCAGAGCAAGGGAAGCCGGCTGGCGGCCGAGGCGCTGAAGTACCTGTTCCAGCGCAAGGGCCTGCTGACCCTGTCGGCGGCCCACATCGCCGCCTTCTGCAAATCTCGGCCCGATCTCGCGGAACCCGACATCCAGTTCCACATCCTGCCGGCCACGATGGATCTGGAGAAGCTGTTCAACGAGCAGAAGATGGAACTGGAGGGCGCGCCGGGCCTGACCATCGCTCCCTGCCAGCTGCGGCCCGAGAGCCGGGGCCACATCCGCATCAAGTCGGACGATCCGACCACCTATCCGGCGATCTTCGCCAACTACCTGTCCGATCCGCTGGACCAGGAGGTCACGGTGGCCGGCCTGAAATGGGCCCGCAAGATCGCCGCCCAGCCGGCCATCGCACCGCTGATCGACCACGAGATGAACCCGGGCGCCGACTTCGCCACCGACGCCGCCCTGCTGGAGTTCGCGCGCGCCACCGGCTCGACGATCTATCACCCGGTCGGCACCTGCCAGATGGGCGCCGGGCCGATGGCCGTGGTCGACAGCCAACTGCGAGTGCGGGGACTGACCGGCCTGCGGGTGGTCGACGCCTCGGTCATGCCGCGCCTGGTGTCGGGCAACACCAACGCCCCGACCATCATGATCGCCGAAAAGGCCTCGGACATGATCCGCCAGGCCGCCAAGACCGAGGTCGCCGTCTGATGCATCCGTTCCATCACGCCCAAAGCCAGCCGAACAAGCCGGCCTACATCATGGCCGGCTCGGGCGAGGCGGTGACCTACGGAGAGCTCGACGCCCGCTCGAACCAGGGCGCCCAGCTGTTCCGCGCGCTGGGCCTGCAGGCCGGCGACGTGATCGCCATCCTGATGGACAACAACGCCCGCTTCTTCGAGATCGCCTGGGCCGCCCAGCGCGCCGGGCTCTATTTCACCTGCGTCTCGACCAAGCTGACCCCGGCCGAGGTCGAGTACATCGTCAAGGACTGCGGAGCCAAGGCGCTGATCGTCAGCCCGGCCCTGGACGCGGTGGCCCAGGCCGTCGCGCCCTTGATCCCCGGCGTGCGGCTGTTCCGGGTGGGCGGCGGCAAGGACGGGTTCGAGGACTTCGAGGCGGCTCGGGCCGCCATGCCGACGACGCCGATCGCCGACGAGACGGCGGGCTCGGACATGCTCTATTCCTCGGGCACCACCGGCCGGCCCAAGGGCGTCAAGCCGGCGCTGAGCGGCGGGCCGATCGACGCGCCCCACGCCCTGCAGATGATGGCCATGGGCCTGTTCGGCTTCAGCGGCGACAGCGTCTACCTGTCGCCCGCCCCGCTCTATCACGCCGCCCCGCTGCGCTGGTGCATGACCGTGCACAAGCTGGGCGGCACGGTGATCGTGATGGAGAAGTTCGATCCCGAGGCCGCCCTGGCCCTGATCGAGAAGTACGGCGTGACCTGCGGCCAGTTCGTGCCGACCCACTTCGTGCGGATGCTGAAGCTGCCGCCGGAGGTTCGCGCCAAGTATGACGTCTCGTCGATCACCTCGGCGGTCCACGCCGCCGCCCCCTGCCCCGTGCCGGTCAAGGAGCAGATGATCGCCTGGTGGGGTCCGGTGATCTTCGAATACTACGCCGGCACCGAGGGCAACGGCTTCTGCTGGATCAATTCCGACAACTGGCTGGCCCACAAGGGCAGCGTCGGCCAGGCGGTGCTGGGCGAGCTGCGGATCTGCGACGAGGCCGGCGAGCCCGTGCCCGTCCGCACCGAAGGGACCGTCTACTTCGCCAACGGCCCGGCCGTGAACTACCATAACGCCCCGGACAAGACCGCCGAGAGCTACAACCAGCATGGCTGGACCACCCTGGGCGACGTGGGCTGGGTCGACGAGGAGGGCTATCTGTACCTCACCGACCGCAAGAGCTTCATGATCATCTCGGGCGGGGTGAACATCTATCCGCAGGAGATCGAGAACCTCTTGATCACCCACCCCAAGGTCGCCGACGCCGCCGTGGTCGGCGCCCCGCACGAGGAGATGGGCGAGCAGGTGGTGGCGGTGATCCAGCCGCTGGATCCATCGGTCGACCAAGCTTCCCTGGCCGAGGAGCTGATGGCCTTCGTCCGCGCCAACCTCAGCCATGTGAAGTCGCCCAAGCGCATCGACTTCATGGCCGAACTGCCCCGGCACCCGACCGGCAAGCTCTACAAGCGGCTGATCCGGGACGCGTATTGGGGCAAGGGCGAGGGCGGGATCGTTTAGACCGCGCTTCGACATGTTGATCTTTAAAGGTTTTGCCACCATATTATGAAAATGGTGGCAACTTGACAATCCAACGGCTTCCCCTGGCGATCCATACGAATGTCGCCGATCTGCTCGACCAACTTCGCGTGGCGCAGATCGCGGCCTTTGGCGACGGCGCCAGCTTCCTTCGACGAGAACGGAAGGGGCGCTTCTATTGGTATGTTCGATCACGACAGGAACGCGGCGAACGCGCCGAGCGGTATCTTGGACCCGAAACGCCCGAATTGATCGCGACGATCGAAGCCGCCAAGGCCGCGAAGGTCGTGGCGGACGGCCGTCGCAGGATTGTCCGCGCGTTGCGCGGCGCTGGGCTCCATGCGCCCGACGAACGGTCGGCTCGTATTCTTCGCGCCCTGAGCACGGCGGGGGCGTTCCGCCTCCGCGCGGTCCTGGTCGGCACCGTGGCGTTTCAAACCTATGGCGCGCTGCTGGGCTTTATTTTGCCGTTCCAGGCCGTGCGCACGACCGACTTGGATATCGCCCAAGACTACGGCGTCTCGGTCGCGCTGGACGACGGCTTGGATAGCTCGCTTTTCGAGGTGCTGCGCGGCGCCGACCCAGCCTTCGCGCCGGTCCCCAAGCTCGATTCATCGAAGAGCGCGACTTATCGCACGCCGGACGGCTACGCCGTCGACGTGCTCACGACGAGTCGGGGCGACGGTGACGCCGAAACCTCAAGACTAGCCGCTCTCGACACCGATGCGACGCCGCTGAGGTTTCTCGATTTTCTGCTCCGCGATCCCGTGGACGCCGCGATCCTGCACGACGATGGGATTCTCGTTCGTGTTCCTGCCCCAGCCCGCTTCGCGGTCCACAAACTGATCGTCTCGCGCAGGCGCGACCAAGGAGATCCCAAGCGACGCAAGGATATGGAACAGGCTCAGGCGCTCATCCACGCCCTGACCCAGGACGATCCCTTCGCCCTGCGCGAAGCCTATGCCGAAGCCCGCGAGCGTGGCGAGACCTGGCGAAAACTGTTGGATGAAGCCGTCAGTCTGCTGCCGGAGACGGCGAAAGCCGCGTTGGAGGTCTGACCCGTCCAAGGGCGTCGCCGTACCCGGGAGGCGCCAACCTTCGAGGCCGAGGCTTGCCCGCCCCGCTCTCCCGTGCGACCAATCAAACAACTGTTTACAAGAAGCATGCGGGAGCAAAACGCCATGAAGGAAGTCGCCTACGCCGACATCGCCGGTCTGGTCGGCCAGGAGATCGGGGTCTCCGACTGGGTCGAGATCAGCCAGGAGCGGGTCAACCAGTTCGCCGAGGCGACAGGCGACCACCAGTGGATCCATGTCGACGTCGAGCGCGCGACCCGCGAGATCGGCGGCCCGATCGCCCACGGCTTTCTCACACTGTCGCTGATCCCGATGCTGGGGGCGGGCATCCTGCGGGTGACCGGCGTGACGCGCGGCATCAACTACGGCTGCGACAAGGTGCGGTTCACCGGCATGGTCCGGGTCGGCAAGAAGGTGCGCATGCGCCAGAAGCTGCTGGCCGTCGAGCCCAAGGCCGGCGGCCTGCAGATGAAGAACGAATGCACCATCGAGATCGAGGGCGAGGAGCGCCCCGCCTGCGTGGCCGAGACGATCTCGATCATCTACGGGGCCTAAGCCTGATCGACATCCAGGCTCGGTGCGTGGTCCTCGTCCTTCGACAAGCTCAGGATGAGGACCATTTACAAATCCGAGCCGTGGAAAAACCTCATCCTGAGCTTGTCGAAGGACGAGGTTTTCACCCAGACGGTGAAGGCCAATGCGCCTAAGCCTCACCCGCCCGCCATGGTCCGCAGAGCGGCGGCCGTGGCGGGGTCGGCGGGCAGGAAGGTCTCGATGGCCAGCTCGGCCACCGTCACATCCAGCGGCGCGCCGAAGGTCATGGTGGCGCTGAGGAACGACAGCTCACCCGCCGCCGTCTTCAGCCGCAGGGGCGCGGCGATCGCCCCGTCGCCGGCGCGCGGATGGGCCTCGCCGCCGGGATAGGCGGCCAGCTCCCTGATCAGGTCGGCCAGCTCGGCGTCGCCGCTCTCGGCCAGCTGCCGGCGCAGGCGCGACAGGATGTGGCCGCGCCATTCGGCCAGGTTGGCGATCCGCGGCGCGACCCCGTCCGGATGCAGGCTCAGCCGCAGCACGTTGACCGGCCCCTCCAGCAGCCTGGCGTCGACCCCGGCCAGCAGCGGCGCCACGGCCGCGTTCGAGGCCAGCAGGGTCCAGCGCCGGTCGACGGCCAGGGCGGGAAACGGCATGTGGGCGTGCAGCACCGCCTCCACCGCCGTCCGCATCGCCGCCAGGCCCGGATCATCGAACGATCGCTCGGGGAACATCGGCGCGAAGCCGGCCGCCAGCAGCAGGGCGTTGCGCTCGCGCAACGGCGCCTCCAGCCGCTCGGCCAGGCGCAACACCATGTCGCGGCTGGGCGCGGCGCGGCCAGTCTCCAGGAACGACAGGTGCCGGGTCGAGATCTCGGCCTCCAGCGCCAAGTCCATCTGGCTCAGGCGCCGCTTCTGGCGCCAGTCGCGCAGGCGCTCGCCGAAGGTGGGAACGGTGGTGGTCATAAGGCCAGGCTAGGACCAAGCCGGCCCCTTCGCCATTACCTCCGGCGTAATCGACCAGGCTCGCGGCCGCTCCGATGCTGAGGAGGCTCGAACGACGAGCGCCTCGCCGGAGATCGCCATGACCGCTCTCGCTCACCAGCCCAGCCGCCGGACCCTGACCCTGCTGACCGGCCTCGGCGCCGCCCTGACCGCCGCCGGCCCGTCGACCGCCGCGCCGCGCCCGGCCCCCGCTCCCGCCGCCGCGCGAAGCGGAATCGTGGCCCGCGACGGCGCGCGCCTGTTCCACCGCGACTGGGGCGAGGGCCGGCCGGTGGTGTTCCTGGCCGGCTGGGGCCTGCCCTCGGAGGCCTGGGCCTATCAGGCCGCCGCCCTGTCGGACCAGGGCCTGCGCTGCATCGCCTATGACCGCCGGGGCCACGGCCGCTCGGACGCGCCGGGACGCGGCTACGACTACGACACCCTGGCCGACGACCTGGCCGCCGTGCTCGACACCCTGGATCTGAAGGACGTCGTGCTGGTCGGCCATTCGATGGCGGGCGGCGAGATCACCCGCTACCTGACCCGCCACGGCGACGCGCGGATCGCCAAGGTGCTGCTCCTGGCGCCGATGGGCCCCTGTCCGGCGCGCCGCCCCGACAATCCCGACGGCCTCGATCCGGCAATGTTCGAGCAATTTCGCCAGAACGTGCTGCTGCGTGACTATCCGCGCTGGCTGGAGGCCAACAGCGGCCCGTTCCTGACCCCGACCACCTCGCCGGAAATGAAGGACTGGATCCGGGGCATGATGCTGGGCACGTCGATGAAGGCCCTGGTCGAGTGCAACCGCTCGGCCACGGCCATGGACCTGCGCGCGGAGTTGAAGACGATCCGGATTCCGACCTTGATCATCCAGGGCGACCGCGACGCCTCGACGCCCCTGGAGGTCAGCGGCCGTCGCTATGCGGCCCTCGTGCCCGCCGCGCGGCTGATCGTCTACGAGGGCGCGCCGCACGGCCTGATGTTCACCCACATCGAGCGGCTGAACGCCGACATCCTGGCCTTCGCCCAGAGCTGACCCGCCGTGAAACGACAGAGGCCGCGGGATCGCTCCCGCGGCCTCTGTTTCGTCAGTTCCGCCTCAAGCTAGCGCTTGATCGCGTCGCCGATCTTGTCCTGGGCCTGGCCGACCTTGTTCTGAACGTCGCCCTTGGCCTTCTGGGCCGCGCCTTCGGCTTCGAGGCGTTCGTTGTCGGTCGCCTTGCCGGCGGCTTCCTTGACCGCGCCGATGCCCTTGTCGACGGCGCCTTCCACTCGGTTGGTGCTCATGGTTTCGCTCCTGCTGAATTTGAACTCCCCCTAGAAACGGGAAGGTCCGGAGCGAGGTTCCTGTGTCGCCTATCCTACAGTGAGGCGGCCTACCGGCCGACCGCCATGGCGGTGGCGGACACCGCCGCGGCGGCCTGGCTCGCCGCCTGGCTGGAGGGTTCGATCGGCTTGGCGGGTCTGGCCTGGATCACCGGCGGACCGGCCGTCTTGTCCAGCAACGAGACCGTCTCGCGGATGTACTTGGCGTGGGTGACGATGCCGATTTCCAGGCGCTCGCCCGACAGCTCGACCTGCTGGGTCAGCATGCCGGCCACGAACTGCACCTCCTGGCTTTCGGTCGACCCCGGTCGACGGCGCGCGCCCTCGGCCATGAACACCGGCCCGCCCGAATTGCCGGGGAACACCGAGAAGTCCATCAGGAAGGTCGGAAACACGCTGGCCGGGGCCAGCGGATAGGACGCCACCCGGCCCGAACGCAGGATCGGGAAGCCGGCCGGATTGGCCGACAGGCCGCGCGGAAAGCCCAGGGCCATCATCTCGTCGCCGGGGCCCAGGCCGTACTTGTTGAAGGTGTCGTCCTGGGCCAGCCAGGCTAGGGGGATGGCCGCCTTGGTGAACTCCGGCGGGGCCTCGACCTCGATGGCGGCGATGTCGCGGGTGGGATGCTTGACCCACAGGGCGTGGTCGCCGTCGCGGATCTTCAGGGTGTGGGGATCATAGCGCCAGACGCCGTCGGCGCTCTGGATGCGATAGCCGATCTTGGCCGAGACGCCGGGCATCTTGTCGAAGACGTGGGCGGCGGTGACCAGGATGGTGCGGGGGCGGCCGTCGGGAGTGGGATCCTCGATCAGGAAGCCGGTGCCGACCGTCCGTGATCCGTCGCCGAGCGGCTGTTCAAGCTGCACGGTCGCTTGGATCAGGTCGACCGACAGGTCCCAAGCCATCTATGCCCTCACGCCCCCGGATTCACGCTACGCGAGGGTCAGTTTGACCAGCGCCGTCTAGGCGCACAAGTTGGCGTTCTGACGCATCAGGGGGAAAAACTCACCATGAACCGGCGCAAAATGATGACGAGCGCGGCCGCTGTCATTACGTCGGTGTCGGTGATCCCCCCCGAGAACGCCTTATCCGAGAGCATGATGCCAGAGTCTCCCCCGCCTGTCGCGCCAGTCGCTCAGAAGATCCCCAAACGCACCGAGCAGTTGGGCCGCGTCCGCGTCGACGACTACGCCTGGATGAAGGACGACAACTGGCAGAAGGTCCTGCGCGATCCGACCTTGATCAAGCCGGAGGTCAAGGACCACCTGACCGCCGAGAACGCCTATGTGAAGGCCATGCTGGCCTCGACCGAAGGCCTGCAGGCGGCGATGTTCGAGGAGATGAAGGGCCGCATCAAGGAGGACGACGCCTCCGTCCCCGTCCCCGACGGCCCGTTCGAATACTATTCGCGCTTCAACATCGGCGGTCAGCACCCGATCTTCGCGCGCCGGCCGAAGGGCCAAGGGGGCGCCAAGGCGGACGGCGAGGAGATCCTGCTCGACTGCGACGCCCTGGCCAAGGGCAAGGCCTACAGCCAGGTCAGCGCCGCCGACCACAGCCCCGACCACAAGCTGTTCGCCTACGCCGAGGACGCCCAGGGGTCGGAGGTCCACCACATCTATGTGAAGGACCTGGCCACCGGCGAGGTCCTGAAGGAGCCCGTCGAGAGCAGCACCGGCGACTTCGCTTGGTCGCCCGACTCCCAATGGCTGTTCTGGACCCACCGCGACGACAACGGCCGATCGGACAAGATCTACCGGCGCCCCGCGCGGGGCGGGCTGAAGGACGACGTGCTGGTCTATGACGAGCCGGACGAAGGCTTCTTCGTCAGCGTCGGCACGACCGGTTCGGACGCCTTCATCACCATCAGCGCCGGCGACCACGAGACGTCCGAGGCCCTGCTGATCCCGGCCTCGGACCCCACCGCCGAACCGACCGTGGTCGAGCCGCGCACCGTGGGCCTGCGCTATTTTATCGAGCACTGGGACGGCCGCTTCGTCATCCTGACCAACGCCGACGGGGCCATCGACTTCAAGCTGGTCGAAGCGCCGATCGCCACGCCCGGCCGCGCCCACTGGAAGGACTTCGTCCCGCACAAGCCCGGTCACTTCATCACGGGTCTGGCCGCCTACAAGAATCACCTGGTCCGCGTCGAGCGGGTCAACGCCAACACCCGCATCGTCATCACCGACCGCGCCACCAAGGCCGAGAAGCCGATCGTCATAGACGAGGAGGCCTATGTGTTGGGCCTGGAAGACGGCTACGAGTTCGACACCCCGGTGATGCGCTATGTCTACCAGTCGCCGACCACGCCCCGGCAGTGGTTCGACTACGACATGGCCACCGGCGAGAAGGTCCTGCGCAAGACCCAGGAGATCCCCTCGGGCCACGACCCGGCCGCCTATGTCACCCGGCGGCTCTACGCCGAGGCCCCCGACGGCGCGCAGGTTCCGATCACCGTGCTGATGAAGAAGGGCGTGGCTCTGGACGGCCAGGCGCCGCTGCTGCTGTACGGCTACGGCAGCTACGGCATGTCGATGGATCCGTCGTTCTCGATCCGCAACCTTAGCCTGGTCGACCGCGGCTGGATCTGGGCGACGGCCCATATCCGCGGCGGTTCGGAGAAGGGCTACGGCTGGTTCCTGGACGGCCGCAAGGACAAGAAGAAGAACACGTTCACCGACTTCATCGCCTGCGCCGAGCACCTGCACGCGGCCGGCTACGGCGCGGCGGGCCGCACGGTGGCCTATGGCGGCTCGGCCGGCGGCATGCTGATGGGGGCGATCACCAACCTGCGGCCCGACCTGTGGTCCGGGATCATCGGGGCGGTGCCGTTCGTCGACGTGCTCAACACCATGAGCGACACCTCCCTGCCCCTGACCCCGCCGGAATGGCCCGAATGGGGCAATCCGTTGGAGGACAAGGACGCCTACGACTACATCGCCAGCTATTCGCCGTACGACAACGTCACGGCCAAGCCCTATCCGGCCGTGCTGGCGACCGGCGGCCTGTCGGACCCGCGCGTCACCTACTGGGAGCCGGAGAAATGGACGGCCCGGCTGCGCGAACACACGACCAGCGGCGCCCCGATCCTGCTCAAGATCAACATGGAAGCCGGCCACGGCGGGGCTTCGGGACGGTTCGACTTCCTCAAGGAGATCGCCTTGGACTATGCGTTCGCCGTGTGGGCGGTCGACAAGGGATGGGCCAAGGCGTGATGGGTGTGGCGTTGAAGAACAAGGCCCTCCCCCTGTGGGGGAGGCGGCGCGCAGCGCCGGTGGGGGGATACGTCGGGCGTTCGATCACTCCCCCCTCCGTCGGCTGCGCCGACACCTCCCCCATGGGGGGAGGACTTTGATGAGCGTCACCATCCGCCCCTCCACCGACAAGGACCTGGTGGCGATCACCGCCATCTACGGCTGGAACGTCCTCAACGGCCTCGGCACCTTCGAGGAGGTCCCGCCGGACGAGGCCGAAATGGGCCGCCGCCGCGCGGCCTTCCTGGCCAAGGGTCTGCCCTATCTGGTCGCCGAGCAGGACGGGGTGGTGCTGGGCTACGCCTATGCCGGCCCGTTCCGCCTGCGCGCCGCCTATCGCTACACGGTCGAGGACAGCGTCTATGTCGGCCCCGACGCCGTGGGCAAGGGCGTGGGCAAGGCGCTGCTGTCGGCCGTGATCGAGATCTGCGAGGCCCAGGGCCTGCGCCAGATGTGCGCGGTGATCGGCGACAGCGGCAACGCCGCCTCGATCGGCCTGCACACGGCGCTGGGCTTCGAGCAGAAGGGCGTTTTCCCCGACATGGGCTACAAGTTCGGCCGCTGGGTGGATCTGGTCTGGATGCAGCGCCCGCTGAACGGCGGCGGTTCGCGCGAACCGGACGCGCCGGGGATGGAGTTGCGCGGCGTCTAGAAAGATGACGGCGATGCAACTTGCCCCGCCGTCCTCGCCTGCCTAGGGTCCCCGTCATGCGCGGCCTTCGCACCCTGATGCTGATCCTGCTGGCGGCGGTGTTCGCCGTCGGCGGACCGCTGCGCGCCCTGCCCGCCCAGGCCGGGACCGTCCCGCCCTGCCACGAGACAGCGGCGGGCATGGACGAAATGGCGGGCATGACCCACGACAAGGCCCCGCCCCACAAGTCCAAACCCGACGCCCTGGCCATGAGCTGCTGCGCCGGCTGCCTGCCCGCCGCCGCCCGCGACATCGCCCCGGCCGCGACGCGGGGCGCGACCGTCCGCATCGCCTTCGCCCCACTCAGCCAAGCCGTCGACGGCCTGAGCCCGGCGCCGGAACACGGCCCTCCCAGACCCCTCGCCTGAAGCCTTCCGCGCGGCCGCCGCGTGGATCATTGTTTCCTTGCTTCAGAAAGGTCGGTCCGATGACCACCAAGATCACTCGCGCTTGGCTGCTGGCCAGCGCCGCCGTCGCGGCGAGCCTATGCCTGGCCGCCCCTGCCCAGGCCCAGGACCATGCCGGCCATGACATGGACCGGATGTCCGACGCACAGATGACGGACGCCGAAATGGCGACCATGGCCGTCGACGCCGAAACCATGGGTGCTTCCACGCCCATGCGCAGCCCGCTGGGCGCCTATCGCATGCAACGCGACGCCTCCGGCACCAGCTGGCAGCCCGACGCCTCGCCGATGGACGGCGTCATGGTCCACAAGGGCGGCTGGATGCTGATGGGCCACGCCCTGTTCAACGGCGTGTACGACGACCAGGGCGGCCCGCGCGGCGACGACAAGGCGTTCCTGGCCGGCATGGTCATGGGCATGGCCCAGCGCCCGCTCGGCGGCGGGACCCTCGGCTTCAAGGCCATGCTCAGCCCCGATCCCTTCATGGGCAAGAGCGGCTATCCGCTGTTGCTGGCCACCGGCGAGACGGCCGACGGCCAGACCCCGCTGGTCGACCGCCAGCACCCCCACGACCTCTTCATGGAGCTGGCGGCCAGCTACAGCCGTCCGCTGGGCGGCGGCTTCGACGGTTCCCTCTATGCCGGCCTGCCGGGCGAGCCGGCGTTCGGGCCGCCGGCCTTCATGCACCGCCAGGCGGCCATGGACAGCCCGGAGGCCCCGATCACTCACCATTGGTTCGACTCGACCCACATCACCTTCGGCGTGGTGACGGCCGGGGTGTCGCGCCAGACCTGGAAGGTCGAGGCCAGCGCCTTCCGCGGCCGCGAGCCGGACCAGAACCGCTACGACATCGAGACCGGCCGGCTGGACAGCGTCGCGACCCGCGTCTCGTGGAACCCGACGCCGAACTGGGCCCTGCAGGCCAGCTGGACGCGGATCAACAGTCCCGAGGCCCTGGAGCCCGGCGATGACGAGGCCCGCACCTCGCTCAGCGCCCTCTACGCCCGTCCGTTCGGGAACGGCGGCTCGCTCAGCGCCACCCTGGCCTGGGCCCGCAAGGACCGCATCCCCGGCGACGCCCTGCAGGCCTGGCTGTTCGAAGGCGCCGTGAAGCCCGACCCGCACTGGACCGTGTTCACCCGCGCCGAGCAGGTCGAGCAGGACGAACTGGCCGGCCATCACGGCGGCGCGGCGACCGTGCGCAAGCTGTCGGTGGGCGCGATCTACGACGTGCCGCTGTCGGACACCGTCAAGCTCGGCTTCGGCGGCCTGGCCAGCGCCTTCGACGCCCCCGCCGCGCTCGGCTACGACGATCCGACCGGCGGCATGGCGTTCGTGCGGCTGAAGATCGGCTAGCGCTCTTTGTCTTGACGCGCCTTCTTCACGCGAACCGGTTCCCGCTTCGCTCGAAGGCGACCTGGCCAAAGAAAAACCCCCGCCGTCGCCGGCGGGGGTTTTGCATTTCCAAACCTCCTAAGAGGTCGGATCAGCCCTTGCGGCCGCGCGGGGCCTTGGCCTTCCGGCCGCCTTGACCCAGGCCCAGGGCCTTGGCCATGGCCGAGCGCGCTTCGCTATAGGCCGGGGCGGTGGTCGGATAGTCGTTCGGCAGACCCCACTTGGCCTTGTATTCGGCCACGGTCATGCCGTGCGTGGTCAGGTGGCGCTTCAGCGTCTTATAAGGCTTGCCGTCTTCGAAGCTGATCAGGGCGTCAGGCGTAATGCTGCGACGGATCTGAGCCGGCGTAGCCTTCGTAACCGTTTCCACGGGAGCCGCTTCAGGAGAACCAATACCAGCCAGAGCATCGTGAGTCGCTCGGATCAGGGCCGGCAAATCGGAAACCGACGTGCTGTTATTGGCCACGTAATTGGCGACGATCTCGGCAGTGAGCTCGATCAGGGTAGCCTTGTCTTCCACGAGGGTGTCTCCGGTGGGTACTTGACTTGGAAATACACCCGCCCTGTCGAAATACAAGTACTCAATCCGGGTAATCGTGCTTGCCAAGCCCTTAAGGCAAGCGAATCTTGAGAACAACGACGAGAAAATCGCCTCGCGTCTAAACCATAAGAAGCGGTCAAGGCCTCGTTAGCCGGTCGCTGAGCAGCCCTTTCAGACCGATGTTGCTCGAACAAAAGTTTCAACGTCGCAATGATTCGTGGCGTCGGCAGATCAGGCAAAGATCAGCTTTCTTCCAATGGCGCGCCTTGTCGAAGCTGGGCCTTGCCCTTGAAACACAAAGACTTGTCGCCGCCGAGCCGACTTGAGCGACGATATGTGATCACAGACGCCGTCTAGGTTTTCAAAGGCCAAGTCGCGCCGCCGGATGCTGGAAGACTTCAAGACGCCAAACCGCGCGCGCCTCAGCTCGGCGAGCCCGCCGGCGGTCGAATCTCAGGCGTGAGACGCACGGGCTAATTTCTGTGGAAAACTGCGATTCAGCGTCAGGCCGCGGCGCGACGACCCGGAGGCCGCCGAAGCGGAAGCTGATTTAGAGGAAGAAGAGAGTGGCTGGGGAACTAGGACTCGAACCTAGAATGACGGTACCAAAAACCGCAGTGTTACCATTACACCATTCCCCAGCAGGAACGGCGAGACCCTCGGGGCCCGGCGAGGCGGTGGAGATAGCGCAGGAGTCGGACGGATGCAACGTCGCTTTGAACTTCTTTTTTCGAGGTGATTTTTGTCGCTTGCGAGACCGTCGAGGCCTGTCTATAAGCCGCCCTCCAAGTCGGAGTGTGGCTCAGTCTGGTAGAGCACTGCGTTCGGGACGCAGGGGTCGCAGGTTCAAATCCTGCCACTCCGACCATTATTTTCCCGAGATTTCCAAACATACAGCCTGGCGGCGCCGCCCCTCGCGGTGTCGCTCGAGCCGCGCCAGCGTGGGGGTCATGTTCGATCCCGGAACGCTAGGTTGCGCGCTGTTCATTTGACCGCCGCGCCAGGGTCGCTACTAGCTTGCGCGACAATAGGCAGCAGGACGTCCGATGAAGCAGTTTCTCATGACCGTGGCCGGCGTTTTCGTCGGCTTGGTGTTGTTCCTTGTCGGCGTCCCCTTCCTTCTGATCGTCATGGCGGCCGGCGCGGCCCGCCCCGCCCCGGTTCCTGCCCACACCGTGCTGCAGCTGGATCTTCGCGGCGGCCTTTCCGATCAGGATTCGCAGAACCCGTTCGCGGCCTTCGGCGGCGGGGGCGGCCAGTCGGTGATGTCGATCATCGAGACGCTGCGCCGCGCCGAAACCGACGACAAGGTCAAGGCGGTGCTGGTGCGCCTGCCCGAGGGCGGCATGGCCCCGGCCTCGGCCGACGAGCTGCGCCTGGCCTTCAAGCACTTCCGCACGGTCGGCAAGAAGCCGATCTTCGCCCACAGCCAGGGCCTCTATCCTTCGGGCCTGGTCACCTCGACCTACATGCTCGGCGCGGCGGCCAGCGAGTTCTGGATGCAGCCCGACAGCTCGCTGCAGGCGACGGGCGCGTCCAGCGAGGAGATGTTCTTCAAGCGCTTCTTCGACAAGTACGACGTCAAGGCCGACTACGAGCAGCGCTACGAGTACAAGAACGCGGTCAATCCCTACCTCTATAGCGACTACACGCCGGCCCACCGGGAATCGACGCTGTCGTGGATGGGCTCGGTCTACACCACGGCCCTGACGACGGCCGCCCAGGACCGCAAGGTCGATCCGGCCGCCCTGATCAGGACGATCGAAGCCGGCCCCTACAGCGCCGAGGAGGCCAAGGCCAAGGGCCTGATCGACCGCGTCGGCCAGGTCAAGGAGGCCCAGGACGCCATGCTGTCGCGCGCCGGCAAGGGCGCCAAGCTGGTGGACTTCGACGACTACGTCTCGCGCGCCAAGCGTACGCCGCCCAAGGCCGGCCCGACCATCGCGGTCGTCTCGGCCGAGGGCGCGATCATGACCGGCAGCGGCGAAGGCGGTTCGCCGTTCGGCGGCGACAGCACCATCTATTCCGACCAGGTGGCCAAGGCGCTGTACGACGCCATCGACGACAAGGACGTCAAGGCGATCGTGTTCCGGGTTTCCTCGCCCGGCGGCTCGGACACGGCCTCGGAGCAGATCCTGGCCGCCGTGAAGGCCGCCAAGAAGGCCAACAAGCCGATCGTGGTCAGCATGGGCACCTACGCCGCCTCGGGCGGCTACTGGATCAGCTCGGGCGCTTCGGCGATCGTCGCCGAGCCCACCACCCTGACCGGCTCGATCGGCGTGTTCGGCGGCAAGTTCGCCCTGGGCGACGCCCTGGCGCGGTTCGGCGTCGACACCCGCCAGGTGCATGTGGGCGGCGACTATTCGGGCGCGTTCGGCACGAGCCAGGAGTTCACCCCCGACCAGCGGGCCAAGTTCGCCGCCTGGATGGACCGCATCTATGTCGGTTTCGTCGGCCGCGTGGCCGAAGGCCGCAAGCTGCCCGTCGAGCGCGTGCGCGAAATCGCCAAGGGCCGAGTCTGGACCGGCGTCCAGGCCAAGCAGCTGGGCCTGGTCGACGAGCTGGGCGGCTTCTACGAGGCCGTCGACAAGGCCAAGAGCCTGGCCGGGATCAAGGGCGAGGTGAAGCTCAAGAAGATCGGCGCCTCCAAGTCGCCGTTCGAGGCCCTGGAGAAGGCGCTGGGCGTCAGCGAGACCTCGATGCGCACCCTGGCCGCCTCGGCCTGGTTGCTGGGCGATCCGCGCTCGCAATCGATCCTGGACGAGATGGCCAAGGCCCGGCTGCGCTCGACCCCCAGCGGGGCCTCGGTGCTGGCCGAGACGCCGGTTCACTAGGCTCGGCTTTCGTTAGGCGAGGACCAAGGGCCGTCCGGGCGACCGGGCGGCCCTTTTTCGTGCCCGGTCCCCAGGGATCCAAGGCCCTCCCCCCATGGGGGGAGGCGGCCGGAGGCCGGTGGGGGGAGGTTTGGGGTCGCCGACATGGATCCGGCCATCGGCCGATCACTCCCCCCTCCGTCGGCTTCGCCGACACCTCCCCCACAGGGGGAGGGCCTTGGATGCATGGTTTCGCCGCCTCACGCGGAAGCCCGCTGAGCTGGTGGGGAGGGTGCGAAGCGCCCGGGCCTCGCCCGGATGATTTGCAGTTTTGAATACCGTTTCGACGAAGTTCAGGCGCTTCGCGCGGCCGTTATCCGGAAGCCTTCGGATCGCGGATTCTTAACCCGCTCCGATGGAGGCCCCCGACGGGCAGGACGTTGGCGCGTCCTGGACCGTGCGGGCGATTTCAGCCCGCACCTGCCGCTCTCGCCGATCCCCCGCCGCCTGGGCTTCGTCCTGTGTTGCAAGGAACCTGCCCAGAACCGTCGCGAAGGCGTCCACCGAAGGACCACCGACAAACGCTTCCCGCTCGACCACCCCCGAGGCCGCAGCGGTCGCCGTACGTGCGCCCTCCCCGTGCCTTCAGGTGGGATCATTATGCGGGCGGTTCGAAAGGGTGAGGATCAAATAGGTCCAGAAAGTTCAAGACGTTGAAATCGCTGGACCTTGCCCGCTATCCGCCGAGCATGGACGCCTCGGGATCCAGGCAAGCGCCCAAAGAAAAACGGCGGGCTCGTGAGAGCCCGCCGCCTTCCTAGTCTCAAGCGATGAACCGCTTAGAACGCCCAGTCGAAGCCGAAGCGAACCGAACGCGGCGGTTGGTAGGCCGTGACCTTCTGGTAGTCAGGGTTGTGGGACCCAACGGCGCCCGATTGTTCGCCGAACTCGTCCTTCTCGATGCCGGCGTCCAGGTTGAACACGTTGAAGATGTCGGCGCGGAGCACCAGGCCACCTTCTTCCTTGTCCATGTAGGGCAGGCTCGGGATGAACTTCGACGGCACGGTGTAGCGGGCCGACAGGTCGAAGCGGGTGACCCACTCGCCTTCGAACACCGAACCGCGGTTCGCGACCTTGCCATTGCAGAAGCGAGCGGCGGCGCCGTAGCTGCCGTTGGCGATGTCGGCGTCCGGCGTCGAGCCGGTCGGAGCGTTGCCGATGCAGCCGTACTTGCGCGGCGAGATCACCGACAGGTTGGAGCCGATCAGCAGGTCGTCGGTCACGGCGTACGAACCGAACAGCTTGATCTGATGGCCGCGGTGGTTCGGCAGCAGACCATAGGTGCCCGGGATGAACGCCAGGTGGTCGAAGTCGACGGTGATGCCGGCGTCGGTCTGACCGTTGTCCGAACGCGAAGCCCCTTCGAAGTTACCCTTCGATTCGGAGATCGTGTACGAACCCTGCAGGCCCCACTTGCCGTCGAACGCGCGTTCGAAGCTCATTTCCAGGCCGAGATATTCGCGCTTGGCCTTCGGGAACTGCATCTGCTGGGCGGTGACCGTGATCGTCTTGATCGTGGTCTCGCCCGGCAGCGGGTCGGCGAGCGTGATGTTCACGTCGCTGCCCGGATTGATGATCAGGTACTGGTGTTCACCGAACCACACGTCGGCGCAACCGGTGCCGCCGGCGTTGTTCAGAGCGTAGCCGTTGGCCGCGCACCAGTTGCGGATGCCGTAGTCCAGCAGGGCGTCTTCGCTGATCCGACCCAGATCGCGATAGGTGACGTTGACGTTGGCGGTCCACAGCTCGTTGAAGCGGTGCTGGAAGCCCAGGATGTATTCGTCCTGATAGGTCGACTTCAGGTTATGGGCCGCGATGGCGTCCGCGTCGGGCGAGGTGCCGTTGTTGCGAACGTTGCACGACTTTTGACCCACGGGAGCCGCCGAACCGACGGTCGCCGGACAGGCGACCAGGCTGCCACCTTGGATTTCCGCGCCGAGACCGGCCGCGGGCAGAGCCGTGCCAGGGGTCAGAGCACCGAAGGTCGCGCTGCCGCCAGCCGGGAGCCAGAACTCCGAGATGTCGATGGCCGGGCTGGCCGCGCGGAACGCGGTGTTGGACGCGACCGGCAGGTAGGTACGGCCGTACGAACCGTACAGCTTGTCGTTACGATCGCCGAAGACGTCGTAGGTGAAGTTGCCGCGCAGGCCGATTTCGTTGTCGAACGACGAGAACACGTTGCCGTTCGGATCGGCCACCGAGAACTGGTCCTTACGGACGCCGATGCCCAGGGTCAGGCGATCGTTGATGTCCCAGGCGTCCTGAATGTAATAGGCCTTGTTGACGCCGTCGAAGCCGCCGCCGGTCTGGAACTTGCGGCCCTCGATGTACTCTTGGCCCGCCGCGACCGCGCCGCCCAGAGCGCCAGCGGCGCCGGCCTTGCGGTAGGTGTAGTTGCGGCCGCCGTTACGCACCGAGAACTGCGTCAGGGTGGTGTTTTCGCGATCGTAACCGAAGCGGACGTGGTGGCTGCCGAACAGCTTGAAGTACAGGTCGGCGTCGGCGCGATAGAATTCGCGTTCGGCGAGCGACGGGAAGGTCGTGGCCGAGGCGTTCTGGTTGCTGATCGTGACCGCGGTGCCGATACGGGCGTCTTGGACCAGCGGTTGGCTGAAGAGGTTGCCCACCGAGGCGTTGTCGACTTCCGAACGACCGTAGGCGGCCGACAGGGTCAGCCAGTCGGTGAAGGTGCCGGTATAGCGGGCGACATAGTTCTCGCCGCCTTGATAGAGCGTATTGGCGCTGGTGCGGCCCGGCAGGATCTCATCGTTGGCCAGCAGGTAGTTGTAGCTGTCGCGCTTGCGCTTACGGCTGGTGTCGAAATAGGTCAACTCGACGTGCTGGCGGTCGGTGATGTAACCGTCCAGCTTGAAGGCGTAGAACGGGTCGGCGGTGCGGTCCTCGACATAGGTGCTCTTCGCGATGCCGGTGGTCGAGTTGGTCGCCGTGGTGGTTTCCAGGTTCTGGAAGCTGGCCAGACCGTAGAAGAACAGGTGGTCCTTGATGATCGGGCCGCCGGCTTCGACGATGAAGCTCTTGTCCGTACGATTGACCAGCGAGTTGCGGGTGATCGTGGTGTTCGGAGCCTTCTCGCGCAGGCTGTTCGGCTCGTAGTTGCCGTGGATCGCGAAGGTGAAGTCGTTCGAACCCGACTTGGTCACCGCGTTGATCACGGCGCCGGTGCCGCGGCCGAATTCGGCGGGATAGCCGCCGGTCTTCACTTCAACCGACTTGTAGAACTCGAAGGGCACCAGGGTGGCGCCGATGCCGTTCACGAAGTTGGTGATGTTCAGGCCGTTGACGAAGAACACGTTCTCGCCGATCGACGCGCCGCCGACGGCGGCTTGCGACTGACCTTGGCTGACGAAGGTGCCGACGGTGTCGCCGGGGACGGCCGACGGAGCCAGCAGCGTCAGGGCGGTCACGTTGCGGGCGATCGGGACTTGCTTGGTCAGGGTTTCGACGTCGACCACCAGACCCGTGGTGGTGCCGGCGAAGTCCAGCTGCGGGTTGGCGGTGCCGGTGACGACGACTTCCGACACTTCGGCGCCGGCTTCATTGATCGTGAAGCCGTAGTTCGAGGCGGCGCCGATGCTGACCTTGACGTTGCCGTCGCTGGTGGGCTGGAAGCCGGCCTTGTTGATCGTGACCGAATAGCCGCCCGACGGGATCAGGGCGGCGCGGAATTGACCGTCGGCGTCGGTGGTCAGGTTGCGCTCGAAGCCCTGGGCCAGCGACTTGACGACGATCGTCGCGCCGGCGACCGGGGCGCCGTTGGCGTCCTTGACGGTGCCGATCAGCGTGCCGCTCGAATAGTCCTGGGCGCTAGCCAGGGTCGGGATCGCCGTGGCGACCGCGGTCAGGGCCAGCGGCGCGGCGACGGTGGCCAGGCCGGCCAGCAGCGTCGACGTCAAAAGACGCGCGCGAGCGCCGCCCTTGGTGGAAGTCATCTTCATAATATCCCCTCTAGCATGGCGAAGCACCCCGACCGCCCGCACGCGCCCTTTTCGGGGGCGTTACGTTCGGCCTGTACGGGTTTTTGCCCCAACTCCACCACGAGAACTTAGGTGTCCCGGAAAACATTTCCCCGGTTGGGGTGACGTTAGGAGGCGCGCCGCGCGCCGGTCAATTGCCATTACCGATCCGTAATAACATCGCCCCAGGCTGTCGCATTATCGCAACACGATCGCCTCATTTCCGACGAACGCCGCTCAGATTTTCCACAAACCGATCGATAACACGGGTCTCACCCCCCGTATCCCGTTGGGTTGAAAGGCAAATTCGCCCCATTCCCGCCACGGGCGGCCTTTCGACCAGACGCGACAATAAAACAGGTCAAAACGCCCCCCATCGTGTTGACATTCGGGAAATCACCCCAAGAAACAGCCCTGTTATCGCTATCAAATGCTGAACACTGACCATCTGCGAGAAATTCCTCCCGCGCGTCGCCCAAATTTCGGACACATTTTACCGCCGCCGACCGTTGCACGGGCGCCTAAGTGTCGGGATGATGAGCAACAGTCGCCTCGGCGCGCCCCCTTCCCAGCCCTCCCCCGCGAGAGACACCCCATGACCGCGTTCCGACGTGTAACCGACTCGCTTTCGGTCAGCCCTCAGATCGCCATCGACGACCTGGGCCGCGCCGCGAGCGAGGGCTTTGTTCTGGTGATCAACAATCGCCCCGACGACGAGGAGCCGGGCCAGCCCTCGAGCGCCCAGGTCGAGGCCGCGGCCCGGGCCGCGGGCCTGGACTACGTGCATATTCCGGTGCGGGGCGGGCCTACCCCTGACCAGGTCGAGGCCGTGCGCCGCGCGGTCGAGGGCGCCGAGGGACCTGTCCTGGCCTTCTGTCGTTCGGGCACGCGCTCGATCGTCACCTGGTCCCTGGGCCAGGTCGCCTCGGGCGCGGCCGATCGCGCCACCCTGGTGCGCCAGGGCGCGGACGCCGGCTACGACCTGTCGGGCGTGCTCGGCGTCTAGGGAAGACCTAGTCGTGGTGGCTGAGAACGACCCGGGCCGCCATCGCCGACGGTTCGGGCTCGCAGCTGGCCAGCACGAACTGAGCCGCGATGAGACAGAGGATGGCGAAGGCCGCGCGCTGGAGCCGTTTTGAAACAAAAATCGCGGTGTCGGCGGCCATGATCGTTACTCCGGGAGGTTTACGGACCGCTCACCGCAAGACCGGCGCCGGGGCTCCCTCCACACCCCGCTGGGCCAGACACCGCAGGGAAAGGCCGACATGATCCCCTTCGTCCGCGAGATCGAGTTCGAATACGGGCGCTGCGACCAGGTCTCGCCGCTGATCCGTCGCGTGATCGCCGACAATCCGGGGCCCTTCACCTATGTCGGCACCGGCACCTACATCGTCGGGCGCGGGACGGTGGCGGTCATCGATCCGGGCCCCGATCTCGACGGCCATCTCCAGGCGCTGCTGGCGGCGCTGGAGGGCGAGCGCGTCAGCCACATCCTGGTCACCCACCACCACAGCGACCACTCCCCCCTCGCCCGCCCGCTGCGGAAGGCGACCGGGGCGACGATCCATGGCCGCCGCGCGCCGCACCTGGCCGAACCGGATCCGGGCCTGGTGCTGGAGGCCGGCGAGGACGAGGGCTTCCGCCCCGATGTCGAGATCGCCGACGGCGACGTCTTCGAAGGTCCGGGCTGGACCCTGCGGGCCGTGGCCACGCCGGGCCACACCTCCAACCACGTCTGTTTCGCCCTGAAGGAAGAGAACGCCCTGTTCTCCGGCGATCACGTGATGGGCTGGTCGACCACGGTGATCACCCCGCCCGACGGCGACATGGGCGACTATTTCGCCAGCCTGGAGAAGGTGCGGGCCCAGGGGTTCGACACCCTGTGGCCGACCCACGGCTCGCCGGTCCGCGACGTGGCGCCGTTCATCCAGGCCTATGCCGACCACCGGCGCGCCCGCGAGGCTCAGGTCCTGGCGGCCCTGGCCCAGGGGCCGACCACGATCAAGGCCATGGTCCCCACGCTCTACGCCGCCGTCGACCCGCGCCTGCACCCGGCCGCCGCCATGTCGGTGCTGGCCCATATGCTGCTGCTGGTGAAGCAAGGGCGGGTCGGCTGTGACGGCGAGCCGGGGCTGGACAGCCTGTATCGGCTGGTCTGAGGTCCTACCCCTTCACCACCGCCAGCAGGTCGCCCACCCGGCGGCAGTTGCGGCCCCGGTCGCCGCCGGCCTCGCGGCCGATCGCGCGCATGTCGACCCGCGCCCCGGCCGTATCGGGACGCACCCGCACGACCAGGTCGTCCTTCAGCCCGTACCAGAAGCTCTGGCCCGTCGCCTCCAGCCGACCGTCGATCGGATCGTCGGTGACGATCGACAGGCCGGCGGCCTGGACGGCGACCTTGGCCGCCTCGTAGGCGTCGGCCGGCGAGCGCGCGACCACCAGCGGCCGGGCGGCCGCGCAGGTCTCGGCGTTGACGTCGGCGACGCGTCGGCCGGCGAAGGCCAGCGAGCCGACCGGCAGGCTGGGGTCCGCCTCGACGGTCTGGGCCTCGCCGCCTCGGGCCGCCAGGGCGGCGTCCGACAGCATCAGCGGCGTCTTCCAGTCGGTGGAGACGTCGTGGATCGGCGGGGCGCCGCCGCCGACCGCGTTCGCCGCGACCATGGCGGCCAGGGTGGCGACGGTGATCGTCAGGGCCAGCAAGGCTTTCTTCCAGAACCGCGAGAAGCCGCCGAACAGGGCCACGATCAGACCCAGCACGCCGGTGGCGACGCCGAGCATGGCGGCCTTGGGCGCCCAGTCCAGGGTCATCTGCTGGTAACCGAGCGCCAGCGGGAACAGTCCTGACTTCACGCCCAGCGCGCCGGCCCCGACCAGCAGGGCCGGCGCCAGGGCGATCAGGATCGTCAGGTCCAGCAGGCCGGAGGTGAAGCCCCCCTTGGCCTTGTTCGCCGCCTCCTTGGCTTTCGCCTTGGCCTTCCCGCCCTTGCGGCTGGGAACCAGCGGCATGGCCAGCGGCGCGTCGTCGGCGGCGAAGACCGGCGCGGCCTGGAAGGCGTCTTCCGACACGGACGCGACGGCCGGCGCGGGCGCCAGCGGGCCGAGGGGGAAGTGCTCCTCCTGGCCGCGTTGCTCGAACAGCGGCTCCACCTCGGGCGCGAGAGGTGTCGCGGGGGGCGCCGCGCGGATCGGCGCCGCGACTTCTGGTTCGGGTTGGGGCTCGGGCTCGATCCTGGCTTCGGACTCGGCGTGCGCCAGGGCCTCGACCACCTGCGGCTCGGGCAGGGGCGGCGGCTCCGACAGCGGGTCCTCGGGCTCGGGCGCGTAGATCCGCGTGGCCTGCGCCCCGTCGGCCGCGGCGAGGGTCGCGGCCGGGGCCTCGGGCTCGGCCGCCGCTTCGGCGGCCCCCTCCCCCGTCGGCGCCGCGGCCAGACCCGGCAGCACATAGTCCTTCATGCGCTGGCGGATCAGCTTCTTGTCGATCTTGCCGGTCGCGCCCAGCGGGATCTCGTCGACGAAGACCACATCGTCGGGCATCCACCACTTGGCGATCTTGCCCTGCAGGAACTCCAGGAACTCTTCCTTGGTGGCGGTCTCGCCTTCCATCAGCTTGACCAGCAGGATCGGCCGCTCGTCCCACTTGGGATGCGGCACGCCGATCACCGCCGTCATCGCCGCCTTGGGATGGCCCAGGGCGATGTTCTCGATGTCGATCGAGCTGATCCACTCGCCGCCCGACTTGACCACGTCCTTGGCCCGGTCGGTGATCTGCATGAAGCCGTGGTCGTCGATGGTGGCCACGTCGCCGGTGTCGAAAAAGCCCTCGTCGTCGAGGATCTTGCCGCCGGCGCCCCGGAAATACTCGGCGGCGATGATCGGGCCGCGGATCTTCAGATTGCCGAAGCTCTTGCCGTCGTGCGGCAGGCGCCGGCCCGCGTCGTCGGTCAGCTTCAGCTCCACGCCGAACGGCGGCCGGCCCTGCTTGAGCCGGTAAGGCATCTGCTGGTCGTAGGGCAGCTTTTCCAGCGCGTCGGTCATCACCGACAGGGTGCCGACCGGCGAGGTCTCGGTCATGCCCCAGGCGTGGACCACCTCGACGTCGTAGTCGTCGTGGAAGGCGCGGATGATGTGCTCGGGGCAGGCCGCCCCGCCGATCACCACTTTCTTCAGCACCGGCAGCTTGGCGCCGGTCTCCTTCAGGTGATGCAGCAGCATCTGCCAGACCGTCGGCACGGCGGCCGAGAAGGTGACGCCCTCGGTGTCGAGCAGCTCGAAGATCGAGGCCCCGTCCATCTTGGCGCCCGGCATGACCATCTTGGCGCCGGTCCCGGGGGCCGAGAACGCCACCCCCCAGGCGTTGGCGTGGAACATCGGCACCACCGGCAGGATCACGTCCTTCTGCGACAGGCCCATCACGTCCGGCTGAAGCGTGATCAGGGTGTGCAACACGTTGGAGCGGTGCGAATAGAGCACGCCCTTGGGGTCGCCGGTCGTGCCCGAGGTGTAGCAGAGGCCCGCCGCCGTGCCCTCGTCGAAGCCGCCCCAGGCGCAATCGGCATGGTGTTGCTCGACCATGTCCTCGAAGCACACCAACCCCTTGAAGTTGGGGGCCTCGCCCGCCGGCCTGAAGTCGGCCGGCATGTGGCCGCGGTCGGTGAACAGCACCACGTGCTCGACGCTGGGCAGGTGGTGCAGGACGCCGGCGATGATCGGCAGGAAGGTCAGGTCGACGAAGATCACCCGATCGCCGGCGTGATTGGCGATCCAGGCGATCTGTTCGGGGAACAGGCGCGGGTTCAGGGTGTGGCACACCGCGCCGATGCCCATGATGCCGTACCAGGCCTCCATGTGGCGGGCGGTGTTCCAGGCCAGGGTGCCCACCCGGTCGCCCGGCTTGATCCCCATGGCCAGCAGCGCGTTGGACACCCGCTTGGCGCGGTCGCGGATCGCGCCATAGGTCGTACGGACGATGGGTCCCTCGACCGACCGCGTGACGACTTCGCGCGCGCCATGCCACTGGGCGGCGTGGTCGATGATCTTGTCGACCGTCAAGGCCCCGTGCTGCATCAAGCCTTGCATCGGCCCCGCTCTCCCGATCTGTTATCGTTGTTCAGACAAGGCTAGCGGCGCGACGGCGACGGCGCAACGCGGCGCGCGCCCGGGGCGATCGAAACCTGATCGCGCTGATCCGTCGCAGCGCCCGTTCAGGCCACGGAAACCCCGATGGCCTATAGTCCGCGGACACGGCGACGGACAGGCTTGATTCAAGTGCGAAGACTGCACGCCATCTTGGCCGACGACCGGCTGGACGAAGTGGCGATGGACACCCATCGCCTGCTGCTGTCCCGGGTGATTCCAGCCTTGCTGTCGGCCGCCGTCGCCCAGCTGGCGTTGGGCGTGACCTTCGCCGCGTGCTGGCTGGCCGTGTTCCTGACGGCCGAGGGTCTGGCGCGGCTGGCGACCGGGCGGTTCAGGCCGGGAGTCCCCGGCACGCCGACGATGCGCGCCGTCTTCCTGCTGGGCGCCCTGCCGATCAACCTGACCTGGTCGTGGCTGGCGGCGATGATTTGGTTCTCGCCGCTTCCCGACATGAAGCTGGCCGCCGTCGCGGTGTGGGTCGGACAGATCGTCTACACCCAGAACTTCCGCCACCAGCCGGTCGCCCTGATCGCGGTCTCCGCCTTCGCGCCGATGGTCAGCCTGATCGTCTTCCCGCTGTTCTTCCTCCCCGGTCAGGGCGTGGGCCCCAACATCGCCCGCTGGGGCCTGGTCCTGGTCGTCGCCACGACGCTGAACGTCATGCTGGCCAACCGCGCCGCCGCCAACCGGATGGACGCCCTCACCCGCGGCCTGCGCGAGGAACGCGAGCGGGCCCTGGAGGCCAACCGCGCCAAGTCGACCTTCGTGGCCGTCACCAGCCACGAGCTGCGCACGCCGATGAACGGCCTGCTGGGCATGGCCTACGCCCTGGACCGCACCAACCTCAACGAGGCCCAGCGCCGCCACGTGCGCCTGATGATCAAGTCGGGCGACAGCCTGATGCAGGTGCTCAACGACGTGCTGGACCTGTCGAAGATCGAGGCCGGCAAGGTCGACCTGGACCACGTGGCCGTCAATCTGCACGACCTGGTCCGCGCGGCCGGCGACGCCTGGCGCGACGCCGCCGCCGAGAAGGGCTTGTGGCTGCGCGCGGAGATCGACCCGTCCGCGCCCGCCTGGATCCTGGCCGACCCCCAGCGCATCCGCCAGGTGCTGATGAACCTGATCTCCAACGGCCTGAAGTTCACCAGCAAGGGCGGGGTGACGATCCAGCTGCTGGCGCCGCCGCCGGAATCGTCGCGGCCCCTGTCCTCGACGGCCGACGGCGCGTGCGAGATCCGGTTGCGGGTGGTCGACACCGGCGTCGGCGTCGACGCCGATGTCCACGACCGCATCTTCGAAAGCTTCACCCAGGCCGACAACGCCGTCTCGCGCAGCCACGGCGGCACGGGTCTGGGCCTGACGATCTCACGCGCCCTGGCCCATCAGATGGACGGCGACCTGGTCCTGGAAAGCGGCGACCTGAAAAAGGGAGGGGGCGGCGCGGCGTTCGTCTTCACCCTTCGCGCCGTTCCGATCGCGCCCCCCGCCGCGACGGCCGAAGAGGTCGAGGATCAGGACACGCCGGACCTCGACACCCTGCGGATCCTGATGGCCGAGGACAACGCCATCAACCAGGTGGTGGTGCGCACCATGCTGGAAGCCACCGGCGTGGCCCTGACCATCGTCGACGACGGCCAGGCGGCCCTGACCGCCCTGAAGGCGGACGCGTTCGACGCGGTGCTGATGGACATCAACATGCCGGTGATGGACGGCATCACCGCCCTGAACGCCATCCGGGCCGGCGTGGCGGGCGATCCGGCGATCCCGGTCATCGCCCTGACCGCCTCGGCCATGTCGGGCGACCGCGAACGCTTCCTGGCCATGGGTTTCGACGACCACCTGGGCAAGCCGATCCGGCCGGCCGACCTGCTGTCGTCGATCTGCTCGGCCGTGCGGCCGAAAGACCGCTGCACCAAGGCGGCCCGGTCGTAGCGCCGTTCCCAGCGCAATGGCGCTTGCAAAAATAAATCCCAGCCGATCCCTTCCAGCCTCTGATTGTCGCGTTGGGAGCCGCCGTTGAAACTCGATCTGAAGCGCATCGTGGTCTTTACGGCCGACGTGCCGGGCCTTGCCCGTTTCTACCAGGACGTCATCGGTCTCGCCGTGTGCGGTCGGGAAGACGGATGGGTCGAGTTCGACGCGGGCGCCTGCCGCCTGGCGCTCCACCATGGGAAACCGGTCGTGGGTCAGCGCCCGCCCAAGCTGGTGTTCTTCGCCGCCGACGTCGCCGCCGCCAAAGCCATGCTGCAACGGCGCGGGGCCGTCGTGCTGGGTCCGGTCAAGTCCACGAGCACCTTCGACATGTGCGACGGCAAGGATCCGGACGGCAATCCGTTTCAGATCTCGAGCCGAGGCTAGCCGCCCCTACCCCATCGATTCCGCCAGGGCCCGGGCTTCATCCTCGAAGGCGCTGACCGTGTCGACCCGGCGCCAGGCGATGTCGCCGGTGTCGCGGGACAGCTGGCTTTCCAGCACGGCGACGTCGGCGTCGGAGGCGTCGTTGACGCGGGCGGCGACGCGGGCGCGCAGCACCTCGGGCGGCGCCTCCAGCCAGACGCCCTGGAACGCCACGTCGACGTCCTTGGCCAGGGCCTCGGCGCGGGCCCGCTGCTCGGGTTTCAGGAACACCGCGTCGACCACCACCGAGCGGCCGGCGGCCAGGGTCAGGGCCGCGTCGCGGAACAGCTCGCCATAGACCCGCTCGCTCATTTCCGGCGTGTAGGCTTCCTTGGGCAGACGCTGCAGCGAGGGCACGCCGCACAGGCGCTTGCGGATCTCGTCGGTGCGCAGGACCACCGCCCCCGGGGCCGCGCCCAGGCCGGGCGCGCAGACCCGGGCGAAGGTCGACTTGCCCGAACCCGAGAAGCCGCCGGTCGCCACCAGGCTGACCGGCTTGGGGGCCAGGTGCTCCAGCGCCGTGGCCAGATAGGCCCGCGCGGCCTCGTCGTCGTTGCTGTAGGCCCAGACGTGGGTGCGCACCGCGGCGCGGACGCTGAGCATCAGCGGCAAGGCCGCAAGGCCTGTCCACAGGCCTTCGCCAAAAGTGCGGGCGGCCTCGTCCAGATAGGCGTTCAGCACCCGGCCGGCCGCGTCGCGGCGACGGCGGAAGTCCAGGTCCATCAGCAGGAAGGCCAGGTCGTACTGGATGTCGATGTCCGACAGCGAGTCGTTGAACTCGATGCAGTCGAACAGGATCGGCTTGCCGTCCTCGACCAGGATGTTGCCCAGGTGCAGATCGCCATGGCAGTGCCGCGCGAAGCCCTGCCCCGCCCGCTCGTTCAGCAGCGGGCCCAGGCGCTCCAGCGCCAGGTCCGTCTCGGCGATCAGCCGCTCGACGGCCTGGGCGCCCAGCCGCGGGGCCAGGCCGCGCAGCAGGTTGGCGTTCGAGGCGATCGTGTAGCCCAGGGCCCCGACCCCGCCGCCCTTCGGCCGCAGCGGCGCCCCGGCGTGGAACTGGGCGATGGTCCGGCCCAGGGAATCCTCCAGCGCGTCGTCGATGGCCCAGGGCTGCTGGGCCAGCACGCCCTGCTCGTCGAAGCGGCGCATCTCCAGCAGGTACTCGACGATCTCGCCGGTCCCGTCCATCTCGACCCCGCCGGCCTCGGTCCGCGTCAGGCGGCGCACGGCGCGATAGATGTCGGGCGCGGCGGCGCGGTTGAAGCTCAGCTCGCGCTCCAGCGACCAGCGGCGCAGCTCCAGGGTGGAATAGTCCAGAAAGCCGAAATTGACCGGGCGCTTGACCTTCCAGGCCGCCTCGCCGACCAGGAAAACCCGGGCGCACGAGGTCTCGATCACCCGATCGGCCCGCTCGCCCATCCAGGCGGCCACTTCCTGCTCGCGAACCGTCTCCGCGTCCTTGATCACGCCCCAACCTCTTCAAACACGCCGGAATTCGGGGCGTCGGCGTCCCCATAGCGGAAAGTTCGCGCCGCGTCGCGGCCAGTGCGCTTGCTTACGCTTTGGTTGATCGGATATGACCTATTAACCTTAGATAGAGTCACAACCGCATGCTGATCGACGCCGTCCTCAACCGGTCCGAACGCAAGAAGACCGAAATCCTGACCGCCGCGCGCGGCGTCTTTCTGCGGGAGGGCTATGCCGCCGCCGGCATGGAGGTGGTGGCCCGCATGGCGGGCGTGTCGACCGCCACGCTCTACGCCTACTTCCCGAGCAAGGCCAAGCTGTTCGAGATCGTCGTCCACGACGCCGTCGGACGCATGGCCGAACCCGTGCGCGAGAGCGTCCAGGCGATCGGCGACGCCCGCGCCCGGCTGACCAGCCTGGCGCTGGCCTATGCGACCTTCATGTCACAGCCCGCGACCCGGGCGATGTTCCGGATGGTCGCCAGCGAACGCCGGCGCTTCGAGACGGTGGCCGACCACGTCCTGCGCGCCGCCCACCAGGACCTGGGCGGGGCGGCGATCACGCTGATCCAGGACCTGGTCGAGACCGGCGAGCTGGCGGTCGACCAGCCGGCCTGGGCGGGCGGCCAACTGCTGGGCATGCTGGATCACGCCACCCTGGTGCTCGGCCTGGCCGCCGGCGACGAGGCTCAACCGGCACGGCCGCTGGGTGAGATTTGCGCCGACGCGGTGGAGACGTTCCTGGCGCGGTATGGGGTCGAGCCCCGCTAGGACGACAAGGCTGGACGGTCGCCGGGCAGTCCGTCTAGCTTGCCGCTCCAGGGGACTTCGATGACACCGCCAAACATCAGAACCAAGCTCGGCTTGGGCTTGCTTTCCATCCTGGCGGCCGCCGGGCTTTGCGGCTTCGCGGGCCAGGCCCGTTTTGGCGATCCGGACGACGGCTGGGCGAACCAACCCGAGTTCGCGACGAGCCGCGCCATCTGCCGACGCTTCAAGACGCTCGCCGTTCCGGCCAGCGACATGCCCGATCCGGCAACGGCCGCCACCCTCAAAGGCTGTTCGTCGGAGGCGCTTTATTATGGGATCGGCGTTAAGCGCGACCCGGTCAAGGCCCGCCAGTGCGCGATCTTGGAGCTGAACGACCCCGATAACCGGGACGGCGTCTTCTCCGGAACAGGCATGCTGATGACGATCTATGCGACGGGCTTCGGCGCCAAGAAGGACCTCGACCTCGCCACCCACATGGCCTGCAATACCTGGGGCGCGCCCGTCGACACTGACATCCTTGTCCACGCCCTGCAGACGCGCAAGACCGTCCCGGACCCGACGCCTTTCGACTACTGCTACGACGTCAACCAGGGCGCATCGGATGTTTCGATGCCGGTGTGCGCCTGGCACGAGCAGCGGCGGACGAAGGCTGTCCGGGACGTCAAGGTCCAGGCGCTGACGGCGGCTTGGACCGCCGAAGAGAGCGCCGCCCACGACCAGCTGCTGAAGGCGCAAGGCGCGTTCTTGGAGCTTCGCCAGATGAACGAGCGCGGCGCCGGCACGATCAATCGCAGTGCGACCGCGCGTTTCGAGATGGAGTTGGAGGACGATCGTCTCGCCCTCCTGCAGCGCATGACGGCAAGCAAGGGGCCGACCGCTTCGCCGGCCCAACGCACGGCCGCCGACACCGCGCTGAACCAATTCTACCGCAATCTCATGCCGCTCCTGCCGCAGAAGGAGATGGTGGACTATGACGTGACCAAGCCGGGCGTGCGTGAGGCGCAGAGGGCGTGGATCGCCTATCGGGACGCGTGGCTGGCCCTGGCCGCCGTCAAATGGCCCAACGCTTCCCAGGACGGACTGGCGACCTACCTGACCCGAAAACGCCTCGGCCATCTGCATTGCGACGCCTATCACAACGGCGACGAACGGTTCGAGCAGGAGTGCGGCTAGGCCCTACGGAAACAACCTCTTCGTCTCCCAGCCCTCGCCGTCCCGCTCGTAGACCAGCCGTTCGTGCAGCCGGAACGGACGGTCGCGCCAGAATTCGATGACCTGGGGGACGACACGATAGCCCGACCAGTGCGGCGGGCGCGGCACCTTGCCCAGGCCGAACTTCAGGGCCATCTCGGCCACCCGGCGTTCCAGGGCCAGGCGGTCGGGCAGCGGGCGGGATTGGTCGCTGGCCCAGGCGCCCAGCTGGCTGTGGCGCGCCCGGCTGGCGAAATAGGCGTCGGCCTCGGCCTCGCTCACCGGCTCGACCACGCCGCGCACCCGCACCTGGCGGCGCAGCGACTTCCAGTGGAACAGCAGGGCCGCCTTGGGCTGTCCGCCCAGCTCCACGCCCTTGGCGCTCTGGGTGTTGGTGTAGAAGACGAAGCCCCGGGCATCGACGCTCTTGAGCAGCACCATGCGCGAGTCCGGCAGGCCGTCGGCGTCGACGGTCGACAGGGCCATGGCGTTCGGGTCGCTCGGCTCGCCCTTGCCGGCCTCGGCCAGCCATTCCCCGAATTGGTGGATCGGGTCGCCCTCCGGCAGCAGCGGCGGGGGCACGGCCTCGGTCACCCGGCGGACATAGTCGTCCTCGGACGGCGAGGCGGGGATCAGGGGCGCGTCGGTCATGAGGTGGATATAGGGCGCCGCGCGCCAAAGGACCAAGCGTGTGGGGCCAGGCCCCTCGAGCTTGACGCGGCTGGCTGGCCGCGCGCATTAGCCGCCAACGATCGCGCGGACGTTTCGCGCCCATGGAACAGACCCCTGATGAAACTCGGCACGCGGGCGCGACTGGCCTGGATCCCCCTGGCGCTGTGGTGCGCGGCCGGCCTGTGGATCGGCTATGTCGAAGCCGTCAGATGGAAGGGCGACGACGTCCAGGACTGGATCATCCTGGCGGCCGGCGGCCTGTTCCTGTTCGCGGGCGGGGCGTGGAACCTCTGGCGGCTGCGCGCCAAGGCGGCGGAACAGGCGCGGGTCGAGGGACCGGACGTCGACGTGCCGGTCACCTGGCATCGCAAGAGCGGCTCCTGGGCCGTCATCCTCTTCATGGCCGGGGTGTTCGGGATCTTCGGCCTGGTCTGGCTGATCAGCGGCCAGATCCGCTGACGCCCGCTTGGCTTGAAAACGCTCGGAAAAGTTAACTTAACGCCCCGTTGACCAAACGGCGGCAGGGTCGGCGGCATGACCGCCGGCTCGTCTTCCGTTCCCAGTCTCCAGGCCGCCCGCGCCATCCTCGGCGTCGCGCCCGGCGCCGACGAGCGCGAGCTGCGGGCCGCCTATCGCGAAGCCGCCAAGCGCGCCCATCCCGACCGCCCCGGCGGCGACGCGGCCCTGTTCCGCGACGTGCTGGCCGCCTACCGCCTGCTGCAGGACGCCCCGACGCGGCCGATCCATTTCCCGCCCGCCGTCGCCGAACCGGTCCGGGTCGAGCAGGCCACCCTGCGGATCGACGCCGCCCTGGCCTTCGCGGGCGGGTCGCTCGACCTGATGCTGGACGCCCGCAAGCTGCGCCTGACCCTGCCGGCCGGCCTGCGCGAGAACGACAAGGTCCGGGTCGAGAACGTGACCTTCCGCGTCGCGCTCGAGCATGATCCCGACGCCCTGGTGCGCGGCGGCGACCTGTGGCTGACCGCCCGCCTGGACGCCCGCGCCCTGGCCGAGGGCGGCCGGATCGAGGTGGCCACGGCGCTGGGTCCGCGCCTGGTCTGGATCTCGACCAAGGCCGCCGCCCGGGGCCTGGTGCGCCTGCCTGGCCAGGGCCTGCCAGCCCGCGGCCCGCACCGCGCCGGCGACCTGTTCCTGCGCCTGGAAGCCCTGGGCGACGGCGTCGAAAGCGCCGCCCGCTCGCAGCTGAAGCGCTTCGCGGCCGCCTGGGCGGCCTAGAGACCTTCCAAACACGCGTTTCACGGCCCTATGATCGCCCACGCCGCCGCGGAGCGGCCGGGAGGACGGATCATGACCCAGGAAGCCCTGCGCGTCCGGCGCGAAAAGATCGTTCGCGAGCACATGGCCGACGAGATCGATCACGCCTGGGACAAGGTGCTGGCGACCTTCCCCCACCCCCGCTACGAGATCATCGCCACCGGCGCCGTCCACGACGGCCGCCCCGATGTCGAGCGCTACTACACCACCTCGCGCCAGACCTTTCCGGACCAGCGCAACACCCTGCTGTCGCTGCGTCATGTCGACGACGGGATCGTGGTGGAGTTCATCCTGGAGGGCACGCAGCTGGGTCCGCTGGGTCCCCTGCCCGCCACCGGCCGGCCGTTCGCCTGCCAGATGACGGCCTTCTTCCTGTTCGAGGGCGAGACCCTGGTCTGCGAACGGATCTATTCCGACACCCTGACCATCGTGCGCCAGCTGCTGGGCGACATGACCCCGATGGAGGCGCTGGGCGCGCTGGTCGCGGCGGCGAAGGTGAAGACGGCTTGATCGATCTGTCATCCCGGACGAGCGCTTAGCGCGAAGATCCGGGACCGACGCCTGAGCGCCGCGTTCCAGGTCGGTCCCGGATCTCCGCTTCGCTGCGTCCGGGATGACAGGTCGGTGAAAAGGATCGCGCGCGATAAAAAATTCGGCCCCGCCCCTTGCTAATAGATCGTGCACGATTAAATCGTTCACTATCGAACAACGCCAAGGAGACAACCGATGTCCACCCTCTATCAAACCCGCGCCACGGCCACCGGCGGCCGCGAAGGCAAGGCCCGCAGCGAAGACGGTCTGCTGGACGTGCGACTGGCCCTGCCCAAGGCGCTGGGCGGCAACGGCCAGGGCACCAATCCCGAGCAGCTGTTCGCGGCCGGCTACGCCGCCTGCTTCCAGAGCGCCATGGCCCACGTGGCCCGCCAGCAGAAGATCGGCCTGACCGGCTCGACGGTGACCGGCGTCGTCGGCCTGGCCCCGCTGGAGGTCGGCTTCAAGCTGGAGGTCGCGCTGGAGGTCGAAACCCAGGGCCTGACCCAGGACGAAGCCGAAGCGCTGGTTGCGACGGCGCACAAGGTCTGTCCCTATTCCAACGCCACGCGCGGCAATGTCGACGTCGCGATCACCACAAAGGCCGTATGACTTCGAAGATTGAAAAGACCAGCGGCGAACCGGTCGAGGCCCTGCGCCTCGACCGTCAGCTGTGCTTCGCCCTCTACGGCGCCGCCAATCGGGTGACGCGGCTCTACCGGCCGCTGCTCGAGGCCCTGGGCCTGACCTATCCGCAGTACCTGGTCATGCTGGTGCTGTGGGAGGCCAGTCCCCGCACGGTCGGCGCCGTGGGCGAGGCGCTGGACCTGGAGTCCAGCACCCTGACCCCGCTGCTCAAGCGTCTGGAGACGCAAGGGCTGGTGGCGCGCGCCCGCGACCCCGAGGACGAGCGGCGGGTGATCGTCACCCTGACCGAAGCCGGCGCCGCCTTGCGCGACAAGGCCAAGGCCGTGCCCGAGCAGCTGTTCTGCAAGCTGAACATGCCGTTGGACGAGCTGGGCGACCTGCGCGAACGGCTAAAGGTCCTGGCGGTCTAGGGTGGATCAACGTTCAGCAGTTTGGCGGCTTGGTCAGTAAACCCTTCCTCCTTTCAACCGTCATTCCCGCCCTTGTGGCGGGAACCCCTGGTGCAGCTGACGGTGAGACGTCTTGGCGCGCCAGCGCGCCACACCCCTGCACGTGCGACCGGTAGAGGGGTTCCCGCCACAAGGGCGGGAATGACGGAGAGAAGGAAGGGCGTGTCTGAACGTCGATACGCCCTAGCCTTCGCCCTCGTCCTCGCCGGCGAAACCGTAGGGCTCTGCCGGCGGCAAGCAGCTGACCAGAACCTGGGCCGTCAGGCCCGGCTCGGCGACGATGGACGGCTGCTCGCCGAACACGGCCTCCCAAAGCTCGGCCAACGCCTGGTACGCGACATCGGGCACTCTACGCTCTCCTTACGAGAGACAATGCCGTTGAAGGTCAATGGGTTGCTGGTTAACGGCGCGCGCGGCTCCGCGCGCGCCGTCCGCCCCCTGCCCGCGCCGGTTCGCTTCCGAACCGAGGTTGGTCGCGCCCCAGCACAAGCCAGACTACCAGCCTAGGCGCGCCCCGGCGGCGCTGAAATGGAGCGAAACCCTCGAAGCGCGTCGGAACGCGGCCGAGGCCGCGACCGTCATTTCGACCAAGACGACCTGGGGCGGCCGCCCAGGGGACCGACTAGGGCGCGATGGTCAGTTCGAACGGGGTCGCCGGTAATCCGGTCCGTCCATAGAGATTGAGGATCGGGCTGTCGGCCCAGGCGAAGCGGACCCTGACCGGCGCGAAGCCGGCCGGGATCGTCAGCCGGACCTGGTCGCCGGCCAGGGCCGCGTCCGCGAAACGGCAGGCGCCGCCGGCGTCGCACAGCTCGAACCCGACCGGGCGGGCGTCGGCCTGGACCACCGCCGACTGGTCCAGCCGCACGACCACCGCATCCGCCGCCCGCGTCGCCGACAGCGGCGCGGGACCGGCCGCGACCAGGCCCGTCTCGCCATAGGCCAGCTTGCGCGCCAGCAGGGCCAGGCGGTGGCCGACCTGCTGCTTGTTGGCCGGATGGATGTCGTAGATGTCGCCGATGTCGACGGCCGAGGCGAGGCCGACCTTGGGATCGGCCGCGGCGGCCTGGCGCTGGGCGTCGCGAACCCCGGCCCAGCCGGACTCGGCCGGCGCGGTCTGGCGCGGTCCGAACGCGGCCAGCTGCACCACCAGGAACGGCAGGTCCGGAGCGTCGAACGACCGGCGCCAGTCGGCGACCAGGGCCGGCAGCAGGCGGCCATAGGCGGCCGGCTCGGCGACATTGGCCTCGCCCTGGTACCAGGCGAAACCCTTCAGGCCGTAGGGGATCAGCGGCGCGATCATGCCGTTGCGCAGGGTCGACAGGCCGCTGCTCCCCACCCACGGCGCCGTCGGCGGCAGACCGCTCTGGGCGATGGCGGTCGAGACCTTGTAGCGCCAGCTCGCGCCCAGCGGGGCGAACGAACCGTCGTCGAACTTCAGACCCTTCTGGGCCGCCGGTCCCCAGGCCCCGCCGCCGCCGCCGGCGTCGATGGCCCGCACGGCGATCAGGTTGGGACCGGCCCGCAGCACGCCCGGGGCGATCCTGTACGCGCGCGGCGTGTCCCAGCCCTGCGACGAACCGATCTCGCGGCCGTTGACGAAGGTGGTGTCCAGGTCGTCGATCGGGCCCAGCGACAGGGTCGCGCCCTGCCTGGCCTGCTTTTCGGTCAGGACGATCGTCGCCCGCAGCCAGATCGTGCCGTCGAAGGTCTCAAGGCCTGGGTTGGTCTCCCAGAACTGCTCGGCCGGCATGGTCTTCCAGTCGCGGTCGTCGAAGTCCGGGCGGCTCCAGGCCGCGGCCTGCGGCTCGACCTTGGCGGCCCAGCGGTCGAGCATGGCGGTCCACTGGGCCATGCCGACGTCCGGCGACCGGGCGTAGTCGGCCAGCACGGCTAGGCCTTCGTCATAGCCGCCCAGGGCGTGGAGACCCTCGCGGCTGATCCAGTCCTGGATGATCGAACCGCCCCAGGTGGCGTCGATCAGGCCGATCGGAACGCCGGTGGTCTTCTTGATCTCGCGGCCCATGAAGAAGCAGGCGGCGCTGAAATTGTTGGCCGACTCTGGGGTGGCCGGACGCCAGGCGGCCTCCTTGGGCAGGGCCGTGGTCGGATTGGGCAGGCTGACGCGGCCGGTCTGCAGCAGGCGGATGTCGGGGTCGGCCGCGTTGGCCGCCTCGGCCTCGCCGCCCAGCGACCGGCGCAGCGGATATTCCATGTTCGACTGGCCCGAGCACAGCCAGACGTCGCCGACCAGCAGGTCCGAGATGGTCTGGCGCTCGCCGCCGGCCTGGGTCGTCAGGGTCAGGGCCGCACCCGGTTCGCGGGCCGGAAAGGTCGTCGACCAGCGGCCTTCGGCATCCGCCGTCGCGCTGGCCTTGGCTTCGCCGAGCGACAGCTCGACGACCGCCCCCGGCCCGGCCGCGCCCCAGACCCGGATCGGCTGGCCGCGCTGCAGGACGGCGTGGTCGGTGAAGACCGGCGCCAGCAAGGGCGCGGCGGAGACAGTCGTGGCGATTGCGCTGACCGCGGTCGCCGCCAAAAGGCCAAGGATCTTCGAACGCATGGACATGACCTATCCCAAAATCCGCTCATCCCGGCGAATGCCGGGACCCAGATCCCATAACCGTGTGGCTGATTGGAGCAGCGCTGAGCTCATGGAGCCAGCACTCCGCCATGCCATCTGGGTCCCGGCATTCGCCGGGATGAGCGGAGACAAAGAGAACTATTTCGTAGCCTTCCCCGGACACACCGCGCCCGCCGGATCCGTCGTCAGCTTCACGCCCTGCAGCGTGACCACCAGCTTGCCGGCGGTCGACAGCGCGAACGGCGCGGTCACGGCCGTCACGTCGGTTCCCGCCGCCTGGAAGCACTTGAGCGACACCTTCAGGCTCTTCCACTCGCCGACCGGCGAGGCTTCGAGCACCGGGGTGACGTCCAGCTTGCCCGCCCCGATCGACAGGGTGACCGGCGCGGTCGGCTTTGCGTCCACGCGATAGTCGATCAGCAGGTCGATCTCGGCGTTGGTCTGGAACGACAGGTCGAAGGCCTTGTCGGCCGCCAGGGCCGCGGTGGCCGCGATGTCGCCGGAATAGGTCAGCTGGCGTCCGGCTTCCTGCACGTTGCCCGCGTCGACCGGACGAACCTGGACGGCCGTGGTCGGGGTCAGCTTGAACTCGAACGGCGCCGGCGTCTTGCCGCCGACGAAGTAGTTGCTGACGTTCTCGGTGGCGATCGTGAAGCCCGGCTTTTCGGACAGCGTCCCGACCCGGACCTTGGAGGCGTAGGTCAGGCCGTAGCCGTAGGCGAACTGCGGGTCGTAGCTCTTGTCGCCGCGGTTCAGCGTGAACTGGCCGGCGGTCTTGGGCCAGCTGAACGACAGCTTGCCGCGGAAGTCGGCGCGCGGCTTGCCCGCCTTGTCGCCGATCAGCACGTCGGCGATCCCGCCGCCTTCCGAGCCCGGCAGCCAGGCGGCCACGAAGGCGTCCGAGGCGTTGATCTCGGGGTTCACCCACAGCGGACGGCCCGACAGGAACACGCCCACCACCGGCACGCCGGCGGCCTTCAGCGTCTTCAGCAGGGCCTGGTCGGTCTTGTTTCCGGGCTGGTATTCCAGCGTCCTGATGTCGCCCACGCCCTCGGCGTAGGGCGTCTCGCCGAACACCACGATCGCGACGTCGGGCTTTTTCGCGAATGAACCGTCGACGCTGAGCGTCGCCGTGCCGCCCGAGGCCTCGACCGTCTCCTTCAGGCCCGAATAGATCGACTGGGCGTTGGGGAAGTCGGCCTTGGTGTTGCCCGTGCCCTGCCACGACAGGGTCCAGCCGCCGGCCTGCTGGCCGATGTCGTCGGCGCCCGAGCCGGCGACCAGGATGTCGGCGCTGGCCTTCACCGGCAGGACGCCGTTGTTCTTCAGCAGCACCAGCGACTCGCGCACCGCCTGGCGGGCGATGGCGCGGTGCTCGGCCGAGGCCATCAGCGCTTCCTTACCTTCCAGCGGACGCGCCTGCTGGAACAGGCCCATCTTGGCCTTCACGCGCAGGATGCGGCGCACGGCGTCGTCGATGCGGGCCATCGGGATCTCGCCCGACTTGGCCTGGGCAACGGTGTTGTCGAACAGGTCCTTCCAGCTGTCGGGCGCCATGTACATGTCCAGGCCGGCGTTGGCGGCCTGCGGGCAGTTCTTGGGCGTGCAGCCGGCCACCTGGCCGTGGCCGTTCCAGTCGCCGACCACGAAGCCGTCGAAGCCCATCCTGCCCTTCAGCACGTCGGTCAGCAGGCTCTTGTTGCCGTGCATCTTCTCGCCGTTCCAGCTGTTGAACGACGCCATGATGGTCATGGTCCCGGCGTTGACGGCCGGCACATAGCCCTGGGCGTGCAGGCGGATCAGCTCGGCCTCGGAGACCTGGGTGTCGCCCTGGTCCTTGCCGTTGTGGGTGCCGCCGTCGCCGAGGAAGTGCTTGGCGCTGGCCGCGACGTGCCCCTGCTGGATGACGCCACCTTGGCTCACCGCGCCCTGCAGGCCCAGGATCATCTGGCCGGCGTAGGAACGGACGATCTCGGGATCTTCCGAATAGCCTTCGTAGGTCCGGCCCCAGCGGTCGTCGCGCGGCACGGTCAGGGTCGGGCCGAACGCCCAGTCAAAGCCGCTGGCGGCGGTTTCCTGCGCGGTGGCCGCGCCGATCTTGCGGATCAGCTCGGGATCGCGCGTCGCGCCCAGGCCGATGTTGTGCGGGAAGAGCGTGGCGCCGACGGCGTTGCCGTGGCCGTGGACCGAATCGATGCCGAACATCAGCGGGATCCGCGTGCCGCCCTCGCGCTGCGCGGCGGCGGCCCGGAAGGCCTTCACCGATTCGACCCACGGGCCGATCGGCGAGCGGTCCGGCGCGCCCAGCGGCGGCGAGCTGCCGCCGGCCAGGATCGAGCCCAGGGGATAGGTCTTCAGGTCTTCGGGCTTCACCGAGCCGATGTCGCCCTGGATCATCTGGCCGACCTTCTCCTCGAGGGTCAGCTTGGCCAGCAGGGAGTCGACGAAGGCCTCGGTCTGGGGATCCACCAGGCCCTGGCTCTTGGCGGCGGGCCACAGGGCGGGATGGGCGGTGCTCTTGGTGTCGGCGGCGGACGCCGCGCCGTTCACGACAGTGGTCGTCAGAAGGGTGGTCGCCAGCAACGCGGCGCAGAAGGCCTTGGTGTTCATAACTCCCCACATTTTATCGTTGAATTCCGACAGCGTTGTCAGTCGCACGCCGACGCAGCCGGAGCAATCTACACGCCCTCATTGGTACCGGTATCTAAAAGCTCGACGGCGATCCATACACGGTCTAATTTGTGTGACAAATAGAAACGCCCATTGGGCGTCATGGGGGAGACGACATGCGGGGAATTGCGGCGAGTCTTGTGTCCGGCGCGGCCCTGGCGGCCCTGGCGGCAGGCCCGGTCGGCGCCGCCGAAAAGCGGCTTTCCTCCCCCGACGGCGCGCTCAGGATCACGGTCTCGGACAGCGACGGCCAGGCCCGTTACGCCGTCGCCTACAAGGGCCGCCCCCTGCTGGCGCCCTCCCCGCTGGGCCTGGCGCTCAGCGCCGGCGGCTCGCTGTCCCACGGCCTGAAGATCACCGGCGCCGTCCCGTCGGCCAGCGACACGACCTACGACCTGGTCGCGGGCAAGACCCGGACGGTCCGCGACCACTACAACCAGCTCAGCGTCGATTTCCAGGAGCCCGAGGGCGGCAAGCGCCGGCTGCGGGTGATCGTGCGGGCCTATGACGACGGCGTGGCCTTCCGCTACGTGCTGCCCCGGCAGGCGGGGCTCGAGACGGTCGACATCCGCAACGAGGAGACCCGCTTCGACTTCCCGGCCGACTACCGCTGCCGGGGCCTGAACCTGGGCAAGTTCGGGACCAGCCACGAGGGCGAGTTCGATCCGGTCCAGGCCTCGAAGCTCCGCGAGCACAATCTCTATGACGCGCCCCTGGTCTGCGAGGGCGGGGGCAAGGACGGAGGCGCCGCCTTCGCGATCGCCGAGGCGGACCTGAAGGACTATGCGGGCCTCTACCTGACCGGCCGCGGCGACGGCGGGCTGGGCGTGCAGGTCAAGCTGTCGCCCAGGCTGGACGAGCCGCGCATCGCCGTGCGCGGCAAGCCCGGCGCCGACATCGTCTCGTCCTGGCGGGTGGTCATGGTCGCGCCGACCGCCGGCAAGCTGATCGAGAGCAACCTCGTCGCCACCCTCAACCCGCCGACCACCCTGGCCGACACCCGCTGGATCAAGCCCGGCAAGGCCGCCTGGGACTGGTGGAACGGACCGGTCGTGTCGGGCGTGCCCAAGGCTGGGATGAACGACGCCACGATCAAGGCCTATGTCGACTTCGCGGCCGCCAACGGCCTGGACTACATGCTAATCGACGACGGCTGGTACAGGAACAGCGGCGGGGCCGGCACGGTGAAGCCGGGCGCCGACATCACCAAGACCATCCCCGAGATCGACATGCCCGGCCTCGTCGCCTACGCGGCCGAACGCAAGGTCGGCCTGTGGGTCTGGGCCCACTGGAAGTCGATGGACGACCAGATGGACGAGGCCCTGGCCCTCTATGAGAGGTGGGGCCTGAAGGGGATCAAGGTCGACTTCATGGACCGCGACGACCAGGCCATGGTCGACTACTACCACCGCCTGCTGACCAAGGCCGGCCAGCATCATCTGATGGTCGACCTGCACGGCGCCTATCACCCCACGGGCCTGACCCGCACCTATCCGCACTACCTGACCCAGGAAGGCGTGCTGGGCGCGGAGTACAACAAGTGGAGCCGGCGGATCACCGCCACCCACAACGTCACCCTGCCCTACACCCGCATGCTGCTGGGCCCGATGGACTACACGCCGGGCGGCTTCCGCAACGTGGCGCCGGCGGCGTTCAAGCCGCGCAACGACCTGCCGTTCGTACAGACAACGCGCGGTCAGGCCCTGGCCCTGTACGTGGTCTATGACAGCCCGTTCGGCCTGGTGTCCGACAGTCCCGACACCTACCGCGACAGCCCGGCCGGCCTGGACTTCGTCAGCGCGGCCCCGACCACCTGGGACGAAACCCGGTTCGTCGCCGGCGAGATCGGCCAGTCGATCGTGCTGGCCCGCCGCAAGGGCGCGGACTGGTGGATCGGCGCCATGACCAATGAGGCCGGACGGACCGTGAAGGTCCCGCTGGGCTTCCTGGGAACCGGCGCCTTCACCGCCGACATCCGCCAGGACGGCGCGGCGCCGACCGATCTCGCCGCCTCGAAGCGGACGGTGAAGGCCGGCGACGTCCTGACCCTCAAGCTCGCGCCCAGCGGCGGCGCGGCCGTCCATCTGACCCCCGCCCCCTAGACGGAAGTTCCCGCTTGTCCTCCTTCAAAACCCTCCTCGCCCTGGCCGCGGCCGCCGGCGCGCTGGCCCTGGCCGCGCCCGGCCTGGCCGCGCCGCCGGTGGCTCAGCCCTATAGCTGGAACACCGTCGAGGTGCTGGGCGGCGGCTTCGTCAGCGGGGTGGTCTATCACCCCACTGAAAAGGGGCTGGTCTATATCCGCACCGACATCGGCGGCGCCTATCGCCTGGACCGGGCGACCCGCCGCTGGATCGCCCTGAACGACGACCTCAAGCGCGCCGACGGCCAGCTGGCCGGAGCGCTGAGCCTGGCCGTCGATCCGCGCGACCCGAACCGGCTCTACATGGCGGCCGGCGAATATACCGGGCCCAATGCGCGCGGCGGCGCGGTGCTGCGCTCCACCGACCGGGGCGCGACCTGGCTGAAGACCGAGCTGCCGGTCAAGATCGGCGGCAACGAGGACGGCCGCAACACCGGCGAGCGGCTGATGGTCGATCCCGCCCAGGGCGCGGTGCTGTTCCTGGGCGCCAAGGACGGCCTCTATCGCAGCGCCGACCACGGCGAGACCTGGTCGCGGGTCGAGGGCTTTCCGCGCGTCCACGTCACGCTGACGGCCTTCGACCCCGTCGAGAAGACCAGGACCGGCGAAACGGCGATCGTCTATGCCGGCTTCGCCACGGCGCCCAAGGACGGGATGAGCGGCGGCGGCTTGCTGGTCAGCACGGACGGCGGCAGGAGCTGGGGCCTGGTCAGCGGCCAGCCGAAGGGCCTGATCCCGCACCACCTGGCGCTGGACGCCAAGGGCGGGGTCTATGTCGCCTACGGCAATGGCCTCGGGCCCAACGGCGTGACCAACGGGGCGGTCTGGAAGATGGACCCCGACAGCGGGGCCTGGACCGACATCACCCCGATCAGGCCCGGCGGGGCCGACGTGTTCGGCTATGGCGGGCTCAGCCTGGACCCGGCCCATCCCGGCGTCGTCGTGGTCTCGACCCTCGACCGCTGGAACATGGGCGACGAGGTCTTCCGCAGCACCGACGGCGGCAAGAGCTGGAAGGGTCTGCGCGACAGGTCCGAGCACGACACCGGCGGCGCGCCCTGGGTGCGCGGCCTGGAGGCCAAGGCCGGCCGCGCCATGGGCCACTGGATCGGCGACATCGACATCGACCCGACCAATCCCGACGAGGCGATCTATGTCACCGGCTACGGCCTGTGGCGGACGCAGGACCTGACCGAGGCCGACCGCTCGGGCCGCACCCACTGGCGCTTCGACGACGAGGGGCTGGAGGAGACGGTGGCCCTGGAGTTGGTCTCGCCTCCCAACGGAGCCCCCCTGATCAGCACGATCGGCGACATCGGCGGCTTCCGCCACGACGACCTGAACAGCGCGGCCCGCAGCCGCTATTTCGACCCGCACGGCGGCACCAATCGCGGCCTCGACTACGCCGAATTGGAGCCCAGCATTCTTGTTCGAACAAGCGACCCGACGCCGACCGCCGGTTTCCGCTCGACCGACGGTGGCAAGACCTGGAAGGCCTTCGCCGCCTCGCCGCCGCGCGACGCCCACATCCACACCGGCCGCATCGCCCTGTCGGCCGACGGCCAGCGGATGGTCTGGGCCATGCGCAACGCCGTTCCTTACGTCTCCAGCGACGACGGCAGGACTTGGCGGCCCGTGCAGGGCGTCACCAAGTCCGAGCGCCCCGACTTCACCCCGGCCTCGGACCGGGTGAACCCGCTACGGTTCTACGTCTATGACGCGGCCCAGGGCGCGGTGCTGGCCAGCGCCGACGGCGGCGAAACGTTCAAGGTCACGGCCCGCGACCTGCCGAGGGGCGGCCCGCTGAAGGCCGTCCCCGGCGTCGAGGGCGAGCTGTGGCTGCCCACCGCCCAGGGCCTGATGCGCTCGACCGACGGCGGCGCCGGCTTCAAGGCCGTCAGCGGCGTCGGCGACGCGGGCCTGGTCGGGTTCGGCAAGGCCGCGCCGGGCCAGACCCATCCGGCGGTGTTCGTCTGGGGCAAGGTCGGCGGGGTCGAGGGCCTGTTCCGCTCCGACGACGTCGGCAAGACCTGGGTCAAGCTGCACGACGATCCCAAGGGGCCCCATTGGGGCTTCGCCGAGCTGCGGGCCCTGACCGGCGATCCGAACCGCTTCGGCCGCGTCTATCTCGGCGTCCACGGCCGAGGCATCCTCTACGGCGATCCGCAAGCAAACGCTTCGGCGCCTGTCCAGCCTTAGGGATCGTCATGAGCTTCAATCGCCGCGACCTGCTGAACCTCGGCGCCGGCCTGGCCGCCGCCTCCGCCACGCCCGCCCTCGCCGCCCCGAAAGGCGGCTTCCAGCCCAACTGGGAGTCGCTGGCCGACGGCTACAAGACCCCCGACTGGTTCCGCGACGCCAAGCTGGGGATCTGGTCGCACTGGGGCCCGCAATGCGTGCCCGAGTACGGCGACTGGTACGGCCGCCAGATGTATATCCAGGGCAATCCGGTCTACGAGCACCACGTCAAGACCTACGGCCACCCCACGACCTTCGGCTTCATGGAGTTCATCCCCCGCTGGAAGGCGCAGAACTGGGATCCGGAAGGCCTGATGAAGAAGTACCAGGCCGCCGGGGCGAAGTACTTCATGTCGATGGCCAACCACCACGACAACCTCGACATGTTCGCCAGCCGCCACCATGCCTGGAACACCCTGCGCGTCGGTCCGGGGCGGGACATCGTCGGGACCTGGGAGAAGGTCGCCCGCGCCCACGGCCTGCGCTTCGGCGTCTCCAACCACTCGGCCCATGCCTGGCACTGGTGGCAGACCGCCTACGGCTACGACGCCGAGGGCCCGCTGAAGGGCCGGCGCTACGACGCCTATCGACTGACCAAGGCCGACGGCAAGGGCAAGTGGTGGCAGGGGTTGGACCCGCAGGAGCTCTACACCGGCCGCAACATGCTGATCCCCGACGGGATCGACAGCATCAAGGCCGCCAACGCCTGGCACGACGCCCGTGACGGCGAGTGGATCGAAACCCCGCCGCCGAACAATCCGAGCTTCACCCAGAACTGGCTGGCGCGCCAGAACGACCTGGTCGACCGCTACCGGCCCGACCTGGTCTACTTCGACAACACCACCCTGCCGCTTGGCCAGGCCGGGCTGTCGGCCACCGCCCACTATTACAACCAGGCCCGCGCCTGGCGCGGCGCGACCGACGTGGTGGTGACCGGCAAGAAGCTCAGCCCTTTGCAACGCCGGGGCATCGTCGAGGACGTCGAGCGCGGCTTCTCCGACCGCCTGCGGTCCGAGCCCTGGCAGACCGACACCTGCATCGGCAACTGGCACTACGACCGCGGGCTCTACGACCGCGACGGCTACAAGAGCGCCAGGGACGTGATCCAGCGATTGGTCGACGTGGTCAGCAAGAACGGCTGCCTGCTGGTCTCGATCCCCATGCGCGGCGACGGCACGATCGACGACAAGGAGGAGAAGGTGCTGGAAGGCATGGCCGGCTGGATCGCCGTCAACGGCCCGGCGATCTACGCCTCGCGGCCCTGGCGAATCTATGGCGAGGGCCCGACGCGGCTGGTCGAGGGCGTGATGAACGAGGGTGACGCCAAGCCGTTCGAGGCCGCCGACATCCGGTTCACGACCAAGGCCGGCGACCTCTACGCCCTGCCGATGGCGTGGCCGGACGGCGAGCTGGTGATCGAGAGCCTGGCGACCTCCGGCCCGACCAGCGCGGGCGAGGTGCGGCGGGTGGAACTGCTGGGCTCGCCCGAGCCGCTGGCGTTCAAGCGGGATGGCAAGGGGTTGCGGGTGGTCTTGCCCAGGGCGCGACCGGCGTTCACGCCGGTGGTGAAGATCTCGGGGCCTGGGTTGGTGTAACCACTTGCCCCCGACGGGTCGCTTCGCGACCGTCTTCCCCCACAGGGGGAAGAGGAAGACGCGCGTCCTCCGCCCCCTGTGGGGGCGGACAGACCGCGAAGCGGTCAGGTGGGGGCAAGTGGGTGAGCCGCCGACGCATTGACGCTCTCTACGGCAACCTCCCAGACTGCCGGAAAAAGGAAACGCCAATGACCACCCTCGCCGGCCGCACGATCCTGATCACCGGCGCCTCCTCGGGCATCGGCGCCGCCTTCGCCCGGGCCGCCGCCGAGGCCGGGGCCAAGGTCGCCGCCGCCGCGCGCCGGGCCGACAAGCTGCAAACCCTCGTGGCCGAGATCACCGCCGCCGGCGGGACCGCCCAGGCCTTCGCCATGGACGTCGAGGACGAGGCCTCGGTCATCGCCGGTTACGACGCGGTCGAGGCCGCGTTCGGTGCGCCGGAGTCGGTGATCGCCAACGCCGGGATCAACATCGAGGGCTCGGCGCTGGACATCGCGATCGAGGACTTCGACAAGGTCCTGGCCGTCAACACCCGCGGCGTCTTCCTGACCGCCCGCGAAGGCGCGCGGCGGATGATCAGGGCCGGCAGCCCGGCCAGCGAGCGCGGCCGCATCGTGCTGGTGGCCTCGATCGGCGCGCACAAGGTGCTGCCGGGCCTGACCGCCTACGCCGCCTCCAAGGCCGCCACCGCCCACATGGGCAAGAGCCTGGCCCGCGAATGGGCGCGCAAGGGGATCAACGTCAACGTCCTATGCCCCGGCTACATCAAGACCGAGCTGAACGCGGCGTGGTTCGACAGCGAAGGCGGCCAAAAGCTGGTCTCGACCTTCCCGCGCAAGCGGCTGATGGAGACGAGCGACCTGGAGGCGATGGCGCTGTATCTCGCGTCCGACGAAGCGCGAGCGGTGACGGGGTCGGTGTTCACCGTCGATGACGGACAGTCGCTGTAAATCACCCTCTCCCGGAGGGGAGAAGGAGGGGCCCGCGCCGCAGGCGTGGGAGGATGAGGGGTGACGCCGTTGGCCGGAGCGCCGGCACGCCGGCAGACTCAGAATCCCCTCACCCTCCCACCGCTACGCGGTGGGCCCCTCCCTCTCCCCATGGGAGAGGGTTTCCGTCAGCGTCCCCACACTGTAGACCACCTGCCTCACCCAAGGAGCCTTCCATGCCCGACACCATCAAGCGCGGCGTCACCGTCGACCAGAAGCTGAAGGCTCATCGCTACCTGGCGACGCTGACCGCCGCCCGCGCCGCCGACGTGGCCAAGGCCGCCAAGGCCCGCCTGGCCAAGCATCCGACCGGCCGCGACGAAGCCATCGACGCCGCCTATGCCGACCTGAGCGCCAAACAGAAATAGACCCTAGCCCCGCGTCCGGCCGAACCGCGCCACCAGGTCGTAGGCTTCGCCCGGGAACAGCTGCCGCACCCAGGTGATCGGCGCGTCGGCGCGCCAGGTGCGGCGCTCGACCGCCAGCAGGGCGGTTCCAGGATCAAGCGCCATCAGCCCCGCCGTCGCCGCGTCGGCCCCGACGGCGCTGATGCGGTTCTCGGCCTCGGTCCACGGCACGTGGTGCAGCAGCCAGGCGCCGGGCGACTCGTCGGCGAAGTCCAGGTCGGCCGCCTCGGGCACGGCGGCCAGGCTGATCAGCCGGTCCTCCAGGGCGAACGGCCGATCGCCGGCGACATGCAGGCCGCGCAGCACCAGCAGCTCGCCGCCCGCCGCCAGGGCGATCTCCTCGACATCGCCGGCCTTGGCCTCGCGCCGCCGCCGGTCCAGCAGATCGAAACGGTAGGTCTCGCCGCGCGCCACGATCTCGGCCTGGATGTCGGGAATGTCGAGCACGGTGGAATGGACGCGCGGCCGGGCCACGAACGAGCCGGCGCGGCGACGGCGGACGATCAGCCCCTCTTCCGCCAAGGCCGACATCGCCTTGTTCACGGTCATCCGCGAACAGCCGAACTGGGCCATCAGCTCGGTCTCGGACGGAACCTTGCGGCCCGGCGTCCAGGCGCCCGAGCGGATCAGGTCCTCGATCTCGCCGCGAATGCGCTGGTGCAGCGTCGTCTCGTTCACGCTCAAGCCAGCACGCTCCCTCAAGACAGAATGGCCAAGGCCGTCCGATAGCGCGCCAGGATCGCCTCGCGCGCGTGGTGGCGTCCGCCGCTGACGACCTGCCGGCCGCCGCGCCAGACGCCGTCGACGGTCCCGTGTCGCCCGGCGAACACCCAGCTGTCCAGCAGGGCGTCGCCGTCGCGGCCGATCATCGCCGGATGGGCGCGGTCCAGGGTCACGAAGTCGGCCGCCCGCCCCCGGCGCAGGCCGCCGACCACGCCCAGGGCCTGAGCCCCGCCGCCGACCGCCGCGCGGAACAGCTCCCCGCCCGTCGAGCTGCCCGGCGCCTTGGCCAGCACGTTGCGGGCCCGCCGGGTCAGGCGCTGGGCGTATTCCAGGGTCCGCAGCTCCTCTGCCGCGTCGATCAGCACGTTGCTGTCCGAGCCGATCCCGAACGCCCCGCCGGCCGCCAGGTAGTCGTGGGCCGGGAAGACGCCGTCGCCCAGATTGGCCTCGGTGATCGGACACAGGCCCGCCACCGCGCCGCTCTTGGCCAGGCGCTCGGTCTCCGTGGCGTTCAGGTGGGTGGCGTGAACCAGGCACCAGCGCTTGTCGACGGGGGCGCTGTTCATCAGCCAGCGCACCGGCCGCGCGCCGGTGGCGGCCAGGCAGTCGTCGACCTCCTGGGTCTGCTCGGCGATGTGGATGTGGATCGGGTCGGCGCCGGCCAGCGGCAGGATCGCGGTCAGCTCTTCGCCGGTCACCGCCCGCAGGCTGTGGGGCGCGATCCCGACCACCGCGTCGGGCAGGCCGGCGACCGCCGCGCGGCTGGCCTCGATCAGCCGGCCGTAGCCGTCGACGTCATGGATGAACCGTCGCTGGCCCTCGCCGGGCGCGACGCCGCCGAAGCCGGCATGGGCGTAGAACACCGGCAGCAGGGTCAGGCCGATGCCCGTCTGGTCGGCCGCCGCCGCGATCCGCGCCGCCATCTCGGCGGGGTCGGCGTAGGGCGAGCCGTCCTTGTCGTGGTGCAGATAGTGGAACTCGCCGACCCGCGTCGAGCCGGTCTCCAGCATTTCCATGTAGGCGAGCGCCGCGATCGCCTGGACCTCGTCGGGACCCAGCCGGTCGACGAACCGGTACATCAGCTCGCGCCAGGTCCAGAAGCTGTCTCCGCCCCTTCCACTATTGGGCGGGCCGCGTGTCTCCGTAAGGCCGGCCATGGCGCGCTGAAAGGCGTGGCTGTGCAGGTTGGGCAGGCCGGGCAGGCATGGACCGTGGGCGACTTCGCCGGACTGGCGGGCGACGTCGGTGTCGATGCGGCTGATCACCCCGTCGGTGACCGTGAACCGCACGGCCTTGGCCCAGCCGTCGGCCAGCAGGGCCTGCTCGAACCACAGGGTCTGGGGACCGGCGGGCCGCGCGCGCTCGGGTTCGCGCTCCGGCGCGGGGGCGGGCGCGGCCTCGACCTCCCCCTCGGTCTTGGGGGGCGGCGTGTAGATCGGCTCGTCAGCCTCAGGTTCTGACGGAAACTCGTCGTCGGTCACTGGACAGTCCTCGGGTCGCGCGAATATGTCTATACATATTGAAGCCGTCGGCAAGAGACCGAACCGGCGTCGGGAGATCCCAGGCCATGCGCTGCGATCGGGTGTGGAGCAAGGCCCGCCTGGCCACTTTCGCCGCCGACCTGCCGGGCATGGGCGTGGTCGAGGACGGCGTCGTGGCCAGCCTCGACGGTCGCATCGTCCATGCCGGCCCGGCCGCCGACGCGCCCGCCTTCAAGGCGCTTGAAACCATCGACTGCGAAGGCCGCTGGATCACGCCCGGCCTGATCGACCCCCACACCCACCTGATCCACGGCGGCGACCGCGCCCACGAGTTCGAGCTGCGGCTGGCCGGCGCGAGCTACGAGGACATCGCCCGGGCCGGCGGCGGCATCGTCTCGACCATGAAGGCCACCCGCGCCGCCTCGCGGGCCGAGCTCGTGGCCAGCGCCCTGCCCCGCCTGGACGCCCTGATCGCCGAGGGCCTGACGACCATCGAGATCAAGTCCGGCTACGGCCTGTCGCTGGACGATGAGCTGAAGAGCCTGCGCGCCGCCCGCGCCCTGGCGGACGTGCGCCAGGTGTCGGTGACGACCACCTTCCTCGGCGCCCACGCCCTGCCGCCGGAATACGCCGACGCCCCCGACGATTACATCGACCACGTCTGCTACCAGATGATCCCCGCCGTCGCCGCCGAGGGCCTGGCGGACGCCGTCGACGCCTTCTGCGAGGGCATCGGCTTCACCCCCGCCCAGACCCGCCGGGTGTTCGAGGCGGCCCACGATCACGGCCTGCCCGTGAAGCTTCACGCCGAGCAGCTGTCGAACCTGAACGGCGCGGCCCTGGCCGCCGAGTTCGGAGCCCTGTCGGCCGACCACCTGGAACACCTGGACGAAGCCGGGATCGCCGCCATGGCCAAGGCCGGCACCACCGCCGTGCTGCTGCCGGGCGCCTTCTACTTCGTGCGCGAGACCAAATTGCCGCCCGTCCAAGCGTTGCGCGCGGCCGGCGTGCCGATGGCCCTGGCCACCGACTGCAACCCCGGCACCTCGCCCCTGACCAGCCTGCTGCTGACCATGAACATGGCCGCCACCCTGTTCCGGATGACCGTCGACGAATGCCTGGCCGGCGTCACGCGCGAGGCCGCGCGGGCGATCGGGCGGCTGGAAAGCGTCGGGACGCTGGAGGCAGGCAAGGCCTGCGATCTGGCCGTCTGGGACATCGAGCGTCCCGCCGAACTTGTCTATCGCATGGGCTTCAACCCGCTCCATGCGCGCGTCTGGAAGGGTGAAGTCACGTGATCGAAGTCGTTCTCAACCCCGGCGAGGTCAGCCTGACCGACTGGAAGGCCGTCTATCGCGGCGCGCCCGCGCGACTGCATCCCGGCGCCGCCCCGGTGATCGCGGAAAGCGCCGCCGCCGTCGAACGCATCCTGGCCAAGGGCGCGCCGGTCTACGGGATCAACACCGGCTTCGGGAAGCTGGCCAGCGTGCGGATCGGCGACGCGGATCTCGAGACCCTGCAGCGCAACATCGTCCTGTCCCACGCCGCCGGGACGGGCGCGCCCTCGCCCGTCCCGGTGATCCGGCTGATGATGGCCCTGAAGCTGGCCAGCCTGGCCCAGGGCGCGTCGGGCGTGAAGCCGGCGACCACCGACCTGCTGGAGGCCATGCTCGTGAAGGGCCTGACGCCCGTCACGCCCTGCCAGGGCTCGGTCGGCGCGTCGGGCGACCTGGCCCCGCTGGCGCACATGGCCGCGACCATGATCGGGGTCGGCGAGATCTTCGTCGGCGGCCAGCGTCTCCCGGCCATCCAGGCTCTGATGGAAGCGGGCCTCAAGCCGTTGACGCTGGGTCCCAAGGAAGGCCTGGCCCTGCTGAACGGCACCCAGTTCTCGACCGCCAACGCCCTGGCCGCCCTGTTCGACGCCGAGCGGCTGTTCCAGTCGGCCCTGGTCACCGGCGCCCTAGCGACCGAGGCCGCCAAGGGTTCGGACACCCCGTTCGATCCGCGCATCCACACCCTGCGCCGCCAGCCCGGCCAGATCGAGACCGCCGCCGCCCTGCGCGCCCTGATGGCCGGCTCGGCGATCCGCGACTCCCACCGCGAGGGCGACACGCGGGTGCAGGATCCCTACTGCCTGCGCTGCCAGCCGCAGGTGATGGGCGCGGCCCTCGACGTGCTGCGCCAGGCGGCCGTCACCCTGGCGACCGAGGCCAACGGCGTCTCGGACAACCCGCTGATCTTCCCCGACACGGACGAGGCGCTGTCGGGCGGCAATTTCCACGCCGAGCCCGTGGCCTTCGCGGCCGACATGATCGCCCTGGCCGTCTGCGAGATCGGCTCGATCGCCGAGCGGCGCATCGCCATGCTGGTCGACCCGGCCTGCTCGGGCCTGCCGGCCTTCCTGACGCCGAAGCCGGGCCTCAACTCCGGCTTCATGATCCCGCAGGTCACGGCCGCGGCCCTGGTCTCGGAGAACAAGCAGAAGGCCTATCCGGCCAGCGTCGACTCCATCCCGACCTCGGCCAACCAGGAGGATCACGTCTCGATGGCCGCTCACGGCGCGCGGCGCCTGCTGGCCATGGTCGAGGCCGCCGAGGCGGTGATCGGCATCGAGCTCCTGGCCGCCGTCCAGGGCTGCGACTTCCACGCGCCCCTGACCTCGAGTCCGGCCCTGGAGAGCGTGCGCCGGATCCTGCGGGCGCAAGTCCCGCACCTGTCGGACGACCGCCACTTCCACCCGGACATGGAGGCCGCCAACGCCCTGGTGCGCGCCGGCGCGGTCGTGGTGGCGGCGTCCAGCGTCGACCTGCCGGGGGTGGAGGCGTGAGCGCTCGAGCATCGTGCGTCCTTCGAGGCCCGCTGCGCGGACGCCTCAGGATGAGGAGCTTTGTCGCTGCTCAATTCCTCATCCCGAGGTGCGAGCCGCGGGCGAGCCTCGAAGGACGCACGGCGGTTGGAGGGTCGGAGCCATGAGCCCGCAGAACTGGCTCCACGTCACGCGCGGCGAGGCCCCGCTGGTCGTCAGCATCCCGCACGCCGGAACGATCATCCCGTCCGACATCGAGGCGCGGCTGGTCTCGCCCTGGCTGGCGCGCAAGGACGCCGACTGGTGGCTGGGCGAACTCTACGCCTTCGCCGACGGTCTGGACGCCGCGGTGGTCCGCACCGGCGTTTCGCGCACGGTGATCGACGTCAATCGCGACCCGTCGGGCGTGTCGCTGTATCCCGGCCAAGCCACCACCAGCCTGTGCCCGGTCGACACCTTCGACGGCGAGCCGCTGTATGTCGCCGGCCAGGAGCCGGGCGCGGCCGAGATCGCCCGGCGGCGCGTCACCTTCTTCGATCCCTACCACGCCGCCCTCGAGACCGAGCTCGACCGGCTGGTCGCGGTCCACGGCAAGGTGGTGCTGTACGACGCCCACTCGATCCGCTCGCGCGCGCCCCGGCTGTTCGACGGCGAGCTGCCGCAGTTCAACATCGGGACGAACGGCGGGGCGGCCTGCGATCCGGGCCTGACCCGTAGGGTCGAGGCCGCCTGCGACGCCACGGGCCTGCCGCGCGTCACCAACGGCCGGTTCAAGGGCGGCTGGATCACCCGCCGCTACGGCCGGCCGGACCAGGGCGTCCACGCCGTCCAGATGGAGCTGGCCTGCCGCGGCTATATCGACGAGCCGGCGGCTCTTACGCCGGCGAGTTGGCCCACGCCCTACCACGCCCCGCGCGCCGCGCCGCTGCGCGCCGCGCTCACCGACGTGCTGAAGGCCTGCATCGCCTTCGCCCAAGCCGCAGTGAATTGATGAGGCCGGCAACCATCCTGCGTCCTTCGAGGCCCGCTGCGCGGGCGCCTCGGGATGAGGAATTCAATAGGGCGGTCCTCATCCTGAGGTGCGAGCCGAAGGCGAAGCCTCGAAGGACGCAGAGCGCCCAAGCCGCCCTCCCGCCAAACTCCCTCTCAACGCTCGAGACCCGCCCATGACCCGCCTCGACAACACCCGCGTCATCCGCCCCGCCACCGGGACCACCCTCACCGCCAAGTCCTGGCTGACCGAGGCCCCGCTGCGGATGCTGATGAACAACCTGCACCCCGACGTCGCCGAGCGGCCCGAGGAGCTGGTGGTCTATGGCGGCATCGGCCGCGCCGCCCGCGACTGGGAGAGCTACGACAAGATCGTCGAGACCCTGCGCCGGCTGGAGGACGACGAGACCCTGCTGGTCCAGTCGGGCAAGCCGGTCGGCGTGTTCCGCACCCATGTCGACGCGCCGCGCGTGCTGATCGCCAACTCCAACCTGGTGCCGCGCTGGGCGACCTGGGAGCACTTCAACGAGCTCGATCGCAAGGGCCTGGCGATGTACGGCCAGATGACCGCCGGTTCGTGGATCTATATCGGCGCCCAGGGCATCGTGCAGGGCACCTACGAGACCTTCGTCGAGATGGGCCGCCAGCACCACGGCGGCGACCTGGCCGGCAAGTGGCTGCTGACCGCCGGCCTGGGCGGCATGGGCGGGGCCCAGCCCCTGGCGGCGGTGATGGCCGGGGCCTCGTGCCTGGCCGTCGAGTGCCAGCCCTCGCGGATCGAGATGCGCCTGCGCACCGGCTATCTGGACAAGGCCACCGAGAGCCTGGACGAGGCCCTGGCCTGGATCGAGGAGTCCCGTCGAAACCGGACTCCGATCTCGGTCGGCCTGCTGGGCAACGCCGCCGAGCTGCTGCCGGCCATGTTCGCGGCCGGCGTCCGCCCCGACCTGCTGACCGACCAGACCAGCGCCCACGATCCGATCAACGGCTACCTGCCGGCCGGCTGGACCCTGGACCAGTGGGCGGCCGCCAAGGAGCGCGAGCCCGAAACGGTGAACCGCGCCGCCCGCGCCTCGATGGCGGTGCATGTGAAGGCCATGCTCGACTTCCAGGCCGCCGGCGTGCCCACCGTCGACTACGGCAACAACATCCGCCAGATGGCGCTGGAGGAAGGCGTGACGAACGCCTTCGACTTCCCGGGCTTCGTGCCGGCCTATATCCGCCCCCTGTTCTGCCGGGGCATCGGGCCGTTCCGTTGGGCGGCGCTGTCGGGCGATCCGGAGGACATCAGGAAGACCGACGCCAAGGTCAAGGAACTGATCCCCGACAATCCGCACCTGCACCACTGGCTGGACATGGCCGCCGAGAAGATCAAGTTCCAGGGCCTGCCCGCCCGGATCTGCTGGGTGGGCCTGGGCGACCGCCACCGCCTGGGTCTGGCGTTCAACGCGATGGTCGCCTCGGGCGAGCTGAAGGCCCCCGTCGTGATCGGCCGCGATCACCTCGACAGCGGCTCGGTCGCCTCGCCCAACCGCGAGACCGAGGGGATGATGGACGGGTCGGACGCGGTGTCGGACTGGCCGCTGCTGAACGCCCTGCTCAACACCGCCTCGGGCGCCACCTGGGTGTCGCTGCACCACGGCGGCGGGGTGGGCATGGGCTTCTCGCAGCACGCCGGCATGGTGATCGTCGCCGACGGCACCGAGGCGGCGGCCAAGCGTCTGGCGCGGGTGCTGTGGAACGACCCGGCCACCGGCGTCATGCGCCACGCCGACGCCGGCTACGAGATCGCCAAGGCTTGCGCGCGGGAACACGGGCTGGACCTGCCGGGGATTTTGTAAGCCATACTCCCCCCTCCTCGCGGATTAGATAGATGCGCGTCCTGAGAGCCGCCGACCGGATCGCCACGCCGTGGAAGAACGGCGGCGGCCACACGCGCGAGGTGGCCGCCTTCCCGCCGGGGGCGGACCTGGACGGCTTCGAGTGGCGGATCAGCCTGGCGCAGATCGCCGCCGACGGCCCGTTCTCGACCTTCCCCGGCGTGGACCGGGTGCTGACGGTGATCCAGGGCGAAGGGCTGCTGCTGACCGTCGACGACCGCATGCTGGCGCTGGACGCCGCTTCCCCGCCCCTGGCCTTTCCGGGCGAGGCGCGGGTCGCGGCCCGCCTGACCGACGGACCGATCAGCGACCTGAACGTGATGGTGCGGCGCGACAAGTGGCGGGCGCGGACCCGCAGGCTGACCGTGGCCGGCGCCAGCGAGGTGGCCGCCAAGGCCCGGGTGACCCTGGTCCTGGTCCTGGATCCGTTGCGCGTCCTTCGCCCCGGGGGCGCGATCGACCTGTCGCCGCTGGACGCGGTTCTGCTCGAACACGGCCACTCACACCTAAGCCTCGAGGGACGCGGCCGAACATTGATCTCCGAAATCACGGTCGACCCGGAACATATTCCACAGTAAAGCTTCGACTATTCCGCGCGGCAGGCAAATCAACGCGCGACCTCCCGTCGCACGGAATTTGCCACGTCTTCGCCTTATCTGGTCGCTAGTCGGGCCAACGCTTTAGGCCTCAAAACGATCCAGGACGAATTAATGCAAGCATCGACAGCGAAGAAACTCGCCCCCCTGGCGCGCGGCGCGCTGGGCCTGGCCCTGGTCTTCGCTCCGATGGTGGTGGCGGCGATGGAGAACCCGCACAAGGCCCCCCGCGGCCCCTCGCCGACCCTGCAGCGCCTGCTGGCCGACATGGCCGCCAAGCCCCAAAAGCCGGTCCGCAAGACGCTGATCTGGAGCGGTTCGGACATCGACGGCGACGGCGCGCCCGACTTCGCCAACCCGACCGGCGGCGCGCCGCGCGGCCATGACGAGTTCGGCGACGGCCAGTTCGGCGCCCGCCGCGACGGCGGGGCCCGCGAGCACGAGGGCGTCGACTACGTGGCCAAGGCCGGCCAGGACGTCCAGGCCCCGATCTCCGGCTACGTCACCAAGATCGGCTACGCCTATGCCGGCTCCAGCGACCTGAAGTTCGTCGAGATCAGCAATCCGGCCCTCGGCTATGTCGCCCGCGCCTTCTACGTGACCCCCGGCGTCGAGGTCGGCCAGACCGTCCGCCTGGGCGAAACCATCGGCCGCGTCGAGAGCCTGCAAAGGCACTATCCGGGGATCACCAACCACGTGCACCTGGAGGTGATGGAGCCGGGCGGCGAGCGGGTGAACGCGGCGGCGCTGATCGTGAAGAAGCTGGTGGTTCAGGCGTAAGGTTCAGCGGCCAACACTTGCCCCCTACGGGTCGCTTCGCGACCCTCTTCCCCCACAGGGGGAAGAGGGCGCCGCGCGCGCGTCCTCCGCCCCCTATGGGGGCGGACAGACCGCGAAGCGGTCAGGTGGGGGCAAGTGAGTGAGCCACCTGACCTACTTCCGCATCACCACCACCGGCTGACCGGCATACGCCACCGTCTGATCCACCGTCTCGAAGTCGACCGGCTTGGCCCCGCCCCCGATGAACCGCACTTTGATCTCGCGGTTCTCGACCATCCCCTTGAACGACCCCGACCGCGCCCCGATCGTCAGCCGCCCCGAGGCGTTGTCGTAGCTCATCGGGATGCGGCTCCAGGCGCCGCGGGCGTAGCCGTTGCTGAGACCGTCGTCCTCGTAGAGCTCGAACGTCCCGTCGGCGCCGGTGTAGACCACCACGGTCAGCGGGGCGTCGGGCTTCTCGCCGACATATTGCTGGACCACCGTGGTCGGCACGATCGAGCCGGCCTTCACGAACAGCGGCATGCGCGACAGCGGCGCGTCGGCCTTGATGGTCTGGCCGCCCTTGAACGCCTTGCCGCTCTCGAAGTCGTACCAGGACGCGCCGGCCGGCAGGTAGACCGACCGCGAGCGAGCCTTGAACTCGGTCACCGGGGCGACCAGGAACGCCTTGCCGAACAGGTATTCGTCATTGACGTCGCGCGCCGTCTTGTCGGCCGGGAAGTCCATCACCAGGCCGCGCATGATGCTGCCGTCGCGCTGATAGGTGTCGGCCGCCAGGGTGTAGGTGTAGGGCATCAGCCGGTAGCGGAGCTCGTCGTACCAGGCCAGCGCCTTGTAGACCTCGGTCCCTTCGTCGGCGAGGTTGTAGATCTCGCGGAACGGGGTCTCGCCGTGGCTGCGGAACAGCGGGCTGAAGGCGCCGAACTGGAACCAGCGCAGGTTCAGCTCCTGCCACTCGGCCCAGTGGGCCGGGTCCTTGTTGGTGTAGCGATCCTCGACCGAGAACCCGCCGATGTCGGTGGTCCAGTTGGGGATGCCCGACATCGACAGGTTCACGCCGGCCGAGATCTGGTCCTTCAGGTCGTCCCAGCGCGCGACCACGTCGCCGCTCCACAGGGCCACGCCGTTGCGCTGGATCCCACCGAAGCCCGAACGCGACAGGATGAAGCTGCGCTTGTCGGGGTTCAGCTCATGCTCGCCCTCGAACACGCCGGTGGTGTGGATCAGCGGATAGGAGTTGAAGAACTCCGCGCCCGGGCCCATGGCCGTCGGCCCCATGCGCAAGGTGCGCTCGGGGATGTCGAGGTTGGAGTGCATGTCCGGCTCGTCGCTGTCCATCCACCAGGCGTCGACGCCGTAGACCTTCAGGCTCTCCTTGACCTGGCGCCAGTAGATGTCGCGCGCCTCCTTGGAATAGGGGTCGTAGAACGAGTTCAGATAGCCGGGGCCCACCCAGTCGAGCGCGCCCTGCTCGATGTTGCGGTGGTACATGTGGCCCTTGGCGTCGAGCTCCTTGTAGTGATCCGTGGTCGGATAGAACTTGGCCCAGATCGAGATCATGAAGTGGGCGTTGAGGTCGTGGACCTCGTCGATCATCGCCTTGGGGTCGGGGAAGCGCGTCTGGTCGAACTTATGGCTGCCCCAGCTGTCGTCCTTCCAGTAGCGCCAGTCCTCGACGATGTTGTCGAGCGGCAGCTTGCGGGCCCGGTATTCCTTGACCACGCCCAGCAGCTGGTCGGCGGTCTCGTAGCGCTGGCGGCTCTGCCACAGGCCATAGGCCCAGCGCGGCATCATCACCGCGTCGCCGGTCAGGCCGCGATAGCCGCTGATCACCTGGTCCAGGTCGCCGCCGCCGACATAGTAGTAGTCGATCGCATGGGCGACCTCCGAGGTGAGGGTCAGCGAATGCTGGTCGGCCGCCGCGATCGGGTTGTTGTGCAGCAGGGCGATGTAGCCGTCGTTGGGATCCCACTCGACGCGGATCTTGTGGCGGGTCCCGGCCTTCATCGGGGCGGTGAAGTTGTGGAACCAGGGGTTCCAGTTCTGCCGCCAGCGATCGATCGTCAGCTTGCCGTCGACATAGAGCTTGGCGTAGCTGGACGAGTAGAGCTTGAACTTCTGGACGCCGCCGACCGGGGCCTCGACCGAGCCTTCCCAGACCACGGTGGCGCCCTTGACCGGCTTCTTGTCGGGGCCCGTCAGCTCGGCCGGCCAGTTGGGCAGGTCCTTCAGATAGCGGTAGTTGATGTCCTGCTCGGTCCGGGTCAGCTTGAGCTCGCCCTTGACGTAGTACCTGGCGGTGAAGCCGCCCGGCTTGCCGGCCGCGTCGAAGATCTTCAGGTCGCGCGAGGCCAGGTCGTACGGCGTCGGGTCGCCGAAGCGAGTGATGCCGTTGTTCTCCCACAGCAGGCCGTAGTTGCGGGTCGACAGCACGAACGGCACGGCGATGTCGCGGTTGTACTGGGCCAGTTCGACGTCCTGGCCATTGTAGTTCATCTGGCCGTTCTGGTGCTGGCCCAGGCCGTAGAAGGCTTCGTCCGTGCCCGGATTGAACTGTTGGCTGACGCCGTAGAACGTCTTGCCGTCGATGGTCTCTGTCTTGAACGGACGCCGGCCGTTCTCGGCGAGGACCAGCTTGCCCGCCTCGTCGCGGAAGCTGACCGCGCCGTCCGCCAGGGACACCTCGGCCGCGGCCTTGCCGGCCTTGACCACCACCTTGCCGCCGGCCTCGCTGACCGTGAAGGCGCCGCCGGGCTTGGCCGTGACCATCAGGCTGGGCGGGACGTCCAAGCTGTTGGTCGGCGTGGCGGTGACGTGGATGACCCGCTCGCCCATCACCTGCAGCCGGACCTTCTTGGCCGGCCCCGAGGCGGGGGTGACGATCACGCCGTCGGCGGTCTTCTCGAACGCGCCGTCCAGGGCGAACGCACTGGTCGAGGCCATCAGGGCCAGGGCCAGGCCGGCGGCGAAGGTCTTCGGGAGCATGCGCATTGGGTCTTCCTATGGTCTCGATTTATCTGCGCCGATCCCCGCGCTCGCCGGGATGAGCGGGTTCAATGTCAGTACGTGGCCAGCTTGACCTTCAGCACCTGCGGCAAGGTCGTCAGGTTCAGGCCGTAGTCGGTCTGGTCGCCGTTCCACAGGCGGTCGAAGACCCACTGGCCGTTCTCGAAGTGACCCTCCTCGACCCGGGCCATCATGAACCGCTCGCCCTTGGCCGAGCCGAAGCTGACGCGGGCGCGGTAGCCGGTGACCAGGAACTCGTTGGCCGACAGCCGGGCGATCAGGGCCCCGCCGTCGGGGACCTCGCGATTGGGCTGCTTGTCGGCCTTGCCCATCCAGGGCGCGTCGATCGAGCCGAACTGCCATTCGCCGTACGAGACTGTGGCGGTCCAGCGGTCGCCCAGCTTCAGGGTCTCGGCCTTGCGGTCGTCGGCCTCGCCCACGCCCCAGACATCGCCCGTGTAGGACAGCCTGGCCCACTCGCGGGCCATCGGGGCCAGCAGGCGGTAGTGGACCGCGAAGTTCTCCAGCGCCTGGGCGTCGACCGTCTTGGCGCCGAGCGGGTAGTTGGAATAGCCCGTGTAATCCAGGCCAAACGGCGAGAAGCCCAGGGCGTGGGCGCCCAGCACATCATAAAAGAACCGCGCGAAGCCCTTGTCGTCGCCGATCTCGGGCACGAACAGGGCGTTGTCGGGCCGCGCGTACTGCTCCAGCGTCTTCCGGACGTTGGCGCTCTCGCGCATGTAGATGTCGGGCGCGATGGCGTCGATCGAGGGCGCGGCGGCCTTCCAGACGTCCAGCACGTTCCAGGTCGGCCCGCCCGACGAGTAGGTGTACGGATCCTGGTAGTTGAAGGGATCGCGCAGGGCCGCGTTGACGTACATCGGCAGGGCCAGCTCGCGCTTGCCGGCGGCGGCGACCTCGTCGACGAACCGGCCGATCGACCAGGCATGGAAGAACTCGTCGGCGTCCTTGCCGAACACCTGGCTCCAGGTTCCCGGCTTCTTGCCCATCGCCTTGACCAACTGGGCCGGCACGGGCCCCTCGAACAGCTTCTGGGCGGTCGGCGAGTGGTCGCGGACGGCGTTGTAGGTGCCGGTCTCGTTCTCGGGCTGGATCATGATCACGGTGTGATCGGGATCGGCCGTCTTCAGGTGGCGCATCAGGGCGGCGAAGGCCTTCTTGTCGGCCTCCAGCGTGGCTGGGAAGTGCGGCGACAACGAGTTGCGGGTCTCGCCCTTGGCGGTGATCACCCGCGGGAAGCGCTTGTTGTCCAGCTTGACCCATTCGGGCGCGTAGTTCGGACCGTTGTTCTTCCAGGTCCCGAACCACAACAGCACCAGGCGCACGTCGTTCTCGCGGGCCTGTTTCAGCAGCACGTCGACATACGAGAAATCGAACTGCCCTTCGACCGGTTCGATCTGCTCCCAGGCGACCGGGATCTCCAGGGTGTTGGCGTGCAGGGCCTTCACGGCCGGCCACACCTTGGGCAGCTGCGAGGGATAGTTGGCGGCGTTGTTGGCCTGGACGCCCAGCATCAGGAAGGGCGCGCCGTCGACCATCAGGGCATGGCGACCGTCCTTCTCGACCAGCCTGGGGGCGTCCGTCGCGTGGGCGCCGCCGACGAACAGCGACGCGGCCGCGACAACGGCCAGGGCCGAGGCGAGGGGCGAGGCGAGCTTGCCGCGCGCGGAGGGTGAAAACTGGCTGGGCATCGGGCCTCCCGGTTCGTCGACGTTCCCGGGAAGCATCCCATCGCGGCGACTTTGTTAGCGCTATCACTCGTATAAGTATGATAATTCCTTGGCAAGGCTTGGGAAGCCTTTCGCCACGGTTTCGAGCCGCGGCGTCAGGCGTCCGGAGGCGGGTCCGCGCGGCAGTAGCGGGCGATGAAATCGGCGTGGCCGGGCGAGGCCTCGGCGGCCTGCCGCACCGCGCCCCGTCGCAGCTTCAACCCGTGCGACAGCTCGGCCAGCGGGAGGGCGTCCGCCCGCCGGTCATAGTCCTTCGGCCAGACCTGCTGGCCCAGCAGCACCGACAGCCAGCTGGGCTCGAAGAAGGCCTCGTAGGTGTTCAAACCCATCGATCCGGTCGCGCGGAAGGTCTCCAGCGTCGCCTTGAGACTGTCGGGCAGGCTCATGGTCCGGACCGCGTCCCAGAAGGGCTCGCCCACCCGCTGGTTGGTGCAGTAGTGGGCGATCAGGAAGTCGCGGATCCGCTCGTACTCCTCGCCGCTCTTGGCGTTGAAGGCGTCCGCCAGCTTCGGATCGCAGGCCCGGTCGGGGAAGAACTCGATCAGGTGGCCGATGCCGTTCTGGATCAGGTGGATGCTGGTGCTCTCCAGCGGCTCCATGAAGCCGCCGGCCAGGCCCAGGGCCACGACATTGCGGTTCCAGAACTTGCGCCGCCGGCCGGTGACGAAGCGCAGGGGCCGGGGGACGTCCAGGGCCGCGCCGTCCAGATTGGCCAGCAGGGTCTGCGCCGCCGCGTCGTCGTCGATGTACTGGCTGCAATAGACATAGCCGTTGCCGGTCCGGTGCTGCAGCGGGATGCGCCACTGCCAGCCGGCGGAGCGGGCCGTGGCGCTGGTGAAGGGCGTCGGCGGGCCCACGTTCTGGCTGGGCACGGCCAGAGCCCGGTCGACCGGCAGCCAACGGCTCCAGTCCTCGTAGCCGGTCTTCAGCGCCCCTTCGATCAGCAGGCCCCGAAAGCCCGAGCAGTCGACGAACAGATCGGCTTCCACCCGCGCGCCGCTCTCCAGCACCACCGCCTCGACGAAGCCGTCGTCGGCGCGCAGGGCCACGTCGACGATCTTGCCCTCGGTGCGCCTGACGCCGTTGGCCTCGGCGAAACCGCGCAGGTAGCGGCCGTAGAGCGTGGCGTCGAACTGGAAGGCGTAGGAGTAGGTCGAATAGACCGAGCGTGGGTCGGGCGTCGGCGGGCGGAACCGGCCGAGGTCGGCCATCATCGTGACCAGCGAATGCTCCTGCAGGCCAGCGGTCTCGCCCGCCGCCCGCATGCGCAGCCAGTGGTGGTGCGGCGGCACGCCGTCGATCGGCGGGCCGAAGTCGCCGAAGCCGTGGAAATAGCGCGAGCCGGGCTTTCCCCAGCCGTTGAACTCGATGCCCAGCTTGAAGGTCGCCTGGGTCTTCTTGATGAAGTCGATCTCGTCCAGGCCCAGAGTGGCGTTGAACAGGCGGATCGGCGGGATCGTCGCCTCCCCCACCCCCACGGTGCCGATCTCGGCCGACTCCACCACCTCGATCGCCACGGGGGCGCCCTCGATGAAGCGCGACAGGGCCGCCGCCGCCATCCAGCCGGCCGTGCCGCCGCCAACCACGACGATCTTGCGGATGCGATTGTCGGTCACGCCGCTCTCCACCTGGAACCTGCGAAAGGAAAAGGCCCGCGCTTCATCGAAGCGCGGGCCCGATCCTAGTCCAACCTGGGCTTAGAAGTTGAGGCGCAGGGTGGCGGTGTAGCGACGGCCGCTGACGAACCAGGCCCGGCCGTTATAGCCGGTGTTCTGTTGGAGCAGCTGCTTGTACTTGCTGTCCGACAGGTTCTGGGCTTCGACGCCCAGCTGGACCTTGTCGTTGACCTTGTAGAACAGCGATCCGTCCAGCTGGCCGTAGTCGTCGGCCCACATCGGCAGGCCCCAGGTCTGGTTGTACTGACCGGTCTTGCTGTCGAAGCCGTTGGTGCCCTGGCCGCCGTTGACGTTGACGGCCTGCAGGTACTTCGAACGCCAGTTGTAGGCGAGGCGAGCCGAGATCGGACCCTTCTCGTACATCAGGGCGACGTTGTAGCTGTACTTCGACAGGTTCGCGAGCGGCAGGTTCGTGAAGCCCGCGCCGTTGGTGTCGATGCCGTACTGGTTCAGCAGCAGGGTCGAGGCCTGGCCCGAGGTGATGTTGCTCGGGGCCGGATGGACCGTCTGCTCGCTGTCCACGTAGGTGAAGTTGGCCTGGAGGCCGAAGCCCGACAGCCAGCCCGGCAGGAAGTCGTAGAACTGGTTGTAGGCGAGCTCCACGCCCGACGCCTTGCCGTCCGCGCCGTTGACCGGCGCGGTGGTCGAGAACTGGTAGATCTGACCGTTCGTCGAGGCGTAGGGCACGTTGTAGACCTGGTTGATCACAACGTCGCTGAGGTCCTTGTGGAACACGGCCATGGTCAGCGAGCCGGTCGGCGCGAAATACCATTCCAGGGTCGCGTCGAACTGGTTCGAGCGGGTCGGCTCCAGATAAGGGTTGCCGCTGGCGGTGCCGGTCAGGCTGCTGACCGCCGCCGTCCCCGTGCCGCTGATCGACTGGCTGATCGTGGTGTAGGCCTGCAGCTGGGTGAAGTCCGGACGGGCCAGGGCCTTGGCCGCCGCGAAGCGGGCCTGCAGCGTGTCGGTCAGCTTGATCCGCACGTTGAGGCTGGGCAGCACGTCGGTGTATTCGTTGTGGAACGTGCCTTCCTGCGTCGAGCCCTGGAACCTCGGGATCAAGCCCGCCGGGATGGACGGATCGAGCGTGGGCGTCGTGGCGCCGACGAAGGCGCCGGTCGCGATGTTCTTGGTCTTGACCACGCGCACGCCGAGGGTGCCGTCGACCGGGAACTTCAGGTCATCCCAGCCAAAGGCCGCCTGGGCGTAACCGGCCCAGGTGTTCTCGTCCTGCAGGTTCTCCGAACCCAGCCCGCCGTAGGCGGGAGCCGGCCAGACATAGCCCTTGTCGCTGAAGCTGTTGTCAGCCCGGAAGCTGTGCAGCAGCTTGTAGCTGTCGGGATAGCCCTGGGCCAGGGACAGCGCCGGGAACACCACGGCGGCTGGCAGGTTGGCCTTGCCGTTGAAGAAGTTCGGGAACTGGTAGACCGTGGTCGGAGCCGGATAGTCCGTCAGATAGGCCAGGTCCGGCATGTACCAGCCCAGCATCCAGGTCTGGCTGATCCCCTGCCAGTTGTAGGACGGGTTCGACTGGATCGTGGAGGCGTCGCGGTCGGTGTAGCGGGCGCCGAAGCGGATGTTGCGCAGCGGACCGGCGTCGAACTTGTATTCGACGTCGCCGCGCCAGGCCCACTCGTGACCCACGCTCTCGTCGGCGTGGTCCATGGTGAAGCCCCAGAAGTAGTTGGCGGGGTTGGCCATGTACTGCTTGTCGACGGACAGCTTCGGAACGTCGCCGGACAGATCGACGTCCTCGCTGGGGATCAGCAGGCCGGTGGCGACCGTGGAGTCGAAGCCGCGAGTCGTGGCGCGCACATATTGCACGTCGGTCTTGATCGTCAGCTTGTCGTCCGGAGTCCACTGGGCGTGCCAGGACACGTCGCTGGTCCGCGAGTTGCGGTCGGCGGCGCGGACGTCGTCGTTGAACGACATGCCGCCCGGCGCGCTCAGCGTGCCCTTCTTGAACAGGCCCTTGTCGTCGAACTGGCCGTTGGTCACGACCACGTCGCCCGGATTGAACACCTGCGAGAAGATCGCGTACTCGCCCCACTCCATTTCATACTTGGACTGGAAGTAGGTCAGCGAGGTCTCGAACTTGTCGCTCGGACGCCATTGCAGGGCGCCGAAGACCCCGGTGCGCTTGCGGTTGAAATCCAGGGTCCGCCATTGCAGGCCGTTGGGCACCCAGACGGTCTTGCCGGTGGTGTTCCAGCCGTTGCCGGTCTCGGTGGTGTCGTCGGTGGTGGTGGTGGTGCCCTGATTATAGACCGTGCCGTTCGGAGCGTGCGGGAAATAGGCTTCCTGCTGGATGCCGTCGGTGCGGGTGTGGCTTTCCGAATAGGCCACGTCGATCAGGGCGCCGAACTCGCCGACGGGCGTGTCCCAGCGATTGCTGATCAGCGCTGAGTACGAGGGCGTCCAGTCGCCCTTGGCGAGGTCGCCATAGGTGCCGGAAACGGCCGCGCCGACCTTCAGGCCCTTGTGATCGAACGGCATCTGGGTGCGCAGGTTCACGAGGCCGCCGATGGCGCCTTCGATCTGCTCGGCCGAGGGGTTCTTGTAGATGTCGACGCCGGCCATCAGTTCGGGCGGGACGTCCTCGAACGACAGCGCGCGGCCGCCGTTGGCGCCGAAGCTGTCGCGGCCGTTGAGCTCGGAGCGGACATAGCTCAGGCCCCGGATGTTGACGCCGCTGCCTTCGACCGAGAAGTGCTCGGGGTCGCCGCGCGACATGGTGTGGTCGATGGTGACGCCGACGATGCGCTGCAGCGCTTCGGTGACCGAGCGGTCCGGCAGCTTGCCGATGTCGTCGGCGCTGATGCCGTCGACGATTTCGGTGGCGTTCTTCTTGATCTCTTGAGCGGACTTGATCGCGGCGCGCTGGCCGGTGACGACGACTTCTTCGACCGTGTCCGCGGTCTGAGCCGGCGCCGCCTGTGCGAAGGCGGCGGCGGGCAGAGCGGCGCAGAGAACAAGCGCCGACGCGCCCATGAGCATGGCGTTGCGAGAATTGCGAAGCGGCATTCCGGTTTCCTTCCCCCAGATGAGATCCGTCCCAGCGCTCTCAGGGCGCCGGTGACGTGCGCCGCTATGGCGGTCGCACGATCTGAATCTGACCTTTAGTCATATAAGTGATACTTACAAGCCGAAATTGATAGCGCTATCATTTTGCTTCCTGGGGCGCGGCTTTGGCGCCACGGTGGCGGAAATCCCCGTGAATCCGCGGCGTTTGCAACCATCATTATTATACTATAAATGCCTGGCATGGACGCGAGTATCCGCGGTCCGTGGCGTCAAGGAAGAACATGGGTCAGGGAAACGGGGGCGGCAGGTTCCGCAGCGCTCACAGCTACGGAAAGCTGGATCGCGACGGGTTTATCCATCGCAGCTGGATGAAGAGTCAGGGCCTGCCCGACGACGTGTTCGACGGCCGGCCGGTGATCGGCATCTGCAACACGTGGTCGGAGATCACCCCCTGCAACGCGGGCCTGCGCGACATCGCCGAGCATGTGAAGCGCGGCGTCTGGGAAGCCGGCGGCCTGCCCCTGGAGTTCCCGGCCATGTCGCTGGGCGAGACCCAGATGCGGCCGACCGCCATGCTGTTCAGAAACCTGCTGGCCATGGAGGTCGAGGAATCGATCCGCGGCAATCCGATCGACGGCGTCGTGCTGCTGGGCGGCTGCGACAAGACCACCCCGGGCCAGGTGATGGGCGCGGCCAGCGTCGATCTGCCGACCATCGTCGTCTCGTCCGGCCCGATGCTGAACGGCAAGTTCCGCGGCAAGGACATCGGCTCGGGCACCGACGTGTGGAAGTTCTCCGAGGCCGTGCGAGCCGGCGAGATGACCCTGCCGGAATTCATGTCGGCCGAGAGCGGCATGAGCCGCTCGCCCGGCACCTGCATGACCATGGGCACCGCCTCGACCATGGCCGCGATCGTCGAGGCCATGGGCTTGAGCCTGCCCTACAACGCCTCGATCCCCGCCGTCGACGCCCGCCGCGCGGCCATGGCCCACCACACCGGCCGCACCATCGTGCGCATGGTGCATGACGGCCTGACCATGTCGCGGGTGGCCACCCGCGCCGCCTTCGAGAACGCCCTGCGCGTCCACGCCGCGATCGGCGGTTCGACCAACGCCGTCGTCCACCTGCTGGCCCTGGCCGGCCGCCTGGGCGTCGAGCTGAGCCTCGAAGACTTCGACAACCTGTCGCGCGACGTGCCGCTGCTGGTCGACCTGCAGCCCTCGGGCCGCTTCCTGATGGAAGACCTGCACTATGCCGGCGGCCTGCCGGCGGTGATGAAGCAGATGGCCGCGTTTCTGAACCCCGAGGCCCCGACCGTCTCGGGCGTTCGGATCGGCGAGCAGTACGAGAAGGCCGAGGTGTTCAACGCCGAGGTCATCCGCGGCGTCGAGGCGCCCGTGAAGCCCGACAGCGGCATCTGGGTGCTGCGCGGCAACCTGGCCCCGGGCGGCGCGGTGATGAAGCCCAGCGCCGCCAGCCCCGAACTGCTCAGTCACAAGGGCAAGGCCGTGGTCTTCGAGACCATCGAGGACTTCAAGGCCCGCATCGACGATCCGGACCTGGACGTCGACGCCGGCTCGATCCTGGTGCTCAAGGGCTGCGGCCCCAAGGGCTATCCGGGCATGCCGGAAGTGGGCAACATGCCCCTGCCGACCAAGCTGCTGGAAAAGGGCGTCAAGGACATGGTCCGCATCAGCGACGCCCGCATGAGCGGCACCGCCTTCGGCACCGTCATCCTGCACGTCTCGCCCGAGTCCGACGCCGGCGGTCCGCTGGCCGTGGTCCGCGACGGCGACGAGATCGCGCTGGACGGCCCGACCCGATCGCTGAACCTGCTGATCTCCGATGAAGAACTGGCGTCGCGCCTGGCCGCCTGGCGCCAGAACCCGCCGGCGCCCAAGGCGACGCGCGGCTACGCCAAGCTCTACATCGACCACGTGCTGGGCGCCGACAAGGGCGCGGACCTGGACTTCCTGGTTGGCGCCAGCGGTTCGGTCGTCACCCGCGAGTCCCACTGATGAATCCCATGGACAGCTCGGTCACGATCTTCGGCGACTGGGGCACCTCGCGCCTGCGGCTCTATCTGCGCCAGGGCAAGAGCGTGCTCGACCGCCGCGACGGGCCGGGCATCGGGGCGCTGACCCAGTCGCCGCGTGACACCTTCCTCGACCTGGTCGGCGACTGGCGCGAGGCCGGGCCGTCGCTGGCCCTGCTGTGCGGCATGGTCGGCTCGCGCAACGGCTGGCAAGAGGCGGCCTACGCTCCCTGCCCCGCCAACGCCGCCGACATCCGCGAACGCCTGCTGCACATCGACGCCGACGGCCTGCCGGTGGCCATCGTGCCGGGCCTGTCGTGCCGCAACGCCCTGGGCGGACCGGACGTGATGCGCGGCGAGGAGACCCAGATCCTGGGCGCTCTCGAGCTCGACCCCACGCTCAAGCGCGGCCGCCGCCTGCTGGCCCTGCCCGGCACCCACACCAAGTGGGTGGTGGTCGAGGACGGGACGATCACCAGCTTCCTGACCGCCCCGGTCGGCGAGCTCTACGCCCTGCTGCGCGAGCACTCGATCCTGGCCAAGGCCGCCCCCGGAGACGGCCCCGAGTCGCCCGAGGGATTCGCCCGCGGCGTCGTCCGGATCGTCGAACAGGGGCCCGCGCGCCTGCCGCACCTGATTTTCGAGACCCGCAGCCGACAACTTCTGGACGGCCTGCCCAAGGACGAGGCCATGGGCTTCCTGTCCGGCCTGCTGATCGCCAGTGATACCGCAACCACCTCAAGCTGGTTTGGGGATCTGGGCCAGGTGTCGCTGATCGGCGCCCCGGCCTTGAGCGCCCTCTATGCCCAGGCCATCGCCGCCCATGGCGGGTCCAGCGTGGCCGTCGACGGCGATTCCGCCGTCCTGGCTGGATTGACAACGTTGTCGCCAGCTCAGAACAGTGGAGTTCATGTCCTTGCCTAAGCTTCAGACCCCGCCGATCGTCGCCATCCTCCGAGGCGTCACGCCCGAAGAAATCATCGACATCGCCGCGGCCCTGGTCGAGGCCGGAGTCCGGGCCATCGAAGTGCCGATGAACTCGCCCGACCCGCTGGTCAGCATCGGCAAGCTGTGCGCCGCGTTCGGCGACCAGGCCCTATGCGGGGCCGGCACGGTGCTGTCGCCGGAGGTCGTGGACCAGGTGGCCGGCGTCGGCGGCAAACTGATCGTCACCCCCAACACCGACGCCGCCGTCATCAGCCACGCCGTCGGCCTGGGCCTGACCGTGATGCCCGGCTTCGCCACGCCCAGCGAGGCTTTCGCCGCCGTCAAGGCCGGGGCCCGCGCGCTGAAGCTGTTCCCGGCCGGCACCTTCGGGCCGGGCCACATCAAGGCGATGCGCGACGTGCTGCCCAAGGACGTCAGCGTCTATGCCGTCGGCGGTGTCGGCGCGGCCAATCTGAAGCCTTGGATCGAGGCCGGCGTGTCCGGCATCGGCGTCGGCGGCGAGCTCTATCGCCCGGGCTACACGGCCGAAGAGGTCAGCCAGCGGGCCAAGACTCTGGTGGCGGCCTGGGTCGACCAGACCACCCAGTAACCAGTCCGCGTCGCAACAAGAATACGGCCCTAAGGGGGGACCCCAGTGAGAACCATCGATTTCGTCATCCTGGCGATCTACGCCGTCGCCATCTTCGGATTGGCCCAATGGGTTTCCCGCGACAAGGGCGGCCACAAGAAGGACTCCACCGACTACTTCCTGGCCGGCAAGGCCCTGCCCTGGTGGGCCATCGGCGCCTCGCTGATCGCCGCCAACATCTCGGCCGAACAGATCATCGGCATGAGCGGCTCGGGCTACGCCCTGGGCCTGGCCATCGCCTCCTACGAATGGATGGCGGCCCTGACCCTGCTGATCGTCGGCAAGTTCTTCCTGCCGATCTTCCTGAAGAACAACATCTCGACCATGCCGCAGTTCCTGGAGCAGCGGTACGGACCCAGCGTCCGCAACGTGATGGCGGTGTTCTGGCTGATCCTCTACGTCTTCGTGAACCTGACCTCGATCCTGTGGCTGGGCTCGATCGCCATCCACACCGTGACCGGCGTCGACCAGATGACCGCCCTGGTGATCATCGGCGTGTTCGCCCTGGCCTATCAGCTGTGGGGCGGTCTGAAGGCCGTGGCCCTGACCGACATCGTCCAGGTGGCCCTGCTGATCACGGGCGGCCTGATCATCGTCTACCTGTCGCTGGACAAGATCGGCGCGGGCGGCGGGGTCGTCGCGGGCTTCCAGCATCTGACGAGCCAGTTCCCCGAGAAGTTCGACATGATCCTCAGCAGGGACAATCCGCACTACAAGGACCTGCCGGGCCTGTCCGTGCTGTTCGGCGGCCTGTGGGTGATGAACGTCTCGTACTGGGGCTTCAACCAGTACATCATCCAGCGCGCCCTCGGCGCCAAGGACATCGCCGAGGCCCAGAAGGGCATCGCCCTGGCCGCCTATCTGAAGCTGCTGATGCCGGTGATCGTCGTGCTGCCGGGCATCGCCGCCCTGGTGCTGGTTCCCGGCCTGACCAAGCCCGACCAGGCCTATCCGGAGATGATGAAGCTGCTGCCGCCCGGCGTGCTGGGCCTGGTGTTCGCCGCCCTGGTGGCCGCGATCGTCGCGTCGCTGGCCGCCAAGATCAACTCGATCGCCACCATCTTCACCCTGGACGTCTACGCCAAGATCAAGACCGGCTCGAGCGAGCGCCACCTGGTCACCGTGGGCCGGATCACCGCCGTCGCCGCCGTGATCGTCGGCATCGTCATGGCCAAGCCGCTGCTGGGCAAGGCCGAGCAGGCCTTCCAGTTCATCCAGGACTTCACCGGCTTCTTCACCCCCGGGATCGTGGTGATCTTCATGCTGGGCCTGTTCTGGAAGCGCGCCACCACCGCCTCGGCCCTGGTGGCCGCGATCGGCGGCGCGGCCCTGTCGGGCGCCTTCTTCGTGGCCGACAAGATGGGCGTGTTCGTGATCCCGTTCATGAACCGCGTGGGTCTGGTGTTCCTTCTGACCCTGGCCGCCGCCGTTCTGGTGTCGCTGGTCGCGCCGCAGAAGAAAGCGGTCAACGTCGTGTCGCTGGAAGGCGTCAGCTACAAGACCACCGCTGGGTTCAACATCGCCGGCCTGGGCGTGATCGTGATCCTGATCGTTCTTTACGCCACCTGGTGGTGATGAGGCGGGCGGCGTTTTCCTGGATGACCGCCCAAGTCTGAACCGCAAGCCCCGTCACGACCGCCGTGACGGGGCCTTCATCTTTGACATGATTGTTCCGGGCGTGAACGAAGCACGCTACAAGGTCTGACCTTTTTTGAAGACGACCGTTTTCGAGAGCATTCAGGGGAACGAGCACTTGGTGATCCGTACGCAGCCGGGCCTCAGTCTGACCTATGGACTCGTCGAGTCCTTGGGCCAGGCCATTGTCACGGGTGAATACGCCCAGGTCGGCTTTCCCACCGAAGGCGAGCTGTCCAAGCAGTTCGGCGCCAGCCGCACGGTGACGCGCGAGGCGGTCAAGATGCTGACGGCCAAGGGCCTGCTCAGCGCCCGCCCCCGCCACGGCACCGTGGTCGAGCCCGAGAACGAATGGAACCTGCTGGATCCCGACGTCCTGCGCTGGATGCTGGAGCGCAAGTTCAGCCTGCGCCTGCTGGCCGAGTTCACCGAGATGCGTCTGGGCATCGAGCCCGCCGCCGCCGCCCTGGCCGCCCGCAACGCCGACGAGGTCGGGCTTGAAGGGATCCGCAAGGCGCTCAACCGCATGAAGGCCGCCGCCGGCGGCGAGGACGATCCGCTGTCGGCCGACATCGCCTTCCACGTGGCGATCCTCAACGCCACCAAGAACCCGTTCTATCGCGACCTGCACGAGCTGGTGAACACCGCCCTGCGGATCTCGATCCGCTTCACCAACCGCATCAAGGGCCGCACCGCCTCGATCCCCTCGCACGAGGATGTGGCCGACGCGATCTTCGCCCGCGACGCCGAGGCCGCGCAGAAGGCGATGCAGATCATCCTGGTCGACGTGCTGGATCTGATCCGCGCCGCCTCGCCCGACACTGAATCCGCCAGCGCCCGCCGCGACGCCTGATCGGGCGTTGCAACGGCGCGCGTTCCGGGTAAGTTGACAGCGTTGTCACGCCTAAAGGCGGCAAGGCGGCTCGCAGAAGCCCTCGAGGAAACACCATGCGTCCAGCTTTCAAGATCCTGACCGCCTGCGCCCTGCTGTCGGCCCTGTCGGCGACGCCGCTCGCCGCCCGCGAGATCGCTCCGGGGGACCAGGTCAAGGCCATGACCCGCGGCGTCAACGTCCTCGGCTACGACCCGCTGTGGAGGGATCCGGCCAAGGCCCGCTTCCAGATGCGCCACTTCAAGACCATCAAGGACGGCGGCTTCGACGCGGTGCGGGTCAACCTGCACGCCTTCTCGCACATGGACGCCGACAACCAGCTGGACCCGGCCTGGCTGAAGACGCTGGATCAGGTCGTCGAGGCCGCGCTCGCCCAGAAGCTCACCGTCATTCTCGACGAACACAATTTCGGCGACTGCGGCAATGATCCCGCGACCTGCAAGCCCAAGCTGACCGCCTTCTGGAAACAGATCGGCGAACGCTACAAGGACGCGCCGGACGGCGTGGTGTTCGAGCTGCTGAACGAGCCGAACAAGGCCCTGACCGACGAACTTTGGAACGCCTGGGTCGCCGAGCTGCTGCCGGTGGTCCGCGCGACCAACCCGACCCGCAACGTCATCATCGGCCCGGCCTTCTGGAACAACATCGATCACCTGAAGCAGCTGAACCTGCCGGAAGGCGACCGCCACCTGATCGCCACCGTCCACTACTACCTGCCCATGGCGTTCACCCACCAGGGCGCGCCGTGGAATCCCGACACGCCCAAGCTGGGCGTGACCTGGGGCACGCAGGCCGAGCGCCAGCGGATGAAGGCCGACTTCGACGGCGTCCAGGCCTGGGCCAAGGCCCACGACCGGCCCATGCTGCTGGGCGAGTTCGGGGCCTACGACAAGGGCGACATGGCCTCGCGCGCCGCCTATACCGACGCCGCCGCCCGCGAGGCCGAGGCCCGCGGCTGGGCCTGGGCCTACTGGCAGTTCGACAGCGACTTCATCGTCTACGACATCAACAAGGATGCGTGGGTCGAGCCGATCCACGAGGCGCTGGTTCCGAAGTAGGCCGCTCTTCTCTCGTCCGCCTCCCGGCCCTCGGGTCGGGCCAAGCGCGTCCATGGGACGTTCGTCCGGGATGACAAAGAGAGCGTTTCGCGCCATTCCATCCGCGCCCCGTGCTCTCCCCACACAGGAACCTCGCCGTGCAGAAGCCCTACGTCGCCGCCGACACCCGCTATGACGCCATGCCTTATCGCCGCACCGGCCGCAGCGGGCTGGACCTGCCGGCGATCTCGCTGGGGCTGTGGCAGAACTTCGGCGGCGCGGACGTGTTCGAGACCGGCCGCGCCATCCTGCGCCGGGCCTTCGACCTGGGCGTCACCCACTTCGACCTGGCCAACAACTACGGCCCGCCCTACGGCTCGGCCGAGGAGAACTTCGGCAAGGTCATGGCCGCCGATTTCGCCGCCCATCGCGACGAGCTCGTCATTTCCACCAAGGCGGGCTGGGACATGTGGCCGGGCCCGTACGGCGGGATCGGCGGCTCGCGCAAGTATCTGATCGCCAGCTGCGACCAGAGCCTCAAGCGCATGGGCCTGGACTATGTCGACATCTTCTATTCGCACCGCGTCGACCCGACCACGCCGCTGGAGGAGACCATGGGCGCCCTGGCCCACCTGCACCGGCAGGGCAAGGCGCTGTACGTGGGCATCTCGTCCTACTCGCCCGAGCTGACCCGCCAGGCCGCCGCCATCCTGAAGTCGGAAGGCGTGCCGCTGCTGATCCACCAGCCGTCCTATTCGATGCTGAACCGCTGGATCGAGGACAACCTGCTCGACACCCTGGAGGACCTGGGCGTCGGCTGCATCGCCTTCTCGCCGCTGGCCCAGGGCATGCTGACCAACAAGTACCTGGGCGGCGTGCCCCAGGACTCCCGCGCCGCCCGCGAGGGGTCGCTGGGCGGGCACATGCTCAGCGCCGACAACATCGCCCGCATCCAGGCCCTGGACGCCCTGGCCAAGGCCCGCGGCCAGAGCCTGGCCCAGATGGCCCTGGCCTGGGTGCTGCGCGATCCGCGCGTCACCTCGGCCCTGATCGGCGCGCGGACCGTGGCCCAGCTCGAGGATTCGCTGGCGGCGCTGAACACCCTGGGCTTCACGGACGAGGAATTGAGGCAGATCGACCGCCACGCGACCGACGGCGCGATCGACCTTTGGAAGATCTCCTCCAACCTGGCCGCCTCGGATTTGCCCAAGAGCTGACCGCATCTTGCGGTGGAGCGCCTTCGGAATACAATCAGCCGAATGGACCCGGGGGCCGACGGCTTGGACCAGACAGTGAGCGGCATGGACCGATTGACGCCGCGTGAGCGCGATTGCCTGCGTCTCGTGGACGAGCACCTGAGCTCGAAGGAGATCGCGCGCCGTCTCGGCCTGTCCAAGCACACCGTCGATTGGCACCTGGACAAGGCGCGGCGGCGGCTGGGCGTCGCCGATCGCTACGAGGCCGCCCGCCTGGTCTCGCCCCGCAACCAGACCCCCCCTCCGATCGCGCCCCCTCCGATCGCGTCAGGGTCCGACGCGGCGGGACTAGCCCCTCCGCCTTCCCCTGCTCATCCTTCCTCCAGGTCTTTTGACCCCGTCGAGGTCTCGCGGTTCGCCGACCAACAGGTCGAGGGCCGCGATATCGAGGAAGGAACAGCCGGTGCCGCCACTTACGGACTCTCAGAAGGACGCGATCGATCAGGCCATCAGCCTGCGCCGCGACGCCTTGAACTTTCAGAAGACCTGGCCGACCCTCAACTCGCAGGACGACCTGGCCCCAGCCTTCACCTGGACGGAGCTGGAACGTCAGCTCGCCAGCCTGGCGGCGACCGCCCAGAGCGCCATGATGGCTTCGGACCTGGTCAACGCGACGCGCAAGCAAGCGAACTTCAAGCCGCCGGAAATGGTGCTGCGCGAGATCCTCTGCGTGGCGGGCGCCTTGATGGACGAGAGCTTCCTGCCGCCCGGCCGTTCGGAAGTTGGGGAGGCCCCAATGACCTGACCGTCGGCCAACGGCTGGCTCTGATCGCCGCCATGATGCTCGCGACCGCCTTCGCGTTCGGATCCTTGCTCGCCGGCCTGCACGCCCTTCGGGGCCTCTTCTAGGCCCGTCGCCGCCCGAGCGCTCTCCACAGCTTCACCCCCATCACGCGTCGCGCCTCCACGGATGGGCGGCGCGAGGAGAACCGTCATGCTCAAGGAACGCCGCAGCGCCGCCGAGGCCGTGGCCGAAGCCCTGTTCGCCGCCGAGAAGGCCATCGACGCGGCCATCGCCAGCACCGCCGCCCTGACCACCCTGATGCCGGCCTCGCGAGAAGCCGCGAACCTGTCGGTGATGGTCGGTCAGGACGCCCTGATCAGCGCGATCGAGACGATGCGCGCCCTGGGCGTGGCCCGGCAGAACATCCTCGAAACCCATCAGGGCCTCAGCAAGGCCCAGCACGACATCGGCCTCTCGGCCGTTTCCTTCGGCGGCGGCGGCAAGAAGCCGCCCCCCAGCCTGATCGGCAGCCTACGGGCCGTGCCGACCACGCGCGAAGTCGCCTGAACCCTCCCCTCCTCAGGCCTCGCGCCGCGGGCCCGATCATGCGCCCCCACATGTGATCGGGCCCGCGACTTGCCGTATCGGCTTGCGCCAGGGATGGGTTTACGCTGAAGGGTCGGCGCGCCGCCGGCGGCCCTGCCCCAGAAACCTCGCAGATGTACGTCCAGACTCTCGACCAGCTGTTCAGCCTCGCCGTGCTCGTGACCTGTTGCGGCCTCGCCGTCTGGCGCGGGCGCTGGGTCGAGCGGATCGCCGCGGCGGCGATGGCCGCGGCCTGGTTCGCCAGCCCCCTGGTGCAGGACGACCAGCAGACGCTCGGCGCCCAGAGCGGCGTGCTGGTGGTCGATGTCCTGCTGCTGCTTGTCCTGCTCTACCTGGCCCTCACGACGGATCGCTGGTGGACCATGGCCGCGGCGTCGTTTCAGGGCGTCAGCGCCCTGGTTCACCTGGCGGCGGCGATCGACAAGCAGATCATCCCCCGCGCCTACTACGTGGCCGGCAGCCTGCTGAGCTACCTGGTGATGGGCGCCCTTTTGATCGGCGCCTGGAACGCCGGACGACGGGAGAGGCCCGGTCCGGACAGGTTCACCTGACCTCGTTGCGCCTCCTTACGATCATTTAATCCGGTGAACGGCGTTTCTCGGCTAGAAGGCGTTGGCTGTTCAAATAATCGGAGCTGAGGTGGTCGTGCATCAACGGATCAATAAACGCGGCCTGCGTTCGACTGCGTTGCCCGTGATGCTCTGCATCAGCGCTTTGGGCCTGTCCGCCTGCGACCACGGCGGCGACAAGGCCAAGGCCAAGACGTCCAAGCCGTCGCAGGCCGCCAGCCAGACCGTCGGCGTGTCGGTGGTGTCCGTCCAGTCGCTGCCGCGGGTCATCAACGCCTCGGGCACCGTCACGCCCTGGGAAGAGGTGCCCGTCGGCGCCGAGACCGGCGGCCTGACGGCCGTGTCGGTCAACGCCGAGGAAGGCCAGACCGTCCGCCAGGGCCAGGTCCTGGTGGCCATGAACGACACCATGCTCCGCGCCCAGCTGCACCAGCAGGAGGCCGCGGTGGCCAGCGCCAGGGCCACCCTGGCCGAGGCCCAGGCCGCCCTGGGCCGCTCGCGCGAGCTGCAGGCCAAGGGCTATCTGTCGACCGCCTCGCTCGACACCGCCACCGCCCGCCAGCAGACCGCCGCGGCCCAGCTGGAAGCCGCCGACGCCTCGCGCAACGAGACCCTCGCCCGCCTGGGCCAGGCCGTCGTCCGCGCGCCGGTCTCCGGCCTGATCAGCCGCCGCAGCGTCACCAAGGGCCAGATCATCTCGCCCGGCGTGGAACTGTTCCGCATCGTCCGCGACGGCCGCCTGGAACTGGACGCCGAGATCCCCGAAGCCGACCTGCTGGCCCTGCGCGCCGGCATGCCGGCCACGGTCACCTCCGACCAGGTCGGCCAGACCACCGGGACGATCCGCATCGTCACCTCCGAGGTCAACACCCAGACCCGGGTCGGCCTGGCCCGCATCAGCCTGGCGCCCGGCAGCGGCTTCCGCTCGGGCATGTTCGCCCGCGCCCAGATCGCGGCCGGCGCCCAGCCCGCCCCGACCATCCCGACCGCGGCCATCCTCTATCGCCAGAACCAGCCGGGCGTGTTCGTGGTCGGCGCCAACAACCATGCCCAGTTCCGGCGCATCGACATCCTGGCCCGCAACGCCGACCGCACGGCCGCCAACGGGTTGAACCCCGGCGAGCGGGTCGTGGTCGAGGGCGCGGGCTTCCTGGGCGACGGCGACAGCGTCCGCGTCGCCGCCTCTTCCGGCAAGACCGCCCCGCCCGCCGTGGCCGTCGCGGCGAAACGCTAGGGGCTGGCGATGAACAACATCTCACGCTGGGCGATCAAGAACCCGATCCCCGTCATCCTGCTGTTCGTGCTGCTGACCATCGCCGGCATCTCCGGCTTCACCAGCATGCGGATCAACGACAATCCGGACGTCGACCTGCCCTTCGTGGTGGTCAGCGCCTCGCGCCCCGGCGCGGCCCCGACCGAGCTGGAGACCCAGGTCACCCGGCTGATCGAGGACTCGATCGCGGGGCTGGGCCAGGTGCGCCACATCAGCTCGACGGTCGGCGACGGCTATTCCTCGACCTTCATCGAGTTCGAGCTGGGCGTCGACCACGAGCGGGTGACCAACGACGTCCGCAACGCCATGGCCAATCTGCAAAGCTCCCTGCCCCAGGACATGCAGATCCCGAACGTCACCCGCATCGACATCTCGGGCGACGCCCTGATCACCTATGTGGTCCAGGCCCCGACCCTGACGCCGGAGCAACGCAGCTGGTTCGTCGACAACGACGTCGCCCGCGCCCTGCTGGCCATCAAGGGCGTCGGCCAGGTCAACCGCCAGGGCGGCGTCAGCCGCGAGATCCAGGTGGCTCTCGACCCCGACCGCCTGTCCGCCCGCGGCGTCACCGCCGCCCAGGTCAGCCAGGCCCTGCAGTCGGCCAACGCCGACCTGCCCGGCGGCCGCGTCACCGTCTCCGGCTCCGAACGCGCCATCCGCACCCTGGGCGCGGCCGGCTCGGTCGACCAACTGCGCGAGACCCGCGTCCAGCTGGGCAACGGCGAGACCGTGCGCCTGGGCGATCTGGGCGACGTCGAGGACCGTTGGGCCGAACCCCGCAACCGTGCGCGTTTCAACAACGAAGAGGTCGTGACCTTCAACATGGTCCGCTCGCGCGGGGCCAGCGAGGTCAAGATCGCCGAGAAGATCCGCAAGGAGGTCGAGAAGCTCGACAAGGCCCACCCCGAACTGAAGATCGTCGAGCTGACCTCGAACGTGAAGTATATCGAGCAGAGCTATTACGCCTCGCTCGAGGCCCTGGGCCTGGGCGCCCTGCTGGCGGTGCTGGTGGTGCTGCTGTTCCTGCGCGACTGGCGGGCGACCTTCCTGGCGGCCGTGGCGATCCCGCTGTCGCTGTTGCCGACCTTCGCGCTCATGGCGCCCCTGAACCAGTCGCTGAACGGCGTGACCTTGCTGGCGTTGTCGCTGACCGTCGGCATCCTGGTCGACGACGCCATCGTCGAGATCGAGAACATCGTCAGGCACATGCGCGGGGGCAAATCGCCCTATGACGCGGCCATGGAGGCCGCCGACGAGATCGGCCTGGCCGTCGTGGCCACCACCTTCACCATCGTGGCGGTGTTCGCGCCCGTCGGGTTCATGCCCGGCATCGTCGGCCAGTTCTTCAAGGCCTTCGCCCTGGCGGCCTGCATCTCGGTGCTGTTCTCGCTGCTGGTCGCCCGCATGCTGACGCCGCTGATGGGCGCCTACATGCTCAAGGCCCACCACAAGCCCGACAGCGATCCGTTCTGGATGGCCCCCTATCTCAAGGCCCTGAACTGGGCGCTGAGCAACAAGCTCAAGGTGGCCGCTCTGGCCCTGCCGATCCTGATCGGCACCGGCTTCCTGTTCACCCGCCTGCCGTTCGAGTTCCAGCCGGCGGCCGACCGCGGCCGCGCGCCGTTCAGCGTCGAACTGCCGCCGGGCGCGACCCTCGACGAGACCGACGCCATCGTCATGCGGATGACCCGCGAACTGGAGGCCCGCCCCGAAGTGACCGGGGTCTACGCCTCGGTCGGCAGCGACGGCGTCAACCAGGCCCGTGTCACGGCCGACCTCGTGGCGAAAGGCCAGCGGATCAGCCAGCGCGACTTCAGCCGCCAGATGGTCGACCAGTTCAAGGCCATCCCCGGGGCCCGCATCGGCGCCGGCGGCAACAACGGCGGCGGTCCCAGCGACGGCTCCGCCTTCACCCTGCGCCTGATCGGCGACAACGGCCCGCAGCTCGAGGTCGCGGCGCGCGCCATCGAGGCCCAGATGCGCGGCGTCAAGGGCCTGGCCAACGTGGTCAACACCGCGGCCATCGCCCGTCCCGAGATCATCGTCACCCCCAAGCCCGACCAGGCCGCCCGGGCCGGCGTCTCGGCCGGGGCGATCTCGCAGGCGGTGCGCGTGGCCACGATCGGCGACATCGACCAGTCCCTGCCCAAGTACAATCTGGGTGACCGCCAGGTGCCGATCCGTCTGCGCCTGACCGACGACGCCCGCGAGAACATGTCGGTGCTGGAGACCCTCAAGGTGCCCTCCAGCCACGGCGGCTCGGTGCCGTTGAACGCGGTGGCCGACGTGCGCTTCGGCGCCGGTCCCTCGCAGATCTCGCGCCAGGACCGCTCGCGGGTGGCCGAGATCACCGCCGAGTTGGACGGCCTGGTCGTCGGCGACGCCTCCAAGGCCGTGCACGCCCTGCCGGCGGTCAAGAACCTGCCGCCCGGGGTGCGCGAAGCCCCGGCCGGCGACGCCGAGTTCATCGCCGAGATGCTGACCGGCTTCGCCGCCGCCCTCATCACCGGCATCCTGCTGATGTACGTCGTGCTGGTGCTGCTGTTCCGCAGCTTCGCCCACCCGGTGACCATCATGGCCGCCCTGCCCCTGGCCATCGGCGGCGCGTTCGGTCTGCTGGTCCTGGTCAAGAGCAGCTTCTCGATGTCGACCCTGATCGGCATCCTGATGCTGCTGGGCATCGCGGCCAAGAACTCGATCCTGTTGGTCGAGTACGCGATCATGGCCATGAAGGGCGGCATGACCCGCAGGGAGGCCTTGCTCGACGCCGCCCACAAGCGGGCCCGGCCGATCATCATGACCACGGTCGCCATGGCGGCGGGCATGGCCCCGGTGGCGTTCGGCTTCGGCGCCGACGTCGAGTTCCGGGCCCCGATGGCCATCGCGGTGATCGGCGGCCTGATCACCTCGACCTTCCTGTCCCTGCTCTACATCCCGGTGGTGTTCATCTTCATGGACATGCTGAAGAACTGGTCCAGCAAGATCATGGACCGGTTGTTCCAGCACCAGAAGCGCGCGCCCAGCCATGCCGTTCATGGCCATGGGCATCCGCCCGAGCCGATCGTCAGCGGCGGTGGCCGGGAGCTTTAACCCCGACCTTGACGGTGCGGAGCCAAGTCAAACCCCTCGCCCCAGCGGCGAGGGGTTTATTTTTGGCTTGTCCCCGTCTTCGGCATCGGGTCTCGATCGAAGGACCGGCGCGACTCGCCGGCCCAGGGCCCGCTCATGAATTCCGATCTCGACACCGACACCGCCGCCGCGCGGGCGCTCTTCCAGTCGCTCGAGGGCATGGAGGGGCTGTCGCGGCCGGAACCCGCCGTCGCGACAGCCGCCAAGCGCCGTTTCCCCGGCCAGGCGGCGCTGATCAAGCTCTATCCCGGCGTGCTGGTGGCGGTGACCATCGCCCTGGCCTCGCAGTGGCTGGCCCAGCACTACGGCGCGCCGGTCATGCTGTTCGCCCTGCTGTTCGGGATGACCTTCCACTTCCTGCACGAGGAAGGCCGCTGCGTCCCGGGCATCGAGTTCTCGTCCAAAGCGATCCTTCGCTTCGGCGTGGCGCTTCTGGGCGCGCGGATCACCGCCAGCCAGATCCTGGGCCTGGGCCTGACGCCGATCATAATGGTGATCGTCGGCATCGGCTCGACGATCGGCCTGGGCGCGTTGCTGGCCAAGCGCATGGGCCTGCGATCCAGCTTCGGGGTGCTGTCGGGCGGCGCGGTCGGCATCTGCGGCGCCTCGGCCGCCCTGGCCATCGCCTCGGTCCTGCCGCGCGGCAAGGACGCCGAGCGCGACACCATCCTGGCCGTCGTCACCGTCACGGCCCTGTCGACCATCGCCATGATCACCTATCCGCTGCTGACCGCGGCCCTGCACCTGGACCACACCCGGGCGGGGATCTTCCTGGGCGGCACGATCCACGACGTCGCCCAGGTGGTGGGTGCCGGCTACATGATCTCGCCCCACACCGGCGACGTGGCGACCTATGTCAAGCTGCTGCGGGTGACCATGCTGCTGCCGGTGGTGTTCACCATCGCCTTCGTCGTGGCGCGCATGGGCCCCGGAGCCGGCGGCGGCGCCAAGCCGACCGTGCCGCTGTTCCTGATCGGCTTCGCGGTGTTGGTGATCGTCAACAGCCTGGGCTGGCTGGCCAAGCCCGTCACCGACGCGGCCAACGAAGTGTCGCGCTGGTGCCTGGTCACGGCCATCGCGGGTCTCGGCATGAAGACCTCGTTCAAGGACCTGATGACCGCCGGCTGGCGGCCCGTGGCGTTGATGGTCTTCGAGACGGTCTGGATCGCCGGGGTGGTGCTGGTGGCGGTGACGTTCTTCACCTAGCCAAGGCCTACCTAGCCGCTGTTTGGGCCGGGATCGTCCGCAACGCCTGGGCCACCAACGGCGCCAGGCGCTCGCCGATGACCCGTGCCCCCGCCGCGTTGGGGTGGATGCCGTCGCCCTGCATCAGCCGCCGCGACCCGCCGACCCCGGCCAGGATGTTGGGATAGAGCGGCGCGGCGAACTCGTGGGCCAGGGTCGGATAGACGGCGTTGAACTCGCGCGCATAGGCCGCGCCGAACAGGGTCGGCGCGCCGACCCCGACCAGCACCACGCCGATCCGCCGGTCACGCAGGCTCTGCAGGATGGCGCGCAGATTGGCCTTGGTCACCCGCGGCTCGATCCCCTGCAGCAGGTCGTTGCCGCCCAGGGCGACGACGCACAGGGTGGTGTCCCGCGCGACGCTGTAATTGACCCGCGCCAACCCGCCGCCGCTGGTGTCGCCCGGCACGCCCGCCGCCCGCACCTGAGCGCCCACGCCCATCCGGGTCAGGGCCGCCTGCAACTGGGCCGGCATGGCGGCTCGGGCCGGAACGCCAAGTCCCGCGGTGATGGAATCGCCCAGCACGGTGACGACCGGCGGCCTGGCCGGCGGACGCGGCCCGGCCGCCGCCTGGGTGGCGAGGAGCAAGCCGGCGAGAATCCGGCGACGGTCTGGAAAGCGCGGTGCGGCGAAGCTCATGACTTCCTATGTGGGCTGGCCCTCATCCAGACAATGTCCACGAAATCAGGAAGTTTCATGGCCGAGGCCTCCGCGTCGCCCGGGTCATGATCCCGCGGGGCGACGCGGCGCGGCTTTCGACGGCGGGCGGGCCTTTGGCGGCGGCGGCGCGGCGACCGGCGGCGACGAGGTTGGAGGCGGCGTCAGCAGCGGATCGCCAGGATTGCCCGAACCGGCCTGCGGCAGGCTGTTGATCGGCACGCCCGGCAGCATCGGCTCGCCCGTCCACTCCCAGTGCCAGGGCTCGAACACGTAGTTGACGAAGCCGAACCGGCCGGCGTTGACGACCATCCAGCGATAGACGCCCGAGCGGGCCATCGCCAGACGGTTGGGATCGGCGCTGGAGTCCGGCCCGAAGCCCGGGGCGGCGGCGATGAACAGGTCCACGGCCAGGCCCGTGCGGTGGGCCGAGCAGATGGTGCGCGACACGCCCTGGCAGTTGTTGTCGCTCGCGCAGCGGGCGGCGTCGGCGAGGGGGTCGCGGAAGCCGGAAAACAGGGTCAGGGTCCGTGGGTCGCGCACCACGCCCGCCGCCTTGGCCTCGGCGACCATCCGGCGATAGGCGTCCAAAGCGCCGGGGCGCAGCTGGATGGTCTTGCCGCCGTAGCTCTCCTCGGGCTTGGCGGCGGCCAGCATGGCGGCCGACGGCGCGCCGGGACAGATCCCCTCGCCGTTGACCTTCACGAACGGCCGCGAGCGATGCCAGCGCACCAGCATCACCTTGAAGGTCTCCGGATCGAAGGTCCCCGTCGACTTCAGGCCATGGCCGCCCTGCCAGCGCGCCAGGGCGGCGGCGAAGCGGTTCGAACCCGGGGCGCAGGCCGTCTGGATCTCGTGGGCGACGTGCGGGGCGTAGATCTCCCAGCCGATCTCGTCGCGGCCGAACGGCGCCCAGGTCAGGGTGGTCAGCGAGGCGGCGTTGACCGGCGCGGCGCTGGTCGAGGCCCCGCCGGCTTGGCAATCCTCGGGCGTCGCACCGGCCGTCGGCGCGAAGGTCGGGCTCGACGGCGGGTCGTTGGACGGCAGGTAGGTCGGCGGCTCGTAGGCCAGCGGCTCGCGCGGGGCCGAGACCGAGGGCGGCGGCACGGCCGGCGAGGGCCGGCTGGGCCACAGCACCCAAGCGAAGAACACCGCGATGAGCACGGCCAACCCGCCCACAACCCAGATCAGCCGACGCAGAATCTTCAACCGGTGGCTCCTTGGTCCAGAGGACCGCCGTGGAACTTCGCCATGGCTGAAGGCTTGAGAGGGGCAACGCGTTCCCGCCTCGGAGTTGTTACATGCCCTCGACCCTGCGTCCCGCCGCCCTGTTGCTTGGCTGTCTCGTGGCGACGACCGCCTGTTCCGATCCCGCGCCGAAGCCGCAACAGCCGCCGGCCGCGTCGCAGCCCGCCGCTCCGTCGCCGCAGACCCCGCCGCTGGTTCCCGCCGCGCCCGCGCCAGCTCCGGCCGCGCCTTCGCCGCTGGCCCTGTCGGTCAACGCCGCCGCCTTCGATCCCGCCGCCGTGACGCCCGAGGCCAAGCAGGCCTATCTGGTCCGCGCCCAGGTGCTGCTGGACCGCGCCCACTTCTCGCCCGGCGTGATCGACGGCCAGGAGGGCGGCAACCTGACCCTGGCGCTCAGCGCCTTCCAGGAGGCTCACCGCCTGACCGTCGACGGCAAGCTCAGCCCCGCCGTCTGGGACGCCCTGGCCGCCGACGCCGCGCCGGTCCTGACCGACTATGTCATCACGGCCGAGGACGTGGCCGGTCCGTTCACGCCGGACATCCCCAAGGACGACTACGAGGCGATGGCCAAGCTGCCGGCGCTCGGCTACGGCACGCCGCTCGAGGGCCTGGCCGAGAAGTTCCACATGGACGAGCCGCTCCTGCGGGCCCTCAATCCCGGCGTCGACTTCTCCAGGGCCGGGACCACGATCATCGTCGCGGCCCTGGGCGCCGACGGCCTGCCCGGCAAGGTGGCGCGGATCCTGATCGACAATTCCAAGGGCACGCTGCGCGCCTTCGGCGATGACGACACCCTGCTGGCGGTCTATCCGGCCACGGTCGGCAGCACCGAGCGCCCCGCGCCCACCGGCGAGTGGGAGGTCAATACGATGGCCCCACGTCCGACCTACACCTACGACCCCTCGCGCCTGACGTTCGGCAAGCCCAAGGGCAAGCTGACCATCCAGCCGGGCCCGAACAATCCGGTGGGCTCCACCTGGATCGACCTGACCAAGGACACCTACGGCATCCACGGCACGCCCGATCCCAAACTGGTCAACAAGCGCGCCTCGCACGGCTGCGTGCGGCTGACCAACTGGGACGCGGCGGAGCTGGGGGCGGCGGTGCGCAAGGGCGCGAAGGTGGTGTTCGAGGGCCGGGCGGCGCGGTAGCGAAAACCCTCTCCCCTCCGGGAGACGGTTTCTAAATCGCCAGCCGCAGCCCCACCCGCACCACGCGCGGCGCCGCGTAGCCCGCCACGCCGTCGGCCGTCCGTGAGGTCTGGATATTGGCGTCCAGCAGGTTGTCCCCCGCCACATAGGCGGTCACCAGAGGCCGCACCCGCCAGTTCAGCCGGGCGTCCAGGCGGTAGGCCGGGTCGAGCACGCGGCTGTTGAGGTCGTCCTCGAACCGCTTGCCCTCCCAGGTCAGGTCGGTCGCCAGGGTCAGTCTGTCGGTCAGCTCGGCCGACAGACCCGCCGTGGCGCTCCAGATCGGGGCCTGGGCAGGCCGCTTGCCGGTCAGTTGCGGGGCGGTCGAACCGCCGTCCACGCGCGCGTCGGTGACCGACAGGGCCGAGCTCAGGGTCACGGCCCCGACCTTGCGGTCGGCCCGCCCCTCCAGGCCCACCGCGTCGATGGTTCCGGCGTTCTGGCGCTGGCGCAGCACCCCGCCCGCCGGGATGAAGCCGCCGATCGGGAAGGTCGCGGGCCCGGCGCCCAGGGTGACGTTGACGATCGGATCCTCGATCCGGTTCCAGAACGCCGTAGCCTCGATCAGCCCCTTGGCGCCCTTGCGCGAAACGCCCGCCTCCAGCCCTTCCAAGCGCTCGGGCTCGAGGGCGGCGTTGGCCTCGGTGACGTCGTTGCCGACTCGGAACGGGCGATAGAGCTCGTTGAGGCTGGCGGGGCGGAAGCCGGTGTAGCCGGCCAGGCGGACCACCGCGTCTCCCGCGATCTCGCGGGTCACGCCCAGGCGGCCGCTGACCACCTCGCCGTCGCGGTCGGCCGGACGCCGGTCCACCAGCACGGCCCCGGTCAGGGCGTTGCGCTCGACACGGAAGCCGTCGGTGGTTTCCCAATGGTCCAGCCGCAGGCCGCCGGCCACCAGCCACGGGCCGGTCGTCCATGAGCCGTCGGCATAGGCCCCGACCACCGAGGTCTTGCCGCCCGCCACCCGGTCGCGGGTGTAGGTCCCGCCCGAATAGCCGTAGCGCTCGCGCTCCTCGCCGTCGTTCAGGCGGGCGTCGGCGCCCAGCTCCCACTCCACGCCGCCGATCTTCTGGCGCAGGGCGCCGTTCAGGCCCCAGCCGGTAGCGGGCGTCTTGTCCTGACTGTTGGCCGGGGTGGTGAACGAGCGGTCGGCGGCCACGGCGACCGAGCTGTTGAACAGGTCGCTGGTCCGCCGCCAGGCCTGCAGCCGCCAGCCCAGGGCCTGACCCCGCGGAGCCCGCACCAGGGTGGCGCTGAGCACGTTGCCCGAGGCGTTGGCGCGCGCCCCGACCAGGCCCGCCCCGCGTTCCTCCTCGAAGAACCCGCCGCGCAGCGACAGCAGGCCCAGGCCCGTGGCCATGTCGATCCGGCCGGAGATGCTCTTGGCCTCGAGACCCGTCCTGGCGTCGGCCGCGCCCCGAGCGTCGCCGCGCACCGGCACATAGCCGTCGGACTTGTCGTAGAAGGCCGCGCCGAAGACTTCGAACCGCCCCAGGGTCGAGACCGCCGCCGCCGAGGCGCGCCGGCTGCCCAGCTCGCCGACCGAAACGTCGCCGGCGATGCCCGCGTCGCGCTCCTTCAGGCCGATCACCCCGGTCAGGGCGCCGGCGCCGTAAGGGCCCGCCCCCGCCCCACGCACGATGTCGACGCCGCTCAGGGACTCCGGGGCCAGCTGCGACCAGATCACCCAGCCGCCGAACGGGTCGTTCAGCGGCACGCCGTCCAGGGTGACCAGGGTGCGCCCCGCGCCTGACGGGGCGATGGCCCGCAGGCTGATGCCCTGGGTGGTCGGATTGGCCGACAGGCTGGAGGTGCGGCGAAACAGCGAGACGCCGGGCGTCCGGCTGATCGCCTCGTCGACCCGCTGGGTCGTGGCCAGGTCGCGCTCGCTGAGATGGACCGCCGAGAAGGCCGCCTCGGCGGCGGCGGGCGGCAGACGGGCGGCGGTGACGATCACCTGTTCGACGGGGGGCGGCGAGTCGAAGGGCATGGGAACCTCGCGGAGGCAGCGCTTGGCGATCACCTAGACCGGTTCTGGCGGCGGAAGAACGGCGCTCAAGCGGTCCGGTTCGATTTTCCGTCATTTGTGCAATGAGACTGGCGTTCTAGGGTTAGGAACGATTTTGGGGGCCGGGAGGACCGTCATGAAGATCGCCATGCAGATTAGGCGCCTGCCGCCGGTCCGCGCGTCGCTGCGGCCGACCAACCACCCCTACCTGACCGGGGCCTGGACGCCGCTGCACGAGGAGGTCGACGCGGCCGATCTGGAGGTGCTGGAGGGCGCGATCCCGACCGACCTGGACGGCGTCTATCTGCGCAACACCGAAAACCCCGTGCACCAGCCTCTGGGCCGCTATCACCCGTTCGACGGCGACGGCATGGTCCATCAGATCGAATTCCAGAACGGCCAGGCCAGCTATCGCAACCGCTTCATCCGCACGCGCGGGTTCGAGGCCGAGCAGGAAGCCGGCGAGAGCCTGTGGGGCGGTCTCGCGGATGGTCCGGGCACGTCCAAGCGGCCGGGCTTCGGCGCCCATGGCGGCCTGAAGGACACTGCCAGCACCGACATCGTCGTCCATCGCGGCGAGGCGATCGCCACCTTCTACCAGTGCGGCGAGGCCTATCGCCTGGATCCCCTGACCCTGGAGAACCTGGGCGTCGCCGCCTGGGCGCCGCTGGACGGCGTCTCGGCCCACGCCAAGGTCGACGAGGCGACGGGCGAACTGCTGTTCTTCAACTACTCAAAGCACGCGCCCTACATGCACTACGGCGTGGTCGACGCGAACGGCCGGCGCACGGTCTATCAGCCGATCGACCTGCCCGCCCCGCGCCTGCCGCACGACATGGCGTTCACCGCGAACTATTCGATCCTCAACGACCTGCCGGTGTTCTGGGACGCGGGCCTGCTGGAGCGCGGCATCCACGCCGTGCGCCTGCACAAGGGCGTGCCCTCGCGGTTCGGGATCTTGCCGCGTCACGGCGGCGCGGTGCGCTGGTTCGAGGCCGCCCCGACCTACGTCCTGCATTGGCTGAACGCCTATGAGGAGGGCGACGAGATCGTTCTGGACGGCTACTTCCAAGAGAACCCGACACCGCGCCCGCTGGAGGACGCGCCCGAGGGCCACGGCCACCTGATGGCCTATCTGGACGAGCACAGCTTCCGCCCCAAGCTGCATCGCTGGCGGTTCAACCTGGCGACCGGCGAGACGACCGAGCATCACCTGGACGAGCGGATCCTGGAGTTCGGCATGTTCAACCAGGCCTACGCCGGGCGGCCCTACCGCTACGCCTATTCGACCACCGCCAAGCCGGGCTGGTTCCTGTTCAACGGCTTCGTCAAGCACGACCTGGAGACAGGCCAGAGCTGGAGCCTGCCCCTGGAGCCCGGCCGCTACGCCAGCGAGGCCCCGTTCGCGCCGCGCGTCGGGGCGACCAGCGAGGACGACGGCTACCTGGTCAGCTTCATCATCGACGAGAACCGGGGCGCGTCGGAGTGCCTGGTGGTCGACGCCAAGACCATGACCCCGACGTGCCGCATCGCCCTGCCCCATAAGATCAGCAGCGGGACCCACGCGGTGTGGGCGGGGCGCGAGCGCTTGAACCCTCTCCCATAAGGACAAGGATTCTAGCAGCTTGCCGGATCATCCCGCTTCAGCACGCAGATCATCTTGTTGCCGCGCGGCGCGCCGTAGACCGCGACCAGCCGCTTCTCCAGATAGGTCCACTTGTTGCGGGTGTCCTGAGCGGCGACGCTCATGGCGCGCGTGTAGGCCGGCATGCCGCGCGCCGTGCCGGTGGTGTCCTTGTTGAGCACCGCGTGCTTGATCCGCCCGGGGCAATGGGCGAATTCGGGAAAGCCCTCGTAGCAGCCGCTGATCAGCCCCGACGGAAACACCCCGCCGCCGCCCGGCGCCAGCCAGAGCGCGGGGGCGGTATGGTTCAGTCCCTGGGGATCATCGATCGAGGGCGCGCCCCGTGGCGCGTCGGTCCAGTTGCTGTGCGAATAGAAGTCCTGAGCGGCATGGAAGACCAGGCCCATGTCCTCGAAGACGTTGCACTTGGCCCGCCCCTTGGCGCCGTTGAAGATGCAGCCGCCCCAGATGCTGGTGCTGTCCAGCTCGAGGTTGGGCTTCACCAGGCCAGCGGCGTCGGTCACCGCGGCGTTGATGTTGGTGATCACGTAGGTGCGGCACGCCGTCAGGGTGGTCACCGCGCCGGCCTGGCTCTGCGGATATCCCGGAGCGTCGAAGAAATCGCCGCCGTCGCAGTGGGCGGCCTTGAGGTTCGACAGACCGCGGTCCGGATTGTCGGGCATCCCGACCGCGCCCCAGGTGCCGTTGGCCCCGGCCAGCTGTCCCAGCGACTGCGGGCCGAACCCGAACGAGGCCAGGCCGCTGCGCGTGATGCGCTCATGCTCGGCGTTCTGGCCCAGGGCGCGGATGGTGCCGAAGGCCTGGGCCCTGGGAGCTAGCGCCTGGGGCGCGAGCAGGATGGAGACAGCCGCGACCGCTAAAGTCATCGAGCGCTTACGCATGACGATATCTCCCTGATTTTTCAATCACAGGTTACGTCAGCATGCGTGAAAGTACAGCTGGAGTTCAGCCCGTCAGAGCCACAAGCCCGTCGCCGTCAGGCCGTCGCCCCAGAACCCCTCGGCCGGCCGCGTCATCCGCCCGTCGGCCACCCGACAGCCGCCGGGATGGTCTTGCGCCAGCCACCACGGCCCGTCCAGGTCCGCGAAGGCGCACGACCCCGCCAGGTGCAGGGCGGGCGCTATGGCCAGGGACGAGGCGACCATGCAGCCGACCATCAGCGTGAAGCCATGGTTGCGGGCCTCCTCCAGCATCAGCAGGGCCTCGGTCAGGCCGCCGGCCTTGTCGAGTTTGAGATTCACGGCGCGGTAGCGGCCGCGCAGGGCGGCCAGGTCTTCGGCGGTGTGCACCGACTCGTCGGCGCAGATCGGATACGGCGGGTCGTAGCCCTCAAGCGCCTGGTCGTGGCCGGCCGGCAGGGGCTGCTCGACCAGGGCGATGTCGAGGTCCGACAGCACGGGCTTGAGGCCGTCGAGCATGGCGAAGTCCCAGCCCTCGTTGGGATCGACGATCAGCCGGGCGTTCGGCGCGGCCCTGGCCACGGCCAACAGCCGGGCGGCGGGATCCTCGGCCGACAGCTTGACCTTGATCAGCGGCGCGCTGGCCACGGCGCGGGCCGCCGCGCCCATGGCCTCGACGCTGTCCAGGCTGACGGTGACGGCGGTGACCAGGCTGTCGGGCACGGGCAAGGCGGTCAGGGCCTCGACGCTGAGCCCCTCGCGCTTGGCCCGCAGGTCCCACAGGGCGCAGTCCAGGGCGTTGCGGGCCGCGCCGGGCGTCAGCCGCGCCAGGGCGTCGTGCGGCCGCGCGCCTTCGCGCAGGGCCTGGGCGGCGGGCTGGAGCTGGGCGATCACGCTGTCGACCGTCTCGTCGTAGCGGGCGTAGGGTACGCTCTCGCCTCTCCCGATCAGCTCGCCCTCGACGATCTCGACCACCACCACCTCGGCGGCGGTCTTAACCCCGCGCGAGATGCGGAACGGGGCCTTCAGGCGGTGGCTGGCATGGGCGATCGAGACGGTGCGCTGCATGTCCCTGCCATCCCACCGTCTGGCGGATTTGGCTAGGGGCGACGGCGGATCGGGGAGTCGGCGCGACGCTCGCGGAGCACCTGCATGGCCAGCCGGGGATCCCACACGAACAGCGCGCCCCAGACCATCAGGACGCCGGCGTAGTTCAGCGCCCCGAGCAGGCCGCCGGGACGACCGGGACGGGTGAACCGGACCGAGCGGGGCTGGGGCTGGAACAGGCTGGGCATGGCGATGTCGGTCATGGCGTCCTCCTTGGATGCCGAACCTTCGCCGCTCTATACGTCAGTTCCGGACGTATGATATGACCACGTCGCCCCCATATGTCGCCGACGGGCGTTTAGACCCCGACAGCAGGAGCGCCGCGCGCATGAGCAAGCCGATCACCATCACCCTTCCCCACCAGCTGGGCCTCGCCGAAGCGCGCCGCCGGATCGACGAAGGGTTCGGCCAGCTGCTGAGCCAAACCGGCGGCATGGTGAAGGACGTCCAGAAGAGCTGGGCCGACGACGCCCTGACCTTCTCGGCCCAGGCCATGGGCCAGCCGATCTCCGGCGTGCTGACGGTGTTCGAGGATTCGGTGCGGATGGACGTCGTCCTGCCCGGCCTGCTGGGCGTGATCGCCGGCAAGATCACCGGCCAGGTCAAGAAGCAGGGTCAGCTGTTGTTGGAGAAGAAGTAGGGGTTCCAGTCCTTCATGCTTCTCCAATCCCCCTTTTCAACCGTCATTCCGGGCCTTGTGCCCGGAACCCCTTTCTCCGCCGCAGGTGCGGAGGTGTGGCGCGCCAGCGCGCCATTTTGCTTCACCGTCGGCTGAAGGAGGGGTTCCGGGCACAAGGCCCGGAATGACGGTGGTTGGGGAACGGGCCAGGTGAGATCTCGAGCTAGACCTTAAGACGTCTTCACCCGCCGCGCCGGCGCGTTCTTGGCGGCCGGGCGGCTGGCCGGGGCGCGCTTGGCCTTCGGCGAGGCCTTGGCGCCCTTGCGGGACTCACGCTCGGCGGCGACCTTGTCCAGCCGGTCCTGGGCGATCTGGGCGTGCTCGGTGCAGCGGGCGTGCATGGCCGCCAGCTCCTTCTCGGTCAGCTTCTCGATGCCCATGAAGTCGTTCTCGGCGGCGGAGGTCAGGATCAGCTCGTCGAGCTTGGTCTGAACCGCCGCGGCGTCGCGGTTCTGGGTGTTCTGGATCAGGAACACCATCAGGAAGGTGATGATCGTGGTGCCGGTGTTGATCACCAGCTGCCAGGTCTCGGAGAACTTGAAGATCGGCCCGGTGGCGGCCCAGACGGCGACCAGCAGCACGCAGACGATGAAGGCCGGCGGGCTGCCGGTGATCCGCGCGGTGGCGTTGGCGAATTTGGCGAACAGCTTGTCCATGACGCTCCCAGCTCTTGGACCTGAGGGTCCGGGGTCATAACGCCCGACGGCGCGGCCGGGTTCGGGCGTCCGGCGCGAGGCCCCCAGTTCGGCGCCAGCGGCGCCCCCGGTCAGGCCGCCTGTGCGTTAGGGACGCATGTTCGACCCGTATCTGCTGTTCCTGCTTGGCCTCGGCGTCGTCGTGCTGCTGGTCGCGTGGCTGCCGATGGCGCTCAGCCGCCTGCCGCTCTCCCTGGCCATCCTCTGCGTGCTGATCGGCGTGATGGTGTTCCAGGGCGGCGTCCTGCCCTTCCGTTCCGATCCCGTGCGGTTCTCGACCCTGACCGAGCGGCTGACCGAGATCGTGGTGATCGTCTCGCTGATGGGCGCGGGGCTGAAGATCGACCGGCGGATCGGCTGGCGGCGTTGGGGCTCGTCCTGGCGGCTGATCGCCATCACCATGCCGCTGAGCATCATCGCGGTGACCCTGATGGGCGTCCACGGCCTGGGGCTGGGCCTGGCCTCGGCCCTGCTGCTGGGCGGCGCCCTGGCCCCCACCGATCCGGTGCTGGCCTCCGACGTCCAGGTCGGACCGCCCCGGTCGGGCGAGGACGGCGAGGCCCGCTTCGCCCTGACCTCCGAGGCCGGCCTCAACGACGGCTTCGCCTTCCCGTTCGTGCACCTGGCGGTCGCCGTCGCCCTGGCCGGCGGGGTCGTGGGCCAGCCCCTGATCACCCACTGGCTCGCGGTCGACGTGCTGTGGCGCGTGGTCGCCGGGGCCGGGGTCGGCTGGGCGGTGGGCAAGGCGCTGGGCTGGGCCACGTTCAAGGCCCCGCACGCCAGGATCTCGGGCACCGGCGACGGCCTGGTGGCCCTGGGCGCGACCTTGGTGGCCTACGGCGTCGCCGAGGCCGCCCACGGCTACGGCTTCCTGGCGGTGTTCGTCGCCGCCCTGGCCCTGCGGGCGACCGAGCGCGACCACCAGTTCCACGAGGCCATGCACGACTTCGCCGAACAGGTGGAGCGCCTGCTGATGATGCTGGTCCTGGTGTTGCTGGGCGGGGCCGTGGCGGGCGGCCTGCTGGATTCCCTGACCTGGAGGGAGGCGGCGTTCGGGCTGGCGCTGGTCTTCATCGTTCGGCCGCTGGCCGGTTGGATCGGCCTGATCGGCGCGCCGCACTCTATGCGGGAGCGCGCGGTAGTGGCCTTTTTCGGCATTCGCGGGATCGGGTCGTTCTACTACCTGGCCTACGGCCTCAACCACGGCGACTTTCATGGCTGGGACGGGCTCTGGGCGATCACCGGCTTCGTCGTGCTGTGCTCGATCCTCGTCCACGGCGTCACCGCCACCCCGTTGATGACCCGGATCGACGCCTGGCGGCGGCGCGAAATCCTGAACCGGGACAAACCACAACCCCGAGGCGATTGAACTTCACCTTAGGATGCGGCAAAGCGTCACAGCATCGCGTATCGACGAAACGTAACGCCCCTGGTCGCGTATTTCTTCCCGTCCGGGGAACGGGAAAACAATGCAGGCTAACGTCGCCCATCAGGAACAGCGACGGCAGGACAGGGTCCTGCTCGTCCTGGCCGTGGCGTTGCTGGCCAGCCAGGCGTTCAGCGATTTCCTGACCCGCAACGCCCTTGGCGTCGCGACCCTGTGGCCGTCGAACGCCCTGCTGGCCGGCGGCCTGCTGGTGCTGAGCCCGCGGCGCGGCGCCATCCTGACGATCGTCGCCGTGATCGGCCACATGGCCATCGATCTTCTGGTCGGCGACGGAGTCGGCCGCGCCGCCCTCTACACCCTGGTCGACGTCGGCGAGGCCCTGCTGGTCTGGCGGGTGACCCGGCGTTTCTTCGGCGGACCGCCGCGGGTGCGGACCATGCGGCAGCTGGCCCTGCTGACCACCCTGACCGCGCCGGTCACCCTGTTGATGGCCGTGGTCGCCGCGACCGTCCTGGCCATGGTCTACGGCCTTCCCTTCGTGACCTTGCTGACCGACTGGTTCCTGTGCGGCGTGCTGGGCATGGCGATCGTGCTGCCGGCCGTGCTGGTCCTGCTGGACAGCGAGCATCGCCGCGCCTTCCAGCGCCCGATGCCTGAAACGCTGGGGCTAGGCCTGCTGGTGGCGGTCCTGACGGCGACGGTGTTCCACGCCAAGGGGCTGCCCGCGCCGTTCCTGCTGTTCCCCGTCGCGCTGCTGGCCGCCTTCCGCCTGGGTCCGCGCGGAGCGGCCCAGGCCTCGCTGATCGTCGCCTGCGTCGCCATTCCGCTGACCGTCCACGGGCTGTGGGGGCCGCAGATCTCGACCAATTGGTCCCAGGCCCACCAGAACCGGCTGGTCCAGGTGTTCGTCGGGGTGCTGTTCGTCACCAGCCTGGCCGCGGGCCTGGCCCTGGCCCAGCAGGAGCGCCTGCGCCGCCTGCTGGTGCGCCGCGAGCAGCTGACCCGCGCCGCCCGGGCCCGGGCCCTGGCCGCCAACGAGGCCAAGACCGAGTTCCTGGCCACCATGAGCCATGAGATCCGCACGCCGCTGAACAGCATGCTGGGCTTCTCGCAGCTGCTGGTCGAACGCCAGGACCTGCCGCCCGACGTCCGCCGCCAGCTGAGCCTGATCGACAGCGCCGGCACGGCCCTGCTGACCGTCGTCAACGACATCCTCGACTTCTCGCGGGTCGAGGCGGGCCAGGTGGAGCTTTTGTTCCAGCCGACCTCGGCGGCGGCGGTGCTGCACGACGCGGTCGGGATCATCCGGCCCGAAGCCGAGAACAAGGGGCTGACGCTGGAGGTCGAGGTCGTCGATCCGGTCGGCGGGCTGCACGACCTGGACGGCCTGCGCCTGCGCCAGGTGCTGCTGAACCTGCTCAACAACGCGGTGAAGTTCACCGAGGCGGGACGGATCCGCGCCTGCCTGACCATCGAACCCGGAGAACTCGAGGACCGACTCAAGTTCGAGATCATCGACACCGGCGTCGGCATCGCCATCGAGCAGCAAGGCCGGCTGTTCCAGCGCTTCAGCCAGATCGACAGCTCGGCCAGCCGGCCCTACGGCGGCGCGGGACTGGGTCTGGCGATCAGCAAGGCGCTGGTCGAGCTGATGGGCGGCAAGATCGGCGTCGACAGCGCCCTGAACCACGGCTCGGCCTTCTGGCTCGAGCTGCAGGCGCCCCAGGTCGAGGCCTATGACGCCGTCGAGCCCGGACCCGTCGCCACGCCGGGCGCGGCCCGCATACTGCTGGTCGACGACCACCCGATGAACCGCGAGATCGGCGCGGCCTTGCTGACCCTGGTCGGCTGCCAGGTCGAGACCGCCGACAACGGCGAGCAGGCGGTGGCCAAGGCGGCGCGCGGCGGCTTCGACATCATCCTGATGGACATCCACATGCCCGAGATGGACGGCTTGGCCGCCACCCGGGCCATCAAGGCGCTGGACGGCGGGGCCGGCGACGTGCCGATCATCGCCATGAGCGCCGACGCCCTGCCCCAGCAGGTCGAGCGCTGCTACGCCGCCGGCATGGTCGACCACGTGGCCAAGCCGGTGCAGCGCGAGGTGCTGTACGCCAAGGTCAGCCGGTGGCTGGCGCGGAAGTAGAAGGTCCTCCCCCTGTGGGGGAGGTGTCGGCGAAGCCGACGGAGGGGGGAGCGATCGGCAGACGACCACAACCCGGATCGACGATCCGACAACTCCCCCCACCGGCCTTCGGCCGCCTCCCCCACAGGGGGAGGAACTAGGCTTCCCTACCACCTTCTCCACCACTAACCTCACCCGGCAATTCGGGGAGACGACCATGAAGATCCTGCGCCTGGCCGCCCTGGCCGTCTGCGCCGTGCTGGCGGCCTGTTCGCCGGCCAAGAAGGAGGCGGCCCCGACTCCTGGCCGCACGGTGCTGAAGCTGGCCACCGACTGGAAGGGCGAGGCCGAGCTGGGCGGCTATTACCAGGCCGTGGCGACCGGCGAATACGCCAAGCGCGGCCTGGACGTGACCCTGATCCAGGGCGGTCCGGGCGTGAACGTGCCCCAGCTGCTGGCGACCGGCGCGGTCGACGTCGGCGTCGGCTCCAACAGCTTCATCGTGCTGAACCTGGCCAAGGAGAAGGTGCCGGTCAAAGCCGTCGCCGCCTTCATGGATAAGGATCCCCAGGTGCTGATCGCCCACGACGGCCAGGGCATCAATTCCATCGCCGACATGAAGGGCCACCCGATCCTGCTGTCGGACGCCTCGATCACCGCCTTCTGGGTGTGGCTGAAGGCCAAGCACGGCTTCACCGACGACCAGGTGCGCAAGTACAACTACTCGGCCGCGCCGTTCCTGGCAGACAAGTCCGTGGTCCAGCAGGGCTATGCGACGTCCGAGCCCTACCTGATCCAGAAGGAGGGCAAGATCACCCCGAAGGTCTTCCTGCTGGCCGACGACGGCTATCCCGCCTACGCCTCGTTCGCCCTGGTCCCCGACGCCCTGATCGCCAAGAACCCGGCGGCCGTGAAGGCCTTCGTCGAGGCCACCGCGGCCGGCTGGACCAGCTACCTCTACGGCGACCCCAAACCGGGCGACGCCCTGATCCTCAAGGACAATCCGGAAATGACCCAGGACGTCCTGGACCAGGCCCGCGAGAAGATGCGCGCCTACGGCATCGTGCCGCGCCAGGGCGTGGGCAAGATGGACGACACGCGCTGGGCCGAGTTTTTCCAGGTCGCGTCCGAGCAGGGGGTGTACCCGAAGGACATGGACTACAGGTCGGCCTACACCCTGGATTTCCTGCCGAAGTGACCTCTTTCGCTCTCATATCGATTGTCATCCCGGACAAGGCCCGAAGGGCCGCCGATCCGGGACCGCCGGAAGCGCTGAGTTCACGCGTCGGTCCCGGATCTTCGCGCTGCGCGCTCGTCCGGGATGACAGCCGTTGAGCATCGCATCTCTCCAACAGGTCGAAGTCGACTACCCCGGCCGAGGCCGCGCCCTCGGCCCGGTCGACCTGGCGCTGAACCCCGGCGAGATCGTCGCCCTGGTCGGGCCGTCCGGCTGCGGCAAGTCCACCGCCCTGCGGCTGCTGGCCGGGCTGGAGCCGCCGACCCGCGGGACCGTGAGCCGCGCCGCCGGACGGGGCGAGACCTCGGTGGTCTTCCAGGCCCCGACCCTGGCCCCGTGGATGAGCGCGGCGGCCAATGTCGCCCTGCCGCTGGAGCTGGCCGGGACCGCCAGGCGCGAGGCCCGCGACCATGCCGTTCAAGCCCTGGACAAGGTCGGACTGAGGGGCGTCGAGAACGCCCGCCCCGCCCAGCTGTCGGGCGGCATGGCCATGCGCGCCGCCCTGGCCCGCGCCCTGGTCACCCGCCCGCGCCTGCTGCTGCTGGACGAGCCGTTCGCGGCCCTGGACGAGATCACCCGCCGCGCCCTGGCCGACGACGTCCTGGCCCTGGCGGCCGAGCTGGCCCCGGCCGTGGTCTTCGTGACCCACAATGTCGAGGAGGCCGTCTACATGGCCCGCCGGGTGGTGGTGATGACCGCCGCCCCCGGCCGCATCGCCGGCGAGGTGGCGGTCGACGGCCCGGTGGTCCGCCCGCCGGGCTTCCGCGCCACGGCGGCGTTCCGCGAGACGGCCGAGGCGGTGTCGCGGCTGTTGGCTCAAGGGGTGGCGGCATGATCGCTCCGCACCAGTCCCTCCCCCTGTGGGGGAGGCGATCGCGAAGCGATCGGTGGGGGGAACCTGCCGAGGTGGGACGGCTCCCCCCTCCGGCCCATTCGGGCCGCCTCCCCCACAGGGGGAGGGCCTGTTCCGCATGACCCGCGTCCTCGCCCCGCTCCTCTTGATCGTCCTCTTGCTGGCCGCCTGGGAAACCGCCTGCCGGGTGCTGGCCGTGCCCGTCTACATCCTGCCCGCCCCGTCGGCGATCGGCGCGGCGCTGGCCGAGGGCTGGCCGCTGCTGCTGGCCAGCGCCTGGAACACCCTGTCGACCGCCCTGATCGGCCTGGCCCTGGCCAGCGCCCTGGCCTGCGGCCTGGCGCTGCTGGTCAGCCTGAACCCGACCGTCGAGGACGCCGTGCGCCCCGTGGCCGTCACCCTGCAGGTCACGCCTTTGGTGGCCATCGGGCCGTTGATGACCATCTGGGCCGGGATCGAGCACCCTCAGCGCGCCGTCGTCGCCCTGGCGGCGGTGGCGGCGTTCTTCCCGATCTTCTCGGGGGCCCTGACCGGCCTGAAGGCCGTCGATCCGGACCTTTCCCGCCTGTTCGACCTCTACGGCGCGCGTCGCGTCCAGAGGCTGTGGCGGCTGCGGCTGCCCTCGGCCGTGCCGGCCCTGCTGGAGGGCCACAAGGTGGCGGCCGGCCTGGCCGTGGTCGGCGCCGTGGTCGCCGAGTTCGTGGCCGGATCGGGCGGCAATCAGGGCCTGGCCTGGCGCATCCTGGAGGCCTCCAATCGCCTGCAGACCGCCCGGGTGTTCGCCGCCCTGGTGGTGCTGGCGATGATGGGGGTGGTCCTGCACGGCCTGATCAGCCTGGCCGAACGCCGCCTGCTGGCCTGGTGGCGCGGTCGCTGACCGCCGCGCGCGCCGACGCCTGCTCAAGGTCGAAAACGCGACATAACACCACAATCTTTCGGCGAGGTCGGGCCGCGTTAGGTCAAGATTAAGTCCGGACGCCTATCAATCGGGGCGATCCCCCGCTCGTTTCGGACCGGTTCATGCGTTTCGCCCTGCTCCTGCCCGTGCTGTTCAGCCTCGCCGCCCCGGCGTACGCCGAGGGTGCGCGCGAGAGCCGCTATGGCCCGACAACGCCCCGGCAGGCGTCCGCCGCGACCGCCGCCCGCTACGACGGCCCGATGCTCGGCTGGGCCAACAAGCGCCAGGCCATGACCAATGTCGCCGCCCCGGCGCCGTCCGCCCCGGCGCAACCCGCCCCGCTCGCGGCCTGGGCCGGCTATAGGGCCGCGCCCGCGCCGGTCGCCTACGCGCCGCCGGCCCCGACCGCGCCAACCTTGCCGACCAATCTCTACGCCGCCCCGCGCCCATCGCCGGCCGCCGCCGCGACGCCGGACCAGTCCCAGGCCCCGGCCAAGGACTGGTCAAGCTACCGCAGCGCCCGCATGACGGCCGTCGCCCCGGTCGCGCCAACCGCCCCGCAGGTCGCCGCCGTCGACACCGGCGCGACCGGCGCCCGCTTCTATTCGGTGGGTCGCGACTATGGCCTGACGCCCGACGCCGCGCCGCCGGCCGGCGTCGACAACCGCGTCTTCGTCACGGTCAGCGAGCCGCCGCCCGAGCCCAAGGACGCCGTCCCCATGCACGGTTCGGCCGACTGGCTGGCGGCCGGCGCGCGCGGCGACGACGGCGATGACGACGACAGCGCGACCCGCCGCGCCAAGACCCGGAACGAAGGCCTTTGATCCAGTCGCGCCTCCATGACCTCATCGCCCTGGCCGATGAGCCCTCCAGCTCGCGTCGTCGCGAACTGCTGCGCGGGGTCACCGACCTGTTCTTCGCCGCCGACGGTCACGGCGAGGTCGAGATGGGCCTGTTCGACGACGTGATGGGCCAGTTGGCCGGCGAGATGGAAGAGGCCGTGCGGATCGAGCTGGCCGAGCGGCTGGGCACGAGCGCCACGCCGCCGCCGTCCCTGACCCGGACCCTGGCCAGCGACAGCATCGCCATCGCCCGTCCGATCCTGGAAGGCGCGCCCCAGCTCAGCGAAGCCGACCTGCTGCACGTGGCCCGCACCCAGGGCCAGGACCACCTGCGCGCCATCTCGCAGCGCCCGGTGGTGCCCAGCCTGGTGTCCGACGCCATCGTCGAGCGCGGCGACGACACCACCCTGGGCGTGCTGCTGCGCAACGAGGGCGCGGTGCTGTCGCGCGAGGCCCATGAGGCGGCGGTCGACCGCGCGGCGGCCAATCCCGAGCTGCACGAGGCGGTGATCGACCGCAAGGCCATGCCGATGGACCTGCTCAACGAGATGTACTTCGTGGCCGAGGCGCGCCTGCGCGACCGGATCATGGAGCGTAACGCCAATGTCGATCCAGCCATCCTGGAAGCGGCGCTGAAGGCCGGCCGCAACCGCGTCGCCGCCGGCGACGGCGCCTTGCCGGCCGACTACCAGGCGGCCGTCAAGGAGATCGTGGCGCTGAAGACGCGCGGCGCGATCACGCCCCAGGCCCTGGTCGCCATGCTGCGCGCCAACCGGACCACCCAGTTCCTGGTCGCCCTGGCCGAGCTGGCCGACATCGACTTCCACACCGCCCGCAAGATCATCGAGCGCCGCGAGCTGGACGCCCTGTCGGTGGTCTGCAAGGCGGCGGACTTCGACCGCGCCCTGTTCCTGACCTTCGCCCTGCTGATCCTGGATCCGAACGACAACGCCATGGGCAAGGCCAAGGCCTATGGCGAGCTCTATGCCGCCCTGCCCCGCGACGCGGCCCTGCGCACCATCCGCTTCTGGCGCATGCGCCGCACCAGCGGCGACGTCGCGGCGGCCTAGAGCCGCCTTTCGAAGACGGGCGTTCGCACGGAACTGGCGCCTCCCGACCCCGTTCCCTTCCCGTCGAGGGGCCTTCCGTCTCCGGAGCGCCCTAGTGGAACTGCCCAAGAACAAGACGGCCCTGGCCGCCGGCGTCGCCCTGGCTGGGATCGTGACGACGGTCGCCCTGGCGACGGCCGTCTGGCCCGCGCTGACGCGGCCGGATCCACCGGCGGAGGCGACCGGAAACGACGGCCTGCGCATCCGCCTGGTCGAGCCGCCCAAGGCGGTGGTCGCCAAGACCAGTCCGCTGGACGTCGGGCTGTCCGAGGCGGCCCAGGCCATGGCCAAGGGCCGCGAGGCGCTGTTCGTCAGGACACCGGGCTTCCGTCCAGCTCCGGCTCCCGCGCCGGCTCCTCCTCGATACGCGCCGGTCCAGACCGCACGGGCCGATGAAGATGACGATCTCGCGCCGCCGCCCGAGCCGGTCGACGACCGATGGGAGCGCGATCACGGCGAAAGCGGCGTCGAGCTCGCCCAGCAGCGGTGGGAGGAAGAGCGCCAGGCCCGAAGCGAACGCGAGCGCCGCGCGGCCTGGGAGCAGACCCAGCGCGACCGCCGGCGCTGGGAGGAAGGCCGCGAGCAGGATCGCTACGACGACCGGCGCTATGACGACCGCTACGCGCCGCCGCCGCCGGACGACGATCGCCCGCCGCCGAGGTGGTGATCGCGCGCGCCTAGCCTCGGCGCCGGTGCATCAGGGTCAGCAGCCAGCCGACGCCCAGGCCGCCCACGACGGTCAGGGGCAAGGTCAGGAGATCGGGCGTGGGTTCGCGCAGCCAAAGGTCGCGGCCCGCCAGCAGGCCCCAGACCACCAGGCCCCAGATCGCGCCGTGCATCGCCCACGGATGCTGGTCCATCCAGCCGCGCGGGCCGGTCCGGAGTTCCGGTTCGCCGGCGGGCTCGACGGGACCGCCGCAGGCGCCGCAGGTCCAGCCGCCCCACGGGCCCAGAGGCGCGGCGCTCGTGTCGACCGGCGCCCCGCAGGCCTTGCAGCGCGGAGGCTCGGCGCGGCGACGGACCGTCGAGGGCATGCCGCGCAGCCCCATGATGACGATGAACAGATAGAGGACGAGAAAGATCGCCTGTGAGACGTCCAAGTCCCTGAAACTCCCGCCCATATCGCCCCCGAAACGCCACCTCGCCAAAGGCTAGGGCGTGTCGCGTCTCAGGTCGAGCCTTGGGGGAGAGCTGCTGGCGCGCGTCCTAGCGGATGCGGATGCGGACCGGGACGTCGATGAACGAGCCGGCGCGGCTCTTGCCGTCGGGGCCCATCAGGTCGACCTGGAACTGCGAGGCCATCGACACGGCGGCCTTGCCGACGCCCATGTCGGCGGGGAATTCGCTTTGCACCGAGCAGGCGGTCAGGCCGCCGTCGCGCTTGACCATGCAGCTGAGCATCGCTTCGGCGATCTGAGGCTGGACGTCCTTCACCTGGGTGACGACGGGCTGATCGGCGACCGGGGTCGGAACGATCGAGACAGCGGCGGCGGCGAGCAACGAAGCGATCACTGGGTCTTCCCTACTGGTTCTTGGGTTCGGCCCGTTCGAGGCCGTCCGGTTTCATTTTGGGTCAGGCGGCGTGCGCCTGCTTGACCCGTTGCAACCCCTGAGCCGCCAGGTCGGTCAGCGACCGCAGGCCCAGTTCGGCGAAGATGTCGAAGGCGCTGGCCAGGGCCATCGCGGCGCGATCGAGGCGGCCGTCGTCGCGGCCGGTGATCTCGACCCGGGCCTCGTAGAGCCGGGCCAGGTTCATCTGGGTCACGGCCCAGGCGGCCGGGTCGCGAGCGCCGGGGATCGAGGCCAGTTCGGCCTTGAAGGCCATTTCGGCGGCGTCGAGCACGGCCAGGTCGGCGGTCAGCTCGGCGCAGCGGGCCAGGCTGAGGGCGCGGTTGTTGGCCACGATGGCGCGCAGGGCCAGGGCCGGCTGGGTCTTGAGGATGTGCGAGGCGCGGTCGTAGCAGGTGACCGCCCGCTCGAAGCAGCGCTCGGAGGTGGTGGCCTCGCCCATCGCCTGCAGGCCGGCGCCCAGGGCCGCCTGGCCTCGCGCCCAGTCCATCGGGCTGTGATCGGCGGTGACCGGCTCGAGCGCCGCGGCCAGGGCCTCGACGCCGTCGGCGATGTGGTTGATCTCGCCGTCCAGCTCGCCCAGCTGCACCAGGGCCGCGCCGCGCAGGGATTCAAGCCGCGACCAGGCCAGGGGTTCGAAATCGGGATCCAGGCCCGCCTCGGCGGTCTTGGCCTCCTCCAGCGCCACCTCGGTCAGGGCGCGGTCCTTCAAGCGGGCGGCGCAGGCCAGCAGCAGCTCGACGCGGGCGGCGCGCTGGTCGGCCAGCAGCAGGCGCGAGGCCCCGCCCTTGACGCGGCGCGCGGCCGACAGGCCCCGCAGCGGCGCCTCGAAGGCCTCGGCGGCGGCCAGGGCGCGATCCAGGTCGTTCTCGCCCAGGGCCACGCGGCCTTCCAGCCCGGCCAGCAGGGCCTCGGCCATGGCGCAGCGGTGACCGGGCGCGGTCTTGGCCAGGGTCAGGGTGGCGCCGGCGGCGGCGTGCAGGCCCTCGTCGCCGAACAGGTCGGCGCCCAGCACGGCCAGGGTCGCCTGTTCGCAGCGGGCGGCGGCCAGGCTGTCCTGCTTGTGTTCGGCTTCGAAGATCCTGGCGGCGGCCTCGGCCTGGGCCGCGCCCTTGCGCAAAGCCGTGGCGTCGCCCGAGCGGCGGGCCAGTTCGCGCCAGACCACGGCGGCCTCCAGCAGGCGGTGGCCGCGGTCCTTGGCGCCGATCCGGCCGGCGGCGACGTCGGCCGAGCGGGCCTCGTTGACCAGCAGGCGCAGGTCCAGCAGCTCCAGCAGCGAGGTGTCGCCGCCGGTCAGTCCGTCGCGATGCGCCGCGGCCCTGGCGGGCGCCCCGGCGTCGACTCCAAAGAGCCTCTTCAGATCACGACCGAAATCAAACATCGCTGCGCACTCCGCACACGGACCGTCCCACGCCGGGACGTCCGGCAAGGGTTCAACGCACGAGTAGCAAAGCCGGAGCCAACGCGTTTAACAAGCGGTTAACGGACCTTAAGATGGCGTTAACCATAAATATTTGGAGCGTGTTTACACTTCGTTCCAAAACACCCGCCAAACCCCTGTTTTTGCACCGAATTGGCACACTTCTTGCTTGGCGGGTCCTTGTGGGAAAACGCGCGCGGCCGCACTTGTTAGAACATTGTTCACTCAAGTGAAAATGACGTTAACCATGGATTTTAAGATCCTGTTTACCCTCTGTTCCGGCCCAGCTCTCCGCTTCCCGCCCGGGCGGGGGTTCGCGGGCCGCTAGAGGCCGTAGCCGCGCGCCATGGCGGCGGCGAAGATCGGGATCAGGGCGAACACCACGAGCTCCAGGCCAAGCACCCGTCGCACCTTGGCCAGGTCGTCGGCGGCGGGCGTGAAGGCCGGATCGGCCTTGGCCTGTTTGCGCCACTTCAGGATGGCGATGGTCGGCAGGATCGACAGCAGGCCGACCACCGCGAAGGCGGCGATCTTGGCCCAGAACACCGGATTCTCCAGATAGAAGGCCGGCACCTTGGCGCCCCAATAGACGCGGCAGAACCCCACCACCAGGATCAGCCCCGCCGTCGCCCCGTAGGCGGCGTCGATCCTCGCCAACGTCCCAAGGGACGCTCCGCTCAAGCCAGGCCTCGCCAGGACCCTCTCCACGGCGAGAAGGCCCGCCAGCGACAGGATCAGCAGGTGGTGCAGGATGGCGAGAACGAGATCCGACATGCCAGGCTCCGACTCGGTGGATGTCGATCGAGCATGCCTCGGAGAACGACGTTCGTCACGACGCCCCCCTCCCCGCCCCCCCTGGCCAGCTTCCGAACCCGCCTCTAAACAGAAAGGCATGAACGCCTCCGTCGATCTCTGGACCGCCTCGCTCTGCAAACCCGATCCCGGCTATGGCGGCTGGGCCCATGTCCGCCGCAACGCCGACGGGACCCTGGCCGGCGCGGCCGGCGGCGAGCGGCGGGTCGGCGGCGCCAGGATGGTGCTGACCGGCGTGATCGAGGCGCTGAGCGCCCTGGCCGACCTGCCGGCCGACACGGCGGTGACCCTGCACTTCGCCGATCCGGACCTGGCCGCCGAGCTGGTCGCCAGCGACGGCGCCTACGCCACGGCCGAGCCCGAGGCCTGGGCCGCGGCCCGCAAGCTGCTGGCCGCCCGCCCCGTACTGGTCCTGTCGCCCTTGCCCGACGCCACGCCCGCCGCCGGCTTCCTGCGCGCCTGGGCCGACTTCGGCCTCGACACCGCCAAGACCCGGGGCTTGTTCAAGGCCGCGATCCCGAGGCCGAACTTGCTGAAGTTCCCGGGCTAGCCGCCTACCGCCCCGCCACGATCAAGTCGGCCGTGGCCGGGTTGCAGGCGAAGGGGACGTCGGCCAGGGTCGCCATGCGGATCAGCGCCTTGACGTCGACGTCGTGCGGCTGGGGCGACAGCGGGTCGACGAAGAACACCAGCATGTCCAGCAGCCCCTCGGCCAGCAGGGCGCCCAGTTGCTGGTCGCCGCCCAGCGGGCCGCTCTTCAGGCGGGTCAGGGTCAGGTCCGGCAGGGCCTGGAGGATCCGCCCGCCCGTGGTGCCGGTGGCGTAGAGCTTGTGCCGGGACAGGAACGCCTTGTGCGTCACGGCCCAGTCGACCAGGGCCGCCTTCTTGTCGTCGTGGGCGACCAGGCCGATGGCGAGCGGGGCGTCGACGGACATGCGGCGGATCTCCTGAACCCTGGAGCTTCCTCCCTAGCCGCTTCGGGCGGAAAGGGAAGAGCCGCGCCCGTCAGGAAAACCGGATCTTGGTCGGGGCCGAGAACTCCGGCGTGCCCTTCTCGATCAGCACCTGGTCGTGCAGCGACAGCTTGGCGCTGGCGGCGAAGATTCCGGCCGTGGCGCAGACGACCTTGCCGCCGCGCACCTCCAGCCGCACGCCCTTCACCTTCAGGGCGAGCTCCATCTCGAAGTCGAGGTCGGCGATCTTGACCGCGCCGTAGCGCAGCTCGATGCGCGGCTTGTGGGTGGAGGCGATCTTGTGGTCGTCGAGGTCCTGGAAGAAGACGTCGTCGGGATGGGCCTTGGATTCCTCGACGCACTTCTTGAAACGCTCCAGCTTCATCCAGCCGTCGAACAGCACCCTCTCGACCGACAGGTCCATCAGCTTGTCGACCTCGCGGCGGCAGCCGCCCTCGATGTCCTCCCAGCAGGCGCTGGGGAACTTCTGGGCGGCCTGGGAGATCGCCTCGGTCAGAGGCGGGGCGCCCTTGCAGGCCTCCAGCGGATCGCCGCCGTCCTCGGCGAACAGGGCGCGCCAGGTCGTGGCGCCGGCGGCGGGCGCGACCATGGCCGCATCGGTCATGGCGCGGTCTCCAGCGTGGGATAGTCCACCAGCCTCACCTCCCCGTCGTCGGCGGCGCGCTCGATCCGCAGCGACACCGCCATGCCGGCGCGCGGCGGACCGTCGGGGGTCAGGACGACGACGCCGGGATCGGCGACCAGGGCGATATCGGGCGTGCACGGCGCGGCCTGGACCCTGGACGGCCGCGACGACGGCGCCCGCGCACGGCTCAGCAGCTTGGCCAGACCGAAGCCGCCGGCGGCGGCCGCGGCCAGGGCGACCAGCCACAGCCAGATCGGTATCGCGGGCCGCTCGGCGGGAGGCGGCGCTTCCACCGGCGTCGCCGGCGCGCCCGCCACCGGCGGCGGCCTCGGCGACGGGGGCGGTTCGACCACCGCCACGGGCGGAGACTCGGGCTCGACTACGGGCACGGGCTTTGGCCGCACCGGCTCGGGCTTGACGGGCTTTGGCGTCAGCGTCGGCGGCGTCTGGACCGGCGGCTTCGACACGACGGGCGGCTGAACGGGCGGGGGTTGGACGACGGGCGGCGGCGCGACGACGGGCGGGGTCTGCAGGACCAGCGGCGGCTGGCCGCGCATCCCGGCCGTGCGCCAGGCGTCGGCCGTGCAGCGCCGCCAGCGTTCGGGGACGCCGGCATAGGGGGCGCAGGCGGCCTGGATCTCGGGGATGACGGCCAGCGGATCGGCCGGCGGCTTCGGGGTCTTCGGGCGATTTTGCCAAGAGTCGATCAGCTTGTTCAGCTGCGGCGTGATGTCGACGGGTTCAGGCGCGGGCGCCGTGGCGGGAGGAACGGTCGTGGACGGCGTCGCGGCGGCGGGCGCGGCGTCGGGGAACAACCGCTGGCAATAGGCCGTCGCGTTCGTCCGGCCGACATACGACCGCAGGCATTCGGCGTAGGTCTTGGGCGCGGCGACGGCGGGGGCGGCGGTCGGCGCCGCGACGGTCGGAACGGCCGTCGTCACCGGGCGAACGGACTGCTGGAACGCGGCGGCGGGCGTCGCGATCGCCAGCAGCAGCACCGCGACGACGCCGCCGGCCCGGCGTCCCGCGGAACGTCCGGCTTGGTCGCCCCCAACCCTGCCCAGATCCCGTGTCACTCCAGACGACCTTTCAATCGCGAGGAAGAGGGCCAGCACGGTCCGCCCGCGACAATGCGCGGTCAAGTAGAATTAAATCAATCCGGCAACCTGAACGGACAAGCTTGGCCGTTCAGCGCGGCGGCGAGGCCTAGCCGCGTTCCTTGGTCCGCTCGAACCGCACCTTGGGGTAACGTTCGGCGACATAACCGATCTCCCAGGACGACTTGCCCAGGAACACCGGCTGTTCGTCGATGTCGTGGGCCATGGCCGTGCGGTGCTTGTTGGTGAAGTCCTCGACGTCGGCGCGCTCGCCGCTGATCCAGCGGGCCTCGGCGTAGGGCGCGGCCTCGAAGATGCAGTCCAGGGCGTATTCGTTGGCCAGGCGGTCGGCCATGACCTCGAACTGCAGCTGGCCCACGGCGCCGACGATGAAGTCCGAGCTGCCGATCATCGGGCGGAACAGCTGGGTCACACCCTCCTCGGCCAGGCCTTCCAGCGCCTTCTTCAGGTGCTTGGCCTTCAGCGGATCCTTGACCCGCACGCGGCGCAGGATTTCCGGGGCGAAGTTGGGCAGGCCGGCGAAGCGCAGGGTCCCGCTCTCGGACAGGCTGTCGCCCACCCGCAGCACGCCGTGGTTGGGAATGCCGATCACGTCGCCGGCGAAGGCGTCCTCGGCCAGTTCGCGGTCGCTGGCGAAGAACATGATCGGCGCGTTGACGCTCATGGCCTTGCCGGTGTTCTGGGCCTTCAGCTTCATGCCGCGCGTGAAGCGGCCGCTGGTCAGGCGCAGGAAGGCGATCCGGTCGCGGTGATTGGGGTCCATGTTGGCCTGGACCTTGAACACGAAGCCCGAGACCTCGCTGTCGCCGGGGGCGATGTGGGTGTCCACGCCCGCCTTGCTGACCTTGGCCGGATGCGGCGGCGGGGCGTAGGCGCCGATGCCGGCCAGCAGCTCGTTGACGCCGAAATGGCGCAGGGCCGAGCCGAAGAACACCGGCGTCATGTGGCCTTCCAGGAAGCTCTGCACGTCGAACGGCTTGGCGGCCTCGGAGACCAGCATGGCCCCCTCCTCCACCTCCGACAGCTCCTCGGGGTCGAGGTACTGGACGATGGCGTTCGACTTCAGCGACACGGCGGGCGGATGGCCCTCCTCGTCGGTCGAGCTCTTCTTGGCGTAGGGGATGAAGGTCTGGGCCCGCAGGTCCAGCATGCCCTTGAACCGCCCGCCCGAGCCGGCGGGCCAGAACAGCGGCGCGGGGTCCAGGGCCAGCTTCGAGGAGACCTCGTCCAGCAGCTCGAACGGGTCCTGGGCCTCGCGGTCCATCTTGTTGATGAAGGTGATGATCGGGATGTCGCGCAGGCGGCACACCTCGAACAGCTTCAGGGTCTGGGGCTCGATGCCCTTGGCGGCGTCCAGCACCATGATCGCCGCGTCGGCGGCCGTCAGGGTGCGGTAGGTGTCTTCCGAGAAGTCCTCGTGGCCCGGGGTGTCCAGCAGGTTGAACATCAGGCCGTCGTGGTCGAACGTCATGACCGAAGCCGAGACCGAGATCCCGCGCTCGCGTTCGATCTTCATCCAGTCGGACTGAGTGCGCCGGGCCTGGCCGCGGGCCCGCACGGCGCCGGCCGCGCGGATCGCCCCGCCGGCCAGCAGCAGGTTCTCGGTCAGGGTGGTCTTGCCGGCGTCGGGGTGGCTGATGATCGCGAAGGTGCGCCGACGCGCGGCCTCGAGGGCGAGGGAGGTGCTCATCCCCGGGGGTTAGCTCCCCGAGGCCGCCTTGTCACCCTCTGCCGACGCCTTGGCGGCCGACTTCGGCGTCTCCGGCGTCGCGGCCTTGTCGCTGTCGGCGGCCTTGGGGTCGATGGTCTTGAGCAGGGCCTGGGCCGCCTCGACCTCGCCGCCGCCGTGCGGATTGCTGGCCAGCGGGGTGAGCACGGTGCGGGCCGTCTCCACGTCCTTCACCTGGATCAGGGCCTTGGCCGCGTCGAGGCGCAGGTGGCCGACCTGCGGCGCCAGGACCACCGCCCGCACGCGAATGTCGGCCATGGCGTCGGTCAGCGGCTCCAGGCTGTGGGCTTCCGCATAGCCGTGCAGGGTCTCGGGATTGTCCGGATTGACCTTGAAGGCGCGGGCGAACAGCTTGCCGGCCTGGGCGAAGTCGGCGACGCGCTGGGCCGGATCGTCCGTTCCCGCGGTCAGGCGGCTTTCCCCCAGCGCCACCAGCGCCGCCTCGTCCTTGGGATCGGCGGTCAGCAGACCATTGAGGATCGCCTCGCCGGCCTTGCGGTCGCCGAACGTCGTCTCGGCCCTGGCCAGGATCAGCTGGCTGAACCGATCCTTCGGCCGCTTGGCGGCGGCGGCGCGGATGTCGGCCAGGGTTTCGGCGGCCTCGTCCTTGGACACGCCCAGCTTCAGCCGCTGGCCTTCCAGAAGCAGGTCGTCGGCGCCGGGCGACAGGTGGGTCACGGTGATGGCGGGCTCCAGCGCGCCGGTCCGCGGCAGAGCGCCCGCCGGAATGGGCCGGTTCATATAGGCCTGCAGCTTGCGGCGCAGACCTTGCGGGTCATCGCCATAGACCTTCCGCCAGGCCTCGACCGGATCCTCGCCGGAACGCACCGCGTCCAGATAGGGGCCCAGCAGCTTGTGTCGCGCCGGGTCGGACAGGATGTAGTGGGTCAGCAGCCAGGCCTGGGCGTAATAGGCGTAGACGTCCCGCTCCTTGAGCGCCCCGGGACGCTTGCTCAGCACGTCCTCCATCGAGATCCAGCCGCCCGGCTGGGTCAGGCTGTAGGCCCGTCCCCGGTTCACCCCGCCCACCACCATGCGCGACCTAGCCAGGTCGGCGGTCATGTAATATTCGGCGTAGCCCTCGACCAGCCAGGCCGGATAGGCGCTGGGATAGTACTGCAGCATGAAGTGGTGCACGTATTCGTGCAGCACCGTGTCGTCGCCCTTGTTCCGGTCCCCCTCGCCGGCGCCGTCGCGGATCGCCACGACGAAGACCTCCGGCACCGAGGAGAGATAGACCCCCGCCATGCCCTCCTTGGCGCTGGGCAGCACGCGCTTCAGCTGTCCCAGGCCCGAGACCAGGTACACGGGCAGCTTGCGCGGCGTGACCTCGTCCTTGGGGCGGCCGTGTAGCCGGCGCAGCAGCGAATCGAAGTCCTCGAGCTGGGTCGCGTACTCGCGAACCGCGTTCTCGCTGCGGCCGTAGACCACGAAGTGATCGCTCTCGGCCCGCAGCCATTCGGCCTTGGCCGGCGATCCGACCGCCAGAAACGCGGTCGCCAGCAGCCCCGGCAAAAACCCGCGACTCTTCGGAAAGCCCTTCACGCGCGTCACCCCCTCAACGTTGCGTTGAACCTAAGCGGGGACCGTCATCGGGAGCAAGGTCGACGATCAGTTCGCCGGCGCGGCCTTGTCGTCCTCAGCGCCGGCCCCGACCGGACGGCGCCGGGCCATGGCCTGTTCGAAGCGGGCGCGGGCCTGGAGACGTTCGGGGCCGGCGTGCGGATTGTTGAACACCGGCTCCAGGATCGCGGCGGCCTCCTCGAAGCGATCGCGGCGCATCAGGGCGTCGGCGGCCGCCAGCCGGAAGGCCGCCACTTGCGGCGCCAGCTGCTCGGCCCGCAGCAGCACATTGACGACGTTGTCGCTGGGATAGCCGGCCTCGCCGCGTCGGCTGATCCCATAGTCGTAGAGCAGCAAGGGACTGTTCGGATCGACCTTGAAGCCCTTGCCGAACCAGTTGCGCGCCTCGTTCAGCAGTTCGGCGGCGCGCGGCCGGTCGCCGCGGGCCTGCAACATGCAGGACCAGCCCATCATCTGGATCGCCTCGACGTCGCGCGGATCCGCCTCGATCCGGTGCTTGAGGATGGCCTGGGCCTTGGCGCGGTCGCCGAAGTCGTTCTCGGCGCGGGCCAGGACCAGGTCGGCCAGGCGATCGTCGGGATAGCGGGCGGCGCGTTCGCGGATCATCGCCAGCACGGCCGGCCGTTCGGCGGGCGGCACGCCCAGCTTCAGGCGCTGGTTCTCCAGCAACAGGTCGTCGGCCGAGGGCGGCAGCCGCGTGACGGGGGCCGCGGTCGCGCTGGGCGCGGGCCGGGGCATGCGCAGTCCCGGCAGCTTGGCCATGTAGCGCTTGAGCGTGCGTTCGAGATCGCTCAGCGGCATGCCCGCCGCCGTGACCATCTCGCCGACCGGGTCGCCGCCGGCCGCCACCGCCCCGGCATAGGCCGTCAGGCGCTTCAGGCGGTCGGGATCCGACATCATGTAATGGGTCAGGATCCAGGACTGGGCGTAGAAGGCGCCGACGTCTCGACGGCCGCCCTCGAGGGCCCGGCGGCCCAGGATCTGGTCGTAGGGCTCCCAGACGCGGCCGCGCAGCCAGGCGATCCGCTCGTTGGTCACGCCCAGCTCGACGACATCGAGTTTGAACCGCGTGGTCTTGAAATATTCCGCATAGCCCTCGACCAGCCAGGACGGATAGGCGGCCGGCGCGTGCTGGGCCATGAAATGGTGGGTGTATTCGTGGAACAGGGTGGCGCGCCCGCGATCTTCGCCGCCCTCCAGGCTCATGAGCGCGAAGACGTCGCCGATCGAGGCCGAGTAGAAGCCGTTCACCTTCTCGTCCAGGTCCGGCTTCACCCGCAGTTCGTCGAACCGGCGCGGCACGAGATAGATCGGCAGCGGCCGCCCGTCGGAACGCTCCATCGCGCCGTGCAAGGTTCGCAGCAGGCCGTCGAAATCCTCCAGATCGCGCGCGAAGTCGCGCAGCGTGTTCTCCCCGACCTTGCCGTACAGAACAAAGCCCGGCGTCTCGGTGCGCGCCCAGTCGCCGCCGTCGCGGGCCCTGGCGACTCCGCTTCCGACCAGCGGCGCGACGGCGGCGGACAGGGCGAAGGCTCGTCGGGACATCGGGCGTGACGACATGCGGATTCTCCAGGCGGCCTTGGAGTGTTTGGCGACTCGGGGGCGGCGAACAACCCCAGGGCGCACGCTAAATGCGCTCGAAACGTGACGGTCGCCACCCCGCGCCGACGCCGCGCGTGGTGCGACCTTCCGCCCCGTACCCAGCCTACGAAAATCCCGGAACGACCCTAGTCTTCGCGGGGTTTTAGAGTCATGCTGACGTTACTGCGGACCTGCCCACGCAGAGGGGCGGCCGCGAGCGAGGAAACGACAATGGCTATGGTTCACGAGCCGCGCCACCAACGCGGCGTCTGCACCCCCCAAGGCAACGCCCTCTGCCTGGGCGTGGCGCTTGGCGGTCTGGTCCTGGTGGCGATGATCTTGAGTTGGCTGTTCAGCCTGGTCGGCCTGTTCCTTTAGGCGACCAGGGTCTTCAGGCCTGGACCATGGTCCAGGCCCGCGGTCAGGCCGCCAGACGCCGCCAGACCTGACGGTCGGCTTCCACGTTGCTCAGCGCGCCGGCTTTCTGACGCTCGAACAACGATCCCATGATCTCCAGACTCAGCTGCGCGTAGCGCACCTGCACCTGATCGACCAGGCAGCCCCGCGACGGCGCGATGAACAGCGCCGCGTTGATGTCCGGAGCCTTGCTGATGATCAAGGCGGCCAGGCGCCGGGCCTTCTCCGGATCCTTGTGATGCAGCAGCGGCTCGGCGGCGTACAGCTCCTGACCCAGCTTTCCGACATAGTTCAGCGACACCTTGGCGAAACGCTCGCTGGTGAGCGGCGGGGCCAGTTCGGCCGCGTCGAAGCTGAGAATGACGTCGTTAAGCAGGAAAAGCATCGGAACCTTGCTGAGGCCTGGCGGCGGCGGACGGGGCGGTCGGGGAGACGCCGGACACCCTGCCGCATCGAGCTTTCGTTCCGGTTTAGGAGCAGGGTTAACGGCGTGGGAAATGAGATTCCTGGATAAACGTCGGGACACGGAACAGGACTTGGCGCGATCGCTCCGGCGCCCCATGTGGAGACCTCGTTCCGCCGGAGGCAGCGCTTGATCCCGCCAGACACTTTAAAGGGCGACATCACCGCCGCCCTGCGTGACACCGGCTTCTGTCGCGTCCCGCCGGCCGAGGCCGACGCCTTGCTGGGTCCCGAGGCCCTGGCCGGGTGGGACGCCTTCGCCGACAGTTGGAACGATCTGGGCCTGGACCGCTTCATGGCCGACGGCGGCCGCTATCGGCGGCGGCGCTTCGCGGCGTTCTCGGCCTCGCCTGGAGGCCTGGTCCGCAAGCCGCATCAGCCGCACTATCAAAGCCGCGACTACAACGGCCTGAACGGCGGGGTGCAGCGCTGGTTCGAACCGATCCTCGACACCGTGGCCGAGCATCCGGTGACCCAGGGGATCCTTCGCGAAGGCCTGGCGCTGTTCCATCCGCTGACCGTCGATCCGCCCAAGGCCTGGCACGTGGAGCTGCACCAGTTCCGCATCGAGGCCGGCGACGGCGAGACGGGCCTGCCCACCCCCGAAGGCGCGCACCGCGACGGCGTCGACTGGGTGATCGTCATGCTGGTCGAACGGCACAACGTCGCCAGCGGGGTCACGGACATCTTCGCGCCGAACGGCGCGCGGCTAGGCGCCTTCACCCTGGAGCGGCCGCGCGACAGCGTGTTCCTGGACGACCACCGCGTGCTGCATGGGGTAACGGCGATCCACCCGCTGGAACCGGGCGTGCCGGCGCGGCGGGACGTGCTGGTCGCGACGTTTCGGCGGGAGTAGGCGCGGTGCGTCCTTCGAGGCTCGGCTACGCCTCGCACCTCGGGATGAGGGATTCAGAGCAACAAAGATCCTCATCCTGAGGCGTCCGCGCGGCGGACCTCGAAGGACGCACCGCGCCTCAGCCCTTGGGTTCCGCTTCCACCGGCTCGGTCAGGAAATGCCGCCCGTCGCGGTCCTCGATCTCGATCACCCAGATATCCGGATCGATCCGCGCGGCGCGTTCGGCGTAGGCGTCGAGATCCGGCTCGAAGTCCGAGCGGACGGGCTGCATCCAGAACCGCTCGCCGTCGCCACGCGTGGCTTCGCTATAGAGCTTGGCGGTGTTGGCGCGGCGGTCGACGGCCTTGACCAGCACCGCACCGGCCCGCGGGTCGCCCTTGCGGGCCACCGTGGCGAAGGCCCCGCCTAGTTCCGCGCGCCGGATCAGCGCGCCGACCCAGATGTCCGTCGAAAGTAGCATCGCTAACCGAACCGCAACCTCGGCGCCCTAAGGCTGCCTGCTGAAACCGCTCTCGCAGAATACGAGATTATGACGTCAAGAAAGACCCTTGGGGGTCGGATGGCGCGGTGGCTAGGGATTTTCGTCACGACCGCCGGGATCGGCGCGTCGAGTCAGGCCCATGCCGCCACCGCCGCCGACCAGCTCTACGAACGCACGCTGATGACCTCGGCCGACGCGCGCTGCCGGCTGTTCAAGCCCGCGGTGGGCTCGGCCCTGGACGCCGCCCGCGCCCAGGCGCGCGGCGCGACCCTGCGTTCGGGCGTCAGCGAGGTTCAGGTCCAGGCCGTGGAGCAGCGGGCCCGCGCCAAGGCCGGCGTGGCGGCGTGCAACTCTCCGGACCTGCAGACAGCGGCCGGCCGCGTGCGCCAGGCGTTCGACGGCTATTCGACCATGCTGCGGATGACCTATCCGGGCGACCGCGCCACCTGGCAGGCCGACCGCTCGGTCTCGGCGACCATTCCGATCTGGCGGCTGTCGCAGCCGGCCGGGTTCGGCGGCGACCGGCTGGTGTTCGGCCTTTCCGGCCGGGCCAACGACATGCTGGCCGTGGCCGTCTTCGCCGACAACGCCCAGCCCTACACCGCGCGCCTGGTCGTGCGCGACACCCTACGCACCCAGGGGCCTTATCTGAACGCCCGCAACGCCAAGGGCCTGGCCGCCAACGCCGCGCCGCGCAACGCCAGCCGGGTGTTCGGGGCCGAGACCCGCGACGCCGCGCCCCCCACCCTGCTGCCGACCGGGGCCAAGACCGGCCTGTCGTTCCGCTTCCCCCGCGAAGCCGCCGACGCCATGAGCCGCCTGGACCCGCGCGAAGCGGCGACGGTGGAGTTCGTGTTCACCAGCCGGACGGGCGTGGACGTGGTGCGGCGGGCCTATGTGGAGGTGGGGGATTTCGCGGCGGGACGGGCTTTTCTTCGGTAGGCGCTTGGGCGGCTAACGCTTGCCCCCTACGGGCCTTCGGCCGTCTTCCCCCAAAGGGGGAGGAGGTTCGCGCGAACGGTCCTCCGCCCCCTATGGGGGCGGACAGGCGGCGCAGCCGCCAGGTGGGGGCAAGTGGGTGAGGCCCCTACCTAGGCGGGGCGAACTTCACGACGTTGGGCCCCAGTTCCGCCTCTTCCGACTCGACCTCCGGCAGGGACAGCGGCTCCAGCAACGGCGCCTCCATCATCGGGCGCGAGGCTTTCAGCAGCACCGGCATGCGCACCGAGACGCTGGTGCCGGCGCCCAGGCGGCTTTCGATATGCATCTCGCCGCCGTGCAGCTTGGCGAAGGCTCGCACCAGCGACAGGCCCAGGCCGGTGCCCTTGGCGCGCTGGTCGACGCCGCCGGCCTGCTCGTAGGGGCGGCCCAGGCGTTCCAGGTCCTCGGGGCTGATGCCGACGCCGGTGTCGGCGACCACCAGTTCGAACTCGCCGTCGTGGCCGTCGGCCGTGACCGTGACCTGGCCGCCGCGCGGGGTGAACTTCAGGGCGTTGGACACCAGGTTCAGCACGATCTGCTTGAGCGCCCGGCGGTCGGCGTCGACCTCCAGCTCGCCCGGCGGCAGGACGCCGCGCAGCTGCACCCCGGCCGCGTCGGCCTGGACACGCAGCAGCCGCATGGCGGCGGTCACCGCCTCGCGGGCGTCGAACTCGCCGCGCTGCAGCTCGAAGCGCTCGGCCTCGATCTTGGACATGTCCAGCACGTCGTTGATCAGGTCCAGCAGGTGGCGGCCGCTCTCATGGATCAGCTCGGCGTATTCGCCGTAGCGATCGGTCAGCGGACCGAACATCCGGGCGCGCATGATGTCGGAAAAGCCCATGATGGCGTTCAACGGCGTGCGCAGCTCGTGGCTCATATTGGCCAGGAAGCGGGCGCGGCCGGCGGCCAGGCCTTCGGCCTCGGCGCGGGCCTGCTGCAGGGCGGTCTCGCGGGCTCGTTCGATCGTGGCGTCGCGCATGACGCCCACCAGCAGGTCGGGCGAGACCTGGCGCAGGTCCAGGCACAGGGTGCGGGTCGGATCCAGCAGCGGCGCGAAGGCGACGCTGGCCTCGCCGCCGTCGAGGGCGGCGGCCAGGGCGGCGCTGACCTTCTGGCGGTCGCTGGCCAGGGCGGCCGAGGCCAGGCCCTCGTTGACCAGGTTGAGGGTCGCGACGCCGCGCGGCGCGGCCCCGCGCACGCTCTTGACCCGACCGTTGCTGGCGATCACCAGCAAGAGCTGCGGCGCGCCGTCGACCAGGGTCTGGAGGGTGTTGAGTTCGCCGATCTGGCGATTGTCGCGCTCACCCGCGCGGCGGTGGGTGAGGATCAGGCCCGAGGCCAGGCCCACCCCGACGGTGGCCACCGACAGGAAGCCCAGGATGAAGGCCAGCGGACCGGTGGGCGCGGGCGGGGCCAGGCCCGACAGCTGGGTCAGGGCCGCCACGGCGCCGCCGATCAGGGCCAGGCTGGCGCCCTCGGCCAAGCGTCGCGGCGAGGACAGGGTCGAGGCGGCCGCCACGGGGGCCAGGATCCAGGCGCTCATCGCGCCGGACACGCCGCCGGTCACCACCGCCGCGCCGGCGCCGCAGGTGGCCCAAAGCACCAGGATCAGGGATTGCAGGCGCTCGTCGCGCCGGTCGCCCACGGCCAAGGCGGCCAGGGCTGGAAGCGCGCCGGCCGCCAGGGCCAGCCAGATCGGAAGGCCGACGACGCCAGGCGTGAAGGCCGCCGCGCCGGTCGCGAAGATCACGGTCGCCAGCCAGCCCAGCCGCCAAAGATGCGCCGCGCCAAAGCCCCCCGGCGAGGTTTCCCTCGACAGTTGGGCCTGACCCGGCCTGGGGCCGGTCTGGAGCGGGGCGCCGTCGATGGGCAAGGCCGCGAGAATCCCTTCCGGTGAGTCTTCGTCGTCAAAGGGTAACGCCGGGAGCCCCCTCCCCCAAGGCCGTACAATCGGCGCGGGATCGTTAACGCCAGAGCTTCTTGTGGATGGAAACGGATTCGTAAGCGCCTTGGTTCATTCTGGCCCATCGAAGTAACGGACAGAAGGTCCGGGAGTCCCCATGCCGCCACCGGCGATCACCGACGCCTCGAGCCCCGCCGAGACGCCGCGCGAAAGCGCCGGCGCCGATACGGGCCTGATGTCGCAAACCACCGCCTTCCGGCGGGCGGCGGCGCGCGCGCGGCGGCAGCAGGCGCTGGACGATCAGAAGCGTTCGTTCCTGCGGATGGTCAGCCATGAACTGCGCACGCCGCTGAACGCGGTGATCGGCTTCTCAGAAATCCTGTCCTGCGAGCTGTACGGCCCCCTGGGCGCGCCGCAGTACAAGGAATACGCCACCCTGGTGCACGAAAGCGGCCTGAAGCTGCTGCGGCTGGTCAACCAGATCGTCGAGATCGCCCGCCTGGAAGGCCACGTGACCGACCTGGACCTGGGCGAGGAGAGCCTGGACGACGCCGTCGAGGACGTGGTCCTGCAGTTGCGCGGCGAAGCCCTGGCCCGCGGCGTCAGCATCGTCACGCCCGAGGTCGGAACCCTGCCCTGCCTGCAAGCCGACGGCCGGGGCCTGCGCACCATACTGACCAACCTGCTGCAGAACGCCCTCACCCACTCGCCCCAGGGCGGATTGGTGGTGATCGAGGCGAAACAGATCGGCGGCGGCCTGGTCGAGATCGAGATCCGCGACCATGGCGAGGGCGCCGACCCGACCGACCTGGCCCGGCTGATCCGCCCGTTCGAACAGGGCGGGGCCACCCTGACCCGCGCGTCCGGGGGCGCGGGCCTGGGCCTGCCGATCGTGGACCTGCTGACCCGGGCCATGGACGGAAACCTGCGGCTGAAATCCGCGCCTGGGCAAGGATTCACCGCCGTCGTCACCCTGCCCGAAGCCCAGGCGCGGACGTCGATGGCGCGGGCGCGGCCTTAAAGGTCTTCCCCTTTCGGCTGTCGCGTCTTAAGTCCGCGCCATGCAACGCCCCATCGACGCCGCCCTCGACGAACTGGCTGACGAGTTCGAACTGCTCGGCGACTGGGAAGAGCGCTATCGCTACGTGATCGAGCTGGGCAAGGACCTGGCCCCGCTCAGCGAGGCCGAGCATTCCGAGGCCAACAAGGTGCGCGGCTGCGCCAGCCAGGTATGGCTGGTGACCGAACCCCAGGCGGACGGCACGATCAGGTTCCGGGGCGACAGCGACGCCCACATCGTCAGCGGCCTGATCGCCATCCTGATGCGGCTCTATTCGGGACGGCCGGCCAAGGACATCGTCGATTTCGACGCCGCCGCCGCCATGGCGCGGCTTGGCTTGTCGGAGGCCCTGTCGTCGCAGCGCTCGAACGGGCTGAAGGCGATGGTCGCGCGCATCCAGCGGGACGCCGGCGCGCTGGCGAGCTGACGCGCCTTGCGTCCTTCGAGGCGCGCTTGCAGCGCGCACCTCAGGATGAGGAATTCAGCAAGACCGGCACCGACGTCCTCATCCTGAGGCGCCCGCGCAGCGGGCCTCGAAGGACGCACGGCGACGGCGGCCTAATTTCAGAAGAACCCGGCGCGCGTGCCGATGAACCAGATCGCGATCACGATCAGCACCAGCTGCAACAGCCAGTTGACCGGCGACGGAATGGGGCTGCGCTGGACCGCGTAAAGAGCCAGGCCAAGCAGCACGAGGGCGACGACGATGACGATCAGAATGCTCATGCCGGTCTAAGCGCGTCTCTTGGTTGAAAGTTCCAGCACCGCTTGAGAAGCCGCCGGCCAGCGCCTATCAGCCGCTCCATGAGCTTCCGCGTCGCCGCCCTCTATCGCTTCACGACCTTCGCCGACCCGCTGACGATCATGCGGCCGTTGTCGAAGCTGTGCTGCGGCCTGGGCGTCAGGGGCACGCTGCTGCTGGCCCGCGAGGGGATCAACGGCACCATCGCCGGCCCGCCCGAGGCGATCGACCAGGTGCTGGACCACATCCGCGCCCTGCCCGGTTGCGACACGCTGGAGCTGAAGTTCGCCGAGGCCGAGGCCATGCCGTTCCACCGCATGAAGGTGCGGATCAAGCGCGAGATCGTCACCCTGGGGGCCGGCGACCTGGATCCGGCCAACAACGCCGGGACCTATGTCGAGCCGGCCGACTGGAACACCCTGATCGCCCGCGAAGACGTGGTGGTGATCGACACCCGCAACGCCTACGAGGCCGCCATCGGCACGTTCGAGGGGGCGATCGATCCCAAGACCGCCGCCTTCAGCGACTTCCCCGCCTGGTTCCGCGCCTTCCGCGAGACCTGGGACCCGGCCGCCCCGCCGCCCAAGGTGGCGATGTTCTGCACCGGCGGCATCCGCTGCGAGAAGTCCACGGCCTTCCTCAAGAGCGAGGGCGTGGACGAGGTCTTCCACCTGAAGGGCGGCGTCCTGAACTATCTGGAGACCATCCCCGCCGACGCCAGCCTGTGGCGTGGCGAGTGCTTCGTGTTCGACGAGCGGGTGGCGGTCGGCCATGGCCTAGCGCCGGGCAGCCACGCGCTGTGCCGGGGCTGCCGCATGCCGGTCAGCCCCGACGACCGCGCCTCGGAGCACTATGTCGAGGGCGTCTCCTGCCCGGCCTGCCACGACGCCCGCGACGACGAGGCCAAGGCCCGCTACGCCGAGCGCCACCGGCAGGCGACGCGAGCGAAGGAGCTGGGGATCGCCCATGTGGGGGCGGTGATGGGCGAGCGGGACGTCGAGCCCTAGGATACTTGGCTTCGGCGGCGAAAACCTCGTCCTTCGACAAGCTCAGGATGAGGTTTTCTACTGCACGGCCCGCACAATGGTCCTCATCCTGAGCTTGTCGAAGGACGAGGACCACGCACCGGACCTGAACATCGATAGGACCTGGAAGACGGGATCATCCCCGTCGCCCCCGCGTTATCGAGGCTCCCTTCTCTGACGGAGCCTCCCCATGGCCGCCTATGACGCCTCCTACGGCACGCCCGCCGCCGCTCGCCAGGGCCTGCTGTCCAGCCTGTCCGACAAGATCTCGGGCCTGTTCCACAAATCGCCCTCAAGCAACCATGGCGCCGATCCCTATGCGCCCGTCCCGCCGGCCGACTACGCCCTGACGCCCGACGCCGAGGGCAAGATCACCCTGGCCGGTTACAAGGTGCCGGTCGCCATCGCCGTGATCGGCGCCGGCCTCGTCGCCGCCCTGCTGATCAACCGCCGCACCCGCGCCCCGGCCATCGCCGCGGCCACCACGGCCTGGAGCTTCTTCGGGGCCAAGCTGGCGAGGTGAGGCCCCGCTTCGAACCTGTCGCGCACGCCTCGCGTTAGGCCGTTCCCCTTTTTTGACCCCCATTCGAAGGAAAGCTTCCATGCCCCACACCAACGAAGACCACATCAAGCTCGTCAACGGCTTGGTCGAGACCACCATCGACAGCGCCGACGGCTATGAGGAAGCCGCCAAGGACGCCGAGGGCGCCCGCTTCAAGACCCTGTTCACCCAGCGCGCCCAGGAGCGCCGCTCGGTCGCGTCGGAACTGCAGGACGAGGTCCGCCGCCTGGGCGGCGAAGCCAAGGACGACGGCACCATCCTGGCCGCCGCCCACCGCGCCTTCGTCAATCTGAAGGACAGCCTGACCAAGGGCGACGAAGCCGTCGTCAGCGAGGTCGAGGCCGGCGAGGACTACATCAAGGCCAAGTTCGAAAAGGCCCTGAAGGACACCGACGTCGACGCCCAGACCCGCGCCGCGATCGAAAAAGCCTGGACCTCGGTCAAGTCCGGCCACGACCAGATGCGCGACATCAAGCACATGCTGAAGCACTAGAACAAAGGCCCTTCCCTCCCCTTTATGGGGAGGGGGGACCAGCGAAGCTGGTGGGTGGGGCCCACGGCGCCAAACACACTGCACCGATCCCCCACCCGACCTCCTTCGGAGGCCACCCTCCCCACAGGGGGGAGGGAAGAATTCGAGAGCTGGGCGGCCGCTCTGGACGGCATCACACCATCCGGTAGTGCATCGCCAGCCGCTGCAGCGCCAGCTTCAGCACCGTCTTGCCCGCCCGTCTCGGCAGGCCCAGTTCGCGCTCGGCGACCTGCAGGGCCGTCTCGGCCAGGCACACCCGCTCCAGCATCTCCCGCAGGCCCGGCCCCACCGCCGCCAGGGCCGCGGCGATCCGGTCCTTGGCCGCCCTCGCCCGCAGCGCCGGCTCCAGGAGCGGGCCGCCGCTCCCTCCCGGCTGGGCGTCCCAGTTCATGGTCAGGCGGCCCACCGTGCCGGCCTTCTGGAAGTCTTCGCGCAGCCGCTCGCCGGCGGCGATCTCGACCGTTTCCAGCCCACCCCGTCGCGCCAGCCACGCCAGTGGTGACTCCCCGAGATTGGCCCGCAGCACCACGTGCTGGTCGCTGCCCTCGATCACCACGCGCTCGCCCTCGATCACGCCCGGACGTCCCGGCGGCGGAGTCGGCGGGCCCAGCGGCTTGACCAGCCGCCAGCCCCCCTCGCGGCGCGGGGCCAGGGCGCCGTCGCGGGCCAGCGTGCGGAAGGCGGCTTCGTCCACGGTCAGCATGGCCCGCCGGCGCGGGGCGAAACGGACCACATAGCCCAGGCCCTTGACCTCGATCAGCGCGCCCGGCCGCCGCAGCAGCCGCTCGGCGCGGGCGGCCAGGTGTTCGGCCTCCAGCGCCCGTTCGAACGCGCCGCTCATCGGTCCGCCCCCAGCTGCGTCAGCTCCGGAATGGCCTCGGGCGCCTGTTTCACGCAGGCCTCCAGCACGGACATCCGCGCGTCGAAGGCGGCGTTCTCGCGCATGTCCTCGATGCGGTGGCAGGCATGGCCGCAGGTGGTGCGGTCGCGGTTGAACGCGAAGGCCACCCGGATCAGCGGCCAGTTGAAATTGACGTGCGCCAGATAGATGGCGATCTGCCGGGCCCGCGCCGCCGCCTTGCTGGTCCGCCCGGTCGAGGCGATGTCCGATGGCGCAACCCCGGTCGCCAGGGCCACGGCGTGGGTGATGAAGGCGGCCGTCAGTCGGTCGCGGCGCGGGTCGGGCGAGATCGCCCAGAGATCCTCGAGAGCTTGAGCCAGCATCGGCTTCCCCCTGCGAACGGCGTCCCCGTGACGCCCTCGACCAGAATCCTAGGCCGAGATTCCTGGGATGAGGATAACTTTCCTATTACGCGCGTCTAGTAGGAATATAAACCTTTGATTGTGCTGAGGCGGACCCCGCTCTATCCCCGCGACCAAACGGGCATCGAGGCCTCCGGGATGATCGCGCCCTTGGTCGTCACCACCGCCGCGGCGAGCGCGTGGCCGCGACTCACGGCGGTTTCGACCGGCAGGCCGGCCAGGCGCGAGGACAGGTAGGCGGCGTTGAAACTGTCGCCCGCGCCGGTGGTGTCCAGCGCCTTGACCCGGGCCGGGGCCGGGGTGGCGATGCGACCGTCAGGGGTGTGGACATTGACCGCGTGGCTCTCGTCGCGCGCCACCACCTCGGCCCCAAACCCGGTTCCTGGGGCGGCCCATTCGGCGGCCAGGTCCTCGGCCTCGCGGCCGTAGAGCGGGCGGCTATCCTCGCCGCTCAGCGACACGTAGCGGCACGAGGGTACGACACCGTCCAGCGCCTCGCGCGCCGCTTCCGGCGAAGCCCACAGGGCCGGGCGGTAGTTGAAGTCCAGCGCCACGGCCACGCCCAGCGAGTGGACGTAAGCGAGAATGTCCTTCAGCCGCGCCCGCCCGATGTCGCCGATCACCGCCAGGGTGACGCCCGACAGATAGACCAGGTCGCTGGCCTTGGCGGCGGCGATCAGCTGGTCGGCGGTGTGCTGCGAGAACAGGTCGCGGATCGGGGCGCGCTCGCGCCAGTAGTGGAACTTCCGCTCGCCGTTCTCGTCCAGCACGATGGCGTAGAGGCCCGGCAGGCGGTTCTCGGCCTCGCGCACCAGGGCGGTGTCCAGCCCCTCGCGGCGCATGGCGGCCAGGGCGCCGTCGCTGAACGGGTCGCCCTTGCCCAGGGCGGTGCAGTAGGCGACCGCGTCGCCCAGCCGGGCCATGTAGACGGCGGTGTTGAAGGTGTCGCCGGCGAACCCCATCCGGTGCAGGCCCTCGCCCTCTGGCGACAGCTCGACCATGCATTCGCCCAGGACGGTGATCTTGGCCATATGACCTTCTTCTTGAGCCCTCCCCCTTGATGGGGGAGGGTTGGGTGGGGGTGGTCACGGCTTCAGCGGCTGAACCGCCGTGTCCCCCCCATCCCCGACCCTTCCCCCATCAAGGGGGAAGGGAGAAAACGCTACCCTTTTTTCCGCTCCGCGATCCAGGCGTCGATCTTCGCCTCCAGCACCGCCAGCGGCAGCGAGCCGTTCAGCAGCACCGCGTCGTGGAAGGCCCGCTCGTCGAACCTGTCGCCCAGCGCGGCTTCGGCCCGATGGCGTAGTTCCAGGATCTTCAGCTCGCCCACCTTGTAGGCCAGGGCCTGGCCGGGCCAGGAGATGTAGCGGGCCACCTCGACGTCGATATTGGTCGGCGACAGGGCCGTGTTCTCGAGGAAGCAGGCCTTGGCCTGGTCCAGCGTCCAGTGCTTGGCGTGGATGCCGGTGTCGGCCACCAGCCGGCAGGCCCGCCACATCTCGTAGGACAGCCGGCCGAACAGCTCGTAGGGGTCGCGATAGATCCCCATCTCCTCGCCCAGCCATTCGGAATAGAGGCCCCAGCCTTCGCCATAGGCGTTGAAATAGACGGTCTTGCGGAACTCCGGGACGCCGGTCTGCTCCTGGGCCAGGGCGGTCTGGATGTGGTGGCCGGGCGCGCCCTCGTGCAGCACCAGGGCCGGCAGTTCGTAGAGCGGCCGCTGGTCCAGGGCCGAGGTGTTGATCATCAGCCCGCCGGCCCGGCCGGTCTTGGGATCGCCGCCGAAATAGCGGCCGGTGGTGTAGCCCTGCTCGATGCTGGCCGGCACCGGGCGCACGCCGTAGGTCAGGCGCGGCAGGGTCCCGAAGTGGGCGGGCAGCTGGTCGTCGGCCCGCTTGGCGATCTCGCTGGACTTCTCCAGCAGCTGCTGGCGGCTGGTGGCGTAGAAGCGCGGGTCCTTGCGCAGGAAGGCGATGAAGGCCGGCAGGTCGCCCTGGAAGCCGGCCTGCTTCATCACGACCTCCATCCGCGCGCGGATCCGCGCCACCTCCGACAGGCCCAGGGCGTGGACCTGGTCGGCGGTCATGGTCGTGGTGGTGTGGCGGCGCACCAGGAAGGCGTAGTAGCGCTGGCCGTCGGGCAGGTCCGAGACCGCCAGGCTCCTGGCGGCGTGCGGCAGGTATTCCCGTTCCATGAAAGTCACGAAGTCGGTCCGGGCCGGGGCGACCTTGTCGGTCACGACCTTGGCTCCCTCGGCCAGCAGGGCGGCCCGGCGGTCGGGGGGAATGGCGGCGGGCAGGTTGTGCAGCGGCGCCAGCAGCGGGTCGTCGGCCAGGGGCGTGGCGGCGGTGCGGCGAGCGCGGTCCAGCACGGCCTGGGCGGTCGGGACGGCCTGGACGAAGCCGGTCGCCACCCCGCGCCGGGCGCTGGCGATATTGGCCGCGTACCAGTCGGGCGCCTGGGCCAGAAGGGCGATCCACAGCCTCGCCTCGGCCTCGGACCTCAGGTGCATGCCGTTGGCGCGGTAGAGCAGGATCACGTCGAAGCCGCCGTCGGTGCTGAACGGCATGCGGGCCTCGTCGAACGACAGGCCCTCCAGCCGCTCGTCCAGGCTCCATTTCAGGATGGCGTGGGTCAGGCGCTGGTCGGGCTTCAGCGCCTTCAGGTCGACGCCGTCCAGCGTCTGGCGCGCCGAGGTCAGCAGGGCCTTGCGGTCGGCGTCGGCCTTGGGTCCGACCGGCGGGAACTTGAAGCGCGAGGCCTCGTCCGCCCCGCCCTCGCCGTCGTCCTCGCCGGCCCCCGCCGCCTCGTAGGCCTTGACCGCCTGGGCCAGGCGCTCCGAAGCGTTTTGGGCGGCGGCGCCGGACGTCGCGGCGACGGCGGCGCCGTTCAGCATCAAGGCCAGGGCCAGGCCCAGAAGGACGCGTTTGGACATCGAAAGCTCCCCCGGGGGTTCACCGCGAAGGTTAGATCAGGAATCGCCTCGTCCTAGAAGGCTGGCGCTAGAACGTCGTCTTGCAGCCCTGCCTGGCGTGCACGCCGCGCAGGAAGCCTCGGCGGGCGTAGCCGGCGTCGAGGGCGGCGTTCAGCCGGCGGTCGGCCGGGGCCGCGCCGGTGACTTCGCGCACCAGGCTCCGGAACGGGATGATGGAGTTGATCACCGTCTTGCCGCCGGCCTCGGCCAGCTTGCCGGCGCGGTTCTCCTTGACCTCGTTGCCGACGACATAGTCGGCGCCCAGCACCTCGTTCAGCGAGGTCAGCTCGCTGGACAACTGCTTGCAGGTCTTCAGGCCCTTGAGGCTGTAGGGATCGTTCTGCGCCTTGACCAGGATCGGCGGGATCTGGCGCTTCATGATGCCGACGTCGCGCACGGGCTGGGTGCCGATGTCCACGGACTTCTTGCGAACCTCGGTCCAGCCGCCTTCGTTCGGCTCGGCGTTTTCCGGCGTCGTGGACGAGACGGGAGGGGTGACCTGCTTTTCAGGCTTCGCGGCCTGGCTTTCGGCCGGGGGCTTCCGGATCGGGTATTGAGGCTTGGGGCCCGCCTGGGCCTGAACCGCCCCCGCCAGCACCAAGACCGTCGCGAGCGCCGCCATGCGGGTCGCCTGCGTTTGTCCAAGCTTGAAGTCAGTCATGGTCCGTCATCCCCAGTCCCACCCGCCCGAGCAGGGTGATCACCGATCAGCAACGGCGGCCCGCGCAACCGGTTCCATAGGCCTATCAGGCGCCCACCGGATGCGTCACGCTTCAAATTCTGGGAGGGAAATTGGAGCGGGCGAAGAGATTCGAACTCTCGACCCCAACCTTGGCAAGGTTGTGCTCTACCACTGAGCTACGCCCGCATCCGGGATATTTCGGGTCTCGTTCCATCGCCGGAGGACCGGAGAATGGAGCGGGCGAAGAGATTCGAACTCTCGACCCCAACCTTGGCAAGGTTGTGCTCTACCACTGAGCTACGCCCGCATCGGCGAGGGCTGAAACAGCGCCCCGCGACGAGGAGGCGGCTTATGGCAGAGCGCCCTGCCGTTGGCAAGCGGTCTGACGCGGGTTCGGGCGCGTCATTGTGGACAACGCGCGGCCCCTCCCCCGCGGGGGGAGGAACGCCACTTGCGCGAACGCACGTTTTGCCCGCTCAATCGGCCCTTCATTTCAGGGACTTGAGCCTTTTGCGTCTGTTCGTGTTCGGATTGGGTTATGTCGGCCAGGCGTTCTCGCGGGCCCTGATGGCGCGGGGCTGGGAGGTGGCCGGCACGGCGCGCGACGCCGCCAGCGCCGCCAGGCTGGCCGCCCAGGGGATCCAGACCGTGGACGCCGAAGACCGCGCCGCGATGATCGCCGCCCTGACCGGGGTCAACGCCGTTCTGATCACCGCCCCGCCGACCGCCGAGGGCTGTCCGGGCCTGGAGGCGGTGATCCCCGCCCTGGCCGCCGCCCAGGCCTTCCCCGACTGGATCGGCTATCTATCGACCACCGGCGTCTATGGCGATTTCGAAGGCCGTTGGGTGTTCGAGAGCTCGCCGCTGAAGGCCCAGTCGGTCGAGGGCGCGCGCCGCGTCGGGGCCGAGCGTGACTGGCGCCAGGTCGGGCGCGGCATGGGCCTGACGGTGACGACCTTCCGCCTGCCCGGCATCTACGGTCCCGGCCGCAGCGCCCTGGACCGCCTGCGGGCCGGCGAGGGCCGCCGCATCGTCAAGGAAGGCCAGGTGTTCAGCCGCATCCACCGCGACGACATCGTCTCGGGCCTGCTGGCTTCGCTGGACCGCCCCCGGGCGGGCGGCGTCTACAATCTGTGCGACGACGAGCCGTCCCCGCCGCAGGACGTCATGGAGCATGCCGCCAGCCTGCTGGGCGTTCCGGCGCCGCCCGATCTGCCGTTCAATGCGCTGGGCCTGTCGCCCGCCACCCGCCGCTTCTACGCCGAGAACAAGCGCGTCTCGAACGCCCTGGCCAAGGCCGAACTGGGCTGGCGGCCGAAATACCCGACCTATCGCGAAGGCCTGGCGGCGATCCTGGCGGGCGGGGGTTAGAGGCTGTCCGGCCAGCGCGACGATAAAGGGACTTCCGGGCACCACGAGTTCGCGCGCGCCGGCACGACGCCCTGGTCGTCCGGGGAAGTCGCGAAGCCCCGCAACCGTACTGACGATCCGTTGAACCTGGCTCGCCGCCGCTGAGGGGCGATCTTGAGCGATCCACGCCCGAGCCAAGGCAAGATCGCGCTTGGCCGGCTCGGTCCAAACGAGGCGCATGCAATCAATCGCGTGTGGGCATGGGACGTTCGTTCGGCGTGTCTCAGGACGCGACCCATTCCGCGATTTCGTCGTGCTCGAAGACCCGTCCCTCCTCGGCCGCACGCAAACCTTCGTCGATCGCCGCGTCCTGCCAGTCGCGTAGCTCGAGGAATTCGCGCACGGCTCGCTCGACCAGCACCGCCTTTGGCTGGTCCATGACCTCGGCGACCTCGGACAATCGCCGATCTAAGTCACCGTCGAGTTCTAAGCGGAAAGGAGCGGATTTCGTCATCAGCATTCCCGAACAAGTCGTGAACATACCATACGGCCGACGACAGAAAAGGCCAGCTATTCCTCCTCCGGCCCGATGTCGGCCGCCGCCCAGGCGGTGGCGGGGGCCTGCCCCGCCGCGCGCGCTCGCGCCGCCCGGGCCAGGCGGCGGGCCACCGGGTCGTCGTCGACCGGTTCGGCCAGCACCCGCGCCTCGGCCACCGCCGCGACCAGCCGCTCCAGGTCCTGGGGCCGCGACAGGCGATGGTCGCCGTCCTTGATCAGGGTGAAGACCACATCGTCGGAGGTCAGGCCGTTGGCCAGCTCCAGGGCATGGGTCCAGGGCACGTCGGGGTCGGCGCCGCCCTGCAGGACGCGCACCGGCATGTCGATCGGCACGGGCCCCGGCAGGATCGACCAGCGGGCGCCGTCCTCCAGCAGCTGGCGGGTGATCGGATAGCCGCCGTCGTCGTACTCGGACGGGCGGATCCAGCGGCCGTCGCGGGCGATCGCCGCCTTGGCGTCGGCCGACAGCTCGGGCTCCATCAGCTTCTCGGTGAAGTCCGGCGCGGGGGCGATCAGCACCATGGCCTTGACCCGGTCGGGACGCGCGATGGCCGCCAGGCAGGCCAGCCAGCCGCCCATCGACGAGCCGACCAACACCAGCGGCCCCTCGGTCAGCTCGTCGATCACCGCCAGGGCGTCCTCGCGCCAGCGGCTGATCGTGCCGTCGGCGAACTCGCCGTCCGACTCGCCGTGGCCGAAATAGTCGAACCGCAGGTAGCCGCCGCCGGTCGCCCGGGCCTGATCGGCCAGAACCTCAGCTTTGGTTCCGGTCATGTCCGAGTGGAAGCCGCCGAGCCATACAACCGTGGGCTGGGTTCCGTGGACGGCGCGATACGCCAACCGCAGATTGCCGCCACGAACGAGGTGCTGAAGGGAATCGGTCATGGCGCGGCCTTGTTCATTTCGATAACTACGACCCCTCAAACCTCGTTAGAGCAACGCGTGTCCATCCTTCCCGACGATTTCACGCTTCTGCAGGTGACCCCGGAACTTGAAACCGGCGGCGCCGAACAGACGACGATCGACGTGGCCCACGGCGTGATCGCCGAGGGCGGCAAGGCCCTGGTCGCCACCAAGGGCGGCCGCATGGCCGCGCGGTTGGAGGCCGACGGCGGGCGTCTGGCGCAGATGCCGGCCCAGTCGAAGAACCCGCTGATCATGCTGGGCAACGCCGCGCGGATGATCGACCTGATCCGTCGTGAGAAGGTGTCGCTGGTCCACGCCCGCTCGCGCGCCCCGGCCTTCAGCGCCCTGTGGGCGGCGCACGCCACCAAGACGCCGTTCGTGGCCACCTATCACGGCGTCTACAACGCCAAGTCCAGCCTCAAGCGCTGGTACAACGCGGTGATGACCAAGGGCGACCTGGTGATCGCCAATTCGGAATACACCCGCGCCCACGTGATCGCCGAGCACGGCATCCCGTCCGATCGCGTGGTGGCCATCCCACGCGGCGTCGACCTGACCCGCTTCGAGCCCGGCCTGGTCTCGGGCGAACGGGTCAAAGCGCTGCGCGACGCCTGGGGCGTCTCGTCCGACGACCGCCGGCTGAAGGTGCTGCTGGCCGGCCGGCTGACCCGCTGGAAGGGCCAGGCCCTGGTCATCGAGGCCATGGCGCGGCTGAAGGCGATCTCCGACACCCGCATCCTGCTGCTGCTGGTCGGCGACGACCAGGGGCGCAAGGCCTATCGCGCCGAGCTGGAGCACATGATCGCCCAGGCCGGGCTGCAGGACAGCGTCAAGCTGGTCGGCCACTGCGACGACATGCCGGCGGCCTATCTGGTCGCCGACCTCGCCATCGCCCCGTCGCTGGAGCCCGAGGCGTTTGGCCGGACGGCGGTCGAGCCCCAGGTGATGGGCAAGCCGGTGATGGCCGCCGATCACGGCGCGGCGCGCGAGACCGTGGTCGACGGCGAGACCGGCTGGCTGGTCGCGCCGGGCGACCCCGAAGCCTGGGCCCAGGCCTTCGCCAACGCCTGCGAAACGGGGGCCGCGCGACGCCAGGCGATGGGCATGGCGGCCCGGGCGCGCGCCCGAAAATTGTATTCTGTTGACGCGATGGTCGAAGCAACGCTCAAGGTCTACGCACGCGTTCTGGAGACGAAAAGTTGAGCAAGGAAATCAAGAAGGTCCTGGTTATCAAGCTGGGCGCCCTTGGCGATTTCGTTCTGGCCCTGGCGGCGATGAAGAAGATCCGCGAAGCCCATCCGCGCGCCAAGATCACGCTGCTGACGACCCCGCCCTTCGAAGCCCTGGCCAAGCTGTCGCCCTACTTCAACAGCGTCGAAACCGACGGCCGTCCCAGCGACTTCGGCGACCTGACCGCCCTGCTCGGCCGGCTGCGCAAGGCCCGTTACGACCGGGTCTACGACCTGCAGACCAACAGCCGCACCAACTGGTACTTCCAGGCCCTGCGGCCGTTCGCGCCGCAATGGTCGGGCATCGCGGCGGGCTGCTCCCTGCCCCAGCGCGGCAAGGCCCGCGACCACATGCATACGCTGGAGCGGCAGGCCGACCAGCTCAAGCAGGCCGGCATCTGGCCCGACGCCCCCACCGAGCCCGGCGGCGCTCCGGCTCCGGACCTGTCGTGGATCCTGCGTCGCATCAAGGAGCCGCGCCCGGTGGCCGGCGCCGCTGCGCCGCGTCCCTATGTGCTGCTGGTGCCAGGCGGCTCGGCCCACCGGCCCGAGAAGCGCTGGCCGGTCGAAAGCTACGCGCAGCTCGCCGCCCTGCTGAAGGCGCGCGGGCTGGACATCGTCATCATCGGCGGACCGCAGGAAAGCGCCATGGCCCGCCAGATTCAGAAGGCCGTGGGCCAGGCCCGCGACCTGACCGGTCGCACCGACTTCGCCCAGCTGGCCCTGCTGGGCGCCAAGGCGGCCCTGACCGTCGGCAACGACACCGGTCCGACCCACCTGCTGGCCGCGGCCGGCGCGCCGACCATCGCCCTGTTCTCCGACGCCTCCAATCCCGAACTGTGCGGCCCGCGCGGCCACGTCGCCGTGATCCGCTCGCCGGACCTGAAGGCCCTGCCGGTCAGCACCGTGGCCAGCGCCGCGATCTCGCTGCTGCCGCGGTGAGTCAGAAGAGCTAGAAGAACCTTCCCTCCCCTTCATGGGGAGGGTGGCCCCCGAAGGGGGTCGGGTGGGGCTCGCTGAGCCGACACCCTGCACCGATCCCCCACCCGTCGGCTTCGCCGCCACCCTCCCCACAAGGGGGAGGGACGAGCATGAAGGTCGGCTCTCGCTCTGACTAATACCCCTCGTACCGCCCGGGCTTGTGGTTGGCGATGATCACCACGCTCAGCGCCACGGCCGACAGGATCGACAGCAGCAGCTTGTCCCAGCTGATCACGGCGAAGGCCGCCGCCACGATCAAGCAGTCGGACGCCATCTGCACCTTGCCGGCGCTGACCCCGCGCTTTTCGTAGAGCCACAGCGCCAGCACCCCGATCCCGCCGACGCTGGACTTGTGCCGGGCCAGGGCCAGGATGCCCATGCCGATGATCGTGCCGCCGAAGATCGCGGCGAAGACCGGGTCGACCGTGGTGATCCTCAGCCAGGCCGGCATGCCCAGGGCCAGGCCCGCCAGCAGCAGGTTGGTGACCAGGGTCTTGCCGGTGAACACCCAGCCCAGGGTGCGCTGGGCCAGCACGTAGAACGGGATGTTCAGCAGGAAGAACAACACCCCGACCGGCCAGTGGGTCAGATAGGAGACGATCAGAGCCACGCCGGCGACCCCGCCCGTCGACAGGCCGGCCGCCTTCAGCAGGGTCAGGCCCACGGCGATGAAGCTGGAGCCGATCAGCAGGGCGTGGACGTCCTCGATCGGGGTGTGGCGGGCGGGCGAAGTCGACGTGCTCATGGAGGCTTGAAACGGGTCACGATTGGAAATGAAGGCCGACCCGACCCCGGCGTTTCGCTCCCCCGATCCCTTCTCGGCGCGTCCGGCTCCTTAAAAGGCGAGCCTGTCGTGCGCATGCGCCTTGATAGCGCGGGACTCCTTCGTCATATATCACTTGCGAACGCGGCGTCCCCTGGACTCCGCGCGAACTCATTCAACGATACGCCCCCGGATCGATACGTCCGGTGGCAAAAGCCCTTTAACAATACCGGAGCCGCCCTATTCGCCGTCCTATGCAAACGCCGCCCGTCAAGGATGGTCCGCGTATAAACGATGACATCCGCGTCCCTCGCGTCCTGCTGATCGACCAAAATGGCGAGAAGCAAGGCGAGATGCCGATTTCCGCCGCCCTGGAAGCGGCCGAGGAAGCAGGCCTGGACCTGGTCGAGATCGTTCCGAACGCGAACCCTCCGGTCTGCAAGATCCTGGACTACGGCAAGTTCAAGTTCCAGGAGCAGAAGAAGAAGAACGAGGCTCGCAAGCGGCAGAAGATCGTCGAGCTCAAGGAAATCAAGCTGCGCCCCAACATCGACATTCACGACTACGACGTGAAGGCCAAGTCGATGACCCGGTTCTTCGAGGAAGGCGACAAGGTCAAGGTGACCCTGCGCTTCCGCGGCCGTGAAATGGCGCACCCGGAACTGGGCATGAAGCTGCTGCTGAAGGTCAAGGCCGACTTCGACGAGATCGCCAAGGTCGAGTACGAGCCGCGCATGGAAGGCCGCCAGATGATCATGATCCTGGCCCCGCGCTAAGGCGCCCAGCCAAGCTCCACGAAACGCCTCGGTCGCAAGGCCGGGGCGTTTTTCTTTGCTCTGCCCTGAGCGCCGCCGCAACCAGACGGGGAGAACAAGCTCGACAATACCGTCGGCCCTTTCTAGCTTGACCGTAGTTTGGGGGACTTCGCGTGTTGAACAGCGTCTTGGCCGTCGTGACGGCCGGTTTAGCCATGGCTGCGGCCGTTTGCGCCAGCTCCGGCTCGGCCTCGGCGGAAGGTCCGCCCCTTTCCGTCTATGGCGGCCTGCCCAATCTGGAGGAGGTCGAGATCTCTCCGGACGGCGGCAAGCTGGCCATCATCGTCACCAACGGCGAGGAGCGCTCGGTGATGGTCCGTGACGCGGCCGAGGGCGGGAAGGTCATCACGGTCCTGCGGGTGGGCCAGACCAAGCTGCGCGACATCAAGTGGGCGGGATCGGACCACCTGCTGGTCACCGCCTCGGCCACGACCATGGTCTTCGCCCTTTCAGGACCCAAGCGCGAATACTGGAAGACTTTCGACTACGACATCGTCACCAAGAAGCAGACCTTCCTGATGAAGGACGCGCCGGGCACGATGAATGTCGTTCTCACGCCGCCCACGGTCCGCTTCATCGACGGAACGCCCCACGCCTTCGTCGAGGGCGTGTACTTCGTCGACCGAATGGGACGAAACACCCTCTATCGGATCAACCTCAAGACCGGCGCGACCAAGATGGCCAGCGCCTCGGGACTGGAGGGCACCGATAGTTGGCTGGTGTCGCCGGAAGGCGAACCCCTGGCGCAATCGGTCTACGACGAAGAAAAGGGCGCCTGGAGCCTGATGCTGAAATCCGGGGGAACCTGGAGCACGGTCGAAAAGAGCGCCTCGCGCACCGGTTCGCTGGGCTTGGAGGGCCTCGGCCGCGACGGCCATTCGGCGCTCGTGTGGATGCGCGACCCCAAGGACGAAGACCAGCTCGTGCTGCGCGAGTTCTCGCCGCAGGGCGGTTCGACCGAGGTTCCCCAGGGCGGGGCCTTCGACCAGCTGGTGCATGCGCCCGGCGACGGCGCCCTGCTGGGCGGCTACGCCCTGGTCGGCGACGAGCGGCGCTATACGTTCTTCGACCCGAAGGACCAGGCGAACTGGGACGCCTTGCGGGCGACGATCCCGGACGAACAGCCCATCCTGGCCTCCTGGTCGGACGACCGGCGCAAGATCGTGGTGTTCGTCGACTCCGCCGCCCTGGGCCCGGCCTACGCCCTGTACGACGCCGACGCCGGGACCCTGCGGTGGCTGGGCGGGACCTATGTCGGCCTGACCCTGGACGGCATCTCCGAGGTGCAGTCGATCAAGTACAAGGCCGCCGACGGCCTGGTGATCTCCGGCTACCTGACCCTGCCCAAGGATCGCGAGGCCAAGAACTTGCCGCTGGTGGTGCTGCCTCACGGCGGCCCCATGGTGCGCGACACCCTGGGCTTCGACTGGTGGAGCCAGGCCCTGGCCTCGCGCGGCTACGCGGTGCTGCAGCCCAACTTCCGCGGTTCGGACGGCTTTGGTCCGGATTTCATCCGGGCGGGCTACGGCCAATGGGGCAAGGCCATGCAGACCGACCTCTCGGCCGGCGTTCGCGGCCTGGCCAGGGGCGGGATCATCGATCCCAAGCGGGTCTGCATCGTCGGCGCCAGCTACGGCGGCTACGCGGCCCTGGCCGGCGCGACCCTGGATCAAGGCGTCTATCGTTGCGCCGCCTCGGTGGCCGGCCCGTCCGACCTGCCGCGCATGCTGATCGACAACAACCACCTCCAGGACTCCACCAACAACTCGACCCTTCGTTACTGGCTGCGGTTCATGAACGCCGACGGCGTCAAGGACCCCGACCTGGCCGCCATCTCTCCGGCCCGACTGGCCGACAAGGTCGCGATCCCGGTGCTGCTGATCCACGGCAAGGACGACACCGTCGTCCCCTACGTCCAGAGCACGCTGATGGCCGACGCCCTGAAGAAGGCCGGCAAGCCCGTCGAGCTGGTCACCCTGACCGGCGAGGACCACTGGCTGTCGCGCGGCGCCACCCGTCAGCAGATGCTGAACGCGGTGGTCGGCTTCCTCGAGAAGAACAACCCGCCGAACTGACCACCTCACTCCACCTCCTATCCATGACGCAGAGCGCGTCCACGGAGCCCACTCGACTATGAAGAAACTGTTCACCGCCGCCGCCATGGCCCTGGCCCTCGGAGGCCTGGCGGCCTCGCCCGTTCAGGCCGCCGCGCCGTTGGAGGCCTACGGCCGCCTGCCCTCGATGGAAAGCGTCTCGATCTCGCCCGACGGGACGATGATCGCCTTCATCGTGACGGCCGACACCGGCAACGATCGCTACATCGTGGTCCAGCCCCTGGGCGGCGAACCGATCCAGACGGCCAGCATCGGCTTCCGCAAGGTGCGCTACATCAAATGGGCCGGGAACGATCACGTCGTCATTGTCACCTCGACCATGGATGTGGTGCCTGGTGTCTTCTACGCCGGTGAGATGTTCCAGGCCGCCAGCCTCAACGTTCGCAACGGCAAGATGATGCCTCTGCCGAAGCGTTCGGCGGAGTCGGTGGTCAATGTGCTGATGGACGACGTGCAGCCCGGCGTGATCGACGGCAAGCCTTCGGTGTTGACCAGCCTCTATGTCGCCGACGGCATCAGCTACCAATACAAGGGCAATCACCTCGACCTGTACTCCATCGACCTGGACACCGGCATCGCTCGCCGCCAGCAAATGGGCGACAGCAACACCTCGAGTTACCTCGCCCGCAGCGACGGCACGCCGTTGGCCAAGGTCAGCTTCCGCGAACGCGAAACCGTGAGCCAATGGACCTTGTCCCTGCGCAAGGGCTCGACCTGGCAGGACGTCTATCGCGTCGACGCGCCGATCGACACGCCGGACCTGTTCGGCATCACGCGCGACGGAACCAAGCTGGTGGTGGACAGCTACGACGAAAAGGAGAAGGACTGGCGCCTGACCTATCTCGACATCGCGTCGGGCAAGCTCGGCGACTACATCGGCTCGGTGAAGCCTCGCGGGGTGATCAGGGACGATGATTCGGTCGTCCTGGGTTATTCCTCGTACGATGGCTTCACTGAATACGACTTCACCGAACCGGCGCTGAAAGCGGCCTGGCCGATGATCAAGGGCGTGTTCAAGGGCAAGCAAGTGACCCTGGCGTCCTGGACCCCCGATTTCGGCAAGCTGGTGGTCTACGTCGATGCGAGCACGGAGTCCGGCGCCTATTATCTGGTCGATCTCACCGCCAAGAAGGTCAACCCTCTGGGGCGCGCCTATCCGAAACTGGCGGCGGCCGACGTCGGCGAAGTACGGCCCATCAAGTACGCCGCAGCCGACGGCCTTGAGATCACCGGGTTTCTGACTTTGCCGCCCGGCAAGAGCAACGCCAAGGGCCTGCCGCTGATCGTGCTCCCGCATGGCGGCCCCCAGTCTCGCGAGACCGCCGGCTTCGACTGGTGGGCCCAGTCCCTGGCCTCGCGCGGCTACGCGGTGCTCCAGCCCAACTTCCGCGGCTCGTCGGGCTTTGGCGAAGCCTTCGTAAACGCGGGACATGGCGAGTGGGGCCGCAAAATGCAGACCGACCTGTCGGATGGCGTCACCTACCTCGCCGCCCAGGGCACGATCGATCCCAAGCGCGTCTGCATCATGGGCGGCAGCTACGGCGGCTACGCGGCGCTTGCCGGCGCGACCTTGCAGAAGGGCGTCTACCGCTGCGCCGTCGCCGTGGCGCCGGTCGCCGATGTCGGCGACTTCCTGCAATGGCGAGCCGATAAGGGTGGGACCAAATCGCTGACTATCCGCTACTGGAAGCGGTTCCTGGGCATCGACGCCTATAACGATCCCAAGCTGGCCCTCATCTCGCCGACGAAGCAGGCCGCCCAGGCCAGCGCGCCGATCATGCTGATCCACGGCAAGGACGACACCGTCGTACCTTATGACCAGAGCGTCGACATGACCAAGGCGCTCCAGGCCGCCGGCAAGCCCGTCGAGTTCGTCACCCTGCGCAACGAGGACCACTGGCTTTCCAGCGCCGAGACCCGGCTGGAAATGCTGACCTCGGCCGTCACCTTCCTCGAGAAGAACAACCCGCCGAACTGACGGGCGACGTCGCTCCCATCGGCGGCCGCTGTCTGAAATTTCAGATAGCGGTCGCCAGGGCCTGCGATCCGGCGTAAACCGCGCGCCCTGATGAGCACGCTTTCCACGCCCGACACGCCGACGACCCTGAAGACGCCGGACGCCAGTCCGCGCGCGCTCTATGTCCTGCTGCTGGTGGTGTTCATCAACCTGGTGGGCTTCGGGCTGGTCATCCCGCTGCTGCCCTTCTACGCCAAGTCGCTGAACGCCAGCCCCTGGCAGGTGACGGCGCTGTTCTCGGCCTATTCGCTGGGCCAGTTCCTGGCCGAGCCGTTCTGGGGACGGCTGTCGGACCGCATCGGCCGGCGGCCGGTGCTGATCGTCACGATCCTGGCCAACACCCTGTCCTACGTGGCCCTGGCCTTCGCGCCGAACATCGCCTGGGCCTTCGCCATCCGCCTGTTCAGCGGCTGCGCCACCGGCAACATCTCGACGATCCAGGGCTACATGGCCGACGTCACACCGCCGGAGAAGCGCGCGGGCCGCATGGGCCTGCTGGGCGCGGCGTTCGGCATGGGCTTCGTGGTCGGCCCCACCCTCGGCGGACTGCTGCCGGGCGTGGCCAAGTTTTTCGGCCATTCCGACACCGGCCGCCTGGCCTTCCAGATCCCGCTGCTGACCGCCGCGGTCCTGGCGGCGATCGCCTCGCTGGGCGTCTTCCTGTTCGTGGTCGAGAGCCGGGCGCCCAGCCACAAGGACGCCCCCGTGACGCGCCGGCGCGACCATCTGGCCGCCGCCGCCGCCCACCCGGTGCTGTCGCGCGTGCTGCTGGTCACCCTGATCTCGACCGCCGCCTTCGCGGGCATGGAGGCGATCTTCGGCTTGTGGACCCAGGCCCGGTTCGACTGGGGTCCGCGCCAGGTGGGGCTGTGCTTCGCGGTGATCGGCATCATCGCCTCGGTGGGCCAGGGCCTGATCACCGGCCGGCTGGCCCGGCGGTTCGGCGAGGCCAAGGTGCTGACCGCCGGCCTGACGATCATCGCCTTCAGCCTGGCCCTGACGCCCTTCGTCCCGACCAGCGCCTTCGTGCCGGTGGCCGTGGGCTGCACCGCGTTCGGCCAGTCGCTGGTCTTCCCGTGCATCGCGGCCCTGATCTCGCGCGCCACCCCGCCCGACAAGCAGGGCGCCATGCTGGGCCTGAACATGGCCGCCGGCTCGCTGGCCCGCATGGGCGGACCGATGCTGGCCGGTCCGCTGTTCGGCCTGGCGATCGGCGGTCCCTACTGGCTGGGGGCGGTGTTGATGCTGCCGGCGGTCGCCTTCGCCCTGACGATCGAAAGCCGGGTCAAGGCCGCCGCGTAAGGCGCTTGCGTTCCGCGCCCCTTTCCCGTACTAACCCCGCCTTTCCGGAACCGCCTGGCCAATTGGCATGCCATGGCGGTTCGTCATGCTATCTAGAGGACGGGGCGGTTAAGCGCTCCGACGCGAAATGCCTAAGTTGAAGACCAAGTCGGGCGCCAAGAAGCGCTTCAAGATCACGGCCACGGGCCTGCTGAAAGCCGGCGTCGCCGGCAAGCGTCACCGTCTGATCGGCCACAACGGCAAGTACATCCGCCAAAACCGCGGCACGAAGGTCATGAGCGAATCCGACGCCAAGACCATCCGTTCGTACCTGCCCTACGGCCTTTAAGGAGCGCTGACACATGGCTCGCGTTAAACGTGGCGTCACCGCCCACGCCAAGCACAAGAAGGTTCTTGAACAGGCGAAGGGCTTCTACGGCCGCCGCAAGAACACCATCCGCACCGCCAAGGCCGCCGTCGACAAGGCCGGCCAGTACGCGTACCGCGACCGCAAGGTGCGCAAGCGCGCCTTCCGTTCGCTGTGGATCCAACGCATCAACGCCGGCGCTCGCGTCGAGGGCTTCACCTACTCGCAGTTTATCCACGGCCTGGACGTGGCGGGTATCGTGATCGACCGCAAGGTCCTCTCGGACATCGCGGGTCAAGACCCGGTCGCGTTCAAGGCCATCGCTGACAAGGTCCGCGCCGCCCTGGCCGCTTAAGGTCTTTTCGGGTTCGTCCCGATTGCGATCTGAAGAGCCCTCCGGTGCGAGCCGGAGGGCTTTTTGCTGCCTGGCCTTCTTCTCCTCACCCGTGAAACGGGGGAGGTGGCGCGATGCGCAGCATCGTGACGGAGGGGGCGCTCGGCCGCCGCAGGGACGCCCCCTCCGTCACGTCGCGTATCCGCGACGCGCCACCTCCCCCGCGATGCGGGTGAGGAGAAGGGGTTCTGCCCCAAGTATCGGTTCAACCTCCGCCCCAAATCCTCTAGACGGAACCCCGTCATGACCGATCTCACCACTCTCGAAGCCGACGTGCTGGCGCAAGTCGCCGCCGCCGGCGATCTCGCCGCCCTCGACGCCGTGCGCGTCTCCGCCCTGGGCAAGACCGGCTCGATCTCGGGCCTGCTCAAGACGTTGGGCGCCATGAGCCCCGACGAGCGCAAGGAGCGCGGCGCGGCGATCAACGTCCTGCGCGACCGCGTGCAGAGCGCGCTGAACGACAAGAAGGCCGCGCTGGAAGCCGCCGCCCTCGACGCGCGCCTGGCCAGCGAGACCCTGGACCTGACCCTGCCCGCCCCGCACCGCCGTCGCGGCAGCGTCCATCCCACCATGCAGACCATGGACGAGATGATCGCCATCTTCGCCGAGATGGGCTTCGCCGTGGCCGAGGGTCCGGACATCGAGGACGACTTCCACAACTTCACGGCCCTGAACTTCCCCGAGAAGCACCCGGCCCGCGAGATGCACGACACCTTCTTCTTCAATCCGAAGGAGTCCGGCGAGCGCATGCTGCTGCGCACCCACACCAGCCCCGTGCAGGTGCGGACCATGGTCTCGCAGAAGCCGCCGATCCGGATCATCGCCCCGGGCCGCACCTATCGCTGCGACAGCGACGCCACCCACACGCCGATGTTCCACCAGGTCGAGGGTCTGGTGATCGACAAGGGCATCCACATGGGCCACCTGAAGTGGACCCTGGAGACCTTCATCGCCCGGTTCTTCGAGACAGACGCGGTGACGACGCAGTTCCGGCCGCACCACTTCCCGTTCACCGAGCCGTCGGCCGAGATGGACGTGCAGTGCGATCGCTCGGGCGGCGAGATCAAGATCGGCCAGGGGACCAGCTGGCTCGAGATCCTGGGCTGCGGGATGGTTCACCCCAACGTCCTGCGCGCCTGCGGCATCGATCCGGACGAGTACCAGGGCTTCGCGTTCGGCATGGGCGTCGACCGGCTGGGGATGCTGAAATACGGCATGCCTGACCTGCGCGACATGTTCAGCTCGGACGGCCGCTGGCTGGACCACTACGGCTTCAGCGCCTTCGCCGCACCGAACGCCGCTTCGGGACTGAGCTGATGGACGCGGCCGCGCACATCGATCTGACGGCCACCGTGTTCGAGGGCGTGGAGATTTCGCTCTACGACCTGGCGCGCGCCTGCATGGCCGAGGGCAAGACCTCGATCTCGGACCGCACCTTCCGCAAGTGCCTGATAACCGGCCCCGCGGTTGTGCTGGTGTTGGACAACGTCGAGTTCAAGAACACCAACTTCGGAAGCCACGGCAGCGACATCCGCGCCATCGTCCTGCGCCCCGCCAGCCCCAATCAGGTTGTCGGCGCCATCCCTGTCACTCATTGCACCTTCGACGGCTGCCAGTTCCTTGGCCTGGGTTTCACCGGCTCGGACCTGTTCCTCGATCAGCTGTTGAAGTTGGAAACCAAGGCATGAAGTTCACCCTTTCCTGGCTCAAGGACCACCTTGAGACCACCGCCTCGGCCACCGAAGTCGTCGCCGCCATGACCATGGCCGGCCTTGAGGTCGAGCACGTCACCGATCCCGCCTCGAAGCTGGCCGCCTTCACGGTCGCCAAGATCGTCGAGGCCGTGCAGCACCCCAACGCCGACCGTCTGCGGGTCTGCCAGGTCGACACCGTCGACGGCCGCAAGGAGATCGTCTGCGGCGCGCCCAACGCCCGTCCGGGCCTGACCACGGTCTACGCCCCGATCGGCGCCTATGTGCCCGGCCTGGGCGTGACCCTGGTCGAGAAGCCGGTGCGCGGCGTGGTTTCCAACGGCATGCTGTGCTCGGGCTCCGAGCTGGAGGCCGACGACGGCTCCGAGGGCATCCTGGAGCTGCCCGACGACCTGGCCGTCGGGACGCCCGCTTCGCAGGCCCTGGGCATGGAAGCCGTCATCGACTTCGAGGTCACCCCCAACCGCCCCGACTGGCTGGGCGTGGCCGGCATCGCCCGCGACCTGGCCGCGGCCGGCGTCGGGACGCTGAAGGAGCTGTCGATCGCCCCCGTGCCGGGGACCTTCCCCTGCCCGATCAGCCTCAAGGTCGACGGCGACGCCTGCCCGGTGTTCAGCGGCCGGCTGATCAAGGGCGTCAAGAACGGCCCCTCGCCCAAGTGGCTGGCGGACCGGCTGAAGGCCATCGGCCTGCGTCCGATCAACACCCTGGTCGACATCACCAACCTGATCACCTACGACCGCGCCCGGCCGCTGCACGTCTATGACGCGGCCAAGCTGGTCGGGACCGTGATCGAGGCGCGCCTGGGCCATCATGGCGTCAACGGCGACGAGCACCTGATCGCGCTGGACGGCAAGACCTACGACCTGACTCCGGAAATGTCGGTGATCTCCGACGCCGCCGGCGAGCGGCCGATCGGCATCGGCGGCGTCATGGGCGGCGAGAGCACCGGCTGCTCGGACGACACCGTCGACGTCTTCGTGGAAAGCGCCTGGTTCGACCCGATTCGCACCGCCCAGACCGGCCGCGCGACCGGCATCAACAGCGACGCCCAGTACCGGTTCGCCCGCACGGTCGACACCGGCTCGCTGGTGCCTGGCCTGGAGCTGGCGACCAAGCTGATCCTTGAGCTGTGCGGCGGCGAGGCCTCGGACATCGTGGTGGCGGGGCAGGCTCCGGCCGCGCCGGGCCCGATCCTGTTCGACCCGGCCTATGTCGAGGCCCTGTCGGGCCTGGCCATCGAACCCGAGCGCACGCTGAAGATCCTGACGGACCTGGGCTTCACGATCGCCCCGCCGACCGACGTCTCGACCGCCGAGTTCGCCACCCACGCCGAGAGCCTGGTCTGCGTCACCCCGCCGACCTTCCGCCGCGACGTGCAGGGCAAGGCCGACCTGGTGGAGGAAGTGGCCCGCATCGCCGGCTACGCCGCCCTGCCCTCCACCCCGCTGCCGGAAACCGCGCGCGCGGTCGGCGGCGTGCTGACCGCCCGCCAGGCCCGGGCCCGCATCGCCCGCCGCGCCCTGGCGGCGGCCGGCTACAACGAGGCGGTGACCTGGAGCTTCACCAGCCAGAAGATCGCGGCGCTGTTCGGCGGCGGCGCGGCGGAACTGGTGCTGGCCAATCCGATCGCCTCGGAACTGGACTGCATGCGCCCGTCGATCCTGCCCAACCTGATCGAGGCGGCCGGACGCAACGCTCGCCAGGGCTTCGCGGACGCCGCCCTGTTCGAGGTGGGCCCGGTGTTCTTCGGCGACCGTCCGCAGGACCAGAAGACCACCATCGCCGCCATCCTGGCCCCCCGGGCCCCGCGCGGCTGGGACAAGGCGGACGCGGAAGACGTGTTCACCGTCAAGGCCGACCTGATGGCCCTGCTGGAGGAGATCGGGGCGCCGGTCGCTTCGCTGCAGACCGCCCAGGGCTCGGCCTCGTCCTGGTGGCACCCGGGCCGCTCGGCGCGCCTGCAGCTGGGTCCCAAGGCGGTCCTGGCCGAGTTCGGCGAGCTGCATCCGGTGGTGCTGAAGGCCCTGGACGTGGCCGGCCCGGTCTATGGCTTCGAGATCACCCTGGAAGCCGTGCCCGAGCCGAAGAAGAAGTCGGTCAAGACCAAGCCGGCCTTCACGCCCTCGCCGCTGATGCCCCTGACCCGCGACTTCGCCTTCGTGGCCGACAAGGCCAAGGCGGCGGGCGACCTGGTCAAGGCCGCGGCCGGCGCCGACAAGGCGCTGATCGACGCGGTGCGGGTGTTCGACGTCTACGAGGGCCCCGGCGTGCCGGAAGGCTCCAAGTCGGTCGCCCTCGAGGTCGTCGTCCAGCCGCGCGACAAGACCCTGACCGAGGCCGAGATCGAGGCCCTGTCGGCCAGGATCGTCGCGGCGGTCGAGAAGGCGGGCGGGAAGCTGCGGGGCTGAGGCTCACGCACTTGCCCCCACCTGACCGCTTCGCGGTCTGTCCGCCCCCATAGGGGGCGGAGGACGCGCGTTGCGCCGGCGGCTCCTCTTCCCCCTCTGGGGGAAGACGGTCGCGAAGCGACCCGTAGGGGGCAGGTGCTAGCCGCCTGAGCGCGAACGCACATTTCTTGCGCACCACGCCCCAATCACCGCCCAAGCACGGCAAGACCTTGCGCCGGGCCCAAGCCCACGCTAACTGTGTAATCGCACACGGAGTTTCCGCGCCATCATGCTTACGCAGCTGGCCATGAACGTTCTGATCGCGACCGGCCTCACCGCCGGCGTCGCGATCGCGTGCGCGCGCACCATTATGATGCAGGCCAAGATTAAAACCGTTCGTGTGCGAACGGGGCAGCACAGGCGCGCGGTCGACTAGACGACCACCACAGCCGAAGATCGCAAGATCCGCAAAGCCCCGCTTCCCACAAGGAGCGGGGTTTTTGCTGTGCGGTCGTCGGTCCTTCCACAAACCCAAAGGACCTTGAAACCCATGAGCTACCTGCCTTCCCCACCCGCCTTCAATTCCGACCACGAAGGCGTCACCGTCCACCAGCTGCTGTTGGCCGCCCAGGACGCGCCCTCGGCGCTGGAAGCCGTCCGCCAGGGCCTGGCCGACAGCGGGGCCGAGCTGTGCGCCCTGTCGATGAAGCCGGTCGGCCAGATCGTCGAGGGGTCCTTGCGCGTCCGTCACCTCAGCGACCAGGCCGCCCGACTGTTGGCCCGCGACCTGGCCGCCTGGCCGGGCGTCACCTCGGCCAGCGTCGAGCATCAGTGGGTGCGGCCGTGAGCGCGCTCAAATCCTCCAAGGACGGAGAAGACGACAAACGCCGGCTGTTCCTGGTGATCGCCGACGACACGCCCGACGCCCTGATGCGGGTGTTGGGCGTGGCCAACGTCCAGCAGACCCGTCTGCGCGCCTTGAGCGCCCAGCCGGACGGCGCGGGCCTTTCCATCCGCCTGGAGCTGGACGATCAAGGCGACGAGCGGGCCCAGATCCTGGCCGCCCGCCTGTCGGCCTGTCCGTCGGTGCGCGGCGTCGGCTTCGGCTGGCGATAGGGTGTAACCTTTCGCCCGCCTGATCCGTATCTAGAGGCACGTCCTCCCGGAGCCGCCCGATGATCCGCCGCCTGCCCGTTCTGATCGCCGTCCTGATCGCCAGTTTCGCCGCCATCGTGCTGCCCGCCGACGTCCTGGCCGCGTCGAAGCCCGCCCCGCCGCAGACCGCCGTGTTCGCCGGCGGCTGCTTCTGGTGCATGGAGAACGACATGCGCGGCATTCCCGGCGTGCTGAAGGTCGAGAGCGGCTACACCGGCGGCCACGTCGACAAGCCCAGCTATCGCGACGTGACCAGCGAGACCTCGGGCCACTACGAGTCGGTGCGCGTCACCTACGACCCGGCCAAGATCGACTACGGCTTCCTGCTCTACAAATACTGGAAGCTGGTCGACCCCACCGACGACGGCGGCCAGTTCTGCGACCGCGGCCCGTCCTATCGTCCGGCGGTGTTCGTCACCCCGGCCCAGCGCCCGATCGCCGAAAAGTCCCGCGCCGAGGCCGCCAAGCGCCTGAAGACCGGCGTGATGAAGGCCCAGATCCTGGACCTGAAGACCTTCTGGCCGGCCGAGGCTTATCACCGCGACTACGCCAAGAACCACGCGATCGAGTACCACGCCTACCGCATGGGCTGCGGCCGCGACCTGCGGCTGAAGCAGGTCTGGGGCGGTTAGGGCCGACGAACTAAGGCGCCGCCCGCTTCGAAACCGGCTTTTCCCTGATTGGCGCCTGAGGAAGATCAGCATCGACTGCGGTGACGTTCGCTTCCGGCGAACCCGCTGGAGCGCGCGCCATGCCCATGAACAAGCCGTTCGCCGAGCGCTGGCTGGAACGGAGCCTGTTCGCCTCCCGTTGGCTGCTGGCCCCGATCTATCTGGGCCTGGTGGTCGTGCTGGGCGCGATGATCCTGGTGTTCTTCCAGGAGCTGATGCACGAGCTGCCGATCATCCTGACCTCCAAGCCGGAGTTCGCGATCATCCTGGCGCTGTCGCTGATCGACCTGTCGCTGACCGGCAACCTGCTGGTGATCGTCATCCTGGCCGGCTACGAGAACTTCGTGTCGCGGATCGACACCGCCTCCCATGCCGAGCGGCCTCATTGGATGGGATCGGTCGACTATTCGGGCATGAAGATGAAGCTGATCGCCTCGGTCGCGGCCATCTCGGCGGTTTCGCTGCTCAAGGCGGTCCTGAAGATGAGCGAGGATCCGGACATTCCGTTTGACCAGCCCCGGCTGGCCTGGCTGATGGGCATCCACCTGACGTTCGTGTTCTCCGGCCTGCTGATGGCGGTCATGGACTGGGTCGCCGGCAAGATCACCAAGCACTGAACCTTCGGCGCCCGCGGGCCGTTGTGCTGCCCTAGGCGGCGGGGAGACGACGGCGATGCGCGTGCGGATCGAGACGCGGCTGGACTACGACTATCCCGAACGGGCGGAATCCCTGCTGCAAATCGAGGCCGCCGTCGCGCCGGACCAGACGGTTGTCGAGGAGCATCTGAGTTTCGATCCGCCCCTGACCTTCGTGCGCCGCGACGACCCGGTCAGCGGCGAGCGGCGCGTGGCCTTCGAACACCAGGGCCGGCTGGCCATCGTCTACACCGCCGTGGTCGAGATCGCCCATCGCGAGATGGACCTGGCCGGCGCCGTCCAGCACCGGGTCGCCGAACTGCCGATCGAAACCCTGCCCTATCTGCGCGGCAGCCGTTACTGCCCGTCCGACACCTTCGAGACCATCGCCGACCAGAAGTTCGGAAACCTGCGCGGCGGCGAGCGCGTCGCGGCCATCGTCGCGTGGATCATCGGACATCTGGAATACCGCCCGTGCAGCGACTGGCGCACCACCGCCCTGGAGACCTATGTCCAGCGAGCCGGCGTCTGCCGCGACTTCGCCCACCTGGCCGTCACCCTGTGCCGGGCCAGCGACATTCCGGCCCGGGTGGCCAGCGTCTACGCCCTGGGCCTGCACCCGCCCGACTTCCACGCCGTGGCCGAGGTCTTCGTCGGCGGCCGCTGGCGCCTGCTGGATCCCACCGGCCTGGCCCCGATCGACGGCCTGGTCCGCATCGCCTACGGCCGCGACGCGGCGGACGTGGCCTTCCTGACCATCTTCGGCCAGGCCAACATGGTCAGCCAGAGCGTGACGGTGACGGCGGACTAACCCGGCGCGCCGCCGGTCGGCTTGCGCCGCGACTTCGCCTTGGGCTTCTTCTTGGTGAACCGCTCGAACAGCACGAACGCCGCCGGCAGGGTCAGTAGGAACGAGGCCAGCCCCACCCCGCCCTTGGCGATCAGCACCGTCGCCTTGGGCACCCCGTAGATCGTGAACACCTTCACCGGCAGCAGGATCTGCGGATCGGACCCTTGCGCCTGGCCGTTGGCCGAGATCGGGATGGCCTTGAACGTGGCCGGCGTGACGTTGAAGCGCACCAGCAGCACATGGTCGCCCTCGGCCTTGGGCGAGACGATCCACTTGACCCGCTCGACGCCGGTGGCGGCGATGCGCTGCACGTCGAACTCGTGGGTCGGAGCGGGGGTCAGGGCCAGGTCGGCGCCGCTGAGCTCGACCTTCATGCCCGCCGGCGGCTGCACATCGCCGTAGCCGTAGTCGTATTCATCCTCGGCGCCCGCCTTCACCCCCTCCTGGGCCGCGCCGGTCCAGTGGGTGTCGCCGGTGGTGTACTCGGCCTCCAGCACCCCCTCCTCGTTCTCGCGGATCGTGCGGGGGTATTTGATGTTAAGCCAGCCGATGGCCGTGCCGTTCGGGTCGCGGACGACGAAGCGCGACGCCGCGGCGACCTGGGTCGCCGGCCGATGCGAAGCCGGGGCCGCCCTGGCGTCGATCAGCCGGGGCAGGACCACGGCGCAGACAAGCGCCAGCGCCAGCCAGACGAACCAGGTGCGCTTGAGCCGCTCGAACATGGCGCTTCCTCGCGTCGGGCGCGCTCAGCGGCGCGGTCCCGCCGCCGCGAACCGACGTCCCCGCGCGGCCGGACTTTCCCGTGGAGATTGATAATGGCGAGAAACTCTCGCGAGTCCAAGCGCCTATAAGTCCTCCCCCTGTGGGGGAGGTGTCGGCGAAGCCGACGGAGGGGGGAGTGATCGGAAGACGGCCGCGACCTGGGTCGACGTCCCTAGAACTCCCCCCACCGGCCTTCGGCCGCCTCCCCCACGGGGGGAGGACCTTGCTAGAACGGCAGGATGTTGCGCTTACGGCTATAGGCCAGGTAGCCGACATTGGCGCCCAGGCGCAGGCCGACGCCGGCGCGGATCGGGGCCAGGGTGATGCTGTCGGCGCGCTGGTAGTTCACGCCCAGGCCGCCGATCAGATAGGCCGTGCCCTCCACGCCCGGGAAGCGGCGGAAGATGGCGTCCGGATACTGCAGGTTATAGCACAGGGTGAAGACCCGGCTGGCGTTGCCGCCCCAGTCCCAGCCCACCGAAGGGCCCTGCCAGAACACTTCCTGGGTGTCCTTGCCCTTCATGTACAGCAGGCCCCGGCCGTAGCGCAGGCCCACGCCGATGGCGCCCGAGCCTTCTTCGCCGGCGATGTAGCCCGTGGGCTGGCCGTTGTCGCGGAAGGCGCGCTCGATCACCGCCCCGATGCTTTCGGCGGTCACGCCCAGGAAGTCCGAGCCGCTGCGGATCATCTCGTCGGCCGAATAGGTCTGGGCGCGGCCGGTGTCGTACTGCGACTGGCGCGGCGGATCGCCCGGACGCTCCTGGGCGGTGCTGGCGCAGGCGCTCAGTCCGGCGGTGGCCATGCCCGAAAGGATCAGCTTGCGGCGGTCCATGTGCTCTCTCACGATTCCAACGGCCTAGACTGTCTCAACCCTTTGAGTCGGGTTTGCGGCCTGGAGCTTAACGGCGAGTTAACCATGACCGTTCCTCCCGCGCCCGGGCGGAACGACACTCGCGAAACGCCGCAAATATGCTAGACGCAGCGCCATGACTTCGACGCCTCTCGACCGCATCCGCAATTTCTCGATCGTGGCCCATATCGACCACGGCAAATCGACCCTCTCCGACCGGCTGATCCAGGAGACCGGGGGCCTCACCGCGCGTGAGATGACCGCCCAGGTCCTGGACAACATGGACATCGAGAAGGAACGCGGGATCACCATCAAGGCCCAGACCGTGCGTCTGGATTACAAGGCCGACGACGGCCAGACCTACATCCTCAATCTGATGGACACCCCCGGCCACGTCGACTTCGCCTACGAGGTCAGCCGCAGCCTGGCCGCCTGCGAAGGCTCGATCCTGGTCGTCGACGCCTCGCAGGGCGTCGAGGCCCAGACCCTGGCCAACGTCTATTCGGCCATCGACAACAACCACGAGATCGTCCCGGTCCTCAACAAGATCGACCTGCCGGCCGCCGAGCCCGAGCGCGTGCGCGCCCAGATCGAGGACCTGATCGGCCTGGACGCCAGCGACGCCGTCCTGGCCAGCGCCAAGTCGGGCGTCGGCATCCACGAGGTGCTGGAGGCCATCGTCACCCGCCTGCCGCCGCCCAAGGGCGACGAGAACGCGCCGCTGAAGGCGCTGCTGGTCGACGCCTGGTACGACGCCTATCTGGGCGTCGTGGTTCTGGTCCGCGTCTTCGACGGCCGCCTGAAGGCCGGCCAGAAGATCAAGATGATGCAGCACGGCTCGACCCACCTGGTCGACCGGGTCGGCGTCTTCAAGCCCAAGAACACCCCCGTCGAGAGCCTCGGCCCCGGCGAGATCGGCTTCTTCACCGCCCAGATCAAGGAAGTGGCCGACGCCGCCGTCGGCGACACCCTGACCGACGAGAAGAGACCCACCGAAAAGGCCCTGCCCGGCTTCAAGGACGTCCAGCCGGTGGTGTTCTGCGGCCTGTTCCCGGTCGACGCCGCCGACTTCGAGGACCTGCGCGCCGCGGTCGGCAAGCTGCGCCTGAACGACGGCAGCTTCACCTACGAGATGGAATCCAGCGCCGCCCTGGGCTTCGGCTTCCGCTGCGGCTTCCTGGGCCTGCTGCACCTGGAGATCATCCAGGAGCGCCTGTCCCGCGAGTTCGACCTCGACCTGATCGCGACCGCCCCGTCGGTGGTCTACAAAATCCACATGCGCGACGGCACGGAGATCGAGCTCCACAACCCCGCCGACCTGCCCGACCCGATGCACATCGAGAGCATCAGCGAGCCCTGGATCAAGGCGACGATCTTCACCCCCGACGAGTATCTGGGCGGCGTGATCAAGCTGTGCCAGGACCGTCGCGGCGCGCAACGCGAGCTCTCCTATGTCGGCAGCCGCGCCATGGTGGTCTACGACCTGCCGCTGAACGAGGTGGTCTTCGACTTCTACGACCGCCTCAAGTCGATCTCGAAGGGCTATGCCTCGTTCGACTACCAGGTCGAGGACTACCGGCCCGGCGACCTGGTGAAGATGTCGATCCTGGTCAACGCCGAGCCCGTCGACGCCCTGTCGATGCTGGTCCACCGCGACCGCGCCGAAAGCCGCGGCCGAGGCATGTGCGAGAAGATGAAGGAGCTCATCCCCCAGCACATGTTCGTCATCCCCATCCAGGCGGCGATCGGCGGCCGGATCATCGCCCGCGAAACGGTTAGAGCTTTGCGCAAAGACGTCACGGCGAAGTGCTACGGCGGCGACGCCTCGCGCAAACGCAAGCTGCTGGACAAGCAGAAGGCCGGCAAGAAGCGCATGCGCCAGTTCGGCAAGGTCGAGATCCCGCAGGAAGCCTTCATCGCCGCGCTGAAGATGGACGGGGATTGATCCCTTCTTCCGATTGAACACTTAACGACCATGGACACCCTGACCCCCGCCGAGCGCAGCGCCCGCATGGCCCGGGTCAAGGGCAAGGGGTCGAGCGCCGAGATGACCGTGCGGCGGCTGGTCCACCGGATGGGCTACCGCTATCGGCTGCACGGCGCGAAGCTGCCCGGGCGGCCTGACTTGGTGTTCCCCGGCCGCAGGAAGGCGATCTTCGTTCACGGCTGTTTCTGGCATCGGCATCCCGATCCCGATTGCAAGCTGGCGCGACTCCCCAAATCGCGGCAGGACTTCTGGATCCCCAAGTTGGAGGGCAATCGCGCTCGCGATCTGCGCCAACTCGAGGAGCTCGAGGCCCTGGGCTGGAGCGCGCTGATCCTCTGGGAATGCGAGCTCAAGAACGAGGCTTTCCTAGAGAACGAAATTAGAACATTCTTGGACTCATGAAGTCGATCGAACTCTTCGCGGGCGCCGGCGGGCTGGGCATGGGCCTTCACAGGGCGGGGTTCACCCCGGCCAAGGTGGTGGAATGGGATCGCTATTGCCGCGAGACCATCCGCGAGAACCGCGACCTGCCGCGCTCGCCGATGCACGGCTGGCCCGAGGTCGAGGGCGACGTGCGCGGCGTCGACTTCCGGTCGCTCGAAGGCAAGCTCGACCTGGTGTCGGGCGGCCCGCCCTGCCAGCCATTCTCGCTAGGCGGCAAGCACAAGGCCTATGACGACGCGCGCGACATGTTCCCCCAGGCCATCCGCGCCGTGCGCGAGACGCGGCCGCGCGCCTTCATCTTCGAGAACGTCAAGGGCCTGACCCGGGCGACGTTCCGCAACTATTTCGAATATATCCGCCTGCAGCTCGAACATCCCGAGGTGATCGCCAAGCCCGATGAGGACTGGGCCGAGCATCTGGCGCGACTGGAACGCCACCATACCCACGGCACGCGTGATGGCCTGGCCTATCGCGTCGTGATCCAGGTGGTGAACGCCGCGGACCACGGGGTGCCCCAGAAGCGCGAGCGGGTGATCTTCGTCGGCTTTCGCGACGATCTTGATGTCGAATGGAGCTTCCCGCTCGCCACCCATTCGTCCGACGCCCTGCTTTGGGAACAACACCGTGACGGTCGTTATTGGGACCGCCACAAGGTGGCCAAGGCCGCGCGCCCGAGCGTGCTCGACATGCCGGTCCGCGCCCAGCGCCTGGAGGCCAAGCCAGACGCCATCGCTTGGCGCACCGTGCGCGATGCCATCGGCGACCTTCCCGATCCCGAATTCGAGCCCCAGGCCGCGCGGAAGATCGCCAACCATCGTTTCCAGTCCGGCGCGCGCAGTTACGCGGGTCACACCGGCAGCCCGTTGGACGACCCCGCCAAGACCCTGAAGGCCGGCGTTCATGGCGTGCCCGGTGGTGAAAACATGCTGGCCCGGCCCGACGGCACGGTGCGCTACTTCAGCGTTCGCGAAAGCGCCCGCCTGCAGACCTTCGCCGACGACTTCGTCTTCCACGGCTCGTGGAGCGAAACCATGCGCCAACTGGGCAACGCCGTTCCGGTGCGGTTGGCGGAAGTCATTGGCAAGGACGTCGCGAGGAAGCTACGCTACGCGGCGTGAACAAACCCGTTTCCCTCGATGTCGAGATCGCCGCCTTGCGAGCACGGGTCGCGTCCCTGACCGAACTGGCCGCGAGCGCGCCTTTCGCGCCGACGGCCCGTCGAAAGGTCGACAGCGAACTTCGCGATCTAATCGAGACGCTGGAAGCCGCGCTACGTCGCCTCGATCCCATCGCCATGCCGCGGTCGGTGTTCGATCCCAGCAATCCCAAGGTGATCGGCCGCTTCACGGCCCTGGCCATGGTGGCGCAGGAGCGTGTTCCCCTGGCCGATATCGGCCAATTCTACGGCTCGGGCGTCTATGCGATCTACTATCGCGGCGCCTATCCGCTGTACGCGCCGCTGTCGGGGTCCGAGACGCCGATCTATGTGGGTCAGGCCGCGCCGGGCGAACAGGGCGCGCACACGGCGCGGGATCAAGGCCCTCGCCTCGCCGCCCGCCTGAACGAGCACCGCAAGAACATCATCAAGGCCGACACCACGCTCGAAATCGCTGACTTCGACGCGCGCTTCCTTGTCGTGCAATCGGGGTGGGAAACGGCGGCGGAGGACTATTTGATCCACCTCTTCCGGCCGATCTGGAACAGCGAGACCAACCTGCTCTACGGCCTAGGCAAGCATGGCGATAGCGCCACGACCCGCGCCAACAAGCGCTCGCCCTGGGACACCCTGCACCCCGGCCGCGCCTGGGCGGCGAAATCGACCGAAGACGCCCGCACGCCAGAACAGATTGTCGCGGACGTCACGGCGCATTTTCGGCGCCATCAGCCCTATGTCGAACGTGGCGTATTGCTCGAGACCTTCTTCGCGGAGCTGCGCCAGAGCTGAGGGCGCCGTCCCGGCCACCGCAGTGGCGAAACTCGCCCGCCCCAGCTAAACCCGCCCCATGCTCCGCCTCTCCGACCTCAAACTCCCCCTCGGCCATCCGCCCGAGGCTCTGGCCCCGGCGATCTGCAACCGCCTGGGCATCCCCGAACGCGATCTGATCAGCCACGCCATCGCCCGCCGCGCCCATGACGCGCGGAAGAAGGCGGCGATCTTGATGGTCTATACGGTGGATGTCGCGTTGCGCGACGAGGCGGCCGTGCTGGCGCGGTTCGAGCGGGACAGCCAGGTGCGGCCTCGGCCCGACACCGACTATCGGCTGGTCGCCCAGGCGCCGAAGGACTTCACCCGCCCCGTCGTCATCGGCGCGGGACCCTGCGGCCTGTTCGCCGGGCTGATCCTGGCCCAGATGGGCTTCAAGCCGATCATCCTGGACCGGGGCAAGGTGGTGCGCGAGCGGACCAAGGACACCTGGGGCCTGTGGCGGCGCGGCGAGCTGAACCCGGAGTCCAACGTCCAGTTCGGCGAGGGCGGCGCGGGCACCTTCTCGGACGGCAAGCTCTATAGCCAGGTCAAGGACCCCCGCCACCTGGGCCGCAAGGTGCTGGAGGAGTTCGTCAAGGCCGGCGCGCCCGAGGAGATCCTGACCGAGGCCCACCCGCACATCGGCACCTTCCGCCTGGTGACGATGGTGGAGAGCATGCGAGAGACCATCGAGGCCCTGGGCGGCGAATACCGCTGGCAGCATCGGGTCGACGACTTCGACATCGAGACCGCCGCCGATGGATCGCGCAGGCTGAAGGGCCTCCACCTGTCGACCGGCGGCTATCTGGCGGCCGACCGCGTGGTGCTGGCCGTCGGCCACAGCGCCCGCGACACCTTCCAGGTGCTGTACGACCGGGGCGTCCATATCGAGGCCAAGCCGTTCTCGATCGGGGTGCGGATCGAGCATCCGCAGTCGTGGATGGACAAGGCCCGGTTCGGAGCCTGCGCCGGCCACCCGGACCTGGGCGCGGCCGACTACAGCCTGGCCCACCACTGCGCCAACGGCCGCACGGTCTACAGCTTCTGCATGTGCCCGGGCGGCACGGTGGTGGCGGCGACGTCCGAGCCCGAGCGGGTCGTGACCAACGGCATGAGCCAGTATTCGCGCAACGAGCGCAACGCCAACTCCGGCTTCGTGGTCGGCATCGACCCCGAGCGCGACTATCCGGGCCACCCGCTGGCCGGGATCGAGTTCCAGCGCAAGTGGGAGAGCCTGGCCTATGTGGCGGGCGGCTCGACCTACGCCGCCCCGGCCCAGAAGGTCGGCGACTTCCTGGCGGGAAGGCCGTCGGAAGCGCTGGGCGAGGTGCAGCCCTCCTACCGGCCGGGCGTCGAGATGACCGACCTGGCCCAGTGCCTGCCGGCCTTCGCGGTCGAGGCCATGCGCGAGGCCCTGCCGGTGTTCGGCCGCCAGATCGCCGGCTACGACCACCCGGACGTGCTGCTGACCGGCGTGGAAACCCGCACCTCCTCGCCGATCCGCATCACCCGGGGCCAGAACTTCCAGAGCCTCAACACCGCCGGCCTGTTCCCGGCCGGCGAAGGCGCGGGCTACGCCGGCGGCATCCTCTCGGCCGCCATCGACGGCATCAAGGTCGCCGAGGCGGTGGCGGCGGCTTACATCGAATCCACGACCTGATTGCTAGCAGCATCCGAGGGAAGAAGGCCCATCGGCATGCAGCCTTCGCCTTGTCACTCCGAATATGCACTTCAGGTTAGGGGTGACGAGCTCATGCTTTGACGCTCTCCTACGTCCATGAAGCCGCTGCGCTTCACCCGTCACGCCCTTGTCGAACGCATGCCGCGCTACGGCCTCACGCGTGAGATCGTCGAGGCCATCGTCCGCCAACCCGACTGGGTCGAGCTGGATCCCGACGCCCCCGCCGTCGAACGCCGCTTTGGGCGACCGCCCGGCTTCATCCGCCACGTCAGGGTGGCGTGCGTGGAGGAAGAGGACCATATTCGCGTCGTATCGGTCTTCCCGGACCGCAACGCGAGACCACCCGATGCGTCGTGAGCCTACCTACGATCCCCAAGCTGACGCAGCCTATATCCCGCTGTCCGACACCAAGCCGCACGAGGCCGAGGAGGTGGCGCCGGGCGTGGTCCTCGACTACGGCGAGGACGGCCGCGTTGTGGGCATCGAGCTTCTGCGGGTGAGCAAAACCTTGGCTCCCGGCATCTGGTCCAAATGGCGGGCGCCCGACGCCGGCGACGCCCGGATCGAAGCGGCGGAATAGCACCGCCCCATGCTCAAGATCCTCGGCCGCACCTCATCGTTGAACGTCCGCAAGGTGCTGTGGACCTGCGACGAGCTGGGCCTGGCCTATGAGCGCGAGGACTGGGGGACGGGCTTCGCCTCGACCCGCAGCCCCGAGTTCCTGGCCCTGAACCCCAACGGCCTGGTGCCGGTGCTGATCGACGAGCAGGGCGCGCTCTACGAGAGCAACACCATCTGCCGCTATCTCGCCGCCCGCTTCGGCCACGGCCATCTGCTGCCGCTCGAGCCGCGGCCCCGCGCCGGGGTCGAACAGTGGATGGACTGGCAGGCCACCACCCTGAACCCGACCTGGGGCTACGCCTTCCTGGCCCTGGGCCGCCCGACGCCGGGCTATGACGACTCGGTCAGGATCGCCGCCAGCGTCGAGGCCTGGAACAAGGCCATGGCCATCCTGGACCAGCGCCTGCAAGAGACCGGCGCCCACGCCGCCGGCCACGACTTCACCCTGGCCGACGTGGTGCTGGGGGTGTCGGTGCACCGCTGGAAGGCGACGCCGATGGCGCGGGCCGCGCTGCCGGCGGTCGAGGCCTATTACGCGCGGCTGAAGGAACGGCCGGAGTTCGGGCGGTGGGCGCTCGACGCGGTGCCTTAGCGTCCATCCTCCGGATCGCCCGCATTCCGCTCCATGCCCCATAAGGCTTTGCAGCCCTCTTGCGCCAACTTATCCTCCCTCACTCCCGGCGCGAGATAATGCTGCCTATGAGCAGACGCCTGGACGACGCCCCGCCCACCTGGTTCCGCCTGTCGGAGGAATCCTGGGCCGAGATCGGTGAGGAATATCGCAACGGCGCCACGGCCCGGGCGCTCGGCGCCAAGTGGAAGGTTTCGCCCACCAGCATCTACCGCCACGCCTGCAAGGACGGCTGGACCAAGAAGAGCCATGGCGACGCCGTGGCGCGGGCCCATGTCGCGGAGGTTCGCGCCGACGCCGAGGCGCGACGGGAGGCCGCCGCCGCGCCGGCGCCCGATCCGACGCTCTCGACCGATCCGGCGGACCTGCGGGCGGTCGCGATGGCGCGGCTGGCCAGGGCGATCCACGACGGGCGGGAGGACGAGGCGCTGCGCCTGACCAACCTGGTCCAGAAGCTGGAACGCCTCGCCCCACCGCCGGCCTCGCCCACCGACGGCTATCCGGATGATGGCGGCGCCTATGTGGACTGGCGGCCGACCCGAGAGGCGGTCGAGCGCGAGGTGGAGATCATGTTCCGGCAGGTGGTCGCGATCGCCTATTTCATGCTGAAGGACCCCGACAAGGTGCCGCACGTCTTTCGGCGGCGTGTGCGGGAATTTCGCAGGCGCTACCTGGGCGAGGATGACGCCGAGGCGATGGCGAAGGCCGTGCACTTTACCGAGTACGTCCTGAAGGATTTGGAGGGGGTGGTCATGGACTTCCATGGTCCCGAGCCGAAGCCGGCGATCCGGCGGCCGAACCGGACCTGGCCGCCGGCGTCTCCGCCCTTCCCCTCCCGCTGATCAGCTCGCCATCTTTCGCGTCTTGGCGAACGGGCTGAGGCCCAGCCAGGACTGCATGTCCGACGCCAGGTCGGCGTCGCCGGTCAGCAGCAGGCGCTGGCCGTCCAGCGCCGCGCGGACGGTGTCCAGGCCCATCCAGATAGCGGTCATGGTCCGCAGGTCGGCGGCGACATAGAGGTCGACGTCGAAGCCGGGGTCGACCGAGCACAGGTCGACCGGCGCGCCGGCCCTGCTCGCGTGGGGGCCCGCGTTCGGCTCGACGATCAGCCACCAGGACCGCTCGCTGGCCGGCCGCTCGGCGTAGAGGAACTGGATGACGCTGCGCCGCCGGGGCATCGGCTCCAGGTTCATGTTGCGGCGCATGTCCCACATCAGCAGCGAGGCGTCGAGGTGCTGCAGCGACAGCTCGGTGGTCACCCAGCGCTGGCCCCAGAGGCCCATGGCCTCGATCATGGTCTCCAGCTCGCGGCCGGCCGGGGTCAGGTGATATTCCAACACCCCGCTGTCGCGGCCGGCGACGCGGCGCACCACCCCGGCGTCCTCCAGGTCGCGCAGGCGCTGGACCAGCAGGGCCGGCGACATCCGCGGCACGCCGCGCCGCAGGTCGTTGAAGCGGGTCGAGCCGGCGATCATCTCGCGCAGCAGCACGATGGTCCACCGCGTGCACAGCACCTCGGCCGCCATCGCGACGGGACAGAATTGCCCATAGCTGCGCTGAGACATCGCCACCTCCGAAAGACAGAACGATGTTAGATTAAGGCCGCCGGGCCGGGCGGACTAGTTCAGTGACTGTACCGGCCAGGTTCAGTTGCTGAACTAGCTGGCGGAGGCGCGCCTTGGGCAAGGTCACGGAACCGGCGGGGTCGAGCCCCGCCTCCGACAAGAAGGTTCAAGACATGCCGCTCGACACCGCCGTTCCCGAAACCGCCGCCGCCCCCGTCGCTGACAGGATCGACTGGCTGGCCCGCGCCGACCGCCTGGCCGAGACGATCGCCGCCCAAGCCGCCGCCCACGACGCCGACGACAGCTTCGTGGCCGACGCCTACGCCCAGCTGAAGGCCGAGGGCTTCTTCAAGGCCCTGGTCCCCGTCGAGTTCGGGGGCGGCGGGGCGGAGGTCGCCGAGATCTGCCAGGTCATCCGCCGCCTGGGCGCGGCCTGCGGCTCGACCGCCCTGGCCTTCGCCATGCACAGCCACCTGGTGGCCGTCGCCGCCTGGCGCTGGCGCAAGCAGGGCGCGCCGACCGAGGGCCTGCTCAAGCGCGTCGCCGCCGAGGACCTGGTGCTGGTGTCCAGCGGCGGGTCGGACTGGCTGGCCAGCGGCGGCCAGGCGGTCAAGGTCGAGGGCGGCTTTGCGATCACCGCCCGCAAGGCGTTCTCCAGCGGCTGTCTGGCCGGCGACCTGCTGGTGACCAGCGCGGTCTGGCAAAATCCTGAGGAAGGGCCCGAGGGGGGCCCAACGGTGCTGCACTTCGCCGTGCCGCTGAAGGCCCAAGGGGTCGAGATCGTCGAGACCTGGCGCACCCTGGGCATGCGCGGCACCGGCTCGCACGACGTGGTGCTGTCGCAGGTGTTCGTGCCCGAGGCGGCGATTTCGGGCCGGCGGCCCAGCGGGCCATGGCATCCGCTGTTCCACATCATCGCCATGATCGCCTTCGCCCTGATCTATTCGGCCTATCTGGGCGTGGCCGAGAGCGCGCGGGCCCAGGCCCTGGCGATCACCGGACGCAAGGCGCCCGACCCGCACCTGGCCGAGCTGATCGGGTCGATGGAGAACGCCTTCGCCGGCGCCGAGATGGCCTGGGAGCGGATGGTCGACACGGCCGAGACCGGCGTCCCCGGCCCCGAAACCACCAACCGCGCCATGATCTGCCGCACCCTGCTGGCCCAGGGCGCGATCGCCGCGGTCGAGCGGGCCATGGAGGCGGTCGGCGGGCTGTCGTTCTACCGCGACACCGGCCTGGAACGGGCGTTCCGCGACATCCAGGGCGCGCGGTTCCACCCCCTGCAGGACGCGCCGCAGCGGCGCTATTCGGGCAGGGTGGCGCTGGGCTGGGACATCGACGCCTAGGTCTGGGACGCCTGAGCCTGGGGCTGAGCCCGCACCCGGAACACCCGGGCCTCGCGCGCCACGTCGTACAGGCGATAGACGATGAACGCGCCCGGCTGGGCCTCGCGGAGGGCTTCCTCGGCGGGGGTCAGCCGGAACGGCGTGGCCGGGCCGCCGGTGGTGGTCTTGACGGCGATGCGGCGCGCGGCGCCGGTGCGGCTGAAGCTGACCAGGTCGCAGCCCTCGTCATCCGGCGGCAGGGCCAGGCGGATCTGGGCGGCCAGGTCCGCTCGGCCGCGCTCCTCCAGCCGCCGCTGCTCGTAGACCAGGGCGGCGGCCACGCCGATCCGGGCCAGCATGCGGGCCTCCTGATCGCGGGCGGCGGGGTCGTACTTGGCGACCAGCCGCTCGGCCCGCTCGCTGGGCGGGACGTGGTGGGCCCGCGACGGCGCGCCCTCGGCCAGGATGGGCGCGACCGTACAGCCCAGCAGAGCCGGCGGCTGGGACAGGTCCTTGAGCGCGGTCGGCTTGGCGGTCAGGCAGCGGTCGATCGAGTCGACCAGGCTGTCGCCGAAGTCCCAGCGCGGCGGATGGTCCTTCAGGGTGGGCAGGCCGATCAGGGTCAGGATCGCCGAGATCTCGCCCTGCAGGAAGGTGATCGCCCCGCCCGAGCGGTTGGTGACGAAGCGCAGGGCGCGCTGGTGGTTGGCCGGATCGTAGGCGCGGCCGGTCATCACCTTGTCGAGCATGACCAGATAGTCGCCGACCACCAAGTCCTGCTCGGCCTCGTTCCACGTCTTGCCGTTGATCGCCGAGTCGCCCACGCGGCGACGATGCCCCAAGCGACGGCCCGACGCCAGGATTTGGCTCGGGCGGCGGTTCGGGGTCGGGACGTATCGCCGCCAACCGTGCTAGAAGCCCGTCCATGACCGACAAGCCTGAAGACCACCCCGAGATTCCCGGCGAGACCCCGATCCAGCGCGCCCTGCGCCTGAAGAAGGCCGCGCTCGCCGCCAAGCCGAAGCCGCCGCGCGGCGGTCGGTTCCAGCGCGAGCAGGCCGCCGCGGCCGCCTCGAGCAGCAAGAGCAAGCCCTGGATGACGCGGTAGGGACCGATCCGAACGCGTTTCCCTTAAAGCGGCGCCTTGAGAACGCCGTGCTTTGACCGCACGTTGAGGCCCATGCGCGCCGCTTTCCCCATTCGCCTCTTGGGCCTCGCCCTGCTCCCGTGGCTCGCGGCCGGTCCGGTTCTAGCCGAGACGGCCCAGACGGCCAAGCCGCGGGCCGAGACGCCGACGCCGGTCTCGCCCGTCACGGTCATGCCGCCGACCCAAAAGCCCAAGGTGGTCGCCACCTGGCCGACCGGCGGCGAGACGATCGCCCCCGGCGTGCTGGTCCTGAAGGTGGTGTTCGACCAGCAGATGACGCCGCGCGACTTCGCCTACGCCCTGGGAACCGGCGGCGAGCGGCTGGACTGCCTGAAGACCCCTCGCCTGCTCAACGACGACAAGACCTTCGTCCTGCTGTGCACGACACTGCCGGGCAAGACCTACGCCGTCGCGCTGAACCCGGACGCGCCCGGCGGTCCGGCCTTCAGCAACCTGGCGGAAAATCGCGCCGAGCCCAGCGCGCTGACCTTCACCACCGGGACCGGCGAGCCCGTCACCAAGCTGCGCGACGCCATCAAGGCCGCGGGCCTGGGCGGCCTGGACATGCCCGTCGAGGAAGCGCCGGAAACGGCCAAGACCGCGCCATAGGCGGGCGGCGCGCGCGTCTTCGGATGGAAGGATGGGGGAGAGCCGGCCGAATTCGTGCGTCGGGACACCCCGGCCGGCTCTCGGCCTGCGGCTGGACTCGCCCCGTCGGAAGTAGGCGGCCCGGCGCGTCGAGGGGAATCGGGGGAGGACACCTCGACGTCTGCAAGCCCGTTCAGGTTGCAGCATCCGCGTAGGGGCCGCCATCCGGTAAAACCCTAGAACGCGAGCGTTTAGTCCCGGTCGGGCCACAGGGGAATGACTCGATGCTCCTCGTCGGCGCCGAGGGTCAGCCGCACGGTCAGGCCGATGTCGCCGGACTCGTAGACCAGGTCCGCGCCCAGCTGGCGGGCCAGGCCGCGCACCACGCGGAAGCCCAGGCCGCCGTCGCTGAGCGGGTTGAAATCCTCGCTCAGCCCCACCCCGTCGTCGGTCACCTCGACCACCAGACCGCCGCCGACCGACCGGCACGACACCCGGATCCGACCGGCCACGCCGGTGGGATGGGCGTATTTCAAGGCGTTGGTCACCAGTTCGCTGACGATCAGGGCCACCGGCGTGGCCTGGTCCGGCCGCACCATGCATCCGCCCGAGTCCCTGTGGGTGATGACCGTGTCGCCGGCGAAGCTGACGGTCTGCATCAGGCTGGTGCACAGCTTGGCCAGGAAACGGCCCAGGTCGACGCCGCCTCCGCCGAGACCGTGACCCGGCGCGTCCGACAGCAGACGATGCAACTCGCCGACCGTCTCGATCCGGGCCGCCACTTCCTCCAGCGCGATGCAGGCCTCGCGGGCCGACAGCGGCCGGTCGGCCTTGTAGAGCCGCGTGGCCTGCAGCCGGGTATAGCCGGCGATCAGGGCCAGGTTGTTGGCGATGCGATGTTGGGCTTCGCTGAGCCGGTCGTCAGACCCGGCACGGCGAACGGCCGCATCACCGAACTCTCGGTGCTCGACGTCCATGGCTGGGAGCTTTCGATAAGGCGGCAGGATATTCCGTCGCCCCATAGAAGCACAAACCGAATAGAAACGCGATAGGTTTGTTTGACAAAGAATCCGAGCTTTATTTATCTACCTTATGAAAAACGCCTTCTGTCGGGAACTCGACTGATCAATGACTTAAACTAAGCGTTTTAATCACTTGGCGCTTGCTTAGCGAAACACGCCTAGCGCGCCTAATGAGTAAGTGGCATATTTTCCGCCAAGTGCGGTTCTTGAGTTTCGATGGAACCCGATGGCGATGCTCGCGCGTTAGCTCCACCGGACAATAGGAGAGCCGCCCCTTTTCCGGGGGCCGAGACCGATGAACGATCTAACCCGCCCCGAACGCCTGCAGATCATGCTCACGCAGGAGGAGCTCGCCGCGTTGGACGACTGGCGCTTCGCGCGCCGCATGCCCAGCCGCGCCGCCGCCGTGCGCGAACTGCTCAAGCGCGGCCTGGAAGCCGAAGGCATTGAGCTGGCCGAAGGCAGGATGCGCTCGCGCGACTTCGGCGTCGTGGACGGCCCCCTGCGCTCCAACGGCTCCGGCGGAGACGGCGAAAGCGCCTAAGGCTCGCCGTTTCCGGCCAAGCCTGGCCTTTCCCCAAGGTCCACCTTTCGCGGAGGGCGATCCGCGCCCATCATCGCGCGCAAAGAGCGATAGGGGCGGAACGTCATGCGGTGGATCCTGCGAGGCCTGTCGGCCGTCGTCTGTTTGGCGCTGGTCGCCGTGCTGGCCCTGGTCGGACTGGACCTCGCAACCCAACCTCCCAAGCCCGACATCCAGGCCCTGGTCGCCCGGGCCGACGCCTACGACGTGCGCATCCGCCGCGACGAATGGGGCGTGCCCCACATCCTGGGCAAGCGTGACGCCGACGCGGCGTTCGGCCTGGCCTACGCCCAGTCCGAGGACGACTTCGCCACGATGCAGTCGGTGGTGCTGGCCACGCGCGGGACCCTGGCCCGCCGGGACGGCCCCAAGGCGGCGGTCACCGACTATCTGGTCGGCCTGCTGGACGTCTGGCCGACGGTCGAGGCGGGCTATCCCAAGCTGCCGGCCGACCTGCGCGTGATGCTCGAGGCCTATGCCGACGGGGTCAACTACTACGCCGCCACCCATCCCAAGGCGGTGACGCCGGGCCTGCTGCCGCTGAGCGGCAAGGACGCCCTGGCCGGCTTCGTGTTCAAGCAGCCGTTCTTCTACGGGCTGGACGGCGAGCTGAAGCGGCTGAACGCGCCCGAGGAGCCGCAGAAGGCCCCGCCCAAGGGCTCGAACGGCCTGGCCCTGGCCCCGTCGCGCACCGCCGACCACCTGCCCCGCCTGCTGGTCAATTCGCACCAGCCCTATACCGGTCCCGTGGCCTGGTACGAGGCCGTGGTCGAGAGCGGCGAAGGCTGGCATGTGGCCGGCGGCTTCTTCCCTGGCGCGCCGTTCATGCTGCACGGACACAACGCCAATCTCGGCTGGGCCAACACGGTCTCCAAGCCCGACCTGTTCGACGCCTACCGCCTGGTTATCAATCCCCAGAACAAGAACCAGTACCGGCTGGACGGCGCCTGGCGCGACTTCCAGCGGCACGACGTGAAGCTGAAGATCAAGCTGTGGGGGCCGATCGTCATCCCGGTGACCAAGCACGCCCTGCGCACCGTCCAGGGCCCGGTGCTGGAGACCAAGCACGGCCTGTTCGCCCTGCGCTACGCCGGCATGGGCGAGTACCGCCAGCCGCTGCAGTACTGGCGGCTGAACAAGGCGCGGAACATCGAGGAGTGGCGGGCGGGCATCGCCACCCACGCCCTGCCCAGCCTGAACTACATCTATGCCGACGCCGCCGGGAACATCGGCTTCGTCCACAACGGCCAGTATCCCAACCGCCGCGAGGGCGTGGACTGGCGCGGCGTGCAGCCCGGCGACCGTTCCGACCTGATCTGGCAAGGCTACCGCCCGGTCGAGGCCATCCCCCAGCTGTGGAACCCCAAGTCGGGCTACGTCTACAACTCCAACAACAGCCCGTTCCTGGCCAGCGACCCGGCCGACAACCTCAAGCCCGCCGACTTCCCGGCCAGCGAGGGGCTGCAGACCAACGTCACCAACCGCGCCCTGCGCATCCAGGAACTGGTCGGCGCCGATCGCGCGATCACCGAAGAGGCTTTCCGCCGCTACAAGTTCGACATCACCTACAGCGAGCGTTCGTCCGAGGTGGCGATGATCAAGGCTCTGACGGCGCTGGATCCGGGGACCGACGCCGACCTGAAGGCCGCCCAGGCGGTCCTGCGCGGCTGGGACCGCCGCACCGACGTCCACAACCGCGCGGCCGCCCTGGCCTCGCTGACGATCCAGCCGATCCTGGTCGCCCAGATCAACGGCGACACGCCCCCGACCCCGCTCGACAGCCTGAAGGCGGCGATTCTGACCCTGAAGGCGAACTTCGGCCGCCTCGACCCGGAATGGGGGCAGGTCAACCGCATCCGGCGCGGCAAGGTCGACCTGCCGATCGACGGCGGCGCCGACACCTACCGCTCGGTGTGGGGCGTCCCCCAGAAGGACGGCACGCTGACCGCCGACGCCGGCGACACCCTGATCATGTTCGTGCGCTGGGACGCGACCGGCGCGGTGCATTCCGACAGCATCCACCAGTTCGGCTCGGCCACCCTGGACGCGGCCTCGCTGCACTATGCCGACCAGACCCCGCTGTTCGCGACCATGCGCACCAAGCCGGTGCTGTTCACCGAGACGGAATTGAAGGGGCACGTGAAGGAGGACTACCAGCCGGGCAAGCGCCGAGGACCGCGTCAGGCGCCATGACTTCGCCGTGGTCACGCGCTTGAACGTGGCCGTGGGCCAAGGTTAAGGTCCGCCGCCATTCTCCAGCTTCAGAGAGCTCTCCATGCGCAAGATCGTGATCCTGGCCGCCGCGGCCGCCGCCCTGATGGTTTCGGCCTGCAACACCGTCGAAGGCGTCGGCAGGGACGTTTCGGCCGCCGGCCGCGCCGTGACCAACACCGCCAAGGACGCCAAATAGTCGCAGGATCAAGGGTTGCGGACTTCGCCCAACCGGAGTCCGCGAACCTTGTGATAGTTAAGCTGGCGCGCCATTCGACCACGCCTTCGCCGCGTTTTTCCAAGGCGGACCGCGACTTATCCACAAACCCCCGAAACGTTTGTGGTTAACCGCCCAAGTATCGCCGTTTTTACTGGCTCGCCTTGCGGGCGAATTCTTGAGCCGCCAGCCGTTCATCTCAACGAAAACTGATTCAAAATGGCGCATGCGACCGTGCGCCCCCTTTCGCCGGAACCGTCGCGGAGGCATATCCACGCCCATGAACGACCAGCCGTCCCCCTCCAGCCTCCAGCCGGCCAGCATGCTGACCGGCATGAAGCGCGGCGTCCGCCATCGCTGCCCCAACTGCGGCGAGGGACGGCTGTACACGCGCTATCTGAAGGTCGATCTCGACTGCGAGGTCTGCGGCCACGACCTGGCGCGCTATCCGGCCGACGACGGCCCGGCCTATTTCACGATCCTGATCATCGGCCATCTGGTCGTCGCGCCGCTGCTGCTGTTCCCGTTCATATGGAAGATGTCGCCGACGCTGGTGGTGCCGCTGACCGTGCTGCCGCTGGCCGCCCTGACCCTGATGCTGCTGCCCCGCGTCAAGGGCGCGGTGATCGGCGCCCTGTGGGCCGTGGGCCTGCGCAAGGCCGAGGACTGCTCCGGCGGCTGACGCACCGGACGAGCCGATTCGCCGCCACTCGCCATGGTTGCCATCCCGCGCCGATAGCCCCAGGATGACGCCGCCCGCTCCGGAGGGGTGCGAATGGTCGGCTTGCTCGTCTTGTTCCTCATCGTCGCAATAGGGCTCTCCTGCCTCCTGGGACGGGCCTTCGTTCGCCGCCTCGCCCGACGGCCCGCCGCGATCCTGACCTCCGCCGTCTTGGCGGGACTCCTGGCCGCCAGTTGCGACGTCGCCTACAAGGCGGCCAGCGAAGCGCCCAGCCCCGCCGCCTCGCCCTGCGCCGCCGCCGCGCCGGATCCGGCTTGCGACGCCGCCGAACGCACGCGGTATCTGGCCGAACTGGCCGACCAGCAGATCCGCACGATGCCCGTCCTGGTGAAGTGGCGCGACCAGCTGCCCTGGGGCAAGCAAACGCCAATTACCGTCATCATCGCCTCGGCGGACCGCGCGGCGGCGGAAACCGCCCTGGACGCCGCCGCGGTCAAGAGCGGCGGCCAGGTCGAGGAGAAGCCCGTCGCGATCGGCCGCAGGGTGCGCGCGGAACTGACAGGCCTCAATGTCGAGATCGACAAGCCCGAGCAGACGGTCCGCGACGTCACGGCGTTGCAGAACGTCACTTTCGAGTGGCTGGTGAAGCCCACACGCCCCGGCAAGACCGTCCTGACGCTGCGGATCTTTAACGAGTTGATCACGCCGGACGGCCCGATCGAACTGGAGCGCCCCGCCCTGGTCCATGAGATGTCGGTGAAGATCGGCTTCCTGGACTGGCTGACCTGGCAGATGGAGCGGATGACGGGCCTGCAGTGGGCGATCGGCGGGGTGCTGACCGTCCTGGGCCTGGCGTTCGCCAACCGCGCCAAGCTGAGGCGCTGGTGGAGGCGGCGGCAGTCGCCAAAGCCCCCCGAACCCTAGCCCTCCGCCGCCGTGGCGCGGGGCCGTCGCGGAACCTTGGCCGCGCTTCTCGCATTCCTTCCGCCTAACCCCGACGCGCAGGGCGCTCGGATGCAACGGAGACGGACATGCTCGGCACGATCCTCATCATCATCCTGATCCTGGCTCTGATCGGCTCCCTGCCGACCTGGGGCCACAGCCGCTCGTGGGGCTACTATCCGTCCGGCGGCCTGGGCCTGATCCTCGTGATCATCATCGTCCTGGTCCTGATCGGCAGAATCTAGCGGCGCCAGGGCGGTCCGGGGGCGCACGCCCGCGTGTGTCCCCGAGCCGCCCGCACGCCCTTCCCCGGACGACCCATGTTCGCCTAAGGTCCCTCCCAACGACACGGGGGGCGACATGACCAACACCGCTGCGGCGACAACGCCCCAGGCCGCCGCGCCCCAGGCCGCACCCATGAGCGCATGGCGCCGGGCCCGCGCCATCCTCGGCGGGTCGGCCGGCAATCTGGTCGAATGGTACGACTGGTTCGCCTACGCCGCCTTCTCGATCTATTTCGCCAAGGTCTTCTTCCCCAAGGGCGACCAGACCGCCCAGCTGATGCAGACCGCGGCCATCTTCGCGGTCGGCTTCGGGGCGCGCCCCGTCGGGGCCTGGCTGATGGGCCTCTATGCCGACCGCAAGGGGCGCAAGGCCGGCCTGACCCTGGCCGTGGGCCTGATGTGCGTCGGCTCGCTGATCATCGCCCTGTGCCCGGGCCACGCCAGGATCGGCGACGCCGCCCCGGTGATCCTGCTGCTGGCCCGCCTGCTGCAAGGCCTGTCGGTGGGCGGCGAGTACGGGGCCAGCGCCACCTATATGAGCGAAATGGCCGGGAAGAAGCGTCGCGGCTTCTGGTCCAGCTTCCAGTACGTGACCCTGATCATGGGCCAGCTGGTGGCGGCCCTGGTGCTGGTGATCCTGCAAAACACCCTCGGCAAGGAAGACCTGGCCGACTGGGGCTGGCGCGTCCCGTTCTTCGTGGGCGCGGCCCTGGCCGTGGTGGTGTTCTGGATCCGCACCGGCATCGAGGAAAGCATCTCGCACCAGAACGCCGCGCCCCGCGATCCGGTCAGCCGGCGCCAGGTCGTCTGGGTGGGCGCACTGCTGCTGGCGACGGTCGGATCCATGGTCGCGGGCTTCACCGAGGCGCCGTTCGCCGCGACGGCGCAATATGGCGCGGTGGCGTTGCTGATCGCGACCTATGTGGCCCTGGCCGCGCCGCTGGTCTCGCGCCATCCCAAGCCGGCCCTGGCGATCATCGGCCTGACCGCCGCCGGCTCCTTGGCCTTCTACGCCTACACCACCTACATGCTGAAGTTCCTGACCAACACGGCGGGCTTCGACAAGGCCACGGCCGGGGCGATCAACCTGGCCACCCTGGCCGGCTTCATGCTGATCCAGCCCCTGTTCGGCTGGATCTCGGACCAGCTGGGCCGCAAGACCATGCTGGTCTTCGCCTTCGGGGCGGGGGCCCTGATCGCCTGGCCGGTGTTCAGCCTGACCGCCAAGGCGACCAGCCCGGCGCTCGCCTTCGGCCTGATCTTCGCGGCCCTGTTCGTGCAGTCGGGCTACACCTCGATCAGCGCCGTGGTGAAGGCCGAACTGTTCCCCACCCACGTGCGCGCCCTGGGCGTGGCCCTGCCCTACGCCATCGGCAACGCCGCGTTCGGCGGCACGGCGGAATATGTCGCCCTGTGGTTCAAGCACGAGGGCATGGAGAGCGGCTTCTACCTCTATGTGTCGGCGATCATGGCCGTGGGCCTGACCGTCTCGCTGCTGCTGCGCGACACCGGCAAGCACAGCCTGATCCTCGAGGACTGACGCCGCTCCCTCTTTCACCGACTCTCGCTTCCGACTTAAGCTCGCCCGATGTTCCCTTCGCACCCGTTCACCGTCTCCCAGCAGTTCATGGCCATGCCGATCATCGATCTGCTGGCCCTGGGCTTCTTCCTGTTCTGCTGGCTGTTCTACGAGCCGATGCTCAAGCGGCTGGGTCACGAGAAGAACGTCATCAACACCGACATGACGGTGATCCGCCGCCGATGGATGGCCGAGATGGCGGTGCGCGAGATCGCCCTGCTGGACGGCCAGTTGCTGGGCCACGCGATCAATTCGGCCTCGTTCTTCGCCTCGTCGAACCTGATCCTGATCGCCGCGGCGGCCGGGGTGCTGTTCGGCGGCGACAACGCGCTCAAGAGCATCGAGGGCCTGGCCGTGCTGGCCCCGGCCTCGGCCCTGGTCTTCCAGATCAAGATGGGCGTCGTGCTGATCGCCCTGGCGCGCGGTCTGCTCGACTTCATCTGGGCCATCCGCCAGATGAATTACTGCCTGGCCGCCATCGGCGCGACGCCGATGTGGGCCCCGCGCGCGGTGCTGGAGGAATACGCCGAGGCGGCCGGCGCGATCCTCAACCCCGCCCTGTCGGCCTTCAACGCCGGGGTGCGCGGCTATTATTTCGCCCTGGCGGCGGCCGCCTGGCTGCTGGGCCCGATCGCCTTCGCCGTGGCGACCGGCGGCGCGATGGCGCTGCTGCTCTGGCGCCAGCGCCGCAGCCCGGCCTCGACCGCCGTTCGCAAGGTGCGCCAGATCCTCGAGCGCCAGCCGGTGGTCGTCGGCCCGCACCTGACCGACAAGCGCGACGAAACCTGATGCGCCGGACGGTCCTTCGCCTTCTTCTGCTGGCCCTGTTGACGCCGTCCATGGCCAACGCCGGAGAGGATGGCTGGGCCGCCTGGCGCGCGGGGCTGGCCCGGACCTGCCCGTCCCACCATGTCGATTGGATCGCCGACGGCAGCTACGACGCGTTGCTGGGCGCCTTCAATTCGACCCTCGACGCCAGGACCCAAGCCCAGGTCGCCGCGATCGCCGACTATGACCATCGTTGCGCACAGGAAACCGCCGGCTTCTCCTGCGAAATGGGTGTCCACCTCGACGCCTTTCAGCGGGCGGGCCTGCTCGACCGCTTCGTCCGGTTCGGCTGCCGGACCGTGCGCTGCGAAGAACAATCCTTGTGCAGCCGGTTTCCGACCTAGGGCCGGGCCGACGCCGAACCCGGCCTCCTCATTCAGCCGTCACGCCCTAGCCGCCCAGGCCGCGCCCCTGGGTCGCGGCGAACAGCACGAAGACCGCCGCCGCCAGGGCCAGGGTCGCCGGACTTAGGGCCAACCGCGCCGACACGTCCGGCGACGCCACGCTTGGGCCTCTGGGGATCAGCAGCAGCGGCAAGGCGGCAAGGCCGATCTCGCTCACCGCGTCGTGGAAGCCCCGCGACGCCTGCGCCCCCTGATAGAGCAAGGCGGCCGCGGCCACGCCCACCACCGCCGCCAGCCACGCGGCCCGCGCCACGCGACGGGCGCTGGCCAGATCCGGCCACAGCGCCCTCAGGCCCCGCGAGGTCGCCGCCAGCGCCCCGCCATAGATCGCCGCCCCGGCCGCCCCCAGCGCCGCCCGCCACCACGGCCCCTCGCCCAGCAGGTCGCGCGCGGCGAAATAGGCGTCGCCATCTTTCAGCAGCATGGCCTGGACCAGATAGCCGCCCTCCCAGAACAGGCTGAACGCCGCCACCAGGATCAGGAACAGCCGCGGGCCGGGGCGCGAGAGCGGAACCCTCGCGCTCAGGATCAGGGCCAGGCCGCCCAGCAGCAGGTTGGTCAGCGGCCCGGCCGCGTCGATGAGGGGCGAGGTCCGCTCGCAGCGGAACAGCGACGCGGTCAGCAGCTCGACACGGCCGCCCAGGGCCAGGCAGGCGCCGCCATGACCCAGGCCCTCATGCGCGAAGCAGACCAGGCACATGGCGATCAGGGCGATGGCCGCGGTCGTCGCCAGGCTGTCGCGCGAGGATGCCGGCGCCATGAAGTCCTCCGTCCGCCGGCAGGTTCGGACCTTTGCCGTCGCGGCGCAAGGCCCCGGCGCTAGAGCCCAATCTCCGCCCGCGCCTTGCGGGTCAGCTTGGCGGCGATCAGCCCGTGGGCGGTCTTCAGCCAGTCGGCCACCTCGTCCGCGTCCTCGGCGGCCAGGTCGGCGAAATGCAGCCACTTGGCGCGGGCCAGATAGGGGGCGGGCGCGGCGCGGCCCGTCTCGCTCAGCACCTCGAACGCCACGTCCGAGGCCTTCAGCGAAAAGCCGTTCGCGCCCACCGCCCCGCCCAACACCGCGAACATCTTGCCGCCCACCTTGTAGACGTGGTCGGCGCCCCACTGGATGGTCATGGTCGCGCCCGGCAGGGCCAGGGCGGCGGCGTCGAACGCTTCGGGGGTCATGCCCCCACGCCCACGCCGATCGGGCAGACCACGCCGGTGCCGCCGATGCCGCAAAAACCCTCGGGGTTCTTGGCCAGGTACTGCTGGTGATAGTCCTCTGCGAAGTAGAACGGACCGGCCGCGCCGATCTCGGTGGTGATGCTCCCCAGCCCCTGGGCGTTCAGCGCCTGCTGATAGGCCTCCTTGGACGCCACCGCCGCGGCGGCCTGGCTGTCGGAGGTGACATAGATTCCCGAGCGGTATTGCGTGCCGATGTCGCCGCCCTGACGCATGCCCTGGGTCGGGTCGTGGTTCTCCCAGAAGGTCTTGAGCAGGGCCTCGTAGGTGACCGAGCGCGGATCGAACACGATCTGCACCACCTCGGTGTGGCCCGTGCGGCCGGTGCAGACCTCCTCATAGGTCGGGTTCGGCGTGATCCCGGCCGCGTAGCCGGCGGCGGTCACATAGACGCCGGGGACCTTCCAGAACACTCGCTCCACGCCCCAGAAACAGCCCATGGCCAACACCGCCACCTCCATCCCGTCGGGATAGGGCCCCTTCAGCGGATGGCCGTTGACGAAGTGGGTCCGGGCCGTCGGGATCGCCGCCGCGCGCCCCGGCAAGGCGGTGTCGACGGTCGGCATTTCGAGGGTTTTGGGGGCGGAGGCCATGGCGGAATCTCGGGTCGAAACTTGAGCCGCCGATACTAAGCCGTTCGCGATCTCGTTTCACCTCGTATGGCCGCTTGCTACCGCAACCTTCCTGAGTATATTGCGCCCCTTCCTGCGTCGGGGGTCTCAACCGCCTTCCGCATCTGGTGCGCATGGTGAGGTGGCCGAGTGGTTGAAGGCGCACGCCTGGAACGCGTGTATAGGGGAAACTCTATCGAGGGTTCGAATCCCTCTCTCACCGCCACCTTTCTCTATAAAAATCAACGATTTAAGAATATTCTGGCGCATATTTCCACTGGCGCGCCATAGCGCGGGCCAGCGTTGGCACGTTTGGCGCGGGTTCTGCCCTTGAAGACCTCGGTCAAACGGAAGGCCGCCACAAGCGGACTCAGGCCGTGGGCTTGGTTGGCCTTGGCCAAGCCGCGCAAGTCGCTCGTGGGGATGCCGCAAGCAAAGCGCGCCGTGCATGACCTTCCACGACCGGCGGGCGCAAGGCCTGGAAAAGCCAGATCCGATGTTGTCGCGGAGGCGCGGCCGCCTCCATCGCGCGAACGTGGGCCGAGCCCTTGGTGGGGCGGATTGGAGAGCGTCCCAGGCGGCTAGATGGCCGGATCGATGGCGCCGGCCTCCTCCGCCCGTTGCATCGCCACCGCCTCGACAATGTGGGCTCGGTAGAGCACGCCGAGCAGGTCGGTCTGGGTGATGATGCCCAGCAGAACACGGTGCTCGTCGACCACCATGGCCTCGTGCGCGACCCCGCTGGACAGGATCGGCAACAGGGCCTCGATCGCGGTGCCGGGGCGAACCTTGTGCACGAACGGATCCAACACCGCCTCGACGGGACCGTCCCGGCCGGTCTGGAGCTCGGCCCGGCGCACCATGCCGACCACCTTGCGATCACTGTCGACGACCGGCGCGGACCGCAGGTCGTGGGCGCGCATGTAGGCCAGAGCGCTTTGGGCGGTCTGGTGCAGGTCAACGCTCAGCACGTCCCGGGACATGATGTCGCTGCACAGGATGTGCGCGTGGAGACGCCGGTGGGCCTGCAGCTCGACCTCGCGGAACAGCGCGTCCAGGTCCTCGCGATCGACGTCCAGCAGGTCGCCATAATGGGCCAGGGCGTTGTCGATGTCCTGGGCGGTGAATCCGACCCGCTGCAAGGGCGGCGCGTCGTGGGTCGCGTGCACATTGGCCGGCTGCGGCACGCGGTGCGGATAGGACCGCCCCGCCGCCCGCGCATAGGCCATGGCCGAAAGCACCAGCAAGGCCGAGCACAGTCCGACCGGCACGAAGACATAGGCGTAGGAGGTCGGACCGACCGGACCGGCGACCAGGGCGGCGCCCAGCGCGACGGCGCCGCCGGGCGGGTGCAGGCAGCCCAGCAGGCCCATGGCGACGATCGCGCAGGCCACGGCTGTCGCCGCCGCCAAGGCGGGATGCGGATGGAAGGCCAGGGCGCAGGTCACTCCGGCCAGGGCCGAGACCATGTTGCCGCCGATGATCGCGCGCGGCTGGGCCAACGGGCTGGCCGGCACGGCGAAGGCCAGCACCGCCGAGGCGCCGATCGGGGGGACCAGCAGCGGCAGAGCCGAGGCATGTCCGCTGGCGACCATGTGCGCCAGCAGACCGGTGGCGGGAATGCCGAGCAAGGCGCCGAGCCCCGATCGCAGGATGTCCGCCGGCCGGATCGGATTGCGGCCGCGCAGGGCCAAGGTGAGGGTTTGCAGCATGATCTCTCGGGGGCGGGTCTGGTCAGGCCCGGTCGCGGCCAAGGCGAGCAAGGGCGGCGGTCAGGGCGGGCTCCAGGGACTTCAGCTCCTTGAGATGAGCCGTGCTCAACTCGGCCAGCAGGTCTTCGGCCTTGTCGGTCAGCGCCAGGTGCACCTTGCGGCGATCCTGCCGGGACGGAAGCTTGCTGATCAGCCCCGCCTCGACCATCCGCGCGGTCAGTTCGGTCGCGGTGTGGGGCGCGATCATCAGGCGTTCCGACAAGGTCCCCACCGTGGGCGCGTCCGCGCCGTCGAAGCCGGCGATCGCCAGCAGCGCCTGGTGCTGCTGGGCTGGAAGGCCCGCGCCATGCGCGGCGGTTTCGCTGAACGCCAGGAACCGGCGCAGCTCGTAGCGGAAGGCCGCCAGCGCCACGTACTGCGTGCGTGTCAGGCCGTCTTCGTCACGATTCTTGTCGTCCAAGCGCCCACCCCTCTTGGAAAATATCGTAATACGACATATTGGCGCTTTCACAAGAGCCGCTCCGAGAGGGAAGCATGACCGCCGCCGAGTCCAGTTTCATGGGGAACGCCCCACGCCGCGCGCTTGGCGACTTCACCGCCGACCGCCGCCTGCTGATGTTGGCGGCCATGGCCCTGGTGGTCGGCAGCGGCGGGGCGGGCGCGGCCTGGCTGCTGATCCGCCTGATCACCCTGACGACCAACCTCGTCTGGTTTGGACGGTTCGATATCGCTTCCCGCTCGCTCGAGCACCTGGCCCCCTCCCCCTGGATGGTGGCCGCGCCGGTGCTGGGCGGCCTGGTCATCGGTCTGATGGCGCGGTTCGGATCGGAGAAGATCCGCGGCCACGGCATCCCCGAGGCCATCGAGGCGATCCTGATCGGCGGCAGCCGCATGTCGCCCAAGGTGGCCGTGCTCAAACCGATTTCGTCGGCGATCTCGATCGGCACGGGCGGACCGTTCGGGGCCGAGGGCCCGATCATCATGACCGGCGGGGCGATCGGCTCGCTGTTCGCCCAGTTCTTCCACCTCAGCGCCGCCGAGCGGAAGACCCTGTTGGTGGCCGGCGCGGCGGCCGGCATGACCGCGATCTTCGGCACGCCGGTGGCCGCCGTCCTGCTGGCGGTCGAGCTGTTGCTGTTCGAATGGCGGCCGCGCAGCTTCATCCCGGTCGCGGTCGCGGCGGTCACCGCCACCAGCTGGCGGCCGCTGCTGTTTGGAAGCGGCCCGCTGTTTCCGTTCGCCGCCGATCCGCTGCTGCCCTGGTGGGGCTTGGCCCTGTGCGCGGGCCTGGGCGTGCTGGCCGGGCTGCAGTCGGGTCTGCTGACCAAGCTGCTGTACGGCCTGGAAGACGCCTTTGAGCGTCTGCCGATCCATTGGATGTGGTGGCCGGCGCTGGGCGGTTTGGGCGTGGGCCTGGGCGGGCTGGTCGAGCCTCGGGCCCTGGGGGTCGGCTATGACGTGATCGGCGACCTGCTGACCGGACATCTGGTCGTCCAGGCGGTGGTCGTCCTGCTGGTGGTCAAGGCGCTGATCTGGCTGGTGGCCCTGTCGTCGGGCACTTCGGGCGGGGTGCTGGCCCCGCTGCTGATCCTGGGCGGGGCGATGGGATGGCTGGTCGGCCAGGTCTTGCCGGGCGACGCGGGCTTCTGGGCCTTGCTGGGCATGGCGGCGATGCTGGGCGGCACCATGCGCTCGCCGCTGACCGCCGTGATCTTCGCGGTCGAGCTGACCGGCGACTGGCGAATGCTGGCCCCGCTGCTGGCGGCCTCGGCGGCCGCCTACGCCACGACGGTGCTGCTGCTCAAGCGCTCGATCCTGACCGAGAAGATCGCCCGCCGCGGCCGACACCTCACCCGAGAGTACGGGGTCGATCCCTACGAACTGGTCCGGGTCTCGGAGGTGATGGTCCAGGCGGTCGACACCCTGCCGGCCGACCTGCCCATTCCCGCCGCGGTCGCGGTTCTGGAGCGCGGTCGTCACCGTGTCTATCCGGTCGTCGAGGCGTCCGGGCGGCTGGTCGGACTGGTGTCGCGGGCCGACGCCCTGGCTTGGCGGGTCGAGGGCGGGCTGGACGAACAGACGCTCGCCGAGCGGGTGTCGGACGCGGCCCTGCCGGTCGCTCATCCCGACGACGTCGTCGCGCGCGTGGTCGGCCTGATGCTGGCGACCGGCCAGGGCCGCATACCGGTCACCGACCCGGCCACCGGCCGACTGGTGGGCCTGCTCGCCCGCAAGGACCTGCTGCAGATCCATGCGACGACCTCGAAGGCCGAAGGCGAACGACAGGCCTATTTCCTCCCCGGGCGACGGGACTAGCTCGGTGACCGGCGAGTCCGAAGAGCGGTCGAGGCGCGAACGGATGCTCGTGCTGGCGGCGCGACAGCAGGCGCTGGCGGAGGTGCTGTTACAGATCCGCCGACTGATCGGACCCGAGGCGACGCCGGACGCCGGCGAGCCCGACCAGGCCTACCAGCGCCTCAAGACCGGCTGGCGGTCGCTGCACGCCTGGCTGGAAGAGGCGGGCCGCGAGAGCCGTCTGGAACTGCGGCTGCTGCGCTCGGAACAAACCCATAGGTTTGCATCCGAGCGGGCGGGGCCCTGGGTCTGGCTTCGCGATCTGATCCACAAGCGTTGATCTGGATCCAGGCCGCCCAAAGGTGATGTTGCGTGAGTTCGACGGAACAACGGCAGGATGGAGACAGCTTGCGAAGAACCGGTCGAATGCGACCGGCGCGACGGGCGGGATTGGGTGGAAAGAGGCCGCTCCGCCTATTAGCTCGCGCGTTCTGCCGGAAGAGAGCGTATTCTATCGCGCATAGGATGAAAGGCGGACGTCATGACGCCTTACGAGCTACGGCGAGCCAACATCGCCCATTTCACGCTGTTGCTTGCCCGGACGAACGATCCCTCCGAGCGCTCGCGCATCGAGGGATTGCGGGATGAGGAACGGCTCAAACCCGACGAAAAATACCCGCAGACGGGCGCGGACAGCAAACGCCCTCGGGACTGATCTCAAAAAGCGCCGCTCCAGGAATTCCGAACGCTAGTCAGCCTGGTCCGAGACTTCATCCGCCGGCGCGACTTAGCGACCCAGCGATCATGAGGTGCAGACGCCACTGTCAGCGGCCATACGGCTCAGCAACCGCACCAGCCCGTTCAGCGTCCAAGACGACTCTCCCGAGGCCTACGCTGGATCGTGACCGCCTCGTCCGCCGGCGCCGGCTGGCGGGTCACCCTCACGCCCTTGAGCCAGAGCTGAAGCGCCTCCCAATGGATGGCGGCCGTGACCTTCAGGGTCAGCAGAGGCAGGGCGGCGGCGGCGGACAGCAGGTCGCGATCCTCCATCGGTCGCCGCTCGGCGGCCATGGCGGCGATGAGCAAGGGCCCCTCGGCGTCACGCCCCGTGATCGTCAGGTCCAGCCTCTCGCCCGGAGCATGGCCGCGGAATTCATAGTCCATCGCCATCCCCATGAAGGGCGAGACATAGAGGGCCTTGGCCGCGCCCTGGCGGATCCGGCCGGTCGCCTGATCCCCCTCCGGCACGGGAATGACATAGGCGTGCCGGACCCCGAAGGTGCTGGTCACCTCATAGACCAAGGCCGCCAGCCGGCCGTCGAGATGGTGGCAGTAGAAGACGCTGATGGGATTGAAGACGTAACCTAGGACGCGCGGCATGGTCAGCAGGCGAACCGGCCCTTGGCCGATGTCGATCCGCGCCCGTCCGAGCCAAGCCTCGACCTGCGACCGCAAGGCCGTTGTCGAACCATCCCCGTGGTCGCGATCGTGAAAGGACAGCAGGTTGAACCGGCTGCGCGAGAACAGACGCAGCCGCTGGTCCAAGTCGTCGAGCTCCTCCAGATCCAGCAGCAGCCAGAAGACGCGATAGTTGAACCGATGCGCCTTGGGCCGCAGTCGCTGGTGCATGACCTCGCCGCGATAGAGCGCCGACGCCCAGGTCACGCCGCCGCCTCCATGGTCTGGGCCGGAGCGGGCGACAGATGGATGCGCCCGCTCTCGTTCTCGACTGTCCAGGGGCGACGCACGCCCCCCAACTGCTCGGCGACGGCCAGGCCCGACTGCAGGCCGTCCTCGTGGAAACCCGCGCCGAAATGGGCGCCGCAGAACCAGACCCCGCCCTGCCCTTGAAGACTCCACAGCTGCTTCTGCGCCCGGAGCGCCGCCGGGTTGAAGATCGGGTGGTCATAGAGCTCGCTGCGCAACAAGGTGTCGGGGTGCGGCGGGCGTGGCGGGTTGAGGGTGACGAACAGGTCCTGGCCGGTCAGGCCCTGAAGCCTGTTCATCCAATAGGTGACGCACAGGCCGTCATCCGCGCCGATGTAGTTCCAGCTCGCCCAGGCGCCACGGCGGCGGGGCATCAGGCCGGCGTCCGTATGGAGAACGGTCAGATTGCGGCTGTAGCGGAAGGCGCTCAGCAGTTCGGCCTCGCGGGCCGTCGGCTCGGCCAACATGGCCAGGGCCTGATCGGCGTGAGCGCCGATCACGACGTGGTCGAAGCGCGCGACCCCGCCCTGGCTGTCGTGGATCATGACCCCGTGATCGGTGCGTCGCACCGCGGTGACGGCGCTTTCAAGCCGGACATCGCCAAGACCCCGGGCGAGATGTTCGACATAGACCCGGCTGCCGCCCTCGACCGTTCGCCAGAGCGGGCGACCGGCCAGTTTCAGCAGGCCGTGATTTCCGCAGAACCGAATGAAGGCTTCGGCCGGATAGTCCATCAGCGTATGGGCGGGCGAAGACCATATCGCCGCGGCCATCGGCAGGAGGTGGTCGTCGCGAAAGGCCTCGCTGAAGCCTTCCCGCTTGAGGTAGCCGCCGAGTGTCAGATCGGGATCCATGGGGCCCATCAGATCGATCGGGGCCTGCCGATAGAAGCGCATGATCTCGCCCAGCATCGACCAGAAGCGGGGCCGCACGACGTTGCGGCGCTGCGCGAACAGGCGGGGCGCGGCATATTCGAACCGCCCCTCGTCCAGCGACACGGCGAAGGACATTTCGGTCGCCCGCGTGGCGACGCCCAGATGCTTAAAAAGGGCGATCAGATTGGGGTAGGTGGCGTCGTTGAAACAGATGAACCCCGTGTCGACCGCCACTTCTCCCTCGATCGTCGACGCCATGACGGTGTTGGAGTGGCCGCCCAGACGATCGGTCTTTTCGTAGACCGTCACTTGGTGGCGCTGCGACAGCAGCCAAGCCGACGACAGGGCCGCGACCCCAGACCCCACCACGGCGATCTTGAGAGGCCCGGCGGAAGGGCGGGCGTACGAAGATGACATTGCGGCTCCGAAAAGCGCTCGACCTTCAAGGGGCGGGCTTTATCGGACTACGCATCGGCGTCGGGATTGGATCGCGAATGATCCAAATATTTCCCCGGAGCGTACTAAGCTCCATGCATGTCGCGACCTCGTCATTGGCGTCACAAGGAAGTCGGTCTCTCCGCATGAGCCATCCGGAGCTCGAGCAAGACCCGCTGTTTCACGACCGCCTGATCGAGGCGGTGGCGCTGCGACGCGACCGCGATGCGTTCGCCCATCTCTTCAACCATTTCGCCCCGCGGCTTAAAGCCTGGTTGATCAGGTCCGGCGCCGCGCCCGGCGCGGCCGAAGATTTCGCCCAGGACGCCATGCTGACCGTGTGGCGCAAAGCGGATCTATTCGACCCGCGAAAGGCCCGGGCGGCGACCTGGATCTTCACCATTGCCCGTAACCGGCGGCTGGATGCGCTGCGGCGCGACGCCCGCCCCCTTCCCACGCCTGAAATTGAATTGGCGGGCGAAGCTGTTCTCCGCCCCGACGAGATCCTGTCGATGTCGGAGGACACCGAACGGGTGCGAGAGGCGCTGTCGCGCCTGAGCCGCGAACAGGTGGAGGTGTTGCGCTTCGCCTTCTTCCTGGAAAGCCCCCATTCCGAAATCGCCCTTCATCTCAATCTGCCTCTAGGCACCGTCAAATCCCGAATTCGCAACGCCATGATAAAGCTTCGCCTCATTCTCCAACCGTCTCGGGAGGCGCCCCGATGATCCCACGCCACGGCCCGTCCGAGGAACGGCTGCTCGCCTACGCCGCCGGCGTCCTCAGCCCGCCTCAGGCCGTCGTCGTCGCCACCCATCTGGCGCTGCGCCCCGCGGCCGACGCCTGGGTGCGCCGGCTCCAGGCCGTCGGCGGCCAATTTCTCGAGGAGACGGCGCCCGTCGCCCTGTCCTCGGACGCTCTGACACGAGCCTTGGCGCGCATCGAAACCGATACGGGCGAGGTCAAGAGGCCGGCCCCGCTGAACGACATGGCCGAACTACCCGAACCGCTGCGGCGCTACGCCCTTGGACCGTGGCGCTGGATCGGGCCAGGCATGCGGGTGCGTGACGTCCATGCCCCGCGTGACGGCGACTGCAGGGTCATATTGCTTAGGATCGATCCGGGGCGCGAGACGCCCCGCCACACGCATGGCGGCGTCGAACTGACCTGCGTCCTGACCGGCGCCTACGCCACCGAGACAGATCGTTTCGAGGTCGGCGACCTGGAGGAGGCCGACGGCGAGGTTCTTCACCGGCCGCGGGTGGTGTCGGATCATCCCTGTCTCTGCGTCGCCGCCCTGGACGGCCAGATCCAACTCGACGGCTGGTTGGGACGACTGGTGCAGCCCTTCGTGCGGCTATGACCGAACTCCTGCCGCTTTGGGCGGCGGCGGCGCTTTTTCTGGTTCTGACGATGAGCGCGGCCTGGCTGGTCCAGTGGCGCACCCGGCAGGGCGGATGGGCCGACGTCTTCTGGTCGCTCGGCCTGGGCGCGGCCGGCGTCGCTGTCTCGCTGTTTCCGCCGCATGGCGCGGCGCCGTCCGCGCGCCAGGTGCTGGCGGCCGTGCTGATCGGGCTTTGGGGCTTGAGGCTGGGCGCGCACATCGCCAAGAGGGCGGCCACCGAGCGCGAGGACGCCCGATACGCTCGCTTGCGTCACGACTGGGGTTCACGTTTTCAGACGCGAATGTTCGGCTTCCTGATGTTGCAGGCGGGCGCCGCGGCGTTCCTGGCCCTCAGCATTCTCCTGGCCGCGCACAATCCAGCGCCGGCTTTAGGCTTCCAAGACGGACTGGCCGCCCTGATCTTCCTGTCCGCCCTGGCTGGCGAGGGACTGGCCGATCATCAACTCGCCGCCTTCAAGGCCAACCCGGCCAACCGCGGGCTCATCTGCGACAGCGGCCTGTGGGCCTGGTCGCGCCACCCCAACTACTTTTTCGAATGGCTGGGTTGGTGCGCCTGGCCGCTTTTCGCCATCGACTTCGGCGGCGACTGGCCCTGGGGTTGGCTGGCGCTGAGCGGACCGGCCTACATCTATTGGCTGTTGACGAAGGTCTCGGGCGTGCCCTTGTTGGAAGACCACATGAAGCGCTCGCGCCCCGCCGCCTTCGCCGCCTACGCCGCCCAAACCAGCGCCTTCTTCCCTCGCCCGCCCCGTCGCTAGGCTGGCGGGCGCAGAAGCCTCGCGACCAGGGCGCAAGCGGTCGCTGATGCGCTGGCGCTGACGCACATGCCCCAGACCATGTCGATCAGGGCGAGCTTCAGGCTCCAGCTCTTGAGCGTGGCCAGATTGGTCAGGTCATAGGTCCCATAGGCGAACAGCCCGAGCAGTCCTCCCCAGAGCAGGGCCTTCTTCCAGCCGCCCTCGGCCAGCCCAGGCAGTACGGCGAACAGGGTCAGCCCCGCCGCGTACAGCGCATAGAACGCGATCGCTGGCGCCAGTCTGAAATTTTCCGCCAGCATCGACCCGATAAGCGGCCGGTAGAGTCGGTCTCCCATTGCTCCCAACCAGACCGTGTCGATCATGGCGAAGACGACCAGCGTCAGGACATAGGCGACGGCGACGTTCATGGGAGGCTCCACCCTTTCCAACGCGATACGCGTGGGGCGTGCGAATGGATCATTTGATGCTCATCTGGCAGGTTGAATGGCGCATGCCGGCCGCGCCGCCAAGTCCCACGCCGATCTCGTCGAAGAGGAGGTTTTCCTGCCGGCGACCCTGCCAGCGGAAGATGAACATCCAGCGCTCGGCGCCGGCCGAATCCACGATCAGGTAGAGTTTCCCGCCGTCGCCGTACCGATCTGGCGGCAGGCTTCCGGCATCAGTCGGCCCGCACGCGCGCCTCGATACGGCGCCGCGCCCCGCATCGCGCCGACATCGCCGCCAGCGCGGCGAATCCGACGGCCGCTGCGCACCACGGGCAATGGAGCGCCGGTCCACGTCCGCAGATCTCGCCCAACGCCCAGACCGAGACCATGTGCAGCCAGGCCAGCTGAGCGCTGACTCCGGCGGCGATCAGGGCGAGGATCGCGAGGCGCGACCAGAATTTCGGCGTGAACGTCACGAGAGCGCGACTCCTGTCGAGGACATCAGGCCACCATCCGTGATTTTCCCGACCTCGCCTTGACGGAAATCAAGGCCGGGCCGCGCGAGGTGCGCAATCTGCACCCGGGCAGTCCAAGCGACTTCGGGAAATCATGACAACGCCATCGGACCTTATCGGCCAGGGGCCGCACACCGCCAACGCGCACCTGGCCCCTCCGGGGGGATCCAGAGGGCTGCTCGTGTTCTGCCTGATCTCGGCCTTCGCCGCGGTGATGGGCGCCGGACTGACGCAGGATCCGATCTTCCGGCTTCACGCCGGCATCGTCGCCCTGGCCGCCATGCTCGGCGCCTTCGTGCTCACGGGCAAGCTGGCGGGGGGGACCCTGCTGGATGAGCCCGACCGCTACGCCGACGGCGTGATCAAGGCCGGCGTGATCGCCACCATGTTCTGGGCGGCCGTGGGTCTGCTGGTCGGGGTGGTGATCGCCTGCCAGCTGTCCTGGCCCCGGATCTTCTATTTCCCCGAGGCCGGGTGGCTGAACTTCGGCCGGCTGCGGCCTGTCCACACCTCCGGGGTGATCTTCGCGTTCGGCGGCAACGCCCTGATCGCCACCTCGTTCTGGGTCGTGCAGCGCACCTGCCGGGCCCGGCTGGCTGGCGGCATCGCGCCCTGGTTCGTGTTCTGGGGCTACCAGCTGTTCATCGTCCTGGCCGCCACCGGCTATCTGGCCGGCGCCACCCAGAGCCGCGAATACGCCGAGCCCGAATGGTACGTCGACATCTGGCTGACTCTCGTCTGGGTGACCTATCTGCTGGTGTTCCTGGGCACGATCTGGAAGCGCCGCGAGCCGCACATCTACGTGGCCAACTGGTTCTACCTGGCCTTCATCGTCACCATCGCCCTGCTGCACCTGATCAACAACGCCGGCGTTCCCGTCGGCCCGCTGAACCACAAGTCCTACGGCGTGTTCTCCGGCGTCCAGGACGCCCTGGTCCAGTGGTGGTACGGCCACAACGCCGTCGGCTTCTTCCTGACCGCCGGGTTCCTGGGCATGATGTACTACTTCGTGCCCAAGCGCGTGGAGCGGCCGGTCTACAGCTACCGGCTGTCGATCGTCCACTTCTGGTCACTGATCTTCATCTACATCTGGGCGGGCCCCCACCACCTGCACTACACGGCCCTGCCGCAGTGGGCCCAGACCCTGGGCATGACGTTCTCGATCATGCTGTGGATGCCGTCGTGGGGCGGCATGATCAACGGCCTGATGACCCTGTCGGGCGCGTGGGACAAGCTGCGCACCGACCCGGTGGTGCGGATGATGGTGGTCGCCATCGCCTTCTACGGCATGAGCACCTTCGAAGGCCCGGTGATGTCGATCCGCGCGGTCAACGCGCTGAGCCACTACACCGACTGGACCATCGGCCACGTGCACTCCGGCGCCCTGGGCTGGGTCGGCTTCATCAGCTTCGGCGCCGTCTATTGCATGGTGCCGTGGCTCTGGAAGAAGCCGGCCATCTACTCCAACAAGCTGATCGAGTGGCACTTCTGGCTCGCGACCGTCGGCATCCTTCTCTACATCGCCGCGATGTGGGTGTCGGGGATCATGGAAGGCCTGATGTGGCGTGAGTACACGCCCCAGGGCTTCCTGGCCTACAGCTTCATCGAGACGGTCTCGGCCAAGCACGTCGAGAACGTCATCCGGATGGTCGGCGGCCTGATGTACCTCTCCGGAGCCCTGATCATGATCTTCAACCTGTGGCGCACGGTCGCATCGACCTCCGCCGAGCCCGCGGTCTCGGCCGCGCCCGCTCCCGCGATCGCCTGAGGACCCCGCGATGTCATTCTGGAAGCACCACGCCAAGTTCGAGCGTCACTCCCTGTGGCTGGTCGTCGGCGTCCTGATCGTCGTGTCGATCGGCGGCCTGGTCGAGATCGCGCCGCTGTTCTGGCTGCAAGGCACGATCGAGAAGGTCGACGGCATGCGGCCGTACACGCCGCTCGAGCTGGAAGGGCGCGACATCTATGTCCGCGAGGGCTGCTATCTGTGCCATTCGCAGATGGTCCGCCCCCTGCGCGACGAGGTCGAGCGCTATGGCCACTACAGCCTGGCGGCCGAGAGCATGTACGACCACCCGTTCCAGTGGGGCTCCAAGCGCACGGGCCCGGACCTGGCCCGGGTGGGCGGAAAATACTCCGACGCCTGGCACCGCGACCACCTGAACGATCCGCGCTCGGTGGTCCCGGAGTCGGTGATGCCGCCCTACCAGTTCCTGTCGAACGCCGAGCTCGACTACCGCGACCTGGTCGACAAGATGCGGGCCCAGAGGACCGTCGGCGTGCCCTACACCGACGCGGAGATCGCCAACGCCAAGGCCGATCTGGAGGCCCAGGCCGATCCGTTCTCGACCGGCGCGGTCGCCCTGCGCAAGCGCTACGGCGCCAAGGTGGTCAATCGCGACTTCGACGGCGATCCCGACAAGATCACCGAAATGGACGCCCTGGTGGCCTACCTGCAGATGCTCGGCACCCTGGTCGACTTCAAATCCTACAAGGCCCAAGCGCCCGAGAACCAGAGGTAGCGGCATGACCTACGAAACCGTCGCCCGCATCGCCCAACAAGGCGGCCTGATCTACTTCGGCCTGATCTTCCTGGTCGGCGTGGGTTTCGCCCTCTGGCCGTCCAAGGCCGCCGAATACAAGCGCGCCGCGCAACTACCGCTGGAAGACGAGGAACTGCGCTGATGGCCGACCGCGAAACCGACGACGTCACCGGCACCGAGACCACCGGCCACGAGTGGGACGGCATCCGCGAACTGGACACCCCCCTGCCGCGCTGGTGGCTGTGGGTCTGGTACGGCAGCATCGCGTTCGCGATCGTCTACTGGATCCTGATGCCGGCCTGGCCGGGCGTGCACGGCTACACCAAGGGCCTGCTGCATCACTCCGACCGGGCCGATGTCGCCAGCGACCTTCACGCCCTGGACGTCCAGCGCGGGGCGGGCGCGAGCATGATGCGCAAGGCCAGCCTTGAGCAGATCGAACAGGATCCCAAGCTGCAGGCCTATGCCCAACAGGTCGGCCAGTCGGTCTTTGGCGACAACTGCGCCACCTGCCACGGCGTGGGCGGCACGGGCGGCAAGGGCTATCCGAACCTGCGCGACGACGTCTGGCTGTGGGGCGGCTCGCTGCAGGACATCCAGCACACGATCACCGTCGGCGTCCGGTCCGGACACCCGGGCCAACGCCTGTCGCAAATGCCGGCGTTCGGCCGCGACGAGCTGCTGCCGCCCGCCGCGGTCAGCGACCTGACCGAATATGTGGTCAAGCTGTCGGGCCGGCCGGCCGACGCGGCGGCCGCGGCGCGGGCCGCGCCGGTGTTCGCCGAGCAATGCGCCAGCTGCCATGGCGTGGACGGCCGCGGCATGCAGTCGGTCGGAGCGCCCAACCTCACCGACGGCGAATGGCTGTACGGGGCCGACCGCACCGCCATCCGGGGCCAGATCCACGCCGGCAACGGCGGCGTGATGCCCACCTGGGAAAGCCGCCTGAGCCCCGAGACCATCAAGGCCCTGGCGGTCTACATCCACGCGAACGCGGGCGGTCAGTAGGGGTCATGCCCACGCTCATCGACAAAACGCCGCCCAAGTCCCCGCCCAAGTCCTACGCCTCGACGGCGGTCTCGGCCGCCGCTCGGGCGAAGGCCAAGGGCGACGCGAAGGGCGGGCTCTACAAGCCTCGCGAGCCGATCTACCCGAAGCTGGTCCACGGCCGCTGGCGAACGGTGAAGTGGGCGGTGCTGATCGCCACCCTGGCGGTCTATTACATCACGCCCTGGATCCGTTGGGCGCGGCCCGGCGACCTGCCCCAGCAGGCGGTCCTGGTGGATTTCACCGGCCGCCGTTTCTACTTTTTCGACATCCAGCTGTGGCCGCAGGAAGTCTACATCTTCACCGGCCTGATGGTGATGGGCGCGCTGGGCCTGTTCCTGGTCAGCGCCTTGTTCGGCCGCCTGTGGTGCGGATACACCTGCCCACAGACCGTCTGGACCGACCTCTACATCGTGGTCGAGCGCGCGTTCGAGGGCGACCGCAACGCCCGCATGCGCCTGGACGCCCAACCCCTGTCGTTCAACAAGCTCTGGCGCAAGACCGGCAAGCACCTGACCTGGCTGGGCATCGCCTTCGGCACCGGCGGCGCCTGGATCTTCTATTTCCACGACGCCCCGACCCTGATCCGCACCTTCTGGATCGGACAGGGCGCGATGACGGCCTATGTCTCCTGCGCCCTGCTGACCGCCACCACCTACATCTTCGCCGGATGGATGCGCGAACAGGTCTGCACCTACATGTGCCCCTGGCCGCGCATCCAGAGCGCCATGCTGGACGAGCACTCGCTGCAGGTGGCCTATCTGCGCGACCGCGGCGAACCCCGAGGCGCGCACAAGAAGGGTCAATCCTGGGAAGACCGAGGCGACTGCATCGACTGCAACCAGTGCGTGGTCGTGTGCCCGATGGGCATCGACATCCGCGACGGCAGCCAGCTGGAATGCATCAATTGCGGCCTCTGCGTCGACGCCTGCGACGACATCCTGGGCCGGCTTGGGCGGCCGACCGGGCTGATCGCTTATGACTCCGTCGACGCCGTCGCCGCGCGCGCCAACGGTCAGAAGGCGGTCTACAAGCTGGTTCGCCCGCGCACCGTCTTCTATGCGTTCGCCCTGGCCGTGGTTTCGGCCCTGACCCTTTGGGCCTTGATCGGCCGACCCGAGGCCGAGCTTCATGTCATCGGCGACCGCAACCCGGTCTTCGTTCGCATGCACGACGGGGCGGTGCGCAACGGCTACACCCTGAAGATCGCCAATCGCACCTTCGCCGACCACCGCTTCGAGATCGTCTTCTCGGGGATCGAGGGGGTTCGCCTCAGCCAGCCCGGGCGAGCGGCGGGCGCCAGCATCGGCGTGGTCGTGCCCGCCGACCAGGTGGTGGCCGTGCGGGTGTTCGTCACCGCGCCGCCGAACGACCTGCGTCCGGCCAGCCTTCCCGGTCGCTTCGTCGTCCGCTCGGGCGACATCGAGTCCAGCGCCAAGACCGTCTTCCTTTCCGGAGCCGCGAACCAGTAATGAGACCGGCCGTCCCCTCCCCCGCCCCACCCGCCGCCCCGTCCGTCAAGGGACAGATCACCGGCAAGCACGTCCTGATCGGAGTGGTGCTGTTCTTCGGCCTGGTCGTCGGCGTGGACGCGTTCTTCGTCGTGAAGGCCTACAGCACCTTCTCCGGCCAGGTCGCCTCCAACCCCTACGAGGCCGGGCTGGCCTTCAACCGCACCCTGGCCCTGCGCGAGCGGGAGGCGGCGCTGGGCTGGACCGCCGAGGCGGCGGTCCCCAGGCCGGGCGTCGTGGCCCTGCGGATGAAGGACAAGACCGGACGGCCGCTGTCTACCTTGTCGCTGACCGGAACCCTGGAGCGGCCCGCCACCGAGATCGGACGCCAGGTCCTGGCCTTCACCCCGACCGGCGACGGGTGGTACCAGGCCGGCGCCAGGCTGGACGGCGCGTGGGACCTGCGCGCCACGGCCAGAAACGCCCAGGACCAGTTCGAGATCGAAACCCGGCTGGTGGGCCAATGAGCCAGAGCCTCGCCGTTCCGCGCGACCTTGAGGCGTTCGTCCACCGCGACGCGGCGGGCAAGGGTCGCCTGGAGCTGCTGGTCAGCGGCGCCCGCTGCGCGGCCTGCATCGGCAAGATCGAGAAGGCCGTGGTCTCCGTGCCTGGCGTCGAGAGCGCGCGCCTGAACCTGACGACCGGCAAGTTGGCGGTCGATCTGGGGGTGAATTCGGCCGATCCCGACCGAGTGGTGGAGATCGTCGAGGAGCTGGGCTACCGCGCCTGCCTGTTCGACCCGACCGAGGCGGCCGCCGCCCAGGACCGCGAGGGACGCGAGCTGGCCGTCGCCCTGGGCGTGGCGGGCTTCGGGGCCGGCAACGTGATGATGTTCACCGTGCCGGCCTGGGCGGGCCTGTTCGGCCAGGAGCTGAACGCTTCGACCCTGACGGTGATGTACTGGCTCGCCGCCATCGTCGCGACCCCGTGCGCGCTGTTCGCGGGCCGCCCGTTCTTCCGATCGGCCTGGGCGTCGCTGCGGCGCGGCAAGGCCAATATGGACGTGCCGATCTCGATCGGGGTGATCCTGACCCTGATCGTCAGCTTCTCCGAGACGATCCTGGGCGGACGGCACGCCTATTTCGACGCGGCGGTGACCCTGCTGTTCCTGCTGTTGATCGGCCGCTATTTGGACCACCGCCTGCGCGCCAACGCCCGGTCGGCGGCCCGGGACCTGCTGGCCCTGCAATCGCCCGTGGCGGTCCGCCTGGAGGGCGGAATCGAGCGCGGCGTGCCGGTCGCCGAGGTGCGGGTCGGCGACCGCGTGGTCGTCGCGCCCGGCGAGCGCGTTCCGGTCGACGGCCGGGTCGAGGCCGGCGTCTCCGAAATCGACAACGCCCTGATCACCGGCGAGACCGCCATGGCGGCGGTGGGCGTCGGGTCGACCCTGCACGCGGGCGCCTTGAACCTCACCGGTCGCCTGGTCGTCGTCGTCACCGCGCGCAGCGAGGACTCCACCCTGGCGGCGATCGCTCGGCTGATGGAGGCCGGCGCCCAGAGCCGCTCGGCCTATGTCCGGCTGGCCGACAAGGCCGCCGCCCTCTACGTGCCGATCGTGCATTCGGCGGCGGCCCTCACCTTCGTCGCGTCCTGGGCTCTGGGCCTGGGTCCGCGCGAGGCTCTGCTGCGGGCGGCGGCCGTGCTGATCATCACCTGCCCCTGCGCCCTGGGCCTGGCCGTGCCAGCGGTGCAGATCGCCGCCAGCGGCCGGCTGTTCCGCAAGGGCGTGCTGGTCAAGTCCGGCGCGGCGCTCGAGCGCCTGGCCGAGGTGGACTACGTCGTGCTCGACAAGACCGGCGTGCTGACCGAAGGCCAGCCTCGGCTGATCGGCGCGTTCAACCATCTGGTCGCCATGGCCGCGCCCCTGGCGCGCGCCTCGCGCCATCCGCTGGCCCGGGCCCTGGCGGCGCAGGCCGGGGTCGGCCTGGTCGCCCACGACTGCGTGGAGACGCCCGGACAAGGCGTTGAGGGCCTGATCGACGGACGGCGCGCGCGCCTGGGTCGAGCGTCGTTCGTCGGCGCCGCCCAGGGCGCGCGGGAGACCGAGCTGTGGTTCAGCTTCATCGACGACGACGTGAAGATCCGGTTCGCCTTCGAGGACCAGCCCCGCGCCGACGCGGCGGCCGCCGTCGCCGCGCTCCGTGCCCTGGGGCTGGGCGTCGAGATCCTGTCCGGCGACCTTGAAGAGCCCGTGGGCCAGGTCGCGCGGGCCGTCGGCGTTCAGAACTGGCGCGCGGGCCTGACGCCGATCGAGAAGGCCGCCGCCATCGATCGGCTGAAGGCCGAGGGGCGCAAGGTGCTGATGGTCGGCGACGGCCTGAACGACGCCGCCGCCCTGGCCAGGGCCCATGCCTCCATGGCCCCGGGCGCCGCCGTCGACGCGGCCCAGAACGCCGCCGACCTGGTGTTCACCGGCGACGAACTCGGCGCGGTCGCCCAGGCGATCACCGTCGCGCGCACCGCCCGTCGCCGCGCCCTGGAGAACTTCGCCTTCTCCGCGCTCTACAATCTCATCGCCGGTCCGGCCGCCATGCTGGGACTGATCAATCCGTTCATCGCCGCCCTGGCCATGTCCGGATCCTCGATCACCGTCCTGCTCAACGCCGTGCGGCCCGCCCTGGGCGAAAGGCGGAGCCGTTGAACATCCTTCTCTTCCTCGCGCCGGCCTCGCTGGCGCTCGGCGCCTTGGGGCTGGCCGCCTTCCTCTGGACCATGCGGTCGGGTCAGTACGAGGACCCCAAGGGCGACGCCGAGCGCATCCTCTACGACCATCTCGAAGATCGTCCGCCGACCGCCAAACCCAAGTAACCCGATCGGGCGACGCCACCGCTCTTCCCTGGTCGCCAGTTCGCCTTCGCGAACGCTAGGGGCTTTCCCCGTTTGCCTTGAGACCAATCCCGGATCGCCGCCGGGATATGCCTGATTGTGAAGACGCCGCGGCGGTCGACAGTGATCCGCGTCCCGAGACTTCGGCGAAAGGCGTCCGCATGACCGCGCACCATGGCCCCGCGCCGCCTTGTTCCCGTGACCTGGCCAGGTGAGCCGGGAGCCGTGCGCGCTCGCCGCTCGATTCAAGGCCCGGCTTTGGCGGCGCTCGCGCTGTCGGCCTGGGCGTCGCTGACCGGCGCGGCCGCCGCCCAGGACCTGGAGCCGCGCGCCTATTCCCCGTCGCCGGTCGGCGCGACCTTCGTGGTCGCCGGCTACGCCCATTCCAGCGGCAAGATCGCGTTCGACGCGGGGGCGCCGATCAACAACGCCCAGGCCGACCTCAATCTGGCCACCGTGGGCGTCAGCCATGTCTTTGGCCTGGCTGGGCGCCAAGCCAGCGTGACGGCCGCCCTGCCCTATGTGTGGGGCGACGCCAGCGGCGATGTCGGCGAGTCGAGACGCGCGATCACCCGCTCGGGCCTGGGCGATCTGCGGCTCAGGGTCGGCGTCCTGCTGATCGGCGGCCCGGCGCTTTCCAGAAAGGCGTTCGCCGTCCGCAAACCCTCGCCGATCCTGGGCGTCAGCCTGCTGGCCGTCGCGCCGACCGGCGAGTACATGCCCGACAAGCTGGTCAACATCGGCGCCAATCGCTGGGCGTTCAAGCCGGAGGTCGGCGTGTCCTTTCCCATGGGACGCTGGCAGGCCGACGCCTATGCCGCGGTCTGGCTCTACACCGACAACGACGACTTTCTGGACGGCAAACGGCGCGAACGCGACCCGATGGGCGCGTTCCAGGGTCACCTCAGCTACACTTTCCGCCCCGGGCTGTGGGCGGCGGTGAACGGCACCTACTACCAGGGCGGCGCCACGACGGTGGACGGGGTTCGTGACGGCAACCGCCAGGAGAACGCCCGCGTGGGCCTGACGCTGTCCGTGCCGATCTCGCGCACCCAATCGATCCTGTTCACCGGCAGCGAGGGCGCGCTGACCCGGTTCGGCGGCGACTTCACCACCTTCGGGATCAGCTGGCGGGCGTTGACCTTCAACTGAGGCGGCGCGCCCTCCGATTTGACATCGGGGCGCCGCGTCCCCATCTGACAGTCACCGAGCGCGATCCGATCGCGCCGGACGCCTGACCACAGGCTTCTCGTCTCCAAGTCCGCGCTCAGCGCCAAACGCTTGGAGCCACAGGGAATTTCCCCGCCATGCCCTTTTCAGATCGGCCGTAGGACGGCCAGCGTCGGCCTAGGCCACGCACGATCCTGACCAGGGCGGCGGCTTCTCTCCGAAGCTCGCGGTCTTCATGAAACGCCAGCGCCAAACGGCGAGCGTTCGCCGAGCCCCACGCGGCCCCGCGCTTCGAGCGCCGGCCAGGGCTCAAGACACATCCAGAAAGCCACTATGAATACCCAAACCCAATCCACCCAGGCCCCGCCCGCGATCTACGTGACCGAGGCCGACTTCGAGATCCTCTCCAACCTGGCCGACGCCGCCGGCCGCGCGCCGGGCGGCCGCGTCCTGGCCGAGGAAATGGCCCGCGCCGTGATCGTCGAACCCAATGAGCTGCCGCGCCCGTTCGTGCGCATCGGCTCGCGGGTCCAGTTCCAGGACCTGTCCAACGGCCAGACCCGCGCCGTTCGCATCAGCCTGCCGCGCGACGCCAGCATCGACGACAACCGCATCTCGGTGCTCAGTCCGGTGGGCGCGGCCCTGATCGGCCTGACCGCCGGCGAGGCCTTCCACTGGACCGACCCCGAAGGCCGGGCGCGCGGCGTCCGCGTGCTGGCGGTCCAGGACTAGAACCCCCGCTCGCCCAGCCATCCCTCCACCGCCGCCACGGCCTGAGGCAGCAGGTCGGGACGTTCGATGTAGTAGTGGTCGGCGTCCTTGATCTCGACATAGCGCTTGTCGGCGCAGCCCAGGGCGTCGAACAGGCGGCGAGCGTGGCTGGGGGTGCAGGCGAGGTCCGCCGTGTTGCTGATCACCAGGGCCGGACAGCTGATATTGGCCGCGTTCAGCACGCCGTTGGCCCGGCTCTCGTCATGGCTCCATTGCGACAGCCACGAGCGCAGCGTGGTGAAGCGGGCCAGGCCCACGGGCCCGTCGTTGGCGATGCGCGGATCGCCCAGATAGCAAGTGCGCGGCCGACGGTCGGACGGATCCTGGGTCGGATCGGTCCAGCGCACGTCGCACATGGTGCCGTACACCACGAACGGCCGCTCCATGTCCGGGTCGCGGGCCTTCAGCGCCGTCAGGGTCTCGCGGACCCGGGCGGTGATGCGGCGGTTGCGGGCCAGCTGGGCGTGGCGGAACACGGTGACGAACGCCTCGTCATAGGGCGGCTGGTGCGGGCAGTTGGGCGCGTAGATGTCCAGGGCGGGGTCGCGGTCGAAGGGCCGGTCCTCGTCCAGGATCGAGGGATCCAACCATTCGGTCAGGGTCACCGAGCGGCTGATGTGGGCGGCCAGCAGCATCACCCCGTCGGCCGGTTGCAGTCCCGCCCCGACCAGGTCGACCGGGTCGCCGGCCGGGGTGTGGGTGATCGTCGGCCGCTCGGCCTGTTCCTGGTAGAACAGCGACAGCGAGCCGCCGCCCGACCAGCCGCCCAGGATCACCTTGCCATAGCCGAACCGGGTCTTCAGGTCGGCGATGCAGGCGCCCAGGTCCAGGACGCACTTCTCCAGGATCAGGGCCGTGTCGTTGCCGCGATAGCGGGTGTTGCAATAGACGACGTGCCGACCGGCCCGGGCCAGGGCGGTGACCAGCGGCAGGAACGAGCCGCCGCCGATCGGGTGGCTGAACAGGATCACGGTGTCGGAGTCGCCGACTTCGGGCCGGATGCGCATGCACTCGACGAACACCTGGCCCTCGGGACCGCCATAGGTCTCCTTGAGGCGGGAGGTTTCGGCATAGGCGTAGCCGTAAGGCTCGCGGACGATGCGCATCGAACCACTGGTCACTTGCCGCCCCTTACGTAACCTCGTTATCTCAAGCCTCAAGGACAGGAAATTGTCCCCGGGGAAGTCAAGGCCGCCCCCAAACCCCTTCGAGGGAGGACCGCCGCCATGGCGCAGCATCCGACCGGCATCCACCACCTGGCGTTCATGGCCGGCGACATCAAGAAGCACATCGCCTTCTTCAGCGAGGTGATGGGCTGTCCGCTGGTGGCGCTGTTCGACATGCACGGCGTGCCGGGAGGCCTGCACGCCTTCCTGCGAATGAACGACCACAGCTACTTCTCGATCGTGCAGCTGCCGGACGTCGACAAGATCCCCGTGCAGCTGGGCGTCACCCATGCCGGCAACGGCGCCCAGCCCAGCGCGCCGGGCACGCTGCAGCACCTGGCCTTCCGGGCCGACAGCGAACAAGAGCTGCTGGCGATGCGCGACCGCATCCGCAGCCACGGGATCAACGTGCTGGGCCCGATCGACCACGGCATGTGCCGCTCGATCTATTTCGCCGGTCCCGACCAGATGACCCTGGAGGTCGCCGCGCCGGGCGAGCCGATCGACCCGGCCCGCTGGGTCGATCCCGCCGTTCTGGCCAAGGCCGGCATCAGCCCGGAGGAGGCCGAGCGCTTCAAGGCCCCCGCCCCCTATGACGGCCCCTCGCCCGTGCCGCAGCCGGCCTATGCCGAGGACAAGCCGCACATGGCCTATCCGAAAAAGGCCTATCTGCAGATGCTGGCCGCGCCGGACGCGGTGATCACGGCGTCGGCCTCGTATGCCGAGCCGCCGGTGAAGGCCCTCTAGTCGGCGTCCTCCACGAACGCCTTCAGCCGGCCCAGCGTGTCGTCCCACTGGCGCGACACGCCGTCGAGATAGGCGCGCGCCTCGTTCAGCGCCTCGCGCCGCGCGGCGAAGCGGCTTTCGCGGCCGACGCGCAAGGACGCCACCAGGCCGGCGTCCTGCAGCACGTGCAGGTGCTTGGTGATCGCCTGACGGGTCAGGGCGGTGTCGGTCGACAGGGCGGCGATCGACCGCGCCTGGCCGTCGCCCAGCTTGCTGAGCAAGGCCAGGCGCGTGCGGTCGCCCAGGGCCGCGAAGATCGGGGCTGGATCCGGTAGCGCGGGGTCAGGATTCAACATGGGCCTTGATGTTCTGAACCTGCTGCGTCCAGCCCCCGTCGTTCATCCGGAAGGCTTCCTCGCGGCGATGGGCGGGGACCTTGTCGAAGCCGGACTCGATGATCTTCAGCCGGGTGCCGGCCCCGGCCGGTTCGAGCAGGAACTCGACCAGGGTGGGCTCCTCCTTGTCGTAGTCGACGTCGGGATCGATCCCGTAGGGATGCCAGGTGAAGGCGAAGCGCTTGGGCGGTTCGATGGCCGCCACCCTGGCCTTCCAGGTCACGTGCTCGTAGCCCGGATGGGTGATCTGGCCCCGCGCCTCCTGGCCGACGACGAACGGCGCCTCCAGGTCGACCTTGAACCAGGTCCCGAATTCCTTGTGGTCGCTGACGGCGCGCCAGACGCGCTCGATGGGCGCGTTCAGCTCGATGGTCTTTTCGATGCGATCGGTCATGACGGCAACCTCCTGGTTGCCTATTGATGACTCCGCGAGAATGAAAAGGCAACCGATTAGTTGCCATATGGAATGAAGGCCCGCTTTTTGTAAAAGCGCTGTGAGAACAATGCGGCTTGGTCGCACGGCCCAGGTCGACTACGACCCTGCCATGGACGCCAAGACACCCGCCGACCGCTACATCCTGATCCTGCAATGCCCCGATCGGAAGGGCGTGGTCGCCGCCGTGTCCGGCTTCCTGGCCGACAACGACGCCTCGATCGTCGAGAGCAGCCATTTCAACGACGGCCTGGCCGACCAGTTCTACATGCGCACCGTGTTCCGGCCCGACGGCGCCATGCCGGGGATCGACGACCTGCGCCGCGGCTTCGAGCTGATCGCCAAGCGCTTCGGCATGACCTGGGCCCTGCATGACGCCAACGCCAAGCCCAAGGTGCTGATCGCCGTCTCCAAGTTCGGCCACTGCCTGTTCGACCTGCTGCACCGCTGGCGCGCGGGCCTGCTGCCGGTCGAGATCGTCGGGGTGATGTCCAACCACGAGGACATGCGCTCGTTCACCGAGTGGAGCGGCCTGCCCTACTTCCACCTGCCCACCACCAAGACCAACAAGGTCGAGCAGGAGGACGCCTTCCTCAAGCTGGTCGATGACCTGGAGGTCGATCTGGTGGTGCTGGCCCGCTACATGCAGATCCTGTCGCCGGCCCTGTGCGCGCGGCTGTCGGGGCGGTGCATCAACATCCACCACTCGTTCCTGCCCAGCTTCAAGGGCGCCAAGCCCTATCACCAGGCCTTCGAACGCGGCGTGAAGATCATCGGGGCCACGGCCCACTACGTGACCACCGACCTGGACGAGGGCCCGATCATCGAACAGGGCGTCCACCGCGTGGACCACAGCCACACGCCCGACGACCTGGTGACCCTGGGCCGCGACGTCGAGTGCACCGTGCTGGCCCGCGCGGTCACCTGGCACGTCGAGCATCGCGTGCTGATCGCCGGGGCGAAGACGGTGGTGTTCGACTAGACCCTACCTATATCCCAACCTTCACCGAGCGCGGTTCACGCGACATGAGGGGGTACGGCATGGGTAGGATCGGAATCGCGGCGCTGTCGGCGCTGCTGCTGGGCGCGAACCTCTCACCCGCCCAGGCCGCCGAGCACTACACCGGTCCGATCATCGACACCCACGCCCATCTGCGCACCAACGACGGCAACGGCCTGTCGGCCAGCCATCCGATCGGCACGGCCGAGCTGCGGGCGCTGGACCAGGCGGCGGGCGTTCAGCAAAGCGCCCTGATCGTCATCGCCCGGCAGGGCGACATGGCCGCCACCCGCGCCCTGAACGACGCGGCCATCGCGGCGGCCAAGGCCGATCCCCAGCATTTCTATGTGATCGCCTCGGTGCATCCGGCCGACGGCGACGCGGCCCTGGCCGAGCTGGACCGCCTGGCCAAGCTGGGCGTGAAGGTGATCAAGCTGCACCCCAACACCCAGCGGTTCGACGTCGCCGATCCGGCCGTCGCCAAGGTAACGGCCAAGTGCGGCGAGCTGGGCATGGCCGTACTGTTCGACAGCTTCAATCCGCTCGACGCCAATGAACTGGGCAAGCTGCTGATGCTGTCGCTGCGGCAGCCCAAGACCAACTTCATCTTCGCCCACATGGGCTTCACCCAGTTCCGCGACGTGCTGACCCTGTCCACGCTGCGCAAGCTGGGCATGGGCGGCAATGTCTGGCTCGACATCTCGGCCATCGGCACGGCCTATGCCGGCTCGCCCGTGCAGCCGGAACTGGTCTGGACCCTGCGCCAGCACGGCGTCGACCACGTGCTGATGGGCTCGGATTGGCCGGTCGACACGCCCGCCACGGCCATCGCCGCCGTCCGCGCCCTGGGCCTGACCGCCGACGAGGAGCGGCTGGTCCTGCACGACAACGCCGCCAAGCTGCTGGGGCTGAATTAGGGTCCGGCCGCCATTAGCCGGCCGCCACAAGCCCCAGTCCCGCCGCCACCGGCAACCACAGAGCCAGGTCGGCGATCACCGCCCCGGTCTCGCGGCCGCTGGCCTGGGCCGCGCGGGCGGCGGCGGCGTGGACGTCGGCCCCCTCCTCGCCCAGGGCCTCCAGCCAGGCATGCCGCCAGGCCGGCAGGGCGTGGACGGCGACGCGCCAGCGGCTGCGGGCCACCGCGACCGGTGTCGGGCAAGGCGGCGGCGGGTCGATCGCTCCGCCCCGGTCGACGGCGGCCAGCACCGGTCCCGGATCGAAACCCAACATCAGAAGCCGCACGCTGTCGGGCCGCCTCAGCCGCGCGCCCGGGGTCAGCAGCAGGTCGGCGGCCAGCGCCGGTCCGGCCAGGCGCTCCACCCCGACCCCGCGCTGCGCCTCGGCCCGGGCTCGGTCCAGACGGGCGAAGTCGGCCGGCAGGGCCGAGAGCGCGGCGGGACCGTCGTCGCCGGCCGGCCGGGTGGCCTCCAGATAGTCGGCGAAGTCCGCGCCCAGGCCGTAAAGGCTGGGGTCGGTCGACGGCCGCGCGGCGACATAGCCGGCCGCGAACAACTCGAACACCTGCTCGCCGGCCAGGGCCCGCAGGCAGGGGAACTCGGCGGCCAGGCACTCCATCAGCCGGGCGCGGTAACCGCGGGCGTAAAGCGTAAGGCGCTGGGCGGCGGTCAGGCGTTCATCGCTGACGATCGCCGTGTCCAGCCCCGCCGGCGCCGCCCGGCCCAGGATCGCGCCCAGCATCCAGCGCTGCAGCGAGACCAAATCGGACCCAGGCAGGCCGGGTTCAGCCATGGGCGCGGGCCAGGGGCGGCTCTCCCGCCGGCAGCCAACCCTTCCGCGCCGCGGCCGCCTTGGCCAGCTCGGCCAGCAGGTCGGCCCAGGCCGGGATGTTGGCGTCCCATTCCAACAGGGTCGAGACCCCGCCGGTCCGCGCCTGGACCTGGGCGTAGAGCGGCCAGACCGCGTCGGGCACCGGGGCGTCGTGGGTGTCCATCAGATGGGTGCCGAAGTCGCTGGGCCCGGCCAGGTGCACCTGCACGATCCGTTCGGCGGGAATGGCGGCGATGTAGGCGGTCGGGTCGAAGCCGTGGTTGAAGGCGCTGACATGGACGTTGTTGACGTCCAGCAACAGGCCGCAGTCGGCGGCCTCCGCCAACCGGGCCAGGAACTCCCATTCGGGCATCTGGGACGAGCGGAACTCCAGGTAGCTGCTCGGGTTCTCCAGGATCAACGGCCGGCCCAGGCGGTCCTGCACGGCCTTCACCCGATCGATCACGTGGGCCAGGGCGGCCTCGGTCAACGGCAGAGGCAACAGGTCGTGGGTGTTGATCCCCGCCACCCCGGTCCAGCACAGGTGGTCCGAGATCCAGGCCGGCCTGATGCGGTCGGCCAGGGCCGCCAGCCTATCCAGATAGGCGGCGTCCAGCGGATCGGCCCCGCCGATCGACAGCGACACCCCGTGCATCACCACCGGCCGGTGGGCGGCCACCACCTCGAGCACGTGGGCGGCGTAGCCGGCGTGGTCGAGGAAGTTCTCGCTGATCACCTCGAACCAGTCGACGCCCCAGTCGGTCGGGGCGGTCGCCATCAGGTGCGGGAAATGCGGTTCGCGCAGCCCCACCCCGTCGCCCAGATTGGGCAGGCCGAGACGGGGCGCCGGCGATCGTGAACCTGCCATCGGGGCCATCAGGTCGAGGGCGGGAAGACGAGGCGCAGATTGTCCGGGCCCGGAGGATCGGCCGGAACCGATTTGCCCCGGTGCTCCATCACCGCCTGATAGGCGCGATAGGCCACGTCGTGCACCTTCTCGCCGCGCTGGTAGAGCATCGGATCGCCGAACGCCACGGACTGCCAACCATCCTTGCCCTGGCTGTTCTCCACGAAGTCGTACAGCTGCATCTGGCCGGTGTTGGGGAACACCTGGGAGGCCGAGATCGGCACGGCGCAGCCGCCGAACCCGCCGCATCGGTTGTCGCTGGGGGCCGAGTACAGCTTCTGGGGCGGCAGGCCGCAGCCGCCGCTGGCGCCGGGTCCGGCGCAGCCGCCGCCGAAGCCGCGCGTCACCACGGCCGAACCGCAGTTGCCGCCGCCGCTGATCGGCTGAACGAAACCGCAGCCGCCCTGGGCGTGGCAGTTGTTGGAGCCGCGGCAGGTGTGGAAGATCTCGACGGCGGCGCAGGCGTTGTCGCCCGCCCCGTCCAGGTCCAGCGCCTGGCACGAATGGTACAGCTTGCCCGGCTTGGCCGGATCCAGGCCGATCGACAGGTCGGGCGTCAGGCCCAGCACCGCCCAGGCGATCGACATCCGGTCGCCCGAGCCGGCCATGGACGGGAACGGGAACAGCACCGGCCCGGTGGCCGGCGGGTTCCAGTAGTCATTGAGCACGGTGGTCACCCCGGCGATCGCCCCGATCACCGCCTGGCTGAGCAGCTTGTGGCTCTCGGCCCGGGCCGAGGGCTCGTTCAGGGCGTTCAGCGCCGTCGCCAGTTCGTCGGGGGTCGGCAGCTTGAGGGGGTTGGACGGATCGTAGTCCGGTCCCTGCAGTTCCTTGGCCGTCCAGGCCTTGTTCTTCTCCAGCCACATCGGCCAGGTGACGACCTGGGGCAGCAGCTCCGCCACCTTCTTGAAGCGCTCGTAGTGGTCCATCGGATCGTTGTCGGACCTCGCCACGGCGTCGGCCGACGGGATCTGCGTTCCCGCGTCGTCATAGCTGGGATAGTCGGCGCGCAGGGCGGTGTTCGACGGCTGGTACTTCGGCTTGACCGCCTGCAGCAGCTGGGGCCGCCGCTGGATCTCGCTGCCCTCGCCCTGGTCGGTGATGGCGTCCATCATCGAGATCATCTGCTCGAAGGCGATGGCCTGGTCGGTGGTGGCGATCGTGGTCTCGAAGCCCATGAACTCCCGCATCGGGTGGCCGGGCGAGGAGAAGCTGTTGAACAGGTCGTTCTGCACGGCCGTGGGTGTGAACATCAGGTCCCACAGGGTGGAGCCGTCGCTGTAGGTCAGGCTCAGATAGTCGTAATAGCACTGGTACATCCAGCCGATGGTGCCGAACCGCGGCAGGGGCTGGCCGGGCTTCCAGTCGGCGAAGGGCGCCTCGGGAAAATAATCCTTCTCCTTGCCCTGCTTGATGTTGGCGCGGGCGTCGGCCTCGGGCTGCTCGATGGCGATGAACAGCCGCAGCTGGGTGTCCGACAGCGGCCCGACATTCACCGGCACGTCCTCGTGGTGGATCGTGTCCTTCAGGTCGATGATGTTGGGAATGACGCTGTTGGCTGGGCCGTAGCAGGTCCAGCCGTGGCGATCGTCCTGCAGGGCGGTGTCGGTGAAGTTGGGGCTGACGCCCAGCACGGTGGCCATGTTGGCGGCCATCTGCAGGTGCAGCATCTCCTGGATGAACACCGAGAAAACCAGGTTGAAGGCCTGGTCGTTGGCGGTCACCGGATTGGCCGAGGTCTTGGATCCTGGCCAAAGCCGGCCCTGGTAGAAGTCGTTCCCCTGCCCCGTGATCGCGTGCATGCCCTGGATCGAGTAGAGGCTGGTCATGTAGAGCGGGATCGTGAACAGCTCGACGTCGACCGCCGCCTGGGCGATCGCCCGCAGGGCCGCCTTGTCTGTCTTCTTGAGCGCGGGATCGCGGGGCGCCTGAGCGCTGGCGCTGAGGGTGCGGGTCACGGCGTCCTCCGATCTGAATCCGGCGAGCGCCCGTCGAGGGGCTGCCGGCGCGACCGGGACGACTCGACCCGATCGCCCACATCTTAGGTTGCGACGCCGTCAGATCAATACTTCAGATTGATCTGACGGCGGGCGCTTACAGCAGGATGTCGGCCGAGGTGAGCGTGCCGGTGACCTGCAGGGCGATCATGAAGTCGGCCACCCCGTCGCCGTTCACGTCGCCCGAGACGTGGTGGTAGCCCGAGGCGTCCGGCGCGGCGATGATCAGCTGGCCCGCCACGTTGGAGAAGCTGGTGACGACCGAGAAGGCGTCGTTGGCGCCGGTGCCCGAATTGGCGTCGATGCCGGTCAGGTCCAGCTTGTCGGCCTCGGCGTGGCTGAAGTCGAAGATCAGATCCGTGGCGATCGGCGCGCTGTCCGCCGGAGCGTTGTAGACGAAGGTGTCCGCCCCCGCGCCGCCGAGCATGAAGTCGGCCCCGCCGGCGCCGACCAGGATGTCGTTCCCGTCCATGCCGTAGAGGATGTCGTTGCCGGCGCCCGCGATCAGGGTGTCGGCGATATCGTGGCTGGTGCTGTCGCCAACCATCGTGAAGGCTTGGGTGGCCCCGCCGCTGGCGATGACGTCGGTGGCCTTCAGCGTGGTGCCCGCGACCGTGATCACCGACTGGAAGTTCCCACTGGAGTCGGGGGCCGAGTAGATGAAGGTCGTGCCCCCGAAGCGCGCGATGGTGACCTTGCCGCCGTCGATCGCCGAGATGTCGATCTTGTCCTGGTCGGGGGTGAAGTCGATCACGCTGTCGTAGGCGCTGAAGTTCGAGTTCGAGATGGAGTCGTAGCGGAAGGTGTCATGCGCGGCGCCGCCGTACATGATGTCGGCGCCGTCGCCGCCGGTCAGGGTGGAGTCGGTCGCGCCGCCCACCAGGACGTCGTCCCCGCCGCCGCCCGACAAGCTGTCGACGCTGACGCCGGTGCCGCCATGGCTTCCGTCGTCGCCGAACATCGAGAACTTGACGCCATTGCTGACGAGCAGGTCCGAGGTCCTGATGTCGCCGAACACCTGAACGACGCTCGAGTTTCCAAGCGCGCCAAAGTAGATGAACGTGCTGGCCCCGAACCGCGCGAGGATGACGATGCCGTCGTCGGCCGCCCTGAGGTCCAGCTTGTCCTGGCCGGTCTGGAAGTCGGTGATCACATCCCAGTGCAGGATGGGCGATTCGCCGTCGTCATAGACGAAGGTGTCGAGCCCCGCCCCGCCGGTGAGGGTGTCGCCGCCGCCGGCGCCGCGGATGGTGTCATTGCCGCCCGACCCGTTGATGGTGTCGCGCCCCGAACCGCCCGTCAGGATTTCGCCGGCGGCCGACCCGTTGATCGTGAAGCCGAAATTGGCCACGCCGGTGACGATGTCGGTCACCTCCAGGCCCTGGCCGAGAGACTTGATCTGGCCCTCCGCCGTGCCGTCGCCGTTTGTGTCGATGGACAGGACCTTGTTGGTCCCGTCCGTGGTCAGGGTCAGCTCGGTCGTGCCGGTGATCAACGGGGTCAGCCGCAGCGTGTCCACGCCGTGGGCGAAGTCGGTGATGGTGTCGAAGGCGGCGATCGTGCTGTCGCTGACCGCTTCGTAGGCGAAGACGTCCGCCCCGCCGGCGCCCGTCAAGGTGTCGGCGCCGCCCTTGCCCGTCAGGGTGTGGGCCGAGCCGTCGCTGATCAGGATGTTGGCGTTGGCGTCGCCGGTGGCCGAGCCGGTGACGGTCACCGTCAGCTGGGCCGTCGCCGAGGCGCCGGAAGGATCCTTGATCGTATAGTCGAACTTGTCGGTCACGACCTGGCCGACGACCAGGCCTTCGTGGTCGGCCAGGTAGCTGTACGTACCGTCCGGATTGATCGTCAGCTTGCCGTTGGCGCCGTTCACCACCGTGCCCCCGGACACGACGGCCTGGTCCACGTGGGTGGCGTTGTAGGCGACGTTGGTCACCGTCAGCGCCGCGACGGTGTTGTCGATGTCGCCGTCGTTGGTGCGCACCGAGCCCGTGACCGTCAGGCGCTGCGTCACCGCATTGGCGTCGTTGGCGGCGGTCGGCGCGTCGTTGATGTTGGCGACCGCCGCGGTGACGGCGCTGGTCTTGCTTTCCGGCGTGCCGTGCAGGTCGGTGTAGGTGGTCACCACGCGGATGGTCGCGCCGACGTCGGCGTCGCCCAGCGTATAGGTCGCCAGGTCGGTCCCGACATTCGTAAAGCCGCTGCCGGTGTTGCGCTGCCACTGGTAGTGCAACGGGCCCAGCCCATCGGCGTCGGCGAGGGTCGAGGTGTTGGCCGTCAGGACCTGGTCTTCCGCGACCGTGCCGGTGATCGTCACCGCGCCGGCCGGCGCGTCGTTGATATTGACCACGGCCGCGGTGGCGCCGCTGGTTTCGCTCTCGGCCGCGCCCTGGCCGTCGGTGAAGCTGACGGTCACGCGGATCTGGGCGCCGACGTCAGGGTCGCCCAGGGTGTAGGTCGCCTGATCGGTTCCGACATTGACGAAGCCGCCGCCGATGACGCTGCGCTGCCACTGATAGTGGAACGTGCCCAGGCCGGCGGGGTCGGCCAGGGCCGAGGTGTTGGCGGTCAGGACCTGGTCTTCTGTCACCGTGCCGGTGATCGTCACCGTCCCGGTGTGCGGACCGTTGGGCGGCAGGACCGTCGCCGTGGCGGCGCTGGTCACCGCCTCGGCCGTGGCGTGCTGGTCGACATAGCTGGTGACCACCCGGACGACGGCGCCGATGTCGGTGGCCGTGAGCGTGTAGGTCGACTGGTCGGCCCCGACATTGACGAAGCCCGAGCCGGCATCGCGCTGCCACTGGTAGTGCAGCGCGCCCAGCCCGTCGGCGTCGGCCAGGGTCGCGGTGTTGGCCGTCAGGATCTGGCCCGAGAACGCCGAGCCGGTGACACTGACACCGCCGGTCGGGACGTCGTTGACGTTGGCGATGGCGGCGGTGGCCGAACTGGTCGCCGACTCGGCGAAGCCCTGCTGGTCGGTGTAGCTGACCACCACCCGGACAATGCCGCCCACGTCGGAGTCGCCCAGGGTGTAGGTCGACTGGTCGGCGCCGACATTGACGTAGCCGCCGCCGATGTCATGCTGCCACTGGTAGTGCAGCGTGCCCAGGCCGTCGACGTCGGCCAGGGTCGAGACCGCCGTCAGCACCTGGTCCTCGGTCGGCGTGCCGGTGATGCTGGCGCCGCCGGT
>NZ_LMFQ01000022.1 GCF_001426905.1 Caulobacter sp. Root1455
TGAGGGCCTGTTTCATCCCGATCGACGTTCCCCCTCGGACGGGCAGGATCAGGTCGCCCGGAAGGGGCCGTCGGCGACTCCGACTGATCCTGGAACAGGCCGGTTTGAACTCCCGGCCCCGTCGACCCCGGCTGTCTCGCGGTCGYCCATCCCGGGCCTTGGATCCTTCTGAGACCCGCTTCCCGACACGATCCGCCCGCCAGGCCAGCCAGGCCCCGCTCGGTTCGATCTCCATCGCCTGCTTGGGCCGGTACCAAGAGCCCTCCCCCGCGATGGGGACGGGTATGATTGTGCGCCGGGTTTGAACGCTGGCGCGGTTGTGACGCTGATTTTTCTGCAACGCGCTGGAAAGGTTGGAGTTCTTCGCGACACTGGCGGGGATAGACCTTCGCCCATCCCCTAAACCCCGTCATCCCGGGCCTTGTGCCCGGGCCCCCTGGTTCAGCCGACGGTGCAGTGCAATGGCGCGCCGGCGCGCCACACCCCCGCCCCTTGCGGCGGACAGAGGGGTCCCGGGCACAAGGCCCGGGATGACGACTGAAAAGTAGGGAAACATTCGTCAAACACCCGCCCGCAGCGGCGAGGCCGCGCCGAAGCCGGGAGGCGGACGCGGCCGCCCTCACCCTTCCGCCTGTGCGCCGCACACCGCCACCTTGCTCAGCGGGTCGCCCATGGCGATCGGCCTAACGCCATCCACGACGCTTCCAAAACCGTTCCCGTTCCAAGACAGGCAAGCGCAGCGGACGAAGTTGGCGACACAGTATTGGAAGTCGACATTCCTGTATTTCACCAAGCATGGAATACACAGACCTCATTTCCACACTACAGCCAAAACTAGGTAAAAGACCTGATTGACACCCCCAGACCCGGGGAGCAAGGGTTTGGCCATTATGGCGCCGCTTGACGGTTTGCCGTCAAGACGATCGCCATCCAGGATGGCTTGACTATGCACAGTTTCACTTACGCACCCCCCGGCGGGCGGGTGCGAAATCTCGCCGGTTCCGGCGAACGAGATCTTGCGCCGTCTCGTCGGCGGGGTTCCCGACAGGGCTCCCGGCGGCCGGGCTGGGTCGCGGGCGGCGCGGCGGCGCTGAGCCTGTCGCTGGCGACGACGCCGGCCCTGGCCACCGATCTGCGCTACGCGCCGATGTCGCCCAACTTCGGCGGCTTCAATCCCGTCGCCTTCCAGATGGCGCAGTACAAGAAGTCCCTGGAGGCCGCCGAAGCGGCGGCCGAGGCCGCGGCGGCCCGCTCGGCGACGCCCAGCGACCCCAACCAGGCCTTCATCAACGCCATCGTCTCGCAGCTCAACGGCATCGTCGCCCAGACCATCGCCCAGAAGATCGCCAACGCCCAACCCGGCCAGGCCGGCACCGTCCAGTCGGGATCGGTGACCATCACCTACGTCAATTCGGACGGGCAACTGAGCGTGACCATCACCTCGCCGACCGGCACGACCACCCTGGTCATCCCCTCCGGCGGGGCCTGAAGATGCGGGGGGGCCCAGCGTTCATCGGATTGATAGCGGCGGCCGCCCTGGCCGGCTGCGTATCCGCGCCGGTCAGCCCGCCGGAGGTGCTGGCCCAGCCGCAGATCGCCCTGCCGCCGGCGCCGGCGCGCGCCCTGACGGTCGGCGTCTACAGCTGCATCGACACCTCGGGCCAGCGGCGGCCGACCCGCCTGCCGCAAGAGCTCAGCACCGCCGTTCCGATGGACTGCACCCCCTATCTGATCGACGCCGTGCGCTCGGTGCCGCGAGGATACGTCTTCCTGGTCGAGCGGCAGCATGTCGACGAGCTGTTGCGCGAGCGGCAACTGGCCACCCTGGCGCTCAACGCGCCGACCGAGACCACCGCCCCCGCCGCCGGCCTCGAGGCGCTTCCACCGCCGCCGGTGCGGCGTCTGATCACGCTGAGGGTCGCCGAGATCCTGCTGATCGGCCAGGTGGTCGCCTACGACCGCGCCACGCGTCAGGTGGCCGGCGGCGTGGCGGTCAATTCCACGGGCGGCAGCGGAGAATACGTCACCGACCTGGTGACCTTCAGCCTTCGGGCCGTGGCCGTGCAGACGGGCGAGGTCCTCGGCCAGACCACGGTCAGCAAGTCGGTCACCTCGCTGTCGATCGGCGGACACATCTCGAAAATCTACACGGCCGACGTCGTGGAACTGGAATTCGGCGGCGCGGGCAACGAGCCCGTGGGTCTGGCGCTGGGCGCCGCCGTGCGCAGCGCACTCATCGCACTAATCAACCAGGGGCTTCGCGACGGATGGTGGTCCTGAACGGGTCCCGATAAAAAGGGAGTGAGGAAATGTCTCGGTTTCAATTCGCCGCGGGCCGTCAAGGCCGCCTGGCGCGATCGGCCAGAATGCTTCTGCTGGCGTCAGCCGCCTGGCTGGCCGCCGACGGAGCCTTCGCCGCCAACACGCTCAATATCGACATCAGCGGCGGTGGCACGGTTCGGAGCCTGCGGATCAGGCAGGACAACGTCGGACCCACCCACGTGATCACCGCGAACGGCGCCACCAACGGCGCGGCCCTGCCGATTCGGGGAGCCTGGAACACCATCGCCATCACCCAGATCGGCGAGAGCAACACCCTGGGCGGCGCGTTCACCTCGAGCGGCTCGACGACCGCCGCGCTCAGCCTCACCTATGGGGCCGCGGGAACCGGCGGCAACAACCATCACACCCTGACGATCGGCGGGACCACGGCGCCGGTCAATCCCAGCGTCACGGTGGCCGTCATCAACAGCGATCCCACGAACGCCGCCAACACGATCACCGACGTGCTGGACGGCTCGAGCCTGACCTACAACCTGACCCTGAACGGGACCGACAACGTCATCAGCAACACCTTGGCGGCCACCGGCGCGGTCACTCTGACCGAAAGCATCGCCGGCGGCGTCCTCGGGCTCGGCAACACGGTCACCAACAACGTCACCGGCGCGACCTCGATCTCCGGCTCGATCACCATCGCCTCCGACGACAACGACGTCAGCAACGTCTCAAACGGGGCCGGAGCCAAGACCTTCAGCGTCACCCTGCCGGTGGGCGGCGCCGACGGCAATACGATCAGCAACGACTTCACCGGCGGCACGGGGACCCAGGTCTCCAACCTGACCGTCACCGGCGTGACCTCCCGCGTCGACTACAGCGTCGAGGCCAGCGGCGTGGGCTCGACCGTCAACACCACGCTGAGCAATACGGTGGGCGCGGCGGGCGCGGCGGGCGTGGTGCGCGTCGTCCAGACGGGCAGCGGCGCATCCCTGGGCCTGACCGTCAACGGCGGCGCCTTCACCATGGGCTCGGACACGGTGGACGCCCTGACCGGCGGCATCCTGGTCAGCCAGGAGAGTCCCGGGGCCACCGCCAACCTGATCGTCACCGCGGGGGACAATGGCTACACCTTCGCGATCAATCAGTAGATCCAGGGTCCTGGCGTGCGCGCTGGCGATGGGCGTCGTGCTGACGACGCCCATCGCCAGCCGGGCCGCGACCTTGCTGATCTGCAGAGTGTTCGACACCGCGACGCCGCCCATCCGCGCCTTGGTGGTGCCGGCCGGTTCGCTGTTTCGCGACACCGGGCGGTCGGACGACCCATTGGCCGCCTTCACCGGTGACGCCTGGTCCCTGCGACTGGAGACCGTCGGCGACACCGTGATCCCGTCGCTGCGCGCCTGCGCCAAGACCCCCGTGCGGATCACCAGCGACTCCAGCGTCAAGTCGGTGTCCGCGAACGACAACCGGACCTTCGTCTACGCCGGCTCCAACCTGCTGCTCGACGCGCCTGAAGGCTCAGAGGAGATCTTCGGCCTCACCGGCAAGATCCTCGATCAGGCGCCCTGAGGCGTCCGCGCCCCGGCGGCCGCATCGCTCCACGGCGCCACCTTGCTCGGCAGTTCGCCGACGGCGATCGGCTTGGCGATGGGATCGTTCCTCCCGCAAGCGCGATATTTCCCGATCTGCCGGGCCAGGACATTGGCGCCGAGAGCGATGATCGGCGCCTCGGCGGCGCAGGGCTGAATCTCGCATGACCGCGCCGAAGCGTGGCCTTTCCGCCTAACCGTCGCCTTGCTTGCGCCACGCGCTCCGGCCAAGGTGCGCGACTTTCAACGCTCTGCTTCAAGGTCGCACATGATCCGCGTTTCGCGCCTGGCCCTCGTTCTCTCGGCCGGGCTCAGCCTCTCCGCCTGCGCGACCCTGTCCCATCTGAAGCCCGGCCAGGGCGACAAGACCGTCGCGTCTTCGTCGACGCCCAAGGCTCCCGCCGCGCCGGCGTCCTCCAACGCCCCGACCATCGACCTGGTGAAGCCCGGCCAGTGGCCGCAGGCGGTGTCGGACGTCGCGCCCGACCCGCGCATCCGGTTCGGCGTGTTGCCCAACGGCATGCGCTACGCGATCCAGAAGAACGCCACCCCGCCCGGCCAGGCCGCCCTGCGCCTGTGGTTCGACGCCGGCTCGCTGAACGAGACCGACGAACAGCAGGGCCTGGCTCACTTCCTGGAGCACATGGCCTTCAACGGCAGCAAGAACGTGCCCGAAGGCGAGATGACCAAGATCCTCGAGCGCCACGGCCTGGCCTTCGGCGCCGACACCAACGCCTCGACCAATTTCAGCGAGACGACCTACCAGTTGGACCTGCCCAAGACCGACGACGACACCGTCGACAGCGCCATGATGCTGCTGCGCGAGGCGGCCGGCGAGCTGACCATCGCGCCCGAGGCGGTCGACCGCGAGCGCGGCGTGGTGCTGTCGGAGGAGCGCACGCGCGACAGCCCGGGCTACCGGGTGTTCGTCAACACCTTCGGCTTCCAGCTGCAGGGCCAGCGGCCGCCGCGGCGCCTGCCGATCGGCCAGACCGAGATCCTCAAGACCGCCCCGGCCGACCGCATCCGCGACTTCTACCAGGCCTGGTACCGGCCCGAGAACGCCGTGGTGGTGGCGGTCGGCGACTTCGACGTCGACGCGATGGAGGCCAAGATCAAGGCCCGGTTCGGCGACTGGAAGGGTCAGGGCCAACCCGGCGTGAGGCCGGACCTGGGGGCGGTGGCCAAGCGCGGCCTGACCGCCAAGGTGCTGGTCGAGCCCGGCGCCCAGACCTCGGTCCAGATGGCCTGGGTCCTGCCGCCCGACCTGGAGCTGGAAACCCGCGCCAAGGACAAGGAAGAGTTGGTCAAGGCCCTGGGCTTCGCGGTGCTGAACCGCCGCCTGCAGGTGCTGACCCGTTCGGCCGAACCGCCGTTCATCGTCGCCGTGGCCATGCAGAACGACCAGGAGCACGCCGCCGACATCACCACCCTGTCCGCCACCGTCCGGCCGGGCGACTGGAACCAGGCCCTGACCGCGCTGGAGCAAGAACAGCGCCGCATCGTCCAGTACGGCGTGCGCCAGGATGAGCTGGACCGCGAGATCGCCGCCCTGCGCGCCGGCTTCGCGGCCGCCGCGGCGGGCGAGGCCACCCAGCGCACCACCGCCCTGGCCGGCGCGATCGTCGGCACGCTGACCGACCGAGAGATCGTCACCAGCCCGTCCCAGAACCTGGCGGTGTTCGACGAAGCCACGAAAGGCCTGACCGCCGACAAGGTCTCGGCGATGCTGAAGGCCCAGTTCGCCGGCTCGGGCCCGCTGATCACCATCCCGACGCCGACCGCCATCGAAGGCGCGGAGAAGGCCGTGACCGACGCCTACGCCGCCTCCGCCAAGACCCCGGTCGCCGCCCCGACCGGGCCGGGCGTCACCACCTGGCCCTACGCGACGTTCGGAGCCACGGGCGCGGTCGTCGAGCAGAAGGACGTCACCGATCTGGACACCGTCTTCGTGCGGTTCGCCAACGGCGTGCGCCTGACGGTCAAGCCGACCAAGTTCCGCGACGACCAGATCCTGGTGAAGGCCCGGATCGGCCACGGCCTGCTCGACCTGCCGGCCGCCACCCAGAGCCCGATGTGGGCCGGCTCGGCCTTCATCGAGGGCGGCCTCAAGCAGATCAGCACCCAGGACATGGAGCGTGTGCTGAACGGCAAGGTCTACAACGCCGGCCTGGGGGTCGAGGACGACGCCTTCAGCCTGTCGGGCCGCACCCGTCCCGAAGACCTCGACACCGAGCTGCAGGTGCTGGCCGCCTACGCCACCGAAGGCGGCTGGCGCCCCGAGGCCTTCGCCCGCATCAAGACCTACTACGGCACGATCCACGATCAGCTGCAGAGCACGCCCAGCGGCGTGATGGGCCGCGACCTGGGCGGGCTGCTGCACGGCGGCGACGGCCGCTGGACCTTCCCCACCCGCGAGCAGATCGCCGGCACGACGCTGGACCAGCTGAAGGCTTCGGTGTCGGGCCCGCTGGCCGCCGACTCCATCGAGGTGGTGATCGTCGGCGACACCACGGTCGACAAGGCCGTGGCGGCGGTGGCCCAGACCTTCGGCGCCTTGCCGGCCCGGGCCGACCTTCCCGCCCCGGCAGGGGCCGAGAACGCGCCCTTCCCCGCCCCGTCGCCGACCCCGATCACCCGCACCCACAAGGGCCGGGCCGACCAGGGCCAGCTGTTCATGGCCTGGAGGACCGACGACCTGTTCGCCGACCTGCAACGGGCCCGCAACACCCAGGTCCTGGCCCAGGTGATGCAGCTGCGGCTGACCGACGAACTGCGCGAGAAGCAGGGCGCGACCTATTCGCCCTCGGCCTCGGCGACGGCCAGCGTGGCCTTCACCCACTGGGGCTATCTGGCGGTCAGCGTCGAGACCCCGCCGGACAAGATCGACGGCGTGATCGCCAGCATCCGCAAGATCGCCGCCGACCTGCGCGACAAGCCGATCACCGCCGACGAGCTGGAGCGGGCCAAGAAGCCGCGCATCGACCAGATCGAGAAGGCCCGCGAGACCAACGAATACTGGCTGGGAGCCCTGTCGGGGACCCAGACCGACCCGCGCCTGCTGACCGCCACCCGCTCGGTGCTGGCCGGCCTGCAGCGGGTGTCGATCGCCGACGTCCAGAAGGCCGCCCAGACCTTCCTGGGCGACGACAAGTCGTGGACGATGATCGTCAAGCCGGAGGGGAAGTAGGGTCGAAGACCTTCAAATTGATCCGCTCGTCCCGGCGAACGCCGGGATGAGCGGAGCTTTGAGGTTACCTCGGTGGCGGATTGACCTCGAAGCTCGGCGTGTCCGCGGGCAGGTGCAGCCACCGATGTCGGTCCTTCGTCCAGACCGCCTGTTCAGGCCTGGGAAAGTCGGGGTCTCCGAAGGCCCCGACCGCCACGCCGACCAGATGCGGCATCCGCGCCGGCTCCCAGAAGACGTTCGCGCCGCAGGTTCCGCAGAAGTGGAAGGTGACCGGCTTGCCGCTGGCGGAGTCGCGGGTGAATTGACGCGGCAACCCTTGGACCAGAGTCACCGCCGCCCGCTCGTAGAAGGCCGCGATGCTCAGGATGCTGCCGGTCCGACGCTGGCAGTCGAGACAATGGCACATCGAGACCTTCCGGGGCTCGTCCCCGCACGCCAGCTGGAGGTCTCCGCAGACGCAGCGGGCGATGCGCGGCGCCACGGCCCGCGCCCTAGCGGCAAGCGATCAGGCGAACCTGATCCCGCCGGGTCGGGGCCGGCGCGTGGGCGAGAGCCCCGTAGGCCACGAGACCCCAAACGGCCAACACGGCCGCCCATTGGGCGAGGGTGACGTCGTGGGGCTTGGTCCGGTTCATGCCGGCCTTATCGACCGGTTGCCCTGGCGCGAATAACGACTTATCAGGCGGCATCTGTGAGGTTTCGTCACATGGCCGCCCGCTCGCTTCCGCCGCTCAACGCCCTGCGCGCCTTCGAGGCGTTCGGCCGACGCGGCCGGATGACCCTGGCGGCCGACGAGCTGTGCGTCACCCACGGGGCGATCAGCCGACAGATCCGCCAGCTCGAGGACCACCTCGGCGTCGCCCTGACCGAGGGACCGCGCAACCGCCTGACCCTGACCGAGACGGGCCTGACCCTGGCCCAGGCCCTGACCCAGGCGCTGGACCAGATCGAGGCGGCCCTGCCCCGATCCGCGGGGGCCGGCGACGGGACGCTGGTGGTCTCGTGCCTGCCGACCTTCGCCATGAAGTGGCTGATCCCGCGCCTGCCCGATTTCGTCGCCGCCCACCCCGAGATCCAGGCGCGGATCGTGGAGTCAAACGGGCCGTTCGACTTTCGCGCCGACGGCGTCGACCTGGCGATCCGCATGCGCCTGCCGCACGCACCGCCTTCGCCCGACGCCGACGTCACCCCGTTCCTCAAACACTATGTCGGCCCCGTGGCCTCGCCCGATCTGGCTGCCCAGGTCGACGATCTGGACAGCCTGGCCCGCCTGCCCCGACTGCACACCCGCACCTTTCTGGAAAGCTGGGCCGAATGGGAGGCCGCGGCGGGCGTCGCCCTGTCGCCGGCGACGGTGAACCGCGAGTTCGACCACTATTTCTATATGCTGGAAGCGGCCGCCGCCGGCCTGGGCGTGGCCCTCAGTCCCTACGCTTTCGTCGAGAAAGACCTGGCGGCCGGCCGCCTCGTGGCGCCGCTGGGCCTGGTCCCAGGCCAGGCCCAGGTCTGCGCCCTGACACCCCGGGGCAAGGCCACCCGCGCGGCGCGGCGGTTCCGCGACTGGCTGGTCGTCCAGGGCGCGGCGACGGCTTCCCCGCCCGACACCCGAACCGGGTTCTCAACAGGCTGAGCCGGGATCCGGCGCAAAACCCCTTACACTTTCGCGTTCCGCCCTCTAGTTTCCGCCGATCCCCCGCGCCCCGCGCGCCCCACCGAGATCAGGAGCCCGTCATGGACGCCGCCACCATCGCCAAGCTCGAAGGCCATCTGAAGCGCACCTTCGGCAACCCGCACATCGCCCTGAAGGCTCGTCCCAAGCAGAAGGATTCCGCCGAGGTCGAGGTGAAGGGCGAATTCATCGGCGTCGTCTTCCAGGACGAGGACGAGGACGGCTCGTTCATGTTCGAGATGGCGATCCTGGCCGAAGACCTGGAAGGCTAGTTCGGCTTCCGACTTGCCCCCACCTGGCGGCTTCGCCGCCTGTCCGCCCCCATAGGGGGCGGAGGACGCCACGCTCAAGACCCTCTTCCCCCCATGGGGGAAGACGGTCGCGAAGCGACCCGTAGGGGGCAAGTCAGGCCGCGCTCACGACCAAACTCCGCCGCACCATCAGCGACGCCCCCGCCGCCAGCAGTCCCGCGACGCCGGCGATGATGAACGCCTCCATGTACTGCCCGTCCCGCGCGCGGATCACCCCCGCGCCGATCGCCGCCGTCGCCGCGCCCAGCTGGTGGCCGGCCCCGATCCAGCCGAACACGACCGGCCCGTCGCGATCCCCGAACGCCTCGGTCGCCAGCCGCACGGTCGGCGGCACGGTCGCGATCCAGTCCAGCCCGTAGAACACCGCGAAAACCGACAGGCTCATCAGCGAGAAGTCCGAGAACGGCAGGTAGATCAGCGAGAGCCCGCGCAGGGCGTAGTACATGAACAGCAGCTTGCGCGGGTCGTAACGGTCGGTCAGCCAGCCCGAGGCCGTGGTGCCGAACAAGTCGAACAACCCCATCAGCGCCAGCAGGCCGGCCGCCCTGACCTCGGGCAGGCCGCGGTCGCCGCAGAAGGCGATCATGTGCACCCCGATCAGGCCGTTGGTGGTCAGGCCGCAGATGAAGAAGCCGCCGAACAGCAGCCAGAAGGTGCGGGTCTTGCTGGCCCGGTGCAGGGCGCCGAACGCGGCGGAGAGGGCGTTGGAGGCCGAGCCCTTCGGCGGCGCCGTCCAGTCGTCGGGCGCGCCGAACGGGCGCTGGCCGATGGCGGCGGGGTCCTCGGGAATCAGCAGCCAGCAGATCGGGGCCATGATCGCGGCGACGGCGGCCACGGTCAGCACCACCGGCCGCCAGCCGCCCTGATCGGCGATCCAGGCCATGGCCGGCAGGAAGATCAGCGAGCCGGTGGCCGTGGCGGCGGTCAACAGGCCCAGCATCAGCCCGCGCCGCTGGACGAACCAGCGATTGACGATGGTCGCGCCCAGCACCATGGCCACCGCCCCGCTGCCGACCCCGGCCATCACGCCCCAGGTGGCCACGTACTGCCAGCTCTGGGTCATGAAGGCCGAAAGCCCGGTCGAGGCCGCCATCAGCAGCAGGGCCAGGCTGATCGTGCGCCGCACGCCGAACGACTGCATCAGCGCCGCCGCGAACGGTCCGGTCAGGCCGTAGAGGAAGATGCCCACCCCGGCGGCCAGCGAGATCGAGCCCCGGTCCCAGTGGAAGGCCTTCTCCAGCGGCAGGATCAGCACGCCCGGCGCGGCGCGGAGGCCGGCGGCCGACAGGAGGGCGAGGAAAGTCGCGGCGGCCACGACGAAGGCGTAGCGGTTTCCAAGGGTGCGGCGGCCAAAAGCCATGAGAGTCTGCATGCGATGTAACCGATCGGTACAGGGCTTGTCGCCATGCATACGTACCGGTAAGTAACATCGTCAAGAGCCATGGCCAAGAACGACGAAAAAACCCCCGCCTTGAAGAGTTTGGGCGAAACGCCCGAACACCACCTGCCCTACGGGCCGGGCCCGCGCGCCGCCGAGCGGATCTTCGAGACCGCGCGCGAGCTGTTCTATCGCGAGGGCATCCGGGCTGTCGGGGTCGACGAGATCGTCACCAAGGCCGGGGTGACCAAGCCCAGCCTCTATCGCGGCTTCAAGTCCAAGGACGATCTGGTGGCCGCCGTGCTGCGCGAGGTCGAGGTCGGGTTCTGGGGCCGCTTCGAGGCGGCCGAGGCGGCTTTTCCCGACGATCCCCGGGCCCAGATGGTCGCCTTTTTCGAGGGCCTGGCCGCGCGGTCGGGCGGCGCGGACTATCGGGGCTGCGCGCTCAGCAACGCCGTGGTCGAATATCCGGACCGCGACCACGCCGGCCGGGCCGTGGCCCAGGTCCACAAGCAGGACCTGCGCGCGCGGCTGCGGGCCAAGGCCGAGGCGATGGGCGCGTCCGACCCCGGGGCGCTGGGCGATGCGATGATGCTGCTGGTCGAGGGGGTGTTCACCTCCAGCCAGATGTTCGACGACGACGACAAGCCGGCCCTGGCCGTGGTCGGCGCCGTCAAGGCGTTGATCGGCGCCTATTGCTCCCCAACTGAGTGATGATGAGCCATCCCCTAGACCGTCCCGTCTGGTCCGCCTTCACGGGCCGCCAAGCCGACCTTGCGCTGCGCGACGGCGGCGCGCTGCGGGTGCATCCGGACTTCGGCCTGTTCGCCGCCACGGCGGATGACGGGCCCGAGACGCTGGAGGCCCTGGGCCGGCTGGTCCGCGCCCATGGCGGCGAGGTCGGACTGGTCGAGCGGTTCGATCCGCCGCCGGTCCCCGGGACCACGGTCGTCAACCGCGCCCTCTGCTGGCAGATGACGGCCGACACCCTGGCCGAGCCCAAGCCGGTCGACTTCGAGATCCTGCCGCTGACGAACGCCGACGCGCCGGAGATGCTGGCCCTGGCCACCCTGACCGCGCCGGGCCCGTTCTTCTCGCGCACCCACGAGCTGGGCGACTTCGTCGGGGTGAAGGTCGGCGGCCGGCTGGTCGCCATGGCCGGCGAGCGCATGAGGCCCGACGGCTTCACCGAGGTCAGCGGCGTCTGCGCCCATCCCGACCATCGCGGCAAGGGCTATGCGGCGCGGCTGATGCTGCACGTGGCCGGCAAGATCGTCGACCGCGGCGAGACTCCGTTCCTGCACAGCTACGCCCACAACGCCGGCGCCATCGCGCTGTACGAGGCGCTGGGGTTCCGGTTCCGGTGCGAGCAGGTGCTGACCGTGCTGGCGGCCGCCTAGCCCCCCAAATAGCTGTCATCCCGGACAAGCGCGCAGCGCGCCGATCCGGGACCGACGCGTGAACTCAGAGCTTCCGGCGGTCCCGGGTCTTCGCTTCGCTACACCCGGAATGACAATTGGGAGGAGTTGAAACAAAAAAGGACCCGGAGAGCCTTCGCCCTCCGGGTCCCTCAAAGCGCTCAAGCCTTCAACTAGGCCTGGATCTTGTTCGCCGACCGTCTGGCCCAGCCGTACAGCCCCGCCACCACGACCGCCGCGGCGATCAGGGCGAAGATCATGCCCAGATGTTCGGGCGGCGCGAAGGGCACAGCCAGCGGTTGGGGGTTCTTGCTGAAGTAGATAATGGCCGCCAGGGCGACGTTGAACAGGCTTTCGCCGACGATGAAGCCCGAGGCGATCAGCACGCCCAGGCGCTTGGCCGCCTCGCCCATCCGGTCCTTGTCGACCATCTTATCATAGAGCCAGCCGATCACGGCCCCGACCACGACCGGCGCGGTCACGCTGCTGGGCAGATAGATGGCCAGGCCCACGCCGAGCGGCGGCAGGCTGAGGCGACCGTTGCTGACGCGGCGCAGGATGATGTCGACGATCACCAGCCCGAGGCCGATCATCGCGCCGTAGCCCAGCAGGCTCCAGTTCAGGTCGTGGCCGATCACGCCCTTGGCCAGGGTCGAGATCAGGGTCGCCTGTGGGGCGTTCAGCGGCTCCGTGCCAGCGACGGCATGCAAGTTGGGCGCGCCGGCGAAACCGTAGGAACCGTTCATCACCTCCAGCACGAAGGGGATGACGATGGCGCCGGCGACGACGCCGATGATCAGGGCCACCTGCTGCTTCCACGGCGTGGCGTCGACCAGCTGGCCGGTCTTCAGGTCCTGCAGGTTGTCGTTGGCCACGACGGCCACGGCCAGCACCATGGTGGTGACATAGAGGGCGTAGGCGACCAGGGCCTTGGCGATGTCGGGACCGATCACGCCGCGGCCGACCACGCCGACCATCAGCGAGGCGCCCAGCACCGTCAGGATGGCGATGCCCGAGACCGGGCTGTTGGACGAGCCGATCAGGCCGGCCATGTAGCCGCAGACGGCGGCGGCCAGCAGGCCGGCGACCAGGACGTAACCGACGCCGATGGCCACCAGCGGCGCGGCCAGGCTGGTGATCGGACCGCCGGTCAGGAAGTGGGCCAGGAACCAGCCGGCCGGGGCCAGCAGCAGCAGCGACACCAGGCCGACGATGCCGATCGGGATGTCCTGCTCGGTGCGCGGGATGACCGCGCCGCCGACCTTGCGGGCCTTGTTGGCCTCGAAGGCCGACATCAGGCCCGACCAGATCGGCAGGGCCAGCTTGCCCAGCGTCCAGATGGCGGCGGCGCCGATGACGCCCGCGCCCATGAACCGCACCTCGGTCTTCCAGACGGTCAGGGCGTGGTCGGCCACCGAGGCGCCGGGGATCGGGTGCAGGCCGGTCATGACCGGCACCAGCACGCCCCAGGCGATGGCCAGGCCCGCGAACATGGCGACGCCGACGGTGATGCCCATCAGGTGGCCCGCGCCCATCAGGGCCAGCGAGCTGGAGGCGCCCAGGCCGGTCGCGCCGGCCCCGGCCTTGAAGTAGCCCGCCACCTCGGCGGCGAAGATCTTGGCGGCGGCCAGGGCCGCGAACAGGGCCGAGGCGACGGTGCCCAGCACCACGGCGATCAGGCCGGCCTGGCCCTCGGCGGCGCCGGCCCGCGAGCCGGTGCCGACCTTCAGCACCTCGGCGGCGGCGACGCCCTCGGGGTAAGGCAGGTCGGAATTGGTCACCAGGGCCCGGCGCAGGGGGATGGTGTACATCACCCCCAGCACCCCGCCGACCAGGCAGGCGCCGAAGGTGGTCAGGAACGGCACGTGGCTCCACCAGCCGATCATCAGCAGGCCCGGCAGCACGAAGATCACCGACGACAGGGTCCCCGCCGCCGAAGCGATGGTCTGGACGATGTTGTTTTCCTGGATCGTCGCGGTCTTGAAGGCGCGCAGCAGGGCCATCGAGATGACCGCGGCCGGGATCGAGGTGGCGAAGGTCAGACCCACCTTCAGACCCAGATAGACCTGGGCGGCGGTGAAGACGAGGGTGATGAGGATGCCGAGAAGGACCCCTCGGATAGTGAACTCCGAACGGGGAGTCGCGGCGGCGTCGGACGACATGTAGGGTCCCAAAACAGTTAAGGCGGTCGGACCTTGCACGTCCGACCGCCCTAAACTCAAGTCTTGTTCCGCATTTCGCGGTTTTGCGGTCGTTTATGACCGCGGCGCGCAGACCTCTTCGACGCGCGACGCCAGCTTGTCGTCCTTGGCTTTCACCGCCAGTTGATAAGCGTCCGCGCACCGATTGGCGTTGATCAGGGCGGCGGCCTTGCGCGCGCGGGCAAACTGCACGGGTGTCGGGCGCGCCACCTCGACACCCTCCAGGTCGTTGGTCCAGCGCACGTTGTCGGACTGGCCGTAATAGTTGCCCGAAGCGACCTGGGCCTGAACGGACCTCAGGCTGTGAACTTGCACCGATTGGGCCATGACCGGCCCGCTGACGCCGAGCATCGCCGATACGGTCAGCGCGATTCTCATGACCTTCATCGCTGATGTTTCCTTTGCGTTGACCAGGAAAGCCGGCTTCGCCCTTTGGGATCGGTTATCCCAACGGGGAAGGCGCGGCGGTGCACACCTCGTAGACGCGCTTGGCCAGCACCTCGTCTTTCTCGTCCACGGCCAGGAGATAGGCGTCCTTGCAGCGGTTTCTGTTGATCAGACTGGCGACCTGCGTCGCGCGCTCCCATTGCACCTTTCCGGCGTGGGCGCGGGCGATGGCGGTCCGCCGTTCGTTTTGCAGGTAGAACTCGCTCATGTTGCCCGCTCCGCCTTGCGGCACAATGATCGGGATGGGCTTCGGGGTGGGCGCCTGCTGTGCGAAGGCCGGCGCGCCGGCGGCGAACAAGGCGGCGGTGATCACGGCGATTCTGACAAAAGACATCCCGGCTTCTCCATCCAGCTTCAACATGAGTAGGGCGGAACACGCTCAACGCGGCGGCTTCAACCCTAGGCAGCATGCTACACAACGGATAACGCCGCAACGTGAAACAACGGGGGCGGACACCTGGGCCCGCCGCGGTCATGGCGTGACGCGACCCAGTCGGAAGGCGCCCCGAAGCCTCGCCGCAACCGGCGAACGAGGCCGCGGTCTTATCCGCCGGCTAGAAGGTGGTCGGAGCGGTGCAGACCTCGTAGACGCGCTTGGCCAGCCGCTGGTCCTGATTGTCGGCGGCGAACAAATACGCGTCCTTGCAGCGGTTGTGGTTGATCAGATCGGCGGCCTTCACCGCGCGCTTCCATTGCGCCCGAGTCGCGTGAGCGCCCGCGATGGCCGTCAACTGACGGCCCCACATGTCCAGCGGGCTCATCGCGCCAACGTTGACCGGCACCATGGCCTGTTCGGCCAAGGCTGGCGAAGCGGCGGCAAGGAGGGTCGCGGCGATCGCGGCGGTTCGGATCAACGACATTGAACGTTCTCCGGGCTCAAACAGACATCCGATAGCTTGACCGCCTCAGCTCCTGCAGAGACAAGCTTCAACCTCTGGAAGAATAATCTCAGCCGTACACACGGCGCAATCCCCCGTTCGCCTCGAAAACCGAGGCCAGAACGAAAAGAGCGGGCCCGGATCGACCGGGCCCGCTCCTGACAGGTCAATTGACGCCGTTTGCGGCGTCGTCAGCTCAAAGGACGCCCAGCATCTCGGCGACCAGCGGGTGACGGACGATGTCGCGGTCGGCCAGGCGGACCACCGCGATGTTCTCGACGGGCTCGAACTTCGCCGAGACCTCGGCCAGGCCCGAAATGCCCGGCAGCAGGTCCGACTGGTTCGGGTCGCCGGTCACCACCATCGTCGAGTTCCAGCCCAGGCGGGTCAGCAGCATCTTCAACTGCATGTAGGTGCAGTTCTGGGCCTCGTCGATCACCACGAAGGCGTTGTTCAGGGTGCGGCCGCGCATGAAGCCGACCGGAGCGATCTCGATCGCGCCCTCGGCCATCAGGGCGCGCATCCGCTTGACCGACAGGCGGTCGCTGAGCGCGTCATAGAGCGGGCGCAGATAGGGGGCCAGCTTGTCCTCCATGTCGCCCGGCAGGTAGCCGATCGACTCGCCGGCCTCGACGGCGGGACGCGACAGCACGATGCGGCCGACCTTGCCGGCTTCCAGCGCCTCGACGGCCTTGGCGATGGCGATGTAGGTCTTGCCGGTGCCGGCCGGACCCAGCGCCATGACCAGGTTCTTGGTGTCGATCGCCTCCATCAGCCCGGCCTGACCGGGCGATTTGGGTTTGATCGTTTTGAGGTAACTCTGATCCCGATCCTCATGCCCCGGAGTCCCAAGCGGCGACCAGGCGCTGCGATGCTCCACCGGCAGGCGACGCACCTTGGCGTCGTCGTCGTAACGGCCAGCGTCGTTCGCGCCTTCGCGCACCATCCGCTTGAGAGCTCGCTTGGTCATGTAAGCCTCCATTCAGGCATGAAAAAAGGACGTGGCCGAATGGCGACGTCCTTGGAGCAGGTGGGGAGGAGATAAACGGAGACGCGAGCGCGGCCGGGCGGTTCGGAGCTTGCCCCCGAAGGCGGTAATGTACGCCCAAACCCCAAAACCGACACCCAAGGTCTCCGTTACCGGGAGGCCGCGTTCGGCGATCGAGCGCGGCTCGGATACGAGAAGAATGACTCCCGATGTGGGAGTGTTCCCCCTCGAATCGCACAAATACAATGGGGCGAGCATGGTTTACGACTCGTTAAGGCTTTGCCCAAATTTAGAACACGAGGTGTACGGATGACTGTCTATTCCCTGGGCGCCACAAATCCCTCGCTTCCCCCGGAAGGCGAATATTGGATCGCTCCCAGTGCCTCGGTGATGGGAAATGTCATCATGCGGAAGAACTCAAGCATCTGGTGGGGTGCTATAGTTCGCGGCGACAACGATCCGATCGAGATCGGCGAGAACAGCAACGTTCAGGATGGGTCAGTACTGCACACCGACATCGGCAGCCCGCTGACCATCGGGGCCAATGTGACGATCGGCCACATGGTGATGCTTCACGGCTGCACGATCGGCGACGGCTCGCTGATCGGCATCGGCTCGATCATCCTCAACGGGGCCAGGATCGGGAAAAACTGCCTGATCGGGGCCGGCGCCCTGATCACCGAGGGCAAGGTGATCCCCGACAATTCGATGGTCGTGGGCGCGCCGGGCAAGGTGATCCGCGAGATCGGCGAACAGCACGCCCTCGGGCTGCAGGCCTCGGCGCTGCACTATGTCGAGAACTGGAAGCGCTATCGAACCGAGCTGACGCGCGTGGACTAGGGCGTCGGCGACCCGACTTAACAAAATACCGACGGTTTATGAGGCACGCTCGGGCCATGGCCTGGGAAAAGCGTATGGCGGCGAGCCCGAGACGACGTTGGAATCCCGCGCACGGACGCCTGGCGGTCCTGACGCTCGTCTACGCCGGGTGCATGGCCTACGGCCTGTTCCTGGCCGGGGCGGCGCAGCACATCCCGACGATCTGGACCGCCAACGCCGTGCTGATCGCCGGCCTGCTGATCCTCAACCGCCGGCAAGGCCTGGCCCTTCTGGGCCTGACCGCCGTGCTGCACGTGGTCCTGGAGCTGTCGGTCGGCGACCCGCCGCGGTTCGTGCTGAGCGTCACCCTGCTCGACATCCTGCAGACGGCGGCGACGGCGGCCCTGCTGCGGCTGATGCGCCTGCCGATCCGCGTTCGCTCGATGCCCGGCTTCCTGGTCCTGATGGCCGTCGCGACGGCCTTGACCGCCGCGACCTCGATCGTCGTCAACGGCCTGCTGTCGATGAGCTTCGGCGGCCCGTTCTGGCGGAGCTGGAGCGAATGGACGACGTCCAACGTGCTGGGCGTGGCCATCGCCCTGCCGACCCTGCTGATCCTGTTCGACCGCCGACACCGCGAGGGCTTTCGTGTCGGCCCGCTGGAATCGTTGCTGGTCCTGGCTTTGGTGCTGGCCACCGCCGTGACCGTGTTCACCGCCGACACCGCCCTGCAGGTGCTGCTGTTCGCGCCCGCCCTGCTGGCGGTGTTCCGCGGCGGGCCGCGAGCGGCGGCGGTGCTGGTGACCGGGTCGCTGGCGGCGACCATCCCGGCGATCCTGCACAAGACCGGGCTGGACCCCGTCGCCGCCGCGCGGCCCTTGCGCGAGGCCCAGATCTTCCACCTGGTGCTCTACGCCGTCTGCCTGGCCGCCGCCCTGGCGCTGAGCCGGCAAACGCGGCTGCAGGCCCTGCTGGTCCGCCGTCAGGCCGTGGCGCGCGCCGCCCAGGCCAAGGCCCAGGCCGCCAATCAGGCCAAGTCGGACTTCCTGGCCACCATCAGCCACGAGATCCGCACCCCGCTCAACAGCATCCTGGGCTTCGCCGCCCTGGTCAGCGACGACGCCGGCCTGTCGCCGGAAAACCGCCGCCGCCTGGACCTGGTCGAACGCGCTGCCGTTCCCTGGCCGAGATCGTCAACGATCTTCTGGACTTCGCCAAGGTCGAGGCCGGCCGCCTGGACCTGACGCTGACCCCCGTCTCGCCCGCCGATCTGCTGCGCGACGCCGTCGCCATCGTGGCGCCGGCCGCCCAGGCCAAGGGCCTGGTCCTGTCGGCGCGGGTCGAGACGGTCGGCGACGGCGACGAGGCCGCGCTGCTGGCCCTCGACGAAACCCGCTTGCGCCAGGTGCTGCTGAACCTGCTCACCAATGCGCTGAAGTTCACGGCCCAGGGCCAGGTCGACGCGCGGCTGACGATCGGCCCGGGTCCCGGCGATCTGCGCTTCGAGGTCAGCGACACGGGGATCGGCATCGCGCCCGAGGTCCAGACCCGTCTGTTCCAGCGCTTCAGCCAAGCCGACAGCTCGATCAGCCGCTGCTATGGCGGCGCCGGGCTGGGCCTGGCGATCAGCAAGGCGCTGGTCAACCGGATGGGCGGCGAGATCGACGTCGCCAGCACGTCCGGCGAGGGCTCGCGATTCTGGGTGACGCTGTCGGCGCAGGTCGTCGCGGCGGCGGTCGCGGAGGCCGAACCGGCCCAGCTCGAGGCGCGCCGTCCAGCCCGCGTGCTGCTGGTCGACGACCATCCGATGAACCGCGAACTGGGCCACGCCCTGCTGACCCTGGCCGGCTGCGAGGTGTCCACCGCCGACGACGGCGTCCAGGCCCTGGCGGCCGCGCGCCTGGGCGACTTCGACCTGATCCTGATGGACGTGCACATGCCGGGCATGGACGGCCTGGCCGCCGCGCGCGCCATCCGCGGCCTGCCCGGCCCGCGCGGCGCGGTGCCGATCGTCGCCCTCAGCGCCGACGCCCTGCCCGAGCAGATCGTCCGCTGCCGCCAGGCCGGCATGAACGACCACGTCGCCAAGCCGATCCGGCGAGAGGAGCTGCTGGCGGCGGTTTCGCGGGCGCTGGAGCCGGAAGAAACCGCTCCGGCGCGAGCCGGCGGGGCCTGAGGGCCGGCGCGGCAAAAAAATTCGAGCGCATGTCGTGGAGCCGTCCGGTCGTTCGTCGTTACGATACCAAGAGCCGGGAGAACGACGATGAGCCCCACCATCACCGCCTTCAAGACGTCGCCCGATCGCGGCCGGGGGCTGGCGCGCGACATGTCGGTTCGCTGGGCGCTCGAAGAGGTCGGCCAACCCTACGACGTGCGCCTCGTGACCTTCCCCGAAATGAAAGAGCCCGCCCATCGCGCGATCCAGCCCTTTGGGCAGATCCCCACCTATGAGCAAGGCGATCTCGTCCTGTTCGAGTCCGGCGCCATCGTGCTGCATGTCGCCGAGCGTCATCCGGGGCTGCTGCCGGACGACGCGAACGGCCGCGCGCGGGCCATCGCCTGGATGTTCGCCGCGCTCGTCACGATGCAGCCGCCGATCGTCGAGCACGGAATGGCCACGCTGTTCGAACGCGAAAAGCCCTGGTTCGAGGAACGCCTGTCCGGTCTCGAACAGCAGGTCCGCGTTCGGCTGGGCGATCTTTCCAACCGGCTTGGCGACGCCGCATGGCTCGACGGCGCGTTCAGCGTCGGCGACATCGCGATGGTGACGGTGCTGCGCAGATTGGGCTCGTCAGGCCTGGTCCAGGATTATCCGAACCTGGCGGCCTACGTCGCCCGCGGCGAGGCGCGGCCCGCCTTCAAACGCGCCTTCGACGCCCAATTGGCGGTGTTCGCCGCCGCGTCGGGCGGCTGACGTAACGGCCTCTTGCCGCCTGACCAAACCCGCGTCACTCTCTGGCTTAACAACGATAACAAACCAGGGAGGCGACGTCGGGCCATGGCCAGCACGCGCTACGACTACGTCATCATCGGCGCCGGCTCGGCCGGCTGCGTCCTGGCGGCCCGGCTGACCGAGGACTCGAACGTCAAGGTCCTGCTGCTGGAGGCGGGCGGCAAGAACACCTCGATCCTGGTCAAGATGCCGGCCGGGGTCGGCGAGCTGATCAAGGCCAAGGGCGACCAGAACTGGGGCTTCTGGACCGAGGCCGAGCCGCATCTGAACGACCGCAAGCTGTGGTGGCCGCGCGGCAAGGGCCTGGGCGGCAGCTCGGCCATCAACGGCATGATCTACATCCGCGGCCATGCGCGCGACTATGACCAATGGCGGCAGATGGGGTTGTCGGGCTGGTCCTACGCCGAGGTCCTGCCCTACTTCAAGCGCTCGGAGACCCACCACGGCGGCGGCGACGCCTATCACGGCGGGTCCGGGCCGTTGCACGTCTCGCACGGCGAGTCCAAGAGCCCGTTCTATCCGACCCTGATCGAAGCGGGCCGCCAGGCGGGCCACGCGACGACCAAGGACTTCAACGGCTACCAGCAGGAGGGTTTCGGGCCCTACGACCTGACCATCCGCGACGGTAAACGCTGGAGCGCGGCGGCGGCCTATCTGACGGCGGCCCTAACCCGGCCGAACCTGACCTGCGTGACCGAGGCCCGCACCACCCGCATCCTGATCGAGAACGGCAAGGCGATCGGCGTCGAATACGTGGTCGGGGCCAATCCGGACCGCCTCGTCGCCCATGCCGACGCCGAGGTGCTGCTCAGCGCCGGCGCCGTGCAGTCGCCGCACATCCTGCAGCTGTCGGGGATCGGCGATCCGGATGATCTGCGGGCCCAGGGCATCGCGGTGACCCACGCGGCCAAGGGTGTCGGCGCCAATCTGCAGGACCACCTGGACGTCTGCCTGTCATGGACGACCAAGAACATGGTCACCGCCTATTCGGCCAACAAGGGCCTGAAGAAGCTGAGCACGGGCCTGTCCTACATGCTGATGGGCAAGGGCCTGGGCCGTCAGCAGTTCCTGGAGAGCGGCGCGTTCCTCAAGTCGCGCCCCGACCTCGACCGCCCCGATCTGCAGATCCACGGCGTGCTGGCGATCATGCAGGACCACGGCAAGACCCAGGTCGAGAAGGACGGCTTCACCCTGCACGTCTGCCAGCTCCGTCCGGAGAGCCGGGGCAAGGTGGGCCTGCGCTCGGCCGATCCGTTCGACGATCCGACCATCCTGGCCAACTACCTGGCCACCGACGAAGACCGCCGCGCCGTCCGCGAGGGCGTGAAGATCGCCCGCGAGGTGGTGGCCCAGTCCGCCTTCGATCCCTATCGCGAGGCCGAATACGCGCCGGGCGCCGACATCAAGAGCGACGCCGACATCGACGCCTGGGTGCGCGCCAAGGCCGAGACCATCTACCACCCGGTCGGCACCTGCCGGATGGGCGCGGCGGGCGATCCGCTGGCGGTGGTCGACGACCAGCTTCGGGTGCAGGGGATCGCCGGCCTGCGCGTGATCGACGCCTCGGTCATGCCCACCCTGATCGGCGGCAACACCAACGCCCCGACCATCATGATCGCCGAACGCGCCTCGGACCTGATCCGCGGCAAGGCGACCTTGCCGGCGCTGGACGTGCCGGTGTTCGAGGACGGGCGGTCGGCGGCGGCTTAGCCTAAAAGACAATGGGAAGGGGTCGCCCTGCGGCGCCCCCTTCCCATCAACGGCGCGCCCCCAACGCGCCGCCCTTTCCGTCCCCCCCGGTACGGAAAAGCTCGTGAATTTCTCTAGGCGATAAGCCGCCCGTGCAGCGTCGCCAGCCGCAGCCGCGGCGATTCCTCGTTGGCCGGACCCAGGCACTGGATCTTGCGGACGCCCAGCTCCGAGGCTGGCCGGCCCATCAGGCGCTGGATCATGGCGATGGGCTGGTAAAGGCCCAGGAAGCGGTCGGTCTGGCCGTCGGCGCCGACCATCGGAGCCAGCAGCACCTCCATGCCCACCGACGGCGCGCCTATCGAGCGGATGTCGGCGGTGATCACGACGGGCTCGCCCCGGCGGCGCGCGACCTCCAGGGCCGACTTGACCTCCAGGCGATGCGACAGCGCCCAGAAGCCCAGGGCGTCCTCGCCGCGCAGGTCGCGGGCGTGCAGATCGGTGACGAAGCCGCCGGCCAGCCGCACCGGATAACGGCCCTTGGGGTCGCGTCCAAGGATGAACACCTGCGGCAACAGATCGAGGAAATCACCCGGATTGACGCTGGCTCGCGCGGGCACGCCGTCGTCGACGGCCTTGCCACGCCAATAGTCTATCAACCGTTCCGTGCTTGGATGGAACATCGTCGTTCCCCTCGCGGGCTCACTCACGGTCCCTTTTCGACCGCACCGAGCTTGCAAGGAGAACCGGGCCACCCCCTGGACCGTGCCGTCCTGGGACAGTTTCCCGGCGGAGCGGCGGCCATGGCGTGAAACTTGCTTGGCTTCGGCCAGGCGACGCGCCGGCGTGTCGTGAAGGGAAAGAGGCCTATGAAGGCGCCGAAAATGACCTTGCCCAAGCTGTGGATCAGCCTGGCGGCCGGCCTCGTTGGAGGACTGGGCGCGCTGATGCTGGGCGGGGCCGCCTACGCCCAATGCTGCGCGCCGCCGCCGCCCTGCTGCGCGCCGCCGCCGGCCCCGCCGCGTCCGCCCACCCCGCCCAGCTGCAACACCTGCGGCGGCGGCCACAACGTCTATGTGCCCGGCATCAACATCCATGTCGGCGGCTCGGTCGTCGTCAACGCCAGCGCCTCGGCCACCAGCACCGCCGTGGCCGGCGCCGGGGCGGGCGCGGGCGCCGGCGCCGGCGCTTCGGCCGGCTCGACCGTCTATTACGGCGGCGGCACGCACGGCGGCTACTATTCCGGCCCGGTCTCGACCGGCTACATCCAGGGCCTGAACGTCGAGGGCGGCGAGGCGCGCCGCCGCGCGTCCTACGAAGCCACCCGCACCAAGTTCAAGCGCGTGGTCATCCGCGCCGTCTGTCTCGACGACCGCGACGTGCCCCACCCCGCCTCGCAGGTCACCCCCGACCGCGAGATCGGCAGCGGCTACGACGGCGAGCTCTATCGCTGCATCGCCGGGTCGCGCATGCAGTACGTGATCGGCGGCTACGAAGGCTCCAGCGAAAGCAATTTCGCCGGCGAGACCTATATCTGCGGCAAGAACGACGCGCTCTACTACGCCCCCGGCGCTCAAGGGGGCACCGTGGCCTGCCGGCCGCAGAAACCGGCCCGCGACTGCAACGAGCGCTCGCTGCTGCGCCGCTACGGGGCCGGCGTGAAGATCCTGACCATGCTGACCACCGAGAAATACACCGACTATCGCGAGGAGACGGTGCGCGAGCAGTCGAGCTCCAGCCTGAGCCTCAGCCTCGACGGCGGCGTGGGCGGGGTGGTGTACTAGTCCTCCACGCCCTGGAGACGATCAAGGGCCGCTCCTCCGGGAGCGGCCCTTTTTTGCTGGGCGGGACGGCCGTCAGACGGCGAAGTGGAACAGCCCGTACCAGATCACCAAGCCCATCAGCCCCGCGCCGAGGGCGGTCGCCGCCAGGAAGGGGCGCGGGGTCAGCAGGCGTTCGCCCAGCGCGAGCTGGGCGACGACCAGCGAAATCGGAACATACAGCAGGGCCGCCGTGACCAGGCCCGGCGAATACCGGTCCAAGGCCTGGGTCAGAACGACGTGGAACAGCGCGTCCCAGAACAGGTTGCCGCTGGACCACACGATCAGCAGGAAGGTCGCCAGCCGGGACTTGGAGACGGCGGTCCAGACCACCAGCGCCAGCAGGATCGCCATGAAGGCGGCGTTGTTCAGCGCGAAGGCCAGATCGTTCATCTCGCCGCCGACGACGTGCGTGACCCAGGCCGCGAAACCGCCTCGGTGCTCCTCGACGATATGTAGCGCATAGGCCGCCGGCATCAGCCAGATCAGACGGTGAAAGCGCGGCGATCGCGCTGAAGCCACGGTGTCCGTCATGCCTTCCTCCCCTCGGAACGACGGTTCGCCTCTAGACGAGGCGTCTCCGGAAGGCAAATCGGCGCGCAGAGAGGATCAGATCACGTAGTCATAGACCACGTCGGCCAGCGTATGGTCCATCGTCCGGGCCGGCTCGTCGCAGGTGGGACAATTGACGATCCGGGCGGGCACGCCGGCGGCCGTGCAGTGCGGCGGCACGGGCTTGAGCACCACCGAGCCCGAGGCGATCTTGGCGTAGTCGCCGATCGTGATGTTGCCCAACACCTTGGAGCCCGCGCCCAGCAGGACGCCGCGGCCGATCTTGGGGTGGCGGTCGCCGCGCTCGGCGCCGGTGCCGCCCAGGGTCACGCCGTGCAGCATCGAGACGTCGTCGCCGACCACCGCGGTCTCGCCGATGACGATGCCGGTGCCGTGGTCGATGAACACGCCCTGGCCGATGCGGGCGGCCGGATTGATGTCGACCTGGAAGACCTCGCTGGCCCGGCTCTGCAGGTAGAAGGCCAGGGTCTCGCGGCCCTGGGCCCACAGCCAGTGCGACACGCGATGGGTCTGCAGGGCCAGGAAGCCCTTGAAGAACAGGAACGGCTGGACATAGCCCTTGGTGGCCGGGTCGCGCTCGAACACCGCCATCAGGTCGGCCTCGGCGGCGGCGACCAGCGACGGATCGCTTTCAAAGGCGTCGGCTGCGAATTCACGGGCGGTCATGGCCCGCATCTCCTGGTCGCCCAGCTTGCGCGCCAGCTGGAAGGTCAGGGCGTCGGCCAGGTTGTCGTGGCTGAGGATCACGGCGTTGAGCAGCGAAGCCAGGGCCGGCTCGGCCTTGGCGGCATGTTCGGCCTGATTGCGCAGCGCGGCCCAGACGGGCGGCGTGGCTTCCTGCGTCACGACCTCTAGATGCTTGGCCACCGGGATCTCCCTCGCCTACGCCTCTTATAGAGCATCCTTTTTGGAAATGCTCCAGACGCTCTTCGATTTCAACGGCCAAGCCGCGAAACCGTTCGCCATTTAGGAACGCGCCTAAGCCAGCACAAGTCGCGCCAGGTCGGCCGGCAGCTCGCCCTTCACCGCCATATGGTGCACCCGAAGCAGTAAAGCCACTGTCAAAGAGTCCGGCATGTGGCCGGACACCGCCGCGTCGAGGGCTTCCCCGAACGGGACGCGGACCGCCGCCAGGTCCTCGGTCTCGTCCGGCGCCTTGGCCGTCGACGTCAGGTCCAGGGCCAGATAGCCGTGGCAGAACTCGTCGGTGATCGAGTTGGACAGCTCCATGGTCAGGATCAGGCGCCAGTCGGCGGCCTCCAGACCGACCTCTTCGGCCAATTCGCGCTTGGCGCCGTCCAGCGGATCCTCGTCCAGCGGCGCGCCGCCTTCGGGGATCTCCCAACTGTAGTTGGCGCACGGAAAGCGGTTCTGGCCCACCAGGGTGACCGTGCCGTCGGCGTGCAGCGGCACGATCCCGATCGCCCGGTTCTTGAACGCGACCTTGCCATAGAGCGCCGGCCGGCCGGTGGGGGCGACGGCCTGATATTCGGTCAGGGTGATCCAGGGATTGTCGTAGACGAGCGTTTCGCTGGTCACGCGCCACGGCGTCCCGTGCGGCTTCAACCATGTCGGTTTATCGGTCATGCGAGCGGCCTGCGGCTTGTGGCGGCCGAGGCTCGGCCATAGGTGTGCTGGCTCTAGAGCATTTTCGAGCGAAGTGGATTCCGGTTCGCGTGAAGAAAATGCGCCAAACAAAAAATCTGGAGACCGGAACGGTCTCCGGGCCTGTTTCTTGGAGGGCGTCTTGACCGGTTCCGTTCCCCCTGCCCCCGAATTTGGCGAAGTGCTGCCGATCGAGCCGTCGCAGGCGGTGCTGGACTTCCTGGCCAAGCGGCGCTCGGCGTCGGCCATGAGCCTGACCGGGCCGGGTCCCGACGACGCCCAGTTGGCCGATCTGCTGCGCCTGGCCGCCCGGGTGCCCGACCACGGCAAGCTGTCGCCCTGGCGGTTCGTGATCCTGCGAGGCGCGGCCAAGGACGCCTTCGCCGAGAAGATCACCGCCCTGGCCGACAGCCAGGCCAATCCGGTCAAGGCCAACGCGGCGCTGCGCAAGCTGACCCGGCCGCCGGTCGCCGTGGCGGTGATCTCGCGCTACATCCCCGGCGAGATCCCCGAATGGGAGCAACGCCAGAGCGCCTCCGCCGTCTGCCAGCAGATGCTGCTGGCCGCCGCCGCCATGGGCTGGGGCGCCAACTGGATCACCGACTGGTATTCCTATGACCAGCGCGCCAGGGCCATTATCGGCGTCGCGGACGGCGAACTGGTGGCGGGCTTTCTCTATCTGGGAACCTCGACCGAGGCTCCGCAGGAGCGTGCGCGGCCCGACGTGGCGGCGATCACCACCGAATGGTCAGCTGACTGAGCATCCCATCGCGCGCTGTTGCGTTTCCGCATCGGTCCGGCGTCTTTGTCCGAGCGATTTCCGTCCGAAATGACAGATGACGCCGCAGAATCGCCACCGGCCTAGTCTTTAGTCCCAAGGCGTGGGACTTGTTGAGCGCAAGCTTCGTCATGCATCAGCCATGACATCGAATGTAACAGTCCTGCATCAAACCGGCCTTAAGCATCGGCAACTTGTCATCTGGCCTTGTGTTGCCTAAGGCCAAGCTCGACCATGTCTGCGTATCTACACGCCGACCAAAACTTTTCGGCCGACGGGGTTTATGACGCTCTCTCTGTTAATTCTCGGCATGACCGCCGCCATCGAAGGCGCGCCCGAAGCCGCGCCCGTGCAGCAGCAACCGGCGGCTCAGGTCCAGCAGACGCCGCAGCAGCCCGCGGGGGCCGAAGTCGACCCGTACGCCGCCGAGGTCGATGCGGTCGAGGTCGTGGCCGGCAAGCCGCGCGGCGCGGTCGAGGGCGACGTCAAGCCCGACCTGACGCTCAACGCCGCCCAGATCCGCGCCTACAGCGCCGGCAGCATCTCCGAGCTGATGGCCTTCCTCGAGCCGCAGCTGCGCACCAGCTCGAGCCGGGGCGACGGCCAGCCGGTGGTCCTGATCAACGGTCGCCGCACCTCGGGCTTTCAGGAAGTCCGCGACATCCCGCCCGAAGCCATCGAGCGCATGGAGATCCTGCCCGAGGCGGTGTCCCTGACCTACGGCTACCGCGCCGACCAGCGGGTGGTGAACTTCGTTCTGCGCCGCCGCTTCCGCGCCCTGACCAACGAAGCCGGCCTGAAAGGCGCGACAGCGGGCGGGCGCACCAGCGCCGACCTGCAGAGCACGCTCTTCCGCGTTCAGGGCGACCAGCGCTGGCTGTTCAACGGCAAGCTCTCGCACGACACGCCGCTGTTCGAGACCGAGCGCGACATCGTGCGGACGCCGTCGGGCCAGCCCTACGACCTGACCGGCAACGTCACCGGACTCAGGGCCCCGGCCAACGACCCCAACAGCACCCTCACCGGTTTCCTGCCGATCGACCCGGCCCTGACCGCCCTGGTCGGAGCGCCGGTCACCATCACGCCCGTGCCCGCCTCGGCGGCGCTCGGCGCGCCGAGCCTGGCCGATTTCGCCGCCGACGCCGGATTGCCGGCCGTCGACGACCTAACGTCCTGGCGCAGCCTGGCGCCGGAGAACACCACCGCCAGCCTGACCGGCGCGGTCACCCGCCCGCTCGGCAAATCGTCGATGGCCACGATCACCGGCGGCTTCGACGACACCAGCACGCTCAGCTATCTGGGCCTGCCCGGCATCCGCGTGGTCGTGCCCGACGGCAATCCGTTCTCGCCGTTCACCCAGGACGTCCAGCTCTTCCGCTACGCCGACGACTACGTCTCGATGACCCGCAAGGTCGACACCCAGAAGGCCACCGTCACGGCGGCGGCCAACGGCCGGATCAAGGACTGGCGCTGGACCGCCACCGGTGGCTACGTCTATTCGACCAGCGAAACCACCACCGGGCGCGGCCTGGACGCGTCGGCCTTCGCGGCCGGGGTCGCGGCCGGCGACCCGACGCTCAATCCGTTCGGCAACATCCCGTCGCAGCTGCTGGCCCGGACCTCGCCCGACACCGCCCACTCGACCTCGAACAACGCCAACGGCGAGGTGGTCCTGGTCGGGACGCTTCTGCGGGCTCCGGCCGGCAAGGTGTCGACCACCTTCAAGGCCGGCGCCAACACCCAGAACCAGGACTCGCGGAGCACCCGCGCGGGTTTGGTGGTCGATCGCGACATTTCGCGCACCAGCGGCGACCTCCAGGCCAGCATCAGCGTGCCGATCGCCAACCGCGCCCAGGGCGTGCTGCCGTTCCTGGGCGACCTGTCGGTCAACTTCAACGGCCAGTACGAGGAGGTCTCGGACTTCGGCGGCCTGACCACCCTGGGCGCCGGCGCCAACTGGACGCCGATCGATCCGGTCAGCTTCATCCTCAGCTACAGCGACGACCAGGGCGCCCCCAGCGCCTCGCAGTTGAACGATCCAATCCTCTCGACGCCGAACGTCTCGATCTTCGACTTCAAGAACAATCGGACCGTGCTGGCCACCCGCATCGAAGGCGGCAACCCGAACCTGCTGTCCGACAGCCGGCAGGTGGTGAGGCTGGGCGTCAACATCAGGCCCTTGCCCAGGGACGCCAAGACCAACCTGCAGATCAACGCCAACTACACGGCCACGCGGGTCGACGATTCGACCAACAACTTCCCGGCCATCACCGCCGACATCGAGCAGGCCTTCCCCGACCGGATCCGCCGCGACGCCGACGGCAATCTGATCTCCGTCGACTCCCGGCCGGTGAACTACGCCAAGACCGAGCAGCAACAGGTTCGCTGGGGCTTCAACCTGTCGCGGCCGTTCGGCCAGCCGCGCCCAGGGGGCTTCCAGTTCCCAGGCCGCGGTGGCGGCGGCCCGCCTCCCGGCCCGCCCCCCGGCGGCGGTCCTGGCGCGAGCGGCGGTGGAGGCGGCGGCGGCGGCGGCTTCCGTGGCGGCGGCGGCTTCCGCGGCCCGCGCCCCGGCCAGGGCCAATTCCAGGTCTCGCTCTATCACACCTGGAAACTGCGGGACGAGATCACCATCCGCGACGGCCTGCCGATCATCGATCGCCTGAACGGCGGCTCGGGCGCGAGCCCCGAGCATGAGGTCCAGCTCCAGGCCGGCGTCTCCAAAAGCGGCATGGGCGCGTTCCTGAACGGCAGCTGGCGCAGCGGCTATCGCCTCAACGGCGCGAGCGCGGACAAGGATCTGTTCTTCGGCGACCTGTCGACCGTCAGCCTGAACCTGTTCGCGGACCTGTCGGCGCGACCCGACCTGCTGCGGGCCCATCCGTGGCTGCGCGGCGCGCGGGTGCAGCTCCAGGCCCAGAACCTGTTCGACACCCGCCAGGACGTCCACGACCGCCTGGGCCTCACGCCCCAAGCCTATCAGCCCGACTATCGCGACCCGATCGGCCGGACGGTGCGGATCAGCTTCCGCAAGTTGATCGGCCCGGCGCGCCCCGTGCAACCGCCGGGCCGGCGACCGCCCGCGGTCCCGACCCCGCCGCCGGCGCCGCCTCCACGCTAGGCGCAAGGAAAAAGGGGCGCGTCCGCCTGGACGCGCCCCTCGTCATTTCAGCGCTCGCGAGGCGATCAGCCCCGGCCGCGATAGGGCGCCACGCCCTGGTCGGGAACCCACAACCCCTCCGGCGCGGGGCCGGTCTGCCAGAACACGTCGATGGGAATGCCGCCGCGCGGATACCAGTAGCCGCCGATCCGCAGCCAGCGCGGCTGGGCGATCTCGACGATCTTGCGGCCGATCTTGACCGTGCAGTCCTCGTGGAACGAGCCGTGGTTGCGGAAGCTGGTCAGATAGAGCTTCAGCGACTTGCTCTCGATCAGCCAGTCGCCGGGCGCGTAGTCGATCACCAGGTGCGCGAAATCCGGCTGGCCGGTCACCGGGCACAGCGAGGTGAATTCCGGGGCCACGAAGCGGGCCAGATAGGTCACGTCGCTCTGCGGGTTGGGCACGCGCTCAAGAACGGCCTGGTCGGGGCTGGCGGCGGGCTCGACCACCTGGCCCAGCTGGGTCACATGAAGTTCGGTCATGGGCGGTCATCTAGGCCCCGCGCCCCGACGAGACAAGCGCGCGCGACGTCGCTATCGTCGCATCAAACAGATGTTGGGACAGGAAGACGCCATGAGCGGACGCGATTTCGACGGCTTCACGGTGGTGGTCACCGGCGCCTCCACCGGCCTGGGCCGGGCCATGGCGGTGGAGACCGCGCGGCGCGGCGCGGCCCTGGTGGTCGTCAACTTCGCCAGCAGCGCGCGGGAGGCCGAGGAGACCGCGCGGCTGATCGAGGCCGAAGGCTCCAAGGCCGTCCTGGTCCAAGGCGACGTGGCCCAGGACGCCGACTGTCGCCGCATCGCCCAGGCGGCGGCCGGCACGGGCCGAATCGACGCGCTGTTCAACAATGCGGGGGTGACCAAGTTCGCCCCCAACCACGCCGACCTCGACGCGGTCGACGCCGAGGACTTCCTGCGGCTCTACGCGGTCAATGTGGTGGGCGCCTTTCAGATGGTGCGCGCCGCCCGCAGCCTGCTGGAGGCCGCGCCCCAGCCGGGCGCCGTGGTCAACACCGCCTCGATCGCCGGCGTGGTCGGCAACGGCTCGTCGGTGCCCTACGCGGCCTCCAAGGGCGCCCTGACGACCATGACCCTGTCGCTGGCCCGGGCCCTGGCGCCGCGGATCCGCGTGAACGCCGTCTGCCCGGGATTCATCGACACCCCGTGGTTCGGCAAGGCCATGGACGCCGAACGCGTCGATCGTCTGCGCGCCGGCGCGGCCGCCGCCACGCCCCTGAAGGTCGCCTCGACCGCCGAGGACATCGCCGGGTCCGCGGTGTTCCTGGCCTCCCCCGACTCGCGGCACATCACCGGCGAAACGCTGTTGGTGGACGCCGGACTGCACTTGGGCGGAGCGAGTCTAGCGATGCGCTAAAGCCGCAGGTAAAGCTCAAACAAACGATCCTTTGACACTGTGGCGCCCAACGCCACTTCTGAAGCAAAATCGTCACACTTCGCCCATTCTTTGTGCCAAGGGCGCCGTTTGTGCTGGCGATTTGACCACTGTGATTGCAACTAGGGCGCAGCCGACAACTATTCCTGTTGTGCCCAAACACGCTTGCAGGCGTCGCTGGACGTCGAAGGCTCCACACCCTTCGGTCGGCAAAACGAAATCAAGGGGATAGAACACATGAAGTTTCTGAAACTGGCGCTGGTCGCCGCCGCTGCTTCGGTCGCCATGAGCGGCGCCGCGATGGCTGAAGAGCTGAAGCTCTCGTACAATGTTGGCGTGGCCAGCGACTACATCTTCCGCGGCATCAGCAACACCAACAACAAGGGCCAGATCTTCGGCGGCATCGACGCCACCTACGGCATCGGCTATGCGGGCGTCTGGACCTCGAACGTCGACTTCGGCACCCCGAACCCCGACCAAGAAATCGACGTCTACGCCGGCGTGAAGCCGGTCGTGGGCGACGTGAACCTGGACCTCGGCGTGGTCTACTACGGCTACACCAAGGACAAGAACGGCATCCCGGGCTCGTACAGCTACTTCGAAGTCAAGGCCGCCGCCTCCAAGGCGTTCGGTCCCGCCACGTTCGGCGTCGCCGGCTACTATTCGCCGGAGTTCCCGTCGGACGGCGGTGAAGCCATCTACGTCGAAGCCAACGGCTCGGCCCCGATCGGCGAAAAGCTGACCCTGAGCGGCGCCGTGGGCTTCCAGACCGTCGACGCCGACGGCTACTTCTCGGGCGTGGAAAACGACTACGTCACCTGGAACCTGGGCGTCTCGGCCGCGATCACCGACCACCTGACCGCCGACCTGCGCTACTCGGACACCGACAGCCACGACTTCGGCAAGAGCCTCTACGGCTCGGCCGTGACCGTGTCCCTGAAGGCCGCGTTCTAAGCCTAAGCGCTTCCAAAGACCGGAAAGGGCCGTCCCGACCTCGTCGGGGCGGCCTTTTCTTTTGCGCGCCGCTCAGCGCGCCTTCACGGGCGGCCGCATGAACACCGCCGCCAGGAACACCACCGCCGTCAGGGCCGCGAACAGCAGGAAGGCCGGGGTGAACGAGCCGACGCGGTCGCGGATGGCGCCGCCGATGAACGGCCCCGCGGCCGACACCGCCCCGACCAGGCAGGTCAGGGAGAACAGCTCGACATTGTTGCGCCGGCCAAAATAGTTCAGCAGCAGCAGACTGACGGCCAGCACCGTCAGCCCGAAGCCGACCCCGACTCCGACCGCGTACAGCATCAGCAGCCATGGCGTCGTGGCGCGCGACAGGGCCAGCAGCCCGACCACCAGCAGACCCTGGGCGAACACCAGCAGCCAGCGCGGATCGATCCGGTCGCCGATCGCCCCGCCCCCCAGCCGCGCGACCACCTGCATCCCGCCCTCCAGGCTGAGCATGCCCGCCGCCACCGCGCCGGCGACGCCCAGTTGGGTCAGGTGGGCCTGGGTCAGGCTGGCGGCGCTGATGCCCGCCAGCAGGTGGCTGAAATAGGCGGCCAGCAGCACGTAGAACTGCGGCGTGCGCACCGCGTCTCGGACGCTCCACTCGTGATCGGTGTGATAGACGCCGGAAGGCGTCTTGCCCGCCTTGGCCTCGGCGTCCAGCTCCCGGTCCAGGGCGGCGCCGGCCTGCTCCAGCCAGCGCGGCCCGCCGACGGCCACGGCGCAGGCCAGACCGACCAGGCCGACGACCGCCGCCTGCAGCGCCCAGTAGAGCCGCCAGTCGTTGTGGGTGGCGCCAAGAACGCTGACCACCATCCACGGCCCCGCCACCCCGCCCAGGGCCCCAAAGGTGAAATAGATTCCGAACGGCAGGGCCCGTTCCTTGAAGATCGCCGACAGCACGTGGGTGCCGGGAATCAGGGCCGCCATCTGGAAGCCGATCCCGCAGAGGGCCGTGCCCAGGAAATAGATCGGCAGGGCGTGAACCCGCGACAGGCAGGCCAGCCCCCCCGCCATCACCGCCACGCCCACCAGGATCGCGCCGCGCACCCCGATCCTGCGGATCAGCAGCGCCGGAAGCCAGGACGACAGGCCGGTGAACACCCCCAGGATCGTGAAGCCCAGGAACGCGTGCTCCCAGCTCCAGCCCAGCTCCGGAACCATGGCCGGGATCACCACGCCCAGCGACGAATAGGTCGCCGCCGTGATCAGGAACAGCAGCAGGCTGAAGACGGCGACAAGGAGCCACGGGCGCCAGTGGGTCGCGGCGCGGGAGATCGACAGCTCGGTCATCAGAACGTCCGCTTCAGGGTCACGCGCCATTCTCGCCCCTTGCCGGGCAAGGCCGCGAGATTGGCATAGGTGTCGGCGTCCGGGGTGAAATAGAGCGTGTCGAACAGATTATCGACGTTGAGCTCGGCGGTGTACGGCCCGCGGGCGATGTAGGCCGAAGCGTTGACCACGGCGTAGGCGGGATAGGTCACCGCGTGCTGCACCGTGCCCGAGGTCTTGGTCACGTGCGTGACGCCCAGGGTCGCCCCGGCCGAGCCCCAGTCGTGCGGATCGCTGGTGTAGGCGCCGTACAGGCTGACCACCGACTTGGGGATCAGGGTGTAGTCGTAGTCGCCCGCCCGGCCCGGCAGGCTGCTGAAGGTCCAGACCACATAGCTGCCGCCATAGCCCTGAGCCCCGGACACCCCAGCCGTATAGGCCGGGATGTACTGGAACGACTGGTCCGGGCCCTTCACCGTGGTGTGCTGGCTGTTGCCGGTGGCCGTGAAGCTCAGATGCTCCGAAGCCAGCCAGCGGATCTCCAGCTCCACGCCCTTGGCCCGCGTGCCCTGCACCACCGGCGTCAGGCCCGACAGCTGGGTGCGGTTCTGGCGATAGCCGGCCAGGGAGCCGACCAGGGTCCCGCGCAGCAGCTGGAACTTCACCCCCGCCTCGGCCAGGTCGCTGTTCGACAGCCACGAGCCGTCGGCGACCAGGCCCGGGGCGATGTCGCCCGCCTGACTGACCTCGAGGGCCGAGGCCTTGGCGTAGCTGACATAGGGCATCAGACCGAGCGGGGTCTGGTAGGTCAGGCTGGCGCTGTAGGTCGCCTTCCCCCGATCGTCGGTCTGGCGGCCCGCAACGGTGAACGGCAGAAAGCCGGTGTCCTCGGCCGCCACATCGTACCAGTCGTAGCGGCCGCCCAGGGTCAGGGTCAGGCGCTGGCCGAACTTGACGTCGCTGGTGAAGAACAGGCCCGTCTGGCGCCAGGTGCTCTTGTTGTCGTTCTCCCAGTCCAGCCCTTGGGCCCCGGCCGGCTCGGTGCTGAACGGACTGTCGATGATGTCGGTGGCCGTCGCGCCATGGCTGATGTCGCGGCGGTCGATGGCGATCATACCGCTGTTGAAGCTCTCGCGCCGGCGGCCGTCGAACGCGCGATAGCTGGCCCCGGCGATGGTCTTGGTCGCCACCCCGCCGAAGTCGCGGGCGAAGGCGTAGCTGGCCCGCGCCTCCCAGACCGAACTGTCGAACCAGGCCGGGTAGCCGTACGAGACGAAGCGCTTGTTTTCCTGGTCGTCATAGAACAGCTGCAGCTTCAGCAGGCTGTCGTCGTCGAACCGCTTGGCCAGGTCGAAATAGAAGGTGTTGGTCCAGGTCTTGGAGAAGTCGGCGCCGCTGACATGGACCGTGCGCGGGTCGAGCTTGGTCGTGCCCACCCCGGTGTCCAGCGTGTGGTTGGCGTCGGTGGCGGGGAAGCCGTAGTACGGAATGTAGAGCGCGCTGCCGTACGGGTAGAGGCCCACCTCGCCCGGGGTCAGCCGGCCGTTGCCGTCGGCGTCGACCAGGGTGGTGTCGCGGCCGGTGGTGTAGGTCCGGTGATCGATCAGGTCCTGGGTCAGGCGGTTCCAGCCCGCCGTCTGAATGTCGCCGGTCGAGTGATAGACCATGCCGCCGAAAGCGGTGCTCCAGCCATTGTTTAGGTCGAAGTCCGCCGAGACCTCGGCCAGCTGCCGCTTGGGATGCAGGCCCCGATAGAAGCTCTTTGAGTCGTCCAGCTCGCCATACGCGTAGACCCCGCCGTCGGCCGATCCCAGCTTGACCGGCAGGGCGACCTGGCCGGTGACGTTCTTCTTGTCATAGGCCCCGAAGGTGGCGGTGATCTCGCCCTTGGGGTCGGTCAGGAACCGCCCCTCGTCGCGCGCCGACTTGGGAATGAAGTTCAGCATGCCGCCGACCTTGCCGGCCCCGTAGATCGGCGTCGGCGGTCCGCGCACGATCTCGATCCGGGCAGCGCCGCCGATCGGGGTCGAGTAGGTGCCGCGGTTCTCGACCCGCTTGAAGCCCCGGAAATAGTTCTCGGCCAGGGTGCCGCGGATGTTGAGCGCGCCGGGCACGCCGTAGAAGCTGGCGGTGTAGGTCCCCGGCGACACCGCCGTCAGGCCGTCGATGGTCTCGATGCCGAACCGTTGCAGCGTGGTGTCGCTGACGAAGCTGGCCGAGCGCGGCGTCTCCAGCAGCGACTTTTCCAGGCCGAACACCGTGGTGCTCGGCTGCTTTTCAAGCAGGCCGGCCTTATCGCGCGCCAGGACGATCACTTCGTCGACGGCGTCGGCCTGGGGCGTATCCTCGGCCAGGGCCTGCCCCGGCGTCAGGACGCCGAAGGTCATGGCGGAGGCCAGCAGGAAGGCGCGGATCGACATCGCGGGAGCTCCAAGGCCCGCCGAGGAAGCGGCGGTGGAGCTAGCAAATGGGATGTTACGCAACGTTCGTCAAAACGTTATGTGACATTTCAGAAGGAATTATATTGAGGCGCCAATTAGGAAAGCAATCAGTGCGGCGGGACGCCCCCTCCGTCACGTCGCTGCTAGCGACGCGCCACCTCCCCCGTTGCACGGGTGAGGAGAAGAACAGCGCCGCATCCTCCTCACCCGCATCGCGGGGGAGGTGGCGCGATGCGAATACGCATCGTGACGGAGGGGGCGTCAGCCGCGCACTCAGCCCTGAACCATCGGCCGGGTCGCTTCCGGCATGATGTTGAGCACGCGCATCATGGCCAGCCTGGCGCCCTCGACGTCGCCCGTGGCGATCACGTCGGCCACCGCGCGGTGCTGCTCGACGTCGGCGATCAGTTCGGCCTCGGTGGCCGCGCCGAACGAGAACACCCAGTAGCGGGCGGCCTTGTGCTGCAGGGGGATGAGGATGCGGGCCAGGGCCAGGTTGCCGCCCGCTCGGGCGACGGCGGCGTGGAAGCGCTGATCCATGGCCACCAGGGCGGGCAGGTTGCGTTCGCGGGCCGCCTGTTCGCCGCCGTCGAAGGCCGCGCGGATGGCCTCGGCCTCGGCCTTGCTGGCGTGCCGGGCGGCCAGGCCCGCGCAGTGCGGCTCGATCAGGGCGCGGGCCTCGTAGCCCTGACGCAGTTCGACCAGGTCGAGCGGGGCGACGGTGGTGCCCGACCGGGCCCGGCGGATGACCAGCCCCTCCAGGGCCAGCCGCCCCAGGGCGTCGCGCACCCCGGCCAGGCCGGCGTCGTAGCGGGCCGCCAGCGACTGCTCGTCCAGGCGCGCGCCCGGCGCCAGGCGGCCCAGGATCAGGTCCAGCAGGATGCGCTCGTAGACCTTGGCCTTCTGCAGGTCGGGCGACCAGTCCTCGAGCCCCGAGGACGAACAGATGTCCAGAACCAGCATCCGGTCGCGGCCCCCAGCGGTTTGGCCGCTGGCCAGGGCGTCGTCAGGGGCCATGAACTGTCGCAAGGCGGGGCTCCGATGGAAAGCGAGCCTGATATGTAAGGTGAAATGTCAGACGGCGCCAGCGAGCGTTCTACTTAAGGGCGTGGATGCTGACGGGGACACACACGCGTTCCCGCGTCTTGCCCAGCAATCACGCACCGTTGGATGCGTGTGTGTCCCCAATCGTTGTCAGCCTAGAACGCCGGCACCACCGCGCCGTGGTACTTCCTCTCCATGAACGCCTTCACCTCGGGCGAGGTCAGGGCCTTGGCCAGCTTCTGGACGCGCGGATCGTCCTTGTTGTCCGGACGAGCGACCAGGTAGTTCACATAGGGGCTGTTCTTGTCCTCGATCAGCAGGGCGTCCTTGGACGGGTCCAGCTTGGCGTCGAGGGCGTAATTGGTGTTGATCACCGCCAGGTCGACCTGATCCAGGGTCCGCGGCAGGGTCGCGCCCTCCAGTTCCTTGAACTTCAGGCCCTTGGGATTGCCGCTGATATCCTTGAGGCTCAGCGATTTCTTGCTGGTGTCCAGCGCGATGACATTGCCCCGGGCGAGCAGGCGCAGGGCCCGGTCCTCGGTGCTGGCGTCGTTGGGGATGGCCACGGTCGCGCCCTGGGGCAGGTCGGCGATGGTCTTGTGGCGATGCGAATAGGCCCCGATCGGCTCGATGTGCACGCCGATCACCGGCACGAGGTTGGTGCCCTTGTCGGTGTTGAACGTCTCCAGGTACGGCAGGGTCTCGAAATAGCTGACGTCCATGCGCTTTTCGGCGACCTGGGTGTTGGGCTGGACGTAGTCGTTGAAGACCTTGACCTCGATCTTCAGCCCCTCGGCGGCCAGCTTCGGCTTGATGAACTCCAAGACCTCGGCGTGCGGGATGGCCGTGGCGGCGACGGTCAGGGTGTCGCCGGCGCTGGCGGCGGGCTTCCTGCCGCAGGCCGTCATTCCCAAGAAAAGGGGGCTCAGCACGGCGAGGCTGACGAGAAGGGCGCGGCGAGCGACCATGAACGGCTCCGTTAAGGCGATTAATCGGGTCGGGTATTGCCCGCTTCCCGTCGGATCGGGAAATCAGTTTTCCTGAACCGGCGCGCAGAGTCTTCAACCATCGTCCTTGGGGATCAATCTTCTCCGAGCCTTGACCTCGCCGCCAAACAGGTCGCCTGGATGAGGATGGCCCGAGAAACCGTCTACATCGTCCAAGCCTACAAGGCCGGCCGCGGCAAGGGCCTGAAGGCCGAGCAGCAGGTCGGCTGCAAGGACGCCGAGGAAGCCCGCCGCAAGGCCGAGCGTCTGGCTCCCATCCGCGAGGGCGTGGTGGCGTTCGCGGCCTCGGCGGACGTCGAGCTGGGGGACTACGACGAGAACCCGGTGATCCTGTTCAAGGCCGGCCGGCTGCCGTTTCCGTTCGATCAGGCCTAACAAAAATTCCGCCTATTCGGGATCGTTCGCCGGCTCTTCCGGCCCGGCGATCGTCCAGCTCGACAGGAAGTCGGGGTTCTCGACCGTCTCGCCGCCGCTCAGCGGGTACAGGCCCGGCTTGGCCGCCGTGATGTTCGAGGTCTGGGGCGGCAGGGTCGTGGTGTCGCCATCCTGTGGGCCCAGCAGGTCGAGCAGGATCCCCTCCTCCGCGTGCGCGGTGATCACCACGCCGTAGAACGCCTCGCGCCCCTCCAGCTCGCCGTCGGCGTCCAGGAAGGTCAGGTTGACCAGCATGAGCTTGCCGACCAGGCCCTGGGCGAAGCTTTCGTCCCAGTGTTCGGGCGGCGGGGCGGACAGGATGGGGATGTCGTCGGTCATGGGATCGTTCTAGCGGTGCGAAACCTTCCGCACCACCGCGTCGCCGATCATCTGCAGCGCCTGGACCAGCACCAGCAGCAGCACCACGGTCACCACCATCACGTCGGTCTGGAAGCGCTGATAGCCGAAGCGGATGGCCAGATCCCCCAGACCGCCCGCGCCGACCACGCCGGCCATGGCGGTGTAGGACACCAGGGCGATGGCCGTGACGGTCGCCGCGGCGATCAGGCCCGGCATGGCCTCGGGCAGCAGCGCGCCCAGCACCACCTGTCGGCGCCGGGCGCCCATGGCGAAGCTGGCCTCGATCACGCCCTTGTCCACTTCACGGAGGGCTGTTTCCACCAGGCGGGCGAAGAACGGCGCCGCGCCCACAACCAGCGGCGGGATCGCCCCGGCCACGCCCAGCGAGGTTCCAACCAGGGCCACGGTCAGCGGGATCATCACGATCAGCAGGATCACGAACGGCACCGAGCGCAGGATGTTGATCACCAGCGACAGCACGCCGTTGGCGAGCCGGTTCCGCAGCATCTGTCCCGGTCCCGTCAGGAACAGGATCACGCCCAGCGGCAGGCCCAGCACCACGGTCAGCGCCATCGAGCCGCCCAGCATCGACAGGGTGTCCAGCGTCGCCTGGCCGATCTCGGACCAGTCGATGTTGTCCATGAAGGCGTTCATCGGCCGGCCTCCGTGATCAGATCGACCCGGACGCCGTCGGCCTGGAACCGGGCGATCGCCGCCTCGACGTCGCCACCGGTCAGCGACAGGGTCAGCTGGCCGTACGGCGTCTCGCGCAGGCGATGGATGCGGCCGCCCAGGATCGAGTAGTCAACGCCGGTCTCGCGGGCCACCGCGCCCAGGATCGGCTTGTAGGTCGCCTCGCCGCGGAAGGTCAGGCGCACCACGCGGCCGCCGACCACCGCGCCGGCCTCGCCGGGGACCCCGTCGGCCTCCATCACGAACCGCCGGGCCGTGGCGCTGGCCGGGTGCAGGAACACCTCCTCGACCGCGCCAGTCTCGACGACCTTGCCGCCTTCCAGCACCGCCACCCGATCGCAGACGCGGCGCACCACGTCCATCTCGTGCGTGATCAGCACGATGGTCAGGCCCAGTTCGCGGTTGAGGTTGGAGACCAGCTCCAGGATCTGCTCGGTGGTCTCGGGATCCAGCGCGCTGGTCGCCTCGTCGCACAGCAGCACCTTTGGGCCGGTGGCCAGGGCCCGGGCGATGCCGACCCGCTGCTTCTGGCCGCCCGACAGCTGGGCCGGATACTTGCCCGCGAAATCGCTCAGTCCCACCCGCGCCAGCAGCTCGGCGGTGCGCGCCTTGACCTCGGCCTCGGGGCGCCCCGCCAGCTTCAGCGGGAAGGCGACGTTGCCGGCCACGGTCTTGGACGACAGCAGGTTGAAGTGCTGGAAGATCATCCCGACCCGGCGGCGCAGGGACCGAAGCCCCTCGACGCCCAGGGCCGCCACGTCGTCGCCGTCGACCACGACCTTGCCGCCCGAAGGCTTCTCCAGGCCGTTGATCAGCCGGATCAGCGTCGACTTGCCCGCCCCCGACGCGCCGATCACCCCGAACACCTCGCCGGGCGCGACCGACAGGCTGACTCCCGTCAGCGCGGCGCGGTCGCCGGCGCCGGCATAGGTCTTGGAGACGTCTTGGAAGGTGATCACGGGCGGGCTCGGGCGTTATGGAGCGCGAGCATTTAGGCGCTGGCGCTCCATTTGGCGAGAGGCGAGACCCCTCAGGGCTGCTTCACCACCGCCCCGCCCTTCATCACGAACACCGGCTTTTCCAGCGTCGTGACGTCGCTCAGGGGGTCGCCCGCCACCGCGATCAGGTCGCCATAGCGGCCCACGGCCACCTGGCCGACGTCCTTCTCCTGGCCCAGGGCCTGGGCGGCGGTGACCGTCGCGGCCTGGATCGCCTGCAGCGGGGTGGCGCCGTAGCGGACCATCACCGCGAACTGCCTGGCGTTGGTTCCGTGCGGATAGACCCCGGCGTCGGTGCCGTAGATCATCTTCACCCCGGCCTTCAGCGCCTTGCGGAAGTTCTCGCGCTGCAGCTCGCCGATGTCGCGGTCCTTGCGCAGGTTGTCCTCCAGCACGCCGTTCTTGGCGCCCTCGGCCTGGGTGTAGTCGGTGTTGTAGATGTCCATCGAGAAGTAGGCGCCCCGCTGGACGGCCAGCTTGATCCCTTCGTCGTCGACCAGGCTGGCGTGTTCGATGGTGTCGACGCCGGCGCGGATGGCGTCCTTGATGCCCGCCGCGCCATGGGCGTGGGCGGCGACCTTCAGGCCGGCCATGTGGGCCTCGTCGACGATGGCGGTCATCTCGGCCAGGGTCAGTTGCTGCTGGCCCGGCTCGTCGCCGTGCGAGAACACCCCGCCGGTCGCGCAGATCTTGATCACCTGGGCGCCGTACTTCTTCAGCTCGCGCACCCGCTTGCGGCCCTCGTCGGGGCTGTCGACGTTGTAGGGGCTCTTCTGCTCCATCGACGGGGGGAAGAACGTCGAGTCGCAGTGGCCGCCCGTCGCGCCGATGGCGTAGGTGGCGCTGACGATCCGCGGACCGGGCACGTAGCCCCCGTCGACCGCCTCGCGCAGCCCCACGTCGTCGAACTCGGCCGAGCCGACATTGCGCACGGTGGTGAAGCCGGCTTCCAGGGTGACCTTGGCGTTGCGGGTCTGGACCACGCTCCAGAAGGCGTCGCTGTATTGCAGGCCGGTGTAGCCGCCGATCTCGGCGACGCTGTCCAGGTGCACGTGCATGTCGATCAGGCCCGGCAGCAGGGTCGCGCCCGGCAGCTCGACCACCTTCGCGCCGGCCGGAATCGCGTCGCCCGCCTTGCCCACCGCGGTGATCCGACCGTCGGTCACCACCACCTGCGGATTGTCGACATACTTGCCCGTGGCCACGTCGAGCAGCCGCGCGGCGCGCACGACCTCGACCTCGGCCTCGGCCGCCTGAGCCCCATGGGAAGCGAACGGCCCGGCGCAGGCCGCCGCCAGGAAAGCCAGAGCGGCCAGTTTGCGCTGCATGATCACGACCCCCAGTCGTCGCCCAGTCCCCAGGCGATCGAGAACGGGGAAGCTATCACGCGCGGGCCGGACGTCGAGCCGCAAAGGTCCAGTTTCGCGCCGGCGCCGCGAACACAGGCGCCTGTCCGCACAGGGCCTTGGCGAGGGTCTCCCCCCATCCTATACGGGCAGGACCAGCGCGGGCGTGGCGAAACTGGTAGACGCAACGGACTTAAAATCCGTCGGGAGCAATCCCTTGCCGGTTCGACCCCGGCCGCCCGCACCAGGGCCTGGATTCAGGCGCCGGTTGCGTCCACAATGATGGCGACGGTCTTGCCTCGGGACAGCGGATCCCATCCGGCCGCGATGGCGGACGCGATGGCTCTCGCCACGAGGTCCGGAGCGATCTGCGAGGGCTTCAGTTGCGGCGCGCCGTACCGGGGCTGCGGGCCCGGCGGGAACTCCACCACCGCTTCGCGCTGGCCCTCCATGTGACGCACGGCGATCGCCATGCCGTGCCGCACCGGGGCGTCGCTGGACCACCCGGGTTGGCGATGAAGCCGCCAGACGAAAGGCTCTCCACCGACCTCGATCTCAAACTCAGGGCTTTGCTTGGTTCGTGCCATGTCAGGGTGTTAGCCCAGCAAGCGCGCCCAAGCCATCCCGCTCTCGAGCCAGGCTCGAGTCCTCGCGAATTCGTCACCCGTCTTTTGGGGCCGATCGCGGTTGGCGGGCCCGACCCGAGGTCGGACCCGCCGCTGTCGAAGCCTAGAAGGTCTTGCTGATCCGCACGCCGTAGGTCCGGGGCGTGCCCATGAAGCCGCGGTACAGGGTGTGGCCCGTGGCCGGGTCGCGCGTGCCGAAGGCGGCGTCCAGCACCTGCGGGAACTTGGTGCGGAAGACCTTCTCGTTGGTCAGGTTCTCGCCGTAGAACGCGACCTGCCAGCTGCGATCCGGGCTCGTCAACGTCACCCGGCCGCCGTAGAGCGTGACCGCATCGATCATGCCCTGCGGGCTCAGGTCGTTCGTCGAGGAATAGCTCGAGCTGTAGCTGGCGTCGCCGCGGATCGCGACGGTGAAGCCGTCCGCGAACTGGGGCGTGACGTACTCGGCGCCGAGATTGCCCGTCCACTCCGGGGAGTAGGTGGGCCGCTTGCCGGTGAGATCCTGGGTCAGCGGACAAGAGGTGGCCGCGCCGGTACAGGCCGGCAGGCCCGGCGCGAAGTGGTTGGCCGTGAACTTGGAGTCCAGGTAGGCCATGCCGAAATCGACCGAGAAGTTGGCGGTCGGCTTGGCCTGGCCTTCCAGCTCGACGCCCTGGGCGCGGATCGAACCGGCGTTGCGGACGATGAAGCTGGTGCCGTCGAATGAACGCTCCTGGAAGTCGTCCAGGTCGGTCCGGTAGGCGGTGACGTTCAGCAGCAGGCGACGGTCGAGCAACACCGACTTGGCGCCGACTTCCCAGTCCGTGGAGGTCTCGGAGTCGAACAGGCGGCGAGCGCCCAGCGCGACCGTTCCGCCGGCCGAGTTCAATCCGCCCGACTTGTAGCCGGTCGCGTAGGTGATGAAGGCGGTCACGTCCGGCGTGGGCCGCCAGGACAGGCTGGCGCGCCAGTTCGGCTGGCTGTCGTCGAACGTCAGGGCCGCGCTTTCGGGCGCGCGCAGGGTCGAGGCCAGCAGCGGGTTCTTGATCGTCTGGACGAAGGTCCCCGACTTCTTGTCCCAGGTTTCACGACCGCCGAGGATCAGGTCGAGCGTGTCGGTGAAGGCGAAGGTGGCCTGGGCGTAGGCCGCCGTGCTCTTGGCGTCCTGCGTGAAGGCGCCCACCGTCGCGGCGGTCTTGGGGAAGGTTTCGCACAACGCCCGCAAAGCCACCGGCGCGGCGAAGGTGCAGAACTGCCTGCCGACGTGGAAGACCTCGTCGATCTTGTAGTCCTCATCGAAATAGTAGAGGCCGGCGACGAAATCGAGCCGTCCGTCCATCAAGGCGCCCTTCGGGGAGATCAGCTGAAGCTCGTGGCTCTGGCTCTTGCTGTCGAAGCGGGCGTCGCGGCTCAGCAGGTCGAGGGTCGTGAAGACCACGTCGCCGTCGCTCTGCTGGTTCTGCCAGTCGCGATAGGCGTCGATCAGGCGCAGGGTGTAGCCGCCGGCGAATTCCCAGGTGATGTCGCTGCTGGCGCCCCACTGGATGTCGGCGAGGTTCAGGTTCTTGTAGAGCTGGTTGGCCGTGAAGCTGGGCGGATCGCTCAGCGTGGTCGGGTTGCCGTTGGTGCGGGCGGTGTAGGCGGCCAGCTGAGCGGGGGTGGCGGTCGAGATGTCGACCTGGTTGATGGCCACGCCGTCGCCCGAGGTATGGGCGTAGTCGGCCCGGCCGATCCAGGTGAAGGCGTCGGTCGGCTGCCACTTCGCCGACAGGCGGCCCTCGACCGTGTCCTTGGCCCCGTAGGTCTTGCCGTCCAGCTTGTTCTTGACGAAGCCGTCGGTCTCGTTGGCCAGGCCAGCGAAACGGAGCGCGAAATTTTCGCCGGCGGGCACGTTGATCATGCCGTCGACCTGGTGTTCGCCATAGTTGCCGATCTGGGCGCCGATCCGTCCGGACATCCCGCCGAACTGGGGCGCGAAGGTCTTGACCGACAGCGCGCCGACGGTGGCGTTGCGGCCGAACAGCGTGCCCTGGGGCCCGCGCAGGACCTCGACGGTCTCGACGTCGAGGAAGGTCGACAGGACGGCCCCGGGCCGCGGAATGAAGACGCCGTCGACATAGGGCGCGACGCTGGGATCGATCGCCGCGTTGGACTGGGCGCCGAAGCCGCGGATGCGGATGGCGATGCCGGACGCCTGGGCGATCGCGTCGAGGCGCAGGTTGGGGACGGTCCGTTCAAGATCGGTCGCGTCCTCGACGCCCTTGGCCTCCATGGCCTTGGCCGAGACCGCCATGATCGACAGCGGAACGTCCTGGATGTTCTCGGCCCGCTTCTGCGCGGTGACGACGACCTCCTCGACCGTCCCGGCGTTTTGAGTCTGGTCATCGGCAAGCGCGGCGGCGGGCGCCGCGCAGGCGGCGAGCGCGATCCAGGACGCGCCCCAGCACAAGATATTACGGTGTTTCATAGTGGTTCCTCCCCGACGGGCCGACATCGGCCTCTTATGAATTTTTATGGATTTCGACGTCCTCCCCTGCCGCTCAGCCAGAAAAATCCGGCGGAGAACAGGGCGGCGAAGGTGGCGACCTGGAGCGCGGCCTGGAGCCCCAGCACGTCGGCCAGGGCGCCGGTCAGCGCGGGACCGGGGGCGAGCCCGATCAGGTTGTTGGCGAGGGTCAGCACGGCCAGGGCCGTGCCGTGCAGCGCCAGCGGGGCGGCCTCGGCGACCGCGGCGCCGGCGGGGCCCGTGGTCCCGGCGGCGCAGAACAGGCCCAGGAAGGCGCAGGCGATCTGCAGCGGTCCCGCGGGCAACAGGAACGCCGCCTGCAGGAACACGAAGGTGATCAGACAGAAGGCGACGGCGAGCCGCGACCTCAGCGCCGGGCGCTTGGCGCAAAGCCTGTCGTTGAGCATGCCGCACGCCACCATGCCCACGCCGCACGACAGCAGCAGGACGGCGGCGGCCACCGCCGCCTTGGCGGGCGACAGGCCGTAGGAGCGGTTGAGCAGGCTGGGCGTCCAGGCGATCGCGGCGCCCATCACGAACAGCTGCAGGCCGCTGGCGACATAGGTCAGCACCAGGCTTTTCGAGCCGAACAGGCCCGCGGCGATCGCGCGCGGCCCCAGGCCGGCCATCGATCGGACGACGCCCTCCCCGCCCCTGCGCCGGTCGTCCCGGACGATCAGGACATAGGCGAAGGTCAGCAGGAGGCCGAACGCCGCCATCACGTGGAACGCGCCTCGCCAGCCGATGTGGGCCGTGACAAGGCCGCCGAGCGTCAGGCCGGCGAACGAGCCGAACACGCCGCCGGCCATGAAGGCGCTGGTGATGGTTCCGCGCAGGCGGGCCGGGAAGTAGGTGAACACGACCGCCAGGCCGACGCTGCCGTAGGCGGCCTCGCCGACGCCCAACACCAGCCGCGCGGCCAGAAGTTGTCCGTAGTTGGCGCAGAGGCCGCAGGCCAGGGTCGCCAGGCTCCAGGTGAACGCCATGATCGCCACGCTGCGCGCCCGGCCGATCCGGTCGGCCAGCAGCGACAGCGGCACGGTGAGCAGGCCGACCATCAGGGCCACGACCCCGCCCAGCGCGCCGAGCTTGGCGTCGGAGAGCCCCCAGTCGGCCTTCAGCAGCGGGAACACCGCCGCCAGCACCTGGCGCGACATGTAGTCAGAGAGCAGCAGGCCGAACGAGACCGCGAACACCAGCCAGGTGCGGCCCCCGATCCTCGCATCGGCGTCGGCGGGCGAAACGGTCATGGTCGGAACAGAACCTTTCATCGCCACACCAGCGTGGCTACGAGCACCAGTCCCGCGATCCAGACGGTCTCGGTGACGATCAGGAGGACGGGGCGCCAGCCTACCTTCACCAGGGCGCCGAACGACGTCTTCATGCCGAGCGCGGCGACCGCGCCCACTAGGCACCAGCGCGAAACCGTCGAGGCGGCCTCGGTGGCGACCGGCGGCAGCAGGCCAAGGCTGCCGACGACGACAAGCGCGGCGAAGCCCAGCAGGAACAGCGGCGGCTGCAGGCGGGCCCTAGGCTCGCCCTCGGCGCGACGGCCGCGCAGCGCCAGCATCAGGCCCAGGACCACCGGCATCAGCAGGGCCACCCGCAGCAGCTTGACATAGGTCGCCACGTCGCCGGTCTTGGACGAGACGGTGTAGCCCGCGCCCACCACCTGGGCCACGTCATGGATCGTCCCGCCCAGGAAGACGCCGGCGCGGGTGTGGTCCAGGCCGACGGCGGCGACCAGCAGGGGATAGGTGATCATGGCCACGGTCGAGAGCGCCGTGACCGTCACCACCGTCAGGATGGTGTCGCGCTCGCTGTTTTCCCGCCGGGGCAGCACCGAGGCGATGGCCAGAGCGGCCGAGGCCCCGCAGATCGCCACGGCCCCGCCCGACAGCACGCCGAACGCCCGGCTCTGTCCGAACAGGCGCGCGGCCAGGAAGCCCAGGCCGATGGTGGTGACGACGCCGGCCATGACCGTGGCGATCGGCATCAGGCCCAGGCCCAGGATCTGGCCCAGGGTGATCTTGGCGCCCAGCAGCGCCACGCCCACCCGCAGCACCGCCTTCGAGGTGAACTCGATGCCCGCGACGCAGCGGCCGTCCTCGTGCAGGAAGTGGAAGGCCATGCCGATCAGCAGCGCGAACAGCATCACCGGCGCGCCGTAGTGCTGCGACAGCCAGGTGGCCGCCAGCCCGATCGTCCCGGCCGCCAGCAGGCCCGGATAGACGGCGTTGAGCTGCGCCGCCATGCGGCCGCGCGATCGCGCGGCCGACGCTTGCGCGGGCAGTCCCTCCATTCCGTGAAGCGACTCGAAGAGCCCGTGGGCCTCCTGGGCGTCGGTCTGGAGATCGCTGGCCATGGTCAGCCGCCGACCGAGGTCGCCGGCGCCGCGACCGGTGCGTCCAGGATGTCGATGAAGTGGCGGCCCCTGGACCATGGCCCAAAACCCGACACCGGGTTCAGATGCCCCACGTCGCCGAGAGGGACCAGTTGGCTCCCCCAGTCGCTCGCCAGCCGAACCATTCGGTCGAAGTCGGCGAGGGGGTCGTTGGCGCTGGCGGCGAGGATGCTCTGGAAGGGCAGCGGCCGGCGCGGCGTCGGCAACCACCCGCCGTCGCGAAGCTGCTCGGGCGTGGGATAGCCGGGCGGCAGCGGCGTCTCGACGTCCGCCGGCGTGGCCAGCAGCGCCCCCTTGATCGGCCGGCCGTGGCTTTGCGCCCAGTGGGCGACCATCAGGCAGCCCGCGCTATGGGCGACCAGGATCACCGGCCCGTCGATGGCGGCGATCGCCTGGTCGAGCCTCTCGACGCGGGCCGCGCGGCTCAGCCGGTCCGCCTCCAGAGGCGGCACGGTGCGCGAACCCGGGATCTCCGCCGCCAGCAGGGTCTGCCAGTGGTCGGCGACATGATCGCGCAGGCCGGGTACGAACAGGACGGTCGACTGCACTAAGAACTCCCTCGCTTCGCGCCGCTCGGGCGCGGCGAATGACGGGAACGGGATGAGGCCGGGCGATCAGGCGTGATGCAGGAACCCCTTCTGGCCGGGCTGGCGGTTCGGGGCGAAGCCGTTCTTGGCCAGGGTCTCGTCGGTCGACTGGTAGAATTCGCCGATCCGGTAGATGCGCTTGGCTTCCTTGCCGGTGGCGATCTCGCGGCCGAATTCGCGGCTGATGCGGACCAGTTGCTCGACCTGCTCGACCGAGGTCATCTTGCTCTTCCAGTCCTGCTTCCAGAGATTGTCCTCGTTGCCGCAGCGAACGTGCAGGCCCATGGCGATGGCCATCATGTTGAGCGGCAGGGTGTGGCGCATGGACGACTCGATCGTCAGCACCGCGCCGTCGGGGACCGCCCGGATGAAGTTCATCAGCGTATAGGGATTGGCGGCGTCGAAGCCGCCGCCGATGCCGACCCAGGTCAGGATCAGCGGTCCGAAGAACTTGCCCCGCCGCATCATGCGCTCGAGGGTGTCCAGCTGGGCGACGTGGGCCAGCTGGAAGTGCGACTGGATGCCGTTGGCCGACAGCCGCTTGACGTGCTCCTCGACCCAGCCCGGACCGGCGGGCACGATCATCTCGCGATAGGCCTCGTAGAGGGCCGGTTCCGCGAGAGAGGTGGTCTTGAGGTCGTCGGGCTCCATCATCTCGAGGACGTTGAACTGGCTGGTGTTGACCGCGACCGTCACCTGGTCGGGCCGGGGCGTCAGTTCGGCCAGCATGTGGCGGGTGTCGTCCGACAGCCACTTGGCCGTCTCGCCCTCGGACTCCGGCGCGAACGAGATCGAACCGCCGACCTGCAGGACCATGTCCGGCACCGCCTCGCGCAGCCGCCCCAGGAACTCGTTGAACATCGACAAGCGCTTGGAGCCCGAGCCGTCCAGTTCGCGCACGTGAAGGTGCAGCACCGAGGCGCCGGCGTTGTGGCAATCGACGGCCGTCTGGACGTGCTCGTCCATGGTGAGCGGCAGATCCTCGGGGAAGTCCGACACCTGCCACTCGGGTCCATAGGGGGCCGCCGTGATGACCAGGTCTTCCTGGTTCTCGGGGAACAGCGAGTCGTCGAGGAAGTTCATCAGTCTCTCCTGCGGCGCCGGGGGGGGCGTCGGTAAAGCGTGCGAAGGGCGTGATTAGAAGGGGCGGTCGCCGACGATGCTGGCGCGCTCCATCTTGCGGACGGCCGGCCAGTAGTCCTGGACGGCGTAGTGCTGGGTCGCGCGGTTGTCCCAGATGACCACGCTGTTGGGCGTCCAGGACCAGCGAACCTGATACTCGGGGATCGCCGCGCGACCGATCAGGTAGTTCAGCAGGTTGGCGGCGCCGGGCGTGAAGTCCTGGCCGTAGCGGACGTTCCGCGGCGTATGGAAATTGACGAAGTGGGTGGTGAAGCTGTTGACGAACAGCACCTTCTCGCCCGTTTCGGGGTGGGTGCGGACGACGGGGTGCTCGGCGTCGGGGAACCTCTGCTTCAAAGCCAGGCGCTTCTCCTCGGGCATCGCCGCGCCGAAGCTGCACTGGATGGAGTGGCTGGCCCGCAGCGAAGCGATCTGGTCCTTGATGGCCTGCGGCAGGTCTTCATAGACCTTGGCCATGTTGACCCAGATGGTGTCGCCGCCGACCTCGGGCGTCTCGACACAGCGCAGGACGGCGCCCATCGGCGGCGCCTCGCGCCAGGTCGCGTCGCAATGCCAAGAGTTCTCGTAGTGCTCCGGCGGGCTGTCCAGATCCTTGTAGATCCGCAGGAGGCCGGGATGGTCCGGGTCGCTGCCGACGGCCGGATGATCCTCAAGCGCCCCGAAACGCCGGGCGAAGGCCGCGTGATCGGCGCGGCTGATGTCCTGGTCGCGGAAGAAGAGCACCTTGTGCTCCAGCAGCAGCGCCTTGATCTGGGCGAAGAGCCCGTCGTCATGGGCCGCGTCCGCGAGGCTGACGTTCGAAAGCTCGGCGCCGATCGCGCAGGTCAGCTTGCGGACCTTGATGGAGCCGGTGACGGCGGGAGCGGCGGCGGTGGTCGTCATGGCGCGGATCCCCTGGGTCAGAGCACGAAGATCGACGAGCCGGTGGTCCTGCGGCCCTCGAGATCGCGATGGGCGCGCTGGACGTCGGCCAGGGCGTAGTGCTGGTTGATCTCGATGCGGATGCGCCCCTCGGCGACATGGCCGAACAGTTCGCCGGCCAGTTCGGCCCGCTCGGCCGGGTCGGCGATGTAATCGGCCAGCGCCGGCCGGGTGACATAGGCCGAGCCGTGCATCGCCAGTTGCAGCAGGTCGAACGGCGGAACCGACCCCGAGGCCGTTCCGAAGTTGACGACCAGGCCGCGACGACGGACGGCGCGCAGCGAGCCGGCGAAGGTGTCCTTGCCCACGCTGTCGAGCACGACGTCGACGCCGACCCCGCCCGTCAGGGCGCGAACGCGTTCGCCCACGTCCTCGCGGCCGTAGAACACGATGTGGTCGCAACCGTGGGCCCGGGCCAGTTCCGCCTTGGCCTCGCTCGAGACCGTGCCGATCACCGTCAGCCCCAGCAGCTTGGCCCATTGCGAGACGATCAGGCCGACGCCGCCGGCCGCGGCGTGGAGCAGGATGGTGTCGCCCGCCTTCAACGGCCAGATCCGGCGCATCAGATAGGATGAGGTCAGGCCGCGCATCATCATGCCCGCGGCCGTTTCGAAGGCGATCGAGTCCGGCAGTTTCACCAGCGAACCGGCCGGCATCACCCGCGCGGTCGAATAGGCGCCCAGCGGGCTTCCGGTATAGGCCACGCGATCGCCGACCTCGACGCTCGCCACACCCTCGCCCACCGCCTCGATGACGCCAGACGCTTCGACGCCCAGGCCCGCGGGGAGCGGCGCCGGATAGAGACCCGAACGGAAATAGGTGTCGGCGAAGTTCAGGCCGACGGCGACGTGGCGAATGCGCACTTCGCCGGGACCGGGGTCGCCCACCTCGACATCCTCGAGGCGCATCACCTCGGGCCCGCCGGTCTCGTAAAAGCGCACCGCCTTATTCACTTCGCTCTCCCTTGGCGGCCTTCTTGGAACCGCCTTATTTGAACGTGAGACTAGCGCCGGCCGCCGCACCCGTTTTTCATTTGACGACAACGGATTTTCATTTCACGACAGGCGTCATGAAACGATCGGGTCATGTGCGGGGCGCCACGCTCTCGAACTACGCCGAGGTCGCCGGTCAGGTCGGCCTCGACGCCGCCGGGATGCTGAAGCGTTTCGGGATCGATCGCCGCGTCCTTGTCGACCAGGACGCGCGCATCGTCGCCGAAGGCGTGGTGGACCTGCTCGAGGCCTCCGCCCTGGAATCGGGATGCGAGACGTTCGGGCTGAGAATGGCCGAGTCGCGGCGGCTGTCGGACTTCGGCGCCGTCAGCCTGTTGATCACGCACCAGGCCACGATGCGCGACGCCCTGATGTCGGTTGTCGCCTACCGCCAGCTCGTGAACCCCGCCCTGGTGGTCGAGGTCGAGGAGCATGACGACATCGTGGTCGTCCGCGAGGAGCTGCTGCTGACCGGGCATGGGACGATGCGACAGTCCTACGAACTGGCGATCGGCGTCCTGTACCGGATGTTCCGCACCGTGCTGGGCCCGCGGTGGCGGGCGCTGAGCGCGAACTTCGCCCATGCGCCTCCCGCCGACCTCACCGTCCACCGCCGCCTCTTCGGCCCCATCTGCGAGTTCAACAGCGACTTTCACGGCCTGACCTGCGGTCGCGCCGACCTGGATGCGCCCAACCCGTCCGCCGACCCCAATCTCGCCCTGTTGGCCGAACGCTATCTGCGCTCCCTGCCCGCGACCGAGGAGCGGCCTCTCAGCCAGGACGTCCAGAAGACCCTCTATCTGATGCTGCCGATCGGCGGGGCCGCCATCGGACGCGTCGCCGCCAATCTCGGGCTCAACGAACGCACGCTGCAGCGCCGGCTCGCCGCCGAGGGCGCGGACTTCGCGGGCCTGCTCAACGGCATCCGACGCGAACTGGCCGTTCGGTACGTCGCCAATGCCGCCCTCCCCCTGTCCCGCGCCGCCGACCTGCTCGGCTACGCCCGCCAGAGCTCGTTCAGCCGCTGGTTCGCCGAGGAGTTCGGCCAGTCCGCGACGGCCTGGCGCCAGTCCGGCGCGGGGCGGAAAGCGGACTTCCTCAACCTCTGAGACGAACCGCGCGAAGGCCTGGCAAGCCCTGCATCAGGGCTTCGCGGACCCGCGGAGTGCTGTGCGTCCACGCCGTTCGGCCCGGCTTAGCCCGAACAGGCCAATTGACGCGGACATCACCGCGACCGCGCCGATGCCGAAAAAGGTCGTGGCCGGGATGGCGCCCCAATAGGCTCCCATGACGCCGGCCAGGACGCTGCCGATGAACTTGGCGATGTACCAGGCGCCCATCATCATCGAGGCCACCTGGACCGGCGACCGCGCCCCGATCAGAGCCAGGCCGGTGGGAATGACCAGCAGCTCGCCGATGGTCAGCAGGACGAAATAGCCGATCACCCACCAGGCCGAGACCGGCTGCCCGGTGGCCGCGTGAGCCGCGGCGGCGGCCACCATGACGACCATCGACAGCGCGGCGATGACGCAGCCGAAGCTCATCCGGGCCAGCAGGTCCGGCGCGCCGCGCCGCTGGGCCCGGCGCGCCCAGAACCCGATCAGGGCCGGCGTCAGCAGGATGATCAGCAGGGGGTTGATCGACTGGAACCAGGTCGCCGGGACTTCGTACCGACCGCCCAGCAAGGTGACGCCGCGGTCGGTCTGGTTGGCGACCCAAAGGGCGATGACGTTGCCGCTCTGCTCGTAGGCGACGCGGAAGAGCACCACCAGGCCGATGATCAGGACCAGACCGCCGAGACTGCGGCGCTCGCCGGCCGACAGGAGCGCGCGCGGCGTCCGGGACGCTTCTCGCGTCGTCTCCCGTGTCGTTGGGGGATCGACGGGAAGCAGCCGCCGGCAGGACAGATAGATCGTCAGGCCGACCAGCATGCCGACACCGGCGGCCGCGAAGCCCCAATGCCAGCCCAGCAGCTCGCCCAGCGAACCGCACACCAGCGGCGCCAGCAGGCCGCCCAGGTTGATGCCCATGTAGTAGGCGCTGAACGCCCCGGCGCGACGCGGATCGTCCGGACCGTAGAGCCCGCCGACCTGCACCGCCAGCGGTGGCAGGAACAGGCCGTTGCCGAGGGCCACCAGCACCAGGGCCGGCAGCAGCAGGGCCTCGGCCGCCATGGCGAAGTGGCCGAACATCATCAGCACCGCGCCCAGGACGACGCTCTTGGTCCGCCCCAGCCAACGGTCGGCGATGATCCCGCCGAAGAAGGGGCTGAAGAAAGCCGCGCCGCCATAGGCGCCGTAGATCAGCGACGCCTTGGCCTGATCGAAATGCAGTTGCTGGGTCATGTAGTAGACCAGCAAGGCCTGCAGGCCGAAGTACGAGAACTCCGCCCACATCTGGGTCATGAACAGGGCCGTCAGGCCGGGCGGGTGGCCAAACAGCGTCCGCCGGCTCCCGGCCTCGCCGCCCGCGAGGGGCGCGAGGCCGGGATCGGTCAGCCCGGGGGCAATGTCGGGCGGATCGATGGCCATGCCGTGCCTAGAAGTTCAGCGAGAGGGTGAGGGTTCGTCCGGCGATCAGCAGCCAGATCACGAACAGGGCCGACGCGGCGCCCAGCACGGCCCAGGCCAGCGTCGTCCACCGACGCTGAGGCGACCGCGCCAAGGTCCAGCAGTTCCAGACCATGAGCAACGACCCGACGATGGCGATCAGGGACAGTCCTTGGAGCAGCCGCATCCAGATGTCGAGACGGCCGTCCAGCACGCTGACGTCCTTCTCGATGGACATCACCAACGCCAGCCAACCGCCGCAGACCACCAACAGCAGCCACGGGGTGACGCGCGGCGCCCATCGGGCCAGGGCGGGGCGACCGATCACGGCCGGCTGATAGCCGTAGCGCCAGCGGGTGAAGGCCAGGACCGGCCAGGCCAGGGCGGTGAGCAGGATCACGCCGAGCGCGACCGAGGCCGCCGGCAGGATCCATCCGGCGTCGAAGCTGGCGGGGGCGGGCACGAACTCGATGATCGGGGCGAAGCCGGCGATCGAGAACCGCGTCACCTTGCCGTTCTCGACAAAGGCGGCGAGCCGATCGTCGCCGCCGACCTCGCGCCATTGCCAGGGCGCGACCTCGCGCCAGCGCTTGGGCGCGCCGCTGGTGGCCGTCAGCGCCGAGACGCTGATGGTGTCGTCGTCGTTCAGCGTCACCTGGGCCTGGCCGATCAGTCCGAGCAGCTTCAGGAAGCTGGTGACCGAGGTGCGGCTGCTGCCGTAGTGGCCGGCCAGGGCCTGGCCGTGCGCCTTGGCCGTCGCCAGGGTGGGGGTTTGCGGGTTGGGGGCGGGGAAGTAGCGGTCGGTGAATTCGGCGAACAGGCGCTCGCGCAGCACATGGGCCGCGCCGTCCTTTCCGGCGCTGTTGAACGACAGGTACAGGCCCACATGGTCGTCGAGGTACAGGTGCAGATCGGAGTGGAACAGGTCGGTGTCGCCGCCGTGGCCGATGATCGTGCGGCCGTTGCGGTCCTCGTGATAGAAGCCCAGCGCCATGCCCGGCAGGCCGGGGATCGGCGTGTTCTGGGTGGCGTACATCATGTGGGCCGTCCGCGGATCGAGCAGCGCGCCGCCGTCCGACAGGTGGGCGATCATGAACCGCGCCATGTCCGCCCCGGTCGAGGACAGGGCCCCGGCCGGCGACATGCCGATGATCTCGAAGGGCTTCGGGTCCTGGGAGGCCTGCTGGTAGCCCTTGGACATCTTGCCGACCAGGGCGGGCGGCAGGGGCTGGACGAAGCTCGACTCGGTCATGCCCAGCGGCGCGAAGATATGGTGGTCGACATAGGCCTCGAACGGCTCGCCCGACACCCGCTGGACGATGTAGCCGGCCAGGCTGGCGCCGTAGTTCGAATAGGCCGCCATCGTTCCGGGCGCATAGATCCGCGAGGGGATCGCGCGCTTGAGCACCGCCTCGAGCGGCTTGTTCTTCGCCGGATCGTCGATCAGCAGGTGCTTGGCGGTTTCCTCGAAGCCCGGGGTGTGGGTCATCAGGTGGCGCAGCGTGATCGGCTTGCCGTAGGCGGGCGGAATCTTGAAGTCCAGATAGTCGTTGATGTCCCGGTCGAGGTCGAGCTTGCCCGCCTGGACCAGCTGCATGACCGCCGTCCAGGTGAACAGCTTGGAGATCGATCCGGGGCGGAACAGCGTGTCGGTCGGGTCGACCGGGCGGCGCGTCTTGACGTCCGCCACGCCGTAGCCGCGCTGGGTCAGGACCTGGCCGTCCTTGACCACCACCACGACCGCGCCGGCGATGTCGCCGCGATCCAGGCCGTAGGGCACCAGCCCGTCCAGCCAGGCGTTGACGTCGGCCGCGGTCAGCTGGGCCGCGCCGGGCGGCGACGGGGCGAGCGGGGCGGTCGCGGTCCGGACCGGCGCGAGCGGCGCGGCGGGCTTGAGGGCGTCGGGGGCCTGGGCCGCGGCCGGCAGGGCGATCGCCGCCACGAGCGCCGCGAGGTTGGTGAGAAGTCGCATGCCGATCTTCCTCATGGGATTAATACCGAACGCCGAGGGTGACGCCGATCGAGCGCGGTCGGACCACCGCCGCCGAAGCCGCGCCGTTGGGCGCCGAGCCGGCCCCGCCCAGCGCGACGACGCCGTCGCTGTCGGTCAGATTGCGGGCGAAGGCCTCGAGACGGAAGCGGTCGATGGTGACGCCGGCATAGGCGTCGACCTGGTCGAAGGCCTCCAGATGGCGCTGGCCGTAGTTCGTATCGAAGTCGGAGCGGCGCTTGCCGGTATGCCGCCAGCTGACGCCGGCCCGTCCCGTCACCTTGTCGCTCAACGGACGCTCGTAGTCGGCGCTGAACGTGGTGGCGACGCGCGGCGCGTAGGGCAGCCAGTCGCCGGAGGCGCCGCCGATCAGGGCGGGGGCGTCCTCGGTCAGCTGGGCGTCGACATAGGCGCCGTTGGCGCCCAGGGTGAGGCCCGCGACCGGCCGGGCGGTCAGCGCCAGCTCGACGCCCTTGCTGCGGGCGCTGCCGCCGTTGGTGTTGACGGCGAAGCCGCCGACGTCGGCCAAAAGCTGGATGTTCTTCCAGTCGATCAGGAAGCCGGTCAGTTCGAGCGACAGCCTGCGGTCAAGGAGGTCGGCCTTGACGCCCAGCTCGTAGTTGGTGGTGGTGTCGGCCCCGAACTGACGCGGCACCGCCGTGGGCGCGGCGGGCGGCAGCACATTGGGCCCGCCGGGCCGGTAGCCGCGGGCGACGCGGGCATAGATCGTGGTGTCGCGATTGGGCTTGAAGGCCGGCGCGATCGAATAGGTGAAGACATTGTCCGACGAGCTGGCGTCAAGGGCCAGATCGCCGCCGACCAGCAGGCCGGAGGTCGTCTGAACCGCGCTCTGCCGGTTATGGCTGTAGCGGCCGCCCGCGGTGACGTCGAACCGCGGCGACAGGTGCAGCGTGCCGTTGGCGAAGCCGGCATATTCGTCATAGTGCGAAGCCAGACCGACCACGGCCAGGCCCGACAGGCCCGCCGCCGGCGCGCCGGTGTCGGCGTCGACGGCGTTCAGCACCTGGTCCAGCCGGTTGCGTTCGCGGGTGTAGTAGCCGCCGACGGTCCATTCGAGGACCTTGGGGCCGGACGACGCCAGACGCAGTTCCTGGGTGAAGCGGCGCTGGGCCATGCGCTGGTCGAGGGGCGCGCCCAGGGGCGTGCCGAAGGCGCCGGTCAACAGGTCGCCATAGACGCCGGTCGCGTCCTGGACCTGGACCTGATCCAAGGTGCTCGTGCTGGTCGACGAGGTCAGCGCCACCGCGCCGAAATCGTATTCTCCGGTCAGGTTGTAGATCCGATAGTCGATGGCGTTGGGCTCACGCACCGTGCGGTTCTGGATGAGCGCGCCCGAGACCGGCTCCAGGGTGACCGGGTCGACGTCGACGCCGTTCGGACCGTTGCTGCGGATGTTCTGGGCCACCGCCGAAGCGCGCAGGGTCAGGTCGGTGATCGGGCGCCAGAGGATGGAGGCGCGTCCGCCATAGGTCTCGCCGTCATTGACGTCGTGGCCCAGGCGAGGATCGTCGATATAGCCCGGATCCTCGCGGTAGGATCCGCTGACCCGCACCGCGGCGGTTTCCGACAGGGGAAGGTTGCCGGCCGCCCGCGCCGACCAGCCGGTCGTGCCGTGAGCGACGTCCTCGACGCTGGTCTCGGCGCTGAACTGGGTCGCCGTGGTGTTGGGGGCCGCGGTGACGTACTTGACCAGACCGCCCAGCGAATTGGCGCCGTAGAGCGTGCCTTGCGGCCCCCTCAGCACCTCGACGCGCTCGAGGTCGGACGGGTCGAGATCGGGCGCCAGGACCGCGCCGTTGGCCAGGGCGGTGGCCGACCCGTAGGGCGTCTCGTCGACATAGGTGGCCACCGTGGCGCCCACCCCGCCGGTGTTGATGCCGCGCAGCAGCAGCCGCGCCTGGCCCGCCTGGTTTTCGACGATCGCGGCGCTGGGGATGCGGGTGAGGTAGTCGGAGAACCGCTCGGCGTGAGCCTGGGCCAAGGTCTGCGCCGACAGGACGGACACCGATTGCGGCACGTCGAGCAGGCGCTCCTCGCGTTTTTGCGCGGTGACGACGATCTCGTCCAGCACCGCCGCCCCGGCTTGGCGCGGAGGGCTAGCGGGCGGAAGGGTTTGGGCGGCGAGCGGTCCCGCCCAAAGCGCGGCGACCGCCGCGAGCCTAGCCGTATTGCATGCCATTGCCATCGACCCGATCCCCCCCAAAGATGATCGACCATGGCACGTGTTTCTGTATTTGCAACATGTTTCGAAGACAGGGTTGCGACATTCCCTTTCGGCGCCCGTTCGGCTAGTTTTTGGGCCATGAGGCGCCGATGACGAACCCGAGGAAGACCGATCCAAGTCCTGGCGCGGCGCTGCGCGCCGCGAGAAAGGAGCAGGGACTGTCTCTGCGCGCCCTGTCGGCCCGCATCGGCATGCCGTTCTCGACCCTGTCGAAGCTCGAGAACGGCAAGATGTCGATGACCTACGACTATCTTGGCCGACTGGCCCAGGGCCTGGGCGTCGACATCAGCCTGCTGGTGGCCGGCGCGCCGCCGCCCGCGCGGCCGGCCGCCGTCGGGCGCCGCAGCGTCGCGCGAGCCGGCCAATGGCCCGACGCCAACTCCGAGCGCCACCTGCACTACTATCCGGCGGCCGATCTGCGCGGCAAGCTGATGGTGCCGATCATCGTCGATGTCACCGCCCACACGGTCGAGGAAATGGGCGGCCTGGTCCGCCACGCCGGCGAGGAATATCTGCACGTCCTGACCGGCCGCATGGAGCTGCACTCGGACCTCTACGAGCCGCTGGCGCTGAACGAGGGCGATTCCGTCTATTTCGACAGCGCCATGGCCCACGCCTATGTCCGCGTGGGGGACGAACCGTGCCGGGTGCTTTCGGTCTGCGCCGGCGAGGGCATTCAGCGCCTGGCGCAATCGGCCAGTGAGAACTGGCGCTCGCCCCCGCCCCCGGCCGAGAATTCGAAGCCCGCGCACGAGTAGGTGTTTCAGATATTGAAACACTGACGTCGCCATGAAATGGTGGCGGCATGACTCTCCATCATGCCCCCCCGCGACGCGGCCCCACCCGCCTTGCTCGCAACGCCCTTCAGGCCGGCCGCCCGCGGGGAGCGCTCGCATGACGGCGTCGCTGACGCTGCGTCGCGAGGCGATGCGCTTTCGCAAGCCCTTCCGGATTTCCGGCTACCTGTTCGAGGCGATGCCCGCCGTGGTGGCGTCCATCGCGCGCGACGGCAAGGTCGGACGCGGCGAGGCCGCGGGCGTCTATTATCTGGATGACGGTCCGGAGAACATCGAGCGCCGGATCGAGGATCAGCGTCAGGTCATCGAGGGCGGGATCGATCGACAGGACCTGGGCGCCATCCTGCCGGCCGGGGGCGCGCGCAACGCCATCGACTGCGCGCTCTGGGAGCTGGAATCATTGGAGCGGGGCCTTCCAGTCTGGGCCCTGGCGGGCGTCGGGACTCCCCGGCCGCTCACGACCACCTTCACCCTGCCGGCCGAGCCGCCGGCGATCCTGCTGGAGCAATTGCTCGAGTTCGCCCAGGCCAAGGCCATCAAGCTGAAGCTGGACGGGGATCTGGCCGCCGACACCGAGCGCGTGCGCGCCGTGCGGCGGGCGCGGCCAGACGTCTGGCTGGGCGTCGACGCCAACCAGGGTTATGGCGGCGAGGACCTCGACGCCCTGGTCGCGATGCTGGTCGATTCCGGCGTGGCCTTGCTGGAGCAGCCGGTGGCGCGCGGGGCCGAGGCCTTGCTGGAAGGCTGGAAGTCACCGATCCCGTTGGCCGCGGACGAAAGCATTCAAAGCCTGGCGGAACTGGAAGCGCTGGGCGAGCGGTTCGATGTCGTCAACATCAAGCTCGACAAATGCGGGGGGCTGACCGAAGGCCTGATGATCGCCGCCCAGGCGCGGCGCATGGGGCTGGGCGTCATGGTCGGCAATATGGGCGGCTCGACCCTGTCGACGGCGCCGGCCTTCGTCCTGGGCCAGCTGTGCGACATCGTCGATCTCGATGGGCCGATCTTCCTGCCCGACGACCTACTGGCGCCGTCCCTCTACGCCGACGGACAGATCATGGTCCGCAGCGATATTTGGGGACACCGCTGATGGCGCCCGCCCGGTCGACGGCGGCCTAGCCGGCGCTCGCGCGCGTCCTCTCCAACCGGGCCATGGCGTAGAAGATCAGCAGGCTGGTCACGACCAGCACGGCGGCGAGCGCCAACATGGGCGCGAGGTTGCTGCCCGTGGCGTCGCGCACCATCGGCACCAGGTTCTGGGCGATGAAGCCGCCCAGATTGCCGATCGCGTTGATCGCCGCGATGCCGGCCGCCGCCCGCGGCCCGCTGAGGAAGCTCGGCGGCAGGCTCCAGAACACGGGCTGCGCCGAGAAGATGGCCGGCGCGGCGATGCACAGCATGGCGAACTTCAACGCCGCCCCAGGCAGGACCACGCTCAGGGTCAGGGCGACCGCGGCCAGCAGGCAGGGCCCGGCGATGTGCCAGGCGCTGGCGCCATGGCGCGCGGCGTGGCGCGGCACGAACCACAGCGCCACGCCGACGAAGATCCAGGGGATGACATTGATCAGCCCGTTGACGGTGTTGGAGACGCCGAACGACTTGACGATGGTCGGCAGCCAGTAGCTCAGGCCGTAGGCGCCCAGCGGCATGCCGATATAGAGGCCCGCCAGCAGCAGGACGCGCGGATCGAAGATCGCCTTCCAGGCGCCGCGGTGGTCGTCGACCACCCCGCCCCGCTCCGCGTCCAGAACCTTGGCCAGCCAGTCCCTTTCGACCTGCGGCAGCCACCGGGCCTGGGTCGGACCGTTGGGCAGGCGCCACAGAACGTAAGGCGCCAACAGCACGGCTGGAACGCCGGTGACCAGGAACACCCATTGCCAACCGGCCAGCCCCAACGTGCCGTCCAGATCCAACAGCAGGCCGCCCACGGCCGCCCCGACGGCGTTGGCGACGGCGCTGGCGATCATGAACAGGCCCACCATCCGCGCGCGATGGGCCTGCGGATACCAGAGCGTCAGGACGTAGAGCACGCCCGGGAAGAACCCCGCCTCGGTGACGCCCAGCAGGAACCGCAGGACATAGAACATCGTCGCGTTCTGGGTGAAGCCCAGCGCCAGGGTGACCAGACCCCAGGTGAACATGATCCGCGCGAACCAAACCCGCGCGCCCACCCGGGCCAGGATCAGGTTCGACGGCGCCTCGAACAGGAAATAGCCGATGAAGAACAGCGACGCGCCCAGGCCATAGGCCGCCTCGCTGAGGCCGAGGGCCTGGACCATGTCGAGCTTGGCGTACGACACGTTCTGCCGATCGATATAGGCGATCAGATACATCAGGCAGAACAGCGGCATCAAATGCCGCGTCACTCGCCCGACCGTGGCGCGCTCCATGTCGACGGACGGATCAGGCATGCGATGACCTCTTATGGGCTTTGGCGCCCGGGACCTGGGCGGCGTGTCGGGGCGGGGCGGTGGACTCGCGCTCGATCAGGGCGTGATCCAGGACGTAGTCCGCGGAAGCCTCGGCCGATGGCTCGGTCGATCGCAAGACGCACATCAGTCGATCCAGGGCCACGGCCGCCATCTGCCGCACGGGCTGGCGCACGGTGGTGAGCGGCGGCCAAAGGGTGGTGGCCACGGTCGTGTCATCGAACCCGACCACGGTCAGGTCACGAGGCACGTCGAGATGTCGACGGTGGGCCACCGACACGGCCGCGGCGGCCATGTCGTCGTTGCTGGCGAAGATCGCGGTGGGCGGCGGGTCGCGATCGAGCAGCTGCTCGGCGGCGCGCAGGCCCGAACCGTAGGTGAAGGCGCCCTGAGCCAGGACGAGTTCAGCCCCCTCGACCGCCGCGATCGCCGCGCGCGCGCCCTCGAGGCGTACGACGCTGGCGGTCTGGTTGGGATTCCCGGAGATGAAGCCGATCCTTCGGTGGCCAAGATCCAGCAGATGCTGGGCCATGGCCTGGCTGGCCTGGCGGTCGTCGATGCGGACATTGATCGCATCGCTCGCCGGGCGCCCCGCGGCGACCACGGCGAGCGGCAGATTGGCGGCGCGGAGCATGTCGCGCACGACGGCGGACTCGCCCAGGGGCGGCGCCAGGACCACGCCGTGGACGCCCTGGCTCAGCAACCGCTCCAGGTCCCGCGGGGCCGGGGCCTGGCCGTCTTCGCCCCGCACCAGGATCAGCCGGGCCCCGGCGCTGGTGGCCTCCTCGAACACCCCGATCAGGAAGTCGCTCATGAAGGCGGCGCTGGGATTGGAATAGATCACCCCGATCCGCAATTCGCCGGCCATGACGAGGTTGCGGGCCGCCAGATTGGGTTCGTAGTTCAGCTCGCGGATCGCGGCCAGAACCGCCATGCGCGTCTCTTCCCGGACCTTGGCGCGATCATGGATCACCCGCGACACCGTCATGCGCGAGACGCCCGCCAGTTGGGCGACATCGACAATGGTGGCGCCCCGGGCGCGGTCCGGCCTGCTCAATGGAAACCCTTCTTGGCGTTCGCCGGCGATGCGGCGGCGACGTGTTGTCCGACCGTCCGAGGTTCGTCCCCGGCGCGGGGCAATAGGGGCGTGACGCGTTCGCGAACGCAAGCACTAGGCGACCGGCGGCGCGGATCGGCGCGCCGCGCGGACCGAAATTCAGGCGATGGCTCCACACGGCCTCTCGGGCGGCAAAAAGGACCCGGGCCGGAACGGCGGTCAGCCGATCCGGCCCGGGCGGCGCCCAGGGGGAGGTGGAACGGGCGGCTCAAGTTAGAATTCGTAGCGAAGACCCACGTGGTAGAACCGGCCCATCAGGTCGTAGAGCGCCGGGTTGGCGTCCAGACCGGTGTTGGTTTGCGGCGACGGCGTCGGGTCCTTGTTGAACAGGTTGGCGACCTTGAAGTAGGCCTTCAGACCGTCCTTGATCTGGTACGAACCGCTGAGGTCGACATAGGTCGCGCCGTCCATGCGGTTGTAGTCGATCGTCGGATAGTTGTTGTTATCCGTCGCGGTTCTGCCGACCGGGCAGCTGCCGGGGGCGCACTCGATGTACTGGCCGCCGATGACGCCGTCGCTGAACCAGCGCTCCTGCAGGCTGAGCATGAACCGGTCCGAGGTCCAGGTCTGGACGGCGAGAACCTTCCAGTCCGGCGTGTTGCCGGAGTTCTGGCCCGCGGTGTCGACAACGGAGCCGCCGGGGAAGCCCTGATTGGTGACGAACTTGTGGGTGTTGGTCGCCAGGGCGCGCAGATCGAAGTGGCCCGGCACGCTGGGCAGATCGAAGCGGTAGCTGGCCTCGATGTCGAAACCGCTGGTCTTGATCGAGGCCAGGTTGAACACCTGGGCGTTGACATAGGGCGTCACGCCGGCCGGCGGGGAGAAGTTGAAGGCGCCGCAGTATTGCGTCAGGCCCGCATAGCAGAAGTTGACCACCTGCTGGGCGCTCAGGCTGGAGATGCCGCCGTCCAGGACGATGTTGTACCAGTCGACCGAGGCGCTGAAGCCCGGCAGCCACTTCGGGTTCGAAAGGACGACGCCGAGCGTGAAGTTCTTGGCAATCTCGGGCTTCAAGTCCGGATTGCCGACCACGTTCTGGAGCACCAGCAGCGCACCGCCGGAGGGAGCGCCGGGCGGGGGCGTGCCCGTGGAGGGAATGGTGAAGTTGGGCAGCGTGGTCGTGACCGGCGCGGCGAACAGCTCCGACAGGTTGGGCGCGCGGACGTCACGCGAGGTGACGGCCCGCAGGCGGATCCCGTCGATCGGCGTGTCCCAGGTGCCGCCGACCTTCCAGGTGTAGACGGTGCCCGAGGTGCTGTAGTCGGTCCAGCGGCCGGCCATGTTGAGGTTGGCCTTGCCCGCGGCGTCCGAGTCCACCAGCGGCACGTTCACTTCCGCGTACGCTTCCTTCACGCTGTATTTGCCGGCGCCCGAGTGATAGTTGCCCGCGTACCAGTTGTTGCCCGCGGTGCTCAGGGCCGGGTCGGCCGGATAGTCGACGGTGTAGGGCGAAGCCGCCGAACCGTCGCCGTAGGGGTCGCCTTGCACGTGGTACTGCTCGCGACGGTACTCGGCGCCGAAAGCCAGCGCGACCGGGCCGGCCCAGCCCTGGATGGGCTCGCCGCTGAAGTTGATGCTGGCGACGTCCTGCTTCTGGACCGAGTGCTGATACGGGCCATTCTTCGGGGTGATGTAGGCCAGGGCCGCGTCGCTGGGCGTCTGCCCGCCGAAGACGTTGATCGGCTGGCAGCCGTTCGCGCGGGCGGTCGCATCGGCGCAGACGATCTGGCCGTTGAGCAGGGTCGCCTGGATGGCCAGCCGGTAGCGCGGGTTCAGCATGATGTCGTTGACGTGGATGTTCGTCGTGTTCTCGCCGTGCGTGTAATAGGCGTCGTAGGACCAGTCCGTGCCCACGGCGTTGAACTTGCCGTCGGCGCCCATCACCGCGCGGACCTGGGTCCGCGTCGGATGGACCGAGATGTTCCGGGGCAGCAGGGCGTTGCTGGTGCCGAACGTGAACTGGGTAATGCCGGCGTTGGCGCAGGCCGTCGCGACCGAGGCCGGCAGGTAGGGGTTGGAGCACTGCAGCGTCAGGCCGGTCGTGGCGCCGCCCGGATTGGGCTGGTTGGCGGTCTCGACGCGGGCGACGTTCAGGGTGCCGTAGATCTCGTTGTTGTCATCGATGTCGTAGGCGACGCGCGTATAGCCGTTCAGGCGCTTGAGCTCGGACTGCAGCGAGGTGCCGATGCCGACATTGCCCGACAGATCGCCGCCGACGCAGAAGCCGCCGTTCGAGTAGCAGTTGCTGACCGCGCCGTTCGCGGCCTTGGACGGCACGCCATTGGAGCCGTACTGGAACTGGAACGGATTGCCGTTGACGTCGAAGGCCGTGCCTTGCAGCGGCCCGGCGCTGATCAGACCGTACTTGGTGTACTGATAGGCCTGGGCGTGCTCGCGATAGAGGTACTGCGGCGAGCCGTCGTTGGTGACGCCGCGGTTGACCAGGGTCGCGGTCGTGTACCAGTCACGGTCGCCCGGCGCATCCTCGCCGAAGCCGCCGGCGGGCACGCCTTCCTCGTCATCGTATTCGCCGCTGACCTGGACGTGCAGGCGGTCGTTCAAGAAGTTCTTGCCCGCGGCGAGCTGCACCAGGAACTGCTCGTTGTCGCCGTAGGTCGTGACGCCCGCCGAGACATTGGCCTTGAAGCCCTCGAAGCGCTTGTCGGTGATGAAGTTGACGACGCCGCCGACCGCGTCGGACCCGTAGGACGCCGAAGCGCCGCCGGTCACGACGTCGACGCGCTGGACCAGGAGCTGGGGGAACAGGCTGATGTCGGGAACGCCGGTGACGTTGGCCGGAACCACCCGCTGGCCGTCCAGAAGGGTCAGGGTCCGGATGGTGCCCAGGCCGCGCAGCGAGAACGAGCTCAGGCCCTGCTGGCCGCTCGACGTGCTGAACGTGCCGGTGGTCGCCCCCGTCGAACCCTGCAAGGAGGGCAGCTGCGCGATCGTCGTGAAGACGTTCGGCTCGGCGTTGCGCTCCAGGTCGGCCTGGCCCAGGGCCTGGGTCGGCGTGGGCGCGGTGAAGCCGGTGGTCCGGATCCGCGAGCCCGTGACCACGATCTCGGACAGCGAGGTGGCGGCCGGTTCCGACGGCGCGGGGGCCGGAGCCACCTGCGCGTTGGCCGCTCCCGCCGCCACGGCCAATGCGACCGCGCTTGTCGCGAACAACGCGTTCAAAAAGCGCGAACCCCCTCGCGCACGACCTTCATCACTCATCCCGCTGCCTCCGATTTTTCGTTGAGACCACCGACGATGGCCTCCCTGGAAGCTGTCAGACAAAGGAGAGGTGAGCCATTACGACCATGGTCGTACGTCGGCTGATTGTGGACGAGACAGGCGGCGTCGAAAGGCGGCGTCGAAGGCGCGCTCGCGCCCTCGGCCCCGCCGATCGACCGCCTCGTCGTCGATTTAGTCGTGTCGCACCGCGTAGAGCGCGTGATGGGTCAGGACGAACAACGTCCGCTTGTCGGGGCCGCCGAAGACCAGCTGCAGCGGCCGTTCGGGGACGTCTATGCGCCCCAGTTCCCGGCCGTCCGGGGCGTAGACGAACACCTGCCCGTTGGCGACATAGACACGCCCCTCCCCGTCCGTCGCGACGCTTTCGCCGCCGCGGTCGGCGAAGACCTTCAGGTCCGTCACCGCGCCCTGCTTGCCGACCAGGCCGCTATAGGTCTTGTTCTCCGAGCTGTTGGCGACGAACACCCTCTGGCCCGGCTTGGCCGTGGTGAAGCCATAGGTGTCCAGCGAGTCCGAGAAGCGCAGCCCCCGGAAGTCGGCGGGGCCCTGCTGAAAGACGCGATAGGCCGGCAAGGTCAGGCTGCCGTCGGGCGAGACATATTCGCGAGGCTTGGTCAGCGCCATGTCCCGCGCGAACATCTGAGCCAGGGTCGTGAACTGGTAGGTCGTCAGATCCAGTTGATCCTTGAACTCGGCGTTGTTCCACCAGTTGACCGGCAACACCGTCGCCGCGCCCGCATGGTCGATCGCCGAGGTGGGCGGGATCACCGTGACCTCGGTGTCGGGACTGCCCGGCTTGAAGCTGTAGACCGTGCCGTCGCGGCCGTCCGACGACAGCACCAGCAGGTTCCCCGAGCCGTCGACGGCCAGGTTGATCGGATCCAGCGTGTTGTCGCGCACGATCGACAGCTTGCGCTCGTCCGACCAGCTGTAGATGCGCTGGTGACGCCGGTCGGTGAAGTACAGCGTCCCGGCCGCATCCACCGCGCCGCCGCCCAGCGAGTAGAAGCCGTCGCCCAGCTTCTCCACCCGCGCGCCAGCGGGGAAGGTCGAGGGCGCCGTCGGCCGCGGATCGGCGGTCAGGTCCAGCACCGCGAACTGCCGCTCGCGCGCCTCCAGCCCGCTTGTGACGTCCAGGATCGCGTTCTCGTAGGGGTACTTGGTCAAGCGCAGGAAGGCCGCGCAGCCGTTCTCGTCACAGGTCGAAAAGCCGCTTTCGCCGTTCACCGCCACGTTGCGGAAGCGGATGTCGCCCGAATTGTAGACCTTGACCGCCGCCGCCGCCGGACGTCGGGTCCGGGTGACGCGATAGCCGTGATAGTTGGCGACCAGGATGTCGTGGGAGTCGCGGATCTCCAGCGAGACGGTCTCCTCGCCTTCACCGGCCTCTTCCTCGGTCTGCGGGGCCAGAAGCTCCCAGTTGGCGACCCGGTTGAGGCTGATCTCGGTGCGCACATGGTGCTCGACCGAGGCCTGGTAGATGTGGCCGGGCGTCTGGGTGTCCGACACGTAGATGCCCGAATAGGCATAGGTGCTGGGGCTCCAGATATTGGCGAAGGTCCCCCCGCCGCCGTTGGTCACCCACAGGCTGGGATACTGGCCCGCCCAGCGCTTGGCCGGATCGGGGTCGGCCGTGGCGTTGGCGTTGTAGGGATTGAACCGCGTCCCGTCGTACAGCTCGGTGCCGTGACCGCCCTGGAACTTGACGTCGTCGACCAGCGAATTGGCGCCGGCCGTCCAGAGCAAGGCCGTGGCGCGCGGATTGATTCCGCCGGTGTTGAGGCCCAGCCCCGAGATGATGGCGTCGCCCCCGGCGGCCGAGGCGACCAGCGCCTTGGGCGCGCCGGCGCCCTGATAGCCAGGGGTGCGGTCGGGAAGCACGATCTGGGTGAGGCTGGGATGCAGGCCGATCAGCACCGTGTCCGAGCGCAGCTTCAAGGTGTCGGTGACGTGGTAGAAGCCGGCGGGGAAATAGACCACGCGGTGGGTGTCGATCGCCTTCTGGATGGCGGCGGTGTCGTCGGCGGCGTTGTCGCCCTTGGCGCCGAGGGTGCGGACGTTGACCCAGTCAGCCATGGCCGGCAGGGCCCGGATCGCGGGCGCGCGCGGAGCTGGCAGGCCGGGAATGGCCTCAGCCTTCATGTCGGTCTTGTAGGCGCCCACCTGGCCCAGGCCAGGCAGAGTCAGGCCGTGGGTGAAGGACGACACGCGATAGGCGCGGCCCTTGCCCCCCACTGGGCCGGCCACGGACTTGCCGCTGTCGCGGAGGCGGGCGAACACCGGCGTGTCGACAGCCACAGCGTTTTCGAAGCCGACCTGGGTGTAGACGTTGGCCTCGTTGGAGATGACGACGGCGGCCTTGGCGACGTTCTCGAAACGGACGTCCTTGCCCCACAGCCAGTCGCCGTAGCCGCGGTCGATCTCGATCCCGACGGGCGTGTCACGCATGGCCACATTGACCAGGGTCAGGCCAGCTTCGTGTTCGCGGATCGCCGCGTCACGTTGGCCCTCGAACGTGGAGTCCAGCAGCAGGAAGCCCCAGGCCGGCGAGGTCTTCTCGGCCAGGATGCCGTAGCGCCCGCCCTTGAAGTGCAGATCCAGAGCCGCGTTGCCGACTTGATACACCCCCGCCAGGCCCGAGCCGATGTCGAACTCCATGTGGCTGAGATAGGTGTGCTGGGCGGCATGGAAGCGGATCGCGGTCGCCGCCGGATTGCCTTGGCCGATCTTGAAATCGATGTTGCTCATCGCCGAGTAGAAGGTCCCGGAATTGGCGTCGGGGACGTCCTTGTCGAACGGCACGCTGCCCGGCGGCGGGAACGGCACGCGGCGCGCCGGGTCGCGCTTGGCGCCGGCGAAGATCACCATGTTGGCCAGGCCCTTCTGGAATCCGGGCGTCGCGTCGCCCAGCAGGATCAGCGGGCGCGTGGCCCCGACCCCGAACACCCGGACGCCCGGCCACAGGAACAGGGTCTTGCTGATGCGGTAGCGGCCGGAGGGCAGGAAGACCAGGCCGCCGCCGGGCTTGGCCGCGGCCGCGTCGATCGCGTCCTGGATCGCGGCGCTGTCGTCGGCGCGGCCGTCGCCCCTGCCCCGCACCATGACGGCGGCGGGATCGTCGGGCGCCTTGACGAAGGTCGAAACCGATGCCGCCGCCGGATCGCTCGCCGTGAGGAACAGCGCGATCAAGGCCGCGCACGGCGCAACAAGCCAACTTTTCATGGCGAACCTTTTCGTACTCGAGGTCTTGGTCAGGGCGTCACGGCGTAGAGCGAGTGGTGAGTAAGGACGAAAAGCGTGCGCTTGTCCTCGCCGCCGAAGATCAGCTGCAGCGGCCGCTCGGGCAGATCAATGCGACCGGCCGGCCGACCGTCGGAATCGTATTGGAAAATCTGGCCGTTGGCGACGAACACCCGTCCCCGTCCGTCGACCGCGACGCTCTCGCCGCCGCGATTGGCGAACACCTTCAGGTCGGTCAGGGCGCCGCTGGGGCTGACCTGGCCGCTGTAGGTCTTGCCCTCGGACTCGTTGGTGACGAACACCCGCTCGCCCACCGCCGCGCCGATCAGGCCATGGGCCTGCAGGCTGTCGGCCCAGCGCCAGCCGACATGGTCGGGCGGCCCCTGCCGCCACACCCGGAAAGCGGGCAGCGACAGGCTTCCGTCGGGCGACACGTAGGCCTGGGCCTTCGGCGCGCCGACGTCGCGGGCGAACATTTCGGCCAGGGTGGTGAAATGGTCGGTGGCCGGGTCGTACTGATCCCTGAACTCGCCGTTGTTCCACCAGTTGACCGGCAGCAGCGTCTTGGCGCCCGGACGCGCGGCGGCCGACGACGTCGGCGCGATCAGCGTCATCTGGTCCTTGGGCCCGTTCGGGTCGATCGAATAGACGCTGGCCTGCGGACCGTACGAGGACACAACCAACAGCTTGCCGGAGCTGTCGACCGCCAGGTTCACGGGATCCAGGGAATGGTCGCGCACCACCTCCAGGCCCTTGGCCTGGGTCCAGCGATAGATCCGCTGGAAACGTTTCTCGACGAAATAGAGCGCGCCGTCCGCGCCCACGGTCGCGCCGGAAATCGACCAGAAGCCGCTCTCCAGCTTGCGCACCTTCCCGTCGCCGGCCGGCGCGGCCGGCGCGGGTTGGCCGGAAACGTCGAGCACGGCGAATTCGCGCTCGCGCACCTCCAGCTTGCGGGTCTTGTCCTGGATGGCGTTCTCGAACGGGAACTTGCTGGCCCGCGCATAGGTGCCGCAACCGATCGCGTCGCAGAGGGCGACGCCGCTCTCGGCGTTGATGTGAACGTTGCGGAAGCGGATGTCCGACGAGTTGAACAGCTTCACCGCCGTTTCGGCCGGATGGTAAGACCGCGTCACCCGATAGCCGTGATAATTGGCGAACAGGATGTTGCGCGAGTTGCGCACTTCCAGCGAAACGGCGTCGGGGCCGTCGCCGACCTCCTGCTCGGTCTGTGGCGCCAGGAACTCCCAGTTCTGGACGTTGTCGAGCACGAACTCGTTGCGGACGTGGTGCTCGACCGACACCTCGTAGATGTGGCCCGGCGTGCTGGTGTCGGAAATGTAGAAGCCGGCCGAGGCGAAGGTGTTGGGGCTCCAGACGTTGGCGAACGTGCCGCCGCCGCCGTCCGTCACCCAGATGCTGGGATACTGGCCGTCCCAGCGGCCGTCGGCCACCGGGTCGCCGCTGCGGGCCTGCGCCGCGCCGAGCGGCTTGCCGTCCATGGTGGGGGTGCCGCCGCCGCCCATGATCTTGACGTCGCTCACCTGTGAATTCGCGCCCGACCGCCACAGCAGCGCCGAGGCGCGCGGATTGACGCGTCCGGTGAACAACCCGATCCCCGCGAGGATGTTGTCCCCGCCCTTGGGGCTTTCCAGCACGGGCGTCACCGGTCCGACCCCGGCGTGGCGCGGATTGTCGTCGGGAATGACCAGCTGGGTCAGGGCCGGATGCAGGCCGATCAGCACGGTGTCCGGCCGCAGCTTCAGGGTGTCGGTGACCTTGTAGAAGCCGATCGGCAGATAGAGCACGCGATGGGTGTCGATCGCCTTCTGCAGGGCGGCGGTGTCGTCGGCCTGGCTGTCGCCCTTCACGCCCAGGGTCTTGACGTTGGTCCATTCGGCCACCGGCGGCAGGGCGCGAAGAGCCGAAGCCGGCATCGCCGGGAGGGACGGCAGCGAGGCCATGTCCACGTTGGTCTTGTACTCGCCCATCTGGCCGAGGCCGGGCAGCGTCAGGCCATAGGTGAACGAGGCCACCTTGTAGGCCTTCCCTTTACCGGCCACCGTCTTACCGCTGTCGCGGAAGCGGGCGAACACCGGGGTGTTGGACGCCACGGCGTTGTCGAAGCCCACCTGGGTGAAGACGTTGTCCTCGGCCGAGATCACGACGCCGGCCTTCGAGACGTTCTCGAAGCGGACGTTCTTGCCCCACAGGCTGTCGCTGTAGCCCCGGTCGATCTCGATGCCGACCGGCGTGTTCTTGATGGCCACGTTGACCAGGGTCAGGTCGACCTCGTGCTCGCGGATCGCCGCGTCGCGCTGGCCGTCGAAGGTCGAGTCGATCAGGGTGAACTGCCAGGCCGGCGAGGTCTTCTCAGTGACGATCCCGTAGCGCCCGCCCTGGAAGTGGACGTCCTCCATGATGTTCCCGGCCTGGTAGACGCCGGCGAAGGCCGAGCCCAGGCGGAAGTTCATGTGGCTGAGGAAGGCGTGCTGGGCCATGCGGAACCGAACCGCCGCCGCCGCCGGATTGCCCGCGCCGATCTCGATGTCGACATTGGCCATGGCCGAATAGAAGGTGCCCGAATTGGCGTCGCGCACCTTGTCGGTCGGTGGGACCACCGTCGGCACCGGCACGGGAATGGCGCCGACCTGGTATTGGTCGCCGCCCGTGAACACGATCATCGTGCCCACGCCCTTCTGGAAGCCGGGCGTATTGGCCGCCAGCACGAAGACCGGCCGGGTCGCGCCGACCCCGAAGACGCGCACGCCCGGCGGCACCAGGATGCTGCGGCTCAGGCGGTAGCGGCCCGACGGCAGGAAGACGAGGCCATGGCCGGTCTTGTCGCGCGCGGCGTCGATGGCCTTCTGGACGGCGTCGGTGTCGTCCGCGCGGCCGTCGCCGACACCCTTGACGGTGATCGCGCGCGGGTCGTCGGGGGCGGTGAGCAGAACAGAGCCGGTCGAGGCCAGGGCTGGGGTCGAAGCCGCCAGAAACGCCGCTAAAAGGACCGCCTTCATGCCACTCTCCTCGTCGCAACCCCTTATCGATAAGGAATCGCCACCCCCCCGCCATCCTCGACCATGGTCGTAGTTACGCCCCATCGGCGGCCCGGTAGAACCCGATTTCAACCGTGCGGTCAGCCTGTCGGTCATTCGGCATGCCAGCCAGCCTTCAAGGACGCCGCTTGCAGCCGCCATCCCGCCCCGCCCCGTCCGCCGGGCTCGCCATCATCGCCATGGGCGTGAGCGGGAGCGGCAAGTCGACGCTCGGCGCTCTGCTGGCCAGCAAGCTCGATTGCCCGTTCCTGGAGGGCGACGACTTTCATGACGCGCGCGCGGTCGCCAAGATGCGCGCGGGCCAGCCCCTCGACGACGATGACCGCTGGCCCTGGCTCGATCGCCTGGGCCTGGCGGTCGGCCAGGCGCTGGTGTCGGGAGGACGGGTCGTGGCGGCCTGCTCGGCGTTGAGACGCGGCTATCGCGAGCGCCTGCGCGGCGCCATCGGGGCCCCCACGCGCTTCGTCCTGCTGGACGCCGGCCACGACGAGCTCCTGCGGCGGCTCACCCACCGCTCGGGCCACTACATGCCTCCCAGCCTGCTGGCCAGCCAGCTCGCCACGCTCGAGCGTCCAGGCGCCGACGAGGCGATCTTCACGCTCGACGCCGCCGCGCCGCCCGAACGCCTGTGCGAGATCACCCAGGCCTGGCTGGAAGACGACGCGCGCTGGACCGGCGGGATGGCGCGCGCTTCAGGGCATCAACCGCTTTCGCCCGCGTGAGAGATGCCAGCGCATGGCCAGGGCGGCGCTGTCGCCGTCCTGCGCCCGGATCGCCTCGACGATCAGTTCGTGCTCTTGCATCATTTCGGCGATCGCTTCCGGCGGCCGCGATCGCGAGATGTCGACGCCCGCGCGCATGATCCGGTCGACGTCGGGCTGCAGCGCCTCGAACGTGACCAGGAAGGCGGGATTGGCGGTGGCCTGCGCGATGCGGCGGTGCAGCTCCATGTCCTCGGCGTGAGCCGGCGCGTTCGACAGCAGCGCCTCGCGCAATTTCGACAGCGCGTCCTCGATGCTGGCCATCTCCTCGTCCGAGCGCCGCGCCGCCGCCAGCCGCGCCGCCTCCGCCTCCAGCACGAAGCGCACCTCGTAACTGCCCAGGGTCGAGGCCAGTTCGGACAGCGGCATGTAGGCGCTCAGCTTGTCCGACGGGCGGTTCTTGACGAACGACCCGGCCCCGCGGCGCGCCTCGGTGATGCTGTCGGCGGCCAGTCGGACGAGGGCCTCGCGCACGATCGTGCGCGACATGCCGAAGATCTCCGCCAGGCGAGCCTCGGACGGCAGGCGATCGCCGACCGCCAACCCGTCGGCGTTGATCATCTCCACGATGCCCGTATACGCCCTGTCGGCCAGGCGGCCTTCGCTCATCCCTCGGTCTCCAAACTCGACTGGCGCCAACATCGCGCCGTTCGCTTCCGTTAGAAAGCGGCCGTCGGCCGGCGCCAAGGTGGCGGCCCAGCCCTCGCGACGCCAGCGCGAACTTCACCGTGGCGGCCGGCGCGCGCCGTCGGCGCAGCCGGACAAGTCCGCGTGGAAAGTCTTTGCCGCGCCGCTGCATCCCACCAAACCTGTATGACAGATTTCGACGGAATGGCATGAACAATCAAATGTTCACGCTCACATTGCCGAACGGGCTTGAATTTGTCCAACAGATAGCGTTACCATCCGGAACGCGACCCGGATTCGCCGAACACGATCGGCGGGCAAAACAAACGGGCGTCGCACCGCCGAATGGCTGCGCTGGGATGAAGCAGAGGGGTTCTGGAATGACCACGACGGGTGTCCGCGTTATCGACCGCGATCTGGAGGCGGCGTTCGACGAGCTCACGCCGACCCAGATGAAGGTCTTGGAAGGCGTCAACTCAGGACGGCTCAACAAGCAGATCGCCTTCGACCTCGGCATCGCCGAAGCCACGGTCAAGGCCCACATGACCGCGCTGATGCGCAAGCTCAACGTTCACAACCGGACCCAGGCCGCGATCGCGGCGCAGGCCCTGGCGCACTGGCCCCGGTCGGCCGCCCGATAGGCCCACAGGCCGCGGACTGGTCAAGGTCCGGCAGGGCGATGGCGCGGTCGCCTACGACCGCGGCCTGCGCACCCTTTCGATCCGACCGCCGGGCTGAGACGCCTGGCGCGCCCTAGTCGACGGCGAGAATGACGTGCGAGGCCTTGATGAGCGCCTGGGCCCGGGCGCCGACCTTCAAGCCCAAGGCCTCGCCGCTGCCGCGCGTGATCGTCGCCGTCAGGGTTTTCCCCGGCTCCATCTCCAGCACGACCTCGTCATTGACCGCCCCCTCGTCGTGGCGGATCACCGTGCCCGCCAGGCAGTTGCGGGCGGACGTCCGCAGGCCGTCGTCGCCCGCGGCCAGGATCACGAAGCTCGACTTGATCAAGGCCAGCGCCTCGCGGCCCGGCGCCAAGCCCAGGTCCGCGACGCTCTCGCGGGTGACGATGGCGACGATGGCGACGCTCGGCGAGACCCTCAAGGTCACCTCGGCGTTGACGGCGCCTTGGGTGACGGTCTCGACGACACCCCGGAGGGCGTTGCGGGCGCTGGTCTTCATGCCAAAACTCCAGATCAGGGATTTTAGGTCGTCGTCCGCGCCGCCGAGCGCCTCTTCCAGCTGCTCGACCAACTGGGTCAGACCGTCCTCGACCTTGGCGTAGGCGGCCAGGACCGCCAGGCCGGCGGGCGTGACCTGGGCCGCGCCGCCCTGGCGGCCGCCCGTCTGGGCGGTGACCAATGGCCGTTCGAACAGATTGTTCAGCGCCTGGACCGCGTCCCAGGCGCCCTTGTAGCTGAGCCCCACCGCCTTGGCCGCGGCGGTGATCGAGCCGTGGGCCTGGATGGAGCTCAGCAGCCGGATGCGATCGGGTCCCACGCGGGACACGGGGCCCTTGCGCAGCTGAAGGACGGCCTGGATGGGAAGCGGTCGGGTCATGAACGATCTATGCGACAAGCCGGGCCCGGACGCCACGTCGGGATCGGTCGAGCGATCGTCGGTCAGGCGAAGGCCGGTCTCCACGGCGCGTGGAGTGGGGAATCACCCCATCGCAACGCCTTCCCATCAGGCGCCATTCTAGGAATGGGGCGCGGTGACGTTTAGCGCTCGCTGGGCGTGCAAGATAATGCGGCTGCTTCAAACGGCGGCGTTCGGTCTGACGTGTTTGGCGGCGCTTGTCGTCATTGCCTTCGCCGTGACGCTCACCCTCGATCTGAGGGCGCAGGCGATCTTCGGGCTGACGACGATCGTCGTCACCCTTCTGCTGAATCGCCACGGCTCACGCCGGGTCACCATAGCGCTCGGCCTCCTCTCGATCGCCGTTTCGACGCGCTATCTCTACTGGCGCACCACCGAGACCCTGCACTTTCGCTCGCCGATCGAGGCGGCCTTCGGGTTGGGCCTTTTCCTGGCCGAGCTCTATGCCTGGGCCATCCTGGTCCTGGGCTACATCCAGACCGTCTGGCCGTTGGCGCGGCCCGTCCGCCCGCTCGCCGGCGAGGCGGACAGCTGGCCGACCATCGACGTCTTCATCCCGACCTATAACGAGAGCCTGCAGATCGTGCAGGACACCGTCCTGGCCGCCCTGTCGATGGACTATCCGCGCGACCGCTTCCGCGTCTACGTCCTCGACGATGGGCGGCGCCCCGAGTTCAAGGCGTTCGCCGAGGCGGCCGGCGCCCTCTACATCGCGCGCACCGACAACAAGCACGCCAAGGCCGGCAACCTGAACAACGCCCTGGGCCTGACCGACGGCGAACTGGTCTGCATCTTCGACGCCGACCACATCCCGACCAGGGCCTTCCTGCAGATCACGGTCGGCTGGTTCCAGGCCGACCCGCGCCTGGCCCTGCTGCAGACCCCGCACCACTTCTATTCGCCCGATCCCGTGCAGCGGAACCTGCGCACGGTGAAGGACATCCCCGACGAGGGCGCGCTGTTCTACGGCGTGGTTCAGCCCGGCAACGACTTCTGGAACGCGGCCTTCTTCTGCGGCTCCTGCGCCGTGATCCGCCGCGAGGCGCTGAAGGAGACCAACGGCTTCGCCGGCGAGACGGTGACCGAGGACGCGCACACCGCGCTCAAGCTCCAGCGGCGCGGCTGGAACAGCGCCTATCTCGACATCCGCCTGGCCTCGGGCCTGGCCACCGAGCGCCTGGCCCTGCACATCGGTCAGCGCGCGCGCTGGGCGCGGGGGATGATCCAGATCTTCCGGGTCGACAATCCCCTGACCGGACCCGGCCTGAGCCTGGCCCAGAGGCTCTGTTACCTCAACGCGATGCTGCACTTCTTCTTCCCGCTGCCGCGCATCGTGTTCCTGACCTCGCCCCTGGCGTTCCTGCTGTTTGGCCAGAACATCATCTTCGCCTCGGCTCCGATGATCGCCGCCTTCGCCGCGCCGCATCTGGTGCAGTCGATCGTCACCAGCAACCGCATCCAGGGCCAGGACCGCCGCGCCTTCTGGGGCGAGGTCTACGAAAGCCTGCTGGCCTTCCACCTGGTGCTCCCGACGATCACCACCCTGCTCAATCCCAAGCGCGGCAAGTTCAACGTGACCGACAAGGGCGGCCTGCTCGACAAGGGCTATTTCGACGCCCGGCTGATGTGGCCGCACATGGCGACCATCGGCTTGCTGGTGCTCGGGCTGGTCGTCGGCTTCACGAAACTCTTTCTCGGCGGGTTCGGCGTGAACCTGGGCACCCTGCTGCTCAACGCCAGTTGGACGCTGTTCAGCCTGCTGATCCTGTCGACCGCGCTGGCGGTCGGCCGCGAGACCCGCCAGATGCGCACCTATGTCCGGGTCGGCGCCCACCTGCCGGTGATCCTGAAGTTCGGCGACGGCCGCGAGGTCCAGACGGAAACGGACGAGATCTCGATGGGCGGCTTCGCCGTCTCCAAGGTCGGCCCGGTCGACAAGAACCAGTCCATCGACGTGCAGCTGTTGTGCGGTTCGGCCTGGACGACGTTTCCAGCGCGCATCGCCTCGGTGACGGGCGACACTCTTCGAATCCAGTTCAGGTCCATGCCCATCGCCCGGCATCGGGAACTGGTGGTGGCGGTCATGGGGCGCGCCGACGCCTGGGAGCCGAACGCCGCCGCGCCCTCGGCCAATCCGATCGCCTCCCTGATCGACCTGGTGCGCGCCAGCGCCTCCCTGGTGTTCTGGTGGAGCGTCAAGCAGCCCGAGCCCTACGCCCAGCGACCGGTCGCCCCCAGCAAGGCCGATGTCGCCAAGACGGTCTCGACCCTCTGCGCGCTCCTGGCCTGTCTCGCGCTCTTCGCGGTCCCGGCGCCCGCCCGGGCGCTTGCGCCGACCGCCGCGCCGAAGCCCGCGGCCGCCGCCGCCGGCGTCCGCGAGGTCACCATCACCCTGGCCGACATGGGCGCGCGACGTCCCGTTCGGCTGCTGGGCGTCAACGGCGAGGCCGGCATCCCCTTCGCCCTGCGTCGGGACGAGGTGGTGACCGGCGCGACCCTGGTGCTGAACTTCGCCTATTCCCCCGCCCTGCTGCCCGACCTGTCGCAGCTCAACGTGTTCATCAACGACGAGGCGGTGGCGTCCCTGCCGCTGGCGCGCGAAGGCGCCCGGGGCACGGTGCTCGAGATCCCTGTCGAGCCGGCCCTGTTCCTGACCGACAACCGCCTGAACCTCCGCTTTTCCGGCCACTACGCCCGGGGCTGCGAGGACCCGCTCCACTCGTCCCTCTGGGCCAATGTCAGCAATCTGCGCTCGTCGCTGAAGCTGCGGCTGCAGCGGCTGCCGGTGCGCGCCGAGCTGGCCCAACTGCCCGCGCCGTTCTTCGACGCCGGAAGCGGTCCGCTGATCTTGCCGTTCGCCTTCGCCGCCCCGCCCTCGGACGACGCGCTGCGGGCCGCCGCGGCGACGGCCTCGTATTTCGGCATGGCGGCCAGCTATCTCGGCTTTCGCTTTCCGGTCCTGGTCGGCGACTTGCCTCCAGGCGACGGCGTGGTGTTCGCCACGGCCGGCGACCGGATCGAGGGCCTGACCCTGCCGGCGATCGACGGCCCGACCCTGGCGATCGTGGCCAATCCGCGCGATCCGTCGAGCGCCCTGTTGCTGGTCCTGGGGCGTGACCCGGCGGAGATACGCGAGGCGGCCCTGTCCCTGGCGGTGGCCGCCAAGAGCCTGACGGGCCCGGTCGCGGCCCTGGGCGCGCCGACGCTCGCCGTCCGCCAGCCCTACGACGCCCCGCGCTGGCTGCGCACCGATCGCAAGGTTCGGCTGGGCGAGATCATCGATCCCGACACCCTGCAGACCGTCGGCCTGCCGCCGGCGCCGGTGACCGCCGCCTTCCGTCTCGCGCCGGACCTACTGCTGTGGCCCCGCAGCGGCGCGCCCATGTCGCTGCGCTATCGCTATCCCATGGGCTCGTGGCTGAACCGCGAGGAGTCGCGTCTCGACGTCTCGCTGAACGGCCGATACCTGAAGTCCTTCAAGCTGGACCGTCAGACCGGGGTCGACAGCTTCCGCACCCGGCTGATGCGCGGCTTCGCGCTCAACGAGCATGACGTCTCGCTGCCGCCCTATCAGCTGTTCGGCCAGAATGAGCTGCAGTTCTACTTCGACCTCAAGGGCCACAAGACCGCCGCCTGCCAGGGTCAGCAGCCGACCAACGTCCGCAGCGGCGTTGATCCGGACACGACGATCGATCTGACCGGCGGCCACCACTACACCCAGCTGCCGAACCTGGCCTTCTTCGCCAGCGCCGGATTCCCCTTCACCCGCATGGCGGACCTGTCGAAGACCACGGTCGTGATGGCGCCCAACGCCGGACCCAACGAGATCGAGGCGTTCCTCGGCCTGATGGGCCGCTTCGGGGACGCGACGGGCGCGCCGGTCACCCGCCTTGGCATTGTCCGCAACGGCGACGAGGCGGCCCTGCGCGACCGCGACCTGCTGCTGATCGGCCCGACCAGCCTGCTGACCGCGAACGAGCATCTGATGAAAGGCGCGCCGTTCTCGAGCGAGGGGTCGCGTCTGCGCCTGCGTCTGGCGACCTTCCGCGAGCGGGCGTTCTCGATGCTCGGCACGCCGCTCGACGACGGCCAGCGCGGCGCGGCCGACGACGTCCTCGTCGGCGCCGAGACCTTCAGCGGCATGACCAGCTTCCGCTCGCCGTACGGCGGCGACCGGGTGGTGGTGGCCCTGCTCTCGGACCGCACCGAACGCCTGCCCCAGCTGGTGCAAAGGCTGGCCGATCCGACTCAGAACGCCGAGGTGAAGGGCGATCTGGTCGTCCAGTCCGACGACACCCTCGCCAGCTTTCGCGTCGGACCGACGTTCTGGGCCGGCACGATGCCTTACTTCTACCGCGCGGCCTGGTGGCTGAGCGGTCATCCGTTGCTGCTGGCCCTTGCCCTGGCCGGCGCCGTTCTGGTGCTGGCCGGACCGATCCTGCTGTGGCTCAAGGCCCACGAGCGGCGACGGCTGAAGGACGTCGAAGGGGCATGAGCCGCCGCCGTCTCCTTCCCTGGTTGCTGGCGGCCGTCGCGGCCACGTCCGCGGCGGCGCCGCAGACGGGCCTCGCGCGCCAATCCAGTCAGGAAGGCGTGAACGCGCTGGTGCGCCAGGCCGCGTTCTGGCGCGAACGCGGCCGCAAGGATCTGGCGGGACAGTCCCTGCAGCGCGCCCTGGCGGCGGACCCCAAGAACGCCGACGCCCTCGCGGCCATGGCCCGCTACGCGCGCGAGGACGGGGATGTCGCCGGCGCCGAGCGCTGGACCGCCCGCCTGCGCCGGGCGGCGCCCAACGATCCCCGACTTCGCCAGCTGGCGGCCCCCGTCGCCGCCCCGCCGAGCGCGCGCCCGGCGCCCCCTCCCGTCGCCGCCGCCGCCGCCCCACCGCCAGCGCCTCGACCGGCGGCGCCGGTCGATCGCGGGGGCCCCCTGCGGGCCGCAGGCTTCGCGGCGCTCGAGAAGGGCCAGCTGGACGCCGCCGCGCGCGACTTCGAAGCCGCGCTCAGAATCCGTCCAGGCGACCAGGACGCGCTGGGCGGGCTGGGCGTGGTGCGCCTGCGCCAGGAGCGGTTCGCCGAGGCCGAGCCGCTGCTGGCCAAGGCCAGCGCCGGGTCGCCCCAGGCCAAGGCCCGTTGGCGCGAGGCCCTGGCGTCCGCGCGGTTCTATGGCGGCCTGCGCGCGGCCCAGGCCGCGCTGGCGGCCGGCGACGCGGCCAAGGCCGAGCGCCTGGTCGCGCCGCTGGCCAACGGCTCCGGCCGCGACGTCGCCCTGGCCCAGCAACTGCTCGGCGACGCCCTGGCGCGGCAGGGCCGCCTGGCCGAGGCGGAGGCCGCCTATCGCCAGGCGGCGCGCAACGCGCCGGACTCGCCCGACATCCAGACCGGCCTCGTCGAAGCCCTGGTCGCCCAGGGCAAGATCGCCGAGGCCGAGGCCCTGGCCGCCAGGACGCCCGGCGGCGCGACGGGCTCGGTCTCGACCCGGGCGCGGATCGCCCAGGCCAGGGCCGACGAGGCCTGGGCGGCGGGCGACCTGACGGGCGCGCGCGCGGCCTTCGAGACCGCCCTGGCGGCCTTCCCGTCCGAGCCCTGGCTCCGACTCGACTACGCCCGCTTCCTGCTCGAACGCGGCGAGACCAGCTCAGCGGACGGGCTGATGTCGCCGCTGGCCTCCAGCGTGGGGGCCGAGCCGCTGCACGCCGCCGCGCTCTGGGCCGACCGGCGCAACCGGCCGCGCGACGGCCTGGCCGCCCTCGAGAAGATCCCGCCGGCCGAGCGCACCGCCCAGATGGACGCCCTGGCCCAGTCGCTGCGCGATCGCGCGGTGATCCAGCAGGCCAGGCAGGCCGCCGCCGCCGGGCGCGGCTACGAGGCCGCCAGCGGCCTGCGCGCGCTGCTGGCCAGGCCGGGACTGCCGATAGGGACCGCCGGCGAGGCCGCGTCGGCCCTGTACGACCTGGGCGATGTCGAGCCCGCCCTGGCGGCGGCCCAGCAGGCGCTGGTGGTCGACGTCCCGGCCGCGCCGGCCGCCTATGACGGCTTCGTCTCGGTGCTGGCCAAGGCTGGGCGGGACGCCGAAGCCGCGGCCCTGATCCGCCAGGCCTCGACTAAGACCGCGCCCACGCCCGAGAACCGCCGCGCCGTGGCGGGGCTGACCGCGACCCTGGCCGCCGAGCGGGCCGACCGCCTGCGGCTGTCCGGCGACCTGGCCGGCGCCTTCGACACCCTTTCCGAGGCCTCGACGATCGCCCCCGACAATCCGCGAATTCTCGCGGCCCTGGGCCGGCTCTACCTGACCGGCCGCATGCCCGACGAGGCCAGACAGGCCTATGAGGCCCTGCTGCGTCTCAAGCCGGGCGATCCCGAGGCCCTGGCGGGGATCGCCGAGGCGGCCCTGGCCCTCAACGATCTGCCCGGGGCCCGCGACAATCTCCGCCTGGCCATGGCGCGCTCGCCCGACAACGCCGATTTCTATCTGCTGAAGGCGCGGATCGAGACGGCGGCGGGCGATCGCCGCGCGGCGCTGGAGGCCCTGCAGACCGCCAAGGCGCTCGGCGCCCACGGCGGCGGCGTGCGCGGTCAGACCGGCGGCCTGGGCCCCAATCCCTTCCTGAATCGCTCGAGCGCGCCATCGCCCGCGCGTCCCGCCGCGCCGGTCGCCTGGCTGTCGCCGGCCTCGACGCCCATGGAAGCGCCGGCGGCGGCTTCGCCGTGGGCCGCCCCGCCGCCAGGCGTCGGTCCCGCCGCCCCTGCGGCGCCGCCGAGCTCGTCCTCGTCGCTGTTCGGCTTTCCGTCGTTTCCGGTCGCCAAGCGAGGTCCCGCGCCCGTCGCGACGACGCCCCAGGAGACCAGGGCCGCCGGCATCGACCGCCAGATCGCCGATCTGCGCCGTGACGCCGCGCCGCAGATCGACGTCTCCACCACGTTCCGGCAACGCTCGGGCGAGGCGGGGCTGAGCCAGCTGGGCGAGGTCGCGGGCGTCGCCAGCTTTTCGACCTCGGTGCTGGGACGCGGGCGACTGTCGTTCGAGATCGCGCCGACCGCGATCGATGGCGGAACGGCCTCGCTGGACGGCCGCCAGCGCTTCGGCGCCAACCCGATCCCCACCGCCGTCGCGATCCTCGACCAGGAACAGCCCGTGCCGCCCGGCGGGACGCCGATCATCGACGAGGAAGACGTTCCCGACCCCGGTCCGCAGACCGCCGCCGGCGCCGCCCTGAGCGTGCGCTACGCGATCGGAAGCCTGACCGCCGATGTCGGCGCGACGCCCCTGGGATTCTCGAACGTCGAGGCCGCGGGCGGGGTGAGCTGGACCCCGGCGGTCGGCGGCGCCGGCCGCGCCAAGCTGAAGGTCGAGCGCCGCCCGGTCACCGACAGCGTCACCAGCTACGCCGCCACCGTCGATCCGGTCACGGGCAAGGAATGGGGTCAGGTGATGCGGTCCACCGTCGGCGGCGGCCTGTCCTACGACAACCAGGCGACAGGCCTCTACGCGGACCTCTCGGCCAGCCGGTACGACGGCCGCCACGTGGCTGACAACAGCGGTTGGGAGATGAACATCGGCGGCTACATCCGGCCCTATCGGACCAGCGGCGCCGAGTTCCAGATCGGGGCCAACCTCAATCACCAGGCCTACGACAACAACCAGAACCTCTTCACCCTCGGGCACGGCGGCTATTTCAGCCCCCAGCAGTTCACCAGCGTGAGCCTGCCGATGCAGATGCGCCTCACCCGCGCGACCTGGAACTTCGAGCTGCGCGCGGCGCCGGGCTACCAGACCTACCGCGAGGACGCGGCCGACGTCTTTCCGCTCGACCCGGCCTTGCAGGGGACCCTGGAGTCCCTGGCCTCGATCGATCGCAGCATAAAAACCCGGTTCCCGGCCCGCAGCGAGAGCGGCTTCGGCATGGCCGGCTCGGCCGCGGCCGAATACCAGATGGGCTGGGCGACCACGGTCGGCGGGGCGCTCAGCTTCGACACCTTCGGCGACTACGACGAGGCCAAGGCCAGGCTCTATCTCAAGCAGCTGATCGGAGGGCGACAGGCGCCATGACCAACACTCCTCCCAAACGCCTTTCTCCGGCGGAGGTGCTCGCCCGCGATCACGCTTATCACGCCGTCCGAAGTTGCTCGCTGCAGTGGAGCACATTCCTTTCGGCGTTCGCGATCGAGCTGAACACGGGCGCCGAGCCGTTGGAGGTCCGCGGCTTCCTGCGCCAGATCGGTCGCCGAATGGCCGAACTCATGGTCCTGCCCAAGACCGACACCATCGAGGCCCTGGAGGCGGAGATGAACAAGGCCTGGACGCGTATCGAGTGGGGCTGGGTGAGGCTGATCCCCGAAGACGACACCATTTTCATCACCCATGGCGCCTATCCCAACGCGTTCGAGGATCCCACCAACACCGTCTGGCCCCTCGGCACGGCGGCGATCATGGAGGGCATCTACGGCGAATGGATGCTCGCCCAGGGCAGTCCCGTCTCCGTGGTGCGTCGGGTCTCGGAACAGAACGATCCGCTGGAGTTTCGCCACGGCGTCGACGTCGTGCGCGTTCCGCCCTGATGGCGTCGCCCGTGATCGTCAAACCCATGTCCAGATTGGCGGCCCTGATGCGGACCGGCGTCGATTTCGCGCGAAAAGGTCCGGCGCTCCGCGCCCTTCTGGCGATCCTGTTGCTGGGTCCGCCCCAAGGGGCCTGCGCGATGAGGGACCAGGATGGCTGGAGCACGTTCAAGGCCGACTATCTCGCCGCGGACGGGCGGGTGATCGACACCGGCAATGGCGGCGTCAGTCACAGCGAGGGTCAGGGCTACGGCATGCTGCTGGCCGAGGCGCACGGCGATCGCGCCGCCTTCGACCGGCTGTGGGGCTGGACCGGCGTGAACCTCATGCGCGACGACGTGCGGCTGTTCCGCTGGCGCTATGATCCGAGAGTCCCCCGAAGCGGCGCGGATCCCAACAACGCCACTGACGGCGACATCCTCATCGCCTGGGCGCTGCTGCGCGCCTCCAGACGCTGGAACGACCGGAGCTACGCGGCCGATTCCGCGGCGATCCGCGCCGCGATCGCCAAGAGGCTGGTCGCCGAGATCGGCGGGCGGCGGGTGCTTCTGCCGGGCCTGGACGGCTTCCGCCAGCAGGACGCCGTCATCTACAACCCGTCCTATTTCGTCCTGCCGGCCCTGCAGGCCTTCGCCGCCGCCGATCCGGCCGGCCCTTGGGACCGACTGATCCAGGACGGCCTCACCGTGGCGCGCGACGCCCAGTTCGGCGCTCAGTCTCTTCCCGCCGACTGGGTCCGGATCAGCGCTTCCGGCGCCGTCACGCCCGATCCCGGCCATCCGCCTCGCTTCGGCTTCGACGCCGTTCGCGCGCCGCTCTACCTGGTGTGGGGAGGGGTCGCCGGCCAGGCCCCCGCGACCGCTTCCGCGCGCTTCTGGCGACGGTACGAGGGCGCGAACTGGCCGCCCCCGGCGTGGATCGACGTTCAAACCGGCGCCAAGGCGGCCTTTCCCCTGTCGCCGGGCGGCCAGGCGGTGGCGCGCCTGGTCGCCGATCTGCCGGCCCAGAAACTCAAACCCGCGCCGGAGGACTACTATTCCGCCGCCCTGGGCCTTCTCGCCGAACAGGCCGCTCGGGAGCGCCGTTCCCGGGGTGCGTCACAAGGTCCCGTCAGGCCTTGACCCGGTTGAGCTTAACGGCGGTTAACACTACATCGCCTCTTGACCGTGGAACCAGGGTTTCAAGGGGCAGAACAGGACCGGCGTGATGAGCAAGGATGTCGAGCAACTGTTCCGCAACATCAACCAGACCAACATCCCCTATCGGGAGTTCGAGCCGCCGAACGTGCCGTCGCCGGCCGTCGGATACGTCGAGCTCGAACGCGAGCTGACGACCTGGGCGGACAACCCCGCCCCCGCCGCTCCCAGGAGCAAGGTGTTCCGAAGATATCTGTCGAGCGGCAGCGTCGAAGCCCAACCCGCCGCCGGAACCGCGCTGGAGTCGATCTTCGACCGCATGCGCGAAAAGTGCCAGGCCGCCACCAAGGGCTGAACCCGGCCGCCCGCGCCAACTCAGACCTTCCGGGCGCTCCACCGCCCCCAGCCGGCCTGGCCCACGCCGACCGCGAAGGCGACCAGTTCGGCGTCGCTCCACAGGTAGTAGGTGGAGAAGAAACTCCACTGCATCAGGGTCAGGTCGATGATGAAGGCCACGTGGGTCAGCACGACCAGCAGCTGGAAGGCGGTCATGAACAGGATCCAGGCCCGGCGCTCGACCGCGCACAGAGCGATCAGAAACAGCAGGTAGACGATGTCGACCGTGAAGATCCCCCACTGCACCGCGGCGCGGTCGGGGGTCTGGACGGCGGCCGAGATGAACCAGGCGGCGACGGTGGCCACGGCCAGCCAGCGCTCCAGCCGTCGGCCGATCAGCAGGGCCAGGGCGCAGACGGCCAGCATGACCGTGGCGGCGATCTGGGTCGGCAAGATCGAGAAGAGGTCCGAAAAAAACTGAAACATGCCGCCCCCGCGCCAGGAGCGACATGTTTCTCACGAATCGAGATCGCGCCAAGGGCCTTGGCTAGGCGCTCCCGACCTCCCGCAGCCGACCGGTGCGCGGAATGTCGCCCTCGTCCTTGTCGCCGCCGCCCACCAGGGTCACGCGGCGCAGCCCCACCTGGTCCTTGGTCCGCGCCAGGGCCTCGTGGGCGGCGATCAGCGCGCGACGGGCGTGGGCCATGCCCGAGGCGGCCTCCAGCACGCGGTCGACGGCGTGCTGGCCGACGCCGGCGGCCAGACCCGCCTCGAGCCGCGCGCGCGGCATGGCGGCGATCAGGTCGCCCATCAGGGCCAGGGTGGTGTCCACGGCCTCCTCGGTGGTGAACAGGCGGCTGGCCAGTTGCTCGGCGACGATGCGGCGTTTCATGTGGCGGTCTCCCCGCGCCCTCGGGCGCATTGCTGAACGGATGACGGGCGCCCGGCGCCCGCGCGGGTTCAGCCCCGGGGTCAGCCGTAACGCAGGTGTTGGAAGACGTGGGCCACTTGCCGCGTCCCCAGGAGGGCGCCGATCAGCAGGCTGCAGGCGGCGGCGATGGCGAGGACGGCCAGCACCCGCATCGCGGGGCTCAGGACATGATCGTGCCGTCCGCCCACTTCTCGTGAAAAGCCTCGTCCAGGACCGTGGCCGAGATGATCAGGATCTCGCGCAGCACCATCTCCGGCGGCTTGGGACGGGCCTCCTTGCGCACCGCCGAGACCAGGTCGCGGATCAACGGCGCCAGGTCCTCGGGCGAGAGACTCAGCAGCTGGCGCTCCAGCTCCGTCCAGGCGAACACCGGCATCGGCGGTCGGTTCGCCAAGGGCGGAAAGCCGGAGTCGAAGGCCTCGGCCGCCTCGCGGATCTGCAGCGCCTTGCGGACCAGCTGGCCCAGGCGAGCCCCCGTCAGATGGGTCGCCTCGTTGTCGTTCGTCACGCTCGTGATCATGATCTTCGTCCGTCTCTGGGGATGTCGAGACGGCAGCGGACGGCGGCGGCGGGACGGACGACAGTCCCATTGAGTCGCTGTGGGATTCAGTCCCATGGCCGGCCCGACCGGTCGCGGGGGGCGGCGGAGCGGGAGCGGCGATCTGTTCGTGGGCGGTCAGCGCCCGGGCCGCGGCGCGGCGGCCGCTGACGCCCAGCTTGCGGCAGGCGCTTTCGACCAGGGCGTCGGCGCGCGACTTGGAAACCCCCATCAGGGGGCCGATTTCCTTGGAAAGCCTGTGCTCGGCGACCCAGCGCAGGGCTTCCCGCTCACGCTGGGTAAGCAGCTCGATATTGGGCGCCGAAGGGATCGAGGACCTGTCCATCACGCTCGAGATCGATCACCGCGTGCGCCCGACGCGCCGCCTGCGGTGCAAGAATGCATTGCGGCCGGCCAAGGCCAAGCCGATAGTTCCGCATCGTCATCTCCGTGTGGGACGCGCCTTGAATACGCCGACCGGTCCAGACCCCATCGACGTCGCGGTCGGAACCCGCATCCGGGTTCAACGACGGCACTTGAAGATCAGCCAGGATGAGCTGGCCCAGGCGCTGGGGCTGACCTTTCAGCAGGTCCAGAAATACGAACGCGGCGCCAACCGGGTCTCGGCCTCGATGCTGGTGCGCATCGCCGCCAGGCTGCACACGACGGTCGGCAGCCTGGTGGGCGAGGACGTCGTGGCCGAACAGGACGTGGCCATGCTGACGGCGCTTTCGACGCCGGGCGCGATCGACCTGCTGCGGGCCTACAGCCAGGCCACGCCCAAGGGGCGCAAGACCATCCTGACCGTGGCCAAGACCCTGGTCGAGCCGGACGAGACGGCGGGCGCGGCCTAGGCGGCTCCCGCCTCCAACCGCTCGATCCCCTTGACCCCGGCCTCGGTCAGCGAGGCCACCAGCGCCTCGACAGCCGCGTCGACCTGCGCCGGATCGCGGCCGCGGATCACCAGGCTGGCGCCGTAGACGTCGGGCGGGGCGAAGAACGGATAGCTGCCGATCGACAGGTCCGGATGAGCCTTGGCCACCGCTTCCAGCGGCGCGGCGATCGTGCCCTCGCCGGTGCCGGTGACGCGGACCGTCTTGCTGATCACCACCGCCCCGGTGCGCAGGCGCGGCCCGACGTCGTCGAGCATGCCGCGCATGATCGCCGGCACGCCGGCCAGCACGAAGACATTGCCGATCTGGAAGCCGGGCGGGCCCTGGACCGGGTTCTTCACCAGCACGCCGCCTTCGGGCACGTGGGCCATGCGCCGGCGGGCGGCGTTGGGCTCGCCCCAGCGCTCGCGCAGCAGGGCCATGATCTCGGGATGCTCGGGCGCCGTCACGCCAAAAGCCTTGGCCACCGAATCGGCGGTGATGTCGTCATGGGTGGGGCCGATGCCGCCGGTGGTCACGACATAGTCGTACCGGGTGCGCAGGGCGTTGACCGCGTCGACGATCTCCTGCTCGACGTCGGGCACGATCCGCACCTCGCAGACGTCGACGCCGTAGGTGGCCAGATACTTGGCGATGGCGTTGAGGTTCACGTCCTGGGTGCGGCCCGACAGGATCTCGTCGCCGATGATCAGAACCGCCGCCGTCACGCGCTCGCTGGCCGTCATCGTCTCGATCCCCTACATCCGAACATCTCTGCCGTCCGACTTAAGGCCCCCATGCTTCTCCCGCAACCGATGGCGCGCGGCGTGATCGTCCAGCGCTACAAGCGCTTCTTCGTCGACATGGTGCTGGACGACGGACGCGAGATCACCGCGCACGTGCCCAATCCTGGAGCCATGCTGGGTCTGAAGGACCCGGGCCTGGCGGCCTGGGTGTCGTGGTCGGGCGATCCCAAGCGCAAGCTGGCGTGGACGCTGCAACTGGTGGAGGCCGACGAAGGGCTGGTCGGGGTGAACACCATGAACCCCAACCGGCTGGTCGCCGAGGCCCTGGCGGCCGACGCGATTCCCGAACTGTCCGGCTACGCGACGGTCCGCCCGGAGGTGAAGTACAGCGAGGCCAGCCGGGTCGATTTCCTGCTGACCCACCCCGACCGGCCGTCCTGCTGGCTGGAGGTCAAGAACTGCCACTACCGCCGCGACGGGACCCTGGCCGAGTTCCCCGACTGCGTGGCGGCCCGCAGCGCCAAGCACCTGAAGGACCTGGCGGCCGAGGTCGCCAAGGGCGCGCGGGCCGTGCAGCTGTTCGTGGTCCAGCGCACCGACTGCGACAGCTTCGCCGCCTGCGATGACCTCGATCCCGTCTACGCCAAGGGTTTGAGCGACGCCGCCCGCGCGGGCGTTGAAGTTCTGTGCTATCGTTGCGACATAAGCCCGAACGAGATCCGTATTTCCCGGCGCATTCCCTGGCGGGACGCGTCGTCAGTTTGAGACCAGACCGCCATGACCCTTGAAGACACGGCCGAGATCGAAGCCGAGACCCGCACCGGCGCGATCAAGATCCACAAGCCCGCCGACTTCGAAGGCATGCGCAAGGCCGGCAAGCTGGCCGCCGAGTGCCTGGACATGCTGATCCCGCACGTCCAACCCGGCGTCTCGTCCGACCATCTGGACACCCTGGCCCGCGAGTTCATCCTCGATCACGGCGCTCTGCCCGCCTGCCTGTTCTATCGCGGCTATCCCAAGACGGTCTGCATCTCGCGCAATCACGTGGTCTGCCACGGCATCCCCGGCGAGTGGGCGCTGCGCGAAGGCGACATCGTCAATATCGACGTGACCGTGATCGTCGACGGCTGGCACGGCGACACCTCGCGGATGTACGGCGTCGGCGAAGTGGGCCCGCGCGCCCGCCGCCTGGTCGAGATCACCTACGAGGGCATGAAGCGCGGCCTGGACGCGGTGAAGCCGGGCGCGACCCTGGGCGACATCGGCCACGCCATCCAGTCCTATGTCGAGGCGCAACGTTGCAGCGTGGTGCGCGACTTCTGCGGCCACGGCCTGGGCAAGGTGTTTCACGACGCGCCCAACATCCTGCACTTCGGCCGCCCCGGTCAGGGCGCGGTGCTGAAGCCGGGCATGTTCTTCACCGTCGAGCCGATGGTGAACCTGGGCAAGCCGGCGGTGAAGGTGCTGGGCGACGGCTGGACGGCCGTGACCCGCGACAAGTCGCTGTCGGCCCAGTGCGAGCACTCGATCGGCGTCACCGAGGACGGCTACGAGGTGTTCACCGCCTCGCCGACGGGACTGTTCCAGCCCGCGATCCTGGGCGGGTAGAAAGACACCCTCTCCCAGAGGGAGAGGGTTTACAATGACTCGACAACCCCCAATTGATCTGACCTACTTCCTGCTCGCATGACGAGGTCGGGATGGTCAGCGGCAGATCACTCAGGGCGACGGAGTCCAAGGCGACAGGCGTCGCGGACGCCGCCCCGCCCAAGTCCCCGCCCAGCCACGCCCCCAAACACGCGCTGGGCCACCGCGAGCGTCTGCGTGAACGCGCCAAGGCCGGCGGCCTCTCCGCCCTGCCCGACTACGAGCTGCTGGAGCTCTATCTCTTCCGCACCTTCGCGCGCGGCGACGTCAAGCCGATGGCCAAGGCGCTGATGGCGCGGTTCGGCTCGTTCGGGGCGACGATCTCGGCCTCGATCGAGGAGCTGAAGACCGTGTCCGGCGTCGGCGAGACCGCGGCGGTCGATCTGAAACTGCTGCACGAGGCCGCCTTGCGGGCCGGTCGCGACAAGATCGCCAAGCGGCCGGTGATCTCGTCCTGGACGGCGCTGCTGGGCTATGTCCGGGTCGCCCTGGCCAACGAACCGCGCGAACAGTTTCGCGTCCTGTTTCTCGACAACCGGAACCAGCTGATCGCCGACGAGGTGATGAACCACGGCACGGTCGACCACGCCCCGGTCTATCCGCGCGAGGTGATGCGCCGGGCGCTGGAGCTGTCGAGCAGCAACATCATCCTGCTGCACAACCATCCCAGCGGCGACCCGACGCCGTCGCGGCCCGACATCGAGATGACCAAGCAGATCGTCGAGGCCGGCAAGGCGCTGAAGATCAATGTCCACGACCACCTGGTGGTCGGCCGCGACGGGGTGGCCAGTTTCAAGGCGCTGGGGCTGTTCTGAGAAATCCTCCCCCTGTGGGGGAGGTGTCGGCGCAGCCGACGGAGGGGGGATAATTGGGCTTCACCGGGGCAAGACCGCTAACGCAACTCCCCCCACCGATCGCTTCGCGATCACCTCCCCCACAGGGGGAGGAACACCTTGACCCCGCCTCCCCGATCCCCGAGCGTGGCCGCAAGTAACACGCCACGTCGGAGTCAAGATGTCCCGCCTGCTGACCGTTCTCCTCGGCTCCGCCGCCCTGTTGGCCGCCACCGCCCCTCCTCCCGCCAGTTGGGCCGCCGACGCTCCGGTCTCCAAGGCCGCCAAGATCTCGAAGGAAGATTGGGCGTTCCATGAAAAGGTCCTGACCCTCGACACCCACCTCGACACGCCCGAGCACTTCGCGCGCCAGGGCTGGAGCATGGTCGACCGTCACGAGGTCAAGGCGGACGGCACCCAGGTCGACCTGCCGCGCATGAACGCCGGCGGCCTGGATGGCGGGTTCTTCGTGATCTACACTCCCCAGGGCGCCCTGACCGCCGAGGGTTATCGCGGGGCCCGCGACTTCGCCCTGGAGCGCGCCACCGAAATCCGCGAGATGGTCGCGGCCCATGCCGACAAGTTCGAGCTGGCCTACACCGCCGACGACGCCGAGCGGATCAACAAGGCGGGCAAGAAGTTCGTCTTCCAGAGCATCGAGAACAGCTGGCCGATGGGTGAGGACCTCACCCTGATGCAGACCTTCCACGCCACCGGCGTGCGCCTGGCCGGGCCGGTGCACTTCAAGAATAACCAGTTCGCCGACAGCTCGACCGACAAGCCGATCTGGCACGGCTTCTCGCCGCTGGGCCTGCGCTGGCTGGCCGAGGCCAACCGGCTGGGCATCGTGATCGATGTCAGCCACGCCTCCGACGACGTGGTCGACCAGGCCGTGCAGCTGTCGAAGGTCCCGATCATCGCCTCGCACTCGGGCGCCAAGGCGATCTACGACCATCCGCGCAATCTGGACGACGGCCGCCTGAAGAAGATCGCCGACGCGGGCGGGGTGATCTGCATCAACTCGGTCTATCTGAAGAACACCAACGCCAGCCCCGAACGCCTGGCCGCCCTGAAGGCCCTGGGAACCGCGCCCGACAGCGAAACCGCCACCGAGGCCGAGATCGTCGCCTATCTGAAGAAGCGCGCCGAGGTGGACGCCAAGTTCCCGCCGGTCCGCGCCAGCTTCGAGGACTTCATGGCCAGCCTGACCCACACCCTCAAGGTGGTCGGGCCCGAGCACGTGGGGATCGGCGCCGACTGGGACGGCGGCGGCGGGGTGGTCGGCTTCGAGGACGTCGCCGACCTGCCCAAGGTCACCGCCCGGCTGAAGGCGGCCGGCTACACCGACGCCGACCTGGCGGCGATCTGGGGCGGCAACGTGCTGCGGGTGGTGCGCCAGGTTCAGGACTACGCGGCCAAGGCGGCGAAGTAAGACCCTCCCCTGTGGGGGAGGCGGCCGAAGGCCGGCGGGGGGAGTTTTAAGGCTTCGATCCAGGTTATGGTCGCCTGCCGATCACTCCCCCCTCCGTCGGCTTCGCCGACACCTCCCCCACGGGGGGAGGACCTAGCGTCCCGCCGCCCGTCTCCGAAACGCATCCCAGAACCGCCAAAGCATCAGCGCCGTCAGGATCGCCGCATAGATCAGCGGCGGCCGATGGTCGGCTTTCACCAGCAGGTAGTAGTGGGCCACGCCCAGCGGGACGATCAGGTAGATCAGCCAGTGCAGCCTCTGCCAGGCCGCCCGGCCCAGGCGGAGCACCCAGCCGTTGGTCGAGGTCACGGCCAGCGGGATCAGCAGGGTGAAGGCCAGCATGCCCAGGGTGATGAAGGGCCGCTTGAGGATGTCCTTCCACAACTGGCCCCAGTCGAAGAACAGGTCGACGCCGATATAGGTCAGCAGGTGCAGGCAGATGTAGCTGAAGGCGAACAGGCCGATCGTGCGGCGAAAGCGGACCAGGCGCGGCTTCCGCAGGATGCGCGCGGCCGGGGTCACCGCCAGGCCGACCAGCAGCAGGCGCAGGCCCCAGACGCCGATCTGGCGGATCAGGGTCTCGATCGGATTGGCCCCCAGGTCGTCGCTGAACACCCGCCAGGCCAGCCAGACCAGCGGCGCGAAACAGGCCAGCCAGACGACGGCGTAGACCAGGTTGTCCCGGGTCTTGGAGGGGCGCTTGCTCCGGACCGGCCGCTTCACCGAGGCGTCCATCAGAAGTTCCGCTTCAGGTCCATGCCGCGATAGAGGTCGGCGACGTACTGGCCGTAGCCGTTGAACGGCAGGGTCTCGCGGCGGCGGAACTCGCCGATCCGGCGCTCGGTGGCCTGCGACCAGCGCGGGTGGTCCACGGCCGGATTGACGTTGGAGTAGAAGCCGTACTCGCGCGGGGCCAGATCGTTCCAGGCCGTGCGCGGCATCTTCTCGACCAGGCTGATCCGCACGATCGATTTGGCGCCCTTGAAGCCGTACTTCCAGGGCACGACCAGCCGGATCGGCGCGCCGTTCTGGTTGGGCAGGACGTCGCCGTAGAGGCCCACGGCCAGGATCGTCAGCGGGTGAACCGCCTCGTCGATCCGCAGGCCCTCGCGATAGGGCCATTGCAGGGTGTCCCAGCGCTGGCCCGGCATTTCGGAGGGCCGCTTCAGGGTCTCGAAGGCGACGAACTTGGCCTTCGAGGTCGGCTTGACCTGGGCCAGCAGGTCCTTGAGCGGGAAACCCACCCAGGGGATCACCATCGACCAGCCCTCGACGCAGCGCATGCGGTAGATGCGCTCCTCCAGCTTGTTGGCCTTGATCAGATCGTCGATCGCGAAGCTGGTCGGCGCCTCGCACTCGCCGTCGACGCGAAGCGTCCAGGGCCGGGTCTTGAGGGCGCCGGCGTTCTCGGACGGATCCTCCTTGTTGACCCCGAATTCGTAGAAGTTGTTGTAGCTGGTGATGTCCTTCCTGGAGGTCGGGGTCTCGGTGGTCGAGAAGCCCGGCCCGTAGGTCAGGCCCCGCGCGCTGGCCGTCCCGGCCGCCGCCAGCAGACCCAGTCCCGCCGCCCCGCCGATGAACTCGCGCCGCCGCAGATAGAGGCTCCGGTCGGTGACGTCATTGTCGGTCAGGTCGGGGGCGTGGCGGATCAGCATGGGCGGGCTCCGAGGGGGGCTACCTTGGAGGATACGTGCTGGGAGCGGGAATGGTTACAGGAAGTCTGTGGAATGCGACCACTTGCCCCCTACGGGTCGCTTCGCGACCGTCTTCCCCCACAGGGGGAAGAGGAACCGCCGCCGGCGTCGCGCGTCCTCCGCCCCCTATGGGGGCGGACAGACCGCGAAGCGGTCAGGTGGGGGCAAGTCCGTGAGCCACTAACCCCTCACCACCGCCTCGAACGCCCCCCGGGCCTCCAGCTTCGCCTTGGCCAGCTTGGTCTTCAGCGACCGGAACTCGCGCACCCCGCCCGCCCGGGCCAGCAGCGTCCGGAACGCCTTGGGCTCGGTGTCCGGGTCGTGGCCGTCCTCCAGCGCCACCTTCAGCAGCTGCGACAGGTCCTGCTCCAGCCGCCAGGCCGCCTCCAGGGCGCCCAGCGCCGCCGGGTCGCCCAGGCCCGCGCGGCCCAGGGCCGCCAGGGCCTCGCCGGTGTTCTGCGCCAGGGGACCGCCGCCCGCCGCGTGGACCAGCTGCAGGAACTGGGCGGCGAACTCGATGTCGACCAGGCCGCCGGGGGTCAGCTTGAGGTCCCAGTCGCCCTTGCCGGGCCGCTCGTCCTCCATCAGCTGGCGCATCTCCAGCACGTCGACGGCGGTCTTCCGGGGGTCCCGCGCCCGGCGCAGGGCCGCGGCGATCGCCGCCTCGGCCCGGGCCTGGAACGCGGCGGACGAGGCCCAGATCACCCGCGCCCGGGTCAGGGCCTGCAGCTCCCAAGTCTCGGCCTCGCGCTCGTAATAGTCCTCGAAGGCCGCGTAACTGACCGCCACCGGCCCCTTCGTGCCGGACGGCCGCAGCTTCAGATCCACCTCGTACAGCGTGCCCTCGCCGGTCGGCGCCGACAGGGCCGAGGTCAGGCGCTGGGTGAAACGGGCGTAGAAACTGTCGGCCGCCCAGCCCTTGATCGCCGAGACCGCATCCCCTTGGCCGGCCGGATCGTCGGCGGCGTACAGCGTCATCAGGTCCAGGTCCGACTTGGCGGTCATCTCCCGCGAGCCGGCCTTGCCCAGGGCGACGACGGCGACCTGGCCCGGGAAGCCGCCGCCCAGCCGTTCGACCTCGGCCAGGGCGGCGGGCGCCAGGCCCCGGACGATCACGTCGGCCAGGTCGGCGAAGGCAGCGCCGGCGTCGCGGGCCCCGGCCGTGCCGCTGATCACCCGCACCCCGATCCGGAAGCTCTGGTCGCGGAACAGGCGCCGCGCGGCGTCCATCGCGCCCTCGAAATCGGCCGGATCCCAGGGGGCGTCCTTGGGCATCTCCATCGGCCCGAAGAAGGCCGGGTCCAGCAGGGCGTCCAGGGCCGTGGGCCGCCGCGCCAGGGTGCTGGCCAGGCGCGGGGCGAAGGCCATGACCTCGACGATCAGCTCGAACAGTCGCGGCTGGGCCAGGAACAGCGACTGGATCTGCACGCCGCTGCTCAGGCCCGCGAAGAAGTCGCCGAACCGGTTGAAGGCGTCGTCGGGCGCGCCGGTAGCGTTGGCGGCGTCCAGCAGGCGCGGCGCCAGGCGGGTGAACAGCTCGCGGCCTCGCGCGGTGCGGGTGGCGGCGATGTGGCCGTGGTGCCAGCCGCGGATCGTGGCGGCCACCCTCTCTGGATGCGAAAAGCCCATGCGCCTGAGCGTGGCCAGGGTCTCCGGATCGTCCTCGACGCCGGTGAACACCAGGCTGCCGAACCGCGACGACAGCTCCTCCTCGCCCTTGAACAGCGCGCCGTAGCGACGGTTCACGCCCTTGAGGATGTTGCCGACCACGGCGTCGAAACCGCGCAGCGCGCCGTGTCCCCACAGGGCCGCCACCTTCTTGCGGTCGGTGTCGGACTCCGGAAGCTTGTGGGTCTGGTCGTCGGCGATCATCTGGGCCCGATGCTCCAGGGCGCGCAGGTCGCGGTAGGCCTTGATCAGATAGTCGCGGTCCTCGGGCGTGACGTGACCGGCGTCCGACAGGGCGGTCAAGGCCTCCAGCGTGCGCGGGCTGCGCAGGTCCGGATGACGACCGCCCAGGATCAGCTGCTGGGTCTGGACGAAGAACTCGATCTCGCGGATGCCGCCGCGCCCCAGCTTCAGGTCCGCCCCCTTGGCGGTCAGCCGGTCGTCCACCTTGTAGGCGTGGATCTGGCGCTTGATCGAATGGATGTCGGCGATGGCCGCGAAGTCGAGGTTCTTGCGCCAGATGAACGGCTGCAGCTCGGCCAGGAACGCCGCGCCGCGCCCGAAGTCGCCGGCGCAGATCCGCGCCTTGATGTGTGCCGCCCGCTCCCAGTTCTGGCCGACGCTCTCGTAGTAGTCGAGGGCCGCGTCGATCGGCATGGCCGGCGGGGTCGAGGACGGGTCGGGACGCAGGCGCAGGTCAATGCGGAACACGTAGCCGTCGGCTGTGCGCTCGGCCAGCAGTCGGCCCAGGTGGTTGGCGATGCGCACCGCCACGCCCTGCGGCTCGACGCCCTCGGTGACCGGCAGGGTCTCGGGCGCGTAGAAGATCGAAAAGTCGATGTCGCTGGAATAGTTGAGCTCGAAGGCCCCGTGCTTGCCCATGGCGATGCAGAACAGGCCCGGGGCCGGGCCGTCCGGCCCCTCGCCCACATGGGTCAAGGCCCCGCGCGCCACCTCCAGCCGCACGGCCTGGGCCAGGGAGGCGTGCAGGGTCGCGTCGGCGAAGCGGGTCAGGGCGGCGGTGACCGCGTCCAGGTCCCAGACCCCGCCCAGGTCGCACAGGGCGGTCAGCAGGTGCAGGTCGGCCTTCAGTTCGCGCATCGCGCGGCGGGCGGTCTCGAAGTCCGGCTCGGCCCCCACGGCCTCGGCGGCGGCCAGGATGCTGGCCAGCCGCGCCTCGGGGTCGCCGTCCAGGATCGAGGGCAGCCGCTTGGCGTCGCGCCGCGCCAGGCCGGTCAGATAGGGCGAGGCGGAAAACACCGGAGCCAAAGCGGGCCAGGCGGCCTCGACCAGGGGCGCGGCCTCGCCGACCCGTCGCGTGATCGTCTCATGCGCCCGTTCGGCGGCCTTGGGATCGACCACGGGGCCGCAGGGGGTGAGGCGTTCGAGCAGGCGAGTCATGGCGGCCACTGTGGCCGCCGCTCCCGGCTTCGTCATCCCCTAGCCGGTGAACAGCTTCACATACTCCTCGATCGGACGACGGGTGATGGTGTCGTTGACATAGACCTGAACGACGCCGCCCTCGGGCTTGAGCATCCGCACGCCCGCGACGCGCATTCGGTCGAACACCCCCTCGACGATCTTCGGCTGGAGCACCAGCTCGCGGATGTTGGAGGCGTTCGGCGCGGGCTTCAGCTTCGCCAACCCCCGCGCCTGCAGCGCCGCGAACAGCTGGTCAGCGGCGGCGAAGGCGGCGCGGTGGCGGGCCTCGAAGTCGTCCAGCGCGCCCAGGGCCAGGATCGCGCAGGGCCAGCCTTGGTAGATCGTCCCGCCGAACCGGTGGCGCAGGTCGCGGACCTTGGCGATGTCGGCCTTGGAGCCGGCCAGCACCGCCCCGAACGGCGCGTCCAGATACTTGTAGAGCGAGACATAGACGGTATCGAACAGGGCGGCCGTGCCGGCGATGTCGTAACCCGGCGGGGCCAGCAGAAGGCGCGCGCCGTCCAGGTGCATTTTGATGGACTTGGCCCTGGCGTAGGTCGAGATCTCGCGGATCAGGGCCGGATCGATCATCTCGCCCTTCAGGCGTCGCACGGGGCTTTCCAGGACGATCGCCCCGACGCGCAGCGGATAGGGACCGTTCTCGGCCTCGTCGACGGCCGCCCGGATCTCGGCGAGGCTCGGCCCCGCCCGCCCCTCGGCCAGGGCCACCAGGTTCAGGCCCGACAGAAGCTGGGTCGCGTCGCTTTCGTCGCGATAGAGATGGCTTTCGTGCTGGACGATCACCCGCGAGGCGTCGCCCGCTAGGACGCGGGCCGCCAGGTGATTGGCCAGGGTGCCGGTGGCCAGGAAGGCGCAGTCCTCCTTGCCCAGCAGCTTGGCGAACCGGGCCTCCAGTTCGGCGACGGCGCCGTTGGCCAGGTAGGAGTCGCGGGGCTTGCCGCCGCGCTGGATCAGTTCGAGCAGTCGTCGGGCGCCGCGCTCCGGATCGGGCGGCGCGCTGTCGCCGACCAGCCAGACGCTGCGGGCGTCGACAGGGGGAAACGACGGCGGGGCGGACTGCCGCGCCCAGCTCACGGCGGGGGCCGCCGCGGCGACCAGGGACAGCGACAGGAAATGGCGACGATCCATCGGAAACCCTCGTTGGCGACAGAACCCGCATACCATCGCCGGGTGCGGCCGCGACGTTAAAGCTTGCTCATGATCGCCGTCGCTTGACAGCCGATGTTACAGGCGTAATCGTTGGAGTCGGAGATCGGAACGCCATGAACATCACTCAGGCCGAAAGCCGCATCATGGACGCGCTGTGGACGCGCCATCCGTTGACGGTGGACGAGATCATGGCCGAGGTCGCCGAGCCGCAAGGCTGGGGCGAGGCGACGGTCAAGACGCTGATCAACCGGCTGCTGAAGCGCAAGGCGATCCGCTCGGACCGCATCGAGGGCCGGGCGCGCTACGCCCCGATCATCCAGCGCGCCGACTATGTGCAGGCCGAGAGCCAGAGCCTGCTGAACCGACTTTTCGACGGCCAGCTGACGCCGCTGGTGGCGCATTTCGCCCAGCATCGCGCCCTGTCGACCGACGAGATCAAGCAATTGAAGACTCTGATCGAGGGTCTCGAACATGATGGCTGAACTGCTGGCCCTGACCCTGTTGCGCACCCAGGCGGCGGCCGCCGCCGCGGTGCTGCTGGTCCTGCTGCTGCGCGGTCCGATGCGGACGGTGTTCGGCGCCGGCCTGGCCTATCGCCTGTGGGCCCTGGTCCCGGTCGCGGCGATCGCCACGGTGTTCCCCAGCCTGTCCGAGACCCTGGGTTCGGGGGCTCCTCCGCCTCTGATGGGCGAGGAGCGCGCGGTGATGGTGATGGCCGTCTGGCTGGCCGGCTGCGTCGCCCTGGCCACGGTGATCCTGCTGCAGGAACGCGCCTTCCGGGCCCGGGCCCAGGCCGGCCGCGCCGGTCCGGCGGTCATGGGCGTCTTCTGGCCTCGGGTCGTGCTGCCCGCCGACTTCGCCGCCCGCTTCGACGAACAGGCGCGCAAGATCGTCGACCTGCACGAGCGCGCCCACATCAAGCGCGGCGACCCGGTCGCCAACCTAGCCATCGCCGCCATCCAGGTCCTGGGCTGGTGCAATCCGCTGATCCATGTCGGCGCCCTGTGCGCGCGGCTGGACCAGGAAATGGCTTGCGACGCCTCGGTCCTGAGCCTGCGTCCCAACCTGCGGCGCACCTATGCCCAGGCCCTGGTCGAGGCGCACACGCGCCGGACCGGCTCGCCCCTGGCCTGCTTCTTCGCGGCCCATCCGCTGCTGCTGCGGGTCAAGCTGCTGGCTCGGCCCGAGCCCAGCTATCGCCGCCAGACCGCCGGCGCCGCCGCGATCGCCCTGATGGCGGTGATCACCGCCCTGGGCGTGTGGACGGTCACCCCGCGCGGCCCCCTGCCCAGCCAGGAGATCTCCTGGCCCGGCCGGTTCGTCGGCGACAGCCCGGTCGACGGCATCACCCTGCCCAAGCTCAACCACTGATCCCGTCGATCGATCGCGGCCCCGCGTCCGTGGCTTGACGGTCTGGATTACATCTGTAACTTTCGAAGACTACAGATGTAATCCACGCTTGGCGTGGAGGGGTGGGGCCGACCATGACCTTCGTTCTCAGGATGCCGGCGAACCGAGGCCCTCGCAGTCATCGCAAGGCGCTGGCGGTGAGGATCTTCGAGCTGAGCGTCATGGCCCTGATCACCTTCGCCGTGGGCCTGATGGTGATGTTCACCGTGCAGTACGAGCTGGAGGTCGAGCCCAAGGCCCCGGCCAGGGAGGGCGCCCAGCTGATCGCCGCCAGGTCGATGGCGCGGGTGCGCTGGGCCAGCGTCAAGCCTCGGCTGATCGCCCGCCTGGCCCAGCCGCACGCCCTGGAGCTGGGCAAGGTCTGGGCGCGGCGCGACGGACGGGTCTGCGGCCTGGTCAACGGCTGGGGCAGCTTCGGCGGCCTGACGGGCATGACCCGCTTCTACGCCCAGGGCGACGAGCCGGTGTTCAAGCAGGACGACCGCCCCGACTTCGAGCAGGAATGGTGGGCCTGCCGGCGCGACCGCTACGTGGTGATCCGCGACGGCTCGGAGGAGACGGGATTCTGCCCGACCAAGCTGGGGCGGGAGCGATGCCATGACGTGGTGTACGGGCGTCCGGAATAGGTCGAGGCGGCGATCACTTGCCCCCTACGGGCCTTCGGCCGTCTTCCCCCAGAGGGGGAAGAGGAGCGAAGGGGATGAGCCCCCTACTCCACCCGCGGCAGCACCAGGGCCACGCGCAGGCCCGGCCCGAAGCCGCCGTACTCGCCCGGTCCCTCGGCCAGTTCCAGCCGCCCGTCGTGCGAGGCGGCCACCGCCTGGACCAGCGACAGGCCCAGGCCCGCCCCCGGCTCGCTGCGGCTGTTCTCCAGGCGCACGAAGCGCTGGACGACGCGGGCACGGTCGGCCTCGGGCACGCCGGGGCCGGTGTCGGTGACCGAGAATTCCAGCTCGCCCGACGAGGTGCGCCGGGCCCGCAACATCACCGCCCCGCCCTCGGGCGTGTACTTGATGGCGTTGTCGAGGAGGTTGGCCAGGGCCTGGGCGATGAACTCGCGGTTGCCCCGGATGCTGAGCGCGGGGACGATCTCGGCCTTGAAGTCCAGGCCCTTGTCCTCGCAGCTGGCCTCGTAGAGCTCGGCCATGTCCGAGGCCAGTTCGCTGGCGTCGAAGACTTCCTGGTTGGGCGCCTCGCCGGCCGCCTGCAGACGGGCGATGGCCAGCACGGCGTTGAAGGTCTTGAGCACGCCGTCGGCGTCGACCAGGGCCGTCTCCAGCGCCGCCATCGCATCGCCCTTGCCGTTCTCGGCATCGATCAGGGCCACCTCCATGCGGGCCCGCAGGCGGGTCAGGGGCGAGCGCAGGTCGTGGGCGATGGCGTCGCCGGCGTGGCGCAGGCCGCCCATCAGCCGCTCGATGCGATCGAGCATGTCGTTGAGGCCCTCGGCCAGCTCGTCATACTCGTCGCGGGTGCCGCGCACCTGGGCCCGGGCGTGCAGGTCGCCGGCCCGCACCGCGTTCACGACGTCGACCAGGCCCTGCATGCTGCGCGAGACGTTGCGGCTGATCAGCAACCCGCCGGTCAGGCCCAGGATGATGACCAGCGCCCCGGCCCCGCGCAGGGCCCGGACGATGTTCATCACATAGCCTTCCGACTCCTGGACGTCGGCCCCGACGAACAGGGCCTCGCCGCCGGTCAGGCGCTCCTGCACGCCCCGCGCCGCGCGCTTGACCTCGGCGCCGTCGATGTCGGTCTCGGTGAGCTTGAAGGTCTCCCAGGTCGGGCCGGGGCCCTCGAAGTCGTCGATCGGCGACTCCTCGATCGAGCCGGAGATCCGCTTGCCCTCCTTGTCGAGCAGCAGATACAGGAACGGCCGCTCGCCGGTGGCGCGCTCGACGATGGTCTGGTTCAGGGCGTTGATCCCGCCCACCCGGTAGGCGGCCTCCAGGCTCTCCATTTCGCGGGTGATGTCGGCGTCGGCGCGCCGGTTCACCTCGCCGGCCGTGGCCAGGTAGATGTAGCCCATGAACGCGCTGGCGCCCGCCGCGAACAGGGCCAGGAACAGCAGGGTCAGCCGGAACGGCGTGGATCGGATCAGGCGCGGCAGGCGCATGGGCTAGCTCTTCTTGCCGAGCAGAGCCGCGACATCGCGGCGGCTATCGATAATACGAAGCAGGTGAATGCCGCTCTCGTCCTGTAAAGGTTCATACACGATGAGCCATGGCCCGACAGAAAACGATCGCGGGCCGCCTTCGAAGTCAGAGCGGAGTCGCCCCATGAGCGGGCGCCGCGCGAGACGGCGAAGAGCAGTTTCGAAACGATCGACAATCATTTCCGCTCGCGACAAACCGCTGTCTTCTACGATCCACGTATAGAGTTCTCGAATGTCTCGTCGAGCTTTCGCGGATCTTACGACCGTGGGCGACGTCATTCAGGGCTTGGAATTATTTGCGAACTCGGCACGAAGATCGGCCAATATGTCGTCCATATCCCATGGCTCGGCCTTGCCTTCCGCGAACTCCTGACGCGCTTCCCGGAGCGACTCATTAATCGCATCGCGGTTGCGCGCGATCCACGCTTCCATCTCGGCCTCGGAAAGCTCCGGGCCGAAAAGCTCGTCGTCATCGGGAACGGGCTGGGCCAGCTTGTTCATGGGTCCAACCTATCACGGGTCGGCCAACGACAAAACCTAGACGCCGCCTACGGATCGAGCCGGTAGCCCGCGCCGCGCACGGTCTGCAGCATGGCCCGGTCGAAGCCCTTGTCGATCTTCGAGCGCAGCCGGGAAATGTGCACGTCGATGACGTTGGTCTGCGGGTCGAAGTGGTATTCCCACACCTTCTCCAGCAGCATGGTGCGGGTCACCGACTGGCCGGCGTGGCGCATCATGAATTCCAGCAGTTGGAACTCGCGGGGCTGGAGATCGATCTCCTTGCCCTGGCGATGGACCGTCCGGTTGATCAGGTTCATTTCCAGTTCGCCCACCTTGAGGGTGGTCGCGACCGCGCCCGTCTCGCGGCGGCGCGACAGGGCGTCGACCCGGGCCATCAGTTCGGCGAAGGCGTAGGGCTTGACCAGATAGTCGTCGGCCCCGGCCCGCAGGCCCACCACGCGGTCGTTGATCTCGCCCAGGGCCGAGAGGAACAGCACCGGCGTCTGGTCGCCCTCGCGGCGCAGGGTCTCGACCACCTCGACGCCGTTCTTCTTGGGCATCATCCGATCGACGATCATCACGTCGAAACCGCCCTTGCCCGCCTCGGTCAGGCCGGCCTCGCCGTCGGGGGCGTGGACGCAGGCGTAGCCGGCCTCGGTCAGGCCGTGGCTCATCGCCGCCGCCGCCTCGAGATCGTCCTCGATGATCAGAATACGCATGCGCAAATCCCCAGATGCACGAAAGGGCGCCACCGTGCGAATCGATGACGCCCTCTATCGTGTTGTCGTCACGTCCCGGCGATGGTGACGTGATCCGCGCGCGGGCGAAAGCCCCCGCGCACCACCGTTACGTCATTGCGTTACGGCGTGATCTTCAGCGGCACGATCGTCGGACGACCGGCGCGGATGATCCGCAGGTTGACGCTGGGACGCTGCAGCTTCTTGGCGGCGTCCACCGCCGAGGCCACCTGGGCGGCCGAGGTGACGGGTTCGCCGTTGACGCTGGTCAGCACGTCGCCCTTGCGCAGGCCCTTCTCGCCGGCGTCGGAATTGGCCTTCACGCCGTCGATCAGCACGCCGCGGACGGCCGGGTCGATGCTGTAGGTGCGGCGCGCCGCATCGTCGATCGGCGCCAGGCTCATGCCCAGGGCTTCCGACTTCTGGACCTGCGGCTTGGCCGGCGCGTCGGCGCCGCCCTCGTCGGTGTCGTCGTCGTTGAGGGCCAGCTCCTTCTCGGTCGGACGCACGCCCGACTTGATCTCCACCGTGCGGGGCTTGCCGCCGCGCAGGACCGACAGCTTCAGGGTGTCGCCCGGACGGCCTTTGGCCACTTCGCGGGTCAGTTCCGAACCGCTCTTGATCGCCACGCCGTTGACGGCGGTGATCACGTCCTCGGGCATCAGGCCGCCCTTCTGGGCCGGACCGCCTTGCACCAGGTCGGCGACGATCGCGCCCTTGACGTCGCCCAGACCCTGGGCGTCGGCCATTTCCTTGGTGAAGGGCTGGATCTGCGCGCCGATGTAGCCGCGCACAACCTTGCCGCCGGCGATCAGTTGCTTGGCGGTGGCTTCGGCCACGTCGGCGGGGATGGCGAAGCCGATGCCCACCGAGCCGCCGGTCGGCGAGAAGATCGCGGTGTTGACCCCGATCACCCGGCCGTAGATGTCGAACGACGGACCGCCGGAATTGCCCCGGTTGATCGGCGCGTCGATCTGGATGTAGTCGACGAAGGTCGACGAGCTGTCGCCCAGGTCGCGGTTGTAGGCCGAGATGATGCCGGCCGTGGCGGTGCCGCCCAGGCCGAACGGGTTGCCGATGGTGATCACCCAGTCGCCGACCCGCGGCTTGGCCTGGTTCTCGAAGTTCACATAGGGGAACGCCGCGCCCTTGGCCTTGGGATCGACGACCTTCAGCACGGCCAGGTCGGTGCCTTCGTCGCGACCGACGATGGTGGCCTTCAGCTCGCGGCCGTCCTTCAGGACGACGTTGATGCCGTCGTCATCGGCGTCGGCGACGACGTGGTTGTTGGTGACCAGATAGCCGTCGGCCGAGATGAAGAAGCCCGAGCCCGAGGACTGCTGCTTGGGCCCCGGCGCGGGCTCTTCGCCCTCCTCGCCCGGCTTCTGGCCGCGCGGCACGATGTCGAAGCCTTCCAGGCCGGGGATGCGCAGGCGCGGGGCCGCGGCGGCCTTGGAGGTCACGTCGATCTGCACCACGGCGGGCGAGACCTGTTCGAAGATGTCGGCGAACGACATCGGCGCGCCGGGCGGCGGCGCGAACATCGGGGCCGGAGCGCCCGAGGTGCGGATCACCTGGGCCGGCTCGGCCGCCCCAGCGGGCGCCATGCGCATGCCGACCCCGGCCAGCGCCGCGCAGGCCACGCCCGCGCCGGCGACCGCACCGACAAAGAAACCAGACTTCCTAGCAGCCATCTTACGTCTTTCCTCACCCACGGCGCGCGGCGCCGGGTCCTTGGCTTGAGAACCTAGTTGCGCTGGCGAAAGGCGCAATGGTCTTCGAAGAGATCATGCGCCCACGCTCAAGATGGTCTTGCGGCGTCATCGCGGCGCAATCGTGTCATTCGTCCTTCAACAACACCTGAAGACGCGCTTCCTCCACCTGGGAAAGTGTCTGCGCATCTTCACCGTCGGCCGCCGGCGTGGGTCGCCGGCGCAGGAGCAGCACCATCAGCACGCCGCCCAAGATCAGCGCAATCCCGGGCGTGGCCCAGAGCAACGCGTTGCCGGGCGAGAACGGCGGCTTGAGGAGCACGAACTCGCCGTAGCGCTCCACCAGGAACGCGCGGATCTGCTGGTCGCTGCGTCCCTGCTTCACTTGGTCGCGTACGACCTGGCGCAGGTCGCCGGCCAGGGCGGCCTCGGAATCATCGATCGACTCGTTCTGGCAGACCAGGCAGCGCACCTCGCGGAAGATCTCGCGGGCCCGGGCCTCCTGGGCGGGGTCGGGCAGACGCTCGGCCGGGTCGGCGGCGGCGCCGGCCATGCAGACGACGGCGGCCAGGGCGATCAGCAGCCGCTTCACGCCGCCGTCTCCGCGCGCTTGGCCACGCCGAACCGCAGCCGGCGGTCCGACAACGACACCAGGCCGCCGATCGCCATGACCAGCGGGCCCAGGAAGATCAGCCGCACCCACGGATTGACGAAGGCCCGCACCAGCCAGGCCGGCTGGCCGTTCTCGCCCGCCCGGCGCTCGCCCAGCACGACATAGAGGTCGTCCAGCACCTTGGGGCAGATCGCCACCTCCGAGGTGGTCTGGCGGCCGGCGGGATAGAACCGGCGCTCGGGCTTGGCCTCGCAGACCGGCGCGCCGTCCCGGGTGATCCTCACGGTTCCGCGCTCGGCGATGTAGTTGGAGCCCTCGACCGTGCCGACGTCGGTCAGCACCAGCTCATAGGCGCCCAGCTTCAGCTGTCCGCCGACGCTCAGGGCCTGGGCCGCCTCGACCCGCCAGGTGGTCTCGAACGACGCGCCCAGCACGAAGATCCCCAGGCCGGCGTGGGCCAGGGTCGTGCCCCAGGCGCCGCGCGGCAGACCGGTCGCCCGGCGGCGCACCTCGGCCCAGGGGGCGCGGAAGGCCTTGATCCGCTCGGCCAGCTCCAGCACCGCCCCGCCGATCAGCCAGAAGCCGACCACGAGGCCGGCGCTGGCCAGGCCGCTGCGCGGGGCGACGACGGCGAAGGCGACCAGGCCCAGGATCGCGGCCAGCGCCAGGGCCAGCCACAGGCGGCGCACGACCAGCCGCGCGTCGCCGCGCTTCCAGGCCAGCAGCGGCCCGGCCGGCAGCACGGCCATGGCCAGCACCATCAGGGGAACAAAGGTCATGTTGAAGAACGGCGCGCCCACCGACACCGCCTCGCCGTCCATGGCCTCGCGGATCAGCGGGAACAGGGTGCCGACCAGAACCACCGCCGTGGCCGTCGACAGGATGATGTTGTTCAGGACGATGGCGCTCTCGCGGCTGACCGGGGCGAACAGGCCGCCGGCGTTCAGGCTGGGGGCGCGCAGGGCGAACAGCAGGAAGCCGGCCCCGGCCGCCACGCCCATGATGGTCAGCAGCAGGATCCCGCGCGTCGGGTCGACGGCGAAGGCGTGGACGCTGGTCAGCACGCCCGAGCGCACCAGGAACGCGCCCAGCATCGAGAAGGTGAAGGCCGCCAGCCCCAGGAACACCGTCCAGCCCGGCAGGGCGCCGCGCTTTTCCAGCACCACGGCCGAGTGCAGCAGGGCCGAGCCGATCAGCCAGGGCATGAAGCTGGCGTTCTCGACCGGGTCCCAGAACCACCAGCCGCCCCAGCCCAGCTCGTAATAGGCCCAGAAGGCGCCCAAGGTGATGCCGATGGTCAGGAAGCTCCAGGCCGCCAGGGTCCAGGGCCGCACCCAGCGGGCCCAGGCCGCGTCGACCCGCCCCTCGATCAGGGCGGCCATGGCGAACGAGAACACCACCGAGAAGCCCACATAGCCGCAATAGAGGAACGGCGGGTGGAAGGCCAAGGCCGGGTCCTGCAGCAGCGGGTTCAGCGACGCGCCCTCGACCGGGACGTCGAGCAAGCGGGTCATCGGGTTGGAGGCGAAGACGGTGTAGGCCAGGAACAGCACGCCCAGCGCGCCCTGGGTGGCCACGGCGTAGGCCCGCAGGCGCGGCGGCAGGGCCTCGCCGAAGCTGGCCACGGCCGCGCCGTAGCCGGTCAGCACCAGGCACCACAGCAGCATCGAGCCCTCGTGGCTGCCCCAGGCGCCGGCCACCTTGTAGAGCATCGGCTTGGCGGTGTGGGAGTTGGCCGCGACATTGGCCACCGAGAAGTCCGACATCACGAAGGCGTGGACCAGGGCCAGGAAGGTCAGGGCCGTGCAGAGGAAGGCGCCGAGCGCCGCGCCGCGGCCGGCTCCGGCCAGCAGCGCCGAACGCCGAGCGCCGCCGATCGCCGACAGGCTCAGTTGCAGCGCCGAAAGGACCAGGGCCAGGACGAGGGCGTAGGCGCCGAATTCGGTGATCATGACTTGGTCTTCGCGCCGTAGGTCGGCGCCTTATAGGTTGGCTGGGCGCCGTCGCCGCGCCACTCGCCCTGTTCCTTCAGGGCCTTGGAGACCTCGCGCGGCATGTAGCGCTCGTCGTGCTTGGCCAGCACCTGCTTGGCGACGAAGGTCCCGGACGGGTCGAAGGCGCCGGAGGCGACGATCCCCTGCCCTTCGCGGAACAGGTCCGGCAGGTCGCCCTGATAGCGCACCAGGGCCGTGGAGCGCTGATCGGCGATCACGAACTCGACCAGGCCGTCCGGATGCTTGACGACGCTGCCGGCCTTGACCAGCCCGCCCAGCTGCACCTTGCGGCCGGCCGGCACGTGGGCGGCGGCGGCCTGGGCCGGGGTGTAGAACAGCGAGATGGCGTCGCGCATGCCCCACAGGGCCAGGCCCACGGCCAAGGCCACCACGGGCGCGGCGACGGCCAGGACGGTCAGGCGGCGGCGCGCCTTGCGGGATTTGGGCAGGAAGCTCATGGCTGGGTCTTCTGGGACGGGGTCTGGGCCGCCTGACGCAGGGCGGCCAGCACCTTGGGCTGATCCTTGTAGCGCGTCTGGGCCTTGGCCAGGGCGGCGTCGCGGCGGGCGTCGTCGCCCAGCACCGAATAGGCGCGCACCAGCTTGATCCAGCCGTCGGGATCGTCGGGATTGGCCTCGAGCCGGGCGGCCAGGCCCGCGACCATGCCCTGGATCATGTCCTGGACGTCACCGCCCTGGGCGCTTTCGGCGGGGCGGCCGGTCGGGGCGGCCGAAGGCGGCAGGCCGCCCTGGGCCTCGACCTGGGCGATCTGGTGGCCAAAGCCCATGCGGCGCGGATCGTCGGGCGGCAGGTCGGCCAGCAGCGCCTTCCAGTCGGCCAGGCCGCCCTTGACGTCGCCGTCGGCGATCCGGGCCAGGCCCAGATGGTAGCGGGCGCTGGTGTTGCGGGGATCGCGCTTGAGCGCCTCGGCGAAGGCCTTGCGGGCGTCCGGCCCGATCTCGCCCTGGCCCTCGGCCACGAAGGTCTCGCCCAGCCCGGCCCACAGGTCGGCGCGGGCGGGGGCGACGATCACGGCGCGGCGCAGGGCCTGGGACGCGCCGGCGGCGTCGCCGGCGGCCATCCGGGCCAGGGCCAGGTTCTTCAGCGGTTCGGGATCGGTGGGGCGCTGGATGGCGATCTGCTCCAGCACGGCGGCGATCTTACGCGGCTCCAGCTGGGCGGGATCGGTGTTGCGCCACGCGGCCACGCGCTTCAGGTACGGCTGGTCGGCCAGGCCCGGGGCCCCGATCAGTCCATAGATCCCGAGGGCCATCACCGGCGCGACGGCCGCCAGGACCAGCACCAGCGGCCGCAGCCGGGGATTGGCGGCGGGCCACGGGGCCTGGTGGTCGGCGGCGGCGAGCAGCCGACGGCCGGCCTCGGCCCGCGCGCCCTTCAGCTCGGCGTCGGCCAGCAGGCCCCGTTCGGCCAGGTCGTCGATCTCGGACAGTTGCCGCCGGTGCACGGCGAGGCTGGCGTCGTCGCCCACGCCCAAGGATGCTCGCGCGGCGCCGCGCATCATCAGGGCGGCGACGACGGCCGACAATCCCGCCGCGGCGATCCAGAAAGCGATCATGCCCGCGTGTTAGCGGGGAAACGGCGTCGGCCGTTAGCGAAAAAAGCGCTTAAGGAACCCGATGGGGTTACGCGGCGGCCGCCATCGCCGCGGCCGCGCGCCGGCGGACGATCTCGGCGGTCTTCTCGTCGCGGCTGTAGGCGATGTAGCCGGCGGCCAGGTCGACATAGAGCCGGGCCAGGCCCTGGTCGCCGCCGTCGCCGGTGCGGACGACGTGCAGGATGTCCTCGATGTACTGGTCCAGGCGCCCGTTCAGCTTCTCCAGCACCTTGGCCCGGCTGGCCCCATAGCCGCTCTGCATGGCGCAGCCGCGGATCTCGGCGATGAACGTCAGCACGGCGGTCAGCCGCCGGCCGAGGGCCTCGTCGGGCTCGGTCGTCAGCTGCGGCACGCCCTTGCCCTTCTTGCCGCCGAGCATCGAGATCGGCCGCAGCGGCAGGGCCGCCAGCAGCTCCCGCTCGGCGCCGTTCATGCGCGTCTCGACCGCGTGGGCGACGGCCTGCTTGTGCTTGGCGATCCGCCGGCCCCAGGGACCGTCCTTGGCCAGGTTCACAGACTGCTCGAACTCGGTGATCTCCTGGGAGACCTTGTGGGCGGCCTGGGCGGCCTTGCGGCCCTCGGCCTGGCCCTTGTCCAGGTCGAAGGTCGTAATGAGGTCAATGTTCTTGGCGATGTCGGTCAGCACCCGCTCGCCGAACACGCTGACCTCCGACGAGGCCCAGAACTTGTCGTTCGGCCGCTCCATGACCGCCGAGATCACCCGCAGGATCCGCCAGTCGTCGGGCAGGTGGGCGGCCAGCATCTCGAACAGCAGGGGCCCGGCGTCCGGGCGGATCTTGCAGGCGTCCTTGTAGGCCAGGCGCGCGGCGGAGGCGCGCTCCTCGCTCATCTTGCTGACCCATTCCTGCAGCCTGGGCAGGGCGACGCGGACGATGGCCGACAGCTCCAGACACGAGGCCAGCTCGTCGATGTCGCAGATCGCGTCCAGGGCCTGGAAGCCGGCGTCGGTCTGGGCGCGCAGGCCCTTGGCGGCGATCTTGCAGAGTTCGTTGAAAACCTCGGGCGGGCCCTCGTCCAGGTCCCACGGATTGCAGCGCGCCGCGGCCTCCTCGACCTCCTTGGGGGCCTTGGCCTTCAAGGCGGACCACAGCAGGGTCAGGGTGCGGGGCGGAAAGGAGGTCTGCTCGGTGTCGCGCTGGGCGCACAGCGGGACGATCGGGGCCAGCACGCTGTTGCGGACGTAGCGGGCGGCGGTCTCGTCCTCGACGAGGCCGCGCACGGCCGCCAACGCGCCCTGCCCGCCGGCCGGACCGGCCAGGGCGAGTTCAAGGCTGCGCAAAGCGGCGTCGGGCGCGGTTTCCACCAGCTTCCGAACCATCAGCAACTTGTTGGCGGCGATCCCGGCCATAACCCCCCGCTGGACCAGTCCACTCTGGGCCGCGTCAACCATGTTGCCAACGAGGTTAAGACTTTCCGAAACCATATCTTTTTGCTGTTCAAAGAACGGTGTCGAAAGGTCGCTGGACCGTGTCCGCCGGTGTCTGTCGAAAATCGGCGAAATGCTGGGTTGAGCAAACACCGCCGTCGCTCTCCTCACCCGTGAAACGGGGGGGGAGGTGGCGCGCTGCGAATACGCAGCGTGACGGAGGGGCGTTAGGCGACATCCAGGATCTGGACCATGGGGACTGATTCTCGAGTGGGCGGTCTGGACGCCCCCTCCGTCACGTCGCCTATCGGCGCCGTGCCACCTCCCCCGTTTCACGGGTGAGGAGAAAAGGCCCTACCCTCCCGATCGCGGCAGCACCAAGGTCACCCTCAGCCCGCCCAGCGGCGAGGCGCCCAGGGTCACGGAGCCGCCGTAGGCCCGCGCCAGTTCGTCGACGATCGACAGGCCCAGGCCCGAGCCCGGGGTGTGCTCGTCCATCCGCTGGCCGCGCTTGAGGGCGTCGCTCCAGCGGTCGGGCGGCAGGCCGGGTCCGTCGTCGTCCACGGTCAGGGTCATCTGCTCGGGCGAGCTGGCCGCGGCCACGGCCCGCACCTTGCCCTTGCACCACTTGCCGGCGTTCTCCATCACGTTGCCGGCCAGCTCCATGAAGTCCTGGCGTTCGCCCTGGAAGCACAGGTTCTCCGGGCACCGCCAGTCGATCTCGACGCCCTTGTCCTGGAAGATCCGCTCCAGGGTGACGGCCAGCTCGTCCATGATCGGCTCGACCGGCGTGCGCTCGCCCGAGGTCTGCGAACGGGCGGCGGCCCGGGCCCGGCGCAGGTGGTGGTCGACCTGCTCGCGCATGGTCTGGGCCTGGCGCTCGACGACTTCGGAAAGGGCGCCGGGCCGCTGGCCCGCCTCGGTCAGCATCACCGACAGCGGGGTCTTCAGGGCGTGGGCCAGGTTGCCGACGTGGGTGCGCTGGCGCTCGACGACCTCCTGGTTGTGGGCCAGCAGGGCGTTCAGCTCGACGGCCAGGGGCTCCAGCTCCTCGGGATAGGCGCCCTCGAGCTTTTCGGACCGGCCGCGCCGCACCGAGGCCACTTCGCGCCGCAGGCGGAACAGCGGCAGCAGGCCGACTCGCACCTGCACCACCACCGCGGCGATCAGGCCGACGCCCAGGATGACCAGGGCCAGGGAGGTGATGCGGGCGAATCGGTCGGCGTCGGCGTCGATCGGCGAGCGGTCCTCGGCGGCGATGAACACCACCGGCCGCGGATAGTCCGGCAGCCGGGCCAGCAGGGCGGCGGCGCGCAGCGGCCGGTTCTGCGGGCCCCTGAGGTCGAAATACAGCGTCTTGCCCGGCTCGGCCATCAGCCGCTCGGACTGCTCGACCGAGATCGCCAGGTCGCTGTCGAACAGCGAGCGCGAGCGTTCGATGACGTTCAGCCCGCCCCCGCCGGCCGGCTGGTCGAGGATCGTCCAGTAGCGGCCCGAATAGGCCCGGGTGGCGCGGATGTCGGTCAGGAACGGGGCCTTCAGCACCCCGTCCTCGACGGTCGAGCCGGCATAGAGGTCGTCGGTCAGCACGGCCAGCGACTGGTCGAAGCGCCGGATCGCCGCGTCCCGGAACTGGGCGGTCAGGAAGACGCCCGCCAGGACCAGCACCACCAGGTTCCAGATCCCGGCCAGCAACACCAGCCGCCGGACCAGCGAGGGCTTGCTGAGGTCCCACATGATCTAGAGCCCCTCGGCCAAGGCCGCGGGTCCGAAAACCTCGTCCTTCGACAGGCTCGGGATGAGGTTTTCCACCGATCCGCCGCTCACAGTAGCCCTCATCCTGAGCCTGTCGAAGGACGAGGGCGAACCCCCGGCGTCAACCGGCGATCCTACTCGGTCGTCTCGCCTTCCAGCGGCGTCAGGCGGTAGCCCAGGCCGCGCACGGTCTCGATGCGGTCGCTGCCCAGCTTCTTGCGCAGCCGGCCGATGAACACCTCGATGGTGTTGGAGTCGCGGTCGAAGTCCTGGTCGTACAGGTGCTCGACCAGCTCGGTGCGGCCGATCACCCGGCCCTGGTGCATCATCATGTAGTGCAGCAGGCGGTATTCCAGCGAGGTCAGGCGCAGGGGCTCGCCGTTGACGCTGGCCCGGGCCGCGCGCGGGTCCAGGCGCAGGCCGCCGCACGACAGGCTGGGCGAGGCGTGGCCGGCCGAGCGGCGCAGCAAGGCGCGCAGGCGGGCCAGAAGCTCCTCGGTGTGGAACGGCTTGGTCAGGTAGTCGTCGGCCCCGGCGTCGAAGCCCGCCACCTTCTCGTTCCACGAGCCGCGGGCGGTCAGGATCAGCACCGGCGTGGCGACATTGCCGCGCCGCCAGCGCTCCAGCACCGACACGCCGTCCACCTTGGGCAGGCCCAGGTCCAGCACCACCGCGTCGTAGGGCTCGGTCTCGCCCAGGAACTGGGCCTCCTCGCCGTCGGCGGCGTGATCGACGGCGTAGCCCGCGTCGCCCAGGGCCAGCTTCAGCTGACGCGACAGGTCGGGATCGTCTTCGACAAGCAGGATGCGCATTTTTGGGGGAGCCTCTGTCTCGTGACGCGGTTTGGAGCTTAGTTGGCGCTGAGGATCTGACCGGTCCGGGCGTCGACGATGAAGTCGATGCGGCGACCGTCGGTGGTGGCCCAGCGGACCCGGTAATTGGGGCCTTCCAGGCCGGCGTCAAGCACGCGGCCGGGCGTGCGCCGGCCGATCTGTTCGATCACCCGGCTCAGCGGCACCAGCTGGCCCGACTGCACGCCGCCACGCGCCTGGTCCTGCCGGGCGCGCCAATCGGCGCCCAGCGAGTCCGGGCCGCGCTGCGCGGACGCCACGCCCGGGAGGGCGGCGGCGGCCAGAACGGCGGCGAAGAGGAAGTGGATCGGCTTCATGGGCTACGATCTAAAGCGTTGCGGCTGAATAGAGGCTGAACACGGCCGTTATGGACGTGTAGCGACGTTCTGTCACGGATTCGGCGCGGGAAAGCCCTGCCCGCCGCCGGCCGCTCGATCCCGGCGTCGGCGACGCTTCAAGCTCGGGCTTGCCAGTCAAATAACACGGTTCTAGCGTGCAATCCTCGCGTGCAGGGCGTCGGGATTCAGCCCGGACCTGGACGCGACGCCGGACCTTCGAAAGGTCCTTGGGGGGAACATATGCGACCGTTCGGAAATTTCCGGGGCCTGGCCTTGATGTGCGGCCTGGCCCTCGGCTTGGCGCTGGCCTCGAGTCCGCCCGCCACGGCCCGCGCCGACACGCCCCCGCCCAGCGCCTCGCCCGCCACGGCCGAGGGCGTGATCCAGGCCGTCGGCGTCGAACCCTCGGCCCTGGGCGCCAATTCCGACCGGCTCACCTTCCTGCCGACCGGCGCCGCCGCGCCCGTGGCGCTGACCGTCGACCGTCCCGCCGACAAGCAGGCCCTGGACCTGGGCGCCCGGCCGGGCGACCGGATCTGGCTGACGGTGGACAATCCGCTGAACCCCCAGCACGTGGTCCAGATCACCCGCGTCGCCCGGCCCGTGCCGATCCTGCAGCGACTGATCGCCCTGGTCGCCGCCTTCGCGGTCATCGCCGCCGCCGCCACCTTCGCCACCATCGGCAAGCCGTGGCGATTCCTGGTCGGCGACGACAACCGCATGAGCAATTCCCAGACCCAGATGGTGCTGTGGTTCGGCGTGGTCGCCGTGGTCTATGGCGCCGCCGTGATCCTGCGCGGTTGGTTCCTGGGCTGGGAATTCATGGGCGGGATCTCGATGACCGCCAACGTCCTGGCCATGACGGGCCTTTCGGGCCTGTCGTTCGGCGCCGCCAAGGTCGTGGCCGTGCAGAAGAGCGCCAGCGCCGCCGCCACGGGCGTCGTCGCGACCGCCGCCCCGGCGACCCGGCCCAGCTTCACCGACCTGGTGCTCAACGACTTCGGCGACGCCGACCTGGGCGACTTCCAGATGATCCTGATCAGCGGCGTGGCCACGGTGATCTTCGCCTGCGCCAGCTGGGAGTTCCTGACCCTGATCGACATCGTCAAGACCACCCAGCTGCCCGACGTCGACACCGCCCTCTTGGGTTCGTTCGGCATCGGCCAGGGGGCCTATCTGATCAAGAAGGCGGCGCTGCCGAACGGGGTGGGGTGAGGGAGCGTTAGGCTGGCTGGGTCTCTTGGCCGACGGCTGGGCCGAAGCTCTCGCTATCGGGAAAGGTCTCCGGCCGCATGCCCGCCAGCAATTCATCCAGGGTGTAGGTCGGGGCGCAAATCGGCTCGATGCGAGGCGGCCGCCATCACGGCCGTGGGAATGCGCACCGAGGCGCTGTTGCCCCACTTCTTGATCAGCACCTGCACGGTCGGACTCCAGCGCTTTAACGCTGAAGCATCCGCCTCAAACCCCGTCGTGTCGACAAATGTCGATACGTCTACCGCCGCTTCGGCGCATACGGCCGCTTCTCGCGCCAGGTCTCCGCGAACTTCTCCAGCTCCGCGTCCGGCGCGTCCGGCAGCGTCACCACCAGCCGGGCGAACAGGTCGCCGCGGTGGCCCCTGGCGTCCGAAAGGCCGCGGCCCTTGAGGCGCAGCTTGGCGCCGCTGTTGGAGCCCTTGGGGACGGTCAGGGTGACCGGGCCGTCGGGCGTGGGGGCCTCGACCTTGCCGCCCAGCACCGCGTCGGGGACGCTGATCGGCAGGTCCATGACCAGGGCGCCGTTCTCGGGTCGGTAGATCGGGTGCGGCTTGACGGCCAGCTCGATCAGGGCGTCGCCCTGCCCGCCCCGGCCGGGGCTGCCTTGTCCCTTCAAGCGAAGCGTCTGGCCTTCCTGGGCGCCGGCCGGGATGGTCACGTCGATCGTGCGGCCGTCCGAGAAGGCCACGCGCTTCTTGCCGCCCTTGATCGCCTCTTCCAGGTCGATGTCGAGCCGGGCGCGCACGTCGGCGCCCTTGGGCGAGAAGCCGCCGCGGGCGCCGCCGCCCATGCCGGCCCCGGCGCCGCGATTGCGGCCCAGGATGTCGCCGAACAGGTCGTTGAGGTCGATCTCCGGCCCCTCGCCGCCGCCGCCGCGGAAGCCGCCGCCGCCGCGCCCGCCGAAGCCGGCCCCGAACGGATTGCCGCCGCCCGCGCCGAAGCCGCCGCGCATGGTCTCGCGGCCGTCGGCGTCGATCTCGCCGGCGTCGAACTTCTTGCGCTTGTCGACGTCGCCCAGGATGTCGAAGGCGGCGCTGACCTGCTTGAACTTCTCCTCCGACTTCTTGTCGCCCTTGTTGGCGTCGGGGTGATGCTGCTTGGCGAGCTTGTGGAAAGCCTTGCGGATTTCCGCCGCGCTCGCGGTGCGGGAAACGCCAAGCTCCAGATAGGGGTCGCGCGCCAAGGAGGCTCCTCACGTCAGTTCGAAAAGGCGGAACGCTTCAATTAGGCCGTTCGGCGCGGCGCGCAAGCGTTATGTTGCATTAATATCACAGGAAGACCTGGCGTGACGCGCCCCAGCCGAACAGGGCCGAGCCTTGGGCGACCCTGACAGCCAGGGCCCCGGTCGGTCCAGCGGGGAAATCGGCGGCGCGCTGAGCGGCCGTGTAGATGAACGCCGGCGCGGTCGTTTCGGCCGCGCGGACCACGGTCCCGCCGTCCAGGATCTCGACCCGATAGACCTCGCGCTCCTCGCCCAGCGGGACCTCGGCGTCCCAGCCGTCGCCGGCCAGGCGGGTCCGGCGGATCCAGGTCACGACGGCGTCGCCGGCCTGGGCTCTCACGCGCGGGTGGGCCGGCGACCAGGGGCGGGCCGACAGGCCGCGCCAAGTCTCGAACGTCTCGCTCATCGACGGTCCCGAGGCCGGGCCGCCGGCCGGGGCGGCGCGCCAGGTCAGCGGCAGGCCGCGCTCGGCGAGGGCCAGGTCGGCGCGGACCAGGGCCTGGTCCAGCACCACCACCGCCGCGCCGGCCGGGGTCAGGGCCGCCATGGCCGGGTCGCTGCCGGACTGGCCGCGCAGCAGGCCCGACAGGGTCCAGACGTCGCTCCCGACCGGCTCGGCGGTCAGGAACTGGAGAATCTCCCATTCGCCGCCCGTCCCGCGCACGGCCAGGGCGTTGGCGCCGGCCAGGACGGCCGAGCGGTCGCGGCTGACCGGGGCCGCGCCCTCCAGCCGCACGGTCAGCCGCGTGGCGCGGTCGAAGCGGTGCAGCGGCCCGGCCGGCAAGTCCGACAGGGTGACGCCCACCGTGGCGGGGACGGCGGCCGTCGCCCGCGCGCGCAGGGCCTCGGGCCCGACGCCGGCATGGATGTCGAAGGCCCGCCACGGCGCGGCGGCCACCGCCGCCAGCGGCCGTTCGTCGGTCTGGCCCGGCAGGTCCAGCACGTGCAGCACCGGCGGGCCCGGGACCTCGCGCGGCGGGGCGGGCGTCCAGTCGAGGTCGCCCCCGACCCGCACCGGATCGACCACCGGCGCCAGCTGGGCGTGGGGATGCTCGTCCAGATCGATCCGCGTCACCCGCCAGGTCGCGCCGTCGAGCGAGAGCCGGTCGCCGGGCTCCAGGCGCAGGGCGGCCAGCGGCGACAGGTGGACGGTGGCCTCGCGCGGGTCGGCGGCGGCCAGCAGCCGCTCGGCCACGGCGCGGGCCTCGGCGGCGGCCAGCACCAGCGGCGCGTCGAGGTCGGCGCTCCCCTCCCCCGAACCTGGCCCGCTCTCGCGCCGGACGATCACCGCGCCGGTCTGGTAATCGCGGGCGGCGTCGATGAAGCGCAGGCGCAGGGTCTGGACTGGGGCGGCCAGGGTCCGGACGGCGGCGACCGGCCCGTCGCGATCCTCCGGCCAGGCCAGGTCGTCGTCGCCCACGGTCAGGGCCGGCGGGCCGGAGCGGCCGGCCAGCACGACGCCGTCCTGGCGCTCGACCGGGTCCAGGGCGAAGGCTTCCAGCAAGGGCGCCAGGGCGTCGCGCAGCCGCATCGGCCGGTCGACCACATAGCCGACCACCGAGCCGCCGGCCTCGCCGGGGTCGATCGCCACGCCGGCCCGATCGGCCAGGGCGGCGACCAGTTCAGGCAGCGGCGCGATCCCGGCCCGGCCGTTCAGCCAGTGGCCCAGCGTCCAGTTCGGCCCATCGGCCCAGACGCCGCTCCGGGCCGGAAAGTCTGGGAACGGCCGGGCGTCCCAGCACCAGGCCGCCGCGCCCTCGATCATCGGCCCGCCATAGACCGGCGAGACCGGATTGGTCGCCGGATCGGCGACGTGGGCCAGCACCGCCTCCAGCGCCCGGCGCTGGCCGACCTCGTCGCGGGTCCCGTCCGAGAACGGCGGCAGGGCGCTCTCGGCGCTCTTCTGATCGACGAACAGGTTGGGCGCGTTGGCGCCCTTGTCGACCGCGCCGCAGCCGAACTCGACCAGCCGCAGCGGCTTGGACTGCGGAACCCAGGCGGTCGGAGTCGCCGCGCGGACGCCGCCCGGACGGTTGAAGTGCTGATGGCTCCACCAGCCCCGCAGGTCCTTGGGCCGGAACACCCAGGGCTCGGCATGGGCGCCGTCGGTGATCGGGGTGCGGGTCTGCGTCGTCCGCGCGGCGTCGGAAGCGTAGAACCAGTCGAAGCCCTCGCCGCCGGTCAGGTTGCCGCGCAGATAGGCGATGTCGTGCGGCCCGCCCTGCCCCAGGTCCAGATGGTCGTCGCCGTCGCGCCAGTCGGCCATCGGCGGATAGAAGTCGATCCCGACGAAATCGATGTTCGCGTCGCTCCACAGCGGGTCGAGGTGGAAGTGGACGTCGCCGGACCCGTCGCCCGGCTGGTGGCCGAAATACTCGCTCCAGTCGGCGGCGTAGCCGAGCCTGGTCGCCGGCCCCAGCAGGCTCCGCACCTCGGCGGCCAGGCTCTTCAGCCCGGTCACGGCCGGATAGGACGAGGCCCCGTCGCGCACCGTCGTCAGGCCGCGCAGCTCCGAGCCCAGGATGAAGCCGTCCACCCCGCCCGCCAGCTGGGCCAGCTTGGCGTAGTGCAGCAGCATTCGCCGCAGGCCCCAGTCGCCGGCCGGGCCGCTGTAGGTCGGCAGGCCGTCGGCGGCCCCGAACTGGGCCGCCGTCGCCGCGCCGAAGAAGGCCGAGACCTGGGCGGTCGCGGCGGCGGTCTTGTCCGGCGAACCGGCGCGACCGGCGGCGGGATGGCAGGTGATCCGGCCGCGCCAGGGATAGGCGCCCTGGGCCGCGCCGCCGTAGGGATCGGGCAGGCCGGCGCCCGCCGGCACGTCCATCAGCACGAACGGATAGAGCGTCACGCGCAGCCCGCGCCGCTTCAGCTCGGCGATGGCCTGCAGCACGGCCCGGTCGGCCGGCGTGCCGCCATAAGCCGGGCCGCCGCCGCTCTGCGAGACCACCGCCGCGTCGGCGCGCTCCACGCCGTTGACCCGCCAGTCGAACGGGAGGGTCGCCTTGGCCGCCGTCTCGACCTTGGGCCGGATCGCGCACGACCCGCAGCGCAGGTCGTCGCCGAACCAAGCGACCACTAGGGTCACCTCCTCCACCTTGGGAAGCTGGGCCTGCAGCTGGTCGAGCGACACCATCAGGTCGGGACGGCCCTCGCTGTTGTTCAGGGTCTCGGCCGTGGTCCGGGTCAGGCCGTCGCGGCGCAGGACCAGATCCGTGGCGTAGACGAACTCGCCCGCGCCGGGGATCAGGCAGACGCCCTTCAGATGGTCTTCGAGACCCGCCGGCGCGCCGCCGGCGCGGGGGCGATGGAACACCTCGAACGACAGCTGCGGCGGACGGTTTCCGTAGGCGCCCAGCGGCAGGTCCTCGAACACCACATAGGCCGTGCCGCGATAGGCCGGGGCTTCCCCCTCGACCGCCGCGATCAGCGGATCGGGCGCCTGGTCCTCGGCCCCGGTGTGGACGCGCATGACCACCCCGGCCATGTCCATCGGCTTGCCGTCGGCCCAGACCCGGCCGATCCCGTCGATCGGGCCTTCGCAGACGGCGACGGCGAACGACAGGCTGTAGGCGGCGCTGGTGGTGCGCGGGCTCCCCTTGCTTCCGAATGGGCTTCCGCCGGCATGACCGTCGACCCAGCGTTCCTTGAACCGCGCGGCCCAGATCACCTGGCCGGCCACCCGGGCCCGGCCGAACACCGCGGCCATCGGCGCGCCCTCCGCCGCGCCCGACAGCCGAAGCGCCGGGATGCGCGGTCCGACCTGGCGGGCCGGCGTGAGGGCGTTGATCGCGGCGTTGTCGATCGCCTGGCCGACCGTGGAGCCGATCGCCCCGCCGATCGGTCCCGCCAGAGCCGAGCCGACGGCGGAGAGAATGACCTGGGCCATGGGGTGTCCTTCAGACTTCGGGAAAACGAAACGCCGCGACCAGCCGCTCGCGCCACCAGCGGCCCAGCCAGCTCTCGACGCAGGCGCGGCCCCAATAGGCGTGGATCATCCGGTCGTGCGCCGAGGCGATCGCGCAGTGCTTGGCCGGGGCGCCGGGGGCCATGCGGAACAGCAGCACGTCGCCCGGGCGGACGGCGGCGGGATCCAGCGGGATCAGCCGGCGTTCGAGCGCCTGCGCCAGCAGCTCGCGCCCGCCCAGCTCGGCCCAGTCGGGGCGATAGGGCGGCGGGGCCTCGGGCTCCGCGCCGTGCAAGGCCCGCCAGACCCCGCGCACCAGGCCCAGGCAGTCGCAGCCGACCCCGCGCAGCGAGGCCTGGTGCTGATAGGGGGTGCCGAGCCAGAGGCGGGCTTCGGCCAGGGCGCGTGAACTCACCGACGTTTCGGCGGCGAACACTTGCCCCCTACGGACCGCTTCGCGGTCGTCTTCCCCCAGAGGGGGAAGAGGGGCCGCGCACGCCGCCCTCCGCCCCCTGCGGGGGCGGACAGGCGGCGCAGCCGCCAGGTGGGGGCAAGTGGTCCCCTCACCGCCGCCCGCCGTCATTCCGCTCCCCATCACTGGGATACAGCGTCAGGAAATCCTCGCCCGGCGCCGTCGGGAAACCCCGGAAGTTCAGCCCATTGCCGAACACCTCCCGGCACGTGGCCCAGCGCTTGTCGCAGGTCGCCCCCGGAAAGGCCCCGACATCCACCCCGCACCGCAAGTCGCCGAACGCCGCGTCGCAGGACCGGCCGAACGTCCGCCCCGCCACGCGGTCCAGCGCCGCCAGCGGGCCTTCCAGGGCCAGGGTGAAGCCCCCGCCCTCGGCCTTGGCGGACGCGACGCTGGCCGTCCACAGCAACACCGACAGGCCGGGCGCCGACGCGTCGGCCACCCGGCATTCGACCCGCGCTCCGTCATAGAGCCCGGCCGCCAGGTCGGCTTCCGACAGCGCCGCGTCGTCGAAACCGCCGACCGCCGCGGCCAGGCCGGGCGAGAAGCCGGCCGCCGTCTCGGCCGCCCCGGCGGTCCAGCCGCTGGCGGCCCGGCAGGCAACGCCCTCGACGACCAGGTCGCGGTCGTGGTCGGTGAAGCCCAGCACCATCCCGTCGGCCCGGGTCAGGATCCAGGCGTGGCAGAGGCCGGCCGCGCCGCTTTCGAGGCGGTCGGCCAGTTCGGCGGGGAGCGCGCGCATCAGACCCGCACCTCGATCAGGGCCACGGCCCCGACCCGGGCGGCGTTGAAGCTTTCCAGGGTGACGTCGATGCGGTCGCCGTCGAAGCGCACCGGCACGTCGAACTCGAAGCCGGCGGTGATCGCCGCTCCGGCCGCCGGGGCGCTCGTCAGGGTCACCAGGCCCGTGGCCGTGTCGACCGCGAAGGCCCCGGCCGCCAGGGCGACGCCGGCCACCGCGACCTTGACCGTTCCGGCCACGGGCTTGGCGATCGGCCGCACCGCCGCCGTCTCGTCACTCCCATAGGTCTTGGCCAGGGCGAAGGTCTCGCGGACCCCGTCGCCGGTTCCGATCGCCTGGTCCGTGGCGGCCGGGGTCCCCGAGGGCGCGCACGACTTGCAGTCGGCCGGGTCGCGGAACCGGAAGCCGTGCAACCGCCCGCGCCGCGCCTCGAAGAACGCCACCAGCTCGGCCGCGTCGTCCAGCGGCCGTGTCGCCGTGCCGATCAGATAGCGACGTCGGCCTTGGGCCCAAGGGCTGGACCGCCGCTCGAAGCCCGAAGCCAGGGTCGTCACCTGGGTCCGTCGCTCGACCCCGCCGGTGCAGCCGAAGGCCAGGCGCGCGGGCAGGCGCGTCTCGTGGAACGCGGTCATGATTTAGCCTCTTGAATGTAAGTGAGTGTTCACTTATAGGAATTGAATGCCTGGAGGAGCCCGCCGATGAGCCTGCTGTCCCTGTTGTTCGATCCGCGCGGCGCCATCGATCGGCGCGCGTTCTGGAGCGGCCTGATCCAGCTGACGATCGTCAGCCTGGCGGTCGTTGTCGGGCTGACCGTCGTCGACATGGACGTGGCCTGGGCGGCGCTTCCCGCGGTCGGAGAGGCCTGGGTCCTCAGCGACGTCGCCGGTCACCTCCGTCACGCCGCCCCGCCGGATGTCCCGCTCATAGCGGGCGTCTTTCTGGTCGCCGCTCGCCTCTACGCCACGGCCTGCCTGATGCTGAAGCGGGCGCGCGACGCCGGAAAACGCCCTCACGCGCTGATCGTCCTCGGCCTGGCCAGCCTGCTGGTCCACGTCCTGGTCGGGTTCTGGGTGTACGACCTGTTCCCCGAAGGGATGGCGATCATCGCGCCGCTCGCGGCCGATGCGATGGTCACGGCCGTCCTGGGACTCGTCTTCACGACCTGGCTCGGCGCGTTGCGCTCGTCCCCGGCGTCCGGCCCCGCCCGATCCTGGCGGCTTTCTCCAGGTTAAACCCGCGTCATGACGTGCAATTCACTTCAACCGCGAGCGCGCCGGCCCTAATCTCGCCTCAAGATTGGGAGCTGGAAATGAACTGGAAATCGCTGTTCTTCTCCGCCGAGGGCCGCATCGGCCGCCAGGCGTTCTGGATCGGCTGGCTGATGCTGCTGGGCGTCCAGGTGGTGGCCGGGTGGATCCCGGTGATCGGCCACGCCCTGGGGCTGGTCGCGCTGTTCGCCTGGGTGTGCCTGTGCACCAAGCGCCTGCACGACATGGGCCGCAGCGGCTGGTGGCAGGCGCCGGCCTTGGCGCTGGGCCCGATGCTGGTGATCGGCTCGGCCCTCTGGATCGGCGTCGGCGCGGTCATGGCCGCGGTCACCAACCACGACCCCGAGATCGCCGCCCTGGCCGGCGTCGGCGTCCTGCTGGTCAGCATCGTCGTCGCCTTCGTGACGATGATCGGCTTCACCCTGTGGGTGGGGATCGCCGAAGGCCAGCCGGGCGAGAACCGCTACGGCGAACCGCCGCTGCTGACGCCGGTGATGGTCTGAGCGTGAAACGCTGAAACGTTGATTTCTAAGCTTTCCCCATCGTCCAGGCGGTGGGGAAATGCTGCATGGCCTTCTACACCTACATCGTCGCAAGCGGGCGGAACGGCACGCTCTACATCGGGTCCACCGATGATCTGATGCGTCGCATCGAAGAGCATCGCGGGTATCTTCGCGACGGCTTCACGGCGAAGTATGGCTGCACGGTCCTGGTCTGGTACGAGGTCTTCGAGACCCGCGAGGGCGCGTTTCGGCGCGAGCGGCGGATCAAGGAATGGCGGCGATCCTGGAAGCTGATGTTGATCGAAGCCGACAATCCGACGTGGCGAGACTTGTTCCACGATTTGAACCCCAACGCCTGAATATAGATCCGCTCATCCCGGCGAATGCCGGGACCCAGATGGAATAGCGGTGTGGTTGACGCCAAACGCGCCGAGCACTTCCAGTCAGTCTCTCCGCCATGGGATCTGGGTCCCGGCATTCGCCGGGATGAGCGGTTCGATTTTCACAGCCCCCTCGCCCCCAGGCTCACCGCCCGCGCCAGGGCCTGGGCCAGTTGGGCGTCGGAGCGGGCCAGGCTCGCGGCGTCGCCGCCCTGGACGTTGATCGTGACATTGACCCCGCCGCCGGCCCCAAGGCCGCTCAGCGGCTCGACCGCGCCGGCCCCGGCCGGGCGGAACAGTTCGGGGCCGCGCTCGCCGACCAGATAGGCGCCGCCGGCCGCGACCGGGCCGCCGTCGGCCCTCGCGCCTGAAAACCGCGAGCCAACCGCGTTGACCAGGGCCTGGGCCAGGCCGCTCCCGCCTTCGCCGGAACCCGCCGAGACCGCGTCGATCACCGCCCGCGCCAGCTCGGCCAGGCTGACCTTGCCGTCGGCGGCCGCGTGGGCCAGCGAGCGGGCCAGGCCCGTCCCCGCCTTGGCGAAGGCCTCGTCGATGGCCCGGGCCGCCTGCTCGGCCGGCGCGCGCAGGGCGGCCAGGGCGGCGGCGGCCTCGGTCGCGCGGGCGGGGACGGCGTCGAGGCCGTTCGCTTCAAAGTCGCTCATCGGATCTCCTCATCGGGAAAGCGGGCGATCAGGGCGTCAAGCGCCGCGCGGTTGAGGACCGACGCGGCCGGGGCCTCGGTCAAAGCCCGCCACTCGGCCAGGGGCAGCCGCCAGAAGGCCTCGGGCGGGATGCCCAGGCCCAGGGCCGCCAGGCGCAGGGCCGCGCGCCAATGAGCCTTCATGCGCAAGCCGCCCCTAAGCACAGGCAGAGAGGGCGGCGGCCACCGCCGCGACGGCTTCCGGGATCGAGACCGGGGCTGTGTCCAGCACCTCGGGATCCTCGCCGCCGCCTTCCAGCAGGGCCGCGAGCACCGCCAGCAGTTCGGTGGCCGACAGCCGGCCGAAACGCTCGGGCAGAGCGCTCCAGTCGTCGAGATCCAGCGCCGCCTCGATGCGGGCCAGGGCGCCCAGGGTCAGGCACAGCCGGCGGGGCGTTCCGGCCAGCGGGACGACGACCTCGCCTCGGGCGGGGTTGGGAATAGTGGGCATGGTTGAGCTCCTTCTCCTCCCCCGCATCGCGGGGGAGGTGGCGCGATGCGGATACACATCGCGACGGAGGGGCGTCCGCCGCGGCCATGCGCACGGCCGCGCCCCCTCCACCACTTCGTGGTCCCCCTCCCCCGTTGCACGGGGGAGGAGAAGATCAGATCGCCGTGAACGTCACCGCCCCGGCCGAGGCCAGGGACAGGGCGAACGCCGCCTCGCCGTCGTGATCGCCGGCATATTCCAGGGCCGCCACCAGGAACGGCCCCTCCAGCTGCACGAAGTCGGGGATCACCAGCCGCCAGGTCCGGGCGGTCTGGGCGAAGAAGCTGTCGCGCACCGCCGCGTCGGAGGCCGCGTCGCGGAACACGCCGGAGCCGGACACGGCGACCGAGCGCACGCCCGATCCGGCCAGCAGCTCGCGCCAGCGGCCGGCGCTGTCGCCGTCGGTGGCGTCGATGGTCTGGGCGTTGAGGCTGATCGTCCGGGTCCGCAGGCCGGCCACGGTGGTGAACGCCGGCGTCGGCGCGCCGTCGCTGATCTTCAGCAGGATGTCTTTGCCGGCTTGGGCGGCCATGGGGATGTCCTTTCGTTAGAGGGCTTCGGTCACCGCCCGCACCCGCAGCACCCCGAGCGACAGCTCGCGGTCGGCGGCGCGGAAGACGTCGGCATAGGTGACGCGCAGGGTGACCAGGCGACGGCCCGCGACGCTCAAGGCCGCGTTGTGCACGGCGGCGCGGACGGCGGCGGTGACGGCGCGGGCCTCCTCGGGCCCGCCGAACTTGCTGGCGCAGGTGAGCGTCAGCAGGTGCTCCAGCCCGTCCGCCCCAAGGTCGCCGTCGGACCCGAACGGCCGGCCCTCCTGGCGGCCCAGGCTGACGCACGGATAGACCGGATGGCGCGGGGCGTCGGCGTGGACGCGGGCGGCGACCAGGGCGGAGACGGCGGGCGCGGCCTTCAGGGCCTCGACCAGGGCGGCGGTGACGGCCGCGTCGGCCCCGCTCACAGCCGGGCCTCGCGGTACGGAGCCAGCCAGGCCTCGACCAGGCCGGGCGGCGGTTCGGAGCCGTCGCGATGCTCGTAGGCGTGGGCGACCAGGACCAGCACCGCCAGCCGCAGCGGCGCGGGGCTGGCCTGGGTGAGCGCCAGGCCGGCGGCGGCGGCGACCCGCGCCTCGGCCGCGTCGATCAGCAGAGTCACCAGGGCGTCCTCGGCGGCGTCGGCCACGCGCAGGAAACCCTTGGCCTCGGCCAGGGTGGTGGAGAGGGGCATGTGGGGGGTCCTGAAAGGAAGGAAGAGACTCCCCCCTCTGGTCCTTCGGACCGCCTCCCCCACAGGGGGAGGAACTGATCGCGAGGTCCTCCCCCTGTGGGGGAGGTGTCGGCGAAGTCGACGGAGGGGGGAGTTTTAGGGCGTCGCCGCGGCTACGACACCGCGAACTTCAGCAGCTTGATCGCGTCGAAGTTCTGCACCCCGCCGCCGACCCGCTTGGTGGTGTAGAACAGCACGTGGGGCTTGGCCGAATAGGGGTCGCGCAGCACTCGCACCCCGGCGCGGTCGACGATCAGATAGCCTTTCTCGAAATCGCCGAACGCGATGGCCATGGCGTTGGCCGCGACGTCGGGCATGGCCTCGATCTCGGTCACCGGATAGCCCAGCAGGCTGGCCGACTGGCCCGGCTGCAGGGCCGCGTTCCAGATGTAGTTGCCCTGGGCGTCCTTGAACTTGCGCACCGCGCTGACCGTGCGGCGGTTCATCACGAAGCGGCCGTTCTGGCGGTACTGGGTCTTGGCCGCGTAGATCAGGTCGATCAGCTTGTCGGTCGGGTTCGAGGCCGGCCAGGCGCCGGCCACGCCGGTGGCCAGGTAGCCGACCTGGCCCCAGGTCGCCGAGGCGTCGGCGGCGGCGGTGTAGGCCAGCAGGCCCTTGGGCTTGTTGACCCCGTCGCCGGCGACGAAGGCCGCCGTCTCCTGGGCGGCGAAGGCGTCCTGCACCTCCTCGGCCAGCCACTCGTCGATGTCGACATAGGCGTCGTCGAGCAGGGCCTGGGTGGCGGCCGGGCTGGCGTAGAGCTCGCCGGCCGGGAAGTCGATCACGTCCAGGGTCGGCGCCGTGGTCTCCGGACGCGAGGCGGTCTCGGCCACCCAGCTGGCGGCCAGGCCGGCGGTCGAGACCGGCTTGCGGAACGTGCCCGCGCCGATGGTGCGCACCTGGCAGATGTCGCGCATGGGCGAGGACGCGGCCAGGCGGCGCAGGATCTGCCGCTCCAGCTCGGCCGGGGCCACATAGCCGCCGGCCGTGGCCACGCCCTCGGACAGGCCCTTGGCTTCGAGCAGAAGCGCGGGGGTCTCGCCGGTCTTGATGTAGCGGTCGAAGGCGGCCTTGCGCTCGTCGGGAACGACCAGCCGGCCTTCCCCGCCGATCGTGGGCCGACGCGCGTCGGCCAGCACGCGGTCCAGCCGCGCCTGGGCGTTGGCGACCGCGTCGTCGATGCGCGCGACCTTCTCCTCCAGCAGCACGTCGGCGCGCTTGGTCTCCAGCGCCGCCAGGCGCTGATCGTTGGCGGCCTTGAAGCCTTCGAACGCCGCCAGCACTTCGTGCAGCGCGGCGCGGGCCTCCGGCGAGGCCGCGGCCTGTTTGGTTTCCTTCATGGGAATCTCCGGTTTTTGGGAAGTCGTCAGGAAAGGCCCTCCCCCCGTGGGGGAGGTGTCGCCCGAAGGGCGACGGTTGGGGGGAGTTGGCCGAGGTGGGTCTGCTCCCCCCACCGGCCCTCCGGGCCGCCTCCCCCACGGGGGGAGGGACTTGGTGATCAGCCGTCGACGCGCTTGAGCCGCGCGCCCGGCAGCATCGGGAACGTCACGATCGACACCTCCCACAGCTCGACCGCGGTCAGCACGCGCAGGCGCCCGGTGTCGTCGGGGCGGGCCTTCACGGCGCGGAAGCCGATGGACAGGCCGTCCAGCGCCCCGGCCTCGACCAGGGCGGCGACGAGGCGGCCGCGTGGCGTGGTTCGCAATATCCGTCCACGGACGAACAGGCCCGCCGCGTCCTCGGCCATCTCGTCCCAGACGCCGACGGGCTCGGCGTCGTCGTGCTGGTGCAGCATCTTCACGCCGCCCGGACCGGTGCGGGCCAGGCTGGCGGCGAAGGCGCCGGCGGCGGCGACGTCGTCGTTGAGGTCGCGGGTCCAGAAGAGGGAGGCGTGGCCTTCGATCTCCAGGTCTTTCATGAGGGCTCCTGTGCGGTGAACACTTGCCCCCTACGGACCGCTTCGCGGTCGTCTTCCCCCACAGGGGGAAGAGGGCGCCGTGCGGCGGCTGGAGCGTCCTCCGCCCCCTATGGGGGCGGACAGACGGCGAAGCCGTCAGGTGGGGGCAAGTCCGTGCGCTACTGCGCGTCCAGCTTGCTCTCGATCCGGGCCAGCGAGGCGCGGGTGGCGTCGGCCTGGGCCTCCAGGCGGGCCAGGCGCTCGGCGACCGGAGCCTGGGCGTCGAGACGCTGGCGCAGGTCGTCGATGCGGGCCGACGCCCGGCCGGCCCACAGCAGGGCGGTCGCGGCCTGCAGGGCCACGGCGACCAGCAGGCCGACGGAGACCTGGCGGTCGAGCCGCCAGCGGTGGGGTGAGGTCATGGGTGTCTCCCGGGCGGTGAACACTTGCCCCCTACGGGCCGCTTCGCGGCCGTCTTCCCCCAGAGGGGGAAGAGGACGCCGTGCGGCGGCTGGGGGCGTCCTCCGCCCCCTATGGGGGCGGACAGACCGCGTAGCGGTCAGGTGGGGGCAAGGGGGTGAGCTACCCCTCCAACCCCGCCAGCCGCCGCCGCTCGGCGTCGGTCAGGAAGCTCGCCCCCTCCAGCCGCGCCCACAGCGCGTCGCGCTCGGCGGAAAGCGCCGGCACGGCGTCCAGGTCGCAGGCGATGCGGGCGCCGGGGAACTTGGGCTCCAGCCACACCGACAGGGCCCGCGCCGCCCGCTCGGCCAGGGGCACGACGGTGTGGCGCCAGAACGCCCCGTTGGCCTCGCGGTAGTTGGCGTAGGTCGCGTCGCCCGGCACGCCCAGCAGCTGGGGCGGCACCCCGAAGGCCAGGGCGATCTCGCGGGCGGCGGCGGACTTGCCGGCGATGAAGTCCATGTCGGCGGGGCTCAGCGACATCGGCCGCCAGTCCAGCCCGCCCTCCAGCAGCAGCGGCCGTCCGGCGTTGGCCGTGCCGGCGTGGGCGTCGGACAGCTCGGCCTTCAGCCGCTCGAACTGCTCCGCCGACAGCCGGTCGCCCGCTTCACGGTTTGCGTAGACCAGGGCCCCGGACGGCCGGGCCGAATTGTCGAGCAGGGCCTTGTTCCAGGCCCCCGAGGCGTTGTGCACGTCGATCGCGAAGGCCGCCGCCTCGAGCGGCGAGAAGCCGTAATGATCGTCGGTCGGGTTGAACAGCCGCAGGTGCAGCACCGGCAGCCAGCCGGACCCGTCGCGGCCGATCCGGGCGGTGCGGCCGGCGGCCTGGTAGTCGTAGGCCAGGGGCCAGCCGCGCGGACCGGGCACCACGGTCATCCGGTCGGGCCGCAGGGCGTAGAGCTCGGTCGGGGCGTCGTCGCCCGAAGCCTCCAGATAGCCGTTCCCCGCCACCTGCAGGTGCCCGAAGAACGCTTCCATCAGGTCGGCCCCGCCTTGCTCGGGATTGGGGGCCTGGAGCAGCTTGCGCAGCGGATGGTCGTCGGCCCGCCGGCCGCCGACGAAGACCGTGAGCGGCACGGCGGCGGCGGCCTCGGCGATCATCCGCACGCAGCGATAGGCGATCGGGTTCTTGCCGAAGCCCTCGGACGCCAGGGCCGCGTAGTCGCGCGGCGTCCAGCGCGGACGGCCCGCCGTGGTCAGGGCGATCAGGCGCGCGGCCCGGGAGTCCTTGGCCTCCGGCGCCATGGGGGGCGGACGGCGGGGTTTGAACAGGGGCATGTCGGACGCCTCGCGGAGGTTGAGAACGAAAAGGGAACATGTTAGGGTTGCCTGGACCGGCGGCGCGCCATCCTCCGCCCCCTATGGGGGCGGACAGACGGCGCAGCCGTCAGGTGGGGGCAAGGGGGTGAGCCACATGACCGCGCCACGACCGACGGTCGTCAACGCCAGGCGGCTGCGCAAAGAGATGACCCTGCCGGAGCTGAAGCTATGGAACGCCATCCGGCGTGGGCAGCTGGACGGTTTGAAGTTCCGTCGGCAGCACCCGATTGGGCCCTATGTGCTGGACTTCTTCTGTCCGGCGCACCGGTTGGCGGTGGAAGTCGATGGCGCGGAACACTACACCGAAGACCGTTCGGAGAAGGACGCCGCGCGGGACCGATGGTTGGCGCGGCAAGGGATCATGACGCTGCGGATTCCAGCGAGCTGGGTGCTGGATTCGGTCGACAGCGCGGTCCTCGCGATACGTGAGCAGCTCACTCACTTGCCCCCACCTGGCGGCTTCGCCGCCTGTCCGCCCCCATAGGGGGCGGAGGAAGCGCGTCAGCGCCGGCGAACCTTCTTCCCCCAATGGGGGAAGACGACCGCGAAGCGGTCCGTAGGGGGCAAGTCAGTGCGTTACAACACGCTCAACCGCGGCCTGCGCCCCACCCCCAGCATCAGCTCGCTCACCGCCCAGACCAAGGCGTCGGCCCGGTCCGGGCTGTGGTCCAGGTCCCCCGACCCCAGGGCCATCAGCTCCTCCTCCAGGGCCGGAAAGGCCCCGCAGTGGATCACGCGGCCCTGTTCGTACAGGGCCGCCACCGGCTCGGCGCGGGCGCGCTTGCCCACGGACGCCTTGACCAGCTTGACCGCGCAGGGCGGGGCGGCCTGGGCAAGGACCGAGCGGACCATGTCGCCGCCCTGGTTGGCCTCGGCCACCAGGGCGTCGGCCGACCAGCGGACGGCGGCCTCGACCGCGCGGCGGGCCCAGCCGTTGGGCGACAGGCCCTTGGCGGTGCGGTCCTCGAGCACGAAGGCCCGGCCGTCGAAGCGCCCGCAGACCACGATGCCGCAGGCGTCGCCGCCCGCCGTGGCCGGCGGGTCGACGGCCACGACCACGCGCTCGAAGGCGGCCGGCGGCGCGCCCCGGCAGCGGGCCAGGTCCTGGGCGCGGAACAGCCCGCCCTCGCCCTCGACGATCAGCCCGTCCAGCTCCTGGGCGGCCAGGCGGGTGCCGCCGTAGAGGCTCCGCAGGGTCGACAGGAAGGCCGGCGCCAGGTGGTCGGCGTTGGCCGAGGTCGGGGCGCGGGTGTCGACCGTGCCGGGCTCGGCGATCAGGTTTCGCAGGGCGCGGATCGGCCGGGGCGTGGTGGTCACCACCAGGCGCGGGTCGGTCCCCAGGCGCAGGCCGAACCGCAGCATGGCCAGGGTCTCGGCGGGCTTGGGCCAGGCGCAGAACTCGTCGGCCCAGGCGGCGTGGAACTGCGGGCCGCGCAGGGAGTCCGGGTCCTCGGCCGAGAAGGCCTGGGCGACGGCGCCGTTGCGAAATTCCAGACGTCGCCGGCTGGCGCGCCAAGTCGGACGTTCGCCCGGCGGGTAGAGGCTCTTGAGGCCCGAAGGGCCCTCGATCATCACCTCGCGCACGTCGTGAAAGGTGGGGCCGACCAGGGCCAGGCTGCCGACATGCCGGGATTGCTCCTTGATCCAGGACGCGCCCGCGAAGGTCTTGCCGGCCCCGCGACCGCCCAGGAACAACCAGGTGCTCCAGGGCTCATCCGACGGGAGCTGGTGCGCCGCCCTCGGCTTCCACGCCGCGCGGCAGCGCGCGATCCGTCGCTCCGGCGCCTCGTCCAGCCAGTTGCTTAGATTCTCGGGCGACTCGAGCAGCCTCCAGTCGCTGTCGTATATCGGCGTGAAGCTGCGCCATCCGTTCGGGGGTGCGACGAGTGTCGTCATCCATTTCCTGCTCCTCTTGCTTGGCGGCGTCGTTCTCGTTGGCGGCCCTGGCCTTCATCGTGGAGGCCTTGATCGCCTTGGCGTTGGCCGCGATGTCGGCCTGCGCCCGACGCTTCATGGCCAGGATCGCGTGCATCCGAGCCGCGGTCAGGCCGACGGCGGCCAGCAGTTTGGTTTGCTCGATTTGGGTGCGCAGGGACGTCGTGTCGTAGATCTCTTTCACGTTCGCGACGTGCATCTCCACCATGAGGACGTCGCTGTCTCGCAGCAGGTCTTCCGAGGTCATCTCGCTTCTCCCGGCCATGGCACAAAGATACGGGAGCAGCGAGCGCCGCTGATAACTTAGGTCGAGAAAGTTTAGGACGTTGATTTCGCTGGCGTTCGTTCGCCAAGCGCCGAGGATCGACGAGGCTGGATCCCCGTCAGGGGCGCTGTCGCGGCGGGAATTTGAGGGGTCGCGACCGCCGTCGACCCGCCACTGAGGTTCGAAAGGTCCGTCCTAGGACGACGCGCCCGCCGGCCCCGGCCCCAGGGCGTCGGCGACGAGCTCCTCGAGCACGCCGAGGTCCAGGTCCTTTACGGACCTGAAGCTGATGCAATAGCCGGTGACCTTGGCCTTCCCGAGCCGCGCCCCATAGGTCCTGGACAGGTAGGTCTTGTCCTTCAGACCCATGACGTAGACCGACAGTCCGGACGTGTTGGCGCTCAGGCCGATCTTGTAGAACGCCCGGGGCTCCCCGGCGGCGTAGCTGAGCCTCTCCGAGCCGTAGCCGATATTCGGATTGGAAACGACCTTGCCGGCGTCGTTCCGGCCATCCAGGAACCAGAGCTTGGCGTCGGGCGAAATCGCCAGGATGCGCCGGTGCAGATCCCGCAATTCCTCGCGCTTGGCTGGAGACTGATCGCCAATATAGCCCTCGATCTGCTCGCGCACGCTCATGGCGAGGGTCTCCGTTTCCGTTTTCGCCAGGCCGAAACTCGGACCGCGAGCGCCAGCCTCTCATCGGGACGACGATCGAACCTGTCTGAAACCGACACGGTCCGCTGACTTTCTTCGACCTTCGGCGGCGCCGGCGACCCGCGATGGCCTTCGACAGACGTCTCACGAAAGCGCCTCGGCGAGGCCCGTCCGCTGGCGCGAACCGGCGACGACGGGGGCGAGGGGCGGGAAAAAAACACCGCCCCCTGTCGGCCAGCGCGCTTCCCGCCCGTCCTAGGATCAACAGCCACCCCACGGAGCCGCCCGATGTCCTTCCAAGCCTATCTCGACACCATCCAGGCCAAGACCGGCCTCGACGCCCCGGCCCTGAAGGCGGCGGCCGACGCGGCCGGGCTGTCGGAGGGCGGCGCGCTCAAGCCGGACGTGAAGGCCGGCCAGGTCGTGGCCTGGGGCAAGGGCCAGCTGGGCCTGGGCCACGGGCACGCCATGGCGATCTACGCCCTACTGTCGGGCAAGCGGGGGCCGGGGGATTGAGGGTCTAGATCGGAGCCTTGAGCTGCTCCAAACCCTCCCCTTCTAACCGTCATTCCCGCACTTGCGGCGGACAGAGGGGTTCCCGGCACAAGGGCGTGCGTCACCCGAGACCGACAATTGCTCGCGGCCGCGATCTGAAGGTCCGGATCGGGCTCCGCTGCAGATGGCGGGACGGGACCCGTCGCGGACGTCGCGCCGTGGGCCTTTTGCGCCCCTAGGGCTGCACCCCGAGCGCTCTCAATTGCTCGACCCCGTTGGTGTTCTTCGGGTTCAGCACCAGCGACTGGCGGTAGGCGGCGATCGCCAGGGCCTTGTCGCCGTTCTTGGCGTAGGCCTCGCCCAGGCTGTCGAAGGCGTTCCAGCTGTCCGCGTGGATCTCGGTGTCCAGCCGAAGCAGGGCGACCGCCGCGCCGATGTCGCCGTCGCCCATGCGCTGGTAGCCCCAACTCACCAGCTCGTCATCGGAGAGCATGAAGTCCGGCTCCCGGGCTTTGAAGTCCTGGTAGACGCTCGACGTCTTGCCGAAGCCCTGGCGGGCCAGTTCGGCGGCGAAAGCCGCGCGGGTGGGCGGCGCGCCCTGGCTGTGGGTCACGCGGGTGGTCAGCAGGTGGGCGGGCGCGCCGCTCTTGGCGGCCGGCAGGTCCAGGAACGCCCGGCTGGCCGCGTCGCCTTTCAGATAGGCGTCCAGGAACCGGCGGACATAGGTCTCCATCCAAGCGGTTGCGGTCGACAGCTCGTCCTTGTCGTACTCGTCGTAACGGCTGTCGCCCAGCAGGCGTTGGCCGAACATCACCGAGAAGTTCTCATGCACCATGGGGGCCAGCGTGACGCGGTAGACATCGGCATATTTCATGTGGTTGAGCGGGCTGGTCACTTCGTTGCGGCCCTCTGACAGCTCCTCGATCTCACGCGGCCGGGCGGCGACAAAGAGCAGCGGTGCGGTGGCGCGGGCCTGGGTGGCGTAGGCGGCCTGCTTGAGCAACTGGGGCCAGTACCGGACCGAGCCATCCAGGGCGACCAGGGCGTCGATGCGGCTATCCTTGGCCGCGGCCAGGACATTGGCCAGGCCGCCCCAGCTATAGCCGATCACGGCCAGGCGGTTGGTGTCGGCCTGGGGCAGGCCATGGGCGTAGCCAATCAGGAATTCGATGTCGCCCGCCTGGGTCTCGACGCCCTCCAGGTCGGTTGTCATGTCGCGCTGAGCCTGACCCAGGCTGGGGCTCGCGATGACCACATAGCCCTGGCTGGCCAGGTATTCGCACAGGTCGGCGTTCTCGAACGCCCAGGCGCTGAAGCTAGGAGCGTAGATCACGACCGGGAACTTGCCTGATACGGCGGCGGCGTCACGATGGGCCTGCATCGGCGCGGCCAGCTCGGCCTTAGCGCGCTGCGGCGACAGGGCGCCGGTCCGTTGCCGGGCGAACGCGGCCTCCAGGGCCGCGCGCTCGGCGGGCGTGTGTTCGAAATCGTCGTCGCTGGCGCCGATCTTGAGATAGTCGGCGACGGTCATAGTCGGCTCGGCGGTCTTTGCCGCAGGGTACCAGACAAAGGTCTGGATCGGCCGCGCTCGCTCTCCGGTGACCACCTTGCCCGTGGCGACGTCGGTGAGCCCCCGATAGGCGCGGGAGAAATCGTATTGCTCGACGACCTTCAGTCCCACCGCGTGCGGGCCGGGCGGGTTCGCGCGGGTAAAGTTAGAGTCTGCGAGGCCAACGGACGGTGCGGCAAGAAGCACCAGCAACAAAAACAATACGCGCATGTCTTTCCCCTCGGGCGGGGCAGCCATGGCCGCGTTCCCGAACGGCGCCAACTAAAGCTTCTGTAATGTGAAGCTGTGAGACCCAGGCGCCCGTATCGCCAGCAGGCGCGCCGGGTGCTTGCCTTTTTCCACCCCGAACAACGATCAGCATGTCCGCGCTCAGCGCCGGCGGCGGACATTGTCGGTCGCGGTGGATCCCGTCATTTCAGGGCGGGAATGACGGATCAAAGGGATGGCTCGGAGACGGGCCGAGCCGTTCAAAGTGCTGAATGCGACCGCCCTACCCCGCGATCGGCGACAGGGTCTTCAGCTTGTTCAGGCCCTTGACGCTGTTCTTGGCCCAGGACTCGACCTGCCGGTCGAAGTCCATGCGGTTGGTGACCCGGTTGCGCCATTCCATCGTGAAGTCGTCGATCGTGCGGTCGTCGACCACCCGGCCCAGCAGGGATCCGGTCAGCGAGTCCCGCGCCTCCACCACCAGGGTGATCTCGCCGGCGTCGCGGCTGTAGGTGCGCACGTTCGCCGGGCCCATGACGTCCGGCGCGCGGACGATGATGTCGATCAGGGAGGTGCGCACCCGCAGAACGTCGGACGCCGGCTCGGTCACCACCGGATAGCCGCCCGCCGTATAGGCCTTCTGCAGGATCTCGGCGGCGGACTTGCGGCCCTCCTCGATCATGCGCTGGATGTCCCGGTCGGTGACCTCCAGCGAGGTCGACCTCTGGTTATTGTTGTAGTCGCGCCGCCAGTTCTTCTCGAACGCGATCTCGGTCGGGTCGAGGATCACCTTGGTGTAGCCGCGAAAGTCGGCGCCGGGCCGCAGATAGACCTTGTCGAACCGCTTGGCCTTGACCTTGACCAGCCCGTCCCACTCGGCCCCCGGCTTGGCCGCCAGGGCGGGCCGGGCGGCGGCGGTCATCGCGAGGCTGGTGAGGGCCAGGGCGGCGAAATGGCGTCTGTCCATGGTCGGGCTCCGGATCTGCTCCGCCGGGACGATCCGGCCGTGACCTTAAGGTGTAAATCGGTGGAAACCCGGAATTGGCTCGGTTCAGCATGGCGGCCGGGCTCGCCCTTGAAACCCTCTCCCCATGGAAGAGGGTTTCAAGGCTCAGTCCTCGGGGTCGTAGATCACGTCGCTCTTGTCGTACATCAGGTCGGTGGCCACGAAGTCCAGCGCATCTTCAGGATCGCTGAACGACAGCTCCGACACCGTCTGGTCGCGCACCGAGATCCCGGCCTTGTGGGTGCTCTCCGGATCGCCGGTGATCAGCGGATGCCACAGCGGCAGGCTCTTGCCCTCGTGCAGCCGGCGATAGGCGCAGGAGGGCGGCATCCACTCCAGGGTCTCGATGTTGTGCGGCGTCAGCTTGATGCAGTCGGGCACGGTCTTGCGGCGGTTGGGATAGTCCTTGCAGGTGCAGCGGTGCTCGTCGAACAGCTGGCAATGCACCCGCGTGGGGATGATCTCGCCGGTGTCTTCGTCTTCGAAGCGAACCAGGCAGCAAAGGCCGCAGCCGTCGCATAGACTCTCCCACTCGGGGACGGTCATCTGATTTAGGGACTTCGTCTCCCAGAAAGGTTTGCGCGCCATCATCCCGGCGTCCTAAACCCTATTCGCCCTCTCTTCAAACGGGATGGGACCAAAGTGACCGGGGGGCCGACTTGAACGACTGGACGCTGCCGCCCTATCGCTTCGACGATGGGCCCAAGGGCCAACAGCCCGCGCGGCCCGCGGAATTCGCCTCGGCGCCGCCGCCGCCGCCGTCCGAACCGCCCCCGCCTCCCCCTGGGCGGCGCCCGCCGGAAGAGCCCTTCCGCGCCGACCTCAAGCACGCCAAGGCCAAGCGCGGCCGGTGGATCTGGTGGACCCTGGCCGTCGTCGTCCTGCTGGCCCTGCTGACCGCCGCCTCGGGCGCCGGCTATGTCTGGTGGAAGTACCTGCGCGACGCCCCGCCCCTGCCGTCGCGCGAGGCGCTGTTCGCGGTCAACCGCGCGCCCGGCATTCGGTTCGAGGACCGCAACGGCCAGGTGATCGCCACCCGCGGTCCGCGCTACGGCCGGCGCATCACCCTGGGAACGGTGCCCAACTACGTGCCCCAGGCCTTCCTGGCGGCCGAGGACCGGCGGTTCTACAAGCACGGCCCCATCGACCTGTACGGCATCGTCCGGGCGCTGAACGTCAACCGCAAGGCCGGCCGCACCGTGCAGGGTGCCTCGACCCTGACCCAGCAGCTGGCCAAGGGCCTGTTCCTGACCCCCGACCGGATCACCAAGCGCAAGGTGCAGGAGATGTACCTGGCCTGGAAGCTGGAGCGGGTGCTGACCAAGGACGAGATCCTGGAGCTGTATCTGAACCGGGTCTATTTCGGGGCCGGCACCTATGGCGTCGACGGCGCGTCCCAGACCTATTTCAACAAGCCGGCCAGCCAGCTGACCCTGTCCGAGGCCGCCCTGCTGGCCAGCCTGCCCAAGGCGCCCTCGCGCATGGCCCTGACCCGCGACATGAGCCGCGCCCTGGCCCGCTCGCGCCTGATCCTGACCAGCATGCGCAAGGAAGGCTGGATCACCGCCGAGCAGGAGAGCCAGGCCCTGGACAACACCCCGCGCCTGTCGCCCCTGGCCATCCAGGACGAGGGCGACTACGGCTGGGTGCTGGACTACGCCACCAGCGAGGCTGTGCGCATCGCCGGCCAGAACGCCCCGGACCTGGTTGTGCGCCTGACCATCGACCCGCGCCTGCAGCATGTGGGCGTCGAGACCGTCCGCCAGGCCATCGCCATCGGCGGCGAGGGCGCCGGGGCCCGCCAGGCGGCCCTGCTGTCGCTGTCGGCCGACGGGGCCGTGCGGGCCATGGTCGGCGGGACCGACTATATCGAAAGCCCGTTCAACCGCGCCGTCCAGGCCCGCCGCCAGCCGGGCTCGACCTTCAAGCCGTTCGTCTACGCCGCCGCCCTGGAGAAGGGCGTGCTGCCCAGCGACATCCGCGTCGACGGGCCGGTGCAGTTCGGCGACTGGAAGCCCGAGAACTACGCCGGCGGCTATCGCGGCCCGATGACCGTGCAGGACGCCCTGGTCAATTCGATCAACACCGTCGCCGTCAAGCTGGCCCAGGAGGCCGGCGGCCCGGCGATCGGCGACCTGGCCCGGCGTTTTGGAATAACGAGCCTGCCCTCCAATCCCGACCTGTCGGTGGCGCTGGGGGCCTATGAGGTGAACCTGCTGCAGCTGACCTCGGGCTTCCAGGTGTTCCAGCAGGGCGGCGCCCGCGTGCAGCCCTATGTGATCGAGAGCATCGCCACCCAGGGCGGCGAGCCGATCTTCACCCACACCGCCCCGGCCGCGCCGCCCAGCGTCTACGACATCAGCAAGGCCAGCATGATGGTCAAGATGATGATGAAGGTGGTCGAGGTCGGCACCGCCAAGCGGGCGGCGTTTGGCCGGCCGGCGGCGGGCAAGACCGGCACCAGCCAGAACTGGCGCGACGCCTGGTTCGTGGGCTTCACGCCCGACTATGTGACCGGGGTCTGGGTGGGCAATGACGACAACCGGCCGATGAACCGGGTGGTCGGGGGCGACATCCCGGCCAGCATCTGGCGGCGCTACATGCTGGCGGCCCACGAGGGGCTGGCGGTGCGCGACTTCCCCTGGTTGCTGCCCGATCCCGAGCCCCTGTCGACGCCCGATCCGCGCAACGGCTTCTACGAGACCCTGGGCGCCGAGTTCGCCCGCTCGGCCTCGGAGCTGGAGCCGGCGGCGACGCCGGAGGGGGCGGCGACGACGACGGGCGGGGCGCCGGAGCAGCTGCCGTACTAGGGTATGCAGACGTTCAGCATACGGACGGTTTTCAATTTCCGCCGTTCCCGCTCAGGACTGCCGGAGGCGCGCCTCTGACACTTGCAACATCAAGCGGCCTCGGCGAGCTGGCGATATTGCTGATCCGGCGCGGCGTCCTCGATCACATTCGCAGCCTGCGAGAGAACAGCTAGGAGCGTTCCCATGCTGCGCTTGCTTTCAACTGACGCCGCCCGTGTCGGCGCGTCTTCGCGAAGCGCCAGATCGTGAAACTTCATCGACGTAGATGCGACGGAGTTGGCGTGGGTGGTCACGGCGTCGAAAACGGCGAGGTGATCGCCGCGCTGCACCAGGGCATCGACCGTCCACTCGGTCGAAGATGCTCCCGTTATCTGTGCGTGTTTAGCGGTGTTCGGGAAGATCTTTTTGAGGCGGGCGTACAGTCGGTCGGATCGCTCGGCTACCTTCCGCTCGTTGGCCCGCTCTATGGCGAGAATGACCGAAGCCTGGGAGCAGTTTGCCACTAGCCGTACAGCTGCCCCTAGCTGCCCCATGGCAACGCGGGGTATGAAAAGGTGCCGTTTTTCGTAGATCACTCCGAACTCTTCGGAGAGTTCATTAGCCGCGCGACCGAACGAGTTGCCGACATCGCCAGCGTAAGCTTCGCGGAAGCCAGAACCTAGATCGGAAACGGAGAAGGTTTCGCCTTCACCAGCAATGCCAACTGACGCGAAGGCGCCACTTGGGTACAGCAGGGGCGTCTGCACATCCCAGCCACCCTGAGTTGGTCGGTACTGCACAAGTCCCCCCACGATGCGGGAGATGTTTTGTTCCATGAGAAGCGCGTTGTCGATCACGTCGTTTCTCCAAAAAGGTCGGATTCCCACGGAGGAATGGGAAGAATGTTAAGGTTTTGAATATTAAATCTTCCTGCGCAAAAGTCAAGTAGCTCGCTAAAATTATGCGGCTCTGGATCAATAGGCCGAGCAATTCTCAAGTTTCCCTTCCGCATCTCATCACCACTTGCACCAACATTTAGGTAAAAGTCGTGGTAGTGACTGTGCGGTATCTCAAGACCTTGCAACTCCACCGGACCCTTCATTGGATTTTGGTGCGGTGTAGTTGCCCAGCATACTCGCTCTAGCTGCCCGCCGCTGCGCTTGCCCGGCCGCTTTACTTCGAGCTGCATGACAATGGCTGCGTCTGGGCGCAGCACCCGGCCAGAGGACCGCAGATAGAGACCCTCTTGTGTAACCCCAGCGATTTCCAGTGGAGCGAAGAGTACTAATTCCCGCCCATTCCGCGCCCACTTTGGGACGGCGGACAGGAGCTTTGGGGCCTCAAATATCTCGGTTAGCGATAGCGGCATCCATATCCCCCAGGATGCCGATACTGACCCGCCAGCCTCGCGCGATCAACCTAGACCGGCGCCATCCAACCTTTGGTTCGCCTAAGGGGCGAAATTCACCATCAGCCCCCTGGCCGCAGGCGGACCTTCAGATTGGCCTGGCAGGGCATTGTCTGTCACGGCGAACATCCGTCCTTGTGGCGGGAATCTCGGCAGGCTCGGGAGACTGCGCTCCCCGCCCCCCATCAGCCGACCGGCTCAAGCTCCGCCGAGGCCTCATCCGCCACCGCCTCGATCAGCGCATAGAGCTGGCGCAGGTCGATCGGCTTGGCCAGGCAGGCGTCCATGCCCGCGGCCTCGTATTCGACCTGGTGGTGCGCCGACGCGTCGCCCGACAGGGCGACGATCGGGGTGCGCCGGCGGCCGGTCCGGGCCTCGTCCAGGCGGATGGCCCGGGCGGCCTCGACGCCGTTCATGCCCGGCATCCGCACGTCCATCAGCACCAGGTCGAACTCGTCGGCCGCCCAGGCCTCGACCGCCTCGGCCCCGTCGGCGGCCAGCCTCAGCTCGACGTCCAGCCCCTGCAGCATGGCGCGCAGCAGCGCCTTGTTGGCGGGGTTGTCCTCGGCCGCCAGGATCCGCAGGCGGCGCGCGGGACCGGCGGCGGGCCCGGCTTCGGCCTCGACTTCGGCCTGGGCTTCGGGCGCGTCGGCGACGACCCATCGCAGGTCCAGAGCCCGGCCGATGGCGCACAGCAGCTCGCCGTTGTCGATGGGCTTGGCGACGAAGTCGTCGGCCCCCGCCAGCCGGGCGCTGGCCCGGGCCTCCTCGGCGTTGTTGGCCGACACGGCGATGATCGGCGCGTCCTTCAGCGGTTCGATCAGCCGCATCAGCCGGGTGGCCTCATGGCCGTCCATCACCGGCATCTTCAGGTCCATCAGAATCAGGTCGGGCCGCACGGCCTGGGCGACCCGCACCGCCTCGCGGCCGTCGCCGGCGGTCTCGATCGTAAAGCCCAGGGGCAGCAGCAGGTCGCGCAGCAGGTCGCGGTTGTCGGGGTTGTCGTCGACCACCAGCAGGCGGCGGCGCGCGCCGGCGTAGCCGCGGATGTCGGCCAGGGCCGGGGCCCCGTCCGCGTCCAGCGCCTGGGCCAGGGGCAGGCGGACCTCGAACCAGAAACAGGCGCCTTGGCCCAGGCGGCTCTGAACCTGGATCGTCGCGCCCATCAGCCCGGCCAGCTGCCGGCTGATGGCCAGGCCCAGCCCGGCGCCGGCTTCGCGACGCTGGATCTCGCCGACCTGCTCGAACGGCTGGAAGATCCGCTCGAGCTCGTCCTCGGCGATGCCCGGGCCGCTGTCCTGCACTTCGAAGCGCAGGGTCGCGGCGGCCGCGTCGTGGTCCAGCATCGCCACGCGCAGCGACACCCGCCCCTCGCTGGTGAACTTGACGGCGTTGCCGAGCAGGTTGAGCAGGATCTGGCGCAGGCGCTTGTCGTCGGCCAGGACGGCCTCGGGCGCGTCGTCGGCGACCAGGCATTCGAACGTCAGACCCTTTTCCTCGGCCCGCACCTGGATCATCTCGGCGACCGCGGCGACCGCCTGGCGCAGCCGCACGGGCGCGGCGCGCAGCTCCATGCGCCCCGCCTCGATCTTGGACAGGTCCAGCAGGTCGGTGATCAGCGACAGCAGGTGCTCGCCGCTGCGATGGATGGTCCGGACCGCGCTCAGGTCCGCCTTGGCCAGGTTCCGGCGCTCCAGCAGCTGGGCGTAGCCCAGCACCGCGTTCAGCGGCGTGCGCAGCTCGTGGCTCATATGGGCCAGGAAGTCGGACTTGGCCTCGCTGGCCCGCTCGGCGACCGCCTTGGCCTCGGCCAGGGCCGCGCGCGCCTGCGCCTGGGCCCGTTCCTTGTCGCGGGTGTCCTTGCGCGCGCGCTCGACCCGCACGGCCATGTAGAGGCCGATCAGCACCGCCCACGAGGCCAGGATGATCAGGTACAGGGTGGCGGGCGCGACGCTGGAGCGGCGCAGGACCAGCGACTGGATCCTCATGTCGTAGCGTCCCGGGGGCGCGACCGTGGCGGTGGACACCTCCATCGCCACGATGTCGTCGAACTGGGGGCGGGCCAGCTCGGGCGCGAAGTTCTTTCCCGACAGCCACCATTCGGCGACGCTGAAGTCGCGGGGACTGAGGGTCACGGTCTGGCGGCCCTTGTGGACCGAGAACTCGACCTTGTTGATCTTGGCGGTCGAACGGTCGCCGATCTTGCTGTACCGGCCGTCCTGGTTCTTCAGATAGAACCGCAGGGCGGTGGCCGGCCCGTCGTAGTCGATCGTCAGGGTGATCGTGTCCAGCGTGCGCAGGTCCAGGCCCCGCAGGGCGCCGTTGCCGTCGAGCACCACCTCGTAGCCGCAGAACAGCGAGACCGAGGCCCCGGGCTTCAGGTCGCAGGACCAGGCCAGCGGCTTGTCGGAAGCCTTGAAGCTGGAGCTGCCGCCGATCACCTGGTCGGCATAGCCGCTGTAGCCGTAATTGGCCGCGGTGGCGTCGGCCACCACGATCTCGCGGTCGAACAGCTGGTGCTGGAATCCGATGATCGCGGCGGTCAGGGCGAACAGCGCGATCAGGCACAGCTCCGCCCCGTTGCGGGTCCACGACCGGCGACGCCGGACGGACGGCGACCAGACATCGCTGTCAACGCCCTCGCGCGAAGCGGCGACGACGCCCTCTTTCAGGCTCGATTCCGACAAGTCTGCTTCAGGTCCCACGACATCCCCCGACCGAACCAAGCCTTTTGCCGCGAAGGGGGTGGCCAAGAGCTTAACCGGGGCCCGCTGCGACGAACGGTCGCCCCGCGCCAGACGGGCGCTCGAGGCTTCCGGGGGCGCGCCCGGGCTCGCCCGCGGGCCTCGCTTTGTGCGCTTGCACATATCGATAATCGATCTCGGAATATCGACTTTCGATGAGCAACGTTATAATAGTTACAGGACTGTAAGGATTCATTTCAGATCATATAGATCAAGGAACCCTTATATTTGCAGTCAAGCTTGGATATCGGCGTTCTATCTACATCACATTGCACCGCTGACACCTAAAAGACCCATTGTCGCCGCATTTCGGTATCGGCAGTTGCTTGGATGTGACAGGTCCTAGACATATTGATTACATAGTGGCGTCGACGATTGACGGGCGTCTTTGGCGGCTCCTATCCCAAAGGCAACCGGGGACGCAGATCCATCCGGGAAACCTGAAACTGACAGGGCGACGGGACGAGCGGGTCGACGAGACCAGACTCCGAGCGCCTGGAGGGACCGATATGAAATTGCAAATCACCCGCGGACGCCTGTTCGCGACGACGATGATCGCGGGGGTCGCCACCTTCGCCGCCTTCGCCGCGAACGCGCAGACCGCGCCGGCGCCCGCCGCCCAGGCCGCGCCCGCCGACAACGAGGTCGAGGCCGTCGTCGTCACCGGTTCGCTGCTGCGGCGCACCGACGCCGAGACCCCCTCGCCCGTCACCGTCCAGACCCAGGCCCAGCTGGAACAGCGCGGCATCACCTCGGTGGCCGACGCCATCCGCACCCTGGCCGCCGACAACAGCGGCAGCATCCCCACCGCGTTCGGCAACGGCTTCGCGGCCGGTTCGTCGGGCGTCGCCCTGCGCGGCCTGTCGGTCAACTCGACCCTGGTGCTGATCGACGGCGAACGCACCGCCAACTACCCGCTGGCCGACGACGGTCAGAAAGGCTTCGTCGACCTGAACACCATTCCGTTCAACGCGGTCGAGCGGGTCGAGACCCTGAAGGACGGCGCCTCGTCGCTGTACGGCGCCGACGCCATCGGCGGCGTGGTCAACGTGATCATGAAGTCGAACTTCCAGGGCGCGGACGCCGAGGCCTCCTACGGCGGAACCCAGCACGGCGGCGGCGCCCAGTTCCGCTTCAACGCCGAGGCCGGCTATGGCGACGTCGACGCCGACAAGTACAACGCCTATGTCGACTTCGAATACCAGAAGGACGACCGGATCCGCATCGACCAGCGCGGTTTCCCGTTCAACAACAACGACCTGACCTCGATCGGTGGGGACAACAACAATCCCCAGCCCGGCTTCCGCGCCTCCGGCCCCTACGGCTACGCGGTGGTCGGCGGCGCCATCGACCCGGTCACCCACAAGGCCACGGCCCTGATCGATCCGGCGACCGGCGCGGCCTATGCCGGCAACCCGCTGCGGACCTGCGGTCCCGACGCCCCGCTGACCACCGACGCCGACGGCAACAACTACTGCGCCAGCAACATCGCCACCTATGGCGACCACCAGCCCAAGCAGGAGCGCATCGGCGGCTACGGCCGCTTCACGGTCAAGCCGACCGACCACCTCGAGGCCTATCTCAGCGGCAGCATCTTCCAGAACAAGGTCGACGTGAACAACGGCCTGCAGCAGGTCGTGGTCGGCTCGCCGCACAACACCGTGGGCATCGCCCTGCCGCAGTTCCTGCCGGACGGCAGCCTGAACCCGATGAACCCCTATTCGGGCGCCAACCCCGCCTATGCCGGCCCGACCGGCTCGGCGCTGATCAACTACGGCTTCGGCGACATTCCGTCGAAGAACACCTACACCAACCGCGTCTACCGCATGGCGGGCGGCGTGAAGGGCGACGCGCTCGGCTGGGACTACAACTCGACCCTGGTCATCGCCCACTCGTCGCTGGAGACCCGTCAGGAAGGCTTCATCAGCTACAACGCCCTGATCGACGTCATCACCAACGGCACCTACAACTTCATGAACCCGTCGGCCAACAGCCAGGCCGTCCGCGACAAGCTCGCGCCGGTGATGCTGAAGACCTCGACCACCGACCTGGACTCGATCGACTTCAACGCCACCCGCCAGTTCGGCGAGCTGCGCGGCGGTCCGATCGGCGTCGCCTTCGGCGGCCAGTTCCGCTACGAGGCCACCGAGGATCCGAACATCAATCCGTTCGGCGACACCCAGGGCCTGGGCTCGGCCCAGACCCGCGGCAACCGCACCGTGGCCTCGGCCTTCGGTGAAATCGGCCTGCCGGTGCTGGAGAGCCTCGAGCTGAACCTCTCGGGCCGCTACGACCACTATTCCGACGTCGGCGGCAACTTCTCGCCGAAGCTGGCGGCCAAGTGGACCCCGATCAAGACCCTGGCCCTGCGGGCGACCTATTCGAAGGGCTTCCGCGCGCCGAGCTTCTCGGAAGGCGGCGACAGCGCCTCGATCGGCTTCACCAACTCGCAAGGCCTGCCGGCCAGCTTCATCGCGCTGCACCCTGGCTCGTTCCCGAACGGCGGCAACGCCTACACCCAGACCTACGCGTTCCAGCTGAACACCACGGCCAATCCGGACATCAAGCCGGAGAAGTCGGAAAGCTACACGTTCGGCGGCGTCTGGGCCCCCAACCGCCACTTCAGCACCTCGCTGGACTACTACCACATCGACAAGAAGGACGTGATCGCGGCCCTGACCTCGGGCCCGGCCCTGGCGGCCTACTATGCCGGCGAGCCGATCCCGCCCGGCTACACGATCACCCCGGACGCGCCCGACCCGCTGAACCCGACGGCCCTGCCGCGCGTGCTGTCGGTGGGCTCGCCCTATGTGAACGCCGACTCCCTGTCGACCAGCGGCATGGACTGGAACATCCGCACCGACTACGACCTGCCCTGGGGCGAGGTCCGCTGGACCAGCGAGCTCGATGCGACCGTGATCTTCAACTACGACTTCACGATCGCGGGCGTGACCAGCAACTACGTCGGCAAGCAAAGCCCCTACGCCCTGTCGTCGGGCGCGGGCACGCCGAAGTATCGCGGCGTGTGGACCAACAGCTTCGCTCAAGGTCCGTGGCGGATCACCGGCGCGGTCAACTATGTCAGCGGCCAGCGCTCGATCGACGCCGATTCCGGTCCCGAATGCCTCTATGACGGCGGAACCGAGATCGACAACAAGTTCTGCCACAGCAAGGCGTTCGTCGACCTGGACCTGACCGGCTCGTACGACATCAACGACAAGGTCCAGCTCCAGGCGGCGGTGCTCAACGCCACCGACGAGGGTCCGCAGTTCAACCCGGCCAACTACGCCGGCGTGAACTACAACCCGACCTTCTCGCAAGCGGGCCTCATCGGCCGGTTCTTCCGCGTCGGCGTGAAGATGAAGTACTAGGATCTCGCGTACGGGAGCATCAGTCCGCTTCCGATGAGATGGAGGGGCCGCCCACAAGGGCGGCCCCTTTTTCTTTGGGCGGGGCGCGGGCGGGGCGCAGGGGGACACACACTCATCCCCCTGCCCGAGCCGTCCTGCCACCGTGGTTGGAATGAGTGTGTGTCCCCACGCCTCGTCCCCACGCCCCGCTGGCCCAGCCCACCGCCGCGACAAGAAAACCCCCCGCCCCCTCGCCCGCCCTGCTATACGCCCCCATCTCCTCATTCCTCGCCGACAGTAAGACCTCCCGATCATGGCCTCCCCGACTCGCGCCCCTGTCCTGGCTCTCAAGGACGTCCGCCTCGCCGATGGCGCCAAGCCGCTGTTCGACGGGGTCGACCTGGCGCTGGAGCCGCGGGTGCGCGCCTGCCTGGTCGGGCGCAACGGGGCCGGCAAGTCGACCCTGCTGAAGATCCTGGCCAACCAGGGGATCGAGGCCGACAGCGGCGAGCGCGCCGCCCAGCCGGGCGCCAAGATCGTCTATGTCAGCCAGGAGCCGGACATCGCCGGCGAGACCCTGCTGGACTACTGCACGGCCGGCGGCGCCGAGGACTACGAGGCCCACGCCACCCTGGCCGACTTCGGCCTGGACTACGCCAAGAGCACGGTGGGCCTGTCGGGCGGCGAGCGTCGCCGCGCGGCCCTGGCCCGCGCCTTCGCCGAACAGCCCGACGTGCTGCTGCTGGACGAGCCGACCAACCACCTGGACATCTTCGCGATCCAGACGCTGGAAGAGGAACTGGCCAACTCCAAGTGCGCGGCCCTGATCGTCAGCCACGACCGCGCCTTCCTGAACCGCGTCACCCAACGCACCTTCTGGCTGGAGCACCGCAAGGTGCGCCGCCTGGACAAGGGCTTCGCCGAGTTCGAGATCTGGAGCGAGCAGGTGCTGGCCGCCGAGGCCGACGAGGAGCGTCGCCTCAACAAGCAGCTGGAAAAGGAAAACGCCTGGCTGGCGCGCGGCGTCCAGGGCCGCCGGGCCCGCAACGAGGGCCGCCGCCGCGCCCTGATGGACCTGCGCGCCCAGAAGCGTGACATCCAGGCCGACAAGCGCGGCAGCATGACCCTGGCCGTCGAGAGCTCGGGCACCTCCGGCAAGAAGGTGGTCGAGGCCAAGCACGTCACCAAGACATTCGGCGACCGGGTGATCGTCGAGGACTTCTCCACCCGCATCCTGCGCGGCGACCGCGTGGCCCTGGTCGGCCCCAACGGGGCGGGCAAGACCACCCTGGTGCGCATGCTGCTGGGCGAGATCCCGATCGACGCCGGCACGATCAGCCTGGGCACCAATCTGGAGATCTCCTACGTCGACCAGAACCGCATGGCGCTGTCGGAGAAGATGACGCTGTGGGACTTCCTGACCCCCGGCGGCGGCGACTCCATCCTGGTGCGCGGCATTCCCAAGCACGTGGCCGGCTACGCCAAGGAGTTCCTGTTCACCGAGGCCCAGCTGCGCCAGCCGGTCACCAGCCTGTCGGGCGGCGAGCGCAACCGCCTGCTGCTGGCTCGGGCCCTGGCCACGCCGACCAACCTGATGGTGCTGGACGAACCGACCAACGACCTGGACATGGACACCCTGGACCTGCTGGAAGAGGTTCTGGCTGATTTCGAGGGAACCCTGATCCTGGTCAGCCACGATCGTGACTTCATCGATCGCCTGGCCACCTCGACCATCGCCATGAACGGCCACGGCCGGGTGCTGGAGACCCCCGGCGGCTGGAGCGACCTGATCGACCAGGCCCCGGACTTCTTCAAGGGCGCCCGCGGCGCGGCCGGCGACTTCGCCACCGGCACGGGCTCGCACAAGGCGGTGATCACGCCTTCGGCTCCCCCCCCGCCGAAGAAGACCGTCAAGCTGTCCTACAAGGACCAGCGGCGGCTGGAGGAGTGCGAGGCCCTGATCGCCGCCTCGCCGAAGATCATCGCCGACATCGAGGCCAAGCTGGCCGATCCGGGCTTCTACGCCCGCGATCCCAAGGGCTTCGACAAGGTCATGAAGGACCTCGACAAGGCCCGCGCCGACCTGGCCACGGCCGAGGAAGACTGGCTGGCGCTGGAAGAGAAGCGCGAGGCGATGGCGGGGTAGGGTTTCTGACGGTGAGCGAATTCCTCGTCCTTCGACAAGCTCAGGATGAGGAATTCGAATGCCAACCACACCAAACTAGCCCTCATCCTGAGCTTGTCGAAGGACGAGGGCGGCCCCTCCGCCGGGCCTCACACACCCTAGTGACACGCCGTCGACTTGCCTCTAGGCTTGCGCCCATGATCCTCGCCGCCAGCCAACAGCTGTTTTGGTATTTTAGCTATCCGACGCCTCTGGCGCCGGGAGGGGATCGTTCGGCCTGAAATCAGAGCCGCAAACGCCTTTCACCAGCCGCCAGGGGTTCCCCGGGCGGCTTTTTTCATGGCCGCCGGACCTCCAGACCTTCCAGGAGTTACGCCGTGCCTTCCTCGACCGCCGCCCATCTCGTCTCGCTGCCCGTCCCCACCGACGACCTGCGCATTGAAAAGCTTCAGACCCTCAGTCCGCCCGCCCAGGTGATCGGCGAGGCGCCGGCCACCTCGTCGGTCGCCGAGGTCGTCGGCGACGCCCGTCGCGCCGTGCACGAGATCCTGAGCGGTCGCGACGACCGGCTGGTGGTGGTGATCGGGCCGTGCTCGATCCACGACCCCAAGGCCGCCCTGGAGTACGCCCGCCGCCTGGCCGTCGAGCGCGAGCGCCATGCGGGCGAGCTGGAGGTGATCATGCGGGTCTATTTCGAGAAGCCCCGCACCACGGTCGGCTGGAAGGGCCTGATCAACGACCCGGACCTGGACGGCGGCTTCCGGATCAACGAGGGCCTGCGGCTGGCGCGGCGGGTTCTGCTGGACGTCAGCGCCCAGGGCCTGCCGGCGGCCTGCGAGTTCCTGGACGTCACCACCCCGCAATACATCGCCGACCTGGTGGCCTGGGGCGCGATCGGCGCGCGCACCACCGAAAGCCAGATCCACCGCGAGATGGCCTCGGGCCTGTCGTGCCCGGTCGGCTTCAAGAACGGCACCAACGGCGACGTGAAGGTGGCCGTGGACGCGGTGACCGCCGCCGCCCAGCCGCACCATTTCCTGGCCGTGACCAAGGAGGGCCGCGCGGCCATCGCCACCACCACCGGCAACGCCGACTGCCATGTGGTGCTGCGCGGCGGCGCGACGCCCAACTATGACGAAGTCAGCGTGGCGGCGGCGGCGCAGGCCTTGGCCAAGGCGGGTCTGGCGCCCCGCATCATGGTCGACGCCAGCCACGCCAACAGCGGCAAGAACCACGACAACCAGCCCGCCGTCGTGGCCGACCTCTGCGCCCAGGTCGCGACCGGCCGCTCGCCGGTCATGGGCGTGATGATCGAGAGCAATCTCGTCGCCGGCCGCCAGGACATCGTCCCCGGCCAACCCCTGACCTACGGCCAGTCGGTGACCGACGCCTGCGTCGACTGGGGGACCTCGGTCGGCCTGCTCGACGCGCTGGCGGCGGCGGTGCGGGCCGGGCGGCGGGCGCGGTAGGGCGGGGACACCTAACCGGCGTCGCCCAGGAGCCGGCCTCGTCCTTCGACAAGCTCGGGATGAGGCCCGCTTCTGCGACGGCTGAGTTCGAATTCCTCATCCTGAGCCTGTCGAAGGACGAGGAATTCGCCCGCCGCCCTGGCGACCTCGCGGCCAAATTGTCGCTTTTTCGACTTAGGAACGCTCCTCTCTCCGCCTCGTTGATCTCCCCGCCGGAAGCCTCCGGCGCGATCAGGGAGCGACCACCATGGGTGAAGACACCAACCGCGAAGGCCTGCAGCAACAACCGTCCGACGATCAACGCCGGCAGTCCGACCAGCAGAACCAGCAGGGCGAGACGCGCACGCCGCAACAGCAGCAGGACGAAGCCGCGCGCAACGCGCCGGGCCAGCAGAACCAGCAAGGCCAGCCGCGTCGTGAGAACGAGGGCGTCGAAGGCGAAGGCGTCGACGACCTGAACAACGGCCTGGAAGGCGGCGCCGACACCGGCGCCATCGAGCCCGGCCGCACCGACCAGCGCTGATCCCAGCGTCTTCGAACCAGGCCGCCTCCTCCCCCGGAGGCGGCCTTTTCGTCCCCTGAAAAGACCCGCACCCGATCCTAGGAACACGCCATGTTGGGTGGCGAACGACTGGCGCGCATCGGCGCCTTCAGCCCGCAATTCCCCGACGCCGAGGCCCTGCACCGGGGCCTGGCCCACTGGAACCACCGCCGCCTGGCGGTGGGAACGCCCGATCCCGACTGGCGCGCCGAGCTCTCGGACGAGGCCCGGATGAAGCGGATCGAGGGCGAGTACATCGAGCAGTTCCGCGACCTCATCCTGCCGCTGGTCGCCGGCGTGCCGACCGACGCCGACGACTTCGTGGCCTGGTTCGAGGACCTGAGCGAGACCGGCCCCGGCCAGGACGACCCGCTGTTCGATTGGATCGAGGGCGCGGCCGGCCTGGAGGACATCAAGTGGTTCCTGACCCAGGAAGCGGCCGGCGAGGCCGGCTTCGACGACCTGGTGGCGATGACCCAGGTCAAGGTCAGCGACCGCGCCAAGCTGGAGCTGGCCCGCAACTACTGGGACGAGATGGGCCGGGGCGCGGCGGCCGGCATGCATGGCCCGATGCTGACCCGCACGACGGAAGTCCTGGGCCTGACGCCGACCATCGACTCCACCCTGTGGCAGTCGCTGTGCCTGGCCAACACCATGACCGCCTTCGCCACCACGCGGCGCTACACCTACCAGTCGATCGGCGCCCTGGGCGTGGTCGAGCTGACCGCCCCGGGCCGGGTGGCCTGCGTCGACGCGGGCCTCAAGCGCCTGGGCGTCTCGCCCGCCGCCCGCAAATATTTCGCCCTGCACGCCCAGCTGGACGTCGAGCACTCCAAGGCCTGGAACGCCGAGGCCCTGCACCCGCTGGTCAGCGAACGCCCCGACTGCGCCCGCTTCATCGCCGAGGGCGCCGTCATGCGGCTGATCTGCGGCGAGCAGTGCTTCGACACCTACCGCGCCCACCTGTGGGCCCACGTGCACCCGGTGGTCTACGCGGCGGAGTGAGGACTTCGGTCGGCGCCTACCTCTTCTTGGTCGTCATCCCGGGCCTTGTGCCCGGGACCCCTGGTTCAGCTGAACCGTGAGACACAAGCGGTTCGCCGGCGAACCGCCCCCGCTGCACCTGCGGCGGACAGAGGGGTCCCGGGCACAAGGCCCGGGATGACGCCTGAAAGGGGTGCGAAGCTCGTGAGCGAAGAGGCGCCCCTACACCACCACCTGCGACCCCATCTCCACCACCCGGCCGGCGGGGATGTGGAAGTAGTCGATCGGATCGGCGGCGTTCCTGACCATCCAGATGAACAGCCGGTCCTGCCACAGGGGCATGCCGGCCCCGGGCGAGGCCACCACCGTGCGGCGGCCGACGAAGAACGAGGTCGACATCAGGTCGAAGGCCAGGCCGCGCCGCCGGCAGCTGCCCAGCGCGCGCGGAATGTGCGGCGTCTCCATGAAGCCGTAGTGGACGATCACCCGCTTGAAGCCCGCCCCCCCTCCGCCTTCGCCCAGGGGTTCGATCTCGATCCGGTCCTTCTCGGCGACCCGCGGCTGATCGGCCGTCCGCACGGTCATGATCACGTTGTCGGCGTGCAGCACCTTGTTGTGCTTGAGATTGTGCAGCAGGGCGACGGGAGCGACCGAGGGGTCCGAGGTCAGGAAGATCGCCGTGCCGGGCACCGGATGCGGCGGCCGGGCCCGCAGGTTGTCGATCAGATCGACCAGCGCGATCGAGTCGCGATGGACCTTCTGGTGCAGCAGGTCGCTGCCCGTCCGCCAGGTCCACATGACCAGGATGATGGCCCCGGCCGCCGCCAGGGGGACCCAGCCGCCCTCGGCGATCTTCAGGGCGTTGGAGCCCAGGAACACCAGGTCCAGCGCCAGGAACGGCGCCAGCAGGGCCACGCAGGCCCACAACGGCCACCGCCAGTGACGGCGCGCCACCACGAACAGCAGGGCCACGGTCACGACCATGGTGGTGGTCACCGCCACCCCGTAGGCCGAGGCCATGTTCGACGAGGTGCGGAACATGAACAGCAGGAACAGCACGCCCACCGCCAGGGCGACATTGACCTGCGGCACGAAGATCTGGCCGGCCACGGTCTCGCTGGTGCGCTTGATGTCCAGACGCGGCAGCAGGCCCAGCTGCACCGCCTGCTGGGTGACCGAGAAGGCCCCGGTGATCACCGCCTGGCTGGCGATGATGGTGGCGGCCGTGGTCAGGGCCATCACCGGCCAGTAGACCGCGTGCGGGATCAGGTCGAAGAACGGGTTGTCGATGGCGGCCGGGCGGATCAGGCACAGCGCGCCCTGGCCCAGATAGTTCAGCATCAGGCACGGCAGGGCCACCGTCAGCCAGCCGGCGCGGATCGGGCCTTTGCCGAAATGGCCCATGTCGGCGTACAGCGCCTCGGCCCCGGTCACGCACAGGAAGACGCTGCCCAGGATCGTCACGCCCAGCAGGCCGTCGGCCATCATCAGCCTGACGGCGTAGACGGGGCTCAGCGCCAGCAGGATCTCGGGCCGTTGCAGCACGAACGGCAGGCCCAGGGCCGCCAGGACCACGAACCAGACCAGGGTGATCGGCCCGAAGAACCGTCCCACCACCTCGGTGCCGCGTGACTGCACGGCGAACAGGCCCAGCAGGATGACCGCCGCCAGCGGCAGGACGAACGGCGCGAAATGGGCGCCGATCACCGGGGCGGTCGTCAGCCCCTCGACGGCCGACAGCACGGAGATCGCCGGGGTGATCAGGCCGTCGCCGTAGAACAGGGCGGCCCCGACGATGCCCAGCAGCACCAGCCAGGCCGAGCGCTTCTTCAGGGCGTTCTGGGCCAGGGCCATCAGGGCCAGGGTGCCGCCCTCGCCGCCGTTGTCGGCCCGCATCACGATCGCGACGTACTTCAGGGTGACCACCAGGGTCAGGGCCCAGAACACCAGCGACACCACGCCGAACACCGCCGCCTGCGGGTCCACGCCTCGGGCGTGGGCCAGGGCCTCGCGCATGGCGTAGAGCGGGCTGGTGCCGATGTCGCCGAACACCACGCCCAGCGCCCCCAGCCACAGGGCCCCGAACCGGGCGGCGCGCGCCCCCGGGTGGGTCGGCTCGGGTGAGGTATGGGCCATCAGGCTCGCGTCCGTCGGAGAGAAGCGGTGGCCTACAGGCGGTCGGCGTAAGGGCGCCATGTGGATTTCGGGCGCGGGCATAAGGGCGTCATAAAGATTCCGCGCCGGGGGACATGCACTTGTGCGTGTCCCCCGGCCCTAGTCGTGCAGCGGCGCCTCGGCCTGCCTGCGCGACGGGTCGGTGGCCACCGTGCCCACCGAGGCGGCGATCACGAAGGCGATGGCCAGCCATTGGCGGGGCGCCAGGTGTTCGCCCAGCACCAGCAGGCCGGCCAGGGCCCCGACCGCCGGCTCCAGGCTGAGCATCACCCCGAAACTGCGCTTGGAGATGCCGCGCAGGGCGACCATCTCCAGCGAATAGGGAATGGCGCTGGAGACCACCGCCACCACCAGGCCCAGGCCGATGGCGACCGGGTTCAGCAGCGCGGCGCCCGCGGTCGCCAGGCCGAACGGCGCGATGACCAGGGCCGCCGTCGCCATGCCCAGGGCCACCGAGCGGCCGCCGTGCAGGTGTCCGGTCCGCTGGCCCGCGATGATGTACAGCGCCCAGAACACCGCCGCCGCCGCGGCGAAGGCCACGCCGACCAGGTCGAGGTTCAGGCTCGTGTCGCCCAGCGGCAGCAGCAGGCCAAGGCCCGCCACGGCCAGGGCGATCCAGACGAAGTGGATGGGCTTGCGGGCGTGGATCATCGCCAGGCTCAGCGGGCCGGTGAACTCGATGGCGATGGCCAGGCCCAGCGGGATCGTGCGGATGGCCATGTAGAAGCACAGGTTCATCGCCCCCATCACCGCCCCGTAGGTCGCCACGGCGATCAGGTCCTTGCGGGCCAGGGGCGTCCGCCACGGCCGCCAGATCAGGCACAGGATCAGGGCCGAGAACCCCACCCGATAGGCGCTGGTCCCCTGGGCTCCGACCAGCGGGAACAGGGTCTTGGCGAACGAGGTCCCGGCGCACAGCGACACCATGGCCCCGAGCAGGCAGACGTAGGGCAGAGCGGCGCGCAGAGGCGAGGCGGCGGGAGACATACGGCGTCTCTAGCAGGGATGGGCGCGGCCGCCCATGGACCCGAACGCAAGACGCCCGCCCCTTTCGGAGCGGGCGTCCCGGCCTAGCCTAGAGGGCTGGATCAGCAGCAGGGACCGCCGTTGCAGCAGGCCGCGCCGAGGGCGCAGCAGGCTCCAACGGCCTTGGTCACGGCTTCGGGGGCGGCGGCGTAGGCGGCCGACGCCGAGACAAGCAGCATCAGCGCCGCCGTCGAAAGGATACGTTTCATGATGGGTTTCCGATTTCAGATTGAAGGATGAAATTCTGAATTCGGACCTCACCGCGGCGGCGGAAGCTCCGGGGCCGGCGCGCGTCCCGGCGGCCAAGGGGAGGGCGTGGGGGCCGGGATCGCCAGACCGGTCTCAACGGGCTCGGCGATCTGCGTCCCGGGCGCCGCGATGACCTGGCAGGCGACGACGCAGCCGTCCGAACACAGGGACTTGCCCCTGTCGTGGCCCCCATCGTGATCCATGTCGTGACACGGCGCCTGCGCGTGGCTGGAATCCATCGGCATGGCGGCGGTCGGCATCGCCGGCGCGCCGAGCAACAGGATCGCGCTCAGGAGCATCAGCCCCCGCGCCCACCAGCTTGCTTTCACGGCGCCAGGTTTCATGGTGATGACCCTACGCCGTTTCACAGCCGACGGAAGCGTGGCCGTTCCTTACGTATCGCGGGGAGAACCCTCTTCCCCCTCCGGGGGAAGACGGCCGAAGGCCCGTAGGGGGCAAGTGTTCAACTGCAGGGCGGAGGCGTACCCGCTTGCCCCCACCTGGCGGCTTCGCCGCCTGTCCGCCCCCATAGGGGGCGGAACGCTCGCTGCGCTCGCTAGAACCCCTCGTCGTCCTCGACGCCCTCTTCCTCCTCGCCGCCCATGGCCGCTTCCAGGCTCTCGATGATGTCGTCCATCTGGGCGGGCGTGATCGAGACATAGAGCGCCTCGCCGCCGATCGCCGAGACCAGCAGGCGGTAGCCGTCCTCGGTTTCCTGCAGACTGAAGGTTTCGAGGGGCTGCAGCTTGGCCATGGCGCGGGGTTCCGACGTTAGCGAAATGGAGTGGAAGGCGGGGATATAGGGGGGGACGGCGGATTTCGCCATGTAACCATTTCCGGCGCCGCGCGAACTCACCCCCATCGGGAGGACGCCATGACCAGCCAGACCACCACGATCAACGGCTTCGCGTGCAAGGACTGCACGGACATCGACTACGCCAAGAAGCACATCGACCCGGCCCATCCCAAGAACGGCCCCTACGACATCAACAAGCCCAAGGCCGAGGACGACAAGGCCAAGGGGCCCGCGGACCCGGCCGTGCTCTACGCCGGCGCGGTCACCGGTCCCGGCGCGATCGACCCGGCCCGGCGCGAGGCGCTGAAGCCGGTGCGGGTGGAAGGCGGGAACCTGGACGTGAAGTCCTGACCCCTCCCCCAGGGACTATTTGAGCGCCCCGCGTCGCAGCATCGCGATGTGGCCGGCGATCAGGGCCTCGCGCTCGGTCCACGGGAACTCCGGCCGGGCGATCAGCAGCGAGACCAGGCCGTGCAGGCCCGCCCACAGGGTCTGGGTCAGGCGCAGGGGGTCGTCGTCGTGGGTCAGGCCGGCGGCGTGCAGCTCGGCGATCATCGCCACGAAGCCCTGGAAGGCCTCCATGCCCGCCGCCATCGGCCGGCCGCCGGTGCGGGCGTTGAAGGAGCCGTCGTGGCTCTTCTCGACCATGAAGGCCACGCGGTAGGCGTCGGGCTCGCTCAGGCCGAAATCGATATAGGTCATCATCGCGCGGTCGAACATTTCGGGCGTCGGCGTCCAGCGCGACTTGCCGTCGTCCATCCGCGCCTTGAGCTTGGCGAAGGCCCGCACGCACAGCTCGGCGATCAGGTCGTCCTTGGTGGCGAAATAGGCGTAGAGCGCCGGCTGGCTGATCCCGGCCGCCTCGGCGATCTGCCGGGTGGAGACCACGTGCACGTCCTTGGCGCTGAACAGCCGCAGGGCCGCGTCGAGGATCTCCTCGCGGCGCTCGGCGCCTTGCCCCTTGGGCTTGCGGGGCGATCTGACCTGCGGCGACTTCATCGTGTTCGAGCCTTTCTCAAGCCTCGCGCGGCTTGACAAGCCGCGATAATCTATCACTGATAACTTATCACTGATCGATAGTCGAGAGGGCGGGTCATGGTCGGGGACTTGGAAGCCGGATCGGCGCGGGAGGCCCCCTCCGTCCGCTGCGCGGCCACCTCCCCCGTTGCACGGGGGAGGAGAAGGTCGGCGCCGCCTGCTCCTCACCCGCGAAGCGGGGGAGGTGGCGCGAGGCGCAGCCTCGTGACGGAGGGGGCGTCCGGCGCCGCGCTGATCGCCCTCCTCGCCCTCGCCGCCTGCGGTCCCGCCAAGACCCCCGCCGCCCCGCCGCCGCCCCAGGCGGTGGAGGCCGTCGCCGTCGGCGCCCCGCGCGCATCCGGCGGCGTCACCGCCACCGGGACCCTGGAGCGCCGTCGCGAGATGGCCCTGTCGTTCCGCATCGCCGGGGTGCTGACCAAGGTCTCCGTCGAGGCCGGCGACAGCGTCCGGGCCGGCCAGGTGCTGGCCGCCATCGACCCGGCCGCCGTCGACGCCCGCCAGCAGGCCTCGTCGTCCGACCTCGACAAGGCCCGCCGCGACCTGGAGCGCGCCAAGACCCTCTACGCCAAGGGCTATGTCGCCAAGGTGCGGGTCGACGACGCCGAGAGCGCCGTCCGCTCGGCCGGCGCCGCCTACAATTCCGCCGCCTTCGACCGGCGCTGGGCGCAGCTGGTCTCCCCCGCTTCAGGGGTGGTGCTGGAGCGCAAGGCCCAGGCCGGCGAGGTGGTGCAGCCCGGCCAGGCCGTGGTCAGCATCGCCGACCTCAACAGCCCCCTGGTGCTGCGCGTGCCCCTGCCCGATCGCGACGTGGCCGGGATCGGCGTCGGCGCGCCCGTCGAGGTCACCGTCGACGCCCTGCCGGGCCAGATCCTGGCCGGCCACGTCACCCGCGTGGGCCAGTCGGCCGACGCCCGCACCGGCGCTGTGACGGTCGAGATCGAGGTCGCCGCCCGGCCCGAGCTGCGCAGCGGCCAGATCGCCACCGCCCGCCTGGCCAGCCGCGTGGCGGCCACCACCAACGCCGGCTTCGCCCGCATCCCCGCCGAGGCCGTGCTCGAGGCTTCGGGCGGCAAGGCGGCCGTGCTCCGCCTCGACGGCGCCAAAGGGGAGATGAGAGCCCGCCGCACCCCCGTCCAGTTCGGCGGCTTCGACGGCGACGACGCCCTGGTCGCCGGCCTGCCCGACGGGGCGCGGGTGATCACCGCCGGCGCCGGCTTCGTCTCGGACGGCGACCGGGTGACGGTGACCGATCCCAGGGTGTTGGGGAAGGTGGCGGGGCAATGAAGGCGGTGGTGACCATGTCACCCCCACATCCGTCATTCCCGCCCTTGTGGCGGGAACCCCTGGTTCAGCTGACGGTGAAGCGCTTTGGCGCGCCGGCGCGCCACACCCCTGCCCTGGCGGCGGACAGAGGGGTTCCCGCCACAAGGGCGGGAATGACGGATGTGGGGGTGACATGGTCACCACCCGAGCGAGGGCCTTCGCAATGAAGTTCGACCTCGCCGGTTTCGCGGTCCGCCGCTGGCAGTTCACCCTGGTCGCCTTCGGCCTGCTGGTGATGCTGGGGCTGAACGCCTTCTCCAACGTGCCGCGTTCGGAGGATCCGCACTTCCCGGTGCCGATCGTCGTGATCCGCGCCGTGCTGCCGGGGGCCGAGCCCTCGGAGATGGAGCAACTGGTCGCCGACCCGATCGAGGACGCCGTCGACGGCCTGGACAATATCGACAAGGTCGAGTCGACCAGCCTGGACGGGGCGGCGGTGATCCGCGTCCACTTCACCTGGGACGTCGATCCCGAGCGCAAGTACGACCAGGTGGTCCGCGAGGTGAACGCCATCCGCGGCAACCTGCCGGCCGGCCTGGCCCGCCTCGATATCGACCGGGTGCGCACCACCGAGGTGGCCATCGTCCAGGTGGCCCTGACCAGCGACGTGCTGCCGATGCGCCGGCTGGAGAAGGTGGCCGACCGGCTGCGCGAGCGGCTGGACCGCGTGCCCGGCGTGCGCCAGTCGCGCTACTACGGCGCGCCGTCGTCCGAGGTGCGGGTGTCGCTGGACCTGGCCCGGCTGTCGGCCCTGAAGCTGCCGGCCACGGCGGTGTCCGACGCCCTGAAGGCGGCCGGCGCCGAGGCCCCGATCGGCGCGGTGCAGGCGGGCGACCGGCGGTTCAACGTCAAATCCGGCGGGGCCTTCCGTTCGCTGGACGTGGTCAAGGACACCCCGGTCCGCTCGATCGGCGGTCAGGTGGTGCGGGTGCGCGACGTCGCCGACGTGGCCTGGGCCCAGGACGAGCCCACCCACCTGACCCGCTTCAACGGCAAGCGGGCGATCTTCGTCACCGTCACCCAGAAGGACGGCCAGGACGTGGCCCGGATCACCAAGTCCGTCGACCGGGTGCTGGACGACTACGAAAAGACCCTGCCGGCCGGGGTGAAGCTGGAGCGCGGCTTCGTCCAGGCCAAGAACGTCGAGCATAGATTGACGAAGTTGTTCCGCGATTTCGGCATCGCCCTCCTGCTGGTGCTGATCACCCTGCTGCCGCTGGGACCGCGCGCCGGCCTGGTGGTGATGGTGTCGATCCCGCTGTCCCTGCTGATCGGCCTGGTGCTGCTGCAGGCCTTCGGCTTCACCCTGAATCAGCTGTCGATCGCCGGCTTCGTGCTGGCCCTGGGCCTGCTGGTCGACGACAGCATCGTGATCACCGAGAACATCGCCCGCCGCATCCGCGAGGGCGAGGCGCGCGCCGAAGCGGCGGTCAACGGCGCCAACCAGATCGCCCTGGCGGTGCTGGGCTGCACGGCCTGCCTGATGCTGGCCTTCCTGCCGCTGATGGCCCTGCCGGCCGGGTCGGGGGCCTATATCAAGTCGCTGCCGGTGACGGTGCTGTGCACGGTCGGCGCCTCGCTGCTGGTGTCGATGACCATCATCCCGTTCCTGGCCAGCCGGGTGCTGGACAAGCACTCCGACCCCGAGGGCAATCCGCTGCTGCGGGCGGTGAACGGCGGCATCCACCGCTTCTATCGCCCGGTGCTGCACTTCAGCCTGGCGCGGCCGTGGCTGAGCCTGGCGATCATGCTGGCCATCTGCGCCACCGCCGTGCCGATGCTGAAGATCGTCGGCTCGTCCCTGTTCCCGGCGGCCGAGACCCCGCAGTTCCTGGTCCGGGTCGAGACCCCCGACGGCAGCCCCCTGGCCCGCACCGACCGCGCCCTGCGCTTCGTCGAGGCCCGGCTCAGCCAGGAGCCGGCGATCGTCTGGCAGGCCGACAACCTGGGACGCGGCAATCCGCAGATCTTCTACAACATCACCCAGCGCGAGAGCGCCACCACCTATGGCGAGGTGTTCGCCAGCCTGAAGGCCTGGGAGCCGGGCAAGAGCGACAAGGTGCTGGACCGCCTGCGCGCCGACTTCGCCCGCTTCCCCGGGGCGCGGATCAGCGTCGTCACCTTCGAGAACGGCCCGCCGATCGACGCCCCGGTGGCCGTGCGCCTGACCGGCCAGAACCTGCAGGTGCTGAAGGCCCTGGCGGCGCGCGCCGAGACGATCCTGAAGGCCACGCCCGGCACGCGCGACGTCAACAACCCCGTGCGGCTGGACCGCACCGACCTCGACCTCGGCGTCGACGAGGGCAAGGCCGCGGCCCTGGGCGTGCCGGCCGGCGCCCCGCGCCGCGCCGCCCGCCTGGCGCTGTCGGGCGAGGAGACCGGCCGCTTCCGCGATCCGGACGGCGACGACTACGCGGTCAAGGTGCGTCTTCCGATGAGCGTGGCCGAGGGGCCCAACGCCGTGGGCAGCCGCAACGCCCTGGCCGACCTGTCGAAGATCTACGTGCCCACCGCCGAGGGCGAGGCCGCGCCCCTGGGCTCGATCGCCAGCCCGACCCTCCGCTCCAGCCCCGCCCGCATCGACCGCTACGACCGCGAGCGGACGGTGACCGTGTCGTCCTACGTTCAGACCGGATACCTGACGGCCAAGGTCACCCAGGACGTGGTCGCCCGCCTGAACCGCGAGCTGCCGATGCCGCCCGGCTACCGCCTGTCGATGGGCGGCCAAGCCGAGGCCCAGTCGGAAAGCTTCGCCGGCCTGGGCGCGGCGGTGATGGTGGCGGTGTTCGGGATCCTGGCGGTGCTGGTCCTGGAGTTCCAGAAGTTCAAGACCGCCCTGGTGGTGGCCGGGATCATCCCGTTCGGCCTGTTCGGCGCGGTCGCGGCGCTGTGGATCACCGGCTATTCGCTGAGCTTCACCGCGACGATCGGGCTGATCGCCCTGATCGGCATCGAGATCAAGAACTCGATCCTGCTGGTCGACTTCACCGAACAGCTGCGCAAGGGCGGCATGGGGCTGCACGACGCCATCGAGAAGGCCGGCGAGGTGCGGTTCCTGCCGGTGCTGCTGACCTCGGTGACGGCGATCGGCGGGCTGCTGCCGCTGGCGATGGAGGGGTCGGGTTTGTACTCGCCGCTGGCCATCGTGATCATCGGCGGGCTGATCACGAGCACGGTGCTGTCGCGGGTGGCGACGCCGGTGATGTACTGGCTGACGGCGCGGGGGAAGGCGGAGCACACCTAGGGGCTCGGTGCGGCTAGCACTTGCCCCCTACGGATCGCTTCGCGATCGTCTTCCCCCACAGGGGGAAGAGGAGCGCGGCGCGGCGTCCTCCGCCCCCTATGGGGGCGGACAGACCGCGTAGCGGTCAGGTGGGGGGCAAGTGGGTGAGCCACTGAGCCCCTTGCCTATTATACACTCGTATAGCAACCTCCCCCCACCACCCGGGGAGAGACACATGACCGCCACCCAGCACCGCGACGCGATCATCATCGGCGGCGGCCACAACGGCCTGGTCTGCGCCTTCTACCTGGCCAGCGCCGGGCTGAAGGTCACGGTCTGCGAGGCGCGCGACGTGGTCGGCGGGGCGGCCGTCACCGAGGAGTTCCACCCCGGCTTCCGCAACTCGGTGGCCAGCTACACGGTCAGCCTGCTCAGCCCCAAGGTCATCGCCGACATGGACCTGCACGGCCACGGCCTGCGGATCCTGGAGCGGCCGATCTCCAACTTCCTGCCGATCGACGACAAGACCTACATGAAGCTGGGCGGCGGGCTGGAGCGCACCCAGGCCGAGTTCCGCAAGTTCTCGGCCAGGGACGCCGAGCGCCTGCCCGCCTACTACGCCATGCTCGACGAGATCGGCGACGTGCTGCGCGCCCTGGCCGGCGAGACCCCGCCCAATCTCGGCGACGGCCTGCCGGGCCTGCTGCGGGCCCTGCGCCAGGGCGGGCGGCTGGCGGGCCTCAGCCGCGAGCGCAAGCGCGACTTGCTGGACCTGTTCACCAAGAGCGCCCGCGACTTCCTGGACGGCTGGTTCGAGAGCGACGCGGTCAAGGCCAGCTTCGGCTTCGACGCCGTGGTCGGCAACTTCGCCAGCCCCGACACCCCGGGCTCGGCCTATGTGCTGCTGCACCACACCTTCGGCGAGGTGAACGGCAAGAAGGGCGCCTGGGGCCACGCGGTGGGCGGCATGGGCTCGATCACCCAGGCCATGGCCAAGGCCTGCCGCGCCAAGGGCGTGGAGATCCTGCTCAAGGCCAAGGTCGAGGGCGTGCATGTCGAAGACCTGCCGAAAGGCGGCGGCAAGCGGGCCATCGGCGTGCAGTTGGTCGACGGCCGCCAGATCATGGCGCCGATCGTCTCGTCCAACCTCAATCCCGCCCTGCTGTACGGCTCGCTGATCGCCCCCTCGGCCCTGCCCGCCCCGTTCAGGAAGGCGATCAAGGGCTACAAGAACGGCTCGGGCACCTTCCGGATGAACGTGGCGCTGTCGGAGCTGCCGGACTTCACCTGCCTGCCCGGCAAGGCCGTGGCCGAGCACCACCAGTGCGGCATCGTGCTGTCGCCGACCCTGGACTACATGGACGAGGCCTATCGCGACGCCAAGGCGACCGGGATTTCCAAGAAGCCGATCGTCGAGATCCTGATCCCCTCGACCCTGGACGACAGCCTGGTGCCTCCGGGCCAGCACGTGGCCAGCCTGTTCTGCCAGCAGTTCGCCTGGGACCTGCCGGACGGCCGCGACTGGGACGACGAGCGCGAGGCGGCCGCCGACCTGATCATCGACACGGTCAACCAGTGGGCCCCGAACTTCAAGGCGTCGGTCCTGGGACGGATGATCCTGTCGCCGGTCGACCTGGAGCGGAAGTTCGGCCTGGTCAACGGCGACATCATGCACGGCCACATGTCGCTGGATCAGCTGTGGGCGGCCCGGCCGGTGCTGGGCCACGCCAGCCACCGGGCGCCGATCAAGGGGCTCTACATGTGCGGCGCCGGCTGCCACCCGGGCGGCGGGGTGTCGGGCAATCCGGGGCGGAACGCGGCGCGGGAGATCCTGCGCGACCGGGACTTCGCGACGGCGGTGAAGCTGAGCCTGGTGGGGCGGTAGACGTGGGAGGCTCACCCACTTGCCCCCACCTGCCCGCTTCGCGGTCTGTCCGCCCCCATAGGGGGCGGAGGACGCGCCTCTTCCCCCTTTGGGGGAGGAGGGCCGAAGGCCCGGAGGGGGCAAGTGTTAGCCGCATTGTCGCTGGAGGGCTTTCGTGATGGACCTGAACCTCCCCAACCGCGATCCCGACGCCGCCGATCCTGATGCAAATTGGGGCCTGCCCGGTTGGCTCTACGACAACGCCCGCTTCTTCCGCGAAGAACAGGACAAGGTCCTGCGGCCCTCCTGGCAGATCGTCTGCCATCTGAATGACGTCCCCAAACCCGGCGATTTCCACACCTTCGACTTCCTGGGCGAGAGCACGGTCGTGGTGCGCGGCAAGGACGGCGGGGTCAGAGCCTTCGCCAATGTCTGCCGGCACCGGGCCGCGCGACTGCTGGACGGGCCGTCGGGCCAATGCGGCAAGGGGGGCGGCCGGATCGTCTGTCCCTACCACGCCTGGACCTACGCCCTGGACGGCCGGCTGATCGGCGTGCCGCACGCCGAAACCTACCCTGCCTTGAAGATGGAAGAACAGGGGCTCCACACGGTCCAGGTCGAGGTCTATCGCGGCTTCGTCTTCGTGCGGCTCGAAGGGGACGGCCCCAGCGTCGCCGAGATGATGGCCCCCTACGACCACGAGCTGGAGCCCTACCGCTTCGAGGAAATGGTCCCGTTCGGCCGCGTCACCCTGCGACCGCGCGACGTCAACTGGAAGAACATCAGCGACAACTATTCGGACGGCCTGCACATCCCGATCGCCCACCCCGGCCTGACCCGGCTGTTTGGGCGCGGCTACGGCGTGGAAGCCGAGACCTGGGTCGACAAGATGTGGGGCCGGCTGATCGAGGAGCCGTCGCGCAATCCGTCCGAGCGGATGTACCAACGGGTGCTGCCCGACGTCGAACACCTGCCGCCCGAGCGCAAGCGTCTGTGGACCTATTTCAAGCTCTGGCCCAACCAGGCCTTCGACATCTATCCCGACCAGGTGGACTTCATGCAGTTCATCCCGGTCTCGCCCACCCAGACGATGATCCGCGAGATCGCCTACGCCCTGCCCGACAGCCGGCGCGAGATGAAGGCCGCGCGGTATCTGAACTGGCGCATCAACCGCCAGGTCAACGCCGAGGACACCCAGCTGGTGGCCCGCGTGCAGCAGGGCATGGCGTCGCGCAGCTTTACCGCCGGGCCGCTGGCTTCGAGCGAGGTGTCTCTTCGCAGCTTCGGGCGCAAGATGCGGGCGCTGATTCCGCAGGCGCGGCTGCATCGGCCGCCGGAGGGGTGGTGAGGTCGTGACGCCCCCTCCGTCACGCCGCTTCGCGACGCGCCACCTCCCCCGTTGCACGGGTGAGGAGAAGGGACGCCGCCAGATCCTCCTCACCCGCATCGCGGGGGAGGTGGCGCGATGCGAATACGCATCGTGACGGAGGGGGCGTTTCGCGAACGCTCAAGCCTTCACCCATGACCCGCGCCCCGTTCACCCGCGAAACCCCCGACGTCCGCCGCGCCGCCCTGATCGAGGCCGCCTCGCGCGTGCTGGCCGCCAGGGGCGTGGCCGGCGCTTCCGTGCGGACGATCTGCGCCGAGGCGGGGGTCAGCGCCGGGCTGCTGCGGCACTATTTCGAGGGCGTGGACGCGCTGGTCGCCGCGGCCTACGAGGCGACCGGGGCGCGGATCGACGCGGCGCTGGAGGCGGCGGTCGCGGCGGCGGGATCGGACCCCCGCAAGCGCCTGTCGGCCTATCTGACCGCCAGCTTCGCCCCGCCGGTGCTGGACCCGGATCTGCTGGCCACCTGGCTGGCCTTCTGGAGCCGGGTCAAGGTCGACCCGGCCATCGCCGCCATCCACCGGCGGACCTATGCCGGCTACCGCGCGCGGCTGGAGGAATTGCTGACGGCCTGCGATCCGCGGGTCGAGGCGCGATTGGCGGCGATCGGCCTCACGGCCGTGGTCGATGGGCTGTGGCTGGAGCTGTGCCTGGACGCGACGGTGTTCAGCCCGGCCGAGGCGGGGGCGATCGCCGAGCGCCTGGCGGCGGGGTATCTGAAATAAAAACACCCTCTCCCGGAGGGGAGAGGGTGAGTTCGGTGACTAGGCCGCGGCCTGGGCGCCCATGTTGGTGCGGCCCCAGTTGGCGCGGCGGGCTTCGGGTTCGGACACCTGGACCCGGGCGGTCTTGCCCTGGGCGCGCATGTGCCGGGCCAGCATCTCGGCCACGCCGACGGCCTCGGGCTGGGCGGGGTAGGAGCCGATCAGCTCCAGCGTGTCGTTCCAGGTGACGTGCCAGACGCCGGAGACGGGGCGAACGAAATAGGTGTGTTCGGCGGCCATGGTACTCACTCCTTGGTGCTCACTCAGCGTCGGTCTTACGGCGTCTGCGTGACAGCTGTATCAATGCTGCACAGCAACATTGTGTTGCATTGCACACTGCAGGAGCCGAGCCAAGGGGATCTATGGTCACTCCGCGGGCAGGATTGCGGCGGCTGGCCGCGAAATCCCTTATCGCGCTTGGAATCGCTGGGGATTCGTCAGTGCTTCCAGGCGAACAGCGAGACCACGGCAAGGATCAGGCTGACATAGAAGCCCAGGCCCCACATCAGGTGCTCGCCCTCGTCGTCGCTGAAGCGGGAATCGAGGAGACGATCGCCGAGCGGCAAGGCCGCGCCGAACGAGACGACCAGACGACCGGTGGCGGTGAGGAGGCGAGTGATCATGATACGGACGCTGCGCCTCAAAAGGTTAACGAGGCGCTTAAGTTGTAGGTTGCGTTTCGCTCAACGATACTATGTCGCAGGTCCGGAAAACCTTCTCCCGGAGGGGAGAAGGAGGGGCCCGCGCCGCAGGCGTGGGAGGATGAGGGGTTACGCCCTCGACCGGCGTGCCGGCGCGCCGTCAGCCGTCCCTAACCCCTCACCCTCCCACCGCTACGCGGCGGGCCCCTCCCTCTCCCCTCCGGGAGAGGGTTACTTCACCACCACCCCGCCCTTCATCACCGCGCTGACATGCTCCAGCACCGCGATGTCGGCGATCGCGTCGCCGTCGACGGCGATCAGGTCGGCGTAGCGGCCCGGCGCCACGGCGCCGACGTCGGTCTTCTTCATCAACTCGGCGGCCACGGTGGTCGCCGACTGGATGGCCTGCATCGGGGTCATGCCGTACTTGACCATGTAGGGCAGCTGGCGGGCGTTCAGGCCATGGGGATAGACGCCGGCGTCGGTGCCGTAGGCGATCTTGACCCCGGCCTTGACCGCCTTGCGGAACCCCTCGCGCTGGGCCTCGGTGGTCTCGAAATTCTTGCGCAGGGTCTCGGCCGGCCAGGCGTGGGCCTTGCCGTAGGCGTCGATCCAGTCGCCGTCATAGATGTCGGCCACCAGGAACACGCCCTTGGCCTTCATCATGGCGATGGCCTCGTCGTCCATCAGCGAGCCGTGCTCGATCGAGCGCACCCCCGCCCGCATGGCCGACTTCATGCCCTCGGCCCCGTGGGCGTGGGCGGTGGCGTAGGTTCCGCGACGGGCGGCCTCCTCGACGGCGGCCCGCATCTCGTCCTCGGTCAGCTCCTGCTGGCCCGGCTCGGTGCCGACCGTCAGGACCGCGCCGGTGGCGATCAGCTTCAGGAAGTCGGCGTGGTGGGCCAGGATGTTGGCCGCCTTGCGCCGGGCGTCGGCGGCGTCGACGACCACGCCGGCCCGCATCTCGTCGGGGATCTTCACGTCGTCGGCGAGGCCGGTGATCTCGCCGCCGCCGCCGGGGATGGTGATGTAGGCGCCGGCCACCGACATGCGGGGGCCGGGCACCAGGCCGGCGTCGATGGCGTCGCGCAGGGCGACGTCGCCGAACGCCCGCCAGGTCCCGACGTCGCGCACGCTGGTGAAGCCGGCCTCCAGGGTCGCGCGGGCATGGGCGGCGCCGATATAGGCCTGGTAGGCGGCGGTGGTCAGCAGCGGCTCGGCGATGTTCTCGGTCTGCTCCTGGTCGACCAGGTGGGTGTGCATGTCGATCAGGCCGGGCAGCACCATGCGGGTCGACCAGTCGATGACCTTGCCGTCGGTCGGGGCGGTCTTCCACGGCGCGACCGAGACGATCCGCTCGCCGTCGATCTTGATCAGCTGGTCGGTCAGGACCTTGCCCTGCAGGGTGTCGACCAGCTTGCCGGCGTGGACGTAGAGGGGGGCGGCCCAAGACACCGTGGGGGCGGCGAGCGGCGCGAGCGCCAGGGCGGCGGCCATCAGGATCGTGCGTACGGTCATAAGCAATCTCTCTCTAACCGCTCATCCCGGCGAATGCCGGGACCCAGATGGAATGGCGGTGTGGCTGACGCCAAAAGCTCTGAGCCCTTCCAACCCGACACACCGCCATGGGATCTGGGTCCCGGCATTCGCCGGGATGAGCGGATCAAAAAATCATCCGTTGGTCACTTGGCCCCCCGCCCCCGCGTCAGCCAGTAGAACGGCGCGCCGACGGCCAGCAGGCCCACGCCCAGCAGCACCGCCTGGCCGCCGGCCCCCACCAGGGTCCAGACCGAATAGACGCCGGCCAGCAGGGCGATCACCGTCAGGGCCGCGGTCGGGGCGATGCGGCGGCTGGCCTGCAGCTTCAGCGCCGCCAGGGCGCAGGCCAGATAGGCGAACAGCGAGGCCGTGGTGGCCACCAGGGCGATGAAGGTGAACAGGTCGGCCATCGACTTGGCGTAGTTCATCAGCACCAGGACAGTGAGAAAGCCGGCCGACAGCAGGTGGGCGCGGACGGGCGCGCCGCGCGCCGACTCCTTGGCCAGGAAGGCCGGGAACACCCCGCCCTTGGCCATGGCGTAGGGCATCTCGCCCTGCAGCAGCACCCAGCCGTTCAGGGCCCCGAAGGCGCTGATCGCCGCGAACAGGGCCAGGATCTTGCCGGCGTTTCCGCCCCAGTAGAGGCCCACGAAGTCCGACAGCGGGGCGTTGGAGACCTTCAGGGTGTCGGTCGGCATCAAGAGGACCACCGCCGAGCAGACCAGCAGGTAGATCACGCCGGTGAACACCGTGCCCACCAGGGTGGCGCGGGGGATGGTGCGGACCGGATCGACCACCTTGCCGGCCGGCACGGTGGCCGACTCCAGCCCCAGCAGGGCCCACAGCGTCAGGGCCCCGGCGGCGGTGATCCCGCCCGGATGGATGTCGGCGGCGCGGAACGGCGTCAGGCTGGCCCCGTGGTCGCGGCCGATCACCCAGAAGGCCAGGCCGGCCACGGCGACCAGCGGCAGCAGCTTGAGCACGGTGGTCACCACCTGCACCCCGCCGGCCAGGCGGGCGCCGGCGATGTTGATCGCCACCATCAGCCAGACCGCGCCCAGGGTGACCAGCAGGTGCAGGCCCGGAACCTCGGCGATGGCCGGGAAGATCGCCGACAGATAGCTGACCGCCCCGGTGGCGATGGCGGCGTTGCCGACCCAAAGCGAGATCCAGTAGCTCCAGGCCACCATGAACCCGACCAGCGGCCCGAAGGCTTCCTGGGTGTAGGCGTAGGGCCCGCCGGCCTTGGGGAATTCGCGCGCCAGGCCGGCGAACACAAAGGCCAGGCAGACGGCGCCGCCGATGGTCAGCAGCCAGCCGAACACCGCGTTCCAGCCGTAGGGGGCCAGGGACGCGGGCAGCATGAACACCCCCGAGCCGATCATGTTGCCGACCACCAGGGCCGTGCACATCCAGAAGCCCAATTCTCGCGAGGAGGGGGCGCGCGGGGCGGTGATCTTGGGGATGGGGACCTTCTGGGGGGTCGCTGTCATGCGGTTACGCTTTCACGGCGCGGGTCGCGCGTCCATCCATCGAAAGCCCTTCTCCCCTCGCGGGCAGGGGCGTCGCAGATGATCCAAAACGACTGTCATCCCGGACGAGCGCGCAGCGCGAAGATCCGGGACCGACGCGTGAACGCATGCGTTTCCGGCGGTCCCGGATCGGCGCCCGGCTTGCGCCGGGCTTGTCCGGGATGACAGCTTTTTTCACCGCAAATCCATATGCGAGCCCTTCCCCCATCAAGGGGGAAGGGAGCATCAGACCCTAGAACCGCTGCCCGAACTTGATGCCCATCAGCCGCGGCTGGTTGGGCACCACATAGGTGCGGCCGCCGCAGACCGTCTCGATGCACTCGGCGTAGCGATAGAGGCTGGCGCGCTTGTCGAAGGCGTTCTTGATATAGGCCTCCAGCGTCCAGGAATCGCGGGCGATCCCGGCCGTGAAGTCGGCGGTCGTGTAGCCGTTCTGGCGGCCGATGATCTCGCGCTCCTGGATCCGCAGGTCGGTCCAGCTGCCGCTCTGATAGACCGCCGAGCCCTGGACGTGGGCCTGCAGGTCGCCGATGTCCCACTCGTAGCGCGTGGTCAGGTTGAACTTCAGCTTGGGGGTGATCGGCAGCACCGAGCCGTCCGGCGCGTCCGGTCCGGTGGCGGCGCAGCCGTTGATCAGGTCCTCGCAGAAGTCCTCGGTCAGGTGGGCGCTGGTGTAGGCGCCCGAGGCGTTCAGGGTCCAGCCCTGGGCGATCGCCCAGTTGACGTCGGTCTCGACGCCCTTGACCTCGGCCGCGCCGGCGTTGCGGATCTCGGTCAGGCCGTTGGCCCCCAGCAGGCCGACCTGGAAGTCCTGCCACTTTTCCAGATAGACCGAGCCGTTCCAGCGCAGGCGGTTCTCGAGCCAGGTGGTCTTCCACCCCGCCTCGTAGTTCTTCAGGTAGTCGGACGTGTAGGGCGGGATCGTGCCGCGGCGGTTGATGCCGCCGGGCCGGAAGCCCTCGGAATAGGTGGCGTAGATCAGTTTGTCGGGCGTGACCTTGTAGGTCACGGTCACCTTGGGCGAGTTGCCGTCTTCCTTGATGCCCTTGTCGAGATTGGTGCACGGCGAGCCGGCGATCTCGGGCCCGGTGAAGCACTTGGCCTCGCCGGTGTTGCTGCTGTAGCCCGCGCCATAGCCGAAGAAGCCCTTCAGGGTGTTGTGCGCCTTGAAGAACCGGATGCCGCCGGTGATCGTCAGCTGGTCGGTGATGTCATAGGCCAGCTCGCCGAAGACGGCCTCGTCGCGGTCCACCCGCTTCTGCTTGGTCAGCCAGATGGTGTGCGGATAGCCCGGCACCGAGATCGACTCGCCGATGGCGTCGATCTTGTAGTCCTGGGTGATGCCGTGGGTCTGGCGCTGGTAGAACACGCCGGCCACGAAGCGCAGGCGGTTCTCCTGCGGGCTGGCGACGCGGATTTCGTGGCTGACCTTGGAATAGCGGTCGTTGCCGTTGATGTACTGGGCCGGATTGACCGGGTTGCCGGCGTCGTCGGTCCAGTAGGCGCCGTAGGTGGTCATGGTGTCGTAGAAGTACGAGTAGTCGGTGTAGTCGGAGTGGGAGTCGACCTCGCGCTTCAGGTACGAGCCGGCGTAGGTGACGTCGAGATTGGCGATCTGGCCCTCGACGGTCAGGGCCGCCTGGGCCCACTTGTCGTCGGAGTTCTCCGGATAGAAGTGGCCCACCTTCAGGTCGCCCAGCGACGGATCGTAGGAGAACAGGCCCCCGACCTTCTGCTGCTGGCCCATGATGGTCGGGGTGACCACCCAGTTCTCGCCCAGCTCGATGCGCAGGGCGGCCCGGCCGCCGTAGGTGTCGACGTCGTTGTAGTTCTCCTTGGCCCGCGCGGCGTTGTTGATCGTCACGCCCGAGGTGGGGAAGAACAGGCTGTTGGGCACGTTGTCGATATAGCCGCCGTCGTGCTCGGCCCAGCCGACCAGGCGCACGGCGATCGAGTCGCTGATCGGCTGGTTGACGAAGCCCTCGGCCACATAGCCCGCGTCGCCGTGGGCGATGGTGTTGGCCTCCAGGTCGTAGCCGGCGCTGAAGCCCGCGGTGCTGGGCTTGTTGGTGATGATCCGCACCGTGCCGGCCTGCGAGCTGGCGCCGTACAGCGTGCCCTGCGGCCCGGCCAGGGCCTCGACCCGGGCGATGTCGTAGATGTGCAGGTCCAGCGCGCCCTGGATCGTGGTGATCGGCTGCTCGTCCAGATAGGTGCCGACCGTGGGCAGCGGGCCCGAGTGGTTGGCGTTGTCGCCGCTGACGATGCCGCGCATGAACACGCTGGAGAAGCCCGGCGAGGTGGTCTGGATCGACACGCTGGGCAGGAACTTGATGTAGTCGTTCAGGCCGGTGATGTGGCGCTCTTCCAGGGTCTTGGTCCCCAGCGCCTGGATGCTGATCGGCACGTCCTGCAGGTTTTCCGAGCGCTTCTGAGCGGTGACCACCACCTCTTCCAGGGCCACCGATCCGCTCGGGGCGCCCTGGGGCGCGGTCTGGGCCTGGGCCGCCACGCCCGTAAGCATCGAGGTCGCCAGCAGGGCTGTGGTCCAAATCGCCGTCTTGGACGATCCGTGCGTGTTACGCTTGGTCAACGGCATTATCGCTCCCCCGAACAGGTTAGGTGAACGATGCTCTCCTTCGAATTTGGTCCCCGCAAGGATCAAAATTCAAACGAACGTCAATTCGGCCGACTGTTGCAGAAATGGCAGGGTGCGAAGCGGCTGATCAAAATTCAGGCGCGGCCGGATAACTGGAAAGCACCGGTCCCAAAGCGGTCTTCAGCGGCTCCAGCCACGATTCGTAGTTCTGCCAATGCTCGACCGCGTCCTTGAAGATGGGCCGGCGAACCTGCTCTGAGCTTGCGGTGCGCACGGCGCGGTCGTTTTCGTGGAAGTTCAGGCAGGCGTCCTCGAACGGCAGGCCGCAATACTCCAGCAGGGCGCGGATCTCGGCCTCCGGATCCTCGATCATCAATTCGTAGATCACCCGATGCACCCGGCCCGGCAGCACGGCGTCGAAATGGGCCATCAGCTCCACATAGTCGGCGTAGTAGCGGCCGATGTCCTCCAGGCCGTAGCTGAAGTTCTGGCCGCGGGCGAAGTGCTGCTTGAAGCCCGAGAAGCAGCAGCCCATCGGGTGGCGCCGCGCGTCGATGATCTTGGCGTTGGGCAGCATCAGGGCGATCAGGCCGATGTGGGCGAAGTTGTTGGGCATCTTGTCGATGAACAACGGCCGGTCGGTCTTGCGCTGCACCCGGGTGCGCGCGAGGAACTCCTCCCCCAGCGCCTTGAGATCCTCGGGACTTAGCGTGGCCAGGATCTCGGGATAGGCCGACTCGTCCTTGGCGGTCTTGGCCCCGCTCAGCCGGCGGGCCATCGCGGTGACGTCGGGCAGCTCCATCGTGCCCTCCACCGCCGAGTGGCTGGCCAGGATCTGCTCGACCAGGGTCGAACCGGCCCGCGGCAGGCCCAGGACGAAGATCGGATCGGGCGCCGGGCAGCCCTGGCCGGCCTTCGACGCGAACAGCCCCGCCGTCAGCGCCGCCTTGCTGCGGGCCACGTGCTTGGCCATCACCGCCGGGTCGTAGTGGATCTGGGCCCGCCGCAGCGCCGCGCCCTTGACGTAGTGGCCGAACGACTCGGCGTAGCGCCCGGCGTCCTCGTGGGCCTTGCCCAGGGCGTAGTCCAGGTGCAGGCGGTCGTCGTCGGACAGGTCCTCGCGCGCCAGCTGGCCTTCCATGTCCGCCAGGTCGGCGTCGCTGAAGCGGTAGGTCTTCATGTTGGCCAGGCTCCACCAGGCCTCGCCCAGCGACGGGGCCTGGTCGACGGCCTTGCGGTAGGCGGCCACGCAATCGGCCGAGCGGCCGACGGTCTTCAGGGCGTGGCCGTAGCTCATCCATCCCTTGGGCTGCTGCGGATAGCGGGCCAGCACGTCCTCGAAGATGGCGATCGACTGGGCGTATTCGCCGATCCGCGCCAGGGCGGCGGCCTTCAGATTGAGATAGGCCGGATTGCGCGGCGCCTCGGCCAGCAGCTGGTCCAGCTGGACCAGGGCCTCCTCCGAGCGTCCCAGCCGGTAGAGCACGGTGGCCAGGTTGTGGCGGGCGGCGGTGAAGCCGGGGGCGATCTCCAGGCAGCGGACCAGCAGGGTCTCGGCCTCCTCCTGGCGGCCCAGCCTCGCCGCGGCCTCGGCCAGCATGCGGATCGCCGCCGGCTCGTCGGGACGGGTCTCCAGCAGCCCGCGCAGGATCTTCTCGGCCTCGCCGGGCTTCTCCTCGACCAGGGCGACGGCGGCGGTCATCAGCACCGGGTCGCGGACCCCGCCCTTGATCTGCCGGGCCCGGGCGGCCTGGGCGCCGGCGTCGTCGCCGACCAGCTCCAGGGCCTCGGCCAGGCCGCGCCAGGCGTCGGCCAGGTCCGGCTCGGCGGCGAGCGCGCGCTTGAAGGCGGCGATCGCGGCCTGGGTCTGGCCGGCGGCGGCCAGGATCCGGCCGTGCTCCAGCTGGATCGGCGGCGACTGGGCGAAGGCCCGGGCCAGGGGATCGACCACCCGCAGGGCCTGCTGGAGGTCACCCGACAGCCGCAAGGCTGTCGCCAGAATGAGCACCGCCTCGGCGTGACGCGGCACGGCCTCCAGGATCGCCATCGCCTGCTCGGCGGCCAGACGCGGATCGACGGCCAGCAGGCGCTGGGCGTGGGCCAGGGCGGTGGCGACGCTGCCGGAGGGCTCGGTGGTCTGGGACTGCATGAGGAGGATGGGATGATGGGGCGGTGGGGTTGTCAATCAGCCGCGCCTTGCCCGCGAGCACTTGCCCCCTACGGGTCGCGTCGCGACCGTCTTCCCCCAAAGGGGGAAGAGGACGCCGGCGCGGGCGCGGGCGTCCTCCGCCCCCTATGGGGGCGGACAGACGGCGAAGCCGTCAGGTGGGGGCAAGTGGGTGAGCCACCGCCTCACATCCGATCCCTCAACGCATACCAGCTCAACCCCGCCACGGTCAGCGGCCACCGCAGCCACCGCCCGCCCGGGAACGGCGGCGTGGGAAGCCGGGTCAGCAGCTCGACCCCCTCCCCCTCGCCCAGCGCCGCGTCGGCCAGCAGCTTGCCGAACCAGGGCGCCAGCACCACCCCCTGGCCCGAATAGCCGGCGGCGATCCGCACGCCCGGGGCCAGTTCGCGGACGAACGGGGCGCGGTGGACGGTGATGCCCAGGGTCCCGCCCCAAGCGTGGCTCACCTTCACGTCGGCCAGGTCAGGATAGACCCGCAGCATGCGCCGCCGCACGAAGGCCTTAAGGTCCGGCGGGAAGCCCGGCCGGTAGTTCTCGCCGCCGCCGAAGATCAGCCGGCCGTCGGGGGACTTGCGGAAATAGTTGATCACGAACCGGCTGTCGGCGACGGCGGCGTTGGAGCGGATGATCTGGTCCGCCCGCTCGCCGAGCGGCTCGGTGGCCAGGATGAAGTTGTTGATCGGCATGACCCGCGCCCGGGCCGCGCCGCCGGCCAGGTCGTCCAGATAGCCGTCGCCGGTCAGGATCAGTTGGTCGCAGGTCACCTGGCCCCGCGGAGTTTCGACGACGATCGCGCCGCCCTCGCGCCGCCAGGCCGTGGCGCGGGTCCGCTCGTGGATCACCGCCCCCGCCGTCCTCGCCGCCCGGGCCATGCCCAGGGCCAGGTTCAGCGGATGCAGGTGGCCGCCGCCGTGGTCGATCAGGCCGCCGTGATAGACGTCCGTCCCCAGCTCGCGCGCCAGGGCGGCCTCGCCGATCGGAGCCAGCTGGTCGTAGCCGTAGCGGTCCCGCATGAAGTCGATATGGGCCGCGTCCTCGTCCTCGCCGCCCTCGCGGTGGCGGGCGTGGATCATGCCGGGCACGAAGTCGCAGGCGATGCCGTGCGCGGCGATCAGGCCCAGCAGGTGGGCCCGAGCGTCCTGGCTCATCGTCCACAGGCGCAGGGCGTCGTCGCGGCCCAGTCGCTTCTCCAGCCAGGCCTGGTCGTTGCGCTGGCCTGTATGGACCTGGCCGCCGTTGCGCCCCGACCCGCCGCTGCCGACCTGGGCGGCCTCCAGCACGACGACCGACACCCCGCGCCGGGCCAGCTCGAGCGCGGCGCCGAGGCCGGTGTAGCCGGCGCCGACCACGCAGACGTCGGCGCGGGCGTCCTGTTGGAGCTCGGGGAGCGTCGGGAAGGGCGTGGCGGTGGCGGCGTACCACGAGGTGGCGGGGTGGCCGGTGTTGGCGAACACCTACTTGCCCCCACCTGGCGGCTGCGCCGCCTGTCCGCCCCCATAGGGGGCGGAGGACACCCGTCCTCTTCCCCCTGTGGGGGAAGACGGCCGCGAAGCGGCCCGTAGGGGGCAAGTGTTCACCGCCCGAACCTCACACATTCAGCAACAAAAACTCCCGCTCCCACGGGCTGATCGTGCGCATGAAGGTCTCGTACTCGGCCTGTTTGACCGTGGCGTAGGCGTTGCAGAACGTCGCGCCCAGCAGGTCGACCAGCGGCTTGGCGGCCTCGAACAGGGCCACCGACTCCAGCAGGCTGCGGGGCAGTTCGATGCCGCGCACGCTGGCGTCGGTGTCCACGGGCGCGGTCGGCGACAGGTTCTGGGTCATGCCCAGATAGCCGGCCGCCAGGGTCGCGGCGATGGCCAGATAGGGATTGGCGTCCGACGAGGGGATGCGGTTCTCCAGACGCCGGTTGGCCGGGTCGGACGGCGGCACGCGCAGGCCGCAGGTGCGGTTGTCGTAGCCCCACTGGGTGTTGACCGGGGCGCCGCTGTCCCGGGCGATCCGGCGGTAGGAGTTCACGTACGGCGCCAGTATGGCCATGATCGCCGGCAGGTAGCGCTGCTGGCCGGCGATGAAGGCGTAGAACAGCGGGGTGGCGTCGCCGGACTTGGGATCCGAGAACAGGTTCTCGCCGTCCGCGCCCAGGATCGACTGGTGGATGTGCATGGCGCTGCCGGGCTCGGCGGCCATCGGCTTGGCCATGAAGGTGGCGTAGATCTCGTGCTCCAGCGCCACCTCGCGGATGGTGCGCTTGAACATGAACACCTGGTCGGCCAGCTCCAGCGGCGCGCCGTGCCGCAGGTTGATCTCCATCTGGGCCACGCCGCTCTCGTGGATCAGGGTGTCGATCTCCAGGCCCTGGCGTTCGGAGTACTCGTACATGTCCTCGAACAGGGCGTCGAACTCGTTGACCGCCGCGATCGAATAGCCCTGGCGGCCGGTTTCCGGCCTGCCGGAACGGCCGATCGGCGGCTTCAGCGGGTAGTCGGGGTCGGTGTTCTTGTCGACCAGGTAGAACTCGATCTCGGGCGCCACGATCGGCTCCCAGCCCTTCTCGCGATAGAGGGCCACCACCCGGCGCAGCACCTGGCGCGGGCTCTCCTCGACCGGCCGGCCGTCGGGGTGGAAGGCGTCGTGGATCACCTGGGCGGTCGGGTCCTGGGCCCAGGGCACCACGGCCAGGGTGGCCAGGTCCGGGGTCAGGAAGATGTCGGTGTCGGACTGCACCGCGTTGACCGCCCCCTCGAACTCGGGGAAGTCGCCGGTGATGGTCTGGTAGAACACCGCCAGCGGCAGGTTCATCGACGGCGCGCCCAGGAACTTGCGCACCGGCATGATCTTGCCCCGCGCCACGCCGGCCAGGTCGGGCACGACGCACTCGATCTCCTCGATGTTCTGCCGCGCGAACCAGTCCTTGGCCTCGTCGAGGGATGCGACCCCACGGGTCGTCTTGGGGGCGGGTTTGGATTTCTTTTCTTTGTACTTCATGACACCCGGGGGGTCTGAGGGAAGCGTTCGTCAGTCTATCCTTCTCCCCTTGCGGGAGAAGGTGGCGCGAAGCGCCGGATGAGGGGTCGCGCTGGCATTGGCCGCGCCCGGTCGGCCCACCGTCGCGGCGGCGCCGACTATCGACCCCTCATCCGACCTCGCGCCGCGAGGCCACCTTCTCCCGCAAGGGGAGAAGGGGTTGTCACATTATTGGTCGTCCGGAGGCGCAGGCACGACCGATGGGCGGACATCGACGCCTCGTTCATGGAGTTGGTCACGGCTAAGATTATCGGCCGCGCTGAACCCGACGACCTGGGCGCGGAGTTCGGCTTCCTGGCGCCTCAGACGCTCAAACTCTTCTTCGCTCATAGACACGGCCCTTTTTCATTCACCGACGACAGACAAAGCTCATTGGCTCAAACGAGCGACCGCACACTGGCTAATGCCATTGCGGGCTAATGAGTCAGCCAGCACTTTGCAGCTCCGCCCAAGCGTTTGGCAGGGCACCCGCGTTTTTGAGTATCCGCCTGATCGCGTCCTGAAACCCCATCATTATGTGACAAGCATTGTGATTATGGACAATTGCGGCATTGCTGAATTTATTGTTCTTATATTCGAAAAGAACAATATTTGGAAATTCTACAGCACGAAAGACATCGCTCTCCGAAATCAAAAACCCATGCTTGTAGGAATTTGATATGCCATTCAAAATGCTGAGGAAATTCGTTCTGTCCGGCTCCCGTCCAGCGACGTCGCCAAAAAGCACCGCGATCATGTCCGCGTTTCTAGCCCGCCCCGCCCCCTTCAGCGTGAGCGCCCTACCAATGGAATCGACTTCAATCGCCGATTTGTCTTCTGAAAAACTCAAACAATAAAGTTGAACAAGGAGGTCCACGCTTCTCCTCATAAAATATATCATGGATTCAAGATCATCACGCGAAACAATCTTTGAAACCTGACCATCTCGAACTTCTATTTTATGTCGCGCAATCGCAGCTCGAAAATGTTCCTCGGCACGCGCCGCATATCGAAGCAGCACCCCTCCAATAAGTAACCCATTTACCCGTCCTTCAACTGAAGGCAATTGGGGGAAGAATTTTATGTTCGAACTGAATTTCGCGAAGAAGTAATCGAACGTGGCCATAGGGCGACCTGCATCATAGTTGATCTCAACATGATCCAGGGCGTCCCAGGGTTGGCGTTCATCCTCCCTCACCCCACACCCTCCGCCTTAAGCGCCCGCAGCACCGGCTCGGCCTGGTCCAGCGACTTGCGGATGATCGCCGCCAGGTCGTCGATCTGGGCGTGGGTGATGATCAGCGGCGGGCAGCAGACGATGCTGTCGCGGATGGCTCTCACCATCAGGCCGTTCTGGATGCACAGGTCGCGCACGATCGGCCCGGCCTCGCCCTCCTTGTCGAGGAAGCGATGGTTGGTGCCCTTCTCGCGGACGATCTCGACCGCGCCGATCAGGCCCAGCGAGCGGGTCTCGCCGACCAGCGGGTGGTCGTTCAGCGTCGCCAGGGCCTTGGCCAGGTAGGGGCCGGTGTCGTCGCGGGTGCGCTCGACCAGACCTTCGCGCTCGATGATCTCGATGTTCTTCAGGGCCACGGCCGCCGCGGTCGGGTGGCCCGAATAGGTGAAGCCGTGGATGAAGTCGCCGCCCTTTTCCTTGAGCTCGGCGACGATGAAGTCGGCCACGCCCACGGCGCTGATCGGCAGGTAGCCGGACGACAGGCCCTTGGCCATGGCGATCATGTCGGGCTTGATCCCGTAGTGCTGGTGGCCGAACCACTGGCCCAGGCGCCCGAAGCCGCAGATCACCTCGTCGCAGACCAGCAGGATCCCGTACTTGCGGCACAGGGCCTCGACCGCCGGCCAGTAGCCGTCCGGCGGGATGATCACCCCGCCCGCCCCCTGCACCGGCTCGCCGATGAAGGCCGCGACGTTCTCGGGTCCGACCTCGAGGATCTTGTCCTCGATCGCCTTGACCGCGCGGTCGCGGAAGGCGGCGGGATCCTCGCCGAAGCCCTCGCCGAATGGGTAGGGCTGCATCACGTGCTCGACGCCGGCGATCGGCAGGTCGCCCTGGGCATGCATGTGCTTCATGCCGCCCAGCGAGACCCCGGCCACGGTCGAGCCGTGATAGGCGTTCCAGCGGCTGATGAAGACGGTGCGGCTGGGCTGGCCCTTCAGCTTCCAATAGTGGCGGGCCAGGCGGAAGACCGTGTCGTTGGCCTCCGAACCCGACGAATTGTAGAAGACGTGGGTCAGGTGGCCGCCCATCTTCTGGGCGATCTTGGCGGCCAGCTGGATCGGCGGCGGCGTCGCGGTCTTGAAGAAGGTGTTGTAGTACGGCAGCTCCAGCATCTGGTCGTAGGCCGCCTTGGCCAGCTCCTCGCGCCCGTAGCCGACGTTGACGCACCACAGCCCGGCCATGCCGTCCAGGATCTGATGGCCTTCCCCGTCGTGGATGTAGACGCCGTCGGCCCGGGTGATGATCCGGCTGCCGCCCAGTTCCTGCTGCAGCTTGTAGTCGGTCTGGGCCGGCAGGTGATGGGCCAGGTCCAGGCGCTTGAGCTCGGCGATGTCATGGTTGCGGATGGGGACGGTCATCGGGTGCTCTCCTGGACTTTTCTTGTTCTCTAAAATCCGCTCATCCCGGCGAATGCCGGGACCCAGATCCTATGGCGCTTGGGCTGATTGGAAGGGCGCGGCGTGCATGGGATCCACCTCAGCGCTTGGCCATCTGGGTCCCGGCATTCGCCGGGATGAGCGGACCGAGGGGTTCCCTCCGCAGCGCCCGCCCGAACACCTGGAAGAACGCCTGGCTCTGCGGATTGCGCTCAGTCTTCCATTCGGGATGCCACTGCACGGCCAGGACCGGCGCGCCGTTGACCCTGGCCGAAACCGCCTCGACCACGCCGTCGGGCGCGCGAGCCTCGACCAGCAGCCCCTCGCCCAGCCGGTCGACGCCCTGGTAGTGCACGGAATTGACGGTGGCCGCCTCGGCGTTGAAGGCCCGGGCCAGCACGCCGCCGGGGGTCAGGTCGATGCGGTGCTCGTGGTCGAACATGCCGTCGAAATCGACCTCGTCGGGGGCGTGGTGGGCGATCAGGTCGTCGGCGCCCCCTCCTTCTCCATGACCCATGTCGCGACGCAGGGTGCCGCCGAACGCGACATTGATCTCCTGGAAGCCCCGGCACACGCCGAACACCGGCCGGCCCAGGTCGAGCATGGCCTTGATCAGGTCGGCGGTCATGGTGTCGCGCGCCGCGTCGAACGGGCCCGGGGCGTCGTCGACGGCCTGGCCGTAGAGGGCGGGGTCCAGGTTGGACGGGCTGCCGGTCAGCATCAAGCCGTCCAGGCGGCCGGCGACCTCCGAAGCCTTCATCAGCTCAGGCATCGACGGGACCAGCAGGGCCGCGGCGTCGGCGTATTTCATCGCATTGGCGACATAGCGGTTCATCACCGCCTGCGCCGGCTCGATCCCGACGGTGCGGGTGCAGCAGATGATCCCGGCGACGGGTCTCATGTCCTGCCTCCATCTGACCGCGGTCCCTCCCCCTGTGGGGGAGGCGATCGCGTAGCGATCGGAGGGGGGAGTTGTCGGATCGAAGATCGTGGACCCGGCCGGCGGCCGATCACGCCCCCCTCCGTCGCCCTTCGGGCGACACCTCCCCCACGGGGGGAGGGACTTGGCGTGCGCGGCCGCCAGGTGGGGGCAAGGGGGTGAGCCACTGTCATCAGCTCAACAACACCGCCGGCGAACAGGCGTGCCAGCCCAGCCAAACCGCCTCGCCCAGCTTGAAGTCCTCCTGGTCCCACCGCGTCAGGTTCGGGCGCGTGACCTTGATCCGCCGGCCGCTCTTGATCTCGACCTCGTAGACGCTTTGGCCGCCCAGATAGGCCTCGTGCTTGATCACCCCGGCCACGGCGTTCTGACCTTGCGGGCAGTCGCCCATGTTCGGCGGGGCGCCGCCGTCGGGACGCTTGTGCAGCTCGATCTTCTCGGGCCGCAGCGCCGCCCAGACCGTGCCGCCGCGCGCGCCGGTGACGCCGTGGTCCAGGAAGATGTCGCAGTCCAGGTCGGGCGAGCGGACCACCGCGTGGCTGGGCTCGTCGACGGCCAGCACGCCCTCGAACAGGTTCACGCTGCCGATGAAGTCGGCCACGAAGCGGCTGTTGGGGAACTCGTAGAGGTCGCTGGGACCAGCCACCTGCTGCAGCACCCCGCGGTTCATCACCGCGCAGCGCGACGCCAGGGCCAGGGCCTCGTCCTGGTCGTGGGTGACCATGATGAAGGTGATGCCGACCTTCTCCTGCAGGGTGCACAGCTCGGTGCGCATCTGGTCGCGCAGCTTGGCGTCCAGGGCCGACAGTGGCTCGTCCAGCAGCAGCACGCGCGGCCGTTTTACAAGCGCTCGCGCCAGCGCAACACGTTGCCGCTGGCCGCCCGACAGCTGGTCGGGCTTGCGGCCGGCCAGGCCGTGCAGCTGGACCAGGTCCAGCGCCTCCTCCACCCGCCGGTCGCGCTCGGCCTTGCTGACGCGGTCGACCTTCAGGCCGTAGGCGACGTTGTCGGCGACGCTCATGTGCGGGAACACGGCGTAGGACTGGAACACCATGTTCACGGGCCGCTTGTTCGGCGGTACCAGGCTGACGTCCTTGCCGTCGATCAGGATCCGGCCCTCGGTCGGCGTCTCGAAGCCGGCCAGCATCCGCAGCAGGGTGGTCTTGCCGCAGCCCGACGGGCCCAGCAGCGAGAAGAACTCGCCCTCGTGGATCGACAGGGTCACGTCATCGACGGCCGCCATCTTGCCGAAGCGCTTGGTGACGTTCTCGAAGGTGATGATGGGTTGGTTGGTCACGTCGTCTGCCCCCGAGATACGTCAAACTCAGTCGCTGGGCGGCCGCTGGACGCCCCCTCCGTCACGCTGCGTATTCGCAGCGCGCCACCTCCCCCGCTATGCGGGTGAGGTGGAAGCACGCCGACCTTCTCCTCCCCCGTGAAACCGGGGAGGTGGCGGGCGAAGCCCGACGGAGGGGGCGTCCGGCCGCTCATTTGCTGTCCCCGTGTCCGGCCACGCCCGCCGGATCGCCCTGCAGCTTCAGCGCCACGGCCGTCAGGATCACGGTCAGGACGATCAGGATCGTCGAGGCCGCGTTGACCTCGGGCGTCACCGAGAAGCGGACCATCGAATAGACCTTGACCGGGAAGGTCACGGTGTCGGGTCCCGAGGTGAAGAAGGTGATCACGAAGTCGTCCAGGCTGAGCGTGAAGGCCAGCAGGGCGCCGGCCACCAGCGAGGGGGCCATGTGCGGCAGGATGACGTCCCAGATCGTGCGCCACTCGCCGGCCCCCAGGTCGCGGGCCGCCTCCTCCATCTCGCGGTTGAAGCTGGCCATCCGGGCGCGGACCACCACCGCCACGAACGGGAACGAGAACGACACGTGGGCGATGGTGATGGCCCCCAGGTTCAGCGGCCAGGGCAGGCCCACGGGCCAGGGCACGATCTTGGCGAAGAACACCAGCATGGCCACGCCCATGCAGATCTCGGGCACCACGATCGGCAGGGCCAGGGCCCCGTCCAGCACGGTCTTGCCCGGGAAGCGGAACCGCCACAGCACCAGGGCGACCATGGCCCCCAGGGCCACGCTGAGCACCGTGCACAGGGCCGCGATGGTCAGGGAGTTGGCGAAGGCCTCGATCAGCGACGAGTCGTTGAAGGCCTTGTCGTAATATTTGAGCGTGAAGCCCTTCCAGACGATGTTGCGCCGGCTGTCGTTGAAGCTGAAGGCCATCAGGGCGATCAGCGGCGCGTAGAGGAACACCCCCACGGCCGCCAGCCAGGCCTGCATCTGCCAGCGGCGGAGGTATTCGAGCGGACCGGGGGGACTGCGCTTGGTCATCGGACGCCCCTGAACACACTCATGCCGCAACCCCCTTCTTCCGCGACAGCAGCGCCTGCACCGCGATCGCCACGAAGGTCAGGTACATCAGCAGGAACGACAGGGCCGCGCCGAAGGGCCAGTCGTTGGCGCGCTTGAACTGGCGCTCGATGACGTTGGCGATCATCTGGCTGTCGGGGCCGCCCAGCAGGTCGGGGGTCAGATAGGCCCCCAGGGCCGGGATGAAGGTGATCAGTATCCCCGAGGCGATGCCCGGCAGGGCCAGGGGCACGACCACCTTGAACAGGGTGCGCATGTGCCCGGCGCCCAGGTCGAGGCTGGCCTCCAGCAGCGACTTGTCCAGGCGGTCCAGCGCCGAATACAGCGGCAGCACCATGAACGGCAGGTGGACGTAGACCAGGCCGACGATCACCGCGAAATTGGTGTGCATCATCTCCAGCGGCTGGAACGGCGCCAGCGGCACGACCTTGGCCGCCAGCGTCCAGACCGCCTCCAGGCCCTTGTTGATATAGCCCTCGTCGCGCAGCACGGCGATCAGGGCGTAGGTGCGGATCAAGAGGTTCGTCCAGAACGGCAGCATGATCAGCAGCAGGAGCCAGGTCTTGGCCCGCTGCGAGGCGAAGGTGATGGCCAGGGCCACCGGAAAGCCGATCACCAGGCACAGGCCCGTGGTGATGGCGGCCGCCCCCGCCGACTTCAGGAAGATCTTCAGGTACAGCGGCTCGATCGCCCGGGCGTAGTTCTTGAACGTGCCGGTGATGGCGATCTGGGTCAGGCCCTCGTTGTGGCCGAAGCTGTAGGCCCAGACGATGGCCAGCGGGACCAGGAAGAACAGCACCAGCCACACCAGCGGCGCGCTGAGCGCCGTGGCGAAGACGGCCTTGGCCTGTTTCCAGCTCTGCTCCATGTCGGTCCCTCTTCAATAGTCCCTCCCCCCCGTGGGGGAGGTGTCGGCGAAGCCGACGGAGGGGGGAGTGATCGAATCTCGACCGCCCTAAAACTCCCCCCACCGATCGCTTCGCGATCGCCTCCCCCACGGGGGGAGGGGCGATTAAGCCGCCCGCACCCGGGTGATGACTTCCTCGTACTGGCTGGCCTTCTCGGCCCCCTCGAACGCCCCGTACTCGCACTTGGCCAGGGCCTCGGCGGACGGGAAGATCACGGGGTTGTTCTTGTAGTCGTCCGGCATCAGCGCCTTGGCCGCCGCGTTGGGCGTCGGATAGAGGATGGTCTTGGAGATCTCGGCCCCGGCCTTGGCGTCCAGCAGGTAGTTGATGAACTTGTGGGCGTTGTCCGGACGCGGCGCGCCCTTGGGGATGCACAGGGTGTCGGAGTTCAGCAGGGACCCTTCCTTCGGGATCACGAAGTCCAGGTCCGGATTCTCCTTCATCGCCTGGGCGATGTCGCCGTTGTACTCCAGCACCAGGTCCACATCGCCGGCCATCAGCATGTCCTGGCCGTTGTCGTCGTGGAACGCCTTCACATAGGGCTTCTGGCGGATCAGCATCTGCTCGATCTCGGCGACCAGCTCGGGCGGGATGTTGTTGACGCTGTGGCCTTTGTACTTGGCGGCCAGGCGGATCAGGTCGGCGCTTTCCGACAGCAGGGCGATGCGGCCGTTATATTGGGCGCTGTCGAACAGATATTTCCAGCTGTCGGGGACGCCCTTCACCTTCTTCTTGTTGTAGCCGATGCCCAGCACCAGCCAGGTGTAGGGCATCGAGTATTTCCGGCCCTTGTCGTAGTCGGGGTCGAGGAAGGCCGGGTCGATGTTCTTGATGTTGGGGATCTTGGCGTGGTCCAGTTCCTCCAGCATGCCCGCCTGGCCCATGCGGGTGACGAACTCGTTGGACGGCACGATCACGTCGTAGCCGGCGTTGCCGGCCTTCAGCTTGGCGAACAGTTCGTCGTTGGTGGCGAACAGGCTCATATTGACGTCGACGCCGGTGGCCTTCTTGAAGTCGTCCAGCGTCGTCTCGCCGATATAGGTGTCCCAGTTGTAGAAGTTCAGCTTGGCTTCCTCGCCGCCGGCCGACTTGGCCGCCTCGCCGGCGGGCTTCTGGCCGCAGGCGGTGAAGCTGATGCCGATGGCCGCGGCGCCCATGGCCGTCAGCAGCGAGCGGCGTGTGCCGAGAATGCGGTTGGTGCTCATGGTGTCTCCCCTTGAATTCGTCTGACGACGGATGATTTCGACAACCCAAAAAACCTGTCATCCCGGACAAGGCCCGAAGGGCCGCCGATCCGGGACCGCCGGAAGCGCCTGCGTTCACGCGTCGGTCCCGGATCTTCGCGCTGCGCGCTCGTACTCTTTGTCTTTCCGCGCCCCGCCGTCAGGCGTTGCGCAGATACCAGTCATAATCCAGCGCCGTGACCACCGCGCCGAAGCGCGCCTGTTCGGTGCGCTTGACCGAGACGAACATCTCCACGAACCGCTCGCCGAGATAGTCGCGCAGCACGTCGGACGCCTCGAACAGGTTCACCGCCGCGTGCCAGTCGGTGGGCAGGCGGATCTTCTCCTTGGCCGCGGCCGCGTAGCCGTCGCCGACCACCGCCGCCCCCGGATCGATCTTGTTGGAAATGCCGTGGTGGGCGCAGGCCAGCAGCGCGGCCAGCACCAGGTACGGATTGGCGTCGGCGCCCGCCACGCGGTGCTCGACATGGCGGGTCGGCGGCGGGCCGGCCGGCACCCGCAAGGACACCGTGCGGTTGTTGACGCCCCAGGTCGGGGCGACGGGGGCGTAGCTGTTGGCCTTGAAGCGGCGATAGCTGTTGGCGTTGGGCGCCAGTATGGCCATGCAGTCGGCCATCAGCGCCTTCATGCCGCCGATCGCGTGCTTGAGCAGCGGCGAGCCTTCGGGATCGTCGCTGGCGCAGAGGTTCTGGCCCTCGGCGTCGTTGAAGCTGACATGGACGTGGAAGCCGTTACCGGCCTGGTCGGCCCAGGGTTTGGCCATGAAGGTGGCCTCGCAGCCGTGCTTCAGGGCCACGCCCTTGGCGGCCCGCTTGTAGCGCAGGGCGTCGTCGGCGGCCTCCAGGGCGTCGGGCTTGTGCTTGAGGGTCAGCTCCACCTGGCCCGGGGCGAACTCCGAGATCGCGCCTTCCAGGGGCACGCCCAGGACGTCGCAGACGTCCCACAGCTCGCGCAGGAAGGGGGCGTGGGCCTCCAGCTCGGGCAGGCCGTAGACCTGGATCCCGTGCGGCCGCTCGCCGGTCTGGTGGGAGCGGGCCGGCAGCAGCTCGCCGTTGGGGCCGCGCTGCTGGTCGACCAGATAGTATTCCAGCTCGCAGGCCGCGACCGGCGTCAGGCCGTCGGCGGCGAAGCGGTCCAGCACCCGCCGCAGCACGTGGCGCGGGTCCAGGTCGTTGGCGGCCCCGTCCAGCTCGTACAGCGACAGCATCACCTGGGCCATGTCCGGGCCCAGCCAGGGGGCCAGGGTCAGGGTCCCGGGAACCGGCCGCGCGCGGCGGTCGGCGTCGCCGTCCTCCCAGACCAGGCCGGTGTCCTCGCAGTCGGCGCCGTTGGTGTCGACCACCAGGATCGAGCCCGGCAGGAAGCGGCCGTAGTCATAGACCGCCTGCAGCTCGTGAATCCGCAGGCGCTTGCCGCGGGGGACGCCGGTCATGGAGGTGAAGAACACGTCGACGTACTTCACCTGCGGATGGGCGGCGAGGAAGTCGATGCATTCCTGGGGGTCGGCGACCATGGGTGTCGTCATAAACTCAGTCCCTCCAGCGCCCCGGCGAACCCGTCCACCGCCTCGACCAAACGGTCGATGGCGGCGTCTTCGGTCATCGGCGACACCAGCATCATGGTGTGGAAGGGCGCGATCAGCACCCCTCGGTTGATCAGCCACAGATGAAGCGCGGACAGCAGGTCCGGGTCCAGCGCCTCGCGCATGGCGGCGGCGTTTTTCGGCGGCGAGGCGGCGAAGACCAGCTCGACCCGGGTGCCGACATGGACCACCGACCACGGCAGGCCGCGCCCGGCGATCATCTTCCGCAGGGCCTCGACCAGCCGCCCGGCCCCGGCCAGCATCCGCGCGTAGGCGGCGTCGGTCATCACCTCGGTCAGCATGGCCCGCATGGCCGCCAGGGCCAGGGCGTTGCCCGACAGGGTGGTGCCGATCCCCGACTGGCCGGGCCCGACCCGGGCGGCGGCGGCGTCCATCCGTTCGGACAGCTGGGCGGTCACGCCCCAGACGGCGGCCGGCACGCCGCCGGCGATGGCCTTGCCGACCACCAGCATGTCCGGAACCAGCCCATGGGCCCGGGCGTAGCCGCCGGGGCCGGTGGAGAGCGTGTGGGTCTCGTCGAGGATCAGCAGGGTCCCGGCCTGGCGCGTCAGGTCGCGCATCACGTCCAGGAAGCCCGGCTGCGGCAGGATCATCCCGCAATTGGTCATGGCCGGCTCGGCCAGCAGGGCGGCGACGTCGCCGGGCGCCAGGGCGGCGGCCAGGGCCTCGGGATCGTTGAACGGCACGACGCGGGTGGTGGCCGTCAGGTCGTGGACCTGGCCCAGCAGGCCGGCCTTCATCGCCGGAACGCCGTCTTTCAGCGTCACGAACGCGTCGTCGACCATGCCGTGATAGCAGCCGTCGAACACCAGGATCACCGGCCGCTCGGTGACCGCCCGGGCCCAGCGGATGGCGGCGCGGTTGGCGTCGCTGGCCGTGGTCGCCATCTGCCACAGCGGCGGGCCGAAGCGCTCGGCCAGCAGCCGGCCGACGATCACCGCGCCGGCGGTGGGCAGCATGAAGCCGGTCCCGCGCCGGGCCTGGTCGGCGACGGCCCGGGCGACCGCCTCCTGGCCGTGGCCGAACATGGCCGGCGTGTCGGCCAGGCAGAAGTCGTCGTACAGCTTGCCGTCGACGTCGGTGATCTGGGCCCCGACGCCCTGGGCCGCGAAGATCGGACACGGACTGGCCCAGTCGGTCATCCAGTGCATCGGCGCCCCGCCCCGCCAGACGTCGGCCGACTGCCGCGACAGGGCGCACGAGCGCGGATGCTCGGCGACGAACCGGCGGGCCTCGTCCTGGATCAGGTCGGACAGGATGGGGGCGTTGGCGGGTTTGGGGGTCATGGGGCCAACCTGCTGGGCCGAACGCCCCCTCCGTCACGCTGCGTATCCGCAGCGCGCCACCTCCCCCGCGATGCGGGTGAGGAGGAAGCGGCGCGATCCTTCTCCTCCCCCGTGAAACGGGGGAGGTGGCGCGAGGCGCAGCCTCGTGACGGAGGGGGTGTCAGGGCGTCGGTCATCCGGAACCCACCCCGCCAAAGCACAGGTACTTGGTCTCCAGGTACTCATCGAGCCCCTCCGAAGCCCCCTCGCGGCCAAGCCCGGAATCCTTGACCCCGCCGAACGGCGCCACCTCTGTGGAGATGATGCCTTCGTTGATCCCGACCATCCCCGCCTCGATGGCCTCGGCCACCCGCCAGCAGCGGCCGACGTCGCGGCTGTAGAAGTAGGAGGCCAGGCCGAACGGGGTGGCGTTGGCCAGATCGATGGCTTCCTGCTCGGTGTCGAACTTCACGATCGGCGCGACCGGGCCGAAGATCTCCTCCTGGAACAGACGCATCTGCGGCGTCGCGCCGGTCAGCACGGTGGGCTGCCAGAACAGCCCGCCCAGGTGGTGGCGTTCGCCGCCCACCGTGGCCTTGGCGCCCTGCTCCACGGCTTCGCGCACCAGTTTCTCGACCTTGGCGATGGCCTTGGCGTTGATCAGCGGACCGATGGTCACGCCCTCGCCCGTGCCCGGCCCCACCTTCATGGCGCCGACCTTCTCGGTCAGCCGCGCGACGAACGCGTCGTGGATGCCCGACTGGACGATCAGCCGGTTGGCGCAGACGCAGGTCTGGCCGGTGTTGCGGTACTTGCTGGCGATCGCCCCGTCGACGGCGGCCTCCAGGTCGGCGTCGTCGAAGACGATGAACGGCGCGTTGCCGCCCAGCTCCAGGCTGAGCTTCTTCATGGTGCCGGCGCACTGGGCGTAGAGGGTCTTGCCCACCGGGGTCGAGCCGGTGAACGACAGCTTGCGCACCCGCGCGTCGTCGCACAGGGCCTTGCCGATGCCGGCGCTGTCCTTGCCGGTGACGACGTTCAGCACGCCCGCCGGCACGCCCGCCTCGGTCGCCAGGCGGGCGATGGCCAGGGCGCACAGCGGGGTCTCGGCTGCCGGCTTGACCACCACGGTGCAGCCCGAGGCCAGGGCCGGGCCGACCTTGCGGGTGATCATGGCGATCGGGAAGTTCCACGGCGCGATGGCCGCGCAGACCCCGACCGGCTGCTTGATCGACATCAGCCTTTTGCCGGGCATAGGACTGGGGATTGCATGACCGTAGGCCCGCTTGGCCTCGTCGGCGAACCAGTCGATGAACGCCGCGCCGTAGGCCACCTCGCCCCGCGACTCCGCCAGGGGCTTGCCCTGTTCGGCGGTCATCAGCCGGGCCAGGGCCTCGGCGTGGGCCAGCATCAGGTCGGACCATCTGCGCAGGATCGCCCCGCGCTCCTTGGCGGTCTTGGCGGCCCAGGTCGGAAAGGCGCGATGGGCGGCCTCGATGGCGACCTTGGTCTCCGACGCGCCCAGGTCGGCGACCTGGGCGATCACCGAACCGTCGGCGGGGTTCAGGACCTCGAACGTGGTTTCGCTCTCGATCCACAGGCCGTCGATGAAGGCGGCGGTTTCGACAAGTTCGAGCGTCATGGTCATCACCTCAGCGTCACGGACACCGACTTCAGGTCGGCGTACTTGTGCAACGCGTGAAGGCTGCGGTCGCGACCGAAACCCGACTGCTTGAAGCCTCCGAACGGCATGGTGATGTCGCAGGCGTCCCAGCCGTTGATCCACACCAGCCCGGCCTTCAGCCGCCGAGCCGAGCCGAGGGCGCGGTTGATGTCGCTGGTCCACAGGCCGGCGGCCAGGCCGTAGACGGTGTCGTTGGCCAGGGCGATCGCCTCGTCCTGGGTCTTGAAAGTCTGCACCCCCAGCACCGGGCCGAACACCTCCTCGCGGGCCAGGGTGTGATCGGGCTCCAGGCCGTCGAAGATGGTCGGCTCGACATAGAAGCCGCCCGTCTCCCGACGCACCCGCTTCCCGCCCAGGAGCCGGCGATTGCCCTGGCGGTCGGCGGCGGCGATGTAGTCCAGGGCGGTGTGCATCTGCCGCTCGCTGACCATGGCGCCGAACACGGTCGCGGGGTCCAGCGGGTCGCCGGGGACCATGGTCCTGGCGACGGCGATCACCTTCTCGAGGAAGGCGTCCTTGATCCCCTCCTCGACCAGCAGCCGCGAGGCGGCCGTGCAGACCTCGCCCTGGTTATAGAACACGCCCCAGGCGGCCGCTTCGGCGGCGGCGTCCAGGTCCGGGCAGTCGGCGAAGACGATCTGGGGCGACTTGCCGCCCAGCTCCAGCGAGACGCGCTTGAGGTTCGAGCGCGCCGAATAGTCCATCAGCCGGCGGCCGACCAGGCCCGAGCCGGTGAAGGCGATCATGTCGACGTCCATCGACAGGGCCAGGGCCTCGCCCGCCACGCCGCCCAGGCCGGGGACCACGTTTAGCACCCCTGCCGGGAGCCCGGCTTCGAGGGCCAGCTCGCCCAGCTTCAGCGCCGTCAGCGGCGACTGCTCGGCGGGCTTGAGGACCACGGAATTGCCCATGGCCAGGGCCGGGGCGGCCTTCCACATCGCCATGTGCAGCGGGAAGTTCCACGGCACGATGGCCCCGACCACGCCCAGCGGCTCGTGGACGGCCCAGCTCAGGCGGTCGATCGGCGAGGCCCCGACCTCGCCATAGATCTTGTCCAGCGCCTCGGCGTACCAGCGGGTCGTGCCGATCGACAACGGGATGTCGACGGCGCGGGCGTCGCGGATCGGCTTGCCGGTGTCCAGGCTCTCCAGCAGCGCCAGGTCCTCGGCGTCGCGCTCCATCAGCTCGGCCAGCCTGAACAGCACGGCCTTCTTGGCGCGCGGGCCCTGGTCGCGCCAGCGGCCGTCCTCGAAGGCGGCCCGGGCGGCGGCCACGGCGCGGTCGACGTCGACGCCCTCGCAGGCGGCGACCCGGTTGATCACCGTCCCGTCGCGCGGCGAGACGTTGTCGAGCGTCTTGCCCGACGCCGCCCCGACCAAGGCGCCGTCGATCACCGCCAGCCCCGGCAGGGACAGGCTCTTGAGGGCGTCGAAGATGGACGGGGCGGTCACGCGGGATCTTTCTGAAAATTGTGATCACAGTTTGCGGTGGGGGAGCCACTGTCAAGGTGGGGACGCGCGCTGAAGAGCCGGCGCCTGACGGTTGGGCGCCCTTCCTCCTCACCCGCGCAGCGGGGGAGGTGGCGCGATGCGGATACGCATCGTGACGGAGGGGGCGTCCGGTGGCGGCGAGCGCCCCCTCCGTCACGTCGCTGCGCGACGCGCCACCTCCCCCGTTTCACGGGTGAGGAGAGGCTCACCGCCCCGCCTCCACCGCCGCCCGCATCTTGTCCATGCCCTCCGACAGGTCGGCCGCGATGGCCCGGCGCGCGCCCTCGGCGTCGTGGACCTTCAAGGCCTCCACGGCCTCGACGTGGCGGTCGGCGACCAGGCCGTCGGCGCCGACCCGGCCGAACACCACGCGCATGAACGGTCCGATCTGCAGCCACAGGCCGCCGGCCATGGCCAGCAGCACCTCGGCGTCGGCCCGCTCGTAGATGGCGAAGTGGACGTCGTGGTTGGCGGTCATGTAGGCGTCGACGTCGCCCAGCTTCAGGGCGTCGTCGACGGCGGCGTCCAGGTCGCGCAGGCGCTTGACCAGGGCGGCGTCGACATGGGGCGCGGCGCGGGCCGCCAGCTCCGGCTCGACCCACAGCCGGGCCTGGGACAGCTGCTCCAGCCGGGCCGCCGTCAGCGACGGCACGCTGAGCCGCTTGTTGGCCGGATTGATCGCCAGGGCCCGCTCGGCCACCAGCCGCCGCACGGCGTCGCGCACCGGCATCGGCGACACGCCCAGCTCGGCCGCCAGGCTGCGCAGGGACACCCCGACGCCCGGCGCGATGCGGCCGTTGATCAGGGCCTGGCGGATGGCTTCGTAGACCTGGTCGTGGACGGCCAGGCTGTCGGCGAGGGGACGTCTCTGAGAGCCTGTGGAAGCCGGGGACACACACTCACTCCTCTGCCCGAGCCACGATCACACCGGCCGCGGGATGAGTGTGTGTCCCCATCTCCGGCCCCGGCTTGTCCGGTTTGGTCTTGCCAGCAGACCTCCAATTGCGATCACAATGCAAGCCTGATCCGGAGCTCCCCATGGCGACCAACGACCTCGACGCCTTCTGGATGCCGTTCACGCCCAACCGGCGGTTCAAGGCCAATCCGAGGATGCTCAGCCACGCCGAGGGCATGCACTACGCAACGCCCGACGGCCGCCGGATCCTGGACGCCACCTCGGGCCTGTGGTGCGTCAACGCCGGGCATAACCGGCCGAGGATCGTCGAGGCGATCCGTCGCCAGGCCGGCGAGATGGACTACGCCCCCAGCTTCAACATGGGCCATCCGGCGGCCTTCGCCTTCGCAAGCCGCATCGCCCAGATCACCCCGCCGGGCCTGGACCGGATCTTCTTCACCGGCTCGGGCTCGGAGTCGGTCGACACCGCCCTGAAGATCGCCCTGGCCTATCACCGGGCCCGCGGCAACGGGACCAAGACCCGGCTGATCGGCCGCGAGCGCGGCTATCACGGCGTCGGCTTCGGCGGCATCTCGGTGGGCGGCATCCCCAAGAACCGGATGTATTTCGGCTCGCTGCTGACCGGCGTCGACCACCTGCCCCACACCCACGGCGTGGCGGGCAACCTGTTCAGCCAGGGCCTGCCCAAGAACGGCGCCGAGCTGGCCGACGCGCTGGAAGCCATCGTCGCCCTGCACGACGCGTCCAACATCGCCGCCGTGATCGTCGAGCCCGTGGCCGGTTCGACCGGCGTGCTGGTCCCCCCCGAGGGCTATCTGCAACGCCTGCGGGCGATCTGCGACAAGCACGACATCCTGCTGATCTTCGACGAGGTGATCACCGGCTTCGGCCGGGTGGGCGCGGCCTTCGCGGCCGAGCGGTTCGGGGTGATCCCGGACATGATCTGCATGGCCAAGGGCCTGACCAACGCCGCCGTCCCGGCGGGGGCGGTGGCGGCCTCGGAGGGGATCTACCAGGCGATGATGGACGGCGCCGACGCGCCCATCGAGCTGTTCCACGGCTACACCTATTCGGCCCACCCCCTGGCCTGCGCGGCCGGCATGGCGGCGTTGGAGGTCTATCAGGAGGAAGGCCTGTTCCAACGGGCCCTGGACATGGAGCCCTACTGGCGCGCGGCCGTGCATTCGCTGAAGGACGCCCGCCACGTGATCGACATCCGCGACTTCGGCCTGATCGCCGGGATCGAGCTGGAGCCGAGGCCGGGCGCGCCGACCGCCCGGGCGATGGCCGCCTTCGAGACCGCCTTCGACAAGGGCCTGCTGATCCGCGTGACCGGCGACATCATCGCCCTATCGCCGCCGCTGATCATCACCGAGGCGCAGGTGGACCAGGTGGTGGACACGATCCGCGCGGTGCTGACGGGGGTGGACTGAGGCCGCCTGGACGCCCCCTCCGTCACGAGGCTGCGCCTCGCGCCACCTCCCCCGTTTCACGGGGGAGGAGAAGATCCGCGCCGCTTCCTCCTCACCCGTGAAACGGGGGAGGTGGCGCGCTGCGAATACGCAGCGTGACGGAGGGGGCGTTCGGCGGCATACTCAACCCATGAGGTCTTCAGCCGAGACACACTCGCGCGCCAAAACCCTGCGCCGAACCATGAGCCCGCCCGAGGTCATGCTTTGGGTCCGCCTGCGCGCCCGCCAGCCCGACGGGCCCCGCATCCGCCGCCAGCACCCGATCGGGCCATACGTCGCCGACTTCTACTGCGCGGACGCCAGGTTGGTGATCGAGATCGACGGCTGGTGTCACAACATGGGCGACGCACCGGAGCATGACGCACGCCGCGACGCCTGGATGGCGCGGAAAGGCCTGACGATCGTGCGTTACGCCGCCGCCGACGTGTTCGCCGACCCGACCGGCGTGGCGGATGGAATCTGGGACCTGGCCACGGCGCTCATTCGCGAGCGGAACGGCCGGGACGCCCCCTCCGTCACGTCGCCTATCGGCGCCGCGCCACCTCCCCGCTGCGCGGGTGAGGAGAGGAAGCTGAGCCTTCGCTCTGTCCTCGGGTGTGGGTATAAGGACGGATGACCCTCGCAGACGCCCGTCCCGCCAAGCCCGCTCCGATCAGCCCCAACGCCCTGATCCTGATCGTCATCTTCACGGGCCTGGCCTTCGCCCTGGCCCGGCTGCCCGACCCGCCCGGCGTGCTGACCTTCGCCTTCGTGGTGGCGGGCTGGATCCTCAGCGTCTCGATCCACGAGTTCGCCCACGCCTTCGTGGCCTACAAGGCCGGCGACCACACGATCGCCGAGAAGGGCTATCTGACCCTGGACCCGCTGAAATACACCGACCTGTCGACCAGCCTGATCCTGCCGCTGCTCGCCCTGGCCCTGGGCGGGATCGGCTTTCCCGGCGGGGCGGTCTATCTGCGCGACGACCTGATGCGCAGCAAGCGCGGCCGGGCCCTGGCCTCGCTGGCCGGACCGCTGGGCACGTTGACGGTGCTGATCGGCCTGGCCGCGTGCCTGGCCGCCGACCGGGCGTTCGGCGTGCAGACCAGCCCGCTGTCGCGCGCCGCCGCCTTCCTGGCCTTCCTGCAGGCCTTCGCCCTGGTGCTGAACCTGCTGCCCCTGCCCGGCCTGGACGGCTTCGGCGTGATCCGCCCCTACCTGCCGGCCGAGGTCCAGCAGCGGGCGCTGAAATTCGGCAACCTGGTGTTCATCGGCCTGTTCCTGGCGATCTTCCTCGTGCCGGCGGTCAACGACGCCATCCTGAGCGTGGTGGTGACGATCACCGACCTGTTCGGCGTGTCGCGGCCGGACATCGGCGCGGGGTATCACGCGTTCCGGTTCTGGGAGGGGTGAGCCCTCCCCTCTCCCGCGCGGGGAGAGGGTTCCGGCGGGCCTATTGCCCCAGGCCGTACGGCCCGCTCTTGGCCAGCGCCGCCCGCCAGGCCGGGCGGGCGTGCATGCGGCCGATCCAGGCCTCCAGGTTCGGATAGTCCGCTAGCTTGCCGTGCGCCTTGGCGACCTCGGCCACGAAGCTCATCTGGATGTCGGCGCCGGTCAGGCTGTCGCCGACGAAGAACTGGCGGCCGGCCAGCGCGCCGTCGACATAGGACAGGTGGTTGGCCATCTCGCCCTCGATGCGCGGATGCAGCGGCGCCCCCGCCGCGCCCAGCCGGCCGACATACATCCGCAGCAGCATCGGCAGCATGGCCGAGCCCTCGGCGTAGTGCAGCCACTGCTGGTAGGCGTCGTAGTCGGGGCCGGCCGGATCGGGCGCCAGCCGGCCGCCGGCGTGGCGGCGGATCACATAGTCGGTGATCGCCCCGCTCTCGATGATCGTCGCTTCGCCATCGGTCAGCACCGGCGACTTGCCCAGCGGGTGGACGGCGATCAGCTCGGGCGGCGCCAGGCGGGTCTGGGCGTCGCGCGTGTAGAACTTGATCTCGTAGGGCAGGCCCAGCTCCTCCAGCAGCCACAGGATGCGCTGCGAGCGCGACTCGTTGAGGTGGTGGACGACCAGCATGTTTCTTCCCCTTTTGGGCCATTTATGTTGCACTGCGGCATTGCTCGCAGGTGCGAAAAGCTCCAGAGTGAAAGAAAACAACTGTTCGGCGCACGGGAGCAAGCCATGACCACAGCGGTCGCCCAGGAAACCACCCAACCCTTGATCCTGCCGGGGCTGACCGGCCTGCTGCGCGAGGCCGCCGGCGCGGCCCAGCTGTTCGTGGCCGAGGCCAAGCCGGCGGTGAAGGCGGCGATCACCGGCGCCAACGGCAAGATCGACCGCGCCCTGGCCGACGAGCATCAGCACCAGGTGCACGGCTACGGCTGGTACGCCGCCTATGCCGAGCTGCTGAACCAGGTCGCCGGCTGGGCCGAGCGGCTGGAGGCCGAGGGCCGGTTCGGCGAGATCGAGGCCCTGCTGGCCCAGCTGCTGTTTTCCGAATACTGCGCCCAGCTGGTCGGCGGCGTGCCGATGAACCAGGGCGAGATCGTCCGTCCGGCCCACCTGATCACCGACCGCTCGGTGCTGAACCGCCTCTATTCCAACGGCCTGATGAAGCTGATGGTCGAGGGCGGCACGCAAGCGGTGAAGACCCGGGTCGCCCGGCGCCTGGCCGAGGCCCGCGGCCGTCCGACCCTCGAGCACACCGGTCTGGACGAGACCTTCGAGATGATCCGCGACCAGTTCCACGCCTTCGCCGAGGAAAAGGTCACCCCGTTCGCCCACGAATGGCACCTGAAGGACCAGTTGATCCCGATCGAGCTGGTCGAGGAGCTGGGCGCCCTGGGCGTGTTCGGCCTGACCATCCCCGAGGAGTACGGCGGCAGCGGCATGGGCAAGACCGCCATGTGCGTGGTGTCCGAGGAGCTGTCGCGGGCCTGGATCGGCGTCGGCTCGCTGGCCACCCGCTCGGAGATCGCCGGCGAGCTGATCCTGACCGGCGGCACGGAAGACCAGAAGCAGTACTGGCTGCCGAAGATCTCGGACGCCTCGATCCTGCCGACCGCCGTGTTCACCGAACCCAACACCGGCTCGGACCTGGGATCCTTGCGCACCCGCGCCGAACTCAAGGGCGAGCAATACGTGGTGACCGGGAACAAGACCTGGATCACCCACGCCGCCCGCGCCGACGTCATGACCCTTCTGGTCCGCACCGACCCGGCCACCACCGACTATCGCGGCCTGTCGATGCTGCTGGCCCCCAAGCCGCGCGGCGTCGAGGGCAACGACTTCCCGGCCGACGGCATGAGCGGCGGCGAGATCGGGGTGATCGGCTATCGCGGCATGAAGGAGTTCGAGCTGGGCTTCGACGGCTTCGCGGTGCCGGCCGAGAACTTGCTGGGCGGCGTGCCCGGCCAGGGCTTCAAGCAGCTGATGGCCACCTTCGAGAGCGCCCGCATCCAGACCGCCGCCCGCGCCGTCGGCGTGGCCCAGGCGGCGCTGGAGACCGGTCTCGGCTACGCCCTGGACCGCAAGCAGTTCGGCCAGGCGATCTTCGAATTCCCGCGCGTCCACAACAAGCTGGCCATGATGGCCGCCGAGATCATGGGCGTGCGCCAGCTGACCTATTTCGCCGCCCGCCAGAAGGACGAGGGCAAGCGCTGCGACCTGGAGGCCGGCATGGCCAAGCTGATCGCCGCCCGCGTCGCCTGGGCCGCCGCCGACAACGCCCTGCAGATCCACGGCGGCAACGGCTTCGCGATGGAATATGTCGCCAGCCGCCTGCTGGCCGACGCCCGCATCCTCAACATCTTCGAGGGGGCGGGCGAGATCCAGGCCCAGGTCATCGCCCGGCGTCTGCTGGAAGAGGGAAACTAGGGAGAGATCGACAGGCCATTGCGGGCGGCCGCGATCTCGGCCGCCCGCGCCGCGTCCGCCAAGGGGGATGCCGGACATATCGGGTAAGTCCTCGGCCGCTTCAGGCGGATCGCCTGATCCGCCCGTCATTCCAACCCGTGTATTTGAGTCCGCACCCACACGCAGCGAGGCGGACATGTCCCAGCCCATCCGTGTCACGGTCGAGAATTTCAGTCGCGCGAGTCCGACCTGTATCCGAGCGTGGTGGCCCTCAAGGAGGACGGCTTCGGCGAGTTCGAGCATCACCGTGAGCTGGCGCCGATCTCCAGGGACTATGAACCCGGGGAAAAGGCCGCGGCGCACGCCGCGTTGTCCGGTGGAAACAGGGCCGCCGCGACCTCATCGGCGAAGGTCGTCGGATTGAATGGCTTCTGGACGGTCGTCCGTTCGCTGTGGGTCCCTGTCATGCCATGGCGGCCGTAGCCGGTGACGAAGACGAAGGGCACGCCCTGAGCAGCGAGCGTATCGGCGACGGGATAGACCATTTCGCCGCCCAGATTCACATCAAGGATGGCGCCATCCAATTTGCCCGCCGCCAAAACCTTGAGGGCTTCATCGACCGAGCCCGCCGGCCCCACCACGACGCCGCCGACCTCGCCGATCAGGTCCTCGACCAACATGGCGAGCAACGGCTCATCCTCGACCAGGAGAATGCGCCGGCCCGCCAGGTCTCGGGAGTCTCCGCGAGAGCTCACGTCTCGGTTTCCAGCAGCGGGAAGTCGAGCCTGCATGCGACGCCGCGGGAACCGAAGCGTAGGCGCGCCGCCCCGCCCAGGCCGACCAAGCTGCGTTCGATCAGCCGCGTGCCGAACCCGCGCTGCGTCGGGACGGCGAGGCAAGGGCCGCCGCGCTCGAGCCAGAGCAGTCGCAGGCGAGGCGCGCCCAGCTCCGAACGCCGCCTCCATCGCACCGCGACCCTGCCCCTGTTGGAGAGCGCCCCGTACTTGGCCGCGTTGGTCGCGAGTTCGCCGAGCACCATGCCGAGAGTCACCGCCCGATTAGGCTGCAGCTTTACATCCGGCCCCGTCACGCTGAACCGGCAGGCGGAACCGCTCCCGTAGGGGCGCAGCTGCTCGGCGACGATCTCGCGGACGTCGGCGCCTGACCAATCGCTGCGCGTGAGCACATCGTGGCTCTGCGACAGGGCCGCCAGCCGTGCGGTCAGAGCCTCGCTGAAGGCCTCTGGGGAACCGGCGGTCTTGAGGGTCTGGTGGACGATCGACTGAACGCTGGCGAGGGTGTTCTTCACGCGATGATTGAGCTCGCGGATCAACAGTTTCTGCAACTCGCGGCTCTCCCGCCGCGCGGTGATGTCGCGGATCGCGGCGCAGACCAGGTCGTTGTCCTCGCCCGGCAGCAGGCTGAGGTTGGATTCCACGGGGAATTCCGTGCCGTCCTTGCGCCGCCCGAAGATATCGGCGCCTTCGCCCATCCGCCGCAGGCCCGGGCTTGCCAGGAACGCGGCGACCTTGCCGGCGTGGGGCTGCCGGAACCGTTCCGGCAGCAGGACGGCGATCGACTGGCCGATCAGCTCGGCGCGCGCGTAACCGAACATGTGTTCGGCCTGGGCGTTAAAGATGACGATGCGGTCGTCCTTGTCGGCGATCACCATGGCGTCGGGGGCGGTCTCGATCAGGTTGCGGAACTTCGCCTCGCTCCGGCGCAGGCTGGCGTTCAGCTCTCCGATCCGCTGCGACGACGCCTTCTGGGCGGCGTTCGCCGCGAGCATGGCCGAGATGATCGACACGTCCATGGTGGCGACGATGACAAACAGCACGACGGCGTTGGCCTGGGCGAGCGAAACTTCGCCGCCGTGCAACACCTGGGTCGCGGCCAGAACCGAGAGACCGATCGCCACCAGACCTGGCCATGTTCCGCAGAACAAGGTCACGAGGATCACCGCCGGAAAGAAGGTGATGAACTGCGCGCCCTCGATCCATGGGCTCAGGGCAAGACGAAGGGCCAGGGCGGCGCCGACTCCGAAGACGCAGATGACCAGATCGCCAAGCACACCGGGCCGATCGGCCAGTATGCCTCGAAGGGAGAGGATCGTACTGACGCGAATGGTCATCGACATGCCACATCCTCAGACACGGTCACGTCCGCGCGTTGATCTGGGTCAATCCAGCCTCGCTCGCGGGCGCGACACGTGCGTGGTCGGCGCCGGAGCCGCTCATTGTCGGTAGCGGCGTATCCCCGTCGTTTCAGGGCGGGAATGACGGATTAAAAGGACGGTTCGCGGCCGGCCGAGCCGGGCTCCGAGTTCGGCGAAGTTCGCCGCCTCGCCCCTCCGGCATACTGGAATTGGGGATGAAATAACTCAGTTCAAGAATTGGCGAGCGGCGTTTTATGCGTAGCTTTCGGACCCCTCAACCGAAGGGGTCTCCACCATGCATGAACTTGCCGCATCGCCGACGGCGAGCGCGACGGCGCTCGCCCAGGCCGTCCGCGCCGGATCCGTCAGCGCCCTGGAGCTGACCGACGCGGCGATCGCCCGGATCGAGGCGCTGGACGGGCCGATCAACGCGGTGGTCGTGCGCGACTTCGATCGCGCGCGCGGCCAGGCCCGCCAGGTCGACCTGGCCGTCGCCCTGGGCGCCGACCTGCCGCTGGCCGGCGTGCCCATGACCGTCAAGGAATGCTTCAACATCGCCGGCCTGCCGACCACGTTCGGACTGGAGATCGCGCGCGACTACCGGCCCACCGAGGACGCCGCGGCGGTGCGACGGCTGAAGGCGGCCGGCGCGGTCATCCTGGGCAAGACCAATGTCGCGGCCGGCCTGGCGGACTACCAGGTCGACAACCCGATCTACGGCCGGACCCGCAATCCGCACGACCTGGCGAGGTCGTGCGGCGGCTCGTCGGGCGGATCGGCGGCCGCCCTGGCGGCGGGCATGGTGCCGTTGGAGCTGGGCGGCGACGCCGGCGGCTCGATCCGCATTCCGGCCTCGTTCTGCGGCGTCCACGGCCACCTGTCGTCGTTCCCGCTGATCTCGCTGGAGGGACATGGACCGCCGGGCGGCGGCGTCATCGTGGGCCGGGCCTGGGCGGCGGCGGGGCCGATGGCGCGCACGGCCGAGGACCTGGCGCTGGCCCTCAAGGTGCTGTCCGGCCCGGAAGGGCGCGACGCCGCGGCCTACCGGCTGGACCTGCCGCCGCCCCGGCACGCCACGCTCTCCGGCTATCGGGTGTTCGTCCTGACCGGGCATCCGACCGCGACGGTCGACGACGAGATCGTCGGGGCCATCGACGCCCTGGCGGCGGAACTTGAGAAGGCCGGAACCTCGGTGTCGCGGGAGAGCCCGCTGCTGCCGTCACTGGCCGACTCCCACGCGCTGGTGGAGAAGTTCGCCTGGACCTACAGGACCGGCATGAACCCCGACGCGCCCGAGCCCAAGGGCACGGTCAAGGACTACTACGACTGCCTGATCGCCCAGGAGATGCTGCGGCGGCGTTGGGACGACTTCTTCAAGGCCTTCGACGTGGTGATCGCGCCCTGCTACGCCACGCCGGCCTTTCCGCAGTTCGCCGATCACGACCCCTGGCCGGGGCTGAACCGGACCCTGCGGATCGACGGCGCCGACGTCGCCTTCGCCCCGCAGACCGCCTGGCCGCTGATCGCCGGCATGCCGCACCTGCCGGCCACGGCGGCGCCGATCGGGCGCACCCGCGACGGCCTGCCGATCGGCGCGCAGTTCATCGGTCCGTTCCTGGAGGATCTGACCACGATCGCGTTCGCCGGGCAGATCGCCACGGCGTTCGGCCTGACCGCGGAGATCGCGGCGGCCGGACGCTAGGTCCGGTCCGCCAGGCCCCACCTGCGAAGCGTCTCGGCGCTGCTGTCCCAGAGCGGCCGGGCGCAGTCGGCGTGCCACAGCTCGCCCGACAGGCCCAGCTTGCGCGGACCGGCGACGTTCTGTCGCGGACGGCCGATGCTGCGCCGCACAACGAAAAGGCCCGCGAACCGGAGGGTTCGCGGGCCTTTTAAGATCAGCCGCCGAAGCGGGCTGTTTGAGCGTTTCAGGCGGCGTCGCGCTGCGCCTTGATGGCCGAGAGGGTCAGAACGATCAGGCTGAGCATTTTCTTCATCCAGTTGGGCGGGACATCAAATCGTCCCCATGAGCGCGACATTAAATGACAACGTTGTCATTCACAAGGGTTTTGCTGCGATGCGGCGTCGCAGGCTGGACGGCGCGTGCGCGCTTTACCGGGGGAGGCGTTTGGAGGACCCTTGGGGCCCGCCGCCGGCTTCCCATCTTGGAGACATGATGGTCGCTCTCCGCCTCGCCCCGCTCGCCCTGACCGCGGCCTTCGCCCTCGCCGGCGTCGCCCAGGCCGAGGCGACGCGGCCCGCCCCCAAGCTGTCCCTGGCCCCGGCCAAGCCCCTGGACCTGACCGCGCCCGGCCTGCCGGTGCTGTATTCGCGGGCCCCGACGCCGCTCCCGCCCGGGGTGGCGCGGACCTCGGTCGAGAGCAAGGCCGGCGACGCCGTGCTGGGCGCGGGCCTGCTGTGCGGCCTCAAACCCAACGCCGACGACAGCGGCGCCGGCCGCGCCCGCGGCTACGACCCCGACGGCAAGTTCGTGGGGGCGAAGCTGGCGTTCAGTTTCTAAATCCCCCCCCTATGGGGGAGGCGATCGCGAAGCGATCGGTGGGGGGCGTTTTCGGGTCGCGGATCGCAGGCTTGGTCGGCGTCCGATCACTCCCCCCTCCGTCGGCTTCGCCGACACCTCCCCCACAGGGGGAGGGCCTTAAGCTACAGCCGCACCCCGCCCAGCCAGGTCTGCCAGACCACGACGAAGCCGCCGTGCAGGATCACCGCCGGCCACAGCGAGCCCGTCCGCCAGCGCGTCAGGGCGCAGCCGAGGCCGAGGATCGCCGTGCAGGCCAGGAAGTCCGGGCGCAGGAACATCGCGCCCCGGGGCAGGAAGGTCAGGGCCTCCAGCGGATGCCAGGCGACGTAGAGGGCGGTCGAGACCGCGATGGCCGTCCAAGGGCGCGAAGTCTCGTCACGGCCGGGAACCAGCAGGCCGCGAAACGGGATCTCCTCGCCCAGGGCCGGCACGAACAGCACGGTCAGCAGCCGCGGCGGCAGGCCGGGAACGGTCGGGGTCAGGGCGTAGAGCCCGGTCGAAAAGCCGAGGACCGCCATCAGGCTTCCGGTGACCGCCGCGACCAGGCCGCACAGCGCCCAGCCGCGCGCGTCGGGCAAGGTGGTCAGGGATCGGCGCAGGCGCTGGAGCATGGCGCACCCTAACCCGGCGCGAAAGGCGCGGGGACCTCGCGCGTCGAGACTATCGCCCGACCGCCGTCGCGAGCGCGAGCCTTTCGCCGGGGTTCAGCCAATGGACCTCGTTGACATAGCAACGCCGCGAGCCCGCCGCCGTCCAGGCGATCGTCTCGGCCGGGTCTCCGGAGCAGATGAGGTCGCCGCCGTCGGACCGCATGGTCAGCTTGTGGGCGTCGTCCAGGGCCGGGCAATTGCTGGCGAGCCGCAGGCGAAAGATCGCCCCCTTGGGCGACTGGACATAGAGGATGTTCGGACCGGACCGATTGGCGCCGGCGATGAACCGCCCGTCGAAGCACGCCCGGGCATGGTCGCGCGGCAGGACGTTGGAATAGGCGTTCATCTGGGCGGCGTGGTCGAACCTCTGGCCGTTGTCGGCCGAGGCCGGGACCGCGGACGACATGGCCGCGGCGGCGGCTAGGAAGAGCATGGGCTTCATGGTCTGGCCTCCCAGCTGTTCTGCTGTCGCGGACGCTAGTCCCGATGCCCCTGCCGTACAAGCCGGGCGGCTGACCACCGCCAGAGGGGCGCCCCTAGGCTGCGGTCTCGGCTTTACTTGCATCATGATATCGTTATATAGCAAATCCGTTATATAATGGATGCCCCGTCGTGACCGCTTTTGACCAGTCCTTCGCCGCCCTGGCCGACCCCACCCGCCGCGCCATCATCGCGCGGCTGGCGCAGGGCGAGGCGACGGTGCAGGACCTCGCCCGTCCCTTTTCCATCAGCCAGCCCGCGATCAGCCGCCACCTGAAGGTGCTGGAAGAGGCGGGGCTGATCGAAACCCGCATCGACGGCACGGCCCGCCCCCGCCGCCTGAAACCGGACGCGGTCGAGGCGCTCTGGGACTGGCTCGGCCAATACCGGGCGCTTTGGGAGACGCGGTTCCAGAAGCTGGACGCGGTTCTCGACGGCCTGTCGGACGAAACCGACCAAGCACCTTCCGCCAATCCTGAAAGGAGCACCCGATGACCATGACCCTGGACCTGACCGAGCTGCAGCTCGTGATGGACGGCGAAACCGACATCGTCATCCGTCGCGATTTCACCCATCCGCCCGCCCGCGTCTGGCGGGGTTTGACCGAGCCCGCGCTGATCCCCCTGTGGCTGGGCGAGATGAAGCGCTGCGAGATGGACGCGCGTCCGGGCGGGGCCTTTCACTTCGAATGGGAGGCGTTCTTTTTCTGGGGGCCGATCCTGGCCGCCGACGCCCCGCATCACATGACCCATGTCGAGCATTTCAGCGGCGATGCGTCTTACCGTGTCGAGGTCACGACGGACCTGGTCGCGCGCGGCGCCGGGACCCGCATGACCCAGGTGATGCGCTACGCCAACGCCGAGGCGCGGGCCGCCGCGATCGCCGCCGGCTTCACCGACGGCCTGGACGACGTCTATGGCAAGCTGGAGGCGCTGCTGACCGCGGACTGAAGGGCCGTTCGCGACGGAGCCGTCCGAAACACCGAGCGTCGACAGCCCTAGGCCGCGGCCTCGGCGTCTTCGCCGGCGTCGTCCTCGTCGTCGCTCAGCAGGGCCGACAGCACCGCGGCCAGGCGTTCGGGCTTGATGGGCTTTTCCACCACGTCCTGCATGCCGGCGGCGATGTAGGTGGCCACGTCGTTGGGGTCGGCGTTGGCGGTCAGGGCGACGATCGGCGCGGCGCCGGCCCGGCCGGGCAGGTCGCGGATGGCGCGGGTGGCGGCGACGCCGTCCATGCGCGGCATCTTGATGTCCATCAGGATAAGATCGAAGCGGCCCGACTTGGCGGCCTCGACGGCCTCGGCGCCGTCGGCCACCTGCTCGGAGGTGCAGTCGAACATCTCGCACAGCGCCTCGGCGACCATGCGGTTGGTGGCGTTGTCGTCGACGATCAGGATGTGGGCCGAACGGGTGTCGAGCCTCGGCTCCTCGCCGGCCGACGCCGTGAGGGTCGCCTCGGGAACGCTCAGCGCGAACTGCACGGTCAGGCCGGCGCCCATGTTGGCCTCGGCCCGCAGCGGGCCGCCCATGGCGCGGGTCAAGCCGTGGGCCAGGGCCATGCCGACGCCCAGGGCCAGCTCGTTGCTGTCCTCGATGCAGCCCGCGCCCAGCGGGGCGAACACCCGGGCCAGGCGAGCCTCGGCCGAGCCGGGGGCGTTGTCGCGCACCCGACCTTCCAGCATCAGGCCGTTCTCGACGTGGTGGACCTTGAGACTGGCCTCGATGACGCCGCGGCCGCTGGCCAGGGCGCTCTCGATCAGGGCGTCGAACACCTGCAGCACGCGGTCGGCGTCGATCAGGGCGGCGGCGTCCGGGTCGCCGTCATAGGAGAACAGCAGGGTCGAGCCGCCCTCGGCCGCGCGGGGGGCCCAGCGGGCCTCGACGGCGTCGCTGAGGTCGCGCAGCAGGGCCGGCGCCGGCGCCAGGGCCAGGTCGCCGGTCGCGGCGCGGCGCAGGTCCATGGCGCGGCCGAGCACCTGGCTCATGTCGCGGCTGGTGTCGCCGATGGCGCGGACATAGGCGGCGGCGTCGGGCGTCAGCCGCGACTGCTCCAGCCGTTCGGTGAAGGCCAGGACGCCTTCCAGATGGCGGCCGATGTCGTGGGCCATGCGCTCGACCAGGGCCATGGCGTCGTCGGCCTCGCGCTGGCGGCGGCGGTGCGAGGTGAGCAGCGAGCTCAGCCCGCCGACGCCGACATAGTCGCCGGCCTCGTCGACGGCGAGATAGGCGCTGCGGAAGATCGGGGTGGCGCTTTGGGTCAGGCGGTCGACGAAGGCGGCGGCCGACACGCTGGCCTCGACCGTGCGCGCCTCGCGGTCCATGACCTCGGAGATCGGGCTTGCCGCCAGCTCGGGCGCGACGGCCATCTGGCCCTGGAACACGTCGCGATAGACCATGCCCAGCGGTTTGCCGTCCACGACCACGGCGATGGCGGCGGCGTCGGCCTGGACATGGAACATCGCCGCGACGTCACCGCACGGGGTCGTGGGAGCGATCGGGGCTCGGCGGTCGATAAGTCGGGCGAGGGTGTCCATGCGGCCGTTCGGCGAGGCGTTTTGGGGACCTCACCTTCACCCGTTGGCGTTGCGGAGTCGTAAATGGTCGACGTGTTTGGGGATTTGGGGCGTTGCGACGCGCGGTCCTTGGGGGGAAGGCCTGTCCGCCCGGCGTTCTCAAGGCGTCCGCCACGATGGGTCGCGGACATGGCGTTCCTCTCCTCACCCGTGAAACGGGGGAGGAGAAGGGCGCCAACGTCCGCTCAGGGTCGAGCGCCGAAAAACGCGATCTGCTCGCGATCTGATCTTCGGCCGCGGCGCCCCTTCGGCCCCGTCCAAACAAAAAGGGCGGCGGATCGCTCCGCCGCCCTTCCTGGTTCCGCCCAAAGTCGCCTCGAGAGAGGCGGTTTTGGCGCTCTTGCCTAGAACGACTTGGTGACGCTGACGCCGTAGGTGCGCGGCTCCAGCGTGATCAGGTTCGTGAACAGGCCCGAGCTGTCGTCGGTGGTGTAGGCGTCGGTGATCGGGGTGTCGTCGCTCAGGTTCTTGACATAGGCGTCGATCGACAGCCCCCACTCCGGCTTTTCGACCTTCAGAGTGACGGTGGTGTTGTCCCACGACTCCAGCGTGTCGTAGGCGGTGTTGTAGACCCGGGTGAACTGCTTGCTCTGGCGGTAGTAGTCGCCGCGCAGGGTGGCCGACCAGCCGCCCGAGAAGTCCCAGGTGTACTGGGCGCCGACCGAGGTGGTCCAGTGCGGCGAGTTGGGCAGCTCGTTGCCCGACAGGTCCGCCGTGGTGCCCTCGATCGAATAGCCGGCGCCGTAGTTGTACAGGCCCGTCATGTTGGCCAGGAAGGCCGCCGTGGCGGGCGGCAGGCCCGCGCCGCCGAGAGCGGCCGGGGTCTGCAGGAAGGCCTGGTAGACTTGCGGACCGCCGCAGGCGAACGGCAGGGTCGCGCCGGCCCCGGCCCCGATGATCGTGGCGGCGCCCGCGGTGGTCACCACGCAGTTGGAGCCGACCGCGGCGTTGGGCAGGCTGGGGCCCGCCTTGACCAGGGTATAGGCCGGGTTGTGCTGGGTGCGGTCCATGGTGTCGATCGACGCCACGCCGTCGGCGATCTTGGTGTGCAGGTAACCGACGTTGGCGTTCAGGCGCAGGTTGTGAACCGGCGACCAGACCGATTCCAGCTCCAGGCCGTAGACCGTGGCGTTGATGTTCTCGTTGACCGAGGTGCGGCTGACGATCTTGGAGATCTGGTAGCCCTGGTAGTCATAGTAGAAGCCGGTGGCGTTCAGCATCAGGCTGCCGCCCATCAGGGTGTTCTTCGATCCCAGCTCGAACGCGTTGACGAATTCCGGGTCGAACTGCGGCTTGACGGCCGAGCCGACCGCCGCCGGCGGGTTCGAGCCGCCGCCCTTGTAGCCCTTGGAATAGAAGGCATAGAGCAGGTTGTCGTCGGTCAGCTTGTAGTCGAAGCCGAAGCGACCGGTCAGTTCGTTGAAGACCGACTTTTCCTGCGGGTTGGTGGTGCTCTGCTTCAGGCCGATGCCCGGCGACAGCAGGACGGTGTCGTAGACGTCCAGGGTCTTGTCGTCGTGGGTGCGGCGCAGGCCCAGGGTGAACTTCAGCTTCTCGTTGGCCTGCCAGTACAGTTCGCCGAACAGGGCGTTCGACTTCAGGTGATAGGGCGAGCGGTTGTCATAATAGTTGTGGCCGCTGCCGTCCGGCGTGGCGTTGGGGTCGATGCCGATGCAGGTGGTCGGCAGGGCGACCGGGCTGCAATTGGGGTTGCCGGTCTTCTGGAAGTTCAGCGCCATCGCCGACATCGTCAGCGAGTTGCCGATCACGTAGTAGTCGGTGACGGTCTTGTAGTCGAAATAGATGCCGCCGAAGTTGAAGTTCAGCGGACCGTCGAAGTTCGACTGCAGCCGGATTTCCTGGCTCCACTGCTTGGACGTGCCCGAGGAGACGTCCAGGGTGGTGAACTTGTTGGTGGTGCCGACCTGCGGGTCGGTGAAGAAGCCACCCGGGGAAAGCCCCGTGCTGTTGAACGGAACGGTCGAGACGTTCCGGTTGTAGTCCAGCTTCGTATAGACCTCGCCCTCGCTGTACGACGTCATGGCCGTCAGGGTCAGCTGGTCGGTGAGGTCGTAGTCCAGATTGAACTGGTAGATGTCCGAGCTGGATTGGTAGATCGGGTCGAACAGCGTCTCGATTTCACGCAGGTCGTGGCTGGTGGTGTCGCCGGCGTTGGCGTCGCCGCTGGTGAAGCCGAAGATGTTGCCCAGTTCGCCGGTCAGGGTGCCCGAGGTGTTGACGGTGCCGTAGGCGTTGTTGCTGTACAGCGAGGCGTTCTGGCAGCCCTGGGTCAGGAAAGCGCGAGCCGCGCCGGTGGGCACGCCGCCGAGCGTGGCCGGGCCGTTGTCCTTGGTGCAGAGCTGCTTGCCGACGCGGGCGCGGCTGTCGTCCTCGTTGAAGTGCTCCCACATGAAGTTGGTGCGCAGCGAGTCGGTGGGATTGAACATCACCGAGACGCGGGTCGAGTACAGGTCGCGGTCGTCGACCTTGTGGCCGTTGTAGGTGTTGGTGACGAAGCCGTCGCGCTTGAGATAGTTGCCGGCCACGCGGACGGCCAGCTTGTCGCCGACGATCGGCATGTTGATCATGCCGCGCAGCTTCTGGGTGCTGTAGTTGCCGATCTCGGCCCGGATCTGGGCCTCGAAGGTGTCGGTCGGCTTGGCGGTGATGATGTTGACCACGCCGCCGGTGGCGTTGCGGCCGTACAGCGTGCCTTGCGGACCGCGCAGCACTTCGACGCGCTCCACGTCGAAGAACTCGGCGTCGAACAGGTTGCCCGACTGCAGCGGGGCGTTGTTCTCGTGGACGCCGACGCCGCCGTCGGTCGAGACGCCGACGGCCTTGTTGCCGATGCCGCGGATCGCGAAGTTGAAGCTGTTGGTGAAGTTGCCCTTGGCGAAGGTGACGTTGGGAATGGCCAGTTGCAGGTTGGGGCCGCCGTCGATCTTTTGCGCTTCCAGGCTGTCCTGGCTGAAGGCCGACACCGCGATCGGCACGTCCTGCAGGGCTTCTTCCTTTTTCTGGGCGGTGACGACCAGTTCCTCGAGCACGTTGCCGCCGCCTTGCTGGGCGCCGGGCGTGGTTTGAGCGAAGGCTGGGGTGGCGACGGCGGCCAGCACGGTCACGGACGCACCCATGGCCAGCAGGCTCCGCATACGCAGAGATCGCGACATTCTATTCCCTCCCTGGACGTCGCGGCTCCTTATGGCGGAGCCTGCGGACGTCGCGTTGTTTCCTCGGCGCCGTACTTTTAAGCACTACGCGGGCGTACGGCCGACCCCTCGCAGCATAAGGCGATTGCATACTTGGTATCTGGGGCTGTCAACCGGCCAGAGCCTAAGTAATCATTGATAGGTTACACCTTTTCACTTTACCCAAGGTCACATTCACCTCGGACGGGTAAGTTTTCATTAAAATTAGAAAAGCCGGTTCGGCGCCTGACGTAGCGTCAGGCGTGGTTTCAGCCTGGGAAACCTTGACGAGGCTTGCCGCCGCGCGTGGTTCATAGTGTCCCATTCGCGCTGAAGGTACAGCCAAAATATCGTCGTTCGAAACAAATGTTTCAGGGCTGATGACCCCAGGACACAGTCGAGAGCGCACGCCCCCACCCCCTGGCCGGGGCCGGATTGGCGATACCTTGCCGTGCACGCGCCTCGGTCGGCGGTCCTCCCACGTGCCAATCCCGCGCGCCTCGTGTAGAGAAACGCGATGTCCGCTTCCCCCCCTTCCCCGTCGACGCCGCCGCGCGCCGAGGCCGCCCTGGTGCTGTTCTCCGGCGGCCAGGACAGCAGCGTCTGCCTGGCCTGGGCCCTGGAGCGCTACGCCCGGGTCGAGACCGTCGGCTTCGACTACGGCCAGCGCCATGTGATCGAGATGCAGGCCCGCCAGGCCGTGCGCCATCGGATGGCCGAGCGCTTCCCCCACTGGGCCGACCGCCTGGGCGAGGACCACGTGCTGGACCTGACCGGCTTCGGCGCGGTGGCCCAGTCGGCCCTGACCGCCGACGTCGCCATCGAGATGACCGAGCGCGGCCTGCCGTCCACCTTCGTGCCCGGCCGCAACCTGGTGTTCCTGATCTACGCGGCCGCCCTGGCCGACCGCCGGGGCCTGGGGGCGCTGGTCGGCGGCATGTGCGAGACCGACTTCTCGGGCTATCCCGACTGCCGGCGCGACACCCTGGACGCCATGCAGAGCGCCCTGAACCTGGGCATGGACCGCGACTTCGTCATCGAGACCCCGCTGATGAAGCTGACGAAAGCCGAGACCTGGGCCCTGGCCAAGACCCTGGGCGGCGAGGACCTGGTCGACCTGATCGTGGTCGAGAGCCACACCTGTTACCAGGGCGAACGCGGCGAACTGCACGCCTGGGGCCACGGCTGCGGCGAATGCCCGGCCTGCGAGCTGCGGCGGCGGGGGTATGAGGAATGGGACGCGGCGGGGCGGGACGGGCTCGGTGCGTGAAAACCTCGTCCTTCGACAAGCTCAGGATGAGGTTTTCATTTTGAGCGCCTTTGATCTCCACCGCACCAGTAGCCCTCATCCTGAGCTTGTCGAAGGACGAGGGCGCCCCCTCGAGCGTTCCCAATGACCTACTCCGTCAAGGAAATCTTCCTCACCCTGCAGGGCGAGGGCGGCCAGGCGGGCAAGGCGGCGGTGTTCTGCCGGTTCGCCGGCTGCAACCTGTGGACCGGCCGCGAGCAGGACCGCGCCAAGGCCGTCTGCACCTTCTGCGACACCGACTTCGTCGGCGTGGACGGCGAAGGCGGCGGCAAGTTCGCCACGCCCGACGACCTGGCCCGCGCGGTCGAGGCCGCCTGGACCGGCGGGCCGCGCGACCGCCTGGTGGTCTGCACCGGCGGCGAGCCGCTGCTGCAGCTGGACCCGCCCCTGATCGCCGCCCTGCACGCGCGCGGCTTCATGATCGCGGTCGAGACCAACGGCACGGTGGAAGCGCCCAAGGGGATCGACTGGGTCTGCGTCAGCCCCAAGGCCGACGCCCCGGTCGTCCAGACCCAGGGCCAGGAGCTGAAGCTGGTCTATCCGCAGGACAAGGCGCTTCCCGAGCGCTTCGCGGCCCTGGATTTCGAGCGCTTCTACCTGCAGCCGATGGACGGCCCGGACCGCGACAGGAACACGCAATTGGCCGTCGCCTATTGCCTTTCGCACCCACAATGGCGTTTAAGCGTCCAGACACACAAATATCTCGGCCTGCCCTGACGGATAAGGCGCTCGACTTGGTGACAGGGTCGACGCGCTAGAGCCTCCCAGGCCTAGTCAAAGAAGCATTAGATGAAGCCCGTCTTCGAGATCACGAAGGCCGCGCATTTCGACGCGGCGCATTACATCGAGCAAGGTCCCGCCGACCATCGCTACCGCAAGCTGCACGGCCACTCGTTCAAGGTCGAGGCCAGCGTGCGCGGGACCATGCAGGATGCGGGCTGGGTGGCCGACCTGGACAGCCTGGACGGCGCGCTGAAGGCGGTGGCGACCGAGCTGGACCACGGTCTGCTCAACGATCGCCCGGGGCTGGAAAGCCCGACCCTGGAGCGCATCTGCCTCTATTTCGCCGAGCGCCTGACGCCCCAGTTTCCGGGCCTGTCGCGCGTGGTGGTCTCGCGCCCGACCATCGGCGAAAGCTGCGCGCTGACGCTTTAGGCCCCCACCGCCCCCTCCGAACGGAGTTGCGCGTTCGAAAGCCGCTTGACAGCTTTCATATGTCAGTTATTTATTACACATGAAATGCGGATGGATCACATGACCCCGGGGGACAGGCTGCTGGCGATCCTGTCGGCGCTGGACAGTCCGCACCGCCTGCGGATCATCGCGGCGCTGCGGGCGGGCGGGCGCAACTATGTCAGCCGGTTGGCGCGCGAGATCGGCATCAGCCGGCCGCTGCTCCACCTGCATCTGAACAAGCTGGAAGAGGCGGGGCTGGTCACCAGCCAGCTGGAGCTGTCGCAGGACGGCAAGGCCCTCAACTATTTCGAGGTCGCCGATTTCCAGCTCGAGATCACCCCCGCCCTGATCGCCGAGCGCGTCCAGTCCCTCACCCAGAAAACCGACAAGTAGGAGATGTTCATGTCCGAACACCTGTACATTCTGACGATCTGCCTCCCGCTGGGGACGGTGCTGCTGATCTTCGGCCTGCGCTACCTGGCCGCCGTGCAGCAGGCCAAGGCGCGCCTGGCCGGCGACCAGGCCTACCGGGAGATCTCGGAACAGACCCTGACCGTCCTGGTCGAGGTCCGCGCGCGGCTGGACGGGATCGAGAAGATCCTCAAGGCGGTGGAATAGTGGCCGCCGACCTTTCCCTGGCCTCCGCCGGGCGCGGCGGGGCCGCTTCGTCCGCCCGGGACCACGCCGCGCCGCCCCTCTGGCGTCTGTACGCGCTGCGGGCCGGCTACCTGCTGATCGCCGTCGGTCTCGGGATCGAGATCTGGCCGGGCATCCTCCTCGACCACGGGTCATGGGGGCTGATGCAGGGCGTCGTGCAGTGCATGCTGGGCGCGCTGTCGCTGCTGGCGCTGCTGGGCCTGCGCTATCCGCTGAAGATGCTGCCGCTGCTGCTGTTCGAGATCGCGTGGAAGGTGATCTGGCTGTCGGTGGTGGCGGTTCCGCTGTGGCGGGCGGGCCGGATGGACGCGGACACCGCGTCGACCGCCTTCGCCTGCGCCCTGGTCGTGATCTTCCCGATCATCATCCCCTGGCCCTACGTGCTTTCCGCCTTCGCCCGGGCGAAGGGCGATCGGTGGCGCTAGGCGGATTCGAAAAACGTCGGTCTTCCTTCGCGCGTCCGGCTGGCCTATCTCTGCCTCGCCAATGCCGTCGGGGAACCTCGCCCATGCTCTACATGCTGCTGTGCTACAACAACCAGGACGAGGTCATGGGCTGGACCCAGGCGCAGGACGACGCGGTGATGGGCCGCCTGTCGGTCGTCCATGACCGGCTGATCGCCGAGGGCAAGATGGGCCCGTCGGGCCGGCTGAGCGCCACGACGACCGCCAAGACCCTGGTCAAGACCGACGCCCCCTTCGTGGTCGACGGCCCGTTCGCCGAGACCAAGGAGCAGTTCCTGGGCTTCTACGTGCTGGACGTCGCCGACATGGACGAGGCCCTCGACATCGCCCGCGAGCTGGGCGTGGCCAATCCCGGCGGGGCGTACGAGGTGCGGCCGATGCGGCTGTACCTGCCGGGGGCGATCGCGGCGGGGTAAGCAATCCCTCCCCTGTGGGGGAGGCGGCCGAAGGCCGGCGGGGGAGTTCTAGGGTCGAAGGTCCGGGTTGTGGTCGTCCGCCGAACACGCCCCCTCCGTCGGCTTCGCCGACACCTCCCCCACTGGGGGAGGCCTAAGGTGGGCGGGCGCGCTAGCCCCGCCGCTGCGACTTCTTCCATTCCTTGAACTCGCGCTTTTCGCGGTCCTTCTTGCTCTCGCCGGGGATCAACGCCTTGCCGGTGGCGACCACGACCTTGCCGGTGGTTCCGACCACGGCTCCGGTCGCGCCGACCACGGCGCCGCCGGCGGCGACGGCCAGGCAGCCCTGGCTCGTGAACGCGACGGCCAGCAGGGCCAGGGCGAGAGGAAGACGACGCGCGGACATGGGCGGGCTCACTGCGGTTGGAGCCAGTGTTCTAGCCCAGGGTGCGTTAAGGATCTCCGCGTCCGATGGCCGCTGTATGGCGCCGAAGGATCGCCGATGGCCAGTCCATCGAAAACGGATATCACTAGCTGCGCCGTGGAAGGGCGCGGGGCCGCGGAGACGGGGACAATATGCGGGCGCTGGTTTTGACGATCGTCGTGCTGGGATGTCTCATCGGCTCGCCCAGTTCGGCGCGAGATGTCCGCGGGCGCCCCAATCCGCTCTACCAGCCGACCGGTTCGCGGCAGGAGCACGCCCTGAACCACGCCCGCGTCCTGATGGCGCGGCGAGACTATCCGGGGGCGATCGCGGCTTTCGACGAGGTGATCGCCCTTCAGCCGCAATTCGCCGCGGCGCTCGCCGAACGCGCCTTCGCGCGCGAGGCCGCCGGCGATCTGGCCGGCGCGCAGCAGGACCACGACGCCGTCCTGCGCCTGACGCCCGATCGCGCCAACGCCTGGAGTCACGCGGGGTGGATCCGCGCCTTGCGGGGCGTGGACCTGGATCAGGCCTTGACCTATTGCGACAAGGCGGTGGACCTGAACACGGCCATCGGTGACGTGAACATCGATCCCCTCGACTCGCGGGGCTTCGTCCACTTCCGGCGCGGCGAGCTCGGTCTGGCGCTGGCCGATTACGACGCGGCCCTGCGCCTGTTTCCCCGCTCGGCCTCGACGCTCTACATGCGTGGCCTGGTGAAGCAGCGGGCCGGCGATCCGGCGGCCGGCGCGGCCGATATCAAGCGGGCTCTGAAGATCAATCCGCGCATCGCCGATCTCTGGAAACGGCGCGGCGTCGAAGCCTAGGCCGTTTTCGCGCACCGCTCAGTACTGCAGCTCCACCACGCCCGGGTCTCCCTGGCGGCGCCAGGGGCCGATGAAGGCCGGGTCCTGGCGGCGGCGGCGGTCGGGGCCGAAATAGTCCTGGCAGCGAATGAACTGGCGGGGGTGCTCGATCAGCAGGTTGATGCGGTGGATCACGCCGCGCGCCGTCACCGGCTTGGCCAGGAACTCGTTGACCCCGGCGTCGCGCGCCTCGGCCACCCGCCGCATCGTGGAGTGGCCGGTGATCATGATGACCGGGGTGAACGGGCCGGGGCTGTCGGGCGAATTGCGCAGGAGGTTGACGAAGTCGATGCCGTCCAGCGGACCCATGGTCAGGTCGGTCATGACCAAGTCCATCTGGGTTTCGCGCATCATCTGCAGCGCCTCGGCGCCGTCCATCGCCTCGAAAATCTGCCGTACGCCCAGAGCTCGCAGGATCTCGGTCAGCAACATGCGCATGTGCTGATTGTCGTCGACTAACAGAATCTTCAGCAGATCGAAGCGCACGCGCCCCCGGCTCGCTCAGAGGACTCGCCATTTGACGCGTCGCTCAAGATCAAACGTTACGAGACGGTAATAATCGGTCAATCGGAAATTCACCCGAGACCTCGGTGTTTCTCGTCTTATGTCGAATTTCGACATAACCAGCCGTTTTCGGATTTGGCCGGGCCCGCGCAATTATGGCGAGTTTTGGCCCGCGTCTTCTTGGCGGATATTCAGATTATTCTTAATTCAGTGGCGGTTGATTACCTTTTGTCAACGAAAAAATAGGAACGAGTCGCAAGGTCCGAGAGTTGTTTGGCCGAAGGGATATGATTCCACATGGCCTCCCGCGACGAACTCATCAAACGCGAAGCTCTGGAGCTCTGGCGCCAGACGCACGACGCACCCCCGCCGGAGGTCAGCGGCGGGGAGTTGCTTGAGATCATTTGTCGAGATCTTGATGTTCGCGGCTACGACCGCGTCCAGTCGGCCTTCCTGCGCCCCACGATGATCCTGCGCCCCGAGGAATGGCCGGAGGCGCGCAAGGCGTAGTCGCCCGCCATTCCAATTTCAGCCGTCATCCCGGGCCTTGTGCCCGGGACCCCTGGTTCAGCTGACGGTGAAGCGCATTGGCGCGCCAGCGCGCCACACCCCTGCCCTTGCGGCGGACAGAGGGGTCCCGGGCACGAGGCCCGGGATGACGAGCTCTAAATCAAACCCTTTGGCCTTGGCCGCCCGGCGCGAACGCGCCGCCGCCCGTCTGGGCGCGGTGGCGCAGGAAGGCGTCGGCCAGCACGCAGGCGGTCATCGCCTCGACCACCGGCACGCCGCGGATGCCCACGCACGGGTCGTGACGGCCCTTGGTGCGCAGGTCGATCTCCTCCCCCGCCTCGTTGACGCTCTGGCGGAGCGTCAGGATCGAGGAGGTCGGCTTGAAGGCCACGCGGGCCACCACCGGCTGGCCCGTCGACAGTCCGCCCAGCACGCCGCCGGCGTGGTTGCTCAGGAACACCGGACCATCCTCGCCCATCCGCATCTGGTCGGCGTTGTCCTCGCCCGACAGGGCGGCGCTGGCGAAGCCCTCGCCGATCTCCACGCCCTTGGCGGCGTTGATCGACATCAGGGCCGAGGCCAGCTCGGCGTCCAGCTTGCCGTACAGCGGCGCGCCCCAGCCGGCCGGCACGCCGGCCGCCTCGACCTCGACGACGGCCCCGGTCGAGGAGCCGGCCTTGCGGACCGTCTCCAGATGCTCTTCCCAGACCGGAATGATCGCCGCGTCGGGCGACCAGTAGGGGTTCTCGTTGATCTGGTCCCAGTCCCAGTTCGCGCGGTCGATGACGTGCGGGCCGATCTGCACCAGGGCCGCGCGCACCGTGACGCCGGGGATCACCAGCCGGGCGATCGCGCCGGCCGCCACCCGCGCGGCGGTCTCGCGCGCCGAGCTGCGCCCGCCGCCGCGATAGTCGCGCACGCCGTACTTGGCGAAATAGGGATAGTCGGCGTGGCCGGGCCGAAAGGCCTGGGCGATCTCGCCATAGTCCTTGGAGCGCTGGTCGGTGTTGTCGATCATCAGGCTGATCGGCGTACCGGTCGTGCGCTGGCCGTCGCTGCGCTCGTCCTCGAACACCCCCGACAGGATGCGCACGGCGTCCGGCTCCTGGCGCTGGGTGACGAACTTGCCCTGGCCGGGACGGCGCTTGTCGAGGAAGGCCTGGATCTGCTCGGCGGTGATGGCGATCCCGGGCGGAACGCCGTCGACCACGCAGCCCAGGGCCGGGCCGTGGCTTTCGCCCCAGGTGGTGACGCGGAACAGGTGGCCGAAGGTGTTGTGCGACATGGGGGCGGTGTAGCGGAAAGCGTGCAGGGGGGCAAAGGTCGGGGCGGCGATCACTTGCCCCCTACGGACCGCTTCGCGGTCGTCTTCCCCCAGAGGGGGAAGAGGAGTCGCGCTTTCGTCCTCCGCCCCCTATGGGGGCGGACAGACCGCGAAGCGGTCAGGTGGGGGCAAGGGGGTGAGCCACTAACCCCGCTTCTTCGCAGCGTCCGCCAGGTAGTCCTCCAGGTTCGTCCACCCATCCCCGTTGCGGTCCAGCGCCCCGTCGGCCTTCCCGGGATTGAAGCCGTGCGCCTTCTCCCAGGCGTCCGGCATCCCGTCCCCGTCCGTATCGACCGCCGCGGCCCCCGCCGGCAGCATGGGCCACCCGCCCACCTGGGCCTGGCTGTCGATCTGCCTGCCGGTCTTGTCGCGCACGCCGGCCACCACGCGGGCGTCGACGCTGTCGCGGAACACCGAAGCCCCGGCGTCCTTCAGCACCCGCTCATAGGCGCTGGCCGCCGGATCGGCCGCCACCGGCGCGACGTCGATCGGCCCCGCCTGGCGCCAGCCCGGGGCCTGCAGCCCGCTGACCAGGCTCCAGGGATCCTCGGGCACGACGCCGTTCATGCTGTTGCCGGCGAACCAGGCCTTGGCCAGGCTGTTGCTTTCGTTGAAGGCGATGGGCTTTTCGCTGTCGGGCCCCATCACATAGGCGTTGTCGATGAAGCTGTAGGCCGCCAGGGCCGCCTTGTCGGCGTCGTAGCCGGCATGGCCCTTGCCCCAGTTGTAGAAGACGTTGGAGCGGAACTCGAAGAACGCCCCGACCGGGTCCTTGTCCGGCCCGTCGTAATTGCCCGGGCGCGGCATGCGGGCCAGGTGGTTGGCCCACAGATTGTGGTGGAAGCTGATCTTCGAGCCGCCACCGCCGCGGATCAGGCTGCCGTAGCCGTGGTCGCCTTTGGCGTGGATCGAGTGGCGCAGGCTCTCGGCGATGATCGACCATTGCACCGTGAGGTCATAAAAGCCCTGGCCTGGATCGTCGTAGCGGGCGCTGGCCGACAGGGTCTCGTCCACCGACCAGCTGGCCGAGACGTGGTCGAGGATGATCCGCCGGCCCGAATTGATCCAGATCGCGTCGCCCTCGGTCTTGCTCTCGTCGCCCAGGCGCGAGCGGATGAAGCGGATCACCACGTCGTCGGCGGCCACCACCAGGGTATGGTCGCGCAGGGTGATCCCGCCGCCCGGGGCGGTCTGGCCGGCGATGGTGATCTGGCCGTTGGCGATCTTCAGCTCGCTCTTCAGCGGGATCGTGCCGGCGACCTCGAAGACGATCGTGCGCGGACCCTTGGCCTCGATCGCGGCGCGCAGACTGCCGGGGCCGGAGTCCTCGAGGTTGGTGACCTTGATCACCGCCCCGCCGCGGCCGCCGACCGACAGCCTTCCAGCGCCCTCGGCGCCGGGAAAGGCCGTGACCTCGCGCGGCGCGGCCTGGGCCGCGATGGGGACCGCGATGGGGGCCGCGATCGGGGCGGCGGTCAGGGCCAGGGCGGCGGCCAGAGCGGTGCGGATCATCTGCGGTTTCCCCCATATTTCCGCGCACCATCCCCCGTCCCCGAATTCCTGTCCACCGGTGTCATTGGCTCACGGCAAGGCTTTACCGCGACGAAACATTGACAACGCTGTCGAGTATTGATGATTAATGAGGCAAAGATTGCCGCGAAACTGCACATATCCCCAGGCGTCATGCCGCGAAACACGCGAAAAGACGCGGCGAATTGTCCAACCCCCATCCCTGAAAGCTGACGCGGGTGTCATCCTCGCTTGTCTGGCGAGTGATTCGGCTATTCCGGGTCCCGCCGCCGGTTTCGGGGGAAACCTTTCATGGCAGACGAAAACGCCAGCCTCCGCCCAGAGCGAATCCTGGAGCTGAGCGAGCGCCTCAGCGCCGTCGCCGGCGAGAAGATCGGCGAGATCGCCTACGTCAACCGCTCGGCCAAGATGCTGGCCATCAACGCCCTGATCGTCGCCGCCCGGGCCGGCGAGGCGGGGCGCGGCTTCGCGATCGTCGCCGAGGAGTTCAAGACCATCTCCACCCAGATCGACGTGGTGGCCGCCGCCCTGGAGAGCCAGGTGCGCGCCGACCTCGACGAACTGACCAAGATCGGCGGGGCGATCCTGGGCCACCTGCGCGGCCAGCGCCTGGTCGACCTGGCCCTGAACGCCATCGAGATCATCGACCGCAACCTCTATGAGCGCACCTGCGACGTGCGCTGGTGGGCTACCGACAGCGCCGTGGTCGACTGCGTCGCCGCCCCCTCGCGCGAGGCGTCCACCTACGCCAGCCAGCGGCTGAAGGTGATCCTCGACGCCTACACCGTCTATCTCGACCTGTGGATCGCCGACACCAGCGGCCGGGTGATCGCCAGCGGCCGGCCCGACAAGTATCCGGGCGCCAGGACCGCCTCGGTGGCCGAGACCGACTGGTTCAGGAAGGCGATGCGCACCCGGTCGGGCGACGACTTCGCCGTCTGCGACATCGAACGGGTCAAGGCCCTGAACGACGCCCCGGTCGCCACCTACGCCACGGCTATTCGCGCGGGCGGCCAGGCCAACGGCAAGGTGCTGGGCGTGCTGGGCGTCCATTTCGACTGGAGGCCCCAGGCCCAGGCTGTGGTCGACGGCGTGCGCTTGACCGACGAGGAAAAGGCCCGCTCGCGCGTGCTGCTGCTGGACCAGAACCACCGCGTGCTGGCCAGCTCGGACGGCAAGGGCGTGCTGGAGGAGACCTTCAAGCTCGACACCACCAGCGGCGACATGGGCAGCTACGCCGAGGGCGCCCGCACCATCGGCTACGCCCTGACCCCGGGCTATGAGACCTACGGGGGCATGGGCTGGTACGGCTGCCTGGTCCAGACCTCGGAGGAGCAGAAGCCGGCGGCGACCTTTCGCCCCGCGGTGACGACGGCGCCGGTCGCCAAGCTCAGCGCCGCCTGATCAAGCCCTCTCCCCTCGCGGACGAAGGCGGGGGGCGGTGAAGGATTACGCCCTCACCGAGTTTCTCGCCAACGCCCTACCGGCACGCCGTCGGGCGCCTTCACCCCTCACCCTCCCAAGCTTCGCTTGGGCCCCTCCCTCTCCCCTCCGGGAGAGGGTTTCATGCCCTACGGCGCGCTCGCCACCGCCCACGAGAAGTCGGTGTGGGTCGACTGGGTGTTGAAGTAGGTCGGGTCGGTGAAGAAGACGATCGGCTTGTTGTAGTTGGCCGGATAGTTCGGGTTGGGACCGACCAGGGCGACGCCGTGACAGCTCACGCAGTTGGAGGTCACGCCGGCCGGGATGCCGGGCGAGGTCTCCAGATAGGGGTTGAAGCAGACCTGCATGGTCGAGCCGCCAGGGGTCGTCGTCTGGTCGTAGGCCGTGCAGCTGGCGTAGTTGTTCCACGGCCCGCCCAGCGCGCCGGGCTGGCCCTGCTTGCTGCCCGGGAAGTTGTTGGGCGTATCGGCCCCGGGCTGCCACCAGTAGGTCTGCCAGGTCCAGAACGGGATTTCCTTGGTGTTGACGTGCATGGCCAGCAGCACGCTGTAGTCGCCGGCCGCCGCGGCGGCGGGGCCGGAGACGCCGGTGGCGGCGTTGAAGTTCTGGGCCTCGGCGGCGTTCAACTGCGCGGCGTAGAAGGTGCTCAGCGGCGCCCACAGGAAGGTCTTGCAGGCGAGCCCCTGGGCCTGGACGCTGACGGCGCCGGCGTTGATCTCGGCCGAGGTGGCGGGGCGTACCGCTCCCGTCGCGCCCGGCTGGATCAGCACGCAGGTCGTCCAGGTGTCGGGCGTGGGATTGCCGGCGTTGGTCGAGGCCGACGGACCCTGCCACAACGGCTGGGCGGTCAGGCCGTTGGCCTTGACCAGCCCGAACACCGGCTTGGTCTCGATGGCGCGGATCGGGAACTCGTTGATGGCCCGGTTCTGGGGCGTGGTTCCTGTCGGCCAGGCGGCGTTCAGCTTGGTCAGGCTGGCGCCGCTGGCGTAGGAATAGGTCCCGCCGCCGGGACCGGCCTGCGGGCCGCCGATGAATGTCGCGGCCGGCGGATCGTACTTGCTGTCGACCGCGAGCGGGAAGTTGTCGGCGGCCGCCGTCGCCAGCGCCTTCAACCGGGCGTCCCGGGTGTGATGGAACTGCGCCGGCTTGAAGAACTTGCGTCCGGGGCTCGGCTTGGCCTGCTCGGCGGTGAGCGACGCGTTCGTGGCCTGGGGTTGCGGGAAGACGACCGAGGTGTCCGCCCAGGTGTCCCAGATCGGCAGCTGCTGATTGTTGACGGACTGGCCCGACGGGGCGGTCATGGCCTGCCAGAGGCTCCAGGCGTGAGCCCGGATCGCCGCCGTGTCGCTGTTGGCGATCCAGCCGTTGATGGTCGCGGCGGGAACCGGGAAGCTGGGGCTGTCGGGCAGCGGAACCGGCGTCACCGCGCCCGCGGTCTCCAGGGTCGCGCCCTCCTTGCCGCCGGTCGCGGCTTTCTTGGATCCATCGCAGGCCCCAACGGCGAGGAGCAGCATGGCGCTCGCCGCGATCAAACCGATATTGCGCATGTGCGCCTCCCCTGATCCGCGAACGCTCTGTCGGCGCTCGCGCGGGTAGTAACGACCGCGTCGCTGCAATCGTCAATAGCAAGTCACCTCAACGCTCGCATCGCGCGATTAGCGGAAAAATCGCACATGAACGGAATCTGTCGGACGCCCTGTCGGCGCCGTTCAGCTTCGCCTTGGCATGGTGCGTCTCACGGGGCCGACGGCTCCGGAGCATTCAAGGGACCAAGACCATGACCAAGACCAAGACCTTCAAGACCACCGCCCTCGAGACCATGATCGCGGGCCTGGCCATGACCGCCTCCGCCCTGGCCCTGGTCGCCGCGCCCGCCCCCGCCCACGCCATGTCGCAGAAGCTGGGCGGCGTGATCGGCTGCAACGCCTCGGGCGGCAAGCAGGAAGCCGGCGCCGTGATCGGCGGCCTGCTGGGCGCCGTCGCCGGCAACAAGCTGGCCAAGAACGACCGGGGCACGGGCACCGCCATCGGCGCCGTGGTCGGCGCGGGCGCCGGCTCCTACGCCGGCTGCCAGATGCAGAAGAGCCGCGCGGCCAATAACGCCGGCGGGGTCTACGTCAGCAACGGCATCCGGGTGTCCAACGCGGTCGACGCGGCCCCGATGACCAAGATCAAGGGCAAGTACGTCGCCCGCTCGACCCTGAACCTGCGCAGCGGCGCCACGACCCGCGCCCAGGCCGTGGGCTCGGTCCAGGCCGGCGAGACCTTCCAGGCCCTGGGCCGCACCGGCGACGGCAAGTGGATCCTGGTCGGCCAGGACGGCGTCGGCGTCGGCTACGTCTCCAGCGCCTACGTCTACCGCGCCTAGGCGCGAACGGATGGGGACATGCCCATAAGCATGTCCCCTACATGGGCCGCTTAGCGTCAGGCCCTAGTACGGCAAGCCCGTCCGCCCCCCGCGGACGGGCTTGTTGCTGTCTGGGCCCTAGGCGGGCTGCAGCGTACTGGCCTGCGGCTTGTGGGAGTCCAGCGCCGTGTTGGGGTCCGCCAGCTCGGTGACCGCCCCGGCGAAGCCCAGATATTCGGCCGCGAACGCCGGCGGCAGGACCTCGACCAGCCAGGTGTTCTCGACCCAGACCTCGACCACGTGGAAGTGGCCGCCGCGGTCGCAGACGAAGGCGTCCCAGCCCTTGGCGCGGGCTCGGGTCATGACGTCTTCCTGGGCCATGTCGACGCTCAGGGCGAAGTGGGTCGGCGAGCGGCGATCGGCGCCGTCCGCCTGTCGGAGGAACGCCGCGCCGGGCTCGCCGTTGGCGACCATGACGCTGCCCGCCGGATAGATTTCGATGCCGGTGCCCCGGCCGTCGGCCTTGAACACCATGAAGCTGCCGGGGTTCGGCGGAAAGTCGACGACGACGCCGCCCATGATGTCGGCGAAGAATTCGGCCGCGCCCTTGGGGTCGCAGGCGCTGACGGAGAGGTGGTGGATCATGTGGTTCCTGTGGATGTGGCGCGACCGGTCCCGCGGCGTGCGACGAGGTCACGCGCCTGGCTTTCGGCCCAAGAAATCTGGTGTTCACTGATCGGCGTTATCCGCCGAGGCCGCGCCATCTACGGGAGCGCCGACGGCGTCTCAACTTACAAGATCGTCATGAAACCGAATTAATCTTGTCCTCGGCGCCAGACCGGGCCGCCGTCTTGCTCCGGGTCCATGGCTAGGCTTCAGTGCGCGCCTGACCTTTTCCAGGACGCCTCAATGATCGCCACGACCCGCCGCGCCGCCCTGCTGTCGGCCTTCGCCACCGTCGGGGCCGCGGCGCTGGCCAGGCCGGCCTTCGCGCGCCAAGGGGGCTCTCAGACCGGCAAGGCCGGGGCGGCGATCGACCAGTTCGCCCAGGAGGTCATGGCCGCCTTCCCCGACGAGCCGGGCCTGGGGATCTGCGTGGTCGAGGACGGCCAGATCACCCTGGCCAAGGGCTATGGCGTGCGCCGCCTGGGCGGGACCGACAAGGTCACCGACTCCACCCTGTTCGGCGTGGCCTCCAACACCAAGGCCTTCACCGCCGCCGCCCTGGCCATGCTGGTCGAGGAGGGCAAGGTCGCCTGGGACGATCCGGTCACCAAATACCTGCCGGCCTTCGCTATGAGCGACCCGATCGTCACCAAGCTGATGACCGTGCGCGACCTGCTGTGTCACCGCTCGGGCCTGACCCTGGGGGCCGGCGACCTGATGATCTGGCCCAACCCCACCCACAGCCGCGCCGACATCGTGGCGGGGCTGAAGTACCTGCCGATCGGCGGCCAGTTCCGGGGCGGCTACGCCTATGACAACGTGCTGTACGTGGCGGCCGGCGAGGTGATCGCCGCCGTCACCGGCGCGCCGTGGGAAGTGTTCATCCAGAAGCGGATCCTCGACCCGCTGAAGATGACCGACAGCGTGCCCCTGCCCTCGCTGATCGGAAATCGCCCGCGCGCGGAGCCGCACGCCCGGATGGGCCCGCCGGTGCGGGGCCTGGGGCCGCAGACCGTGCTGCCGTTCGACGGCAGCTTCGACGCGGCCGGCGCCGCCGGCGGCCTCAACGCCAGCCCGCGCGACATCGGCAAATGGATGCAGGCGCAGCTGGGCCTGGGCACGACGCCAGGCGGGGCCAAGCTGTGGACCGAGGCCTCGGGCCGCGAGATGTGGAAGCCCCAGACCATCACCGCCTGGTCCGACGGACCGATCGCCGACAACCCGGTGCGCGCCAGCTTGCAGGCCTATGCGCTGGGCTGGTTCGTCAATGACCATCGCGGCGAGAAGATCGTCTGGCACACGGGGGGGCTGGCCGGCTTCATCTCCTATACCGGCCTGCTGCCGGGCCGGAAGTCGGGGATCATGGTCATGACCAACGCCGAGGAGAACACCGTCTTCCGGTCCCTTCGGTACGGCGGTCCCGACCGGCTGCAGGGGCGTGACGACTTCGACTGGATCGCCTCCAGCCGCAAGGTCCAGGCCGAGGCCGACGCCAAGACGGTCAAGGACGCGGCCGAGGCCATGACCCCCAAGGGCGGTGGCCCAAATGGCGGCGCGGCCCCTACCCTGCCGCTGGCGGCCTATGCCGGGACCTATCGCGATCCCTGGTACGGCACGGTGACGGTGTCGGTCGCCCCGGCCAAGAAGGGGGGCAAGGGCAAGAAGACGTCCCTGAAGATCGCCTTCGACAAGACCCCGGTCCTGCGCGGCGCCCTGGAAACCTTCGACGGCGACACCTTCAAGACCCGCTTCGACGACCGCTCGCAGGAGGACGCCTTCGTGGTGTTCTCGGTGAAGGCCGGCGCGGTGACGGGCGCCACGATGCGGGCGGTCTCGCCGCTGGCGGACTTTTCGTATGACTATCAGGATCTGAAGCTGACGCGCCTTTGAAACCCTCTCCCGGAGGGGAGAGGGAGGGGCCCACGCGAAGCGTGGGAGGGTGAGGGGTCACGCCCTCAGCCGGAGCGCCGCGCCGATGGCCTCGGCCACGCGGCCGTGATCGGATCCATGACGCGAGCTTGTTCGCGCCTGTGGGGATGGCAAGTGAAGCAATCGGGGTTTCGCTTTTAGCGGTGTCACCCCTCACCCTCCCACCGCTGCGCGGCGGGACCCTCCCTCTCCCCTCCGGGAGAGGGTTTCTTACAGCCGCCACCCCTGGGCGATGAACTGGATCTGCCTGTCCATCATCGCCGACAGCTCGGTCGCCGAGGCCTGGCCGCAGGCGGCCATGCGGTAGTTCCAGGCGTAGGCGGCCTTGAGCACGTCGATCGCCGTCTGCGGATCGAGGTCGGGACGGACGTCGCCGCGCTCGATCCCGTCCAGCAGCGTCTCGCGCAGCATCTCGGTCAGGCGCAGGTTGCGGCCGTACGGGGTGAGGCCCGGATCCTGGCTGGGGCTGTAGGAGGCCGCGATATGGGCCAGGAACAGCTTCACCCGCCGGGTTTCGAACTCGTAGTGGATGGCGAAGATCGAGCCCAGCCGGTCGGCCGTCGATCCGCGCAGGAACGGCACGACCCGGTCGAACTCGGCATAGAGTTCGCCCAGGCGCCGGTCCATCACATGGCTGAGCACCTCCGCCTTGGAGGCGAAGGTGGTGAAGACGCTGCCGACCGAGACCCCCGCCCGCTCGGCGATCGCCCGAATGGTGGTCTCTTCGTAGCCCGTCTCGTTGAACAGGTCGCGCGCGGCCTCGAGGACCTTCTCGCGGGTCGCCTGCTTCTGATCGTGTCTTACGCCCACGCACTGTCCCCCCGGATAGTCTGCGTCGCTCTACTTGATCCGACGGCGGACGCTCCGACAAAGAGCGTCCGCCCTTGGCCGTGATTACGCGCGTGCGCCCGCCAGGATGACTTTCAGTTGGTCCGAAAGTCGCGACAGCAGTGCCTCGACCGACCAGGCGTCGAAAATCGCCCGGCGATAGTTGGCGACATACACGTCCCAGATGATCTCGGCGAGCAGCTTAACGTCCGCGTCACTCTTCAGTTCACCACGATCGACGCCGCGGGTCAGCACGCCGTTCAGCAGGGCGAAGATGTGCTTGAGGTGACCGCGGTTGCGGCGCTCGGCCGGTTCCGACCGCGTCCAGGACACGGCGATGCTGGCCTGCAGCAGCGGCAGTTGCTCGACATGGAAGCCGTAGGCGACGGCGAACATGCCGATGACGCCTTCTTCAATGGTGGCGGCGTTGGCGCCGGCCTGCTTCATCTGGGCGTAGATGACTTCGTAGTCGGCGGTCAGGATCTCGTCGAACAGCTCGTTCTTGTCCGCGAAGCTGGCGAACACCGCGCCCGTCGACATGCCGGCGGCCTGGGCGATGTCGCGGATGGTCGCGCCTTCGTAGCCACGCTCGGTGAACAGACGGCGGGCGGCCGACAGGACGCGTTCGCGCGTGCGCTGCTTGGCCAGGGCCCGGCGCGTCAGCTTGACGGGGGTCTCGGTCGGGGACTCGATATTCAGGGATACAAAGCTCATTGGACGGTCTCCAGGCGAGCAAGCGCGGCTTCGGCGCGCTTCTCGAATTCAATGCAATATTCGTCGACGACATCCTTGAGGAGGTCGGCGTAGCGACGCGCCAGGGCGCGCCCGTCCTGCGCGGCGTCGCGCAGGTCGGTGATCAGTTGGCGGACTTCAGCCATGGCGTCTTCGCGCTCGGACGCGGAGAAGTCGGCGACGGCGATGCGAGCGCTCTGAGCCATTCTGTTTTCTCCTGCCTCCCCGCTGAAAAAGGGCGCTGACATGATCTGCGGTGAGGAGTTGATCATGTTCAACGAACGCGTACTGGAATTTGAAGGTGGCGCGTTTAGCCCCCGCCGCAAGGGTGCGCAACCCAAAAACATAACCAAAATCATCGAACAGCAGCGTTTCTGTCATCTATGGTACCGTTCGCGCCGGGTCACTGCGACAAATGCACTCAACGAACAGAGTCGGCGAATCTCGGTATGGAACTCGCTTGACGACTCGGGCCGCCCGGGTTCGGCGGACGCTCTGGCCAAGCCTGAGGCGAACGCCTACCTTTCGTCCCCATGAGTCACCTGTTCGATTTCCTGGTGCCGATCGCGCTGGCCGCGGTCCTGATCACCCTCTGCGTCGGCATCTACGCCCTGTTCCGGGGCGGCGATTTCGGACGCTCCTATTCCAACAAGCTGATGCGCCTGCGCGTGGCGCTGCAGTTCCTGGCCGTACTGGTGCTGGTGGCCGCCTTCTGGTGGCGAAACCACTGAAGCGGACGATCGTTCCGGATCTCAGAGGGGATCGAACCTGGACGACCGTCGCGCTTCAGCGATCAACGCGATGCAACGCTAAGCCACTGGACGTCGCGCGCCGGAACTGATCGACGGGCGAGGAGCAACACGGGCTCTCCATGGACGTAAGCTGAGCATGGCGACGCGGCGAAAGCGCTGGGGCAAGTTGCCCTAGGACATTTTGGCAGAGGGAGCGGCCCGATGGTGACGCTGAACCGCATCTACACCCGCACCGGCGACAAGGGCCTGACCCGGCTGTCGACCGGCCAGCCGGTCAGCAAGGCCTCGCTGCGGGTCGAGGCCTATGGCGGGGTCGACGAGACCAACGCCTTCATCGGGGTGGCGCGCCAGCACACGAAGGGCGACGCCGAGCTCGACGCCCTGCTCGAGCGCATCCAGAACGACCTGTTCGACCTGGGCGCGGACCTGGCCACGCCCGAGCAGGACGAAAAGCCCGTGTGGGAGCCGCTGCGGGTGGTCGACAGCCAGGTCGAGCGGCTGGAGCGCGAGATCGACGCGATGAACGCCCGGCTCTCGTCCCTGACCTCGTTCGTGCTGCCGGCCGGCAGCCCCGCCTCGGCGGCGCTGCACGTGGCCCGCACGGTCTGCCGCCGCGCCGAGCGCAAGGTCGTCGAGCTGATGGCCGTCGACGGCGAGATCGTCGGCGAACCGGCCCTGCGCTACCTCAACCGCCTGTCGGACCTGCTGTTCGTCGCCGCCCGCCGGGCCAATGACGACGGCGCGGCGGACGTGCTGTGGAAGCCGGGGGCGACGCGGTAGTTCCGAAAACCCTCTCCCAGAGGGAGAGGGTTTCAAGTGTCTAAGAGCCCTACTTCCCCTTCCCGATCACGAACCGGCCGACCTTGATCGCACCGTTGTCGCCCTTCTTCAGCTCGATGGTGAAGGACTCCTGCTTTTCGCCGGGACGGCCCCAGTCGCGGAACAGGCGCACGCGCACGGTGCTGGGGCCGTTGGGGTCCAGCACGTCCGAGGCGTAGACATTGACCCGCAGCACGTATTCGCCGTCCGGCGCGCGATGCAGCAGGTACTCCTCGGGCCCGAAGCCGGCGGTCATGTCGTTGGACAGCCGCCCGCCGGCCGTGGTGGCGGGGTGGCTGTAGATCGCCCGCTCGCCGGTGGCCTCGTCGACCCACAGGTCCATGTCGGTCTTGTCGGTGTTCCAGTCCAGCACCGCGCGGATGTCGACGTCGAGCAGGGCGACCAGGCGCGGGTCGAGCACCGACTGGTCCAGGCCCACCGCCTTCATCCGGGCGATCAGGTGGTTGACCTCCATCAGGGCGATGACCTCGACCCCGTCATAGGCGCGGTCCCAGGGGCGGACGATCACCTCGTTCAGCAGGTCCAGCGCCCGGCGGTAGTCGGCCTCGCGGGCCTTGCCCTTCGCGCCGTCGCCGCGGGCGATCAGCACCAGGGCCAGGTCGCGGCGGGGCTGGGGACGGTCGGGCTCGAGGAACAGGATCCGCTCGCGCAGCCACACCGCCCGGTCCAGGGCGCCGTAGGCCTGCAGCCGGTCGGCGACGATGATCATCGTCTTGCCGTTGGCGCCCGGCACGTCCAGGGCGCTGAGCACGACCTGGGCGGCGTCGGCCTTGCGCCCCGACCGGGCCAGCTGCTCGGCGACGTCGAAATAGAAGGCCGGGGCGGCGCCGTACTGCATTTCCAGCTCGACATAGCGGTCATGCCAGCCCTGGGGCGAGGCGGCGGCCAGGGCCTTCAGATAAGGCCGGTCGGGGTTCCATTCGGCGGCTTCCACCGTGATGCTTCTGTCCGGCGCCGCCTCGGCGGCTGGCGGCGGCGGCGGCGGCGGGGGCGGGGGCGGCGCGTTCGCGGCCGGCGCCCTTCGCATAGCCTGATCGCTGAAGCCTTGGCTTCGCGCGCCCGTGACCGCCACTTCATCGACGCTCTCCCCGGGCGCGGAGGCGTACGCCGCCGGCGGCGGGGGCGTCGGGGCCGGAATCTGAAGCGGGGGCGCGCCCGTCGGCATGGGCTGGCCTTCCTCGCGGTCCCGACGCGAAATCTCTTGCGGCTTGTGGACCGTGGTCCACCACGTCTTCTGCTTGGCCCAGGCCTCGACGATCGTGTCCAGGCGGGCCGCCCGGAGCTGGGCCTCCTGGCTCTTCTGGGCGATCACCGCCCGGCGATAGCCGTCGGCCATCGCCTCGCCGGCCGAGGGCGGCGGCGCGACGCCGGCCTCGACATAGTCGGAGACGTTTTCCAGCACCACGAAGCTGGCGTCCTCGGTGGCGACATTGTAGCGCCGCGCCAGGGCCAGGGCCTCGTCGCCGTCGGGACGGTCGGTGGCCAGCAGGGCGGCGACGGCCTCGCGGCCCCACAGCACGCCGACCCCGTCGAAGGCCTGGACCGTTCCATCGAGCGGCAGGGTCTGGGTCACGCCAGGGCTCGCGAACTTCAGGGCGCGAGCGGCCGGGGTCTTGCCGATGATCCACCAGCGGCCGCTGGGCCCGGCCACCAGGCGATGCTCGACGGCCTGGCCGTCGTCGGCGGTCAGGGTGAAGGGCGGCGGCCCGACCGAGGTCAGGCGCGCCAGGGCGGCCTCGGCGTCGATCGCCGACAGGTCGACATGCGTCCCGCCGCCGCGCTCGGCCAGGACCGACAGGAAATTGCGGTCTGCGTCCTTGGCGCTGGACAGGGCCAGGGTCCGGCAGGGCGGCGGCTTGGGATCCCAGCCGTCCACGGTCATCCGGCCGTCGGAGACCAGGATGCAGGTGTCGGCCTTACCGCTTCCCGCCTCGAACACGCCCTTCAGCGAACTGGCGCCGCCATAGAGCAGGCCGCGCAGCGCCGCCTCCAGGGCCTCGCCGGTGGGGGTCGACAGGGTGACGGCGCGGGGCGCGTCGTCGGCGAAGGTCACCACCTCGATCGACCGGGGCTTTGCCGCCTCGACATAGCGGCGCAGCACGGCGATCTCGCCCTTCAGGTCGTCGTCCGAGCGCGAGCGCGAGCGGTCCCAGTAGACGCGCAAGCGGCCCGCCGCGGCGGCGTGGACGTCGAACGGCAGGCGCAGCTCGAAGAACCGCTCGCCGTTGGCGTGGCGGCTCAGCGCCAGCGGCCCGGCCGACCGCCACGGACCGATCTTCAGCCCCTCCGACAGGGCCGCGTCCTTGGCCTCCATCGTCGCCGTCACGCCATCGCCCTGGCCATCGGGGGTCTTGGACCAGGTTTGTGGGAAACCGTTCGCCGTGACAACCGGCGGGGCGGCGGCGCCCAGCACGGTGACGGTCGCCCGGTAGTCGCTCACGGCCGCCTCGCTGGACAGCGGCAGCGCGAAGCTCCCGTCGGCGGCCAGGGGGCTGACATAGCGCAGGCGGATCGTGCGGCCCTGCCCCGGCAGGATCGGATAGACCTGGGTGTGGAAGTTGTTGTCGGCGGTCACCTCGGCCAGGCCCGGGTCGATCCCGGCCCGCACGCGACTCTCATAGACCAGCCGCGCCTGGCGCTTGCCGGTCAGCACCCCGTCGACCATGCGGCCGCCGACGTCCAGGGCGTAGCCGTTGACCACCGCTCCGGCCGGCAGGACCAGGGTGAAGTCGCCTTCCATGACCGTCTGGGTCGGGTTTTCGAAGCGGGCCTCGATCGTGGTCTGGGCCAGGCCGCCGGCCAGGGTCGTGCCGACCTCGAGTCGGGCGATCTTCAGGGCCTTGGTCTGCTTGCCTTCCGTCCCCGCGACGCCGCGAGGCTTGGCGATCAGCACCGGATTGGCGGTCTCCGCCGCCCAGGCGCCGACGCTGGACAGGGCCAGAACAGCCGCGACCAAGACAAGCTTCATGACCTACGCCTCCCTTATTAGGGAGAGCCTAGGACGAAATTACATGTGTAGACAATAGGCTTGGCCGTAGAGCCTATTTCGGCGCGTGTTCGGCCCGGGGGCCTTTCATCTTGTTCGGATCGGTGTTGATCGGCGGCACGTTCAGCGGCCGGCGGGTCAGGGTCTCGATCGGATAGATGGTGCCGCACTTCATCCAGCGGCCGGCCCACGCCCCGCCCCGCGCTTCGCAGCGCGCCTTGGGCCAGACCCACAACGAGTGATAGGCGAAAACGCCGACGCAGGACGCCAGGAAGATGGCGAAGAAGGTCCATTGCAGGCGGGTGATGTTGCTTCTCATGAGCCGCCTCATACTGGCCCGCCGCGAGGCTGGCCAGAGGCTAAAGCGCGCGGCGACGCTTCCGGCCGATCGACCGCTTAAGTGTGCAGCGCAGCAGACGCAGGCAGCGAAGTATCGTACAACTGTTTGAACGTAGCGGACGCTAACGCATTACGCTTACGTCAGGGGAAACTTGCAAACCTGCGCGGACACGCTAATCCCGTCGGCGCAGGCAGGAAAAACTAGCCAGGAGGCGGCGTAGACCGATGAAGGTTCTGGTCCCGGTCAAACGGGTTATTGATTACAACGTGAAGGTCCGGGTGAAGCCCGATCAGACCGGCGTCGACCTGGCGAACGTCAAGATGTCGATGAACCCCTTCTGCGAGATCGCGGTCGAAGAGGCCGTGCGTCTGAAGGAAAAGGGCGTCGCCACCGAGGTGGTCATCGTCTCCATCGGCCCGCAACAGGCGCAGGAAACCATCCGCACGGCCCTGGCCATGGGCGGCGACCGCGGGATCCTGATCGTCACCGACGCCGATCCCGAGCCGCTGGCCGTGGCCAAGCTGCTGGCGGCCGTCGTGGCCGAGGAAAATCCGAACCTGGTCCTGATGGGCAAGCAGGCGATCGACGGCGACAACAACGCCGTGGGCCAGATGCTGTCGGCTCTGCTGGGCTGGCCGCAGGCCACCTACGCCTCGGCTGTTGAAGTGTCGGGCTCGACCGCCAAGGTCACCCGCGAGGTCGACGGCGGCCTCCAGACCCTGGATGTCGACCTGCCGGCCATCGTCACCGCCGACCTGCGCCTGAACGAGCCGCGCTACGCGTCCCTGCCCAACATCATGAAGGCCAAGAAGAAGGAGATCGTCAGCAAGACGGTCGCCGACTACGGCGTCGACATCACGCCGCGCCTCAAGGTCGTCAAGGTCGCCGAACCCGCCAAACGCTCGGCCGGCATCAAGGTGGAAACCGCCGCCGACCTCGTCTCCAAGCTCAAAACCGCGGGGGTGCTCTAATGGCCGTTCTCGTCGTCGCCGATAACGACAACGCGCACCTGCGCGATGGCACCCACAAGACCGTCACCGCCGCCCTGAAGCTGTCGGGCGACGTGGACGTGCTGGTGCTGGGCAAGGGCGCCAAGGGCGTCGCCGACGCCGCCGCCAAGATCACCGGCGTGCGCAAGGTGCTGCTGGCCGAGAGCGACGCTCTGGGTCATGGCGTGGCCGAGGCGGAAGCCGACGCCGTGCTGGCCCTGGCCGGCAACTACGACGCGATCCTGGTTCCGGCCACCTCGGGCGGCAAGAACTTCGCCCCCCGCGTCGCCGCCAAGCTGGACGTCGCCCCGATCAGCGAGATCGTCGAGGTCGTCTCGGCCGACACCTTCGTTCGTCCGATCTATGCCGGCAACGCGCTGGAGACCGTCCAGACCTCGGACGCCAAGAAGGTGATCACCGTTCGCCCCACCGCCTTCGCGGCGGCGGCGGAAGGCGGCTCCGCTCCCGTGGAAACGGTCGGCGGCGCCGACGCGGCCAAGACCCGCTTCGTCAGCGAAGAGATGGTCAAGTCCGACCGTCCGGAACTGGCCGCGGCCAAGATCGTCGTCTCGGGCGGCCGCGCCATGGGCTCGGCCGAGGAGTTCCAGAAGGTGATCGAGCCCCTGGCCGATAAGCTGGGCGCCGCCGTCGGCGCCTCGCGCGCGGCGGTCGACGCGGGCTACGCCCCCAACGACTACCAGGTCGGCCAGACCGGCAAGGTCGTCGCCCCGGCGCTGTACATCGCCATCGGCATCTCGGGGGCCATCCAGCACCTGGCCGGCATGAAGGACTCCAAGATCATCGTCGCGATCAACAAGGACAGCGACGCCCCGATCTTCCAGATCGCCGACTACGGCCTGGTGGCCGACTACAAGTCCGCCGTGCCGGAACTGATGGACGCCCTGACGGCGGCCGGGAAGTAAGGCTTTCGCGGTTTGCGAATAGAGAAGGCCCGGGAGCGATCCCGGGCCTTTTTCTTTGGGTCTCCTCACCCGCATCGCGGGGGAGGTGGCGCGATGCGAGTACGCATCGTGACGGAGGGGGCGCGGCCGCCGCCGAACGCCCCCTCCGTCTCGTCGCTGCGCGCCGAGCCACCTCCCCCGTTTCACGGGTGAGGAGAAGATCACCGCGGGCTGTGGATCGGCGCGCTGGCGTCCCAGGGGACTTCGGCGTTGGGCACGGGCGGCCCCAGCTTGTCGACCGAGGCGAACAGGAAGGTCAACACGGCGAGGCCGGAGATCAGAAGCAGTTTCATCGGAGCACCTGTGAGCATGGGTCGCGGCCGAAGCCGCTTTGCACAGCTAAAATGCCCCCGAGAGACACGCTTTACGAACGATGGTATCTGCGCGAACTTGTCAGCCTGCCTAACAAGCCGTGAGCCCCATGCGCCTGCCGCCGTTCCTGACCCTGACCGCCCTGGAGGCCGCCGCCCGCCATCGCAGCTACAGCCGCGCGGCCCGCGAGCTCCACGTCACCCACGGCGCGGTCAGCCAGCAGATCCGCAAGCTGGAGGACGAGCTGGGGACCAAGCTGTTCGTCCGCCAGGGCAACGCCATGGTCCCCACCGCCACCGGCCAGCGCCTGGCCGACCAGGTGACCACCGCGCTGGCCGCCCTGCACGCCGGGGTCGACGAGGCCCGGCTGGCGGCGCGCGGCCCGCTGGTGATCAGCAGCAGCGCCGCCTTCGCCAGCCGCTGGCTGGTCACCCGCCTGGAACGGCTGGCGCGCGAGACCGACGAGCCCGACCTGATCGTCCGCGCCGAGGACCGGGTCGCCGACCTGACCACCGACGGCGTCGACATCGCCCTGCGCTTCGGCTGCGGCGTATGGCCCGGCGTCGAGGCCGCCACCCTGATGATCGAGCGGATCTTCCCGGTCTGCAGCCCCGACTTCCTGGTCCGCCACCCGATCCGCGAGCCGCGCGACCTGCTGGACGCGCCGCTGCTGCGCCATGTGGGCCTGCCCTGGTCGATGTGGCTGACGGCCATGGGCGTGGACGAGGCGCCGCGCCAGCAGGGCCTGGGCTTCGAGGACACCGCCCTGATGCTGGACACCGCCGCCCACGGGGTGGGCGTGGCCCTGGCCCGCAGCGGCCTGGCCGAACGCGACCTGCGCGAGGGCCGCCTGGTCCGCCCCTTCGCCGGCGAGGTCAGCGTCGAGACCGGCAACCACTTCGTCTGGCGGGCCGACAGTCCGAAACTGGCGCGGATCCTGAAGCTGCGCGACTGGTTCCTCGCCGAGACGGCGGATTTGCGGGCGAGTTGAGACTGTCATCCCGGACAAGCGCGCAGCGCGCCGATCCGGGACCGACGCCTGAGCTCAGCGCTTCCTGCGGTCCCGGATCTTCACCCCGGCTGCGCCGGGGCTCGTCCGGGATGACAAGGGCGCGGGCGGCGTGGAGCTCGCCCTTTCCGCCGTCACACGCCCGCGCCTAGCCGCCCCGTTCGCACCCCAGCACGGCCCCGACCACCAGGGCCAGCGCGCCCACGGTCAGCAGGACCCACTTGGCCAGGGTGGCGATCCGCGCCGCGCGCGCCGCGCCGTCCCGGGCGCCCTTGGCGATCATCCAGGCCTCGAGCCCGTCCTCGACCAGGTCGGCGATCGCCGCCAGCAGCACCAGGCCGGCCGCGGACCGGAAGACCGGCGTCAGATAGGCGTGGACCGGGACTCCGGCGCCGGAGACCGGCTGGTTGGCGATCAGCAGCAGGGCCAGCACCACGGCGAAGCCCGCATAGCCGGCGATCAGCAACAGGTCGAAACCGAACGCGGCCCAGACATAGGCGAAGACCTTGGATTGGTCGGCCGACGCGGCCCGCCAGCGCGCGACCGCCCGGTCGAAGGCCCCGGCCGTCCGACACCGTTGCAGGCCCAGCGTGGCCGGCAGCTTCATCTTGCGCAGCTTCCTGTCGGCCCAGCCGACGGCGAGGGCGCCGACCAGGGCCGCCAGGCCCGTCGCCGCCAACCACGCCCACAGGTCCAGGCGCTTCATCTGGCCCGGCGCGGGGCGGGTCTGGCCGCCGCCGACGACGGCGGTCGGATCGACGTCGAGCAGAATGTCCCGCACCCGGGTCTCGGCCAGGCAGGCGCTCTTCATCTTCAGGTCCTGCGCGATGAGCAGCTGGCCCCCTTTCGGCGTCGGCCGGATGCCCAGGGCCTCGTCCGCGTGCTGCATGGCGCTCTTGGACAGCGCCCAGTCCATCGGCACCTGGCCGCTGCTGGGCTTGCACAGATGCACCAGGCGGTAGGTCGGCGAGACGCCCCACTCGCCGGCCTCCTCGGGACCCGCCGTCGCCGCGGCCTCGCCCGGCGCGGGGCGGTCGTCCGGGGCGATGTCGCCGCCGTGGTTGCGCACGGTCTGGGCCAGGGCCATGGCCGCCGCCGTGTCATGGGAGCCGCGCGACGCGGCCAGGCCGAGCAGCGGCCCCAGCAGGTCGGGCGCGAAGTTCTGCGGCTTGGCCCTGAACAGCGGGTTGGGCTCGCATCCGGGCGGCGTCTCGCCGTCGGACGGGGCCTCGCAGACCTCGGCGCCCGCCCGGATCAGGTCGGCGGCCGTGTCGTCCGTGTTGGTGGCGTTGTTCAGCTCGATGAAGACCGGCTTGAGCTTGAAGTTCCCGGCGTTGGCGAGGCGCAGGGCGGCCGCGGCCACGTCGCCCATCGTCGTCACCCCGCCGCCGTCGAAATAGCCGCCGTCCAGCAGATGGCCTTGGCGTTCGCGCTTCGCGTCGATCAGGGTCCCGCCGGGGCTGACCAGCGGGAAGCGCGCGCCGTTGTGGATGGCCGTGGAGATCCGCACGTCGCGGCCGGCCAGGGCGTGGAAGTCGACCGCGTTGGGAAAGTCCTCGGGCGTGATGGCGACGTCGGCGGTGATGATGCGCCGGCCGTCCTCCTGCCGCGCGCCGTTGATCATCACGATGGGCAGCCAGGACGGGGCGGGCGAACCGGCCGCCGGGCGCCACAGCGACAGGAACGGCTTGGTCCAGAGATCGGCGTCGCGGCACCGCGCAAGGCCGGGCCCAGGGTCGATATCGGCGTCGTCCGGATGCAGGCAGTGCTGCCGCCACCCGGCTTCGAAGCCCGTCTCCAGGGTCTCGGCGCGGTCGGGCAGAAGGGGCACGGCCACGGGCAGGAAGCGCTGCGCCAGGTCGGGAAACAGCAGGCCCGACACGGCCGGGCTGAGATAGTCGATCCCGGCCACCTCGGCCAGGCTGTCGGCGAACGGCGCGCCGGACAGGTCGGGCCGGTCGGCCAGGGTCGAGACATAGGCCATCACGCCCACCGAACCGCCCGAAACGCTGCTGATGGCGAACACCCGGTCGCTGAAGGGCTTGGGGCCCTGGGTTTCGTACTGCAGCTTGCCCAGGACGTCGGCGGCCCAGTAGCCGGCGCGCGACGCCCCGCCTTGCGCGGCCACGAAGACGATCGGCGTCTCCGGGCCGTTCGGTTGACACGCCTGGGGCCCCTGGGCCGCGCACCAGGCCTTCAGCCGCATGGCGATCGTGTCCTTGCCGGTCCGCGGGTCGGGGCGCTCGGCCGCGTCCGGGGCAACCGGGCGGGCGGGCGGCAGCGGCATGGCCCGATCGGCGTCCGCCCGGCGCTGCAAGGTGCGGCGTCCGATCGCGTGGTTGTCGTTGACGAGGCTGAACGCCAGGGCCAGGAACACCAGCCCGGTCAGCACCGGCAGGCGGGTCGCGCGGCTGGCGTGCAGCATGGCGGCCAGGGCGGCGGTGATGAAGGCCAGGCCCAGGAAGACGATGCTGATGGCGCCCAGGAACTGGGACGGCCCCACCGGCCAGACGCACAGAAGCGCCATCGACCCCAGCCCCAGGACAAAGGTGGCCCAGCGGGTCAGTCGGCTGAGCTGGCGATGGTCCAGTCGAAAATAGACCGTGACGCGGCGCCGGGCCCAGAGCACGAACACAGCGACCAGGCCCAGCGCGAAGAAGATGTAAGGCAGGGCCCAGAGGTCGACCTCGGCCCGCAAGGTCGCCACCCCGGCGATGAAGAACGGCCCGCCGCCCAGGAGGCGCGGCGTCCACTCGCGCAGCCAGGCGATCAGCCTCGACTCCCGCTGCTGCCGGGCGAACGCCTGGGGCGCGCGCCGCCTGTGCTGTTCGATGATGTAGCGGGTCCAGAACCAGCACTGGAATCCGTAGAACGCGGTGGCCAGCACCATCCAGCTGGCCTTGCAGGTGTCCGACCCGGCGGTCACCGCCAGGTCCGCGCCCTGCTCCATGAACATCAGCGCCGCGCAGACGACCAGCAGGGCGGCGACCGCCGGCGCGCCGCGAATGGCCTCCAGGTCGGTGACGAGCGAGGCCCAGAGCGCCTGGATCGGCGCGAGCAGGTGCGCGACGCGGCCGCGGACGGCCGTCAGGGCCGACGCCCTCTTCGGTGGTTTGGCCATCGCCCCAGCCCCCCAGGTCGGCGACCCGTCGCGCCGCGGCGATCAACCTAGCGTGGCCCCGGAAGTTTTCAATCTATGAGAACGGTCGAGCCGACGCTCTCGCCAAGGCGGCGCCGCGCGCGCCGATCCCGGCCCTACCCTTTCCGAAACCCCCGCAGCACGTTGGCCTCGGTGCTCAGCTGCAGCTTTCCGTAGTCGATGCGCGGCGTGTCGGAGAACAGCAGGTAGTAATATTTCATCTGCTCGGACCACCAGTAGCCGGGGCAGTTGTCGCCCTGGGTCATCGGCTGGGTGGTGATGTCCTTCAGGGCCGTGTAGCCGAAGGCCGCGCGGCTGGTGGCCTTCATCTCCCGATAGTGGATCGCGGCCAGCTTGCGGTAGCGCACGTCGCGGCCCTCCAGCCACAGGTTCAGGCAGGCGTCGGGATATTCCGGGCGCAGGCCGGTGTGCTTGCGGCGCGGCTGGCGGGTGGTCACGTCGATCGATTCCGGGATCACCCCGAACGTCGCCTGCAGTTCCGTGAACGAGGCCAGGTAGTCGTCGCCCTGGGCCTTGCGGCCGACCTGGCCCAGCAGGCCGGCATAGTAGGCGGCCAGCTCGCTCTGGGCCGTGGAGGTCACCGCCCCGGTCTCGAAATCGACCATCGGGAACCACAGCCGGCCGTCATAGCGCTTGGCCTGGTGGGCCAGCTGGGCGTCGACGCACTCGACCGCCCAGCGCTTGCAGTCCTTGTCGCCGAACAGTTCCCAGGCGTCCCACAGGTACTCGTAGAAACTGTCGGCATAGACGTCGATGCTGGCGTTGCGGCTGGTGAACTCGCCGGTCGTCGCGTGGATGTTGGCGGCCATCAGGCCGATCTTCGAGCGGCGGTCCAGGGCGTGGCGCATGGCCCGCTTGGCCATGTCGAAATACTTGCGCTCGCCGGTCAGCTGGGAGAGCACCCCGAACTCGCTGATATAGGTGCCGATCTCGGCCAGGTTGGTCTCCGGGTCGCTGACCGCCCCGGTGCGCAGGTTCACATAGCGCCAGGGCAGACCGTGCGGCGAGGCCTCGAAGGCCTTGGCCAGGCGGTCGGCCAGGTCGCGGGCCTTGGCCAGCAGGACCGGATCGCCGCTGGCCAGGTGGGCCGACAGCAGGCCGCCGACCAGGCGGATGTTGGTCTCGAAGACCTGGGCGTTGCCGTCGACGTCGAAGTCGAGATGGGCCTTCACCCAGTCGACCCCGGCCTGGAACTCGGCGTCCAGCCCCATGATCCACAGGGTGTCCAGCGCCTCGACCAGCGACAGGCCCAGGTCGTGGCCCTCGACGAAGAACGACGACGACGTGCCGCTGACCGGATTGATCTCGTCCTTGCCCCAGGCCTTGGCGACATAGCCGCGCCAGGCCCACTGGAACTCGGACCGGACGTCGGCGGCCAGGACCTTCCAGTCCTCGTCGGGGGTGTCGGCGGCGAAGGCCGGGACGGCGGCGGCCGAGGCGACCAGGGCCAGGGCGTGACGGCGGGAGGGGCGAAGAGCGTTCATGGGGCGACCTTAAGCGTTCCCCTCAAAATCTGTCATCCCGGACGAACGCGCGGCGCGAAGATCCGGGACCGGGGTGTGAACACATGCGCTTCCGGCGGTCCCGGATCCGCCCGGCTTTCGCCGGTTTGTCCGGGATGACGGCACTTTTGGATCTTCGGCGCCCCGCCGCTGCGACGTTTCCGCTGCGTCGCAGCAAAGCCTTGGCGACCACGGGGTTGCTCGTGCTAGAAAAGCGCGCATGAACTCGGGCCGGGCGCGCGACGCCTTGCGCCGCCTCGAACAAGGCTAGTCTGAATGACGGATATCAAGACGGTCGGCGTGATCGGCGCGGGCCAGATGGGGTCGGGGATCGCCCATGTCGTCGCCCTTGGCGGCTATGACGTGCGCCTGCACGACGTCTCGCGCGAGCGCATCGACGCCGGCCTGGCCCTGATCGAAAAGAACATGGCCCGCCAGGTGCATCGCGGGATCATCGACGAGGCGGCCATGAGCGCGGCCCTGGCGCGGATCACCGCCGCCGAGGACCTGGCCCTGGTCGGCGCCACCGACCTGGCGATCGAAGCGGCGACCGAGAACGAGGAGCTCAAGAAGTCGATCTTCAAGAACCTCCAGCCCCACCTGGGCGCCGACACCCTGCTGGCCTCCAACACCTCGTCGATCTCGATCACCCGCCTGGCCTCGTCGACCGACCGTCCCGAGCGGTTCATCGGCCTGCACTTCATGAACCCCGTCCCAGCGATGAAGCTGGTCGAGATCATTCGCGGCATCGCCACCGACGTGCCGACCTACGAGCGGGCCGTGGCCTTCGCCAAGTCGCTGGGCAAGATCACCAGCAACGCCGAGGACTTCCCCGCCTTCATCGTCAACCGCGTGCTGGTGCCGATGATCAACGAGGCGATCTACACGCTGTACGAAGGCGTGGGCACGGTCGACGCCATCGACACCGCCATGAAGCTGGGCGCCAACCATCCGATGGGCCCGCTGGAGCTGGGCGACTTCATCGGCCTGGACACCGTGCTGAGCATCATGAACGTGCTGCACGAGGGCCTGGCCGACAGCAAGTACCGCCCCTGCCCGCTGCTGGTGAAATATGTCGAGGCCGGCTGGCTGGGCAAGAAGGCCGGCCGCGGCTTCTACGACTATCGCGGCGAGCACCCGGTCCCGACGCGGTAGGCCAAGTCACCATACCGTCTGGACCCGCCAGTTCAGACAGGCTTCGGTCAGAGGGCCGTCGGACGTGATCAGGCTTAGATTCCGGCGGGCCGCCTGCGCCGCGATAATCCGATCCCACGGATCCTTGTGAGACTTTTCGAGGCGGGCCGCCTGAAACCCGTCATCGACGTCTATGGGCAACCATTCCACCCCCAGGCGCGGGACGACACGCGGCAGCGCCGGAGGGAGCCGGTAGAGCGACAGATCTCGATCGCGTTTGTACTCAATCTCGTAGGCGCTGGCGGCGCTTACGAAGAGAGGATGATCGCGCCCCTCGACGCAAGCGCGCGCCTTGCTGGACAAGCGCCTCGGATCGATCATCCACCAAATCAAGGCGTGGGTATCAAGCAGGAAGCTCATTTCCCTGGCGGCAACGGCCGATAGAAATCGTCTTCGTCGCGTGACTCGGCGAGCTCTTCCAATTCCGGATCGGGCCGAGAGAAGATGTAGGGATCGTCCATTGGGCCGAGATGAGACCATACGCCGGGGACGCGATCACCCAACTTGACGGGCGGCTCAACCTTATTGACGACGGCGACCGTCTCACCGCCGCGCGTCAGAAACACGATATCCTCGCCGGCCTTGAGATGAGCCATGAGCTCCGCAAGCGCGTCCTCAGCAGTTATGTCGACCTGGATCGTCATTCCGCGAGCTTAACACGGAACACAACCAGAACAATCCCTACCCCGCCCCCATCGCCACGGCGACGTGGTAGGTGACGAACGAGGCCAGATAGGCCAGGCCGGCCATGTACAGGAACATCACCGTCGGCCAGGTCCAGCCGTTGGTCTCGCGCTTGACCACGCCCAGGGTCGCCGCGCACTGCGGGGCGAAAACGTACCAGGCCAGGAACGACAGGGCGGTGGCCAGCGACCACTGGTGCGACAGCAGGGCGCCCAGATTGGTGCCGGCCTCGTCGTCGCCGCCGACCGCGTAGACGGTGCCCAGGGCGGCCACCGCCACCTCGCGCGCCGCGAAGCCGGGGACCAGGGCCACGGTCATCTGCCAATTAAACCCAATGGGTTGCATGACCGGCGCGATCAGATGCCCGATCCGCCCGGCGAAGCTGTAGTCGATGGCCGGCCCCGTCGCGCCCTCGGGCGGATAGGGGAAGGTCGACAGCACCCAGACCAGCACCATCAGCGGCAGGATGATGCGGCCGGCCCGCTCGATGAAGATCCGGGCCCGGGTCCACAGGTTCATCGCCACGTTGCGCGGCTCGGGCCAGCGATAGGTCGGCAGCTCCATCATGAACGGCTCGACCGTGCCGCGCCAAAAGATCTTGCGGATCACGAACGACACCACCAGGGCGCTGACGATGCCCGAGGCGTAGAGGCCGAACATCACCAGGCCCGGCAGGCTGAACACGCCCCAGACCTTGGTGTGGGGAATGAAGGCGGCGATGATCAGGGTGTAGACCGGGATCCGCGCCGAGCAGGTCATCAGCGGGGCGACCAGGATGGTGGTCAGCCGGTCGTGCTTGTTGTCGATCACCCGCGTCGACATGATCCCGGGGATAGCGCAGGCGAAGCTGGAGAGCAGCGGGATGAACGCCCGGCCGTGCAGGCCCGCCCCGCCCATGATCTTGTCCATCAGGAAGGCCGCGCGGGTCATGTAGCCGCTGTCTTCCAGCACCAGGATGAAGAAGAACAGGATCACGATCTGCGGCAGGAAGACCAGCACGCTGCCCACCCCGGCGATCAGGCCGTCGGTGATCAGGCTCTGGAGCAGGCCGTCGGGCAGCACGGCGGCCACGCCGGTGCTCAGGCCCGCGAAGCCCGCCTCGATCAGGCCCATCAACGGCTCGGCCCAGGTGAACACCGCCTGGAACATCACGAACAGCAGCAGGGCCAGGATCAGCAGGCCGCCGACCGGGTTCAGCAGCACCGCGTCGACCTTGCCGGTCACGGTGTCGGGACGCTCGGGCGGGCGGACGCATTCCTTGACGATCCGCTGGGCCTCGCGGTGCGCGGCGCGGATCTCGGCGGCGTTCGGCTCGCGCCAGACGTTCTCGTGGGCGCCCCCTTCTTCAAGTAATTTGGCATGGGAAACCGCCAGGGCGTCGGCCTTGGCGACCAGCTCCTCCAGGCCGCGCTTGCGGGTGGCCACGGTGGTGACGATCGGCGCGCCGATCTCGGCCGACAGCCGCTCCAGGTCGATGCGCAGGCCCTGGCGCTGGGCGATGTCGAACATGTTCAGCGCCAGCACGAACGGCCGGCCGACCTGCTTGAGCTCCAGCACCAGCCGCAGCACCAGCCGCAGGTTGGTGGCGTCGGCCACGCAGATCACCACGTCGGGCGGCTGTTCGCCCGACAAGCGGCCCAGCACCGCGTCGCGGGTCACCACCTCGTCCGGGCTGCGGGCCCGCAGGGAATAGGTGCCGGGCAGGTCCAGCACATGGGCGCCGCGGCCGCCGGGCAGGGTCAGCACGCCCTCCTTCCGCTCGACGGTGACGCCGGCGTAGTTGGCGACCTTCTGGCGGCTGCCGGTCAGGGCGTTGAACAGGGCGGTCTTGCCGGAATTGGGATTGCCGACCAGCGCCAGGCGCGCGGGCCCCAATTGCGTTTTACTCAGGGCGGCGTCGGTCAAGGCCTTAGATCTCTTCGTACTGAACGGTGACGGCGGCGGCCTCGCGGCGGCGCAGGGCCACGCGCATGTCGTCGATGCGCAAGGCGATCGGATCGCGGCCGAACAGGCCCTCGTGCAGCACCTCGAACAGGGCGCCCTCGACGAAGCCCATCTCCAGCAGGCGGCGCTCCAGCTCCTCGGGATCGATCGACTCCGAGCGCCCGGTCTGGCCTCCGACCCGCACGATCACTCCGCGCTGGCCCTTGCGGGCCTTGCTCAGCAAGCTTTCGGCGCCCCGATCGGCTTGGGGATCGGCGAGGAGGTCGGTGATTTCGGGGGCAAGGCTGAGAGCGTCGGACATGGTCGCACCGGAAAAACTTGCGAACGATTATCAGTCTAAGGCCGCGCTGTCGATGCGGCGAATAGTGCGGTCGGCGGCCGCGGACCCTTACGGGTCGGCGCCGTCCATCGCCCGCCCCTCATTTCGTCATCCTCGGACTTGTTCCGAGGACCCCTAGGTCCGCCGCGATGTCAGCGGACGGCGGGCCGCGATCTCGGCGCTCCACGGATCGCCCTTCTTCGCGGTTGAAGCAGGGGTCCTCGGAACAAGTCCGAGGATGACCGGCGTGGGGGGGTGAGATGAAAGCGTGAGGCGCCCCCGTTCACGAGAACCTGATTTGTGGTTAAGGCGCGGCGTAATGGCTCACGGGCGTTAATCTGTTCGACTCACGGCCAGCGCGACTCGCATACTGAGCTTGACGATTCGTAGGGACCTCGAATGCGAAGGCTGATGCTGGCGCTGCTGACCGGCGCCTATCTCTGTCTGGCCTTGGTTGTCTCCCTCGCCCTGTGGCGGATGGGAGCGGCGCCGGCTGTCGGCCTGGCCGCCTTCATCGGCGCCATGGGCCTGTGCTTCGCCGTGCATGGCGTGATCGCCAATGTCCTGCAGGGCGCGGCCCTGCGCGTCGACATCGAGACCATCCGCGAGGCCCACGGCATCCTGCTGGAGCAGGTCGAGAAGGTCGACGCCCGCATCACCGGCCTGCTGGAGACCGTCGCCGACGACGCCCAGCGCCGTTCCGCCGAACTGACCAGCGAGGTCCACCAGCTGGAGGACCTGGTCGTGCGGATGAGCGACCGCCTCGAGCACCAGCTGCACTATCAGGTCGAGGTCGCCCGCGCCGAGCCGCGCGGCCGCTCGCCCCAGTCCAGCGCCCTGATCGACGTGGTGCAGGACGCCCTGGCCGACAACCGCGTCGACCTCTACCTGCAGCCGGTCGTCAGCCTGCCCCAGCGCCGGACCGTCTTCTACGAAAGCTTCTCGCGCCTGCGCGACGACACCGGCCGCATCATGATGCCGGCCGAGTACCTGGCCGTGGCCGAGCCCGAGGGCCTGACCGCCGCGATCGACAACCTGCTGCTGTTCCGCTGCGTGCAGATCGTCCGCCGCCTGGCCAAGCAGGACCGCAAGGTCGGGATCTTCTGCAACATCTCGCTGGCCAGCCTGGCCGACGAGGCGTTCTTCGCCCAGTTCCTGGAGTTCCTGCAGGTCAACAAGGACCTGCACGGCGCCCTGATCTTCGAACTGGGCCAGGCCGCCTTCAACGACCGCGGCCCGGTCGAGGCCCGCCACATGGCCCGTCTGGCCAGCCTGGGCTTCCGCTTCAGCCTCGACAAGATCACCGACCTGGACCTGGACTTCCAGGACCTGGCCCGCGCCGACGTCAAGTTCCTGAAGATCGGCGCCCAGATGATGCTGGACCAGCTGGAAGAGCAGGACGGCAAGCTGGTCATCGCCTCGCTGCCCGACCTGAACGCCGAGGACTTCGCGGGCCTGACCCGCCGCTACGGCATCGAGGTGATCGCCGAGAAGGTCGAGCACGAGCGCCAGGTCGCCGAGGTGCTGGAGCTCGACATCGGCTACGGCCAGGGCCACCTGTTCGGCGAGCCCCGCGCCATCCGCGACTCGATCATCGCCGAGGCCGATCCCCCCCAGGACTTCATGCGCGGCGCCCTGCGCCGGCGGGCGGGGCGGTAGGCTCGAGCCCGTCTAGACGACAGGCCCTCCGGTTCGCGCCGGAGGGCTTTTTTGTGGGTCGCCGGCGGAGCCGATCGACACGCCGCTCTGTCGCGTCGTGGAGAACTCGAAGCTGACCCCGGCCTTGGCGGCCGCCTTGCCCAGATCGAGCAGCTCGCCGGCCGGCATGCCCTTGGCCTTGTTGAAGGTGGCGCGCTCGCGGCCGTCGGGAAGCGTCTCGACGTGGCTCTGGACCGGCGCCGCCAGCAGCTTGTGCTGGGCGATCAGGGCCTCGACCTTGTCAGGCGGACCGGTCAGCACGACGCTGGTCGAACTGGAGCCCTGACCGCACGCGGCCAGCAGGGTCGCGGCGGCGAGCGCCAGGGCGGCCAGGCCGGGACGGGCGCGGTTCGTACCGGATCTGGTCATCATAGGCCCCTGAAGCTTGCGCGCCGACCTTGGTGCGTCAGCGCAATCGTCGCAACCCTCCGCGATCAATGCGCGTCGGCATGACTCTGGCGCCAGGTTTCCACGTTCCAGGCCAACGGCCGTGGTCCCAGTGGAACTTTGCAGGCCACCGTAGCGACCAACTTGCCTTGATAGGTGAAGGTCACCTCGCCCCTGGCCGCGCAAATCTCGACCACGGCGTCGCGCGCGGCCAAGACGTCGGTCAACACGTCATGTCCGGCCACCGTGTCGACCATCGGATCACCGTTCAGCGGCCCGCAACGGTCGCCGGTGTCGAGCTTCACGCCCTTTGGATAGCCGCCGTAGAAGCCGATGCTGCCATTGCAGACCAGACGCTCCAGGTGGAATAGAAGATCCGCCTGCTCCGCGTCGACCGACCGGGTTCCGACAATCCGCGCGCCCAGTCCGTTCAGCGCCGCCGTCAGCCGCCCCCAGCGATCTTCGACATCCGGCGCCATCAGCAGGCGCAACGGCTCCTCGGCCGCATCCGTCTGTCCGGCCAGGGCCAGGAAACCCTGGGCGTCATAGATCCCGTCGTGGGTGCGGCTCGCGGCGAACAGGGCGCGCCAGACATCGAAGACGTCGCGGCGGCCGGCCGAGGCCGCGCGCGCCTTCAGGTCGGCGCTCCATTGAGCGACCACGCCACAATCGTAGACTGCCTTGCCCTGCCTGGGAGGATCGCCGGCCAGGCCCTTGGAGCGGAGCGCGGCGACGCAGCTGTTCAGGCGGTCGGCCAGCTCTTGCCCCACCTCGGCCTCGCTCAGTTCGCCCTGCTCACGACCGGCCAGCAGGGCTGCGTATTCGGCCATGCCCTCGTGCAGCCAGGCCTCGTTGTCGCCGTCGCGCGAGTGGAAGACGCGGTTGTTCCAGAGATGGAAGAATTCGTGGTCGACGAACTTGGCGGTCTGGCCGCTGGCTTCCGACGCTGCCTTGTCGGGACCAAAGAACCGCAGCGAGACGACCGGGCCGCTGACGTCGCCCTGCCAGCCCGCGTTGAAGGTCGGCACGCGGGTGGCGATCACGGTGGGCGCCATCTCCAGGCGAACGTCCAACCGGCGGCCGTAGAATTCGGCGGCCCCATCCGCCGCCTTGGCGATCCGCGCCGCCAGGTCGGCCTCGATGGCGGGCGACGCGATCAGCGTCGCCGCCGCCCTCGTCGCGTAGGCGCCGGGGCCGACGAACGCCCAGCCGTCCAGGGAAATCCGGTTCCCGGCCTTCGTCTCGGAGGGCGTGACGATCCAACCTCGCGGCGGGATCACGCGCGCCACGACCGGGGGCTTGTCATCGACGGGTCGGAAGTAAGGGCCGTAGACCTGCCAGCCGGCGCCCACCCGGGTCAGGGCTGGATAGCTGCGGTCGCGCGGCGCGGTGTCTGGGACGACCTGGATCTGGAACGCCTCGAAAGGCTTGCCATCCTTGCGGCGCAGGACCCCGTGCGCCAGCATCATGTCGTCGGGCGCGCGCCAGGTGTCCTGGCGGATGACCTCGACCTTCTGGTCGAATTCGAACCGCTCGACAGGACGGGGTAGGCTGTAGGCGACGCGCAAACCGTCGGTCTCGGGCGTGATCCGGATGTCGACCCTGCCCTGGGCGAGCCCCGCCGTGGCCGATGCGAGCGCCGCGACGAACGCCAAACCCCCCAAAGCCCCGCCCGTCATTTTCGCCTCGCCGCAACCTTGAGGCGTAGGAGATACGGCCAAGGCTGAACTCCAGGTGAACGCCCAGCCTTGCCCCGGGGGCTTCGCCGACCGCCTATCAAACCGTCATGCTGATCGCCGGGGAATCTCCGGACTGCCTGGCCGTCGCCGAGGGCGGCGTCGAGACGTCGGAGGTGCTGGCCGCCTCCCTGCTGGTCGTGTCGCCCGTTCGGTGGGGGAACAGCAGACGCCCCCGGATTGAGTCGCGTCCAGATTGCCGCCTTAAGGTTGGAGCGTATGCTGCCCGGTGTACAAGGGGGGGCCATGACCATGCACGATCTGAAACGGTCGACAGCCGTGCTGCTGGGCGCGGCGCTCCTGGGCGTTGGGGTCGGCGCCGGGGCTGCGCCGACTGACGGCGGCCTGCTGGCCGGGATGGATCGGATGCGAGAGGAAGACGCCAATCGGCTGTTGCACGAGCGAATCGAGGTGCGGGCTTCCGTCGGCGCGGCTGGCGCGCCTCTTGCCGACTGGCTGGTCTCGGAAGGCTTCAAGATCAAGCGCCTGCCCATCGCCTTGCCCCCGGCGGTCGAGTACGCCGAGGCCTTCAAGACCACCGGATCGCCCGTCTGTCGCCGCCAGGCGCTGGTGAGGTGGCGCACCGCGGCCGATGGGACCATCACCTGGCTGTCTACCCACTACGGCATCAGCGCCTGTCTCTGAGCCGCGGACCCTCTGGACATAGAGACCGAAACACACCTTCGTCGCGTCCATGCTGATCGAAGCCACCGACGCTCATTTCGCCGCCCTGATCGCCGGGCAGTCTCCAGAAGGCCTGACCGTCGCCGAGGGCGGGATCGAGACGCCGGAGGTGCTGGCCATGCTGCGCGGCCTGTCGGCCGAGGTCGGCGAGAGCTTCGAGCCCAACGCCTGGCTGATCGTCGAGGGCGGCGAGGTGGTGGGCCTGACCTCGCTGGTGCGCACGCCCTATGTCGGCGACACGGTGATGATCGGCTACGGCGTGGCCGCCTCGCGCCGCCGGCGCGGGATCGCGACGCGGGCCGTGGCCGAGGTGCTGGCCTGGGCGCGGGCCGATTTCCGGGTGTCGACCGTCACCGCCGAGACCGCGGTCGACAACGCCGCCTCCCAGCGGGTGCTGGAAGCCAACGGCTTCGAGCGCGCCGGCGAGCGGACCGACGAGGAGGACGGCGCGCTGTTCTGCTGGCGGGCGGGGGTTTAGGCCTTCCGCCGCCACCCCACCGCCCGTCATCCTCAACGCCCGTCATCCTCGGACTTGTTCCGAGGACCCCTAGGTCCGCCGCGCTGTCGCCGAGCGTTGGGTCGCGACCTCACCGCCCCACGGATCTTCCTTCTTCGCGGTTGAAGCAGGGGTCCTCGGAACAAGTCCGAGGATGACGGTTCAAAAAAGCTGGGGACGCGCGCGGGCGCCCGTCCCCAAGTTCCTCCTCCGAGGTTGGGTTCAGCGCGCCGCCGCCATTTCGGACGCCGGGGTCTTGGCGATCCGCGCCGGGTTGCACTGGGCCAGTTCGGCGTCCGACAGGCTCACGCCGCGATAGCCGAAGCCCGTGATCGTCCCCAGCTCGTGGGCCAGGCGCTTGCAGCTGCGCAGGGGCGGCAGCGACTTGACCTTGGTCGAGCGGCAGACGTCGGCCTTGCAGCGCCAGACCGCCCCGTCGAACACGATGTGGTCCTGGGTGGTGGGGGCGCTGAGGGTCAGCCAGCCGTTCTGAGGTTTGGTTTCGGCCATGGCGGGGCCGCCCGTCGCGGCCAGGGCCGCGACGGCGATGATGAAGCTACGCATGGGTCTATCTCCTGGGGAGGTGGAGCGGTTGAAGGAGGGGACGCACACTCACGGCGGGGATAGGGCCGTCTGGATCACGGCCGTGCCGTGAGTGTGCGTCCCCTATTCAGGTCACGGCTCTAGGCCGCGGCCTTGAACAGGGTGAATTCCTCGTCGAAAGCCCGCGCCACCGAGGGCCGGGTCTGCAGGCGGTCGCGATAGGCGGCCAAGGCCGGATAGGGTCCGAAATCCAGCGCCAGGTAGCGGGCCCAGACCAGCATCACGAACAGATAGGCGTCGGCGACGCTGAACCGGCCTTGCAGGAACTCGCGGCCCTTCAGGTGGGCGTCGAGAAACGCCAGGCGCTCGGTCAGCCGCTCGCGGGCGAAGGCCTTGGCGCCGTCCGGGGCGGTCTTGCTCAGCAGGGTGACGAACACCCCGACGTGCAGCTCCGAGCCGATGAAGCCGAGCCAGCTCTGCACCTTGCGGCGTTCGGGCCCGTCGGCGGGGATCAGGCCGGCGGCCGGGAAGCGGTCGGCGAGATACTGCAGGACCACCGCGTTCTCGACGATCAGCTCGCCGTCGTCGGTGCGCAGCACCGGCACCTGGCCCATGGGGTTGATGGCCAGGAACGCGGTCCCGTCCTCCACCCGCTTGGGCCGGGACAGGGGGTCGACCCGCAGGAAGTTGAGGTCCGCGCCCGCCTCGCAGGCCGCGATCCGCGTCGCCAGCGAGCAGGCCATCGGGAAGAAGTAGAGATCCATCGAACCCTCCATTGCATTTCCGTACTGTTTCGCATAAAAATAACGTCGGTCAAGGAATAAAATGCGAAACGGTACAAAAAGCCCGGAAGGGCGCGCAGAGCCTGGCCAGGAGAGTCAGATGTCCGAAACCCCCGTAAAGCGCCGGGGACGCCCCCGCGCCTATGATCCCGACGTCGCCCTGGCCAAGGCCATCGAGACCTTCTGGGCCCAGGGCTTCGCCGGCTCGTCGCTGGACGACCTGAGCGCCGCCACCGGCATGAACCGGCCCAGCCTGTACGGGGCGTTCGGCGACAAGCAGGCGCTCTTCAAGACGGCGCTGGACGCCTACATGGAGCGGTCGCGCGCCGCGATGACCGAGGCGTTCCGGGGCGGCGGCTCGCTGCGCGAGGTCCTGACCCGGATCTACCGCACGGCCCTGGGCTTCTACCTGTCGGACGACATGGGCGGCCGGGGCTGCTTCCTGGTCAGCGCCGGCCTGGGCCAGGCCGTCGTCGATTCCGACGTGCGCCGGACCGTGGCCGACGGCCTGCACGAACTGGACCGGGCGGTCCAGGGGCTGCTGCAACGCCGCCAGGCCAGAGGCGAGCTGCCCGCCGCCGCCGACCCCATCGCCCTGGGCCGCGTGGCCTGCATGATGATGAACGCCCTGTCGGTCCGCGCCCGGGCCGGCGAGACGCGCGAACAGCTGGAGGCCACCATCCCGATCATGGTCGACCTGATCTGCGGACCGGCTTAGGGACCGCTGACGGTCAAGGGGCGAGCGCCCATGAGCCGCCCTCGTCCTTCGACAAGCTCAGGATGAGGGTTACTTTTGCCCTCGGGACGAGGGCTGCTTTTGCCGCCCTGGCCTTCGAATTCCTCATCCTGAGCTTGTCGATGGACGGGGAACTCGCGCCGTGGCGCCGAGCGTCCATAGCAAGCATCGGAATGACGTAGGCCCGAGCGGCGCGCATGCTCCTTCCCACGAAAGGAGACCGACCCATGACCGCTTCTCAATATCTCACCGACGACGCGCGCTGGGAGGCCATGCGCCGCCGCGACCGCGACCTCGACGGCGACTTCTTCATCGCCGTGCGCACCACCGGCGTCTACTGCCTGGCCAGTTGCGCCGGGCGGCCGCTGCGCAAGAACGTCGAATTCCACGACACCCGGGAAAGCGCCCGCGCCGCCGGCTTCCGGGCCTGCCTGCGCTGCAAGCCCGACCAGCCGCGCGAGACCCTGCGCTACGCGACGGTCCCCACCGGCCTGGGCCTGGCCCTGGTCGCCCGCTCGCACGCCGGCCTGCGGCTGGTGACCCTGGGCGACGACCCGGCCGCCCTGGTCCGCGACCTGGAGCGCCGCTTCCGCTCGGCCCGGCTGACGCCCGATCCGGACGGCCTGGCCGCCGACCTCAAGGCCGTGGCCGCCCAGGTCGATCACCCCGCCGCCAAGCTGGACCTGCCGCTCGACGCCCAGGGCACGGACCTGCAGAAGGCCGTCTGGGCGGCGCTGCGGGCCATACCGGCCGGGACCACCGCGTCCTATGCCGAGGTGGCGCGCCGCATCGGCCGGCCGACCGCCGCCCGGGCCGTGGCCCAGGCCTGCGGGGCCAATCCGCTGGCGGTGATCACCCCCTGCCACCGCGTGGTGCGGGCCGACGGCGGGCTGTCGGGCTATCGCTGGGGCGTCGAGCGCAAGCGCGCGCTGCTGGCGCGCGAGGCCGCATGAGCCTGGACTGGTCCCGCATCGCCGCCGACCTCGACGCCCAGGGCTGGGCCCTGACCGGACCTCTGCTCAAGTCCGAGACCTGCCAGCGGATCGCCGGCCTCTACGACCAGGAGGCCGGCTTTCGCAGCCGGGTGGTGATGGCCCGCCACGGCTACGGCCAGGGCGAGTACCGGTACTTCAGCTATCCCCTGCCCGAGCCGGTGCAGCGGCTGCGCCAGGGGCTGTACGGCCCGTTGGCCGGCGTCGCCAACCGCTGGTCCGAAACGTTGAGCGAGGACCGGCGTTTTCCCGACGACCTGGACGACATGCTGGCCCGCTGCCACGCGGCGGGCCAGGTCCGGCCCACGCCCCTGCTGCTGACCTACGGCCCGGGCGACTACAACTGCCTGCACCAGGACCTGTACGGCGAGCACGTCTTTCCGCTGCAGGCCGCCTTCCTGCTGGACGAGCCCGGCCGCGACTTCGAGGGCGGCGAGTTCGTGCTGGTCGAGCAGCGGCCCCGCCAGCAGTCGCGGCCCCAGGTCGTGCCGCTGAAGCAGGGCGAGGGCGTGATCTTCGCGGTCCGCGAACGCCCGGCGACCGGGACCCGCGGCGTCCACCGCCGCGTGCTGCGCCACGGGGTCAGCACCGTGCGCTCGGGGCGACGGCGGGTGCTGGGGGTGATCTTCCACGACGCGACGTGAGTTGCGGGCGACGCCCCCTCCGTCACGATGCGTATTCGCATCGCGCCACCTCCCCCGCTGCGCGGGTGAGGAGAAAAGCGACCTCTCCTCCCCCGTGCAACGGGGGAGGTGGCCGCGAAGCGGACGGAGGGGGCGTCCGCCGTGTCCCTACTTCGCCAGCTCGACCTTCACGCCCTTCGGCGCCGCCGTGAACTGCAGGCCTCGGCTGGTGGCGTGCATCTTGATGACCACGCCCTTGTCGTTCTTCATCGTCGTGACGCCGCCGCCGCCCGCCACCGTCGCGCCCAGCTGGCCGGCGGTGTAGTTGCCCTCGATGTCGGAGAGCTGCTTGAGGTTCTCCACCGTGCCGGTGGCGGTGTAGCCGCTGGCCCCGATGTCGACCGCCGACAGGCCGTTGGTCTTCAGCTTATAGGTCTGGCCGCGATAGGTCAGCGTGCCCTTGCCCCAGCTGACGCCGACGCCGAACGCCACGCCGCCGCCGGACAGCTCGATGGTGCCGGTGGCCGCGTTCTTGGCGTGGGGATCGGCCGGCCCGCCGCCGGCCAGGGCGGGCGCCGAGGCGGCCAGGAGCAGGGTCGCCAGGAGAGGCGCCGCGAAGGCGCGAACGGTGGACTTCATCGGAAGGACCTCGACCAGGTTAAGTTGCCGCCAAGGTGCGCCGTCCGGCCGGGCAACACACTCAGGGCGTTCCCTCGATCCGGTCGGGGGAAGCCCGTAGCCGCGCCTCGCTCAACCCAGGGCCGGAGCGGAAATCCGCCGCTCTTGGAAGTTGAATTGCGCCGCGATACCTGTTTTGACTGAGCTTCGACGCACGCAGCAGGCGGGGGCGCCATGAACGGTTCGCGTTCCAACTTCACGCCGGCCGACCGCTCTTCGTCCGGGCCGGAAACCCCTCTGGCGTCGGGCTCGGAGGGGATGCTCGCGCCCTTGCTGGCCCCCGAACCGCCGTCGCGGCCGGCCACGGGCGGCCCGGCGCGGCTGTTCAGCATCCTGGGGCCGGTCGACCACCGCCGGATCGAGCTGCGCAACACCGCCGCGCCCTGGCGGATGGTCTGCGCCCTGCGGATCGACACCGCCAACGGCCCGTTCAACGGCACCGGCTGGCTGGCGGGACCCCGGACGGTGATCACCGCCGGTCATTGCCTGCACAACAGCGCGTTCGCGTCGGGTGGGGGCGGCGGCTGGGCCCGCCGGGTCACGGTGATCCCGGGCCAATCCTGGAACAAGCAGCCGTTCGGGGCGGTCGTCTCGACGACCTTCTCCTGCGCAGATCCCTGGCTCCAGACCCGCGACCGGGCCCACGACATCGGCGCCGTCCACCTGGACGATCCGGTCGGCGAGCGGGTGGGCTGGATGAAGTACGACGCCCTCGATCCCTCCGCCCTGACCCGGGCCGCCGCCGTGGTCTCGGGCTATCCGGAATACGCCGGCAGCTACGAGCACCTGCTGGTGGCCAAGGGGCCGGTGCGCGCCAGCCTGGACGGCCGGCTCTACTACGAGATCGACACCACCGACGGTCAGAGCGGCGGTCCGGTCTGGATCGGCGACGTCGCCGCCCCGACCGTGGTCGCCGTCCACGGCTACGAGGCCGACGCCACGCCGGCCGGCGTCGGTCCGGGCGTCAATTCGGGCGCCCTGCTGACCCCCGACCACCTGCGACTGATCCAAACCTGGCAAGGCGGCTGACCCGCCCCATTCGAGGAGACGCCCCATGTTTTCAGCGTCGAGAGGCTTCGTTCCCCTGCTGGCCGCCGCGGCCCTGACCGGCGTCCTGCTGGGGGCCTGCCAGCCGCAGGGCGCCGAGGCCCCGCCCGCCGCGACGGCCGGCGGCCCCGTGCGGATCCTGTCGGCCAAGGGCCTGAACCCGCAGGCCGGCGAGGCCTCGCCGCAAGGGCGCCTGCTGATCGGGCGCGGCAAGGACTACACGCCCCTCAACGAGGATCCGAAGGCCCTGTTCGACAAGCTGGAAGGCTCGATGGCCGAGCGCCGCAAGACCGGCTGGGCCATCGTCGAGGCCCTGCTGGAGCCCCAGAAGCTGACCCTGGACGGCAAGACCTACGACGTGCCCCTCTGGCACACCTGGTACGAAGGCATGAGCGCCAATCCCGAGGTCGACCAGAAGATCAAGCTGTTCATCGCCCAGCTGGCGGCCTGCAAGGCCGACGCCGACTGCCACAAGTCCCGCGCCGAGATCGCCCACGAGGTGATGGCCCAGAGCGGAACCGACAAGAACCTGGTCCGCAGCCTGGTCTCGGCCAACCTGACCCAGGTGCTCAAGCAGTCCGAGGGCTTCGACCGCGGCAATCCCGAGGACGAGCTGGGCCAGGGCTTCACCCTGTTCAGCCCGTCGTTCGTCGAGCACGTCCTGGCCCAGGCCCAGGGCATCGAGACCTGCTCCAACAAGATCCCGTGGAACCAGGCCCCGCCCAGCGCCGGCCAGTTCTCGCCCTGCGTCGAGGAGTTCCCGCGCAGCGCGGTGATGGTCAAGACAAATTGGGACCAGATCGACGGGGCCAGTCCCAAGGTCAGCGCCCACGCCACCGACGCCGCCGCGGTCACCGCCGTGCTGAAGGGCGGGACCTGGCCCAAGCCGACCCTGGAGCCGGTCGATCCCAGCGGCATCTACACGGTGCAGACCACCGACGGGAAACTGTTCGGCCTGAAGTCGATCCACATCTCGACCAAGGACACCCGCGAATGGATCTGGATCACGCTGTGGTGGAGCCCCAAGCCCGACGAGGACTTCGGCCAGGACCGCCCGGCCTCGCTGGCCAGGTTCAACGGCGGGGTCTGGTCGCACTACAAGATGTGCGTCACCACCGCCTTCAACGAGACCGATCCCAAGCCCTGGGGGTCCTACGAGACGGCCCAGCCGGCCCTGGCCGCCGCGATCAAGGCCTCGTACGACGGCGCCGTCGAGCAGCGGAACCCCGCGCCCTACGACAAGGTCACCACCTGGTGCAGCAATCCCAACCTCGAGCACCATACCGGCAACGGCCGCACCAACTGCATCGGCTGCCACCAGTATTCGCTGACCTGGAACGAACTGAAGGAGCGCCCGGCCTATTTCAGCGACACCTACGCCGCCTCGATGGCCGCCGAATATCCGCAGTACGGCCGCGCCCGGCGCCGGGCCAACTTCCCGGCCGAGTTCGCCTGGTCGTTCGGCATGGAGTTCCAGGAGCAGATCAAGACGGCCCGGGAGGACCAGGGGTTCAGTTGGTGAGGCTGGAAAGGGAGGATACGTGATGTCTCCCGAGCAACGACCATGCCGTCCACGCCAGGCGACCTAGCCGGGCTGCTCGGCGCTGTCGTCGCTCAAACCCTGAAGCACCAATCGGCGGAACATGACGTCGAGTTCCGCCGGCGGCAGGCGCGCGCCCCCGTCCAGCCACCAGGTCAGAAGCGACATGAACCCGCCCACGACGAACGACGTGACCACGTCCGGCCGTAGCTCGCTCCGGATCGGCCTGAGGGCCAGCTCGTTGCGCACCAACTCGGTCACGATCTGGCGGAGCATCGCCGTCGTGGTGGCCACGCCGCCCTTGCTGACGAGCGCGCGATAGAGGTCCAGCTGCTCGCGCGCGTGCTCGAGGAACGGCAGCACGAACCCGAATCCGCCATCCAAGGGCCCGAGCGCGGCGGCCCGCTGGTGCTCCAGCAACATGCTGCGAAGGTTGTCGTCCAATCCGCTGCGCTTGAGGTGATCCTTGCCGGTGAAGTGCGCGTAGAAGGTCGAGCGGCCAATATCGGCCTCTTCGCAGACCTCCTCGACGGTGATGGCGTCGTACCCCTTGCGGGTCATCAGCGAAATCAGCGCGCCCTGCAGCATTGAGCGGGTCCGCGCGATGCGGCGGTCCATGCATGCCTCCTCACGACGGCTTTTTCCGGACACGCCGGCGAGTTGTGTGCGGAATGGGACATCTCGCCCGGCCTGTTCGTTGCCGGCTTCCGCGCAGGAAGTCAGGTTTCGGACACCCTGTCCATGCCGCCGCGAGAAAGCCCATGCCCCACTCCGCCCACGGCCCCGCCGCCCACGACGAAGTGGGCCTCACCATCCACGACGCCGCGCGCTACGACCTGCTCGTCGGCCTGCTCACCCTCGGGGGCGAACGCCGGCTGCGCGAAAGGATCCTGAACCTGGCCGGCCTTCGTCCGGGCGAGTTGGTCCTGGACATGGGTTGCGGCACCGGCTCCCTGGCCATGCTCGCCAAGCGGCGCGTCGGGCCTTCCGGTTCGGTCCACGGCCTGGATCCTTCGCCGGAGATGCTCGAACGCGCCGCGGCCAAGGCCAGCCGCGCCGGGATTACTCTGTCCCTGTCCAAAGGGGCGGTGCAGGCGATGCCCTACCCCGACGCCAGCTTCGACGTCGTGATCTCCACCTTCGTGCTGCATCACGTCCCGGCGTCCGTCCGGCGGACGATGGCGCATGAGATCCGGCGCGTCCTCAAGCCAGACGGCCGCGCCTTGCTGGTGGACTTCGGTCCGCCCAAGGCCTCCGAGCGCGGCGCGATCGACCATTTCCATCGCCACGGCTTCGTCCGGATCGACGAGGTCGTCGCCGATCTGGAGGACGCCGGCTTCAGGACCGCCTCGGGCCCGGTCGGCGCCAAGGGTCTCGATTTCGTGCGGGCCGGGACGGAGCAATTCATCGCCGCCCAGCAGATCGCCAGCCCGCGACGGAAAGGTCATGGCCACGCCGCGCTCGCCGCGGGCGTCGGCCTGCTGGCGCTGGCGGTCCCGATCGCCCTTCACGTCGGCGCGGCGATGTCGCTGTGGCGCATGCCCCACGCGCCGCCGCTTTCGCTGACAGGGACGGTCGTCGGCGCGATCGTCCTGGTGGTCGTCGTCAAGCTGACCCTGTTCCGTGTCGCCCATCGCTTCGCGGGAAGGCTGATGGCGCGGTGGGTTCGCGTCGGGCACGACTAGGGCGTCGGCCGACAGATCGGCAGCCGGCCTCGACGCGGAATGAGTCGGCCACCGTTAGCGGACCCTAAGAGCGGCGGAACTGGCCCTTCCGCCCTCGCGTCCCTACATCCCCCACCGTTGACGCATCCGTCCGCGCCCGGTACCGCCCCTGTCCATGACCGATCTGCCCACTGGCCTCTCCGCCCTCGCCGACCGCTATGACGTTTTGCTGTGCGACGTCTGGGGGGTCATCCACAACGGGGTCGAGAGCTTCCCGGAGGCCTGCCGGGCCCTGGTCGAGTGGCGGACCCACCACGGGCCGGTGATCCTGATCTCCAATTCGCCGCGCCCGTCGCAGGCCGTGGTCGAGCAGCTGGACCGGCTGGGCGTGCCGCGCGAGGCCTGGAGCGCCTTCGTCACCTCGGGCGACGCCACCCGCACCCTGCTGGCCGCCCGCGCGCCCGGCCCGGCCTGGATCGTCGGCCCCGAGCGCGACTTCACGCTCTATGAGGGCCTGGGCCTGGAGACCGCCGGCCCCGAGGACGCGGCCTTCGTCGCCGTCACCGGCATGGTCGACGACGAGAACGAGGCGCCCGCCGACTACGCCGATCGTCTGGCGATCGCCGCCGAACGCGGCCTGACCCTGATCTGCGCCAATCCCGACCGGGTGGTGCAGCGCGGCGCGCGGCTGATCTATTGCGGCGGCGCCCTGGCCGACCTCTACGAGACCCTGGGCGGGCAGGTGCTGATGGCCGGCAAGCCCTACAAGCCGATCTACGACCTGGCCCTGGCGGAAGCCGAAGCCCTGAAGGGCGGCCCGGTCGACCGCGCGCGGGTGCTGTGCATCGGCGACGGCGTGGTCACCGACGTCAAGGGCGCCCACGACGAGGGCCTGGCCTGCCTGTTCATCGCCAAGGGCATCCACGGCGAGGCCGCCGTCGGCCCCGACGGCAAGCTGGATCCGACCCGGGTCGCGGGCCTGCTGGCCGCCGAACGGGTGGGCGCGACCCACGCCATGAGCGATCTGGTCTGGTAGAGCCCGCCCTGATCGCTAAGATTGGTGCAACGCACAAAAAAATGAGGGGCGCTATGCAGGGACTGTTTCTCGAGGACATCAGCGTCGGCCAGTCGGCCGAGCTGGTCCGCACCGTGGGCGAGGCCGACATCGTCGCCTTCGCCGCCGTGACCGGCGACAACAATCCGGTCCACCTGGACGCCGAATACGCGGCCGGCACCAGCTTCGGCGAGCGCATCGCCCACGGCATGCTGTCGGCCGGCTACATCTCGGCGGTGCTGGGCACCACCCTGCCCGGTCCCGGCGCGATCTATCTGTCCCAGTCCCTGGCCTTCAAGCGTCCGGTCAAGATCGGCGACGAGGTCACCGCCCGCGTCACGGTGACGGCGATCGACGACGCCAAGGCCCGGGTGACGTTCGCCACCACCTGCCTGGTGCGCGGCAACGCCGTGGTCGACGGCGAGGCCGTGGTCATGGTCCCGCGCAGAGCCGCCGCGTAAGGAAATCCGCATGCGCCTGAAGACGATCCACGGCTGGAAGGACGTGCCGCCGGCCGAACGGGGCGCCTGCGTGGCCCTGGGCAATTTCGACGGCGTGCATCGCGGCCACCAGCAGGTGATCGCCCAGGCGGCGAAAGCCTCGCTGGCCGACAAGCTGCCGCTGGGCGTGGTCACCTTCGACCCGCACCCGCGCCGGCTGTTTCGCCCCACCGAGCCGGCCTTCAAGCTGATGACCCACCCCCAGCAGGCCCGCGCGCTGGAGGCCCTGGGCGTGGACCTGCTGTACCTGCTGCCGTTCGACTTCGAGATGGCCAGCTTCAACGACCGCGAGTTCGTCGAGAAGGTGCTGGTGGGAGGCCTCGGCGTTAAGCACGTCGCCGTCGGCTTCGACATCTCGTTCGGCCGAGGCCGCACCGGCAGCGCCGACCTGATGAAGGCCTATGGCCAGGAGTACGGCTTCTCGGTCTCGGTGGCCGAACCGGTGGCCAACCGCGAGGGCGAGAAGTTCTCGTCGACCGGGGTGCGCGACGCCCTGCGCGACGGACACCCCGAGGGCGCCGCGCGCATCCTGGGCCGGCCGTTCGCCATCGAGGGCGTCGTGCGGCGCGGCCAGCAGCTGGGCCGCCAGCTGGGCTTCCCCACGGCCAATGTCGAGGTCGAGGACTATGTGGTGCCCAAGCTGGGCGTCTACGCCACCCGCACCCGCCTGCCGGACGGCCGCGAGGTGCCCGGCGTGGCCAATCTGGGCAACAACCCCACCACCGGCGAGGTCGAGACCCGGCTGGAGACCTGGCTGTTCGACTTCGACGAGGACCTCTACGGCCAGGTCATCGAGACCGACCTGATCGCCTTCCTGCGCCCCGAACTGAAGTTCGACAGCATCCCGCTGCTGGTCGAGCAGATCCGGCGCGACGAGGTCGCCGCCCGGGCGATCGTGGCCCCGGCGTTCTGAGGCGTTTGATCAAGCGCTTGGCGTGAAGGCCGGGCGGGGTCTAACGTGGTCGCATGGCAACGCACCTGAACGCTGACGACCGCCTCCTCATGGACCGCTATTTCGATTGCGTGCTCCTGCGCTATTCGGAGGGCGTCTACAATCTCGACACCGCCCGGGCCGAACTGGCCGAGGCCTTCCTGCAGATGACCCGGGAGGAGCCCGGCTTCCGCACCCACATGCAGGCCGTGGTCGACGCGCGCGACGACGCCTAGATCTTGTCGCCATTCGTGGGTGATCCCCCACTTTTCAGTCGTCATTCCCGCCCTTGTGGCGGGAACCCCTTTGTCCGTAGCAAGTGCGCGTGTGTGGCGCGCTGGCGCGCCAAAGCGCTTCACCGTCGGCTGAACCAGGGGTTCCCGCCACAAGGGCGGGAATGACGGACAAAGGGAAGGGTTCGGAGACCGGCTGAACGGTCCAAACGCTGAATGTCGATAGGCCCTAGGACGACACGCGCCGACTCGCCAACCTCCGTTCTTCCCGTTAACCTTTGCCGTTCACGGGCGGGGGCCGGATGTTGAAAGCGCGCAAGTACGAGATCTTCGCCAAGGCCCGGCGGCCCAAGGGGCCGCGGCGGCATGAGATCCTCTCCTATCCCGACCACGAGGCCGAGGGCGCGGTGTTCGTGCTCGACCCCGGCGGGCCGGCGCCGTTCTGCGTGGTCCCCCCGACCGACGACGGCCTGCTGGACGCCTATTCCAACGCCGTGGTCCGCGCCGTCGAGGTGGTCGGACCCAGCGTCGTGCGCATCCATCCGATGCTGGAGGACCCGCGCATGCAGGGCGTCGGCTCGGGCTTCGCCATCGCGCCGAACGGCCTGATCCTGACCAACAGCCACGTGGTCCAGGGCGCCAACCGCTTCATCGTCATCACCGCCGAGGGCCGCAGCGTGACGGCCCGTTGCGTCGGCGACGATCCCGACACCGACCTGGCCCTGCTGCAGCTGGACCAGCGTCTGGACCTGCCGGTCGCCAAGCTGGGCAACTCCAAGGCTTTGCGGCGCGGCCAGCTGGTGATCGCCATCGGCGCCCCGCTGGGCTTCGAGGCGACGGTGACCACCGGCGTGGTCTCGGCGATGGGCCGGTCCCTGCGCGGCGAGCGCGGCCGGCTGATCGAGGACCTGATCCAGACCGACGCCGCCCTCAATCCCGGCAACAGCGGCGGCCCGCTGGTCAGCTCGTCCGGCGAGGTGGTGGGCATCGCCACCGCCGTGATCGCCGGCTATCCGGGCCTGTGCTTCGCCGTGGCCTCCAACACCGCCAGCTTCGTGATCGCCGAGCTGATCGACCACGGCCACGTGCGGCGCGGCTCGATCGGCCTGGTCGCCCAGCAGGCCCCGATCCCGCCGGGCCTGGCCCGGGCGACGGGCGTGACCCAGGGCTATGCGGTGTTCGTGGCCCAGGTCGACGCCGGCGGTCCCGCCGCCAAGGCCGGGGTGCGCGAGGGCGACCTGCTGATCAGCGCCGGCGGCGCGCCGCTGACCGGCCTGGACGACCTGCTGCGCGCCCTGGACCACCACAGCATCGACAAGCCCGCCCCGTTCGTCCTGATCCGCCAGGGCAAGCTGATGACGGTGATGATTACCCCCCGGGCGCGCAAGCGCGGTTAAGATCGTCGGATACCCGACAGGCTTAAGCAAAGCCGTGTCCGAATCTTGAGAAAATACGGATAACGTTGATTTTTCACCATAGACGCAACCCACGGCCACCCCTACACTTTTGGCGTCAGTGGAGGAAATTCACGTGGGGTCTGAGGTTCGGGTGAGACGCTTGTGGCGGAAGACTTGGCGCGCGGCGCGGCTCCTCCTGCCCCCCAAACCGATCCTGACCTCGCTGGAAGGCAAGATCCTGGCCTCCGCCTGGGCCCTGGCCGCCCTGACCACCCTCAGCGTCGCCCTGGCCCAGGGCCTGCGGATGTTCCTGCTCTCGGCCCTGGCCGTCCTGTTCGGCACCCTGGCGGCGTTGTGGATGCTGGACGGCCTGGCGCGGCGGTAGGGCCCTCTCCTCACCCGTGAAACGGGGGAGGTGGCGCGATGCGGATACGCATCGTGACGGAGGGGGCGCTCCACAGGTTCAACAAAACCCAGCCGACTAGAGGCGGCTCGACGCCCCCTCCGTCACGGCGCCGATGGCGCCGCGCCACCTCCCCCGCTTTGCGGGTGAGGAGAAGCATCCCCGTTTGCCCCTCCCCTCCGCCTCTGCTATCCCCCGCCCCATGCCTTTCGTTCGGAAAACCCCGCGAATTAACCGCCCGGCGTGACGCCGCCGGACGAGCGCTCCAGCGCGCGCCGGCCCATCACGCCGGGAATGACCACCCCGCACCTTCCTTCCGAACATTCCAAGCTGGATAGCTCTCCCATGGCCGACGACGCCACGACGACCGCCCGCGACTACCGCGAAACCGTCTTCCTTCCCGACACCCCGTTCCCGATGCGCGGCGGCCTGCCCAAGAAGGAGCCCGAGATCCTGGAAGGCTGGGCGGCGCTGTCCGACAAGGGCCTGTACGGCGCGGTGCGCGCCGCGCGGCAGGCCGCCGGCGCCCCGCTGTTCGTGCTGCACGACGGCCCGCCCTACGCCAACGGCGCGATCCACATCGGCCACGCCCTGAACAAGACGCTGAAGGACTTCGTGGTCCGCTCGCGCTTCGCCCTGGGCTACGACGTCGACTACGTGCCCGGCTGGGACTGCCACGGCCTGCCGATCGAGTGGAAGATCGAGGAAGAGTTCCGCGCCAAGGGCCGCCGCAAGGACGAGGTGCCGGCCGCCGAGTTCCGCAAGCGCTGCCGCGAATACGCCGCCGGCTGGATCGAGGCCCAGAAGGTCGAGTTCCAGCGTCTGGGCGTGCTGGGCGACTGGTGGAACCGCTACGCCACCATGGACTACGGCAGCGAGGCGACCATCGTCGCCGAGTTCCACAAGTTCGCCACCAGCGGCCAGCTCTATCGCGGCTCCAAGCCCGTGATGTGGAGCCCGGTCGAGCGCACGGCCCTGGCCGACGCCGAGATCGAGTATCACGATCACACGAGCCCGACCGTGTGGGTGAAGTTCCCGGTCAAGGCCTATGACGAGGACCGCTACGCCCTGTCGGGCAACGACGCCGGCGACAACGTCTTCCGCCTGCCGCCCAACGACGCCTCGGTCGTGATCTGGACCACCACCCCGTGGACCATCCCGGCCAACCGGGCGATCTCGTTCGGGCCCAAGGTCGAGTATGGTCTCTACGAGGTCGAGGCCCTGGAGGAGAACCTGGAGTTCGCCCCGTGGTCCAAGGTCGGCGACCGCCTGATCGTCGCCGACAAGCTGGCCGAGGACGTGCGCAAGGCCGCCAAGGTCGCCCAATGGCGCCGCGCCGAGCCGGTCGACCCGACGGGCCTGATCTGCGCCCACCCGCTGGCCCAGTTCGCGCCCGATCCCGCAACGGGCTACGGCTTCGACGTGCCGCTGCTGGCCGGCGAGCACGTGACCGACGACGCCGGCACAGGCTTCGTCCACACCGCCCCGGGCCACGGCGCCGACGACTATCTGGTCTGGCTGAAGAGCGGCTACGCCCTGGACTCGATCCCCGACACCGTCGATCCCGACGGCGCCTATTTCCCGCACGTGCCGCTGTTCGGCGGCCTGAAGGTCATCGAGACCGAGGGCAAGAAGGCCGGCAAGTTCGGTCCGGCCAACCCGGCCGTGATGGACAAGCTGATCGAGGCCGGGAACCTGCTGGCCCGCGGCCGCGTCGAGCACAGCTATCCGCACAGCTGGCGCTCCAAGGCCCCGGTGATCTTCCGCAACACCCCGCAGTGGTTCATCCGCATGGACCAGCCGGTGCCGACCCTGGGCGGCAAGACCCTGCGCGAGACGGCCGTCCAGGCCATCGCCGACACCGCCTTCCACCCCGACGCCGGCCGCAACCGCATCGGCTCGATGGTCGAGACCCGGCCCGACTGGCTGATCAGCCGCCAGCGCGCCTGGGGCACGCCCCTGGCCATGTTCGTCGACAAGGACACCGGCGTCCCGCTGATGGACGAGGCGGTCAACCGCCGCATCCTCGACGCCATCCAGGACGGCGGCAGCGACGCCTGGTTCGAGCTGCCCGACAGCCACTTCCTGGGCGACCGCGACCCGGCCCAGTACGAAAAGGTCGTCGACATCCTCGACGTCTGGTTCGACAGCGGCTCGACCCACGCCTTCACGCTGGAAGGCCGCAACGACAGCCGCTCGCCGGCCGACCTCTATCTGGAAGGCTCGGACCAGCACCGCGGCTGGTTCCAGTCGTCGCTTCTGGAGAGCTGCGGCACGCGCGGCCGCGCGCCGTACAAGGGCGTTCTGACCCACGGGTTCACCCAGGACGAGAACGGCGAGAAGATGTCCAAGTCCAAGGGCAACACCGTCGAGCCCCAGACCATCACCAAGGAAAGCGGCGCCGAGATCCTGCGGCTGTGGGCGGCGATGGTCGACTATTCGGAGGACCAGCGGATCGGCAAGACGATCCTGGCCACCACCACCGACGCCTATCGCAAGCTGCGCAACACCACCCGCTACCTGCTGGGCGCCCTGGCCGGCTTCGACGAGGCCGAGCGGGTCACCGACTACGCCGACTTCCCGCCGCTGGAGAAGTACATCCTGCACCGCCTGTGGGAGCTCGACGCCCACGTGAAGGCGTCCTACGAGGCCTACCGCTTCAGCGACGTGATCCGGCCGCTGATCGACTTCTGCCAGGGCGACCTGTCCAGCCTGTTCTTCGACATCCGCAAGGACAGCCTCTATTGCGACGCGCCGACCGCGTTGCGCCGCCGGGCCTATCGCACGGTGCTGGATTACGTGTTCGAGCGCCTGACCGTGTGGCTGTCGCCCCTGACCAGCTTCACCATGGAAGAGGCCTGGACGACGCGCTTCCCCGACGCCGGTTCGAACGTGCTGCGGGTGATGCCCGAGACCCCGGCCGCCTGGCGCAACGACGCCGAGGCCGCCCGCTGGGCCAAGGTCGAGACCGTGACCTCGGTGGTCACCTCGGCCCTGGAGGTCGAGCGCCGCGACAAGCGGATCGGTTCGGCCCTGGAGGCCGCGCCGGTGGTGCACATCGCCCAGCCCGACCTGCTGGCCGCCTTCGACGGCCTGGACGCCGCCGAGGTGTTCCGCACCAGCGCCGCGACCCTGGTGGCCGGGACGTCGGCCGGGGCCTTCGCCCTGGACGAGGTCAAGGGCGTGGCCGTCGAGGTCAAGCTGGCCGAAGGCAAGAAGTGCGCCCGCTCGTGGCGCATCCTGCCGGAGGTGGGAACCGATCCGCGCTATCCGGAGCTCAGCCTACGTGACGCCGAAGCTGTGGCGTGGTGGGATGCGCGGCACGCGGTTTAAGATCACCCTCTCCCAGAGGGAGAGGGAGGGAACCGCGCCGCCAGGCGTGGGAGGGTGAGGGGGTAAGACGCCCGACGGCGTGCCGGCACGCCGGCAAACGGTGTAACCCCTCACCTTCCCACCGCTGCGCGGCGGGCCCCTTCCTCTCCCTCTGGGAGAGGATCAAAGGAAAAGCGGACGAAGAATGCTCAAGATCACACGCCTCGGCTGGACCGCCTACGCCATCGCGATCGTCACGGTCGTGCTGGACCAGATCAGCAAGGCCTGGATCCTGGCCACGCTGGGAACCGTGCCCGGCGCCAGCCAGCCGGTGGCCGGCCCGTTCTACCTGACCCTGGTCCACAATTTCGGCATGAGCTTTGGCCTGTTCCGCGGCTCGGAGCTCAGCCGCTGGCTGCTGACGATCTTCTCGGCCGTCGTGGTGGTGGGCCTGGCGGTCTGGGCGCGCAAGGCGGTCAAGCCGCTGATGGCGGGGGGGATCGGCCTGATCATCGGCGGGGCGTTCGGCAACAACCTGATCGACCGCATCCGCTACGGCTATGTCGTCGACTTCATCGACGTCTCGCGGATGCATTTCCCCTGGGTGTTCAACGTCGCCGACTCGGCCATCACCGTCGGGGTCTGCCTGCTGCTGCTGGACAGCTTCCTGGCCGAGGAAAAAAAGCTGGCCAATCCCGACGGTCACGGGCTGTAGGGCGTATCGACGTTCAACGGCGGGGGCGAAAACCTCGTCCTTCGACAAACTCAGGATGAGGTTTTTCCGATGCTCAGGATGAGGTTTTCCTGATGCTCAGCGCCAAAAAATGGTCCTCATCCTGAGCTTGTCGAAGGACGAGAGCCACGCGCCGAGCTTGAAGACTGATCTGCTTCGACGCGACAGATGCGCCCTAACGAAGCCACGATCTCAAGGAAGATTGGCGCCCGGCCTCGGATGTCGTATCGAGAGCGTCCGAAAATGTCGGCCCGGGGGGCCGCTGGAGCAGGTTTCATGAGTTTCTATCGGGTCGCGACCCTGGGCGTTCTGGCCTCCGTGGCCGCCATGGGCCTCGCCGGTTGCCAGTCCACGTCCAAGGCTCTGGGCATGAGCAAGGTCGTTCCGGACGAATTCCGCGTCGTCACCAAGGCCCCGCTGGTGGTGCCGCCCGACTACAGCCTGCGCCCGCCGGCCCCCGGCGAGCCGCGCCCGCAGGAACTGCAGCCCGAGAGCGCCGCGCGCATGGCCCTGGTCGGCCAGAGCAACGCCGCCAGCCGCTCGGACGGCGAAAAGCTGCTGGTCTCCAAGGCCGGCGTCGAAAAGGCCGACCCGCTGATCCGCTTCGTCGTCGACGACGAGAACGGCGACCTGGCGCACAAGGACGAGAGCTTCTCGCAGAAGGTCATGTTCTGGAAGAAGGGCGACAAGACCGCCGCCCCGACCGCGGCCGAGACCGGCGCCACCCAGGCCGCCCCGATCGACGCCGCCACCGAGGAGGCCCGCCTCAAGAGCCTGACCGGCAACGGCACGATCGTCATCGCCCGCGAAAAGGAAAGCAAGATCAAGCTTCCGGGCCTGTAGGGCCGGACTTGATCCGCTGAGATTTGCAGAGGCCCGGAGGCGACAGCTTCCGGGCCTTTTTGCGGCGAACACTTGCCCCCTACGGACCGCTTCGCGGTCGTCTTCCCCCACAGGGGGAAGAGGACGCCGCGCTTTCGTCCTCCGCCCCCTATGGGGGCGGACAGACCGCGCAGCGGTCAGGTGGGGGCAAGTGGGTGAGCCACTATTCCCCCGGCGTCGACACCTCGAACCCTCGGCTGCGCATCTGGTCCAGCACCCCGCCCCGCGCCACCAGGCTTCGGATGCCGAACACCGCCACCGCGTGTCCCGGGGTGTTCATCGCCGCGCTCAGGGCCTCGACCTCGTCGTGCGTGCCCTTGCGCTCCAGATCGGCCATGCCCGGCAGGGCCAGCAGGCAGCGCTGGAAGTTGCGGGGACCGGCGATCGCGCCGCGCACGTCGCCCCGCGCCCAGGCCCGGGCGGCGGCGCGGGCGGCCTCGGGTCCGGCGTTGACCTCGTCGAGCACGCCCTCCAGGCAGATCAGCCCGGCCTCGCGCGAGTGCTCGCGCACCGCCGTCTTGACCAGCGGCATGACGTTGTAGGTCGCGGCCGGCCGCGTCTTGACCCGATGCTTGCGGGCCAGGCGGGCGATCGCGCGCTCCGGCTCGGCCGGCTCCAGCCGCACCGTCTTGCGATAGTCGCCGGCCATCATGATCCCCGCCCCCAGCGGGCTCCAGCCGTTGTAGGCGTCGGCGCCCTTGCCCAGGACGACGCGGGCCCGCGCCAGCTTGGGCGCCAGCTCACCGACCGAGGCGTCCAGCGGGGCGGCCGACTTCAGCCTGCCGCGCAGGGCCAGGGCGGCCGGCAGGTCGCCGAGCCCGGCCTTGCCCTCCGGCGGCAGGATCACCGCGAAGGCCCCCTCCAGCCGATGGTCCAGCACGCTCGTGTCCCAGGCCTGGCCGCGCGGCAGGGCCTGCAGCACGCCCAGCATGTAGATCGTGGTGTCGCCGTCCGAGATCCGCCACCAGGCCGGGCCGGGCAGCTTGGCGGCGACCACCAGGGCCTCCACGACATTGGCCTCGGGATCGTCGAGGGCGGGCGGGTTCTGGGCGCGGGCGGGGGTGGTGGTGAGAAGCCCAGCGGCCATCGCCAGAATCGCTAGTCGCCGCATGCGGGCCTCCGAACCTCGAGATCGAACTCTCGCACTTCGCCTCCGCCGCTGTCCCTCCCCTTTATGGGGAGGGGGGACCAGCGAAGCTGGTGGGTGGGGCTTCACCGCCGCAACGGCGCCCTGCACCGATCCCCCACCCGACCCGCTACGCGGGCCCCCCTCCCCGCAAGGGGGAGGGAAGGACAACTGTCACTCCCCCGGCGTCGTCACCGTGAAGCCCTTGGCCCGCAGCTGCTCCAGCACCCCGCCCTCGGCCAGCAGCGAACGCAGCTCGATCACCGCCACCGCCTTGCCGGGGGTGTTCAACGCCGCCGTAACCGCCTTGACCGCGTCGGTCTGGCCGGACCGCAGCGTCCGGGCGATGGCCGGGGTCGAGGCCAGGCAGCGCGAGAAGCCGCGATCGGCCGAGACCACCGCGCGCACCTCGCCGCGCGCCCAGCGCTCGGCCGTGATCGCGACCCCGCCCTCGCCGTTCTCGGCCTGGCGCAGGCCGGCGTCCAGGCACAGCTCCTGCAGCGGCTGCGGCGCCGCGCCCAGGGATTTCACGGCGTCGACCAGGCTGTAGCCGGGCAGGCTCTGGATGCGTGGGCGCTTTTCGAGGTCCTTGCCCTTGGCGATCTCGCGGATCCGGTCGGTGACCCCGCCCAGGTGGATCGACACGTCGCCGCCCTCCCCCGCATTGGCCACCAGGAAGCCGGCGAAGGCGGGCTTCACGTCATCCATGGCGTCGGGCTTTTCCTTCATGATCGCCAGCCGCGCCTCCAACCGAGCCCGCAGCTCGGGCGGCAGGGTCTGGCGCATCGGCTTGTCGGTGATGAAGAAGCGCTTGCCGCCCAGGGCCAGGCCGACGATCCGCACCACGCTGATGTCGGCCTCCTGGCCCATGATCAGCACGTTGGCCCCGTCCACCCGCCGCTTGAACACCGACTCGTCGACCTCCAGCTTCGACGGCGTCATGGCCGGCACGCCCAGCACATAGACCGTGGTGTCGGCGTCGCTGACCTTCCACCAGGCCGGGCCGGGCAGCCGGGCGTTGACCACCAGCGCCTCGACGAGGTTGGCCTCGGGGTCGACCACCCGCAGGTCGATCGGGCCGGAGGCGTCGACGGCCTGCTGGGCGAAGGCGGCGGGGCCGCAAAACAGCAACCCCAGCGCTGTCATCCCGGCCGCGGCGCAGCGAAGAGCCGGGACCGCCGGAAGCGCGGCGCTCAGGCGTCGGTCCCGGATCCTAGCGCCGCGCGCTTCGTCCGGGATGACAGGGGAAAGGATGCGGGCCTTCTTGCCGAAAGCTCCTGCGAAACCGATGCGCGTCACTATCTGTGATCCTCCAGACCGAGCGGAATCGATCTAGGATGATCGGTCTTCCGCACTTGGACGGGCCCAGGCCGGGCCGGTCAAATTACCATGCCGCAATGCGGGCCTTTTCCGGGGTCCGCGCCGAAAGCCCGCCCACCATGCCGATCCGCCGCCTGCCGCCCGAGACCGTCAACCGCATCGCCGCCGGCGAGGTGGTCGAGCGGCCGGCCAGCGCCATCAAGGAGCTGGTCGACAACGCCATCGACGCCGGCGCCACGCGGATCGAGGTCGAGGCCCACGGCGGCGGCCTGACCCGCATCCTGGTGGCCGACGACGGCTGCGGCCTCAGCGCCGAGGAGCTGCCGGTGGCCATCGAGCGCCACGCCACCTCCAAGTTGGCCCCCGACGCCGAGGGCCTGTGGGACCTGCTGGCCATCCACACCATGGGCTTCCGGGGCGAGGCCCTGCCGTCGATCGGCTCGGTGGCCCGGCTGTCGATCTCGTCGCGCGCCAAGGGCCAATCCGACGCCTGGTCGATCCTGGTCGAGGGCGGGGCCGTCGGCGACGTCGCCCCCGCCGCCTTCGCCGGCGACCACGGGGCGCGGATCGAGGTGCGCGACCTGTTCTACGCCACCCCCGCGCGCCTGAAGTTCATGAAGTCGGAACGCGCCGAGGCCCTGGCGATCACCGAGGAGATCAAGCGCCAGGCCATGGCCAACGAGAGCGTCGGCTTCTCGCTGGACATCGACGGCCGCCGCGTCATCCGCCTGCCGCCCGAGCATCCGGGACCGCAGGGCCGCCTGGCCCGCCTGTCGGCCGTGCTGGGCCGCGACTTCCAGGACAACGCCATCGAGATCGACCAGACCCGCGACGGCGTGCGCCTGACCGGCTTCGCGGGCCTGCCCACCTACAACCGCGGCAACGCCGCCCACCAGTACCTGTTCGTCAACGGCCGTCCCGTGCGCGACCGGCTGCTGCAGGGCGCCCTGCGCGCCGCCTACGCCGACTTCCTGGCGAGAGACCGCCACCCGACGGCCGCCCTCTACATCAGCCTCGACACCAGCGAGGTCGACGTCAACGTCCACCCGGCCAAGGCCGAGGTGCGGTTCCGCGACCCGGCCCTGGTGCGCGGCCTGATCGTCGGGGCCCTGCGCCACGCCCTGGCCGGAGCCGGCCACCGCGCCTCGACCACCACGGCGGCGTCGGCGCTGGACGCCATCCGAGCGCAGACCATGGCCGGGCCCGGCGGTTACTCCAGCTACCAGCCCGGCCCTTCGCCCGCCGGCTTCTCGGCCTGGCGGTCGGGCGGCTGGACGCGGCCCGCGCCGCAGGTGCTGCCGGGGATGTCGGACGTCTCGGCCCGGGTCGAGCCGGGCGGTTTTGGGGTCGCCGAGGCGGTGCGCGAGGCGGCCTATGGCGACTATGACGCCCCGCCTTCCATCGCCTATCCAGGGGGCATGAGCGAAGGCCCCGCCCCCGTCTTCGATCCCGTCGACTTCCCGCTGGGCGCGGCCCGGGCCCAGGTGCACGAGACCTATATCGTCGCCCAGACCCGCGACGGCGTGGTCATCGTCGACCAGCACGCCGCCCACGAGCGCCTGGTCTATGAGCGGATGAAGGGCGAGATGGCGGCCGGCGGCGTCGCCCGCCAGGCCTTGCTGCTGCCCGAGGTGGTCGAGCTGGACCCCGCCGAGGCCGAGCGCGTCGTCGCCCGCGCCGACGAGCTGGCGGCCCTGGGCCTGGTGATCGAGAGCTTCGGCCCCGGCGCGGTGCTGGTGCGCGAGACCCCGGCCCTGCTGGGCAAGACCGACGCCGCCGGCCTGGTCCGCGACATCGCCGACGACCTGGCCGAGAACGGCCAGGCCCTGGCCCTGAAAGAGCGCCTGGAGGAGGTCTGCTCCACCATGGCCTGCCACGGCAGCGTGCGGGCGGGACGGCGGCTGAACGGGGCGGAGATGAACGCCCTGCTGCGGGAGATGGAGGCGACGCCCCACTCGGGCCAGTGCAACCACGGGCGGCCGACTTATGTGGAGCTGAAGCTGGCGGATATTGAGCGGCTGTTTGGGAGGAGGTAGAGGCGGTTAGTGTCTGCTTTCGCCCTGGTCAGACATTCGCAAAGTCTGATCCGGCACCGAGCATAGCCGACCCTCACTAGGGCGTTGAGCTTCTCTTGACTCAATTGCCAACAGAGCTTGTGCGCCTCTCTCAGCGGCTAGCCGAACACCTCGCTATGTGAGCCCACGCGGACAAGCTCAATCGCCGTTTCCGTCTGTCGGTAAATCAGCACCAAGTCGGGCTTGAGGTGACAGTCCCGCGATCCCGTCCACTTGCCCTTGAGCGCGTGGTCATTGTTCGCCGCCGGCAGCTTCGTACCTCCGCACAGCAGTTCCGTGACCGCCTTCAGAAGCTCGTCGAGGTCTTCAGAGTGATGGCCTTTCTTCTCTCGCTTGTAGTCACGCTTGAACCTACGGGTATAGGCAAGATCCAACATCACGCGGCCCCTTCGTCAGTCGGCGCGGGATCCGGAGTCGGAGGAACCGTGGGCGGCATTCCGAAAACTTCGGCGGCGGTCATCGGAGGCGGCGGCGGCGGGACCAGGGAGGAAGCCGGAGCAGGAGAAGGCGTCGGCGTGGGGAACATGTCCATCGCCCCCACTTCCAAAGCCAGTCCGATCAGCGCGTTATAGCTCGCGTCCACGAGTCCGGGCGTCTTCTGCTCATGATGCCAGTGCAGGGCGAGATGCGGATTGTAGATCAAGGCATGCGTCATCGGCCCTGCCTTACCCGCCTTGAGGCTGATGAACTGCAACTCTTCGAGTTTCTTCATGCGGGCCGCCCAGGTATGTTCCCCGCGCTGGCCGCCAAAACCCGACGCAAAGGCCATTTCGCTGGGCTTGATCACCTGGACAAACCCGTTATCCCAGGTCGAACACCAGAGGGTCATGTAGGTGGACGACACGGGGGCGCCCTTTGTCATCTCGTCCATAATCCGCATGATTAGCGGCATGGTCTTAGGGATGGTCGTAAAACCCTTATGGGCCTTTCGATCCCACAGATAAGGAGCCATTCCCGGCCACAGGTGGTCACGCAGCGCCAGTTGCTTCTTCGCAATCACCCCACCTTCTCGAACCGAAACCATCGGCGTTTTCCTCAGCAAAGAGCGCGATCTCAACCCCGCACGATGCGAGAAGGGTCGTTTGAACTCGAAAACATGATATTATAAAAAGCGAATAAAAACAATGACTTATGCACTTACTGATGCAACATGAGTTGCAGGGTTATGCATATTCGAGGTACTGAGTTTTCCTAGTATATTTCATCTCAATTATGGTTTTGCAATATATGCTGCACATAGATTATGTAACACATTGATTTTATTGGCATTATAGGATTTCTAGCTGTGCTGACCATGTGCTCGATGTGCTGACACATGCTGGTCGTGCTGCCGGTGCTGCCGGATGGTCTGGAAGGGTAGGGCCAAAAAATTTGACCCTTAAAGTTTTGTAGCTACATCGTAGTTACAGGCTCTCAGAAGAGCTCACAAAGGAATAGATATGGCTTCGTTGGAAATGGTGCGAGCGCGGATCGATTCTGACCTTAAGCGGGCCGCTACTGTCGCCCTTGCCGACATGGGACTGACCGTCTCGGACGCTATCCGCATGTTGCTCGTACGGGTGGCCACCGAGAAAGCATTGCCCTTCGACGTGCGGATCCCGAACGCGACTACCCGGGCCGCCCTTGATGCTGCGGAGCGTGGCGAAGTTACGAAAGTCGATAGTTTCGGCGCGCTGCTGGCCAATTTGAACGACTAGCGGGGCAGGCTGCCCGGCGCGGTCTACTCCAGCGTAGCGGCGAAAGTTGCCCTTCAAGCGCTGCGTCGAAGACCGCCATCCACACATCACTGACTTCGGAAGGTCAGGTCCCAACTGCCCTATTTCGCCGCCCCAGATGCGGCCACGCCTTAAAGCCTTGGTGGATCGGAGCTCTGGGGACTGACCGAGTCAAGGACTGGCCTCCGGCCAGCCGCGTCGCGGCGGCGCGGCGCGCCGTCCTTGACTCGGTCAGTCCCCAGAGCATGCTGGCAGCCAAGGTTTCAAGGCGCGGCCTCGCCGCCGCGGGCGGTCTTTCAACACCCCTCACGTCCGTCATCCTCGGACTTGTTCCGAGGACCCCTGCCTCCGCCGCGAAGGCCGTGGGGTGGCGGGCCGGCCCGCCATGGAGCCGACAGCGCGGCTGAACGCGGGGTCCTCGGAACAAGTCCGAGGATGACGGTGGCGGAGAGCGGGGCGCGGTCTTGAACCCTCTCCCAGAGGGTTTTGGCGTTTACACTCGGCGGATAGCCGACAAACCCCCACGATTTCAACGTCCTGAACTTTCTCGACCCGATTTGGTCCTCACCCTCCAAACCGCCCGTATCCTTGTCCCACCTCGTCGCAGGGAAAGGGCGCATGGCCAGCGACCGATGCGGCGGCGGGGGGCGANCTCGACCCGATTTGGTCCTCACCCTCCAAACCGCCCGTATCCTTGTCCCACCTCGTCGCAGGGAAAGGGCGCATGGCCAGCGACCGATGCGGCGGCGGGGGGCGACCGAGCGGGAAGCTCTGTCGGCGGCGGGATCCGCGTGCGTAGGGACCTCGTCAAACCTCACGTCTCCAGGGCCGGCCGGGCATGGAACACTAAAACGGCGTGKCGTGAGGGCTGACCTAGCAGCAGGCGGRCGGTGACRCGYTCGCGGTCCGGGACCGGGTGTCGTTGACCTGGCCCGCCCGTCGGAGGCTTCAAGGCGGCGAGGCCCTAACAGGGCTCAGCG
>NZ_LMFQ01000023.1 GCF_001426905.1 Caulobacter sp. Root1455
GTGTTCCATGCCCGGCCGGCCCTGGAGACGTGAGGTTTGACGAGGTCCCTACGCACGCGAACCGCGCCGCCGACAGAGCTTCCCGCTCGATCGCCCCCCGCCGCCGCATCGGTCGCTGGCCATGCGCCCTTTCCCGCGTCGAGGTGGTATCAGGATACGGGCGGTTTGGAGGGTGAGGACCAAATCGGGTCGAGAAAGTGCAGGGCGTTGAAATCGCGGGGGTTTGTTGGCTATGCGCCGAGCGTAAGTCGCCCAGCCGGGGACATGCTCTCACGGCAAGGCCTCGCCAAATCGCCTCCGAAGCGTGGGGTGAGTGCGTGTCCCCATCGTCACCCACGGCGTCGAACTTCGATCCTGAATAGTGACCAGGCTCAGCGGACGACTTTGGGGACACGCACTCACATCAAGGGCTCTGCGAAACCGGTCGATGCACCGCCGTGAGTGCATGTCCCCCAGCTGATCTCTCCCCTCCGGGTCGCCCTACGCCGCCCCGCCCACAGAAACGAAGCCATGCGCCCGCGCCAAAGCCTCGCCCGCCGCGATCCGGGCCGAGGGATTGGGCCGGGGTTCGCCGACCTTGGTCAGGGTGTTGATGTCGACGTGGCGGAACGGCGCGGCCCGGCCGCGCACCTGAAGCATGGTGGTGGAGACGTAGGACCAGCCGCCTTCGGCGTTGAAGCCGATGTCGAGCTGATAGGAGTCGGTCCGGAACGCCCATTCCAGGAATTCGGCCGAACAGATGCCGTAGCCCGGGCCGCCCCGCTCGGCGCGGACCTTCAGGCCCGAGCCGTCCGGCAAGGCGCGGCCGCTGGCCAGCGCCACCTGGCCGCGCGGGATGGCCAGGGTCTGCATGATGATGCCGGTGGCCGGCTCCCACAGCCAGTAGCCGACCTGGTCGTGGAAGGTGGTGTCCTCGTCCGAGGCGACGATATGGACGTGATAGCGCAGGCCGTAGAGCAGCTGCGGCCCGTTGGCCTGGGGGTCGATCGGCTGCATCTCGATGCGCTCGAGGAACTCGCGCCGCTCGGGTCCCTCGGCCTTGGGATTCAGGTCGACGCCCTTGCGCCCTTCCCAAACGCCGGCCAGACGCCGCAGCGGGCCCAGATTGGCCAGGGTGTCGGGATCCACGTCCGCCGGTTCGGTGAAGATGTCGTCGGGAAAGTCGATCATCGTGTCCCTGCTCCAGCCAAGCTTGGCGGTATGTCAGCAAGGCATGGCCGACTCGAACCCAAAAGGGAAGTTGGGGCGAAGCCGGAAGGCGGGTGGTCGCGCCGTTGCCGCCGAGAGGACCTTCTGAAGGTCGACTTCGGGCGAAAAGCGGACCTAGCGCCTACGGCCGATGAACCACTCGGTCGTGATGATGAAGCGCTCGGCGTGCTCCGGCGGCGCGAACAGACCCACCATGCGGCCCGCGTGTCGGTCGACGAAAGTGGTTCCCTCGACCCATTCGCTCTCGACCAGGTAAGTCTCGCCATTGGAGAACTCCCGGACCTCGGCCATGCGTTTGCCGTCCTCGCTGTAGTGCGTGCAGAGCGTCCGATACGGGGCTCCGTTCAGCACGATTTCTAGACCCGCAGATCGGCCGTGACCGGCGCGTGGTCGCTCGGCCGCTCCCACTCCCGCACCGTGTCGTGGACCTTGGACGAGACCTTGCCGTCGACGATCGCCGCGTCGCGCAGGCCGGGGCTGGCCAGGATGTGGTCCAGGCGCAGGCCGCGGTTGGACTTGCGGAAGTCGGCGGCGCGGTAGCTCCACCAGCTGAACAGCTTTTCCGGCTCGGGCGTGGCCAGGCGCGGCAGGTCCAGGAGATCCATCGACTTGATCATCGCGTCGAAGGCTTCGAGCTCGGCCGGCGTGTGGCTGACAACCTTCAACATCTGGCGGTGACTCCAGACATCGTTCTCGCCGGGCGCGATGTTGAGGTCGCCGGTGACGATCAGCGGCGCCTTGGGATCGCGCTTCTTCAGGGCGGCGGTCAGGGTCTCGTAGAAGTCGAGCTTGTGGTCGAACTTCGGATTGCCGACGCGATCGGGCGTGTCGCCACCCGCCGGGATGTAGAAGTTCTGGATGTCGACGCCGGCCACCTTGACCGCGACGCAGCGGGCATGGCCCTCGCGGCAGTTCATCAGCGTCGGCACGTCCTCGAACGGCAGGCGCGAGGCGATGGCCACGCCGTGCCAGCCCTTCTGACCGGCGATCTTCAGGTGCGGCAGGCCCATGGCCTCGAAGGCCTCGCGGGGGAACTCCCCCTCCTGGCACTTGATCTCCTGCATGCACAGCACGTCGGGGGCCTGCTCGTCGACGAAACGGGCGGCCTGCTCGGCGCGCAGGCGGACGGAATTGACGTTCCAGGTGGCGATACGGAGGCGCATGCCGTTCCTCTAGAGGTTATCGACATCCAGGTCCAATAGGCTTCCGAGCGCTAAAACCTCGTCCTTCGACAAGCTCAGGATGAGGCTTTCGAGCGCGGCGTCAGCAGTAGCCCTCATCCTGAGCTTGTCGAAGGACGGGGACGGTCCCTGGACGCTGATTGCTCATCGTCTGGGCTTGCGGACGGACCAAAACGAAAAACGCCCAGACGCTGAGCGCCTGGGCGAAAGTCGGGTCTCTCATGCCGCCGCCGGGAGGGGATAGGTCCGGCACGGTTGCGAAGAGCGGGTCGGGCGCTCCTCGCCATGCGTGTTAAATCTGCCACGGCTGGAATCTAAGTCAAGAACAATCGCGTTAACACCTTGCATGTTGTGAAATTGTCGCATTTTGGCGTGTCAAACGGCCTTAATGCAACTAGGGCTTGCCGACTCTGCGCCTCGGATCGCTTAGGACGAAGAGCTTCGGATCCAGGCCCGAGGTCTTTTCGAAGTCGACCAGGCGCACGCGGGTTTCGCCGCCCTTCACGTCGGTGACGGTCCAGCCGATCAGGCTCGGCTCGCTGCTGAAGTCCAGGGCGATGCGGCCCAGGGTCTGGCGCCGGGCGTCGACGGCGGTGATCGTGAAGCCGTCCGACAGCTTGCGCACGCCGGTGATGGTCACGCCGCGGTCCAGCCGCACCTCCCGCGCCAGCAGCAGGGCCAGGGGCGTGCGGCTGAGCGGATAGCTTTCGAAGGTCTTCAGCCGGGGGTCGAAGAGGTTGACGTTGTTGCCGTTGCTGACGACCAGCAGGCCGGCCGGGCCGTCATAGGCGAAGCGGGCCTTGCCGGGGCGCTGCAGGTAGAAGTCGCCCTGGGTCTGGCCGCCTCGGGCGTCGGTCTGGATGAAGCGGCCCTTGGCCGAGCCCAGCGTCTGGATATAGGCCGTGGCCTTGTCGACCAGGGCCTTTTCCTCGGCCGAGAGCACCGGCGCCGAGGGTTGGGCGGCGAGCGCGGGGCCGGCCCCGAGCCCAAGGGTGGCGGCCAGGCTCAGGCCGGCGGCGAGGATCAGACGGCGGGTCGTGTCGGTCATGCGATCTCCTAGGCTTCAACCTTTGCCCTGACCATGCGACGAGCGAAAGGCCGTCGCGCGACCATTTTCCGGCGCTGCGATGAAGCGCCGTTCAGGTTCGGGGGTTGGAGCGAAGGGAAACGCGGGCGAACGGTCTAGGTTTCCGGTCCTCGCCGTGAGCCGAATTCCCCGTCCTTCGACAAGCTCAGGATGAGGAATTCGAACGCCAGCGCCTCGATAGCCCTCATCCTGAGCCTGTCGAAGGACGAGGGCGGGCCCGCGAGCGCCTACATCGGCGGCGGGGGCGGGGCCAGGATTTCGCGCTTGCCGGCGTGGTTGGCGGCGCCGACCACGCCTTCCTTCTCCATCCGCTCCATCAGCGAGGCGGCGCGGTTGTAGCCGATCTGCAGGCGGCGCTGGATGTAGCTGGTCGAGGCCTTGCGGTCGCGGGTGACCACCGCCACGGCGTGGTCGTAGAGGTCGTTGGCCCCGCCCTCGCCGGCGAAGGCGCCCTCGACGGCCTCTTCCTGCTCCTCGTCGCCGCCGGCGGTGACTTCCTCCAGGTAGTTGGGAATGCCCTGGTCGCGCAGGAACTTGGCCACGGCCTCGACCTCGCCGTCGCTGACGAACGGGCCGTGCAGGCGGGTGATGCGGCCGCCGCCGGCCATGTACAGCATGTCGCCCTGGCCCAGCAGCTGCTCGGCGCCCTGCTCGCCCAGGATGGTGCGGGCGTCGATCTTGCTGGTGACCTGGAAGCTGATCCGGGTCGGGAAGTTGGCCTTGATGGTGCCGGTGATCACGTCGACCGACGGCCGCTGCGTCGCCATGATCAGGTGGATGCCGGCGGCGCGGGCCATCTGGGCCAGGCGCTGGACGGCGCCTTCGATGTCCTTGCCGGCCACCATCATCAGGTCGGCGACCTCGTCGATGACCACGACCAGATAGGGCATGGGCTCGGGGCGGATCTTCTCGGTCTCGTAGATCGGGCGGCCGGCGTCGTCGAAGCCGGTCTGGACGGTCCGCTCGAAGTGCTCGCCCTTCTCCAGGGCCTCGTTGGCCTTCTCGTTGAAGCCGCCGATGTTGCGCACGCCGATCTTCGACATCCGTCGATAGCGGTCCTCCATCTCGCGCACCGTCCACTTCAGGGCGACGACCGCCTTCTTCGGATCGGTGACGACCGGGGCCAGCAGGTGCGGGATGCCGTCATAGACGCTGAGCTCCAGCATCTTCGGGTCGATCATGATGAAGCGGCACTTCTCGGGCGGCAGCTTGTAGAGGATCGACAGGATCATGGCGTTGACGCCGACCGACTTGCCCGAGCCGGTGGTGCCGGCGATCAGCAGGTGGGGCATCTTGGCCAGGTCGGCGATGTAGGTCTCGCCGCCGATCGTCTCGCCCAGGGCCATGGGCAGGATGTGGGTGGCCTTGTCGTAGTCGGACGATGACAGCAGGTCGCGCAGATAGACCGTCTCGCGGCGCGAATTGGGCATCTCGATGCCGATGGCGTTGCGACCCTGGGCCACGGCCACGCGGCAAGAGATCACGCTCATCGAGCGGGCGATGTCGTCGGCCAGGGCCACGACCCGGGCGGTCTTGGTGCCGGCGGCCGGCACCAGCTCGTACATGGTGACCACGGGGCCGGGGCGGATCTGGTCGATCTGGCCGCGGACGCCGAACTCCGCCAGCACGCTTTCCAGCAGGCGGGCGTTCTGGCGCAGGGCCTCCTCGTCGAACTCGGCCGAGCGCGGCTTGGGTTTGGCCAGCATGGCCAGCTCGGGCAGCTGGAAGCCCTCGGCCTCGAAGTCGAAGGCCTTCTGCTGTTCGCGCTGCTCGCGGGCGTTGGAGCGACCCGGAACCTTGGGCTGGGCGATGGCCAGGGGGCGCGGCTCGAAGCTGGGCTCGAAGGCGTCGTCGTCTTCCACGGGCGGCGGCGCGGCCTTGGCCGGCTTGGCGGCCTTGCGGGTTTCGGGCTCGATCTCGATGACCGGAGCTGCCTTGCGCGGGGCGCGGGGACGGGCGGCGGGTTCGGGCTGGGGCGCGGCGACCGGGGCGGCGGCGCGTTCGCGCGGCTGCATCAGGCCGTGGATCATCTCGCCGATCGCCTCGGGATCGATGCGGCGCACGCCGATCGCGTAGCCCAGGGCCACGATCGCCCCGATCGCCAGCAGCAGGGCGGCGATCAGGTGGGCGCCGGGCAGGCGGGCGAAGCCGAGCAGGCCGGTCAGCAGGTTCAGCAGGCCGTCGCCCCAGAACCCGCCCAGGCCCTTGGCCAGCGGCCAGGCGGCGGGACGCGGCGGGGCGGCCAGCATGCCGGCCAGGGCCAGCAGGCCCAGGCCCCCGACCAGGGCGCGGACCCGTAGGTCACGGCGATGGGCGGCCGGATCGGGCTGGGTGACGCGCGACATGCCGAACACCAGCATCAGGGCGGCGGCGACCCAGCCGGACAGGCCCATCGACTGCATGACCATGTCGGCCAGGGCCGCGCCGGCCCCGCCCAGCGCGTTGGTGGCCGGCAGGCCGGTGGCGGCGTTCAGGCTGGGATCGGCGGCGTTGTAGGTGGCGACCGACAGCAGCAGGCCCGCGCCGACCACGCAGATCACCCCGCCCCGGAACCGCGCCGACCACGGCTGGGCCCAGCCGTAGCGCACCGCGTCCCAGACCAGTTCAACGCTCGATCGCCGCGCCGCTCGCGCCATCAGAAGTCACCTTGCACTCGTGTAACCCGGATGTTGTGCCGCAAGAGGGTTAAGGGGCGTTTACGATGACCGGGCGGCCGTGCGGTTTGGAGTCGCGGATTGGGCGCGTGATCCCTGCTTGCGCAGTGAGGTAACCGCATAGAAGCTCGGCTTTCATGAATGCCGATTTCCTCCGCATATTGATCGCTAGGTGCGGCCGTCGCCCGTTTGCCTCTGCCCTGATAGGGACGATCACGGGGATGGTCACTTATGCTCTACTTCACATTGCAGGTTCGTCTGCCTGGATTGAGAGTCATCCGGGTTTGGCGGCTTGGGTACAAGCAGTGGGCTCAGTTGCCGCTCTCGGATGGGGCGCGTGGCTCTATAGAGCAAGCCTCAAGGACAAAGCAGCTGAGCAGGAAAACAATAAGCGAGCTGTAATCACCGCCAATATCGAGGTTTTGAAATTTGCAGCAAGATTGGCGAAAACAATTTCTGATATAGGGAGGGAATATATAGAGGAAAATAAATGCTTCGGCCCGACTGTACTACGAAGGTTAGATATGATAATCGAAACTATGCAGCTGGCACCGGTCGTGGAAACGAAAGACAGCTTTATCGTGGCAAGCATGATAGCTGCTCGTGCAACCATGGAGTCACAGAAAGAAGCATGTGAGTCATTTAATCAGGCAGTAGAACAAAATGTGAATGGTTCTGATAAAATTCATATCGAAACAATTCTTGGGTTCATTGAGCATTATTCGGTACAAATTAACGATGATGTTAATAAGTTATCAGAGCATTACCTGGGATAACCTTTATAGGCTATGAGCCGCCAGGGCGAATTTCGCTCTGAGCTGCCTAGGTTTGCCTAGTTCTCACATCCCGCATGGCTTGGAATAGGTGGTTATAGTCAACCGAAATGGGCTGGAACAAAACACGAACATACGTCCGGACTCGACGTGGCCGAGAGTCATTCTGGCGCGTAACCCGCCGCTGGTTGGCGGGTCAGTTGGGCGCCGGTCATGGACAAGGAGTTGTTGAGTCAGTTGCCGATGGTTCTGTCGGCGGTCGCGACGGTGTTCACCGCCCTGGCGACCCTGGTGTGGGCGTTCCGGCGGCGGCCTTGACCGCCGCCGGAAGCGCGCCTCAGGCCGCGCCCAGATAGTCCTTCTTGCCGATCTCGACGCCGTTCTTGCGCAGGATCGCGTAGGCGGTGGTCAGGTGGAAGAAGAAGTTCGGCTGGGCCTGGGTCTGCAGATAGGCCAGGCCCTTGACCACGGTGGTCTCGCCGCGGCGGGTCAGGCTGATGTCGCGGTCCTCGGCGCCCGCGAACTTGGCGGGGTCCAGGCCCTCGACATAGGCGACGGCGCGATCGACGCGGGCGATCAGCTCGTCGAAGGTCGTCTCGACGTCGTCCCAGGCCGGAACCTCCTCGCCGGCCAGGCGCGCGCAGCAGCCCTTGGCGAAGTCGGTGGCGATCTGCACCTGGCGCAGCAGCGGGAACATGTCGGGGAACAGTCGGGCCTTCAGCAAGGACTCGGGGTCGAGTTTCTTCGCTTCAACATGCGCAGCGGCCTTGGTCAGCACGCCCTTCAGGCCTTTCAGGCCCTGGACGAAGACGGGGACGCTGGCCTGGTGGATGGTGAGGGTCATGGGAACTCCGGCTCGGGGAGCGCGAGCCATAACGCGCGCCGTCGTCCGGAGCCAGAGCGCCTAGAAAAAGCCTTCACCGCACCGCCCGATCCGGCGAACATCGGTTTCCAATTCGTCGCCTGGGAACGTATTTCATGGTACGAGCCGCCACCTCCTTCCGCCGCCTGGTCGCGCCCGCCGTTTTGGCCGCCACGGCCGTGATGCTGGCCGCGACCGCCGCCGAGGCCCAGATCCCCGACGTCTTGCAGGCCTCGGAACAGGCGCTGTACGCGGGGAAATTCGACGCGGCCGTCGCGCCGTTGCGCGCCGCCCTGGCCGCCGACCCGGCGCCCGACGATCGCCTGCGGCTGCTGCTGCAGCAGATGCGAGTCCACCAGACCCAGCGGCTGTCGGGCAAGATCAGCCCCGACGAGGCGTCCGTGTCGGCGGCGGTCAAGGCCCTGACGCCGGGCATCCAGGACCCCGCCCTGCTGGGCCTGGTCGGCCTGCGCGAAACCACCTCGGACTATTTCGAGCGCCTGACCCGCGACCAGACGTCCGAGGTGATGACCCTGCAGCCGGCCTATCGCGCGGCGGCCGGGCGTCTGACCGACCCCTGCATGCGGGCCGAGGCCCAGTTCTTCGTCGGGCTGATGCCGCAGATCGCTGGCGATCCCGCCGCCTCGGGTCCGCCTCTGGCCGAGGCGCTGCGGATCGCCACGGCGGGCCATTGCGACCTGGAGGTCTCCTACGTGCTGCGCCACCAGGCCGTCGAGCGCGACGCGGCCGGCGACAAGGCCCGGGCGCGCGACCTGATGGCCGAGTCCCTGGCCATTCGCCGGCGGGTCGGCTTCCAGGTCTTCGTCCCCTATTCCCTGCTGTCGCTGGCCGACGCCGAACAGGCCGTGGGCGAGGCGGAGGCGGCCCGCGGCCACCGCCAGGAGGCCCTGGACCTGGCGCGAAAGCTGGATCTGCCAGCCCAGGAGGCGGCCGCGCGCGAGGCGTTGGGCGAGAAAGCCGGCTAGGTCGGAACCGTCCAAGCGCCGCCGTAACGGAACGGGCTTCGCCTCGCGGGGTTTCTCAGGGGTTCAATTCACTCCTTCAGGAGCATTCCCCATGAAAGTCAGCGACGCGATGACCAGCCAGGTCTCCACCGCCGCCCCCACCGACACCGTGCGCAAGGTCGCCCAGGTGATGGCCCATGTCGAAACCGGCGCCGTGCCGATCGTCGAGGGCGGCAAGGTGGTCGGCCTGGTCACCGACCGCGACATCGTCCTGCGCGTGGTCGCCGAGGGCCGCAGCTTCGACAGCCCCATCTCCGAGGCGATGAGCGAGGGCGACGTCCAGAGCGTGCGCGAGGACGACGTCCTGGCCGACGCCACCGCCAAGATGGCCAGCCACCAGATCCGCCGCCTGGTCGTGCTCAACGAGGCGGGAAACCTGACCGGCATCCTGTCGCTGGGCGACGTGGCCAAGGACTACGGCGCCAAGCAGGTGGGCAAGACGCTGGAGGACATCTCGGCCGAGCCGGCGGACGCGGCGGCGCAGTAGCTCACCCCCTTGCCCCCACCTGACGGCTTCGCCGTCTGTCCGCCCCCATAGGGGGCGGAGGACGAAAGCGCGGACTCCTCTTCCCCCTGTGGGGGAAGACGGTCGCGAAGCGACCCGTAGGGGGCAAGTGTCCGCCGCACAAAAGAAAAGGGCGGCCCCTCGCGGAGCCGCCCTTTGTCGTTCTGGATCGAGGATCGCCTACTTCAGCGAGCCGTCGATGCCCTTGCAGGCTTCCATCAGGCCCTTCACCGACTCGACGGACTTGGCGAACATCGCCTTTTCCTCGTCGTTGGTTTCGAACTCGACGATCTTCTCGACGCCGGCGGCGCCGATCACGACCGGCACGCCGACATAGAGACCATTCAGGCCGTACTGGCCGGTCAGGAAGGCGGCGCAGGGCAGGACGCGCTTCTTGTCCTTCAGGTAGCTGGTGGCCATGGCGATGGCCGATTCCGCCGGGGCGTAGAAGGCCGAGCCGGTCTTCAGCAGGGCGACGATCTCGCCGCCGCCGCCGCGGGTGCGCTTGACGATGCCGTCGAGCTCGTCCTGGGTCATCCAGCCTTGCTTGACCAGTTCCGGCAGCGGCAGGCCGCCGACCGTCGAGTGACGGACCATCGGCACCATGTCGTCGCCGTGGCCGCCCAGGGTCCAGGCGTGGATGTCCTCGACCGACACGCCGGTCTTTTCGGCCAGGAAGTAGGCGAAGCGCGCCGAGTCCAGGACGCCGGCCATGCCGATGACCTTTTCCTTGGGCAGGCCCGAGAACTGCTGCAGAGCCCAGACCATGGCGTCCAGCGGGTTGGTGATGCAGATGACGAAGGCGTCGGGGGCGTGGGCTTTGATGCCCTCGCCGACGGCCTTCATGACCTTCAGATTGATGCCCAGCAGGTCGTCGCGGCTCATGCCCGGCTTGCGCGGCACGCCGGCGGTGACGATGCAGACGTCGGCGCCGGCGATGTCGGCGTAGTCGTTGACGCCCTTCAGCGCGACGTCCTTGCCGAACACGGCCGAGGCCTCGGCGATGTCCAGGGCCTTGCCCTGGGGCGTGCCTTCGGCGATGTCGAACAGCAGGATGTCGCCCAGCTCTTCGCGCGCGGCGATGTGGGCCAGGGTGCCGCCGATCATGCCGGCGCCGATGAGGGCGATCTTCGCGCGAGCCATGGGGTCTCCGTCAAGGCTGTGGACGATGAATGTCGCGGCGGGGTCTACGCCCGCAACGGCTCGGCCTCAAGCCCCCTTTCCCGTTTCGCTGCAGTGCGGCAAAACTGCCTGAACAACGATAAGGAGGCACGGGGATGAGCAAGACCGATCCGGGGAACTATTTCGAGGACTTCCGCCTGGGCCAGGTGATCGTCCACGCCACCCCTCGAACCGTCACCGCCGGCGACGTGGCGCTGTATACGGCGCTGTACGGGCCGCGCTTTTCGCTGTTCTCGTCCGACGTCTTCGCCCGCGACTGCGGGCTGGAGACCGCGCCGGTCGATCCGCTGGTCGCGTTTCACATCGTGTTCGGCAAGACCGTGCCGGACATCAGCCTGAACGCCGTGGCCAATCTGGGCTACGCCGAGGGGCGGTTCCTGGCCCCGGTGCATCCGGGCGACACCCTGTCGGCCAAGTCCGAGGTGATCGGGCTGAAGGAGAACTCCAACGGCAAGACCGGCGTGGTCTATGTCCGCACCACCGGAACCAACCAGCGCGGGGTGGCGGTGCTCAGCTATGTGCGCTGGGTGATGGTGAGGAAGCGCGACCCCGGCGCGGTGGTCGAGGGCCAGGGCGTGCCGCAGCTGGCGACCGCCGTGGCCGCCGCGGACCTGGTGCCGCCGCCGGGCCTGGACTTCAAGCGCTACGACTTCGCCCACGCCGGCGCGCCGCACGCCTTCGAGGACTACGCGGTCGGCGAGAAGATCGACCACGTCGACGGCATGGTCGTTGAGGAGGCCGAGGCCCAGATGGCCACGCGCCTGTGGCAGAACACCGCCAAGGTCCATTTCAACCAGTTCGAGCGCGCCAAGGACCCGTCGGGCCGGCGGCTGGTCTATGGCGGGGTGGTGATCTCCACGGCCAAGGCCCTGTCGTTCAACGGCCTGCAGAACGCCGGACTGATCCTGGCGATCAACGGCGGCCGCCATGTCAGCCCCTATTTCGCCGGCGGCACGGTGTTCGCGTGGTCCGAGATCCTCGACAAGGCCGACCTCGGCCACGGGATCGGCGCCCTGCGCCTGCGGCTGGTGGCGACGGTGGACCAGCCTTGCGCCGACTTCCCCGACAAGGATGGGGCCGGGGCCTATGCTCCGGGCGTCATCCTCGACTTCGACTATTGGGCGGCGGTTCCGAAACGTGGCTGAGTTCTCGCTCGATCTGGCCTTCGTCGCCACCGCCGCCGACCTGGGCGAGCTGCCGCTGTGCCATGCCCGGCTGCAGCTCGACGCCCGCTATCCGTGGATCGTGCTGGTTCCCCGCATCGCCGGCGCTCGCGAGCTGGAGGACCTGTCCGCCGCCGACCGCGCGCGGCTGATCGAGGAGACGGTGCTGGCCGGCGCCGCCGTCCGCGCCGTGGCGGACGTCCTGGGCGTGCCGGTCGACAAGCTCAATGTCGGCGCCCTGGGCAATGTCACGCCGCAGCTGCATGTCCACGTGGTCGGTCGCCGGCGCGGCGATCCGGCCTGGCCGGGTCCGGTCTGGGGGCATTCGCCGGGCGCGGCCTACAAGGCCGCGACGCTGGAGCGGGCGGTCGCGGCGGCGCGGGCGGCGCTGGGGCTCTGAACCCACACCCATAACCGCCGTCATCCCGGGCCTTGTGCCCGGGACCCCTGGTTCAGCTGACGGTGAAGCGAAATGGCGCGCTGGCGCGCCACACCCCTGCCCTTGCGGCGGACGGAGGGGTCCCGGGCGCAAGGCCGGGATGACGGTTGAAAGGGGGAGGCCTACTTCTTTTTCTTTTTGGCCGAGCTCTTGGCCGTCGCCTTGCCCTTGGCCTTCGAGCCCTTGGCGGCCGTCGCCTTGCCCTTCGCGCCCTTCTTGCCCTTGGCCGTCGTCGCCTTGCCCTTGCCGCCCTTCTTGGTGGCGGCCGCGCACTTGGCCTTGGCGGCTTTCAGGGCCTTGCCGGTCTTGCCCTTGGTCGAGCAGGCCGGGGCTTTGGCGGGGGCCTCGGCGACCACGCGGGGCGCGGCGCGGGGCGCGCCCCAGATCACCGGGCCGCGGCCGGTCGGCACATAGCCGGGCGGCAAGGTGGCCTGGGCCACGCGATGGGCGGTGACCAGGGTCTCGACGCCGTTCTCGTTGAGCTTGCCGCTCCACGACCCGTCGCCGCGCGGCGTCAGGTCCAGGGTCGCCAGCTGGCCGGGACGCGGCGAGAACCGGGCGAGAAAGCCGTTGTAGGAGCGGTCGACGAAATCGATCAGGCCGGTGGAGCCCACCGTTCCGGGCCGGCGCACGTCGCGCCAGGCGCCTTCCAGCCCGTCATAGCCGCCGACCTTGTCGACCAGCTGCAGCGCATAGAGTGACGCGCCGTCCGGGCCCTCGATCGACCAGCCGCCGTCCAGCGGGCCCTGCAGGCCCTGGGCGGCCAGGATCGAGCCCTTGACCCGCAGGTCGTAGGCCTCGGCCGTCGGCACATAGCCTCCCGGCGCGATGGCATGGTTGGGCAGCTCGTCCGGATCCGGCGCGGGGATCGGCAGGATGGTGGGCTTGTGCGGCGGGGCCGGCGCCTGGGGCGCGGCGTCCTCCTCGTCGGTGGTCTGCGGACCGCTCTGGGCGATCAGGTCGGCCAGCGGGTCGACGGCCTGGTCGGCCGAGGTCGCGGTGTCCGGGGCCGGCGGCGCGGCCACGACGGGCGGGGTGTTCGGATCGACGGGCGCGGCCTGGGCCGGCGGGCCGGCCGGCGCGGATTGCACGGGCGCTGTCGCGACCGGCGCCTCCTGAGCCAGAACGGGGGCGGCGGCGAGGGCCAGCAGGGAGATCAGGAGCGCGCGCATCGGGCTTTCGGTCTAGGCGGCCGAGCGTTCGGCGATGGCGGCGGCCACCGCCACCAGCCGCTGCGCCTGAACCAAATGCAGCCGCTCGGCCATCTTGCCCTCGACCCGCAGCGCGCCCTTGCCGGCGTTCTCCGGGGCGGCGAAGGCGGCGATCACCGCCTGGCTCCAGGCGATCTCGTCGGCGGTCGGCGAGAAGGCGCGGTTGCAGATCTCCAGGTGCTTGGGGTGGATCAGGGTCTTGCCGTCGAAGCCGAAGTCGACGGCCTGGCCGCAGACCGCCGCCAGGGCGTCCAGGTCCTCGATGTCGTTGTGCACCCCGTCCAGGATGGTCAGGCCGTGGGCCCGGGCGGCGGCCACCGACAGCGACAGGATCGGCAGGAAGGCCTCGCGGCCCGGCGTCTGGCGGGCCCGCATCTCCTTGGCCAGGTCGTTGACCCCCATCACCCAGCCGGTCAGGCGGGTGGTGCGCGACGCCGCGGCGATCTCCCACAGGTGGAAGGCGGCCTTGCCGGTCTCGATCATGGTCCACAGCCTGGTGGCGGCCGGGGCGGCGTGCAGCGCGGCCTGGTAGGCGTAGACGTCGGCGGCGTCGTTGACCTTCGGCACGAGGACCGCGTCGGGGCCGGCCTCGGCGGCGGCCTTCAGGTCGGCCTCGCCCCAGGGGGTGTCCAGGCCGTTGGTGCGGATGACGATCTCGCGCGGGCCGAAGCCCCCGGCCTTGACCGCCGCGACGGCGGCGTCGCGGGCCGCTTCCTTCATGTCCGGAGCGACGGCGTCCTCAAGGTCCAGGATGATCACGTCCGCGTCCAGGGTGCGCGCCTTGTCCACCGCCTTGGCGTTGGAGGCGGGCATGTAGAGGGCGCTGCGGCGCGGCCGGGCGATGTCGGACATGAGGCTCCCGCTGGACTTCTTGGTCTTGTGCTTCCTCTTAAGCATCTGAAGCGCCGCACCGGAAGCCGTCACACGCGACAACAGCAGAACCGCGTCCAGATTCGCCAGACACAATCCCCGGGAACGGGGTTAAGCTCGGGGCATGACCACGCGCTACGACGACACCGCCAAGAACGTCCTGGGCCAGGAGCTGCAGCCCTGCTCGCTGAACCCGGTGACCGGCTTCTATCGCAACGGCTGCTGCGAGACCGGGCCGCACGATCTGGGCCTGCACACGGTGTGCGCGGTGATGACCGCCGAGTTCCTGGCCTTCTCGGCGGCCACCGGCAACGACCTGTCGACCCCGCGCCCGGAATACGCGTTCCGGGGCCTGGTCGCCGGCGATCGCTGGTGCCTGTGCGCCGGCCGCTGGAAGGAGGCCCTGGACGCCGGCGTCGCCCCACCGGTGGTGCTGGAGGCCAGCCACGAGGAGATGCTGGCGGTGGTCCCGCTGGGCGTGCTGAAGGACCACGCGGCGGCGTGAGGACATTCAAGGTCTGAGACGAAAGCCTCGTCCTTCGACAAGCTCAGGATGAGGTTTTTCTGTCGCTCGGCCTGTCAAAGGTCCTCATCCTGAGCCTGTCGAAGGACGAGGACCTCGCACCGGGGCCAGTGTGGATCGGCCTAGACCAGCGGCTTCAGCTCCCCCAGCATCGTCGGGATCAGCTCCGACACCGTCGGGTGGATGTGCACCGCGCGCTGGATCGTCGTGTAGGGCGCCTTGGCGTACATGATGTCGATCATGCCGTGGATCGCCTCGTCGCCGTTCAGGCCCAGGATCGCCGCGCCGAGGATCTGCTTGGTCTCGGCGTCGACCACCACCTTCATGAAGCCTTGGGTCTCGCCCTTCTCGACCGCCCGGCCGACCCGGGTCATCGGGCGCTTGCCGACCAGCAGCGGGCGGCCCGTGGCGCGGGCCTCGGCCTCGGTCATGCCGACCCGGCCCAGCGGCGGGTCGATGAACAGGCCGTAGCAGGTGATGCGGTCGCTGACCTTCCGAGGGTCGTTGTCCAGGAGGTTGGCGGCGATGATCTCGAAGTCGTTGTAGGCGGTGTGGGTGAAGGCGCCCTTGCCGTTGCAGTCGCCCATCGCCCAGACGCCGGGATGGCTGGTCCTCAGCTGGTCGTCGACGACCACGTAGCCGCGTTTATCGAGGTCGATACCGGCCTTGTCCAAACCCAGGTCGTCGGTGTTGGGCTTGCGGCCGATGGCCAGCAGCACGTGCGAGCCGGTCACCTGCGGCGCGCCGTCCTCGCAGGTGACATGGACGCAAACCCCTTCGTCACAGGGGGCGAAGGCGATGCATTCGGCGTTGAGGCGGACGTTCACCCCCTCGGCCTCGAGGATCTCGCGCACGGCGTCGGAGATCTCGGGATCCTCGCGGCCGATCAGGCGCGGACCCATCTCGACCACGGTGACCTTGGCGCCGAAGCGCCGGTACATCTGGGCGAACTCAAGGCCGATATAGCTGCCGCCGACGATCACCAGATGCCGGGGCAACGCCTCGACCTCCATCATGCCGACATTGGTCAGGTATCTGATTTGGTCCAATCCCGGCATGTCGGGCGCGTTGGCGCGGCCGCCGACATTGAGGAAGATCTTCGGGGCGGTCAGCAGGTCGTCGCCGACCCGCACGGTCTCGGCGCCCTCGAAGCGGGCGTGGCCCCGGAAGACCGTGCAGCCCTTCATGCCGCCCAGCCACTTTTCCAGGTTGCCCCGGGCGTTGAGCGTGACGGTCCGGGCGCGGTCGTGGACGCGCTTCATGTCGACGCCGACTTCACCTTGCAGGACCACGCCGTACTCCGCCGCCCGCCGCGCCAGGTGGGCGGCGTAGGCGCTGGCCACCAGGGTCTTGGTCGGCATGCAGCCGGTGTTGACGCAGGTTCCGCCGAAGTCCTTGCGTTCGATCAGGGCGACGGTCCAGCCGGCGTCGGTCAGCCGTCCGGCCAGGGACGGGCCCGCCTGCCCGGCCCCGATGATGATGGCGTCGAAGGCGCGCCTTTCGGGAATGGGGCCCGACATCTACTTGACCGCGGTGACGATCAGGATCGCGCCGCCGACCGCGACGACGTCTTCGATCAGGCCGGCCGGCAGGTCCTTGCCGACCGCCTTGGCCAGGCGGCCGCGGACGTCCGCTCCGCCCAGCGTGCCGATCACCGCGCCGATCGCCCCGGCGACCGCGCCGCCGATCCAGGCGCCGCCACTCATGCCGATCGCCGCGCCGCAGAAGGCGCCGCTGACGATGCGGGTCCCGAACTGGGCCGGAACCTTGCGGCTGGGGGTCTGGGGCAGCTGGTCGCCGATCAACTCCAGCACGGCCAGGGCGGTGAACACCCAGGTGGCGATCGTGCCGCCCACCCACTCCAGCGGCGTGCCCGTCAGCGGGATCAGGCCCAGGTGCGCGCCCCAGGCGACGGCGGCCGGGGCGGTCATGGCGCGCAGGCCGGCGACCACGCCGATCAGCAGAGCGAACAGATAGAGGGACATGCGGGTCTCCGTTGAGCGCCGCCGTGATCTGGCCCGCCGCGCGATCAAATCGCAAGAGCGAACGCCGTTCTTGAACGTTTCGGCTTAAGCGCCGTGCGTCCTTCGAGGCCCGCTTCGCGGGCGCCTCAGGATGAGGAGCTTTGTTGCCACTGAATTCCTCATCCTGAGGTGCGAGGCGCAGCCGAGCCTCGAAGGACGCACGGTGGCCGGTTCAGCCCAGCGGGTATTCCGCCTCCAGCCGGTAGGCCGAGCCCTCGTGGGTGCGCCAGCTGGAATAGAGGCCGAAGCGGTCGACGCGGAACGGCGGCGAGTGCAGCAGGTTGTTGGCCTGGATCCAGGCGGCGACCTCGGGCACGGCGGGGCGCTTCAGATAGGCCAGGGTGAGGTGCGGGGTGTAGACCCGGGTCTCGGGCTTGAGGCCGGCCCGGCGGGCGGCGCTCTCATTGGCCTTGGCCAGGCGCCGCAGGTCGGGGTTCTCGGCGACCCCGGCCCAGACCGCGTGGATCTCGATCCCCTCGCCGAAATGGCCGACTCCCTGGAGTTCGAGGTCGAAGGCCGGGGCCTCGATTCCCCGCAGTTCCTCGTCCAGGTCGGCGGCGATGGTCTCCTGCACGTCGCCGATGAACTTCAGGGTGATGTGGAACGCTTCGCGCGGCCGCCAGTGCGCGCCCTCGATGCCGTGCTGGCGCGGCAACAGGTGGTCGCCGACCTCGGCGGGAATGGCGATGGCGGTGAACAGGCGGATCATGGCGTTGTTCTAGCCGATCCTCCCCCCGTGGGGGAGGTGTCGGCGCAGCCGACGGAGGGGGGAGTAATAGGCCATGGACCGCAACTCGGATCGATCGTCCCACAACTCCCCCCACCGGCCTTCGGCCGCCTCCCCCACAGGGGGAGGGCCTAGGTTCTCACGGACAAGGATTCGGCTGCAGCGCGTGCAGGGCGTTGACCGCCTTTTCCATCTCCTCGGTCCAGGTCAGGTCGAAGGCGGCGATGTTGGTCTTCAGCTGGTCCATCGAGGTGGCGCCGATGATGGTGGCCGTGACGAACGGGCGGGTGTCGCAGAACTTCAAGGCCAGCTGGGCGGGGTCGACGCCGAAATGGGCGGCCAGGTCGACATAGCCGCGGATCGCCTCCTCGGCGCCGGGGCCTTCGTAGCGCTGCATGCGGTTGTAGAGGGCCTTGCGCGAGCCGGCCGGCAGCTTGCCGTCCAGGTACTTGCCGGTCAGGGCGCCCTGGGCCAGGGGCGAATAGGCCAGCAGGCCGACCTGTTCGCGCATGGCGATCTCGGCCAGGCCGTATTCGAACGTGCGGTTGGCCAGGTGGTAGGCGTTCTGGATCGAGGCGATGCGCGGCAGGCCGCGCTGCTCGCTCTCGGCCAGGAAGCGCATCACGCCCCACGGAAACTCGTTCGAGACGCCGATCGCGCGGATCGTCCCCTTCTTCACATGGGCGTCCAGCGCCTCGAGGATGTCGCCGAACGCCTCGAAGTCCTGCTCGTAGTCCTTGAACGTCTGGCCGCCGAACACCCGCACCGGCCGGTCGGGCCAGTGCAGCTGGTAGAGATCCAGATAGTCGGTCTCCAGGCGCTTGAGCGACTGCTCCACCGCATAGTCGATCTGGGCCTTGGTCTGGCGGGTGGGGCCGCCGTCCGGCCGCATCCACGACAGGCCGCCGAACGCCGCGCCCCGGCCGGCCACCTTGGAGGCCAGGACGATCTGCTGGCGCTTGCCGGTCGTCTTCAGCCACGAACCGATATGGCGCTCGGTCGACCCTTGCGTCTCGGGATTGGGCGGGCTGGCGTACATCTCGGCGGTGTCCCAGAAGGTCACGCCCTGGTCGAGCGCGTAGTCCATCTGTTGGTGGGCTTCCGCCTCGCTGTTCTGCGAGCCCCAGGTCATGGTGCCCAGGCAGCAGCGCGAGACTTGGATGCCGGTCCGGCCGAGTTCGACGTAGTCCATGTCGCCCCTTTCAAGGATCTATCGCATCCATCTTACGGGCGGCGCGCGCCACGGAAAGCGCAACATCTTGCATGATACTCGCAGGACCCCGATATTCGGGGAGCGTCCAAGATGGGCGCGCTGCTTTTTCGAAGGGCCTTACCCCGATGAACGACTTCAACCGCGGCTACGCGCGCTCGATCCCCGCGGATCGCGCCGACATGTCGGTTGACGCCGGCCTGCGCAGTTTCATGCTCGGCGTCTACAACAAGGTGGCGTTGGGTCTTCTGCTGTCCGCCGCCCTGGCCTACCTGACGACCGCCTACGCGCCGGTCGCCAACCTGCTCTACGTCCTCACTCCGGACGGCCGCCTGGCGGGCTTCACGGTGCTGGGCATGGTGCTGCGCTTCGCGCCGCTGGTCATGATCCTGGTGTCGATCTTCGCCATGCGTAACCCGACCGCCCGCTCGTCCGGCGCGCTGTACTGGGCGCTGGTGGCCTCGATCGGCGCGGGCCTGGGCCTGTGGCTGATCGTCTACAACATCCAGTCGGTGTTCACGACGTTCCTGATCACCTCGATCGCCTTCGGCGGCCTCAGCCTGTTCGGCTACACCACCAAGAAGGACCTGACCGGCTTCGGCAGCTTCCTGATCATGGGCCTGATCGGCCTGGTTCTGGCCTCGCTGGTCCAGATGTTCCTGCACCTGCCGGGCCTGAGCTTCATCATCAGCATCCTGGGCGTGCTCATCTTCGCGGGCCTGATCGCCTACGACACCCAGCGGCTGAAGATGGCCTATTACGAAATGGGCGGTGATCAGAACTCGATGGCGGTGGCCACCAACTACGGCGCGCTGAACCTGTATCTGAACTTCATCAACCTGTTCCAATTCCTGCTCAGCATCTTCGGCAGCCGCCGCTAGACGCCAGGTCCGGAACTCGAGACGAGGGCCCCGGCGGGAAACCGCCGGGGCCTTTTTCCTGGCCTAGAGGCGACGGCGCAGCCGGCGCAGCCGCAGCGCCAGGGCCACGATCAGCACGCCCAGCGCGATGGCCCAGACGCCGATCAGCCAGGCCAGGGCCAAGGCGCCGGCCCGCGGCGCCAGGACCACCCCCGCCCCGAACAGCACCGAGATCGTCCCCGACGCGATCAGCGTCCATTCGTTGTCGATGACCTTGCGCATATGGACGGCGCCGATGATCTCGAACAGGCCGCGCGCCACGGCGGACACGCCGATCAGGATGATCAGCAGGATCGCCGTGAGCGCCGGCCAGGCCAGGGCGGCCACGCCCGCGACGAGATTCGCGACCCCGATCACCACCAGCCACCATCGCGGGACGATGCCGCCGCCGCGCAGCGCTTCGGCCAGGGCGAACACCCCGTCGCTCAGGGCGTAGACGGCGTAGAGGATCACCAGGATGACCAGGGTCAGGTGCGGCCACAGCAGGGCCAGGGCCCCGAACAGGATCGCCGCCAGGCCGCGCAGCAGCACCAGCCACCAGGTGCGGGCCAGCAGATGGGCCACGGAAAGGGGTTCGGCGATCATGCGGGGCTCCCGTCAGGCCGAGCCGGCGCCCGGTCCCATGGGAACGCCGGCGGCCCCGCGATCGGTTCAAAAGCGCCTCAGTCGATGACCTTGAACCGGCCCTTGTCGAACATCCGCAGCACCTGGGCCAGGTCGTGGCCCCGCTTGAGGGTCAGGCCGCCCTGGCCGATCACCGCCCATTCGCCCTGCTTGCGGGCCAGGGCCGGGTGCTTCTCGATGCGGTAGAGCGGCGCCTCGGCCGCATGGCGGAACACCGAGAACACCGCGTGGTCGCTGAGGCCGGCCATGCCGTAGTCGCGCCACTCGCCGGCGGCGACCATCCGGCCATAGAGCCGCAGGAGCTGGTCGATCTCGCGACGCTCGAAGAAAACGACACCGTTCTTGACGGTGACCGGGGGGCGGGAATCCAGGGCCATCGGGCGAATCCTAACCCCAAATCGGGCTTCGAGGCGAGCGCCCCTCGGCGAAGGGCGGCGTGCGCGTCGAGACCGGCGTTGCGGCCTTGCTACAGTGGCGCTTGATAATCTCCGTACTGTCGCGATGGGCCACGAAATGACCTTAATTTCGACCCCTCGCCGCCCGGTTGGCCCACCATCTTCGACTGGTCGGCCGATCGGACATCCTGCGGTTCAGGATCCTGAACAGCCCCCCCAGCCCCCTCGATCGTGGGCCGGTCGGCCGACAGACCACCCTCTAAAGCATTGCCCGAGACCCCCGCGTGGCGCCCCTCTCCACGCGGGGTTTTCGCGTGCGCGCCACCGCGACGTTCAGCGCGGCTCGGACACATCCACGACACGAACCGCCGCGAAACGACCTTTATCGCGCCCTTCCACCGCCGATTTGGCCCGCCATAAGGTCAGTGTCGGCTGATCGGACGCCTCGGATCCGGACCCTGAACAGCCCCCCAGCCCCCCTGATTCGGGCTCTGGTCAGCCGACGGACTAGACATTTCCCCTCCCCCTAAGAGGCCCGCGCGGTGTCCCCTCCCCGCGCGGGCTTTTCTTTTGGACATAGGTCCTCCCCCTGTGGGGGAGGCGCGAAGCGCCGGTGGGGGGAGTTGTGGGATCGATCGAGGAATTCGGCATCTGCCGATCACTCCCCCTCCGTCGGCTTCGCCGACACCTCCCCCACAGGGGGAGGACCCTACTTTTCCGAAACTTCCTGCAGCACCCCGATCACCCGGCCGCCCTTGGCGCCCTGGACGATGATCACGGTCTTCAGCGCCTCGTCGGCGGCGACGGGCAGGCGGTAGAGCTTGGGCCGGCCGTTCCAGGGACCCAGGCGGACCAGTTCGCGCACGACGTTGCGGTGGACCAGGGTCTGGCCGCGGTTGTCGCCGCGCTTGACGGCGATGTCCTGCTCGCGCGGGTCGTAGCGCACCAGCCAGACCTCGCCCCCGCCGCGCGGCGCGGGGCCCGAGCCGACGGCCACGCGGCCGCCGTCGCCGATGAATTCCATGTCCGGCGGATTGGACGGCGCCTTGGCCGCATCCTTGACCAGGGTCTCGACCGCCTCGGCCTTGGCGCCGGACGCCTGCTGGCGGCCCGCGACCACGACCTGCGGGGTCGGCACGTCGCGCAGCGAGAACTTCTGGGCGTAGGCGCGCTGGCGGGTCGCGAAGGCCGGCTTGGCGAAGGTGTCGGTCCAGCCGAGGTAGTCCCAGTAGTCGACCGAATAGGTCAGGGCCAGGACGCCCTTGTCGTCGGCCATGTCGGCGATGACCTGGTTGGCCTTGCCGCAGGAGGAGCAACCTTGAGCGGTGAACAGCTCGACGACCACCGGCGGTTTCGCGGCGAGCGCGGGCGCGGCTGAAAAACCCGCGAGGGTGGTGAGAGCGAGAAAGAGCAGGGCCTGACGCATGTGCGGGGCACTTAAGCCAAGATCGTGGTCGATGGCCGTTCACGAGGCCGTGAAGGCGGCTTTCTCGCGCAAAAGAAGAAATCCGCCGCACGAAAAACCCAAAGAAAAAGCCGGGCCCCGTGGGGACCCGGCTTCGTCTTTTCGAGCGCGTCGCGCTTAGTCGGCCTTGGCCAGGTTGCGCAGCACGTAGTTCAGCACGCCGCCGTTCTTGAAATATTCAAGCTCGGTGGGGGTGTCGATGCGGCAGCGGACCGGGAAGCGGGCGATGCGGCCGTCGGTCGGGCGATAGAGCTCGACGATCAGCTGCTTGCGCGGCGACAGGTCCTGCAGGCCGCGGATCGAGACGATCTCCTCGCCCGTCAGCTCCAGCTTCTGCCAGCCTTCCTGGACGAACTGCAGAGGCAGAACGCCCATGCCGACCAGGTTGGAACGGTGGATGCGCTCGAAGCTTTCGCAGATCACCGCGCGGACGCCCAGGAGCTTGGTGCCCTTGGCCGCCCAGTCACGCGACGAACCGGTGCCGTATTCCTTGCCGCCGAACACCACGGCCGGACGGCCCTCGGCCTGGTACTTCATGGCCGCGTCGTAGATCGACATCACCTCGCCCGAGGGGAAGTGCTTGGTCACGCCGCCTTCGATGTCCGGGGTGATCTTGTTGCGGATGCGGATGTTGGCGAACGTGCCGCGCATCATCACCTGGTGGTTGCCGCGACGGGCGCCGTAGCCGTTGAAGTCCAGCGGGTCGACGCCGTGGTCGATCAGGTACTGGCCGGCGGGGCTGGTCTTCTTGATCGAGCCGGCCGGGCTGATGTGGTCGGTGGTGATCGAGTCGCCGAACACGGCCAGGACGCGGGCTTCCACGATGTCGGTGACCGGGGTCGGGGTCATCGACATGTTGGGGAAGTAGGGCGGGTTCTGGACGTAGGTGGAGTCACCTTCCCAGGCGTAGGTCTGGCCGCCGGTGATCTTGATCCCCTGCCAGTTCTTGTCGCCCTTGAAGACGTCGCCGTAGCGGCTGGCGAACATCTTTTCGGTGACCGACTTGCGCTGCAGGGTCGCGATGTCCTCGTTCGAGGGCCAGATGTCCTTCAGGAAGACGTCATTGCCCTTCTTGTCCTGGCCCAGCGGCTGGGTGGCCAGGTCGATCTTCATCGAGCCGGCCAGGGCGTAGGCCACCACCAGCGGCGGCGAGGCCAGGTAGTTGGCGCGCACGTCCGGGTTCACGCGGCCTTCGAAGTTGCGGTTGCCCGACAGCACCGAGCAGGCCACCAGGTCGGCGTCGTTGACGGCCTTGCTGATGTTCTCGGGCAGCGGGCCCGAATTGCCGATGCAGGTGGTGCAGCCGTAACCCACCAGGTTGAAGCCGAGCGCGTCGAGGTGCTTGGTCAGGCCGGCCTTCAGCAGATAGTCGGTGACCACCTGCGAGCCGGGGGCCAGCGAGGTCTTCACCCACGGCTTGACCTTCAGGCCCTTGGCCACCGCGTTCTTGGCCAGCAGGCCGGCGGCGATAAGGACCGAGGGGTTCGACGTGTTGGTGCAGCTGGTGATGGCGGCGATGACCACGTCGCCGTGGCCGACGTCGAAGGTCTCGCCCTCGACCGGCACGCGGGCGTTGGGGGCCTCGGCCTTGCCGAACTCGCCGGCCAGGCTCTCGGCGAACTTGGCGGCGGACTCGGTCAGCAGCACGCGGTCCTGCGGACGCTTGGGGCCGGCCAGCGACGGCAGAACCGACGACAGGTCCAGCTCCAGGGTGTCGGTGAAGGTCGGCTCGGGCACGCCCGGCTCCCACCACAGGCCCTGCTCCTTGGCGTAGGCTTCGACCAGGGCGACGCGGGCGGCGTCGCGGCCGGTGCCCTTCAGATAGGCCACGGTCGAGGCGCTGATCGGGAAGAAGCCGCAGGTGGCGCCGTATTCCGGAGCCATGTTGGCGATGGTCGCCTGGTCTTCCAGGGTCAGGTTGGCCAGGGCGTCGCCGTAGAACTCGACGAACTTGCCGACCACGCCCTTCTTGCGCAGCATCTGGGTGACGGTCAGCACCAGGTCGGTGGCCGTCGCGCCTTCCGGCATGGCGCCGGTCAGCTTGAAGCCGATGACTTCCGGGATCAGCATCGGGATCGGCTGGCCCAGCATCGCGGCCTCGGCCTCGATGCCGCCCACGCCCCAGCCCAGGACCGACAGGCCGTTGACCATGGTGGTGTGGCTGTCGGTGCCGACGACGGTGTCGGGATAGGCGGTGGTTTCGCCCTCGGCTTCGTTGGTCCAGACGGTCTGGGCCAGGTATTCCAGGTTCACCTGGTGACAGATGCCGGTGCCCGGGGGCACGACGCGGAAGTTGTTGAACGCCGACGAACCCCAGCGCAGGAAGCGGTAGCGCTCCAGGTTGCGCTCGTATTCACGGGCGACGTTGTCTTCGAAGGCCTTGGGATTGCCGAAGTTGTCGACCATCACCGAGTGGTCGATGACCAGGTCGACGGGGTTCAGCGGGTTGATCTTGGCCGGGTCGGCGCCCAGGGCGACCATGGCGTCGCGCATGGCGGCCAGGTCGACGACGGCCGGAACGCCGGTGAAGTCCTGCATCAGGACGCGGGCCGGGCGGAAGCTGATTTCGTGCTCGACGCTGCCCTTGTTGTCCAGCCAGTTGGCCACGGCCTTCAGGTCGGCTTCGTTGACGGAAACGCCGTCTTCGTAGCGCAGCAGGTTCTCCAGCAGCACCTTCATCGAGACCGGCAGCTTGCCGGCGCCGTTCAGACCCGCTTCCTCAGCGGCGCGAAGGCTGTAATAGACGTAGGTCTTGCCGCCGACGACAAGTTCGCGGCGGGTTTTGAGGCTGTCTACAGACGCCATTTCGAAGGATCCCTTCTCTGTCCACGGCCGCCGGAAAACCTCTCCAGGGATCGCGCGATCGAGGCGGACCCACAGCGTCCATCCTCGCGCCGCGTACGCCCCATCCAATGCGGAGGGTGACGGCCGAGGGCTTCTTAGCGGTCGTCGTCGGCAACGTCCATGCACAGGGCAGGGTCTTGAGGGCTTCCCGTCCATGTTGAGAGCTATTCGCATCAAGGACTTAAGTCTTGTTCGCGGCGAGCGGCGGCTGTTCTCGGGTCTGGATCTGGAGATCTCGGCGGGACAGGCCGTGGCCCTGACGGGACGCAACGGCGCGGGCAAGACCAGCCTGTTGCGGGCCGTGGCGGGCCTGTTGCGGCCGTCGCGGGGCGTCATCGGCTTCGACGGCGAGGCCGGCCCGCTGGAGGCCGAGGTCGCGCGGTCCGACGGGCTGCACCTGGTCGGCCATCACGACGGCCTGAAATCGACGCGTTCGGCCTGGGAGGAGCTGCTGTTCCAGACCCGCTGGACCGGCGGGTCCGAGGCCTCGGCGCGCGCGGCCGCGAAGAAGCTGGACCTGGACCGCCTGCTCGACCTGGAGATCCGTCGTCTGTCGGCCGGTCAGCGCCGGCGCGTGGCCCTGGCCCGGCTGCTGGCCAGCCCCCGGTCGCTGTGGCTGCTGGACGAGCCGATGGCCCCGCTGGACGCCGGCCATCGCGAGGGCTTCGGCGCCCTGATGGCTCGACACCTCGAAGGCGGCGGCATGGTGCTGGCCGCCGTCCACGATCCCCTGCCCGTTCCCTGCCGCGTGGTGGAGGTCGGCGGATGAAGGCGTTCCTGATCCTGCTGCGCCGCGAGCTGGCCCTGGCCTGGGGCAATGGCGGCGGGCCGCTGCTGGCCCTGGCCTTCTACGCCTGCGTCGTGACCCTGCTGCCGCTGGCGGCCGGCCGCGCGCCCGAGCGGCTGGCCTCGCTGGCCCCCGGCATCGCCTGGCTGGCCCTGGCCCTGGCCGCCCTGCTCTCCCTGGAGCGCCTGTTCGAGCGCGACTTCGAGGATGGGGCGCTGGACCTGCTGGCGTTGGGTCCCGCCCCGCTGGAGGCGGTGGCCGTGGCCAAGTGCCTGGCCCACTGGTTGGCGGCCGGCGCGCCCTTGGCCCTGGCCGCTCCGATCGCCGCCCTGGCGCTGGGCGCCTCGCCGCACATCATCCCGCTGCTGATCCCCTGCGCCCTGGCCGGGGGCCTGGCCTTCTCGTTCCTGGGCGGACTGGGCGCCAGCCTGGCGCTGGGGTCCAAGCGCGGCGGCCTGCTGGTGGCGGTGATCGTCCTGCCGCTCTACGTGCCGCCGGTGATCTTCGGGGCCGGGGCGCTGGACGCCCTGGCCGGGGGATTGCCGTGGACGGGGGGACTGTTCCTGCTGCTGGCCTATTCGGCCGCGGCCGTGGCCCTGGGCCCGATCGCCATGGCGGCGGCGTGCCGGAACGCGCTGGACTGAGGTTGGGAGGTTGGATCGTGGATGAGAAAAATACAGTCTACGTTCTTCATCACGTCAGGGCCGACGACGAGTTCGGTGACGACACCAAGTTGATTGGGGTCTATCGCTCGCAAGCCGCAGCCGAAGATGCCGTTCTGCGGCTGATGGTCCAGCCGGGCTTTTGCGATACTCCTGAAGGCTTCAGTATCGACGGTTACCGGCTAGACCAGGATCACTGGCAGGAAGGGTTTGAAACGATCTAGTCGCCTAGATCGGCCCCGCGCTCGCCGTCACCGGTGCCACATGCCGCTCGCCCAGCACCACCGCGAAGCTGCCGGCGATGATCATCAGGCCGCCGGCCGCCAGGGCCCAGGTCAGGTGGTCGCCGAACAGCCACACCCCGATGCAGGCGCCCATCAGCGGCTCGATATTGATGAACACCCCGGCGCTGGCGCTGCCGACCCGGGCCGAGCCGAACTGCCAGGCGGCGGTGGCCAGCAGAGTGCCCAGCACGCCCAGGCCGAGAATGCCGACCCAGACCATCGGCGAAAGATCCAGCTTGGGCGGTCCGTGCATGACCCACGAGATCGGCAGCACGGTGGCGGCGGCGATGATCACCGTCACGGCCGGTATGGCCATCGGGGTCGGGGCCTTGGGCGCGCGGCGCAGCACGATCAGCCAGGCCAGGAAGATGAACAGCGAGCCCAGCGACAGGGCCACGCCCAGGGGCGAGCCGGCCCCGTCCGGCTTGCCGGCGATCAGGGCGGCGCCCAGGGTCGCGGCCGCCACCCCGCCCCATGAGGCGCGGCTGACCTTCTCGCCCAGCAGCTTGGCCGAGATGGCGATCAGGGCCGGCATGGCCCCGACCAGCAGGGCCGCCAGGGTGACGCTGACATGGGCCAGGCCCTCGAACTGCACCATGAAGGCGATCCCGTACAGCGCCCCGGCCGCCAGGATCACCGGCGAGCGGAACAGGGCCCGGGCCTCGGCGGTCCTCAGGGCGAACGGCGCGGCGACCACCGCCGCCACCGCGAACCGCAACAGCACCATGTGCGCCGCGTCGGTCTCGCGCAGCACCAGCTTGCCCAGCGGGAAGCCCAGCCCCCAGCAGACGCCGGCGACGATCAGGGCGAGGAAGGCGACATGCTTGTCGGGGCGTTTCATGGCCAGGCTTCTAACCGTGTTCGGAGGGGCGGAGATAGGCGCGCGGTCTAGCCCGCATCGACATTCGGCGGCTGGGACGAAAACCTCGTCCTTCGACAAGCTCAGGATGAGGTTTTTCTAGCCTCGGACTTGTAAATGGTCCTCATCCTGAGTCTGTCGAAGGACGAGGACCACGCACCGAGCCTGAATGTTGTCGATACCCACTCCGGCCCGAACCGCCGTCAGCGCATGACAGCAGTCAGAGCTTCAGGCCGAAGCGCGGTCCGATCGCCGTCATGGTCAGATAGAGGCCCACGGTGACGATGCAACCGGCGCCCAGCGCCATCCAGAAGTTCACGCCCCGCCGCAGCAGGGCCGGTACGATCAGGAACATCGGCAGGGACGGCAGCACGTACCAGAAGGTCGCCTCGACGTGGGTGGCCATCCGTCCGACGTCGCGGGTGTCGCGCCACAGCCACAGCATGCCCAGGATCGAGATCAGCGGCAGCGAGGCGACCAGGGCGGCGAAGCCCGGCTGGCGCTTGGCGATCTCGGACACCAGGGCGATGATCACCCCCGAAATCGCGGCCTTGACCAGCAGGTAGAGCATTCCGGGACCTCCGTTGGGGCGCGGCGCCGCGAGAATCCATCGCGGCGTCAAAGCGTTATCGACGATCTGTCCGTCAGTCCTGCAACATTCGTCGAAGATTCTGACATTCCGGCGTTACATGGGGAATTGAGGTTCTGCTCAAGGTATTTTCCACGGAGCAATCAGATGCGCATGCAACCGAGCCGCCTGGCCTTGACGGCCGCGGCCGCGATCCTCCTCTCCACCGCGACGGCCGCCGTCGCCCAGGACGGTCCGCCGCCGCCCGGCCCGCCCCCTTCCGGCATGCCCCCCTCCGGCATGCCGATGTCCCACGATGGCCCCGGCGGTCCGATGATGATGATGCGCCATCATCACATGGATCCCGAAGCCCGCGCCCAGCACCTGCGCGACGTGCTGCAGCTGCGTCCCGACCAGGACGGCGCCCTGAAGGCCTTTCTGGCCGCGACCGAGCCCAAGGACTGGGACGGCGACCGGCCGAAGAAGGGGGACGGGGACGGTCCGCCCAAGGCGCTGACCACGCCCGAGCGCCTGGATCGGGAGACCGAGCACCTGGCCCGCGCCAAGGCGCGCATCGACGCCACCCGCGCCTTCTACGCGGCCCTGTCGCCCAGCCAGAAGAAGGCCTTCGACGCCCTGGGCCCGATGGTCGGCGGTCATGGCGCGATGATGCGCCACGTCGAAACCCGGCGCTTCGAGGGCGGTCCGGACGGCATGCCGGGCAAGCCCTGAGGCCGGCTGGACCGTCTCGACGATTGCGGGCGTCCTCCAGGTCTTCTAAGGCTCGGAAATGGACGCCCGTGACCGACATCATCCGCTGGATTTCCTGACGAACCCCGAGCGGTTCATGGCCTTTTCCAGCTGGGCCGCGCCGATGTTCGGCGTGATCGCGGCGGTGCTGGCCGGAGTCGGCCTGGTGCTGACCTTTGTCGCGCCGGAGGACTACCAGCAGGGCGACACGGTGCGGATGATGTTCATCCACGTGCCGGCCGCCGTGATCAGCATGTTCGTCTATCTGTGCCTGGGCGTGGCCAGCTTCCTGGCCCTGGTGTTCCGCCACGCCCTGGCCGACGCCGCCGCCGTGGCCTGCGCGCCGCTGGGCGCGGCCTTCACGGTCCTGGCCCTGGTCACCGGCTCGTTGTGGGGCAAGCCGATGTGGGGAACCTGGTGGGTGTGGGACGCCCGCCTGACCTCGGTGCTGGTGCTGCTGCTGTTCTATCTGGGCTATCTGGCCCTGCGCTCGGCCCTGGAGGACGAGCAGAAGGCGGCCCGCGCCGCGGCGATCCTGGCCCTGGTCGGCCTGATCAACCTGCCGATCATCAAGTTCTCGGTCGAATGGTGGAACAGCCTGCACCAGGGCAGCTCCACGCTGTTCGCCAAGCCGGGCGACGCCCTGCCGGCGGTCTATGCCTGGCCCATGCTGGTGATGAGCCTGGCCTATCTGTCGGCGTTCGGATCGCTGTGGCTGGTGCGGATCCGCGCCCTGGTCTGGCGGCGCAAGGCCCGGGCCCTGGCCCTGCAAGCGGCGGAGGGCTAAGGGATGCACTTCGATTTCGACGCCGGCAAGTACGCGGTCTATGTCTGGCCGGCCTTCGCCCTTACGGCCGCCGCCTTCGTCTGGATGATCGCCGACAGCCTGGCCTCGGCCCGCCGCTGGCGGCGCGAGGCCGAGCGGCTGCAGGCGCGCCGCCAAGTCCAAGGCGAGACCCAAGGCGAGGCGGGGAAGCCGTGAACCGCTGGATCGGCTACGCGCCGCTGATCGTCCTGCTGGGCCTGGGCGTGCTGTTCGCCGGCTACGCGCTCAAGCACGACCCGCATGTCCAGCCCCACGCCCTGGTCGGCAAGCCGGTCCCGGCCGTGACCCTGCCCGACCTCGACACCGGCGCGATGGTCGCGGTGCGCGACGCGCCGGCTGGTCCGCGGCTGATCAACTTCTTCGCCTCCTGGTGCGCGCCCTGCCGGGTGGAGCAGCCGCAGCTGATGGCGCTCAAGGCCCGGGGCGTCACCGTGGTCGGCGTCGCCTACAAGGACGAGCCGGCCCGGACCCAGGCCTTCCTCGCCGAGCTGGGCGACCCGTTCGCCGTCAAGCTGGCGGACCGCACGGGCCGCGCGGGCATCGAGTTCGGCGTCACCGGCGTGCCCGAGACCTTCCTGGTCGGAGCCGACGGCGTGATCCTGGCCAAGCACAGCGGCCCGCTGACCGACGCCGACGTCCAGGAGATGCTGGGCAAGCTGCGCTAAAGCGTTTTCAAGCGAGGTGGACGCCGGCTCGCGCGAAGAAGACGCCTAAAATCAAAGACTCTGGACGCGAAAAGGCCCGGACGGCCATGCCGGTCCGGGCCCGCGTTCGGTTTCAGCGGCGTCAGCAGCGCGAACCCTTGCCGATCTGGCTGCCGGCATAGGCGCCGACGCCCGCGCCCAGCAGGGTGCCGGGGGTGCGGTTGCCGTGCGAGACCGAGTTGCCCAGCAGGCCGCCGGCCACGGCGCCGATGATCGCGCCGGTCGCCTTGCCGTTCTTGCGGTGCGAGCGGCAGCTGTCGTAGCTGCGATAACGGCTGTCGTAACGGCTGTCGTAACGGCTGTCGTAACGGCTGTCGTAGCGCTCGTAACGATGGTGGTCGCGATAATAGCGGCCGTCATGGGCCGAGGCGAAGCTCGGGACCGAAGCCAGGCTCAGGGCCGCGGTGGCGGCGGCGAGCAGCGAAACGGTGGTCTTTGCGGTGGTGCGCATCGGGTGTCCCTTTCAGATCAGTTCGAGTCCGACCGCCCGGCCCCGATCCGGGTCGATCCTGGGGACAGCCTAGGCGGCCGAGCCTGAACGGCGTCGACAACCCGACTTTCATCCGGCGTTCATTTTTCTCCGGGTTTTCCCGTAGTTTTCCGGCGCTGAACCGCGACCATTAACCGCGCGTTGACCATGCTCGCCGACTTTGCGTTAACCATGATAGAGTCGCGTTCATGAGCACGATCCGCCCCACCGGCTTGCCGGCCGTTCCGCAGAGGCCCGCCTCGTCCCAAGGGACGACGGGGACCGGCGGCTCGCGCGCGGCGGCGTTCTTCCAGGCGGCCGTCGGCGACGCCGCCGCGACCCGGCCGACCACGCCGCCGATCGCCGTCCAACTGCAGACCCAGGCCCAGCCGCAGCGCCAGCCGCCGGCCCGCCCGTTCGTCCAGCCAACCGAACAGCCGCAACGCATCCTGCGCCCCGGCTCGCTGCTGAACATCCTGGTCTAGTTCGGACCGGCGCCTAGACCGACCCCTAGACCGGCCACGTCTCCGGACTCGTCGCCAGCACTTCGCCCGCCAGATAGAGCGAGCCGCAGATCAGCACGTGCGGCGTCGGCGCGACGGCCAGCGCCTTGTCCAGGGCCGCCTCGACGCTGTCGCAGGCCTGGGCCCGCAGGCCGGCCAGCTCCGCCGCCGCCGCCGTCTGGGCGGCGCTGGCGGCGGCGTGGCCCTCGAACGTGACCGTGAAGACCTTGGCCTCGAGCGCCGCGAACGGCGCGAAGAAGCCGGCGGCGTCCTTGTTGGCCAGCAGGCCGGAGATCAGCGCCACGGGCCGGCCGTCGCGGGCGGCCAGGTCGCCCAGGGCCCTGGCCACGGCCTGGCCGGCGTGCGGATTGTGACCGCCGTCGAGCCAGAGGTCAGCCCCGGCCGCCTTGGCGCGCGCGGCCAGCGGTCCGGCCGTCAGCCGCTGGAACCGCGCGGGCCAGGTCGCGGCGGCGATCCCTCGGGCCATGGCCGCCTCGTCGATGCGCGCATCGTTCAGGACCAGCATCGCCGCCACCGCCAGGCCGGCGTTGGCGAACTGGTGCTCGCCGGGCAGCGACGGGGCCGGCAGGTCCAGCAGGCGGTCCTGCAGCTGCACCAGCAGCCGTCCACGCTCGCTCCAGGCGTCGAAGTCGCGGCCCATCAGAGTCAGGGGCGCTTCGGCGAGGTCGGCCTCGCGCTCGACGACCCGCTCGGCCTCCTCGGCCTGGCGGGCGCTGACCACCGGGATGTTCGGCTTGATGATCCCGGCCTTTTCCTGGGCGATGGCCGCCAGGGTGTCGCCCAGGAACTCGCGGTGGTCGATGTCGATCGGGGCGATGACGCTGACGGCGGGCATGACCACGTTGGTGGCGTCCAGCACCCCGCCCAGCCCCACCTCGACCAGGCACAGGTCGGCCGGGACCTCGGAAAAGGCCTGGAACGCCGCGGCGGTGGTGATCTCGAAGAAGGTGATCGGCAGGCCGGCGTTGGCGGTCTCGACGCGCTCGAGCACCTCGGCCAGGTGTTCGTCGGTGATCAGGGACCCGGCCAGGCGGATGCGCTCGGCGAACCGCACCAGGTGGGGCGAGGTGAAGACGTGGACGCGGAGCCCCGCCGCCTCGGCCATGGCCCGCAGATAGGCGACGGTCGAGCCCTTGCCGTTGGTGCCGGCCACGTGGATCACCGGCGGCAGGCGCCTTTGCGGGTCGCCCAGGGCCGCGCACAGCCGGACCATCCGCTCCAGCGACAGGTCGATCAGCTTGGGATGCAGGGCCTGCAGCCGCGCCAGCGCGGCGTCGTGGGCGCGGAGGTGGTCGGTCATGAGGGTCCGCCCTCGTCCTTCGACAGGCTCAGGATGAGGGCTATTGCTCACTCAGCGCCAAATTCGAACCTCATCCTGAGCTTGTCGAAGGACGAGGTTCGTTCACGAACGTCCTAGGCCGCCTTGAGCCCGCGTCCCATCATCAGGGTGCCCAGGATCGAGCCCAGCACGGCCGGCAGCTCCTTGCGCGGCGTGACACGGTCGACCATGCCCTTCTCGACCAGGTATTCCGAGCGTTGGAAGCCCGGCGGCAGGGTCTCGCGGATGGTCTGCTCGATCACCCGGGGACCGGCGAAGCCGATCAGGGCGCCCGGCTCGGCCAGGTGCACGTCGCCGAGCATGGCGTAGGAGGCGGTGACGCCGCCGGTGGTCGGGTCGGTCAGCACCACGACGTAGGGCAGGCCGGCGTCCTTCATCGCGTTGATGGCCAGGGTGGTACGGGCCATCTGCATCAGGGACAGGGCCCCTTCCTGCATCCGCGCGCCGCCGGCGGCGGTGAAGGCCACCAGCGGAACCTGGCGCTCGATCGCGGCCTCGGCGGCGGCGATGAAGCCCTCGCCCGCGGCCATGCCCAGCGAACCGCCCATGAAGGCGAAGTCCTGGACCAGCACCACGGCGTCGACGCCGCCGACCTTGCCGAAGGCGATGGCCATGGCGTCCTGCTCGCCGGTCGCCTTGCGGGCGGCGGCCAGGCGGTCCTTGTAGGACTTGCCGTCCGAGAACTTCAGCGGATCCTCGAACACGGCCGGGGTCGGCAGGACCGAGAACAGCGCCTCGTCGAAGGTGAACTTGAAGCGCAGTTCGGGACCGATGCGCATGTGGCGTCCGGCCGGGGTGACCCACAGGGCCGCCTCCAGGTCGGAGCGGTAGATCATCTCGCCCGTGTCGGGGCATTTGACCCAGAGGTTCTCCGGGGTCTCGCGCTTGGCGAACGCGCCGCGCACGCCGGGCGCGATCCGCGACAGCCAGCCGCCGCGACGGCCCTCCGCCGGCGCCTTGGTCTTGTCGCCCTTCTTGGGCCCCTGGGGTTCAGCCATCGCCATAGCCTTCAGCCTCACGCCAATTCGAGTCGCGCCGACCGCACAGCCTTAGCCAGCTCCGACGCCTTGAGAAGAACCTTCTCGGTCACGTTTTCGTTCACCTTGGCCGCGGACTCGATTTCGTCCACCAAGGCCGAGCCGACCACGGCCGCGTCGGCGACGCGGGCCACGGCGGCGGCCTGGGCCGGGGTGCGGATGCCGAAACCGACCGCCACCGGCAGGCCCGAGGCCGCGCGCAGCCTGGCCACGGCCGGGGCCACGTCGCCGGCGTCGGCCGACTTCACGCCGGTCACGCCGGCCACCGACACGTAGTACAGGAAGCCCGAGGTGCGGCGGACCACGGCCGGCAGGCGCGCGTCGTCGGTGGTCGGGGCGGCCAGGCGGATCAGCGAGATCCCGGCGGCCTCGAGCGCGTCGGCCAGCGGATCGGCCTCCTCCGGCGGGCAGTCGACCACGATCAGGCCGTCGACCCCGGCTTGCGCCGCGTCATGGGCGAAGGCCTCGAAGCCCTTGTTCACCAGCGGGTTCAGGTAGCCCATCAGGATCAGCGGGGTGTCCTGGTCGCCTTCGCGGAAGGCGCGGACCAGGTCCAGCGTGCCGTTCAGGGTCATCTTCTGGGCCAGGGCGCGCTGGCTGGCGCGCTGGATGGTCGGGCCCTCGGCCATCGGGTCCGAGAACGGGAAGCCCAGCTCGATTAGGTCGGCCCCGGCGGCCGGCAGGCCCTTCAGGATGGCCAGCGCCGTGGCGGCGTCGGGATCCCCGGCCATCACGTAGGAGACGAAGCCGGCGCGGTTCTCGGCCTTCAGGGCCGCGAACCGGCGATCGATACGGTCTTTGGTCATGATCTCAGTTCCCGCCTGGAAAAGCGGTGGAGCCAAAACCCTTGTCGAAGGACGAGGGCGTGGAGCGCGGAGTCGAACGCATCTAGATCGTCCGCCCGAGGGCGTCGGCCACGGTGAAGATGTCCTTGTCGCCTCGGCCCGACAGGCACAGCACGATCACCCCGCCCTCGCCGATCTCCTTGGCCAGCTGCGGCAGCTTGGCGATCGCGTGGGCGCTTTCCAGGGCCGGGATGATGCCCTCGAGCTCGGCGCACAGCTGGAACGCCTTCAGGGCCTCGTCGTCGGTGCAGGTCAGGTACTGGGCCCGGCCGACGTCGTGCAGGAACGAGTGCTCCGGCCCGATGCCCGGATAGTCCAGGCCGGCCGAGATCGAGTGGGCGTCCAGGATCTGGCCGTCGGCGTCCTGCAGCAGGTAGGTCTTGTTGCCGTGCAGCACGCCCGGGCGGCCGCCGGTCAGCGAGGCGGCGTGCTTGTCGGTCTCCAGCCCGTGGCCCGAGGCCTCGACGCCGTAGATCTTGACGCTCTCGTCGGCCAGGAACGGGTGGAACATGCCGATGGCGTTCGAACCGCCGCCGACGCAGGCGACGACCGCGTCCGGAAGCCGGCCCTCGGCCTCCTGGATCTGCTCGCGGGTCTCGTTGCCGATCACCGCCTGGAAGTCCCGGACCATGGCCGGATAGGGGTGCGGACCGGCCGCGGTGCCGATCATGTAATAGGTGTCGTGGACGTTGGTGACCCAGTCGCGCATCGCCTCGTTCATGGCGTCCTTGAGGGTGGCGGCCCCCGAGGTCACCGGGCGCACTTCCGCCCCGAGCAGGTTCATGCGGAAGACGTTGGGCTTCTGACGCGCCACGTCGACGGCGCCCATATAGACCACGCAGGGCAGGCCGAAGCGCGCCGTCACGGTGGCGCTGGCCACGCCGTGCTGGCCCGCGCCGGTCTCGGCGATGATCCGGGTCTTGCCCATGCGCTGGGCCAGCAGGATCTGGCCCATGCAGTTGTTGATCTTGTGCGCGCCGGTGTGGTTCAGCTCCTCGCGCTTGAAATAGATCTTCGCGCCGCCGATGTGCCGGGTCAGGCGCTCGGCGAAATACAGCGGGCTGGGGCGGCCGACATAATGGGTCAGGTAGCCGCTCAGCTCCTTCTGGAAGCTCGGATCGTTCTTGGCTTCCGTGTAGGCCCGGTCCAGCTCGAGCACGAGCGGCATCAGGGTCTCGGCCACATAGAGGCCGCCGTAGTCGCCGAAGCGGCCCCTGGCGTCGGGGTAGGCGGACCAGTCATTAGGTTTGGTCGGAACGTTCACGAGCTCTTCCGAAACATCAGGCGAAACATCACGCGCGTTTGACGGCGTCGAGGAACGCCGTGATCAGAGCCGGGTCCTTTAGGCCGGGACCCCGCTCGACGCCAGAGGAAACGTCCACCAGCGGCGCGCCGGAGGCCTTGATCGCCAGGGCTACGTTCCACGGATCCAACCCCCCGGCCAGGAAATGCGGGCGAGAAAATCGCCGGCCTTCCAGCAGGCTCCAGTCGAACCTTGCGCCGGTTCCGCCGGGGAGGGCGGATCCTTCCACCGGTCTGGCGTCGAACATCAGGTGCTCGACCACGCCGTCGAAAGCCGAGGCCTGGTCGACGTCCGCCGCCGACGAGACCGAAAAGGCCTTGATCACCCCGGCCCCGCTGCGCCGGGCGATCTCGCGGACCCGCGAGGGGGTCTCCTTGCCGTGCACCTGGATCAGGTCGGGCTTCAGCGTGGCCATCAGCTGGTCGACCAGGGCGTCGTCGGGATCGACGGTGACGGCCACGGTCTTGACTGGTGATTGGCGCAGCGGCGCGGCCAGCCGGGCGGCGGCCTCGGGGTCGAGGTTGCGGGGGCTCTTGGCGAAGAACACGAAACCCAGATGCGTCGCGCCGCCGTCCAGGGCGGCCGTCACGGCCTGGAGGGTCGAAAGGCCGCAGATCTTTGCATGAGGCATGGGGTTATCAACAGGGCGGGAAGAAGAGCTTGGCCGTTAACGGCTCGGCGACGTTCGACATATAGGGCGGTCGGCTGAACGACGAAACGCTCCTTGCGTCGGCGCCGAAATAAAGGGCGGTTCCGGCTGATGGGATGCGCTCTAAGTTGTGTCTGTACCCGTTAAGCCTAAGGCTGTATTATAACGATTGAGCTACAGATCGAACACGGATAGGTTTATAGTAGGTTGCAATACACGTATTCTGCATCGCCACTCATCGCCTATCTTGGCCAGAGCTTGTACTTTGACATCAAAGTACAAAATGATGACGTGCAATATCTGACCTTCACGCTGGAAGACGGAGTTTGGAATACGGTTGGCGGGTGGAGCAATTCCGGCGCGACCATCATCAAGATGGACACTCTGGGGGTCAGCGGCGTCACTCAGTGGGTGAACGATTCCTTCGACCTTAATATTAACCTGGTGAGTAACTGGGTTGGCGGTTGGTGGGTCATGGACGCGCAGACCGCGCGGGACACCATCACGGACAACGCCCAGCGCATCCAGATCGCCAACCTCGAAAGCAACGTCTCGCACGAGGCCAGCGCCAAGGATTGGCGCGCGGACATCCACTCGTTCACGGAACTGGCCGACTTCGTCGCGGACAAATTCACCGACGCCTACGCGGCGGAGACCACGCACACATTTTCAACGCAGGAAAGCCGCGCTCTCTATTACATGCAGTGGGTCTCGGGTCTGTGGAGCTACGGCAACCTGACCGACATCTACGCGCCGGGCGCTGTCCAGAACAACGAGATAACGGGCGCCATCGACCCCGCGACGATGTCGGTTCGCACCTACCTCGACTCGCCTATCGGTTGCTGCACGGACTACGTCACGGTTCTGACCTTCCTGCTTTCGCAGGCTGGCATCGAGACGCGGGTGGTCGGCGGCGTGGGTCACGTCCTGGTCGAGGCCTCGCTGGACGGCAAGTGGTGGACCTTGGACGCCAATGTGGGGATCGCCTACGAGGCGTCGGTCGACCAGATCGTCGACACCAGCACCACCGTGAAGGCCATCAGCTTCGACCACGAAGGCATGCAGCTGGGTTCCTCGATCTACCGCGAGGCGCTGGTCGAATTCCGCCAGAACATGCTCGCCTATTTCGACGACGGCTTCTTCGCGGACGGCTACCGATACAACACCGTCGACTTCTTCCACAGCCTGCCCTACGGCGACGCCTTCCTGTCCGAGATTAACCTCGCCGACTGGCCGACGTCGGACAACAGCCAAAACGGCTATCTGACCCTCAACTCCGACCTGAACGGACTGACGCTCGACCAGTACTACGCCATACTCAACATCCCGCTTCAGCGCCTGCACGCCGCGCAGGTGGACAGCGACGTCAGCACCGCCTTCGCCGACGGCGGATGGCGCGTCGGGATCACCAGCTTCTCCGGTCTGGTCGGCTATGTGGAGCAGCAGTTCGCCGCCGCGGCGCCCAACAGCGCCTTCTCCACCGCTGAAAGCCACGCGTTCTTCTATCTTCAGGCGGTCTCCGGCCTGTGGAACCTGGGCGCGGACGCGGGGGCCAGCGATGTCGCCGGCCTCCTGTCGGCCTCGACCGCGTCGCAGTCCGACTTCGCGACCGTGCTCGCCGCCCTCCTGAACCAAGCCGGCATCGAGAGCCGCATCATCGTGACGCCCAACTTCGTGATCAACGAAGTCAATCTCGACGGACACTGGTGGTCGCTGAACGCGGCGACCGGGGTGGCCGTCGAAGGGGCCTGGAACCAGGTGGTCGACACCTCGGGAACGCCGACGGTCTATCTCTTCGACAACGCACACCTTGATATGGGCGAACACTACCAGGACGTCGTGGATAACCTGGTGCGCGTCTACATGACCTCCGTGGCCAACGGCGTGGAATACGACTTCCAGCGCTACGCGGTCGCCGATTGGGCGCTGACCCACGGCTTCGGCGACGTCCTGGCCGGTCTGGCCGCGACGAAGACGCTGTTTCTCAACGGTGGTTCGTGGACCGAGCAGTCCAGCACCACGCCCTGGAACCTCGGGGACTTCGACGGCGACGGCAAGGCGGACGTATTCTCCTACGTGCCCGGCGTCTCCGGCGCCAACATGCTGCTGTCCAGCGGCTCGGGCTTCTCGACGCCGGCCAGCTGGACCGGCGCGGGCAACGGTTCGCAAGGCTGGTACGTCGGTGACTTCAATGGCGACGGCAAGGACGACATCTTCCGGGTGATCCCCGACGCTTCCGGCGCCCAGGTCTTCCTGTCCAACGGCGCGACCTTTGTCGGCGCGGGCAGCTGGGCTCAGCCCAACCTCAACGCTGGTCGCTGGTACATCGGCGACTTCGACGGCGACGGGCGCAGCGACATCCTCAACTACGCACCCGGCGTTTCCGGCGGCCAGGTCTATCTGTCGACGGGGTCGTCGTTCGCGAGCGCTGGGTCATGGACCTCGGCGGGCAACGGCTCGACGGGCTGGCTGATCGGCGACTTCAACGGCGACGGCAAGGACGACCTGGGGCGCGTCATCAACGACTCGGGGTTCCAGGTCTTGATATCGAACGGCGCCGGGTTCGATACGGTCGCGATCTGGTCGACGACGGGGAACGGGGCCGACAAGTGGGCGATCGGCGACTTCAACGGCGACGGCAAGGACGATCTGTTGCGGCGCGACGCGGCGACGGGCGGCAACGAGGTCTTGCTCTCCGACGGGAGCTCGTTCCACGGTCAAGGCCTGAGGAGCTCCAGCGATCCCGGCCTGCGCGGCTGGTTCGTCGGCGACTTCAACGGCGACGGGCTCGACGACATCTTCACCAGCCCCAGCGCTTCGGCGTCGATCAGCGTCGAACTGGCCCAGAACAAGGGAACGGCCGACCAGTTCGTGGGCCAGGACGACCATGTCGACAAGTTCGTGTTCCCGGCCGGCTTCGGCAACGACACGATCGTGAACTTCGACACCGACGGCGCCGACCACGACCTGATCGGCTTCAGCAAGTCGGTCTTCACCAGCTACGGGGATGTGATGGCGCACGCCCAGCAGGTGGGCCTGGACGTCGTGATCACCGTCGATGACCACACGTCGCTGACGCTCCACCACACGCTGATCGGAAGCCTGGTGTCGGACGACTTCCTCTTCCGTTGAGGCGCGTGATCGAGGGGGCGTAGCGAGGGCGATGCGGGCCGCGTCGGAGCCGCGCCTCCCGTCGCCGTGCGGTCAGATCACTCCCCCGCCGCCAAATCCCCGGCCCCCTCGTACGCCGCCATCATCGCCATATTCAGAATCTTCGACACCGACGCGCTCAATGGCGCGATCTGCACCGGCTTCGACAAGCCCAGCAGCACCGGCCCGATCACCGTCGCGCCCCCGAGCGACTGCACCAGCTTCGTCGCGATCGAGGCCGAGTGGATGGCCGGCATGACCAGGATGTTGGCGCTGTCGGTCAGGCGCATGAACGGGTAGTTGGCGCGCTTTTCCGGGTCCAGGGCCAGTTCGGGCGGCATTTCGCCCTCGTATTCGAAGTCGACGTCCATCTCGTCGAGCATGGCCACGGCCTCGCGCACCTTGTCGGAGCGCTCGCCCATCGGGTTGCCGAAGGTGGAGTAGCTCATGAAGGCCACGCGCGGCTTGAAGCCCAGGCGCTTGACGGCGCGGGCGGCCTCGCAGGCGATCTCGACCAGTTCGTCGGCGTCGGGCAGTTCGGTGACGTTGGTGTCGGCCACGAACACCGTGCGGCCCTTGGCCAGGACGACGGACATGCCCATGATCCGCCCGCCGGGGGCCGGATCGACGACGCGGAGCACCTCTTCCAGGGCCTGGTCGAAGCTGCGGGTGACGCCGGTGACCATGCCGTCGGCCTCGCCCAGGGTGACCATCGAGGCGGCGAAGCTGTTGCGGTCCTGGTTGATCAGGCGCTGGACGTCGCGCTTGAGGTAGCCCTCGCGCTGCAGGCGCTTGTAGAGGGCGTCGACATAGTCGGGATTGCGGTCGCTGAGGCGGGCGTTGACGATCTCCAGGCCCGCGGTCTCGGGGTCCAGGCCCACGACGCGCATGTTCTCCTGCACCAGGTTCTCGCGGCCGCAGAGGATGGCCTTGCCGTAGCCGCCGGTCTGGTAGGCGTAGGCGGCGCGGATCACCGACGGGTCCTCGCCCTCGGCGAACACGATCGTCTTGGGATTGGCCAGCACCGCGCCGCTGATCTTCTGCAGGAAGCCGGCGGTCGGATCCAGGCGCTGGGCCAGGCTGGCGCGATAGGCGTCCATGTCGGCGATCGGCTTGCGGGCCACGCCGGTGTCCATGGCGGCCTGGGCCACGAACGGCGGCACGTACCAGATCAGGCGCGGGTCGAAGGCCGAGGGGATGATGTATTGCGGGCCGAACTTCAGCTGGCGGCCGTGATAGGCGGCGGCGACTTCGTCGGGCACGTCCTCGCGGGCCAGCATGGCCAGGGCGTTGGCGCAGGCGATCTTCATCTCGTGATTGACGCGGCGGGCCCGCACGTCCAGCGCGCCGCGGAAGATGTAGGGGAAGCCCAGGACGTTGTTGACCTGGTTGGGATAGTCGCTGCGGCCGGTGCCCATGATGGCGTCCTTGCGCACGGCGTGGACCTCTTCCGGGGTGATCTCCGGATCGGGGTTGGCCATGGCGAAGATCACCGGATTGGGGGCCATGCTGGCGATCATCGCCGGCGTGAAGGCGCCCTTGGCCGAGAGGCCCAGCAGCACGTCCGCGCCCACGACGGCCTCGGCCAGGGTGCGCAGCGGGGTGTCGACCGCGTGGGCGCTCTTCCACTGGTTCATGCCCTCGGTGCGGCCCTGGTAGAGCACGCCCTTGCTGTCGACGGCGATGACGTTGTCGGGCTTGACGCCCATGGCCTTGATCAGCTCCATCGAGGCGATGCCGGCCGCGCCGGGGCCGTTGAGCACGACCTTCACGTCCTCGATCTTCTTGCCGGTGATGTGGCAGGCGTTGATCAGGCCGGCGGCGCAGATGATCGCCGTGCCGTGCTGGTCGTCGTGGAACACCGGGATGTCGAGCAGCTCCTGCAGCTCGGTCTCGATGCGGAAGCATTCGGGGCTCTTGATGTCCTCCAGATTGATGCCGCCGAACGTGACGCCGATGTTCTTGACCACCGTGATGATCTCGTCGGCGTCCTTGGAGCTGATCTCGATGTCGATGGAGTCGACGTCGCCGAAGCGCTTGAACAGGACGGACTTGCCCTCCATCACCGGCTTGGAGGCCAGGGCCCCCAGGTCGCCCAGGCCCAGGATCGCGGTGCCGTTGGAGATCACCGCCACCAGGTTGCCCTTGGAGGTGTATTCGTAGGCCATGTCCGGATTGGCGGCGATGGCGTGGACGGGCACGGCGACGCCGGGGGAATAGGCCAGGGACAGGTCGCGCTGGGTGGCCATCGGCTTGGTGGCGACGACGCCGATCTTCCCGGGGGTCGGATAGCGGTGGAAATTCAGCGCTTCCTCGTCCGTGAAGGTCTTCTTTTCCGCGTCGCTCATGCGGTTCCCCTGTCCTGCGCAAGTGTCTGGGGACGGGCCGAACAATGCGACACGTCCTTATGCGGCCGCACCGTAGCGACCGGGCGGGGTCGTAACAACCTCGCGCGCTTGAAGTTTTTCCGCGCAAACGCTTGTTCTGCTTGGATTTGCTGTTGTCCAACGTTGTCATTCGGAGGCGCCCCAAGGGCACTTTGTCTTGACCTGAGGGGGCGGGTCGGGAGACTACCGCGCGGGTCAATCCCGGGAGATCGCCTTGAGCCAGAACGACTTAGCGCCGCCGCGAAGCCGATCGAAAGGTACCGTTACCATTGCGTTGGCGGGCTGCCTGGGCCGCATGGGCCAGGCCCTGGCGCGGACCTTGGATGGGCGGTCCGACGCGACGGTCGTCGGACGATTTGATCGGCCCGGCGCGACCGGAGAGGGCCTCGTGGAGCGCGACGTGGCCCTGAAGGTCGCCGAGGTGGCCATCGACTTCACGATTCCCGAGGCCTCCGTGGCCCTGGCCGAAGCCGCCGCCCTCCTTTCTGAAAGAGATGGCGGCGGCCCCGCCTTGGTCATCGGCTCGACCGGTTTTTCCGACGAACAGAACGCCCGGATCGCGGCGGCGGCGACCAAGGTCGCCATCGTCAAGTCCGGCAACTATTCGCTGGGCGTCAACATGCTGATGGGCCTGGTCAGGCAGGCCGCCGCCGCCCTGCCCGCCTCGGATTGGGACGTCGAGGTGTACGAGGCCCACCACAAGCGCAAGATCGACGCCCCGTCCGGCACCGCCCTGATGCTGGGCCAGGCGGCGGCCGAAGGGCGCGGCGTGGGCCTGGGCCAGGTGGCCGACCGCGGCCGCGACGGCGTCACCGGCCCGCGCAAGGAAGGCGCGATCGGCTTCTCGGTGGTGCGCGGCGGCGGGATCATCGGCGAGCATAGCGTGATCTTCGCCGGCGAGGAGGAGGTGCTGACCCTGTCGCACTCGGCCACCGATCGGGGGCTGTTCGCGCGGGGCGCGGTGGCCGCCGCCTTGTGGGTCAAGGGCAAGCCGCCCGGGCTCTACGACATGCAGGATGTGCTGGGGTTTCAAAACTAGGCCTAACAATCGCCGCAGCTTGCGGCATTGTGCTCCTCGATGGCTGAACCGCTACCGCCCGATCCCCAGCCCGACGCCGAGCCGGCTTCCCCGATCGAAATCGTGGAGGCCGCGGGCGCGACGCTGAGGGATGTCGTGCTGGAGGTGATGTCGCTGGCCGCCCTGGCCTTCATCGCCCTGGGCTTCGCCACCTATGCCGGCCGCCGCGAGATCAGCCGCGAGCTGGCCCTGGCCTGGCTGAACAACAAGGGGATCGAGGCGACGCTCGACCTCGACGACCTGGACGCCACCGGCTTCGCCGGCGCCATTCGCCTGGGTCCCAAGAACGCTCCGGTGTTCTCGGCCGAGCGCATCGAGGTGGCCTATGACCTGGTCACGCCCTGGAGCGGCGGCCCGTTCGCGCTGAACACCCGGGCCGTGCGGCTGGTGCGGCCGAGGGTCAACGCCCGGCTCGACCAGAACGGCCTGAACTTCGGAACCCTGCAGCCGCTGATCGACGCGGCGCTGAAGTCGCCGGACGAACCGACCACGCCCGGTCCGGCGATCCTGATCGAGGACGCCCGGGTGCTGCTGCGCACGCCCGGCGGCCCGGCCCGTCTGACCGGCGACGCCAGCCTGGACGACGGCAAGCTGCTGCGCTTCGACGGCCGGCTGGGCGCCCTGCGCTACGCCGCCCCGGGCTTGTCGTTCGAGACCGACGGCGCCCTGATCAAGGCCCGCAAGCGCGGCGACCGCCTGACCCTCGACGTCCAGCTGGCCCTGAAGACGCTCAGCGTCAGCCGTTCGGGCGCCAGCCAGCTGGACCTGACCGAGGCGCAAGGCTCCCTGCAGGCCGACATGACCTATCCGGACCTGAAAAAGCTGTCGATGGTCGGACCCGCGGAGGCGCGGCTGGCCCTGAAGGCCCGGGGCGCCGAGGTCGGGGCCGCCAGCCTGGGCGGGCTGGAGGCCAATCTGGCGGTGGCCGGCCTGCTGAGCGGCGACCTCAAGCGCGGCGGCCTGACCGGCAAGACCACCCTGCACGCGCGGGGCGAAAGCCTGACCGCCACGGGACCAGGCGGCGGCCTGGACAGCCGCGACGTGGTCGCCGACCTCGACCTGTCGAACCTGGCCCTGACCTATGACCCGGCCGGCGCGCACGGCTCGGCCCGCACCCGCCTGACCGCCAACGCCGAGCGGGCGGTGGCCGGCGGCGCGGCCCTGTCGCGGACCTCGGTCGAGGTCCAGTCCTCCAGCCTGACCCTGGTGTCGGACGCCCAGCGCAGCTCGATCAGCGGTCCGCTGACCGTGGCCCTGGGCGGCGGCCGCGTGGCGGCGGGCGGGGTCGTCCTGTCCAGCCTGGCGGCCGACGGCAAGGGCCGGTTCTCGGTCGGGACCGACGGGATCGCCCTGGCCCTGGACGGCAATGCCGACGCCGACGGGGCCATGACCGGTCCGGACGCCGCGCGCGTGACCGCCGCCCTGCCCAATCCCGCCTACGCCCAGGCCGCGGCCCGGGCCCTGTCGCGTTTCGAGCTCAGCGCTCCGGCCCTGAAGCTGGGGATCACCGGCGGCCAAACGATCCTGTCCCTGCCCCGTCCGCTGTCCCTGACCGCCGCCACCGGGGCCAAGGCCGTGCTGAGCGCGCCCGGCGGCCCGCTGCTGGCGGCCCGGGACGGCGCGGCCGACGGCCGGGCGGCGGTCGCCCTGAGCGGCGGCGGCCTGCCCGACCTGACCCTGAAGGCTCCCAACTGGCGGTCCGACGCCTCGGGCCTGACCAGCGACGTGATCGTGGCGGGAACGCTGGACGTCCCGCCGTTCCTCGGCGTGGCCGGAACCCTGGCCGGCCAGGCGCGGCTGGCCGGCGGCGGGCTGACGGTCCGCCTGAATCGCTGCACGCCGATGACCGCCCGGGCGATCGCCATGGGTGAGCCGCCGATCAGCGACGTGACCTTCGACCTCTGCCCCGCCGCCCAGCCCCTGGTGGTCGCCGTCGGCGGGATCTGGCGGGCCTCGGCCCTGGTCAAGGACGGCGCGGCCCTGGTCAATGTCGCCCAGGCGCGGCTGGAGGGCGTCGACGCCAGCTTCGTGGGCGGCGGGCGCGGCTTCGACGCCGCCCAGATCAAGGTCACCGGCGGCCGGGTGGTCGAGGCCTCGACCGAGGGCAAGCGCTTCGAGACCATCGCCGCGACCGGCCAGGTCGACCTGGCGCGCGGCCAGTGGACCGGCGGGCTGGACGCCAAGACCCTGGACGGCCGCGCGCTGGGCCGGGTCACGATCCGCCACGAGGTGGCCAGCGGTCGGGGCCAGGCCGATATCGACGCCTCCAGGCTGACCTTCGCCAAGGGCGGGTTGCAGCCGCTGGGCCTGACGCCCCTGGCCGCGGTCGCCCGCGACGCCGAGGGTCCGGCCGCCTTCACCGGGCGCTTCGCCTGGGCCGGCGAGGTAATGACCAGCTCCGGCAAGATCACGACCACGGGCCTGGATTTCCGCAGTCCGCTGGGCCAGGTCCACCGGCTGAAGGGTCAGATCGTGTTCGACAGCCTGGCCCCGCTGACCGCCCCGCCCGGCCAGGTCCTGACCATCGACAGCATCGACGCCATCGTGCCGATCCAATCGGTCCAGGCCAGCCTCGCCCTCGGCGCGGAGGCGCTGCACCTGCAGGCCACGACCTTCGAGGCCTCGAAGGGCAAGATCACCCTCGAACCGCTCGACGTGCCGCTGGACGGCAAGGGCGTGATCAAGGGCGTGGTGACGATCGCGGGCCTGGATCTGGGCCAACTGGTCGCCGACTCGTCCCTGGCCGACAAGGTCAAGGTCGAGGCGGTGATCGACGGCCGCCTGCCGTTCGAGGCCGGTCCGGCCGGCTTCCGCTTCGTCGACGGCAAGGTCTACGCCGTCGGCCCCGGCCGCCTGTCGATCGCCCGCGAGGCCCTGACCGGGGTGCAGGCGGGGCAAGGGGCCGCCGTCGATCCCAACGATCCGCTGACCACCAAGAAGGACGCGCCCGTCAACGCCATCCAGGACTTCGCCTACCAGGCCATGGAGAACCTCGCCTTCGACACGCTGGAGGCCGGGGTCAGCAGCACCGACAAGGGGCGGCTGGGCGTGCTGTTCCACATCAAGGGCGAGCACGATCCCAAGATCGTCGAGAAGGCCCGGATCGGCCTGATGGAGCTGCTGAACGGCAGCGCCTTCCAACGCCGCATTCCCCTGCCCGCCAAGACGCCGGTCGACCTGACGCTGGATACGTCGTTAAACTTCGACGAGCTCCTCGCGGCCTGGCGGCGCGGATGGCAGGAAAGCGAGCCCGAAACGCCCGCGACCCCTCCCGCCGCGCAAGCGCCGCGTTCAGACGCGGTTCAGCCGTGAAGCCGCACCTTTCTCGAGAACTGGAGACACCCGCATGAAGCGCGCCCTGATCCTTCCCCTCCTCGCGGTGGGCGCCCTGGCGGCGTGCACACCGACGGTGCGGGTCAAGGTCGACCCGATCAACATCTACGCCAAGCTGGACGCCGACGTGCGCGTGCGACTGGACAAGGAAGTCCAGACGCTGATCCAGCAAAACCCGAACCTGTTCTAGAGGAGGAACCGACATGATCCGCAAGACTATGACGGTCCTGGCCCTGGCCGCCTCGCTGGGCGCCGTGAGCTTTGGGGCCCTTCCCGCCCTGGCCCAGTCGCCCGCCGCCAAGGCCGCCGTCGACGCCGCCAAGGCGTCCGGAACCGTGGGCGAGCAGGCCGACGGCTATCTGGGCGTCGTCTCGGGCGGCGACGCGGCCCTGCGCGCCGCCGTGGCCGAGATCAACACCGGCCGCGCGGCCGCCTACAAGGACATCGCCGCCAAGACCGGCGTCACCCCCGAAGCCGCCGGCCAGGCCACCGCCAAGCAGCTCTACGCCCGCCTGGCGCCCGGCCAGTACTGGAAGCCGCTGGATGGCGGCTGGACGAAGAAATAGGCGCGAACGGCCAGGCTGGTCCTCCCCCTGTGGGGGAGGCGGCCGAAGGCCGGTGGGGGGAGTTTGGGCAGGCGGCCTTTTCGTGCGGTCGGGGCCTCATTACTCCCCCCTCCGTCGCCCTTTGGGCGACACCTCCCCCACGGGGGGAGGACCTTGCTTCCCTCTTGAACCCGCCCGCGCGCGTCGCCACCTAGGAGTTACGTTGCGAGGCCGGGCGCCGATCTTGGGCCTGATCCTCGCGAACGAAGTCGCTTGAGCGAGGACTTCGCGATGACCCGGACGATCCTGTTCGACAGCCCCTTTCTACTGGGCTTCGAGCACACACGAGACCTGATCGAGCGCGCGGCCAAGGCCGCCGCCGAAAGCTATCCGCCCTACAACGTCGAACAGGCCGACGACGGCGGGGTGCGCATCACCCTGGCGGTGGCCGGCTTTTCGCCCGACCAGCTGCACGTGACCGTCGAAGGCGGCCAGCTGATCGTGGCCGGGCGGCGCGACAACGAAGGCAAGCCCGAGGCCGACAAGGCCTATCTGCATCGCGGCATCGCCGCCCGCGGCTTCCTGCGGACCTTCGTGCTGGCCGACGGCATGGAGGTCACGGCCGCTACGCTCGAGCACGGCCTGCTGCACGTGGACCTGGCCCGTCCGGAGCCCGAACGGCTGGTCCGCCGCATCCCGATCCGCTCGGCGGGATAGGCCTTACGGCGGCCCGTCGACGCTTTCTCATCACGATCCCCAGACGCGGTCTGAACCGAGACGCGCCACGGGGCGTTCCCTTTCCGAAGGAGGTGGTCTTATGACACCGAACCCCGCTACCCCGTTCTTCTCCGCCGAAGCCTTCGCGGCCCTGGGCGCCCCGGATCTGGTCTATGTGCGACCGATCAAGGCCGCGGAGATCCTGGCCGACGTGCCCGTCGGCGTCAGCGACGAGGTCGACCTTTCCCCTGACCAGACGCTCTACGCGGTGTTCCGCGCCGACGGCGCGCGCCTGGCCGTGCTGACCGACAAGGACGCGGCCGTCGCCGCCGCCCTCGCCCACGAACTGGCGCCCGTCTCGGTGCACTAAGTCCTATCGCCGTGCTTGGTCCTCGTCCTTCGACAAGCTCAGGATGAGGACCATTTTAGAAGCTTTGCAGTAGAGAACCTCATCCTGAGCTTGTCGAAGGACGAGGTTCTCGCTTGCGGGGGGCGAGCGCCGACCGCGCCAGGGCTTTTTCGATCCCATCGGTATCTTCGCAGGTCTCGGCAGCGAGCCGACCACCTTCTGTCGACGCGCCCCCTTCAGGCAGGGTAAGCAGGCGTGACCTTCGATAGGACGAGGAAGACGCATGAACGACGCGAGGATCGGGCGCCGGAGCCTGCTGGGCGTGGCCGGACTGCTGATCGCGCGCCCAGCCTGGGCCGCCCAACCCAAGCCTCTGGCCAAGCCCCGCGTGGCGATCCAGACCGATCACGGCGTGATCGTCGTCGAACTGGAGAGCGGCAAGGCGCCGGTCACCTGCGCCAATTTCCTGCGCTATGTCGACGCCCGCAAATACGACGGCGGGAGCTTCTACCGGGCCTCCAAGACCAAGGGCGTCAAGGGCGCCGGCTCGATCCAGGGCGGACCGCCCGACCGCGTGCGCCGCTTCGCGCCCATCGCCCACGAAAGCACCCGCCTGACCGGGATCAAGCACCGGGCCGGGACGATCTCGATGGCCCGCAACGCCCCCGGCAGCGCCACCTGCGACTTCTTCATCTGCGCCAGCCCCCAGCCCTATCTGGACGCCCATCCGGGCGCGGCGGGCGACAACCAGGGCTTCGCGGCCTTCGGCGGCGTGGTCCAGGGGTTGGATGTGGTGAAGAAGATCCTGGCCCTGAAGGCCGACGGCCCCGCGCCCTATCCGGCCATGAAGGGACAGATGCTCAATCCGCCGGTGAAGATCATCGGAATGAAGCGGGCTTAGGGGGCTCGAGCTCGCTAGCAACGAACCTCCATTCAACCGTCATCCCGGGCCTTGTGCCCGGGACCCCTGGTTCAGCTGACGGTGAAGCGCCTTGGCGCGCTGGCGCGCCACACCTCCGCACCTGCGGCGGACAGAGGGGTCCCGGGCACAAGGCCCGGGATGACGGTGGGTTGTGGGGTGTTGAAGGGGGAGAACCCTCAGGCCGCCGTCGGCTTGCTCTCGTGGGCCTGGGTCAGCGTCACGTGCACGGCGTCGGCCGAGCGGGCCTTGCGCAGCTGTTCGCGCATTTCGGGCTGGCGCATCAGTCGCGAGATGCGGGCCAGGGCCCGCAGGTGGCTGGAATCGGCGTCCTTGGGCGCGAACAACGCCACCAGCAGATCGACGGGCTTGTCGTCCACGGCCCCGAACGCCACCGGGGTCTCCAGACGCACGAACACCGCGCGGACCCGGTCCAGGCCGCGCAGGCGGGCGTGCGGGATCGCCACGCCCTGGCCCACGCCGGTCGAGCCGGCGTTCTCGCGCTCGATCAGACCCTCCAGCGCCTCGTCGGCGTCGACGCCGAACGCGCGGGCGGCGACGTCGGCGATCACGCCGAGAACCTGACGCTTGTTGGCGGCGCTGACCCGCAGGGTGACCGCGCCGGGCTCCAGTAGATCGCCGATGGTCATGGTGTGGAAACTCGCTCGCAGTCGGTCGTCGCGTATCGTCGCCCCAAGAAAGCCTCGGGATTGGGACCTACCAAAACGCGCCGACCGACCCGAGGTTCGATCAGCCCATGGCCGGTGCGTGCCCGTTTAGCGACTTCGTGCGTTCGGGGTCGATCCAGCCGATATTTCCGTCAGGCCGCCTGTAGACCACAGACAAACCGTCGTGGGCGGCGTTCCTAAACACGATTGCCTGGGACTCGGTCAAGTCCAGTTCCATGACCGCCATGGAAACAGTCATGATCTTCAGCGAGGACTGGGTTTCGGCGATGATCATGCCGGCGGGGGCGCCGGCGGGGTGATCGTCCTCCGCGCTCCAGTCGTCGTCGTCGATCTCGTCGCTGTCGGGGGCCCGCAGCACGTACATCGCCGCGTTTTCCGCCTGCTTGGCGGTGGCGGCGATGGAGTGGCTCTTAAGTCGTCGCTTGTAGCGCCGAATGCGCGTCTCGATCTTGGCCAGGGCGGCGTCGAAGGCCGCGTGGGCGTCGCCGCCCGAACCATGGCTGATCAGCTGCTGGCCCGAAGCCAGCTTGACCGAACAATCGACCCGGAAGGCGAAGCCCTCCTTGCTGATCACGACCTCGGCGTCACCGCCGCGGTCGAAATACTTGCCGATGCTCAGGGCGATTTCGTCGGAGACTCGCGCTCGCAGAGCCTCACCAACGTCGACATGCTTGCCGGAGATTTGGACTTGCATGGCCTATCAACGCGCCCGTCTCGGCCCGGTGTCAAGCGTCGCAAAAACGACTTAAAACAGCCCCGGAATCATATGCAGGAGCCTCTGAACCGCCGCCGTCACGACCCCGGCGCTGACCACCAGCAGGCCGACGCTGATCGACGCCATCAGGTAGCCCAGCAGGGCCAGAAGGCCGTCGCGCTGCAGCAGGGCCAGGGCCAGGACGGCCACCGTGGCCCCCGGCGCCAGGTTGCCCAGCGGGATCGGCAGCACCAGCACCAGGGCCAGCAGGGTGCAGACCACGCCGATCAGGCGCTCGCCGACCCGGCCGAACAGGATCTCCAGCCGGGGACGGGTGACCAGCTCCATCCGGCGGACGATCGGCGTCAGCCTACGGAACAATCCGCGCAGGTCGTCGCGCTTCAGGGGGTGCTCGACCAGCTTGCGCGGCAGCCACGGAATGTCGGAACCCCAGGCGATCTGCGGGGCCAGCAACAAGATCGGCAGGCTGAGGATCGTGGACGAGCCCGGGGGCAGGGGCAGGCAGTTGAGCAGGCCGAACACCAGCAGCATGGCCCCGAAGGCGCGGCTGTCGAACTGCTCCAGCATCTGGCCGACGGTCAGGACGGGACGCGTGTCCTCGCCGAACCCCTCGATGACGTCGGACAAGCTCTCGGTGGTCATGCTTCGCCTTTAGTCGTCTTCACGAAACGCGGAGCACGACTGTTCGGCACCATGGGGTCAGGCGGTTTCCTTGATCAAGCGCCGCCGTTCAACTGACGAGGGAATTCGCAGGGCCTCGCGGTACTTGGCCACCGTGCGGCGGGCGATGTCCACGCCGCTGTCCTTGAGGATCTCGACGATGCGGTCGTCGGAATGGACGTCGGCCTCGGTGCGTTCGGCCTCGACCAGGCCCTTGATCTTGTGGCGCACGCTGGCGGCCGAGTGGGCCTCGCCGCCTTCGGTGGCCTGGATCGCCGAGGTGAAGAAGTATTTCAGCTCGAACACCCCGCGCGGGGTGGCGATGTACTTGTTGGAGGTCACCCGGCTGACCGTCGACTCGTGCATGCCGATGGCGTCGGCGACGGTCTTCAGGTTCAGCGGCCGCAGGTGCTCGACGCCGTAGGCCAGGAAGCCGTCCTGCTGGCGGACGATCTCGCTGGAGACCTTCAGGATGGTCTTGGCCCGCTGGTCGAGGCTTTTGACCAGCCAGTTGGCGGTGGCGAAGCTGTCGGAGACGAAGGTCTTTTCCTGGTCGGTCCGCGCGCCCTTGCTGACGCGGGCGTGGTAGCGCTGGTCGACCAGCACCCTGGGCAGGGTGTCGGTGTTCAGCTCCACGTGCCACAGGCCGCCCGGCGTCTCGCGCACATGGACGTCGGGCACCAGGGTCTGGGGCGGATCGCTGTGGAAGGCCGCGCCGGGGCGGGGGGTCAGGGCGCGGATCTCGGCGACCATCTCGCGCAGGTCCTCGTCGTCGACGCCGCAGAGCTTGCGCAAGGCCGCCATGTCGCGCTTGGCCAGCAGGTCCAGATTGTCCAGCAGGGCGGCCATGCAGGGGTCGTAGCGGTTGACGTCCTTCAGCTGCAGGGCCAGGCACTCGCGCACGTCGCGGGCCATGACGCCGGCCGGCTCGAAGCCTTGCAGCACGGTCAGGACGCCTTCCACGAAGTCCAGGGCGCAGCCCAGGCGCTCGGCGACTTCGGCGATGTCGGCGCGCAGGTAGCCGGTCTCGTCGACGGCGTCGATCAGCACCCCGGCCACGACGTTCTGGGCGGGCGACAGGCCGGCCACGGCCAGCTGCTCGGTCAGGTGCTCGACCAGGGTCGGCGGGCGCGACAGGGCGCCTTCGTAATTGTCGTCGCTCTCGAAATTGCCGCCGCCGCCGGTGCGCGACCAGTCGATCTGGCCGCCGGCCTGTTCAGCCCCGGCTTCGGCGCCGTCGCCGGTGGCGCGTTCACCTGGGGAAACGTCGTCGGGCGTGGCGTCCATCTGGCCGCTGGCGGCGCTGTCGGAGACCGCGTCCAGGCTCAGGTTCTCGGTCGGGCGTTCGATGTCGCCCTCGCCTTCATTGGGGGGCGCGCGCTCGGCCTCGACCGGGCCGTCTTCGCGCTGGAGCAGGGGATTGCGCTCGAGTTCGGCCTCGACGAAGGCGTCGAGTTCAAGGTTCGACAGTTGCAGGAGCTTGATCGCCTGCTGAAGCTGCGGCGTGATGACAAGGCCCTGGCCTTGACGAAGCTCCAATCGATGGCCGAGAGCCAATGCGCCCTCCTGGGCAAATCAACGAACCTGTTGATCGCCATTGAAAGGCCAGTTGGTTAACGGGGCGCCAACGCCAGCAAAAAGCGGGCCACTGCGACCATCCGCCCGTGAAACCCGGCGTTTTTCTCGATCCTGAACATCAAGCCGTTGATATTGCGAGGTTTCTGCTGTGTCGAAACCTAGACGCACGGATCCGCGCGCTCCGGATGTCGGAACGCGCGGCCCGTTAAATTTGCCCAGGACGGAGGGCCTCGACCCGAAAGGTCGAGGCGAAGGGCGCCTAGACCCGCTCGTCGAAGCTGTCGCCGAGATAGACGCGGCGGACCTCGGGGTTGTCGACGATCTCCTGCGGGGCGCCCTCGAACAGCACCTCGCCGGCGTGGATGATCGAGGCGCGATCGACCATTTGCAGCGTCTCGCGGACGTTGTGGTCGGTGATCAGGATGCCGATGCCGCGGTTCTTCAGATAGCTGACCACCTCGCGGATGTCGGAGATCGCCAGGGGGTCGATGCCCGCGAACGGTTCGTCCAGCAGCATGAACGAGGGTTCGCTGGCCAGGGCCCGGGCGATTTCGACGCGTCGACGCTCGCCGCCCGACAGGGCGACGGCCGGCGACTTGCGGATGTGGGTGATCCGCAGCTCTTCCAGGATCTCGGTCACGTGCTCGCGCGCCTTGCGCTGGTCCTTCTGGCGCATCTCGACCACGGCCATGACGTTCTGCTCGACCGTCATGCCCCGGAAGATCGAGGCTTCCTGCGGCAGATAGCCCACGCCCATGCGGGCGCGCTGGAACATCGGCTGGCTGGTGATGTCCTCGCCGTCCAGATAGATCGAGCCGTAGTCGGCGGCGACCAGGCCGGTGATCATGTAGAAGCAGGTGGTCTTGCCGGCGCCGTTGGGGCCCAGCAGGCCCGCGACCTCGCCGCGCTTGAGGCGCAGGGAGACGCTCTTGACGACGGGGCGGTCGCCGAACGACTTGCCGATGGCGTCGACGACGAGGCCGTCTGAGGCCAGGTCGCTAACACCCGGGTATTGCATCGAAAACGCCATGGGTTCCTACGGCTTGCCGGCGGGCTTTTTGTCTTTGTTCTGGTCGGGATAGAGCACCGCCCGCACACGCGTCTTGCCGCGACCCGTGGCGTTGGATTCCATCTTCACGTCGTTGGTCTTGGTCTTGATCGTCATGCGGTCGCCGCGCGCGACGTCCTGACCCTGGACGGCCACGACGTCGCCGGTCACCACGACGGTGTCGGTGGCGTAGTCGTAGACGGCGTGATCGCCGCGCACCGTCTGTTCCGGCGTCACGTAGAAGACGTTGCCGTCGGCCTCGACGCGATCGACGTCGCCGCAGTCGGCGTTGCCGCCTGGCGTCGCGGACGCCTTACCCGGCACCTTGCGGCGGTTGTAGACGGTCATGGTCGCGGCTCGCATGCGGGCCTTGTCCTGCAGAACCTCGACCGCGCCGCGGAAGATGGTCTTGCACTGGCTGTTGATGACCTCCTGCTCGTCGGCGGAGATGTCCACCGGCGCGCTGGAGTTGTTGCCGCCGCCGCCGGGCGTCTGCGCCATGGCGGCGCCGCCCCAGGAACCCACGACGAGGGCCGGGCCGCTCAACAGGCTGAAGGCGATCGCCGTCGGCGCCATCCATCGATTCATCAACCAGGTCCTCATGTCTATTCCGGAGCCGTCCCGGGGTCTTGGCCTTGTTCCGGGACGGTTTCGCCCGTCTTCCGGTCGATCCGTGTCTTGACGCCGCCCCGGAAGATGATGCGGTCGCCCTTGTCATATACGGAGTAAGCGTTGGATTGCACCTGTCCAGTTGGACCTTCGCCTTGAAGCGAGGTTTCGCCGGTGGTGTTGCCGTTGCGGGTGTCGACCAGCGCCTCGTCCGAAGCAAAGCGGTAGCCGGCGCCGTCGTCCATGCGGACATTGCCGTACAGCTGGAGCTTCAGGGTGTCTTCGCGATAGACGCCGCGATCGGCGGTCGAGCGGGTGGGGGCGGGGCTGCCCACGCCCAGGGTCAGGGTCGGGGCGTCCAGGAACACCCGCTTGAGGTCGTTTTCGTCGCGCACCGCCGAGCGGGCGGTGATGATGAACGGCCGCCCGTCGCTGGACTGGCCGTAGAAGCGCGGCGAGACCATGCGGATCTGGGCCTTGCTCTCGGCCGGCCGACGGTCGCCGGCGGTGAAGGATCGCCAGGCCACCTGGCCGCCGACCGTCGCCAGCAGGGCGGCCATCGCGGCCGGCAGCACCACGCGCGCCAGCTTGACGCGGCGCGAACGGCGGCGCCAACGGCGCAGGTCCCGTCTGTATCCCGCCTGGTCGGCCTCGAGGGTGGTCATGCCTCCGGCCTCAGCTGTGCGCGAAGATGTCGACGTCTTCCCAGCCGGCCAGGTCGAGGGCCGCCCGATGGGGAAGATAGTCGAAGGCGGCCTTGGCCAGCGCCATGCGGCCCTCGCGGACCAGCATGGCGTCCAGGCGCTCGCGCAGGGCGTGGAGATGCAGCACGTCGGACGCGGCGTAGGCGACCTGCTCGGGCGACAGCGCCGCCGCGCCCCAGTCCGAGCTCTGCTGGACCTTGGACAGCTCGATCCCGACCAGTTCGCGCGTCACGTCCTTGAGGCCGTGGCGGTCCGTATAGGTGCGGGCCAGCTTGCTGGCGATCTTGGTGCAGTACACGGGAGCCGTCATGACCCCTAAGTGCAACAGGAACATGGCGATATCGAAGCGGCCGAAGTGGAAAAGCTTCACCACCGCCGGATCGGTCAGCAGGCGCTTGAGGTTGGGAGCGTCGTAGGTCGAGCGGTCCAGGCGCACCACGTGGGCGTCGCCGTCGCCCGACGACAGCTGGACGACGCAGAGCGGATCGCGGCCCAGCCGAAGGCCCATGGTCTCGGAATCGATGGCGACCGCGGTCGCGCCGGCGAAAGCGCCGTCCGGAAGGTCGCCTTCATGCAGAAAGTTGGCCAAGTCTCTTCGTCTCCGCGCCTCGGTCTCGTCGCGCGGACGCTGCGAATTCCCGATACGCCTGAATAGTGGGGCGCCGACCCTGTCGGCCGGATGAACAGGATATCTAACGCCTGGCCAGCGCGACCGCCAGCCCATCCCGCGCACAAGACCGTGGCGCACGACAGGGTTGCGCGCGGCTGGATCGCGCCCCCGAGGGGACGAAACACCATCTAGGGATGTTGGATTTCATTCGGCACCACCCCGACCTTCTTTCGAAGGTTGGTAGGGGGTGGTGCCCAGGAGAGGACTCGAACCTCCACGACCTTTCAGTCACTGGCACCTGAAGCCAGCGCGTCTACCAATTCCGCCACCTGGGCCTGCGGGGCGATCCGTGGAGCGCCGCGAGGCCGGGACGTTTATGCAAAGGTTTTGACCGCGTCAATCGCTTAGTTGCGCATTTCGTTGCGATTGGTCGCGGGGTCGTCTATCCCCCGCCTCACGAGTTTAGGACGAGGTTGATTATGCAAGGTCTGGTCACGGTGTTCGGCGGCTCCGGCTTCGTCGGCGGCCAGGTCGTACGCGCGCTCGCCAAGGCGGGTCATCGCGTGCGGGTGGCGGTGCGCAATCCGAACCTGGCCTATCGCATGCGCATGCTGGGCGATGTCGGCCAGATCGAAGTCGTGCAGGCCAATGTCCGCAACGCCCCGTCGGTGGCCCGCGCCGTGGACGGCGCCGAGGCGGTGGTCAATCTGGTCGGCGTCCTGTGGGAAAGCGGCCGGCAGAAGTTCCAGACCCTGCACGTCATGGGCGCCAAGACGGTCGCCGAGCAGGCCAAGGCCGCCGGCGTCAAGCGCCTGGTGCAGATCTCGGCCATCGGCGCCGACGCCAATTCGCCCTCGAAGTACCAGCGCACCAAGGCCGAGGGCGAAGCGGCCGTCCGCGCGGCCTTCCCCGGCGCGGTGGTGATCCGTCCGTCGATCGTGTTCGGCGCCGAGGACAAGTTCTTCAACAAGTTCGGCCAGATGGCCGCCCTGTTCCCCGCCCTGCCGCTGATCGGCGGCGGCGAGACGAAATTCCAGCCGGTCTATGTCGGCGACGTGGCCCAGGTGGTGGCGAAAGCCGTCGCCCATCCGGCCGCCGAGGGCCTGACCTACGAGCTGGGCGGCCCGGCCGTCTACAGCTTCAAGGAGATCCTGGAGTTCATCCTGCGCGAGACCGGCCGCAACCGCGTCCTGGCTCCGATCCCGTTCTTCGCGGCCGGCCTGATCGGCAAGATCGGCGACCTGTCGCCGATCGCGCCGCCGCTGACCTCGGACCAGGTCGAGTCGCTGAAGACCGACAATGTCGCCGATCACGGCCTGCCGGGCCTGGCCGAGGCCGGCGTCGTGCCGACCACCGTCGAGTCGGTGGTCCCGTCCTACCTCTACCGCTACCGCAAGGGCGGCCAGTACGCCGAGGTCCCGGCGGGGGCGTTCTAGGAATTCAAGGTCCTCCCCCCGTGGGGGAGGTGTCGGCGCAGCTGACGGAGGGGGGAGTGATCGGACCTCGACCGCTGTCCGGATCGACGATCCCGAGACTCCCCCACCGGCCTTCGGCCGCCTCCCCCGCAGGGGGAGGGCCCGCGCCCGTCAGCGCGGGATGTAGATCAGCCCCAGGCCGATCACACCGACCACGATCCGCCACCAGGCGAACGGGGCGAAGCCGCGCTTGCCGATGAAGGCGATCATCGTCTTGACCACCAGCAGGCCCGACAGGAACGACACCACGAAGCCGACGGCGATCGTGCTGGCGTGGCTGGTGTCGATGTCCTTGTAGCTCTTGAGCAGGTCCAGGGCGAAGGCGCCGACCATGATCGGGATGGCCATGAAGAAGCTGAACTCGGCCGCGGCCTTGCGCTCGACGCCGATCAGCATCGAGCCGACGATGGTCGAGCCCGAGCGTGACACGCCCGGCAGCAGCGACAGGCACTGGAACAGGCCGATGAAGAACGCGGTCTTCAGGCTCAACGCCATGCCGTCCATCTCGCGCGGGGCGGGGGCCTTCTTGTCGACGATCAGCAGCAGGAAGCCGCCGATGATCAGCGACACGCAGATCACTTGCGGCAGGTAGGGGTTCTCGAAGAAGTGCTTGATCACGCCGTGCAGGAGGAGGCCGGCGGCGAAGGCGGGGATGCAGCCGATGATCACGCTGAGCGCGAAGCGCCGGGCCTCCGGCTTGGTCGGCAGGCCGACCACCACCTGCCACAGGCGCTGAAAGTAGACCGCCACCACGGCCAGGACCGCGCCCAGCTGGATCAGGACGATGAAGGTGTCCCAGGTCGGATCGGTCAGGCCCAGGGCGATCTTGGTCAGCAGCAAGTGTCCCGTCGAGGAGACGGGGATGAATTCGGTCAGGCCCTCGACCAGGCCCAGCACGATCGCGATCAGCCAATCCGGCATCGTCATTCCTTACAGGCGCACGGCCTCAAAACCCTGGGCCGGGCGTGCGCCCGACACGGTAAACAATCGGTTTATCCATAAAGTTGACTATTTTGGGTCACAGCTGAGAGTGGCTCGCAATAACCCGGGGCCCATCACGGATATATTTGTCCACAATTTTGACTGACGCATTCTTCTTGCCGCGAAGAGTCCGTATGAGGCCCGCGCACGCAAATTTTTCCCCGGAAGCGGGGACGAGGGAAGTCGCATGGCCGAGCGCATGCTGAAATTCACGACCGTCGCCCGCACGACGCCCGAAAAGCGGGCGGCCAGCGAGCGCAATGGCGACTTCCACGAGATCTACGCCGACTTCATCGACGCCAAGGCCACCGAGCAGGCCTCGCGTTGCTCGCAATGCGGCGTGCCGTTCTGCCAGACCCACTGCCCCCTGCACAACAACATCCCCGACTGGCTGCGGATGACCGCCGAAGGCCGTCTGGAAGAGGCCTACCAGCTGTCGCAGGCGACCAACTCCATGCCGGAGGTCTGCGGCAGAATCTGCCCTCAGGACCGACTGTGCGAAGGCAACTGCGTCATAGAGCAGTCGGGTCACGGCACCGTGACGATCGGTTCGGTCGAACGCTACCTGACCGACAAGGCCTGGGAGATGGGCTGGGTGAAGCCGCTGACGGCCAAGGCCGATCGCGGTCAGTCGGTCGGGATCATCGGCGCCGGCCCGGCCGGCCTGGCCGCCGCCGAGAAGCTGCGCGAGGAAGGCTACGCCGTCACCGTCTACGACCGCCACGACCGGGCCGGCGGACTGCTGATCTACGGCATCCCCGGCTTCAAGCTGGAAAAGGACGTGGTCGAGCGCCGCACCCGGCGCCTGGCCGACGGCGGCGTGGTGTTCAAGCTGGGCTTCGAGGTCGGCAAGGACGCCACCCTGCAGGACCTGCGCGACCGGCATGACGCCGTGCTGATCGCCGTGGGCGTCTACGCCGCGCGCGACCTGGTGGCCCCGGGCGCCGGCAGCCAGGGCGTGGTGCCGGCCCTGGACTATCTGATCGCCTCCAACCGCACGGGCCTGGGCGACAGCGTCCCCGCGTTCGAGAGCGGCGTGCTGAACGCCGACGGCAAGGACGTGGTCGTGGTCGGCGGCGGCGACACCGCCATGGACTGCGTGCGCACCGCCATCCGCCAGGGCGCGACCTCGGTCACCTGCCTCTATCGCCGCGACAAGGCCAATATGCCGGGCTCCTTGCGCGAAGTGGCCAACGCCGAGGAAGAGGGCGTGATCTTCGAATGGCTGGCCGCCCCGCGCGCGGTGATGGGCGAGGCCACGGGCGTCACCGGCGTGCGCGCCATCCGCATGCGCCTGGGCGCCCCGGACGCCTCGGGCCGCCAGACCCCGGAAGAGATCGAGGGCGGCGACTTCGACCGTCCGGCCCAGCTGGTGGTCAAGGCCCTGGGCTTCGAGCCCGAGAACCTGCCGGAGGCCTGGTCGGCCCCCGACCTGAAGACCACGCGCTGGGGCACGGTCAAGGCCGACGTCCGCCACCAGATGACCAATCTGGACGGCGTGTTCGCGGCCGGCGACATCGTGCGCGGCGCCTCGCTGGTGGTGTGGGCGATCAAGGACGGCCGCGACGCCGCCGACGCCATGCACCGCTACCTGATGACCAAGACCGGCGCCGCGGCGCTGATCGCGGCGGAGTAGGCGGCTGGTTCCCTCGTCCTTCGACAAGCCCGGGATGAGGAAACCAGACCGCCAGTGACGCTTCAGTAGCCCTCATCCTGAGCTTGTCGAAGGACGAGGGCGGACCAAGAAACTCTTCGGAGGCCGCTATGGCCCAAGACATCGACCTGTACTTGAAGAACCGCCAGGCCCTGATCGACGGCCACGCCTATGATCCCACCACCGAGCGCGACGCGTGCGGCGTGGGCCTGGTCTGCGCCATCGACGGCCAGCCGCGCCGCGAAGTCGTCGAACTGGCGATCAAGGCCCTCAAGGCCCTGTGGCACCGGGGCGCGGTCGACGCCGACGGCAAGACCGGCGACGGGGCCGGCGTGTTGGTCAGCGTGCCGCAGGACTTCTTCATCGACCAGGTGCGCCGCACCGGCCACGCCCTGCGCCAGGGCCCGATCGCCGTCGGCCAGATCTTCCTGCCGCGCACCGATCTGGGCGCCCAGGAGGCCTGCCGCACGATCGTCGAAGCCGAGGCCCTGCGCTTCGGCTTCTACATCTATGGCTGGCGCCAGGTGCCGGTGAACACCGCGGTGATCGGCGAGAAGGCCAACGCCACCCGTCCCGAGATCGAGCAGATCATGCTGGCCGCCCCGGCCGGCCTGGAAGGCGAGGCCCTGGAGCGCGCCCTGTTCCTGTGCCGCAAGCGCATCGAAAAGCGCGTCCATTCCCAGAACCTGTCGGGCTTCTACATCTGCTCGTTCTCGGCCAAGTCCTTGATCTACAAGGGCATGTTCCTGGCCGAGCACATCGATGAGTTCTATCCGGACCTGAAGGACGAGCGGTTCAGCGCCGCGGTGGCGATCTTCCACCAGCGCTATTCGACCAACACCTTCCCCGAATGGCGCCTGGCCCAGCCGTTCCGGATGCTGGCCCACAATGGTGAGATCAACACCATCAAGGGCAACATCAACTGGATGAAGTCCCACGAGATCAAGATGGCGGCCGACGCCTTCGGCGAGTTCGGGGACGACGTCAAACCGGTGATCCAGCCGGGCGGTTCGGACAGCGCCAACCTGGACAACACCTTCGAGGTGCTGGTCCGGGCCGGCCGCGACGCGCCGATGGCCAAGACCCTGCTGGTGCCGGAAGCCAACAGCCCGCACATGAAGCCGGCCCACAAGGCCCTCTACAGCTACTGCAACGCGGTGATGGAGCCGTGGGACGGCCCGGCCGCCCTGTGCGCCACCGACGGCCGCTGGGTCGTGGCCGGCAAGGACCGCTCGGGCCTGCGCCCGCTGCGCGTGGCCTATACCGACGACGGCCTGGTGATCATGGGCTCGGAAGCGGGCATGTGCGGCGTCGAGGAAAGCCGCATCACCCGCAAGCTGGCGATCTCGCCGGGGCGGATGATCGCCATCGACCTGGCGGGCGGCAAGCTCTACGGCGAAGACGACATCATCGACGAACTGGCCGGCCGGCACCCCTATACCGACTGGCTGGGCAACATGGTCGATCTCGAAAAAGAGATCGGCCCCGGCCCCGAGCCGCGCAAGTACGGCCGCGAGGAGCTGACCCGCCGCCAGGCCGCCGCCGGCTTCAGCCTCGAGGACCTGGAAATGGTCCTGGCCCCGATGGTCGAGGAGGGCAAGGAAGCGGTCGGCTCGATGGGCGACGACGCGCCCCTGGCCGTGCTGTCGGAAAAGTACCGGCCGCTCAGCCACTTCTTCCGCCAGAACTTCAGCCAGGTGACCAACCCGCCGATCGATCCCCTGCGGGAGACCGGCGTGATGAGCCTGAAGACCCGGTTCAAGAACCTGGGCAACATCCTGGCGCAGGACGCGGCCCAGGCCGACGTCTACGTGCTGGAAAGCCCGGTCCTGACCACCGGCATGTACGAGCGCATCCACGGCCTGCTGGGCGAGAAGAGCGTGGTGGTCATCGACTGCACCATGCCGCTGCCGGCCCCGGAAGCCCGTCCCGGCGACGCCCTGCGCGCCAATCTCGACCGCATCCGGGCCGACGCCGAGGACGCGGTGCTGCGCGGCTGCGGGGCCATCGTTCTGACCGACGAGGGCTCGGGCGAGGACCGCGTCGCCCTGCCGATGATCCTGGCCACCGGCGGCGTCCACGCCCATCTGGTCGCCAAGGGCCTGCGTTCGTACGTCTCGATCATCGTCCGCTCGGCCGAGTGCCTGGACACCCACTATTTCGCGGTGCTGGTCGGCGTCGGCGCCACCGCGGTCAACGCCTATCTGGCCCAGGAAAGCTTCCAGGACCGCCTGGAGCGCGGCCTGATCGGCGACAAGTCGCTGCGCGACGTCTGCATCAACTTCAAGACGGCCATCGAGGGCGGTCTGCTGAAGATCATCTCCAAGATGGGCATCAGCGTCATCTCCTCGTACCGCGGCGGCTACAATTTCGAAGCCGTCGGCCTGTCGCGCGCCCTGGCCGCCGAGTTCTTCCCCGGCATGCCCTCGCGCATCTCGGGCATCGGCCTGGCGGGCCTGGAGAGCAAGGCGGTCGAGCTGCACCGCAAGGCCTGGGGCGAACCGGCCGTGACCCTGCCGGTCGGCGGGCTGTACAAGGTGCGCCGTTCCGGCGAGGCCCATGCCTTCGAGGCGCGGCTGATCCACACGCTGCAGAGCGCCTGCGACACCGGCGACTTCGAGCTCTATCGCCGCTGGTCCAACGGCCTGCGCACCCAAAAGCCGATCCAGCTGCGCGACCTGCTGGACTGGCGCTCGGACCGCAACCCGATCTCGACCGACGACGTCGAGAGCGTCAACGAGATCCGCAAGCGCTTCGTCACCCCCGGCATGAGCCTGGGCGCCCTGGGCCCCGAGGCGCACGGCGTGCTGAACATCGCCATGAACCGGATCGGCGCCAAGTCGGTGTCGGGCGAGGGCGGCGAGGACTCGGCGCGCTACAAGCCCCTGCCGAACGGCGATAACCCCAACAGCGCCATCAAGCAGGTGGCCTCGGGCCGGTTCGGCGTCACCGCCGAATATCTGAACCAGTGCCGCGAGATCGAGATCAAGGTCGCCCAGGGCGCCAAGCCCGGCGAGGGCGGGCAACTTCCTGGCTTTAAAGTCACGGAGATGATTGCACGTCTGCGCCACGCCACGCCCGGCGTGATGCTGATCAGCCCGCCGCCGCACCACGACATCTATTCGATCGAGGACCTGGCCCAGCTCATCTATGACCTCAAGCAGATCAATCCGATCGCCCGGGTCACGGTGAAGCTGGTGGCCGCCACCGGCATCGGCGCGATCGCGGCCGGGGTGGCCAAGGCGAAAGCGGACGTCATCCTGGTGTCCGGCAATGTCGGCGGCACCGGCGCTTCCTCGCAGACCTCGGTCAAGTACGCCGGCGGTCCGTGGGAGATGGGGCTGTCGGAAGCCAACCAGGTGCTGACCCTGAACAACCTGCGCCACTCGGTGGTGCTGCGCACGGACGGCGGCATCCGCACCGGCCGCGACGTGGTGATCGCCGCCATGCTGGGCGCCGAGGAGTTCGGCATCGGCACCGCCTCGCTGGTGGCCATGGGCTGCATCATGGTGCGCCAGTGCCACTCCAACACCTGCCCGGTCGGGGTCTGCACCCAGGACGAGGCCCTGCGCGCCAAGTTCACCGGCACGCCGGAAAAGGTCATCAACCTGTTCAGCTTCGTGGCCGAGGAAGTCCGCGAGATCCTGGCGGGCCTGGGCTTCAAGTCGCTCCAGGAAATCGTCGGCCGCACCGACCTGCTGGCCCAGGTGTCGCGCGGTGGCGAGCACCTGGACGACCTGGACCTCAACCCGCTGCTGGTCCGCGCCGATCCCGGCCAGAACAAGCCCTACTGCACCGTCGAAGGCGGCCGCAACCCGGTGCCCGACACGCTGGACGCCCAGATCGTCCGCGACGCCGCGCCCTTGCTGGAGCGCGGCGAGAAGATGCAGCTGACCTACACGGTCCGCAGCACCGCCCGGTCGATCGGTTCGCGCACCTCCAGCCACATCGTGCGCAAGTTCGGCATGAAGGGCCTGCCCGCCGGTCACCTGACCGTCCAGCTCAAGGGCTCCGCCGGCCAGAGCCTGGGCGCCTTCGCGGTCCAGGGCCTGCGCATCGAGCTGACCGGCGAGGCCAACGACTATGTCGGCAAGGGCCTGTCGGGCGCGACGATCGTCATCAAGCCGGCCCGCGGCCTGGCGGCCCCCGAGACCAACACCCTGATCGGCAACACCGTGCTGTTCGGGGCCACCTCGGGCCGGCTGTTCGCGGCCGGCCAGGCCGGCGAGCGCTTCGGGGTCCGCAACTCCGGCGCCACCACGGTGGTCGAGGGCTGCGGCGCCAACGGCTGCGAATACATGACCGGCGGCCAGGTGGTGATCCTGGGCCCGACGGGCGGCAACTTCGGGGCCGGCATGACCGGCGGCATGGCCTTCGTCCTGGACCAGCACGGCCGGTTCGAGAACCTGGTCAATCCCGACAGCATCCTGGTCCAGCGCCTGGCCTCGCCCTATTGGGAAGGCGTGCTGCGCTCGCTGGTGGCCGAACACGCCCGCGAGACCGACTCGGCCTTCGCCGAGAGCCTGCTGCGCGACTGGGACCGGGTGCGGGACCTGTTCTGGCAGGTCTGCCCGAAGGAAATGATCTCGCGTCTGCCGCAGCCCCTGGCGGCGGAAGAGGCGGTCCACGAGCGGGCTTAAATCAGGCCCTCCCCCTGTGGGGGAGGGACTTAGGCTGCCGGCTTTGGCCCGATGTACCGCGCCCGGGGCCTTATCAGCTTCCCCGTCTGCAGCTGCTCGATCGCATGGGCGTGCCAGCCCGCCATCCGCCCCACCGCGAACAGGCTGAACGGCGCGTCGGCGGGCAGGGACAGGGCGCGGGCCATGGCGACCAGGGCGAAATCGATGTTGGGGGCCAGGCCGGTGGCGGCCTCGGTCTCGGCCCGCAGCTCGGCGAGCATGGGCGGAACCTTGAACGCGCCCAGCAACGCCGCCGCGCGCGGATCGCCGTCCGGATAGAGCGGGTGGCCGAAGCCCGGCATGGCCGAGCCCTGGGCCAGGCGCTCGGCCACGGCCTTGGCCGGTCCGCGCCGCTCGGCCTCGTCGACGAACATCTCGACCCGCGCCGCCATGCCGCCGTGCAGGGGTCCCGACAGCGCCGCCAGCCCGGCCAGGGAGGCCGCCGCCAGCGAGGCGCCGGTCGAGGCGGCGACCCGTACCGCGAAGGTCGAGGCGTTCAGCTCGTGGTCGGCCAGCAGCACCAGGGTCCGGCGCACCAGGTCCGCGCCCGACGCGTCCAGGCCCCAGGCGTCGGCGAGCCGTCGGTGGATCGCGCCTTCGCCGACCGCGCCGGCCACCGCGTCGGCGGCGGCCTCCAAGAGGCCAGCGGCCTCCATGGCCAAGGCTAGAGGCGCGCGGCCCCGGGCCGGCGGATCGATCCCGGCCCGGGCGGCCAGGGTCGAGAACAGCCGGGCGCGCGGCGTCTCGCCCTTCTTGGGTTTCTTCGGTTCGGACCCGGTCAGCGGCGCGCCGTGGCCGCCGCGCAGCAGGCGGGCCACCTGCTCCAGGCTGTGCATGCGGGCCAGGTCCACGGCGTCCTGGCCGCGATAGAACAGCCGCCCGCCCTCCACCGTGGTGATCGCCGAGGGCAGCACGGGCTCGCCCCAGGCGATGGCCTCGGCCGCGACGTCCGCGGCGCGCCGGCCCCGGGCCTTCTTGGCGGCCAGGGCGGCGACGTCGGAGGCGCGGTAGAGGCTGCGGCGCGGATCGTCCGGATGGGCGGCCGCGCCGACCCGGCCCCGGCTGACATAGGCGTACAGCGTCTGGGCCCGCACCCCCAGCGTCGCCATCGCCTGTTCCGCGTCGATCCATTCGGCCATTTATATTGATTACATTGATCAAGATTGACGATCAAGTCTCGCGGGCGTGGATTGGGCGGCGAAAGGAGACCTATTTCCATGTCCAAGGGTCTTTCCACCCCCCAAGCCGCCGCCCATGCCGCTGAAGGCCTGGAAGGCGTCGTCGCCGCCCACACCGTGCTGTCCGACGTCGACGGCCAGGCCGGCCGCCTGACCATCCGGGGCTACGCCGTCGAGGACCTGGCGCACCGCGCTGGGTTCGAGGACGTCGCCCACCTGCTGCTCGACGGCTTCTTCGACGCCATGCCTTCGGACCTGGCCCCCGCCCTGGGGGCGGCCCGGGTCCGCGCCTTCGCCGAGGTCGCGGCCCTGGACGAGGGCTTGGCCAAGCGCGATCCCGTCGAGGCCGTCCGCGCCCTGATCGCCCGCCTGCCGGACGGCGACGGGCTGGACACCGCCCTGCTGCTGATCGCCGCCCCGGCCGTCTTCACCCCCGCCGTGCTGCGGGTCGCCGGCGGCCAGTCGCCGGTCGCCCCGGACCCGGCCCTGTCGCACGCCGCCGACATGCTGGCGATGACCCGCGGCGTCCCGGCCACGGACGGGGAGGCGAGGGCGCTGGACGCCTATCTGGTCACGGTCTGCGACCATGGCCTGAACGCCTCGACCTTCGCCGCCCGGGTGGTGGCCTCCACCCGCGCCGGCCTGACCTCGGCGGTGCTGGCCGGGATCTCGGCCCTGAAGGGCCCGCTGCACGGCGGCGCGCCCGGTCCGGTGATCGAGATGCTGGACGCCATCGGAACGCCCGACAACGCCGAGGCCTGGCTGCTGAACGCCCTGGCGCGCGGCGACCGGCTGATGGGCTTCGGCCATCGCATCTACCGGGTCCGCGACCCGCGCGCCGACGCCCTGAAGGCCGCGATCCGCCAGCTGGCCCAAAATGCGAGCTTGGCCTCGAACGCCGTGCCCGGCCGCCTGGCCTTCGCCGAGGCGGTCGAGCAGGCCGCGCTGCGGATTCTGCGCGAGCGCAAGCCCGACCGCGCGCTGGAGACCAATGTCGAGTTCTACACCGCCCTGCTGCTGGAAGCCCTGGGCCTGCCGCCGGCCAGCTTCACCTGCGTGTTCGCCATGGGCCGCACGGCCGGCTGGATCGCCCACGCGCGCGAGCAGCTGGCGACCGGCAAGCTGGTGCGCCCGCAGTCGGTCTATGTGGGGCCGAGGACGAAGGCGGCGGCTTGAACCTCTCCTCACCCGTGCAACGGGGGAGGTGGCTCGGCGCGAAGCGACGAGACGGAGGGGGCGTCGTGCGGCGGGAACGCCCCCTCCGTCACGATGCGTATTCGCATCGCGCCACCTCCCCCGCGATGCGGGGAGGAAAGCGCGAGTCGTTCGCGCTGTGGCTGCGCGCTTAGCCTTGCTAAACAGCGGGCATGTCCGTCTCCACGCCCGCCCTGACCGCCGCCGAGTCCCTGGTCCTCACCCGCCGGGTCACGACCCTGTCGGTGGCCGTGGCGGCGGTGCTGATCCTGATCAAGGGCGCGGCCTGGCTGGCTGGCCACTCGGTGGCCATGCTGGCCTCGTTGGCCGACAGCAGCCTGGATCTGGTGGCCTCGCTAATCACCTTCTACGCGGTGCGCTACGCGGCCGAACCGCCCGACGCCGAGCACCGCTTCGGACACGGCAAGGCCGAGGCCTTCGCCAGCCTGACCCAGGGCGGCCTGGTGTTCGCCTCGGCGGCGCTGATCGGCCAGGAGGCCATCCGCGCCCTGTTCAGGACCCAGCCGCCGGAGCACGGCATGCTGGGCGTCGGGGTCATGGTCGCCTCGATCCTCCTGACCCTGATGCTGATCCGCGCCCAGACCGAGGTGACCAAGAAGACTCGCTCGGTGGCGGTGTCGGGCGACCGCGCCCACTACGCCGCCGACCTGGCCTCGAACGCCGTGTCGCTGGTGGGCGTCGGCGCGGCCAGCTTGCTGCACCTGGCCTGGGTGGACGCCGCCGCCGGCCTGATCGTGGCGCTGTGGCTGCTGTGGGGCGCGATCGGCGTGTTCCGCGAGGCGGCCCACCAGCTGATGGACCACGAATTGCCGCTGGAGGACCGCCAGACGATCATCGCCCTGATGACCGCCGACCCCCGCGTGCTGGGCGTCCACCAGGTGCGCACGCGCGCCTCGGGACCCTACATGCACGTCCAGGCGCACATGGACCTGGATCCGGCCCTGCCCCTGAGCGTCGCCCACGCGGTGATGGTGTCGGCCGAAAACCGGGTTCTGGAGCGGTTTCCGGCCGCCGACATCCTGCTGCATCCCGATCCGCGCGGCGTGGCCGAGCCGCATGGCGGGGCGTTCGGCGAGGCGCCGCCGCACTGAACGCGCATCGCCGGGCTTGCCGACCGCGCTCCACGGGGCCAAATGGCGCTACTCCCTGTGACGTTAGAGCGACCGACCTGATGGACGACACCCTGGCCAAGCTGCCGCGAGCCTTTTCGGGCGCCACCGTGCTGGTGCTGGGCGACGTGATGCTGGACCGCTTCGTCTATGGCGCGGTGGACCGCATCTCGCCCGAGGCGCCGGTGCCGGTGATCGCCGTCGAGCGCGAGACGGTGATGCTGGGCGGAGCGGGCAACGTGGCCCGCAACGTCGCGGCCCTGGGCGGGCGGGCGGTGCTGGTGGGCGTGGTCGGCGACGACGACGCCGGCCGGGTGCTGACCGGCCTGATCGACCGCGAGCCCAGCCTGGATTCGGCCCTGATCGTCGACGCCCAGCGCCGCACCACCGAGAAGACCCGCTACATCTCCGGCTCGCACCAGATGCTGCGCGCCGATCGCGAGGACAAGGGCGAGGCCGACGGCCAGGCCCTGCTGGCGGCGTTCAGCGCCCACCTGCGCGAGGTCGACGTGGTGGTGCTGTCCGACTACGCCAAGGGCGTGCTGACCCCGGTGGTGCTGAAGGCCGCCATCGCCGCGGCCAACGCCGCCGGCAAGCCGGTGATCGTCGATCCCAAGAGCCGCGACTTCACGCGCTATGACGGCGCGACCCTGATCAAGCCGAACCGCCGGGAGGCCGCCGAGGCCACCGGCGTGGCCGGGGCCGGCGACGAGGCCGCCGCCGAGGCCGCCGACGCCATCCTGTCCACGGCCCCCAACCTGGCCGCCGCCCTGATCACCCGGGGCGGGGCGGGCATGACCCTGGCCGTGCGCGGCGAGGCCCCCGTCCACCTGCCGGCCACGGCCCTGGAGGTGTTCGACGTCTCCGGGGCCGGCGACACCGTGGCCGCGACCCTGGCGCTTTCGCTCGCTCGCGGCGCCAGTCCGCTGGACGCGGCTCGCCTGGCCAACCTCGCCGCCGGGCTGGTGGTGGCCAAGCTGGGCACCGACGTGGTCACCGCCGACGAGCTGGTCGGCCTGGCCCACGGCGAGCACGCCGACCCGATCGCCGACAAGATCGCCGACCTCGACGGCGCCCTGGCCGTCGTCGCCAGCTGGCGGGCGCGGGGCCTGAAGGTGGGCTTCACCAACGGCTGCTTCGACCTGCTGCACCCCGGCCACGTCTCGCTGCTGGCCCAGGCCAAGGCCGCGTGCGACAGGCTGATCGTCGGCCTCAACACCGACGCCTCGGTCCAGCGCCTGAAGGGTCCGACCCGGCCCGTGCAGAAGGAGACCGGCCGCGCCACCGTGCTGGCCTCGCTGTCGTCGGTGGACCTGGTGGTGCTGTTCGACGAGCAGACCCCGCTGAACCTGATCAGGGCCTTCCGCCCCGACGTGCTGGTCAAGGGCGCCGACTACACGGTCGAGACCGTGGTCGGCTCCGACGTCGTGCTGGGCTACGGCGGCAAGGTGGTGCTGGCCGAATTGAAGGCCGGCCAGAGCACGACCAACCTGATCGGCCGGATGAACGCCAAAGCTTGAGCGTAAGAGTTAACGCCGGCCCTTCAGGTCAAACGGCCCGAATTTAGTCGCGAAGTCGACGGAAGACCGGTGTTCAGCAAGTTCTTGTTAAACAAAACGGCGCATCGATCGAACGATGCAGCCTGAATGCGCGTGGGCATGAGCGTCGAACGAACCCTTCACCACTTCCCCCTGGATCCGGCCTCGCGCCAGGTGCGCCTCGCCTTGGCCGAGAAGCGCCTGCCGTTCGTCGAGGTCCAGGTGCGCTATTGGGAGGGCCCGGAGGAATTCCTCAAGCTCAACCCGTCGGGCGTGCCGCCGGTGCTGGTCGAGACCAAGCACCAGCGCACCACGGTGATCGCCGAGACCCGCGCCATCCTCGAGCACATCGAGGAACAGGATCCGGAACCGGCCCTGCTGGGCCGCGAGCCGGGCGAGCGGGCCGAGGCGCGCCGCCTGCTGCAGTGGTTCGACCGCAAGTTCGACAACGAGGTCAACGGCTTCCTGCTGCACGAGAAGATGGAAAAGCGCCTGCTGCGGCTGGGCGCGCCGGACCTGTCGTCGCTGCGTCGGGGCCGTGACGCCCTGCGCCAGCACATGGACTACATCGAAGGCCTGCTGAACACCCGCGACTGGCTGGCCGGCCGGCGCATGAGCCTGGCCGATTTCGCCGCCGCCGCCCACCTGTCGGTGATCGACTATTTCGGCGACGTGCCCTGGAAGGACTTCCCGACGACCAAGACCTGGTACATGAAGCTGAAGTCCAGGCCCGCCTTCCGACCCATCCTGGCCGATCGCTGGCCGGGCCTGGCGCCGGTCGCGCACTATGACGATCTCGACTTCTAGGCGTTCCGGCGCGTAAGACCGGTGGAGCGTAGTCCTCGTCCTTCGACAGGCTCAGGATGAGGAATACGACCGCCGACGCCGCAAAAGTAGCCCTCATCCCGAGCTTGTCGAAGGACGAGGGCGGCCCACAGACCGGTCAGCCGAGTGTTCTCAGATCCTTGCCACCCCAATGAAGCGCTGAGGGACGAGATCCGAGCCGAGGCCCTGCGGCTGGGTTTCGACGCGTGCGGCTTCGCCAGCGCCTCGGACGCCTGGCCCAACGGCGGCTGGCTGCGGGAATTCGTGGCCGAGGGTTTCCACGGCGACATGGGCTGGATGGAGGAGACGCTCGACCGGCGTTCCCACCCCACCGCCATGTGGACCGACGCCAGGACGGCGGTGGTGCTGGGCGTCAACTACGGCCCCGAGCACGATCCGCTGCTGGCCCTCGAGGACGGCTCGCGGGCGGCGATCAGCGTCTACGCCCAGGGCGACGACTATCACGAGGTGATCAAGAAGCGGCTGAAAGCCCTGGCCCGCTGGATGCACGGCCGGTTCGGCGGCGAGGTGAAGGTGTTCGTCGACACCGCGCCGCTGATGGAAAAGCCGCTGGCCCAGCGCGCCGGCCTGGGCTGGCAGGGCAAGCACACCAACCTGGTCTCGCGTCAGTTCGGCTCGTGGCTGTTCCTGGGCTCGGTGCTGACCACCCTGGACCTGCCGGCCGATCCGCCCGAGCGCGACCATTGCGGCTCGTGCCAGGCCTGTCTGGACATCTGCCCGACCAACGCCTTTCCCGGTCCCTACCAGCTGGATGCGCGGCGCTGCATCTCGTACCTGACCATCGAGCTGTCGGGCCCGATCCCGGTCGAGTTCCGTCAGGCCCTGGGCAACCGCATCTACGGCTGCGACGACTGCCTGGCCGCCTGCCCGTGGAACAAGTTCGCCAGCCTCTCCAGCGAGATGGCCTTCCACGCCCGCGAGACCCTGAAGGGACCGTCCCTGGCGGAGCTGGCCAGGCTGGACGACCCGGCGTTCCGCGCCCTGTTCAGCAAGAGCCCGGTCAAGCGCATCGGCCGCGACCGGTTCGTGCGCAACGTGCTCTACGCGATCGGCAACAGCGGCGACGCGGGGCTGATGGCGGTGGTCGAGCCGCTGCTGGCCGATCCGTCGCCCGTGGTGCGGGGGGCGGCGGTCTGGGCGGCGGGGCGGCTGTTGGACCCGGCGGCGTTCGCGCGGTTGGAAGCGACGAGGGTCGAGGATGATCCAGAGGTGCGAGCCGAGTGGGCGGGCGCCGCCTAGCCTCCCGCCAGCCGCACCAGGTACTGGCCATATTCGGTCTTGCCCATCGCCGCTCCTAGCGCGGCGACCTGCTCGGCCGAGATCCAGCCCTGGCTGAAGGCGGCCTCTTCGGGGCAGCCGACCTTCTGACCCTGGCGCTTTTCGATGGCGCGGATGAATTCGGTGGCCTCGACCAGGCTGTCGTGGGTGCCGGTGTCGAGCCAGGCATAGCCGCGGCCCAGCTTGGCGACCGACAGCTGGCCCTTTTCGAGATAGAGCTGGTTGATGTCGGTGATTTCCAGCTCGCCCCGGGCCGAGGGCTTGAGGGCGCGGGCCATCTCGACCACCTGGCGGTCGTAGAAATAGAGGCCCGTCACCGCCCAGTTGGAGCGCGGCGCGGCGGGCTTCTCCTCCAGCGACACGGCCTGGCCGTCGGCGTCGAAATCGACCACGCCATACCGCTGCGGATCGGTGACGTGATAGGCGAAGACCGTCGCGCCGGCGTCGGAGGCGGCCGCCTGGGCCAGGGCCTCGCTCAAGCCGTGGCCGAAATAGAGGTTGTCGCCCAGCACCAGGGCGCACTTGTCGTCGCCGATGAAGGCGTCGCCGACGATGAAGGCGTCGGCCAGGCCGCGCGGGGTGTCCTGCACCGCGTAGTCGAAGCGCACGCCCCAGGCCGAGCCGTCGCCCAGCAGCGCCTTGAACAGCGGGACGTCGCGGGGCGTGGATATGATCAGGATGTCGCGGATCCCGGCCAGCATCAGGGTGCTGATCGGGTAATAGACCATCGGCTTGTCGTAGATCGGCAGCAGCTGCTTGCAGACGGCCAGGGTCAGGGGATGGAGGCGCGTGCCGGATCCACCGGCGAGGACAATGCCTTTCATGGGCGACTAGAACTCCATCTCGTTCATGCAGGCGGCCAGGCTTTCGCGCCAGGGGCGACAGCGCCAGGGCAGGGCGGTTTCGATCTTGCCGCAGTCCAGGCGCGAATTGGCCGGGCGTTTGGCGGGGGTGGGATAGTCGGCCGTGGTGATCGCTCGCACGCGGGCGGTCGGGCCGCCGCGTCGCGCCGACTCCGCGAAGATCGCCGCGGCCAGGTCGGCCCAGCTGGCGTCGCCGGCGCCGCTGAGATGATAGACCCCGGCCAGCCCGGGATCGCGCGCCAGGGCGTCGGTCGCCAGCAGGGCCGCCCGCGCGCAGTCGCGGGCCCAGGTCGGGCGGCCGATCTGGTCGGCGACGACGCCGATCTCGTCGCGGTCGCCGGCCAGGCGCAGCATGGTCCTGACGAAGTTGGCCCCATGGGCGCCGTACACCCACGAGGTGCGCAAGGTGATCGCCGGGCCGCCGGCCGCCGAAACGGCCTGTTCGCCGGCCAGCTTGCTGGCGCCGTAGACGCCGGTCGGACCGGTGGGGTCGGTCTCGACATAGGGCCGGTCCAGGGTCCCGTCGAACACGTAGTCGGTCGAGAAGTGCGTGAAAGGCAGGCCGCGCGCCGCGCAGGCCCTGGCCATGGCGGCCGGAGCGTCGCGGTTGAGAGCGAAGGCGGCGTCCGGCTCGCCCTCGGCCCGGTCGACGGCGGTGTAGGCGGCGGCGTTGATCACCGCGCCGGGGCCGATCTCGGCGATCAGGCCCTCGATGGCGCTGTCGACCGCCTTGGGGTCGGACAGGTCCAGGGTCCCGCGCCCGGCGAAGGTCATGGCGCGGCCGCTCGCCTCGGCGAGGTCGGCCAGTTCGCGGGCCACCTGGCCGTCGCGGCCGAAGACGAGGATGGGTCCGGTCATCGGCCTCAACCGGCCTTGGCGGCCGGCAGGCCCAGCCGTCGGCCGTCATAGGCCGCTCGCAGCGGCGCCCACCAGTCGGCGCGGGCCAGATACCATTCGACGGTCTTGCGGATGCCGGTCTCGAAGGTCTCGCGGGCCCGCCAGCCCAGTTCGGTCTCGACCTTGGTCGCGTCGATGGCGTAGCGGCGGTCGTGGCCGGGCCGATCGGCGACGAAGGTGATCAGGTCGCGGTGCGAGCCGTCGACGCTGGGGGCCAGCTCGTCCAGCAGATCGCAGATCGTCTGAACCACCTGGAGATTGTTGCGCTCGTTGCGGCCGCCGACATTGTATTTCTCGCCCGGCCGGCCCGTCTCCAGGATCATGCGCAGGGCGCGGGCGTGGTCCTCGACGAACAGCCAGTCGCGGATGTTGCCCCCGTCGCCGTAGACCGGCAGGGGCCGGCGCTCCAGGCCGTTCAGGATCATCAGCGGGATCAGCTTCTCGGGGAAGTGATAGGGCCCGTAGTTGTTGGAGCAGTTGGAGACCAGCACCGGCAGGCCGTAGGTGTGGAACCAGGCCAGGGCCAGGTGATCGGCCGCGGCCTTGGAGGCCGAATAGGGCGAGGTCGGGGCATAGGCGGTGGTCTCCTCGAACAGCCCCTCGGCCCCGAGGCTGCCATAGACCTCGTCGGTGGAGACATGGACGAAGCGGAAGGCGTCCTTGGCCGCGCCGGTCAGGCCGCGCCAGTAGTCCAGGGCGCAGTCCAGCATCACATAGGCGCCGACGATGTTGGTCTCGATGAACGGACCGGCCCCGGAGATCGAGCGGTCGACGTGGGACTCGGCGGCCAGGTGCAGCACGGCGTCGGGGCGATGGGTTTCGAAGACGGCCTGCATCGCGGCGCGATCGGCGACGTCGGCCTGAACGAACACGTAGTCGGGCGAGGCCGAGACCTCGGCCACCGAGGTCAGGCTGCCGGCATAGGTGAGCTTGTCGACATTGACGACCTGGTCGCCCGTCTCGCCGAGCAGGAGGCGGCAGACCGCCGAGCCGATGAAGCCCGCGCCGCCGGTGACCAGTATCTTCACGCCCTAATCCTTCAGCCTGCGCACGCTTGCGGAATATCATCTGCCGCGAGGCTTCGATAGCCGCCGGACGGTCAGTCGGCCTCGGCCAGGAAGGCGGCGATCGCGTCCCAGGCCTCGGGCTCGGTCAGCATCGGCGCGTGGCCGACGCCCGGGACTTCGGCATAGGTCATGGCCGGCGCCGCGGCGCGCATGCGCTCAACGATCGGCGGATCGATCAGGTCGGAGATTTCGCCACGCACCAGCAACACCGGCCCGCAGGCGGCCAGGGCGCGGAACAGCGGGGTCATGTCGGCCGGCGGCGCCTCCGGGTCGGCGGCCTTGAACGGGGCGGCGATCTCGGGGTCGTAGGCCAGGACCAGGGCGCCTTCCGGCGTCTCGTCCACCAGTCGACGGGCGAACGCCGCCCAGTCGGCGTCATCGTGGTCGGGAAAGGCCGCGCCGTTGATCGTCTTGGCGTAGGCGGCCGCCTCGTCCCAGGTCGCGAAGGCCGAGTCGCCGCCGACATAGCCGCCGATCCGGGCCAGGCCCACCGGCGAGAGTTCGGGACCAACGTCGTTCAGCACCACGCCGGCGATGGCCTCGGGCCGAATCGAGGCCAGCACCATGGCGATGATCCCGCCCATGCTCGTGCCGATGAATGTCGCCCGCTCGATCCCCGTCGCCTCGAGCAGGGCCACGACGTCCATCGCGTAGGTCCCGGGATGGTAGTTCAGCGGTTGCGGATCGCGGGCGGAGCGGCCTCGGCCGCGCACGTCGACGGCGATGACCCGGCGGCCGAGAGCGGCGACGCGCCGGGCCAGGTCCTCGAAGTCGCGGGCGTTGCGGGTCAGGCCGTGGATGCAGATCACCGGAGCGCCGGAGACCGGCGCGGTCGGCGCGTAGTCGCGGGCGTGCAGGGCAAGGCCGTCCGGCGAGCTCCAGGTCAGGTCCGCGACGCTCACGCGGACGCGCCGTAGGCGAAGGGCGTGCTCAGTTCGGCCAACAGCGGCGCGGCGGCGTCGCGGGCGTTGGTCGTGATCGCGTCGGCCGGCAGGGTCCAGTCGATGGCCAGGGCCGGGTCGTTCCAGCGCAAGGTCCCCTCGGTCTCCGGCGCGTAGTAGTCGGTGACCTTGTAGATCACCTCGCAGTCATCGGTCAGGGTGCAATAGGCGTGGGCGAAGCCCTTAGGGGCCAGCAGCTGGCGGCCGTTGTCGGCCGAGAGCTCGGCGCCGACCCAGCGGCCGAAGGTCGGCGAGCCTCGGCGGATGTCGACCGCGACGTCGAGGATCGCGCCGCGCACGCAGCGGACCAGCTTGTCCTGGGCGTGCGGCGGCGCCTGGAAATGCAGGCCGCGCACCACGCCGCGCCGGGTCGAGCGCGCGTGGTTGTCCTGCACGAAGACGCCGCCCGAAAAGCCGGCCTCGTCCAGGGCCGACTGACGGAAGGTCTCCAAAAACCAACCACGCTCGTCGCCATGGCGCGTGGGCGTGATAAGCAGCACCTCGGGAATCGCCGCCGGCGTGATCTTCATCAATCGGACCCCTTGGAATGAGTTCGCCACGCATGGCTCGCCCGACCGGCAATGGCAAGAGCGAGGCGCCGCCTCTGATCAGCGTCGTCATCGTCGCCTATCAGAGCGGCCCGACCCTGGCGCGCTGCCTGAAGGGCCTGCGGGAGCAGATCTTCGGCGATTTCGAGATCCTGCTGGTCGACAACGCCTCGAGCGATGGCGCGCCCCAGGCGGCCGCGGCGGCCGATCCGGCGATCCGGCTGTTGCTGCCGGGCGCCAATCTCGGTTTCGCGGCGGGCAACAACCTGGCGGCGCGGGAAGCGCGCGGCCGCTGGCTGGCCCTGCTCAACCCCGACGCCTTTCCGGCCCCCGACTGGCTGGACCAACTGGTGGCGATGGCGCGGCGGCGCCCCGAGGTGAACTGCTTCGCCTCGCTGCAGCGCGACGCCGCCGAGCCCGCCTTGCTGGACGGCACGGGCGACGTCATGACCCTGGCGGGCTTTCCCTATCGTGGCGGCTATCACAACCCCGCCCCGCCCGCCGTGCCCGAAGGCGAAACCTTCTCGGCTTGCGGCGCGGCCATGCTGATCGACCGCGCGCTGTTCCTGCGGATGGGCGGGTTCGACGAGCGGTTCTTCTGCTACTGCGAGGACGTCGACCTGGGCTATCGCCTGCGGCTAATCGGGGAGCCCACCCTGCTGGCGCCGCGCGCGGTGGTCGATCACGTCGGCTCGGCCTCGACCGGCGTGCGGTCCGACTTCTCGCTCTTCCACGGATCGCGCAACCGCATCTGGGTCTATGTGAAGAACACGCCGTCGGCCCTGTGGTGGACCGCGCCGCTGCACGTGCTGGCCACCCTGGTCCTGCTGGTCCGGCACCTGACGCGCGGCGAGGCGGCGCCCGCCTGGCGAGGGATCGTGGCGGCGCTGAAGGACCTGGGCCCCGCCCTGGCCGCCCGGCGCGAACTTCAGGCCGGACGCACCGCCGCCGTCGGCGAGATCGCCGCGGCCATGACCTGGAATCCCCTGGACCTGCTGCGCATGCGCAGCGTGATCAAGCCGCTGAGAGGTCCTCGATCAGGCGGCGCATGAAGGCCGCGCCGCGCTCCATCTGGCTGATCTCGACATATTCGTCGGGCTGGTGGGCCTGGTCGATCGAGCCGGGACCGCAGATCACGGTCGAGAAGCCCGCGCCCTGGAACTGACCGGCCTCGGCGGCGTAGGGCACCACGCGCGGCGGGCCGTTGTCGCCGGCGATGCGGCGGGCGAAGGTCTCGGCCGCGCCGTCGACCTCCGGCGCGAAGGCCGGGGTCATCGACCGCGTCTCGACCCGCACCCCGCCCTCCGGGGCCTTGGCCTTGACCTCGGCGTCCAGCGTTCGCGCCAGGGCGAAGAAGTCGGCCAGGATCGCCTTGGGGTCCTGGCCCGCCGGGACCCGCAGGTCGAAGATGAACACGCATTCCCGCGCCAGGATGTTGACCGCCGTGCCGCCGTTGACCTGGCCGACGGTCAGGGTCGCGCCCTTGGGGGTGAACGGCGAGGCGGGGTCGGCCTCGCGCTCCAGCCGCTCGGACAGCGCGACCAGATGGCTCATCAGCTTGATGGCGACCATGTTGGCCGAGACGCCCAGATGGGTCAGGCTGGAATGGGCCTCGCGGCCCGTGACCGTGACCCGGAAGCTGGCGATGCCTTTGTGGCCGCGCACGGCGACCATGTCGGTGGGCTCGCCGACCACCACCAGGGCGGGGCGGGGCAGTTCCTGGTCGATCACTGCGATCATGTCGGGCGCGCCCAGGCAGCCCACCTCTTCGTCATAGGAGAAGGCCAGGTGGACCGGGCGGTCGAGGCGGGCCTTGGCCAGGTCCGGGGCGGCGGCCAGGGCCAGGGCCAGAAAACCCTTCATGTCGCAGGTCCCCCGGCCGTAGAGCCGCCCGTCGCGCGCGGTCAGGACGAACGGGTCGCTGCTCCAGGGCTGGCCGTCGACCGGCACCACGTCGGTGTGGCCCGACAGCACGACGCCGCCGGGGATTTCCGGACCGATGCTGGCCAGCAGGTTGCTCTTGGTCCCGTCGGCGTTGGGCACCCGGCGCGAGCCGACGCCCAGGTCCGCCAGATAGGCCTCGACCCACTCGATCAGGGCCAGGTTGGACAGCCGGGAGGTGGTGTCGAAGGCCACCAGGGTGGAGAGGATGTCGACGGCGCGGGCGGCCAGGACTTCGGAGGACGAGATTTCGGAGGACGGGACCATGGCGCGACCCTAGCGCGGGTCTCGGCGCGCGCCTACCGGGGCTGAGCCTTAACGGCCGGCTTCGCGTTCTATGCTTCGAAGATGAGCGGAGACGCGCGCCATGATCGACCTCTACACCTGGACCACGCCCAACGGCCGCAAGATCCCGATCGCCCTGGAGGAACTGGGGCTGGAGTACCGCGTCCATCCGATTGACATCGGGCAGAACCAGCAGTTCGCGCCCGACTTCCTGACCATCTCGCCCAACAACAAGATCCCGGCCATCGTGGACCACGACGCGCCGGAGGGTCCTCAATCGGTGTTCGAGAGCGGGGCGATCCTGATCTATCTGGCCGAGAAGACCGGCAAGCTCCTGGCCCCTTCGGGTCCGGACCGGGTGGCGGCGCTGGAATGGACCTTCTGGCAGGTCGGCGGCCTGGGGCCGATGGCCGGCCAGCTGGGCTATTTCGCGCTGCGGGCGCCCGAGCCGGTCGAGCTGGCCATCGACCGCTTCGCCGACGAGGTGCGGCGGTTGCTGGGGGTGATGGAGGGGCGGCTGGAAAAGGTCCCCTACCTGGCCGGCAGGGAGTATTCGATCGCCGACATCGCCAGTTTCGCCTGGACCCAGGCCGCGCTGGAGATCCTGGAGCAGATCCAGCCCGACCGTCCCCCTCTACCGGCCGCGCGGGCCTGGCTGGAGCGGGTGGGCGAGCGGGCCGCCGTGCGGCGCGGCATGGCCGTGCCGAAGGTGTGAGGGCGGATCGCGCCGGCCTAGGGCTGATCGACGTTCAAGCCCGGTGCGTGGTCTTCGTCCTTCGACAAGCTCAGGATGAGGACCGTTTTACAGGTCGTGGCAGCAGAAAACCTCATCCTGAGCCTGTCGAAGGACGAGGTTTTCGTTTTCGAGACCGAATGTCGATCAGGCCCTAGGCCGGCGCGCGTTGCTTGGGCGCCTGGATCTCCGAGGGCAGCACGTCGATCAGCTCGATCCGGAAGATCATCACGCTGTTGCCGGGGATCGGGCCCTTGTCCTGGGCGCCGTAGCCCAGTTCCGGCGGGACATAGAGGGTCCATTCGTCGCCGGGGCGCATCATGACCAGGGCTTCCCTCCAGGCCGGCACCAGGCCCTGCAACGGGAACGAGGCGGGCACGCCGCGCGCGTAGGAGCTGTCGAACACCGTGCCGTCGACCAGCTTGCCCTCGTAATTGACCTTGACCTCGTCGGTCGGGTTGGGCTTGGCGCCGCCCGGCGGACCCGAGCGCACGACCTTGTACTGCAGGCCGTCGGCCAGGGTGACGACGCCGGGCTGCTTGGCGTTCTGGGCCATGAACACTTGCGCGGCGGCCAGGCTTTCCTGCTGCTTCTTGCTGGGACCGCAGGCCGACAGGGCCAGGGCCGCGCCGAGGACGGCGGCAAGGAGAAGCTTGGGGGCGAGGGCGAAGCTGAGGGGGCGAACCATGAGACGACGGGCTCCGACGGATATTCGTCCGTGCTAGACCAATTCGCGTTCGCCCGCGCGCCGATTTTGGGCGCTCCCAAGTTTGGCCCCGGTTTGAGACGGACAGTCACAGAACAGTGGTGGCGCGGGATCGCGGCGCGCCCTAGAAACCGTCCCCACCCAGTGATCCTCCCAGCGACCCTTCACGAGGCCCTCATGAAACCCGTCCGCAAAGCCGTCCTTCCCGTCGCGGGCTTCGGCACCCGGGTCCTGCCCGGCACCAAGACCACCCCGAAGGAGCTGCTCAACGTCGTGGACAGGCCGATCCTGTCCTACATCGTCGAGGAAGGCCGCGCGGCGGGCATCGAGCACTTCGTCTTCGTGACGGGGCGCAACAAGGGCGCGATCGAGGACTATTTCGACCACCAGGTCGAGCTGGAGGCCGCGCTGGCCGCCAAGGGCAAGACCGAGATCCTGGAAGAGCTGCTGGGCGAACTGCCCCGGCCCGGCGAGATGAGCTTCGTGCGCCAGATGGCCCCGCTGGGCCTGGGCCACGCGGTCTGGTGCGCCCGCGACATCGTCGGCGACGAGCCGTTCGCGGTGATGCTGCCGGACATGGTGATGTCGGCCGGCACCCCGGCCCTGGCCCAGGCCATCGAGGCCTACGACCAGAAGGGCGGCAACATCGTCGTGGTCGAGCCGGCCCCCGAGGGCATGGCCCACCAGTACGGCATCGTGGCGCTGGACGGCCGGGACGGGCGCCTCAACCGCATGACCGGCATGGTCGAAAAGCCGCCGAAGGGGACCGAGCCCTCGAACCTGTTCATTTCGGGCCGCTACATCCTGCAGCCGGAGATCTTCGACCTGCTGGAAAAGCAGGGCAAGGGCGCGGGCGGCGAGATCCAGCTGACCGACTCGATGCTCTCGCTGCTGAAGACCCAGGACTTCCACGCCCTGGAATACGAGGGCGAGACCTATGACTGCGGCGACAAGATCGGCCTGCTGCGGGCCAATGTCGCCCTGGCCCTGAAGCGCCCCGACCTGGCCGACGCGGCGCGGGAAATGATCAAGGGGCTGCTGTAGTTCGCGCCGCTCCCTCTCCCCTTGCGGGAGAGGGTGGCCTCCGAAGGAGGTCTGGTGAGGAGTTGAAGAACGCAAAAAGCCGCGACAGGCCGAAGGGCCGGTCGCGGCTTTTCTGTTTGAGAGATCCCTCGTCCGGCGCTTCGCGCCACCTTCTCCCGCAAGGGGAGAAGGATGTTAAACCGTCCGCGGCGGGTAGCCCTTCTCGCGCAGGGCGTCCATGACCTCCTGGGTGTGCTGGGCGTCGCGGGTCTCGATGGTGATATCGAACTCCGCGCCCTTGGCGGGCACGTCCAGGGCCAGGCGGTTGTGGTTTACCTCGATGATGTTGGCGCCCATCGTGCCGATGACATTGGCCACGGTCGACAGCAGGCCTGGGCGGTCGTCGCCGACGATGCGCAGGGACACCAGGCGCTGGGCGCGCACCAGCTCGCGGGTCAGGACCGAGGCCAGCAGGCGGGTGTCGATATTGCCGCCGCACAGGATCAGGCCGCACTTCTTGCCGCGGAAACGCTCGGGATAGGCCAGCAGGGCGGCCAGGGAGGCCGCGCCGGCCCCTTCCGCGATCGTCTTTTCAACGTTGCAGTAGAGGGCCACGGCCTGCTCGATGTGCGGCTCTTCCAGCAGCAGCACGTCGTCGATCAGCGGCCGGGCGACGCCGTAGGTCAGCTCGCCGACCTGCTTGACCGCCACGCCCTCGGCGATGGTCTGGCCGCCGCAATGGGCGGCCACGCCGCGCATCTTGGCGGTGAAGGACGGGTACATGGCCGGCTCGCAGCCGATGATGCGGATGTCGGGCTTGACGGCCTTGGCCGCCGTGGCCACGCCGCTGATCAGGCCGCCGCCGCCGATCGGCACCGGCAGGACCTCGAGGTCGGGCGCGTCCTCCAGCATCTCCAGGGCGATCGTGCCCTGGCCGGCCATGATGTCGTAGTCGTCGAACGGATGGACGAAGGTCAGGTCCTGCTCGACCTGCAGCTTGCGGGCGTGGGTGGACGCGTCGTCATAGGTCTCGCCCTCGATGACCACGGTCGCCCCGAAGTCGCGGGTGTGCTGCACCTTGATGAACGGGGTCGTCTTGGGCATGACGATGGTCACCGGCACGCCGAGGCGGGCGCCGTGATAGGCCAGGCCCTGGGCGTGATTGCCGGCGCTGGCGGCGATGACCCCCCGGGCCTTCTCGGAATTGGACAGCAGCATCAGCTTGTTGAGCGCGCCGCGCTCCTTGTACGCTGCGGTGAACTGCAGGTTCTCGAACTTCACCCAGACTTCCGCGCCGGTGATCTTGGACAGCGTCCGGGAATAGCGGCACGGCGTGCGCTCGATCTGGCCCGCGAGGCGGGCGGCGGCGGCGCGGATGCTGTCGATGTCGAGCGTTCGGCTCATGTGCGGTGCGTCTCGGCCAGTTTCGTCCTGGCCAGTTCGACGACGTGCTTGGCCGTGATGCCGAAGGTCTCGAACAGTTCGGCGGCCGGCGCGCTGGCGCCGTAGCCCGTCATGCCGATGAAGCCGCCGTCGGCGCCGATATAGCGATCCCAGCCTTGGCGAACCCCCGCCTCGACGGCGATGCGGACGCCAGCGGTCCCGACCACGGTCGAGCGATAGGCCTGGTCCTGGGCTTCGAAAAGCGACCAGCAGGGCATGGAGACGACGCGGGTGGCGACGCCTTCGGCCTCCAGTTGGTCGTACGCCGCGACGGCGACGGCGACCTCGGTCCCCGTGGCGAAGAGCGTGACCTGGGCTTCGCGGGACGCCGCGCGCAGCTCGTAGGCGCCGCGGGCGCTGAGATTGCCGTCTGAAGCCTGCCGCCGAACCGCGTTGGTCTTCTGGCGGGACAGCACCATCACGGACGGGGCCTTGGGGTTCTTCAGCGCCAGCGCCCAGCATTCGGCGACTTCCACGGCGTCGGCCGGCCGGAAGACGTTGAGATTGGGCATCGCCCGGAGGCTGGCGACCTGTTCGACGGGTTGGTGCGTCGGGCCGTCCTCGCCCACGCCGATGGAGTCGTGGGTCATCACATGGACGACGCGAACTCCCATCAGGGCGCCCAGGCGGATCGCTGGCCGCGAATAGTCGGCGAAGGCCAGGAAGGTGCCGGCGTAGGGGATGACGCCGCCGTGCAGCGCCATGCCGTTCATCGCCGCCGCCATCGCGTGCTCGCGGACGCCGTAATTGACGTGGCGTCCGGCATAGTCGGGCTGGTCGAACGTGCCCATGCCCGACACCAGGGTGTTGACCGAGCCGGTCAGGTCGGCCGACCCGCCGATCATCTCCGGAATGGCCGGGACCAGAGCCGCCAGGGCCTCGCCCGAGAAGACTCGAGTCGCGTTGCTGGGCGCTTCGGTGACGCGCTTGGCGATCAGGGCGTCCAGGCCCTCGAAGGCGTCGGCCGGCAGCTGTCCGGTCACGGCGCGCCGGAACTCCGCCGACTTCGGGGAGGCGGCGACCTCGCGCTCCCAGGCCTTGCGCACCCGCGCGCCGCGCTTGCCCGCCGCCCGCCAAGCCTTGGCCACCGTCTCGGGCAGTTCGAACGGCGCGTGGGACCAGCCAAGCGTCTGGCGCGCCGCGGCGGTGTGCTCGGCGCCGAGCACGCCGTGCGCCTTGTAGTGGCCTTCCATCGCGCCCGCGCCACGGCCGATCTGGGTCTTGCAGGCGATCAGGGTCGGACGGTCCTGCTTGGTCGCCCAGGCCAGGGCCCGGCGAATCTGGCCGTGGTCGTGGCCGTCGATGGCCTTGGTCGCCCAGCCGGCGGCCTTGAACCGGGCGATCTGGTCGCCGCTCTCCGACAGGCTGACCTTGCCGTCGATCGTGACGTCGTTGTCGTCCCACAGCACGGTCAGTCGCGACAGGCGCAGGCGGGCCGCCAGGCTGATGGCCTCGTGGCTTACGCCTTCCATCAGGCAGCCGTCGCCGGCGATCACCCAGGTCCGGTGATCGACCAGGCCTTCGAACCGAGCGGCCATGGAGCGTTCGGCCATGGCCATGCCCACGGCGGTGGCCAGGCCCTGGCCGAGCGGGCCGGTCGTGGTCTCCACGCCGGGGGTGTGGCCGTATTCGGGGTGGCCGGGTGTCAGCGAGCCCAGCTGGCGGAACCGCTTCAGCTGCTCGATCGTCACTTCCTTGACGCCGACCAGGTGCAGCAAGGCGTAAAGCAGCATCGAGCCGTGGCCGGCCGAGAGCACGAAGCGATCGCGATCGGCCCAGTCGGGCTTGGCCGCGTCGAACTTCAGGAACTTCGTCCAGAGCACGGTCGCGACGTCGGCCATGCCCATGGGCATGCCGGCGTGGCCGGAGTTGGCGGCCTCGACCGCGTCCATCGCCAGGACGCGGATCGCATCGGCCATGACCAGCGCCGCGTCACGCGGCTCGGAGGGGAGTTGCGAAGAGCTCATGGCCGTCTTTTGTCGGATCGGAAAAAGAGCGCCTCTCTGCCCTATTGCGCCTCGACCCGCAAGGGAACGCGCAAGCGCGGGGGCATGTTGCCAAGGGCGACGGGAGGGATTAGGTCGAACCAGCCCCGAAGCTTGCCATGGATTGAAATATGTCGGTCAACGTCCATCCGTCCTCGTATGTCGACGACAACGTGGAATTGGGGGAAGGCACGTCGATCTGGCATTTCTCGCATATCCTGAGCGGGTCCCGGATCGGCAAAAACTGTTCCTTCGGCCAGAACGTCATGGTCGGACCCAACGTCACGATCGGCGACAACTGTCGCGTCCAGAACAATGTCAGCCTCTACGAGGGTGTCGAGCTGGAGGACAATGTGTTCTGCGGGCCGTCCTGCGTGTTCACCAACGTGGTGACCCCGCGCTCGGGCGTGAACCGGCGGGGTGAGTTCGCGCCCACCCGGGTTCGCAAGGGCGTGACGATCGGCGCCAACGCCACCATCGTCTGTGGCTCGGAACTGGGCGAGTACGCCTTCATCGCCGCCGGCGCGGTGGTGACCAAGGACGTCAAGCCGTTCTCCCTGATGGCCGGGGTTCCCGCCCGCCGCATCGGTTGGGTCAGCCATGCCGGCGAAGTGCTGCGCGCCGATCTGACCTGTCCCCGGACAGGCGAGAAGTACGAGGTCGTCGACGGGCAGCTCCAACGCGTCGGTGGCTGAGGTCGACCGACCCGGTGAGGGCTTGAACGTCCTCCTGATCGCTCGCCACTTTCCGCCGCTCGTGTCGGGCGGCGCGCGACGTCCCTATCTGCTGGCCCTCGCCCTGGAGGCGCTAGGCGCCGAGGTCCGCGTCGTCGCGCCGGGCCTGCCGCCTGGCGTGAAGGGCGTCGTCGCGCCCCTGCTTCACGCGCCGCCCCTCGAGCAAGCCGACGCCCCTCCGGTCCCCGCGCCGCCCCCGACCCTGTCGGCGCGGCTCCGCGACCTGGCGCGATCATGGCTGCTGTGGCCTGACGCCGAGATCCGCTGGGTGCGGCGAGCGGTTCGGGCCGCGGGGTCGCTGGAGGGGTTCCGCCCCGACTGGATCCTTACCACCAGCCCGCCGGAATCGATCCATTGCGCCGGCCCAGCCCTGCGCCGCCGCCACCAGGCCCGCTGGGTCGCCGACCTGCGCGACGAGTGGCTGGCCCGTCCGTTCCGCGCTGAGCTGTCCCATCCGTGGCGCCGGATGGTGGAAGGCGTCATCGCGCGGCGGTTGTTAGTCCGGGCGGACCTGATTATCGGCGTGGACGCGGTGGTCGCACGGGAGGCGCGACGTCTGGCGCCTGGTCGCCCGATCGAGGTGCTGGCCCAGTTCGCGGCGCCGCCGCCTCCGCCGGTCGACCTGGGACCCGGAGGAGTCCACGTCCTCTATACCGGCAGCGTGTCGCTTTCGGATCCGGCTTGCGGGATCGAGCCGCTGTGCGCCGCGATCGCCGCCACCGTGCGCCGACGTTCGGACCTGGTATTCCATTTCGTTGGCCGGCTGACCCCGGAAGAGAGGGCCGCGCTGCGGGCGACCGGGGCGGGAGACGCCGTGCGCCTGCACGGACCGCGCCCCTATGACGAGACGCGCGCGATGCAGGCGGCCGCGGACGGCTTTCTGGTCACCGCCGCGCCCGACGCGACGGCCATACCGGGCAAGGTCTACGAATACCGCGCGGTCGGCGCGCCGATCATCGCGGTCGGCGAAGGACCTTGGCGCGCGATCGGCGGCTACGATCCGGGCGACGCCGCCGATCGTTTGTCGAGCCTGGCCAAGCGGCGGCCTGGCGAGCGCGACGGTCCTGTCGCGGACACCCCGGAGGACGCCGCGCGGCGCCTGCTGGCGATGATGCGCGCCGTGGTCAGAGGCTGATCTCGAAGATCGCGGCCCAACGAAGGAAAACCGCGATGCGGAACGCCGCGGCGTTGGCGTCTCCGGACAGGCCGACCCGGGCCGTGATCGCGTCCAGGGCCGCGGGGTCGAAGATATCGCTCTTGCGCGCCTCGGCCAGGCGTTCCAGGGCCCAGGGCCGCCAGCGGTCGGCCATCCACTGGTCCTGCGGGGTCACGAAACCCAGCTTGCGACGGCGGCGCGCGATCTTGTCCGGGATCAGCCCGGTCGCCGCGCGGCGCAGGACGTCCTTCGTCCAGCCGTCGCGCATCTTGGTTTCGGCCGTCATGCCCAGGGCCAGATCCACCACGCGCGGCGCCAGGTAGGGCAAGCGGCTTTCGACGCCGTGCGCCATGGCGTTGCGGTCTTCGAAGCGCAGCAGGGCGGGCAGCGACGCCCGGGCCAGCATGTCCCGTGTCATGGCGTCGTAGCGATTGCAGCCCGGGCGGTGGGGCGCGGCGTCCGGCTCGCGGCCGCGGACCGGCCAATCCTGGGGCGGATACCGTCCCCTTAGGCGGGCCATCTTGCGCAGGCCGGTTTCGGGCAGCAGCCTGATCAGCGCCGACTTCGCCAGGGTGGAGGTCGAGAACACGCCGCCGTCGCCGGCATGGGCCCGGCTGGACCTCAGCGCGCCGCCGAGGTCGAGGGCGGCGAGGCGATCCGCCAGGTGGTAGCCGATCATATGGTCATAGCCGCCGAACAGCTCATCGGCGCCCTGGCCGTCCAGCATGACCTTTAGGCCTTCTTCCCGCGCGCTGCGGAACACGAACCATTGCAGGCAGATCGAGCTGTGGCCGAACGGTTCGCCCTGGGCTTCGATGACGTCGTCCAAATGGTCCAGCATCTGGTCCGCAGTCGGCGTGATCAGACGCGCGGGATGGCGGTCGCCCGCGAGGGCGGCCTCGAGATAGGGGCGCTCGGACAGGGCGTCGTCGTCATCATAGACGGCGCTGATCGTGTGGATACCGCGCGAGCCTCGCGCCTCCAGGGTGTTCTGGGCCAGGCTCACCAACAGGGTTGAGTCCAGGCCGCCAGACAGGCAGCTGCCGACCGGAACATCGGCTTGCAGTCGCAGCGCGACCGCATCGTCCAGGGCCGAACGCAGCTGCTCGGCAAGGTCGTCTCCCCGTGCCGGCGGCGCCGTCAGCTGGGTCCACGATGTGAACGCTTCGCGCGTCGGCGGGCGGGCGGGGTCGAGATCGAACTCGCCCCAGCAGCCGGCGGGAACGCGCTTGATATCCGCGAAAAAGGTGTCGTCGCCGGTGTCAACCGAGCCGACGTTCAGAAAATCGGCGGCGACGTCGGCGTCGAGCCGCCGGCCGTCGGGCAGGAAGGGCAGGAGCTGCCGGACGTCGGACGCGAAGGCGAAGCCCCGGTCCTGGCCCAGGCCGACGCGGGCCCACAGCACGGGCTTCTCGCCGAACCGATCGCGGGCCACGATCAGTTTGCGGCGGCGCGCGTCGTGGATCGCGAAGGCGAACATGCCGTCGAATCTGGCTAGGGCGCCCGGGCCCCAGTGGTCCCAGGCGGCCAGCAGGACCTCGCTGTCGCCCTCGGTGTGGAAGGCATGCCCCAACGCCTGGAGCTCCGTCCGCAAGGCGCGGTAATTGTAGATCGCGCCGTTGAACACCATGTGGAGGCCGGGATCGTCGGCCGACACGCGTCGCGTCATGGGCTGGTCGGACGCCGTCGAAAGATCGTAGATCGCCAGCCGGCGGAAGCCCAGGACGACCGGAACCTGTCCGTCGAGGCCTTCTCGCCAGCCTTCGCCGTCCGGTCCGCGACGCTGGATCGGCGCCAGCATCCTGCCGTCGCGAATAATGCCGATCGAGGCCCAGATGCCGCACATGGTCTTCGACTCCGACTCCCGGTTGGGCGATAGCGTGGACAAATCGCCTGTCCGTCGCGGCGAGGCCTAGGGTATACGAAACCATGCCGCAAGCCCGAGAACCCCGCCAGATCCTGGCGGGCCGCCGTATAGCCTTGGTCGCGAAACTCTTTGATCGCGGCGACGGCCGCCTTCTCAAGCAGCGCGCCGCCCTGCGGGCCGCTGGCGCTGAAGTCGGATGCTTCGCGATGATCGACCACGCCCGGTCCGCGCCGGACGTCACGACACCCGACTGGCGGGCCGCGCGGACGCGGACGGCGATGACGGGCGGGATCGTGCTGGCCGCGGGAGTGTTCGGGGCCCGTCTGGCGGCGGGCCGGGCGACGCGCGATGCGATAGGTGACGCCTCCAGCTGGCTGGCCTATCGCGGCCAGGTTCGGGCCCTGGCCGACGTCCTGGCCGCCTGGCGCCCTGACGTCGTCGTCTGCTCCGATCCGGAGACCCTCCCGGCGGTGGTCCGCTTCAAGGCTCTGGGCGGCGGGGCCGTGCTCTATGACGCGCACGAGTTCCATGAGGAGGAAGACCACACCGATCCCGGCCGGCAGGCCTGGGTTCAAAAGGTGGAAACCCGGGCGGCGGGCGCGATCGACGGCTTCGTCACGGTCAATGCGGGCATCGCGGCGCTCTATGCGGAACGACGTCCCGGCCTGCCGCCTGCGGTCATCGTCCACAACGCCGGCGAGCTGGAGACGCCGCCGGCCTATGATGGCCGCCTCCACCGCGCGGCCGGCTTGCCGGCCTCGACCCGCATCCTGCTCTTCCAGGGCGGACTGGCGCCGATGCGCGGGCTCGAAGCGCTGGTCGACGCCGGCGCCTGGCTTCCAGAGGGGTGGGCCCTGGTGCTGATGGGGTCGGGGCGCCTGGAGCCCAGCTTGCGGGCGCGGGCAGACGCCGATCGGGTGCGCTTCGTGGCGCCCGCGCCGTTCGCCGAATTGCCTCAATGGACCGTGGGCGCGGCCCTGGGCGCGCTGCTCTACGAGGACCTGAACCTCAATCAGCGCCACTGCAGCCCAAACAAGCTCTGGGAGTATCCGGCGGCCGGCGTTCCAATGCTGGCGACGGACCTGCCCGAGATCCAGCGACTCGCGTCGCCGTACGGCGTGGCCTTCTTCGTGCCGTCGGGGGCGGGGGCGACGGATATCGCCGCCCGGGTGGCTAGCCTGACCGACGCCGATCTGGCCGAGGCGCGCGTCGGGGCGGCGGCGTTCACCCGCCTTCACAGCTGGCGCGCGAACGCCGAGGCTTTCGTCTCGGAGGTCGCGCGCCTCGCCGCGGATCGATAGCCCGGAGGCTTAGGCCCGAACGATCTTGCAGCCGTGGGTCTTGGCGTAACGCGCGGTGGCGTTGCGCGTGTCGACGATCAGCGGCAACTGTTCGAGCAGCAGTTCGTAGTCGACGTTGTCGTGGTCGGTGGAGATCAGCGCGCAGTCGAATTGCGCCAGGTTCTCCGCCGTCAGCGGGGTCGACTCCCAGCCCGCCAGCTCAGGATGTTCGCGGGTGGCGGGGATCACCGGCAGATACGGGTCATGGTACGAGACCTTGGCGCCGCGGGACTGCAGAAGATCGATGAGGATCAGCGACGGGCTTTCACGCATGTCGTCGATGTTCTTCTTGTAAGCCAGCCCCATCACCAGGATCTTCGCGCCGTTGATCGCCTTCGACAGGCGATCGCTGAGTCCGTCAGCCACGGCTTCGATTACGTTGCGCGGCAGCTGGTTGGTCACGTCGCCGGCCAGCTCGATGAAGCGCGTCGACAGGCCAAACGCCCGCGCCTTCCAGGTCAGGTAGAAGGGGTCGATCGGGATGCAGTGACCGCCCAGGCCCGGACCCGGATAGAAGGCGTGGAAGCCGAACGGCTTGGTCTTGGCGGCGTCGATGACTTCCCAGACATCGATGCCCATGTTGTTGTAGACGCCCTTCAGTTCGTTGACCAAGGCGATGTTGACGAGCCGATAGATGTTCTCGGTCAGCTTCACCGCCTCGGCGGCGCGCAGGCTCGAGACCGGCACCGGCGTGGTGATCAGGCCATACAGGGCGACGCCGATGGCGCGCTCCGCGTCGGTGTCGGCGCCCACCACCTTGGGGATGGTGCTGGTGTTGAAGTGCGGGTTGCCGGGATCCTCTCGCTCGGGGCTGTAGGCCACGGCGAAGTCACGTCCCACCTTCAGGCCCGAAGCTCGCTCCAGGATCGGGATCAGCACTTCCGAGCTGGTGCCGGGATAGGTGGTGGATTCCAGAACCACCAGCTGCCCGCGACGCAGAACCTTGCCCACGGCCTCGGTCGTGTCGCGCACGAACGACAGGTCGGGCTCGCGGTGACTGTCGAGCGGGGTGGGGACGCAGAGCAAGATCGCGTCGGCCTCGGCCAGGCGTTGCGCTTCGAAGGTCGCCTCGAAGCGGCCGCTGGCGCGCATCTGGGAGACCACCTCGTCGCCGATGTGGGCGAAGTAGGATTTGCCGGCGTTCAGCAGTCCGACGCGCGGCTGGTCGATGTCATAACCGATGACGCGCACGCCGCTCTCGACGAACGCGCGGGCCAGGGGCAGACCGACATAGCCCAGCCCCATGACGCCGACCGTGACGTCGCGCGCCTCGGCGCGGCGCACCCACTCCACCGCGAGGGCCTCGAACGCCGCGTCGGTGTCGTGCTTGGAGAACAGGTCGATTTTCATGCGTTTTGGCCGATCGCGTTGCGAACGCTCTGGGTGATGTAAGCCTGATCTTCCGGCGACAGGTCGGGGTGCATCGGCAGGCTGATGACGCGCGAAGCCTTGTCCACCGTGACCGGCAGGCCCGACGGGGCGAGCGGGTGCTCGGAGTAGGCCGGCTGCAGGTGCAGCGGGATCGGATAGTAGGCCGCGGTCGGCACGCCCACCGCCTTCAGCTTCTGGGCCAAGTCGTCGCGGTCCTCGACCTCGATGGTGTACTGCGCCCAGCTCGAAACGCCGCCGGCGATGACGATCGGGGTCTTGACGACGCCGGCCAGCTGTTCGGCGTAGCGATTGGCGATCGCGTTACGCTGCTCGATCTCCCAGGCGTAGACGTCGAGCTTTTCGAGCAGGATAGCGGCCTGGATCGTGTCGAGACGGCTGTTCATGCCGACCCGCATGTTCAGGTACTTGGGATCGTGGGTGAACGAGCGACCCTCGATGTCCTTCTGGGTCGCCTTGCCGTGCACGCGCAGGGAGTCCATCAGTTCGACCAGGCCGGCGTCGTTGGACAACACCGCACCGCCGTCGCCGTAGCAGCCCAGCGGCTTGGCCGGGAAGAAGCTGGTCGTGGTGCAGTCGGCCCAGTGGATCGGATGCTGGCCGTTCAGGGTGCAGCCGAAGCCTTGGGCGGAGTCGGCGATCAGCTTCAGGCCGTGCTTCTTGGCGATGGCCGCGATGGCCGGATAGTCGGCGGGCTGGCCGAACAGGTCCACGGCGATAACGACTTTCGGCGTCAGGCGTCCTTCGGCCTTCACCTTCTCGATGGCGGCCTCTAGGTCTGCGGGATCCATGTTGTAGGTGTCGGCCAGGATATCCACGAACACCGGCGTCGCGCCCACCCACGGAACGACCTCGGCGGTCGCGGCGAAGGTGAAGCTGGGGCAGAACACGGCGTCGCCCGGACCCACGTTCCAGGCCATCAGCGGCAGGGCGAGCGCGTCGGTGCCATTGGCGCAGGACAGCGCCAGCTTGGCTTGGCCGAAGTCGGCGAGGCGCTTTTCGAATTCGCGAACTTGCGGGCCCATGATCCACTGGCCGGCGTCGACGGCCCCCATGACGGCCTTGTCAATGCGGTCGCCCAGGCGGCGGCGTTGAGCAAGAAGGTCGATGAACGCGAGCGGCGTGGAGGGAGAGGTGGCCATCAAGGAAGCTCCAATTTGAGTCCGATTTTGAGAGTGTGAGGATCTTAGAGCGCGTTGGCCGCGCTAGCCGTGGCGGCGGCCAGAACCTTGAGCACGCGGATGCCCTCGTCAGCGGAGGTCTCCGGTGCGGCCACACGACCCGTCACGACGTCGAGGAAGTGCTGGCATTCGCGCTTCAGGGGTTCGTCGGCGGGGTAGGGGATGACCTCGGCGTCGCCCTTGACGGGCTCCGGCGCGCCCGACGTCCTCTTGATCCCGTGGCGATACAGGCGAAGCTTGTCCGCGGCGGCCGAGTCCTCGAAGACCAACATGCCGGTCTCGCCGACCACGGTCAGCATGTGGCGTTTGAACGGGTGCAGCCACGAGGTGAAGACGTGAGCGCGGGCGCCGCCCGGGAAAGCCATTTCGATGCGGCTCATATCGTCGACGCCTGGAGTGACGGACGAGACGCCCGTCGCCGAGATCTCGACGGGGTCGGCGTCCATGATCGTCAGCAGCATCGACAGGTCGTGAGGCGCGAAGCTCCAGCAGACGTCTTCCTCGACCCGGAACTTGCCCAGGCTCAGGCGATCCGAGTAGGCGTAGAGCACCCGACCGATGGCGCCGTCCTTGATCATGCCGGCCAGGGTTTCGAACGCGGGGTGGTAGCGCAGCAGGTGGCCGACCATCAGCGCCTTGCCGGCGGCCTCGGCGGCGGCCTTCATCCGCTCGGCGTCCTCTACGGTCAGGGCGATCGGCTTTTCGACGAAGACGTGCTTGCCGGCGCGCGAGGCGGCGATGCAGATCTCGGCATGCAGCTCGGCCGGCGCGGCCACGGCGACGCCTTCGATCGACGAATCCGCCAGGCCCGCTTCCAGGGAGAGCGCGCGGACGCCGTACGTGGAGGCCAGGGCTTGGGCGACTTCCGGTTGCTGATCGATCACCGCGGCCAGGGCGCCCAATTCCGAGAAATTACGGACGAGATTCTTGCCCCAGTAACCACATCCGACGACCGCGATACGTCCGACCAAAATAACGCCTCCCGTTTGGAGGGTCGGGCATACCTTTTCAACAACCGCACGTAAAGCAACGAGATTAAGACATTTCAGGAGCTGGGCCTTGACGTTCCGCGTCTAGGGAACTGATGGTTGGAAACCGGCCTTCACCCATATAAGAACCCAGCTCAATCCAAGCTCGTCGTCGGAGATCGGTATGTGCGGAATAGCGGGCATGATCCACCTTGATGGTGAACGCGTGCCTCAACTCGCGCGACGGCTGCAGATGATGAACGACATCCAGGCCCACCGCGGCCCCGACGGTCACAGCATCTGGACTTCGCCGGACGGCTCGGTCGGCCTTGCGCATCGTCGCTTGGCGATCGTCGATCTGTCTGAGCGCGGCGCCCAGCCCATGAAGGGCGAGGACGGTTCGGTCCTGGTCCACAATGGCGAGGTCTATAACTTCCACGAGCTGCGCGAGACGTTCGCCGGGCGCTGGACGTTCAAGAGCGGCACCGACACCGAGGTCATCCTCGCCGCCCACAGCCAGCTGGGCGACGCGGCCGTCGAGCGCTTCCGCGGAATGTTCGCCTACGCGCACTGGCAGCCGGAGACCCGGCGCCTGGTCATCGCGCGCGACCCGTTCGGCATCAAGCCGCTCTACTACGCCCAGGTCGGGCGGACGCTGATGTTCTCGTCCGAAGCCAAGACCCTGCTGCCCTTCCTACCCGACGTCGAGACTGACCCGCACGCGTTCGCCGAATATGTGGCGCTGCAGATCCCGCTCAGCGACCGCACCCTGTTCGCGGGCATCCGCCAGCTGCCGGCCGGCCATACGCTGGTCTGCGAGAAGGGTCAGGTGAAGATCCGCGCCTACTGGAGGCCCGAGTACAATTGTATCGACATCAGCCAGGCTGAGGCGACCGATCGGCTGTCGGCCCTGATCGAGGACTCCCTGGCGCTGCACCTGCGCAGCGACGTGCCGGTCGGCGCCTATCTGTCGGGCGGGGTGGATTCCAGCCTGATCGCGATCATGGCCGCCGACAGCCACCACGAAAACCGTGACTTCTTCCACGGCAAGTTCACGCAGTTCCCGGGCTATGACGAGAGCGGCTATGCGCGCGAAGCCGCCGGCCTAGCCTCGGGCCGGCTGCACGAGATCGACATCACCGCGGCCGATTTCATCGAGTCCATGCCCAAGGTGATCTACCACCTGGACCAGCCGGTGGCCGGGCCAGGTTCGTTCCCGCAATACATGGTCTCCAAGCTGGCCGGCCAGCATGTGAAAGTCGTCCTCGGCGGACAGGGCGGCGACGAGATCTTCGGCGGCTACAGCCGCTACATGGTCGCCTATCTGGAGCAGTGCCTGCGGTCCGCCATCCAGGGCGAGGACGATCCCGGCACGCGCGACCTCAGGTTCGAAACCATCCTCCCGCAGCTGGACTCGCTGCGGGAATACCAGCCGATGATCAAGTCAAGCTGGTCGTCGGGCCTGTTCGGGGCGTTCGACGAGCGCTACTTCCGCCTGATCAACCGCACTGTCGACATGGCCGGCGAGGTGGAGATCGAAGATCTCCCGATGGCCGACGTCCATCAGCGCTTCACCGCCGAGTTCAACGCGGACGGGGTGGGCGAGCGAGCCTATTTCGACAAGATGATGCGGTTCGACATGCGGTTCCTGCTCCCGGCCCTGCTGCAGGTCGAGGACCGCATGGGCATGGCGCACGGCATCGAGTCCCGCGTGCCGTTCCTCGACCGTCCCGTCGTCGAGTTTGTCTCGTCGTTGTCGCCGGGGATCAAGCTCAAAGGCGGGGTCTCCAAGCACCTCCTGCGCGAGGCCTTCGGCCACCGCCTGCCTCCATCGCTGCTCACCCGCCGCGACAAGATGGGCTTCCCCGTGCCGCTCAAGGAGTGGTTCGGCGGTGAGCTGAAGAGCTTCGTCCACGACACGTTCCACAGCGCCCGGGCCGGCTCGCGGCCGTGGATGCGCCGCGACGTCGTGCTGAAGAACATGACCCAGATGGGTTCGTTCTCGCGGACCGCGTGGGGAATGCTGTCCCTGGAGCTGTGGTACCAGCAGTTCCACGATGTGGCCCACCAACACCGCCGGACGGTCGAGGCGATGGCCTCCTGAGTTCGGCGCGAGCCGAACCAGGAGGCTCCGTCCCGGGCTCTATCGGTCCGCGCTCGCGAACCAGTCGTCGATCCGCTTGACGATGCGGTCGGCGGCGTGGCCGTCGCCGTAGTCGGCGATCTCGCGGCGCGGCGCGGTGTATTCGGGTGTCCGCCAGAGACGATTCCAGCCTGCGTCGATCGTCTCGACCCATTCGGTCTCGTCGCGCAGCGTGACGCAGGGGCGGCGGTGGAAGTAGGCTTCTTTTTGCAGCCCGCCGGAATCGCAACAGACCAGCTCGCAGCCGTTGATCAGGCGCTGCAGGTCCAGATAGCCTGCGGGATCGATCGGCATGAAGCCGTCAAGGCCGATACCGGCCTCCTCGCAGATCTTGCGCGTCCGCGGGTGCACCGGAAACACGATAGGCCGCGTTCCCGCTGTGGCGCGGACATAGTCCAGCAGCTCCCGCAGCCGGCTCAGGTCGTTGGTGTTTTCGGCGCGATGGATGGTGCAGAGCACGTAAGGCGTGCCCTCGAGCCCCAGGTCTTTCACGATGGTGGAGACCTCGTTGGCGCGGGCCGCCGCCTGCTGGGTCGCGTCCTGCATGACGTCGCCGATGGCGTGCACGCCCTTGAGCAAGCCTTCTCGCCGCAAGTTCGTCACCGCCGTTTCGGTGGGGCAGAAGAGCAGGTCGCTGACATGATCGGTGAGGACCCGGTTGATCTCTTCCGGCATCACGCGGTTGAACGACCGCAGACCGGCTTCGACGTGGAAGACGGGGATGGAAAGCTTGCTGGCGGCCAGGGCCGCCGCGAGCGTGGAGTTGGTGTCGCCATAGACCAGCACGCCGTCTGGCTTCTCGGCGATGAACAGCTGGTCTAGAGCTTCCAACATGCGGCCTGTCATCTGGCCGTGAGAGCCGCCCGAGATGTTCAGTTTGAACGACGGCGCGGGAATTCGCAGCTCGTCGAAGAATACGTCGGACATGTTCGTATCGTAGTGTTGACCGGTATGGACGAGATACGAATTCGATACGGCGCTTTGTTGAAACGCGCGTTCCACTGGAGCGGCTTTGATAAATTGGGGGCGTGCGCCGACTACACTGAAAACACGGCGTTGCATTATGCGAAGCTCCAGATTCCGTTGAGCGAGAGCGGGTGTGGGTTGTGTGTGCTCGCTTGACACGTAGACGCTTTTTAGGCCATTCCGTCGCCACCAAATCGCGGACTAGATGATAAATTAATGACCGTTCTGATCCACCCGACGGCCGAAGTCCATCCGCTGGCGAAACTGGGTGAAGGTGTAAAGGTTTGGAATAACGCCCAAGTCCGAGAGCGCGCCGTGATCGGCGACAGGACTGGGGTTGGCAAAAATGCATTTGTCGACATGGACGTACAAGTTGGATCTGACTGTAAGATTCAAAATAATGTCAGCGTATATCTGGGGGCGGTCGTTGAAGACGGGGTCCTGCTTGGTCCTCACTGCGTACTGCTGAACGACCGCTTTCCGCGTGCGATCAATGCTGATGGTTCGTTCAAATCAGCCAGCGACTGGGTCGTCTCCGGCGTGACCGTCCGCTATGGCGCGTCCATCGGCGGCGGGGCGATCCTGACGCCCGGAGTGACGATCGGCCGTTGGGCCCTGGTCGGCGCCGGCTCGGTCGTGGCCAAGGACGTGCCCGACCACGCGCTCGTGGTGGGCAACCCCGCCCGCATCATCGGTTACATTTCTCCCGCCGGGCGCCGGATGTCTGTGGTGTCGCAGGATGGCGACCGCGTGTTCCTGGCCTCGCCCTGTGGCTTCGAACTCGAGATCAGCGGCTCGGTGGCGACAGTCTAAATTTGGCCCGGTTTCCCGGCTTCCTCCGGGGGGCTCAGCTCGCGGTCGCTTGCCGCTCGGACGGATGATGAAAAACGCACTCAATACTAGTTTTCGGGATCTGCGGGAAAGCATCGCCCGTCTCCCGCTGGCCTTCTTCCTGGCCTGGCAGGACATCCGGCTGCGTTATTCGCGATCGTTGATCGGCCCGTTCTGGGTCAGTATCTCTATCCTCGTAACGGCCTGCGCGCTGAGCTTCGTCATGACCGGCCTGTTTGGCGGCGAGTTGCGCAAGGCGCTGCCCTTCGTGCTGACCGGCATCATCATCTGGTCGTTTCTGTCCCAGTCGCTGATCGAGGCCTGCACGACCCTGATCGTGGCGCGTGGACACCTGACCGGTGCGCCCATGCCCTACGGCCTGATGATCATGTCGACGGTCATCCGCAACGTGATCGTCAGCGCCCACCACCTGTTCGCGTTCATCTTGGTCGCCATTTTCGTCGGGATTCGTCCGGACTGGTCGATGCTGCTGATCATCCCCGGCGCCCTCCTCGTCGTGACGGCGGTGACGGGCCTGGTGTTCGCGGTGGCGTGCCTGACCCCGCGATTCCGCGATCTGATGCCCCTCATCACCATGGTCATGGGCATCGGCGCCCTGTTGTCGCCGGTCTATTGGCGGCCCGAATCCCTGGTCCGCAACCGCGGGATCGTGGCCCTGAACCCCATCACCTATCTGCTCGACGTGCTGCGGGCGCCGTTGATCAACGAGCACACCATGCCCCATGCCTGGAGCGCCGCGGTGGTGATCGCCCTGGTGTGCCTGCTCGTCGGTGTGGGCACCTTCGTCCTCACCCGTCGACGTCTGCCTTTCTGGATCTGACCCATGGCTAGCCTCAACCTCCGCAGCGTCACCCTGAACTTCCCGGTCTATGGCGTCGCCGCGCGACAGTTCCGGTCGCAGATCATCAAGCCGCTCAAGCTGGGCCGCAGCTCCGCCGACCACAACCGTCTGCTGGTGCGCGCGCTCAATTCGGTGACGATGTCGGCCAGCGCCGGCGACCGCATCGCCTTGATCGGCGGCAACGGCGCGGGCAAGTCCACTCTGCTGAAGCTGATGGCCGGCATCTACGAACCGACGTCGGGCGTCATCGAGCGTCGCGGCACCATCCGCACCCTGCTCGACATGAGCAGCGGCATGGAGGAAGACACCAGCGGCCGCGACAATATCGTCATCCGCGCGCGCTACATGGGCGCCAGCACCAAACAAGCCAAGGCGCTGGTCGACGAGATCGTCGACTTCGCCGAGCTGGGCGAATTCATCGACCTGCCGATCCGGACCTATTCGGCCGGCATGCGCATCCGCCTGGCCTTCTCAATCGCGACCAGCTTCAACGCCGATGTCATGCTGATCGACGAGGTGCTGGGCGCCGGCGATGCGGCTTTCATCGACAAGGCCACCGCGCGGATGACCAACATCATCAAGAACGCCGGCCTGGTCGTTCTCGCCACGCACGCGCTGTCGCTATCGGACGCGATCGCCCAGCGAGGCATCTTCATGAAGGATGGCCGCATCGCGTTCGACGGCCCCTATCAGGAGGCCGTGGCGGCCTACATGGCGTCCACCCACGCGGCGGCGTAACCCGCGCCTTAAACCGGAAACAGAGATGAAAACGCTTCGCGGCGCCGTCTTCGGCGCGGGCGTCATGGGCGCCTATCATGCTCGCATGCTGCGCCAGGCGGCCGGGGTCGAGCTTGTAGGGGTCGTCGACACGGACGCCGACAAGCGGGCGCAGGTCGCCGGCGCGCTCGGTTGCGGCGGTTTCGCGGACATCGTCGAGGCGTTGGATGCGGGCCTGGATTTCGCGGTCGTGGCGACGCCGAACCATCTGCACGCGCCCCTGACCGAGCAATTGCTGACCAACGGCGTCCACGTCCTGGTCGAAAAGCCCATCGCCAACACTCCCGAAGAAGCCCGGCGCCTGATCGCGGCGGCGGACGTCGCGGGCCGGCTGCTGATGGTCGGTCACGTCGAGCGCTTCAATCCCGCCGTCCTGGCCGCCAAGGCCGCCTGCGAAGGCGAGCGGGTGGTGTCGGTCTCGATCACCCGGGCGGGTCCGTTCCCGCCGCGCATGGCCGACGTCGGCGTTATCATGGACCTGGCGGTGCACGACGTCGATATCGTCCGCTACATCACGGGGTCGGACATCGCCGAGGTGTCGTGCCAGCACGATCGCGTGCACGGTTCGCGCCAGGACGTGGCGCTGATCCTCGCGCGAACGGAAAGCGGCGCCAGCGCCCAGATCGACTGCAACTGGCTGACGCCGTTCCGGGTTCGCCAGATGAAGATCGCGACGGCGACGAAGTTCATCGTTGCGGATCTGATCACGCGACAGGTCGTTGAGCACTCCGCATTCATGCCCAATGGCGCCTATACGACGCGGCATCTGTTCGTGCGCCAAGCCGAGCCGCTGCAATTGGAGCATGAGGCGTTCCTCGAGGCGATCCGCAACGGCGCGCCCGCGCCGGTCACGGGCTGGGACGGTTTGCGCAATCTGGAGATCGCCCTGTCCTGCATCGGCGGCGAGGCGGCCTGAAAAGGAACGGTGGGTGCGCGGCGGGCGTTGAGTTCCTCACAAGCTTGAGGTTTTTCGTGCTCCAGCAACTCATCAATGTCGCCGCGGACGGAGACGGCTGGCGGGTCAGCCGGCAAGGCGACACGCTGCTCCAGACCAACGACTACGGCGACGCCATGGCGTTCGCGACCAGCCTAGCCGAGCAGTCCGACGGCGGCGCGGGCGTCGTGGTGGAGGGCGCCGGGGGCGAGGTCGAGAGCCAGCAATATGTCGGCCCCGATTCCTTGCCTTGGGGCCAGCCGGAAGCGCAACCGGAACCGCAATCGGCCGAGGCGGATCCGATGGAAACGATCCTTGAGCACGCCATGCCGGTCGAACCGTCGAAAAGCGCCTAGCACCCAGACCGCGCCCCAAGGGGCTATTCTGCTCTGGGATTTTGCGGAAGAATCCGCCATGGCTGTCGACTGAAGGCCGCGAGGCGGGTCAGGGAGCGTTTCATGCGTGTGGCGATACTGGGCAGCTGCGTCACTCGTGACATATTCGGTCTGGTTCCCGAGAAGGGCTGGTCCGTCGAGTGCTACCTCGGACGGCAGTCCATGATCGCCCTGAACACGCCCCCGGTGCAGCCGGACTTTTCGGTCGCCCAGGAACCCGCCACCCGCTGGCGCGGCGAGACGGTGGCCCTGAACGCCTCCAAGCGTGTTTTCGAAACGCTCCGCGACACCGATTTCGACTGCCTGGTGGTCGACCTGATCGATGAGCGGTGCGCCTGCGTGGCGACGGCGGACGGGCGGATGATGACCTATTCGCCGGAGCTGCAGGAGATCGCTGAAGGTACGCCGTTCCTGGAGCACAACGGCCTGCGACCGCTGGTGGAGGCGTGGCCCTACATGGACCAGCGGGAAGCCGCGCTCGACGCCTTCGCCGAGGGTCTTCGCAAGGCGTGTCGCGGCAGGCCCCTGGTCCTGCACGAGGCCTATTGGGCGCCGCGCTCGGTGGCCGGTGAGACCAGCGTCAACTACGACGTCAACTGGGTGGCGCGGAACAACGACCTGCTGGCCCTCTGCTATGCGGGGCTCAAGCGCCGCCTGAACTGCTGGGTCGTGTCGGCGCCGCGGGCCGAAACCCTGGGGGACGCCGAACACAAGTGGGGACCCGCGCCGTACCACTACCAGCAGTCCTACTACGAGCATATCCAGGCCCAGCTGGACGCCCTGCCCGTGTACGGCTTCGCGCCCGATTCAGCGGCCAGCCTGGAGTCAGCGGCCAGCCTAAGCGCGCTGCTGGACAGGCCGTTGGACGCCGAGACCGTCACGATCGACGTGCAGCCGGGGGATCACTTCACACTGCACGGGCTCGAAATCCCGAAATTCAACTAGCGGGCGGGACGTCGCTGGCGAAGGCGCTGGCGATCGAGTCGAAGATCGGGTGGCGGGAAATCAGGCCTAGGTCAATGACCAGGGCGCGGAGGGCCATCCCTTGCGGCGTACCTGTTTCCGGATAGGCCAGCGAGAAGATCGGCGTTTCGCCAGGCCGGCGCGTCTCCGGAAGATAGCGGGCGGCCGTGGCCAGGCAGGCGCGGAGCACTGGCTCGGCCGCCCTGTCGTCGGTGCACTGGACATAACGATAGACCGCCAGGGTCGCGAGCAGATGGCCGTGGAGGCTTTGCAGGGGCTTGCCGTGGATCGGGGGCATGTCCTCCAGCCAGAGATAGCCGCCCGCGTCCCGCCGCACGAGGTCCTCGTCACCCGCGATCAGCGGCGTGATCAGTTCGCGCGCCAGCGCGCGATACGGTTCCGGCATGGCCTTGGCCTGGGCGAGCTGCAGGACGCCAAGCGCGGCCTCGGCCTGGGCGGACGCGCTGGCCCAGCCCGCGGGGATCGTCGCGCCGAGCAGGGAGTGATCGTAATCGAGTCGGATCTTCCGGCCGCCGACCGCGGCGGGGTCCGAATTTCGGGTGATATCCGCGACCAAGGCGTCGAGCGTGGCCTTGTACGGGGCCGCGCCATTGATGTTGATGAGGTCGGCCAGGACGGCGCAATTGATCGCCAAGGCGTGGGTGCTGAATATGGTCTGGCCCACTTCCGCGCCGGGCGCGAACACGGGATAGGGCGGGCGCCCGTCCTTCGAGGGCTTCCATCCCCGATGCGCGTGGGAGAGGTCGACCGCCCGCAGGATGTCGACGCCGAAGTCGAGCTGCTGGTCCATCACCTTCACGGCTTGGCCGCCGATCTGCTCGATCTTCAGGTGCTGGACGGCGGGGATGACTTGAAGCGCCTCGATCCGGCGCAGGCCGCCCTGCAGTGCTTGCCGCGCCGCGCGGCTCTCGACCAGGCTCGCCTGGCGCGCGACGTCATCCTGGTCCAGGCGGTTCAGCACGGCCTTCCGATCGTCGTCGATCCGGTCCCGCAGGGCGTCCAACCGAGTCAGGAAATTCTCGTGATTCGCCGCGCGCGCCGAGTCCAGCGCGTCTACTCGCGCCAGGACGGCCGCCCGGTCCTCGCCGCCGCGCAAATCCTGGGCCGCCAACCGGGTCAGCAGCTCGTCATGGGCGCCGCGCCAGGCCGTTTCGTCGCCACGTAGGGTTTCGATCAATCCCGCCAGCCCGGCGCGCGTCGCCGTGTCCCGCTCCGCGGCGGCCTCGAGGCCCGCCCGCAGCTCGTCGGCTCGCGCGAGAGGCTCCAGACCCGCCCGCAGCTCGTCGGCTCGCACGAGAGGCTCCAGACCCGCCCGCAGATCGTCGCTCGCGGCGCGCCAAGACGCCTCCAGCCGATCCAGCCGCTCGAGCATCTCCGCGCGATCGCTTTCCGCGCGCCGGCCTTCGGCCCTGAAGCGCTCGGCGAGCAGGTCCTGGTTTTCACGAAAGGCCGCTTGCCGGTCGGACGCTTCGCGAACTCGCGCCCGCCGTCGTTCGATCAGCGAGAAGGTCTGTAAGGCCAGGATCGCGCCGCAGAGGCAGAGGCACAGGCCGGTCACGGTAAGCAAAGGCGTCACATCAGCGTCCATCTTCCGGCCTGCCGCAGCGAAGCGTGCGTCAGGCTAACGCAATCTCAAGCGCGCATAACAGTGCGTGCCCGTACTGTCTTGCTTGATTTCCTCCAGATCAAACGCTGCGTCCCGCGCAAGCGTCGCGATTTGAGTTTCGGTGAAGGAATAGCCGCAGGTGGGCGCGGCGTGATCGAAGGGCGCATCGTGGTCGTGGATGGTACCGGCGATCGAGCCCGGCCGTATCGTGCAGAAGTCCACGACGGCCAGGCTGCCGGGGCGCAGGAGCTCCCGACCGCGAAGCAGCGCCCCAAGAGCGTGGGCGCGGTTCAAGTGGAAGAAGGTGTTGCGCGTGAACAGGGTGTCGAACGTGCCCCTCAGGTCGCGGAACACGGCTTGGTCGGAGATATGGGCGTAGCGCATGCGGGGACCGCGGGCCGACCGCGCGACGCACAGCGAAAGGCGCGAGACGTCGACGCCCAGATAGCGCGAGGTCCATGGCGCGACCTGCCGGCCGAGCCAGCCGTAGCCGCAGCCCAGTTCGACAACGCGGCGGCCCTTGATCGCGGAGCCGGGCAGGAACAGGCCGCAGGGCGCCGCGCTCTTGGTCGGCCCGTGAACCGCCAGGGCCGTCGCGTACACCTCGGCGCTTGAGGCCCTGTGAAGCCCTTGCAGGGGCGCGCGCGTCCACTCCGCGGCGGGGCGCAGCGGATCTTCGAGGGAGCTCGCGAAGACCTCGGCCCACGCGCGGTCCCACGCGCTGCCCGCGAGGCTCATGTCCGCGACGGAGGCGGCGACGGGTTTGATCATTGGGCCGCTTCCTCGACGAGCGAAATCTCGCCGGCGGCCGGCAGGCGAGGGTGAACAGGCGGGCCGCGCAATCTTTCGTCCCGGGACGAGGCGATCACGCCGTCGTAGATCCGCAGGAGTTTCTCCGCCTCCACCGGCCATTCCCAACCCGGGCCCTTGGCCATGAGGTTGCGGCGCGATTGGCCGACGATGTCGGTCGCTGGGTCGAACATCTCGTTGATCGCCGCGGCCATCCCCTTGGGGTCGGTCAGGTTGCGCACGAGCCCGAAGCCCTCGCCCTCGACGACTTGGCGCAAATAGACCAGGTCGTTGGCCAGGACCGGCAACCGGGCGGCGATGAACTCGTAGAGCTTGTTGGGCGAGCAGAACTTATGGTTGAAGTCTATCGGCTGGTACGGGATGATCCCGACGTCGGCCGACGCGCTCCATTCGAGCAGTTCGGTCCAGGGCACGGCTTCCAGGGTGTGGACCCGGGCTGAACCGCCGGTGCGTTTGGCGATGTCCCTGAAATAGTCGTGGTCGCCATAGCCGATCATGACCAGGTGCACGTCGTGGCGGACATCCGCCATGGCCGCGACCAACTCGGCCAGACCGCGCCCATCCTTCGAGAACCAGCCCTGATAGCAGAGGATCCGGACAGTGGGGGGCAGACCGAGACGTTCGTGAAAGCGCCGTGGCCGGGGGTTGGCTTCCAGGGCCGGCGTGCGTTCGGTGGCGTTGGTGATCACGTTGAACGGCTTGCAGCCGTAGCGTTTCTCCATGAACTCGCCGCAGAACGGGTTGACCGTGATCAGCGCGTCGCAGTGCTTGACCAGCGTCCGTTCCCGAATGACCAGGAACTCCTGTTCGGCCGGGGTGAGGGTCGAGATTTCCGGATAGACCTCGTGGGCGTCGTAGATCAGCGGCACGCCCAGCTTGCGGGCCGCGGTCACGCCGGCGAACAACTGCGGAAGATCGTGAGCGTGGATGAGATCGGGGTCGTAGTAGATCGCCCGATCGATCAGCGCCTGGTCCCAGGCGTGGGGCTTCATGGGCTGGGCCAGGAACGAGACCTGGCCCACCTTGGGCGTATTGCGCAGGGCGCGGACGAAGCGGACGGTCTGGGCGGCGGCCCCGATCGCCATGATGGCCATCAGCCTCGCGCCGATCGCGGCCCGCCGGTGCAAAGGCGTCCAGGAGTCGAAGGTCCGGGTCGCGTCGCGGCGGACATAGGCTTCCGGCGCCGAACGCACCATCGAAACCCACAGATAGGTCTTGCCGAGAAACGCCTTGCTCCGCCGAAGCGGCTTCCAGGCGCTGGCGGGCGCTCGTTTCTTGACGAAGCGCTTGATCTCCCGGGCCATGCCGAAGGCGAAGTCCCGGAAGGCCGGCTTTGCCAGCCTGTAAGGGTTCAACTTGACGTATTCGACCTTGAGTTCGTTAATCCTCGCGCCGTCCGGCAAACCGTCTATGTGACGGGCCAGAAGGATTATCTCGTGCCCTTTGGCGATAAGAGAGTCGGCCTCGAGAAGAATACGGCGATCTATCGAGCTGGAATCGTCCGTCAGCATGACGATGCGCATGGATAACGATGTCCTGCGAGCTTTAAAGTGGCAATCGATGTCGCATCATCACTTACCGGGCGCAACCCCGAGTTCCAATACGGTTGATCGTTTGGCTTCAATCGAGCTAGATGCGGCCGACAGGCTGACATACGCGCCATACACAGATAACGAGCTGAATCGCCAATGGCCTCGCAATGAAGAAACAGCCTAGGGTTTACCACGGTCCGTTCAATATCGCCGGGATCCCCGGGATTCTGGCCAAGACCGAGCGCGAAGCGGGATACGGTTCAAAGGCGGTCTGCTTTCCGGCCGGCGTCTACCAGCGGGACGTTGACCAGACCATCACCGGGTTCACCGCCGACAACGCCGTCGCCGCGCTGATCGACTACGACGTCTTCAACTTCCATTTCGGTTATTCGCTTTGGGGTGACGGCCTGGAGGACATCCCGGCCCTGAGACTGGCCGGCAAGAAGGTCGTCATGCACTTCCACGGATGCGACATCCGTGATTCCAAGGTCGCCCAGCAGAAATACGCCATCAACCCGTGCCAGGCTTGCTGGCCGATGGCGTGCAACCGCAATCGCGCCCATGCCCGCGAGGTGGCCCAGAGCCTCGGACGGCGCGTGGTGGTCTATACCCCCGACATCCATGAGTTCGTGCCCAACGCGACCTTCCTGCCCCAACCGGTTGATCTCGAAGCGCTGGACGCGGCGAAGCTTCGCTTCGAGGTTCACGATCGCGACCCGAAGGTCGTCCGCATCGTCCACGCGCCGTCCGCTGTTGATCTGAAGGGCTCGGTCTATCTGCAGCAGGCCTGCGCCCAACTGAAAGCTCGAGGCGTGAACGTCGAACTGCGACTGATGACCCAAAGAACCCACGAGGAAGTGCTGGAGGAGGTCGCCAACGCGGATCTGGTGGTCGACCAGCTCCTGGCCGGCGCCTACGGGGTGTTCGCGGTCGAGGCCATGGCGCTCGGTGTGCCGACCATTGGCTACATACGCGACGATCTCCGATCGCTGTATGGCGACGACCTGCCCGTGATCAGCGCGACGCCGCAGGATATCGGGAACGTCATCCTTCAAACGATCGAACGCTCCGACGGCTGGGCCGACATCGGTGCGCGCAACCGCCGCTACGTCGAGGCCCGCCATGAACGCCGCGTCGTTTCGCGTCGACTGATCGAGCTCTATGAGTAGCGGCAAAGCCAGGAGGAAAGGCGCATGAAAGTTCACGCCTCGAATATCGCGACCTTGCTTGGCGCCGAGCTGGTGGGGGAGGATCGGCCGATCAAGGGCCCCTGTACGCTGGATCGTCCCCTGCCCGACCATCTGGGCTTCATCAACCGCGACTCGGCCGCCCTGTTCGAGCGCGTGGCCGGCCACACCCAGACACTGTTCCTAATCCCGTCCGCCGCGGACGTCACGTTCGCGCCGCCGCATATCCGCATGCCCAACCCCCGCGGCGCCTTCGCCCGGGCGACGAGCCTGTTCGTCTTCAAGCCCGAAGCGGGGATTTCACCGACCGCGTACGTTCACCCCACCGCGACGATCGATCCCACGGCCTCGATCGGTCCCGGCGCGGCCGTCGGCGCCTTCAGCATCGTGGGAGCCGACACCGAGGTACGAGCCAACGCCGTGATTGGTCCCAGGGTCCGGATCGGTCGCGGCTGCCTGATCAAAAGCGGCGCCGTGGTCGGCGACGAGGGCTTCGGCGTCGACACCGACGAGAACGGCAACAACATCAGGCTTCCGCACCTAGGCGGCGTGGTGCTGGGCGATTTCGTGGAAGTGGGCGGCCAGACCACGGTCTGCGCCGGAACTATCGAGCCCACCGTCGTGGGCGACTACTGCAAGTTTGATGACCATGTGCACGTGGCGCACAACGTGGTCATGGGCAAGAACTGCATCCTCACGGCGCACGCCGAGCTGAGCGGCAGCGTCAAGCTTGGCGCGGGCGTCTGGCTGTCGCCCAACGTCTCGATCGCCGAGGGGATCAAGATCGGCGACGACACGATGCTTGGCATCGGCGCGGTGGCCATTCGCGACCTCGAGCCCAACAGCATCTATGTCGGCTCGCCCGCGCGGCGGATCCGGGCCCGATATGAAAACCCGCCCAACGCCCAGAAGCAGGACGTCCCATGATCTCGTTCTCCGCTGACGGCTACGCCGCCGTTCTCCGCGCCGGGCTCGACGCCGGCTACGTCTATTCGCCCGTCGGCGAGTCGCTGTCGCGGACGGGCAAGACTATCGCGCTGCGGCACGACGTCGACTTCGACCTCGATTACGCGCGCCGCATGGGGGAGATCGAGGCCGGCCTCGGTGTCAGGTCCACCTATTTCGTCCTGATGGGCTGCGACTTCTACGCCGCGACCGACGCCCAAGGGCGCGCCGCGATCAACGCCATCGTCGACATGGGCCACGAGGTTGGCCTGCACTGGGACTCGTCCTACATCGCTGACGCCGAGGCGGCCGTGGACCGGGTCCGCCGCGAACGCGACCTCCTTTCGGCGATCGCCGGAAAACCAGTCGTCAGCGCGTCGCAGCACGTGCCGACTGACTCCGCCTATTTCGACATCGAAAGCCTGTTCGAAGTCGAAGCCTATTCCGCCGCGATGCGGGAACGGTTCACCTATGTCGCGGACAGCTCGATGCGCTGGCGGGCCAAGACGCCGCTGGACCTGTTCGCAGAGGGCGGCGATGTGCAGTTCAACGCCCACCCGGTCTGGTGGATCGCGGAGGGCGAAACCGCCGACGACAAGCTGCGGAGCCTGAGGCAGGTCCAAGCCGAGCGGAAGAGCGCGGAGTACGAGCGCTTTATCGGCTACATGAACCACGTCCTGGCCAACCGCGACGCTTACGACCGCAAGTTCGCGGAGGCGCGGGCCTGATGGACGGCCCGTCCTTTCGGGGTCAGGGTCGCAGGATCCGATAGTTCTCGGCGAAGACGGCCTTCGGGTCGTGGTGGAGCAGGTCGCTGGGGCCATAGAGATCGATCGCGATCGCGAGGAAGGCGATCAGGGCGTCGAGGGGCGCGCGGTGCGCCTGCTCGCTGGCCAGCGACAAAACGGGCCAGGCGAAGACCTCGACCGGCTCGACCAGCGCCTCGGCATAGGCGCGCGTGTAGAGCGTGTTGATGCTCGGATCCAGCGTGAAGGTCCGGCCCTCGACGGTGATCTCGTTGAAGACATGGTCGCGCTTGATGCTGACGGCGCGGTTCTCGACGCCGAGTGCGTCGAGAACCGCGGCCAGGATGCAGCTGAAGTCCAGGCAGCATCCGATGCGGCTGGCCAGGTAGTCACGAGGCTTGACGATCGGGCCTTCGCTCTCGTTCAGCACGCAGCCCGAGCGGTTCGAATCCTGGTGGCCGAAAATGTACAGCCCAGAGACGACGTTCATGGCGTGGACGGCCAGCAGCACTCGCTCGGAGTCCAGCCCCGTGGCGGCGCGCAGCGCCGTGGAGCGGGCGGGATAGGTATCCTTGATCGCGTCGGCCAAGGCCTGGATCGAGCCGAGCGCCTTGATGTCGGTGGGCGACCAGTTGCAAGCCGGATCGACGATGTGCCGCCGCCGCACCCGCGCGGCGGTCTGATTGCAGAGCTGGCCGAACCGCCCGATGTCGATCGCCGTCGCCTGCGCCACGAAATGGGCGCTGATCTCTTCGCCGGCGCGAAGGTCCAGATGAAGGCTGTAGGTTCCGGCCGCGGCCAGATCGATATCGATCCTCGGCTCTGTCGACCAGTCGGACACGATGGTCCAGTCGTACGACGCGCCTTGGGGGCCCTCGGCGTCGAAGCGAAGCTGGACCCGACGTTCGACGCCTCGCGGCAACTGGACGCGATAGCGCTGCGACGTCACGCCGGTGATGGCCTTGAGCCCCTGGAAGACGACCCGGCCGGCTCCCGCCGGAGCGTCGAACGCGATCCCATCGAGCGTTTCGGAGGGCGAAGCAGGCTGTTGCATGAAGGTCTTGTCGGACTGTGTGACTCGGATGCCGCGAGTGTAGCGTCGCCCCGCCGCCCGCGTCGCGGTGTTCCTTGCTCTCCCCGGACAAGATCGATAGGGCAGAGTCTCTAGACACAGAGGAAGGCCAGCGCTTGAGCAAGCCGTCGTTCTTCTCGCCCTATCGTCACGGCTTCGTCCGGGTCGCCACGGCGGTTCCGAAGGTCAAGCTGGCCGATCCGGCGGCCAACGCCGCCAGCGCGCTGGCCCTGGTGCGCGAGGCCCACGAGGCCGGCGTCGCGGTGCTGGTGCTGCCCGAGCTGGGCCTGACCGGCTACACGATCGACGATCTGCTGCAGCAGGACGCCCTGCTCGACGCGGTCGAGACCGCGATCGCCGCCCTGGCCCAGAAGAGCAAGACCCTGGCGCCGCTGTTCGTGGTCGGCGCGCCGCTGCGCGACAACGGCCGGCTCTACAATACGGCGGTCGCCATCCAGGGCGGCCGGGTGCGGGCGGTGATCCCGAAAAGCTTCCTGCCCAACTATCGCGAGTTCTACGAGCGCCGCTGGTTCACGCCGGGCGCGGGCGTGGTCGGCCGCACCCTGGACCTGGCCGGCCAGGCCGTGCCGTTCGGAACCGACATCCTGCTGCGCAATCTGGGCGAGGTCGCCTTCACGGTCGGGGTCGAGATCTGCGAGGACGTCTGGACCCCGACCCCGCCCAGCACCGCCCAGGCCATGGCCGGGGCCGAGATCCTGCTGAACCTGTCGGCCAGCAACATCACCATCGGCAAGTCCGAGACCCGCCGCCTGCTGTGCGCGAGCCAGTCGGCCCGGGCGGTCGCCGCTTATGTCTATTCGGCCGCCGGAGCGGGCGAGAGCTCGACCGACCTGGCCTGGGACGGTCATGTCGACATCCACGAGATGGGGAACCTGTTGGCCCAGAGCCCGCGGTTCTCGACCGGACCGGTGATGGCCGTGGCCGACGTCGACGTGGCGCGGCTGCGCCAGGAGCGCATGCGGGTCGGCAGCTTCGGCGACGCCACGGCGCTGAGCCCGCCGGCGACGCCTTTCCGCATCGTCGGCCTCGACTTCACGCCGCCGGCCGGCGACCTGGCCCTGGTCCGGCCGATCGAGCGCTTCCCGTTCACCCCGTCCGACCCCGCCAAGCTGGCCGAGAACTGCTACGAGGCCTACAACATCCAGGTCCAGGGCCTGGCGCGCCGCGTCGAGGCCACCGGTTCGAAAAGCCTGGTGATCGGGGTCTCCGGCGGCCTGGATTCAACCCACGCCCTGATCGTCGCGGCCAGGGCCATGGACCAGCTGGGCCGGCCGCGTTCCGACATCCGCGCCTACACCCTGCCGGGCTTCGCGACCTCCGAAGGCACCAAGTCGAACGCCTGGAAGCTGATGACCGCCATGGGCGTCACCGCCGAGGAGCTCGACATCCGCCCGGCCGCCAAGCAGATGCTGGCCGACCTCGGCCACCCGTTCGCCAAGGGCGAGCCGGTTTATGACGTGACCTTCGAGAACGTCCAGGCGGGCTTGCGCACCGACTATCTGTTCCGCCTGGCCAACCACCACCGGGGCATGGTGGTGGGCACCGGCGACCTGTCGGAACTGGCGCTCGGCTGGTGCACCTACGGGGTCGGCGACCAGATGAGCCACTACAACCCCAATTCCGGCGTGCCCAAGACCCTGATCCAGCACCTGATCCGCTTCGTGGCGGCCTCGGGCGACGTCGACGAAGCCACCGGCGACCTGCTGGAGGACATCCTGGCCACCGAGATCTCGCCGGAGCTGGTGCCGGGCGAAGCGGTCCAGGCCACCGAGAGCTTCGTGGGCCCCTACGCCCTGCAGGACTTCAACCTCTACTACCTGACACGCTACGGCATGGCGCCGTCGAAGATCGCCTTCCTGGCCTGGACCGCCTGGCGCGACGCGGCCGCCGGCGCCTGGCCGGTCGGCATCCCCGAGGCCGCCAAGCGCGCCTACGACCTGCCGGAGATCAAGCGCTGGCTGGAACTGTTCCTGAAGCGGTTCTTCGCCAACCAGTTCAAGCGCTCGGCCATGCCCAACGGCCCGAAGATCTCGTCCGGCGGCGCCCTGTCGCCGCGCGGCGACTGGCGCATGCCCTCGGACGCGACCGCCGACGCGTGGTTGGCTGAACTCCACGCCGCCTTGCCCGTTTGACCTGCACGTCGCCATAAAGTCTCCATTTTGGCGAAGACGATGTGTTACCTGACATCGGTTCGCGTCAGGTTGTTGCTTTCCCGGGGGGATTTTCTTGCCTGCTATCTATCCAGTGATCCTGTGCGGCGGATCGGGCACGCGCCTGTGGCCCGCGTCGCGCGCGGATCGTCCCAAGCAGTTCCTGAAGCTGATCGGCGACCGCTCCAGCTTCCAGGACACGATCCTGCGAGTCATGGATCTGCCCGGCGCCGACGAGATCGTCGTGGTCACCGGCAAGGCCATGGCCGAGCTGGTCGAGCGCCAGGCGCTGGAGCTGGGCGTCAAGCTGACGGTGATCATCGAGCCCGAGGCGCGCGACTCCGCGCCGGCCATCGCGGCGGCGGCGGCCTATGTACGGTCGGTGTCGCCGGACGGGGTGATGCTGATGCTGGCGGCCGACCACCACATCGCCGAGCCTGAAATGTTCCGCGAGGCGGCGCTGGTGGCCATCGAGGCGTCCAAGACCGGCCTGATCGTGACCTTCGGCGTCGAGCCGACCTCGCCCGCCACGGGGTTTGGCTACATCAAGCCGGGCGCCGCCCTGCCGGGCGGCGTGATGAGCGTGGCGGCCTTCGTCGAGAAACCCAACCTCGCCACGGCCAAGGCCTATGTCGCGGACGGCTACTACTGGAACAGCGGCAATTTCGCCTTCACGGCCCAGACCCTGCTGGACGAACTGGCCGTCTTCGAACCGGAGATCCGCGACGGGGCGATCGCGTCGGTGGTCAAGGGTGAACGCGACGGGGTGCGGCTGCACCTCGATCGCGAGGCGTTCGGCACGACCACCAAGAAGTCGCTCGACTACGCGGTGATGGAGCGCACCACCCGCGCCGCCGTGGCGCCAGCCGCCTTCACCTGGTCGGACCTGGGCGCCTGGGACGCGATCTGGGAAGCCTCGATCCGCGACGCCGAGGGCAACGCCGCCAGCGGCGACATCCACCTGATCAACACCAAGAACGTCCTCGCCCGCTCGTCCGGCCCGTTCGTGGGCGCGATCGGCGTGGAGGATCTGCTGATCGTCGCCGAGCCGGACGCCCTGCTGGTTTGCCGTCGCGACGACGCCCAGGCCGTCAAGACCCTGGTCGACGTGCTGAAGGCGAGCGGCCGCGACATCGCCCATCGCCACGCCATCGCCTTCAGCGGCGGGGTGGAGCGTCAGCCGGTGACCGTCACGCCTGGCGCGGTGGTTCAGCTCTGGCGCTTGGAAGCCGGCGCGGTCGCCGAACTTCCGGCCGGTTCGATCCAGGTGCTGGACGGCGCCCTGACCGGCGGGGCGGAAAGCCTCGTGGCCGGCGCCTGCCAGGATCTGCCCTCGCCGCTCAAGGTCAAGGCGACCACCTCCGTCTCGGTGCTGGTCACGATCTGGCGCTGACCGCCCGGTCCAGCTCCAGGATCGCGCAGACGATGTGATAGAAAGAGCTGGCGGGCGCGGCTTCGTCGACGAAGGTTCCGTCCGCCCGCAGCTTGTCGCGCCACAGGCCCTTCACCGGCACGTCGAAATACTTGATCAGTCCTTCGGCGCCCTCGGCGGCGGTGGTCCACCAGCGCGGATCGCCGTCGACCTGGGCGGCCAGCACCCCGGCCTTGATCCGCTCGGTCTGGGCCCAGAGGCGGGCGACGTCGTCATGCACGCTCATGTCGTCCAGCAGGGCGAAGATCGCCACGCCGCGGGCCGGATCGACGCCAGGGCCGTCGCCGATGGCGATCATCCGCAGGGCGGCGGCGATCGCGTCGTCGCGCCCGGCCAGCTTGCCCCAGCGCAGCAGCAGCCAGGCCCATTCGAACTGATGGCCCGGCTCGACGATCCGGCCGTCCACGCCCGGCGCGGGGTTCCAGTCGCCGTCATAATACTCGCGCAGGCCGCCGCTCTTGGGATCGATGAACTTGGCCAGCGCCAGTTCGGCGATCTCGTCGGCCATGGCCCGCCATTGGCTGTCGCCGCCCGCCTCGACCCAGGCCAGGCTGGCCTCGAACAGGTGCATGTGGGGGTTGGACAGCAACGGCAGGGTGCGGGGATTGGTCTCCTCGAAGCCGGCCACGGGATGCTTGAGCTTAGCGTAGAGGGCGTCGCGCAGGCTGATCGCCAGGGCCGGCAGGTCGGCGCGCTCGGGCAGCACCGAACTGGCCATGGCCAGGCCGAACAGCCCAAAGGCCTGGTCGTAGAGGTCGACCTTGTCGTCCAGCGGCGAGCCGTCGCTGGCCACCAGTGTGCGCATGAAGCCGTCGGGGCGGCGGTACCTGCTCAGATAGAAGTCCAGCCCGTGCTCCAGGGCCTGCTTCCAGGGGCCGTCCCAGCCCAGCAGTCCGGCCACGGCGTAGGAATAGATCTGCCGCGGCTGGACCCGCGCCCGGCGCGGGGCTTCGACCGGCGTTCCGTCCAGGGCGATCTTCTCGAAGAACCCGCCCTGGACCTTGTCGGCGCCGATGTCCCACCAGACCGGAAAGGCGTGCTCCAGGGCCCAGGCCTTGAGGTCGTCGCGCAGGCGGACAAGGCGGGCGAAGTCGTCGGTCATCTGAGATCCTTGGAATGGCGCTTGAAGGTTCCGGGAGCTGAGGCCGTTCTAGGCCGCGGCGCCTGGGTTCGCCAACCCCTGGACGTCCGGCCCCGCCCCGCCGCGCCCCCGCCGCGCCTTGTCGCGCCGCGAGGCCTGGCGTAAGGCGGGGACATGTCCGGAAAAGCGCCGCTGAAAGCCGTCTTCTTCGACCGCGACGGGGTGCTGAACCTCGACCACGGCTATGTCTGCGAGCTCGAACGGCTGGACTGGATCGAGGGCGCGCGCGAGGCGGTCGCGGCGTTGAACGCGGCGGGCGTGAAGGTGCTGGTCGTCACCAACCAGTCGGGGGTGGCGCGCGGCTACTTCACCGAGGCCCAGGTCGACGTCTTTCATGCCGCCTTGCAGGCGGAGCTGGCTCCATTCGGCGGCCGGATCGACGCCTTCTATGTCGCGCCTCACCACGAGGAGGCCGTCGAGGACCGCTACCGCCATGCCGACCATCCCGACCGCAAGCCCAATCCCGGCATGATCCTGCGTGGTTTGGCCGACTGGTCGCTGGCGCCGGAGGAGACGGTGCTGGTCGGCGACAAGGGCTCGGACGTCGAGGCGGCCCGCCGGGCCGGCGTTGAAGGCCTGCGGTTCCGGGGCGGCGATCTGCTGACCTTCCTGCGTGAAAGCCTCGGCGAGCGGTTTCCGTCCGGGGGCTAGAGCGCGGCGGCCGAAAGTGGATGCCGGTTTCGGCGCCTGCCATGCTCCAATGTTAGGACTGGAGCCTGTCCAACGGACAGGCTCTAGGGGCTTTCCCGGCTTGGCGCGGGACCCCAGGGCGGATAAACGAGCCTGAAACTCCCAGAAAACATAAAGCGCAGGTCCATGCAGATCTTCCTCGACAGCACCGACACCAAGGTCATCGCCGACCTGGCCTCCACCGGCCTGGTGGACGGGGTGACCACCAACCCCACCCTGATCGCCAAGGCGGGCCGTCCGATGCTCGAGGTGATCGCCGAGATCTGCGACCTGGTGCCGGGTCCGATCAGCGCCGAGGTCGCCGCCACCACCCACGAGGCGATGATCGCCGAAGGCAAGAAGCTGGCCGCCATCGCCCCCAACGTCGTCGTGAAGATCCCGCTGACCCGCGACGGCCTGATCGCCTGCGCCGCCTTCGCCGGCGAGGGCATCTCGACCAATGTCACCCTCTGCTTCTCGCCGACCCAGGCCCTGCTGGCCGCCAAGGCCGGCGCGACCTACATCTCGCCGTTCATCGGCCGCCTGGACGACTACGGCTTCGACGGCATGGACCTGATCCGCGACATCCGCGCGATCTACGACAACTACGGCTACGAGACCGAGATCCTGGCCGCCTCGGTGCGCAACGTCGCCCACGTCAAGGACGCGGCCATCGTCGGCGCCGACGTCGTGACCATCCCGCCGGCGGTGTTCGGCGACCTGTTCAAGCACCCCCTGACCGACAAGGGGCTGGAGCAGTTCCTGAAGGATTGGGCGGGAACGGGTCAGTCCATCCTCTAGAGCGGCGTCAAACGCCTCGATCTTGAACGGCCCCGGAGCAATCCGGGGTCGTTTCATTTTGCATCTGCGAAGGTTGTTCGCATTTGCGAGTTCGTGCGTTAGGGTCCGTGTAACCTCTCGGGAGCGCGCCCATGAACGCCGCCGACATCGCCGTCGAGATCTGCATCGCCTCCGCCGAGGAGGCCCTGCGCTTCTCGGGATTCGTCCGGGACTTCCTGGCCCGCAACGGCTTTCCGTTCGTGATGATCCACAACGCGCCGGACCTTTCGGGCGACCGCCGCAAGGTGGTGTTCGAAGACGCCGTGGTGGGCCGCAAGTTCGCGACCGAGTGGCGGCGCGATCGGCTGGCGGCTTGCGGCGCCTAGGCTTGCGGCGAAGCTGGCGTAACGCTGTTTGCGCTTTCGCGAAACCGGCCTAGATAGGGAGATCATTTCTCTCTGCCGCCGAGTTGCGCCATGAACGACCCCAAATCCGCCCTTCCCCCGGTCGTCGGTTCCGCGCTCGATCTGATCGGCCATACGCCGATGATCGAGGTTCGCAACCTCGACACCGGGCCGTGCCGACTGTTCCTGAAGCTGGAGAACCAGAACCCCGGCGGCTCGATCAAGGACCGGGTGGCCCGCTCGATGATCGAGGCGGCCGAGGCCGACGGCAGCCTCAAGCCCGGCGGAACGATCATCGAGGCGACGGCCGGCAACACCGGCCTGGGCCTGGCCCAGGTGGCGACGCTGAAGGGCTACAAGCTGATCCTGGTGGTGCCCGACAAGATGGCCCGCGAGAAGATCCTGCACCTGCGGGCCATGGGCGTGGACGTCCGCCTGACCCGCAGCGACGTCGGCAAGGGCCATCCGGAGTACTACCAGGACATGGCCCAGACCCTGGCCCAGTCGATCCCGGGTTCGATCTACGTCAACCAGTTCGAAAACCCCGCCAATCCGCTGGCCCACGAGACCACGACCGCGCCGGAGATCTTCGAACAGATGGGCGGCGACATCGACGCGGTGGTGGTCGGCGTCGGCTCGGGCGGCACCCTGACGGGCGTCGGCCGGTTCATGGCCAGGCATTCGCCCAAGACCGAGATGGTGCTGGCCGACCCGGTGGGGTCGATCCTCTGCGAATATGTGGCGACCGGAAGCTACGGCGAGGCCGGTTCGTGGATCGTCGAGGGCATCGGCGAGGACTTCATCCCGGCCGTGGCCGACATGAGCCTGGTCAAGCACGCCTATTCGATCAGCGACCGCGAGAGCGTCGAGACCGCCCGCCTGCTGCTGCGCAAGGAAGGCGTGCTGGCCGGCTCGTCCTCGGGCACGCTGCTGGCGGCCGCCCTGCGCTACTGCCGCGAACAGACCCAGCCCAAGCGGGTGGTGACCCTGGTCTGCGACACGGGCTCCAAGTACCTGACCAAGATGTTCAACGACATGTGGCTGGCCGCCCACGGCTTCGACCAGCGCGAGCTGCACGGCGATCTGCGCGACCTGATCGCCAAGCGCTACGCCGACGGCGGGGTGGTGGCCATCGGGCCCGACGACACCCTGTTGACGGCCTACAACCGCATGCGCAGCGGCGACATCAGCCAGCTGCCGGTGGTCGACCACGGCAAGCTGGTCGGCATCCTCGACGAGAGCGACATCCTGGCCGCCGTCGAGGGCGTGGACGACGATCGCGGCCCCAAGTTCAAGACCAAGGTCGGGGCGGCCATGACCAAGGCGGTCAACACGCTGCAATCGACCCAGGGCGTCGACGCCCTGCCCGAGGTGTTCGACCGCGACGAGGTGGCCCTGGTCTGCGACGGCGACGAGTTCGTCGGGGTGATCACCCGCGTCGACCTGATCAACCACCTGCGCATGAGCGCCTGAACGGTTTTGCGTCCTGCGAGGCCCGCAAGCGGGCTCCTCGGGATGAGGAACTCAGTGCAAAGATCCTCATCCTGAGGCGCCCTCCGCAGAAGGGCCTCGAGGGACGCAGGGCGTCTAGGAACGACAAATGAGCAACGACATCCCCGGCAAGAACCGCCTGGCCTTCGCCACCCGCACGATCCACGGCGGCCAATTCCCTGATCCGACGACCGGGGCGGTGATGGTGCCGATCTACGCGACATCCACCTACGTCCAGTCCAGCCCGGGCGAGCACAAGGGCTTCGAGTACAGCCGCAGCCACAACCCGACCCGGTTCGCCTTCGAGCGCTGCGTCGCCGACCTGGAGAGCGGCACGGCCGGCTTCGCCTTCGCCTCGGGCCTGGCGGCGGCCTCGACGATCCTGGAGATCCTCGACAGCGGCGCCCACGTGATCGCCAGCGACGACCTCTACGGCGGTTCGTTCCGGCTGTTCGACAAGGTGCGCAAGCGCTCGGCCGGCCTGGCCTTCAGCTTCGTGGACATGGGGGATCTGGCGGCCATCGAGGCGGCGATCACGCCCCAGACCAGGATGATCTGGGTGGAGACGCCGACCAATCCGATGCTGCGCCTGGCGGACCTGTCGGCCATCGCGGCCCTGGCCAAGACGCACGGCCTGATCACCGTGGCCGACAACACCTTCGCCAGCCCGTTCGTCCAGCGGCCGCTGGAGCTGGGCTTCGACATCGTCATGCACTCGGCCACCAAGTACCTGAACGGCCACTCCGATGTGGTGGCGGGCGTGGCGGTGGTCGGCGACAACGCCGAGATCGCCGAGAAGCTGAAGTTCCTGCAGAACGCCGTCGGGGCGGTGCTGGGGCCGTTCGACAGCTTTCTCGCCTTGCGGGGGGTCAAGACCCTGGCTCTGCGCATGCAGCGGGCCTGCGACAGCGCCCTGGCCATCGCCAAATGGCTGTCGACCCGCAAGGACGTGGAACGGGTGATCTATCCCGGCCTGCCCAGCCACCCGCAGCACGACCTGGCCAAGCGCCAGATGCTGGGCGGGTTCGGCGGGATCATCTCGGTGGAGCTGAAGGGCGACGTGAACACCGCCAGGCGGATGTTGGAGCGCACGCGCCTGTTCACGCTCGCGGAAAGCCTGGGCGGGGTCGAGAGCCTGATCGAGCATCCGGCCATCATGACCCACGCCTCGATCCCGGCCGATCAGCGCGCCGCCCTGGGCATCTCCGACACCCTGATCAGGCTTTCGGTGGGGATCGAGGACTGCGAGGACCTGATCGCGGACCTTTCCGCGGCCTTGGCAGTCTGAACAGGTGATGCTCGGCGTCGCCGGGCATGGCCGGCGACGGGTCCGGGGCCTTGGACGGGCGGGGCGGCGGTAGGATCCGCGTCGGGTCCTCGGCCCACAGGTGGGCGGCCAGCATCAGGTCGGTCCTGACCGGGCCGTAGTCCTCCTTGGCCGTCCAGACGCGGATCGCGGCCTGGGCGAAGGCTTCGCTGAGATCGACGACCTCGACCATCACCGCCGGGTCCTTGCGCACCCGCGGATCGCCCTCGGCCCGTTCGCGCATCTTCTGCAGCACGGCCACCAGGTCGGTCTTCAACGGAACCTTGAACACCACGTCGGCCCGTCGGGTGCGGTGGGTGGAGTAGTTGAGGATGACGTCGCCGAACACCTTGCTGTTGGGGATCATCACCTTGACGTTGTCGGGGGTGGCGATCTCGGTGAACAGCAGGTCCAGCGCCTTGACGGTGCCGTTGCGCGTCGAGGTCTCGATCACGTCGCCCACCTTGTAGGGACGGAACAGCAGGATCATCACCCCGGCCGCCACGTTCGACAGCGCGCCCTGCAGGGCCAGGCCGATGGCCAGGGAGGCCGCGCCGAGCACGGCGATGATCGAGGTGGCCTGCACGCCCACCTTCTGCAGCACCGCCACCAGGCCCACGGCCACCACCGCGTAACGCACCAGCGAGGCGATGAAGCTCTCCAGGGTCGGGTCGGGGTTCTTGCGATGCACCCGGCCCAGGGCGCGACGGGCCACGCCCGCCAGCCAGCCGGCCACCCAGAAGGTGACGACCAGGATCAGGGTGGCGGCCACCAGGTTCACCGCCAGCCTGCCCAGCCAATCGAGGAAATGACCGAACATGGTCTCATCGACCTTGATGTTGGCGATGGACGGCAGGGAAGCGTCGGCGGGGATCAGGCTGGGCTTGGTCTGCATGGATCTCTCGATGGCGCCCCCGCGCCGAGCCGTCAACGAAGCAGCACAAGGCCCGTTCCCGTCCCGGTATCGCTTCGCCCTTTGGAAACACTTGGTTACATCAATTGGCTCGAATCCGAGCCGATCCGCCTCTAAGAGCGCCGCCCATGAGCATATCCTTCATCGACCTCGCCGCGCAGCAGCGCCGGATCCGCGCCAAGATCGACGCGGCGATCGCCGCCGTTCTCGACAGCGGGGCCTATGTGATGGGTCCGCAGGTGCGGGAGTTCGAGGCCAAGCTGGCGGCGTTCGGCCAGGCCAAGCTGGCCCTGTCCTGCGCCAACGGCACCGACGCCATCGCCCTGCCGCTGATGGCCTGGGGCGTGGGCCCGGGCGACGCGGTGTTTTGCCCGTCCTTCACCTTCGCCGCCACGCCCGAAGTCGTGCCGTGGGTCGGGGCGACGCCGGTGTTCGTCGACGTGCTCGCCGACACCTTCAACCTCGACCCGGCCAGGCTGGAAGCGGCCATCGCCGGCGTGAAGGCCAAGGGAGAGCTGACCCCCAGGGTGGTGATCGCCGTCGACCTGTTCGGCCAGCCCGCCGACTATCCGGCCATCAAGGCCATCTGCGACCGCGAAGGCCTGAAGCTGATCTCCGACAGCGCCCAGGGCTTCGGCTGCACCCTAGGCGGCAAGCACCCGCTGCACTGGGCCGACGTGGCCACCACCAGCTTCTTCCCCGCCAAACCCCTGGGCTGCTACGGCGACGGCGGGGCGGTGCTGACCAACGACCAGGACCTGTGGGACCTGATGGACAGCTTCCGGGTGCACGGCAAGGCCGTGGCCCCCGACCTGGTCGGCCGCACGTTCGACCACGACACCAAGTACCTGAACACCCGCATCGGCATGAACTCGCGGCTGGACACCATCCAGGCGGCGATCCTGATCGAGAAGCTGGCGATCTTCCAGGAGGAGATCGACCTGCGCCAGGTCGTGGCCGACCGCTACGCCGAGGGCCTGAAGGGTTTCGTGCTCGCCACGCCGAAGGTCATCGACGGGGGCGTCTCGGTCTGGGCCCAGTACGTGATCGAGCACGCCGACCGCGACGGCCTCGCCGCCCATCTGAAGACCCAAGGGATTCCCACGGCCGTCTACTACCCCGTGCCGATGCACGTGCAGGCCCCCTATGCCGACTTCCCGCGCGGGGCCGGCGGCCTGCCGGTGACCGAGGCCAAGGCCGAGACGGTGCTGGCCCTGCCGATGCATCCGTATCTGTCGAAGGCCGACCAGCAGCGGATCATCGAGGCGATCCGCGCCTTTAACGGCTAAGCTGCGCCCCATTCACGCCTCACCCTGGGGTATTGTGGCCGGAAGTTGATTCGAAGGTTCAGATGCACGATCCAGTGACCTCGTTCGTCGTCGCGGTGTTCAGCATGCCCGGCGCCGCCTTGCTGATGGCCGGCGCGTTGCTGGTGTTCGCCGTCGGACTGATCTTCCAGTCCGGCCATTTCGAATATGCGCCGTTGATGGACGACCTGCGTCGCCGCGCCGACCTGCTCGACGACCTGCGCGGTGATCGCCAGAAGGCCTTCGCCGAGGCCTTCGAAGCGGTCGACAAGCGCCTGAGCGGCGTGGCTCATCCCGTCCTCGAACTGGGCTGGGCCCATTATCGCAGCCAGCTGACCCCGACCGAGGACGGCCGCCTGGCCGCCTCGATCCACGCGTCCGACGCCTTCGACCTGGCCGACACCCCAGCCCGCACTCTGGAATGGTGGGCCAACATCATGGTCGCCATCGGCCTGGTCATCACCTTCATGGGCATCGTCGCGGCCCTGACCGAGGCGACCTCGGCCATGAGCGGCGGCGCCGCAGCGATGCAGGGCGCCCTGATCAATCTGCTGACCATCGCCGCCACCAAGTTCTGGACCTCGATCGCCGGCGTTCTGGCCTCGATCATCCTTCGCCTGGCCGCGCGCCGTCGGCGTCAGGCCATCGAAATGCAGGAAGCCCACTTCTTTGCCTTGCTCGACGCCTGCGTCCGCTTCGCCCCGCCGGAAAAGGTGATGCTGGAGCAGTTGGCGGTGCTGGGCCGCATCGAAGCGGCCCTGGCCGGCAGGACCGCCCGCGTGGGCGTCGCCTGATGCGGCGCAAGCGCAGTCGGACGATCGATGTCGAGGAGGGCGAGAGCTACTACGTCTCGATGACCGACATGATGGTGGGGGTGATCTTCATCTTCATCATCATGCTCAGCTATTTCGCGTTCGAGTTCCGCTCGAGCACCGCCAAGCTGGCGACCGCCAAGCATCCGGAAACGGCCGCGCTGCTGCAGACCGCCGCGAACCTTCAGCCCAAGACCGCCGACATCGAGATCGACTACGGCGCGCAGGTGCTGTGCGTGCCGGAGGCGACCTTGTCGGAAAGCGGGCAGGGCGCGGCGGGAGAGCGTCGCTGTTTCGCGTATTCGCCGCCGAAGCCTTCAGCCCTGACCGCCTCGGCGATCGACGCGCAAAAGCTCCTCATGCAGGCGCTGGACGCCGACCTGCGCGACGCCCGCGTGCCGATCACCGGCGATCCGTCGGGCGGTTCGCTGAACTTCCGGGCCGATCAGCTCTTCGTGGCGGGAACGGCCGCGCTTTCGCCCGACGGTCAACGGATCGCCGGCGATGTGGCCCAGATCCTGATGCGGCGTCTGCCTTGTCTCGGTTACGGCGTGGCGGCGGAAGCCGATTGCGAGGCGGGCCCCAAGCTGGCCGTCGCCAACGTCGTCAGCCAGACAAATCTCGACATTTTCAGCACCGAGGGGCAGCAGGCGGCGACCCTGGCCCTGCAGCGCGCCGTCGCCCTCCACCAGGCCCTGACCGCCGCTCAGCCCGGTCTGGCGTCCTTGCGCAACGCGCCGACCGGCCAGGCCGGGTCGCAGCCCCTTTTGCGGGTGGCCAGCGTGGGTCAATCGCAGGAAGGCGCCTCCAAGGTCGGCGACGACCAGACGGTGAGCATCCAGTTCCAAATGGGCTCGTAAGCCCGCGCCCATTTGGCGGACAGCCAGGCCTGTCCTATATCGCGGCTGTCGCGTCTCGCGCCCGCCGGCGCTTCGGCGTCCCGGCCCGTGAAAGAGCGTCATGTCGTCTAATCCCATCGCCGCCCAGGCGCGCGCTCGTCCCGGCCCCCACCCCGGCATGGGCTTTGGCCAGTTCGTCGCCCTGATCGCGGCGATGATGGCCACCAACGCCCTGGCCATCGACTCGATGCTGCCGGCCATGCCGCAGATCGGCCGCGCCCTGGGCGTGGCGACCGACAACGAGCGCCAGTGGATCCTGACCGCCTACCTGCTGGGCTTCGGCGCGGCTCAGATCGTCTACGGCCCGCTGGCCGATCGTTTCGGGCGCAAGCCGGTGCTGCTGGTGGGCCTGTCGCTCTATGTCGTGTTCGCCGCGGCCTGCGCCTTCGCCGCCTCGTTCGAGATGCTGCTGACCGCCCGCGCTCTGTGCGGCGTCGGGGCGGCCGCCACCCGGGTGCTGTCGGTGTCGATCGTCCGCGACTGCTACAGCGGCCGGCAGATGGCGCGGGTGATGTCGTTGTCGTTCATCGTCTTCCTGGGCGTGCCGATCATCGCCCCCTCCGTCGGCCAGGCCATCCTGCTGGTCGCGCCCTGGCCGTGGGTGTTCGGCGTGCTGTCGATCTTCGGCCTGGCGGTGATCGCCTGGTCGTGGATCAAGCTGCCCGAGACCCTGCATCCGGAGGATCGCGTGCCCCTGGAGGTCACGCCGGTGCTGGCGGCGTTCAAGGCGTGCCTGACCAACCGCGTCGCCGTCGGCTACACCCTGGCCGCCACCCTGGTGCTGGGCGGGCTGTTCGGGTTTCTCAACTCGGCCCAGCAGGTGTTCGTCGACGTGCTGGGAGCGGGCCAGGCTTTCCCCCTGATCTTCGCCGCGATCGCCGGCGGCATCGCCGTCTCGTCCCTGCTCAACTCCCGCATCGTCGGCCGCCTGGGCATGCGGCTGGTCTCGCACGTCTCGCTGCTCGGCTACATCGCCTTCGCGGTGGTCCACGCCCTGGTGGCGCTGAGCGGCCACGAGACCCTCTGGACCTTCTCGCTGCTGCAGGCGGGGATGATGTTCTGCTTCGGCATGGTGATGTCGAACTTCGGCGCGATCGCCATGGAGCCGCTGGGCCACCTGGCCGGCACGGCGGCGTCGGTCCAGGGTTTCGTCACCACCATCGGCGGGGCGCTGTTCGGCTTCTGGATCGGCCAGCGGTTCGACGGCACCACCGTGCCCCTGACCCTCGGATTCGCCGGCTTCGGGATCGCCGGCCTGCTGGCCGTGCTGATCACCGAGAAGGGCCGGATGTTCCACGCCGGCGCCGGCGCGCCGGCCGTCGAAGGCGTCGGAGCGGGCCACTAGGACCTATTGTCAAGTTTCGCTTGAGCTTGACCATGTCGAGATGAGCGAAACTTGAAGATCCGGCGAACCGGGATCTTCAAGCTTGGCTTATTCGAACAAGCGCCAGCATGAGCGGAATTTGAAGATCAATCCAGCATCCGCTCCAGGGTCTCCAGTTCGTCGGCCTCGCGCGACGGCTTGTCCCAGCGGATGCGGTTGATGCGCGGGAAGCGCATGGCCACGCCGGACTTGTGGCGGGTCGAACGTTGCAGCCCCTCGAACGCCACCTCGAACACCAGGCCGAACTCCAGGTCGGCGCGCACCGAACGCACGGGTCCGAACCGCTCGACGGTGTGGTCGCGCACGAACTTGTCGATCCGTTTCAGCTCTTCATCCGTGAAGCCGAAATAGGCCTTGCCGACCGGGGTCAGGTGGCGTGTCCCGGTCTGGTCCTCGCGCCAGACCCCGAAGGTGTAGTCGGAATAGAAGCTGGACCGCTTGCCGTGGCCGCGCTGGGCGTACATCAGCACCGCGTCGATCAGGCGGGGGTCGCGCTTCCACTTGAACCACGGACCCTTGGGCCGGCCGGGTTCGTAGACGCTGTCCCAGCGCTTGAGCATCAGGCCCTCGGCGATCGCCGGGTCGCCTTCCGGCGGCTGGGCGCGCTGGGCGGCCAGCGCTTCCCAGGTGTCGAACGGCTGGATCGGCGACAGGTCGATGCGGGGACTGGCCGCGGCCGTCACGAAGGCTTCCAGCCGCCGGCGCCGCTCAGCGAACGGCAGGCCGCGCAGGTCGGTCTCGCCGTCCAGCAGCAGGTCGTAGGCGCGGATGCTGGCCGGATAGGTCGCGAGCTGCTTGGCGTCGACCGTCTTGCGGTTCAGCCGCTGCTGCAGGTCGCCGAAGCTGGCCACCGCGCCGCCCCGCATCACCAGCAGCTCGCCGTCGATCGCTCCCTCGAAGGTCAGGGCCTCGACCACGTCGGGAAAGGTCGCCGAAATGTCGTCGCCGGTGCGGGTGTAGAGGCGCCTTTCGCCACGCTCGCTGACGGCCTGGACGCGGATGCCGTCCCACTTCCACTCGGCGGCGTAGTCGGCGGGATCGAGCTTGGCGAAGTCGACCGCCTCGTCGATGGCCTGGGCCAGCATCACGGGCCTGAACCGTCCCGGCGCGTCGGGCGAGGGCTGTTCCGAGCGACCTTCCAGCCAGGCGAACAGGTCGCCATAGGGCGGGGTCATGGCGTGCCAGACCTCCTCGACCTGGCCGATCTCCACCTGGCCGAAGTCGGCGCAGGCCTGCTTGGCCAGCCGCGCCGAGACGCCGACCCGCAGGCCGCCGGTCATCAGCTTCAGCAACGCCCAGCGCCCGTCGGCGTCCAGGGCGTCCAGCCAGCCCTCGATCAGCCGCTGCACTTCGGTTCGCGACGCGGTGCGCAGGCTTTCGACCACCTCCGACAGGTCCGGCTCGCGGTTGGCCCCGGGCTTTTCCGGCCAGACCAGGGCGACGGTCTCGGCCAGGTCGCCGACATAGTCGTAGGACCAGGCGAACAGCTGGGCGTCCATCCGGCTCTCCACCGCCTTGCGGATGAAGGCCGGCTTGGCCGCGTTGAACGACAGCGCCCCGGTCAGGGCCGCCAGCACCCAGCCGCGCTCGGGATCGGGCGTCTCGCGCAGGAAGTCCTTGATCAGGGTGAGCTTGGCGTTGCGCGAGCTGGTCAGGGACAGCCGGTCGAGAAGATGGGCGAAGGCGCGCATGGCAATGAAATGTCGCGCCCCAGGCTTAGGTTCAAGTCGCGGGGTTCAAGTCGCCCGCGTCTCGTCCAGCTGGCCCAGGATCATGATCTTCTGCCAGATCTTGCGGCCCAGGTCGGAGCTCAGGGTTTCGATGTCGTTGACGGCGGCGACCACCACTGGGTCGTTGCTTTCGCCGGCGTAGAGCGCCGCCAGCTTGGCGGTCAGGGCTAGCATTTCGGCGCTGTAGTCCAGATAGCGGGCCAGCTGAAAGCGGTTCATCTCGCGGGCGGGCGACGAGGCGGTGCGCGGGCCCAGGACCAGCGTCGGGTCCTTGGTCAGCTGGTGCATGTCGATCACGTGGGCGAAGGACCGCAGCTCGTGCAGGGCCTTCTGGACTCGCGAGCGTTTCCAGCGCGACTCCAGCGACACCAGGAACCAGATCGCCGCGCCCGACAGCAGCAGCAGGTTGACGGCCGGCTCCAGGCTGGTGGCCAGGGCCAGGGCGCCGGCGTCGCGCAGGTTCGCCAGCCAGTCCAGGCGGCCGATCAGAGTCGCCTCGGCCCCGATCGCCGCGACCGCGATCACCGCCACCAGGGTCCGCAGGCCCAGATAGGGCCGCGACAGCCGCCGGGCCCGCTGGGCCGTGACCCGGGCCACCGCCGTCAGCTGGCCGCAGACCTCCGACAGGCCCGACGCCGGAAAGCGTTCCGCCACCCGAGCCTTCAGGTGGTCGAGCGTCTGGACCACCTTGTCGGCGTCCAGCCTCAGCGCGCTGTTGCGAACGGCCATGCGGGTCCCCCGATCCGGTCCCCATCGGGACGGGGCGACGCTAGCACGGCGCCCAGAACGGGGGCGAGGCTTGAAGTCAATTCGAACATCTGTTTGAATTGCACGGTCCAGAGCCCGGACCAGGAGGCGACCATGACCCCGCCCGAGCCCTTCGTCCCGCATCCCCGCAAGAGTCCGCTGACCACGCCGTGGGAGCCGATCTTCGCCGACATCCGCGACGACCGCTGGGTGCTGGCCGTGGAGGTGCGCGAGCCGCACACCAATTCGCGCGGCGGCCCGCACGGCGGCCTGATCGCCGCCCTGGCCGACAACGCCATGGGCCTGTCGTGCGGGGTGATGCTGACCCGGCTGAAGATCCCTAGCAAAGGTCTGATCACCGTCTCGCTGGGACTGGACTACATCGCCGCCGCCCAGATCGGCCAATGGCTGGCCTTCGACACCGACTTCATCAAGCCTGGCAAGAGCCTGTGCTACGCCGAGGCCACCGTGCGCGCCGACGACAAGCCGGTGGCGCGGGCCCGGGCGACGTTCAAGGTGGTGTGAGCGCGCTTTTGACCGCTTGACGGATAAGTCTACATAGGTAGAATTATGACATGGTCACGCGCAATCGACAGCTTTCGCCGCAGACGACGGCGGTCCTCGGCCTGCTGGCCGACAATCCGGAGCACTGGCTCTATGGGCTCGAGCTGTCCCGGGCCAGCGGACTCAAGTCCGGAAGCCTCTACCCGATCCTGGTGCGTCTGGCGGATCGAGGGCTGCTCGAGAGCCGGTGGCTGGAGCCGGAGAAGGCCGGCCGCCCGCCACGACACGCCTATCGCATCACCGCGCGGGGCAAGACCGCGCTCCGCGACGCGAGGTCGCTTTCGACACTCAAAGACCTGAAGGTGGTTCCCGGATGAGCGTTCCCCTTCTTGTCGCTCGAGCCTTGATGCGGACGGCGGGCTGGATCGCTCCGCGAGAGCGGTCTGAATGGCTGGCCGCCATGGTTGGCGAGCTTGGCGAGATCGGCTCGCCTGGCGCCGCCCTGAGCTGGGCCGGCGGGTGCCTGGCCGCGGCGACGGGGTGGCGACTTTGGGCGGAGCTGCCCTATGCGGCCGCCGCCGTCCTCGCCAGCGCCGCCAGCACGATCGGCTACCTCGTCTGGTGGTGGCTGACGCCGCCGCCGCTCGACCTGGCTTGGGTCACGGTGGCTCAGCAGGTGGCGATCGTCGGGGCTACACTGGGCGTAGGCCTAGTCTTCCCGCGACGCGTGTTGCTGAGCGCCGTCCTGATCGTCACGTCATCCGGCTTCGGCGGTTTGCCCAGGTTCATCATCGACGTCATGGCGTCCGCCGGCACGCTGGAGAAGGCGGTGGGCCTCGCCCCGGCCATGGCGCTGTTCGTCGCCGAAAATGGCTGGCCGGCGTTGCTCGCGGCGCTTTTGGTCGCGGGTTGGGCGAACGCCGCGAAGGCCAGGTCTTGGCGCTGATGTCCGCCCAGGAGGCGCGCCCCTACTCCCCCTCCTCCTCGTCATAGCCCACCAGCCGCAGCGCCCGCGCTGGAATGCCTTCCAGCTCGCACCAGCGTTCCAGCGCCTCCTCCCGTCCGTGGGTGATCCACACCTCGCCGGGGCGCAGCTCGTCGAGGGTGGCGGTCAGCTCGTCCCAGTCGGCGTGGTCGGAGATGATCAGCGGCAGTTCGACCCCGCGCTGGCGGGCCCGGGCCCGCACCCGCATCCAGCCGCTGGCGAAGCAGTCGACCGGGTCGGGGAAGCGCCGCGACCAGCGGTCGGCCAGGGCCGAGGGCGGGGCGACGATGATCGCGCCCTCGAAGTCCTTCTTGGTTCCCGTCGTGGCCGGAGCCAGCGGGCCCAGCGCGACGCCGTGGCGCTCGTAGAGCCGGTTCAGCCGCTCCATGGCCCCGTGCACGTGGATGGTCCTGTCCCAGCCGGCCTCGCGCAGCAGGCTGATCACCCGCTGGGCCTTGCCCAGGGCGTAGGCCCCGACGATGTGCGAGCGCTCGGGAAACTGCTCGACCGATTTCAGCAGGGCGGCGATCTCGCCCTTGTCGTCGGGATGGCGGAACACCGGCAGGCCGAAGGTCGCCTCGGTCACGAACACGTCGCAGGGCACGGGCTCGAAGGCCGGGCAGGTGGGGTCGCGCCGGCGCTTGTAGTCGCCGGAGACGACGATGGTCATGCCCTTCCAGCGCACCACGGCCTGGGCCGAGCCCAGCACGTGGCCGGCCGGGACCAGGGAGACCTCGACGCCGTTGTGGGTGAAGCTCTGGCCATAGGTCAGCGGCTGGCGGCGGCCGGCGAAATCCTCGCCGTAGCGCTCGGCCATGATCGCCAGGGTCTCGGGGGTGGCGGCCACGACGCCATGACCGGCCCGGGCGTGGTCGGCGTGGCCATGGGTGATCACCGCCCGGTCCACCGGGCGGACGGGGTCGATGTAGAAGTCCCCGGGCGGGCAATACAGCCCGTCGGGCTTCGGGCAGATCAGGTCCTGAGGCTTCATCACGATGGATATGGCAACGCGCGCGGCTATAAACCTATCCCATGAGCACCGATTTGAGCGCCGGCGAACAGCATCGGCTGATCGCCAACACCATGAACGAGGGCAGTCCTCAGGCCCGGGCCCTGGGCTTCCAGACGCTGGAGATCGGTGACGCCGTCGCCATCCTCAAGGTCCCGTACCGGCCCGAGATCGTCGGCGACCCCGAGACCGGGGTGATCGCCGGCGGAGTCGTGACCACCTTGCTGGACCACGCCAGCGGCCAGGCGGTGCACGCCGCGCTCAGCGAATGGACCTCGATCGCCACCCTCGACCTGCGCATCGACTACATGCGGCCGGCCCAGCCGGGCCGCGACGTGCTGGCCCGCGCCCATTGCTACAAGGTCACCCGCTCGGTGGCCTTCGTGCGCGCCGTGGCCTACGAGGACGACCCCGACGACCCCGTCGCCGCCGCCCAGGCCGCCTTCATGCTCGACTCCAGCGCCGGCAAGAAGCCCGGCGCCAACTTCAAGCCGCCTAGGTCCAAGTCAGGCGAAAAGGGAGACGCCGCATGAGCGACGCCGACACCCGCCTGATCGCCGTGCTGGGCTCGATCCCCTACGCCAAGTTCATCGGCATGCGCGCCGAGCTGGCCGGCGACGAGATGACCGCCATCCTGCCGTTCTCCGATCACATCGTCGGCAATCCGATGCTGCCGGCCATCCACGGCGGGGTGCTGGGCGCCTTCATGGAGATGACGGCCCTGGCCCAGTTGTCGGTGGCCGAGCCGCTCAAGCGCCAGCCCCGGACCATCGACGTCTCGATCGAATATCTGCGCACGGGCCGGCCGCTGACCACCTTCGCCCGCGCCCAGATCAAGAAGGTCGGCCGGCGGATCGCCAATGTCCATGTCGAGGCCTGGCAGGAACAGCGCGCCGCCCCCATCGCCGCCTTGCGCGGCCATTTCCTGTTGACCTCCGCGGAGGACTGATCCGGACGACGAACAATGGTCTCAAAGGTAAAAGTTTCCATTGCAACGGTATGAATCGACAACATTACACCTCTGTAATGCCGATTACCGGCGTCAACGTTTCTTAAAAACGCTTCATGAAGCAAAGGTAACGGGTGTTCACCATCCCGCGGGCCTATACCCCTGATCACCGGACGCGGTCGTCGCGCCGGACACTCAGGGAACCAAGACAATGACCTTCTCGAACAGCGCTTTTTCCGGTTTCGCCAGCATCGTTCTGGCCATGCTGCCCCTCGTCGTGATCGCCGGCTCGCTCGTCTCGAGCTTCTAAGTGATCGCCGCGTAGCTCCACCGGAGCGCGACCCCTCAGGCCTTCAGGGCCTCGCGGGCCGCCCGGTGGAGAAGGGCGTGACGATGCGCCAACCGATCGATGTCGGCGTCGTATCCGCCGCCGATCACCCCGGCCACGGGGACCCCCCTTTCCAGACATGAGCCCAGGACGAACGCCTCGCGCCGCGCGAGCCCCTCGTCGCTCAGACTCAGACGCCCCAGCTTGTCGTCCGCGTGCGGATCGACCCCGGCGTTGAAGAACACCAGGTCCGGCGCCACGCGCGCCAGCAGGTCCGGCAGGATCTCTCCCAACCTTCCCAGATAAGCCTCGTCGCCCGTGCCGTCCGGCAGGTCGACGTCCAGGTCGCTGGCCGCCTTGCGGGCCGGGAAGTTCTTCTCGGCGTGCATCGAGAAGGTGAAGACGCTGGGATCGTTCTCGAAGATCCTCGCGGTGCCGTCGCCCTGGTGGACGTCGAGGTCGACGACCAGCACCTGGCCGACCTTGCCCTCCGCCAACAGCCGCCGCGCCGCCACCGCCACGTCGTTGAACACGCAGAAGCCCGCGCCCGTGTCGGCCTGGGCGTGGTGGCTGCCGCCGGCGGTGTTGCAGGCGATCCCGTGTTCCAACGCCAGACGCGCCGCCGCCAGGGTGCCACCGACCGCCGCCCGGGCCCGGATCGCCACCGACTCCGTATTGGGCAGGCCGACCCGCCGGGCCACGTCGGCCGGCAAAGTCAGGTCGATCACCCCGCGCACATAGGCCGCGTCATGGACCAACAGCAGGCTCTCCAGATCGATCGGCTCGGGCCGCACGAAGCCGGCCGGACCCGCTACGCCCTCGGCCTGCAGCACCGCCGCCAGCCGCGCGAACTTGTCCATGGGGAAGCGGTGGCCCGGCGGAATCTCGGCGCGGAAGGCGGGGTGGTGGATGATCGGCGGGAAGGACGGGACCATCGCTCGACGATGGGGATGGCGAGGATTTGGTGCAACCACGCACTTGCCCCGTCCGGCTTGCGCGCCTAACCAACCCCCATGCGCACGCCCGAGAACCTCGCCGAAATCCTCGCCCTCGAAACGATCGAGGTGAACCTGTTCCGGGGCGTCAGCCCCAATGACGGCTTCCCCAGAATCTTCGGCGGGCTGGTGATCGCCCAGGCCCTGACCGCGGCCTATCGCACCGTGCCCGACCGCATCTGCCATTCGCTGCACGCCTATTTCATCCGCCCCGGCGACGTGAACGCCCCGGTCCTCTACGAGGTCGAGCGGGCCCGCGACGGCGGCACCTTCACCACCCGCCGGGTGGCGGCGATCCAGCACGGCGAGCAGATCTTCAACCTGGCCGCCTCGTTCCAGACCCCCGAGGAGGGGCTGGAGCACCAGAGCCAGATGCCCGACGCGCCGGACCCCGAAAGCCTGCCGACCGAGGGCGACTATCTGCGCTCGCTGGGCGACGAACTGCATCCGCGCTTCATCAAGCTGGCCGACTTCCCGCGGCCGGTGGACCTGCGCTGGGTCGATCCCCAGCACCCGACCAAGCCGACGCCCAAGTCGTCGACCAAGCAGGTGTGGATGCGGGCCAAGGCGCCGATCGGCGACGACGTCCGCCTGCAGCAGTGCGCCCTGGCCTACGCCTCGGACATGGCCTTCATGGAAAGCGCCCTGCGCCCGCACGGCCTGATCTGGACGACGCCCGGCCTGCAGGCCGCCAGCCTCGACCACGCCATGTGGTTCCACCACCCGTTCAACTTCAACGACTGGACCCTGTTCTCGCAGGACAGCCCGTCGGCCTCGCAGGGCCGCGGCCTGGTGCGCGGCCAGATGTTCACCCGGGACGGCAAGCTGGTGGCCTCGGTGGCCCAGGAATGCCTGATGCGGGTTCGGAAGTAGCTTCGGGTCGCGGTTCGTCAGCGAACCGCGACCGTCGCCACCCCGGCCTGGGTCAGGCCGCGCAGCAGCGAGCCCACGTGCATGGCCACCACCATCTCGCCGGCCAGGGCCATGCGCACCGCCTCGGCGGCGGGGACCCAGAAGTGCTCGATGCGCTCGGCCGGGTCATCCTTGGGGTCGGCCGCCCGGACCACGTCACGCGCCAGCAGGGTGTGGACGCGGTTGGTATGGGTGCCGGCGTTGGGGCGGGCCTCGCCCACATAGCTGAGGACGCCGACGCAGCCGGTCTCCTCCAGCAGTTCGCGGGCTCCGGTGACGCAGGGATCGGTGTCGCCTGGATCCATGCCGCCGGCCGGCAGCTCGATCGTGAACCCGCCCATGGCGTGCCGGTACTGCCGCACCAGAAGCACGTTGTCCTCGGTGTCCAGGGCCACGACCTCGACCCAGTCCGGATATTCCAGCACGTAATAGGGCGCGACCGGCACGCCGTCGTCGGTCAGGCAGTCGTCGGCGCGCAGGGCGATCCAGCGGTCCTTGTGGATGTAGCGCGAAGCCGTCACCCGCCATTTGCCGTCCGACGCCATGGCCGAGCTCCTAGATCTGATCTTCGCCTTCGTCGGGCTCTTCGACAGGGCCTTCCGGCTCGCCCACCATCACCGGCGGATCGGCCAGGACCAGGCCCTCGGCGATCTTCACCTCGGGCACGGCGGCGCGCGTGAAGGGCAGGTACCAGGTCTGGCCGCCCAGGGCGGGGGTGATCTCGAGCAGATCGTCGGCGCCGAAGTTCTGGACGCTCTTGATCTTGCCGATCAGGTCGTTGGTCGCCACGTGGCGCACGGTCAGGCCGATCAGGTCGGCCAGGTAGAATTCGTCTTCCTCGGGCTCGGGCAGGGCCGCGCGCGGGACGTAGAGACGCAGGCCGCGCAGGGCGTCGGCGGCTTCCTTGGTCTCGATCCCGACGCAGCGGGCGACGACGCCGTCCTTGACCACCCGGGCGGTGGTCAGGGTCAGGGCGGGCGAGCCGTCCTGGCGGGTCAGCGCCTTGAACCGGGTCAGGGTCAGCGGATCTTCGGTGTAGGTCGCGATCCGCACCTCGCCACGCACGCCGAAGCCGCCGGCGACGCGGCCGACCAGGATCAGGTTCTGCGGGGGCGACTGGGTCATGAAGGTATCGCGCAAAGAAAACGCCGCCGCCAGGCGGACCCCGGCGGCGGCGCTTTTCGAAGGCCTTAGCCTTCGGTGGTTTCTTCCGAAGCCGGGGCTTCTTCAGCGGCCGGAGCCTCTTCGGCGGCGGCTTCGGCGGCTGGGGCCTCTTCAGCGGCGGCTTCTTCAGCAACGACTTCCGGTTCCGGAGCCGGAGCGGCGGCGGCTTCGGCGGCCGCGGCGGCGGCGGCTTCAGCAGCGGCTTCGGCGGCGGCCTTGGCGTCTTCCTTGGCTTGGACTTCGGCGGCGGCGCGGTCGGCGTCGCGCTGGACGCGCTCGGCGTCACGCTCTTGGGCCTTCTTGCCCGGCTTGGCCTTCTCGGGGTTGTTGCCGTGGGTCCATTGGACCAGGCCCTGGGCGGCCAGGAAGCGGGCGACGCGGTCGGTCGGCTGGGCGCCCTTGGCGAGCCAGCCCTGGATGGACTCGACCTTCAGGGTCACGCGCGCGGCGTCGTCCTTCTTGAGCAGCGGGTTGTAGGTGCCGACCTTCTCGATGAAGCGGCCGTCGCGGGGCGAGTGGCTGTCGGCGACGACGATCGAGTAGTAGGGACGCTTCTTGGCGCCGCCACGGGCGAGACGGATCTTCAGCATAGTCTTAGTCCTTGGTCTAAAGTTCTATTTCTTGAACGGGTTGAAACCGGGGGGCAGGCCGCCCAAACCGGATAGAAGGTTGGGCTTGGCGTCGCCGCCGCCCCCGGATCCCGGAAGACCGGGGAGCCCCGGAAGGCCGCCAAGGCCCCCCGCGGAATTCTGATCAGGCGCGGCCATCTTGCCGCCGCCCATCGCTTTGAGCCGGGACATGTCGCCGCCGCCCATCATCTGGGCCATGCGGGCCATGCCCTTGCCGCCGTCCTTGCTCATGGCCTTGAACATGTCGGCCATCTGGCGGTGCTGCTTGAGCAGGCGGTTGACCTCGGCGACGTCGACGCCGGCCCCGGCCGCGATGCGGCGCTTGCGCGAGGCGGCCAGGATGTCGGGCTTCTTGCGCTCCAGCTTGGTCATCGAGCCGATGATCGCCTGCTGGCGGCGGAAGACGCTGTCGTCGACGCCGCTCTCGGCGATCTGCTTCTTGACCTTCTGGACGCCCGGCAGCAGGCCCATGATGCCCTGCATGCCGCCCATCTTCTGCATCTGGTTCAGCTGGGCGGCCAGGTCGTTGAGGTCGAACTGGCCCTTGGCCAGCTTCTTGGCCATGCGCTCGGCTTCGGCCACGTCGAGGTCCTGCGCGGCCTTCTCGACCAGGGCGACGACGTCGCCTTGCCCGAGGATCCGGCCGGCCACGCGGCGGGCGTCGAACACGTCCAGGGCGTCGATCTTCTCGCCGGCGCCGAGGAACTTGATCGGCAGGCCGGTGACGTGGCGCATCGACAGCGCGGCGCCGCCTCGGCCGTCGCCGTCGGCGCGGGTCAGGATCAGGCCGGTCAGCGGCAGGCGCTCGTGGAAGGCCTTGGCCGTGCGCACGGCGTCCTGGCCGGTCAGGCTGTCGGCGACCAGGAGGGTCTCGGACGGCTGGGCGATGCGGGCGATTTCCGCCGCCTCGCTCATCATCGCCTCGTCCAGCGTGGTGCGGCCGGCGGTGTCGAGGATCAGGACGTCGTAGCCGCCCAGCTTGGCGGCGGTCAGGGCGCGCTTGGCGATGTCGGCGGCGCTCTGGCCGGCGACGATCGGCAGGCTCTCGACCTCGACCTGCTTGGCCAGCATGGCCAGCTGTTCCATGGCGGCCGGACGGCGGGTGTCGAGCGAGGCGACCAGCACCTTCTTGCGCTCGATCTTGCTCAGTCGCAGGGCCAGCTTGCCGGTGGTGGTGGTCTTGCCCGAGCCCTGCAGGCCGGCCATCAGGATCACCGACGGCGGGTTCAGGGCCAGGTTCAGGCCGGTGGGGACCTCGCCGCCCAGCATGTCGACCAGGCCGTCATAGACGATCTTGACCACCTGGTCGGCCGGCTTGACCGAGCGGATGACGGCTTCGCCCGAAGCGGCTTCCTTGGCCTTGCTGATGAAGTCCTTGACCACCGGCAGGGCGACGTCGGCTTCCAGCAGGGCGACGCGGACCTCGCGCAGCGCCTCGTCGACGTCCTTCTCGGACAGCACGCCGCGGCCGCCGAGGCGGTCGAACACCCCTGAAAGTCGCTCTGTAAGGCCGTCGAACATGCGGAACCCACGTCAAAACACCGGAGCGTGACGCCACGCTCCAACTCTTCGTTGCTGTCTGTTCGGAGAACAGCCAGCGTCCAAACGCGATCAGCCCCCATGGACGATCACGTCGATGGGGGTCCTCGCCGTCCTCGTCCGGATGGATCCTGCGCTAACAGGCCGGGGTCGTGACGGTGGAGGCGCTGCTGATGAAGCGCCGGAAGCGCGCGCTTATGCACGAAAGGGGGCGGGGAGTCAAAACGCTCAGCCCCGCAGCTCCAGTCCGTTGCCCTCGGGGTCGGACAGATAGAGCGAGGTCGCCTCGCCGGTCGAGCCGTAGCGCTCGCCGATGTCGCCGATCGCCAGGCCGTGGGCCTCCAGGTGGGCGCGAACCTCGTCGACGTCGAAGTCGACCACCCGCAGGCACAGGTGGTCCATGTTGTGGGCCTCGGCGCCCGGCGCGGCGCCGCCCGTCCGGCCCAGGCGGCCGGCGACGTCGACCAGGTCGATCAGCTGGGCGCCGGCCCGCAGCTGGACGAGGCCGACATTGTCCTGCCGGCGCTCGACCGCGCAGCCCAGGACGTCGACATAGAACCGCTCCATGGCGACCGGGTCGCGGGCGCGGATCACCACGTGGTCGATGCCGAGCAGGCGCATGACGAAATCCTCGGACGGGAAGCGTTCCCGCCCGAGGTATTCATCGCCCGCGCCGGAGACAAGGCCGGCGGCGGATCAGAGCAGCCAGCCGCTGGTCGACACCGAGTTGTCGGCGACCAGAACACCGAAGTCCGACACGCCGTCGCCGTCGATGTCGCCCCAGACGATCGAAACCCGGCCGCCAAGGCCCCAGCCATAGGCGCCCAGGTCCACGCCGCCCAGGGCTCCGACGGCCTTCAGCACGTTCGAATAGGTGCTGACCATCAGCTGCCCGACCCCGCTGGACGTCCAGTGCGACACCAGCGAGAAGGCCTGGTCGCCGTCGAGGGCGGCGTTGCCGTCCAGGGCGCTGAAGTCGAACAGGTCGCCGCGGCTGAAATCGCTGATGAAGTCGATCGACAGATCCCCATTTTCGAGAGAGGGGTCGTCGAACGAGGCGCTATCGTAGACGAAGACGTCGGCGCCGGCCCCGCCGACCAGGATGTCGAAGCCCGACCCGCCGTTCAGCCGGTCGTTGCCCGCCCCGCCCAGCAGGATGTCATTGCCGCCGGCTCCGAACAGGCTGTCGTTCCCGGCCTCGCCGCTCAGCAGGTTGAAGGCGTCGTTGCCCTCGATGACATTGGCCGAGGCGTTGCCCGCGCCGAGCGCGGCGTCGCCGGTCAGCTTCAGGTTCTCCAGGTTGGTGGAGAGGTTGTAGCTGATCGAGCTCCAGACGGTGTCGGTCCCGCCGCCGGCCAGCTCGGTCACCGTGTCGCGCCAGTTGTCGACCACGTAGCGGTCGTCGCCGGTCCCGCCGGTCATCTTGTCGACGCCCGTTCCGCCGTCGAGGATGTCGTTCCCCAGCCCGCCGATCAGGATGTCGGCGCCGTCGCGGCCCTCCAGCGTGTCGTTGCCCGCGTTGCCGGTCAGGGTGTTGGCCGCGGTGTTGCCGATCAGGCGGTCCGAGCCGCTGCCGCCCACCCCGTTCTCGACCGTCGCGCCATAGGCGATGGCCACGTTGTCGATCAGCCGGCCGACCACCGGGTTGGCGGCCAGCACGGCCATGTTGGAGTTGTAGGTCGCCAAGGGCACCGGGGCGTAGCCGGCCGCCGCCCGGTTGGCGTTGACCTGCTCGAACGACGGGGCGGTGTCGTAGGTCACCCCGCCGATGCTGCTCAGCGAGCCGGGGGTCAGGTCGATGATCTGGTCGGTCGCGTAGCCCGAGGCGTCCAGGGTGTCGATCCCGCCGGCGTCCCAGATGGCCATGACCGGGGCCGGGGTCTTGGTGAAGTCGTAGGAATCGCGCCCGGCGTTGCTGTTGAAGCCGTAGGTCGTGTCCCCCGTGCGGGTGGTCATGTCGGCGCCGTAGATCGCCTGGATGGCGGCGATGTCGTGCACCAGGGGCGTGGAGGCGTAGACCGTGGTCGAGATGTTGAAGTCGAAGTGCCGCGCGCCGGTCTCGGAGCCGGCGAAGTAGGACATGATGCTGTAGGCGCGGCTGTCCTGATAATATTCGGCGTTGGCGGCGTAGGTGATGCTGACCCCGGGGGCGGCGTTGTAGTCGCCGGGATGTTCCAGCCCCAGGGCGTGGCCGCTCTCGTGGGTCAGGGTGTGGATGCCGTAGAGGCCCTCGTCCAGCTGGAAGTTGCTGGGCTGGTTGGCGCTGACCCAGATGTCGCCGGCGATCAGGTCGGCGTTGTCGGGCGTGTAGTCGTACGGCAGGTAGGCGTAGGCCTGGGTGCCGGGCCGGTTGGTGTAGTTGGCGAAGGTGATGTCGGCCACCTCGGGGGCGCTCTCGACCAAGGTCGGGGCGATCAGGTCGTCCCAGCTGGCCATGGCCTCGCGCGCGGCGGCCTTCTGGGCTTCGGTGAACGGCGCGAAGCCGAAATATTCGGTGCGGCCGTAGAGCTCCCCATCCTCCTCATAGACATAAGGCTCGGCGAACATGCTCTCGGCGGTGTGGAAGCCGAAGTTCAGAACCGAGACATCGCCGTCGCGCGGCACGGCGTGGTCGATGTTGCCCGGCGTCCAGCCCGCGCCGCCGCGATTGAGCTGCTCGACCACCTGTTCGATCGTGAACACCGGCTTGCCGCGGATCTCGCCGCCCTGGCCGTCGACCGAGGCGTCGACCGGCTCGACCGAGACGTCCAGCGCGGGGGCGACCGCGTTCGTCGGTCCCTGGAACACCGGGAAGCTGGTTTCGCGATGGAGGTCCTGGTCCAGGTTTTCGTCGTGAAGGCGCATCGGTTCTTCCCGTTTCTTGAGGTTGTTCCGTGTGAGGTCAGGGGGCCGGCCGTGATCGCCACGGCAGGGTTTCGGCGAGCGCGGCGTTCAGGGCCGCGTCGAATTGCGCGGTGGGGCCGCCGCCCGAAGGCAGGCCTGGGGGCAGGGCGGTCGCGCGCGGCGCGGCGCCGAACAGCTCGGACGGCGCGGCCGTGGCGCGGAAGGCGCGCAGGCTGAAGACCAGCAAAGGACCGCCCGTGGCTTTGCCGCCCGACTGGACATTGGCGTGGAACAGCAGGACGGCGGTGTCGGCGGCGATCAGACCGGGGTCGCCCGGCGCCAGCAGGACGACCGGGATCGGCGCCTTGTCGGCGGCCAGGGCCACGACGCGGTTACAGAGCGCGGCCTGGAGCCGGCGGCGGTCAGGCAGCCGATCGGGATCGACCAGGCACTGGACGCCCAGACGCCTGGCGCCCTCCCAGGCCAGGACCGGGGTCGAGGCCGTCGCTGGAGCGCCATAAAGCATCGCCCCGCAAGTCATGGCCCCGATCGGGGAAAGGGCGCAGGCCCATGCCATGAATTGTCGGATTAGCGACATGGATTTCCCGTTGCTGGTCGGTATCGGGCGTCTTCGACCCGAGCACCTTCGCGAGGAAATCAGCGGTATGCAAGTGTAACGTGTATTGTGAAGCTTACAAAACCTATGTGTGTCGCAAAGTCGACCGAACGCGAGCTCAGTTGGCCGGCGAGGTGATGGTCGCGCCCGAGGTTTTGAGACGGTCGAGCACGCCGTTGGCGGGCAGCAGGAAGGCCAGGTCGACGACGGCGACGGTCACGCCAGGGCGGGTCAGGGCCTCGTTCAGGGCGTCGGCCGACTGGCCGATCTGCTGGGCCAGCAGGCCGGCGCCGCCGGGGGCGCGCATCACGCAGCGCTGGGCCGCCGAGGCCGAATAGCGGGCCCGCACGCTGGCCAGATCGCCGTTGGCCCAGTCGGTCCCGATGCTGGTCGGGTGGGAGCCTTCGAATTCCAGTTCAGTCAGGGCGTCGTTCAGGCAGGCCAGATTGGCCTCGTCCGACAGCTTGCCGGCGCTGGCGAGAATGGGGCCTAGGCGGTACTGGCTCATCGCCTTGACCTTGACGCCCTTGGCCTTGGCCATGCGTTCGATGGTGCTGACCGGCTTGGCCTCGGACAGCCCGGCCGCCTGACGGAAGTCCGACAGCAGGATGAAGCCCGCCACGGCCGGCTTCCAGTCCTTGTAAGGCACGGCGGTGCGCTGCGCCCGCTCGCGGGCGCTGACGAACCGGGCCAGCAGGTCGGGGGGCAGGCGGTTCTCCAGCTTCTTGCCGAACGGTTGGCGCACGCCGCCGCCGCCGGTCAGGAAGAACTTGGTGATCTGCAGAGGCCCGACCGAGGCCTCGGGCGGAACCAGCACCAGGCTGGCCTGGTCCATGGCCCGGTTCAGGCGCGGGCTGTCCCACTTCAGCTGATGCGGCAGCGGCGGGGCGGATCCGACGACATAAAGCTTGGCGCCGCCCTTCTCGACCAGCCACAGGGCCGGACCGGGCGGCCGGGCGACCACCAGCAGCTCCTCGACCACGGCGCTGCCGGGATCCTGCGGGAACAGCTCGACGGACTGGGGCGGCGGGGTCTGGGCCCAGGCCAGGCCCGCGGCGAACGTCAGGACCGTTCCGCCGATCAGCGCCGATAGGACTCGAACCATGGGCGTCCCCGTCTCGTGAGTTCAGTGAGGCAGATGGGTATCGGAATGCCGTGGCGAAAGCGCGGCGGGCGGCAGGTCGCGCAGGGTCTGGGCCAACAGCCGCCCCTCGGCGCTCCGGCTGGAGCCCGCCCGCCAGGCCACGACGATCTCGCGGCTGGAATGGTCGGTGTTCAGCGGCCGGATGGTGACCGGCGCGTTCTCGGCCAGGCCCGCCGCGACCGCCATCGACGGCAGGAACGACACGCCCAGCCCCGACCCGATCATCTGCACCAGGGTGGGCAGGGAGGTGGCCGCGAAGCTCTCCTCCTCGCCGGGACCGCCGCGCGGCGGCTCCAGCCCGCAGGCGGCCAGGGCGTGGTCGCGCAGGCAGTGGCCGTCCTCGAGCAGGATCATGTCGTCGCCGCGCAGGCTTTCGGGATCGACCCGTTCGAAGGCCGCCATGCGGTGGTTGGCCGGGGCGGCGGCCAACAGCTCGTCGTCCTCGACATGGGCCCAGTCCAGGCCGGTCATGTCGTAGGGCAGGGCGATCAGGGCCGCGTCCAGGGCGCCGGACTTCAGGGCGGCGATCAGCCTATGGGTCAGGTCCTCGCGCAGATAGAGCTTCAGCTTGGGGAACTGCGCGCGCAGGGCCGGCAGGGCGCGGGGCAGCAGATAGGGCGCGACGGTCGGGATCACGCCCAGGCGGAACCGGCCCGCCAGCGGCTGGCCCGCCCCGCGCGCGGCCTGCACCAGGTCCTCGGCCTGGGCCAGGATCGCCTCGGCCCGGCGCACGGCCTCCTGGCCGGCGGCCGTCAGGATCACGCCCGAGCGGGCCCGATCGACGACCGGCGCGCCCAGGATCTTCTCCAGCTCCTGGATTCCGGCAGACAGGGTCGGCTGGGTGACGTGGCAGGCCTCGGCCGCGCGGCTGAACGAGCCGTGCTCGGACAGGAGCTTCAGATATTGCAGCTGGCGCAGGGTGGGGAGCATCGACCTGTAAATAGGCGCGATCTATCGGAAATCAAAAGACAATCGACGATATCTTTGCTGCACCTGCGAAAACGACCCATCGCCGCGCATAGAGACACCCTATCGACAAGCATGAAACAATCGATTGGCCCTATCGGTTTTCGTTGCCTACAAGGCCTTTGCAATTCCTGCAGGAGAACTTCATGTCCTTGATCAACACCGAGATCAAACCCTTCACCGCCCAGGCCCTCAAGGGCGGCAAGTTCATCACGATCAGCGAAGCCGATCTGAAGGGCAATTGGTCCGTCGTGTTCTTCTACCCGGCCGACTTCACGTTCGTCTGCCCGACCGAACTGGAAGACCTGGCCGACAACTACGGCGAGTTCCGCAAGCTGGGCGTCGAGATCTACTCGGTGTCGACCGACACCCACTTCGCCCACAAGGCCTGGCACGACACCTCCGACGCCGTGCGCAAGATCGAATACACCATGGTCGGCGACCCGACCGGCACGATCACCCGCAACTTCGGCGTGATGATCGAGGAAGCCGGCCTGGCCGATCGCGGCACCTTCGTGATCGACCCGGAAGGCAAGATCCAGATCGTCGAGATCACCGCCGGCGGCATCGGCCGCGACGCCCTGGAGCTGCTGCGCAAGGTCAAGGCCGCCCAGTACGTCGCCGCCCACCCGGGCGAAGTCTGCCCCGCCAAGTGGGAAGAGGGCGAAGCCACCCTGAAGCCGTCGCTGGACCTGGTCGGCAAGATCTAAGGTTCCGGCCCGCGTCGCCGCCCCTCCGCCAGCCCGCGGACGGGCGGCGACGCACCCCTTCTTCGAATTCACGTCGCCGCCTCCTCCCCCTGGGCGGCAAACCAGGAGCACGTCATGCTGGACGCCGGTCTGAAGGATCAACTGAAGGCCTATCTGGGCCATCTGCGTCAGCCGATCGAGCTGGTCGCCGCCCTCGACGACGGCCCCAAGTCCCGCGAGATGCTGGACCTGCTGGAAGACATCGTCGCCGCCTCGGACAAGGTCAGCCTGTCGCGTCGCGCCGATGCCCGCACCCCGTCCTTCGCCATCGAACGCGCCAGTAAGGACGCCCCCCAGGACAAGGTTGGCGTCCGCTTCGCCGGCCTGCCCCTGGGCCACGAGTTCACCTCGCTGGTGCTGGCCCTGCTGCACGTCGGCGGCCACCCGCCGAAGTTCGACGCCGAGGTCCTGGACCAGGTCCGCGCCCTGGAGGGCGAGTTCCGCTTCGAGACCTATTTCTCGCAGAGCTGCCAGAACTGCCCGGACGTGGTCCAGGCGCTCAACACCATGGCGGCCCTGAACCCCAACATCACCCACGTCGCCATCGACGGCGCGCTGTTTCAGCAGGAAGTCGAGGAACGCCAGGTCATGGCCGTGCCGACCGTCCTGCTGAACGGCCAGCCGTTCGGCCAGGGCCGCATGGGCCTGGAGCAGATCCTGGCCAAGCTGGACACCGGCGTCGCGGCCCGCGAGGCCGAGAAGATCAAGGCCAAGGACGCCTTCGACGTTCTTGTTGTCGGTGGGGGCCCCGCCGGCGCCGCCGCGGCGATCTACGCCGCCCGCAAGGGCATCCGCACCGGCGTGGCGGCCGAGCGCTTCGGCGGCCAGGTGCTGGACACCATGGCCATCGAGAACTTCATCTCGGTGTCGCACACCGAGGGTCCGCGCCTGGCCGCCAATCTCGAGCAGCACGTCAAGGACTACGACGTCGACATCATGAACCTGCAGAAGGCCGTGGGCCTGGTCCCCGCCCAGACTCCGGGCGGCCTGATCGAGGTCAAGCTCGAGAACGGCGCCAGCCTGAAGTCACGCAGCGTGATCCTGGCCACCGGCGCCCGCTGGCGGAACATCAACGTGCCCGGCGAGGCCGAGTACAAGAACAAGGGCGTGGCCTATTGCCCGCACTGCGACGGCCCGCTGTTCAAGGGCAAGCGCGTGGCGGTGATCGGCGGCGGCAACAGCGGCGTCGAGGCGGCCATCGACCTGGCCGGCCTCGTGGCCCACGTGACCCTGATCGAGTTCGACAGCCAGCTTCGCGCCGACGCGGTGCTGCAGCGCAAGCTGGCCAGCCTGCCGAACGTCCGCATCGTCACCTCGGCCCTGACCACCCAGGTCCTGGGCGACGGAAACAAGGTCACCGGCCTGACCTACAAGGACCGCAACCACGACCAGGTCCACCAGGTCGACCTGGAAGGCGTGTTCGTGCAGATCGGCCTGGTGCCCAACACCGAATGGCTGAAGGATGCGGGCGTGGCGCTCTCCCCGCGCGGCGAGATCGAGGTCGACCATCGCGGCGAGACCTCGCTGCCCGGCGTGTTCGCCGCCGGCGACGCCACGACCACGCCCTACAAGCAGATCATCATCGCCATGGGCGAGGGTTCGAAGGCGGCTCTGTCGGCCTTCGACTACATGATCCGCCTGGAGCCGGACGTTCCCGCCGAGCAGGAGGCCGCCTGACGTTCCAGGCTTGAAGCCTCCGGGCGGGCCCGGGGGCGGAACGAATCGCCATGGAGCCGCCGGGGCCGCCCTTTCCGGGCCGTCGCGGCGGCTTTCGTGTTTCTGGCGATGCGTCAATGCGCCTCTCGCCGAATGCGCGATCTTGACCTCGACAGCAATCTCGGGGCCGGGCTATCTTGTTAACGAATGGGCAAAATGATTCTGCGGGTCGGCACGACCGAATCGGCGCGATGGGCGTCGTCCCGGGAATCGTAAAGGGTGGGCAAGATGAGGCTGCTGTCGAAGGGCGATCGCAACACCAAAGGCGGCGTCAAACCCGTGATGCTGGCCGCCGAGAACGATCGTCTCGAAGCGGACAGCGACCGCCTGGTCGAGGCCACCCAGGCCATCGGCGTCCGCTATGAGACCATCCACGGCGGGCTGGACAGCATCAGCCGCGTGGTCGAGCACCTGCGGGCCATCGAGCCCCTGCTCTCCGAAATCCGCGGCCCGGTCGCCGAGGAGTTCGAGGCCCGTCGCGCCGAGCACGCCGAGCTGATCTCCCTGCGCGCCAATTTCGAACAGGCTTCGCGCCAGCTGGCCGCCGCCCAGGCCGAGGAACGCGAGCTGTCCGCCAAGCTGGCGACCGCCGACGCCGCCCTGACCGAATCCGACGCCCGGCGCCAGTCCCTGGACGTCGCCCTCGAGGACGGCGCCCTGGAGATCGACCGCCTGCGCAACGGCCTGCAGCAGTCCGAGCTCAAGGTCGGCGGCCTGGAGGCCGCGCTGCGCGACGCCACCGCCCGCGCCGAGCACCTGACCCAGGACGTCGAGACCCTGCGCTTCCAGACCCAGGACATCGACGCCCGTCGCGGCGAGTCCGAGGCCGCCCTGGCCGCCGCCAAGCAGCAATCGGCCCTGCAGGTCGAGGAGCTGGGCACCCTGAAGAAGCGCCTGGAGCAGGCCGGCGCCGACATCGCCCGCCTGTCGCGCGTCGAGACCGAGCTGGAAGCCCAGATCGCCACCGAGCGCGCCCGCGTCCTGGCCGCCGACAACGCCCTGACCACCGTCCAGGCCGACAGCGCCCGCACGATCCGCGGCCTCGAAGCCCAGGTCGAGTCCGGCCGCGCCGAGGTGCTGGCCCTGCAGACCCGCCTGGAGACCGCCACCGGCCGCGCCGACAAGCTGGAAGAGATGAACGCCCAGATCTCGGCCCGCCTCAACGAAAGCAGCGCCCAGCAGCAGGCCGTCGAGCGCCGGGCCGGCGATCTCAACGTCGCCCTGGAGCGCGCCCTGGAACGGGTCCGCAACCTCGAGGACGAGGTCGAGGACCTGCGCGGCCGACATGCCGGCGTCGACACCGCCCGCGCCGCGGCGATCGAGCGCGCCGACCAGCTGGCCAAGACGGTCGTGGCCCACGAGAAGGCGCTCAAGCGCGCCGAGGAACGCGCCGCCCAGCTGCGCACCCGCTTCGAGGCCCTGCAGGCCTCGGAAGACGAGACCCGCCGCGCTCACGACGAAAAGGTCACCGAGATGCAGACCGAGATCGAACGGATCCGCTCGGAGGCCGCCCTGGCCGAAGGCGCCCTGGAATCGGCCCGCCGCGACCGCTCGCGCCTGCAGATGGCCCTGCTGGGCGCCACCAGCGACGACGTCCAGGCCGCCGGCTAAGGCCTATCGACCCGGCCCCGTCGTTGCGCCCTTGGGCGGAGCGGCGGGGGTCGGCGCGGCCTTCGGGGCCGACATCCTGTCGAACACTTCCGGCGGCTGGGTCGCCATGGTGGCCCTCAGCCGCTCCATGGGCGCCTGGCTTTCCGTGACCCGGCCGGTCCTGGGCCGGTCGATGTCCAGCGTCAGCAGCAGCGAGATCGTCAGCAGCAGGAACAGGAAAGCGGTCGCGCCGCGCCCTTCCTTGTTCGCGCCGGCATAGCCCAGCACGCCGGCCGAGGTGACCACATAGACGAACAACACGAAGAACACCGTGCTGGGCACCCGGGCCAGCCGGGCGGCCTTCCGCGCGGAGTCCAGGTCGATCATGGTGTTCATGGTGTCCAGGTACGAGCTGGAGAAATCCAGGCCCTTGATCGAGGGCCAGGCGGCCAGGGTCGCGGTCCACAGGTCGGTCAGCATCTGGTCGTTCCTGGCCAGCAGCGTCGGGACCTGGTCGGGCGGCGCCTTGGCCAGGGTGATCCGATTGTCGGTGTAGTCGACGAGCATCCGGCTGATCCGGGCCCGATCGACCGGCTCCAGCATCTGGGTGCGCAGATAGGTGGTGCCGATGGCGTTGGCTTCTTCGAGCACCAGCATCCGCCGCGACTCGAAACGGTCGACGGCCAGCGAAAAGGTGAAGCCCATCAGCAGGGCCAGCAGCCCCAGGGTGGCCGAGACGATGTAGCCTTCCTTCCCGCCGTCGTCCCCGCCTTCGCCCTTGGTCTTGCCCGTGCGCCGGCTCAGCCATTCGCCGAGCAGCGAGGCCGCGAACATGGCCGCCAGCAGGATCAGGCCGATCAGCCAGGCGGGCGTGGTCTCCAGCCAGGTGGCGAAGCCGCCGGTCATCGCGCGAACGCCTTGGGGTCGGCCTGTCGTCCGCTATCCATCCTGGACCTCTCGCCGGATCGAAATCTCGGGGCGATCTTTCGACGCGCGACCGCGATCCGCCATGGGGCGAATCCCGGGTGCGGCTGGTTCTTCGTCCGGATTTTCGATCCCCGTGCAGGACCGGGCTCATCTACTATAGCGTTTATATATTGACGACTCTCCCTACGAGTGATCAGCCTGTGGCGAAGCTCGGGCCCACGGCGCATGGCGCAGCCTTGCGCGGACCCTGGTCGAAACTCGGCGGAGGGCGTGATGAAAATCTCGAAAACAGCGCGGAAGATCGGCTGGCGGACGCTGGCCGCGACCCTGGTGTGTCTGGCGGGCGGCGGCGGGCTGTTCGCGGCCAAGGCGATCAACGCCGCGCCGCCGGCCAAGCCGGCCTATCTGGCCGCCTTCCCCAATTTCGCCCCCAAGCTGACGCCCCAGCTGCCGGGCGACGTCGACATCACGCTGAAGACCCAGCTGGAGAAGGCCCAGAAGTTTTCCGAGGTCCAGCGCGAGTTCGACCTCTATTCCTGGCAGATGTTCCTGGCGCTGAACTGGCCGACCAACAGCCAGGGCCAGGCCGCGCCCAAGCTGACCGACACCCGGTTCGGCCAGCCGCACTGGACGCTGTGGCATAATTCCAGCGCGATCTTCCAGACCGACGGAGAGCGGCCGGCCGCCTGCCGCGTGTCGCCCAAGGCCCGGACCTTGACGCTGTTCCGAGGCGACCTGGCCAAGCCGGTCAGCAAGGGGCTGGCGCCGTTCTCGGCCCAGGCCACCGCCAACGCCGACCCGCGCGCGACCCGGTTCCTGGGCGTGCTGTCGGCGGTGGGCGAACTGAACGCGGCCAATCTCGGCGACCTGGACGACATCCAGCAGGCCTTCTCGGGCCCGATGATCGATCAGAACGGCGAGTTCGTTTATTACGAGATCATGATCGACCCCAACGAGGTCGGCTATCTCTGCGACAACAGCCTCTACAACATCAATGGCCAGGTCGCGTTCGCCAAGGCCGGCGGCAAGGTGGCCATGCCGGTGGGCGCGCCGGGCAAGGACTGGAGCGGTTCGTTCGAACTGAAGTTCGCTTGGCGGATCCTCAAGTCCGGCAAGGACGACTTCAGCCGCTTCTACACCAGCCCGGCCGTGGTCATCGATCAGGGACCGGACGGCAAGCAGCTGGAGCGCAAGGTGACGGTCGGCCTGGTCGGCATGCACATCGGCCATAAGAGCACGACCTCGCCGCAGTGGATCTGGTCCACCTTCGAGCAGGTCGACAACCTGGATGTCGACGCGGTCGCCCATCCCAAGCTGAACCCGTCGTTCGTCGATCCCAACTGCCCGATCTGCGCGGTCGACCAACTGCCGCAGAAGGTCAAGGGCGTCTATCCGCGCATCCCGACCCAGGCCTGGCGCGGCATCCCCATCCCGGGCGACAAGGTCGCCCTGAACCGTCAGGCCCAGGCGGCCCTGAAGGCCCAGGGCTCGGTCTGGCAGTACTATCAGCTGATCGACACCCAATGGCCGACCGATCCGACGGCGCCGCCCGCCCCGTGGAACGGCGGGCTGCCCAACGCGATCGTCAACAAGCCGGGCGGCAATCCCACCCCGGTGTTCCTGACCAACGTCACCATGGAAACCTACTTCCAGAAGGGCAACCAGGTGGCGTGCAACGGCGAGGAGCTGCCCAACGGCCAGGACTGTCCCGCCTCGGGCTCCGCCCAGCCGCCGGTCTGGAACTCGGTGCTCAACAACCAAGGCAAGCCGGTGACGCCGGGGATCAACACCCTGACCTTCCAGACGGAAAGCTGCATGGGCTGCCATTCGTCGGCTGGGGTCTGGACGTCGTACGATCCCAAGACCGGCAAGGGGAACCAGTCAGGCCAGCTGACGGCGGACTTCTCCTGGCTGATGAGCCAGAAGGCCAGCTGGGAGAAGTAGTTCCAAGCATCCCGGGCCTTGCGCCCGGGATTACGGCGTTCGCTAGGGCTGATCGAGGTTCGGCTTCGAAAGCGAAAACCTCGTCCTTCGACAAGCTCAGGATGAGGTTTTCTATCGCACGGCCCGCACAATGGTCCTCATCCTGAGCTTTGTCGAAGGACGAGGACCATGCACTTGGCTTGAAGATCGATCGCCCCTACGGCGCCTTGCCCGTTTCGACATAGGCCGTCAGGCGGTCGAACTGCTCGCTCAGGACCTGATCAACAGCCGGGGCGATCTTGTCGAGCCCGCCCTTCATGTAGCCGCCGACGTCGTAGGTCTGGGTCAGGGTGGTCTTGCCGTCCGTCTCCGACAGGGTCCAACCCAGGTGGCCGGCGGCGCCGGACATCTGCAGCGGCCCCAGGGCGCCGAACAGCCGCAGGCCCCGACCGGGCTGGGCGTAGACCACGGTCATGTGCATCACCGAGCCGCCGTTCGGCAGCTTCTCGCAGAAACAGCCGCCGGCCATCGGGGCCAGGGACAGGCCGGCCGAGGAGCCCGACCAGGTGTGGTCCTTGCTCCACCATTGCGAGGGCTGGGCGAGGGCGGCGTAGACCCTGTCGGCCGGGGCGTTCAGCACCGCCGTGCGCTTGACCTCGAAGCCGCCCGGCTGGGCGTCGACGACCTCGGCATGGGCCGTGGTGGCGGTGAGGGCGAGCGCGACGGCGATCAGCAGGTGTTTCATGGGGTGAGGCCCTCCGGTAGGGAGAAGGGTGATGCAGGCCACGCTCGCGTCAAGTCCACGCTTGCCCCCACCTGACCGCTACGCGGTCTGTCCGCCCCCATAGGGGGCGGAGGCTCCGACGCAGAGCGTCCTCTTCCCCCTGTGGGGGAAGACGGTCGCGAAGCGACCCGTAGGGGGCAAGTAGTCGCCTCCAAGCCGCTTGAAGCTAGCCGCCCTAAGCCGCCTCGAACCGCAGCGGGCCGCCCCAGAAGCTCTCCACCAGGCCGTTCTGGGGGCCCGGCGCGCCGGTGGTCAGGAACTGGCGCGAGCCGCCGGTCCCGGGGTCGAGCTCCGGATGGCGCTGCAGATAAAGCTCCAGGGCGTCGGCGGTCGAGGCCGGCTGGTGGATGACCGGCGTGCCGGCCGGCAGGGCGGCGCGGAAGATGTCGGCGATGATCTCGTAGTGGGTGCAGCCCAGCACCGCCCGGTCGGGATAGCGGCCGATGCGGGTCTTCAGCGCCTGGACATAACCCTCGACGGCCTTGGCCAGGTCCACGGCCCCGGCGTCGGCCTCGATCATCGGCACCAGGTCCGGGCAGGCCTGCGAGAACACCGCGATGTCCTGCTTGCGCTTGTCGATCTCGATCTCGTAGACGCGCGAATTGGTCGTGCCCTGCGTCGAGAAGACGCCGAGGACATCGAGCTGCTCGACCTTGTCGCCGCGCCGCTCGGCCTCGTGCTCCCAGGGCAGGCCGGTGGCCGCCTCGATGGTCGGCACGATGATGCCCAGCACGTTGATCGGCCGGCCCAGCTGCCTGCGATAACCCGGCAGCCAGGTCTGCTGCAGGCGACGCAGCGCGATGGCCGAGGCGGTGTTGCAGGCCAGGACCACCAGGCTGGCGCCGGCGTCGAACAGGCGCTCGCAGCCGGCCCGGGTCAGGTCGACGATCTCCTCGCCCGGCCGGCCGCCATAGGGGGCGTTGGCCTGGTCGGCGAGATAGATGAAGTCCGCCTGGGGCAGACGGTTCACGAGGGCGCGGTGGACCGTGAGGCCGCCCACGCCGGAGTCGAAGACGCCGATGGACATGCGTTTGGCTTACCCCGCCGCCGCCCGGTCGTCCACGCGGCCGGCTTGAGATTCTGACGCAGATCCCGTGCAGGCGCCTGTCGCGCACGAACCGGCCCCGGCCGAATGCGCCGTGCGAGCGTTTCTGTCGTCGAATTCATGGCTGGCGGCACGAATTCCGCGCGAAAGCGCTTAACGACCAGCCGCGCGGCGCTCTAGGGTTCAGCTCCCTTTTTCCGGAGACCCGCCCGTGAAGCGTCGTTCCTTCCTCGCCGCCGCCAGCGCGACCGCCCTGATGCCCATGATCGCCAAAGCCGCCACCCCCGCCGCCGCTTCACCCAATCCCCTTCTGGCCTCCTGGACGGGTCCGCACGGCGGCCTGCCGCCGCTGGACAAGGTCAAGCCCGAGCTGTTCGCCTCGGCGTTCGAGACGGCCATGGCCGAGCAGCGCCGGGAACTGTTCGCCCTGACCGCCAAGCGCTCGGCTCCGACCTTCGAGGGCGTGATGGCGGCCTACCAGGATTCCGGTCGCGCCATGAACCGGGTGGGCGCGTTGTTCGGGGTGTTCACCTCGACGATGAACGACGCGGCCATGCAGAAGGTCGAGGCCGAGACCACGCCGAAGCTGGCGGCGTTCGGCGACGAGATCGTCCAGAACGAGCAGCTGTTCGCTCGCATCAAGGCCGTCTACGACGCCCGCGAAACCTCGAACCTGACGCCCGAGCAGAAGCGCCTGGCCTGGGTGGTCTACAACTATTTCGCCCGTCAGGGCGCGGCGCTGGACGCCGCCAAGAAGGCTCGTCTGGGCCAGATCAACCAGGCCCTGGCCAGCCTCTACACCAGGTTCAGCCAGAACGAGCTGGCCGACGAGGAGAGCTACACCCTGGAGCTGGCCGAGGCCGACCTGACGGGCCTGCCGGACTCGGTGAAGGCCGGGGCGGCCGCCGCCGCCGAGGAAAAGGGCCTGAAGGGCAAGTGGCTGATCACCAACACCCGCTCGTCGATGGAGCCGTTCCTGGTCTATTCCGACCGCCGCGACCTGCGCGAGAAGGGCTGGCGGATGTGGGTGTCGCGCGGCGACAACAACGACGCCCGCGACAACAAGGCGGTGATCACCGAGATCCTCAAGCTGCGGGCCGAGAAGGCCCAGCTGCTGGGCTTCGAAACCTACGCCCACTGGATCACGGCCGACCAGATGTCCAAGACCCCGGACGCGGCCATGGACCTGATGATGCAGGTCTGGAAGCCGGCCGTGGCCCGGGTCCACGAGGAAGTGGCCGACATGCAGAAGGTGGCCGACGCGGAAGGCGCGACCTTCAAGATCGCCCCCTGGGACTACCGCCACTACGCCGAGAAGGTGCGCAAGGCGCGCTACGACCTCGACCAGAACGTGGTCAAACCCTACCTGCAGCTGGAGAAGCTGCGCGAGGCCATCCACTGGGCGGCGGGCCAGCTCTACGGCTTCACCTTCACCCAGATCGCCGACGTGCCGGTCTGCCATCCGGACGTGCGCGTCTGGGAGGTGACCAGGGGCGGGCAGCGCGTGGGCCTGTGGTACTTCGATCCCTATGCCCGGGCCGGCAAGCAGTCGGGCGCCTGGATGAGCGAGTACCGCACCCAGGAGAAGTTCAAGGGCGTGGTCACCCCGATCGTCTCCAACAACTGCAACTTCGTGAAGGGCAAGCCCGGCGAGCCGGTGCTGATCTCGTGGGACGACGCCGTCACTATGTTCCACGAGTTCGGCCACGCCCTCCACGGCCTGAACTCGGACGTGAACTATCCCGGCCTGGCCGGCACCAATGTGGCCCGTGACTTCGTCGAGTTCCCCAGCCAGCTGAACGAGCACTGGCTGCCGACCAAGCCGGTGCTGAGCCAGTTCGCCGTCCACTACCAGACCGGCAAGCCGATCCCCGACGAGCTGGTGGCCAAGATCGAGAAGGCCAAGACCTTCAACCAGGGCTTCTCGACGGTCGAATACCTGGCCTCGGCGATCTACGACATGAAGATCCACCTGGCCGCCAAGGGCCAGGCCATCGACCCGGCGGCCTTCGAGAAATCGGCCATGGCCGAGATCGGCCTGCCGTCCGAGATCGTCATGCGCCATCGGCCCACCCAGTTCGGGCACATCTTCTCGGGCGACGGCTATTCGGCCGGCTACTACGACTACATCTGGGCCGACACCCTGACCGCCGACGCCGCGGAGGCCTTCGAGGAGGCGCCCGGCGGCTTCTATGACAAGGCCGTGGCCAAGCGCCTGCACGACGACATCATGAGCGTGGGCAATACGATCGACGCGGGCGAGGCCTTCCGCCGCTTCCGCGGCCGCGACGTGAAGATAGGGGCGCTGATGCGCAACCGCGGCTTCCCGGTTCCGCCGGGCGCCTAGGGCGGGTTCGAAGAAGGCGCGCGTCGATGCGGCGCGCGCCTTTCTTTTAGGTCGGTTTTAGATATATCGAAAAACACTCTTGACGTTCCGCCAATCCGATATATCTGTATTTTCGATATAACGAAACAGGATCTAAAACCTACATGTTTGGACGTCATCCCCACCACGGCCGCCACGGCGGTCATCACGGCGCGCCCTTCGGCCGCCACCCGTTCGGCTTCCACGGCCACGAGGGCCATCATCGCCGCGGCGGCCGCATGGGCCGGTTCTTCGATCACGGCGATCTGCGTCTGGTCGTGCTGAAGCTGATCGCCGACAAGCCCAGCCACGGCTACGAGCTGATCAAGGCCGTCGAGACCGCCGCCGGCGGCGCCTACACCCCCAGTCCGGGCGTGATCTATCCGACCCTGACCCTGCTGGAAGAGCTGGGCTACGTCACCGCGGCCGACGCCGGCGGCGGCAAGAAGCTCTACACGATCACCGACGAGGGCCGGGCCTTCCTGGAAAGCAACAGCCAGCCGGTCCACGGCCTGTTCACCCGCATGGCCGAAGCCGCCGCCCAGAGCGCGGCCTTCTCGCCTCAGATCATGCGGGCCCGCGAGAACCTCAAGACCGCCCTGCGCCTGAAGCTGACCTCCGGCTCGCTCACGCCCGAACAGGTCTCGGCGATCGCCAAGGTCATGGACGACGCGGCCGCCGCCATCGAAGGGGTCTAGCCTCATGCAGAGCCATGCCCGCCTGACCACCGACAAGGCCGCGCGCTACATGACTCAGCTGGCCAAGCACTGGGGCCACAGGTTCGAGGTGTCGTACGACGACATCTCGGCCCTGATCCCACTGCCGCTCGGGACCTGCAGCATGATGGCCGATCTGGAGGGTCTCGACGTCACGATCGAGGCCGCCGACCTGGAGGGCCTGGCCCGACTGGAGGACGTCGTCGCCGATCACCTGCTGCGCTTCGCCTTCCGGGAACCGGTCAAATGCCTGGCCTGGACGCGCGCCTGGGAGGCCGGCCGCATCGATCCGCCGGCCCTGCGGATCAACGGCGTTTCGCCCTAGAGCCGACCGGCTCCGGGTCATGCCCGTCACGGCCCAGCTGGAGTATCGTCACATTTTCGGGATTGTCGTGGGACAGTCGATCAAACTTGCTTGCGCCTACTCGGGAACGGGAGTTTCATCCGATTCAAGCTCCACCAGAGAGCTTTGGAGGAAACCATGGGTCATGTGGTTCGCGGGGATGCGTATCGCGGGCGGCACGACGGCCGTCAGGGTCGTCTGGGCTGGCTTCTGTTTATTTCCGCCGTCAATCTCATGCTCTGGAGCTGCGTGATCGCGTTGATCGCGCGCGCCTCTTAAGGTCGAACCGTCTGACTCAGCGCAGCCCGCGCAGGACGTCGATCCGCCGCATCGCCTTGCCCGGCAGGGCCGAGACCGGCCCCAGCGGCAGGGCCTCGGCGACCTCGCGCAGGCCGTAGACCGCGGTGCGGGCCAGGGTCGAGACCGACGGCGCGCCCAGGAACCCGAACATCACGCCCTGCTGCCGGTTCGACAGCTCGCGCTTGAAGCGATAGTCGCCGGCCCCAAGATCGAGGCGCCTGTAGGGTCCGGCGTCCAGGCTCCTGAGGATGTCCTGGAACAGCAGCAGGCCCGGCGAGTAGCGCTCGAACCTCGGGTCGTGGGCGATCAGCCAGCCATGGATCGTGGCGCCGCCCCGCAGGTGGAAATGCACGGCCGCCAGGTCGTCGCCCAGGTGCAGGGTGTAGAGCCCGCCGCCGAACGCCGGGTCGCGGGTCTCCAGCAGCTCGTCCATCAGCCGCATGACCCAGGCGGTCTTGAACAGGTCGGTCTGGCCGGTGGCGGCCAGCTGGGCGCGTTTCCAGGCGATCAGCTGTTCGTAGTCGGCGCGGGACGCCGACAGGGCCGTGAAGCGGGCGGGCCCGACCTCGCGCTCGACCTTGCGGCGCTTCTTGTCGATGTCCTTCAGCGCGCCGATCCCGGCCGCCTTGCGCTCGGCCTCATAGGCGGCGTAGCCGTCGGCGACCTCGACCACCCAGGACACGTCCCGGCCGCGGGCGTGGCCCTGGAAGGCCGGATCCTCGGCCAGCATGTGGCAGAAATCGTAGCGCGAAACGCCCAGGGCCTGGAGCATGGCGCGCGGGTCGGCCTGGAAGCCGTCGCGGGTCACCAGGGCCTGGTAGTCGCTCATCGGCGCGCCAACCGGCATGGCGGTCGAGCCGCGCTTGCGCACGGCCAGGAACGCCGCCGGGTCGCCGGCCGGGTCGCGCTGGACCGCGATTCGCACGCCGCCGGCCGGCCCCTGGGCGCGGGCGACCGCCTGGGCCCACAGCGGCGACAGGAACGGGCTGTCGAGGCGCGTCTCGCCGGCCTGGACGGCCGACCAGGCCGCGTGGACCTCCGCGGGCAGCTCCAGGGCGGGGAAGACGTCGATCTTCAAGGCAACCTCGATCCGGCTCGGCCGGAAGAGCGGCCGGACAATCGACGCCATCATGACGGGCAGAGATTGAACTAGGGTTTACGGCCCGGAAGACAGGGTTCTCCGGGCCCCCGGTCAGTCCATCAGCTTCTTCGACAGATAGATGTATTCCAGCGCCTGGCGGCGGGCGGTCTCGGCCAGGTTGGCGCTGGCCGCGTGGCCGCCGTCGATGTTCTCGTAATACAGCACCGGATAGCCCAGTTCCTCCAGCCGCGCCGCCGCCTTGCGGGCGTGGGCCGGATGGACGCGGTCGTCCTTGGTCGAGGTCTCGATGAACACCTCGGGATAGTTCTGGCCCGCCTTGAGGTTGGAATAGGGGTCGTATTTGGCGATCACCGCCCGTTCGGACGGGATGGCCGGGTCGCCGTATTCGCCCACCCACGAGGCGCCGGCCCCGATCTGGGTGTAGCGGATCATGTCGAACAGCGGCACCTGCACGACGACGGCGTTGTAGAGCTCGGGCCTTTGGGTCAGGGCCACGCCCATCAGCAGGCCGCCGTTGCTGCCGCCCATGATCCCCAGGCGGCGCGGCGAGGTGATCTTGCGGGTGATCAGGTCCTGGGAGACGGCGAAGAAGTCGTCATAGACCTTCTGGCGGTTCTCCCTGAGGCCGGCGTTGTGCCAGGCCGGGCCGAACTCGCCGCCGCCGCGGATGTTGGCCACCACATAGGTCCCGCCGCGCTCCAGCCACAGCTTGCCCATGACCCCCGAATAGGCCGGGGTCATCGAGGCCTGGAAGCCGCCATAGGCGTAGAGCAGGGTCGGGGCCGTCCCGTCGTACTTCACGCCCCTGGGCCGCACCACGAAATAGGGGATCCTGGTCCCATCGGTGCTGGTCGCCTCGAACTGCTCGACCACGTGGGCGGAGGCGTCGAAGCGGGCGGGCGAGGCCTTGACCTGCTCCAGCTGCAGCGAGGCCGCGTCGGCCAGCCAGTAGGTCGAGGGCGTCAGATAGCCGGTGACGCTGAGGAACAGTCGGTCGTCCCTCTGCGAGGCCGAGCCCAGGCCGATCGTCGAGTTGGTCGGCAGGGCCAGCTTCTGGCTGGTCCAGCCCCCGGGTCCGTGCCTGTAGACCAGGGCCCCGCCGGTGACATTGTCCAGCAGGCCGACCACCAGCCTGTCGCGGGTGGTGGTGACCGTTTCCACCGACTGCTTGGCGGTCGGGCGCAGAACCAGGGTCGCGGCGGCCTTGGCCGGATCGGCCTTGAAGGCGGCCAGGTCGAAGCTGATCAGGTCGCCGGTCTTGAAGCCGCGTTCGGGCCAGTCCTGCTCCAGGGTCATGATCATCTGGCCGGCGACATAGCCCTGCACCGAGCTCTTCAGCGGCAGGGGCAGCTTCGCCGCGCCCTTGTCGGTCAGCAGATAGGTCTCGGCCTCGAAGAAGCTGACCGCGCGGTTGACCAGGGTGGCCACCACCTTGCCGTCGGCGTCGAGCAGCGTGTAGGCCGAGGCCGAGACGTCGTCCGGCGTGCCCCGGAACACCTCCTTGGCCGAGGCCAGGGGCGTTCCGCGCTTCCAGGCCTTGACCACATAGGCGTAGCCCGACTTGGTCACCTGGCCCGGCTCCCATTCGCGGGCGACCAGCAGGGTGTCGCGGTCGAGCCAGCCGACGCTCTGCTTGCCCTCCGGCAGCACGAAGCCGCCCCCTTTGGCGGGATCGACGAAGGTCCGGGTGGTGGTGTCGAACTCGCGGACGACCATGGCGTCCTTGCCGCCGTTCGACAGCGAGACCAGGCAGCGGGTGTCGTCAGGCGCCAGACAGCCGGCGCCCTTGAACACCCAGTTGGCGTTCTCGGCCTTGGACAGGGCGTCGATGTCGAGGATCGTCTCCCACTGGGGTTCGGCGGTGCGGTAGCTCTCCAGCGTCGTCTGGCGCCAGACGCCGCGCACGTGCTCGGCGTCCTGCCAGAAGTTGCGCAACGAACCGTCGCCGGCGAACGACACGCCCGGCACGCGGTCCTTGGCGTTGAGGATGGCCAGGGCCTGGCTTTCCAGGCCGGCATAGCGGCTGTCGCCCTGCAGCACGGCCAGGCTGCGGGTGTTCTGCGCCTTGGCCCAGGCCAGCGGCCGCTCGCCCTCGATCTCCTCCATCCACTTGTAGGGATCGTCCTTGCCCAGGTCGGCCAGCGGCGTGCGGGCTTCAGTGTCGGCGGGGACGGGATCGGCGGCTTGTGCGGCTGTGGTCATGAGGCTCGTGGAGGCGAGGAGGGCGAGGAGCAGTCTGCGCATCTGGGGATCCGGCGGCTGTCGTGACAGGGCGGCGGCTTCGGAAAGCGGCGCCTTCGACCCGGACCGTATCGCAAAAGATGTCCCGCGCCAGAGGACTCAGTCGCCGTCGTTGGGGATGTTCAGCACCTGACCGCAGGCCTTGCAGTGCACGGCGTCGGGATCGTGCCGGCGCAGGCCGCAGCACGGACAGGGGAAGGTCACCTTGTGCGGCCGCAGGATCGACTGGATCAGGCCGATGAACAGCGACACTCCGCCCAGCATCACCGCGATCGACAGCAGCTTGCCCCAGGCGCCGGGCAGGGTGACGTCGCCGTAGCCGGTGGTGGTCAGGCTGGTGACGGTGAAATAGAGGGCGTCGACATAGCCGCCGATGCCTTCGTGCCGCCCGGCGAAGCTGGAATAGACGAAGCCGGTGACCACGAAGACGAAGGTCACCAGGGTGGAGGCCGCGCGGGTGATCTGCTCGACCCGGGTGTCGTCGTAGCGCCGGCCGATCGTGCGCCAGAAGAACTCGCTGTGGATCAGGGTCCACAGCCGCACCACCCGCAGGAAGCCGAAATTGAACAGCCAGGCCGGGAACAGCAGGGTGGCCAGCACGAACAGGTCGACCCAGGTGATGGGCTTCTTGAGCCAGGTCTTGATCTCGCCGTGGGCGATGGCCCGGGCCGCCAGGTCCAGCGCGAGGAAGGCCGCCACGAGATAGTCGATCGCGTAGAAGGTCAGGCCGTGACGGCGCATCAGCGGCGCGGCGACGAAGAAGGCGATGATCGCCAGATCGATGACGATGACGCCATAGCGGAACCGCACCGCGGTGGGCGAGGCGCCATGGTAGAGGGCGCGGAGACGGGCTCGGAGGCGCAGGCCGTCGGTGTTTTCGGCTGTCAAACGGACCATCCCACGGCGACGCATTGGGTTCGCCCATAGAACGACAGGATACAGGATCGAGACCCATGCGGGTTGATCTTTGTCTCCTTTCGATATTCGAGCCGGGCCCGCGCGCGTCGATGACCTAAGATTCAAAGAACCACGGCGTCATGGCGTCGGCGCGGCTTTCCAGCAGGCCGGGCCGATGCGACTTCATCTCCGCCCGAAGCGCCAGCAACTGGGTCCTCTGGGGACCTGACGGCGTTCGGCTGAGAACCTCGTCGATCTTGGCCAACGTGGCGTCGTTCAGCGCCAACGCGGCCCGGACGCCCTCGAGCATCAACACGCGAAGCTCGTTGCCTCGACGGATCTTGCGACGACGGGGCGGCTTGGACTTGGGCATGACAGTCTCCTCATGGAGGGTTGGCGGCGGACACGACTGTCCGACCTCGGGCTTTCGCGACGAGTGGGTGAGGAGGCGCGGAGCGGCCGGGCCAGGCCCGGAGACCGTGAGTGTTGTGTTTGCGTTTCGGCGTGGACAGACCGCTCCGCGGAACCGTTCTTCTCAAGGGACGGCGACTGAGGGCCTGTTTCATCCCGGTCGACGTTCCCCCTCGGACGGGCAGGATCAAAGTCGCCCGGAAGGGGCCGTCAGCGACTCCGACAGATCCTGGAACAGGCCGGTTTGAACCTCCCGGCCCCGTCGACCCGCCTGTCCGGCCATCGTCCCCGCCGGACCTTGGAGCCTTCTGAGCCCCGCCGTCCGCCGCGATCCGATCGCCAGGCCCAGGCGGCCCCGCTCGGTTCCACCTCCATCGCCGCTTCGGGTCGGTACCAAGCGCCCTCCTCCGCGATGGAGACGGGTTTATTGTGCGGGGGGTTTGAACACTGGCGCGTCGGTGACGCTGCTTTTTTTCAGAGCGTTGAAGTTGTTGAACTTCTTTGCCGAATTCGCGGGGATGGAGGCAGCTGGATCCCCGCCGGGGACATGCTCTCACGGCAAGGCCTGTGAAATCTTGTCCAGACGGCCAGGGCGAGTGCGTGTCCCCACGGTTGCCCCCAGCCCCTCCGGCAAGCCCACGGCTGACTTGGGGGACACGCACTCATCTCAAACGCCCCGCGAACCTGGCCGGCGCTCCGCCGTGAGTGCATGTCCCCAGGGGCGGCGCCCGAAAAGCCGCGACCAAAACGCCGCCGCTGTGGCCGACCTCTGACTCCGGCGCGGTTTTCCACTATATAGCCCGCACCATGAGCCGCACCTTTCTCAAGATGAACGGCCTCGGCAACGACTTCGTCGTGATCGAGACCCTGACCCAGCCCTTCAATCCGACCCCGGACGAGATCCGGGCGATCGCGAAACGGGGCGAGGGCGGAATCGGCTGCGACCAGGTGATCGCCATCGACCCGCCGCGCGCCGAGGGCGCCAGCGCCTATGTGCGGTTCTGGAATTCGGACGGCGAGGAGACCGGGGCCTGCGGCAACGGCACGCGCTGCGTGGCCTGGCTGCTGATGCAGTCGTCGGGCAAGACCGCCGTGGCCTTCGACACCGTGGCCGGCCGCCTGACGGGCCAGATGGCCGGCGACAAGCTGGTGACCGTCGACATGGGCCGGCCCGGTCTGGCCTGGGACCAGATTCCGCTGGCGGAAGAGATGGACACCGTCGGCGTCGAGCTGCAGGTCGGCCCGATCGACGCGCCGCTGGTCCACACCCCCGGCTGCGTCTCGATGGGCAATCCGCACGTGGTGTTCTTTGTCGACGCCCCGGTCAGCGACGACTTCGCGCGCGGCACGGGCAGCCTGGTCGAGCATCACCCGCTGTTCCCCGAAGGCGTCAATGTCGGCTTCGCCCACATCGCGGCGCGCGACCATATCAAGCTGAAGGTCTGGGAACGCGGCGCGGGCCTGACCGCCGCCTGCGGCACCGGCGCCTGCGCGGCCCAGGTCGCCGCCGTGCGTCGCGGCCTGACCAACCGCGTCGCCAAGGTCGAGTTCGAGAGCGGCGTCCTGACCATCGAATGGCGGGCCAGCGACAGCCACGTGATCATGACCGGCCCGGTGACCATGGAGTTCGTCGGCAAGTTGCCGGAGCTCGCGGTCGCATGACGATCCACCCCGCCCCCATTCATCCGGCGATCGGGCCCGGCAAGACGGCCGTGATCACCGGCGCGGCCGACGGCATCGGCCTGGCCGCCGCGCAAGCCTTCGCGGACCTCGGCATGAACGTGGTCCTGGCCGACATTATGGGCCGGGCCCTGAAGAAGGCGGCCGACGCCATCGGCGACAAGGCCCTGGCCGTGGAGACCGACGTCGCCGACCGCGCCGCCGTCCAGGCCCTGCGCGACGCCGCCGTCGACAGGTTCGGCGCGATCGACGTGCTGATGAACAACGCCGGGGTCGGCGGCGGGGGCGACGTCTTTTCGGGCGAGGACCCGTGGAAGCGCGTGCTCGACGTCAATCTTTGGGGCGTGATCAACGGCGTCCAGGTGATGGGCGAGGAGATGGCCGCCAGCGGCCGTCCCGGCCTGATCATCAACACCGGCTCCAAGCAAGGGATCACCCAGCCGCCGGGCAACACCGCCTACAACGTGTCGAAGTCGGCGGTGAAGGCCTTGACGGAAGGGCTCGCCCACACCCTGCGCGAGACGGTCGACTGCCAGGTCGACGCCCGCCTGCTGATCCCGGGCTTCGTCCATACCGGCATGACCCGGCGCGGCCGCGACAAGCCGGCCGCCGCCTGGACGCCGCAGCAGACCGTCCAGTTCATGCTGGACAGCATCGCGCGCGGCGATTTCTACATCCTGTGCCCCGACAACGACGTGCCGCGTTCGCTGGACGAAAAGCGCATGGCCTGGGCCATGGGCGACCTCATCGAGAACCGTCCGGCCCTGTCGCGCTGGCACCCTGACTGGAAGGACGCCTTCGCGGCGTTCGTCGAAGCGCCGTGACCTACACCCTGATCTCCCGGCCGCCGAAGCCCGCGCCCGCGGTCGGCGAAGAGGGCGGACCGGCGACGACCGTGTCCGGTCCGGACGGCGTCGACGTGGTCACCTTCGGCTGCCGGCTGAACGCCTATGAGTCCGAGGCCATCCGGGCTCGCGCGTCGGCCGACGGCCTGGCCGACGCGGTGGTGTTCAACACCTGCGCGGTGACCAACGAGGCCGTGCGCCAGGCCCGCCAGGCGATCCGCAAGGCCCGCCGCGAGCGGCCGGACGCCCGGCTGATCGTCACCGGCTGCGCCGCCCAGATCGACCCCGCCGCCTTCGCCGCCATGCCGGAAGTCGACCTGGTGCTGGGCAACGCCGAGAAGGCCGCCCCGGGCGCCCTGCTCGACACCTCCACCCGCGTGCGGGTCAACGACATCATGTCGATCAAGGAGACCGCCGGTCACCTGATCGCCGGCCTCAAGGACCGCGCCCGGGCCTATGTCGAGGTCCAGAACGGCTGCGATCACCGCTGCACCTTCTGCATCATCCCCTATGGGCGGGGCAATTCGCGCTCGGCTCCGGCCGGCGAGGTCGTCGAACAGGTCCGCCGCCTGTCGGCCGAGGGCTATCGCGAGGTGGTGCTGACCGGCGTCGACGTGACGTCGTGGGGCACGGACCTGCCCGGCCAGCCGACCCTGGGCCAACTGGTCGCCCGGATCCTGAAGCTGGTCCCCGACCTGCCGCGCCTGCGCCTGTCGTCGATCGACGCCGCCGAGATCGATCCGGACCTGTTCAAGCTGCTCGAGACCGAGCCGCGGCTGATGCCCTACCTGCATCTGAGCCTGCAGGCCGGCGACGACCTGATCCTCAAGCGCATGAAGCGCCGCCACAGCCGGGCCGACGCCCTGAAGCTGGTGTCCGAGGTCCGCCGCGTGCGTCCCGACACCGCCTTCGGCGCCGATCTGATCGCCGGCTTCCCCACCGAGACCGAGGAAGCCTTCGCCAACACCTTGAAGCTGGTCGAGGAGGCGGGTCTGGCGTTCCTGCACGTCTTCCCCTACAGCGCCCGCCCCGGCACGCCGGCCGCGCGGATGCCGCCGGTGAAAGGCCCTGTGATCAAGGACCGAGCCCGCCGCTTGCGGGAGGCGGGCCAGGCTGGGCTCGAGCGACACCTCCAGCGCCAGGTCGGCCGCGTCCTGTCGGGCCTGATCGAACGCGAGGGCGTGGCCCGGGCCGAGGACTTCACCGAAATCGCCTTCGATCCCGCCTTGGGGGGCGTCGCCCCGCAGGGCGAGATCGCCGCCTTCCGGGTGGTGGGTCACGACGGCGCGCGGGTGATCGCGGAGCTCGCCGTCCAGGAATGATCGATCGTCGCGTCCTGACGGCCGTTTTCGCCGCCATCCTGCTGACCGGGGAAGCGGCCCTCGCGCAAGACGCGCCGCCCCCGCGGGAGCCCCAGACCGAGGACACCCCGCCCGCCGCCTTCCATCCGATCGGCCCGATGCGGCCGGTCGAGCTCAGCGTGATGACCTACAATGTCGAGGGCCTGCCCTGGCCGGTGCGGGCGGGTCGCGGCTCCAAGCTCAGGGCCATCGGCCGCCAGCTGGCCGGCCTGCGCGAAAAGGGCCTCGAGCCCGATGTCGTCCTGTTGCAGGAAGGTTTCAGCGGCGAGGTCGACGACCTGATCGAGCTCAGCGGCTATCCCTATGTCGCCAAGGGGCCGCGCAAGAAGCAGCGCGACGGCAGCCAGCTGACCCGCGAGGACAAGCCGCGCTACAAGCGGGTGAAATACCGCCGCAAGGGCGAGGGCTGGGGCAAGTGGGGCTCCAGCGGCCTGTGGGTGCTGAGCAACCACCCGATCAACTGGGTCAAGTCGCACGCCTACCACTATTGCGCGGGCCTGGACTGCCTGGCCAACAAGGGGGTGATGCTGGTCAGCCTCGAGGTTCCCGGCCTGCCCGTCCCGGTCGAGATCGCCGACACCCACCTCAATTCCAAGGGCGCCTCGGGCGTGCCGCGCAATCGCAACCGCATCGCCCACCACCTGCAGGCCGCCGAGCTGGGCCGGTTCATGGGCACCGACCGCACGCCCGGCGCGCCGCTGATCGTCGGCGGCGACTTCAACGTCATGCACGCGCCCGACCGCTACGACTACGTGATGCAGCGCTATCCGTTCGAGGTGGTCAGCCAGGTCTGCTTCCAGACGCCCGACAGCTGCGACGCCAGGATCTCGGCCGACGGCGACGCGCCGTGGCTGGACACCCAGGACCTGATCGGTTTCAAACAGGGCGACCAGGTGGCGATCCGGCCGATCCAGGTCGAGGCCCGGTTCGACGGCTCGGCCACCGGCGGTCCGGTGCTGTCCGACCACGACGCCTACGAAGTGACCTTCCGCCTGACGCCGGTTCCGATCTTGTCGTTTCCGCCCCCCAAGCACTGAGGTCTCCGATGTCCGAGACGCCCAATTCGACTGGCGCCCTGACCGGCGGCTGCCAATGCGGCGCGGTGCGTTTCCGGGTCGAGGGCGAGGTCGGCCGCGCCTCGATCTGCCATTGCCGCATGTGCCAGAAGGCCTTCGCCGGGCCGTTCGGAGCACTGGTCACCGTCAACGTCGCCGACCTGACCTGGACGCGCGGCGCGCCGTCGCGTTTCCAGAGCTCGGACGCCGTCCGGCGGGGCTTCTGCGCCGCCTGCGGCACGCCCCTCTCCTTCGAATGGAGCGCCGACCAGATCGACCTGGCGGTGTTCGCCTTCGACGACCCGTCGCGGGTCGAGCCGGTGGTGCAGCTGGCCGTCGAGGGCCGTCCCGCCTGGATGGACCACCTGGCCGACATGCCCGTGCGCCCGCCGATCGGGCCGTCAGACGCGGTGGTCAGTCGCCAGCATCCCGATCACGACACCTGATCCGCTTCCTCGCCGCCCGCGAATCCCGGCAGGCTCCAGCCGAACTTCAGCGCGCAGGCCCGCAGGCCGAAGGCGGCCGTGAAGCCGGCGATCCCGGCCGGCCAGAAGCCGACATGGAACAGAGTGGTCAGTCCGGCGAACACCCCCGCGCCCAATAGGGCCGCGGTGATGTAGATCTCGCGGCGCAGCAGCAGGTTCGGCTCACCGGCCAGGACGTCGCGGATCACCCCGCCGAACGCGGTGGTCAGCACGCCCATCATCACCGCCGTGAACGGATGGACGCCCAGGTTCAGGGCCTTGGCCGTGCCGACCACGGCGTAGGCGGCCATGCCCAGGGCGTCCAGCCACAGCAGGGCCCGGAACCGCCAGCCGCGCTTGCCCAGCAGCCAGACGGCGACGGCCGCCAGCAGACAGACCATGACGTAGCCGGGGCGCTGGATCCAGAACACCGGCGCGTCGATCAGCAGGTCGCGCAGCGTCCCGCCGCCCACCCCGGTGATGGCCGCGAAGAAGCCGAAGGTGATGATGTCGTGCTTGCGGTGGGCGGCGGCCAGCGCGCCGGTCGCGCCGAACACGGCGACGGCGGCGTAATCCAGCCAGAATAGGGTGGTCGAAAGCGCGTCCATTGGCGTTTCATGCCACGTCCGATAGAGCCTGTCTCAGGCTCCATCTCTATAAAATTGGAGCGTGGCGAGCGCTGAAACCGCTCACACTTTCAGCTGCCACGCTCTAAAGGAACGCCATGAGCGAAAAGCCCGAGCAGAAAAAAGGCTGGTTCCAGCGCCTGACGTCGGGCCTGGCCCGGTCGTCCCAGGCGATGACCGAGCAGGTCACCGGCGCCTTCACCAAGAAGCCGCTGGACCAGGAGCAGCTGGACCAGCTGGAGGAGATGCTGATCGAGGCGGATCTGGGTCCCCAGATCGCCGCGCGCATCACCGACGCCTTCGGCAAGGCGCGGTTCGGCAAGTCGTCGACCGAGACCGAGGTCAAGGAGGCCCTGGCCGAGCTGGTCGCCGCCGAGCTGTCCGACCGCGAGGGCGTGTTCGACCCGCTGTCGGGACCCAAGCCCTATGTGGTGCTGTTCATCGGCGTCAACGGTTCGGGCAAGACCACCACCCTGGGCAAGATCGCCTCGGACCTGACGCTCAACCACAAGGCCAAGGTGCTGATCGCCGCCGGCGACACCTTCCGCGCCGCCGCCGTCGAGCAGCTGAAGATCTGGGCCGACCGGGCCGGGGCCGACTTCATGAGCCGCCCGCCCGGCGCCGACGCCGCCGCCCTGGCCTACGAGGCCGTCGAGCGCGCCAAGCTGGAAGGCCACGACGTGGTGCTGATCGACACCGCCGGCCGCCTGCAGAACAAGCAGGGGCTGATGGACGAGCTGCTGAAGATCATCCGCGTGCTCAAGAAGGTCGATCCCGACGCCCCGCACGAGACCCTGCTGGTGCTGGACGCCACGGTCGGCCGCAACGCCCTGGCCCAGGAAAAGATCTTCGGCAACCAGGTCGGGGTGTCCGGGATTGTGATGACCAAGCTGGACGGCACCGCGCGCGGCGGGGTGCTGGTGCCGGTGGCCCGCGCCTCCGACAGCCCGATCAAGCTGATCGGCGTCGGCGAGGGCGTCGATGATCTGCAGCCGTTCGACGCGCGGGCCTTCTCGCGTTCTCTGGTGGGCCTGGAAGACTGACCATGACCGACACGCCTCCCGAAGCCGCCCCCTCCGAAGCGATCAAGAAGAACGCCGCCTGGGTGCGCACCGCCATCGACTACGGCGCGCCGGTCGCCTTCGGGGTCGCGTTCTTCGCCACCAAGAATTTCCAGACCGCCACCTGGGTGCTGGTCGCCGCCTCGGCCCTGGCCCTGGTGCTGGGCTATGTGGTCGAGCGCCGGGTGGCGCTGTTGCCGCTGTTTTCCGGCGTCATGGCCCTGATCTTCGGGACCCTGGGCCTGGTGTTCCACAGCGACGTGTTCGTGAAGGTCAAGGTCACGGTGGTCAACGCCGCCCTGGCGGTCTTCATGATCGGCGGGGTGCTCACCGGCCGCGCGCCGCTCAAGGCCCTGATGGGCGAGGCCGTGCATCTGCCCGACGCGGCCTGGCGGACCCTGACCCTGCGCTACGGCGGCTATTTCGCCTTCGCCGCCGTCGCCAACGAACTGGTCCGCCTGACCCAGACCACCGACATGTGGGTGAAGTTCCGCATCGGCCTGCTGCCCCTGGCCCTGCTGTTCTCGCTGAGCCAGGTGCCCTTCATGATGAAGCACATCGCCAAGGGCGACGAGGCCAAGACCCCCGAGCCGCCGGACGCGGGATTCTAGGCCAACCGACAGCCCACGGACCATCTGTCGTCAAAACGACGCGTAACCGTGGTACATAAAGGTCCGTCGGCGGAAACGAGGGACGACGGACCATGGCCAAGACCAAGGACAAGGACGGCAAGGCCGTCCACGGGGCTGATCACGGCGGGGCGTTGGCCCGTTCGCCCAGTCATCTCCTGCACCGGGTCCTGCAGCTTGCCCTGGACATCTACGCCGAGGAAAGCGGATCGGGCGGGATCACCCAGCGCCAGTTCGCGGTCCTGGCGGCGGTGGCCGAGAACGAGGGCGTCACCCAGACGGGCCTGGTCCGCGCCACCGGCATCGACCGCTCCACTCTGGCCGACATGGTCGCCCGGATGATCACCAAGGGCCACCTGGAGCGCCACCGCTCCGACCAGGACGCCCGCGCCAACACCGTCAACCTGACCCCCGCCGGCGCCGCCGTGCTGGCGGAGAGCCGGCCCAAGGTGGCCATGGCCGACGCCCGCATCCTGGCCCTGCTCAAGCCCAGCAAGCGCGAGGGCTTCCTGGAGCTGTTGGCCGACATGGCCGTCACCGACGTCCACGCCGAGCCCGAGGCCAAGGCCAAGAAGCTCAAGGCCCCCAAGGCCGAGAAGCCGGCCCACGGCAAGAAGGACAAGAAGCCCAAGAAGGAAAAGGCGGCCAAGAAGGCGGCCTAGGGGGCGACTTCCTCCATCCCATTTTCACCCGTCATCCCGGGCCCTGTTGTTCAGACCGGGGAGACGAGTGTGAGAGGTGTGGGCCGCGCCGCCCGAAATCCGTAGGTCTCGACGCGCTGAAGCTCTAGACTTGACCCACGCCGAAAGGGCGGCTCGGCCCGCTGGATCTCCCCGGCGCGCGAGCGTCCAGGCAGGAGCCGCCATGGCCAAGGGTCAGAAGAAGTCCAACAAGGAAGTCCGCAAACCCAAGGCGGACAAGAAGACGGCCCCGGCCTCGGTCTCGCCGTTCATCGTCACGCCCGGGAAGAAGTAGACGCCGGCTTCCGGCGCAATTCCGCATCCGCGGTGGTACGGCCGGCCCTTGGGCATGACGATGGCCCAGAGTCGGCCGTGCGGCCGCCCGCTATAGCTTGACCGTTCTTCCCTCGCGCGCCGACCCGTAGATCGCCTCGATGATCCGCATGTCGCGCAAGCCCTCTTCTCCCGAAACGATCGGCGAGCGGTCGGCTTGAATGCAATCGGCCAGGTGATCCAGCTGGCCGGCGAACTGGGTCTTGGCCGGACCGGGCGGCGGCGAGATTTCCTCCGCGCGGCCGTCCTTGCCGGTCCACAGGCGGTTGCCGTCGTAGCGGGTGGCGGGCTCAAGCTCGATCCGTCCCTTGTCGCCCATCAGCAGGACATGGTTCTGGTTGGCGCTATAGGTCGACAGGCAGCTGGCGATCGCGCCGGACGGAAACTTCAGCAGCCACTCGATCATGTCCTCCACCTCGGCGAACCGGGGATCGCCGCGGTCCGTGGACTCGCGCGCCATAACCGAGACCGGCTCCTCGCCGGTCATGTACCGCGCCGCTTGCAGGCTGTAGACGCCCATGTCCATCAGCGACCCGCCGCCCGCCATCGCCTTCTTCAGCCGCCACTTCGACGGGTCGCGCTGCACGAAGCCGTGCTCGGAGCGGACATAGCGGACGCGGCCGGCCGCGCCCGAGCGGGCCAGGCGCATGGCTTCCAGATTGGTGGCCTCGAAATGGCAGCGGTAGCCGATCATCAGCTTGCGGCCCGCCGCCTTGCACGCGGCGATCATCGCCTCGCACTCGGCGACCGAGGTCGCCATCGGTTTCTCGCACATCACATGCTTGCCCGCCTTGGCGGCGCGGATCGTGTACTCGGCGTGCATGGAGTTGGGCAGGATGACGTAGACGACATCGACGTCGGGATTGTCGCGGATCTGGTCGAAGGTCTCATAGGAATAGATCGAGCGCTCCGGCACGCCATAACGCGCCGCGGTCGCGCGGGCCTTGGCCGGATCCCCGCTGACCAGGGCCGTGACCCGGCTGTGCTGGCAGTTGACGAACTGGGGCAGGATGACGTTGAGGCCGTAATAGCCCAGGCCGACGATCGCGTAGCCGATCTTGCGATCGCCGGCGGCGCGGGCCCCTCCCGCGACCGAGGCGACGGCGAGAGAGGCGGCGGCGAGGAGAAGGTCGCGGCGTCCGATGTCCATGGTCGTGGTTCCGGTGATTGGCGGCGGTTTCAGGGCTTGAGGGGTTTGGCGTCCACCAAGGGCCGTTCGTGCAGCCAGCCGCCGTCGCTCAGCCAGTCGGCCAGGCGGTCGGGCCAGTGCAGGATCGACAGGCTCTCGGAGTGGGCGGCGATGTTGAAGCCGTGGTCCATGTCGGCGAACAGGTGCAGCTCGGCCGACACGCCGGCCTTGCGAAGCTGGCTGTAGAGGGTCACGGCCGGTTCGGCGCAACATTGGTCCAGGGAGCCGGCGGTGATGAAGGCCGGCGGGGCGCCGGCCGCGGCCTGGGCGGGGATGCCCAAGGGCCCGGGATAGACCAGCACCTGGAAGTCGGGACGGGCGCTGACCGCGTCGAGCGGATCGGCCGAGGGCGGCTGGGGCGGCGCGGGGTTGTCGGCGACCAGCGAGACCAGCTCGCCGCCCGCCGAAAAGCCCATCACCCCGATCCGGCGCGGGTCCACGCCATATTGGGCGGCGTTGGCCCGCACCCAGCGGACAGCCTGGCGCAGGTCGGCGGCGGCGTCGCGTTCGATCGCGTAGGTCGATCCCGCCTCGCGCGCCAGACGGTACTTCAGCACGAAGGCGGTGACGCCGTAGCGGTTGAGCGCCTTGGCCGGCCCGACGCCCTCGTTGACGAAGACCAGCATGCGATGCCCGCCGCCGGGCACGACGATCACGGCCGCGCCGTTGGCGTGGCGCGGATCGGCCGGGAACACCGTCAGGGATGGATCCTGGACGTTGCGCACATAGGTGTTCTCGACGATCTCGGGCTCGTCGGACCGCCGTTCGGCGCCCGGCGCCCCGTGGGGCCAGAGCGAAACCGTCTCCGGACCGCCGGCGACCGCGCGCGGCGTGCCGACCAGAAACGCCACGAGAGCCAAGGCGCGGACGAGCATTGCGAACCTCCCGAACCGCGCATGCGGCCTGTCTTCGCGACGCAGACTTCACATTTTAACGCCCGTGCCTACCGCGACCATCGTCTCGGTTCGGCGCGACAGCCGGGGTCCGGTCGCCCGAAGACGGTCCGGTTCCTGGAGCGATCCCAGGGCGGGCTTCTGTCCGCAAATCGACCCCCAAACGCAAACCGCCCGCCTCGCGTCGGCGAGGCGGGCGGCTGTGCGCTGTGAACCAGCGAACGCCTAGGCGGGCTGGTGCACGCCGGCTTCGTTCAGCCATTCCAGGATCTTGGCCTTGGGCATGGCGCCCACCTTCATCGAGGCCATCTGGCCGCCGCGGAACAGCATCATGGTCGGGATGCCGCGCACGCCGTAGCGCGACGGGGTCGTGGGGCTGTCCTCGATATTGACCTTGGCCACGGTGACCTGGTCGGCCAGCTCCTCGGAGATCTGCTCCAGGGCCGGGGCGATCTGCTTGCACGGACCGCACCACTCGGCCCAGAAGTCGACCAGGACCGGCTTGTCGGCCTGCAGGACGTCCTTTTCGAAGGACGCGTCGGTCACCGTCACGGTGCTCATCTCTTTGGCTCCATCTGCGCCCGGAGGATCGGGGCGCGCTAGAAAACTGTGTGGCCCAAACTGCCTGGGTGGGGATTCGCGCCCCGTCTTGCAGCAAGATTTAGGGACCCGCGCCCCCCTCGGCAATGATCTAGAACAGCCGGGCCAGGGCGGCGGCCATCACCTTTTCTGGAACCGCCATGAGTTTGGGGCCGTCCGTCCACACGATCGCGGCCTCGATCGGGCGGTCCGGGAACACCTCGGCCAGCACGGCGGCGTAGACCGCCATCTGGGACAGATAGGCCGGATCGGCGTTCTCGATGCGGTCGGGCGAGGGGCGGTTGGTCTTGTAGTCGACCACCAGGACGCGGCCGGGCATGACCACCAGCCGGTCGACCCGGCCCGAGATCTTCAGGTCCGACGGCAGGCCGCGCGCCCCGCCGGCCACCGAGACCTCGGCCCGCGAGCCGGGGCCGAACACCGCCGCGAACCGGGGGTCTTCCAGCACGCCGAAGGCGGCGGACGCCATTTCCGCGCGCTGGTCGTCGGTCAGGTCGCGCTCGGCGGCCAGCAGGCGGCCGGCGGCGGTCCTGCGATCCACCGGCTCGATGTCGGGGAGAAGCTGCAGCAGCCGGTGGATGATCTCGCCGCGCCGGTAGCGGCCCAGGCCCGACACCGCCGCCAGGGGCGACGGCGCGCTGCCCCGGGCCTCGTCCTCCAGGGTCGAGGGGGCGGCGTAGCGGGCGGCGGGCGTCTCGGGCGCGGCCGGGGCCAGGGTCCAGGCGGGGGTCGGGACGGGGCCCGGCGCCGGGCGCGGCGCCGAGGCATCGGCGCGCATCGGGTCGGGCCCGAAGCGCTTGCGGCCGTCATCGGAGATCTCCCGCACGCCCGGCTCGATATCGGGATGGGCGAAGGCGGCCTGGGCGGCGGCGTACCAGCCGCCGACGTTCTCGTCCTTGGTCCGCGCGTCGATCCGGCCGCACAGGATCAGGCGGTCGCGGGCTCGCGTCAGGGCCACGTAGTAGAGGCGCAGGGCCTCCTCGGCGTCCTTCTTCTCCCGGCGCTCGCGGGCGCTCGCGCTGGCCTCGCAGTCGTTGGCCTTGGACGCGCACCACAGGAAGCCGCCGGCCTCCGTCCGCATCAGCGGCGAGCCGCGCGCCCCGCCCTTCATGGTGGTCTCGGGCAGGAAGACGATCGGCGCCTCCAGGCCCTTGGCGCCGTGGGCGGTCATCACCCGCACCTCCTGGCGCGCGCCCTCCATCTCGCGCTTGACCACGATGTCGAGGCTGGCGAAGTCGGCGACCAGGGCCTCCAGGTCGCGCACCCCGCGCTGCTCGGCGGCCAGGATCTGGGCCAGGAACTCGTCCAGGGCCTCGGCGGCCTCCTCGCCCAGGCGGGTCAGCACCTTGGCGCGGTTGGAGCGGACGGTGTCGTCCACCCGGCCCAGCAGCAGGGCGTAGAACTCGAACGGCTGCTTGCGGCGGCTCTCCGCCAGGGCCCAGCGCAGCAGGTCGCGGGCGGCGGACCATTTGGGCTGCTCGGCGGCGCGGTCGTTGACGGCCTTCCACAGCGTGCCGGGCCGGCCCTTGGCCAGGGCGTAGAGGTCGTCGTCCGACAGGCCGCAGAACGGGCTCTTCAGCAGGGCCGCCAGGGTCAGGTCGTCGTCGGGGAACAGGCAGAACCGGCCAAGCGCCAGCAGGTCGTCGAACACGATGTGGGCCGACAGGCTCAGGCGGTCGGCGCCGGCCACCGGCACGCCGCGCCGCTTCAGGGCCCGCAGCACCTCCTCGAACAGCGCCTTGCGCCGGCGGACCAGCACCAGGATGTCGCCCGGGTGGGCGGGCCGCCACAGCTTCGTCTCCTTGTCGAACACCGCGTCGCGGCGGGCGATCAGGGCCTGGATCTCGACGGCGATCTTCTCGGCCAGGCGGCGGTTGGCGCCGTGCTCGCTCTCGGCGTCCAGCGGCGCGTCCCAGGCCTCGCGCTCCTCGCCGGGCAGCTCGCGCTCCAGCGGCCACAGGTCGACGCACCCCTTGTGGTCGACGCGGAACGGCTGGTGGCGCACTAGGTCCTCGCCGGCCGGGGCGGGCACGCCCGACCGCGTCTCCGGGGCCGAGAACAGGGCGTCGACGAAGCTCAGCACCTCGACCGTCGAACGGTACGACATGGTCAGGGGCACGGCCTTGCCGATCCGGTCGGCGGCGGTGATCTGGGCGATGTAACCTTGCGTCTCGGCCAGCAGGCGCTGGGGATCCGCGCCCTGGAACGAATAGATCGACTGTTTCTCGTCGCCGACCACGAACAGGGTGCGGACGTCCTCCCCCTGATGGGTGGCCCGCCAGCGCACCGCGCCGGCCCCGGCGAAGAAGTCCGAGGTCAGGGCCCGCAGGATCGCCCACTGCTCGGGGGCGGTGTCCTGGGCCTCGTCCAGCAGGATGTGGTCGATGCCGCCGTCCAGCTTGTACAGCACCCAGGCCGCGTCGACCTTTTCGGTCAGCAGCACCTTGGTGCGGTCGATCAGGTCGGCGAAGTCCAGGGCGCCGCGGGCGTCCTTCTCGATCTGGTGCGAGGTGACGTAGAGGGCCGCCAGGCGCAGGGCGTCGGCGCTGTCCTCGGCCACCCGGGCGGCGCGCAGCCATTCGCGGGCTTCCTCGAGGCGCTCCTGCTCGGCCAGCAGGCGCGTGCGCAGGTCCTCGCGGGACTTCAGGCCCGAGGTCTTGGCCGGCCAGGTGGCGGGCGTGCCGGCCCCCTTCTCGGTGAACAGCGCCGCCAGGGCCTGGTCGAGGTCGGCGTCGGGATCGGCGGCCACCGCCCGAAGTTGGCCGGCGCACTTGATGTCGGTCTTGGTCCCGTTCAGCAGCACGTCGGCGACCGAGCGCCAGAGGTCGCGGTCCAGTTCGGCCATCGCCTCGGCCGTGACGTCCTCGACGCTGCTGGCCCCGTAGTGGAAGCCGCAGACCTTCCAGACGTCCTCGACCGCCCCCCGCAGGCCGCCGACCCGTTGCAGATAGTCGCCGATCGCCCCGCGCTGGGTCTCGAAGGTGGCGAACATCGCCTCGAAGCTGGCGAAGTCCAGGGCCACCGAGAACCGGGCATAGGCCAGGGCGAAGGCGTCGTCGTGGTCGGTGACGTAGGTCGCCACCTGGCGCAGCGCGCCCTGGGCGATGGCGGACGAGGCGCTGTCGTCCATCACCTGGAAGCCGGGCGAGACCCCGGCCTCCAGCGGGAAACGCCGCAGCAGCTTCTCGCAGAAGGCGTGGATGGTCTGGATCTTCAGCCCGCCCGGCGTCTCCAGCGCCTTGGCGAACAGGCCCCGCGCCTCGGACAGGTCCTTATGGCTGAAGCCGGCCGGATCACGGCCCTCCAGCGCCCCGAGCTGCTCGCGCAGCTTGACGTCGGGGGTCACGCACCACTCGCCCAGCCGCTCGAACAGCCGCCGCTGCATCTCGGCGGCGGCGGCCTTGGTGTAGGTCACGCACAGGATCGCCTCGGGCGTCGAGCCGGCCAGCAGCAGGCGCGCGACCCGGTCGATCAGGGTCTTGGTCTTGCCCGAGCCGGCATTGGCCGTGACGAAGGCCGAGATCGCCGGGTCGGCGGCGATGCGCTGGGGGTCCGGGGGCAGGGTCAGGGCGTCGGACATAACTAGGCCCTCCCCCCGTGGGGGAGTCGTCCCACCTCGGCGGTATCCCCCCACCGATCGCTTCGCGATCGCCTCCCCCACAGGGGGAGGGACTTTTGGGGGAGGGCGAAGCTCACTCCGAACCCTCCCCGTCGTCGCCGCTGGTCGACCACTCGAACACCCGGGCCAGATGCCCGTAGTCGCCCGCGTGATCGTGCACGAACTGCGGCGCCACGCGCGACAGGTACGGCTGGTGCGGATTGTCGTAGCGCTCGATCAGTTCGCGCAGCCCGTTCAGCGCCTTGATCGCCGCCTCCTGGCTGTCGACCCCGGCGGCGGCCCGCACCTCCTCGACGCCGGCCGGCTTGCGGCCCGTGACCCGCAGATAGGTCAGGTCGCCGGGCTCGCGCGGGCCGATGTCCTTGAACCCGCCCTCGCGCAGGATCGCGGCGGTCAGGGTCAGCTGGGGCGAGAAGCCGGTCTCGACCTGCTTCTTGGACGGCGCGGCGCCGGTCTTGTAGTCGAGGATGTGGGCCAGGCCGTCCGGCGTCGGCTCGATGCGGTCGGCCTTGGCGGTGACCGTGAACGGCCGGCCGCCGATGTCGAAGGTCAGCTCGCCGGCGGCTTCCACCACGATCCGTTCGGCCCCCGCGCGGCGGCGGGTTTCCAGATCGGCGACCCACAGGGCGGCCTCGCGGGCCAGGGCCCGTTCGCGGGCCAGGGCGGCGGGCGGCATGCCGGCCTTTTCCAGTTCGCCCAGATAGAGGCCGGCGAAGATCCCGGCGGCGTCGGCCGGCACGGGGCCGGGATGCTCCAGCGAGAAGGTTTCGAACGCCGCGTGGATCGCCGTGCCGCGCGCCCGGGCCTCGACCGGCTCGTCAGGGCGGTCCAGCGGGAACAGCTTGAGGATGTCGCGGGCCCAGACGGCGTAGGGGTCGCGGGTCAGGGCCTCGATCCGGGTGACGGCCATCCGGCGCGGACGGTCGGCGACCGGCGGGGTCGGGGCCGGGCGCTTGATCGGCTCGTAGGGACCTGGCGCGTCCAGATCGCGGGCCCAGGCCAGCACGTCGGGGCGCTCGGTCAGGGAAAGGCCCGCGCCGCGCGCCAGGGTCTTCAGCCGCCACAGCCAGCGGCTCTCGACGGCCGGCGCCCCGCCGCGCCGCTCGCTGTGGACCAGGATCACGTCGGGCGCGCAGGCGGCCTGGGCGAAGTCGTGGGCGGTCAGGCCGATGCGGCGCTCGGGCGGCGGCAGGTTCAGCTTGGCGCGCATGGGCCGCGACAGGAACGGGTCGATCGGCGCGCCGCGCGGCCAGATCCCCTCCTCCAGCCCGGCCAGGATCAGCCGGTCGGCCCGCACCATCCGCGCCTCGATGGCCCCGAAGATCCGCAGGCGCGGGTGGGTGGCCCCGCCGGTGCGCAGGGTCTCCTCGTTGACCAGGCGGTCGAACAGGTCGGCGAAGCCCTGGGCCGAGGCCGGCGGCAGGGCGACGCCGTCGGTGATCAGCGACGACAACAGGCCCGCCAGGCTCTCGCCCGCTGACCCGGCCCAGAGATCCGTGGGATCGGCCAGGGCCTCCAGCGCCTCGACCAGGGCCCGGGCGGCGGCGGCCGGCTGGCCGGCCTTGGGATCGGCGACATAGGGCAAGGCGACCCGATGGGCGGCGGCCAGCACGCGCTCGACCAGGGTCTTGGCCTCGGCATGGTCCTTCAGCCGTTCCAACAGCTGGGCGGCGTCGCGCGGAGCCGGACCGCGCAGGCCCTTCAGCTCCAGGTCGCGGGTCACCGACGCGTCGGCGCGCAGCAGCGGATGCTTGGACACGGCCAGCAGGCGCACGGGATCCAGCGGATCCACGGCCAGGCCCGCCACGTGCTGAGCGAGGATCGCCGCGGGGCTGGCGGCCAGGGGCGCGCCGGCCGAGCTGTCGGGGATCACGCCCCAGCGCACCAGGCGGGCGTTGACCCGCCGGGCCAGCTCCTGGTCGGGGGTGACCATGGCGGCGGTCCGCCCCGGATCCTCCAGCGCTTCGCGCAAGAGAAGCGCGCAGGCGACGGCCGCCTCCTCCTCGGTGCGGGCGTTGACCAGGGACAGGCCCTTCAGCCCCTCCTCGATCGGATCGAGCCCAGGCGCTTCGGCGCGCAGCCGGTCGATCTGGGCCAGCCAGTCGGCGGTGGCCTGGGCCGGGCGCAGGGCCTCGTTGATCAGGCGGCGACGCCAGCGGCCCCGGCTGTCGGCCTCGGGCCACCAGGGGCGGACGTCGGCGCGGGTGACCTTGGCCCCGTCCAGCAGGCGTTTCATCGCCCCCTGCGGATGCTGTTCGCCCTGGACGCCCTCGATCTGCTCCCAGGCGTCGTCGGCCAGGCCGTCGTCCAGGCCCGGCAGCACGACCGCGCCCTGGGGCAGGCCGGCGATCACCCGCAGCAGGCGGGCGGTGGCGGGCGCCGTGCCGGTCGAGCCGGCGGCGACCAGCACGCCTTGCGGCGGGCTGGCCTCCCACTGGTCCGAAAGCGCGTTCAGCAGCCGCACCCGCCGGTCGCTGACGTCGATCAGCCCCATCTCGTCCAGGCGCTTGGGCCAGGCGGTCAGCACCGCCTTCAGGAACCGGGCCGAGACCTGCCAGTGCTGGGCCAGATCCCCCTCGGCCAGGCCGTCCAGGCGGCCGTCGTCGGTGATCACTTCCTCGATCTGGCAGCTGTCGAGGAACTCGGCCAAGGCCTTGGCCATCTCCAGCGCCTGGCCGGCTTGCGGCTGGAACGACAGCAGATGGGCGTTGTCGGCCACCAGCCGGGCCAGCTCGAACCGGCGGCGGCGCGAGGACACGGCGGGGGGGACGTTCAGCGACAGCTCGCCGGGTTCGAACGGCGGCTCGCCCTCGTCCAGGTCGCCCAGCGGCCGGATCTGCGGCAGCAGCAGGGCCTTGCCGCCGCCGGCCGCGACAAAGGCGTCGGCCAGGGCGCGGGCCCCGCGTCGGGTCGGGGTCAGGACGGTGGCGGCGGCCAGGGCCTCGGGGCCGAGCGGCGCCAGGGCGTCCAGCAGCCCGCGCGCCAGGTCCTCGACGAAGGGCCGGTGGGCGGGGATCGAGAACCAGCGCGGCCCCAGACGATCGAAGGGGGGACGATCGAAGGGGCCGGCCATGGTCAGGCGCTTCCCGCCAACCGGGCCTCGGCGGCGTCCCGCGCCTGGGGATCGCCGACATGCATCCAGACCCCGTCCGGCGCGACGCCGTGCACGCGGTGGTCGGCGGCCAGCGCCTTCCAGGTCGGCAGCAGCGAGAACGGGCCCTCGGGACCGTCGGCCACGATCCGGGGCTTGCAGATATGGACGCCGACATAGACCAGCGGCGCGGTCTCGCCCGGGGTCTTGAACCGCACGACGCCCTCGTCGCTTAGGAACACGTCGCCGGTGTCGTGGAAGCCCAGCGACCGCGTCGTCGAGGCCAGCATCAGGCAGACGTCCATGGTCGCCGGATCCCAGGCCCGGGCCACGGCCTCGATGGCCGAGGTCTGTTCAATCCAGACGGAGTCGATATTGGCCACCCAGATCGGATCGTCGCCCAGCAAGGGCAGGGCGTGCTTGACGCCGCCGCCGGTCTCCAGGGCCTGGGGACGCTCGTCGGAGATGACGATGCGGGGCAGGGGATGGGTCTCCGCCCGGGCGGCCAGGTGCGCCTCCAGCCGGTCGGCGAAATAGTGGACATTGACCACGGCGGTCTCGACCCCGGCGGCGGCCAGGCGGTCCAGCATGTGGTCGATCAACGCCTTGCCGCCGACCTCGACCAGGGCCTTGGGCCGGTCGTCGGTCAGGGGGCGCATGCGGGTGCCCAGGCCCGCGGCCAGGACCATGGCGATCTTGGGCGCTTGCGGGGGCGCGCTCATCGACGGAACTCCGACGGCACGTGGGCGTCGAACCAGGCCTTCACGCCGGTCATCGCCGGGTCGTTCAGATTGCGCTCCAGATAGCGCCAGGTGCGCGGCATGTAGGCCTCGTACTGCGGGCGGCCCAGCAGGGCCTGGCGGGCGAACACTCGGCCCAGGATCCGCGCGGCGTTGGAGGCGGCCAGGGCGCGATAGTCGGCGATGAACGCCGCCCGATCCACGCCCGGCCGGGCGGTCAGGTAACGGTCGAGCATGGCCTGCTCCAGCTCCGGCGAGACGTCGCGGCGGGCGTCCTGCAGCAGGTGGGTCAGGTCCCAGGCCGGGTGGGCGCGCAGGGCGTCCTGGAAGTCCAGCAGGCCCACCCGGGCCACGCCGTCGCGCTCGGGCAGCCACAGCAGGTTCTGGGCGTGATAGTCGCGGTGGGTGAAGACCGAGGCGCCGGCCTCGCCACGCACCCAGACCGGGGCCCACAGGGCGTCCCACGCGGCCACGGCCTCGGGGCCGAACGCCGGCAGGCCCGAGAACTTCGGCCAGAATTCCAGGAAGGTGTCGGTGGCGATCTTCAAGGCCAGGGTGTCGTAGGTCAGCAGCGGCCAGGCCACGCCGCCTTCGGCCGTGAGGACGTCCGGCGGCGTCTCGGCGTGCAGGGCCACCTGGACGTCGACGGCGGTCTCGTACAGCGGGACCTCGTCCTGGCCCTCGGCGATCAGGGTGGCGTAGAGGCCGTCGCCCAGGTCCTCCAGCACCGCCAGTCCGGCCTCGACGTCGTGGGCCAGGATGCGGGGCGCCGACAGGCCGCGTTCGCGCAGGTAGGCGGCGGTGGCGACGAAGGCGGCGACCGAGCCGGCGGCCAGGCGGGCGGCGGCGTTGTAGCCCAGGGCCACGCGCTCGGCGTCGCTGGCTCCGGGCGGGCAGACCACGCTCTCCAGGGCCGGCGGCTGGTCCATGAAGATGAAGCTGTCGCCGTCCCGGTGCAGCCGCTCGTAGCTGCGCGTCGAGGCGTCGCCGCTGAGCAGTTCGCGGCGGGCGTCGCCGAAGCCGTGGGCCGTCAGGAAGGCCGCCTTGAGGGTTTCGCGATCAGAGCTCAAGCTTGCGTCCTTCGAAGGTTCCGTGCGGGACGAGGATGGCGCGGCGCGCCGATCCGTCTTCGCCCATGGGGGTGATGTCTATAGCGAGTCGGTCAGCCGGCAGGCGGCCTTGCAAGCGCTGGGGCCATTCGATCAGGACCGCGCCGTCCTCCAGCGCCTCCTCCAGCCCGATCTCGTAGGCCTCGTCCGGATCGGTCAGGCGGTAGAGGTCGAAATGGGCGACCGGGAAGTCGGGGCCGTCATAGAACTGCACCAGGGTGAAGGTCGGGCTGGGGACCTCCTCGTCGGGCGAGGTCAGGGCGCGGACCAGGGCGCGGGCCAGGGTCGACTTGCCCGCCCCCAGCGGACCGGTCAGGCAGACGGCGTCGCCGGGACGCAGGGTCGAGGCCAGCTTTTCGCCCAGCGCCTGGGTGGCCGCCTCGTCGGGCAGGGAGATCTCGATCATCGCAGCACCGCGTCGGGGTTCGAGGGCAGCACCCGCTCGACGAAGTGCTTGAGCGCCCCGGCGGCCATGGCCGCGTCGGGGTCCAGCGCCTTGGCCGGGATCGGCTTGCCGACGATCAGCGAGAAGCGCCGGCCGCGCTTGTTGAGCATCTCGTGGAATAGGGTGATGTCGCGCAGCTCCTGGAAACGGCCGTCGAACAGGTGGAACAGGGTGGACCATGGCCCCGACAGGTGCATGGGGGTGATCGGCGCGTCGCTCCACCGGGCGATCGAGACGGCCGAGGGCTGCCAGGGCTTGTCGGTCAGCCGGCCCTGAACCTTCGTCGCCAGTCTGCCGGCCGGGAAGATCATCAGGGCCTGCTCGGCCTTCAGCACCGCCCGGGTGCGCTCGACCACCCGGCGGGTGTCGCCCAGGGTGCGCTTGGCCTCGACCCATTCGACCGGGATCAGCACCTCGTCGAGGCCGGGACAGACGCGCAGGGCGTCGGAATTGGCGTAGAATTGCATGTCCGGCCGCCGCGCCCTGAGGGCGTCATGCACCGCCATGCCGTCGGCGATGCCGGTGGGATGGTTGCAGACCACCACCACCCGGCCCTTGGCGGGCAGGTTCTCCAGGCCCTGGACGGCGACCTCGACGCTGAGCAGGCGCGAGACGTGGTCCAGCGCCTCGCGGCCGCCCATCGGGGCGATGGCGTCGACCATGGCCCGGGCCTTGCCGTAGCTCAGCAGGGCGTGCAGCGGCCCGCGCGCCAGCGGCCAGGCCGGCGAGCCGCACAGCTTCGGCGCCCGCTCGGCGATCAGGGTGTCGATGATGTGGGGGCGGGCCGCGTCCTGGGCCTGCGGGCTGGTCATCCGCGGACTCTAGAGAACGCGCCGCGCAGTTCCAAGAGCGTGGCCAAGGCGGGGCCTCGGGGAATTTGACGGACCGCTCGCGACGTCGGACGTTAGAGGCTGGGGAAGAGGGAGTTCTTGCATGAAGCGTTTTGGTCGCTGGCTGGTCGCCGTCGTCGTGATCGCCGCCGTCGGGGCGGGCGCGTGGGCCTATTGGAACTACGACCTGCGCTGGCGACCCAAGACGATCACCCGGAACCAGGCCGAGATCGCCAAGATCCTGGAGGGCGCGGGCTGGGTGTCGCCCGGGCTGAAGGGCCCCAAGCTCTACATGGTCAGCTTCCGCACCTGCCCCGACTGCGTGCGGTTCAAGGCCGAGGAATATCCGGTCCTGCACAAGGCCGGGGTCGACACCCGGCTGATCGAGATCGCCCGCGCCGACCGCAACGGCGTGCCGAAGTCGACGCCGGCCGAGCGGGCGACCGTGGCCGAGCTGTGGGTCAACCGCGGCTGGGCGCTGTCGGAGAGGTGGGACGCCACCCCGGTCGAGGCCTGGACGGCCGCCGGCATCGCCCCCGCCGACGGCGACGTCGCCCGCACCGCGGTGATCGAGGCCGGCCGCAAGTCCGTCGAGGACCTGCGGCCCCTGCTCAAGGCCAACGGCGTGAACTTCGCCTATCCGCTGCTGGTCTGGTGGACCCCGGACGGCAAGATGAAGGCCTGCGCCTGCGAACGGCGCGAGACCTATCGGTTCGTGCGCAAGGATCTGGGGGTCTAGACCGGCCGGTTGCTGATCTCGGCCTTCCGCGCCTGGCGGGTCTTGGTCCCGGGGCGGTGGTCGAGGTCGCCGTCGCGGGGCGCGGCGCCGGCGTCGAGGTTCAGGTTGTCGGCGTCGTCGTAGAGCGCCGCGGTGGCGCCTTCGGGGGCGAGGTCGGAGGGAATCGCGCGGTCTTCGGGTCGGGCCATGTCGGTCTCCTTCTGACGTGTCAGGGAAACAAACGACGTCGCCCCCGGCCACGTTTCATGGCCGGGGGATCGTGGGTCGCTAGAAGTCCTGCGCCGTCGGGCGGACGGCGATCTCGCTGACGTCGACGTCGGCCGGTTGCTCCACCGCATAGGCGACGGCGCGGGCGATGGCGTCGGGGCCGATGGCGATCTCGTAGAAGGCGTCCAGGGCCTTCAGCGACTCCGCGTCGGAGCTGCCGTGCTTGAGCTCGGTGTTGACCCCGCCGGGCGAGATCACCGTCACGCGGATCTTCGAACCGACCTCGTGGCGCAGGCCTTCGGAGATGGCGTGAACGGCGAACTTGGTGCCGCTGTAGACCGTGCCGCCCGGGCTGAAGACCTTGCGGCCGGCGATCGAGCTGATGTTGACGAACTGGCCCGAGCCTTGCGCCTCGAACACCGGCAGGGCGGCGGCGACGCCGTACAGCAGGCCCTTGATGTTGATGTCGATCATCCTGTCCCACTCGTCGGTCAGGCGGGCCGACATCGGGGCGATGGCCATGTAGCCGGCGTTGTTGACCAGCACGTCGACGCGGCCGAAGGCCTTCACGGCGGCGGCGATCATCGCCTCGGCGTCGGCCTTGACGGTGACGTCCGTCTGGACGGCGATCGCCTGGCCGCCGGCGGCGGTGATCTCGGCGACCAGGGCTTGCAGACGATCGAGGCGACGGGCGGCCAGCACCAGGCGGGCGCCCTTGGCGGCGAGGTGGCGGGCGGTCGCTTCGCCCAGGCCGCTGCTGGCCCCGGTGACGACGACGACCTTGCCGGAAATGTTGTCAGCGATGGCGGTCATGGCGGATCTCCTTGTTTCGTGGGCGTCCTCGCCCGTGGCCAGAAGATGAGGGCTCGACCCCTTCGCGATAATCCTTGATAGTTTGAACGTCGTTTCAAACAGGATTTGATAATGCAGCGCGACCTGCTGGACGGCGTCGTGGCCTTCACCACCGTGGCCCGCCGACGCAGCTTCACCGTGGCGGCGGCCGACCTGGGCGTCACGCCGGCGGCGGTCAGCCATGCGGTCAAGCAGTTGGAGGCCCGGCTGGGGGTCGTGCTGTTCGCCCGCACCACCCGCGAGGTCGGCCTGACCGAGGCCGGGCGGCGCTACCTGCAGGGCGCCCAGCCGGCGGTCGAGGCGATGGAGGCCGCCACGGTCTCGGCGCGGTCGCTGGGCGAGGGGCCGGCGGGCACGGTGCGCCTGACCACCTCGCGCCTGGCCTTGCGAATGCTGCTGGCCCCGGTGATCACCGACTTTTCCCGCGCCTATCCGGACGTGCGGCTTGAGGTCGTCGTCGACGACGCCTCGATCAGCATCATCGAGGAGGGTTTCGACGTCGGCGTGCGGATGGGCGAGATGATCGCGCCCGACATGGTGGCCGTCCGGGTGTCGCAGCCCTTCCGGTTCTGCGTGGTCGGGGCGCCGGCCCTGCTGCAGCGCTGGGGCCGGCCCGAGCATCCGCGCGACCTGAAGGCCATCCCCTGCCTGAACGTCCTGCAGACGACCCGCCGCAACAACTATCGCTGGGAGTTCGAGGAGGACGGCCGCGAATTCGAGGTGGCGGTCGACAGCGCGATCAGCGTCAACGACTTCGACTTCCTGTTGAAGAGCGCGATCGACGGCCTGGGCCTGACCTATCAGCCCGAGCCCCTGGCCATGCCGCACGTGATGACGGGACGGCTGGAGCGGGTGCTGGACCCCTATCTGGCCGGTCCGACCGCCTGGCATCTCTACTATCCCAGCCGCCTGGGCGCCTCGGCCCCCTTGCGGGCTTTCGTCGAGTTCATGCGCGGCCGCCTGCGCGTCCCGGGCCGGGCCTAGAGGCGCCTTAGGCCTTTCCCCGCCGGCCACGGCGCGCTAACCGGGTCGACGATGCCCACTTCCGTCCGCACCGCCTATCGAGAACGCCTGGCCCAGGGCGAGATCAAGCCCGACGTCGCCCAGGCCGCCGCGGTCGACGCCCTGTCGCGGCTGGAGGCCGATCTCGACAACGCCGGCGAGCCGGGCTTCTCGCTGTTCGGCCGCAAGCCCAAGGCCCAGAGGGGCGTATATCTGTGGGGACCGGTCGGGCGCGGCAAGTCCATGCTGATGGACCTGTTCTTCGACAGCGCCCCGGTCGCCAAGAAGCGTCGGGCGCACTTCCACGCCTTCATGGCCGAGGTCCACGAGCACATCAACGCCTGGCGCAAGGGTGACGCGGCCGAGCGCAAGGCGCGTTTCGGCCAGCACAAGGGCGACGACCCGATCGCGCCCACCGCCGACCTGATCGCCGAGGACGCCCGCCTGCTGTGCTTCGACGAGTTGCAGGTCACCGACATCGCCGACGCCATGATCCTGGGCCGGCTGTTCGAGGCGCTGTTCGCCCAGGGCGTGACCCTGGTGGCCACGTCCAACCGCCCGCCCGACGAGCTCTACAAGGACGGCCTCAACCGCCAGCTCTTCGTCCCGTTCATCGAGATGCTGAAGGAGAGGCTGGAGGTCGTGGCCGTGCGCGGCCCGGTCGACTTCCGGCTCGACCGCCTGCGCGCCGCCCGCACCTGGCTGGCCCCGGACGACAAGACCAGCCTCGCCGAATTCGACCGCCTGTGGGCCGACATGCTGGACGGGGCCGAGGAGACCGGCGCCACTCTGGAAGTTCTAGGCCGCAAGATGCGCTTCCCGCGCGCCGCCGGCGGCCTGCTGCGCGCCTCGTTCGCCAGTCTCTGCCAGCAGGCCCTGGGGCCGCAGGACTATCTGGCGATCGCCGAGCGGTTCCACACCCTGTTCCTGGAGGACGTGCCGCTGCTGACGCCCGAGCGGCGCGACGCGGCCAAGCGGTTCAACACCCTGGTGGACGCCCTCTACGAGGCCGACGCCAAGCTGGTGGCCCTGGCCCACGGCGAGCCCGAGGCCCTGTACCCGGCCGGCCACGGGTCGTTCGAGTTCGAGCGCACGGTGTCGCGCCTGCAGGAAATGCGCTCGGCCGACTATGTGGCCCGGGTGAGGGATTAGGGGAGCGTGAACGGTCCTGGTCCGAAAACCTCGTCCTTCGACAAGCTCAGGATGAGGTTTCCTACTGAACCGACGCCGAAAGTAGCCCTCATCCTGAGCCTGTCGAAGGACGAGGGCGGTCCCGCGGTCATTCGCCGTCGAAATTCCACCGACACCAGGAGCGCCAGATGAGCGTCAAAGACCGCGTCCGCGTCCACGAAACCCGCCTGCTCTCCGACAACTGGTACGTCCTGAGGACGACCACCTTCGACTGGAAGCGCCGCGACGGAACCTGGCAGACGCAAGCCCGCGAGCACTACGACCGCGGCAACGGAGCGGTGCTGCTGCCCTACAACCTGGCTGAGCGCACCGTGCTGCTGGTCAAGCAGTTCCGCTATCCGGCCTTCGTCAACGGCTATGACGACCTGCTGGTCGAGGCCGCCGCCGGCCTGCTGGACGACGCCGAGCCGGAGGTCCGCATCCGCGCCGAGGTCGAGGAGGAGCTGGGCTATCGCCTGGGCGAAGTGACCAAGGTCTTCGAGGCCTTCATGAGCCCGGGCTCGGTGACCGAGGTGCTGCACTTCTTCGTCGCCGAATACGACGCCGCGATGCGGATCGGCGACGGCGGCGGGCATCCGGACGAGGGCGAGGACATCGAGGTGCTGGAGCTGGCGATCGACGAGGCCCTGGCCATGGTCGCCGACGGCCGCATCCGCGACGCCAAGACCATCATGCTGCTGCAGCATGCGGCGCTGACGCTGTTTCGGGATTGAAAATCCCTCTCTCAAAGAGAGAGGGATTCCTCGTCCGCCGCGTCGGCCGGCGCCCGCGCGCGCGCCCAGCGGTCGATGGCGTCGATCAGCTCCGACGGCGAGATCGGCTTGCCGATGTGGCCGTTCATGCCGGCCTGGACGCTGGCCTCCACATGTTCGGGCAGGACGTCGGCGCTCAGCGCGATGATCGGGGTGTCGCGGTTGGCGCTGTCCTGGGCGCGGACGGCGCGGGCGGCGGCGAAGCCGTCGACCTCGGGCATCTGCAGGTCCATCAGGATCAGGTCGAACCGCTCGCAGGCGGTCAGGCGCAGGGCCTCGGACGCGCTGCCGGCTTCGGAGACCTCGTGGCCGACAGCCTGCAGCATGGCGCGCACCAGTTCGCGGTTCACCGCCACGTCGTCGACGACCAGGACCTGGGCGCGGACGACCGGCCTGGCGCGCTCGGCGCGCCCGCCCGCCGGAACCGGCGCGGCTTCCTCGGCGCGGACCTCGAAGGCGAAGATCGAGCCGCCGTCCGGCGCGGGCTCCATGGCGATCGAGCCGCCCATCAGCTCGACCAGGCCCTTGCAGATCGACAGGCCCAGACCCGTGCCGCCGTAGCGGCGGCTGATCGAGCCGTCGGCCTGGAAGAAGCGCTGGAAGAGGCCGTCGCGCTTGTCCTCGGGCACGCCGCAGCCGGTGTCGCGCACCGAGACCCGCAGCACGCCGCCGGCATGGCGCACGCTCAGGCGCACCTCGCCGGTCTCGGTGAACTTGATGGCGTTGCCGACCAGGTTGACGATCACCTGGCGCAGCCGGTCGGCGTCGGCCTCCAGGGCCGCGGGGACGTCGGGGTCGAGATCCAGCGACAGCGCCAGGTGCTTGGCGGCGGCCTGGTCGGCGAACAGGGCCATCACGTCGTCCAGGAACGGCGCCAGGGCGAACGGCTGGGGCGCCAGGGCCACGTGGCCGGACTCCAGCTTGGAGAATTCCAGGATGTCGTTGACCACGGTCAGCAGGGTCATGCCCGCCGTCCTGACCCGCCGCACGTAGAGGCTCGCGTCGGGCGTCAGGTCGTCGAGATCGGCGAGCAGGCTTGAAAAGCCGTTGATCGCCGTGAGCGGCGTGCGGATCTCGTGGCTCATATTGGCCAGGAACTCGGCCTTGGCCTCGGCGGCGGCCTCGGCGCGCAGCTTGGCGTCCAGCAGGGCGGCCTCGCGGGCGCGGGCCTCGGTCACGTCCATCAGGGCGCCGAACAGGGTGGCGACCTGGCCCTCGCCGTCAGGCTCGACCGCCGCGTGGCAGACGACGTGGCGCACCGCGCCGTCGGTCCGGGTCAGGCGAACCTCGAACTCGAACGGCTCGCCCGTCGCGGCGGCGGCCTTCAGCCCGGCCCGCCAGCGGGGGCGGTCGGCGGCGTCGAAATGGGCCAGCTGGGTTTCCAGGTCGGGGACGCCGGTCGAAGGCTCGCGCCCGTAAATCCGGAACACCCCTTCGGACCAGGTGGTCTCGCCGCTGGCCAGATGGACGCGCCAGTGACCCACCCCGGCCATGTCCTCGGCCATCAGGGCGATGCGGTGGGCCTCGCGGATGGTGCGGGCGTCGGCCTCGGCGCGGTCCTGCGCCTCCGCCACCTCGCGGCGGGCGCGCGTCAGGTCGATCTGAAGCGACCGGAAGACCCGGAAGACCAGGTAGGTGGTGGCCAGCACCGTGGCGATTCGCCAGGGCTGGTCGCGCTGGACCAGCCGCACGCTGGCTCCCAGCTGGACAAAGACCATCGAGATCAGCATCGGCGTCAGGTTGGTCAGCAGGCGCTTGGGTCGGGCGTAGTCGCGCACCAGGATCTCGAACATGACCACGCCGTAGAGGGTCACGCCGAAGGTCTGGGCCGCGCCGATCTGGAAGAAGGTCAGGTAGAAGCCGGCCAGGGCGTAGCCGGCGCTCTGCATCCAGGCGAAGAGGTCGGCGGCGCCCTCCGAGGTGCGCGCCTCGGCGACGGCCAGGGCGGCCATCGCCGCCATCCAGAAGAACGGCGCGGGATCGTTGGAATAGGGCAGGGTGGCGCAGAAGACGACGGCCGAGAACACCAGGCGCGCGCCCATCCCGCCGGTGTCGCCGCCCGAGACCCGCAGCACGTCGCTCACCGCGCCGAGTCTGCGTCGCCAACTGGCGACCGCCGGCGCATCCGTCAAAATCCCTGCGGCCATTGAACGCACCCCAACTCGGTCAACCGATCATTTACCCTTCAGGGCTGAACGAAAGGTTGAACGCGGTCGGCGAACGCCGATCGCCTTCGCGGCGCCGCGACGGAAGCCTCGGCCTCGGGATTTCGTCGCGCCTATCCCTCACGATGCTGAGAACGCTTCTCAACAAGGGCGGCTGCGTTGACACCCCCAACGTCGCGCTTAAAAGCATCCCGCAACGCACAAAGCCAAAGGGTTGGACACAACCATGACCGAGACCAGCGGGGGCCTCCCCGAGCGCCCTCTGTCGCCGCACCTGCAAGTCTGGCGCTGGCACATCACCATGGCCTGCTCGATCCTGCACCGAGCCTGCGTCTTCGCGCTCTATGTCGCCGTCCTGCTGCTGGCCGGCTGGGCCCTGGCCCTGGCCTCGGGTCCCGAAGCCTACGCCTGCTACACCGGCGCCCTGGGCTCGCCGTTCGGCAAGCTGGTGCTGTTCGGCCTGACCGTCGCGGTGCTCTACAACATCGCCTACACCGTGCGTCAGACCGTCTGGGACGCCGGCAAGGGCTTCACGCCGAAGATCGCCGACATGTCCGGCGCCTGCGCCATCGCCTTCGCGGTGGTCGGCGCGATCGTCGTCTGGGTCATCGCCGCCCAAACCGGAGCGCTCTGACATGGCCGGTCCTTCCTCCGCCAACCGTTTCCGCACGCCGATGTCCCGGGCCCGCGGCCTGGGCGCCTCCCGGCACGGCGTCAGTCACTTCATCACCGAGCGCGTGTCGGGCATCGCCCTGATCCCGTTGGCCCTGTGGGGCCTGTTCGCCGGCCTGCGCCTGGCGGGCCTGGGCTTCGACGGCGCCGCCGAATGGGTGGCCATCCCGCACAACACCGTCCTGCTCTGCCTGCTGATCGTCGTCGCCCTGATCCATCTGAAGGGCGCGGTGCAGGTGGTGATCGAGGACTACATCCCGGACTTCACGACCAAGACCGTGCTGGTCCTCGCCAATCTTTTCGTTTGCGTCCTCGGCGGCGCTCTTGGGGTCGTGGCGATCCTCAAGGTCGCCTTCACCGGAGCCCTCTGATGTCGGCCTACAAGTTCATCGACCACAAGTTCGACGTCGTCGTCGTCGGCGCCGGCGGTTCGGGCCTCCGGGCCGCGCTCGGCTGCGCCCAGGCCGGCCTGAAGACCGCCTGCGTCACCAAGGTGTTCCCGACCCGCAGCCACACGGTCGCCGCCCAGGGCGGGATCTCGGCCTCGCTGGGCAACATGGGCCAGGACGACTGGCGCTGGCACATGTTCGACACCGTCAAGGGCTCGGACTGGCTGGGCGACCAGGACGCCATCGAATACCTGACCCGCAACGCCCCGGCGGCGGTCTACGAGCTGGAGCACTGGGGCGTGCCGTTCTCGCGCACCGTGGACGGCAAGATCTATCAGCGCGCCTTCGGCGGCATGACCAAGAACTTCGGCGAAGGTCCGATCCAGCGCACCTGCGCGGCGGCCGACCGCACCGGTCACGCCATGCTGCACACGATGTACGGCCAGTCCCTGGCCCACGACACCGAGTTCTTCATCGAGTACTTCGCGCTCGACCTGATCATGGAAGACGGCGTCTGCCGGGGCCTGACCGCCTGGAAGCTGGACGACGGCACCCTGCACCGGTTCCAGGCCCAGATGGTCATCCTGGCCACCGGCGGCTACGGCCGCGCCTACTTCTCGGCCACCTCGGCCCACACCTGCACGGGCGACGGCAACGCCATGGCGCTGCGCGCGGGCCTGCCGCTGCAGGACATGGAGTTCGTGCAGTTCCACCCCACCGGCATCTACGGCGCCGGCTGCCTGATCACCGAGGGCGCCCGCGGCGAGGGCGGCTACCTGACCAACTCGGAAGGCGAGCGCTTCATGGAGCGCTACGCCCCGTCCGTGAAGGACCTGGCCCCGCGCGACATGGTCAGCCGGGCCATGACCATCGAGATCCGCGAAGGTCGCGGCGTGGGCCCCAACAAGGACCACATCTTCCTGCACCTGGACCACCTGGACCCGAAGATCCTGCACGAGCGCCTGCCCGGCATCTCCGAGACCGCCAAGGTCTTCGCCGGCGTCGACGTGACCAAGGCCCCGATCCCGGTCCTGCCGACCGTCCACTACAACATGGGCGGCATCCCGACGAACTATCACGGCGAGGTCGTCACCAAGTCGGGCGACAACCCCGACCAGGTGATCCCCGGCCTGATGGCCGTGGGCGAGGCGGCCTGCGTGTCGGTGCACGGCGCCAACCGCCTGGGCTCCAACAGCCTGATCGACCTGGTGGTGTTCGGCCGCGCGGCCGCCCTGCGCTGCGCCGAGATCCTCAAGCCCCTGGCCACCCAGCCGGAGCTGAAGGACAGCATGACCGACGGCCACCTGGCCCGCTTCGACCGCTTCCGCCACGCCAACGGCAATCAGCCGACGGCGGCCCTGCGTCTGGAGATGCAGAAGGCCATGCAGGAGGACGCCGCGGTGTTCCGCACCGGCGAGAGCCTGGAAAGCGGCGTCGTGCGCCTGCAGGCGGTCTGGGACAAGGCCAAGGACATCAAGGTCAGCGACCGGGGGCTGGTGTGGAACACCGACCTGATGGAGACCCTGGAGTTCGACAACCTGATCGGCCAGGCCGTGGTCACCGTGGCCGGGGCGGTCAACCGCACCGAAAGCCGCGGCGCCCACGCCCGCGAGGACTTCTCCACGCGCGACGACGCCAACTGGATGAAGCACACCCTGGCCTGGCTCGACCCGTCGACCGGCAAGGTGAAGATCGATTTCCGGCCGGTGCACAGCTACACCATGTCGAAAGACATCGACTACATCCCGCCCAAGCAGCGCGTGTACTGAGGGTACGATCGATGGTTCAGCTCACCCTCCCCAAGAACTCCACCGTCCAGCACGGCAAGACCTGGCCCGCTCCGGCCGGCGCCAAGAACACGCGGTCGTTCAAGATCTATCGCTACGATCCGGAAGACGGCCGCAACCCGCGCTGGGACACCTACGAGGTGGACCTCGACGCCTGCGGCCCGATGGTCCTGGACGCCCTGCTCTACATCAAGAACACCATCGACCCGACGCTGGCCTTCCGCCGCTCGTGCCGCGAAGGCGTCTGCGGCTCGTGCGCGATGAACATCGGCGGCCGCAACACCCTGGCCTGCACCCACGGCCACGCCGACACCCCCGGCAAGGCCGTGCAGATCAGCCCGCTGCCGTCGCAGCCGGTGGTCAAGGACCTGATCCCGGACCTGACGCTGTTCTACGCCCAGTACGCCTCGATCGAGCCCTGGCTGCACACCGTCACGCCCGAGCCGCAGACCGAGTGGAAGCAGTCGCCGGAAGACCGCTCCAAGCTGGACGGCCTCTACGAGTGCATCCTGTGCGCCTGCTGCTCGACCTCGTGCCCCAGCTACTGGTGGAACGGCGACAAGTACCTGGGCCCGGCCACCCTGCTGCACGCCTACCGCTGGCTGATCGACAGCCGCGACGAAGCCACGGGCGACCGCCTCGACAACCTCGAGGACCCGTTCAAGCTCTATCGCTGCCACACGATCATGAACTGCGCCCAGGTCTGCCCCAAGGGCCTGAACCCGGCCAAGGCGATCGCCGAGATCAAGAAGATGCTGGTGGAGCGGGTCGTCTAGCGACGAGCGCCCTTCCAATCGCGGTCTTCGGACCCCAGGCCGATCGGCTTGCAAAAAGGTGACGCCCTCGTCATCTTTGTTCGAACGGGAGGACGATGGCGTTGAGTGAAGCTGGAACAGGTGACCTGAACGCCCGCGTCGTGATCGTGGGCGCCGGCCATGCCGGCGGTTCGGCCGCGGCCTTCCTGCGCCAGTACGGCCATGTCGGCCCGATCGTGCTGATCGGCGAAGAGCCCCTGCTGCCCTATCAGCGCCCGCCGCTCAGCAAGGCCTGGCTGAAGGGCGAGGCCGACGCCGACAGCCTGCAGCTCAAGCCCAGCAGCTGGTACGAGGAGGCCGGGGTCTCCCTGCGCCTGGGCGGCGTCGTGGTGTCGATCAATCGCGGCGCCAAGACCGTCAGCCTCGCCTCGGGCGAGACCCTGCCCTACGACTATCTGATCCTGGCCACCGGCGCCCGGGCCCGGGCCCTGCCGATCCCCGGCGCCGATCTCTCCGGCGTGTTGTCGCTGCGCACGGCGGCCGACGCCGAGGCCCTGAAGGCCGCGCTCGGCCCCGGCAAGCGGCTGGCGGTGATCGGCGGCGGCTATGTGGGCCTGGAAGCGGCGGCCTCGGCCCGCGCCCTGGGCGGCCATGTGATGATCATCGAGCGCGAGCCGCGCGTGCTGGCCCGCGTGGCCTGCGAGACCCTGTCGACCTTCTTCCAGGACTATCACGGCGCCCGGGGCGTGGCCTTCGAGTTGGACGCCGGGGTGGCGGGCTTCGAGGGCGAGAACGGCCACGTGACCGGCGTGCGCTTCACCGACGGCCGGGTGGTGGCCTGCGACGTCGCCCTGGTCGGGGTCGGGGCGATCCCCAACGAGGAGCTGGCCCGCGACGCCGGCCTGGAGTGCGCCAACGGCGTGGTGGTCGACATCGAGGCCCGCACGGCCGATCCGTTCGTGTTCGCCATCGGCGACCTGACCCACCGGCCGCTGCCGATCTATGGCCGCCAGTTCCGGCTGGAGAGCGTGCCCAACGCCCTGGAACAGGCCAAGCAGGCCGCGTCCGCCATCGCCGGCAAGGCCATGCCGCCGCACGAGATTCCGTGGTTCTGGTCCGACCAGTACGACCTGAAACTGCAGATCGCCGGCCTGCCGTTCGACGCCGACCGCCAGGTGGTGCGCGGCGACGTGGCCGCCGCCAAGTTCGCCGTCTTCCACCTGAAGGGCGACCTGGTCCAGGCCGTCGAGGCGGTCAACGCGCCGCCCGAGTTCATGGCCGGCAAGCAGCTGATCGCCAAGCGCACGCCCGTCAGCATCGAGAAGCTGGCGGATCCGACGATTTCCATGAAAGAAGTAGCGGCGTAAAACGATCGTTCGAAAGTATATTAGGCAAAACCAGTTCAGGGGACCCATGGCCAAGATCACCTACATCGAGCACGACGGCACCGACCACGTCATCGACGTCAAGCCGGGCCTGACGGTCATGGAAGGCGCGGTGAAGAACAACGTGCCGGGCATCGACGCCGACTGCGGCGGCGCCTGCGCCTGCGCCACCTGCCACGTCTATGTCGACGACGCCTGGATCTCGAAGACCGGCGAGAAGTCGGCCATGGAAGAATCGATGCTGGACTTCGCCGAGAACGTCGAGCCGAACTCGCGCCTGTCGTGCCAGATCAAGGTCAGCGACGCGCTGGACGGGCTGGTCGTGCGGCTGCCGGAAAGCCAGCACTAGGGTTCGTGTCAGGGGCGGTGGCTCACCCACTTGCCCCCACCTGACCGCTTCGCGGTCTGTCCGCCCCCATAGGGGGCGGAGGGTGCGCGGACAGCCCTCTTCCCCCTTTGGGGGAAGACGATCGCGAAGCGATCCGTAGGGGGCAAGCGGTCGCCGTACAAACCTAGGACCTAGAACCCGAACTCCGGCTGCGCCGCCCCGGGCTGCTGCGTCTCGGGCAGGTGGCAGGTGAACATCGAGCCCGCGCCGGGTTCGCTCTCCAGCGCCACCCAGCCGCCGTGCAGCTCGACCAGCGCCTTGACCAGGGCCAGGCCCAGGCCCGGGCCGCCGCGGTCGCGGCCGACGAAGCGGTCGAAGATGTGGGCCTGGACGTGGAAGGGCACGCCCCGGCCGGTGTCGGTGACGTCCAGCCGCACCTCGCCCAGGGCCCGTCGCGCCGACAGGGTGACCACCCCGTCCGGCGGAGTCTGGCGCAGGGCGTTCTCGATCAGGTGGTCCAGGATCTGCGACAGCCGCTTGTGGTCGCCGCGGATCAGGCCGACGTCCTTGTCGCACTCGACCGACAGGGTGACCCCGCCGATCTGGGCCAGTTTCAGCGAACGCTCCTGGGCGTCGCTGAGCAGGCCGGCCACGCGGATGTCCTCGATCTCCAGCGCCATCTCGCCGGCGTCGATCTGGGCCATGTCCAGCACGTCGTCGATCGAGCGGGCCAGCTGGGTGGCGGCGGCGCGCACCGAGGCCACGTGGCCCCGGCTGCGGTCCGACAGGCCGTCGGCCCGCTCCAGCAGCTCCGAATAGCCGATGATCGTCGTCAGCGGCGTGCGCAGCTCGTAGGAGACGTTGCCGACGAAGTCGCGCTTGAGCCGCTCGGCCTCGGTCAGGGCCTGGGAGCGGTCGGCCAGGGCGCTTTCCAGCTGCCGGGTGTCGGTGACGTCGGCGAAGGCGATCAGGGTCGCGCCGTCGGGCAACGGACGGCTCTGATAGACGATGATCCGGTTGTCCGAGGTGCGGGTCTCGCCCGAGGTCGGGGCGCGCATCTGGGGATCGGGATCGGCCACCCGGCCCTTCAGCTCGCGCCAGAACGACAGGTCGTGCAGGCGCGGCACGCACAGCTCGACCACGCCCTCGAAGTCGACCGCCGCCTCCAGGGCCTGGGCCGAGACGTTCCAGAAGGTCTCGAAGGCCTCGTTGTGCAGCCGCAGGCGGCCGTCCGAGCCGAACACCGCCACCGCGTCGTTCAGCTTGTCCAGCGTGGCCTGCTGCACCTGGATCAGGGCGTTGTACTGGGCCTTCAGGCGCAGCTCGCCGGTGATGTCGGAATAGAGCAGCAGCATGCCGCCCAGCGGGTGGGGCTGGCGCACGACGCGCAGGGTGCGGCCGTCGGGCAGGTCCCACAGCTCGTCGGCCTGGGGTCCCAGGTCCTCGTAGCGCGCCAGCTCGGCCGCCTTCCATTTGGCGTAGTCGACCGTCTCGGGCAGGCGGCGACGCTGGCGCAGGCGGTCCAGCACCTCGCCATGGGTCGGGCGTTCGGCCAGCCAGGCCGGCTCCAGCCCCCAAAGCTCGGCGAAGGCGGTGTTGTGGAAGGCCAGGCGGCGGCCGGCGCTGAAGATCGCCACCGCGTCGGCGATGTGGTTCAGGGTCTCGTCGTGGGCGGCGACGTGCTTCTTCAGCGCGTCGCGCATGTCCTCGACCTCGGTGACGTCGCTGCTGAACACCCCGACCCCGCCGCCGTCCAGCGGCTGGGCCGAGAAGCGCAGGGCGCGGCGGCGGCCGTCCAGCGGCACCCAGCGGACCAGTTCGCGCAGCTCGCCGGCCTTGGCGGCCTCGACGGCCAGGGCGTCGGCGGCCCGATCGATCGACTTGTTGTCGCGCGTCGCATCGGCGGCCGTCTCGACCCCGACCACGCGCAGATAGGCCGCGTTGCCCCAGACCGGCGCGCCGTCGGCGCCGGAGATCCAGGCCGGCTCGACCAGGCCGTCCATGAAGGCGGCGAAGCGGCCGGCGTCGGGCAGGCCGCTCTCGTCGTCGACGGCCGCGGCCAGGCGCAGCCAGGCGCGGGTCCCGGCCGCGCGGCCCTCGACCACCACCCCGCCGCGCGGGCTGCGCGCCTCGAAGGCGCAGACCTCGCCCTGTTCGAACAGGGCCTTCAGCTTGTGGGCGTGGGCCGGATCGGCCTCGGTGAGGGCCACCACCACGGCCTGGGCGTCGGCGTCGACGTCGAGAATCCGCGCGCATTCGGCCAGGGCGTCCTCGCCGGACACCAGGTCGACGCCGCCGTCGTGGATGACGACCAGGGCGCTCTCGAAGGCCTCGGCCGCCCCCTGGCTGTCCATCAGCCGGGTTTCCAGGCTCGTGGCGCGGGCCTTCAGGCGGGCCAGATGGTCCTCGAACCGCCGTCGCTGGGACATCGCCCACAGCGTGGCGCAAAGGGCGAGGCAGACCGCGCCGGCCGTCGCGGCCAAGATCAGGTCGGACGAGGTCATCAGGCTTGTCGTCGGCCCCCGGGCTGCGGACGTGGTTAGCGAATCAGATTCACAGATTAGGCCGCGCGTGACCAGAGCGCGATGAGCGCCGCTGTCGCGGAGGCTCGAACCCCTTTCCGGCGCGGCCTTCCCCGATGGGCTGGCGCGGCCTATGTAGCGACCATGACCTGGACCGACCGTTTCGCCCCGTCGCTGGACGATTTCGCCGCCCTGGCGCGAAAAGCCTTCGACGACCTGCCCGCCGATTTCCGCCGCCAGACCGGCGACGTGGTGTTCCGCATCGACGATTTCGCCGCCGACGAGGTGCTCGACGACCTGGGCATCGAGGATCCGTTCGAGCTGACCGGCCTCTACCAGGGCGTCGACCTGGGCCGCCGCTCGGTCCTCGACCCCTCGCCGCAGACCTCGATGGTGTTCCTGTATCGCCGGCCGATCCTCGACGAATGGTGCGAGCGCGGCGACGTCACCCTGGGCGAGCTGATCACCCACGTGCTGGTCCACGAGATCGGCCACCATTTCGGCCTGTCGGACGACGACATCCACCGCATCGAGGACGACGCATGAGCCTGTTCGACGCTGACGCCTGGCGCGGGCGCATGGACGAGCGCTGGTTCGAGAGCGGCGCCCAGCTGGCCGAAGAGGGCAAGGTCGACCTGGTGGCCATCGAGGACGACGCCGTCACCGCCCATGTGACCGGCAGCGTCGGCGATCTCTATGTCGTCAGCCTGCGCGCCCCGGACGGCGAAGGCGCCTGCACCTGCCCGGGCTTCGACAAGTTCGGGGCCTGCAAGCACCAGGCGGCGGTCGTGGTGGCGGCCAACCTGCTGGACGCGACCGGGCGGGGCTATGTGCGCGAGCGGTTGGCCAAGCTGCGCGACGGCTTGGCGCTGGAGAGCAGGGACGCGCTGATCGAGCGGATCGTCGAGCTGGCGAAGCGGGATCCGAAGGTGCTGGCGGGGCTGGAGAGGTAGGGCGCCGGTCTTGGCGTGGGATCACACCCCCTTGCCCCCACCTGGCGGCTTCGCCGCCTGTCCGCCCCCATAGGGGGCGGAGGTTTCGCGCGGCGTCCTCTTCCCCCTGTGGGGGAAGACGGCCGAAGGCCCGTAGGGGGCAAGTGTTCGCCGCCCGGGCCTAGTTCAGTAAGGCAGCTGCTCCGGCGCCGGCGTCCCTGGCGCGGGCGTCTCGGCCGCCGGGCCCTCGGGCCCCGCCGGGCCGGTCAGGATGTCGCCGATCGGGTCGTCGGTGGCCGGGGGCGGGGGTTCGATCACGCCGCCGGGGATCGGGGTGGCCTTCAGGCGCGGCAGGGCCGCGGCCATGAAGTTGCGCCAGATCTCGGCCGGGGCGCCGCCGCCGGTGACCTTGCGCATCGAGGTGTTGTCGTCCTTGCCGGTCCACACCGCGGCGACGAAGCCGCCGGTGTAGCCGACGAACCAGGCGTCGCGGTAGTCGCTGGTGGTGCCGGTCTTGCCGGCGATGTCGTAGCCCGCGACCTTGGCCCGCGTGCCCGTGCCGGCGGCCACCACCTGGCGCATCATCTGGTTCATGTACTGCAGAGACGGCGAGCCGATCACCGCCGGGCGCTGGGTGCGGTCGACGCTGTGGTCGTACAGGACCTTGCCGCTGGTCGTGCGGATGCGCTCGATGCCGTAGCCCTTGGCCAGGAAGCCGCCGTTCGAGAACGGGGCGTAGGCCTGGGCCATCTCCATCGGCGAGACCTCGACCGCGCCCAGGGCCATCGACGGGTCCAGCTGGATCTTGCTGGTGATCCCCAGGCGGCGGGCGGTGGCGGCGACGTTGCTGGTGCCGACCTCGCTGGCCAGGCGCGCGGCGACCGTGTTGATCGACTGGGAGAGCGCCGTCTGCAGGGTCATCTGGCCCAGATACTTGTTGGTGTAGTTCTTGGGCTCCCAGTTGCCGATCTTCACCGGCTCGTCGACGACCACGACGCTGGGGTTGCGGCCCTGGTCCATGGCGGTCAGGTAGACGAACGGCTTGAAGGCCGAGCCGGCCTGGCGGCGGGCGCTGGTGGCGCGGTCGAACTGGGTCTCGCCATAGTCGGCGCCGCCGACATAGGCGCGGATGCGGCCTTCGCCGTCGATGGCCACCAGGGCCGCCTGCTGGACGCCCTGGGCCTTGTGGCCCTCGACCCCGACCTGCACCGAGCGCTCGGCGGCCACCTGGATCGGCAGGTCCAGGGTGGTCTCGACGACGAGGTCCTCGGTCGGTTCGCCGACCAGCGAGCGCACCTGGGCGTCGACATAGTCGGTGAAGTACTGGGCGCGCTGGTTGGCCAGGGTGGCCGAGACGCGGACCGGCTCGCGGAAGGCCTCGTCGCGCTGCTCGGCGGTGATGGCCTTCATCCGCACCATCTCGTCGAGCACGATGGTGGCGCGGCGGGCGGCGCGGTCGCTGGCCGAGACCGGCGAATAGCGGGCCGGGGCCTTCATCAGTCCGGCCAGCAGGGCGGCCTCGCCGACGGTCAGCTGCGAGGCGGGCTTGTTGAAATAGCGCTGCGAGGCGGCCTCGATGCCGTAGGCGCCGGCCCCGAAATAGACCCGGTTCATGTACAGGGCCAGGATCTGCTTCTTGCTGAACTTCAGCTCCAGCCAGACGGCCAGGATCAGCTCCTGGGCCTTGCGGCGATAGTTCTGGGCCGGGCTGAGGAACAGGTTCTTGGCCAGCTGCTGGGTGATGGTCGAGCCGCCGCGCTGGGGTCCGCCCTCGTGGCTCAGGTTCCAGATCAGCGAGCGGGCGATGCCCCAGGGGTTGAAGCCGATGTGGTGATAGAACTGACGGTCCTCGATCGCCACGAAGGCGGCCGGCACGTATTCGGGCAGGGCGTCCAGGTCGACGGGCGGCGCGTACTGGCTGCCGCGCACGGCCAGCAGGGCCCCGGAGCGGTCCAGATAGTTGATCGAGGGCTGGCGCTTGACGTCGTACAGCTTGGAGGTGTCGGGCAGATCGCTGGCGAACACCGCGAAGAAGGCGACGACGAAGATCAGGCCCCAGACGCCGAGCACGACCGCCCAGTAGAGCAACGCCTGCAGCGGCGTACGCTGGGGCTTCGCCGGCTTGTTCCCGCCGAAGGTGCCGTTGGCCATGTCGTCCTTATCCCGAAAGGCGCGAATATCCCGGCGCGCGCCGAATTCCGTTTAGCTGAAGCTCACAAAACGCGCGACAAGATTGACGAGGGATGAACGACGCCTCATCGGCCTTGCACGCCCCGCGTGTTCATGGTTCGTTTCACTTTCCGGTCGCGCCGCGAACACGCTGGCGGCCTTCGATGCAGAGCCCGTGAAGCCGATGTCCGCTTTCAAGCCGAATTCCGGGGCCAGATCGTGGCGCCGCGCTTGGCCTGAGGTCCGGGCGCTGTCAAAACACGCCCGTGTACGACCTTCCTGATTCCGTCCAAGACCGGCCGCCCGCTTCGCTCGACGCGGCGCGCGAGGTGCTGCGCCGCACCTTCGGCCACTCGGACTTCCGGGGGCTGCAGGCCGGGGTGATCGGCGAACTGCTGGCCGGGCGCAGCGCCCTGGCCGTGCTGCCCACCGGCGGCGGCAAGAGCCTGTGCTACCAGATCCCGGCCCTGGTCCGCCCGGGCCTGGGCCTGGTGGTCTCGCCGCTGATCGCCCTGATGGCCGACCAGGTAGCGGGCCTGCAGCAGGCCGGCGTCGCGGCCGAGCGGCTGGACAGCAACACCCTGCCCGGCGAGCGGGCCGAGATCTGGCGGCGGATCGACGCCGGGGTGCTGGACCTGCTCTACCTGTCGCCCGAAGGCCTGATGCAGCCGTCGATGCTGGAGCGGCTGTCGCGCCTGCCCCTGTCGCTGGTCGCCGTCGACGAGGCCCACTGCGTCAGCCAGTGGGGCCACGACTTCCGCCCCGAATACCGAATGCTGGGCCGTTTGGCGGAGGTGTTCCCGCACGCCCCGCGCCTGGCCGTCACCGCCACCGCCGACGCCCGGACCCGCGACGACATCCGCTCGGAGCTGCGTCTGCAGGGCGCGGCCGAATTCGTCGACAGCTTCGCCCGCCACGAGCTGGCCCTGAACGCCGAGCGCAAGAAGGGCAAGGGCCACGACCGGGTCATCGAACTGGTCACCGAGCGCCCGAACCGGGCCGGCGTGGTCTATGCCGGCAGCCGCGACTCCACCGAGAAGCTGGCCGAGAAGCTGATCGCCGAGGGCATACCGGCCCTGGCCTATCACGCGGGCCTCGACAAGGCCGTGCGGGCCCGGCGGCTGGAAGAGTTCCTCGAGGCCGACGAGGCGGTGATGGTCGCGACCATCGCCTTCGGCATGGGGGTCGACAAGCCCGACGTCCGCTTCGTGATCCACGCCGATCCGCCGGCCGCCATCGAGGCCTATTGGCAGGAGATCGGCCGGGCCGGCCGCGACCGCCAGCCGGCCGAGGGCATCACCCTCTACAGCTCGGCCGACCTGGCCTGGGCCGTGCGCCGCATCGAGGCCCAGAGCGCGCCCGACGAGGTCAAGGCCGTGCAGCTGCGCAAGCTGCGGCAGTTCTACGCCATGCTGGAAGGCGTCACCTGCCGCGCCGCCGCCGTCCGGCGCTATTTCGGCGAGGAGGGGGTCGAGCGCTGCGGGGTCTGCGACATCTGTGTTTCGCCGCCGACCGGCGTCGACGCCACGCAAGCCGCCCAGAAGGCCCTGTCGGCCGCCCATCGGATGGGCGGGCGATTCGGCCGCGGCCGCTTGGTCGACCACCTGCTGGGCAAGACCAAGGACGTGACCCAGGCCGAGGCCCAGATGTCGACCTTCGGCATCGGCAAGGAGTTCAGCCCGCAGGGCTGGCGCGACCTGATCGACACCCTGGTGTTCGAGGGCCTGCTGCGCGAGGACCCCAATGACGGCCGGCCGCTGATCGGCCTGGGCGACGGCGAGGGCGTGCGCCAGGTCTATCGCGGCGAACGGCCGGTCTCGCTGCGCCAGCAGCCGGCAACCGCCGACAGCCCGGGCCGCTCCGGAGCCGGCAAGACGGCCCGCAAGCGCCAGGCCCTGACCGTGCCTCTGGAGGACCAGGCGCTGTTCGAGGCCCTGCGGAGCTGGCGGCGCGAGGAGGCGGCGCTGCAGCACGTGCCGCCCTACGTGATCTTTCACGACGCCACCCTGGCCGAGATCGCCGCCGCCCGTCCGGCCGCCCTGGGCGCGCTGGCCAAGGCCGGGGGCGTGGGCCAAGGCAAGCTCGACCGCTACGGCGAGGCGGTGCTCAAGGTGGTGCGCGACAACTGAACCGCCCGCTGATCAGGGAAACGTTTTGCGGCGCGGCGTGTTACGATGCTTGGCGCCTCCATCCGCAGGATTTCGCATGACCGACTTCACGATCAAGACCCCGGCCCCCAAGGCCTCCGCCAAGACCACGGCCAAGGAAGGCGTCAAGCGCGCCAAGGCCGCCGTCGAGAAGGCGGTCGAGACCGTGGCCGAGAAGACCGAGGTCGCCCGCGCCTACGCCGCCGAAAAGGCCGAGGTCGGCAAGACCTGGAGCATCGAAAAGGCCAAGGCGGCCCACGTGGTCGCCGAGGAGCGTCCCGTCGCCCTGGCGGTCGGGACCTTCGTGGCCGGACTGGTGTTCGGCTTCCTGCTGGCCCGCAACTTCGACCGCTAGATCTAGAGCGCCAGATTCAGAGCGCCAGATTTAGAGCGAGAGCCGCTCGGCGTTGACGCCGGCGGCCCGCAGGGCGGCCAGCCGGGCGAAGGCCAGGGTCAGGGCCTTGCGCCGGGCCGGGGCCAGCGGCGCGACCGGCGCCTCGCGCACCACCGCCCCGCCAAAGCCGTCGGCGACGATCAGGCCGGGCTCGTCGGGCAGGATTCCCTCGGGAAAGTTCGGCGAAACGGCGAAATAGAAGCCGTCGCAGTAGGGCGCGTACTCCGGCCACTTGCGATCGATCCGGAAGTCCTCCAGCCCCGACTTGACCTCGACGATCAGCACGTCGCCCTTGGGGCCCAGGGCCATCAGGTCGGCCCGGCGGCCGTTGGGCAGGGTGACCTCGGCCAGGGGCGCGTAGCCCAGCGAGACCAGGAACCGCCCGGCCCCGCGGGTCACCAGGTCGGTGGTCTCGGGCCGTGAAGGCTGAAGATCGATGACGACGTCCATGCCGGAACTTTGTTCCAGCTTTGTTCGTGGATCAAGAGGTCAGTAACGGTAGCGGCATTGAGCCACTTCCAGCCGTTGCTCATCGCCCGAACCGGCCACGCGGTAGACGAGCCGGTCTTCGAGCGTGATCCGCCGCGACCACCAGCCTTTCAGGTCGCCTTTGAGCGGCTCGGGTTTTCCCGTGCCCTTGAACGGCGTGCGCAGGCATTCCTTGATTAGCGCGTTCACTCGATCCAGCGTGGTTTGATCGCCGGCCTGCCAGTGCAGATAATCTTCCCAAGCCTGTTCGGAGAAGACGAGCTTCACGGCTCGATCAGCGTCCGTTCCGACCCCTGCCCGGCGTCCAGTTGCGCGATCGACCTGCGCAGGCGATCGGCGTTGGCCGGCGACGAAAGGAGATGCAGCGTCTCTTCCATGGCATGCCAGTCCGACAGTGAGACCATGACCACCGACTCCGCCTTCTGGCGCGTGATCACCACCGGCGTGCGGTCGTCTACCACGCGGTCCATGACCTCTTTCAGGTTGGCCCGAGTGTCGGAATAGCTGAGCACGTCCATCACGTTCTTCCTCGATCGACGATCTCAATATGTACAGTAATTTGTACAGATCAAGGGGCGTGTCGAGTCACCCGCAGCATTGACGTATCGTAGCCCATGGCCTTGGCCCGGTCGGTCAGGGCCTTCAGCTCGGCCGGGGTTGGCGGCTTGCGGGTCAGGAGCCACAGATAGCGGCCCGAACCCTCGCCGACGATCGACCAGCCATAGTCGTCGGCGTGGTCCAGCACCCAATAGTCGCCGACGAAGAACGGGCCGAAGAACGAAACCTTGAGCTTGGCCCCCGGCTTGTCCCCGGTGGCGGAGTCCGCGACCTTGGCCTTGCCCTCGCTGACCTTGACCGGTCCGGTCGGCCCGCCCTGGCGGCAGGTGTTGACCACCCGGATCAGGCCGTCGGGGCGTTTGGAATACTCGGCCGTGACGCCGTCGCAGCCCTTCTCGAACCGCATGTCGTAGCGCGCGGCCTCGTACCAGAGGCCGGCATAGCGATCGAGGTCGACGGCCTTGGCCGGCTGGGGCGGATGCGGGTTGCCGCTCGGCCCCGCCACGCAGGCGGTGAGGGCGACCGCGGTCAGCAGGCCGGCGGCGAACAGTCCGGGAAGGCGGTTCATCATCATTAGGCCGGCGGCTGCTGAGGGTATTCCAGCTTGGCGTAGCCGAGCGTCTTCACGCGGGCCAAGGCCTGGGCCTTGGCGGCCGGACTCATCACGGGCTTGCGCGACAACAGCCAGACATAGTTGCCGCCGGGGGTGGCCATGATCGCCCAGGAATGGTCGTCGGCGCAGTCCAGCACCCAGTATTCCTGCTTCTTCAGCCCGCCCAGGAAGCTCATGGTGAAGCGGGTGTTCTGGGAGGCTCCGATGATCTTGCCGGTGGTGTCGAACACCTTGGCCGCGCCGCTGGCCGAGCCCTTGCGGCAGACCTGATGCACGGAAAAGCCGTTGGCGCCCTTGCCGGTGAACTCGGTGGTCGGGGCCTGGCAGTCGCGCTGGCCGGCGTTGGGCGTGCGGGCGATCTCGTACCACTTGCCCGTATAGAAGCTGGCCGGGATCGGCCTGGCCGGCGGCTTGGCGGCGGCGAATGCGCCGGTTGCGGCCAGCAGGCTCGCGGCGATCGAGATCAGAAGACTGCGCATGACGCCCACCTTGCCCCACAAGTCGAGCACAACGCAAAGCGCCCCGCCGGAGTTCCCGGCGGGGCGCTGATCTCGCGCGGCGGACAGGCCTATTCGGCGGCGATGGTCACCGGGTGGGCGCGGTCCTTGAAGTTGATGGCCTGCAGGTGGCGGATGCCTTCCTCGGCGATGTCGTCGCCGACCATCCGGTCGCCCTCGCCCTTCAGCTCCTCGATGTCGACGTACATCGCGTAGAAGGCCTTGGTGCGGTCGGTGATGATGCCGGCGTTGAGCAGCGTCTTGACCAGCACCCGGAAGATGTTGGTCTGCTCCTTCATGTTCTCCCGACGCAGGTCGTCGGTCATGATCTTCCCGTACTCCTCGACCACCTTGTCGGGGTCCAGGCCGAACTCGGCGTACAGGTCGAGCTGCTGGTGGGGCGAGACCAGGTTGAACAGCAGGGTCTGGAAGCAGTGCGCCGCCCAGTCCTCGATGATCGCGTGCTCCTCGGGGCTCAGCTTGGGCACCGTGCGGTCGGCCCAGATCTTCCCGAACTTGTGGTGGAAGGCCTCGTCGGTCATCACCAGCTGCAGCATCTTCTTGCCCAGCGGGTCGTGGATCTGGGTGTAGAAGGTGGCGAAGGCGCCCATGGCCAGGCCCTCGACCAGCATCTGCATGCCGATGATCTTCTTGTAGACCTCCGGCGCGCCGATGATCTCGACCAGCAGGGTCTTCAGGGCCGGGCCGCACTCGACCGGCTTGCCCCAGCGGGCCTTGATGTATTTGGCGAAGGCCGTGACGTGGCGGGCCTCTTCGCGGGTCTGGTTGGCGGCGTATTCCTGGGCGCCCTGGTCCTTGAGCACGTGGCAGAGCGACGCCGACAAGTTCAGCGCGCCTTGCTCGCCGTGCAGGATCGACGAGAAGCTGCGCAGCACCGACTGGTTGATGAAGCGGATGCGCTGCTTGGGGTCGCTGAGGTGATTGGAGACGTAATCGGTCGACAGGGCGATCACGAGATCCTCGGGCACCAGGGCCTGGTTCTCCATGTCGAACGGCTCGTCGAAATCGATATAGGCCTTGTCCAGCGGATCCCAGAAGTGGTCGTGGGTCGCCGAAATGATCTTGTCGAAAGCCGTGGAGCGGTTGTTGTAGCGGTCCAGTTCGAGCATCGACTCGAAGTCGTCCGGCGCCACCGCATCGTACATGGCGTCCTTGGTGATGTTCTTGTCCGTCACGGGGGGCTCCTCGCCAATGGGTCTGGACAGGATCCGTCTAACGCGGGTCTCTCTCCTATCTAAACACTGTCAACTCAAAGAGCCGACGGGGTCAAATTAAAAGTGACGATGGCGTCAAGTTCGCAGCAGGCGCCCAGGGGGCGGGGAGAAACGCCACAATGGGCCTGCCCATGGGCTTGAACGTCTTCGCCCTGACCGGCGCCGGGATCTCGGCCGAGAGCGGCCTGGGCACGTTCCGAGACGCCAGCGGGATCTGGACCCGGTACGATCTGTCGGAGGTGGCCACCCCCGAGGGCTTCGCCCGTGATCCGGCCAAGGTGCGGGCCTTCTACAACGCCCGCCGGGCCAATCTGGCGGGCGCGGCGCCCAATGCGGCGCATCTGGCCCTGGCCCGGCTGCAGGCCGGCCTGGCCGCGCGGGGCGGACGATTGTTCCTGTGCACCCAGAACGTCGACGATCTGCACGAGCAGGGCGGCTGCGTCGACGTGGTCCACATGCACGGGCAATTGCGGGTCACTCGCTGCCACGGCTGCGAGGCGACCTGGCCGGACCCGGGGCCGCTGAGCGCCGACAGCGCCTGCCCCGCCTGCGGCGTCGTCGGGACGGCCCGGCCGCACGTGGTGTGGTTCGGCGAGGTCCCGCTGTTCATGGACGCGATCGACGACGCCCTGGAGGACAGCGACCTGTTCGTGTCGATCGGCACCTCGGGCGCGGTCTATCCGGCCGCCGGCCTGGTGGCCCGGGCGCGGCGGCTGGGGATCCGCGCCTGCGAGCTGAACCTGGAGCCCTCGGACAACGCCCGCGCCTTCGACGAGCGCCGCTACGGCCCGGCGACGGAGGTCGTGCCGGCCTGGGTGGACGAGGTGTTGGGCGGGTAGGCGCTCCCCCTCACGCCGAGATCGCGTGCAGCTCCGCGGCGTGAGCCCGCAGCCAGCGCCGGTGCGGCGCGGGGTCGCCCGACAGCGTCTCGCACAGCGCCCAGAACCGCGGGCCGTGATTGGCCTCGATCAGGTGGGCGCATTCGTGGGCCACGACATAGTCGGCCACGTCGAACGGAGCCAGGACCAGCCGCCAGCTGTAGCGGATCGCCGCCGGATGGCCGGCACGGGCGGGACGGCACGAGCCCCAGCGGGCCTTGGGGTCGGCGATGGCCACCGAGGGCATGGGACGGCCCAGGGCCGCGGCGTGGTGGGCGGTGCGCTCGGTCAGGCGGGTCAGGGCCTCGCGCTTGGCCAGGCGCAGGATCCGCAGGCCCCAGGCGCTGTCGTCCGGCGCGATCAGGGCGTCGTCGGTCATCTTCGGCCGGCCGGGGCCGACCTCCAGCCGATAGGGCTTGCCCAGCAGGCGCAGGATTCCGCCGGGGGCGATGACCTGGCGGTTGGGCAGGGCGGCCAGTTGGCCGGCGATCCACTCTGCCTTCTCGTGGGCGAAGGCCACGGCCTCGGACAGCCGGCGCGGGGTGGGCGCCAGGGCCACCACCTCGGACTTGGCCCGGTCGACCCGCAGCGAGATCCGCCGGGCCCGGCCGTCGACCTTCAGCCGCACCGCGCAGCCGCGCACGTCCAGCCGGTCACCGTCGGCGTAGCGCTGCGGGCGGAAGAGGTTCATGCCCTCTAGATCGCTCTTGGCCGGGAGTCGCGCAAGGCCGAGCCAGGCCCTCCCCCTGTGGGGGAGGCGGCCGAAGGCCGGCGGGGGGATGCGACGGCGACCATCACAGGCAGGATCGACGACCCGATAACGCCCCCTCCGATCGCTGCGCGATCACCTCCCCCACAGGGGGAGGGCCTGGACGCGCAGGCTTCAGCCCCCGAAGTTCGGATCGTTCTTGAGGATGAAGTCGCGGACCCGCGGATAGATCTCCTCGCGGAACCGGCGGCCGTTGAACACCCCGTAGTGGCCGACGTTCGGCTGGATGTAGTCTTCCTTCATCGTCTCGGGCAGGGACGAGCACAGGGCGTGGGCGGCCTGAGTCTGGCCGATGCCGGAGATGTCGTCGTTCTCGCCCTCGACCGTCATCAGGCCGATGTCGGTGATCAGGTCCGGCCGGACCAACTGGCCGCGGTGGGAAAGCTCGCCCTTGGGCAGCAGGTGTTGCTGGAAGACGATGTCGATGGTCTGGAGATAGAATTCCTCGGTCAGGTCCAGCACCGACAGGTACTCGTCGTAGAACTCCAGGTGCTTGTCGGCGCTGTCGCCGTCGCCCTTCACCAGGTCCTGGAAGTAGCGCTGGTGCGCCTGCTGGTGCTTCTCGGCGTTCATGCTCATGAAGCTGGCCAGCTGGACGAAGCCCGGATAGACGCGCCGGCCCATGCCCGGATAGGGCGGCGGCACGGTGTAGATCATGTTCGACTGGAACCAGGCGAACGGCTTTTCCTCGGCCAGGTTGTTGGTCACGGTCGGCGACAGGCGCGCGTCGATCGGCGAGCCCATGAAGGTCATGCTGGCGGGCCGCGACGGATCGCCGTCCTCGGCCATCAGGGCGGCGGCGGCCAGGACCGGCGGGCCGGGCTGGCAGACGGCCACGACGTTGGGGCGCGGACCCAGCACCCGCAGCATGTCGCGGATGTGGTCGATATAGTCGTGGAAGTCGAAGCGGCCCTGCAGGACCGAGACGTCGCGGGCGTTGACCCAGTCGACGATGAACACGGCGTGGTCGGGCAGGAAGGCCTCGACCGTGCCCCGCAACAAGGTCGCGTAGTGACCTGAAAGGGGCGCGACGATCAGCACGGCGGGGTCCAGCTGGAACTTGCCGGCCCGGCGCATGTCGGCCATGTCGCGGTCGAACTGGATCACCCGCGCCCAGGGGCTTTCCCAGACCACGGTCGGGCGCACGCGCACGTCGATCTGCCCCACCTTGACCGTGTCGATGCGCCAGTCCGGTTTGCCGTAGCGGCGGGTGACGTTGGAGAAAAGGTTGGCGCCCGCGTGAATGCGCCGGCCAAGATCGCTCTCGGCCGCCGGATTCAGGGGCGAGCCCCAGAAGTCGCGGGCCGCGCGGGCCGCGAGGCGCAGGGGGGTCGAGGCATAGAAGCTTGCCTCATGCAGGGCGTACAGCATGGCGCATCCAGTATGTTGCGATGCAGCATAACACGCCGAAGCCTAAGAAAGTACAGACTTCCGATAGCGGTGCGGTGTCGCGGTTCTACCGACCCTCCATGGCGTCCTTGATCTGCCGGGCGATCTCCTCGGGCGGCAGGTTGTAGGCGATCACCTTGTCGAACCGGCCCTTGGGATCCATCAGATAGATCGCGGTCGAATGGTCGACGCTGTAGTCCGGTCCGTCGCCGACCTGCTTGTAATAGGCGCGATAGGCCTTGGCCGCGGCGGCCACCTGGGCCGGCGTGCCGGTCAGGCCGACGATGTTTTTCGGCAGGGTGGGTCCCGACAGGAAGGTCTTCAGCTGCTCGGGATTGTCGCGGCCGGGATCGACCGAGATGAAGACGATCTTCAGGTCCTTGGCCTTGGGGCCCAGCCGGTCGCTGGCGGCGGCCAGGGCCTGCAGGGTGCCGGGGCAGACGTCCGGGCAGTAGGTGAAGCCGAAGAACACCGCGTTCCACTGGCCTTTCAGCGTCGCCTCCGTGGTCGGATGGCCGTTCTGGTCGACCAGCTGGAAGGGTCCGCCGACCAGGGAGGGCGGTGGAGCCTTGTCGAAGACGCCCGCCCTGAAGATCAGTCCGCCGGCCACAAGCACGGCCAGCAGACCGGCCAGAATCGCGAACAACCGATGACGCGGCATGGACGTTGAACCTTTCGCTCTCGCCAGACGAGAATTTCTGGCCTTAAGGTGCGACATGGCAGACGCGTCTCTCAAGAATGCGCCGCATAGTTCGCCTCGATCGGGGCTCGATAAGCCTGACGTCGAGGCGGCGCAAGACGAGGACTGGTCCTGGGCGGGGCCGGGGCTGCGTCGGGGACGCCTGAGGGTCCGCACCCTGATCGCCCAACGCTGGGTGATGGTGATCGGCCAGACGGCCGCCGTGCTGGTGGCCGGCCTGCTCCTGGACCTGAAGATCCCCTACGCCCTGTGCTTTTCCCTGATCGCGATGTCGGCCTGGCTGAACGTGCTGATCGGCCTGGCGTTCGGCGGGCAGCGGATGGCGCGCGAGGGCGAGGCCACGCTGCAGATCACCTTCGACACCCTGCAGCTGGCGGGGATGCTTTACCTGACCGGCGGGATCATCAATCCGTTCTCCCTGCTGCTGATCGCCCCGGTCACCCTGGCCGCCGCCACCCTGCCGGCCCGGTTCGCCGCGGGGATCGGGACCCTGGCGGTGGCGGCCTGCGTGGTCCTGGCCTTTTTCTATCTGCCCCTGCCCTACCGGCCGGCGGCGGGGCCGGGACCCGTGCCTGGCGGGCTGACCCTGATGACCATCGTCCTGTCGCGGGTCCTGGGCATCGCCGTGACCGGGGCCTATGCCTGGCAGGCGGCGACGGAATCGGCGCGGATGGAGCTGGCGCTGAACGTCACCGAGACGGTGCTGGCCCGCGAGCAGCGATTGTCGGCCCTGGGCGCCCTGGCCGCCGCCGCCGCCCACGAGCTGGGCACGCCCCTGGCCACCATCTCGGTGGTGGCGCGCGAGATGGTCCGCAACGCTCCCGACGAGCAGACCCGCGAGGACGCCGAGCTGATGATCGGCCAGGCCGCGCGCTGCCGCGAGATCCTGGCCCGGCTGACCGAGATGCCCGAGGCCAAGGACGCCGTCCACGAACGCATCAGCCTGGTGCAGCTGGTCCATGAGGTGATCGAGCCGCACATGATCCACGGCGTCCGGGTCGAGGCGGTGGTCAACGGACCGCCCGGCGATTCCGCGCCCGACATCTGGCGGCGCGCCGAGATTCTTCACGCCCTGACGACGATCGTCGAGAACGCCGTCGACTTCGCCCGGGCCGAGGTCATCGTCGTGGCCCGCTTCGACGCCCGCGCCGTGGTGATCGAGGTGCGCGACGACGGGCCGGGGTTCTCGCCGGAGATCCTGGCCAAGCTGGGCGAGCCCTACGTCACCTCGCGTCCCGGGGCCGAGGGCTCCAGGACCGGCCATATCGGCATGGGCCTGGGCTTCTTCATCGCCAAGACCCTGTTGGAACGGACCGGGGCCACGGTGGATTTCAAGAACGGACGGCGCGGCGGCGCGGTGGTCGCGGCGCGTTGGCCGCGGTCGGCGCTGGAGGCGCCGGCGATCATCGGGGCGAGCGAGCTTTAATGAAACACTTGCGACACTCGGGAATTGGGCAGCAAGATATCTTGTTCGTGGCCTGGTTGAGTGTCGGCGTTGGGAGGCGCTGAATTTTATGGCGGATATCAGTGAGATGGTCGCGGCTTTGCCCGACAAGTCCCTGCTGCTTCTCGACGATGACGCGCCCTTGCGTACGCGCCTGGGTCGAGCGCTCGAACAGCGCGGATTTGCGGTGACGCTCTGCGCGTCGGTCGCCGAGGCGATGAGCGCCCTGCGAACCTCCGCGCCCGCCCACGCGGTGCTGGACATGCGGCTGGAGGACGGCACGGGCCTGAAGGTCGTCGAGGCCGTGCGCGACGTCCGCCCGGACGCCAAGGTCATCATGCTGACCGGCTACGGCAATATCGCCACCGCCGTCGCGGCGGTGAAGGCCGGGGTGATCGACTACCTCTCCAAACCGGCCGACGCCGACGACGTGGCCCGCGCCCTGCTGGCCGCCAAGGACGCCGCCCCGGTCCCGCCCGAAAATCCGATGAGCGCCGACCGGGTCCGCTGGGAGCACATCCAGCGGGTCTACGAGATGTGCGGCCACAATGTTTCGGAGACCGCCCGACGGCTGAACATGCACCGACGGACGTTGCAGCGGATCCTGGCCAAGCGGGCGCCGCGGTAGCGCCTAGGGCCTCCCCCCGTGGGGGAGGCGATCGCGCAGCGATCGGTGGGGGAGTTTTGGGATCGTCGATCCGAGACCTGGCCGACTGCCGATCGCTCCCCCTCCGTCGGCCTTCGGCCGACACCTCCCCCACAGGGGGAGGTCGGCTCGTTTCACATCGCCGAAATGCCGCCGTCCAGCTTCAGTTCGGCGCCGGTCATGAACTTGCTCTCGTCGCTGGCCAGGTAGAGCACCGCGTTGGCGATGTCGTTCGGCTCGCCGATGTGGCCCAGCGGGATCTGCCGGCCCAGCTTGGCGTGGGCCTCCTCCTTGCCCAGGCGCTGGCTCAGCGGATCCAGGATCGGGGTGTCGATGAAGGTCGGATGGATCGAGTTGGAGCGGATATCCAGCCCCATCTTGGCGCAGTAGAGGGCGATGTTCTTGCTCAGCAGCCAGACGCCGGCCTTGGAGGCGTTGTAGGCCGGCGAATTGTGGTTGGCGATCAGGCCGGCGATCGAGCTGATGTTGATGATCGAACCCGGCTGATGGGCGCGCATGTATTTCAGCGCGTGCTTGGCGCCCAGGAAGACGCTGTCGACATTGATCGACATGATCTTCTTCCAGAGGTCGAACTCCATCTGCTCCAGCGGCCTGTCGCCCGCGACCCCGGCGTTGTTGAGCAGGACCGAGATCCCGCCCATGGCCGCGTCGGCCTTCTCCAGCGCCTCGATCCACTGGTCTTCCTGGGTGACGTCCAGCGCGAAGGCGAAGGCCGTGCCCGCGCCGTGGGCGGCGTTGATCTCGGCCGCCACCGCCTGGGCCCCGGCGAAGTTGATGTCGGCGAGGCTGACCTTGGCGCCCTCTTGCGCCAGCCGCCGCGCGGCCGCCGCGCCCAGGCCCTGGGCCCCGCCCGTGATGAAGGCCTTCTTGCCGGCGACCCGGCCCGTGCTCTGCGCCATTTTCGACGTCCTCCCGATTATAATTCAAACATTAGTTTGAACCGTACTCCTCCCCCGTGCAACGGGGGAGGTGGCGCGCCGCGAATACGCGGCGTGACGGAGGGGGCCAGCGCGGCCCTTACGCGATGGAATCCATGAACTTGGCCATCGTCACGTCCAGGTCGCTGACGCCGTCCGCGTCGTGGGTGGTCAGCACCACCTCGACCCGGTTGTAGACGTTGAACCACTCCGGATGATGGTCCAGCTGGTCGGCCTTCAGGGCCACGCGGGTCATGAAGCCGAAGGCGGCGTTGAAGTCGGCGAACTTGAAGGTCTTGCCGATCGCGTCCTTCTCGGACACGGCGGCCCAGCCTTCCAGTTGGGAGAGGGCGGCGGCGGCGCCGATCTTGGCGGGGCGGGACATGGCGGCTCCTGACGTTCGACTTTGTCGAACCCTCAGAACGCCAAACCGGTCGCCGCCGCAAGGTCCTCCAGCGCCTGGTCCTCGGTGGCGACCTTGATGGCGGTCATGCCCAGGGCCGCCGCCGGCTTGCAGTTGACCCCCAGGTCGTCGAGATAGACGCAAGCGGCGGGCTCGACCGCCAACTGCTCGCACATCATCGCGTAGATGCGCGGATCGGGCTTGCGCACCCCCGCCTTGGAGCTTTCGATCACCGCGTCGAACTGGTCGAAGATGTCGGCGACGGCCTGCGCCTTCTCGGCCGAGCCCGCCATGCCCGTGCCGTGGCCGGTGGCGACGTTGTTGGTGATGCAGCCGACCTTGAACCGCGCCTTGCAGGTCTTCAGCGCCGCCACGACCCGCGGCCGCACGTCGCCCGACAGCAGGGGCAGCACCTCGGCGCCGCGCACCGCGTGACCCAGCCGCACGGCCTCCTCCAGGAACATCGCATCGAAAGCCGCCGCGTCGATTTCCGAACGCTCGAACAGCGCCCAGGCGTTGGCGTCGGGGTCGGCGGCGTTGACCCGGCGGATGAAGTCCCGGGGCAGGCCGCGCTGGGCCTCGAACCGCCGGAAGGCCTCGAACGGCGAGGTGGTGAACACGCCGCCGAAATCCCAGATCACCGCCTCGATCGCCATGCTCGCCTCAAACAACTGTTTGACTCACGCTATGCGGCCGACACGGCCGTGGCAATCGCCTGATGAATCTTCATGGCCAAGCTCGCGTTGAGGGTGAAAGCGGGCGAAACCGGGTGGGGGCTCTGGTTTGTTAACCTTCTGGAGTTTTCGCCATGGTCCGCCGCCTGCTTCCGCTGCTCGTTCTCGCCGCCGCCTGCGCGGCGTGGGGCGGCGCATCGGCCGAGGAACGGCCTGGCGAGTGCGTCACGCGGCGGGTCACCGGTCCGGGCGGCGCCTATCGCTACGATCGCGTCGAGTGCGAGGTCCAGGCGGGCTGGAGCGATTTCGACCGCTGGGGTTATCAGCGACCGCTCGATGTGGTGGACGCGCCGCTGCGCGGCGATCGCTACGGCGGCTGGAGCCAGGTCGCTCCGGACCATGGCTATCGGGGTCACGAGGAACGACCGTCCCAGGACGATCGCCTCGAGGACGATCGTTTGGGCGCGCGCCATCTAACTTATCGCGTCGCGGGCCGCGACGCGGACGGCTTCCTGGTCTGGCCAGGCAAGTCGCCGTGACGACTCAGGTTTTTGGCCCGGGGCTTGCGTGAGGCAGAGCCGCACGCATCAAATCGGGACGGGGGAACTTCCATCATGCGCCAACCGAGCAAGCCGCTCTTCAAGACCTATGAGATCGTGGCGATCGTCGCCTTCGTGCTGGCCGCGATCGGGGTCGGCAGCCTGAGACTAGTCTACTAGGCCTCGCCAGCGCTTTAGCGCCGGGTTTGGCCGACTTCGGAACATAAGGACCCCGTCCGCGCGTTGTGGACGGGTATCCGGAGGTTCCGACCTGACAACGCTCGCCCCCAATCCTCAATCTGCTCAAGGGCCCAGCCTGGCCGCGCGCCTGCGCGGCCTGCCGCCGCGCGCCCGCTGGGGGATGATCGGGGCCATCCTGCTGACGGTCGCGATCGTCGTCTTCCTGGTGCTGTTCGACTGGAACTGGTTTCGGGGGCCGGTGGGCCGCTTCGCCTCGGCCCAGCTGAACCGCGAGGTGGTGATCACCGGCGACCTGCGCGTCCACCCCTGGTCGTTCTCGCCCAAGGTCGAGGCGCTGGGCGTCCGCGTCGCCCAGCCCGACTGGGCCGCCAAGGCCGATCCGAAGGGCTCGCCCGCCGGGACGCCGATGGCCAAGGTCGATCGCATCGCCGTGCAGATCAAGCTGCTGCCCTTGCTGAAGGGCGACGTGATCCTGCCGCTGCTGGCCGTGGACCGTCCCGACGTGCGCCTGCTGCGCGAGAGCTCGGGCCGCGCCAACTGGACGTTCGGCGACCCCAACGCGCCCCAGAAACCGCTCAAGCTGCCGGCCATCCAGCACTTCATCATCAAGGACGGCCAGCTGCGCTACGAGGACCAGCAGCGCGACATCTTCTTCCTGGGCACGGTCAGCTCGAACGAGGAGGTCACCGGCGACGGACGCGGTAAGTTCGTGCTGGAGGGCAAGGGCCAGCTGAACCGTTCGCCGTTCACCGCCCTGGTCACCGGCGGGCCGCTGCTGAACATCTCGCCCAACCGCCCCTATCCGTTCGACGCCAAGGTCGACGCCGGCTCGACCCACGTGCTGGCCAAGGGCCAGGTGACCAAGCCGTTCAATCTGGGCCTGTTCGAAACCCAGCTGACGGTGTCGGGCGCCGATCTGAACCGCCTCTACGGCCTGACCGGCCTGGCCCTGCCCAACACCCCGCCCTACAGGATCAGCGGCCACCTGACCCGCAACGGCCAGCGGTTCGACTTCAACAAGCTCAGCGGCCGAGTGGGCGACAGCGACGTTTCCGGCGACCTGTTCGTGCTGATGGGGCGCGAGCGGCCCTATCTGGAAGCCGACCTGCAGTCCAAGCGCCTGGACTTCGACGACATGGGCAGCCTGGTGGGCGCCGCGCCCGCCACCGGCAGGGGCGAGACCGCCTCGGCCGGTCAGAAGGTCGAGGCCGCCCAGCGCGACGCCACCCAGCGGCTGCTGCCCGACGCCACCCTGCAGGTCGAGCGCGTCAAGGCCATGGACGCCAAGGTCAAGTATCGCGCCCTGGCGGTGAACGCCCCAGGCCTGCCGCTGAAAAAGGTCCGCGCCGACCTGACGCTGGAAAAGGGCGTCCTGACCCTGGATCCGATCGCCTTCACCTTCTCGCGCGGCGACCTGACCGGCAAGATACGGCTGGACGCCAATCCCAAGACGCCGCGCACCGATCTCGACCTGCGCCTGACCAACGCCAAGCTGGAGGACTTCATCCCGATCCAGAGCGGCGGCAAGCCGGCCATCGAGGGCGGGGTGATGGCGCGCGCCAAGCTCACCGGCTACGGCAATTCGGTGCACCGCGCCGCCTCGAGCGCCAGCGGCCAGGTGACGCTGGTGTCGCCCAAGGGCCAGATCCGCCAGGCCTTCGCCGAACTGCTGGGCGTCAACGCCTCCAAGGGCCTGCTGCTGCTGCTGAGCAAGGACAACCGCGAGACCAGCGTCCGCTGCGCGGTGGCCGACTTCGGCGTCAAGGACGGGATCATGACCTCCAACCACATCGTCGCCGACACCGGCGTGGTGCTGGCGCGCGGCAAGGGAACGATCGATCTGCGGACCGAGCGCATGGACCTGAGGATCAACGGCGACAGCAAGAAGCCGCGCCTGGTGCGGCTGTTCATCCCGATCACCGTCAAGGGGCCGTTCATGGCGCCGAAGGTCGGTCTGGAGACCGGCGGGGCGGTGGCGCAAGGCGGCGTGGCCGCGGCGCTGGGTCTGTTCGTCACGCCCCTGGCCGCCGTCCTGCCCTTCGTCACCGGCGGCGAGGCCAAGGACGCCGACTGCGCCGGCCTGGTCGCCGAGGCCCGCGGCGACGGCGCGCCGGTCAAGGTGGCCCAGACCACGCCGGCCAAGGCGAAGAAGAAGTAGGCCTAGGCCCGTCATGCGAGACCCGGCGGCGTTGCCGCGCGGACACAGGCCGGCTCGGCCTTGGTCTCTCGACCCCTAGGGGGATGACGGTCCGGCGCGGCGTGCGCTAGGCTCCGCCCGTCCGAAATCCAGTGTGGTTCATGTCCGAGATTGTGTTCGAGGCCCGGGCCTAAGGCTCCGAACCTCCCGTTCGCAAGCTGATCAGGCCCCGATCCGTCGCGTCTCTCGCGAGGGACGCGTTCTCACGCCTCGATCTTCGGACCACTTCCTTGAACATTTCAAAGCCGCAGCAACGCACGCTGCACGCGCTGGCGCAGGGCGCCCGCATCGAACTCCTGCGTGACGACAAAGGCCGCATCGTCGGCGCCGACTGCATCACCGGCGAGGGCTGGCGCCTGAGCGACTGCACGCTGGGGGTCTTCAAGACCCTCAAGCGGCGACGTTTCATCGCCAGTACCGACGGCGGGCCCTACCGGATCACCCGCCAAGGCGCGGCCAACCTGCGCAGTCAGCTGGACAACCGCGTCACGGCGCGGGGCTGGTAGCTAGGTCTTTGCTTTCGCGCATTTTCTTCACGCGAACCGGCATCCACTTCGCTCGAATGCTAGGCGAGACGGAAGAAGAAGACGCGCGCGGCCCCATAGTCGCGCGCGTCGAGCCGTTCGAACCCCGCCGGCGCCGGATCGGGCTCGTCGCGGCCGCGTTCGAACATCACGATCGCGCCGGGCGCCAGCCAGTCGCCGGCCACCAGCGCGGCCAGGGCCTTTTCGCCCAGGCCCTTGGCGTAGGGCGGGTCGAGGAAGGCGATGTCGAACGGCGCGCCGACGCTGCCGGGGCGCGGGCCCGGATCGGTGGCGTCGCGCCGGTGCACCCGGGCCTGGCCGAACAGGCCGAAGGCTTCCATGTTCTCGCGGATCGCGCCGCGCGCGGCGTCGTCGGTCTCGACGAACAGGCAGAAGGCCGCGCCGCGCGACATCGCCTCCAGGCCCAGGGCTCCGGAGCCGGCGAACAGGTCGATCACCCGCGCGCCGTGCAGCTCCGGCGCCCAGGCGGCGTGCTCGAGGATGTTGAACACCGCCTGCCGGGCCCGGTCGGAGGTCGGGCGGGTGGTGTCGCCCGGCGGGGTGGCGATGGCCTTGCCGCGATACCGGCCCGAGACGACGCGCATGCTCAGGCCTCGGCCTCGGCCGCGTCGGGCTTGGGCTGCAGGCGACGACCGATAAGGGTGAGGGCCGCCGAGACGACCGCGATGGCGATGAAGCCCCAGACCGTGCCGGTCAGCACGCTGACGAACGTCAGGCCGCAGAACAGGCCGGGCAGCAGCGAGACCCGCGCCAGGATGAACAGCCGCGTCGACAGGTCGATCGGCTCGACCAGCTTGCCGATGAAGGCCGCGTAGCCCCAGGCCAGGCCCTGGGCGATCCCGACGCCGGCGACCAGGCCGACATAGAGGATCAGCGCGCCGGCGCTGTTGGCTTCCCACAGCAGCTGGGTGCCCAGGGGCAGCAGCGCCACCAGGCCCAGCATCAGGAAGTTGAGCACGTCGAGCACGCCGTCGGCCTTCACCAGGCGGGAATAGGTGCGGCGATGGCTGATCCACAGCACGCCGATCGCGGCGAAGCTGACCGCGTAGGCCAGCAGCTTGGCGGCCATCAGGTGAAAGAACGATCCCACGTCGCCATGCCAGCCCTCGGGCGGATGGATCTCGATGGCCAGCAGGGTGATGGCGATCGCGAACACCGCGTCCGAGAACAGGATCAGCCGGTGCAGGTGCTGTGCTTCCTTGTCGGTGATATCGGTCATGCGCGCCCCGCTTCCTGTCCCGCCGCGTTTCTGCCCGGATGTGTGCCGCGCGCCGGCCATCGCGGCAAGTCGCGTATCGCATGGCTTGCGCCGCGCGCGGCGAACGCCTAGCGATGATCCTGGGTCAGGATCGAAAACAGTGGTGCTAGCAGAGCTTCGACGGTCGCCGTTCCTGGACGATCTGACGCCGGCCGACCGGCGCGTCGTTCCGCTTCTGCTGACCCTGCCCATCGGCATGATCGCGGCCGTGCTGGCGGCCGTGATCTGCGGCGCCGCGGTGTTCGTGGCCTTCGCGATCGGTGGCGGCGGGGTGGATGCGCCCGAGCGGATGATGGCCGCGATCGGCCGCGGCGAGACGCCGACCGGCTTCACCCAGGTCGCCTTCATGCTCAGCCTGCTGGCCTTCGCCAACGGCGGCATGGCCCTCGCCTTCGTGGGGGTCGCCGCGCTGCTGCACCGCCGCCGGCTGGCGTCGTATTTCACGATCGCGCCCCGGTTCCGCTGGCGGCTGCTGCTGCTGGGCCTGGGCCTGTTCGCGGTGACGATCGGGCCGCTGCTGCTGGCCTCGGCGGCGCTGGACCCCAAGGCGCCGGGCGCGCCGATCCTGGCGGTCAGCCCGGACCTGGCTGGACGCCTGATCTATGCGCTGATGGTCGTGTCCCTGCTGCTGATCGCCGCCGCCGCCGAGGAGCTGGTCTTCCGGGGCTGGCTGATCAAGGTGGTCGGCGCCTGGTTCCCCGATCCGCGCGTCGTGCTGGTGCTGAGCGGCCTGCTGTTCTCGGCGATCCATTTCGATCCCAATCTCGACGCCTTCCTGACGCGGCTGGCCATGGGCGTGGGACTGGCCTGGATGACCCTGCGCCTGGGCGGCGTCGAATTCGCCATCGGAGCTCACGCGGCCAACAACATCGTCATCCTGCTGTTCATCCAGCCGATGGCGCTGAAGCCCGAGCCGCCGCACGCCTTCCCGCCCGAGACCCTGGTCATCGCGCCCCTGATGCTGGCCGGCTACGTGGCCCTGGCCGAGATCGCCGCGCGGTGGGCGCCGCTGCGTCGCTGGACCCGGCTGGCGGCCACCTGAGCTAGAGCGTCACCGCTTGCCGCGCGGCGGAGCCCCCGAGCCGCCCGGACGCGGACCGCTGGGCTTGCCGCCCGGGCGCGGAGCGCCCCCGTGGGCATCTGCGCGCGGAGCGCCCCTATGGGCGTCTGCGCGCGGGGCGCCCTTGGGGCCGTCGGGGCGAGCGCCGGCCGACTTGGCCATGCCCGGCTTGGACCACACCTTGCCCGCCTCGCCGGGCTTGGAGCCGGCGGTCTTGGGGCCGGCGGTCTTGGGGCCCGCCGCCTTGACCGTGCCGGGCTTGCCGCCCGTCCTGCCGTCCTTCTGAGCCGGACCGTCGCCCAGCGGCTTGTAGCCATTGGCCCGCAGCGCGCCGAGCTTCGGCTTGTCGGACCCTTTCGAGGGTCGGGCGTCCTTGCCTTGGGCGGCGCGCTTGTCGGCCGCGTTCTTGTCGGCCATCTCCTTGTCGCGGATCCGCTTGGCGGCCGCGTCGCGGTAGGACAGCGGCTTGGGGCCGATCATCTTGCTCTCGATCGACTTCTTGGCCGGACGCACGGGCTCGCGGCCGACGATCGACGGCTTCTTCTTGGGCTTGGCCCAGCCCGGCTTGCGGACGAACTTCTCTTCCTCGACCTTTTCGTCGGGGATCAGGATCGAGGTCTGAACCGCCTTGTTGGTGCGGGGCACGCCGCGTCGCTGCATGTCGCCGCCGCCCGCCGTGCCGACGGCCTTCAGCGGATCGGCCACGCCGATGAACTGCGGCTTGTCGCCCTTGGGCATGTTCTCTTCGGCGACGATGCCTTCCAGCAGTTCGCGGATCACCCGGGGCCCGACCTCCTCGACCTGGCCCGGCAGCAGCGTCCCCAGCGCGAACGGGCCATAGGACAGGCGGATCAGGCGGTTGACCTTCAGGCCGATGGACTCCAGCACCCGCCGCACTTCGCGGTTCTTGCCCTCGCTGAGCGACAGGGTGATCCAGATGTTCTTACCGCCGGCCTTTTCCTGGGCCTTGTCCAGGCGGGCCTCGATCGGGCCGTAGCGCACGCCCTCGACCGTGCACCCGTCCTTCAGCTTGTCCAGCTTGGCCTGGGTGGTGTCGCCGAAGGCGCGAGCGCGATAGCGGCGCACCCAGGCGTTCTGCGGCATCTCCAGCGCCCGCGACAGGGCGCCGTCATTGGTCAGCAGCAGCAGGCCCTCGGAGTTGAGGTCCAGGCGTCCGACCGAGATCAGGCGCGGCAGGTCGCGCGGCAGGGCCTGGAACACCGTCGGGCGCTGCTTGGGATCGTTGTGGGTGGTCATCAAGCCGCTGGGCTTGTGATAGCGGAACACCCGCGTCGCCTCGGGCTCGTCGATCATCTTGCCGTCGACGGTCAGGATGTCGCCGGGGCGGACCTTGACGGCGGGGGTGGTCAGGACCTCGCCGTTCAGCGCCACCCGGCCGTCCTCGATCAGCCGTTCGACCGCGCGCCGCGAGGCCACGCCGGCCCGGGCCAGCATCTTGGCGACCCGCGCGCCCTCTCCGTCGTCGTCCTGACCCGGAATGGCGTTGTCATGCAGGTGGGGCTGGTATTTCTCGGTCACGGCGTCGGTCCTTCAAGGGCTGGGCGCATCTCACGATGGGCGGTTTTCTAATGCGCACCGAACCGGGCGGGGATCAAGGTGGACGCATATCAGGAATAGTATATACTTCGTGTATCGCGGAGACATACTATGAAGCCGACGAAGTACGAACCGCTGAAGCGTCACCTCGAGGGGATGTTCCAGCACGGCGAGGTGCGTCTCTCCTTCGCGGAGATCGAAAGGATCCTGGGCTTTTCATTGCCGCCCTCGGCCTACGATGCTCAGCCCTGGTGGTCGAACACCCGCGCGGGCCACTCACAGGCGGCCGCCTGGCTGGACGCCGGGTGGAAGACCGCCACGTTGGACCTCGCGGCGCGTCAGGTGAGCTTCGTAAAGGCCGCCGCGCTCGGCGTGGCCGAGGACGGGGCGAGCTTTCAACACCAGGATACGGAAGCCATCGTCCTGCCGATCGCGGCGCTCCACACGCGTGCCCTGCGTATGATCGACGAGCATGTGAAGGAGCATGGCGGCGACCGGTCCGGCGCCTGTGTCGCCCTGCTAGATCAACTGGCCAATGACCGGCTCGCGGCGATGGTCGACTGGTTCCAGAAGCGGTCGCCTCCCTTGACGGACGATGTCGATATCGTCGCCCTGATCCAAGAAGGCCGTGATGAGCGCGACGAGCGCTATGAGCGATGAAGTGGTGCTGGACGCTTCGGTCGCCGTGAACTGGCTGCTTTCGGGATCGCGTCCGGGCGGGACACTGCCGTTCTTCCGTGCGGAGGTGCGACGCAGCGCGCCGGACCTGATCTTCGCCGAGTTTGTGTTTGTCGCGAGCCGGCTGGTTCGACGCGGCTTGGTTTCGAAGGTGGCGGCTCGCGAGACAATCGAGAAGCTGCCGTATCTGCTGGACGAGGTCGCGCCTCTGAGCGATTTGGCTGTGTCGGCCTATGATCTTGCGGCCCGTTACAGCTTTTCCACCTACGACGCCATCTACCTGACCCTCGCCCTGCTGCGCGATGTTCCCCTCGTCACGGCCGACGCGAGGCTTGCCAGAAGGGCGGTCGACGTCGGCCTGGCCGGCCATGTCCGCCTTTTGACCCCGGAGTCATGACCATCACCGCCCCCTCGCTCACCGACGAAGCCGCCATGGTTCTGGCCCTGGACGAGGCGCGTGCCGCCGCGGCGCGCGGCGAGACGCCGGTGGGGGCGGTGATCCTGAACCCCGCGACGGGCGAGGTGATCGCCAAGGCCGGCAACGGTCCGATCGGCGCCCACGACCCTACGGCTCACGCCGAGATCGCGGCCATGCGGATCGCCGCCGCCAAGCTCGGCAACTACCGCCTGACCGACCTGACCCTGGTGGTGACCCTGGAGCCCTGCGCCATGTGCGCCGGGGCGGTCAGCCACGCGCGGATCGGCCGGGTGGTGTTCGGGGCCGAGGATCCCAAGGGCGGGGCGGTGGTCCACGGCCCGAAGTTCTTCGCCCAGCCCACCTGCCACTGGCGGCCCGAGGTCGTCGGCGGGGTGATGGCCCAGGAGAGCGCGGACCTGCTGCGGGGGTTCTTCAGGGAACGGCGGAAGAAGTGACGCCCCCAGGCCCGTCATCGTCGGACAAGCCCGAGGATGACGGTGAGTTAGTTCACCATCGCCGAGCCGAGCAGCACCTTGGCGCCCTTGCGGCCCAGGACCTTGTCGGCGGCGTCCTGCATCTGGCCGCCCAGATAGTTCAGGTCCGGCGCCGCGCCGCGCGGCAGGTTGGCGGTGTAGGTCATCAGCACCTGGGCGAAGGCGGCGCGCAGGCGGGGCTCGGACTGCTGGGCGCGCTCCATCAGGGCCGGATCCGGCGACTGCACCCCGGTCTCGAGGGTCATGACGCCCCGGCGGCCGTCGCGGCGGATCGTGGTCGCCGTCAGGGGCTGCAGGGCGAAATAGGTCACGGGCGCGGCCTTCTCGGCCTTGCCGTGACCGGCGAAGGCGGGCGGGGCGGCCAGGCTGGCGGCGGCCAGCAGCGACAAGACGGACAGGGCGATTGCGCGGCGCATGCGCCCTTATGGCACGATGGGATTGACGTCCTCTTTACGTCTGACGGGCACAAAGGGGCGTTAACCATGAATCGTCCCGCGCGCGGCAGACCGCGTACAGCTCGCGGCGGGGGCGCAGGAGACTGAAATTGGGGCGCTTTTCACCGAAAACCCTCGATCTGGACGGCAAGGTCATCCTGGTGACCGGCGGCACCGGTTCGTTTGGCCGTCGTTTCATCGAGACCGTCCTGCGACGCGCCGACCCGCGCAAAGTGATCGTCTATTCCCGCGACGAATTGAAGCAGAGCGACATGCAGCTGGAGCTGCGCGAGCAGTTCGACGAAGCGACCTATGGCAAGATGCGCTTCTTCCTGGGCGACGTGCGCGATCGTGAGCGCCTGACCCTGGCCCTGCGCGGCGTCGACATCGTCATCCACGCCGCGGCGCTGAAGCAGGTGCCGGCCGCCGAATACAACCCTTCCGAATGCATCCACACCAACGTGCTGGGCGCCGAGAACGTGGTCTGGGCCAGCCTCAACAACCACGTCAAGCAGGTGGTGGCCCTGTCGACCGACAAGGCCTGCAACCCGATCAACCTGTACGGCGCGACCAAGCTGGCCTCCGACAAGACCTTCGTGGCGGCCAACAACCTGTCGGGCGACATCGGCACCCGCTTCTCCGTGGTCCGATACGGCAACGTGGTCGGCTCGCGCGGCAGCGTCGTGCCGCTGTACAAGCGCCTGCTGGGCCAGGGCGTGACCGAGCTGCCGGTCACCGACGCGCGGATGACCCGGTTCTGGATCACCCTGAACGAGGGCGTGGAGTTCGTGCTGTCGTCGCTGGAGATCATGCGCGGCGGCGAGATCTTCGTGCCCAAGATCCCGTCCATGACCATGCCCGACCTGGTCAAGGCCATGTCGCCGGACGTCGGCATGAAGATCGTCGGCATCCGCCCAGGCGAGAAGCTGCACGAGATGATGATCAGCGCCGACGACGCCCGCGCCACCGTCGAGCTTTCCGACCGCTATGTGATCGAGCCGACCTTCGTGGAATATCCGCGCAAGGCCTTCCGGGGCGAAGCGGAGGCCAAGGACGTGGCCGAGGGCTTCAGCTACAGCAGCGACAACAACGACGACTGGCTCAGCGAGGACGGCCTCAACGCCATGCTGGCCGAGAAGGCCTGATGCCGCCCTCCGCGGGAGACAGCGCGGCGCCGCTCCCCTTCCTGCCCTACGGCCGTCAGACCATCGAGGACGACGACGTGGCGGCGGTGGCGGCGGCCCTGCGCGCCGACTTCCTGACCACGGGGCCCACCGTCGAGGCCTTCGAGGCGGCGTTCAAGCGGAAGGTCGGGGCCGAGCACGCGATCGCCGTGGCCAACGGCACCGCCACCCTGCACCTGGCCATGCTGGCCCTGGGGATCGGCGAGGGCGATCTCTGCATCGCGCCCTCGGTCACCTTCCTGGCCACCGCCAACTGCGCCCGCTATGTCGGGGCCGAGGTGGTGTTCGCCGATGTCGATCCGGGCAGCGGCCTGATGACGCCCGAGACCCTGGCCGAGGCGCTGAACCGCGCCGGTTCAGGCCCGTTCGGCGGCCGTCGGATCAAGGCCGTGCTGCCCGTCCACCTGCGCGGCGACGTCTGCGACCTGCCGGCCCTGCGCGAGCTGGCGGCCGGGGCCGGGGCGGTGCTGGTCGAGGATGCGCCCCACGCCCTGGGTTCGGTCGGGACCTTCAACGGCGTCGCCCACCCGGTCGGCGACGGCGCCTTTTCCAGCTTCGCCAGCTTCTCGTTCCATCCGGTCAAGACCCTGGCCACCGGCGAGGGCGGCATGCTGACCACCAATGACGCGGCCCTGGCGGCCCGGGCCCGATCCTTGCGCGGCCACGGCATGGTCCGCCCGGCCGGCGCCGAGCCCTGGGTCTACGAGATGCCGGAGCTGGGCTTCAACTACCGCATCCCCGACGTGCTCTGCGCCCTGGGGATCTCGCAGCTTTCCAAGCTCGACCGCTTCGTGGCCCGTCGCCGGGCCCTGACGGCGCTCTATGCCGAGAAGCTGGCCGCCCTGGCCCCGACCGCGCGCCTGGCGACCAGCCCGGCCTGGTCCGACCCGGCCCTGCACCTGCTGACCGTGTTGATCGACTTCGAAGCCGCCGGCACGAGCCGCCGCGCGGTGGTCGAGGCGCTGAAGGCGCGCGGCGTGGGCAGCCAGGTCCACTACATCCCGGTGCACACCCAGCCCTACTACCAGACCCGCTACGGCGCCCTGGACCTGCCCGGCGCCGAGGCCTGGTACGCTCGCTGCCTGACCCTGCCGCTGTATCCGACGATGGCGGATGGGGATGTGGATCGCGTGGTCGAGGCGCTGGCCAAATCCCTCTCTCTTTGAGAGAGGGCGAGCCGCCTAAGCCGCCGCCTTCTGCTGGAACATGCCCTTGAGCAGCTCCATGGTCTCGGGCGAGTTGGCCAGTTCTTCCCGGGCTTCCGGCGCGCGGGCCAGTTTCATGGCCTCGATCCTGGCCTTGTCGGCGACGGGGCCGGTGGGGCCCGCCTCGCCCATGGCCAGCTTGATCAGCACCGAGATCTTCTGGGGCAGGGGCGCGGGGGCGCGGACCAGCATGGCGACCAGGCGGGCGTCGATCTCGATCATGCCGCCCACCTCGCCCAGCCGGGCGCACAGGGGTTCGTAGTCCTCGACCACCAGGCCCGAACGGACCAGGGACCTTTGCAGGGCGGCCAGGGCGGCCAGCTTGGCGGCCGCCGAGTCCGGTCCCTGGCGCAGCTCGCGCTCGAAGCGCAGCGCCAGGACGTTGGCCGACAGCCAGCGGGCGGCCGTGCGCTTGTTGACCGCGCCCATGACGTTCTCGGCCAGACGGATCAGCATCTGCACCTCCTCGCGCGACGAGCGGTCGCGGCCGAGCAGGGCTTCGATGAACTCGCCGTTCAGCAGGGTCTTGGACCGGGTCGTGAAGGCGCTGGTGATGTCTTCCGGCGGCAGGATGCGGCCCGCGGCGGCCGTCAGGCTCATGGCCAGGGCGCGCAGGAACTCGATCTCGGCCTCGGCGTCGGCGGGCTTGAGGCGGCGCACGCCGTTCAGCTCCTTGAGCACCCGCTGGGCGATCGACATCCGCACGGCGGGGAATTCCTCGCCGCTCAGCCAGTCGCACAGGCGCTTGGCCGTGCCGTTCAGCTCGGGCATGCAGTTGCGCACCCCGGCCTCGACGCGGATCAGGCCTTCGACCTGGGCGCCGCCCGCCAGGCGGGTCATGGCCGCCAATGTCGTGCCCAGGTCGGCGTCGCCCCCGGCGCTGTCAGCGCCCAGCAGGTCGGCCATGCCGGCCTTGGAGCCGATGATCTCGGCCAGGGGCGTCTCGATGGCGGCCAGGGCGGCGGCGCGGGCCTTGGGTTCGGTGGGGGCGGCGTCGGCCAGGTCGAGCAGGCGGGCCAGCTTCTCGGACCAGTTCTTGCCGGGCGCGATCGAGGCGGCGACGCCGGCCCCCAGCAGGAAGGCGCGGTCGGGATCGATGGCCAGCCGTTCGGCGGCGCGGGCGAAGCCTTCCTTGTCCAGGTCGGGCAGGTCGCCCTTCTTGAACGCCTTCATCAGGTTGGCGACGGTGCGCTCGACCAGGCCCTGGAAGGTGCGGATCAGCTCGTGGACCGACATGCCCCGGGCCTCGGCCTCGGGGATGGCGATCTTCTGCAGGGCGTGCTGCAGGTCGGTGCCGGAGGCTTCCAGCTTCTCGACCAGGTCGGGACGGTGCAGCAGCTCGAACGGGGTGGCGTGGTGACGCTCCAGGAAGCCTTCCAGCAGCCGGCCGATGCGGTCGCGCGCGTGGGCGGTGTAGAGGTCGGCCGGCTGGACGCAGAGGGGTTCGAGATCCTCCTGCACCTTCTTGGGCTTGCCGCCGTCGACCTGGCCCTTGGTGAAGATCGAGATCGACTTGTATTCGCGGGTCTCGGGGTCGAGGGTCTCCTTGCTGACCCGCACGGCGATCGCTCGGCCCTGCTCCAGCGCCTCCTCGGCGGTCTGCAGGGCGTGGGTGCGGACCTCCGTCGCCATGTCGAGCGTCCACTGCGCGCCGGGCTTGCGGCGCACGAACAGCTCGTAATGGACTTGATCGCTCATCGGCAAAACGCTCCCCGAGGCTCGGTTATGGGATACAAGACCTTAAGGTGAGGTTGCCGCCGGACACGCTCGTCGGGACGCGCCGCAATCGCGCCACGCTGGAGCCGCAAAAGATCGGGAAAGCTTAGCCGCCCCTAAGCGTTGTTGGGGGGTGCGTTGTAGCGGGCGTCGCCGGTCGGTAGTATCGACAGGCACTCTTCGAAAGGACCCTTAGGGCTCGATGGCCGATATTACTCTCATCGACGACGACGAAAACATCGTCGCCTCGGTTTCGCTGGCGCTGGAAAGCCATGGCCACGTGGTGAAGGCTTACTACGACGGCGCGTCGGGACTCGACGCGGTCGAGAGCCAGGCGCCCGACCTGGTGATCCTGGACGTCAAGATGCCGCGCATGGACGGCATGGAAGTGCTGCGCCGCCTGCGTCAGACCACCGAGATCCCGGTGATCATGCTGACCTCCAAGGACGACGAGATCGACGAGATCCTCGGCTTCAACCTCGGGGCCGACGACTACATCCACAAGCCGTTCAGCCAGCGCCTGCTGCTGGAGCGGGTCAAGGCCGTGCTGCGCCGGGCCCGTCCGGAGGAGGAAGACGCCGCCGGCGCCGCGCCGGGCTCGGCCAATTCCAAGATCATGAAGCGCGGCAAGCTGACGCTCGATTCGGCGCGCCACGACAGCCTGTGGGACGGCAAGCCGGTGCGCCTGACGGTCACCGAGTTCCTGCTGCTGCAATCGCTGGCCCAGCGCCCGGGCTTCGTGAAGAGCCGCGACAACCTGATGGACGCCGCCTACGACGATCAGGTCTATGTCGACGACCGCACCATCGACAGCCACATCAAGCGCATGCGCAAGAAGTTCCGCCAGGTCGATCCGGAGTTCGATTCCATCGAAACCCTGTATGGCGTCGGCTACCGATATCGCGAATCCTGATCGCAAGATGGCCGGGGACCCCGGACCCGAGGGCAGGCGGAAGCGGCGACTGACCTGGTCCGGGTTCGCCTGGCCCAAGCTCGGCTGGCCCAAGGGCTCGCGCCTGGGCCGGCTGATCATCGGCCTCAACCTGCTGGCCCTGGCGGTGCTGCTGGGCGGGGCGCTGGTGCTGAACGAGCTGCGCAGCGGCCTGATCAACACCCGCATCGACAGCCTGACCACCCAGGGCGAGCTGATCGCCAACGTGATCGACGCGGCCGCCACCGAGGGCAATCCCGAGCCGCGCCTGTCGCCCGGGCTGGCCAGCGACATCCTGCAGAGCCTGTTCATCCCGCGCTCGCAGCGCGCGCGGCTGTTCGACGCCCAAGGCAATCAGCTGGCCGATTCCTACGTCGTCGCCGACCGGGTGGAGTCCAAGGTCCTGCCGCCCGCCCGCAAGCCCGGCAAGCCGTCCTTCGGTCTGCCGACCCAGGATTCCGACGCCAAGCCGGAGGTGGCGCGCGCGGCGCGGGCCGCCCTGGCCGCCGAGATCGCCCAGGCCAAGCTGGGCGAGCCCGTGGCCGGCACCCGCATCGACGAGATGGGCGAGCGGGTGGTGTCGGTGTCGATCCCCATCCAGCACGTGCGCGCCGTGCTGGGGGTGCTGACCCTGGAGGCCGGCGACATCGACCAGATCATCGCCGCCGAGCGCAAGGCCCTGCTGCCCTTCGCCCTGATCGCGATCGCCACCACCCTGATCTCGTCGTTCCTGCTCAACCGCCTGATCGCCCAGCCGGTGCTGCGCATGGCCAGCGCCGCCGACCGCGTGCGGCTGGAGGGCGCCCGGGCCATCTCCCTGCCCGACATCTCCGACCGCAAGGACGAGCTGGGCGACCTGTCGCGGGCCCTGGAGGAGATGACCGACTCGATGTCCGAGCGGATGGACGCCATCGAACGCTTCGCGGCCGACGTGGCCCACGAGATCAAGAACCCCCTGACCTCGATCCGCTCGGCGATCGAGACCCTGGACCTGGTGACCGACCCGGCGGCCCGGGCCCGGCTGCTGGGCATATTGCAGCAGGACGTCACCCGCCTGGACCGGCTGGTCACCGACATTTCCAACGCCTCAAGGCTGGACGCGGAGCTGTCGCGCGAGGCGCCGCGGGCCTTCGAGCTGAACCTGCTGCTGACCGAGGTGATCCATCTCTACGAGGCCCAGCTGCGCCCGGGCGAGGCGCCCGGCAGCGTGCGGGTGACCCTCGACGCCAAGGCCGCCCCGCGGCACGCTTGGGTCATGGCCCGCGAGACGCCGATGGGGCAGGTGTTCCGCAACCTGATCGACAACGCCCGCTCGTTCAGCGCCGCCGGCGGCGAGGTGCGGGTCACCCTCAAGCGCGATCCCGGCCTGCGCGACCATCACAACCGGCTGGTCGTCACGGTCGACGACGACGGTCCTGGGGTTCCCACCGAAAACCTGGAGACCATCTTCGAGCGGTTCTACACCTCGCGGCCGAAGGGCAAGGCGTTCGGCGGCAATTCGGGCCTGGGGCTGTCGATCGCCCGCCAGATCGTCGAGGCGCACGGCGGAACCATGCGGGCCGAGAACCGCAAGGACGCACAGGGCCGGGTGATCGGCGCGCGGTTCTGGGTCGACCTGCCCGAGGCCGGACCGCAACATCCCCATCACGGCGGCCAACGCGACGCCCAACGCGATGGGGGCGCGCGCGAATGATCCGCCATGCGGGACTGATCGCCCGCCGGATCGCCGGCGATTGGCGTGGCGCGCTGATCGAAGGCCCGTCGGGCGTGGGCAAGAGCGACCTGGCGCTGCGGGCCCTCGACCAGGGCTTCGTCCTGGTCGCCGACGACCGCACCCTGGTGTTCCTGTCCGGCGGCAAGCTCTACGGCCGCGCGCCCGACGCCCTGGCCGGACAGGTCGAGGCGCGGGGCCTGGGCGTGCTGCCCAAGCCCTATCGACCGTTCTGCCGGATCGACCTTCTGGTGCGCTGCGTGGATCGGCCGCAGGCGGTGGAGCGGCTGCCCGATCCCATGTTCGAGGTCATCGAAGGCGTTTCCACGCGCGTGCTCGACCTGTGGCCTCTGGAACCCGCCGCGCCGACGAAAATCAGGTGGATGTTTGAGCATCTTGGAGTCGCCGACTAACAAGCGTATCAAGGCGGCCCGCGCGGCCCTCCCTGGCCGCCACGGGTTATGGGGATCCCGTTTGAGAGATCAGGCATGATCGGGCTCGTGATAGTCACGCACGGGCGGCTGGCGGAGGAGTTCGTCTCCGCCATGGAGCACGTGGTCGGACCGCAGAGCGCGGTGAAGGCCATCTGCATCGGCCCGGAAGACGACATGGAACGTCGCCGGTCCGACATTCTGAAGGCGTGCGCCGCCGTCGACCAGGAGGGCGACGGCGTGATTCTGCTGACCGACATGTTCGGCGGCACGCCGTCGAACCTGGCCATCTCGGTGATGGAGCAGACCAAGGCCGAGGTGATCGCCGGTCTGAACCTGCCGATGCTGATCAAGCTGGCCAGCGTGCGCCAGCGCGAGAACCTGCAGGCCTGCGTCGCCCACGCCCAAGAGGCTGGACGCAAATATATCTCCGTGGCCTCCTACGTGCTCGCTGGGGAAAAGTGAGTCGCATGGCGGCGCGCACGGTCGAGATCGTCAATGAGCGGGGCCTGCACGCCCGCGCCTCGGCCAAGTTCGTCAAGCTGGCCTCGGGTTTCGACGCCGAGGTCACCGTCGCCCGCGAAGGGACCAGCGTCGACGCCCGCTCGATCATGGGCCTGATGATGCTGGCCGCCGGCATCGGCTCGACCATCGACATCGCCGCCGAGGGCCCCGAGGCCGACGCCGCGGTCGAGGCGTTGACCGAGCTGGTGTCGAATAGGTTCGACGAGGAGCGCTAGGCGCTCGTCCCAGGTCCTCCCCCCGTGGGGGAGGTGTCGGCGCAGCCGACGGAGGGGGCAGCGATCGGCAGCCGCCGCCCGCAGGATCGACAACCCCAAAACTCCCCCCCACCGATCGCTGCGCGATCGCCTCCCCCACGGGGAGAGGGTCTTCGGAGACGGCTCGACTATTCCGCCGCCACGGCTTCCGGCGCCGCCGCCTTCACGCCCATCGGACGCAAATCCAGGTCCTGGAACAACGCGCTGTCCTCGTCCTGGCCGGGCAGGGGCGTGGTCAAGAGCTTGCCGCCGACGAAGATCGAATTGGCGCCGGCCAGGAAGCACAGCGCCTGCAGCTCACGGCTCATCTCGTCGCGGCCGGCCGACAGGCGGACCATCGACTTGGGGCAGACGATGCGGGCCACGGCGACCGTGCGCACGAACTCGATCGAGTCGATCTGGCCTTCCTTCAGCACTTTGTCGCCCAGCGGCGTGCCGCTGACCGGCACCAGGCCGTTGATCGGCAGGCTGTCGGGATGGGCCGGCAGGGTGGCCAACTGGCGCAGCAGGCTGGCGCGGTCGCGCCGCTGCTCGCCCATGCCGACGATGCCGCCGCAGCAGGTGCTCATGCCGGCGTCGCGGACGTACGCCAGGGTGTCGAGGCGCTCCTGGTAGGTGCGGGTCGACACCACGTCGCCGTAATATTCCGGGCCGGTGTCGAGGTTGTGGTTGTAGTAGTCCAGGCCCGCGTCCTTGAGCGACTTGGCCTGCTCGGGCGTCAGCATGCCCAGCGTCGCGCAGGTCTCCAGGCCCAGCGCCTTCACCCCGCCGATCATCGCCGCCAGCTTGGGCAGGTCGCGGTCCTTCAGCTCGCGCCAGGCCGCGCCCATGCAGAAGCGCTGGGCGCCGCCGTCGCGGGCCTCGCGGGCCTTGGCGATCACCACGTCGGCGTCCATCAGCTTCTCGGCCTTCAGACCGGTCTTGAAGTGGGCGCTCTGGCTGCAATAGCCGCAGTTCTCGGCGCAGCCGCCGGTCTTGACCGACAGCAGCTGCGACAGCTGCACCTCCGACGGATCGAACCCGGCCCGGTGGACGGTCGCGGCCTGGAAGACCAGCTCCATGAACGGCAGGTCGAACAGGGCCTCGACCTGGTCGAGGGTCCAATCGTGGCGGGGCTGGGCGAAGTTGATCTGGCTCATGGCGCGCAGGTTTGGACTCGGGCACCTCGATTGGCAAGCACGTCCCGCGTGCGTGGCTTTCAAGACCCGATGCAGCCAAAACCCGTCGGCCAAGTTATGATTGTCGCATGGATCACGAAATCGAACTGAAGTTCCTGATCGCCCCGGAGGCTTCGAACGCGATCCTGGCCCGGCTGGAAGGGCGGGAGGCGGTTCGACAGCTCGACGCCACCTATTTCGACACCATCGACCACGCGCTGCGCAAGGCGGGCTTCGGCCTGCGCATCCGCGACGGCGAGAACGGCCGCAAGCAGACCCTGAAGTCGGCCTCGTCCGGCGGGGTGTTCGCCCGCGGCGAATGGGAGAACGCGGTGGCCGGCCCCGAGCCCGACCGCGATCTTCTGGCCCAGACCCCGGCCGCCAAGGCAGTCAACGGCGACACTCTAGTTGCGGTGTTCACCACCAACGTCAAGCGCGTGACCCGGCTGATCGAACGGGACGGGGCTGTCATCGAGGCGGCCCTGGACCAGGGCGAGCTGCTGGCCGACGATCGCCGCGTGGCGGTCAGCGAACTGGAGCTGGAGCTGAAGACCGGGCCGGCCCAGGCGCTGTTCGACCTGGCCCGCGACGTCGCCGCTCACGCCCCGCTTCGGCTGTCGCTGGTGAGCAAGGCGGAACGCGGCTACGCCCTGGCGCTCAACGAGGCGGACGGTCCGCGCCCCGACACCCCCTTGGATCCTGGATCGACGACCGGCGAGGCGCTGCAGGCGCTTGGCCGGGCGGCCCTGTGCCGCCTGTGCGCCGCCGCCGAGAGCCTGCGGACCCGTCCCGGTCCCGAGCGGGTGCACAAGCTGCGGGTGGCGGCCCGCCGGTTCCGCGCCCTGCTGTCGACCTTCAAGGCCCTGGCCGATGATCCCGCCGCCCGCCATGTCAAGGCCGAGCTGAAGTGGCTGGCCGACGAACTGGGCGCGGCGCGGAACCTGGACGTGTTCATCGCCGACGTCTGGCGGCCCGCGGCCGAGAACCAGAGCGCGCCGGATCAGGTCGGGCTGGACCCGGCCGGGCAAGACCAGCCCGACCCCGTCCAGAACGAGGCCGCCGAAAACCAGACCAGGGCCCTGGCGGCGTTCGGCAAGGCGTTGCTGACCGCCCAGACGCAAGCCTACGCCAAGGCCGACGAGGCCGTGGACAGCGCCCGCTTCCGGACCCTGGCCATCGACGCCGCCGCCTGGCTGGAGGCCGGAGCGTGGACGACCGACAAGCGCCTCCAAAAGCGCCGCGACAAGCCCGCCGCCGGCTTCGCCGCCAAGGCCCTGGACAAGCGCCGCCGCCGCATCCGCGAGGACGGCCGCGACCTGGCCGCGCTCAGCCCCGAGGACCGCCACCACCTGCGCATTCGCGGCAAGAAGCTGCGCTACGCCGTCGACGACCTGGGCGGGCTGTTCCCCGACCATCCCAAGCGCCTGGCCCGCTTCGCCGAGGCGGCCAAGACCCTGCAGGACGCCCTGGGACGGCTCAACGACCTGGCCGCTCGCGAGGCCCTGGCCCACGAGGTGGCGCTGTCCTGCGAGAATCCGGAGGCGGCCTTCGCCGCCGGGCGTCTGACGGCGGGTCGCGCGGAGCGAGAGGCCGAACTTCTGGTTGAGGCTCAGGGCGCTTATGTCACATTCATCGAGGCCAAACGGTTCTGGTGACCGTCGCCTCTTTGGGATGCGCGGCATGAAAGTCGAGATCTCGATCCTGGCCCTGGCGGCCGCTCTGGCGCTGGCGCCCGGGGTGGCCGGGGCCGACGGCGTGGAAAGCTTCAAGGACTGGACGGTCGTCTGCGACAACCTGCGAAACTGCCAGGTCGCCGGCTTCGCGGCCGACGACACCGAACTGCCCGCGGTGCTGCGGCTGAGCCGCGCCGCGGCGGCGAGCGCGCCGGCCAAGGTCGAGATCGACCTGCTGGGCGAGATCAGCCTCGGCGGCAAGGCCCCGGCCCTGGCCGTCGACGGGCGGGTCGTGATGACGGCCAAGGTGGTGAGTTCGCGCGACAGCGCGGACTTCACCGTCGTGCTCGACGACGCCCAGGTGGGGCCGCTGCTGGGCGCGGCCCGCAACGGGACGCTGCTGTCGATCCAGGACAGCGGCAAGGAACTGGGCCGGGTGTCCCTGGCCGGCATGGTCGCGGCCCTGCGCTACGCCGATGACCAGCAGAAGCGGGCCGGCACGGTCACGGCCATGGTCGCCAAGGGCGCGGCCCCGGCCGCTAGCGTTCCCGCGCCGCCGCCCGCGCCGGTCCTGCGCGCCGCCCCGGCGGTCGCCCAGACTGGGCTGCCCGCCAAGCCGCCGGCGGCGATCAAGGCCCTGTTCAGCAAGGCCGAGTGCGACCTTGGACCGGGCCGGGACGACAAGCCCGAAGCCTTTCGCCTGTCGGCCGACAAGGTGCTCTGGCAGGTTCCGTGCTGGGGCGCGGCCTACAACTTCGGCTCGCTGTTCGTGATCGCCGACAAGGCCGACCGGCTGAGCCTGGCGCTGGAGGGCGTGGGCGACGGCGTGCTCGTCAATGCCGAGTACGACCCCAAGACCCGCCTGCTGTCGGCCTACAACAAGGGGCGCGGGATCGGCGACTGCGGCGATTCCAGCCAGTGGGTGTGGACCGGCGAGGCCTTCGCGCTGTCGGAGGCGACGGTCATGCCGGTCTGCCGCGGCTACGGCGGCGACTGGCCGACCACGTTCCACGCCGAGGTCCGGTAGTCGAGCGGCATATAAAGAAATCCTTATGCCTTAATTGCGAGAAAGGGCGGAGCGCGGTATAGACCGCGCAAGACCATCCCCCGACCGCAGGAGCCCGACCGTGGCCGACTACATCGTCAAGGACATCTCGCTCGCCGATTTCGGCCGCAAGGAAATCGCCATCGCCGAGACCGAAATGCCCGGTCTGATGGCCACCCGCGCCGAATACGGCCCGGCCCAGGTCCTGAAGGGCGCCCGCATCGCCGGCAGCCTGCACATGACCATCCAGACCGCCGTGCTGATCGAGACCCTGACCGCCCTGGGCGCCGACGTCCGCTGGGCCTCGTGCAACATCTTCTCGACCCAGGACCACGCCGCGGCCGCCATCGCCGCCTCGGGCGTGCCGGTGTTCGCCTTCAAGGGCGAGAACCTGGTCGAGTACTGGGAATACGCCCACAAGATCTTCGAATGGGCCGACGGCGGCTATCCGAACCTGATCCTCGACGACGGCGGCGACGCCACCCTGCTTTGCGTGCTGGGTCCGAAGGCCGAGAAGGATCCCTCGATCCTCAACAATCCGCAGAACGAGGAAGAAGAAGCGCTCTACACCGTGATGAAGCGCTACCTGGTCGAAAAGCCGGGCTTCTATTCGGCGATCCGCGCGGCCATCGGCGGCGTGTCGGAAGAGACCACCACGGGCGTGCACCGCCTGTACCAGATGGCCCAGAAGGGCGAACTGCCGTTCCCGGCCATCAACGTCAACGACAGCGTCACCAAGTCCAAGTTCGACAACCTGTACGGCTGCCGGGAATCGCTGGTCGACGCCATCCGTCGCGGCACCGACGTGATGCTGTCGGGCAAGGTCGCGGTGGTCTGCGGCTACGGCGACGTCGGCAAGGGCTCGGCCGCCTCGCTGCGCCAGGGCGGCGCTCGGGTGATCGTCACCGAGATCGACCCGATCTGCGCCCTGCAGGCGGCGATGGAAGGCTATGAGGTCCAGACCCTGGACGACTGCGCCGGCCGCGCCGACATCTTCGTCACCGCCACGGGCAACAAGGACGTCATCACCGTCGATCACATGCGGCAGATGCGCAACAACGCCATCGTCTGCAACATCGGCCACTTCGACTCGGAAATTCAGGTCGCCGGCCTGAAGAACTTCAAGTGGGACGAGATCAAGCCGCAGGTCCACCACATCGAGTTCCCGGACGGCAAGAAGATCATCCTGCTGTCGGAAGGCCGCCTGGTGAACCTGGGCAACGCGACGGGCCACCCCTCGTTCGTGATGTCGGCCAGCTTCACCAACCAGACCCTGGCCCAGATCGAACTGTGGACCAACAAGACGGCCTACAAGAACGACGTCTACACCCTGCCCAAGCACCTGGACGAAAAGGTCGCCCTGCTGCACCTGGAGAAGCTGGGCGCCAAGTTGTCGAAGCTGCGTCCCGACCAGGCCGAGTACATCGGCGTGCCGGAAAAGGGTCCGTTCAAGCCGGACCACTACCGCTACTAGGCTTCGCCTTCAGCCAAGCCGAAAGGGCCCGTCGCGGAAACGCGGCGGGCCTTTTTCTTGGCCGCCCGCCTGGCGGATCGGCTTTGGGCGGGCTTGCCGGAAGCGGCTTGGCATCGGCCTGGAGGTTCAGGGCTCGCCGCCTCTTCAAGAGTATACATTAAGGTAAATATTCGTGAATTCGCATCTGTTCTTGCGAATACGTATTTTATCTTGACATACCAAAATTTATTGGTAATATATGGGTATAGATTGGGGAATTGGCCCCGATCAAACTTGCGTGGCATGAGTACGCTCAAACCACGGAGGAACTGCCATGTAGACATCAACAACAGAAGGGGCCCATCCCATGACGAAGAATATCTATAGCCGCTATCCGACGATCATCCTGTGTGGCTTGATGGTTACCATCGCCGCCAGCGTTCTTCGCTTCACGCAAGCGATTGCCCAACGCATCGAGAACTCGCCCCAAGCCGAGGGGGCGCTGACCTTCAGCCCCAGCACCATGGAGCTGAAGTTCAACACGCGTGTTCAGGCGCTCGGCGTCTCGACTCCCAGCAAGCGCTAGAAACCACCCCATCGCCCGGCGACGCGGTTGTCGCCGGGCGGAGATTTCTCGCGCCATATTGCATCCTACGGTGGCGCTCATCGGGCGCGAAACGATGACTGTCTCACCGCGCCCTATTCAAGTCCTCAATGCTCAGCTAAGCCGCTAGTCATGCCGCTCGCTCTGATCATCTCCAGCCATGTCGCCGGCAGCCGGGTCGGCGCGTCGGCCCAGGCCGCCGCTCTCGTGCAGTTCCGCATCGACTCGATGATCGTGCCGACCGTGCTCTACGGCCGCCATCCCGGCTGGGGCATTCCCGGCGGGGCGCCGGCCCCCATCGAGGTGATGGAGGGCATGCTCGACGGCATCGAGGCCAACGGCCTGTTCGGCCAGACCGACGTGGTCATCACCGGCTATTTCGCCAGCGCCGCCCAGGTGCGCGCCGCCGCCCGCACCATCGACGCCGTCCGCGCCGCGCCGCGCGAGGGCGCGACCCCGGGCGCGCCGGCGCGCAAGCCGACCGTGATCATCGACCCGACCATGGGCGACGCCGGCAAGGGGCTGTACGTGCCCGCCGAAGTCGCTGAAGCCATCGCCAGCGAGCTGATCCCGCGCGCCGACGTCGTGGCCTGCAACGCGTGGGAGCTGCAGCGCCTGACCGGCACGGACTCCCGCGATCCCCAGGCGGCGGTGCGCGCCGGCCGGCTGCTGAACAAGCCGACCCTGGTTTCATCCGTGCAAAGAGGAAGCGAGATCGGCGTCGTCTATGTCGACCGCAAGGAAGCCTGGCTGGCGGCCCACGCCAAGGCCGAGCGCTCGCCCAGCGGCACCGGCGACCTGCTGACCGCCCTCTACGCCGCCTCGATCCTGGAAGGCCAGACCATCTCGTACGGCCTGGCCCGCGCCGTCGGCGGCGTGGCCGAGACGGTGACGGCCGCCAACATCTGGAACGCCCCGGAACTGCCGATCGTGGCCATGGCCGCGCGCATCAAGCAGACCTCGCCGACCGTGCGGATCGAGCGGCTGGCCTAGAGCATTTTCGAGCGAAGTGGCTACCGGTTCGCGTGAAGAAAATGCGTAAAATAGATACATCTAGAGCTCGATCGATTCCGTAGGAAACGAGCGTGCTCTAGCCGCCGAAGTGCGCCGCCAGGCTTGCTAGAACCAGGTCGGCCATGGCCGCGCGGGCCTCGACCGTGGCGCTGCCGCAGTGGGGTTGCAGCACCACGTCGTCGCGATCGAGCAAGGCGGCGGGCACGTTGGGTTCGTCCGCGAAGACGTCCAGGCCCGCCCCGGCGACGACGCCGGCTTCCAGCGCCGCGATCAGGGCCGTCTCGTCGACCACCGAACCCCGGGAGACGTTGATCAGCAGGCCGCGCGGGCCGAGCGCCTCGAGCACGGCGGCGTCGACGAGGGTCCGCGTGCCCGCCCCGCCCGCCGTGGCGACGAACAGCACCTCCACCTCCCGGGCCAGGTCCAGGGGACTGGCGGCGTAGGCGTAGGGCGCGTCGTCCACGGGCCGGCGGCTGTGATAGACGACCTGGGCGGCGAAGGGCGCGACGCGCGCGGCGATGGCGCGGCCGATCTGGCCCAGTCCCAGCACGCCAACGCGCTTGCCGCTGGCGCGTGGGACCAGGGGCGGGGCCGTTCCCGGCTCCCAGCGGCCCGCGCGCACGAAGCGGTCGCCGACCAGCATCCGCCGCGCCAGGGCCAGCCAGAGGCCGACGGCCAGGTCGGCGACATCGTCGGTGAGCACGCCGGGCGTCGTCGTCACGGACACCCCGCGCGCGGCGGCGATGTCGAGATCCACGGCGTCCAGGCCCACGCCGTTCACGGCCACGATCTCCAGCGCCGGCAGGCGGGACCAGAGGGCGGCGGGCACGCCGGTTCCACCGCTGGTCACGATCCCGCGCACCCTCGGGCCGACCGCCGCCACCAGGGTCTCGGGATCGACGGCGCGGTGCGGACGGTGGACCCGGTAACGGGCGTCCAGCGCCGCCTCGAGGTCTTGCGAGAACGACTGCAGCTGCAGGAGGTCGATAGTCATGGGCGGACTCCGGTCGGCGGCGCGACGATATCCTTCGGATGGCAAACCCGGCCGGCCTGGGCTAGACGAAATCGCATGACCGTCGACATCACCGGCTTCTGCCCCGACCGCTTCTCCGCCGTGCGTGAGGCCTTCGCCGCCAATTTCGAGAACGGGGGCGAGCTGGGCGCGCGCTTCAGCCTGGCCGTCCACGGCGAGGTCGTCGTCGACCTGATGGGCGGCTACGCGGACCGCAAGCACGAGGTCGCGTTCGGGCCCGACACCCTGACCCCGCTGTTCTCGACCACCAAGGTCGTGGCCGCCCTGCTGATCGCCCGGCTCGTCGACCAGGGCAGGCTGACCTACGACCAGACCGTGGCCTCGGTCTGGCCCGAGTTCGCGCAAGCCGGCAAGCAGGACGTCACGGTCGGCCAGGTGATGTCGCACCAGGACGGCCTGTCGGGCTTTCCCGACGAGACCGATCCGGCCATCTGGTTCGACTGGGAGGCCACGACCGCCAAGCTGGCGGCCATGGCCCCGCTGTGGCCGATCGGCTCGGCCAGCGGCTACCACCCGATCACCTTCGGCTTCACCGCCGGCGAGATCTTCCGCCGGGTCGACGGCCGGACGATGGGCGCGGCCCTGCGCGAGGACCTGGCGCGGCCGCTGGGCCTGGACCTCTGGATCGGCCTGCCCGACAGCGAACACGCCCGCTGCGCCGAGCTGATGCGGCCGAGCGCCGTGCCCAAGTTCGGCGCGATGAACGCGGCGGTGAAGGCCGCTTTCATGACCCGGTGGGCCGCGCCGGGCGGACGCGGCACGGCCGACTGGCGACGGGTCGAGATCCCGTCGGCCAACGGTCACGCCACCGCCCCCGCCCTGGCCCGTCTGATGGGGCCCCTGGCCTCGGGCGGCGCGCTGGACGGCGTCCAGGTGCTGTCGCCCGCCCTGATCGCCGAGGCCAGCGCCGAGCGGATCGTCGGCCAGGACCTGGTCCTGCCCTTCGTGATCAGCTGGGGCGCGGGCTTCATGCGCAACACGCCCAACTTCTTCTACGGCCCCACGCCCGAAGCCTTCGGCCACAGCGGCTGGGGCGGTTCGTGCGCCTTCGCCGACCCGTCGCGCGGCGTGTCGGGGGCCTATGTGATGAACAAGCAGGGGACCGAGCTGATCGGCGACCCGCGCGCCGTGCGCTTGATCCAGGCGGCCTATTCGGCGCTCTAGCGACCTTCGGAGGCGGAGATGAGCAAGGCCGGGATCGCGAGCATCGCCGGCCTGGCCGCCCTGGCCTGGGTCTCCGCCGCCCACGCCCAGGACGCCGCTCGCGATTTCTGCGCCGACCGCCCCGGCAAGGGCTCGCCGCCCTGCGTGCTCGACGCCGGACGCTTCCAGGCCGAGCTGGGCGTGGCCGACGGCGCCTGGAGCCGGGGCGGCGGGGTCTCGACCGACGATATGGCCTTCGGCGAACTGGAGCTGCGGCTGGGCCTGACCTCGACCGTCGAGGGGCAGGTGGCGTGGACCGCCCGGGAGCGGGTGCGCGACGAGGATCGGGCGGCGGGCGTGGTCTCCACGACGGAGGGGTCGGGCGACGTGACCTTCAGCCTGCGCTGGTCGCCGCGAAGCCCCGGCGGCGACGGGGTCTCGGTCGCCCTGCAGCCCTTCGTGTCGGCGCCCGCGGGGTCCGGCGGGATCGGCGACGGGATGTGGCTGGGCGGGGTGATCGCGCCGATCTCCGCGCCGTTGAACGCCGACTGGTCGCTGGCCTTGTCGCCCGAGCTGAGCGCGCGGCCCGACGCCGACGGCTCGGGCCGCCACCTCGGTTTCGGCGGCGCCGTCGGCGTGGGACGCTCGGTCGGTCCGGTGGCGCTGGGCCTGGAGCTCTGGGCCGACCGCGACGAGGATCCGTCCGGCGCCGTCACCGCCGCCAGCCTCGACCTGACGGCCGCCTGGACGCCGGCCTCGATCAAGGACCTGCAGCTGGACGTCTCGGCCTATGTCGGGCTGAACCGCGACACGCCGGACCTCGAACTGGCGGTGGGCGTGGCCAAGCGGTTCTAGGTCCCAATAAAATCCGGGGTTAGGCCTTGGCGCGCGGCTTTGCCTCGATCATCACCGCCCCGACGATCCCCGCCGCAACCGCCGCCGCCGCGCTGATCCCCATGACCCAGGGATAGCCCTGGGGTCCGGGCGCGAAATAGATCAGGCCCAGCACCGCCACGGCCAGCAGGCCGGCGATCCGGGCGACGGCGTTGTTGACGCCCGAGGCGACGCCGGCGTGGCTGGCGGCCACCGCGCTCATCACCGTGGTGGTCAGGGGCGCGACCGCGACGGTCATGCCCAGGGCGACCACCAGCACGCCGGGCAGCACGCCGGTCCAGAAGCCCGAACCGATCCAGGGCGCGCCCAGCAGGCCGAAGCCGACGCCGGCCAGGATCGGCCCGAGGGTCAGCATCGGCCGGGCCCCGAACCGGTCGGCCAGCTTGCCCGTCACGCCCGACAGCGTCCCCATGATCAGCGAGAACGGCAGCAGGGTCGCCCCGGCCTTGGCGGCCGAATAGCCGTGGCGGGCGATCAGCTCGTAAGGCAGGAAGAACAGGGCGCCGGTCAGGCCGAAATAGAGCGCCAGGGTCAGCAGGTTGGCGCCGCTGAAGGTCCGGGAGCGATAGAGCGTCAGCGGCATCATCGGATGCTTCTCGCGGGCCTGGCTGACCAGGAAGCCGGCCAGCAGAGCCGCGCCGACGCCCAGGGCCGTCCAGACCGCCGGGCTGGCCCAGCCGCGCTGACCGGCCGCCGTCAGGCCCCAGGTCACCGCGCCCAGGCCGGCGGCGGCCAGGACCGCCCCGCGCCAGTCCAGGTGCTCGACCTCGGGATCGCGGCTCTCGCGCACCGCCGCCAGGGCCAGCCAGACGGTGGCCAGCGCCAAGGGCAGGTTGATCAGGAAGATGGCGCGCCACGAGACATGGTCGACCAGCCAGCCGCCCAGCACCGGGCCGATCGCCGTGGTCACCGCCCCGAACCCGGCCCACGCGCCGATCGCCGCGCCGCGCTCGCTGTCGTCGAAGGTCGAGCCCAGGATGGCCAGGCTGGCGGGGACCAGCAGGGCCGCGGCGATCCCCTGCACGGCGCGGGCGGCGATCAGCCAATCGGCGTCCGGGGCCAGGGCGCAGCCCAGCGACGCCGCCGCGAACAGCGACACGCCGATCACGAACACCTTGCGCCGCCCGTAGCGGTCGCCGGCCGAGCCGCCGATCAGCACCAGGGCGCCCAGCAGCAGCAGGTAGGCGTTGACGATCCACTGCACCTGGGCGGCGTCGGCCTTCAAGGCGGTCCGCATGGCCGGCAGGGCGACATTGACCACCGAGCCGTCGATGAAGGCCATGCTCGAGCCCAGCACCGTGGCGGCCAGGGCCAGGCGCTTGCGGGGCGCGGGCGTGTCCGAGCGGCCGGCCCGGATCACGCCTTCGTCGCAGGGGGGATGCACCGGTCCGGTCATGGCGGGGAGGATGGCGTGAATGCAGCCGGGTCGCCAATCCCATTTCAACCGCTCATCCCGGCGAATGCCGGGATGAGCGGATTTGAAGGGAAATCAGACCGCCGCGATCACCCGCGTCCGCTTCCAGGCCCCATAGGCGAAGGCGGCCACGCCCAGCCAGATGAACACGAACGACGCGGCCCGCATCGGCGTGAAGGCCTCGCCCAGCGCCACGCCCAGCAGGAACTGGATCGTCGGGGCGATGAACTGCAGGAAGCCGACCGCGCTGAGCGGCAGGCGGCGGGCCGACCAGGCGAACAGGGCCAGGGGGACGACCGTGGCCGGTCCGGCCAGCATCAGCAGCAGGCTGACCGGGGCGTTGGCGCCGAAGTGCCCCACGCCGGACGCCTGCAGATGCCAGACGTACAGCAGGCCTGGAACGGACAGATAGACGCACTCGATGAACAGGCCGGTCTGGGCGTCGGCCTTCACCTGCTTCCGCAGAATGGCGTACAGGCAGAAGGTCAAGGCCAGGCTCAGCGAGACGATCGGCAGGTGGCCCAGGGCCAGGGTCTGGATCGCCACCCCGACCGCGGCCAGGCCGATGGCGACCTTGCCCTCGATGCTCATCCGTTCACGGAACAACAGTGTCCCGGCGGCCATGTTCATCAGCGGGTTGATGTAGTAGCCGAGGCTGGCCTCGATCAGGTGGCCGGCGTTGATCGCGAAGATGTAGATCGCCCAGTTGCTGAAGATCGCCACGGTCGACAGCAGCAGCACGCCCAGGGTGCGGGGCTGGCGCAGCACCGCCGCCACCTGTCCGCCCTGCTTGCTCAGCAGCACCAGGCCGCCGGCCCACAGCACCGACCACATCGTGCGGTGGGCGATCATCTCCCACGACCCGACGCCCATCTGGTGCAACAGGTGGAAATAGAGCGGCAGGAAGCCCCACAGGCCGTAACAGGCCACGCCGGCGATATAGGCGGACTTGCTGTCCGCCGAGGAACTGGCCGTCTCGGAACTGGAAACCATGGAGCGTCACCTTTCGGGATCACGTGACAGATGGGAATCGCGTCGTCGATCCGCTTCTTGCGGAGGGCGCGAAATCCGGTCCCGAAGGTGGAAATTTCATCGTCCCCCGCCTCTGGCGGGGGACGATGGGGTCGTCTTAAGCCAGGGCCTTTTGCTTGATCAGGCCCTTTTCATGCAGCAGCTGGGCGATCTGCACGGCGTTCAGGGCCGCCCCCTTGCGGAGGTTGTCGGCCACGCACCAGAGCGCGATGCCGTTCTCGACCGTGGGGTCGGTGCGGATGCGCGAGACATAGACCGGGAACTCGCCGGCCGATTCCTTGGGCGTCATGTAGCCGCCGTCCTCGCGCTTATCGACGACTTGCACGCCGTCGGCGTCGCGCAGGATCTCGCGGACGTCCTCCTCGTCCAGCGGGGTCTCGAACTCGATGTTCACCGACTCGGCGTGGCCGACCATGACCGGCACGCGCACGCAGGTGGCGGTCAGCTTGATCGACGGATCCAGGATCTTCTTGGTCTCCATCATCATCTTCCACTCTTCCTTGGTGAAGCCGTCTTCCATGAAGACGTCGATGTGGGGGATGACGTTGAAGGCGATCTGCTTGGTGAACTTCTTGGGGGCCGGGGCGCCCAGGACGAACACGCCCTTGGTCTGCTCCCACAGCTCGTCCATGCCTTCCTTGCCCGCGCCCGAGACCGACTGGTAGGTCGACACGACCACCCGCTTGATCTTGGCTTCTGCGTGCAGGGGGGCCAGCACCACCACCAGCTGCGCGGTCGAGCAGTTGGGGTTGGCGATGATGTTCTTGGGCAGCTTGTTGACGGCGTCCGGGTTCACTTCCGGCACCACCAGCGGCACGTCCGGATCCATCCGGAAGTGGCTGGAATTGTCGATGACGATCGGACCGGCCGCGCCGATCTTCTCGCCCCAGGCCTTGGAGATGGCGCCGCCGGCGCTCATCAGCACGATGTCGACCTTGGAGAAGTCGAACTGCTCCAGGTCCTCGCAGTGCAGAATCTGGCTGCCGAACGAGACTTCCACGCCGATGGATTTACGCGAGGCGATGGCATGCATCTTGTCCACGGGGAACTTCAGTTCCTCGAGGATATTGAACATCTCACGGCCCACATTGCCCGTGGCGCCGACCACGGCGACCCGGTAACCCATCGCAGCCTCCAATTCATGTCTTGAGCCCGCCCATCGACGGCGGGAGCGGACCCGTTACGCCCGGTAAGGCCCGGAAGCAAGAACAGGCTTTCTAATGCGACGCTTAGCGCAAGGCGTCGGGGGAAGATTTCACCCGGACTGGATGGGATCTGCACGAAGCGGCGTGACGCCCCCTCCGTCACGCCGCTACGCGACGCGCCACCTCCCCCGTTGCACGGGGGAGGAGAAGGTCGGATTCGCATCCTCCTCACCCGCATCGCGGGGGAGGTGGCGCGATGCGGATACGCATCGTGACGGAGGGGGCGTCACGGCAGCGTCTACTTCCGCTCCGCCTTCACGAAATCCACGAACGCCCGCAGCGGCGCCGGCATGTGCCTGCGGCTGGGATAATAGAGGTACGGCCCGCTGAACGGCGGCAGCCAGTCGTCGAGCACGGTCTCCAGCCGGCCGGCGGCGATGGCCGAGGCGACCATCCCCTCGAACTTGGCCAGCAGGCCCAACCCCGCCTCGGCGGCGGCGATCTCCAGCTCGCCGCTGTTGGTGATCAGGGGGCCCTCGGGTTGGACGCGGATCACCTCGCCGTCCTTCTCGAACTCCCAGGCGTAGCTGGTCCCGCTGGCGAAGCGGTGGCGGATGCAGGGATGGTTCAGCACCTCGCGCGGGTGGGTCGGCCGGCCGTGCTTGGCGAAATAGGCGGGTGAGGCGACCACCACGAACCGCTGCGGTCCGGCCAGGGGCACGGCGATCATGTCCTTCTCCAGCCGCTCGTCATAGCGCACGCCCGCGTCGTAGCCGGCGGCCAGCACGTCGACGAAGGCGTCCTCGACACTGACCTCGACCCGGATCCCGGGGTGGGCTGCCAGGAAGCGGGGGATCAGGTCGGGGAAGACGATCTGCGACACCGCGCCCGGCACGTTCAGCTTCAGCACCCCGATCGGGCTGTCGCGGAAGGCGTTGATCTCGTCCAGGGCCAGGGTCACGTCGGCCAGGGCCGGGGTCAGGCGGGCCAGCAGCCGCTCGCCGGCCTCGGTGGGCGTGACGCTGCGGGTGGTGCGGTTCAGCAGCCGCACGCCCAGGTCCGCCTCCAGCCGGCGCAGGGCTTCCGACAGCGACGAGGCCGAGACCCCGCGCAAGGCCGCCGCGCCGCGGAAGCTGCGGGTCCGGGCCACGGCGGTGAAGGCGTCGAGATCGGCGAGATCGGGCTGGGCCATTGTGCGGATATCCAAACAGCTCGTGCGGTGATGAGCGGATTATCGCACGCGAAGCGGCGGCGCATAGTCCGCCCCATCGAACACGCACGCTTTCGGAGACTCCCCATGCAAACCCGTCAACTCGGCAAGACCGGTCCCGTCGTCTCGGCCCTGGGCCTGGGCGCCATGGGCATGTCGGGCATGTACGGCCCCTCCGATCGGGCCGAGAGCCTGGCCACGATCGACGCCGCCCTGGAGGCCGGAATCACTCTGATCGACACCGGCGACTTCTACGGCATGGGCCGCAACGAGATGCTGATCGGCGAGGCCCTCAAGGGCGGAAAGCGCGACAAGGCGCTGCTTAGCGTCAAGTTCGGCGCCCAGCGCGACCCGGCCGGCGGCTGGATCGGCTTCGACGGCCGCCCGGCGGCGGTGAAGACCGCCCTGGCCTATACGCTGCAGCGCCTGGGCGTCGACCACATCGACATCTACCGGCCCGCGCGCCTGGACCCCAACGTGCCGATCGAGGACACGGTCGGGGCCATCGCCGAGCTGGTCCAGGCCGGCTATGTGCGTCACATCGGGCTGTCGGAGGTGGGCGTCGAAACGATCCGCAGGGCCCACGCCGTCCATCCGATCGTCGACCTGCAGATCGAATACGCGCTGATCACGCGCGGGGTCGAGGACAGGATCCTGCCGGTCCTGCGCGAACTGGGGATCGGCATGACCGCCTATGGCGTGCTGTCGCGCGGCCTGATCAGCGGCCACTGGGACAAGGATCAGGGCAAGGCCAAGGGCGACTTCCGCGCCTATTCCCCACGCTTCCAGGGCGACAATGTCGACAAGAACCTGGCCCTGGTCGAGGCGCTGCGGAAGGTCGCCGAAGCCAAGGGCGTCAGCGTCGCCCAGATCGCCATCGCCTGGGTGGCGGCGCAAGGGCCGGACATCGTGCCGCTGGTCGGGGCCCGCACCCGCGCCCGCCTCGCGGAATCGCTGGGATCCCTGGACGTCACCCTGTCGGCCGACGACCTGGCCGCGATCGAGCGGGCGGCGCCCAAGGGCGCGGCGGCCGGCGCGCGCTACGCCGAAGCCCAGATGGCCCATCTCGACAGCGAGCGCTGACCGGTTCGGCCCACCCCGGTTTTCCGGCCCGGTTTTCAAGGGTGGGCGGATGAAAATTTCGGTCTGTCAAAGGCCGCGAAGCTGGGTTTAGCTTCGCGGTCATGATCGAAGCTCTGCTGAAAAAGATGGTCAAGGTCGGCGACCTGACCATCCACCTGCCCAACGGCTCGACCACCAAGGCCGGCGACGGCTCGGGTCCGCCGGTGACGATGCGCGTCAACGGCCGCGGCCTGCGCCGCCTGGTCGCCAATCCCAGCCTCGGCCTCGGCGAGGCCTATATGGAAGGCGACCTGAAGATCGAGCAGGGGACCCTGTGGGATCTGCTGGAGATCGTCGGCAAGAGCGGCGGGCGCACGCCCAAGCGCGGCACGCCGCTGAAGCGGGCCCAAAAGGCGATCAAGCGCACGGTGCAGTCGGTCAACGACCGCATCGCCTCGCGCCGCAACGTCGCCCACCACTACGACGTGTCCAACGCGCTCTATGAGCGCTTCCTCGACAAGGACATGCAGTACAGCTGCGCCTATTTCGCGCGGCCCGACATGACGCTGGAGGAGGCCCAGGCCGCCAAGAAGGCCCATATCGGCGCCAAGCTGAACATCACGCCGGGCATGAAGGTGCTGGACATCGGTTCGGGCTGGGGCGGCATGGCCCTGACCCTGGCGGCCGACCACGGGGCCAGGATGACCGGGGTCACCCTGTCGACCGAGCAGCTGGCCCTGGCCAGGGAACGCGCCGACAAGGCGGGTCTGTCCGACCGGGTCGAGTTCCGCCTGACCGACTATCGCGACCTGGACGAGACCTTCGACCGCATCGTCTCGGTCGGCATGCTGGAACACGTCGGCGCCCCGAACTTCCAGACCTATTTCGACACCGTCAAACGCCTGCTGGCCGACGACGGCAGCGCGGTGATCCACGCGATCGGCCGGATGAGCGGCCCCGGCGCGACCAACGCCTTCACGGCCAAATACATCTTCCCGGGGGGCTACATCCCGGGCCTGTCGGAGATCGTCAGGGCCGTCGAGGCGGCGGGCCTGTGGATCACCGACATCGAGATCCTGCGCCTGCACTACGCCGAGACCTGCAAGCACTGGCGCCTGCGCTTCCTGGCCGATCCGGACATCCCGGCGATGTTCGACGAACGGTTCCGGCGGATGTGGGAGTTCTACCTGTGCGGGGCCGAGCTGGGCTTCCGCTACGGCGGCCACATGGTCTTCCAGATCCAGGTCGCCAAGAAGGTCGGCGCCCTGCCGATCACTCGGGACTACATGTTCGAGGGCGAGCGAGGCGTCTAGATCGGGCTCGCGGGTCTTCCCCGTGGGGGCGGCGATCGGTGGGGGAGTTGTCAGGCCGTCGGACCTGTGCGACCAGCGCCCGAGCACTCCCCCCTCCGTCGGCTTCGCCGACACCTCCCCCATGGGGGGAGGGCCGCACCTCGAGGACGTCGATGGGTCAGTTTCGCGCCGCCGATCTGTTTCGGCGCAAGCCCGTGGGCCGGGTCATCGCCGAGGGCGGCGAGCACCTGCCGGAAGATCACGCCATTGGGGGCCTGCACCGAACGATCGGCCTGTTCCAGCTGACCATGCTGGGGGTCGGGGCCACGATCGGCACCGGCATCTTCGTGGCCCTGACCACGGCCGTGCCGGCCGCCGGGCCGGCCGTCGTCGTCTCGTTCGTGATCGCCGGGATCACCGCGGCCCTGACGGCCCTGTGCTACGCCGAGCTGGCCTCGACCATTCCGGTGTCGGGCTCGTCCTATTCCTACGCCTACGCCACCCTGGGCGAGTTCGTGGCCTTCATCGTCGGGGCGTGCCTGCTGCTGGAATACGCCGTCTCGGCCTCGGCCATCGCCGTGGGCTGGGGGCAGTACCTGAACGAGATGTTCTCCGACCTGATCGGCTGGCGCATGCCCGACGCCATCGCCAAGGCCCCGGGGGCGGGCGGGGTGTTCAACCTGCCGGCGGTGGTGCTGGTCGGCGCCTGCCTGATCCTGCTGCTGCGCGGCGTGAAGGAGTCGGTGACGGTCAACGCCGTGCTGGTGGTGCTGAAGCTCCTGGTGCTGCTGTTCTTCGTGGTCGTCGCCTTCAGCGGCTTCCACACCGGCAACCTGACGCCGTTCGCGCCGATGGGCATGGCCGGCATCGGGGCGGCGGCCTCGTCGATCTTCTTCTCCTATATCGGCATCGACGCGGTCTCGACGGCCGGCGACGAGGTCAAGGACCCGCGCCGCACCCTGCCTCTGGGCATCATCCTGTCCCTGCTGATCGTCACCGGCGTCTATATCCTGGTGGCCCTGGCCGCCGTCGGCGCCCAGCCCTGGACCGCTTTCGCGGGCCAGGAGGCGGGGCTGGCGGTGATCCTGCGCAACCTGACCGGCCAGGCCTGGACCTCGCTGATCCTCTGCGTCGGGGCCATCGTCTCGATCTTCTCGATCACCCTGGTGGTCATGTACGGCCAGACCCGCATCCTCTACGCCATGAGCCGCGACGGCCTGCTGCCCAAGGTGTTCCAGCGGGTGAACGCCAAGACCCAGTCGCCGGACCTCAACACCTGGATCGTCGCGGCCTTCATCGCCCTGCTGGCCGCCTTCGTGCCGCTGGACACCCTGGTCAACCTGACCAGCATGGGCACGCTGATCGCCTTCGCCATCGTCTCGCTGGGCGTGATCATCCTGCGGCGGACCCAGCCGGACCTGCCGCGCGGCTACCGCGTGCCGCTGTATCCGGTCGTGCCGCTGCTCAGCGTGGCTTTCTGCGGCTACCTGATCGTCGGCCTGCCGCTGGACACCTGGATCCTGTTCGCGGTCTGGGCGGCGGCGGCGTGCGTGCTGTACTTCGGCTATTCGGCGCGCAATTCGAAGCTGGCGACGTAAGCAGCGAAACGCCCCCTCCGTCACGATGCGTAGTCGCATCGCGCCACCTCCCCCGCGATGCGGGTGAGGAGTAAGCGCGGGTCTTCTCCTCCCCTGCGAAGCGGGGGAGGTGGCGGGCGAAGCCCGACGGAGGGGGCGTCCGGGCCCCCTACTCCACCGTCACCGACTTGGCCAAATTCCGCGGCTGATCCACGTCCGCCCCCTTCACCACGGCGACGTGGTAGGCCAACAGCTGGATCGGGGCCGCCATCACCAGGGTCGAGACCAGCGGGTCGCTGGCCGGGGCGGTGACCACCACCCGGGCGCCGGCCGGGGCGTGCTTGGCGCCTTGCGGGTCGGTGATGAACACCACCTGGCCGCCGCGCGCCATCACCTCGCTCATGTTCGAGGCCGACTTCTCGAAATAGCTGTCATACGGGGCCAGGATGATGATCGGGGTCTGGTCGTCGACCAGAGCGATCGGTCCGTGCTTCAGCTCGCCGGCGGCGTAGCCCTCGGCGTGGATGTAGCTGATCTCCTTCAGCTTCAGCGCGCCTTCCAGGGCCAGGGCCGACATCGGGCCGCGACCCAGGAACAGCACGTCGCGGGCCTTGGCGATGTCGACGGCGATGTCCTTGAGGGCGTCCTCCAGGCCGATGGCCTCGGCGATCAGGCGCGGCGCCTCCAGCATGACCTTGACCATCCGCTGCTCCTCGGCGGCGTCGATCATTCCGCGCGCCTTGGCGGCGGCGACGGCCAGGGCGATCATCACGCTGACCTGGGCGGTGAAGGCCTTGGTCGAGGCCACGCCGATCTCGGGCCCGCAATGGATCGGCCAGACCACGTCGACCTCGCGGGCCATCGTCGATTCCTGGGCGTTGACCACCACGGCGCTCTTCATGCCCTTGGCCTTGCAGTAGCGCAGGGCGGCCAGGGTGTCGGCGGTCTCGCCCGACTGCGACATGGCGATGACCAGCGAGCCGGGGCGCAGGGCCGGCTGGCGGTAGCGGAACTCCGAAGCGATCTCGACGTCGACCGGCAGGTCGGCCAGCTGCTCGATCAGGTACTTGCCGATCACCCCGGCGATGTAGGAGGTGCCGCAGGCGACGATCTGGATGCGCTCCAGCGCCTTGAAGTCCAGGTCGCCCGGCATGGCCGCGCGGGCGGTCAGGGCGTCGACATAGGCCGAGATCGTGCGCTGGCAGCCTTCCGGCTGGTCGTGGATCTCCTTCTCCATGAAGTGCCGGTAGTTGCCCTTCTCCATCATCACCACCGAGGCGGGGACCACCTTGACGGGGCGGACGACCGGCGCGCCCGCGACGTCGAAGATCCGGGCGCTGTCGTGGTCGATGGCGACATAGTCGCCCTCCTCCAGATAGATCACCCGGTTGGTGAACGGGCCGACGGCCAGGGCGTCGGAGCCCAGAAACATCTCGCCCTGGCCCTCGCCGACCACCAACGGGCTGCCGCGCCGGGCGCCCAGGATCAGGTTGTCGGCGCCCTCGATCAGCACCGCCAGGGCGAAGGCCCCGGTCAGGCGGTCCAGCGTGGCCTTGAACGCCTCCAGCGGCGGAAGGCCGGTGGCCAGTTCGGCGTCGATCAACTGGGCGATGACCTCGGTGTCGGTGTCGCTCTCGAAGACGCGGCCCGTGGCGGCCAGCTCGACCTTCAGTTCGGCGAAGTTCTCGATGATGCCGTTGTGCACCAGGGTGACGCGACCGGCGGTGTGGGGGTGAGCATTCTTGACGTTTGGGGCGCCGTGCGTGGCCCAGCGTACGTGGCCGATGCCGTTCTGGGCGTCCAGGGGTTCGTCGGCCAGGACGGCTTCCAGGTTCTTGATCTTGCCCTGAGCGCGGCGACGCTCGACCTTGCCTCCGACCACGGCGGCGACGCCCGCGGAATCATAGCCCCGGTATTCAAGCCGCTTGAGGCTGTCGACCAGCCGTTCCGAGACCGACTGGGTTCCAACGATGCCAATGATGCCGCACATGGGCCGAGATCCTTTGAAGAACATCGCGGCGGCGGCTATTGCTACCGGCGCAAGGTGTGTAGAGGCGGGGCTTTAGCACTCGCATCAGCCTCTTTGTGTAAATCTGCATTTCGGATCGTTGCGTGATTCGAAAGGCTCACAGACGAGACCAGAAGACGACCATGAGCAAGCGCGCCTATTTCGGCACTGACGGCATCCGCGGCCAGGCCAACAAGCACCCGATGACCGCCGAGGTCGCCCTGCGCGTCGGCCTAGCGGCCGGCAAGCTGTTCCGCTCCCAAGACGACCGCCGCCACCTGGTGGTGATCGGCAAGGACACCCGTCTGTCTGGCTACATGATCGAGCCCGCCCTGGTCGCCGGCTTCACCAGCGTCGGCATGGACGTGCGCCTGTTCGGCCCGCTGCCGACCCCCGCCGTGGCGATGATGACCCGCTCGATGCGCGCCGACCTGGGCGTGATGATCAGCGCCAGCCACAACGACTTCGCCGATAACGGCATCAAGCTGTTCGGTCCGGACGGCTACAAGCTGTCGGACGAGCAGGAGTTGAAGATCGAGGCCCTCATGGACGAGGGCCTGCAGCAACGCCTGGCCGAGCCGCGCGAGTTGGGCCGGGTCAAGCGCATCGACGACGCTCAGGCTCGCTATGTCGAGATCGTCAAGGCGACCTTCCCGCGTCACCTGAGCCTTGCCGGCCTGCGCATCGTCATCGATTGCGCCCACGGCGCGGCCTACAGGGTCGCGCCCGAGGCCCTCTACGAGCTGGGCGCCGAGGTTTTCCCGATCGGCGTCGAGCCCAACGGCACCAACATCAACGCCGAGTGCGGCTCGACCCATCCCGAGACCATGGCCAAGCTGGTGCGCGAATACCGCGCCGACATCGGCATCGCCCTCGACGGCGACGCCGACCGGTTGGTGATCTGCGACGAGAAGGGCGTGGTGGTCGACGGCGACCAGATCATGGCCATCGTCGCCCTGGCCTTCGCCAAGGCCGGAACCCTGAAATCCGGCGGCGTGGTCGCCACCGTGATGTCCAACCTCGGCCTGGAACGGCTGATGACCGACAACGGTCTGACCCTGGAGCGCACCAGCGTCGGCGACCGCTACGTGATGGCCCGCATGCGCGAGGGCGGCTTCAACATCGGCGGCGAGCAGTCGGGCCACGTGATTCTGTCGGACTTCTCGACCACCGGCGACGGCCTGATCGCGGCCCTGCAGGTGCTGGCGGTGATGATCCAGACCGGCAAGCCGATGAGCGCCCTGGGCCGGCAGTTCGAGCCGGTGCCGCAACTGCTGGAAAACGTCCGCTTCGCCGGCGGCAAGCCGCTGGAGCACAAGACCGTCATGGAGGCCATCGCCGACGGCGAGAGCCAGCTGAACGGCTCGGGCCGCATCGTGGTCCGCCCGTCCGGCACCGAGCCCCTGATCCGCATCATGGCCGAGGGCGACGACCCGGCCCTGGTCAGGAAGGTGGTCAAGTCGATCGTCTCGGCGGTGAAGGCGGTCTGAGGGCGGCGGCTTTTGCTGCCCGTTAGGGGCATTCGAATTCTGGTGGTCGAAACGGCGGCGGGAAGAGATCCCCGTCCTTCGACAAGCTCAGGATGAGGATCTCTACTGAACGGCCGCGAAATTCGTCCTCATCCTGAGCCTGTCGAAGGACGAGGACGCATCCCGAATGCTGGCCGCCCCCGTCGACCTCGTCTGACAGCACAACGCCCCGAGGAGGGGACCTCGGGGCGCGTGCGGGCCTGAGCGGGGTGGCGGCGTCAGGCCGCCGCTTTCCAGTTCGGCTCCAGCACCACGTGCGGCGGGCAAGGGGCGATCGCGCCCTGCGGCAGGCCGCGCAGTTCGTTGGCGAAGCCGTGGTTGACGTCGCGGTGGTGGGCCTCGTCGGCGCGGACCACCTCGACCACGTCACGCAGCGTCGCGCCGGCGGGCAGGCTCCAGTAGTCCAGCGCGATCCGCGGCGCCGGCACGTTCTCGGAACGGCCCTCGTCGATCTCGGCCAGATAGTGGGTGTAGCTGATCACCGCCTCTTCCTCGAAATAGCCGACCACGCGGTGGGCGGTCTTGGACGAGACGAGATAGAGGCCGAAGAAGAACAGGTAGAACACCCACTGGGCGGCGACGACCACGAAGCGTTCGAACAGCGTGGGCTTGGCGACCTCGATGAAGGTCATCAGGTGCATGCGCTCGTTCTCGGCCTCGTCCATCAGGGTCTTGATCCAACCCTTGTCGCTTTCCATCCGGCGCAGGCACTTCAGGTGGGTCAGGGTGGCGCCGACCATGCCCGGCACGGCGGCGACGGTTTCCAGCACCACCGCGCGGTGGCCGTAGCGCTTGGCGAAGAAGGTGTCGGCGCAGAACCGCAAGGCCTTGACGAAACCGTAGGCGACGGCGTCGGACACGCCCTTGGGCTGGTGGTGAACGGTGAGGTCGATGGGCTGTTGGGTCATCGTCTTGGTCCTGAAGTCCCCGAGGCCCGCCTGGCGCGGGAACGGGTTCGACTGACCGTTTCAATAACCCCGCCGGGGGCGGGCGAATATTCGGGGCCCGCCCCTAAGGGGTTCCGCGCTAAGGGGGTTTGCGTATCCCCTTACCGTCAGTCCCCGTCCACCCCCTCGACCACCGCGCGCAGATAGTCGACGTGGCGGCGGAAGGCCTTGCGGCCGGTCGGGGTCAGGGCCACGCGGGTGCGGGGCTTCTTGCCGACAAAGTCCTTGGCGATCTCGACGTAGCCGGCCTTTTCCAGGGTGGTCAGGTGGCTGCCCAGATTGCCGTCGGTCGCCTGGGTCACGGCCTTGAGGCGCGAGAACTCCAGCGGGTCGGCGTCGCGCTCGGCGTGCAGCGCGGCCATGATCTTCAGCCGCAGGGGCTGGTGGATCAGCTCGTCCAGCTCGGCCACGCTCACGCCCTCCGCAGCCAGAGGCCGGCCACGAACAGCCCGCCGCCCCCGACCGCGGCCATCCAGAAGGTCAGCCAGGGCTGGAAGAAGAAATAGCCGACCAGGCTGGCGGCGAACACCGCCCCGCCGATCCACAGGTAGCGCGGGGCGAAGGCGATGCCGATCCCGGCATAGACCAGGCCGGTCACCACGCCCGGATAGGCGATCGTGGCGTCGATGGAGATCGGTTGAAAGAGCGTCAGGGTGGCGGCGTAGAAGGCCAGGATGGCCAGGACGCCGGCGACGATCTTCCAGCCCTGTCCGGCCTTGGCCGCGCCCTTGCCGCCCCGGCTGAGCAGGATCGTCGCCACGACGCCGGCCACGTCCAGCACCAGCCAGATCAGGCCCCATTGCTCGGAGGGCAGCAGGCCCATGCCCGAATAGCCCAGGGCCCAGATCACGCCCCAGACCATCAGGATCGGCCCGGCCACGTGATAGCCCTTCAGCAGCCGGCTGCGGCCGGCCGTGCTCTCGATATCGGTCAGCGCGGACGCCGCCTCGCTCTTGGAAATGCCCATCGCACCCTCCATGAATTAAGCGCCCAGAGCGCTCTGTCATTCAGAGTAATGCATTCAGTCACTCTGTCAAGCAGAGTATCTTGCGACCGTCCGCGGTTCCTCCGGTTTGCGCTCGGCGGCGAGGAACCGTTCGATCGCCGAACAGGTTCAGTCCGCGTACGACAGTTCAGTTCGGAGCTCGGCGATGGCGTCCCTGGCATCTTCCCGAAAGGGCGTGGGCGGCTGGGCCGTCATGCTGCTCGGCCTCGTCCTGGCCCTGATCGGCCTGACCTTGACCATTGGCGGCGCCTGGCTGGCCGCATTGGGGGGCTCAGCCTATTACGTGCTCGCCGGTCTGGGCCTGCTGGTCGCCGGCGTCCTGCTGGTCCAGCGACGGCCGCTGGGCGCCTGGATCTATATCGCCGTCTTCATGCTGACCGTCCTGTGGGCGCTGTGGGAGGTCGGGCTGAACGGCTGGGCGCTGGTCCCTCGCGTGATCGCGCCGACGGTGCTTCTGGTCCTGGTGCTGGCCGCCCTGCCGGTGGTCGATCCCGGTCCGCCGGGCCGGCGCAAGTCGCTGATCGGCTTCGCGGCCCTGGCGGTGTTCCTGCTGGTCGGCGGCGTGGTGGTGGCCGGGGCCAACAAGGCCAGGGTCGACGGGCCTCTGCCCGCCGTCGCCGCCATGACCGACAACGACCCCTCGCTGATGCGGGTCGGCGCCGACTGGCCGGCCTATGGCGGCACCTATGCCGGCCAGCGCTATTCGCCCCTGACCCAGCTGAACGCCGGCAATGTCAGGAACCTGGCCCGGGTCTGGATGATCCGCACCGGCGACATGCCCAGCGCGGCCGCCGAGGGCAAGTACGGGGCCGAGAACACGCCGCTGAAGGTGGGAAACACCCTCTACGTCTGCACGCCCAAGAACATCATGATCGCCATCGACCCGGCCACCGGCCAGACCCGCTGGCGCTACGACCCCAAGGTGCCGGACGAGGCCATTCCCTACACCGCCGCCTGCCGGGGCGTGTCCTACTACGCCGCGCCCGGCGCCGATCCGGCCAAGGCCTGCGCGGCCCGGATCATCGAGGGCACGCTGGACGCCCGTCTGATCGCCGTGGACGCCACGACCGGCGTCCCCTGCGCCGACTTCGGGACCAACGGCCAGGTCTCGACCGCCGTCGGCATGGGCCCATCGGCCGCCGGCATGCTGTCGATCACCTCGGCCCCGACCATCGTGCGCGGGGTGATCGTCACCGGCCACCAGGTGCTGGACGGCCAGCGGCGCGACGCGCCGTCGGGGACGATCCAGGGCTTTGACGCCGTCACCGGCGCCCTGCGCTGGGCCTGGGACATGGCCCGTCCGGACATCACCACCCTGCCGCCGCAGGGCCAGACCTACACCAAGGGCACGCCCAACATGTGGACCACGGCCACCGGCGACGAGGCCCTGGGCCTGGTCTATCTGCCCCTGGGCGTTTCCGCCGCCGACTACTGGAGCTCCAGCCGCTCGCCGCTGGAGAAGCAGTATTCGACCTCGCTGGTCGCCCTGGACGTGACCACCGGCAAGCCCCGCTGGAGCTTCCAGACCGTGCGCAACGACGTCTGGGACTACGACCTGGGCTCGCAAGCGACCCTGGTCGACTTCCCCACCGCCGGCGGTCCCGTCCCGGCCGTGGTCCTGCCCAGCAAGCGCGGCGACATCTTCATTCTGGACCGGCGCACGGGCCGGCCGCTGACCGGCGTGCAGGAGCGGGCCGTGCCGCAAGGCGGCCTGGAGCCGCAGCAGCGCGCGCCCACCCAGCCGTTCTCGCTGTACCACTCCCTGCGCAAGCCCGACCTGACCGAGAAGCAGATGTGGGGCATGTCGCCGATCGACCAGATGATCTGCAGAATCCAGTTCAAGCGGGCCAAGTACGACGGCTTCTTCACCGCGCCGGTCGCCGACCGCCGCTATGTCGAATATCCCGGCTACAACGGCGGCTCCGACTGGGGCGGCGTGGCCGTCGACTCCAGCCGCGGCGTGATCGTCGCCAACTACAACGACATGCCCAACTACAACCGCCTGGTGCCCCGCGCGGTGGCCGACGCCAAGGGCTGGACCCCGCGCGGCGACGCCCGCGGCGGCTCGATGAAGAAGGGCGCGGAAGGGGCGGGCGACCCGCAGGTCGGCACGCCCTACGCCATCGACGTCAACGCCGGCTGGCGCCTGCCGCTGACGGGCCTGCTGTGCAAGCAGCCCCCCTACGGCGGCATCCGGGCCATCGACCTGCGCACCGGCAAGACGCTGTGGGACCGCCCGCTGGGCACGGCCCGCACCAACGGCCCGTTCGGCGTTCCCTCGCACCTGCCGCTGAACATCGGCACGCCCAACAACGGCGGGGCGGTGGTCACGGCCGGCGGGCTGGTGTTCGTGGCGGCCGCCACCGACAACCTGATCCGCGCCATCGACCTGAAGACCGGCAAGACCGTCTGGCAGGACGTGCTCCCGGCCGGCGGCCAGGCCACGCCGATGACCTACGCGGTCGGCGGCAAGCAGTACGTGGTCATCATGACCGGCGGCCACCACTTCATGGAGACCCCGATCGGGGACCAGGTGATCGCGTACGCGCTCAAGTGATCTCCCCGCGTTGTCATCCCGGACAAGCGCGCAGCGCGCCGATCCGGGACCGACGCGTGAACGCGGCGCTTCCGGCGGTCCCGGGTCTGCGCTTCGCTACGCCCGGGATGACAACTGTTTGGGAAGTCGCGCTTAGGCGAAGATCTCGGCCTGATCCTCGGCTCGCCGGTATGACCGGCCCAACAGAGCCCAGTTCATCTTGCGCCAGTGAGGCAGGGTGCAAGCGAGGTAGGCGACCAAGGGAATGATCACAGCGAACACGCCGAAGATTGGATAGCGGTCCGTCCAGTGGGGATTGGTCGCGTACTGGATGGCGACGTTGCCCAACACCATCACGGTCTGAACGATGACCGGCCAGCGGCTCATTCTGACAAGGCCCACGATCTGGAACGTCACGAGAAACACCGCCAGAAGAAACTCCGGCCAAGACTGAGGGAGCGGCTTTCCGAGCAAAAACGCCAAGAGTGAGGCGGCATGTCCGGCCAACAGCAAGCCCAGGATTCCGACCACGACCCAGATGGACAGCGGCGTGCGGTGTGATCGCGTCCTCACCCGACCTTCGGCGCCTTCAGCCGGCGCTTGTTCACATGCGCCGCCGGGGCGGGGGCCTCGACCTCCTCGGGATACTCGCCCTTGAAGTAGAAGCGCTGCCACGCCTCCTTCATCGCCTCGGGCTCGCGCTTGAAGATCCGGGCGTTGAACTCGCCGCGCTGGGCGGCCCAGGCGTCGTACTGCTTGCGCAGGTCGGGATTGGAATTCAACGACCGGATCACCGGCTGCACCTGCTCCAGCGGCTTGTCCTGGATCATCATGAAGAAGCAGAACGGCTCGCCCTTCTCGAAGCGGACCGTGCCGGGGCGGGTGAACAGCCAGTTCATCGTGAACGGGAAGGGCAGCCAGTCGGTCTCGACCAGGCCGGCCAGCGGCTGGATGCCGTCCTTGATGTGGTTGGGCGGACCCATGGTCCAGATCGACCAGCCCGGCGGCGTGCGGAACAGGTAGCCGGTGTGGAAGGTGACCGTGCCGCGCGAGAAGTGCGACTTGACGAAGTCGTCGAAGCCCGGATGCGGATGGTCGGCCTTGAAGGTGATGCAGTTCTGGTGCGCCCCGCCGTCCCAGGTGGCCGTGAAGCCGACCGGGCACAGGATCTCCCAGCCGGTGGTGTTGGCCATGGTCAGGGGCAGGCAGCGATAGGGGTGGCGGTCGGCGAAGTGGTCCATCCACGCCCGCTGCGGCCGTCCTGGCACGATCTCGGGCGGCCGGTTCTCGGTGGGGTAGCACTCCAGTTCCATGCCGGCTCTCTTCTTCCCTAGCTGGTCTTGAGTCTGGTCTAGCGGGCCACGGCTCGGCTAGGAAGTCCCCCATGAAGAGCCGCGCCGACCTGTTTTCCTTCCTCGACGCCCACGGCGTCGCCCATTCCACGCTCGACCACCCGCCGGTGTTCCGGGTGGAGGAGGGGTTGGAGATCAAGGCCGCCCTGCCCGGCGGCCACACCAAGAACCTGTTCCTCAAGGACGCCAAGGGCCAGCTGTGGCTGATCTCGGCCCTGGGCGAGACGGCGATCGACCTCAAGCGCCTGCACACGGTGATAGGCTCGGCCCGGCTGTCGTTCGGCAGCGCCGAGCTGATGGCCCAGACCCTGGGCGTGACCCCGGGCTCGGTCACCGCCTTCGGCCTGATCAACGACACGACGCATCGCGTGCGCTTCGTGCTCGACGCGGACCTGGCGAAAGCCGATCCGGTCAATTTCCACCCGCTGGCCAACGACGCCACCACGGCGGTGTCGCAGGAGGGTCTTCGGCGGTTCCTGGCGGCGCTGGAAATCACGCCGATGATCGTCGATTTCGCCGCCATGCGGGTTGTTCAATAAGCGCTTCGCCCGATTGCGAACCGCGCGCCGAGAGACCATCTTGGCCGCCAAGACGGACGCTCCAGTCCTCCCCCGCCGATCCCTTCGGCGCTTCGAGCGTTCAAGACCCGCGTATTTAGAGAGACCCCATGGCCCTGATTGGCGACACTCCCCCTCCCATTCGAGCCGGCGGCCCCAATAGCCAAGGGGGCGCCAAGAGCGAGCACATCAAGGACGGCACGGACGCCAGCTTCATGGCCGACGTGATCGAGGCCTCCAAGGTCCAGCCGGTGATCGTCGACTTCTGGGCCACCTGGTGCGGCCCGTGCCGCCAGCTGACCCCGGCCCTGGAAAAGGCGGTCAACGCCGCCGGCGGCGCGGTCAAGCTGGTCAAGATCGACGTCGACAAGAACCCCGGCTATTCGGGCCAGCTGCGCGTGCAGTCGATCCCGACCGTCTACGCCTTCGTCAACGGCCAGCCGGTCGACGGCTTCCAGGGCGCGGTGCCCGAGAGTCAGATCAAGCAGTTCATCGACCGCCTGGCCGGACCGCCGCCCGAGAGCGACATCGACGCCCTGCTGGCCCTGGCCAAGGAGTCGGTCGAGCTGGGCGACATCGGCGGCGCGGCCCAGGCCTTCGCCCAGGCGCTGCAGATGGATCCGGTCAACGTGAAGGCTATCGGCGGCCTGGCCAAATGCTACCTGGCCGGCGGCGACCTGGAAGGCGCGGCGGAAGTCGCGGCCACGGCCCCGGCCGGCGCCAAGGACCCGGACCTGGACAGCGTCCGCGCGGCCCTGGCCCTGGCCGAGGACGCCCCGTCCGAAACCGCGCCGTTCGAAAGGCGCCTGGCCGCCGACGCCGACGACCACGAGGCCCGCCTCGAGCTGGCCAAGGCCCTGGCCGGCGCCGGCGATCTTCAGGCCGCGTCGGACCATCTTCTGACCATCATCGAACGCGACCGTGCCTGGAACGACGAGGCCGCCCGCAAGCAGCTGCTGACCGTGTTCGAGGCCGCCGGCTACGCGTCCGAGGTGGCCAAGGCCGGCCGCAAGCGGCTGTCCGCCATCCTGTTCAGTTAGGCTTCAAGAGGAGCGTCGCATGCCGGGATCCTATCGAAGGGCGGACGACCTGCCGCTGGTGATCCCGGTGTTCCCGCTGGACGGCGCCCTGCTGCTGCCCGGCGGCCAGCTGCCGCTGAACATCTTCGAGCCGCGCTATCTGAACATGTTCGACGACGCCATGTCGGGCGAGCGGATCATCGGCATGGTCCAGACCCGGCCGGGCGGCGATCACGAGCGGCCCAACCTGGCGCCGGTGGGCTGCGCGGGCCGGGTGACCAGCTTCGCCGAGACCAGCGACGGCCGCTACCTCGTCACCCTGACCGGGGTCTGCCGGTTCCGGGTCGGCGACGAGCTTCCCACCCGCTCGCCCTACCGCCAGGTGCGCGCCGATTTCACCTCCTTCGAGGACGACCTGCGGGAAGCCTCGCCGCACACGGCCACGGGGAGCGACGCCTCGCCGTTGCTGGACGCCCTGCGCCGCTATCTCGACCATCGCGGCCTGGCCATCGACTGGAGCAGCGCCGAGGCCGCCCCGTCCGACGCCCTGATCAACAGCCTGGCCATGGCCCTGCCGTTCGAACCGGTCGAGAAGCAGGCCCTGCTCGAGGCCCCGACCCTGGTCGAACGCCGCGAGACCCTGGTGGCCCTGCTGGAGATCGACGCGGCGGGGGACGATGAAGACCCCACGATGATCCAGTGACAGTCTTTCCCTCCCCCTTGCGGGGAGGGTGGCCCGCGTAGCGGGTCGGGTGGGGTTTGATGACTCAGCGAGCCCCACCCGTCGGCTTCGCCGCCACCCTCCCCATGAAGGGGAGGGAGTTCTCATCAGTTGGAAAACCCCCTACAAAGCACCCATGACCGCCCAACCGCCTCCCCCGCCCGCCGATCTCGACCCGCGCCTGCTGGAGGTGCTGGTCTGTCCCGTCACCCGCGCGCCGCTGTTCTACGACCGCGCCCGGGGCGAGCTGGTCAGCAACGCCGCCAAGCTGGCCTATCCGATCCGCGACGGCGTGCCGATCATGCTGCCCGAGGAAGCCCGCAGCCTGGACGACTAGGCGGTGGATCAGCGGCCGCCCCGCCTGGCTTCACTGGATGTGCTCCGTGGACTGACGATCGTCGGCATGATCGTCGTCAACAGCGCCTCCTACCTGCATTATGTCAGCGGCTACGCCCAGTTCGCCGGCCTGGAGCATGCCGCCTGGCGTGGCTTCACGCTCGCCGACGCGGTGTTCCCGGCCTTCGTGTTCATGACCGGGGCTTCGATCCCCCTGGCCCTGGCCGCGCGCGGCGCGCCTGAACAGGGAATCGGCGGTCTCGACGGACCGACCCTGCGCCGGCTGCTGGTCAGGTCCGGACGCCTGTTCCTGCTGGGCCTGATCCTGTCCAACCTCTACTGGATGGCGACGCCCGAGAGCGTGCCGTTCCGGCCGATGGGCGTGCTGCAGCGCCTGGCCCTGTGCTTCCTGGCCGCCGCCGTCCTTTACAAGACCCTCGGGCCCCGCGCCCGGCTGATCCTGGCCGTGGCGATCCTGGCGCTCTACTGGCCCCTGACCCTCCTGCCGTTCCCGGACGGCGCGACCGACCTGCTCAAGCCCGGCGCCAACTTCGTCGGCTGGTTCGACCGCCTGGTGCTGGGCGGCCACGTCTATGTGCCGGGGCCGCTGGGCTATGACCCCGAGGGCCTGCTCTCGACCCTGCCGGCCGTCGCCCAGGCCCTGCTGGGCGTGGCGGCCGGCGAATGGCTCATGGCCCCCCAATCGAGAAATGGGCGTGGCGCGTTGGGCCTGTTGATCGCGGGCACGGCTTGCATCGCCGGCGGCCTGGTCTGGGGCCTGGCGTTCCCGATCTCCAAGGAACTGTGGACCTCAAGCTTCGTGCTGCTGTCGACCGGCGTCGCCCTGGTCCTGCTGGCCGGCCTGCACCAGGCGCTGGACGTCGAGGGCCGGCGGCTTCCGGGATCAGGCTTCCTGACCGACTTCGGGATCAACGCGATCTTCGCCTACAGCCTGCACATGCTGGCCTCGATCATGCTGACCGCCCACCTGCTGAAGATCCCCTACGTCTGGGCCACGCCTTTCGTCGGCGACAGGGCGGCGGCCCTGATCCCGGTGGCGATCTTCGTCGGCCTGATCTGGATGGTGGTGGCCTACATGCGCAAGCGCGGGTGGGTGGTGAAGGTCTAGGTGAAATCTCTTCCCTCCCCCTTGTGGGGAGGGTGTCGGCGAAGCCGACGGGTGGGGGATCGGTGCAGGGCGGCTGGCTCAGCAAGCCCCACCCGACCCTGGCGCTGCCAGGGCCACCCTCCCCATGAAGGGGAGGGAAGGTTTCGGCTCCTAAATCCCCTCGCCCCGCAACAACTTCGGCAGGTCGCCCACCCCGCCGCCGGCCTCGTGCATGAAGAACCGCCGGGCCGGGGCGATGCGGTTGACCGCCGCCATGCCCACCCCGCGCGCCAGGCGCAGCAGCGGATTGTCGTTGGAGAACAGCCGCACGAAGCCGTCGAAGGCCAGGGCGTTGGAGACGTTGTCGAACCGCCGCCAGCGGGCGTAGCGCTCCAGGGTCGCCTCGGCCCCGATGTCCTCGCCGTTGCGCAGGGCCTCGACCACCACCTCGGCCAGGGCCGCGGCGTCCTTCAGGCCCAGGTTCAGCCCCTGGCCGGCGATCGGGTGCACGCCGTGGGCGGCGTCGCCGATCAGGGCCAGGCGCGGGGCGACCAGCCGCTCGGCCAGCGACAGCGACAGCGGATAGACGAAGGTCGGGCCAGCCATCTCGACCGTGCCCAGGAACTCGCCGAACCGCCGCATCAAATGGCTGTGGAAGGCTTCCGGCGAGGCGTGGCGCAGGGCCTCGGCCCGGTCGGTGCTCTCGGTCCAGACCAGGCTGGCGCGATTATCCGTCAGCGGAAGAATGGCGAACGGCCCGCTGGGCAGGAAGTATTCGTGGGCCACGCCCTGGTGCGGATGCTCCATCCGGACGGTGGCCACCACCCCGCTCTGGCCGTAGCTCCAGCCGATGTCGCCGATGCCGGCGGCCTTGCGCAGCACGCTGCCCCGGCCCTCGGCGCTGACCACCAGCGGGGCCGACAGCGTGCGGCCGTCCGTGAGCGTCAGGGTCGCGCCGGCCGGGGTGACGTCCAGGGCCTGGGCGCCGACCGGGGCCAGCACGGTGATCCCCTTGTCGATCACGGTCCGGGCCAGGGCCGCGCGGATCTGGCGGTTCTCGATCAGATAGCCCAGGGGCTCGCCCTCGGACCGGTCGGCGATCTCGCTGCTGTCAAAGCGCAGGAAGAACGGCGAGGGTCCGCCCGAGGCCGGGCCCGGCGTCTTGCCGTCGGTGACCAGGATCTGCTCGATCCGCTGGGCGTTGGGCGCCAGGGCCTCGCCGGCCCCGATCGCCCGCCACTGGCGGAACGACGAATAGGCGATGGCCGACGAGCGCCCGTCGAAGCTCTCGGCCAGCTGGGCGTCGAACGGCTGGGGATCGACCAGCAGGGCCTTGACCCCGGCCGAGGCCAGGGCGAGCGCCAGGGTGGTTCCGGCCATGCCGGCTCCGGCGATGATGACGTCGGCGTCGTGGTCGCGCATGGGCGGATATGGCGCGCGGGGGGCGGTGGTGTCTAGGGGCGGCGGTTTGCGGAGTGGTGTCCGGTTTGGGGGTCAGACGCTGATGTCGGCTTGCGACCCATAGGCGACCTTCACAACGTCGATTAGCGTACGGCCACGCTCCGGCAGGTCATGCCGGCAACGCTCTGGGGATCACATGCGCGCGTTCGTCGATTTTGCATCAAAATGGTCGCATCCCGAATACCAGCCGGAACCCGTCCTTGTTGCCGATTTGGCGCGAGCGGAGGAGCAACTCGGCGGCCGCTTACCTGCTGACTATCGCGAAGCGGTAATCGGCACTGGCCTGCCACGGCCGACAGGCGCGCTCCTGCATAGCGTCTGCGAAGAGGAGGCCGATTTCGCTGATGTGGCAGATTTTCTCTCACCAGACGAGATGATCTCATCCACCCAGGTTTGGCGAGAGATGGGACTGCCGGAAGACAAAATCGCTTTCGCCTCGGATTGCATGGGTAACTTGTTCGCCTTTGGGAGCGTCGCGCTAAACCAAAGTTCCCAAGTGTGGTTCTTCGACCACGATACGGGTGAGATCGTGGTGGTAGCGCCGTCGTTCAAGGACTGGATCCAGCAATATCTGGATCTGAGATTTGTCCCGCTGGACGACTGATCCAAGACCGCGATGGTCCGACAGCCACCCATCTCGGACCTCTGAAACGGCGGCTTGGCGCAGGCCCCCATCCGCTCCGGATGGGGCCACGCCTTAAAGCCTTGGTGGATCGGAGCTCTGGCGTCTGGCCGTGTCAAGGACTGGCCTGCGGCCAGCCGCGACGCGGCCGCCGGAGGCGGTCCTTGACACGGCCAGACGCCAGAGCAGGCTCGCCATCAAGGTTTCAAGGCGCGGCCTCGCCGCTGGCGGAGGACGTCAGGGGTGTTTGCCGGAAAGGACCCAGTCCCTCCCCCTTGCGGGGAGGGTGGCGGCGAAGCCGACGGGTGGGGGATCGGTGCAGGGTGTCGGACGGGGGTTGTTCTGCTGACTCAGCTGCCCCCCACCCGACCCTGGCGCTGCCAGGGCCACCCTCCCCGCGAGGGGGAGGGAAGGCACTTACGCTCGGCGCATAGCCAACAAACCCCCGCGATTCCAACGCGATAAACTTTCTCGACCCGATTTGGTCCTCACCCTCCAAACCGCCCGTATCCTTATCTCACCTCGCCGCAGGGAAAGGGCGCAAGGCCAGCGACCGATGCGGCGGCGGGGGGCGATCGAGCGGGAAGCTCTGTCGGCGGCGCGGTTCGCGTGCGTAGGGACCTCGTCAAACCTCACGTCTCCNGGCCAGCGACCGATGCGGCGGCGGGGGGCGATCGAGCGGGAAGCTCTGTCGGCGGCGCGGTTCGCGTGCGTAGGGACCTCGTCAAACCTCACGTCTCCAGGGCCGGCCGGGCATGGAACACTAAAACGGCGTGGCGTGAGGGCTGGCTTAGCAACAGGCGGGCGGTGACGCGCTCGCGGTCCGGGACTTGGGTTCGTTGACCTGGCCCGCCCGTCGGAGGCTTCAAGGCGGCGAGGCCCTAACAGGGCTCAGCGTCGCGGGCTTCCGGATAACGACCGCGCGGAGCGTCTGGCTTCGTCGAAACGGTAACAACTACAAACACTCCGGACGGTGTCCGGCGCTCCGCGACCCTTTCCAACTCCTCAGCGAGAGATCGCGTGAGCTTGCAACGCCGTGCCGGTGAACACTTGCCCCCACCTGNGGCTCAGCGTCGCGGGCTTCCGGATAACGATGGCGCGGAGCGATCGGGCTTCGTCGAAACGGTAACAACTACAAACACTCCGGACGGTGTCCGGCGCTCCGCGACCCTTTCCAACTCCTCAGCGAGAGATCGCGTGAGCTTGCAACGCCGTGCCGGTGAACACTTGCCCCCACCTGACCGCTTCGCGGTCTGTCCGCCCCCACAGGGGGCGGAGGGCCGCCTAAGGCAGCGGCCGCGGCTTGCGGTCCTCGCCGATGGCCACGAAGGTGAACACGCCCTGGGTCACCTTGTGGGCCTGCTCGCCGTCGCGGCGGCGGCGCCAGGCCTCGACTTCGACCTTCAGCGAGGTGCGGCCCACGTGGACGACCTTGGCGAACAGGCTGACCTCGTCGCCGACGAACACCGGGCTGATGAAGGTCATGCCGTCGATGGCGATGGTGGCGCAGCGGCCGGCCGCGCGGTGGAAGGCGATCGAGGCCGCCGCCAGGTCCATCTGCGACAGCAGCCAGCCGCCGAAGATGTCGCCTTCGGGATTGGTGTCGGACGGCATGGCGATGGCCCGCAGCACCGGGGCCTCGTGCGGCCACTCGGCGGCCTCCCAGGCCTTGGCCAGGGATTCGGCGCGCTGGGTCGTGGGATCGCTCACGCTGCGCGGAGCCTAGTGGCCGCCGGAGCCTTCGTAGACCCCCGGGGCCAGACGCTCGTCCTCGTCGTGGCCGGCGGCGGTCGAGGCCACGAAGCGGCGGTCGCAATAGGGGCAGTCGACGAAGCCGGCCGCGCCCATCTCCAGCCAGACGCGCGGGTGGCCCAGGGCGCCGCCGACGCCGTCGCAGGCGATGCGGTGCGAGCGGACCATGATGGTTTCGGGCGCGGGACCGGCGCCGACCGCGACGACAGTCGGCTCCATGGCGGTGGGAGCGGTGGTCTTGGCCTTGCGCGCCATGTTCGTAAAACCCTTGAAATCCAGACGCGGCCTTGGCGTGGCGGCGATGCAGGCATACCTATGCGACCTGTCGCGGCGCCGTCAATTCGCGCGGCGTGTTCCTTTTGCCCATCTGGACGTTCCATGGACCTGCCCGCGTACGCGATCGAAGCCGAAGGCCTGTTCAAGACCTATCCCGCCTCCAAGACCTCGCCGGAAAAGCGGGCGCTCAACGGCATCGACCTGAAGGTGCCGCGCGGCTCGATCTTCGGCCTGCTGGGCCCGAACGGCGCGGGCAAGTCGACCTTCATCAACATCCTGGCCGGCCTGACCCGCAAGACGAGCGGCACGGTGCGGATCTGGGGCCGCGACATCGACGAGCGCCCGCGCGACGCCCGCGCCGCCATCGGCGTGGTGCCGCAGGAGCTGGCCGCCGACGTGTTCTTCACCCCGCGCGAGTCGCTGGAGGTGCAGGCCGGCTTCTACGGCGTGCCCAAGAACGAGCGCCGCACCGACGAACTGCTCAACGCCCTGGGCCTGGGCGACAAGGCCAACGCCTATGTCCGCCAGCTGTCGGGCGGCATGAAGCGCCGGCTGATGGTGGCCAAGGCCATGGTCCACCAGCCCCCGGTGTTGATCCTCGACGAGCCGACCGCCGGCGTCGACGTCGAGCTGCGCCGGCAGCTGTGGAGCTATGTGACCGGGCTGAACCAGCTGGGCGTGACCATCGTGCTGACCACCCACTATCTGGAAGAAGCCCAGGAGCTGTGCGACCAGATCGCCATCGTCAACCGCGGCGAGGTGGTGGTCTGCGAGCCCACGGCGACCCTGCTGCGCCGGATGGACATCCGCAACGTGGTGGTCACGCCGGAGGAGCCGGTGACCGCCGCCCCGCTGCTGCCGGGCTTCGAGACCAGGCTGCGCGGGGCCGGGGCCTTCTCGGTCTCCTACCGCACCGGCCAGTCCAGCGTGGAGCAGGTGCTGGCGGCGGTCCGCGCCGAGGGCCTGAAGATCAAGGACATCGCCACCGAGGACCCGGACCTGGAGGACGTGTTCGTGTCGCTGACCTATGGCGATCCGAGCGCCAAGGATCCGTTGAAGGCCTGAGGGGCGGACCTGAACTTGCCCCCACCTGGCGGCTTCGCCGCCTGTCGCGGCGAGGGGGCGGAGGACGCGCCGCAACGCCCCTCTTCCCCCTGTGGGGGAAGACGACCGCGAAGCGGTCCGTAGGGGGGAAGTGTTCGCCGCCGTGGCGCCGCCGCCTCGCTCAGGCGCAGCGGAAGTCGGGTCCAGCTCTCCCGCCGATCCCCGATTGCATCGCCGGCCGCATCGGTGGAGGTTCACCGCCGGATTTCTGGTGGGGCGTCGCATGCGTGCTTTGTGGTTTCGAATCGTCCTGGCTCTGGCCATCGCGCTCGGCATGGGCCTGGCCTCCGCCCAGGCGGCGGATCGCCTGCCGATCAGGGTCGTCGTCGTCACCACCTTCGAGATCGGGGCCGACACCGGCGACTTCGCCGGCGAGTTCCAGCCCTGGGTCGAGGGCTGGCCGCTGACGCACGAGATCGCCATCCCCGGCGTCCGCCACGTGGCCCGCTATTCCGACGACGGCGTGCTGGCCATCGTCAGCGACATGCGCGGCCGGACCCGCGAGAGCGTCGCGGCCCTGATCCTGTCGGACCAGTTCGACCTCTCCAAGGCCTACTGGATCGTCAGCGGCATCGCCGGGGTCGATCCCAAGGCGGCCTCGGTCGGCAGCGCCGCCTGGGCCCGCTACGTGGTCGACGCCGACCCGATCTACGAGGTCGACGAGCGCGACATGCCGGCCGACTGGCCCTACGGCCTCTATTCGAACGACGCCGAGCGCCCCAACGTGAAGGGCAAGGCCGAGGGCTCCAGCGCCATGGTCTGGACGCTGGACCGGGGCCTGGTCGACTGGGCCTACGGCCTGACCCGCGACGTCAAGCTGCCCGACTCGCCGGGCCTGCGGGCGATGCGCGCCCCCTATGCGGGCGATCCCGAGGGCCAGCGGCCGCCGTTCGTGCTGCGGGGCGACGCCCTGGGCACGGTGCGTTTCTGGCACGGCGCGCGGCGCACCCAGTGGGCGGAGGACTGGGTCAAGCTCTGGACCGACGGGGCCGGAACCTTCACCATGACCGACTGCGAAGACCAGGGGATCCTCGACGTGCTCGACGCCCACGCCGCGTCCGGAAAGATCGACCGCCGGCGGGTCCTGGTGCTGCGCACCGGCAGCAACTATTCGCGCGCGCCGCTGGGCCAGACCAGCCTGCCTCACGTGTTCCATGAGGACGGTCTGAAGGCGAGCTTCGACTCCGCGTTCCGCGTGGGCGGCGTCGTGGTCCGCGAACTGACCGCTCACTGGGACCGCTACGCGTCCGAAATCCCCACCGCCGCCTCTTCTCCCCAATCCGGCCGGAGCCGCTAAGCCATGCTCGAACGCCTCTTCGGCCTCAAGGCCCAGGGAACCGACGTCCGCACCGAGCTGCTGGCCGGCGTCACCACCTTCATGACCATGGCCTATATCGTCGTGGTCAATCCGGCGATCCTGGGCGAGGCCGGCCTGCCGGTGGCCGCCGTGGCCGCCGCCACCTGCCTGGCCGCCGGCCTCGGCTCGATCCTGATGGGGCTGATCGCCAACTACCCGCTGGCCCTGGCGCCGGGCATGGGGCTGAACGCCTATTTCACCTACACCGTGGTCAAGGGCATGGGCGTGCCGTGGGAGACGGCCCTGGGCTGCGTCTTCCTGTCGGGCGTGGCCTTCCTGATCCTGACCCTGGTCGGCGTGCGCCAGATGATCGTCGCGGCCATCCCCAAGCCGCTGTTCTCGGCCGTCGCCGCCGGGGTGGGGCTGTTCATCGCCTTCATCGGCCTGAAGGAGGCGGGGATCATCGTCGCCAACCCGGCCACCACCGTCGCCCTGGGCGATCTGACCACCCCGACCGCCGCCGTGGCCATCATGGGCCTGGTGCTGATCGCCGTGCTGCAGGCCTGGCGGGTCAAGGGGGCGATCCTGATCGGGATACTTTTGACCACCGCCGCCGGCTGGGCCCTGGGCCTGGCCAAGATCGCCCCGGCCACCTCCAGCCTGGCCGACCTGACCGCCACGGCCTTCAAGATGGACGTGGTCGGCGCCTTCAATCTGCGGGGCGGGGTCGGCCTGGCCCTGCTGGAGATCATCTTCGTCTTCCTGTTCGTCGACCTGTTCGACAATGTCGGCACCCTGGTGGCGGTGACCAAGAAGGCCGGCCTGCAGGCCCCCGACGGCTCGATCCCGCGCCTGAACCGCATCCTGATCGCGGACTCGGCGGCGACCATGATCGGCGCGGCGGCGGGCACCTCGACGGTGACCAGCTATATCGAGAGCGCCGCGGGCGTCACGGCGGGCGGCCGCACCGGCCTGACGGCGGTGGTGGTCGGGGTTCTGTTCCTGGTCACTCTGTTCTTCGCGCCCCTGGTCCAGGCCATTCCGGCCGCCGCCACGGCGCCGGCCCTGATCCTGGTCGGGGCGATGATGGTCGGGGCCCTGGTCGACGTCGACTGGGCCGACCCGACCGTGGCGATCCCGGCCTTCCTGACCCTGATCACCATTCCGCTGACCTTCTCGATCGCCAACGGCCTGGCGTTCGGCATCACCAGCTACGCGGTCCTGCGCCTGCTGACCGGCAAGATCGGCAAGGGCGATTGGCTGCTGCTGATCCTGGCGGCGCTGTTCGTCGTCCGCTTCGTCTATCTGGCGAAAGGCTGATAAAGACCCGTTTGCGCAGGCGCGGCCTTTCGGCTAAGACCGCGCTTCCGCAAGGCGGAAGCACCCGTAGCTCAGCTGGATAGAGCGTTGCCCTCCGAAGGCAAAGGTCACACGTTCGAATCGTGTCGGGTGCGCCACTTCGGTTTAGAACTGCGAACTTCGACAAGCACGGAGTGCTCGCCTGCCGAGGCGGCCATGGTGCGAAGCAGTTCGGTTCGACCTCCCATGATCTTGATCTCGACCGTGGACAGCACCTCTACGCGCCGAGCGCACGTGGGCGCGGCGATACTTGCCGTCCGCGTCTCGTAGGCCCTCGCGGGCCGCTGTCGCCATGCGCTCGATGCTCTCGGGCGTGATCATGGGTCCGAGCTTCTCGATCGCGGCCTCGGCGCGATCGGCGTCGGCCTTGGCCTCCACCTTGATCGCCTCCAACTCCCTGATGCGGTCCTTGAGACCTTCGGCGCCCTGGCCGACGAGCCCGTCCCGCATGGCGGGGCGCAATGCCGACAAATCTCGGCGGGCGCGGGGTGCTCCTTGATGAAGGGCAAGCTGCGCGACGGCCCCGATGTCGAACTTGCGTCAGGTCAAGGCAGGTCCAGGGCGGGTCTGTAGCGATCAGGGGCAGCCGCCCTGCTCCGGAGACCGTGTCCGCATGATCGAAGCTGCTCTCGACGTGCGCGATCTGGCGAAGGTCTATTCGACCTCGGCCGGCGATGTACACGCCTTGCGGGGTGTCGACCTCAAAATCGTCCACGGCGAGACGCTCGTCCTGCTGGGGCCGTCGGGATCGGGCAAGTCGACGCTTCTGAATATCCTGGGCGGCCTAGATCGCGCGAGCTCGGGCTCGGCACGCTTTCAGGACCTGGAGCTGACCCAGGCCAGTGATCGCGAGCTGACCCGCTACCGGCGCGCGTCGGTCGGCTTCATCTTCCAATTCTTCAACCTCGTGCCGAGCCTGACCGCGCGGGAGAACGTGGCGCTGATCACCGAGATCGCCCGCGATCCCATGACCCCCGAGGACGCCCTGGCGCGCGTCGGGCTGTCGGACCGGCTCGACCATTTCCCGGCACAGCTCTCGGGCGGCCAACAGCAGCGCGTGGCGGTGGCGCGCGCCATCGCCAAGCGGCCGCGGCTCCTGCTGTGCGACGAGCCCACCGGGTCGCTCGACAGCGAGAGCGGGGTGCGGGTGCTGGAGGCGATCGCCGAGGTGACCCGGGACGTGGGCGCAACGACCATGATCGTCTCCCACAACGCCGACATCGCCGGCATGGCCGATCGCGTGATCCGCTTCCGCGACGGGCGGATCACCGAGGTCGAGCGCAACAGAAACAAGCGCGCTCCGCGGGAGATGACCTGGTGAAGCCGCTCGACCGCAAGCTCTTGCGCGATCTGTGGCGCCTCAAGTGGCAGATGATGGCCATCGCGCTGCTGATCGCCTGCGGCGTCTCGGTGGCGGTGATGTCGTTCTCCGCCCAACGAGCGCTCATGGACGCACAGGCGGCCTTCTATTCGGACACCCGATTTGCCGACGCCTTCGCTCAGACCAAGCGCGCGCCGATCTCCCGCCTCCGGGACTTGACCGGGATCGACGGTGTCACGGCGGCGGACGTCCGCATCCTTGAAGCCGGGCTCATGAATGTCCCAGGGCTTTCGCGGCCGGTGGTGGCGCGCCTCATCTCCCTCCCGGAGAACGAGGACCATGCCCTCAACCGCGTCCGCCTGACCCGCGGCCGGATGCCGGAGCCGCGGCGAATCGACGAGGCGGTCGCCCTCAAGGCCTTCATGGACGCCGCCGGAGTGAAGCTGGGCGACCGGCTCACCGCCGTAGTGCAGGGCCGCGCCTTCACCTTCACCGTCGTCGGCGCGGTCTTGTCGCCAGAATACGTCTACGTCCCCGCACCGGAGTCGTTCATGCCGGACGACGCTCACCAAGCGGTCCTGTGGGCGCCCCGGCCGGCGGTCGAACGGGCGGCGGGCATGGACGGCGCATTCAACACCGTGGCGCTGAAGCTTGCGCCCGGCGCCTCGGTCCCGGCTGTGCTGGCGGACGTGGACCGGATCCTGGCGCCCTACGGCGGTCGGGCGGCCTACGCACGCGAGGACCAGGCTTCCCATGCCTTTCTGGCCGCCGAGCTCAAGGAACTCTCGACCTCCGCCTCCATCCTGCCGCCGATCTTTCTGATCATCGCCGCGGGTCTCGTTCACCTGACGGTGTCGCGGCTGGTCGACGCCGAACGCGAGCAGATCGGTCTGCTCAAGGCGTTCGGCTATCGCGATGGAGAGGCCGCGGCGCCCTATTTGCGGATGGCGGCGGCGATCGGCCTGCTAGGCGCTCTCGCCGGCGGCCTGGTCGGGGGGGCGCTGGGAGCGGCCATCGTCGACCAGTATCGCGAGTACTTCCGCTTCCCGGTCCTGGCTGTGCGCTTTCACGGGCTGGCTTTCGCCGGCGCGTCGGCCGTGGGCGTGATGGCGACGCTCGCCGGGTCGCTCGCGGCCGTGCGGCGCGCGGCCGCGCTCTCCCCCGCCGTGGCCATGCAACCCCTGCGGCCGGCGACCTACCGGGCGGGGCCCCTGGACCGGCTGATCCGAGGTCCAGCGGTCGACCAGGCGACGCGAGTGATTATCCGCAATCTTGAGCGTTTCCCGGTGCGCGGCCTGCTGGCGACCCTCGGCTTGGCGGCGAGTCTGAACCTGCTGGTGGGCACCCAGTTTCTCTTCGATAGCCTCGATAAGGTGGTCGACCAAGCTTACTACCGCACCCAGCGCTGGAGTGAATCAATCAGCTTCGCGGAGGCGCGGAGCATCGTGGCGCTCGGCGAGATCTCCCGCCTGCCGGGGGCTTTCGCGGCTGAACCCGTCCGTGTCGTGGCCGCCCGATTGAAGGCCAACGGCCGAGCGGAACTCACCCGCGTCGTCGGTCTCGAACCCGACGGAGTTCTTGACCGGCCCCTGGACGACCACGACCGACGGGCGCCGTTCAAGGGCCGTGGGCTGGTCGTGAGCGAGGCGCTCGCCGACCGGCTCGGCCTGCGCCCCGGCGATTCCGTCCGCGTGGAGGTGATCGACGGACGCGGCCCGGCGGCGGTGCTGCCGATCACCGGCCTGGCGCGAGACTACAGCGGCTTCTCCGCCTATATGGACCGCCGGCGATTGAACGACCTGATGGGTGAGGGTGATCTGGCCAGCGGCGCGCACCTGCAGGTGGCGGAGGATCGTCGCGCCGACTTCTACCGCGCCATCGCGCGGACGCCGCAGATCGTGGGTTCGTCCTCCCGAGACGAGACGGTGGCGAACTGGCGGCGGGCCATGGCCGAGGCGTTCCGCGTCACCGTCAGCTTCTATGTGGGCTTCGCCGGCGCTATCGCCTTCGGGGTTGCCTACAACACCAGCCGCATCGCGCTCTCCGAGCGCGCGCGCGACCTGGCCACCCTTCGGGTGCTAGGCTTCGGCCAGGGTGAGTGCGCCTACATCCTGGTTGGCGAACTGGCGGTGCTGGCGCTTGTCGCGATCCCGCTCGGCCTGCTGGGCGGCCAGGCGCTCGCCCACGGGTTGGTGGCGGCCTATTCGCGCGACGAGGTGCGGCTGCCGCCGATCATCGGCGCCCGCAGCTACGGCATCTCGCTCCTGGCCTATCTGACCGCCGTCACAGGAGCCGGCGTCCTGGTGGCGCGTCGAATCTGGAGTTTCGACCTCGTATCCGTGCTGAAGACGAGGGACTGACGATGTCCAGGATCAAGTGGGTGCGGTGGGGCCTGGGCGCGGCGGTCGCGGTCGTCGTCGCGGCGATGCTCGGGCTCCTGCTTGCCCCCCGGCCTGTCGCCGTCGACATCGAGACCGTCCGCCTAGGTCCGATCGCCGACAGCATCGCGGATCAGGGCGCGGCGCGGGTGCTCGAAGCCTATGTGGTCGCCGCGCCGGTCTCGGGACGGCTGGAGCGGGTCGACCTGCACGTCGGCGACCGCGTGACGGCGGGCGCGACGGTGGTGGCGCGCATCCAGCCGGCGAGCCCGGACCTCCTGGATCCCAAGTCACGCGCCCAGGCGCAGGCGGGCGTCTCGGCCGCTCAGGCGGCCGTCGGCGCGGCGCGGGCCGATCTGGATCGTTATGCGGCCGAAGGCCACCGCGCCGACGGCGAGCTTGCCCGCGCGCAGGCCCTGGCCGCCCAGGGCTTCGCCGCCCAACAGGCTCTCGACGCCGCGGAAGCCCGCGCGCGCGCCGCCCGGGCCGCGGTGCGCGCGGCGACCGCGCAACTGAGCGTGCGCCAATCAGAGCTGGCCGCCGCCCGGTCGGCCTTGATGGGACCAGAAGCCGAGCGCGCTCGGGCCGTTCCCGTGCTCGCCCCGGCTTCCGGTTATGTCACCCGCGTGCTGCAGGAAAGTGAGCGCACGATGGCGGTGGGCACGCCGCTCGTCGAGATCGGCGATCAAAGTGGGTTGGAGGCCGCGGTCGAGTTCCTGAGCCAGGATGCGGTGCGCATCCGCGAGGGAATGCGGGCGGAGGTGTTCGACTGGGGCGGCGAGGGGAGTCTTCCGGCGATCGTTCGACGTGTGGAGCCCCAAGGGTTCACCAAGGTATCCGCCCTGGGCGTAGAGGAGCAGCGGGTGCTGGTGCTGTTGCGGTTCGAAGGCCCGCCCGCCGGATGGTCACGGCTGGGGCCGGGCTACCGCCTGTGGGGACGTGTGATCCTGCGCCGGGAAGCCAGCGCCGTGAAGGCGCCGCTCGGCGCGCTCGTACGGTCGGACGGCGGCTGGGCCGTATTCCGCGTCGCCGATGGCCGGGCGCGCCTGACGCCTGTGGAGGTCGGCGCGATGACGGACCGCGAGGCGGAGATCCGCAAGGGGCTCCGCGGCGGCGAACGGCTGGTGGTCTTCCCCTCCGATAAGGTCGCGGACGGCGTCCGCGTGCGCCAGCGGACACCCTGAAGCTCCAGCTTGCGCCAGATCAAGGCTCCGGTGGCGAAGCCGTGATCCGCTTCGGCGCGGAGCCAGGAGGCCGCCCATGCAGATTCGTAACACCCGCGTCGCCTACGGCTGGATCGCCATCGCCCTGCACTGGATCAGCGCCGTCGGCGTCGTCGGCCTCTACCTCCTGGGCGAACGGATGGAGGCCGCGGCGGGACGGGCGGAGAAGCTCCAGGCGCAGCACCTGCATGTCTCGGTGGCGGTCCTGTTGTTCACCTTCCTTCTGGCGCGGCTCTTGTGGAGCGCCTCGCAACCTGCGCCCCGCCCTCTGGAGCGCCAACGGGCGCTGCGGCTCGCCGCCAAGGTGGTCCAGGGGCTGTTCCTGCTGATGATCGCGGCGCTGCTAATCACCGGCCCGCTGGTGATCTGGTCCGCCGGCCGGCCGATCGAGGTGTTCGACCTCTTCGCGATCCCGAGCCCGTTCGCAACCCGTCTAGACGGGTTGCACGAAGCCGCCGAGGAAATCCACGGCGCGGTGACCAAGCTCTTCTGGCCGCTTATCGTCCTGCATGTGGCCGGTGCGCTCAAGCACCTGCTGCTGAACCGCGACGATACTCTCCGGCGGATGCTTTGGGTCCGCGGCGCCCCATAGGCCCCAAAGGTGATCCCGCGCCCCGACCGCGCGCGGGCGCCGGCCCGCCGTTGATCTCGAGGTCATGGCGCGATGGTCCGTTCGGCGTTGATCCTGCTCAAGGCGAGAGCATTTCCCAAGCCCATCCTGCGGCGTCAGATCAAGTCTGGAGACGGACATGCCTCGTGCCGACTACATCGCGCCGTTCGACGCTCTCACGCTGAGCGACGTCTCTCGCGTAGGCGGCAAGACGGCTTCGTTGGGCGAACTCTGCCAGTTGCTCCGGGACGGGGAAGTTCGGGTTCCGGACGGCTTTGCGATCACCGCCGCCGCCTATCGCGATGCGCTGTCGGAGGCGCACGCCTGGCCGAAACTCCAGGCGCTGCTGGCCTTTGACATCGAGGACGTGGCCGAGCTCGGCCGGCGTGCGGCGCAGGCCCGCGAAATCGTCTACCAGGCCACGGGCGGACAGGCCCTGCGAGCTCAGATCATCGCCGCCTACCGCCTCTTGCGGCAGGCCGCCGGTCCCCACCTCAACGTCGCCGTGCGCAGCTCGGCCACCGCCGAGGACCTGCCGACCGCCAGCTTCGCGGGCCAGCATGAGAGTTTCCTGCACATCCGTGACGAGGACGCGCTTGTGGAGGCCTGCCGCCGCTGCTTCGCCTCGATTTTCACCGACCGCGCGATTGTCTATCGCGTGAACAACGGCTTCGACCATTTCAAGGTCTTCCTCTCGGTGGCGGTGATGCGGATGGTCCGGTCCGATCATGCGGCGAGCGGCGTGATCTTCACCCTCGATACCGAGAGCGGCTTCCGCGACGTGGTGTTCGTCACCGGCGCCTATGGCCTGGGGGAGAGCGTCGTCCAGGGGCGCGTCGATCCCGACGAGTTCTATGTCCACAAGCCCACCTTTCGGCAGGGATTCCGTGCCGTTCTGCGCCGCAGCCTCGGGGCCAAGCAGAGCCGCATGGTCTGTGATCCGAAGGGTGACGGCGCGGGTCTGTTGACGCTCCCGGTCGCGCGGCGTCTGCGCGATCGTTATTGCCTGAGCGACGCGGAGGTCCTGGCGCTCACTGACGTCGCGATCCGTATCGAGGACCATTACTCGCAGCGCGCCGGGCGACCAACGCCCATGGACATCGAATGGGCCAAGGACGAGGGCGATGGCCGGCTCTACATCGTGCAGGCGCGGCCGGAGACGGTGGCCTCGCAGCGCGGCGCGAGCCTGGAGACCTTTCGGCTCACGGGCTCCGGCGTCGTGCTGGCCTCCGGCAAGGCGGTCGGAGAGCGGATCGCCAGCGGCGTGATCCGGGTCATTCGAGGTCCGGCCGATCTGGCCGCCTTTCAGCCGGGCGAGGTGTTGGTGGCGGCCGCCACCAGCCCGGACTGGGAGCCGGTGATGAAGCGCGCGAGCGCCGTGGTGACCGATCGCGGCGGGCGGACCTGCCATGCCGCCATCGTTGCGCGTGAGCGGGGCGTTCCGGCGGTGGTTGGAACAGGCGACGCCACCGAACGTCTGGTCGACGGCGCTCGCGTGACCGTTTCCTGCGCCGAGGGCGACACCGGCCGCGTCTATCAGGGCGACGTGCCCTTCGAGGTGCAGCGTCTGAAGGCCTCGGACTTCAAGCAGCCCAAGACCCCTGTCATGCTGAACTTGGCGCAGCCGGACCTGGCGTTTCGGTTCGCCCAATTGCCGAGCGCCGGCGTCGGTCTCGCGCGCCTGGAGTTCATCATCGGCGAGCAGATCCGGCTGCACCCGATGGCGGCGGCGCATCCGGATCGCGTCGTCTCGGCGCGCGAGCGCGCGGCTGTCAGCCGACTGAGCAAGGGCTACGCCTCGCCAAGGCATTACTTCGTGGAAAGGCTTGCGGAAGGCGTTGGCGTCATCGCCGCCGCTTTCCACCCGCGGCCGGTGATCGTTCGACTCTCGGACTTCAAGACGAACGAGTACGCCCGGCTGTTGGGCGGCAAGGCCTTCGAGCCCGTGGAGGAGAACCCGATGCTGGGCTTTCGGGGCGCCGCGCGGTACGCCCATCCGCTGTACGCGGAGGGGTTCGCGCTGGAGTGCGAGGCGCTGCGGCGGGTCCGCGCGGAGATGGGGCTGACCAACCTGAAGGTCATGGTTCCTTTCTGCCGGCGCACGGACGAGGCCCGCGGGGTGCTCGGCGCGATGGCCGTGAACGGTCTGAAGCGCGGCGAGGACGGGTTGGAAGTCTACGTCATGTGCGAGATCCCCAACAATGTCATCGAGATCGACGCCTTCGCTGAACTGTTCGACGGCTTCTCCATTGGTTCGAACGACCTGACCCAGTTGGTGCTCGGCGTGGACCGGGATTCCGAGACCGTCGCCTTCGACTTCGACGAACGCGATCCCGGTGTCATGGAGATGCTTCGGCAGGCGGTGGTGGGCGCGCACAGAAACGGCCGCCACGTCGGCATCTGCGGGGAGGCGCCGGCCACCTATCCAGAGGTTGCGGCCTTCCTGATCGGCCTGGGCATCGATTCCATCAGCGTCAATCCGCAGAGCCTGCCGCGAACGCTCGCGGTGGCGTTCGATGCGGAAAATTCCGTTTCGATCGTCGCATCACCAGGTCCTTCGATCGCCAAAGCCGTCGGAACCTGACCCCATGCCCAAGGCCCGCGCCAAGCCGCCCGCGCCGTTCTCCGTGCTCGGCATGCAGGCCCGGATCCACATGAGCTGGGTGATCATGGCGCTGGTCACCGCCTGGTCCCTTGCGTCCAGCGCATGCCGGTGGTGCATCTTGGATCGGTGGTCGGCGTCGTAGCCCTGCAGGACCTGCTGGGAAGCCTCGAGCTTTGGCGGCGGTTTCGGCCAAAGCCGCTCTGAGCTCGGCTCAGCCGGTCCCGCGAGATCTTGATCGCCTTCAAGGCGTGCCTGGACCAGGACTGCGCACCGCCTTCAGGAGGTGTCCCCGTGTCCTTCATCAATCGAACAGAGGCTGGTCGGCGCCTTGCCGCCGCCTCAGCCTGAGAGCGTAGCGCCGCGCTTGCGCGTCAAGTAGGCAACCGCGCCATTGATCGTCGCCAACTCGGCGGCGTCGGTATCGGGGATATCCGGCCGATCTCAGCGAGGAACAGCCCACCCCGATGACCGTCGCTCACGCGATGATCGGCGGCGATTGTAATGGTCACCACCGGTCGGGGGCTGATGGCGCCGTCGACGACCCAGGGGCGCTCGTGCGCGACTTCCCGAGCCAAGAGACATATTCAGCCAGTGATCGATCACCTGATTGGAGCTCGACTTTTCGGAGAGCGGCGGTCTACCATCTTGCTCGAACGCCAGCAGTGTTGGGATCGCAGCCGTCTACCCCGCGTTCGGTAGCTGTCGACCTCATACTCGCCCGGGTGCCCTCGCAGATGGAGACGCGGGAGGGGTTGGGTGGATAGTCCTAACACGAACAGGTCCGGCATACGGCGGCGCACCCCATCCAGAACGAGCGGGTGAAACGCGAAAAGCCCAGCCCCGCCGAAGCGAGGCTGGGTCAAATCACAGTCCAGTTCTACACCGCCCCGATCGGCGTCTCGTCAACCTGGTAATTTTGGAAACGATCGTTTGCGCGCGTTTGTGTTTATTCTGGCCTTGGTAGTGGCCGTCCCAGCTGCGGCCGGTCCTGTGACCCTCGTCGGCGGCGTGAAGGTCAATTGCTACGACTACACCTTGCAGCTTGGCTTTGACGCAGCGGGGCCCATCAGCCTAGCCCCCTCGACCAACGACGGCTGGACCCCTCAGAGTCCGACCGACTACCCGGTGCCCTGGCCGGCTGATTGGGTGAAGAGGGGGCAGTCCTTCAATCCGTACACCTTCGCCCTGAACGCAGGGGTTATTCTGGGCGAGAGCCACCGCAAGGGCGTCCTACCGGTCTATGAGCGGATGGCGCTCAACCTCGACGCCGTCGCCGCGGAGCGGACCGAGACCCTGCCATCGGGAGCCACTCAGATCGTCCACAAGTTCGGCTATGACGTCGGAGATGAGATCTCCATGCCGCCGGGGTTCCGAGGGGCGTTCGCCAACGCCATGACGGCGATTGGCTACATGCACTTCTACGAGATGACGCAGAAGCCCGCCTATCTGCTGAAGGCGCAGAAGATGCTGGACGGGATCACCGACACCAGCGGGAGCCAGAGGCTTTTCACGGTCGATTCAGGGGGCTACCTGTGGTTCGAGGAGGTCATCGCTGGCACCAAGGCCCTGGGGGTCTACAACGGCCACATGGGGGCGCTGTTCGCCATGCTGGAGTATCGTCGAATCACCAAGTCGAACCGGTACGACGTCCCGATTGAGGCCGGGATCACCACAATGGCGCATTGGCTCCCGCTGCAGCGTCGGCCCGAGGGCTACTTCGGCTACTCCCGCGACTTTCCCGCGATGGCCGACTACGGCCAGGAGCGAGCGGTGATCATGGCCGAGGCCCTATGCGCCGTGACGTCTGACTATGCCCTGTGCGGTGAAGCCAAGGCTTTCCGCCAGGACTTCACCTACAGGGCGACGAAGCACTAAGCGGCGACGTTCGCCATAGCCTTCCAGGCTCCGGACACCCTCACCCAGCCCGGAGCGCCGCCGGCTACAACCGCAGTGTTCCATACCTTGGTCCCGATCGGCAGGTTGCCGTTGGAGGGGGGCGAGGCGGCGTAGTTCCACGAGTCGCCCTCGTTGGTCACGACGCCCCGGGGAGGAACACGCCGCGCTCGGAGGCCTTGGGCGGACCGAAGTCCGCCAGCAAGGCGCGCCCCTCCGGCTTGAGGACGCGCCGGATCTCATGCGCCATCGTCCGCCCCACGGACGCCGGGACGCGATGCGGCATGAAGCCATGGTCCACTGGAATGCTGCAAACGCGCGGCTCTTGCGCCGGCGGCAAATCGGTTCAGCCAGCGACATCGACTTCCGCGAAAGGCAGCCGACGCGGCGGGGGCCGACCCGTGATCCGCCATCGCCAATAGCCGACGGACCAGCCCAGGTGCATGATCATCGCCGCCAGGCCCGAGCCGAAAGCGCAGGGCTCCCTGGTCCGCCAGCCGACCAGCGCGCCGCCCGCCAGGCATAGGGCGGCCCAGGCCAGGGCCGGCAGCGCCGCCGCCAGCGCCCACGGCGTCAGCGCCGCCAGGGGCGCGGCCAGAACCGCGGCCAATACGGCGGGCGCGACCGCCAGCGGAGCCAATTGGCGGATCTTCAGCGGGGTCCGATGACGCGCCACGGTCTTGGCCCGGCCCTGGCCGTAGTTGAGGTACTGCCGAAACAGCGACCCCGGGTCCGAGCGGGGGTGGTAGTCGATGGCCAGGTCGGCCGCCATCCAGATCCGCCCGCCGCCTTGGGCCAGCCGCAAGTCCAGTTCGGCGTCCTCGTTATGGCTGAAGCCCTCGTCATAGCCCCCGGCGCCTTGGAAAGCCTCGATCGCCATCAGGGCGTGGTGGCCGTGATCCACCCAGCCGCCGCCCGCGCCGCCGCGGTGGGCCGCGCCGCCGGTTCCGAGCCTGGAGTTCTGGGCGGCGGCGGCGGCCTTCTGGAAGCAGCCGCGACCCACCGTGCGCATGGGCGTCACCACCGAGACCGCGCCCGTTGCCTCGGCCGCGGCGACCAGGCGTGACACATAGGCCGGCGGATAGCCGGCATGGGCGTCGATGCGGGCCAGCCAGCGGCGGTCCCCGCCGAACCGCGCGACGGCCAGGTTGATCGCCGCGCTCTGGATGCGGTCCGGATTGGCCAGCAGGCGCACGCGCGGCTCCCGGGCGGCGATCGCCTCGACGATCGACACGCTGGCGTCCGTGCTGCCGCCGTCGGCCACGACGATCAGCGCCTCGCGGACGGCCGTGTCCGCCAGCAGGTGGTCCAGGAGACCCGCCAGGTTCGCCGCCTCGTTGAGGCAGGGGACCACGATCAGAACGTCGCGTCCGCCGATGGCCATCAGCGCGCGCCTCCCAGGCTGGTCGCCAGGCGGCGGCAATCGGCCCGATCGGCTACCAGGTCGGAGAGCGGAATGGCGCAGGTCGCGCGTCGTCGACGGACATAGTCGGGCTCGGTCAGCCCCTCGAAGAAGGCCGGCAGCTCCCGCTCCGGATCGGAAATCAGCACCCCGGCGCCGCGCCGCGCCAGCCAGCGGCCGGTCTCGACCTCGTCCAGCGCGATGGCCGGCACGCCGTTCAGGCCGCCCTCATAGAGGCGATTGGGCAGCAGCCACGAGGAGTTGAGCCCCTCCTCGAAATAGTCGACCGCCCAGGTGAAATGCACCCCGCGATAGAGGTCCGGAAGCGCCTCGGGCCGATAGGGCCCGCCAAACCGCAGGCCCGGCGTTCGGGCGATCACCGCGTCGAAGTCGCTCAGGACGTCGTAGGACGGCCGCCCGCGGATCACCACCTCGATCAGCCCGTCGCCGCGTTCAACCAGCCGGGTCAGCAGGTCCAGGCTCTTGCGGCAGCGGATCATGCCAAACCATCCGATGCGCCAAGGCGGCCCGGACGACGCGGCGTCCGGGTCCGGTCGCGCGGGGGCCGCCACGTCCGCCAGCACCTTGTTCTCGATCAGCAGGACGGGGGCGCGACAATCCTGCCGAGGCGCGAAATAGCGCTCGACGAAGGCCGGAGAACTGACGATCACCTGGGCGCAGCGAGCCAGCAGGCCCCGCTCGACGGCGCGCAGGGACCTCGACGCGAACCCGGCGCCCAACAGGGTCCGATGGATGTCGAGGCATTCATAGACCAGGCTCGCGCCCGGCGCGTGGAGCTCGCGAGCCCAGGCGGCGAGGGCCAGGCATTCCAGATTACGCGCCAGAACGACGTCCGCGCCCGCCACCTGGGCCTTCAGGCGGCCGGCCTTGAGGAGATTGACCGCCACCGCCGCCGCGCGCTGGGCGAGCCGAGCGTTGTGGGTCCGGCCAAGGTCCGTGGCGGGGACGCCCTCGACCTGGTCGACGGGCGCGGCGGCGCGGCGAAACCCGAGCACAGCCACCTCGCAGCCGCCGGCGCGCAGCATGCGCACCCGACGACGCACCGCCGCGTCCTCGAGATCGTGGACGAAATAAGCGACCTTCACGCGGGCGCCTCGCAGCCCAGCGGCGTGACCCGGTACATGAACAATCGCCGGCCCCGCGCCTTCCAGTATTCGGCCAGATAGCCGGGTCGCAGCAGGTGCGAAAGCAGCAGCAGAACCTGTCCGGCCTCGTCCCGGCTCGCCTTCTCGGTCAGCAGCTTGCGAAGCCGGTGCGAAACCGGCAGCAGCAGGTTGCCCGCGATCTGCGAGGCCTGCCGGCGACTGGCGAACAGCTTGATCGTGCCGAAGAAGGTCGACGCCTCGTCCGCGTTGGAAAAGGTCGAGCGGGCGCCGCTCTGGAACACCCGCCGCAGGGCCGCGGTCTCCTGTTCGTTCAGCGTCGCGACCCGCAGTCGGGCGCTCAGCTCCGCCGCCTCGACCATGTCGACCGCCGCCAGATCCCACAGACCCTTGCGCGCCATGATGCAGGCGCGCTGCAACAGGGCGGTGAGGCGCTTGCGTCGGGGATCGACGGCGGGATCGGCCTCGACATAGAACTCCATCAGATCATGGCTGGCGTGCAGGTCGCGGAAGATGATCTGGTTGAACCTTCGCCAGGCGGCCTCCACCTTGTCGGCCCCGACGCTGGCCGCGCGTGGGCCTCGCACGCCGGCATGATGCCGCTGGTGGAAGACCACGAACGGCTGGCCTCGCCCCTGAAAGCGCCGGGCCAGCCGCAGGTTCATTTCATAGTCCTGCGAGCGCGTCAGCCGGATGTCGAAGGGGCCGACGGCCGCGTAGCACCGCCGGCGCACCAGCATCGAGCCTTGCCAGATGAAGAAGTCCTCCATCAGCCGCACATAGAGGGCGGCGCGATCGCCGGATTCGTAGGAGGTGTTCGGCTCGCTCAGCGGCGACGGCCATTCGCCCTCGAACTTGTCGCAAAGGCCGTAGGTGAAATCGAGGTCGGGGTCGGCGGCCAGGGGCGCATAAAGCCGCTCCAGCGCTTCGGGCGCGGCGATGTCGTCGTCGTCGAAGATCCAGACGGCGTCCTGGCTGGCCAGCGACAGTCCCAGATTGAGGGCCGCGGCCTTGCCGCTGTTGTCCTGCCGCAGATAGGTGACGGCGGGACCGAAGCGTTCGACGACCGTGGCGGTGTCGTCGTCGGAGCCGTCGTCCACCACCAGGATCTCGGCGGCGGGGCGGCTCTGGGCCACCAGGCTGTTCAACGCCTCGCCCAGCAGGCGGGCGCGGTTGAAGGTGGGTATGATGATGCTGACCGGCAGCGGCGCGGTCGAGCTGTGGGTTGGCGAAACCAAGTCGAGCTCCCAAGGCGTTGGTGCGAAACCGAGCGCCCCCCCGGTGACGACTTCCACGTTCGTGGCGTGGCTTCAGACCTCCCGTCGGTTGGCCGCGGCCGCGCGGTCGACTGGACGCGCCGCCCGCCCCAGGGCGCCGTACAGCGACGGGCCCAGCAGTCGCCGGGCCACGCGCTTGAGCGCCGTGCGCGGGGGCGGAGTCTCGACCGCGCCGCGCAGGCGGTCGCGGGCGGCCAGCCGTTCGCGCATGCGCATCTGGTCCTCCAGCCGGTCCGGATAGAGGATGGTCTGGGTTTCGATGCTCAGCACCGGCTTGCGCGACAGGCGCGCGATCTCGACGGCCTGGCGTTCCTCGCTCTCGATGAACAGGGTGGCGTCGAGCCCGGCATAGACCTTGGCCTTGAAGCCGCCGTGGGCGCCGAGCCGGCGGCGCTCCTCGGCGCTGGGCAGGTCCAGCATCCACAGCTTGCCGTACGCGATCCCCGCCTCGGCCAGCCAGGCCTCGGTCGCGGCCCGGTGCTTCTCCAGCCGGCTGGTCACCAGATGGCCGACCTTCTGGGTCGGTCGCAGGAACGGCCGGGCGTCGCGCAGGAAGGCCTCGTAACGGGGGCCGTCGTCGTTTTCCACCTCGCTCGGATCGCAGCAGAGCACCCCGTCGATGTCGAGACAGGCGTCGGCGAGGAACTTGTGATGCATGACGTTCCACTGGAACATCCGAGGCCGGGGCGCCGTCTCCAGGACGATGTCCGCCTCGGGATGTTCGGCCCCCAGGCCGTAGGCCGCGCAGAACAGGACCCTGTCCGAAAGGCCCGCCTCGGCCAGCCTTCGCCGCGCCTCCAGCATCGATCCGCCGGAGTTGATGCTGTCGTCGATGACCAGAATTCGGCGATACTCGCCTCCATCGCCGGTCAAGCTTTGTAACGGGCGAGTCCGACCCTTGGCCAGTATTCGTCCCTGCAGGAATCCGTCCAAATCGGCCAATGGCAAGTTCAAGGCCAAGCTTAGCATGTTGGCCGGAATAAGGCCGCTACGCGGTATGCCTACAATAAGGTCGATATCGGGGGGTATCTTCCTTAGGTTACGGGTGATCGTGGCGTTCAAGTCCGCGATGGATCGATAATGCATTGGCGCCTCACTTGACGCGTCACGGCCATAGCGGCCTATGCTGCAACTGCGAACATAGCCGGTTCGAGGTGGCGTGGGTAGCGCCCGCAAGGAAAAGCGAGCGAAGATGGCCCCTTCAAGGCGCGATGATGAAGCCGAGCGCGCAGCCCCCCCGGTCGGCGCCTTGAAATCGCGCGCGGTCGGCGGCGCGGCGGTCACCGGGGCCGCTCAAGCCGTGAAGGTCGTCGTCCAGTTCGTCTCCGTCGTGGTGCTGGCGAGGCTGTTGAGCCCCGGGGATTTCGGGGTGTTCGCGATGGTCATGCCCCTGACCGCCTTCGTCATGGTGTTCCAGGACCTGGGTCTGTCCCAGGCGGTGATCACCTCGCGCGAGATCACGCGCGAACAGATGAGCGGCCTGTTCTGGATCAATCTGGGAGTCGCGGCGCTGCTGGGCCTGCTGCTGGCCGCGAGCGCCCCCCTGCTGGGCCTGTTCTACGGCGAGTCCAAGGTCGTCGGCCTCACTGTGGCCTTGGCGGCGACCGTGGTGATCGCCGGACTGGGCTCGCAGCACTTCGCCCTGCTGGCCCGGGACATGCGCTTCAAGCCACTGGCGATGATCGACAGCGCCTCGGCCGTCATCGGTCTGGCCACGGGCGTGCTGATCGCCTGGTGGCGGCCCAGCGTCTGGGCTCTGTTCGCGGCGACGACGGCCTCGATGTCGGCGGGCATGGTCGGCGCCTGGCTGTTCACCGGTTGGCGTCCGGGCCGACCCGCGCCGTTCGCCGAGGTGCGCGCCATGCTGAGGCTGGGCGGGGGAGTCACCACCTTCAACATCTCCAACTTCTTCGCCCGCAATCTCGACAATGTGCTGATCGGCCGCGTGGCGGGGGCCGCCGAGCTGGGCCTCTACGACCGGGCCTACAAGCTGCTCCTGCTGCCGCTGCAACAGATCAACAACCCGATCGGCCGGGTCATGGTCCCCATCCTGTCCCGGCTGGTCGACGAGCCGGAGCGCTATCGCCACGCCTATGGCCGCACCGCCCAGCAGATCCTGCTGATCACCGTGCCCGGCGTGCTGTTCCTGATCTTCACCGCCGACACGCTGATTCCGGTGCTCATGGGCCATGAATGGGCCGGGGCCGCGCCGATCTTCGCCTGGCTGGGCCTGGCGGCGCTGCCCCAGCCGCTGAGCAACACCCTGGGCTGGCTGTTCGTCAGCCAGCAGCGCACGGGCCAGTTCGCCCGCTGGGGCCTGTTCAACGCCGTGACCAGCATCGCGGCCTTCGTCGCGGGCCTGCCCTGGGGCGCGATCGGCGTGGCGGCCGCCTATGCGCTCAGCGACGTCTTTCTGAGATTGCCGGCCCTGTGGTGGTACGCCGGCCGCGAGGGGCCGGTCCGCACGCGGCAGATCTGGGCCCTGGCCGCGCCGTTCGCGGCGGCCGGCGCGGTCGCCGCGATCCCGCTGGCCGCCCTGCGCCTGACCTCGACAGGGTGGCCGCTGCTGGATCTGGCGATCGCCGCCGCCGTCTCGTACCTCGGCGTGGCGAGCGCGTTGTTCGTCTCGTCGACCGGGCGCGCCATCCTGAAGGAAAGCCTGGGCCTGGTGGCGATGGCCGGCCAGCGTCTGGGCCGCCGGAAGCTCGCCTGAGCCGGGCGAAGGCCCGACGCGCTCTATTCGGCCAGCTTCCAGGCCCGCACGTAGTCGATGGTCATGGTCGCCGGGAAGGGCGTCGTCGCGGTCGGATCGCCGGGCCAGTAGCCGCCGACCGCGAGATTGGCCATCAGATACATCGGCTTGTGGGCGTCGGTCGGGGTCGGCCTGGCCGCCGTCTGCCGCCCGTCGAGATAGAAGCGGATTTCGTCCTTGGTCCACAACATGCCGTAGGTGTGGAACGCCGAGGTGCCCGCGCCCACGGCCACGCGGGTGGTGTCGCCCACCGCCGCGCCGGTCTGCTTGGAGTGGACGCTCTGATAGACGGTGGTCGGCTCATGGCCCAGCGCCTCCATGACGTCGAGCTCGGGCGGCCAGCCGCCGTCGGCCGGCAACGCCCAGAAGGCCGGCCAAAGCCCCTTTCCGCCGGTCCAGCGCGCCCGGATCTCGAAATATCCGTAGAGCTGGGAGAAGCTTCCCTTGGTGGTGATCAGCCCCGAGCTGTAGCTGACGTCCTTGAGTGGGCTGTTGCGGATCGACTCAGGCTGCTGAGCCACCGCCGCGGCCACCGCCTCGCGCGCCGACGGCGACATGGGCGCCGCGGTGATGGTCAAGGCGCCGTCGGCGACGGAGAAGGGCTGCACGCCCAATCCCAGGAACGCCGGATCGAAATAGAGCTCGCGCTCGCGATTGCCGTAGAGCGATCGATTGGCCACCGTGGGCGGCGTCACGCCGTCGGTCCGATAGGCCGTGCGCCAGCGGGTCGTGTCGAGAGCCGCGCCATCGAATTCCTCGTTGAAGCTGGGCGTCAGGGAGAAACCCGCGGGCGGTCCGCCGACCGACTCCTGAGGCCAGGCGGCGAGCGCCGAGGCCGCGCCGGCCAGGACCACCACGGCCATGCCGACGGCGCGCATTCGTCTGGGGGCTGAGCTCATTGGCGCTCCAATGCTTAAGATAGGGCGCCCCGCCCAAAAAGATTCTCCATCAACGACAATGGAAAATCACGCGAAATATCCAAAGGCCTCCGCGCGTTTCACAATATCGCCACGTTTGCGCCCGACAAAGCGATGAAGTGATGATTATATCATCTCTCACTGCTCGCAGTATCACATGATGTACTTACGATCATGGCATATACATACAGTTAAGCTTTCAGGCGGCGAATCAGCTCTTGATCGCCAACGATGAGCGGAGTGATGTTGGCGATCGGCCGCGTGGTCCTTCGCGCGTGTGAAACCGCTCTCCTGGACCGAGGCGACATGGCCCTGATCAGCCGCATCCGTTCCGAACTCTCGGCTCGCAACCCGCTCGACGCGCCCTGGGCCGCCGAAGCCTTGAGCCTGCTCGCCCTGGTCCTGACCTGGACGGCGATCCTCGGCCCGATCAACATCATCCTGCAGCTGGGCGTCCTGGCCCTGCTGATCTGCATCCGGCCGCTGACGCTGGCGACGACCCTGGCGCGCGCCTGGCCGCTGCTGGTCATTCCGCTGGTCACCTGCCTTTCCGTCATCTGGTCGACGGCCCCCGAGGTCAGCCTGCGCTACGGCGTCCAGATGCTGCTGACGGCGCTGATCGCCATGTCGGTGGTCGGCGCGCTGTCGACCCGGGCCCTGGTGCGGATCATCTTTCTCAGCGCGCTGTTCATCTGCCTGGTCTGCATCGCCGACGGACGGCGCGGCGTTTCGGCGACCGGGCCCGTGCTGATCGGCATACTGGGCTCCAAGAACGCAATGGCCGTCCTGGCCCAGCTGCTCCTGGCCGGGGCCATCGCCGCCGTGGTCGACCGCGAGCAGCCCGCGCCGGTGCGCCTGCTGGGTCTGCTGGGCGCGTCCGTCGCCAGCTTCGTGCTGTTGAGAGGCGAGTCGGCCGGCGGCCTGATCACCGCGGCGCTCGGCGTGCTGCTCTTCGCCAGCCTGTCCGCGTTCGCCGTGCTGAACGTTCGCTGGCGCGCCCTGGCCATTTTCGCGCTGGTCGCCGCCATGATCCCGCTGGCGATCGGCTCCTCGCTCCTTTTGGAGGGGGCCCAGCACTTTTCGACGACGGTGCTGCACAAGGACCCGGGGCTCACGGGCCGCGACTATCTCTGGGCCCATGCCGACCGCATGATCGCCGAACGCCCGTGGCTCGGCCATGGTTTCCGCTCGGCCTGGCTGGGCGGCGGCGCGGACAATATAGGCCTGCTGCGATGGGCGGGCGTCGCCGACGGCAAGGGTTTCCACTTCCACGACACCTATCGCGAATGGGCGGTGGACTTCGGCCTGATCGGCGCGGCGCTGTTCTGCGCCTTGTTCGCCCTGGCCGGGGTCAAGTCCGTCGCGCGGGCCGTCGTCGCGCCGTCGGCCCCCGCCGCCTTCCTGGCGACCATGTTCCTGATCCTGGCCATCCGGGCCAAGGTCGAGAACGTCTTCCTGCCCTTCGCCCCGATGACGGTGCAACTGTTCCTTCTGACGTTCTCCGCATGGCTGGGCTGGCGCGAGAGCGCCGCGATCGAACCGGAAGCCGACCTTGAGCCCGCCCCTGGCTCACGACCGCGTCCGGTTCGGCGAACGCCGGCGATCCTCGATCGCGGGACGGGGCGGCCAGGGAGGCGGCCGGCCGCGCGGCCGGCGCCGCGATCGTGATCGTCGCCAGGCCCAACGCGCCTCGGATCAATTCAGCCCGAGAAACACACGACGCGTGACGGCGTGGCGCTTCAGCAGCGCTTCCAGCGCCATCGGGCCGGCGACCGCCAGCGCCATGCCGACCCCGACCAGCGTCGCCAGATCCGTCACGCCCAGCTTCGTCAGCGCCAGGCGCGAAGCGGTCGCGAAGAAGATGTGAAAGAGGAAGATCGCGAACGAGGAATCGCCGACGCGGGCCAGCCAGCCGCTGCCGGGCCAGTCGGTGGGAATGTATCGCAGCAGCAGCAAGGACGCGCCGCCGCCCACCAGCGGGGAGAGCAGGTGAACGCGGCCGATGCTTTGGAGGTGCGGCAGGGTCAGCACTTTCCAGGCGTGGAGCGCGAAGGCGCAGATCAGGATCGCGGCGACCACCCACGGAACGCCGCGCGCCTCCATCGGCTTGAAGCGGCAGGCGGCGAGGCCGAGCAGGAAATAGGGCGCCAGATAAAGGGCCCCGCCGATCGACAGAAAAGAGACAATCTCGAACTGGGTGGCCAGCAGATAGGCGGTCACCGCCGCCGCGACGACGCCCGCCGGACGACGCAGCAGTCCCAGCCCCTCGAGCGCGGCGATGCCGACGAAGATCAAGGCCATCGCCTGCAGGAACCAGAAGATCTCGTAGGAGAAGACATAGATCCGCCAGATCTCCGGCAGCCGCTGGACGAGCGCGCCGTCCAGGGCGTTCCAGGTCAGGAAGAACAGGGTGGAGGTCGTCGCCAGGGGCAGCAGCAATCGCCGCGCCTTGCCCCTCAGGAACGGGAGCAGCCGGCCGCGCTCCGTCGGCCGCAGCGCGTAGACATAGCCCGACAGGAAGCCGAAGATCGGCATGCGGATGTAGAGCAGCAGGTCCAGCCCCTTGCGGATCCATCCGTCGTCGGAGACCCGCAGGCCGTCATGGGCGTTGCCGCCGATGACGTGGAACAGGACCAGCAGCAGGCAGGCCAGGCCGCGCATGACCTGGATGCGGTCGCGCTCGACGGTCGCGACCGCGCGCGTGGCGGGCGGCGCCTGATCCAGCATGACCTCGCTCATGACGCATCGCCGGCGATGGCTTCGACGAATTCGCCGTAGCAGGCCTCGGGCGAGAAGCTGCGGCGAACGCGATCGAGCGCGGCTTCGCCCTGGGCGACGCGCCGGTCGGCGCTCGCCAGCAGCCCGACCACATGGGCGGCGAACAGGTCGGGATCGTCGGCCCGCAGGACGCAGGACCGCAGCAGCTCCTCCACCCCCTGCAGGCTGACCGAGGTCGCGACCATGGCCTTGCCGCGCCCCAGCGCCTCGATCACCTTGATCTTCAGTCCCGAACCCGTCGTCAGCGGCGAGACCACGACCGCGGCGCGGGCGTAGAGCGGATCGAGGTCCGGCACCGGTCCCAGCATCCGCACGCCGGGCGGAACGGTGGCGAAGGCCCGGCTGACATTGCCCGCGACCGTCAGGACCGCTTCGGGTTGCGCCGCCCTCACGGTCGGCCAGACCTGGTCGAAGAACCATCTCAAGCCGACGACATTGGGCGCGGTGTTGCTGCCGACGAACAGCAGGAGCGGCCCCTCGCCGGGGCTGGCGGCGGCGACGGGCGTGGCGGCCAGCGGCGCGACGATCACCTTCTGGTTGGGATTGGCGGCGCTGACCGCCGCCGCTTCGGTCTCCTGGATGGCGACCACGGCGTCGGCCTGGGACAACAGTTCGAATTCGCGTTCCGGGTCCAGCGTGGCGACCGAGTCCGTGGCCCCCACGGCGGCGAACGACGCCGTCCGGCTGGAGAACAGATCGTGCATGACCACGAAGCAGGGCGCGCCCGGCGTCAGGGCGTAGGGGGCCAGCGGCGTCAGGAAGGCGTAGTCGGCCACGATGGCCCCCGCGCCGCGCGCCCGTTCGGCGACGTAGAGCCGGTCGACATCGGCGGCCGCCGCGCTGACGGCGTAGGGCGCGGGCTTGACCCACCCGCTGGACTTCAGCTTCAGCTTGGCCAGCAGGCGCTCCAGCCCCGTCAGCAACGCCGAGCCCAGGACGGCCGGGTCCTGGGCGATCAGCAGGTCGCCGACCCGCCATCCGCCGCGCACCCGCACCCGATCGAACACGGCCATTTCCGGCGTCAGCCGCATCCAGGGCCAGCGCCCGAACGTCCCGGGGCTGGGCCCCAGGAACTCCAGGGACAGTCCGCGCGCCTTCAGCGCCCGGCATAAGCTCAGCAGGTAGGTCGAGCTGCCATTGGTGGACCCGATCACCCTCTGGCGCGACAACACCACCACCCGCCCGGCCGCCGAGGTCCGGCGCGGCGTCGCGGGACCTCGCGCCAGCGCCGTCAAACGGTCGCCGACCACGATGGTCAGCAACGCCGCGCTGGTTGGCGAGCGCAGGCCGGTCCGCAGGGCCTTCAGGATCGCGCCGCGCTTCAGATCGGCCACGATCCGGACAAAGCCCCGCGCGGCCGTGATGCTCCGTTCACGGACGGACAGGGCGGCGTCCAGCGTCGGCGAGACCTCGACCTCGGCGCGATAGCGCGCGGCGTTGGCGGCCATCGCCTCCAGCCGCGCCTCGTCCAGCCGGTGCGAGATCGACACGCGGTGCTTGCGGTAGAAATAGGTCAGGTCCGGATAGGCCCTCAGGCGCAGCCCCCTGGCCATCGCCCGCGCCAGCAGGTCGTAGTCCTCGCCGACGGGCAGCGCCTCGTCGTAGGCGACCGCCGCGAGCCGCAGCGCCTCGCGCCGGATCAGCGGCTTGGTGAAGCCCAGGACCGGCTCGCGTCCGAACAATCGGTTGGATCGGACGAAGGCGGGCAGGTCGATCCAGCGCGGCGCGCCGCCCAGCATCCGAGACAGCAGGGCGCGCGGCGGCGCCGTTTCGTCCTCGGAAAAGATCAGCAGGTCATCGACCGCGATGTCCGCGCCGTCGGCCTGGGCCTTGGTCAGCAAGGTCTTCAAGCGTTCGGGATGGATCAGGTCGTCGCTGTCGACCACCGCCACCCAGTCCCCCCGGGCGACAGCCAGGGCCGCGTTGCGCGCCGCGCCCGGCCCGGCGCTGCGGTCGCGCTCCAGAAGGCGGATCCGGGGATCCAGGGCGGCCAAGCGCCGAACGATGGCCACGCTGTCGTCCCGTGAGCCGTCATCGACGACGATGACCTCCAGGTCCCTCAGGGTCTGGCGCTGGATCGAGGCCAGGGCGTCGGCGATGAACGCCGAGCCGTTGTGGTTGGCCATCAGGACGCTGACGCGCGGCGCGCGCGGCGGGGCCGCCCCCGCGGCGCCGAGCCGGGCCTCTTCGACGAGGTCGATCACCGCTTCAGGCTCCCGGCGCGACCTGCGCGCCTTTGCCGCTTCCGGGGAACGGCGCCGGGTCCTTCCGCGTAACGACTTTGTGGATTAAACATTCAGGCATCCGATCTGTGGAGCCGTGGGTTGAGCCAGGCGTCCAAGGGCGGACCGAAATGGGAAGCCGGGATCATGGGCTTGAGGCGGAAGATACCGAACTACACGGGCCCGGGTCCGGTCGTGGCGCAGCGCTCCGACGCCGCTCCCGCCGCCAGGGAGAAGCCCAAGCCGCGCTGGTCGAAGCGCCAGACCCTGGCGTTCATCATCGCCTTCAACGTCGTGGGCTGGACCGCGGCGTGGGTGGTGTTCAGGCCCCATTGAGCCACGGTCGGCGCGGCGGGTCCAAAGCCTAGCCATTGGCGTAATACCCCTTGAACTGGCCGTAGTAGAAGGCCGGGTCGCCGTAGCCGAACCGCTGCTGCTTGCGGAAATCCACCTGGGTCAAGGCCAGGCCGGCGATCGTCGCGCCCGACTGCTCCAGATGGCGCAACCCCTCGTCCACGGCGTTGGCGGATGTCTTGCGCCACCGCGCCACGTGCAGGACGACCTCCGCCTTCGCCGCCAGCACGCGCGTGTCCGCCACGGCCAGGACAGGCGCCGTATCGAGCAGGACCAGATCGAAGCGGGCCGACAGCGCCGACAGCAACCGGTCCATGGCCGGCTGTGAAAACACGTCCTGGTGGACCGTCTGACGGTGGGCGGTGGGCAGCAGCATGGCGCCCGAGACGTCCGGCAGCAGGGCCTGGTCGAGTCCGCAGGCGCCCGACAGCACCTCGAGCAGCCCGACATCGGGTTCACGGCCCAGCAGCTGATTGAGGCTGCGGCGGCGAAGGTCGCAATCGACGAGCACGACTTTGAGGCCGGCCTGGGCCGCGCTGCGCGCCATGCAGACGCTGACCGTGGTCTTGCCCTCCCCCGGCAGGGAAGAGGTCACGGCGACGATCCGCACGCCGCCGAACTCGCCGTGCAGCAGGACCGCGCGCAGCGTGCGGAAGGATTCGGCGAACACCGACAGGGGTCTGGCCAGCACATGCCCGGCCGGCGCCATGTCGCGGTCGCGGCGACTCGACACCGACCGCAGCAGCGGCACCGAGCCGAGCGCCGTCAGGTTCAGCTTGCGTTCGACATCGGCCGCCGTGGCCAGGCTGTCGTCCATCGCCTCGGCCAGCAGGACCGCGCCGATTCCCAGGACCAGGGCCAGCACCACGCCCAGCGAGATATTGATCGGCACGTTGGGCGAGCTGGGCGCGTTCGACGTCCGCGCCCGCGAGACCAGTTCGGCGTCGGAATCCTGCAGCGCCGCCTGAGACGAGGTTTCGCGATAGCGGGCCAGCAACGACTCATAGTCCGTGCGCGCCACCTGGGCGTCGCGTTCGAGCCGGTTGAGCGACACGCTGGCGGCGTTGACGCCGGCCAGGCCGCCGCGCGCCGCGCCCAGGCTGCCCGCGAGCGAGCTCGTCCGCTGCCGCGCCACCTGGGTCTTGGCCTCGAGGTTCGACATCACCCGGTGGATTTCTTCCTCGATCTGCCGGTCGATGTCGCCCAGCTCCCGCTGCGCCTTGAGCAGGTCGGGGTGGCGGGGACCATAACGGCCCTGAAGATCGGCGACGGCCGCGCTGACCGCCGCCCGCTGCTCGCGCAGCTTCTGGATGACCTGGGAATCCAGGGCCTCGCCCACGTCGTCGCCCCGCGAACCGCGGGCCAGCTGGCTGCGCGCGGTGTCGAGGCGCGCCTGTTCGGTGGCCTCCTCGGCCCGCGCCGCGGCCAGTTGCTGGTTGTAGCTGGAGATCTCCTGCTCGGCCAAGGTCGCGCCCGAGGCGCTGAGCAGGTTGTTGCGCGCGCGATAGGCGGCGACGGCGGCCTCCTTGGCGGCCAGTTCCGGTTCGAGCTTGGCCAACCGCCGCTGCAGCCACTGGTTGGCTTTGGTGGTGGTCGACATCTTCGCCTCGGATCGCGAGTTCAGATATTCCTCGGCGAGGGCGTTGGCGATCAGGGCGGCCTTCTGGGGATCGCGCGAGGTGAAGCCCACATCGACGATGTAGGTCAGGCCCGACCGCCGGATGTTCAGTCCGCGCTGCACGGCGCCGGTGGCCGCGCCTCGGCCCCGAGCCTCCAGCTGTTCGCGGCTGGCGGGCGGCTCGGGCGGCTTGCGCGGCCCGAGGCCGGCGAGCCAGCGGTCCAGCGCGGAGGGCTCGCGCAGGAAGGGGTTGAACTCCGGATCCTTCTGCAGTTGCAGCTGGTCGGTGACCCGCTGGGCCAGTTCGCGCGACTGCAGGACCTCGACCTCGGTGTCGATCACCGTCGACACCGCCGGCGGATCGGGCACCACGGACTGGGAGGCGACGACCTGCTCGGGACTCGGATTGAACATGATCCGCGACTTGGCGGTGAACAGGCGCGGCGCGGTCAGGGTCAGGATGAGGGCGGCCAGCAGCACGATCGCGGCCACGGCGATGAACGTTCGCAGCCGGCGCTGAAACATCCGCCACGCCTTGCGCGGATCCATGACCTCGGAAACCGTCTTGGGCGCCTCATGGGCCGCGCCGCTGCGCGGGGGGGGGTAGAGCGGTGAAGGACGGGCTGTGAGTGGCGATCGTCATGGCGTTCACTTCGCGATGGTTTGATTCAGACGGGGGGCGGCTGGCCGAGGCGATGTCGGCCGCGCCGTGCCGGATTTCGCCCCCAGGCGCCCGACGGAGCGGAGCCAGGCCTGTTCGGCGAGGCGCGCGACAAGGTAGGAGCCAACCTTCCACGAGGTGAAGGTGCGCAAGGCGGCGACCACGTCGCGCGCCTTCACCGCGTTGATCATCAGCCGCCACTGAAGCCGGCTGTCGACGCTGGCGGCGTGCCGACGAAGCGCTTGGCGCTCGCCCGCGCTCAGGGGCCTGAGGGCCGCCAGCCCTTGGTCGCAATCGCGCAGACGGCGCAGATCTTCCTCGGAATGGCGCCCGCTCAGCGAGCCGGCGCGCTCCATGGCGACATAGCCGCGCGGCGGCGACAGAACCATCCGCGCGCCCCGGGCCAGGGCGCGGGCGTAGAACTCGTAGTCCTCGCCCAGCCTCAACCGCTCGTCATAGACAAGACCGTGCCGGCGCAGGAAGGCCGTGCGCGTCAGCGGCTTGATGAAGCCCAGTTCCTGGCGCGGTCGGCCCTCGCGGCTGACATTGCCCGACACGAAGGCCTCGAAGTCGATCCGCCGCGGGTCGCCGGCGGGCGTGGAGAGATGGGTGATCGTGGCCGGCGAGGTTTCCCGGGTCCGGATCAGTTCGTCCGCCACCAGGTCCGCCTCGCCGGCGTCGGCCAGCAGCCGGGCGATGCGCCCGGGGAGGAAATAGTCGTCGGCGTCCAGCACGCAGACCCAGTCGGCCGTGGTCAGGCTCAGTGCCAGATTGCGCGCGGCGGCCGGACCCTGGTTGGAGGGCTGACGCAGGATCACAAGGCGGCCGCCGCCGTCGTCGCAGGCGGCCGCCGTCGCGATCGTCTCGTCGTCCGAGGCGTCGTCGATGACGTAGATCTCGGAAACCCCCTGTTGCCGCAAGGCCGACCGAACCGCCCGGCCGATCGTCGCCTGGGCGTTGTAGGCGGCGACGATCACGCAGACGCCAGCCTCGGGCAGGGGCGTGGGGCGCGTCATCTAGGCCACCGCCGCGATGGCCGCGACCGCCTCCGAGCCCCGGCCCTGGGGTCGTCCCACCCCGACATAGGCGAAGCCCTGTTCGGCCATGTCCTCGGGGCGGTAGATGTTGCGCAGGTCGACCACCACGGGCCGCCGCAGCAATCCCTTGACCCGTTCCAGGTCGAGCGCCCGGAACTGATCCCATTCGGTGACGATCACCACCGCGTCGGCCCCTTCGACGGCCTCGTAGGGCCCCGGACGGAAATCGACGCCGGCGACCAGCCGGCCGGCCTCGCGCATGCCTTCCGGATCATAGCCCTGGACCCGCGCGCCCAGGGCCTGGAGACCGGTGATGATTTCCAGGGCCGGCGCGTCGCGCATGTCGTCGGTGTTGGGCTTGAAGGTCAGTCCCAGCAGGGCGATCGTCCGGCCGCGCATCTCGCCGCCGAGCGCGCGGACGACCTTGTCGACCATGGCCTTCTTGCGCGCGTCGTTGACCGCCACGGTGGTTTCGATCAGCCGGATCGGCGCGCCATGATCGCTGGCGGTGCGGGCCAGGGCGACGGTGTCTTTTGGGAAGCACGAGCCGCCGTAGCCGGGACCGGCGTTGAGGAACTTGCCGCCGATCCGCTTGTCCAGGCCGATGCCCCGGGCCACCTGCTGGACGTCGGCCCCGACCTTTTCGCACAGGTCGGCCATCTCGTTCCGGCGTCTCGTTGAGGAACAGCGGGCGATAGAGCTTGCGCATCAGATCCTCGGCGCGACGGTCGTCGCAGCCGACCACCACCCGGTCGGGACGCTTGAAGTCCTCGATGGCCGCGCCTTCGCGCAGGAACTCCGGGTTGGACACCACCGCGAAGTCCGCCTCGGGCCGCGCCCGCCGGATGATGGCCTCGACCTCGTCGCCGGTGCCGACCGGCACGGTCGACTTCATGACCACGACGGTGAAGCCGTCGATCAGGCCGGCGATCTCCTCGGCGGCGGCGTAGACATAGGACAGGTCGGCATGGCCGTCGCCGCGCCGCGACGGAGTGCCGACCGCGATGAACACCGCGTCGGCCTGGCCGACGGCCTCGGCCGGATCGCTGGCGAAGCCGAGCCGTCCTTCGCGGACATTGCGCATCGCCAGTTCGTCGAGACCCGGCTCGAAGATGGGCATGTCGCCCGCCGTCAACCGCCGGATCCTGTCCGCGTCGCGATCCACGCAAACGACCTCATGGCCGAAATCGGCGAAACAGGCCCCGGACACCAAGCCGACATAGCCGGCGCCGATCATCGCAACTCGCATGGTCATGATCCTTCCAAGCGGAGTGAAGCAGGGGGTGGGGCGCGGCCGGTCGAAGCCGCCGCGAACCGGGCCTCAATAGGAGCCCTGGCCCTTGAGGACGGCGGGCACGGTCCAGACGATGATGAAGACATCCCGGCCCAGCGACTTGCGCCGCGCATAGACGACGTCGCACGCGACCCGGCGGCGGTAGGAGACGTCGTTGCGGCCGCTGACCTGCCACAAGCCGGTGATCCCCGGACGCACCGCGCAGTACGAGGCGAAGCGGCGGCCGTAGCGCGCGACCTCGGCCTGGACGATCGGGCGCGGTCCGACGATGCTCATCTCGCCGCGCAGCACGTTGAACAGCTGCGGCAGCTCGTCGAGGCTGGATCGGCGTAGGAAGGATCCCAGGGGCGTGACGCGCGGATCATCCCGCAGCTTGTGGTCCTTGAGCCATTCCTGGCGCGCCAACTCATCGACCGCCAGCAGCCTGGCCAGGCGTTCCTCGGCGTTCACGACCATGCTGCGGAACTTCAGGCAACCGAACGGCTGGCCGTCGCGCCCGATCCGCCGATGGCTGAACAGCACGGGGCCCCCGTCGGCGAGCTTGATGGCGACCGCGATCGTCGCCAGCAGCGGAATGATGAAAATCAGCGCCAGCAACGCCACGGCAATGTCGAGACATCGAGAAACCACCTCGCTGATCCGAGGCAAACTCGTGTTCACTGATACGACTTGAGTCATGCCAATATTCACCGCGCGACCTCCGATACGCAAGAAATCATCAAATCGCTTTGATGATTTCTAAATAATCTGAGCCCACCCTAAGTATCTTATGAGAATTGAGAGATGTTATAGTCTTGAACTATCGCAACGCAGCATTTTCGCCACGTCACCCTGCGCTCTCCCTGCGTCTCCCCGCGCGTGGTCGCAATCGACTCTTACTGACCGTTGTTTTTGATCGTCGGATCGAATCCGGTAAGATGTCGCAACCTTACGTTATGCACATGACGTTCTGAGGCGCCGTATAGTCAAGTAATCCATAGTTCATATGAAGCACATACCCATACAGCTTCAGCAAGCGTCGCCATGCAAGAGCCTTCGAATTTCAGCCTGTTGTGCGAATACAAGGCGCCATGTCGTCGCGGGAAACAAGCTTGGCAGAACGAAAAAATGTGCCCTAGCCGACACGAAATCATTTCTCGGACGAAAATTGAAATCCTCTCGCAAGCAACGCTAGATCAGCAAGCAGTTGATTTTGCATACCTATAAGCGCGGCAATTCGTCGATCCGCGCACCTGAAGCATGGCTCGCGATTTTGCAGAGCAGCGACAAGCTGGGCTATAGAATTAGCTTGACTGCTAGTATCGGAAATTCCTTATATATTACAATATCTTCAGCAAATATCGGCATATTCGTGCATAATGTGGCATAAAAATAGGACAGTATACCTATATTCGCCCAATTTTTGCTTTATTTACGTGACCCATAATCACACCAAAGTACATCCGACGGCGCGATTATTGGACTAGATCGGTCAAATTTGACCTTTCATGGTAATCGGCCGCGCTGTCGCACGTCGATCTGGCGTTGACTGACGGAAAGCGCTTCGCGCCGCGATCATCGGATCGGGATGGCGCGCAACGTCCCCTGCAAGGAATTGCTGCGGCGCAAATGCCGGCGAATACTTATCGCCGAATGCGCTGGCCGCCCTTCACGCGACCGGTCGGCGGAGAACAACCGCAACGCCGCGATCCGGGCCGACGGCGGCGCGTGCTCAGCGCCTGGCGACATCGGCTCCCCAAGCTCGGCGGCTCATGATCATGTTGAAAAGCGAGCGGCCGACGGGCCCGGCGCCGGCCGCCCAAGCGCCTACATCTTCAGACTCAGGGTGAGGCCGAAGGTTCGAGGAGGATTGTAGGCGCCGAAATTGGCCCCCAGGAACGTGCCCTGATAGGTGCGGGTCAGTTCGTCGGTCAGGTTCTTGCCCCACAGCGACAGGGCCAGCTTGTCCGAAGGCGCGCTGTAGACGATGCGGCCGTCGAGGAAGTTGGTCGCCGGGCGCTGCTCGGGACCGGTGTTGGAATTGTCGTCGTAGATGTGGCTCTCGTAGCGGTAGTCGACGGCGAACCGCAGCTCGCCGCGATCGCCCAAGGGGAGATCGTAGGACGGCGACAGCACCACCTTGTGCTTGGGCGTGCGCGAGATGCGGTTGCCGGCATAGTCCACCCCGGGCTCGGGCATGAACGCGTCGAAGCGCGCGTCGGTGTAGCCGTAGCTGGCCACGAGGCGGGCGTGGGCGAACGGCCGCCAGCTCAGATAGGTCTCGTAGCCCTTGATCGTGGCCTTGCCGGCGTTGTCGGTGATCGTGGCGAAGCCCACGGTGCGCCGCGTCTGCAGGTCGCTGTATTTCAGCACGTAGATCGTGTTGTTCCAGGTCAGGGCGCCGTTCAGGAACGTGCTCTTCTGCCCCACCTCGTACTGGGTGGCGTATTCCGGCTCGAAGCCGTCGGCGGCGTCCTTGGCCGAGCTGGGCGTGTCCTGGAACCCGCCGCTCTTGAAGCCCTTCGAGACCATCACGTAGTAGAGCCGATCCTCGGCCGGCTGATAGTTGGCCCCGGCGCGATAGGTCACCGCGTCATAGGTTCCCGAAACGCTGACGTCGAAGACCTCCCCGGCACGGAACACCGAGTCTCCCTCGGTGTTGGAGACCCGATAGTCCTTCTTGTCCTTGGAGTAGCGCAGGCCGCCGATCAGCGAGACCGTGTCGGCGACCGGAACGGTGATGTCGCCGAACACCGCGTAGCTGTCGAGCCTGGCGTCCTGGGCGTAGATCTCCGTGCCCTGGCCGCCGATGTCCAACCGCAAGATGTCGTCGCGCAGGGTCTTGCTGTCGTACTTGTAGACGCCGGCGACCCACTGGACGCGGCTGTCGGGCAAGGCGCTCAGCCGCACTTCGTGGCTGGAGAAGCGGCTGTCCTCGTCATTGCCGCCCGAGATGTCGATGAAGTTGGTGCTCGGATTGCCGCCGTCGAAATCATAGGCGACGTGATAGTCGAGATCCCGGTAGGCCCCCAGATAGGTCAGGGTGGCGAACGACAGGTCCCAGTCCATCTGGCCGCGCACGCCCCAGGTGTCGCGGTTCTGATAGCCGTCCGTCGAGCCGGCGGTGTGCTTGCGGTCACGGTCGACGGTCCAGAACGCCGACAGCGGATCGGTCTCGTCGAGATCAAGCACGTGCTGGCCGGGTCCGGCGCCGCGGTCGCGCGTGCCGTCGACGGTCACCAGCAGGCGGAGGGCTTCCTTCGGCTGGACGGCCAGCTGCAGACGGCCGCTGCGGGTGTCCTGGTCCTCGACCCGGCCGCCGGTGAAGGTGTTCTTGACGTAGCCGTCATGGGTTCGCCAGCTGCCGCTGGCCCGGAACGCCGCCTTGCCGTCGGCGAACGGCGCGTTGACGTAGCCGGCGCCTTCCAGACGCTCGTAGTTGCCGGCCGTCACCTCGCCCGCGGCCTCGACCCGGTCGAAATCGGGACGGTTGGTGACGACATTGATCGCCCCGCCCACGACGTTGCGGCCATAGAGCGTGCCCTGCGGCCCCTTCAACACCTCGATGCGCGAGACGTCGAAGGCGTCGAAAGCCACGGCGGCCGGACGGCCCAGATAGATCTCGTCCAGGAACACCGCCGAGCTGGGATCGCCCGCCGCGCCGCGATCGGACGAGCCGATGCCGCGAATGGCGATGCGCGGCTGCGAGGCCGGAAAGGCGTCGAAGTTCAGACCGGGCGTCCGGGTGGCGACATCGTCGATCTCCCGGATCCGCGCCTGCCGCACTTCCTCCGCGCCGAAGGCCGTCACCGTCACCGGCACGTCCTGCAGGCGCTCGCTGCGCCGTTGCGCGGTGACGACGATTTCGTCGAGCGAAACGCCTTCCGGCGCCCCCGCCCGCGCGACTTGCGCGGTCTGGGCCATCGCCTGGCCGGCGCCGGCCAGAGCGGCCGCCGCGGCGCCGCACGCCAGAATCCTTCGACTGGTCGTCATCACGCATCCTCCCCGTTTTTGTTTTGTCCTCGGGCGGACCCGGGCATCAAACCATAGGAGAATTGGATCACGACGGTCAATTAATTGGATGCAATTAATTGATGCGTTGGATGATATAAAGCGACGACGACCTCAGTCCGCGCGGACCAGCCCGGCGGCCTTGAGGTCGGCGATGGTCGGATAGCCGTCGACCGCCATCAGCAGGTCGGCCTCGGCCAACAGGCTGCGCAGGACATGGGCGACGCCCGCCGCGCCGCCGAGCGCCGCGCCGTAGGCATAGGGCCGCCCGACCCCGACAGCCGTCGCGCCCAGGGCCAGCGCCTTGACCACGTCGCTGCCCGAACGGACCCCGGAGTCGAACAGCACCGGCACGTCGCCGCTGGCCTCGACCACCGCCGGCAGCAGGTCGATCGCCGCCACGCCGCCATTGGCCTGACGTCCGCCGTGGTTGGAGCAGTAGATCCCGTCGACGCCGCCGTCGATGGCCCGGCGGGCGTCGTCCGGGTGGCAGACGCCCTTGAGGATCAGCGGCAGCTTGGTCAGCGAGCGCAACCACGGCAGGTCGGCCCAGGTCAGCGGCTTGCCGAAGGTCTGGGCCCAGGTCATCACGGCGCTGGGCAGATCTTCTTCCGGCGGCTTGGCCAACAGGGCGCGGAAGGCCGGATCCGAGAAGTAGTTGGCCAGGGCGTGGCCGCGCAGCTGCGGGAAGTTGGCGTCGTTGAGGTCGCGCGGCCGCCAGCCCGTGATCCAGGTGTCCAGCGTCACGACGATGCCCTTGAAACCCGCCGCCTCGGCCCGGCGCACCAGGCTTTCGGCCACGCCCTTGTCCTTGGGCGTGTAGAGCTGGAAGAAGCCGGGCGTGTCGCCCATCGCGGCGGCGACCGCTTCCATCGGATCGTTGGTCAGGGTCGAGGCGACCATCGGCACGCCGGTGGCGGCCGCCGCCTGGGCGGTGGCGATGTCGCCATGGCCGTCCTGGGCGCACAGGCCGATCACGCCGATCGGCGCCATGAACAGCGGCGTCGGCAGCGTCAGTCCGAACAGGTTCACCGACAGATCCCGGCGCGTGCAGTCGACCATCATGCGGGGGATCAGGCCCCAGCGCCGGAACGCGTGGGCGTTGTGGTTCTGGGTGAACTCGTCGCCGCAGCCGCCCTGCACATAGGACAGCACCGACGGCGGCAAGGCCGCGACGGCTCTCTGCTCCAGCGTGGCGAAATCCACGGGCCAGGTCGGCTTCACGCCGTGCAGACCCTTGAAATAGATCTCGTTCTGATAGTCGCCGTAGGCCACGGACTTCCCTCCAAGACTGCCGGCGCGGGTCGCCGAACGGATTTTCAAGTCCGACGCGTCGAGAGGGCGCGGCCGACCTGGCCGACAGGATGAACGGTGGACCCCCCGGCGTCGAGGCGGCGATGATCAGGACGGAGTCGACTCCGTCGGCCGGATCAGGCGGCGTAGCCGGGGTTCTGGCGGTCCAGGCGCCGCAGCAGGCCCGGCCAGACCAGTTCGCGCGGCGTGCATCGCTGAATGGATGGTGAAGCCGGCGGGATTGACCATCGCCTTGGTCGGACCGACCACCTTGCCGTGCAGGTCGACCTTGACCAGCGACGAGGCCGTGATCTTCTCGAGCATCCAGCCGTATGGATTGATCAGGAAGTGGTGCTCCGGCCCCGGCGCGCGGGCCAAGATGTGGTGAAGACCAGGTCGTCTCAGCCGAACAGCGCCGCCAGCCGATAGGCGACGGCCAGGTCGATCCGGATCGCGGTTTCCAGGGCGTCGGCCAGGGCGGGCGTCGTGTCCACGGCGTGGGCGTTCATGGCCGTCCGTCCTCAGTCGAGTTGAACGTCGAGCAGCCGCACGAATTGCTGACCGCGATGCATGTCGCGTTCGACCTCGCCGCCCTGCGGCGTGGTCCGGGCGTAGGAGATCTTGACCACGTTCAGGCTGGGCACCGAAAAGCGCTTCACCTGCGCCGGATCGGCGCCGAACAGCCGGTGCAGCAGGTCGGGTCCCAGGGCCGGGCTCTGGCTGTATTTGGCGAAGTTCTCCGCCCCGTCGAAGAACAGGTCGAAGGTCACCCAGTAGGGCCCGGCGTTCTTGGAGCGCACATGGCGGCAGACATCGCCGACGGTCGCCATTACGCGGCCTCCTCTTTGCGCAGGTCGATCCAGGCGGTGCGGACCAGTTCCAGGGGATCGTCGACCTGGACCACGTGGTTGAGCTTGAACTCGTAGACCTGGCCGCGTTCGACGTCGGCCGGGGTGAAGGCGAAGCCGTAGCTGGGCAGCTCCTTGTCCATCGAGATCGGGTAGTGGAAGAAGTACGCGTTGCAGGCCTTGGCGATCTGGGTGGCCAGCTCCTGGGTGTCGGCGGTGGCGACGAACAGCACGCCGATCTCGCGCGGCGCCGGCGTTCCGGGCGGCGGCCTGTCGCCGGACACCGCGTTCCAGCCATACATCCGCAGCGAGATGTGAAAGGCCGCGTCGTCCAGGCCGGTTGACTTGCGCGCGCGGTCGTAGAGGGCGGCCAGCATCTTGTCGTGGAACTCGTCGACGCGGCCCAGGACGTCGGGGTCCTGGATGCCGACCAGCATCAGGGTCTGGTAGCGGCCGCCGGCCGCGCCCTCCAGCTTCATGGTGTAGGGCTGGGGCTCCCAGACCGATCCGGTGACCTTGACGGCGCGGTCGTCGACCTCGGCATAGACCGCGTCGGTCACGTCGAGGACGCCGCCGGGCTCGGTCAGGCGGAAGGGGTCGCTGTTCTCGTACAGCATGTGGGCCGAGACGCTGTGGGGGTCGCAGCGATTGTCCGGCGCCAGCGGTTCGACCTCGAAGCCGTCCTGGCCGATCGACAGCAGGACGCCGGAGCCGCGATCCCGGTAGACGGCGCATTGCGAACCGCATTCCGAGACCTTGCCCGCGTGCCAGGCCGCGCCCGCCGGCGCGCCGTGCAGGAGGGCGAAACAGGCGATGACCGCCGTGTCGGTGGTGCGGCCGCCAAGGATCAGGTCGGCGCCCGCCCGCAGCGCGGCCATGTAGGGCTCGGGCCCCATGGCGGCGACGATGTGGTCGCAAGCGTCGATGGCGGCGTCGTCGAGCGGGCCCAGCGGGGCCAGGGGCGTGATCTTGCCGGCGGCGTTCCGGGCCTTGAGGACGTCCTTGTCCTGCTCGGAATAGAGCAGCGCGATCCGGGGCGACAGGCCCAGCTCGCGGGCGATCTCGACGGCGATGTCGCGGGTCCAGTCGACGTTCTTGTCGCCGCCGGCCTGGCCGCTGGTGCCGACGATGACGGGAATCCCCGCCTCCGCGCCGGCCTTCATCAGGATGGTCAGATCGCGCTTCACCGAGCCGCGATTGTTCTTGGACATGCCCAGGGCGAGGTAGGCCGCCCCGCTGTCGGTCGAGCCCGCGTCGGTGGCGATGGCGTGAGCGCCCAGGGCGACGCCGCGGCGGACCTCCGCCTCGACCACGCCGGCGCCGAGCGAGCCCACGGGGACGATGATCTTGATAGGGCCTTCGAACATGCGCTTCCCACCCGACAAAGGCCGGCCCTGACCGGCCGTCGAAAGCCACTAGCGTTATGGGATGCAATGCGTCAAGTTTTTGAATGCAAATTATCCAACACTTCGCTAGCGATGTGAAAAGGCCCACTTCGGGAAAGGCGGCCGCCCAGGCGATCCGCGCCCCCCAGGGCCCGTGTTGCGAAACTTGGATCGAATGATGCGCGCCGCGATCTGGCGCGGAAACACCCGGGCGCTTCCCCCGCGGCGACCTTTTCGAGTTTGGAGACAAAGCATGCTTGGCGCCCGCAAGGTCGTTGTCACCCAGCGCTTCTTCGACGACCGCGCCCACGCCTACCTGCGGTCTCACGGCTGCGAGGTGACGATCGCGTCCCTGCCGGCGGGAAAGGCCGACGGCGACCTGTCGCACGACGCCCTCGTCGAGATCCTGGCCGGCGCGGCGGGCTGGATCGTCGGCCACGCGCGGGTGACCCGCGAGCTGCTCGCCGCCTTGCCTGACCTACGGATCGTCTCGCGCCGGGGAGTCGGCCACGAGCGCGTCGACCTGGCCGCGGCCCGCGAGCTGGGCCGGGTCGTGACCATCGCGGCTGGCGGCAACGACGCCTCGGTGGCGGACCACACGATCGGCCTGATGCTGGCCGTCGGCCGGCGGCTGCGCGAGTCCCAGCAGCGGATGATCGACGGCGACTGGTCGATCCTGAAGGGCTCGGACCTGTGCGAAAAGACGGTCGGTCTCATAGGTCTGGGTCGGATCGGCAAGAGCGTCGTCAAGCGCCTGTCTGGCTTCGACTGCAAGGTCCTGGTCCACACCCCGCGCCCGGACGCCGACTACGCCCGGGCGACCGGGGTCCAGTTCGTCGACCTGCCGCAACTGCTGGCCCGCGGCGACTATGTCAGCCTGCACGCGCCCCTGACCCCGGAGACCCGCTTCCTGATCGACGAGGCGGCGATCGACGCCATGAAGCCCACGGCGATCCTGATCAACACCGCGCGCGGCGGCCTGGTCGAGGACGCCCACCTGCTGGACGCGCTGCGGGCGGGCCGCCTGGCCGGCGCGGGCCTGGACGTCTATGTCAGCGAGAGCGACCCCGCCTACACGCCGGTGTCCCAGGCGCTTCTGGACCTGCCCAACGTGATCGGCACGCCGCACGCCGCGGCCTCGTCGTGCGAGGGCCTGGACCGGACCAACATGGTGGCGGCGCGCGCCGTCGTCGCCGTCCTCGACGGTGACGATCCCGCCCCCGAATGTGTCGTCGCCGACGGCCGCGAAGGCCGCTAGGCGGAGCACGCTCATGGAACTCGACTGGCTCGAAGACTTTCTCGCCCTGGTCGAGCACCAGCATTTCGGGCGCGCGGCCGAGGCGCGCAACGTCTCGCAGCCGGCGTTCAGCCGCCGCATCCGTCTCCTGGAAGCCTGGCTGGGCGCGCCCCTGTTCAACCGCGACACCCACCGCGTCGCCTTGACCCTCGCCGGCGAGCAATGGCGCCCCTCGGCCGAGGATCTGCTGCGCCGGCTCTATCTGGGACGCGAGCAGACCCGGGCGATCGCCGAGGGGTCGACCACCACTCTGCGCTTCGCCTCGACCCACGCCCTGTCGATCACCTTCTTTCCCCGATGGCTGGAGGAGATCGAGGCCGAGCGCCCCCTGGGCTCCACGGTCAGCCTGGTGACCGACAACATGGCCGGCTGCGAGCGGATGATGCTGCAGGGCCAGGCCCAGTTCCTGCTGTGCCACCACCACCCCTCGACGCCGGTGTCGTTCAAGCCGAACTATTTCGTCTCGGTCGACCTGGGGACCGACACCCTGGTTCCGGTCAGCGCCCCGGCCTTGGACGACCCGCGTCGCCCCCGCTTCGTGCTGCCGGGGGACCTGGGCGCGCCGGCGCCCTATCTGGCCTTCAGCGACGTCTCCGGGATGGGCCGCATCCTGGCCTCGACCCATGCGCTGGAGGGACCCTCGGTGTGGTTGAAGCCGGTCTTCACGGCCCATGTGGCCACCGTGCTGGCCGAGATGGCGCGGGCCGGGCGCGGCGTGGCCTGGATGCCGATGAGCCTGATCGCGCGCGACCTTGACCTGGGCGTGCTGGCTCGGGCCGGCGACGAGCGCTGGGATATCCCCATCGACATCCGCCTCTATCGCCCCCGCGCCCGCCAGACCATGGCGGCCGAGGCCTTCTGGGCCCTGCTCAAGGCTCGCGCCGAAGCCGATCCGGGAACGGGCCGAGCCCTCCCGAAAGGCGCCGGGCGCACCGGGTGACGGCGCGCCCGCGGGAAGCCGAGGCCGGACGACGGCTTGAGGCGCGGGGTTCGATACGCGTCTTCGATCAGCCGACCACCGGGATCGCGCCCGTCAGCATGGCGGCGCCCAGCACCAGCAGGCTGATCAGCACGGCCCATTTCAGCGCGAACCTCTGAGCGTCGGCCACGTCGACGCCCAGCAGGCCGCAGGCCAGATAGATCGGGGCCAGCAGCGGGCTCATCGAGTGGACGGGCTGGCCGATCAGCGAGGCGCGGGCGATGGCGGCCGGCTCGATCCCGAAGCCGGCGGCGGCGTTGGCGATCACCGGAACCACGCCGAAATAATAGGCGTCGTTGGACATCACGAAGGTCAGGGGCATGCTGATCAAGGCGGTGATCGGCGCCAGGAAGGGACCGATCTGGGGCGGGATGACCGCCAGGGCGGCGTTGGCCATGGCGCCGGACATGCCCGTGCCGTTGAGGATGCCGGTGAAGGCGCCGGCCGCGAACAGCAGCACGACGACATTGACGACATTGTCGGCGTGGGCGGCCAGCCGGGCCTTCTGGTCGGAGACTTTGGGATAGTTGACCGTCGCGGCCACCGCGAAGGCCCCCATCATCAGCACCGGCAGCGGCGCCAGGCCCAGGATCATGCCCAGGATCAGGCCGACGGTGAGCACCAGGTTGAACCAGAAGAGCTTCGGCCGGCGGATGGCGGCGCGCTCGGCGTCGGCGACCGGAGGCAAGGGCGTGATCGCCCCGCCCGGGTCGCTCCTGGCCGCCGGGGCGAAAGCCAGGCGCTCGCGCTCCGATTTCCCGAACAGCAAGGCCAGGCCCAGTATGCCCAGCAGACCCACGCCCATGGCCGGCAGCAGCGGCCCCACGACGTCGGCCAGGTCAACATGGACCGCGGCGGCGGCCCGGGCCGAGGGGCCGCCCCAGGGGACGTAGTTCATCAGCGCGTTGGCCAGGCCCAGCAGGGTCGCCAGGATCAGCGGGTTCATCCCCACCCGGCGGTACACCGGCAGGAAGGCGGTGATCACGATCAGCGCCGTGGTCGTGCCGTCGCCGTCGATCGAGACCAGCATGGCCAGGATGGCCGTGCCCAGGCTGATCCGCAGCGGATCCTCCCCGACGATCGCCAGCACCTTGTTGACCAGCGGATCGAACAGCCCCGCGTCCATCATGATGGCGAAGTAGAGCACCGCGAAAGACAGCATCAGCGCGGTCGGCGCCACCTGACCCACCCCCTGGAGGATCATCTCGCCGAGACCGGCCCCGGCGCCGGCCAGCAGTCCGAACCCGATCGGCACGACCAGAAGCGCGGCGATCGCCGACATCCGCTTGGTCATGATCAGGATCATGAAGGTGACCACCATCGCCAGACCAAGCACGGCGGGTTGAAGCAGCAGGTCGGTCACGCGACGATCTCCGGGCCGGCCGGCGGCCGCCTTTGCAGGTGAGTTGAGGTCAAGGCTCGGCCGAAGTCTTGCGCGTCCAACGAGGTAGCGGTGTAAGGAAGGGATAGCGGGCCGGACTCGAACCGGCTTCGGGAGACACCGAACGTATGGCGACGAAACCGGCAGGCCAAAGCGCAGACCCGAGCACGCCCCTGGCCGACCCGCCGCGGACGGAACCGGCGACCCACACGGTCCTGATGCGCCTGCGCGAGATGATCGTCACCGGACAGATCCCGCCCGAAACCCGGCTGCGGGCCGAAGGCCTGGCGACCGAGCTGGCCGTGTCGCGCACCCCCATCCGCAGCGCCCTGGCGGTGCTGTCGGCCGAGGGCCTGGTCGATTACGGGATCAACCGCGGCTACACCGTCCGGGCCGTGACCATCGGCGACGTGTTCGACTCGATCGAGGTCCGGGCCGGCCTCGAGGGCCAGGCCGCGCGGATGTCGGTGGATCTGGGCTGGGAGGCCCCGGCGCTGGATCGGCTGGCCGACCTGGTCCGCCAGGGCCGAGCCATACTGGATCGGGGCGAATGGTCGGAGAAGGCCGAGATCGAGTGGTACGAGCTCAACCACGCCTTCCACCGCTCGATCCATCATGCGTCGCAGAACAAGGTCCTGCGCAACGCTATCCGGATGACCCTGATCTATCCGGTGTTCGGCGACCCGGCCCGGCTGTGCCCCAGCGTGGCGGCGGCCGTCCCGTTGCGTCTCAGACAGGTGGCCGCGACCACGCCGGAGCACCTGCTGTCGTCGCAGGGCGACCATGAACGGCTGCTGGACGCCATCCGACGCCAGGACAGCGCCGAGGCGGGCCGCGTCATGACCGATCATGTTCTCGCTACGAAACGCCGTCTTCACGCGATCGCCACCCGCCGCTGATCGATCATCAGCCTCTGGGTCCAGCCATAACGACATCCAAGAACGTTAGCAATTGCATCCATTTTTAGACACGCCAGAATGAGCGCGTGTCGACGGCGGCTATCGGTGCTCCGACCCCGCTTTCCGAACGGACGACCGTCGCGGCATCGTTTCATACGAATTTCGCATTTGCCCTGTTCTCGGCCCCTGGCCTAACCCGGCCGGTGATGCCGACGGGGCATGGGGCGTGTCGTCCGAGGGTGTTTCAATGAGCCAAGCGCGCCACTACCGGATCGCCGTCATTCCGGGCGACGGGATCGGCAAGGAAGTCGTCCCCGAGGGGCTGAGGGTGCTGGAGGCCGTCTCGGCGCGCTTCGGCTGCACCTTCGCGTTCGACCATTTCGACTTCGCCTCCTGCGACTATTACCTGAAGCACGGCCAGATGATGCCGGACGACTGGAAGGCCCGGATCGGCGGCCATGACGCGATCTTCTTCGGCGCCGTCGGCTGGCCGGAGACGGTGCCAGATCACGTCTCGCTCTGGGGTTCGCTGATCCAGTTCCGGCGCGAGTTCGACCAGTACGTCAACCTGCGCCCGGTCCGGCTGATGCCCGGCGTGCCCAGCCCCCTGGCCAACCGGTCGCCCGGCGAGATCGACTTCTATGTCGTGCGCGAGAACACCGAGGGCGAATACTCCTCGATCGGCGGGCGGATCTTTCCGGGCGCCGAACGCGAGGTGGTGATGCAGGAAACGGTGATGACGCGGATCGGCGTCGACCGCATCCTCAAGTTCGCCTTCGAGCTGGCCCGGCGCCGCGAGAAGAAGCACCTGACCTCGGCGACCAAGTCCAACGGCATCGCCATCACCATGCCCTACTGGGACGAGCGGGTCGAAGCGATGGCCCCGACCTATCCCGACGTGCGCTGGGACAAGTACCATATCGACATCCTGACCGCGCACTTCGTGCAGCATCCCGACTGGTTCGACGTCGTGGTGGCCTCCAACCTGTTCGGCGACATCCTGTCGGACCTGGGCCCGGCCTGCACCGGCACCATCGGCATCGCCCCAGCCGGCAACATCAATCCCGAGCGCGCCTTCCCGTCCCTGTTCGAACCCGTGCATGGCTCCGCGCCGGACATCGCCGGCCAGGGGATCGCCAACCCGGTGGGACAGATCTGGTCGGCGGCCCTGATGCTGGACCACCTGAGCGAGCCGCGGGCCGCGGCGGCCGTCGTCGCGGCCATCGAAACCGTGCTGGCGCAACCCCAGCTGCGCACCCGTGACCTGGGCGGACCGCTCGACACCGTCGGCTGCGGCAAGGCTGTCGCCCAGGCGCTGTTGGACGCGGACTAGACCGGCGCGAAGCCGGCGGCGGCGCATCGGGCCCCTCGGCGCCCCCATCCTTATGCTCCCCTTATGCCCGTCGCCTCTTTCCGCATGGAGGCCTTACGCGGGCTCGTGGTCTTCAAGTCCTCCATAGGAATGGAGGCGGCGCATGGCTGACCTGATCTATCTGGCGTTGGGCCTTGGGCTCTTCGCCGTCTTCGCCGCGTTCGCGGCGGGACTGAGGCGCGTCTGACCATGCTGGTGAGCGTGCTCTGGGCGGCCGGGGCGATCGTCGTCGCCGGCTACATGGTCGCGGCGATGCTGCGGCCCGACAAGTTTTGACGGACCTATTTCCATGACCTGGCAAGGATGGGCGGAGATCGCCCTGACCCTCGGCCTGGCGGTCGGCGTCGGCTGGCCGTTGGGCGTGTACATGTCGCGCGTCTGGAACGGCGAGCGCACCTGGCTCGACCCGGTGCTTCGACCGGTCGAGAAGGCCTTCCACCGGGCCTGCGGCGTCGATCCGAACAAGAGCCAGACCTGGTTCGGCTATGCCGGCGCCCTGCTGGCCTTCAACGCCGTCGGCTTCCTGTTCGTCTATGCGGTGCTGCGGCTGCAAGGCGTGCTGCCGCTGAACCCGCAAGGCTTCGCCGGCGTCTCGCCGCACCTGGCCTTCAACACCGCCGCCAGCTTCGTGACCAACACCAACTGGCAGAGCTATGGCGGCGAGACGACCATGTCGACGCTCAGCCAGATGCTGGCGCTGACGGTGCAGAACTTCGTCTCGGCCGCGACCGGCGCGACCATCGCCGCCGCCCTGGCCCGGGCGTTCGTCGCCAATCGCGGCGAAGGCGTCGGCAACTTCTGGTCCGATCTGGTCCGCACGACCCTCTATGTGCTGCTGCCGCTGTGCCTGGTCATGGCGATCGTCCTCGTCGCCCTGGGCGTGCCCCAGACCCTGGCGGCGGGCGTCACGGCCCACACCCTGGAGGGCGGCGAGCAGAAGATCTCGCTGTTCGCCACCGCCAGCCAGTTGGCGATCAAGCAGTTGGGCATCAACGGCGGCGGGATCTTCAACGTCAATTCCGCCCACCCGTTCGAGAACCCCAGTCCGCTGACCAACCTGATCACGGCCGTGTCGATCAACGTGCTGGGCTGGGCCGCCTTCTTCGCCTTCGGCCGCACGGCCAAGGCCAGGAAGGACATCCGGGCCCTGGTCGCCGCCGGCGTCCTGCTGCTGGCCGCCGGCGCGGCGGGAGTCTATGCCGCCGAGACGCGTCCGGCGCCGGCCCAGGTGGCCGCCCACGTCGACACCTCGGTCAACATGGAGGGCAAGGAGGTCCGCTTCGGCGCCCCCTCGACCGCCGCCTGGGCGGCCATGACCACCGGGGCCTCCAACGGCTCGGTCAACGGCATGCATTCCAGCCTGATGCCCCTGGGCGGCGCGGTGGCGATGTTCCTGATGCAGCTGGGCGAGATCCTGCCCGGCGGCATCGGCTCGGGGATCGCCATCATGGTCGTCATGGCCCTGCTGGCGGTGTTCGTGGCCGGGCTGATGGTCGGGCGCACGCCGGAATATCTGGGCAAGAAGGTCGAGGCGCGCGAGATCCAGCTGTCCATGCTGGCCGTGCTGATCGTCCCGCTGTCGATGCTGGGCTTCTCGGGCGTGGCCGCCGTCCTGCCCGAGGCGCTGAAGGGGCTGATGCATTCCGGGCCGCATGGGCTGTCGGAGATCCTCTACGCCTACGTCTCGGGTACGGCCAACAACGGCTCGGCCTTCGGCGGGCTGAGCGCCAACGCGCCCTGGTGGAACACCACCCTGGGCGTGGCGATGATGCTGGGCCGCTTTGTTCCCATGATCGCCGTCCTGGCCATCGCCGGCGCCCTGGCCGCCAAGCCCAAGCTGGCCCCGACCGCCGGCACGCTGCCGACCGACGGCGGCCTGTTCATCGGCCTCCTGATCGGGGTGATCCTGATCCTGGGCGGCCTGCAATTCTTCCCCGCGATGGCGCTGGGACCGATCGTCGAGCACTTCCAGGCGCTCGCCGCGGTCGCCGCCCTCCACTGATGGGTGACCCCATGACCTCCTTAGACACCCACGCCGGCGAAGGCCGCCGCAAGGCCGCCGCCCTGGCCGGCGGCCTCACCGGCCCGGTCCTGGTCCGCGCCGCCCGCGACGCCTTCGTCAAGCTCGATCCGCGCCGGCTGACCGGCAACCCGGTGATCTTCGCGACCTGGATCGTGGCCCTGCTGTCGACGGTCTCCGCCGTCGCCGCCGTGGTCGCACACCAGTCCGCCGGCTTCGCGATCCAGATCTCGCTGTGGCTGTGGGCCACGGTGCTGTTCGCCAACCTCGCCGAGAGCGTCGCCGAAGGGCGGGGCAAGGCGGCCGCCGACAGCCTGCGGGCCACGCGGGTGACCACCCAGGCCAAGCTGATCATTAACCCCGAGAACGACGCCTGGATCCCCACCCCGGCCCACAAGCTGGCCGTCGGCGAGGTGATCCTTGTCGAGGCCGGCGACGTGGTGCCGACCGACGGCGAAATCGTCGAGGGCATGGCCAGCGTCAACGAGGCTGCGATCACCGGCGAGAGCGCGCCGGTGATCCGCGAAAGCGGCGGCGACCGCTCGGCCGTCACCGGCGGCACCACCGTGGTCTCGGACTGGATCAAGGTGCGGGTCACGGCCGAGGCCGGCTCGACCTTCCTGGACCGCATGATCGCCATGGTCGAGGGCGCTGATCGTCGCAAGACACCCAACGAGATCGCCCTGGCCGTCCTGCTGGCCGGCCTGACCCTGATCTTCCTGATCGCGGTGGTCACCCTGCTGGGCCTGGGCAAGTTCTCGGGCGTGGCGCTCGATCCGCTGGTGCTGGGCGCCCTGTTCATCACCCTCATTCCCACGACGATCGGCGGGCTGCTCAGCGCGGTCGGCATCGCCGGCATGGACCGCCTGCTGAAGGTCAACGTTCTGGCGACCTCCGGCAGAGCGGTCGAGGCCGCCGGCGACGTCGACACCTTGCTGCTGGACAAGACCGGCACCATCACCTTCGGCAACCGCATGGCGGTCGAGGTGATCCCCGCTCCCGGCGTGCGGGCCGACCAGGCCCTGCGCGCGGCCCTGATGGCCTCGCTGGCCGACGAAACGCCCGAGGGCCGATCGATCATCGAACTGGCTCGTGGCCAGGGCCTGGCCGTCGAACCGCCGGTCGGCGCCCTGTCGATCCCGTTCACCGCCCAGACCCGACAGTCCGGCCTCGACGCCGGTGGGCGCTCCTGGCGCAAGGGCGCGGTGGACGCGGTCTACCGCTCGCTGGCCATCGATCCGAAGCGCGTGCCGGCCGAGGTCGCCGCCGCCGTCGACCGCATCGCCCGCTCGGGCGGCACGCCGCTGGCCGTCAGCGAGGACGGCGTCCTGGTCGGCGTCATCCACCTCAAGGACGTGGTCAAGCCGGGGGTCAAGGAACGCTTCGCCGACCTGCGCCGCATGGGCCTGCGCACGGTGATGATCACCGGCGACAACCCGGTGACCGCCGCCGCCATCGCCTCTGAGGCCGGGGTCGACGATTTCCTGGCCGAAGCCACGCCCGAGGACAAGCTGCGGCTGATCCGCGAGGAACAGGGCAAGGGCCGCCTGGTCGCCATGTGCGGCGACGGGGCCAACGATGCTCCCGCCCTGGCCCAGGCCGACGTCGGCGTCGCCATGCAGACCGGCGCCCAGGCCGCGCGCGAGGCCGGCAACATGGTCGATCTCGACAGCGACCCGACCAAGGTCATCGAGATCGTCGAGGTCGGCAAACAGATGCTGATCACCCGCGGCGCCCTGACGACCTTCTCGATCGCCAACGACGTGGCCAAGTACTTCGCGATCATCCCCGCCATGTTCGTGGTCGCCCTGCCCGCCCTCGGCGCCATGAACGTCATGAAGCTGCACAGCCCGCAAAGCGCGATCCTGTCGGCGGTGATCTTCAACGCCCTGGTCATCGTCGCCCTGATCCCCCTGGCGCTGAAGGGCGTGAAGTATCGCGCCGTCGGGGCCGGCAAGCTGCTGTCGCGCAACCTCGCCCTCTACGGCCTGGGCGGTCTCGTGGCCCCCTTTGTCGGCATCAAGCTGATCGACCTCGTGGTCTCGGCCCTCGGTCTCGCCTAAGCTCGGCTCATCGGAGATTCATCCGTCATGCTTTCCCACCTTCGCCCCGCCTTCGTCTCGATGGGCCTGTTCACGCTGCTGCTCGGCCTGGCCTATCCGCTGGCCGTCACCGGCGTCGGACAGGCGGTCTTTCCGGCCCAGGCCAACGGCTCGCTGCTGCGCGACGCCAAGGGCGCGGTCGTCGGCTCGGCCCTGATCGGCCAGCCCTTCGCCAGGGCCGAGTATCTGCACCCGCGCCCCTCGGCGGCCGGAAACGGCTACGACGCCTCGGCCTCCAGCGGCTCCAACATGGGTCCGCTGAACGACAAGCTGATCGAACGCGAAAAGACCGACGCCGACGCCCTGCGCGCCGAAAGCCCCGGCGCGGCGATCCCCGCCGACGCGGTGACGGCCTCGGCCTCGGGACTCGATCCCGACATCTCGCCCGCCTACGCCCGGCTGCAGGCCGCGCGTGTAGCCAAGGCCCGGGGCTTATCGAAGGCCGCCGTCCTGGCCGTGGTCGAGAGCCAGGTGAAGCCGCCGCTGCTGGGCTTCATCGGCCAGCCCCGCGTCAACGTGCTGGCCGCCAACCGCGCGCTCGACGCCCGCTTCCCGAAAGGCGGATAGTTGCCGGCCCACGATCCCAGACAAACGGAAAAGGGCCGTCCGGATCCCGAGGCGCTCCTGGCCGCCGCCAACAAGGCCGGCCGGGGGCGCCTGAAGGTGTTTCTGGGCATGGCCCCCGGGGTCGGCAAGACCTACGAGATGCTGCGCGCCGCCCGCCGCCGCAAGGCCGAGGGCCAGGACGTCCTGGTCGGGGTCGTCGAGACCCACGGCCGCCGCGAGACCGAGAGCCTGCTGCGCGGCATGGAGGTTCTCCCCCGCCAGCCGATCGACCATCGCGGCCGGGTGCTGATGGAGTTCGACCTGGACGCGGCCCTGGCCCGCCGGCCCAAGGTGCTCCTGGTCGACGAATACGCCCATTCGAACGCGCCGGGTTCGCGCCACCCCAAGCGCTGGCAGGATGTCGAGGAACTGCTGGCCGCCGGCATCGACGTCTGGACGACGCTGAACGTCCAGCATCTGGAAAGCCTGGTGGACGTCGTCCAGCGCATCACCGGCGTGCGCCAGCGCGAGACCGTGCCCGACAGCGCCCTGTCGCGGGCCGACGACATCGAGGTCGTCGACATCACGCCCGACGAGCTTCGCGAACGGATGACGGCCGGCAAGGTCTATGTGCCGGAGACCGCGCGTCTGGCGTCGGAGAACTTCTTCAAGGTCGAGAACCTCACGGCCCTGCGCGAACTGGCCCTGCGTCGCGCGGCCCAGACGGTCGACGATCAGCTCGTCGCGACCATGCGGGAGAAGGGCGTCGACGGACCGTGGGCGGCGGGCGAACGCATCCTGGTGCTGGTCGGCGGCGACGCCATGGCCGGCGGTCTGGTCCGCGCCGGCCGGCGGCTGTCGGACATGATGATGAACGCGCCCTGGACCGTGGCCCATGTCGAGCGGACGGATCGGCCGGCGGTCGGGGCCGAGGGCTCCGTGCGCCTGCGCGAAGCCTTCCGCCTGGCCGAACAACTGGGCGGCGCGACGCTCGCCCTGACCGGCGGCGACATCGTGACCGCCGTGATGGCCTACGCCCGGCGCAACAATGTCACCCAGATCGTCATCGGCAAGTCGACCGACAGTCGTTGGCGGGAGCTTCTCGGCCGATCCCTGGCGGCGGCCCTGCTGCGCGAGGCCAGGGGCGCGGCGATCCACGTGGTCACCGAGGCCGGACACGAGCGCGAGCCGCCGCCGGTCCGACGCCCGAGCCTGGGGTCCTGGCGCGGCTATGTCGTCGGCGCCCTGTTCGTGGGGGCCGCGACCCTGGCGGCCTGGGGCCTGGACGTCGCCTTCGACCGGGTGGACCTGGGGATGATCTTCCTGGCCGCCGTCCTGGCGGCCGGCGTGCTGCACGGGCTGCGGCCGGCCCTGGCGGCGGCGACCGTGGCGTTCCTCGTCTACAATTACCTGTTCCTGGAACCGCGCTACAGCCTGGCCGTCGGCGCCCCGACCGACTTCCTCACCCTGCTGGTGTTCTGGTTGGTGGCGCTGGCTTCGGGCGGCTTGGCCGGACGGGTCCGCGACCAGGCCCTGGGCTCGCAGCGCCGCACCGCCGCCGTGGCCACCTTGCTGGCCGCGAGCCGCACGCTTTCGGCCGGGGCCGGCCGCGAGGCGGTCGCCCGGGCGCTGGCGGAGCAGGTCGCCGCCGCGGCCGGCGCGCGGACCCTGGTCCTGCTGCCGATCGAAGGCGAGATCGCCCCGGTCGCCGGCTCGCCGGACATCGAGTCGCTCGACACCGCGCCGATGGCCGCCGCCCGCTGGGCCTGGCAGCGCGGCGAGCCGGCCGGGGCCGGCACCGGCACCTTGCCGCAAGCCCGCTGGACCTTCTGGCCGCTGGAGGGCGTGCGCGGGCGGACCGGGGTCGCCGGGATCGAGGCCGGCGCCGTGCCGCCCGGCTCGGACGACGAGCGCCTCGTCCTGGCCCTGCTGGAACAGGGCGCCGTGGCGCTGGAGCGCTCGCAGCTGGCCGCCGAGGCCCTGGAGGCCGAGACCCTGCGCCGCGCCGACCGCTTCCGATCGGCCCTGATGAACTCGGTCAGCCACGACCTGCGCACGCCGCTGTCGACGGTGCTCGGCGCCTCGACCACCTTGATCGACTTTGGCGACAAGCTGACCAAGCCGGTGCGCGACGACCTGGTGGTCAGCATCCGCGAGGAGGCCGAGCGCCTGAACCGCTATGTCGCCAACCTGCTGGACATGACCCGCATCGAAGGCGGGGCCCTACGCTTGCGGACCGAATGGATCGACGTACGGGAGGTCCTCAACGCCGCCGCCGACCGCGTCTCGCGTCGCCTGGGCGACCGGGATCTGACCCGGGACTTCCCGGTCGAGCTCACCCTGGTCCAGGCCGACGCTGGCCTGCTGGAACAGGTCGTGGTCAATGTCCTGGAGAACGCCATAGCCTACAGCCCGCCCGAGGCGCGGATCGAGATGGCGGCCTATGAGGACCGCTCCAACCTGGTGATCAGCATCGAAGACGAGGGGCGCGGGATTCCGCCCGCCGAACTGGAGCACATCTTCGAGAAGTTCCGTCGCATGGACGAGCCGAGCGACCGCAGTCAGGGCGTGGGCCTGGGCCTGTCGATCGCCAAGGGCTTCATCGACGCCATGGGCGGACGGATCGCCGCCGCCAGCCCGATCCACGACGGCAAGGGCACCCGGGTGCTGATCAGCCTGCCAAAGTCGGTCGCCACGCCCCATCATCTGCTATGACGGTCTCGTGACCGCGCTTCGCCATCGCATCCTCGTCATCGACGACGAGCCCCAGATCCACCGGTTCCTGGGCCCCGCCCTCGACGCGGCCGGCTATGAGCCCCTGCGCGCCGACAGCGGCCAGGAGGGCCTGCGCGGCATCGCCCTGTGGTCGCCCGACGCCGTGGTGCTGGACCTGGGCCTGCCCGACATGGACGGCAAGGAGGTGCTGACCAAGGCTCGCGCCTTTTATGACGGCCCGATCCTGATCCTCTCGGCTCGCGACCGCGAGATCGAGAAGATCGAGGCCCTGGACCGGGGCGCCAACGACTATGTCGAAAAGCCCTTCGGGGTCGGCGAACTGCTGGCTCGGCTCCGCGCCGCCATCCGCCATTCCGCTCGCGCCCCGACGCCCTCGGGACCGATCCGCGCGGGCGATGTCGAGATCGACCTGGAAATGCGGCTGGTCACCCGCGACGGCGCGGCCGTGAAATTGTCGCCCAAGGAATACGACCTCCTGGCCCGCCTGGCGATCGGGGCCGGCAAGGTGCTGACCCACAAGGAGCTCCTGGTCGCCGTCTGGGGCGCGGCCCACGCCCACGATACCCAGTATCTGCGCGTCTTCGTAGGCCAGCTGCGCCAGAAGCTGGAAGACGATCCCGCGTCGCCGAAGATCATCCTGACCGAACCCGGCGTCGGCTATCGGTTCGCGGCTTGATCTCGTCCCCGGCCGGTATGGCTGATCACCGACGATCCCCGCACGCCGACAGTCGTAAAAACCCCGCCAATCTCGGGGTTTACCCCGACTGACGCCGTCGACCTCCTGTGTACGATCGTCGCCGAAAAGGGACGGTCCGCCAGTCGCAGGAGTTTGCCATGTCGCAACGCGGGGGCGCCCGGCGTTCGTCGCGTGCGGCGCACTGCTCCTCCGCGTCATCGATCGCGCTGGCGGCGGCGCTGGCGATCGGCGTCGCCCATGGCGTCGGCCACGCCCAGACCGAGGTCCGATCCAGCTTCAACACCCAGCGGCTGAACAGCGACACGGCCTACATTCTCAATCAAGGCACGACGGCTTCCGCGCGGAACAAGGACGCGATCATCGTCGACGGCATCCCGCCCGCCACGTTCACCAACGCCGGCGTCATAACGAACGACAGGCGTTTCACCGGCGAACGGAACTTCGACTCCGCCTCGGCCATTCGCTTCCGCGACGACGGCAGCCTGATAAACCAGCCGATCGGCCTGATCCTCGGCGACGACCGCGGCGTGGCCGTCGATGGAAGCTTCACGCACGTCAATCTCGCGATCACCAACCTTGGCGACATCAGCGCCGGGGAAGGCCCCGCGATCGCCTTCACCCACAACACCAGCGGCGCGGTCGACAATTTCGGAACGATCAACAGCGGCGACATCGGCCTGTTCGCCGATCCGTTGCACCACGGCGGCGATGGCGGCAGCGACGGCAACAGCGGCATCGCCATCTTTATCGACACGTTGGGAACGGTCTCGATCAACAACCATGCGGGCGCCTCGATCCGGTCCGGGATCGGCGTGTCGCCCAGCGCCATCGTCATCCGGTCGGGCGACCATGTGATCGTCAATGAAGGGCTGATCGACGGGCACCGCATGGGTGTCGAGATCACGGACGGCGGGGCGCAGGTCACTAACCGCGGCACGATCTCCTCCGAAACGGGCACCGCGATCAACTTCGGAAGCAACGACAACCTCCTCACGCTCGACACGGGCTCGATACTCCACGGCGCCGCGACCAGCTTCGGAGCCAACAACTTCCTGCGACTCCACGGCTCGGGCTCCGAAAGCAGCCCGATGAGCGGGTTCACCAACCTGACCATGGACGGCGAGGCCTGGACGCTGGGCGGTACGGTCAGCCTGACGGATGATGCTCCCAACACGATCAACGTGCAGCGCGGAACCCTGACCGTGACCGGCACGCTTCGCCCGGGACTTGGCGGCGGTGCGATGATCGCGAGCGGCGCCGGACTGTCGATCGGGGCAGGTGGCGTCACCGGCAGCCTCGAGGGCGACATCGTCGACCACGGCGTCCTGACGCTCAGTCGGTCGGACGACGTGATCTTCACCAGCACCATCGTCGGCTCCGGCTCGGTGGTGAAGCGCGGCGCAGGCCGGATGACGGTGATCGCGGCGAACAGCTATTCCGGCGGCACGCGGATCGAGGACGGCGTGCTCAACGTGTCGAGCAACGTCAACCTGGGCAGCGCGACCGGAAGCCTGACCTTCGACGGGGGGACGCTTCGGGTCGGCGATCCGTTCACCACCGGGCGGGCGACGACGGTCTCGGTGGCTGGCGGGACCATCGATGTGGCGAGCCCGAGCGTCACCTTCACGGGCAATCTGCTGGGCGCCTACCCGCTTCACAAGAAGGGCACGGGCCTTCTGATCCTGGCGGCCGACAGCCCCAACTACACGGGGACCCTGACGATCGACGCCGGCAACGTGCGGCTCGGCGCCGGCGGAACCACGGGCACGATCGCCGGCGACGTGAGCAACGCCGGCGTCCTGACCTTCAACCGCGCCACGGACCTGGTGTTCGCGGGATCGATCTCGGGCGGCGGGGCGATCATCAAGGAGGGCGGCAACAGGCTGACCCTGAGCGGGACCGTCGCTTCGACCGGGGTGCGCGGTTCCGCCGTCGAGGTTCGCTCCGGCGTGCTGGCGGTGACAGGCACGCTCCAAACCAGCGGCGAGGGTCTCACCACCGTCGCTCCCGGGGCGACGCTGACGATCGGCGACGGCGGATCGACGGGCATCCTCGTCGGCAACGTCAACAACGAGGGCGCGGTCGCATTCAACCGAGCGACCGATCTGACCTATGGCGGGGGGATCGTCGGGTCCGGCACGTTCGACAAGCAAGGCGGCGGAACGCTTACGCTGCTGGGCGAACTGGCCCTCACCGGCGAGGTCTCCATCAGCGGCGGCGCGCTGCGGCAAGGCGACGGCGGCGATCGGGGCACGATCGCCGGCCGCATCGTCAACAACGCCACCCTGATCCTGGATCGTTCCGACAACCTGACGCAGATCGCCGCCATCAGCGGCTCGGGCGCGCTGATCCAGCAGGGCGCCGGCACGACCACTCTGGCCGGGATCAACACCTATTCCGGCCTGACCAGCGTCAACGCGGGGCGGCTGGACATCTCCGGTTCGGTCGCCGGGGCCGTGCAGGTGGCGGCCGGCGGCACGCTAGGCGGCAGCGGGGGCAGCATTGGGGGCGCGGTTACGGTTCTCGCGGGCGGACAGGTGGCGCCGGGCGCGAGCTTCGGCACGCTGACGATGGGATCGCTGGTGCTGAACCCCGGTTCGCTGCTCGACTATGAGCTGGGCCTTCCCAACATCGTCGGCGGCGCGTCCAACGACCATATCATCGTCACCGGCGGGCTCACGCTCGACGGCCTGCTCAACATCTCGGACGAGGGCGGCTTCAGCCAGGGCGTCTACCAGCTGATCCACTATGACGGAGCGCTCACCAACAACGGACTGGATCTTGGCGCGCTGCCGGAACGCTTTCGCGAGACAGGAAACATCCTCGTTTCCACCGCGACCCCCAACGAGGTCAATCTAATCGTCAGCGCCGGCGGCTTCGGCCTGCAATTCTGGGACGGCGCCGGAACCGCCGGGAACAGCATCGTCGATGGCGGATCGGGAATCTGGAGCCCGTCGGGCTCCAACTGGACGGCGGACGACGGCAGCGTCAACGCTCCGTGGCAAGGGGGCTTCGCGGTGTTCCAGGGCGCCGCCGGCACGGTCACGCTCGGCGGGAACATGGGTTTCGCGGGGATGCAGTTCCGCACCGACGGCTATGTCGTCCAGGGCGGCGGCTTCTCGCTGGCCCATGAGCCGGAGACCATCATCACCGTCGATCCGGGGATGACGGCCAGGATCGAGGCGCCGATCACCAACGGACTGGGCGCCCTGACGGAACTGAAGAAGGAAGGCAACGGGACGCTGATCCTCGGCGGGATCAACACCTTCGCCGGCGGCGTCAATCTCGACCAGGGCACGCTGAGCGTCGCGACCGACGCCAATCTGGGCGCGGCGACGGGCGGCCTGACGTTCGACGGCGCCACCCTGCGCGTGGGCGATGGCTTCACCACGGCGCGAACCGTGCATCTCGAATTCGAGAGCGGGATCATCGATACGACCGGCGGGACCGCCACCTTCACCGGCCTGATCCATGGCGAGGGCGCGCTGTTCAAGACCGGCGTGGGCAATCTGGTGCTCGGAGGAACGGCCAACAGCTATGAGGGCGGGACCGTCATCATGGCCGGCGTGCTGACCGCCGCGACCGACAGCCTGCTCGGCGACCCCACCCAGGACGTCACGTTCGACGGCGGCGCGCTGACCGTCGGCGGCGGGTTCAGCTCGGCGCGCGCCCTGACCCTGGAGGACGGCGGCGGCACGCTGGACACCAGCGGCGCGAGCGCGACCTTCAGCGGCGTCATCTCGGGGACGGGCCGGCTCACCAAGGGCGCCTCGGCGAACACCATCGTCCTGACCGGGGACAACACCTTCACCGGCGGCGCCACGATCAACGGCGGCGTTCTGCAGCTCGGCGCCGGCGGCGCGACGGGGAGCATCGCCGGCGACGTGCTCGACAACGGCATGCTGATCTTCAACCGCGGCGGCGCCTATCAAATCGCCAACCAAATCGACGGAACCGGCGGGATCGAGATCACCGGCGGCGGCGTCGCGCACCTGCTGTCGAGGAACGCCTACAAGGGCGACACCCGGATCACGGGCGTCGCCGGCCAGCCTGTCGGCAGCACGCTGATCGCCGACTTCCGCGAGACCATGGGGGAACCGGGAACGGGCACTGTCTTCATGGCCCTGGACAGCACGCTGGCGCTGACCAGCTCGTTCAGCTTCGTCATACCGTTCACGATCCAGGACACCACCCAGACCTTCGACACGATCGGCGAGACGACCATCACGACGATGTCCGGACTGATCGACGGCGCCGGGCGGCTTCGCAAGGCCGGCGCCGGCGCGCTGGTCCTTCTTAACGGCGCCAACAGCTACACCGGCGGGACCAGGATCGACGAAGGCGTGCTCAGCGTCGACGTCGACGCCAACCTGGGCGCGGCGACGGGCGGGCTGGCCCTCGACGGCGGCGCCCTGCACGTGGGAGAGGGCTTCGCCACCGCGCGGGCCGTGACGCTCGACGCGGGCGGCGGGACGATCACGACCCTCGGGGCGCTGGCCACCTTCTCCGGCGTCATTTCCGGCCCAGGCGCGCTCACCAAGGCCGGCCTTGGCGAGCTGGTGCTGCAGGGCGCGGGCAACAGCTTCGCCGGCGGCGTATTCGTCAAGGCGGGCGCCCTGACGGTCGCCGCCGACAATCTTCTGGGCGAGGCTGGCGGCGGACTGACGCTCGACGACAGCACGCTCAACGTCGGCGACGGGTTCAGCTCGGCGCGAGGGGTGACGCTCGGGATTGGCGGCGGGACGCTCAATCTCAACGGCTCGAACGCGGCCTTCACGGGCGTCATATCGGGGCCTGGCCGGTTCAACAGCATGGGCGGCCCCGGCGCCACGATCCTGCTGACCGGCAACAACACCTTTACCGGGGGCGTCGAGATCAAGAGCGGCGTGCTGCAGATCGGCGACCTCGGCGGGACGACGGGCGGCGTCTTTGGCGCCATCATCAACCAGGGCGGTCTCGCCTTCGGCCGCAGCGACACCTATTCGGTCACCAACAATATCTCCGGCGTTGGCGATGTGACGTTCCGGAACGGCGGCGTCGCGACGGTGACCGGAAACAACCCCTTCGTGGGTGACTTGCGGATTATCGGCGTTTCGAGCCCGACGCCGCTGGCCACGACGCTCGTCGCGGAGGCGAGCGCCAATCTGGGCAATTCGACCGGGACCATCTACCTGGAGGATGGCGGCAAGCTTGCTCTCACCAAAACGTTCAGCATCACGCGCAGGATTGAATTCACCGGCGCCGCACCGGTGACGATCGACTCGGGGCCAGGCACGATCACCGCCGAGGGCGTGGTTTTCGGAGCGGTTCCGCTGGTCAAGGACGGCTTGGGAACCCTGGTCCTCACCAATACCAACAGCCAGACCGGCGGCGCGATCATCGACGCGGGGGCGCTTCAGCTCGGAGCCGGCCTGGACGCGGGAACGCTCAACGGCGACGTCGTGATCGCGGCGGGCGCCAGGCTCGTCTTCGATCGCGCGGGTCCAGTGTTCTTCGGAAACGTCGCCGGCCCCGGCAGTCGGACGGCGTTCGGCGGCACGATCAGCGGGGCCGGCGCCGTCGTCCAGACGGGACCCGGCACGCTGATCGCGGTCGGGGCCCACACCTATACGGGCGGAACGATCGTTCTGAGCGGGCGGTTGCTGATCGACGGCTCCGTGACCGGACCGGCCGAGATCGCCGGCGGAGCGCGGCTGGCGGGTTCGGGCAGCTTCGCCGGCGCGGTGACCCTGGCCGACGGGGCGTTCCTCGAGCCGGGCGAGAGCGTCGGCACGTTGACGGTCGGCGGGCTGCTGCTCCGCTCCGGATCGGTGCTGAACTACCAGCTTGGCCTGCCGGACATCGTCGGCGGCGGGACCAACGACCTGACCATCGTCACCGGCGATCTCACGCTGGACGGTACGCTCAACATCGCCGACGCGGGCGGGTTCGGCCGGGGTGTCTACCGACTGATCAACTATGGCGGCGTGCTGACCGACAATGGTCTGGCGGTCGCGGGCCTGCCGACCCGGTTCGTCCCCGGCGACATGCTGGTCTCGACCGCGACCGCCGGCCAGGTCGACCTGATCGTCAACGCCGGCGGCTTCGGCCTCCAGTTCTGGGATGGCCCCGACACCGCCGGCGACGGCCTTGTCGATGGCGGCGCCGGAAGCTGGACCAACGCCGCGACCAACTGGACCGCCGATGACGGCGTGGTCAACGCGCCGTGGCAGGGCGGCTTCGCCGTCTTCCAGGGGGCGGCGGGCGTCGTGACGCTGGGCGCGCCGATCACGGTCGAGGGTCTGCAGTTCCGCACCGACGGCTATGCGATCGAGGGCGGCGGCTTCGGCCTCGCCGCGGGGCCCGACACGATCATCCGGGTCGACGCCTCGGTGACGGCGGCGGTCGATGCGCCGATCGCCGACGGGGCCGGCGGCCCGGCGCGGCTCACCGTGATCGGACCCGGTTCCCTGAGTCTTGGCGGCTCGAACACCTACAGCGGCGGCACGGTCGTCGACGCCGGCGCGTTGCGGATCAGCGCCGACGCCAATCTCGGGGCCGCGAGCGGCGCGCTGAGCCTGAACGGGGCCAGCCTGGCGACGACGGCCAGCTTCGGCTCCGGTCGCGCCGTCACCCTGGGCGAGGATGGCGGCGTGGTCTCGCCGGACGGCGCGACCCAGCTGACGCTGAGCGGCGTGATCGGCGGGGTGGGAGCGCTCCGCAAGTCGGGAGCCGGCACGCTCGTCCTTTCGGGGGCCAACACCTATGCCGGCGGCACGGTCATCGGCGCGGGCGTGCTGGCCGTGACGGCCGACGCCAATCTCGGCGCCGCCACCGGCGCGCTGGACCTGGACGGCGGGACGCTGCGCTTCGACGCCGGCTTCAATCCCGCCGCCAGCCGCTCCATGACCCTTGCCCCGTCGGGGGGCGCGATCGACACCAATGGCCATGACGTCGCCTTGGCGCAGGGCGTCGTCGGGGCCGGCGCGCTGGTCAAGATCGGGGCGGGCACGCTGACCCTCGCCGGCGACAATGGCTATTCCGGCGGCACGACGATCCAGGCCGGTGCGCTGCAGATCGGAAACGGCGGGGCGACGGGCGGCGTCCTTGGCGACGTCGCCAACAACGCCGGCCTGATCTTCAATCGGTCGGACGCGGTGACCTTCGGCGGGCTGATCAGCGGCGGCGGCGCGCTGACCAAGCTCGGCGCGGGAACGCTGACGCTGATCGGCGCCAACACCTATGCCGGCGGGACCACGATCAGCGCGGGGACCTTGCGGGTCGGCGACGGCGCCGCCCGCGGCGGCCTCGCCGGCGACATCGTCGACAACGCCGCCCTGGTGTTCAATCGCGGCGACGCCGTGACGTTCGCCGGCGCGATCAGCGGCTCTGGAACGGTCAGCCAGACCGGCGCCGGCACGCTGACGCTCGGCGGCGCCAACACCTATTCGGGCGGCACGATCGCCCGTTCGGGAACGATCGCGGTGTCCAGCGACCTCAATCTCGGCGCGTCCCTCGCGGGTCTGACGCTCGACGGCGCGGCCCTGCTGACCACGGCCGCGATCAGCAGCACGCGTCCCATCGGCTTGGCCACGGGGGGCGGGACAATCGACAACGGCGGCGTCTCCGACCTGTTCGCCGGCCAGATCGCCGGTCCCGGCGCCTTGACCTTGACCGGCGTCGGGACGGTCACGCTGACGGCCGAGAACGCCTATGCCGGCGGGACCACGATCGCGGCCGGCACGCTCCGCCTCGGCGACGGCGGGACCACCGGCGACATCGCCGGCGATGTCGTCAACAACGGCGTCCTGACCTTCACGCGCTCGAACCTGGTGTTCTTCGACGGCATGGTCAGCGGCGGCGGATCCGTGGTGCAGGCCGGGACGGGCGCGACGGTCCTCACGGCGTCGAACAGCTATACAGGAGGCACCACGATCAGCGCCGGCGCCCTGCGGATCGGCGACGGCGGGACCAGCGGCGACATCGCCGGCGATGTCGTCGACAACAGCCTGCTGGTCTTCGACCGTTCCGACACGCTGGTCCTCGGCGGCGCGATCAGCGGCGCCGGCGCGGTTCTGCAGGCCGGCGCCGGGACGACGATCCTCACCGGCGCCAACACCTTCACGGGCGGGACCACGATCAGCGCCGGCGTCCTCGAGATCGGCGACGGCGGGACGGCTGGAAGCCTCACCGGCGACGTCGCCGACAATGGCGCGCTGGCGTTCAACCGGGCCGACGCGGTGACGTTCGCCGGCGTGGTCAGCGGCGCGGGCGCGCTCAACCAGATCGGCGCGGGCACGCTGACGCTTTCGGGGGCCAATTCCCATACCGGGGGAACAACCGTCAGCGCCGGAACCCTCGCGGTCGCCAGCGATCTCAATCTTGGCGGGGCGGGCGCGACGCTGACCCTGGACGGCGGGCGCCTGCTGACCACGGCCGGGCTCGCGAGCCAGCGGTCCATCCTGCTGAGCGTCGGCGGCGGAACGATTGACAACGGCGGCTTCGCCGACCTGTTCTCCGGACCGATCACCGGTCCCGGCGCCTTGAGCGTGACGGGCGTCGGCACGGTGACGCTGACCACCGACAACAATCATGCGGGCGGCACGACGATCATGGCCGGCGCGCTGCGGCTCGGCGACGGCGCGACCACCGGCGTCATCGTCGGCGATGTCGCCAATGAAGGAACGCTGGTGTTCGATCGCTCCAACGCCCTGGTGTTCGACGGGGTGATCAGCGGAACCGGCGCGGTGGTCCAGCAGGGGTCCGGCACGACCACGCTGACCGCCGCCAGCAGCTATGCCGGGCCGACCAGCGTCAACAACGGCCGCCTCCTCGTCGACGGGACGATCGGCGGCGCCGTCGCCGTGGCCGGCGGCGCGCGGCTGGGCGGGGTAGGCGTCATCGGCGGCGCCGTGACTATCGCCGACGGCGGGCGTCTGGCGCCGGGCGACGGTCCCGGCGTGCTGACGGTGGGGTCTCTGGTGCTCGGGGCCGGCTCGCAGCTCGACTACGAGCTCGGCCTGCCCGACATCGTCCACCAAGGCGTCAACGACCTAACCATCGTGGGCGGCGCCCTCACCCTGGACGGGACCCTGAACGTCGCCAACGCGGGCGGGCTGGGTCTGGGCGTCTATCGGCTCATCGGCTATGGCGGCGCGCTGACCGACAACGGCCTTGTGCTGGGCGCGGCGCCGAGCGGCTTCTCCGCCCCGAACCTGGTGATTTCGACGGCGACGCCGGGCGAGGTCAACCTGATCGTCAGCAGCGGCGGCGGGGCCGGGCTGCAGTTCTGGGATGGTCCCAACACCGCCGGCAACGGCGTCGTCGACGGCGGCGCGGCGATCTGGAGCGCGACGGCGACCAACTGGACGGTCGCCAACGGCGGCGTCAACACCGCCTGGAAGGGCGGCTTCGCGATCTTCCAGGGCGCGGCCGGCGTGGTGACCCTGGGCGAACCGATCGCCTTCGAGGGCATGCAGTTTCGCACCGGCGGTTACCGCATCGAGGGCGGCGGCTTTGGTCTGACCGCCGGGGGCGTCACGATCATCCGGGTCGATCCGTCGACGACGGCGACGATCAACGCGTCGATCACCGGGGCGGCGACGCTCACCAAGAGCGGCGGCGGGGTGCTCGTCCTGGGCGGGGCCAACAGCTATGCCGGCGGCACGGCGATCAACGGCGGCGCGATCCGGATCGGCGCCGACGCCAATCTCGGCGCAGCCTCCGGCGGGCTCGCGCTCGATTTCGGCACGCTGGAGACCACGGCGAGCTTCGCTTCCGCGCGCGGCGTGGCGCTTGGCGAGAACGGCGGCGCCTTCTCGATCGGCGCCGGCGCGCAGCTGACGCTCGACGGCGTGATCACCGGCGCCGGCCAGCTCGGCAAGACCGGCGAGGGAACGCTCGTCCTGACCGGACTCAACAGCCATGCCGGCGGCACGATCGTCGAGGCGGGGACTCTTGTCGTGTCCAGCGACGGCAATCTGGGCGCGGCGGCCGCCCCCCTCGTTCTCGACGGCGGCACGCTGCGCCTGGGCGCCAGCTTCGATCCCGCCGCGACGCGGCCCGTCGACCTGCTCGGCCTTGGCGGCGCGATAGACACCGGCGGCTACACCTCGACCTTCGCGCAGGGCATCGCCGGCACGGGCGCGCTGACCAAGCAGGGCGGCGGCGCCCTGATCCTCGTCGGCGACAACAGTTACAGCGGCGGCACGACGATCAGCGCGGGCGCGCTGCGGATCGGCAACGGCGGAACGACCGGCAGCCTTGCTGGCGACGTCGTCGACAACGGCGTCTTGGTCTTCGATCGAGCGGACCAGACCGCCTTCGCCGGCGCGATCAGCGGCGCCGGATCGCTGACCCAGGCCGGAACCGGCAAGACCGTCCTGACGGGCGCCAACAACTACGCCGGCGGCACGCTGATCAGCGCGGGAACCCTGCAGATCGGCAATGGCGGAACCGGCGGCGCGATCACCGGCGAAGTCGTCAACGATGGAACGCTGGCCTTCAATCGCTCGGACGATGTGACGTTCACCGGCGCGATCAGCGGGGCCGGCGCGTTGCGCCAGGAAGGCGGCGGCACGCTGACCTTGAGCGGCGCCATGCGCTATACCGGCCCGACGACCATTGTCCGGGGGCGGCTGGAGGCGGCGGGGTCGCTCGGCGCCACGGCCGTCACCGTCGTGTCCGGCGCGACCTTGTCGGGCGGCGGCTCCATCGCGGGATCTGTAAGCATAAGCGCCGGCGCGCGCCTCGCTCCTGGCCCGCTCGCCGCGCCGGGCAGCCTTTCGGTCGGAGCGCTCGCCCTGGCGCCGGGCGCGCGGCTGACCTGGCGGCTGGGGCGTCCCAATGTCGTCGGCGGGCGCCTGAATGACCTGGTGGAGGTCGCCGGCGATCTGACGCTGGACGGCAGGCTCGACATCACCCCGACCTCGGACTTCGCGACGCTGCCTGGCAGTTATCGGCTGATCGACTACGGCGGCGCGCTCACCGACCAGGGGCTTGCCTTGGGGGCGCTGCCCGATCGTTTCGCGGCCAGCCAGGTGCAGACGGCCATTCCCGGCCAGGTCAATCTGGTGGCGGTTCGCGATGGGCTCGCCCTCCAGTTCTGGGACGGCGGCGACAGTCTCGGCGACGGACGGGTCGACGGCGGCGGCGGCGCGTGGAGCCTCGCCGGAACCAATTGGACGACGCCGAACGGCGCCATCAACCAGCAATGGATCTCGGGCATGGCCGTCTTCGCCGGGCCCGGCGGCGACGTCACGCTGGGCGGGGACGTGGAGGCCGTCGCGCTCCAGTTCGTCGGCGACGGCTACCGCATCCAGGGCGCGGGACATGTCCTGACCTTCCTGAACCACGCCTCGGGCGTCGGCGGTCTGGTGCGTGTCGATCCGGCGGCCACGGCGGAAATCGCCGCCGTGATCGCCGGGACGGCGGGGCTCACCAAGTCGGATGCGGGAACCCTGATCCTGACGGGGAACAACAGTTATTCGGAGGGCACGACGATCCGGGACGGCACGCTCCAGATCGGGGCCGGTGGAACCAGCGGCGGGATCGGCGGCGATGTCGCCAACGACGGCCGCCTGGTCTTCGATCGATCGGACAGCGTGACTTTCGCCGGGGTGATCAGCGGTCTCGGAGCGGTGGAGCAGGGCGGCTCCGGCCTCCTGGCCCTGACGGGCGCCAACAGCTATTCCGGCGGCACGGCCGTGCGCGCCGGCGTGCTGCAGATCGCGCGAGACGCCAATATCGGCGGCGCGACCAGCGCGCTGACGCTCGATTCCGGGACCCTGCGCTGGGCGGCGGGCTTCGATCTGGCCGCGACGCGACCGATCACGCTGGGCGCGGGCGGCGGGCGCTTCGACACCAACGGCTTCGACAGCACGATCAGCCAGGGCGTCGGCGGTCCGGGGGGACTGGCCAAGCTCGGCGCCGGTCGCCTCACCCTGGCCGGCCACAGCGACTACGCCGGCCAGACATCGATCGTGATGGGCGAGCTTTCGATCAACGGCTCGATCCGCTCGGCCACGACGGTGGGGCCGGACGGAACCTTGAGCGGCGTGGGCGTGATCTTCGCCAAGGTCGTCAACCGCGGCCGCGTCGCGCCCGGCAATTCGATCGGCACGCTCACGGTAAGCGGCGACTATGCGGGCGACGGCGGCGCGCTCGAGATCGAGACCCTGCTCGGCGGCGACGACTCGCCCAGCGATCGGCTGGTCATCGCGGGCGGGGCCGCGACCGGCTCGACGACGGTGCATGTGCTCAATCTGGGCGGGGCGGGCGCCCTGACCACGGGCGACGGCATCCTGGTCGTCGACGCGGCGAACGGCGGAACCACGACCGCCGATGCGTTCAAGCTGTCAGCGCCCGTCCTGGCCGGCCCATACGAATACCTGCTGGTGCGCGGCGGCGGCGCCTCCACCGCCTCCGACGACTGGTTCCTGCGCTCGACGACGGAGGCGGGCGGGGAGACCCCGTCCTACCGGCCGGAAACCTCGCTCTACGCCGCGCTGCCGGCGCTGGCCCTCACCTATGGCCGGTCCCTGGTCGGCACGCTGCACGAGCGGATGGGCGACATGGACCGCCTGGGGCCCCATCGCGACGATGATCGGGCCGTATGGAGCCGCGTCCTCCTTCGCGACGGCGAGCGCGAAGGCAAGAACGGGATCCTGGGGCAGGGGCCCCGCTATGACTACGACTACTACGCGGCCCAGATGGGCGTCGACCTCGTGCACGAGAGCGGCGAGAACAGCGGCCGGTTCGCCGGTCTCTACGCGGCCTACGGCTCCGGCGACGGCGAGGTTCAGCACTTCACCCAGGCGCGGACCGGCAAGGACAAGTTCAACGCCTACACGCTGGGCGCCTATTGGACCCGTTTTGATCCGACGGGCTGGTACGTCGACGGGGTCGTCCAGGCCACTCAGTACGACATGAAGGCGCAGTCGGCGCGCCTGGGGACGGTGAAGACGAACGGGTCCGGTTTCGCCGCTTCGATCGAGGGCGGCCGCGCGCTGCGGACGGGCGCCGTCACGGTCGAACCGCAGGCCCAGCTGATGTTCCAGTCGGTTTCGCTGGACGACGTGACCGACATGGCCGCTCGCGTTCACTTCCAGGACATGAACGCCCTGACCGGCAGGCTCGGCGCGCGCGTCGCCAAGACCTGGGATCGGGGCGGCGAAGACGCCGTCTCGCTGTGGGGCCGGACGAGCCTCTGGTACGAGTTCCAGGGCGACACCAAGGCGGCGTTCTCGTCGGCGAAAGGCTTCGTCCCGCTGCATGCCGACCTCGGCGGCGAGTGGGTCGAGTTCGACGGCGGGGTCACGGCCGAGGTCAACAGCAGGCTCTCGCTGCACGCCAACGTCCGCTACGAAACCGACTTCGAGGGCCGGCAGCACAGCTATGGGCTCCAGGCGGGTCTGAAACTGCGCTGGTGAAATCGCCGTCGCCGCCGCTCGCCGCCGTTGTGTTCTGCCAACGACCGCCAGGCGTCGACGAGCGTCCGCGGTGTTTCTCCGTTGAAACATTCCCGGGCTTGGGTCATGCGGTAATGCGTTCACCACAAGGGCGGCGCGCGCTGGCCGCCCCCACTCTCGGCGTCTTTGGCGCTCCGACGGAGAATGCTCGCATGTGTGACGACGATATCCACCCCGGTCTGGTTCACGATCCCCGCCTGTCGCGCCGGACCTTCGGTCTGGCCGCCGCCGCGCTGGGCGGCGTCGCCGCGACCGCCGTCCGGGCCCAGAGCCCGGTGGTCGAGAAGGACGTCGAGATCAAGACGGCCGACGGCGTGGCCGACGCCGCCCTGTTCTACCCGGAAGGCAAGGGGAAATGGCCGGCGGTGCTGGTCTGGCCGGACGTGCTGAGCCTGCGGCCGGTGTTCCGCGACATGGGCAAGCGACTGGCCGCGGCCGGCTATGTGGTGCTGGTCCCCAACCTCTACTACCGGGCCAAGAAGGCGCCGGTGATCGAGCAGACCTTCGACTTCTCCAAGCCCGACGACCGCGCCAAGCTGGATCCGATGCGGGCCACGGTGACGCCGGAGGGCACCGACCGCGACGCCGTCGCCTATGTCGCCTTCCTCGACGCCCAGGCCCAGACCGACAAGGCCAGGAAGGTCGGCGTCCAGGGCTATTGCATGGGCGGCCCCCTGTCGTTCCGCGCCGCCGCGGCGGCGCCGGGCCGGATCGGGGCGGTGGCCACCTTCCATGGCGGCGGCCTGGTCACCGGGCAGCCGACCAGCCCGCACCTGCTGATCCCCAAGACCCACGCCGAGTACCTGGTCTGCGTCGCCGACAACGACGACAAGCAGGACCCGACCGTGAAGGACAAGCTGAAGGCCGCCTTCGCCGAGGCCAAGCGCCCGGCCAAGGTCGAGGTCTATGAAGGCGCGGCCCACGGTTGGACCGTCAAGGGCAGCCAGGTCTACAACGAGCCCGCCGCCGAGAAGGCCTGGACCGAACTGCTGGCGCTCTACAAGAAGGCCCTGGCCTGACGATCCAAAAAGAGGAGCGTGGCGCCAGGAAAGGCGCCACGCTCCAGGATCCGAGGTCGATGGCGAGCGGGAGGTCGGCTCGGCGGCCATCACGCCGAAGCGATCATTTCGGTCAGAACTTGACGGTGAGCGAGGCGCCGTAGGTGGTGGGCTTGCCGGGGAAGCGGACCACGACGTTGGCGTTGCTGCTGACCGCGCTCCAGTAATATTCGTCGGTCAGGTTGCGGCCCCACAGCGACAGCTCCCAGCCCTTGGCCGGGTCCGAGACGCCGACGCTGGCGTTCAGCAGGCCGTAGCCGTCGATCGCGAACAGCGGATTGCCCTCCAGGTCGGCCGAGGACTTGCCCTGCCAGCGGCCGTTCAACGCCGCCTGCAGCTTCAGCCCGCTCTCCAGGTCGTGATCGAACAGCGCGGTCAGTCCGCCCTGGAACTTGGGGCTGTAGAGGAACGGGCGGCCGTCGAAGCTCTGCGACTGGCCGGCGGCGTTGATGCCCGTATAGCCCTGCACCTCGGTGTGCAGCCAGGTGGCCGAGGCGATCAGGGTCAGGTCGCGCAGAGGCCGCCAGGTGATGTCGCCGTCCAGGCCGTAGGCCATGGACTCCGGCACGTTGGCCAGGCGCGCCAGGGCCGTATAGATCGGGTCGGCGAAATAGACGCTCAGCTGCTTGTCCGTGTAGTCGTAGTAGAAGGCGCTGATATTGGCCTGGAGCCTGTGGTCCAGCAGGCCGGCCTTCATGCCGACCTCGTAGGCGGTCAGCAGCTCCTGGTTGGCCGGCGCGTTCTGGGTCGAGATGTTGGCGGCGTTGATCGGCGTGACGCCGGCCTTGGCCCCGCGTGAGATCGACCCGAACAGCAGGACGTCTTCCGACGCCGCCCAGTCCAGCGCCACCCGCCAGGCCAGGTTGTCCTCGTCGAGCGTCGAGGTGACCAGGCCAAAGCTCTTCTTGACCGGGTCGAAGGTGTTGCACTGGCCCTGGCTGATCGGCGCGACCAGGCCGTAGGCGGCGAAGAACAGGGCGCGGTTCACGACGTTGACGTTGGGCAGCATGTTGCCGTTGAAGTCGCGCGAGCAGCCGGCGTAGTCCTGCTTGTCCTGGCTGTAGCGCACGCCCAGGGTCAGCTTCAGGTCGCTGGTCAGCTGGTGGTCGACATTGGCGAACAGGCTCCAGGTGTCGGTCTCGATGTCGCCGATGTCCCGATAGGTGCGGAACGCCTGGCTCATCTGCAGGGCGGTGTAGCCGCCGCTGTTGAACGGCGTGGCCAGCAGGGTCGAGCCATAGAAGCGCACCAGGCCGACATTGGCGTTCTGGCCCAGCAGGGTGCGGTTGCTGTCCAGGATCTCGTCGTGGGCGATGTAGCCGCCGACGAGCCAGGCGCCCTTGCTGGTCTTGCCCTCGAAATGCAGCTCCTCGGCCGAGGACTCGATCTCGCCATGGGCTTTCTGGACCAGCACCTCGTAGGGCGCGCCGCTCCAGTCGAACACCGCGTCGCGGGTCAGCTTGTTGTAGCTGGTCAGCGAGACCAGCCGCACCGAGTCGGTCAGGTCCCAGACCACCTTCAGCTTGCCGGCGTCCATCCGGTCGTCCTCGCGAGCCGGGCCACCGATGCCCAGGCCCGTGCCGATGTCCGCGCCACGAGCGGTCGGCGAGGCCCAGTCGGCCTGGCTGGCCTTGGTCGGCGGGTGCGCGTTGACGTAGGCGACCAGGCCCGGGGCGTTGAACGGACTGGCCGCCGTGGCCGGCGTGAAGCCGATCCCCTGGGCGGCCACGGTGTCGGACGTGTTGGTCCAGCCGGAATAGGACAGGTCGATCTCGACCGTGTCGCTGGGCTGGAAGGCCAGGGCGCCGCGCCAGCCCAGGCGGTGGTTCTCGCCCTGCCGCTCGCCGCGCGTGTTGCTGATCTGCCAGCCCTCGTCGCTGTCCTCGGAACGGAAGGCCACGCGGCCCTGCAAGCCCTTGCCGATCGGGCCGCCGACATAGCCCTCGAAATTGTGGGTCTGGTAGTTGCCGACCTCGGCGGTGGCCGAGCCCTCGAAGGTCTCGCTGGGCTTGTTGGTCACGAAGTCGATCAGGCCGGCGGTGGTGTTGCGGCCGTAGAGCGTGCCCTGCGGCCCCTTCAGCACCTCGACGCGCTCCAGGTCGAACATCGGGCCGGTGTTCATGAACGGATAGGCGTAGGCGACCTCGTCGACATAGGTGCCGACCGTCGAGGTGGCCGACAGGTTGATCGTGTTGAAGCCGATGCCGCGCAGCGTGTAGGTCGGCACGCCCTGGTAGCTCTGCGAGACCGTGAAGCTGGGGGCGATGGCCGACAGGTCCTTGGGGTCGGTGACCCGCAGCTGCTGCAGGGTTTCGCCGCTGAAGGCCTGGATCGGCATGCCGACGCTGTTGGCGGACTCCTCGCGCCGCTGCGCGGTGACCACCAGGGTCTCGATCGTGAAGGGGTCGGTCTTCTGGCCCTGGGTTTGACCTTGGGCTTTGCTCTGCGCCCAGGCGGGCGCGGCCGCAAGCAGGGCCAGCGCCGACGCACCGAGCGTCAGCGCCAAACGCGATGGTCCGGACATCCTTCTTCCTCCCTGATCGCCGCGCCTTCATGGGACGCTGGCTTTGGGAGGAGCGTGCGGGTCCGGCGTTGGGCGAACAAGCTATCGGAAATGATAGGGGGCGGGTTCAGAGCGCGCGGCGGTTCGAGCCCATCGGCATTCGCCCACACCGGTTGTCATCCCGGCCGTAGCGAAGCGGAGAGCCGGGACCCAGGGCAACCGCGTTGCCCCGGCCCCTGGGTCCCGGACAGCCTCTGCGAGGCTTCCGGGATGACAACTAATTTTAGCGTCCTGACGCCCTTGGATCGTAAGCCGCTCGCCCTAAAGCCCGAGGATCTGGCGGGCGATGATGTCGCGCTGGATCTCGCTGGAGCCGCCATAGATCGAGGCCGCGCGATTGTTCAGATAGCGGGCCATGGTGGTCAGGCCGTGTTCGGGGCCGATCGGCGACAGGTTCGAGCCCGCCGCCCGCGCCTGGGGCTGATGCGGGGCGACATAGGGGCCCAGCGTATCGGTCGCCAGCTCGTCGAGGCGCTGCAGGGCTTCAGAGCCCTGCAGCTTGAGCAGGGACGAGGCCGGGCCGGGACCGCCGCCGGCGGCCAGGGCGCTGAGCACCCGCCGCTCGGAGATGTCGATGGCCAGGGTCGCGATCTGCGCCTCGGCCAGGCGGCGGCGATGATGCGGATCGTCGAGCAGGCGCTCGGTCTCGTCGCCGGCTTCCAGCCCGGCCGAGGTCCGCAGGCGCTCCAGCGCCGCCTCGAGCCCGGGCGCGTAGCCGCCGCCGCGCTCGAAGGTCAGCAGGTGCTTGGCCACCGCCCAGCCCTGGTTCTCCTCGCCCAGCCGGTCGACGACCGGGGTGCGGGCTTCGTCGAAGAACACCTGGTTGACCTCGTGCTCGCCGGCCAGGGTGACGATCGGCTTGATGTTGATGCGGGGATTGTCCATGTCGATCAGCAGGAAGGTGATCCCGGCCTGGGGACGGCCCTGCGTCGCGGTGCGGACCAGGCAGAACATCCGGTTGGCCCAGTGGGCGTGGGTGGTCCAGATCTTCGAGCCGGTCAGCACGTAGTCGTCGCCGTCCCGCTCCGCGCGCAGCGACAGGGCGGCCAGGTCGGACCCCGCGCCGGGCTCGGAATAGCCCTGGCACCAGTAGTCCTCGCCCGACAGGATGCGGGGCAGGTAATGAGCCTTCTGGGCCGGCGCGCCGAACGCCATGATCGCCGGCGCCACCATCCTCAGGCCCATCGGCGCCAGGCCGGGCGCGCCGGCCCGGGCGCATTCGGCGGCGAAGACGTGGCGCTGCATCTCGGTCCAGCCCGGGCCGCCGTATTCCTCCGGCCAGGACGGCGCGGCCCAGCCCTGGGCGTGAAGGATCCTCTGCCAGGCCAGGCTGTGGATCTTGTCGCAGAAGACGCTGGTCATCCGTCGCCCGGCCTGGGCCAGCTCCGGCGTCAGGCGGGCGGCGAGGAAGGCGCGGACCTCGTCGCGAAAGGCCAGGTCCTCGGCCGACAGTTCAAGCTCCACCCAAATCACCTCGCCACGCGGGGCGCCGCTATCGCCCGCCCGCAAGCTCGCCAAGGGCGCTCGCGGACGCAAGCTATCGGAACTGATAGGGACCTTCCCTAGGGGGATCGTTGCGCCCCCCGCCAAGCCGGATCATCGTCCGCGGGTTGCGATGAGCAGGGGTGGGACGATGAGCGCCGAGCGCGCGCCCGCGGCCGCGGATCTGGAGCTGGTCGAGCGGCTGGCGCGCGAGATCGACGCGCTGGGCCGCGAGGTCGGCCTGCCGTTCATCGCCGTCAGCGCCGATATCTCAAGTCCCAGGCCCATGGTCGGCATGGACGGCCAACCCCTGGCCGAGACTCTGTTCCGCTGGATCGACCCGACGCTGGAATACTGGCGCGACCGGGCCTTCGCCCTGCGCGCGCCGTTCGTCTTCGCCACCCGCCTGACGTCCGAGCCGTTCTTCTTCCAGGACGGCCGGCTGCAGACCTGGCGGCGCACCGGCTGGACCCAGGCGATGGGGGCGATCGACCCGGGCGACATGTTCGGCGTGGCCACCGCGATCGTGGCTCCGGCCTATCAGCCGCGCGGCGTGATCGGGGCGGTCGTCTGGGCCTCGCCGGACGCGGACGTCGACGTGGCCGAGATCTTCGCGACCCGGGCCGGCGAGTTCCACCTGCTGGCCCTGCGTCTGACCGGCGCCTACCAGGAGGCGGCGCTGGGCCAGCGCAGGGATATGGCGCGCCTGACCCGGCGCGAGATCCAGTGCCTGAAATGGGCCGCGGCGGGCAAGACCGACGGCGAGATCGCGGCCATCGTCCAGATCGCCGCCCCGACCGTCCGCTTCCACATGATCAACGCCGCCGACAAGCTGGGCGTGGCCGGCCGCTCCCAGACCGTCCACCGGGCGGCGACGCTGGGCTATATCGGCGCGGTCGGCGGCGCCTAGACGCGATCACCCGCGGCGCTCCGGTCAAATGACGGAAATCGGCTAGTCGCGGCGGGATTCTCCAAGCCGAGGCGGCGTCTCGAGGTCAGGCTGACGCTCCGATCAGGAGGTTCGTCATGCACCGTCTTTTCCTTTGGGCCGTCGCGCTGCTTTCGCTGGCCGGCGCCGCCCATGCCGAAATCCCCGCCTTCCCCGCCGCGTTCAAGACCCAGGAGATCGCCGCGAACGGCACGACGATCCACGTCCGGGTCGGCGGCCAGGGCCCGGCTGTCGTGCTGCTGCACGGCTACGGCGAGACCGGCGACATGTGGGCGCCGATGGCCGCCGACCTGGCCCGCGACCACACCGTGGTGGTCCCCGACCTGCGCGGCATGGGCCTGTCGAGCAAGCCGGCGGCCGGCGGCTACGACAAGAAGAACCAGGCCAAGGACGTGGCCGGGGTTCTCGACGCCTTGAAGATCGACAAGACCGACGTGGTCGCCCACGACATCGGCAACATGGTCGCCTACGCCTTCGCGGTGCAGAACCAGAAGCGCGTGACCCGCCTGGTGCTGATCGACGCCCCCGTGCCCGGGATCGGCCCTTGGGACGAGATCCTGAAGAACCCGCTGCTGTGGCACTTCCGGTTCGGCGGGCCGGACATGGAGCGCCTGGTCGCCGGCCGCGAGCGCATCTATCTGGACCGTTTCTGGAACGAGTTCTCGGCCGATCCGAAGAAGCTCGACGAGGCGTCGCGCGAGCACTACGCCAAGCTCTACGCCCAGCCGGGGGCCATGCACGCCGGGTTCGAACAGTTCCACGCCTTCGACCAGGACGCCGTCGACAACAAGGCCTTCCTGGCCCAGTACGGCAAGCTGACCATGCCGGTGCTGGCCCTGGGCGGCGAGAAGTCGTTCGGCCTGACGATGGCGGTCGTCATGCGCGCCGCCGCCGACAACGTCACCGAGGGCGTGGTCCCCGCCTCGGGCCACTGGATCATGGAAGAGAACCCCAAGGGCACGATCGCCCTGGTGCGTCCGTTCCTGGACAAGCCCCTGTGAGGGCCCCTGTGAAAGGCGCCGTCCTCGGCTTCGTCGCGGTCCTGCTGGCGGCGTCGGGCGTCGCCGCCGCGCCCAGCGCCGAACTGCGCCTGACCCCTGCAGAGATCGCGGCCCTGGCCCAGGGCGGGGCCGGTCCGGGATCGTCCGGCGTCGCCGGAATCCAGACCTCGGTCCTGGCCGGCGATCCGACCAAGGCCGGGCCCTACACGATCCGGCTGCAGGCCCCGGCCAACACCCGCATCGCCGCCCACGGCCACCGCGACGAACGCACGGCGGTGGTGATCTCGGGGACCTGGTTCTTCGGCTATGGCGACAAGGCCGACGAGGCCAGGGTCAAGGCCCTGCCGCCGGGCAGCGTCTACACCGAGCCGGCGGGCGATCATCACTTCGCCCTGACGCGGGACGAGCCGGTGGTGGTCTACATCTTCGGCCAGGGCCCGACCGACACGGTCTATGTCGATCCGGCGGACGCGCCTAAACCCAAGCCCTAGGCTCGGGGGCGGAGCGCAGATCGACCTCCGCGACCAGGAAATCGATCAGCGCCCGCACCCGGCTAGGCAATTGGCCGCCGTGGCCGACATAGACGGCGTGCAGCTCCTCAAGGTCGCCGGGATTGTAGGCTTCCAGCACCGGAACCAGCCGCCCGGCGGCTAGGTCGCCGCCGATGTGGAAATGGGCCAGCCGGGCCAGGCCCTGGCCGACCAGGGCCAGCTGGCGCGAGGTCTCGCCGTCGCCGGACGTGGCGTCGCCGTGGATCGGCAGCCACACCCGCTCGCCGCCGTCGACGAACGGCCACTTGTCGCAATGGCGGGTGAAGTTGAAGCCGATGCAGTTGTGGGCGGCCAGGTCGCCCGGCGTCTTGGGGACGCCGTGGCGGGCCAGATAGGCGGGCGAGGCCACCACGGCCATCGGGCTCTCGCCCAGCTTGCGGGCCATCAGCTGCGAGGCCCGCATGGGCCCGGTGCGGATGGCGACGTCGGTGCGGGCGTCCATCAGGTCGACGACGGTGTCGTTCAGCACGATGTCGAGGATCACCTTCGGATAAAGCGCCGAGAACCGCGGAACCAGGGGCAACAGATGATGCAGGCCGAACGGCACGTTGGAATTGATCCGCACCCGGCCGCGCGGGCTGATGCTGGCGGCCACGGCGCTCTCGGCCTCGTCCAGATCGGCCAGCACCCGCAGGGTGCGTTCGTGGAACAGCTGGCCCTCGGCGGTCAGGGTCAGCTTGCGGGTCGAGCGGTTGATCAGCCGCGCGCCCAGCCGCGCCTCCATCCGGCTGATCAGCTTGCTGACCGCCGAGGGCGTCATCCTCAGCGCGCGCGCCGCCGGCGAGAAGCCGCCCAGCTCCACGGCCCTGGCGAACACCTCCATCTCGCCCGAGCGGTTGATCTCCAGCCTGGCCATCTTTGATTTGAACTCACAGATGTCTGTCTTTCCGACAGTCTAATTCATAGAGCGGAGAGGGACTACCTCAGCGGCTCGAAATCGCTTCGGAGCCCCTGACCGTGCCTCTCGCCCTCTACGCCCTGACCGTCGGCGCCTTCGGGATCGGCGTCACTGAATTCGTCATCATGGGCCTGCTGATGCAGGTCTCGGCCGATCTGGGGGTCACCATCCCGCGGGCCGGCCTGCTGATGACCGGCTACGCCCTGGGCGTGTTCGTCGGCGCGCCGATCCTGACGATCGCCACCCGCCGCCTGCCGCGCAAGACCACCCTGCTGGTGCTGATGGCCATCTTCACGATCGGCAATGCCGCCGCCGCCCTGGCCCCGACCTACGGCCTGCTGATGGCCGCGCGGATCGTCACCGCCCTGGCCCACGGAACCTTCTTCGGCGTCGGCTCATTGGTCGCCGTCAGCCTGGTTCCGCCGCAACGCAAGGCCTCGGCCATCGCCATCATGTTCACAGGCCTGACCCTGGCCACCCTGCTGGGCGTGCCGTTCGGCGCGTGGCTGGGCCTGGCCTTCGGCTGGCGCTCGACGTTCTGGGCCGTCGGCGCGATCGGCCTGGTCGCCTTCGCGGTGCTGGCCGCCCTGGTCCCCCGCGAAAAGCAGGCCGCCGACCTGGCCCCGCTGCGCGAGGAGTTCGCCGTCCTGGCCCGGCCGCAGGTGCAGATGGGCTTGGCCATGACCGTGCTGGGCTTCGGCGGGGTGTTCGCGGTGTTCACCTACATCCAGCCGATCCTGACCGAACTGGCCGGCTATTCGAAGGCGGCCGTCTCGCCGATCCTGCTGGTGTTCGGCGCGGGCCTGGTCGGCGGCAACCTGGTCGGCGGCCGCTGGGCCGACAAGGCCCTGGCCCCGGCCCTGCTGGGCAGCCTGGCTGTCCTGACCCTGGTGCTGGTCGCCTCGGCGTTCGGCTTCCATGACCGGATCGGGGCGGTGGTCGCCGCCTTCGGCCTGGGCGCCGCCGCCTTCGCCACCGTCGCGCCGCTGCAGATGCGGGTGCTGTCGCAGGCCGGCGGCGCGGGCCAGGGCCTGGCCTCCAGCCTGAACATCGCCGCCTTCAACCTGGGCAACGCGTTCGGCGCCTGGCTGGGCGGGGCGGTGATCGCCCACGGCCCGGGTCTGGCTTCGGTTCCCCTGATCGCCGCCGCCGTGCCTTTGTCGGCCCTTGCCCTGGCCGCCTTCAGTCTCTCTCTTGAGCGTCGCGCCCTGCGCGTCGCCGCCCTCTGACCGCAAGGACGTCGGATCATGGAATACCGCCAACTCGGAAAATCGGACCTGAAGGTTCCGGCCCTCAGCTTCGGCGCCGGCACCTTCGGCGGCCAGGGGCCGCTGTTCAGCGCCTGGGGCGACACCGACGCCGCCCAGGCCCGTCGGATCATCGAGATCTGCCTCGAAGCCGGGGTGACCCTGTTCGACACCGCCGACGTCTATTCGAACGGCGCCTCGGAAGAGATCCTCGGCGCGGCCCTCGAGGGGCTGCGTGACCAGGCCCTGATCTCGACCAAGATCGGCCTGCCGACCGGCGACGGCCCGCTTGACCGCGGGACCTCGCGTCCGCGGCTGGTTCGGGGCGTCGAGGCGGCGCTCAAGCGCCTGCGCACCGACCGCATCGACCTGCTGCAGCTGCACGCGTTCGACGCCTTCACGCCGATCGAGGAGGTGCTGTCGGCCCTGGACGACCTGGTGCGGGCCGGCAAGGTGCTGCATGTCGGCGCCTCCAACTTCTCCGGCTGGCAGCTGATGAAGTCGCTGGCGATCGCCGACCAGCACGGCTGGCCGCGCTACGTCGCCAACCAAACCTACTACTCGCTGATCGGCCGCGACTACGAGCACGAGCTGATGCCGCTCGGGATCGACCAGGGCGTCGGGGCCATGGTCTGGAGCCCGCTGGGCTGGGGCCGGCTGACTGGCAAGATCCGTCGCGGCCAGCCGCTGCCGGCGGTCAGCCGTCTGCACGAGACCGCCGACGCCGGCCCACCGGTCGACGACGAACGGCTCTATGCGGTGATCGACGCCCTGGACGAAATCGCCGCCGAAACCGGCAAGACCCTGCCGCAGATCGCCATCAACTGGCTGCTGCGCCGGCCGACGGTGTCCAGCGTGATCGTCGGGGCCCGCGACGAGGCGCAGCTGCGCCAGAACCTCGGCGCGGTCGGCTGGAGCCTGACGCCCGAGCAGGTGGCCCGCCTGGACGCCGCCAGCGCCGTGACCCCGGCCTATCCGCACTATCCCTACTGGCGCGAAGGCGGCTTCAAGATGGTCAATCCGCCGCCGGTCTGAGATTCGAGTCGTTTGTCCGTACGCGTTCCAATGCGGGCGCGAGCATGGATGGACGCGCGTCCAGCGCCGCGAAATGCGGCGCCGTCCGCAAGCTCCAGCGGCGCCGCGCGGGCAAACGCGCGGCGCCGTCGTGTTTGATTGACCCGTCGGAAGCGGCCGTCTCGCATAGCCCTCGAACCCCTGAGCCAGGGGTCCCAGGGGTCATTGTGCAAGGGGGGCAGGCATGCCGGTCAGTCGTCGTCATTTCATTCACGCCATCGGCGCGGCCGGCGGCTACGGCGCCGCCTTCACCGCCATGCAGGCCCTGGGCCTGCTGGCCCCGTCCACGGCGTTCGCCGGCGCCCCGCCGGACCTGGCCCAGGGCGGGGGCGGCAAGGGCGCCAAGGTGGTGATCCTCGGCGCCGGCGTGGCGGGCATGGCGGCGGCGTGGGAGCTGGGCAAGGCCGGCTACGACTGCACGATCCTGGAGGCCCGGGCCCGCACCGGCGGCCGGGTCTGGACGGTGCGCCGGGGCGACAGGATCGAGATGACCGACGGCTCGCGCCAGGTCTGCGACTTCGACGACGGCCAGTACATGAACGCCGGCGCCGCGCGCCTGCCCAGCCACCACCAGATCGTGCTGGGCTATTGCCGCGAGCTGGGCGTGGAGTTGGAGGTCGAGGTCAATTCCAGCCGCAGCGCCCTGCTGCTCAATCCCGAGGCCAACGGCGGCAAGCCGATCCAGATGCGCACGGCGATCAACGACACCCGCGGCCACGTCTCCGAACTGCTGGCCAAGGCGATCAACAAGGGCGCGCTCGACGCGGACCTGACCGCCGAGGACAAGGCGCGGATGGTCGCCTTCCTGAAGACCTACGGCGACCTGTCGCCGGACCTCTTCTACAAGGGCTCGCAGCGGGCCGGCCTCAAGATCGAGCCTGGCGCCGGCGACGAACGCGCCACGCCCTACGACCCGATCAGCCTGAAGGCCCTGCTCGACGAAGATCTCTGGAACGGCGTGCTGTTCGAGGAGACCATCGACATGCAGGCCACCATGTTCCAGCCCAAGGGCGGCATGGACGCCATCCCGCACGCCTTCGCCAAGGCCCTGGGCCCCAGGATCATCAAGCGCCAGTGCGAGGTCCGCCAGATCCGCAAGACGGGCAAGGGCGTGAGGATCGCCTACCACGACAAGGTCGCGAACAAGGACCTGGCGATCGAGGCCGACTACTGCATCTCGACCATCCCGCTGCCGGTGCTGGCCAGGATCGACGCCGATTTCAGCCCGGCCTACAAGGCGGCGATCGCCCGCACGCCCTATCGCGACAGCATCAAGATCGCCTGGCAGGCCCCGCGTTTCTGGGAGGGGCCCAAGTACCAGATCTATGGCGGCCTCTCGTTCGTGAAGGGACCCAGCAACATGGTCTGGTACCCCAGCTACGGCCTGCATTCGAAGACCGGGGTGATCCTGGGGGCCTATGCCGGCGGCCGGGCGGCGGACCAACTGGCCAAGATGTCCCGCGCCGACCAGATCGAGCACACCCGCAAGGTCATCGAGGCCATGCATCCCGGCTGCGGCAAGCTGTTGGAAAAGCCCCTGCAGGTGCAGTGGGCCGCCGTGCCCTACAATCTCGGCATCGGGGTGGGCTGGGCCAGCGACGACGAGCCGGACTACCGCCTGCTGGGCCAGCCTGACGGACCGATCCACTTCGCCGGCGAATATCTCAGCCATGTCGGCGCCTGGCAGGAGGGGGCGATCCGCGCCGCCCACCGCGCCATCGTCATGCTCGACGCCCAGCACCGCGAGGGTCAGGCGGTGACGGCTCAGCGGATCATCTGATCCGTGGACTGACGGCTATCTCGCGCCGGTCTTCATCAGGGCGGCGCGGGACGGCAGCACCTGGGCCATGAAGGGCAGCAAAGCCGCGCCGACCGCCGGTCCGTCGGCCGAGGTGGCGGCCCGCTCGACCCGGGCCAGGGCCGGCACGTCCTCGATCCGCGCCAGGTGGGCGTTGACCGCCGCGACCAGGCGATCCAGCAGCGCGGTGGGCAGCCGTCCGCCCACATAGATGGCTTCCGGATTGACCAGGCAGCTGATCGACACGAACGGCTCGACCAGCAGCTTGGCCGCCAGGGCGATCCAGTCCTCGACCAGGGCCTGGCCCTCGGGCGACAGGTCGCTCAACTGGTCGGGGCGGGTCAGCATGATCCCGCCGGCCTCGAGATGGGCGTAGAGCGCCGACAGCGAGACGATCTCCTGCAGCGACCGGGCCTGGGTCCTGGACGAGTTGACCGGCAGGAAGCCGATCTCGCCGCTGCGCCCCTGGGCCCCGCGGAAATAGTCGCCCTCGATCACCAGGCCGCCGCCCAGGCCCGACGAGACCAGGACGTAGAAGAAGCTCGGCCGGCGCAGGCCGTGGCCGAACTGCAGCTCGCCCAGGGCGGCGGCGGCGGCGTCGTTTTCCAGGAACACCGGCAGGGGCAGGATGTCGGCCATCAGCTTGCCGATGTCGGCCGTGCTCCAGACGTCGTAGTTCTCGGGCCGATGCGGCAAGTCCACCCGGCCCAGGTCGTCGGGCAGGGCGACGCCGATGCCCGACAGGCGCGGCGGCTCGCCCTTCCACGCGCCCAGCATCTTGCGGATCTGGACCTTGCAGAACTTGGCCACGTCGGCGGGCAGCGGGAAGTCGATCTCCTGGCTGGCGCGGGCCCGCACCGCGCCCAGCAGGTCCAGCATGACGATCGTGATGTGGTCGCGGTCGATATTGACGCCGATCGACAGGCAGCCGTCGGGATTGATGGTCAGGTTCATGGCCGGCTGGCCGCGCGCGCCCTGCACGCGGCCAGCCTCCAGGATCAGGCCGTCGTCCAGCAGGCGCTTGGTGATGTTGGCCACGGCCGGCGGCGTCAGGCCGGTGATCTGGGCCAGAATCACGCGGGTGATCGGGCCGCCCACCCGGATGGCCTGCAGGATGACCCGCTGATTGTGGTCGCCGACCCGCTCGAGATTGGCGCCCGACAGGCTGGCGCCGGCGGTGCGCTTCCGGTTCGATTTGCGCGGGACTTCCAAGGACGGCATTCGATATCCTTCGACCAGACGCCCTAGTAGCACCGTGGCGCGGGTGGTGGCGAGAGCGTCGCCGTCGTCCGCGAATTACTTAAATTGCTTTCTTTATTCCGGCTTGCTGACTATTGAGGCAGCTGGAAGCGCGCCGAAGCGCGCGCCGACAAGCAGCGAACGGGCGGCTGGAGGAAAGCGGGCTTGATGCAAGTGGGCGTGGATTTTGGCGGCACGAAGATCGAGGCCGCCGCCCTGGCGCCGGACGGACGGTTCCTGGCCCGTGTACGCGCGCCCAATCCGGGATCCTACGACGCCGCCATCGCCACGGTCCGCGACCTGATCGCCCAGGCCGAGCAGCAGGCCGGCGGCCAAAATGCGATTGGAAGGGGCTCGATCGGCGTCGGCGCGCCCGGTTCGGTGTCGCCGCGCACGGGCGTGATGCGCAACGCCAACTCCACCTGGCTGAACGGCCGCCGGTTCCGCGAGGACCTGGAAGCGGGGCTGGGCCGGCCCGTGCGGCTGGCCAACGACGCCAACTGCCTGGCCCTGTCCGAGGCGGTCGACGGCGCGGCGGCGGGGCTGGCCGGGGTCTTCGCGGTGATCATCGGCACCGGCTGCGGCGGCGGCCTGGCGATCGACGGCAAGCTGGTCGAGGGCGCCAACGGCGTGGCCGGCGAGTGGGGCCACACGCCCCTGCCCTGGCCCAGGCCGGAAGAATCGCCGGGCCCGGCCTGCTGGTGCGGCCGACATGGCTGCCTGGAGACCTGGATTTCCGGCACGGGCTTTCGCCGCGACCACGCCGAACGCACCGGCCAGGCCCTGGCCGGCGAGGCGATCATCGCCGCCGCCCGGGCCGGCGACGCCGAGGCTCAAGCCAGCTTTGACCGCTATCTCGACCGCCTGGGCCGAGGCCTGGCGGTGATCTGCGACATCGTCGACCCCGACGCCTTCGTGTTCGGCGGCGGGCTGTCGAACGTCGCCGAGCTTTACGAGCGCCTGCCGGCCTTCATCGAGCCGCACGTGTTCTCCGACGGCTGGCGGGCGCGGCTGGCCCCGGCCCAGTGGGGCGACTCCTCGGGGGTGCGCGGCGCCGCGCGCCTGTGGACCCCGGCCGAGGCCGCCGGCCATGCCGCGGCCTGACCGCCGCGCCCTCGTCCCCATGGTCCTCTGGGCCGCCTCGCTGGCCTTCGGGGCCGCGGGAGCCGCCTTCGCCGATGACGGTCCGCCCGTCACCGTCGCGGTCAGCGGCGGCGCGATCCGGGGCGAGGCGCGCGGCGTCGAGGCGGTGTTTCGCGGCGTGCCCTTCGCCGCGCCGCCGGTCGGCGAGCGGCGCTGGAAACCGCCGGGGCCGATCCAGCCCTGGACCGGAACCCGCGACGCCAGCGTCTCGGGCGCGCCCTGCCTGCAGCGGTCCTACGGCTGGAACGCCAAGGATGCCGCCGACAGCCGCGAGGACTGCCTCTATCTCGACATCCGCACCCCGGCCCTGAAGTCCGCCGCGCCCCTGCCGGTCATGGTCTGGATCCACGGCGGGGCCAACCGCGCCGGCTCGGCGCGAGGCACGGTCGAGTCGAGCCTGGTCGAGCAGGGCGTGGTGCTGGTGTCGATCCAGTATCGGCTGGGGGCCTTCGGCTTCCTGTCGCATCCCGGCCTGACCGCCGAGGGCGGCGGGGCGTCGGGCAACTACGCCCTGATGGATCAGATCGCCGCCCTGCGCTGGGTGAAGGGCAACATCGCCCGGTTCGGCGGCGACCCGGGCAATGTGACCCTCTTCGGCCACTCGGCCGGCGGCCAGGACGTGGGCCTGCTGATGCTGGCCCCGGAAGCCCGCGGCCTGTTCCACAAGGCGATTGAGCAGAGCGGCACGGCGGGCTTCGGTCTGCCGCCGCGGTCGCTGGCCCAGAACGAGAAGCTCGGCGAGGACCTGGCCCGCGCGGTCGGCGCTCCGGACCTGGCGGGACTGCGCGCCGCCTCCGGCCCGGCTTTGCTCGACGCCGCCGATCGCCTGAAGCCGCCGATCCCCGACGACGGCTTCATCTGGCTGCAGGCGGTGGTCGACGGGGCGGTGATCCGCGAGGCCCCGGTCAAGACCCTGGCCGCCGGCCGTCAGGCTCGGGTTCCTCTGATCGTCGGTAGCAGCGCCAGCGAATTGTCCCTGTACGGCGGGGCGGCCAATGCCCGCAATTGGATCACCACCAACTACGGCGGCGACGCCGGCCGCGCCCTGGCGTTCTACGAGGTCGAGGACGAGGCCCCGGTCTCCGATCGGACCGCCGGCCAGATCGCCGCCGACACCGGCTTCCGCTGCCCGGCGATCTGGGTCGCCGCGCGCCAGGTCGAGACCGGCGCGGGCGTCTGGCGCTACGAGCTCGGCGTGGCCGCGCCGGGATCGGGACCCGTGCGCCACGGGTCGGAACTGCCTTTCGTCTTCGACACGCCGCCCGCGGCATCCAGCCCGGCGACCTGGCCGCGCCTTCAAGCCTACTGGGCCAATTTCGCGCGCGCCGGCGATCCGAACGGCCCGGGACTGACGCCCTGGCCGACCGCCGACGCGACGGGGCGCGCGCTGGATTTCACCCCGTCGGGCCCTGTCCCGGCCCGAGGCGGCCACGAGGCGCTCTGCCGCCTGCTGCCGCGACCCTGACGTCGACCTGACACTGATGAAGCGGCCCGCAGAGGCCGTCCCACCGAGGAGGAAACATGATGAGCCACCAGATCCGCCGGATTTCGCGCCTGTCGCTGCTGGCCTCCTGCGCCCTGCTGGTCGCGGCCTCGGCCGGCGCCCAGACATCGTCCGTCCAAGGGCCCTACAACGCCGACCTGCCGCGCGGCGGCGACGGTCTGGCCAAGCCGCTGGCGGGAAGTCCCCTGCCGGCCCAGGGGCCCTGGTCGCTGCAGGGCTGGATTTCGCCGACGACCGTGTCGGCCGGGCGCGTGGTCGTGGCCGGGGTGGGCGACCCCGCCGGCGGCGGGCGCTTCATCGTGCTCGAGGACGGCGCGCCGGCGGTCTCGATCGGCTCGACGACCGTGAAGGGCTCGGGCGCGCTGAAGCCGGGCGCCTGGACCCACGTGGCGGCGGTGTCGGACGGGGCGAAGGTCACGCTCTATGTCGACGGAGCCAAGGTCGGGGAGGGGGCGGCGTCGCCGGTCGCCTCGGCCTCGACCGTGCAGCTGGGCCCGCGCAAGCCGGCCGGAACCGCGCCGTTCGGCGGCAGGATCGCCGGCTTCACGGCCCAGGCGGCGGCGCTGACCCCGGCCGAACTCAAGACCCTGGCGGCGGCCAAGCCCGACCCGGCCCTGACCGTGTACGAACCCGGCAGCCCGAGCTGGCCGGTGCAGGTGCGCCAGATGTACGGCCAGGTCACGCCGCAGGACGCCTGGACGCGGCCCAGGAGCAAGGCGCCGTTCTCCAAGCCGGTCGCCGTCGCCCCCTATGCCGGCCCGGCCCTGGTCGCCGCTCCCCCCACCGAAGGCGCCGACGCCTGGACCCTGAAGCGCTGGTCGCTGGTCGAGGCGCCGAAAGTCGGTGATGGCGGGACAGCGCTGTCGAGGCCCGGCTACGACGCCAAGGCCTGGTACGCGGCCACCGTGCCCGGCACGGTGCTGACCACCCTGGTCGATCGCGGCGTCTATCCCGATCCGGACTTCGGGCTGAACAACACCGCCATTCCCGAGAGCTTGAACAAGCAGGACTACTGGTATCGCGCCGAGTTCGTCGCGCCCCGAGGCGAGGATGGCGGCCAGGACGGCCGCCATCAGCAACTGGTCTTCAAGGGGATCAACTACGCCGCCGAGATCTGGCTGAACGGCGAGAAGCTCGGCGACCTGAAGGGCGCCTTCATCCGCGGTCAGTTCGATGTGACCGGCAGGCTGAAGCCCGGCGTCGCCAACGCCGTCGCGGTCAAGGTCTCGCCGCCGCCGCATCCGGGCCTGGCCCATGAGGAGTCCCTGACCGCCGGGGTCGGCGAGAACGGCGGGATGCAGGCCCTGGACGGCCCGACCTTCATCGCCAGCGAGGGCTGGGACTGGATCCCCAGCGTCCGCGACCGCAACACCGGCCTCTGGCAGGACGTGGTGCTGCGCTCGACCGGGCCGGTGCGGATCGGCGACAGCCATGTGGTCACCACCCTGCCGAAGGCCGACAACAGCGTCGCCGACGTCGAGATCACCGTGCCGGTCGAGAACCTGACGGGCGCGGCGGTCAAGACGACCGTGCGCGCCGCCTTCGACGACGTCGCCGTCGAGACGACCATCATCCTCGCCCCCGGCAAGGGCAGGGTGGTGTTCAGCCCGGCCGACTTCCCGCAGCTGTCGGTCAAGAATCCCAAGCTCTGGTGGCCCAACGGCTACGGCGCCCAGACCCTGTATGGGCTGCGCCTGTTGGCCTCGGTCGACGGCAAGCCGTCCGACCAGAAGGACAGCCGCATCGGCCTGCGCCAGATGACCTACGAGTTGTCGCTGATGGATTCCAAGGGCGAGCTGCGCCGGGTCGAGGTCGATTATTCCAAGGCCCGTCAGTTGGGCCAGGACGTCACCGACGGCAGCCACGAGGGCGTCCGCAAGGTCGCCGACGGCTGGGCCACCTCGCTGACCAAGGCGGGCGAGACCTCGCCGGCGGCGAAAGACGTGCCCGACACCGGCCTGACGCCCTATCTGGTCATCAAGGTCAACGGCGTGAAGATCGCCGCGCGCGGCGGCAACTGGGGCACGGACGACTGGCGCAAGCGCGTGTCGCGCGAGCGGCTGGAGCCCTATTTCCGCCTGCACAAGGACGCCCACCTCAACACCATCCGCAACTGGGTGGGGCAGAACACCGAGGACGTCTTCTACGATCTGGCCGACGAGTACGGCCTGCTGGTGCTGAACGACTTCTGGGCCTCGACCCAGGACTACCAGCTGGAGCCGCAGGACGTGCCGCTGTTCCTGAAGAACGCCGCCGACGTGATCAGCCGCTATCGCAACCACCCCTCGATCGCCCTGTGGTTCGGCCGCAACGAGGGCGTCCCGCAGCCGATCCTCAACGAGGGGCTGGAGGCGCTGGTCCACGACCTGGACGGCACGCGCTGGTACACCGGCAGCTCCAACCGGGTGAACCTGCAGAACAGCGGGCCCTATAACTATCGCGAGCCCGAGACCTATTTCACCGAGCACGCCAAGGGCTTCTCGGTCGAGGTGGGCACGCCGTCGTTCCCGACCCTGGAGGCGTTCGAGGCGGCCGTTCCGGCCCCCGACCGCTGGCCGATCAGCGACGTCTGGGCCTATCACGACTGGCATCCGACCGGGAACGGCGCGACCAAGACCTTCATCGACGCCATGACCGCCAAGCTGGGCGCGCCGACCAGCCTCGAGGACTTCGAGCGCAAGGCCCAGCTGATGAACTACGAGACGCATCGCGCGATCTTCGAGGGCATGAACCAGGAGCTGTGGACCAGGTCGTCGGGCCGTCTGCTGTGGATGACCCAGCCCGCCTGGCCCTCGACCATGTGGCAGATCCTCAGCCACGACTACGACACCCACGCCTCGTACTACGGGACCCAGAAGGGCTCGGAGATCGTCCACGTGCAGATGAGCCAGCCCGACCACCGGCTGGCCCTGGTCAATAACGGCCTGACGCCGATCACCGGCGCGAGCCTGCGGGCTCGTGTCGTGGGACTGGACGGCGCGGTGCTGGCCGACCGGACCTCGCGGATCGACGCGGCCGCCGACAGCACGGCGCTGGGCGAGACGCTGGACCTGTCCGGTCCGCTGACGCAGGGCGCGGTGGTGGTCCGCCTGGACCTGGCGGCCGCCGACGGCGCGCCTTTGTCGAGCAACCTCTACTGGGTGGCGCGCGACGCCGAGGGCGAGCGCAAGCTGTCGGCCATGGCGGCCCAGCCGGTGTCGATCGCGGCCGCTTCGACCGTTGCCGGCGCTGAGACGGTGGTCACGGTGGCCCTGGCCAACACCGGATCGGCCCCGGCCCTGAACAGCAAGCTGACCCTGGTCGACGCCAAGGGCGCGCGGATCCTGCCGGCCTACTACGCCGACAACTATGTCTCGCTGCTGCCCGGCGAGCGACGGACCGTCGAGATCCGCTATCCGGGCGAGGCGAGGGCCGGCGCCAAGGTCGAGCTGCGGGGCTGGAACGTGGTTCCGGCCAAGACGGAGGTGCGCTGATGCTGGATCGTCGCGCCCTGCTGGCGGCCGGGCTTGCCTCGTCGGGATGGACCGTCCCGGGCTTCGCCCTGGCCCAGACTGCCGCCCCGCCGCAATGGCCCTCGGAGGAGGAGCGGCTGCGCGCCGACTGGCCGTTCCTGCAGCGCTACGCCGCCGAGAACGCGGTCGACCGCGAGCTCCCGCCCGAACGTCGCCGGGTGGTGTTCATAGGCGACTCGATCACCCAGGGCTGGCGCGACTTCCATCCGGCGTTCTTCGCCGACAACGGCCTGCTGGGACGGGGGATCGGCGGCCAGGTGACGGCCCAGATGCTGGTGCGGTTCTGGCCCGACGTGGTCGCGCTGAAGCCGGCGGCCGTGCACATCCTGGCCGGGGTCAACGACATCGCCCAGAACGCCGGCCCCTACGACCCGGCCGCCACCCGGGCCGACCTCCAGGCCATGACCGCGCTGGCCCAGGCCAGCGGGATCGCCGTGATCCTGGCCACGATCACCCCGGTCGCCGAGTTTCCCTGGAGGCCGGGCCTGGGTCCCACCGCCAAGGTGGCGGCGCTGAACGCCTGGCTGCGGACCTGGGCGGCCGAGCGCGGCGCGGTGCTGGCCGACTACACCGGGGTGCTGGACGACGGGGCGGGCGGCATGAGGCCGGGTCTGGCCTATGACGGCGTCCATCCGACCCGCGAAGGCTATGCCGTCATGGAGCCCGTGGCCCTGGCGGCGATCGGCCTGGCCCTGGCCCGGACGTGACTTGAAAGTCGCATAACCAAAATCGTTTTCGAAATATCCTGTCCAAAGTTGACAGCGCTGTCGGTTCTCCATAGGTTGAACCTACCGGCACTCCAAAAAAAGCCGGAACTCCACGGGAGGATGCGCACGCATCCCTCAAACTTCCGCGTCTTGGCTCGTTCGGCTCCGCTGATCGAGACTGAGAACTGCTGCCGCACATCAGGGGAATGCATAATGACCACAACGTCTTATCGATCACGCACGGCTCTGCTCGGCGCCGCCTCGGCCATGGTGCTGCTGAGCGCCAGCCAGGCCATCGCCCAGGCCGCGCCGGCTCAAAACGACCAACCATCCCAGGTTGATGAAGTCGTCGTCACCGGCTTCCGCGCTTCGCTCGCCAACGCCCTCAGCCTGAAGAAGAACTCGGACCAGATCATCGAGTCGATCACCGCCGAGGACATGGGCAAGTTCCCCGACCAGAACATCGCCGAGTCGCTGCAGCGCCTGCCGGGCGTGCAGATCGACCGGGAGAACGGCCAGGGCACCAAGGTCCGCATCCGCGGCCTCGACCAGAACGTCACCCTGCTCAACAGCGACACCTTCTTGTCGGGCCTGGAAGCCTTCCGCCTGGGCGAAGGCAACGCCAAGCAGACCAACTCGCTGGAGGGCATCCCCTCCAACCTGCTGGCGGGCGTGGACGTCATCAAGTCGCCGCAGGCCGACCAGATCGAAGGCGCCCTGGGCGGCACCGTCAACCTGAAGACCCGCAACGCGCTGGACATGACCAACGACCTGACCCTGGCGCTCGACGTCGCCGGCAACCAGGGCTCGACCGACGGCAAGCTGAAGCCGAATCTCTCGGCGGTGGTCGGCTACAAGTTCACCGACAACTTCGGCCTGCTGGGCAGTTTCACCTACGACGAAAACTGGATCGACACCGAGGTGCTCAGCGGCGAGAACCGCGGCGGCTGGGCCTACCTGAACCGGCCCACCGCGACCGGCAACAACCAGGTCCAGACGGGCACGACCAACCTCTGGTCGCCGGAATATCGCTACAGCAACAACCGCCACCAGGAGCGCAAGCGCACCGCCTTCTCGCTGAACGCCGACTGGGACGTCTCGGACACGGTGACCCTGCGGGCGGACTGGTTCCACTCCGACCTGAAGATCTTCACCGGCGAGCACTCGCTGAAGTGGGCCTACGCCAACGAAAACGCGATGTACAATTCGCAGGGCCTGACCAAGAGCAGCAACGACGTCCTGCAGTCGGGCATGGTCACCGCCAACTCGTCGGAAGGCGACACCTTCGCCAAGAACGCCAAGGCCAAGACCGACAACGTGCAGTTCGCCCTCGACTGGAACGGCACGGAGCGCCTGAGCGGCAAGGTCCGCGCCGCCTGGTCCAAGACCGACTACGCCTCGACCTCGGGCCAGGTCGACACGCGCTACACCCAGTACACGGTGCGTGACGGCGGCGCGGGCTTCGCCCCGAACGCCACCGCCCCGCTGACGGCGACCTACGGCTTCACCAACGGCGACTACCCGATGTTCACGCCGGCGGCCAACCTGGCCACCGCCATGACCACGCCCAGCTCGGTGTTCTTCAAGTCGCACTGGGCGTTCGGCGACAAGTCCAAGCTGGACGACAAGGCCATCACCGGGGATCTCAGCTATCGCCCCGAGTTCGGCGAGGGCGCCAACATGGTGCTCACGGGCGGCCTGCGTTACTCGGAAAACAAGGTCACCTCGGACTATGGCCGCTACCTGGCCGACTACTCGGCCAAGGGCGAACTGCCGGCCAGCGCCCAGGGCACGACCGACCACGGCGTGTTCGTCGACTGGACCCCGCTGGGCTACTTCCAGGACGGCGCGATCGGCCTGAAGAAGTGCGACATCGCCTTCTACGGCTGCGGCCGCTTCGGCAATTCGCCCGCGGTGGTCACGCCCTACCAGACCGCCGCCTCGGCCCCCAGCCGCGCGGTCACCGACAACGTTCACGGCGTGAACGCGATCTTCCAGGACTACGGGCAGATGAAGAACCCGGTGAACTGGATCCAGGCCCTGTATCCGTCGACCAAGTTCGCCTTCTACCGCGACCCGATCGAGTCCTTCAAAATCAAGGACGCCACGACCTCGGGCTACGTGATGGCCGACCTGGGAGACGAGGGTTACCACATCAACGCCGGCGTCCGCGTGGTGCACACCAAGCTGACCATCGACTCGTCCAACACGCCGGTGACCCCGCTGTGGTGGGGCACCGACAGCTGGAACGGGATCCTGAAGAACCCGGATTCGGCCCGCACGGTGCGCGAGTACACCGACGTCCTGCCCAGCATCAACGCGGTGTTCAACGTCACCGAACAGGACAAGGTCCGGGCGACCGGCGCCCGCGTCGTCGCCGCCCAGAACCTGTTCGACCTGGGTCAGGGCGCGTCGTACAACTTCACCCGCTCGTCGACCCCGGGGCCGAACTTCGACAAGTTCCTCTACACCAACGGCAGCGGCGGCAACCCCAACCTCGACCCGTTCCGCGCGTCGCAGTTCGACCTGGCCTGGGAGCACTATTTCGGCAGCCAGGGCCTGATCTCGGCCGGCGTGTTCTACAAGACCGTCGACTCGTTCATCGTCCAGAACACCTTCCCGGTGACGGTGAAGGACCAGTCGGTGGCCGGCGCTTCGACCGGGACGTTCACCTCGGTGGTCAACGGCGAGGGCGGCGAGATCAAGGGTCTGGAGGCTCAGGCGCAGTACGCGTTCGAGAACGGCCTGGGCTTCACGGCCAACTACACCTACTCGGACTCCAAGTCGCCCTACGCCAACGACTTCTCCGACAACCTGCCGATCCCGGGCGTGTCCAAGCACGCCTTCAACGTCCAGGGCTATTTCGAGAGCGGTCCGTTCTCGACCCGCCTGTCCTATGCCTGGCGTGACAAGGCCTACCAGGGCAACTACGGCTTCGGCTCCGGCGCCGACGTCCACAACCTGGGCATCTACAACGAAGCCTACGGCCAGCTGGACGGCCAGGTGGCCTACGACATCACCCAGGATCTGAAGGTGACGCTGGAGGCTTCCAACCTGACCAAGGAAGACAACAAGGCCTACCTGCAGTTCTCCGAACTGCCCCTGCGTTTCGTGTCGGGCGACCGGCGCGTCTCGTTCGGTCTGCGCTACCGCTTCGGCCGCTAGGGCCTAGGCACGGGATGGCCATGGCTCCTGGCGAGCCATGGCCATTTTTCTTGAGCGTCGCCGTCGTCAGGCGGAGGATCGGACGCACGATCCCTGGGCGGCGAGGCGTCACCAGGCCGGGAAGGAACGGCGACATGTCGGACGGAACTTGGATCCAGAACATCGTCATCGTCGGCGGCGGAAGCGCCGGATGGATGACCGCCGCGGCCCTGGCGCGCGGTCTTGATCGCCGCTACCGGATCCAGGTGGTCGAGTCCCAGGACATCGGGGTGGTCGGCGTCGGCGAGGCGACGATCCCGCCGATCCGGCTGTTCAACGCCATGCTGGGCCTGGACGAGGCCGAGTTCATGCGCGAGACCCGGGCGACCTACAAGCTAGGCATCGAGTTCCGCGACTGGGGCGGCCTGGGCCAATCCTATTTCCACCCGTTCGGCGTCTACGGCCTCAACGCCGAGATGGGCCATTTCTTCCAGTACTGGCTGAAGCTGAACCACGAGGGGGGAAGCCTCGCCCTGGCCGACTATTCGCTGTGCGCCCAGGCGGCCAAGGCCGGCCGGTTCGACCGTCAGAGCGACGACCCGCGCGATCCGATGTCGACCTTCGGCTTCGCCTATCATTTCGACACCATTCTCTACGGCCAGTACCTGCGCCGCTTCGCCCAGGGCCTGGGCGTCGCGCGGATCGAGGGCGAGGTCGTCCAGGTCGACCAGGATTCCGAAACCGGCTTCGTCACCGCCCTGCGGCTGAAATCCGGCGCCAGCGTCGAGGGCGATCTGTTCATCGACTGTTCGGGCTTCAAGGGCCTGCTGATCGAGCAGACGCTCAAGGCCGGCTACGAGGACTGGTCGGCCTACCTGCCGATGGACCGGGCGGCCGCCGTGCCCTGCGCCCTGCGCGGCCCCCTGTCGCCGTACACCACCTCGACGGCCCGCGAGGCCGGCTGGCAATGGCGCATCCCGCTGCAGCACCGGGTCGGCAACGGCTATGTCTATTCCAGCCGCTTCATCTCGGACGAAGACGCCGTTTCGACGCTGATGGGCAATCTCGAGACCGAGCCTCTGGCCGACGCGCGCCTGCTGCGGTTCGCCACCGGCCGCCGCCGGAAGATGTGGGACAAGAACGTCGTCGCCATCGGCCTGTCCAGCGGGTTCATGGAGCCCCTGGAGTCCACCAGCATCCATCTGATCCAGGCCAGCATCAACAAGCTGCTGCAACACTTCCCCGACCGCCGGTTCTCGCCCGCCAACCGCGAGGCCTATAATCGGCGCATCGCGGTCGACATGGAGACGATCCGCGACTTCCTGATCCTGCACTACAAATCCACCACCCGCGACGACGCGGCCCTGTGGTCCTATGTGCGCCAGATGCCGATCCCGGACTCGCTGGCCGACCGGATCGAGCTGTTCCACGAGCGCGGCCAGCTGGTCATCCATCCCGACGAGATGTTCACCCCCACCTCCTGGCTGGCCGTGCTGCTGGGACAGGGTGTGCAGCCCCAGGGTTACTCGCCGCTGGTGGCGGACCAGGACAGCCGGGCGATCGCTGACGGCTTCCGGAACATGAAGGCGTTGATCGCCCGTCGGGTCGACGCCATGCCCGGCCACGCCGACTACATGAAACGCCACGGCATGTGGGCCGCGGAGGCCATGGTGGCCTGACGCCCCGCGGCGCCCGGCCTCTCCCCGACATCCACGGAGGTTCAGCAAGGTACCGCTATCAAGCCTCTGGACAGCGCTGTCAATTCATGGTGCAGTCAGGACCGTCAAGAGGGGCGCCAGCCCCCGCTTCAGGGAAGGGAACACCCACACCGCGCCCGCGCGCCCAATAGAGGCGAGCGGCGTCCACGAAATTCCTATCCGTCCCGTTCCAGCGCCGATTCGTCGGCGGGGACGACGCGCCTTCGTCAGACCCCTCCGACGGCGGCGTGACTGGATCCCCTTCATCGGGGGCTCTCCAAACTCCGGCGCGACGATGTTCTCCCCGTCGCGCCGGTTTTTTGCCGCGCAATGACCGCCCGCGCCTCAGTCGCCTGGGCCGCTTCTTGAAGGTGTTGAATGACCGTCCGCTCCCGTCGCCTTCTGATTTCGGCCCTCGTCGCCTCGACCGGCATCGCCTCGACGGGTCTGGCGGGCGCGCCGGCCTTCGCCCAATCAGACCCGGCCGCGTCGGCGCAATCGGCCATCGCCCATCCGGCCCAATGGCCCGCGGCGGCCAGCCCGGCGGCGATCACCGACGCCAAGACCGAGGCCTTCATCACCCAGCTGATGGCCAAGATGAGCGTGGAAGAGAAGGTCGGCCAGACCATCCAGGGCGACATCGCCTCGATGACCCCGGCCGATCTGGAGAAGTATCCGCTGGGCTCGATCCTGGCCGGCGGCAACTCGGCGCCGGGCGGCGACGACCGTGCTCCGCCCAAGGCCTGGATCGACCTGGTCGACGCCTACCGCAAGCAGGCCCTGGCCGCGCGGCCGGGCCACACGCCGATCCCGATCATGTTCGGCATCGACGCCGTGCACGGCCACAACAACATCGTCGGGGCGACGATCTTCCCGCACAATGTCGGTCTGGGCGCCATGCGCGACCCGGCCCTGATCCGCCGCATCGGCCAGGCCACCGCCGAAGAGGTGGCGGCGGTCGGCGGCGACTGGACCTTCGGTCCCACCGTGGCCGTGCCCCGCGACGACCGCTGGGGCCGCAGCTACGAGGGCTATGCCGAGGATCCCGAGGTCGTGAAATCCTATTCGGGACCCATGACCCTAGGCCTGCAGGGCGAGCTCAAGCCCGGCGCGAGCCTTGGCGTCGGCCATATCGCCGGCTCGGCCAAGCACTTCCTGGCCGACGGCGGCACCGAGGACGGCAAGGACCAGGGCGACGCCAGGATCTCCGAGGCCGAACTGGTCGCGATCCACGCCCAGGGCTACCCGCCCAGCATCGACGCCGGCATCCTGACGGTGATGGTCTCGTTCTCCAGCTGGAACGGCCAGAAGATGACCGGCAACAAGACCCTGCTGACCGACGTGCTGAAGGGCCGGATGGGCTTCCAGGGCTTCGTGGTCAGCGATTGGAACGCTCACGGGCAGGTCGCCGGCTGCACCAACGCCAGCTGCCCGCAGGCGATGAACGCCGGGCTCGACATGTACATGGCGCCCGACAGCTGGAAGCCGCTCTACGACAACACCCTGGCCCAGGTGAAGGCGGGCGAGATCCCGATGGCGCGGCTGGACGACGCCGTGCGGCGCATCCTGCGGGTCAAGGTCAAGGCCGGACTGTTCGAGCGCGTCGCCCCGTCCGTCCAGGGACAGCTCGAGCGGCTGGGCGCGGAGGAGCACCGCGCGATCGCCCGCGAGGCGGTGGCCAAGTCGCTGGTGCTGCTGAAGAACGACGGCGTGCTGCCGGTCAAGCCGGGCGCCAGGGTGCTGGTGGCCGGCGCGGCCGACGACATCGGCAAGGCCTCGGGCGGCTGGACCCTGACCTGGCAGGGCACCGGCAACAAGAACAGCGACTTCCCGCACGGCCAGTCGATCTGGGGCGGGATCGAGCAGGCGGTGAAGGCGGCCGGCGGCCAAGCCGAGCTGGCGCCCGGCGGCCAGTTCAAGACCAAGCCCGACGTGGCCATCGTGGTGTTCGGCGAGGACCCCTATGCCGAGTTCCAGGGCGACGTCGCCAACCTGGGCTACCAGCTGGGCGACAAGGCCGACCTGGCATTGCTCAAGCGCCTGAAGGCGCAAGGGATTCCGGTCGTGTCGGTGTTCCTGTCGGGCCGCCCCCTGTGGGTGAACCCGGAGATCAACGCCTCGGACGCCTTCGTGGCGGCCTGGCTGCCGGGCAGCGAGGGCGGCGGCGTCGCCGACGTGCTGGTGGCGGGCAAGGACGGCAAGTCCAAGCGCGACTTCCAGGGCAAGCTGGGCTTCTCCTGGCCCAAGCGCGCCGACCAGGGCCCGCTGAACCGCGGCCAGCCGGGCTATGATCCGCAATTCGCCTATGGCTATGGCCTGTCCTACGCCCACGGCGGCGAGGTCGGCGTCCTGTCGGAAGATCCGGGCAAGGCCGCCGCCGCCGGCAGCGTCGACCGCTATTTCGTGGAAGGCCGCCTGCCCGCGCCGTGGCGGATGGACTTCCTGGGGGCGGGCTCGGTCAAGTCGATCGACGCCGGGGCCCAGGAGAACGCCCGCCAGGCGGCCTGGACCGGCCAGGGCATGCTGGCCATCCACGGGCCGCCGGTCGACCTGTCGCGCCAGACCACCGGCGACATGGCGGTGATGGTCCGCTATCGGATCGACGCCGCCCCGACCGCCCCGGTGACGATGAGCATCGGCTGCAGCGACGACGCCTCGTGCGGCGGCGCGGTGGATGTCTCGAGCCTGCTGAGGGGCGCCAAGCCCGGCGAGTGGGGCAGCACCAAGATCAAGCTATCCTGCTTCCAGACGGCCGGGGCGAAGATGGACCATGTCACCGCGCCGTTCGTGGTCAGCACCAGCGGGCCGTTCTCGCTGTCGCTGACCGAGGTGCGGCTGGCCTCGAACGAGGGCGACGCGATCTGCCCGAAATAGGTCGATCAGCCCAGTGCGTGGTCCTCGTCCTTCGACAAGCTCAGGATGAGGACCATTCCGCAGGCCGAAGAGAAGAAAACCTCATCCTGAGCCTGTCGAAGGGCGAGGTTTTCGGGCGGGCTTGGCTATAGTGACGCCATGTCCCGCACCACGCCCGCCACCCTCGCCCTGACCAAGGCCGGGGTCGATTTCACGGTCCACGCCTACGACTACGATCCGGACGCCGACAGCATCGGCCTGGCCGCCGCCGCGGCCCTGGGCGAGGATCCTGGCCGGGTGCTCAAGACCCTGATGGCGCTGGTCGACGGCAAGCCGGTTCTGGTCATCGCGCCCTCCGACCGCGAGGTGGCGATGAAGAAGCTGGCGGCGGCGGTCGGCGGCAAGTCGGCTCAGATGATGAAGCCCGCCGACGCCGAGCGGATCAGCGGCTACAAGGTCGGCGGCATCAGCCCGTTCGGCCAGCGCAAGCCGCTGCCGGCGGTGATCGAGGCCGACGCCCTGGCCCACGATCGCGTCTACATCAACGGCGGCCAGCGCGGCCTGCAGGTGCGGCTGGACCCGAACGCGGCGCGCGAGGTGCTGAAGGCGGTCGCGGCTCAGGTGTCTTCCTAACCCCGATACCGCATCGCCACGTCGCACCGCTCATACCGGCTGCCGAACAGCGCCATGATCTCGGCGTCGTGCTGGAAGCCCAGCTTCTCGTAGAGATGGATGGCCGGCCCGCACTTCCTGTTGGTCAGCAGGTAGAGCCGGTCGGCGACGCCCATGGCCTTGGCCCGCTCCAGCGCCGCCGCCAGCAGGAACTCGCCCACCTTGCGGCCGCGCGCGGCCTCCAGGACGCCCATCTTGGTCAGCTCGAACCAGCCGTCCTTCATCCGCATGATGGCGCAGGTCCCCACCACCCCCAGGTCCGGCGTCTGCGCGAACAGCACCGCCCCGCCCTTGTCGACGATCAGTTCGCGCGGGTTCTCCAGCAGCGTGATGTCGTTCTCCTCGAGGGCGAACATCTGCGCGATCCAGGCGGCGTTGATGTCGTGGAACGCCCGCGCCAGGTCGTCGGAGAAGTCGCGGATGGTCATCGCCGGCGCCGCGGCGGGGGCCATGATCCGGTCCACCAGCGAGCGGCGGTCAAGTTCGGTCTCGATCATCGTGATCTCCTCCAGCAGGGCGGCGTGGCGGCCGCCGCACAGCGATACGGCGGCGGCCTCGACCTTGGGCCACAGGTCGCGCTCCAGCCGGTCCATCAAGGCTTCGCCGGCCGCGCTCAGCGACAGCAGCTTCTGGCGCTGGTCCCGCCCCTCGCGGCTGGCGTCGATCAGGCCCTGCTCCATCAAGGCCTGGACGGCGCGGGTGGCGGTCGGCTGGCTGATCCGCAGATGCTGGGCGACGCCGCCCACGGTCTGCGGACCCTGCTGGCGCAGCACGGCCATGAACGGTTGCTGGGCCGGCTGGATCGGCAGGTTCATGGCCTGGAGCGTGGCGGCGGCGTCGGTCTGCAGCCGGTCGGCCAGGCGCTTCATCCGGCTGCCCAGGAAGGTCACGCCCAGGTCGGCGAGGGTGTCGGGGGTCATGATCGAGCTCTCGGGGGTCACAAACATGTCGAGATATATACATAGCTATGTATCTGGTTTGGCAAGCTGGAATTTTGGGCTTCGTCCCACAGGCGACACAGGAACCAAGCGCCCCGGCCGGTGTTTCAGCCCACTCCCCAGGCCGGTGAATGGGCAAGAGACGCACCATGACCTCGTTGCTCCGTCGCGTCCGGTCAATCGCCCTGTTCGAGCAGTTGGGGCCCGGCCTAGTCACCGGCGCGGCCGACGACGATCCGTCCGGCATCGCCACCTATTCCCAGACCGGGGCGCGGTTCGGCTACGGCCTGCTGTGGACCCTGCTGCTGACCTATCCGTTGATGAGCGCCATCCAGCTGGTCAGCGGCGAGATCGGCCGGGTCACCGGCAAGGGCTTGGCTCGCAACATGGGCGAGGTGATCCCCAGCGGCGCCGTGACGGGTCTGGTCGTCCTTCTGTTCGCGGCCAACACCGTCAATATCGGCGCCGACCTGGCCGCCATGGGGGCGGCCGCTCGGCTGCTGGCGGGCGGCGGCGCGCATCTGTTCACGATCGGCTTCGCGGTCGTGTCGCTGCTGCTGCAGATGTTCGTTCCGTACAAGCGCTATGTCCGCTTCCTCAAATGGCTGACCCTGGTGCTGTTCGCCTATGTCGCCGTGGTCCTGGTCGTGAAGCTCGACTGGGGGCAGGTCGCGCGGGGCCTGTTCCTGCCGGATCTGAAGCTGCTGGGCTCCAAGGAGGCGATCACCACCATCGTCGCCGTTTTCGGCACGACGATCAGCCCCTACCTGTTCTTCTGGCAGACCGCCCAGGAGGTCGAGGAGGTCGATCACGACGACCAGGCCCGCCCCCTGACCGAGGCGCCCGAGCAGGCCAAGCGCGAGATGCGCCGCATACGGATGGACACCTTCGTCGGCATGGCGGTCTCGAACCTGATCGCCCTGGCCATCATGATCGCCACCGCGGCCACCCTGCACGCCGCCGGCAAGACCGAGATCGCCACGGCCGCCGACGCGGCCAAGGCCCTGGAGCCGGCGGCGGGCCGGTTCGCCTTCCTGCTGTTCACCCTGGGCATTGTCGGCACCGGCCTGCTGTCGATCCCGGTCCTGGCCGGATCCGCCGCCTATGCGGTGGGCGAGAGCCGGGGCTGGACCTGCGGTCTCGACAACAAGCCCTGGGAGGCGGTCGGCTTCTATGCGGTGATCGGCGCGGCCACCCTGCTGGGCGTCGGTCTGGACCTGATGAAGATCGATCCGATCCAGGCCCTGTTCTTGAGCGCGGTGATCAACGGCGTGATCGCCGTGCCGATGATGGTGGTGATGATGCTGGTCGCCTCGCGCCGCGACCAGATGGGCCGCTTCGTCGCCGGCCCGGCCCTGAAGCTGTTCGGCTGGCTGGCCACGGCGGTGATGGCGATCGCCGCGGCGGCGATGTTCGTGGCCATGGCCTGAGCGCGTACGGCGTTCGCCGAACCGTGTCGTGACGGCAACAAGGTCGCCGCCAAGTCGTCTCCCGGGTCGCGACGACCTTGTCGACGGCGGGGGATCATGAGATCAGCGTCTCCCGATCCACGCTCCGGAAGAAGCCGCCGCCGCATGACCTTGAACGCCGCCCAGCCATACAAGCCACCGATCCCGGTGCGATGGCGCGCGTCGTGCGAGCCGCGCCCGCTTCGTCTCCAACACAACCGCTAGCGACGGCCCGCCCCGGCTGTCGCCGGGAGCTATCGATGACCACCCTCGTTCTGGCCAAGGCGACCGAGTCCGCCTCGCCCCTGCTGCGCCTGATCGCGCCCGCCTATGCGGACGTGCTGGCCGCCCTGTGGCCCGCGCCGCACACCCCGTTCGTCACCGCCCCGACCGCGCGGCGGCACCTGATCTGCCTGATGCTGGCGATGGAAACCGATCGTCACGCCGCGGTCGACGTCGATCTGCTGCTGGAGGCGCCGCTGCGCAAGGCCGTGCGGCTGGTGCTGGATCCGGCCCCGGAAGGTCTGGCCCGGGCGTTGGAGCGGCTGGGCGAGATCGCCTGGACGCCCGAGGACTATCGCGTCCTGGTCGCCCTGCTGGCCGATCCCAAGCCGGCCAAGACCCTGCGTCACGCGGCCCAGATCGACCCGCTGCAGGTGCGGACCCTGGGCGCCCTGCCGCGTCCGCTGCGCGACGCCGGCGGGGTCGCCGTGCGGGTCAGCGCCGCCCAGGCCAAGCTGCTGGCCGAGGCGCACGCCCTGCTCGCCCGCCGCCTGCCGGAGGCGGTCCTGGCCCAGCGGATCGCCGTCTGGACCCGCGCCCCGAACGCCAAGACGCTGTTCAACCTGGTGGCCGACGACTTCCGCCGCGAGCTGCCCAAGCCGCCCCATCCGGGGACGGAGCGTCTGCGGCCGCTGGAGAGCGTGGCGGCGATCCGCGACGCCGCGCGGCGCTACCGCAACTGCCTGGCCAACTATGTCGACGCGGCCGTGGACCGCCGCTGCGCGATCTACGAATGGCTGCCGGCCCCGGGCGCGGTGATCGAGCTGACGCCCGACAGCTATTTCGGCTGGCGGCTGGACCAGGCGCGGCTGGAGAACAACAAGTCGGTCGACGACGCCACCCGCGCGGCGATCGTCGAGGAGCTGCGCGGCATGGGCATCCATGTCGGCCGCAGCGCCTGGCAGATCCGCCACGCCCTGGAACGCGCCGGCTCGCCGAACTTCGAGCTGGAGTCCGTGGACGCGGCGATCGCCGACTATTTCACGGATGACTGATCATAAAATCCGCTCATCCCGGCGAAGGCCGGGACCCAGATCCCATAGCGGTGTGGTCGGCTGGAAGGACTCTGAGTTCTTGGCGTCAGCCTCAAAGCCATTCCATCTGGGTCCCGGCCTTCGCCGGGATGAGCGGATCAAAAAGGAACGTTAAACGTCCACCTCGGCGTCCAGGGCGTTTTCCTGGATGAACTCGCGGCGGGGTTCGACCAGGTCGCCCATCAGGCGGCTGAACATGTCGTCGGCGTCGTCGGCGTGGTTGACGCGCACCTGCAGCAGGGTGCGGGCTTCCACGTCCAGGGTGGTCTCCCACAGCTGGTCGGGGTTCATCTCGCCCAGGCCCTTGTAGCGCTGGATCGACAGGCCCTTGCGGCCGGCGTCGAGCACCGCGCCCAGCAGGTCGAGCGGACCGCGCACGGTGGTCGACTTGTCCTTGCGGCGGAAGATCGCCGCGCCGGAGAACACGTCGGCCAGGGCGCCGGCCCGTTCGGCCAGGCGGCGGGCGTCGGCGGCGTGCAGCAGGCCGTCGTCCAGCACCACGCTCTCGGTGACGCCGCGGCGGATGCGCTTGAACACATAGGCGGTGTCGCCGCGCTCGCCCGACCACGGGCCGTCGCCTTCTTCCGCATACAGATCAAGACGCTTGGCGGCGGCGGCGATGTCGGGGTTTTCGCCGAACAGGCCGGCCAGGGCCCCCTGTTCGATGGCGAAGGCCGGCGCGCGCTGGGCCAGGCGGTCGATGTTGCCCTTGGCCTGGCGGCACAGCTGGACCAGGGCCAGCAGGTCCTGGCCGGTGCGGCGCTCGCCCGACGGCAGGTCGAGTTCGGCGCCCTCGACGCCCTCGTCGACCAGGAAGGCGTCCATCTCGAAGTCGTCCTTCAGGTAGCGCGACGACTTGCCCTTGGCGGCTTTGTAGAGCGGCGGCTGGGCGATGTAGATGTAGCCGCGCTCGATCAGCTCCGGCATCTGACGATAGAAGAAGGTCAGCAGCAGGGTGCGGATGTGGGCGCCGTCGACGTCGGCGTCGGTCATCAGCACGATCTTGTGGTAGCGCACCTTGTCCGGGTTGAAGTCGTCGCGGCCGATGCCGGCCCCCAGGGCGGTGATCAGCGTGCCGATCTGGTCGGACGACAGCATCTTGTCGAACCGCGCCCGCTCGACGTTGAGGATCTTGCCGCGCAGGGGCAGGACGGCCTGGTTGTCGCGGTTGCGGGCCTGCTTGGCCGAGCCGCCGGCCGAGTCGCCCTCGACGATGAAGATCTCGGACTTGGCCGGGTCACGCTCGGAGCAGTCGGCGAGCTTGCCCGGCAACGAGGTGATGTCGAGCGCGCTCTTGCGGCGGGTCAGTTCGCGGGCCTTGCGCGCGGCCTCACGGGCGGCGGCGGCCTCGGCGATCTTGGAGACGATGGCTTTCGCCTCGTTCGGATGCTCCTCGAACCAGGTGGCCAGGCCTTCCTGCACCAGGCCCTCGACGGCCGGGCGGACTTCGGACGAAACCAGCTTGTCCTTGGTCTGTGAGCTGAACTTGGGATCCGGCACCTTGACCGACAGCACGCAGGTCAGGCCTTCGCGGGCGTCCTCGCCCCCGACATTGACCTTTTCCTTCTTCGTGATGCCCGAGCTCTCGGCGTAGTTGGTGATGATCCGGGTCAGGGCGCCCCGGAAGGCCGACAAGTGCGTGCCGCCATCCCGCTGCGGGATGTTGTTGGTGAAGCACAGCATGTGCTCGTGGTAGCTGTCGTTCCACCACAGGGCCAGGTCGACCTCGACCTTGTCCTTCTTGCCCCGGATGACGATCGGGGTTTTCAGGAGCGGGGTCTTGGCCTTGTCGAGGTGGCGCACGAAGGCCTCGATGCCGCCCTCGTAGTGCAGCTTTTCCTCCCACGGCTCGGCGTCGCGCAGATCGCGGAAATAGATCGTCACGCCCGAGTTCAGGAAGGCCAGTTCGCGCAGCCGGTGCTCGAGCGTTTTCCGGTCGAATTCGATGAAGGCGAAGGTTTCCAGCGACGGGAAGAAGGTCACTTCCGTGCCGGTCAGGGTCTCGCCGGCCTTGGGACCGTCGGCGCGGACGGGCGAATCGCCGGTCTGGGCCAGCGAGGTCACCGCGTCGCCGCGCTCGAAGCGCATCTGGTAGCTGTGGCCGTTGCGGTGGATCTTCAGCTCCAGCCAGTCGCTGAGCGCGTTGACCACCGAGACGCCCACGCCGTGCAGGCCGCCCGAGACCTTGTAGCTGTTCTGGTCGAACTTACCGCCCGCGTGCAGCTGGGTCATGATGACCTCGGCCGCGCTGACGCCCTCGCCCTCGTGGATGTCGACCGGGATCCCGCGCCCGTCGTCGGTGACCGTCACCGAGCCGTCGGCGTTGAGGATCACCTCGACCTTGGTGGCGTGGCCGGCCAGGGCCTCGTCGATGGCGTTGTCGACCACCTCGTAGACCATGTGGTGCAGGCCCGAGCCGTCATCCGTGTCGCCGATGTACATGCCGGGGCGCTTGCGCACCGCGTCCAGGCCCTTGAGCACCTTGATCGAGTCGGCGCTGTACTCGCCCTGCATCACTTCAGGCGCCGACATTTCCGAGCCGTCCGCGGTGGTCAGGCGATCGCCGGTGTTGTCGGCCTCGGGGCCCTTGGTCTCTTCGGTCATACGTCTTCCAATGCGGTCAGGCCGAGTTCGCTGACGCGAACGCCGAGAGCCCGACCTTTCAGGTGGTCGAACAGCGACTGGTCCGTGCCCGTGAGAAAGGCCTGGAGTCCGAGCGCCGTGATTTCGTCGGCCAAGGCGGCTCGCCTTTTCAGGTCGAGATGCGCGGCGACTTCGTCGAGCAACAATATAGGATTCGGCGCGTCTTTCGCACGCGAAAGTCGCGCCGCCTGGGCCAAAACCAGGTTCAGAATCAGCGCTTTCTGCTCGCCGGTCGAACATTCCGCGGCGGGACGGTCCTTGTCGACGTGATGGATGGCCAGATCGCCCCGGTGCGGACCGGTCAGGGCCCGTCCGGCGGCCCCGTCACGGAGCCGGGCGGCGGCCAGGGCGGCGGCGAGCCGGGCCTCGATCTCGGCGGGCTCGACCCCCTCCAGCGCCATCTTCTCCCACTCGCCGGTCAGGGCCAGGCGGGCGCGCGGGAAGGGGCGGTCGCCGCGGCTGTCGATCTCGGCCTGCAGAACCGTCAGGGTGCGGGCCCGGGCCCCGGACATCAGGGCGCCGGCCTGGCCCAGCTGGGCCTCCAGCGCGGTCAGCCACACGGTGTCGGCCGGCTGGCCGCTTTCGGCGGCGTCGGTCAGCAGGCGCATGCGCTCGCGCTGGGCCTTGTCGTAGGCGTTGGCGTGGCGGGCGTGGTCGGGCTCGCCGGCGAACACCAGGCGGTCGAAGAACTTGCGGCGCTCGCCGGCCGCCTCGAGGAACAGGCGGTCCTGGGCCGGGGTCAGCCAGATCGGGCGAAGGTGGTCGGCCAGGCGTCCGGGCGGGACGGTCTCGCCCTCGATGCGGACGATTCGGCGGGCCGCGCCGGCCAGTTCGACGCCGGTGCCCAGCCGGATCGGCTCGTCATCGGCGCCCATGCTTGAAGGGGATTGGGCCTCGGCGGCCACGGCCCAGGCGCGGCCGGTCGTCTCGCCCGGCTGGCGACGACCCACCTCGGTCAGGCTGGCCCCGCGCAGGCCCTTGCCCGGCGACAGCAGACTGATGGCCTCCAGCAGGTTGGTCTTGCCCGCCCCGTTGGCCCCGAACAGATAGACGCTGGCGCCCTCCGGACGCAGGGTCGCGCGCTCGTACGAGCGGAAGTCGGTCAGGGTCAGGGAAAGCAGGGCGGCGCGGCTCACCGGGGGGTTCTAGCCTATTCGCGGGCCAGGTCTAAATCTGGAGGGCCGATCTTCCCTTCGATCCCCGAGGGTTGTCATCCCGGAAGCCTCGCGGAGGCTGTCCGGGACCCAGGGGGCTGGGCGGATGCGGTGCGGTTCACCTGGGTCCCGGACAAGCGCTGCGCGCTTTCCGGGATGACAACGATGTGGGGCGCCGAGGTCGCTGCCCCCTACCGCTCCTGGTCGGTCGAGCGCATCAGGATTTCGTTGATCGTCACGTGGGGCGGGCGCGAGACGGCGTAGAGGATGGCGTCGGCGACGTCCTCGGCGGTCAGCTGGCGCATGGCGGCGGCGTTCTTGTTGAGCGTGGTCTGGATGGCCTCGACGGCGATATGGTCGCGCAGTTCGGTGGCCGCCATGCCGGGCGAGATCACCGTGACGCGGATATTGTCCTTGTGGACCTCCTTGCGCAGCGACTCCGAGAAGCCCACCACCCCGAACTTGGTGGCCGAATAGGCCGCCGCCAGCGGGTTGGAGACGTGGCCGGCGGTCGAGGCGATGTTGACGATGTGGCCGTCCTTGCGGGCGGTCATGCCGGGCAGGGCGGCCTGGGTGGCGGCGATCAGGCCCAGCAGGTTCAGCTCCAGCATCGACCGCCAGCGGCCGAGATCGGCCGTGGCCACCGGCTCCAGATACATGACGCCGGCGTTGTTGATCAGGATGTCGAGCCGGCCGAACGCCGCCTCGGTCTCGCGGACCGCCCGCTGGGCGGCGTGCTCGTCGGTGAAGTCGGCGACGATGACGTGGGCCTCGCCGCCCTCGGCGGTGATGCGCCGGGCCAGGTCGCGCAGGCGATCCTCGCGCCGGGCGGCCAGGGCGACCTTGGCGCCGGCGCGCGCCAAGCCCAGGGCCACGGCCTCGCCGAAACCCGACGACGCCCCGGTGACCAGGGCCACGCGGCCGTTCATGTCCGTGCTCATGGGAAATCTCCTCGCCGGCGCCGATCGCGTCCGGCGAGGATATGGGGACGCCTCAGCCGAACTTGTAGCCGCAGAGTTTGTTGCCATCCAGATCGCGGAAATAGGCGAAATAGGCGCCGGGCATCCGCTCGCCCGGAGGACCCTCGCAGGTCCCGCCCAGTTCCATGGCCTTGGCGTGGAAGGCGTCGACCTCCTCGCGGCTTTCGAAGTCGAAGCCGCCCATCATGCCGTTGCCGACGCAGGCCGGTTGGCCGTCATGGGGACCCAGCACGCCGAACAGCCCCGTGCCCTTGCCGCGATACAGCCGCCCGCCCGACGGATGCTCGTAGACCCCCGCCATGCCGATCGATCCCAGCAGGGCGTCGTAGAAGACCTTGGCCGCCTCCAGTTTGTTGGACCCCACCGTCATGTAGTTCACTCTCACCACGCGCTTCCTCCCGTTTTCTTATGAAACGGAGGCTAGCACGCGCGGGGAGGTCGGCAAGGGCCGGGAAGCCGTCACGCGACGATATCGTGACACCGCAGGTTGCTTGCGCGACTCGCGGCGTCGGTGATGAATAGCGGTAACAAAACCCTGGGGAGGGGGCACATGCGACTCAAGACCTTGGGCGCTCAGCGCCAATGGTGGCAGAACCACCCGGAACTCGGCATCGCCACCGGCTGGGCGGTCATCTGCGGCGTGCTCTGGCTGATCGTGCGAGCCCTCGGCGTCGCCTGAGGCGGGGCTGGGAAGGTTCGCGGCGGAAAGCTTTGGCCGCTTTCGACCCGTTGTGGACTTTGGCGAACTTTCCGCTACCCGCCGACAAGCCTTGTCGCGTCCGGGCTTCTCGCACGTGCAGCCTCGGTCATCCGCGACGCGGCTTCGGCAATGAAATCGCGTTCGGCGTCGGGAGTTGTGAAGAAGCGTCGCGGGAGGACCATGGCGCTGCTTTGCACCAGGAAAACCCAGTACTTGCGGGTTTGGTAGAGGTCCGTGACGCAGGGCCAGCGAGCGGTCAGCGTCAGGTCCGCCAAGTCATAGACCAGAGCCTCAGCCGTCACGCGCAGCGTCAGCGACTGTTCGTAGGGCTGTCCGCGCGCGGCGAGGGCCTTTCGCATCGAAGGTCCCACCAGCCACTGGATCGCCACTAGGCCCACGCCCAGGCCGACAACGGCGAACTCGACCGACATGGCGGCCGCCGACCATGACCCCGACGCCCAGGCCCCTACAGGGATGCCGATGGCCAACATGCAGACCACGAGAATGAATTTCATCTGACGCGGCGACACGCCCCACCGAGCCTTGATGTAGGCCATGGCGGCCGTGCTTTCCCCGACGGCGAGAACCCCTGTCGCTTCCATTTATCCCCCTTTTAAGATCGGTCTTGCGCCGAACGACTGCCTAGTCGTCGTCAGAAGCCAAGAGCGATAGGTCGATCTCTCCGATCGGAGCCAACGCCGTTCCGCACCATGGGCAAAAGCCGATTTCGATGACACTTGAACCGTAGCCGTTCTCGCCCGTCCGAACATATAGGCCGTAGCCACCACGAACCTCGGCGATCATGGCGTCCGGGCACGCTGCGCGATCGCGGTGCAACTCACATACTTGGTTGAGGTCGAAAGCCATTCGGTCGCAGCAAGACATCACCCTTCAAGATCGCCAAAACGATCCGACGTCAATGACCGCTCCCCACCCTTCTCGGACGTTTGGAACGTCCGCTTGGCGCAAGCCCGCATCCGCCCCGGATGGGGCCGCGCCTTAAAGCCTTGGTGGATCGGAGCTCTGTCGTCTGGCCGTGTCAATGACGGCCCGAAGGGCCGCCGCGGGGCGGCCGGCCGGAGGCCGGTCATTGTCTCCCGGAGGGGAGAGGGAGGGATCCGCGCCGCAGGCGTGGGAGGGAGAGGGGTGACGCCTTGTCCGGTTTCACACATCGCCGCGTTTTCAGCGCCCTGCCGGCACGCCGGTTGGCTCAGAACCCCCTCACCCTCCCACCGCTACGCGGCGGGCCCCGCCCTCTCCCCATGGGAGAGGGTTTCGCGATGTTGATGCTCGGCACATAGCGAACGAACCCCAGCGATTTCAACGCCCTGAACTTTCTCGACCCGATTTGGTCCTCACCTTTCAAACCGCCCGCATAATGACCTCACCTGAAGGCACGGGGAGGGCGCACGTACGGCGACCGATGCGGCTTTCGGGAGTGGTCGAGCGGGAAGCGTTTGTCGGTGGTCTTCAGTGACAGCCTTCGCGACGGTCCTGGGCAGGTTCCTTGCAACACAGGACGAAACCCAGGCGGCGAGGGATCGACGGACGTGGCAGGCCTGGGCTGAAATCGCCCAGGCGGTCCGGAGAGCGCCAACTCTCCGCCCGTCGGGGGCCTCCATCGGAGCGGGTTAAAAATCCGCGATCCGAACCCGACACCCCGCCATAGGCGTCATGCGCCGTGTAGGTGAAGGCATCGGATCGCCCAGGCGGTCCGGAGAGCGCCAACTCTCCGCCCGTCGGGGGCCTCCATCGGAGCGGGTTAAAAATCCGCGATCCGAAGGCTTCCGGATAACGGTTCCACGCGAAGCGCCTGAACTTCGTCGAAACGGTAATCAAAACTGCCAATCCTCCGGGCGAGGCCCGGGCGCTTCGCACCCTCCCCATTCGCTCAGCGGGTTTCCGCGTGAGGACGAGAGGTCGTGCCGGTGAGCACTTGCCCCCACCTGACCGCGAAGCGGTCTGTCCGCCCCAGAGGGGGCGGAGGGGCGCCCGTTTCGTCGAAAGGATCGAAGCCTGGAGCTCCTACACCCGCAGCGGCATCAGCACGTATTTGACGCCAGGGTCGGTCGGATCGACCACCAGGGTCGGGCTGGCCGGGTCGGCGAAGCGGAACTCGGCGATCGGGCCGCCGATCTGGCCGCAGACGTCCAGCAGGTAGCGGGCGTTGAAGCCGATCTCGAAGGCTTCGCCGTCGTAATCGACCTCGACCTCTTCGACGGCCTGGCCGGCTTCCATGTTGCGCACGGTCAGGGTGATGCGGCCCGGCTCGACGGCCAGCTTCACCGAGCGGCTCTTCTCGGCCGAGATGGTGGCCACGCGGTCGACGGCCTTGGCGAACAGGTCGTTGTCCAGGGTCAGGATCTTGGCGTTGTCGCGCGGGATGACGCGCAGATAGTCCGGGAAGGCGCCGTCGATGACCTTGGAGGTCAGGGCCGCGCGGCCGAACTCGAAGCGGATCTTCTGGGCGCTGATCTGCAGGTCGACCTGCTCGCCGGCCGATTCCATCAGGCGGCGAGCCTCCTGGATGGTCTTGCGCGGCACGATCACGCCCGGCAGACCGGCCGAGCCTTCCGGCGCGTCCATCTCGGCCAGGGCCAGGCGGTGGCCGTCGGTGGCCACGGCGCGCAGCTTGGTCACGCCGCCGTCGTTGACGGTGTGGAGATAGAGGCCGTTCAGATAGTAGCGGGTCTCTTCGGTCGAGATCGCGAAACGGGTCTTGTCGATCAGCCGCATCAGGTCGTTGGTGTCGACCGAGATGCGGCCCGACAGGCCGTCGCTGCTCATCACCGGGAAGTCGCCGGCCGGCAGGACCGGCAGGTTGAAGCGCGAGCGGCCGGCCTGGATCACCAGGCGGGGGTCGTCGCCGCTGAAGCTGAGCGAAACGTCCGAACCGTCGGGCAGCTTGCGGACGATTTCATACAGGGTGTGGGCCGGGGCCGTGATCTGGCCGGGCCCGTCGATCTGGGCCAGGCCCTCGTCGATGATCTCCATGTCCAGGTCGGTGGCCGAGAACGACAAGGTGTCGCGATCGGCCGACAGCAGGATGTTCGACAGGATCGGGATGGTGTTGCGGCGTTCGACGACGCTCTGCACGTGACCCAGCGCCTTCAGCAGCGCCGCCCGCTCGATGGTAAGCTTCATATCTCGGTCCAGGTCCCAGGGCCGCCGCCGACAGAGAGAATCCCCCGCGGCCCCGCAATGAATGGACTTGCGACATTAGCGTAATCGCGCCGCTGGGGAAGAGGGGGCGCGCGACGGGGTGCGACGAAATGGCGCCCCGGCCGCCGATCATTTGCCGCCGCCCGTCCGTGGGGCCGCCCTCGTCCTTCGACAAGCTCGGGATGAGGGCTGCATCTGGCGACGGTTCAGTGGAAAAACCCCATCCAGAGCCTGTCGAAGGACGAGGTTTTTTCGGGCCCTTAGCCGGCCGCGGCGCGGTCGGCGCGGGTCGGCAGCTTCCAGCCCGGGCGGATGAAGTGGCAGGTGTAGCCGTTGGGGATCCGCTCCAGATAGTCCTGGTGCTCGGGCTCGGCCTCCCAGAACGGGCCGACCGGGGCCAGCTCGGTCACCACCTTGCCGGGCCACAGGTTCGAGGCGTCGACGTCCTGGATCGTCTCCTCGGCGACCCGCTTCTGCGCCTCGTCCGCATAGAAGATCGCCGAGCGGTAGCTGAGGCCGATGTCGTTGCCCTGGCGGTTCAGGGTGGTCGGATCGTGGATCTGGAAGAAGAACTCCAGGATCTGGCGATAGCTGATCACGGCCGGATCGAAGACGATCTCGATCGCCTCGGCGTGGGTCCCGTGGTTGCGGTAGGTGGCGTTGGGCACGTCGCCGCCGGAATAGCCGACACGGGTCTTCAGCACGCCCGGATAGCGGCGCAGCAGGTCCTGGACGCCCCAGAAGCAGCCGCCGGCGAGGATCGCGGTTTCGGTGGTCATGGGAAGACGGCCTTTCGTCAGGGGAATGGGCGAGGCTACATGTTGGGCCTGTCCGGCGCGCGCGCAAGCGGCGCGGCCCGTTGTCGAAAGGCTGTTCGTGAAGCGCGTCGCCGTCCTGTTCGTCTGCCTGGGCAACATCTGTCGCTCGCCCCTGGCCGAGGCCGCCTTCCGCCGGGAGGCCGAGCGGCGCGGCCTGGAGGTCGAGATCGATTCGGCCGGCACCGGCGGCTGGCACGTCGGCGATCCGCCCGACCGCCGGGCCCAGGCGGTGGCCCGCCGGCACGGCGTCGAGATCTCGGCCTATCGCGGCCGGCAGGTGAGGCCCGAGGATTTCCACCGCTTCACGCACGTGGTCGCGCTGGATCGGGACAACCTGGCCGACTTGAAGCGGATCCGGCCGTCCGACGCGATGGCCGAGCTGCTGTTGCTGCTGGACGCCGTCGAGGGCCGCCGGGGCAAGTCCGTGGCCGATCCGTACTACGGCGACGACGCGGACTTCGACCTCGCCTGGGCGGACGCCGTGGCCGGCGCGCGAGGGTTGGCGGATCTGATCGCGGGAGGGGGTTGAGCACTCTCTATCAGATCGTCATCCCGGGCCTTGTGCCCGGGACCCCTCTGTCCGCCGCAGGTGCGGAGGGGGCGGTTCGCTGGCGAACCGCTTGCACTTCACGCGCGGGCTGAACCAGGGGTCCCGGGCACAAGGCCCGGGATGACGGCTGGTAAGTTGGGGTGGAGCCCTAGGCCTTGGTGTCGAACGAACCGCCGGTGTCCGCGCCGTTGCTGGCGTACGGGTTCTGTCCCGCCGCGGCGGGTTCCGCCGGCGCGCCCGGGCCCGTCGAGCCCTTGGCGGCCACGGCGACCATGGCGGGACGGACCAGGCGGCCCATCAGCTCGTAGCCGGCCTGCAGCACCTGGATGACGCCGCCGGCGGCGACCTCGTCCGAGGGCTGCTCCATCACCGCCTGGTGCAGGTGGGGGTCGAACTTCTCGCCCTTGCTCGGGTCGATCTTCTTCAGACCGTTGCGTTCGAAGGCCGCCACCAGCTCCTTCTCGGTCATCTCGACGCCGATGATGTAGTTGGTCACCGCCGGGTCCTGCGAGTCGCGCGGGCTCAGGGCCGTGGCGCGCGACAGGTTGTCGGCCACGCCCAGCAGGTCGCGGGCGAACTTCTGGATGGCGTAGGCGCGCGCGTCGTTCGACTCGCGCTCGGCCCGGCGCTTGGTGTTCTCGGCCTCGGCCGCGTAGCGCAGCGCCTGATCCTTCAGGGCCGCCACTTCCAGCTTCAGCGCCTCGATTTCCTGCGAAGCGTCATCGGCCTCGAAGGCCACGTCCTCGGCCGGCGTTTGTTCGTCGGTCATCTCTTAAGTCCTCATCCGTCCATCATCCGGCCGAGCACGCGGGCGGTATAGTCCACCAGCGGGATCACCCGGGCATAGTTTAAGCGGGTGGGGCCGATCACGCCGATCGCTCCCAGCACCTTCTGTCGGCCCGTCATATAGGGCGCCGCGATCAAGGAGGAACCCGAAAGCGAAAAGAGTCGCGTTTCGGCCCCGATGAAAATGCGCACGCCCTCGGCGCCGCGAACGTCGTCCAGCAGGCCGATCAGCTGGCCCTTCTGCTCCAGGTCGTCGAACAGCCGCCGCACGCGCTCCAGATCTTCCCGGGCGCTGGCGTCGGCCAGCAGGTTGGCCCGGCCCCGGACGATCAGGGCGCGCTCGTCGCCGTCGCCGCCGCTCCAGGCCGCCAGGCCGTCCTCGACCAAACGCGCCGCCGTGGCGTCCAGTTCACGCCGGGCGGTGTCCAGCTCGGCCGCCATCTCGACCTTGGCCTCTTGCAGGGTGCGGCCGCGCAGGCGGGCGTTGAGAAAGTTGGAGGCCTCCTGCAGCGAGGCGGGGGTGACGCCGGCCGAGCGCCGCATCAACCGGTTCTCGACCGTGCCGTCGTCGAACACCATGATCGCCAAGGCCTGGTCAGCGCCCAGGGCCACGAACTCCACGTGCTTGACCCCGCCCTCGCGGACCGGGGCGACCACCACGCCGGCCCCGCCGGCCAGGCCCGACAGGATGGCGCTGGCCTCGCCCATCGCCTCCTCGAACGAGCGGCCGTGGGCGAACAGGCGGGCCTCGATGGTCCGCCGCTCCTCCTCGCCGATGTCGCCCACCTCCAGCAGGCCGTCGACGAACATCCGCAGGCCCGCATGGGTCGGGATGCGGCCGGCGCTGGTGTGGGGGGCGTCCAGCAGGCCCAGCTGGGCCAGGTCCTGCATGGTGTTGCGGATCGAAGCCGGCGACAGCTGCATCCCGCCGCGCGAAATGGTCCGCGATCCGACCGGTTCGCCGGTTTCCAGATAGGATTCGACCACCCGTCGGAAGATGTCGCGGGCGCGGGCGTCCAGGTCGGTGAGACTGGGAGTCTGCGCGGAAAATCCCGAAAAGAGCTGTGTCATTTAGCCTTCGAACGCGCCCGCCCAAGTCTCTGAGGGCCCCCTCGGGAAGGTCCCTCGGGTTTCGACGGGATTGGACGACCGTCCTAACTAGGATAAGCGGCCCCATCCTATCACGCAAAGCCCCGGAGTTTTCCATGCGTCCGTCCGAACGCGCCCCAGACCAAACGCGCGAAGTCACGCTGGAAACGGGCGTCAACCGCTACGCCGAGGGCTCGTGCCTGGTCAGCTTCGGCCACACCAAGGTGCTGGTCACCGCCACGGTCGAGGAAAGCGTCCCCGGCTGGATGCGCAACAAGGGCGCCGGCTGGGTCACGGCCGAGTACGGCATGCTGCCCCGCGCCACCCACACCCGCGGCCGGCGCGAGGCCGCCCTGGGCAAGCAGAGCGGCCGCACCCAGGAAATCCAGCGCCTGATCGGCCGCTCCATGCGGGCCGTGGTGGACATGAAGGCCCTGGGCGAACGCCAGATCAGCCTGGACTGCGACGTCATCCAGGCCGACGGCGGCACCCGCACCGCCGCCATCACCGGCGCCTGGGTCGCCCTGCGCATCGCGGTCAACTACCTGATCGAGGAAGGCGTGCTGAAGACCGACCCGATCCTGGGCCAGGTGGCGGCCGTTTCCTGCGGCGTGTTCAAGGACACCCCGGTGCTCGACCTCGACTACGAGGAGGACTCCAGCGCCGAGGCCGACAGCAACTTCGTGCTGACCGACGCCGGCGACATCGTCGAGGTCCAGGCCACCGGCGAGAAGCGCGGCTTCACCCGCGGCGAGTTCGACCAGCTGTTCGCCCTGGCGGAAAAGGGGATCGGCGAGCTGTTCGTGAAGCAGCGCGAAGCGGTCTCCAAATAGTCCCGCGGCGACCCCGGCTCCTTGACGCCCGCCTCTTCGGGCTGATCAGCCAGGGGCCGCGCCTTCGGCCATGATCGCCTCGAACGCCGCCTGAAGCTGCAGGAGCGCGGAGGTCTTTGCCGGCGGGCCGCCCAGATGGGCGGCCCGCAACTCGGTCATCACCGCCTCCCACATCGCGGGGCCGCCCTCCTCAAGAAGCTGGGCTCTGATCGAAAGCTCCCTGGAGGCCGGCGCATGCCGGCGGCCCCAGGCCCCCATCTGGGCCAGCACCGGCAACAACTGGATCGCGGGCTCCGTCAGGGTGTAGAGCCCGCTTTGGCGGTGGCCGGGATCACGGGCCTTGGTGAGCAGGCCCGCCGCCAGGAGCCGCTTCAGGCGATCGGCCAGGACGTTCGACGCTATGCCCTCCTCCGAACGCATGAGGAGTTCGCGATAGCGGCGGCGATCGCCGAACATGATGTCGCGGATGACGATGAGGCTCCATCGGTCCCCAAGCAGCTCGAGGGTCAGATTGATGGGGCAACCCGATCGATGCGTCTCGCTCAATGACCGACTCCTAACTGCTTGCAAACTAGGACCAGGCCGGTCAATCTCCAACCGCTTGCAATGTGCAAGCGGTCTGTCCTCGAGCCTTGCCCCTTGGATCGGCTAGGTCGTCGGAGCCGTTTTCACGGGCGCGCCGGGGCCTGAAAGGAAGTCCGCCATGATCACAGTCTTCGGCGAAGGCAGGGGCTTTCGGGTCGTTTGGCTGCTGGAGGAGATGGGTCTGCCGTACCGGCTGCGGGGCGTCGACCTGTTGGCCGGAGTCGAGAACGACCCCGAGTTCCTCGCGATCAATCCCGCCGGATTCATCCCCGCGCTCCGCGACGGCGACGTCACGATGGTCGAGTCCGTCGCGATCATGGAGTACCTCCTGGCGCGCTACGGGCCGACGGCGCTGGCGCCGGGCGCGCGGGACGCGGCCTTTCCCGCCTACCAGCAGTTTCTGCACCTCGGTGAAGCCGGGCTCGCCGCCTCGATCTATTTCGTTTCGGGCGCCCGGAACATCGCGCCGGAAAGCGAGCGCGACAATTGGAGCGCGCGCCAGGCGATGGACGTGTTCACGACCCGGTTGACCCTGGTGACGCGGGCGCTGGAGCGCGGGCCGTATTTGGCTGGGGACGCCTTCACCGCGGCGGACATTTCGGTGGGCTATGCGCTGGAGATGGCGCGGAAGAACGTCGGGGTCGTGTTTGGCGACGTAGAGCGGGCCTACATGACGCGGCTGCGCGAGCGCGGGGGTTTCCAGCGGGCCCTCGAGACATGCCAGGCTACAAAGGGATGGTGGGGCTAGAGCATCGCGGGGGAAGGAGGAGGTTCAGTCCTCTTCGTGCACGTCCCCCGGCCCGGGCTCATAGGTCATCAGGTCCCCCGGCTGGCAGTCCAGCTCGCGGCACAGGGCGTCCAGCGTGGTGAAGCGCACGGCGCGGGCCTTGCCGGTCTTGAGGATCGACAGGTTGGCGATCGTCACGCCGACGCGGTCCGACAGCTCGGTCAGCGACATTCGTCGCTCCAGAAGGATGCGGTCCAGTTGCACGCGGATGGCCATGGGGTTCTTCGTCTCCGCGTCGTCAGATTGTCAGTTCGGCCTCCCGTCGAAGGCGGGCACCCTCGCGGAAGACCTCGGCCAGAACGAACACCACCAGGACCGGGAACCAGGCGCTCAGGCTGAACGAGCCGTCGACGATCTTGGTGTCCGGCGCCAGCCACTTGGCCAGAGCGGCGAAGATGTAGTGGCCGATCTCCAGGGCGGCCAGGACCAGACCCACCACCCGCAGGCGGCGGACGTTGTCGGGATGGAACGGATCGCCGGCGGTCAGGGTGGAGAACACCCGCCGCAGGCGCTCGACGATCACCATCCAGCCTCCCGAGAGCAGCGCCCAGGCGCCCAAGGCGCCCGCGAACAGCGGCCCCTTGGTGATCAGCTCGTCGACCGAGCTGCCGATATGCAGTTTCGAGGTGATCAGTTCGGGATTGAAGCTGAGCAGCAGCACCGCGACCGTGAAGATCGCCAACAGGCTGACCCAGACCCACAGACCCACATAGATCACATCGAGAATGATCTTCAGGAAACTCGATACCGAGCCAGGCCCCAAGGCGCGCATCCGCTCATCCCCTCACGCAGAAACGCCGACCATGCCCCGGCGGATCGGGGCGGGTCAAAGGCGAGCATGACCCCGGGTCAGAACGTCTTGATCGCGAAGGTCACGGCGGCGAGCGGCAGACCGACGATCAGCGTCAGCGTGGCCAGGCGGGTGGCGACGGCGTCGACGATGCGGAACAGTCTGGCGGCGGACATGGCGGGCCTTCGGGTCGAGTGCGGAACCGCGCCGACATGGCGCGTCTCCCATGACGCGAACATAGGGAGCGAATTCGGAAGCGCCAATGTTGCTTATCGATAAACGATATTAAACCTCTGTAATGATCGCGCTCACCGAACGGATTATCCCGGGTGTGGCGCCGCGGCCACCATCGCGGGTTCGCCACGCGAACCTTGCGGGCGGGGGGCGACTTGGAGGAGTAGAGAAGCCGCATTTGGGATTGTCCGAGAGGAGAGAGGCGATGACGCTGAAGCTGGAAGCTGGCGCGAGGCTCGTCGCGGCGACGCACAACCCCGGCAAGGCCAAGGAACTGGCCGCCCTGCTGGATGGGCGCTTCGAGGTGCTGGCGGCCGGGACGCTGGGCCTGCCCGAGCCGGACGAGACCGAGACGACTTTCGTCGGCAACGCCCTGCTCAAGGCCCGCCACGCCGCCGACCTGTCAGGGCAGATCGCCTTGGCCGACGATTCGGGCCTGTCGGTCGCCGCGCTGGACGGCGCGCCGGGCATCTATTCGGCCCGCTGGGCGGGGCCGACCAAGGACTTCGCCGTGGCCATGGACAAGGTCGCCGAGCGGATCGAAGAGGCGGCTTCCGAGGATCGTTCCGCCTGGTTCACCTGCGCCCTGGCCGTGGCCTGGCCGAACGGCGGTCCGGCGGTGGTGGTGCAGGGCGAGGTCCACGGGACCCTGACCTTCCCGCCACGCGGCGACCGGGGGTTCGGCTACGACCCGATCTTCATCCCGAACGGTTTCGACCAGACCTTCGGCGAGCTGGAGCCGGCCGCCAAGGACGCCATGAGCCACCGCGCCGTGGCGTTCGAGAAGCTCAAGGCGGCGCTGTTTGAGTGACCTCTCCATATTTCGTTGTCATCCCGGACAAGCGCGCAGCGCGCCGATCCGGGACCGACGCGTGAACGCATGCGCTTCTGGCGGTCCCGGGTCTTCGCTCCGCTACGCCCGGGATGACAGCGGAGAGGGAAAGTGACCCAGCCTCCTCCCCTCGGCGTCTACGTCCACTGGCCCTACTGCGCCAGGATCTGCCCCTATTGCGACTTCAACGTCGTGCGCGACCGGGGGCGGACCAACGAGCAGGCGGCGCTGGCCGACGCCATCGTCGCCGACCTGAAGGCCCAGCGCGCCCTGACCGGCCCGCGCGACCTGCTGTCGATCTTCTTCGGCGGCGGCACGCCTTCGCTGATGGATCCCGGGGAGGTCGCCCGGGTGATCGAGACCGCCAAGGCGCTGTGGACCCCGGCCGACGATCTGGAGATCAGCCTCGAGGCCAATCCGACCGACGCCGAGACCGACCGCTTCGCGGCCCTGGCCGCGGCGGGCGTGGCGCGGCTGTCGCTGGGGGTCCAGGCGCTGGACGACGCGGCGTTGAAGCTGCTGGGCCGCAATCACGACGCCGGCTCGGCCCGGCGGGCGATCGCCGTGGCGGCCAAGGCCTTCCCGCGCCTGTCGGCCGACCTGATCTATGCCCGGCCCGGCCAGACGGCGGAGGCCTGGGCGGCCGAGCTCTCCGACCTGCTGGCCTACGGGCCCGAGCACGTCTCGCCCTATCAGCTGACCATCGAAGCGGGCACCGCCTTCGACCGCGCCGTGGGACGCGGGACGCTGGTCGTGCCCGACGAGGACCTGGCCGCCGCCCTGTTCGAGACCACCCAGAGCGTGCTGGAGGCCGCCGGCTTCGACGCCTACGAGGTCTCCAACCACGCCCGGGGCGAGGCCGCCCGCTCGCGCCACAACCTGGTCTACTGGCGCGGCCACGACTATGTCGGCGTCGGTCCGGGCGCGCATGGGCGCCTGAGCCTGGAGGGCGGAAAGCTGGCCGCCGCGGCTCGGCGCGGGATCGCCGACTACATCCGCGCGGTGGCCGAAACCGGCGTCGGCTTCGAGCGCGAGGCCCTCACCCCGCTGGAGGCGGCCGAGGAGCGATTGCTGCTTGGCCTGCGCATCGACGACGGCGTGAGCTTCGCCGAGATCGCCGCCCTGGGCCTGTCGCCGGACACGCCCAAGGTGAAAACACTGGTCGAGGCGGATCTTCTCGTCGACGATAGGATTCGGCTTCGCGCCACCCGATCGGGGCGTCTCGTACTGGACCGGCTGACAGGAACGCTCGCGACCTGATAACCCTGTCGGCAACAGAATTGCGTAACCGCGTCGTCGGCGCCCTAGTTCGTGTCGGCCCAGTCCGCCGGAAAGTGTAAGCCCTTGAGCCGCCAGCTTGCCCCGCCCGCCCTGTCCGACGCGCCGCTGGCCCCCGGGCTTTACCTGGTGGCCACGCCGATCGGGAACCTGCGCGACATCACCCTGCGGGCCCTGGACGTTCTGGCCGGCTGCGACGTCCTGCTGGCCGAGGACACCCGGGTTTCCGGAAAGCTTCTGGCCGCCTACGCCATCTCCAAGCGGCTGCAGCGCTATGACGAGCACGTCGCCGACCGCGAGACGCCGCGCATCCTGGAGCGGCTGGAGGCCGGCGAGCGGATCGCCCTGGTCTCGGACGCCGGCACGCCGATGGTCTCCGACCCCGGCCTGCGCTTGGCCCAGGCGGCGATCGCGGCCGGCCATCCGGTGTTCCCGATCCCCGGCGCCTCGGCGGCCCTGGCGGCCCTGACCCTGGCCGGCCTGCCCACCGACCGCTTCCTGTTCGCCGGCTTTCCGCCGACCAAGACCGCCGCGCGCCGGACCTTCTTCCAGGACCTGGCCAATGTCCGCGCCACCCTGATCTTCTACGAGGGCGCCTCGCGGGTGGCCGACAGCCTGGCCGACATGGCCGCCGTGTTCGGTCCGCGGCCCGGCGCGGTGGCCCGCGAACTGACCAAGCTCTACGAGACCTGCATCCGCGGGCCCCTGGACGCGCTGGCCGCCGATCCCCGCTTCGAGGCTCCCAAGGGCGAGATCGTCATCCTGGTCGGCCCCGGCGAGGACGAGGTCGCCAGCGCCGCCGACGCCGAGACCGCCCTGCGCGACGCCATGACCCGCCTGCCGCTGGGCGAGGCCGCCTCGGAGGTCGCCAAGGCCCTGGGCCTGTCGCGCAAGGACCTCTATCGCCAGGCCCTTGCGATGAAGGAGGCCGGATGAGCGTCGTCCGCCCCATTCGCCCGGAGAGGCGGGCTCGCGGGATCGCCGCCCGCCTGTCGGGACGCCGCGCCGAGGTGGTGGCGGCCCTGTGGCTGATGGCCAAGGGCTATCGGATTCTCGGCTTCCGCCTGGCCACGCCGCTGGGCGAGATCGACCTGCTGGCGCAACGCGGCGGCGTGCTGGCCGTTGTCGAGGTCAAGAGCAGGACCAGTCTGGAGGCCGCGCTGGAAGCGGTGACCTACGAACAGCGGGCCCGTCTGCGTCGCGCCGGCGCGCACATCGCCGCCCACCGCGCGGGCCTGCGCGACGCGGTGGTCCGCCTGGACCTGATCGCCCTCGCCCCCGGCCGCCGTCCGCGTCACGTTCCCAACGCCTGGGTGGACGGCCAATGACGCGGGAGGAGGCCGAAGCCCTGCTGACCGAGGCCGGCGAATGTCCGGACAAGACCTTTCCGCTGTTCGAGGCCGCCCTGGCCTGCGCCGTGCACGACGACCCGGACCGTGACCTGGCCCCCGTGCTCGACATGGCCAAGACCTCCATCGACCGTCTGACCGAGCGCCTGAAGGCCGAGTCGCCCGAGGAGGCCCTGGCCGAGACCATGGCCGGCGACCTGCGGCTGTCGGGCGACCTGATCACCTACGACCATCCCGACAACGCCGACGTGATCGCCGTGGCCGAGCGGCGCAAGGGCCTGCCCGTCACCCTGGGCGTGTTCTACCTGCACGCCGGCCGCGCCTGTGGCCTGGACCTGTACGGCGTCGACTTCCCGGGCCACTTCCTGCTGCGCATCGAGACCGAGGAGGGGCCGCTGGCCCTGGACCCGTTCAGCGAGGGGCGGGTCGTGCTGCCGTCCGAGCTGTCGCGCCGGGCCCTGCGCACCGGCCTGATGCCCGACGTCGCCGCCAAGCTGGACGTGCTGATGAGCCCGATCACCGACCGGGCCGTGCTGATCCGCCTGCAGAACAACATCTTCGCCCGCGCCCAGCAGGCCCGCGACTGGGCCCGGGCCGAGCGCTCGGCCCTGCGCCGCGCCCTGCTCGATCCCACCGACCACCATCCCTGGCTGGACGTCGCCGCCGCCCGCGAGGGGCAGGGGGCGCTGGCGGGGGCCCTGCAGGCCCTGTCGCGCGCCCAGGTCCTGGACGGCGGCGCGACCATCGCGGCCCGGGCGGCCCGGGAGCGGATGCGGCTCAGACTCAACTGACCGTCAGATATCGACGACGATCTTGCCGAAATGGCGGTTTGACGCCTGGTGGCGGAAGGCGTCGGCCAGGTGTTCGAGCGGGAAACGCTTGTCGAGGACCGGCCGGTAGCCCGCCACGTCGATCGCCCGGATCATGTCGAGCTGGTGGCGGCGGCTGCCGACGGTCAGGCCGATGACCTTCAATTGCTTGCCCATGATCGCCACGGTCGGCACGGGCCCCGCGACGCCGGCCAGGACCCCGATCAGGGCGATATGGCCGCCGTTGCGCGCCGCGACGATGGACTGGGGCAGGGTGCCCGCGCCGCCGATCTCCAGGATGTGATCCACGCCGCGACCGTCGGTCAGCTTGCGGACGGCCTTGCCCCATTCGGGTTCGGATTTGTAGTTGATCAGGCTGTCGGCCCCCAGCGCCTTGAGCCGCTCCAGCTTTTCGTCGGACGACGAGGTGGCGATCACCGTGCACCCAAAGGCCTTGGCGATCTGCAGGCCGTAGATCGACACCCCGCCCGTGCCCTGCACCAGCACGGTCTCGCCGCCCTTGAGCGCGCCGTCCCCGACCAGGCCCCGCCAGGCGGTCACGCCCGCGCAGGTGATCGTCGCGGCCTCGGCGGCGTCCCAGCCCCTGGGCGCCCGGGTGAACGCCGTGGCCGGCGCCACAACCATCTCCCGGGCGTAGCCGTCGGCGCCGTCGCCCGGCACGCCCGTGAAGCCGTCGTCCGGCGCGTCGCCGTCCTGCCAGAGCGGAAAGAAGGTCGAGACCGCCAGGTCGCCGACGGCGAAGTCCTTGACGCCCTCCCCGACCGCCAGCACCTCGCCGGCCCCGTCGGACATCGGGATGCGGCCGTCGGCGGTGGGAATGCCGCCGATCGCCACCAGATAGTCGTGATAGTTCAGCGAGCTGGCGCGAAGGCGGACCAGGATCTCGCCTGGCCCCGGCGGTCCCGGATCGGGCAGGTCGACAAACCGCAGGGCGTCGAGACCGGCGGGCGCCGCGATCTGGATGGCTTTCATGGGCTTGGCCTCCCTTGGGCGGTTGCGTCCGCGCCGGAAATCTTCGTGCGAGCGAGCCTGGGTGAAGCCGCCCGGCCTTTCAAGGACGCCGCGACGTCAACCCGTCGACGGGGCAAGTCGCCTCTCGCATTCGGGGCTCCGCCGCCTTAACTAGGCAATCGCGTGCGGGACCCCCGCCCAAGCCGATCCGGAGTCCCCATGTCGCTGAGAGTCGCCGTCCAGATGGATCCCGTCCTGGGGATCAACATCGAAACCGACACCACCTTCCTGATGATGTGGGAAGCCCAGACCCGGGGCCACAAGCTGTGGTTCTACACCCCCGACAAGCTGTCGATGGAGGACGGCCGGGTGTTCGCCCGCGCCCAGCCCCTGACGCTGACCAAGACCCAGGGCGCCCACGCCGAGCTGGGCGAGAGCGTGCTGCTGGACATGAAGGACGACGTCGACGTGGTGCTGATGCGCCAGGATCCGCCGTTCGACATGGCCTACATCACCGCCACCCACTTCCTGGAGAAGGTTCACCCCCACACCCTGGTCGTGAACAATCCGGCCGAGGTGCGCAACGCGCCCGAGAAGCTGTTCGTCACCGATTTCCCGGGCGTCCAGCCGCCGACCCTGATCACCAGCGACCACCAGGCGATCTACGACTTCCGGGCCAAGCACGGCGACATCGTGCTCAAGCCGCTCTACGGCGGCGGCGGTTCGGGGGTGGCGCGGCTGCTGGCCGACGATCCCAATCTGGACGCCCTTTTGGAACTGCACGCCATGATCGGCCGCGAGCAGGTGATCGCCCAGAAATTCGTCCCGGCCGTGAGCAAGGGCGACAAGCGCATCCTGCTGGTCCACGGCGAGCCGGTGGGCGCGGTCAACCGCGTGCCGGCCGCCGGCCAGGTGCGCTCCAACCTCCGCGTGGGGGGGCGCGCCGAGGCCGTGGAGCTGACCAAGCGCGATCTGGAGCTCTGCGCGATCATCGGCCCGGAACTGAAGAAGCGCGGTCTGCTGTTCGTCGGCATCGATGTGATCGGAGAATACCTGACCGAGATCAACGTCACCTCGCCGACCGGGGCCCAGCAGCTCAAGCGTTTCGGGGGCGCGGACGCCGCCGAGATCCTCTGGGATCGGATCGCCGAGCTCAGTTCCACCTGAGGATTAGGACCTACCTGTAGACGACTGAATCGTCACACTTTCCTGAAATGTTCGTTTTTCGTTCTTGCTCCGCTCCAACGGCCATGCTTGGCTTGTGGATAAAACAGTGGGGCAAAGGGGCGAAAACCCAATGGCCGCAAAGGTCGTCACGGTGGCGTTCGAGGGCGTGGAGGCGCGGCGCGTCGACGTCGAGGTCCAGCTGACGGGCGGTCAGCAGGTGATGGTCATCGTCGGCCTGGGCGACAAGGCCGTGGCCGAGAGCAAGGAGCGGGTGCGCGGAGCATTCGCCGGCATGGGCCTGGCCCTGCCGCCAAGGCGCATCGTCGCCAACCTGGCTCCGGCCGACATGCCCAAGGAGGGCAGCCATTACGATCTGCCCATCGCCCTGGCGGTGATGGCCGCGATGGGCGTGATTCCGATCGACGCCCTCGACGGCTGGGCGGCGATGGGCGAATTGTCCTTGGACGGACGGATCGCGGCCTGCGCCGGGGCCCTGCCCGCCGCCATGGCCGCCGGGGCGATGGACCTGGGCCTGATCTGCCCCGAGGCCTGCGGGCCCGAGGCGGCCTGGGCCGGCGGCACGCGGATCCTGGCGCCGCGCTCGCTGGTGGCGTTGATCAACCACTTCCGGGGCGGCCAGATCCTGTCGGCGCCCGCGCCCGGCCCGGTGATCGAGGGCGAGGCGGTCCGCGACCTGCGCGACGTCAAGGGCCAGGAACACGCCAAGCGGGCCCTGGAGATCGCCGCCGCCGGCTCGCACAACCTGCTGTTCTGCGGCCCGCCGGGCTCGGGCAAGTCGATGCTGGCCCAGCGCCTGCCGGGGCTCTTGCCGCCCTTGAGCTCGCACGAACTGCTGGAGACCTCGATGGTCCATTCGGTGGCGGGGCTGATCGCCAAGGGCACCCTGACCCGGGCCCGGCCCTATCGCGCCCCGCACCACAGCGCCTCGATGGCCGCCCTGACCGGCGGCGGGCTGAAGGCCAAGCCGGGCGAGGTGTCGTTGGCCCACAACGGCGTGCTGTTCCTGGACGAACTGCCCGAGTTCGGGGTCCAGGCGCTGGACAGCCTGCGCGGGCCGCTGGAGACCGGCGAGGTGATGGTGGCCCGGGCCAACGCCCATGTCCGCTATCCGGCCCGGGTGCAGCTGGTGGCGGCGATGAACCCCTGCCGCTGCGGCCATGGCGGGGCCGGGCGCGGGGCCTGCGGCAAGGCCCCGCGCTGCCTCCGCGACTATCAGGGCCGGGTCAGCGGGCCGCTGATGGACCGCATCGACCTGGCCGTCGACATGCCCGCCGTCACCGCCGCCGACCTGGCCCTGCCGCCGCCGTCCGAAGGCACCGCCGAGGCCGCTGCCCGGGTGGCGCGGGCCCGTCGGCTGCAGGTCGAGCGGGCGGAGGCGATCGAGGGCGCGCCGATCGGGGCCGAGGCCCTGAACGGCCGCGCCGAGGGCCGCTATCTGGAGAAGATCGCCGATCTCGACGAGGCCGGACGCGGCCTGCTGGCCCGCGCCGCCGAGGCCGGCCAGATCAGCGCCCGCGGCTGGACCCGCGTGCTGCGCCTGGCCCGCACCATCGCCGACCTGGAGGGCGCGGCCAACGTCCGCCGGGTGCACGTCGCCGAGGCGCTGGCCCATCGGCGGACCAACGCGCTGGGCGCGGCGACGGGCGAGGGGGCGTTCTAGAGAAACCCTCTCCCGGAGGGGAGAGGGAGGGACCCGCGCCGTAGGCGTGGGAGGGAGAGGGGTGACGCCCTGTCCGATTTCGCGCGGGGGCGCACTACAGTCGGGGACATGCTCTCACGGCAAGACCTCGGCAGGTTCGTGGAGCGCTCGGGGTGAGTGCGTGTCCCCAACCGATCCGCTGAGCTTGGTTTGTCCAGGATCGCGGCTTGACGCCGTGGATGTCGTTGGGGACACGCACTCATCCCGCGCTCCGAGGGCGATTGGCCGAGACCTTGCCGTGGGAGCATGTCCCCGGCTGAGCCGTCTACGCTCTGCGTTCAGCCAACAAACCCCAGCGATTTCAACGCCCTGAACTTTCTCGACCCGATTTGGTCCTCACCCTCCAAACCGCCCGTATCCTTGTCCCACCTCGTCGCAGGGAAAGGGCGCATGGCCTCGACCCGATTTGGTCCTCACCCTCCAAACCGCCCGTATCCTTGTCCCACCTCGTCGCAGGGAAAGGGCGCATGGCCAGCGACCGATGCGGCGGCGGGGGGCGATCGAGCGGGTCGCGTCATCGATGGGCTGTCCGCGTGTGTAGGGACAGGCCAAACCTCGCGTTCGCGAGATGCTCGCCGAGCCCGGAACACGAAAACGGTCGGGCGCGGGGGTCGATGGCGCCGCAGGCGGACGGTGACACGTTCGCGGTCCGGGACCGGGTGTCGTTGACCTGGCCCGCCCGTCGGAGGCTTCAAGGCGGCGAGGCCCTAACAGGGCTCAGCGTCGCGGGCTTCCGGATAACGATGGCGCGGAGCGATCGGGCTTCGTCGAAACGGTATTGTTTTTCAAACTCCGGACGTCGTCCGGCGCTCCGCGACCCTTTCCGATAGCTCAGCGAGAGATCGCATGAGCCTGCGAAGCCGTGCCCGCGAACACTTGCCCCCACCTGACCGCTTCGCGGTCTGTCCGCCCCCATAGGGGGCGGAGGACGCCGCACCGCGCACCTCTTCCCCCTGTGGGGGAAGACGACCGCGAAGCGGTCCGTAGGGGGCAAGCGATCGCCGCAACTCGGCCCTCCCCCGCGAGGGAGGGCCGAGGCATCCTACTTCGTCAGCGGCCGCAGGATGATCTCCACCCGGCGGTTCTGGGCGCGGCCTTCGGCGGTGTCGTTGGAGGCGATCGGCTGACGCTCGCCCTGGCCGGCGACGAAGACGCGGTCAGCCAGCACCTTGCCGGGACCGGTCAGATAGCCGGCCACCGCGCTGGCGCGGCGCTCCGACAGGGTTTGGTTGTAGTCGTCCGGGCCGCTGGCGTCGGCGTGGCCGACCACGTCGATGGTCGTCTGGGGATAGGCGTTCAGCGTGCGGGCCACGTCGTCGAGCACGCGGGTGAACTGCGGCTGGACCTCGGACTTGTCGACCGCGAAGGTCACGTCGCTGGGCATGATCAGCACGATCTGGTCGCCGTCGCGGCGGATCATCACGCCCGAGCCTTCCAGGCCGCGGCGGAAGTCGGCCTGCTGACGGTCCATGTAATTGCCCACGGCGCCGCCGGCCAGGGCGCCGACGCCCGCGCCGATCAGGGCGTTCTTGCGGCCCTGTTCGCCCTTGTTGGTGTTGGTCAGATAGCCGAGCACCGCCCCGACGCCGGCGCCCGCCAGGGCCCCCGTGCCGGTGTTGTTGCGGACGGGCATGCCGGTGTTGGGATCGGTGGTGGTGCAGGCGGCCAAGGCCAGGGCGGCCATCACGGCGACGCTGGCGGCGGTCTTCTTAATCATGGTCGGTTATTTCCTCGCGAACCCGTTCAGGTGATCTTGATCCCACACCATCGCGTGCGATCCTTGGCCGGCAGAACGCCCCGTCCATGGTCAAGTTCCAATACGGCCGATGACCCGGCGATGAACAGAGGCTTCGCACCCGCTCTTGGCGCTTTGGTCCTGGGCGGTGTAGTAAGTCCGGTCTTACTAATTTCCCATCTGGCTAACGTCGAGGCTCCAGCCCGTGTCCGCATCCGCTATCGAACCCGTCTCGTTCACCCTGTATTCGAAGGATTTCGACAGGTTCGCCCACGAGCTGGGCGCGTCGTTCCAGCGCTACGGGTTCGCGGTGATCTCGGACCACGACATGCCCCAGGCGCGCATCGACGCGGCCATCGCCGACGCCAAGGCCTTCTTCGCCCTGCCCGAGGAGACCAAGAAGCAGTACGCGCTCGGCAAGGGCGGGGCGCGCGGCTACATCCCGTTCGGCATCGAGACCGCCAAGGGCGCGACCCACTACGACCTGAAGGAATTCTGGCACGTCGGCCGCGACCTGCCGCCGGGCCATCCGTTCCGCGCCACCATGGCCGACAACGTCTGGCCGGCCGAGATCCCCAGCTTCCACCACAATGTCGGCTGGCTGTACGGCGCGCTCGACAGCCTGGGCGTGCGGGTGCTCAAGGCCATCGCCACCTATCTGAACCTGGGCCGCGACTTCTTCGATCCGACGGTCAAGGACGGCAACAGCGTGCTGCGCCTGCTGCACTATCCGCCGATCCCCAAGGACGCCACCGGCGTGCGGGCCGGGGCCCACGGCGACATCAACACCATCACCCTCCTGATGGGGGCCGAGGAAGGCGGACTGGAACTGCTGGACCGCAACGGCGACTGGCTGCCGATCAACCCGCCGCCCGGCTGCGTGGTCTGCAACATCGGCGACATGCTCGAGCGCCTGACCAACCACGTCCTGCCCTCGACGATCCACCGGGTGGTCAATCCGCCGCCGGAACGTCGCGGCGTGCCGCGCTATTCGACGCCGTTCTTCCTGCACTTCGCGTCGGACTATTTGATCAAGACCCTGCCCAGCTGCATCACGGACGAGAATCCGGACCGCTATCCCGAACCGATCACCGCCGACGCCTTCCTCCAGCAGCGTCTGCGGGAGATCAAGCTGGCCTAGCCGGCGGCCGACCGTCGACGGCGCCCTGGACCTCCATCCGCTCCGGGACGAGCCAGCGGCGAGGCGCCGTCAGAAGGAAATTAGACATGGAAAGGCCCGGAGCAGCGCTCCGGGCCTTTCTATTTCGTGATCCTCAGGTTCTGGATCGAGCCGGCGATGGTGTTGAAGACCGAGGTCAGCTCGTCGGCGTCGTTCACGTCGTAATACATGTCGAGCTTGGTGGCGCACGCCTGCAGGATGGCCTTGGAGTGGCTGGAGACGCCCACCCCGATGGCGTAGATCACCACCCCTTCGGCCTTGGCGTTTTCGCACAGCAGCTTTTCGCGGTAGTCGATCGCGTCTCGGCGGTTGGTGGCCGTGGAGCCGGCCGTCAGGGCCGTCCCGCTGGCGTTCTTCAGGCGGCCCTGAGCGATATAGCCATAGCCCGTATAGATCGAGTTGTTGGGGTTGGCGTAGGTGTCGTTGGTGTTGTCGCCGTCGGTCAGCAGCACGATCACCTTGGTGGTCTTCTTGCCGTCGGTGGTGGTCGGATTGACGCCGTCGGCGAAGGGCGCGTTGTTCGACAGGGTGTGCCAGCCCCAGGCCAGGCCCATGGCGACGTTGGTGTTGCCGTTGGCGATCATCTGACCGAGCTTGGTCTTGACGGCGTCGCGCTGGGTGGTGGCGCGGACATTGGTCAGGCGCATCAGGCTGGTCAGGCCGCAGCCGGCGTTGGGGCCGTAGGTGGTGCCGGTTTTGGCCTGGCTGAGCACCTTGCTCTTGTTGCTCGCGCCGTACTTGGCGATCGGAGTCGAACGGGTGGCCCAGGCGGTCGCCAGGGTGCCGCTGGGCGAGACCCCGTCCGGCAGCCAGTTGTTCATGATCGGGTTGCCGGGATTGCTGACGGTCCGGGCGTCGCGATAGCGGTTCGTGCTGGACTGGTTGACGCCGACCGTATTGTCGTCGGGTTCGTCCGGCGCGAAGAACGGCACGAACATCGAGGCGGGCGCCGAGGTGTTGGGCGCGTCGTCGGTGACATCGTAGGGCGCGGGTCGGCTTTCGACGCACCCGGCCCAGGTCAGGCCCAGGTTCGACAGCAGGGTGAAGCGGTTCTGGTTGGTCGCGAACACATCCGCGCCGTAGCCGGTGGTCGGCATCTTGCCAGCCAGCCAGCTGGTCTGGTTCTGATAGGTCGAGCCGACGTTCACGGTCATCGAAAACGGCACGACGCTGATCTTCACCGCGTCGGTCTCGGTGGCCCGGGCCGCGGCGGCGGCCAGCACGTCGACCAGCGACTTGGAGGCGTCGATCAGGGCGTCGATCTTCTTGGTCCCCGAGCCCAGGGTGCTGCCCATCGAACCGGTGTTGTCGAGCACCAGGGCCACTTCCAGCTTGTTCACCGAGCGCATCACGGTGGAGCCGGCGGCGACGTGCGTGTCGCCGCTGCTCCAGAGGTTGGAGATGATCGGCTTGATCGTGACGTTCTGGATGGCGCCGACCACGGTGTTGTTCGGGCCCAGGGCGAAGGTCGAGTTCGCGCGGGTGAGGGGCACGCCCAGGCCGGCCATCTCGGTGGCCAGGGCGGCGTCGCCGACGGTGTCCAGGGCGGCGTCGGTGGTCGCGGTCGACCGGGCTGCCATCAGGGTCGCGGCGTCGAGGGCGTCCTGCAGCTGGCGCTTCTGGACGCTGGTGCGGCTCAGATCGATCAGGCCGAAGGTCAGGATGGCGATGGGGATCATCAGTAGCGCGAACTGCACGGCGATGGCCCCGCGCTCGTCGTCGCGAAGACGCGCCGCAAGGCGTTTCCACATGGTCATGAGCAAGGCCCGACTCCCCAGAGATCGGGCATTATCGCCAAGGACGGTGAACGGGCCGCAAACGACGATGCTTAATCGTCGCATCCGGAAATCCATGGCCGCCAGCCCTCGACCGAGGGGGCGCGACGCCCGGTCTCTTTGGAAAAAGCCGCGAGAGCTGCTATATCCCCGCCTCGATCCCTGAAATGTCTTGCCTCCGGACCGCCCCTTGAGCGTCACCCTCGACCTGTCGCGCATGGCTCACTCTCCTTCAAGGGAGGGGGCCGACGCCCCCAAGCCGCCGATCAACCTGTCAGGCCTGACCCGACCGCAGATGGTCGCCGCCCTGACCGAGAGCGGCGTGGTCGAGCACGGCAAGGCCAAGATGCGCGCCACCCAGATCTTCCGCTGGGTGCACCATCGCGGCGTCACCGACTTCGCCCAGATGAGCGACGTGGCCAAGGAGACCCGCGCTCGGCTGGCCGAACGGTTCACGATCGCCCGCCCCGAGGTGGTCGAACGCCAGGTGTCCAAGGACGGCACCCGCAAGTGGCTGATCCGCATGGCCCCGGGCATCGAGGTCGAAACGGTCTACATCCCGTCCGTTGGACGGGTCGGGGCGCTGTGCGTCTCCAGCCAGGTCGGCTGCACCCTGAACTGCAGCTTCTGCCATACCGGCACCCAGGCCCTGGTCCGCAACCTGACGGCCGCCGAGATCGTCGCCCAGGTGCAGATCGCCAAGGACGACCTGGCCGAATGGCCGTCCGACAAGGAAGACCGCCTGCTGAGCAACATCGTGTTCATGGGCATGGGCGAGCCGCTCTACAACATGGGCCAGGTGGCCGACGCCATCGAGATCATCAGCGACAACGAGGGCATCGCCATCTCGCGTCGCCGGATCACGGTCTCGACCTCGGGCGTGGTTCCGCAGCTGGAGGCCCTGGGCGAGAAGACCCAGGCCATGCTGGCGATCAGCCTGCACGCCACCAACGACGCCCTGCGCGACGTGCTGGTGCCGCTGAACAAGAAGTATCCGCTGGACCAGCTGATGGCCGGGATCCGCGCCTATCCGGGTCTCAGCAACGCCCGCCGGGTGACGTTCGAATATGTGATGCTGAAGGGCGTCAACGACAGCCCCGACGAGGCCCGCGCCCTGGTCAAATTGATCAAGGGCATCCCGGCCAAGGTCAACCTGATCCCGTTCAACCCCTGGCCGGGCACGGACTATCAGTGCTCCGACTGGGCGGCGATCGAGAGCTTCGCCGCGATCCTCAACCGCGCCGGCTACTCCTCGCCGATCCGCACGCCGCGGGGCCGCGACATCCTCGCCGCCTGCGGCCAGCTGAAGAGCGAGAGCGAGAAGGTCCGCGCCTCGGCGATGCGCAAGCTGTCGATGGCGGCCATGGCCGGCGTGCTGGACGACGACGAGGACGAGGCGGCGGCCTAGATGTCGGCCGTCGCGCCGGACGCCGCGATGATGGCCGGCCCCGAGACGCTCGCGCGGTTCCTCGAGACGGCCGACCAAGGCGTCCTGCACGGCGTGTTCTCGACGGGCGATCTGGTCATCCTCGAGAACTTTCCGCCGCACGTGTTCACCGGCCAGGACGGCCTGGATCACTGGCGGGGCCTGATGGCCCGGCATGTGGGCGCGATCACCGATCTGCGCCACACCTTCGGCCCGCCACAGGACTTCGTCCGCACCGGTGACACCGCCTATTTCTCCCTGCCCACCCGCTGGACCGGCGTCCGCGACGGCAAGCGGTTCGACGAGCACGGCGGCTGGTCGTTCGTGCTGGTGCTTGAAGGCGACGCCTGGCGGATCCGGTCCTACGGCTGGTCGGTCGTGAGCTTCGCTCAATAGCCCTGCGACCACACGCCTCCACGCTCGCCGACGAGCCCTCTACGCACGGCGCTCGATCCCGTGCTAGCAATGCGTCCCTCAAGTTTCGGGGTTTACCGCTTCCATGCCGCCACAGCTTCAGTCGCCCGAGATCCAGGCCTTCGCCAGCGGCTTGCCGCTCACCCTGATGCACGCCGCCATCACCCTGGTGATGCTGGTGGTAGGCACCGCGCTCTACGCCCTGCTGACCCCGCACAAGGAGATCAAGCTGATCCGCGAAGGCAACGCCGCGGCCGCCCTGTCGCTGGGCGGGGTGATGGTCGGCTTGGCCATTCCGCTGGCCACCTCGCTGTCGGCCTCGGTCTCGCCGCTGGAGATCGTGCTGTGGGGCGTCTCGACCATCGCCGTCCAGCTGCTGGTCTTCCGGATCACCGACATGCTGCTCAAGGGCTTGCCCGAGCGCATCAACGAGGGCGAGGTCGCCGCCGCGGCCCTGCTGGTCGGGGCCAAGATCGCCACGGCCCTGATCCTCGCCGCCGCCGTGGCGGGCTGAGACGGGCGAGCGGGGACGGATCCGGTGCATTTCCCCAAACTCCCGGACTGGCTGATCTACGGGGCGGTGGTCAGCGCCCTGCTGGTCGTCGCCATCGGCCGGCAGGAGCGTTCCGACGCCCCGCCGCCGCCGCCGCCGGTGCCGGGCGATGTCGGCCTGCCGCTGGGTCCCGCCTCGCCGTTCGACCCGTCCATCGTCGTCCAGGTGCCCGACAAGGGCCAGCCGGGCAGCGGCACGGCCTTCTCGGTCGATGATGGCGGCTCGTGGCTGACCGCCCGGCACGTGGTCGACGGCTGCCGCGAGGCGGCGATCGTCGTGGCCGACGGCCGGGGCGTGGCGGCCCGCATCACCCTGGATCCCGCCGGCGACGCGGCCATCCTGACCACCGAGGGCGGGGCCCCGGCCGTGCCGTTGCGCGCCGTGGCCGAGCCGCCCCGGCGCGGTGAGCGGGCCTATCATCCGGGCTTCCCGCAGGGCCATCCCGGCGAGGTGACCTCGCGTCTGCTGGGCCGCGAGAACCTGGTGATCCGAGGGCGCGGGGCACGGATCGAGCCGGTGCTGGTCTGGGCCGAGGTCGGCCGCACCGACAACCTGAAGGGCACGCTGTCGGGCCTGTCGGGCGCGCCGGCCCTGGACAGCGCCGGGCGGGTGATCGGCGTGACGGTCGCGGAGTCGCCGCGCCGGGGCCGGATCTACACGACGGCCCAGGAGACGGTCGAGGACCTGCTCAAGCAGGGTCGCCGCCGTCCGGCCAGCTTCGCCCTGGGCGAGGCGATCACCACCGAGAACTACGGCCGCGTCGCCGACGGCCTGCGTCGCGACCTGCGGGTGGCGCAGGTGGTCTGCCTGAAGGCCGAGCTTTAGGCGCTCTCGGCCGCCGCCGCCCGCTTGGCCGAGGCGGTCTGGCGCATCGACAGGATGATGAACAGAATCAGGGCTGGGACCCCGACCAGGCCAGCACCGACGAAGAAGATCGCATAGGCCGCCATCAGGCCGTGGCTGGCGCTGAGGCTTTCGACGACCGCGCCGGAGAATCCCTTCAGGAACTTGCCCAGCATGGCGTAGGTCGAGGACAGCAGGGCGTACTGGGTCGCCGTATAACCCAGGCTGGTCAGGCTGGACATGTAGGAGACCAAGGCGACGCCGGCAAAGCTCATGGCGAAGTTGTCGGCCGCCATCACCGCGCTGAATACGCCCACATGGCCTTTGCTGACCGTCAACAGGGCGAAGGCGGCCACTGCGATCGGCTGCAGGATCGCGCCGAGGATCAGGGTGCGGGTGAAACCCAGCCGCAGGGCCGACAGGCCGCCGGCGGCTATGCCGACGATGGCGGCGACAAGGCCGACCGAACCGCGCACCGCCGCCACCGTGTCCTTGGTCAGGCCGATGTCGTGATAGAACGGGTTGGCCATCGGCCCCATGACGAAGTCGGGCAGACGGTAGAGCGCGACCGCCGCCAGCATCAGCACCCCGAACTCCTTGTGCGTGCGGAAGAAGTCGATGAATGGGCCGATCACGGCGTCGAAGAAGCCGCTGGGCGTCCATAGCGGCGCCTTGCCCTTCATCACCGCGTCGGCCCGGGCGGGCTCGATCGCTCTCAGGGTCGCGAAGACCGCGATGCCCATGCACAGAGCCGCGCCGAGATAGGAATGGCTCCAGCCGATGCGGGTGGCGGTGGCCAGGATCAGGGCGTCGGTGGCCAGCAGGGCGGCGCGGTAGCCCAACTGATAGGCCGAGGACAGCAGGCCCAGCTCCTCGCCGTTTTCCGCCGCCTCGATCCGCCAGGCGTCGACGACGATGTCCTGGGTCGCCGAAGCGAAGGCGACGATCACGGCGAAGACGCCGACGGTGGTCAGGCCGGCGTGAGGCCCGGTCAGGGCCATGCCGATAAGGCCCAGCCCGACCATCAGCTGCGAGATCAGCATCCAACCGCGCCGACGGCCCAGCCAGCGGCCGATCAGGGGTGCGTCCAGCCGGTCGACCAGCGGCGCCCAGAGATACTTCACCGAATAGGCCAGACCGACCCATGACAGGAAGCCGATCGCCTTCAGCGACGTGCCTTCCTCGCGCAGCCAGTAGCCAAAGGTGTTGCCGGTCAGCAGGAAAGGCAGGCCCGATCCGAAGCCGAGCGCCAGCATCACCCCGACCTTCGGTCGTCCCAGGGCCCGCAGCACGTCCATCATGCCACGCTTCTGCACCTTGGAGTCCGCCATGCCGTCGCTCGCGCCGAGGCGCGCTCCCCCTAAAAGTTAGGAGGCGACCTTGGCGCGCGTCGTGGCTTTCGTCCAGCCGAGGCCGGTCCAGTTCGTGAGCACCGCGCGCAGGGCCGGCGGAGTCAGGGGCTTGGCCAGGAAGTCGTTCATGCCGGCCGCCAGGCAGGCGCGGCGGTCCTCGTCGAAGGCGTCGGCGGTCAGGGCGACGATGGGCGTGGTCACGCCGCGCTCGCGCAGGGCCCTGGTCGCCTCGAGGCCGTTCAGGCCCGGCATGCGCAGGTCCATCAGGATCAGGTCGTAGAAGCCGCGCGACAGGGCCGAGACGGCCTCGTCGCCGCTGGCGATGCGGTCGACCTTGCAGCCCTCGCGCTCCAGCAGGGCGCGGGCCAGCAGGGCGTTGATCGGATTGTCCTCGGCCAGTAGCACGCGGACCCCCGGGGCGGCGGCCGGCGCGATGCGGTCGTCCTCGTGGGCGGCGGGCGTGGCGGTCGGGGCGATCTCGTTCTTGCTGGCCGCCGTCTTGGCGGAAGATTGGGCCGCCAGGACCTGGGCGATCAGCGAGGCGCGGCGCAGGGGCTTGATCAGGTAGCCGAGGCCGGCGGCCTTCAGCTTGGGAATGCGGTCGCGTTGGTCGGGGGTCAGCAGCACCACGCAGGCGCGGCCGGCCGGCGGCTTCAGCGCGCCGCGCGGTCCGGCCCCCTTCGCGCCTGACAAGGCGGCGTCGAGCAGCAGCACCGCGTCGACGGGCGCGCCCTTCAGGGCCGAGGCGACCGTCTCGCCCGACAGGGCCTGGCCGCCGCTGGCGCGGATCTGGCGAATGGCGGCCTCGCGGATCATGGCGTTGGGCGAGGCGATGGCGACGCAGCGGCCCGTCAGGGGCAGCTCCCCATTCAAGGTGTTTGGCGGCGCGGCGGCCGCGAAGTCGAACGGGGCCTCGAACCAGAAGTCGGCGCCCTGACCCAGTTCGCCGCCGACCCCGGCCTCGCCGTTCATGGCGCCGGCCAGGCGGGCGACGATGGCCAGGCCCAGGCCCGCCCCGCCCAGCTGGGCCTGATGCGAGGGATCGGTCTGGACGAAGGCCTCGAAGATCGCGGCGCGGGCCTCGGGGGCCACGCCCGGTCCGGTGTCGCGCACCGAGAAGCGCAGGCGCCCGTTGGTCGCCAGTTCTGCGCTCAGCAGGACCCCGCCGGTCTCGGTGAACTTGATGGCGTTGCCGGCGTAGTTCAGCAGCACCTGCCGCAGGCGGCCCTCGTCGGCCAGGATGGCCGGCAGGCCGGGCGCGGCCGCCCAGGCGATCTCGATGGCCTTCTCGTGGGCGCGCGGGCTCAGCAGCTCGGCGACCTGGCGCAGCAGGTTCTCGACGTCGACCGGGGCCGTGTGCAGCTCGATCGCCGTGGCGCCCAGGCGGGCGAAGTCCAGCACGTCGTTGACCAGCGACAGCAGGTGGTCGCCGCTTTCGCGCAGGGCGCCGACATAGGCCCGCTGCTCGGCGGTCAGCCGCGTGCCTTCCAGCAGCCGGGCCATGCCCAGCACGCCGTTCAGCGGGGTGCGGAACTCGTGGCTGAGGGTCGCCAGCTGTTCGGGGGTGATCCCGGTGGAGGAAGGACGGTTGCTCATGGCGGGAGACTGTAGCGCTCACGGCTTAACGACGGGTGTTCGGCGAGGGACTGTTCGGACGAGATCGTGCGGCGATCCCTTGCCCCCTACGGACCGCTTCGCGGTCGTCTTCCCCCAGGAGGGGGAAGAGGTGCGCGGTGCGGCGTCCTCCGCCCCCTGTGGGGGCGGACAGGCGGCGAAGCCGCCAGGTGGGGGCAAGTGTTCACCGGCACGGCGTTGCAAGCTCACGCGATCTCTCGCTGAGGAGTTGGAAAGGGTCGCGGAGCGCCGGACACCGTCCGGA
>NZ_LMFQ01000024.1 GCF_001426905.1 Caulobacter sp. Root1455
CCCCCGCCGACGAGCGCGCCCGCTCGACCGCACCCCAAGGCCGCGAAGGTCGCAGGCCTTAGCGCCCTCCCCATCGCCTCGAGATGGTCTGATTATGCGGCAGCGCGAGAGAGGGAGGACAAGTCGATTTTCGACGTTGTTTTCGTTGGGGAAACACACCGGGAGCGATGGGGATAAGTTTTTGAACCCCTCCGGGGGACATTTCCGCCTGGTGCATTGGCCTCTCGAAACCAACCGTCACATGCGACCAGCGACCCCAGGCGCCGGCCATCGATAGTGAACGAAGCCTGGCCGGGCGGAGCGGCCGAGGTCAGGCGCAACCTCGGGGTCAGACAGCCGTTATGAACTCACGCGACCCATCCCGAGCCGTCGTCCTTTCACGTCTGTTTCGGCCTCGCGACCTCCCGGCCCCTGGCTTTCGCTCCGCGAGCCTCCGGTACCTCCGAAGGCTGACCATGCCTGCTCGAAACCCGACTTCCGAAGATGTGGCCCTGAGCCTGACCTTGGCGGTCGTGACCTCTTCGCCCGCGCCGCTGTTGCTGCTGGACGGCCAACTCACCGTCATCGCGGCGAGCACGTCGTTCTGCGAGGTCTTCGGCGCCGATGCGGCGGAGCTGACGGGCCAACCGCTCTACGCTCTGGACGCGGGCGAATGGGACAGTCCGGCGCTGAGGTCCCTGATGACCGCGACCCTGGCCGGTGAAGGGACCCCGGGCGCCCGCGACATCGATCTCGACCGGCCCCGGCGTCCGGTTCGCCACCTCATCGTTCAGGCCAGGCGGCTGACCTATCTGGATCTCGAGCAGACGCGCATCCTCGTCGCGGTGTCGGACGTGACCGACATGCGCGCCGACGCCGTGTCGAAGGAAGACGCGCTGCATGAAAACAGCGTGCTGTTGCAAGAGGTCCGGCGCCGGGTCGCCAACAGCCTGCAGATCATCGCCAGCGTCCTGCTGCAGAATGCGCGAAAGACTAGGTCGGACGAGACGCGCGGCCATCTCAAGGACGCCCACCATCGGGTGATGTCCGTCGCCGCCCTCGAACGGCTGCTGTCCACCTCCGAAGACGGCGACATCGAGGTGCAGGCCTATTTCAGGAACCTTTGCGAAAACATCGCGACTTCGATGATCGGCGACGTCGACCAGATTTCATTGACCGTCGAGGGCGGTGAAGGGGTGGTCGACGCCAGGGTCTCGGTGAGCCTGGGTCTCATCGTCACGGAACTGGTCATCAACGCGCTGAAACACGCCTTTCCCGATGGGCGGTCCGGCAAGATCACGGTCGACTACAATTTCCATGGACCCAACTGGGTCCTCTGCGTGCGCGACGACGGCGTCGGCATGTCGCTGGCGACGCCAAGGCGAACGGGTTTGGGCACGAACATCGTCAAGGCGCTGGCCGGACAGTTGAACGCCTCGGTCGAAGTAACGCCGGAGCATCCTGGGACCCAGGTTTCCATCAAGCATACCCAGATCGCCCTGGTGCAGGACGAGCCCGAAACGGCCGGCGAGCCGCTCGCGGCGGCCCGTCCCAAGCCCAACGCGATCCGCGGCTGACCACGAGAGGAACGACCATGACCGCGCGGCAAAACGGCAAGACAGACAAGACCCTGATGATCGTCGAGGACGAGGCGCTGGTGGCGATGATCCTGCGCGACGAGTTGCACGACGCGGGATACAAGGTCCTCGACCTGACGGACCGCCACGCCGAGGCGCTGGAAGTCGCCAAGGCTGAAAAGCCGGATCTGGCGCTGGTCAATATCAGGCTCGCGGGGCGCGACGACGGCATCGAACTCGCCGAACATCTGAAGGCGCTGGGCATTCCGGTCCTGCTGATCAGCGGGCAGGTCAGCCGGGCCAGGTCGGCCAAGACCGTGGCGATCGGTTCGCTGCCCAAGCCCTATGACGCCGCCGACATGGTGCTCGCCGTGGCCTATCTCCTGGCGCGGCTGGGGGGCGACGCCTCGTTGCCGAGGCCCGAGCGGCTCGAAGTGTTCGACGACGCCGGCTTCGGCCTCGCCCCGGCGGCCTAGGAACGCGGCGCGGGCTCTTGGTTCAAGGGCGAAGCCGCCTCCCCTTCCCGCTCCAGCCGTGCCCGCCACTTGGCCTTCAGCGTGTGGGACGTGTCGCGCGAGCCGTCGTGGCTCCAGCCGGGCGGGCCGAAGATGTAGCCCAGGGCGTGGCGGGGATGACCGGCCACGTCCTTGGCCATGCCGACGAACTCGTGGAAGACGTTGGTGAACAGGTTGAAGCTGGCCAGGTTCTTGACCGTCCCGTAGCGGCAGGGCTCCTCGTCGACCTCGGGGATGAAGGTGCCGAACAGCCGGTCCCAGATGATCAGGATGCCGGCGTAGTTGGCGTCCAGATAGCGGGCGTTGCGGGCGTGGTGCACCCGGTGGTGCGACGGGGTGTTGAACACCGCCTCGAACCACTTGGGCATGCGCTTGATCGCCTCGGTGTGGATCCAGAACTGGTAGATCAGGCTGATCCCCTTCTGGATGGCCACCATGGCCGGCGGGAAGCCCAGGAACGACAGCGGCAGCCACAGCAGCCAGGTGCCGACCACTCCGCCCGTCCAGGTCTGCCGCAGCGCGGTCGACAGGTTGTAGTGGGTGGAGGTGTGGTGATTGACGTGACTGGCCCACCAGAACCGCCGCTCGTGGGCGATGCGGTGGAACCAGTAGTAGGTCAGGTCCTCGGCGAAGAACAGGATCACCCAGGCCCAGATCGCGGTCATCGGGATCGTGAAGATCCGGTGCTGCCACACCCAGACCGTGGCGGCGAAGATCGCCCCGCCCAGGATGGCCCCGGCGATGCTGCTGCCCAGGCCCAGGGTCAGGGACATGGCGGTGTCCTTGGCCTCGTAGCGAGCGTCGGCCTTGCCCATCCGGGCCAGGACGATCTCGAGGATGACGGCCAGCACGAAAAAGGGAATCGCTAGCTGGACGGGGTCGAAGGTCTTCACGCGGCGGCCTCCCCGGAGACGAAGTTGGGGGAAACCAACTGCGGCGGCGGCCAGACGCCGTCCTTCAGGGCCAGGCGCGGCGCGCCGTCGGCGGTCTTCACGACGACGAAGCCGTTGTGGGTCTTGGCCGCCAGGGCCGCGCTCCAGGCCAGGTCGCGGGCCACGTAGCCGTCGCCCTTGCGCCAGGCGACCAGGGCCCGCTCGCCCGAGCGGGCGATCAGGCCCGCGCCGTCGGCGGCGATCCACAGGGTGTCGACGGGGTCGTCGGGAAACTCCTCGGCCAGCAGGGCGCGGGCGCTCCGCGCGCCGAGCGGCGGGGTCGGACGTGGAATCCGCGCCCAGGCCGCTATGGCCACCAGCAGGCTCACGGCCACGGCCGAGCCCAGCAGTTGAATCAACAGCGCCTTGTCCAAAGCGACGCTTCCTCCCGAAATCTTGACGCCAGCGTCACGCTCCGGGCTCCCAGCGTCAAGGGCGACGTGCGGTCGCGGCGCGGCGGGCGCCGGAATCGGCTTTACCCCTCCCAAGCCTGACCATAGGTTCCAGGTAGAGTTGTCAAAGCGCGTTCCGCGCTTTTCGGGGGAAACTAACCATGATGTTCGAGGCGCTTCGCAAGTACGCCCAGTTCGAAGGCCGCGCGCGACGGTCGGAATACTGGCTGTTCGTCTTGCTTCAGGTCCTGCTGATGTTTGGCTTCATGGTCCTTTTCGCCCTGGTCGGCGGGCTGGCGAGCGTGAGCGGCGCGAGCGCCGAAAGCGCCGCGAACAACCCTGCAATGAACGCCGCGGTCGGCCTGATCTGCCTGCTTTTCATCGTCGTCGGGCTGGGCCTGTTCATTCCCAGCCTCGCGGTGAGCGTCCGGCGTCTTCACGACAGCGACAAGTCGGGATGGTGGCTGCTGCTGAGCTTCATTCCGTTCGGCGGCTTCGTGGTCTTTATCTTCACCCTGCTCGACGGTACGCCCGGCCCGAATCGCTACGGGGCCGATCCCAAGGGGCGCGAGGGCTATGGAAACGGGCCCGCGGTGGTGCACCACCACCACTACGCGCCGGGCGTGGAACCCGCTCCGCCCGCCGTCTAGAATCCACGGCGATCGACAGAAAAAAGAATGGCGCGCCGTGATCGGCGCGCCATTTGCGTCTCGACCTTCGTCCGCGGCGCGAGGTCAGCCTTAGGTGTTTACGCCGCGCGATTTCCTGCCCAAGGTCTAGCGCCCTCCAGGAAGCGGGCGACTTTTCAGGGAGTTTCGGATGTCGTTGATGTTCCAGCCGCTGAAGAAGTACGCGGAGTTCAACGGTCGCGCCCGTCGCTCGGAGTTCTGGCTGTTCGGCCTGTTCATCTTCCTCGTGGAGATCGTCTATTTCGTCCTTATGGGCGTGACCGGCAATCTCGAACCGACCGGCTACACCCAGATGAACGGCGTGGGCGTCGCGCTGGCCGGCCTGTTCTCGCTGTTCTGCCTGGGCATGCTGATTCCCGGCCTCGCCGTGACCTTCCGGCGCCTGCACGACACCAACCGCTCGGCCTGGTGGCTGCTGATCGGCCTGCTTCCCGTGATCGGCAGCCTGGTGCTGCTGGTCTTCTACCTGCTGCCCGGCACGACCGGCCCCAATCGGTTCGGGGCCGATCCGAAGGGCGCGGGCGAGGCCGCCGCCAGCGTCTTCAGCTAGCGCCGCCGAAAACCAAGACGCGCGCCCCCTCCACGAGGCGCGCGTCTCTCGTTCTGGTTCTCGAGCCTAGAACTTCCGGGCGTAGCCCACCGACACCACGTTGGCGTCGGCCGCGTCGTTGTCGCGGTATTGCTGACGCGTGTAGTCCAGGCGCACGCCGTTCTTGTCGTCGACCTTGTACTGGGCGCCGACGCCGTAGTTGACGCTGTCGGCGTCGAACTTGTTCTCGACCCCGGCCAGGGTCTGCTTGAACTGGCTGTTGCCGTAGCCGACCCGGCCGATCAGGTCGATGTTCGGGGTCACCGGCAGGAAGCCCACGCCATACACCGCGGCCTGGTGGGTCTGCTCGATGTTGGACCGGACGCCGGCCTGGTCGATATTGTCGTCCTTGACGCCGCCGGACAGCTCGCCCTCGACGCCGAAGTGCGGGGTCAGCCTGGCGCCCAGGCGGCCCTGCACCGCGCCGGTGTCGGCGCCCTCGGCGCGGGAGCCGGCATAGCCGAGGGTGCCGTAGACCCCCGTGTCCTGGGCGTGCGACAGGGCGGGAACGGCGGCGACCGAAAGGGCGGCCAGAGCGGCCGCCGACATGAGAGTTTTCATTGTTGTACTCCTTGGTACTGGCGAGGCTGGGGGAGCGCCTCGGCCTGACCTGTAGCCTTGCCATGGGGCCGCCTTTGGACCCTGGCGGGCCCGTTTGAGGCCATTGCGTGTCGCGCTCGACACGTCCGTGGCGATTGTGGCGGCGCGGATTTGTTCCCCCTCCTCCGGCCGAAACCGGCGGGGTGTGGCTTCCCTGCCGCGCGGGGAAAGGTGACGCCCGCGTCAGGCGTGCTATTGATCGCGCAACACCGAAAGACACGCCCCCCACCTTTGGGAGGGCGCGCCAGCGTCACTGGGACCGCCGCCTTGCCTAAAGCCGTCATCGTCGCCACGGGGCTCTACACCCCGCCGTTCAGCGTTTCGAACACCGAGCTGGTCGAAGCCTTCAACGCCTATGTCGAGCGCTTCAACGCCGCCAACGCCGAGGCGATCGCCGCCGGCGAGGTCGTCGCGCTGGCCCCCTCCTCGCCCGAATTCATCGAGAAGGCCTCGGGCATCAAGGCCCGCTACATGATGAACAAGTCGGGGATCATCGACCCCGAGGTCATGCGCCCGATCCTGCCCGAGCGGCCCAACGAAGAGATCTCGATCCTGGCCGAGATGGCCGTCGAGGCCGCCAAACAGGCGATCGCCCGCTGGGGCAAGCCCGTCAGCGAGATCGGCGCGGTGATCTGCGCGGCCTCGAACATGCAGCGCGCCTATCCGGCCATGGCCATCGAGGTGCAGCAGGCCCTGGGCATCGAGGGCTTCGCCTTCGACATGAACGTCGCCTGCTCGTCGGCCACCTTCGGCATCAAGACGGCGGCCGACTTCATCGCCACCGGCAGCGCCAAGGCCGTGCTGATGGTCAATCCCGAGATCTGCTCGGGCCACCTGAACTTCACCGACCGCGACAGCCACTTCATCTTCGGCGACGTGGCCACGGCCGTGATCCTGGAGGAGGAAAGCCAAGCGAGCGGCGGCTGGGAGATCCTGGGCACGCGGCTGAAGACGCAGTTCTCCAACAACATCCGCAACAATTTCGGCTTCCTGAACCGCACGGCCCCCAAGGGGATCGGCGCCAAGGACAAGCTGTTCGTGCAGGAAGGCCGCAAGGTGTTCCGCGAGGTGGTGCCGATGGTCAGCGAGATGATCGTCGAGCACGCCGGCGACATCGGCGTTGACCCGACCGGCCTCAAGCGCCTGTGGCTTCACCAGGCCAACATCAACATGAACGAGATGATCGGCCGCAAGGTGCTGGGCCGCGATCCCGAGCCTGGCGAGAACGTGATCATCCTGGACACCTACGCCAACACCAGCTCGGCCGGCTCGATCATCGCCTTCCACACCGCCAACGACGACTTCGCGCCGGGCGAGACGGGCCTGATCTGCAGTTTCGGAGCGGGCTATTCGGCGGGCACGGTGTTCGTTCGCAAGCGGTGATGCACTGCGTCCTTCGAGGTTCGCCTACGGCTCACACCTCAGGATGAGGAACTCAGAACAGAAAAGCTCCTCATCCTGAGGCGCCCGCGTAGCGGGCCTCGAAGGACGCACCGCGTTTAGTGCGCCCCCTTCGGATGCGCCGCCTTCCAGTCCATCGCCCGGCGGATGCGGTTGCCCACGGCCGGGTGGTCGTAGAACAGCACCTCCTCGATCCGGCCGGGCGTCGCGGCGCGGTATTCGATGGTCTTGACCAGGGCCTTGGACAGGCCGTCCGGCTCGTTGAAGTGCTCCAGGCTGTAGCGGTCGGCGTCGCTTTCGGCGATGCGGATCAGGCTGTTGGTCAGGGGCGTTCCCAGCAGCGACAGCACCGCCAGGATCACGCTGAGCACCGGCAGGCCGGCCGGATCGGCCAGGCCCTTGACCGTGTCGGCGCCCATCAGGGCGGCGACCGGCGCGAACAGGCGGTCGACCAGGAAGAAGGCGATGACCGCCAGGACGCTCATCACGCCGGCGATCCACAGCGAATGATAGTGGGCGTAGTGACCCATCTCGTGGCCGACGACGCCGCGCACCTCGGCCAGGTCGGCGCCCTGCTTGAACATGGTGTCGCTCATCGCCACCCGCGCCGAGCCGAACAGGCCCGAGACGTTGGCGGTGTAGGCGTTGGACTGCTTGGAGCCGTTGTAGACGAAGATCTTGTCGGCCGGGATGCCGTTGGCCTTGGCCATGGCGACCACCTGGTCGCGCACTGGTCCGGCCGGCGCGGGCGTGTAGTGGTTGAAGATCGGCTCGATATAGATCGGCGACAGCACCATCATGATGGTGATGAACACCGCCGTCAGCCCGCCGCTCCACAGCCACCAGGTGCGCGGCGTCTTGCGGATCAGGGCGTACAGCGCCGCCAGGAACAGGCCGAACGCCACCGCGCTGATCACGGTGCCGATCGCCGCCTCGCCCAACCAGCCGACGAAAGCCTGGCTGGTCAGGCCGTACTGCTTCTGCCGCCACCAGCCGGAATAGGCCGCCCAGGGCAGGCTCAGGAGGCTGTCGACCAGCAGATAGACGACGCCGACCACCAGGCTGACCACCACCGGCCGGGGTTTGCGCCGCTCCAGCCGGCGACGCAGCCCGACCAGCACGCCGCTGCGCACGATCAGGAACGAGACCAGGACCGAGACCAGGAAACCCCACAGCAGCAGCCAGTGGCCGCCCTGGGTGTAGGCCGTGGCCTTGGCGTGGGCCTCGGGCGGCAGTTGCGCCAGATAGGCTGCGGTGGCGGCGGCCGGATCGAACAGAACCACTAGAATCCCCCTGGCGAACTTCACGGCCTCGCAGGAAGCCAGAGCGGGAGCCCGCCGTCAGGTTAAATCGCGGTCAGGTTGGTCTTGGCGGGCCCTCGGCGACGCTTGCCTCTGGCGGCGGCGCGCGGGGCGTATAGAAATGCGCCGATGATTTTGTCTTCCGAGGCTCGCATGCGATTCCCCGCTCGTCGTGAACTCCTGATCGCCCTTGGCTTCGGCGCGGCGGCGGCCGTCCTGGCCGCCTGCGGCGGCAAGGCCGGCGACGGCGCCGAGAGCGGCCTCAAGCGGGTGGAGGCGACCAAGACCCTGCGCATCGGGCTGGAGGGCACCTACCCGCCGTTCAACTTCCAGGACAAGGACGGCCAGCTGGCCGGCTTCGAGGTCGACTTCGCCAAGGCGCTGGCCGCCCAGATGGGGGTCAAGGCCGAGTTCCACCCCTCCCCCTTCGCCGGCCTGCTGGGCGCGCTGGAATCCAGGCGCATCGACGTGGTCATCAACCAGATCACCATCACGCCGGAACGGGCGGCCAAGTACGATTTCTCGCGGCCCTACACCATTTCGGGCATCCAGATCATCGTCAGGAAGGGACAGACCGGCATCGCGGCTCCGGCCGACCTGGCGGGCAAGAGGGTCGGGGTGGGCCTGGGCACCAACTACGAGACATGGCTGCGCAAGAACGCCCCCACCGCCGTCGTGCGCACCTATGACGACGACCCGACCAAGTACCAGGACCTGAAGGCCGGTCGCATCGACGCCGTGCTCAACGACCGGCTGGTGGCCGCAGATTTCGTCAAGACCACGCCCGACTTCGTCGCCTCGGGCCCGCCGTTCGCCAGCCAGGGCATGGGCGTGGCCATGCTGCGCGACCCGGCCATGAAGGTGACGATCGACCAGGCCATCGAGGCCCTGCGCGCCAACGGCCAGCTGGCGGCGATCTCGATCAAGTGGTTCGGGCAGGACGTGACGAAGTGACCATGAGATTTCCGAGTGGAGGCAGGGCATGAGCCCCGCCCTCGACCTCGTCGCCCAATCCGCCCCGCTGCTGTTGAAAGGCGCCGGCTACACCGTGCTGCTCAGCCTGATCGGCATGGGCGTGGGACTGGTGATCGGCTTCGGCCTGGCCCTGATGCGGCTGTCGCGCACGCGGCTTCTGCGTTGGCCGGCGGCGGTCTATGTCTCGGCGATCCGCGGCACGCCGCTGCTGGTGCAGTTGTTCCTGATCTATTACGGCCTGCCGCAGCTGGGCATCCAGCTGCCGCCGTTGCTGGCGGCCGGGATCGGCTTTTCGATCAATATCGGGGCCTATGCCGGCGAGATCCTGCGCAGCGCCATCGCCGCCGTCGACAAGGGCCAGTGGGAGGCCGCCAGCGTGTTGGGCATGAGCCGCGGCCAGGCCCTGCGTCGGGTGATCCTGCCCCAGGCCGCCCGCACCGCCGTCGCGCCCCTGTCCAACAGCTTCATCAGCCTGGTCAAGGACACCTCCCTGGCCGCGACGATCCAGGTGCCCGAGCTGTTCCGCCAGGCCCAGCTGATCACCGCCCGCACCTACGAGATCTTCGCGATGTATCTGGCGGCCGCCGCACTCTACTGGATCCTCTCCAGCGTCCTGGCCCTGGGCCAGACCCGGCTGGAACGCCAGGCGGAGGGCCGCCGATGAGCGCGATCGACGCCAAGGGCCTGATCAAGCGCTTCGGCGACACCGCCGTGGTGAACGGCGTGGACCTGACCGTCGCGCCCGGCGAGGTGGTCGCGGTCATCGGCCCCAGCGGCTCGGGCAAGAGCACCCTGCTGCGCTGTCTGGCGGGGCTGGAGCTGATCGACGGCGGGACCCTGACCGTGGCCGGCGTCACGGCCGGCGCCAAGCCGCCCCTGGCCCGCGCCCTGAAGGGCCGGGTCGGCTTCGTGTTCCAGAGCTTCAACCTCTTCCCGCACCGCACCGCCCTGCAGAACGTCGCCGAGGGCCTGATCGTGGTGCGCGGCGAAAAGCCGCCCCTGGCTTACGACAAGGCTCGGGCCATGCTGACCAAGGTGGGCCTGGCCCATCGGGTCGACGCCTATCCGCGCGAACTGTCCGGCGGCCAGCAGCAGCGCTGCGCCATCGCCCGCGCCCTGGCCATGGATCCGGAGGTCATTCTGTTCGACGAACCGACCTCGGCGCTGGACCCGGAACTGGTCGGCGAGGTGCTGACGGTGATCCGCGACCTGGCCGCCGAGAAGCGCACGATGGTCATCGTGACCCACCAAATGGAGTTCGCGCGCGATGTGGCCGATCGGACGCTGTTCATGGATGACGGCGTTATAATTGAACAAGGCCCTTCCGCCGCCGTGCTGGGATCGCCTAAGGAAGATCGCACGCGGCGATTCCTCAGCAAGGTGAGCGGCCTTAGGTCATAATTTGGCCTCCGGCGCCCCTCACCTCCTCGCCGCCGACGCCGTGTGCATTGAGGCGAGGTCCCAGTGAAACCCTATATCGATCTGCAAGGCGCATCGGGCGCCGTCTACCGTTACAAGCTGGCCGAGGATCGCGATCCTCGGACGACGATCGCTGGCAATTTCGTGTTCGTCGACGCGCACGGAACCATCATCTACGCGGGCGAGGCCAACAATCTGCACGGAGCCGGCGCCCGCTTCTCCGAGGCCGCTCTGAAGCACAAGGCCGAACACCTCTACACCCGCCTGAACGTCTCGGGCGCCTCGCGCTCGGACGAGCTGCAGGACATCGTGGCGGCCGTGCGGCCGGTCATGAACAAGGGCGACTAGGCCCTTTCGGTTTCCCGGCCGACAGAAGCGTCGCCCCGGGATCCGCTCGACCTCTTACGGTCGAGCTTCCTCCCGAAAATCCAGCACGAAAAGAGAACGGTCCCGGCGTCCACAACTGACGCAGGCTTCGCTATGGTGGCGTCAGCATGCGCCCCGAGATTCTCTTTCCGCTGTTCACGCCGGTCTCCACGCTGAAGGGCGTGGGGCCGCGCGTCGCGCCGTTGGTCGAGCGCCTGGCGGGGCCGATCGTCCGCGACGTGCTGTTCACCCCGCCGACCAGCCTGATCCGCCGCACGGCCACCACCTCGGACCGCGCGGTCGACGGCCAGGTCCAGACCTTCCTGGTGACCATCGACGCCCACCTGCCGCCGCAGCGCGCGGGCCAGCCCTGGCGGATCCGCGCCTGGGACGAGCACGGCTTCGTCACCCTGACCTGGTTCAAGGGCTACGGCCCGCACCTGGAGCGCCAGCACCCGGTCGGCGCCAAGCGGGCGGTCAGCGGCAAGGTCGAGCGCTACGGCAGCGAGATCCAGGTCGCCCATCCCGACTACCTGCTCGACGCCGACAAGGCCGGCGAGATCCCGCCGGTCGAGCCGGTCTATCCCGCCACGGCCGGCTTGCCCTCGCGCACCTTCCGCAAGTTCGCCCAGGAGGCCCTCGAGCGCGCCGCTGGCCTGCCGGAGTGGCAGGACCCGGCCTGGCTGGCCAAGAGCGGCTTTCCGGCCTGGCGCGAGGCCCTGGCGCTGCTGCACAATCCGCAGGCCGAGATCGACCTGTCGCCGATGTCTCTGGCCCGCCGGCGCCTGGGCTATGACGAACTGCTGGCCCACCAGCTGGCCCTGGCTCAGCGCAAGGCCGGCAAGCGCGCCCACCCGGCCCCCCGCATCGTCGCCGGCCCGCTGTCGGACGCGGTCGAGAAGGCCCTGCCCTTCAAGCTGACCGGCGCCCAGATCCGCGCCCTGTCCGAAGTGCGCGGCGACATGGCCAGCGGCGAGCGGATGGGCCGGCTGCTGCAGGGCGACGTCGGCTCGGGCAAGACCGTGGTGGCCATGCTGGCCATGGCCGACGCGGCCTCCAGCGGCCTGCAGTCGGCCCTGATGGCCCCGACCGAGATCCTGGCCCGCCAGCACTACGAGACCCTGGCCCCGCCGCTGGAGGCGCAGGGGTTGGCGGTGATCCTGCTGACCGGCCGCGACAAAGGCTCGGCCCGGGCGTCGAAACTGGCCAAGCTGGCCGACGGCTCGGCCGCCGTGGCCGTGGGCACCCACGCCCTGTTCCAGGACGAGGTCGCGTTCCAGGCCCTGGGCCTGACGATCATCGACGAGCAGCACCGCTTCGGGGTCAACGAGCGCAAGCGCCTGCAGGAAAAGGGAGACGGCGCGCATCTGGTCGCCATGTCGGCCACGCCGATCCCGCGCACCCTGGAGCTGACGGTGTTCGGCGACCTGGACGTCTCGCGGATCGACGAGAAGCCGCCAGGCCGCACGCCGGTCGCCACCCGCGCCGCGCCGACTCCGCGCATCCCCGAGATCATCGCCCGGCTGAAGGCCGCCGCCCAGGCCGGGGCCCAGGCCTTCTGGATCTGCCCGCTGGTCTCGGAGTCCGAGAAGATCGACCTGCGCGACGCCGAGCAGCGCGCCGCCAGCTTGCGCCAGGCCATCGGCCCCAGCGTCGGCCTGGTCCACGGCCAGATGCCGGCCGCGGAGAAGGACGCGGTCATGCAGGCGTTCGTCGACGGCGAGGTCTCGGTCCTGGTCGCCACCACCGTGGTCGAGGTCGGGGTCAACGTGCCCAACGCCAGCATCATGGTCATCGAGCACGCCGACCGCTTCGGCCTGGCGCAACTTCACCAGCTTCGCGGGAGAGTGGGTCGCGGCGCCCGCGAGAGCTCGTGCGTGCTGCTCTACGACCCGCCGCTGTCGGAGACCGCCCAGCAGCGGCTGGACATCCTGCGCCGCAGCGACGACGGCTTCGAGATCGCCGAGAAGGACCTGGAGTTGCGCGGCGGCGGCGACCCGCTGGGCCTCAAGCAGAGCGGCTTCCCGGCCTACAGGCTGGCCGATCCGGTCGCCCACCGCGACCTGATCGCCGTGGCCGCCGACGACGCCCGGCTGATCCTGGCCCGCGACCCGGACCTGACCTCGCCGCGCGGCCAGGCGGTGCGGACGCTGCAAGAGCTGTTCGACTGGAAAGCGGCATCCCCCTTGAATGACGCTGGGTGAGGCGAAGGAGGCTGGCGACCATGGATGTCTCCACCGCTCTTTCCGCCCTGGCCCCTCGCCTGTCGCCCGGCGCGACGACCACGATCGGCGCCCGGCGGCTGTCGGGCGGGGCCAGTCAGGAGACCTGGGCGTTCGACCTCGATGACGGGACGCCGCTGATCCTGCGTCGCCGCCCGCCCGGCGGATCGATGAGCGCCGCCGCCCTGCCGCTTTCCACCGAAGCCGCCCTGCTCGCCGCGGTCTCCCCCCAAGGCGCGCCCGTGCCCGAGGTCGTCCATGTCTGCGAACCCGCCGACGGCCTAGGCGAGGCCTATGTCATGCGGCGGCTGGCGGGCGAGACCCTGGGCAAGCGCATCGTCCGCGACGAGGCCTTCGCCGGCGTCCGTCCCGGTTTGGCGCGGCGCTGCGGCCAGGTGCTGGCGGCGATCCACGCCACGCCGCTGGACGGCCTGCCGCCGCTGGAGACCTCCGACGCCGCCAGCGAGCTGGCTCGCTACGAGGCGGTCTACCGCCAGTCGGGCGCGAAGCGGCCGGTGTTCGAGGCCGCCTTCCGCTGGCTGGCCGGTCGCGCCCCGCCGCTGGAGCGGCCGGTGCTGGTGCACGGCGACTTTCGCAACGGCAACCTGATGATCTCGCCAGAGGCGGGTCTGATCGGCGTGCTGGACTGGGAGCTGGCCCATCTGGGCGACCCGGCCGAGGACCTGGGCTGGATCTGCGTCAATTCCTGGCGCTTCGGGCAATGGCGCAAGCCCGTCGGCGGGTTCGGCGACTACCAGGACCTGCTGGACGGCCACGCGGCGGCCGGCGGCGCGCCGATGTCGCTGGACCGGCTGCTGTTCTGGCAGGCCTTGGGCTCGCTGAAATGGGGCGTCATGTGCCTGATGATGTACGCCAGCTTCGCCAGCGGCGCGGACCGCTCGATCGAGCGGGCGATGATCGGTCGGCGGGCCAGCGAGACCGAGATCGACCTCGTCCTGCTGATGGAGCGGTCCGCATGATCACCCATCCCACCGCCGCCGAACTGGCCGAGGCCTTGGACGCCGTCGAGGCCGGGCCTGAAGCGACTTTGGCCGGCGACGCCCGCGCCGCCTTCATCGCCCGCGTCGCCGACAACGCCCGCGCGACGCTGGAGCGTGAGGCGGCCCTGGGACCGTCGGCGGAGGCGGCGGCCGTGACGCGGCTGAGCGCCCTGCTGGGCCTAGAGGGCGATTTCAAGACGCTGAACGCCGAGCTTTGCGCGCGGCTAGGCGATGGGCGGTTGGCGCCGTTGGATCCGGTGGTGTTGGCGCATCTGCGGGCCTGCGTGATCGACCAGATCGCCATCGACCAGCCGGGATATTCTGGCTTGGCGGCGTTGGAAGCGGCTCGCTAGATCGCGTTCACCGTCATCCCGCCTTCTGCGGAGGCGTTCCCGGAATGGGGGTCTGATCGGTCCGCTTTTTCAACGCCGCCACCCGCGCCAGGGCGTCCGCCTCGATGTCGGCCCAGAACAGGTTGAAGCCGTCGACCTTGCGGCGGTCGGTCCACGAGCCGCTGTCGCGCAGCGACGGGGACCTGGGGCGGCCGGTGTGCAGCAGGCCGTCCTCGCACTGGGCCCAGACCTGGCGCTTGAGCAGGGCCGGCCGCGAGTCCCACTCCAACCCCGTGGCGTTTACAGCCCCCAGGTTCGCCCTGGCCGGGGCGCGGGTCTCGTCGCGGGCCCCCAGCAGCGGGTTGACGCAGAGCGGCGTGCGACCATCCAGGGTCACCAGTTCGTCGCCGCCGTTCCAGACCAGCGACCGGTTGTTCAGCTCCTGGACGCGCTGGAAGTCGCCGTCCGTCAGCGAGGCCCAGGCGACCACGCAGCCGGCTTCGTCGCGGCGGGCGCAGGCCGGCACGACCGCGCCTGGGCCGAACGCGTCGGCCGGAACCACGGTCTCGATCAGATAGACCCCCGCCAGACGGCTCCTCAGCGCCGCGTTCGGCGCGATCTCCTCTTTCAGCAGGCGATCGGCGAGGATGCCGCCCTGCTCCACCCCGACCAGCACGATCGGCCGCCCGCCGTTGTCGTGCGTCAGATAGTGGCGAAACGCGTCGCGGACGTCGTCATAGGCGAAGCGTCGGGCGTCCCGGGCGTCGTCGCGCAGCGTCAGGAAGGTGTAGAGGCTGGCCTGGCGATAGTGCGGCGCGAAGATGCGCCCGACCCGCGCGAACGGCGCGGCGTAGTTGGGCAGCATCACCCGGGCCAGGTCGCGCGCCGCCTTGGGCTGGTCGTAGGGCGCGTTCCAATCGCGTCCGCCGTCATAGCTGGTGGGATGGACGAAGAAGACGTCGGCCGATCCCCGGCCGGCCACGCCGTGCTGCGGCAGCAGCGCCCAGGCCCCGGGGTTGGCGTAGTTCGGCGCCGGCGGCGGATCGTAGGTCTGGAACGGGATCTTGGGGTCCAGCGTGGTGCGCAGGATGTCGTAGCGCCAGTAGAAGGCCGCCGCCAGGACCAGCGCCAGGAACAGCACCGCCCCCGCGAAGATCCAGCGCTTGAAACCCTTGAAACGGTCGGCCATGGGCCTTGGTTACACGAAGCTGGCGCGCGGCGCGAGACGCAGCGGAAAGCCTTATGCCCCTTCCTGCCCGATGATCGCCACCGAGCAGACATTGCTGGCCGGCGCGCCGCCCAGATTGTGGGTCATGCCGAACACCGGGTCCTTCAACTGGCGCTCACCCGCGCGGCCCTGGAGCTGCAGATACATCTCGTAGAGCATGCGCAGACCCGAGGCGCCGATCGGGTGGCCGAAGCATTTCAGCCCGCCGTCGATCTGGCACGGCAGGCCGCCGTCGGCGTCGTAGAAGCCGTCCAGCACGTCGCGCCAGCCCTGCCCCTCGGGCGAGATGAACAGATCCTCCATGGTCACCAGCTCGGTGATCGAGAAGCAGTCGTGCACCTCCATCATCGAGATCTGCTCGCGCGGCCGCTCGATGCCGGCCTCGCGATAGGCCTTGCCGGCGGCGATGCGGGCGGTGTGGAAGTAGCTGCCGTCCCAGCCGTTGTACTGGCTCTCATAGCCGTTGGAGACCGACAGCTGCAGGGCCTTGACCAGGGTCAGGTTCCGCTTGCCCATCGCCCGGGCGATCTCCGGCGTGGTGACGATGGCGGCGGCCGCGCCGTCCGACACGCCGCAGCAGTCGAACAGGCCCAGCGGCTCGGCGATCATCGGGGCGTTCAGCACCTGCTCCTCGGTGACGGCCTTGCGCAGGTGGGCCTTGGGGTTCTTGGCGCCGTTGGCGTGGCTCTTGACCGAGACATGGGCGATGGCCCGCTTGAGGTCCTCGCGCGAGACGCCGTGCTTGGCGCGGTAGGCGGACGCCAGCTGGGCGAAGTTGCCGGGGGCCGAGCCGTTGGGGATGATCTGCGGCGCCAGCGTGCCGGGATTGCCCACCGGCAGGCCGCCGTAGCCGGTGTCCTTCAGCTTCTCGACGCCCACGGCGATGGCGATGTCGGCGGCCCCCGCCGCCACGGCGTAGACCGCGCCCCGGAAGGCTTCCGAGCCCGAGGCGCAGAAGTTCTCCACCCGGGTGACGGCGATGTTGGGCAGGCGCAGGGCGATCGACAGCGGCGTGCCGCCCTTGCCCGTACCCAGCTCGTCCACGTGCGTGGAGAACCAGGCCGCGTCCAGCTGGCTGGGCTCGATGCCGGCGTCGGCCATGGCCTCGATATAGGCCTCGACCATCAGGTCGTCGGGGCCGGCGTCCCAACGCTCGCCGAACTTGCTGCAGCCCATCCCCAGGATGGCGACCTTGTCGCGGATGCCCTTGGCCATGGTCGCTCTCTCCTATTCCGCCGCCAGGGCGCTGTCGCCCGCCATCGCCGCCCGGTCCGGCGCGGCCTTCCAGAAGTAGCGGACGAAGCCGCGCTTCTCGTCGACGTCCTTGATCCGGAACACCATCCTGACCGCCAGGCCGCTGTCGACCTCGCCGGGCTCGACATCGGTGATGTCCATCATGATCCGCCCGCCGCCCTCGAAGACGATCATGCCGTAGTGGTTGGGCGGGCTCATCGAGAAGGTCAGGTAGTCGGCCGAGTAGCTGAGGACCGACGCCTTGCGCTCGGCGAAGCGGTACGGCTCCTGGGTGTCGACGCCGGGATTGTTCGGCGCCACCGAGATGCGGGTGCGCGGGAACTGGACCACGCCGGTCTCGCGGCAGCGGCCGCCGACCAGACCCAGGATCATGTCCTGGTTCCGGTAGAGCGTGGTCAGGGCCGTCTTGTTGTCCTTCTCGGCCCGCATGCCCTTGTCCCATTCGACCAGGCCATTGAAGGTGAGGAACTTCAGATAGTTGTCCTCGCCTTTTCGATCGGCCAGGGAGCCGGTGACGCCGCGCGCCGGGCGGGCGTTTCCGACCTCGTTCCCGACCCGGAACACCAGCGCCTCGGCCCCCTGGCCGAACTGGGCGACCAGGACGACTTCGCCGGGCTTGGCCTGCTCCAGCGCATGGGCCAGCAGCAGCGGGCCGTGGGCGCAGCCGGCTTCGCCCAGGGTCAGGGCCAGGTTGTCGCGCACCGCCTCGGGCGCGATCCCGATCGTCTTGGCCAGGCTGGCGGCCATGCCGGGGAACGTCGACGGAAAGCAGAAATGCGTGACATCCGAAGCGTTTAGGCCGGAATCCTCCAAAGCCTTCCGAATGGCCGGCGGGACCAGCTTGACGATGCCCTCGTCGCGGATCCAGCGCTCCTCCCAGCCGTAGTCGAAGTCGCTGTCGGCCCCGCGGAAATGGTCGACGAAGTCGTCGGTGACGCTGCCCCGGCCCAGGAACCGCGCCGCGCCGCCCTCGGCCGTGACCACGAAGGCCGCCGCGCCGTCGCCGTTGTCGAGCTCCTGGCTGGACGCCGCGCGGGCTCGCCGGTGCTCGCCGGCCGCCACCAGGGCGCGCCTGGCCGCCCCGCCCTTCACCGCCGCCAGGGCCTGGCCCAAGGCGGTCAGACCGCAGCGCTGCGAGCCGGTGACGTCGGCCGAGGCGACGGCCTTTTCCAGCGTTAGGGCGGCGGCGACGATCCCGGCGTTCTGGCGGTCGACGAACGGCGCCGTGGTCGAGGCGAAATAGACGGCGTCGACGGCCGAGCGGTCGTCGTCCGGGCCCAGGGCGTCGCGGGCCGCCTCGACCGCCATGGTCAGGGCGTCCTCGTCCCAGTTGGCCATCGACCGCTCGCCCTTGGCCTTGGCCCGCAGGTTCGGCGCGACCCAGGCGTTGGCCTCGGTCACCGCCTTGCGGCTGAGGCGAAGGCGCGGCGCATAGGCGCCCCAGGCGGCGATGCCGACCATGTTCCACTCCCGATCTGCGCCTGTCCCGGCGAGTTATCGGCGATCAGCTTACGCCGGCGGAAAGGGTCGGCAAGTGTGACGTGGCGTCAGGGATCTGAGATTCGCGGACGCCCGAACGCCCCCTCCGTCGCGTCGCCGATGGCGCGCCGACCTTCTCCTCACCCGCATCGCGGGGAAGGTGGCGCGATGCGAATACGCATCGTGACGGAGGGGGCGTTCGGCGGAGCTACCGATACGGATCATCCGTGTTCAGGAACCCCGCCACATAGTCCTCCACGCCGTCCTCCAGCGAGGTCATCGGCGCGTTGTAGCCGGCGGCGCGCAGGCGGCTCATGTCGGCCTCGGTGAAGTACTGGTACTTGCCGCGCAGCACTTCGGGCATGTCGAAATAGTCGATGTCGGGCTCGCGGCCCACGGCGCGGAAGGTGGCCTCGGCCAGGGCCTTGAACGAGCGGGCCTTGCCCGAACCCAGGTTGTAGACGCCGTTGACGTGCGGGCTCTTGGCCAGCCAGGCGACCACGTCGGCCACGTCGCGCACATAGACGAAGTCGCGCAGCTGGCCGCCGTCCTCGTAGTCGGGGTGATGCGACTTGAACAGCCGCACGCCGTCGCCCGCCGCCACCTTGGGCCAGATCTGGCAGACCACCGACTTCATGCCGGCCTTGTGGTCCTCGTTGGGGCCGTAGACGTTGAAGAACTTCAGTCCCACCCACTGGGTCGGGGCGTGGCCGCGGGCGGCTTCGCGCACGGCGTAGATGTCGAACAAGGCCTTGGACCAGCCGTAGGCGTTCAGCGGCCGCAGGGCCTTGAGGCTGTCGAGATCGTCCTTGCCGTCGAAGCCCTGCTGGCCGTCGCCATAGGTGGCCGCCGACGAGGCATAGATCAGCCGGCGCTTGTGCAGGGCGCACCAGCGCCACAGGTCGCGCGACAGCACGAAGTTGGACTCCACGATCAGGTCGGCGTCCGGCTCGGTGGTCGAGGAGACCGCGCCCATGTGGATGACAAGCTCGACCTCCTCGCCGCGTTCGGCCAGCCACTCGAACAGGTCCTCGGGCGGCACGAAGTCGGCGATCGGCGACTTGGCCAGGTTGCGCCACTTGTTCTCGGCCGCCTCGCCGAGCCAATCGCAGACCACCACGTCGAGGCTGTCGTCCTCGCACAGCTTGGCCACGATGTTGGAGCCGATAAAACCGGCGCCGCCGGTGACGAGGATGACGCGTCTGGACATGTCAGGCGTTATGGCACAGGGGGCGGTGGGGGCAAGGTATTGGGTTGGGCGTCGGAGTGAACGTGCGGATCGATCAGGACGGCCCCATCATCGTCTGGCTGCGCCACGACCTGCGCCTGGCCGACAATCCCGCCCTCGTGGCGGCGGCGGCGACCGGCCGGCCGGTGATCCCGCTCTACATCCTGGATCAGACGCCCGGCGCGCGCCCGATGGGCGGCGCGACCGCGTGGTGGCTGGACAAGTCGCTGGCCGCCCTGGACGGGTCCCTGCGGACGATCGGCTCGCGGTTGATCCTGCGGCGCGGACCGGCCCGCGCGGTGATGGAGGACGTCGTCGCCCATACGGGAGCGGCGGCCGTGGTCTGGAACCGGCTGTACGACGCCGCGTCGATCGATCGGGACAGCGAAATCAAGGCTTGGCTGAAGGACGACGGGATCGCCTGCGAGAGCTTCAACGCCGGCCTGCTGAACGAGCCCTGGACGGTGAAGAACGGTTCGGGCCAGCCCTACAAGGTTTTCACGCCTTACTGGCGGGCCGCTCGCGAGCAGCTGCATCACGTCCACCTCGAGCCGGCGCCCGAGCGCCTGACCGCGCCGGAGTCCTGGCCGCGCGCCGAGTCGCTGGAGGACTGGGGCCTGCATCCGACCAAGCCCGACTGGTCCGGGGGCTTCGACCTGTGGACGCCCGGCGAGGCCGGCGCCCGCGCGCGGTTGGACCATTTCCTGTCGGGACCAGTCCAGGCCTATGACCGCCAGCGCGACCTGCCCGGGGTCGAGGCGACATCGCGCCTGTCTCCGCATCTTCATTTCGGCGAGATCGGCCCGCGCCAGGTGTGGGTCGCGGCCCGCACCGCCGCCGAGGCCGGCGACGCGCCCAAGGGTCAGGTCGATAAGTTCCTGTCCGAGATCGGCTGGCGGGAGTTCAACCATTCGATCCTGTTCCACGACCCCGACCTGCCGAAGGCGAACTTCCGACCGGAGTTCGACCGCTTTCCCTGGGTCCGCGACGACGCCGCCTTCGAGGCCTGGAGCCGGGGCGAGACCGGCTATCCGATCGTCGACGCCGGGATGCGCGAGCTGTGGGCGACCGGGTTCATGCACAACCGTGTCCGGATGATCGTGGCCTCGTTCCTGGTCAAGCACCTGCTGATCGACTGGCGCCAGGGCGAGGCCTGGTTCTGGGACACCCTGGTCGACGCGGATCTCGCCAACAACGCCGGCAACTGGCAGTGGGTCGCGGGCTGCGGGGCCGACGCCGCGCCCTATTTCCGGATCTTCAACCCGATCGCCCAAGGCCAGAAGTTCGACCCCGCCGGCGCCTATGTCCGCCGCTGGGTTCCGGAGTTGGCCGACCTGCCCGACGCCCTGATCCATGAGCCCTGGAAAGCTTCACCGCAACCAAGCGCGGCCGCCAAGCGTATCTATGCGGAACCGATCGTGGGGCATTCGGCGGCGCGCGAACGCGCGCTTGAGGCCTATCGCAGCCTTAGGGGAGACTAGGTCTCTCGCACGGCTGGGTGGTCCCCCCCATTTACAGGTCGGTTCCGAGAGTTCTTACTTTCGTTCTCGCGTTAGGGATGGACCGTCGATGACCGATATCCTGCCTTCGACCTGGCTGGCCACGGCCCGCGATCCGGAACTGCGTCGCGCTCCGGCCGCCTTCCGCACCGCCCTCCGCCTCGCCGTGGAGAATTGGACGGCGGGAAACCTCACCTTCGTCCTGCCCTCGGGCAAGCCGCTGCGGATCGTCGGCAAGGCGCCCGGCCCAGAGGCGGTGATCCATGTCCACGACTACCGCTTCATTCGCCGGGCCCTGGCGTCCGGCGGCATCGGCTTCGCCGAGGGCTACATGGCCGGCGAGTGGGACACACCCGACCTGTCGGCCGTGCTGGAGGCCTTCTCGCTGAACTTCGACCGGCTGACGGCCCTGGTGCGCGGCAACCCGGTGATGCACGCGGTCAACAAGCTCTATCACCTGTTCCACCGCAACGACCGGCAGGGGTCGCGCAAGAACATCCACGCCCACTACGACCTGGGCAACAGCTTCTATGCGCGCTGGCTCGACCCCAGCATGACCTATTCCTCGGCCCTGTACGAAGCGCCCAGCCAGCCGCTGGACCAGGCCCAGCGCGCCAAGTACGCGGCCCTGGCCCAGTCGATCGCCCTCAAGCCAGGCCAGCACGTGCTGGAGATCGGCTGCGGCTGGGGCGGCTTCGCCGAGTTCGCGGCCAAGGAGGTCGGCGCCAAGGTGACCGGCATCACCATCTCCCAGGCCCAGCACGACTTCGCCAGGCAGCGCCTGTTCGACCAGGGCCTGGCCGAGAAGGCCGACATCCGGCTGGTCGACTATCGCGACGTGCAGGGCCAGTTCGACAGCGTCGCCTCGATCGAGATGTTCGAGGCGGTCGGCGAGGAATACTGGCCGACCTATTTCGGCAAGATCCGCCAGGTGCTGTCGCCCGGCGGCCGGGCCGGCCTGCAGATCATCACCATCCGCGACGAGCTGTTCGCCCGCTATCGCACCCACACCGACTTCATCCAGCGCTACGTCTTCCCGGGCGGCATGCTGCCCAGCGAGGCCCGCCTGCGCCAGGAGACCGACGCCGCCGGCCTTGCCTGGACCGACGTCACGCGCTTTGGCCAGAACTACGCCGACACCCTGGCCGAATGGGCCGCCCGGTTCGAGGCCGCCTGGGACGACATCAAGGGCCAGGGCTTCGACGAGCGGTTCCGGCGGCTGTGGCGGTTCTATCTCAGCTATTGCGAGGCCGGCTTCCGGACCGAACGCACCAATGTGATCCAGCTGGGGCTTTCCCGGGTTTAGCGGAGCCGTCCCCTAGAGCCTGTAAGGCTCTAGCTCAAACACGTAGAGCGTGACAGGCGCCGAAACCGGCATCCACTTTCGGCTGTCACGCCCTAGCAAACGGAAGCGCGCGTCCCGACCTCTGGTGTGCGCAAACTGTGCGAACGCGTAACCGAGGTCGGCCCGATGAACCTCTACACCCTGGTCCTGGATTTCCACGGCGGCACCTACATCACCCAGTTCGAGGCCGACGCGCCGACCGACGCGGTCGCCGCCTGGTGCCGCGAGCTGGAGGAGGAACAGCTGCTGGGCGAGGCGTCCTTCCCCGTGGCCGAGGGCATCATGGTCGACGCCATCGAAAACCACCTGGTCGAGGTGGAAGGCCTTCACGGCGCCTGGTGCGCGGCGGCCACCGTCAACGGCAACCTGGCCCTGCTGAACGTGATCATCACCCAGCGGATCGACTGAAGCCCGCCTTCGCAAACCCTGAAACCGCGGGCGACGCCTTCAGGAAAACTGGCCTTGCTTGTGAGCCGCGCATCACGATCTACCATCCCGACCTCCCGCGCGGCCGGAATGAGCAGATGACCGTAAAGACCAGTGTCCTGGATGCTATCGGCGACACGCCGCTGATCCGCCTCAACCGCGCCAGCGACGCCACCGGCTGCGAGATTCTCGGCAAGGCCGAGTTCATGAACCCCGGCCAGTCGGTCAAGGACCGCGCGGCCCTGGGCATCATCCGCGACGCCGAGGCGCGAGGTTTGCTGCGGCCCGGCGGCCGGATCGTCGAGGGCACGGCCGGCAACACCGGCATCGGCCTGGCCATGGTCGCCTCGGCCCTGGGCTACAAGACCACCATCGTCATCCCGCGCACCCAGAGCCAGGAGAAGAAGGACGCCATCCGCCTGCTCGGCGCCGAGCTGGTCGAGGTGGACGCCGTCCCCTATTCCAACCCCGACAACTATGTCCGCTATTCGGGCCGCCTGGCCGAGGAACTGGCCAGGACCGAGCCCAACGGCGCGATCTGGGCCAACCAGTTCGACAACGTCGCCAACCGCCAGGCCCATTTCGAGACCACCGGACCCGAGATCTTCGAACAGACCGACGGCGGGGTCGACGGCTTCATCTGCGCGATCGGCTCGGGCGGCACCCTGGCCGGCGTCGCCGCCGCCCTGCGGGCCCGCAAGCCGTCGGTGAAGATCGGCCTGGCCGACCCGCACGGCGCGGCGCTGTACAGCTGGTACGCCGACGGCGAGCTGAAGTCGGAGGGGACCTCGATAAGCGAGGGCATCGGCCAGGGCCGGATCACCGCCAACCTCGAAGGCCTGGCCGTCGACCTTCCGTTCCGGATCAGCGACGAGGAGATGCTGGAGCAGGTCTTCGACCTGGTGCGGCACGAGGGCCTGTGCCTGGGCGGCTCGACCGGCGTCAACGTGGCCGGCGCCGTGCGCATGGCCAAGGCCATGGGCCCCGGCCACACCATCGTGACCATCCTCTGCGACCACGGCTCGCGCTACCAGAGCAAGCTGTTCAACCCCGCCTTCCTGGCCGAGAAGGGTCTGCCGACCCCGCCCTGGATGTAAGGCCAAGCTCGGCATGAGGGCGTCGCGCCGTCACTGACCGAAAAGTTGCAGAATTCAACCGCCCGGTGCAGGATCGACTCGAAGTCGCACCGGGAGGGCCTGATGGCTTGGAAGGGTATTGTCGGCAAGAGCTTCACGCCCGAGGCTTTCGAAACCTATTGCGCGAGTTTGAAGTGGTCGACCTGGCGGCCCAACTTCATCGTGCTCCACAATACCGGCGTGCCGTCCCTGGACCAGCGCCCGCAGGGCCTGACCCAGCAACACATCGCCAATCTCGAGGCCTACTACCGCGACAATCAGAAATGGAGCGCGGGCCCGCACCTGTTCGTCGACGACAAGCAGATCTGGGTGTTCACGCCCCTGACCGTGTCGGGCGTCCATTCGCCCAGCTGGAACAGCGTGGCCCTGGGCGTCGAGATGCTGGGCGACTTCGACAAGGACGCGTTCGACACCGGCCGCGGGGCCAAGGTGCGCGACAATGTCGTGGCCGCCATGGCGACCCTCTCGGCCGTGCTGGGCCTGGACCCCAACACCATGCGCCTGCATCGCGAGGACCCGAAGACGACGCACGCCTGTCCGGGCAAGAACGTCAAGAAGCTCGAGGTCATCCAGCGCGTTCAGGACAAGATCGAGCAGGAGGCTCAGGAGCACAGCCTCACCGAGGCTCACCCCTAAGGGTTTTTCAAACCGTAGGATGGCTTGCCCCACAACGCCGATCGCGTGATCTTGCCCGCCTTCTAGAAGGGGCGAGTCAGACCCCGAAAGGCTTTTGTCATGACCCCTGCCGATCCGCTCGTCTCGACCGCCTGGCTGGCCGATCACCTCGACGCGCCGGACGTCCGCATCGTCGACGGCTCGTGGCACATGCCCGCCGCCAAGCGCGACCCGCGGGCCGAATACGACCTGGCCCACATTCCCGGCGCGGTGTTTTTCGACATCGACGAGATCGCCGACGAGACCTCGGACCTGCCGCACATGCTGCCCAGTCCGATCAAGTTCGCCTCGCGGGTCAAGAAGCTGGGCCTGGGCGACGGCTCGCGGATCGTCGTCTACGACACCAGCGGCATCCTGCCGGCCGCTCGGGTCTGGTGGGAGTTCCGGGCCATGGGCCACGAGGACGTGGTGGTGCTGGACGGCGGCCTGCCCAAGTGGATCGCCGAGGGCCGGCCGGTCGAGGACCTGCCCGTCGCCCCGCAGGAGCGCCACTTCACCCCGCGCTTCCAGGCCGACATCGTCCGCTCGATCGACCAGATGAAGCGCAACCTGGAAACCGGGCGCGAGCAGGTGATCGACGCCCGTTCCGCCGGCCGCTTCACCGGCCAGGATCCCGAGCCCCGCGCCGGCCTGCGCGGCGGCCACATCCCCGGCTCGCGCAACGTGCCGCTGTCGGCCCTGCTGGCCCCCGACGGAACCCTGCTGCCGGCCGACAAGCTGACCGCGGTGTTCGCGGCGGCCGGGGTCGACATCGACAAGCCGATCACCACCACCTGCGGCTCGGGCATCACGGCGGCCGTGGTCTCCCTGGCCCTGGCCCGCCTCGGCAAGCCCCGGGCGGCGGTCTATGACGGCTCCTGGACCGAATGGGGCGGCCGCGAGGACGTGCCGGTGGCCACGGGCCAGGCGGCGCCGGTCTAGGCCGCACCGAGTTTCACGCTCGGATGCTTGGTCCTCGTCCTTCGACAGGCTCAGGACGAGGACCATTGATAGGCCGCGGCGTTGGAAAACCTCATCCCGAGCCTGTCGAAGGACGAGGTTTTCGCCCGGCACGCTGAATGCCGATTGGTGCTAGACCGACTCCCAGAGCCCCAGCTCGCGGCCCGCCAAGCCCTCGGCGGCGACCGGCAAGCCGCGCAGCCAGGCGGCCCGGGCGAAGGCCCGGTTGCTGGTCGAGACCGAGGCGATGACGATCCGCCGCCGCCGGGCTTCTTGCTCCAACCGCGCCAGGACGGGCGGCAGCAGGCCGGGCAGCACGGCGTTCATCATGCAATAGACGTCGGCGGCCGGCCACGCGGCCGTCAGCAGGTCGCCCGCCGCGAAGGTCAGCCGGGCCAGGCCCAGGGCCCGGGCCGCGCGCGCGGCTTCCGCCGCCCGCTCGGGGACCAGCTCCAGCCCATGGGCGGTCAGGTCGTGGCGCAGGGCGCCGTAGAGGCCGAACCGCCCGTAGCCGCTGCCCAGGTCCAGCAGCCGCAGGCCGGGGCGAGCCTCGACCTCAGGGCCCAACGCGCGATAGAAGGCCCGCACCACCTCATAGGCCAGGTCGCCCTGGCTGAAGCGCTGCACGCCGTGGCGGTCCAGCAGGCCCAGGGTGTCGAGCCGCCCTTCGACCGTCGCGATCCGCAGGTCCAGAACCGCGTCCAGCGCGGCATCGTCGATCGGCGCGTCCGTCCGGTCCAGCGCCAGGACTAGCCGCCGCGCGGCCTCCCGGTCCACGCCCGGCCCGCTCTCGATCGTGTTCATAACGGTTCCCGCCCCGGCCGACGATATGAACGCTATGCTATCATAAAATCTCCACACACTCATGAGTTGACAAACCCGGACCTTTCCCCGAACGTCCCGGTCAGGAGGAGGGATCGCGATCTTCCTCCGCCGCCAACGGCGTGATCGGCCGTGGCGAGACATCGTCAGTGCTCGTCTATCGCTTCAATCCGTCCGCCGAACGAAGTCTGGGTGGGATCCGGGTCACGACGCCCCGCGTCGGGAGACGACGCCTGCCGCCCGCATTCGGCGCGCCCCAAACATCCTGGAGTCCCCCCATGACGCCGAGACCGCTCTACGCCTCCGCCATCACCGACGCCATCGCCGGCGGCGACCTGGACCAGCTGCGCAAGCTGCAGTCCCTGGCCGAGGCCCACCTCGAAGAATACGGCGACATCGGCGCCCTGCTGGCCCAACTCAAGGTCGAGATCGCCAAGCTGAAGCGCTGACCGCCCACGATCGACCCGACCACAACAGCCCCCGGACCCGGGAGGCACGGAGGAAACACCATGAGCATCAAACCCTACGGCGTCGCCGTGACCGACGCGATCGCCTCGGGCGAACTGTCCCGCCTGAAGGAAGCCGAGGCCGCCGCCGAGGCCCACCTGAAGGAGTACGGCGACATCCCCACCCTGCTGGCCCTGCTGAAGGTGGAGATCGCCAAGCTCGAAAAAGGCCGCGCCAAGTCCTGAGCCGCTTGCCGACCCGTCTCATCGCCAATGGAAGGTCATGACCATGGCCATCGTCATTCTCTACGGACAAGCCATCACCGACGGCATCGCCAAGCTCGAAGGCCGCTGACGCCATTGCTCCTCCTCCGGGACGCGGGGCCGTGACGGCCGCGCGTCCCGTCTTTGTTTCCGAACCGACCGCTCGAAGGACCGACGCGATGACGGACACACTTTCCGTGGCTCCTGGCTCCGCGGCTCCTGGCGCGCCGCCGCCCGCCGGCAAGCCCGTCCGCTACCGGGTGGAGCGCGACTACACCGAGCTGGTGCCGGTCCACGTGGTCTGGGAAGTCACCCTGGCCTGCAATCTCAAATGCCAGCACTGCGGCTCGCGGGCCGGCCGCCCCCGGTCGGACGAGCTGACCACCGTCGAGGCGCTGGAGCTGATCGACCACCTGGCGGAATTGGGCACGCGCGAGCTGACCCTGATCGGCGGCGAGGCCTATCTGCGCCGCGACTGGATCGAGCTGATCCGCCGCAGCCGCGACCACGGCATCCGCACCGGCATCCAGACCGGGGCCCGCAACCTGACCGACAAGCGCCTGGACGAGGCCGCCGAGGCGGGCCTGCAGGGCGTGGGCGTGTCCATCGACGGCCTGCCCGACCTGCACGACCGGGTGCGCGGCGTCCCCGGCTCCTACGACCAGGCGATCGACGCGCTCAAGCGCGCCAAGGCCCGGGGCATGGCCGTGTCGGTCAACACCCAGATCGGGGCCGAGACCGCCCGGCGCCTGCCCGAGCTGATGGACCGCATCATCGAGGCGGGCGCCACCCACTGGCAGATCCAGCTGACGGTGGCCATGGGCAACGCCGTCGACAATCCCGAACTGCTGATGCAGCCCTACCAGCTGCTGGAGGTCATGCCCCTGCTGGCCCGGCTGTACCGCGAGGGCGAGGCGCGGGGCCTGCTGATGGTGGTGGGCAACAACATCGGCTATTTCGGCCCCTACGAGCACATCTGGCGCGGGTTCGGCGACGACACCGACCACTGGAACGGCTGCTCGGCCGGCCAGACCGGCATCGGCATCGAGGCCGACGGCACGATCAAGGGCTGCCCGTCCCTGGCCACTTCGCTCTATTCTGCCGGCAACGTCCGCGACATGAGCGTGGCCGACATCTGGCGGCACAGCGAGAAGATGAGCTTCGGGCGGGTGCGCGACGTCGAGGAGCTGTGGGGCTATTGCCGCACCTGCTACTACGCCGACGTCTGCCGGGCCGGCTGCACCTGGACCTCGGAATCGCTGCTGGGCAAGCGCGGCAACAATCCCTACTGCCATTACCGCGCCCTGGATCTGGCCAAGCACGGCCTGCGCGAGCGGGTGGTCAAGATCAAGGACGCGCCGCCCGAAAGCTTCGCGGTCGGCGAGTTCGCGCTGATCACCGAGGCCATCCCCGGAGCCGAGGTCACGCCCCTGCCCGAACGCGATCCGGCCGCCGTGCACGTGGCGGTCCGCGAACGCTCGGCGGCCGGCGGCGCCCTGCCGCCCAGCCTCAAGCCCTGCCGGGCCTGCGCCGGCTACATCTGGCCCCACGAGACCACCTGCCCGCACTGCGACGCCGACGTCGCGCAGGCCGAGGCCGCGCACGGCGTCGACAGCGAACGCCGCCGCGCCCTGATCGCCGAGGCCACCCGCGTCTTCGCCAAGCTGGGCGTCGGGGCCTGATTGGGGACACGCACCCATCCCACGGCTCATGCCTGGCTTGCATCGGCCGTGGGATTGGTGCGTGTCCCCAGTCCCACCACAGGCTCTCTCCTGCCCCGGACGGATTTCCTGCCTTGAACCGGCTCGCCCCCACGCCGTAAACGACAAGGGCTTAGCCGTCGTCGAGTCCGCCATGCCCCTGGATGAAGAAACCCGCCTGATCCGCAAGGGCGCCCCGCCCAAGGGCGGCACGGTGCTGGCCCGCACGGTTAATCCGCCGGTCCAGCGCGGCTCGACGGTGCTGATGCCCAACGCCGCCTCGCTGTACGACGACGACCAGCTGACCTACGGCATCACCGGCCTGTCCTCGCCGGCCAACCTGCAGTTGGCCCTGGCCGAGCTGGAGGGCTCGCCCGACGTGACGCTGTACCCATCCGGCCTGGCGGCGATCACCGGCGTCATGCTGGCCCTGCTGAAGGCCGGCGACGAGATCCTGGTGGTCGACAGCGCCTACAAGCCCACCCGCCGGTTCTGCGACCGGGTGCTGACGCGGTTCGGCGTCAAGACCACCTACTACGACCCCGCCCTGTCGCCGCAGGCGCTGATGGCCCTGTGCACCCCGGCCACGCGGATGATCCTGCTGGAGGCCCCCGGCTCGCTGACCTTCGAGATGCAGGACATCCCGGCCATCGCCGCCGCCGCCAACGCCCGCGGCGTCCTGACCCTGATCGACAACACCTGGGCGGCCGGCTTCTACTTCAAGCCCCTAGCCCACGGGGTGACCATCAGCGTCCAGGCCCTGACCAAATATGTCGGCGGCCACTCCGACGTGTTCATGGGCAGCGCCGCCACCGCCGACAACGTGATCGGCAACCAGCTGGGCGACGCGATGTGGGACATCGGCTGGTCGGTGTCGCCCGACGACGCCTACACGGTGCTGCGCGGCCTGCGCACCCTGGCCACCCGCCTGCCCGCCCACCAGGACGCCGGCCTGAAGATCGCCCGCTGGCTGCGGGATCGGCCCGAGGTGGCCCGGGTGCTGCATCCGGCCCTGGAGAGCGATCCGGGCCACGCCCTGTGGAAGCGCGACTTCACCGGCGCCTGCGGCCTGTTCGGCGTGGTGCTCAAGCCCGCCTCGCAGAAGGCCGTCCACGCCTTCCTCGACGCACTGGAGCTGTTCGGCCTCGGCTTCTCGTGGGGCGGCTACGAGAGCCTGGCCATCCACTGCGATCCGCAGCTGAAGAACCGCTCGGTTCCGGCGGCCCTGGAAGGCCCGCTGCTGCGCCTGCATGTGGGGCTGGAAAGCACGTCCGACCTGATCGCCGACCTGGAGCGCGGCTTCGCGGCGCTCGCCACGGCGTAAATCGATCCGCCCTAAATGATCTGGGACGGCGGGGCCGCGAGGGTCTAGACAACCGCCTCGTTCGAAAGGCCCGCTCCATGACCGTCCACATCGCCCTGCTGCGCGGCGTCAACGCCGCCGGAAACCGCCAGGTGACGGCCGACGAGCTGACCGCCCTGCTGACCGAGCTCGGCCATGCCGAGGTCCGCCCCGGCCCCAAGGTCGGCGACCTGGTGTTCACCAGCGGCGAGCAGACCGGCGCCGAGCTGCAGACCCAGATCGAGACCGCGCTGATGGACCGCTTTTCGCTGCGCACCGACGTCTATGTCCGCACCGCGGAGGCCTGGCGCGCCATGGTCGCCGCCAATCCGTTCCCCGAATTCGCGGCCCAGGACCCCGGCTGGCTGATGGTCCTGTTCCTGAAGGACGCGCCGGACAAGAAGGCCATGGGCGCCCTGCGCGCGGCGATCCGCGGCCGCGAGCAGGCGCGGGCCGAAAGCCGCCAGCTCTACGCGACCTATCCCGACGGGATCGGCGGCTCGAAACTGACCAACGGCCTGGTCGAGAAGACCCTGGGTGCGCGGATCACCGGCCGGAACTGGACCACCGTCCTGGCGCTGGAGGCGATGCTGGACGCCGGCTAGGCCTCCTCGGTCAGGGGCGCCTCCCTGGCCAACAGCGGAAAGAGATCGGTCCCCGCCGGCACGGTCTTGCCCGGCGCGCCGTTGAACGACCAGCCTTTGTAGGTGTCGAATTGGGCGTTGGCCACGGCCGCGCCGGACATGTCGATCATCAGGCTCTGCGACATGGAATATTGCAGCGGCGAACCGGCTTGGACGCCGTCGGTCGAGAATGTGACCATGAACGTGTCGAGCGGCGTGATGACGTCCTCGGCCAAGCCGTACAGCGGCACGGCGGCGAAGGGTTGGGGCCAGCCCTCGCCTTCGATCGCGGCCAAGCCGACGTAGAAGAGCAACTTCGTCGTGTTGCGAATGGCCACCGCCCCGGCGAAGCCGTCGCCCGCCACCCTCAACTGCATGCCGTTTTCCACCGTGACGACGTCTCCCAGAGTCACCGCGACCGTCGTGTCGGTGTGCACCGCCACGCCGCCGCCGATATTCTGATCGGTGATGAAGGCCGCGTATGGCCAGGACAGGGGAATCGCGTTGACGCTCAGGTAGTTGGGGATCGCCATCACGACCAGCGGCACGCCTTCAGCGTTGGTCGCCTGGAACGCCCGCTGCAGGTAGAGGGTGTAGCCCAACGCCTTGAGGTCGCTGAGCGAGGCGTCGCTAAGCGTGATATTGATCGTCTTCACCTCGGCCATGGCGTTCCCCCCGGTTTGGCGGCCTCGAGGCCGCGAGCGAACTGTGCCCGCATCGCGCGCCAAGGCGCAACCAAAAGGGGAAGCTCGCGCGACACGATCATGGCGGGCGTGCGCATTACATATCGTTTACAATCATAATCGCTGATTGACGCCAACGTTTACGTCGGTAATCGTTGCGGGAACAAGAGGGTTTTCCCATGCGGATCAGCACCGCCGAAAGCGAGATCATGAAAGCGTTGTGGGCCAAGAGCCCCATGACCGCCGAGGAGATCGCCGCCGCCCTGGCCGACGACCAGAACTGGGCCGAGGGCACGGTCAAGGCGCTGCTGAACCGCCTGCTGAAGAAGAACGCCATCGCCGCCGACAAGGACGGCCGGCGCTTCCTCTATCGGCCGATGGTCGCCCAGGGCGACTATGTCCACGCCGAGAGCCAGGGCCTGCTGGACCGCCTGTTCGACGGCCGCCTGGCCCCGCTGGTCAGCCACTTCTCGCAGCGCGAGCGCCTGAGCGACGAAGACGTCGCCGAACTGCGCCGGATCTTGAAGGCGCACGACGATGGCCAATGACCTGCTGACTCTGCTGATCCGCGCCAACCTGGCGATCGGGGCGGCCGTGATCCTGGCGCTGATCCTGCGCCGCCCGGCGCGGCGGCTGTTCGGGGCCCGCGCGGCCTACGCCCTGTGGCTGATCGCGCCGCTGGCGGTGGCCGCGTCCCTGCTGCCGGCTCGCACCGTCGTCGTCCAAGCCCCCGCCCCTCCGGCCTCAATCGTCTCGACCGCGGCGGCGCCGATCGGCGCCCCGCCCGCGCCGACGGCGCTCCCGTCCCCGCCGTCCGCGCCACCGCCCGCGCCGATCCTTGATCTCGACGGTCCGCTGGTCGCGATCTGGGGCCTGGTCGCCTTGCTGGCCCTGGTCGTCCAGGCCGAGCGCCAGCGGCGGTTCGTCAAGTCGCTGGGCCGCCTGAGGGCCGACGACGGTCTGTTCCACGCCGAGCGCAACGGCGTCGGCCCGGCGGTGATCGGCGCCCTGGCCCCCAAGGTCGTGCTGCCCGCCGATTTCGCCGTGCGCTTCACGCGCGAGGAGCAGGCCCTGATCCTGGCCCACGAGCGCAATCACCTCGCCGTCGGCGACGCCCAGATCAACGCCCTGACCACGGCCCTGCAGTGCCTGTTCTGGTTCAACCCCCTGGTCCACCTGGGCGCCAGCCGGTTGCGGGTCGACCAGGAGATCGCCTGCGACGCCGCCGTCCTGACCCGCTTTCCCGTCGCCGGCCGCCAGTACGGCGAGGCAATGCTGAAGACCCAACTGGCGCCCCACGCGCCGCCGCTCGGCTGCCACTGGCCGGCCTCGGCCAACACCCAACTCAAGGAGAGGTTCGTCATGCTCAAGCAGCACCGCCAGGGCCGCGCCCGTCGTCTGATCGGCGGCGGCGCCGTCGCCGCCCTGTCGCTGGGCGTCGCTTTCGCCGTCTGGGCCGCCCAGCCCGCGCGCGAGATCCACGCCTCGGCCAAGGTCTCCCGCCACGACGCGGCCACCTATCGCGAAAGCCCGCTGTACAAGGCCGTCCTGGACGGCGACGCGGCCAAGGCGCGCGACCTGATCGCGGCCGGCGCCGACGTCGACTTCAAGGCCTCGGGCGACGGCACGCCGCTGATCGAGGCGACGCGGCAGGGCCGGGCCGACCTGGTCGACCTGCTTCTGACCCACGGCGCCGACCCCAACCTCGCCTCGCGCGGCGACGGCGCGCCCCTGATCGCAGCCGCCGACGCCGGTCGCGCCGACCTCGCCAAGGCCCTGGTCGAACGCGGCGCCTCGGTCGACGTCTTCGTGCCCGGCGACGGCACGCCGCTGATCAGCGCCATCCGCTCCGGCGACCTGGCCACGGTCCGCTATCTGGTGGACAAGGGCGCGAACGTGAACCAACCCGCGCCGGGCGACGGCTCGCCGCTGATCGAGGCGGTCCATTCGGGCCGGGCCGAGGTGGTCGATCTGCTGCTGGCCAAGGGCGCCGACGCCGGCCTGGCCGTGCGCGGCGACGGCGACCCGCTGATCGCCGCGGCGGGCGCGGGACGGCTGGACCTGGTCAGGACCCTGGTCGAGCACGGCGCCTCGGTGGAGTCCTTCGTGCCCGGCGACGAGACCCCGCTGATCAACGCCGCCCAGTCCGGCGACCTGGAGACGGTCCGCTACCTGGTCGAGAAGGGCGCCGATGTGAACCGCGCCGTCCCGGCCAACAACGGCCAGACCCGCTCACCGATGGGCGAAGCGGTCAGAAAAGGCCACGACGCGGTCGTCGACTACCTCAAGTCCAAGGGCGCGCGCGCTTAAGCGCCGCGCCCAAATCCTCTTCAAAATCAGATCGGAAACACGATGGCTTTCATCGACGCCCGAACCTTGCCCGACGCCAGCCGGATCGAAGCCGACCTGGTGATCATCGGCGGCGGGCTGGCCGGCATCACGCTCGCCAGGGAACTGGCCGGCGGCCCCCTGAAGGTCGCCATCCTGGAGAGCGGCGGCCGTGAGATCGACGAAGAGATCCAGGGCCTCTACGCCGGCACGGCCGTGGTCAAGGCGCCGGACAATCCCGACAAGCCGTTCGACGACTATCCGGTCCAGTCGCGGGCCCGTGTGCTGGGCGGCTCGGGCATGATCTGGGGCGGCAAGTGCGTGCCGCTCGACCCGGCCGACTTCACCGCCCGCGCCTGGGCTCCGCACAGCGGCTGGCCGGTCACCCGCCCGCAGTTGCAGCCGTTCTACGACCGGGCCTGCGATCTGTTGGAAATCCCGCGCTTCGATGCCGACAACAAGATCCTGAAGGACCCGGCCCGTCCGCCGTTGGCCCTGGACCCGCAAGACGGCTTCTTCTCGGCCCCGCGCGTCTTCACCCGCTATTCCGGCGGCGCCGACAAGACCGCCTTCGACCGCTTCCGCACCGACTTCGCCGACGCGCCGAACATCACCGTCTATCTGCACGCCAACGTCACCCAAGTCCGGCTGGGCAAGGACGGCGACAAGGTCGAGGCGCTGGACGTGGCGTGCCTGAACGGCAAGCGCCACACGGCGGTGGGCAGGACCTACGTCCTGGCGGTCGGCGGGATCGAGAACGTGCGGCTGCTGCTGGCCTCGAATGGGGTGCGGCCCGAGGGGATCGGCAACCGCCACGACTTGGTCGGGCGGTTCTTCCAGGGCCATGTGACCTATTCGCTGGACGGCGACGCCGAGACCGAGGGCACGGCGGTCCATGTCTCGCGTCAGCCGTCGATGAGCCTCTATCTGAACCCCGGCCGCACCGGCGCCCACTGCGTGGTGGCGGCCGGCCTGTCGGCCCAGGCGCGGATGGGGACCGGCAATTTCACCGCCACCCTCTACGCGGTCACCGCGACCGGGGCCGGCACGCCGACCGAGGCCGAGACCAGGGCCGTGCGCCAGGTGGCCGCCCGAGTCGACGGAAACAGGCAAGTTGGCGACGGGGGAGACGGCCAGCTTCTCGGCTTCTTCGCCATGTCCGAGCACTTCCCCAATCCCGACAGCCGCGTGACGCTGGATCCCTCGGCCAAGGACCCCCTGGGCATGCCGCGCATCCATCTGGAATGGCGCTACGCCAAGGCCGACTGGGACAGCCTGGAGCGTTCGGCCGCCGGCTTCGGCGACGCCCTGGGCGCGTCGGGCCAGGGCCGCGCCTGCTGGCCGGTCCAGCGCGGCAAGCTGCTCGAGATCTCCAGCGCCTCGCGCCATCACATGGGCACGACGCGGATGAGCGCCGATCCGACGAAGGGCGTCGTCGATCCGGACCTGAAGGTCCACGAGACCGCCAATCTCTATGTCGCCGGCAGCTCGGTGTTCCCGACCTCGGGCATCGCCAACCCGACCCTGACGATCCTGGCCCTGGTCATGCGCCTGGCCGATCACCTGAAGCGCGACATGGGAGTCCGCTCATGAGCACCGCCCTCGCCCGCCGCGATCTGCTGGCCGCGCTGTTGGCCGCCACCGCCCTGCCCGGCCTGGCCCACGCCGCCACGCCGCTGCTTCCCGACCTCGACCGCGCCGCCGCCGCGCGGATCGGCAAGGCCTGGCTGGCCGGACGCCCCGACATCGGCTCGGCCGCCCTGGCCAGGCGCCTGTTACCCCACGGCCGCGGCCCGGACGCCCTGCCCGCCCTGCGCCGCCAGGTGTCCGAGGACTTCCGGCGGGGGGCGGTGTTCGTGCATCGCGGCTGGCGGTTGTCGGAGACGGAGGGCGCGCTGTTCGGGCTGCTGGCGCTGGAGGAGTGAATACACTTTCCACCCCTTCTCAGTCGTCATCCCGGGCCTTGTGCCCGGGACCCCTCTGTCCGCCGCGAGTGCGGGGGTGTGGCGCGCCAGCGCGCCAAAGCACTTCACTTGCAAGCTGGACCAGGGGTACCGGGCACAAGGCCCGGAATGACGGCTGAAATGACGTGCGAACTAGTCGGGCGCCATCGCCTTCGGCAACCTCAGCAGCATCCAAGCCAGCCCGACCCCGACCACGCCGATCACCGAGGTTCCGTAGGCCGCCCCCGCCAGGAATCCGCTCCAGTCCAGCTCCAGCTTGGCGAAGTAGCGGGCCAACAGCAGGGAGACGCTGCCGACATAGCCGCAGGAATCGGCCACGTAGATCAGGAACCCGGCCGTCCCCACCTGCCCCGTCGCGGCGATCAGCCGGTCGAACAGCATGCCGTTGAACGGGGTGTAGGCCATGTAGATCCCCGCCCCGATCGCGATCATCCAGGCCACCGGCCCCAGCAGCCCCACCTGCCGCCCCAGGGTCGCCACGCCCACCACGGCGAAGCCCAGGGCCACGAAGGCGAAGTTGAAGCCGACCGCCCGGCGGTTGTCGCGCACCAGGCTCAGCACGCCCAGACCCACCAGCACGATCGCCGCCACCGGGATCTCCGACAGCGAGAAGATCCCGGCGGCGTTCTTGAAGCCCAACTCGGCCCAGATCTCGGCGGCGAAGTTGTCGCGGAAGTCGCGCAGGGCGCTCAGCACCACATAGACCGCCACTAGCAGGACCAGGGCCGGGGCGTGGGCGGCGAACATGGCGGCGCGGGCCTTGGCGTCCATCGGGGCGCGGCGCACGCGGGCGGCCTCGTCGGCCGGGGACGGCGGCGGCAGCTGGGTCAGGGCCGCGACGGCCAGCAGCAGCAGCGGGGTGAACATCAGGCCGGTCAGGGCCGGCATCCAGCGCTCGTCGACGCCCTGCAGCAGCAGGCTCTTGCCCACCGACTTCACCACGCCCGAGGCCAGGATGAAGCTGGCGCACAGCATGGCGCCCAGCACCTCCGACACCCGCCGCCCCTCGACGAAGCCGAACACCAGGCCCCAGATCATGCCCAGGCACAGGCCGTTGACGAACAGGGCCAGCGGACCGACGACGGCCGGACCCAGGCTCAGGCCCAGCAGCGACAGCTCCGCCCCGCCGATCAGCGCCAGGATCGCCAGCCAGCGCCGCTCGGGCCGCATCTCGGAGATCACCTTGATGCCGATGATCTTCGACACCGCGTAGCCGGCGACCTGGGCGATCACCAGGGCGACCTTGAAGTCGATGGCCAGCGGCCAGCCGGCGATCGCGTCGTAGTGCGCGGCCGTGAACGGCTTGCGATAGGCGAACATCGAGAAATAGGCCGCGAAGGCCGCCAGCCCGCCGTACAGCGCGAAGGCCCAGGGCGGGGCCTTGGCCAAGGCGCGGGCGATCGGGCCATGACCCTGAAGACTGGCGACGCTCATCGAGTCGGTTTTCCGTTCGGCATGCCCCATGGGCGGGCCGTTCGGGGTGGTTCGTCAAGACCACTCCAAGGCTGTCATCCCGGACAAGCGCGCGGCGCGTCGATCCGGGAGCGACGTGCTGGGGTTAGGCGCTTCGAACCGCCAACGCCGCCTCGTCCGCCACGGCCGCCCAAGCCTGGGCCGCCACCTCGCCGACGACGATCACCACCGGGCCGCCCTGGCTGTTCAGCCGGTCGCCCAGGGTCTCCAGCGTGCCGTGATAGATCCGGGCGTTCGCGCCGCCGGCCTGTTCGACCGCCACGGCCGGGGTGCCGGGGGCGCGACCGGCGGCGATCATCCGCTCGCACAGGGCCTGGGCCACCTCGCCGCCCATATAGACAGCCAGGGTCGCCTCGGGATCGCCGGCCGCGCTCCAGTCGCCGCTCAGCGTGCCCGCCTCCAGCCGCGCCGTGGTGAACACCACCCGCCGCGCCTCGCCGCGATGGGTCAGGGGAAAGCCGAACTGGGCGGCGGCGGCGCAGGCGGCGGTGACGCCGGGAACCACCTCGACCGAGACGCCGTGCTCGCGCAGGAAGGCCGACTCCTCGCCCACCCGGCCGAACACCGAAGGATCGCCGCCCTTCAGCCGCACGACCCGCAAGCCCTTGCGCGCCAGGCGCAGCATCAGACGGTTGATCTCGTCCTGGTGCATGCTGGGCTTGCCCGCCCGCTTGCCGGTCTGGATGCGCACGCAGCCGGCCGGGGCCAGGGCGATCGCCTCCTCGCTGATCAAGGCGTCATAGAGCAGCGCCTGGGCGCTCTCGACGGCGCGCACCGCCCGCAGGGTCATCAGGTCGACCGGGCCGGGACCGGCGCCGACGAGCAGGACTTGAGCGCTTTGCTTGGGGGCGTCAGGCATGAGCAGGCTCCTGGCTGGAGACGGAGGCGGTCGCGGCGATCATCCGGGCGATTTCGGGGCGGCAGGACCCGCAGTTGGTCCCGGCCCCGGTGGCGGCGCCGACCGCGTCGGGACTGACGGCCCCGGCGGCGATGGCGGCCTGCACGACCTTGGCGCCGACCTTCAGGCAGGCGCAGACCAGCGGCCCCTTGTCGACCGACGGGCCGGGCGGGCGGCCGAACAGCAGGGCCGAGCGGGCCTCCTGGCTCAGGACCGGTTCGGCGAACAGCTCGGCCAGCCAGTCGCGCGCCGGAAGGCGGCCGGTCAGGGTCACGTACAGCACGGCCACCAGCCGGCCATCGGCGAGCCAGGCGTCGCGACGCGCGCCGGTGGCCGCGTCCTCATAGGTCACGAGTTCGCCAACCGGCTCCTTTGGCAGGCCCTTGGACAGGGCCTTGCGCAAGGTGGCGCGCTCGACCTCGTCGCCCCGGCCGGCGAACTCGTGTTGCTGGCAAGCGTCTTGGGGAATACGCCGCCAGACGAGGTCCAGCCCCGTGGGGGGCGCGAGGCTGGACCGCGTGAGAAAGAAGCCCTTCCAGGTCTCGCGATAGGCGCGGATCCGGGCGGGTGTGTGCTTGAATTCCGGCTGGCCGGAGGTGGGATCGAGGTTCGGCGCGATCAGCGGGTTGGACCGGCCCGACGGCGCGAAGGCGTCGGTCCAGTGCATCGGCATGAACACGCTTCCCGGCCGCTGGCGGTCGGTGACCTTGGCCAGGGCCACGGCCTCCCCGCGCGCGGTGATCACCCGGGTCAGACCGCCGTCCTTGACGCCCAGGGCCTCGGCGTCGACGGGGTGGACCTCGACGAACGGCTCGGGCGCGTGGCGGCAGAGGTCGGGGGCCAGGCCCGTGCGGGTCATGGTGTGCCACTGGTCGCGGATGCGGCCGGTGTTCAGCGACATCGGATAGGCCGCGTCGACGGCGTCGGCCGGGCCCTTGGGCCGGGTCGGGACCATGCGGGCGCGGCCGTCGGGAGTCTGGAAGCGGCCGTTTCCGAACAGCCGCGGCGTCCCCCGTCCGTCCGCCGCCACCGGCCACTGGACTGGCAGGAGCCCGGCGTAAGCCCCGGGCGTCAAAGCCGAAAGGCCCGACAAGTTCAGGAGGCGGTCGGTGTTCTCGTAGGCCGTCAGACGGGCCCATTCGCGGAACACGCTGGCCTGCGAGGCCCAGCCGAAGCCGTCGAAGCCCATGGCCTTGGCGACGTCGGCGACGATCCGCCAGTCCGCGCGGGTCTGGCCGGGCGCCGGAAACAGGGCCCGCTGGCGCGAGATCCGGCGCTCGGAATTGGTGACCGTGCCGTCCTTTTCGCCCCAGGCCAGGGCCGGCAGCTTGACGTCGGCGAAGGCCGTGGTGTCGGTCTCGACGCAGTCGGACACCACCACGAACGGGCAGCGCTCCAGGGCCTCGCGCACCCGGCCGGCGTCGGGCAGGCTGACGGCCGGGTTGGTGGCCATCACCCACACCGCCTTGATCTTGCCGGCGTGGATGGCCTCGAACATGTCGACGGCCTTCAAGCCCGGCGCGCGGGCGGTGTCGGGCGCGCCCCAGAAGCGGGCCACGCGGTCGCGCTCGTGCGGGGCGAAGTCCATGTGGCCGGCCAGGGTGTTGGCCATGCCGCCGGTCTCGCGTCCGCCCATGGCGTTGGGCTGGCCGGTGATCGAGAACGGACAGGCGCCCGGCTTGCCGATCCGTCCGGTGGCCAGGTGGGCGTTGAGGATCGACAGACCCTTGGCGGTGCCCTGCGCCGACTGGTTGGCGCCCATCGAGAACAGGCTGACCGTGCGCTGGTGGGCGGCGAACAGGTCGTAGAAGGTCAGCAGGTCCTCGACCGGCACGCCGCAGTCGGCGGCCACGGCGGCGGGCGACTGGTCGAGCTCGGCCAGGGCGGCCTCGACATCCGCGAAGCCGTTCACGTGGGCGGCGATGTAGTCGCGGTCGATCGCCTCGACGCGGATCAGGTGGGCCAGCAGGCCGTTCCACAGCCGCACGTCGCTCTGCGGGGCGATGGCCAGGTGCAGGTCGGCGCCCTCGGCCGTGTCGGTGCGGCGCGGGTCGATGACCACGTGCTTCTGGCCCCGCGCCCTGGCCGCCTCCATGCGGCGGAACAGCACCGGATGGGTCCAGGCGGCGTTGTGGCCGCTGAACACCACCAGGTCCGCCAGGTCCAGGTCCTCGTAGCAGCCCGGCACCAGGTCGGCGCCGAACGCCTGCTTGTGGGCCGCCACGGCCGAGGCCATGCAGAGGCGGCTGTTGGTGTCGATGTTGCCCGAGCCGATGAAGCCCTTCATCAGCTTGTTGGCGACGTAGTAGTCCTCGGTCAGCAGCTGGCCCGAGACATAGAAGGCCACGCTGTCGGGGCCGTGCTTGGCGATGGTGTCCTTGAAGCGCTTGGCGACCAGGGCGGTGGCGTCGCTCCAGGACGCGGGCTTGCCGCCGATGGTCGGCTCCAGGAGCCGGCCTTGCAGTCCCACCGTCGCCCCCAGCGCCGTGCCCTTGGAGCACAGGCGGCCCAGGTTGGCGGGGTGAGCCGTGTCGCCGGCCACCGACAGGGCGCGCCGCCCCTCCGATGAAATCTGGCCGACCGCGCCCGACACGCCGCAACCCACCCCGCAATAGGGGCAGGTCGTCTTGACGAGCGGGGCGGTCGAGCCGTCAGCCATGGACGTCAAGGCCCACTGGCAGGCTCAGCAGCAGGCGGCCGTCGCGCACCTCCAGCGGCACGACCGGCGTGCAGCCCTTGCCCTTGTCGGCCCCCATCGGCTCGCCGGAGGCCAGGTCGATCGACCAGTTGTGCAGCGGGCAGGCCACGGCGCGGCCGTGGACGATGCCCTGGCTGAGCGGCCCGCCCTTGTGCGGACAGGCGTCCATCAGAGCGAACACCTCGCCGTCGCCGGTGCGGAAGATGGCGATGTCGCCGCGCGGGCTGGGCACCCGGCGGGCGCCGCGGCGGGGAATGTCGGTCACGGCGCCGACATCGACCCAGACAGGGACCTTCCAATCCTTGGAGAGAGTGGGCGCGTTCATGCGGGGACGAACTCCATCCGGCGGCTCATGGGGGTGAATTCCTCGGTGTGGCGGCCGGCCACCCGCTCGGCCCACGGGTCGATGCGGGCGAAGCGCTGCGAGAACACGAAGCGGTCGTAGAGGGCCTTGCGCTGGACCGGATCGGTGACCTTCGCCTGGATGGTTTCCAGGCCCACCCGCACCATCCACTTGTAGACCCGCTCCAGGTACCAGCCTTCCTCGCGGTACAGCTGCATGGCCGCGGCGATCACCCAGACGGCCTCGTCCTCGGAGGCGACGTGGGTCAGCACCTTCGTGCCCTGGATGTGCAGGCCGGCGGCGCCGCCGATGTGGATCTCGTAGCCGCTGTCGACGCAGACCACGCCGAAGTCCTTGCAGGTGGCCTCGGCGCAGTTGCGCGGGCAGCCCGACACCGCCAGCTTGACCTTGGCCGGCGCCCACGAGCCCCAGAGGAACTTCTCCAGGCGGATGCCCAGGCCCGTGGAGTCCTGGGTGCCGAACCGGCACCAGTCGCTGCCGACGCAGGTCTTCACCGTGCGCAGGCCCTTGGCGTAGGCGTGGCCGCTGACCATGCCGGCCGCGTTCAGGTCGGCCCAGACGGCCGGCAGGTCGTCCTTCTTGACGCCCAGCAGGTCGATCCGCTGGCCGCCGGTGACCTTGACCGCCGGGATCGCGAACTTGTCGGCCACGTCGGCGATGGCCCGCAGTTCGTCGGGCGTGGTCATGCCGCCCCACATGCGCGGGACGACGCTGTAGGTGCCGTCCTTCTGGATGTTGGCGTGGACCCGTTCGTTGATGTAGCGCGACTGCTTGTCGTCGCGATATTCGGACGGCCAGGCGCACAGCAGGTAGTAGTTCAGGGCCGGGCGGCACGACGAGCAGCCGTCGGGCGTGGTCCATTCCATGGCCTGCATGACGGCGGGCATCGACTTCAGGTCGTACTCGAGGATGGCCGTGCGGACGTCCGAATGCGGGCGATGCGTGCATTTGCACATCGACTTGGGACCGGTCTGCTCCTTGAAGCCGTCGCCCAGGGTCAGCTTCAGCACCTGCTCGACCAGCGGCGTGCACGAGCCGCACGAGGCCGAGGCCTTGGTCACCGCCTTGACGTCGTCCAGGGTCGTCAGGCCCTGGGTGGTGATGGCCGAGACGATCGAACCCTTGCAGACGCCGTTGCAGCCGCAGATTTCCTGCGTGTCGGGCATGGCCGCAACGGCGGCGTTAGGGTCCAGGCCGGCCAGCCCTTCCGTGATGGCCTGGCCGAAGATCAGGGTCTCGCGAATGTCGGTGACGCAGGTCCCGGCCCGCATCAGGTCGAAGTACCAGTTGCCGTCGGCCGCGTCGCCGAACAGCACCGCGCCGGCCACCTTGCCGTCCTCGATGACCACGCGCTTGTAGACCCCGCGTCCGGCGTCGCGGAACACGATGTCCTCGCAGCCTTCGCCGCCCGAGAACTTGCCGGCCGAGAACACGTCGACGCCCGAGACCTTCAGGCGGGTCGACAGGACCGAGCCCTCGTAGGCGCCCTCCCCGTCGGTCATGGATTCGGCCAGCGACCGGCACATGTCCCAGATGGGCGCGACCAGGCCGTAGCAATTGCCGCGGTGTTCGGCGCATTCGCCGACCGCGAACACCGCCGGATCGGAGGTGCGCATGGCGTCGTCGACGATCACGCCGCGATTGACCGCCAGGCCGGCGTTCCGGGCCAGGGCGGCATTGGGCTTGATGCCCACGGCCATGACCAGCAGGTCGCACGGCAGAACGCGGCCGTCCTTCAGTTTCAGGCCGGTGACCCGGCCGCTCTCGCCGACGATCTCCTCGGAATGGGCGCCCATCACCGTCTCGACGCCGCGTTCGGCCAAGGCCTCGCGCAGCAGGAAGCCGGCGCTCTCGTCCAGCTGCCGCTCCATCAGCACGTCCATCAGGTGGACGACCGTGGCGGCCATGCCGCGCCGGGCCAGGCCGTAGGCGGCCTCCAGGCCCAGTAGGCCGCCGCCGATCACCACGGCGCGGGCCCCGGGCTTGCCCGAGGCGGCGACCATGGCCTCGACGTCGTCCAGGTCGCGGAAGGTGACCACGCCCTTCAGGTCGATGCCCGGCAGCGGCAGACGGAACGGATCCGAGCCCGTGGCCAGGATCAGCTTGTCGTAGGCGACCTCCAGCCCGCCCTCGGCCACCACCTTGCGGCCTTCCAGGTCGACCGCCGTGACGGCCCGCCCGGCGTGCAGGGTGATGGCGTTGTCTGCGTACCAGGCCTCGTCGTTGATCACGATGTCGGCGAAGGACTTCTCCCCCGCCAGCACCGGCGACAGCATGATGCGGTTGTAGTTCACCCGCGGCTCGGTCCCGAAGATCGCGATCTCGTAGCGGTCCGGATCACGCTTGAGGACTTCCTCGACCGCCCGGCAGCCGGCCATGCCGTTGCCGATGACGACCAGCTTTTCCTTGATCATGGTTTTGCTCACTGGAGGAACAGGGTCAGACGCGGCCATTCAGACGCGGATCGGACGGGCGTCGGCGCCGTGCAGGGTCGGCCAGACCGCCCGCCAGCGGGCCTTCAGGCCGTGCAGGGCCACCAGGGCCAGCACCGCCAGGGCCGCGAAGCCGAGGAAGCCGATCTGGTAGGAGCCGGTCAGCTTCTTGGCCATGCCCAGGCTGGAGGCCAGGTAGAAGCCCCCGACGCCGCCGGTCATGCCGATCAGGCCGGTCATGACGCCGATCTCCTTGCGGAACCGCTGGGGGGCCAGTTGGAACACCGCGCCGTTGCCGGCGCCGAGGGCCAGCATCGAGAACATCAGCACCGCCAGGGCGATCCAGGCCGAGGGGAGCTGGAAGCTGGCGGTCGCCAGGCCGGCGGCGGCCAGGACGAAGACGAAGCTCAGGGTCCGCACCCCGCCGAAGCGGTCGGCCAGGGCCCCGCCCACCGGGCGGATGAACGATCCGGCGAACACGCAGGCCGCGGTGAAGAAGCCGGCGATCACCGGGCTCAGGCCGTATTCGGCGTTGAAATAGATGGTCAGGGAGGAGGCCAGGCCGACGAAGCCGCCGAAGGTGACCGCGTAGAGCAGCATCAGCCACCAGGCGTCCGGGACCTTCAGCACGTCCATATATTCGACCAGCGTCTTGGGCGCGGGCTGTTCAGGGGCGTCCTTGGCCAACAGCATGTAGACGACGAAGGCGATCGCCAGTGGGATGGCGGCCAGGCCGATCACGTTCTGCCAGCCGAAGGTCTTGGCCAGGATCGGGGCGAACAGGGCGGCCAGGGCGGTGCCGGAGTTGCCGGCCCCGGCGATGCCCAGGGCCAGGCCCTGATGCTCTTGCGGATACCAGCGCGAGGCCAGCGGCAGGGCGACGGCGAACGAGGCGCCGGCCACGCCCAGCACCAGGCCCAGGGCCAGCACCTGATGATAGTTGTGAATGCCCAGCGCCCAGGCCAGGACCAGGCCGGTCAGCACGATCAACTGGCTGATCATGCCGGTCTTCTTGGGACCGATGCGGTCGACCAGCACGCCGTTGACCAGCCGCAGCAAAGCGCCGGCCAGGACGGGGATGGCGACCATCAGGCCCTTCTGGGCGGGGTCGAGGTGGAAATCCTTGGCGATGGCCACGCCCAGCGGGCCCAGGATCACCCAGACCATGAAGCTGAGATCGAAGTACAGAAACGCGGCGAACAGGGTCGGCGTATGGCCGGCCTTCAGGAAATCACGCGAGATCATGATGCGCCTCGGTTGCGGTGTCTGCGAGAGCGAGGCGCGAGCGCCCCGAGCGGGTGACCGCATCCGAGCGGTCGTCTCTGGCAGCCACGAACGCCGTTGTCCGGAGGCCTGACGCTAGTGAAGGAGCGGAACGCGGAGCGAGTCACGCCTCATGCTGCGTTGCGGCGTAATCAGGGTCGCTTCGTGCAGTTGCTCAGCAGATAGGCAGCGGCGCTGCTCGATGCGTGAGCAGAACACGGGGGCGCCGATGGAGTCTGCCCCCAACGCCCGTCATCCTCGGACGTGTTCGTTCCTGAACCGACATCAGCTGAGCGTCGCGATTTAGCCGAGGCCAACAAGCGGACTCCTGGAATGTCGGCTGGGGTGAGAGTGCGGACCTAACGAACGTCGGCAAGGGGTGGATGTCAGACACGAGTCCGCTGGACATATCCAGGGGCATCCAGTCCACATGCGGGCATGAAGCAGATCACGCCGCCAGAACTCAGCGCCCTTCCGACTGGGATTGCAGATGCGATCGGCTTCCTTCGACGCAGTGGCTTTTCAAAAGTCGAGATCATGCGAGTTCTCGTTGAGAGCCGTGGCCTCTCCATCCCGGAAGCGAAGCTCCAAGTCCATGCGCGCGAGCACTGGGATGATGTCCGTGATCGCGATGATCGATTTCATGATGATCTGATCGCGGTGGCGACCGCCGTCGACGAAGCGCCAGGATGAACTCGCCGCTTCGGGTCGTTCGTCTCGGGGACCATCATGCCAGCACTAGGACATTCGGCGGCGTGCCCCCAGCGGACCTTCCCAACTTCGGCAGGGGGTGGCTAGCGGACCTATGGGCAGGTTGGGAAATATCGCCCACCGATGCTTGTGATCATCCCCGCATCGCCAGCTTTCCAGGCCACATCGACATCATGCTCACAGATGCCCTTGGTCCAATGAGCCTTGGCTGTTCTCGCCGGTCTATCTATAGCGAACCCCTGCGATTGGAGCGTATCCAAGACCACGGTTTCAGCAGTGCCGACTGGAAAATGCTGAGCAAGGCGCTCAGGCCATTCCTTGTTCTCAATCGACACGTCGAGGTCTTTGGCAATAGGCGGCGGATTTCGTGGACCGTCACCGCACGATGTCGCCAGGAGCAGTATAACCGGCCACAGTCTTTTCATGGCGAGACGATCACTGAAAAACTCAAGGTCCGCAACGGGTCGAAAAGCGAACCTGGCACCCAGCCCCTGCTACGGACCCGTCAAACGTCCGCTGTGAGGCCTGGCGCCGATGGCAATGATCGACCCTCAGCGGACCTTGAGCGGTCCGGCAGGGAGCGTTGCCAGATAGTCGGCTATGGCGGCAACGGTGGCCTCGGCTCGACCAAGAGTCGTAGGATTCCGCCCACCGCCCATGTGATCGATTTCGATCTCTTCCAAGTAAGCCACCGCGTCGGACGTTGGTTCGCCTCGCCTCAACCGCCCGACCACACCAAGTAAATAGCTATCATACTCGTCAGCGCAGGGGCCGCCGTCCTTCCAATCGTCGTCGCCCATCTGACTCAGGCCAATGGGGTCCCACTGAGACCAACCGATCTCCCGGAGACGCGACAGTTTTACTTTGGGCAGATCGGGCATAAGCGACCATTGCTTGAGGTTAACCAGTCGTAGCAGACGATTAGAGACGGACAACCTCTGGAGACTCGCCACGAGCACCATCTCCCGTCCAGGCCGTCGCGAAGCTAAGCACGCGATCCAGGGGCTCATCTGGGTGGGCTGTTGTGACGATAAAGCGATCAGCATCCGTCCCGTCTCCCACAACTAGCCAGTCGATCTGGTCTTCGACCTCGTCCGCCATAGGACCCACGACGCAGATCAGTTCGACGGCCTCCGTCACACATCGCTCCACAAATGGCGCGAGCGCCTCGGGCGCGCTCAAGGGCAACTGAAGAACGACCTTTGACGGATAGGGCATACGCAAACTTATCGTGGCGCATGTCCGCCCACCACCCCTGGCTGAACTGCGGGCTGGCCGATTTGACGTCGCTCGGGCGCTCTCTATGGTAACGCCATGACCCGCGAAGAGGCAGCCACTCAAGTTACGTTCCACTTCACCGATGGCCTTGTTGGGGGTGAGGTGATCCAGTTCGCGGACGGGCGTTGGCCAGGCGTCGTTGGTGGCGGCATCGCGATATCCGAAGAAGGTTTCGACCTCATAGAACCGCACCTCCGCGCGGCGGCGCCGGGCTGGACCTCAGATCATCGCTACGGGGTGTTCGAGCTGACGGCACCCGCTCGTCAGGAATTGGCAAGGCGGCTAATGGTAGAAGTGGCGGCGCTCCCAGACGCGGATGCTGAGGCCTTGCTCTTCAAAGCTTTGGCCACTTGGCTGGAGCAACGCTTGGACGGATGGAAACCGGTAGGCGTCTTCGGCATCTAAGTCCGACAACCACCCTTCTCAGACCTTGTGGAGGGCGGCTTGTGGGGGATACGCACAGGACCCGGCGCTCGGCGACTACCGATAGCCACGCTGAACATTGGCATGTGGCATAGTCCCAACCAGCGAGCACTGACGACGTCGATCAGGCCGTGTCACTATCCCGTTCTATTGATTCTAGCGGGGACAGAATGGCCGAAGAAAACATGAGCCTGACGGAGCTGACGGCCACCGTGGTCGGAGCGTTTGTGGGACATAATGCTGTCGCCGTGGCTGACTTGCCTGCCCTGATCAAAGCGACCTATGCGGCCTTAGCCGGCGTAGACAGCGACGGCGTGCTAGAAGCGACCGACGACATTCAGAAGCCAACCGCCGGGCAGATCCGCAAGAGCATCACGCCTGACGGCCTGGTCAGCTTCCTCGACGGCAAGAGCTACAAGACGCTGAAGCGCCACCTCGGAACTCACGGCCTCACCATCGAGGAGTACAAGGCACGGTTCGGCCTGCCCGCCGCCTACCCGTCAGTTGCGCCGAACTACTCGGCCGCCCGGTCCGCCATGGCCAAAAGCCTCGGCCTTGGTCAGGGCGGGCGCGGCGCCAAGGGCAAACCTGCCGTTCCAGCACCCAAGACCCGAGCGAAGAAATCCACCTGACGTCGCGGCGTGGCGGGTCCGACACCTGCCTGAACCGACACAAGCTCTCTGTCGCGATCTGATGCCCTAGAAGCTGACGATCTGACTGTCCACATGGGAGGGATGGCGGATATCCAGCTCTCCACGACACGATCCTAGGAAGTTCGCGGTTGCGGTGCCGTTTCGCGCCGGGTGTATCCGTGGCCAACCACTGGTATTCTAGGCTTTGGCTCCCGCCTCATCGGATTCGCCCTCGGCATGAATATCTTTGACTTCCTCACTCAAGACGAAATCGACGGCGCCCCTGAAGACCCGGCATTCGCCTTCACCTACCTCACTTCCATCGCTCAGCGGCGCCTGTCCGACGAGCTGAAGTCCTACAGCGACGATGAGAGCGGCTATCGCCACCGCGAAGATGCCCACTTCGATTTTCAGAACGTCATCATCGCCTTGGCCAAGTCGTTCAAGATCGAGCCTTTCGCCAGCATGGTTGTCCCTCAACATGCTCAGTTCGATTATCAGCAACAGCGATCTTTCAAGACCGAACTCGACCACTTCATGACGCAGTTGGTCGTGGGCAATTCCATCCGAGGGAAGAAGGACAGCGTTGGCTTTCCACCCAAGGTGAAGGACCGGCTGCGGTCCCACATCAACGCCCTCAAGAAATGCATCGACGACGCCAATCTGACCGACGCGCGGAAGGCCGGCCTGCATAAGAAGCTACTGGAGTTCGAGACCTCGCTAGACGGCAACAGGGTCAACCTGTTCGCCGTGACGCGGATCGTCTTCGAAATCATGTCGGTGACGGCCAACGGCGTGGCCCTGTTCGAGAGCCCCACGGTCAACAAGCTGGTGACCAACATCCTCAGCACCGTCGCCGAAGCCAAGGCCGCTGAAGACGAGCAACGCCAGCTTCCGCCCCATGCTCCGCCGGTGATGCTGTCGGCACCCCGCCCCACGCCACGCCGCGAAGAGTTCAGCGCCGATCTGGACGACGAAATACCGTTCTGATTTTTCCGGCTGCCAGATCCGTTGGGCGACGAAATCGCAGTCACCACGCCATTGACCGTTCAGGCGCAGCGAGGAGGGGTGACGCACCCGGCCTGCATAGCTAGCGTTCGCCGCAAGGCCGATTCAAGGGGAATAAATGGAAGCGACAGGTGTTCTGGCCGTCGGGGAAACCACGGCCGCCATGGCCTACATCAAGGCCCGGCGGGGCGTGTCGCCGCGTCAGATGAAAGCCATCCTCGTAGTCTGCATGTTGGCCGTCGGCATCCCTGTGGGGGCCTGGGTGTCGGGGTCATGGTCGGCGGCTGCCATGTCTGTCGAGTTCGCCGTCGTAGGCCTCGGCGTGGGCTTGGTGGCGATTCAGTGGCTGGCGGGTCCTTCGATGCGAAAGGCCCTCGCCGAGCGCGGACAGGCATACGAGCAGCCGCTGACGCTGCGCCTGACATCCGAGGCTCTGATCTATGACCTAGCGGACCTGACGATGATCGCCCGCTGGCCTTGCGTCACGGACCTCTATCAAACCCGCAAGTACTGGGTTTTCCTGGTTCAAAGCAGCGCCATGGTCCTCCCGCGACACTTCTTCACGACTCCCGAGGCCGAACGCGATTTCATTGCCGAAGCCGCGTCGCGGATGACCGAGGCTGCACGTGCAAGAAGCCCGGACGCGACGAGGATTGTCGGCGGGTAGCCAAAGTCCACAAGGGGGGCGAAGCTCAGCTTCCTAGGTTCTCGCAGTAACTGAGGAAGAAGGTTCGCGCCATCGCATCGGCCAGACTCAGTTCGCCAACGGTCGGGCCACTTGCTAGCCATTTGTTGAAATCGTCTGTTTTTGTTCGTCCGGGATGGCTTAGTTTCTGCGATCTAAAGCGATAGAAATCTTTTGCGTTGGCGACCTCTGATTCACTAAGTTTCAAAATAGGCGCGACCGCTTCAATAGAAGGCAGGAAGTTCGTCAAAGAAATATCTCGGAGCTTTGTTGAAGCTTCGCGAATTGCCTTTGGCTTATCGCTGCGACCAGGCAGCTCAACGGCAAACTGGCTAGCATAATTTCGCTCTTCTAGCCTGATCGAGTCGGCTCGATCTAGGCGAATGGAGTTCATTACCCCGTTTACAATTGCCTCTATGCACAAGATGTAATGCTGCAATACCGACCGATGCAGCGGCCGACTACCCGGGATTGTGTGCAGTTGCCAAGCCGTCAAGAGGTGCATGTACGCATTCTGCGCTATCTCATCCCCGTCGATTGCTTTGGATACGAATAGGGCGCGCGAAATCTCCTCATCCGTTATTTCAACGGGATCGGCGAGAGGCGATACGGTAACGGTCTCAGAATAGGGAGAATACTCTTCATCTGCATTGGCAATGCGAATTTTTCGTAACTCGGCGTGGTACCGACCGCCAGGGACAACAATGCTGAGGCTTGAAAGTAGAGTATCTGCGATAGATTTTGCCCGTTCGTGAGCCTCGTCTGAGTTCTTTGCTCCAATATCTATTTGAAGTTTAAAGCGACTCTTGATCTCGTCCCTTGGCGGATAATGCGTAATCGCTAGATCGCTGCTAGCCGAAACTTTAGGAACAGGCGGCCGATCACTGGAAAAGCGCTCAAGTTTATCGGCGGCAACTGGGCCGATTATGATGTTTTCCGCGATAAAGGTTTCTTTGAGCGGCATTTTCGGACCGGCTATGGCCCAAAGAGTCTGCCAATGATCGCCATCCGTGACAAAGCGTGGCGCAGCCGCCATGTCGTCTCCTGAGGTGATGAACTTCAATTTTAAATAGCAGGCCCAACCACCCCGCCCAGTATCAATCGACCGCTTGGCGGAAAACTCAAGGCCTGACGCCTGCAACCCACCCACGCGGATTGTCGGAATCTCTGCTTCTCGTGACGTAAGCCTCGGTCATCTCGTTCGCCCAAGGCTCTCGCGGCCGGAAGACAGCACTCGCTCCCCTTGCAAAGCCATCACCGTTGATTGCAGATACAGGATAAGGCACAGCTTGATCCAGCCGCGTGTCGGTCTTGGGAAAGTTCTCGCTTCGATGCACACGCTCATGTTGGTCGGTCACGCGGTCGCTGCTGCGCAGGCCCTGCCTGCGTCGTGCTCACCGCCAGCGACGATTAGCGCGCCAAACGCCACAATCCTCGCGGCGGCCATTGGCGCGGCTGCGGCGATAATTGGAATGGTCATCAAAGATCTTGGGTTCGAGTTACTGCGCGAGGGACGCACTAAAAGTCGGTCAGAACGTGAGGTGTATCGGCAATATCTCGCGCCGCTGGCAGGCTCATGTGAAAAGATTATGTGGCGATCGCGCGAGATATTCGTTGAACGGCGCCATAGCTTCTTGAAAACGGCAACGCTGCCGTTGGAATTCAATTCGTATAAGCGCAGGAGCACCCTCTACCGCGTCGCGGCACTGATAGGCTGGGTGCGAGCCATGAGTCTTGAGCTCGACGCTCTGCCAAGAAAGGCGACGCCATTTCGGGCACCAATTGCCACGGAAATTTCGGCTTTCCAGAAAGCGCTTGCGGATGGCCCGCACGTCGAGCGGCACCGCCTGGAGCAGGTATCGGCCATCTGGAAGATCGACCTCGGCGGTTTGAACGATGAGCAACTCAACCAATTGGCCTCTCGCTTTGAGGATGAATTGCACGCTGCGGTCGGCAGCGATTTAAGAGCTGACTCGAATACCCTCCGAGCACTTTCCATTAACGACCAGATTGCCCTCTGCACCCGGTTGGCAATGTTTCTCTGCCAGCATGCGGGGGCGCAAATGGTCGATGCTACAGTTATCGCCGAGACGGTGGCCCAGACCATTCGCGGCCTCTCCTATCGCGAGGCGCTGCTTTATCGTGACTGGCAGGATGCGCTGGGCGACGCAATGCTCGTCCCAGATCCAGACTCGCCTCGGCGGTACAAAATTATTGGATATGAGGCCTTCGGAAAGCTTCTCGACGACGCAGAAACTCCTTGGCTCAAAGTGCTCTCGAAGAGCATCGACGACATCGACTTCGACGACGTCGATCCCAACGATTTTAGAGCGTTGCAATTGAAGGATCTGTCGGCGGCTGCCGCGTCGATCCTCATTCGAATATCAGAGACGCGCCACGAAAAATTCCTCGTCAATGGCGCTTGCCTCGGTGCCGCGCAGGCCCTCGTAAAGGCGGTCAAGTCGCACAAGATTTAGCCTTAAGAGTAGCGCGAATGCTGGATCATGAAGAGGCGAATGCCATCAAAGCGCAGCGGATTTGCCGGCACTGTGTTGGTGAGAAATACCTTAGCCAATTGATTTTAAAGACGGGCAGACGCGGCCGATGCGCGTACTGCGACGGCACCGCCAAAAGCTTCTCGATCGCCGAAATCTCTGAGCTAATCGAAGTAGCCTTCGAGCAGCACTACGTTCGCACGGCCAGTGAATCAGACAGCTGGCATCGCGATTTTTGGGAACGCGATGGTGAGCCCGTGGTGTACGCCATCATGAACGCTGGCGATTTTCCCGAGGATGCTGCGCGCCATATTCAGCAGCTGCTCGAAGACGAACATGCCGAATATGGGTCCGACTACATCGGCGAGGAATCCGAGTTTGATGGGCAGTCCTACTACGAGGAACGCGGCACAAGTGATGAGGCTTGGCAGGAAGATTGGCGCTCGTTCGAGCAAGGTTTGAAGTCGCAAGCGCGCTTTTTCAGCCGCCAGGCGTCAGCACATCTGGCATCCATTTTTCATCAGATCGACCAATTGCAGACCACGGACGGGAGGGCTCTGATCGTGGATGCAGGGCCGGCCTCATCGCTGACCACGCTCTATCGTGCGAGAGCTTTTCAGGCGGACGACAAGCTCCTGGAGGCAATGTCCAGGCCCGACCTTCATCTCGGTCCCCCACCGTCGCAGCTTGCCGCCGCGGGGCGGATGAATGCCCGCGGGATCTCCGTTTTCTACGGGACAAACGAGGCGCGCGTCGCAATCGCGGAGGTGCAGCCTCCGGTGGGCAGCCAGGTTTTAGTTGGACAGTTCGAGATCACCCGCCCTCTTCGCCTCCTCGATCTCACCGCATTGAGCGATGTCGCTAGCGGGGGAAGCGTTTTTGATCCCGAAAGCTCGTCCAGAATGGAGCGAGCGATGTTCCTTCGTTCGCTCAGCGCCAGGATATCACGACCGGTCATGCCGGATGATGAGCCGTTCGAATACCTCGCGACCCAGGCCGTCGCAGACTTTCTTGCAACAGAATCTGAGTTGGAATTGGACGGGATTATTTTCCCCTCAGTTCAGGTCGCCGGAGCCGTTGTGAACGTCGCTTTGTTTCACAAAGCCGCCGGGGTTGAGGAGCTTGAACTCCCTCATGAGACCAAGATCGAAGCGCGAAGAGGGCGCTGGGAAGAAGACGGATTCGAGATCGACTATGAGGTGATTGAACGCGTGCCGCCCCCTCCTGAAGAGGAGGAACCCGACGCATTCGCTCCACTCCGGAGCCCTATTTTTGCGCGCGATTGGCGAGGCGAGCTTTATGATGTCGCTGGCCGAGATCCCACTCTGCGCGTCGCTTTGGACAGCCTTAGAGTGCATGTCATTCAGAAGGTGGAATACGACTCGACACCGTACCCGATCACTCGTCGTCGCCGGGTGGATCGCAATCCGAAGCTCTAATTTCACCAGCGTCGCCAGCGCTCTCTGCTAGTGGGCGGCCGGCCTGACTTCGGGCATGCAATTGAACAAAACGAGAACATCTATTAGTGCTTAGTAAGGCTCGCCAAATCGCGCTCGGCGACACGGCGGACCTCAAGGGCCTTTGAACGGCGGCCCACCGCGCCTGGTGCGATGATCGAGAGATCTTCGACAGGAGGGCTCTAAAATGGATCTGTACGCAGGACTGGATGTCGGCCTGAACGAGACGAGCATTTGCCTCGTCGATCGCGAGGGCAAAACCATTCGAGAATGGAAGATCGCCACCGACCCGGCCGGCGCCGCCGAAGCGCTGGCGCCCTACGCCGCCGAGCTGCGAAGGGTGGGCGTGGAGGCGTCGTCACTGGGCCTCTGGCTCTATCGCGGGCTACACGATCAGGGCCTGCCGATGGTGATGGCCGAGGCCCGGCACATGAGCGTGTCGCTCTCGACGATGCGCAACAAGACCGACCGCAACGACGCCCGAGGCATCGCCCAGATGATGCGCCTGGGCTGGTTCCGGGCGGTGCATGTGAAGAACGTCGAGACCCAGAAGCTGGCCACGCTGCTGACCCAGCGCAAGTTCCTCAACCGCAAACTCATCGATCTGGAGAACCACATCCGAGGCGCGTTGAGAGCCTATGGGATGCTGATTGGGCCGGTCGGGCGCAAGGGCTATGATGGCCGTGTCCGCGAGCTGATCGCGCACACCGACTACGTCTTCATCCGTCTCATCGAGTCCATGTTGGACGTGCGCGCGGCGGTGCTGGAGGGCTATGATCGGCTACACCGGATCTTGCTGCAGGTGGTCCAGCACGATGGGGTCTGCCGGCGCCTAATGACCGTCCCGGGCGTGGGACCGGTGACGGCCCTGGCCTTCAAGGTGGGGGTGGACGACCCGCACAGATTCCGACGATCACGCACCGTCGCCGCCCACTTCGGACTGACGCCCAGGCACATCCAATCGGGCACGATCGACATCGAGGGGCGCATCAGCAAACGGGGCGACCGGATGGTGCGAGAGGCGCTGTGCGAGGCGGCGGCGAGCTTGCTCAACCGGGTCAAACGCTACTCGGCGCTGCGGGCCTGGGGGCAGCGGATCGCCAAGCGAAAAGGCGCGATGTGCGCCATCGTCGCCATGGCCCGAAAGCTCGCCGGCATCCTGCATCGGATGTGGATCGCCGAGGCCGACTTCGAGCCGCTGCGAGGCGCCAAGATCACCCAGAAACTGAAGTTGAAGCCAGCATGAGGCGGCCTCCCCAACCCTTTTCGCTAGGCCGCCGGCTCGCCGACGCCTGGCCCAACCGGAGCGAAAACCGAGATCCGCGCGCGCGGTGAGCGTCCCCTGGCGGGGCCGCGAGACGGGGTATGTCCGCTATCTTGCCTGCTCCTTCCCTCCTCGGAGGGCGAGAGCGCCGTAATGCTTGGACCGCCCTGTCATTTACACAGACGACGAGCCTGCGACGGCCCTCGTGCCGAACGCGAAGGAACGCATGGACCCCGCCTGGAGATCGCCGACCGCCTGCGCCGATGAGCGAACCCGCGCGCCCTGGACGCGGGCAGGAAGGAGCATGGCTATGAGACGACCGATGAAGCGGCAGCCGAGAAAGTCTTGGCGCTGGTTGACTTTAGGGGAGCGATTAGGAAGGCAAGATAAAGCTACGGCGCCACCCTAGAGGGGTGTCTCCGTAAGTCATTGTCTGCACATCGTTTCTAGCTTCACCAGAATGGTGCCATAGCTCCCGAAATGGAGCCATTTAGCGCCATTGAGCGCTAAGCCTTTGGAGCATAAAGGGTTTTTATGGTGCCATACGTCAGGAAGCCGCCATCACCTGCGCCAAATCGACAAGGACACGACGCTGATCGGCCGTCAGGGTCCGATAGGCTTTCACCAGTTCTGTTGAACCATTGAGCACCAGGAAATCACCAAACTCGGAAAGGACCGACGGGTCAGCTCCGCTTTCCTCCAGGTCGCTGAAGAAGCTGGCGACCAGTACCCCTAGCGCTTGAGCGATGGCGAAGAGCTTGGACGCGCTGACGCGGTTGCTGCCGAGCTCATACTTTTGCACCTGCTGAAAGGTCACGCCGATCGCCGGCGCCAGGTCANCGGATGGCGTGTCCAATGAACAAGCTCATGGGCCAAAGCTGGCGACCGGTACCCCTAGCGCCTGAGCGATGGCGAAGAGCTTGGACGCGCTGACGCGGTTGCTGCCGAGCTCATACTTTTGCACCTGCTGAAAGGTCACGCCGATCGCCGGCGCCAGGTCATGCTGGGAGACGCCGATCGCGCGCCGCCGGGCGCGGATCATCTTCCCAACGTGCACGTCGATAGGGTCAGGGCTCTCCGCAGGCGGTTTGGGCATGAGCAAGCTCCTCTTTCTTCAGAGCGGGAGCACTAGCATGCCACGCGGGCGCAGAGGCGACCTTGCCAAGGTCCGCAAGGGGTGGGAAGCTGCCGTCCGCCTAGTAAGTCCCTAGCGCGGTATTCAGCTGTTCAGCGCTTGAGATACCGTGATCAACGGCGATGAAGGCAATTAGCGAAACAGGCTTACCTGCGCGAGCAGCAGCCGCGATCTTGTGATGTCCATCCAAGATATAGTGCGCCATGCACCAGTGATCTGCGCCGCCATCCGCAGGCCCCTTAACGTCTAGAACAGAGATCGCCACAGCCGTCGGCTGTCGATCGCTCTCCAAGACTGAAAGGTAGTGTTCAACGCGACCATCATTCAACCAGGTCTCGGGGAACATCGGGATCAAGAAGTCGAATATCTTTGCGCCATCGCCACTTGGAATTTCGCCTTCGAGTCGCTCTACCGGGCGGTAATACGGCACCTTGGGATGGTGTGGCAGCCCCCAGAAGCCATCTACACCGCCTTGGTTCTCCACCTGCTCAACGGCGAAATAGTCCCCACTGCTGCCAGGGGTGACGAGCTGAGGAGTGAAGCTAAATAAACAAACCTCATATCGCGACACTGGCATTAGCTCAGCCAGAGTTTTGATTAAGGCGTCGTCTAGATCATTCACTCCTTTCGACAAGTTTTCGACAAGGCTTTCAACGGACACCGCCCGATTTGCCCCGTCCATTCTTTCGAACAAGAAGGCGCAGGTTCCACAGATATTTCCGAGGTTGTAAGCGCTCTTTCCGTCAATGGTGAGGTAGCGATCCCACTCCGCCCATGCGCCGCCACCGACGCGTTGAAAGGCGACGATTGAGTTGGAAGACGAGACTTCTAACGGAACGCGCTTGAGGGCTTGCGACATAAGGGAAGTTAGATCGGTGAGATGACCACGCCAAGGTCCGCAACGGGTCGGGAGCTGAAATAAGAGCGGCACCTGAAGTCGGACCTTGGGCGCCAGCCGGTGAGCGGACCAGGCGAAGGTCTGCTCGGGGTGGGGAGCAGACGTTGCGGAAAACAGGGCCATGCACCATCCTGCGCAATCTCCGACCGCGTGGTGATCTGCCCAAATGCCCTCTCGGAAATCCAAGCTCTCACTGCTGTTAGCCGCCGCTCCCCTCATGCTGGGCGTGTTAGCTTTCAGTATAGGGTGGGTTGCAGACGACGAGTGCGTAGCCGCTCTAAGGCAAACGACAGGCAGTCCGGATTATCCCCACCATCTGTACGTCGCCCTCCAAAAAGACTGCGCGCGATGGTCGGTCTTTTACAGACTCGCTCAGGGAGCGCTTGCAGTGTCGCTGCCGCTCACGGGGTTTTTCTTGTGGCGTCGCCGCCGAGTAGCAGTCGGCTGATCCACGACCGATTGCCGCTTCCCCAGCGGACCTTCCCAACGTCGCCTTAGGGTCGTTTGCTGCCGTCGCAATCGAAAACGGGGTTGCACCCCTGCCCTGTGACGAAAAGGGGTGTGTAAGCAGAGTGCACTTTCGCGAGGGACCGACCGCAGGGAGCAAAGCGACCGAGGCTGGGAGGAAGGTGATGCTCAGTGCGCCGAGGGCGGCGCCTAGTCGCTTTCTATTCAACGGGCTCCCAGCCCAGCGCCTCGGCGGACTGGAAGGCCGCCTTGTTCTTCTCGATGAGGCGCAGGTAGCGAGGTCGCAATTCCACGGGCACGAGGTTCGGGCTCGCATACTTCCCGATGAAATCCCGTTGCAGCAGGCTCGCATAGGCGGTCCCTGATTTGACCATGGCGTGGCCGTTGCGCGGGGCGTTTTTCACGATCTCCTCGGCGACCTCGGCGGCCTCCTCGAACCGCCCCCTGCTGATGAGATCCTCGACCACGCCCAGCGCCAAATCTCCAATCGCTTCGCGCCGCGTCAGTCGGCGCATGTAGAGACCGGAAGCGACGGCGCGGTCCGACATCGGCAACTTCTCACGATACCAGACATCACGAGTCGGGGTGGCCCCGCTGGTCGTTTCCAGGTTGAGCGGTTTGCCGGCCTCGTCGGTGTAGCGGATGAACAGATGCAGCGGCGCATCGACCAGGGCAATGCCCTTGATCCTCATTTTCTCCGCAAGGATCAGGAACAGCGTCGGCATCGACACGCAGTTGCCACGCCGGGTCGTGAGGTAGGTCGCCAGCAGTTGGTTGCCCGGTTTCTGACCCAGCGGATCGGTGAGGTCGTAGCTGAAAGCCCTGCCGCCGTTCCACGGCCCGGCGTCGTAGATGGCGTGGCGAAGGAAAGCGAGTTTCTTGAGGTCGGGAGCGCCGCGCCCCGCCATCTCGGTTGCCGCCTTCGCCAGCGCGTCGAGTTGCGCCATGATGGCGGTCGCGTTGGTCGCCGGTGCGACCAGCCCGTCGAAGGCCAGCTTGGCCCGCGCGTAGTCCAGCCGTTCATCGGGCCGCGCGAAGACGGCCTTCACGATCGCCACCGCGTTTGGCGACGCCGAAAACGCAACGCAGGGGGCCAAAAGGGTTGTCCCTGCGAGAGCCGCAAGACTCGTCATTTGCTCGCGACGCGACAGGTAAATCACAATCGCGGTCTACCAATCACGTCGAGAAAGATGAGTGGCGCGAGCATACGTTAGAACACTGCCCGCACGGCTGCCAACCTGAATGTCACAGGCTCACTTATCGTCGATGACGATGGCATTTTTCCCGCAAGCACCCATGTCCAAGGTGTTGCCGTCGAGATAATCCTTTTTGAAAATTCCCTCTACGGTAACACCCTTTCCAATACTTCTGGACAAGGCTTCCGAACCACCAAGCAGGGTGAGACTTTCACCTTTGTATTTGGATGGGTCATAATTTTTTGGATTTTTCGTATCAGCCTTGAATTTGTCGAATACGGACTTCGACGAATAAAGACATCTGGTCGTGTGAAGATATCCCGAGACTTTGACATGCCTTTGGCTGTAGGCATCGGCGCTCGTGTTGAGTTGTTTGACGGCAAGCATGGGATCGTTGCCCGCCTTGCCATCCGAAGCGCAAGCGGAGAGTGCCAATAGAATAGCGAAGAGCGAAACTCGCATAGCGTACCTAAGGCCTCTTAAAGTGCTGCTGCGCGGTATTCAGATTTCGCTGAATTTGCTGCTGCTGAGCCGATGTGACAGCACCGGCAGGAGCCGAGAAAGTCAGTTGGCCATTGCTGATTTCATGCCAACCAACCTGGCCGTTCGACACGGTCGCCATGGGAATAGGAGTCCGCAGCGCGAGGCTTTGGGTGTCGCCGTAGCCTCCATTGGAAGCTGGATCGTCGACCATGCCGTTTGATCGGTCGGGCCCGGAATCGATATGGCCGTGAATACCGAATTCAGCGCCAGCCGGTACGGGACTAGCGGCGGTGTTGCCTGTCGCGGTCGATCCTGTTCGCGTTGCGGTATTGTTCAGAACGATAAGGCTTCCGTCCGGCCCGCGCACGCCGAAGCTTAGTTTTTCTGCGTTTCCGACCGGCACCGCGACCATCGTCTGCCCGCCCTGAGCGGCGTCACGCATCTCGGGCGTCGCCTGCGTTGTTTGCCCGGTGGACCGGGCCGGATCGTAAGTGTCGGCAGTCGTGGTGCAAGTCGTGGCATTGCACGTTTGAGCAAGCCCGGTCGGATCGGTCCGATTGACGGGGTCATTGCCGACATAGGTATACCAGTTAAGGCCGTCCTTGTAGCCGAGGGGGTCGGTCTGCAGGAAGGTCGCGTGCGCCTGCGCCGCGATCAGTGAGACGGCGCAACCTACCGCCACGCCGCGAAAAACCCGGATCATGCACGCCACCCCAGAGACCGGGATATTTGCCGAACTGCGCGCGCGGCAGTCAAGCTTTCAATCCGTGGTAGAGGCCTCAGTCCTGAGAAATGGCCTCAGCTAACCTCTCATCCAGGGAGGAAGCGAGATGGACGGAGCAGTTGCAGCGGCGTGGCCGCAAGCGGACCTCTCGGCGCTCGCCATTCTGGCTTCTGGCGCGTTCGCCGTCTGGGTCCCCGCGCGCGAACGCCGCGCCAAGGTCCGGGAGGAAAATCGCCGACGCCTCAAGGTCTCGACGTTTCGGTCGGAACCGGCGGGTCTGCGAATTGAAATCGAGTACCTGCCCGAGTTCACCCATATCGGCCTCAACGCCCGTGTGACCCTCAAGTGCCCGGCAAACGCGGTGCTCCACCACACACGGACGGAGTCCAATCCTGCACAGGTGAGCGTCTTGTACGGCTTAACCACCAGCCGCAATCCCTCCGGACTTCTCTAGGATTTGAATCGGGCGTGGATCCACACCCCTGCCACGTGGCGAACGTGGGTGTGCAAGCGGAGCGGCACCTTCGCGGGGAACGTCTGCAATCCCCCCCTCAGCGGACATTGCGACCGCCCGGTTGCGAAGTGGCGTCGCCCCTCGACGCAGGCGCCTCGCCGCGTACTGGGTCCGGCCAAACGGTACCTTCCGGGGGCCGTTGCGTACTTGGGCGTAGGTGCGCTGAGGCGGTCGGAACTGAGAACTATGCGTACGCCATGGCTCTCTAGCTGCTGGTGCCGGGGGGCGGACGCCGTGAAGGTCCGCGAAGGGTGGTTCTCGGACCTACGCCCGGAGCCAATTAATCTGCGCCTTGGCCGCCGCCTCAGCTTCTGGCAAGTTCGGGTAAAGACCGGAAAACTCGTCGAGCATCCAAGTAGGGCCACCTATCGCCGGGATCTCGGGTGCCGGATCGTAGAACTTCCAGGTGACGAAACGGCACAAGCCGTGGTCCCCAATTTCGAGAGTGACCGCCCGCAGGCCGTCCGGGCTCTCAAAGCGCTTGTTCTCGGCGTACTCCGTCATAGGCGGGAGACTACCCGACTAGCGGAACTCCTCAACTTCTCAATCGGGTGGCGAGCGGACATCAATCGATAGCCGCAACCACGACCATGCTGTCAGTTGACTGGCCACCGTTCCCGCTAAGGCGGCGAACCTCGCATCTGACGACAACCCCAGGCGGGAAAGCCCACGTTTCACCGTCAGGTACTGGTCCCAAGACCTGGAAACTTCCGTCGGGCCTACGCTCGGCATCGACTGGTCGCCACGCGTCCGAGCCTTCATCGACCAGCCGCATGTATATCGTTTCGGGCATGGCTTAAGCCTAACTTCTCTGCCGTAGCCCGCAAGCCGATGTGGCGAGCTTCCGCTATGGGTGGGTGACGGACACTCCAGCATCTACTATTCCACCACCATGCAAGATGCTGACGGAAGTTTTTGGACCACAGATCGAGACGTCTTCCTCGAACTGGCCGGGGCATCAGAAATCTTTGAATGGTTCGGCTTCGTCCCGTCATTTCATGACGCCACAATGAATGGGCTAGAAATCTCGAACGGCTCGGCCGCGTTGTCGCTTAACGTTTTCCGCATGACCGATCAGGTCAATGCCCAAGGATACTTCATTCTCGACAGGCATGCACTCATCACACTTCACCTAGACGGCGTGACAGGGGTTTTCCTCAAGGGAGATGCTAATTCGACGGTCTTCGAATTGGGGATAAGGCGGCTCCAGACGAACGCAATTACCTGGGACACTGTTGCAGGACCACGTCCGGGCGATTGGGAGGTGCGCTGGGAAAGTGCTTACGGCTTGGAGGGCGCGCTTTATACCCGCGCCCTGAAACTTGCTCTCCAGCCAACTGGCCAGGACGCAGCGTCCGCTTAGGGTCGGGTGCAGAAATGAGGGCCGCGCCAGAAACCGGACCCTGGTCACCATGCCGGACAGCGGACGGGGCGAAGGTCTGTTCGGGGTGGATTGCGGAACTTGGCGGACATAGGGTGCGGGCGATCTTCGCCGCTTTGGGGAGCGCAGGGATGCCCGTTGGATACTCCGAGGGAGTTCGCATTGCAGTCCTCGCCGCCGGGGTGGCGATTACTAGCAGCCCGTTCCTGATCGTGGCGCTGGCGTTCAAAACGTCGGGCCTCAAGCGCTTCTCGGACTATCGCAACTTGGGCGCATTGAGATTTGCGCGGATCGCGGTGACCCTGTCCGTCCTATTTCTGATCGGGTGCGGGCTGCTTTTTGCTTGGTCACAGATGCCCTTCCGAGATTTCGACATCATAGCTGCTTGCGCCCGCGACCAGAGCTACTGCCCGTAAGCGGCTTTTCCGAGCTTCCGCAACGGGTGATGGGAAGACGAACCTAGTCCCTTGGCTTTCGAACCAAAGTCCAGGCCGCCCATCCAAGCCCGATAAGGAAGGCGGACATCCCCACGAGAACGATGTTGTCCTTGATCGGCTCGGACGCGCCAAGGGCGCTGCTGATGTTGACGGCTAGGATGGTCAGGCCGAACGGCAGTCCTATCGCTAGGATCAGCTTTTGGCCGCGCGTGTAACGCCTCATTCTGCATTCTCTCCGTTCAGTCCCGCTTTGACTACCGGACACTCCGAAGGTCCGCCATGGGTGGTTAGCGGACCTCACTCCATGTTCATGATGGTGCGCCACTCGGCCCCACAGAGGGAAAAGTTGCGCTTACTGGTTAACTCGCGCACGACTGCCCGCATATGCGCTGCACCGTAGATGATGGCGACATCCTTCGACTGTCCGTCGGCGGCATCAAGCTCGTCGCCCAGCCTCTCAATGAGTCTTTGGTCACGCGCATGCAGGATGGCTTGAGTAAGCGCACCAGTCTCAGGGCTGATCGCCAGTAGGTCGGCAACGCTTGGCTGATCCTCGCAGCTCATTGTCTTAGCCAACTGGCTACGTGAGGAACGCCAGCGGCGATTGAGGCCAACCAAGGGTGCTAGCACCGAGACCGCGAACCGAAGCCAGAGCGAAACTTTACGCCATTCCTCTTCGAACTCTTGCTGCGAAAAGTCGGCATGAACGATCCTGGCGCTCGACAGACTGTCGGGAAAGCGCGGTTGAATTACCAAGCCCGAGAGATTTTTGGCCCCTTCTATCCATCGGTAAGACCTAGTGATGCGTGCGACGACAGGCGAACGGACGCCTTCTAGCAAAATGACGTCATGAGATTGGGCGTCCGCGTAGGTGGTCCGGTAAAATTCGGGCTCGCCTACGTGGATCATTGGAAACAACGTGACGCGAACGCCAGAGGTCGGACTGGAGAAGATCAGCCGCGCCGAACGCACGCCGATCACCGAAACCTCGACGAATTGCATTCATGCCCCGCTGCGCCTCAGCCAACATACACCGGCAGAGCTTCCCTGTAGCAGACCTTCTCCAAGTCTCAGATGGGTCGGGTCCGGAAATCAGCCCGCCCCCAGGAACCGGACCTTGTCAGACGCTATGTTCGGGGCGTGCTCGCAGGCCACCGACCAAAAGCGAAAACCCAAAGAGCTACAAAGTTCACAAGCGGGACGAAGACGAGCAGCGCCCACCAAGGGCTATGGCCAACCCTCGCCAGGATCATCGCGCCAGGCACGGCAAGCAGCAACGAAGGAACGATGGACAGGATCGCAGCGATTGTAAGCAGGTTGTCGGGAAGTGCTTGCATAAGCGGTCTCGCTGGAAGTCAGCTCTAAGCTGCACCGCAGAACCGGATTCAGGCAAGCTTGCTCGGCGCTGAAGAGTCCGACTAGGGTCGGGAGGGGAAATTAGCCCACCGCCACAAAGCCGACCTTGAGCTGCGCGAGGCGGCGTGCCGCGAGCGTCCGGTTTCCGGAACGAGGTGATCTTCCGTTCCCGACCCATTGCGGACGATCGCAGCGCCCGGATCAGGCCTAGACGGCCGAATGTCCGCTTGCTGGAGCGCGACGGCTCACCCGACCCCGTGGTGGCCAGTTTCCACGCCGCAAACGGCGGGTTGCGGCGATTTGGCCGGGAAACCGGGAGATTCGGGTGGCGTCCGCGCGCGGTGGAGTGGACGTTTGAAGCCCTTACGCTACCATTTGGCGAACTTTTACAGCTTTGCGGCACGGAGCCCTCAATGCCCTTCGCCATTATGCTCATGCCGGCAGACGTGGAGGCACCGCCGCCGCCGTATCAAGCGGTAGTCATGGAGGCGGTTCGGGCAAACGGCGGGCGTGTGAGCGGGGCCGGCGTCGTGCAGTTGCCCGATGGCGGCGAATTTGTCCTCGAGTCGAATAACTTCTGGCCCAAGCGGTTGAGCCCTGGTGTCTGCCGTATCGTGTTCAAGTCCGCTCTCGGCACGAACACCTACGTCAACACAGGAGGCTCCGACCTCGTGCCGTTGAAGGTCAAGGGGTCCGCGCTCGATACGCCCCCGGAAATGAGTCCTGCGGTTATCATCGCGAACCCTGCGGATCTCTGCGCGACACTACGGGTCCGCCTGACGCGATGGAATCGTGAGATGCGACAGCTGCGGGCCGAGGGAATTATCGGCCCCGACGACCAGCCGCTGGAGCCGCCACCGGCCCCAGGCTCGGAGCCCCGCCTTGTGAACGACGTCTCCGGCGTCGCGGCCCAGTGCGAATCTCACTCACGCCAGATGGCGGCCAGTCTCGGTTGGAAATTCGTGCGCGGCGTGGTGACGCAAAATCCTACCTGGGGTGTCGTTTGGCGCGCCGACATCGCCCCCGACGAGGACCCTTCGACGTGGATGCGTGAATCCTGTTGGCGTGCGCCTCGCGCCGACAGGTCCGCCGGCATCCGCTTCTCCAGTCGGCCGTTGCAGATGTTTGATGAATCCGAATCCACTGAGCCGCTGGCCGCGAAATAGAGCGCTACGCTCGGCGCGCCTGTTTACCCACAGCAAGTCGATCCCGCGAAGGCTGTTGGCGTGGCAGGAGCCACAACCGGCCTCAGAAGTGTCCGCTTCACGCCCTAACGCCAGTGTCGCATTTCCACCCCTTGCTGACGCTCGGAAGGTCTGGTTGTTGGCGCCCAGGCCGAAGGTCCGCTTTCAGCACCGACGCCAGTTTCGGCGTCCGACCCAAGTCGGACCCAAGCCTCCACAAGCTTGACGTTGAACATGGCGCGAGTTCCGCTTAGGTCCGACAATGATCGAGATAAGGCGAGCGTGATGGGAAGTGGCGTCTTCCGTGCTGGTTGGTGCGTTCTGGTGCTTTCCGTCGGTTTGAGCAGCTGCAGTTCGACAACGGAGGGCTGGATCCAGGTCACCCAACACCGCGCCGAAATTTGCCGACGTATTGGCGCGAACATCACCGATACCAACCAACGAATAGCAGAGTATCGCCGGGAAGGCCTTATCGGCCCCCGACTGTCAGTGCTTGACCAACCGGAACTCCTGCCGAAAGGCCGAGTCTATAGAAAGATGGTTTCGTCACTTTCGGATCGAGACCTAGTTCGCGAGATCAATGCCAAATTTAGCCCATCATATACGTATGAGTACGCTGAGCGCCTTCATCGTCGCGGAAACGATGAGGATGCGTTGCGATTTTCCTATATGGGGAATTTACCGCTAAGTCCCGTTGCATTTAAGACTGACGGGAGATCTCTGTCCTACAAAAATGAATACCTAAAAGAGTATGGAGGATACCCGCCATCGCAGTGCTTGGCCTACGTATTGTGTTCGAGCGAGGGCGTTGAAGCGCCGGTATTTTTAGCAGATTGCAAAGATCTGCGAGACAGCTAACGGGGGTGAGTGCCCGTCCCAAGCGGCTTGCAACGTCCGACAACCACCCTTGGCAGAACTTCGAAACGTCCGCTGTCAGTGCCTCGCGGATCGGGCGTAGGTGCCGGACGGCAACCTGCCCCTCAAGGGCGGCTACGCCGTCGCCTCCGGCGATGCGCTTTGCGCACCCTTGACCGTCAGCTTGCCGCCCGGCCTGGGCTCGGCATGCGGTTTAAGCCGAAACAGGCGCGAGGCGCCTGCGGCTTAACCGCGACCTAGGCTTTGAGGCGCAAGCCTGGGCCACCGGCCTCATCAGGACCAAAGAACGCTACGCCCGCGTCTTCCAAGGCCCTTCGCACTGCATTGACGTTGACGGCTGAACTACGGCTCGGGCCAACCGCGCTTTCCATCCGCCAGATCGTCTGGAGTGAGACTCCCGAGGCCTGCGCCAACTGCTCCCCGCTCCAATCGAGCAACGAACGGGCAGCCCGGATCTGGCCGGCAGACAAAGGGAATGGAGAATTTTCTGCCATATGGTAGTTTTTCTTTGACACCGCTGAGGCCGCGTGGTAGAAATTCTCTAACATAAAGACAAGGTTATCGCTATGGGCTCGCGTCGAAAGACGGGCGGCGAAGACGTGCGCCTGCCTGACCTCACCAGACGATCTGTCATCAGCGCGGCCACCGCCGCGCCCGTTCTAGCGAACGCGGGCGGCGAGGCCGCTGCGGCGGAAGACCTCATTGTCCGCTGCGCCAGCTTCGTCGCCATCGACATCAGGGTAGGCCGCTTGGTGCGCCGCTGGGGTGATCTGGAGAGCGAAGCTTTCGCGCTGCCCGGCTGGTTCGACCTGTCGAAAGAGGAGCAGCTGGCCCATCCCAAGGGCCGGGAGATGGCCGACATCGACCGGATGCTCTCCAGCCTGTTTGACCAGCGATGGAAGCTTCTAGCCGATCTGCCAACCGTTGCCGCCAACGACCCGACCGGCGTCGCCGCCAAGATCGCGGTGGCTGCCAGGGCGGTCGATCCCGAAGACCACGAAGAGGCCCATCACCTTATCGCTGGCGCGGCCCGTGATCTGGCCAACATGCGCTGTCCCGACTGTCATCGCCCCCTGGTGCTTGAGGGCTGGATTGACTGGTCGATCCGTACCGGGCGGGAGTGAAAACCGGTGAGCCGCGCTCTAACCGTCGTTGAGGCCTTGCGGGTCTGGATCGAGGCTTGGCGTTTCGCTCGTCAGGAATCGCCCGCCATGACCGACGACACGCNCGCGAGGTCCTCAACAACCGTACCGGGCGGGAGTGAAAACCGGTGAGCCGCGCTCTAACCGTCGTTGAGGCCTTGCGGGTCTGGATCGAGGCTTGGCGTTTCGCTCGTCAGGAATCGCCCGCCATGACCGACGACACGCGCCCCGCGCTTCAACGCTTCCGCCCCGCCAACGAAGACCGCGCTCTCTACGCTGTAGGTACGGTTTCACCGCAGCAAGACGCGGTTCTGGCCCTGGCCCGCTTGATCGGCCGCCAGATCGCACGCGAGGAGTTCCAGCGCAGCTTTGCGCCCGCCAACGACCAACGCCCNCAGCAAGACGCGGTTCTGGCCCTGGCCCGCTTGATCGGCCGCCAGATCGCACGCGAGGAGTTCCAGCGCAGCTTTGCGCCCGCCAACGACCAACGCCCCCGATCGGAGACCGACGAGGGCTAGCTAGGAGATCGTCATGACCCGCGTGGCCATCTACGCCCGCTATTCCGACGACAAGCAAAGCCCTCATTCGATCGAGGATCAGATCCGCATTTGCCGATTGCACGCCGACAAGGTCGATTGGCGCGTGGTTGAGACCTATTCCGACGCGGGCATCTCCGGGGCGACCGTGATCCTTCGCCCTGGCGTCCAGGCCCTCTTGCGCGACGCCCTGTCGGGCAAGTTCGATTTGGTTTTGGCCGAGGCCCTAGACCGGCTCAGCCGCGACCAGGAAGACATCGCCGGGCTCTTCAAGCGCCTACGGTTCGCGGGCGTGCCCATCGTCACACTATCCGAGGGCGAGGTGTCGGAGCTGCATGTCGGCCTCAAGGGCACGATGAACGCCCTGTTCCTCAAAGACTTGGGCGCCAAGACCCATCGCGGCATTCGGGGGCGCGTGGAGGCCGGCAAGGTCGGTTGCGGCAACGCCTACGGTTACAAGGTTGTTCGCGAGATAGACGCGGCCGGGAAGGTCACGACCGGCGAGCGGGAGATCATCCCGCATGAGGCCGAGGTCGTGCGCCGCATCTTCCGCGACTACGTCGCGGGCAAGAGCCCGCGCCAGATCGCCATCGACCTCAACCGCGATGGCGTCGCCGCGCCGCAGGGCGGCCACTGGACCGACGTTTCCATCCGGGGCAACCGCGCCTTGAGTTCGGGCGTCCTGAACAATGAGTTCTATGTCGGCCAGATGGTCTGGAACCGGCGCCGCCGGATGAAGAACCCCGACACCGGCCGCACGGCGCACCGCATGAACCCAGAGGCCGAATGGGTGCGCGTCGCCGCCCCGCAGCTCCGGATCATTGATGATGCCCTGTGGAATGCCTCGCGGGCGCGTCAGGCCACCCTCATTCAGGTGTTCGAGGACGCCAAGGCGGGCGGGCTCGACAACCTCCAGGCCGCCAGCGCCAATCGCCGCCCCAAGACCCTGCTGTCGGGCCTGCTTGTGTGCGGGGTCTGCGGCGGCACGGTCGCCAAGCGGGGGAACAACCGCTTTGGCTGTGTCAGCCACATCATGGGCCGGGGCTGCACCAACGGCCGCACCATCAATCGCGACACCCTGGAGGTCCGCGTTCTGGCCGGGCTGCGGGACAAGCTCATGGCCCCGGACGTCATGGCCGAAGCGATGCGCGCTTACATCACCGAGACCAACCGGCTGAACCATCATCGCCGGGCCAACCGTGAGGCCGACCTGCTCCGCCTAGAGAAGGCACGCAAGGCCATCGCGGGAATCGTCACGGCCATCGAGGATGGCCACTACAGTCGGCCCCTCATGGAGCGCCTGAAGACGCTGGAGGCTGACGTTGACGCCATCGAGCAGACCCTGAACCAGGCGCCGCTCGACGTGCCCGACGTTCACCCCAACGTCGCCGAGCTTTATCGCCGCAAAGTCGAGCGGCTGACCGAGGCGCTGAACGACCCAGACGACCGCACCGAGGCGGCGACCGCGCTACGCGGTCTGATCGACAAGATCGTGCTGACGCCCGGCGTCAAGCGCGGGGAGATCAGCGCTCAGCTCTTCGGGGACCTGGAGACCGTTCTGGCCTGGGCGCATGATCGGGAGGGCAAGAAGCACGAGGCCGTCAGCGGGTTTCCGTGGGAGGTTGAGGGCGCTTTGTCGGTTTCGGTAGGTGCACGGACTTGTTCCGAGGACCCCTGCTTCAACCGCGAAGAAGGATGATCCGTGGGGCGGTGAGGTCGCGGCTTTGCTGGCCGCCGACAGCTCAGCTGAACGAGGGGTCCTCGGAACAAGTCCGAGGATGACGGGGGAAGGAAGGAGCGCGCGGAGGTCTTAGGGCCGGCCCTAGCGAACCCGTCTCACCGCGAAGGACGCCGCATAGGCCCGCGCGTTCGCCGGATCGAACGGCGCGCCGTCGAACAGGGCCGAGGCCAGGGGCGCTGCGTCGGCGAACACCTGGGCCAACTCCAGCACCGGCCCCAGCGACAGCGCCGCCTCGCGGAACAGGTCCGGACGATAGACGCGGTCGGCGACCGCCTCCAGATCGACCTCCGGCCCCACCTGCCCCCAGCGCACCATCTGCGACAGGAACCACAGCGCGTGCTCGCGGCGCGGCAGGCCGGCGGCGTCGCGGTGGAAGACGATCTCGGACTTCAGGGCCCGGGCCACGACCTCGGCCTCGACGCCCACATGCTCCGGCCGCGACAGCAGGGCGACCAGCTCGGCGTGGTTGCCCGGTTCGTCGGCCCAGGCCGCGGCGCGGATCAGGGCGCGCAGGGCCGCCCGCAGCTCGTCGCCATGACGGTCGGCCCAGGCGGCGGTGACGCCGAACACCTTGCACGGACCGCCGGGCCAGAACTGGGAGGCCTTGATCAGCATCTCGCCCAGGCCCTCGTCGACGGCGACGGCGTTCCAGGGCGCGCCGACGCAGAAGCCGTCGATCTCGCCCGAGCGCAGGTGCTCGACCATGCGCGGCGGCGGGGTGACCACCAGCCGCACGTCGCGGTCGGGATCGATCCCCGCCTGGCCCAGCCAGTAGCGCAGGAAATAGTTGTGCATCGAATGAGGGAAGACGACGGCGAAGGTCAGAGGCGGCGCGCCCTGCCCTCGCCGGCGCTCGATGACGCCAGCCAGGGCCTGGGCCGTGATCAGCGGCGCGTCCATGGCCGCGGGATCGGCCTCGCGCATCATCGCCGCCAGCTTGGATGAGACGGTGATCGCGCTGCCGTTCTGGTTCAGCGCCAACGGCGCCAGCATGGAGTCAGCCGCCAGGGCCATCGGCGCCAGCATATGGGCGCCGTCCAGCGCGCCCACCGTGACCTTGTCGCGAATCGTCGCCCACGACGCCTCGCGGCTCAGGGCGACCTCCAGCCCCTCCTCGGCGAAGAAGCCGCGCGCCTTGGCCACCACCAGCGGCGCGCAGTCGGTCAGCGGGATGAACCCCAGGGTCAGATCGGCCAGTCCGCTCACGAGGCGTCGCCTTTCAACACCCCGGCGAAGGCCAGCAGGTCGGCGGCGACCTGGCCGATCGGCTTGCCGCGATCCATGGCCAGCTTGCGCAGCAGGCGATAGGCCCCGTCCTCGTCCAACCCCCGCTCCTTCATCAGCAGCCCCTTGGCCCGTTCGACGGTCTTGCGCGATTCCAGATCGGCCTTGGCCTTGGCCAGGTCGCCCCGCAGCTGCTGGGTCAGGGCGAAGCGGCTCATGGCCACGTCAAGGATTGACCGCACCCGCGCCGGCGCCAGGCCGTCGACGACATAGGCCGCGACCCCCGCCCGCACCGCCTGCTCGGCCAGGCCCGGTTCGGAGCGGTCCACGAACATCACCACGGCGCGCGGATTGTGCTGCCCGGCCTCGCGCAGGCTTTCCAGCGTGTCGCGGTCGGGGCTGTCGGCGGCGATCACAACCACGTCCGGCGCGAAGTCCGCGGCCTCGCGCTCGTCGAACGTCGCCGCGCGCCGCACCTCCAGCGGCTGCACGCCGGCGAGCCCCTCGGCCACGAGGGCGGCGCGCGCGGGATCCGGATCGATGACGAGGACGCGCATGCCCTCCGCCGTAAGTCCGTCTGGCTGCGGGGGGGAGCGGTGAAGGTCCATCGCGGGCGGAGTTACTCGATCAGCCTGGTATTTGCACACGCTAGCCCGAAATAGCGGCGCCGAAAGGCCGCCCAAAAGCCTTCTGGTGTCAGCGCGCTTCCCGCAGTCGGATCCAGGCCGCCGGCTTCTTGCCCGTGCGGGCCGCCACGTCGTCGCGCACGGCCCGGTAGCGCGGGTCCAGCAACGTGGCGAGGCCATAGGTCCCCACCGCGTTCGACACGTCCCAGGGATGGGGCGCGTACTCCTTCTGGCCCGCGGCGGCGCGGTCGCGGTCGAACTGGATCTTGGAGTTGGCGAACTCAATGTGGGTCTTCTCGCCCTTGGCGTAGGGAACCAGCCAGTCGAGCGCGGCGGCCAGGCTGACGCCGTTGGCGGCCCGCCAGTCGAGCCAGTTCTCGCCGTGGGCCTGGGCGGCCAGGGCCGCCATCATCAGCGGATCCAGGTCGTAGGTCACATAGTGCAGCGCGTCGCGCTCGTGGAAGTCGAACACCGAGCCGTCCGGCCGGATGTTCGTGGCCACCTGGGCCCGATAGGCGGCTCTCGCCCGCGCGATCAGTCCGGCGTCTCCGGTCTGGAAGGCCGCCATGGTCGCCAGCTTGACGCGATGGCTCTGCCAGTTGGTGTCGAAGTTGCGCGGCTTGGCGTCCATCGCGTCCAGATAGCCGGCGGCCATGCCGCGCCACAGCTTGTCGACCTTGGCGCGGGTCGCCGCCGGCAAGTCGGTCTCGGTCAGGTCATAGGCCATCAGCAGGGTGTCGAAGCCGGTCTCGTCGATCGGGTTGAACGACGGCTCGTAGATGTCGGCCCAGGCCTCCAGATAGCGGCCGGCCTGGTCGAGATAGGCGCGGTCGCCGGTCAGCCGCCAGGCCAGGGCCAGGTTCAGCACGATCGGCTGATCCTCCTTGGCCTTCAGGCTGATCTCGCGGATGCCCTTGCCGGGCAGGGTGCCTTCGGTGTGCAGCTTGGGGATCGCGCCCGGCGGGCGCCCCAGGGCGGCCTTGGCCTTGGTGACGACCTCCTGGGCCGCCGGCGCCAGAGCCGCGCCCCCCTTTCCCAGGCCTTGGGCGTAGTCCGGGCCCAGCAGGGCGTAGTCGGCGGCCCAAGAGGTCGTCGCCCAGGCGGGCGAGGCCAGAAGGGCCACGGCGCAGGCCGCGCCGGTCAGCAGGGTCTTCATGTCACGCGTCTCTTCGGTACTGGAAAGAAAAAGGGGCCGGGCGATGAGCCCGGCCCCAGTCGGAAGGATCAGAACTTGGCGCGCATCGTCACCTGATAGGTGCGCCCGTCGTAGTCGATCCGGCGCGGCAGCATCGGATCGTTCTCGTACTCGGAGCGCGTCGCGTCGGTCAGGTTGAAGGCGTCGACCGAGATGCTGAGATCCTTGGTGACGTTGTACGAGGCCGAGGCGTCCAGCTGGCTGCGCGCCTTGACGGTGCGAGCGTCGCCGACGAACGAGTTGCCGGCGGCCAGGTCGTATTTGTCACGCCAGTTGTAGACCAGGCGCACGCCGAACTTGTCGGATTCGTAGTAGCCGATGAGGTTGAGATTGTTCTCCGACACGCTGGGCAGGGTGATCGGCTTGCCGGCCTGATCCTTGCCGTCGATGGTGGTGTAGGAATAGTTGAACGCCCCGCCGAAGTCCTTCCAGAAGCCCGGCAGGAAGTCGAAGTTCTGCTGGATGTTGAACTCGACGCCCGTGACCTTCATGTCGTTCTGGTTGGTCTTGCCGCTGATGTTGACCTGAGCGTTCTTCAGCGTGCCGCCGGCGCCGGCGAACTGGTTGGAGCTCATGCACTTGGGCGTGCCGCCCGAGTTGTCGATGGTCAGCGTGCCCAGATTGACGTCGAGGCCGGGGATCTGGCCGCTCGCCGGGCACAGGACCGCCGGATCGGTGATCGGGCCGATATAGCCGCTGATGTTCTTGCGATAGACGGCCAGCGAGATCAGGCCGCCGGGGCGGTTGTACCATTCCAGCGACATGTCGAACGAGTCCGACGTGTAGGGCTTCAGGTCGGTCGCGCCGATCGTCACCGTATAGACCGGGTCGACCGGCGGGGTCAGGTTGGTCGGCTCCTGGACGAAGCTGGTCGGCACGGTGTCGCGCGGCTGCGGGCGGACATAGGTCGAATAGGCCGCGAAGCGCAGGATCAGGTCTTCCCGCAGATCCGCCGCCAGCACGATCGACGGCAGCCAGTAGTCGTAGTGGCGGCTGTAGTCCCTCGTGTTCAGCGAGTGGTTGACCGGTCCCGGAGCCACCGACAGGGCCGCCGAGCAGTTCTGGCAGTTCAGCGCGGTGATGTCGTTCTGGGTGTACTCATACCGCACGCCCGCCGAGCCGCGAACCGGCACGCTGCCCACGTCGGCCTTGAACTTCGCCATCAGATAGGCGGAGTAGATGTGGTTCTCGTTGGTGAAGTTGTTGTTCCAGTAGTTGCCGTCCCAGTAGTTGTTCACCAGGCCGTAGGGCGTCAGGAACACGCCGGTGGCGGGATCGAAGGCGAACTGGGCCGGCAGGCCGGTCGGGTTGCCGGCCGTGCGAGGATTGGTGTTGACCGGGGTGATCGCCGCCAGGATGCGATCGACGTCCAGGCCCATCCAGTTGGACGTGGGACCGCCCGCCTGACCACCGAAGAAGTCCTGGGCGTAGGACAGCTGGGACGCCATGTCCGGCGTGATGTTCAGGGTCTGGGCGCCCAGCGAGGTGTTGCGCGAACCGCTCGAGGCGTAGGTCAGGTGCTCGGCCCGGCCGCCGAACTGCAGGCTGGTCAGGAAGGTGCTGTCGGCGAAGCTCCGCTCGGCGTCGATCTGGAACGAGTCCAGGTCGTTGTTGGCCTTGCCGTTGGTGCCGGTGACGCCGAACTTGTTGCCGGCGACGCCCGCCGCCGCGCCCGGCATCTGGGCGCCGGCCTGGGTGGCCTGGTTGGCGGCGGACGGAATGCCGAAGCCGCCGGCCAGCAGGTGGGTGGCCAGGGGCGTGTTCAGCACCGCCGTGTAGTCGGCCAGGTCCGTGCCGTGTAGGTCGATCGAGGTGGTGATGCCGTTCAGGCCGCCCGCGCCGAGGTTGCGGTACGGGTTCTCGATGATGTCCAATTCGATCTGGTTGGCCAGGGCCTTGGCGCGCGAGACGGTCAGGTTGGTGGTGACGCGCCAGTCGTCATTCCTGAACTCCAGGGTCGGATTGATGGCCCAGGTCGAGTTCTCGGCCGGCTCGGAACGAATCGAGTCGTAGGTGTTGATGTTCTCGGCCGAGAACTTGTTGATGTAGGCGCGCGGACCGTTCGGGGTCTGGACGATGTAGGGCGTGCCGATGTCGGTGATGTGGGCCACCGCCGAGGTTGCCGTCAGGCCGGTGTTGGTGCCTTGGCCGGCGCCCGCGTCGATATAGAGCAGGTTGTTGGTGCCCTCATCCAGTTTGCGGTCGGTCAGGAACGCGTTGGCGCCCAGCTTCCAGTTCTCATTGATCCGCCATTCGAAACCGGTCGCGGCGGACCAGGTGGTGCCGCGGTTGAACTTGACCAGCTGGCGCGTCTGGCTGGGGAAATAGACCCCGCCTGGATTGGCGGCGATCAGGGCGTCGTAGACCGGATTCTGGCCCGCGGCCTTCTGGTTGCCGACCTGGATCGCGCCGAGCTTGTTGCCCCAGGAATTGACCGTGATCGAGTCGCGACGGAACTTCTCGTCCTTCCAGGCCACGACGCCGAACACCGCGAAATCGTCGCTCAGGTGGGCGTTGTAGCCCATCGAGGCCAGCGGGCTGCCGAGGTCGCCCAGGTCGTTATACTCGTACGAGATCTTGGCGAAGCCGCCGTCCCTGCGCTGCAGGGCGGGCGCGATGCGCAGGTCGATGTTGCCCGACAGGCCGCCGGCCAGGTCCGACGCCATCGGCGACTTGATCACGTTGATCGACGTGAAGATGTCGGAGTTGAACGCGCCCAGCGGGGTCGAGCCGTTGAGGATCGGGTCGGCGAAGGCGCCGCCGTTCAGGGTGGTGCGCGCAAAGGTGCCGGGCAAGCCACGCAGGCTGATGGTGGCGTTGCGGCTGTCGGCCTCGCGGTTGATCTGGATGCCGGGAACGCGCTGGATCGCCTCGCCGACATTGAGGTCGGGGAAGCGGCCCAGGCCGTCCGACGAGATGCCGTCCGAGATCTGCAGGGTGTCGCGCTTGGTGGCGATGGCGTTGGCGTAGGCGGCGCGGAAACCGGTTACCACCACGGTGTCGACGACGCTTTCGTCAGCCTTGGCTTGTTCCGGCGCGGGCGCGGCCTGCTGGGCCTGCGCGGCCGAACCGATCGCGACCGCCGCGCACGAGGCCAGCAGCGCGGTGCGCAGGACGAGAGTGTTGCGAACGAGATTCATAGGTCCTCCCCCGGCGCGTCTGATTGGGCGCCCTTACGAGCCGACTTATCCGACCAATCGAGAAATGTGTCAATGATTGGTAATGCCACTTTTTGAAGTGGCGGATCTTTCTGGTCAGGCCAAAACCCAGGGAGGCAAGACCAGACGGGTCACGGGCTTGTTGTAATTGAGATTCTCGGCCTGGCTGGCGAACAGGCCGAGACGAAAGCCGATGTCCACGGAAGGCATCCTAGCCGGACCGTCGATCCGAATCGCGCGACAGATCGCCACGATTCAGGCGCGAGATCGGCGGGTTTCGCCAAAGGCGCGCGGGCTTGGTAAGGCCGCCCGCGGCCCCTAGGCCGCCGGCGTCCAGCCGCCGCCGAGGGCCTGGATCAGGGCCACGGCCGTGGCCTGGCGCGCCACGGCGGCGCCCAGCAGGGCCCGTCGCGCCGACAGGGCCGAGGCCTGGGCCGAGACCACGTCCGTGTAGGCCACCTGCCCGGCCTTGTACTGGTTGAGGATCATCTGCTCGGTCTGGTCGGCGGCGTCCGAGCTGGTCTTCAGCAGGGCGTGCCGGCGCTCCAGCACCTGGGCGGCGGTCAATTGGTTTTCCACATCCTCGAAGGCGGCCAAGGCGGTCTGACGATAGTCGGCGACGGAGGCGTCATACGAAGCCCTCGCCTGCTCCACCCGCGCCTTGCGCGCCCCGGCGTCGAACAGGGTCTGGGCGGCGCTCAAGCCCAACGACCAGGTGTTGGCCGAGGCCGAGAACAGATTGCCCAGGCTGGAGGCGCTGGTGTTGCCCGCGGCGGTCAGGCCAATGGTCGGGAAGAAGGCCGCCCGCGCCACGCCGATGTCGGCGTTGGCGGCGGCGACCCGGCGCTCGGCGGCGGCGATGTCGGGGCGGCGCTCCAGCAGGGCCGATGGCACGCCGGCCGGGATCTCGGGCACGCGGGCGCTCCAGGCCGGATCGGCGGCCAGGCGGAAGCCGCTGGCCGGCTCGCCCACCAGGGTGGCGATGGCGTTCTCGTAGGCGGCGCGGGTCTGGCGCAGGCTTTCGAACTCGGCCTGGGCGCCCGCCAATTGGGTGGTGGCCTGCAGCACATCGGACCTGGGCGCGATGGCGGCGGCGTAGCGGTTCTGGGTGATCCGCAGGCTGCGCTGGTAGCCCTCGACCGTCTTGCCGACCAGGGCCAGTTCGACGTCGGTCTGGCGCAGGCCCAGATAGTTCACGGCCAGCTCGCCCTGCATCGACAGCCGGGCCCCGGCCAGGTCGGCCGCGCTGGCCTGCTCGCCGGCCTTGGCGCCGGTGACGCCGTTTCGGATGCGGCCCCAAAGGTCCGGCTCCCAGCTGGCGCCGATGCTGGCCTGATAGCGCGCGGCGTTGCCCGAACCGCTGGACGCGTTGAGCGAGGCCGAACCGCCCAGCTTGGTCGCCGAGCCCGACAGATCGACAATCGGGAACAGGGCCGCGCGCTGCTCGCGCGTCAGGGCCCGGGCCTGGCGGTAGTTGGCTTCGGCGGCGGCGATGGTCTGGTTGGAGACGTTGACCCGGGCGACCAGGGCGTCCAGTTGCGGATCGCCCAGCAGGGTCCACCAGTCGCCGCGGTCGATCAGGTCGCCGGGCGCGGCGATCTTCCAGCCGTCCAGGGCCTTGTAGCTGGCCGGAAGGGCCGCGGCCGAGACCTGGGGCTTCTCGTAGGCAGGACCGACCGTGCAGGCCGACAGCAGGATCAGCGAAGCGCCGGCGAGAATGAAGGACTTGAAGGGCATCAGACGGGCTCCGGCGCGGAGGGCATGTGGGCCAGGTAGCGCTCGTCGCGCGCCTTGCCCCGCAGACGGTCGAGATAGACGTAGACGACCGGGGTGGTGATCAGGGTCAGCAACTGGCTGGCGATCAGGCCGCCGATGATGGTGATCCCCAGCGGGCGGCGAAGCTCGGCCCCCTCGCCGAACCCGATGGCCAGGGGCAAGGCGCCCAGGGCGGCGGCCATGGTGGTCATCAGGATCGGGCGGAAGCGCAGCAGGCTGGCCTCGCGCACCGCCTCGATCGCGCTCAGCCCGCGCGAGCGCTGGGCCTCCAGGGCGAAGTCGATGATCAGAATGGCGTTCTTCTTGACGATGCCCAGCAGCAGGAACACCCCGATCAGGGCGATCACCGAGAACTCCATCCTGAAGATCAGCAGGGCCAGCATCGCTCCCACCCCGGCGGCGGGCAGGGTCGACAGCACGGTCAGCGGGTGGACGTAGCTTTCGTAGAGGATGCCCAGCACGATGTAGATCGCCACGATGGCGGCGGCGACCAGGAACGGTTGCTGCTTGTTCTGCTCGTTGGCGCTGCGGGCGCTGCCCTGGAAGCTGCCGCGGACATTGGTCGGCAGGGCGATGTCGGCCTCGGCCTGCTTGATGGCGGCCTGGGCGTCGCTGAGCGAAACCCCGTCGGCCAGATTGAAGGACACGGTGGTGGCCAGCTCGCCGTTCTGGTGGTTGATCGAGGTCGGGGTGGCGGCCTGGGCGACGCTGGAGATCGCCGAGAGCGGCGTCATCGGCGTCACCGCCGTGTTTAGGGCCGAGCCGGTGGAAGGGTCGCGCAGGCTCGGATTGACCGCCGCGCCGCTCGTTGACGTCGCCCCCGTCGCGCCGCTGGCGCGGGTCGGCACATAGAGGTCGTTCAGCGCCTCGGGGCCCTTCGAGAACCGGCGATCCCATTCCAGGATCACGGCGTACTGGTTGATGTCCTCGTAGATGGTCGCGACCTGGCGCTGGCCGAAGGCGTTGTAGAGCGCGTTGTCGACGGCGCGCGGGGTGACGCCCATCCGCGAGGCGCTGTCGCGGTCGATCGTCACGAAGGTCTCGACGCCGTTCTCGGACTGGTCGCTGTCGACGTCGGTCATCACGTCGGACCGGGCCTTCATCGCCTCGGCCAGCTTGGGGGCCCAGGCCTTCAGCGCGTCGCTGGAGTCGCTGGTCAGGGTGTACTGGTAGGTCGAATTGCTCTGCCGCCCGCCCATCCGCACGTCCTGGACGGGATTGAGGAACACGCTGATGCCGGTGACCTTCTGCAGCTGCGGCCGCAGGCGGTTGATCACGACCGAGCCCTTTTCCTTGCGCTCGCCGATCGGCTTGAGATTGACGAACAGGAATCCGCCGCCGGCCCGGGCGCCGCCGGTGAATCCGACCACGGTGTCGACCCCCGGATCCTTGCGGATAATGTCGACCACCTGCTTCAGCTTGGCCTGCATGACGTGGAACGACACGCTCTGGTCGGCGCGCAGCCCGGCCTGGATCTGGCCGCTGTCCTGCTGCGGGAAGAACCCCTTGGGCATGGCGACATAGAGCCAAGCGGTCAGGCCGATCACCACCACCAGGATCAACAGCACCAGCGGCTTGGCGGCCAGGGCCCAGTCCAGGCTGTATTCGTAGGTCCGGTGCACGCGGTCGAAGCCGGCCTCGAAGAAGCGGGCGATCCGCCCCTCCTTCTTGCCCGGCTTCGGCGGACGCAGCAGGTAGGCGCACATCATCGGGGTGGTGGTCAGCGAGATGACCAGCGAGATCAGCACCGCCGCCGACAGGGTGACGGCGAACTCGCGGAACAGCCGCCCCACCTGGCCGCCCATGAACAGCAGCGGGATGAACACCGCGACCAGCGAGATGCTGATCGACAGCACCGTGAACCCCACCTCGCGCGCGCCCAGCAGGGCGGCCTTGAAGCGGTCCATGCCCTTTTCGATATGGCGCTGGGTGTTCTCCAGCACGACGATGGCGTCGTCGACCACGAAGCCGGTCGCCACGGTGATGGCCATCAGGCTCAGATTGTTCAGCGAGAAGCCCAGCAGATACATCACCCCGAACGTGCCCAGCAGCGAGACGATGGTCGCCGCCGCCGGGATGAAGGTGGCCCGGGCGCTGCGCAGGAAGGCGCTGACCACCAGCACCACCAGCACCACCGAGATCAGCAGGGTGATCTCGATCTCCTTCAGCGAGGCGCGGATCGAGTTGGTGCTGTCGCTGGCCACCGCCACGTTGATGTCGCCCGGCAGCTGGGCGCGCAGCTCCGGCAGGGTGGCGCGAACGCTGTCGACGGTCTGGATGATGTTGGCCCCCGGCTGGCGGGTGACCAGGATGATGATCGCCGGCTTGCCGTTGAACAGGCCCAGGGTCCGGGTGTCGGCGACGCTGTCGGTGACGTCGGCCACGTCCATCAGCCGCACCGGCGCGTCGCCGCGCCAGGCCACGACCAGGCCGGCATAGTCGGCCGCCTTGCGCCCGCCGGGGCTGGTGTAGACCTGGAACCGCCGCCCGCCCCCCTCGACCTGGCCCTTGGGCCGGTTGGCGTTGGCCGACTGCACCGCGGCGCGCACGTCCTCCAGGGCGATGCCGTACCTGTTGAGCAGGAACGGATTGACCGAGACCCGCACGGCCGGCAGCGAGCCGCCGCCGATCTCGACGTCGCCCACGCCCGTCACCTGCGACAGGCGCTGAGCCACGATGTTGGACACCGCGTCGTAGATCTGGCCCGGGGTCTTGGTGTCGCTGGTCAGGGCCAGGATGATCACCGGGGCGTCGGACGGGTTCTGCTTGCGGTAGCTGGGGTTGCTGCGCAGCGTGGCCGGCAGGTCCGACCGCGCGGCGTTGATGGCGGCCTGCACCTCGCGCGCCGCGCCGTCGATGTTGCGGTTCAGGTCGAATTGCAGGGTCACCCGGGCCGAGCCGGTGTTGCTCTGCGAGGTCATTTCGGTGACGCCGGGGATCACGCCCAGCCGCCGCTCCAGCGGGGTGGCGACGCTGGAGGCCATGGTCTCGGGGCTGGCGCCCGACAGGTTGGCCGAGACCGAGATGGTCGGATAGTCCACCTGCGGCAGCGGCGAGACCGGCAGTACGAGGAAGGCGGCGACCCCGGCCAGGGCCAGGCCCAGGGTCAGCAGGACCGTGGCGACCGGCCGCTTTATGAAGGGCGCCGATAGGTTCACGACGGCGCTCCCGGGATCGGGTCTGGATCGGCGCGATCCGGCGCGACGTGGTCGTCGTGTTCGCGATGGACGCCCTTGTCGGCCGGGGCGAACCGGTCGAAGGCCAGGTAGATCACCGGGGTGGTGAACATGGTCAGCAGCTGGCTGACCAGCAGGCCGCCGAAGATGGCGATGCCCAGCGGCCGGCGCAGCTCGCCGCCCTCGCCGAAGCTCAGCATCAGCGGCACGGCCGCGAACAGCGCCGCCAGGGTGGTCATCAGGATCGGGCGGAAGCGTAGGACGGCGGCCTGGAAGATGGCGTCGCGCGGGCTCTTGCCCTCGTTGCGCTGCGCGTCGATCGCGAAGTCGATCATCATGATCGCGTTCTTCTTGACGATGCCGATCAGCAGGATGATGCCGATGACGCCGATCACGCCCAGGTCGTTGCCGGTGATCCACAGGGCCAGCAGCGCGCCGACACCCGCCGACGGCAGGGTCGACAGGATGGTCAGCGGGTGGATGTAGCTCTCGTAGAGCACGCCCAGCACGATGTAGACGCAGACCACCGCCGCCAGGATCAGCCACAGCTGGTTGCTGAGCGAGTTCTCGTAGGCCCCCGCCGCGCCCAGGAAGGTGTGGGTGACGGCCACCGGCATGCCGATGTCCTTCATGGCCGCGCGGATGTCGTCCACCGCCTTGCCCAGCGAGACGCCGGGCGCGGTGTCGAAGCCGATCGTGGTGGCCGGGAACTGCGAGACGTGGGTCACCTGCAGCGGAGCGGTCTGTTCCTTGATCGTCGAGATCGCCGACAGCGGCGTGGGCGAGCCGCCGCCGGTCTTCAGGTTCAGCAGGCCCAGGGATTCCGGCGCGGTCAGCAGGCCCGGCTTGGCCTCCAGGATCACCCGGTACTGGTTGGTCTCGGTGAAGATCGTCGAGACGATCCGCTGGCCGAAGGCGCTGTAGAGGGCGTCGTCGATGTCGGAAGCCGTGATCGAAAGCCGCGCGGCGGTGTCGCGGTCGATGTCGACATAGGCCGCCGCCCCAGTGGCGCCGGCGTCGCTATAGACGTTGCGCACCGACTTCACGCTGGCCAGGCGCTCGGCCAGCTTGCCGGCCCATTCCTTGACCGTGGCGGTGTCGGCCCCCTCCAGCGACAGGCGATAGAGCGTCGGGCCGGTCTCGGCGTCGATGGTCAGGTCCTGGGTGGGCTGGAGGTACAGGTGCACGCCCGGCACGGCGGCGACGCGGTCGCGCAGCCGCTGCATGATCTTCTCCTGCGAGCCCTTCCGGTCGGCCCTCAGGTTGACCAGCATCTGCCCCGTGTGGAGCATCGCGTTGTTGGCGCCGTCGACGCCGATGAACGAGCTGAGGCTCTCCACCGCCGGGTCGTCCAGGATCGCCCGGGCGGCCTCCTGCTGCAGCCCGGCCATGCGGTCGTACGACACCGACTGCTCGACCTCGGTGCGGGCCTGCAGCTGGCCGGTGTCCTGGGTCGGGAACAGGCCCTTGGGAATGATCAGATAGAGCAAGGCGGTCAGGGCGAAGGTGGCCACCGCGACGATCAGGGTCGCCTTCTGATGCTCCAGCACCCAGGCCAGGCCCTTCTCGTAGCGGCGCTCGACCCGCTCGAACGCCGCCTGGGACTTGCGGGCGACGCGGCCCTGGTGCTCCTCGCCGGCCGGCTTCAGCCAGCGGGCCGACAGCATCGGCGTCAGGGTCAGCGACACCACCGCCGAGATCAGGATGGTGATCGCCAGGGTGATGGCGAACTCGCGGAACAGCCGCCCCACCACGTCGCCCATGAACAGCAGCGGGATCAGCACGGCGATCAGCGACACCGTCAGCGAAATGATCGTGAAGCCGATCTCGCGCGCGCCCCGCAGGGCCGCGGCCATCGGTTTGACGCCCCTCTCCAGGTGCCGGCTGATGTTCTCGATCATGACGATGGCGTCGTCGACCACGAAGCCGGTCGCGATGGTCAGGGCCATCAGGCTCAGATTGTTGAGGCTGAAGCCCATCAGGTGCATCACCCCGCACGCGCCGATCAGCGAGATCGGCACGGCCAGGCCGGCGATCAGGGTGGCGCGCAGGCTGTGCAGGAAGAAGAAGATCACCACCACGACCATCACCACCGCCAGCAGCAGCTCCATCTCCACGTGGTGGACCGAGGAGCGGATGCCGGTGGTGCGGTCGGCCAGCACCTTGACCTCCAGCGTGGCGGGCAGGCCCGCCTCCAGCTCCGGCAGCCTGGCCTTGATGGCGTCGACGGTCTTGATGACGTTCGCGCCCGGCTGACGCTGGACGTTGACGATGATCGCCGGGGTCTCGTTGGCCCACGCTCCAAGACGCGTGTTCTCGGCGCTCTGGACGACCCGGGCGATGTCACGCAGGCGGATCGGGGCCTCGTTCTTGTAGGCGACGATCAGGTTCGAATAGTCGTCGACGGTCAGCAGCTGGTCGTTGGCGTTGATCGTGTAGGCGCGGGTCGGGCCGTCGAAGCTGCCCTTGGCGCTGTTGGCGTTTGCGTTGCTGATCGCGGTCTGAACATTGGCCAGGGTGATGCCGTAGCTGGCCAGGGCCTGGGTGTCGGCCTGGATGCGGATGGCCGGACGCTGGCCGCCGCTGAGGGTGACCAGGCCCACGCCCGACACCTGGCTGATCTTCTGGGCCAGGCGGGTGTTGACCAGGTTCTGCACCTCGGTCAGCGGCAGGGTGTCGGAGGTCACCGCCAGGGTCAGGACCGGAGCGTCGGCCGGATTGACCTTGGCGTAGACCGGCGGGGCCGGAAGATCGGCCGGCAGCAGGCTGTTGGCGCCGTTGATGGCGGCCTGCACCTCCTGCTCGGAGACGTCCAGGCTTTCACCCAGGTTGAACTGCAGGGTGATGATCGACGCCCCGGCCGTACTGACCGAGCTCATCCGCGCCAGACCCGCCATCTCGCCCAGCTGGCGCTCCAGCGGCGCGGTCACCGTCTGGCTCATCACCTCGGGGCTGGCGCCGGGATAGAGGGTCTGGATCTGGATCGTGGGATAGTCGACCTGCGGCAGGGCCGACAGCGGCAGCAGCCGGAAACCGACCAGGCCGGCCAGGACGATGGCCGCCATGAACAGCGCCGTGGCGACCGGCCGCTGGATGAAGGGCTTGGAGGGATTCATGGCGCGGGCCTATTCGGCTTGTTGCCGGCGGCGACGCTCGCCGCCCTGCCCCTGCCCGCCTCGCCCCTCGCCCGCCTTGCCGGCGCGCTGCCCCTTGCCCTTGCCTTGCCCCATGCGGCCCGCGGCCTGGCCCGGCAGCTGGACCTTGCCGCCTTCGCGCAGGCGGTCGCCGCCCTCGGTGATGACCTTTTCGCCGACCTTCAGTCCACTGACGATCGACACCTGCGACGTGGTCGAGGGACCGGCCGTGACCTTGCGCTTGTGCACCGTCTGGCCCTGGCTCAGCACCCAGACGAAGGCGCCGTCGCTGCTCTGGCGCAGGGCCGTGGCCGGCACGACCACCGCGTCCTTGATGGTGTCCAGCTCCAGGCGGACATTGACGAACTGGCTGGGGAACAGGGTTCCGCCGGCGTTGGCGAACCGGGCCTTGGCCTTGACGGTGCCCGTGCCGACATCGACCACATTGTCCAGGGTCGAGAAGGTCCCCTTGTCGAGGGTGGTGGTCCGCGTCCGGTCCAGGGCGATGACCGGCAGGGCGGCGCCGCTGTTGGCCCGGGCGCCGATGCGCGGCACGTCGTCCTGGGGCACGGTGAACTCGACATCGATCGGCGAGATCGTGGTGATCACCGCCACCCCGGCCGCGTCGCCCGCCCCGACATAGTTGCCGGCGTCCACCACCCGCAGGCCGACGCGGCCGCTGACCGGGGCGATGATCCGGGCATAGCCGACGTTCAGCCGCGCCGTGCCGACGGCGGCCCGGTCGGCCATCACCGAGCCCTGCAGCTGCTTGACGGTCGCGGCCTGGGTGTCGACCTCCTGGCGGGCGATGGAATCCTGGGCCAGCAGGGTCTGGTAGCGCGACAGGGTGACCTGGGCGCTGGCCAACTGGGCTTCGTCGCGGGTCAGAGCGCCCTGCGCCTGCAGCAGATCCATCTGGAACTGACGCGGATCGATCTGCACCAGCGGCTGGCCGGCGCGGACCATCTGACCCTCCCTGAACATCACCTGGGTGATCACGCCCGAAACCTGCGGCCTGACGGTGACGGTCGCGGCCGGAGTCACCGTACCCAGGGCCTCGATGACCACCGGCAGGTCGGTCTGGGCGGCGGTGGCCACGGCCACGGTGCTGGCTGGACCGCCGCGCCGTCCGCCGCCAAATCCGCCGCCTGGACCGCCGCCCTCGCCTTTCGGCGCGTGCATCAGGCTCCAGGCTAACCACACCACGCCGGCCAGAACCGCCAAGGCGATCGCGCCGCCGATGATCTGCGCCTTGCGGCTGACGGGTCGGGTCGGTCGGTGGGGTTCGGTCATCGAGATCTCAGGCGCGCGGGGCAAGGAGAGGACGAACGCCGCCGTGTCCGCAGCATCAAACGCCACGGTGGCGAAACGGATGCTCGTACAGCGGCGCTAAGTCGCTCGCCGCCTTAGTTGCCCGGCCACGTTGCCTGCGCATTTCAAGGTCGAAATCTGCCGCGCCGCATCTTCGCCGCCAGTCGGGGGACCGCCGTCGCGACTTTCGGCGGTCAGGCCGTGGTCAGCCGCCAGGCGAAGCGCGTGGCGATGCTCACCGCGCCGTCCTTGCCGCCCGCCGGCCCGTCCAGCGTATCGCTTTCGAGGAACTGCAGGCCGGCTTCCTTCTCGGAACGCCAGACCACCCGGGTCCGGTGGACCCGCTTGGCGATGGAATCCACCAGGAAAGCGCCTTCCGCCGGCAGATCCATGTCGCCGAGCGCGATGCGGGCCCCGCCTTCGGCGATGTCGATCAGCGAGCACTTCCAGGCCTTTCGGCCATCGACCAGATAGGCTTTGCGCTTGGTCGGCGTACGGGGGTGGGCCCGCAGGTCCACGCCACCTGATCTGTTTTCGGCATCCGATCGCATGCGGCGACCCTAGACAAGCAGGGTTAACGGATGGCGCCGCTTATTGTCACGGCGGTGAGCTGTCGACGGCCTATAGCGACGACGCCGTCGCCGCGTCCAATCGCCGCCGAATAAAGCCCGCCGCCAGCTCGATCGATTGCCGGGCCTTGGGCGTGTTCATCCGCTCCCAGAAATGGGTCTCGTCGGCCCAATGGCGCAGGGTCAGGTCGCCGCCCACGTCGCGGATCTTGTCGGCCAGGCGCATGGAGTCGTCGTACAGGATGTCGGTCCGGCTGGCGTGGACCAGCAGCGGCGGAAAGCCGTGGAAGCCGCCGAACAGCGGCGAGGCGATCGGCTCGATCGCCGAGCGGCCCTGCAGATAGAAGTGCGCGAACATCGCCAGCGACTCCATCGTGTGCGGCGAGGTCTTGGCGATCGAGGCGGCCATGACCGACCAGCTCTGCAGCGACAGGTCCAGCCAGGGCGACAGCAGCACGATGCCGGCCGGCATCGGCTCGCCCTGGTCGCGCACCACCTGGAAGGCGGCCATCATGATCGCCGCGCCGGCCGACTCGGCCAGGGCCACGACCGGTTCGTCGGGTCGGTGACGCCGCTGCCAGCGCCAGGCCGCGACGACGTCGTCGACAGCCGCGGGACAGGGATGCTCGGGCGCGAGGCGATAGGACGGCGCATAGACGCTGGCCTCCGCCGCCGCGGCGAACCGGCCCACCAGTTGGCCGATTCGCGGACTGCGCTCGGCGACGAACGAACCGCCATGGACGTAGAAGACCGTGCCCCGCGGCGATTTGTCCCGAGGCGCGAACCAGTCGGCGCGGGTGGGCGGCGCGGGCGCGACGAAGTCGGGCGCCTCGCTCCAGGTCGCGTCGACCTCCAGCGACGGCAGCACGCCGTCATAGCGGTCGTGCCAGGCCCGGGCGCGTCGCAGGAAGCCGGCGAACGCCGCTTCGCCCTGGGCGTGACAGGCCAGGCCCTTGCGCAGCTGGCCCATGATCACCCGCTGGGCGATGGCGTAGCTGGCCTTCTGGCGGAAATCGGAAAACGGCCTGCGCGGCGTTTCCGGCGCGGCCTTCAATTCGACCAGCCCTTGACGCGAGCCAGCCGTCGTAATCGATACCATTGTACGCGAACGCTCCCCGGGTCACGCTTTTATGACGAACAAGAAACAGCAAGACGCTCTGTTCGACAACCTCAAGTCGCTGACCCGGGTCTATCCCAGCCTTGAAGCCCGCCTGACCAAGGCGGCCGAGGCCGGCCATCCCTATGTCCTGCGCGCCCTCGAAATCTTCGGTCGCGCCAAGGGCCGCTCGCAGGAGCAGGCGCTGGCGAACTATCGCGAGGAGCATGGCCTGACCGAGGCCGAGGCCAAGCTGGCCTATTTCCTGGTCGAGGGCGGCACCCTGGCCAACTACGCCCTGACCAGCAACCTGTCGCGCAATACGGTGCGGTCGTACCTCAAATCGATCTTCAGCAAGACGGGGGCGACCCGTCAGGCCGAACTGATCCTGATCCTCGGCGAAGACCGGTCGAGGACGCGCTAACGCCCTCGACCGTCCCTCCTCCGGAAGCGCCCCCCCAGAAGCGCCTCCTGGAAGCGCCGCCTAGAACCGCCAGACGCCGCCGGCGCGGATGGCCTGGGCTTGATGCCGCTCCCCGTAGGTTCCTTCGTAGGTGACCCCGAACCGGGCGCGATCGCCCGACACCAGGTCGGCGCCGAGTTGGACGGCCAGGGCGTTGGCGTCGTACTTGGCGCCGCTGACCACGAAGCGGGTCGTCCCGCCGGCGAACGCGTTGGCGGTTTCACCCGCCAGGTCGCCGGTCGCCATGCGCCAGGCGACGGCGCCGCGCGGCCGCAGGACCACGGTGGAGCCGAGGCCGAGCTCGCCCTTCACCTTGACCCCGAGGTCGACGACGCCGAGCTCACGCGTGACGCCGTCCACCTTCAGGGCCGCGAAGCCGCCGGTTTCGCTGAAGTCGTCGCTCTTCACCTGAAGATAGCTGGCCGCCAAGAAGGGCTCGACCGAGGCCGCGCCCAGCGCCAGCGGGGCCGACACTTGGCCGAAGACCTGGCCGACCGTGGCGTCGTACTTGCCCTTCAGCCGATCCTGGGCGCCCGGGAACAGCACCACCCGCTCGGCGTCGACCGACGACCAGGCGTAGGCCCCGCCCAGATTGGCGCGCAGGGGTCCGAAGGTGGTGGCGGCGTAGGCCGCGACCTGGCCGCCGGAGGCCTCGGCGCGGCTGCTGCGCGCCGACACCCTGGCCTGGCCTTCGCCATAGGCGGCGGCCACGCCCAGGCGGGTCTCGCCCAGCACCTTGTCGCCGCCGACCACCAGGCCCGCGCCGTTGACCTTCAGGCCCGCCGCGCCCGCGCCGGGGTCGATCTCGCTCCAGCCCGCCAGGACGTCGCCCCAGCCGCCGGCGATCTCGGCGGACGCCGAGCTGCGGGCCTGGACCGCCTCGCGCAGACGTCCCGCCTCGCCCGCCAGGACGGACGTGACGTCGGCGTAGATCTGACCGTCCAGGGCGTCATAGGCCTGGGCCGAACCCGCCGCGTTCTGGGTGACCAGGGCGTCGTAGACCGGCGCTCCCAGACCCAGGGTTTCGGCCGCGCCGGCCACGCGGGCCTGGTTCGGGCTGGTGGCGAAGCTGGCGAAGCGGATGTCGTTGCGCAGCAGGTTCAGCCGCACCGCGTTGGTCGTGTAGGTCAGGCTGGGCGTCAGGAAGGCCATGTCGCTGGTGACATTGGAGAACCGCCCCGTGATTCCGCCCGCCGAGGTCAGGATGCCGTACTGGCTGAGGCGCGCGTATTGCGAGGCCGGACCGCCGGCCAGCACGGCGACGCTGGCGCCGGCCTGGATGGTGGTGGCGCCGCCGACGACGATCAGGTCGTGCTCGCCGGTCGGCAAAACCTCGACCTGATAGGTCGAGCCGCTGGCGAAGGTGAAGTCGCCGGCCACGTTCAGGGTGCCGGGCGAGTTGCCGGGAGTGACCTGGCCGCCGGTCTGCACGACCACGTCGCCGCCGATCGTCCCGGAGCCGCCCAGGGCGCCCGCCGAGCCGACCGTGACGTCGGACGTCACCGAGCCGTTGATCTTCAGCTTGCCGGCGCTGACCGTGGTGTCGCCGGTATAGGTGTTGGCGCCGGTCAGTTCGATGACGCCGCCGCCGGTGATCGTGAACGAGCCCGAGCCGGTGATCGCGCCGGCGAAGGTGGTGCTGCCCGACTGGTTGACGGTCAGGGCCCCGCCGTCGATGTCGACCTCGCCCGTCGCGCCGCCGCTGAGGTTGGTGATGGTCTGGGTCAGGCCGCTGAGGTCGAGCACGCCGTTGTCGACCTGGACCTCGGCGGTCTGCGGCAGGTGCAGGATTCGCACCGACCCGCCCTGGACCGTGGTCGTGCCGGTGAAGCCGTACTGGCCCGACAGGGTCAGGCGAGCCGCCCCCTGCTTGACCAGGTCGCCCGCGCCGGTGATGTCGCCGCCGTAGTCGTACTCGTTCGAGCGGTTGAAGATCGCCGTGCCGGCGATTGCCAGGTCGCCGGTCAGGTCGCCGATCGTCCCGCCGTCGCCAACCTGCAGGGTCGCGCCCGAGGCCACCGTGACGTCGCTGCTCAGCGAACCGGTCAGCAACAGCTTGCCGCCCGAGACCGTGGTCGGGCCCGCATAGGTGGCCGCGCCGCTCAGGGTCAGGGTCGCGGCGCCCGACTTGGTCAGGCCGCCGGCGCCGGTCAGGTCGCCCGAATAGCTGGAGCCGTTGATCTGGACGATCGTCAGGGTCCCGGCCCCGATGTCGAGGTCGGCGTCGCCCGACAGCCCGCCGGTGGTCTTGGCGCCCGAAGCCAGGGCGAAGGCGTCGCCCTTCAGGTTGAGCCGCGAGTCGGCGGACAGGTTGGCGATCGTCACCAGGCCGCCGTCGTTGGTCAGCAGGCCCGTGCGCGAATAGGCGCCCGACAGGGTCAGGTTCCCGCCGCCCGCCCAGATCACGTCGCCGCCGGCGCCCGACAGGGCGTTGGTCAGCGTGTAGTCGCCGGCATGGCCGATGAAGAATTGCCCGCCGTCGACCTTGATGGCGCCGGCGAAGCCGCCGACCGAGCCCGGCCCGGAGACCTTCACCGTGCCCAACCCGGCGTCGTCGGTGACGTAGGCCGCGCCAATGACCACGTCGCCGCCGGTCTGCTCAAGGGCGCCGCCGATGTCGGTCGCCACGTACAGCTCGCCGCCGTTCACCCGCGTCACGCCCGTATAGGTCCAGGCGCCGGAGGCCAGGATCGCGCCCGAGTTCAGCACGACGTCGCCCGTCCCGCTGATCGATTGCACGCCACTGTCGGCATAGAGGTTGGTGTCGAAGCTCTGGGAGATCAGCGTCCCGTCATTGTGGATTGAAAGACCCGTGCCCGGCGTCGTCGTCTGGAGCCAGGCGTTGGCGTCCTGGCGGTCGTCGATGCGCAGGGTCGCGCCCGAGGCGATCGCGATGTTGTCGGTCTGCAACAGGCCGGTCAGGGTCCAGTCGCCCGCCTCGACCGTGGCGGTTTCGAAGCCGAGAACGCCGCCGAACGTCTGGTCGGCGCTCTGCTGGCTGGAGGTTCCCTTCAGCACCAGGCTGTCCACGCCGGCCCCGCCGTCGACGGCGCCGGTGAAGCTGGCGCCGGTCAGGATGGTCAGGGTGTCGGCCCCATCACCGAACTTCACGGCCAAGGCTCCGGTCCCGCCGCCGATATGGCCGGCCGTGGTCAGGCTCGCGCCGTAACCCGTCGCCGGCGAGCCTCCCAGCCCGCTGGGCACGGGGATGGCGCGGAATTCGACGGCCGGGCCGCTGGTCGAGGTGATCGAGGCGTCCGCCCCGACCGTGACCTCGGCCCGGTTGAGGGCCGAAACCCGGACCCCGCTCTGACCGCCCACGGTTTCGCCGGTGACGGTGAGGTCGACGTCGTGGCTGGCGAACAGGTCGATGGCGACGCCGCCCGTGTCGCCGGCGACCGCCCGATCCGAGGTCACGACGACGTCGCCGCGATCGGCCAGAGCCTGGATCGCCCGCGCGCTGGCGCCGGTGATCTGGGCGTCCTGGCTGGTGATCGTCACCTGGTCGGCGCGGCCGTAGACGGCGACCGTGCTGGCGCTGCTGGCGCGCGCCTTGCCGCTGTTGATCTCGACCTGGCCGCCCGTGGACACGCCGAACACGGCCGAGGCGTATTGGCCCACCACGGCGGAATCGACGCTGTTGACGGTCACGTGACCGCCATTCGTCGAGCTGGCGCCCACGCCGTCGGCCGTGAAGCCGCCCCTCAGCCCGGTGTTGGCGGTGCGGGTGACGCCGGCGTCGACGACGATATCGCCGGTCGTGCTCTGAACGAAGACGCCCACGTCGCCCGCGGCGCCGGCCGAAACCTCGCCCGTGGTCACGTGCACCGCGCCCTCGCGGCCGTAGACCACGACGCCCGTGCCGTCAGCCGCGACCTTGTCGGCCGAGATGTTCACCGCGCCCTGGCCGTAGACGTACAGACCCGCGCCGCTGCCGACCGTTATCTCGCCGCTGTCGATGTCGATCGGGCCGGCGTGATCCACCCAGATCCCGTTCGAACCCGCGCCGGTGGCGCTGACCTTGTCGCTGACGATGCTCAGGGCGCCCGCGCCGCCGGCGGGGACATGGGGCGTGCCGTAGACGATGACCCCGTCGGAATCGACCATGATCCCGTGGGCGTTGGCGCCGGTGGTGGTCACTTCGCCACTGTCGATGGCGATGTCGCCGTTGGACCACGCGTAGACGCCGCCGGCGCCGTCGCCCGTCGTGAGGACCGAGCCGCTGGTGACCGAGGCGCTCGCCCCGCGGGCATAGAGCCCGGTCGAGCCCTGGCCCGCCGTCACCACCGAATCGCTGTCCACCGACACCGCGCCGGTCTGGCTGATCGCGTAGGCGCCGAAGGCCGAACGGCCCGAGGTCTTGGCCTCGCCGCTGGTCACGCTGACATCGCCGCTGGTCGACACCCCGCCGACGGCGTCGGCCGTGAAGCCATGGGCCAGGTCGCCGCTGGTCTGGGTCGAACCCGCCGTGATCGCGATGTCGCCGCTGATGCTCTGGGCGAACACGCCCACGTCGCCCTCAACGCCGGTCGAGACCGCGCCCGTGGCCACCTTCACCGCGCCCTCGCGGCCATAGACCACGACGCCGGTGCCGGTCGCCGTGACCTTGTCGGCCGAGACGTCCACCGCGTCCTGGCCGTAGACGTACAGGCCCACGCCGTTGCCGACCGTGATCTCGCCGCTGTCGATCGTGATCGGACCGGCGTGATCCACCCAGATCCCGGTCGAGCCCGCGCCGGTGGCGCTGACCTTGTCGCTGACGATGCTCAGCGCGCCCGCGCCGCCGGCGGGAACGTGCGGCGTCGCGTAGACGATGGCCCCGTCGGAATCGACCATGATCCCGTGGGCGTTGGCGCCGGTGGTGGTCACCTCGCCGCTGTCGATGGCGATGTCGCCGTTGGTCCAGGCATAGATGCCGCGGGCGTTGTTTCCGGTCGTGCTGGCCGAACCGCTGGTGATGCTGATGTTCGCGGTCTTGTTGAACGTCAGGGCCATGATGGCGTCAGCCGCGTTGGCGCCGCTGGGCGCGCCCGTGGTCGAGGCCGTGTCGCTCTTGATCGTCACCCCGCCGCCGCCGTTGGCGTAGATCGCCCGGCCGCCGGCCCCGGCCGCCGTGGCGGTCCCGCTGTCGATGCTGATCGCGCCGTTGGCCGCCGAGGCGTAGATCGCCCAGGACTGGGCGCCCTGGGCGCTGGCCGTGTCGCTGGTGATGTCGATGCCGCCCAGGAAGCTCTGGGCGCTGATGGCGTTGGCGAACACCTGGACGCCGCCCACGGTGATCACGTCGCCGGTCGCCGCCGCCTCGCCGCTGACGATCTTGATCGCCCCGTCGCCCTTGGCCAGGATCGCCGAGCCGCCGGCCCCCGTGGCCGTGGCGTGCTGCGAGGCGACGTCCATCAGGCCGGCCGCCTCGACACGGATGGCGTCGGTATAGTGGGTCGCGGTGTCATAGGTGACCGCGCCGTGGGTGGTCGTGGTGTCGGCCACGACCTTGGCCGTGTCGCGCGCCCGGACATAGATTCCGTACGCGCCGTCGCTGGCCGTGGTGACCGTTCCGCTCTCGACGGTCGCGTCGCCGGCCAGGGCCGTGGCGGTCACCCCCAGATAGCCCACGCCGCTGGTCGACAGCTCGTCGACCTTGACGCTGACGTCGCCGCCGTAGCTGCGCGCGCCGATCGCCTGGCCAAAGACCGTCTCGCCGAAATAGCCAGTGGCCGGCCCCCCGGTCGCGACGATCTTGCCGACGGTCACCGACACGTCGCCGAACGCATAGGCGCCGATGACGCCGTTGGGTCGCGTGACCGTGGCCTCGCCGACCACGACGGTCGCCTTGCCGCCGCTGGTCGGCGCGCCGGCGGGACCGCTCAGCGAACGGGCCGACACGACGCCGCCGCCCAGGCCGGAGGAGGCGACCTTGTCGATCTCGACCAAGACGTCGCCGGTCTGCGAGCCCGCCGCGACGGCCGAAGTATAGGTTCCGGCCGTCGACAGCTCGCCGGCCTTGACCTTGATCGCGCCGCTGACCGACTGGGCGATGATCGCGTCGTTGGTGTCGCCGCCGGTGAAGCCGGTTCCGGCTGTGGCCGCCTTGGTCACGGCGATGTCGATCGCGCCGCTGGTGGTGTTGACCACCAGACCCGGGGCGTTGTCGCCGCTGGTGGCGATGTCGACCGCCACGATCCCGATATCGCCGGCCCCGCCGGCGACGTCCACCGCGATCGCGCCGGTGTTGGAGACCGAGGCGGGCAGGTTCAGAATCAGATCGTCGATCGTCGTGTAGCTGACGCCGGTGGTGACGGGGGCCGAACAGGTGACCACCCCGCTGGCGGGCGCGCCGCATTCTTCGGCGGCCAGGGCGGCGGCCGGCTGGACCAGCAACGAGCATCCCAGAGCCGTTCCCGTCAGCCACAAGGCTCGCGGATTGCGTCGAGCCTTACCGCGTTTGATTTCGATTCCCGACATGTTTCACCCCACTCAGCCACTGGACATTCGCCGTTCCCCGAACGACAGCGTCGGAGCTAGCGGGGCCTGGACCAAGGCGACAACCCCCGTTTGAGGGGGGTGATCGGAGCAAAAGATTCTCATCCACAACGGAGGCGGCGCATGAAACGCGCACGAAAGGACGCCTACTCGCGCGATCATGTGGCGGCTCGGCGCCGACGGCGGACATTGGGCGCGGACCGGAAAACGGGACCTGTCACCGCCGAGCGCACGAGGCGCGGCCTGGGCCCAGATCGCGTCCGGCGCGCGCTTCGGCTGCGTAACGATCGGTCGCCGATCGCCCAAAACCGAGGCGCCCGGCATCGACCTGCTGCGCGGGCAGTATTACATATTGCATCCTTCGTAATATTCACCGTCGGATGCATCCCATGGACACGCCCTCCTCGACACTCGCCCGCCTGAGCATCAGCCTGCCGGCCGAGCTGATGGCGCAGCTGGACGCCATGGTCGCCGAGCGCGGCCTGCCCAGCCGCTCGCAGATGATCGCCGAACTGATCCGCCACGAACTGGCCGAGCACAGCGCCGAGCGTCCCGACGCCGTCCTGGCCGGCACCATCACCCTGATCTATCGGGCCGAAAGCGGCCGGGTGCGCCATGCCCTGGCCCAGACGCAGCTCAGCTTCGTCAAGGAGGTGATCTCGGCCCAGAACGTCTTCCTGGAGGACGATCAGGCCATGGAGGTCCTGCTGGTCCAGGGTCCGTTCGAGCGCCTTCAACAGCTCTGCGACGACCTGCGCAAGGTGCGCGGCGTGCAGCAGATCAAGCTGGTGACCACCACCGCCCTGCTGCCGCCGCTGCATTTCCACGGCGAAGAAGGAGAAGTCGTCTGATGAGCGGCACCGCCGATCCCTACGCCGCCCAGGCCCACGCGCGGGCCCAGGCCGGGACCCGGGCCGAGGCCATGCCCACCGTGCCGGCCACCGACGCCGTCGACCTGCCGCTGGGCGTCGCCGCCGACGACGTGGTCTGGGACGAGACGATCGCGCCGGGCGGCTATGCCGGCCGCCAGATCGCGCGCGGGACCCGCCTGCGCCTGACCGACCTGGCCGGCGACGCCAGCCCGTCGCTGCTGCTGTTCAACGCCGAGCGCCCGGTCGAGCGCCTGAACATCGCCGACACCCTGAAGGTGCAGTGGAACGGTTATCTGGGCCAAGGGCGCCTGCTGCTGTCGGACATGGGCCGGGTGCTGGCCAGCCTGGTGGAGGACACGGCCGGGACCCACGACGCCTTCTGCGGCGCCTCCAGCCAGGCCAGCAACGCCCGCAAGTACGGCGACGGCTTCAACCACGGCGCCCACCCCAACGCCCGCGACCGCTTCTCGCTGGGCGTGGCCAAGTTCGGCCTGGGCCGCAAGGACATCCATCCGTGCCTGAACCTGTTCAAGGATGTGCGGATCGCCCAGGGCGGCGAGACGGTGATCGATGTCGGCCCCTACCCGCCGGGTCGGTTCGTCACCCTGCGCGCCGAGATGGACCTGATCGTCGTGGTCGCCAACTGCCCGCACGTGCTGGACCCGCGCCCCGACTATGCGGCGACCGCCCTGCGCGCCACCGCCTGGCGCGGCCAGGTCACCCCCGAGGCCGATCCGATCCGCAACGCGACGCCGGAAGGCCTGCGCGCCTTCCTCAACGTCGAAGACTACTACCGTCACTGAGGGCCGCATGACGCACACCCCGCCCCCGCTGTCCGGAACCGTGGTCCACGACGAGGTCGTGCCCGCCCGCGCGCCCTGGCTGCACGAGGTCAAGGCTGGCCAGACCCTGCGGATCGTCGATCTGGAGGGCAACCAGGCGGTCGACTTCCTGGCCTACAGCGCGGCCGACGACGCCGAGCGCTACAGCGCCCAGGACACCATCGCCGCCCAGGGCAACGTCTTCCTGCGCGAGGGCTCGGTGCTGCTGTCCAACGAGGGCGCGCCGATGATGACGGTCACCGCCACGGCCGTGGCCTATCACGACACCATCGGCGGGGCCTGCTCCTGCGAGAGCAACACCCTGCGCTACGGCCACCACACCAAGGCTCAGCACGCCTGCGTCGAGAACTTCCTGACCGCCAACGCCCGCCACGGACGCGGCAAGCGCGACATGGTCAGCAACGTCAACTGGTTCATGAACGTGCCGGTCGAGGCCGACGGGGCCCTGGGCATCGTCGACGGCATCTCGGCCCCCGGCCTCTATGTCGACCTGCGGGCCGAGATGGACGTGGTGGTGGTGGTCTCCAACTGCCCGCAGATCAACAACCCCTGCAACGGCTTCAATCCGACGCCTGTGCGCATGATCGTTTCGGAATAGGCCCGCGCCCATGCTCGACAAGGTTCCTTTCGACAAGGTCCTGATCGCCAACCGCGGCGCCATCGCCTGCCGGATCATCCGTACCCTGAAGGCCATGGGCGTGAAGTCCGTGGCGGTGTTCAGCGACGCCGACGCCGGCTCGCTGCACGTCAGCCTGGCCGACGAGGCTGTGCGGATCGGCCCGGCGCCGGCGGCGGAAAGCTATCTGCGCGCCGACCTGATCCTGGCGGCGGCCAAGGCGACGGGCGCCCAGGCCATTCATCCGGGATACGGTTTCCTCAGCGAAAACGCGGACTTCGCGGAATCTTGTGAAGCGGCGGGGATCGCCTTCGTCGGTCCGACCGCCGACAACATCCGCGCCTTCGGCCTCAAGCACACGGCCCGCGACCTGGCCCAGGCCCACGGCGTGCCCCTGGCGCCGGGCACCGACCTGCTGATCGATCCGGCGGCGGCCCTGGAAGCGGCCGAACGCATCGGTTTCCCGGTCATCCTGAAGGCCACGGCCGGCGGCGGCGGCATCGGCATGCGGGTCTGCGAGACGGCCGAGGCGGTCAGCGAGGCCTTCGCGGCGGTGCGGCGCCTGGCCACCGGCAATTTCAGCGACGGCGGGGTGTTCCTCGAGCGCTATGTCCGCAAGGCCCGCCACGTCGAGGTCCAGGTGTTCGGCGACGGGGCCGGCAAGGTGGTGGCCCTGGGCGAGCGCGACTGCTCGCTGCAGCGGCGCAACCAGAAGGTCGTCGAGGAGACCCCCGCCCCCGGCCTGCCCGCCGCCACCCGCGCGGCCCTGCTGGACGCCGCCGTCCGCCTGGCCAGCGCCGCCAACTACCGCTCGGCCGGCACGGTGGAGTTCCTCTACGACGCCGAGCGCGACGACTTCTTCTTCCTGGAGGTCAACACCCGGCTGCAGGTCGAGCACGGCGTCACCGAGCAGGTGACCGGCGTCGACCTGGTCGAATGGATGGTGCGCGGCGCGGCCGGCGACTTCGCCTTCCTCGACGTTCCGCCGCCCGAGCCGAAGGGCGCCTCGATCCAGGCGCGGCTCTATGCCGAGGACCCGGCCCAGGACTACCGCCCCAGCTCCGGCGTTCTGACCCAGGTTTCGTTTCCGCCAGGCGTCCGCGCCGACGGCTGGGTGGTGGACGGGACCGAGGTCAGCGCCTTCTACGACCCGCTGCTGGCCAAGCTGATCGTCACGGCGGCCGATCGCCCGGCGGCCGTGGCGGCCTTGCAGGCGGCCCTGGACGAGACCCGGCTGGCGGGGCTGGAGACCAATCTGGACTGGCTGCGCACCGTCGTCCGCTCGGAGGCCTTCGTCAGCGGCGAGGTCTCGACGCGCGCCCTGGAGGGCGTGACCTGGACGCCCGAGACCATCCAGGTGCTCAGCGGCGGTCCGGCCACCACCGTCCAGGACTGGCCCGGGCGCCAGGGCTACTGGGACGTCGGCGTGCCGCCGTCCGGCCCGATGGACGCCTTGGCCTTCCGGCTGGGCAACCGCCTGCTGGGCAATGGCGAGGACGCGGCGGGGCTGGAAATCACCGCCCTGGGTCCGACCCTGAAGTTCAACCGTTCCGCCGCGGTCTGCCTGACCGGCGCGGCGTTCGACGCCAAGCTCGACGGGGTGGCGGTCGAGGCCTACGCCCCGGTCGCCGTCGCCGCCGGCCAGACCCTGAAGATCGGCCGCGTGATCGGCGCGGGCCTGCGCGGTTATCTGCTGTTCCAGGGCGGGCTGGACGTGCCGGTCTATCTGGGCAGCCGCTCGACCTTCACCCTAGGCGGCTTCGGCGGCCATGCCGGGCGCAATCTGACCGCTGGCGACGTGCTGCGATTGAAGGACGCCGCCCCCGCGACGACCGCCGCGCCGCTCGCCGGGGACCTGCGCCCCGCCACGACCAAGACCTGGACCGTCCGCGTCCTGCCCGGCCCGCACGGCGCGCCGGACTTCTTCACCCCGGCCGACGTGGCGATGATCGGCGGCACGGACTGGAAGGTCCACTACAACTCCAACCGCACCGGCGTTCGCCTGGTCGGCCCCAAGCCCGAGTGGGCCCGTCGCGACGGGGGCGAGGCCGGGCTGCATCCGTCCAACATCCACGACAACGCCTACGCCATCGGGGCCGTCGACTTCACCGGCGACATGCCGATCATCCTGGGTCCGGACGGCCCGTCGCTGGGCGGCTTCGTCTGTCCGTTCGTGATCGTCCAGGCCGACCTGTGGAAGGCCGGGCAGCTGGCGCCGGGGGATACGGTGCGGTTCGACGTGGTGGACGACGCGGCGGCGGCGGAGGCGTTGGCGGAGCAGGAAATCCTGCTCGAAACGCTCCGCGAACCTCCCCCCGTGGGGGAGGTGTCGGCGAAGCCGACGGAGGGGGGAGAACCTGTTCTTCAGGAACTCCCCGAACAGGGCCATCGCCCCCACGTCACCTATCGCCGCCAAGGCGACCAGCACCTCCTCGTCGAGTACGGCCCCATCGTCCTCGACCTCGAACTCCGCCTGCGCATCCACGCCCTGCTGCTGGACCTGCGGGCCCTGGCCCTGCCCGGCGTCATCGACCTGACGCCCGGCATCCGTTCGCTGCAGGTGCACTATGACAGCCGCCGCCTGACCCAGGCCGAGTTGCTGGCCGCCCTGACGGCGGCCGAGGAACGCCTGGGCGGTCTCGACGATTTCGAGATCCCGTCGCGCGTGGTCCACCTGCCGCTGAGCTGGAAAGACCCCGCGATCTATCAAACGATCGACAAGTACATGCAGGCCGTGCGCGACGACGCGCCGTGGTGTCCGGACAACATCGAGTTCATCCGCCGGGTCAACGGCTTGGCGAGCATTGATGATGTTCAGAAGATCGTCTTCGACGCCCGCTACCTGGTGATGGGCCTGGGCGACGTCTATCTGGGGGCGCCGGTCGCGACCCCGGTCGATCCGCGCCACCGTCTGGTGACCACCAAGTACAATCCCGCCCGCACCTGGACCCCGCCCAACGTGGTCGGCATCGGCGGGGCCTATATGTGCATCTACGGCATGGAGGGCCCCGGTGGTTACCAGCTGTTCGGGCGGACCATCCAGGTTTGGAACACCTGGCGCCAGACCGACGCCTTCGTGGACGGCAAGCCGTGGCTGCTGCGGTTCTTCGACCAGATCCGCTTCTTCCCGGTCAGCGCCGAGGAACTGGTCGAATGGCGGCGCGACTTCCCGCTGGGCCGCCGCCAGATCCGCATCGAGGAAGAGACCTTCCGCCTGTCGGACTATCGCCGGATGCTGGCCGAGAACGCCGACAGCATCGCGGCCTTCCAGGCCACGCGCCAGGCCGCCTTCGACGCCGAGCGCGCCGAATGGGAGGCCAAGGGCGAGTTCGCGCGCGTCGAGGCCCTGTCCGGCGTGGCCGACGACGGCGGCGAGGCGGCGGCCGTCACCGTTCCCGACGGCAGCGACCTGGTCGAGGCCCCGCTGGGCGGCAATGTCTGGAAGGTGCTGGTCGAGCCCGGCCAACGGGTCGAGGCCGGGACGGTGATCGCCGTGATCGAGGCCATGAAGGCCGAGTGCGACGTCAACAGCCCGACGGCCGGCGTGGTGACCGCCGTCTACGCCCAGCCGGCCCAGGCCATCGCCGCCGGCGCGCCGATCGTGGCGATCGCGCCCGATCTGGAGGCGGCGGCATGAGCGGCTTCCGGCGCCTGTCGGTCACCGTCATCGCCGACGCCGTCAACGGCGGCGCCGGCGCTGTCGAGGTCGCCCAGGCGGCGCTCGACGCGGTCGCCGCCTATGACGAGATCCAGCCCCAGGCCTGGATCCTGCGCCTGCCCGCCGAGGCGGTCCTCGCCCAGGCCCGCGCCGTCGACACGAGGATCGCGGCCGGCGAGATCCTGCCCCTGGCCGGCGTGCCGTTCGCGGTGAAGGACAATATCGACGTCGCCGGCTGGCCCACCAGCGCCGCCTGCCCGGCCTTCGCCTACACGCCCGAGCGCTCGGCGACCGTGGTCGAGCGGCTGGTCGCGGCCGGGGCGGTGCTGATCGGCAAGACCAATCTCGACCAGTTCGCCACCGGCCTGGTCGGGGTTCGCAGCCCCTACGGCGCGCCGCTGTGCGTGTTCGATCAGGCCTACGTCAGCGGCGGCTCCAGCTCCGGCTCGGCCGTGGCGGTGGCGGCGGGACTGGTGGCGTTCGCCCTGGGCACCGACACCGCCGGCTCGGGCCGGGTGCCGGCCGCGTTCAACCATCTGGTCGGGCTCAAGCCGTCCAAGGGCCGCTGGAGCACGCGCGGCCTGGTTCCGGCCTGCCGCTCGCTGGACTGCATCAGCGTGTTCGCCGCCGACCTGGCCGGGGCGGCGCTGGTGGACGAGGTGCTGACGGCCTTCGATCCCGAGGACGACTATTCGCGGCGCGCGCCATCCTCGCCGCCCGCCGCGCCGGAAGGCCCCTTCCGCTTCGGCGTCCCGCGCCCAGACCAGCGCCTGTTCATGGGCGACGAGCAATCGGCCGCCCTCTACGCCGCCGCCCTCGACCGCATGACCGCCGCCGGCGGGACGCCCGTCGAGATCGACATCGCCCCGCTGCTGGACTGCGCCAAGCTGCTGTACAGCGGCCCCTGGGTGGCCGAGCGCACGGCCGCCGTAGAAGATCTGCTGCGCGACGGTCCCGGCGCGATCCACCCGACCGTGCGCGCCATCGTCCAGGGCGGGGTGGTGGTCACCGGCGTCGAGACCTTCAAGGGCCTCTACGCCCTGGAGCGCTATCGCCGCGCGGCCGAAGCGATCTGGGACGACGTGGACGTGATGCTGCTGCCCACGGCCCCGACCATCTATCGCCTGAAGGAAGTGCTGGCCGAACCGATCGCGCTGAACGCCAATCTCGGCCTCTACACCAACTTCGTGAACCTGCTCGACATGAGCGCCCTCGCCGTCCCCGCCGGCTTCCGTGAGAACGGGACCGGCTTCGGCGTCACCCTGATCGGACCGGCCTTCGCCGACCGCGCGCTGCTGGCCCTGGCCGAGCGCTATCTGGAGACCTTCCCCATGGCCGACACGCCCCCGCTGGACCTGACGCCGCGCAAGCCCGGCGTGAAGCTGGCCGTGGTCGGCGCCCACCTGGCCGGGATGCCGTTGCACTGGCAGCTGACCTCGCGCGAGGCGCGGTTGGTCTCGGCGACCAGGACCGCTCCCGCCTACAAGCTCTACGCGATGGCGCGGACCACGCCGCCCAAGCCGGCGCTGATCCACGTGGGCGCCAATGAAGACGGGGGCGGCGCGTCGATCCTGGTGGAGGTCTACGAACTGGACTTCGAGGCCTTCGGCAGCTTCACGGCCGAGGTCCCCGCCCCGCTGGCCATCGGCACGGTGACCCTGGAGGACGGAACCTCCGTGAAGGGCTTCGTGGCCGAACCGCGCGCCCTGGACGGGGCGACGGACATCACCGCCCTGGGCGGCTGGCGGGCCTATATCGCGTCGCTGGCGGGCTAGCCGGCGCGGCCGCGGCGCGCGTTTCAAGCATTTTTCCCCGGAATCGCTGAAAACTGCTATGATTGCTGACGCGCTGACGTCAGCGCTCTTGCACCAGCAGACAATCGTTTCGACGCCCCGGCCACGCGACCATCGCCTGGCCGGGTCTCGTCGCGCGCCCTGCCCGGACCCGGAAGCACGATGACCAAGCACGCCGAAATCACCTGGATCGCTCAGAACGGACGCCACACCACCTACGAGCGGATCACCCATGTCGGCGGCCCCTCGCCAGAGCCCTGGGCCCTGACGATCAGGCAGGCGGTCAAACTGGCCGACGCGGGCCAGCGGCGGTTCTTCGTGATGCGCGACGGCGTCGAGGTGAAGGTCGAGGCCCTGACCAGCCGCACGGGCGCCCGCTATCTGAAGACGGCCAACGACCGCAACGAACCCCATGAGCTGTTGAAGCTTCCGGCGAACCCGGAGTTCGAGGCCCAAATGGCCGCCGCCAGCGCGCAGGTGGCCTAGAGCCTGTCCCTCTGGGATATGCTCTCGTTCAAACATCTTGAGCGTGGCGTGCGCCGAAACCGGCATCCACTTTCGGCTGCCACGCTCTAGTCGCCCAGGCCCGCCAGCGCCTCGGGTCCCACCGCGCCCGGCTTGTCCAGCGGAAAGTCGTAGACCGCCGTCGAGCCGTACCGGTGCGGGGCCTGCGGGTCGCGGCGGCGCTTGTCGAAGGCCAGGACGCGGGTCCCCAGCTTGAAGGCCTCCTTGATGTCGTGGGTGACCATCATGATGGTCAGGCCGTGCTCGCGCCAAAGGCCGGTGATCAGCTCGTGCATGTCGAGGCGCACGCCGGGGTCCAGGGCCCCGAACGGCTCGTCCAGGAGCAGGATGCGCGGCTTCTTGATCAGGGCCTGGGCGATGGCCAGGCGCTGCTGCATGCCGCCCGACAGCTGGGCGGGATAGACGTCGCCGCTGTCGCCCAGGCCGACGGCGGCCAGCATGGCGTCGGCCTGCTCCAGGGCCGCGCGACGCCTGGCGCCCGACAGCCGTCCCCGGAACATCGAACCCGCGCAGTCCAGGCCGAACACCACGTTGTCGCGGGCGCTGAGGTGCGGGAACACCGAATATTTCTGGAACACCACGCCCCGGTCGGGGCCCGGCTCGGCGCGCAGCTTGCGGCCGTCCAGGTCGATCGCGCCCTTGGTCGGGGCCTCCTGACCCAGGGCCAGGCGCAGGAAGGTGCTCTTGCCCGCGCCGGACGGTCCGACGATCGAGACGAAGCTGCCCTGCTTGATCGACAGATCGACATTCTCGAGCACGACCTTGTCGCCGTACTCGACCCAGACGTTGCGGAAGGTCAGCAGGTCCATCTCAGCGCCCCCGCGCGGGATGGGCCCAGGGGTAGAAGCGGCGGCTGACCAGCTTCAGCGCCACGTCCATGGCCACGGCCAGGATCGAGATCCAGACGACGTAGGGCAGGATGATGTCCATCGACAGATAGCGGCGGACCAGGAAGATCCGGTAGCCCAGGCCGACATCGGCGGCGATGGCCTCGGCCGAGATCAGATAGACCCAGGCGGGACACAGCGACAGGCGCAGGCTGTCGATCAGCCGCGGCATGGCCTGGGGCAGCGCCACGCGCAGGGCCAGCTGCCAGGTGCTGGCGCCCAGGGTCTGGGCCTTGACCAGTTGCTCCTCGGGAATGGCGCCGACCTGGGCGGCCAGGTCGCGGACCATGACCGGGGTGATGCCGATGACGATCAGGGCGATCTTGGCCGTCTCGCCCAAGCCGAAGACGATGAACAGGATGGGCAGGATCGCGATCGGCGGCACCACGGCGATCGCCGCCACCAGCGGCCCGAACTTGGCCCTCAGCAGGGGCAGCAGGCCCAGGCTCAAGCCCAGCACCAGGGCGAGCGCGGTCGAGATCCCCAGAGCGGTCCCGATCCGCCTGAGGCTGGCCACGGTGTCGACCACCAGCGGCGCGTCGCCGGTCAGCGGATCGACCCTGGCCATCATTTGCACCGCCTCGACCATGGCGGTCGGGGTCGGCAACAGCTTGTCGCGCGGGTTCTCGGCGTGGCGGGCCTGGGACGCCATCAGATAGACCAGCGCCACCGCCAGCAGAGGCACGAGGCCGAGCAGGACGCTTAGGCCGCCTCGGGGTCTGACGTTCAACAAGCGGCGCATGAAGCGGGTCTGGGTCCTTTGATATCCATCAGGAAGCCGCCCTGCCCCGGCCGCCGAAAACCTCGTCCTTCGACAAGCTCAGGATGAGGTTTTCGACTGCCGCGGCCTTGGAAACGGTCCTCATCCCGAGCTTGTCGAAGGACGAGGACCACGCACGGCTTTTTGGAAGTCGATACGCTCTACAGCTTGCCGTCCACCGCCTGCTGCACATAGGTCGGATCGAAGCGCAGCTTCACATTGGCCGGATCGCCCAGCGTCTTGCCATTGGGGAAGCTGATGCCGATGTCGTCCACCGACTTCGCGCCCTGGCCGAACAGCCCCATGCTGAAGCTGAACTTGCGGACGCGGTCGTTGGCGGTGACCAGGTCCGGGCTGACCGTCGCGGCCAGGGCGGCCTTGGGATCGGCGTAGAGATAGGTCGTCTTCAGCTGGCTCTCGAAGCCGGCCAGGTCCGAGCCCGACAGCTTGGCCATCGCCTCGCGGGCCGCCTTGCCTTCCGGGGTCTGGGCGACGGTCAGGGCCATGGTCTCGTACCAGATTCCGGTCAGGGCCTTGCCCAGATTGGGGTTGGCCTTCAGCGCGTCGGTGCTGACCATCAGGCCGTCGAGGATCTCGCCGGGGATCTTGGAGCTGTCGAACACCTCGGTCGCGCCGGGCATCTTCTTCACTTCCGACAGCTGCGGGTTCCAGGTCACCAGGGCCTTGGTGTCGGCGGCGCCGTAGGCGGCGACGATGTCGGCGTCGGAGGTGTTGACCGTCTTGACGTCGGCCATCTTCAGCCCGGCCGTCTCGAGCGCGCGGGCCAGCAGGTAGTGCGAGACCGACAGCTCGACCAGATTGACCGGCCGATCCTTGATCTGGGCCAGGGTCGCGCCGTTCTTCAGGATCACCCCGTCATTGCCGTTGGAATAGTCGCCGATCATCAGGACGGTCGTGTCCTTTCCGGCGGCGGCCGGAACGGTCAGGGCGTCCATGTTGGTGGCGGTCACGCCGTCCAGCTTGCCGGCCGAAAACTGGTTCAGCGACTCCACATAGTCGTTGATCTGCACCAGCTCGATCTCGACGCCGTACTTGTCGGCCCACTTCTTCACGATCCCGGACTGCTGGGCGTAGGCCCAGGGCATCCACCCGGCATAGATCGTCCAGCCGATCTTGTAGCTGGTCTTGGCGGGCGCCGCCGCCGGAGCGGTTTCCGTCTTCTCGGCGGGCTTGGGTCCGCACGAGGCCAGGGCCAGGCAAGTCGCGGCCATGGCCGCGATGAAACGCTTGCGGGTGAACAAGACAGTCATGAGCGGGCTCCCTCCAAATTCGCTGAAGGCAGCGTTCGACATATTACGAGTTGTCGCAATCGTAATACCGCCGACAGGCCGCTGGCGCGCTCGCCTCCACGCCGATCTGCCAAAAAAGCAGGCCCCTCGGCCCTCAGGCGCCGCATCCCGCGCCGTTCACGCCCGCCCTCACGCGCCCGCCAAGGCCAGGTTTGCCTCCGCCCCGTTCATCACCCAGCGTGAAGTCTTCGCAGGGAGGGTTGCGATCATGCTGTCCAAACTGGCGACCGGCCTGCTGCGCTTGATCCGCGACGGCTTCGCGGCGCGGGGCGGCCGATACTGGCTGACCTGAAACCGACGCCGGAGCAGGATCAACCCAGCAGCGGCTTGACCCCTTCACCGCTGCCCGACGCCGGGCGAGTCCTGGGATCGCCACTTGTCGAAAACCGCCGGCGGGCGCGCGGCGAGCGACGCGCGGAGGTCCTCCATGGGCCGCTGGCTCTCGGAAACGCCGCCGAGCAACGGACGGTTGATATCGATGATCAGGATGAGCGAGAGCGTCAGGAGCGCCAGGAGCAGCCCGGCCTCGCGGCGGCTCTGCATGCCTCTCAGCACGTAGCCCAGCACCGCGGCCGTCGCCACGAGGAATATGATCAGGACACCGAACACCTCGGTCGGCACGCGCGTCACGCGCGCCATCTTGCGCGAGGCGTCGAGGTCGATGACGGTGTTGACCGAGCTGAGGAAGACGCTGGAGAAGTCCAAGGTCTTCACGCTGTCGAAGGCGGCGCTGGTCGCCGCCCAGAGGTCCGTGATCAGCGCGTCGTTGACCCGCAGGGAGTCCTGTTGAGCCGGACTGCCGGAGGCCGCCTTGGCCAGCACCAGACGGTTGTCCGTGTACTGAACCAGAATATGCGTGATGCGCGCCCGGTGCGGCTCGGGCAGCAACTGGGCGCGCAGGTAGGTGGTGCCGATGGCGTTGGCTTCCTCGAGCACCAGGAAACGCCTGGCGTCGAAGCGATCCACCGCCATGGAGAACGTAAAGCCCAACAGAAGCGCCAGCAGCCCAAGCACCGCCGAGACGATGTATCCCTCCTGCCCGCTCTCGGCGTCCGCGTCCGCGCCCCGCTTGCGACGGCGGTAGTCATGAAGCATCGCCCCCGCGACCGCCGCCGCGCACAGCGCGGCGAAGAGGCAGGCCGCGATCACAGACAGGTTCGCGCTGCTCAGCCACGCTTCCAAGATTTGCCAGTCCATCGGCGGCTCCTCAGTTCGGCGGTCACGGGCGTCGTCAACCGCGCGCCTCACGGCTCTCGCTAGATTCTCCACGACGTCAGGGTGCGCGCGCCTTAGCTTCGCGCTTTGAGCGAGATCAAGCGCTCTCGCCGACACCGGGCGCGGACTCCCGTGGATCGGGCCGCCGCATCCTCCGCGACAGCCAGGCCCAGCTGGCCGCCGAGATGCCCGTGGCGACGCAGATTGCCGCAAACGCCGCCGGCGGCCTCGCCATGCGAAACAGGGCCGCCAAACCCGGCGTCAAGAACACCAACAGCAGGATGGCGCCCGCCGTCCCCGCGATGGTCCAGAAAACCCAGCGCCGCGCATCCAGCAGGCGTCCGTCACGCCCCGCGGCGTCGGTGACGGCCAGGGTCAGGTTGCCGATCACCAGCGCCACGAACGCTCCGGCCCGCGCCTGGGCGGCGGACATGAACGTCAGGCCCCAGAGGTAGAGCGCCAGCACGGCGGCCAGAATGGTCAGCCCCTGCAAGACGCCGAGCGCGATCTGCCGCGGCCCGAACAGGCTTGCCCGAGGCGAGCGCGGCGGCCGCCGCATGCTCTGGCGATCACTGGGCTCGCCTTCGAAGACCAGCGAGCAGACCGGGTCGATGATCAGTTCGAGAAACACCACCTGCACTGGAAACAGCATCGGCGGCGCGCCGAGCAGCACCGGCGCCAGGGCCAGGCCGGCGATCGGCACGTGGATGGCGGTGACATAGGTCAGGGCGCGCCGCAGATTGTCGTAGATCCGTCGGCCCAGCCGCACGCCGCCGACGATCGACGCCAGACTGTCGTCCAGCAGGATGAGGTCGGCGGCTTCGCGGGCCACGTCCGTCCCGCGCCGCCCCATGGCGATGCCGATATGGGCCGCCTCCAAGGCCGGCGCGTCGTTGACCCCGTCGCCGGTCATGGCGACGATCTCGCCATTGGCCTTCAGGGCCTCCACCAGCGCCAGCTTCTGTTCGGGCCGTACGCGCGCGAAGACGCAGACGTCCGCCAGGCGCGCGCGCAGCGCCGCCTGATCGAGCCGAGCGATGTCATCCCCGGTCAGAACGCCCGCCCGCACGTCGAGGCCGGCCTGGCGCGCGATGTTCAGGGCCGTGGCCGGATAGTCGCCGGTGATCATCATCACCTTGACGCCGGCGGCCCGCGCCTCGCGCACGGCGGCGGCCGCGTCGGCGCGCAACGGATCGGCGAACCCGACGAGGCCGCGGAAGACGAACCTGACGACCTCGGGCTCGTCCGGCGCGGCGCCCTCCCCGACCGCCTCGGCGACGGCCAGCACGCGCAGGCCATCGATCGCCAGGACGTCGAGCGCCGCGCGGATGGACGTCGTCTCCCCGGGCGCGAGACGGCACAGGGCGAAGATCGCCTCCGGCGCCCCCTTTGCGGCCATCAGCAGACTCTGATCGCCCCGGCGCCAGGCCTGAACGACGGCCAGGCGTCCCGTTCGCAAGGGCCAGACCCGTTCGAGGCGCGCGTCGGCGGGCGGACAGGCCAAGGCGATGAGCGCCCGGTCCATCGGATCGACCGGGCGCGGAGCGCTGGCCAGGGCCGCGGTGGCCAGCAGCGGGTGCGGATCGGAGGCGTCCGGCGGCGTGGGCGGGCCTTGCGCGCCCTCCGCCCAGAGCCTGGCGACCGTCATGCGGTTTTCGGTCAGGGTCCCGGTCTTGTCGACACACAGCACGGTGGCGCCGCCGAGGGTCTGGATCACCGCCCCGTGGCGAACCAGCACGTTGTGGCGGCCAAGCCGCCATGCGCCCAGGGCCAGGAAGATCGACAGCACCATCGGAAACTCTTCCGGGATCATCGCGATCGCGACCGTGATGCCCGCCAGGGCGGCCTCGAGCCAATCGCCCCGCATCAGCCCGTAGGTGACGACGACCAGCAGGCAGAACAGCCCGGCGGCCAGGCCGAGCCACCCGACGAGCCTCGCGATGCTTTTCTTGAGCGGGTCCTCGGGGGGGGCCAGCGTCGCCAGGGCCGCGCCGATCTTGCCGATGGCGGTTCGCGGTCCCGTCGCGGTCACCTCGGCCACCCCCTGGCCCGAGACGATCAGCGTGCCCCCGAAGATCGCGTCGGACAGGCCCGCCGATCCCGGCGCGCGCTGAACCGGGACCGACTCGCCCGTCAAGGCCGCTTCGTCGATGGTCAGCAGTTCGCCGTCGATCAACTGGCCGTCGGCGGGCACGCGCTGCCCCTCGCCTACCAGGACGATGTCGCCCGGAACGAGCGAACGCGACGGCGCCAGCCGCTCGACCCCGTCCCGCACCAGCCGCACCATGGGCTCGGCCAAGTCGCGCAGCGCCTTGAGCGCCCGTTCGCTGCGCGCTTCCTGGAACACGACCTGGACGATGGTGGCGACCGCCGCCAGGGTCAGCAGCAGGCCTTCGGCCAGATCGCCGACCGCCAGATAGAGGGCCGAGGCGGCCAACAGCAGTCCAAACATCGGCTCGCGGATCGTCGCCAGCACGATCTGCGCCACCGAGCGCGTACGCGGCGGATCGAGCTGATTGGGACCAACCAGCGCGAGACGACGCGCCGCCTCGCCCTCGTCCAGACCCTGGGTGCGTTCGGTCACCTGCGCCTCCGTCTCGCCAGACTGCACAAGGCGACTTGGCTAGGCGTCGCGAGGCCGCCGGGTCACGGCATAGGTGACGAGGCCGGCGGCGACGGCGATCAGGGCCACGCCGGCCGCGGAACCGGCCAGCGCCTGGCCGGGATGGCGCCGGATTTGTCGCTCCGCGGCCATCTCGAGACGATCGAGCTTGGCCTGGACGTCACCGACCAGTTCGATGGCCGCGTGGCCCAGGGCCACCGCGCTCACCGAGACCGCGTCGCTGGCGTCCTGGCCCAGGTGGTCGACCATGATCTTGAAGTGATCGGTGACGTTTTCGAAAGCGTCGCGGCCGTCGCGGGCGAGCGTCTTGATCTTGCGAGCTGACATTGTCCTGCCTTGGAGTTTGGGGGTGGGTGACGCCCCAGAACACGCCCTCTCGCGGCGACTTGGGTTGACCTGGGTCAAGTTCGGTCGGGCGTCTCGCCTTCAGACGGTCGAAGGCCCCCGGTGTCGGATCGGACACCGCCAGCCCGTTTCACGGCGCGGCGCGGCGGCGTGCCATGAGCGCCAGCGGAAGCGCCGACAGATTGAGGCAGACGGCCAGGGCCGCGGCGAACGCGCCCCAGACCGGCGCGCCGTGCAAGGCCAAAAGCGCCAGAGCCAGGGGCCCGGCGAGGGACAGGAGGACCATGCCGCGCGCCTTCCAGCCCTCGATGGTGGCCGGCGCGCCGACGCCCAGGAGCGCGAGGCCTTGGCCGCTCGCCGCCACGAGCGCCAGCGCCGTCTGGCTGGGAAAGGCCGGAACCCGGGTCAGGATCAGCGTGGCGCCGAATCCGCCCGTGATCACGCACCAAGCGATGACGGACCAGACCGCGTGCGTGCGATGAGCGCTCCACAGCCCCAGGGCCGCGCCAAACACCAGGCATCCCAGCAGATAGCCGCCGGCCGCGTCGCCCATCACGGGCGCGGCCAGCGCCAAGACCGGAAAGATCCAGCGCAGCCCCTCGGCGTATCCGCGACGGACGGAAATGGGACGGGGATTGGCGCGGATCATCGCCGCCGTCGGATGTATCGCATCGCCGGCCCCTCGCCGCAGATCGCCCGCAGCACCGCCAGAGTGGCCATGACCGCCAGCACGGCCACGCCCGTCAGGTTCAGGCCGTGAATAATCGATTGCAGAATGCTCATGCCGCGCCCCTTCCGAACCACCGCCCAGTCTGCCGCGTTCGCGACAGAAGGACTTGACCTGGCTCAACTGGAGGCCTTGCTTCGGACGTCAGACAATCCTTGAGCGTCACGGCGCGCGATTTGACGACGCTCAAGGCGGAATCCACGGGCAGGCGCAGCCTCGAAGCGGTTTCATCCAAGGGAGGAAACGATGTCCAGCCCCGACACGCCGGGACACGACCAGGACCCCGCCGAGCGGATAGCGGCGATCCTGGTCGACCACCACCTGATGAGTCTGGCCACGCTTCGGGCGGACGGCTGGCCGCAGGTCACCATCGTCAACTATCTGGCCGACGGGCTGGCGCTGTATTTCCTGGTGGCTCGCGACAGTCAGAAGCTCGCCAATATCGTGCGGGACCCGCGCGTCTCGATCGCCATCGGCGGAGAAGCCGACGGCGTGGCCCGCGGCCTGTCGATGGCCGCCGTCGTGGACGAGGTCCCGGCCGGAAAACACATCGAGGCCCTGAATCGGCGCATCCAGATGCACGCCAAGACCGAGCCGTTCACGCCTCACCCCGCCAGTGTCGACGTGGCCGTGCTGCGCGCCACGCCGCGCGTCATTTCGGTGATCGACTACCACGACACGTCGGCGCGCAGCCGCCTCTACACCGTCAGCCAGGAATGGCGGCTGAATCCCGCGGCCGCCGTCCCCCACGATCCGACGACCACGCGCTGATCGGCGTCAAACCGCGGGGCTTGCGTCGCCGCGCGGCGTCAGGCTGCGCACATAGGCGTCCAGGTCGCGCATTTCGGACGGGCTCAGAGCCTTGGCGGGCATGGCGTAGTGGCCGACCTGGGAAATGGCTTCCAGTTCCCAATCCAGCCTCTGGTCCGCGTAGCGGCGCGCCACCTGGGTGAACGGCGGCGCCTGCGGGTCGCGGCTCGGGCCTGTTCCGCTGATCGCATGGCAAGCCGCGCACCGGGCCTGGGCCAGCGTCCGCCCCCGGCCGACCTCCCCGAGCCGTTCCAGGGGCGAGACCTTGACGGGCGGGGCCAACAGGCCGCAGCCGGCCAGGGCGGCCGCGCCCAGGCCGATCAACAGGGCCCGGGCGGGCGTCATCGCGGCGCGGCCGCGGTCGAGAGGCTGGGAATCGCGCTCATGGGGATCTCCTGGGCCGAGGACGGCATGATCGCCCGAACCAGCCTGCGCGTCGTGGGCGGATCGGCGTTGAGCATGATCAAATCCGCCCTCCTGATCGCGCGCGCCTTCAGGTCAGCGCCGCGGATCCAGGCTGAGCAGATAGGCGCGAAGCGCCGCGACCTCGTCATCGCCGAGGTCGGCCATGGGCATGCGCGGGTGCGATCGCGGCGAACCTTCCTCGGGCGGGCGGCTCGGCCGCAGCATCCCTTCCTCCAGCACGAGGTCGAGACGGCCCTTCGGATAGCGCCGCCAGAGATCGCGAAACGGCGGCGCGTCGGCCAGCCGACTGGCGCCGTCGGCCACCGCGTGGCAGCCGCCGCAATTGCGCTGCGCGACGCCGCGCCCGCCGGTCATGTCCGGCGACGAGGTCGCGGCCAGGGAGGCCCCGGCGAACGCCAGCCCGCCGGCCGCCAAGACCCCCGCGAGGATGGGGCGACGACGCGCGCGGATCATCGGCTCGGCTCCGTCAACGGCTTGGCCAGGCTGGGTTCATGATGAGACGGCCCCAGCCAGCCCGGCGACTGGCAGGCGGCGACGCCGCCGACCACCAGCATCAGGAACGTCAGAATCGCCCACAGCCAACGCCGCGCCAGGCCCCGCAGGCGCCGACCCATCCTGGGCCCGCGCCGGCGCCGCCTGGGCGACGCCGGCGCGTCGGCCGATCGGGTGGACGCCTGGGCGTCGTCGGCGGGGTTTTGATCATTGCCCATGGCGATTCCTCCAGAACTGAGCCGATCACGTGGAACGGAACCCGCGGGCCGGCCCGGCCCTGCAGGCCGGCGGCGACGCGCACTTGGGATCGAGCGGGCCGTAGACAGCCCTGCTGACGGGGATAGCGTCGCCCGCCGCCGGCCGCAGTTGGGATTAATACGTAGTCGGCGTCCGCGCGGCGGCGGCGATCATGCGCTCCACCGCCTCGCCCAGGGTTTGCTCGACCAGCGGCTTTTCGATCACCAGGGCGTAGCCCGCCGCCCGCGCGCGCGCCTCGACCTCACGGCTGGGGAAGCCGGTGATCAACAGGGCCGGTCCGTTCCAGCCGGCGGCGCGCAACGCCGTCAGCAGCGCCACGCCGTCGATCTGCGGCATCTTGAAATCGGCGACCAGGGCGACCGCGTCCATCTGCGCCTGCAGATCGGCGATCAAGGCGGCGCCGACGGCGTAGGCGCGAACGTCGAAGCCTCGGCCCCGCAGCAGCAGTTGCAGGGCGCGGCGCACGCCGGGGTCGTCCTCCACCAGGAGCAGGCGGGGACGCGCGGGCGTGTCGGGAGATGCGGCCAAGATCATGTCAGCACGGGGGACCATCGCTCGGGAAAGGCGGCCAAGCCTCTCCCATGACATCGGACCCGCAATGGCGTCGCTACGTAAATTCCCTAGGTCGGCCCTTCGGCCAGACCCGCCGAAAACGCGATCCGCAGGGCTTCGGACAGACTGCGCACCTTCAGCTTGCTCATCAGGTTGGCGCGATGAACCTCGACGGTCCGGGGCGAGATGCCCAGGTCGTAGGCGATGGTCTTGTTTGGCAGTCCCTGGGCCAGGCCCTTGAGCACATCCTGCTCGCGGCCGGTCAGGGCCGCCACGGCCACGGCCGCGTCCGCCGCCCGAGCCGCGCGGCCCTCGGCGTCGTCCAGGCGTTCGAACGCCGCCTCGATGGCCGCGAGCAGGACGGCCTTCTCGAAGGGCTTTTCGATGAAGTCCACGGCGCCGGCCTTCATCGCCCGCACCGCCAAGGTCACGTCGCCATGGCCGGTCAGCACGACGACCGGCATGGCCACGCCGCGTTCGACCATGGCCGCCTGGACTTCCAGGCCGTCCATCTCCGGCATGCGGACGTCCATCAGCACGCAACCCGGGTCCAGGTGGCGAACCTCGCGCAGGAAGGCCACGCCCGAGACGTGGGTGGTGACCGTAAAGCCGGACGTCTTGAGCATGAAGCCGGCCGAGCGGCGGATGGCTTCCTCGTCGTCCACGATATGGATAACGCGTTTTTCAGACATCGACCGCCTCCGGTTCGGCGCGCACCAGGGTGAAATGAAATTGCGAACCGCCGTCCTGGCCCGGTTCGAACCAGATTCGCCCGCCGTTGGCCTCGACGATCGTGCGGCAGATCGACAGCCCCAGGCCCATGCCGTCGGCCTTGGTGGTGACGAAGGCGGTGAACAGCTGCTCGGCGACCTTTGGCGAGACCCCCGTACCGCTGTCGGACACGGTCACCCGGATCAGGCCGCCCGGCTCGGCCCGGCTATGGAACGCCACCTGCCGCCGCGGGCAATCGACCGTCGCCTCCACGGCGTTGCGGGCCAGATTGATCAGCACCTGCTGGATCTGGACCTTGTCGACCAGCACCAGGCGGGCGTGCGGATCCAGGTCGAAGCTGGCCTTCACGCCGTCCTCGCGCGCGCCCATCAGACCCAGGGCGACGGCCTCGTCGACCAGGGCGGGTAAGTCCTCGACGGTCTTTTCCACCTCGCCGCGGGCGACGAAGTCGCGCAGGCGCCGCACGATATGGCCCGCGCGCATGGCCTGGCCGGCCGCGTCGTCGAGCGCCTCGCGGATCATCGGCAGGTCGTCGGGCGAGGGTTGGGCCAACAGGTCGCGAACGGCCTCGACATAGTTGGCGACCGCGGTGATCGGCTGGTTGAGCTCGTGCGCCAGGGTCGAGGCCATGGTGCCCATGGCGCTGACCCGCGCCACGTGGATCAGCTCCGACTGCAGCTCTTCAAGCTGGGTCTCGGTGCGGTGGCGCTCGGTCAGGTCGCGGATGAAGCCGGTGAACACCCTCTGCCCCTCGCCGTGCCCCTCCCCCTTCGCCTCGCCGACCGACAGCTCCATCGGGAAGGTCGTGCCGTCGCGCCTGAGTCCCACGACCACGCGGCCGATGCCGATGATCCGTCGCTCTCCGGTGGTCAGGTAGCGCCGCAGATAGGCGTCGTGTTGGGATTGGTCCGGCTCGGGCATCAGCCGGCTGACGTTCGCGCCGACGATCTCGGCTTCGGCGTAGCCGAACAGCCGTTCCGCCGCGGCGCTGAACGAGAGGATGGCTCCGCGCTCGTCGATGACGATCATGGCGTCGGGCACGGTCGACAGGATGGACGCCAGGTGGCTGGTGCTGGCGCGCAACGCCCGTTCGCTGGCCCTCTGGTCGGTGACGTCGCGGACCACCTTGCCAAAGCCCTGAAGCGCGCCGGCCTCGTCATACAGCGGCGTGATCGAGACGTGGGCCAGAAACTCCGAACCATCCTTGCGCAGGCGCCAATCCTCCTCCTCGAGCTTGCCCTGGGCCTGGGCCCGCTCCAGGTCGTCATCGGGCTTGCCGGCGGCTCGCGCGTCCGCGGGATAGAAGACGGCCGTGTGCTGGCCCAGGATTTCGGATTCGCTCCAGCCCTTGAGGCGCTCGGCCCCGGCGTTCCAGATCAGCACGTGGCCCCGCGGGTCCAGCATGTAGATGGCGTATTCGGCCGCCCCGTGGATCAGCAGGTTCAGTTCGCGCGCGATCCGGCCCGCGGCCGCGGCCCGCTCTTCGGCCTGCCGCTCGCTGGCGACGAATCGGCGTCGCAGTCGCTCCATCTCGCCGCCAACCAGGATCAGGGCGATCGAGACCAGGATGAACACCAGGGGCTCGGTCGAGTCGACCCCGCCGTGTCCGCTGAACCACAGGCCGGCGGCCAGGCCCAGGCTGGCGGCGACCAGGGCCGGGCCCAGACCGCCGAATGCGGCGGCCGTCACCACCGGCGCGGTGAACAGCAGATAGGGCGAGCGATGCTCCAGCCAGGGCCCCAGGGCGAGGCGCGCCATGGCCGCCACCGCCACGGCGGCGACCGCCCCGCCGTAGCGCATCGCCATGTTGAAGGCTCGCGCGTCTTCCGGTCGATCGCGCACCATCATCAGAGTCTCTCGCCGTCCCCGGTCGTGATGATGCGCGCCAACCGCGGACTTAGGCAAGGCGCGGATGCGTCTTCGGCGCCGGGTCACCTGGACTTGGCGGGACGGTCTTCGGCCGACGCGGCGCGGCGGCGGCGGCGGCGGCCGTTGAGCTGAAGCAGCGCCATGCCCGGCGCCATCGGCGCCCAAAGGGTCAGCAGCCGCAAGAGAATCGTCGCGGCGAAGGCCTGCTCCAACGGCGCGCCCAGCATGTGCAGGGTCGCGGTGCAGGTGGCTTCGAACGTGCCCAGGCCCAGTGGAATGGGCCCCAGGGTCGCGACGATCGAGGCCATGATCAGGGCGATGAAGGCGGTGGAGAAGGCCACGCCGCCGCCGAGCGCCAGCAGGCAGGCCTGCAGAGTGGTCGCGTCGAGCAGGAACACCAGGCCGTTGCACAACGCGACGCGCGCCAGCAGTTTGCGGTCCGCCAGCAGATCGCTTGGCGCCTGGGCCAGGGTCTCCAGCAGGATCCGGATCGGGCCCAGGCGCTCCAGGAAGGCCGGCAGCGGCCGGCCCCCGCGACGCCTCAGCCACAGCGCCAGGGCGGGCATGGCCAGGGCGACCAGAAGAAAGACGGTCACCAGGCCCGCCATCAGCGGCGTGGCGTGATCGTGCGACCAGAGCAACAGCAGCATGACCACGGCGAACACCGCATAGGCGGCGTAGTAGCCGATCAGGGACACGATCAGCGCCGCCACGGCGGTTCCGCGCTCGACGCCCAGACGCGAAAGCTGGTCGATCAGCACGAGATTGCCGCCCAGGCCGGCGGTGGGCATGGCCTGGTCGGCGAACAGCTTGGTCAGGGCGATCGGCACGAGCCGGCGCAGTTTCCGCGGCGCGCCGGCCCGGGCCAGAACCAGGCTCCAGCCGCTCGCGACGCTGACATAGGTCAGGACCTGGAGCACCAGGGCCGCCGCCAGCCACAGGGGCTGGGCGCGAGCCAACAGTCGGCCAAAGGCCGCCAGCTCGCCGAAATGGAGGATCGCCCAGACCAGGGCCGCGGCGGTCAGCCCGCCCAGCAGCCAGCGCCGCCACGCGCCGAAAACAGGGGCGCGCCCGGGCGCCCGCCGTTCAGCTCGGGCGGCCATGGCTGGAGCACTTTCGAATCCAGGCGGACATGACCTTTTTCCGCGCCTCACCGATGGGGAGCCTTGCCTAGTCGTCTCCCGTCTTCCGCGAACTTCGCAAACCTACGTAGGTTCCCCAATTGGGCCCACGCCCGTCAGCGACGATCCTTGAACCTTCGCGGGCATCACGCGCGGCCCAAGATCGAGGACACGTCATGACGCAGCGCAGCGACGACAAGCTCGAACTAGGGTTCTCGACGTCTGGAGACGACACCGACCACCTGGACTTCATGGTGCGGGTCTGGCTGTGGATGGCGGGCGGGATGCTGGTCTCGGCCGCCGGCGCCTGGGCTTGCGCCAACCTGCCGGCGCTGGCGCAGGTGCTGGTCACGGGCCGTGGCCTGACCCCCGCCGGCTGGGCGGTGACGCTCGCGCCCCTTCCTCTGTTGCTGATGCTGAGCGGCGCCGCCAGGCAGCTGGCGCCCGCCGCGGCGGCGCTGGTCTTTCTCACCTACGCCCTGCTGGTGGGCCTCTCGCTCGGAGATCTGGTGGCGGCCTATTCGGATCACGATCTGGCGCTCGCCTTCGTGTCCGTGGCGGCCGGATTCGCCGGCCTGGCCCTGCTGAGCGCCGCGACGCGGGCCGATCTGAGCGGCCTGGGCGCCTTTGGCCTGATGAGCCTGATGGCGCTGATCGTGGCCATGCTGGCCAATCTGCTGTTCGGCCCCTCGACAGTGGACCTGGCGATCTGCGCCATCGGCGTGCTGGTGTTCGCCGGCCTGACCGCGCTCGACGTCCAGCACATCGGCCGCCTGTACGCGCAACGCTGGAGCGGCGACGCGCGCGCGCCCGTGGTCGGGGCGCTGACGCTCTATCTGGACCTGCTGAACCCCTTCCTGTTCGCCCTGCGCCTGGCCGGACGGCGCCGATGAGCGCCAGGCCTCCGGAATTCTGGCGTCAGGGCGCCGGCGCGTTGATCAAGGCCTTGGCGAGCGATCGCCAGGGCCTTTCGGCATCGCAGGCCCGCTCGCGCCTGGCGCGCGACGGACCCAACACCATCGCCCCGGCCGCCCGCCGTCACGCCTGGGCCGATCTCTTGCGCCGCCTGACCAATCCGTTGGTCGCCATACTGCTGGTGGCCGCGGCCATCGCCGGCGCCACCGGCGATCTTCCGAGCTTCGTGATCATCGTCTTCGTCATCCTGGCCTCGACGGGCCTGGACATGGTTCAGGAGCATCGCGCCCAGGCCGTCGCCGCCGCCCTGCGCCAGACGATCGCCCTGCGCGCGGCGGTGTGGCGGGACGGCAAGGTGACGCAACAGCCGGTCGCGCAGCTGGTGGCCGGCGATGTCGTCGAGCTGGCCGCCGGCGATCTGGTCCCTGCCGACGGCGTGGTCCTGGAGGCCAACGGCGTGCAGGTCAATCAGGCCCTGCTGACCGGCGAGCCCTATCCCGTGGAGAAGGCGAGCGAGCCGGCCGCCACCGAAACCGTCCTGGCCGACGCGCGCAATGCGCTGTTCGAGGGCGCCTCCGTCGTCGCCGGCGCGGCCCGCATGCTGGTCGTCGCCACCGGCGCGCGCACCCGGATCGGGGCGATCGCCGGAGCCTTGTCGGCCGCGCAGCCCCCCACCGCGTTCGAGCGGGGAGTCCATCAGCTGGGCGTGCTGATCGTTCGGCTGACCCTGTTCCTGGTGCTGTTCGTCCTCCTGGCCCATCTGGCCCTCGGGCGGCCGGCCCTGCAGTCGTTCCTGTTCGCCATGGCCCTGGCGGTCGGCCTGACGCCCGAACTCCTGCCGATGATCATGACCGTGGCCCTGTCGCGCGGCGCCCAGCGCATGGCCGCGGCCAAGGTGGTGGTCAAGCGGCTGTCGGCGATCCACGACCTTGGCCAGATGGACATCCTGTGCACTGACAAGACCGGGACCCTGACGGAGGCCCGCATCGCCCTGGTCGGCCATCCGGGCCTCGACGGCGAGGACGACGACCAGGTGGCCGAGTGGGCGGCGGTCAACGCCAGGTTCGAGACCGGCCTGAAGAGCCCGCTGGACGAAGCCCTGATCCTGCACATGACCGGCCGCAGCCTGGAGGGCTGGCGCAAGCTCGACGAGCGGCCGTTCGACTTCGAGCGGCGGCGGGTGTCGGTCCTGGTCGAGCGGCTGTCGGACGGCGAACGCCTGGAGATCGTCAAGGGCGCGCCCGAGACCCTGCTGGCCCTCTGCGGCGAAGCGCAGGACCGTTCGGGCGCGCGCGTCCCGCTCGATCCGGCGCTTCGCCGGCGCCTGGCCGACCTGCAAGCCGATCGCGCCGCCAAGGGCCTGCGTCTCTTGGGCGTGGCGTTCAAGGCCGCGCCGGGCCAGGAAACGATCGGCGACCACGGCGATCAAGGCCTGGTGTTCCTCGGCTTCTGCGTCTTCGTCGACCCGCCCAAGGTCAGCGCGACCGCGGCCATCGGCCGACTGGAAGCGGCCGGCGTGCGGGTCAAGGTGATCTCGGGCGACGCCGCCGCCGTGGTGCAACATCTGGTGGCCGCCCTGGACCTGCCGGTCGAAGGCCTGCTGACCGGCGAGATGATCGACAGGCTCGACGACCAGGCCCTGGCTGTCCAGGTCGAACACGTCGACCTGTTCGCGCGCGTCACGCCCGACCAGAAGACGCGGATCGTCCGCGCCTTGCGCGCCAGGGGCCACACGGTCGGATTCATCGGCGACGGCATCAACGACGCCCCGGCGATCAGGGCCGCCGATGTCGGCCTGTCGGTCGAGGGCGCCACCGACGTCGCGCGCGAGGCCGCCGACATGATCCTGCTGGCCCCGGACCTGGGCGTGCTGGCCGACGGAGTGGCCGAAGGCCGGCGCACCTACGCCAACATCATGAAATACGTCCGCATGGGCACCAGCTCCAACTTCGGCAACATGCTGACCATGGCCCTGGCCTCCCTGGTCCTGCCGTTCCTGCCGCTGACCGCCGTCCAGGTGCTGCTCAACAACCTGATCTACGACCTGTCGCAGATCGGCATTCCGTTCGACGGCGCCGACGCCCCGGATCTCGCGCGGCCCAGGGCCTGGGACATGCGCGGCTTGCTGCGGTTCACCGCCCTGATGGGCCCGCTGTCGTCGGTGTTCGACATCGCCACGTTCGCGCTGCTGCTGAAGGTGTTTCACACGGACGTCGCCCAGTTTCGCGCCGCCTGGTTCATCGAATCCATGGCCACCCAGGTCCTGGTGATCTTCATCGTCCGCTCGGCCGGACCGGCGCTGGCCAGCCGGCCGCATCCGGCCCTGATCGTCAGCGCGCTCTGCGGCCTTTCGCTGGCCCTGGCCCTGCCCTTCCTGCCCTGGGCCCATGTGCTGGGCTTCGCTCCGCCCAGCGCCGCGACGCTTGCGGCGATCTTCGGCTTGGTGGCCGCCTATCTGATCGCCGCCGAGGCCTTGAAGAGCCGGGCCCTGGGCCTGGCGCGCCGCAGCCCGACGCCGATCTGACGCCGAGAGAGGGCCGCTTCGACTAGAGGCGCGCGCGGCGCAGACGCAGGGCGTTGCCGATCACGCTGACCGAGGACAGCGCCATGGCCAGGGCCGCGACGGCCGGCGACAGCGTCAGGCCGAAGGCCGGATAGAGCGCCCCCGCGGCGATCGGCACGCCGGCGACATTGTACGCGAAGGCGAAGACCAGGTTCTGGCGGATGTTGCGCATCACCGCGCGCGACAGCCGGCGGGCCCTGACGATGCCCTGCAGGTCGCCTTGCAGCAGCGTCACGCCCGCGCTCTCGATGGCCACGTCGGCGCCCGCGCCCATGGCGATCCCGACCTCGGCGGCGGCCAGGGCCGGGGCGTCGTTGACGCCGTCCCCGGCCATGGCCACGGAACGGCCCTCGGCGCGCAAGTCTTCGACCATCTTGGCCTTGTCCTGGGGCAGAACGTCGGCCAGCACCTCGTCGATGCCCAGCCGGCCGGCCACCGCCAGGGCGGTGCTGCGATTGTCGCCGGTGAGCATGACCACCCGCACGCCCTGAGCCTTCAAGGCGCGGATGGCCTCGACCGTGGTGGCCTTGATGGGGTCGGCGATCGCCAGGACGCCGACCAGACGGCCCTCGACGGCCGCGAAGATCGTGGTCGCGCCGTCCTGGCGCAGGGCTTGGGACTTGGCCTCCAGCGCGGAGACGTCGATCCCCTGGTCGGCCATCAGGCGGGCCCCGCCGAGCACCACGCGCTGCCCCTCGACCACGCCGATGACGCCCAGGCCGATGGGGGAGTCGAACTGCGTCGCCGGCGACAGCGCAAGGCCGCGATCCTTGGCGGCCCGCACGATCGCGTCGGCCAGGGGATGCTCGCTGCTCCGCTCCAGGCTGGCGGCCAGGCGCAACAGCCGCGTCGCATCGCCTCTGGGAACGACCTCGATCGCCGTCACCGCCGGGCGGCCTTCGGTCAGGGTGCCGGTCTTGTCAACGACCAGGGTGTCGATCTTCTCCAGGCGCTCGAGCGCCTCGGCGTTCTTGATCAGGACGCCCAGCTGGGCGCCGCGGCCGACCCCGACCATGATCGACATCGGCGTCGCCAGGCCCAGGGCGCAGGGGCAGGCGATGATCATCACCGACACCGCCGCCATCAGGGCGAAGCTCACCCGCGGCGCGGGACCGACCATCGCCCAGACCGCCGCCGCCAGGATCGCGGCCGCGATGACCGCCGGCACGAACCAGGCCGACACCTGGTCAGCCAGGCGTTGGACCGGGGCGCGGCTGCGCTGGGCCTGCGCGATCATCTGGACGATGCGGGCCAGCAGGGTCTCGGCGCCGACCTGCTGGGCGCGCATCACGAACGCGCCGGTCCGGTTGATCGAACCCGCGATGACCCTGTCGCCCGCCGACCTGGTGACGGGCATCGACTCGCCGGTGACCAGGGACTCGTCGATCGACACCCGGCCCTCGACGATCTCGCCGTCGACCGGGACCTTTTCGCCCGGGCGCACGCGCAGCCGATCGCCGACGCTGACCAGGTCCAGGGTCACGGTCTCGTCGGAGCCGTCGGCCTTGACCCGTCGCGCGGTCTTGGGCGCCAGGTCGAGCAGCGCCCTGATCGCGCCGGACGTGCGCTCGCGGGCCCTCAGCTCCAGCACCTGGCCCAGCAAGGCCAGGACGGTGATCACCGCCGCCGCCTCGAAATAGACCGGCGCCGTCCCCATCGCGTCGCGGGCGTTGGTCGGCAGCGCGCCCGGCGCGAACAGGCCGACCAGGCTGTAGGCGTAGGCCGCGCCCACGCCCATCGCGATCAGGGTGAACATGTTGAAGCGGCCGGTCGCCACGGAGGTCCAGCCGCGGGCCCAGAACGGCCAGCCGGCCCACAGCACCACCGGGGTCGACAGCGCGAACTGGATCCACGCGGAGACCGAGGGCTGAACCCACCGGTGATGGCCCAGGACATGGGCGCCCATCTCCAGGATGAACACCGGCAGGGTCAGAGCCAGCCCCAGCCAGAACCGCACCGTCATGTCGCGCAGTTCGGGACTTGGCCCGTCGTCGACGTCGACCGTCACCGGTTCCAGCGCCATGCCGCAGATCGGACAGAGACCCGGGCCAGCCTGCCGGATCTGCGAATGCATCGGACAGGTGAACAGCTTGGTCCCCGGCGGAAAGGCCGGCGGAGGCAAGGCGGTGGAGGCGCTTGGCCGATGGGCGCTCATCTGTGTCCTATCCTGGCTTGGCGCTCAATCCGTACGCCTGACGTCGAAAGGGCCAGCCGCGTGGCGCGGCCGGCCCCTGCTGATAAACGGTTCGACGGCGCGAAGGCTTCAGCTGCCGAGCACCAGCGGCAGCCGGGCGGCGTCGAGCATGCCCCGCGTGACGCCGCCGAACAGATCCTCGCGCGCCCGCCCGTGGCTGTAGGCGCCCATCAGGCAGTAGCTGGCGCCCTGGTTGGCGCAGGCTTCGAGGATCACCTTGTCGGCGCGCGTGTCGCGCGCCGGGACGCGCTCGATGGCGGCGTGGACACCGTGGCGCGACAGATAGGCCGCCGCCGCTTCCGCCGGCACGCCCTTGCCGCCGTCGTCGACGGTGAACAGCGTCACCGAACCGGCCAGCCGCAGCAGGGGAACGGCCGCCCGCAAGGTGGCCATCACAGGTTCGGAGCCGTCCCAGGCCACCAGGGCGTGGCCGCCGGCGTCGAAGCCGCGCGCGTCATCGGGCACGGCCACCACCGGGCATCGCGCCGACAGGACCGTGGCGGTGACGATGCCGCGCGGGTCGAGGTCCAGGAAGGTGTCGCGCTTGCAGTTGACCACCACCAAGTCGGCCAGGCCCGCCTCGTGCACGACGCAGTCGGCCATGTAGCCCATGCTGTCGATCCAGTCCCACGGCGCGTCTTCGTTGGCCAGGCGCAGCTGCAGGGCAGCGCGGTTGGCCGCCTCGATCTTGCGCTCCTCGACCAGGATCAGACCGGCGGCCCCGCCGTCGTAATCGCCGGCGAAGGCCGGGATCGGCGTGACGTCGACGCATTTGAGATGGCCGCCGAGCGATCGGACGAGGTCGAGCGCGGCCTGCAGCCGGGCTTCCTGACCGGGATCCTCGTGCACGAACAACAGCACGGTCTTCATGGTCGCCTCCATGGGCTTGAAGTGTGGGTAAGCGTATCTGCCTCGGCGGCGCGGGGTCCGGTATTGGGGAATCTACGCAGGCGCGCCGCGACGGCCGGCCAGGCTCGGCGATCGGGGACGGAAATGACGCCGATCAAGGCGCGCCGCGTCGGCCGGACCTTTGATCGAGGCTCCTCCCGCCTGGAGCCCGCCATGAAATACGCCGTCATTCTCGCCCATCCCAAGCCGACCAGCTTCTGCGCCGCGGTCGCCAGGACCTGCGTCGCCGCCCTTGAGCAGGGCGGCGCCCAGGCTGTGCTGCGCGACCTCTACGCGCTCGATTTCGATCCGCGCCTGAAGGCCGAGGAGCTGCCGGTCGGCCGGGGCTGGGCTCCGGCCCCCGACGTCGTCGCCGAACGGGCCCTGTTGTCGGACGTCGACGGCTTCGTGTTCGTCTATCCCTTCTGGTTCAACGCGCCGCCCGCGATCCTCAAGGGCTATGTCGATCGGGTGCTCAGCATGGGCTTTGGCTATCAGCCCGGCCCTCACGGCGCCGACCCCCTGCTGGTCGGCAAGACCCTGATGAGCATCTCCACCTCGGGCGCCCCCGAACACTGGGTCGATGCGACAGGCGCCCTGACCGCCTTGATGAGCGTTTTCGACCTGCACCTGGCGGCGGTCACCGGTCTACGGGTGGCGGGTCACGAGCACCTGGGCGGCGTCACCGGGCCCATGGCCGAGGAAGCCGCCCAGGACGTGCTCGATCGCGTGACCAGGGTGATCGGAGCGACCTTGGTCCCGCCCTCGCAAGCTACGTAATCTTCCCAATGGGCGGCGCGGGCGCATCCCAATATCCCTGGTCTCAACCGAGGAGACAGGCGATGACCCCGCAGGCGAACTTTTCCGATCGCGGCCGCATCGTGCCGCTGACCGCAAATCTGGCCGATCCCTTCCAGCGTCTGGGCGGGGTGCTGCGATTTGCCGTCGGCGAGGAGATCTACGCCCAGGAAGAAGAAGCCGACCTGATCTATCGGGTGGTCAGCGGCGCGGTTCGCGCCACCCGCCTGCTCAGCGACGGCCGCCGCCAGATCAGCGACTTCTACTTTCCGGGCGATCTGTTCGGCCTGGAGATCGGGCTGGTCCATCGGGCGGCCGCCGAGGCGCTCGGCGACGTCGAGGTCCTGGTCGTCAAGCGCCGCGCCCTCAAGCTGTTGGGTGAGGACGGCGTCCAACTTGAGCGCATGATCTGGCAGGCGACCGGCGAGCATCTGGAACGCGCGCACGATCACATGCTGCTCCTGGGCCGCAAGAGCGCCTGCGAGAAGGTCGCCTGCTTCCTGTCCGATATTTCCGACCGTTGCGCGGCCCCGTGGGCGGTCCTGCCGATGAGCCGCCAGGACATCGCCGACTATCTGGGCCTGACCATCGAAACCGTTTCGCGGATGGTCACCCAGCTTCAACAGGAGGGCCTGGTGGAGTTCGACGGCTGCCGCCGCTTCCGCATCGCCCACCGCGCGCGCCTCTCCGAGCGTGTCGCGGCCTAGAACGCGGCGGCCGGACGCAGGCGCCGGCTTCGGAGCTCTTCACGCGATAACGATTTGAATTATAGCCTGTTTATCTGTTTTTGATGGTTCCATCAGAAGCGATAAACAGGCTCTAGGCCTTGGCTTGCCGCAGATCCCGGATGATCTTGGTCAGCGCCTCGGCCGTGGCGTCGACGCGATCATGCGCCTCGTCCAGCGCCAATCGCTGATGAAGCCCCTTGGCCATCTTCTCGCGCAGCACGCCCAGGGCGCGGGGCGGCGCGATCAGGATCAGGGCGTCGAAGCTTTCGGCGGTCATCAACGCGTCCAGCCGGTCGCAGAGCTTGCCCAGAAAGGCGGCTTCGGCCTTGTCAGCGCCCGACTCCCCATGGCGCCCATGGGTTCCGCGAACCGCGGAGTCGTGTCCGCTCTTGGAATGAAGATCTTCGAGCCAATCGGTGTGTTCGATGAGATGTCCGCCGCGCCGGGCCTCTTCGAAGACGCGGGCCTGCACGCCGTCGGCGGTGACCACCAGGGTTCGTTCGTCTTGCCGCATGACCGTTCTCCTGAAAAGCGCCAAGATGCCGCCCGCCGCGCGGGTCGACGCTGATCGAAATCAAGTTCGGCGTTCGAGGCCCGATCAGGCGGCCTCGGCGCCCGCCCCCTCGTCGACGGTCAGGACCGCCGCGCCGGTGAAGGCGCCGGCGCGCAGGTCCGACAGGGCCTGGCCGGCCTGGCGCAGCGGGTAAGCCTTGACGTGGGGCCGCACGCCGGCGGCGGCCGCGCGGGGCAGATAGTCCCGGGCGTCGGCGCGCGTGAGGTTGGCCACCGAGACCAGGCGTCGCTCGCCCCAGAGATCGGCATAGGCCATGGCCGGCAGGTCGCTCATGTGGATGCCGCCGCAGACGACGGTTCCGCCCTTGCGCACGGCCCGCAGCGCCACGGGAACCAGCGCGCCGACGGCCGCGAAGATGATCGCCGCGTCGAGCGGCTCGGGCGGGGCCTGCAGCGAGCCGCCGGCCCAGACACAGCCCAGGCCGCGGGCCAGGTCCTGGGCGGCGATGTCGCCGTCGCGAGTGAAGGCGTAGACGTACTGCCCCTCGCTGATGGCCAGCTGCGCCAGCAGGTGCGCCGCCGCCCCGAAGCCGAACAGGCCCAGGCGTTCGACCGGCCGCGCCTCCATCGCCATCCGCCAGGCCCGGAAGCCGATCAGCCCGGCGCACAGCAAGGGCGCGGCCTCGACGTCGCCATAAGCCTCCGGGATGGCGACACAGCAGTCGGCGTCGGCCACGGTCAGTTGAGCGTAGCCGCCGTCGCGCGTCCATCCTGTGAACAGCGGGCGATCACAGAGATTCTCGGCGTCCTCGCGGCAATAGGGGCAGCGGCCGCAGGTTCGCCCCAGCCAGGTCACGCCGACCCGCGCGCCGAGCGCGAACCCTTCGACCCCTTCGCCCAGCGCCTCGACGACGCCGACGATCTCGTGGCCCGGGATGATCTCGCCCTCGACGGGCAGGTCGCCGTCCAGCAGGTGAAGGTCGGTCCGGCAGACGCCGCAGGCCTTGACCCGGATCAGAAGCTCCCCCCGCCCGGGCCGGGGCGCCGGCCGCAGGGCCGCCGCCAGGTGTCCGTCCTTGAGCACCATGGCCAGCATGCTCAGGGCTCCTTCCTCGGCGCGGCGACGGCGACCGGCGCCAGACTCTTGAGGTAGGCCAGGATCGCGGCGTTGTCCTCGGGGCCGAACGACCATTCGGGCATCGGGCCGTGGCCGACCGAGAGTCCCTCGGCCAGGGCTTCGCCGAGCTGGTCGGTGTCGTAGCGTTCGTGCAGCTGGCGAAACCGCGGCGCCTGAGGATTGGGGCTGTCCCCCGTCCGTCCGACCGCGTGACAGCCGGCGCAGTCGCGCTGAACGATGGCCTGGCCGCGGACCGCGGCGTCGCCCATTCTGGCCGTCGCCGGCGCGGCCTGGGCGAGCGCGGCGCATTGGACCGCCAGGGCCAGTCCCGCGCCGATCCGAATGACGATATTCCGATAGGCCATGGCCAAGACTCCCGCGCGGCGACCGCGGTCAAGGGCGCTCCCCACGACCCGTTCGGCGACTGTTGCGGCCATTGTGCGCCGCGCCCTCCGCTCTCGCCCTTGATCGGCGTCAACCGCCGTCCGGTTGGTCCGGCGCAAGTCCTCCGACCGTCGACGCCCCCTTCACGGAGCCTGTCATGACCCCCGTCGCCCACGGCGGTCGGACGCCTCGGAAACCGCGGCGGCTGATTGATCGCGCTCAAAGCGGCCGCGCGATGAAGGCGCCCAATGGGCCGCCCCCGACAAGCCAGGAGTCCCGCCATGCATAAGACCATGAAAGCCGCCGTCGTCCGCGCGTTCGGCCAGCCGCTGGTGATCGAGGAGGTCGCCGTGCCCACGCCCGGCCCCGGTCAGATCCTGGTCAAGATCGCCGCCAGCGGCGTCTGCCACACCGACCTGCACGCCGCCCAGGGCGACTGGCCGGTCAAGCCCAAGCCGCCCTTCATCCCCGGCCACGAGGGCGTGGGCCATGTCGCCGCGGTCGGCGCCGGCGTCACCCATGTGCGCGAAGGCGACCGGGTCGGCGTGCCGTGGCTCTATTCGGCCTGCGGCCACTGCGCCCACTGCCTGGGCGGCTGGGAGACCCTTTGCGGCGAACAGCAGAACACCGGCTATTCGGTGAACGGCGGCTTCGCCGAGTACGTGATCGCCGATCCGAACTATGTCGGCCACCTGCCGGACAATATCGGCTTCATCGAGATCGCGCCCATCCTGTGCGCCGGCGTCACCGTCTATAAGGGCCTGAAGGTCACCGACACCAAGCCAGGCGACTGGGTGGCGATCTCCGGGATCGGCGGCCTGGGTCACATGGCGGTGCAGTACGCCAAGGCGATGGGGCTGAACGTCGTGGCGGTGGACATCGACGACAAGAAGCTCAAGCTCGCCGAAAGCCTGGGCGCGGCCCTGACGGTGAACGCGCGCGACGTCGATCCGGCCGCCTTCATCCAGAAGGAGATCGGCGGGGCTCATGGCGTCCTGGTCACCGCGGTCTCGACCAAGGCCTTTCAGCAGGCCATGGGCATGGCCCGCCGCGGAGGCACGATTTCCCTGAACGGCCTGCCGCCGGGCGATTTTCCGCTATCGATCTTCGACACCGTGCTCAACGGCCTCACGGTGCGCGGCTCGATCGTCGGCACGCGCCTGGACCTGCAGGAGGCGCTCGACTTCGCCGCCGCCGGCAAGGTCCGCGCGACCGTCGGCACGGAGCGGCTGGAGAACATCAACGATGTTTTCGACCGCATGCGTCGCGGCGAGATCGAGGGCCGGCTCGTGCTGGATCTCGCCGCCTCCTGATCCAAGCGAACCCCTCGGCCGCGAGGCCAGGGTCCCGTCGGCGGATCTGGCGCGCCATGGCTCCGAGGGCGGGCTAAGAGCTCGCCTGCTCGGCGCCCCCGACATCGTCGCGCCGGTTAGTTGACCCTCGCCGCGCCAGGCACATCCGCCGAGCGCTCCGCCCGATAGCGTCGCGGCGACATGCCCTCGGCTTTGGCGAAGAAACGCGAGAAGTAGGCGGGGTCCTCGAAGCCCAGATGGTAGCCGACCTCGGCCACGGTCATGTTCGAATAGAGCAGCGCCCGCTTCGCCTCGAGGATCGCGCGATCCTGCATCAGCCGCAGCGGGGAAACGGCCGCGATCTTCCGGCAAGCCGCCCTCAACCGCCCGACCGTCACCCCCAGCCGATCCGCATGGTCCTTGATGGTCAGGGGCTCGCGGTAGTGGGCCTCGACCAGTTCGCGAAAGCGCGCCACCAGCCGGGCCTGGGCTCCGTGGATCGCGCGGCCGGTCGCCTTGGCGTGGATCGACAGGCGCAGGGCCTCGACCATGACGGCCAGCAGGTGCGCCTCGACCGCGGCCCCGCTGCCGGGCGCGGCCCAGACCAGTTCGCGCGACAGGTTTCCCAGCGCCGGCCCAACGCTCGACGTCGCGGACAGGGGCAGATGGCACGGGGCCTTGAACAGGTTCGAAAAATCCGGCTCCCGCGCGACGAGATCGCGCAGATAGCTGTCGGCCAGGGTCAAGACCGTCCCCGTCGTCTCGGCCTCCCAGGCAAAACCATGAACGACGCGCGAGGGCACGAGCAACAGGCAGGGCGCGGCGAAGACGGCCGCCTGGTCCTCCGCATGCATCACGCCGCCGCCGGAAGTGATGTGGAAGACGTGATTGAGGTCGGCATGGGCGTGCGCCCGGATATTCCAATCATTCGGCCGCGAGCGATCGTCCAAGTCCTCCAAGTGCAAGAACTTGCCCTCGACAGTTCGGAGCGGTTCTCCAAACAGGAAAAAGCTCGGAATTTCGGCCTTCTGCGTCATCTGAAAGTCTCTCGATCTAGGCGCCCGCCAAAATCGCCAAGCGATAAAAAGTCCAACTTTATGGACGCTCTGTCCATCCCATTCGGACGCCGCGGCCCTAGGGTTCACGCAAGTCGCGACAAGCGACGCCCAACCGCCGGAGGAGACGTCGTTGCGCACCCAGGTCGCCATCATTGGCGCCGGCCCCGCCGGCCTGTTCCTCGGACACCTGCTGAAGCGCGCCGGCGTTGACGCCGTGATCCTCGAACGCCGCGATCGCGCCTATGTCGAAGGCCGCGTGCGCGCGGGCGTGCTGGAGCAGGTCACCGTCGACCTCATGGAGCGGCTGGACCTTGGCCAGCGCATGCGCCGCGAAGGCCTGGTCCACGGCGGCACCAACCTGGCTAGCGACGGCGACGTCTTCCGCATCGACATGGCCGAATTGACGGGCGGCTCGACCGTCATGGTCTATGGCCAGCAGGAGGTGATGAAGGACCTGTTCGACGCCGCCGAGGCGCGCGGCGTCCAGATCGTCTTCGACGCCGAGGACGTCCATCCTCAGGACATCGAAAGCGACCGCCCGAGCGTCACCTGGCGCGAGAACGGCGTCGACAAGCGTCTGGACTGCGACTTCATCGCCGGCTGCGACGGCTATCACGGCGTCAGCCGCGCCGCGATCCCAAGTGACGTGCTCAGGACCTTCGAGCGGGTCTATCCGTTCGGCTGGCTGGGCATACTGGCCGAGGTGCCGCCCTGCGACCACGAGCTGATCTATTCCAACCACGAGCGCGGGTTCGCCCTGGCCTCGATGCGCTCGCCCACCCGCAGCCGCTACTACATTCAGTGCGGCCTTGACGAGAAGATCGAGGACTGGAGCGATGAGCGGTTCTGGGACGAGCTCTGCCTGCGCCTGGGTCCAGAAGCCGGCGCCAAGGTCATCCGTGGCCCGTCCTTCGAGAAATCCATCGCGCCCCTGCGCAGCTTCGTCACCGAGCCGATGCGCCACGGCCGCCTGTTCCTGGCCGGCGACGCGGCCCACATCGTGCCGCCCACTGGGGCCAAGGGCATGAACCTGGCGGTCTCCGACGTCGTCATGCTGTCCGAGGCGTTGGTCGAGCACTTCCAGGACGGTTCGGACGCCGGCGTCGACCACTATTCGGCCCGCGCCTTGGCCCGGGTCTGGAAGGCCGAGCGCTTTTCCTGGTGGTTCACCAGCCTGACCCACAGGTTCCCCGACCGCGACGGCTTCGACCGCAAGATGCAGGTGGCCGAGCTGGCCTACATCAAGGGATCGCGCGCCGCCCAGATCACCCTCGCCGAAAACTATGTCGGTCTGCCGCTCGTCTAGGCGGATCAGGAGCAAGCGATGAAGAGCAAGATCTACGACAGCGCCGCCGCCGCGCTCGAGGGCGTCGTCTTCGACGGCATGACCCTGATGTCGGGCGGCTTTGGCCTGTCGGGCAATCCCGAGAGCCTGATCCCGGCGATCAAGGAGACAGGCGTCAAGGACCTGACCGTGATCAGCAACAACTGCGGGGCCGACGGGTTTGGCCTGTGGCAGTTGCTGAACAACGGCCAGATCAGGAAGATGATCTCCAGCTATGTCGGTGAAAACAGGCTGTTCGAGCAGCTCTATCTGTCGGGCGAGCTGGCGTTGGAGCTGAACCCGCAGGGCACCCTGGCCGAACGCATCCGGGCCGGCGGCGCGGGCATCCCGGCCTTCTACACCAAGACCGGCGTCGGCACGGTGGTGGCGGAAGGCAAGCCGGTCGAGACGTTCGAGGGCGAGGACTATGTCCGCGAGACCTGGCTCCGCGCCGACCTCGCCATCGTCAAGGCCTGGAAGGCCGATCCCGAGGGCAACCTGATGTTCCGGATGACGGCCCGCAACTTCAACCCGGTGATGGCCACGGCCGGCAAGGTCACGATCGTCGAGGTCGAGGAGATCGTCGAGGCCGGCGAATTGGACGCCAACGCCATCCACACGCCGGGCATCTATGTCGACCGCATCATCAAGTCGACGATCAACGAGAAGCGTATCGAGAAGCTGACCACCCGTCCTCGGGAAGCCCAGATGGGAGAGACCGCGTAATGGCCTGGACCCGCGACGAGATGGCGGCCCGCGCCGCCCGCGAACTCAAGGACGGCTTCTATGTCAACCTGGGCATCGGCATCCCGACCCTGGTGGCCAACCACATTCCGGACGGAGTCCACGTCACCCTGCAGAGCGAGAACGGCATGCTGGGCATGGGTCCCTTCCCGTACGAGGGTGAGGCCGATCCCGACCTGATCAACGCCGGCAAGCAGACGATCACCAAGCTGCCGACCTCCAGCTTCTTCGACAGCGCCCAGAGCTTCGCGATGATCCGCGGCGGCCACATCGACCTGACGGTGCTGGGCGCCATGGAGGTGGCCCAGAACGGCGACATCGCCAACTGGACCATCCCCGGCAAGATGGTGAAGGGCATGGGCGGGGCCATGGACCTCGTCGCCGGCGTCAAGCGCGTGATCGTGGTCATGGACCACGCCAACAAGGCCGGCGACAGCAAGGTTCTCAAACGCTGCGCCCTGCCCCTGACCGGCGCGGCCTGCGTCGACATGGTGATCACCGACCTCTGCGTGTTCGATCTCGATCGGAAAGGCGGCGGCCTGACCCTGATCGAAATGGCCCCCGGCGTCACACTGGATGAGATCCAGGCCAAGACCGAGGCCGACTTCGACGCCGGAGCCTTCGCGTGACCGCCGCCTATCTCTGCGACGGCGTCCGCACGCCGTTCGGCCGCTATGGCGGCGCCTTGGCCAGGGTTCGCGCCGACGACCTGGCCGCTATCCCCATCAAGGCCCTGGTGGCCCGCCATCCCGGCCTCGACTGGAGCGCCGTCGACGAGGTCGTACTGGGCTGCGCCAATCAGGCGGGCGAGGACAATCGCAATGTCGCGCGCATGGCCGCCCTGCTGGCCGGCCTCCCCGACAGCGTCCCGGGCGCCACCGTCAACCGCCTGTGCGCCTCGGGCCTGGAAGCCGTGGGCTACGCCGCCCGTGCTGTCGCCGCCGGCCATGCCGATCTGGTGATCGCCGGCGGCGTCGAGAGCATGAGCCGCGCCCCGTTCGTCATGGGCAAGGCCGACAGCGCCTTCTCGCGCGCCGCCAAGATCGAAGACACCACCATCGGCTGGCGCTTCGTCAATCCGGCCATGCAGAAGGCCTATGGCGTCGACTCGATGCCCGAGACCGCCGAGAACGTCGCCGCCGACTTCGGGATCAGCCGCGCCGACCAGGACGCCTTCGCGCTGCGCAGCCAGCAGCGCGCCGCGACCGCGATCCAAGCTGGCTTCTTCGACGGCGAGATCACTCCGGTCGAAATCCCCGGCAAGGCCGGCCCGGTGATCGTCGACCGCGACGAGCATCCCCGCGAGACCACCCTGGAAGCGCTTTCCAAACTCAAACCCGTCGTCCGCGAGGGCGGCACGGTGACGGCCGGCAACGCCTCGGGGGTCAATGACGGCTCGGCGGCGCTGCTGATCGCCTCGGAGGCCGCCGTCCGGAAGCACGGCCTAACGCCGCGCGCCCGCATCCTCGGCTACGCCACGGCCGGCGTCGCGCCACGCGTGATGGGCATCGGCCCGGTCCCGGCCACCCAGCGCCTGATGACCCGCGCGGGCCTGTCGATCGGCGACTTCGACGTGGTCGAGCTGAACGAAGCCTTCGCCGCCCAAGGCCTGGCCGTCCTGCGCCAACTGGGACTGCCCGACGAGGGCGCCCACGTGAACCCCAACGGCGGGGCCATCGCCCTGGGCCATCCCCTGGGCGCGTCCGGCGCCCGCCTGGTGCTCACCGCTCTGCGGCAACTGGAAGCCACCGGCGGCCAGCGGGCCCTGGCCACCCTCTGCATCGGCGTCGGCCAGGGCGCGGCCCTGGCCTTCGAACGCGTCTAGGAGCAACCGTTCATGACCGACCTCATCGGCTTTTCCCGCGAGGACGCCGGCCAGCCGCCGTCCCTGGCGCCGGCCTACGGCTCGACCGTGTCGCGCTCGCCGCGCCAGCCGCTGGTGCGCATCCCCCAGACCCTGACCGAGCTGACCGGCCCCGCCGGCTGCTGGGGCAACCTGATGGGCGCTGCCCTGGCCGACCTGACCACCCAGCACAAGGCCATGCCTCAAGGCCAGCGGATCATCGTCGCCGGCCGCGTGCTCGACGAGCAGGGCCGCCCCGTTCCCAACACCGTGATGGAGATCTGGCAGGCCAACGCCGCGGGCCGCTACATCCATGGGAAGGATCAGTGGGACGCCCCGCACGATCCTAACTTCACCGGCGCCGGCCGGGTGATCACCGACGCCGAAGGCCGCTACCAGTTCGTCACGGTGCGGCCCGGCGCCTATCCGTGGGGCAACCACAAGAACGCCTGGCGTCCTGCCCACATCCACCTGTCGCTGCTGGGGCCGGCCTTCGCCACGCGCCTGGTCACCCAGATGTACTTCCCCGACGATCCGCTGATCGAGATCGACCCGATCGCCAACGCCGTGCCCCTGCCCTATCGCCAGCGGATGGTCTCGCGGTTCGACATCGAGACCACCCAGCCCAACTGGGCCCTGGGCTATCTGTTCGACGTGGTGCTGCGCGGCCGTGAGGCCACGCCGTTCGAGGACGATCATCATGACTGACCAGATCAACCCCGCCCCGCGCCAAGACAACCAGGATCCAGCCCTGTTCGGCCAGACCCCGTCCCAGACCGTCGGTCCGTTCTTCCACTACGGCCTGCCCTGGAAGGGCGGCGCCGACCTGGTCGGCCAGTCGGACATGGGCGCGCGGCCTGAGCTGTTCCCCGAGGACCACTACGTACTGAACCTGGCGCCGCCCAAGGGCGCGGTCGGCGGCGAAACGATCACGCTCGAGGGCGTGGTCTACGACGCCGACGGCAAGCCCGTGTCCGACGCGATGATCGAGATCTGGCAGGCTAACGCCGCCGGCCGCTACGCCAGCCCCGACGATCCTCGGACCGACATCCCGCTCGATGAAAGCTTCATCGGTTTTGGCCGCGCCTCCACCAGCGACGAGGGACTCTATCGCTTCAGGACCGTTTTGCCGGGCGTCGTGCCCGGTCCCGGAAACGGCCTGCAAGCGCCGCACATCGCCGTGGGCGTGTTTGGGCGCGGCCTGATCAAGCGCCTGGTCACGCGGGTCTATTTCGAGGACCAGGCGGCCAATCAGACCGATCCGATCCTGGCCCTGGCGCCGGCCGAGCGTCGAGACACCCTGATCGCCCGGAAGGTCGGCGACGCGTGGCGCTTCGACATCGTCTTGCAAGGCGAGCGCGAAACCGTCTTCTTCGATATCTGACGGTAAAGCCTCCGGAGCTCGCCCTTGTCCTCACTTCTCCACGACCGTCCCGCCTCCACTCCGGCCATGCTGGCGGTGTTCGGCGACGCGGCCCTGCTGCGCGCGGCCCTGCTGTTCGAGGCGGTTCTGGCCGAGGCCCAGGTGACCGAGGGGCTGATCCCTTTGGAGGTTGGCGAAGCCATCGTCGCCGCCTGCGTCGAGCTTCCCGACGTCGAGGACCTGGCCGAGGCCGCCGCCCACGCGGGGACGCTGGCCATTCCCCTGGTGCAGATCCTCCGCCAGCGGGTGGCCGCCCGGCACGGCGACGCCGTCGCCGCCCTGGTGCACAGGGGCGCGACCAGCCAGGACCTGGCCGACACCGCCCTGATGCTGCAGGCCAAGGCCGGCGCCGCCCTGATCCGCGACGAGGCCGCGCGCCTGGCCCAGGCCCTGGCGGCCCTGGCCGAGACGCACGCCGCCACGCCGATGCTGGGCCGAACCTTGCTGCAGGCCGCCCTGCCGATCACTTTCGGCCTGAAGGTCGCGGGCTGGCTGCAGGGCGTCGACGAAGCCCTGATGCGTTTCGACATCGAGGCCGCCACCGCCCTACGCCTGCAGTTCGGTGGAGCGACCGGGTCTCTGGCCGGACTGGACGGCAAGGCCCTGGCCATCGCCGAACGCCTGGCCGCGCGGCTGGACCTGGCCCTCCCCGCCAAGCCCTGGCACGCCCAGCGCGGCGCGATCGCCGGCCTGGCCAGCGCCTTGGCCATCCTGATCGGGGCGGTTGGCAAGATCGCCACGGACATCGCCCTCCTGGCCCAGACAGAAGTCGCCGAGGCGTTCGAACCGAAGGTCGCCGGACGCGGCGGCTCCTCGACCATGGGCCACAAGCGAAACCCCACCGGCTGTCAGGTCGCCTTGTCCGCCGCCCTGCGCGCGCCGCACCTGGCCGCCACCCTGTTGTCCGCCCTGCCCCAGGAGCATGAGCGCGGGCTGGGCGGCTGGCAGATCGAAGGCCCGGTGCTGGCCGATCTCTTCCGACTGGCCCACGGCGCCCTGGCGGTCATGGCCCCGGTGATCGAAGGCCTGGAGATCGATGTCGAACGCATGGCCGCCAACCTGGCCGCCGCCGGGCTCGGGAACGACACCGGCGAATCCGAGGCGCTGGTCGCCCGCGCGCTCGACGCTTACCGAAAGGATCGCTGATGCCCTTCGCCCTTTCCAACGGCGCCCGCATCTACTGGCGGCTGGACGGCGCGGCCGACAAGCCCGCGGTGGTGTTGCTGCCCTCGATCGGCACGGACCTTTCCCTCTACGATCCCGTCGTCCCCTTGTTGACGCCCGACCTCCGCGTCTTACGGATCGACACCCGCGGCCACGGGGCTTCGGACGCCCCGGCCGGCGACTACAGCCTCGACCTCCTGGCCGACGACGTGCTGGCGGTGATGGACGCGGCGGGGATCGCCAAGGCCACGATCTGCGGCACCTCGCTGGGCGGCATGGTCGCCATGGCCCTGGCCTCCAAGGCGCCCGAACGCATCGAGACCTTGGTCCTGGCCTGCACCTCTCCGGCCCTGGACCCGGGGGTCTGGGACCAGCGCCTGGCCTTGATCCGCGCCGAGGGGCTCGGCGCGATCGTCGACATGGTGCTGGGCCGCTTCTTCTCCGACGATTTCCGCGCTCGACACCCCGAGGTCGTCGAGACGGTGCGCGCCGGCATGGTCGCCCAGAACCCCGACGGCTATTGCGGCTGCGGCGCGGCGATCCGCGACATGGCCCTGCTGGAACGCCTGTCGGACATCACCGCGCCGACCCTGGTGCTCACCGGCGCCAAGGACATCGCCTCGCCCTTCGAGGGGCACGCCGAGCGGATCGTCGCCGCCGTTCCCGGCGCCCGCCACGTCGAAATCGACGGCGCGCATCTGCCCAGCCTGGAAGCTCCGACGGCCTTCGCCGGCGCGCTGCGCGCCTTCGTCCGCGAGGCGCTGGGCGGAACCGCGATCGGCGACGCACAGGACGTCCTGTTCGAGGCGGGCCTCACGATCCGCCGCCAGGTGCTGGGCGACGCCTGGGTCGACAAGTCCCTGGCCAGGCGCACCGCCTTCACCGCCGATTACCAGGCGATGATCACGCGCTACGCCTGGAACGAGATCTGGGGCCGGCCGGGCCTGGACCATCGCACCCGCCGCCTGCTGGTCGTGGCCATCTGCGCGAGCTTGGCGCGCTGGGAGGAGTTCCGCCTGCACGTGCGAGCGGGCCTCGAGCGGGGCGGCTTCACCCTCGACGAGCTGAAGGAAGTCCTGATGCAGACGGCGATCTACGCCGGCGTGCCCGCCGCCAACACCGCCTTCACCGAGGCCGCCGAGATCATCGCGGAGCTGGGCGGAGCCGATTGATCCGCGCGCCTCGCCTGGGCGCGGCGCTTTTCGCGCGGCAGGCGCCATGTCCAACCTGGCGGTCTCCCTGGTGCCTAGGTTAGGCCGACAACACCCTCGCCGCCGCGCTAGTGTTTTTGGTCGGACGCGAACTCATAGATGCCTCCGGCGATGATCATGCAGAGACCGTAGTCGAGCATGAGATTGCCCTGCGTCCCCGCCAGGATGGCTTTCGATTTAAGGTCCGTGTCGATGGCGATGAAAAAGTCCAGGATGCCGCCGCCATTGAACGCCAGGTTGCCGATCGTTTCGGGGATCAGGGACTTGTAGGTGGTGTCCCAGGCGGCGTGGTTGACGATGACGTTGGCGACGACCGGCACGTTCCAGACGATGTTGATGCAGGTCTCGACCAGGGCGAAGCTCTTGCCGACCCACGGATTGCTGGAAGCGGCGGCCGGAATGGCGGCTATGCCCTTGAGGATGCTGATCGCGGTCAGGGCGTTGTTCATCTCGGCGTACCAGTTGTCGGTTCTGGCGTTGATCAGCGTGGCGATGTTGGGCGAGACGTAGGCGATGTTGCCCAGGCAAGCGATCGTCGCGTAGGTCTTGGCGAGCGGGTTCTTTATCTCGGCGACATCGAGCACGCGCTGGACGTTGCTGGTCACGATGAGCACCAACGCGCCGTACAGAGAGACGACGCCGGTCACGAAACCGAAGGTCTTGAGCTTGGTCTCGTCCAGCACCGGCGCCGGCGCGGCGGTCGCCAGCGGCGTCCTCGGCGCGGCCGCGACGGGACGGGGCGAGGTCACGAACAGCGCCTGGATGTCAGCGAAGGACTTGGCCCCGATCAGGTCTTTGGTGAAGGCGTCGTTCTTGGGGAACGGCGCCCTGTGGGCGACGGCCTTGTAGATGATGGTGACCGGGATGGCCGCGATCAGGCAGATCAGGTCCAGGAACGACAGGTCCTCGTCGGTCAGCTCATTGTAGAGCCAGGACAGCACCGGGATATCCAGCTTGGCGGTCAGGATCTCGATCGCGCCTTCCATCAGCTGGGCCAGGATGTCCAGCACGGTGACCAGCACGTTCTGCGCCGACTGCAAGACCGTGTCGGCGAGGATCGTCACCAAGCGTTTGATGATCTCGGTGAGGCCGAGGCCGCCGAACTGGTCGATGATGTCGGTCTTGATGGCGGTGGCCGCCGCGGCCAGGGTCTGCCCCTCGGCCTCGAACAGATCGACCAGGTCCTGCAGGATCGCCGTGGCCGGACTGTCGGACGAGAGGTTGCTCGAACTGGACGCGCAACCGTTCTGGAAGTGGTGGACGCCCAGATTGGCGGGCGCGCTGTTCTGCCCCGCGACCGGGGGGTTCGACGCCAGGGTGGCGGCGGCGGTCTGGTTGAAGTCGGGAATGTCGGCCCAGCCGTTGATCGCGGTCTGAAGCTGCTGGAACAGCGGCGCCAGGTCGGCCTTGACGGTCTCGATGCCGGCGATCGCCGACTGGCTGAGACGCAGGATCAGGGTCTTCAGCACCTTGTGGGTGACCAGGATGTCCGGCCACTCGAACAGGAATTGCAGGAACAGGATGATGTCGTCGACGATCACCTTGATGGCGTTGTAGACCCAGGTCGCCGCCGCCACGACCGCTTCCACGGCGTCGAGCACGCCGTGATAGACCGCCTCGCCGATCGTGGCGACGAAGAGCCAGACATCGTTGGCGGTGTCCTCGACGAGTTGGATCGCCGCCTCGACGCCCGTCGCCAGCCAGTTGAACAGGTCACCGATGTCGACGGCGATCCCGTCGGCGATCCCCGCGGCGGACAGGGCGACGGTGCGCGGCGGCGGCAGGGCGAACAGGGCCGGCCGGGCCTTGCCGGGCGGCGGGGCGGCGGCGACCTTGTCATAGGCCTTGGCCAGACACCGGTTGGAATAGGCCACCCGGTCCAGGTCGTCCTTGGAGGTTCCCGCCGGAACGAAGTCGCGCCGATTGCCTTTGCGATCGACGATCTGAGCCGACCGCAAGCTCTCGGTGGTGGTGTACCGGGCGTTGCGCGCCCAGGCCGCGTCCATGGTGTTGACGGGGATCTCCGGCTGGGAGGCGACCGAGACCTGGAACCGCGTGCCGGTCAGGCTGGTGGCCGTCTCCACGATCGTCACCGTTCCCAGGGCGTCGGTGAGCACCTCGATCGGCGAGGGACCGATGATGTAATAGAGGTGATTGATAGAGACCGAGGTGACGTTGGTCGCGGTGAGCTTCACGCTGACGTTCGGGGCCGTCCGGCCGTCGGCGTCGGCGACCCGGATGTGGGTGGTGTAGGAGTGGATTGGCAGTGACGGCTGGGTCGTCGCGCTCGGCGGCAGGGTGATGCGGCGCTGAGTCCACAGCGCGGTGGTCGGCGACTTGATCAGCTTGATCAGCCCGGTCCCGGTATGGGCGAAGAAGGTGTTGGCGCTGTAGCCGCGATCGATGAACGGCGCGATCGCATCGACCCCGGCCAGGATCGGCAGCGGCCTGTTCCAGGCGGCGGGCTGCCCCTGCCGTCCCGCCGGGCAGGTCAGGTAGAAAACCTGATCGTCGCCGTTCAATCCCCAGACCGTCACCGCGCCGTCGGCGGCGTAGGCGTAAAGCGCGCGCACGGCGGCCAGCAACGGATGGGAGGCGACCAGCACCCCGGTCGCTCCGTCCTTCTGGTTGCCGCTGGCGAACCAGTAGAGACCACCGTTCGCCGCCGCGTAGAGGTCGGAGGTGTTGTCGGCGTCGCGCACCGCGGCGATCGCGTCGGCGAGCAGCCCCCCCGGTAGGTTCAGCCGCGACGGCGGCGCCGGCAGGGCCGGATTGAAGACGTTGTAGAGCGGCGTGTAGACCAGCTGGGCCGACGCGCCGGCCGCGCCCTTCGTGTAGAGCCCGTCGACTTCGTAGGCGTGCGCCGCGCGGCCGAGACAGGAAGCATAGCCCGAGGCCTGGACGTCGATCGCCAGGTCGTGCGGCCGCCAGGTGGGCGAGGCTCCGGGGGCGGCGTCGATATAGTAGCGCGCCAGCACGCCGACCGGTTGGGTTGGATTGCGGAGGGTGTCGACGACGACATACTCCTTGTCGGTCGCCTCGCTCAGAAAGACGTTGGCGATCAGCAACGGGCTCGGCGGCGTGATCGGCAGGCCGTCGCCGCCGATCGCGTTGAACGGCGCCGCCGTCCAGGCCGGCTTGGCGGTCCAGCCCAAATCGGAATCCGAATTGCCCAGGCTCAGATAGAGATGGTCGCGGATCCCGTCGTTGACGATCATCGCCAGATGGATCTGGGCGCCCGATCCGCCCGGCGCCGCCACGACCTGGGCCGCGCCGAACGACTTGACCGTCGCCTTGCCGCCGAAGTCGCTCTGGATCCGGACCGCGCCCAGATCGACCTGCCGCCAGCCATGGGTCTGGCCGGGGGCCTCGATCGTCAGGTTGAACACCCCGCCCGTGCCGATCGAAAACAGCAGCGACGCCCCGGCGTCGGTCTGCAGCGCGATGAACTTCTCCTGAGGCAGCAGAAAGTCGGCCTGGATGTAGTTCTCCATCAGCTCCGAAGAGGTCGTGATCGTATAGCCGCTCATGATTTGCCCCTTCCGCAGGCCTGGCCCCTGTTTAGTTTGGGTTGACGTAGGTCAATTGCGCCGTGAGGTCCTGGCTCGCCGAGAAGGACAGGTTCTTGAACGTGAAGGCGTCGTTTCCAGGGAAAACCCAGGCCCGGTAACCGTTGATGGTATTGGTCAATTCATCGACGTAGCGGGTGAAAGCGGTGTCGATATAGGCTGAGAGGTCGGTGGAGACGCTGGTCAGTCCATTCTTGACCTTGTCCTCAAAGCCGAACTTTCCAAGGATGCCTTGCGGATCGAAATCCCACCGCGCCGATTGATTGGCAACGCTGTTTGTTTGCGTGACCTGCAGGGCGCCGTTCTGCTCGACGCCCAGCGTATACAGCACGGTCAGCGTCTTGTCGTAGTAGCTCTTCCCAGACAGATCTGTGTAGTTGACGAATACTTCGCGATGCTTGAATTCCATGTAAACGACGGCCCGCACCTGGACCCGGATCTGGTTGCCTTTGACGGCGACGTGTCCGGTCAGGGTGAAGTTGTAGTCGCCCCAGATCTCCACGGCGTGGCTCGCGGATTCGGAATTGTCGTGGGAATTATTCACGAAGCTGAGCGACAGCACGTCGGTGAAGCCGTCGCCGTCGGGCGGACCGATCGGCGAGACCGGCCTGAACGATTGCGGCGAGGTGGAGCGGCCGCTGGAGTAGTGGATCTTGAAGTCCTCGCCCGAGTGGGTCATGTGCACGTTCGTTGCGATGCACAGATTGCCCACCTCCGCGTTGATCAGCTTGGCCAGGTAGGTGAAGAAGACGTCGCGACGGACCGCCTGCACGCCGGAAAATTGGCTCACCTCGTTCAACTCGACCCAGTTCCAAGGGAAGGGCACGGGGACCGGCACGGTGGTCGATTGCGTGCCGATATAGACCAGGGTCGCCGCGTCCGCCTGGGCGGCCGTTGGATTTTTGATCGGCTGGCCGTTCTGCTTCAGCGGCGAGGCTTCGCGCGACACCGCGCCGAGTTCCAGCGTGGTGGGCCGCGGGGCCGTCACCGTGAAGCTGTAGCTGAGCACCGGGTCCCCGTTCTGGCGCAGCTGGGTGAAATAGGCGTTCAGGAAGACCGACGAGATCAGGTTCCAGACCGGCCAGCCCGGCGGAATGTTTTGGATCGTCGGCGACGCCTCCAGGATGGCGGTGTCCAGGTCGAGAAACAGCTTTTGGATGGTGAAGGCGTTCGGCGCCTGGTGCTGCAGCTGGATGATGCGTTGCTGGACGGCCGGCGGCACGGGGGAATTGGGATTGATCGTGGTGATGTTGAGAAACACGTTGGCCGAGAAGTACCAAGGCGCCCCCGACCCGCTGGGTTGCGACTGGTTGATCCACTTGGTGTGCGGTCCGTACTCGAAGCCAACGATCTGGAACTCGGCGCAGAGCAGGTTGAACAACACCGGGGCGCTGGTTCCATCGCCCAGGGTCGCGATCGGCGGAAGACTGGCCAACGGCACGTCCGGCAGGCCCAGCCGCGCCTTGACCGCACCGGCGAAGCTGGCCGCCGCCAGGTTGATCAGGTCCTGATTGGTCGAAGGATTCGCGCCGTCGGGGACCGCGAACGGGTCCGATCCCTTGGCGTTGGCGACGAGCGTTTCATAGGCGATGGGGACGAGATTGTCGCTGTCGTCAAAGACGTAGCAGACAATGACCTCCGGCGCGGAGAGCCCCGCCAGCAGCTGCTTGAGCGTTGCGTTGACGCTGGTCTGCGTCACGGCGACCACGAGGTCGAAACCATAGTGCGGATCCGACAAGTTCGATTGCGAAACGCTCATCGATCATATCCCTGCTTGGCCACAAGCCCTCGGCGCGCGCCCGTCGGCGGCCAGCCGCCCCGCTCCACGCAAAGCCGGACATAACATCCTATAAGTTGTTATTGTTTTCGAATCGTTTTTTACGAGTATTGGCCGAGTTTGCTGACGCTTGCCGGCGGGCGGCCCCGCCGGCCTTGAGCAAGGCGGCTTCACGGTCGACGAGCTGAAGGAGCGTCGATGCAGACGGCGCTCCATGCCGGCGGGCCGGCGGCCAACACCGCCTTCACCGAAGCCTCGGAAATCCTGGCCGAACGGGGCGAGGCGCGCTGACGTCGACGCCTCTCCCGCTGCCGTCCTAGTTCACGCCCTTGCGCTCGACGTGCCAGCCCGGCTTGGCGCAGAGCCCGCAGTCCGCCCCCACGAACATCGCCCGCCCGGCCTGGTCGCCCTTCAGCCGCCAGTTCAGCCAGGCCACGGCGACTTCGCCGAATGCCCCGCCGCGCGGCTGGCCGTAGACGCCGCCGTGACCCACGCCGTCCTGGTAGGCGCGAACGGCGGGGATGTGCGTGATGCGGGCGAAGTCGTCATTGGCGTTGGCGAAAGCGATGTCGGTGGCGTCGCCGCTGACATAGATCGCCGAACCATGCAGGGCCTTCAGGCTCTCCTTGGTCACATTGGCGCCGGGCAGGCCGCCCGTGCCCGTGCCGAGCACGCCGCTGTTCCACACCCCGGTGGTGGACACGCGCGGATCCGCGGACGCCTCGATCGCCTGCAGGCCGCCGCAGGACATGCCCATCACCGCGATCTTCTTGACGTCGAGAAGCCCCCGGTAGCGGCTGGCCGGCCGGGCGTTCTCGGCGACCGCCCAGTCGATGGCGTCGATCAGTTGCGAGGCGGTGGTCTTGGGCGGTCCGGTAAGGTCCGGCGCCGGTCGCGGCGCGTTGGCCGGAGGCGGCGGCTTCGGGCCGACGATCGGCCCGATGGCCACCACCAGATAGCCGTGGCCGGCGATCTCGGTCAGGAACTTGGCGAAGGCGTCGCCCTCGTTGGCGCAGGCGCCGTTGGCCCAGGCGACGATCGGCAGCGAACCCTTGGCCACGGCGCCCAGGTCGACCGGCCGATAGACGGTGTGGGTCGGAAGGCCCGGATCACTCTCCATCACGGCCTTGTACGGCGGCGGCGGGGCCTCGGCCGCCAGGGCGGGACCGGTCAGGAACAGGCCCAGCGTCGCGGCCAACGTCGAAATCTTCATCGGGACTCTCTCGGCAGGGTGAAGCTCAAAGGCGCGGACAGCGCGCCAATCTCGGGGAAGCGGGTCGGGCGGATCTCGCCGTTCAGATCGAAGCTGGCGGTGCGGGCCAGCAGCTCCTCCAGGGCGATGCGCAGTTGCAGCCGGGCAAGGGACGCGCCCGGGCAGTTATGGGCGCCGCGACCGAAGGCCAGATGCTCGCCGATATTGGGACGGTTCAGCACGAACCGGTCGGCGTTCTCGAACTTGCGCTCGTCGCGGTTGGCGGACGCGTAGACTAGGGCGATAGGCTCGCCCGACGGGATCGCCCGCCCCCCGATCACGACGTCCTCCACGGCCGTGCGCGCGAAGCCCCGATAGGGCGTGTACAGCCGCAGGAACTCCTCGACCGCCGCCGGGATCAGGCTGGGATCGGCGCGGAGCTGGGCCTGCAAGGCCTGGTCGCGCGACAGATGCACCGCGATGCTGCCGATCATCACCGTCGGCGCGATGATGCCGACCACCAGAACCTGGCGGATCGTGCCGATGATCATCGTCTCGGGCAGCGGCTCGCCCAGGTATCGCGCGGCCAGCAGCGCGCTGGCGGCGTCGACAGCCGGGTCCAGCGGCTGGGACCGACGGTCCTCGACCACCGCCTTGGCCATGTCATAGAGCTTGAGGCTGGCCGCCTTGACCACGTCGTCGATATTGGCCTGGACGGCGATGTTGTAGTCGCGGCCCACGTCGCTGAGCACCTTGGCCTGATCGTCGGCGATGTTCATCCAGTGGGCGAAGACCCGGATCGGCAGGTGGCTGGAGAAGTCCGCGCAAATGTCGCCCGCGCCTCGCGCCAGCAAAGGCTCCAGAAGGTCGATGGCGATGCGCCGCGTCGGCGCCTCCATCGCGGCCATCCGCTGGGCGTTGAACAGCGGATTGAGCGCGGCGCGATAGGGCGTGTGCTCGGGCGGATCCAGGTGCAGCGGCGGCCGGCGGCCGGTGAACGCCACCTTGGGCACCACGTTCTGCACCGAAGTGATGAAACGCGCGGCGTCCCCCGCCGCCTCGCGCACGTCGTCATAGGTCATCAGCGCCCAGAAGCCGCCCCAAGCCCGGCTGTGGGCGACCGGGCACCGGGCGCGCAGGTCGGCGTAGACGGCGTACGGACTGTCGAACGTCTCCGGTTCCAACGGATCGAAATCCTGGTCTGCGGGCTTGGACATGGACGCTCCTACTCGGGCTTGATGGGCGCGCCCCGACAGGCGCCGCCTCTGATGCAGGGCCGGGCGAACGGCGGCGGCGTGAAGGGCACGAAGCGGCCCTGGGCCTCGCCCGCATCCCGGGCGCGGCGATTGAGGGCGGCCGGCGCGGCGTCCCAGCGGCCCGTGTCGATGCGGGCTTCCAGCGTGCGGATCGCCGCCAGCCGCTCGCCCGCGCCGAACCGGCAGTGCCCGGCGGCGCCGACGAAGGCCTGGGCGAGGTTGGCGCCGCGCCGGCGGGATTTCACGGCCGAGGCGTAGGCCGCGTTGGTGCTGACCACGGTCATGCCGTCACCGACATTGTGGACCGTCAGCAACGGACGCTTGATGTCTCCGCTGATCGTGTAGTTGGCGGACATGTAGGCGACGGCGGCGGGTTCGGCGGCGATGCGCGGCGCCTTGGCCAAGGTCGCCAGGTCGGCGTCGAGATCCAGGCCCGCCTTGGCGTACAGCGCCTGGACCGCCGGACGGCGGCCGCCGGCGCGAAGCTGGGCGGCGTAGTCGACGCCCATATTCCACGAGAACACCCCGCCGGCTCGGCGCTCCTGGTCCGCGCGCGGCAGGAAGACGCCCATGACAAAGGCCTCGGCCTGTTGTTCCAACTGCTCGTCGTAGGCGTCGACCTGGGGCTCGGGCGAGGCCGGATCCGTCCAGCCGGGCAACTGCGCCAGGGCGGACGCCAGGGCGATCCGGGCCCGACCTCGCGGCGTCCGCATCGCCTCGCCCAGGATCGCCTGAGCGGCGGCGCCGTTGGCGCGATCATCGCCGGTGGCGACCAACCGCAGGTCCGAGTCCGGCGCCAGCAGGGTCTTGAACGCGAAGGCGCCGTCCAGGGCCGTGTTCATCATGCCGAGCACGCCCGATATGGAGCCGCACAGGGCCAACGCGCCGTCGAGCCGTTCGGGATGACGCTCGGCCAGGGCGACGCTGGTCAGGCCGCCCATGGAGTCGCCCCAGGCGATGACGCGTTTGGGTTTGCCGTAGCGTGCGACGAACGCGTCCAGCGCCGTCCACTGATCGACCTGCGCCTGCTCCAGCGCCCAGCCGGCCTGGGAGTAGGACGAGGCCGCCAGGCCGTAGCCCTGGGCCAGATAGAGCTCGCGTTCACCGATGGGCGCGCTCTCGGCCGGTCGCAGGGTCTGCGAATAGCCGTGGCCGTAGAGCAGCACCGTGCCGTTCCAGTTCGCCGGGGCCTCGACCACCCAATCTCCGCCGCCAGGCAGCGGCCCACGCGTCTCGCCAGACGCCCTCGGGGTCTGCGCCGCGGCGGGCATCGCGACCAGCGCCGCGGTCATCATCGGCAGAAGGGAGGCGCGCGCGATCACGATGCCTTCCCTTCCCCCGGCGCGGCGCACCGGAAGCTTTCGGCCTTGTTCGGATCGCCGCCGATATGGACGGCCTGGCTAGGCCAGACACAGAGCGGACGCTGACGCGTGACCTGGCCGTCCTCCACCTGGCTGGCGACGATGCGCTCGGGCGCCCTGCCCTGCTCGACCCAGGCCACCATGGCGCTCAATGCATCGTGGTCGCCATCTCCGATCGGTTCGGGCGTGGCCGAACCGCCGAACCGGTCAGGTCCCGTCCCGCCGAGGCAGTGATACAGGCCGGGCGCCATCATCAGCCGAGCGAACGATCGCGTCTCTCGGCCCCCGCCCGTCCTGGCTTCAAGGCCGGCATAGTACTCCAGGCTCTGCTGGGCGATGACCGACGGGTCGAGCCAGCCCTGATAGATCAGCAGCTTGCCGCCCCGGGCCCTGAAGGCCGAGAGGTCCGTCTTGTTGGTCCAGAGCTTCGCCAGTCTTCGCTGCGCCAGGGCCAGGTCGCCGGCGATCGTGAAGGTCCCGGCGTCCCAGCTCGAATCGCGGTGCGCGCCGTCGGCGAACATCGCCCGGAGCAACGGCGACGGCGGTCCCGGCCGCGTCCGCACGCCTGGAAAGACGCCGCTGTCGATGGGCTTTCCGGCCTCGTCGCGCAGCGGGGCGTACGTGATCCGCACCGTGGCCAGCTTGGCCGGCGTCAGGCAGGCTCCGACCGTTCCAGTCGAACAGGCCAACACGGCGGGGTCGAACCGGCAGGTCGGGGGATTGGCGACCAGGCCGTCAGCCAGGCCGTCGTCCCGGTCGCAGGCGGCCACGGCCGCCTTGGCCACCAGGCTCCAGTCGGCGTCGTTCAAGGCCCCCGCCGGGTCGCGCTGGTCGCGCAGCCCAAGCCACATCATCCTCGCCGACAGCGGCGGCATGTTCGGTCCCGGCGCCCCGACCACCACCCCGTCATAGTCGCCGGGATAGTCCTGGACCTCCTTCAGCCCCTGACGCCCGCCGCCGGAGCAGCCGAGGAAATAGGCATGGGCCGCGGGACGGCCGTAATAGGCCTCGACCAAGGCGCGGGCGGCCTGGTTGGTCAAATGCTGAGCGCGGTGGGTGTAATCGTCGACCGCCGCGCGATCCAGCATCCAGTGGGCGTCGGCCGCCTTGTGCCCGCTGTCGGTGGTGACGGCCGCGAAGCCGGCGTCCACCCCACGTCCGAGGTCGGCGTAGTTGTAGATCCCCGCGTCGCCGCCGACGCCGGCGCCCAGCAGCCGACCGCTCCAAGCCTGGGCGGCGGGCAGCCAGAGCTCGAAGCCGACCCGCCCCTGGATCACGCCCTCGACGCGGCAGAAGGGCTTGGAGGCGACGCCGTTGTAGGCGGCCTGGGTCGGCGACGACCAGACCGGGCTCGGGGTCACCGCCGTCGCGGCGACCACCCGTACGCCTCGCCCGGTAAAGCCACGCAACGCCGCGCAGGCGTCGGCGCCCAGCGCGACGGGACGCGCGGATGGCGGGACGGCGGGCGCGTCCGCGCACCCGACGATCAGCAGGGCCAGCCCCGCCGCCGCCGCGCCGCGCGGATCGCGCCTCACCATGACTTGCTCACATTGAGGCCGACCAGGCGTCCGATGGGACTGGCCGACTGAGGGTCGTAGCCGCCGCTCACATTGACGAACGGCGGATCCTCGTCGAACAGGTTCTGAGCCTCCAGGGCCACCGTGACGCCCTTCAGCCAGCCGCCCGCCGATTGGACCTCGTAGGCTAGGCGCAGATCGACGGTCCGGTAGGCGTCGACCGTCTGCACCGGGGTGACGGTGTTGTTATCGTAGCCGCTGACGGTGTTGAGAGCGGCAAGGGCGTTCCAGCCGCCCCGTCGCCAGGTCAGCCCCAGGCGCGCGCGCAGGCTCTGGGGGTAGTTGATCTTGTCGACCACGTCGATCGGCGCGACGCCCGGCGCGGGCGAGAACGTGAACTTGGAGAAGTACTCGCCCATGGCGCTGAGTTCGAACGCGCCGAGGCCGGTCTCCCAGGCGTAGTCGACCGCGAAGTCGAAGCCTTCGATCTGACTGGCGCCCAGGTTCTGGCGGCGACCGTCCTGGATGTAGGTGACCGCGCCGACGTTGATCGTGGTGTTGGTGACGTACTTGGCCTGCAGCGCCGCGATCTGGGCGGGGGTCGGATTGAAGATCACATAGGGCGCGTAATAGGGCAGCGTCAGAAGGCCCGACGTGCCGCGCAGGGCCACGATCTGGTTGCGGTAGTCGATCGAGAAGTAGGTGAGGTTGGCGTGCAGACCCGGCGCCGCGGGCGGCGTCCAGTCCACGCCCGTCGACCAGGTCGTCGCCTTCTCGGGCTTGAGGTCGACATTTCCGCCGGCGATGCCGATCCCGTAGCAGCTGCCGGTGGCGCAAGGCAGGGTGTCGCCATAGAGGCCCGCCCCGCCCCCGATCGGGCTGTTCTCCGCCAGGCTGGGCGCCCGGAACGACTTGCCGTAGCTGCCCTTGACGGTGAGTCCGTCGACCAGCTTCCAGTCCAGGCCGAGCTTGGGGTTCGAGGTCGATCCGAAGTCGCTGTAGTCCTCGTAGCGGCCGGCCAGCGACACGTTCAGCTTCTGGACCAGCGGCAACGCGTTTCCATCGCCGACAAGCGGCACGAAGAGCTCGCCATAGACCGCCCGGATGTCGCGGTCGGCGTGGCTGTAGGCCGAGACCGGCGCGCGGGTCGTTCCGGTGAACAGGTTGGTCACCAGGAGCTCGTTGCGGGCCTCGGCCCCGACGGCCAGACGGACGGTCCCGCCGGGAAGGGCGAACAGCGGACCGTCGGCTTGGGCGGTGACCGCCTCCAGCCCGGTTCGGGCCTGGATGACGAAGGAGCCCGTCTTCAACAAGGCGATCACGTCGGGATTGGTCGGCCCGCCGAACACGTTGAGCGCCTTGGTCGGATCGTTGCTGGCCAAGGCCGCCGTCCCACCGGCCGTGTAATAGTTGGTGCGCTGCTTGTTGACGTCGTCGGACCGGCCGTAGGTGGCCGTCACCTTGGCTCTCCAGTTGGCCGGCAGGCGGGCGTCGAAGCCGAGGTTCATCGCGTAGGATGACGAGACGCTGGGCACGTGGTTGTAGCCGAAGACGTCGGCGAACGAGTAGTTGACCGTCTCCGAGGTCCCGGCCGGCGCGCCCGGGGGACGGACGTAGAAGGCGTTGGTGTTGGGCACGCTGAGCGACGCGGTGACCACGTTGCGGTTCGTCACTTCGCGCCGCGAATAGTAGCCGAGCGCGAAGAGGTCGATGCTCGGCGTGGCTTCCTGGCGGGCGCTGAGCAGCAGGTTGTTCTTGGTCTGCTTGGGAATGATATAGTTGAGCCGCAGGTTGTCGCAGGCGCTGCTCGTGTTCGGCGTCAGGCGGCTCGCGTTGGCCGGCGTCACGCCGCCGACCGGAATGGCGTAGCTGACCCCGCCGATGACGATGTTGCCCGGGCTGCACTGGGTGCTGCGATAGTCGCGACCGCCCCGGGATCGCAGATCGGACGTATAGAAATCGCGATCCTGACCTTCGAGGGCGGAGTTGCGGGTGTGCTCCAGGGCCAGGACCACCGACCCGGTGTCCCACCGATGGCCGAGGATCTGGCTGATCTGTTGGGTGCTGTAGCCGTCGGCGAAACCGGCCCGGACGGTGGTCTCGGCTCCCTGGAAACGGGCGCGTGGGATCAGGTTGACCACCCCGGCCACGGCGTCGGAGCCATAGATGGCCGAAGCGCCGTCCGGCACGACCTCGACTCGCTCCAGCGCGATGAACGGCAGCACCGACGGATCGATGAACTGGCCCTGGGTGCCGGCGGCGGGGAAGCGGTTGCCGTCCAGCAGCAGCAAGGTGGCGTTGACGCCCACGCCGCGCAGATTGACGCCCGCGCCGCGCGTGGCGTTGGCCGCGCCGTTCTGGGCCGAGGTGGCGACGGCGGACGGACCCAATCCGATGATCTGCGGCACCTTGCGCAGCAGGTCCGAGACGCTGGTCGCGCCGCTGTCCACGATCTGCTCGCGATCGAGCCCGATGGGGGTGGCGCCGACGGCCGCCACACCGCGGATGCGCGTGCCGGTGACGACCACCTCGGCGACGGCGTCTTCGGAAGCGGTCTGCGCCTGGGCGGCCGACGCGGCGGCTCCGATGGCGATCGCCAGCGCCAGACTTGAGACGCAGATGTGGCGTGACGGGACTCGGGTACTCTTCATGGCGCCCTCCCTCGCGGCGCGTACGGCAAGTCGCCGTCGGGCCGTCTTGGTTTATCGCGACCCCCAAATGGTTCGCATAACAATAGTATGTTATACGAACTATATGAGTTCAAGCGAAAGTGGGCGCCTTCGCGCGGCGCTGATCAGTCTGGCTCGTCCAACTCAATCGACGCGGAAGACCTTGAGCCGCACCCGATCGGGCAGGCGTTCGCCCAGGCTGAGGAAGACGCTTTCAGTCAGCCAGCCGTGCGGCCCTGGCCCGACCTCGAACACCGGCGTGGCGCGGAAATAGCAGAGCGCCGGATCGACCACTTCGCCGGCGGTCAGGCGCCGCACGACGTCGGACGAGGCCCCGCGCACGCCCGTGTTGATGACGCCCGCCGTCTGGCCGTCGGCGAAGCGGATCGTGTAGCGGGCCTGCAGGAGGGTCACGCCGTCTGGCCGGATCGTCTGCAAGTCCGCCCCGCCGGGCAGGATGACCCCGCCGAGGCCCGGGCCGTTCACGCGGCCGCCCGTGATCGGGATCACGCGGCTGGAGACGCCGCGCGCACCGCGCCGGACACGGCCCAGCCGCCCGACGTCGCCGTCAACGCCACGCTCATCTGACGTCGGGTGAGTCTGCTGGAATCGCCCATGGTCGCTCCGATCCTCGCCGTCTGGATGGCGCGATCAGATCAAATAGTCGTGGGCGCGGCAAACAGTCTAGAAAACAAACATTTGTCGTCGCTCGCCGGACTATCGGACCCGCGCCGCCACGGGCCCTTCGATGAAAGCCGTGACGGCGGCCTCCAGCGTGTCGCCGTCGGCGCTCATGTTGCTCATCGGCAGGCGCAGCACCGGAACGCCCGCTCGCTCCAGGGCCTCAAGCACGAAGGGGTCGGCGTCGTCGATGGCGACCGCCCCGTGCACGCCGTGAAGCTGGGCTTCCTTGACGTGCCATGCGCCGGCCCAGGTGGGCATCCGCAGCTCGTCGCCCATGGTCACGAAGCGCGCGGCCAGGGCGCGCAGGGAGTCTCGGTCGCCCTCGAAGGCGCGGATATAGCCGTCGGCGGCCAAGCCCAGATACATCGACCAGACGAAGACCGCGCCGTGGCTGTCCTCCCAGCGCTGGTAGAAGCCCATGTCGCTCCACAGGCCGCGCCCGACCCACATCAGCCGCACCCGCTCGTCCGGACAGGCCCCCTCGCCCGCCCGGGCGCGCGCGGCGATCTCCTCGTAGAGCCGCTTGGCCGCGTCGCGCCCCCAGATCGTGCCGCGATGCCATTGCGGCACCATGGTCGCGGGCATGGTGTCGACGATCCCGGCCGGCGCGGGCCGGGTGGCGGCGATCAGGTCGCGCGCGCGGCGATAATAGTCTTCCTGTTCATTGACGAGGGTCATCACCTCGACGAAGCGCGCCGGATCGAACTTGCGGCCGGTGACGGCCTCCAGACGCGGGATGCTGGCCTCCAGCTGGGCGGTAAGCAGGTCCAGCCGTTCGGCTTCCAGCGTCTCGTCCCAGCGCTCGGGCAGGTCGGACCACCAGGCGACAGGCAAGTCCCAGCGGCTGTCGACCGACCGCTCATAGACGAAGAGCTCGGCGCCGGTTTCATGCGCCCAAGCCTCGAACAGCTTGGCCCCGGCGTCGGAGCCCTTCGTCAGGGCCAGGATATCCGGCTTGGGCAGCCCGCCCCAGGGCGCGTCGTCGTGGTGGGCGTCCAGGGCCGCGGCCAGTCCCTGGGCGCTGTAGCTCTCGACGTCCGCGGGGTAGTCCGCCCCTTTCAGCAGCGCCGCGTAGTCCCCTCCGCGCTGTTTTGCGGCGACGATCGAGGCCCACCACTGGTTCACCACATAGGGGATGTCCATGGCCCGGAGGATTTCCTGGGGCGCGTCGGCGTTGACGACCGCGAAGGGTCCCTCCGCGGCGCGACGCCGGACATCGGCGAACCAGTCGCGCTGCCAGACCCCGAAGTCGGCGGTCGAGACCAGCGCCTTGCGGCTGCGGCGACCCGCGCCGTCGGCCGAGGCCGGTCGCGCGGACTTCTCAGGCGCCTTGGCCTCCGGTCGCGACCGGGCGGGCGGAGCCTGTCGGGGCGCGAACGGATCGGCGAAGAATGCGTCCAGCGCCTCGGCGAGCCTCACCGGGTCGGGCTCGAGATCGAGCTTCAAGCAGAGCAGCGGCTTTTCGACCGCCGCCAGGGCCTCACGGGTCCGCGCGACATCCCAGGGCGAAGACTCGTCTCCCGGCAGGCGAACATGAACCACCGCCTCGACATCCATCGCCTTGGCCCGGGCGGTCAGGGCCTGGGCGCGAGCGACACTGGATCCGCCCACGGCGCCGGGCAGCGGCGTTTCCCAACGCCGAAGCAGGGCCTCAAAAGGGTCCAGGCTCTCGTCCAGCATCATGTCCGCCCAGGGGTCGCCCCAGTCGTGGTCCTCGCCGACAATCACGCAGCCGGCGGCCTCGATCATCGCATAGATGACAGAGGTCTCGTGCGGCGCGCCGGTGACCAGCACCCGTCGGCCCGTCCGCGGCCCGGCGCTGGCCTGGGCCGCCAAGATCAGGCCGCCGCTCTCGGTCGCGGAGACCTGGCCCACGGCGCGAATGAGATCCAGGGCTTGGACGCCGCTCATCAGCGGCGTCGGCGCGGCCCGCAGGTCTAGGACCTGCTTGAGGCGCCGCCGCCGCGCGTTGGCCTTGGCGACCTCCTCGGCCAGATCGGCCGGGGTGATCGGCCTCCCGGCCAGGCCTTCGAGCCAGGCCTTGAACCCCGCCAGCCGCGCACGATTGTAGCGCCGAATGGACTCATCGGCGCCGGTCAGGACGTCGACATGGGCCGTCGAAAGCCCGCCGCCACGCCCGGTCCGCGAGAGCTCGCGCAGCACCGAGAACAGCTGGACGTCCTCGACACGGTCATGGGCGATGGCGGCGCCGGCGAACGCCGGATCCCTTCCCAGCATCTGGGCCAGCAGCGAACGCGACCGGGGCGGCTGGCCCTCGAACGCCTCCGCCGGCGCGCCGGCGCGATCCGCGGCCAGGCGATACGGCGTGAAGCCCGCCGCGGCGATCAGCTCGCGCGGGACGTCGACGCCGATCTGGACCAGCGTCCGACCGCGGTCCCCGGACATCAGATCGCGCCCGCTTCGGTCAGGCCGCGGACCTTTTCGTCCGAATAGCCCAGGAGGTCGCGATAGATCGACAGGTTGTGCTCGCCGATCGCCACGGGCAGCACCGCGTCGAACCCCGTGCGCCCCTGCGAGAACTGGATCGGCACGCCGGCGGTCATCAGACCGTCCTTATCCGGATAGGCCGGGTGGACGATCGGCGTCGTTTCACCTCGGGCGACCACGCGCGGATCCTTCAGGCCTTCGGCGGGATGGCGCACGGGCGCCGCCGGAACGCCCTGCTCCTCCAGCCGGCGGACGACCTCGGCGGTCGGCAGCCGGCTGGACCAGGCTTCGATCAGGGCTTCCAGATTAACGGCGTTGGCGACTCGGCGGTCTCGGGTGGCGTAGCGCGGATCTTCGCCTAAGGCCTCGTCGCCCATGGCCCTGAACAGACCGCGCGCGAGGCCCTCGTGCACCGCGACGATCGAGACATAGCCGTCCAGGCAGCGGAACACGCCGAACGGAGACAGGCGCTGGACCGTGAGACCGGTCCGGGCCTCCATGCCGGCCAGGGCCATGGCTTGCCAGTTTTCGATGGCCACGAACGACGTCAGGGCGCCCAGCATCGAGACGTCGACCTGCTGTCCCTCGCCGGTCCGCTGTCGGTGGTTCAGGGCGGCGAGAATGCCGATCACGCCGAACATGGGCGCCAACATGTCGGCCATCGGGATGCCGATGCGGACGGGTGGATCGCCGGCGCCGCCGCTGGTGTACATCGCACCGCTGAGGGCCTGGATCAGCACGTCCATGGCCTTGCTGCCTTCGGCCACGCCCGCGCCGAAGCCGCTCAACGAACAATAGATGATCGCCGGATTGGCGGCCTTGGCGGCCGCATAGCCGACGCCCAGGCGGTCGGCCGTGCCGCTGGTGAAGTTCTCGACGACGATGTCCGCGTTGCGAACCAGATCCGCGAAGACATCGCGGGCCTGGGGGTGCTTGAGGTTCAGGCTGACCCCGTGCTTGCCGCGCGCCCGGGTCAGGTGGGAGATCGACAGGTCGTCGGCGTGGCGCTTTTCGACGCTGACCCCGTCGCGCCCCACATAGGGACTATTGTCGCGCGCCAGGTCGCCGCCGCGCGGATCCTCGACCTTGATCACCGTCGCGCCCAGGCCGGCCAGAAGAAGGGTCGCATAGGGCCCAGCCAGCGCGCGCGTCAGATCGATGACGGTCAGACCCTCCAAGGGGCGGGCGCGGGCATCGGCGGCGGCGTCGGTCACGAAAATCACCTACTACAGGGAATAAGATATTGGCGCTGAAAGGTTTTTCGCGGCATCGACCACGGCGACGCGCGTTCCCCAACCGCGACATTCAGCGAGCCGGGGCGGCCCGTGTCAATGAATAGTTTGCAAAATAAACTATATGGTGACTAACAACTGGCTCCCTTCCCGCGGGGACCGGGCGGCGCCGGCGACCGCCTCCACGGGCCAAGGCCGCCGTCTCGACGCCGTGTGAGCGGCGCCGCCGAACCAGGCCTCCGCGCGGACGGCGCCTCTCCGATAACACCGGTCTCAAACTTCGCCTTACCCCCTTGCAACCATTTCGTTCGTAAAACATACTGTTTTTATTCGAACGGTTTTATCGACGATCTAAATCGAAGAACCGGACATGAACCGAGATAAGAACGGCCGACGGCGCCCAGCCGGACGGCTCACGGGAGGGCCGCCATGAAGACCACCATTTCACGCCAAGCTTGCGTCTCGCATCTGGCCATCATCGCCGCCGTCTGGTCCACAGGCACGGCGGTTCAGGCCCAGACCGCGCCCGCGGCCGAACCCGATACGGCGGTGTCCGAGATCGTCGTGACCGGCACCAGCATTCGCGGCGTCGCCAGCGCCGGCTCGCCGACCATCGGCATCGGCATCGAGGAACTGAAGGCCAGCGGCGCCAGCACCGCCAGCGACGCCGTTCGCCTGCTGCCGCAGGTGGTGAACCTCGGCGCGGACGAAAGCCGCAACAGCTTCAGCGGCGGAGCCCAGGACGCCGCCGCGAATTCCACGGCCGTGCGCGCCGCCAACCTCCGGGGCATCGGTCCGGAAGCCACCCTGCTGCTGCTGAACGGTCGCCGCCTGGCCCCCAACGGCGTGATCAAGGCCCTGAGCGACCTCGACCAGATCCCCACTTCGTCGATCGCCCGCATCGAGGTGGTGACCGACGGCGCCTCGGCGATCTACGGCTCGGACGCCGTGGCCGGCGTCGTCAACCTGATCACCCGCAAGGATTTCGACGGCGCCGAGACCACCCTCCGCTACGGCTTCGCCGACGACGTCTCCCAGAAGCAGTTCAGCCAGACCTTCGGCAAGACCTGGGACAAGGGCGGCTTCTTCTTCTCATACGAACACAACGAGCGCGGCCACCTTTCGGGGGCCGACCGCGACTTCGCCAGCCAGAACCGCACCGCCCGCGGCGGCAGCGACGCGCGACCGTTCACCGCCGCGCCCGGCAACATCGTGATCGGCGGCGTCCGCTACGCCCTGCCCCCCGGCAACGGCGTCGGCGTCCCCTCGAGCGCGTTGGTCGCCAACACGGCCAACCGCTACGACGAGGCCGCGGCCGCGGACCTGCTGCCCAAGCAGAACCGCGACACCGTGCTGTTCAACATCCACCAGCACGTCGATGAGAACCTGGAGCTCTGGTACGAAGGCTTCTACACCCGGCGCAAATACGACCTCGCCGCGCCCCCGGCCCTGTTCAGCCTGGCCGTCCGCAACACCAATCCCTGGTATGTCTCGCCCGCCGGCCAGACGTCGGAGACCGTCGAGTACCGCCTGAACGACGACCTCGACCCAAACTCGACCGGCTTCGAGAACGCCCAACAGAACGCGATCGGCTTCAACTTCGATCTGCCCAAGCAGTGGCGCATCGCCGCCTATGTCGACCACAGCGTCAGCCGCGGCTTCCAGGATCGGAAGAACGTGCTCAACAACGGCGCCCTGACCGCGGCCTTGGCCAGCAGCAACCCGGCGACCGCCTTCAATCCGTTCGGCGACGGCACGTTCAACCGGGCCAACAACGCCGCCCTGTTGGACATCATCGACGCCAACCGCGCCACCTGGGGCACGAACATCGCCAAGGACTTTTCGATCAAGGCCGACGGTCCGCTGTTCGAACTGCCCGCCGGCTCGGTCCGCGTGGCGATCGGCGCCGAGTACCACGACAACGGCTTCAAGCAGACCCTGGAAGCCAACAACGTCCTGGCCAGCGGCGCGGCGACCTACAAGATCGTCAACAACAGCCGCAACATCCACACGATCTTCGGCGAGCTGTTCGTGCCCCTGGTGAGCCCGGCGAACGCCATCCCCGGGGTGAACCGGCTGGAGCTGTCGCTCGCGGGTCGCCGCGAGGACTATTCCGACTTCGGCGAGACCACCAATCCAAAGGTGGGGTTGATCTACGCGCCGGTTCCGGACCTCAGCCTGCGCGCCACCTACGGCACCTCGTTCCGCGCGCCGTCGCTGGTCGACAGCGCCGACCAGATCAAGAACATCTTCATCCAGAACCTGACGGACCCGACCTCGCCGAGCGGCGTGCGGCGCGGCATCTTCACCAACGGCGGCAACGGTCAGCTCGGCCCGGAGACGGCCAAGACCTGGTCCGCGGGCCTGGACTGGAAACCCAAGGCGCTTGAAGGACTGAGCGTGTCGGCGACCTGGTACAAGATCCTCTACGACAATCGCATCGACGTGGCGCCGACCACCGCCCTGACCAGCGGCTCGGTCTACGCCGCCTACATCGTCCGCCGCCCCGCTGTGTCGGACGCGACGGCCACGGCGGCCTTCAACGCCCTGGTCGCCCAGGCCCTGGCCAGTCCGGACCTGCAGAACCCGGTCGAGCCGGTGAGCAATATCGACGTCCTGCTCGACGGCCGCCGGCAGAACCTCGGCCAGTTGGATCAACGCGGCCTGGACGTCTCGATCCGCTACGATTTCAGCACGCCGATCGGCGATTGGGCGGTCGGGACCGAGGTGGCCAAGATCCTGAAGCTCGAGCGCAAGACCGCCGCGGCCTCGCCCTGGATCGACGTGCTCGACACCTTCGGCAACCCGGTCGACCTGGGGGTGCGCGGCACGCTGAGCTGGCGTCAGAACGGCTGGTCGGCGAACCTCTTCGCCAACTACACCGACAGCTATCTCAACACGGCCGTCACCCCGAACGTGAAGGCCAAGAGCCAGACGACCTACGACGTCACGACGTCCTACGCGTTCGGCGACGAGGCCGGCTGGGGCAAGGGCGTCCGCGTCTCGGCCAACGTCATCAACCTGTTCGACAAGGATCCGCCGATCGTCCTCAATGGCACGTCCTCGTGGGACAGCCAGAACGCCTCGGCGATGGGCCGGTTCGTATCCCTGGAAATCACCAAGGCCTGGTAGGCCGCCCCGTTTCTTCCCCGGTAACTACGGCGGATCGGGGCCAGCCCTGGTCCGCCGCTTCTTTTCGAGTGAGCCGCGCATGAAATCCGCCGTCGTCGCCCTCGCCGCCCTGCTTTCCGCCTCGGCGCTTGCCGGCCCCGTCCTGGCCCAAGCCCCCGCCGCCTTCGGCGCCTACAAGCCCAGGGACGACTACGCCCAGCAGGTGGTCACCTCGTTCTACCTGCCCCTGCGCGACGGCACGAAGATCGCCGTGTCGCTGCACCGGCCCGCGGTGGACGGCAAGCCGGTCGACACGCCGCTGCCGGTGATCTGGCACCATACCCTGGACATCGAGAAGGCCGGCGTCCGCGTCGCCGACGCGACCGCCGCCCCCGACCGCCACACCCTGTCGGACTTGACCCGCGCCGGTTACGTCGTGGCCGTCGTGGCGCGACGCGGCAACGGCGCCTCGTTCGGGACCCGTCGCGGCTACGAGGACTTCACCGAGGGCTTCGACGCCTACGAGATCACCGAATGGCTGGCGGCTCAGCCTTGGTCGAACGGCCAGATCGGCATGTACGGCTGCTCCAACACAGGCGAGGCGGTGATGCACGCCCTGATCGCCCGGCCGCCGCACCTGAAGGCCGCCTTCGCCGGCTGTTTCGCCTGGGACCGTTATGACGGCCACACGCGCGGCGGCATCATCTCCCAATACGGCACCGGCCCGGTCCGCACGCTCGAGGACGACCTGAAGGCCACGCCCGTGCAAGGCGACGAGGATCGCGTCCAGCTGCGCCAGGCCGCCGAGGAACACCAGAAGTCGACCAACCTGCTCGAACTGATGAAGTCCATGCCCTATCGCGACAGCTGGTCGCCCCTGGTCATGGCCAAGTTCTGGGGCGAGGTCAGCATCGGGGCCTACCTGGACCAGGCGAAGGCCTCGAAGGTCCCGCTCTACATCCAGGGCGGCTGGTACGACGATTTCCGCACCGAAGTCCTGATCGCCCAGGCCAACCTGCCGGACCAGGCGCGGATCGTGATCGGCCCATGGCGCCACTGCCTCAACGACGGCTTCGATCTGCGCGCCGAGCAACTGCGGTTCTTCGACCATTATCTGAAGGGTAAGACCACCGGCGTCGAGACCGACGCGCCGATCCACTACTTCACCGTCGGCGCGCCGCGGGGGCAGGAATGGCGCTCGGCCCGAGCGTGGCCGCGCCCCGACGCCGCCAACAGGCTCTTCCTGAGCGCCGAGGCCCTCGCGCCCAAGGCTCCGGCCAAGAGTCGGGCCAGCAGCGTGACGGTGGACTACGCCCCCGTCTGCCCGCCCGATGCGGTGAAGCCCAACTGGGGCCCGTTCGCCCAGCCCTGCCATCCGGCCAAGGCCAGGTTCGTCTACAGCGGATCGCGCCTGGCCGCCGATACGGAGATGACCGGCACGCCGCTGGTGGATCTGTGGATCTCGTCGACGGCGCCTGAGCAGCCGATCTTCGCCTATCTGGAGGACGTCGCGCCGGACGGGACGGTGACGGTCGTCAGCGAGGGCCGCCAACGCGCCTCGCTGCGGAAGGTCGTTCCGGCGACCTGGGAGACCATCGGAATCCCCTGGCGGCGCAGTCGCATCGAGGACCATCAGCCGCTGAAGACGGATGAACCGGTGAAGGTCTCGTTCGACATGCTGGCGGTGTCCTATGTCTTCAAGGCCGGTCACAGGATCCGCGTCGCGGTCTCGGGCGCCGATCCGCGGGAGCGGGCCCGCACCGAGGTCTCGCCCGCCGCCGCCCTCACCCTGCATACCGGTGGCGACACCCCGTCCAGCGTCGTCCTGCCGTTCGGAGCCGCCCGATGAGCGCGCCTTTCAAGCTCTACATGACCGGCGACCTGGTGCTGGACGAGCCCGAGGCCGATTTCTTCTTCGACCCGGTCCGGGCGATGCTGGCCGAGGCCGACCTGCTGATCGGCCATGTCGAGGTGCCGCACACCACGCGCGGGGAGGAATCGGTCGGCGACATCCCCGCCCCCGCCAGCGATCCGGAGAACCTGCGCGCGGTCGGCCGGGCCGGCTTCCACATGGTCAGCCTGGCGGGCAACCACGTCCACGATCGCGGCGCCGAGGGCATCGAGGACACGATCGCCAACCTGGCCGACCAGGGGGTGGCCACGGCGGGCGCGGGCCTCGACCTGGCTCGGGCCCGCCGTCCCGGCCTCATGACCCGGCGCGGCGTCCGCGTGGGCCTGCTGAGCTACAACTGCGTCGGCCCCAAGGAAGGCTGGGCCGGACCCGAGCGGGCCGGCTGCGCCTATCTGAAGATCATCACCCACTACGAACTGGAGAACGCCAACCCCGGCGGGCCGCCCAAGGTCTACACCTTCGCCGACCCCGACACGGTCGAGGCCATGCAGGCCGACGTCGCGGCGATCCGCGCCCAGGTCGATCTGCTGGTCGTGGCCTTCCACAAGGGCGTGGTCCACACACCCGCCCACATCGCCATGTACGAGAAGGCTGTGTCGCGGGCGGCGATCGAAGCGGGGGCCGACATCGTGATCGGCCACCATTCGCACATCCTGCGCGGCGTCGAGGTCTGGCGCGGCAAGCCGATCTTTCACGGGCTGGGCAATTTCGTGACCGTGACGCGCGCCCTGACGGCCGAGGGCAACGAAAGCCCGGAACGGCGGGCCTGGGCGGAAAAGCGCAAGGTGCTGTTCGGCTTCGAGCCCGACCCCGACTATCCGCTCTATCCGTTCCACCCGCAGGCCAAGAACGGCATGGTCGCGGCCTGCCATCTCGATACGAACGGCGTGTTGAGCCCCGGCTTCCGACCGATCTGGACGGCGCCCACGGGCCAGCCCCAGCCGCTGGGTCCGGACGAGCGTGGCCAGGCGGTCGCCGACTATGTCGCCGACATCAGCCGCCAGGCGGGCCTGAAGACCGAATTCGCTTGGGACGGGGAGCGCGTGGTGTTCGCCGCCGCCGACAGCCATTGACCCGGGCGGCTCCAGCGGACAAGGAGGTCACCTCCTCTCGCCGAACCGCACGCAAGATCATGACCTCGACCATGGCCCCAGAAGTTCCCGATCCCCTGGACGAGCCCAAGGGGGAGATCGATCTGGGCATCCTCAACGATATTATCGGGTTCCGCATCCGGCGCATCCAGAACCACCTGTCGCGATCGTTCAGCGTCCTGCTCGGCGATGACGACCTGCGCCCCGGCGTGTTCTCGACCCTGGCCTTGATCGCCGCCAATCCGGGTCTTTCGCAAAAGACCCTGTCGCGCGAAGTCGGCTTCGACAAGGCGAGCATCGTCGCGATCCTCGACAACATGGAAGCCCGGGGCTGGACCCGCCGTCAGCGCTCGACCGCCGACCGGCGCCGCCATCATCTGTTCGTCACGCCCGAAGGTCAGAAGGCGCTGGATCGGATGGCGGCGCTGGCCCGCAGCAACGAGGCCGAGGCGCACGCGACCCTGTCGGCCGAGGAGCAGAAGACGCTGGGCGCCCTGCTCGACAAGCTCTACCGCGCGGTCGCCTCGATGCCTCCGAACCGGGACTAGTCCGAGCGGGCCTTGAGGGCGCGGCTGGCCAGGACCAGGAACACCGCGGCCAGCACGAAGCCGAACGACACCGTCACCAGGGCCGTCTGCAGGCCCGCGGCCGACGCCGTCGCGCAGGCGGCTCCGATGTCGGCGGCCGCGCCCTTGGCCGCGTGACCGCCCGGACACGTCGCCGCGAACCGACCCAGGGTCGCCGGGAACCGCTGGCTCGAGATCATGTCGCTGATCCCGCCGGCCAGCACCGGCCCCACCATGGCGCCCACGACCGTGGCGCCGAACATGAACACCGCCGCCCCCGTGGCGCGCATGGTGCCGGGCACGATGTTCTGCACGGCCGCGTACATCGGGCCGTTCTTGAGGTTGTAGGCCACCGACGAGGCCAGCAGGAACGGCATGCCGATCGCCCAGTTCGGTTGGGTGAAGGCCAGGACGTAGAAGACGCAGGTCAGCACCGCGCCAACCGCCGGGACCAGGACATAGGAGCGTCCGCGATCGTCGGCGAAGCGGTCGGCGGCGAAACCGCCGAGGAAGGCGCCGATCAGGCCCACCATGCCGCTGAGCCCCAGCACGCCCCCCGCCTGGGCCAGGGTGAGGCCGTGGCTGCGGATCATGAACGAGACCGTGAACACCGTCGTTGCGTTGTAGGCCAGGCCGATGAAGGCCCCGCCGACAAAGACCCAGACGAAGGCGCGGTTTCCCGCCAGCCACTTGAAATCGCTGAAGAACGAACCCTTCTGGCGCTCGGTCCTAACCGCCGCCTGTCCCTGGGTGCGGGGTTCCTTGAGGGTCAGCCAGACCAGCACGGCCAGCAGCAGGCCAGGCAGGCCCACGGCCAGGAACGCCACGCGCCAACCGTACTGCTGGGCCACCAGGCCGCCGATGACCGGGGCCAGGATGGTGGCCAGGGAGGGGGCTGTGCTGACCACCGACATCACCACGCCGCGCTGGCGCATGCTGAAGTTGTCGGCCAGCAGCGAGTGGCTGATCGGGATGCAGCCGCCCTCGCCCATGCCGACGCCCACGCGCGACAGCAGCAGTTGCGCATAGCCTTGGCTCAGGCCGCAGAAGGCCGTCATGGCCGACCAGAAGGCCACGACGAACGCCAGCAGGCTGGCGCGGTTGATCCGTTCGGCGAGACGCGCGATCGGAATGCCCGCGACGGAATAGAAGATCGCGAAGGCCGGCCCGCTCAGCAGGCCCAGCTGCGCGTCGCTGAGGCTCAGCTCGCGCTTGATCGGTTCCTGCAACACCCCCAGGATGATGCGGTCGAGATAGTTGCAGACGGTGACCAGCAGCAGCAGGGCGAGGATGTAGATCTGGTAGGGACGCCAGCGCGTCGCGGGAGACTGCGCGCGCGGCTGCGCATCAGCCTCGATCCGGGCCTCAGACATTCCGTTTCCTCCGGGCGTGCAGCCGATCCTTCGCGCCCTGGGAAGGCGTCTATATTTGTTTGTATACCGGATCGTTTATTTAGCAAACCATTTGGAGCCGAATAAATTCGACCGCCCGGCGCCCGCTAGACATACAGGCGCTTGAGCAGGTCGATCAGGGTTTCCAGCTCGGCGGCGGTGAAACGGTCGGCGAAGGCCTGCTCGTGCGCCTTCACCATGGCCTTGACCTCGACCAGCAGCTTCTGTCCCGCCGGCGTGAGATAGAGTTCGTGGCGACGACGATCGACCGCCGAACGTTGGCGGACCACCAGGTTGCGCGCTTCCAGCTTGTCGATCACCGCCATGGTGGTGGCGCGGTCCATGCGCAGGGCGCCGCCGATGGCGATCTGCGAAGCGCCCGGGTTGGATCCGATCAGCCACAGGGTCGCCGACTGCTTCTGGGTCAGGTCGGCCTTGGCCAGAACCGCGATGATGTTCCGGTGCATGGTCCCCTGGGCTTGGCGGACATGAAAGCCCAACACCTGGTCCAGCGTGTCGAAGTCCAGGCCTGGCTCCGCGGCGTCGTCCGCGGTCGGCAGTTCTGCGGAAGCTTTCATGGGCGGCAGGTCCGTGTGGGCTGGCGGGATTCCAAAGGTTGGAACCCTGACGATCTTCATCGCCTAGCATAGAGCTTGCCGGCATGAAATCGACTCCGCGTCGTGATTGACAACAGTTTGTGATGTAAACAGTATGGTTCCAAACTTGCGCTGGCGATCAACGCCGCCTGGAGGGAACCGTGACGGCCAAGCCCCGCCCCACCCGGCGAGAACCGATGCGATGAGCGCTCGCCTCTACGCGGTGGCCGATATCGGCCCCGATCGAGACGACCCGCGCGAGTGCTTCGCCCTGGTTCGCGACGAGATCCGCAAGGCCGACATCGCCTTCTGCCAGTTGGAGGTGAACTTGACCGATCGCGGCGCCCGCCTGCCCCAAGTGCGCCACACCCACCGCGCCACGACCGCCACGGCGTCCGCCCTGAAGGACGCCGGCTTCACCGTGGTGTCGTTCAGCGGCAACCACTGCATGGACTGGGGCCGCGACGGCTTCTTCGACACCATCGACAGTCTCCAGGCCACGGGTCTGGCGGTGGTCGGGGTCGGCGCCGACATCACCCAGGCGCGCGCCCCGGTGATCCAGACGGCGAACGGCGTCCGCGTCGCCTTCCTGGCCTATTGCTCCATCCTGCCGGCCAACTACTGGGCGGAAGCGGATCGGCCCGGCTGCGCCCCCATGCGGGCCTGGACGATCTACGAGCAGATCGAGCCGGACCAGCCGGGCACGCCCTGCCGGGTCCACACCCACGCCAACCGCGCCGATCTCGCGGCCATGGTCGCCGACGTCAAGGCCGCGCGCGCGGTCGCCGACGTCGTGGTGATGTCGATCCACTGGGGCATCCACTTCGTCCCCGCGGTGCTGGCCGACTATCAAGCCGAAGTCGCCCACGCGGCCATCGACGCCGGGGTCGACCTGATCCTCGGCCACCACGCCCATATCCTCAAAGGGGTCGAGGTCTATCGCGGCAAGCCGATCTTCTACTCGATGGGCAATTTCGCCATCGACCTGCGGATGACGCCCGAGCACGCCCAGGGCAAGGGCTTTCGCGAGATTCAGTCGCTCAGCCCCGGCTGGGTTCCCGACTTCGACAGCCTCTACAACTTCCCGCCGGACTCGCGGATGACCCTGGTGGTCACGGCGCGGGCGACGACCGGGGGCCTGACCGATATCGGCTTCCTGCCCGCCTTCATCAACCGCGACGCCCAGCCCGAAATTCTCAAGGCCGACGACGCGCGGTTCGGGCAGGTGGTCGACTACCTGCGCTGGGCGACGCAAGCCGCCGGCCTCAACGCCCGCTTCCACGCCCGGGGCGACGCCGTCCTGCTCGAGCTTTCGGAGACGTCGGCATGAAGTGGCTGAACCGCGTGCCGCTTGGGGTGGTCGTCGCCCTCTACGTGCTGGCCTACATCCCATACATGGTCATCACCAAGCAGCTGGCCAGCACGCCCGCCCCGGTGCTGGGACGCCCGCTGAGCGGTCTGGAGATCCTGCCCGCCTCCCTGATCGTCAGCGGCCTGTTGACCTTCCTGTTCATCGGCCTGTCGGGCTGGTGGCGCGCGGCCCACCGGCTTCGGTTCGGGGGCGCCTCCCTGCCCTTCCCAACGCGCTGGACCTTCCTGTCCGGCATCTGCACGGCGCTGGTGCTGTTCACCGTGCCGATGTCCCTGACCTTCGAGGGCGTCAGCATCCCATTCATTCAACTGCTGATGCGCGGCGACGTGCTGTTGTTGGCGCCGCTGGTCGATCTGGCCTTCCGACGCAAGGTGGGCTGGTACAGCTGGGTCGCGCTGGCGCTGGTGGCCGTCGGCCTGTTCCTGACCATCCGCCAGCGCGGCGGCCTGCATCTCCCGCCGCTCGCGATCGCCACCATCATCCTCTACACGATCGGCTATTTCGGCCGCCTGGCCGTGATGACCCACGTGTCGAAGTCCGGCGATCCCGACAGCGTGCGGCGATACTTCGTCGAGGAAAAGATCGTCGCCGTTCCCCTGTCGGTGTTGCTGCTGGCCCTGACGCCGCTGCTGGGCGTGGGGGCGCAAGGCTCGCAACTGGCCTGGGGCTTCATCGAGGTGTGGGGCACGCCGCAGATCGCGCCGATCCTGGTGCTGGCCGTGCTGCTGTTCGTGGTCTCGATCTTCTCCGCCGTCATCCTGCTGGATCCGCGCGAGAACACCTTCTGCGTACCTCTGGAACGCTCGGCCAGCATCCTGGCCGGCATCGCCGCGTCCTTCATCCTGGCCCTGGTCTGGGGCCTTCCCATGCCGACGGGAACGGAGCTGGTGGGCGCCCTCCTGATGATCGCCGCCGTCGTCCTGCTGTCGGTGGCTCCGTCCTGGGGCGCGCGCCGCCAGGCCGTGCTGGCCGCGGTCGAAGATCCCTCGTGACCGCCCAGGGGCTCACCGCGCGCCTGGCGGCCCATGTCGCCGGCGCGCGCTTCCAGCAACTCTCGGCCCGCGCGGTCGAGATGACCCGCCTGTCGCTGCTGGACGCCCTGGGCGTCACCCTGGCCGCCAGCGGTCTGGGTGAAGGCGTCCCGGCGTTCGCCGAGGTGGCGCGCGACACCGGCGGCCGCCCAGAGGCCAGCGTGATCGGCTTTGGTTTCCGGACCTCGCGCCTCGGCGCGGCCCTGGCCAACGGCGCGGGCGCCCATGCCCTGGACTTCGAGGACGCCTATGACGGCGCGCCGATCCATCCCAACGCCGCTTGCGTTCCGGTGGCGCTGGCGCTCGCCGAACAGCTCGATGCTTCGGGCCAGGACCTCCTGACCGCCCTGGCGGTCGGCTGCGACCTGGTCTGCCGCCTGGGCCTGGCGCTGAAGGTCAATCCCGACGAAGCGGGCTGGTACCCGCCGCCGATCCTGGGCGCGTTCGGCGCGGCCGCGACCGCCGCCCGGCTGCTGCGCCTGAGCACCGAACAGACCCAAGCCGCGCTCGCCCTGACCCTGAACCAGGCCACCGCCACGGCCCAGTTCAAGACCGATCCGACCTCAACGCTCCGCGGCGTCCGCGACGCCTTCCCGGCCCATGCGGGCCTGGTCTCGGCCCTGCTGGCCCAGCGTGGCGTCAGGGGCTTCGACGGCGTCTTCGAGGGGCCGGCGGGGTTGTTCGCCCTGTTCGCCAAGGGACAGTACGACGAGGATGTGCTGACCGCCGGCCTGGGAGCCTACTTCCACGGCGAGCGCCTGAGCTTCAAGCCCTGGCCCAGCTGCCGCGGAACCCACGCCTTCGTCGAGGCGGCGCTGTCGCTGCGCCAGGCTCATGGGCTGGAGCCGGACCGGATCGCGCAGATCATCATGACCGGCGGCGGCGTGCAGCGGATGCTGGCCGAGCCGCCGGCGCAGAAGCAGACGCCGCGCACGGCGATTGACGCGAAGTTCAGCCTGCCCTTCACCACCGCCCTGGCCCTGGCGCACGGCGCGGTGACGCTGGACAGCTACGCGCCCGACCGGCTGGCCGACCCGGTCGTTCTGGCCCTCGCCGCGCGCAGCCGCTTCGTCGTCGATCCGAAGGCCACGATGCGCGACGCCGCCTCGGGCGCCCTGACCCTGGTGCTGACCTCGGGCGAGACCCTAACGCACGGCGTGCTCCATCCGAAGGGGGCGCCCGAGAACCCGATCGATGAATCTGGGATCACCGCCAAGTTCCGCGACTGCGCGCGCCGGGCGCGCTGCCCGCCGTCGGACGCCGACATCGACCTGTTGGCCGCCACGCTGCTCGCCTTGGACCGGGTGGCCGCGCCCGCCGCGATCCTGGCGCGATCGACCGGCGTGGTCGTGGCTTGAGGGGGTCAACGCTCTTGCGTAACCCGGCCTACAAACTGTTTAATCCCATACAATCAGTTTCGCGGAGGAATCCATGTCCAGCCAACGCGCGCCGGCGCCGCCCTCTTCCGCCCGGACCTGGCCGTCCAACGCCTGGTACGTCGCCGCGACAGCCGAGGAGCTGACGACCAAACCGCTGGGCCGCATGATCTGCGGGGAGCCGATGGTGTTCTTTCGCGGCCCCGCCGGCCAAGTCGCCGCCGTCGAGGACTTCTGCCCGCACCGCGGCGCTCCGCTGTCCCTGGGGGTCGTGCGCGATGGCCAGTTGGTCTGCGGTTATCACGGCCTGACGATCGGTTGCGACGGCCGGGCGGCCGGCATGCCAGGTCAGCGCACGGAGGCCCTCCCGGCGGCGCGGGCTTTCCCGGTGATCGAGCGCAACGGCTTCCTCTGGGTCTGGCCTGGAGACGCCGGGCAGGCCGATCCGGCGAAGCTGCCGCCGATGCCCTGGGCCGACCATCCGGGCTGGGCGTACGGCGGCGGCCTCTATCACATCCACTGCGACTACCGGCTGATGGTCGACAATCTGATGGACCTCACCCACGAGACCTATGTCCACGCCACCAGCATCGGTCAGCGCGAGATCGACGAGGCGCCGGTCCGCACCGCGCTGGAGGGCGATCAGGTCGTCACCAGCCGTCACATGCCGGGCGTGAACGCCCCGCCCTTCTGGCGGATGGCCCTGAGCGGCGCCGGTCTGGACGAGACCGCCTTGGTCGATCGCTGGCAGATCTGCCGGTTCTCCCTGCCCAGCCAGGTGATGATCGAGGTCGGCGTCGCCCTCGCCGGCCATGGTGGTTACGACGCGCCTCGCGAGGTCAAGGCGTCGAGCATCGTCGTCGACTTCATCACGCCCGAGACCCCGACCTCGCACTGGTACTTCTGGGGCATGGCGCGCGCCTTCGCGGTGGACGACGCCGCGCTGACGGACACCATCCGTGAGGGCCAGGGCAAGATCTTCAGCGAGGACCTGGCCGTGCTCGAGCGGCAGCAGGCCAACCTTTCGCGGCTGCCGGAACGCCGTCTTCTGACCTTGAACATCGACGCCGGCGGGGTGCATGCGCGCCGCCTGATCGACCGGATGATGGCCTCGGAAGCGGTCTAGGCCGGCGACCGCTCAAGCAGAAGGTCCCGGAGCAGGTTCTTCTGGACCTTTCCCGTCCCGGTTCTGGGAAGGGCGTCCATCAGCGTGGTCAGCTTGGGCAGCTTGTAGCGCGCAAGGCGAGGCTGCAGGTGCGCCAAGACCTCGTCGTGCGTGAGCGTCAGCCCCGGCCGGGCCACGACGACCAGGCAACCGATCTCGCCCCAGCGCGCGTCCGGCAGGCCCACGACGGCGCATTCGGCGATCGCGGGGTGGCCGGCGAGCGCCGCCTCGATCTCGGCCGGGTAGACGTTCTCACCGCCCGAGATGAACATGTCCTTCTTGCGGTCAACCAGCCAGTGGAAGCCATCGGCGTCGGCGCGGACCATATCGCCCGTATGGAACCAACCGTCGTCGTCGAAGGCCTCGGCCGTTTCCTCGGGCCGCCGCCAATAGGCGGAAAACAGGTTCTCCCCCTTGAGCAGCAGCTCGCCCGCCCTGTCAGGCGGGCAGTCGCGCCCGTCGGCGTCGACGATCCGACTGAGGACCCCGGGCATGGCGACGCCCGCCGACCCTGCGCGCGCGTCGATCCCGGGGATATCGATCGGCATGCCAAACACGGTCCCGGCCTCGCTCATGCCGAAGCCGTCGACGATCGGGACGCCGTCGGCCAGCCAGGCGCGGATGTCGGCGGCCGGGTGCGGAGCGCCGCCCGTGAACACGGCCGTCAGGCGGCGCAGCCGATCGGGCGCGAACGCGGGATGACCGCGCAGGGCGTGGGCCATCTGCGGCACGCAGAAATAGTGGGTCACGCCCAGCTCCGGATCGCCGAGCCGGGCCAGGGTCCGCGCCGGTTCGAAACCGTCGGAGACCAGGATCGCGCCGCCGTGCAGCAGCGGCGGCCGGACGCAGGTCACCAGGCCGATGACATGGAACATCGGCGCGTCGTTCAAGAACACGCTCTGGTGCGTCACCTGGCCCAGTCGACCGAAGTTCAGCGCCGTCTGGTCGAGGTTGCGCTCGCTCAGCAGCACGCCTTTGGGCCGCCCGGAGGTGCCCGAGGTGTAGAGGATCAGCGACGGCCGGTCGCGATCGAACGGGCCGACATCCAAGGGCGCGGCGGCCTCGATCTCGCCGGCCAGCCCGTCCAGCGACAGTCCGTCCAGGCCGACACGCGCAAGTTCGTGATCGCCGACCACCAGCCGGGGCTCGGCGTCCTCGACCAGGGCCAGGATCTCGGCCGCGCTCAGACGCCAGTTCAGCGGCGTGTAGATGGCTCCGACACGCGCGCAGGCCAGGTGCAGGATCGCCAGCACCACGCGATTGCGGGCCAGGCTGACCACGCGGTCGCCCAGGCCCACGCCGCGATCGACCAGCACCCGCGCGCAGCGGGCGAGCGCCGCGTCGAGCTCGGCGTAGGTCCAGCGCCGCCCGCTGGCTAGGTCGACGGCCGCGAGCCTTCGAGGGCCGAGGCGGGCCTGCAGGCCAACGTGATCGATCGCGCCGCCCATTGGAGCCCCTCCTCTTTCAGCTCCCCCCTCGCCCGCGTCAGCCTTGCTTGGCCAGATCGTAGGCGCCCAGGCCGGGCTTGTAGGTCTTGTCGTCGATGAACTGTTTGATGCCCTCCTTGCGGCCATCGTCATCGTACGAGTTTGCGGCCTCCTGGGCCCGGACCAGATAGTCCTCTGCGTTGTCGTAGGTCATCTCCCGGACCCGGCGGATCGCGTCCTTGGCGGCCTTCAGCGCCACCGGGTTCTTCTTCAGCAGGACCTTGGCCAGCTCGACCACGCGCGACTTCAGCTGGTCCAACGGCACGCTCTCGTTCACCAGGCGCCAGGCGGCGGCCTTCTTGCCGTCGATCAGCTCGCCGGTCATCGCGTGATACATGGCGTCGCGCATCGGCATCAGGTCGGACACCACCTTGGTGGCGCCGCCGCCTGGCAGGATGCCCCAATTGATCTCCGACAGGGCGAACTGCGCCTCGTCGGCGGCGATCGCCAGATCGCACGAATAGAGCGGTCCGTAGCCGCCGCCGAAGCACCAGCCGTTGACCATGGCGATCGTCGGCTTCTGGTACCAGCGCAGACGCCGCCACCAGCCGTAGGATTCGCGTTGCGCCTTACGCACCGCGCCCAGCCCCTTGGCTTCGGTCTCGCGGAAGTATTCCTTCAGGTCCATGCCCGCCGACCAGGCCTGGCCTTCCCCGGTCAGCACCAGGACGCCGACATCGTCGCGGAATTCGAGCTCGTCGAGGATTTCGCCCATGCGCTGGTTGAGCCGGGGGCTCATGCAGTTGCGCTTCTCGGGGCGATTGAACTTCACCCAGGCGATGCGGTCCTCGACCGTGAAGGTGGCGGTGTCGTTGATCTCGGTCATGACCGATCCTTGAGCAATCAGGGGAGGAAGACGTCGAAGGGCGTCAAATGGGATAGTGACCGGGCTGGGTCTCGATGGTGATCCAGCGCAGCTCGGTGAAGGCGTCGATGCCCGCCCTGCCGCCGAAGCGGCCGTAGCCGGAGGCCTTGACGCCGCCGAACGGCATCTGGGCCTCGTCATGCACGGTCGGGCCGTTGACGTGGCAGATGCCCGACTTGATCTGGCGCGCCACCCGCAGGCCCCGCGCGGTGTCGCGGGTGAAGACGGCCGCCGACAGGCCGTACTCGGTGTCGTTGGCCAGCTCGACGGCGTGGGCTTCGTCACGAGCCCGGATCACGGCGACCACGGGACCGAAGCTCTCGTCGCGGAACAGCTTCATTTCGGGCGTGACCTTGTCGACGACGGTCGCCGGCATCAGCACGCCGTTCGAGGCGCCGCCGTTGACCTGCACGGCGCCGGCCGCGAGCGCGTCGGCGACCAGTCCCTCGACGTGAGCGACCGTCTTCAGGTCGACGACCGCGCCCAGCGGCGTCTTGCCCTCGCGCGGATCGCCGACGGCCATGCCGCCGACCTTGGCCTTGAACTTCTCGACGAAAGCGTCGGCCACGGCGTCGACCACGATGATCCGCTCGGTCGACATGCAGATCTGGCCCTGGTTCATGAAGGCGCCGAAGGCGGCGGCCTTGACGGCCTCGTCCAGGTCGGCGTCGTCCAGCACGATCAGCGGGGCCTTGCCGCCCAGTTCCAGCAGGACGGGCTTGAGGTGCTCGGCGCAGCGCTTGGCGACGATCTTGCCCACCGCCGTCGAGCCGGTGAAGTTCACGCGGCGCACCGCGGGGTGGTCGATCAGGGCGCCGACGATGGCCGGCGCGTCGGCCGGGGCGTTGGTCACCACATTGACGACGCCTTCGGGCAGACCCGCCTCGGAGAAGGCCTCGATGATCAGCTCATGGGTGCGCGGACAGGTCTCGGACGCCTTCAGCACGACGGTGTTGCCGCAGGCCAGCGGCGTGGCGATGGCGCGGACGCCCAGGATGATCGGCGCGTTCCACGGCGCGATGCCCAGCACCACGCCGGCCGGTTCGCGCACGGCCATGGCGATGCAGCCGGGCTTGTCCGACGGGATTACCTCGCCGGTGATCTGGGTGGTCAGGGCGGCCGCCTCGCGGACGATGCCGACCGCCAGCATCAGATTGAAACGCGCCCAGCCTTCGGTGGCCCCGATCTCGCCCATCATCGCCTGGACGAAGGCGTCCGCCCGGGCGTTCAGGGCGTCGGCGGCCTTATTCAGGAAGGCGCGGCGCGCATTGGGCCCCAGCGCGCTCCAGCCCGCGAAGGCGGCCTGGGCCGCATCGACCGCCGCCCCCGCCTGGGCGACGGTCATCGCCGCGGCGGTTGTGGCGACCGCCCCCGTCATCGGGTCGAGACGCTCGAAGCTGACCGGCTTGTCCAGGGTGTCGGTGGTGCTCATGATCAGTCCTTTCGCGGCGCTGCGGGAGCCTTGGCCCCGCTCATCATGGTGGCGGCGACCGAGACGGACGCAAAGCCGGTCCCCGTCCGGTTCCGCAGCTTGGTCAGCAGGCGGCGCAGTTCGGCCCGTTCATCGGCCGAAAGCGCCGCGAAGGCCGAGTGGTCGTGTTCCTGGGTCGTCCGCTCGATCGCGCCGCGCAGCGCGCGGCCGGCGGCGGTCAGGTGCAGGGCGTTGGTGCGGCGGTCGCGGCCGGGTCGACGCTGGATCGCGCCGAGCAGCTCAAGCTCGTCGATCGCCTTCATCGTGCTGGCGCGATTGACGCCGAGGGCGCGGCCCAAGGTGATCTGGTCGCACCCCTCGTGCAGCCCGATATAGACCACGGCCGTGGCCCGGCCGGGGGTGACGCCCAGCGGCGACAGGCGTTCGCAAAGCGCGGCCATCGCGCCCATGTCGGCATGGTGCAGGAGGAAGCCGAGCCGCTCGCCAAGCACGCCAAAGGACGTGATCTCCTCCATGTCGCGCACCGCCTCCCCATCTTGTTGTGTTGTTGGGGAAATTAGTATGTCTATGAAACAGTATAGTCAATTACAATTTGCGCCGCGCCTTTTTCTCCGTGACGGCGACCCGGTGTGGTGACGGCCGCAAAGGCAGGACGGGCGGGCGAATAGCGGGCCGGGACCGAAACCCCGGCCTCATCCGACCGTCTCTCCAACAACTCTCGATTCTCGGCCTAACGGGCCTCGACCGGCCGGCTTGGCAGGGCGAGGACCGCCAGCGCGGCCAGCAGTGAACCGGCCGCCATGCAGCAGGCGACCACGAAGAGGCCGAATCCTTGCGCGAACATCAGGCCGGCCACGACCGGCCCCAGCGCCGCCCCGCCACGTCCGACGCCGATCGCAAAGCCGGTGCCTCCGGCTCGGACAGGGGTCGGGAAAGCCTGGGCGAGAAGGGCGTAGAACCCGACGACGCCGGCGTTGGTGCAGAAGCCGGCGACCGCCGCGACCAGCCGCAGTTCGAAGAGGTCGGCATGCGGGCGACCGAAGACCGAAACCATGACCACCGACGCCAGCATGGCGGTGATCACCAGCGGCCTCAGGGGGAAGCGCAGGGTCAGGACGCTAAGCAGCACCGCGCCGGTCAGCCCGCCCACATTGGCCCAGACCAGAACGCCGCCGGCCGTCGACGGTGCGTAGCCCATGTCGACCACGAGCTTGGGGATCCATTTCAGGATGAAATAGAACGTCATGATGTGGGCGAAGTAGCCCGCGGTCAGCAGCAGGGTCGTTCGCAGGAGGCCTGGCTTGAAGAGCTCGCTCATCGCCGCGCGCGGTTGATCGACCACGCTGGGCAGGCGTGGCGCGACCGGATGGCCCATGCGCACCAGCAGCCGGTTGATCCGCGCCAGCGCGTCCTTGGGAGGCTTGGCGACAAGGAAGCCGATCGACTCGGGCAGCAGCAGCGCGGTCAACGGCAGGCACAGCGCCGAGCACGCCGCGCCGAAAATGAAGACGTCCCGCCACCCCCCGCTCGCCAGCAAGACCGAGGCCACGGAGCCGCCCAGCACGGCGCCCAGCGGATAGCCGGCCGCCATCAGGGCGACGGCGAGGTAGCGGTTCCTGCGATTGGTGAACTCGGCGACCATGGCGTTGGTGCAGGCGAGCATGCCGCCAATGCCCAGGCCGGTGACCAGCCGCACCAACGACAACGAGGGCACATCCCAGACGAAGGGCGCGGCCGCCATCCCCAAGGACATCGTGGCCAGGCAGCCGAGCGTGACGCCCCGCCTGCCGACGCGATCGGCCAGCCCGCCCAGCAACACCGAGCCGATCGCCATCCCGATCAGCTCCATGGACAGCACTAGGCCCAAGGCGGCCCGGTCGACGCCCCAATCCTTGGCGATGCCGGGGGAGGCAAAGCTGATGGACAGGACGTCGAAGCCATCGAGCGCGTTGAGAAGGACGCAGAGGACCACGACCGTCCACTGCAATCGTCCCATCGGCCGTTCGTCCAGCAGGCGCCGAGGATCATGGTCGAGCGGCAAGGCGATGCCCGGGCGCTCTTGGCCGTCGAACAGACTCTCTGAGATCCTGGGCACGTTCTGTCTCCCCGCTTTTTTATGGCGCGTAGGATTATCGATCACGGCGTCAGGACCAAGCAGTGATTGTCAGTGAGACATACTATTTTCGCCATGCCGCCCTCCCCTCCGGTCCGGACGACCCCGCGGACGCCTCGCCCCGGCTCTTCAATCACAGGGCGGCGATACGCCTGAGAGCGGCCAACATGCGCTCCGTCTCGAAATCCCCGAGAGCGTCGAGGACCTTCCGGCCGTGCCGGGCGTGCGCGACCTTGGCCTTCCGCAGCAGCGCTTCACCTTCCGGCGTCAAGGACAGGGCGTAGGCCCGGCGGTCGCCCGGAACAGGCCCTCGCCGCACCAGATTCCGGGCCTGCAACTGGTCGATGATGGTCACCAGATTGGGCCGTTGGATGCGCAGCGCCTCGCCGATCGCGCTCTGTTGCGTCCCCGGCGTGGCCTCGATGACCAGAAGCACCGACAGGTCGGCGACGCGCAAGTCGAAGGGCTTCAAGGCCGCCAGCAGGTCCTTGAACACCGCCACCTGGGCCAGGCGCAGCAGAAACCCGACCGTGGTTTCCAGGCCGCCCAGCGCGACCCCTTCGCCGATCGCTTCCCCACGTTCACCAGCGTCGATCATTCCTGGCTCTTTCCCGCTGCCCCATCCTCGTATCACGCCGCGCGGATTCGCGCCGCGCCCCGCCAGTGGCGCTCGCGCAACAACGTTCGCCGAAAGCCCCATTCAACCACATGGCCGATTGAAGAGTACATACAATCATGCTTTGTGATAGTTAGTACGTATAACAAAGTACGCATGACGGCGGACGCTCGGGGGTTCGTCGAAGAAAAACAAACGACGTACGTGGAGGAAACAGATGCCCAGGAATGGGAATATCTCCGGGCGCTTGCGCGCCGGAGGCTTGCTGATCTGCGCCGCCGCCGGCGCGCAGGCGTTCGCGTCGCCCGCGCTCGCCGCCGGTCAGGCCCAGGCGCCCGCCGTCCAGATCGAGGAAGTGGTCGTCACGGCCCGCCGTCGCGAGGAACGGCTGCAGGACACGCCCGTCGCGGTCACCGCCCTCGCGGGCGAGGCGCTGGAGAGCAGAGGCGTCGAAAGCGTCGACCAGATCGCCAAGTTCGCTCCCAGCATCCGCTTCGACGGCGCGGCGGCGCTGAGCGGCGGCAACTACAACGCCACCGTCTTCATCCGCGGCGTCGGTCAGAACGACTTCGCCATCTTCAGCGACCCCGGCGTGGGCGTCTATGTCGACGGCGTCTACTACGCCCGCTCGATCGGCGGCACGCTGGACGCCTTTGACGTCAGCCGCATCGAAGTGCTGCGCGGGCCGCAAGGCACGCTGTTCGGCAAGAACACCATCGGCGGCGCTGTGCTGATCACCACCGAGCAGCCCAAGAACGCCTTCGGAGGCGAGATCGGGGGCGTGACCGGCAGTTATGACCGGCTGGACGTCAAGGGGCATGTCGACATTCCGCTCGGCCAGAAGGTCTCCGCCCGATTGTCGGCGGCGCGACTGACCCGCGACGGGTACGGCGAGCGCCTGACCACCGGCGACGACCTGGGCGACCGCGACGCCACGGCGATGCGCGCGCAGTTGCTCTGGGAGCCGTCCGACACGGTGACGGTCAACCTGTCGGCCGACTACACCCGGGCGCGGGAGCATTCGGCGCCGCAGAAGCTGCTGGCCATCGGCGCCGTCCCCGGCTTCGCGATCGGGCCGTTCATGGGCAACTTCAACACCTATGTCGCGCCCGGCCTCGGGATCACCGCGCCCAACGGGGCCAAGTCGCTGAACCCCTCGTTCCTGACGGACAGCCCGTTCACGACCTATGGCACGGGTCCTAACGTCAACGACCTGGACCTGTGGGGCGGCTCGGCGACCGTCAGCTGGGACCTCGGCGAGGTCACTTTCAAGAGCATCACCGCCGTGCGCGGCCTGACGGCGACCTTCGCCCGCGACGGCGACAACACGCCCTTCACGTTCCGCGAGACCTTCAACCACGACGTCCAGGCCCAATACAGCCAGGAATTCCAGTTGGGCGGCGAGTCGTTCGGCGACCGCCTGACCTGGGTGACGGGGGCCTATGTCTTCCGCGAGCGCGGCACCGATTCCGGCTACGCCAAGCTGGCGCTCGGCCTGGCGCCTGGCGTCTCGCCGCCGCCCTACAGCCCTTCGGCGGCCGTCTACACCAAGGTGACCAGCACGACCTACGCCCTGTTCGCCCAGGGCAGCCTGGCCCTTACCGACCAGCTCAGCGCCACGGTCGGAGCCCGCTACAATCGCGACGAAAAGGACTACGTGCTCGACCACCGCCGCATCCGCGACGGCGGCGTCATCGCCCAGGTCAGCCCGAGCGGATCGTGGAATTCGTTCACGCCCAAGGTGGGCCTCGAATTCAAGGCCACGCCCGACGTCCTGCTCTACGCCTCGGTCGGCAAGGGCTTCAAGAGCGGCGGCTTCAACGCCCGCCCGCTCAACGACGCCAGCGAGGTCACCGAGTACCAGCCCGAGACCCTGCTCACCTACGAAGCCGGCGCCAAGACGGCCTGGCTTAACCGCCGCCTGATCCTCAACGTCGCCGGCTATTTCAGCGACTACCAGGACATCCAGGTCACGGTGAACCAGACCCCGCGCAACTTCGTGGCCAACGCCGCGGCGGGCGAGGTCAAGGGGCTCGAGGTCGAACTCCAGGCCCGGCCGACCGCCAGCTGGAGCTTCAACTTCGGCGGCGGTTACATGGACGCCAAGTACACCGAGGTCGGTTCGGGCCTCGCCGCCGGACAGGTGCTGCCGATCACCCTGGCCACGCACTTCATCAAGGCGCCGAAGTGGACCTTGAACAGCGGCATCGAATACGGCCATGACCTGTCGAGCGGCGGTCGCCTGACCGCCCGGGTCGACTGGACGCACTACAGCACCGTCTACAACGACGTGGCCAACGATCCCGACCTGACCCAGCCGGCCTACGACCTGTTCGGCGCGCGGCTGGCCTACGCCTCGCCCGATCAACTCTGGCAGGCGGCGTTGTTCGGCCTGAATCTTTCGGACGAGCGCTACATGGTGTCGGGCAACGCCTCCAGCGGCTTCGGACTGAAAGAGGCCAGCTTCGGCCGTCCGCGCGAATGGGGGCTCAGCTTGAGCCGGAAGTTCTAGGAACGGACCTCGGCCTGAAGAGCGTTGGTGCGCCCGATCAGCCCTCCCCGGGCTGGCGGGCGCACATTTCCGATTCCAGCGCTGGCTCATGCCGCCGCCGCCAGGTTTGTCCGGTGCTCGCCGCGGCCGAGCACTTCGACCTGAATGGCGGCGCCTAGCCGGCCGCGTCGATCTGGCGCCGCGGGCAGTTGTCCGGTCTACCTGGCCATCGGCCCCACCCCGTCGCCGCCGACCTCGATCCAGAGGCGCGAAAAGTCAGCTAGCCGTGCGCCTTTTGATGCGCGGTCGCCAGGAGCGCGGCGGCCTGGGCCTTGCGTCCGTGATCGGCCACCTCGCGCCCCGGACGCGCCGGCGCGTTGACGGCGCGCTGTAGGGCGGTCTCGGCCCCGGCGTAGTCGCCCTGGCGCATCAGAAAGTCGCCGTAGAAGAAGTTGGGATCCACGCCGTTCGGATTGGCGGCCAGGGCCTTGGTCAGGTAGGCGCGCGCCTTGCCTGCGTCGCCGAATCCGATCGGGAAACCCGGAACCTGGGCGTAGAGCGAACCCAGGCTGGTATAGACCGAGCCGTCGCCCAGGGCGGCGGGATTGATCTTCTCGGCCCGCTCCAACATGCCCCGCGCGCTCTTGGCCAGCGACAGTCCGCCCATGCCGCCCGTGGCGCCGGCCTGGGTGGCCGTGGAGATCGCTTCCCAGACCAGGGGTTCGGCGCGGTTGGGATACTGCTTGGCCAGGGCGTCGGCTTCGGCCGCCAGCTTGGCCGCCTGGGCCGCTTGGGCTGACTTGTCGCGAACCTCATAGTTCACGTGGGCCCAATTGCGGGCCAGCCCGTCGACGCGGGCGTCAAACGTCGGATCAGCGGCCAGGGCGGACGTGGCGCCCAGGGCGACGGCCGCGACCACGGCCAGCATGGAAAATTTCATGATCAAGACTCCAGAAATCAGCGAGTGAACAGCCGCGCCGCCTTGCGGTCGTTGGCCGAAAGAGCGCCGTCGACGAGGCGCGGGAAGATGGCGTTGATCCGGACGAACAGGCTTTCGGGAAAGCCGAAATAGACGTCCCGCTTGCGGCCCCGGACAGCCTCGACGATCCGCTGGGCGATCAGCTCGGGCGGGTCCATGTTCATCTGGGTCAGCTTGGCGAACTCCAGGACCGCCGGCGAGTTGAGCGCCGTCTTGACCGCCCGCGGCGCCACATAGGTCACGTCGATCCCCGTGCCCGACAGCTCGCGCCGCAGCGCCTGGCTGAAACCGCGAAGCCCGGCCTTGGCGCTGGAATAGGTGACGAAGTGGGCGAAGTTGATCGAGCCGAAGATCGAACCGACATTGACGATCTGGCCGCCGCCGGCCGCCTTCATCCTGGGCAGGACGGCCTGGGTCAGCCGCACCGGCGCGATCAGGTTGACCAGATAGCTGGCCATCAGGTGCTCGGGCGTCTGGCGCTCGAAGGGCCCGAAGTGCTGGATGCCCGCCAGGTTGATGACGATGTCCCAATGACGCCGGGCGACAGCGGCCGCGGCGGCTTCGATCCCCTCGGGGGTCGAGATGTCGTGATTGAGGAAGGCCGCGCCGTTGGCGGGTTGGGCGCGATCCAGCACGACCACCCTGCCCCCCTCCTCCATCAGCTGCGTCGAGATCAGCGAGCCCAGGCCGCCGGCGCCGCCGGTCAGCAGAATGTTCTTGTCCTTAAACATAGGCCACCCGATCGTGCGGGATCGAGCGGAAGACGTCGGCGAAGCGGTCGAAGATCGCCTTGGCCACCTCGATGATCGCGGCCTGGTCGTCGGGGTCGGTCACCTCGTCCATCAGCTTCTGGAAGAAGACCAGATGCTCCATGTCCAGCGAGCCGTGCGAGGTCAGGTAGCTGAAGCACTCCGGCCCCAGGTTCAGGTTCTTGGCCACCGCCTCGGCGCCCTGGGTGGCCAGGCGCACACTGGTCCCCTCCAGCACGAAGACCATGCCGAAGAACCCCATCGGATTGACCTTGGCGATGTAGTCGTAGGCGAAGGCGACCATGCGCTGGGTGGTCTCGCGCGGCTCGCCCAGGCGCACCGCCTCGGGATCGCCGCCGCAATGGCGGATGTCGTTGAGGATCCAGTGCTCGTGACCGGTCTCCTCGGCGATGTACTCGTCCAGCGCGTGGCGGAACCGGTCATGGGCGTCGTCGAGGCGGGCTTTCGCCGCCTCCATCAGCGGCACCGTGTGCTTGACGTGGTGATAGGCCTCCGTGAGGTAGGCGACGTAGGTTTCGCGGGAGATGCGGCCGGCCAGGCCGTCCTGGATCTGCGGCACGCCGGCCAGGGTCTGCTGACCCTCGACGGTTTCGGCGACCAATCTCTGGAAGAACATCAAGTCGGGCTCCTATTGCGAGGCTTCGATGAAGTCGCGGTGACGCGACAGAAGGACCGTCCGACGCGGGCGGCCGTTGTTGGTGAGTTCGCCGGCGGCCAGGTCGAACGGCGGGCGGATCCGCCAGCGCTTGACCTGGGCGTAGTCGGGCAAGGCCTGGTTGGCGCGGGCCACAGCCTGGGCGATCGCCGCCTCGTCCATGTCGGGCAGCAGCGGCACGATCAGCGCGCCGAGCGCGGCCTGGGCCTCGCCGAACACCACCGCCTGGCGGATTTCGGGCTGGGCCAGCAGCTCGCTCTCGACCCATTCGGGCGCGACGTTGCGGCCGAAGGCGGTGATGATGGTGTTGCCGCGGCGGCCTTCGATACGCAGGAAGCCGTCGGCGTCGAACCCGCCCAGGTCGCCGGTCTGGACCACGCCCGTGTTCGGTTCGCCGCCGGCGTAGCCGAGGAACGGATGGGGTCCGACGACGATCTCGCCGTCCGGGGCGATCTCGACGGTCAGGTGCGACAGGGGCCGCCCCACGGCGCCGGCCTTGCGGGCGGCCGGGGTGTTGAGCGCCACGACCGAGGCGCATTCGCTCAGGCCGTAGCCTTCGTAGACCGGCAGGCCCAGGGCGTCGGCCTGGCTCAGCAGCTGCGACGAGACCTTGGCCCCGCCCACCGCCACCAGGTTCAGGGCGGGAAAGCGCGCGCCGGTGAAGGTCATCACCATCAGCAGAGCCCGCAGCAGTTCGGGCACGACGATAAGGCTGGTCGCCTCTTCGGCCGCGATCGCCGCGGCCAGGGCCGCCAGATCGGGCCTGAAGGGATTGTCCAGGCCCAGCGTCGCCGCCGGCAGCACGTGGTAACGCCCGCCGGCGATCAAGGTGGTGTAGAGGCCCGCCACGTTCTCGAGCAGGATCGACAGGGGCAGCAGCGGCAGGTGCCGGCCGGCATAGTCGGCGCCGATCGCCTCCACCAGGGACCCGGCCACGGCCTCCATCTGGGCCTGCGACAGGCAGACGCCCTTGGGCTGGCCCGTCGAGCCCGAGGTGTAGGTGATCTTGGCCGTGCCCGCGGGCAGCGGAACCGGAGGGGTCAGGCAAGGCGTCACGGCGAGCGGCGCGCCCGCCACGACGATCTGGCCCTCGCCCTCCGCCGCCTCGATCAGCAGGGTCGCGCCGGCGTCGGCCAGGGCATGGTCGCGCTGGATGGGGGTGAAGAAGCCGGGCAGCGGCAGGCTGGGCCAGCCCAGGCGGATCAGGGCCAGGTCCAGGATCACCCAGGCCGGCCCGTTGGGCAGGCGCACGGCCACCGGCGAACCCGGACGGACCAGCGGCGCGAAGGCGAACAGCGCCCTCGCCGTCCGGCTCACCGCCTCGCCCAGCTGGGCGTAGGTCCAGGTCGCCGACGGGGTGCTCAGCGCGACCGCCTCGGGCGTCGCGGCGGCGTGGGCGTCGATCGCCCGCAGGACCCGGCTCATTGGCCGACCTCCGGGCAGGCCGGGTGAAGACGGGGGCGGATGTTCTCGACCTGGACGGGCTCGGCCACCAGCATCTGGCTCAGGGGCTGCAAGGCCGGGCCGATCGCGCCGGCCAGCACTTCCGGATCGCGCTCGTAATAGGCGCCCCACTCGGTGGCCGCTTCACCCAGGCGGGACGGCTCGGCGCGGGTCAGGACCTGGGTCTCGAAGCCGACCCGGCCGAAGCTCCGGCGCAGTTGGCGCGTGGCCGTGGCCACGGCGTGGGTGCAACCGTTCTGGTCGAGATGACGGGCCAGGGCCAGGAACAGGAACATCGAGGCGCCCGCGCTGCCGGAGCCCAGATTGCCGATCTCCGCCACGCCGCAGCGCCCCACCGGCTCACCCAGCTTGCGGGCGATCGCCGCCTCGACCGGCTCGTCGAGATATTGCTCGAGGAACAGCGGTTCAGCGGCCGCGAACCGGAAGCCGACGGCCGCGTGGATGTGGCCCTCGCCGTCCTGCACGCTCATCAGCGTGGGATAATGATTGCGGATCACGCCGTTGAACGCCGAGGCGTAGGCGGCCTCGAGATAGACCTCCACCCTCAGGCGCTCCGGACGCATCAGGTGATGAATCGAGATCACCTTGGGCGCCAGGCCGGTGAAGCGCCGCATGCGCGCCTCGTCGAACCGCAGGCTGCCGCGCATGGCGCCGTCGTCCAGCATCATCACTTCCAGCAAGGCCGATCTCCAGGTCCTGGCGAGCGTCGGGACGCCCTTCGATCAGCCAAGACGACGTGATCTCGAAACCTCCTCAAAGGGATTGCGATTGCGCCCGGAGGCGGCATCGGAAAGACTGCGCGGGTCGCCGGATTCCCGGCGTCGAGCGGCCATGGGCCCGGAGCGCGGATCGAGTCCTTGGACGACAGCGACGTCCATCCCCTGCTCGCCTGCTATCTCGAACGGCGGGAGGAGCTGATGCGCTATTTCCGCGTGCGGCTGCGATCCGAGGAAGCCGCCCAGGACCTGGTGCAGGACATCTACCTGAAGATCACCCCGCCGCCGGCCGCGCCGATCGATAATCCCGCCGCCTATCTCTACCGGCTTGGCACGAACCTGATGCTGGACCGGATCAAGACCCAGCGTCGCGCGGGCCAGCGCGACGCGCAGTGGCGAGACGCCGGCGCCGGCGCCGCGGACTGGGACACGGCCGACGAGCCCCGCGCCGACGACGCCCTGGCCGCCCGCCAGCGCCTGGCCCAGATCGTGGCGGTCGTGAACGACCTGCCGCCCGCCGTCCAGGAAGCGTTCCGCCTGCACAAGCTGGAAGGCCTCAACCACGCGGAGACGGCGGCGGCCATGGGCGTGTCGCGCTCCAGCGTCGAGAAGTACATCATGACCAGCCTCAAGCGCATCCTCGCCAAGGTGGGTCGATGAGGTTCGGAAACATTCTCAAGAAAGTTTGGAGGCGCCTTGGCGTTTGTGGCGTCATTGGGGCGAGCAACGAGGCCTGGGCCTCAGGGAACGGTGAGCACCGATGAGCGGCGCGGACAGCATCAAGGCGATTGACGCCCTGCGCGACGAGGCCGTCGCGTGGCTGGTCCGCGTGCAGTCGGACCAGGCCACGGCCGACGACTGGGCCGCCCTGACCGTCTGGCTGGAAGCCTCCGACGACCATCTGATCGCCTTCGAAGCGGTCGAAAGCCTCGCCGCCGAACTGACGGACCGCGCATCCGAGATCGCCCCGAACCTGACGCCGGCGTCGTCGCGGGTCGTGCCGCTGCCGCCCCGCCGCGCCGTCCTTCCCGTCTGGTCCGCCGCCGCGGCCGCCGCCGTGATCGCGATCGTCGTCGGCCCGATGGCCTGGCGCGGCTACCAGGGCGCTCCGACCGTCTACCAGACCCGGCCCGGAGAAACCCGCGAGGTCGCGCTGGCCGACGGCACGCACATCCGAATGGACGCGGCCTCGACCCTGACGGTCCAGCTGGGCTGGCGCGCGCGGCGCGTCCAGATGGCCGACGCCCAGGCGACCTTCGACGTCGCCAAGGACCCGGGACGCCCCTTCCTGATCTCGGTCGGCGACCAGCAGGTCCGCGTCGTCGGCACCGAGTTCAACATCCGCCACTACGACAAGACCGTGCGGGTGACCGTGCGTCGCGGGATCGTCGAGGTGCGCCAGCCCGCCCTGGGCTCGACCCCGGTGGCCCGCCTCGTGGCCGGCCAGAGCCTGAGCCATGTCGAAGGCGCGTCCAGATCGGTCCAGACCGCCGCCGATCCCGGCCCCGCCTTCGCCTGGACCCAGGGCCGGATGGTCTGCGACGACGAGACCCTGGGCGACATGGTCGCCTATCTGAACCGCCGCTATCCCGTGCCGATCAAGATTTCGCCCGCCCTGGCCGGCAAACGCTTCTCCGGCGTGCTGGAGCTGGGCGACCAGGATCTGGTGGTCAAACGGCTGGCTGGTTATTTCTCGCTGTCGGTGCATCGCACCGACGAACAAATCGAACTACGGTAGCGCCGTCCTGAAGGCTGGAGGGCGTTTCGTTGCGAGCTGACGCATGGCGGCGCTGGGCGCTGGCTTCCAGCTTCGCGTGCGTGGCCGGATGGGGCGGTTGCGCCTCGGCCGCCCAGCCCCGCCTGAGCTTCGACATTCCCAGCAAGCCCCTGAAGACGGCGCTGGTCGATCTGGCCGTCCAGGCCGGCGTCTCGATCAGCACCCAGGCCGCCGCCGGCTGCGCCCCGGCCAGCCGGCCCGTTCGAGGGCGCTTCACCCTCCAGGACGGCCTGACCCGGATGCTGGCGGGCACGGGCTGCGGCTTTCGGATGATCGACGCCGGCGCCGTCGAGATCGTCAGGCTGCCCGCCGCCAAGCCCGTCGCCCGAAAGGCCGCCCCGACGGAGCCCGGTCCGTCCGCCGCGCTCGACGAACTGGTGGTGGTCGCCACCCGCCGCCCGACCCCGGCCGATCGCCTGGCCTACGCCGTCAGCGCGGTCGAAGGCTCGGCGATCACGGGACAAGGCCTGCGCGACGCCAACGACCTGGCGTTCACCGTTCCCGCCATGACGGTGACCAACCTCGGCCCTGGCCGCGACAAGATCATGCTGCGCGGCTTGTCGGACGGACCGCTGACCGGCCGGACCCAGTCGATGGTCGGCCTCTATCTCGACGACACCCGCCTGACCTACAACGCCCCGGACCCGGACCTGCTGTTGATCGACATCGCCCAGGTCGAAGTGCTGCGCGGGCCGCAGGGCGCGCTCTACGGCTCCGGTTCGCTCGGCGGGGTTCTGCACCTGGTCACCGAACCGCCGGCTCCGGATCGCTTCGAGGCCTGGATCGCGGGCAGTGTCGGCGCGACGCAAGGCGGCGACGGCTCGAACGGCCTGTCGGGCATGGTCAACCTGCCGATCTTCAAGGGCCGGGGCGCGGTCCGCGCCGTGCTCTATCGCGACCAGCAAGGCGGCTATATCGACGACGCCGGCCTGAACCTGACGAACGTCAACCGCTCCCTCCGCTCGGGCGTCCGCCTGAACGTGAAGGTCGACCTGGGCGGCGGCTGGACCCTGACCGGCGGCGGGGCCGCCCAGTTCATCAATTCCGACGACACCCAGTACGCCCTGACGACCGAACCGCCCTACACCCGCCGCAACCAGGTGCGCGAGCCGCACGACAACGACTTCGCCGAGGCGCACCTGAACCTGAAGGGCGAGATCGACGGGATCCAGGCGCGGTGGACGATCTCGGCGGTCGATCACGACATCACGAGCCGCTACGACGCCAGCGCCGCGCCGCCCATCGCCCTGGCGCCGGGGCCCGCCGCCTATGACGACGACGATCGCACTCACAGCGTGGTGACCGAAGGCTCCCTGGCCTCGCCGGAAGACGCCCGGGTGCAATGGCTGGTCGGCGCCTTTCTGGCCCGCACCCATCAGGACATCGAGCTGGCGTTGACGCGTCTGGCCGACGCGCCCGCTCAAGCCCTGGCGGAGACGCGGCGCGACACGCTCAACGAGGCGGCGATCTACGGCGAGGCCACCTTGCCGATCGGCCGATCCCTCAGCGCCACGCTGGGCGGCCGGCTGTTCAAGTCCAAGACGCGGGTGACCAGCCTGGCCACGACCCTGGCCGGCCCGACCGCGCCGTTTTCCGGCGCGCTGGAAAGCTCGGGCTTCGCGCCGAAGCTGGTGCTGGCCTACACGCTGTCGCCCAGCGCCCTGATCTATGTCCAGGCGGCCGAAGGCTACCGGGCCGGGGGTTTCAACACCACCGGACCGCCCGGTCAGGTGTTCTCGCCCGACGACCAGGTCGAGCCGCGGCGCCGTTATGACGGCGACGAGCTGTGGAGCCTGGAGGCCGGCGGCAAGGTCTCCCTGCTCGACGGCCGCCTGCGTCTGCGGGCCGGGGCCTTCCAGGCCAGCTGGAAGGACATCCAGAGCGACCAGCTGCTGCCCTCGGGCCTGCCCTTCACCGCCAACATCGGCGACGGGCGCAACCTGGGCCTGGAGTTCGAAGGCAGCTACCGCGTGGCCGGACTGCAGCTGGGCGCCAACCTGTTGTTCAATTCGCCCGAACTGGAGAAGGCCAATCCCGCCTTCCCGGTCCGCAAGGACGTCAGCCTGGCCGGCGTGCCCCATCGCGCCGGCGGCGTGACGATCCACTACGACCGGCCGCTGGGCTCGGACCTGACCCTGGAGCTGGACGGCCGCTACGCCTATGTCGGCCACTCCCGCCTCACCTTCGACGCCGCGACCGCGCCCCTGATGGGCGACTACGCAACGGGTCGCCTGGCCGTCGGTCTGGCCACGCCGCGCTGGCGGTCGACCCTGGCCTTGGACAATCCGACCAACGCGCGCGGCGACACATTCGCCTACGGCAATCCGTTCTCGCTAAGATCGACCGACCAGGTGACTCCGCTCCGTCCTCGCACCCTCTCCCTCAGCGTCCGCGTCGCCTACTAGGCGGCGGGTTCGCGCATCCAGGAAGACCATCGCCATGCCTAGGTCCTATCGCCACGCCGAAGCCCACCTGGTCTCGCGGATCGGCTGGCTGCGCGCCGCCGTCCTGGGCGCCAACGACGGTCTGGTCTCGACCGCCAGCCTGATCGTGGGGGTCGCCGTCGCCTCGACCAGGCCCAGCGAGGTGCTGGTCGCCGGGGTGGCCGCCCTGGTGGCCGGCGCCATGTCGATGGCGGCCGGCGAGTATGTGTCGGTCAGCTCGCAGTCCGACACCGAAAAAGCCGACATCGCGCGCGAGACCGAGGAGTTGAAGAGCGACGGCGAGGCCGAGCACGCCGAACTGGCCCAGATCTATGTCCAGCGCGGTCTCGAGCCCGAGACCGCCAAGATCGTGGCCCAGCAGCTGATGGCCAAGGACGCGCTGGACGCCCATGCCCGCGACGAGCTGGGCATCTCCCTGGCGACGACGGCGCGGCCGGTGCAGGCCGCCCTGGCCTCGGCGGCCAGCTTCACGGTCGGAGCGGCCGCGCCGCTGATCGTCGCCGCCCTGGCGCCGGCCCAGGCGATCGTGCCCAGCGTCGTGGTGGTGGCGCTAGCTTGCCTGGCGCTCTTGGGCGTGGCCGGGGCGAGAGCCGGCGGGGCGCCGCCCTGGCGCGCGGCGGCGAGGGTCACCTTCTGGGGCGCGCTGGCCATGATCGTGACGGCCGGCATCGGCCGTCTGGTCGGCACGGCGATCTAGCGCCAGGACGGCGTCGAGGATCGCGCGCGCACGCAGATGATCGATCAGCTCGCCCAGCGTCTCGCAGCGAGCAAGGTCATAGTCGGGCAAGACGACGTCGCACTGGTCCTCCAGGACGGCGACCAGGGTCAGGAGGTCGTCGGTGGAGATTTCGAGGGCGTCGAGCGGATATGACCGACCTAGGTGACCTGCCTCAAAGCCGATGGATCGAGCCGTAAGATTGAGCAGAACCTTTTCAGAGACAGGGTCGTGGGCTGGGGTCATGGTGACGTCCTCCTGCCCCAACGACGACGGGCTGAACCGACCACCTCAAAGGTTATTGCGGAGGCGCACATGTCCTGGATCGCCTCACATCAGCCCCGCCCGCCGATTGGATGGCGACCGCTTATTTGAAGGCGGCAGGACCACCAGAAAGACGATCGTCGCGGTCAGGACGACCGGCGCCATCGGACCATTCAGCGCCAAATCCACGATCGAGCGGCTTGTCGAGAAAGCCGCCAACCGTCGCCCTCCAATGGACGCGTCAGGATAAGGGCGATCCAGAAGACGTCATGGAGCGTTTCATGCCACCAGGGTCCGCGACGGCCGACGGCATGGCGTCGCGCCGAACCGGAAGCTGAGCGAAGATTTCGGCGCCCGTGGCGGCGAAGTGCGCCTGACCGAACCGGTCCAGCACCCGCGACCGGGCGACCTCGCCCATTCTCGCCAGCTTGTAGGGCGCGCGCAGAAACCACTTCAAGGCCTTGGCCAACTCCTCGTGATCACGGGGCGGCACGACCCGTCCCGTCAGGCCATCCACCACGCTGTAGGGCATCTCGCCCACGGCGGTCACCAGGGTCGGCAAACCGGCCTGCATCGCCTCGTGCACCGCGATGCACAGGCCTTCGCGCCGCGACGGCTGAAGATACAGGTGCAGCCCGGCCAGGAACTCGCGCGGCGTGTCGCAGAACCCGGTGAGGAAGACGTTGTCCAGACCGGCCCGGTCGATCATGGCCTGCAGCCGTTCCCGTTGCGCGCCCTCCCCGGCGATCCGGACCTCGAACGGCGTGGGAGACCTGAAGCCGGTGTCGCGCAGATGCGCCAGGGCCTTGATGAGCACGTCATAGCCCTTGGCGGAATGCAGGCGCCCGAGGGCGCCCAGCTGCAGCGTCTCGCCGGGCCGCCAGGGCCTGGCCTGGGGCGCGGCCGGATCAGCGGCGAACAGAGGCCAGGTGGCCAGACGGTCGGCCTTCACCTTCAGGCGCGAGGCCGTCAGGGCCGTGACGCTGTGGGAGTCGCCGATCCAGAGGCCCGACAACCGCCGCGTCGCGCGCAGCAGCAGACGGTTGGCCGGCTTCAGGAACGCATTGTGCTGCCAGCTGACCACCGGCACGCCGCGGCGCAGGCCGACGATCTGGCCCAGCAGCGTGGCGCGGGTCAGGGAGGTCCACAGCAGGTCGGGCTGTTCCTCGGCGACGAGCCGGTCCAGCCAAGCCAGGGCGTCGAGATGATCCTTCTCGCCGCCGGGCCGGACACGAACGTCCAGGCCTTCCCGGATCATCGGCGGCAACGCCCGGCCGTCGCGCCGGGTCAGGGCCAGGATTTCGACCCTCGCGCCCTGGGCCGCGAGCACCTTGGCCACGGCCGGGACCGGCAGGGCCGCCCCGCCGCCCTCGAGGGAGTTGATCACGTAGAAGATCCGCATCAGAACGTCCCCGTTCGGGTTAGGGCCGCGTCGGCGAGGCCGACCGCCTCCGGGGCGGGCCAGGCCTGTCCGGCGAACCGCGCCACGGCCCGGGCCGCGCGCTCGGCCGAGGGCTCGTCGGTCAGGTCGAAGCTCTGGTTGAACAGGGCCTCCTGCACCGGCCGCCAGACGGTCTCGTGCTCCCGGCGGGACCGCTCCATGGCGGAGCCCAGATCGGCGAGGTCCTCGATCACCGGCCCCGTGCGCCAATGGCCGAAGTTGGGGTCGCCGGCCCAGGCGATGCGGTGACTGTTGAGGAAGACGCAGGGCCGGGGCTTGAGCATGAACTCGTAGACCTGGCTGCTGACGTCGCCGAGATAGAGATCGGCGCGCTGGGTGTAGGCCATGGTCGTCGAGGCCCGGCTGCCAAGGTCGATGTGGATGTTGGGCGCGCGCAGATAGCGCTCTTCGATCCGCCCGGCGCGGTCGAGCCGCAGCTTGTCGATCGTCGCCACGAAAGGCCGCTCGAACAGCATCACGTGCGGCGCGAAGATCAGGTGGTGATCATCGTGCTCGACGAACCAGTCCAGCACCCGGCGACCGTCCTGGTACCAGGACGACAGGTGCGGCGAGACATGCGGATTGTAGAGCACCACCGGCCGGCCGTCGTCGAGCAGCGGATGAGTCGCTCGCCGCGCCGGCAAGAGATCGAACTTCGGATAGCCGACGATCGAGATCCTCGCGGGATCGACGCCGGTCTCGTGAACCAGCCGGTCGCGGATCTTGCGCCCGGAAACCAGGACATGGTCGAAGCCCGCGCTGGCCTTGTCGAACCCGATGGCCCGATCGCCGGCGCCGTGGCGCGTGTGGATGATCTTGAGGTCCCGCAGGCCATGGCGGGTCTTGAGGATCAGCGAGGTCTTTTCGGCGACCACCAGGACGTCGAGCGACCGGAAGAAGTCGAGGTTGTCGCCGTAGATCAGCAGTTTTGTCGCCGGCAGCACGGCCTCGGTCGTGGCGGCCAGCAGTCTGGACGCGCGCCGGGTCAGGTCCAGTTCGACCAGGCTGACGCCATGACCGACCAGGCCGCCGCCCAACCGGATCACCTCGGCGGTCAGTCGCCGGTTGGTGGTGGCGACCACGATCTCCAGATCGCGACCGCCTCGGGCCAGGGCCAGCGCGATCGGCAGGCTGTGGGCCACTTGATGGATCTGATCGTGATTGAAGAGAAATCCGATGCGCATGGCCCAACGACGCCATGCCCCTCGAAGTCCCTCAAAAAACATTCAACGCGCAAGACGGCCCGCGCTCGGGCCGTCGGCGGCCCGGGAAGCTCATCAAGCCAAAAGCCGCATCGGTCGATAGCGCCTTTGGCTTAGACCCGACGCCGGCGCCGCCATAGGTTTCCCTCAGTGAACGGTCACGCGGCCAGGACGCCGCGACGCCTCGCGGGCGACAAGGACCGACGACGAGCGAGGAATTTATGACCAGAGTGACCCCGTCCGAGATGGCCAAGCAGATCGGCGGAGGACTCCTGTCGTTCCCCGTCACCCATTTCGACGCTCAGCACCAGTTCACCGAAGCCCCCTATCGCGAGCATTGCGCCTGGATGCTGCGGCACGAGCTGGCCGGCCTGTTCGCGGCGGGCGGCACCGGCGAGTTCTTCTCCCTGACGCCGCCCGAAGTGGCCAAGGTGGTCAAGGCCGCCGTCGAGGAGACGGCCGGCAAGATCCCCGTCGTGGCCGGCTGCGGCTATGGCACCGCCATCGCGGTCGACCTGGCCAAGGCGGCCCATGACGCCGGCGCCGACGGCCTGCTGTTGCTTCCGCCCTACCTGATGAACTCCACCCAGGAAGGCCTGGCCGCCCACGTCGAGGCGGTGTGCAAGGCCACGCCGCTGGGCGTGATCGTCTATAACCGCGACAACGCCATCCTGACCGAGGACACCCTCGAGAAGCTCTGCGACCGCAACCCCAACCTCGTCGGCTTCAAGGACGGGGTCGGCGACATCGAGCTGATGATGCGGGTCTATGCCCGCATGGGCGATCGCCTGACCTATATCGGCGGCCTGCCGACGGCCGAGACCTTCGCCTTGCCCTATCTGCAGATGGGCGTGACCACCTATTCCTCGGCGATCTTCAACTTCATGCCGGAGTGGGCGCTGGACTTCTACAAGTCGGTCCGCGCCCAGGACCACGCCGCCGTCATGGCCGGCCTGAGCGACTTCGTCCTGCCCTATATCAACCTGCGCAACCGCGGACGCGGCTATGCGGTGTCGATCGTCAAGGCCGGCATGAGCGTCATAGGCCGCGACGCCGGCCCAGTGCGCACGCCGTTGACCGACCTGACCGACGCCGAGCGCGCCGAACTGAAAGTCCTGATCGACCGCGCCCAAGGCGGCGTCCCGCGGCTCGCGGCGCGGGGCTAGGCCCCCGGTCGGCGGTCGCGGTCCGATGAGCGATGCGGCGGTCAAGCGGGCCAAGCTCCTGGGAACGGCTACCGCCCCCGCCGGCGATCGCCTAGTTTCGCCGATCCATGGGATCACGAGCGGGCGGTTTCCGATGTTCGAACTCAGTCAGCTGCGCTGCTTCGTGGCCACCGCCGAGGAGCTGCATTTCGGCCGCGCCGCCCAGCGGTTGAACATGACCCAGCCGCCGCTCAGCCGGCAGGTCCAGTTGCTGGAGCGGATCCTGGGCGTCACCCTGCTGGACCGCACCAGCCGCTCGGTGCGGCTGACGCCGGCGGGGCGCGCCTTTCTGCTGGAGGCTCGCCGCATCCTGCGGCTGGCCGAGAGCGCGGCCCTGGCCACGCGCCGCATCGCGGTGGGCGACGCCGGCGAGGTCGCCATCGGCTTCACCGCCGCCTCGGGCTACAACTTCTTGCCGCGCCTGGTGATCCTGTCCCGCGCCAGATTGCCCAACGCCGACCTGACCCTGCGCGAGATGGTCACCCGCGAACAGGTCGAGGCCCTGCTGACCGGCCGCATCGACGTCGGCCTGGTCCGCCCGCCGATGGAGCGCGCCGAGTTCGCCACGGCCCGGGTGCTGACCGAGCCCCTGGTCGCCGCCCTGCCCACCGGCGACGCCCGCCTGGCCAAGGCGTTCCTGACCCTGGCCGACTTCGACGACGCTCCGCTGATCATGTATTCGGCCGAGGGCGCGGGCTATTTCCACAACATGTTGACGACCCTGTTCGACGCCAACGGCGTGTCGCCCAACTACGTCCAGCACGTCACCCAGATCCATTCGATGCTGGCCCTCGTCCATGCCGGCCTCGGCGCGGCCCTGGTGCCCGAGGCGGCGATGAGCCTGCATTTCGACGACGTGCAGTTCCGGCCGGTCGCCACCACGCCCGACCGACCGGTCGAGCTCTACATGGCTTGGCGCAAGGACAACGACAGCCCGATCCTGCAGTCGTTCATCGACCTGTGCATGGCCGAGGCCTCGCCGGCGGAGACCGTCGCCGACTAGCCGCCCTCTCCTCGGGAGCGGGCCAAGAAACTTGGGGAGAGACCGCTCATGACCACTCATCGCCGCGCTGTCCTGGCCGGGGCCGCCGCGGCGAGCCTGGCCGGGCTCGCCTCCCCTGTCGGCGCGGCCACGGGCCCGATCGCCGCCACCCGCCACGGCAAGGTGCGCGGCGCGGAGGTCGAGGGCGTCAAGGTCTTCAAGGGCGTGCGCTACGGCGCCGACACCGCGCCGCGTCGCTTCATGCCCGCCCTGCCGCCCCGGCCCTGGAGCGGCGTCGCCGACGCCCTCGCCTACGGCCCGGCCTGTCCCCAGACCAAGATCCAGGAGGCCACCAGCGAGGACTGCCTGTTCCTCAACGTCTGGACCCCGGCGCTCGATGAAAGGAAGCGGCCGGTGATGGTCTATGTGCACGGCGGCGCCCACGCCAACGGCTCGGGCTCGGACCCGCTGTATGACGGCGTCAACCTGGCCCGGCGCGGCGACGTCGTGGTGGTCACCGTCAATCACCGGCTCAACGTGTTCGGCTACTGCTACCTGGCCGACCTTGGCGGGCCGGACCTGGCCGACAGCGGCAATGTCGGCAATATGGACCTGGTCATGGCCCTGGCCTGGGTGCGCGACAACATCGCCGCGTTCGGCGGCGATCCGGCCAACATCACCGCGTTCGGCCAATCGGGCGGCGGCGGCAAGATCGTCACCCTGATGGCCATGCCCTCGGCGCGCGGCCTGATGCACAAGGTCGCCACCATGAGCGGCCAGCACGTCACCGCCATGGGCCCGATCCACGCGACGATCCGCGCCAAGGCCTTCATGGAGAAGCTGGGCCTGCGCCCCGACCAGATCGACACGCTGCGCAAGCTGCCCGCCGAACAGCTGGTCGCCGCCCTGAAGATGCCCGACCCGCTGGAACGCAAGGGTTCGATCATCTTCTGGTCGGTGATGGACGGCGGCGTCCTGCCGCGCCATCCATTCTACCCCGACGCGCCCCGCGAGAACGCCCATATCCCGATGATCATCGGCAACACCCACGACGAGACCCGCGCCTTCCTCGGCGGCGATCCCCGCAACTTCTCGATCACCTGGGAGGAACTGCCCGAACGCCTGGCGCCGGAGCTGGTGCTGGACGTCGAGCCGCGTCGCGTCATCGCCCGCTACCGCGAGCTCTATCCGAACTACACCCCGTCCGAGGTGTTCTTCGCCGCCACCACGGCCGGGCGCTCGTGGCCGGGCCATCTGATCCAGGCCGAGCAGCGGGCCAGGATCGGGGCGCCGGCCTGGATGTACCAGCTGGACTTCGGCTCGCCGATCGACGGCGGCAAGCTGCGGGCCTACCACAGCTTCGACATCGCCCTGGTGTTCGACAATCTGGGCGCGCCGGGCTCGAAGACCGGCACGGGCCCCGCCGCCCGCGAGGTGGCCAACCAGATGAGCGAGGCCTTCCTGGCCTTCGCCCGGACCGGCGATCCCAACTGCGCGGCGATCCCGGCCTGGGACAAGTACACCCTGCCCCGGCGTTCGACCCTGGTGATCAACGAGACCTCGGCGATGGTCGACGATCCGCGCAAGGAAGAGCGTGAGCTGTTCTCGGTGGCGCCGTTCCTGAAGGAAGGAACCTAGGACGACGCCCGCCCCCCGGTGGGGGAGGCGATCGCGCGGCGATCGGTGGGGGGAGTTTTAGGATCGCCGATCCTGGATCCGCCATCGGCCGATCACTCCCCTCGCCGACACCTCCCCCACGGGGGGAGGACCTTGGAGGCACGGCTTCGCCGCCTCACGCGGATCACCGCTGAGCTGGTGGGAGGGTGCGAAGCGCCCGGGCCTCGCCCGGATGATTTGCAGTTTTGATTACCGTTTCGACGAAGTTCAGGCGCTTCACGTGGAACCGTTATCCGGAAGCCTTCGGATCGCGGATTTTTAACCCGCTCCGATGGAGGCCCCCGACGGGCGGAGAGTTGGCGCTCTCCGGACCGCCTGGGCGATTTCAGCCCAGGCCTGCCGCGTCCGCCGATCCTTCGCCGCCCGGGCTTCGTCCTGTGTTGCAAGGAACCTGCCCAGGACCGTCGCGAAGGCGCCACTCAAGGCCACCGACNGCACGGCTTCGCCGCCTCACGCGGATCACCGCTGAGCTGGTGGGAGGGTGCGAAGCGCCCGGGCCTCGCCCGGATGATTTGCAGTTTTGATTACCGTTTCGACGAAGTTCAGACGCTCCGCGCGGCCGTTATCCGGAAGCCTTCGGATCGCGGATTTTTAACCCGCTCCGATGGAGGCCCCCGACGGGCAGGACGTTGGCGCGTCCTGGACCGCCTGGGCGATTTCAGCCCAGGCCTGCCGCGTCCGCCGATCCCTTCGCCGCCTGGGTTTCGTCTCGACCAAGGAGAACCTGCCCAGAACCGTCGCGAAGGCGTCCACCGAAGGACCACCGACGAGCGCTTCCCGCTCGACCACCCCCGAAAGCCGCATCGGTCGCCGTACGTGCGCCCTCCCCATGCTCTCAGGTGGGATTAGGATACGGGCGGTTTGGAAGGTGAGGACCAAATCGGATCGAGAAAATTCAGGGCGTTGAAATCTCGAGGGTTTGTTCGCTATGCGCAGAGCGTAAGCGCTCGCGACCCACTCTCTCCGGGAGAGGGTTACGCGATGCGATCCCACGGGAAGCTCAGAGTCGGCGCGTTGACGTGCCGCTTCATCGTCAACGTCAGGCGCGCGCCCGTCCCAGGCGCCAGTCGCACGGTGAAGGCCGATGCGTTCACCGCCACCGGCGCCCCGCCGTCGATCGAGACGCTCAGCAGCTGGTGCTCGCCATAGCCGCCGCCCTGCACGGTCACCGTGCGCGCCTTGACCTGGTTGGTGTTGACCAGGCTCACCGTCGCCCCGTCGTCGCTCAGGGCCTCGACCAGGGCCGCGACGTCCTCGGGCACGCCCGCCCTTCGGCGCTCGGGATCGAAGTAGCGCAGCCTGGCATAGAGCAAGGCTCCGCCCTGGGCCGGCGAGGTCGGCGACCACGGCGGTCGAGCGATGTGGATGCCGCCCTGCATCAGATGGATCAGCGCCGTGGCGCTGGCCGGATTGATGTCCAGCGCCGCGTCGGCCAGGCGGGTCTTGGGCGTCGAGCGGTCTTCGCGCTGGGCCTGGGCGCGGGCCCGGACCCGTTCGATGTCGGCGCGCAGGACCTTGGCGGGGAACTCGGGATCCTTGCCGTCCAGATAGGTCAGCCAGGGATGGTCGGCGGCCCGCGAGCGGTCCGAGGCTTTCATCGACAGGTACCAGATTTCCAGGCCGTTGGTCCGGTACTCGCCCGGCGCATAGCCGTACCAGCCCTGGTCGCCGTACATGCGCGGGGTCTGGACCTTGCCGTCGATGGTCTTCTTCTGGGCGTTGATGACGTCGGCCTGCCTGCGCCAGACCTCCAGGTACTTGTCGTCGCCGGTCAGCAGATAGGCGTTCATGAAGCCGACGATGGCGCGCGGCACGCGGTTGCGGTCCTCGCGCTTGCCGGTCTGGGGCACGACCGGGCTGAAGCCCCAGCCATAGACCCCGCCCCACCACTTGCCGTCGGTCGCGCCGCCGATCTTGCCGTCCAGGCCGATATTGCTGGGCAGCACCCCCCCATTGGCCTTGGCCCGCTCGGCCCAGGCGTCGACATAGCCCAGCAGCCAGTCGCGGTATTTCGGCTCGTGGTCCAGCATGTAGGCGTTGAGCACCAGGCTGGTGACCTGCAGGTTCAGCGGCCCGTCGCCGATCACGTCGGTATATTCGTCGTAGTGGTGCAGCGTTTCCTCGTAAGTCCGCTCGCCGTGCTCCATGAAGAAGTCGTCGACCTTGAACGGGTCGCCGGCCCAGTCCAGCGGCGTGGCCTTGCGCAGCATCGGGCCGCGGCTGCCGGTGATCATGCTGCGGATGATCTTGTGCCTGGGGTCGTAGTTCGGCGCCCCCGGGTCCTCGTTCATGTAGAAGCCGGAGAATCGCTTGACCCGGTCGCGGTAACGGGCGTCGCGCGGGTCCGACAGCCCCAGCAGATTGAACACCGACAGTCCCTCGGACAGGTGCTGCCAGTCGGTCATGACCGGAAATTCCTTGTAGTACATGCCTTCACGGGCGAACGGCACGTCCTTGGTCCTGGCCAGGGTGTACTGGCGGACATTGCCTTCGTAGGCCTTCTTCGACAGCTCCAGCAGCCGCTCGCTGCCGCCCAGGGCGTGCAGGTGCGGCCAGTCGTTGACGTTCTCGATCGCGTCGTCGGGACCGTCGTTGGCGCCCCAGCGCTCGACCGCCAGCAGAAAGCCGCGATCGTCGAAATAGCGGGCGAAGAAGGCTTCGCAGGCCTCGGCGTTGGCCTTCAACAGCTCGCGCTCCAGCAGCGCCCACTCGGGCGGCGCCATCGGGGTCTTGATCTCGAGCGTGGGCGCGGGGGCGGCCAGGACCGGCGAGGCGACGCTCGCCAGCAGCAGGGCCGAGGCGGTGCGGAGGAAACGGCGGCGGGTCGTCATCGATCGCTCCCTCAGGCCGGCTTCAGCACAAGGCGCTGGATCTTGCCGACGATCAGGAAATAGGCGGCGATGGTGATCAGGCAGTGAACGCCCACGAAGATCAGCGCCCCGTCGAACGAGCCGGTCCCCTTGACGATGTAGCCGATGACGATCGGGGTCACGATGCCGGCGATGTTGCCGAAGGTGTTGAAGATCCCGCCCGTCACCCCGGCCATCTCCTTGGGCGAGGTGTCGGCGACCACGGCCCAGCCCAGCGAGGCCACGCCCTTGCCGAAGAAGGCGACCGCCATGATCAGGATGACCAGCCATTCCTGTTCGACATAGTTGCAGCCGATGATCAGCGAGGCCAACAGCATGCCGATCAGCAGCGGCGTCTTTCGGGCGACGTCCAGCGAGCCGGTCTTCTTGAGCAGGCGGTCGGAGATGATCCCGCCCAGCAGCCCGCCGACGAAGCCGCAAAGCGCCGGGGCGGCGGCGGTGAATCCGGCCTGCAGGATCGACAGCCCGCGCTCCTTGACCAGGTAGATCGGGAACCAGGTGACGAAGAAATAGGTCAGCACGTTGATGCAGTATTGGCCCAGATAGACGCCCAGCAGCATGCGGCTGGTCAGCACCTGGCGGACGTTGCGCCAGGTGAATCCCGCGCCGCTGTCGTCGCTCTTGTCCTCCATGCGCACCAGGCCGCCGCCGGCCTCGATATAGTCGAACTCGGCGTCGTTGATCGCCGGATGTTCGGTGGGCGCGTGGACGAACCTGACGAACACGAAGGCCGCCGCGACGCCGACGCCGCCCATCACGAAGAACACCGAACGCCAGCCGAACTGGTGCACCAGCCAGCCCATCAGCGGCGCGAAGGCCACCAGGGCGAAGTACTGGGCGGCGTTGAAGATCGCCGACGCGGTTCCTCGCTCCGAACCCGGAAACCAGGCCGCCACGATGCGCGAGTTCGCGGGAAACGACGGAGCTTCCGCGAGGCCGACCATGAACCGCATGGCGAACAGCGTGACCGCCGCCGCCAGGCCGGTGAACAGGCCGCCAAAACCCTGCAGGGCGGTGAAGAACGACCAGACCAGCAGGGCGATGGTGTAGATCTTCTTCGACCCGAAGCGGTCGAGCAGGGCGCCGCCCGGGATCTGGCCCAGCACATAGGCCCAGGCGAAGGCCGACAGGATGTAGCCCATGGCCACGGGATCCAGTCCCAGTTCCTTGGACGCCGACTGACCGGCGATCGAGAAGGTGGCCCGGTCGGCGTAGTTGATCGTGGTGATGATGAACAGCAGCAGGATGATCAGCCAGCGGACGCGGGTCCTTCTGTCTGCGCCGTCGGCGGTCTGCGCGGTCATCGCGTCCCCTTCCCTGTCGTCTTTGTTTTGATCGCGGGTCCGATCCGATCAAATCCCGCGTCGCCCCGATGGAGGGACCTTGAGACGGAAGCTAGAGACCGTAGGCGGGTCGGTCTAAGTCAAATCGCCTATCGACCGATCCACCGGCAACATCGATGAGGCCCCAACGGCGGCGCCTCGAAGCGGCCAAACCGTTGACAGAGTCGCGATTTCGGCCGGAAACGGCGCCAGCCGGAACAGAACCGGCGTTCATCGGTGCAGATCCTGCATCGGTCCATGCCCGATTAGGATTGGCCCCCGCGCCGAAGCCGCTCCTATCCTTTTCCCACAGCAAGAGGCCGGTTCGTCCGGCTTCCCACAAGAAAACGACCCGCGAACCGCGGGCATGGGAGGGAATATGGCGCTTCGAGTTTCACAGGGCCTGCGGACCATCCTGCACGGTGGCGCATCGGGCCTGGCGCTGGCCATGGCCGTGGCGACCGCCGCCGGCGCCCAAGAAGCCCAACCCGCCCAGCCTCCCGCCGAGCAGGCCTCCGAGGTCGAGGCGGTCGTCGTCACCGGCTTCCGGGCCAGCCTGGCCAGCGCCATCAACGTCAAGCGCAACGCCTCGGGCGTGGTCGACGCCATCAAGGCCGAGGACATCGCCCAGTTCCCCGACCTGAACCTGGCGGAGTCGCTGCAGCGCATCCCGGGCGTGTCCATCTCGCGCATCAACGGCGAAGGCCGGCAGATCTCGGTGCGCGGCCTGGGCTCGGAATACACCCGCGTCCGCATCAACGGCATGGAAGCCATCACCACCACCGGCGGCACGGCCAACAGCGGCGGCACAAACCGCGGTCGCGGCTTCGACTTCAACATCTTCGCCTCGGACCTGTTCAACAGCATCGCCGTGCGCAAGACGGCTTCGGCGGATGTCGAGGAAGGCTCGCTGGGCGCGACCGTAGACCTGGACACCGCCAGCCCGTTCGACAACCCCAAGCCGCAACTCGTGCTCTCGGCCCAGGCCAGCTACAACGACCTGGCCAAGGACGTCGGGCCCCGACTGTCGGCCCTGGCCAGCCGCACCTGGCGTGACGGCACGTTCGGCGCGCTGATCTCCGTCGCCTACGAGAACCGCCATCTGCTCGAGGAAGGCGCCAACATCACCCGCTGGACCTACGGCGGCAGCAACGGCGGCTTCAACGCGGCCTCGACCCTGCCCGGCTACACCCTGGCCCAGATCAACGACAGCAACCCCGCCACCGCCCTCTACCATCCGCGCATCCCGGCCTATGTCAGCTACGACATCGATTCCGAGCGGTTCGGAGCCAGCGGTTCGCTGCAATGGAAGCCGACCGACCGGACCAACGTCTCGTTCGACGCGCTCTATTCGTACCTGGCCGGCACGCGCAAGGAGGCGCAGCTGCAGGCGCTGGGCCTGTCGCGCGGCGGCTCCGGCAAGCCGCAGACCATCATCCGGGACGGCGTCGTCGATGCGAACCACAACCTGGTCTACGCCAAGCTCGACAATGTCGATCTGCGCACCCAGTCGGCCTATGACGAGCTGAACACCGAGTTCAAGCAGTTCACCCTGGCGGCCGATCACCGGTTCACCGACAAGTTCAAGGTCGGCGGCCTGCTCGGCTACGCGGACTCGACCTTCACCCAGCCGGTGTCGACGATCATCACCTTCGACCGGGCCAACAGCCAGGGCTACTCATACGACTTCCGGGGCGACCGCCTGCCGACCATCCTGCTGGGCTTCGACGCCACCAATCCAGCCAATTGGAGCGCCATCAACGGCACGTCGGAAGTGCGCCTGCGGCCGCAGTTCGTCGAGAACCAGTTCACCACCGGCAAGATCTTCGGTGAGTACGACTTCAACGACAACCTGACCCTCAAGGCCGGCGTGGATTTCCGTAAGTTCGAGTACGACAGCTACGGCCAGTACCGGACCAGCGAGACCGTCTCCCAGACCCTGACGCCCGCCCAGCTGGCCGCCGCCTCCAAGGTCTATTCGGGCTTCGGCAAGCACATGGGCCTGCCGGCCGGCAACGCCACCGCCTGGCTGGTGCCCGACATCGACGCCTACGCCCGGACCTACGGCATCTACAGCAACACCGGCATCTACGCCCTGACCAACACCAACAACAGCTCGGCGCGCGGCCAGTACGGCACGGTCGAGGAGAAGGACGCCGGCGCCTACCTCCAGGCCGAGTTCCGCTTCGACGCCTTCGGCCTGCCCTTCCGCGGCGACGCCGGCGTGCGCCAGGTCAACACCCAGCAGGAGTCGGGCGGCTACGCCGTCGTCAACAACGTGGTGCGGCTGGTCAATGTGCGGCGCGACTACGACATGACCCTGCCGTCCTTCAACCTGGCGGCCGACGTCACCGACACCGTCGTGGCCCGGATCAGCGCCGCCAAGACCATCTCGCGCCCGGGCATCGGCTCCCTTTCGCCGGGCGGCGACGTCGGCGTCCAGGGCGCCAACCGGACCTTCTCGTCCGGCAACCCGGATCTGGATCCGACCCAGTCCAAGAACCTCGACCTCTCCCTGGAATGGTATCCCTCGCAGGGCGCCATGCTGGCCGCCGGCGTGTTCTTCAAGCGGATCGACACCTTCGTCGCCACCCTGCGCACCCAGGCGCCCTACAACACCCTGGGCCTGCCGGACTCGCTGATCGCCGGCACCAGCGCCACCCCGACCGACATCTTCGACGTCACCCAGCCCGTCAACTCGAACGGCGGCGACCTGAAGGGCTTCGAGGTCAACTGGCAGCAGCCGCTGACCTTCCTGCCCGGCGCCTGGAGCCACCTCGGCTACATCCTCAACTACACCTTCGTGGACTCGAGCATCGAGTACCTGACCTCCACCACGCCCGGCGCGCCGACGGTCAACGCCACCCTCGTGGGCCTGTCCAAGCACGCCGCCAACGCCACGCTCTACTACGAGACCGACACCTGGAGCATCCGCGGCTCGGCCGCCTATCGTGACGGCTACCTGACCCAGGTGCCGGGCAACGACGGCAACGCCTATCACGGCACCAACTCGACCCTGAACATCGACGCCCAGGCCAGCTTCAACATCCGCCCCAACCTCAAGCTGAGCATCGAGGGCGTCAACCTGACCGACGAGTTCAACGATCAGTTCGTCGGCGACAGCAACCGCCTGAACGTCCACACCCACAGCGGCCGGACCTATTTCCTGGGTCTTCGCTACAGCTACTAGGGCGCGGTTCTTCCCCCCGACCCAACGCCCTGGTTGCGGCGCCGGCTTGTCCAGCCGGCGCCGCGCTCGTGCAAGGCTCCCCGCCGCCAGCCTTGAGCGTCGAGGTCGCGCCAGGTCCAGCCTGAAGCCTTTCGCTCGGCGGACCTTCCAACAAGCGGGCTTTCCCAGGGGTCGAGAAGAGGCGAGAGCGACCCGATCGCCTCCATCGGCCTGCGGGATCGCACAATCGACGGGGTTGGCGCGCCCTGCTGGATTCGAACCAGCGACCGCTCGCTTAGAAGGCGAGTGCTCTATCCAGCTGAGCTAAGGGCGCGGACCCCCGAGGGGGACCTTGGAGAACCGTGGAAACTTGAGGCGTAAAGCCTAGTGCGTCCAGGGCTGGCGGCGGCCGGCGGCGAAGTTGTCGGCGTAGGCCTTGATGATCCGCTTGGGCGTCTTGGGCTCGAACAGCTGGAACGAGATCTCATGACGCTGGGCGTAGGCCACGGCCTCGTCGCGGGTCTCGAAGTTCAGGCGCACCTGGCCGTTCATGTCGCTCGACTGGGTCCAGCCCATCAGCGGGTCCGAACGTCTGGCCGAGGCCGGTTCGAACTCCAGCACCCAATCCTTGGTCTTGGCCTTGCCCGACTGCATGGCGGTCTTGGCGGGGCGGTAGATGCGCGCGAGCATGAAAGCCTCTCCAGGTCGAACGGCGCCCCTTCGAAAAGGGGCTTAGGTGGTCGGAGCGGCAGGATTTGAACCTGCGACCCTCTGGTCCCAAACCAGATGCGCTACCAGGCTGCGCTACGCTCCGAAACACCGAGCGGGTGCTCTACAGGGCTTCGTCGCCGGGAGCAAACGGAACGGGCACGCTTCAGCCTTTGGGGAAGATTTTGTTGAGCACCCGATCGCCCGGCAGGATGCCCAGCTGCGCGGCGCGGCCGCCGGGGATCTCCAGAACGCCGCGAATGATCCCGCCCGAGGGGATCGGCGTCTCGTCATGCGGCACGGCGTTGCGGGCGATCGACAGCACCCGGCCGTCGGGCGCGATGTAGATGATGTCCAGCGGGATCAGGGTGTTCTTCATCCAGAACGCCGCGCGCTGGGGCGGATTGTACGGGAACAGCATGCCGCGGTCGGGCGCCAGCGACTTGCGGAACATCAGGCCCCGCTCCTGCTCGGCCTTGGTCACGGCCAGCTCCACGGTGAACTTGACCCGCCCGCGACTGGTCAGGATCTCGACGGTGTCGAGCTTGGCCGAAGGCTTGGCGGCGCCATGGACGGCCACGGGGGCCGGCTTGGGCTTGGCCTGCCAGGCCTGGGCCGGAGCCGCGATCAGGGCGCTGGAGAACAGGGCCAGGACGACCAGCGCCAGGGCCCGTCGTCCGATCGTCGTCATCAAGGTCACGCGCGCCTCATCATCCTCGCCGCGTCCCGCGACGCGGCGATCCTACGACGCCCCGCGCGGATATCGAAGCGAGTCGATGGCGAAAGCCGGTCCTGGAGAATACGCCCTCGCGCGCCTAGTCCTCGCCGGCGGTGATCTCGGCGACCACCAGGCCCTTGGGGCCCTCGGCGAAGCGCACCATCACGTCGTCGCCCGGCTGCAGGTCTTCCAGACCGCCGCGACGCAGGGTCTCGATATGCACGAAGATGTCGCCCGGCTGGCCGTCGCGGACGACGAAGCCGTAGCCCTTGGTGCGGTTGAACCATTTGACCTTGGCGCGCTCGGCCGGGCCCACGGGCTCCAGCGCCTGGCGGCCGCTGTCGATGCCGGACCGGAAGCCGTGATCGCGGCGCAGGCCCATGCCGCCGTCGCCGAACGACCGCTTGGGCCGCTCCATCGGCGCGCTGGCGGCGCTTTCGTCCAGGTCCACGACCTCGGACACCTGCCAGCCCTTGGGGCGCTTGACCACGTCGCAGACGATGATCGCGCCCTCCAGCGCCGTCTCCCGACCACAGTTGCGCAGGGACGTGACGTGCAGCAGCACGTCCTTCAGGCCGGTCTGGCCTGGATCGTCGGGGACGATGAAACCGTACCCCTTCCCCGTATCGAACCACTTCACGCGACCGCTGATACGCACGAATTCCTCGTGCGATCCCGAGTCCTCGAAATCGAAACCAGACATTCCGCCCCTCTGGCTCGCCCAGACAGCCCAGGGGGCGAGCACCACAGAATAACACTGTTCTCGCGAGAGGAGAGCCGTCAATAACCAATTGAAGCGGAACGGCGATCAGAAACCTCGCGCGACATTTCGTCGCAGCGGCTAAACCGACATAAACCTGAAATGGCCGTGGGGGTGGTAGTCCCTAGGGGAGTCGAACCCCTCTCTCCAGAATGAAAATCTGGCGTCCTAACCGATAGACGAAGGGACCACGGCGCCTGCATTAGGCGGGTATTCGCATGTAAAGTCTAAGTAGGCTTCGCGGTGGTAGTCCCTAGGGGAGTCGAACCCCTCTCTCCAGAATGAAAATCTGGCGTCCTAACCGATAGACGAAGGGACCACGTGGCCGCGAAGAGCAGGCGATATACAAAGCTTCCCCCCACGGCGCAAGCGACCGAGAGCAGTTTTTTCAAGTCATTCGCATGCGGGGGTCGGCGACGTCCTCGATCTCCAGCTGGACCCCTTCCCGGCCCATATAATCGTCCGGTTTCAGACGGCCCACGACGTGCAGGGCGCCGCCGCCGGCCAGCAGGCGCTCCCCCAGGGGGGTCTCGGCCGAGCGCCAGGAGATCGCCTTGATTCGGTCGCCCGACGGTCCGACCAGGTCGACCCGCACATGGCCGCCCTTCATCGCCATCATCCGCTCGGGCCGAACGCCGGCCAGGGCGAACATCGGCTCGGGGTTGCCCGGACCGAACGGGGCCAGCTGCTGGAACTCGGTCCAGAGGGCGCGATTGGCGGCCCGAGGCTGGACCAGGGCGTCGATCTCGACCCCCTCGACGCCCACGGCCTCCATCTCGCCGGCCAGGCGCTCTTCCAGGAAGGCGCGGAGTTCCGGGATCGAATCCGGGCGGATCGACAGGCCCGCCGCCATGGCGTGGCCGCCGCCGGCCATCAGCAGGCCCGCCTCGAAGGCCGCCTGGATCGCCGCGCCCAGATTGACTCCCGGCTGCGAACGGCCCGAGCCCTTGCCGACATTGGCCGCGCGATCGATGCCGATCACCACCACGGGCTTGCGATAGCGCTCGCGCAGGCGGCCGGCGACGATGCCGATCACCCCGGGGTGCCACCCCTCCCCCGCCACCACGATCACCGGGGCGTCGGGATTGAAATTGCTGCCCCGCTCCAGCACGGCGGCGGCTTCCTCGACCACGGCGGCCTCGACCGCCTTGCGCTCGGTGTTGAGGCCGTCCAGCTCCTCGGCCAGCATGCGGGCCTCTTCCGGATCGTCCGTGGACAGCAGGCGCGCGCCGAGGTCCGAGCGGCCGATCCGTCCGCCGGCGTTGATGCGCGGTCCCAGGATGAAGCCGGCGTGGAACACCGAGGCGGGTCCCGAGCCCTTGCCGACCTCGAACAGCGCCTTCAGGCCCGGATTGCCCCAGCTGGACATGGTCCGCAGGCCCAGGGTGGTCAGGGCGCGGTTGAAGCCGACCAGCTGGGTGACGTCGCAGACCTCGCCCATGGCCACCAGGTCCAGCCATTGGCGCAGATCCGGCTGCGGCCGCTCGTCGGTGAACAGGCCGCGCTTGCGGGCCTCGCGGTTGAGGGCGGCCAGCAGCACGAAGGTGACCCCGGCGGCGGCGAGCACCCCCTGCCCGCTCTGGCAGCCCGGCCGGTTGGGATTGACCACGGCGGCGGCGGCCGGCGGGTCCTCGCGCATCAGGTGGTGGTCGATCACCACGACCTCGAGCCCGATGGTGGCGGCGCTGGCGATGGCGTCATAGGCCGCCGCCCCGCAGTCCAGGGTGACGACCAGCTCGGCGCCGGTGTCGCGGATGGTCTTGAAGGCCGCCGGGCTGGGGCCGTAGCCCTCGGTCAGGCGGTCGGGAATGTAGATGGGCAGCTCGACGCCCATGTAACGGAACCAGCGCACCAGCTGGGCCGCGCTGGTGGCGCCGTCGACGTCGTAGTCGGCGAACACCATGGTTGAGCGGCCGCTTTCCAGCGCGTCGATCAGGATCTCGGCGGCCCGGTCCATGTCGGTGAAGCTGGAGGGATCGGGGAACAGCGCCTTCAGGGTGGGCCGCAGATAGTGCTCGGCCGCGTCGACGCCGACGCCGCGCGAGGCCAGGGCCCGGGCCAGGGGCTCGGACAGGCCGTGGACCTGCTGGTGGCTGCGGACGATCGCCGCGTCGGCGGGCCGCTCGCGCCAGGCCCGGCCGCTGATCGAGCGGGAAACGTCGAGGAAGTGGCCCGTATCGAGCGAAGCGTGTCCGTCGGCCATGGCTCAGCCCCCCCGCGCGGGAAGACGGCCGGAAATGCTGAGCTTGGCTGTCGTGGTCATCTCCCGAGCCTACGCGCTTAGGCGGATTCGCTCCATGCGGCGCGAGGTCGGAAGATAGGGCGTTGGTGCGTCAGAAACGGACGCGGCTGATCCGAAACCTCGTCCTTCGACAAGCTCAGGATGAGGTTTCTACTGAACAGCCCTTCCACTAGCCCTCATCCTGAGCTTGTCGAAGGACGAGGGCGGTCCCGCCGGCGATGGCCCTCAGGTCGCCGACATCTCCGCCACCAGCGCCACCTCGTTGGCCGAACCCAGCACCACGGGCACCCGCTGGTGCAGCTTGGTCGGCCGCAGGTCGAGGATCGGCGTCTTGCCGTCGGTCGACTGGCCGCCCGCCCGCTCGACGATCAGCGACATCGGGTTGGCTTCGTACAGCAGGCGCAGCTTGCCCGGCTTGTCGGGCTCGCGGGCGTCCCACGGGTACATGAAGATCCCGCCGCGCATCAGGATGCGGTGGACGTCGGCCACCATCGAGGCGACCCAGCGCATGTTGAAGTTCTTGGCCCGCGGGCCCGACTTGCCCTGCAGGCAGCCGTCGATGTAGCGCCGCACCGGCTCGGCCCAGTGACGCTGGTTGGACATGTTGATCGCGAACTCGGCGGTGTCGGCCGGGACGGCGATGGTCGGGTGGGTCAGCCGCCAGGCGCCGTCGGCGTCGAGCGTGAAGCCGACCACGCCCTTGGACAGGGTCAGCACCAGCATGGTCTGCGGGCCGTAGACGGCGTAGCCGGCGGCGACCTGCTGGCGGCCCGGCAGCAGGAAGTCGGCTTCGGTGGGGGCCACGCCGGCCGGCGCGGGCAGGATCGAGAAGATCGTGCCGACCGACACGTTGACGTCGATGTTGCTGGACCCGTCCAGCGGATCGAAGGTCACCAGGAAGCCGCCGACGGCCCCGGTGGTCTCGATCACCTCCAGCTCCTCGGACGCCAGGCCGGCCACCAGCGGGCAATCGTTCAGCGCGTCGCGCAGGATGTCGTTGGTGATGATGTCGAGCTTCTTCTGCTCTTCGTCCTGGACATTGACCTGGCCGGCCGCGCCCAGGCTGCCGGAGATCGCGCCCGAGGCCACGACCTTGCTGATCTGGGCGCAGGCCCCGGCGATCACCTCGACGACGGCCTTCACCTCGTCGCCAGCCGGCTCCTGGGCGAGCCATCCGGCGAGATCGGTCAGCGTGGTCATACGGGGCCTCGTAGGGAAGATGAGATTCGCGCGGGCGACCTTAGCCGAGGCCTAGGCCTTCCGCTTCATGCGGACTTCGCGCACCGTGCCGGTCGATGAATTCATGACCAGCGTGTGGGTGTGGACGAAGCCGTCCTTGAAGGTCACGCCGTCCAGCAGGTTGCCCCAGGTGACGCCGGTGGCCGCGAAGATCGCGTCGGCGCGGACGATCTCGTGCAGGTCGTACTTCTTGTCGAGCTCGGTGATGCCCCACTTGGCGGCCCGGGCGCGTTCGTCGCCATTGCGGAACAGCAGGCGCCCCTGGAACTGGCCGCCGACGCATTTCAGCGCCGCGCAGGCCAGCACGCCCTCGGGCGCGCCGCCGGAGCCGACGTAGAGGTCGATGCCTGTCGAGGGATCGGTGGTGGCGATCACCCCGGCCACGTCGCCGTCGGTGATCAGATTGACCCGCGCGCCCACCGAGCGGACGCTGGCGATGATCTCGGCGTGGCGCGGACGGTCCAGCACGCAGACGGTGATCTGCTCGGGCGCGACGCCCTTGGCGGCGGCCACGGCCTTGATGTTGTCGGCGGGCGACTTGTCCAGGTCGATCACCCCGGCCGGCAGGCCCGGACCGCAGGCGATCTTGTCCATGTAGGTGTCGGGGGCGTTCAGCAGGCTGCCCTTGGGCGCCCAGGCCATGACGGCCAACGCGTTGGGCATGGCCTTGGCCGTCAGAGTGGTGCCTTCCAGCGGGTCCAGGGCGATGTCGATCTTCGGGCCTTTGCCGGTGCCGACCTTCTCGCCGATGTAGAGCATGGGCGCCTCGTCGCGCTCGCCCTCGCCGATCACGATCTCGCCGTCGATCGCCAGTTCGTTCAGCGCGTTGCGCATGGCGTCGACCGCGGCCTGGTCGGCCGCCATCTCGTCGCCCCGGCCGACCATCGACCATGAAGCGATGGCGGCGGCTTCGGTCACGCGAACCGCGTCCAGGACCAGCGCGCGGTCCAGGGTCTTCGAACTCATCAACGTCTCCCAGCCTATGCGAGGCTTTCCGTGCCGACCGCTTGGCGCGGTTCTCAGATGCGCGCGACGCGCAAAAGGCGGGGACGCTCTAGCACGGCGTGCAGTTTTTCGATGCGACTAATCGCGTCGAGGAGATTGGATTCGGGAGTCGCATGCGTGACGAGCACGATCGGGACGCCGCCCGCGCCCTCGACGGGCTTCTGCAGGAAACTGTCGATCGAGACCGTGCATTCGGCCAGGGTCTCGGAGATGGCGGCGATGGCGCCCGGCTCGTCGCGGACCATGATCCGCAGATAGGCCTTGCCCACCGAACGGGCCGGATCGACGGCCACGAACGGCTTCAGCTGGCCGGCCGGGGCCTGGAACACCGGACGCTTGGCGCCGGTCATCACGTCGGCGATGTCGGCGGCCACGGCGGCGGCGGTCGGGCCCGCGCCCGCGCCCGGGCCCTGGATGAAGATCCGGCCGATCCGCTTGCCCTCGATGAACAGCGCGTTGAGCGCCCCGCCCGCCTGGGCCAGCGGATGCTCCAGCGGCACCAGCGACGGATGCACTTTCACCGACACGCCGTCGTCGCTCTTGGCCGCGCCCGCCACCAGCTTGATGCGATAGCCCAGGTCCTTGGCCAGCTTGATGTCCAGCAGCTCGACCTCGCTGATGCCTTCGATCTCGGCGGCGCCGAAGTCGGGCGCGCAGCCGAAGGCCAGGGCGGCCAGGATGCTGATCTTGTGGCCGGCGTCGAAGCCGCCGACGTCCATGGTCGGGTCGGCCTCGGCGTAGCCCAGGCCCTGGGCCTCGCGCAGCACGTCGGCGAAATCGCGGCCGGTCTTCTCCATCTCGCTGAGGATGAAGTTGCAGGTGCCGTTGAGGATGCCGGCCACGCCGATCACCTCGTCACCGACCATGGCCTCGCGCAGCATCTTCACGGCCGGCGTGCCGCCCATGACCGCCGCTTCGAACAGCAGCGGCGCGTCGTTGGCCTCGGCCAGGGCGGCCAGTTCGGCGCCGTGCTCGGCGATCAGGGCCTTGTTGGCGGTGACCACCGGCTTGCCCAGCTTCAGGGCCGCCTCGACGGCGGCCTTGGCCGGACCGTCGCTGCCGCCGACCAGCTCGACGAAAAGGTCCACGTCCGGCGACGAAGCCAGGGCCACTGGATCGTCGAACCAGGTCAGGCCCGAGATGTCGACCGTACGCGGTCGCGACTTGGAGCGGGCCGAGACCGCCGTCACCACGGCCCGGTCGCCGGCGGGGGCGAAGTCCGGCTGCTCGGCCAGGAACTGCAGCAGCCCTCCGCCGACGGTGCCGAGGCCGGCGACGCCGACGCGCCAGGTTTTCTGGGTCATGTTCGCGTTCCTAGTTCGTACGAAACTTCTAGCGCCGAGGGTCCGCCCTCGCCCTTCGACAAGCTCAGGATGAGGGCTACTTGCGATGTGTCAGTGGAAATCCTCATCCTGAGCTTGTCGAAGGACGAGGATTTCGGTCCCGCCGCTAGACCTGTTCCATCTTGTTGTGCGCCTTGGCCAGGATGGTGTCGGCGTTGGCGATGAACTTCTTGACGTTGCGGGCGGCCTGCTTGATCCGCTGCTCGTTCTCGACGAGGCCGATGCGCACATAGCCCTCGCCGTATTCGCCGAAGCCGATGCCGGGGGCCACGGCGACACCGGCCTCCTCGATCAGCAGACGCGAGAACAGCATCGAGCCGGCCGCTTCGAACTGCGGGGGGATCTTGGCCCAGGCGAACATCGAGGCCGGCGGGTTGGGGATCTCCCAGCCGGCGCGCTTCATCGACGACACCAGGGTGTCGCGACGGCCCTTGTAGATGGCGCGGATCTCGTCGACGCAGTCCTGCGGGCCGTTCAGCGCGGCGGCCGCGGCCACCTGCACCGGGGTGTAGGCGCCGTAGTCCAGGTAGGACTTCACCCGGGCCAGGGCCGCGCAGATCCGGGCGTTGCCGACCACCATGCCCACGCGCCAGCCGGCCATGGCGTAGGTCTTCGACAGCGAGTTGACCTCGACGGCGATGTCCTTGGCCCCGTCGACCTGCAGGATCGAGGGCGGCGGATTGTTGTCGAAATAGATCTCGCCATAGGCCACGTCGCTGATCACCAGCAGCTCGTGCTTTTTCGCCAGGGCGACGGCGTCCTTGTAGAAGTCCAGGTCCACCCATTGCGCCGTCGGGTTGGACGGATAGGACAGGATCAGCACGCTGGCCGGCGGCACCGAGTGCTTGGCCGCGCGGCTGATGTTGGACAGGTACTGCTCGGGGGTCAGGGCCGGCACGTGGCGGATGACGCCGCCGGCCATGATGAAGCCGAAGGCGTGGATCGGATAGGCCGGGTTCGGACAGATGACCACGTCGCCCGGGGCGGTCAGGGCCTGGGCCAGGTTGGCGAAGCCTTCCTTGGAGCCCAGGGTGGCGATCACCTCGGTGTCAGGGTTCAGCTTCACGCCGAACCGGCGGCCGTAATAGCCGGCCATGGCCTTGCGCAGACCGGCGATGCCCTTGGACGCCGAATAGCGACCGGCCTTGGGGTCGCGCGCGGTTTCGATCAGCTTGTCGACGATATGCTTGGGCGTGGGCATGTCGGGATTGCCCATCCCGAAGTCGATGATGTCGACGCCCTCGGCGCGCAGGCGCGCCTTGATCTTGTTCACTTCTTCGAAGACGTAAGGCGGCAGGCGACGGATGCGGTGGAAATCGGAGGTCATGAAATGCTCATTGCGCCGCAGCGGCGCGCCGGGAGCGGATGTCGGGCATGGATAGACCCCGAGCGGGGCATAGCCAAGCCAGTTACGGGAATTTTATGCCTCCGTCGCCCTATTGGGGCTTGGACGGAGGCGCGATAGCTCGGTCGCGCGCCGCCTTTGCGAAGGCTTCGGTCGCGGCGCGGTCGGCGTCGGTGGGAATGTCGCTCGGCGGGGCCTTGCCCAGCTTGCGGGCCTTGGACGCGTAGCCTTCGGTGTCGGACAGGGTCCAGGTGCTGGGCGCGGTCTCGCGCTTCAGCTTGTCGGCGGCCACTTTTTCAGCGCCGACAGCCTTCTTGAACTCGACGGGCGTGCGCACGTCGGTCGGAATCGGCGGGATGTCGATGAAGCGCGGCGCGCTGGCGTGCTTGGAATCCTGGGCCGCGGCGTTGGCCGCGGCGGCCACCGGCGAGCTGGGATCGGCCGGCGGCGGCGAGAACGGCGACATCGAAGACATCGACGAGGCGCACGCGGTCAGTCCCGCCAGCAGGCCGATCAGAGCCGCGCCGCGAAAGAGTACGCCAAGACGTACGATTTTACCGGTTTCGTCGTTCATCTTGTCTCAGGTCTTATGCGATGATCGCGGCGAGCGAAAGGCCATCCGCACCGCTCAGGCGAGATGGCCCAAGACAAGACGGTGGAAGGAAGTCCATGGCCACGACCGAAACCTCCCCCAAACCGCGTAAAAGGCCCGCCGCCAAGGCGGACGCGGCGCCAGGCGCCGCCAAGACCAAGACCAAGGCCGCCCCGAAGGTTCCGCCGAAAGTCGACCTCGCGCCGGACTCTCGGGTCAAGGCCGCCGAATCGGCCACGCGCCCGGCCGATCGCGATCCACCGCCAGTCGCGACCGCCCTGCCCGATTTCGAAGTCTTCCTGTCGCCCGACCAGCGCCAGATGCTGGAGACGCTGTCGGCCAACCTGGCCCGCGCCGCCGTCACCGCCCAGGGCGCGATCGCCGAGGCCGCCCTGCGCCAGGCCGACCGCCCCGCGGCCCTCAGCCCCGACCCCTTCCACGTCGGCCCCGCCTTCAACGAAGTGATGACCAGCCTGGCCGCCCAGCCCGACCGGCTGCTGCGCGCTCAAGCCGACCTGTTCAGCCGCTACATGGACCTGTGGCAGTCCACCGCCCGCAAGATGACCGGCGAGCCGACCCAGCCCGTGGTCGCCCCCGCCCAGGGCGACAAGCGGTTCAGCGACCCCGACTGGGCGTCCAACCCGATGTTCGACATGATGAAGCAGAGCTACCTGCTGTCGTCGAACTGGCTGAACGACCTGGTCTCGCAGGCCGACGGCGTCGATCCGAACGTCAAGCGCCGGGTCGAGTTCTTCACCAAGATGCTGACCGACGCCTTCTCGCCGTCGAACTTCCTGATCTCCAACCCCGCCGCCCTGCGCGAGGTGATGCAGAGCAAGGGCGAGAGCCTGGTGCGCGGCATGGAGAACTTCGCCGCCGACCTGGAGCGCGGCGGCGGACAACTGGCCATCAGCCAGACGGACCTGGCCAAGTTCAAGGTCGGCGAGAACGTCGCCACCGCCCCGGGCAAGGTCGTCTATCAGAACGACATCCTGCAGCTGCTGCAGTTCGCCCCGACCACCGAGACGGTGTACGAGATCCCGCTGCTGATCTTCCCGCCGTGGATCAACAAGTTCTACATCCTGGACCTGCGGCCCGAGAATTCGATGATCCGCTGGCTGACCGACCAGGGCTTCACGGTGTTCGTCGCCTCGTGGGTCAATCCCGACAGCCGCCAGGCCGACAAGACCTTCGAGGACTACATGTTCGAGGGGATCTACGACGCCAGCCAGCAGGTCATGACCCAGACCGGCGTCAACAAGGTCAACACCGTCGGCTACTGCATCGGGGGCACGCTGCTGTCCTGCGCCCTGGCCCACATGGCCGCCAAAGGGGATAAACGGATAAGCTCGGCCACCTTCTTCGCCGCCCAGCAGGACTTTTCCGAGGCCGGCGACCTGCTGCTGTTCACCGACGAGGCCTGGATCAAGACCATCGAGGAGCAGATCGACCGCCAGGGCGGCTACCTGCCCAGCCAGTCGATGGCCGACACCTTCAACAGCCTGCGCGGCAACGACCTGATCTGGTCGTTCTTCATCAACAACTACCTGATGGGCAAGGAGCCGCGGCCGTTCGACCTGCTGTTCTGGAACGCCGACCAGACGCGCATGCCCAAGGCCCTGCACCTCTACTACCTGCGCAATTTCTACAAGGACAACGCCCTGACCCAGGGCCATCTGACCCTGGGCGGCGAGAAGCTGGACCTGTCTAAGGTCAAGATCCCGATCTATGTGCAGTCATCCAAGGACGACCACATCGCGCCGTTTCGCAGCGTCTATCGCGGCGCCCGGGCGTTCGGCGGGCCGGTGACCTTCACCATGGCCGGCTCGGGCCACATCGCCGGGGTGATCAATCATCCCGACGCCAACAAGTACCAGCACTGGACCAACGAGTATCTGCCCGGTTCGGTCGAGGGCTGGCGGGCCGGCGCGGTCGAGCATCCCGGCTCCTGGTGGCCGCACTGGGCGGCGTGGCTGAAGGCCAAGTCCGGCAAGCAGGTCCCGGCCCGCGACCCGGCCAAGGGCGCCCTCAAGCCGATCGAGGACGCCCCCGGCAGCTTCGTGCGGGTGCGGTCGAACCCGACGGCCTAGATCGTATCGACATCCAGCGTCCGGGACGAAAACCTCGTCCTTCGACAAGCTCAGGATGAGGTTCCTCCACAGCCCAGGCCTCTAAATGGTCCTCATCCCGAGCCTGTCGAAGGACGAGGACCACGCGCCTGAGCTTGAAGGTTGTACGCCCTAGCCCAAACCGTCGTCGTCCCCCGAACAAATCGCAAGACGACGGCGGTTGGCGAAGCGTGTTTTCAAACCACGCCGACCTCGTAGGCCAACTCGACCGGCATGGCCTCCGTGCTTTCGACCAGCCCGCCCGAGCGCTCGAGGTGTTCGACGAAGCGCGGGTCGCGCCGGAAGGCCTGAGCGTGCTCGGCCGTGTCGAAGGCCGAGACCAGCACCACCGCGTCGCGCTCCGGCGAGACGAACATCCGGCTGCCGGCCACGCCAGGAACCGTGCCTCGGATCCGCTCCAGATGCGCCATTTGCAGGGCCATGAACTCTTCGAAGCGGCCGGGCTTGATGCGGATGACGTTGACGCCGAGGACCGGTCGCGGGGTCGGAGCCTCCGCGAGCACGGCGGCGACGGTGGCGCGGTCGGGAACGGTGAGCGTGGTCATGGTGGCTCCTGGAAGGGCGTTTGCCGTGGAAGGAGCTCTTCGTGTAAAACCTCAACCAAAGTTGAGGTCAAGTGCGAATGTCGAACCCGGATTTCGCCGTTCCCAGCGGCACGTTGAGCGTCGGCGAGGTGGCCAGGCGCAGCGGCGTGGCGGTCTCGACCCTGCACTTCTACGAGACCAAGGGCCTGATCCGCAGCCTGCGGACCGAGGGCAATCAGCGGCGCTATCCGCGCGGCGTGCTGCGGCGGGTGGCGGTGATCAAGGTCGCCCAGCGCACCGGCATCCCGCTGGCCTCGATTCAGGCGGCGTTGGCGGCCCTGCCCCAGGGGCGCGCGCCGACCGCCGAGGACTGGGCGGCGCTGTCGCGGGCCTGGCAAGCGGAACTCGACGAGCGCATCCGCCGCCTCAACCAGCTGCGCGACCAGCTGGACGACTGCATCGGCTGCGGCTGCCTGTCGCTGAAGACCTGCCCGCTCAGAAACCCGCGCGACGCCCTGGCCGCCCAGGGCGCGGGGCCGCGGCTTCTGGAGCCGGACGCCGACTAGACCCCTGCGCCAAATCCTTGAACCGGCTCCACGCGATCGACCCACGTTCGCCCAAAACTCGCCCGGATTCTGGTGGAGCTTTCCGGCATGGGCCTTCATCGCCGGACCGCGCTAGGGATGCTGGTCGCGACGCCGATCTTCGGCGCGGGCGAGGTCTTCGCGCGGCCGGTCCCCGCGCCGAGCGGCCAACGCCTGGCGGAAGCCGCGCGCAGCCAGGTCGGCGTCACCAAGAGCTATGATCCCAGCTATCGCGCGATCCCCTACCCCAACGGCGACGTCCTGCGCTCAACCGGCGTCTGCGCCGACGTGCTGATCCGCGCCGCCCGCGACGCCTGGCGCGCGGACTTGCAGCAGTTGATCCACGAGGACATGACCCGCGACTTCGACGCGTATCCCTCCAAGCGCGCCTGGGGCCTGAAGGGGCCGGACTCCAACATCGACCATCGCCGGGTGTTGAACGTGGAGACCTACCTGACCCGCCAGCGCGCCCAGTTGGCGGTCGCGCCGCCCAAGGCCGCCGGCGACCGCTTCGACGAACCGCGGCCCGGCGACATCCTCACCTGGCGGGTCTGGGGCGGCCGCCCCCACATCGGCGTGGTCAGCGAAGGTCCCGAAGGGGTGCGCGTGGTCCACAACATCGGCTGGGGCGCCAAGGAGGAGCCGTTGTGGATGTTCAAGCTCCACACGGCGGTCGGGCATTATCGCTGGCGGGCGTGAGGCGGCCGAGACGCGAAGCCTAGAGCCCCGCGCCTTCCTTCAGGCCCAGCATCAGGTTCAGGTTCTGGACGGCCGCGCCGGAGGCGCCCTTGCCCAGGTTGTCGAGCAGGGCCACCAGGCGGACCTGGCCGCTGGTTTCCGAGCCGAACACGAACAGCTTCAGGCGGTTGGTGCCGTTCAGGCCCTCGGGGTCGAGGGTGGTCAGGCTCTTGGCCTCGTGCAGCGACGCCACCTCGACGAAGGCCTCGCGGGCATAGTGCTCGGCCAGGGCCTCGTGGATCTCGCTCACCGAGACGCTGCCGTTCAGCATGCCCAGGTGCAGGGGCAGCTCGACCAGCATGCCCTGGGCGTAACGTCCGACGGCCGGGGTGAAGATCGGCCGGGTCAGCAGGCCGCCGTGCGACTGGATCTCGGGCAGGTGCTTGTGGTTCAGCCCGGTGGCGTAGATCCGGTACGGCACCGTGGTGTAGGTCGGCGAGGTCTCGTCCTCGAACTCGGCGATCATCGCCTTGCCGCCGCCGCTGTAGCCGGACACGGCGTTGAACGAGATCGGCAGGTCGGCGGCGATGATGTCGGCGCTGACCAGCGGGCGGACCAGGGCGATGGCGCCGGTCGCGTAGCAGCCGGGGTTCGACACCCGCGTCGACTTGGCGATCTTGCCCCGTTGTTCGCCGTCCAGCTCCGGGAAGCCGTAGGTCCAGCCGGGCGCGGTGCGGTGGGCGGTCGAGGCGTCGATCACCTTGACCTTCGGGTCCTCGATCAGCGCCACGGCCTCCTTGGCCGCGTCGTCGGGCAGGCACAGGATCACGGCGTCGGCGCTGTTCAGCATCGCCTTGCGGGCTTCCGGGTCCTTGCGCTTGTCCGGATCGATCGAGACCAGCTGCAGGTCCTTGCGGCCGACCAGGCGCTCGCGGATCTGCAGCCCGGTGGTGCCCGCTTCGCCGTCGATGAAGACCTTGGGGGCCATGCGCCCTCCCGTAACCCGAACCTTGAGGAGCGGACGATCTAGCCTACTCCGCTGGCGAGCGAAACGGGTCTTTGGGCCGCGCCCGGGCGGATTGTCGTGTCGCCGCGCGCTAGGCCGCGGCTTCGGAGCCCGCGACCATCGCGGCGATCGCCCGCGACAGCATCCGGGTTCCCTCGCCGCGGGCGTCCAGGTGGTCGCTGTCGACGAAGAACGAGTCCTCGTAGGCCTCGTCGTCATAGGCGTTCAACACCTTGATCGGGACGGTCCAGGGGAACAGGTCCACCACCTCGATCAGTTCGCGGAAGAGGACGCTGGACCGGGTGTTGAGGGCGTTTCGATAGGCCGAGCTCACCGGCGGGATGACGATGGTCACCGCGTGGCCCAGGCGATTGGCCAGGGCCAGGATCTTCAGCAGGTAGTAGTCCGCCCCGGACTCGTAGTTGTGCTTGATGTGCGACAGCAGACGGGTCTTGAACTCCGAGGCCGGGACCGCGCCCTTGTAGTTCGGCATGAAGCCGGCATGACCATCCAGCTTGGCGGCCTCTTCGATCAGGGTGGCGGCCATGCCCTCCTGCAGCTGCTGGGTCAGGGCCTGCGCCAGCTTGGTCAGGTGCTCGGACTGGTACTCGACCTCCAGGTCGAACAGGGCGCTGAACAACGGGCCGATCTCGCCCTCGTTGGGGCTCCGCTCCAGCATGCTGCCGGGCGAGAACACCGAGTAGAAGAGCACCAGGTTCTTCAGGTTCGGGCAGGCCGTGATCGTCCGCTGATACAGCGAATAGCAGTGCTTCAGGTCCAGCGACCGGTAGCAGAGATTGAACGAATTCGGGACGTAGGCCGGGTCGAAGGCGTAGTCGCCGTGCGAGGAGCCCAGGACGATGGTCTCCAGCGTCTCGCTGGCCTGCTCGAACATGACGCGTTTGGCGCCCAGCTGCAGGATCGACTCCTTGACGGCCTGACTGACTTCCATGACGCCCTCGACATCCGCTGCGAGATGGAAGCGCGTCAGCAAGCGTGACTGCGGCCATCGATAGGGGCGGCAAGGTACCGGCAGATTCGGGGTTTCAGGCAAAAAAAGAGGCCGCGGAAACCGCGGCCTCTTTCTTGAGTGCTGAAACGCTTAGCGCTTCGAGAACTGGAAGGAGCGGCGAGCCTTGGCCTTGCCGTACTTCTTACGCTCGACGACGCGGCTGTCGCGGGTCAGGAAGCCGTGCGGCTTCAGCGCGGCGCGCAGGCCGGGCTCGTAGTAGGTCAGGGCCTTGGACAGGCCGTGACGCACGGCGCCGGCTTGGCCCGACAGGCCCGAGCCTTCCACGGTGACGACGACGTCGAACTGGCCCAGGCGGTCGGTGACCTCCAGGGGCTGGGCGATCATCATGCGCAGCACGGGGCGGGCGAAATAGACCTCTTGGTCACGACCGTTGATCGTGATCGAGCCCTTGCCCGGCTTGATCCAGACGCGAGCGATCGCGTTCTTGCGCTTGCCGGTCGCGTAGGCGCGGCCTTGGGCGTCAATCTTCTGGACGGCCGGAGCGGCCGTTTCGGGGTTGCTGGACAGGCTGGCCAGCGCGTCAAAGCCTTGAGCTTCGGACATGACTTAGGCGCTCCGGGTGTTCTTGGCGTTGCGCGAAGCGAAGTCGATCGCTTCCGGGCTCTGCGCTTGGTGCGGGTGCTCACCGTTGTTGTAGATGAGCAGGTGGGTCAGTTGCTTGCGCGCCAGGGGGCTTTCCTTGGGCAGCATGCGCTCGACGGCCTTTTCGAGGACGCGTTCCGGGAAGCGGCCTTCCAGCAGCTTGCGCGGGGTGGTCGACTTGACGCCGCCCGGGTGACCGGTGTGGCGGTAGTAAACCTTGTCGTCCATCTTCTTGCCGGTGAACTTCACCTTGTCGGCGTTGATCACGACGACGAAGTCGCCGCAATCGACGTTCGGGGTGTAGTCGGGACGATGCTTGCCGCGAAGACGCATGGCGATGAACGTCGCCAGACGACCGACAACGGCGTCCTGGGCGTCGACCACGATCCACTTCTTCTCGACCTCGGCGGGCTTCAGGGAAGCCGTGGTCTTTTGCATGGGATTGATCCGTATTCCTTGTGCGTCGGGGGCCAAGGAAAGCGGCTCCGTCTGCGTGAGGGGCGGCAGGTACAGGAGCGTTCGCGGCCTGTCAACAATGCGCGCGCAAGAAACTCCGCAAACCCTTACAGGACAAGGGTTTTCGTGGTCGGGTATTATGATACCGCATCACATGCCTCAGCCGTCTCTTTTAGGCTGTCATCCCGGGCGTAGCGCAGCGAAGACCCGGGACCGACGCCTGAGCTCAGCGCTCCAGGTCGGTCCCGGATCTTCGCGCTACGCGCTCGTCCGGATGACAATTCTTGGGAAGCTTCGTCCGCCCTACTTCGCCGCTTCGTCGAACCCGTAGGCGTGGCGCATGACCTGGTAGAGGAAGCTCTCCTCCACCACCCCATGCACCAGATAGGCGCCCGGACCGTCGGCGAACACGCCCACGTCCTCGCCCGAGTGGGCCGAGCTGCCCAGGAAGGCCGTGGCGTTCTGGTGGTAGTCGATGTCGTCGGTGTCTTCCTTGGCCGGATCGCCGCGCAGGCTGGAGCCTTCCGGGCCGCCGGGGCCGGTGGCGAAGCTCAGCACCGTGTAGGGCTTGCCGTCGCCGGCCAGGACCGGCTCGCCCTCGTTGCCCGCCAGGCCCAGGATCGGGGCGTTGCGGTTGGCGTAGCCCGAGATCACCAGGCCGTGGCTGTGGTCGGCGGTGACGATCACCAGGGTGTCGTCCAGGTTCACCTTGTCCAGCACGGCCTGGACCGCCTTGGCGAACTCGACCGTCTCGCTCAGGGTCCGCCTGGCGTTGTTCAGGTGGCTGCCCATGTCGATCTTGCCGCCCTCGACCAGCAGGAAATAGCCCTTGGGGTTCTTCGACAGCAGGTCGACGGCCTTGGTCGCCATGGCCGCCAGGGTCGGCACGCCCTGCCCCAGCATCGGCCGCTCGACCTCGTAGGGCAGGTGCTCGTTGGCGAACAGGCCCAGCACCGGGCCGGTCCTGGCCGGATCCAGCGCCGCCAGTTCGGCGTCGGTGGTCACATAGGCCGCCCCCGGGGCCTTCAGCCACTCGGCGGTCAGGTCGCGGCCGTCGGCGCGCTTGCCGTCCTTGACCACGGGCAGGAAGCGCGAGCGCCCTCCCCCCAGGGCCACGTCCAGGCGAAGGCCCGCCGGGGCCTCGACCAGCTGGCGGGCGATGTCCTTGCAGCCGGCGGCCAGGGCCTCGGTCGGCATGTCGCCGTCGCCTTCCCAGTCGCGATAGGCGGTGTGGGCGTAGGTCCCGGCCGGGGTGGCGTGGGTGATGCGGGTGGTGGTCACCGCGCCCGCCGACAGGCCATGGGCCTTGGCCAGCTCGGCGATGGTCTCGACCCGCTGGCCGGCCTCGGTCGCGCACTTCTCGGGAAGCGCGGCGCCGGTCAGGCCGATGATCTTGTTGCGGGTCTTCACGCCGGTGGTGATGGCGGTGATGCCCGCGGCGCTGTCGGTCACCTGGGTGTCGTGGCTGTAGGTCTTGGACAGCGCCGTCCAGGGCAGCTTCTCGAACGACAGCGCATTGCTCTCGCCGTCGACGCCGCGCTGCTGGCCTTCGTAGATGCGGCTGGCGACCACGGTCGAGATGCCCATGCCGTCGCCGAGGAACAGGATGACGTTCTTGGCCTTGCCGGTCCGGGGACTGACCGCCAGGGCCTTGGCCAGGGCCGCCTGGCCGGCCTGGTAGTAGGCGTCGCCGGGCGCGGCGTTGGTCACCGGGGCGACCGGTTTGAGGGCGGGCTTCGGCGCGGCCAGGGCCGAGGCGGCGGACAGGGCGACGAGGGCGGCGGCGAGGAACACGGGGGCGCGGGTCACGGGTAGGCTCCAGCAAGGACGTCGAACGTCCTGTGCTGGCGTTTCGTGACAGTTCTTAGAGCGTCGCCGCGAAAGCCCCGCGTCCTTCGAGGCTCGGCTTCGCCTCGCACCTCAGGATGAGGACCGTGAGTCGCCTCTGAATTCCTCATCCCGAGGCGCCCGCGAAGCGGGCCTCGAAGGACGCGGGGCCTTAAGGCCGCCGCACCCGCCAGGCGAAGCCGGTGGCGGTGGCCAGCAGGATCGCCGCTCCGGCCTGGTGCAGCACGCCCAGGGCCAGGGGCACGGCGGTCATCAAGGTCCAGATCCCCAGGCCGGCCTGCAGGCAGACCACCCCGACCAGCACGAAGGCGGTCAGCTTGGCCTCGTCCGGCAGGCGGCGCGAACGGGTCGCGGCCACGCCGACGATGAGGGCGGCGACGAACAGGGCGTAGGCCATCAGCCGGTGATGCAGTTGCACCGCGCCCTGGCTGTGGGCGATCGTGCCCCAGAAACCGTGGCCGGCGTATTCGGCCGGGATCAGGGCGCCGTTCATCAGCGGCCAGTCGTTATAGACCAGACCCGCGTCGTTGCCGGCCACCAGGGCGCCCAGCAGACTCTGGAAGAACACCGCGCCCAGGAAGGCCAGGGCCCAGCCGCGCCAGTCGGTGCGCTCCTCGACGCGCGGCGAGCCGGACCAGGCGTCCAGGGCCGTCCAGATCAGAAAGACGAACAGGATCAGGGCCAGGCCCAGGTGGATCATCAGCCGCTCGGGGGCCACCGAGACCCGCTCGGACAGGCCGCTGGACACCATCCACCAGCCGACCAGCCCCTGCAGGCCGCCCAGGCCCAGCAGCACCGCGCAGCGCCAGATCAGGCGGCGCGGGATCATCCGGCGGACCAGGAAGAACACGAACGGGATGGCGAACGCCGCCCCGACCAGTCGGCCCAGCAGCCGGTGCGCCCACTCCCACCAGAAGATGCCCTTATAGGCCTCCAGCGTCATGCCGGCGTTGATCAGCCGGTACTGCGGGATCTTCTTGTAGAGCTCGAAATTGGCCCGCCAGGCCTCGTCCGACATCGGCGGCAGCGCGCCCATGATCGGCTTCCACTGGGTGATCGACAGCCCCGAGTCGGTCAGGCGCGTCGCGCCCCCGACCACCACCATGGCGAACACCAGGACGGCCACGACGAACAGCCAGATGGCCACGGGCCTTGAACGATCGGAACGTAAGAAGGACGTCATGACAGCCGGAAAGAACGTCAGTTGAGGGCCGAAATACGGCGAAGCCCTGCCGTACCCCTGACGCGCGCCGTCGTCCATGGCCTCATGACGCTTAAGGCGCGGCGTGCGATGATGCGCGGCGTTTGGGGGCGGAGACCATCATGAGCGGGGTTGGCGTGTTCGTGGCCGTGGTGATCGGCATCCTGGCCGGCTGGGTGGCCGACCTGGTGCTGGCCCGCCGGCATGCGCTGTTCACCAAGCTCTTGATCGGCGTCGTCGGTTCGTTCATCGGAACCTTCATCGCCCAACGGCTGGACTTCCAGTTCGACGGCTTCCTCGGCAGCCTGCTGGTCTCCAGCGTGGGCGCGATCTTCTTCCTGGCCGTTCTCGGCATTGTTTCGAGTGTCTTCCGGAGACCCGCTTGAGCGCTCCTCTCATCCCCGCCCGCCTGCGCAAGTTCATCGGCGGGATCGGCATACTGGTGTACCTGGCCGCCTGGATCTGGGCCTTCACCAGCCTCTACGACTACCTGCCCAGCAATCGCGCGGTGCACCTGATCTATTTCGTGGTCGCCGGCATGGGCTGGGGCCTGCCGCTGATGCCGCTGATGTCGTGGATGGGCAAGGCGGACAAGAAGATCGGGCAGTAGCTCACCGACTTGCCCCCACCTGGCGGCTTCGCCGCCTGTCCGGCCCGTAGGGGGCGGAGGACGCCCCGCAACGCCCCTCTTCCCCCTGTGGGGGAAGACGATCGCGAAGCGATCCGTAGGGGGCAGGTGTTCGCCGCACCGCAAATGTCCAAAACGAAAAAGGCCGCCCCGGAGGGCGGCCTTTCCATTCTTCCGGTCTCATTCCCCACGGGGAGGAATGGTCGGAGCGACAGGATTCGAACCTGCGACCCCTTGACCCCCAGTCAAGTGCGCTACCAGGCTGCGCCACGCTCCGATCCGGAAGGAGCGCCCTTATAGGTGCGAGCCTTGCCGGGAGCAATGGGATTTCTCGGTCAATTCCCAGGGATTTGAAGCGGGCTTCAGAGGCCCCGCAAAAGCCCGTCCAGGCGGGCTTTGACGGCCTGCAGGTCGTCCAGCGCCAGGACCAGCCGGCCCCGCGCCTCCTCGGCCAGCTCGCCGCGCGGAGACGAATCGATCGGCCCGGCGGCGGTCAGGCCGTCCAGCGAGGCCGAGCCGTTGTCGCCCAGCCCCGCGGCGATCACATGGGTCAGGCCCTGCTCGCGGTGCAGCTTCTGCACGCCCTTGATCGTGTAGCCCTCGGCGTGCAGCAGGGCGCGCACGCCGCTCAGCACGGCGATGTCCTGCGGACGGTAGAACCGCCGGCCGCCGGCCCGTTTCATCGGGCGAATGAACGAGAACTTGGTTTCCCAGAAGCGCAGGACGTGCTGCGGCACGCCCAACTCTTCGGCGGCTTCGGAAATCGTGCGGAAGGCGTTGGGCCCCTTCGCCACCGCGTGATTTCCCCTTAGCCGCCCAAGGCGCGGTCGATTCGCGCCTTCATGACTTGCGAGGCCCGGAAACCGATCACCCGGCGGGGCTCGATCTCGGCGGGCTCTCCTGTCTTGGGATTGCGCCCCATGCGGGCCCGCTTGTCACGCACCTGGAAGACGCCGAAGCCGGAAAGCTTGACCGTTTCGCCCTGCTCCAGCGCCTCGGCGACCAGATCCAGGGTGCGTTCGACCAGACCCGCGCAATCCTGGCGAGTTAGACCGACTTCCTCATGGACCGCCTCGCAGAGATCGGCCCGGGTCAATGTCGCGCCTTTCATGACGCCCCCTTACGCTTGATCGACAAACCCCAGAGCGCCCGCGTTCGCCAGGGCGGAGCCCCACGTTTCCGCTACGCGCTCACATCAACTCAAGCCTGCATGCCGCGATTATCGCATGGAGTCAAAGGCTGAGCGCCAAGACTTGAGACGATAGCGCAAGCTGACGGCCGAAAATGGGCAAGCTTGGCCTTAAAGTCGCAGAACGCAGGCGCCCCAGGTCAGTCCGCCGCCCATCGCCTCGAGCAGCAGCAGCTGGCCCGGCTTGATGCGGCCGTCGGCGATTCCCTGGGCGAAGGCCAGGGGGATCGAGGCGGCCGAGGTGTTGGCGTGCAGGGCGACGGTCGAGATCACCTTGTCCTCGTCGATGCCCACCCGATGAGCGACGCCGGCCAGGATCCGCTGGTTGGCCTGGTGCGGGATGAACCAGTCGACCTCGGGAATCGTCACGTGCGCGGCCTCGGCCGCGGCGTGTATCGCCTCGGAGATGTTGATCACCGCGTGCTTGAACACCTGGTTGCCCAGCATGCGCAGCTTGCCCACCGTGCCCGTGGTCGACGGACCGCCGTCGACATAGAGCAACTCCTGCTTGGTCCCGTCGGCGCGCAGGGCGAAGCCCAGCAAGCCCTGGTCGGCCGTGGTCCCCTGCCCTTCGCGGGGCTCCAGCACCACCGCCCCGGCCCCGTCTCCGAACAGCACGCAGGTGCCGCGGTCGGTCCAGTCCATCAGCCGGGTCATGGCCTCGGCCCCGATCACCACGGCGCACTTGGCGTGGCCGCGCGCCACGAAGCCGTCGGCGACGCTGAGCGCGTAGACGAAGCCCGAGCAGACGGCCTGGACGTCGAAGGCGATGCCGACCGGCGCGCCCAGCTTGCGCTGGACGATGGTGGCGGTGGCCGGGAAGGTCATGTCCGGGGTGGTGGTGGCGACGATGATCAGGTCGACGTCGGCCGCGGTCTTGCCGGCCCGCTCCAGCGCCTGCTGGGCGGCGCGGAAGGCCAGGTCCGAGACCGGCTGGTCGTCGGCCACCATGTGGCGCTGGCGGATGCCCGTCCGCTCGACGATCCAGGCGTCGCTGGTGTCGACGGTCTCGGCCAACTGATCGTTGGTGACGATGTTGTCCGGCAGATAGGCTCCGACGCCGGTGACGGCGCTACGAATTACGCTCACTCGGAAGCTCCCTGGCCCTCGGCGCCCGACACGCCTCCGGCCGTTTCTTCTACACCGGACCTAAGGCCGGTTTCCGTCAGGCGTTTCAAGTTGCGGTCGATCTCGGCCGAGAAGTCGCTGCGGACCAGGTCCACCGCCACGCGGATGGCCGAGGCGTAGCCGATGGCGTCCGCCCCGCCGTGGCTCTTGACCACGATGCCGTTGAGGCCCAGCAGCGGGCCGCCGTTGACCCGGCCGGGATCCAGGCGCCGGCGCATCTTCTTCAGCGCGCCCGAGGCGATCACCGCCCCCATCATGGCCAGCGGGCCGGAGGTCAGGGTGGTCTTGATCTCGGCGGCGAAGAACCGGGCCAGGCCCTCGGCGGTCTTCAGGGCCACGTTGCCGGTGAAGCCGTCGGTGACGACCACGTCGACCGTGCCCTTGGCGATGTCCGTGCCCTCGACGAAGCCGCGATAGTCGAAGTCCAGCTTGGTCTCCTTGAGGATGGCGTGCGCCTCGCGCACGTCCTCATGGCCCTTCTGGTCCTCGGACCCGACATTGAGCAGGCCCACGGTCGGGCGCACCGAGCCGTGCACCGCGTGGTGGAAGGCCGCGCCCATGATCGCGAACTCGATCAGCTGCTTGGCGTCGCTCTCGATGTTGGCGCCGACGTCGAGCACGGCCGAGACGCCCTGCATCGTCGGCCAGCTGGCCACGATCGCCGGCCGCTCAAGATTGGCGCCCATGCGCAGGATCAGCTTGGAGATCGCCATCAGGGCGCCGGTGTTGCCGGCCGAAACGCAGGCGGCGGCCTCGCCGGCCCGGATCGCCTCGACCGCGTTCCAGAGGCTGGTGCCCTTGCCCCGGCGCATGGCCTGGGCGGGCTTTTCCTCCATCGAGATGGCCTTGTCGGTGTGGCGCACCTCGCTGACCGCCCGGGCGTCCGGGAACTTGGCCAGTTGGGCGTTCAGCTGGGCTTCGTCGCCATGCAGCAGGAAGCGGACGTCGGGAAGGCTCTTGGCGGCGAGCGCCACGGCCGGAACGATCACGGACGGGCCGTGATCCCCGCCCATGGCGTCGATCGAAATGACTACGGGGTGAGGCACGAGGCGCTATCGGCTCCTGAAGCGGCGCACCGCCCCTTCAAAGGTCAGGGCAAGGCGGCGGGACGATACAGCCGCGGGAATATCACGCAAGCGGAAGGAATCGGCCATTTCAGGCCCCCTCGCCCCCGGTGTCGGGGTCTCCCTTCAGCTTTTTCAGGGCCGCGAAGGGCGAAAGGTCCACCGGCTCGGCCGGCGGCTGGAACACCGCGCCCGGCTTGCGGGGAAACGGATCCAGCTCCAGGGCCAGGTGCTCGATCACATAGGCCGAGACATCGATGGTCTCGCCTTCGAGCACGTCGGGGGGATCGTCGCCCTCCGGATCCAGGCCCAGTTCGCCGCCGGCGTCCTCGTCCGGGGGGGCGTATTCGCTGTCGGCCGGCAGGACGTGGACGCTGAACCGCGATTCGACCGGCTCCTCGAACTCGTCGGCCGAGACGCTGCACACCCGGGTCACCCGGGCGCGGATCAGGCCCGAGACCTCGGCGCCGTCCATCCAGGGCCGCAGGAAGACCTCGGCGGTCAGCGATTCCAGCGAAACCAGGCCCAGGGTCTTGGCGATCTCGCGGCGCGCGGCTTCGTCCGGCTCGAATCGCAGATCCACGCCGCCGCGGCTCACCCGGCCCAGGGAGACCGCGCTGGGCCAGGGATCGATCACGCCTTCGGCCATTGGGCCTCTCCTTGCAGCAAGGTCTCGAGCGGCTGGGCCGCCAATCGGTCGCGCGCGGCGACCACATAGTCGGTCAGGCCCGCCACGTCGCCCTCGCCGCGCTCCTCGAAGGCGGTGCGGGCCAGGGCGGCGCTCAGCACCGATCGGTCGGGCAAGGCGGTCGCCGCCTCGTCGAACGCCTTGAGGCGGCCATAGGCGGCCCCGACCAGCTTCTTCATCTTCTTGCCGACGGCGGTGTCGGACACGCCGATCTCGCGGAAGGCGTCGTCCAGGCCGCGCGTATAGGCGTTGAAGGTCTCCTGCGAAACCTCGGCCGCCGAGTCGCCCTGGCCCTTCAACCGCTCCAGCAGCAGCGCCACGTGCAGGGTGAACAGCTCGAACCGGCCCTCCATCGAATCGTGCACGCCCATCTGGGCGTAAAACGCCGGAGAACGGGCCTGAGCCACCGCCGACGCATAGAGTTTGCCCCCCGCCGCCTTGGCGGGCCTGGGTTTGAGCAGCCGGTCCAGAAACATCACTTCGCCTCGATTTCGCCGCGACACGGAACTAGTTAGCCGTTCAATCCACGCGGACCATTGAACTAAGCCCGCGCGGGCGATAGGTCAAAGTCAGCCTGCCTAGGTTCCGGAGCCTCAATGTTTCGTCCTGCCGTTCTCGCCGCCGCCGTCATCGGCCTCGCCGTCGTCGCCGGGGGCTGCACGCCGCTGACGAGCTATTCGGGCTTCCAGGCCATCGAGGCCAAGCCTGTCGACATGAAGGTCGGCGAGGACACCAAGTCGACGGTGACGGAAAAGCTGGGCTCGCCCTCGGCCACGTCCACCTTCGACCAGAACGCCTGGTACTACATCTCGCAGACCACCGACCGCGTGGCCTTCTACAGGCCGCGGGTAATCAAGCGCGACGTGGTGGCGATCAAGTTCAATCCGACCGACGAAAAGGTCGCCTCGGTCGACACCTACACGCTGAAGGACGGCAAGGTCATCGCCTACAACGGCCATGAGACCCCGACCCGCGGCCGCGAGATGACGATCCTCGAACAGCTGCTGGGCAATGTCGGCCGCGGCGGCATGCTGCCGCAAGACGACGAGTCCCCCGGCAACCGCCCGCAGGACCGTCGCTAGACGCCTTCTCCGAGGGAAGGTTTCGCCGCACAACTCGTTAAGCATAAGCGGCTGAAATTCCGCGACAATTTGCCGTCGCGTCAACGGTTTCTAAACGACGAGCTCGATACAATCCCAGGAAGCAAGGCTGCGGCGACGTACCGTGACGCCGCGACTTTCCGGGAGGATGACCCTTGAGCGCGCCCGATCTGCGTCCGTTGACGGTGCTCATCATCGATGACAACGCGCCGATGCGCGAGATCATCGGCGCGGTCCTGAAATCGCTGGGCATCCGCAAGATTCTCGAGGCCAACGACGGCGTCGAAGCGCTGAAGATCGTCACCGAGCGCGAAATCGACATCATCTTCACCGACCTGAAGATGCAGCCGGTCGACGGCCTGGCCTTCGTCCGCTGGGTGCGCACCTCGCCGGCCAGCAACAATCCCTATGTCCCCATCATCATGGTCACCGGCCACGCCACCCGCGCCAGCCTCGACGAGGCCGTCCAGGCCGGGGTCACCGAATTCCTGGCCAAGCCCCTCACCGCGCGGGGCGTGCTGCATCGGGTCAACGAGGTGATCAACAACCCGCGTGAATTCGTCCGGGTCGGGGCCTATTTCGGCCCCTGCCGCCGCCGCAAGATCGACCATGACTACCTGGGCGATGAACGGCGCGGCGTCGCCGAGACGGCCGCCCCCCAGGTCTTCACCGACGCCAGCGGCCACGCCGCCCCCGAGCCGATCCTCAATCCCGAAGACATCTACTGATCATCGGCCGGTGAGCGGCCAGACCAGCGCGATCAGGCTGGGGGCCACGACCAGGATCAGCACCGTGAGCGGCGCCCCCAGCCTGGCGTAATCGCCGAACCGATACCCTCCCGGTCCCAGCACCAGCGTGTTGCACTGGTGGCCGACCGGCGTGAGGAAGTCGCAGCCCGCCCCGACCGCCACCGCCATCAGGAACGGGTCCGGACTGAGACCCAGATGCTTGGCCAGGCCCAGGCCGATCGGGGCGACGATCAGCACCGTGGCGGCGTTGTTCAGGAACGGCGTGGCCGCCATGGCCACGGCCATCATCGCCGTCAGGGTCAGCAGCGGCGGCAGGCCGTGGAACGCGCCCGACAGCCAGCCGGCGATCAGGTCGGTGCCGCCGCTGGCCTGGACCGTGTCGCTGACCGGGATCAGGGCCGCCACCAGCACCAGCACGGGGGCGTCCAGCGCCGCATAGGCCTCGCGCATCCGCAGGGCGCCGGTGGCCACCACAAGGACAGCGGCCGCGAAGAAGCCCCCGGCCACCGGCAGCACGCCGAAGGCGACCAGCAGCATGGCCACGGCCAGGATCGCGGTCGGCAGCAGGGCGTGACGCATGCCGCCCAGCCGCACCTCGCGCTCGGCCAACGGCAGGCAGCCCAAGGCCTGCAAAGCCGTCGGGAGCTTCTGTTCGGCGCCTTGCAGCACAAGGACGTCGCCAGCTTTCATCCGCACCGTGGCCAGCCGTCCGGCCATCCGGTAGCCGGCGCGACTGACGCCCAGCAGATTGACGCCATAGGTGTGATTCAGCGCCAGGCTCTTGGCCGTCTGGCCGATCAGGTCGGACTCCGCGCCGATCACCGCCTCGACCACCCGCACCTCGTCGGTCGGCTCCTCCATCACGACGGGGCGGTCGGCGTCGCTCAGCTTCAGCCTGGCCTTGACGATCAGTTCGTTCAGTTCTTGCTGCTGTCCTTCGAGCAGCAGCACATCGCCCGGCAACAGCTTGCGGTTGGGATGCGGCGAGGCGATCTGCCGGCGGTCGCGCAGCAGGGCCACGACGGCCACCGCCTCCCCCGCCGCCTTCCGCAGATCGGCGATCCGCGACTGCTCGAAGGTCCAGCCGTCGGGGATCTCCACCTCGGTGACATAGGCGTTGGCGGCCAGGGCCGCGTCGATGTCGATGGCCGCGGTGCGGCCTTTGGGCAGCAGGCGGTAGGCGAAGGCCAGGTACAGGATCGCCAGCACCGCCAGGGTCCCGCCCACGGGCATGAAGTCGAACATGGCGAAGGGCTCGCCCAGGGCCTCGTGCCGTACTTCCGAAACGATGATGTTGGGCGAGGTGCCGACCAGCACGGCCAGGCCGCCGACCAGGGAGCCGAACGACATTGGCATCAGCAGCCGCCCGGGCGACACGCCGGTGTTGCGGGCGATGCGCAGGGCCGAAGGCATCATCAGCGCAAGGGCCCCGACGTTCTTGGTGGCCATCGACAGCAGGGTCGTGACCGTGGACAGCACGGGCACTTGGGTGCGCTCGTCCTTCAGGTGCGGCAGCAGCGGCGCCATCAGGGTGTCGACCAGGCCCGACCGCGATATCGCGGCGCTCAGCACCAGGGCGCTTGCGATGATCACCACGATGTCGTTGGAAAAGCCGTCGAAGGCCGACTTGATCGGGATGAGCCCGAACAACAGCCCGACGGCCAGGGCGCCCAGGGCGACCAAGTCGTAGCGCCATCGCCCCCAGATGAAGCAAAGCACCGTCGCGCCGATCAGGCCGAAGGACAGTCCCTGCTGCAACGTCATGCTTTATCACCCCGCCGGCCACAAGCTTGGCCCGGGGGGAGAACGGCGGCGGCGACGTTCCGTTCACCGCCCTGCCCCACCACAGCGACAACCCGCCGCATGAACGCAGCACAACGCCCGACACCGGGAACGTTCAGGTGGCCAAGCGCCTTATGGCCTCCATCGGACGCGTCGGGCGCCCGACAGGACATCGTCGGAGACTAAACACCATGAAGCGCACTCTTTTCGCCCTGGCCGCCCTAGCCACCGTCGCGGCCGCTCCCCTGGCCGCCCAGGCCGCCCCGTGGCAGCCGATCAACCAGCGTCAGGCCAATCTGGAGCACCGCATCGACGTGGGCGTCCGCAACGGCTCCCTGACCCGCTCCGAAGCCCAGCGCCTGCGCGGCGAGTTCCGCGCGATCAGTCGCCTGGAGGTCAGCTATCGCCGGTCGCACGGCCTGTCGATGCGCGAGCGCGCCGACCTGGACGCCCGCTTCGACCGCCTGAGCCGCCAGATCCAGATGGAACGTCGCGACCGCGATGATCGCCACGACCGTTACGACCACAACGATCGTCACGACGGTCGCCGCAGCTAAGCCGCTCGATCCGAGCGCCCAAATGAAAACGCCCCGGAGGGAGACCTCCGGGGCGTCGTCATGTCAGGTCTTCGGTGTCGATCAGACGCCGTGGGCCAGGACCGCCAGCAGCAGCAGGGCCACGATGTTGGTGATCTTGATCATCGGGTTCACGGCGGGACCCGAGGTGTCCTTGTAGGGGTCGCCGACGGTGTCGCCGGTGACGGCGGCCTTGTGGGTGTCGCCGCCCTTCTTGTGCAGGACGCCGTCCTTGTCGGTGAAGCCTTCCTCGATCACCTTCTTGGCGTTGTCCCAGGCCCCGCCGCCGCTGGTCATCGAGATAGCGACGAACAGGCCGGTGACGATCACGCCCATCAGCATGGCGCCCAGCGACGCGAAGGCGTCGACCTTGCCGGCGATGGCCTTGATCACGAAGAACAGCACCACCGGCGAAACCACCGGCAGCAGGCTGGGCACGATCATCTCGCGGATCGCGGCCTTGGTCAGGATGTCCACGGCCTTGCCGTATTCCGGCTTGGTCTCGTAGGTCATGATGCCCGGGTTCTCGCGGAACTGACGGCGCACCTCGGCCACGACCGACTCGGCCGCCCGGCCCACGGCCGTCATCGACATGCCGCCGAACAGGAAGGGCAGCAGCCCCCCGAACAGCAGGCCGACCACGACATAGGGGTTGGACAGATCGAAGGTCACCGGACCCATGCCGTCGAAGAAGCTGCCCGCCTCGGCGTGCGCCGAGAAGAACTTCAGGTCCTCGGTGTAGGCGGCGAACAGCACCAGGGCGCCCAGGCCGGCCGAACCGATGGCGTAGCCCTTGGTCACGGCCTTGGTGGTGTTGCCCACGGCGTCCAGGGCGTCGGTGGTGACGCGGACTTCCGGCGGCAGGCCGGCCATTTCCGCGATGCCGCCGGCGTTGTCGGTGACCGGGCCGAAGGCGTCCAGGGCGACGATGAAGCCGGCCAGGGACAGCATGGTGGTGGTGGCGATGGCGATGCCGAACAGGCCCGCCAGGTTATAGGTCACCAGGATGCCGACGATGATGGTCAGGGCCGGCAGGGCCGTGGATTCCAGCGACATGGCCAGGCCCTGGATCACGTTGGTGCCGTGACCGGAGACCGAGGCCTGGGCCACCGACTTCACCGGACGGAAGTTGGTGCCGGTGTAGTATTCGGTGATCACCACGATGGCGGCGGTGACCGCCAGGCCGACCAGGCCGCAGTGGAACAGGTCGGCCGCGCCGAAGGTCTTGGCGCCGACCGTGACGGCCTCGGGCACCAGTTGGAAGATCACCCAGCCCACCGCCGGAATGGACAGCGCGCCGGTGACGATCAGGCCCTGGTAGAGGGCGCCCATGATGTTCTGCTTCTTGCCCAGGCGCACGGCGAACGAGCCGATGATCGAGGTCACGATGCAGACGGCGCAGATGGCCAGCGGCAGCAGCATCATCGACGACACCGCTTCGGTGCCGCGGAAGAAGATCGCCGCCAGCACCATGGTGGCGACCGTGGTCACCGCATAGGTCTCGAACAGGTCGGCGGCCATGCCGGCGCAGTCGCCGACGTTGTCGCCGACGTTGTCGGCGATGGTCGCGGCGTTGCGCGGGTCATCTTCCGGAATGCCGGCCTCGACCTTGCCCACCAGATCGCCGCCCACGTCGGCGCCCTTGGTGAAGATACCGCCGCCCAGACGGGCGAAGATCGAGATCAGGCTGGCGCCGAAGCCCAGCGAGACCAGCGAATCGACCACCACGCGGTCGGTGCCCGCATGGCCCGTCTTCAGCAGCACGGCGAAGTAACCGGCCACGCCGATCAGGGCGAAGCCCGCCACCAGCATGCCGGTGACGGCGCCTGAGGTGAAGGCCATCGACAGGCCCTTGGCCAGGCTCTCGGACGAGGCCTGGGCAGTGCGGACGTTGGCGCGCACCGAGATCAACATGCCCGCGAAGCCGGCCGCGCCCGACAGGATCGCGCCCAGGGCGAAGCCGACCGGCTGTTCCCACGACTTGAAGAAGAAGCTCAGCAAGGCGATGACCACCACGCCGACGATGGCGATCGTCGTGTACTGGCGGTTCAGATAGGCCTGGGCCCCTTCCTGGATCGCCGCGGCGATCTCCTGCATCTTCGCATTGCCGGGCGAAGCCCGCATCAGAGACGCCGTCTGCACGGCGCCGTACAGCACCGCCAGCAGTCCGGCCCCTATGGCCACGTAAAGCCAAGAACTCATCGGTAAGTCGCCCTCATTCGCGTTTCAATCACGAGAGGGTCGCCGCTTCGACAGGACTACGATCGAACAGACCGCCCCCGGCCGCACGACGGGCGGGCCTATGGCCTCATGCCCCCTCGATGCTCCCTGATGGCGTCGTTAAGACGCCAAGGGCGTGACAGTGCCAAATGACCGGCGAGTGTCAACCGATTGCGGGAACGGCGTTCAGTTAGGTCCGCGGGCTCGCGGGGCCCGCCAGGCGTCCCGCGAGCGCTAAGGGACGATATTGGTGTCGCCGGCCGGCGCGGCGCTGGGCGCGGCCCGGGCTTGCGCGACGGGCTTGGCCGGCGGCGGAACGAAGTTGCGCGGCGTCTGCTTGACGACCGTGATCAGCGCCACCTTGCCCGGTCCGATCAGGCCGTTGGTCTGGCGCAGGACCGAGGCCTTCAGCCGGGCCTCGTCGAGGGCGACATAGCTGTCGGGGCGCATGAACGGCTTGGCGTGGGCCTCGCGGACGATGGCGTCGCGCAGCATCGGCTCCTTGCCCTCGAAGACCGCGGTCGGCAGGCCGGGCTTCAGGGTGATGGCCATCTGCACGAAGACGTAGTTGATCAGCCTGCCGCCGGCGATGATCGGCAGGGCCATCGGCTGCAGCTTGATCACCGGATCGGCCGCCTCCTCGTCCTCGCCCTCCTTGCCGCCCTTCTTCTCCTTTTTAGCCGACCGCGCGAAGGCCGGCGTCGCCAGCAGGGCCAGCGAGACGGTCAGGAAGGCGCGACGGGCGATGGGCGAAGGACGGGTCATGCCTGTTGGCTTAACCGGGAAGGCTTGAGGTTTCGCTACCGACGTGGCGCGGAGCGCCATGCCCTCGCCTTCAAGGCCGCGAACGTCGATAGGCGTCCACCTCGGCCTTTGAGATGTCTGACGGGTAGCACATCGGCGCATAGCCACCGCCTCGGCTCCAGGCGCTGCGTCCACCACAGGAACTGCCATTGCGCGCCGAATTATACGGACAAGGGCAATTTCCAGGATAGTTCGCGATCGATTGCTGAATTATCGCTTGGCGGATTTGAGCGTCTGTCTGAGACGCCGCGCCAGCTCCCGTCGCGATTATCGACGCGAGAGCCATCACTCCAAGAAAATTCCTAAACATCGCAACCTCCCCCAAGGAAAGGTCACGCTTTCACCGAATTCTCGCGCCCACTAATTGCAATGCTGAAATGAGGGACATCTGAGATTCTCTAACAAATATTTGGAACGCCGGCCCAAGTTCGCGCAACTTTACATCGCATCTAAACAATCAGTGATTGTTGCGAAGTGAAGCTATGCCCTCAGCAAGCTCGAGAATTCGCGCAGCCTTGAGCGCAATGCACTACCCGTGCAGCCAGCCCAGCCGCTCGGGCGTGATGTCCTTGCCCTTGAACAGGGCGCAGATCCCCTCGCCTTCCACGAACTCGCCGATGTCGCGCACGGGGACGCCGGCGGCCATGGCGGCGGCCTGGAAGGCGGCCACGTCGGTGGGGTCGACGGCGCAGACGATCTCGTAGTCGTCGCCGCCCGAGGCCAGCGACATCCGCGCCTCGCCGGCTTCGGGCTGGGCGCCCAGCCAATGGCGGGCGCCGGGCGACAGCGGCAGGCGGTCCAGGTCGACCTTGACCCGCAGGCCGCTGGCCTTGGCCACGTGGGCCGCGTCGGCCAGCAGGCCGTCGGAGACGTCGGCGGCGGCGCGGGCGTAGGCGCGCAGGGCGTCGCGGATGGCCAGGCGCGGCGGCGGCAGGCGGTAGCGGCGCACCAGGCCGCCGTCGGGATCCTCGACCTCGCCCCAGTGGGCCAGCAGGCCCAGCCAGCCGTCGCCGATCGTGCCGCTGACCATCAGGCGGTCGCCGATGCGGGCGCCCTTGCGCAGCACCGCGTCGCCGCTGGGCACCCAGCCCAGGAAGGTGGCCGAGACCACCATCGGGCCCGAGGTGGCGACCGTGTCGCCGCCCAGCAGGCTGACGTCATACAACTCGCCGTCCTCGGCCAGGCCGCGCGCGAAGATCTCGCGGTCGGTCAGGGTGGTGCCCGAGGGCCAGCCCACCGCCAGGAAATAGCCGTAAGGAACCGCGCCCTTGGCCGCCAGGTCCGACAGGTTGGTGCGCAGCAGCCGCTTGGCCACCACGTCCAGGTCCTCGCCGGCCAGGAAGTGCACGCCGGCCACCATGGCGTCCTTGGTGATCACCAGGTCATAGCCGGGGCGCGAGGGCAGCACGGCCGCGTCGTCCAACAGGCTGAGCGCGGCGGCGTCGCCGCGGGTCAGCGGCCGCAGCAGCCGCTCGATCAGGCCGAACTCGTCGACGGGCGGCGCGGCGGCGGGCGTCGCGGCCTCGTCGAACCACGCTTCGTCGACCGCCGGCGCTTGCGCCGTCGGTTCGTCGAACCAATCGTCGTCAGCTTCTGGCGTCACGCGCGATGGCGTCCAGGGCGCCGTTGATGAAACCGGATTCCGGTCCCTCGAAGAAAGACTTGGCGATCTCGACATACTCGTCGATCACGACCTCCTTGGGCACGTCGGGCCGGTGCATCAGCTCATAGGCTCCCGAGCGCAGCACCGCGCGGGCCGTGGCGTCCAGACGCTCCAGCTTCCAGCCCGAGGCCAGACGCCGGACGATGGCCTGGTCGATGCCGGCCTGATGGGCGACGACGCCCTTGGCCAGGTCGGCGAAGAAGATCTCGTCGGCCTGGGCCAGGCGGTCGCCGTCAGGGCCGTCGACGTCACGGTCGAAGCGGTGCTCGGAGAACTCGCGGACCACCGCGTCGACGCCGACGCCGGAGACTTCCATCTGATACAGGGCCTGGACGGCGGCCAGGCGGGCCACCGAGCGCGGCTGGATGCGATCGCCCCGGCTCATCGCGCTTGTCCCAGCAATTGACGCTTCAAGGCCACGATCTCCAGACACTCCCGCGCGGCCTTGCCGCCCCGGTCGCCCTCGGACGCCCGAGCCCGGCTCCAGGCCTGGTCCTCGTCCTCGACGGTCAGCACGCCGTAGCCGATGGCCAGGCGCTTGCCGAACGACAGGTCGTTGAGCCCGCGCGCGGTCTCGTTGGCCATGATCTCGGAATGATAGGTCTCGCCGCGGATGATGACGCCCAGCGCCACGAACCCGTCATAGCGCACGCCGACGGGCCGGTGACCGGCCTCCTCGGCCAGGGCGACGGCGGTCGGGATCTGCATCGACTCGGACACGGTGATCACGTCGTACTCGGCGCCCAGGGCGTCGATCGCCTGCGCCGCGCCTTGCAGCAAAGCGTCGGAAAGCCCCGAATAGCGCCGGGCTTCCACGATCAGCAGGCGAATCTTGTCTTCCACCATAGTCCTTTGAATTCTCCTCGACGGGACCGGTCACTTCGCACCAAACGGCGCCGTCGCCAAATCGAATCGTCGTCCTGGCGGCGTCGCCGCCGAAACCAAATCGTAGAATGGCGGCGTCGCCGCCGCCCAATCGAATCGTAGAATGCGCCTATAGCTCGTCTTCGGCGACGTCGCTCAGACCTTCCTGCCCCAGAAACTTTGCGAAATCGCTAGTTTCCCGGAAATCGCGATAGACCGAGGCGTAGCGGACATAGGCGACGTCATCGAGCGACTTCAGCGCCTTCATCACCATCTCGCCCACCGCCGAGGACGGCAGCTCGGTCTCGCCCTGGCTTTCCAGCTGGCGGACGATGCCGTTGACCATCCGCTCGACCCGCTCGGGATCGACCGGGCGCTTGCGCGTGGCGATCGAGATCGAGCGCACCAGCTTCTCGCGGTCGAACGGCGAACGCCGCCCCGAACGCTTGAGGATGGTCAGCTCGCGCAGCTGGACCCGCTCGAAGGTGGTGAAGCGGCCGCCGCACTCCGGACAGAGCCGACGCCGACGGATGGCCGCGCCGTCTTCCGACGGGCGGCTGTCCTTAACCTGACTTTCCATGTGGCCGCAGAACGGGCAGCGCATGATCTAGGCCCTCCCGACCACGATAGGATCTATTAGTTGTAGATCGGGAACCGAGCCGTCAAGGCCAGGACTTCCTCGCGCACCTTGGCCTCGACCGCGGCGTTGCCGTCAGGACCGTTGGCCGCGAGACCGTTGACCACTTCGCCGATCAGCTGGCCGACGCGCGTGAACTCGGCCGTGCCGAAGCCGCGGGTGGTGCCGGCCGGGGTGCCCAGGCGGATGCCCGAGGTGACGGTGAAAGGCGCGGTGTCGAACGGCACGCCGTTCTTGTTGCAGGTCATGTGGGCGCGCTCGAGGCTATGCTCGGCGTCGCGGCCGGTCACGCCCTTGGGCCGCAGGTCGACCAGCATCAGGTGGCTGTCGGTGCCGCCCGAGACGATGTTGACGCCTTGGGTCTGCAGCGCTTCGGACAGGGCCTTGGCGTTGTCGATGACCTGTTGGGCATAGGCCTTGAAGGCCGGCTGCAGCGCCTCGCCGAAGGCCACGGCCTTGGCGGCGATCACGTGCTCCAGCGGACCGCCCTGCAGGCCGGGGAACACCGCCGAATTGACCTTCTTGATGATCGCCTCGTCATTGGTCAGCACCATGCCGCCGCGCGGGCCGCGCAGGGTCTTGTGGGTGGTGGTGGTGACCACGTGGGCGTGCGGGATGGGGCTGGGGAACACGCCGCCGGCCACCAGGCCCGCGAAGTGGGCCATGTCGACCATCAGATAGGCGCCGACCGCGTCGGCGATCTGGCGGAAGCGGGCGAAGTCGATCTGGCGGCTGTAGGCGCTGCCCCCGGCGATGATCAGCTTGGGCTTGTTGGCCTTGGCGACCTCTTCGACGGCGTCGTAGTCGATCAGCTGGTCCTGCTGGCGCACGGTGTAGGACACCGGCTTGAACCACTTGCCCGACTGGTTGGCGGGCGAGCCGTGGGTCAGGTGGCCGCCGGCCGCCAGGTCCATGCCCAGGAAGGTGTCGCCCGGCTGCAGCAGCGCCATGAACACCGACTGGTTGGCCTGCGAGCCCGAGTGCGGCTGGACGTTGGCGAAGCCGGCGCCGAACAGGGCCTTGGCCCGTTCGATGGCGATCGTCTCGATCTCGTCCACATATTCGCAGCCGCCGTAGTAGCGCTTGCCCGGATAGCCCTCGGCGTACTTGTTGGTCAGGATCGAGCCCTGGGCCTCAAGCACCGCGCGCGAGACGATGTTCTCCGACGCGATCAGCTCGATCTGGTTCTGCTGACGGTTCAGCTCCAGCCCGATGCGATCGAAGATGTCACGGTCGGCCGCGGCCAGATCGGCCCCGAAGAACGCGCTCTTGTCGGCGGTGATGTTGGTGGCCGGTGCGGTCATGGACGCTCTCCTGGGGCTGGGAGACTGGAAGGATGTCGTTTCGGTCGGACTCGGGCGGAGTTCGGTCGCGCTCTCTTTACCCCCCTTCGCGCCGCGATCAATCCGGGAACCTCGTCCCAAGCCGAAGCGTTGCGAGAGGGACCGGCGCCAGTACGGCTGGCGCACCGGGTGTTTTGGCGACTTCCAAGCAGTTCGAAAGACAGGGCGGGACGAGTATGGCGACGGCGTACGGCGAGGCGGAGACCAACGACGACGACATCGATATCCTGGGCCTCAGCGCTGGAATCGTCGCGGCCTACGTCGCCCAGAACACGGTGGCGCGCACGGCGATCCCCGAGCTCATCCGGTCGGTCCACGGCGCGCTCTCGGCCCTGGGAACCTCGCAGGCCGAACAGCCCGTCGAACGCGGCAAGCCGGCCGTGCCGGTCTCGCGCTCGGTGCAGCGCGACTACATCGTCTGCCTGGAAGACGGCAAGAAACTGAAGATGCTCAAGCGCTACCTGCGCACCCACTACGACATGAGTCCCGAGGAATACCGTCGCAAGTGGTCCCTGCCCGGCGACTACCCGATGGTGGCCCCCGCCTATGCCGAGCGCCGCTCCGACTTCGCCAAGTCGATCGGTCTGGGCAAGGGCAGGATGCGGGGGCGGTAAGGCGTTTTCGAAGAAGCGGACGTCCTCTTACGCGGCGTGGCCGCCCATGCGGGCCACGTTGCAGTGCGCCCACAGGGTTTCCATCGCCCCGACCAGCTTGCGCATCATGTCGTCGGTGTGGAACGGCGTGGGCGTGAAGCGCAGGCGCTCGGTGCCGCGCGGCACGGTCGGATAGTTGATCGGCTGAACATAGACGCCGTGGTCGGCCAGCAGCATGTCGCTGATCAGCTTGCAGTGGACGGGATCGCCGACCAGCACCGGCACGATGTGGCTGTCGTTCTCCATCACCGGCAGGCCGGCGGCCTTGAACATCGCCTTCAGGGTCTTGGCGCGCTCCTGGTGGATCTCGCGAACCTCCGGGTGCTGCTTGAGATATTTCACGCTGGCCAGCGCCCCGGCGGTCAGGGCCGGCGGCAGCGAGGTGGTGAAGATGAAGCCCGAGGCGACCAGGCGGATGGCGTCCACCACCACGGTGTCGCCGGTGATGTAGCCGCCCATCACCCCGAACGCCTTGCCCAGGGTGCCCTCGATGATGTCGATCTGGTCCATCAGGCCGTCGCGCTCGGCGACGCCGCCGCCGCGCGGACCGTACATGCCCACGGCATGGACCTCGTCCAGATAGGTCATCGCGCCGTACTTCTTGGCCAGGGCCACCGTTCCGGCCATGTCGGCGATGTCGCCGTCCATCGAATAGACGCTCTCGAAGGCGATCAGCTTGGGCGCGTCGGCCGGCGCGGCGATCAGCAGTTCCTCAAGGTGCGCCAGGTCGTTGTGGCGGAAGATGTGACGCTCGCAGCCGCCGTTGCGGATGCCGGCGATCATCGAGGCGTGGTTCTGGGCGTCGGAGAAGATGATCAGGCCCGGGAGGATCTTCTGCAGCGCCGAAAGGCTGGCCTCGTTGGAGACGTAGCCCGAGGTGAACAGCAGGGCCGCTTCCTTGCCGTGCAGGTCGGCCAGTTCGGCCTCCAGCTCGACATGGTGGTGGTTGGTGCCCGAGATGTTGCGCGTGCCGCCCGAGCCCGAGCCGTGGTTGTCGATCGCCGCGTGCATGGCGTCCAGCACCACGGGATTCTGGCCCTGGCCGAGATAGTCGTTCGAGCACCAGACCACGATCTCGCTCTCGCCGCCGTCCGGACGGGTCCAGGTGGCGCGCGGGAAGGCGCCGCGATGGCGCTTCACATCGGCGAACACCCGATAGCGGCCTTCGTCGCGGATCTGATCGACGGCGCTGCGGAACGCGGCTTTGTAATCCATGGTGTCTTCACTCGACGAACCCTGACGAGTCCGATCGGTCCCTTCTCAAGGCTTGGCTTTTCGCACCAGCGACGCGCCGTGTCCACATAGGGACATTTACCTAGGAAACCCCATACCTCGGAAACCCCATACCTCGGAAACCTAAGGCGCGAACGGACGTGTCGCCTTCGTGAACGAACAGCGCCCTCAAAGATCACTCTCGCGAAGGCTGAGTCAACCGAGCTCCGCCATCTTTCCGCGTAACAGCTGCAGCACCGCCGAGAAGTCCTTGCCGCCGAATCCGTTACCGTCGAACAGGGCGTAAAGCGCCTCGGCCTGCGCCCCCAACGGGGTCGAGGCCCCGGCCTTGGCCGCCGCCTCCTGGGCCAGCTTCAGATCCTTGAGCATCATCGCCGTGGCGAAGCCGCCCTCGTAGCCGCGGTCGGCCGGGGTCGAGGGCCCCACGCCCGGGACCGGGCAATAGGTCGAGACCGACCAGCACTGGCCCGACGACTTGCTGGCGATCTCGAAGAACCGGTCGGCGGCCAGGCCCAGCTTCTCGGCCAGGGCGAACGCCTCGCAGGTTCCCAGCATCGAGATCCCCAGCAGCATGTTGTTACAGATCTTGGCCGCCTGCCCCGCTCCGTGGTCGCCGGCGTGGATCGTCACGCGCGACATCGGGGCCAGCGCCGCCTCGACCTCGGCGAAGTCGGCCGCGTCGCAGCCGACCATGAAGGCCAGGGTCCCGGCCTCGGCGGCCATGATCCCGCCCGACACCGGCGCGTCGGCGAAGCGGAAGCCCGCCGCCCTCGCCTGCCCGGCCACGGCCCGGGCGCTTTCGACGTCGATGGTCGAGCAATCGATCAGCAAGGCGGTCTTGGGCGCGTGAGCCAGCACCTGCTCGCCATAGACCGCGCGCACGTGCGGCCCGGCCGGCAGCATGGTGATCACCACCTGCGCGTCCTTGACCGCCTCGGCCACCGAGCCCGCCGCGTGGCAGCCGGCCGCCACGGCCTTCTCCAGCGCCGCCGCCGACAGGTCGAAGGCGCTGACGTGATGCTGGGCCTTGGCCTGGTTGGCGGCCATGCCGCCGCCCATGTTGCCCAGGCCGATGAAGGCGATGCGGGTCATGCTTCTACTCCGTGCAAATGCGAACCGCGCCTCATGGGCGCGGCTCTTATCGTGGCCTCAAACTCACTGCGTCCTTCGAGGCTTCGCTCCGCTGCGCACCTCGGGATGAGGAATTCAGCAACAGCCTACCTCTTCCCGAGGCGCCCGCGCAGCGGGCCTCGAAGGACGCAAAGCGCCCTACCGCGCCCCGGCCGGCTTGCGGAACTTGTAGATGAACTGGTCGGTCTTGCCGCGGATCGACGGGTCGAAGACGCTGAGCTTGCGGCTGTCGGCCGGGTCGCGCAGCACGCGGCTCTCGCCCTCGAAGATGAAGCCGGCGGCGGTCACCTCCTGCTTGACCGTCTCGGCGTCGATGCGGTGCAGGGTCTCGGTGTCACGCAGGCCCGAGCCCGGCTCGGCCGCGTGGTCGAGCACCAGATAGACGCCGCCCGGCTTCAGGGCCCTGAAGATCTGGCGGTTGACCACCGACAGGTCGGCCGGACCCATGAACTTGTCGTGCATGTCGTGGTAGTTCTGGGCGGTGAACACCAGGTCCAGCTTCTCGGGCGCGCTGAAGTTGGGCAGGGTGTTGAGGATCACCGACACGTTCTTGTAGGCGGGATCGGCGGCGATGGCCTTCACCGCCGGCTCGCGCTTGGCCAGCTTGGTCAGTTCGTCGGGCACATAGGCGTAGACGTGGCCGCGCGGTCCGACGGATTTGGACAGGATGCGCGTGAAATAGCCGCCGCCGGGGATCAGGTCGGCGACCTTGGCGCCCGGCTTGACGCCGGCGAACGACAGGGTCTGGCCCGGCAGGCGCAGGTCGTCACGGACCATGTCGGCGGCGGGGCGGTTGGGATCGGACAGGGCCGCGGCGATGTTGGCCGGCACCGCGACGGGCGCGTCGGCCGGAGGCGGCGGCGGCGCCATCGGGCCCATAGGGGTCGTCGCGCAGCCCGCCAGGGCGAGCACTGCGACGAGGCTGAGTAGCGGCTTACGCATGGGTATTCCTTCCGACGGCGTCTTCTTGTTACCCGCAAGCTAGCGCAGCAATCACGCTACGTCAGCGGCGACCACTCCTGATCAGCCGGCAGAGGCGCGAAAATCTCGTCCAGCATCGCGTCGGTAACGTCCTCAAGCTTGGCTGGATCCCAATTCGGCGCGTTGTCCTTGTCGATGATCACGGCGCGCACGCCCTCGAGGAAGTCGTGGCGGCGGACCACCCGCGAGCCGATCCGGTACTCCATGGCCATGTTGTCGGCGAAGTCGGTCATCGCCGCCCCGGCCTCCAGCTGGCGGAAGGCGACCTTCAGGGTCTGGGGCGATTTGGTCTTCATCGTCGCCAGCTGGGCCTTGCCCCAGTCGCTGCTGTCGGCCTCCAGGAACTCGAAGATCTGCTCGACGCTCTCGCCGACGAACAGGCGGTTGAGGTCCTGCTCGATGCTGACCAGCGGCGCCTTGCCGGCGTCGGCGCGGTACGTCTTGAGGGTGTCCTCGATGCGGCGCGGATCGGCGATGATCGCCTTCTTCAGGCCCTCGACGGCGCCGAACTCGACGAAGTGGGTGGCGATCCCCAGGCGCAGGCAGTCCGCGCCCTTGATCCGCGCCCCGGTCAGGGCCAGCCACAGCCCCGCCTTGCCCGGCAGGCGCGGCAGGTACCAGCCGCCGCCGACGTCGGGGAACAGACCGATGCCGGTCTCGGGCATGGCGAAGGTCGTGCGCTCGGTGGCGATCCGGAAGTGGGCCGGCATCGAGATCCCGACGCCGCCGCCCATCACCACCCCGTCCATCACCGCCACCACCGGGGTGTCGTAGGTGAACAGCAGGTGGTTCAACTGGTATTCGGTGTGGAAGAAGGCCCGCGCCGCCTTGGCGTCGCCCGCCCCGCTGTGGGCCAGCATGCGGATGTCGCCGCCGGCGCAGAAGCCGCGCTCGCCGCTGTGGTCGATGATGACCAGGTAGATCTCGGGATCGTCCCGCCAGTCCAGCAACGCGGCGATCATGATCTCGCACATGGTCTGCGTCAGGGCGTGCAGCGCCTGGGGCCGGTTCAGGGTCAGCCGGCCGACGTTTTTCTGAACGCGGACAAGGACTTCGGGTTGGTCGGTCATACGGCGTCCTTGACGAGTTCAGCGGCGTGTTCGGGGTCTTCGACCGGTTCGCAGTCGAAGCGGTCCAACTGGCCGGCGTGCAGCCGATAAAGGGCGTCCTGCGGCACGTCCAGCTCCAGGACTTCGGCGGGCGACAGGCCGGCATAGGCGCCGCGCAGCAGCCGGCCGGCGATGCCGTGGCTGACCACGATCAGCCGGCGCTCCGGTTCGGCGGCCTGTTCGGACAGCCAGTCGGACACCCGCGCCATCACCTGGTCGTAGGTCTCGCCGCCCGGCGCGGCGAAGAACCAGGTCCGATCGGTGAACAGCTCGGGATGTTCGCGCGCCACCTCGGCTCGCAGCCGCCCCTCCCATTCACCGACCGTCAGCTCCATCAGCCGGTCGTCGAATTCCACCGGCAGGCCCAGCTTCGCGCCGATGATCCCCGCCGTGTCCCGCGCCCGCCGCAGCGGGCTGGCGACGATGCGCCAGGGCTGGACTTGGTCGCGAGCGATCAGGTCATGCAGCAGGTCGGCCATGGCGCCGGCCTGGGCCCGCCCCAGCGGTGTCAGATCCGACTCCATCCGCCCCTGCAGGCGATGTTCGCGATTGAACGCGGTTTGGCCGTGGCGGCAGAGATAGATCACGTGGCGCGGTTCCAAGCTCCGAAGGCGCCTGACATATTCCGGAACGCGCCCGATGTCGCCTGCGCCCTTGCGTCAAGCTAAAGCGCCCGGTCAGACATCTCCAAGGCCGCCTGCATCCCCTCCAGGAGACTGGCCGCCGTGATGGGCTTGGCGACGTGAACATCCGCGCCGGCGGCGAACGCCTCGTCCTTGTGCTCGGTCATGGCGTTGGCGCTGAGCATCACGATGGGGATCGGGGCCGCGCCGCGCGCGGCCTCCAGGGCGCGGATGGCGCGGATCGCGGTCAGGCCATCCATGCCGGGCATCTGCATGTCCATCAGCACCAGGTCGAAGTCCTCCACCTGATAGGCCGCGACCGCCTGGGCGCCGTCGTCGACCATGACGAGATGGGCGCCCTGGCTGGCGAGGATGAGCTGGACCACGCGCTGGTTGGTGGGGTGATCCTCGGCGAGCAGGACCCGCAGGGGTCGGTCATCCACGCGGCAGGGGACCGGCGGCGGCTGAGGCGCCCGCGCGTCGTAGGCCGCCAGGGTCTCCGCGCGCGGCAGGGGCAGCGAGACGAGGAAGCGGCTGCCGACTCCGGGCTCGGAGGCGGCGGCGATGTCGCCGCCCATCATCTGCGCCAGCGAACGGCAGATCGACAGACCCAGGCCCGTCCCGCCGAAGCGACGGCTGATGGTTTCGTCCGCCTGGCTGAAGCGGTTGAACAGGCGCGCGGCGTGCTCGGCGTCGAAGCCGATTCCCGTATCTTCGACCGCCAGGGTCAGATGCGTCTCGTCCAGGCCCACGCGAAGCGTGACCCCGCCCTTTTCCGTGAACTTCACGGCGTTGGAGATCAGGTTGCCGACGATCTGGCCGATGCGCGTGGCGTCCCCGAGGAAACGGCCCCGCGCGTCGGCGTCGCGCACGACGTCGAAGGCCAGCCCCTTGTCCTGGGCCCGATAGCGCATGACCTCGATGCAGGGGCGAAGCGCCTCGTCCAGGTCGAACGTCCGGGTCTCGAGATGCAGCTGGCCGGCCTCGATCTTGGACACGTCCAGGAAATCCGACACCAGCCGTTCCAGCGTGACGCCGGAGTCGCGAACCAGCGAGATCATTTCGGCCTGTTCGGCGCTCAAGGCCGTGCGCGACAGGGCGTCGATGATGCCGATGACCCCGTTGAGGGGCGTGCGGATCTCGTGGCTCATATTGGCCAGGAATTCGGACTTGGCGCGGCTGGCCGCTTCCGCCAGCGCCTTGGCCTCGATCAGTTCGCGTTCGGCCGCGACCCGGTCGGTCACGTCCCGGGCCACGCCGTAGATGCGGTCGCCGGATCGTTGGGCCCGCCATTCGAGCGTCCGATAGCCGCCGTCCTTGTGGCGATAGCGGTTGATGAACCCCAGGACCGGATCGCCGATCTTGCGCCCCTTCACTTCGTCGACGCTGACCAAGGTGCCGGGCAGATCCTCGGGATGAACCAGCCTCAGCAGCGGCTGGCCCTCCATCTCCTCCGGACGATGTCCCAGATGGGTGAACCAGGACGGGCTGGCCTTGAGCACCTGCCCGTCGAGGTCGCGGATGACCAGCAGGTCCTGAGAGACCTGGAAGAAGGTGCTGACGTCGACGATCGGCTCTTCGTCGGCAAGCGTGATCCCGGCGCCGCCCTGATCGACGCTCCCTTGATCGACAAACGGCGCGCGGATCATGAGACACGTCCTAAAAGCACCAACTACGGCGATCCAAGTCTGGGGGGATTAAGGTTAAGCCCCGATTGCCGTCACGCGGAAAATTTACTGCCGGAACATCTCGCGCGCGATGATCACCCGCATGATCTCGTTGGTGCCCTCCAGGATCTGATGCACCCGCAGGTCGCGGACGATGCGCTCCAGCGGGTAGTCCTGGAGGTAGCCGTAGCCGCCGTGCAGCTGCAGGGCGTCGTTGGCCACCTGGAAGCCGGCGTCGGTCGCGAAGCGCTTGGCCATCGCGCACAGCTTGGTGGCCTGCGGGTCCTTGTTGTCCAGCGCATGGGCGGCGCGGCGCACCATCAGGCGGGCGGCCTCCAGCTCGGTGGCCATGTCGGCCAGCTTGAACTGCAGGGCCTGGAAGTCCTTCAGCGGCTTGCCGAACTGCTTGCGGCTCTCGAGATAGGCCTTGGCGGTGTCCAGCGCGAACGCCGCCCCGCCCAGCGAGCACGAGGCGATGTTCAGCCGCCCGCCGTCCAGGCCCATCATGGCGAAGCGGAAGCCCTCGCCTTCCTGGCCGATCCGGTTGGCGACCGGCACGCGGCAGTCGTCGAAGTTCACCGCCGCTGTCGGCTGAGAATTCCAGCCCATCTTGCGCTCGTTGGCCCCGAAGCTGAGGCCCGGCGTCCCCTTCTCGACCACGAAGGCCGAGACGCCCTTGGCGCCGTCGGCGCCGGTGCGGGCCATCACCACATAGACGTCCGAGACTCCGCCGCCCGAGATGAAGGCCTTGCCGCCGTTCAGCACGTAGTGGTCGCCGTCCAGCCGCGCGGTCGTGCGCAGGGCCGCGGCGTCCGAGCCCGAGCCCGGCTCGGTCAGGCAGTAGCTGGCGATCAGCTCCATGGTGGTCAGGCGCGGCAGGTAGCGCCGGCGCAGGTCGTCCGAGCCGAACCGGTCGATCATCCACGAGGCCATGTTGTGGATGGTCAGATAGGCCGCGGTCGGCACGTCGCCGTAGCTGAGGGCTTCGAAGATGATCGAGGCGTCCAGGCGCGACAGCCCGCTGCCGCCGACGTCGTCCTGGACGTAGATGCCGGCGAAACCCAGGGACGCAGCCTCGAGCAGCACATCAACCGGGAAGTGCTTCTTTTCGTCCCACTCGGCGGAATGCGGGGCAAGGCGTTCCGCCGCGAAGCCGGAGGCCATGTCCTGAATAGCGCGTTGATCGTCGTTGAGCGCGAAATCCATGCGCGATATCCTCCCAAGCGGGGCAGAGTGAACCCCTCGCCTTCTTGGCCGCTGACGTGCCGCGCGCCGACGACTGTGTCAATCATATCCCACTCGCTGACTTTGAATGCCGCAGTGCGAGAAAAGCGGGAGCCAAATGTCGCAGCGCCCTTGAACCGCCGCGTCCTCCGTATAAATCGCGGTTATCGGAGGCGTCGTCTGTCTGTCATGCGTAAGTTCACTGCCGTTTTCGCCGCCCTCGCGGCGCTGTTCAGCGTGTCCTCGGTCCAAGCGGCCGATCTAGGCGTGTGGACCGGACCCAAGGACAACGTCCGGGTCGCGATCAAGGACTGCGGGCGCAGCACCTGCGGCACCGTGGTCTATGCCAGCCCCAAGGCCGAGGCCGACGCGCGCAAGAGCGGCCTGACCACCCTGGTCGGCCAGCAGCTGCTGCGCGATTTCGAGCCCACCAAGAACGGCGCCATGCGCGGCAAGGTCTTCGTTCCGACCCTGAAGGTCACCCTGGTCGGCACCGCCGAGTTCATCGACGCCCGCACCATGAAGGCCAAGGGCTGCGTCCTGGGCGGCCTGGTCTGCAAGGCGCAGGTCTGGCGCCGCATCGACGGCGTCCAGCAGGCCCGCGTCGACAACGCCTCCTACGCGCCCTGATCCTGCTCTAGTCCAGCCCCTTCAGGAACGCGGTGAGGCCGGCGAAGTAGTTCGCCTGGTCGTCGTACATCGACATGTGGCTGCCGTTGGCCATGTAGAGGTACCGGCCCTTGGGCAGTTCCTTGGACATCTTCTCCATATAGGCCGGGTCCATGGTGTCGTACCGGGCGCCGATCACCAGGGTGGGGACGGTGATGCGCTTGAGGTCGGCGAAGCGGTCCCAGTCGGCCAGCAGGCCGCTGGCGCCCAGTTCGCTGGGCCCCTGCATCAGGGTGTAGAGTTCGCCGTTCAACTGCCCGAACGCATGGGTCACCGGCTCGGGCCACTGGTCGGCCGGCCGGCGCAGGATGTGCTTCTCGTAGTGCATAGGGATCAGCGAGCCCATGTAGTCCGGGTCCGACGTCTTCCCCGCCGCCTCCAGCGCCTTGACCTTGGCCAGCTGCGCCGGGTCCATTTCGGGCATCAGGACCTTGTTGGCGTAGTCGTTATAGGCCGGGATCGAGGCCATCATGTTCGAGATCACGACGCACTTCAGGTTGGCCTGATATTTCAGGGCGTATTCGATCGCCAGCACGCCGCCCCAGCTGTGGCCCAGCACGCAGAAGTCGCCGGCGTTCAGGTCCAGCGCCTTGCGCACCTGCTCCACCTCGTCGACGAAGCGCTCGATGGTCCACAGCTTGGTGTCGGTCGGCTTGTCCGAGCGCCCGGAGCCCAGTTGGTCGTAATAGATGTATTCGATGCCCTGGGCCGGAAAGTAGCTGTCGAAAGGCTCGAAATAGTCGTGGGTGGCGCCCGGACCGCCGTGCAGCAGCAGCACCTTCAGCTTGGGGTTCGAGCCGACCCGCTTGGTCCAGACGCGGAACTTGCCCGACGGCGTGTCGATGTCGATCATCCTAACGCCGCCCGACCAGGCGTCGGGCGCCTTGGCGTCGTAATAGCTGGGCGGCGGCGCCTGCCGCGCCTCGGCGCCGGTCGCGAACAGGGAGGTCAGCAAAGCCACGATCGCCATCACAAGCCGCTTCATCGCACCGCCCCGCTCAAATCCTGTCAGCCGAGGACGAGCATTGGCCAGACCGTGGCGTCCGGCAAGCGCCCTTAAGCAACCAATCGCCTTGCCTCGCGCGGCCTCCCGCGCGAAACCGTTGGTCATGACCACGCCTCCGCTCGCCCCCTACCCCGCCACCCGCCTGCGCCGCCTGCGCCAGGCCGACTGGACCCGCCGCCTGGTCCGCGAGACCACGCTGGAGCCGTCCGACCTGATCTGGTCGATGGTGGTGCACGAGGGCGAAGGGACGATCCCGGTCGCCTCGATGCCGGGCGTCGAGCGCCTCAGCGTCAAGGAGGCCGCCAAGGCCGCCGTGCGGGCCCGCGACCTGGGCATTCCCGCCATCGCCATCTTCCCGCACATCGACGGGTCGCGGAAGGACGCCGCCGGGTCGATCGCCTCGGACCCCGACGGCGTGATCCCCCGGGCGGTCAAGGCCATGAAGGACGCCGCCCCCGAGGTCGGCATCATGTGCGACGTGGCCCTGGACCCGTTCACCGACCACGGCCACGACGGCGTGGTCGAGGGCGGCAAGATCCTCAACGACCCGACCATCGAGCGCCTGATCGAACAGGGCCTGATGCAGGCGCAGGCCGGCGCCGACATCCTGGCCCCGTCCGACATGATGGACGGCCGGGTCGGACGCCTGCGCGCCGCCCTGGAGGGCGCGAACTTCCAGGACACCATGATCATGTCCTACGCGGCCAAATACGCCTCGGCCTTCTACGGCCCGTACCGCGACGCGATCGGCTCGGCGAAACTGTCGGCCGGCCAAGGGGACAAGAAGACCTACCAGATGGACCCGGCCAACACCGAGGAGGCCATCCGCGAGGTCGCGCTCGACATCGCCGAGGGCGCCGACATGATCATGGTCAAGCCGGGCATGCCCTATCTGGACATCCTGCGCCGCCTGGTCGACGAGTTCCGCATGCCCACCTACGCCTTCCAGGTGTCGGGCGAGTACGCGATGATCATGGCCGCGGCCCAGAACGGCTGGATCGACAAGGACCGCGCCATCCTGGAAAGCCTGACCGCCTTCAAGCGGGCCGGCGCGGCCGGGATCATCAGCTATTTCGCGCCGTGGGCGGCGGAGCGGCTGGCTTAAGGCATGGCGCTGCGCTGGAAGGCCTCGATCGATCACTTCGCGAGCTTCCGCTTCGCCGATCCGGCCGCCGGGCCCCGGGCCCATGTGCGATCGGTGCGGGATTTCGCCGAGCGTATCCACCAGGGCCTCGCCTTCCCCAGCGCCCAGATCGCGGACCCGTTCGGCGACGAGGACATGTCGATGTTCTCGATCGCGTTCGACGCCTCGCTGTTCGGCGGCTACGAGGTGAACGTCGGCGTTTTCCCTGGCGGCCCAAACCCCGACCGCCTCTGGGCCCTTCAGGTGCAGGTCCCGGACGCCGGCATGCGGGAAGCCGCTTGGCGGCCGAAGCTCGAGATGATGAAGGTCGTCGAGCGCGGGCTCCACGCACGCCTGCTTGAACTCGGCGCGATGGACTTGCGTTGGCGGCTGCAGGAACGTCGCGACGATCCGGGCCAGGCCACGCCATGAGCCGCGCCATCGACATCGTCACCGCCGTGATCCGCGACGAGACCGGCCGGATGCTGGTGGTCCGCAAGCGCGGCACGGCGATCTTCATGAAGCCGGGCGGCAAGCGCGAGCCCGGCGAGGACGACCTGACCGCCCTGGCCCGCGAGCTGGACGAGGAGATCGGCTGCCGATTGGTCGGCGCGACCCTGCTGGGCGCCTTCGAGGCCCCAGCCGCCAACGAGCCTGGTTTCACCGTCCGTTCGGCGACCTATCTGGCGAGCGTCGAAGGCCAGATCGCCGCCCGCGCCGAGATCGAGGAACTGGCCTGGATCGACCCGGCCGCGCCGGGCGACATCGTGCTGGCTCCGCTGATGCGGGTGGTGCTGGCGCGGCTGGCGGGCGCTTAGGCTGGTATTCAACGCGGTGCGTGATCCTCGTCCTTCGACAAGCTCAGGATGAGGACCATTGTGCAGGCCTCGGCAGTAGAAAACCTCATCCTGAGCTCGTCCTTCGACGAGGTTTTCGCTTCCGAAGCCGATATCGCTACGCCCCGTCCACCTTGTCCGGATCGCCCGCGGCGTCCTCGTCGGCCTCGTCCCGCGCGATCGACTCCGATTTCGGCGGCGGCGGCGGATCGGCGGTGAAGAAGGCGCCCAGCAGCATCAGCATGCCCGCCACCGGCGCCAGCGACCGCTTGGAGCGCCGCAGGGCCAGGATGGCCCAGACGCAGAGCAGGATCACCCCTGCCCCGAAGGCGATCAGGACAAGCGTGGCCTTGAGAGCTTCCATCTGGCGGATATGGCGACGCCCTGGCTCATCACAACCATCCGCTCGCGCGAAACCGGGAACGGGCTTAGGGTGTTCCCAGTGTTCGGCCCGAGGCCGCGTACGACGGTCCGGTCCGAGCCTCAACGATAGCGGAGGTGACGCATGGACGCCGATTTCAACGACACCGGAAAACCCGAACTGCTCGCCCATGAGCAGACCTATCACGGATTCAGCATCCTCCTGCGATGGTGCATGCTGGGCCTGGCCACCACCATCTCGACCCTGACCTTGTGGTTCGCCAGCCCCGCCGGCTTCTGGGGCGGCCTGATCATCGGGATCGTGGTGTTCGCGATCGGCTACGCCATCCTGGTGCGCCGCGAGGAGAAGCAGCCGCTGAGCCTTTGGGTCGAGGGGCGGTAGCAGGACGCGAGTCCAGACGGGGACATGCACTCATGCCACGGCTCCGGCCGGGTTGCAGAGGGTTTGCCGTGAGTGCGTGTCCCCAACGTCACCCGTTGCGTTGGACGCTCTTGGCACCGAGAGAGCCTGGAAGTGTCGGGGATGTCGTTGGGGACACGCACTCACCCCACGCTTCGGAGATGATTTGGCGAGGCGTTGCCGTGAGAGCATGTCCCCGGTTGGCGTCTATGCTCGGCGCATAGCCAACAAACACCAGCGATTTCAACGCCCTGAACTTTCTCGACCCGATTTGGTCCTCACCCTCCAAACCGCCCGTATCCTTATCCCACCTCGCCGCATGGAAAGGGCGCATGGCCAGCGACCGATGCGGCGGCGGGGGGCGATCGAGCGGGAAGCTCTGTCGGCGGTGTTGTCCGCGTGGGTATGGACAACATCAAACCTCACGTCTCCAGGGCCGGCCGGGCATGGAACACAGAAACGGCGTGGCGTGAGGGCTGACCTAGCAGCAGGCGGGCGGTGACGCGCTCGCGGTCCGGGACCGGGTTTCGTTGACCTGGCCCGCCCGTCGGAGGCTTCAAGGCGGCGAGGCCCTAACAGGGCTCAGCGTCGCGAGCTTCCGGATAACGACCGCGCGGAGCGTCAGGCTTCGTCGAAACGGTATTTGTTCAAAGTTCTCCGGACGATGTCCGGCGCTCCGCGACCCTTTCCATCCCTCAGCGAGAGATCGCGTGAGAACGAAAACCCGCGTGTCCAAGTCCCTCCCCCCGTGGGGGAGGTGTCGGCGCAGCCGACGGAGGGGGGAGTGATCGGCAGATGACCGCAATCCGGATCGGCGATCCCAAACCTCCCCCCACCGATCGCTGCGCGATCGCCTCCCCCATAGGGGGAGGGCCTTGGCCCCTACTTCTCCAGCCGCGCCACCAGGCTGGACGTGTCCCACCGATTCCCGCCCATCGCCTGGACCTCGCCGTAGAAGCCGTCGATCAGCGCCGTGCCTTCCAGCTTGGCGCCGTTGACGGCCGCCTCGGCCAGGGCGATGCCCAGGTCCTTGCGCATCCAGTCCACCGCGAAGCCGAAGTCGAACTGGCCCTCGGACATGGTCTTCCAGCGGTTCTCCATCTGCCAGGACTGGGCGCTGCCCTTGGAGATGGCGGCCAGCACGTCATCGGTCGGCAGGCCGGCCCGCTTGGCGAAGTGCAGCGCCTCGGCCACGCCCTGGACCACGCCGGCGATGGCGATCTGGTTGCACATCTTGGTCAGCTGCCCCGCACCCGACGGACCCATCAGGCGGATGGCCTTGGCGTAGGCCAGCAGCACGGGCTCGACCCGGGCATAGGCGGCCGCGTCGCCGCCGGCCATGATCGTCAGCTGGCCGTTCTCGGCCCCCGCCTGACCGCCCGACACCGGGGCGTCGACGAACCAGCGGCCGACGGCCCGCGCGGCGGCGTCCATCTCGCGGGCCACGGTGGCCGAGGTGGTGGTGTGGTCGACGATGACGCCGCCCTCCGCCATGGCCGGCAGCACCTGCGCCACGACGTCGCGCACGTCGTCGTCATTGCCGACGCACAGGCAGACCAGCTCGGCCCCCGCCACCGCCTCGGCGATCGTCGCCTTGGACGCGCCGCCGTGCTTTTCGACCCAGCGCGCGGCCTTTTCCGGCGTGCGGTTAAAGACGGTCACCGCGTGGCCGGCGGCCTTCAGGTGGCCCGCCATCGGGAAGCCCATCACGCCCAGGCCGATAAACGCCGTCTTCATGCCGCGAACTCCCAAAAAGCGACCGGTGTGGAAGACGCCCGACATCGCCCTTCGCGGCCCCGATCGCAACGGCATTTTAACGTCCAGCCGTCACGTTCGCTCGAACAGGGTTAAGCAGGCTTAAGCGAAATGGCCGTCAGCGGCGAACAGCCGATCGTCATCAAGAAGGTCAAGAAGGTCATCGGCGGGGGTCACCACGGCGGCGCCTGGAAGGTGGCCTATGCCGACTTCGTGACCGCCATGATGGCCTTCTTCCTGCTGATGTGGCTGCTGAACACGACCACCCCGGAGCAGAAGCTGGGCATCGCCGACTATTTCGCGCCGGCCTCGATCTCGTCCAGCACCAGCGGCTCGGGCGGCATCCTGGGCGGCACCTCGCTGGGCGACGACGGCGCCAAGGCCGACGGCAAGATGTCGGTCATCCAGCAGATGGCCCCCGAAGCCCCGACCGAGACCAACAAGGACGGCCAGAGCACCGCTTCGGCCAGCCTCGACTCGGCCAGCGAACAGGCCTTGCGCGACGCCCTGGCCAAGAAGGAGCAGGACAGCTTCGCCTCGGCCGCCCAGTCGCTGCGCCAGTCGCTGCAGGACATGCCCGAGCTGGCGGAACTGTCCAAGCAGATCATGATCGACCAGACCCCCGAGGGTCTGCGCATCCAGCTGATCGACCAGGACGGCCGCTCGATGTTCAAGGAGAACTCGCGCGAACCGAACGATCGGGCCCGCATCCTGCTGCGCGCCGTCGCCAGGGTGATCAACCAGCTGCCCAACCGCATCACCATTTCGGGCCACACCAGCGCCAGCTCGGCCGGCAAGCGCGCCGACAGCGACTGGGCCCTGTCGGCCGAGCGCGCCGACGCTTCGCGCCAGGTGCTGCGCGGGGCCGGCGTCGACGAGGACCGCATCTACCAGGTCTCGGGCAAGGCCAATTCCGAGCCGCTGTACGCGGACGATCCCACTCTGGCGGGCAACCGACGCATCTCGATCGTGCTCCTGCGCGAAAAGCCGGTGCTTCCCGATGGTCTCTGAGGTCGTCCGCGACGCGATGACGCTCAAGCGCGCTGCACAGCTTGCGCAACCGTCGCGGATGCCGCCTAATCCCTTATCGGCCCGGCACCACGGGCGAGGTCACTAACCAGAGGGATCGGGCGCTTTCCGTGACGCAGCACTTTCCGACGCGACAGCTGCGCTTCTTCCTCACGGCGCCCACGCCTTGCCCCTATCTGCCCGGACGCGAGGAGCGGAAGGTCTTCGCCCACCTGCCGCTGTCCGACGGCCCCACCGTCAATGACAGCCTGACCCAGGTCGGCTTCCGTCGCTCCCAGAACATCGCCTATCGGCCCGCCTGCGAGACCTGCCGCGCCTGCCAGTCGGCCCGCGCCCCGGTCGCCGACTACGTGTTCTCGCGGTCGGAACGCAAGGTCCTGACCCGCAACACCGATCTGGAACGCCACCTGGTCGAGGCCGAGGCCACGCTGGAGCAGTTCGAGCTGCTGCGCCGCTACCTGCTGACCCGTCACGCCGACGGCGGCATGGCCGAGATGACCTGGCCCGACTATGTGGCCATGGTCGAGGACACGGCGGTCCGCACCCACCTGATCGAATACCGCCTGCGCTCGCAGGACCGCGGTCCAGGCGACCTGATCGCCTGCGTGCTGGTCGACGTGCTCGCCGACGGCCTGTCGCTGGTCTACAGCTTCTACGACCCCAGCCTGACCAAGCGCAGCCTGGGCTCGTTCATTATCCTGGACCACATCCTGCAGGCCCAGCTCAACGGCCTGCCCTATGTCTATCTGGGCTACTGGGTGCCGGGCAGCGAGAAGATGGCCTACAAGGCCCGCTTCTCGCCGCTGGAGATCCTCAAGCCCGGAGGCTGGGCCCTGATGTCGGCCCGCGAGCGCGGCGCGCGTCCGCCCAAGCCGGTCGGCTGCGGCTCCAACGCCGGCGTCGAACTCAGCGACGCCGAGCCCGCCGAGCTCGGGGGTTTCCCGAGCCCGGGCAAGCCCTGAACCTAGCGCGCGAAGCTGACCCCGCCGTCCACGGTGACGGCCGATCCCATCACATAGTCCCCGGCCCGCGAGGCCAGGTAGATGGCCGCCCCGGCCATGTCCTCGGTCGTGCCGATCCGGCCGGCCGGAATGGCCTTGGACACCGCGTCGGCGTGGTCGCGGGCCACCTTGTTCATGTCCGAGGCGAAGGCGCCGGGCGCGATGCAGCTGACGGCGATGTTGTCCGCCGCCAGGCGCAGGGCCATGCGCTTGGTCATGTGCAGCAGGCCGGCCTTGGACGCGCCGTAGGGATAGGTCTCGTCGTGGGTCACCGACTGGCCGTCGATCGAGGCGATGTTGATCACCTTGGCCACGTGGTCCTTGCCCGCCGCCCGCAGATGGCCGATCAGGGCCTGGGTCAGGAAGAACGGCGTCTTCATGTTCAGGTCCACGACCTTGTCCCAGCCGCTCTCGGGGAAGGTGTCGAATTCCGCGCCCCAGGCGGCGCCGGCGTTGTTGACCAGGATGTCCAGCTTGTCCTCGCGCTCGGCGATCCGCGCCACCAGGCCGTTGATGCCTTCCAGGGTCGAGACGTCGGCCGGCAGCGAGACGCATTCGCCGATCGCCGACAGCTCCTCGGCGGTCGCGTCGCAGGCGGCGGCCTTGCGGGCCGAGACGTACACACGGCGGGCGCCGTAGGTCAGGAAGCCCTCGGCGATCATCTTGCCGATGCCGCGCGAGCCGCCGGTGACCAGGGCCACGCGGCCCTTCAGGGAAAACAGGTTCTGCATCATGGACTGGTCTTTCAGAAGCTGCGGCCGGCGCTGAGCGCGCCCAGCCGCTGGGTGATTTCAAAGAATTGCGCGACGGTCTCGTCGATGATCTGGGCGGCCGGCTTGACCTCGTCTATCAGGCCCACGGTTTGGCCCGCCAGGGCCGGCGCGGCTTCCATGTCGCCGCCGAAATAGACGCCCAGTATGCCCTTCAGGGCGTCGGGCGGCATGAGGCCCGCGTCGTAAATCTCACGGGTTCGCTCGGACTTCAGGGCGCGGATGCAGGGGCTGGCCTTCTTGTTCAGCACCCAGGTGCCGGTTTCCTTGGAGCCCGTGATCGCGGCCTTGTAGTTGGCGTGCACCGGGCTTTCGGCGGCGCTGACGAAACGGGTGCCCATCTGCACGCCCTCGGCGCCCAGGGCGAAGGCGGCGGCCATGCCGCGGCCGTCGCAGATGCCGCCGGCGGCGATCAACGGCACGTCGACCCGGGCGCGGATGGCCTGCAGCAGCACCAGGGTCGAGACCTCCTCGGGATTCTTGAAGCCCCCGCCCTCGGCCCCCTCGACCACCAGGCCATCGACGCCCGCCTCGACGCATTTGACCGCCGCGTCCACGGTCGGCACGGCGTGGTAGACCACGATCCCGGCGTCCTGCAGCGGACCGACGAACTTGGCCGGACTGCCGGCCGAGGTGGTGACGAACTTGACCCCGCTCTCGCAGACGAAGCGCAGCATGGCGTCGTCCTTCAGGAACAGGATCGGCAGGTTGACCCCGAACGGCAGGCCGCTGTCGGCCATCTTGCGGATCTCGGCCTTGCAGTTTTCCGTCTCGCCCGAGGAGGTCTCGATCACCCCCAGCCCGCCGGCCCGCGAGACGGCGCTGGCCAGCGGATAGCGGGCGATCCAGCCCATCGGGGCCTGGACGATCGGATACTTGGCGCCCGTGTGGGCCAGGACTCGGTTGCCGCTCATTTTTCGCCTGCTTGGGGGATCAGCAGCACCCGGCCGACGGCCTGACGGCTCTCGATATAGGCGTGGGCGGCGGCGGCTTCCGACAGCGGAAAGGTCCGGTCGAGCAGCACCTGAAGCTCGGCGCGCGCGGCCTCGTCGATCAGGGTCTGGATCATGTCGTGCACGCGGTCGGTCATGATCTCCGCGCCCAGGAACACGCCGGTCAGGCTGCGGTTGCCGCCCATCAGCGACGAGACGTCCACCTTGGTCGGCTCGCGCCCGGCCTGGCCGACCAGCGAGATGCGGCCGCGATAGCCCAGGGCCAGGATGCTGGCCTGCAGGGTGGAGCCGCCGACCGGATCGACCACCAGGTCCACGCCCTTGCCGCCGGTCAGCTTCATCACCTGTTCGACCACGTCGTCGCGGCGGTAGTTGATCCCGTGGTCCAGGCCGAGGGGCTTGAGGCGCTCCAGCCGCTCGTCGCTGGAGGCGGTGGCCAGCACCGTCGCCCCGGCCCGCTTGGCCAGCTGGATCGCCGCGACGCCCACGGCCCCGGCTCCGGCCTGGACCAGAACGGTCTCGCCGGACTTCAGATGACCGGCCCCGAACAGGCACTCGTGCGCCGTCCCGAACGGCACCGGAATCGCGGCGGCCTTGCGCACGTCGAAGCCGTCGGGAATCGGCCAGGCATTCCGGGCCGGCACGCTGCGCAGCTCGGCGTGAGAGCCGAAGGCGTTCACCGTCACCACCTTCTGACCGACCTTCAGGTGGGTGACCTCGGCCCCGACCTCGATGATCTCGCCGGCCGCCTGGTAGCCGACGATGTGCGGGCTGCCCGCCATCACGCCGCCGCCGCGGTTGAGGGTGTCGCCGCCCTCGATGCTGACCGCCTCGACGCGGATCACCACGCCGCTGGGATAGCAGGGCGGATCGGCGACGTCCTCGTACTTCAGCACGTCCGGCGAACCGGTTTCGTAATAGACGGCGGCCTTCATGACACGCTCCCTAGGCTTTGTTTTATTGGCCCTTCGCGGGGCGGTTACTGCGCAGGATCGACCAGGGCCTGGTAGACCAGGGTGGCGGCGTCGTCGTTGATCTTGGCCAGGGCCGGGTCGATCTCCTTGGCCAGGATGTGGATCATCCCCAGCATGAAGAGGTCGTTCTTGGGGTCGACCCAGAACCAGGTCCCGGCGGCCCCACCCCAGCTGTAGGTCCCCTCGCCTTGCAGGGTGCCGTCCCGGGCCGGGTCGGTGACCACCGCGAAGTCCAGGCCGAAGCCCACGCCCTTCGCCGGCGAGAACGACGCGTCGGGCGCCGTCATCACGATGTCGGTCAGGTGGTTGGACGCCATCAGCCTTACCGTGCCCGGCGACAGGATGCGCGCCCCGTCCAGCTGCCCGCCGTTCAGCAGCATCTGGGCGAAGCGGGCGTAGTCGGCCGTGGTCGAGACCAGGCCGCCGCCGCCCGAGGCGATCGCCGGCGGCTTGGTGACGTCCAGCACCATGAAGTTGTCGGCCGGCTTCAGGGCGCGGGTCTTCGGATCGGGAATATAGAGCGCGGCCAGGCGATCGCTCTTGGCCGGCGGAACCCAGAAGGAGGTCTCGGTCATCTTCAGCGGGTCGAAGATCCGGCTCTTCATGAAATCGGCCAGGCTCATGCCCGACAGCCGCTCGACGATCAGCCCCTGGATGTCGACCGAGACGCTGTAGCGCCACTCGGTTCCCGGCTGGCTGGCCAGGGGCAGCTTGACCAGCGTGTTCAGAAACTCGGCCTGGGTCTTGGAGCTCAGCAAACCGCTGTCGCGATAGGCCTTCTCGACCGGTTGATCCGTGCGCAGACCATAGGCGAAGCCGCCTGTGTGGCTCATGATCTCGCGCATGGTCGGCGCGCGCGTCGCCGGTTCGGTGATGAAGGTCCCGTCCGGGTTCTGGCCCTTGTAAACCTGCAGATGGGCGAACTCGGGCACGAACTTGGTGACCGGATCATCCAGACGCCACTTGCCTTCCTCGAACAGGATCATCATCGCCACGCCGGTCACCGGCTTGGTCTGGGAATAGATCCGGAAGATCGTGTCCTTGGTCATCGGCGCGCCGCCGATGACCTTCTTGCCGAAGGTCTCGTAGCTGACGATCTTGCCGTGACGGGCGACCAGGGTGACCGCGCCCGGCAGGTGCCCCTGGTCGACCAGGCCCTGCATGTAGGCGTCCAGACGCTTGAGGCGTTCGGGCGAGAAGCCCGCGGCGTCGGGCGCGGCCACGGCCAGGGTCGGAGCGGCCGGCCTGGGCGCGCTCCAGGCCGGACCGACCGCCAGAGCCACGACGGCCGTCGCCGCCGCCATCGTCCGCAAAATCCACATCCGCCGCCCTCCCGAACAGTTGTTTGAGAGCACCTTAGCTTGGTTTGGCGGCGCGGCAATGGATCAGGTGGGGATCAGGTTGGGGATCAGGTCGGCCGCCGCCCTTGCCCGCGCCCCGTCCTTGTGGGTAAGGAGAACCCCCGCTCGGCGCAGCGGTGTTGGCCGGATTAGCTCAGCGGTAGAGCAGCGGTTTTGTAAACCGAAGGTCGGGGGTTCAATCCCCTCATCCGGCACCATCCCTTCCCTTATCCAGCAAGGGGTTCTAGGCCTCGCCGACACCGCCCGCGCACCGGCGAGAAATGGGAACGAACGGCGAAAATCAGTGAAGTCCGGGAGGTGATTCCCGGGAATGGTCCCGGATAATGTTCCAGCCATGTGCACGTCTCAGTCCCAAGACCCCCACGACCTCGCCATTCGCGACTGCTTCACCGCCGGTCACGGCATCACGGTCTGGTGCGCAACCGCTGCCCGGGTCGTGATCTTGATCTCACCCGGCTCGGCAAGTGGGCCGACCGCAAGCTCCTGGGCCTGATGCGCGAGGGCGTGATCGTCTGCGTTCGGAGCAGCCAGCCGGCGACCTTCGTCTCGGTCTCGGGTCATCTCGTTGCTGTCCCGATCCTTCGATGGCGGCTTGGGGACGACGCCATGCCGGACCAGCGGGCCCAGAACGCGAAAAGGCCCGCCCCGCCGGAGCGAGACCGGCCGGTTCGCCAACGGTTGACTCGCTGCTCAGTCGTCGAACCTAAGCACAACGAAGCGGCGCCAGGCTCGACAATCCTCTGTTTGCGATACGACAGACAAGCCCACATCGCGAGCCACGTCGAGAACGTCCTGCTCGGAGAAAGCGTATCCGGACGAAACTTGTTCTGCGTCGTGCTCCGCGCGGGCGTCGTACACCGTGCCGGCTTCACCGTCACCGCGAGCAAAGAAATCGCAGTGAACCGTTCCGCCCGGTTTGAGCAGGAAGCGCGCCAGGCGCAGGAGGCCCTTCGCACTCTCGTAGTTCTGGTGGATAAAGAACTCGCGACCCACGACCGTGTCGTAGAGGCCGGCATGGCCCGCCAGCAGATCATGGTCGTTGATATGGACGAAGCGGCAGTTCGGATGGGCGCCACCCCGGGCCATGGCCAGGGCTACTCGGGAGACATCAATTCCGAGATAGCGATCGACGACGAACCCCAAGTGCTTGCCGAGCAGGCCCGGACCGCATCCAAGTTCGACGACGTGTCGACCAACGATGCGGTCGGCCGAGGCCCAGATCCGAAGCTGCACTGCGAAGGTGTACGACGGATGGCTTGCCAAAACGGCGTCAAAGACTTGACGCTCGTCCAGGCCATCCAGGGCGCCGACGTGCTCTAGACAATCGGCCTCGACGACGAATGGATTCACATCCTCGGTGAGAAGATAGGCTCCCCACTCTCGGTCCCATCGCGACGCCACTTCTTGCGGAATGGTCACCAGATCAAGCATAGGTCGAGCCTACAACTACGCGGCGAAGGCTCCAAACGTTTTCCACGTCTCCGCGCGGCTCTGGAAGACGACATTCCCCGGAATGCCCCCGGAGCTACCGGAGTCGATACGCCGCAAACCAAGGCCAAGTAGGATGTTGAGCGATCAAGCTCAGCGGTTTTGTAAACCGAAGGTCGGGGGTTCAATCTCCCTCATCCGACACCACCTCCCAGTCCAGAACCCTTGGCGAAGGGTCACCGCCCAGCCCGTCAGGGCTGAGCGACCGGCTTGACGCTTCCTGGGTTTCAGGCGCCCAGCAGCGCCTCGTAGCGGGCGACGTTCTCGGCCAGCCACTGACGCAGCCGCTCCAGCTCGCTGATGTGAACGTGGGTCTCGTCCTGCACGCCGCCGTCATCGGTGCGCGAACCCACCTGCAGCTTGCCGCTGCGCAGGGCTTCCAGGCGTTCGTCGAGGGCCTCCTGCTCGGCCTTGTGTCGCTCGACGACGCGATTGATTTCGGCCTTGTCCATACTCGGTCTCCACTGCGGCCGCCGACAACGCCGGAACGGCTCCACGCTTGAGGACCAAGTGTACGGCGACGCCGGACGCGCGTCGATCAAAGGCCTCGCCAAGGCCAAAAAAAAGCCCGGCGCGAGGGCCGGGCAGTCATTAGGGAGGAAACGCCCAGGAAGGGCAGGAGCGCCAAGGGCGGCTCCACGGGTTGATAACTAGTGCGTCGGGATGGCCAATCAAGGGCAAGGCCGCCGCGCCTTACGGTGAAGCTGCTCTGAAGCCCTGTTTGTACACAATGCATGCAACCCGATCGGCCGTGCCCAAACCTCGGGCGCGACGGTTTCCCGCGAAGGGCGAAAAAGCCGGCTCCCGCCGCTCTCCGCCGGCGGTGAGTCGCATCCGCGGAGCCTCGCCCCCGTCCGCCTGCCCGAGCGGAAGGCCCGACATGGACAGCCGAACCCGGGCCGGTTAAGCCTTCCGGCGCACGAACGGCCGAGGCGGAAGACCGATGAACGCGCCCCTGACCAGCGTCTTCGCCGAACGGGTGGCCGGCGCCCACCGCTTCGGGCTTGAACGGGTCCGCCGCGCTGTGCGCTTCGCCATCGCCCATCGCGACCGCAAGCTTCCGCGCCTCGCCCAGATCCGCAATCTCGACTATCCGGCCGCCAGCGGAAAGCGCGCCGCCCGGCTCTACGTGCCGATGCGGGCCCCCGTCGTCGGCCCCGCCATCCTGTTCTTCCATGGCGGCGGCTTCGTGATCTCCGACATCGAGACCCACGACGCCCTCTGCCAGCGCCTGGCCGACGCCGCCGGCGTCCGCGTCGTGTCGGCCGCCTATGGCCTGGCCCCCGAGCACCCCTTCCCTTCGCAGATCGACGACGCTCGGGCGGCGTTCGCCTGGCTGCTCGACCAGGCCGCCGAGCTCGGGATCGATCCGGATCGCCTGGCCGTGGCCGGCGACAGCGCCGGCGCCTATCTGGCGGCCACGGTGGCCAACGAGGCCAACGTCCGGCGGGCCGGCGCGGTGAAGGCCCAAGGCTTGTTCTATCCGCTGGTCCACCTGGACGACGAGATCTGGGCTCAGACCCTGCTGCGCGACGCCCGGCTGATCGGCCGGCTGGCCGTCGCCTACATCAACGTCCAGTTGGCCAACGCCCACGCGCCGTCGCTGCTGGACGCCGTCGGCCCCGCCACGCCGCCGACCTTCCTGGTCAGCGGCGCCCTGCTCGACCCCGTCCATCCCGACGCGGTGACCTATGCCCGTGCGCTCGAGGCGGCGGGCGTGCCGGTCGAGCTGAAGGCCTATCCCGGCCAGGCCCACGGCTTCGTCAACTTCACCCACGTCCTGCCCGCGGCGGTCGAAGCCGTCGCGACGCTTGGCGCCCGGCTGGGGAAGGCGCTACGAGACGGCGCATGACCGTTCTCTACATCGACGCCGACGCCTGCCCCGTGAAGGACGAGGTCTACAAGGTCGCCGCCCGCTATGGCTTGAAGACCTTCGTGGTCTCCAACAGCTGGATCCGCGTGCCCCTGACCCCGGCCATCGAACAGATCGTGGTCGACGCCGGTCCCGACGTGGCCGACGACTGGATCGCCGAACGGGCCGGCCCCGGCGACGTGGTGATCACCAACGACATCCCGCTGGCCGACCGCGTGCTGAAGGCGGGCGGTCAGGCCCTGGGCACGACGGGCCGGCTGTTCACCGTCGACGCCATCGGCTCGGCCCTGGCGTCTAGGATGATCGGCGAGCACCTGCGCTCGATGGGCGAGGTCACCAGCGGCCCCAAGGCCTTCGGCCCCGCCGACCGCTCCAAGTTCCTGCAGGCGCTGGACACCGCCGTGGTCAAGGCCCGGCGCGTGGTCCGATGATCGAGATCACGTCCTGGCTGCGCATCGAGGACGACGAGATCGTCGAGAAGGCCACCCGCGCCTCGGGTCCCGGCGGCCAGCACGTCAACAAGACCAGCACTGCGATCGAACTGCGCTTCGACGTGCGCAACTCCCCCACCCTGCCGGAGGATGTGAAGACGCGGCTGGAAGCCCTGGCCGGCAGCCGTCTGACCCTGGACGGCGTGATCGTCCTGTTCGCCCAGGGCAGCCGGTCCCAGGAGATGAACCGCCAGGAGGCCCGCGATCGGCTGGTCGAGCTGATCCGACGCGCGACCGAAAAGCCCAAGCCCCGGCGGCCGACCAAGCCGACCTATTCCAGCAAGCTCAAGCGGCTGGAGACCAAGGGCAAGCGCGCGGGCGTCAAGGCGCTGCGGGGACGTCCAAAGGGCGACGACTGAGCCCAAGCTTCACAAGGCGTTGAGTTGGCGCGCGACGGAACAACTTTTAAGTAAGTATATAGAACTGGACAATTTTTACGGATAGCGACCACATTCCGCCAAGCGCTGGCGGCGGGGCGGCCCATGAGCCTGGTGGTTCGAGAAATGGCGGAATCCGAGGTCGATCTGGTCATCGACTATTTCCATGCGTCGACCCCGGAACATCTGGAATTGATCGGCGTGGATCCGGCGCGCCTGCCAAGGCGCGAGGACTGGCGCGCCTATTACGCGTTCGTCTTCCAACAGCCGCTGGAGCGTCGCGAAACCCTGCTGCTGACCTGGTTGGATGACGAACGCCCGGTCGGCTTCTCAAGCGCCGACAAGATCTCGTTCGGTCAGCACGCACACATGCATCTGCACGTCACCACGTCCGACGACCGCCGACGCGGCCTGGGAGTCGAGGCGGTGCGGCGCAGCGTCGGGCTCTATTTCGAACAACTACGGCTGAAGCGGCTGTTCTGCGAACCCCACGCCTTCAACGCCGCGCCGAATCGCACGCTGAGATCGGCCGGGTTTAGATATCTGAAGACCCACGTCACGGTGCCCGGCCCCCTGAACTTCCGCCAGCCGGTCACCCGATGGGTGATCACGCGACCCCAAAAGCTGGACTCCTAGCCCGTCGCCAGGGTCGGTTCGACGGGACCGAAGGACAGCACCTCGTGCTTCCACTCCGGTTCGGTGATCAGGCCGCCGAGGATCTTCTTGAGATAGGTCGCGAGGTTGGTCTGCTCCTCCTCGGTGAGCTCGGCGCAGACTTCCTGGTTGATCGGATGGATGTCCTCGCGGATCCGTCCCAGGATCTCCTGGCCTTCAGGGGTCAGACGAACCACCACCTTGCGGCGGTCCGAAGCCTGGGCGCCGCGTTCGACGAGGCCGTCGCGGATCAAACCGTCGATCGAACGGGTCAGGGTCGTGCGGTCGGCGGCCGACAATCGCGCCAGACGCGTCATCGAGCATTCGCCGAACCGCGCCAAGGACGCCAGCGCCACCCACTTGGCGAAGCTGAGCCCGTGTTGCGCGATGCAGTCGGCCGCCAAGGCGCGCCGGTGCTGCTCGGTCTGATACATCAGATAGCTGACATAGGTCGGCAACGGCAAACCGCGGCCCTCCCCTTGCTTCGGCTCTGACATGGTTCCCCCCACGCCAAAAATGACGCGCCTTCATCCCACACGCGCGAGCCGCGCACAATCACGGCCCCGCTTGCACGAGCGCGAATGCGCGCGGTTGCATGTATTTGAAACGCCCCGCCGTCGCCCCTGCGGCTCAAGCGACAGCGAACACCGTTCGATCGAGGCTAACGCCACGCTAACCATACGGTTCCAGACGAAACGGCCCCCGCGAACAGGTTCGCGGGGGCCGTGTATTTTTCACCCATCAAGGGCCGAAAGCGGGTCAGGCGGCGCGGCTGGCGATCGCGTCCGGGGCCGCGGCGTTGCGAGCGCGGGCCCGGGCCAACCAGTCATCGGGATAGGTCTCGCGCACGACGATCGACTTGAATTGCCCCACGGGGATGCGGGTGTTCTCGCCGGGATTTAGATCGCGCGACACCGAGTGGCCGGCGAACTCTTCAATGATGGTGATCACCTGGCTGCTGCCGGCGGTGTTTTCGATCAAGACCATGTTCATGGGGTCGTCCTGGAGCTTGGGTTCAGGCGATGAGGCCGATCAGGCGGTGCGGTGTTCGATCCGGGCGGCCGGCCGGCGGACCCAGGCCTTGACCTCGGACGGCGTGGCCAGCCTGCGGAAGGCGCCGCGGGCGTGCTCGTCGCAGTAGGAGCCGCGGGCGGTCTTTTCGCGGCCGCAGAAGCCGAAATCGTGGCATTCGGGATTGCCGATCGGCCAGCGGCAGGAATGGGTCTCGAGACCGAGGATGTTCGCGGTCGGCGCCATCTCGGCGATCTCGATCAAGCGAAGCGCGGGGCGGATCGGAGCGGCGTCGCGAATAATGCGGGCGCGGGGCTGGGCTCGAACGGCGGTGCGTTGACGGGTGGGGATGTCGCGAACGGTGATGCCCAGGCGATGGACCTTGCCGATCACCGCGCTACGGCTGACGCCGCCCAACTGGCGCGCCACCTGACTGGCGCTCATTCCCTCAAGCCACAGTTTCCGAAGCGTGGCGGTGCGCTCTTCGTTCCAGTCCATGGTGTTGTTTTTCCTACCCGGTCGCCGGAGCAGCCCCTCCGACGGCTTTCTGGTTACGTTTATGGTTAATTCTGGTCAATTTTTTATGTGCATACCCACGGTTTGTAATCGGTCGTTTTGCTTTTACATTCTGTGAGATAGCGCGCGTTGTCGCAGGGTCCTCGCCGAAAGATGGCGAGACCTTGACCGCATAACGTCGGTATATATTGGATGCGAGGCCCACAGTTGGGCCAGAAAATGAATGCGGCGCCGCGCCGCACAGCTTGCGGCATAATGTCAGTCGGGGACTAGTAAATGCGTCAACATCACCTCGCCGCGGCGGCGGTCGTCTGCATCCTCTTGGCCGGTTGCTCCAAGCCCGGAGCCGGAACCGCTGAAGGCGGGTCGGTGGGTTCGACGACCTCGGCGCCCGCGTCGGCGGCGCCCACCGACGCCGAGAAGCAGGCCCTGCTCGCCGCCCTCCCCGCCCCGTACAACACCGGCGACCTGATGAACGGCCAGAGCAAGTTCGCGCTCTGCCGGTCCTGCCACACCATCACCGAGGGCGGCCCCAACCTGACCGGCCCAAACCTCTATGGCGTGTTCGGCCGGAAGGCGGGCGGCAAGTCCGACTATAAGTACTCGCCCGTCGTCGCCGCCGCCGGCTTCGACTGGGACGCCGAACACCTGGACAAGTGGCTGGACAATCCGCGCGGCTTCATGCCGGGCACCAAGATGACCTTCGCGGGCCTGCATGACCCCAAGGACCGCATCGATCTGATCGCCTATCTGAAGGTCGAGACCGGTTACAAGCCGCCCAAAGGCTGATGGAATCCAAGGCATGGAAGACGCGCATGCGCTGCTGGCCAAGGTCTACGACGCCTACAACCGGCGGGATTTCGACGCCTTTTCCGCCATGCTGACGCCCGACGTCGACTGGCCCGACCTGGTCGAGGGCGGTCGGCTGACCGGCCTGGACGCCCTGCGCGCCTACTGGAACCGCAACAATCGGTCGATCACGGTCGACGCCGCGCCGATGTCCTTCGCCGACCTGCCTGACGGCCGGATCGCCGTCGACGTCAACCAGATCGTCCGCAACCTCGCCGGCCAGATCTGGTCCGACAGCTGCGTGCGCCAGATCTTCACCCTGCGCGACGGCAAGGTCTCGCGAATGGACGTCGAACCTCTCGATAGGGGGCGCCGAGCATGAGCGCGGCAACCGACCTGATCGTCCGCTATTACGACGCGATCGAACGCCGCGACCTCGAGGCGGTCCTGGCGACGACCCATCCAAGCGTGCGTTTCCGCGACTTCCTCGACGGCGGCGAGGTCGAGGGTCTGGACGCCGCCCGTGACTTCTATCGACGCATGTTCGAGCTCGCGCCCGATCTCGACCCGATCAAGATCGAGACCCTGCCCGGCGGAAAGGTGCGGGTCGAATTCCAGTCCTCGATCCACTCGTCCTCGGGCCATCTGTGGTCGGACACCCGCCAGGCGGCGATCTACACCCTGGCCGACGGGCTGATCCAGGGCGTCGAGTTGCTCGGCCCGACCTCTTGAGGGACCTTCGCGTCCGTCAGATCAATAGGTCGGCGCAGGCGTCCAGGATGGCGTCGGCGTCCAGGCGGTACTTGGTGTAGAGGTCCGGCAGATCGCCCGACTGGCCGAAGGTCTCCAGCCCCAGGGCGCGCAGCCGCATGCCTCGCACCGAGCCCAGCCACGACAGGGTCGAGGGCGCGCCGTCGATCACCGTCACCAGCCCAGCGTCGCGCGACAACGGGGCCAGCAGGGTCTCGATGGTCGAGGCGCGGGGCCCGCCGTTGGTCCAGCGCGAACGGCCGGCGGCGGTCCAGTCACGGTGCAGGACGTCGGCCGAGGTCACGGCCAGCAGGCCCGCGCCCGGCTCGTCCTCCAGCACCGCCTCGAAGGCCGCCAGGGCCTCGGGAGCCAGCGCCCCGGCATAGGCGATGGCCAGGCGCGCCCCGGGGGCCGGGGGCCGCAGCCAGTAGGCGCCGTCGACCACGCCCTTGCGCCAGGCGTCGTCGCCGCGCTCGGGCTGGGCGATCACCCGGGTGGAAAGCCGCAGATAGGTCGAGGCTCCCTGCTTGACCTGGATCTGCTCGAAGGCGTGGGCCATCAGCACCGCCGTCTCGTCGGCGAAGGCCGGCTCGTAGCTGTCCAGGCCCGGCTGGCTCATGCCGATCAGCGGCGAGCCGATCGACTGGTGCGCGCCGCCCTCGGGGGCCAGGGTCAGGCCCGATGGCGTGGCGACCAGCAGGAAGCGGGCGTCCTGGTAGCAGGCGTAATTCAGCGCATCGAGGCCCCGGGCGATGAAGGGATCGTACAGGGTGCCGACCGGGAATAGCCGCTCGCCGAACAGCGGCGCGGTCAGGCCCAGGGCCGCCAGGGCGATGAACAGGTTGTTCTCCGCGATGCCCAGCTCGACGTGCTGGCCGGTCTCGGCCTTGGACCAGACCTGGGCCGAGGGAATGCGCCGGCGCTTGAAGACGTCCTCGTGCGCGCGCCGCTGGAAGACGCCGCGCCGATTGACGAAGCCGCCGAGATTGGTCGAGACCGTGACGTCCGGCGAGGTGGTCACCACCCGACCGGCGAACTCGTCGTCTCGGCGGGCGATCTCGAACATCACCTTGCCGAACGCCGCCTGGGTCGACTGCTCCCCGCCTCCCGCCACCGGGGCCAGAAGTTCGTCGGCCGTCGGAAGGACGATCGCCGGCGCCACGTGCTGGCGCTCCACCTGTGCGGCGAACGGAGCGCGGGCGACCAGGCCCTTCAGCGCCGTGTGCTCGGCGGCCGACAGGCCCGACAGCGCGTCCCATTCCTCGCCCTCGACCACGCCCAGCCGGGTGCGAAGTTCGGCGATCTGGGTCTCGGTCATCAGGCCGGCGTGGTTGTCCTTGTGCCCCTGGAACGGCAGGCGCAAGCCCTTGACGGTGTAGGCGATGAAGAAGCGCGGCGCATCGTCCTGGCTGGCCCGCTCGAAGGCCTCCAGGATCGTCTCCATGCAGTGGCCGCCCAGCTCGGTCATCAGCTCGCCGAGATCGACGTCCTTGTAGGCCGCGATCAGATTCAGGGCATGGGCGTCCCCCGCCAGGTCCGTGCTCAGCCGCTCTCGCCAGGCCGCGCCGCCCTGGTAGCTCAGAGCCGCGTAGAGGTCGTTGGGCGCGGTCTCGATCCAGGCCTTCAGCGCCTCGCCGCCGGGCTTGGCGAAAGCTTCGCGCTGGCGCTTGGACCATTTCAGCGTCTCGACTGTCCAGCCGGCGGCCTCGAAGATCTCGCCGTAGCGGGTGAACATCCGGTCCTGGGTGGTCGCGTCCAGGCTCTGGCGATTGTAGTCGACGATCCACCAGGTGTTGCGGATGTCGTGCTTGCAGGCCTCGATCAGGGCCTCGTAGATGTTGCCCTCGTCCAGCTCGGCGTCGCCCAGCAGCGAGATCATCCGCCCCATCCGCTCGGGCTTCACCGCCCCGCGCGCCGCCAGATAGTCCTGGGTCAGAGAGGCGAAGGCGGTCATGGCCACGCCCAGGCCGACCGATCCGGTCGAGAAATCGACGTCGTCGACATCCTTGGTGCGTGAGGGATAGGACTGCGCCCCACCCAGGGCGCGGAAGGCCTTCAGCTTCTCCAGGCTCTGGCGGCCGAACAGATGCTGAATGGCGTGGAACACCGGGCTGGCGTGCGGCTTGACCGCCACGCGATCCTGCGGCCGCAGCGCCTTCATGTAGAGCGCGGTCATCAGGGTGGTCATCGAGGCGCACGAGGCCTGATGCCCCCCGACCTTCAGCCCGTCGCGGCTTTCACGCAGGTGGTTGGCGTTGTGGATCGTCCACGAGGCCAGCCAGAGAATGCGTTCCTCGATGCGACGCAGGAGCGCAAGCTCCTGCCGCTTCGCCGCCAAAATGGCTTCAGCCATGCTTCCTCACCCGGTTCAGACGGGTGAGGCATGCCCTTCCCCGCTCTTCTCGCGGGCTTCATAGTCCTCGATCTGCCGCGAAGTCCACTCCGGAGACTTCGTGAAACGGGCCAGCAGGTTGTAGAACACCGGCACGATGAACAGGGTCAGCAGGGTGGAGAAGATCGCGCCGGTGCAGATCACCGCCCCGATCGTCTGGCGGCTGCCCGCCCCCGCCCCGGTCCACAGCATCAGCGGCAAGGCGCCCATGGCGGTGGCGATCGAGGTCATGATGATCGGCCGCAGGCGCAGGGCGGCGGCCTCGATCACCGCCTCCTTCACCTTCAGCCCCTCGTCGCGCAGCTGATTGGCGAACTCGACGATCAGAATGCCGTTCTTGGCGGCGATGCCGACCAGGATGATCAAGCCGATCTGGCTGTAGGTGTTGATGGTCGAGCCGGTCATCAGCAAGCCGAACAACCCGCCCAGCACCGCCAGGGGCACGGTCAGCATGATGACGGCCGGGTGGATCCAGCTTTCGAACTGGGCGGCCAGCACCAGAAAGACCAGCAGCAGGGCCAGGCCGAAGGCGATGCCGACAGCGCCCGAGGCTTCCAGGAAGTCCTTGGCCTGGCCGCCCCACTTGACGCTGACGCCGGGCGTGGGATGGGCGGCGGCCTGACCCTGGAGGAACGTCACCGCGTCGCCCACGGTGTAGCCGGGCGACAGCTGAGCCGTCAGGGTGACCGACCGCAGACGATCGACCCGGGGCCGATCCGCGGCGTCGCCCCGCAGTTCGGTGGTGACCACGGTGGCCAGCGGCACCAAGGTTCCGGACTGGGTGCGCACCTGAAGTTGGTCCAGGTCGGCGAGGCTGCGGCGTTGCGCGAGGTTGGACTGCAGGATGACGTCGTATTCCTGGCCATTCTTGATGTAGGTGGTCGCCCGACGCGAGCCGAACATGGTCTCCAGGGCCCGGCCGATCGACTGCGTCGAGATGCCCAGGCTGGCGGCCTTGTCACGATCGATCTTCACCGCGAGGCGCGGCGAGGTCGGCTCATAGTCGATGCGCGGCCGCGACAGGCCCGGATTGGCCTGGGACGCGGCCAATATCGGTTTCAGCCAGTTGGCCAGTTCGACGTAGTCATTGCCGGTGGCGATCAGGTCGACATTGGTGCCGCCTCCGCCCCCGCCGCCGCGCTGAAAGGCGCCCCGCACGCTGGCCACCGCGCGTACGCCCGTGATCTTACTCAGACTCTTGTTGAGCTCCGCGGCCACCTGATCGGCGGTCTTGTCGCGTTCACCCCAATCCTTGAGCACCAGCACGCCGTTGCCGGTGCTGAACTGGCTTTGGCCAAAGCGCGGCACGCCGATGATGGTCCGCGCGGCGACGCCCTCCGCGCGATACTTTTCCAGCTCCTTCTCGACGGCGTTGGCGGCCTTGACGGTGTAGTCGAAGCCCGCGCCCTCGGGGCCGTTGATTGAGATGTCGACGCGGCCGCGGTCTTCGGCCGGCACCAATTCCTGCGGCATGACGACGAACAGGCCGCCGGCCACCAGGGCCAGGAACAGCACCGTCAGGCCGGCTCCAACGCTGGCCGACCGGGCGGCCAGCAGGCGCTCCAGCGAATGGCGATAACTCTCCTTCAGCCTGTCCATCGCGTGGTCGACCTTGCGATTGAACCAATTGCCGCCCGAGGCCGGCTTGAGCAGCTTGGAGGCCAGCATCGGCGACAGGCTCAACGCCAGCAGGGCCGAGAACGCGACGGCGGCGGCGATGGCCGCGGCCAACTCGACGAACAGCCGGCCGATATAGCCGGGCAGGAACATCAACGGCGCGAACACCGAGATCAGCACGATCGTGGTGGCGACCACCGCGAAGAACACCTGGCGGGTGCCACGCAGGGCGGCGACATTGGCCGGCTCGCCCTCGTCGACCCGACGCTGGATGTTCTCGACCACCACGATCGCGTCATCGACCACCAGGCCGACGGCCAGCACCAGGGCCAGCAGGGTGAGGAGGTTTAGCGAGAAGCCCAGCGGCGCAAGGATGATGAAGGTCGAGAGAATACAGATCGGCGCGACGATCGAGGGGATCAGGGCCGACCGCCAACTGCCAAGGAACACCAGGTTCACGAAGGCCACCAGGGCGATCGATATGCCCATGGTGACCCATACCTCGTGGATCGCTTCGGCGGTGAAGATCGAGTTGTCGACGGCCTTGATCAGCTGCGTGCCGGGCGGCAGCGTCTTGTTGATCTCCTTCAACTCGCTGTCGACGACCTTGGAGATGGCGACGTCATTGGCCTGCGATTGGCGCGTCAGGAAGATGCCGACCTGATTGACGCCGTTGCCGCGGTAGAGCCTGCGGCGCTCGTTGGAGCCCTCCTCGACGCGCGCCACGTCGCCAAGGCGGAGCACGAAGCCATTGGCGTCGGCCGCCCGTATCGGCAGTTTCACGAAGTCCTCGGCGCGCGAATAGCTGCGCGCCACGCGAATGGTGAAATCCTTGGCGTCGCTTTCCAACGCCCCGGCCGGCAGTTCGACGTTCTGACTATTCAGCGCGGCCTCGACGTCGTCCACCGTCACGCCGCGCGCGGCCATGGCGTCTGGGTTGAGCCAGATCCGCATGGCGTAAAGCTGGCCGCTGAGGCCCGCCTGGGCGACGCCGGGCACGGTCGATAGACGCTCGACCAGATAGCGGTCGGCGTAGTCGGCCAACTCCAGCGGCGACAAGCTCGTGGAGCTGAGATTGAGGAAGACGATCGGCGAACTGTCGGCCTGGGCCTTGGCGATTTGCGGCGGATCGGCCTGGTCGGGCAGGTTCGAGGTCACGCGACTGACCGCGTCGCGCACGTCGTTGGCCGCCGCGTCCAGGTCGCGGTCGAGCGTGAAGGTGATGGTGATCTGCGAGCGGCCGTCGCGCGAGGAGCTGTTGACGCGGTCGATGCCCTGGATCCCGGCGACCTGGCGTTCGATGACCTGGGTGATCCGCTCCTCGATGACCTCGGCCGAAGCGCCCCGATAGCTGGTCGAGATCGACACCACGGGCGGATCGACATTGGGCAGTTCACGGATCGCCAGGCTGCTGAAGGCGGCGAGGCCGATGACGCAGAGAATGATCGCGAAGACGGCCGCGAAGACCGGACGGCGGACGGAAAGGTCGGAAAGCATCAGCCGCCCTTCTTCCGGGCGCCGGCCTTCTGCCCGCCCTTGCCGTCGCCGCCGCCGACGGTCGCGCCGTCCTGAACCCGGTTGAGGCCATCGGCCACGATCCTGTCGCCGGCCTTCAGGCCCGAGACAATCTCGACATAGCCGTCCGACGACAGACCGGTCTGCACCGTGGTGCGACGGGCGATCTGCCCCTTGGGGCCCTTGACGATCAGGAAGACCGAGGCTTGCGTGCCCTCGAACTGGATGGCGGCCTCGGGCACGGCCACGGCCTGGCGCTGACCCTGATCGATGCCGACCTTGATCAGCATGCCGGGCTTGAGGCGCCCATCGGAATTGGAGAACTCGGCCCGCGCCTTCAGCGCGCGGGTGGCCGGATCGATGCGGGTGTCGATCTGGGCGATGCGGCCGGTGAACACTTCGCCCGGCCGGGCGTCCGGCTCGGCGGTGATGGTCAGGCCTTCACGCAGGATCGGCAGATAACGGTCAGGCACCGAGAAATCGACGCGGATCAAGGAAACGTCGTCCAGGCTGACGATCGGGGTTCCAGGGCTGATCAGGGCGCCCGGCGCGATGTCGGAAATGCCCACCCGGCCCGAGAACGGCGCGCGGATCACCTTGTCCAGCTTCTGGGCGCCGGCCGAGGCCAGGGCCGCGCGGGCGGTGTCGCGGGCGGCCAGGTACTGATCGGCCGAGGCGCGCGGCGCGATGCCCTTTTCGGCCAGGGTCTTCCATCGCTGGTATTCCCGATCGGCCTGGGCCAGCTGGGCCTGGGCCTGGGCGATGCCGGCGTCCTCCTGGTCGCCCTTCAACTCGACCAGAACCTGTCCCTTGGACACGGCCTGGCCGTCGCTGAAGTGGACGGCGGTGATCAGCTCGGCCGTGTTCGAGGTGATGGTCACCGACTGGCGGCCCTTGGCCACGCCCAGCACCTCGACCCGGTCGGTGAAGGTGCGCGGCTGGACGACGATCTGCGACACCGCCGTGGCGCGGCCGCCGCCGCCCGGACCGCCCTGCCCTGGCGCCTTACCGCCGAAAGCCAGCTTCACCCCGCCGACGACCAGCATCAGCAGCACAGCGACAACCGCCGCGACGAGAAAGAAGTGTCTGCGGATCACGAAAAGCTCCGGGGGCCGAGAAGAGTCGGCATAGCTAGCAGAAGGCGGCTCATTAGCCGCCAGCCCTAGCCTGCGTCCAGTGACACACGGATGACCAAATATTACGGTCCTGAAATATCAGAACCGCCGCCACACCGCCACGACGGGGCCGTGGTCGACGGGGGTCTCCCGACCGGAAAGCGTCCGCCGCCATCCCGCCTGCAGGCTCCACGCGCCCAGGTCGCGGGTGACCGAGATCTCGCGCTTGCGCCAGCGTGACTGGACCGGCTGTGAGTCCGCCTGCCCGGTATAGGCCTGGACCATCAGAAGCCAGCGGGGCGTGGGCCTCAGGCCCGCCGTGACGTCGATCCGGGTCTCGTCCGCCAGGCCGCTGCGCTTGAGGCGCGCGACCTGCAGCTCGGCGAAGCCCTGCGCCCCGCGCCACTGTCTCGAGGTTCCCGCCAGGAGGCGCGCCTCCAAATCGGTGTCGCCCTGGCCCGGCGCCGCGTAGCCGGCGTTGCGTCCCACCCCATCCTTGGTGGTGCCCAGATAAAGACTGACCGCTGATCGATCCGTATGCAGCAGCGCATAGCGCAGGCCCAGCTCGATCGGGCCGCGGCCCTCGTAGTCGACGAAATTATCGTGGCCCCGGGTCAGCGCCGCCTTGGTCTGCAAGGTCAGCCGGTCGGTCAGCCCGTACTCGGTGTAGATCGACAGGGTCTCGTCGCGACGCGGATCGATCGGAACCTCGACGCCGTCGGGATCCAGCCCCCTGTCGGCTTTCTGCCCCTCGTACTTCAGAATGGCCAGCCCCTCGCCGTCCCTCATCGGCCAGGCGCCGGCCCAGGCCGGCGGGCAGAGCAACGGGCAAAAGAAAGCCGCCGCGACCCCGATGATCGCGGCGGCGTTTCGTTTTCGCGGTTTGGGCGTCAATCAGCGTAACCGGGGGATTCCCGGTCGAGTTTGCGCAGGCAACCGGGCCAGGCCAGGCCGGCGATCATGCCCATGCCCATGCCGGTCTGACTGCGGACCTCGGCCTGTGCGTTTTCCGGCGCTTCCAGCACGTTCTCGCGACCGGCGCTGAGCGCCATCACCTGCTGGGCGCACGCGCGTTCCAGGAAGAACATGCCCAGCCAGCACTCGGCCGCCGTCATTCCCACCGACAGGGTGCCGTGGTTGCGCAGCATCATCAGCTTCTTCTCGCCGAGGTCGGCCACCAAGCGTTCCCGTTCGTCCAGGTTGAGCGCAACACCTTCATAGTCGTGATAGGCGAGTTGTGGCAAGACAATTAGCGACTGTTGCGACAGCGGCAGCAGACCTTCCTTGTTCGCCGACACCCCCACGCCCTGGTCGGTGTGCAGGTGCATGACGAAATGGGCGTCCTCGCGCGCCGCGTGGATCGCCGAGTGGATCGTGAAGCCCGCCGGATTGATGAAATACGGGGTCTTGTCGATGACGTTGCCGTCCAGGTCGACCTTGACCAGCATGGAGGCGGTCATCTCGCCGAAGAACATGCCGTAGGGATTGATCAGGAAGTGATGTTCGGGCCCGGGGATGCGGGCCGAGACATGGGTGAAGATCATGTCGTCCCAGCCGTGAACGGCGACCAGACGATAGAGCGCGGCCAGATCGACGCGGGCCTTCCACTCGGCTTCGCTGACCTTGTCCTTGAGCGACGTGGCGATGGGCGATGCACCGTCGGCCATGAGCGGATCCTCCTAGGTTATCATTGTTAGCTTAAGGGTCGCGCCGCGCGCCTCCGGCGTCAAGCGGCGATGGCTCCGTCCCCGGGCCTGTGTTAGCCCGTGAGCCTCCATCGCGTTCGAGACTTTCCATGATCCCCTGGCAGCACCTGGACACCGCCAAGGTCCCCGGCGACGGCGGCGAGCTGAAACTGATGCGGCGCGGGACCGAATATTCGATCATGGCCGGCCCGATCGAGCTGATGAACAGCCGGCTCAGCGGCTCGGAAGAGGCCATGGCCACCCTGGCGTTCGAACGCGTCGGTCAACGTCCCAAGGCGCGGGTGCTGATCGGCGGCCTGGGCATGGGCTTCACCCTGCGCGCCGCCCTTGCCGCCTTCGGCTCCGACGCCCGGATCGTCGTCGCCGAACTGGTGCCGGCCGTGGTCGCCTGGGCTCGCGGACCGCTGGGCGAGCTGCACGGCGCCAGCCTCGACGATCCGCGCGTGACGCTGCACCAGGGCGATGTCGGCGAAACGATCCGCGCCGAGGCGGCCGTCTACGACGCCATCCTGCTGGACGTCGACAACGGCCCCGGCGGCCTCAGCCGCAAGGAGAACGATGGCCTCTACAGCCGAAACGGCCTAGCCGAGGCGCGCCAGGCGCTGCGTCCGGGCGGCGTGCTGGAAGTCTGGTCCTCGACCCGCGACAGCGACTTCACCCGTCGCCTGAAACAGGCCGGCTTCGCGGTCGAGGAGATCGGCGTGCGGGCCCACAAGGGTCGTGGCGCGCGCCACGTGATCTGGATGGCGACGAAGGCCTAGTCCCCCCGGTCGCCCTTCATCAGCCGCGCCTTGTCGCGCTGCCAGTCGCGGGCGGCTTCGGTCTCGCGCTTGTCGTGGTTCTTCTTGCCCTTGGCCAGGCCGATCTCGAGCTTGGCCAGGCCCTTCTCGTTCCAATAGAGCTTCAGCGGGATCAGCGTCCGGCCGTCGCGTTGCACGGCGCCGATCAGCTTGTCGATCTGCTTGCGGTGCAGCAGCAGCGTCCGGTGCCGGCGCGGCTCGTGGTTGAAGCGGTTGGCGTGGCCGTAGGGCGGGATGTCGGCGTTGATCAGCTTGATCTGGCGGCCTTCCACCGAGGCGTAGGACTCGGCGATGTTCGCCCGCCCCACGCGCAACGACTTCACCTCGGTGCCGGTCAGCATCAGCCCGGCCTCGAACGTCTCCTCGATGAAGTAGTCGTACCGCGCGCGGCGGTTCTCGGCGATCGGCTTGGTCATCAGACCAGACCCGCCTCGCGCATGGCGTCCAGGATCTCGGGCTTCGCCGCCTCGCTGCACGGGGCGATCGGCAGGCGCACGTCGGGCTCGCAAAGGCCCAGGTGGGCCATGGCGAACTTGGTCGGCGACGGCGAGGCGTCGAGGAACAGCGCCTTGTGCAGACGCACCAGGCGGTCCTGCCAGTAGAGCGCTGTCTCCCACGCGCCCTGCAGGCAGGCGTTCATGAAGGTGGCGCAGGCGTCGGGGGCGACGTTCGAGGTCACCGAGATCACGCCGTGGCCGCCGTGGGCGATATAGCCCAGGGCCGTGGGATCGTCGCCCGACAGCATGACCCAGTCGGGACCGCACATGATCCGCTGGAAGCTGGCGCGCGTCAGGTCGCCGGTGGCGTCCTTGATGCCGACGATGTTGGGCAGTTGGGCCAGTCGCGCCAGGGTCTCGTTGCTGACGTCCGAACCCGTGCGGCCCGGCACGTTGTAGACCAGCACCGGCAGCTGCACGGCGTCGTTGATCGCCTTGTAGTGCTGGTAGATGCCTTCCTGGCTGGGCCGGACGTAGTAGGGCGAGACCACCAGGGCCGCGTCGGCGCCGACGGCCTTGGCGTGGGCGACCAGCTCGATCGCCTCGGCGGTCGAGTTGGAGCCGGCCCCGGCGATCACGGGCACGCGGCCGCGGGCGGTCTGCACGCACAGCTCGACGACGCGCTTGTGCTCCTCGTGGCTCAGGGTGGCGGTCTCGCCGGTGGTGCCGACCGGCACCAGGCCGTGCACGCCGCCGGCGATCTGGCGCTCGACCAGGGCCACGAAAGCTTTCTCGTCCACCGCGCCGTCGCGGAATGGCGTGATCAGCGCCGGAATGACGCCCTTGAACGGAGAATGAGCCATGACTTGCAATTTGCCGTGAGAAACGCGCCGCGACGGTTGCGGCCGGGGAATGGGGGCGGACAATATGTCTCTCCCCCCATGTCCCGCAACCGCCCGTAACGCTTTGCGACGATTTGGGGGTTTCGGCGGAGGTCAAATCGCCGCGAAGCGGTCTATACCGAGTGAACAGGAGCCTGATCGAGGTCCGATCGCCGCAAATCGGCCCCTCCGGCGTCCGAAAACGGCGAACTACCGCCCACCAGGGCCAGAGAATCGAAGGAGATGGCGTTTTGGCCTCAGGGTTGGGTAAGGTCTTGCTGGGCGGAGCCGCCCCCCTGGTGCTGTGCGGCGTGGCGCTCTTCGGCGTCGCGCTGGCCCAGGACGATGTCGATCTGCCCCGCGCGCCCCAGCCCTACACCGGCCCGGCCACGCCCCAGGGCCTGATCACCACCCCGCCGACCGCGACCTACGCCACGCCCGCCGAAGCCGACGCCGCCAACCTGCGCATAGCGGTCACCAGCCGCGACCCCGCAACCATCCGCATGGCGATGTCCAGCATCCAGGACCCGCTGTCCCGAAAGATCGCCCTGTGGGCGCTGGTCGACGCCGGGGCCGAGAGCATGGGCTTCTTCGAGCTCGATCAGGCGCGTCGCGACCTGTCGGGCTGGCCCCGCGCCCAGCGCCGCGACACCGCGGCCGAAAAGGCCCTGATCGTCTCCGGCCTCGACGCCCAGCGGATGATCGCCTGGTTCGGCGGCCGCGATCCGCAGACCGCCGAGGGCGCCATGAACCTGGCCGCCGCCTACCAGGCCGCCGGCCGCGACGCGGACGCCGCCAACCTGATTCGCCGCTTCTGGCGCGACGAGGTGTTCGAGGCGGACGCCCAACGCGGCATGCTGGCGCGCTACGGCACGCTGCTGACGAGCGACGACCACGTCCGCCGCGCCGACATCCTGCTGTACGGACCGCAGGGCCCCGCCGCCCGCGACATGGTCACCTTGCTGCCCGACGACCAGCAGGCGGCGGCCCAGGCGCGCATCGCCTTCCGCTCGAACGCCAGCAACGCCAACGACCTCTACGCCGCGCTGCCCCCGGCTCAGCAGGCCCAGCCGGGCGTGGTGTTCGAGCGTGCGTCCTATCTGCGCCGCAAGGGCCTCGACACCCTGGCCCTTCCGCTGGTCCGGCAGTTTCCCGCCCCGCCCCCCAGCGACGACGCCGCGTCCGCCATCTGGCGCGAGCGCAAGCAACTGGTGGTGTCGGCCCTGAGGGCCGGCGACAGCGCCGGCGCCTACGCAGCGGCCAACGCCCATCTGAAGGACGGCTCCGACGCGGCCGAAAGCGAGTTCTACGCCGGCTGGATCGCGCTGACCCGGCTCAAGAACGCCGACGCCGCCGCCGACCATTTCGCCCGCATCGCCGAGATCGGCGCCTCGCCGATCACCCGCGGCCGGGCCCTCTACTGGCAAGGGCGGGCCGCCGAGGCCCAGGGCGACCGTATCGCCGCCCAGGCCTTCTATGCCGAGGGCGCGCGCTACATCACCACCTTCTACGGCCAGCTGGCCGCCGAGAAGGCCGGGATCAAGGAGATCCGCCTCGGCAAGGATCCGACGATCACCCAGGCCGACCGCGCTCGCTTCGAGGGCCGCGAACTGGTCCGGGCGGTGCGGACCCTGATGGCCGCCGGGGCCCGGGACCAGGTCCGGGTCTTCGTGCTCTACATCGACGATCAGCTGCCGACCGCCGAGGAAGAAGCCCTGCTGGTCGATCTGGCCAGAGGTTACGGCGACCCAGACCTGGCCATGCGCGCGGTCCGCACCGCCGCCCAGCGCGGCTTTATCCTGCCCGAGCGCGGCTATCCGCTGCTGGACCACCTGTTCACTCCGGGGCCGGGCGCGGCCGAGACGGCGTTCGTCTATTCGATCTCGCGCCAGGAAAGCAACTTCGACCCCAACGCCCGCTCCGCCCCCGGCGCGCGCGGCATGATGCAGTTGATGCCGGCCACCGCCGCGATCGTCGCTCGGCAGCTGGGCGAGAGCCACAGCGTCGATCGCCTGTCGGACCCGTTCTACAACATGCGCCTGGGCTCGACCTATCTGGGCAGCATGGTCAGCAACTTCAGCGGCTCGTACATCCTGGCCTCCGCCGCCTACAACGCCGGCCCCGGCCGTCCGGCCCAGTGGGTCACCCTGTGCGGCGACCCGCGCGGCGCGACCACCGATCCGCTCGACTTCATCGAATGCATCCCGTTCTCCGAAACCCGCAACTACGTGATGCGGACCATCGAGACGACCATGGTCTACCGCGCCCGCCTCAACGGCGGCGTGGCCCCGCTGACCCTGTCGAGCGACCTGAAGCGCGGGGGATACAACTATGCGGGACCGACCAGCGCGCCCATCGGCGGGACCACGGCGACCTCGACCACCGCCATCCCGCAAGGCGGCTACGTGCCGGGGACGCGGTAAGGCGACGCCATCGGGAACCCTCTCCTAGCGGGAGAGGGTTGTCAGACGTCGCGCCGCCACGACCAATCCCGTTGACGTCTCGATCAGCGCTCCGTCCAGCTTGAACACGGACGCCAGCACCTCGGGCGACAGGGCGTCGATCGGCGCCCCCTCCGCCGCCACGCGGCCGTGGTCCAGCACCAGCACCCGGTCGCAGGATCGGGCCGCCAGGCCCAGGTCGTGCAGGGTGACGACCACCGCCGCCCCGGCCGCCGCTTCGGCGCGCAGCAGGTCCAACGTCAGCAGTTGGGCGTCCGGATCCAGGCCGGCCACCGGCTCGTCGGCGACCAGAAGCGGCGCGCGCGTCGCCAGCAGCCGCGCCAGCAGGACCCGCGCCCGCTCTCCCCCCGACATGTCCAGCACGCCCCGGTCGGCCAGGTCGGCGACGCCGACCCGTTCCAGCCGTTCGCGGGCCACGGTCAAGGCCTCGCCCGGCGGCAGGTCCGGCGCGCCGAGGGCGGCGACGTCCAAGGCCGGCAGGTTCCAGGCCAGGCGGCGCTCCTGCGGCAGGTAGCCGACCAGACAAGCGCGCTCGACGGGATTCAGGTCGCCGACCGGGCGGCCGCCCAGCCGCGCTTGGCCCATCTCCAGCGGCATCAGACCCAGGCCCGTCCGCAGCAGGCTGGTCTTGCCGGCGCCGTTGGGACCGACCACGCCCAGCACCTGGCCCGGGACGACGCCCAAGGACGCGCCGTCGAGCACCAGGACCTTGCCGCGCCGGGCCTTGGCGCCCTCGATCGTCCAGACCGCCGTCACGACCGCCAACTCCGCGCCGCCCGCCAGGCCAGCAAGGCGAAGACCGGCGCGCCGAACAGGGCCGTGACCACGCCCAGCTTCAACTCCTGCTCGGTCGGCATCACCCGGGCGGCCAGGTCGGCGGCGACCAGCAGCACCGCCCCGGCCAGGGCCGAAGGCCGAAGCAACCTGGCCGGATCGTCGCGCGCGGCGGCCCGCACCAGGTGCGGCGCGGCCAGGCCGACGAAGCCGATCACCCCCGCCGCCGCGACCGAGGCCCCGGCCAGCAGGGCCGAACCTGCCACCGCCGCCACCCGCAAGCGCGCCATCGGCAGGCCCGACATCTGGGCGGCCTCCTCGCCCAGGGTCAGCATCCGCAGGCCCCGGGCCGCGTAGAGGCAAAGCCCAGCGCCGATCGCCATTGGGGCCACGGCGCGCAGGATGTCGGTGAAGTCGCGGTTCTCGACCGAGCCCATCAGCCAGGCCAGCACCTCGGCGACGGCGACCGGCGACGGCGACAGGTTGAAGACCAGGGCCGTCAAGGCGCCGGCGAACGCCGACAAGGCCACCCCGAACAGGATCAGCACCTCGGGCTCGCGGAACCGAGCCGCCAGGCCGACGACCACCGCCCCCGCCAGCAGCGCGCCGGCCAGGGCGGCCGCCTCGATGGCACCCGGCAAGGCCGCCAGTCCGCCGGCGATGGCCAGGGCGGCGCCCAGTCCCGCCGTGGCCGAGACGCCCAGTACGCCGGGCTCGGCCAGGGGATTGCGCAGCAGCCCCTGCATCGTCGCCCCGGCCAGGCCCAGGCCGGCGCCGACCAGGGCGGCCATCAGCACGCGCGGCAGGCGGATGGTCCACAGCACCTCGCCCGGCGCCGAGACCGGATCGGTCAGGGCCTGGTGATATTGCGCGGCGCTCAGCGGGCTCTCGCCCAGGCTGACGGCGACGATCGCGGTCGCGATCAGGGCCAGCAACAGCAGAAATTCCAGGCGACGCGGGCTCATCGCGCCGCCCCCGCCAAGGCCCGCGCCCCGTCGGCGGCGAACCAGGCCGAGCAGCCCAGCATGGCGCCGGGCAGCGAGGCGATCACCCGTCCCCGCGTCGTCTTGCGCAGCGCCGCGTGCCGCCCGGGACCCCAGCGGTCGGCCCCGGCCCGGGTCAGGTCGAAGAAGCCCAGCACCACCGTCTTGGGCGGGTTCAGCACCAGTTGCTCCAGCGGCGCGGGCGAGAAATAGGGTTGGGTCGAGGCGTTGGCGAAGCCCGCCGCCCGCAGCATAGCGTCGATCATCGTGTTGGGACCGGCCGTGTAGCCGCCCGGCGTCAGATAGAAGGCGCTTCGCCCCCTGCCCGCCCCAGCCGCCCGCGCCAAGTCGGAGTCCATGCGCGCCAGCAGCGCCTCGCCCTCGGCCGGGCGGTTCAGGGCCTGGGCGACCTGGCGGACATTGGCCCGCACGCCGTCGAAGTCGGTGGCGTCGCCGAGACTGACCGTGTGAACGCCGCGCCGAGCGATGGCGGCCGTCAGCCGAGCGTCGCCGCCCCACTGGCGCACCACCACATCGGGGCGCGCGCCCAGCACGGCCTCGATCGTCGCCCGCCGTTGCGGCAGGCCGGCCGCCTTGGCGCGGAGAAAGGAATCCGGCGCGTCGGCCCGCGGCGAGACGCCGACCACCGCCTCGCGCGGAGCCAGGGCCAGGACGTACTGGTCGGCGCAGGAGTCCAGCGACATCACGCGCTTCGCGCTGGTTTGGGCGCTCGTTTGGGCGGCGGTTTGAGCGGCGGCGGGCCCCGCGACGGCCGCCAGGCCGACGGCGAGGCCGGCGAGCAAGGCGGCGCGCATGGAGGTCAGTCCGTGACCAGGCCGTGCAGCAGCCCTTCGAGCGTGACCTTCATCAGTTCCTCGCGCGGCGCCCAATTGCGATCCGGCATGGTGATCAGCAAGGCCACCAGGCCGTGACAAGCGGCCCACAGCACCTGGGCCGCGCTGTCGCCTGATCCGGTGCGCAGGCGGCCGGCGGCGGCGATCTCGTGGATTGGCCCGCTGAACTCGGCGAAGCAGCGGTCGCCCAACTCGGCGGTCGCGGCCTGCTTTTCCTTGGAGATCACGTCCCGCGAGCCGCAGAACACCAGTTGATAGGTGTTGGGATTGTCGAGGGCGAAGCGCATGTAGGCCTCGAGCATCAGCTTGACCCGCGCCACCGCGTCGATCGGCCGATGGGCGATGTCGACATTGACCGCCAACAGCTGGCCGATCGCGTCGTCGCTGATCTCCAACAGGATCTGGTCCTTGTCGCGGAAGTGCATGTAGAGCGCCGTCGACGACACCCCCACGGCGTCGGCGATCTTGCGAATCGTCGCCCCCGCATAACCTTCGGCGATGAAGATTTTCTCGGCGGCGGCCAGGATTTCACCCCGACGCAGATGCCCGTCTCCCTTCGGCTTACGGGCCGATTTGTGCGGCTTCTTCAACGCGACCGTCACGATATGGCGTTCCCCTACCTAGTCCCCAGATCCGACACTAAACGGGAATCACCCAAACGTCGCAACTCCCAAGGATTTACGTGAAACGCGTGTTTTTTCATTTGACGCGCCATAGTTGAGGATTCGTTATCTACTCGCTGGATCCGATCATGCGCGGCGGGGGCGATGGCGCGAGAGGAAAGAGACCAGCGGCGGCGCGCGTTCGGGACCGAGGCGGCCGACGGAAGCTGGATCGAGGCGCTCGCCGACGGTCCGGATGCGACAGCGACGCCGCTGCGGGACGGGGCCCATCGCCGTTTGTCGCGCGGCCAGGTCGTCGGGCTGTCGACCTTTGTCCTGGCCCTGCTCGTGCTCACGGCCTTGCGACCTCAGCCCATGCTGGAGGGATTCCATCTGCTGTTCTTCGTCGGCTTCATGGGCCATTCGACGATCAAGCTGGTCGCCGCCTTCACGCCTCGCGCCACGACGGTCGCGCCGCCGCTCCCCGACGAGGCCCTGCCCGCCTACACGATCATCGCGCCCCTCTATCGCGAGGCCGGGGTGGCGGCGGAGCTGGTCGCCAACCTGGCGCGACTGGACTATCCGCGCGATCGCCTGCAGGTGCTGATCGTCCTGGAAGCCCGGGACCACGAGACCCAGGCCGCGTTCGGAGCGCTGGACCTGCCGGCCGGCTTCCAGGTGCTGATCGCCCCGTCCGGCTCGCCCCAGACCAAGCCGCGGGCCTGCAACATCGCCCTGCAGCGGGCGCACGGCGAGCTGGTGGTGATCTATGACGCCGAGGACGCGCCGCATCCCGGCCAATTGCGCGAAGCCGCCGCGCGTTTCGCCCAGGCCGACGCCAGCCTGGCCTGCCTGCAGGCTCCGTTGCGGATCGAGCCCGATCCCCGCTTCCTGCCCGACCAGTTCGCCCTCGAATACGCCGTGCTGTTCGAGGTCTTCCTGCCGGCCCTGGCCCGCTGGCGCCTGCCCTTCCCGCTCGGCGGCACCAGCAATCACTTCCGGGCCAGCGCCTTGCGCGCCGTCGGCGGATGGGATCCCTACAATGTCACCGAGGACGCGGACATCGGCTTCCGCCTGGCCGCGCAGGGGCGCCAGCTCGACGTTCTGGCCCAACCGACCTTCGAGACCTCGCCCGCCACGTTGAAGGTCTGGAGGCCGCAACGGGCGCGCTGGATCAAGGGCCACCTTCAGACCCTGGCCGTCCATGCCCGCGGTCCGGCCGCCCGCACCCCGCGCGGGGCCGCCTCGCTGGTCCTCACCCTGGCCCTGCCGGTGATGTCGTCCCATGTCCACGGCCCGTTGTTCGCCTGGCTGCTGCTGCAGGGAGTCGGCGCCGGGCTCGACCTCTGCCCGGCGGTTCCGGCCATGGACTGGATGCTGATGTTCTTCGGCTGGACCTGCATCGCGATCGCCGGCGCCCAGGCCCAGCGGCGGGCCGGACATCGACAAAGGCCGCTGCCCTTGCTGGGCGCGATCGCCTATTGGCCGCTCCAGAGCCTGGCGGCGGCCGAGGCCCTTCGGCAGTTCGTCGTCTCGCCGTTCCATTGGGACAAGACCCCGCATACGCCGCGCGCCGCCAACCCTCTGCTGTCTCGTCTGCTGGCGCGGACTGGACGGGCCTTGCCCTGAGCGCGTATTGGCGGGGGCATGACTCCGACCATCGCCGCCGCCCCGCTCGTCATGCGCACCACCGGCTGGGCCGACTACGCCCTACTCGACAGCGGCCATGGCAAGAAGCTGGAGCGCTACGGCCGCTACACCGTCGTGCGTCCGGAGCCGCAGTGCTTCTGGGCCCCGCGCCTGGACCCGAAGGTGTGGGACGCCGCCGACGCCGTCTTCGATCCCACCGACGAGGACGAAGCCGGCCGCTGGCGCTTCAAGGGCAAGCCGCTGGAGAAGTTCCCGCTGGCCTGGGGCGAAGCCAAGTTCCACGGCCAGTTCACGCCGTTCCGCCACCTGGCCTTCTTCCCCGAGCAGGCCGCCAACTGGGCCTGGCAAGACCAGCGCGTCCGCGCCATCAAGGATCGCCAGCCCAAGGTGCTGAACCTGTTCGGCTACACCGGCGTGGCCAGCCTGGTCTGCGCCGCCGCCGGCGCGGCGGTCACCCACGTCGACGCCTCCAAGAAGTCGGTCGGCTACGCCCGCGAGAACGCCGCCTTCGCCGGCCTGGCCGACAAGCCGATCCGCTGGATCGTCGAGGACGCCCGCCGCTTCGTGGCCCGCGAGGTGCGCCGCGGCTCGCGGTATGACGGCATCATCCTGGACCCGCCGAAGTTCGGCCGCGGGGCCGACGGCGAGGTCTGGCGCCTGTTCGAGGACCTGGCCGAGCTGACACATAACTGCGCCCAGATCCTTGCCCCCGACGCCTCGTTCCTGCTGATGAACGCCTATGCCGCCCGGGTTTCGGGCGCGGCGATGTCGGGCCTGCTGGCCCAGGAGCTGGAGGGGCGCGGCGGGATCATCGACTGGGGCGAGCTGTCGCTGGTCGAGGAAAAGGGCGACCGCCAGATCGGCCTGTCGTTCTTCGCCCGCTGGGCGTCTGAAGGTTGATGACGATGAACGCCCCCCACTCAAAGACCGTCACCTCCCTCTCGAACAGCACCGTCAAGGCCGTCCGCGCCCTGCATATGCGCAAGGAGCGCGAGGAGAGCGGCCTGTTCCTGGCCGAGGGGCTGAAGATCGTCATCGAGGCGATCGACTGCGGCCACGCCCCCAAGATCCTGATGTACGGCCGCGACGCCGCCGACCATCCGATGCTGCAGAAGGCCTCGCAGGCCTGCCTGAAGGCCGGCGGCGAGGTCATCGAGGTCAATCGCGAGATCCTCGAGAAGGTCTCGCGCCGCGACAATCCCCAGGCCGTGGTCGGGGTGTTCAAGCAGGTCTACACGCCGCTCAGCGCCATCGTGCCCGAGAGCGCGCCTTGCTGGGTGGCCATGCAGGCCGTGCGCGACCCGGGCAATCTGGGCACCGTGATCCGCACGGCCGACGCCGCCGGCTGCGGCGGCGTCATCCTGGTCGGCGACTGCGTGGATCCCTATTCGGTCGAAGGCGTGCGGGCGACCATGGGCTCGATCTTCGCGGTCAAGATCGCCAAGGCCTCGGTGGCCGAGTTCCTGGCCTGGCGCGAAACCTGGCCCGGCAGCGTGATCGGCACGCTGCTGACCGCCACGGTCGACCACAAGAGCGCCGACTATGTGAAGCCGTCGCTGATCCTGATGGGCAACGAGCAGCAGGGCCTGCCGCCCGAACTGGCCGCCGCCTGCGACGTCAACGTCAAGATCCCCATGCGCGGTCGGGCCGACAGCCTGAACCTGTCGGTGGCCACGGGGATCATGATCTACACGGTGACGGGGTAGGATTTCGACAGGTCCTCCCCCTGTGGGGGAGGTGTCGGCGAAGCCGACGGAGGGGGGAGTGATCAGGAGGCGATCGCCCCCCGGATCGACGATCCTAAAACTCCCCCCATCGATCGCTGCGCGATCGCCTCCCCCACAGGGGGAGGGTCTATTCAGCAGACGCCGGCTACCTGATCCGCGTCCACTTCTCGGTCTTGCACAGGGGCGCCACGATGCAGCCCTTGAGCTTCAGCTCGTTGGCCGAGAGCATGGTGATCGTCCCCGAATAGGTGCCGCCGTCGGCGGCGTTGTAGACCTTGCCGCCGGTCCACTTGGTCGGGCCGCCGGTGAAGTCGTACAGCATCTGCATGTTCTTCAGCGGCCGGTTGCGCAAGGACGCGTCCTTGTTCTTCTCGTCCTTGACCGCCGGATCGCTCCTGATGTGATCCGAGCTGACCAGCTTGCCGCACAGGCTGTTGCCGCAACGGCTGATCTCGACCTGGCCGCCGTTGGTCTGGGTCTGCCAAAGGCCCGTGACCTCCTGGGCGAAGGCCGGGGCGGAAACGGCCAAGGCGGCGGCGGAAGCGGCCAGCGCGGCGGCGAGGATAGGCAGTCTCATGGGGTCTTCTCCCTAATTGTTGGTCTTTCTAACCCGCGTTCGGCTGAACCGCCCCTGAATTGATGGCCGAGTTCGAACAAGGCTCGCCGATCCTCTAGACGGCCCGCCGTCTCAGGCTCGGACTGGAACAGGTGGTGTAGCCGGTCGCGGTCAGCCGGCCGGCTGTCATGCCCAGCTTGTCCGGCAGTTCGCGGATGTGCGACGCCCGGGTCGCTTCGACGGCCGCCAAGGCCACGCTGCCGCAAGCGAAGGCGTCCTGGGCGGCGTCGTGGTGCTTGAACTCGACGCCCAGGAAGTCGCAGACCGCGTTCAGCTTGGCCGACGGCAATTGCGGCCAGGTGTTCTTGGCCACCTGCACCGTGCAGATGTAGTCGAAGCGAGGGAACGGCAGGCCGTAGAGCTCGCAGGTGCGACGCATCACGCTGATGTCGAACGCGGCGTTGTGGGCGATCACCGTCGCCCGCTCCATCCGTTCCTGAAGGCGCGACAGCACGGCCGGAAACTCGTCGGCGTCCTCCACGTCGGCGGGCCGGATGCCGTGGACCGCGATGTTCCAGCCCGAAAAGCGCATGTCGTTCGGCCGGATGTAGTGGTGCTCCACGTCCGTGATCCGACCGTCCTCGATCCACGCCAGGCCGATGGCGCAGGGACTGGAGCGTTGCTCGTTGGCCGTTTCGAAGTCGATGGCGACGACGGGCATGCTAGCCGCCCACCATGGCCAGCCACTCGTCCTCGGTCATCACCTGGACGCCCAGGTCGGTGGCGGTCTTCAGCTTCGAGCCCGCCCCGGGGCCGGCCACCACCAGGTCGGTCTTCTTGGACACCGACGAGGCGACCTTGGCCCCCAGGCCCTCGGCCTGGGCCTTGGCCTCGTCGCGGGTCATCTTCTCCAGCGAGCCGGTGAAGACGATGGTCTTGCCGGCCACGGCCGTGTCGGTCTTGGGCTTGGCGACGGCCTGGATGTCCAGCTCGGCGACCAGGTTGGCCACCTTCTCGCGGTTATGCGCCTCGGCGAAGAAACGGGCGATCGACTGGGCCGCCACGGGACCGATCCCGTCGATGGCCGCCAGCTGCAGATAGTCGTCGCCCGGCGCGCCCTGCCCGGCCTGCTCCAGGGCCTGGGCGAAGCTGTTCCAGTCGCCGTAGCGCTCGGCCAGGGCCGCCCGGGCCGGCTTGTTCAGCTTGGGCACGGCGTGGCCGATCTTGACCTCCAGGCTGTCGGCCTCGGGCCAGGGATCGGCCTTCAACCCGCCCTTCCCCGCTTCGACCAGCTCGTCGCGGGCCTTGGGACCGACGCCGGCCGCGCCCGACAGCTCCAGATAGACCGCGCCCGGCAGCTGCCCCGCCGCCCGCTCGGCGGCCGCCTGCAGGTCTTCGAACCGGTCGAAATTGCGGGCCAGCACGGTCGAGGTGGTCTCGCCGATGTCGCGCATGCCCAGGCCGTAGATCACCCGGTCCAGGCCGATGGTGCGCCGCGCCTCGATGCCCTTGACCAGGTTGGCGACCGAGGTCTCGCCGTAGCCGTCGCGCTCGCGCAGCTCGGCCAGCTTTTCCTCGTCCCGGGCCAGCTTGAAGATGTCGGCCGGCTCCTTGATCCAGCCGGCCTCGAAGAACGCCGCCAGCTGCTTCTCGCCCAGGCCCTCGATGTCGAAGGCCCGGCGCGAGACGAAATGGCGAAGGTGCTCGATGCGCTGGAACGGACAGGCGAACTCGCCGGTGCAGCGACGCACCACCGACTCGGTTCCCGAGGCGTTGACCTCGCGGGCCAGCGGCGTCTTCAGCGGGCAAGGGCATTCGTGGGGGAATTCATAGGGCGCGGGCGCGGGATCCGGCCGCTCCTCGAGCGCCACCTCGACGATCTGCGGGATCACATCGCCGGCCCGCTGGATCACGACGGTGTCGCCGATCCGCACATCCAGCCGGGCGATCTCGTCGGCGTTGTGCAGGGTGGCGTTGGTCACCGAGACCCCGCCGACGGTCACGGGCTTGAGCCGCGCCACCGGGGTGATCGCGCCGGTGCGGCCCACCTGCAGGTCAATGGCCTCCAGGATGGTGCGGGCCTGCTGGGCCGGGAACTTGCGGGCGATCGCCCAGCGCGGCGAGCGCGAGACGAAGCCCAGGCGGCGCTGCTGTTCCAGGTCGTCGACCTTGTAGACCACGCCGTCGATGTCGAACGGCAGCTTGGGGCGCAGGACCTCGAACTCGGCATAGGCGTCCAGCAGGCCCTGGGCGTCCCGGACGCGCTTGGCCGGCGGGGCCGTGGTCACGAAGCCCCAGGCGTGCAGCTTTTCCAGCGCCTCCCACTGGCCGGCCGCGAACGGTCCGCTGGTCAGGCCCCAGGCATAGGCGAAGAACCGCAGCGGGCGCTGGGCGCTGATCTTCGGATCGATCTGGCGCAGCGAGCCGGCGGCGAAGTTGCGAGGATTGGCGTAGGTGCGCTGGCCGGCCTCGAGCGCGGCGGCGTTGAAGGCGGCGAAGGCCTCCAGCTCGACATAAACCTCGCCGCGGATCTCGATCACGTCGGGCCAGCCCCCCTCTTCAAGATTAGGCCCTTTCAGCTTATGGGGGATGTCGGCGATGGTCCGCAGGTTGGCGGTGACGTCCTCGCCCACTCGGCCGTCGCCCCGCGTCGCGCCCTGGACCAGCCCGCCCTTCTCGTAGCGCAGCGAAGCCGACAGGCCGTCGATCTTCGGCTCGGCGGTGTAGAACACCGGCTCGCTTCCGAGCCGCAGGAAGCGGCGGATGCGGGCGTCGAAATCCGTCGCCTCGTCGTTGGAGAAGGCGTTGTCGAGGCTGAGCATCGGCACGCCGTGCTCGACCGGCGAGAACTGCTCGGCCCGCGCGGCGCCGACCCGCATGGACGGGGAATTGTCGCGCACCAGGTGCGGGAAGCGTTCCTCGATGTCGAGGTTGCGGCGCTTGAGGGCGTCGTACTCGGCGTCGCTGATCGTCGGGGCGTCCTGCTGGTGATAGCGCAGGTCGTGTGTGGCCAACTGGTCGGCCAGACGCTCCAGTTCCTCGACGGCCTGGGCTTCGGTGAGGTCGGCGACGGCGATCTGGGACACGGGCGAATCCGGAGGCGTTGTGAAGGGGGCAGACTAGCCAAGGGCGGGGGATCGGGGGAGCCTTTTCAAGCCCTCCCCCCGTGGGGGAGGCGATCGCGCAGCGATCGGTGCGGGGAGTTTCAGGATCGCCGACATGGATCCGGCCATCTTCCGATCACTCCCCCCTCCGTCGGCTTCGCCGACACCTCCCCCACGGGGGGAGGACCTTGGAGGCACGGCTTCGCCGCCTCACGCGGGAGCCCGCTGAGCTGGTGGGAGGGTGCGAAGCGCCCGGGCCTCGCCCGGATGATTTGCAGTTTGATTACCGTTTCGACGAAGACGAGCGCTCCGCGCGGCCGTTATCCGGAAGCCTTCGGATCGCGGATTTTTAACCCGCTCCGATGGAGGCCCCCGACGGGCAGGACGTTGGCGCGTCCTGGACTGTGCAGGCGATTTCAGCCCGCACCTGCCGCGCCCGTCGATCCCTCGCCGCCTGGGCTTTGTCTCGACCAAGGAGACCTGCCCAAGACCGTCGCGAAGGTCGTCACTAAAGACCACCGACGAGCGCTTCCCGCTCGACCACCCCCGAAAGCCGCATCGGTCGCCGTACGTGCGCCCTCCCCATGCTCTCAGGTGCAAGCATTATGCGGGTGGTCTGGAAGGGGGAGGACCAAATCGGGTCGAGAAAGTTTAGGGCGTTGAAATCGCGGGGGTTTGCTGGCTATTCGCCGAGCGCAGACGCCCCGCCGGGGACATGCTCTCACGGCAAGGCCTACCAAATCGCCCCCAGAGCTTGGGGTGAGTGCGTGTCCCCATCGTCATCCACGGCATCGAACCTCGATCCTGAACAGCAACTAGGCTCAGCGGACGACTTTGGGGACACGCACTCACCCCGGGGCGCCCCCGCGAACCCGGCAGACCTCCTGCCGTGAGAGCATGTCCCCGGCTGGAGAACTGGCCCGCCCCTTGCTCCCACAAGCCAAAGGAGCCCGCTCGCATGTCCCAAACCGCCACGATGTCCCAGAACGGTCAGGGTCTGTCCCGTGGCGGCGCCCTGGACCTCCTTCGGTTCGTCGCGGCCTTGTTCATCGTGCTCTATCACGTCGCCGAGCGGGCTCCGGTGTCGCTGTTCGCGATCCACCCGGCCTTCGGGCGCGGCTACCTGGCCACCGACTTCTTCCTGATGCTGTCGGGCTACGTGCTGGCCAAGTCCTATGGACCCCGCGTCCTCCAGCAAGGCGTGACCACCGGCGAGTTCCTCAAGCGCCGCCTGCTGCGCATCTGGCCCGCCCACCTGGTGATGCTGGCCCTGTTCGTGGGCTTCGTGCTGGCCACCGGCGCCGTCGGCCTGGCCCCGCAGAACCCGCAATGGTTCCAGTGGGACCAGCTCCTGCCGCAGGTCTTCCTGATGCAGGCCTGGTTCGTGCCTGGCCCGTCGGGCTGGAACATGCCGACCTGGACCCTGTCGGCCCTGATCGTCTGCTACGCCGGCTTCCCGGCCGCCTGGCGCGCCGCGGCCAGGATCGCCTCGCCCTGGACCACCCTGGCGATCGGCGTGGCGATCTTCCTGGCCGTCGACTACGCGGCCAAGGCGGTCACGGGCATCCCCGCCCACCAGCTGCCCCTGCGCTTCGGCCTGGTGCGAGGAATCCCGCTGTTCATCCTGGGCATGCTCATCGCCCGCCTGCCGACGACCATCCCGTCGCGCTGGGCCGACGGCCTGGCGATCTCGGCGAGCGTCTCGGTCGTGGCCCTGCAGATCGTCGGCCGCTTCGACCACGCCAGCTTGGCCCTGCTGGGCCTGCTGATCCACGCCGCCGGGGCCTCGGGCGCGAAGGGCTGGCTCTGGACGAGCCTGGCGGGTCGCCTGTCGTTCTCGCTGTTCCTGACCAACCAACTGCTCGCCGTGGTCTGGTTCGGCCTACTGCGCGCCGTCGAGAGCAAGCTGGGCGTCGACGGCCCGATGCTATGGGTCGCCTGGGCGCTCGCCCTGCCCGCCTGCGTCGTCGCCGCATGGCTGTTCGAGCGCTTCATCGACGCGCCGCTGCAGATGTGGATCAAGGGCTGGTCGAGGCGGGAGCCGGCGATCAAGGCCGCCGGGCCGGCTTTGGCGTAATTTCCGCCACCTCCCTGTTGTCATCCCGGAAAGCGCGGAGCGCTTGTCCGGGACCCAGGTGAACCGCATCGCATCAGCCCGTCCCCTGGGTCCCGGACAGCCTCTGCGAGGCTTCCGGGATGACGACGGCTTTGAGCTTTGCGGCTAGGAGATTTACCCAATCAACGCTCGCGCCGCCGCCCGCGCCGCCTCGGTGACCTCGGCCCCCGACAGCATCCGCGCGATCTCTTCCTGGCGTTGGACGGCCGACAGCGGCTCGACCCGGGTGCGGGTCGAGGTGTCGTCGCCGGCCTTGGTGATCCGCCAGTGGGCGTCGGCCCGGGCGGCGACCTGGGCCGAGTGGGTGACGACCAGCACCTGCGCGTTCGCCGCCAGGCGCTTGAGGCGAAGGCCCACCGCGTCGGCCACGGCCCCGCCGACGCCCTGGTCCACTTCGTCGAAGATCATCAGCGGCTGGGACCCTTCGCGGCCCGCCAGGGCGGCCTTCAGGGCCAGGGCGAAGCGGGCCAGCTCGCCGCCCGAGGCGATGGCCTCCATCGGTCCGAACGGCGCGCCGGGATTGGTCGAGATCTCGAAGGCCACGCGGTCGACCCCGGTCGGGCCGGCGCGGTCCTCGTCCAGCGGCTCGACGGCGACGCGGAACCTCGCCTTTTCCAGCTTCAACGGCGTCAGCTCGCCCTCGACGGCGGCGGCCAGGCGGTCGCCGGCGGCGCGGCGCTCGGCCGACAAGGTCTGGGCCGCGTAGAGATAGGCGGCGCGAGCGTCGGCGGCCTCCTGTTCGGCGGCCTTCAGGGCCTCTTCCGAGGTCTCGATGGCCTGCAGCTGGGCGGCGAACTCCGCGCGCTTGTCGGGCAGCAGCTCGACGGCGACGTTCAGCTTGCGGGCCATGCCGCGCAGGGCGAACAGGCGCTCCTCGGCCTTTTCCAGGCGATCGGGTTCGAACTCGAAGCTCTCGGCGGCGGCGTCGATGGCGGCGGCCGCCTCCTGGGCCTCGACCAGGGCGCGGTCGACCGCCTCGCAGGCGGCGGCCAGCTTGGTGACGGCCGGACCGTCGGCGGGGGCGCCGGCGTGGATGGCGCGCTCGCGCGCTCTCTCCAGAGCGCGGAAGGCGCTGGCCAGCTTGCCCGACAGGGCGTCGCCGCCCAGGGCGTCGCTGGCGGCGGCGATGTCGGCCAGGGCCTTCTCGGCCGAGCCCAGCAGGGCCCGCTCCTCGGCCAGCTGGGTCTCCTCGCCCTCGCGCGGGTCCAGACGATCCAGCTCGGACAGGCGAAGGGTCAGTTCCTCGGTCTCGACGGCCGCGCGGTCGGCTAGATCGCGCAGGGCGGCGGCCTTTTCACGGGCGGCGCGCCAGGCGCTCCAGGCCGAAGCGACGGTCCCGACCCGGACCAGCCCGAAGGCGTCCAGCAGATTGCGGTGGGTGCGCACGTCCAGCAGGCCGACGGTCTCGTGCTGGCCGTGGACCTCCAGCAGCAGGGCGCCCAGGTCCTTGAGCACCCCGACGCTGGTGGCCTGGTCGTTGACGAAGGCGCGCGAGCGGCCGTCGGCCGACAGCTGGCGGCGCAGGACCAGGTCCTCGTCGCGGGCGTAGTCCAGGCCCTTGTCGTCCAGATAGGCGAAGGCGGCGTGGTCGGCCGGCAGGGCGAAGATGGCGGTGGCGCTGGCGTGGCCTGCGGCCCCCCGACGAACGAGCCCGGCGTCGGCCCGCGCGCCGGTGGCTAGGCCCAGGGCGTCCAGGATGATCGACTTGCCCGCCCCCGTCTCTCCGGTGAGCGCGGTCAGGCCCGGACCTATGGCCAGGTCCAGGCTTTCGATGAGCACGACGTCGCGGATGGAAAGGCCGATCAGCATGAGGCCTAGGATCGCCGGGAATCAGGGTTTTTCAAAGGGGGCTTGTTCTCGGGACGTTCTCGCGAGCTCCGCGGGGCGTTCCGGAACGGAAAACGGGCCGATCCTGGAAGGACCGGCCCGCTGAAATCACATCCCCAGGATGCCCGAGACGCCGCCCTTCTTGGGCTTGGTCTCGGCCGGCGGCTTGCCGTCGGCCGGCGTGGTGGTGTCGGCGGGAGGCGCCAGGGTCTTGTCCTTGTCGTGGGTCAGACGGTCCAGCATGTTCTTCTTGTTGCCGGCCTTCAGCGGCTCGACGGCCGGCCTGAGGTTGTTGGACGTCAGCAGCTTGTAGGCCTCGGCGTACCAGGGATCGCCCGGGAAGTTGTAGCCCAGCACCGCGCCGTTGCGCTTGGCCTCGTCCAGCAGGCCCAGGGTCAGGTAGCTCTCGACCAGGCGGTACAGAGCCTCGGGCGCGTGCGAGGTGGTCTGGTGGCGGTCGACCACGGTGCGGAACCGGCCGATGGCCGCCAGGGTCTGGCCGTTCTTCAGATAGTAGCGGCCGATGGTCATTTCCTTGCCGGCCAGCTGGTCGCTGACCATGTCGATCTTCAGGCGCGCGTCCTGGGCGTATTCCGAGTTGGGATAGCGCTGGACCACGTCGCGCAGCGAGGCCATGGCCTGCTCGGTCGCGGCCTGGTCGCGGTTCACGTCGACGATCTGCTCGAAATAGCAGACGGCCTTCAGATAGTAGGCGTAGGAGGCCGAAGGATTGCCCGGATAGAGGCCGATGAAGCGGTCGGCGTCGGAGATCGCCTCGCTGTACTGGTTGCTCATATAGTGAGCGTAGCCGGTCATCAGGATCGAGCGGCGCGACCATTCCGAATAGGGGTGCTGACGCTCGACCTCGCGGAAATAGTCGACGGCTTCGTTGTAGCTGCCGCGGTCCAGGCGATTGGCGCCGGTCGAATAGAGCAGCTCCACCGGGCGCTCTTCGTAGGCCAGGGTCGGCTTCTTGCGCTTGCCGGCGCAGGCGGAGACCGACAGGGCGACCAGCACGGCGGTCGCGACGATAGCCACCTTGCGTCCCGAGAAATTACGAAGCACGGACTTTTCACCCTCGAAGCAAACGTGCGCCCCTGCGCCGTGCAAGGCTTCTACACCACGCCGATGCGGGCGCAAATGGAAGCCGAGCCATGACGAGGATACGCCCCAAGACGCATCCCCCCGGGAATCCGCCCAAACGCTAGAGACATCGGCTTTTTGGCCAAATCAGGTCGAAGCCAAATCAGATCCAAGACGACGCCTCGGTATCAGTTTGTCAGACGGCTTGCGCCAATTCCACCGAATGGGCGCGCATCCGCCAGGCGGCGGGGTTGGCCATCAGGGCCCGGACGACGGCGTTGTTCAGGCCGTGACCGGCCAGAACGCCCTCGAAACGGCCGATGATCGGCGCGCCCAGCACATAAAGATCGCCCACCGCGTCCAGCGCCTTGTGGCGCACGAATTCGTCGGGGCGGCGCAGGCCTTCGGGGTTCAGCACGCGGTCGCCGTCGATGACCACGGCGTTCTCCATCGTGCCGCCGCGGGCCAGGCCGATGGCGCGCAGGGCCTCGACGTCGCGGAGGAAGCCGAAGGTGCGGCAGTCGGAAAGCTCGGCGCGGAACGATTCTTCGTCGACGGTCAGGTCGACGCGCTGGCGGCCGATCACCTTGCTGTCGAAGACGATCTCGAAGGCGACCTCGAACCGGTCGCTCGGCGACAGGCTGGCCAGCTTGTCGCCTTCCTCGACCACCACGGTGTCGAGAATCTCGATGTAGTGACGGGCGGCTTCCTGCTTGCGGCGGCCGGCGCGGTCGAGGATCTGCATGAAGGGCTCGGACGAACCGTCCATGATCGGCACTTCCGGACCGTCCAGCTCGACCACGCAGTTGTCGATGGCCAGGGCGGCCAGGGCGGCCATCAGGTGCTCGATGGTCGAGACACGCACGTCGGCGGCGTTGTTGATGACGGTGCCCAGCTGAGTCTGGCAGACGGCGTCCGGCTTGACCGGCACGCGGTTGTCGCGGTCGTGGACATCGGTGCGCACGAAGACGATCCCGGCGTCGACCTGGGCCGGGCGCACGGCGACGCGCACGTGCGCGCCGGTGTGCAGGCCCACACCGGCGAAAATCACCGGTCCGGCGACCGTGTGCTGAAAATATGCCGAAGCCGACACTTGAAACCCTTAAACTTAGTAGCGGGGCGGTTCGATCGACCGCCTCTCGTCCCCGCATACCATTTAGGGACAATGCTGCGTCGCGGCAAAGCAAGTCCTGTTTCCGATTGTTACCTTACTAGCGGCTTGTTTTTCATGACTTTTTTGGCCAATCGACGGTCACCATTTTGTCGCATTGCGGAGCTTGGCGTTTCCGGAGGCAATCTTGTGCCCCTCCCCTGGCTTCGCCCGCACGCCGTCGCTAGGCTCTGGCCGCTTTTCGGCGCCAACTCCTCTCGGATCCCGTCTCGATGACCAAGACCTTGCGCATAGCCGCTTCCGCCCTCGCCCTGTCCATGGCCGCCTTCGCCGTCGCGCCGGGCGCCCTGGCCGCCGACGCCCAGGGCGGTCGCGGCTTCACCGCCAAGGACATGGTGCAGCTGGAGCGGATCAGCGATCCGCGCGTGTCGCCTGACGGCCGCTTCGTGGTCTACAGCGTACGGACGATGGACCTGCCGGCCAACAAGGCCTCGATGTCGCTGTGGATCACCGACCTGAAGGCCAAGACGGCGCCGCGCCGGCTGGCCGTCTCGGACGGCGGCGCCAGCAGCGCCCGCTGGTCGCCCGACGGCAAGGGCCTCTACTTCATCTCGGGCCGGACCGGCGGCCTGGACCAGGTCTATCGCACCGACGCGGCCGGCGAGACCGCCGTCCAGGCGACCAAGGCGCCGTTCGACGTCGGCGCCTTCAAGATCGCGCCCGACGGCAAGACCATCGTCATCGCCCAGTCGGTGTTCCCCGACTGCGACACCCTGGACTGCACCAAGGACAAGCTGGCCGCCAAGGCCGGCGTCAAGACCACCGGCGTGGTCTTCGACAAGCTGTTCATCCGCCACTGGGACGCCTGGAACGACGGCCTCCAGAACCACCTCTACGCGCTGAAAATCGATGATCAGGGCCTGGCGACCGGAACGCCCGTCGCGCTGATGAACGGCTTCAACGGCGACACCCCGACCAAACCGTTCGGCGGCGACGAGGACTTCAACATCACGCCGGACGGCAAATGGGTGGTGTTCTCGGCCAAGCCGGCCGACCGCGAGGAATCGTGGAGCACCAACTACGACCTGTGGCGCGTTCCCATGGACGGCTCGGCCAAGCCGGAGAACCGCACGCAGGCCAACAAGGCCATGGATTCCCAACCCAGCTTCTCGCCGGACGGCAGGATCTCGGCCTATCTGGCCATGAAGCGCCCGGGCTTCGAGGCCGACCGCCTGGCGATCATGGTCCGCGAAGCCGACGCCAAGGACGCCAAGGGCTACGGCGAGCGCGAGCTGACCGCCGGCTGGGACCGTTCGGCCCAGTCGATCGCCTGGAGCGCCGACGGCAAGACGATCTACACGACCGCCGAGGACGTCGGGCAGACCAAGCTGTTCGCCATCGACGTGAAGTCCGGCAAGGTCACGGCCCTGACCGGCGAAGGCCATGTCAGCGGCTTCAGCGTCGGCCCGCAGTCGATCGTCTACGCCCAGGACAACCTCAAGGGCCCGGCCCAGCTCTACGCCCTGTCGACCGTCGCCAAGAAGGCCCAGGCGCCCATCAAACTGACCAACAACAACGCCCAAGCCCTGGCCGGCGTGGCCATGGGCGACACCGAGCAGTTCAGCTTCCCCGGATGGAACGGCGAGACGGTCCACGGCTATCTGGTCAAGCCGGCCAATTTCGATCCGGCCAAGACGTATCCGGTCGCCTTCCTGATCCATGGCGGTCCGCAAGGGTCGTTCGGCAACCTCTTTCACTATCGCTGGAACGCCCAGACCTACGCCGGGGCCGGCTATGCCGTGGTGATGATCGATTTCCACGGCTCGACCGGCTACGGCCAGGCCTTCACCGACGCGATCAGCCAGCACTGGGGCGACCGCCCGCTGGAGGACCTGCAGAAGGGCTGGGCCTTCGCGACGGGCAAGTACGGCTTCCTCGACAAGGACCGCGCCTGCGCCCTGGGCGGCTCGTACGGCGGCTTCATGATCAACTGGATCGCCAGCCAGTGGAAGGCGCCGTGGAAGTGCCTGGTCAACCACGACGGCATCTTCGACAGCCGCTTCATGGGCTACTCCACCGAGGAGCTGTGGTTCAGCGAATGGGAGAACGGCGGCCCGCCCTACGCGGCCAATACCACCTATTCCAAGTTCAATCCGGCCGACCATGTCGACCAGTGGAGCGTGCCGGAGATGGTGGTCCAGGGCGGCCAGGACTTCCGCGTGCCGCTGGAGGAAGGCATCGGGACGTTCACGGCCCTGCAGCGCAAGGGCGTTCCCAGCAAGCTGCTGTATTTCCCCAACGAGAATCACTGGGTGCTGAAGGCCCAGAACTCGGTGCAGTGGCACGACGAGGTGCAGAAATGGCTCGATCGTTGGACCAAGGGCGAGCCTGCCAAGTAATACGCTTATAAATTGCAGCCCTTCGCCCCTTCCGTTAGTTTGGACACGGAAGGGGCGCCCATGTTCCATCTGTTTCGCGCGATCTCGGACCGGCTCACGCTGCATTCGCGACTGGGCGGACGCTACGCCGAGGCCCGCATCCTGGCGGCGGAACTGGACCTGGACCTCACCGAGATCGCCTTGCGCCACGGCAGCCGCGGCCACGCCGAGGGCGATTCAACCACCGGCGACAACAGCCAGGCCGAGCGCGAAGAGAAGTTCAGGCGCCTGACGGCGGGCTTCAACAGCCCCTACCCCAGCGAACAAATCGCCGCCGCGGTCGACCTGCGCAAATGGATGGTCCGCGACTACGGGCTGGAACGGCTGAAGTGGTTCGTGCCTCAGCTGCGCGAACGCTACATCCAGGCCGTGGGCCCCAAGAACATCAAGCTCGAGCATGTCGTGTTCGCGCCGGACGACGCCACGCGCGCCGAACTCGAGGCCGAGGCCTTGAGCCTGCTGGAGCGGCTGAAGCTGCTCTATACGCTGAGCAGCGAGCGCGAAGTCCTGACCGGCCGGATGCGGCGCTGGGCCCTGGGCCTGTTGTGCTGGCTGTTCCTGGCGCTGATGATCACCCGGATCCTGCCCAACATCACTCCGCCCGGCGCCATTCGCGAGTCGGTGATGGTGATCGCCAACTTCGCGCTGATCGCCTTCGTCGGCGCGGCCGGGGCCATGGTGTCGGTGCTGCGCCGGACGGAGTCGGCCATGGCCTCGGCCTCGTCCGAGATCGACCCGGTGCGCCAGGTCAGCGCCCTCAGCCAGGGGCTGACGGCGGTGTTCATCGCCGCCTTCGTGGGCATGTCGGTGTCGTTCGTCCTGGTGGCCTTCTTCGCCAGCGGCCTGGTGCGCGACGGCGCGATCGTCGGCAGCGGGGCGGCGGCGCTGTTTCCCCAGATCGTACCCTGCCGCTACGACTGCCCGATCACCCTGGTCAATCGCGGCCTGATGTTCCCGGCCGCCGTCGACGCGGCCAAGATGATGGTCTGGGCCTTCATCGGCGGTTTTTCCGAGCAGTTGGTTCCCGACGTTCTGGACCGCCTGACCAAGGCCGCGCGGCAGACCAAGAAGCCGTCAGAGGCGGCGTAAGGCGGGGACATGCCCTTGCGGCGTGTCCCCATCAGCAAGCGCCGCGCCCGCCCTTGGGGACACGCCGCAAGGGCGTGTCCCCCGCTCAGATCCGCCCCGTCGCCACGGCCCAGGTCAGCCGGACCTGCGTCTCCAACGCGCCCAGCTCGCGCCCGCCGGTCTGGGCCATCGCCAGGGCCGCGGGCGCGGCGGCGGGGAAGGCGGCGACAGGCAGGGCCTTGAGCGCGGCGTTCGCCTTGCGCCGCGCCGCGTCCACCCGGCGGCGGACGTCGCCCTGGGTCCAGTCGGCCGGCAGGCGCTGGACCCCGGCCCGCTCCAGCCGCCACAGGCCCGCCAGGCCATAGGTCCGGGCGGCGTCCTGGACGGCGTGGAGATCGGCCTTGGCGTCCAGCCGCCAGGCGGCCAGCATCATCACCGCCCCGGCCGTGGCGTCGACATAGGCCAGGACCTCCCCCTCGGTCTCGAACGGCGCGTCGTCCAGATCGGCCACGCGCGCCTGCGCCATCTCGGCCAAGGCGCTCAAGGGATAGCCGGCGGCGGCCACCGCCTGGACAGCGGGGTGCTTGCGCGCGATCTGGCCGGCGGCGATCTCCTCCATGGCCTCGCGCCACCAGGTCAGGCGGATTTCGCCCATCAGGGCGTTGCTGACCCCGCCGGCCACCCGCGCCAGCTCGTAGTTGAAGGCGTACAGCGCGATGACGTCGGCGCGGGCCTTGGGATCGGCGATGAAACGGCTGGCCAGCCAGCGATCAGGGTCGACCCGGCGCACCAGGGCGTCCAGGTCGGCGTCGGGAGCGTTGTCCCGGTGGGCGATGTCCAGCGTCGTCATGGGCGCGGCTTATGCGCCGCATCGCCCAAAAGAAAAAGGCCCGCCGATCGGGCGGGCCTTCTCCATGTCGTCCGATCCGGAGATCAGCCGAACAGCGTCTGGTACATCGTCATCGTGACCAGCATCGGGATGCTGAGCAGCGTGTTGATGCGCGAGAACAGCATGGCCATCTTGGCCGACTTGGCCTTGGTGTCCGCGTCGGCCTCGACGAGGCCGAGGGCCCGCTTCTGATTCGGCCAGATCACGCCCCAGACGTTGATGAACATGATCGTCGCCAGCCACATGCCCAGGCCGATGAAGGTGAAGCCCATGTCGACGCCGCGCTCGTAGCCGCCCCAGAGACCGAAGGTCGCCGCCTCGCCCAGATAGCCGCGGCTGAAGGCCAGGACCACGCCCATCAGCCAGGTCGCCAGCGCCGCCCAGCGGAACCAGAACAGCGCCTCGGGCGCGATGTACTTCGACACCGCCGGCTTCAGCTCGGCCGGGATCTGCGGCATGACGCGGATCTGCACGAAGTTGAAATAGTACAGCAGCCCGATCCACAGGATGCCGAAGAACACGTGCATCACGCGGAACACCGCCTGGAAATAGGCTTCGTCGAAGCCGTGCGGGCTGTGCCCGAAGCCGAACGCGATCACCAGCGCCAGGATGACGCTGACGATGATGGTGTTGCGGAAATTCGAAAGTAGAGCAGTCATGTCCAGGCCCCCTGATGCCTTGCTTGAAGTCAGGTATAGGGCGCCTCGCGGAGTCGGCAAATAGACACGATCTTTGCGGGTATTGGCCGACCGTTTGGAGCGCGGACGCCGCGCTCTAGACGGCGATCAGGGCCGCCGCCAGGCGTCGGCCTTCGCTGGCCAGCACGTTGTAGGTGCGGGCCGCGCCCTCGGTGCTCATGAACTCCAGCCCCACGCCCGCCGCCTTCAGCGCGTCGCGCACCGGCCGCGGCGGCAGGGCGTTGACCAGACCCACGCCCAGCAGCACGAACTCGACCGCGCCGCCCGCCGCGAAGACCTCGGCGAAGTCTTCGGGCGTAAGAGTCGCCAGGCTGGTGGCCGCCCAGGTCCGCGGCTGATCGTCGATGATCAGCAGCGAGCCCGGACGCCAGTCGCCGGAGACGCGGAAGCCGCCGCCGCCCCAGGCGTCTATCGATGGCGGCTGGCGCAGCATCAGGGCCGGGTGCCGGCGCCGAGCTTGATCGGCGTGGCTTCCTCTTCGCCCCGCTTGACGCCCCAGACGAGGATCAGCGGCAGGGCGATATAGACCGACGAATAGGTGCCGATGATGATGCCGAAGGTCATCGTGAAGACCAGCGGGAACAGCACCGGGCCGCCGAAGAACATCGTGCCGCCCAGCGCCAGCAGGGCCGTGGTGCCGGTGATGATCGTCCGCGACAGACGCTCGTTCTCAGACAGGTCGATGATCTCGCGCAGCGGCGTGGTCTTGTACTTGCGCAGGTTTTCCTTCAGCCGGTCGAAGGTGATGACCTTTTCGTTCATCGAGTAGCCGATCACCGTCAGCAGGGCGGCGATCGAGGTCATCGAGAACTCGATCTGCAGCACCGACAACAGGCCCAGGGTCAGCACGATGTCGTGGAACACGGCCACGACCGCGCCGGTGCCGTAGGACAGGCCGAAGCGGAACCAGATGTAGGCCAGCATCAGGGCCAGGGCGATGCCCAGGGCCATGAAGCCCTTGCCCAGCAGTTCGCCCGAGACCTTGGCCCCGATCGCCGAGTGCGACGGGATGGTCATGGTCGGGTAGCGCTGGATCAGCTTCTTCTCCAGGTCGACGGCCGCCTGGTTCGGGTTCTGGCCCGCCTCGGGCAGGAAGCGGATCATGGCGCTGTTGGGCGAGCCGAAGGGCTGCACCTGGGCGTCATGGGCGCCGAACCCAGCCAGGGCCGTGCGCAGCTCGGACGTGGGGATCGGGGTGGGCATGCGCGCTTCCAGCGCCACGCCGCCCTTGAAGTCGATGCCCAGGTTCAGGCCCTGGGTGAAGAACGAGACGCCCGAGCCGACGATCAGCAGGGCGGAGAAGATCGCGGCGACGGGCGCCCACTTCACGAAGCGGAAGTGGGTCGAACGCGGGATCAGGCGGATAAGAGGCCAGGCCATGATGATCCTCAGGCGATCGGCAGCTTCTTCGGCTTGGCGGCCTTGAACCACCAACCGATGAGCACTTGGGTAATGAGAATGGCGGTGAACAACGAAGTGAACACGCCGATGAGAAGCGTCCAGGCGAAACCTTTGACCGGTCCGGCGCCCATGGAGAACATGATCAAGGCCGAGATCACGCTGGTGATGTTGGCGTCCATGATCGAGACCAGCGCCCGCCGATAGCCGGTGTCGGCCGCCGACATCGGCGAGCGTCCCGCCGCCGCCTCGTCCCGCATCCGTTCGTAGATCAGCACGTTGGCGTCGACCGCGACCGCCAGGGTCAGGATCAGGCCGGCGATGCCGGGGAAGGTCAGGGTCGCCTGGGTCATCGACATGATGCCGACGATCAGCAGCACGTTGACGAACAGGGCGATGGCCGCGAACGTCCCGAACAGGCCGTACGCCAGGATGATGAACACGAACATCGCGGCCGCGCCGATGGCCAGCGAGATCGTGCCGGCCCGCACGGCGTCGGCGCCCAGCTCGGCCCCGACGGTGCGTTGCTCCTCGAGGTTCAGCTTGGCGGGCAGAGCGCCCGAGCGCAGCAGCAGGGCCAGCTCGGCGGCGCTTTCCGGCGTGAAGTTGCCGGTGATGATGCCCGAACCGCCCGGCAGCGGCTGGTTGATCCGCGGATCGGAGATGTACTTGTTGTCCAGCACGATGGCGAAGCGCTTGCCGACGTTGCGGGTCGTGGCGTCGCCGAACTTGCGGGCGCCCGAACCGCCGAAGCGGAAGCCGACGGCGGCCGCGCCGTTCTGGTCGAAGGTCTGGTTGGCGTCGACCAGGTCCTCGCCGGTCACCAGGGCGCGCTTGGCCACGGGGATCGGCGGGCGGCCGGCCTCGGCGCTCGGGATCACCATCACGCCGGGCGGGATGCGACCGGCGGCCATGTCCTCGGGCGTGACGGTCTCGTCGACCATCTGGAAGGTCAGCTTGGCCGTCTGGCCGATCACCGCCTGCAGGCGGGCCGGATCGCTCTCGCCGGCCGCCTGGATGACGATCCGGTTGACGCCCTGACGGGTGATGGTCGGTTCCTTGGTGCCCATGGCGTCGACCCGACGACGAATCGTCTCGATCGACTGATCCACCGCCTTGGCGGCGTCGGCCTTGGCGGCCTCGGGCACGAAGCTCAGCTCCAGGCGGCCGTCGCCCCTGTTGCTGATATTGGTGTCGCGGCCGCCGATGGCGCCGGCCAGAGGACCGCCGATCGAGCGACGCAGCAGGCTGACCGCCTGGTCCACCTTGCCCGGATCGGTGATGCGGACCCGAACGATCCCGCCCGCTTCACCCAGCTCGCCGAACTCGATCTGGTCGTTGCGCAGCGTGGTGCGCACGTCCTCGACCATGTTGGTCAGGCGTTCGGCGCGCAGCGCATCGGTGTCGACCTCGTAGAGCAGGTACGAACCGCCCTGCAGGTCGAGGCCGAGGTTCAGCTTCTGATGGGGAACCCAGCCGGGAAGCGCGTCGAGCGTCTTCTGCGGCAACAGGTTCGGCAGGGTGAAGACGATGCCGAAAATCACCGACAGTATGACGGCGGTGACTTTCCAGCGGGAGAGGGTCAGCATGGATTACAGGCTCTGGACGACGCCCTGAGGCGTCTCGTTGTGGGCGGCGCCTCGTGGTCGGCGCCCCCGAGGTCGACTCGACGGTGATCAGCTCTTGGGGTCGTTGGCCGGGGCCGGTTCGCCCTTGGCGCGGATCTCGGCGATCATGCTCTTGACGACCTTGACGGTCACGCCCTGGGCGATCTCGACGCCGACTTCGGCTTCCTCGACCCGGACGACCTTGCCCAGCATGCCGTTCGACAGCACGACGTTGTCGCCGCGCTTGACGGCGGCGATGGCGGCGGCGTGTTGCTTGGCGCGCTGCTGCTGCGGGCGGATCAGCATGAAGTAGAACAGCACAACCATCAGAATGATGGGCGCGATGCCCATGAACTGCTGCATCATAGCGGAATTCATAACGACTCCAGATTGTCGATGCGCGGGCTCTTCAGATAGGACCCGCGTCAAGTCGGCGGAAGCTATGCGTTCACCTCCCCTTTTGCAATGACGGCGCGGTGAGGCTAGGGAGCAACACATGAACGACGACGCCGTCCCCCTGCTCGCCCGCATCGCCGACGCCCTGGAGCGCCTGGCTCCGGCCGCTCCGGCCGCCCCCGCCTTCGACGCCGGGCGGCTTTTCCGGCATGAGCCCCATTCTCCTGAAAAGGGGGGCAGCGGCGGCTTCGTACCGGCTCCGGACTATCCGATGGCCCTGGACCTGCTGATCGGCGTCGATCGGCAGAAGGACCGCTTCGTCGAGAATCTCCGTCGCTTCGCCGTCGGCCTGCCCTGCAACCACGTGCTGCTGTGGGGCGTGCGCGGCACGGGCAAGAGCTCGCTGACCAAGTCGGCCTTCATGGTGCTGGCGGCCGAGTTTCCCGCCCTGAAGCTGGTCGAGGTCGACCGCGACGAGGTGACCGCCCTGCCCCCGCTGTTCGACCAGCTGCGCGCGCGCCCGGAGCGCTTCGTGGTGCTGTGCGACGACCTGTCTTTCGAGGACGGGGCGGCGGCCGCCAAGGCGCTGAAATCGGCCCTGGAAGGCGGCGTGGCCGGCCCGCCCGAGAACGTGCTGTTCGTCGCCACCTCCAACCGCCGCCACCTGATGCCGCGCGACCACGTCGAGAGCCAGGGCGCGATCGCCGCCGCCGAGAACGCCGAGGAGGAGATGAGCGTCTCCGACCGCTTCGGCCTGTGGATCGGCTTTCCGCCCATGGACCAGCCGACCTATCTGGCGGCGGTCCACGCCTATGCCGACCGGTTCGGCCTGAAGGTCGAGAACCTCGAGCGCCGGGCCCTGCAATGGTCGCAGCTGCGCGGCGCCCGCTCGGGCCGGGTGGCCTGGCAGTTCACCCGTGACCTGGCCGGCGAGCTGGGTGTAAACTTGCCCGCGTAAAACCCTACGGAGGCCCGCATGGGCAAGCCTTGGTTTCGCGTGAAGCGTTATGGATTCGGGGCCGGTTGGCCCCGCAGCTGGGAAGGCTGGGCGTTGGTCATCGGCTTCCTGGTCGTCGTCATGACCAGCAGCCTGGTGTTGGTGGAGCGCAACCCCGGCCTTCACCTCGGCGTGGTGCTGGCCTCCACGGCGATCGTCCTCGTCGTCAGCTGGCGTAAGAGCGACGGTCCGTGGAAGTGGCGCTGGGGCCGGGACTAGGCTGACCGCCCTTCCCTCCCCTTTACGGGGAGGGTGGCCCCGAAGGGGTCGGGTGGGACTTGATGAGTCAGCGGACCCCGCCCACCAGCTTCGCTGGTCCCCCCTCCCCACAAGGGGGAGGGAAAGATCTTCATATTACCTCGGCAGCACCAGGCCCGGATCGACCGGACGCGCCTTGTCCTTCGGGGTCGGGGCGTAGCGTACCTCGAAGTGCAGCTGCGGCTCGGTGACGCCGCCGGTCTGGCCGACCGCGCCCAGGGTGGCGCCTTGGGCGACCTGCTGGCGCATCTTCACTTCGGTGGACGACAGGTGGGCGTAGGCCGTCACCCAGCCGTCGGCGTGCTTGACCAGCACCAGATTGCCGAAGCCCGGCACCTGGTTGCCGGCATAGACCACCTCACCCGCCGCGGCGGCGCGGACCGGCGTGCCGGCGGCCGCGCGGATGTTGACGCCGTCGTTGCGCTGGCCCGTGCCCTTGGGGCCGAAGTCGGAGATCGTCTCGCCCTGCAGCGGCCACACGAAGCGGCCGCGGCCGGCGGCGGTGATCTCGGCCTCGGTCGGCGGCGGGCTGGCGGCGATGATCTGGCCGGCGGACGGCGGCGGCGTCGCCGGCTGGGCCGAGACCGGACCGCTGGGCGCGCGCGGATAGTTCTGGGTCGGCGGCGGCGAGAAGGGACGCGGCGTGACCGGCGGCTGGCTCACCGAGGGGCTCATCTTCGCGGCCGGAGGGTTGTAGCTGGGCTCCGGCGTGGTCGGGCGCGGGGTCGTGGGACGCGGCGCGGCCGGCGTGGTCGTCACCGTGGTCTTCAGCGGGCCCTTGTCCTTGTAGCCGGACGGCAGACGGATCTTCTGGCCCTTCTTGATCGTGGCCGAGACCTTGATGCCGTTCGCCTCGGCCAGGGCGGCCGGCTTGACGTTGAAGCGCTTGGCGATGTTGGCCAGGGTGTCGCCGCTGTTGGCGACATAGGCCTTGGCCGTGGTCGCCGGGCCCTTCAGCTTCTGGCCGGGATGGATCGTGTAAGGCGCCTTGAGCTTGTTGTCCTCGACCAGGTCGGCGCGGGTGGTGTCCAGGCCGCGGGCGATGGCGTCAATCGCGTCGCCCGACTTGACGGTGTAGGTGCGGCGCGGGCCGGCGACCTCGACCACCGGACCGGTGACGCTGACCGTGGTGGTGGTGACCGGACGGGCGGCGGGCGCCTCGGGCTCTTCCTCGACGACGCGCGCGGGGGTCGGCGCCGGGGCGCGGCTGGACGTCGAGCCGATCGGCGGCGCGCTGGTCGCCGGGGTCTGGGCGACCGCCTGCATCACGGTGGTCTTGCTCGGGCCCTTGTCCTTGTAGCCGTCCGGCAGGCGCAGCTTCTGGCCCTTCCTGATCGCCGAACCCGTGCTCAGGTCGTTCTCCTCGGCCAGGGCGGCGGCCGAGACCGAGAAGCGCTTGGCGATGGCGAACATCGTGTCGCCGCTCTGGACGACATAGGCCTTGGCGTTCTTGCTCTCGGGCCCCTGGAGCACCTGGCCGGGATGGATCCGGTACGGCGACTTCAGGTCGTTGTCCTTGGCCAGCTCGGCGCGGGTGGTGCCGAGCGTGCGCGCGATGGCGTCGATATTGTCGCCGGCCTTGACCTTATAGGTCTTGGGCGGACCGGCTATCGTCACGACGGGGCCGCCGACCGAGGTCACCACCACGGGGCGTGGCGCGGGCGCGGGGCGATATTCGGCCGCCGGAGGCGGCGGAGGCGGAGGCGGAGGCTCGGCGGCGGTCGCCGGCGCCAGGGGCTGGCTGGAGACGCCGGTTCCGCCGATGGGCACGGAGAAGTTGGGCGGCGGCTCCTCGGCCCGCGGGGTCGAGGGTCCCTCGGGCTGCTGGTCGGCGACCGGCGCCTGGACGATCGGGAAGTTCGGCGTGGGGGCCTCGCCGCGGATCGGATATTGCGCGCCGCCCGTGCTTTCGCAGGCCGCGAGGGTTCCAGCCGTCAGGGCGATCACCGCCGCGCGCGTCCACAACTGCCTCATAGCCTCTCCTTTGCCTCGCGAGGCTCCAGACGCCGTCGCAAGGGTAAACCAACCATTAAACATCTCGCGTCGCTTCCGGAACCCGAAGCCGCCGCCCCGCTCTACTCGCGGGCGACGCCGTCCAGGATCGGGACGAAACGCACGTCGCAAAGGACTTCAACGGTGAAGCCCCCCTTTCCGTCGCCCGCATAGCGGCGAAGACTCTGCACGGGCCCCTTGCCCACCGGCGCGACGAGCACGCCCTGGGGCTTGAGCTGCGAAAGCAGAGTTTCCGGCTCATCCTGCGCGGCGGCCGTGACCAGAATGCGGTCGAACGGCGCCTGTTTGGGCCAGCCTTCCCATCCATCCCCAAATTTCGTGATGACGTTGGTCAGGCCCAGCACGGCGAAGCGGGCCTCGGCCTCCTTCATCAGGGTCCGGTAGCGCTCGATCGTATAGACCAGCCGCGACACCCGGCTGAGGACGGCGGTCTGGTAGCCCGAGCCGGTGCCGATCTCCAGCACCCGGCAGCGCGGCTCCAGGGTCAGGGCCTGGGTCATCAGGCCGACGATGAACGGCTGGCTGATCGTCTGGCCGCAGGCGATCGGCAGGGCCGAGTCCTCCCAGGACCGTTCCTTGAACAGGTCGGGCGTGAACAGGTCGCGCGGGGTCTTCTCGATGGCGCCGAGCACGGCCGGGTCGGTGACGCCCTGGGCGCGCAGGGCGGCCATCAGCGCCTTCAGGCGGGCCTCGGGCGTGTCGCTCTTGGCGTGGGCCATCACGCGCCCGCTTCCGTCTTCAGCGGCTCCGGCCCAGATCGCTCGAAACGGGGGGGCGAGCCGCCGAGCACGCCCTTCATGGCCGCGACGGTCTGGTTGTGCGTCAGGTCGATATGCAGCGGCGTGACCGAGATGCGTCCTTCGTAGACGGCCTTCAGATCGGTTCCCTCCACCGGCGTGGACGGCTTGAGCACGAAGCCGGTCCAATAGTAGTCGCGACCGCGCAGGTCGGTCCGCTTTTCCATGCTCCGCATGTGCGAGTCGCGGAAGCCCTGGCGGGTGACTTCCACCTCGGTGACGCTTTCAGGGGCAAGCGGCGGGAAGTTGACGTTCATGATGACGTCCTTGGGCCAGCCGATCTCCAGCAGGCGGCGGACGATGCCGGGCCCGTAGTGCTCGGCGGTCTCCCAGTGGGCGACCACCTCGTCGTGGAAATAGGTCATGGCCTGGGACAGGGCGATCGAGGGGATCCCCAGGGCCATGCCCTCGATGGCGCCGGCCACCGTGCCCGACAGGGTGACGTCCTCGGCCAGGTTCTGGCCGCGGTTGACGCCCGACAGCACCAGGTCCGGCGTGGGTCCCTCGATCAGCTGCTGCACGGCCATGGCCACGCAGTCGGTGGGCGTGCCCTCGATGGCGAAGCGGCGCGGGTCGACGCGGCGCACGCGGATCGGGTCCGACAGGGTCAGGGACCGGCCGGCGCCCGACTGTTCGTATTCCGGGGCCACGATCCAGATGTCGTCCGACAGCGCGCGGGCGATGCGCTCCAGGCTTTCGAGGCCGGGGGCGTGGATGCCGTCGTCGTTGGTGAGGAGGATGCGCATCTACTTCTCCTCACCCGTGAAACGGGGGAGGTGGCGCGATGCGAATACGCATCGTGACGGAGGGGGCGTCAGGCCGCCTCGGTGCAGCGGGGACGCCCCCTCCACCGCTACGCGGTCCCCCTCCCCCGTTTCACGGGTGAGGAGAAGAGGAGCCAAGCCCGTCACGCGTCGCCCCCGATGTGCGTCACGCCGCCCATGTAGGGCACGAGCGCGGTCGGGACGGTGATCCGCCCGGTCTCGTCCTGATAGTTCTCCAGCACGGCCACCAGGGTGCGGCCGACGGCCAGGCCCGAGCCGTTCAGGGTGTGGACGTAGTGCGTGCCCTTCTCGCCGGCCTTCTTGAAGCGCGCGTCCATGCGGCGGGCCTGGAAGTCGCCGCAGTTCGAGCACGAGCTGATCTCGCGATAGGTGTTCTGCGAGGGCAGCCAGACTTCCAGGTCGTAGGTCTTCCTGGCGCCGAAGCCCATGTCGCCGGTGCACAGCAGCATGGTGCGGAACGGCAGCTCCAGGGCCTTGAGCACGGCCTCGGCGCACTGGACCATGCGCTCGTGCTCGGCCTCGCTCTGGTCGGGCGTGGTGATCGAGACCAGCTCGACCTTGTAGAATTGGTGCTGGCGGATCATGCCGCGGGTGTCGCGGCCGCTGGCCCCGGCTTCCGAGCGGAAGCTGGGGGTCAGGGCGGTCATCCGCAGCGGCAGCTCGGCCTCGTCGGTGATCTGCTCGCGCACGATGTTGGTCAGCGAGACCTCGGCGGTGGGGATCAGCCAATGATCGACCGTGGTCTTGAACAGGTCCTCGGCGAACTTCGGCAGTTGGCCGGTGCCGTACAGCGCCTCGTCCTTGACCAGCAGCGGCGGGCTGATCTCGGTGTAGCCGTTCTGGACGGTCTGCAGATCGAGCATGAACTGGCCCAGGGCCCGCTCCAGCCGGGCGATCTGCCCCTTGAGCACCACGAAGCGCGCGCCGCTCATGCGGGCGGCGGCCTCGAAGTCCATACCGCCCAGGGCCGCGCCCAGGTCGACGTGGTCCTTGGGATTGTTCAGGCGGCCGGCCGGCAGCTTGGCGGCGTCGCCCCAGCGGCGGACCTCGACATTGCCCGCCTCGTCCTCGCCCTTGGGCACTTCGGGCGCGGGGATGTTCGGCAGCGAGGCCAACAAGTCGGTCAGTTGCTGAAGGGCAATCCCCTCCTGGCCGCCGGCCTCGGCCATCTTACCCTTCAGCGCCTCGACCTCGGCCATCAGGCGCGCGGCCTCGGCCTCGTCCTTCTTGGCCTTGGCCTGGCCGATCAGCTTGGAGCTTTCGTTGCGCTTGGCCTGGCCTTCCTGCAGCGCCGTCGTGGCCGCGCGCAGCTGGGCGTCCAGCTTGACCGCCTCGGCGGCCGCGCCCGAACGGCCCTTGGCCGACCAGGCGGCTTCGAACGCTTCGGGATTGTCGCGGATGGCCTTGATGTCGTGCATCGGAACGCTCGGCGGAGAAGTCGTTAAGAACGGACCTCTCTAAGGCGCGTCGGCGGAGGCGCCAACCTTTTCGGGAGGCCCTGGCCGACCATTGGCCGCGCATCGGCCGTTTGGCGACTGTCCGGCGCTCTCGCGCGACCGCGTCGCCCAGGTTCCGGCGTTCGGCGACGCCCTCTTGCGCAGGCATAGATTTTGAGTGAAAGATATTCGGCAAGTCATTTTATGGCGTGGCGAGATGTCGCGGCTATAAGCGCATGGATAACGACGGTTAATCCCGTTCCTGCACTTGCCCTTAATCCCAAGATGAAAAACAGCGCGGCAATTCAGTGAACCGTGTTTGTTTTTAGAAATCCTGGAGCCTCCCCTTGAAGAAGTTCGCTATTCTGGCCGCTGTCGCCGCCGTGTCGGCCGTCGCCGTTCCCGCCAGCGCCGCTCAACTGGTCCGCATCTCGCTGGCCGGCAAGTCGACCGCCCAGATCGACGCCGAAATCCGCGCCGCCGCCCAGACCGTCTGCACCGACCGCAAGGCCGTCGTCTCGAACGCGTGCGTGATCTCCACGATCGGCGACGCCCAGCGCCAGCTGAACGGCGTCATCCAGACCCGCACCGTCAAGACCGCCGTGCGCAGCGAAGCCGTGACCGTCATCCGCGTCTCGCTGAAGGGCAAGTCGGCCGACCAGATCAACGCCGACATCAAGCTGGCCGCCGAAGCCGTCTGCAAGGCCGCCAACAGCTCGGGCAGCCGCGCCGACATCCGCGCCTGCGTCGGCGGCACGGTCCGCTCGGCCAAGGCCCAGCTGCAGGCCGCGACCGTCTCGAACCGTCAAGACGCCTAAGCCAGTCACATCCCCTCTCCCCTTGGGGGAGAGGGTGGCCCCGCAACGCGGGGTCGGGTGAGGGTTGAAGACCAAAAAAGCCGCGTCCAGTCGCAAGACCGGACGCGGCTTTTGCTTTTGAGAGACCCCCCATCCGGCGCTGCGCGCCACCTTCTCCCGCAAGGGGAGAAGGAAGGGACAGACTAGACCGCGACCACGTCCTTGTTCTGCTCGCGCTCGTCCTTGGCCTTGCGGCGCTCGATCAGCCACACGCACCAGATCGCGATCTCGTAGAGCAGGCACATCGGGATCGCCAGGGTCATCTGGCTGATCGGGTCGGGCGGGGTCAGGATGGCCGCGGCGATGAACACGCCGACGATGGCGTAACGGCGGCCGTCGCGCAGCAGCTTGCTGGAGACGATGCCCGCCATGCCCAGCAGCGAAACCACCACCGGCAGCTGGAAACACAGGCCGAACGCCAACAGCAGGGTGGTCACCAGGGTCAGGTAGTCGCTGACCTTGGGCAGCAGCTGGATCGAGATGCCGGCGGTGCTGATCTGCTGGCTCAGCGAAAACCACAGCACGAACGGCAGCATCACGTAATAGACCAGGGCCGCGCCCAGGATGAACATCACCGGCGAGGCGATCAGGAACGGCAGGAAGGCGTGGCGCTCGTTCTTGTAGAGGCCCGGCGCGACGAAGCGGTAGAGCTGCCAGGCCAGCACCGGGAAGGTCAGGACCACCGCCCCGAACCCGGCCAGCTTCAGCTTGGTGAAGAAGAACTCCAGGGCGGCGGTGTAGACCAGGCCCAGGGCCTTGGTGTCGGTCTGCGGGATGTCCTTCAGGCCCAGCAGGGCCAGCAGCAGATCGAACGGGCCGTGATGGCCGCCGGCGTGCTGGGCGGCCAGCAGCTTCTGGGCCACCGTGAACGGCGTGACCAGGAACAGGAAGATCTGGTCGGCGAAGGCGAAACAGACGCCGAAGCCGATGAACAGGGCCGCCACGCAGATGATCAGCCGCATGCGCAGCTCGATCAGGTGGTCCATCAGCGGCGCGCGCGAGGCTTCGATCTCGTCTTCCGGATCGTGTCCGATGGCGTTGGTCACGAGGTGATGTCCGAATTGGCCGCGTCATTGCCCGAGCCAGGGCCCTTGGCGACGCGCTTGCGGGCCGGCTTGGTCGGAACCGACAGGTCGCCCTTGGCCGGCTTAGCCTTGGGCTTGGAGACGATCTCGGTCTTGGGCTTGGCGGCCGCCCGGGGCTTGCGGGCCGCCTTGGCGACGATCTCGACCGTCGGCGCCGGGGCTTCGATCGTCGAGGTCAGCGACTGATAGGCGTCGTGCGGCGAGACCTTGACCGCGCCGCTGTTGAGGCTGGCGTCGATGTCGGCGAACACCTGGTCGACGTGGTCGGCCCTGCCGGCCTGGGCCGCGGCGTCGTGCATCGGGTCGGTGTACCGCCCCTCGCGCATCGCCTGGACTTCCTTGCGCAGCTCGTCGAGCTCCGACTGGCGGGCCATCTCGTCGAAGCTGGCGCGGAATTCATTGGCCATGCCGCGGATCTTGCCGACGAACTGACCGAGCTTTCGCAGCAGGACGGGCAGGTCCTTGGGCCCCACCACGATCAAGGCGACCGCGGCGATGACCAGGAGTTCCGTGCCGCCGACATCAAAACCGAGCATAGACGCGCCTTACAGCGTTTTCGAGCGAAGTGGACACCGGTTCGCGTGAAGAAAACGCGACGAACACAAAATGAGCGAGCCGGCGACCGGCGCGCGAAGTGAACGAAGGCCGCGGCCGCCCTCCCCTGGGAGCGCGGCGCGGCGAATCTCCTACGACTTGCGCAGGTCTTCCTTCTCGGCCTCGGTGCGCGGCAGCGCGCCCGTCGACTTGTTGGCCGAGACCTCGTCGGAGGTGTCGTCCTTCAGGCCGTCCTTGAAGGCTTTGATGCCCTTGGCCGCATCACCCATGATGCCGGACAGCTTGCCGCGCCCGCCGAACAGCAGGGCCACGACCGCGATCACGATCACCCAGTGAATCCAGCTCATACCACCCATGACGACGATGCTCCTTGCGACAGCGGCCCATTAGCCCCTGCGGCGTGTCGTTACAATATCCCTGACAATATAGGCGGTCGCGAGGCGGGGGGCAAAGCGACGCTGGACGATAAGCCGCCGCCTGCGACGATGTGTAAAGGGTCTATCGGCTCCGAAGCCTTTTCGAAGCGAAAAGGCTCCAATTCAAAGAGTTAGAGCGTGGCGGGCGCCGAAACCGGCACCCCCTTTCGGCTGCCGCGCCCTAGGCCTCTCCCAGGAAATCCTGAGCGAATTCCGGGGCCTCGTCGCCGTCCTCCAGCGGGTCCTCGTCCTCGCCTGCCCGCAGGCCCATCGGATCGGGCACGGAAAAGCCCGGCGGCAGGTCCAGGGCCAGCAGGCCGGCAGCGCGCATCTCGGCGATTCCCGGCAGGTCGCCCAGGTTCGCCAGGCCGTAATGCTCGAGGAAGGCGTCGGTGGTGCCGAAGGTCACGGGGCGTCCGGGCGTGCGGCGGCGGCCGCGCATCTTGACCAGGCCCAGCTCCAGCAGCACGTCCAGCGTGCCCCGGCTGGCCTGCACGCCGCGCACGGCCTCGATCTCGGCCCGGGTCACCGGCTGGTGATAGGCGATGATGGCCAGGGTCTCCTGGGCGGCCTTGGACAGGCGTCGCGGCTCCTCGCGCTCCTCGGTCATCAGGAAGGCCAGGTCGGCGGCGGTCTGGAACCGCCAACGGCCGGCCACCTGCACCAGCTCGACGCCGCGTCCGGCATGGCGGGCGTGCAGGTCGGCCAGGCCCGCGCCGATGTCCGCCCCCTCGGGCAGACGCTTGGCCAGGTCCTCGACGCTCAACGGCTCGGCCGCCGCGAACAGCAGGGCCTCGATGCAGCGTTCGGTGAAGAGTGGGTCCAGCGTCATCCGGCCCTCCCCCTGTGGGGGAGGCGATCGCGCAGCGATCGGTGGGGGGATACGGCCGAGGTGGGATCACTCCCCCCTCCGGCCCGTTCGGGCCGCCTCCCCCACAGGGGGAGGGACTGGATCGTGCGGCTCATGCGATCGGCTCCAACGGCTCGGCCCTAGCGCGCAGATAGATGTCCGAGAACGCCTCCATCTGCCGCGCCTCCAGGATCCCCTCCTTCACCAGCTCCAGGCTGGCCGACAGGGTCGAGGCCAGGTAGCTGGCGGGGCTGGGACCGTCGGGGTCCTCCTCCCAGCGGTCGACCGGGATGACGCCCGACAGGGTCGTCCAGTCCTTCATCTCGGGCAGCAGGTCGCGCAGGCGGTCACGGGCGTCCTCCAGCGGATAGGCCTGGGGCGGACGCGGGGCGTAGTGGCGGCCGTGCTCGCGCTTTCGCTGGGTGATGTAGGCGGTCATCAGGGCGTAGAGGTCGCCCTCGAAGCGGGTCGAGGAGACGATCTTCACCGCCTCGGGGTCGCCGCGCATGAAGACGTCGCGCTTGAGGGTCGGCTGTTCCTTCAGGGCCTCGACGGCCTTGCGCATCACGTCCAGCTTGGCCAGGCGGAAGGCCAGCTGGGCGGCCATCTCCTCGGCCGGCGGCTCCTCGGCCTTGGGACGTTCGGGCTTGGGCAGCAGAAGGCGCGACTTCAGATAGGCCAGCCAGGCGGCCATCACCAGGTAGTCGGCGGCCAGCGAGAAGCGCACCCGGCGGGCCTGCTGCACGAAGGCCAGGTACTGCTCGGCCAGCTTGGTGATCGACAGCTGCAGCAGGTCGACCTTCTGGCTGCGCGCCAGGGCCAGCAGCACGTGCAGCGGGCCTTCGTAGCCGTCGATGTCGATGACCAGCGCGGCGCCGTCCTCGGCCGCCTCGTTGGCCGCCTCGAAGTCGAGCGTGGGCTGGAAGCCCGTGCTCACGCAAAACGTCCGTCGAAGGCCGCGTCGAAGCGGGCGCGGGCCTCGGCCACGTCCAGGGGTTCGGGAACCTTGACCAGGCGGCCCATGACCGCCTGCACCCGGCGACGGGCCTCGCGCGACAGCTTGCCGACGCCCGACATCACGGCCTTCATCTCGGCCATGTCGCCGTTGCAGTGCAGGACCACGTCGCAGCCGGCGGCCAGGCTGTCCTTGGCGCGCTGCTTGAAGTCGCCCGACAGCGCCTTCATCGACAGGTCGTCGCTCATCAGAAGTCCGTCGAAGCCGATGGACTCTCGAATGACCTTTTTGATCGCCTTGCGCGAGGTCGTGGCTGGCCGATTGCGGTCGATGGCCGTGTAGACGACGTGCGCCGTCATCGCCATCGGCATGTCCGACAGCACGCGGAACGGCGCGAAGTCGCGGGCGTCCAGCTCGGCCAGCTTGGCCTTCACGACCGGCAGCTCCAGGTGGCTGTCGGCCATGGCGCGGCCGTGGCCGGGGATGTGCTTGATGATCGGCAGGACGCCGCCGGCCAGCAGGCCCTCGGCCGCCGCGCGGCCCAGGGTGGCCACCTGTTCGGGGGTGTCGCCATAGGCGCGATCGCCGATGATCTCGTGGCCCTGCGGGTCCGGCACGTCCAGCACCGGCACGCAGTCGACATTGATCCCCAGCGACAGCAGGTCATGGGCGATCAGGCGAGCGCCCAGGCGGGTGATCTCGCGGGCGACCAGCGGGTCGTTGGCCACCAGCTCGCCATAGGCGCGGCCGGGCGGGTACTTCTTCCAGTGGGGTTCGCCGAGCCGGGCGACGCGGCCGCCCTCCTGGTCGATCAGGATCGGAGCGTCGGCCCGGCCGACCGTCTCGCGCAACGCCGCCGTCAGGGCCCGGACCTGGTTCGGATCGGCGATGTTGCGCTTGAACAGGATGAAGCCCCACGGCTTCACGTCCCGGAAGAAAGCGGCCTCTTCCGCCGTCAGGGTGGTCCCGGCGCAGCCGAGGATAGCGGCGGAAATGGCCAAGCGCCCTGCTCCCTATTTCACGAAGCAGGATTTGCCGGCGGCGGTCAGGGCGTCGCAGAACGCCTTGGCCTCGGCGCGGCTGGCGAAGCCGGTCACGGCGGTGCGGTAGAGCGTGGCGCCGTTCTTGTCGATCGCCTCGACCCGCTTGCCCTTGCCCGCGGCCATGCCCGGCGCGATGCGGGCGGCGTCGTTCCAGGCCTTGTCGGCCAGGGCGGTCGAGGACAGGGCGCCGATCTGCACGCTGGCCGGGCCGCCGGCGGAGGCGACGGCGGCCGGCGCGGCGGCGGGCTTGGCCGCGACCGGGGCCGCGGCCTTGGGCGACACGGCGGCGGTGGCCAGGCCTTCAATCGTTTGCGGCTTGGCGGCGGGCTTGGCCGCCGGGGCGGCCGAGACCGGCGCGCCGGGGGCGGTGGGCGCGGGCTTGGCCGGTTGCAAGGTCGCGGTCTGGACCGGCGCGGTCGGCGGCGGCGCGGCCGGGCGGGCCAACGGCTCTTCCGGCTTGGCGGCGAAGGTCGGCGAGGCCTCGGGGGTCTCGTTCTTGTAGATCTGCAGGCCGGCAGCCGGATCGCTGGGCTGGGCGGTCCCGGCCGGCGGCGCGGTCTTCATCTGGGCGACGGGCTCGCCCACCGTGCGCGGCGGCTCGTTGGGGCCGCGCACGCCGCCGCGATAGATCAGCAGCACCGCGACCACCAGGGTCGCCAGCACCACGGCGCTGATGATCAGGGTCATGGGCAGGGGCCGCGAGCCGCGAACAGGCTGACGCGCGTCGAACGAGAGCGGCGCATCGGTGGGCGGCGTGTAGGCGCCGCGGTGGGGATCGGACATTCGCGTCGAGGCTCCAGACTTCCAGGCGCGCGGATCACAGGCCGCGAATCATACGCGCGCAACCGCAGTTTATCGAAGCCCGATCCTACCCAGAACCGCCCAGAACGGGGGAGTTAGTTCCACACGTCCAGTTGGAACAACTTGCGATGCTCCTCGATGGCGAAACGGTCGGTCATGCCCGCGATGTAGTCGCAGACCACGCGGGCGCGGCCGGCCTCGTCGCGGTTCTGCGACCGGGCGAACCATTCCGTCGGCAGGACGTCGGGCTCGGCCAGGAAAAGGCCGAACATCTCGGCCAGAATGCGGCGGGCCTGGCTGCGCGTCCGATTGACGCGCCAGTGGCGATACATCCGCGCGTGCAGGAACTGGCGCAGCCGGGCCAGGTCCTCGGCCATGTCCGTCGAGAAGGCGACCAGGGCGTGGCCCAGGTTGCGGACATCCTCGGCCGACTGGACGCCGGTGGCGGCGGCGCGCTGCAGGGTCTCGCCCATGACATCGTCGACCATGGCGCCGATCATCCGCCGCACGGCCTCCAGCCGGGTCAGGCGCAGATCGAGGTCCGGCCGCTCGCTACGCACGGCGGCCAGGATTGGGCCGATCAGCGGCACGTCCATCAGCTCGTCCAGGGTGAACAGCCCCGCCTCGACCCCGTCGTCGACGTCGTGGTTGTTGTAGGCGATGTCGTCGGCCAGAGCCGCGACCTGGGCCTCGGCCGAAGCCCAGGTGTTCAGGCCCAGCTTGTATTCGCTGTCGTACTTGGAGATCGCCCTCCAGGACGGCTTGCCCAGCTTCTCGGTCACCGGGCCGTTGTGCTTGATGATCCCTTCCAGGGTCTCCCAGGTCAGGTTCAGCCCGTTGAAGTCCGGATAGCGGCGCTCCAGCTCGGTGACGACGCGGAAGGTCTGGACGTTGTGGTCGAAGCCGCCGAAGTCCTTCATGCAAGCCTGCAGCTCGTCCTCGCCGGCGTGGCCGAACGGCGGGTGGCCGATGTCGTGGCCCAGGGCGATGGTCTCGGCCAGGTCGCTGTCCAGCCCCAACGCGGTCGCCAGCGACCGCGCGACTTGCGCCACTTCCAGCGAATGGGTCAGGCGGGTGCGGAAGTTGTCGCCTTCGTGGGCGACGAACACCTGGGTCTTTTCCTTCAGCCGGCGAAAGGCCGAGGTGTGGATGATGCGGTCGCGGTCGCGGGCGAACGGGGTGCGGGTGCGGCTCTCGTCTTCCTGGAAGCGGCGCCCCCGCGATTTGGCCGGATCCTCGGCATAGGGGGCGCGCTGGACGAAGAAGGGAGTCGACGACATGGAAGGCCTTTGCTGATCGCCCCCTTTCCCTGGGGCGCGGACACCCTCATATAGGCCAAGCACGGGTTTTCCACAGCCATGACCGACACAGCCGTTACGCTTTCTTCCAACGCCGCCCGCCGGCTCCGTACGATCTCCGCGGCCGAGGGCCATCCGGTGATGCTGCGCGTCGCCGTCGACGGAGGCGGCTGCTCGGGATTCCAGTACCGGTTCGACCTGGTCGACAGCGCCGAGCCCGACGACCTGAGGGTCGAGCGCGACGGGGCCGCAGCCCTGGTGGACGTGATCTCCCTGGCCCTGCTGAAGGGTTCGGAGATCGATTTCGTCGACGAACTGGCCGGCGCCGAGTTCCGCGTCCGCAACCCCAACGCCAAGTCCAGCTGCGGCTGCGGCGTCAGCTTCTCGATCTAGAACTCGGTTACCGTGCTTCAGGACGCCGTGAAGGGTTTGCTGGAAATTGGCGACACCCTCGCGGATAGTCTGAGCGTCGAACAATTGTACGCAGCCGAGAAGCGGCTTGACGCCCTCGCCATTCCTTTGTCCGAAGACGACGTTCGGGCGTTGAAGTCCCTACTCCCTCACGAAGGCGACACCGCGTTCGGACTCAACTGGACCGTTCTGCACAAAATCGAGGCCGCGCCCTGCTGGCCGCTTTGGGACACGCTCAAAGACGAACGCAATGAATGGACGCGAATACTTCGCCTGAGACTCGCCGACGCCGGCCTCGTTCCCCCTTCAGATCTCGGTTCGACATCGACCTAGCTGAAGCGGCCAATGGTGAGGTTAGGCCGGCACGAACTGCAGCACCGTGATCGTCGCCGCGGCCCAGGCCACGGGCGCCGCCATGGCCGCCCAGGCGATCGGCTCGCGCCCGCGCCGCCATTGGATCCAGGCCAGCAGCGGGGCCAGCAGGCAGACCACCCAGAACCCCGCGCCCAGCACGAAGCCCAGCCAGGCCACCGGATTGTACAGCGCGCCCGGCGCATCGAACATCAGGGGCGTGAAGATCGCGCCGATCGCGCCCGGCACGGCCAGGACGCCATAGGTGATCGTCGCCAGAACCAGGAGCAGGCGCCGGTTTCGTCGCGAAATCTGGAACCCCGGCTTGAGCGTGCTCCCCATGCGCCCTAGCCTCCCGCCGCTGACTGGAGCCGTCAATGCGCATCGCCACCTGGAACGTCAATTCCGTCAACGCTCGCCTGGAGAGAGTCCTGGAGTGGTTCGAATCGGCCGCGCCCGACGTGGCCGTGCTCCAGGAGATCAAGTGCGTCGACGAGAAGTTCCCGACCGAGGCCTTCGAGCGCCTGGGCTACAACGTCGCCGTCCACGGCCAGAAGACCTACAACGGCGTGGCCATGCTCTCGAAGTTTCCGATGGAGGACGTGCGCAAGGGCCTGCCCTTGCTGCATGACGACGAGATCGACGAGCAGTCGCGCTATATCGAGGCGGTGATCGCCGCGCCGATGCCGTTCCGGATGATCGGCATCTATCTGCCCAACGGCAATCCGGTCGGCACCGAGAAGTTCGCCTACAAGCTGGCCTGGATGAAGCGCCTGCACGCCCACGCCCAGGGCCTGCTGGCCCTTGAGGAGCCGCTGGCCATCGCCGGCGACTACAACGTCATCCCCGAGGTCGAGGACGTGGCCAATCCCGAGGCCTGGCTGGGCGACGCCCTGTTCCAGCCCGAGAGCCGGGGTGCGTTCCGGGCCCTGAAGAACCTGGGCTTCACCGACGCCTACATGCAGGCCGACGGCGCGCCGGGCGGCTACACCTTCTGGGATTACCAGGCCGGCGCGTGGCCTCGGAACCTGGGAATCCGCATCGACCACCTGCTGCTGTCGCCCCAGGCGGCGGACAAGCTGGCCGGGGTCGTCATCCATCGCGACGAGCGCGACAAGGAAAAGCCTTCGGACCACGTGCCGGTCGTGGCGGAGCTGAACCTCTGACGCCGTTCAGCAAAACCCCGTCTATTCGGACGCCCGGACTCCCGCTAGCCTGATCCCATGAGCGAACTCTGGCGTCTTTTGCTGCTCGTGACCTTGTCGGCGTCCGCGGTGACCTTCGTGGGCAGCGCCGCCATCTGGTTCATGGACGAGGAGCGCCGGCTGCGCCGCGCCCTGCGCCATGTGCTCAAGGGCGCGCCCGAGACCGTGATCGTCGCCAAGGGGCGCGGACGGGGCGCGGGCTTCAACTTCACCACCAACCAGGCCGCCGTGGCTTGGGACAGCGGCGCCTGGTGCCTGATCTACCGCATCGACGAGCTGATGGGCGCGGAGCTGGCGGTCGACGGCCAGGTGATCGGCCGGGTGTTCCGGGGCGAGCCGCGGCGGGCCATCGACCAGATCGTCCAGCAGGCCGCCCAGGTGACCCTGAAGCTGATCTTCGACGATCCGCGCCATCCCGATTTCGAACTGGACCTGTGGCTCGAGGGCGACCAGCAGCGCCGCGAGAGCCGCTCGCCCGCCGACGCCATCCAGGAGGCCAACCGCTGGCTGCTGCGCGCCGACGCCATCGTGCGCCGCCCGCTGGCCCCGAAGGCCAAGGCCGCCCAGCCGGAGCCGGCCATCCAGTCCCGCCCGCCCGCAGCCGAGCCCGACCCCGCGCCCAAGCCCTACACGCCGGCCCTGGAGGCGGTCAGCGCCGCCCCGCGGGCCCGCCCGACCGCCACCGCCCCGCTGTTCGACGAGATCGACACCACCGCCGATCCGATGGAGGCGCCGTGGGACGACGACCAGGACGACGACCCGCCGCCGGTCCCCGAAAAGACCTACAAGCCGGTCTCCAAGGCCGCGCGCCCGCCCAGGAACGACCAGGACGAGCTGCCGTTCGACCTGGACGACTGATCCGGTTTGACAGCGCGCGCGTTTGACCGGCCAAATGCCTTGTCGGCTTGCCTGAAAGCCTTGGGGAGTCTCGATCGATGCGCTTGGTTCTCGCCGCCGCCCTCGCCGTTTGCTGCGCCGTTCCGGCTCTGGCCGCGACGCGCCCCCTGGCGCTGACGCCGGCCGACACCGATCGCGACGGCGTGGTCAGCCCCTCCGAGGCCGCCGCCTGGCTTGATCGAGATCGGGGCGTGATCGTTCCGGTCAGATTGGGCGCCTCGGCCCGCGCGGCCGCGGCGGTGGAGCACCGCCGCACGATGTTCGACCAGGGCCTGCTGCGCCCCAACGACTTCCGCGCCCCGGCGCCCGAGGATCGACCGCCCGAAGACCTGTTCTACAAGGACTTCAAGAAGATCAAGAAATAGGGGCCCCAACAAACCCCAACGAAAAAGGGCCGGGCGATGCGCCCGGCCCTTTTCCTTTGTGTCCGCCTTCAGATGTCCGCGTAGACGTGGGTCTCCTTCGCGGCGCCCGGATGCGTCGTCGCGCCCAGATAGGCCGGCCCAACCAGTTGGGCGAACTTCCAGATCGCGCCGCTGTTGTAGTCGTGGCCTCGCGGCTTCCAGGCGGCCTTGCGGCGCGCCAGCTCGTCGGCCTCGACCTCCAGATCGATCGTGCCCTTGGTGGCGTCGATGCTGATGATGTCGCCGTCCTGGACCAGGGCGATCGGACCGCCCACGGCGGCTTCGGGACCCACGTGGCCGATGCACAGGCCGCGCGTGGCGCCCGAGAAGCGGCCGTCGGTGATCAAGGCGATGTTCTCCACGCCCTGGCCGTAGATGGCGGCCGTGGTCGACAGCATCTCGCGCATGCCCGGCCCGCCCCTGGGGCCTTCGTAGCGGATGACCAGGACGTCGCCTTCCTTGTAGTCGCGGTTCGACACCGCCTCGAAACAGGCCGCCTCGCCGTCGAACACCCGGGCCGGGCCGCGGTGCACCTGGTGCTTGAGGCCCGCCACCTTGACGATGCCGCCCTCGGGGGCCAGCGAGCCCCACAGCCCCACGACGCCGCCGGTCGGCGACAGCGGGTTCGAGGCCGGGCGGATCACGTCCTGGTCCTCGCGCCACACCACGTTGGCCAGGTTCTCGGCCAGGGTCTTGCCGGTGACGGTCATGCAGTCGCCATGCAGCAGACCGGCGTCCAGCAGGGTGCGCAGCAGCATCGGCACGCCGCCCGCCTCGCCCATGTCCTTGGCCACGTAGCGGCCGCCCGGCTTGAGGTCGGCGATGTAGGGCGTGCGGGCGGCGATCTCGGCCACGTCCTTCAGGGTGAACTCGATGCCGCACTCGTGGGCCATGGCCGGCAGGTGCAGGGCGCCGTTGGTCGAACCGCCGGTGGCGGCGACGACGACGGCGGCGTTCTCGAAGGCCTTGCGGGTGCAGATGTCGCGCGGACGGATGTTCTGCTCGATCAGCCGCATCACCGCCTCGCCCGAGGCGACGGCGTACTGGTCGCGGTCCAGGTACGGGGCCGGCAGGGCCGAGGACAGCGGCAGGGCCAGGCCGATGGCTTCCGACACGCAGGCCATGGTGTTGGCGGTGAACTGGCCGCCGCAGGCGCCGTCCGACGGACAGGCGTGCTGCTCCAGTTCGCACAGGGTCGCCGCGTCCATGGTTCCTGCCGCGTGGGCGCCGACGCCCTCGAACACGTCCATCACGGTGATGTCCTTGCCGCGGAAGCGGCCGGGCAGGATCGAGCCGCCGTACAGGAACACCGACGGCACGTTCAGGCGCAGCATGGCCATCATCATGCCCGGCAGGCTCTTGTCGCAGCCGGCGACGCCGACCAGGGCGTCATAGCCGTGGCCGCGCATGGTCAGCTCGACGGAGTCGGCGATCACGTCGCGGCTGACCAGCGAGCTGCGCATGCCCTCGTGGCCCATGGCGATGCCGTCGGTCACGGTGATGGTGCAGAACTCGCGCGGCGTGCCGCCGGCGGCCTTGACGCCCTTGGCCACGGCGTTGGCCTGGCGCATCAGGGCGGTGTTGCACGGCGCGGCCTCGTTCCAGCACGAGGCGACACCCACGAACGGCTGGGCGATCTCACGCGTGCCAAGACCCATCGCGTAGTAATACGAGCGGTGCGGCGCGCGCGCCGGCCCTTCGGTTACATGCCGGCTCGGGAGTCGCGACTTGTCCCAGGTGCCGTCGGGTTTCTTGGTCATGATGTACGCCTTCCGAATAGAGCGCCGTGGTTAGCCTAGGCGGAAGCGTGACGGAAGGGTTCGACGCCGAGTTTTTACCGGAAACGCGCCGACCGGCGCTCGTTTCATTGCGAACGGTTCGCGTGAAGGCGGTGGTCGCGCACGATCAGACCCCTGTTTGCCCCCAGCCCAGATCGCTGTCGCAATTATACGAATAATGGTACCGCTCCCAGCGACACCGTTCCGACAACGAGAACGGATCGGATGCAGAGGAAGGGATCAGCCGCCATGAAGACCAACCCCAACAGGCCCTTGGCGGCCGGCCTGCGCGCCGCGATCGTGTCCTCGGCCCTGGCCGCGGTGCTGGCGGGATCCGCCGCCGCCGCGCCTCAAGATGGGCGGGACAAGCCGGCCGTCCGCCACATCGCCATCGACGCCCAGGCCCCGACCACGCCCCGCGACCGGTTCTACGACCTGTCGGTCGGCTCGGACTATCCAGGCACCCTGCTGCGTGACGACAGCCTGACCCAGATGAAGACCGCCCGCGACGAGCTGGGTTTCCGCTATGTTCGCTTCCACGCCATCTTCCACGACGTGCTGGGGACCTATCGCGTCGTCGACGGCAAGCCGGTCTATGACTGGACCAAGATCGACCAGCTCTACGACCGGCTGCTGAAGATGGGCGTCAGACCGTTCGTCGAGCTGGGCTTCACCCCGGACGCGATGAAGTCCTCGAACCAGACGATCTTCTGGTGGAAGGGCAACACCTCCCATCCCGATCCCAAGCCGTGGGCCGCCCTGGTCGACGCCTTCGTGCGGCACGTCCAGGCGCGCTACGGCCAGGCCGAGGTGCGCAGCTGGTACTTCGAGGTCTGGAACGAGCCCAACCTCGACGGCTTCTGGGAAAAGGCCGATCAGAAGGCCTATTTCGAGCTCTACGACCTGTCAGCCCGGACCATCAAGGCGATCGATCCCGCGCTGAAGGTCGGCGGCCCCTCGACGGCGGGCGCGGCCTGGACGCCGGAGTTCCTGAGCCACGTCCAGGCCTCGGGCGCGCCGGTCGACTTCATCACCACCCACACCTACGGCGTCGATGGCGGCTTCCTGGACGAGCAGGGCAAAAGCGACACCAAGCTGTCGCCGTCGCCCGACGCCATCGTCGGCGACGTGCGCCGGGTGCGCCAGGAGATCCAGGCGTCATTCAAGCCGGGCCTGCCGCTGTACTTCACCGAGTGGAGCACCAGCTACACGCCGCGCGATCCGGTGCACGACTCCTACGTCAGCGCGCCCTACATCCTGTCCAAGCTGAAGGCCAGCGAGGGCCTGCTGCAGGGCATGAGCTACTGGACTTATAGCGACCTGTTCGAGGAGCCCGGTCCGCCGACCGCGCCGTTCGAGGGCGGCTTCGGCCTGATGAACCCGCAGGGCATCCGCAAGCCGGCCTGGTTCGCCTACAAATACCTGAACCAGCTGGGCGACAAGGCCGTGAAGGTCGCCGACGCCCAGACCTGGGCCACCGCCGACGGCGGCGGCGTCCAGGCCCTGGTCTGGGATTTCCGCCAGCCGGTCCAGGCGGTCAGCAACCGGCCGTACTACACCAAGGTCCAGCCGACCACGGACGTCGAACCCGTCAGCCTGGACCTCAAGGGCCTCAAGCCCGGCCGCTACGAGGTCCAGATCTTCCGCACCGGTTTCAAGGCCAACGACGCCTACACGGCCTATCTGGAGCTGGGTTCGCCCAAGACGCTGAGCGAGCAGCAGGTGCGCGACCTGAACGCCCTGACCGTGGACAAGCCCGAGACGCGGGCGCTGACCGTCGGCAAGACGGGCGCGGCCAGCGTGGCGGTGACCATGCGGGCCAATGACGTAGCGCTGGTGAAGGTGACGCCGAAGTCGAAGTAGGGACGATCCCCCTGAGGCTATCATCCCGGACGAGGGCGCAGCCCGAAGATCCGGGACCGACCCGAAGTGCTGAGTTCACGCGTCGGTCCCGGGTCTTCGCTTCGCTACGCCCGGGATGACAATCGTTTGGTCAGCTCAGCCGCCCCCCGCCGCCTGCTCCACCGCCAGCGCCAAGTCCAGCGCCCGGGCGGCCTCCTCGCCGGTCACCACCGGACGCGGCGACTCGCCGCGCACGGCCTTCAGGAACCCCGCCACGCTCTGGCCCAGCGGATCCTTGCCGGCCGGAGTGTCGTTGAAGTCCTCGATCAGCGGGAACGGCGTGGTGTTGCGGAAGGTGCGGGCCAGGAAGTCGATCTCGACCTCGCCGGAGGGGTAAACCACCTTCATGGTCCGCTCGCGGGCCTCGGCGACGCGCGAGCTGTCGAACACCGCGGTGAAGCCGTTGTCGAACGTGGCCTCGGCCTTGACCCAGTCCAGCGAGGTCGAGCGGGTGATGGCCCCCTCGCCTTCCACCGCCACGGGCTCGCCGTCGCACAGCGCCAGGGCCAGGTCGATGTCGTGGATCATCAGGTCCAGCACCACCGAGACGTCGAGATTGCGGTCCGAGGGCGTGCCCCGACGGACGGCCTCCAGGCGCAGCGGCTGCTCGGGAATGTCCAGCAGGCCCATGGCCTGGAACACCACGCGCTCCTGGTGGCCGCAGGCCAGCGGCACGCCGGCCTTGGCGGCGGCGGCGACCAGGGCGTCGGCGTCCTGCGGCGTCACGGCCAGGGGCTTTTCGGAATAGACCGGCTTGCCGGCCTTCAGCGCCGCCAGACCGGCCTTGGCGTGGTGCACGGCGGGGGTGGCGACGGTGACCACGTCGACGACGGCCAGGAAGGCGGCCTGGTCGTCGAAGGCCCGCGCGCCCAGCGGCTCGGCCAGGGCCTTGGCCCGCGCCAGATCGACGTCGAACACCGCGACGAGCTCGACGCCGGGAAGCTCGACATACTTCTTGGCGTGGTAGCCGCCGAACACGCCGGCGCCGACGACGCCAGCCTTAAGAAGAGTGGGCGCTTTCAGAACATCTTGGGTCATGGCCGCTGTCTATCTGGTTCGCTTTCGTGCGGGAAGCACTGGAGGCGAGGCCAAGACCAGTCTAAACGTTCGTTTAAACAACGCACCTCGATCGCGAGGGCTGGGAGAAACAACCATGGTCACGTCGCGCGAAATCCGTCTGAAGAGCCGTCCGGTGGGCGTTCCGACCCGGGAGAACTTCGAACTGGCCAGCGTCGAGGTCGGCGCGCCCGGCGACGGCGAGATCCAGGTCAAGAACCTGTGGATGTCGGTCGATCCCTACATGCGCGGCCGGATGAGCGACCGGAAGAGCTATGTGCCGCCGTTCGAGCTGGGCAAGGCCCTGCAGGGCGGCGCGATCGGCGAGGTCACGGCCTCCAACGACCCGGACTTCAAGCCGGGCGACATCGTCTCGACCATGTTCGGCTGGCGCGAGGTGTTCAACGTCTCGCCCAAGGCCCTGGCGGCCGGCGGCATGGGGGCGGTGACCAAGATCGACACCCACGGCCTGCCGCCCCAGACCTTCCTGGGCGTGGCCGGCATGCCCGGCCTGACCGCCTATGTCGGCCTGCTGCGGATCGCCGCCCTGAAGGAGGGCGACGTGGTGTTCGTCTCGGCCGCCGCCGGCGCCGTGGGCTCGGTGGTCTGCCAGATCGCCAAGCTGAAGGGCCACACGGTGATCGGCTCGGCCGGCGGGCCCGAGAAGGTCGCCTTCCTCAAGAGCATCGGGGTCGACCACGTGATCGACTACAAGGCCACCCCCGACGTGGTCGCCGAACTGGAAAAGGCCGCGCCCAAGGGCATCGACGTCTATTTCGAGAACGTCGGCGGCGTGCACCTGGAGGCCGCCCTCAACTCGGCCCGCACCTTCGCCCGCTTCGCCGTGTGCGGGATGATCTCGCAATATAACGAGACCGGAAAGCCGGTCGGCCCGTGGAACATCGCCCAGATCGTCGGCAAGAGCTTGCGGCTGGAAGGCTTCATCGTCTCCAACCACTACGACCTGGCGCCGCAGTTCATCCAGGACATGGCCGGCTGGATCGGCTCGGGCCAGATCAAGTGGAACGAGACGATCGAGGAAGGCGTGGAGCGCGCGCCGGACGCGTTCATCAAGCTCTTCAAGGGCGAGAACCTGGGCAAGATGCTGGTGAAGCTGGGGTAACTGGCCCTCCCCCTGTGGGGGAGGCGATCGCGCAGCGATCGGTGGGGGGAGTTTTAGGGTCGTCGATCCGGGCCGTGATCGCCTGCCGATCACTCCCCCCGCCGTCGGCTTCGCCGACACCTCCCCCACAGGGGGAGGACCCCGGAGCTCCACTGAGTCGGCCTCCCCGCCCCTTGCGGCGGGCTAAAACCGCCCCCATCTGCGCACCTCGCGGCAGGCAACCAACTGTTCGCGTCGCCGCTATCCCAAGCGAGAAGCCACTTTGCGCGGCGCCCCTGTGTTAAAGCGGCGCAGCCGCGCGGCAGCCCCTTCCAATGCTGCCGCGTTTCCATATCTAATCCTATGTAAGGCGGGTGGTTCGGCCCGCCGGGAGACAGCGGTCAATGGCCGAGCGAAAGCAAGGCGGACAAAACAACGGCGCGGGCTCTTCGGTGATCACGGAAGTGAAGCCGAAGACACAAAAGCCTTCGCTTTATCGCGTACTTATCTTGAATGACGATTATACTCCGATGGAGTTTGTCGTTTACGTACTTGAACGTTTCTTCAACAAGTCGCGCGAAGATGCGACCCGGATCATGTTGCACGTTCATCAACATGGCGTCGGCGTTTGCGGCGTTTTTACCTACGAAGTTGCCGAGACCAAGGTCGCGCAAGTGATCGACTCGGCGCGCAGGCATCAGCACCCCCTGCAGTGCACCATGGAAAAGGATTGAGGAGCCTCCCTTGCCCTCTTTTTCGCGCCCACTTGAAGAATCCCTGCATCGCGCCGTCGCTTACGCCAATCAGCGCAAGCACGAGTACGCCACGCTTGAACACCTGCTGCTGTCGCTCACCGATGACGACGACGCGGCCGGCGTCATGCGCGCCTGCGATGTCGACCTCAACGCTCTGAAGAAGAGCCTCGTGAACTATCTCGACGTCGAACTGGCCTCGCTGGTCGTCGACGACGAAGACGACGCCAAGCCCACGGCGGGCTTTCAGCGCGTGATCCAGCGCGCGGTGATCCACGTTCAATCGTCCGGTCGCGAAGAAGTGACCGGCGCCAACGTGTTGGTGGCGATCTTCTCCGAGCGCGAGAGCCACGCCGCCTACTTCCTGCAAGAGCAGGACATGACCCGCTACGACGCGGTGAACTTCATCGCCCACGGCATCGCCAAGAAGGCGGGCGCCTCCGAGCCCAAGCAAGCCAAGGGCGCGGCGGTCGAGGAAGACGTCGAGAAGCCCAACGCCAAGACCGGCGGCGAGGCCCTCGAAGCCTATTGCGTCGACCTCAACGAGAAGGCCCGCCAGGGCAAGGTCGACCCGCTGATCGGCCGCGCGAACGAAGTGGAACGCGCGATCCAGATCCTGTGCCGTCGCACCAAGAACAACCCGCTGCTCGTGGGCGAACCCGGCGTCGGCAAGACCGCCATCGCCGAGGGCCTGGCCCGCAAGATCATCACCCACCAGGTCCCCGAAGTCCTGGCGGAGGCCACCATCTACTCGCTCGACATGGGCGCGCTGCTGGCCGGCACCCGCTATCGCGGCGACTTCGAGGAACGCGTCAAGCAGGTGGTCAAGGAGCTCGAGAACCACCCGAACGCCGTGCTGTTCATCGACGAGATCCACACGGTGATCGGCGCCGGCGCCACCTCGGGCGGGGCCATGGACGCCTCGAACCTGCTGAAGCCGGCCTTGGCCTCGGGCACCCTGCGGTGCATGGGCTCGACCACCTACAAGGAGTTCCGTCAGCACTTCGAGAAGGATCGGGCCCTGGTCCGCCGCTTCCAGAAGATCGACGTCAACGAACCGACGGTGGAAGACACCATCAAGATCCTCAAGGGGCTCAAGAGCTACTACGAGGACTTCCACAAGCTGAAGTACACCAACGAGGCCCTGAAGGTCGCCGTTGAGCTGTCGGCCAAGTACATCACCGACCGCAAGCTGCCCGACAAGGCGATCGACGTGATCGACGAGGCGGGCGCGGGCCAGATGCTGCTGCCGGAAGGCCGCCGCAAGAAGGTCCTGGGCGTCAAGGAGATCGAGGCCGTCGTAGCCAAGATCGCCCGGATCCCGCCCAAGTCGGTCAGCAAGTCCGACACCGAGTCCCTGCGCGAGCTGGAAGCGGACCTCAAGCGCGCCGTGTTCGGTCAGGACGAGGCGCTCAGCCAGCTGTCCTCGGCCATGAAACTGGCCCGGGCCGGTCTGCGCGACCCGGACAAGCCGATCGGCAGCTACCTGTTCAGCGGCCCGACCGGCGTCGGCAAGACCGAAGCCGCCAAGCAGCTGGCCTCGACCCTCGGGATCGAGATGATCCGGTTCGACATGTCGGAATACATGGAGCGCCACACCGTCAGCCGGCTGATCGGGGCTCCCCCCGGCTATGTCGGCTACGATCAGGGCGGCCAGCTGACCGACGCCGTCGACCAGCACCCGCACGCCGTGGTGCTGCTGGACGAGATCGAGAAGGCCCACGCGGACGTCTACAACATCCTGCTCCAGGTCATGGACCACGGGGTGCTGACCGACAGCAACGGCAAGAAGGTCGATTTCAGGAACGTCATCCTGATCATGACCACCAACGCCGGGGCTTCGGACGCCCAGCGCCAGGCGATCGGCTTCGGCCGCGACAAGGTGCAGGGCGAGGAAGAGGCCGCGCTCAAGCGCCTGTTCACGCCGGAGTTCCGCAACCGCCTCGACGCGGTGGTGGCCTTCAAGCCGCTGACGCCGGAAATCATCCGGATGGTCGTGCAGAAGTTCGTCCTGCAGATGGAGGTCCAGCTGGCCGACCGGAACGTGACGATCTCGCTCAGCGACGACGCGGCCGACTGGCTGGCCAAGAACGGCTTCGACGAGCTCTACGGCGCGCGCCCCCTGGCGCGGGTCATCCAGGAGCACATCAAGAAGCCGCTGGCCGACGACATCCTGTTCGGACGCCTGGTCCGCGGCGGCCACGTCAAGGTCGTGCTCAAGGACAGCAAGATCGACTTCGAGATCGAGTCGAATCCGGAAAAGCCCGGCAAGGCTTCCAAGGAAGACGAGGCCGAACCGGTGCTCACCGAGTAGCCTGATCGAGCGACGAAAACAGCGAGAGGCCCGGAGCGATCCGGGCCTCTTTGCTTTTGGGTCGCTCGCGAATTACGACCGGACAAAACGGGAACACGCGATCAGGTTGATCGCATGAACGTCGCTTTCGACACCCTCGGCGCCACGAAACGCCTCCGCGACGCGGGGCTGGAAGACCGCGCGGCGGAAGCGATCGTGGAACTGGTGCAGTCGACGACGCAGTTATCGGAGGACAACGCCCTGGCGACGAAGAGCGACGTCGCCGATCTGACCCGTGCGATCAGGACGGACATCCAGGGCCTGAGGGCGGACTTGGCCATAACCAAGACCCAGATCCTGGTCGAGCTGAACGACAAGCTCCGCTCTCAGAGCTTCGCCCTGATGGGCGGCGTGACGGCGGTCGTCGGCCTGGCCACGGCGATCATCAAGCTGGGTTCCTGACGCCTGGCCGCGAGGCTCCTCAGAGCGCCGCGGCGATCTTCTCGGCCAGGACCTTCAGCTCCTCGGTGTCGGCCATGCCCTCGCCGTGACGCCCCAGCGCCTCGCCTTCGTAGCGGGGGATGATGTGGAAATGCAGATGGAAGATCGTCTGGCCGGCCGGCGCGCCGTTGAACTGGGTCACCACCACGCCGTCGGGCTTCAGGGCCGTCGTCACGGCCTGGGTGACCTTCTGCACGGCGCCGATCAGCCGCCCCAGGGTCTTGGTCTCGGCGTCCAGCAGGTTGCGGGCCTGGCTGGTCTTGGAGACCACCAGCACGTGGCCGCGCGACTGCGGGAAGACGTCCATGAAGGCCAGGACCTGGTCGTCCTCGAACACCTTCACGGCCGGAATCTCGCCGCGGATGATCTTGGCGAAGATGTTGTCGGCGTCGTAGCTTCCGTGAAGGCTCATGATCGTCTCCGGCGTGATCGAAACCGTACCTAGCAAACCGGGAGGGGCGCGCAAATGACGACCTGCCCCACACGGCGGGACATGCTGGCGGCCGCGACCGCTTTCGGCGTCGCCGGACCCGCCCTTTCCGCCCCCGAAGCCCTGCATCGCGAGGACCTCTTCACCGTCTCGGACGACGGCTTCCGCCTGCATGCGCGCGAGGTGCGGCCGGCCGCGCCCCACGGGGCGTCGCCAGGCGCGCCGCTGATCCTGCTGCATGGCGCCCGCGCGCCGGGCGTCGCCTCGTTCGACCTGCCCGTCGCCGGCGGCTCGCTGGCCGGCGACCTGGCCCAGCGCCTGAACCGCCGCGTCTATGTGATGGACGCGCGAGGCTATGGCGCGTCCCAGCGCCCCGCCGCCATGGGCCGGCCGCCCGAGCAGAGCCGCCCGCTGTCGCGCGCCTTCGAGGTGGTCCGCGACATCGAGGCCGTGCGCAAGCTGGCCGCGCTTCGGTCCAAAGACGGGGGGAGCGGAAGCCGGCAGGTCGGCCTGATCGGCTGGGCCACCGGCGGCCTGTGGGCCGGGTTCTACGCGGCGCTGCGGCCCGAATCCGTCGCCGGCCTGGCGACGATCAACGCGCTCTATGGCGGCTCGGACGTCCATCCGATGCTGGGACCGGGCTCGGCCGTCGCCCAGCCCGGCCAGCCCCGGCGTTTCGACCCGACGACCGGCGGCTACGCGCTGTATCCGGCCGCGTCGCTGATCGGCGTCTGGGAGCGGAACATCCCCGTCGCCGACAAGGACGCGTGGCGCGATCCCGCCCTCGCCCGGGCCCTGGCCGCGGCCGTGCTGGCCAGCGATCCCGACAGCGGCCGGCACGACCCGCCGCGATTTCGCGCGCCGCTGGGGGCGCTGGAGGACAGCTTCTACCAGGCTTGCGGACGGCGGCTGTACGACGCCGGCTCGATCACCGCGCCGGTGCTGCTGTTGCGCTCGGAGCGCGACTTCTGGAGCCGCCCCGCCGATCTCGACGCCTTCGTCGCCGACGCGGGCCGCTCGCCTTCGGTCAAGGCCGTCACGCTGGCCGGCGCCACCCATTTCGTCCATCTGGACCGGCCCGACCGCGGCCGCGACCGCCTGCTGGCCGAACTGATCGATCACTTCGGAGGGATCCGCGCATGACCGAGCACCTGACCGAACGCCAGAAGAAGTGGTTCGCCTCGGTCCGCGAAGGCCTGGAGCGCGAGACCGGCAAGAGCCTTGAGGACTGGGTGGCGATCGCCAAGACCTGCCCCGAGACCAAGCCCCGCGCCCAGCTCGCCTGGCTCAAGGCGCACCACGGTCTGGGCCAGAACCGCGCCAGCTACGTCCTGTCGGTGGCCTTCCCGTCCGAGCGCATGACCTGGGACCAGCCCGACGAGGCGCGCGCGGCGCTTTGGACCGACCCGGCCTCGCTGGCGATCCTCCAAGCCCTGGAAGCGGCCGTCGCCGACTTCGACGGCCTGGTCACCGGTCAGCGCAAGACCTACAGCGCCTGGTCCCGCGCGTTCCAGTTCGCCGCGGCCAAGCCGGTCAAGGGCGGCACGGCGGTGCTGGGGCTGGCGGTGGCGCCCGACGCCTCCCCTCGCCTGCTGGAACCCAGGAACGAAAGCTGGTCCGAACGCCTGAAGGCCAAGCTGCCGCTGGCCTCGCCGGCCGATGTGGACGACGAGGTTCGGGCGCTCCTGATGACGGCCTGGGAGAAATCCTGAAACGCGCAGCGTGGCTGCGCTTGGAACGGGCGGCACGCCCCTCCGTTGGGTCACCAACGGAGGAACATCCATGTCCAATGAAGCCGAACTGAAGTCGAAATTCTGGAAGGCCCTCAAGTCCGATCGCACCACCATGCTGGGCTTGGTCGGCTCCGAGGAAGACGGCGGCCAGCCGATGACCGCCCAGATCGAGGGCGACGAAGACGGTCCGATCTGGTTCTTCACCGCCGCCGGCAACGATCTGGTCGAGGGCGCGGGCAGCCGCCACGCCGCCCTGCTGAACTTCGCCTCGAAGGGCCACGAGCTGTTCGCCAAGGTCGAGGGCGACCTGTCGGTCAGCACCGACCGCGCCACGATCGAGCGGTTGTGGAATCCCTTCGTCGCCGCCTGGTTCGAAGGCAAGGACGATCCGAAGATCCGTCTGTTGCGCTTCGATCCCCGCGAAGCCCAGATCTGGCTCAATGAGAACAGCCTATTCGCGGGGCTCAAGATGCTGTTCGGCAGCGACCCGAAGAAGGACTACGCCGACAAGACCGCCGAGGTGCGCTTAAACTGACGGCGAGGAAGGCCTAGTCGTTCGGCGAGTCGATACGCGTGATCAGCGTTTCGAGGCGGCCAGCCTTTCCGAAAACCGCGTAGAACTGGTACTCGCCGAACCGGTTCCGCGCGCAGGCGTCGTAAAGCAGGAACTCCCCTTCACTGTTCACGTCGCTGACCAGCATCTTGCCCGTGGCGCGCTGGAACTTGTGCTGGGCAACAGCGACCGTGTCGCCAAACCGCCAGCCGTAGAGTTGCGCGCCATAGGCGTTCAACGCCGTACCGGAGAGCTCCTTCCTTTCGATGACGGCGGCCCGGCCCGCCTCATGAGGGGCCGCGCTGTATTGGACACCGTCCGTGCCTGTCATCGAGCATTCGTCGTTGCGGTGGCAGCGCCCGTAGAAAGCCGGCAGGACCGGCAATTCCGACACCCGCGCACCAATGGGATATCGGCCAAAATCCAATGGCACGCCGGTCGGGCGACAGGCTTCCTCTGGATGGGCCAGGGTTGCGACCATAGCCGCCAGGACGGCCACCGGAACCAAACGAAGGCGCATTCCTAGGTCTCCTGCCGGAACGGCGAGAACTCGTCGGTCAGCATGGCGATCTCGGCGTCGACCGCCTCGCGCTCCCGCTCGAGATACCGCGCCACCGGCTCACGCAGGGCCGGATCGGCGATCCAGTGGGCCGAATAGACCGGACTGGGCAGGTAGCCCCGGGCGATCTTGTGCTGGCCCTGGGCCCCGGCCTCGACGCGCGGCAGGCCCAAGCGGATGCCATGCTCGATGGCCTGGTAGTAGCAGAGCTCGAAATGCAGGAACGGCACGTCCTCGCTGCAGCCCCAGTGACGGCCGTAGAGGCAGTCGCCGCCGATCAGGTTCAGGGCCCCGGCGATCCACGGACCGCCCGGGCGACGCGCCAGGATCAGCAGCACCTTGTCGGCCATCCGCTCGCCCAGCAGCGAATAGAACGCCCGGTTCAGATAGGGCCGGCCCCACTTGCGGCCGCCGGTGTCCATGTAGAAGCCGAAGAACGCGTCCCAGTGGTCCTCGGTCAGCTGGTCGCCGGTCAGGGCGACGATCTCCAGCCCGGCCTGAGCGTCGCGGCGCTCGCGGCGGATGGTCTTGCGGCGATTGGACGACAGGGCGGCCAGGAAGTCGTCGAAGGTCGCGTAGCCGTGGTTGAACCAGTGGTACTGCTGGTCCTGGCGACGCAGCATGCCGCGCTCGCCCATCCACGCCCATTCGTCGGCCGTCGGAAAGGTCACGTGCAGCGATGAGGCCTTCAGGCGGTCGCACAGGGTCAGGGCCCCGCCCAGCAGGGCCGAGCGGCCTTCGTCGACATCGATGTCGGGCCGGACGATCAGGCGTGGGCCGGTGACCGGCGAGAACGGGGCCGAGCACTGGAGCTTGGGATAGTAGCGTCCGCCGGCCCGCTCATAGGCGTCGGCCCAGCTGTGGTCGAAGACGTATTCGCCCTGGCTGTGGGACTTCAGATACAGCGGCATGACCGCCGCCACCCCGCCGGCGGCGTCCTCGACCGACAGGTGATGCGGGGCCCAGCCGGTGCGCTCGACCGCGCAGCCGCTCTCCTCCAAGACGTTCAGGAAATCAAAGCTGACGAACGGGTCGCCGGAGCGGCCGGCGCAGGCGTCCCAGGCGTCGCGGCCGATCTCGGCGATGCGCCGATGGACGCGCACCTCCGCCTTGACGGCTGTCACGCGGCGAAGCCCTCGAAGATCAGGTTGTCGCAATGGTCGCGGACGCTTTCCCACTGCTCGGCCGAGCGCACGGTCCAGGCGATGACCGGCATGCCCTTGGCGCGCAGCAGGTCGGCGCGGGCGCTGGGCAGCATGTCCATGCCCAGGGCCAGGAAGTCCGGCCGGGCGATCTCGATCTGCTCGAGATTGGCCAGCGACTTGCGGACTTCCGGGGCCAGCTTGCGGGCGGCCTCGTCGGCCCAACCGTAGCTGTCCAGGCCGCGCAGGATTTGAGGCTGATGCTCGGCGAACCAGGCGTGGGAATAGGGATTGAAGCCGATCACCGCGGTCGGCCCGTTGTGGTCCAGCAGGATCTCGCTGACCTGCTTCTCCAGCTCGCCGACCTCGCCGAACGGGGTCTTCAGCTCGATATAGACCATGGCCCGGTGACCGATCAGGGTCAGGGCGTCGGCCAGGGTCGGGATGGTCTCGTCCGTGCCCGACAGCGTCAGTTGGCCCAGATCGGCGGCGGTGTGGTCGCGCAGCTTGCCCGGCGCGCCCGTCAGGCGCTCCAGATGATCGTCGTGGAAGACCACCACGTGGTTGTCGGCGGTCAGCTGGACGTCCAGCTCGATCGCGTAGCCCCCGGCGCAGGCGGCCTGGAAGGCGGCCAGGGAGTTCTCGGGCGCGCCGCCGGGCGACCACAGCCCCCGATGCGCCACGGCCGGCTCGAACAGACGCTCCCACGCCTCGCCGAACACCTCGGTTCCGGGGCGGGAACGCGCGCGCATCAGGCCACCTCGACCACGGCGTCGATCTCGACCGAGAAGCCCAGCGGCAGCTTGTAGACCCCCACCGCCGACCGGGCGTGGCGGCCGGCGTCGCCGAACGCCTCGACCATCAGGTCCGAGCAGCCGTTGATGACCCTGGGGATGTCGATGAAGTCCTGGCTGACCTGGACGAAACCGCCCAGCTTGACCACCCGCGTGACCCGGTCGAGGTCGCCGGCGGCCGCCTTCATCTGGGCCAGAAGATTGATCCCGCACAGGCGCGCGCCCTGATGGGCGGTCTCCAGGTCGACATCGGTCCCGACCGTGCCCTTGAGGCCGCCGTTGGCGTCGACCGAGACCTGGCCGGAAATGTGGATCAGGTTTCCCGTCCGGACGAAGGGCACATAGTTGGCGACCGGGGCGACCGGTTGCGGCAATACGATCCCGAGACTTTTCAGACGCTCTTCGACCTTCGACATCACATGCTCCATGACTTGGACGCATGCTTAGCGCGGCGGGATGACAGGACAAGAAAAAAGGCCTGAACCGTTGCCGGCTCAGGCCTTTAAACTGTTGGGCTCCGTAAAGAGCCCGTCGCCTTAGCGGGCGGCTTGCAGCTTTTCGACGGTGGCCGAGACGCGCTCGTTCAACGGCTTCACCGAGTCCTTGATCGAGGCCGAAACGATCTCCGAGGCCTTGCTGACCTGGGCGATGTAGGCTTCGAGGGCCGACTTGGCCCAAGCGGTCTGCAGTTCGACGGCTTCCTGAATGCTCTTGGCGCCGGCCAGCGACTTGGCGGCGGCCACTTGGTCTTCGGCGGCCTTCTTCGAATAGGCGAAGGTCTGGGCGCCCAGGGCTTCGGCGCCCTTGGTGGCGGCGGTCACCGAGGCGACCACGGCTTCCAGGTTCTTCTTCGAATGGGTGTTGGCTTCGGCCAGCGCGGCCAGCGACTTCTCGACGCCGTCCTTGAACGCTTGGTTCGAGGCGGTGCTGAACTGTTCGACGGTGTTCTTGAGGGTTTCAGCGGCGGCCATGGGGGAGGCTCCTGGCAGAGGGGGCGGGGCATGGCGCCGGACAAGCGGGTCCGAACCATGCATTGGGACAACGCCGGTGTCTCATGTTGCAGTGCAGCAGTCAAGAAAATTGTGCAGCGCACCATAACGTTGGGGAAACGCTTGTTTCGTCGCTTAGAAGCTTCGCCGCAACGCCTTGAATTAATCCACATCTGCGGCGAAATCGCTCACCAGTTGTTTACCTTAGAGAAAGGCCGCGACGCGCATGTTAAGGTCACGCGTGTGGCGGTGCGGAACCGCTCAGTTTAAATGACGGACGCATAACTCATGTTCGCCAAGTTTCTGTCCGCCCGTTTCGCACTCGCCGCGGTTGGCCTCGCCGGCGCCCTGATGTTCGGCCTGATCGCGCCGACCACGGCTTCCGCGCAGATCCCCTACCTCCAGATGAACAGCGCCGAGCCCAAGTACGCGGCGATCGTGATCGACGCCAATTCGGGCGAGATGCTCTACGACAAAAGGGCCGACAGCCCGCGCTACCCGGCCTCGGTCACCAAGGTCATGACGCTGTACCTCACCTTCGAGGCGCTCAGCGAAGGCCGCCTGAAGCTGACCGACCGCGTGCCGATCACGCCGCACGCCGCCGCCCAAACCCCGACCAAGTTGGGCCTGCCGGCCGGCGACAGCGTCAGCGTCGACGAAGCCATTCGGGCCATGACCGTGAAGTCGGCCAACGACATCGCCGTGGCCATGGCCGAAAAGCTGGGCGGCAGCGAGTCGCGGTTCGCCGCCCTGATGACCTTGCGCGGTCAGGAACTGGGCATGCGCAACAGCCGCTTCGTCAACGCCTCGGGCCTGCCCGACAGCCGCCAGATCAGCACCGCCCGCGACCTGGCCATCCTGTCGCGCGCCACCATGCGCGACTTCCCGCAGTACTATTCCTACTTCAGCATCAAGGGCTTCGAGTTCCGCGGCCGCTACATCGCCGGCCATAACCGCCTGCTGACCAACATGCCCGGCTTCGACGGCCTGAAGACCGGCTACACCAACGCCTCGGGCTACAACCTCGCCGGCTCGGCCGTGCGCGACGGCCGTCGCCTGATCGCCGTGGTCCTGGGCGGTTCGTCGACCGCCTGGCGCGACAACAACATGGAAGACCTGCTGACCACGGGCTTCGACGTGCTCAAGCGCCGCTCGCACGGCGAGCGCACGAGCATCGCCGCCAACCTCTACGAGGACGAGCCGACCGGTCCGATCATGCGCCCCTCGACCGAGGAAGGGGACGGCGACCAGGCCGGCCTGAAGATCGTGCTGACCGACAACCCCAAGCCCCCCGCCGCCATCAAGGTCTCGCCGACCCTGAAAGCCGCTCAAGCTTCGGCGAAGGGGACCAAGCCGTCGAAGAAGGCCAAGGGCGGATGGGCCGTGCAGGTCGGGGCGTTCAAGTCCAAGAGCCTGGCCAACGAACAGCTGATGCTGGTGCGCTCGCGTTTCGCCAAGTTCGTGGCCGACGCCGAGGGCGCGGTCGAGGGCGCGGCCGGCGGCACGTTCCGGGCGCAGTTCCAGGGCCTGACGGCGGAAGCCGCCCGCGGCGCCTGCCAGGCGATCAGCGCCAAGCGCCAGCCCTGCATGGTTCTGGCGCCGGCCTGAGACGTACCGACTTTCAGCGTCTGGAGCGAAAACCTCGTTCACGCACCGAACGTGAATGTCGATGCGCTCTGAACCGCCCTATTTCCCGTCCAGAAGCCGGTCCCGCGCGGCGTTGAGCTGCGCGGCCAGGCCGGCGGTGCCGCCCTTGTCGGGGTGGGCCAAGCGGATCAGGCGGGCATAGGCCGCCTGGATCTCGGCCCTGGTGGCGTCGGGCCCCACGCCCAGGATCGAGCGCGCCTCGGAGAGGCTGGGTCCGCCCTCCTCCCGCCTCGCCTTGCCGACCGCCGGGCGCTGGCGCGCGGTCGTGGCGCTCCAGGCGCCGATCACCAGCAGGACGATGGAAACCGGCCACTCGCTGCGCACGCCGGCATAGGCCGCGCCGGCGAAGGCCATCAGCGCGGTGACGCCCGCGCCGATCCGCCAGCCGTCGCCCTTCAGGATGCGCGTGGCGCGCCCCGACAGGACGAACAACAGGATCGCGCCGCCCAGCAGCAGATAGAAGATCATATGGCGTCAATCCCCGACGCCGCCTCCAAGACCCGATCCGGCCTATTGGGCGGCGAGCAGAGTTTCCCCGGAATAGGCCGAAAGGCCAAGGGAATGCATCAGGGCCCGCAATTCCTGGCGCGCGGCCAGATGCTGCAGCGACACCGGCACCGGCCGCACCTGCGGCGACAGGTCGGCGATGGTCAGGCCGAACGGGAACAGCTCGCGATAGATCACCCGATCGCGCAGGCCCGGGCCCATGCGGAAGCCCACGCGCTTGGACAGCGCCGTCAGGCGGTCCTCGACGCGCTTGCGGTTGCGGGCCTCGGTGGTGGCCAGGCGGTTGCGCAGCACCACCCAGTCCAGGGCCTGGCGCTGACCCGACAGGGCGCGGGCCTTGCGGGCCTCCCAGACGGTCAGCGAATAGAGGCTGGGCTTCTGCAGCTCCATGGTCACCGGGTCGACGTGGCCCAGCATGTCGAAGTCGACGAAGCTGTCGTTCATCGGCGTGACGATCAGATCGGCCAGGCCATGGGCCATGCGCGAGATGGCGGTGTCGCCGCCGGGGGTGTCGATCAGCACGAAGTCGGCGGCCTCGCGCGCGGCGATGAAGGCGGCCTCGAACTTGGTCACCTGGTCGGCTTCCGGCCCGGCGGCCAGGGCGACGTCGTCGTCGCTGAGTCGGAACTGCAGCGGCTGCGGCAGCGTCACGCCATTGCCGGCGACCCAGGCCGCGCGGTTCTCGAAGAACCGCATCGAGGTGCATTGGCGCAGGTCGAGATCCAGCAGCGCCACCTTGGCGCCGCCGTACAGCAGCGCCGTGGCGAGATGGACGGCGATGGTGGACTTGCCCGCCCCGCCCTTCTCATTGCCGACGACGATGACACGCTTTTCGGCCATGCCTTCTTTCCTTCTTTTCGCCCGACTCGGCGACTCTCAATGAAAGATTAACACGCAGGAGACGCCGTGAGAGGACGCGACGTCAATCCGGGGGCGCGTTGCCTGTGGACCCATTGTCGCAGGTGGACGCCCGGACCTGCGTCCGTCATAAGCCAACGCCTGTTCGAGACAGGAGTTGGCCGTGGTCCCCCAGGCACTTGGCAAGACGCCGAAGATCGTCCGCACCGTCGCCGAGTTGCGCGCCCAGGTCGCCGCCTGGAAGGCCGTGGGCGAGCGCGTGGCGCTGATCCCGACCATGGGCGCCCTGCACGAGGGACACCTGTCGCTGATCGCGCTGGGTCAGGCCCACGCCCGGCGCACCGTGGCCAGCGTGTTCGTCAATCCCAAGCAGTTCGCCCCGCACGAGGACTTCGATTCCTATCCGCGCGGCGAGGCCCGCGACGCCGAGCTGCTGGCCGGCGTCGGCTGCGACCTGATGTTCGCGCCCAATGTCGACGAGATGTACGCCCCGGGCTTCTCGACCACCGTCAACCTGACCGGGGTCTCCGAACCGCTGGAGGGCGCGGCCCGGCCGCAGTTCTTCGGCGGGGTGGCCACCGTGGTGACCAAGCTCCTGCTGCAGTCCCAGGCCGATGTCGCGATCTTCGGCGAGAAGGACTACCAGCAGCTGCAGGTCATCCGGAGGGTGGTCAAGGACCTGGACATCCCGGTCGAGATCGTCGGCGCGCCCACCGCCCGGGCCGAGGACGGCCTGGCCCTGTCCTCGCGCAACGCCTATCTCAGCCCCGAGGAGCGCGCCGCCGCCGTCGCCCTGCCCGACGCCATGAAGGCCGCGGCCAGGGCCGTGGCCGCGGGCGGTCGGATCGACGAGGCCGAGGCCGCCGCCAAGGCCGCCCTGAACGCCGCCGGCTTCCGCCAGGTGGACTATGTCGACATCCGCGAGGCCGGCGACCTGTCGCGCCTGGGTCCGGGCCCGATCGGCGACGCGCGAGGCCGCATCCTGGTGGCGGCGTGGCTGGGCAAGACCCGGCTGATCGACAACATGGCTGTCTAGCTCAAACCCATTGAATCCGCTCATCCCGGCGAATGCCGGGACCCAGATGGGAATGGCGGTGTGGCGGGTTCCATGAACTCAGCGCTCGACCAATCAGACTCCCCGCCATGAGATCTGGGTCCCGGCATTCGCCGGGATGAGCGGATCATGGGGTGATCACCAGGCCCCCAGCTCGCGCAGCTGACGCGCCAGCTCCAGCGGCATGTCGGCGGCCTCGCCCTCGGTCAGGTCGGCCGGGACATCCTCGTGCTTCAGATACCGCCAGCCCTGGAACGGGCGGCGGGGCGTCGGGACCACGCGGACGATGGTCGGATCGACCGTCACCTCGCAGCGCGAGGCCTGGCCCTCGCCGACCGTATCGATCGCCAGGATGGTCTGGCGGCAGACGATCTGGCCCTTCATCACCCGGTACAGCGAACCGCCGGCCAGCACCTCGTCGACGCGCTTGGGGGTCATGCGGGTGTGCATGATCCACGGACGGTCGGCCTCGGCGTGCCAGGCGACCAGTTCCTCGATATTGTCGCAACCGACGACCAGCTTGATGATGTGCAGGGGCATGGCGGCTACTTAGGCGACCGGCTCCAGCTTCGCCAGCACCACGCCTTCGCTGACCTGGCCGCCGGCGACCGCCGACAGCTCGGCGACCACGCCGTCGAACGGCGCGGCCAGGGCGTGCTCCATCTTCATGGCTTCCAGGGTCAGCAAGGTCTGGCCCTTGGTGACGGTCTGACCGGCCTCGACGGCCACCGAGACGATCTTGCCCGGCATCGGCGACAGGATCGCCCCGTCCGACGCCGCGACATGGGCCGCGCCGACCTTGGGCGCGAAGTCGAACTCGCGGACGTCGCCGCCCTCGAACACGTACAGCGGGTCACTTCCGAACGTGGACGGCAGCAGGTCGACATCATCCAGCGGCCGGCCGTCCTCGACGGTGATGTCCCAGGACCAGTCGTCGCCGCTTCCACCGGCCAAGGCCACGCGCAGGGGCACGGCCTTGCCGTCCACCGACATCGGCAGGTCCATCGCCGCGCGAGGCGCGTTCATCCGGAAGCCCAGCAGGCGCGACGGGGCGCTGGCCCAGACGTCGGCCCGGGGCTGGTCGGCCTCCATGAAGGCTTCCAGGCGCTGGCCGATCGCCGCCAGGGTCGGGGCGTCGGTGAAGGCGCGGTCGGTCAGCTCTTCCAGCCGGGCCTCGATGAAGCCGGTGTCCACCGCGCCCTCGACGAAGTCGGGATGGCCGGCGCACTTGGCCAGGAAGGCGGCGTTGGTCTTGACGGGCCAGACCTCGACCAGGCGGCAGGCCTCGGCCAGGCGCGCGGCGGCGTCCTCGCGGTCGACGCCGTGGGCGATCAACTTGGCGATCATCGGGTCGTAGAACGGGGTGACCTCGCCGCCCTCCTCCACCGCGCTGTCGACTCGCACGTCGCCCTCGGGCAGGCGGAAATGGGTCAACGGACCGGTGCTGGGCAGGAAGCCGGTGGCCGGGTTCTCGGCGTAGAGGCGCGCCTCCATGGCCCAGCCGTCCAGCGTGATCTCTTCCTGGGCCAGCGGCAGGGGCTCGCCCGAGGCCACCAGCAGCTGCCACTCGACCAGGTCCTGGCCGGTGACCATCTCGGTGACCGGGTGTTCGACCTGCAGCCGGGTGTTCATCTCCATGAACCAGATGCGGTCGGCGCGCAGGCCTTCGGAGGCGTCGGCGATGAACTCCACCGTGCCGGCCCCGACATAACCCACGGCCTGGGCCGCCTTGACCGCCGCCCCGCAGACGGCGGCGCGGGTGGCCTCGTCCATGCCGGGGGCCGGGGCCTCCTCGATGACCTTCTGGTGGCGGCGCTGCAGCGAGCAGTCGCGCTCGAACAGGTGGACGACATTGCCGTGCGTGTCGCCGAACACCTGCACCTCGATGTGGCGCGGACGGGTGACGTACTTCTCCAGCAGCACCCGGTCGTCGCCGAAGCTGGCGCTGGCCTCGCGCTGGCACGAGGCCAGCATCGCGGCGAAGTCCTCGGCCTTGTCGACCTTGCGCATGCCCTTGCCGCCGCCGCCGGCCACGGCCTTGATCAAGACCGGGAACCCGATCTTACCGGCCTCGGCGGCCAGGCGTTCGACCGACTGGTCCTCGCCCAGATAGCCGGGCGTGGTGGGCACGCCCGCCGCGATCATCACCTTCTTGGCCGCGTCCTTCAGGCCCATGGCGCGGATCGCCGAGGGCGGCGGGCCGATCCAGACCAGGCCGGCGTCGATCACCGCCTGGGCGAAATCCGCGTTCTCGGACAGGAAGCCGTAGCCGGGGTGGATCGCCTCGGCGCCGGTCTGGCGGGCGGCGGTCAGGATCTTCTCGGGGACCAGGTAGCTCTCGCGCGCCGGGGCCGGGCCGATCAGGATGGCGACGTCGGCCTCCATCACGAACGGGGCCTCGGCGTCCGCCTCGGAATAGACCGCGATCGTCCGCACGCCCAGCTCACGGGCGGTGCGGATGATCCGACGGGCGATTTCGCCGCGATTGGCGATGAGGACGGAGGCGATCAAAGCGAAATTCCTAGATCTGGGCCAGGGCGAAAATCATCAGCACGCCCATCAGCAGGACGAACGAGAACATGGTCGACCACCAGACGATCAGGGTCTTGATGATCGCGCCGGGGATGCTGGAGCCGTACCCGCCGCGCAGGGTCTGAAACAGGTTGATCGGCGTCCAGACCATCAGCAGGAAGAACCACCAGCCTCGGACGGGATCGGGCAGCACCAGTCCGAGCGCATTGGTCAGGAACGCGAACGACAGCAGGTTGGTCGCCACAAGCATGTGGTCGTAGACGAAGAACTGCCGCTTGTTCAGATAGACCAGGGTCAGGCTCAGGCCCAACATCGGCAACAGCAGCACCGCCAGCCGGTGCCCCCAGCCGAACATGACCACCATGTAGTATTCGGGGTTCTCCAGCGCCTTGACCAGGCCGGCCTTGAGCCAGTGCTCCTGGCCGTGCGCCGCTTCCGTTCCGGCCGCGCCGTGCGCATCCGCGTCGGCCTTGGGCTCGGCGATGTTGGGCGTCATGATGTGGACGCCGCCGACGGTGGCCGTCTCGGTCGCGTTCTCGGCGATGCGATCGGCCTCGGCCTCGACCCGACTGCTGTCGAAGCTGGTGACCTTGGCCGCGCGGATCTGGTCGGCCGCCGCCTTGCGCATCTTCTTGTCGGCTTCGAGAACCTCCTGGGCCGCCAGGGGGTTGGTGCGCAGGTGCTCGGCGTCGGCCACGGCCTTGTCGTAACGCTTCTGGGCCTTGGCGACGTCGGCCTGGTACTCGACCGGAGCCTGAGCGACGGCGTCCTGGTAATCCTTCTGGACCTTGGCCTTGTCCTGGTCGGAATCCTTCAGCGCCTCGTCGCGATCCTTCGCCGCCTCGGCCAGGGTCGAGTCGCGGTCCTCGGCGGCCTCCTTCAGGCGGGCGTCACGATCCTTGACGGCCTCGGCGCGCATGCGGTCGGCCTCGGCGGCGCGGCCCTGCGGCGTGGCCAGGGCCTCGGCCCGCTTGTGAACCGCTTCCTCGGTGTGGTGCTTGACCGAATGGATGGCGTGCTCGGCCGCGAAGATGAACAGCAGCAGGGCCACCAGAAAGGTGCGGAACGGCGGCACGTGCCGCACGATGCGCCCTTCCATGTAGTCCTTGGCCAACACGCCGGGCTTGAAGAACAACAGCGGCAGGGTGTTGGCCAAGCGGCCGTCGAGGTGGAACATCCCCTCGATGGCTTCCCAGATCAGGTGCAGGATCGAGCGGTGATGCGTGTCGGCGTTCTGGCCGCAGGAATAGCAGTACCAGCCCTCCAGGGGCGTCCCGCAGTTCTTGCAGGGCTCGCCCTGGTGGGTGAAGGGCTTCTTCTTCGGGCGAATGAAGCTCGCCGCGGAGTCCACCGCCCCAGTTTCCAGATCCGCCGCCGTCATTTATGGCCCCCTGCTCGACTCTAGATGGTCCAGCCGGGTTTACGGCGTTCGAGGAACGCGCGCACGCCTTCTTGTCCTTCGTCCGACACACGGCGGCGCGCGATGCGTTTTGCCGTCTCGTCGATCAGGCCGCGGTCGATCTTTTGGCCGACGAAGTCGTTGACCAGGGCCTTGGCGTCGCCGATCGCGCCGGGGGCGCAGGCCGCGACCTCCTCGATCAGGGCGTCCTGGGCGGCGACCAGGCCGGCGGCGTCGTCGAACACCTCGTCGACCAGGCCGTAGCTCCAGGCCTGGTCGGCGTCGAACATCCGGCCGGTGGCGAACAACAGCTTGGCGGTGCGCGGCCCCAGGGCGGCGATCACATAGGGACTGATGGTGGCCGGGGTCAGGCCCAGCTTGACCTCGGAGAAGGCGAACCTGGCGTCGGCCGTGGCCAGGGCGTGGTCGCAGGCCGCGACCAAGCCCGCCCCGCCGCCGAAGGCCGGCCCCTCGACCAGGGCCACGGTCAGGGCCGGGATGTCGTGCAGGGCCTTGAGCATGTGGGCCAGGCCCAAGGCGTCGTCGCGGTTGTCGTCCTCGCTCCAGCCGGCCGCCGCCTTCATCCATTCCAGGTCGGCCCCGGCGCTGAACGCCCCGCCCACTCCGCGCAGGAAGACGATCCGCACGCCCTCGGCTCCGTGCAGGGTCTCGAACGTCTGGTGCAGGGCGGCGATGGTCGCCGCGTCGAAGGCGTTCTTCTTGGCCGGTCGGTTGATCCAGACGGTGACCGCGCCGCCGAGCGTGGAGTCCAGATGGACCAGCGGCGTCATGGCGTCGGTGGGGATCTCCGCGATCGGATCGACGATAGGGTTGGTCATGACATCCACTTTCTTGGCCCGCCCTCGTCCTTCGACAAGCTCAGGATGAGGGCTAATCCGACATTTGAATTCCTCATCCTGAGCTTGTCGAAGGACGAGGGCTTCCACCAATCACATCCGGAAGACGCCGAAGGTGGTCTCGGGGATCGGGGCGTTCAGGCTGGCGCTGATCGCCAGGCCCAGTACGTCGCGGGTCTGGGCCGGGTCGATGATCCCGTCGTCCCACAGGCGGGCGGTGGCGTGGTAGGGGTCGCCCTCGGCCTCGTAGCGGTCGCGGATCGGGGCCTTGAAGGCTTCCTCGTCCTCGGCCGCCCAGGTCTCGCCCTTGGCCTCCATCCCGTCGCGCTTGATGGTCGACAGCACGCTGGCCGCCTGCTCGCCGCCCATCACGCTGATGCGGCTGTTGGGCCAGGTGAACAGGAAGCGCGGGCTGTAGGCGCGGCCGCACATGCCGTAGTTGCCGGCCCCGAAGCTGCCGCCGATCAGCACGGTGAACTTGGGCACCTCGGCGCTGGCGACCGCCGTGACCAACTTGGCGCCGTCCTTGGCGATGCCGCCGGCCTCGTACTTGCCGCCGACCATGAAGCCCGAGATGTTCTGCAGAAAGACCAGTGGAATCTTGCGCTTGCAGGCCAATTCTATGAAGTGCGCGCCCTTCACGGCGCTCTCGCTGAACAGCACGCCGTTGTTGGCCAGGATGGCCACCGGCTGGCCCCAGATCCGCGCGAAGCCGCAGACCAGGGTCGTGCCGTACAGCGCCTTGAACTCGTCGAACTCGCTGCCGTCGACGATGCGGGCGATCACCTCGCGCACGTCGTAGGGGGCGCGCACGTCGGTGGGCACGATGCCGTACAGCTCGGCCGGATCGTGGACAGGCGGCCTGGCGTCGCGGATCTCGGTCTCGACCCGCTTGGTGGTGTTCAGGTTGGCGACGATCGAGCGGACGATCTCCAGCGCGTGCTCGTCGTCATTGGCCACGTGGTCGACCACGCCCGAGCGCCGGCCGTGGGTGTCGGCCCCGCCCAGTTCCTCGGCCGAGATGACCTCGCCCGTCGCGGCCTTCACCAGCGGCGGGCCGGCCAGGAAGATGGTGCCCTGGTCGCGGACGATCAACGTCTCGTCGCTCATGGCCGGCACATAAGCCCCGCCGGCCGTGCACGAGCCCATGACGCAGGCGATCTGGGCGATGCCCGCCGCGCTCATCCGGGCCTGGTTGAAGAAGATGCGGCCGAAGTGGTCGCGGTCGGGGAAGACCTCGGCCTGGTGCGGCAGGTTGGCCCCGCCGCTGTCGACCAGATAGACGCACGGCAGGCGGTTCTGCTGGGCGATCTCCTGGGCGCGCAGGTGCTTCTTCACCGTCATCGGGAAATAGGCGCCGCCCTTCACGGTGGCGTCGTTGGCGACGATCATCACCTCGCGGCCCGAAACCCGGCCGATGCCGGTGATCACGCCGGCGCCGGGCGCCTCGCCGTTATAGAGGTCGCAGGCGGCCAGCTGGCCGATCTCCAGGAACGGCGAGCCGGGGTCCAGCAGCCGCTCGACGCGCTGGCGGGGCAAGAGCTTGCCGCGGGCCGCGTGACGCGTCCGGGCGGTTTCCGGCCCGCCCAGCGCCGCCCGCGCGACCCTTTCGCGCAGCGTCTCGACGAGGGCGCGGTTGTGCGCGGCGTTTTTGGCGAAAGTCTCGCCGTTCTTGTCGATACCCGTGTTCATCTTCGGCATTATCGAGGCATAGCCTTTTCCGTTTCCCACCGAAAGCCGCAGTTTTTGACCTTCGATGGTCAAGGTCCGCGGTTCAAGTTAGCGTCCCACCCGTGGTCACCCTGCCCGACTTCATGGCCGATACGGCCCTCGCCCGGCTCTTCGCGCAAGAACACCGCGAAGGCGACGCCGCCTGGTTCTCGTTGCCGGGCGGCGCGACACTCTACGCGCCCGGCGAGGCGGCGGACTATCTCTACTTCCTGCGCACGGGACGGCTGGGGGCCTTTCGGCGGGAAGAAGGCCAGGAGTCGCAGTTCCTGGGGGTGATCCGCCCCGGCGAACCGGCCGGCGAGATGGCGATGATCGCCGGCTCGCCCCATTCGGCCAACCTGGTGGCCCTGCGCGATTCGGAAATCCTGGCCCTGCCCCGCGCCGCCTTCTTCGAGGCCGTCGAGCGCGATCCGGCGGTGATGATCGAGCTGTCGCGGCTGATGATCCGCCGGGCCCGCAACGCCGGGGCGCACGCCTCGATCGGCGACCCTTCGGTCTACGGCTTCATCGCGGTCGAGCCCGACAAGCCGATCCGGCCGATCGTCGAACGCATCGCCCACGCCATCGGGGTCCTGGGCTATTCGGTCACCGTCGAGGGCGCGGAATCCCTGCTGGCCCCGACCGAGTGGTTCAGCGGCGTCGAACGCCAGCACGACTTCGTGCTCTATGTGGCCGAGGCCGGAGAGACGGCCTGGAAGCACGTGGTCGGCCGCCAGGTGGACCGGCTGTTTCGCGTCGGCCTGGGCGACCACAAGCCGCCGGCGGTCATTCCGTCCTATGCCTCGGGTCCGTTGCAGGACCAGCGCCTGGTCGACCTGATCCTGCTGCAGCCGGCCGCCGTGACCCATCCCAAGGGCTCGGGCGAATGGCTGAACGCCACCCAGGCCGCGCGGCTGTTCCATTTGCGCGAGAACGGCATGGCCGACGTGCAGCGCCTGGCCCGGGTGCTGACCGGCCAGTCGGTGGGCCTGGTGCTGTCGGGCGGCGGCGCGCGGGCCTACGCCCATGTCGGCGCGATCCAGGCCCTGCGCGAACGCGGCGTGCCGATCGACTTCGTCGGCGGCGCCTCGATGGGCGCGGTCGTCGCCGCGGGCCTGGCCATGGGCTGGGACGACGGCGAGATGGAGACCCGCATCCGCAAGGCCTTCGTCGAGACCAGCCCGCTGGACGACATCGCCTTCCCCCTGGTGGCCATGACCCGGGGCCTGAAGGTCAAGGCGCGGCTGAACGAACACTTCGACGACATCGAGATCGCCGACCTGTGGCTGCCGTTCTTCTGCGTGTCGTCGAACCTGACCTCGGGGGCCTATCACCTGCACCGCCAGGGCCTGCTGCGCGACGCTCTGCGGGCCTCGATCTCGCTGCCCGGCGTGCTGCCGCCGGTGACCGACGGCAATTCGGTGCTGGTCGACGGGGCGGTGATGAAGAACTTCCCGGCCGACGTCATGCGCGCCTTCCAGCTGGGTCCGATCGTCGGGGTGGACGTCACGCGTGGCCGCAGCATCACCGCCGACGACGTCGACCGCCCGGCCTCGCTGTGGACCTGGTTCTGGTCCGGCGAATGGCGCAAGGGCCCGCCGATCGTCGCCCTGCTGATGCGGGCCGCCACGGTCTCGACCGGCCGCGACCTGACCGCCAGCCGCGAGGCCACCGACGTGCTGATCACCCCCAAGCTGGACAAGATCGACATCCGCGACTGGAAGGCCTTCGAACCCGCCGTCGCCGCCGGCCGCGCCGCCGCGGCCCAGGCCGTCGACGGCCTGGGCAAGCCGGTCAGCGAGCTGCGCCGGCGGCCCAGCCTGGCCGACCTGGCCGCCCAAGCCGCCCAAGCCGCCCAGGGGGCCGCCGTCAGCGGCGGCGGGCGACCACGAACAGCCGGGTGAACGGAAACAGGGTCGCCCCGTCCTCGCGGCGCGGATAGTCGACCGCCAGCCGCTCGCGCCAGGCCGCCAGGAAGGCCGCCCGCTCGGCCGGATCGCTGAAGGCCTCCAGATAGGGCCGCAGGCTCGTGCCCGACGTCCAGTCGACGATCGGGTCGTCGCCGCCCAGAGCGTGGACATAGGTCGTCACCCAGACGTCGAGGTCCTGGCTCAGGGGCGACAGCCAGTCATGATAGGGGCGCGGATCGACGCCGGAGCGCACGCGCTCGATATCGGCCAGCCGCGAGGCCCAGGGCCCGTCCGCCGCCACCTCTCGCAGGCTGCGCCGCCAGCCGTCGTCGGCCACCACGGGGATCTGGCAGGCCAGGACGCCGCCGGGCGCCAGCAGGCCCATCAGGCGCGGGAACAGCGCCGCGTGGTCGTCCACCCACTGCAGGGCGGCGTTGGTGAAGATCAGATCGGGCGGGATCTCGGGGGCGAAGGTCGCGATGTCGCCCAGCACCCAGTCGATGTCGGCCCGCATCGCCCTGCCCCGCGCCAGCATCTCCGGACTGGTGTCCAGGCCGTGCACGCGGGCGCTCGGATGGCGCATCGCCAGCAGGGCCGCGTGCTCGCCGGTCCCGCAGCCCAGGTCCCAGATCTCGCGCGGCTCCAGGTCCCGCGGGATCTGCAGCATCAGGTCCAGGGCTGGTCGGTCGCGATAGGCCTTGTAGCGCTGATAGATGTCGGGATCCCAGACCGGCATCCGGCCCTCCGTGCAAGAACTGCGACAATCGGTCCGCTCATTTGCGCCGATGCGTAGCTTTTGTCGCATGGGTCCGGAAGCCGACAATGCCTATCTTTGGTTAAGGCGCTGACCTAACGCGCCGCCAGATGGAAACCGAAGTGACCCGCTCCGCCGCCACCGCTATCGCCATCACCGCCAAGTCTTCGGCCGTGAACGTGCATCGCCTGGGCATGCTGGGCCTCAATCTCGGTCTTTGGACCCTCATCGTCGTGATCGCGCGGGCCCTCTAGCCTGATCCCGACGATGTGGTCCCGGGTCGCGCATGTCCCCCCTTTTGCGCGACCCGGGAGTGCCTTTCACTCCGTCATCCGCCTTCTGATGAAGCCTTCACGCGCCGCGACGTACGGTCGCGACATTGCCCCTTTGCAGAACCGCCGAACGGCGCCCATATTCCTCTTGTGTTGTTCAACAACTGAAAGGAGGTGACCAGTGTCTCATTGTCTCCAACCGAGGTCGCGAGTGACCTGGAGCCTGAAGATCGAGGTTTCCAACTGAGGGCGTTGAACGCCTAAGGTTCAAGTCACGCCGCGACGCGGCTACGACGATGGAGGGCCGTCCCGAGCGATCGGGGCGGCCCTTACATTTTTGTCGCCACCTAGGTTCTCCCCCTGTGGGGGAGGTGTCGGCGAAGCCGACGGAGGGGGGAGTGATCAGCAGGCGCCCGCCTGCAGGATCCGTCCTCCCTCCCCCCCACCGATCGCTGCGCGATCGCCTCCCCCCACGGGGGGAGGGCCTGGAGAACAGGCCGCCCTACGCCCCCACCAGCTCCCGCCCGATCAGGAACCTGCGGATCTCGTTGGTCCCCGCGCCGATGTCGTAGAGCTTGGCGTCGCGCACCAGGCGCTCGACCGGCCATTCCTTGGTGTAGCCCGCGCCGCCCAGGGCCTGGACGGCCTCCAGCGACACCTTCACCGCGTTCTCGCTGGCCATCAGGATGGCGCCCGCCGCGTCGAACCGAGTGGTCTTGCCGGCGTCGCAGGCGCGGGCCACGGCATAGACGTAGGCCCGGGCCGAATTCAGCGCCACGTACATGTCGGCCACCTTGCCCTGCATCAGCTGGAACGAGCCGATCGCCTGGCCGAACTGCTTGCGCTCGCGGACATAGGGCAGCACCACGTCCAGGCAGGCCTGCATGATGCCCAGCGGTCCGGCCGACAGCACGGCGCGCTCGTAATCCAGGCCGCTCATCAGCACCCCGACCCCGCCGCCCACCGGGCCCATCACATTCTCTTCCGGGACCTCGCAGTCCTCGAACACCAGCTCGGCGGTGTCCGATCCGCGCATGCCCATCTTGTCGAGCTTCTTGGAGACGCTGAAGCCCTTCATGCCCTTCTCGATCAGGAAGGCGGTGATGCGCTTTTCGTCGGTCTTGGCGTAGACCACCAGAGTGTCGGCGTGCGGGGCGTTGGTGATCCAGAACTTCGTGCCGTTCAGCACATAGCGGTCGCCGACCTGCTCCGCCTTCAGCTTCATCGACACCACGTCCGAGCCCGAGCCGGCCTCGCTCATGGCCAGCGAGCCGACGTGCTCGCCGCTGATCAGCTTGGGCAGGTAGCGCTGCTTCTGCTCCGGCGTGCCCCAGCGGCGGATCTGGTTGACGCAGAGATTGGAGTGGGCGCCGTAGCTGAGGCCGACCGAGGCCGAGGCCCTGGAGACCTCCTCCATGGCGATCACGTGCTCGAGATAGCCCAGGCCCAGCCCGCCGAACTCTTCCTCGACGGTGATGCCGTGCAGGCCCAGGTCGCCCATCGGGATCCAGAGGTCGCGGGGAAATTCGTTGGTCTCGTCGATCCTGGCGGCGATCGGTGCGATGCGGTCGGCCGCGAAGCGGGCGGTGGTGTCACGGATCGCGTCGGCCGTCTCGCCCAGCGCGAAGTCCATCGAGGGTGCGGTTTGGTTCGTCATGATCGCCTGCATAGCACAAACGCCCGCGGATCAAGCAGACCCGCGGGCGTTCATGCTCTGAATGGTCTAGATTCAGGTCTAGTCTTCGCCCATCGGCTCGGGATCGCCCAGCCGACGCATCAGCAGATAGGCCGAGGTGGCGAAGCAGATCATGCCGATCACGCTGGCGCCCCAGCCGAACATCTTGATCGGCGACAGGCCTTCGTTGGCCCCGACGCTGAGGTTCCACAGGATGCCGCCGCCGAACAGGGCCAGGCCCAGCAGGCCCAGGCTGACCAGCAGGCTGATCCCGCCGAAGGCGTGCGGCTGCACGTGGGCGAAGGCGACGTCCTGCGGTTCCAGCTCGACCGGGCCGCTGGTGGAGAAGCCGCCCAGGTTGAACAGCGAGCCGTTGGTGGACGCGCGCGCGGTTTCGAACAGGCCGGGCTCGCTGCTCGTCGCGGCGGCCGGCTCGAAGGCCGGCGGCGGCGGCGGCGCGAAGGCCGATTCGGCGACCGGCTCTTCCGGCGTCAGCTGGAACGGCGCGACGGGCTCGCTGGCGACCGACGGCTCGGGGGTCGGGTAGACGAACGGCGACGGCGCGGCGGCGGCGGCCAAGGCGGGCGGCTCCGGCAGGACCAGGTCCTGGGTCGGGGCGGCCAGCCCGCGGGCCGGCGCCATGGCGGCGGACTCGTCGGGCAGGATCGCCTCGAGACGCGCGCCGACGGCGGCGGCCGCCTGTTCGCTGGCGCTGGGCCCGGCGCCGTTCAGCGCCAAGGCGGGCGAGCCGTCCTGGCGCAGCGCGATGGCCTTGTCGCCGTTCAGCGAAGCGGTGATCGCGGCGGGAGCCTGGCTGGGGACCAGCTTCCCGGCGTCGTAGTCGATCTTGGGACGCAGCACCGGGCTGGGCGCGGCCACCCAGTGGCCGTCGGCCGGAGTCAGGAACAGCGCCTTCTCGGCCGAACGCCGGCGAACCAGGGCGTCGATGACGATGCGCTCGCCCTCGAAATCGGCCTTGCGCCACATCTCCATCTCGCAGGCCGCCTGCAGCAGCGCGCCCTCGTTCAGGCGACGCAACACGGCCGAGCGGACGAAGTTTTCCGTGCCGATGTTGAAGGCGAAGCAGACCAGGGCGTCGAACTGGTTCTGGTTCAGCGGCGTGTAGACGTTCTCGTTGACCGCATGGGCCACGGTGATCAGGTCGTAAAGCAGCAGAGCTTCAGCGTCCTGTTCCGAGACAGACGCCCCGGCCCGCGCGGTCAGGGTGTGGCCGTAGCCCAGCGTCCAGCGCCCATCGGGCAGCTGCGCGGCTTTCATCCGGTACCCTTCGAACCTCTTGATGAGATCGACGGCGGCGCGGGAGACCTGATAACGCGGTTTCATCGCCAAGAATGACCCAGTTTGAGACAGACGCGGATGCGTTCGGGGTGCTCCGCGCAAGATGGGCGCCGTTCTGGCGGCCCGAAGGGGCTCATCGCCCCTTTTGTTGTTCTGAACGCCGCGCGTGGCGGATTCGAGCCGCGCCGTCCAGAGCCACGGCCTATTCTACGCCCTTAGTGCAACAATAGGGCCGCGATCAGCAGCACGGCGAAGAAGCCGGTGAAGTCGGTCAGGAAGGTCACGAAGATCGACGAGGACACCGCCGGGTCTCGTCCCATCTTGGCCAGGGCCAGCGGCGCCAGTATGCCGCCGACCGCCGCGGTGAAGATGTTGGTGATCAGGGCCAAGCCCACGATGATCGCCAGCTTGCCGTGGTGGTCGGCCGGGCCGAAGAACAGATAGGTCGCCCCGCCCATGACCAGGGCCAGGGTGCAGCCGTTGACGATGCCCACCGACAGCTCGCGCAGGATGATCCGGCGGGCGTTGGCGGTGGTCAGTTCCTTGCTGGCCAAGGCGCGCACGGCCACGGCCAGGGTCTGGGTGCCGGCGTTGCCGCCCAGGGACGAGACGATCGGCATCAGGATGGCCAGGGCCACCAGCTGGGCGATCTCGCCCTGGAACACGGCCACGCCGCTGACGGCGATGGTGGCGGTGACCAGGTTCAGCAGCAGCCACGGCAGGCGCGCCTTGACGATGTCGACGACATTGGCGTCGCGGCCGGCGTCGCTCACCCCGGCCAGGGCCAGGATGTCTTCTTCCGCTTCCTCGCGGATGACGCCGACGATGTCGTCGACGGTGATCTGGCCCACCAGCCGGCCGCCGGCCTCGACGACGGGGGCGCTGATCAGGTGGTACTTGTCGAAGATGTAGGCGACCTCCTCCTGGTCCATGTCGACGGTGATCTCGGTCACCGGCTCCATGATCTCAGCCAGGGGCGTGTCGCGCTTGTTGGTCAGCAGCTGGCTGATCGGCAGGGCGCCGACCGGCGTGAACGACGGATCGACCACATAGACGTCGAAGAACAGCTCCGGCAGGTTCGCGCCGGACTCACGGACGTGGTCGATGGTCTGGCCGACGGTCCAGAACTGCGGCGCGGCCAGGAACTCGCGCTGCATCAGGCGGCCGGCCGTCTCGTCCTCATAGGCCAGGGTGGTCTCGATCGCCGCGCGGTCGCCCTCGTCCATGGCGGCCAGCACCTGGGCGCGCTTGCCCTCGTCCAGATCGTCGATGACGTCGGCGGCGTCGTCGGAGTCCAGCTCCTCGAGCGCCTTGGCCAGGGTGTGCGAGGGCGTCGCCTCCAGCACTTCCTCGCGCAGGTTGTCGTCCAGCTCGGCGATGATCTCGCCCAGCCATTCCGGATCCAGGACCGGGATCACCTCTTCACGGTAGCCGGACGACAGGAAGCCCATCAGGTCGGCGACGTCGGCCGGCTCCAGGGCGTGGACCAGCTCGCGCAGACGGGCGGTGTCGCCGCGGTCGGCCGCGTCGATGACCATCTCGACGTATTCGGGATTGAGCGCGTAGTCGTCGCCGAGGGCGAGGTCTTCCAGATCCTCGGGCGTCTCGGGTTCGGGAATGACCAGGTTATGGCGCGGATCGTCTGTCAGGTCGGTTGTTTCCCGGGACATTGGGACCTCCTGAACTCTGAGACGTGCGTCCTGCGCGTGACCTGAAGCTGCGAAGGGCCAAGCCCTCCCCGCAAAATGGTTAGAGCGCCCCTGGCGAGTCGGAAACCGATTTCGCCAGGCGCGCTCTAAGCCGTTGTCTCACCTGGTGCGGTCGAGAAGACTCGAACTTCCACGGGTTGCCCCACAGCGACCTCAACGCTGCGCGTCTACCAATTCCGCCACGACCGCTCGTGGTGAGGCGCGGCAGGTAGCAAACTGAGTTTGATTTGGAAAGAGCGGAGTTCGCGGATCGCGAACAAAGCGCCTTAGGACCCGCCGGCCATGTAGTCGTAGACGTCGGCGGCTCGGGTCACCTGGATGGCGATGCGGTCGTCGCTGATCTGGATCTCGCCCCGAGCGATGGGGTGGTTGTTGGCCAGGATCCAGACCTCGTCGTTGGTCTTGGCGTCCAGCGGGATCACCGCGCCGCGGCCCATGCGCAGCAGCTGCTGCATCGGCAGGATCGACCGTCCCAGAAGAACGGAGATCTCGACATTGACGGCGTTGACCTGGCTCACGAAGTAAGTCCCTGGATTTCACTCGCGACCGCTTTCGGCCGCGCGTCACCCGATGCAAGACTAGGGCCGTATGCTTGATCGCCCGTTAAACCTTGAAAATAAGGCGCTTCCGCTGTTGGGAGCGCCCGACGGCGCGCCGGCGGGGTGGGCGGTTTCGACCGGGTGCGTGCCCTACCCGGCAGCCGTTGCCGCCATGGAGGCCCGCGCGGCCGCCATCGCCGACGGCACGGCGGGCGAGCTGGTCTGGCTGCTGGAGCATCCGCCGCTCTATACCGCCGGCGTTTCGTCCAAGCCCGCCGACCTGATCGCCCCCGACCGCTTCCCGGTGTTCGAGAGCGGCCGCGGCGGCCAGTTCACCTATCACGGCCCCGGCCAGCGGGTGGTTTATGTGATGCTGGACCTGACCAAGCGCGGCCGCGACGTGCGGGCCTTCGTCGCGGCGCTGGAGACCTGGATCATCGAGGCCCTGGCCGCCTTCAACGTCACCGGCGAGATGCGCGAGGGCCGGGTCGGCGTGTGGGTCGAGCGCAAGGGGCCCGGCTGGTCGCGCGAGGACAAGATCGCCGCCATCGGCGTCAAGCTGCGCCGCTGGGTCAGCTTCCACGGGATCAGCCTGAACGTCGAACCCGACCTGGAGCACTTCTCGGGCATCGTGCCTTGCGGCCAGACCGAGCACGGGGTCACCAGCCTGGTCGACCTGGGCCTGCCGGTGACCATGGACGAGGCGGACGAGGCGCTGCGCGCGGCCTTCCAGCGGGTCTTCGGGCCTGTGGAAGCCGAGGCGCCGCCTGTCTAGCGCCCCGCGTCCTTCGAGGCCCGCTGCGCGGGCGCCTCAGGATGAGGAGCGCTTCTACTGAATACCTCATCCTGAGGTGCGAGCCCTTGGGCGAGCCTCGAAGGACGCACGGCGTTCAGACCGCCGAAACCGGCTTCAGCGGATTGGGGCCGTAGCGGTTGGCGCCCTGCTCGCCCGGCATCACGCCCAACTCGATGATCGCCCAGAAGACGACGGCGCCGAACAGGAAATCGAGGACGTGCATGGGCGTCGGCCAGACGGCGACCAGGGACAGCAGGATCAGCGCCGCCCACCAGCCCGAGCGGCCGCGATCGTGCAGCCGCTTGGACAGCAGGCAGGTCGCGAAGAACAGCAGCGGCGGATAGACCAGCCAGCCGGTCAGCAGGTGGATGGTCATCCCCGTCGCCTCATAGAGGACGGCGAAGATGAACAGCGCCGCCGAGGCGATCAGGAACGGGCCGCGCGCCAGCCGGCCCGAGGCCGACAGGAACAGGTCCCACCATTCCGCGCGATCGTTCATTCAGCCAGACCCCAGCGACTCCGATGGGCAGAACCTAGGCCGGGCGGCGTTCGGACGAAAGGCCTAGGCGAAGACTTCGGCCAGCGGTTCGGCCGAGCCGATGCCCTTGGGCGACTTGCCGTACGAATTGCGCCCCTGGGTGCCGTCCAGGAAGCCCAGCTCGATAAAGCCCCAGATCCAGCCGACGATCGGCACCAGCCAGAAGAACGCCACCCAGCCGCCGCCCTTGTCGCGGTCGTGGCAGCGCTTGAGGGCGATGGCGATCGAGATCCACAGCGAGGGGACGAACAGGACCAGCTGAGCGATGTTGACGGCCCCGAACCCGTTCTGTCCGGTGTCGCCGGTCGCGGCGAAGACGAGCACCCCGACCATGAACGAGACCACATACTTGCCGACGATGATCAGCCAGTAGTCGCGGCGGCGCAGCCGTCCCTCGAAGCCGAACAGCTTCTGCATCAACGTCATGGAATCGTCCCCCAAAGCTCAACCTTGGGGGCACAAGACCACGTACGGCCAAGCTTCGTCTAGGCGAACTCCACCAGCACCTCGTCGGCCGCGACCGGGTCGCCGCCCTTGGCGTTGACGGCCTTGACCACCCCGTCGCGCTCGGCGCGGATGATGTTCTGCATCTTCATGGCCTCGAGCACGCAGACCACCTCGCCCTCTCGGACCTGCTGGCCCTGGACGACGTCCATGCTGACCACCAGGCCGGGCATCGGCGACAGCACCAGCTTGGAGGTGTCGGCGGCCTGCTTCTCGGGCAGCTTGTCGTGCAGTTCGGCCGAGCGGGGGCTCAGGACCAGCACCTTGGCCTTGGCGGCGCGGTGGCGGATCGTGAAGCCCTCGGCGGCGGGCGTGACCTGCACGGTGAACGGTTTGCCGTCCAGCCTGCCCAGGAACACCGGCTTGCCCGGACGCCAGTCGACGGTCTCAAGATGGAAGGCGCGGCCCTCGTCGGGCAGTTCGATGGACAGGTGCTGGGCCTCGCCCGACAGCTTGACCCGACGCTTGGCGTGGCCGACGGCGACGATCCATTCGGTGCGCACCGGATTGCTGAGCCCCGCGTCGGTCGAGCGGGCCCGGGCGGCGTAGACCCGCTGCATAGCCGCGCCCACCGCGGTCAGCACGTCGATCTGCTCGGGCGTCGGCTCGACGCCTTTGAAGCCGTCGGCGAATTCGTCCTTGATGTAGTTGGTCGAGATCTTGCCCGAGCGGAACCGCGCCTGGTCCATCACGGCGGCCAGGAACGGGATGTTCTGCCCCAGGCCTTCGATGTGGAAGTCCTCCAGCGCCCGGCCCATGCCGTCGATCGCCTCGAGGCGCGTGGGCGCCCAGGTGCACAGCTTGGAGATCATCGGGTCGTAGTACATCGAGATCTCGTCGCCTTCGCGGACGCCGGCGTCGTTGCGGACGGTGTAGCCCTCATGCTGTCCCTCCTCCGGAGGGGCGTAGCGGACCAGACGCCCGATCGACGGCAGGAACTTGCGGTAGGGGTCCTCGGCGTAGATCCGGCTCTCGATGGCCCAGCCGTTGATCTTCAGGTCCTTCTGCGCGAAGGCCAGCTTCTCGCCCCAGGCGCTGCGGATCATCTGCTCGACCAGGTCCAGGCCGGTGATCAGCTCGGTGACCGGATGCTCGACCTGCAGGCGGGTGTTCATCTCCAGGAAGTAGAAGCTCTTGTCCTGGCCGGCCACGAACTCGACCGTGCCGGCGCTGTCGTATCTTACTGCCTGAGCAAGGGCCACGGCCTGAGCGCCCATGGCGTTGCGGGTGGCCTCGTCGAGCAGCGGGCTCGGCGCCTCCTCGATGACCTTCTGGTTGCGGCGCTGGATCGAGCATTCGCGCTCGAACAGGTGGACGACGTTGCCGTGCTTGTCGCCCAGCACCTGGATCTCGATGTGGCGCGGGCTCTCGATGAACTTCTCGATGAAGATCCGGTCGTCGCCGAAGCTGGCCTTGGCCTCGGCGCGCACGGCCGGGAAGCCCTCCTCGACATCCTGGCGGTTCCAGGCCACGCGGATGCCCTTGCCGCCGCCGCCGGCGCTGGCCTTGATCATGACCGGATAGCCGACCTGCTCGGAAATGGTCACCGCGTGGGCGGTGTCGGCGATCTCGCCGATATGGCCCGGCACGCAGGACACCCCGGCCTTCTCGGCGAACTTCTTGCTCTCGATCTTGTCGCCCATGGCCGAGATGGCGCCGGGGTTGGGACCGATGAACACCACGCCCTCGTCAGCGCAGCGCTGGGCGAAGCCGGCGTTCTCCGACAGGAAGCCGAAGCCCGGGTGCACGGCCTCGGCGCCGGTCGACTTGCAGGCGGCGATGATCTTGTCGGCGACCAGGTAGGACTGGTTGGCGGGGGCGGGACCGATGTGCACGGTCTCGTCGGCCATCTCCACGGCCAGGCTGTCGGCGTCGGCGTCGGAATAGACGACCACGGTCTTGATGCCCAGGCGGCGGCAGGTCTTGATCACGCGCACCGCGATTTCGCCCCGGTTGGCGATCAGCAGCTTCTTGAACATCCGGCCGTTCCCTACGCTTTTGTCGTTGTCTCTTTGGACAGGCACTAGCAGGCCGCCAGAGGTTTGCAACGGCGCCGCAGCGTGACATTGTCCATGACACCGGTTTCCAATGGGGACCGCAACCACGAGAAACGTTCAGCGCTCAGGGTTTTTCACGCATTCGCGAAATAACGCCTGGGTTCGGCCTGATCGCACGACCTGAGAGGAAACCGCCCATGCTTCGTCCCGCCTTCGCGCTGCTGACCCTCGCCGCCGCCTTGGCCGGCGGCCCCGCCCTGGCTCAGACCGCGCCCGCGCCCGCCGCCGCGCCGCACGCGCCGCCGCCGGCCCCGCCCTACGGCCGCCCGATCACCCTGGCCGAGGCCCGGACGGCCGCCGCCGCCGCCGAGGCCGAGGCCCGCAAGCAGGGCTGGTCGATGGTCATCGTCGTGGTCGAGCCCAGCGGGGCCCTGGTGCTGAGCGAGAAGATGGACGGCGCCCAGTACGGCTCCAACGACGTGGCCCGCCGCAAGGCCGAGACCAGCGCCAACTTCCGCCGGCCGACCGCCTACTTCCAGGAAGCGGTGAAGGGCGGCACGCTCAATTCCATCTTCACCGGCGCCCTGGCCATCGACGGCGGCGAGCTGCTGATCGTCGACGGCAAGATCGCCGGCGCCATCGGCGTCTCGGGTGGCTCGGGCGTCCAGGACGGCCAGGTGGCGCGGGTGGCGGCGGCGGCTCTGAAATAGGATCTCGCGATTGGGGACATGCCCGTGGGCCTGTCCCCGACCGAGCCCGCCGGACTTCAATCCGCGAACTCCCGGGCGAACATCGCCACGTAGTCGTCGTGCTTGCCCTCGGGCGCGACAAGCCGGGCGATGGCGGCGCTGAAGGTCACCGGGGCCGAGCCGGCGGCCGTGACCAGCTTGCCGTCGGTCACCGCCTTGGGCGTGTCGACATAGCGCTCGGCCCCCGCATAGTCCGGCGCGACCTTGGCCAGCCAGTCGCGGTCGTTGGAGGTGTGGGCCTTGCCCGCCAGCAAGCCCGCCCGGGCGGCGGCCACGGTTCCGGCGCAGATCGCCCCGATGATCTTGCCGTCGGCCTGGGCCTGGCGCAGCAGGCTGAACAGCGCCTTGTCGTCGTAGTCGATCCAGGCGTCGGACCCGATCAGCAGGAAGACCTCGGCGTCGGCCAGGACCGGGTCGGCGAACTTGTAATCCGCCGCCGCCAGCACCCCGCCCATCGAGGTCTGGGGCTCGCCGTCCGGCGTGGCGATCTCGATCTGGACGCCATAATAGCCGCGCAGGGCGGCCAGCACCTGGCCGGCCTCCCAGTCGGCCCAGCCCGGTTGCAGGAAAGCGACGGCGATGGTCATGGCGGGGTCCTTTCAGCGGCTGCGAAAACGAACGCGGCGGCCGATCTTATGCTCCGCCCGGCCTTGGTTTGTCAGCAGGCCGCCCCTATCGGTGAAAGGTCCGAGCCCCTAGATTGCAGGCCATGACCGACACAGCCCCCCTCCTCTCCGCCACCGGCTTCGACCTGACTCCGCCGACCGAGCCCGAGCGCCAGCGCCTCGAGGCCGACCTGACCGCCGAGGAGGCCCGCGTCCTGCTGCATCACGGCACCGAGGCCCCGTTCTGCGGCGGCCTGCTGGGCGAGAAGAGCCCCGGCGTCTATTGCTGCCGCGAGTGCGGCCTGCCCTTGTTCGAATACCGGACCAAGTTCGAGAGCGGCACCGGCTGGCCCAGCTTCTACGCCCCGTTCGACGAGGCGCACGTCAAGGAGGTGCGCGACACCTCCTACGGCATGCTGCGCATCGAGACCCTGTGCGCCCGCTGCGACAGCCACCAGGGCCACGTCTTCCCGGACGGCCCGGCCCCGACGCGGCTGCGCTACTGCATCAATTCGGTGTCGCTGCGGTTCGTGAAAGCCGGCGATCCCCTGCCCGACCCGTTGCATCGCGGCGACAAGATCACGGGCTAGGTCGAATCGACATTCGGCCCAGGAAGCGAAAACCTCGGCCACGCACCAGACGTGGATATCGATAGGCCCGGGAAGACGCCGCCCACCCCGGCCGGCGACCGGGATGGGCGGAAACGGGTTCACGCCTTCGCCGACGCCTTGGCCGAAGCGCCCAGCCCGTTGGTGATCGCCTGGGCGTAGTCGGACGGCAGCGGCGCGCCCTGCCCCTCCGAGGCCTCGGTCGCCCAGATGCCGCCGCTGTTCCACAGGAAGCCGCCGGTGATCCCGATGCCGGCCAGGCCCGCGAAGGTCTGCTCGAGCGAGGCCGGATCGCCCCCGTCGGCCCCGATCACCGCATAGCCAGGGACGATGAAGGCGTAGGCGTCGGCCACGCCGGTGTCGGGCGTGTTCTGCACCGCCCGCGCCCAGTCGGTCGGAGAATTGCCGCTTCCGCCGGCGTAGCACTGCAGGTTCATCAACCTGACGATCTGCTGCTGGTTGTTCTGCTGGTAGACCGCGGTCAGGCAGCCGGTCCAGAAGTCGGTCGCCGTGTACGGACAATAGGTGGCGAACAGCCCCAGCGAACCGACGTCCAGCGTCAGGGCGACGATCATCGACTGGTCGGCGCTGGTGTAGCCGTCCTGGGATTCGTAGTCGAAATCCACGCCCGTCACCCCGAAGGTCGACTGCAGGACCCCCAGATTGGTCTTGACCTGATCGCGGGCCGCCAGCCAGGCGCTGAAGTCGCTGGTGGTGCCCCAGGCGCCGACCGAGACCAGCAGGTCCTTCACGCTGCCGCCGGTCATCAGGCTGGTGATCAATCGCGGGAAGTCGGGATTGACCCCGCTCTTCCCGTCGGTCGCGTATTGGATCTGGCCGTCGCTGACGAACAGGGTGTCGTTCAGATAGAGGTCGCCGCCGGCGTGGATGTGGATCGACCACAGGATGACGGTGGTGATCCCCGCGTTCAGCTGCTCGACCTGAACATCGTAGGCGATCGGGGGATTTGGATAGCCGTCCTGGAACAGGCCATTGCCGTAGATGGCGATGGGATAGGCGGACATGGGAAAGCCTCCGGCTCGGAATGAGCGGCGGGAGGTTAGCGCGAGAAATACACTCCAAGATGTATTTTTGGATCACTCTCGCGTTACGACGTTTCCACCCTCCGTGACCATCGACGTGCTGTAGGTCAGGTAGCCGCGCTCGACCATGCGCCGCATGGCTTCGTAGACGGCGGCCAGCTCCTCGTAGGCGGTGCGCAGGGTGGCCAGTCGCGCCGTCTGCTCGGCCGTGGTCACCGCCCCGCCCTCGGTCATGGTCACGGCCTCGGCCACCCAGCGGGCCCGGGCCACGGCGGCGGCCACCGCCAGGCGCTGAAACTTGCCGGAGTCGCTCTTGCCGATCACCTGGGCGATCACGGCGGTGTTGGAGGCGAAGGCCGTGTAGTCGATCTGCTCCAGCTGGCCGCGCAGGCGGCGCTGGGTCTGGGGATCGGTGTCCTGCGGCTCGAAATGGTCGTGGCCGCGGCGAAAATTGGAGGTCACGGTCGAGGACATGACGGTCTTCCCTGGTCTCCGCCCTGTTGGCGGGTTGTGGAAAACTCTGCGCTCGCCGTCTTAACGGCCGATTGAGAAGCGTCAGCGACGCGAATGGGGGCGATCAGTCCGCCGTGAAGATCCCCTGCAGGCCCACGAGCATGGCGATCGCCCCGAACACCGCCAGCACCAGGCCCGGTCCCCGCGCCCCGCTGGCCGGCAGGTCGCGATGAGCCAGCCGCCCCGCTCGCAGGCGATCCCATAGCAGCAGCACCCCGACCGCGATGCCGACGAGCTCGAAATGGAAGACGCGCGGGCCGCTGATCAGGTGGATGACCAGGAAATAGCCGCCGCAGATCAGGGCGACGACGCCGACGATCCAGCGGAAGCGGCTCAATCGCTCGGCGAACCGCGCCAGGTCGTCGCCGGCGCGGGGGATCAGCGCCAGCAGGCCGATGGCCAACAGGAAACCGCCGAGGATATTGGAGAGGTCGAGGATCAGGGCGAGCATGGCTGTGGAATGCGAAAACGCCGCCGCGCGTTCCCCCGTGCCGTTCTCACGCCAAGCTTGCATTATTACAGACGTACTCTAGTGTCGCGGCAAGCTTGGCTGGAGACAACCCGTGCGCCTGCCCACCTTCAAGGCGATTATCGCCGCCGCCCTGCTGTCCTCCACCGCCCTTCCGGCTCACGTCATGGCCCAGGCCGCCGCTTCGCCGCCGGCCGTGGACCAGAAGGCGTTCAAGAAGCAGGAGGCCAAGGATCGAAAGGTGGTCGAGAAAGCCCTGCGGGCGACCTCCTTCGCCGAGTTGGAGCCGATGGTCGCGGATCTCCAGAAGGTGGTCGCCAACGCGCCGGCCCGATGGCCGGTGGTCGATCGCCAGCCGGGTCTGACGACGATCCGCGTCAACGACCCGACCGCGGCCCTGGGGGCCATGCTGGTCGCGGCGGCGGCTTCCGCCGAAGGCAAGGCGGGCCCCGGAGACAACAAGGCGGTCGCCGAGTTCAACACCTACGGCACCGCCGCCTTCCTGCTCGGCGCCCTGGCGGTCGAGCATCGCCGGCCCGAGGAAGCCCTGGTCTGGCTGGATCGCGGCCTGGCCTTCCAACCCGACAACCTGATGCTGGTCACCGAGAAGGGCTCCGCCCTGATCCTGCAGCACCGCTTCGCCGAAGCCCTGGCCTTCTACGACGCCCTGCCGCCGGCCGACCTCCTGGCCGACATGGCCAATCCCGACGGCGAGGCGCGGGTGCAGCGCAGCCGTGGTTTCTGCCTGACCGAGCTCAACCGCCTGGACGAGGCCGAGGCCGCCTACCTGAAATCGCTGGAGCTGGAGCCCGATCACGGCGGGGCCAAGGCTGAACTGGCCTATATCCGCAAGCTCAAGGCGGGCGGCGCCACGCAGGGCGTGGACGTCTATACGGGCGACAAGGCCAAGGCGCGCAAGGACTAGCGCGCTTCTCGCGCCCTGCCCGCTTGGGCCGCTGGTGCCTTCTTCACAGGAAAAAGGATAGGCTGCCGTTGGCGTCCCGCCCTCTTTCATATCCCGCCGCAGCGGCGAGGCCGCGCCTTAAAACCTTGATGGCGAGCCTGCTCTGTCGTCTGCCGAGCTAGAAACAATAGGCGGCGGGCTTATCCTTGCCCTGCACTGGGGTCATCGAAAAAGTCGGGCTGATCTGGATCCCTTGGTTTTGACGGCGCTTCATTGGCACGGTCTTGGCCAGATTCAGCCAAAGTCGCTTTAGCCAAAAAGTATCCCTCTGCGAAAATCGCAAGCATCTCGGACTTACGAGCATCCGTTAGCCGAGGAATTTCTGCGGAATTCGTTACTACAACCTGTCTTTGCTCGCTCTTCCTTGGCGCGCTGAAGTCAATTATTTCAAAACGCGCATCTTCCAAGTCAGGATCTTGAAAAATCACTTCATCAACAAGCGTAACGAACAAAGAAAGCGCCTCTCCAGAAAGCGGATTGCGCTTCCAAAAGGTCATCCACGGCAAAACAATTCGCGCGCCATCTCCATAAATAATCGGAACGTCAAACGGCACCATCAAACCGCGACCAGCGGGATAGTATCGACGGTCTACCGATTGAATAAACGACGGCGAGACATCCAGAAAATGCTCCCTAATCAAAGGCAGTATATCTAGGAAATTTTTCGAAACCTCTTTCCGCTTCACTGCGGAATTTATTCCCTGAACAATCTGCTCATAGGGAATACCAAACAACAACATGTCCCTTACCGCCAAAAAGAGCGGCGCATAGTTGAATGTTGGCGGATTCCTCGCAAGATCGACTAGGATTTTCTGGATTTTCCTCGGGTCGCTCCGCCAGTTTCGAGCTAGATGCTGCACAGACGGAACGTTCAACCTATGCATCCATCACTCTTCTATTGTATAGAAAACGGAAGACGCGCACGCGAATAGAACTGAACAATACTCTCTTGATCAATTTTCATACCAGGATTTACAACGCCACTATGGTGCCAACTACGGTACCAAGGCCCACCCTCTACGTGACTTATCTCAACAAGATCGCCAGCCCTCATACGGCTGTAGAAGTCGATTATTCTTTCAAGCAATTCGCTTGTCGGTAAGTCGAACGTATCATGAACGATTCGTCGCTCCCCGGAAAGGGGGTCAATTTTCTTTGCCCTCTCCGTAATTGGAAGGCGGTCGAACATGCGGAACTCTCGGTATAGATAGGGAAGCACGGGCCCATATTCCCAGGCTTCAAAATCATGCCTAATGAGTGGCTTTCCGAGCTCTATTAAAGACCAAACATGGCAAAAAAATACAATTTTTTGCAAGGAGAGATTAGTTACAATTCTCTCCTTTTGTTCGCAAAAATCTAGAACGAAATTTGCTACCGCTCGGCCATCGTAGCTCATAGCCTTAAATCCATGTTCACATTATGTTCTGCACATTTTTCTTCCAGGTGCAACAGGAATTGCGTTCAGCGAACGATGGTCGGCGCCCGCGGGCCCTGGATCAACAGGTCGTGAAGCGAACAACATCCTTTTGTCGAGTCCATCAAGTCCGCAGAGGGATCCGCTGTAAATGCATGGCGGCTGTTTGCAAAAGCAGGCGCAAACCCTACCTCAGCGCCTTCCACCCGAAGACCAGCAGCGGCCGGGCGTCGGCCACGAAGTCGGCGATGATGTCCGCCAGACCCGCCCCGCCGATCTCGGTCCCGGTCAGCGGTCGCCGCACCAGCCAGCGGGTGCGCTTGAGCGCCGCCTCCAGCGGGCCGCCGGCCTGGTCCTCGAAACCCTTGGGCATGCGCTTGGTCGGCTCGCCCGGCTCCAACGGCAGGCCCTTGGCGGTCAGGGCCTTCTCGACCGCCGCCCAGCCCTTGGGATCGGCGACGATGGCCCGACGGAAGGCGTCGATGTGCGGGCGCTCCGACAGATAGAACCCCGCCGCCGCGAACGGCCCGCTCCCGGCATAGCCGGTCTCGGCCGCCTGGGCCGACGGCAGGGTCGAGGGGTCCAGCGGGTCGATGGTCTCCGGGTCGAAGGCCGGCGCCGGCCCGCCCTCGGGCTCGATGTGCACATAGACCAGGCCCGGCGACAGCTTCTGGCCGTCCCGGGTGAGCGTGGCCGAGACGTGGGTCTTGTAGGGCCGCTTGTCCTTGGAGAACCGCACGTCGCGATGGATGCGGAACACGCTCTTCTTGGGATCCCCCGCCAGCGGCAGGTCACGGGCCGCGAAGGCCCCGTTCAGGGCGTCGATCAGGGCCGACAGGGTCGGCTTCAGGCGCTCGTCATAGACGGCGCGGTGGGCGGTGAACCACTCTCGGTCGTTGTGGGCGGCCAGGCCGGTCAGGAAGGCCAGGTCGGCGGCGGCGAAGCCGGGAAAGGCGGAGCGAGTCATGGCGCGAGGCTAGACCAGAAACGGCTCGGCTGTCCCTGCTGACACCCGCTGTCAGCAACACGCGCCGTCGCGAACATATAGAGAACAAGCCGTCTTGCGCCTGTCGCTTTCAAGGTCGATGGTCCGGCCCGGAAAGCCCCCCAATCCAGGAGCATCACCATGACCGTTCAAGAGATCGCCGCCGACCTCGTCGCCCTGTGCCAGGCCGGCAAGTTCGACGAGGCCGGCGAAAAATACTGGGCCGACGACGTGGTCAGCATCGAGGCCGCGTCGGGCGACATGGCCCGCGTCACCGGCAAGGCCGCCGCGCGCGGCAAGGGCGAATGGTGGGCCGCCAACCACGAGGTCCACGACTCCGAGATCACCGGCCCGTTCGTCAACGGCGACCAGTTCGTGGTCGGCTTCAAGATGACGCTGACGCCCAAGGCCACCGGCGAGCGCACCACCATGGACGAGGTCGGCCTCTACATCATCCGCGACGGCAAGATCGCCGAAGAGCGGTTCTTCTATTGAACGAGCCGGGGTGAAACCCTCTCCCGGAGGGGAGAGGGTTCGGGCGCCGCCCTCACGCCTCTAGGAACGGCGCGAACCCGCCGAAGATCATGCGCTTGCCGTCGAAGGGCATGTCCTCCTGCTTCAAGCGCGGATCGGCCATGACCTTGGCCATGATTTCGTCGCGCGAAGCCTTGTCCTTGTAGACGATCCACGAGAACACCACGGTCTCGTCTTCGGTGGCCTGGACCGCTCGGGGGAACGAGGTGACCTCGCCATAGGGCACGTCGTCGGCGAGGCATTCGACGTAGGAAACCGCGCCGTATTCCATCCAGACCTCGCTGCCAAGCTTGGCCATCGCCTTGTAGGCGTCGATCTTGGCCTTGGGGACCGCGATCACGAAACCGTCGACATAGGACATGACGTCCTCCTTGGGTTGTTGCTGCTCCTAGAACGAACGACCGCGCCGATTTCCGACAGGGCGTCGAGACCGGCGTCAAAATGAACGCCGAACGGGCCGAATTCGGCGTCGGCGGCCAAAGGCATTGCACTTAGACGAGATCGTGAGACCCTTCACAACCCGGCGACGTATCGCGCGCCGACAAGGACCCGGGCTTAAGGCCCGATGGACGGGAGGACTTGCGATGGGCTCGGCCAAGGGATTTGTCGCCTGGGGCGTGTGTCTGGTCGTGCTGATGGTGCCGTTCCTGATCTTCGTCAGCGTCGGCTGGCCCGCCAATCCCGACGACTGCACCAACATCGTCAACCACGTGCAGGTGGTGCCCCTGGTCGACGGGGTTCCCGATGTCGACCATCCCGACAGCTGCTATTGCGAGGCCTTCGATCCCGCCCAGGTCGACACGGGCGCCGCGGGCATCCGCCAGCCGGTCAACACGCTCAGCAATCTCTACGCGATCGCCTCGTCGCTGGTGCTGGTGTTCCTGATCCGCCGCGACCGGGAGTCCGGCGTCGTCAAGAACGTCTTCTACTACACCGAAAGCTGGGTGCCCGAGGTCTGGGTGTTCGCGGTGATGTTCCTCGGGCTGGGCAGCATGTGGTTCCACGCCTCGCTGTCCGGCACGGTCAGCTGGTTCGACAGCATGTCGATGTACGTCTTCGCGGCCTTCCTGCCGGTCTACACCGTGCGAAGACGCTTCAATATCGGGGTGTTCTTCTACTGCGCCTACGCGGTGCTGGTGATCGTGTTCACCATGGTCGGGCGGATCCTGCACAAGGTCGACCTGATCTCGATGAAGCTGATCGCCACCTTGATCGGCGTCTATTTCCTGACCGAGATCGGCGTGAAGATCGTCGACATGGTCAAGCTGGGCGGTCCCTCGCCCTGGTGGGACCGGGTCAAGGCCGGCTGGGAGGACGGCTGGGTCAAGCGCGCCCTGCTCTACTGGGGCATTGGCGTGGCCTGTTTCGGCTTCGCCACCATGTTCCAGATCCTGTCCCAGACCGGCGGCCCGATGTGCTGGAAGGACAGCTGGTTCCAGCCGCACGGCCTGCTGTGGCACACCCTGGCGGGGGCCATGGCCGTGATGGTGTACCTCTACTGGCGCGAACTGCCCGACGAGGACGTCCGGGTGAGCTGATCGCCCGGGCCGGCGGCGCCGTGGGGCGTGGTCGGCCAGGACCCAGCCTGGCCGATTTTCAGGTCGGATGCGCCGGCCGAGCGCCGGTTTTCGCCGCTCGCGGAGCGCGAAACGGCCAAGCTGTTGCATTCAGACGCGAACATGCAAAGCTAAACAACTTTACGACGACTCACCGTCCGGCGAGCGACGGCCCAACCCACGAACCCAAGAGGTTTCAATGGCGCCCGTTCGAGGATTCGTCGTGTGGGGCGTCGGGATGTTCGTCGTCCTGATCCCGTTCATCCTCTTCGCGTCCTTCGGCTGGCCGGCCCATCCCGATCGCTGCACGAACATCGAAAATCACGTGCAGGTCCCCCAGACCCAGGAGGTCGACGGCGTGAAGTATCCCGCGCCCAAGCATCCGGACAGCTGCTATTGCGAGGCCTTCGATCCCGTCAAAGTCGACACCGGGGCCAACGGCATCCGGCAGCCGGTCAACACCCTGAGCAATCTCTACGCGATCTTCTCGTCGCTGTTCGTGGCGTTCAGGATCTATTACGACCGCAAGAAGGCGCTGGAGTGGACGGTCTCCAAGAACCTCTTCCACGATCCGAAGAGCTGGATACCCGACGTCTACATCTTCGCGACGCTGTTCCTCGGGCTCGGCAGCATGTGGTTCCACGCCTCCCTGTCCGCCACCATCAGTTGGTTCGACGGCATGTCGATGTACGTCTTCTCGGCGTTTCTACCGGCCTATTCGATAAGACGCAGGGTGAACAAGGACTGGTTGTTCTACGTGATGTACTTCGGCGTCGCCGTGACCTGCACGGTGATAAACATATTGGCCGAAAAGTATATGGACGACTCCAGCGGGGTGTCGATGCTGCTTATCGGGCTGATCATCTTCACCTATTTCGTGATCGAACTCGTGCTCAAGATCACGGACGCCCAAAAGGCCGGCGGCTGCAGCCAATGGATCCACAAACTCGCCGAAGGCTGCGCCAGGGGATGGCTGGGCCCCGCGGTTTGGTTCTGGATCGCCGCCCTGGTCAGCTTCGGACTGGCCGTCGTCTTCCAGGTCCGTTCACAGACCGGCGAACCTTGGTGCAATCCCCACAGCTTGTTCCAGCCCCACGGCCTGCTGTGGCACACGCTGTCGGGCCAGATGGCGGTGCTGCTGTATCTCTACTGGCGCAAGCTGCCTGATCAGGAAACGAACGATCCCTTTCAGGGGGCGCGGGCCTAGATCCGGGGACACGCGTGCGAGCACGTCCCCGCCCTGGGCTCAGGGCTGGACGACGTAGCCCGCCGACACCGGCACCCAGAGCAGGGTGTCGTTCATGTCCTGCCGCGCGACGCCGTCCATCGTCACCTCGGCGATCCACCAGTCGCCGCTGCGCCGGTAGGTCGTGCAGACGTCCTTGCCCAGCATCGACGCCATCGACTCCAGCAACTGGGCCCGGATCGGCGCGGCGTTCGCCTCGGGCATGCGGTGGCCGCGCACCGCGATCTGGGCCTTGTCCACGCCCGACAGCGGCCCGCAGACCGCCCCGTCCCGCATCGTCACCGGCGAGACGGTGGTCATCGTCACCAGCGGCGACTCCTGGAGGACCACCTCGGCCTTGTTCAGGATCTTGCCGTCGGCCTCGAAGCTGTAGCCGGCCAGGGCGCGACAGGTCTTGCGGACGGGGTCGGCGCCGTAGCACTGCAGGTCGCCGATCCGGGCCGGGGCCAGCGGATCGGCCACCACGGCCGACGGGGCGGCGGCTTGCACCGCCGCCGCCAGGATCACGCCCAGCATCCCTAGCCTTCCGTCTTCAGATAGATCTCCGAGCCCCGCTCGCGGAACTTGTCGCTCATCTCGGCCATGCCCTGTTCGATCGAGTTGGGCGCCATGCCGGCCGCGAATTCGCGGACTTCCTGGCTGATCTTCATCGAGCAGAACTTGGGACCGCACATCGAGCAGAAGTGCGCGGTCTTGTGCGCCTCCTTGGGCAGGGTCTCGTCGTGGAAGGCCCGAGCGGTCTCGGGATCCAGGCCCAGGTTGAACTGGTCCTCCCAGCGGAACTCGAACCGCGCCCGGCTGATGGCGTCGTCCCACATGGCCGCGCCCGGGTGACCCTTGGCGAGGTCCGCCGCGTGGGCGGCCAGCTTGTACGTGATCACGCCGGTCTTGACGTCGTCGCGGTCGGGCAGGCCCAGGTGCTCCTTGGGCGTGACGTAGCAGAGCATGGCCGTGCCGAACCAGCCGATCATCGCCGCCCCGATCGCCGAGGTGATGTGGTCGTAGCCAGGGGCGATGTCGGTGGTCAACGGGCCCAAGGTGTAGAAGGGGGCCTCGTGGCAGTGCTTGAGCTGCTCGTCCATGTTGGCCTTGATCTTGTGCATGGCCACGTGACCCGGCCCTTCGATCATCACCTGCACGCCGTGCTTCCAGGCCACCTTGGTCAGCTCGCCCAGGGTGCGCAGCTCGGCGAACTGGGCCTCGTCATTGGCGTCGGCGGTCGAGCCCGGACGCAGGCCGTCGCCCAGCGAGAACGACACATCATAGGCGCGCATGATCTCGCAGATCTCTTCGAACCGCTCGTAGAGGAAGTTCTCCTTGTGGTGCGCCAGGCACCACTTGGCCATGATCGAGCCGCCCCGCGAGACGATGCCCGTCACCCGTTTGGCGGTCAGCGGGATGAACGGCAGGCGCACGCCGGCGTGGATGGTGAAATAATCCACGCCCTGCTCGGCCTGCTCGATCAGGGTGTCGCGGAAGACCTCCCAGTTCAGGTCCTCGGCCACGCCGTTGACCTTCTCCAGCGCCTGGTAGATCGGCACCGTGCCGATCGGCACCGGGCTGTTGCGGATGATCCAGTCGCGGATGTTGTGGATGTTGCGGCCGGTCGACAGGTCCATGACCGTGTCGGCGCCCCAGCGCGTGGCCCAGACCAGCTTGTCGACCTCGTCGGCGACGGTGCTGAGCACCGCGCTATTGCCGATGTTGGCATTGATCTTGACCAGGAAGTTGCGGCCGATCGCCATCGGCTCCAGCTCGCCGTGGTTGATGTTGGCCGGGATGATGGCCCGGCCGCGCGCCACTTCCTGGCGGACGAATTCGGGGGTCACGAAGTCGGGGATCGACGCGCCGAAGTCCTCGCCGTCGCGGATGCACGGGCGGTCCTGCTCGCGGCGCAGGTTTTCGCGGATGGCGACATATTCCATCTCGGCGGTGATGATCCCGGCGCGGGCGTATTCCAGCTGGGTAACCAGCTTGCCCCGGGTGCCCTTGAAGATCGGACGCTTGGCGGTGAATTGCGGGGCCAGGTGCTTGCCCTGGGCGAAGCCGTTGTCCTCGGGCTTGACCTCGCGGGGATTGAGCACCGGCTCGACGTCGCCGCGGGCGGTGATCCAGGCTTCACGCGGACGCTCCAGGCCCTTCTCGATGTCGATCTTGGCGTGGGGGTCGGTATAGGGACCGGACGGGTCGTAAATGGTGACCGGCGGTTCGTTGGCGCTTGGGTGGACCTCGACCTCGCGGAACGGCACCCGGATGTCGGGGAACAGCGAGCCGACCTGATAGACCTTGCGCGAACCGGGGCGCTCCCCGGTCGGAATGGCGCCGATGGCGTCTTTGATGGGCAGTTGAACGTTCATTTCGGGCGCTCCTCAGGCGTTAAGGAGACCCGGACGTGTCGCGCTAAGTCGGTTTACGGGCGGGCTCCGAAGACTCCGACCGCGTTCCCTCCCTTCGCCGGCATGACCCGGATCAGGTTCGACGGGTCAGGGCTGACGCCCAATCTCAGCCGCGCGAAGCGGCCCCCCGGTGAACGGGGGGACACTAGGCCGACTGACGCGCGGGTCAAGCGTTGCAGGGCGTTCACTTGCCAGGCCGCCGGCGTCGCGCGATCAAGCGAACATCGTTTTGCCGGAGCTCCCCCATGATCGCGCCCCGCCTGACCCTGGCCGCCCTGCTGGCCCTGACCGCCGCGCCCGCCTTTACATCCCAAGCCTTCGCCCAGGACGTCGCCCAGGACGTTGCCAAGAGGATCCCCGCCCCGCACGGCGAGGTGATCATCGCCAACGCCCGCCAGCAGCAGAGCTACGACGCCATCCACTACGCGCCGGCCCGGCGGGCCGGCGACACGCTCTACATCTCCGGCGTGATCGTCGGACGGGCCGACGACGAGGGCACGGACGCCGAGGCCTTCAAGGCCCAGGTGCGTCGGGCGTTCCAGGCGATCGAGGCCACGCTCAAGGCCTCGGGCGCCGGCTTCGAGGACGTGGTGATGATCAACAGCTTCCACGTCTGGGAAGGTCCGGACCAGCCCGCCCCGCGCCGCGAACAGCTGGCGATGTTCAACGCCGTGAAGTCGGAATTCATGAAGGCCCCGCACCCGGCGTGGACGGCGGTGGGCACGACGGGCCTGCTGAACCCGCACGGGATCGTCGAGGTGCAGATGATCGCCAAGGTTCCGGGGAAGTAGTCTGGAACCGATCGACGGCCGGAAACGAAAACCTCGTCCTTCGACAAGCTCAGGATGAGGTTTTCTACTGCCCGGGCCTATAACTTGGTCCTCATCCTGAGCCTGTCGAAGGACGAGGACCACGCACCATGCCTGATGCCGATCAACCCTACAGCGTCGTCGCCGCGAAGGTGTCGCACGCGCCGGGGTCGCCGGCGTCATAGCCCTTGCCGAACCAGCGCATCCGCTGGGCCGAGGTGCCGTGGGTGAAGCTGTCGGGCATGACCCGGCCCTGGGCCTGTTCCTGGATGGCGTCGTCGCCGACCGCCGAGGCCGCGCCCAGGCCGTCCTCGATGTCGGCGCGGCTGATCTGGATGCCGCCGCCCGAGGCTTCCGGCGCGTGGCGGGCCCAGACGCCGGCGTAGCAGTCGGCCTGCAACTCCAGCCGCACCGAGCCGCTTTGCGCGCCCCGCGCGCCCAGCCGCCGGGCCTCGTCCGAAGCGCCGGTCAGGCTCTGGATGTGGTGACCGATCTCGTGGCTGATCACATAGGCCCGGGCGAACTCGCCCTTGGCCCCGAACCGGGTCTCCAGCTCGGTCCAGAAGCTGGTGTCCAGATAGACCTTGTTGTCGGCCGGGCAATAGAACGGCCCCATGGCCGACTGGCCCGTGCCGCAGCCGGTGCTGGTGGCCTGGGTGTAGAGCACCACCGCTGCGGGCGGCCGGTAATTGACGTCGTGCTTGGCCAACAGCGGGCCCCAGACATCGGTGTTGGAGGTCTCGATCACGTCGATGAACTGGCCTTCGCGGTCGCTGACCTGGCCGCGCACGCCCTCCTGGACCGCGGGCTGCCCCGCGCCGTTGACGGCGTTCATCGTCGCCTCGGGCGGAACGCCAAACACGAAATAGCCGATCACCGCCAGCACCACCGCGCCGATTCCGCCGCCCGCCAGGCCCACCGGCCCCATGCCGCGCCGGTCCTCGATATTGCCTTCACGGCGTCCGCCACCCCATTCCATGCGATCGGTCTCCTGGTGTTGCTGCCTGATAAATTCTTGGGGGCGTCAGGACGCCGGCTTGATGGCCCGCAGCCGGGCGTTGCCGGCGGCCAGGGCCGCATCGGTCAGCCGATCCATCCGCGCCATGTCGGCGGCCATGTCCTCGGCGCTGGCGCCGCGTGGCGGGGACGGCGGCAGCGACGGCCGAAGGGTCGGCTGGGTCGGCGGCCTCGCGGCCTCGTCCAGCGCTCGCAGGGTCAGCTGGGTGGCGTAGCGGTTCTGGGCGGCTGACAGCTCGCGCTGGGCCGCCAGGATGTTCTGGCGGTCGATGTCCTGCTGCAGGAGGATCACGTTGCGGTCGCGCACGCCCCTCAGGTCGACCTGGGCGACGGCCGACGCGCCGAGAACCAGGGCCAACCCCGTCGCCGCGATCATCGTCCGAACCGTGCTCATGCCTCGAGGCTCCACATCCAGGGCCCCGGATTCAACGCCTTCACTGCGTCGGGTTCAGGGCCGCTTGACGGTGAAACGCGTCAGTTCGGTTTTGGGGGCATCCCAGGTCGGCGCCAATTCGGCCGCCTTGCTGAAATCCCGATAGGCCGCCGTCACGTCGCCCAGGCCCTCATTGGCCACGGCCCGGTTGTAGTAGGCCTTCTCCGGATCCTTGACGCCCAAGGCCAGCCCCTGGTCGATCTGGCTCAGGCCCTCGCCGTAGCGGCTGGTTCCGACATAGGCCGCGCCGCGGTTGACGAAGGCCTCGCCGAGATTGGGGTCGATCCGCGAGGCGGCGTCGAAGTCGGCGACGGCGCCGTCATAGTCCTGCTGGCGCATCTGCAGGACGCCGCGGTTGACGTAGGTGCGGGCCCGGTCGCGGAAGTTCAGCGTCTCGGTCTCCAGCGCCACGGTGCAGGTGGTCACCGAAGCGCCGTCCTTGCGCCCGTTGATCGCGGCGTCGGCGCAATCCTTGGCCGCGCCGCCGCCGATCACCAGGGTCGATGCGCCCGCCGTCCCGGCGCAGCCCATGGCGGTCACCAAGGCCGCCGCCCAAAGGGTGGTTTTCAACATCCGTCTTCTCCCAACATCCACACGGCCTTCTGACGAGGGCGCGCGGCTGGGAGGCAGTCGCGCGGAGAACGCGCCGGGTCATGCTTTTATGGTCGCCAGCATAGCACAGCGGCGGCCGAGCCTGTAGGGAATCGACCAACGCTGGTTCCCCCGCTGCGAAAGACGTTCATGCATCTGGCCCGCTTCCCCCGCGCCCGTTTCGCCCACCTGCCCACGCCCCTGGAGCCCCTGCCCCGCCTGGGCGCGGCGCTGGGCATCGACCTGTGGGTCAAGCGCGACGACTGCACCGGCCTGGCCGGCGGCGGCAACAAGACCCGCAAGCTGGAGTTCCTGCTGGGCGAGGCCCTGGCCCAGGGCGCCGACACCCTGGTCACCCAGGGCGCGGTGCAGTCCAACCACGTGCGCCAGACCATCGCGGCCGGCGCGCGCTTCGGCCTGAGAAGCGAGATCATCCTGGAGGAGCGCACGGGCTCCAAGGCCAGCGACTATGTCGGCAACGGCAACGTCCTGCTGGACCGGCTGATGGGCGCGGCGATCCGCTTCGTGCCGGGCGGGACCGACATGGTCGCCGAACTCGAAACCTCGGCCGAGGCCGTGCGCCGGCGCGGCGGCAAGCCCTATGTCATTCCCGGCGGCGGCTCGAACACGGTCGGGGCCCTGGGCTATGTCGACTGCGCCCGCGAGCTGGTGGTGCAGGCCGACGCCATGGACCTGAAGATCGACCGCCTGGTCACCGCCACCGGCAGCGCCGGCACCCATGCCGGCCTGGTGGCCGGCTTCGCCGCGCTCAGCATCGACATCCCGATCCTCGGCTTCGGCGTCCGCGCGCCCAAGGCCAAGCAGGAGGAGAACGTGTTCAACCTGGCCGTCGCCACGGCCGAAACGATCGGCGCGTCGGGCCGGGTGACGCGCGACATAGTGGTGGCCGACTGCGACTATGTCGGCGCGGGCTACGGCCTGGTCGACCAGGGAGTGATCGACGCCCTGACCCTGGCGGCCCGCACCGAGGGCCTGCTGCTGGACCCGGTCTATTCAGGCAAGGCGATGAAGGGTCTGATCGACCAGGCCCGCAAGGGCGCGTTCAAGGCTGAGCGGGTTGTGTTCCTGCACACCGGCGGCGCCCAGGGGCTGTTCGGCTATCAGAGCGAGATCGAGGGGGCGCTGGTCGGCTGACCGCCGGATGCCCCCTCCGTCACGCCGCCTATTGGCGCCGCGCCACCTCCCCCGCTATGCGGGTGAGGTGGCGCGATGCGGATACGCATCGTGACGGAGGGAGCGTCCCGAGTGACGGAGAAGGATCATCTGATGACCAAGACCCTCGGCGTCCTCGGCGGCATGGGCCCGGCCGCCACCCTGGACTTCCTGGCCAAGCTGCAGGCCGCCACGCCCGTCAGCCGCGAGCAGGACCACCTGAGGGTGCTGGTCGACATCAATCCCAAGGTCCCCGACCGCAACAACAGCTATGACGAGGCTGGACCGGTGCTGGCGGAAATGGCCGTGGGCCTGCGCGAGGCCGGGGCTCAGGTGCTGGCCATCGCCTGCAACACGGCCCACGCCTTTGTCGATCAAGTGAAGGCCAGCGGGCTGCCCCTGGTCGATCTGATCGAAACCGCCGGCCTGGCGGCCAAGGCTGACGGCGCCGAGCGCGTGGGCGTGCTGGGCACCGGCGGGGCGCTGGCGCTCTATCGCCGGACCTTCTCGCATCTGGGGATCGAGGCTGTGACCCTGGACGACCACGAGCAGGTCGAGTTCATGGCCCTGCTCTATCGCATCAAGCACGGCGAACTGGGCGCGGAGAGCCGCGAGACCATGGCCGCCCTCGCCCACCGCCTGGTCGGCAAGGGCGCCCAGGTCGTAGTGGCCGGCTGCACCGAGGTTCCGTTGGTGATGGGCGCGGCCGACCTGACCGTGCCGTTCGTCGACGCCACCGAGGCGCTGGCCCGGCGATGCGTCGAGGTCTGCACGGCGCCCTGACCGGCCTCAGAGACCGATGCAGTCGACCTGCTGGGGCGAACTGTCGTGTTTCGACACCCGCCAGGTCTTGTCGGGCATGGCCCTCAGCGTCACGATCTCTTCCCGGCACCTCTGATCGTTGGCGAATTTCGTCTGGTAGGTCACGACCGCGTAGCCGCCCTTCGGCCGGCCCGGCAGCTCCGTCGACCTCTGGGCCCCGGTCTGCCGTCGATCGACCACGGCGCCCAACGGAGTCCGCCCCAGCTTGTACGAGGTCTCGAACGAGCTCCACGGCAACCCCACCCCCTTGTCGATGACCTCGTAGGCTTCCAGGAACTTTCCGTTGTCGACGAGATCGACATATTTCCGGGCCGCGAACTCGGGATCTTCGGTCGGCCAGACGAACGCGTCGGCGGACGGCGTCTCCGGCTTTGCCGGCGCGGGGTCCGGCGCGGGGTCCGGCGCGGGAAACGCGAGCAAGATCAGCACGAACACGCCGATGGCGCCGCCCGCCTGGACGAAGCCCTTGTACTTGATGTCGATAAATCCAGGAAGAATAGCGGCGACACCGGCGGCGGCCAGGGCCAGGATTATCCGATAGGTCCAGATTTCGGTGGGACTAGGGGTCTTCACCACCGCCGTGAAGACAAGTATCGTTATGACGAATATAAATCCAAAGACGAACGCGATAAGCGTTTTTACGTCTATTTCGCCGGTTATGAATGAACGCTTCGGCGGATCTTCCATGAACCACGACCCCCGCGCTGCCTGACGCGACTCCCCCATAACGCGAGACCGTGAAATTTGCACGCTGTTATGCGGCTTTCAGGGCGGCGAACGATCTCGCCGTCGGCAGGCCGTGATCGGGCGTCATCACCCAGCCTGGTCGCCCACGCCCTATTCCGCCGTGACCCCGGCGAAGGTGCGCGCTTCGGGCTTGATCGTGACCTGGGTCCGGATCCCGTCCTCGAACAGCGCGCTGGCGTAGTCGAGGGCGGCCTTGTAGGCGGCCTCCTGGCTGGAATGGCGAGACAGGGTCTGCCCCTGGCGCTCAACGCACCAGTCGAAAGGTTTAGTGACCACCAGGATCAAATCCACGGGCGACTTCCTGACCAGCGGCCCGACACCGCATGTGATCCCCGTGGAGGATTGATGCCCGATTCCGGAGCCCCGACTATGCAGAATGGTGCGATTTCGCTCCGTGGACCCTGGTTTCCGCGCGAACGCGGTTAACGTCCGCAGCAGCCGCCGTGGCCCCCCGTCGCGCCGCCGCCGCCATGAGGTCCCCCGCGCGAGACCGTCACGCTGGTCGAGGAACTGGCGCTGGCGCTCGCCCGAGCGCTGGAGGAGACGCTGGAGGACGCGCCGGCGCCCGACCAGCCGCGGGCATAACCCGACCGGCCATAGGCCTGGCCGCCGATCCAGCCGCCGCCCACGCCGTAGCGGGCGGTGGAGCGGCCGTAATAGCCGCCGCCCGCCGCGCCTTCCAGCGACTGGGCGTAGCCGTCGCCGGCCTGGTAGCTGCCCTGATAGCTCCAGCCCGACGCTTCCTCGCTGTAGCGGGAGGACTCGGACTCGTAGGTCTCTTCCGAGCGTTCGACGCTGTTTTCGGCCTGGCCGTAGACCCGCCCCTGCTCGCGATAGCCGCGATCTTCAACGACGCGGCGGTCTTCCTCGCAGCCGCAGTCGCGGCGCTCGAGTCGGCGATCCTCGTGTTCGACATAGACCGGCACGCGGACGATCTTCTCGACCGGAACCTCGACCCGCTTTTCGACGATGCGATCGACGGGCACTTCCACCCGCTTCTCGACGATCCGGTCCACGGGGCGATCGATATAGACGGGGCGGTCGACCAGCTTCTCGACGATTTTGACCACCGGCACCTCGACCCGCTTCTCGACGACGCGGTCCACCGGATGGTCGACATAGACGACGCGGTCGACGGGCACCTCGGTCCGCTTCTCGATATAGACTGGCTGCTTGACGATCTTTTCGACATAGACGGGGCGTTCGACGACCTTGATCCGCGTCTTGACCACGGGCTTCGACGCGGGCCTGGGCGCGACCGGCTTGGGCGTCGCCTTGGCGATCGGCGTGACGCGGGTTGGATAGCCGTCCGCCAAAGCGGTCGTCACCGGTCCCAGCGCGGCGAGCGTCATCGTCGCCGCTCCGATCAGCAGCACTGTCTTCGGGTTCATCTTCAAACGCCTTTCCGACTTAGCCGCCCAGCACCTCTCGACCGCTCCCCCGACGGGCGATCGCGAGGCGTCCCATTCTGGGTCGCGGCGTTGGGTTGGCAGCAAGGCTTGGACCAATTTCGCCCGCTCATTCCGGGATGAGCGGGGGTCAGAGCCCGAAGATCCGCCGCAGCCATTTCGGCACATGGCGCGGACGCTCGATCTCGCGCTCGGCCTCCGGCTCGACCCGCTCGTAGCGCGGCTCCGGCGGACCGTCGCGCGCCACCAGCCTCGCCTTCAGCCCGGCGGTCATCACGTCGCGCCAGATGCGGGCCGGGAGGTCGCCGCCGACCATCCGGTTCATCGGCGAGTGGTCGTCGTTGCCGACCCAGACCCCGACCACCAGGTCGCCGGTGAAGCCGATGAACAGGGCGTCGCGATAGTCCTGGGTGGTGCCGGTCTTGCCGTAGGCCTTCTGCCCCAGGCGCGCCGCCCGGCCGGTGCCCTCCTCGACCACCGCGCCCAGCAGGTCGTAGAGCGCCGCCCGCTCGGCGGCGTTCATGTCGGTCGTGGCGATCGGGGCGGCGCCCAAGGAAGCGGAACGGGGCCGGCCGTAGGGCTGGACCGGCATCTTGCCCGAGGCGACGGCGGCATAGGCCCCGGTCAGCTCCAGCAGGCTGGTCTCGGCCGTGCCCAGGGCCAGGGTGGCGTCGTCCTCGCGCAGCGGCGAGACGATCCCCAGGTCGCGCGCCGCCCGGACCACCGCCGGACCGCCCGCCTGCTGGTAGACCCGCGCGGCGATGACGTTGTTGGACTGGGCGAAGGCGTCGCGGATCGTCAGGTCGCGTCCGCCCCCGCCCTCGTAGTTGGCGGGCGTCCAGCCGCCGATCGTGACCGGATCGCCGATCACCAGATTGTCGGGCGTGGCCCCGTCGCGCAAGGCGGCCAGATAGACGAACAGCTTGAACGCGCTGCCGGGCTGGCGCTTGGCCTGGACGGCGCGGTTGAACGGGGTCTGGCGATAGTTCGTGCCGCCCAGCATGGCCACCACCCGGCCGTCCGGACGCAGGGCGACCACGGCCACCTGCCCGACCCTGGCCTTGGCCGCGCCCTTCATGTCTTTGGCCACGGCTCGTTCGACGATTCGCTGCAGGCGGCTGTCCAGGGTGGTGGGCACGCGCACCTCGCCGTAGCCCGGCCCGTCGAAGGCCGACTTGACCTGCGGCGAGATCCAGTCGGCGAAATAGCCGCCCACCGGCAGGTCGGCCCGGGTGGTGCGGACCACGACGTGCCCGGCCGCGTCGGCCTGCTGACGGGTGATCGCCTTGGTCTGCACCATGGCGTCCAGCACCAGCCGGGCCCGCGCGCCGGCCGCCTGGGGATGGTCGACCGGGTCCAGATCGACCGGCGCCTTGACCGTGCCGGCCAGCATCGCCGCCTCGCCGACCGACAGCTGCTCGGGCGGCTTGCCGAAATAGTGCCTCGCCGCCGCGCCCAGGCCGTAGACGCCGTCGCCGAAATAGATGCTGGAGAGATAGCGCGACAGGATCTCGTCCTTGGACAGCCGCAGCTCCAGCCACAGGGCGATCATCGCCTCCTGGCCCTTGCGGCGCAGGCTGCGCTCAGGCTTGAGGAAGGCGTTCTTGGCCAGTTGCTGGGTGATCGTGCTGCCGCCCTGCACGGTGCGATGGGCCTTGGCGTTGACCACCAGGGCCCGCGCCACGCCCCCGAAGTCGACGCCGATGTGATGGTAGAAACGGCGATCCTCGATCGCGATAAAGGCGGCCGGCACATGCTTGGGCAGCGCCTTGATGACGACCGGCGCCTCCTTGTAGGCCCCGCGCCGGGCGAAGGGGCGGCCCTCGGCGTCCAGCAGGATCAGCGCCCGGTTGGGCAAGGGCTCCAGGGCCCGCGAGATCGGCAGGCTGGCGCCCAGCCAGACCAGCAGGACGGCCAGCGGCAGCAGCGCCCCGATCCCCGCCCCGAACCACAGCCGATGACGCACGACGAAGGCGCGCGCGGCGGTCCAGGCGGACGCCAGCCTTGCCTTCACATCCTGCGGAATCATCAGCGACGCGCCTCCGCGACCTCAACGCCGCTCAAGCTTGCATAACGGCCCAGGAGGATCGGGGTTCACCGTGTCAGGACATTGACCGCGAGAACGACCCCCAACCTACGCACCCCTCCCGTTGTCATCCCGGCCGTAGCGAAGCGAAGAGCCGCGACCCAGGGGAACCGCACCGCATTCGCCCAGTCCCCTGGGTCCCGGACAGCCTCTGCGAGGCTTCCGGGATGACACCGAAATTGGGCTTAAGGTCTGGAGCGCCGGCTAGGCCAACTGCATGAAGGCGTCGACCCGGTTCAGGGCCGCCAACGACGCATGGATGCGGCAGCGCAGCCCTTCGGGTCGATAGTCGAGGTCCACCTCGCCGCCCAGCTCGTTGGGCAGGGCCAGTTCGACGATCCGCGAGCCGAAGCCTCGCCGCTCGGGCGGACGGACAGGCGGGCCGCCCTGCTCGGTCCAGGAGATGTTCAGCTGGTCGCCCCCCGACACCGACCAGCCGATGTCGACCTGTCCGCTGGCGACCGACAGGGCCCCGTACTTCAGGGCGTTGATCGCCAGTTCGTGGAAGGCCAGGGCCAGCACGACGGCCGGCTTGGGCGAGATCATCAGGTCGTCGCCGGTGATGGTCAGCTGCCCTGGATTGTTGCGATAGGGGGTGACCGAGCCGTCGATGATCTGGCGCAGGCTGGCGGCCGACCAGTTCTCGTCGGTCAGCACGTTGTGGGTGGCGGCGATCGCCATCAGCCGCCCTTCGAGCGCGCCGCGCACCGCCACGTCGACGCCGGCGTTGCGCAGCGACTGGCTGGCGATCGACTGGATGGTGGCCAGGGTGTTCTTCACCCGGTGGTTCAGCTCGTTGACCAGCAGCTGCCGATGCGCCTCGGCGCGCACTTCGCCGGTGACGTCGCGCGAGGTGGCCAGCACCCGGATCACCCGGCCTTCGTCGAGGATCGGCGACACGGTGGTGTCCCACCAGCGCGGGTCGCCCTTGGCGGTGGGGCAAGGGGCGCGGAAGGCGGCGGCCTCGCCCGCCATGGCCGTGCGCAGGGCCAGCTCGACGCTGGTCCGGCTTTCGGGCGGCCACAGGTCGGGCCAGTACCGGCTGCGATTGCGGCTGTCGAAGTCCTCGATCTCGAACAGCGCCTGGCCCCGGGCGTTCATATATTCGACGAAGCCCTCCGGACTGATCACCCGGATGCAGTCGCGACTGGCTTCCACGATGCTGAGGAAATACGCGCCCGCCCCTTCCAGAACGGCCTTGTCCGATCCCTCGTCCGACACCAGGGTCTCCTTGCTCCAGCCCATGTTCACCGAGCCGCGCAGCAATTCAAGCGATGCGTGTATTTTTGGGAGAGGTTTGCGAGGAAAGTCGCGATCCACGCTCCGGGCTAGCCGGGCTGACCTGGCTGACCGGGCTGATCTTCACGGCTGGCTTCCAGCATGCCGACCAGGGCGGCCGACAGGCGCGAGGTCTGAGCCATGCGACGCAGCGCCTCGCGGGCGTGTTCGCTGTCGGCGAGCTCGGCTTGCCGCTCAAGACGCTCGGCTTCGTTCAGATGATCGAGTTGGCTGGGCATGGTGAATATTTACGGGAGATGAACGAACCCATCCATGTGACCGCTGGTCGCAGAACGGTGTAACCCCACGTAAAATCAACCGCTTATCGCGTTACCGGTCCCAAAACTGAAAACGGCCCCGGGTCATTCCTGACCCGGGGCCGTCGTCCTGTTCCCCAACAGGACGGCGTCGCGCGCTACCAAACCCGGCGCGGCGGCGTCGCCTCAAAAACCGATGGCCTGTTCTCCCCCACCCCGCGTGTTCCCACAACGTGGCGGCCTGTCGCAGGATGATGACTCGGCGTCATATAACAAAGCTATACCAAAACCTCTGGCCAAGTCATGACACCGGTATCATAACTAGCCTCAACACCGCGCCGGCCCAACGGCGACGGGGGTTTCGGCAAGGACCGACCGGGAGGACGACCAGGAACGCGGGGGGTTGGAAGGCCCCTCCGGCTCCTCTCCCAGCCGCCAAGCCGCGTCCTTGCGTCGCGGGAGGTTACGACGCGCAAGTCCCTGGGAGAGTATCCTCGCCATGCCGCTTAGCCCCCTCACCCGCCGCCGCCTGCTGGCGACGACCACCGCCACCTTCGCCGTCGCCGCGGCCATGGCCCCGCTGAAGGCCCTGGCCCAGGGCGCCGCGCCGTCCAAGGACCAGGTCCTGGCGACGATGAAGAAGGCCACCACCTTCATGGCCGAGAAGGCCGCCTACGAAGGCGGCTATGTCTGGAGCTACCTGCCCGACTTCTCGCGGCGGTTCGGCGAGATGGAAGCCTTCCCGACCATGATCTGGGTCCAGCCGCCCGGCACGGCGACCATGGGCCACCTGTTCCTCGACGCCTATCACGCCACCGGTGACGAATATTACTACGAGGCGGCCAAGAAAGCGGCCGGCGCCCTGATCAAGATCCAGCACCCGGCGGGCGGCTGGAACTACATGGGCGATCTGGCCGGGCCGGAATCGCTGAAGAAGTGGTACGACACCATCGGCAAGAACGGCTGGCGGCTAGAGGAATTCCAGCACTACTACGGCAACGCCACGTTCGACGACGAAGGCACCGCCGAGAGCTGCCAGCTGATGCTGCGCATCTATCTGGAAAAGAAGGACAAAGCCTTCAAGCCGGCGCTTGAGAAGGCCATCCAGTTCGTCCTCGACGCCCAGTATCCGAACGGCGGCTGGCCCCAGCGCTTCCCGCTGTCGGGCGGTTTCGAGAACAAGGGCCACCCCGACTACACCGGCTACATCACGTTCAACGACGGCGTGGTCGACGAGAACATCAAGTTCCTGATCATGGTCTGGCAGACCCTGGGCGACAAACGCGTGCTGGACCCGATCAAGCGCGCCATGGACATCTACATCGCCGCCCACCAGCCGATGCCGCAGCCGGGCTGGGGCCTGCAGCACACCGTCGCCGACCTCAAGCCGGCCGGCGCGCGCACCTACGAGCCCAAGGCCTTCGCCAGCCACACCACGGCCGGCAACCTCGAAAACCTGATGGACTACTACCAGCTGACGGGCGACCCGAAGTACCTGGACCGCATCCCCGAGACCATCGACTGGCTGGCCGGCCTGAAGCTCGACGACAAGATCGCCCCCGGCAAGCCGCGTTATCCGACCTTCATCGAGATCGGCACCAACGAGCCGCTGTACGTGCACCGTCGGGGCTCCAACGTGTTCAACGGCGAGTACTTCATCGACAAGCACTGGGAAAACACCATCGTCCACTACTCGTCGTTCCGCGCGGTCGCGATCGACAAGCTGCGCAAGCGCTACGAGACCCTGAAGGCCACACCGCCCGAAGTGGTCAGCAAGGACTCGCCGCTGAAGGTGAAGGGCGGCAGCCGCCCGCTGCCGCGCTACTTCACCACCAAGAGCATCTCGGTGTCCGACCTGAACGTCGGCGCCCTGAAGACCAGCGACAAGACCACCGACGCCGAGGCCGCCAAGCTGATGGCCCAGCTGAACGCCGAGGGCTGGTGGCCCACCGAGATGAAGGCGGTCAGCAACCCCTATATCGGCGACGGCTCGACGACCGTGACCCCGGGCGAGTTCTCGATGACCCGCGTCGGCGACCCCACCGACACCTCGCCCTACATCGCCGACGTGCCCAAGCTGGGCATCTCGACGGGCGCCTATATCGAGAACATGGCGGCGTTGATCCGCTATGTGACGGCGTAGACGCGATCGGGGACACGCGGGATCGCGCGCGTGTCCCCTTCCGCCCAGGCCCGCCGATCCACGACGAAATTGTCGCACATCGGATCAATCGGGACCGTTGAGAGCAGATTCCTAAACGTTTGGCGCTAGATCGACCGTGTAACGCGGGAGGCGCCACCGCCCATGCTGAACAGGCTAGACATACTGGACGAGCGGGTCGACGAGGTCGCCGCGGCCAGCCGGCGCACGCGCCCGCGGCGCCTGATCATGGCCGTGTTCATCACCGGCTTCCTGGTTTTCAACCTGGGGCTTCGCATCGCCTTCCTGTGGTTCGCCGCGGCGCTGTTGGCCGACTTCTATGGCGTGGCCGTCACCCGGCTGGCGGAACGACGGGGAGCCGGGCCCAAAGTGCGTCGCGCCGGCTACGTCTCGGCCGTGATGGTGATGGTCGGCGTCTGGACGTCCCTGGCCGTGGTGCTTTGGCTCTCCGACCATCCGGCCCTGCGCTTCGCCGCCATCTGCCTGACCGCTGGACAGCTGATCCACGCCCAGGCGGTGACCTTCCGTTCGCCCACGGTGTTCGCGCTCGACGCTGGCGTTCCGGCCCTGGCCCTGGCCGGCATGCCGCTTCTGCTGGGCGGCTACAGCGGCTGGTCGATCCTGACCGTGCTGATCGCCGTGGCGCTGGTGATGCTCTACGTGGTCTCCAGCGCGGCCGTGAACGCCCGCCGGGTCGACGCCCTCGAGGCGGCCGAGCGCGCCGCCATGTCGGCCAGCGCCGCCAAGTCGATGTTCCTGGCCACCATGAGCCACGAACTGCGCACGCCGATGAACGGCGTCCTGGGCATGGCCCACGCCCTGAGCGCCGGTCCCCTCAACGACCAGCAGGCCCGTCAGGTCGACATGTTGATCCGGTCGGGCGAAGGCCTGATGACCATCCTCAACGACGTGCTCGACGTCTCCAAGATCGAGGCCGGCAAGCTTGAGCTGGAAAGCCTGGCGTTCAACATCCGCGGTCTGGTCGACGAGGCGGCCAGCCTGTGGACCCAGGCGGCGCAGGCCAAGGACGTGCGGCTGGTCTGCGTGGTGGATCCGCTGGCCCCGACCTGGGTCATCGGCGACCCGACCCGGCTGCGGCAGATCCTGACCAACCTGATCTCCAATGCCCTGAAGTTCACGGCCAGCGGCACGGTGACCGTGCGGGTCGGCCCCGCCGGCGCGGCCTTCCTGGAGATCCAGGTCGTCGACACCGGCATCGGCATGTCGACCGAGCAGCAGTCGCGCCTGTTCCAGACCTTTTCCCAGGCCGACGCCTCGATCACCCGCCGGTTCGGCGGCACGGGGCTGGGCCTGGCGATCTGCAAGCAGCTGACCGAGCTGATGGGCGGGGCCATCACCGTGCGCAGCGCGCCGGGCGAGGGCTCGGCCTTCACCGTGGCCCTGCCGCTCCCGGCCGCCGCCGCGCCGCGGACCGCGCCGGCGTCGCCCAGCAACGGCATCACCGGGCTGCGGGTGCTGGTCGCCGACGACAACCGCATCAACCAGCTTGTGGCGCGCACCATCCTGGAGGCCGCCGGCGCCCTGGTCGAGGTCGCCGACAACGGCCGCCACGCCTTGGAACGCCTGGCCGAACAGGTCTTCGACGCGGTGCTGATGGACGTGCACATGCCGGACATGGACGGGCTGGAAGCGCTTCGGCGGGTCCGGGCCGGGGCGGCGGGCGCGGGGGACATTCCGGTCATCGCCCTGACCGCCGACGTCATGCACGGCGACGAGGGCGACCTGCTGGCCTGCGGCTTCGACGCGGTCCAACCCAAGCCGATCCGCCCCGCCGACCTGGTGCGCGCGATCGCCGAGGCCTGCGCGGCCTAGATGAGCGTCTTGCGCATGAACCAGCGCGGATAGAACGGCGCCGGCCCCTCCATCTCCCCGAAGACCTCGAACCCCAGGCGTTCATAGAACGGCCGGGCCTGGAAGGCGTAGGTGTCCAGCCACATCAGGTGGCAGCCGCGCGCCCGCGCCTCGGCCTCGGCGCGGGTCATCAGGTTGGTCCCGACACCCGTCCCGCGCAGGGTCTCCGGCACCACGATCATATCGACATAGAACGCGCCCCACCGCGACTGCGCCCACAGGCCGCCCAGCACGGCCGCCTCGCCCGGCGCGGAGATCAGCAGGGCGAAGTCGCGGTTGTCGGGCGGACCGACGGCCTTGCCGGTGAAGGCGCGCAGCACGGCCAGGCCCTGCTGGTAGGAATCCAGCGACGGCTGGTCGGTCTGGCGGATCTCGAACGGCATGGCTTACCTTCGCCCGCGTCGTCGCGGCCGTGAAGACGTTGCGTGCGGAACCCGACTTTGGAACCCGTCGCGCGGCCGGAGCGCTTTTTCCGGGTCGGATAAACAGCAGACTCGTGTGCGTCATGGCCCTCAAGGCCTTCATTTCCCTCGCCGTTCTGGCCGCCGTCCTGGTTGGACTGCTGATGCCCGTGCCCGGCCACCGCAAGGCCGAGGCCACCCAGTCGCGGATCGAGACGATCGACATCAACAACTAGGATCCCTTGATCCTCCCGTCGGGCCGATTAGGCTGCCTTCAAACAACTGTTTGCAGGACCCGCCATGACCGACGCCTTCATCTGCGACGCCGTCCGCACGCCGATCGGCCGCTATGGCGGGGCGCTGTCGGGCGTGCGGGCCGACGACCTGGCGGCGATCCCGGTCCGGGCCCTGATGGCCCGCAATCCCGGCGTCGACTGGGGCGCGCTGGACGACGTGGTGCTGGGCTGCGCCAACCAGGCCGGCGAGGACAACCGCAACGTCGCGCGCATGGCCGCCCTGCTGGCCGGCCTGCCGACCACCGCCTCGGGCTCGACCGTCAACCGCCTGTGCGGCTCGGGCCTGGACGCCCTGGGCGTGGCCGCCCGCGCCGTCAAGTCCGGCGAGGCCCAGCTGATGATCGCCGGCGGCGTCGAGAGCATGAGCCGCGCGCCGTTCGTGATGGGCAAGGCCGACAGCGCCTTCTCGCGCAACGCCGAGATCTTCGACACCACCATCGGCTGGCGCTTCGTCAATCCGGCCATGCGCAAGGCCTATGGCGTGGATTCCATGCCCGAGACCGCCGAGAACGTCGCCGACCAGTGGCAAGTCACGCGGGCGGACCAGGACGCCTTCGCCCTGCGCAGCCAGGCCCGCGCGGCGGCGGCCCAGGCCGCGGGGCGGTTCGACGCCGAGACCGTCCCGGTCACCCTGCCCCAGCGCAAGGGCGACCCCGTCGTCGTCTCGAAGGACGAGCATCCGCGCGCCACCACGATCGAGGCGCTGTCGGCCCTGAAGCCCATCGTCCGCCCCGACGGCACGATCACCGCCGGCAACGCCTCGGGCGTCAACGACGGGGCGGCGGCCCTGATCGTCGCCTCGGAGGCGGCCGCCAAGGTCCACGGCCTGACCCCGCGCGCCCGCATCCTGGGCGTCGCCGCCGCCGGCGTGGAGCCGCGCGTGATGGGGATCGGCCCCGTGCCGGCGGCCCGGAAGCTGCTGGCGCGCCTGGGCCTGTCGATCGGCGACATCGACGTGGTCGAGCTGAACGAGGCCTTCGCCGCCCAGGGCCTGGCCGTGCTGCGCGACCTGGGCCTGCCCGACGACGGCGACCACGTGAACCCCAACGGCGGGGCCATCGCCCTGGGCCATCCCCTGGGCATGAGCGGCGCGCGCCTGGGCCTGACCCTGGTCGAGGAGCTGCGCCGCCGCGGCGCCCGCTACGGCCTGGCGACCATGTGCATCGGGGTGGGCCAGGGCATCGCGATGGTGGTGGAGCGGGTGTAATCGGCGCGGTGCGTCCTTCGAGGCCCGCTGCGCGGGCGCCTCGGGATGAGGAGCGTTTGCGCTGAATTCCTCATCCTGAGGTGCGAGGCGTAGCCGAGCCTCGAAGGACGCACTGGACCCGCCGTACCGCGCCGCAGCGTGACCCCGCCCCGGAATCGTCCATGATCCCCGCTCCGCACCGCTGGAGCCGCCCATGACCTTTCGCGCCCTCGCCCTGCCCTTGCTGGCCCTGGCCCTGCTGGCCACGCCCGTCACGGCCCAGACCCTGAAGGTCACCGGCGGCGAGATCGCCCAGGCCGCGCCGACGGCCGACGGCGTGCGGGTCTACAAGGGCCTGCCCTATGCGGCGCCGCCGGTCGGCGAGCGCCGCTGGAGGCCGCCCGAGCCCGTCCAGTCCTGGACCGGCGTGCGTCCGGTCGGCGCCTACGCCCCCAACTGCCTGCAGCCCAAGCGCTACGGCGACATCGATCCGTTCACGCCGTCGATGAGCGAGGACTGCCTCTATTTGAACGTCAGCACGGCCGCGAAGCCCGGCGAGAAACTGCCGGTGTTCTTCTGGATCCACGGCGGCGGCTACGGCGCCGGCTCGGGCGCCGAGCCCCGGCACGACGGCCAGGCCCTGGCCCGCAAGGGCGTGGTGGTGGTGACCATCAACTACCGCCTGGGCGTCTTCGGCTTCATGGCCCATCCGGAACTGACCGCCGAAAGCCCGCGCCACGCCAGCGGCGACCAGGCCCTGGCCGACATGATCGCCGCCCTGCGCTGGGTGAAGGCCAACGCGGCGACGTTCGGCGGCGATCCGGGCAACGTGACCATCGTCGGCGAGTCGGCGGGGTCGGACGCGGTCAGCCGGATGATGATCTCGCCGGAAGCCAGGGGTCTGTTCCACCGCGCCATCGGCGAGAGCGGCTCGGCCTTCTCGAGGACGGGCGACGAGCGGACCCTGGCCCAGGCCGAGGCCGTCGGCCAGGCCTTCGCCCAGTCGTTGGGCGGCGACGACCTGAAGCGGCTGCGCGCGCGGTCCTCGGCCGAGATCCTGGCCGCCTGGACCGCCCCCAACACCAATTTCGATTTCGGCCCAAACCTTGACGGCTGGATCCTGCCGGCCGCCGCCGCCCAGACCTTCGCCGCCCGCCGGCAGGCCGATGTGCCGCTGCTGGTCGGCTGGAACCGCGACGAGGGCAGCCTGATGCAGGGCGGCCTGTTCGGACCCGAGGGCCTGCGCCCGGTGCTGGCCGAGCGCTTCGGTCCCCGGATCGACGGAGCCCTGGCGCTGTATCCCGTCGACACGCCCGCCGCGGCCGCGGCCTCGCAACAGACCTACGCCGGCGACGTCCGCATGGGCCTGCCGACCTGGCGCTGGGCCATGGCCCAGACCGCGACCGGCCAGTCGCCCGTCTATGTCTACCGCTTCGATCAGGCGCCCAAGATTCCCGCCGACTGGTTCGGCGCGGCCAACAGCGGCAAGGATTTCGGGGCGTTCCACTCGGCCGACATCGTCTACGTGTTCGACCATCCGGAGATCCTGAAGGCCTGGACCACCGACGCCGTCGACCGCCGCGTCGCGGATCAGATGTCGTCCTACTGGGTCAATTTCGCGCGCACCGGCGATCCGAACGGACCCGGCCTGCCGGCCTGGACGCCCTACGCGCCGGACGCGCCGAAGAAGCTGCTGATCGGACCCGAGACGCGGCTGGTCGACGATCCGGACATCGCGCGACTGCGGCTGTTGGACAGCGCGGCCAAACCCTAGGCGCGGGGCTTGGATCGGGGAAAGGCGCATGCGCCTGTCCCCGACACCGTCTACTTCCGCGCCGCCTTAATCGCCTTCTCGAGCGCGGCCCGCCGCGCCTGGAACCCCTCCGTCGCCGCCGCCTCCTCGGCGTCCAGCGCGGATCGTCGCTCGGCGAAGGCCAGCTCGGAGGCCTCGGCCTCGTCTTCGACGGCCTCGAGCTCCGCCTTCAGCCCCGCCAGCTTCTCGGCCCGCGCCGTCTCGGCCTTGGACGGCTTGCGCCGCGCCTTGGCGGGCAAGGCCTTCAGCGCCGCGCCAAGACCGCCGGCGGGCGTGGTGATCACCGTTTCCGGCGCGGCCACGGCGGCGTCGTGGTTCGGCCCCTCGGAGACCTCCTTGGCCGTGCCGTCCTTGAACAGGTCGCGGCCGACGTCCCAGGCCTCCAGGGCCTTGGCGCGCGAGGTCGCCGCCACGGTGTAGTCGTGGAGGCCGTCGGACCAGAAAAACACCTTGAGCTTGCGCGCCATGGTCTCCGAACGACCGGATAATCCAGGCCGTTCCGAAGGTTGGCTTTAGGAACCTCACCCGCCGACGATGGATTTCCCCTCCACAGCGAATGGAGGACGACGATGCCCCAGGGCGACAAGTCGAAATACACCGACAAGCAGGAGCGCAAGGCCGATCACATCGCCGAGGGCTACGAGGAGCGCGGCGTCTCCGAGAAGGAAGCCGAGCGGCGGGCCTGGGCGACGGTCAACAAGGACGACGGCGGCGGCAAGGCCCCCGGCGGTTCGGGCCGCGGCAAGTCCACCGGCCACCCAGCGGCCCACAAGGGCGGCGAGAAGGGCGGCAAGGCGGCGGCCTCGCGCACGGCGGCGCAACGCTCGGCCTCGGCCAGGAAGGCGGCCGCGACCCGCAAGCGCAACGCCGAACACCACACGCGGCACTAGGAGCGGCGATGACCGACAAGATCAACAGCCCCGGCCGCGAGGCCAACGAGGCCTTGCCCGCCGGCGAGCGTCCCGGACTGGTCTCGGAGAAGGACACCAGGAAGACCGGCCAGAAGGAGCGCCGCACGGCCGGGCCGGACGGCGGCGACGCGACCGAGATCGGGAATACGTTCAAGGACGGTCCGGGCGGGCGGGTCTAAATCCCCCGCTCATCCCGGCGAAGGTCCGTTCCCTTCCGGAGGCTCGTCGGACGGGCGGTTCGACCGCTGCTCGGCCGCCGCCGCGAGCTTGCCGCGCAGGTCGTCGTCCAACATCAGCTCGGGCTTGGGCACGGGGTCGTCCTCGTCCACCGCGTCGTCGACCAGGGAGGCCGACAGCACCTGACGCAGGCGGTCGCCGAAACGGACGTCGTCCGGCGTGCCGGGCGCGGGCGGATCGGCCAGAAACTCCAGGACCTCCGCCAGGGCGGCGGCGTTGTCGACGCGGTCGGTCATGGGCGATCTCCGAGCCAAATGCATCGCAAGACCAACGGCCACGCCGCCATCACGGTTGCGCGGCCCCGCCGACCGGCCCTAGACACGTTCGCGCCCCTTTGGCCCACCCACCTCTCTGGACGCCCGACCATGGCCTGGACCCGCCTCTATGACGAAGCCGAGCCGCAGCGCGTCAACCGCTGGCTGGCCCAGAACGGCGTCTGCTCGCGCCGCGAGGCCGAGGCCCTGATCAGTCAGGGCCTGGTGTCGATCGACGGCCAGCGGGTCGACGATGTCGGCCGCAAGATCGAGCCGGGCCAGACCCTGGTGCTGTCCGACCGCGCCCAGGCCCAGCTGGAAGGCGCCCTGACGGTGATGATCCACAAGCCGGTCGGCATCGTCTCGGCCCAGCCCGACACGGGCCAGGTCCCTGCCGTGCGCCTGCTGACCCGCGAGGCGCTGTTCGGCCAGAGCCCGGTCATCCCCGGCTTCAGCAACAATCTGGCGCCGGTCGGGCGCCTCGACATGGATTCGCGCGGCCTGCTGATCCTCTCGGAGGACGGGGTGGTGGCCAAGGCGGTGATCGGCCCGGCCTCGGAGATGGAAAAGGAATATCTGGTCTGGGTCGACGGCTGGATCACCGACGAGAAGCTGGCCCTGCTGCGTCATGGCCTGGAGCTGGACGAGCGTGCGCTGCGCCCCGCCCAGGTCGAAGTCGTCGGCCGTCAGCAGCTGAAGTTCATCCTCAAGGAAGGCCGCAACCGCCAGATTCGTCGGATGTGCGAGCTGGTCGAGCTGACCGTCGTCGACCTGCTGCGGATCCGCATCGGCGACCTGGTGCTGGGCGACCTGCCCGAGGGGCGCTGGCGGCCGCTGACCGCCGCCGAGCGCGCCTGCCTGATCAACCCCGCCCCCTGAGCCCCATATTGACCGCCAACGCGGGCGGAGGCAGGGTCGCAATACCTCTTGGGAGATCGCGCCGGGAGGCTTAAGCCGGTCGTCCATCGCCTTCGGCCCAGCCCTTTCGACCAGCCGCTTTCAGTTCACGCAGCCATGATCGCCATCACGCCCGCAGCCGCCCCACCGGTCCGCAAGAAGAACCGCAACCGCCACCGCAAGCCGGTGCGCGCGCTGCGGACCGTTCTGCCGGCCATCGCCATCGGCATGACGGTGGCGATCGTCGGCCAGGGCGTGATCCGCGCCCTGGCGGTCAAGCCCGCTCCGCCCTCCGCCGCCGCGCCGCTGCGCATGGACAATCCGCGCTTCACCGGCACCCTGAAGGACGGGCGAGCCTTCCTGATCACCGCCACCTCGGCGACCCGCGACCCCAGCAACGCCGACCAGGTGTTCCTGAAGAACCCGCAACTGACCCGCGGCTACGGCACGGACGCCCCCACCCACGTGGTCTCCAAGGACGGGGCCTACCAGGAGGAGAAGGGCTCGCTGCTGCTGACCGGCGACGTCAAGATCGACAACGGCGCGGGCTACCAGTTCGCCTCGCAAAAGGCGCTGATCGACACCCGCACCGGCGATCTGGTCGGCGGGGCCCCCGTCGAGGGCGCGGGTCCCAACAGCGGCTCGATCCGGGCCGACGACTACACGGTCAGCGACAAGGGCGACCGGGTAGTGTTCAAGGGCCGGGTGCGCACGCGCCTCACGCCGCAACAGTGACCAACCCCGATCCGAAAGGGCCCGATCCGAAAGGACGGGGAGGCAGGCCCAGCGTCTGCTTCCTCTACATCGCCCAAACCCACCAGATCCTGCACAGCCTGCCGATCGCCATCGCCCTGGCCAAGGGCTGGCCCGACATCGACGTGCAGATCGCCACCACCACCCAGGAGCACCTGGACTATGTGCGCGAGCTGCTCGAGACCCTGAAGGTCCCGCCGATCCCGTCGCGGCTGCTGCCGCCGGCCTGGCTGCGGAGCCTGCGGCTGAAAGGCGCCAGCACGCCGCCCAAGGCGCTTATGCTGGCGGCCAACGCCCGGCGGCTGGCGCGCTACGACGCCGTCGTCACCCCCGAGCGCACCACGGCCCTGCTGCGCAAGCTGGGGGTCAAGGACACCAAGCTGGTCTACACCCAGCACGGCGCGGGCGATCGCGGCGGGCCGTTCGAGCCGCGCCTCAAGCAGTTCGACCTGGTGATGGCCGCCGGGCCCAAGCAGCGCGACCGCATGCTCGACGAGGGCTGGGTCACGCCCCAGACCTGCGCCATGGTCGGCTACCCCAAGTTCGACATCATCGACGCCCTGCCCGGCTCGCCGCTGCCCGTCTTCGCGCAGGCCAAGCCGCTGGTGGTGTACAATCCGCACTTCCACCCGACCCTGGGCTCGTGGCCGAAGTGGGGTCGACGGATTCTCGAACAGTTCGCGGCGGACGACCGTTACAATCTGATCTTCGCGCCCCATATCCGGGTCTTCGAAGGCGCGGACCCCAGGACGATCGAGGCTTTGGCCCCGTTCGTCGGCCACCCGCGCATCCACCTCGACCTGGGCGGGCCGGCGGCGATTGACATGACCTACACCCGCGCGGCCGACATCTATCTGGGCGACGTCTCCAGCCAGGTCTACGAGTTCCTGCGCACGCCCAAGCCGTGCCTGTTCCTCAACCCCAGCCACGCCGACTGGCGCGGCGACGAGAGCTTCCATCACTGGCTCTACGGCCCCGTGGTCGACAGCCCCGAGGGCGTGGTCGACGCCGTCGCCTCGGCCCGGCGCGGGCACGGCGACTATGTCGAAGCCCAGAAGCGCGGGTTCGCCGAGAGCTTCGACCTGCGGGAAACGCCCTCGTCGGTTCGCGCCGCCCAGGCGATCGTCGATCGGTTGCCGGCGATGAAGCACGCCTCGAGATGAGCAACGATTCCAAGGTCTTCAAACGGGTTTTGGCCAATGCCGGAACCCTGCTCGGAGGCCGCACCGTCAACGCCATCGTCAGCCTGGCCTATATCGCCCTGACCGCGCGCGGCCTGGGCGCGGTGCAGATGGGCGTGCTGGTGCTGATCAACGCCTACGCCCAGTTCCTGGGCGACGTGGCCAAGTTCCAGTCGTGGCAGACGGTGCTGCAGTACGGAACGAAGCCGTTGCTGACCGGCGACCGTCCCGGCTTCCAGCAGGTGCTGCGCTTCACCCTGTTGCTGGACCTGATCGGCGCAGCCGTCGGAGTCGTGCTGGGCGTCGGCGGCGCCCTGCTGCTGGGCTCGACCCTGGGCTGGCCGCGCGAACTGGCGCCGGCGGCGGCGCTCTACGCCCTGTCGATCGCCATGATGACCTCGGCCACTTCTGTCGGCCTGCTGCGCCTGTTCGACCGCTTCCGGTTCCTGGCGGGCGAGCAGGCGGTCAGTTCGATCGTGCGCCTGGTGGGCTGCGCCGCGGCCTTCGCCCTCCACGCGCCGATCGGCTGGTTCCTGGTCGCCTGGGCGGCCGGCACCGTGGCCTCGTTCTTCTACGTGATGGGCGTGGCGCTCTGGGACCTGGCCCGCCGCGGCCTGCTGAAGGGCTTCACGTTCAGGGGGCCGACCAGCGAAGGCCTGCCCGGCGTCTGGAGCTTCGCTTGGGCCACCAATTTCAGCGGCACGCTGGACACCGCCTTCACCCACGTCATCACCCTGGTGGTCGGCGCGGTGCTGGGCCCCACCCAGGCGGCGTTGTGGCGCGTGGGCCGGCAGGTGGCCGACGGCATGGCCAAGCCCGCCAAGCTGCTGACCCCCGCCCTCTATCCCGAACTGGCCAAGATGCGCGCCACCGGCGGCGAGGCGGCGATGCGCAAGCTGGCCGGGCAGGTCGGCCTGATGGGCGGCGGCGTGGCCGGGGTGCTGCTGCTGGTCTCGACGCTGTTCGGCGCCTCCATCCTGACCCTGGTGATGGGCAAGCCGTTCGCCGCCGCCGCGCCGATCATGACCTGGCAGGTGGCCGCCGCCGCGATCGGCGTCCTGGCCCTGCCGCTGGAGCCGATGCTGGTCTCGCTGAACCGGGCGGGCGTGGCCCTGCGGGTGCGGCTGGTGGTCTGCGCCGTCTATCTGGCGGCGCTGGTTCCGACCATCAAGGCCCTTGGCCTGACAGGCGCCGGAGCCGCTCTTGTCGGGGCCGCCGCGGCCATGGCGATGGCCATGTTCTGGACCCTGCGCCGCAGCCTGGCCCGCGCGACCATCGTCGAAGGCGACGAACAAACTTGCGCCGAAGGTCAAAACGGCGCCAAAGGCGTCTCCCAATGATTACTCCGACGTCCTCCTCGCGAACCGTGAGATTCGCCGATTTCCCCACCCTGACGGCCGCGCTCGACTTCGCCGCGACCGGCGAAACGGGGATCAACCTCTATTCGCTGCGCGGCGAACTGGTCGAGGCCCTGCCCTACGCCAAGCTGCGCGAGCAGGCCCTGGACATCGCGCCGCGCCTGCTGGCGACCGGCGCCAAGCCGGGCGACAGCGTCGGCCTGATCGCCGACACCGAGGCCGACTTCGTGCGCGCCTTCTTCGCCTGCCAATACGCCGGCCTGGTGCCCGCGCCGCTGCCCCTGCCCGCGCCGCTGGGCGGCCGCGAGGCCTATGTCGAGCAGATCGCCCGCATGCTGGGCTCGGCCCACGCCAGGCTGCTGATCGGTCCGAACGGCATGAAGGACTGGGTGGCCGAGATCGCCGCCAAGGCCCCGATGAACTTCGCGGGCGTGCTCGCCGACCTGCCGGAGTCCAAGAGTCACGCCCTGCCCGAGGTCCTGCCCGACAACACCTGCTACCTGCAATTCTCGTCGGGCAGCACGCGCTTCCCGACCGGGGTGCTGGTCACCCACCGGGCCCTGATGGCCAACGCCGTGGCCATCACCCGCGACGGCCTGCAGGTGCTGCCCAGCGACCGCGCCGTCTCGTGGCTGCCGCTCTATCACGACATGGGCCTGATCGGCTTCCTGCTGTCGCCGATGACCAGCCAGATGTCGGTCGACCTGCTGCCCACCGGCGCCTTCGTGCGCCGGCCGCTGCTGTGGCTGGACCTGATCACCAAGAACGGCGGCACGATCTCCTACAGCCCGACCTTCGGCTACGAGCTGTGCGCCCGCCGCGCCGAGGTGGCCTCGATCGAGCATCTGGGCCTCTCCAAGTGGCGCAGCGCTGGCCTCGGCGGCGACATGATCCGCACCGGTCCGCTGCGCGCCTTCGCAGAGCGGTTCGCCAGCGTCGGCTTCTCCGACACGGCCTTCGTCGCCAGCTACGGCATGGCCGAGGCGACCCTGGCCCTGTCGATGGCCCCGCTGGGCGGCGGCCTGAAGACCGAGCGCCTGGACGTCGAGCGCCTGGAGCAGCACGAAGCCGTCATCGTCCAAGCCAATGGAGACGACGCCGAGCGCTCGCGCGAGTTCGCCCGCAACGGCCCGGCCCTGCCCGGCCACGAGCTGGAAGTGCGCGACGAGAACGGCGCCGTCCTGCCCGAGCGCGGCGTCGGCCGCATCTACGCCCGCGGCCCCAGCCTGATGCGGGAATATTTCGAGCAGCCGCAGGAGACCGCCCGCGTGCTGTCGGCCGACGGCTGGCTGGACACCGGCGACCTGGGCTACCTGATCGACGGCGAGATCGTCATCACCGGCCGCGGCAAGGACCTGATCATCCTCAACGGCCGCAACATCTGGCCGCAGGACCTGGAATGGACCGCCGAGGCCGAGGTCGAGGGACTGCGCAGCGGCGACGTGGCCGCCTTCTCGGTCCCCGGCGACGGCGAGGAGACGGTGGTGGTGCTGGTCCAGGCGCGCGGCGGCGACGCCGAGACCCGCGCGGCCCTTGTCGAGAAGATCGCCGGCGTCCTGCGCCTGCGCCACCAGGTCGAGACTCAAATCCAGCTGGTCGGCGCCCACGCCCTGCCCCAGACGTCGTCGGGCAAGCTCAGCCGGTCCAAGGCCAAGGCCGCCTATCTGGCCGGCGCCTACGCCGCCACAGAGCGCGCCTGACATGGACCTGGCCCGGAAAGGGCCTCCCGTGGAGAAACGTGTCGCCGTCACCGGCGCCACGGGCTTCCTCGGTCGCCGCCTGGTCAAGGTCCTGGCCGAACAGGACTGGACCGTCCGCATCCTGGCCCGGCGCGACGTCGCCGATCCGGCCTGGTCGGGCTTCGAACCGCAGCTGGTGATCGGCGATCTGGCCAACGCCTCCGCTCTGGCCGCGCTCTGCGACGGCGCCGAGGCGGTCGTCCACGTGGCCGGCCTGATCAAGGCGCGAGACCGGGCCGCGTTCGACCGGGCCAATGTCGAGGGCTCCCGGCGGGTCGCCGAGGCGGCCAAGGCGGCCGGGGCGCGACTCATCCTGGTCTCCAGCCTGGCGGCCCGCGAACCGCATTTGTCCGATTACGCCGGCAGCAAACGTGGCGGAGAAGACGCAGCGCGCGAGATTTTTGGCAGTGATCTGACCATTGTCCGCCCGCCCGCCATCTATGGACCTGGCGATGTCGAGACGCTCAGACTGTTCAAAATGGCCTCGGAATCGGCCTTTTTGCCGGTTTTGGACCCCAAAACCCGCATGGCCTGGATCCATGCCGACGACGCCGCCGCGCGGATCGCCCATTTGGTCAAAACGCCGCGCCCCGGCCTGCTCAGCTTGTCCGACGACCGTCCGGAGGGGTATGGCTGGGTCGAACTCATGCAGACCGCGTCCAAAGCGGTCGGCGCGTCGCCAAGGCTGATCAGGATTCCTTCGGGAGCGATCAAGGCATTGGCGGTTCTGTCAAAATGGATGTCACTGGCGACGGGGAGTGATTCAATTCTCACGCCAGGCAAGGCTCGGGAGTTGCTTCACGGCGATTGGGCCCTATCTAGCAACGATCCGATTCCGGACTTTCCCCCAGTGAGATATCCTCTCGAAGCGGGATTCGCGCAAAGCGTGCGCTGGTATCGGTCGGAAGGCTGGTTGAAGGATAAAAAGTCTCAGAAATAGCCAAATACGGCGATTTTCTGTCGAGACGCTTGTTACAATTCGGTTATATTGAACTTTGGTCGGGGATATCGTCGCGTCGATGGAAGCTGTTACGGATCTCACTCTACGTGAAATCGGCTTAGCCACGGGCAAGGTGCTCGGGCGCTCGGTCGATGTGGCGAACGATACCCATATCGGCCGCGATCTGGCCGTCGATTCCTTGGCCTTGATGAACATCATCATGGAGCTCGAAGACACCTTCGACATCTCCATTCCTCTGGATCGCCTGGCTTCGGTGGAAACCGCCGGAGACCTTGCTTCCCTGATTAAAGACCTTCGGAATAGGGCCTAAGCCATGGGGCTGTTCGACAAGCACCTCGCGTATCGCGACGCTTACAACGCGATCCGGCAAGCCGGCGCCGATCCCTTCAGCGTGCGCTTCGACGCCGTCGTCTCGCCGACTGAAGGCGTGATCAACGGCAAACGCACGATCCTGCTGGGCACCAACAACTATCTTGGTCTGACCTTCGACGAGCAGGCGATCGCCTCCTCGGTCAAGGCCGTCCAGGAACGCGGCACCGGCACCACCGGTTCGCGCATCGCCAACGGCAGCTTCGAAGCCCACGTCGAGCTCGAAGAGGCCCTGGCCAAGTTCTACAAGCGCAAGCACGCCATGGTGTTCACCACCGGCTACCAGGCCAATCTGGGCGTGCTGTCGACGCTGGTCGGCCGCGGCGACCACCTGATCCTGGACGCCGACAGCCACGCCTCGATCTATGACGGCGCGCGTCTGGGCCACGCCGAGGTCATCCGCTTCCGCCACAACGATCCGGAAGACCTGTACAAGCGCCTGCGCCGCATGAAGGACGTTCCGGGCGAACGCCTGATCGTCGTTGAAGGCATCTATTCGATGATCGGCGACACCGCGCCGCTCAAGGAAATCGCCGCCGTGAAGCGCGAGCTGGGCGGCTATCTGCTGGTCGACGAGGCCCACTCGATGGGCGTGCTCGGCGAGCACGGCCGCGGCCTGGCCGAGGCGGCCGGCGTCGAGGCCGACGTCGACTTCGTGGTCGGCACCTTCTCCAAGAGCCTGGGCGCCATCGGCGGCTTCTGCGTCTCGGACATGGACGACTTCGACGTCATGCGCGTCACCTGCCGTCCGTACATGTTCACCGCCTCGCTGCCGCCGGCCGTGGTCTCCTCGACCGTGACCGCCCTGCGCCGCCTGGAGGAACAACCCGAGCTGCGCCACAAGCTGATGGCCAACGCCCGTCGCCTCTACGACGGCCTGTCGGGCATGGGCTACATGACCGGCCCGACCTCCAGCCCGATCGTGGCCATCACCATGCCGGACACCGAGCGCGCGATCGGCATGTGGAACGCCCTGCTGCAGAACGGCGTCTATCTGAACCTGGCCCTGCCGCCCGCCACCCCCGACAGCCGTCCGCTGCTGCGCACCAGCGTCAGCGCCGCCCACAGCGAACAGCAGATCGACCAGGTGCTGGCCGTGTTCGCCGAGATCGGCGTCGCCATGGGCCTAATCGAAGCGCCGCTGAAGCGCGTTTCGGCCTAGACAGCGCTGCATCGTTGAAATTGGAAAGGCCTGAGGGAAACCTCAGGCCTTTCCTGCTTTCTGGGCCTTGGCCTGGGCCTGGCGCTGCCGCCAGAGCCGCCAAAGCACGCCCGGCGCGGCCAGCACCGGGTGGCGCTCGCGCCAGGGGGTCAGGGCCACCGGCATGCCGGTGTGCCGCTCGATCTTCCAGGCCGCGTAGCGCGCCGCCCCGTCGAAGGTGAAGGCGGCCTTGATCAGGCGGGCGTAGTTCAGAGGCCGTCCCAGGCGGCGACGCAGGCGCCAGGCGGCCTGGATGCGCTTCTGGTCCGCCTGGCTCAGCGTGGGGCGCACGGGGCCGTCGGGCTCGATGTCCAGAAGCCCTTCCTCGCGCCAGCAGGCGATCAGCAGGCAATGATAGCGCGCGACGTCGAAGCCCAGGATCGAGCGCTCGCGCCCGCCCTTCTCGACCCGGAACTCGGCCGCGTAGGTTTCCCGAAACAGCGCCGACCAATAGGCCTCTGGCGCGGCCTCCGAAGGCCCCAGGGCGGCGGCGAAGCGGGCGGCCGTGCGGGCCGCGTCGGCCACGGCCTCGATGACCTGCTCGGCGACCGCCGGACCGGCGCTCCACACCAGTCCCGCGGGCTGGACGAAGCGGGCCCAGATGGTGGTGTCGATCCCCTGCCCGCGCGTCGCCGCCTGGAACTGGGCCAGGGTCATGGTCGCCACCTTGGCCCGCAGCACCTGACCGTCCAGCTCCAGCTCGTGATAGCTGACGTCGGGCCACAGCAGGCGGGTGGCCAGGCCGCGCGGGCCCGGGCGGACGTGCTCGGTCAGCACGTAGAAGTCCATCACCCCGTCCAGGTCGCCGGTGCGCAGGATCGAGCCGTAGAACAGCACCGCCAGCGGCGCCTCGAAACGGTCGAGCAGCTTGGCCGCGAAGGCCACGGCCTGCGGCGGGGCCGGAGCCAGCAGCTCCTCCCCCACCAGGCTGGCGACGGCCCCGGTCATGCCGCCAGGAACCTCAGGGTCGGGCCCAGGACCACGGTCAGCCCGCCCGCCCCGTCATAGACGTCGCCGTCGACGACGAGCGGCTGGTCGGTGGTGATCCGCAGCTTCGCGGCGTCGCCGCGCCGATAGCCGTGTTGCGACGACCAGGCCGAGTCCTTGCCGGCCAGCAGGGCCGGAAACGCCCCCGGCAGACGCCGCGGCGGCGCGTCGACGTCGAGGAACTTGAGCCCCTCGCGCGGCGGGCCGAACGGCCGCACCCCGAACGGCAGGCGCTTGAGCGTGGTGGCCAGCACCAGGAAACGATCGGCCGTGCGGGTCTCCTCGCCGTCGATGGCCAGGCACAGCGGCACGCCGGCCCGCCACAGGTCGCGCTTGCCGCCCATCACCGTGCCGACCAGCGCGCCCAGCACGCTCATGCCGACCGAGATGCTGTGGAAGGCTCCCAGCTTGTGGACGTTCTGGGCCAGGCTGGTGGCGCGCACGAAGGCGCCCAGGCCGAACACGAAGCCGCGCAGGCTGGGCCGCCCGTCGTCCCAGCGCACCTCGAGCGGCGCGCGATGCTTGATGACGGCCTGTTCGGACCTGGCCGCGGCCATCGCCTTGGCCAGGGTCCAGTCGCGCGGCACGCCCAGGTCGATGGCCAGCACGTTGGTCTTGCCCGACGGAATCAGGGCGATCAGCGGCATGGCCTCGCCGAAGATCACCGCCGCCCGGCTGATCACGTCGCGGATCGTGCCGTCGCCGCCGTCGATCACCAGCAGGGTCACGCCGCACTGGGCGAAGGCCTGAAGATCCTGCTCCAACGCCTCGGGCGTGGCCGGCTCGACCAGCAGCACGGCGTCGGGCGTCGACACGTCGTCGGTGCGCCCGATGTTGGCGTGGCTCATCGGATTGCGGACGACCCCGACACGCATCAGCGCGACAACCAGGACACGACGGCCCCCTTCGGGGTCGCCAGGGCTTGCAGGATCTGCGCGGCGTGCACGATCAGGCAGATCGCCGTCCAGACCGCCACCGCCAGGAATCCCACGTCGGGATGTCCGACCGCGACCGCGAGGGTCAGCAGGATCAGGTTGGGGTTGCGACGGGCGGTGATCAGCCGGAAGAAGCTGTCGAACGGCCGCCAGGCGTGCATCTCGACCTTGAACAGGGCCAGGAAGATCCCCTCCTCGACCCGCTGCAGCACATAGCCGCCGACGATGACCGCCAGGGCCAGTTCGCCGTGGGGCATGGTGAAGCCCAGAGCCCCGACGCCGACATACCAGGCCCACCACCAGAACGGCGGATGGACCAGGTCGATGCCGTGGTCGAAGACGTTGCCCCACTTGGACGAGGTCAGGGTCACCCGCGCCAGCTTGCCGTCGACCGTGTCGAGGAAGGTCATGATCCAGGCGCAGACCAGGCCCCAGCCGAACTCGCCGATCCAGAACAGCCAGAAGGCCGCCAGCACCAGCAGGAAACCGATCAGGGTGACCTGGTTGGGAGTCATCCTGGCCAGGGCGCACCAGCGGGTGACGATTCGGGCCGGCGTGGGCCAGACGTACTTCGTCACCAGGTCGGTGACGCCCTTGTACGAGCCCTGGAACAGCCGCTTCTCGACCGCCACGCGGGTTTCGGGCGTCAGGCGCTCCAGCACCGGCGGCTCGCGCTTGCGCAGGGCGCTGTTGTAGGCCGAGCCCAGCTCCAGCGCGGTCAGGCGGACCTCGGCCAGGGCCGTGACGTCCTCGCCGGTGTCGAGCCGCACGATCGCCTCTCGGGCCCGCGCGGCGGGAACGTTGATGGCGACGATGCGCCCCGCTTCGTCGACCAGGGCCGCGCCCGGACGACCGGCCAGGGCCTTGATCAGCGACTCGTCGAACACCCAGCCGGCGTCGACCACCACGACGTCGCCGGTGATGAAAACGGTTTCGCGACCGGCCTCGACCAGGCCCAGACGGCGGTAGATTCGCGACAACCGCTCGGCGGAGGTCATCCCCCAGAGGCGCGTCTTGGCCTGTCCGACCGTGACGGCGGACGGGCCGGCGGCCTCATTTGGATGATTTTCCACGCTCACGATAGACAACCCCTTGAAACCTGGGGCGATTGATAAGCAGCTTCGGCTCCTTCCGCCAGAATCCGTGAACCAATCTTGTCGATATTCCGTCTCGCGCATCTCTCGGATCTTCACCTGCCGCCGCCGCAAGGGGCGTTCGGCTGGCGGGACCTGCTGTCCAAGCGACTGCTGAGCCGGATCGCCTGGCGGCGCAAACGCCGCGAGCATCGGCCCGAGGTGCTGGCGGCGCTGGTCGCCGACCTCAAGGCCCACGCGCCCGACCACATCGCCATCACCGGCGACCTGACCAACTACGCCTCCCCCGCCGAATACGAGGCCGCCCGCGTCTGGCTGGAGGCGCTGGGTCCGGCCTGGAACATCACCGTCAGCCCCGGCAACCACGACGCCCTGGTCGAAGCCAAGGGCGGCCAGCCGTTCGCCGCCTGGACGCCCTGGCTGGGCGACGACGGCGCGATCGCCTTCCCCCAGGTGCGGATGCGCGACGGCGTGGCGCTGTTCAACCTGTGCTCGGCCGCGCCGACCGCCCCGCACCTGGCCACGGGCCGGCTGGGAAAGGCGCAGCTCGACCGCCTGGACGCCCTGCTGGGCGATCCTGCCTATCGCGACGCGTTCCGGGTGCTGCTGATCCACCACCCGCCCGTCCCGGGCGCGGTGGTCAAGCGCAAGGCCCTGGAGGACCAGGACGCCCTGCGCGCCCTGCTCGTCCGCCACGGGGCCGACCTGATCCTGCACGGTCACGCCCATGAGGCGATGGTGGCGACGGCGCCCGGGCCGAACGGCGCGACGATCCCGGTGCTGGGCGTCCCCTCGGCCTCGGCCATGGGCAAGCGCGGCCATCCGGCGGCCCGCTGGCACGGCGTCGAGATCGACCGACGCGCCGACGGCGGCGTCGAGGTGAAGGTGGTCGCGCGCGGCCTGGATCCGGAGAGCGGTGAGCCGAGCGAGCTGGGCCGCTACATCCTGACCCAGGCCGGGCGCCCGGCCGCGCGGCGGTCGTAGCGCATCCTCGGACGCCGGGGCCGGAACCGAAGCGAACAACGCGGATCGCACTTCCATGCAAAAGGCCGCGTCCCTATTGTATGAGCGACGGCGGCGAACGCCCCGAGGCGAGGCCGACATGACCAATCCCACCGCTGAGACCTTCGGTTACCCGCGCACCCTAGTGGCCGAGACCGCCAGCTGGCTGATCCTGGTGCGGCCCAAGCAACCGACCTTTGGGTCTCTGGTCCTGGTATGCAAGGAATCGGTCGAGGCCTTTTCCCAGCTGAGTCCCGCCGCCTTCGTCGACCTCAAGACGGCGACCGAGGGCGTTGAACGGACGCTGGGCAAGGTCGTGGCGTACGAGAAGATCAACTATCTGATGCTGATGATGGTCGACAAGGATGTGCATTTCCACGTGATCCCGCGCTACGCCGGGACGCGCGAACATGACGGCCGGGTGTATGCCGACGCCGGCTGGCCCGCCGTTCCGGCCCTGGGGTCCACGGTCGACCTGGACCTCGACGCCGCCGAGCGCCTGGCCCAGACCCTGGCCCAGGTCTGGTCCGCCGCGTGAGGAAGCCCATTCCCACGCCGCATGGAACCGCGCGTTTCCGGCTGATCGACGCCTATCTGCTGCGCCTGCTGGCCTGGCCGATCGTCGGCTGCCTGGGCGTGACGGTGATCGCCCTGCTGCTGGAGCGGGTCCTGCGCCTGCTGGACGTGCTGTCGCAAAGCAGCGCCCGCTTCGGCTATGTCACCTCGCTGGCCGCCAATCTGGTGCCGCACTATCTGGGCCTGGCCCTGCCCGTGGCGTTCTTCGTGGCGCTGTTCATCGTCATCACCAAGCTCAGCGACGGGTCGGAGATCGACGCCCTGCTGGCCAGCGGCCAGTCCCTGACCCGCATCGCCGCGCCGTTCGTCTGCGTCGGCCTGTTCCTGACGGTCTTCAGCCTGGTCGTGTTCGGCTACATGCAGCCCTACAGCCGCTACGCCTATCGCGCCGTCATGCACGAGGCGATCAACGCCGGCTGGAACGGCAAACTCAACGGCGGGGCCTTCATCGACCAGCCCAAGCTGCTGATGACCGCCGACGGCGCCGACGCGGCCGGCCAGCAGCTGACGCGGGTGTTCATCCGCCGCATGGACGTCAACGGCCGCGAGGAGGTGATCACCGCCGCCACCGCCGACCTGCGGGCCGACGCCGACGGCAAGAACGTCACCATGCTGCTGCGCAAGGGCCAGCGGATCGGCGTGGACGCCCTGGGCCATTATCGCATCCTGATGTTCGACCGTTTCACCACCAACGTGCCCCTGGCCGGCGCGGCCGCCCTGCTGCGCAGCCGCGGCGGCGACGAGCGCGAGCTGACCCTGGGCGAACTGGCCCGCCAGGCCGACAGCCCCAAGCCGATCGTGCCGCGCGCCACCCTGCTGGCCGAGCTCTACGGACGCCTGGCCCGGGCCTTGTTCCTGCCCTTCCTGCCGCTGCTGGCCTTCCCGCTGGGACTGGCCGCCAAGCGCGGCAACCGCACGCCCGGCCTGATCATCGCCGGCGTGCTGCTGCTGGCCTTCCAGCACAGCCTGCAACTGGGCCAGAGCCTGGCGGAATCGGGCAAGGCCATGCCGCTGGCGGCGGTCGGAGCGCCATGGCTGATCTTCACCGGCCTCAGCGTCTGGATGTTCATCGGCAGCCGCAAGCGCCCCGGCCAGACCCCGGTCACCGAGCTGATCCGCCGGTTCGGCGTGGGCATCAAGCGTTTCCGCCGCATGTTCCGCGACAAGTTCGAGCAGGCCGAGGCATGAAGATCCCGCTCTATGTCCTGCGGACGGTCGGCATGCGCGTGTTCGGCGCGGCCGTGATCCTGTTCTCCATCCTGCAGATCCTCGACCTGCTGGAAGTGACCACCGACATCCTCGACCGGGGCCTGGGCACGGCCGGGGTGCTGTACTACGCCGCCCTGCGCTCGCCGCGGCTGATCGAGCAGGTCGCCCCGATCGCCACCCTGGCCGGCGGGCTGTTCGCCTTCTCGCAGCTGGCGCGCGAGAGCGCGATCATCGCCATGCGCGCGACCGGCATCTCGGCCTATCGCATCGTCGCCATGGCCTTGCCCGTGGCGTTCGTGGTGATGGCCGTCGACTTCAGCTGCGCCCAGCTGATCGCCCCCCGCACCGATCCGGTGCTGGCCGCGTGGTGGCAGGCCACCACGCCGGCCGCCGATCGCAAGGTCCCGGGTCCGCGCAGCTTCCGGGCCGGCGACGACCTGGTGATCGCCGCCGGGTCCTCGGCCGACGGCGCAACCCTGAACGCGGTGAGGATCTATCGGCGCGACACCACCGGCCGGCTGGTGGAGCGCGTCGAAGCGCCGTCGGCCTCCTACGCCCGCGACAAGGGCTGGGCCCTGACCAAGCCCGTGATCGTCCGGTTCCACGGCGAGCAGTCCAATGTCACGCCCGCCGCCAAGATGGACTGGCCCTCGCCCCTGCACCCTCAGGACGTCCAGGCCCTGTTCGCCGACAGCCCCGTGCCGACCGCGGCGACGGCTCGCCGCGCCCTGCTGAACGGCGGCGGCGACCGCCCGACCACCTTCTACGAGACCCGCTTGCTGGCCGCCTTCGCCGGACCGGTCGTGTCCCTGGTGATGCTGCTGCTCAGCGCGCCGGTCGCCCTGGCTAATTTCCGCAGCGGCCAAGGCGCGCTGCTGCTGGCCGGCGGCCTGGCGGCCGGCCTCATCTTCCTGGTCGTCAACGGCTTGCTGTCGGCGCTCGGCGAAGGCGGCTCCCTTTCGCCCATCCTGGCCGTCTGGGGCGGTCCGGTCATCTTCGCGGCCCTCGCGATCCATGCGCTTGTTGTTTTGGAGGGCTGAATGCCGTTCGACACCACCGACTCCGACCTCTCGATCGTTCCCGTCAACTCCAAGGCCGAGCTGAAGCGGTTCATCGAGCTGGCCAACCGACTGAACGCCAAGGACCCCAACTGGGTCGTGCCGCTGATGTACGAGCGGATGGCGGCCCTGACGCCCAAGACCAACCCGTTCTTCGAGCATGCCGACGTGCAGATGTGGCTGGCCGTGCGCGGCGGCCGCGACGTGGGCCGGATCAGCGCCCAGATCGACCACCTGGCCACCGAGGAAGGCACGGCGAAGACCGGCAACTTCGGCATGGTCGCCGCCGAGGACGAGCCGGCGATCTTCTCCCTGCTGTTCCGCACGGCCGAGGACTGGCTGAAGGCGCGCGGCTGCGACCGGGCCCTGGGTCCGTTCAACCTGTCGATCAACGAGGAGGTCGGCCTGCTGGTCGACGGCTTCGACACCAAGCCGATGGTGATGATGGGCCACGACCCCCGCTACACGGCCGCGCGCGTCGAAGAGCAGGGCTACGTCAAGGCCAAGGACGTCTACGCCTATGTCTGCGATCCCCGCGCCGCCCTGCCGCCCGTGGTGGTGCGCCGGGTCAAGCGCGGCCTGCCCGAGGGCGTGACCCTGCGCGAGCTGGACATGAGCCGCTACGACGAGGAGGTCAAAGCCCTGACCGGCATCCTCAACGACGCCTGGGCGGGCAACTGGGGCTTCGTGCCCACCACCGAGGCCGAGACCGCCCAGCTGGGCAAGTCGCTGAAGGACGTGCTCGACAAGCGCCTGATCCTGTTTTCCGAGATCGACGGCGAGCCGGCGGGCTTCATCGTGCTGCTGCCCAACGTCAACGAGGCCATCGAGGGCCTGAACGGCAAGCTGCTGCCGTTCGGCTGGGCCAAGCTGCTGTGGCGGCTGAAGGTCAAGCGGGTCAAGTCGATCCGCATCCCGCTGATGGGCCTCAAGCGCAAGTTCGCCGACACCCTGCGCGGTCAGGTCGTGCCGTTCCACCTGATGAACGCCGGCCGCGACGCGGGCCTGGCCCTGGGCTACGACAAGTTTGAGTTCTCGTGGATCCTCGAGGACAACGCCCCGATGCGCCGGATCTCCGAGGCGATGGGCGCGGAGATCTACAAGACCTATCGGATCTACGAGAAGGCGATCTAGCCGGTGGGCCAGGAAGCAGGCCCTGGAGAGCCCTTTCAGGCGCTCGTGCTGGCCGGTTCGCGCGGCGGGGTCGATCCCGTCGCCGACTATGCCGGCGTCAGCCAGAAGGGCCTGATCGTCCTGGGCGGCCAGACCCTGCTGCGGCGGGTGTTGACCGCGCTGGACCAGGCCGGCGCCAGCCGCATCGGCGTCTCGACCAACGACGTGGCGCTGCAAGCGGCCCTGCGGGCCGAGAAGGCCCGGGCGACGCTGTCGCGCCTGCCCTCGGCCGCCGGTCCCAGCCAGAGCGTCCACGAGGGCGCGGTGGCCATGGGCACGCCGCTGCTGGTGACCACGGTCGACCACGCCCTGCTGCGGCCGGAATGGGTGACGGACTTCATGGCCGACACCCCGGCCGACGCCGACATCGCCATCCTGCTGGGCGAGGAGGCCCTGGTGCGGTCGGCCGCGCCGACCACCAAGCGCACCTATCTGGCGTTCCGCGACGGCCGCTATTCGGGCTGCAACCTGTTCTATCTGAAAACCCCGGCCAGCTTGCGGGCCATCGACCTGTGGCGCACGGTCGAGAAGCACCGCAAGCAGCCGTGGAAAATCGCGGCCCTGTTCGGTCCGGTCATGCTGGCGCGCTACCTGCTGGGCCTGATGACCCTGGACGAGATGGTGGCCCGCATCGGCCGCCTGGCGGGGGTCAAGGCGGCGGCCGTCCGGGCGCGGCACGGCTTGGCGGCGGTGGACGTCGACAAGCCGGCCGACCTGGACCTGGTGCGGTCGATCGTCGAGGGGTGAGCCCCCGCGGCGATCGCCGGGCTCACGTTGTGGTGTCGCCGCGATAGAAGACGCCCACCAGGGCGACATAGAGCATCCCGACAAGCGAGACGATGAACCCGAAGTCTTTCGGGATCGGGAACGGGGAGCTCGTCGGCCCCAATGTCGCGGTCCAGATCAGGAAGGCCACGCACGAGATGGCGATGCCCAGCGGTTGGGGACCGTCGGCGTTTTGAGCCGTGCTCTTGATACGCACCGCGATCAGGATGGCCAGACAGGCCAAGGTGACCACGATCAGGAGGACCAGCCGCACCGTATCCTGGCCCTCCAGGCTCGGTATGAGGCCGAGCGCCGCGCCGTAGACGCCCAGCGCCTCGGCGGGGATCAGTTTCGCCAGCCTCGTGGCCCAGCCGTCGGCGGTGGCTCCGTTCGCCGCTTCTTCGCGCTTCTGGCCCAAAGGCAGGCCGTGAACTCTCAGTGACATTGGTCGCTCCCTCTCGCGTCGTTGAAGACCTTGGTTTCGAGCGGGGCGCCAACGCCGCGAACTTCCGACGCGAGACTGAGTCTCCACGAGGCGTCCCTGCGCGAGCCTGACCGAACTCCTTCGCGAACGCAATTGGGGAGGGAGTATGCATTTAAGCGCAACCATAGAGGTTGCACGAGCTCCAGACGTGAAAAAACCCCGCCGCCGAGCGCCGCTGGAGCGGCGTCGGCGACGGGGTCCTTGAGAGGTCGAAACGTGGACGCGGACTATTTCAGCTTGGCGCTGACCGAGATCCCCACGATGCGCGGCTCATTGTAGACGGCCGCCATGTAGTTCTCGATGACCCCCTTGAGGTTCTTCTCGTTGGTGATGTTGCGGCCGAACAGGGCCACTTCATAGGCGCCGTCGCCGCCTTCGTAGCCGAGCTTCAGCCCGCCTTCGAAGTTGCCCTTCGAGTAGAACTCGTCGGTCTTGTAGAGCACGAAGTTCGTATAGCCCTGGACGTTCCAGTCCGTGGCGATGAACAGCTTGCCGTCGGCGCCGACCGGCACGTCGTAGCGGCCCGTGAAGCTGAAGTTGTACTTCGGCGCGTTGGGCAGCGGCTGGCCGTCGATTTGGGCGAAATAGCTGGTGCCGAAGGGGCCGACGATCGCCTTGGTCGGGTTCTTGACCGTGCAGACCACCACGCTGTTCAGCGCGCAGACCTGGGCGTAGACGCGCTTGTCGTCGATCTCGCTGTGCAGCAGGCTCAGGCCCGCCGTCAGGGTCAGGTTGGAGATCGGGCGCCATTCGGCGTCAGCTTCCAGGCCGTAGGCCTTGGCCTTGTCGGCGTTGAACAGCACGCCGTTGCCGTTGGAGTCGTTGCCGTTCAGCTGGATGTCCTTGACCTCGTAGGTGAAGGCCGAGGCGTTCAGGCGCAGGGTGTTGTCCAGCAGCGTGCTCTTGAAGCCGGCTTCCCACGACAGGATCGTTTCGGAATTGGCGGTCGTGAAGTCGCTGTTGAACACCGCCGAGCGGCCCTGGATGGTCGGGCCGCGGAAGCCCTTGGCCGCGCGGGCGTAGAGGTTCAGGTCGGGATTGACCTCGTAGTTGGCCGAGAGGTCCCAGCTGACCTGCTCGTCCGACAGGCGCACATAGCGACGGCCGGCGTAGGTCTGGACGTTGGCGGCGGTGTTGGCCGTCTTGACCAGCCTGGTCTTCTTGGCGTCGTAGGTGTCGCGCAGGCCGCCGGTGATCGTCAGGGCGTCGGTCAGCTTGTAGCTGACCTGGCCGAACACCGCCCACGAGGTGTTGAGGTTGTCCAGCCGCACCCAGTTGTTGGGGTTGTAGCCGGCCGAGCCGGGCTTCAGGAAATAGGCGCGCTGGTAGAAGTCGGTCGTGTCGCGCGAGTCGAAGTACAGCGCGCCCACCTGCCACTTCAGGCGATCGTCGCCGTTGCTGGCCAGGCGCAGTTCCTGGGTCAGCTGGTCGAGGCCGCGGACCTGGCCCATCGATTGGCCGAAGCCGTTGGGCACGCCGCCGACCGGATAGTTGGCGGCCGCGCCGCCGTCGGTGTCGCCGCGGCTGTAGCCGGCGGTGGTCTCGTAGGCGCTGATCGAGGTCAGGGTCACCGGGCCCAGGTCATAGGCCAGGTTCAGCGACGCGCCCTGGGTGTCGTAGGCCTGCGGGTTGTTGTCGGCCTCGTCGAAGGCGACGCTGTCGCGCGGGGCGTGGGGTTCGTTGGAGCCCTTGGTCAGCGCCTGGCGCAGGAACAGGGTCGAGGTGCCCTCGTAGTTGCGGGCGTGGGCCGAGGCCAGGACCGTCAGCTGCTCGGTCGGGGTGGCCAGCAGCTGGACCCGCACGTCCTTCTCGTCGAAGCCGCCCATGGCGTCCTTCTTCGGGGTGACGGTGCCGTCGGCGCTGGTCCCGGCGAAGGTGTTGTCGACATAGTCGTCGCGGTGCTGGTAGAGCGCCGAAACGCGGAAGGCCAGCTTGTCGGCCACGATCGGCCCGCCGATGCCGCCGTCGAAGGTGGTCGTGCCGTACGTGCCGTACGAGGCGCTGGCGCGGCCTTCCAGGGTCTGGGTCGGCCGGTTGGTGTCGAACTTGACGATGCCGGCGGTGGTGTTGCGGCCGAACAGCGAACCTTGCGGGCCGCGCAGCACTTCCACCTGCCGGACGTCGAACACCGGGTTGGACTTCAGCACCACGTGCTCGAGCACGACGTCGTCCTGGATGATCGACACCGGCTGGGAGGCGCCCAGGTAGAAGTCGATGTTGCCCAGGCCGCGGATGTAGAAGCGCGGGAAGATCCGGCCCGTGGTGGTCTCGGCGTAGAAGCTGGGCACCTTGCCCGACAGCGAGATGATGTCGTCGCCGCCGCCCTGGATGGCGCGCAGCTGGTCGCCGCCGACCACGGCCACCGACACCGGCACCTTCTGCAGGTTTTCCGACCGGCGCTCGGCCGTGACCACGACCGCGTCCAGGGTCGTCGAGGACGCCTCCTGGGCCAGGGCGCCGCCGAAGGACAGCGCCGACAGCGCCGCGCCCGTCAGCAGGCTGACTTTGTGAATTCCGAACCTACGCATGGAAATCCCCGTTCCGCCCGACCCCGGGCTCGAATCGACCAAAAACACCAAGGAGGTATTGGCCCAACGGCCTGCCTCCTCAAGCGCGCCCAGCGGTTTAGGCTGAGGTCTCCGCCGTATAGGGACGGCGTGTGACCGGCCGGTGACAGGGTAAGAACACGCTTACTTGAAGGGTTTCCGAGCATGAAAATGTTCGGATTGAGCACGGCGACGCGCCGCCGACGACACAATCGTCAGGACACGGAATATCGAGGTTTGATCAAGCCTTCGGCGCCGGCGAACACCCGTTGGGCGCCGCCGAGGCGCCCGCCCTCGCCTACTCCCCCGCCGCGACCCAGGCCGCCGCCAGTTCGCGGTTCTTCGGCAGGTCTTCGGGGAAGTCCATCTCGGCCCATTCCAGGCCCTCGATCGACTGCACCCTGACCACGTCGTGGTCTTGGGCGATCTGGTTGATGACGCTGAGGTACCAGCGCTTGAGGCCCTCCGGCGTGCGCAGGGCCTGCTCGACGATGCGGGTGAACAGCGCCGCGCCCTCGGGGTCGAAGCGCAGGAAGCCGATCGACTCGGCGTCGTACTGATCGATGGTCTTGCCGATGGCCCGCAGGGACAGGCCCTCGGTCAGCACCTTCATGTCGTCGGCGTCGTAGCCGGCGGCCTTGCGGTCGATGGTGACGGTGATCGGGGCCGGCGGGGCGGCGATCAGGCGCTCGGCGATCGGGGCCTCGAACAGGGTGTCGCCGTTCAGCAGCAGGAAGTCGCCGCGCATCTCGCCGCGCGCCAGCCAGCAGGTCGCCAGGTTGTCGGTCAGGGCGTAGAACGGATTGAACAGGGTGCGGATCTCGAGGCCCGGGACGTCCAGCCCGGCGACCTCCTTCTCGACGGTGTCGGCGGCGAAGCCGGTCACCACCACCGCCTCGGTGATCCCCGCCTCGGCCAGGTGCTTGAGCTGCCAATGCAGCACAGTACGGCCCGAAAGCTCGACCAGGCACTTGGGGCGCGTATCGGTGAGCGGCGACAGGCGCTTGCCCTGGCCGGCGCTGAGAATGATGGCTTTGGCCGGTTTCGCCACGGGCGTGGTCTCGTCTGTCTGGAAAAGCGAAGAGCGCGAAATAGCGACGACGGGGCAGGCCAACAAGCCCGCCCCGTCGCTTCAGGGTGCGAAGTATCAAGTTTCGTTGGGCGCGCGCAAGCATCTCCCAAATCCGCTCATCCCGGCGAACGCCGGGACCCAGATCCTATAGCGGTGCGGATGATTGGAAGGGCTCAGCGCTTTTGGCGTCAGCTTCCAAGCCATTCCATCTGGGTCCCGGCTTTCGCCGGGATGAGCGGGTCAGAGAGGTTCTTAGAACGGCACGGTGAATTTCACCGCCAGGGCCTGGTTGCTGACTCGGTCGCCGAACTGACCCGACCAGTTGACCCTGGCGCTGGCCCCCTTGGCGTTGACCAGGGCCGCGCCGAGTTCGGCGTCGACCGTCGTCTTGTCCAGCCGCCCGGCGACGTCGAACGACCCCGCCACCGGCGCCGCGCTCTCGAACGCGGTGGTGAACTGCGGCGCGCGCCCCGACAGCATGTGGCTGGCGCCGATCCGGGCATAGGGCCGGATCGCCGTGACGCCCTGCATGAACTCGCCGCCGACCTCCAGCTTGACGCTGGCGCGGGTGGACTGGTCTACCTGCTTGGGCGCCACCAGGTTCAGGGCGCCGGCGCCCTTTTCCGCGAAGGCGTCGGTCGAGATCCGAGCCCAGTTCAGTTCGGCGATCGGCTTGGCGTAGGCCTTGCCCGTGCCGAAGCGGTAGCCGGTCCGGGCGGTGATCGCCTGGAACGTCTGGCGCTGCTTGGCTTCCGCCATCCGCAGGCCCGAGGGCAGCAGCACGGCGCGACGGGTGTCGACCGAGCTGGAACCGGCGGTGAAGGCCATGGCGGCCGTCAGCGGACCGTCGGCGGCCTTGGCCACCGCGCCGAACTGATAGCGGTCGCCGTCGCCCTGGGTGCGGGTCGGGATGCCGGTCCGCAGGCTCTCGGCCGAGGCCGCCGCGCCGAACCGCCAGTGCGGGCCCGCGGCGTTCTCGAAGCCGCCCGACAGACCCGTCGAACGCTCCTTGTACGCCATGTCCTGGGCCGTGGCGTCCAGCGTCAGCTGCCGCCCGCCGGCCTTGGCCCAGACGCAGCTGTCGGCCTCGCCCTGCCCCGGCGCCGTCGGACAGGTCATCATCGAGTCCGTGAAGCCGGCGATGGCGAAGTTGGTCACCGCCACCTGGTCGGCATAGGTCTCGGCGCTGAAGCTGTCGTAATAGTTGGCCAGATTGACCTGCGACGGCTCCCAGAACAGTTCGGCCGCCACCGGCGCGAAGGCGTTGGTGCTGCCGGCCAGCTGGATGTTGTTGATGTGGTCGCCGACGGCCGTGCGGTTGACGTTGAACCCGGCCGGCGAGAAGTCGACCACATAGTGCAGGTTCAGGTCGTCGGCCGTGGTCTTCAGCTCGAACATGGCGATCGACGAGACCGGGGCCACCAGCTGCAGGCCCGAGGCGGTGACCACGCCCGAACCGTTGAGGATGGCGGCCGTGTGGTCGCCCGGCAGGATGTGGCCCGGGTCGGCGATCTGCAGGACGAACTTGCCCTTCAGGTCCAGCGAGCCGGTGATGTCCAGGCGGTCGATCTCGCCGGCCTTGCCCGTCTTGCCCAGGTCCAGGTCGGCCAGGAACACGCCGGTCGCGGTCTGCTTGAAGTCGCCCTCGACGCTGGTGACCTGCACCAGGCCGGCGCCGCCCGGCGTGAGCAGTCCGTCGTTGGTCAGCAGGCCGCCGTTCAGCTTCACATAGTCCAGGGTCAGCAGGGTCGAGGCCGCCGTGTTGCGGAAGGCGTTCACGCCGCGACCCAGGTCGATGTTGCCGATCACGCCCTTGTTGCTGATGATCGTGTCGTTGCCGGTGGTCGCCAGGATCGCGAGGTTCGAGGCCGCCGACACCACGCCGTTCAGGGTGATGACGTTGTTCTTGCCGCCGTCGACGAACACGCCCTTGCCGTAGACCGAGCCGCCATGAACGTCGCCGTTCAGGGTGGCGACGATGTCGGCCGCCGAATAGGTCGGCGCCGCCGCGGCCGACGCGGCCAGGCTGTGCGATCCGGCCGCCGGCACGTCGCCGGCCTGGCTCTGGAAGAAGGCCCCGATGCCGTTCAGGCCGCCGGCCCAGATGTTGCCGTTCTGGATCACGGTGACCGTGCCCGCGTCGCCCGTGCCGCCCAGCGAACCGGCGAACGACAGGCCCAGGCCGCTGCCGAACAGGCCGCCGCCGCCGCCCACCGACTGGGCGAAGATGCCGACCGAGCCGGCGCCCAGCAGCACGATGTCGCCGGTGTTGGTCACCGTGACGTCGCCGCCGTCGCCGCCGTAGCCGTCCAGCGGGTTGATGCTCATGTCGGCGTAGTCGCTGTAGTCCTCGCCGCCGTAGGCGCTGAAGTCGCCCCACGAGGCGATGCCCAGCGACACGTCGCCGGCCACGCCGCCGCCGCCGCCGATGCTCTGGGCGAAGATGCCGTAGGCGCCGAAGCCTTCGGTCTGGATCAGGCCGCTGTTGGTGACGATGACGTCGCCGCCGTCGCCGGCCGTGCCGCCCACGCCGGAGAACACGATCTGGCCGAGGCCGGTGATCGTCCCCTCGCCGCCCGTGCCGCCGCCGCCGCCGACGCTCTGGGCCATGACCCCGTGCGACAGCCGGCCGGACGTGTAGATCGCGCCGCTGTTGTCGACCGTGACGCTGCCGCCGTCACCGGCCGAGCCGCCCGTGCCGCCGATGCTGATCCCCCAGGCCGGCTCGCTGAACGAGTCGACCAGGTCCTTGGCGTCGGTCAGCTTGCCGACCTCGCCCATCGTCTTGGAAAGGGCGTCGCTGTAGGAATAGGTGTCGGGGCCGTCGTAGTCGGTGGCCCCGCCGGTGCCACCGCCGCCGCCCACGCTCTGGGCGAACACGCCGCGCGACAGGGCGCCTTCGGTGACGATGGTCCCGCTGTTGCTGACCTTGACCGCGCCGCCGTCGCCGGCCACGCCGCCCTGGCCGCCGATGCTGACCTCGCCGGCCAGGCCCGAGCCGCCGTCGCCGCCGCCGCCGCCCACCGATTGGGCGAACACGCCGTGGGCGTCCTTGCCCTTGGTCCAGATCAGGCCGCTGTTGCCGACCGTGACCGCGCCGCCGTCACCGCCGCCCGCGCCCGAACCGCCGATGGCGATCTGGCCGCCCTTGGCCTCGCCCTTGTTGGCCAGGTCCAGGAAGGTCACGACCTCCTCGCCCTGGGTCGAGATCAGGCCGCCGCGACCGCCGCCGCCGCCGACCGACTGGGCGAACACGCCGTGCGAGTCGCCGCCCTCGGTCAGGATCTGGCCGCTGTTGGTCACGTCGACCTGGCCGCCGTCGCCGGCCGCCCCGCCCTGGCCGCCGATCGACACGTTGACCGAGGTGGCCTTGGTCGTGCCGGCCGCCTTCTTGGCGAAGCCCAGCGAGAAGCCGCGGGCGTCGCCGCCGCTGCCGCCGCCGCCGCCCACGCTCTGGGCGACGATGCCGGTCGAGTTGCCGCCGATCGTGCTGAGCGAGCCGCTGTTGACCACCTGGACCAGGCCGCCGTTTCCGGCCTCGCCGCCGAAGCCGCCCAGGGCGACGGCGTAGGTGCCGTTCTTGCCCTGGCCGAAGCTGCCGGATGCCGCCGTGGCCACGCCCGCGTCGCCGCCGCCGCCGCCGATGCTCTGGGCGTAGATGGCGTTGGCCTGGGACTCGCCGGTGGTGGCCACCACGCCGCTGTTGGTCACCTTGACCACGCCGCCGTCGTCGCCGGTGCCGCCCTGGCCGCCCAGGGCGACCGAGATGTTGTTGCTGTTGGAGCCCAGGCTGACCGTGCCGGCGCCGCCGGCCATGTAGTCGGACCACTGGTTCTCGTCGATGCCGGCCATGCCGCCGTGGCCGCCGCCGCCGCCGACGCTCTCGGCGAAGATGCCGTGCGACTGCTCGCCCGAGGTGAAGACCTGCCCGCTGTTGACGACCGTGACGTCGCCGCCTTGCGAGCCCGCGCCGCCGAAGCCGCCGATGTTCATCGCCAGGTTGGTCGACTCGCCGCCGGACACCGCCAGGGCGCCCGCCGCGCCGCCGGCCCCGCCGCCGCCGCCCACGCTCTGGGCGAAGATGGCGATGGCGTCGTCGCCTTCGGTGACCACCAGGTCGGTCGAGGTGACCTTGACGTCGCCGCCCTTGCCGCCGCCGGCGCCCGAACCGCCCAGGGCGATCGAGATGTTCTTGGACTTGGCGCCGCCCAGGGCCGCCGAGACGGCCATGCCGCCCGAGCCGCCGCCGCCGCCCACACTCTGGGCGAACACCGCCGTGGAGCCGTCGCCCAGCGTGCCGACCTTGCCGTGGTTGGTCACCTCGACGTCGCCGGCCTTGCCCGCCGCGCCGCCGAAGCCGCCGATCGACACGCCGATGGCGATGTTGTCGGTCGAGCCAAGGCCGCCGGTCAGGGCGCCGGCGAAGCCGCCGTCGCCGCCGCCGCCGCCCACGCTCTGGGCGAACACGCCGTAGGACCGCGCGCCGTCGGTGGTGGTCACGCCGTCGGTGACGACATGGACGTCGCCGCCCTCGCCCGCCGCGCCGCCCGCGCCGCCGATGGCCGCCGAGAGGCCGACCGTGCTGGTCCCCGCCGTCAGGGCGCCGGCCAGCGAGAAGCCGCCGGACCCGCCGCCGCCGCCCACGCTCTGGGCGTAGAGGGCGTGAGCGTCCTCGCCATAGGTCGAGGCGCCGAGGTCGCTGGTGACCGTGACGACCTTGCCGTCGCCGCCCGCGCCGCCGAAGCCGCCGACCGAGGCGCTGATCGCCTTGGGCGCGCCCGAGGACAGGGCCGCCGTCACCGAGGCCGAGAAGCCCCCGTTACCGCCGCCGCCGCCGATCGACTGGGCCTGGATCGCATAGGCGCGGTCGCCCTCGGTGATGATCACGTCGTGGCTGTGGACGGTGACGTCGCCGGCGTCGCCGCCGACCCCGCCGCCGCCGCCGATGGTCAGGGTCCCCGCCCCGGTGCTCTGGCCGACCGAGACGCCGGCCGCCAGCGAGAATCCGCCGCTGCCGCCGCCGCCGCCGATCGACTGGGCCAGGACGCCCGCCGCGTCGTCGCCGATGGTGTAGATCTGGCCGAAGCTGTCGACCGTCACGGCCCCCGCGTCGCCGCCGCCGGCGCCGAAGCCGCCGATGCCGACGGCGACCGCGCCGCTGGTCTGGCCCGCCCCGACCGCCAGGGCGGCCGTCCAGCCGCCGGCTCCGCCGCCGCCGCCGATGCTCTGGGCCTGGATGCCGTTGGCGCGATCGCCGATGGTGCCGATGTCCGCGTGGCTGGTGACCTCGACGATCTTGCCGTCGCCCGCCGAGCCGCCGAAGCCGCCGACGGTCAGGCTGCCCGAGCCGGCCGTCTGGCCCGCCCCGACGCCAGCCGCCAACGAGAAGCCGCCGCTGCCGCCGCCGCCGCCGATCGATTGCGCGAGCACCGCCGTGGCGTCGTCGCCCAGGGTCAGGATCAGGTCGATGACGTCGACCTCGACCTCGCCGCCGTCGTTGCCCACGCCGCCGCCGCCGCCGATCCCGACCGTGACCGCCGCGGCGTTGTTGCCCGCGCCGACCGCCAGCGAACCGCTCCAGCCGCCGCTGCCGCCGCCGCCGCCGATCGACTGGGCCTGGACGCCGTAGGATCGGTCGCCGCCGGTGACGATCGTCCCCTCGCTGCTGACCTCGACCCGGCCGGCGACGCCGCCCGCCCCGCCCGTGCCGCCGACGCTGACGCTAGCCGCGCCCGCCGTCTGACCCGCGCCGACGCCGGCCGCCAGCGAGAAGCCGCCCGTGCCGCCGCCGCCGCCGATGCTCTGGGCCAGCAAGCCCGCCGCGTCATGTCCCTCCGTGATCACCGTGCCGACGCTGTCGACCGTGACGGCCCGGCCGGCGCCGCCCAGCCCGGCCGAACCGCCGACGCTGACGCCGACCGCGCCCGCGGTCTGGCCCGCGCCGATGGCGAGCGAACCGCTCCAGCCGCCGTCGCCGCCGCCGCCGCCCACCGACTGGGCGTAGACGCCCGCCGACCGGTCGCCGTGGGTATGGATGTCGCCGCTGGACGAGACGGTCACCGCCTCGGCGTCGCCGCCGCCCAGGCCCGAGCCGCCGACCGAGACCGAGCCGGCCCCCGCCGTCTCGCCGCCCGCCACGCCGGCCGCCAGCGAGAAGCCGCCGCTGCCGCCGCCGCCGCCGATCGACTGGGCCAGGATGCCGTGCGAATCCGCGCCCTGGGTCTCCAGGTCGCCGACGCTGGTCACCCCGACCGTGTCGCCGGCCCCGCCGACGTCGCCGCTGCCGCCGACCCCGACCGCCACCGTGCCGGCCCCGGTCCCGCCGGCGATGCCCAGCGCGCCCGTCCAGCCGCCCGAGCCGCCGCCGCCGCCCACGCTCTGGGCGTAGATGGCCGAGGACCGATCGCCGATCGTGGAAATGTCGCCCTGGGTGTCGACCAGGACCTTGCCGGCCTTGCCGCCGCCGCCGCCCGAACCGCCGACCCCGACCGAGGCCGAGCCCGCGAATTCGCCGCCGGCGATGCCCGCCGCCAACGAGAAGCCGCCCGTGCCGCCGCCGCCGCCGACCGACTGGGCCATCAGGCCCGCCGCGTCGTCGCCTTCGGTGGCCACCGCGCCGCGGCTGAGGATCGAGACGTCCTTGCCCACGCCGCCGCCGTCGGCCGAGCCGCCGACCGAAACCCCGACCGCGCCGGCGCCGACGCCGCCGGCCCCCGCCAGCGAGCCGCTCCAGCCGCCGTTGCCGCCGCCGCCGCCGATCGACTGGGCGAACACGCCCGCCGCCCGGTCGCCGCGCGTATGGATGTCGCCGTGGGTGATGATGTCGACCGTGTCGCCGTCGCCGCCGCCCGCGCCCGAACCGCCGACTCCGACGGAGCCCGCCAGCGCGCCCTCGCCGCCCGCCACGGCCGCCGCCAGCGAGAAGCCGCCGCTGCCGCCGCCGCCGCCGACGCTCTGGCCGAAGATGCCCGTGGCGTCCTCGCCCAGGGTGTCGATCTGGCCGACGCTGTTGACCTTTACGACGCCGCCCTTGCCGCCGTGATCGCCGCTGCCGCCGACCGAGACGCCGACCGAGCCGCCGGCCACGCCGCCCGCGCCCGCCACCGCGCCGCTCCAGCCGCCGCTGCCGCCGCCGCCGCCCACCGCCTGGGCGAAGATCCCGGCCGAACGGTCGCCTTCGGTGACGATGTCGGTGACGCTGAGCACCTTGACCTCGTCGCCCTCGCCGCCGGCGCCGCCCGAACCGCCGACCCCGACCGAGGCCGCGCCGGCCGCCGAGCCGCCGGCCAGGGCCCCGGCCAGGGCGAAGCCGCCCGTGCCGCCGCCGCCGCCGATGCTCTGAGCATAGATGGCCGAGGCGTCGACGCCCCGGGTGTGGATCTGGCCGGCCGTATCGACCGTGACCTTGCCGCCCTTGCCGCCGTCGTCGGCGCCGCCGCCCACGGCCACGCCGATCGACGCGCTGGCGCCGCCCGAGGCCGCGAGCGCGATCGCGCCGCTCCAGCCGCCGTTGCCGCCGCCGCCGCCCACGCTCTGGGCGAACACGCCGACCGCCCGGTCGCCGCTGGTGTCGATGTTCACGCCGGTGGTGTGATCGACCGTGACCTCGCCGCCGGCCCCGCCGCCGGCGCCCGAACCGCCGACCGAGATCGAACCCGCCGCCGCGCCGACGTCGCCGACCGCCAGGGCCGCGGCGACCGTGTAGCCGCCGTCGCCGCCGCCGCCGCCCACGCTCTGGGCGAACACGCCGCGCGAATCCGCGCCGGTGGTGACCAGGGTCCCGTCGGCCGTGACGTGGACGATCCCGCCCGCGCCGCCCGCGCCGCCGTCGCCGCCGACCCCGATGCTGACCGCGCCGTAGACGCCGATCGCGCCGCCGGCCCCGAAGCCGCCGTCGCCGCCGCCGCCGCCCACGCTCTGAGCGTAGATGGCCGTGGCCCGGTCGCCGCCGGTGGCGATCGAGCCGTCGTTGATCACCGTGACGTCGCCGCCCCGGCTGGCCGTGCCGCCCGAGCCGCCGATCGACAGGTTGACGAACAGGCCCACGCTGGTGGAGTCGCCGCCGTTGCCGCCGCCGCCGCCGACCGACTGGGCGAACACGCCGCCCGAACCGTCGAGGTCGGTGACGATCGCGCCGTGATTGGTGACGTTGACGGTCCCGCCGATGCCGCCGCCGGACCCGCCGCCGCCGATCGCGAACATGCCGCCCGCGCCGCCGCCGTTGCCGCCGCCGCCGCCCACGCTCTGGGCGAACACCGCGTAGGAGTCATAGCCGTGGGTCGTCAGGGCGCCGTCGTTGACGACCGTGACCGTGTCACCGTCGCCGCCCGCGCCGCCCTTGCCGCCGATCGCGACCAGGCCGCCGGCCCCCGCGCCGTTGCCGCCGCCGCCGCCCACGCTCTGGGCGAACACGCCCGCGGCCAGCTTGCCGTCGGTCTCGACCGTGCCGGTGTTGGACACCGTGACGGTCCCGCCCTTGCCCGAGGCGCCGCCGTCGCCGCCGATGCCGACCAGACCGCCGCCGCCCGCGCCGTTGCCGCCGCCGCCGCCGATGCTCTGGGCGAACACGCCCGTGGACAGGTCGTTGTGGGTGAAGATCTGGCCCGCGTTGGTGGCGGTCACCGCGCCGCCGTCGCCGGACGAGCCGCCGCCGCCGCCGATGCCGACCAGGCCGCCGGCCCCGCCGCCGACGCCGCCGCTGCCGCCCACGCTCTGGGCGAACATGCCGATCGAGGCCACGCCGCCGGTCTCGATCACGCCGTCGTTGAACACGTCGACCTGGCCGCCGTTGCCGCCGCCCGAACCCGCGCCGCCCAGAGCCGCGATCCCGCCCGCGCCGCCGGCCGCGCCGCCGCCGCCGCCGACGCTCTGGGCCAGGATGCCGTAGGAGACGGCGCCGTGCGTGATGATCCCGTCATGGTTGGCGACATTGACCGCGCCGCCGACGCCCGCCGCGTTGGAGCCGCCCGCGAAGGCGCCGATGCCGCCGGCCGAGCCGCCCGAGCCGGACAGGCCGCCGACGCTCTGGGCCAGGATGCCGTTCGAGCCCGTGCCCCAGGTCTCCAGCAGGCCGTTGTTGATCACCCCCACCGAGCCGCCCGGCCCGCTGCCGCTGCCGGCGCCGCCCGAACCGACGATGCCCGCGCCGTAGCCGCCGTCGCCGCCGGCGCCGCCCGTGCTCTGCACGAACAGGGCCGAGGACTGGTTCCCACCGGTCGTGACCGAGGCGTTGTTGGTCAGGTTGGCCGAGCCGCCGGCGCCGCCGTGCCGACCCGAGCCGCCCTCGCCATAAGCGCCGTAGCCGTCGCCGCCGTCGCCGCCCGCGCCGGCGTTGCTCTTGACCTGGACGCCCACCGCGTTGTCGCCGGTGGTCGAGACGTCGCCGCCGACCGTCAGATCGACCGCGCCGCCGTCGCCGCCGACCCCGCCGTCGCCGCCGAAGCCGACCAGGACCAAGGGCGGGACAAGGAAGCCGTCGCCGCCGTTGCCGCCATTGCTCCCGTTGGCCGTGACGCTGACGGCCGGGCCGCCGGCCTTGTCAAAACTGCCGTTGATCGAGGGGCTGATCGAGCCGCCGTCATTGCCGCCGTCGCCGTTGGTGCCGTGGGCGGGCAGGCTGGTGCCGTTGCTGGCCCCGCCGCCGTTGGCGTTGGCCGTGTAGTCGCCCGCCGCCGCCGGCAAGGCGCCCAGCACGGTGGCCCCGACCGCGCCGACCGCCAGGACCCGGCCCAGGCCCTTGAGCAGCTTGCGCGCGGCGGTCTCGATCCGGACCGCCTGGTCCCGGCTCTTCACGTCGACGATGGGGACGATGTTCAGTTCGGCCGGCGGCGGCGCATAGGCCGCCAGCACGGCCAGGACCGCCAGGGCGTCGTGCAGACGCAGCAGCAGCTTGGGCGGCAGGGCGCCGGGCGCTCCGAAGGACGAGGCCAGCAGATGGGCGACGGCGTCCTGGGTGGCCAGAAGTTCCGGGGCCGAGGCGCCGAAGCGCTCGCTCAGGGCCGCGGCCACCCGCGGGTCGCGAGCCTCGCGCTCCCAGCGTCCGGCCAGTTGCTCCAGCCCCTCGGCGAACCGCGCCAGACGATCCACGCGCGTGGACTCCGCAACGGCGGCCTTCGCCGCGCCAGCCGACAACTTACCCATGACTTCCCCCGATACCGGCGCGATCGACGTCCGACCGCAAAATCGCGCGCGCGTAGCTTAACCGTTCTTAACGAAGTTCGGAGCGTTTTCCCGTATTGGACGAACAAAGTTCGCGCCAAAACGGGACAAACCCCGACCCTTGCGGTCAGTGCTGCAATTTCCAGGTGAGAGACGCGGTGCGTCTGGAGCGGGCGATGGGAATCGAACCCACGACATTCTGCTTGGGAAGCAGACGCTCTACCTCTGAGCTACGCCCGCGTTGGACGGAGAAAGTCGCGCCGTCCAAGCGCTGAGTTCGTCTAGCCGGTCTGGCTTGTCTTCTCAAGGCCATGCGTCGACGACGCCTGTGGACCGGCCCCGAAGCGGTGGTTCGGGCCTCTCGGCGCGGGTCGGAACCACGGCTCGCGCGAGCCCCTACTCCACCGGCTTGGCCTTGATTCCCAACGCCTTCAGCTGGACCTGCAGGCTGTCCGGCCCCGCCAGGTGCCCCGCGCCGACCGCCACGAAGCTGACGCCCGAGCCGGCCAGCTTGGTCTTCAGTTGCCTGGCCCAATCCTTGTTCCGGTCGACCAGCAGCAGCTTGTAGACGTCGGGATAGTCGCTCCGCATCTCGTCGACCATCTGGCGCCTCAGCTCACCTTGGTCGCCCGCCGCCCAGGCGGTGACCAGGGCGTCGATCTTGGCCGGGCCGTCGTCGATCTCGTCCAGGGTGGATTCCAGCAGCTGGGTCTCCTGGGCCGGTGTCATGTCGGCGAAGAAGCGCACCTGCTGCTCCATGGTCTCGAAGGCCGAGATCGGCTTGCCCGCGGCCTTGGCCTGGGCGCTCAGCAGCCTCTCGACGCCGCTCTCGGGGTCGTAGCCCGCCCGCGTCAGCGGGGTCAGCGACACCGTCAGCGCCGCCAGCCAGGGCCGCATGACATCCAGGGCCTGGGGCGGAAAGCCCATGCCCTGGGCGGCGGCCCGCAGCTTGGCGTAGGACTCCGGCTTGAGCTTGCTCGACAGGGGCGAGGTCGGATCCACGCCGTATTTTAGCATCAGGGCCCGCGTCGTCGCCGCGTCCTCCGGCTGCTCGATCTCCATGACCAGGTCATCGGCGTCCTGGAAGGCCTTGGCGATCCTGGGCGAGCGCCACTGGGTCGTCGGCCGCAGCACGTGGACCGTGCCGAACAGATAGATGGTCGAATCCTTGTCCTTGATCGCCCACAGGGCGGGCTCGGCCAGAACGGGGCTCGCCCCCATCGCCGCGAAGGCGATGAGGGCGAGGGCGAAGCGGCGGACGCGGCCGAGCAGAATCATCATGCCGCCACTGTTCCGGTCCGGCCCCGGCCCTGGCAAGCCGACCTGGAGCCTCTCCCGACCTGATCGCATCAGGTCGGGGCGCTAGTTCCTTGTTTTGACGCATTTTCTTCACGCGAACCGGAATCCGCTTCGCTTGAAAATGCTCTAGCGCAGGAAGCTCTCCACCTCGGCGGCGAAGGCGGCCGGCTGGTCCAGCATGATGAAGTGCAGCGAGCCGTCGATGCGCTTGACCTTGGCCGAGGTCATCGGGGCGTAGGCGCCGGTGTAGAGGGCGTCGTACGCCGACTGGGGCGCGCCGGTCGCCTCGTCCCAGGGATAGAGCATCACCGTCGGGGTCTTGATCGCGGCGATCTCGCCGCGCAGGTCGGTGGTCAGATCGTCATAGAGCGCGCGGCCGGTCACCGAGGGATTGGAGGCGACGGACGCTTCGGTGGCCGACTTCAGGCCGGTCGGCGACTTGACCAGGCGGGTCATGGTCCGGGCCTGGCCGGCGGCCCAGGCCTCGGGCGGCGAATTCTCGGCCATGTCGCGCATCGCGGCGGCCTGGGGCTTGACGCTCTCGACCGTGGCGGCGGGCGAGAACAGCACGGCGTAGAAGGGCAGGCTGTCGACGACCATCAGGCGGCCCACGTCCTCGGGGTGCTGGCGGGCCAGCATCAGGCCCATCAGGCCGCCCATCGAGTGGCCGATCACGGCCGGCGACTTCAGCTGGGCGGACTTGATGTAGCTGTCCAGGGCGTCGACCGACGGCTGGATGACCGGCCCCTCGGCGTTGGCCCCGACCGGCGCGCCGGCGAACCCGGCGATCTGGATCACGTGCAGCCGATAGCGGCTCCGCAGTTGCTTGACGGTGTCGTCCCAGACCGCGGCCGACGAGGCCAGACCCGGGATCAGGATCACGTCGGGCCCCTGCCCCGTCACCTCGACGGTGAAGCGGGGCGCGGCGGCCGACGGGACGGCGACCGAGGCGGCGTGGACGGGGCCGAACACGCCGATGGCGGCCAGGATGGCCAGCAGGACGACCATCAGGTGAAAGGAAGGACGACGGCAGATCATGATCGGAGCTCCTTGGCTACGGGCGCGCGGAAGGCTTCGGCGGCGCGCCGACGGATGGATGGTTGGTTTGGCGGAGGTGGTTGTCGGTGGATCGGATGCGGTGACGATCACCTGGCGGCCGACATCGCGCCGGGCGCGTGAGGTCAGGCTTCATCCTGGAAGATGGTCTCGATCGGCAGGCCGAACAGGCGGGCGAGCTTGAAGGCCAGGGGCAGGCTGGGGTCGTACTTGCCCGTCTCCAGGGCGTTGACGGTCTGGCGCGAGACCTCCAGCCGGTCGGCCAGGTCGGCCTGGCTCCAGTCACGCTCGGCCCGCAGGACCTTGAGGCGGTTCTTCACCGATACCTCCAACGCACCAGAGGTTGGGCCAGGCCCATCGAGCAGCAGAAGAGCGGGAAGACCAGGTAGAGCGGCACGTGCGGCAGGAGTTCGACGTTCTCCAGGAAACCCCAGGCGGTGCAGCCGGCCAGGGTGACGCCCATGCCCCAAAGCATCGCCTGGACCAGGGTGGAGCGCACGAACTCGTCCTGCTCCTCGGCCAGGTACAGGCCCATGATGACGATCACCGCGATGACCGGCAGGGCGGGCGCGATGCCCAGGGCCCAGAGCAGCGGGCCTTCCGGCGCCTGGTGGCGGATCCACCACAGCGAGGCGTACAGCACGCCCATATAGGCGGTCATGGCCGGGAAGAACCGGATCAGGTAGCGCCGCATGGCCGGACTCATCTTCTTCTTGGCCATGGTCTAGCTCCGCGACCAGCTCAACCGGCGAGCAGCCAGCTTGAGCAGGCCGGCGGCCAGCAGGACGCCCATTGCCAGCGAGGGCGGCGCGAACACCAGGTCCAGGGTCGAGGCCGCGGCGTTCAGCGCCACCTCGCCGGTCAGCAGGAAGACGGCGATCGCGACGCCGCCGGCGGCCATGGATCCGGCCAGGGCGGCCTTGGCGATCCGGTCTTCAAATTCGTTGTACATGACAAGGCTCCTCGTCTTGTTGACAAGGACGCTTGTCTTATATCGGCGAAGTCGTGTCAAGCGAGCTTGTCAAAAAATCAAGGAGAGGCGACATAGCGCCGTGTCAGGCGGCCTTGTGCAGGGGCGCGGCGTCGAACCGGTCGGCCTGGCTGACATGAACAGGTTTGGCCGCGGAGGGACGAAGGGTTTGGGCCAGCCGGCCTTCACGGCGCTCGCGCAGGATCGTCCAGCCGTAGCGCGAGAAGCGGTCGTCGTAGTCGGACCAGCGGATGATCCGTCCCTGGTCGTCGCAGCGCCAGATCGCCTTGTCGCAACCCGGGATCGGGGCGGCCCGGTTCCAGATCGAGACGCGCTTGGCGTGGGTCGAATAGGGCCCGCCGAAGAGTGCGTTCATGATCCAAAAGCTCCACTGCGCCGGCGACTCGGTGAGTCGTTTCGCCGACAAAGCGAAACTAGCATTGGTGGAGGTGGAAATGGGGCCACACCACATCTAGTGCGACGCCGTGCCGCGCGACCGAATGGCCGACCCGGCGCCCCGTCAGGTGATCGACGAACGGCGGTCCTTGTCCAGCGCCACTATGAGGTCGGCGCGGGCGGGCATTTCGCGCAGGATGTGGCGGGTCAGGCGCTCGTAGTGCTGGACGAAGACGGCGACCTCCTCCTCGCTCATGGCCAGGCCCGCCCCCTGCCCGGCTTCGGCCAGCCGCCGCCGCAGCTTGGCCTCCTGCTCGCGCCGCCAGGTCAGCACGGTCTCGAAATCGGGCGCGGTGAACAGCACCAGCAGGTCGAGGCGGGCGAACAGGGCGCGGTAGGGTCCGGCCAGGGCGGCGTTGACATGGGTCCGCCAGGTCCCGTCCGGATCGCGTTCGCGCTCCAGGGCGTTGACCGGCGCGGCCAGCGCCTCGGGCGGCTCGGGACGGGCCCCGACGCACCAGCCCTCGAACAGCACGACATCGACGGGACCGGCGACCAGCGGCCAGGTCTCGATAGCCGCTCGGTCGTCGCTCGCCTTGTCGAAGCGCGGCAGCGCCGTCTCGCCCGCCCCGGCCAGGCCGTCCAGCACCGCCAGGCCCAGGGCGACGTCGTGGGTTCCCGGAACGCCGCGCGTGCGCAGCAGCGGATGCACGTCGCGGGCCAGGGCCTCGCGGTCGGCGCGCGGCAGGTAGAGGTCGTCCAGCGACAGGGTCGCCACCTTCAGCCCCCGCGCCGCCAGCAGCGCGGCCACGACGCGGACGGTCGTCGACTTGCCCGAGCCCTGCGGACCGCAGATCCCGACCACGAAGGCCGGCCCCATGGCCACGGCCGCGATCCGGGCGGCCAGGGGCGCGTGCAGCCGTTCGATCTCGGCGGCGAAGTCGGCGGGGAGGTTCTCCTCGCGCAGGAACGCGGCCAGCCAGGTTGGATCGATCGTCATTCATCCCCCTCCCTTCTCCCCTTGCGGGAGAAGGTGTCAGCGAAGCTGGCGGATGAGGGGTCGCACGGCGTTGGACGTCGCCGCAAGAGCATGGAGTGAAAGGTTTGATAGACCCCTCATCCGACCTCGCTTCGCGAGGCCACCTTCTCCCGCAAGGGGAGAAGGAAAGACATTACTGCACCCGCCGGACCTGGAACCCGCGCGCCGCCATCAGGGCCGGCAGGCCGTCCTCGCCCGCCATGTGCAGGGCGCCGACCGCGACCAGCTCGACGCCGGGCCTGTCCATCTCGGCGACCAGCGCCTGCGCCCACGCCTCGTTGCGCCGCTTGAGCAAGGCGTCGTACAGCGCCGGCCGGTCGCGCTTCATCACATCGACCACCAGCGGGCCAAGCTTGGCCATGTCCCCGTGCAGCCAGGCCGCCTGCAAGGCCACGCCGTTGCGCGGCGGCGACAGGGTCTCGGACGCCACGTCGTCCAGGTACTGCACCTCGACCGCCTCGGGCAGGGCGGCGAACAGCTGGATCTGCTGCTCCAGGGTCTCGAAGGTGGCGATCGGCTTGTCGGCGGCGCGGGCCTGGCGGGTGACCGCGGCGTCGGCCCCGGCCCGCACCGAAGCGCCCTTCTGGGTCATCGGCAGCACCGACAGCATCATCGCCGCCGCCCAGGGACGCAGGCGGTCGACGCGGTCCAGCGAGCCGCCGTCCCGCTCCAGCGCCGCCTTCAGCGTGGCGACCGTGCGCGGCGGCAGTTTTTCGCTCAGCGGACGTTCGGGATCCACGCCATAGCGGTCGACCAGGGCCTGGACCTCGGCCGGATCGGCGTCGGCCCGGGTCTCGAACCAGACCTTGTCGGCCTGGGCGTAGGCGCGGTCGAAGGCCCGGGTGCGCCACTTCACGTTCGGCTGCAGCACGTGCATGGCGCCGAACAGATAGATGCGGGTGTCGTGGTCGCGCACTTCCCACATGGCGGGGGCGGCGTACGCGGCCGAGGCGCAAGCCAGGGCGCAGACCGCCAGGCCCGTCGCCAGACAGGCCGCCAACGCCCTTCGATACGCACCCAAGCTCGACACAACGCCCCCTGACGCCCGGACTCAACAGGAGCCCAGCGTACGAAGACACCGGTTAATCGGGGAAGCGCCGGTCGTTGCGACCTAACGCCACGCCTTGAAATGCTTGGACAATTTCAGCCCCTGGCGCTGGTAGTGCGACCCGCCCTCGCCATAGAGCCGCTCGGGCCGCGCGGTCAGGGGCTCGTAGACCAGCCGGGCGACGATCTGGCCGTCCTCCAGCAGGAAGGGCGTCTCGTGGCTGCGCACCTCGAGCACGCCCTTGGAGCCGACCGCCCCGGCCTCCTCGGTGCCGAAGCCAGGGTCGAAGAAGCCGGCGTAGTGCACCCGGAACTCGCCGACCGACGGATCGATCGGGGTCATCTCGGCGGCTTCCAGCACCGGGATCTGGATGTCCTCCTTCGAGGCCAGGATGTAGAACTCGCCCGGATCCAGCAGCAGTTCGCCGTGGCGGGTCTCCAGCGGCTCCCAGAAGTCGCGCGGATCGTGGCCGTCCTCGTGGTCCAGGTCGACGACCCCGGCATGGCGACGGCCGCGGAAGCCGACGACGCCCGAGGTCAGGTCGACCCCGACGCTCTTGATCGCCAGCTTGGCCGGCTCGCCGCGCTTGAGGCGCAGCTGGTTCAGCCGTGTGCCGGACCGCACCAGCACCGAGAAGGTCTGCGGCGCGATCTCTATATAGAGCGGCCCCTCATAGCCGGCCTCGATGTCGTCGAAGGCCTTGGAGTGGTCGCTCAGCAGACGGACGAAGACGTCGACCCGTCCGGTCGAGCTCTTGGGGTTGCCCCGCGCGGCGATATTGCCCGGCAGGGCCAGGCGCTCCTGGATCTCGGCGATGTAGACGCAGCCCTTCTCCAGCACCGCGCCCTTGGTCAGGTCCAGCTCGTGCATCGCCACGTCCTTCAGACGCTCGGGCACGCGGCGGGCCACGCCGGGCAGGAACGAGGCGCGCACCCGCCAGCACCGCGCGCCCAGGCGCAGGTCGAGGCTGGCCGGCTGCACCTGGTCGGTGTCGAACGGGGTTTGCGAGGTGATCGCCTCTTGCGCGATCAGGTCCTCGATGGATTGGCAGGGCAGAATCCCCGCGGCATGGGCGTCGGTCATCGGGGCGACACTCGCTAAAGCATCGCGCCGAAGCAAGCGGTCACCGCGTTTCCCCCGATCTCTCGGCGAGCTTTTCTAGTGGTGGGCTTTCTTGGCGCTCTGCGCGCTGGCCAGCAGGTAGACGCCCGCCCCCACCCCGAACAGGGCCGTGGCCTCGGTCAGGGTGTTGACCGCGTGGAACTGCACCGGAAAGAACGCCACCACCCGGTCCGACAGGATCAGCAGCAGGATGTTCAGCGCGCCGAAGATGGCGAGCAAAGCGGCGAAGACACGGAAAACGAGCGTCAGCGTCATGGAAATCTCCCAACGGGCCCCCGACCTTGAGTTCTCGCGCGGGAGGTTAACCACGTCCGCGCGGTTCCACCAGAGCTCTGCCGCAGGAAACCTTTGTCACGTAGGACAATTGTTGGCTTGACCCACCCCCGCCCTGTACCTTTCATGCGCGCCCTTTTCGAGTGTCAGCGAGGTGGCCGTGGCCGAGAATCCAAAAGACTGGGACGTCGCGACCAAGCTGATCCGCGGCGGTCTGGCGCGCTCGCAGTACATGGAGACCGCCGAGGCCCTCTACCTGACCCAGGGCTTCACCTATGACAGCGCCGAGGGCGCCGACCGCCGGTTCTCCGGCGAGGACCCGGGCTTCGTCTATTCGCGGTTCAACAATCCGACCGTGAAGATGTTCGAGGACCGCCTGGCGCTCCTGGAGGGCGCGGAGGTGTGCCGCGCCCAGGCCACCGGCATGGCCTCGGTCCACATGGCCCTGATGGGTCTGGTCCGGGCCGGCGACCACGTGGTGGCCGGCCGCGCCCTGTTCGGTTCGTGCCGCTGGCTGATCGCCGAATGGCTGCCGCGCTTCGGCGTGGAGACGACCTTCGTCGACGCCACCGATCCCAAGGCCTGGGAGGCGGCGATCCGCCCCAACACCAAGGCGGTGCTGATCGAGACCCCGTCCAATCCCGTGCTGGAGATCACCGACATCCGCGCGGTGTCGGAAATGGCCCACGCGGTCGGCGCCAAGGTCATCGTCGACAACGTCTTCGCCACCCCGATCTTCCAGCAGCCGCTGACGCTGGGCGCCGACATCGTGGTCTATTCGGCCACCAAACACATCGACGGCCAGGGCCGGGTGCTGGGCGGGGCGATCCTGACCACCGAGGCGATCAACGAGGAATTCTACCGCGACCCCCTGCGCCACACCGGCCCGTCGCTGTCGCCGTTCAACGCCTGGGTCCTGGTCAAGGGCCTGGAGACCCTGGACCTGCGCGTGCGCCGCCAGAACGACACCGCCGCGGCCCTGGCCGACATCGTGGCCGAGCACAAGGCGGTCAAGCAGGTGCTCTACCCGTTCCGCGCCGACCATCCGGGCCACAACATCGCCAAGTCGCAGATGAGCGGCGGCGGCACGGTGCTGGCCCTGGACCTGGGCTCGCGCGAGGCGGCGTTCAAGTTCCTCAATGCGCTGGAGATCGTCGACATCTCCAACAATCTGGGCGACGCCAAGTCGATGGCCACCCACCCGCCGACCACCACCCACCGCTCGGTGCCCGAAGAGATGCGTCCGTCGCTGGGCGTGGTCGAGGGCGGCGTGCGCCTGTCGGTCGGGCTGGAAAGCCTCGCGGATCTGACCCGAGACGTGACCCGTGCGCTCGATCAGGCGTGAATCCTCTCCGCCCCTGAAGCGGATCCGCCGCCGGCGCGGCGCCGATGCGGGCATCTATGAAGCGCGCACGCGCGACGTCGTCGTGCGCGTCGCGCCGGTCTACCAGCCCGAAGAGTCCGCGCCCGAGGAAGGGCTGTGGATGTGGGGCTACACGGTCGAGATCGAGAACCACGGCGTCGAGACCGTGCAACTGGTCGCCCGATCCTGGACGATCACCGACGGCCTCAACCGGGTCAGCGCGGTCGAGGGCTCGGGCGTGGTCGGCGAGCAGCCGGAACTGCGGCCGCGCGAGGCGTTCCGCTATGTCTCCAACTGCCCGCTGCCGACCGCGTCGGGGACCATGAGCGGCCACTTCCAGATGATGACCGAGGCCGGCGAGGTGTTCGACGCCGAGATCCCGGAGTTCTCGTTGCACCTGCCGGGCGCGGCGCGGCGCTACAACTAGGCCGCCTTCCTTCCCCGCCAAATCGCCGCTCAGGATGGTGGATGGCGAGACCGCGCCTTTCGGTTGCGAAGCTCGGCCGATTGCGAGACCCTGCCGCCAGACGGGGGAAGAGTTGTGGCCACCTACACCATCAAGATCCTGAACAGCAGCGACCAGACGAAGACCTATGTCGCGTTTCAAGCCCCACCGACGGGCGCCGCCGTCCTGGCGGGTTGGAGCGTGCGCCAGACGATCGCGGCGGGCGGCGCGGCCGAGGTGAGCTTCACACCGCCGGCGCCCAGGACGCCCAGTCTGCTCGGCAAGCTATGCGCCCTGCTGTTCCGCGCTCCGCCCAGCGCCGCGCCGGGCCGGTTCCGTCTGGCGGTCGACGCCGGCGACGCCCAGGTCGGACCTCATATCGACTTCTCGGCCAGCCCGACGGCGCCGACCACCATCGTCCACGGCTTCGACGGCGCGCTGTCGGTCGCCGCCGCCACGACGCTCGGCTATTCGTCGTTCGTCACCCCCGTCGGCAATCTGGCCCCGACCCTTCAGGGCGACAACTTCGTCGCGCCCTTCAACGTTGTCGCCGCCTTCACCAACAGCGCCGGCGGCGGTTGCGCGAACGGCGAATATCGCCAGCTGATCATGGGGCGGTTCTCGGTCGACGGCACGGTCGTGGCCCACCGTCTTTGCGAATCCACGCTCATGTCGCCGGACGTCTTGCGGGAGGACGGATGCCCGCCCCCCGGGTGCTCGGCCTACGGCCACAGGGCCTGCCCGCCCACCGCTTCGAGCCGCTACAGCCCGGACCAGGCGACGGGCCCGCAGTTCGCGATGTATGACCAACCTGGGTTCAGGAACATGGCGCCCGGCAACACCTACGTCATTGACCTGCGATTCCAGGGCTCGCTGGTCGACACGGCCGCCGGCGTGACGCTGGCCTCCCACACCTGGACGGTGAGCGGCCAGACCGTCGCGCCGCGGCCCCTGATGCCGGACGAGCCCCAGGGTTTCCAGTCCAGCGACCGGCTGGTCGGCGTGCGCCAGAGCGCAAATCTCGCCAGCGGCGTTTCCGAGGTTCATGTGCTGATCGCCCGCAGGGACGGCTCGCCGCGACTGGACCCGACGGCGGTGAAGGTCGCCGTGGTCGACGCCGCGGGCCAGCCTCTGGCGGTCGGCGAACCGGTGGTCCACGAGGTCGGCGGCCAACGCGGGACGACGGCCACCATCGTCCACCGCCTGCTGCCCGGCCAGGCGGCGCCGGCCAAGGCGACGCTCGATATCGACGGTCAGGTCACTGAAATGGCGATCGCGGGGGAACCGCGAGTGTCGACGACCTACACGATCCAGGTGCTCAATCAGAGCGGCTCGAACAAGAGCTATGTCGTCTTCCAGGCGCCCGCGACGGCGTCAGGCGGCCAGGTTCCGGTCTACACCAACGTTTGGGCCACCTTAGAGAACGTCACCGACGGCGACTGGGACAGCTTCACCTACACCGTCGAGGACGCCGACCACGAGCCTCCTCGTTTCATCGTCGAGGAAGGCGAGTATGCGCCGGGCCAGGTGATCGTTCCGCCCAAGGACGTGAACCTCGCCACGGTCGATTTCACGGATCGATCGCAGACGGCGGCCACTGTCACCGAGAACGCCGAGGGCGATTTTTCAGTCGCCTACGTCTGACCCAACGCGCCCGCGGCAACCTCGGAGATCGCCATGACCCCGCCTACCCTGACCGCGCCCCTGTCCGGCTGCGTGTCGATCGACGCTACCACGCCCGACGGCTATCTGGACAACGCCCGCGCCGGCACGCCGACCGCCGGCGCCCACTCGAACATCCAGGCCGCCGCCGCCAATCTCCTGGCGTGCGCGACAAGGACGTCGTCACCGACCACGGCTTCACTGGTCGGGCATGGGAGCATGGGCGTCATCGCCACCGGCGCCGGCGGATCGCTGGGTACGGATAAGCAGTACATCGGCCTCGACAACCAGAACGTCTGGGCGCCGCTCCTCCAGCCCCTGAGCGGGCGGTTCAGCGGGCTCTATCTCTATGGCGTCGAGATTGGGGCCGGCGTCGAGGGCGCGCAGCTGCTCTACGCCCTGGCCAAGGTCATGAACACGAACGTCTTCGGTCCGACCGGGCTGATCTATTGCGACTCCCGTGGGAACTTCACGCTCGAGTCCGGCTCTCAATGGCAGGTCGCCACGCCGGTCACACCGCCCAGACCCATCGCGCCGCCCCAGTTCTTGCCCAGCTTGGTGGCCGCGCGCGGCGCCCTGGTGACCGCCTCCGCCGCCTTCGACGTCACGGGCAGGCCCCTGCCCCAGCGATCGGCCGCCGCGCTGGCGGGCGAGGTCGCATGGACCCAGCCGTTCCAGCCGCCCGGCGCGGTCAGCGGACTGGTCACGGGCCGGCTGCGCGTCGGTTTCGGACGGGGCGCGTTGAAAACCTACACGATCTACAACCACGCCCTGCTTCGCGACAACGCCCAGCCCGCTGTCTTCTATCGCGCGAGTTCGAAGTTCCGCGCCATCGCGCTGGGCCGGTAAGGCCGCCCGCTTCAGCCCGCCGCCGTCGGCTCCAGCGCATAGGCCCGCGAGCAGTACTCGCACGTCACGTGGATCTTGCCGTCGGGCTCGATCATGTCGGCGATTTCCTCGGCCGTGAACGAACCCAGCATCGCGCCGATGCGGTCTTCCGAGCAGCGGCAGAAGGCGCGCAGGGGCTTTTCCTCGAGCAGGCGCACGCCGTCCTCGTTGAACAGCCGCCACAGCAGCAGCGTGGTCGGCACGGTGGGGTCGATCAGCTCGTCCTCGCCGGTGGTCTCGAACAGGGCGCGGACGTGGGTCCAGGCCTCCTCGGTCTCGCCTCGCGTCTCGTCGCCGGCGATCGCCTGGATCAGGATGCCGCCGGCGCGCCAGGTCGGCCCCTCGCCCGTATCGACCTGGCCGACGGCCAGGCGCACCCGGGTCGGGGTCTGTTCGGACTGAGCGAAGTACTGCTCGGCGCACAGGGCCAGGGTCTCGCCCTCGATCGGGGTGATGCCCTGGTAGCGGTCCATGTCCGGCCCCTGGTCGACGGTCATCATGAAGGCGCCGCCGCCCAGCAGGGTGCGGGCGCCCGGGCGCACGAAGCCCTGCGAGACCTTGGCCACCTCGTCGGGATCGAACCGGCAATAGCCGCGCAGGGCCCCGGTGGTGTCGTAGTCGACCACGACATAGCGCACCGGGCCGTCGCCCTGGGCCTGGACGATCAGCCGGCCCTCGAACTTCAGGCTGGAGCCGACCAGGGCGGCCAGGGCGCAGGCCTCGCCCAGCAGGTTGGCGACGGGCTCGGGATAGTCGTGGCGGGTCAGCACCTCGTCGACCGCCGCGCCCAGGCGCACGGCCCGGCCGCGCACGGGCAGGCCTTCGATCTGGAAAGCGGAAACGAGGTCGTCGGGGGCGTCCCCGAGGGCGGTCTGGGCGGCGATGTCGGTCATGGGGAGGCTAGATAGTCGCTTGCGGGGAAAATGCGAGGGGGGTGCGGCGATCACTTGCCCCCTACGGGTCGCGTCGCGACCGTCTTCCCCCGGAGGGGGAAGAGGAGCCGCGCTCGTCCTCCGCCCCCCATGGGGGCGGACAGACCGCGAAGCGGTCAGGTGGGGGCAAGTGGGTGAGCCACCATCCCCTCAATCCACGAACGGCTTCTCGATCTCGTAGACGGCGTCTTCCAGCTTGTCGCGGAACAGCTGCTGGGCGTCCTGGACGCCCTGATTGTAGTAGTACGGCCCCATCTGCTCGGAGATGAAGTCCAGCAGGAACCCGACCTGCAGGGGGCTGGCCTCGCAGTCGAGCTCGCGGTCCAGATAGCGCGTCAGCTTGTCGAGCAAGGCGTCGCGTTTCTGCTTGTTGAACTCGATCTTGGCCATCGGCCGGTCTCCCTGTCCCGTGCGTCAGCCGATCGCCCCGAAGCACCAGGCCAGCACCGACTTCTGGGCGTGGATGCGGTTCTCCGCCTCGTCCCAGGCCAGCGAGCGCGGGCCGTCCAGCACGCTGTCGGTGACCTCCTCGCCGCGGTGGGCCGGCAGGCAGTGCAGGAAGACGCCGTCGGGGGCCGACAGGTCCATCAGGGCGTCGTCGACCTGATAGGGCTCCAGCGCGGCCAGGCGCTCGTCATGGTCGGTGTCGCCCATCGACACCCAGGTGTCGGCCACGACCACGTCGGCGCCGCGCACGGCCGCCCTGGGGTCGTCGGTCAGGGTGATCTGGGCCCGCAGCTCCTGGGCGCGGGCCAGGTCCACCAGGTCGGGGTGATAGATCGCCGGGCAGGCGATGTTCAGCTTGAAGCCCAGCAGCGGCGCGGCGTGGATGAAGCTGGAGCAGACATTGTTGCCGTCGCCGACCCAGGCGATGGTCTTGCCGCCGACGTCGCCGCGATGCTCCTCGATGGTCAGCAGGTCGGCCATGATCTGGCACGGGTGGCTCTTGTCGGTCAGGCCGTTGATCACCGGCACGGTCGAGACCTGGGCGAAGCGCTCGACGTCGGCGTGGCTGTTGGCGCGGATCATCACCGCGTCGACCATCCGCGACAGCACCTTGGCGGTGTCCTCGATGGTCTCGCCCCGACCCAGCTGCATGTCGGCCGCGGTCGAGATGATGCCGCTGCCGCCCAGTTGGCGGATCGCCGCGTCGAACGAGAAACGGGTGCGGGTCGAGTTCTTCTGGAAGATCATCGCCAGCACGCGGTCCTTGGCCGGCGCGTCGGCGTCGACGCGGCCCTTCCCCCAGCCGACGCGGGCGGCCTTGCGGGCCTTGGCGTCTTCCAGCATGGCGCGCAGCGTGGGGCCGTCCAGCTTCCACAGGTCGATGAAGTGTCTGGGCTGTGTCATTGCAAATCCCCCTGCCCGCCCGCCCCGGCGTAAGCCGGAACGAGCGGTTCAATAGGTCGGGTCGAGCGGCTTAGGCGGCCGCCTTGGCCCGGGCGGCCTCGCAGGCCTTTTCGAGCTTGGCGATGGCCTCGGACGCTTCCTCGATCGTCAGGTTCAGCGGCGGCAGCAGGCGCACGCAGTTGTCGCCGCCGCCGGCGATCAGCAGCTTCTCGTCGCGGGCCAGGACCATGAAATCGCGATTGTTCGGGATCAGCTTGATGCCGATCAGGAAGCCCTTGCCGCGGATGTCGACGATGACGTCCGGGAAGCGGTCCTTCAGGCCGTTCAGCTGCTGGGTGAAGTAGCCGGCCACGGTCTTCACGTTGTCGAGGATCTCGGGCGTGTTGATCGTGTCGAACGCCGCCTTGCCCACGGCCATGGCCAGGGGGTTGCCGCCGAAGGTCGAGCCGTGGACGCCCACGGTCATGCCCTTGGCCGCCGCGGCGGTGGCCAGGCACGCGCCGACCGGGAAGCCGCCGCCCAGGGCTTTCGCCACGCACATGATGTCCGGCGCGGCGTCGCTGGCCCACTCGTAGGCGAACAGCTTGCCGGTCCGGCCCATGCCGCATTGCACCTCGTCATAGATCAGCAGCACGCCGTTATCGCGGGTCAGCTGGCGCAGCTCGTTCAGCTGGGCCTCGGTCAGCGCGCGGGCGCCGCCTTCGCCCTGCACCGGCTCGATGATGATCGCCGCCGTGGTCGGCGAGGCGCAGGCCGCCTTGATCGCGTCGGCGTCGCCGAAGGTCAGCTGGGTGTAGCCCGGCAGGCGCGGGCCGAAGCCCTCGACATAGCTGGGATTGCCCGAGGCGTTGACCGCCGCGTACGAGCGGCCGTGGAACGAACCGTCGAACCCGAAGATCTCGACCCGCTCCGGCTGGCCGTTGGCCGTATGATACTTGCGGGCGGTCTTCAGCGCGCACTCGATCGCCTCGGTGCCCGAATTGGTGAAGAACACCACGTCGGCGAAGCTGTTGGCGCACAGCTTGTCGGCCAGCGCTTCCTGCTCGGGGATCCGGTAGATGTTGGAGACGTGCCAGAGCTTCTCGCCCTGGGTCTTCAGCGCCTCGACCAGCACGGGGTGGGCGTGGCCCAGGCCGTCGGTGGCGATGCCGGCCACGCAGTCCAGATACTCTTCGCCATCGGTCGAGAACAGGCGCGCGCCTCGGCCTCGCTCGAACGCCAGCGGGGCGCGGTTGTAGACGCCCATGATGTGGTGTTGCGCGGGGTTAGACGACGTCGACGTGCTCAAGACGGCCTCCCAAAAAGGAAAGAAGCCCCCGTGCTCAAAAGCACGGGGACCGGAAGGCCAAGGGTTGTCGGCGCGTAAGCCCGCCCTGTCAACAAACCGGGCGTGAATTTTGGGTGTCAGGGATGGCTGAGCCGCACTGTTTGCGGTCCCATGGCCTTCAGGCCACGCCCTCGGATGGTTTGCGGCCCGCGAACATCGGCCTAGCGGGCGTTTCGGGCGGCCGAGGTCTGGAACGCCTGCCGCCAGAAATCGCCATACGATCGGTTCGGATCGTCCACGTCCCAATAGCCCAGGCTGTTGACCGCGTAGGCGGGCTCGAACGACGTGACCTGGCCGAAAGGCACGACGCGCCGGTCGGTGTTGTCGAGCATGAAGAACGTCCCGTCCGGCAGACGCGCGACCAGGACCGCATGTCCCTCGGGCGGCTTGACGTTCGAGCTCACGCCGACGACCAGAAACAGGTCCTTCGGAGGAAACCCGATATATCTCAGCCCCCAGCTCTTCAACAGGGCGATGTCCTCGCAATCGCCGCCCAGGATCAGCGTGTTGATCGGCGGCGCCCAGACGTCGTTACCCTTGTAGAGGTTGGAGTCGGCGACGACCCTGACATGCTGGGCGACATAGTCGTTGACCGCCGTCAGTTGATCGAACTTGGAGCTCAGCCGGGCCGTCTTGCGCAAGAAATCGCGATAGGATCGAACCTCCTTGATGTCGCCCTTCTCGAGCACGGTGTTCGTCAGCAGCGCGGCGTGGACCAACCCGTCTCGGCGCGCGAGCACGTCCGGAGGGTGGTCGGTCTTGGTGATCGTGAAGCGCCCGAGCCGGTTACCCTCCAGGCGATTGCCGTCGGGCGGCGCGGCGGCGCACGCCAGGGCGATCACGGCGACGGCCACCGGAAGCCTTGCGATCATGCCGCCTCGGGATCTTTTCCAGAGCATGCGCCCATCCTGGCGGAGGCGCCCGCCGGGCCGCCATCAGGCAAGCCCCCCAGGGCCGGGCGAAAATACCCTAGCCCCCGACGTCGAAGGCGGCGGCCGTCAGGTCTTCAGCCGGTACCCGGTCCGGAACAGCGCCCAGCACCACAGGAACATCCCCACCGACAGAACCGCGGTGACCACCACTCCGATCATCACCGAGCCGTCGGCGTGGCCGATGAAGCCGTAGCGGAAGCCGTCGATCAGATAGAAGAACGGGTTGAAATGGCTGGCCGAACGGAACGGCTCGGGCAGGCGGTCGACCAGGTAGAAGGTGCCCGACAGGAAGGTCATCGGCATGATCAGGAAGTTGGTCACCGCCGCCAGCTGGTCGAACTTCTCGGCCCACAGGCCCGCCAGCACGCCGGCCAGGCCCAGAATGATCGAGGCGCCGACCGCGAAATAGACGATCGCCCAGGGGTGGGCGATCTGCAGGCCCGCGCCCGGCAGCACGCCGATCACCAGGGCGGTGACCGCCCCGACCACGATGCCGCGCGTCGCCGCGCCCAGGCCGAACGCCGAGACCTGCTCCAGCGGCGTCAGGGGCGGCGTCAGGAAGTCGGGCGTCAGGCCCATCATCTTGGCCTGGATCAGCGACGAGGACGAATTGGCGAAGGCGTTGTTGAGGATGGCCATCATGATCAGGCCGGGGGCCACGAAATGGCCGAAGGTCACCCCGCCCACCGCCGGCCGGCTGCCGCCCACGGCGACCACGAACACCAGCATGTAGAGCAGGGTCGTCACCACCGGGGCGGCGACCGTCTGTGTGCCGACCTTCCAGAAGCGGCGGATCTCGCGCTGATACAGAGTGAAGAACCCGCTCCAGTTCCAGCCGTGGTAGTCGCGCGGCTGCGGCGGGATGACGGCGTTCGTCACGTCTTTCATGGGCCCTTGGATCCTGAAACGCCTGAACCCCACGGCTTCAAGGGCGATTGAAGCACTTAAAAAGGTTCTAAATCAAACACTTGGAGCGTGGCGGGCACCGAAACCGGCGGCCGCGTCGGCTGCCCCGCCCCAGGATGTGCGCCCGGCGCCGACGCCGCGCAAGCGGGCTCCGGCAGAATCAATATATAGTTCCTGTGGACGAAGTCCTTACAGCCTATTGTGCGTTTTAACGCATTCTTTACACTATGTGGTAGGTCAGGCGCCGGCGGGGCGCTCTGCACACCACATGTAGAGGCCGAGACGAGTCGGGGAAACCCGTTTCGGACTCTTTTTTAGGCGGAGATGGGTCAATGAGCTGGACTGACGAACGGGTCACCACCTTGAAGAAGCTTTGGCTGGACGGCCTTTCGGCCAGCCAGATCGCCAAACAGCTCGGCGGCGTCACGCGCAACGCGGTGATCGGCAAGGTTCACCGCCTCGGCCTGTCGGGCCGCGCGGCCCCCTCGCAGCCGGCGCGTCCGGCCTTCAAGGCGCCGCGTCCGGCGCGTCCGGCCGCCACGACCATGCCCTCGGCCCCGCGCCGGGTGATCGCCGCCGAGCCGGCCGCTCTCCCGAGCGTGGCCCAGCAGCCGTCGGTCCCGGCGTTCCGCGCCGAGGAGCCGGGCTCGGCCACCGTGCTGACCCTGGGCGCCCACATGTGCAAGTGGCCGATCGGCGATCCGTCGACCGATGGCTTCACCTTCTGCGGCCGCCGGTCGTCGGAAGGCCCCTATTGCGGCGAGCACGCCCGCATCGCCTACCAGCCGCAACAGACCAAGAAGAAGGCCGGGGCCACCGAACTGGCCCGCTCCCTGCGCCGCTACATCTAGTTCTCATGCCCGTGGGGCCGCCCTCGTTCCAGGAAGCGCGGGCTTCCGGACGCGGGATGCCGGGTCGGCGGTAGAGATCCTCGCGCCCCAAATCCGCGGGACGAAGGCGCTGCAGGGTTTCGGCCTCACGGCGAGAACTGGAAAAGATCCCGGATGGTCGAGGGGCCTTCCGGGATTTTTGCGTTTTGGGGGCGGTCGGGGGACAGCCCTTCCTTCACCCTCTCCCGGAGGGGAGAGGGAGGGACCCGCGCCGCAGGCGTGGGAGGGAGAGGGGTGACGCCCTATCCGGTTTCGCTCCGACGGCCCTGCCGGCGCGCCGTCGAACTCAGTACCCCCTCACCCTCCCACCGCTGCGCGGCGGGCCCCGCCCTCTCCCTCTGGGAGAGGGTTTTTGGCGTGTACGCTCGAATAGCGAACGAAGCCCAGCGATTTCAACGCCCTGAACTTTCTCGACCCGATTTGGTCCTCACCCTCCAGAACGCCCGTATCCTTATCTCACCTCGACGCAGGGAAAGGGCGCATGGCCAGCGACCGATGCGGCGGCGGGGGGCGATCGAGCGGGTCGCGTCATCGATGGGCTGTTCGCGTGTGTAGGGACAGACCAACCTCGCGTTCGCGAGATGCTCGCCGAGCCCGGAACACGGAAACGGTCGGGCGCGGGGGTCGATGGCGCCGCAGGCGGGCTGTGAAAGGCTCGCGGTCCGGGACCGGGTGTCGTTGACCTGGCCCGCCCGTCGGAGGCTTCAAGGCGGCGAGGCTCTAACAGGGCTCAGCGTCGCGGGCTTCCGGATAACGACCGCGCGGAGCGTCTGGCTTCGTCGAAACGGTTACTACTCAAACACTCCGGACGGTGTCCGGCGCTCCGCGTCCCTTTCCATCACCTCAGCGAGAGATCGCGTGAGCCTGCGAAGCTGTGCCCGCGAACACTTGCCCCCACCTGACCGCTTCGCGGTCTGTCCGCCCCCACAGGGGGCGGAGGACGCGCGCACCGAACCTCTTCCCCCTCCGGGGGAAGACGACGCGAAGCGGTCCGTAGGGGGCAAGTGGTCGCCGCACGAACGCCCACCCATTTCACACGCCACCCCAATCCGTCCTATCTAGAACCCCATGACCGACACCGTCGCCCCTGATTCCAACGCTCAGGCCTATTCCGTCTCGGAACTGGCCTTCGCCCTGAAGCGCACGCTGGAAGACCGGTACAGCTTCGTGCGGCTGCGCGGCGAACTGTCGAAGGTCACCCACCACTCCAACGGCCACGTCTACCTGACCATCAAGGACGACAAGGCCGCCATCGACGGCGTGGTCTGGAAGGGCAATGTCCGTCAACTGCAGATCCGGCCCGAGCACGGGCTGGAGGTCATCGTCACCGGCAAGATCACCACCTATCCGGCCGGGTCGCGCTACCAGATCGTCATCGAGACCATGGAGGCCGCCGGCGTCGGCGCCCTGCTCGCCCAGCTGGAGCGGCTGAAGGCCAAGCTGGCCGCCGAGGGGTTGTTCGCCCCGGAGCGCAAGCGGCCCCTGCCCTCGATGCCGGCCGTGGTCGGGGTGATCACCAGCCCGACCGGGGCGGTGATCCGCGACATCCTGCACCGCATCCGCGACCGCTGGCCCTGCCAGGTGCTGGTCTGGCCCTGCGTGGTGCAGGGCGACGCCGCCGCCGGCCAGGTCAGCGCCGCGATCCGAGGCTTCAACGCCATCGCGCCGGGTGGTCCCGTGCCGCGTCCCGACGTCCTGATCGTCGCCCGCGGCGGCGGCTCGGTCGAGGACCTGTGGGCCTTCAACGACGAGGCCCTGGCCCGCGCCGTGGTCGAGGGAACCATCCCGCTGATCTCGGCCGTCGGCCACGAGACCGACACCACCCTGATCGACTTCGTCTCCGACCGTCGCGCGCCCACCCCCACCGCCGCCGCCGAGATGGCCACGCCGGTGCTGGCCGAGCTGCGGGCCCTGGTCAGCGACTACGACCGCCGCCTGAACAACTGCGGCGGCCGGGCGATCGAGGAGCGGCGCACCCGCCTGGTCAGCGCCGCGCGCGGCCTGCCCCGCCCCGCCGACCTGCTGGCCCTGGCCCAGCAGCGCCTGGACCTGGCGGTGCGCGGCCTGCCTCGCCTCGACGACCTGACCGCCCCGGCCGAGCGCCGGTTCAAGGAGACCGCCGCCCGTCTCGACGCGGCCCTGCAGCGCAACACCGACATCCACGCCCGCGACCTGCTGAAGGTCACCGCCCGCCTGTCGCCCGACACCCTGCACCGCCAGCGCGCCGACTGCGGCCGCCGGGTCGAGGACCTGGGCCGGCGGCTGGACCTGGCCGCCCGTCGCGTTCCCGAGCGCGTGGCCCAGCACGCTCGCCTGCCCGCGCTGCAGGAGCGGCTGAACGCCGTGGTCCGGCGACGGCTGGAGCGCGACACCGACCGTCTGGTCAGCCTGGACAAGCTGCGGGTGTCACTCAATCCCGAGCGGCCGCTGGAGCTGGGCTTCGCCCTGGTGCACAGAGCTGACGGGTCGATCGCCCGCTCGGCCGCCGAGCTGACCAGCGGCGAGCGCGTCAGCCTAAAGTTCAAGGCCGGCGAGCGCGACGCGGTGATCGACGGCGAGGGATCGACGCCCGTCCCTCCCGCCGCCCCCTTATCCCAGGCTGGGGCCGCGCCGCGTCCGGCGCCCAAGCCGAAAGCGCCGCCGCCTCCATCCGATCAGGGGAGCTTGTTTTGACGCGCATCGCTGGGCCGCCCACCTGTTCCCCCGACCTCAACTGGCGTAAAAGAGTCCTATGAACGCGTTCGATCCCAATCTCGGCAAATCCGGCGGCCCGGCCGTGCTGCATTATGGCGACGGCGAGTTCGCCATCATGAGCCCCGGCCACTACGTGCTGTGCGCGGTCACCGGCGCCAAGGTGTCGCTGGAGAACCTGCGCTACTGGAGCCCGGAGTTGCAGGAAGCCTATGCGGGTCCGGCCGAGGCCCTGAAGCGCTGGCGGGAGAGCCGGGGCTGAACCGGCGGGGGGCGCTCGCCGGCCTGACCGCCGCCCTAGGCTTCCCGACCATCGCCCGCGCCGCCGCGCCGGGCCTGACCCTGTCTGGCCGTTTCGTGCAGGGCGGCGCGGTCGTGGGCCGCACCGCGCCCCACGCCAGCGTGCTGCTGAACGGCGCGCCGGTCACCCAGGCCTCGGCCGACGGCTGGTTCGTGATCGGCTTCGACCGCGACGCCCCGCCCCCGGCCCTGATCACGGTGGAGACCGCCGACGGCTCGGCCAGCCACCAGGCGACCATCGCGCCGGGGACCTTCGACATCCAGCGCATCGACGGCCTGGCCGCCGACCAGGTCTCGCCCAGCGATCCGGCCCTGCTGGCCCGCATCGCCGCCGAGGGGGCGCGCAAGAGCGTCGGCTTCGCCAGCCGGCTGGACGGCGACTTCTTCCGCACCGGCTTCATCTGGCCCGTCCAGGCCACGCGCCGCTCGTCCAGCTTTGGCGGCCAGCGCATCCTGAACGGCGAGGCCAAGCGCCCGCACTACGGCGTCGACCTGGCCGCCCCGGTCGGGACGCCGGTCGTGGCCCCGGCCGCCGGCGTCGTCAGCTTCGCCGAGACCGGCCTGCACTTCGAAGGCGGGCTGATCCTGATCGACCACGGCCAGGGCCTGATCACCGCCTATCTGCACCTCTCGCGCGTCGACGTGGCCGCCGGCCAGGCGGTGGCTCAGGGCCAGCTGATCGGCGCGGTCGGCCAGGCGGGCCGCGCCACCGGTCCGCACCTGTGCTGGCGCATGAAGTGGCGCGACCGGAACCTCGACCCCTCCCTGATGGTCGGGGTACCGCAACCACACGCCTAGGTCGAAATTTGTTGGGTCGATTCCCCCCTAAGGGGATCGACAGCCCGTTAGCTCTACAGTATGCCCGCCATCCCCCTTGTCGTGATGGAGGCCAGTCCCGCATGTCCGCGACGCTCGATCAGCTGCGATTTCTGCTGGTGGACGACAACCATCACATGCGGGCGATCGTCTCGACGATCCTCAAGGGCGTCGGCGTGCGGCACGTGTTCGAGGCCATGGACGGCGCCGAAGCCCTGCAGGTCGTTCGCGAACGTCAGATCGACATCGCCATCGTCGACTTCCGGATGTCGCCCCTGGACGGCGTGCAGTTCACCCAGCTGGTCCGCCGCTCGCCCGACAGCCCGGACCCGTTCCTGCCGATCATCATGCTGACCGGCTTCGCCGAACGGCACCGGGTGCTCGAGGCCCGCGACGCCGGGGTCACCGAGATCGTCGTCAAGCCGGTCACCGCCCGCTCGCTGCTGGACCGCATCGACGCGGTGATCTTCAAGCCCCGGCCGTTCATCCGCACCGACGACTATTTCGGCCCCTGCCGGCGTCGTCGCGACGACCCGAAGTACGACGGTCCGCGCCGGCGCCGCCACGAGCGGATGCTGGAGCTCTAGGCCTCGCCCGCCGCCAGCGCCGCGTAGACCTCGTTCGGCCAGCGCCGATGGACCCAGAACCATTCCTCGGGTCGCTCACGGATGCGGTCCTCCATGAAGGCGTTGACCAGCTTCACGCCCGCCTCGATGTCGGCGGTGCGATCGCCGGTGTCGGGCAGAACGATCGGATCGTGGACCACCGCCCGGAAGCGCGCGCCCTTGGTGCGCTGCACCGACATCGGCTGCAGCACCGTGCCAAAGCGGATCGCCAGGCGCGAGGGTCCCGGCGCCGTGCGCACCGGATGGCCGAAGAATAGGCCCTCGACGCCGGTGTTGAACTTCTGATCGTTCATCAGCGCCACGGAAACGCCGCGCTTCATGGCCTCGAGCAGCTCCCGCGCCCCGTCGCCGCCCTTGGGGGCGAACAGCCGCACGCCGTAGCGGAAGCGGCTGGCCTTGATGCGGTCGTCGACATACGGATTGTTGGCCGCGCGATAGGTCATCTCGCAGGTGACCCCGGAATCGACGATGGCCGCGGGCATCACCTCCCAGTTCGACAGGTGTCCCGAAACGAAGACCACGGGAACCTTGTCGGCGGCGATCTGGAACAGGCGCTGCTGATTGACCACCTCGACCCGGCCCGTGGACGGCAGGATTTTGTCCATCAGCGGGAACTCGGCGAAGGTGCGGCCCAGGCCGTCCCATTGCGCCTTGAGCATGGCCGCCCGCCAGGCTTCGTCCTTGTCCGGAAAGGCCAGCGTGAGATTGCGCGCCGCCACCTTGTGCGCGCCGCTCAGCGGACCGACGGTGCGGCCCAGCCAACCGCCGAACGCCGAAGCGGCGTCGACGCCCAGCAGGCGCACCACCCCGATGAAGAGGTCAAAACCCAGCGCTTCCGCGCGCCATAGAAGATCCTGGCCCAAAGGCCGACGCTTATCCGACATGAACCCTTAGTAGCCTGCTTCGCGGATGAGTGGGACTCGCAGCGTGTGTCGACTCGCGTGGTTCGCCCGGCACGCGACTTGCGGATGTCACCCCAGGCCGTTCCGTTTCGGGACGGGAACATGAAATCGGGGCGTCATCATGGGCAACGACATTGATGTCTATCTGGGCAAGCGATTGCGGCGTCGCCGCCGTCTCCTGGGCCTGACTCAACAACAGCTGGCCGGCACCGTCGGGGTGCGCTTCCAGCAGATCCAGAAATATGAATGCGGCGCCAACCGCATCTCGGCCGCTCGCCTCTGGCAGCTGTCCGAGGCGCTGGAGGTCCCGGTCGGCTACTTCTACGACGGCCTGTCGGACCGTGCGGCGAAGGAAGCCAACGCCGAGGCCGAGGGCGGCGAGATGTTCGCCCGCAAGGAGACGCTGGACCTAGTCCGCGCCTACTACCTGCTGGGCGAGCGTCCGCGTCGGCGCCTGTTGGACTTGGCCAAGTCGCTGAACGGCGGCGAGGCGATCGAAGCCTAGGTTCAGAAATCGCGAACGGTGGCGTCGAGTCGAAGGGCGGGCTAAATCCTCGCCCATGACCCTCGCCGCCGATCACCTCGCTCAGCTCGACGCCTTCGTCGTTGACCTCAACCGCGCTTCGGCGGCGGCGATCCTGCCGCTGTTCCGGACCGACCACGGGTTGGAAGACAAGGGCGCCGGCAAGAACCTGCCGCGCGACAGCCACGCCGCCTTCGATCCGGTGACGGAAGCCGATCGCGGCGCCGAGGCGGCGATCCGCCAGCTGATCGCCGAACGCTATCCCGAACACGGGGTGATCGGCGAGGAGTACGGCGAAGACCGACCCGACGCCGAGTTCGTCTGGGTGCTGGACCCGATCGACGGCACGCGCGCCTTCATCTCGGGCCTGCCGCTGTGGACCACCCTGATCGGCCTGCGCCATCAGGGGCGTCCGGTGCTGGGCTCGATCGGCCAGCCCTATACGGGCGAGATTTTCATCGGCTCGGCCGCCGGTTCGCGCCTGATGTCGCGAGGCCATAGCCGGCCGATCCAGGTGCGCGAATGCGCCGACCTGACCGACGCCGTCATCGCCACCACCGATCCCGAAGCCTGTTTCGACGGGGCTGAACTGGGCGCCTGGCGCCAGGTGCGCGCCGCCGCCAAGCTGGCCCGCCTGGGCTGCGACGCTTACGCCTACGCCATGGTCGCCATGGGTAAGATGGACATGGTCATCGAGGCCGGCCTGAAGTCCTGGGACATCGAGGCGGCCATTCCCCTGATCGAGGGCGCCGGCGGGATCGTCGCCAACTGGCGCGGCGAACCGATCGGTCCCAACGGCGGCCAGATGGTGATCTCCGGCGACCGCCGCTGCCTGGACGAGGCGCTGGTGTCCTTGCGGCGGTCGGCGAAGTAGCGCCGCGCCTCCAACGCCGATCATCCCAGGGCGTGTTCCGAGAACGACGGCGGTGATTGTGGATTATCGCGGCGCGACCGGGTCCACCGTTTCGTCGAACGCCGCCCAGAACTTCGCCCGGCGGTCGTCGGTCTCGATCAGGATCTCGTGGAAGGCGTCGGGGATCTCGACATAGCGGCCCTTCGGCATGCGGCCGGCGATCGCCCTCTCGTCGGCGACCAGGACACGGCTGTCCTGCCCCGCTCCGACGATGGTCACCGGGATCGATATGGCCTCGACGCCCCGGGTGCGCCGTAGGAAAGCGCAGGTCGAGAAGGCGAAGTCGGTCCAGCCCCAGGTGATGCCGCCCAAGGCGATGTCGGGATTGGCGTTGATCTGGGCCCGGTGGCGGGCGTAGCGGGCGGCGTCGTGGGTCAGGGCGTCCTTGGGGAAGCTCTGGACGAACGGGTCTCCCACGTCGCCCAGAACGTAGTCGCCCTTGTATCGCGAGCGGCTCATCAGCCACGCCAGAGCCCTCGCCCCGCCCGCCGGCCTGCGGCCGGTGTTGAGACCCAGCATCGGCGCCGACAGCACGGCCGCGGCGAAACGGGTCTCGCCCATGGCCAGGGCCAGCATGATCAGGCTGCCGCCCATCGAGTGCCCGACCGCGATCCAGGGCTTGGGCAGCCGCGTCTCGAACGCGGCCAGCAACGCCTGGTGGTCGCCGAGGAATTCCTTGAACCCGGTCGCGTGGCCCTTCAGCCGATCGGGCAGAGCACGGTGCGAAAGCCCCTGCCCCCGCCAGTCATGGACCAGCACGACGAAGCCGCGGTCCAGCAGGTCCTGCACGACCTCGAAATACTTCTCGATCGGCTCGCTGCGGCCGGGGCTGACCACCACCGAGCCGCGCGCCTCGCCGCCCTTTGAGACCTCAGGCGGCGAAAATAGAGCGGCGCGGAGGGTCGCCCCGTCCGCGCCGCTGAACCATTCGGCCTTTCCATGATCGGGAACGGGCGCCTCGGGAATCGAGACCAGCGGCGCCGCATCCGCCATGGATCAGCGCATCTTCGCGAAGAGGGCCGCCATCTTCGACTGCAGGGCCATGGCCGTGCCCATGTCCGACAGCTTCAGCTTGCCGGTCATCACCGCCATGGTCGGGTCCAGCGAGCCGGCGCCGATGGCCAGCAGGTCGTCCAGCGACAGGGTCATGGTCAGGTCGGCCGGCTTGTCCTCGTTGGTCACCGAGCCGCCGTCGATGTGGATGACGCCGGTTTCCTTCAGGTCGAACTTCAGGCTCTTGCCCAGGCCGCTGTCGTCGCCGACGGCGGCTTTGATGCGATCGGTGATTTCCTGCAACGTAGCCATAAGCGCTTCTCCCTCTGTGGCGCGTGGATTCTGGGCGGCAGACTGGCCGCTGGATCGCGGCGAGTAAACACTGTTCAGACGCGCCGGCGGCTATTTCTTCTTGACGTAATAGTCCACGGCCGACGGGGCTTTGGCCAAACGGACGCGGGACGCGCCCTTGAACTGGCCGGGCTCGAAGACAACGCCTTCGGCGCCGGCCGGCAGCGGCTTGGAGCTTCCGTTGGGGAAGATCGCCACGCCGGAATCGACCGTCAGGAACTTCAGGCCGTCCATCTGCGGCGCCATCATGGCCATGGGACCGGCGGCCTTGCGAATGGCCCTGTTGGAGTCGTCGACCGTGACGACCAGCTCCCGCGCATCGTACTCGACCGCCGGCTTGAGCACTGGATCGAGCAGCATGGTCGAGCCGAGCTTCGTGTCGGCGGAAACGTCGAAGCTGACCTGCGCCTTGGCCTGCAGCTGGGCCAAGGTGGGCGTGCGTTCGAAACGCCCCTCGCCATCGATCGGCAGCGGCGTGCGGACGCCGTTGGCCTCGATCAAGGTCGCCTTGACGCCGGTCGCCCGCTTGCCCTCGCGCAGGAGGGCGTAGCTGAGCTTGATCCTGGAACGTTCGGCGGGCGGCACTTTCAGGAAGGCCTCCAGGAACGAGAAGACCTTGGTGGCGGGCGCGACCTTGCCGGCCTCGGCCTTGGCCGCGAACGGAACCGTCGACGCTAGGGTCAGAGAGATCAGGGCCGAAGCGACGGCGCGTCCTTTCGGGCTCATTTCGGCTTCACGAACTTGAGGGTCATGCGGTCGCTCTCGCCGATGGCGTCGTACTTGGCGTGGTCGAAGCCGGGCTCGGCCGGCTCGCCGCGCGGCGCCGACAGCCGGGTGGGCGGCAAGGTCCAGACGCCGAACGGGTGATCCTTGGTGTCCTTGGGATTGGCGTTGATCTCGCTTTCGCCCGCCAGGACGAAGCCGGCCTCCTTGGCCATTTCGATCACATAGGCCTGTTGCACATAGCCGTCGGCGGCCAGCACGTCCTGCACCCGCCCGGGTTCGCCGCGATGCTCCTCGACGCCCAGAACGCCGCCCGGCTTGAGAACGGCCAGGGCTTCGCGGAAGGCTTTCTCGGCCAGGCCCGCCGCCATCCAGTTGTGCAGGTTGCGCAGGAACAGCACCAGATCGGCCGAACCCGCAGGCGCCACCGGGCCGCTGGTCGGCCCGAACGCCGTAACGACGACCTCGCCATAGACCTTCTTGTGGTCGGCGAGCTTGCGCTGATAGGCCTCGACGGCCGCCTTGGCGCTGGGGTCGTCCGGCAGGTCGGTCTGCAGCGAAGCGGCGTAGAGCTTGCCGCCCGTCGCGGCCAGGTACGGCGCGAGAATGTCGGTGTACCAGCCGGAACCGGGCCAGAACTCGACCACGGTCTGGCCCGGCTTGAGGCCCCAGAACTCCAGGCTCTCGACGGGATGACGCCAGACGTCGCGGGCCTTGTCGGCGGGCGTGCGCCAGTCGCCCCCGGCCGCGGCCTTCAGGGTCATCGGTTCGGCCTTGGCCGCCGGCTTGGCGTCGGGCTTGGCCGCCTTGCGACCGCATCCCGCCAGACTCAGCGCCGCCGCGCCCGCCAGCAGCCCCCGCCGCGACCATCGAAGTCCTGGACCCATGCCGCCACCCGCCATCAATTCACAACCCCGATCATGCACCCGACCTTGGCGAAACTTCGCCTCTGACCCGTCAAGTTTTAACCCGGCTTGCGAAAGCGCAGCGTCATGCGGTCGCTCTCGCCGATGGCGTCGTATTTCGAACGATCGAAACTGGGATCGGCCGGCTGACCGCTGGGCGCGGTCTGCTTGGTCGGCGGCAAGGTCCAGACACCGAACGGATGATCCTTGGTGTCCTTGGGGTTGGCGTTGATCTCGGACTTGGCGTCGAGCTTGAAGCCGGCCTTTTCCGCCAGGGCCACCACGGTGGCCGTCGCCAGATAACCGTCCGCGCCCTTGTCGGTTTCCGACTTGGGATCGGCGCGGTGGTCCTCGACCGCCAGGGTCCCGCCCGGTTTCAGCACGGCGAAGAAGTCGGCGAAGATCTTGTCGGCCACCCCCGGCTGGACCGTCCAGTTGTGGACATTGCGCGCCGTCAGGACCAGATCGGCCGACCCCGCCGCCCCCAAGGGCGCGGCGACCGGTCCGAAGTTCACGAACCGCACGGTCCCGTACTTGGCCGGATCCAGGAAGCGCATCTCAAAGTTCGCCCTGCCCTTGCGGGCCCCGTCCGAGATCTTCGGATTGGCCAGATCAGCCAGACCCGCGACATAGGCCCCGCCCGTGGCCTTGGCGTAGGGCGCCAGGATCTCGGTCCAGTAGCCGCCGCCCGGCGACACCTCGACCACGGTCTGGTGCGGCTTCAGCCCCCAGAAGGTCAGGCTCTCGTAGGGATGGCGGGCGCCGTCGCGGGCCGCGTTGGCCGGCGTCCGGTCAGGCGAGGCGATGGCCGCCCGCAACGCCGCGTCGGCGGCGAACACGGGCGAGGCGGAAAGGCAAAGCGTCGCGGCGGCGAACAGGAGGAGATGGCGGCGGCAAGTCATCGTCGGAGCTCTCCAAGGCTGGCCAGGGGGCCGGGCGAGCCGACCTTAACGGTGGCCGAACGACGATCAAGCGATTCACCGTCAAGCCGCTCATTCAACCCCTTGAAGTCGAAAAACGGCTCACCACCTTGGTCTCGGAGGCGCTGGAAACCCGGGCCTTCCAGACCGCCGGCGACGCCTGTCTAGGGTCGCCAAAGGTCTGAACCTATTGAGCAACCTTGCTGTGAAAGAAGGATGTCATCATGCGTACGATCGACCTGTCCCCCCTGTATCGCTCCGTCGTCGGATTCGACCGCCTGGCCGCCCTGCTGGACTCCGCCGCCTCGAACGAGGCCGCTTCGGGCTATCCCCCCTACAACATCGAGCGCACCGCCGAGAACGCGTACCGCATCGAGATCGCCGTCGCCGGCTTCAAGCCGGAGGAGCTTGGCATCGAGGTGAAGGAGAACCTTCTCACCGTCACCGGCCGCAAGCCGGCCAATGACGAGGCCAAGCGCTACCTCCATCGCGGCCTGGCCGAGCGCAACTTCGAGCGCCGCTTCCAGCTGGCCGACTACGTGGTCGTGACCGACGCGGCCCTGTCGGACGGCCTGTTGTCGATCTCGCTGAAGCGCGAGCTGCCCGAGGCCCTCAAGCCCCGCACGATCGAGATCAAGTCGGCCGCGCCCCTGATCGAAGGCGACAAGGTCGAAGGCGAGAAGGCAGCCTAACACCACCTTCGCGCGTTATCATATCTCCCCTCTATGACTTTCAGGGCGGCGCTGAGATGCGCCGCCCTTTTTTCTGGCGGCGATGGAGCGGCTCATCCGCTTCGGCCGCGCTCTAGGCCGGCGTGAAATCCAGGCCCTGCGCCTGGCTGAGGTCGCAGTCGCGCAGACTGATCCTGGACAACCGCGCGCCGGTGAAGTCGGCGCCCCGCAGGTCGGCGCCGTCGAGCACAGCCTCGCTGAGATCGGCCGCCTGCATCTGGGCGTACCGCAGACGGGCGGCCTTCAGATTGACCAGGGTCTTGCGCTCGGGCCCCAGAGGCAACGGCGAGAGGAACGCCTGTCGCAGGTCGGCCTTGGTCAGGTTGGCGCCGGACAGCTTGGCGCCCCGCAGGTCGGCGCCGCGCAGGTTCGCCATGCGCAGATCGGCGTTTTGCAGATTGGCGCCCTGGAGCTGGGTCCCGGACAGGTCGATGCCGACCATGCACGCGCCCGCGGCGCTCATCGCCGTCAGCCGCAGGCCCTTGAGCCTGTCGCCGAGCGGGCGCAGATCTTCGCCGTCCAGCCGCGCGGGTTCGCCTTCCTTGCCGCCGGTCTTGCACCAGGCCTCGTTGGCCAGGCAGCGCCGGTGGATTTCCTCGACGCGCGACAGCGCCCTTTCGGTCGACGCCGCCAGGCAGCCCTGCATCGCCGCGCCGCTGGTGCGGGCGGTGGACGTGTCGACGCCCGACATGACCGCGCCGGTAAAGTTGGCGCCTTCCAGGTTGGCGCCCTTGACGTCGGCGCCGTCCAGGATCGCCCCGCTCAGATTGGCTTCCTTGAGATTCGCCCCCGACAGCTTGGCTCCGCGTAGCGAGCAGTCGCTGAAGTCGGCCTTGAAGGCCGAGACGCCGGTGAATTGCGAGCCGTCCAGCGTCGCGCCCGAGAAGTTGACCTCGTCGACTTCGCCGTTGCGAGTCTCGTGGCGGATGGTTTCGAGGCCCTTGCGAGGATGCGGTATGGCCACCTGGCCTTCCCGGAAGTCGGCCTGGGTCAGATCGGCCTGTGACAGGTTCGCGCCCCGCAGACAGGCGCCGCGCAGATCGGCGCGCACCAGAACGGCCTGGCGCAGATCGGCCTTGCGCAGATCGGCGCCGAACAGGTTGGCCCGCTCCAACCGTGTGCGGACCATGCGGCAGCCGTCCAGGATTGAGGCGGAGAAATCGGCGTCGGCCAGATTGCGGAAGGACAGGTCCAGGCCCGAGAGGTTCGTGAAGCGCAGCGAAGCGCGCTTGCCGCCCTGCTTGCCCGTGACGAATTTCTCGTGCGCGGTCACGATCATGTCGAGCTCGGCCTGGCTAAGTCGCCGCCGTCCCGCAATGCTCTGCGCCGCGCTCATGTCCTACGCTACTCCCCCGAGAAACCCGTGCTCCCGTCGAGACATAACGGCGATCGACAAGCGAAGCGTTAAGGCCGCGCCGTTTTGCCGCAACTTTCGCGAGGCGCCTTCGAAAATTCGTCGTTAGCGTTACCGGGCGCTAGATCACGTCGTCCAGGCCGCGGGCGCCCAGACGAATGGCGCCCGTGATGTCGACATCCTTGAGCAGCGCGTTGGTGAAATTCGCGCGCGACAGGTCCGCGCCGTTCAAACAGGCTTGGCGCAGGTCGGCCCTGGCCAGATCGGCGTTGGTCAGCAAGGCTCCGGTCAGGTCGCTGGGCAGCAGGCGCTCGCGGCCGATCAGCAGCGGACCCAACTGGGCCTCGCGCAGGTCGGAACCGGTCAACTTGGCGCCCTTCAGCCGGGCGCCGCGCAGATCGGCCCGACGCAGGTTGCAGGAGCGCAGGTCGGCGCCCTCCAGCTGCGCGCCCTGCATCTGCACGCTTTCCATATCCAGCCCGTAAAAGACCGCCCCCTTGGCCGAAAGGGCTGTCAGGTTGAAGCCGCGCACGGATTTCAGATTGCGCAGATCGGCCTTGTCGAACACCGAAGGCTTGCCCTCGGCGCCGCCCGTCTCGCACCAGCGGGCGTGATCCGCGATCATCTGCTCGTAGGGCATGTCGGACACGTCCTTGCCCGACGCCTTGTCGGTCAGGGCGCCGTCCATGTTGGTGTCGTTGATGTTCCAGGACATCGTCTTGGCCCCGACCAGGACCGTGTTGCGCAGGTCGGCCCCGAACAGATTGGCCCCCGACAGGTCCGCCCCGGCCAGGTTGGCGCCGTTGAAATTGGCCTGCTTGAGGTTGGCCCGCACCAGCTTGGCGTCCTTGAGGATCGCGTCGCTGAAGTCGGCCTTGGTGGCGATGATGCCCGACAGGCGCGATCGTTCGAGGTTGGCGCCGGCCAGGATCGCGCCGTGGGCCTGGGCCTCGCGCTGCACCGGCTCGATGACCCGATAGCCTTCCTTGCGGTCGGCGGCGGCGATCTGGCCCTCGCGCAGATCGGCCTCGAAGAGGTCGGCCCCGGTCAGGTTGGCGCCGCGCAGGCTGGACCCGCGCAGATCGCAGCGTCGCATCGAGGCGTCGGTCAGGTCCGAGCCGTGCAGGTCCGCCCCGTACATGGTGGCGTTGTCGAGCTTGGCGCGCCGCATGTCGCAGCCGACCATCAGGGCGCCGGTGAAATCGGCGTCGCAGAGATTGCGGCCCGTCACCGACAGGCCCGACAGGTCGCAAAAGGCGAAAACGGCGCGCGCGCCGCCCATCCGAGCCGACCACAGACGGTCATGCTTGGCGCAGATCACGTCGACGTCGTGCTGCGTCAGGCGCTTGTGGTCTTGGCCTGCCGCGGGAGGGGCGTTCATGACGGCTCGTATCGACTCCCCGAAGGGCTAGACCAGCACAATGCGCCAACCCGCATTAACGCTGCGTTTCCAAGCCTTTCGGGACGCCCGGACCTGGTTTGTCCAGGCGTCCCGAAACGCCGGATCAGCGGGCCGCCGGCAGCGGCTGGGCGCGGCTTTCGTCGAGGTAGCGCGCGCCGGTCGGCTTGAGGGCGTCGTCCAGATCGATGACCAGCGGATTGCCGGTCGGGATCTCGACATGGACGATGTCGGCGTCGGGCACGTTGAACAGGTGCTTGACGATGGCGCGCAGCGAGTTGCCGTGCGCCGCCACTAGGATCGTTTCGCCGGCCGTCAGCTTGGGCGCGATGGCCGCCTCCCAATAGGGCAGCACGCGCACCAGGGTGGTCTTCAGGCTCTCGGTGCTGGGCAGGTCCTTGCCGGCGTATCGGCGGTCCTTGCCGAAGTCGTACTCGCCGCCCGGGGCCAGTTCCGGCGGGGGAATGTCGTAGGACCGGCGCCAGATGGTGACCTGTTCCTCGCCATGCTTCTCTGCGGTCTCGGCCTTGTTCAGCCCGGTCAGACCGCCGTAGTGCCGCTCGTTCAACCGCCAGTCCTTGGTGACGGGGACGAAGCTCTGGCTGGCCGCGTCCAGCGCCAGGTTGCAGGTGCGGATGGCCCGCGTCTGGACGGAGGTGAAGGCCTCGTCGATGTCGATGCCGGCGGCCTTGATCAGCTCGCCGCCCTTGCGGGCCTGGGCCTCGCCCTCGGCGGTCAGGTCGACGTCGACCCAGCCGGTGAAGCGGTTTTCGAGATTCCATTGGCTCTGGCCGTGGCGGAGCAGGACGAGAACGGGCATCGGACCTCCAGGATGTGTCGGAGGGCGGGCTAAGCCCCGGCCGCCCCCGCGTCAAGCGCTCGGCCCCTCTCTTGCCGCTCTCTCACCCTTCTCTCCTCTGGGGGGCATGCTATAGGCAGGCCATGCCCGATCGCATTCTCATGCCCCTCCTGGCGTTCATCGGCCTGGCCCTGATCGCGTTTTCGCTCGTCTGGCCGCAGGGCTACGGCGCTCGCTCGCCAGGCCCGTTCGGCTCGGTCCCGATCCAGCAGACGCCGGAAATGCGGATCAAGATCCAACGCGAGAAGGACGCCGCGGCCCTGCGCGAACAACAGGTTCGCCAACAGGTGAGCGACGCTCGCGAAGCGGCGACGACCGCGCCATGAGCGCCTTCGACGCGATCGTCGTGGGCCAGCGGGTCCTGAACGCCGAGGCCCAGGCCCTGGCGCTGCTGTCGGCGTCCCTCGACGAATCGTTCGTCCGCGCCGTCGAGGCCCTGTTCGACGCCAAGGGCCGGGTGGTCTGCACCGGCATCGGCAAGTCGGGACACGTGGCGCGCAAGATCGCCGCGACCCTGGCCTCTACCGGATCGCCGGCCATGTTCGTGCACGCGGCCGAGGCCAGCCACGGCGACCTGGGCATGATCGGCCAGGGCGACGTGGTGCTAGCCCTCTCCAAGTCCGGCGAGGCGCGCGAACTGTCCGACAGCCTGGCCTACGCCAAGCGGTTCTCGATCCCGCTGATCGCCATCACCGCCGTCGCCGACAGCCAGTTGGGCCGAGCCGCCGACATCCTGTTGCTGCTGCCCGACGCGCCGGAAGCCACGGCGGAGGTCAACGCCCCGACCACCTCCACCACCCTGCAGATCGCCCTCGGCGACGCCCTGGCCGTGGCGCTGCTGGAGCGACGCGGCTTCACCGCCAGCGACTTCCGTGTTTTCCACCCCGGCGGCAAGCTGGGCGCCATGCTGCGCACGGTCGGCGACCTGATGCACGGCCAGGGCGAACTGCCCCTGACCCGCGAAGACGCCCCCATGCCCGAAGCGCTGCTGGTGATGAGCGAAAAGCGCTTCGGCGCGGTCGGCGTGGTCGCCCCCGACGGGGCGCTCAGCGGCCTGATCACCGACGGCGACCTGCGTCGCCACATGGACGGGCTGATGGGTCACGTGGCCGGTGAGGTCATGACCCGCGCCCCGCTGACCATCACGCCCGGCGCCCTGGCGGCCGAAGCGTTGAAGGTGATGAATGAGCGGCGCATCACCGTGCTGTTCGTGGTCGAAGACAACCGCCCGGTCGGCATCCTCCACGTCCACGACCTGTTGCGGGCCGGCGTGATCTGATCGCCTTCGTCTTCACGAAGCGTTGGGCCGCGGAACTTTCAGCTTGAACCTTGTCGCCGCGCGGCAAAAGCGTAGGAGACGACGTTGATGTTTCACACGACGCGGATTCGACGCCGAACGACGACAACCTCGCGCTGACGTCGCGGCGTCCGGCGACGACGATTTCGGCGGGAAGACGGCTGACCAGGTTCTACAAAACCCCGCAAGGCGACCTTGAAGGCCGTCGATGGCGCGGCTGGCGGGTGGCGGCGGTCGCCGCCCTCGTGGCCGTCCCCCTTCTGGCCGGCTTGGCCGCGCTCGGCTGGACGGCGTCGCGGTCCGCGCAAGCGCCGAAGATCAGCGAGACGGCCGCCGCCCCGCCGCCGCCCATCATCCTGCCCCTCGAGCCCGAGGATTGGCGGGGCGCGATCGACTATCGCGCCCTGGACGCCCGCATCCAGGCGATGATGGCCGATAGGACCATGGAAGGCCTGGCGATCGCCGTGGTGGAGAACGGTCGACTGTCGTTCGTGCGGGGCTATGGCCTCACCTCGCCGCAGGACGGCGAGAAGGTCGACGCGGACACGATCTTTCGGTGGGCGTCGCTGTCCAAGACGGTGGCCGGCACGCTCAGCGCCCGCCTGGCCGAGGACGGGGTGTTTTCGCTGGCCGATCCCCTGGGGAAGTTCGGCACCAGCCTGCGCCTGCCCGGCGACGCCCAGAACACGCTGACGGTCGAGCAACTGCTGTCCCAGCGCACAGGCTTGCCCAGGAACGCCTACGACGGCTGGCTTGAAGGCGGACGGGACCCGCGGGAGATCCGGGCCAGCCTGGCGGCCGTGCCGCTGCTCTGCGCGCCGGGCGCCTGCCACAGCTATCAGAACATCGCCTATGACACGATCCGCGAGGTCGTGGAGACGACCACGCATCGGCCTTATGCGGAGGAGGCTCGGCAGCGGTTGTTCCTGCCGCTGGGCATGACCAGCACGACCATCGGCATGGAAGGGCTGCGGGCGGCCAAACACTGGGCGCGGCCGTCGCGGAACCGCCGGGCGGCGCCTCTGCTTGACGCCTATTATCGGGTGCCCGCCGCGGCGGGCGTCAATTCCAACGTCGTGGATCTGGCGCGGTGGATGCAGGCGCAGATGGGACAGGCGCCCGCCGTCCTGCCGACCAAGGTTCTGGCGGATATCCAGCGCCCGCGCGTCCATACGGGCCGCCCCTATGGCAACTCGCCCCTGGGCCGCTCGCTGGAACACCCAGGCTACGGTCTGGGCATGCGCAGCTTCACCTACAAGGGCCATCGCCTGGTCGGCCATAGCGGGGCTGTAACCGGCTATCGTTCCACCATGATGTTCGATCCCGCCACGAAGACAGGCGTGGTGATGCTGTGGAACAGCGAAAGCAGCCTGCCTTTCAAACTCCAGGCCGAGGTCTTCGACCGCGCCTATCAGCTGCCGTTCAACGACTGGCTGCGATTGGAAAGCGACGGATCGAACCTCGCGCCCTGACCGGCTGCACCAGGCGGTCCGGACGGCCACGTCACAACCCGGATGCGGACATCGCCGATTTCGGCTTAGCTCGGCGGACCCAACCGCCGAGTCTCCCATGCGCAGCCTGCTGACCGCCCTCGCCCTGCCTCTCCTCCTCCTGCCCCTCTCGCCGGTGCTCGCCCACGCCGCCCAGCCGATCCTGCTCAAGCCCGCCAGGGTCTGGACCGCCGAGGACGCCGGAGCGCCGCACGAAGGCTGGGGCGTGCTGGTCAGGGACGGCAGGATCGCCGCGGTCGGTCCCGCCGCGAGCCTGGACACCACGGGCGCCGAGATCGTCGATCTGCCCGGCGCGACCGTGATCCCCGGCCTGATGGACCTGCACAGCCACCTGCTGCTGCACCCCTACAACGAGACCTCCTGGGACGATCAGGTGCTGAAGGAAGCGCCAGACTATCGCGTGGTCCGCGCCACGGTGCAGGCCAAGGCCACCCTGGACGCCGGCTTCACCACTCTGCGCGACCTGGGCACCGAGGGCGCGGGGGTGGCCGATGTGTCGCTGAAGCGGGCGATCAAGGACGGCGTCATCCCAGGCCCGCGCCTGTTCGTGGCCACCCGCGCCATTGTCGCCACCGGCGCCTACGGCCCGGCTCGACGCAACTACAATCCCGACGCCGACCTGCCCCAGGGCGCCCAGGAGGTCAGCGGGATCGACGAGGCCGTGCGGGCCGTGCGCCAGCAAGCTGGGGCCGGCGCCGATTGGATCAAGATCTACGCCGACTATCGCGTCGGCCCCGACGGTTCGACCCAGCCGACCTTCAGCCTGGAAGAACTGAAGGCCATGGTCGAGGCCGCTCACTCCACGGGTCGCCCGGTCTCGGTGCACGCCTCCGGCGACGAGGGCATGCGGCGGGCGGTCCTGGCCGGGGTCGACACGATCGAGCACGGCTACGGCGGCTCGGAGGCCACCTTCAAGCTGATGGCCGAGAAGGGCGTGGCCTTCTTTCCGACCCTGACGGCCAGCGAGGCGACCTCGACCTATTTCCAGGGCTATGTCGCCGGCAAGACACCGCCGACCCCGGCCATGCAGGCCGCCGAGCGGGCGTTCAGGCTGGCCCTGAAGACCGGCGTGACCATCGGCATGGGCAGCGACGTGGGCGTATTCCGCCACGGAGACAACGCTCGCGAGCTGGTCTGGATGGTCAAGGACGGCATGACCCCGGTCCAGGCCCTGCTGGCCGCCACGTCCGTCGACGCCAAGGTTCTGCGCCGCCAGGACGACCTGGGCCGCCTGAAGCCCGGCTTCCTGGCCGACATCGTCGCGGTGACCGGCGATCCGACCCGGGACATCGAGGCGACCAAGGCTGTGGTCCTGGTCATGAAGGACGGCGCGATCGTCCGCCGCCCCTAGCTGGCGATTCCACTTGCACGGTGCAGCTAAGACGGGCGATCTCGGCGCATGCGTCGCTCGACCTTCCCGCTGATGATCACGGCCTTGCTGCTGGCCGGTCCCGCTCTGGCGTCCGACCCCGGCACGATGCAACAGAAAGACACCCTGCGCGACGCGGTGGCCGCGCCGCTGGAGGACCTGAACCTCAAGCAGACCGCCATTCCCGCCGTGCTGCAGCGCGCGGTCGAAGATCCCTATGACGTGACCGGCCTCGACCGCTGCGAGGGCGTCGCCGGCGAGATCGGCCGGCTGGACGCGGCCTTGGGCCCGGACTTGGACGAGGCCCCCCCGCCCGACACCCGCTCGCGCGGCAAGAAAGTCGCCGACGCCGCCTATGGCGCGGGCGTCGGCGAGGTGCGCCACACCACCCGGCACGTCCTGCCCTTCCGCGGCTGGGTTCGCAGGCTGACCGGCGCCGCCAGGCACGACAAGGCCGTGCAGGCGGCGATCCGGGCGGGCAGCGTGCGCCGGGGCTATCTGAAGGGCGTGGGCATGCGGATGAACTGCGCCCCGCCGGCCGCGCCGAGCTGGTTCGTGCCGGCCCCGCCGCCCAAGCCGGTCACGGCGCCGACCGCGACCAGTCCCATGGAACGCCTGGCCGCGTTCTGGGACGGCGTCGTGACCTGGTGGCGAGGCTGGTGGCCGTTCTAGTGCAATATCCCTGAATGGTTGAGTTTGCCTGACATGCACTTTTAGGACACTGTGCGAGCCGCGTCGGCGTCTCGTGGAGGGTCCCATGCGCTATGCGTTCAAGCCGTTTTCCGGGTGCGCTTGCCGGCGCGAGCAATGCGCGGTGCCGGCCTCGCCGGGCCTGATCGCCCAGCTCTATGCGCGATACCTGTCGCTGCTGGCCGAGGGCCGGCTCGACAAGGACATGACCTTCGAGGCGTTCTACAAGGTCTGGCGGTCCAGCCGCCGTGGGCCCAACAATGTCGGGCTGGACGACGGCGAGGTCCGGATCGGCGGGATCAAGGGTCCCCTGCGGATCGACCAGCCGTCGAAGAAGCTGGCGGGCGAGATCCGCACGATGGTGCTGCTGGTCGACTTCCCCGATCGTCCGCACGGAGACGATCATAGTACAGGCATGTACGAGCAGATGCTGTTCAGCGTCGGGGCCTTCCCGTCCGGCAGCATGCGCGACTTCTACCGCCGGGCCAGCGGCTGGACCAAGGACAGCGGCGAGGACGGCCCGGGCATCGATGTCACCGGCGAGGTCCACGGCTGGTTCCGGATGCCCAACCCGATCGCCTTCTACGCCGACGGCAATTCGGGCATGAGCGACAACTTTCCGCGCAACGCCCCGGCCATGGCGCGCGACGCGGTGCTGGCCGCCAAGTTCGCCGGCGTCGATTTCGCGGGGTTCGACGCCTTGGGCGAAGGGACGGTCACGGCGCTCTTCGTGATCCACGCCGGCGGCGGCGCCGAGACCACCGGCGACCGCAACGACATCTGGAGCCACAAGTGGATCATCCCGGAAGGCGTCGACGTCGGCCATGGCATCTCGGTCAGCACCTACCTGACCGTGCCCGAGGACTGCCGCGTCGGCGTCTGCGCTCACGAGTGGGGTCATCTGGCCGCGCGCTGGGCCGACTATTATGACACCGGGGCCACCCAGAGCACCCAGTCCAACGGCCTTGGCAACTACTGCCTGATGGCGGCCGGATCGTGGGGCAATTCCGGCCTGACGCCGGTCTATCCCAACGGCATGCTGCGGATGTTCCACGGCTGGGTCGAGCCGGAGATCATCATGGAAAGCACCAAGGGCGTGGTGCTCAAGCCGGCCGCCGAGGGCGGCGCGCCGATAGTGATCCGCAACTCGGCCTTCATGACCGACAGCCAGTACCTGCTGGTGGAGTACCGGCGAAAGCGCAGCCAGGACGCCTTCCTCCCCGATCAGGGCGTGGCGGTCTATGTGGTCGACGAGGCCGTCGCGGACGTCAACGACGAGGGCCGCCTGGCCATCGAGCTGTTGCAGGCCGACAACCGGCGCGACCTGGCCAAGATCTTCGGCCAAGGCAATCGCGGCGACTCCAACGACCTCTATCCCTCGCTGGGCAACGCTGAACTGGGCCGCAAGACCAAGCCGCCGCTGAACATGCCCCGCTCGAAATGGTCGGGCGTCAGCATCAAGGTCATCGGCAATCCGGGCGACGACCAGATGAAGATCGACGTCACCCTGGATGCCTAGGGCCGGGCCGCTCGTCCTTCGTCAGCGCGTGCCGAAAGTCCGATCGCCGGCGTCGCCGAGGCCCGGCACGATATAGCCGTGATCGTTCAGTTCGGCGTCCACGGCGGCCGTCCAGATCGGCACGTCCGGATGCGCGGCGCGCAGGGTCTCGACACCCTGGACCGAGGCCACCAGGCAGACGAAGCGCAGATCGGTGACGCCCGATCGCTTCAGCAGCGTCAGGGCCGCCACCGCCGTGTGGCCGGTGGCCAACATCGGGTCGACCACGATGACCAGCCGGTCGGCGATGTCTTCCGGCGTCTTGTAGTAATACTCCACCGCCTCCAGCGAGGTCGGGTCGCGGAACAGGCCGATGTGGGCCACCCGGGCCGAGGGCACCAGGTCCAGCATCCCCTCGGCCATGCCCAGGCCGGCGCGCAGGATGGGGGCGAAGACCAGCTTCTTGCCGGAGATCTCCTCGGCCCGGGTCGGCGCCACCGGCGTTTCGATCTCGACGGTATGGGTCGGCAGGGCGCGGGTGACCTCGTAGCAGAGCAAGGTCGCCGTCTCGCGCATCAGGGCGCGGAAGGTCTTGGTCGAGGTCTGCTTGTCGCGCATCCGGGTCAGCTTGTGGCGGACCAGGGGGTGGTCGACGATCGTGACGCCTTGCATGGCCAAGCTTCCCTCTTGCGGGGCGCTGGACAGCCGCGCCTCCTCGTCGAACCCAGTGCCGTCTCAAGCCCTTCCCGCCAAGCGGAAATCGCCTAGCGGCCGGTCCCGTAAGCGGCCAGGAACATGTTGACCGCCGGCAGCACCTCGCGGTCGATTTCCTCGGGCGTCGGCTCGGCCATCACGTTGCACAGCCGGGCCTTCAACAGACGGTTCTGGCACAGACCGATGAACTGCTGGGCGGCGTGAACCGGGTCGTCGATTTTCAGTTGGCCGCTTTCGACCGCCTTCTGCAGGGTCGCGCCCAGCCGTTTCGACCCGCTCTTGGGGCCGGCCTCGTAGAACGCCAGGCCGATTTCGGGCGTGCGCTGGGCCTCGGCGACGATGACCCGGAAATTGGCCATGCTGAAGTCGCTCAGCACGATCGACAGGTAGATGCGTCCCGTCTTGATCAGGGCCTCGCGGATGTCGCCCAGCTCGGACTCGATCTCGAACATGGCGTCGCGCTGCCAGGCGCAGTGGCGCACCACATAGGCGGCGAACAGCTCTTCCTTGTTCTTGAAGTAGTTGTAGAGCGTGCCCTTGGACCCGCCGACCCGCGCGGCGATCGTCGACATGGACGCGTTGGCGTAGCCCTCCTCCTGAAACACGTCGCTGGCGACGTCGAGGATGGCTTCGCGGCGGGCGTCTCGGTCGAGACGCGGTTTCACGTCCTGGATCATTTCTTTTCCTTCGGGGTCCCCCTTGATCCCGTCAAGCTCGCGGTTATATCAGCGCCGTTATATGACCGTACAGTACGGTCAATTCAAGATCGGCCGCTCATGACTCCCAACGCCCTGGACAAGCCCGTCGCCTCCCCAGCGGTTTCCGGGTCGCCAAGGTCCCGCGAGGTCGGCGCCACGGCTTCGATCCTGCTGGCCGCCCTGCTGACCAGCGCCTGCGCCACGATGCCCGCCGCGACGCCGGCCCGGGTCGCCAAGGCCCCCGAAGCCTACGCTACCGCCCAGACCCTCTCCGCCTCGGACGCCGCTGCTTGGCCGACCGACGCCTGGTGGAAGGCCTACGGCGACGCCCAGCTGGACACCCTGATCGACGAGGCGCTGGTCGGCTCGCCCACCCTCGCCCAAGCCGAGGCCCGCCTGCGCCGCGCCCAGGCCCTGGCCAACCAGGCCAAGGCCGCGCAGCTGCCCAGCCTCAGCGTCAACGCCGGCGTCGAGCGCGCCAAGCAGAGCTACAACAACGGCATCCCGCCCGACTTCGTGCCGCAGGGCTACAATAACTACGGCCGGCTGGGCCTGGACTTCAGCTGGGAGCTGGACTTCTGGGGCAAGAACCGCGCGGCCGTCGCCGCCGCCACCTCGGAAGCCAGGGCCGCCCAGGCCGACGCCGCCCAGGCCCGGCTGATGCTGGCCACCTCGGTCGCCGCCGCCTATGCGGACCTGGCCCGGCTCTACGCCGAGCGCGACGTGGCCGAACGCTCCGTGGCCTTGCGGCTGGAGACTGAAAGCCTGGTCCGCGACCGGGTCGCCAACGGCCTCGACACCCGGGGCGAGCTGCGCCAAGCGCAGGCGGGTCCGCCCAACGCTCGTTCGGAACTGGCCGCCATAGACGAGCAGATCGCCCAGACCCGCAACGGTCTGGCCGCCCTGCTGGGCGCCGGTCCGGACCGCGGCCTGGCCATCGCTCGGCCGTCGGTCGCCAACCTCAAGCCTTTCGGCCTGCCCGCCAATCTGGCCGCCGATCTGATCGGCCGCCGCCCCGACGTGGTCGCCGCCAAGTGGCGGGCCGAGGCCAGCAGCAAGCGGATCGGCCAGGCCAAGGCCGCCTTCTATCCGAACGTCAACCTGGCCGCCGCGGTCGGCGTGCAGGCGCTGCATCTGGACCAGCTGCTCGAGAGCGGTTCCGACGTCGGCAGCGTCGGTCCGGCCGTCAGCCTGCCGATCTTCGAGGGCGGACGTCTGAAGGCGAACCTGCGAGCCGCCGAGGCCGACCGCGACGGCGCCGTGGCCGCCTACGATTCCGCCGTCACCCAAGCCCTGCGCGACGTGGCCGACGTGGCCGCCAGCGAGCGCGCCCTGAACACCCGGCTAGCCGAAAGCCGCGCCGCCCTGGACGCCAACGAGGACGGCTTCCGCATCGCCCGACTGCGCTATCAGGGCGGTCTTTCCACCTATCAGAACGTGCTGATCGCCGAGCTGGCGGTGCTGGCCCAACGCAGGGTCGTCGCCGATCTGGAAAGCCGCGCCCTGACCCTGGACGTCGCCCTGGTGCGCGCCCTGGGCGGCGGCTTCGCCCCGGCCTGACCTCGGTCCTCTTCCTCTCCGCCCTTTCCGCTTTTCGCGCCTCCAGGACCTCCCCCCATGGCCGACACCGCCGCCTCCACCAAGCCCAACGGCAATCGCCGACAACTGCTGACCGGCCTCGCCGCCGTGGTCATCGTCGGCGGCGTGCTCTGGGCGCTCTATGCGTTCTTCATCGGTTCGCGCCACGTCGAAACCGACAACGCCTATGTCGGGGCCGAAGTCGCCCAGGTGACGCCGCTGATCAGCGGACCGGTCGCCAAGGTGCTGGTCTCCGAGACCCAGGTCGTCGCCGCCGGCCAGCCGCTGGTGGTGATCGACGACGCCGACGCCCGGATCGCCGTCCTCGCCGCCCTGGCCGCGCTCGGCCAGGCTCAACGCAAGGTGAACGGCTACTTCGCCAGCGACGACGCCCTGGCCGGCCAGGTCGCGGCCCGAGACGCCGACATCGCCCGCGCCGCCGCCGCCGTGACCGGCGCCCAGGCCAGCCTCGAACAGGCCCGGCTCGAACTCTCGCGTCGCAAGGCCCTGTCGGACTCCGGCGCGGTCTCCGGCGAGGAGCTGACCATCGCCCAGAGCCGGTTCACCAACGCCCAGTCGGCCGTGACCGAGGCCCGCGCCGCCCTGGCCCAGGCCAAGGCCAGCCGTGTCGCCGCGGAAGGCAACCGCGAGGTCAACACCGCCCTGATCTCGGGCCTGCCCGCCAGCAAGAACCCGGAAATCGCGGCCGCCGAGGCTCGCCTCGCCAGCGCCCAGCTGGCCCTGGACCGCACCGTGCTGCGCGCGCCGCTGGCCGGCGTGGTGTCCAAGAAGAACGTTCAGGTCGGCCAACAGGTGCAGATCGGCGCCCCGCTGATGGCCATCGTCCCGACGACCGACGCCTATGTGGACGCCAACTTCAAGGAAGTGCAGCTGGACAAGGTTCGCATCGGCCAACCGGTGACCCTGACCTCCGACCTCTACGGCGGCGGCGTGAAGTTCCACGGCCGGGTGAAAGGCCTCTCGGGCGGCACCGGCTCGGCCTTCTCGCTGATCCCCGCCCAGAACGCCTCGGGCAACTGGATCAAGGTGGTTCAGCGCCTGCCCGTCCGCATCGCCCTGGATCCGGCCGAGCTGAAGACTCACCCGCTGCGGGTCGGCCTGTCGATGAAGGCCGCCATCGACATCTCCAAGTAGTCCGCGCCCTTAAGCCCCTCCAAGGAAGCGCCGCATGGCCGACCAGAACTCCTCCTCCCCCGCCGCGGGCCCCGCGCCCCTGACCGGCATGATGCTGGCGGTCACCTCGATCGCCCTGGCGCTGGGCACGTTCATGCAGGTGCTGGACAGCACCATCGCCAACGTCTCGATCCCGACCATCGCCGGCAATCTGGGCGTCAGTTCCAGCCAGGGCACCTGGGTGATCACCTCGTTCGCCGTGGCCAACGGCGTGTCGGTGCCTCTGACCGGCTGGCTGATGGGCCGCTATGGCGTGGTCAAGACCTTCGTGGTCTCGGTGCTGCTGTTCACCCTGGCCTCGTTCCTGTGCGGCGTATCGTGGAACCTGCCCTCGCTGATCGGCTTCCGCGTGCTGCAGGGCCTGGTCTCGGGCCCGATGATCCCCGGGTCGCAGGCCCTGCTGATCATGATTTTCCCGGCCAGCAAGCGCGGGACGGCTCTGGCCATCTGGTCGATGACTACCCTAGTGGCGCCGATCTGCGGCCCGATCCTGGGCGGCTACATCTCCGACAACATCGCCTGGCCGTGGATCTTCCTGATCAACGTACCCGTCGGCCTGCTTTGCGCCTTCCTGTGCTGGCGCGGTCTCGCCACCCGCGAGACCCCGACCCGCCGGGTGCCGATCGACACCACCGGCTTCATGCTGCTGCTGGTCTGGGTCGGCGCCCTGCAGGTGATGCTCGACACCGGCAAGGACGCCGACTGGTTCAATTCGCCGGCCATCGTCGTCGAGACCCTGGTGGCCATTGTCGGCTTCATCGCCTGGGTGATCTGGGAGCTGAACGAGAAGCACCCGATCGTCGACCTGTCGCTGTTCAAGTCCAAGAACTTCGCCCTGGGCACGGTGGCCTTCTGCCTGGGCTATGCGGTGTTCTTCGGCAGCAACCTGCTGCAGCCGCTGTGGCTGCAGACCCAAATGCACTACATCGCCACCTGGGCCGGGCTGGTCGCCGCCCCCAGCGGGGTGGTCGCCGTGCTGCTGACCCCATTCGCCGCCCGCATCATGCAGAAGGTCGACGCCCGCTGGACCGCGACCCTGTCGCTGGCCGCGTTCGCCCTGTCGTTCTACATGCGCTCGGGTTTCACGCCGGACGTCGACTTCAAGGCCTTGGTCTGGCCGATGCTGGTGCAGGGGGTGGCGATGAGCACCTTCTTCCTGTCGATGGTGACCATTTCGCTGAACGGCGTGGCGCCCCAGCAGCTGCCGTCCGCCTCGGGCCTGTCGAACTTCTCGCGGATCACCGCCGGCAGCTTCGCCGCCTCGCTGACCACGACGATTTGGGACCGGGGCGAGAGCCTGCATCAGAACCGCATCGCCGAATCCATGGGCTCGAACGATCCGGCCTGGCTGGCGGCGGTGGACCACCTGCAAGCCGCCGGGATGAGCCACGCTCAGGCGGTGGGCGCGGTGACCGCCCAGGTGGTCAACCAGGCCTATCTGTTGTCGACCATCGACTTCTTCCGCGCCTCGGCCTGGCTAGCGGTGCTGCTGATCCCCTGCATCTGGCTGACCAAAAAGGCGATGAGCGGCGGCGGCGCCCCAGCGGCGGCCGACTAGAGCCTCGTCGCCCGCCCTACCCTTCCGGCGCGACGCCGCCTAAGATACCGCTGTCGAGAGGGTTGAAGACGAGATGACGACGACGACGGCCGCCAATCCCCTGCGCCTTTACCAGCGCGTGGCCGCGGATATTGGCCAGGCTATCGCCGACGGCCGCCACCAGCCCGGCCAGCGCCTGGCCTCCGAACGCGACCTGGCCGAGGAGTTCGGCGTCAGCCGACCCACCATCCGGCGCGCCGTGATCGCTCTGGAAATGCGCGGCCTGCTGGAGGCCCGGCAGGGTTCGGGCGTCTATGTCCGCGCCGGCGGCCAACCGCCGCCGCCGCCGCCGCCGCGCGACCTGGACATCGGAGCCTTCGACCAGGCCGAAGCCCGCCGCCTGTTCGAGGGCGAGGCCGCCGCCCTGGCCGCCACCCTGATCACCGAGGAGGAACTTGCCTATCTGGAGACCCTGCTCGCCGAAATGAACAGCGAGGAGGCGACCAAGGAGCAATCCGAGCTCGCCGACCGCCAGTTCCACATCACCATCGCCCAGGCCACCCGAAACAGCGCCATCGTGCGCGTGGTCGAGAACACCTGGGACCTGCGCTACAAGTCGCGCCTGTGCATGCAGATGCTGGAAAAGGCCCGGCACGTCCGCAAGCGGCCGCTGAACGACGAGCACCGCGACATCATCGAATCCCTGCGCACCCGCGACCCCAAGGCCGCCCGATCGGCCATGCAGACCCATCTGGGCGGGCTGATCGAGAACCTGCTGCTGACCGCCGAGTTGGAGGCCATGGAGCAGACCCGCGAGCGCCTGGCCAGCAAGCGCGAGGAGATCGCGCTGCGGGCGGCCAGCGCGGCGAAATAGGCTCCTAGTTCGAAGGCCGATCCGCCGTCGGCGCGACCGGGGCCGCCGGGACGCTGACGACGGGAACGCTCGGCGCCGCCGGCGCAACGGGCGCGACCGGGGCTGTTCCATCGACCGGCGCGACGGTCGTGTCCTCCGCCGGGACCGCGCCCTCCACGGGCGTGCCGTCGGGGTTCAGCAACGTCGGATCCTCGGCCGCCGAGACGGCGTCGTCGCCTTCGGGTTCGGGCGTCGTGGGCGCGTCGCGATTGACGGCATAGGTGGCCACGCTCTTCCAGATCTTGGCCGGCAGGCCGCCGCCGACCACGCCGCGCATGGCGCTGTTGTCGTCATTGCCGACCCAGACCCCGATCACCAAGTCGCCGACATAGCCGACGTACAGAGCGTCGCGGTAGTCCTGGCTGGTGCCGGTCTTGCCGAACGCGCCGGGGATCGCCGCTTCGATGCCCGTGCCGCGCTGGGTGGCCGAGCGCAGCAGGTCGCGCATGCTGGCCAGTTCTGCCTTGGTCAGCGGGTGGACGTTGGCGGGCTTCTTCCAGTCGGCCAGGCCGTGCGGGATCACCGGCGCCTCGCCCGCGTCGATGGCCGCATAGGCCGCCGTCAGCCGCACCAGGCTCATCGGCCCGGTGCCCAGCGCCAGGGTCAGGTCGTCCGGGATCGGGTCGGTGACGCCGAGGTCGCGGGCGGTGGCGACAATCGGGTCACGCCCAATGTCGTGGGCCAGGCGCACCGCCGCCACGTTGGACGAGGCGGCGAAGGCGGTGATCAGCGGCACCTCACGGCCGGCGTACTTGCCCTCATGGTTCTTGGGCGTCCAGCCGCTGACGACGACCGGCGCGTCCAGGATCGGGCTGGTCGGGGTCATGCCCTGACGGATGGCCGCCAGATAGACGAACAGCTTGAAGGCCGAGCCCGGCGGACGTTGGGCGTCGGCGCGGTTGAACTGGCTGACCTTGTAGTCGCGGCCGCCGACCATGGCGACGATCCGGCCGTCGGTGCGCATGGCCACGATCGCGCCCTGGGTGACGTTCAGCACCTTGCCGTCGCGGGCGATGGCCTGGTCGAGGATCTTCTCGGCCTGGGCCTGCAGCCGGGGATCCAGCGTCGTGCGCACCACCGTCTCGCCGTAGGTGTTCTCGAACACCGCCTTGGCCTGGGGGAAAACCCAGTCGGCGAAGTAGGAGCCCACCGGCAGCTTCGGCCGGCCGGCCTGGACGTGGACCTGCCGGACCGCGCGGGTCGCCTGGGCCTGTGTGATCACCCCGGTGTCGACCATGGCGCCTAGCACGGTCTTCATCCGCGTCTTGGCGCCGTCGAAGTTCTCGGTCGGGGCCCAGCGGGACGGCGCCTTGACCAACCCCGCCAGCATCGCCGCCTCGCCGATCGACAGGGTCTCGGGCGTCTTGTCGAAATAGTGCCGAGCCGCCGCGCGCAGGCCGAAGGCGCCGTCGCCGAAATAAACGGACGACAGGTAGCGCGACAGGATCTCGTCCTTGGACAGGCGCGCGTCCAGATAGACGGCGATGACGAGCTCCTGGATCTTCCGCCGGAACGTCCGCTTGTTGGACAGGAAGGCGTTCTTGGCCAGTTGCTGGGTGATGGTCGACCCGCCCTCGGACACCCCGCCGGCCTTGGCGTTGGCGCCCATGGCGCGCAGGATCGCCTTCGGATCCACGCCGATGTGCTTGTAGAAGCGCCGGTCCTCGATGGCGATGAACGCGCCGGGCACATAGGCGGGCAGCTTGGCGACCTCGACCGGCGCTTCCTTGTAGGAGCCACGACGGGCTATGGGCGAGCCGTCCGAGGCCACGATCACCAGGGTCGGATTAGCCAGGGGCTCCAGCGCCCGGCCCAGCGGCAGGGACCACAGCAGCGAGGCGATGATCGCGATCACGACCGCCACCGAGGCGGCCGCGCCGATCTGCCAGGGCCGCCGTTTCCAGATCGGCGGCTTGGCCGGCGGCGAAGGCGGCGGTTCGGCCGCGTCCGCCGCCGGTGTTTCGACGACCTCGGCCTCGATCGCTTCGGGCGGCTCCGCGTCCGTCGCGTCTGGAATTTCGACCAGGGGTGCGGGGCTGAGGATCGCGGAGTCGGGCGCTTCGGTCTCGACCGTCGGCGTTTCGACGACGTCCGCCTCTATGCGCTCGGCCGGCGCGGCGGCGGCCTTGCTCTTGGTCTTGGACCTGGATCGGGGTTTGGCGGCCTTGCGCTTGGGCGTCGCCGCTTCCAGGACTTCCGCCTCGGTCGGCCCGGCGGCGACCGCGTTCGAGGCTTCTTCCGAGTTCTCGGACGGCGTCGGGTCGGCGGGCTCGAAATCGTCGGCTGCGTCGGGCATTCGGATCGCACTCGTTCGGGCGGAAGTTCACCAGCAAGAGCGCGGGCAATAGCACAGGCGGCCCGCCCAGCGGCACGCCCCAAGGTAACGTCGCGCAAAAAAATGGCCGGGCCCGCGAACGGGACCGGCCAACAGTGGGGGATGAGCGGGAGGGTTCTAGAAGTTCACGTCCAGGCGCGCGCCGAAGTAGCGGAAGGCGTCGCGGCCCGGGAACCAGGTCTTGCCCTGAGCCGTCGGAATGGCCGGGTTGCTGTAACCCGAAGTGCCGTTGCCCAGGCCTTGGGCGTACCGCTTGTCGAACAGGTTGTTGGCGAAGGCGCTCAGCTTGTACTTGCCGCCGCGGTCGGTGATCCCGACAGTCAGGTCGGCGACGCTGTAGGCCTTCTGGACCGTGCGCGGATCCTGGCTGAGCGCGAAGTTGATGTCGTCCTGCCAACGCAATGTGGCGCCGACGAAGGCCTTGAACGGCACGTTGTCGGGCAGGTCGATGTCGTACTGACCGCCGACGCTGAACTTGTACTTGGGCACGTTGTTCAGGCGCGCGCCGTGCAGGTTCTGCTGGCGCCCGCTGACGGTTTGCGGCTTGCCGGCCACGATGGGCTGCAACTGAGTGTAGCAGGTCCCGGGCGCCCCCACCCCGCCGACCGGAAGCGGCGAGCCCGCCAGGAGCGGCTGGCCCGAGTAGCAGGGGCCGTTCGGGAAATCGATGACCGTCGCGTCGGTGTAGGCGAACGCCCCGTTGAGGCGGAAGTTGGAGGTCAGGCGGGCCACGCCGTCCAGTTCCAGGCCCCGGGTGCGCAGGTGGCCGACGCTGTTGAGGAAGGTCAGGAAGGTGCCGTCCGGCAGGAACGAGGTCACCGAGGTCTGGAAGCCGTGATAGTCGGCGTTGAACAGGGTGGCGTTGAAATAGACCCGGCGGTCCAGCAGGCTGCTCTTGAGGCCCAGCTCGTAGTTCTTGGCCGTCTCGGCCGGCACGGGCATGTTCGCCGCGATCTTCGCGTCGAACGTGCTGACCAGGTCGTAGGCCTGACCCTTGTAGCCCGTCGAATAGGTGGCGAAGGTCATGATGTCCGGCGTCCACTTATACTGGACCCCGACCTTGCCGGTCACCGCGTCGTCGTCGTTGGCCCCGCTGAACTCCTGGATCGTGGTCGAGGCGCCCGGTGTCGTGCTGGCGAAGATCGTCTTGTGGAAGTGGTAGTCGATCTTCTGGCGGTTGATCCGCGCGCCGCCGGTCAGGCTGAGCTTGTCGGTCACGTCGAAGGTGGCGTTGGTGTAGGCCGAGTAGTTCTCGTTGGTGCTTTCGGCCAGGTAGCGGGCCAGCTGCAGCACCGGACCGCGGTCCAGATAGCGGTCGAGCTCATTGCGGGCGTACCAGAGGCCGGCCACGTAGCGGAACCGGGTGTCGCCCGGCGAGGTCAGGCGAAACTCCTGGGTCACCGACTTGGCGTGGAAGTAACCGTTGATCCGGGCGCCGCTGTTGACGCCCGAGGGATTGGCGACCGGGAAGCCCAGCAGGAACGGCACGTCGGTGCCGTCGATGTCCTGGAAGTCGGTCATCTTCCAGCGGTCCTGGGAGGTGATCGACGAAAAGGTGTGGCCCTTCAGGACCGAGCCCTCGCCGAAGTCGTAGTCTAGGCGGGCCGTGCCGCCGAACACCTCGGAATTGCCGCCGCCGATGCGGTCGTCGGCGCGGATGAAGTGGTTGTTCTTGTCGATGGTGATCCCGCGCAACGTCGTGCTCGCGGGGAAACCGGGTTCGCCCTGGTAGAATAGGCCCGGCGTCATCTCGGTGATCGGGCTGGTGCAGCAGCTGGAGACGTTGTGGTTGAACCGCGGCGCCAGGCTGAGCTTCAGGTTTTCGGTCGGGGTCCACTCGATCTTGGCGGTGGCCGTGAAGCCCGCGCTGCCGTTGACGTTCTTGCCGGTGGTCAGGTTCTTGACGTTGCCGTCGTAGTCGCTCTTGGACACGGTCAGGCGGGCGCGCACCGTGTCGCTGATCGGACCAGTGACGGTGAAGCCGATGCGTTTCTCGCCGTCGTCGGTCGTCAGGGCCATGGCCTTGCCGCCGGGCGTGTTGGAAGGCGCGGCGGTGACGATGTTCAGCACGCCGGCGATGGCGCTCTTGCCGAACAGGGTGCTCTGCGGACCGCGCAGCACTTCCACGCGCTCGACGTCGATCAGGTCCTTGAAGGCGGCGGCCTGGAAGCCGATCGGCACGTCGTCGATGACCACCGCGACATCAGACTCAACGGCGATGCCGTTCGAGAAGGTGCCGATACCGCGCATCTTGATGCTGAAATTGCCCGGCTGGGAGCCGTAGTCGATCGACACCGAAGGCGACAGCTTCACCAGATCGCCCAGTTCGCGGACGTTGTTGCGGTCGATCACGTCCTGGGTCAGAGCGGTCACCGACACCGGCACGTCTTGCAGGCGCTCAGCGCGCTTGGTCGAGGTGACGATGATCTCTTCAAGTTGGACCGACGGATCCGAACCGGCGGACTGGGCCTGGGCGACGCCCGTCCCCGCCACCACGGCGATCACAGCGGTTGACGCCAACAGGGCATGCTGAACGGTTCTCATAATCTGTCCCCTCGCTTCCTCGCGCGGCGCCCGGCCGGTTCATCCGGTCAATTATGAGCACCCAATTTGGTAAGGCCAAAATTGGTCAGTGGTCAGGGGAATTGTCAAGTAGGCGACGACATCGTTGTCATTTTCGCCTAACTTGCTGAAAAGACAGAGTCTTGATGCCCGCAACCCGGTCACGAGCGTCGACGCCTTTGCGTATCGCTATGAAATATGGTCATTTAGCCTTTTGACCAGACGGCAAATTGGTAATGCCAAAATGGTCATAAAGATCGAGGGGCGAATGATCCGCACACCACCGCACATGACGGCGTCGCTCTTCGCGGCCAGGCCAATCGGCCGCCATGCGAAATCGGGCCGATGAGCGGATCCGCGATGAAGCTCCGCCCCAGCACGGACCGCGAAGGCCTGCGCCGCATGACGGCCCAGGACATCCGCGACACCTTCGTGATCGGCGACCTGTTCCAGCCAGGCCAGGTCGCGATGACCTATGTCGAGGTCGACCGCGCCGTGGTGGGCTCGGCCGCTCCGCTGACCGTCCCCCTGCCCTTGCCCACCGACCGCCGCCTGGCCTCGGCCTATTTCTGCGAACGCCGCGAACTGGGCGTGATCAACATCGGCGGCCCCGGCTGGGTCGAGCTGGACGGCGCCCGCCATGACCTGGACAACCTGGACAGCCTCTATGTCGGCCGCGGCGTCGAGGCCGTGACCTTCGCCAGCGCCTCGGTCAACGCGCCGGCCAAGTTCTATTTCGTCAGCTATCCGGCCCACGCCGCCCATCCCAGCCGCCGGGTGCGCAAGGCCGAGGCGCGCGTGATCCAGGCCGGCGATCAGAAGACAGCCAACCGCCGGGTCATCCGCCAAAGCATCCGCCCTGGCGTCGTCCAGACCTGCCAACTGGTCATGGGCTTCACCGAGCTGGAGCCCGGCAACGTCTGGAACACCATGCCGCCGCACACCCACGGACGGCGCAGCGAGATCTACATGTATTTCGACGCAGCCCCGGCCCGGGTGATGCACATCATGGGCGAGCCCTCCAACCCCAGGACGGTGTTCATGGACGACGGCGAGGCGGTGTTCTCGCCCAGTTGGTCGATGCACAGCGGGGTCGGCACGGCCGACTACCGCTTCGTCTGGTCGATGGGCGGCGAGAACCTGGACTTCGACGATATGGACCACCTGACCCTGGCCGACCTGCGCTAGGACGCGGGCGGATAGACAAGACCAAGAACGACGAGGGAGACGAGACGATGCTGCGACGCCTGACCGCAGTTCTTCTGGCGACGGCCGCCCTGCTGGGGCCGTCGCAGGCCTGCGCGGCGGCGCCCGCCAGGCCCGCCGCCGGCGTCAGCGCACCGGCCAAGGCCGCGGTCCTGACGGCCGGGGCTCGCGTGGCCGACTGGCAGCTGGGCCACATGGACAACTTCGACTACGTGCCGGCCTCGCAGTTCCGGCGTGACACCGAGGCCCCGCGCGACTGGATCCAAGCGGCGTTCTACATCGGCCTGACCGCCTTCGCAGACGCCTCCAGCCAGCCCAAGTACGCCGACGCGATCCTCGCTCACGGCCAGGCCGAGGGTTGGGACTTCGACAAGCGCCCCCGCCATGCCGACGCCGACGCCACCGGCGCGGTCTGGATCTGGTCGGCGGCCCGCACGCATGACGCGGCCAAGCTGGCTCCGGTGCGCGCCCGTTTCGACGCGGTGCTGGCCGATCCCTCGACCGTCGATCTGGGGTTCGAAGCCAAGCCGCCGCAGGGCGGCGATCCCTATTGCCAGGCCCGCTGGTGCTGGAGCGACGCCATCTTCATGGCCCCGCCCGCCTGGGTCGCCCTGACCAAGGAGACCCAGGATTCGCGTTATCTGGCTCATGCCGACCGCGAGTTCTGGGCGACCACCGACCTGCTCTACGACAAGACGGACCACCTCTATTTCCGCGACAGCCGCTTCATCGCCAAGCGCAGCGACGCCGGCGCCAAGATCTTCTGGGGCCGCGGCAACGGCTGGGCCTTCGCCGGGATCGCCCGCATCCTGCAGGACTTGCCCAAGGACCATCCGAGCCGGCCGCGCTACGAGGCGCTGTTCAGGCAGATGGCCGCCAAGATCGTCGCCCTGCAGGGCGAGCAGGGTTATTGGCCGGTCTCGCTGCTGGAGCCGCAGAAGACGCCCGAGACCAGCGGGACCGGCTTCTTCGTCTACGGCTTGGCCTGGGGCGTGAACCACGGCCTGTTGCCCGCCGCCCAGTATCGCCCGGCGATCGACAAGGGCTGGACCGCCCTGACCGCCGCGATCGAGCCCGACGGCAAGCTGGGCTGGGTGCAGCGCGTGGGCGCCGCACCGGACCAGGTGGGACCGGACGACACCCAACTCTATGGCGTCGGCGCCTTCCTGCTGGCGGCTAGCGAGGTCTCCAGATTGCCCCCGACGACCGCCAGGGCGGCCAGGCCGTGACGCCGCTTGCCCCGCCGCCCGTCCCCGCCGGAACCCGTCCCGGACTCCTTTCAGACATTTGGAGCGAGGCTGGCGCCGAAACCGGCATCCACTTTCGGCTGCCACGCTCTAGGATGACCGACATGACCACCGGCGCCTCAGACCCCCAGAAGCTGTACCAGCAGATCGCCCGGGCGATCGCCACGTCCATCAACGACGGCCGCTATGGCCCCGGCGACAAGCTGCCGTCCGAGCGCGAACTGGCTGACGACTTCGGCGTGAGTCGTCCGACCGTTCGCGACGCCATGATCGCCCTGGAGTTCCAGGGCCTGGTCGAGGCGCGTCAGGGATCGGGCGTCTATGTCAACGCCACGACGGCGCCGGGCGCGGACGATTCCGCCGAGGTCGAGGTCGGGGCGCTGGAACTGACCGAGGCGCGGCGCCTGTTCGAGGGCGAGGCCTGCGCCCTGTCGGCCGCCACCGTCACCGACGACAACCTGGCCCTGCTGGACCAGATCGCCAGCCAGATGGCCCGCAGCTTCGCGCCCGACGAGGTCGAGCGGCTGGAGCAGGAGTTTCATCTGGCCATCGCCCGCGCGACCGGCAACGCCGCCATCGAGGCCGGCGTCGAGGACCTGTGGACCCTACGCCTGCAGTCGCCGACCTGCGTGGCCATGCTGCGACGGGCCCGCGCCCATGGCGGCGGAGACTTCGTCGAGGAGCATCGTCAGATCATCGCCGCCCTGCGCCAGCGTGATCCCAAGGCCGCCCGCCAGGCGATCCACGCCCATCTGGCCCAGGTGATCGACGACCTGCTGGCCGTGACCGAACTCGACGCCCTCCAGCAGACCCGCCAGAAAATGGCCGAGCAGCGACGTGAGCTGGCTCGGCGCACCGAGATCTAGAGACGCGAGCCCCCAAATGTCCAAGCTGATCCTCTCGCTCGCGGTCGCCGCGAGCTTCTCCCTACCCGTCCTGGCCTTGCCCGGTCTGGCTGGGGCCCAGGTCGATCCCGTCATGCCGCCCCTGGTCGAGCCGGTGCTGGCCAAGCCCGACGCCGAGGGCCAGAAACCCCGCGCCGTCGTCGCCTACGCGCCCTATCGCTACGACGACATCCTCTGGGAGAACGACCGCACCGCCCACCGCATCTACGGCCCGGCGCTGGAAGCGGCCGAGCCGCCCTCGACCTCCGGGATCGACGCCTGGGGCAAGAACGTCCGCTGGCCCTACATGGAGCGCCAGCTGAAGACCGGCAAGCAGCATGACTTCCACGGCGAAGGCCTGGACTTCTACGACGTCAGCACCTTCCGGGGAGCCGGCGGCCTGGGCGTCTGGCACGACAACAAGCTGTGGACCTCGCGCAACTGGAAGTCCTACGAGATCCTCAAGACCGGCGGCGACGTCGCCCAGTTCAAGGTCACCTACGCCCCGTGGCCGGTCGACGTGGACCGCAAGGTCTGGGAGACCCGCACCTTCACCCTGCCGCTGGGCACCAACTTCACGCGGATGGTCTCGACCATCAGCTCCGACAAGCCCGGCCCGCTGGTGATCGGCATCGGCATCAGCAAGCGCCAAGCCACTCACAACGGCGCGGGCGGCGTGTTCACCAAGGATCTGGGCGCGGGCCGCGTCTCGTACTGGCAGCCGACCGATCCGGTGCGGGGCACGATGGGGATCGCCCTGATGGTCGATCCCAAGGCGCTGGTCGAGGTGCGCCAGGACGCCGACAACTACATCGTCCTGGTCAAGGTCGAGCCCGGCAAGCCGTTCGTCTACTACATGGGGGCGGCCTGGGACAAAGGCCTGGACTTCCATGATCGGGAGGGCTGGGAAGCCTATGTGAAGGGCCAGAAGCCGGATTTCGATCCGACCCACTAGGCTTGGCGGAACGCCGGCGGCCGGCGCGCGCTCCCCCAAGAGGCGCGACCGGACGAGACCATCGTGGGCAAACGATCCAAATCGATAGCAACGACCGCCGAACGGCCGTTGCGCGCGTCCCTGTCGACCGTCGCCCTTGTCGTCGACTGGGCGACCTTGGCCGCGCTCGGCGCCGCCACCGTCGCGCTGGTGGTCACCACGTGGCGACCACATCGCCGGAACAAATCCTGATGTCAGAAGAGATTGGTGCGGGCGGTCGGGGTCGAACCGACACTCCTTTCGGAACCGGATTTTGAGTCCGGCGCGTCTACCAGTTTCACCACGCCCGCGCTTCGCGGCGACCGAGGTCGGCGAAGGAGGGGTTGTCTAGCAAAGGCGTGCGGGAAGTTCCAGCGTCGCTTTTTGTCTTGATGCACCCGCTTTCCTTCGCGGCGCGGCTGACCGATGCTCCCGCCGCTCGCAGGAGAGTCACCTTGCCCCCACCCCGTCCCGGTCCCCGTAACCTGATCACCGATGTGTCGGGCCTAAGCGTCGGCCACGCCACGGACGAGGCGGTGCGCAGCGGGGTGACCGTCCTGCTCTGTCCCGAAGGCTGGGTCGCGGCGGTGGACGTGCGCGGCGGCGGACCAGGGATTCGCGAAAGCGACGTGCTTCGCCCCGAAAACAATTTCAGCCGGGCCCACGCCATCACCTTGTCGGGTGGTTCGGTGTTCGGCCTGGGCGCGGCCGACGGCGTGACGGCGGCGCTGTCGGCGGCGGGCCACGGCCTGCGGCTGGCGGCGGGATCGCCGACCATACCGATCGTGCCGGGGGCGGTGCTGCACGACCTGGGCAACGGCGGCGACAAGACTTGGGGCCTGGACCCGCCCTATCGCGCCCTGGGCCTGGACGCCGTCGCGGCGGCCGGCGAGGACTTCGCCCTAGGCTCGATCGGGGCCGGGCGCGGCGCGATGGCCGGCGTGAACAAGGGCGGCGTCGGCTCGGCCTCTCTGGACCTGAGCGACGGTCTCATCGTCGGAGCCCTGGCGGCGGTCAATCCAGTGGGGTCGGTCTACATGCCCGGCGGCGAGGCGTTCTGGGCCTGGCCGTTCGAGATCGACGGCGAGTTTGGCGGTCTCGTTCCGGATCCGGCGGCCCGCGCGGTCGAGCCAATTTCCGACGACAGCAAACTGGCGGCGCTCGGCCGGTTCATCGCCGGCGCCAACACCACCCTGGCCGTGGTGGCGACCACCGCCGCCCTGACCACCGCCGAGGCCACGCGGCTGGCGATGATGGCCCAGGACGGCCTGGCCCGCGCCATTCGCCCGGTCCACACCCCGTTCGACGGCGACGTGGTCTTCGCCCTGTCCTCCGGCGCCGTCGAGATCGGCGAGGGTCCGGCGCGGTCGCTGATGATCGCGCGACTGGGCGCCGCGGCCGCCGACACCATGGCCCGGGCGATCACGCGCGGCGTCTATTCGGCGCGTTCGGATCCTGGCGGCGCCGTATCGGCCCCGTAGAGCGTGCCGGCGGCGGTCTCGAGCTGGCCCAGCAGTCGCTTGAGAGTCGCCACCTCGCTGGGCGCCAGGCCGGCCAGCAGCGCGGCCTCATAGGCGCGCGCCAAGGGCACGATCTCGGCGAACAGGCGACGGCCGGCGGCGGTCAGTTCCAGGCTGTGCGAGCGCCGGTCGACGCGGTTGCTCAGGCGCACGGCCAGGCGGCGCTCGACCAGTTCCTGGGCGGCGCGGCTGACGCGCACCTTGTCCATGGCCGTGCGCACGACGGCGGCCTGCTGGGTCAGCGGCCCCTCGGCCAGCACCGACATCAGCCGCCACTGCGGAATGCTGAGGCCGAAGCGGTCCTCGTAAGCCCGGGCGATCAGCCGGCTGACGGCGCTGGACGACGTCGCCAGCTGGTAGGGCAGATAGTCGGCCAGCGAGACGTGCTCGGGGGCGCCTTCGGGGGGATTCTGCGTCATGGGTGAGACCGTCGCGGCCATGGCCTTCCTTTCGTCCTCCATACGCCCGCGACTCTGGCGGTCGCTCGCGTCGACAAGGCCCGATCTGGCGCGGCGCGACCGCCCCGCTCAATCACGGCCAAGCCTGGGGACAGGAAAGCGGACATTTCGCTTGGCGGTTGTGCATTCGACCACCCAGACGCCCAGCGATGGGGCGCCCGCGAAAAATGGAACCGACGGCTCAGTGCTCCTCGGCCGCCTTGGACTTGAACGGCTCGGTCTTGGTCAGCGCCGTCTGGCAGCGTTGCAGTTCGTTGAGACAATCGCCCCGGCTCCAGAAATCGGAAAATTCCACAACGGCCATGCGGACTTGGCGAGAATAGTCCTTGTGGTCAAGAACCTTCGGCTCTTCGTCCTCATGCTCGTCGTGCCCATGGTCCGGCTCATGGCCCGGGCGGTGGCCGGTCAGGACCAGGGTCTGGCCGCCCAAGATCGTGACCTTGGCCGCGGCCCGTTCGAGTTCGGTCTCCGGCTTGTGGCCGCCCCCATGACCGCCATGCCCGTCGTCATGGCCGTGCTTGTCGTCCTTCTTGCCGCCGTGCGCGCCCTTGGACTTGTCCTTGTCCTTGGGCTTCTCCTCGACCGGCTCGCCCTTGAGGGCTTCGGTTATCCCCTTCAGCGCCTTGGCGCAGGGGCCGCCGAACGCCAGGACCGGTCCGATCCGGCGCTGAACCTCCTCGACCAGATCCTGGGCCTTGTAGAGCAGCTCGCCCGACGGCGCGCTGGTGGCCGCCACGCATTTGACCTTCACGGCCTCGTGGATGGTCTTGGGAACCTCGCGCCAGCGCTCGTCACGCCCGCGTCCGCCGACATACTTGCCCACGTAGTAGGTGAGGATGGCGACGGCCAGCACGACCAAGGCGATCCCCGCCAGCAAGGTGGGATCGAAGATCGGAACCGGCGTATCGACGGGAAACTCTGACTGGTACACCGGACCCCCTCCAGTATCAGGCAAGCAAGAGTCACATGGTTAACGCATGATGGCGCAGCTTGCACGACCAAGGTTATGTTGAAGGCCGGGAAATCACGCCGCGCGCCCTGGCGCCCTGATCGTAGCGGCTGGGACCGCCATAGACGGCGACTTCGCACAGGATGTCGCCGCCAGGCTCGCTCGCCCACAGGTAGTTCCGCTCGACCTCGACGTTGCGCCCGGCCGGCGAGATCCCCTCGAAGGTGTCGCCCCAGGGAATCACCTTGTTGAGGTCGCGCCAGGTCAGGGTCATGGCGCGGGACAACTCGTCTTGAGCCATGGCCTCCAGATCGGGATCGCTCATGACGGCTCCTGCGGGCGGCGGTCCAGGACCTCGAAGTGCAGGGCGCGGGCGTCGAACCGGGCCAGGACGGCACGGGCCGCCTCGGGCACGTGGCTGACGGCGTAGTCCTGGCCCATGAACGCCTTGATGCTGTCCAGGTCGTCGAACCACATCAGGGTGGTGAACTCGACCTCGTCGCCGGCCTCGCGGCGCATCAGGTCGATGTGGCGAAAGCCCGGAATGCGGCGCGCCTCGATCCCCGGGATCACCTGTCTCCGCACGACCGACTCATAGGCGGCGGCGTTGTCGGGCGTGGTCCAGCCTCTCCATTGGCGACAGATCATGCGCGTCTCCACTCGGGGTCTCTAATTCGATGTCGCCTCGACAAGGCCGGACGCGCAAGATAGGTCGCGCCGGAGCATGGAGAGACCAACATGGGCGTTCCCAAAGGCAAGCGCGACTTCCGCGACGAGGACCGTCTGGATCCGCGCGAGCGCCATCAGGTCGAATACTGGATGAAGCGCTGGGGCGTGACCAAGGACCAGCTGGTCGCCGCCCATCGCAAGGTCGGCAACTCGATCAAGGACATCGGCGCAGAGCTGGGCAAGAAGCGCTAGAGTTCAAATATTTAGAGCGTGACAGGCGCCGAAACCGGCATCCACTTTCGGCTGTCACGCTCTAGCGCTTGTCCCGCCGAAACTTCGCCGCTTCCGCCGCAAGCGACGAGGTCGAGGGATCGAAGTCCTCCGGCTCGGGCGCGAACGGCAGGTGGCCGGCCACGCCGCGCAGGGCCAGCCACAGCGGATGGCTGAAATGGCCCAGGATCCGCAGCGGCCGGCGCTTGTCGTCGGTGACGTCCCAGCCCTCCAGCTCGAACGCGTCGGCCTGCTCGCGCATCGACTTGACGTCGATGCCGTCCCAGCCGGGCGGATCGGGGATCAGGGCCGCCTCGTCGGCCGTCAGGCCGAACGTGTCGCGCGCCAGCTGATCGATCTCCGGGAACTGGGTCCGCGCCTCCGGATCGGCGAACGACGGCTTCATCAGCGCCCGGGTCTCCAGGTCGGCGAAGCCGGGCAGATCGATCAGACGGCGCGGGGCCATGACGTCTAGGCCTCTTCGGCGTTGTCGTTGCGCCAATACGGCGCGACCACGCCCTGCAGCTTGATGGTCATCGGGTTGCCCTTGCGGTCCACGGCCTTGCCGGCGGTGACGCGGATCCAGCCCTCGCTGACGCAGTACTCGTCGACATTGGTCTTCTCGACGCCGTTGAACACGATGCCGACGCCGCGCTCGAGGATGTCGGCGTCGTAGTGCGGGCTGCTGGGGTTGGAGGCCAGGCGGTCGGGAGGCGTGTCGCTCATGGGATCGTCTTTCGAAGAATTTGGACGGCAAAGGCCATCGAACGCGCGTGATAGCCATCCAAGGCCGCAATTCCAATAGGATTGCACGCGATCGCGCGAAGCGCCGCGACAAGGTCATGGTCGCCTGCTAGCTACGGCCGTCCTCTTTTCGGAGTCCGCATGCTGCGTCGCCTCTATGACTGGGTCATGGGCCTGGCCGCTTCCCGTCACGCCCCCGCCAGCCTGTTCGCGATCTCTTTCGCCGAAAGCTCGTTCTTTCCCGTTCCACCCGACGTGATGCTGGCGCCCATGGTGCTGGCCAAACCGGAAAAGGCCTGGCGCTACGCCGCGCTCTGCACCCTGGCCTCGGTCCTGGGCGGAATTCTCGGCTACGGCATCGGCTTTTTCTTCCACGACGCGGCCCAGAAGCTGCTGGCGGTGCTGGGCAAGCCCAACGCCCTGGCCGACGCCGAATGCTGGTACCGCCAGTGGGGATCGTGGGTGATCATCGCCAAGGGCTTCACCCCCATCCCGTTCAAGCTGGTCACCATCACCTCGGGCCTTCTGAAGTTCAGCTTCCCGGTCTTCATCGGCGCCTGCGTCCTGACGCGAGCCGCGCGCTTCTTCCTCGTGGCCCTAGTGGTCAAGAAGTTCGGCCCGGCCATGCTGCCGGTGATCGAAAAGCGCCTGGCCCTGTTCGCCGGGATTCTGATCGCCCTGCTTGTCATCGGCCTCACGGCGAGCCACTTCTTGGGTGGAAGCAGTGGCGGAGCATGCGCGGCATGACGATCGAGAACGTCGGGGAAGTCGAGACCAAGGTCACGGAAATCCGCGCCACGACGTCCGTTCACCCGGCGTCCACGGCCTCGGCGCCGGTGCGCGGCCCGCTGGACCTGATCGCCGAGCAATGGCCCGTCCTGGCCTTCGCCGCCTGCGCCGTCATGCTGGGCGCGGCCCATGCGTTCGAGACCTTCGGCAAGCTGGCGCCGTGCCTGCTGTGCCTCAAGCAGCGGGAAGTCTACTGGGTCACGGGCACGGTGGCGCTGGTCGCCGTCGCGGCCTCGCGCACGCCCTGGGCGGACCGGGCGCGCAGGCCGCTGATCCTGCTGCTGGCGATCGGCTTCCTCTTCGGCGCGGGGGTGGCGACCTATCATGCCGGCGCCGAATGGAAGTGGTGGCCCGGCCCCGCCGCCTGCGCGGCCGGCGGCGCGGCCTCGGCCAGCGACCTGGTGGCCATGCTGAAGGGCGCCAAGATCGCCGCGCCGTCATGCGACAAGGCTGTCTGGGTCTTCCTGGGCCTGTCCATGGCCGGCTGGAACGCCGTGATCTCGCTGGGTCTGGCGATCGCCTCGGCCTTCGCCGCCCTGCGCGCGCCCGTCTCGCCCCGGGCCGCCTGAGATGGACCGGCCCATCCCTCCCCGGCCCGGCCTCGGCGCCCAGAGGGCGCGCCTGGCCGAAATCCTGCGGGTCGACCAGGCCGGCGAGTTGGCGGCCGTCCACATCTACCGCGGCCAGCAGGCGGTGATGCGCAACGCTCCCGGGCGCGAGCGAATCGCCGACCAGCTGCAGGAGATGGAGGGCCACGAACAGGTCCACCTCTCCCGGTTCAACGAACTGCTGGGCGAGCGCGAAGTTCGCCCGACGGTGATGTCGCCCCTGTGGCGCGCGGCCGCCTTCGCCCTGGGCGCGGGCACCGCGCTGCTGGGCGAGAAGGCCGCACACGCGTGCACCGAGGCGGTGGAGACGGTGATCGAGCAGCACTATGCCGGCCAGATCGCCGAGCTGGAGACCCGCGACCCGTCGCTGGCCGCCGAGCTGAGCCAGTTCCGCGACGACGAGCTGCACCACAAGGAGATCGCCATCGGCGAAGGCGCCCGGGAGGCGCCGGCCTATCCGCTGCTGTCGGCCGTGATCCGCGCCGGCTGCCGCGCCGCGATCAAGATCAGCGAGAAGATCTGACCAGCGTTCGCTGAAACGCCGGAAGAACCGTCCCCTGAAACTTCCTGCTTGGCGGCGTGCGTGGCCGAGCTTACCCATGTCGCCGGAAAATCGCGTCGCGAGGGGAGTTTCGCTTTGCCTACCCAGTTTCACCGGCAGTTCCGACGGGCCGCGGCCCTGTGCGCCGTCTCGCTCCTGGCCCTGACGGGCGCGGCCCACGCCGCGACGCCGGCCAAGCCGGTCAATCCGCCGAAGCCGACGCCGACCACCGCCCTGACCCTGGGCACCGGCGGCCAGATGCCTGCCGAGGAAGCGGCGGTGACCCTCGAACATGTCGACCTGAAGCTGAAGATCATCCCCGAGCGCAAGGCGATCGAGGGCGACGCCACCCTGACTCTGGCGGCCAAGAGCGTCCTGCCCCGCATCGTTCTGGACTTCGACAAGACCTTCGCGGTCAGCGCCCTGATCGTCGACGGCAAGGCCCTGCCCGCCTCGGCCTGGACCAATCCCGAAGGCCGCCTGACCATCACCCCGCCCGCGCCGATCGCCGCCGGGGCCAAGACCGTGGTCCAGATTCGTTATGCCGGCGTCCCACATGAAGCCGAACGCGCGCCGTGGGACGGCGGCTTCGTCTGGAAGACCGCCCCGACCGGCGAGCCCTGGATCGCCAGCGCCGTGCAGGGCGACGGCTGCGACCTGTTCTGGCCGTGCATCGACTTCCCCACGGGCGAGCCGCTGCTGGTCGACTTCTACATCACCGTGCCCGCCCCGCTGTCGGCGCCGGCCGGCGGCGTGCTGGTCGGCGTCGCGGAGAAGGACGGCTGGCGCACCTTCCACTGGCGTCAGAAGCAACCCGACACCTACGCGATCGCGGTCAATGTCGGGCCCTATGTGAAGCTGGAAGACACCTACAAGAGCCGGTTCGGCGACAGCTTCCCGATCGAGTACTGGCACCTGAAGAGCGACGATCCGGCCAAGGCCAAGGCCCTGTTCGCCGAGTTCCCGACCACGCTCGACTTCTTCGAGCAGATGATCGGCCCCTACCCGTTCCGGTCCGAGAAGCTGGGCGTCGTCGAGACGCCGCACCTGGGCATGGAACACCAGACCATGAACGCCTACGGCAACGAGTACAAAAAGGACATCTACGGCTACGACTGGCTGTTCCAGCACGAGCTGTCGCACGAGTGGTTCGGCAACCAGGTGACCAATGTCGACTGGGACGACATGTGGATCCACGAGGGCCTGGGCAGCTACATGCAGCCGCTGTTCTCGCAATGGCTGCACGGCGACATGGAGTACATGACCCGCCTGAACGCCCAGCGGGTCGGCAGCAAGAACCTGTTCCCGATCGTCTCCGACAAGGTGATGACCGAGGATCAGGTCTACAAACCCGAAGGCGGCCCGGCGAACGACATCTACGCCAAGGGCTCGAACATCATGCACACCCTGCGCGCGACGATCGGCGACGAGGCGTTCTTCAAGTCGGTGCGCACCCTGGTCTACGGCCGTCCCGATCCCAAGCCCGGCAACTTCGCGCCGCGCTACGCCACGACCAAGGACTTCATCCGCATCGTCAACGACGTGACCGGCAAGGACTATCAGTGGTTCTTCGACGCCTACTTCTATCAGGCCAAGCTGCCGGAGCTCCGCCAGACCCGCGACGGTGACGACCTGGTGCTGAGCTGGATGAACCCCTCGGGCAAGGCCTTCCCGATGCCGCTCGAGGTCAAGGTCGGCGACAAGGTCGTCACCGTCCCGATGATCGACAACACGGGCCGCATCAAGGTGGGCGACGCCGTGCCGGTGATCGTCGACCCGGCGTCGAAGATCCTGCGTCGCCAGCCCTATCTGGAGGACTACGCGGTCTGGAAGAAGGCCGCCGACGAAGCCGCCAAGAAGGTCGAAGACGCCAAGAAGGCGGCGACACCCCCGGTGAAGAAGAAATAGACGCCCGAGGCTCCGCCGCCTCCCGCGTCGGGAAGGCGGCGGAGCCCTTGGTCATCTTCCGTTGACCCTGTTCCTTCACGGCTTGTAGGCCAACGCGCCCTAAGGCTTTGAGCTCACCGCGAGCCAGGAAGCCGATGCTGACGCCCAACCATGTCGTGACCACCGCCCGCGCCGTTTTGGTCGCCGGCGTCCTGACCGCCGCGGTGCTGATGCTGGGGCCTTGGCCGGGCCTGGAGCAGCTGTTCGGTCTGAGCGACAAGGCCGCCCACGCCATCGCCTTCGGCGGCCTGGCGGCGGTCTCGTTCCTGGCCTTCCCCCGCATGCGCCGCAACGATCTGGCCGTCGCCGCCGTCCTGCTGGGCGCCAGCGTCGAGGTGACCCAGCTGTTCACGGCCGACCGCAGCGCCTCGCTCGCCGACCTGCTGGCCGACACCGCCGGCGTGGGCGTCATCTACCTGGCCAGCCATATCGAGCATCTCCGCGCCATGTCCCGTCAGCGCGGCGCGGCGAGCTTCGCCGACATCGCCGCCCAGGACCGCCGGCGCGGGGCGCGTCGCCTGGCGCCGGTGATCCAGGCCGTCTTCCGCGCGCCGGCCGAGGTGGAGAAAGCCGAACGTCCGGCCGGGTTCGCCAGCCGGGCGGCCCGACGCTTTCCGCGTCAGGCCTGACCGCTCTCAGGTGATGCGCTTGACGCTGACCGGGTCGCTGCCCGGGAAGCTTTCCTCGAGCCCTTCGTCCAGCAGGGCTTCCTGGCGGTTCTCGGAACACTCGACCTTCTCCGCCAGCTGATCGTGCTTTTCGCCTTCGGCGAGCGGGGTTTCGGCCTCGCGGGAATGCGGGGCGTCGAAGTGCTTGTCCTCGTGCCGGACCTTGCCGTCGCTGGCCATATCGGCCGTCGAGGCGCTGGTGCCGTGTGTGAAGTGGCGGCCGGTTTCTTCCTTCTTGTGGCCAAAGATCATGGGGTCTCTCCCGATTTTCGCCCGAAAGCGTTGCGGATAGAACCCTTGAGCCGGCGCCCAGGTTGCGCCGTCAGAGCCCGAACACGATAGACCAGAGGACGACATTGGCCACCGTCATGGCGGCCATCAGCCATCGCAGCCGGCGTTTGACGCTCAGCGCGCGTCCATGCTCATGAAGCGTCGGACCGGAAAGCATCGAAGGACTGACAAGCATCGAACCCTCCCACTGGGCGTCCCCTGTCCCTTGGGTCCGCTCAGTGGCGAGTCGATGCAAGCAGAGCCATAAGGCTTTGTTTCCTCGACATTTTTCGCGACTCGGTCTCGCCGCGTCCTAGGCTTCCAGTTCGATGTCCCAGTAAAGGTAGTCCAGCCAACTGGCGTGCAGGTGTCCCGGCGGGAATCGGCGGCCGCGATCCTGCAGTTCGTGCATGCTGGGACGGCGCGCGGTGTGGAACGGGTGCATGCCCGCCTCGCGGGGCGTGCGGCCGCCCTTGTGCAGATTGCAGGGCGCGCAGGCCGTGACGATGTTCTCCCAGGTGGTCCGGCCGCCGCGCGAGCGGGGGATCACGTGGTCGAAGGTCAGTTCGTCGGGCGAACCGCAATACTGGCAGGAGAACCCGTCGCGCAGGAACAGGTTGAAGCGGGTGAAGGCCGGCGGGCGATCCTGCGGCACGTACTGCTTCAGCGACACCACGCTGGGCAGCTTCATCTCGAACGAGGGCGAGTGCACCACGTGGTCGTAGGTCGAGACCACGTCGACACGTTCCAGGAACACCGCCTTGATCACCTCCTGCCAGGGCCAGAGGGACAGCGGGTAGTAGCTCAGGGGCCGATAGTCGGCATTGAGGACGAGCGCCGGCATACCGGACGGTGGACGGGACAGCGCCTGCATCAGGGCCTCCCTCTGGAGCGGCACAGGCTCCCGTGAAGCGGATACGCGGTCGGACTGAAGACGGGCCTCCTTCCTACGCATTCTCAGGAATCGCCATTCATTCCCGAACGCACACAAAGGATGAGCCAACTCGACGACAGAACCAAGACATCCTTGCGCTTGGCGCGTGAACGATCGCGGCTATGGTCAGCGACGGACATTCCGGAGCTTTCGCCATGCCGACGCCCGCCTTCGTCGTGATCATCCTGGCCGGTTTGCTGGCCGCGGGACCGCCCACGCCGCTGCTGCCTGGGATCGTTGATTCGCCCGACACCGAGGTCCGCCCCGCTTTCAGCCCCGACGGCCGCTGCATGCTCTGGGGCTCGATCGGCGCGCCGAAGACGACCTGGCGGATCCTGCAGACCTGCCGCGAAGGCGCGGGATGGTCCAGGCCCGAGGCCGTGTCGTTCGATGGACCCGACAATGATTTCGACCCGGCGTTCTCGCCCGACGGCCGCGCGGTCTATTTCTTCTCCAACCGCCCGGGCGGCCAGGGCGGCGACGATCTCTACGTCGTGGACCGCGACCCGGCGACCGGGGCCTTTGGAACGCCGCGCAATCTGGGTCCGGACTTCAACACCTCCGGCGACGAGTGGGCGCCCACCCCGACCGCCGACGGCAAGCTGATCTTCTCGTCCGACGGCCATGGCGGTCTGGGCAAGCAGGACCTGTTCGAGGGCGACCTGACGGGCCACGCGCCGGTTCGCGGTCTGGGGCCGGAGGTCAACGGCCCGCTGGACGACTTCGACGCCGCCCTGCTGGCCGACGGCCGCACCCTGGTGTTCGCCTCGGGCGACCTGAAGGCCGAAACCCGCGTGACCCTGAACAGCGCCCGGCGCGGCGACGACGGACGCTTCGGCCCGCGCGCGGTCCTGGCCCCGCCGATCAACTGCTCGGAGGCGATCAACAACGGACCGGCCATCGACCCCAGGCGGCCAGGCGTCCTGTTCTATTCGGCCTATTGCCCCGCCCTGGGTCCGGGCCGGATGGACATCTTCGAGGTCCCGGCGCCCTAGTCGATCGCGATGATCTCGACCTCGCCGCCGGCCACCATGGCCGTGTCGCCCACGCCCTTGCCCAGCAGGGCCCGAGCCACGGGCGAGACGTAGGACACCGAACCGCGAGCCGGATCGGCCTCGTCCTCGCCGACGACGCGGAAGGTCTGACGACGGCCGTCCTCGCGGTCGAAGGTGACGGTCCCGCCGAACTGCAGGCCTTCCACGGACGGATCCCGCTCGCGCAGCTGGGCGCTGGCCCGGCGGGCGGACCAATAGCGCAGGTCGCGGGTGGCGCGGGCCATGGCGGTGCGGTCCTGGGCGACGTCGCCGCCGGCCTGGGCGGCGCTGTAGGCGGCGCGGGCCTGCGCCAAGTCCGCCTCGATCTGGGCCAGGCCCTGCGGCGTGACCAGGTTGGGATGCGGCGAAATCGGACGGTCCAGCAGATCGGCGGCGAACGCCTCGCTGTCGCCTTCCTTGGTGAAGGCGACGCTCATGGCCGCATCCCCGGGAAGCGCGTCCCTGCGATGGAAGACGAAAGGGTCATGTCTAGGAAATCCGGCCCGCCTCGGGATGTTCCGCCTCGGGAGCATCCGACCTAGGCGCGCGCGTCTTCAGGATCAAGACATGCGAAAGCCGCCGGCGACCAGGCGCGGGCGGCTTCGGACACTCCAGGCAAGGAGCTCGCCCGCGACGGCGTCGGCGGGACAGCGTGGGAAGCCGCTGGCCCCGTCGACCACGAACGCCGCCGAGGCTTAGATCGCGATGCCGACCAAAGCGGCGGCGACGCCGACGGCCGCGGCCAGGAAGAAGCCCACGGCCATGCGGTCGAGCGCGGTTTCGAAGGCGAAAAAGGTGTTGGTCATCACACACATCCTTGAGTTTGGTTGCGGGACGCGGTGATCGAGAAGGCCGCTGCCCCGGTCCAGACCGAGCCCGATCTGGACAATGCTTAGATAGCACCGATCTAAACGACGTCAAGATAATCTTTACGCCGTTAGGATGGATTTTTGAACAGGAACGGTTACAGTGTCCGAGATGACACAGACCGCCTCTTCCGAAGCCCGCCCCTACCACCATGGCGACCTCAGCCGCGCCCTGGTCGAGGCCGCTCGCCGCATCCTGGAAACCGAGGGTCCGGCGGCGCTTTCGCTGCGAGCGGTGGCGCGCGAAGCCGGCGTCAGTCCGGCCGCGCCCTACCATCATTTCAAGGACAAGGGCGAACTGCTGGACGCCGTCGCCCACGAAGGTTGGGCCGCCCTGGACGCCGCCCTCGGCGAAGCTCGGGCCAAGGCCGTCGACAGCAAGGAACGGATGACCAGCCTGGGCGTGGCCTATGTCTGTTTCGCCCGCGACAACCCCGCGCTCTATCGCGTGATGTATGACTGTTCGCGCGACAAGGACGCCTTGCCCGAGCAGATGAAGGAAGAAGGCGCCTACTGCCAGGTGCGCAACACCATCGACGAGCGCAGCGGCGGGACGGCCACGCCGCTCGACCTGGAACTGGCGACCATCGCCGCCTGGTGCGCCGGCCATGGCCTGGCCGAGATGATCAGCTTCAAGCAGTTCGATCCGCTGAAGGAAGCCCTGGGCGGCGAGGAGGCCTTCCTGCGCGCCGTGTTCGAACACCTGGGCATGTTCGCCAAGCTCGATCAGGCCTAGGTCCGCTTGCCGTTCGCCACCCGCTTCGCGCCCTCCCCGACCGGCCGCCTGCATCGCGGCCACGCCTTCTCGGCCCTGACCGCCTTCGACGCCGCGCAAGCCCAGAACGGCCAGTTCGTGCTGCGGATCGAGGACATCGACGCCACTCGCAGCCGTCCTGAATTCGAGGCCTCGATCCTGGAGGACCTGACCTGGCTGGGCCTTTCCTGGGAGCAGCCGGTTCGCCGCCAGTCCGAACACCTGGCCGACTATCACCGCGCCATCGACGTGCTGCGCGAGAAGGGCCTGGTCTATCGCTGCTTCCGCACCCGCAAGGAGCTGGACATCGGCCGCGCGCCGCACGAGCCGGCCCGGCCCTTCATCGGCGGCCCGCTGCATCCCGCCGAGGAGGCCGCGCGGCTGGAACGGGGCGAGGCTTTCGCCTGGCGGCTGTCGCTGGACGCGGCCCGCGGCGCGCTGGGCGGCTTCGACCCTCTGACTTTCGTCGAGGACGGCGCCGGGCCCAACGGCGAGACCGGCCTGATCGCGGCCCGACCCGAAACCGCCGGCGACATCGTCCTGGCCCGCAAGGACGTCGGCGTGGCCTATCACCTGGCCGTGGTGCTGGACGACGCCTTGCAGGGGATCACCCACGTGATCCGCGGCCAGGACCTGTTCGAGGCCGCCCACATCCAGCGCCTGCTGCAGGCCCTGCTCGACCTGCCGACCCCGACCTATCGCCACCACCGCCTGCTGGTCGGCCCCGACGGCAAGCGGTACGCCAAACGCGACAAGGCCCAGACTTTGCGCGAGCTGCGGGCGTCGGGCGTGACGCCGCAGCAGCTTCGAGCGGAGATGGGTCTCTAAGCTCAGTTGGCGCCTCCCGCCTGCTCCACCAGCTGTCCCATGGCCCTCAGATAGGCGCCGAAGGCCTCGCGTCCTTGATCCGTCAGCCGGACCCGGGTCAGGGGCTTGCGACCGACGAAGCTCTTGTCGATCGCCACATAGCCGGCGTCCTCCAGCTTGCGCAGGTGGACCGACAGATTGCCCTGGGTCACCTCCAGCAGGTCCTTCAGCTCGGTGAAGTCCGCCACCTCGGCGCTGGCCAGATAGGCGACGATCCCCAGCCGCACCCGACCGTGGATGACGTCGTCCAATCCGCTGATGTCGAACTTGCCGCTCACGATCGTCTCAGGCCGGCCGGGCCGCTTGGCGCATGGCCTGGCGCATCATCACGTAGCCCGGGGCCATCATCCAGGCGAACAGGCCCAGGCCCGCGATCAGCAGGTAGAGGTCCGGCCGATCGATCAGCATGCCCAGGGCCACGCCGGACACCAGCCAGCCCGCGGCCACCACCGCCATCCACAGACGCTTGCGCAACATGAAGATCACGTACCAAACCGCGCCCTGGATCACGAAGACCACCGCCGGGTGGAACAGCCAGTAGCGGAAATCGTGGTTGCGCACGGCGGCCGAGGCGAAGATCAGGATGAGCGCCAGATTGGCGATCCCGGTGCCCTGAAAGGCGGCGTTGACCGCGCGGTTGGCGACGCCGCCGGTGGGCTTCTTGCGTTCGATGACGATCACCACCGTCATCATGATCAGGAAGATCAGGGTCGGCAGCCAGGCCCACACCAGATTGCCCAGAGCCCCCATGCGGATCAGGCCAATCACCTGCGCGTAGTACCCCACGCACTGCAGACCGTAGATCAGGCCCGCCCCGCCGTAGAGCGCGCCCCCCGCCACGCCCAGCCCGCCGCCGGAGCCCTCGGCCACCGTCCGCAGGAACGCCAGGTCGTCCTGTACGGATTTGATCTTGTCGTTCATGGGCGCGGTCCCCTTCAGCGTTGCATCATGGCCGGTCACAGGATTCGCCCCAACAGCGGCATGCGGCGCAGCGCCATCGTCGTCAGCCAGCTGAGGACCACGGCCCCGCCGAACGCGATCAGGCCCTTGGCCAGCCCGCCCCAGGCCTGAGGCAGCAGCAGCCAGCCCAGCCAGGCGGTGAAGACGTAGTGGGTCAGGTACATGCCGTAGGCGTTGGCCTGCAGGCTGCGCGCGACCGGACCGGTCCTGCGGACGAAGCGCAGGAACACCGCCAGCACGGCGAACGACAGGGTCGCGCAGGCCAGGACGAAGGCCAGGCCACCGGCCACATCCAGTACCGCCTTGGGCGGCGGATTGAGCGAGAAGGCGACGATGAAGACCGCGACCGCCGCGATCACCGCCGGCGCCGGAAGGATCTGCCAGGCCCACCAGCGCCGGGCCAGCGCCCCTTGCGGGTCGGTCAGCCCCTGGCCCACGCCCGTCGCCCCGAACGCCAGGCCGGCCAGGAAATAGACCAGGTAGTGGCCTGCCCGGCCGGTCTGGATCAGGAACGGTCCTTCCAGCGTCCAGTGGCCGAAGGGCAAGACCATGTTCAGGGGCACGTAGGCCAGGGCGCTGGCCGCGACCAGCAGCAGGAAGGCGCGGCCCGGCCGGCGCGCGGCGCCCTGCGTCCAGCGGCCGAGCGCCGGGATCAGGCGGGGAAACAGGCCGTCCAGCAAGGCGGCGATCGCGCCGAAGGCCAGCAGCACCCACAGGAACCAGGCCGGCCCGCTGGGCCAGAATGGCAGGCTGGTCCAGGCCTGCGCATAGGCCGCCAGCGACGGCGCGCCGCCCGACTGCAGCCAGGCCGGATAGTAGGCCAGCGGGGCCAGCAGCCCCGCGCCGATCACGAACGGAACGCCGAGCCGCAGCGCCCGGCCCTTCAGGAACCCGCCCGCGCCCTTGGCCTTCAGGCTCTCGGCGACGAACAGGCCCGAGACCAGGAACATCAGCGACATGAAGAACAGGTCGTTGACCAGGGTCAGCAGGCCAAAGCCCCCGAACCTCTGCGGATCCACGACCGGAAAGGCCGTCCACAGGATCGGCGGCTCGGTGAAGCCCTTCGGGGGCGGCGCGTACGGGTGATAGGTCAGCACCGCGTGGTGGGCGATGACCAGCAGGGTCAGGAAGGCGCGCACGGCGCCGATCGGCGCGTTGCGGGCCGAGCCACCCGCCGAGGCGGAGGTTTCGAGCGATTTGAGAGGCGCGTGCATGGCCGGGCTCCGTTGCGATGGCCGAACCATGTATCAACTTGTTTGTTTTGTAAACTTGTTGATGAATATCGATACGACGATGCGTTCTGATCGGCGCTCTTGCGGGTCCATCGCCGACGGCTCTAAGCATGGCTGGAGGCGACCGATCGCCAGGGAGACGACGATGCGCGGATGGATGCTGGCGGCCGGACTGGCGGCGGGAACCTGGCTGGCGGCGACCAGCGCCCACGCCGCCGAGCCGAAGTTCACGCCCGGCCCCTGCGCCGGCGACTATTCGGGCGTCGGCAACAAGATCCAGTGCGGGACCCTGGTCGTCGACGAGACCCGGGGCGGGCCCAGCACGCGACGCGTCGCCATACCGGTGACCATCGTCAAGGCCAGCGCGCCCAAGGCCGGCCTGCCGCCGGTGGTCTACCTGCACGGCGGTCCCGGCGGCGGGGTGGTCGAGAACGTCGCCCGCAGCTTGCGCGGCCCGGCTCGCGAACTGGTCGCCGTCGACCAGGACTGGATCTATTTCGACCAGCGCGGCGGCGGGGTGGCCTCGCCGATCCTCGACTGCGGCGGGGTGGCCCTGAACGACGCCGGCCCGCTGAACGACGCGGCCGCCCAGCAACTGATCGCCTGCGCCCAGCGGCTGAAGGACTCCGGCGTCGACCTGTCGCAATACAACGCCGAAGAGGTGGTCAAGGACATCCAGGATCTGCGCAAGACCCTTGGCCTGAAGCAGATCGACCTGTTCGGCGTCTCGTACGGCACCCGCATCGCCCTGGCCGTGGTCAAGCACGACCCGTCCGGCGTGCGCGCCGTGGTGCTCGACTCGCCCTGGACGCCGGAGGCCAAGTGGGCCGAGGGCGGGCCTGAGATGGTGTCGGACGCGGTGAAGGTGATCTTCAAGCGCTGCGCCGAGGACGCCGCCTGCAACGCCAAATATCCGCACCCGGGCGCCGATCTCGACGCCTTGGCGACCAAGCTGTTGAGCGGCCCGCAGACGATCGGCGGCAAGGTCTACGCCGCCGACGACCTGGGCGGCTTCCTGATGGACGCGGCCTATAGCGGCCCCGACGCCCGCGCCCTGCCCGCCACGGTGGCCAAGTTCGCGGCCGGCGACATGACGGCCCTGGCCGCGCAGATGGCCGATCGCAGCGGCTACAACGAGGCCCAGCACCTGACTCATCTGTGCAAGGAGGAGTTCCCGTTCGAGAGCGAGGCGGCCATGCGCAAGGGCGCCCAGCGCGACCCGGTCTCGCGGCTGCTGGAGGCCTCGATGGGCCGCTATTTCGCCGTCTGCAAGGCCTACGACGTCGGCGCGCCCGACCCGGTCGAGGCCCAGCCGGTCTCCGGCCCGATCCCCACCCTGTTCCTGGCCGCCGAGATCGATCCCGGCTGCCCGCCGGCCGTGGCCAGGGCGGCGGTCGGCCGCTTCCCCAAGGGCCAGCTGAGCATCATCCCCAACACCACCCACGGCGTCTCGCGCGGCAGCGCCTGCGCCCGCAAGATGATCCGCGGCTTCCTGGCGGATCCGTCGGCCCCGATCGACCAGAGCTGTTTGCATCCCGAGCACGACAAGTTCGTGTTTGATCTGGAGTAGGCTTTCTCCCGGACCTGGTGCGGCGAACGCTTGCCCCCTACGGGTCGCTTCGCGACCGTCTTCCCCCACAGGGGGAAGAGGTTCCGCCCCCGGCGCGGCGCGCGCGTCCTCCGCCCCCCATGGGGGCGGACAGACCGCGAAGCGGTCAGGTGGGGGCAAGTGTTCGCGGGCACGGCCTCTCGGTCTCACGCGATCACTCGCTGAGGAGATGGAAAGGGTCGCGGAGCGCCGGACATCGTCCGGAGTTTGAAAAAGAATACCGTTTCGACGAAGCCCGATCGCTCCGCGCGGTCGTTATATCCGGAAGCCCGCGGCGCTGAGCCCTGTTAGGGCCTCGCCGCCTTGAAGCCTCCGACGGGCGGGCCAGGTCAACGAMMCCCGGTCCCGGACCGCGAGCGCGTCACCGCCCGCCTGTTGCTAAGCCAGCCCTCACGCCACGCCGTTTCTGTGTTCCATGCCCGGCCGGCCCTGGAGACGTGAGGTTTGACGAGACCCCTACACACGCGGATCTCGCCGCCGACAGAGCTTCCCGCTCGATCGCCCCCCGCCGCCGCATCGGTCGCTGGCCATGCGCCCTTTCCCTGCGNGAGACCCCTACACACGCGGATCTCGCCGCCGACAGAGCTTCCCGCTCGATCGCCCCCCGCCGCCGCATCGGTCGCTGGCCATGCGCCCTTTCCCTGCGGCGAGGTGAGTCCAGGATACGGGCGATTTGGAGGGTGAGGACCGAATCGGGTCGAGAAAGTTCAGGGCGTTGAAATCGTGGGGGTTTGTTGGCTGAACGCCGAGCGTAAACGACCAGCCGGGGACATGCTCTCACGGCAGGGCCTCGGCCAATCGTCACCAAACGGGGGGGTGAGTGCGTGTCCCCAGCGTCGCCCACGCCGTCGGAAGCTCATCCCGAACGCGGCCAATCCCCAGCCCGGCGGATCAAGGTGGGGACACGCACTCACCCTGAGCGCCCCGCGAACCTGGCCAATCCCCTGCCGCGAGAGCATGTCCCCCGGCCGCAATGTGGGGCGCGTGCGTGTCCCCGACCGACCCACGATCGTTCGACCTTCACCACCCGGCCTCCGGGAATTTCCGACAGCTCGATGGGACTTCGCACCATGGCGCGGGCCAGCCGCGCGCCGGATAGTCCACCTGGGCCCGGACCGGTCCGAGTGGAGAGTTCTCGTGCCGCAGCGTCCTTCGACCTGGCCCAACGGCCGCCGCCTCTGGCTCCCCGCGCTTTCCGTCGTCGCGTGCTGCCTGGCCCCCGCCCTGGCCCACGCCCAGGACGACAGCGCCGAACTGGCCAAAAAGCTGAACAACCCGGTCTCCAACCTGATCAGCGTCCCGTTCCAGCAGAACTACGACTGCTGCTACGGCCCCGAGGACGGCGGGCGCTACACCTTGAACGTCCAGCCGGTGGTCCCGTTCTCGCTGAACCAGGACTGGAACCTGATCGTCCGCACCATCGTGCCGATCGTGAAGACCGAGCACGTCCAGCCCGGCGACGACACCGCCTTCGGCGTCAGCGACGTCACCCAGAGCTTCTTCTTCTCGCCGAAAGCCGAGCACGACGGCCTGGTCTGGGCCGTCGGCCCGGCTGTCCTGTGGCCGATCGGGGAGTCGGATCTGGGGACCAAGAAATGGGGCGCGGGCCCCACCGCCCTGCTGCTCAAGCAGCAGCACGGCTACACCTACGGCGTGCTGGCCAACCACATCTGGTCCTTCGCCGACGCCGACGGAAGCCACCGCCCCGACGTCAGCCAGACCTTCCTCCAGCCCTTCCTCAGCTACACCACCCCGACGGCGACGACCTTCGGAATCAACGCCGAGAGCACCTACAACTGGAAGACCAAGGGCTGGACCGTGCCGATCAACCTGACGGTCACCCACGTCTACAAATTCGGCGGCCAGAGGGTGTCGCTGGGCGGCGGCGCGCGGGCCTATGCCGCCCAGGACGGGGTCGGGCCGGAATGGGGCCTGAGGTTCATCGCCACCTTCCTCTATCCGAAATAGCGGCCGCCCGTGACCGACCGCCCCGGATCTCGTCCCGCCCTCCCCGCCGATCTCGGCGCGCTGCGCACCGTGCTGGCGGCCGACCGGACGCTGATGGCCTGGCTGCGCACCTCGCTGTCGATGCTCAGCTTCGGGTTCACGATCTACAAGTTCCTGGAGACCGCCGCCAAGGCGGGCGCGCTGGAACGCCCCGAAAGCCCGCGCAGGGTCGGGCTCTTCCTGGTCAGCATGGGCACGGTCGCCATGATCGTTGGACTGCTCGACTACTGGGTGACGCTCAAGGCCATCGAACGGACCGGACCGTTTCGCCTGGGCCGGTCGGTGCTGTTCATGTCGCTGCTGATGGCCGTGGCCGGGGTCGTCCTGTTCGCGGCGATCATCAAGCGCGCCGTGTGAGGCGGGCCGCCTACTCGACCACCCAGTAGCGATAGCCGTAGGCCGGCACGAACCCCAGGCCGCTGTAGAGCGCGATGGCCGGGGCGTTGTCGGCCTCGACCTGCAGATAGGCCCGGCGCGCGCCCAGCCCCCGGGCCTCGTGCAGCAGGGCGGCCAGGATCCGGCTGGCCAGGCCCTTGCGGCGATGCCCCGGCAGGGTGCGCATGCCGAAGATCCCCGCCCATTCGCCGTCGATCGCGCTCGCGCCCAGGGCCGCCACCTCGCCGTTCAGGTCCAGCCGCGCGAAGCGGGCCGGCGCGGGGATGCGGGCCAGGGCGTCCAGGCGTTCGCGGGCGTCGGCGGCGTTGCCGGCGGCGCTGGCGGTCAGCACCGCCTCGAAGGCCGGGTCGGGCGCGTGCGACAGCGTCACGGCCATGTCCGTCGCCCCCGCGATCATCCCAGAGGCCTCGCCCACCATCACCAGGGTGCCGTGGGTCGGCCGGTAGCCGCGGGCGCGCAGGTGTTCGGACAGGTTGGCCGGGACCACCGCCCCGTCCGACAGCTTGAAGCGGGCGGGCAGGCCATGGGCGGCGTAGAAGGCCTCGGCCGCGTCGATGGCCTCGTCGACCGGCCGGTCGGGCTCGCCCAGCGGCCAGCAGGCGTTGATCCGCAGCGACCAGCCGTCCGAGGCGTTCAGCCGCCAGCCGCCCAGCGCCCCGCTCTGGCGCGCCGGCCAGGCGCGATCGGCGACGATTTCGAGAAGACGAGGATCGACGGTCATCGACTCATCAATAGCAGAAGGGCGCCGGCTGGTTGGAGCCGACGCCCTTCAAATTCGCGCTTCTGGCGAAAACGCCTTCTAGAGCGCCTTCAGATTGGCCGCCGCGACCTTGCCGCGTTCCTCGGCGGTGTCGAAGCTGACCTTCTGGCCTTCGTCCAGGCCGCGCAGGCCCGCGCGCTCGACGGCGCTGATGTGGACGAAAACGTCCTTGCCGCCGTCATCGGGCTGGATGAAGCCGAAGCCCTTGGTGCCGTTGAACCATTTCACCACGCCGGTAGCCATGGAGTGTCTCCTAGAGATAGCCGATCCAATGCCCGGACAAGCGGGCGGGTAACAATCTCAGTCGTCCGGGTAGCGGTTCGCAGGCCCAAATCCAGGATTGCACGGCACAGTGGACACGCCCCTGTTGAGGGGTCAATTCAAAAAACGCCGGTATGCTTAAGCGTGCGGGACGCCCTAGCGCTCGCGCAGCAACGCCTCGACCAGGCCCCGGGCTTCGGGGCTGGACCAGTCGGCGTCGCCGGACAGCCGAGCCCGCTCGCGGCCCTGCTTGTCGTAGATGACGGTGGTCGGGTATCCCACCGCGCGCGGATCCAGTTCGAACGACAGCTTGTAGCCGGGGTCGCGATAAACCTGCAGCGGCGGGTTGGCGGCCATTTCGGCCTGGACCAGGTTGAGGTCGCTGTCGCGGTCGACGCTGATCGGCAGCACCTTCAGCGGCTGGGTCGCGTAGGCGGCCTGCAGCTTGCCTAGGGTCGGCATCTCCTTCTTGCAGGGCGCGCACCAGGTGGCCCAGAGGTTCATCACCACCACCTGGCCCTTGAAGTCGGCCAGGGTGTGGGGCTTTCCGGCTCCGTCGGTGAACACCGTGGCCGGCGCGGCGCGCGGTTGGGCCGGCACGTCCAGCTTCTCTAACGACGCTTTCTTGAATTCCTTGAGGTCGGCCACGCCTGCGGGTTTGAATGAAGCCGAAGCGATGACGTATAGAACCGCCGCGACGCCGATCAGCAGAACGGCGCCGATCGCCCATTTCAGCGGGCTGGGCTTGCGCCCGCCCGCGCCCTCGTTCGACTGGACTTCGCTCATATGACCGACAACGCCTCCGATAAGCCCAAGACCGCGACGGGCGGACAGGGCCAAGCCATGTGGGGCGGCAGGTTCTCGGCCAAGCCGGCGGAGCTGATGCAGGCGATCAATGTCAGCATCGGCTTCGACAAGCGCCTGTGGGCGCAGGACCTGGCGGGCTCCCGCGCCCATGCGCGGATGTTGATCAGCCAGGGCGTGATTGCAAGGGAGGACGGCGAGGAAATCCTGAAAGGTCTCGACGCCATCGAGGGCGAGATCACGGCCGGGGCCTTCCCGTTCCGCGACGAGTACGAAGACATCCACATGAACATCGAGGCGCGGCTGCGCGAGCTGATCGGCCCGACGGCCGGCCGGCTGCACACCGCCCGCTCGCGCAACGACCAGGTGGCCGTCGACTTCCGCCTGTGGGTGCGCGAGGCCTGCGAGCGTTCGGCGGGCCAGCTGGAGGCCCTGCAGCGCGCCCTGGTCGCCCAGGCCGAGGCCCATGCCGACGCCCTGATGCCGGGCTTCACCCACCTGCAGCCGGCCCAGCCGGTGACCTTCGGCCATCACCTGATGGCCTATGTCGAGATGTTCGGCCGCGACGCCTCGCGGTTCCGCGACGCCCGGGCCCGGATGAACGAGTGCCCGCTGGGGGCCGCCGCCCTGGCCGGCTCGCCGTTCCCGATCGACCGCCACCAGACCGCCGCCAGCCTGGGCTTCGACCGCCCGACCGCCAATTCGCTGGACAGCGTCTCGGCCCGCGACTTCGCCCTGGAGGCCCTGTCCGCCGCCTCGATCACCGCCACGCACCTGTCGCGCCTGGCCGAGGAGATCGTGCTGTGGACGACGCCGATGTTCGGCTTCATCAAGCTGACCGACGCCTTCACGACCGGCAGCTCGATCATGCCGCAGAAGAAGAACCCCGACGCGGCCGAGCTGATCCGCGCCAAGGTCGGCCGGATCCTGGGCTCGCTCACCACCCTGACCGTGGTGATGAAGGGCCTGCCGCTGGCCTATTCGAAGGACATGCAGGAGGACAAGGTCCCCACCTTCGAGGCCTTCGACGCCCTGGAGCTGTCCCTGCTGGCCATGGCCGGCATGGTGTCGGACCTGACCCCGAACACCGAAAAGATGGCCGCCGCCGCCGGCGCGGGCTTCTCGACGGCCACGGACCTGGCCGATTGGCTGGTGCGTGAACTGAACATGCCTTTCCGCGACGCCCACCACGTGACAGGCTCGGCGGTGAAGGCGGCTGAAACGAAAGGCGTCGATCTGGCGGACCTGTCGCTCGGCGAATTCCAGGCCATCGAGCCCCGGATCACCGACGCGGTCTACGCCGTGCTGACCCCGGCCGCCTCGGCGGCCAGCCGGATGAGTTATGGCGGGACCGCTCCCGCCCAGGTTCGCGCCCAGATCGCGCGTTGGAAGGAACTGCTCGGATGATCCGCCGCCCTCTTACCGTTCTCGTCCTCGCCGCCCTGGCCCTGACCGCGGCCGCCTGCGGCAAGCAGGCCGAACTGGAGCGTCCCGCCCCGCTGTGGAACGCCCAGAAGAAGGCCGCCTACGAGGCCGAGCGCCGCAAGGGTTCGGCCACCGCCAACCAGCCCGCCCGCGCCAACGGCACGCAGGAGAACATGGACCCAGCGTCGAGCAACCGCACGACCCGCGCCGCGCCTCTGGGCGGCACCCAGCCCGACCCCTTCGGCGGCCCCTCGGGCGCCGGCTTCCCCAGCGCGACCCCGAACTGACGACCCCTCGTGCTTGAAATCCTCGTCCTTCGACAAGTTCAGGATGAGGATTTCATTCGAAACGCCTCTGCAATAGCCCTCATCCTGAGCCTGTCGAAGGACGAGGGCGGACCCGCCGACGCCGGCGTGTCCAGAAAGACCCTGACGTGAACCATTTCGAATACGGCCCCGACGGCCTGGCCTGCGAAGGCGTCCCGCTGGCCAGGATCGCCAGCGAGGTCGGCACGCCGGTCTATGTCTATTCCCGCGCCACCCTGGAGCGGCACTTCACGGTGTTCCGCGACGCCCTGGCCGCGGCCGGCGTCGTCGATCCGCTGATCGCCTACGCGGTGAAGGCCAATTCCAACGTCGCGGTGCTGAAGGTGCTGGGCGATCTGGGGGCCGGCGCCGACACGGTGTCGGAGGGCGAGGTCCGCCGCGCCTTGGCCGCCGGCATTCCGGGCGAGCGCATCGTGTTCTCGGGCGTGGGCAAGAAGCGCGGCGAGATCGCCTTCGCCCTGCGGGCCGGCGTCGCCGAGATCAATGTCGAGTCCGAGCCCGAGCTGAACCTGATCGCCCAGGTCGCCGCCGAGCTGGGCGTCAAGGCCAAGGTGGCGTTCCGGGTCAATCCCGACGTCGCGGCCGGCGGCCACGCCAAGATCGCCACCGGCAAGTCCGAGAACAAGTTCGGCGTGTCGTTCGCCGAGGCCGCGCGCCTCTACGCCAACGCCAGCAACCACGCCAATCTCGAGCCGATCGGCGTGGCCTGCCATATCGGCAGCCAGATCACCGACCTGACGCCGATGCGCCAGGCCTTCACCAAGATGCGGGGCCTGGTCGAACAGCTGCTGGACGAGGGCCTGCACGTCGAGCGCCTGGACCTGGGCGGCGGCCTGGGCGTGCCCTATTTCAACCATCCTGAACCACCCTCGCCGGCCGATTTCGCGTCGATGGTTGGCGAGGTCACCAAGGGGTTGCCCGTGACGCTGGCCTTCGAGCCGGGCCGGGTCATCGCCGCCAACGCCGGCGTCTTGGTGTCCGAAGTCATCCACGTCCACGAGCGTCCGGAAGGCCGCAAGTTCCTGGTCATCGACGCCGCCATGAACGATCTCGTGCGCCCAGCCATGTACGACGCGTTCCACGACATCCGCCCCGTGACCAAGCGGACCGGCGAGACGACCTACGACGTAGTCGGACCCGTCTGCGAAACCGGCGACACCTTCACCCGCGACCGCTCCCTGCCGCCGTTCGGGCCGGGCGACCTGGTGGCCTTCATGTCGGCCGGAGCCTACGGCGCGGCCATGGCCAGCGAGTACAACACCCGCCCGCTGGTCCCCGAGGTGCTGGTCGACGGCGACCGGTTCGCGGTGATCCGGGCGCGGCCGTCGTACGATGAAATGCTCAGCCGGGACGTGACGCCGGACTGGGTCTAGGGCGTTTCGACATTCAAGCATTGTGCTTGGTCCTCGTCCTTCGACACGCTCAGGATGAGGACCATTGTGCAGGCCGTGCCAGTAGAAACCTCATCCTGAGCTTGTCGAAGGACGGGGTTTCGCTTCCCGAGGCCGCATGTCGACCGGCTCTAGGCCGCAGCCTTAGGTATTCATACCTAACCCGTAAAAGCCCTACCTCTCACCTGGGATTAACCTCCGCGATCCAAACCTCACTGAGCGTTTTGGCAGAGTGGAGTCGCCAGGTGATCGAGTTCGACAGCATCGAGGCCCAGCGACGGGTCGGCGGCCATCTGATCCTGGCGTGCATCGCCGCGATGGTCCTGATGGTTCCGGCCGCCCGCCTGTTCGCCGGCGGACCCGTGCTGGGCCTGGCGCTGGGCTCGGTGGCGTTCGGCGCGATGGCCTGGGGCGGCTTCGCGATCTGGCGCGACAGCGTCGCCCAACGGATCTCCACCGCCATCAGCCTGGCCGGCCAGGTCACGCTGTTCGTCGCGGCGTTCTCCGGCCACGCCTGGCAGACCGACGCCCGCATGGCCTATCTGGCCGCCCTGGCGCTGCTGGTGGCCTATGGCGACTGGCGGGTGGTGGCGGTCGGCGCGGCCAGCGTCGTCGCCATCGACGTCGGCGCCTCCATCTTCGCGCCCAATCTGCTGATGCCGGGCGCCGTCACGCCCCTGCGGATCGCCTTCAACGCCGGGGTCACCGTCGTCACCGCCTGGTCGCTGATCTGGCTGACGGCCGGCGTCTCGCAGCTGTTCGTCACCGTCAACGCCCGCACCGACAAGGCCCTGGCCGCCGCCCGCGAAGCCGACGAGGCCAACGCCGCCGCCGAGACGGCCCGCGCCGCCCGCGACGCCGACAACGCCGAACAGGCCGCCCAGAAGGCGGCTCTGGAGGCCGAGCAGGTCCTGGTCGTCGACACGGTGGCCGCCGGCCTGGCCCGCCTGTCGCGCGGCGACCTGACTTGCCGCCTGACCCAACCCTTCGCCCTTCGCTACGAGCCGCTGCGCTCGGACTTCAACGGGGCGATGGAGAAGCTGCAGGCCGCGATGCAGGAGATCACCGGCAACGCCTCCAGCATGACCGCCGGCGTGGTCGACATGGCCCGCGCCGTCGACGAGCTGGCCGACCGCACCGAACAGCAGGCCGCCGGCCTGGTGCAGACCGCCGCCGCCCTGGACCAGATCACCGCCGCCGTGCGCTCGACCGCCGAAAGCGCCCACCAGGCCAACGCGGCCGCCGCGTCGGCCCGCTCCGAGGTCGAACGCTCCGATCCGGTGGTCACCGAGGCGGTCGAGGCCATGACCCTGATCGAGGCCTCGTCCGGCAAGATCGGCCACATCATCGGCGTCATCGACGAGATCGCCTTCCAGACCAACCTTCTGGCCCTGAACGCCGGGGTCGAGGCCGCCCGGGCCGGCGACGCCGGCCGCGGCTTCGCGGTGGTGGCTCAGGAAGTGCGGGCCCTGGCCCAGCGCTCGGCCGAAGCGGCCAAGGAGATCAAGGGCCTGGTCAACGAGTCCGGCGCCCAGGTCGCGGCCGGCGTCGAGCGCGTGGGCCGCACCCGCGAGGCCCTGCAGCGGATCGTCGACGTGGTGGCCAAGATCGACCAGCAGGTCACCGCCATCGCCCGCTCGGCTCAGGACCAGGCCCAGGGCCTGGGCGAGGTCAACACCACCATGGCCGAGATGGACCGCGTGGTTCAGCGCAACGCCGCCATGGTCGAGGAAACCACCGCCGCGGCCCACACCCTGCAGGTCGAAAGCCGCGAGCTGTCGGCGCGGGTCGAGATCTTCGACGTCGGCCAGAAGGGTCAGGTCGGAGGTCGGCGGGCGGCCTGACTAATCCCTCTCCCCTCGCGGGAGAGGGTGGCCCGCGAAGCGGGTCGGGTGAGGGGGCGAAGAACAGAAAAGCCGCGCCCAGTCGTAAGACCGGACGCGGCTTTTGTTTTTGAGAGATCCCTCATCCGGCGGCCGCGCCGCCACCTTCTCCCGCAAGGGGAGAAGGAAAGGATCGCTAATCCAGCGCCCCGATATACGGCAGGCCGCGGCTCTTGCCTTCGTCGTCCAGGCCGTAGCCGACCAGGTAGCGGGCCGGGGCTTCCCAGGCGATGAAGTCGGGCTCGATGCGCGGCTTGTCCCAGGGCTTGCGGGCGAAGACGGCGGTCAGGACTTCGCTGGCGCCGGCGTCCTTGACCAGCTTGGCGGCCTCGCCCAGCGACAGGCCGGTGTCGAGCACGTCGTCCACCACCAGGGCGCGGCGGCCGACCAGCGGGCGCTGCAGATCGGCGCGGACCTCGCAGCGGCCCGAGCTCTTGCGTTCGTCATGGTAGGAGGCCAGCCACAGGGCGTCGAAGCGGACGTCGCGACCGGCGCGCCACAGGGCCCGGGTCAGGTCGGCGGCGAACCACAGGCCGCCGGTCAGCAGGCAGACGACGACGGTGTCGTTGTCGATGCGCGGGGCGATGGCCTGGGCCAGGGCTTCCACCCGCTCGGCGATTTCTTCCTGAGAAATCAGGACTTCGGGGGCGGGGCGTTCGTTCATTTCAGGATTTCTTGGTCAATGATGGTCGGCCGGGGCCGGTTCGACCGCTCCGGTCTCATGACCTGGGGGCTCGTGTCCAGCCCCTTGCGTCTCGTCGATCGACGGTTGCCCGCCCGCCGCCAGGTCGGCCGGCTGGTCCTGGGCGCCGCGCAGCGACGGCGCCTGCGGGTCGGCGACGTGGTCCGCATGGGCCGCGGTCCCGGCCGCCTTGGCCGCGCCCGGCTCGAGAGCGAAGCCGATTTCCAGGGTGTTGGCCGTGCGGGGCGGGTCCAGCAGGGTCACCGAGAAGTGTCGGGTCTGGCTGGGCGGAATCAGCGGGTCGGCGGCGGCGGCCAGCTTTCCGGCCACCCGCTTCTCGTGCTTGTTGAGCAGGGCCACCCGGAGCGGCGGCGTGGTCACCGCGTGGTCGGTGATGTTGCGCAGCACGCCGGTGACGGTGATGGCGGCGTGACCGTTCTGCATCGACGGCTCGGCCTTCAGGTCCTCGACCACCAGGCCGACATTGTTCACGGGCATGCGGGCGAAGGCGTAGGCCCCCGCCGTGCTGGGCCACAGATGGGCGACGTTCATGCGGAACACGCCGGCCGCCACCAGCATCACCACCATGACGGCGACCATGCCGCCCCAGATGATGCCCGTGGTCTTGGCCTCTTTCAGGCGGCGCTCGGCGTCGGCGCGGGCCCGGAACACCTTGGGCAGTTCCTCGCCGGGCAGTTGGTCGACCGGGGTCTCGGGATCGTCGGCAGGGTTGGACGCGCCGTCCAGCGCGGTCAGGTTCGGCTCGGACGCCAGATCGGCGGCCGAAGGCTCCACGAACAGATCCAGGGCTTCTTCGTTGCGCGCCGTCCAGCGCGCTCCGCAGGACGCGCAGCGCACGACACGGCCAGCCGCGCCGACCTTGGAGTCATCGACGAAATAGCGGCTGGCGCACTCGGGACAGGTCAGTATCATGGCCGCGAATCGGACGCTCCCCGCTCCTACACACGAGGTCGCCGATTTTGCCAGCCATGTCCACACGACCCAGCGACACACCCTTGCGCATCGATGACGTCCAGGATGGCGACACCGTCTCTGTCGTCCGCTTCGAAGGTGTTTCGATGCGGTACGGACGCGGGCCGGAAACGCTCAGCGATCTCGCGTTCACCTTACACCCAGGGTCTTTCCATTTCCTCACCGGCCCGTCGGGCGCGGGAAAGAGTTCGCTGCTCAAGCTGATCTACCTGGCCCACCGTGCGTCACGGGGTCGCGTCGAGCTGTTCGGCCGCGACATCAGCCTGACCCGTCCCGAGGACCTGCCGTTCATCCGCCGCCGCATCGGGGTGGTTTTCCAGGACTTCCGCCTGCTGGACCATCTGTCGGTGTTCGACAACGCCGCCCTGCCGCTGCGCATCGCCGGCCGCAAGCCCAACACCTACCGCGAGGACGTCGCCGAGCTGCTGCAGTGGGTCGGGCTGGGCGACCGCATGCACGCCCTGCCCGCCACCCTGTCGGGCGGCGAGAAGCAGCGCCTGGCCATCGCCCGCGCCGTGGTCGACCGCCCCGACGTGCTGCTGGCCGACGAGCCGACCGGCAATGTCGATCCGGCCATGTCGCTGCGCCTGCTGCGGCTGTTCGTCGAGCTGAACCGCCTGGGCACCACGGTGCTGATCGCCACCCACGACGAGGACCTGGTGGCCCGCGCCAACCGCCCGACTCTGCACCTGGAGCACGGCCGGCTGGTCGATTTCGCCGACGAGGCTCCCAGCGAAACCTACGGCTACGAGGACGACGACAACTACGAAGACGAGGAGGACGACGCTTGAGCGAGTTCTCCGTCGCCCGCTGGAAGCCGGGCCAGTTGCTGCCGCCGCGCGACGCGCGGGACGGCTCGCTGGTGTTCGTGGTCGCCGTGCTGTGCTTCCTGGCCTGCCTGACGGCCCTGGCCGCGATCGCCTCGACCCGCGCCGCCACCGGCTGGACCGCGCAGCTGACCGGCTCGGCCACGGTCGTGGTCCGGCCCCGCGCCAACGAGAGCCCCGACAGCGCCGCGGCCCGCGCCGCCGAGACCCTGTCGGGCGTCAAGGGCGTCGACGAGGCCCGCGCCCTGCCCAAGGAGAAGGCCGAGGCCCTGCTCGAGCCGTGGATCGGCCGCGAGGCCCTGATCGCCGACCTGCCCGTGCCGCGCCTGGTGACCCTGGACCTCGACCCGAAGGCCCCCGCCACCGCCGCCACGCTGAACAAGGCGTTGAAGGACGCCAATGTCGACGCCGTGGTCGACGACCACAGCCGCTGGATCGCCGACATCGAGCGCGCCGCGCGCCTGGCCGGCTGGGCCGCCATCGGCGTCTTCGCCCTGATCGCCACGGCCGCCGCCGCCGTGATCGTCTTCGCCACCCGCGCCGCCCTGACCGCGCGCCACGACATCGTCGAGGTGCTGCACCTGTCGGGGGCCGAGCACGGCTTCATCGCCAACCTGTTCCAGAACCGTTTCGCGGGCATGGCCTTCATCGCCGGCTTGCTGGGCGGGGCCAGCGCGGCCATGATTGGGGCGGCGGCGCGGCTCTTGGGGGGCGGCCAGGGACTGACGCCGGTCCTGCCGCTGGCCTGGATCGATCTCTTGGCGCCCCTGCCCTGCCCGTTGGTGGCGGCGCTGGTGGCCGGGATCGCGGCCCGCGCGGCCTCCCTGCGCCTGTTGAGAGGCATGCCGTGAAGAGCATCGCAGCGCTGCTGATCGTGGTGATGGTCTGGTTCGTCGGCCTGCTGGCCTTCACCAGCCGCGTCGATCAGTCCACCCCCGCCCAGGAACCGCCGGTGTCGGACGGGGTGGTGGTGCTGACCGGCGCCTCAAACGTGCGGCTCGAGGCGGCGACCAAGCTGCTGGAGGCCGGCAAGGGCAAGCGCCTGCTGATCTCGGGCGTCAACCGCGAGGCGTCCCGCGAAGACGTGCTGGGCGTGACCAAGGCCGTGCGGCCGATCTACGAATGCTGCGTCGACCTGGGCTACGCGGCCGCCGACACCGTCGGCAACGCCAGCGAGTCCGCCGAATGGGCCAAGGCCAAGAACTATCGCAGCCTGATCGTGGTCACCGCCGACTACCACATGCCGCGCTCGATGCTGGAGCTGCACGCCGCCATGCCCGACGTGACCCTGCACCCCTACCCCGTGGTCACCGAAAGCCTGAACGCCCACCGCTGGTGGAAAGGCGGCACGAGCGCCCGGCGCATGACCGTGGAATACTGCAAGTACCTGGCGATCCTGGGGCGCGAGGCGTTCCTCAGCCTGGGACCCAAGGAAAAGGCCGAACACAAGGCCGGCCCGGAGCCGGCGAAGGAAGCGTCTTGATCTATCTGCGTTCGTTCCTGTTTCAGCTGTTCTTCTGGCTCTGGTCGGTGGCCTGGGCCATCGGCATGGTGCTGACCTATCCCCTGCCGCGCCGCGCCAACACTTGGTCGTTGTCGACCTGGGCCAAGGGTCTGATCTGGGGTCTGCGCTGGCTGGCCGACATCAAGGTCGAGGTGCGGGGCGAGCAATACCGGCCGACCGGACCGGCGCTGGTCGCGTCCAAGCACCAGTCGATGTTCGACGTCTTCAGCCAGTTCGCTCTGCTGCCCGACGCCTGCTTCGTGATGAAGAAGGAGCTGCTGATGGTGCCGCTGTTCGGCTGGCACGGACTGAAGGCCGGCATGATCGTCGTCAACCGGGCGGGCCATTCGACCGCGCTGAAGAAGCTGGTGCGCGACGCCGTCGACCGCATGAAGGAAACCCGACAGGTCGTGATCTTCCCGGAAGGCACGCGCGGCGACGTCGGCGTGCCCGGCGACTACAAGCCCGGCATCGCCGCCCTCTATCGCGAGCTGAACCTGCCGGTCACGCCGCTGGCCCTGAACTGCGGCGTCCATTGGCCGAAGGGCTTCATGCGGCCGCCGGGCACGATCGTCTTCGAATACCTGCCGCCGATCCCCGCCGGCCTGAAGCGCGGCGAGTTCATGCGCGAGCTGCAGACCCGGATCGACACGGCGACCAAGGCCCTGGAGGACGAGGGGCTCTAGGCCTCAGCCAGGGCGTTGTCGAAGAACCCGGTCAGCCAGTCGTTGACCTGCAGGTCCAGCACCAGGTGCACGCGGTCGTCGGCCCCGCGATTGGCCACGGCGTGCGGGTCGCTCAGGCGCAGATACCAGGCCTGCCCCGCCTTCATCTCGACCCGCGAGCCGTTGAGCAGGAACTCGACGTCGGGGTTGGTGACCACCGGCACGTGGACGCGGGCCGCGCCGGACTCGATGTCCAGGTCCAGGTCGGTGTGCGTCTTGATGATCGAACCCGGCGTCAGGCGCATCAGCCGAACGCCGCGCACCTCGCAGGCGAAGGCGGCGATCACCGCGCGGAAATAGGGGCAGGCCGCCAGCATCGGCGTGTCGACGAAGGTCGTGGCCGTCGGATCGGCATAGATCATCCGGATCGGATGGGTTTCCCCCGCCGCGCAGCGCAGCGGGATCACGCTCCAGTCGCCCTCGTAGTTCTGCTGGACGTAGTGCGCGGTCCACGGCGTGGCCGACAGGGCGTCCAGGTCGCGCCGCAGCAGGGCCGGATCGAAGCTCGGCGGCAGTTGCAATCTGTCCGGGAACACCATCCACTGACGCTATCGAGCCGCGAGCGGCCTCACAAGACCCGACGGGAGACGCGATGCCGACGAGCCTGGAGACCAAGACGCCGGCCTTGGACGCCCTGGCGTCGCTGCGCGCCGTGGTGCTGTCGGACGTCGCCCTGCAGGAGGCGCTCTGCGACATCGAGGATTTCTCGATCTTCGCCGCGCGGACGGCCGAGGCGGCGCGGGCCCGGGGCGTGCGGCTGGAGGCCGAGGCGGTGAAGGCGCTGCTCTACGCCCCGCCCCGGCCGCCCTCGATCGACGGCTTGGCGCCCTCGCCCGGCTGGCTGCCCGCCGAGGTCGTGCAGGTCGAGGGCGGCGCCGCCGTCGCCTGGCTTCGCTTCGGCCGGCGACGCCTGACGGAGTCGTTCTACGACCACGACCTCGCGCGCCAGCGCTTCCTGCCCTTCAATCGGCTGTTCGGCGTCCGCACCCCCCTGAGCGATCTGGAGGCCTGGGCCACCGCCCTGCCCGCGCTGGAGCCCGCCGGCCTGATCTTCCACATGTCGCGCTGCGGCTCGACCCTGGCGGCGCGGATGCTGGCGGCCTCGCCTGCCAATGTGGTGCTCTCGGAAGCCGCCCCCCTCGACGCCGTCGTCCGGCGCGCCGATCTCGACGACGACGCCAAGGTCGCCCAGCTGCGGGCCATGGTCGCCGCCCTGGGCCAGGCGCGAAACGGCGAAAGCCGCCTGTTCCTCAAGCTGGACTGCTGGCACAGCCTGGACCTTCCGCTGTTCCGGCGCGCCTTTCCCGACACGCCGTGGGTGTTCCTCTATCGCGACCCGGTGGAGGTGCTGGTCTCGCACACCCGCCGTCGCGGCATCCAGATGACGCCCAGCTTGGTGCCTCCGGCGACCTTCGGGATCGACCTGCCGGACGGCGTGCCCAACGACGACTACTGCGCCCGGGTCCTGGCGGCGGTCTGCGCGGGCGCGGCGCGCCACCATCCGGCGGGCGGCGGGCGGCTGGTGAATTATCGCCAGCTCCCCGAGGCGCTGTTCACGGAGATCCTGCCGCACTTCGGCATCGCGGTGTCGGAGACCGAAGCCCAGGCCATGCGCGCCGCCGCGCTCCGCGACGCCAAGGCGCCCGAACAGGCCTTCGCGCCGGATGGACAGGACAAGCAGCAGGCGGCGACTCCGGCCCTGCGCGCGATCTGCGAGCGGCGGCTGGGCGAGGTTTATCGAAGGCTGGAGGCGATGCGGACCAGCCGGTCCTAGGGCCTATCGATATTCAAGTCTGGTGCGTGGTCCTCGTCCTTCGACAAGCTCAGGATGAGGACCATTGTGCACGCCGTGGCAGTAGAAAACCTCATCCTGAGCCTGTCGAAGGACGAGGTTTTCGCTTCCGAAGCCGAATGTCGATCAGCCCTAGGCCGCCCCCTCCCGCGCCTCGACCATCTTCAGCAGCGACTCCATGGCGTGGTCACGCACCCCGTCCTCGCGCAGGTGCATCACCAGGTCGCGCAGATAGTCGATGTTGCGGCCCGACAGCCCCGTCGCCCCGGCGATCAGCTCGGCCTGCTGCTCGAGGGTCAGCGCCCCCGCCCACTGGCCGTGCTTCATGTCCGACAGGAAGACCAGCGACTTCGCCTTGCCGTTTCCGTCGATCTTCAGGTCGGACCAGGCCTCGAAATAGGTCTCGGTCGGCTGCTCGCGTTCGCGCAGATAGGCGTAGACCTCGGCCCATTCCGCGCCGGCCACCCGGTAGGCCACGCCGCGCACCGCCCCGCCCGGCGCCAGGCCCAGAACCAGTCCCGGCCGCTCGTAAGTGCCCCGGTGATGGACCGAATAGATGCAGAAGGCCCGGCGGCGCCCATGGAGCAGAGCCGTTCTTCGCTCTATGAACGGGAACCCGGGCCGCCACATCAGCGATCCATATCCGAACACCCAGCGGTCTTCGCTGTCTTCAACGCTCATCACTGTTCCCGACCGGAGCCGCCCATTCCATGACCCATAACGCCGCCGCCCCGTCCCGCAAGCCCCGGCGTCGCGGTCTGCTGGCGCCTTTCGTTCTGCTGGCCATCGTCGCCATCGGATGGAGCATCGGCTGGCTGTGGCTGCGCGGCCAGGCCGAGCAGCGGATGGACGCCACCGCCCTGTCGCTGAAATCGCGCGGCTACGACCTGTCCTGGGAGAACCGGACCTTCAGCGGGTACCCGTTCCGCCTGGACGTGACCCTGACCAACGCCCGGGTCGCCGAACCGTCGGGCTGGGCCCTGCGGGCGCCGGAATTGAAAGGCGAGGCCAACGCCTACAACATTGGCCACTGGGTGATCGTCGCGCCCCAGGGCGTGATCATGACCCGTCCGATCAACGGCGACGTGGCCATCACCGGTCAGGCCCTGCGCGCCAGCTTCACGGGCTTCAACCGGTACCCGCCGCGCATCTCGGTCGAGGGCGCGAACCTGATCTTCACCCCGATGGCCGGCGCCGCGCCGTTCCCGCTGCTGTCGACGGCGGGCCTGCAGTTGCACGTCCGCCCCGGTCCCGACGACCAGGGCGCGATCTTCTTCGAGGCCAAGGGCGCCAAGGCCCGCTTCACCGGCCTGATGGGCCGCATCGCCGCGGACCGCACGGCCGACCTGATCTGGGATTCCAAGGTCAGCAAGATCAGCGCCCTGCACGGGACCAGTTGGGCCGACGCGGTCGAGGACTGGTCCGACGCCGGCGGAACCCTGACCGTGCAGCAGGGAAAGCTGAACGCCGGCGAGGCGCTGCTGGAAGCCAAGTCCGGCGCCCTGACGGTGGATGACGACGGCCGCCTGCGCGGCGCGCTGGACGTCACGGTCCGCGAGATCCCCACGCCCGGCCAGGCGCTGAAGAGCCCGGAAGCCGCCGCCGCGGCCGTGGCCCAGGCCCTGGGTCAAGATCCGACCCTGTCGGCCACCCTGACCTTCCAGAACGGCCGCACGCGGCTGGGCCTGTTCGACACGGGGCCGGCGCCGCGAGTTTACTAGTTTCGCCGCCGCCTAGGCGGCGGCGTCGATCGGCTCGATCGTCGCGATGTCGTCCGCGAGCGCACGCTTGGCCGTTTCCAGATCGTAGCGGGTCTGGAGATTGAGCCAGAACTGCGCGGTGGCGCCGAACAGCTTTTCCAGGCGCAGAGCCGTATCGACCGTCACCGGCGTTTGGCCGCGCACCAGCTTCTCGATGCGCGGACGGGCGATGTGCAGACGCGTGGCGGTCTTTCCGGGGGAAAGACCGAACGGCCTGATGAACTCCTCCAGCAGAATCTCGCCCGGATGGACCGGAGCGAGCGGATCTGCGGATTCGGCGATGTCGGCGACCATCGCGGTCTCCTCGGCTGCCTAGCCTGATGAGCTCGAATGATAGTCCCACGAGACAGGTCCCGGCCAGTTGCTGTTTCTAATTTGCCAGCCCCGTCTGAACGCACGCCTAGCAAGCACTAACCAACGTTCTCCGAGCGCAAGTTTATTCCCAGGAACGCGCCCTATTGCGCCTCCGGCGGCAAAGTCTATGGTCCGGCCTCCAATTTCGGGGATAAATCATGGGTAGCGACGCAGGCGACGCGACGCCTTCGCTGGACGAGGTGCGATGGCGTATCGACGCCATCGACGGTGAGCTTCTGGCCCTGCTGGACGAGCGGGCCGGCCTGGCGCGAGCCGTGGCGGCGGCCAAACAGGCGGCCGGCGACACCGGCTTTGGCCTGCGGCCCGGCCGCGAGGCCCTGATCATCCGCAAGCTGCTGGCCGCCCCCCGCACCGCCGCCGGCGACGCCTTGGTCGTGCGCATCTGGCGCGAGCTGATGTCCGACAGCCTGGCGCGCCAGGGTCCGTATCACCTGACCGTCTGGGGCGGCCCCAACCCGGCCCGGGCCGTCGAACTGACCCGTCTGCGGTTCGGCGTCGCGCCCCCGATGACCGTGGCCGCGACCGACAAGGACGCCCTGGCCGCCGCCAAGACCCCGTGGGGCGTCGGCGTCCTGGCCCTGGCCCCGGACAACGCCTGGTGGGGCCGGCTGCTGGCCGAGCCGCGCCTGAGGATCTTCGCCGCCCTGCCCTGCCTGGAGCGCTGGGGCCCGCAGGTGGCTTTCGCCGTGGCCGAGGTCGAGGTCGAGCCGACCGGCGGCGACCAGACCTTCTGGGTCACCGACAGCCCCAAGGGCGCGGCCGCCATCATCGAGGCCCTGTCCACCGACGGCGTGGCGGCCGAGCTGGTCGCCGAGGCCGGCGGCCTGAAGCTGTTCTCGCTGCTGGGCTTCTACCAGGCCGGCGACGAGCGCCTGGCCCGCGCGCCCGGTTCCCTTACGGGCGTCATCGGGGCTGCGCCCACGCCGTTCGACGTTTAGCCGTCGCGCCACGGCCTCGCCCGTAGTGCGCCCTCGTCCTTCGACAAGCTCAGGATGAGGGCTACTGGCAGGCCGCTCCAATAGAAATCCTCATCCTGAGCCTGTCGAAGGACGAGGATTTCGGGCCAAAAGTTAGACGTCGCGGTCCGACGACGTGTAAGAAGACCGCCTCTTCGTTCCCCGAGTTTGCTCGATGACCGCTCCGACCACCGACCGCTTCGCCGCACCGCGCCCGACGCCCAAGCCGGGCATCCTCGACATCGCCGCCTATGTGGGCGGCAAGTCGAAGATCGAGGGCGTGGCCCATCCGGTGAAGCTGTCGAGCAACGAGAACATCCTGGGCAGCAGCGACAAGGCCAAGGCCGCCTATCGCGACGCGGTCGACCGCATGCACATGTATCCCGACGGCAAGGGCGCGGCCCTGCGCGCCGCCATCGCCGCCCACTACCGCCTGGAAGTCGAGCGCATCACCCTGGGCGACGGCTCGGACGAGATCTTCGCCCTGCTGAACCAGGTCTATCTGGAGCCGGGCGACAACATCGTCCAGGGCGAGCACGGCTTCGCCGCCTACGCCATCGGGGCCCGCGCCTGCCAGGGCGAGGTCCGCTTCGCCAAGGAGCCGGGGCAGCGTGTCGACGTCGACGAGATCGTCAAGTGCGTGGACGAGCGCACCCGCCTGGTGTTCATCGCCAACCCCGCCAATCCGACCGGCACCTGGCTGACGGGCGAGGAGATCCGCGCCCTGCACGCCGCCCTGCCGCCGTCGGTGGTGCTGGTGCTGGACGGCGCCTATTCGGAATTCTGCACCGACCCGCGCTTCGAGGACGGGTTGGACCTGGCCCGCACGGCCGAGAACGTCATCGTCACCCGCACCTTCTCCAAGCTGCACGGCCTGGCCGCCCTGCGCGTGGGCTGGGCCTATGGGCCGACGGGGATCATCGAGCCGCTGGAGCGCATCCGCCCGCCGTTCAACACCTCGATCCCGGCCCAGGACGCGGCCATCGCCGCCCTGGCCGACACCGAGTTCCAGCGGCGCTCGGTCGCCCTGGTCGAGCAATGGCGCGCTTGGCTGACCCAGCAGATCGGCGGCCTGGGCCTGGAGGTCACGCCGTCGGCCGCCAACTTCGTGCTGGTCAACTTCCCGGCCAAACCCGGCAAGACCGCCCTGGAGGCCGAGGCCTTCCTGGCGTCCAAGGGCTATCTGGTCCGCGCCGTGGCCAACTACAATCTGCCCAACGCCATTCGGATCACCATCGGCCTGGAAGAGCACAACCGGGCCGTCGTGGAGCTCCTGCGCGAGTTCGTGACCCGATGAGCCATCCCGGCGTTCTCTATCCGAAGATGACCGTGATCGGCTGCGGCCTGATCGGCGGCTCGATCATCCGCGCGGCCCGCGAGCACGGCGTGGTCGGCCAGGTCACCGTGGCCGACGCCAGCGAGGCGCACCGCGCCCGCGTGACCGAGCTGGGCCTGGCCGAGCACGTCACCGGCGACATCGCCGAGGCGGTCAAGGACGCCGACCTGGTGGTCATCGCCACCCCGGTGCTCTCCACGCCGGAAGTGGCCGCCGCCCTGGCCCCGCACATGAAGCCCGGCGCCACCCTGACCGACGTCGGCTCGACCAAGGCCAATGTGGTCGAGGCGTTCAAGGCCGTGGACCTGTCCCACGTCTTCGTCATCCCCGGCCACCCGATCGCCGGCACCGAGCAGTCGGGTCCGGACGCAGGCTTCGCCGAGTTGTTCGAGAACCGCTGGACCATCCTGACCCCGGCCGAGAAGGACGACGAGGCCTACGCCGCCGCCGTCGCCAAGCTGTCGGCGTTCTGGCGCGCCTTCGGCGCCCAGGTCGAGCTGATGGACGACAAGCACCACGACCTGGTGCTGGCCGTGGTCAGCCACCTGCCCCACCTGATCGCCTACACCATCGTCGGCAGCGCCGCCGACCTGGAGAACGTCACCGAGAGCGAGGTGATCAAGTTCTCGGCCTCGGGCTTCCGCGACTTCACCCGCATCGCCGCCAGCGACCCGACCATGTGGCGCGACATCTTCGTGGCCAACAAGGACGCGGTGCTGGAGATGCTGGGCCGGTTCACCGAGGACCTGCAGGCCATGAGCCGCGCGATCCGCTGGGGCGACGCCGACACCCTGCACGCCCACTTCACCCGCACCCGGGCCATCCGCCGCGGCATCGTCGCGGCCGGCCAGGAAAGCGCCGAGCCGAACTTCGGCCGCGACCGCGGCAAGCACTAGGGCGTTTCGCGAAGCCTCCTTCACGCCGCACGCCGCAATACAGCCGCAACATCCCGCGCTGATGGTCGCCACGGGACGCACCCTCGAAGGACACCTCATGCGCCGCAAGCTCGCCGCTCTCGCCCTGACCACGCTCACCGCCCTGGTCGCCGGCTCGGCCCTGGCCCAAATGCCGTCGCCCGAGAAGATCCATAAGGCCTGGGACAAGAACGCCGACGGCGGGATCGACAAGGCCGAATGGGTCGCCGCCGGCCGCAAGGAAAAGCGCTTCGCCCCGGTCGACGCCGACAGCGACGGCAAGGTCACCCTGGACGAACTGAAGACCGCCATGGCCAAGCGGAAGGCCCAGAGCCCGGGCGGCGCGGCACAGACGCCGCCGGCCGACCACTAGGCGCCGCGAAGCGTGGCTTTACGGCCACGCTTCCGACAACCTTGAACTTTGCCTCTTCCCAGGTTTGGGCGAACGCTGTAATCGCCCGCCTCCCGAAGGATGAGGACCATGGCGCACAAAGCCCCGACCTACCTGCCCACGTTCAATATGCTCGACCGCCAGGTCGAGGGTACGAACGCGCGCGCGTCGGAGGGGATCACGGTCTAGGGTTCGTCTGAACTCGGGATGTTCGTAGGAGCCCCTCCTGGCCTGGCCGGAGGGGTTTCTTCGTTTTGTGCGGGAAGCGCTTCGACCAAGTCGCCAGGAGGGGCGGTTTGAAAAGGAGAAGCCCATGAGCGGCTTCACACACATCGAAAGCGACGGGGCGCCGATCAAGGCCTGGACGCGGGGCGTGCCCATCGAGGACTCGGCCCTCAAGCAGCTGCGCAACGTCGCCGCCCTGCCCTTCATCCACAAGCACGTGGCGGTCATGCCCGACGTGCACTGGGGAATGGGCGCGACGGTCGGTTCGGTCATCCCCACCGTGGGGGCGATCATCCCGGCCGCCGTGGGGGTCGACATCGGTTGCGGAATGATGGCGGTGCGCACCTCGATCCGCGCCGAGCACCTGCCCGACAACCTGTTCGGCATCCGCTCGGAGATCGAGGCGGCGGTGCCGCACGGTCGGACCGACAACGGCGGGCGCAACGACAAGGGCGCCTGGCAGGTCGAGCCGCCGGCGGTCGCGGCCGAGAAGTGGGCGGGTCTGAAGGCCGGCTACGACGACGTCGTGGCCCGGCATCCGAAGGCGGCCCACCCGCGCGGCTTCGGCCACCTGGGGACGCTGGGGACCGGAAACCACTTCGTCGAGCTCTGCCTCGACGAGGCGGGCGACGTCTGGGTGATGCTGCACTCGGGCTCGCGGGGGGTCGGAAACCGGTTCGGGACCTACTTCATCGAGCGGGCCAAGTCCGAGATGCGGCGCTGGCACATCAACCTGCCCGATCAGGACCTGGCCTACTTCGCCGAAGGCAGCGAGGGCTTCATCGACTACGTCCGGGCCGTGTCCTGGGCGCAGAAGTACGCCCGGGCCAACCGTGAGGTGATGATGGAGCAGGTGCTGGAGGTGCTCCGGCGCACCTTCCCCGACCTCGTGACCACGCAGGAAGCGGTGAACTGCCACCACAACTACGTGTCGCGGGAAAAGCACTTCGGCAAGGACGTGTACCTGACCCGCAAGGGGGCGGTCTCGGCCAAGGACGGAGAGCTGGGGATCATCCCGGGCTCGATGGGCGCCAAGTCGTTCATCGTGCGCGGCCGGGGAAACCCGGACTCGTTCTGCACGTGCTCGCACGGGGCCGGACGGGCGATGAGCCGGACCGAAGCCAAGCGGCGGTTCACCCTCGCCGACCACGCGGCCGCCACCGCCGGCGTCGAGTGCCGCAAGGACGCCGACGTGATCGACGAAACGCCGATGGCCTACAAGGACATCGACGCCGTGATGGCCGCCCAGAGCGACCTGGTGGACATCGTCCACACGCTGCGTCAGGTGGTGTGCGTTAAAGGATAGCGGGACGCCGTCCGGTCGAAAGACCGGGCGGCGTTTCGCGTTGGGACTATTGGAACAGCTGGTAGATCACCGCGGCGATGACGCCGGTGGCGATGGCCGTCAGCACCACGTCGTTGTTGACTCGGACGTACTGGTAGCCGTGCGGCGGGGCGCCCAAGCCGTAGTGGCGATAGTCGACCACATAGGCCCGGCTCCGATAGCTGGCTGGAAGCGTGTCGCCGCGATGCCACTGGCGGGCGTGATAGCCGTGCGGCGGGTGGTAGCGGCCGGGGGCCTTGTAGTGCTTGGTGGCGTGGCGCTCGTAGCTGTAGTGGTCGCCGGGTCCCTCGTGACGGCCGTTGTCGTGGCGCCCCTGGTCCTTGGGACGCTGATTGTCGCGACCCGGATTGTCGTGGCCTTGATTGCCCGGGCCTTGATTGCCCGGGCCTTGATTGCCATTGCCTGGGCCTTGATTGCCGTGGCTCTGCGGTTGAGGCTGCGCGCCAGCGACGCCGGCCGAAGCCACGATGGACAAGGCCGCCGCGGCGGTCAGGAACGTCTTCATGGGTCTGGTCTTCCTTCAAAAGGTCGCCGACCTCAGGTGATCCGCTTGGCGCTGGGTGGGTCGCTGGCCGGAAAGCTTTCTTCCAGGCTCTCGTCGATCAGCGCTTCCTGGCGGTCCTCGGCCGCCTCGACGTGCTCGGCCAGCTGGTCGTGCTTTTCGCCCTCGGGGGGAGGCTCGACGGCCCGACTGGTCGGGGTTTCCTCGTTCTGGAAGGCTTCCTTGACCTCGGTCTCGGAGATCCGGTCCTCGGGATGGCCAGGCTGGCCCAGATCCTGGGCCTGGGAATAGTCGCCCAGCACGCCGGGGCGCGAGCCGTCTTGCGGCGCGATGTTGTCAGCCATTGGAGATGTCCTTGGGTTGGACCCTATCAACGGCCACGCCCGACATCATGTTCCATGCACGGCTCAGCTAGGTCCCGCCTAGCGGGCCTTAAGCTCGGTAAGCTCCCAGGCGTCGCCGACCTTATGGAACTTGAAGGCCACGCGCGCGCCGGGGGCGATCGGCGCCTCGGCCAGGATGTCGCCATAGGCCTGGAACGCGGTGCGGCCGGGAGTCAGCTGGGCCGCGCTCGCGCCCTCGTGATCGAGCGTTACCGCTTGGCCTTCAATGACCGCGATCACGCCGATCGAATCGTATTCCGGCCCCGCCGGAAGGGCCGCCGGCGCCGCCGCCGGAGCCTCGGACGCGGTTTTCGCCGGCTTGCCCGGACCGCAGGCAGCGAGCGCCGAAACCAGCACAATCGGCAATATTGTCTTTATTTTCATTGCTTTAACGGAATTCACGAGTCAGCGGATCGATCCGAACCCGTCACTCATACAAGGTTTTTTGCCGCAGGTGCGAAAAGGGCGGCGATTGTGGTAGCGATTTTGTGATCGAAGTTTTACTCTAGGACTTGCCGGCGGCTCTCCACGCCGGTCGTCGAGAAGCACCAGACCGTCCAGCAGAGCGCGCCGATCCTAGCGGACATGATCCCTAGCGACCATGGCGCGTCCCGCGAAGCCGGTCTTGCGCCTCTCGAAAGCTTCGAGGAGAGGCCCGGCCTCGGACGACCCGAGCCGGACAGCCCGAGACGATGGACCTGATGAGCGAACGCGGCGCTTTCTTCGATCTGACCTCCTCGCGGAGCGTCGCCTACGACACGGTGATCTCCACGAGCGATCGGGTCGAGATTCCCGTCGACGCGCCCCTGGCCATGCCGGTCCAGCCGCTCGCCTTCTGGCAGGGCGAGGCCAAGCCCGTGGCCACCGCCAAGGAAAATCTGGCCCTGCGCCGCTGGGGCGTGTTCGTCGCCACCGCGATCATGGCCTTCGCCGGCTGGAAGGCCACCTACGACACCATCGCCCTGGGCGGCGTGACGCGCCTGGAGGCCGTCTGCCTGACCCTGCTGGCCCCGCTGTTCCTGGCCCTGGCCCTGTGGTTCTGCACCGCCGTGGTCGGCTTCGTGGTGCTGCTGGGCAAGCCCAAGGATCCGCTCGGCATCGACGACGGCGCGTCCTCGCCCGTGCCCAAGCCCAAGGCCCGCACGGCGATCCTGATGCCCGTGCACAACGAGGACGCCGCCGAGGTGTTCGCCCGCCTGCGCGCCATGGACGCCTCGATCGCCGAGACCGGCAACAGCCGCGCCTTCGACATCTTCATCCTCAGCGACACCCGCGACGCCGCCGTGGCCCTGGCCGAGCAGGCCTGCTTCGCCCGCTTCCGCCGCGAGGCCAACAGCCACGTGTTCTATCGCAAGCGCACCCAGAACACGGGCCGCAAGGCCGGCAACGTCGCCGACTGGGTGGCCCGCTGGGGCGGCGACTACGAGCACATGCTCATCCTGGACGCCGACAGCCTGATGACCGGCGAGGCCATGGTCCGCCTGGCCGACGCCATGGAGCGTCACCCGCGCGTGGGTCTGATCCAGACCATGCCGATGATCATCAACGGCCAGACGATCTTCGCCCGCACCCTGCAGTTCGCCACGCGCCTCTACGGCCGCGTCGCCTGGACGGGCCTGGCCTGGTGGTCGGGTTCGGAAAGCAGCTTCTGGGGCCACAACGCCATCGTGCGCACCCGCGCCTTCGCCGAGACCTGCGGCCTGCCCAGCCTGGACGGCCCCAAGCCGTTCGGCGGCGAGGTGATGAGCCACGACGCCCTGGAAAGCGCCCTGCTGCGCCGCGGCGGCTGGGGCGTGCACCTGGCCCCCTATCTGGGCGGCTCGTACGAAGAGAGCCCCTCCAACCTGCTGGACTTCGCCACCCGCGACCGCCGCTGGTGCCGGGGCAACGTGCAGCACATCCCGCTGATCGGCCTGCCCGGCCTGCACTGGATGAGCCGCCTGCACCTGGTGATCGGCGTGCTCAGCTACGTGCTCTCGCCCCTGTGGTTCGTGGCCCTGTCGGCCGGGGTCATCTCGCGCATGCTGATGCCCGAACTGAAGAAGGCCGCCTTCACCATGGCCGACCTGCAGGCCGCGGCCCACGCCCTGATCGACTGGCGCGAGATCCAGGCCACCGCCTGGGCGATGATCATCACCTTCGTGCTGCTGTTCGGCCCGAAGATCCTGGGCTCGATCCTGGTCTTCTCGCGCGCCAACGAAATCAAGGGCTTCGGCGGCCGTCGCCGGATCGTGGCCGGCCTGGCGGTCGAGATGCTGCTCTCGGCCCTGGTCGCCCCGATGCTGATGTTCACCCAGACCCGCGCCCTGGTCGAGATCCTGGCCGGCAAGGTCGGCGGCTGGGCCACCCAGCGTCGCGACGCCGACAAGGTGACCGGCAAGGAGGCCTTCGCCGCCATGGGCTGGATCAGCGTCACCGGCCTGGTCCTGGCCGTGTGCTTCTGGTTCACGCCCGACCTGCTGACCGCCACCCTGCCGATCCTGGCCGGCCTGATCCTGGCCGTGCCGCTGACCATGCTGGGCGCGCACAAGGTCGCCGGCCTGGGCGTCAAGTCGAACGGCCTGTTCATGACCCCGGAAGAGCGCCGCCCGCCGGCCATCGTCCGCGCGGCCCTGGGCCCGACCTGCGAACCGCCCGCCCGCTGGTTCAGCCGTCAACCGGCCCCGGCCCTGGTCGCCGAACAGCCGGCGGAACGGAACGCGGCCTGAACGCTTAGGCGTTCAGAAGCCCCATAGCGTCTGGCCCCCTGGCCCGGGCCGGAGTAGAAGCGCGCTTCGTTCAATCCTAACGGAGCGTCCGCCGTGTCGCGCCTCTTCAGCGCCTATGTGATCGTCGACTGGAGCGCGGCGGCCAAGCCGACCACGGGGGCGGACTCCGTGTGGATCGGCGTGATGAAGCGCGACGTGCGCTTCCGGCTGACCTTCGAGAGCTTCAACCCGGCCACCCGCCAGGAGGCCGAGGCCAAGCTGACGGCGATCCTGGACGACCTGAAGAAGCGCAACGAGCGGGCCCTGGTCGGTTTCGACTTCCCGCTGGGCTTTCCGCGCGGCTTCTCGCAGGCCCTGGCGCTGAAGGGCGACCATCCCTGGCGCGCGGTCTGGGACCAGCTGGCCAAGATGGTCAAGGACAAGGCGGACAACACCAACAACCGCTTCGGCGTCGGCTCCGAGCTGAACCGGCGGCTGACCGGCGGTCCGTTCCCGTTCTGGGGCGTGCCGCCCAAGGACACCCTGACGACCCTGCAGCCCAAGAAGACCCGCGAACACGGACCGGACGACCTGCCGGAGTTCCGCCATGCGGACCTGGCGGCCCAGCCTACAAAGGGGGGGGGCGCGGCGTCGATCTGGAAGCTCTATTACAACGGCTCGGTCGGCGGTCAGGCGATCGTCGGCATTCCCGCCGCGCGCCGGCTGAGGGACGCCCGCGGCGACGCCGCCCGGGTCTGGCCGTTCGAGACCGGCTTCAAGACCCTGACCGAGGCCGACCTTGAGGGCGTGCAGGTGGTGATCGCCGAGGTCTATCCCTCGCTGGTCAAGGCCACCCCGGCCGCCGGCGAGGTCAAGGACGCCGCCCAGGTGCGCGCCCTGGCCGAACACTTCGCCAAGCTGGACGAGGCCGGCAAGCTGGCGGCGCTGTTCGGGCCGAGCAAGGACGCGCCGGCCGACCTGGTGGTCGATGCGGAGACGCAAGAGGGCTGGATCCTGGGAGCTGGGATCTAGACGAACGCCAGGGCCAGCACTGGAGGCAGCCCGTCGATGACGCGGCCTTGGTTCACGGCGGCGACGCACTCGACCAAGGCCTCGTATTCTTGCGGGCAGCGGCGACGGAAGTCCTCGACGCCGTGGATCGCTAGAACCATCAAGGCCCCGACCTCGACCGTAACGCTGACCATGCCTGCAGCCGGATCATCGACCGTATGCATGCAGTCGATCCAGGCGTCCAGATTGCGCCCGTAGAACTGGGGAAATCCCAGAGCGGCCTGAAACACGATATGGAAGCTGTTCCGGTCGACGATCTCATGGACCGGGATATCGACGATCGTGACCTTCATCACCGCTCCCTCACATCCAGCATCCGGTACCGCCCCAGCAGGAACGCCGCGGCGATGAAGCTGGTGACGATCACCGACCAGACGATGCCGTCGACGCCCAGCTTCATCGGCAGGGCCAGCCACCAGGCCAGGGGCCCCATGATCAGAGCGTAGCTGATCATGTGGGTGCCGGCGGGAACCCAGACGTCGCCGCGCGCCCGCAGGGCCTGGGCGCAGACCACCTGCACGGCGTCGGGAACCAGGAACAGGCCGGTCAGGGCCAGGGCCGGGGCGATCAGGGCCAGGGCGGCCGGGTCGCTGGTGTAGGCCCCGCCCACCAGGTGGCGCAGCGGATAGAGCAGCACCGCCACCACCAGGGCGAAAACGGCGGTGACCGCGAAGGCGATCCAGCCCGCGCGGCTCATGCCCGCCGGGTCGCGGGCGCCATGGGCCCGTCCCACCTGCACGGCCGTGGCCGTCGACAGGCCCAGCGGGACCATGAAGATCACCGCCGCCACGTTCAGCACCACCGCCCAGGCCGCCACGTTCAGCCCGCCCAGCCAGCCGGCCACCAGGCTCATGCCGGCGAAGGCCGAGACCTCGAACAGGTTCGACGTCCCCGCCCCGTAGCCGACCCGGCGCTGCTCCTTGGCGGCGGCGAGGTCGCGGGCGGGCTTGTCGAACACGCCCATGGCCCGGGCGTCCTTCAGGCGCACGATCGCCGCCGCCAGCATCAGGGCGAAGACGCCGCGGGCCACGAAGGTCGCCCAGGCCGCCCCCACCGCGCCCAGGGCGGGCAGGCCGAACGCTCCCGGCACCAGCAGCAGGTTGACGGCCAGGTTCACCAGGTTGGCGACCCACATGTTGACGGTGACCAGGCCCGGCCGCCCCAGGCCCTCGAGCCAGAAGCTCAGGGCCACGCTGACGGCGTAGGGCGTCATCGACAGCGAGAAGACGACCAGCGGCGCCGTCGCGCCGTCGGCCAGGGCCTTTTCGATTCCGACATGATGCAGCAGCGGCGGGGCGGCCAGGACCAGCAGGACCGAACCCGCCAGGCCCAGCCAGAAGGCGTAGACAACGCCTCGGCGCAGCACGGCCCCGACCTCGTGGAGCCGCCCCGCCCCCATGGCCCGCGAGCCCATCACCTGGGTCCCGACCAGCAGGCCCACCGTCACGGTCACGAACACCGAGGTCGGGGCCCAGGCCATGGCGTGGAACCCCAGCTGTCGGGCCGAATAGTGACCCACGACGATGGCGTCGGTCAGGCCCATGACCATGATGCCCAGGCGCGACAGCACCACCGGCCCGGCCAGGCGCAGCAGTTCGATCAGATCGGAGACAATGACGCCGTGCGGCTTCCCGGAGCGGGGAGCCGGCGCGGCCGCGGAACGCGACATCGGATAGGCCTTTCAAAGAGGCCGGGAAGGTGACCGAAGCTCACGCCTTGGGCAACCCCCGGTTCCTGCGGTGGCGCTTGGAACATAGGGACGGGCCACCGGTTTCGCCGTCTCCAGCTTCAGGGAGCCAGCCAATGTCCCCAAACAACTCCGACGTCGAAACCCCGCAATTCGAACCCGCCGCCGACCGCGCGTCGCGGGCCGAACGCGACATCCAGGCCCCGCTGGACGCCAAGGAGGAACGCTCCTTCAAGTCCAGGGACGAGGAAAAGGAAAGGCCCGCCATGCAGGCCGGCGCCCGTCCCTACCCCGCCCCGCCCTTCCCCGAGCAGCACCAGGTCAAGCCAGGCGTCGAGGCCAGGCTCGACCCGGCCCCGATGTACGACGCGCCGTTCTACAAGGGCTCGGGCAAGCTGGAGGGCAAGGTCGCCCTGATCACCGGGGCCGACAGCGGCATCGGCCGGGCCGTGGCCGTGCTGTTCGCTCGCGAAGGCGCCGACATCGCCATCGCCTATCTCGACGAGGACGAGGACGCCGACCTGACCCGCATGGCGGTCGAGCAGGAAGGCCGCCGCGCCATCCTGCTGCCCGGCGACGTGGCCGACCCCGCCTACGCCAAGACCGCCGTCGAACTCACCGTCAAGGTGCTGGGCAAGCTGGACATCCTGGTCAACAACGCCGCCTTCCAGGAGCACGTGCTGGACTTCGAGGACCTGACCGTCGAACACTTCGACCGCACCCTGAAGACCAACCTCTACGGCTATTTCCACATGGCCCAGGCGGCGGTGAAGGTGATCCCGCCGGGCGGGGCGATCATCAACACCGGCTCGGTCACCGGCCTGCTGGGCAACAAGGACCTGCTGGACTATTCGATGACCAAGGGCGGCATCCACGCCTTCACCCGCTCGCTGGCCACCCACCTGATCGACAAGGGCATCCGCGTCAACGCCGTGGCCCCGGGGCCGGTCTGGACCCCGCTGAACCCGGCCGACAAGCTGGGGCCCCAGGTCGCCCAGTTCGGCGCCAAGACCCCGATGAAGCGCCCGGCCCAGCCGGAGGAGATCGCGCCCGCCTACGTGTTCCTGGCCTCGCCCCAGACGTCCAGCTACATCACCGGCGAGGTGCTGCCGATCATCGGCGGATACAACGGGGGGTGAGGCTGAACCTAACGCATAGGCCCTCCCCCTGTGGGGGAGGTGATCGCGAAGCGATCGGTGGGGGGAGCGATCCAGCGGTTCCGCCGCTTGCATATCGCTTCAACACTCCCCTCCCCGTCGGCTTCGCCGACACCCCTCCCACGGGGAGGGGACCTGCTCGACCGGGCTCCCTTAACCTCGACTGCTAATGAACGGCTAAGCCTGCCCGTCTACATTGCCCTCCAGGCGCAAAACGCGCCCTCGGCCTCGCGGCCGAACCTGGAACCGGTCTGTCGATGTCGCTCAACAGCATCAACACCAATGTCGGGGCGATGATCGCCCTGCAGTCGCTGAACGCGATCAACCGCGACCTGTCCGACACCCTGCGCCACATCTCGACCGGCCTGGCGATCTCCAGCCCCAAGGACAACGCCGCCGTCTGGGCCATCGCCCAGACCCAGCGCTCCGAATCCCGTTCCCTGGACGCCGTGCGCGCCTCGCTGCAGCGCGGCCAGTCGATCACCGACGTGGCCCTGGCGGCCGGCGAGACGGTGACCGACCTGCTGGGCCAGATGAAGGAGAAGATGCTGGCGGCCTCGGACACCAGCCTGTCCACCGCCAGCCGCAAGGCCCTGAACGACGACTATCTGAACCTGAAACGCCAGATCGACCGCACCGTGGGCGCCGCCGACTTCAACGGCATCAACCTGATCTCGTCCGGCTCGACGGGCCAGATCCGCGCCCTGGCCAACGCCGACGCCAGCGACACCATCGACGTCGACCACGTGGACCTGTCGACCACCGGCGCGGCGCTTTCCGGAATGCGCGCCGACCTGCTGGGCGCGCCGATCAGCGCCGCCGAGATCAAAGCCATGGGCGGGGCGATCGAGAACGTCACCTCGGCCCTGTCGAACCTGGGCACGCGGTCGTTCGCCCTCGAAACCCACATGAGCTTCATCGACAAGCTGCAGGATACGCTGGACGCCTCGGTCGGCCGGCTGGTCGACGCCGACATGGCCAAGGAGGCCACCAAGCTCCAGGCCCTGCAGATCAAGCAGCAGCTGGCGATCAAGTCGCTGAGCATCGCCAATTCCGGGCCCAGCTATCTGCTGAAGCTGTTCGGGGGCTGAAGCGCTGCGGCCGATTGACCTTCAAGCGCCGTGCGTGGTCCTCGTCCTTCGACAGGCTCAGGATGAGGACCAATGTATGGGCCTCCGCGGTGGAAACCTCATCCTGAGCTTGTCGAAGGACGGGGTTTCTCCCCCAGGCCGAATGTCGATCAGCTCTAGTGCGGCCAGGCCTCGGTCAGGACCTTGGCCTTGCCGCCCTTCCAGCTGACCTCCAGGGCCGGCGCCTTGGGCTGGCCCTCGGCGAACAGCTCATAGATCACCTGGCCGTCGTCCTCGGTGCTTTCGATCACCCGCACGGGCGCGATCCTGGGGACCGCCTTGACGGCGGCGTCGCGCACCGGCTGGGGCGTGGCGGTCCAGGCGATGTCGCGCTGGGTCTCGACGATCTTCCAGGTCCCGCCGGTCTGCAGCAGGTCGAACTCGATCTCGGCGCCGTCCGGCAGCACGCCCTCGACGTCGTAGTAGCGGCGGTCCTCGCGTTCCTTGAACTCGGCCCCCTTGATCTTCAGGCCGGGCGCGGCGGCGGTGACCACGGCGACCACCGCCGGCGGCAGATCGGCGGCGGCGACGGGGGTGATCCTGGTCTCGGGAACCTGGGCCGCCGCGGCGCCGGCCGTCAGGGTCAGGATCAGCGCGAGGGCCGAGGCATGGGTCGGGCGCGGCAACATGGGCGTCCTCCAGGGTGGCGGTTGTCGTGGCGATCCACCCAGTATGCACCAATCCCGCGCCGAGCGATGTGAGACCACAGGTGGCCGACGGCTGACCCGCCGCATCGTCGTGCTAAGCAGGGGCGTCACCGAGTGAGTCCCCATGGCCCAGCACCTCGCCCTCCTGTCCCTGCTCGTCCGCGACTATGACGAGGCCCTGGCCTTCTATGTCGGCAAGCTCGGCTTTTCGCTGGTCGAGGACAGCGAGTTGGGCGGCGGCAAACGCTGGGTCGTGGTCGAGCCCGGCGCGACCGGCACGCGCCTGCTGCTGGCCCAGGCCGGCGACGACCAGCAGAAGGCGATGATCGGCGGCCAGGGCGGCGGCCGGGTCTGGCTGTTCCTGCACACCGACGCCTTCGAGGCCGATCACGCTCGCCTGAGCGCCGCCGGGGTGAAGTTCCTCGAGGCGCCCCGGCACGAGGCTTATGGCAGCGTGGCCGTATTCGAAGACCTCTACGGCAATCGCTGGGATCTGCTGCAACCCAAGATCAAGGCCTGATCCCAATGGACTACCCCATGCGTCGCGTCCTCGCCCTGCTCCTGGTCGCGCTCGCGGCCTTGACCGCTCTCCCCGCCGTCGCCAAGCCCGACGCGCCGCTGCGGGTGCTCTATCTGGATCAGTCGGTCGGCTGGAAGCACGCCCCGGTCGCCCGCCCCGAGGGCGGCGGCCTGGCCCCGTCCGAAACCGCGATGATCGCCATTGGCCAGCAGAGCGGCGCCTTCACCGCCGAGGTCACCCAGGACGCCCGCGAGATCACGCCGGAGCGGCTGGAGACCATCGACGTGCTGGTGTTCTACACCACCGGCGCCCTGCCCCTTTCGCCCGAGGCCTGGAGCGTGGTCCAGCAGCGGGTGGCGGCCGGAAAGCTGGGCTTCGTCGGCGTCCACAGCGCCACCGACACCGGCTGGCCCTATGACGGTCCCGGCGAGACCTACACCCAGTTCATCAACGGCCATTTCGCCGGTCACCCCTGGACCCAGGGCACGCCGATCCGGATCGAGACCCTGGACCCCAACCTACCGCTGGTCGGCATGTGGCCCGTCAGCCTCGACTACGCCGAGGAAATCTACCAGCACAGCGACTTCGACCCGGCCCGCGTGCGGGTGCTGCAGACCCTGGACTTCGCCGGCACGCCGCTGAAGCGGCCCTATGCCGTGCCGATCGCCTGGGCCCGACAGATCGGCCAGGGACGGCTGTTCTTCACCAATCTGGGCCACACGCCCTCGACCTGGGACGATCCCCGCTTCCGCCGGCAGATCGTCGAGGCGGTGAAGTGGACGGCCATCCGCACGCGGGGCCGCGCGACGCCGGATCCCCAGCGCCAGTTCCTGTGGCAGCTGAAGGCGCTGCTGGCCTACGAGCCCGTCGAAGGTCGCGACGACAAGGCGATCATCGGTCGGCTGTTGAAGATGGACCCCGCCTGGCAAACGGCGACGGCCCGGCGCATCGCCGACCTGCGGACAGTCTATCCGAAAAAGCCCGACAGCGACCGCGCCCCGTTCGACGCGGCGTACAAGGCGGTGCTGGCGGATGTGCTGGCGCGAGGCGGGGCGAAGTAAGCGCGTTATGGAAACCCTCTCCCAGCGGGAGAGGGAGGGACCCGGCCGCGAAGCGGGTGGGAGGGTGAGGGGTTACACCCTGACCGACTTCACGCGAGCGCCCTGCCGGCACGCCGGCAACCTCGGAACCCCCTCACCCTCCCACCGCTACGCAATGGGTCCCTCCCTCTCCCCATGGGAGAGGGTTTCAAGGCTCGAACGCCTCCGCCGCCAACCCTCGCAAATGATCAGCGATGTCGGTCGGCCACTCGGCCGCCCGCGCTAGAAATCCCTCGGCGTCGCCCGCGAACAGCGCCCGGCTCATGTCTTCGAAGCCCGGGCGGTCGCCGGCCATGACCGAGGCGAAGCGATAGGCCGCGTCGCGGGCCGCGCGGCGACGGTCGGGGCCTTCGCTGTCGCGACGCGCGGCCTCGACCAGCTTGCGCAGGGCGACCGACGCCCCGCCCGGCTGGGCGGCCAGCCACTCCCAGTGGCGCGGCAGCAGGGTCACCTCGCGCGCCGTGACGCCCAGCTTGGGACGTCCCCGGCCGCGCGGGGCGGCGTCGCCCTCCCCCAGCCGAAGAGCGATGTCCCAGGGCCCGCCGCGCAGATCGAAATCCACTTGGCGGCCCTCGGGGTCGAAGATCAGCAGCGAGGCCTCCGGCGCCTCGGCCAGCCTCGCCTGGGCGGCCACCGCCACGTCCAGCTTGCCGCCGGCCGCTATCCGCCGCTCGCCTTCGAACACGACATAGGGAGCCATGGGGCCGCTCATCGCCGCAGCCCCTCGGCGTGCAGCGTCGTGCGCCAGTACTCGCGGCGCTCGACCAGCAGCGAGGCCCGGCCCAGCCGTTCCAGCCCCTCGTCGTCGAGGATCTCCAGCACCTCGAAGCCGAAGGCCGCCTCGCCGTGGGCGTTCCAGGCCTGTTGCAGGCTCGGGCTGGCGTGGCCGCCGGTCCGCAGGGCGAACCAGACGCCGTTCTGCCGGGTCGACAGGTCGGGCGTGCCGCCGATCCAGACCTCGCCGGTCGTGGCGCAGCGGATCGCGTAGATCCCCGCCTGAACCTTGCGGTCCTTGTAGTCGCGCACCAGGGCGCGCCGGTTGTTCGTCGTTTCCATGAGCGGCTTTTTACCCGGGTATTTTGCGGAGTCAATATTACCCGGGTATATTAGTTCCTCCCCCAGTGGGGGGAGTTGTCGGCGCAGCCGACGGAGGGAGGAGTGATCGGCCGGTTCAGCCCAATCCCCCCACCGGCCTTCGGCCGCCTCCCCCACAGGGGGAGGACCGGGATGGCAAGGCCTCGCCAAAGACGCTAGAGACCGCGATCCCAATTCGGAGGCCGCCATGGTCCGCAATCTCAAGGGCAAGCTGGTCGCCCCGGCCCCCAAAGCTCCTGGCGACCCCATCGCCCAGGCCGACATCGCCTGGTTCGAGGCGCACGAGGGTCGGACGTTCCGCCTGCGCGATCCCGCGCCGCTGGAGTTCAAGGACCCGCTGGGCGATCCCGGCGACGGCTTTTCCTGGCGGGTTCTGGTGGCCAAGCTGGCCGACGGCGGCCGGCTGAAGCTGCCCGTGTCGCTGGCCTGGGACCTGCACAACGACCACGCCAAGGACGCGCACCTGCGGATGATCTTCGATCAGGTCGCGCCGGAAAAGGCCAAGGCGCTGCTGAAGTAGAACCGGACCACCGGCCCCGACCGCTATCCCCGCCGCAGCCACGCCGCCACGGCCCAGGCGTGGGCGTCGTGGCGCAGGGCCACCACCGCGTCGCGCGGGTCCAGCCACACCAGGGCGTGGTCGTCCTCGACCTTCAGCTCGGGCCGCTCGCCGGTGATCCGCACGACATAGATCCCGCCGTTGTTGCACACCGGCTGGCCGTCGGACTTCAGGAACGGTTGACTGACCTCGATCACCCGCGCGCCGACCTCGACGACCAGGCCGGTCTCCTCGCCGAACTCGCGGACGATGGCGACGTGCTCATCCTCGTCGCCGTCGACCGCCCCGCCCGGCAGGTCGAAATAGGGCGGGCGGCCGGGCTTGCGGACCTCGACCAGGGCGATCGTGCCGTTGGCCCCCTCGGCGATGCCGAAGGCGGCCCAGCGGTGCTTGTACTCCAGACCCGGCTCGGGCGCGTCGAACGCCTGCATAGGATCAGTCCTTGCCGTACAGGTCGTTCCACGGATCGGCCTTGCCGGCGACGACGTCGTCGACGGTGATCTCCGGGCGGTAGCCGATCTTGCCCGCGGCGCTGGCCTTCCAGGCGTCGACGACCATGTCGCGCAGCTGGGTCGCCCCGGCGGCCAGGCGCGCGTCGACAAAGGCCTTGGCGCGCGGATCGGTGGCCACCAGGCCGCCTTCCTTCTCCAGCTTGTACAGCGGTTCGACGAAGGTGACCGTGGTGCTGAGGTAGTCGACCGTCCGCGCCTCGATCGTGCACGCGCAGTCCTTGTAGGCCGGCACCAGCGCCTTGACGTCGGCGTCGGTGGCCACGGCCTTGACCAGCGGCCCCTCGAAGCTGCCGTGGGTGGCCTTGCTCTGGGTGTAGCCGTTCGGATTGGGGTAATCGCCCCAGCCGTTGTAGTGCACGGAGAGATGCAGCGGCTGGCTGGCGTCGCCGACATAGTGGGCCCAGACGCCCAGGTCGCGGACCAGCAGTTCCTCGCGCCGCTTCAGGTCGGCGACGTAGTAGGCCTTCTTGGTCCTGTTCTTTTCGGTCTTCGACACCGCCTTCAGGATGCGCCAGTAGGTGAAGTCCTTCACCAGCTGCTGATAGCCGTCGATGATCGAATACGGCAGGTAGCCGGCGCTCCAGCCGTCATGGCCGACCCCGGCCAGCGACTTTTCGTAGTCGGCGCGGGTGGGCGGCAGGGTTTCCAGCGTGAATTTCGGCCCGCCGTACATCTTTCCCTCGTCATCGATGTCGAGGAAGTGGGCGGCGTCGCGGTCGGTGTCGTGGATCTTGCCCGAGCCCTTCCAGCGGTCGGGCTCGCGGGCGTATTCGCCGATCGCGGCCACCGCCTGGGGCGTGCGCAGGAAGGCCGGCAGGTCGCTGGGGAAGCTCTCGGCGGCGACCACGCCGACCATGCGGTGGCCCGAAGCGCCCCACGCGAAAGCCGAGCTCGCGGGCGCGGCCAGGGCGGCGGCCAGGGCCACACCGGTGAAAAGGCGAATAGACGGCTTCATGCGCGCTCCAACGAACTGACGGCTCCGACGGCCTTGCTCCACGGTCAGGCGATCACGGCGACTCACCAGGTCCGCCGGACCTGCCCAAGACGTGTGCATCGCCACAAAAGCCGTGGACGACTCCGGTTTATGCCACCCCGGCGACGACCGCCAGACCGCACGGCGCGCGCCCGGAAGCGGCAGCATGCAATCCCTTGCCAGCCTTGGGATACCGCCCGGCACGGAACCAAATGGCGCTTCAAACGATGGCGCCGAGCGCCGCCGTTAAGGATGCAGCGCGGCATCAGGTCGCCCGCAAGTGGGTTGTCACCGGCCCGTGATCTTAGTAATCAGGCCGCCGACCGACACTCTACGCCGATAAGAGGAACCCCTCGATGCGACGCACGTTTGCGGGATTTCTGGCCGTCGCGGCCATGTCCATCGCCCTCCCCGCCCTGGCCGCCGACTCGGACTCCAAGTCCGATCCGCTGGGCGATCTGATCACGGGCGCGCTGACGGGCACCATGCCCGGTTCGGTCGAATACAAGATGAAGGCCACGCTCTACCACGCCGGCGCCAAGGGCATCCGCGCCCTCGACAGCCTGGGCTGCAAGGTGGTGGCCATGCGCACCCTGGCGGTCGACAAGACCGTGATCCCGCGCCGCACCGTGGTGTTCATCAAGGAAACCGTCGGCCTGCCGATGCCGAACGGCGCCAAGCACGACGGCTATTGGTACGCCTCCGACGTCGGCGGGGCCATCAAGGGTCAGCGGCTGGACCTGTTCAGCGGCGAAGGCCGCTCGTCGATGAAGCCGCTGATGGACCTGAACCTGGCCACCCTGTCGGTGACCAAGGTCGGCGAATTCAAGGGCTGCCCGCCGTCGGAATAGGCGCGCCGAGGCCGGAACACGCCAGGCCCCGATACAGCCTCGTTCAGCCACGGCCTAACCACGGCCTTCCGCCTTATCTTCGGCCATCTGGACTACCGCCCACTTGTCGATGGCGATCGCGATCGCCCGTCGCCGCTCCGGGCGGCTGACGCCGACCTCCCGGCCCGCCCTGATGCGATAGTCCGCCAGGGCGGCGAACCGCTTCCAGATCACGCGGAGCAGGTGGCCCAGACGCCCTGGCGTCCATTCGGGATCGGGCTGGATCGCGCCCGCCGCCAGCTTGAGAGCGCGGATACGAGCGCGGGTTCGGGATCGGGGCATGATGGCTTTCTCCTCGGATGCGGACGGGGACAGGCCCATGGGCCTGTCCCCAACCTCTGGGCACGACTTGGCCGCCTCACGCGGCGGGCCGCTGAAGTTCGGGGAGGGACGCGGAGCGCCGGGCCAGGCCCGGAAGCTTTGTGAAGAAATACCGTTTCGACCAGGNCTTGGCCGCCTCACGCGGCGGGCCGCTGAAGTTCGGGGAGGGACGCGGAGCGCCGGGCCAGGCCCGGAAGCTTTGTGAAGAAATACCGTTTCGACCAGGACCGACGCTCCGCGCGATCGTTATCCAGGAGCGTCCGGCGATCGGCCCTGTTCAGGCCTCGCCGGTCTTGGCCCCCGACGGGCGGGCCGGGCTCGCGTCGCCCGGTCCCGGAACACCTGGATCACTCCAGGCCTGTCGCGCCGCCGGCCCTCATCCAACGCCGTATCTGTGTTCAGGCCCGGCCGGCACCAGATGGATGAGGTTGGCGACCGCCGTCCCCGAAGAGACGCCGACCCCCGCCGACGAGCGCGCCCGCTCGACCGCACCCCAAGGCCGCGAAGGTCGCAGGCCTTAGCGCCCTCCCCATCGCCTCGAGATGGTCTGATTATGCNCCCCCGCCGACGAGCGCGCCCGCTCGACCGCACCCCAAGGCCGCGAAGGTCGCAGGCCTTAGCGCCCTCCCCATCGCCTCGAGATGGTCTGATTATGCCGTGGCGGGAGAGAGGGAGGATAAGTGGATTTTCGACGTTGAATTCGTTGAAGAAACACGCCGGGGGCGATGGGGACGGATTTATTGCGCCGCCTTTTCCAACAGGGTGGCCGCCCAAGTCGGGCGCGCCTCGGCTGGAGTCCCTCCGCATCGGCTAGTGCATGACGGCCGCGGCCGCTCCGACGCCCGCCTTCGCCAGGAGCATCCAGACGGCCATGGCGATCATCATCAGGTTCTCGGTCAGGGAGAGGAACCCGAGCGGCACGTTGGAGGAGCCGCCGACGCAGGCGCACTTGAGCTCGCGCTTGTCGACGTAGACGGCCTTGAACACCGAGACGACCCCGACGCCGCCAATGAACAGCGCCATGGGCGCCGACAGCCAAGTCAGGACCCCGGCGATCATCAGCACGCCGGCCAGCCCTTCCGCGAACGGGTAGATATAGCTGTAAGGGACCCAGCGCTTCGCCAGCAGGTCATAATTCAGGAACATGCTGGAGAACTTCTCCACATCCTGCAGCTTCAGCATCGCCAGCACGACCATGCTGAAGCCGATGAACCATTCCCCGGCGCGCGTCGTGAACGGCGAGCCGTAAACGGCCTGGCTGGCGGCCAACGCCATCAGAGCGGTCATGACGAAGACCGCGATGACGGGCCGGTAGCTGGTCGCCCCGGGGTCGGCCACCTTCAGACCGAAGCGGCGGCGCAGGTCGTCGTAGCCCCCGATCCGCTCTCCATCGATGAAGACCTGAGGCGTGGTCTTTACGTTATGCTCGGCCTTGAAGGCGTCGGTCTCTTCCCGCGTCTCAAGCCATTGGTCCTCGACCGTGAAGCCCTTGCGCTTCAGAAGGTCGAGAGCCTTGAGCCCATAGGGACAGGTGTGCCCAGGCATCACCATGCGGTGCACCTGGGCCGTCTTGGTCAGAGTGGTCATCTCAGCTCTCGCTTGATGGTGATTTCACTCCCACCCATATAGTCTCCGTACCATAGTACGGAGACAAGCCCATGTCGGACATGACCATTGCAGTCCTTGCGCGGGCGGGCGGGGTGGGCGTCGAGACGGTGCGCTACTACCAGCGCCGCGGGCTTATGCCTGAACCGCCCCGGCCCGTGGGACCTGGCCTCGGCGGCGGCGTGCGCAGATATGGCGAGGATGAAGTGCGGCGGCTGCGGTTCATCAAGTCAGCGCAGACCGCGGGCTTCACCCTGGAGGAGATCGGCGAGCTGATCGCGCTCGACGTGACCGATGACCGGCCTCGAGCACGCCAGATGGCGCAAGCGCGCATCGCCGCGCTGGACGCCAAGATTTGGGAATTGAAGGCGGCGCGGGCGGCGTTGAGCCGACTTGCCGATGCCTGTTCATTGGGCGAGCAGGGACCCTGCCCGATCATCACCGCCTTCGAGCCGTAGGGCGGCGTCGCGCGTCGGCAACGGGTCGAAATATGAAACGGGCGTCAGCGCTGAAAGCCGACCTCCAAGGGTAGACCCTAGATCCCGTCGCCCACGGTCGGCGCGCCGCCCGGCGCGCGGGCGACGTGAATGCCGCACTCGGTCTTGTCCTGGCCCGCCCAGCGGCCGGCGCGGACGTCGGCGGCGGGGTCGTCGACCGGCTTGGTGCACGGCCAGCAGCCGACCGACGGGAACCCCTGGGCCACCAGCGGGTGGGCCGGCAGGTCGTATTCGGCGACGTAGGACTCCAGCTCCGCCTTGCCCCAGTTGGCCAGCGGATTGAACTTGATCTGGCCCTCGGACTCCTCGACCACCCGCAGCCGCAGGCGGTCGCCGCCATGGAAGCGCTTGCGGCCCGTCGTCCAGGCGGCGAACTCGCCCAGGGCGCGGTCCAGCGGCAGCACCTTGCGGATGTGGCAGCAGGCGTCGGTGTCGGTGCGCCAGAGGTCGGACTTGGGATCGGTGACCGCCAGATCCGTATAGGCCGGCCGCAGGTCGCGCACGTCCGTCAGGCCCAGACGGGTCGTCAACGCCTTGCGGTAGTCCAGGGTCTGGCCGAACAGCATGCCGGTGTCGAGGAACAGCACGGGGATGTCCTTCGAAACCTGGCTGGCCAGGTGCAGCAGCACCGCCGACTCGGCCCCGAACGAGCTGACCAGGGCCAGCGTGTCGCCGAAGGTCTCGTAGGCCTTGCGCAGAATCGTCAGCGGATGGGCGTCGCGCAGCTCGGCGTCCAGCCGCGCCGCCAGGTCGGCGGCCCCGTTTATCGGGACGAGGGGCCGCATCGCGGCGGCCGGCTTCAGCTCGGTCGCTGTCTGGTCGTAAGCCACTAGGCGCCCCTTTCCTCGAAAGCGACCGGACGGTCGTCGGCCGCCCGCTGATAAACATGGCGGAAGCGATGGGCGGCCTTGGTCCAGGCCTCCGGCGTGGCGCCGTCATTGGGTTCGAAGGCGTCGAAGCCGCAGCGGACCATGAAGCCGGCCTGCTCCTGCAGCACGTCGCCGACCGCCCTCACCTCGCCGGTGAAGCCCAGGCGCTCGCGCAGCAGGCGGGCCGAGGTGTAGGCGCGGCCGTCGCGGTACTTCGGAAAGGCCAGGGCCACCACCGACAGGCGCGGCAGGTCATAGGCCAGGGCCTCGACCTCCTGATCCGGCTCGATCCGCACGCCGACGCGGCGGCTGTTGGACAGCAGGATCTCGCCCTCGGCCTGGAAACGGGCCAGGGACAGGATCACGTCGCCCTCGGGCAGGGCGTCGTCGTCGGCCACGTGCGTGAAGACGTCCTGCGCCCACTGGGCCGTATCGCCGTCCAGCTTAATCAGCTTGGGCATAGACCGCCTCCTTGAACGGCTCGAGGCCGACGCGACGATAGGTGTCGAGGAAGCGCTCCTCGCCGGTGCGGATGTGCAGATAGGCTTCGACCAGGGCGTCGATGGCCGGGGCCACCTTGTCGGCCGACAGGCCCGGGCCGAGGATCCGGCCGATGCTGGCGTCCTCCGCCCCCGAGCCGCCCAGCGAGAGCTGGTAGAATTCCTCGCCCTTCTTGTCGACGCCCAGGATGCCGATGTGGGCCACGTGATGGTGACCGCAGGCGTTGATGCAGCCGCTGATCTTGATCTTCAGCTCCCCCACCTTCTCGGCCCGGTCCGGGTCGGCGAACTTGCGGGCGATGTCCTGGGCGATCGGGATGGCGCGGGCGTTGGCCAGAGCGCAGTAGTCCAGGCCCGGGCAGGCGATGATGTCGCTGGCCAGATCGATGTTGGCGGTGGCCAGGCCGACGGACTCCAGCACCGCGTGCACGGCCGGCAGGTCGTCCAGCTTCACGTGCGGCAAGACCAGGTTCTGGGCGTGGGTCACGCGCAGATCGTCCAGGCTGTAGTGCTCGGCCAGGTCGGCGACGACGTCCAGCTGCTCGGCCGAGGCGTCGCCCGGGGTCTGGCCGATGGCCTTCAGCGACACCTCGACGATGGCGTAGCCCGGCTGCTTGTGCGGCTTGACGTTGTTGCGCGCGAAGCGCCGCAGGGCCGGGCTGGCGGCGCGGGCGGCCTCGAAGGCCTCCGACACGGCCGGCAGGGTCTCGAACCGGGTTTGGGCGAAGGCGGCGCGGATGCGGGCCAGCTCGGCGGCCGGCAGGTCGGCGCGCTCGGCGTTGATCTTGCCCCACTCCTCCTCGACCTGGCGGGCGAACTCCTCGGCGCCCAGGGCCGCGACCAGGATCTTGATCCGGGCCTTGTAGATGTTGTCGCGGCGGCCGTGGCGGTTGTAGACGCGCAGGATCGCCTCGACATAGCTGAGCAGGTGCTCGGACGGCAGGTACGACCTGATGGTCGGGCCGACATAGGGCGTGCGGCCCTGGCCGCCGCCGACGATCACCTCGAAGCCGATCTGGCCGTCGCGGCCCTTGCGCAGGATCAGGCCGATGTCGTGCACCTTGACCGCCGCGCGGTCGGTCAGGGCGCCGGTGACGGCGATCTTGAACTTGCGCGGCAGGAAGCTGAATTCCGGGTGCAGGGTCGACCACTGGCGCAGGACCTCGGACCACACGCGCGGATCGTCGATCTCCTCGGCCGTGGCGCCGGCATAGGGGTCGGCGGTGACGTTGCGGATGCAGTTGCCGCTGGTCTGGATGGCGTGCAGATCCACCTCGGCCAGCGCGTCCAGGATGTCCGGCGCGTCCTTCAGCTTGATCCAGTTGAACTGGATGTTCTGACGGGTGGTCATGTGCCCGTAGCCCTTGTCGTAGGTGCGGGCGATCCAGGCCAGGCGGCGGGCCTGGCGGGCGTTCAGCGAGCCGTACGGAATGGCGATCCGCAGCATGTAGGCGTGGAGCTGCAGATAGAGGCCGTTCATCAGCCGCAGCGGCTTGAACTGGTCCTCGGTCAGCTCGCCGGCCAGGCGGCGGGCCACCTGATGCCGGAACTCGTTGGAGCGGTCGGTCAGGAATTCGCGGTCGATGGCGTCGTACAGGTACATGTCGGCTATTTCCTGCGGATCAGGTCGACGCGGCCGGTCGAGCGGGCCGCGCCATGGGCATGGCGCAGGGCCTCGATCACCTCGCCGCCGACGGCCTGCTTGCCGTGGGTGGGTTCGTTGGTGGGGCCCAGGGCCCGGATGCGTTCGCGGTAGCTGACCGGGGCCAGGCCGCCGTCCACCGGCGCCAGGTCGATCGGATAGGGGTCGACGATCACGGTCGGCTGGGCCTTGCCCTTGGCGACCACGGCCTCGACCTCGGCCTCCTGGGTCTCGTCGAACAGCTGGGCCTCGCCGAAGCCCTCGACCCAGGCGCCGGTCTTCCAGAACACGACCTCGCCGTCGATCAGGCGATTGGCGGTGACAGCTTTCATCGACGGGGACTCACGCGTTGAACGGCGGGGGATGCGCCCTCGTCCTTCGACAGGCTCAGGATGAGGTCTACTGAATGGTCGGCGCCATTCGCCACGCCCGAGACAACCTCATCCTGAGCTTGTCGAAGGACGGGGTTGTCCGGCAGGGCGTCCGCCATGGCCATGGCCTCGCCGACCATCAGCAGCGCGGGGCCCTTCAGGCCCTCGGCGGCGAGCGCCAGGCCGGCCAGGGTGGTCAGGATGCGGCGCTCGTCGGCGCGGCTGGCGTTCTCGACGATCAGGGCGGGGGTCGAGCCGGCGCGGCCGGCGGTCGTCAGGCGCTCGGCGATCAGGCCGGCCGTGCTGACGCCCATATAGACGACGACGGTCTGGTTCGGGCGCGCCAGGGCGGTCCAGTCCAGGTCCGGTTCGCCGTGCGCGGCGTGGCCGGTGACGAAGGTCACGGCCTGGGCCGATCCGCGATGGGTCAGGGGCGCGCCGGCGCCGGCCGAGGCCGCCAGGGCGGCGGTGATCCCGGGAACCACCGTGCACTCGACACCGGCCTCGCGGCAGGCGGTCAGCTCCTCGCCGCCGCGGCCGAACAGGAACGGGTCGCCGCCCTTAAGCCGCACGACGGTCAGGCCGTCCAGCGCCAGGGCCACGAGAAGTTGGTTGATGTCGTCCTGCGGCAGGGTGTGGCGCGACTTGCGCTTGGCGACGTTGATCCGCCGCGCCGCGGCGGGCGCCAGGTCGAGAATCTCGTCGGAGACCAGGCCGTCATGGACCACCACGTCGGCGGCCCGCAGGGCCTTCAGGGCCTTGATCGTCAGCAGCTCGGGATCGCCCGGACCCGCGCCGACCAGGGTCACGCGACCGGGCAGGCGGACGCTCGTCCCGCCGCCGAGGGCGACGAGACCGGCCTTGGAGCGGGAAGCGGATCGGACCGTGGGCCGAGCCATGCGATTCAGGTCCTCTATCAGCTGGACGCCGCTACCGACGCCCCGGACCGGCGACATCGCCGAACCGGTCGCGCCGAAAGCATTGCGGGGCGAACCCTAGAGTCCGCCCCGCCCGCGTTCGTCGATGAAAAGGGCCGTCTCCATCAGCGAACGCTTGCAAATTGGTCGCGAGCGGGCCACTTCGCAAACAAGGTCTTCTGCCGGGGCGTTCAGTAAAACTCATGGAACGACAGTCCGAACGACGGCGGCTCCCGCCCCTCAACGCGCTGCGGGCGTTCGAGGCGGCCGCGCGCCATCTGAACTTCAGCCGCGCCGCCGACGAGCTGTCGGTGACGCCCGGCGCCGTGAGCCAGCAGATCCAGAATCTCGAGGACTATGTCGGCGCGGCCCTGTTCAAGCGCACGCCCAAGGGCCTGCTGCTGACCGACGCGGCCCAGACCGCCCTGCCCGCCCTGCGCGAGGCCTTCGACCGTCTGGCCGAGGCCGCCAGCCTGCTGACCGCCGCCGTCGACGGCCGCCGCCTGACCCTCACCGCCGCCCCCTCGTTCGCCGCCAAGTGGCTGGTGCCGCGGCTGGGCAAGTTCGAGCAGGCCCAGCCCCAGGTCGACGTCTGGCTGTCGGCCGGCATGGAGGTCGTGGATTTCGCGGCCGGCGAGGTCGACCTGGCCATCCGCTACGGCTCGGGCCGCTATCCGGGACTGGAGGTCGTCCGCCTGCTCAGCGAGACCGTGATCCCCGTCGCCTCGCCTGAACTGCTGGCCGCCAACCCCTTGGAATCGCCCGAGGACCTGTCCCGCCACATCCTGCTGCACGACGGCTCGCCGGACGCCGACGACAGCTGCCCGGACTGGGCCATGTGGCTGGCGGCGCGAGGCATCAAGTCGGTCGACGGGGCGCGCGGTCCGCGCTTCAACCAGTCCAGCCTGGTGATCGAGGCGGCCGCCAACGGACGCGGCGTCGCCCTGGCCAAACAGACCCTGGCCCAGGCCGATCTCGACGCCGGCCGCCTGGTCATTCCGTTCGAGATCCCCACGGCCGTCGACTTCGCCTATTACGTCGTCCATCCCAAGGCCAAGGGACGTCTGCCGCAGGTGAAGGCGTTCGTTTCGTGGCTGCAGGCCGAGGCGGCGGCCCACGAAGCGGCCCTCCTCACCATGGACAACGGCGCGGGCATCTAGCTCAAGGTTCGGGGTGGCCCCGGCGGCCGGAACCGGCTTAAAGGAGCGCATGATCAAGACGACTCTCACGGTCGACGAGCGCCTCGCCCCCGCCGACTGCTCGACCATGCCCGACGTTCGCAAGGGCGTGGACGCCCTGGACCGGGCGCTGGTGCGGTTGCTGGCCGAGCGCCAGGGCTACATGGACGCCGCCGCCCGCATCAAGGCCGACCGCTCCAAGGTGTTCGACCGCGCGCGGATCGAGGACGTGGTCGACAAGGTCAAGGCCGCCGCGCGCGAGTCGGGCCTGTCGGAAGCCATCGCCGAGCCGGTCTGGCGCACGCTGATCGACCGCTGCATCGCCTATGAATACGACAGCTGGGACCGGACGAAGGGCTGAGCGGGAGCTCTTCCCTCCCCTTTATGGGGAGGGTGGCCCTGGCAGCGCCAAGGTCGGGTGGGGCTTGCTGAGCCGACACCCTGCGCCGATCCCCCACCCGTCCCGCTACGCGGTCCACCCTCCCCACAAGGGGGAGGGAAAGCGCTTCGCCTAATTCCCGTCGATCAGGTTGCCGATCTGCCCCAGGATCGAGCCCTCGCCGCGGTTGCCGCCGCCGCCCTGGGCCGCCTGCAGCATCCGCCCCGCCAGCCGCGAGAACGGCAGGGACTGGATCCAGACCTTCCCGGGCCCGCGCAGCCGCGCGAAGAACAGGCCCTCGCCGCCGAACAGCACGCTGCGCACGCCGCCGGCCATGACCAAGTCGAAGTCGACGCCGGGGGTGTAGGCGGCCAGGCAGCCGGTGTCGACGTGCAGCTCCTCGCCGGGTTTCAGCTCACGCTCGACCAGGGCGCCGCCCATCTGCACGAACACCCAGCCGTCGCCGTCCAGCCGCTGCATGATGAAGCCCTCGCCGCCGAACAGGCCGGTCATCACGCGTTTCTGGAAGTGGATGCCGATCGACACCCCGCGCGCCGCGGCCAGGAAGCTGTCCTTCTGGCAGATCAGCGTGCCGCCCAGCTGGCCCAGGTTCAGCGGCAGGATGTTCCCCGGCGTGGGCGCGGCGAAGGCGACGCGCGCCTTGCCCGAACCGGTGTGGGTGAAGACGGTGGTGAACAGGCTCTCGCCGGTGACCAGGCGCTTGCCCGCCCCCAGCAGCTTGCCCATGAAGCCGCCGCCGGCGTCGCCCGAGCCGTCGCCGAACACCGTGGTCATCTGGACGCTGGCGTCCTTCCAGACGAACGACCCGGCCTCGGCCACGGCGCTTTCGCCGGCGTCCAGCTCGATCTCCAGGAACTGCAGCTCCTGGCCCTTGATCTCGAAATCGATGTCGTCGGCGACGGCGGCGCTGCGGGTGTGCGACCAAGGGCTGGGAGGCATGGGTTTGGGGCTCCGGTTGAACTCGCCGCAACTTAGGCAAGCGTGTCGGAACGCGCCAATTACGCTTCGGTAAGCCGCCCTACCCCTTCAACGACCGCAGAGCCCGCTCGTGGGCGTAGGCGGCGATGTCCATCAGGGCCAGGTCCAGGGCGTTGCGCACGTCGCCCAGGCTCTTGGTCCCGGCCTCGGCCTCGGCGCAGACGTCGCCCAGCGCGAAAGCCCCGACGCCCCGCGCCGCGCCCTTGACCGTGTGGACCGCGTCCGCCCAGCCCGGATGGCTCTTGTCGAGCATCGGCGTCCACAGCGCGGCCTGCTCGCGAAACAGCGCCAGCACCTCGTCGATGACCGTGGAATCGTCCATCGCGAACCCTTCCAGATAGGCGAAATCCACGGCTCCGCTGATATCTCGTCTGGCCAAAAAATAGTCCCTTGCGTTCCAAGATTCTTTGCGTATGTTCCGCGCCTCGCCGCCGAGGCAAACCACCGCTTCGGGCCGCGCGGGCGCATAGCTCAGTTGGTAGAGCAGCTGACTCTTAATCAGCGGGTCGTAGGTTCGAATCCTACTGCGCCCACCATTTCCTCCCAAGACTCAATGACTTTCCCCTCTGGGGACGCCGCCATGCCTGGCGTTGCGTCCTGTCCGCGCCCTGCTGTTCTACGGCGCCGCCCCAATGGATGTAAGGGCCGGACGTAAGGGCACGATGGCCTCATGCGGCTTTCCGTCGGATGTTGCCTCCAACAAAACGGGAGGCGACCGATGATCACCCTCTATCACTGCGTCGGCGCGCGCTCGTTCCGGGCCCTGTGGGCGCTCGAGGAGCTGGGCCTGCCCTATGCGCTGAAGCTGACGCCCTTCCCGCCCCGCTTCCGCGAGCCGGGCTATCTGGACGTCAATCCCATGGGCACGACGCCGACCCTGATCGACGGCGACACCCTGATGAGCGAGTCGGCGGCGATCGGCGAATATCTGGCGCGCCGATACGGCCCCAGCGACCTGACCGTCACGCCCGACGAGCCCGGCTTCGGGGCCTATCTGAACTTCCTGCACATGGGCGAGGCCACCCTCACCTTCCCCCAGACCATCCACCTGCGCTACGCGGTGTTCGAGCCGGAGGAGCGCCGCCTGCCCCAGGCGGCGGCCGACTATGTGCAGTGGTTCCTGTCGCGGCTGAAGGCGGCGGCCAAGCTGCTCGACGACAGCGGCTACGTGGCTGCCCGCCGCTTCACCATGGCCGACATCTCGGTGGCCTACGCCCTGAAGCTGGGCGAGCAGCTGGGCTTTTCCGACAGCTTCCCCGAGGCCTTCAAGGCGCATCTGGCGCGGATGAAGGCCCGCGACGGCTACCAGCGCGCCCTGGTCGCCGAAAGCGCTGGAGAACCCGTCCTGTGAGCCCGCCCCCCGTGAACCCTGAACGCATCCCGGTCATTGTCGGTGTCGGCGAGGCGCTGGACCGGCCGAGCGACCTCTCCAAGGCCCTGGAGCCCCTGGCCCTGATGGAAGCGGCCCTGCGCGAGGCCGACGCCGACGCGGGCGGCGGCTTCCTCGCCAGGATCGCCTCGCTGGACGTCGTCAACCAGCTCAGCTGGCGCTACGCCGACGCGGCGGGCGAGCTGTGCGCCCGGCTCGACATCGCCCCGGCCCGCGCCGTCTACGGCCCGGTCGGCGGGGAGAGCCCGGTGCGGTTCCTGCACGAGGCCGCGATCCGCATCGCCCGGGGCGAGGCCGAGGTCTGCGCGGTGGTCGGGGCCGAGGCGCAGTGGAGCGTCAACAAGGCCCGCGCCGCCGGGATCGACCTGCCCTGGACGCCCAAGCCGACGGCCGCGGGCGGCGGACCGCGCATCGAGGTCCATCCCCTGGCCCTGAAGCTGGGGGTCTTCCTGCCGGTCAGCGTCTATCCGTTCTACGAGAACGCCGCCGCCCATCACTGGGGCCAGACGCCGCGCCAGGCCCTGGCGGAATCCGGCGCCCTGTGGTCGGCCTATGCCGCGGTGGCGGCGGGCCAGCCCAACGCCTGGATCAAGACGGCCTTCACGCCGGACCAGATCACCACCCCGCGCCCCGACAACCGACCGATCGCCTGGCCCTACACCAAGCTGATGGTCGCCAACATGCAGGTGAACCAGGGCGCGGCGGTGATCGTGACCAGTCTGGCGGCCGCCCGGGCCGCCGGCGTCCCCGACGAGCGGCTGGTGTTCGTCTGGGGCGGGGCGGCGGCGCGCGAACCGGGCGACTACCTGCGACGCGACCACTATCACGGCTCGGTCGCCCAGGACGCGGTGCTGGAGACGGTCGGCGCCATGGCTCCGGGCGGCTTCGACGCCCTGGAGCTCTACAGCTGCTTCCCCTGCGTGCCGAAGATGGCCCGGCGGACCCTGGGCCTGCCGGCGGGCGTGACGCCCACCGTGACCGGCGGCCTGACCTTCTTCGGGGCGCCGATGAACGACTACATGACCCACGCCGCCGTCGCCATGACCCGGCGGCTGCGGGGAGACGGCGGAACCGGCCTGCTGTACGGCCAGGGCGAGTTCGTCACCAAGCATCACGGCCTGGTGCTGGCCGACCGCCCCGCCCCGGACGGCGCGAGGTCGCTGGAGGAGATCAGCGTTCAGGCGCCGGCCGACGCCCGGCGCGGCCCCGTCCCGGCCTTCGTCGAGGACGCGGCGGGCCAGGCCGTGCTGGAGACCCACACGGTGCTCTACGACCGCGACGGCGCGCCGACCCATGGCGTGGCCATCGTGCGGACCCTGGAGGGCGCCCGGGCCCTGGCGCGGGTCCCGGCCGCCGACGCCGACACCCTGGCGGCCCTGACCGATCCGGACGCCTTCCCGATCGGCCGGACCGGAACCCTGCGCGCGGACGGCGACGGCGTGCTGGACTGGCGGCTCTGAACCCATGAGGCCGGAGCGGCGTTCCTGTGATGAAGGAACCCGTCCATGCCCCGTCGCCCGTTCAACCGCCTGCTCCCCAACGCTCTGCTCCTGGTCCTGGCCTTGGGCGGCGTGACGCTGAGCGGCTGCGCCCATGACCAGTCCAGCCAGCAGGGCTACGCCTGGAACTACATGGACAGCGCCGAGGAAGGCCCCAAGCTGGCCTATGGCCGGCCCAACAGCGACGACGTGGTGGTGATGATGGCCTGCGCGCCCCGCGCCTCGGCCGTGACCCTGACGGCGACCGGCCTGACGGGCGACGAGATCGCCCTGGCGTCCGGCCGCAAGGTCACCCGCCTGAAGGCCCAGGCCGCGCCCTCGGACATGAGCGAGGGCCTGCTCCAGGCCCGCACCAGCGTGGACGCCTCGGCCCTGCGGGCCTTCCGCCGCACCGGCGACCTGGACCTGCTGGTCGCCGACGACCGCCACCCCGTCGACGCCGCCCCCGCCGACCAGCGGCAGGTGAAGGCGTTCTTCAAGGCGTGCGAGGCCTGAACGCGCTCACCGCCTGATCCCGCAACTCAGCGGCCCCGCTGGTAGACCCGCACATAGTCCACCTCGAACCGGGCGGGGAACGCGGCGTCGTCAACGCCCTGCCGGCCGCCCCAGCCGCCCACCGCGAGGTTCAGGATCAGGTATTGCGGCTTGTCGAACGGCCAGGCGCCGACGTCGCCCGGCTGGTCGTTGTCGATTCGCACGTAGGCGCGGTCGTCCACGCCGATCAGGATGCGGTCCTTGTTCCAGTCCAGCTGGTAGCGGTGGAAGGCGCCGCAGACGTCGGGCAGTTTGCTCGCTCCGCCGCGCGCCGTGTGCATCGCGTGATTATACTTCCCGGTGTGCAGCGTGCCGTGCACCGTGCCCTGGTCCCAGCCGACATGCTCCATGATGTCGATCTCACCCCCCTGCGGCCAGGGCGCCGTCGGATCGGCGGGCATCATCCATATGGCCGGCCAGGTCCCGCGACCGCAGGCCAGCTTGGCCCGCACCTCGAAGAAGCCGTAGGTCCAGTCGGCCAGCCCTTGGGTCATCAGCTTGGCCGAGCTGTAGCGCTGGCCGCCCCAGTCGGCCGGCTTCGGATCGGCCAGGTCGTCGTGGCGCGCCTCGATGACCAGCCGACCATCCGCCACACGGACGTTCTCGCGGCGACCGGCGGCGTAGTATTGCAACTCGTTGTTCCACCAGCCCAGCTTGTTTCGCGAGGTGTCGAACGCCCATTTACGCGCATCCACCACGGGAAGGTCGAACTCGTCCGACCAGACCAGCCGGGCGTCGGCCGGTCGGCTGTTGGGCAGGTCCACGCTGTAGTTGGCCTCGCCCTTGGGGTCGGCCAGCGCGGAGCTCGAGGCGAGCAGCAGCAGGCTTGCGATGATCCGTTTCAGCATCGCTCCTCCCCGGCGTCCGACGCGTGGGCGCTTAAGCCCGCCGCCCCGCCGCGCTGACGTTGTCGATCCCCAGGGCCGACAGGGCCCCGCGCAGGATGCCCTCGGCGTCGAGGCCGGCCTGGGCGTACATGACGTCGGGCTTGTCCTGGTCCTGGAAGACGTCGGGCAGCACCAGGGTGCGGATCTTCAGGCCGCGGTCCAGGGCGCCGTGCGCGGCCAGGGCCTGCAGCACGAAAGCGCCGAAGCCGCCGATGGCGCCCTCCTCCACCGTGATGATCGCCTCGTGCTCGCGCGCCAGGCGCAGCAGCATGTCGACGTCCAGCGGCTTGGCGAAGCGGGCGTCGGCGACGGTGGCCGACAGGCCGCGCGCGGCCAGCAGGTCGGCGGCCTTCAGGCACTCGGCCAGGCGGGTGCCCAGCGAGACGATGGCCACGCTGGTCCCTTCGCGGACGATGCGGCCCTTGCCGATCTCCAGCGGGGCGGCCAGTTCGGGGATGGTCAGGCCCAGGCCCTCGCCGCGCGGATAGCGGAAGGCGCTGGGGCGGTCGTCGATGGCCACGGCGGTGGCGACCATGTGGGCCAGCTCCACCTCGTCGGCGGCGGCCATCAGCACCATGCCGGGCAGCGCCCCCATGAAGCCGAGATCGAAGGTGCCCGCGTGGGTCGGACCGTCGGCGCCGACCAGGCCGGCGCGGTCCATGGCGAAGCGCACCGGCAGGCGCTGGATGGCCACGTCGTGGACCACCTGGTCGTAGCCGCGCTGCAGGAAGGTGGAATAGATCGCCGCGAACGGCTTCATGCCGTCGGCGGCGAGGCCCGCGGCGAAGGTCACCGCGTGCTGCTCGGCGATGCCGACGTCGAAGGTGCGGTGCGGATAGGCCTTGCCGAACAGGTCCAGCCCCGTGCCCGACGGCATGGCGGCGGTGATGGCCACGATCTTGTCGTCGATCGCCGCGTGCTTGATCAGTTCCTGGGCGAAGACCTTGGTGTAGCTGGGCGGACCGGCGGCGGCCTTGTGCTGCTGGCCGGTGACCACGTCGAACTTGACCACCGCGTGCAGCTTGTCGTCCGCGCCCTCGGCCGGGCCATAGCCCTTGCCCTTCTGGGTGACGACGTGGACCAGCACCGGCTTTTCGTTGAATTCCTTGACGTTCTTCAGCACCGAGACCAGGGCGTCCATGTCGTGGCCGTCGATCGGGCCGACATAGTGGAAGCCCAGCTCCTCGAAGAAGGTGCCGCCGGTGACCATGCCGCGGGCGTATTCCTCGGCCTTGCGGGCCGCGTCGCGGATCGGGGTCGGCAGCTTCTCGACCACCGTCTTGCCCAGCTTGCGCACCTTGCGATAGGCGCCGCCCGAGACGAGGTTGGCCAGATAGGCGCTCATGCCGCCCACCGGCGGGGCGATCGACATGTCGTTGTCGTTGAGGATGACGATCAGGCGCTTGGTGGTGTCGACCGCGGCGTTCATCGCCTCGTAGGCCATGCCGGCGCTCATCGAGCCGTCGCCGATCACGGCGATGACGCTGTTGTTCTCGCCCTTGGCGTCGCGGGCGGCGCAGAAGCCCAGGGCCGCCGAGATCGAGGTGGCCGCGTGGGCCGCGCCGAACGGGTCGTAGACGCTCTCGGCCCGCTTGGTGAAGCCCGACAGCCCGCCGCCCTGGCGCAGGGTGCGGATGCGGTCGCGGCGACCGGTCAGGATCTTGTGGGGATAGGCCTGGTGGCCGACGTCCCAGATGACGATGTCCTTGGGCGTCTCGAACACGTGGTGCAGGGCGACGGTCAGCTCGACCACGCCCAGGCCCGCGCCCAGGTGGCCGCCGGTCACCGAGACGGCGTCGATGGTTTCGGCCCTCACCTCGTTCGCCAGTTGCTTCAGTTCAGCCACGCTGAGGCCGCGCGTGTCGGCCGGTGACGAGATGGTGTCGAGAAGAGGGGTCAAAACAGGCATGTCCGAAGAAAGCGCGGTCAGTTGCGGCGGTCCAGCACGAAATCCACGCTACGACGCAGATGTTCAGCCCGTTCGCCGAAAATATCGAGATGTGACTTGGTTTGCGCGGCCAATAGATTGACGCGCTCTTTGGCCGCATCAAGGCCGAGCAGCGTGACGTAGTTGGCCTTGCCCTTGGCGGCGTCCTTGCCGCCGGCGGCCTTGCCCAGCACCGCCTCGTCGCCCTCTTCGTCCAGGATGTCGTCGACGATCTGGTAAGCCAGGCCCAGGTCCTGGGCGAATCCCATCAGGGCCGCGCGCTCGGAATCCTTGGCCCGGGCGATGATCAGCGGGATCTCGAAGGCGAAGGCGATCAGGGCCCCGGTCTTCAGGCGCTGCATGCGGGCCACCGCGCCCAGGTCGTCGCGGACGCCCAGCAGGTCGATCATCTGGCCGCCGCACATGCCCCTGGCGCCCGAGGCGATGGCCAGCTTGCGCACCAGCTCCGAGCGGACATGGCCGTCGTCGTGGGTGTCCGGATGGGCCATGATCTCGAAGGCGGCGGTCTGCAGGGCGTCGCCGGCCAGGATCGCGGTGGCTTCGTCGTACTGGATATGGACGGTCGGACGGCCTCGGCGCATGTCGTCGTCGTCCATGGCCGGCAGGTCGTCGTGCACCAGGCTGTAGGCGTGGATGCATTCCAGGGCGCAGGCGGCGCGCAGGACCGGCCGCTCGGGCAGGTCGAACATCTTGCCCGTCTCCAGGGCGAAGAACGGCCGCAGGCGCTTGCCGGGGCCCAGGGCCGCGTAGCGCATCGCCTCGGTCAGACGGCTCTCGGGACCGTCGGCGCGCGGCAGCAGTTCGTCGAGCGCCACGGTGACGATGTCGGCGGCCTGGACGATGCGCTTTTCGAGGTCGATCAAAACAGCTTACCCCCGTTGGGAACGTCACGGTCCACGTCGATCAGCACCACGCCCCCCTCGGCGTCCGGAAAGCCCAGGCACAGGACCTCGGACTTCATGGGACCGATCTGGCGCGGCGGAAAATTGACCACGGCGGCCACGCGACGGCCGATCAGTTCGCCCAGGCCGTAGTGCTTGGTCACCTGGGCCGAGGATTTCTTGATCCCGATCTGGGGACCGAAATCGATGAGCAGCTTGTAGGCGGGCTTGCGCGCCTCCGGGAACGGCGTGGCTTCGATCACCGTGCCGATACGGATATCGACGCGCTCGAAGTCCTCGTAGCCGATCTGCGGCGACGACTGACCCATCAGTTGAACTCGGCCGCTTCGGCGCTTATCGCGCCGCCCTGGGTCGCGCCGCCCTGCCCCAGCACGATCTTCTCGACCTTCAGGCGGGCGGCCTCGAGCTTCTTCTCGCAGTGAGCCTTGAGGGCCGCGCCGTCCTCGTAGATCTCGATCGAGCGCTCGAGCTCGGCCTTGCCGGACTCCAGCTCGCCGACGATCTGCTCCAGACGTTGCAGGGCCTGCTCGAAGCTCATGCCTTCAAGATCTTGGGGACTGATCATTTCTACTCCGGGGCGAACAGGCGCACCCTAGTGGCGGGCCGCGGCGCGAGCAACGCCGTTGGCGGGGCTTTTGGTGAACAGGGTTCGGGGTCTCGGCGCCCCTGTCGCTCGCGGAGGCGCCTAGGGCCGCTCGAAGCGCTTCACGCACCAGTATTTGAACCCCTGGTCCCGCGTCTTCTTCAGACCGCGCTTCTGCAGCGACAGGCCGATCATGGTGTTGAAGAAGCCGTGGGCCACCAGCAGCACCTCCTGGCCGTTCTTCGACAGGTCGATCAGCAGATCGGCGGCCTGGTCGGCGCGAATCTCGGCCTGGGCCCGGCTCTCCTGGCCGGCGTGATGGTCGAAGAACCACCACCAGAACCGCGCGAAGAAGCCCCAGTTCTTGGGCGACATCCTGATCCAGAGCGGCCAGGGCGGCGGCGGCAGCGGGGCCTCGATGAACAGCGGGTCGGTGGCGAAGGCCTTGCCGTCGGCCACGGCGGCGGCGGTCTCGATCGATCGCCGGCGCGTCGAGGCGATCACCACCCCCGCCCGTCTGGCGGTGGCCTTCAGCGATTCCGGCGGGGTCTGGCCGGGCAGCAGGCCGCCCTCCTCGTAGCGCGCCCACCATTCGCCATAGGCCGGCGCGTTGAAGCGGACCTTGCGCGACAGGGCCGGCTCGCCGTGACGGGCCAGGGTGATCGCGCCGGGACGCGCGCCAGCAAGGGCGCCGACGGCTCCGGAAGTCGCCAGCCCAGAGGATTCCGGGGCGGAAAGGTGGTCGGCGGATTCGTCGGCCATAGATTTTGGAGGTTCGGTTTCGCGCCACGCGCGACCTCTCGAACCTCTCACCCCTCTTGCAACGCTTTGACATGCGCCGCCGCCGAGCGGCCGAGCGCTTCTAGGTCGTAACCGCCCTCGAGCGAGGAAACAATACGCCCGCCGCAACGGCGGTTCGCGACCGAGGCGATCGCTCGCGTCGCCCAGGCGAAATCCTCGGCCTCCAGGCTCTGGGCGGCCAGCGGATCGCGGACGTGCGCGTCGAAGCCAGCCGAGACCAGGATCAGCTGCGGCGCGAATCCGTCGACCTTGTCCATCAGGCCCTCGAAGCGCTTGCGCCAGACCTCGCGCGGCGCATGCGGGGCGACGGTCGCGTTGGCGACGTTGCCGACGCCGATCTCCGACGGATCGCCGGTGCCGGGATAGAGCGGCGACTGGTGGATCGAGGCGAAGAACACCGTCGGATCGTGCTCGAACGTGGCCTGGGTGCCGTTGCCGTGATGGACGTCGAAATCGACGATCGCCACGCGCTTGAGCCCCGAGGCCTGGGCGACCCGCGCCGCCACGGCGATGTTGGAGAACACGCAGAACCCCATCGCCGTGTCCGGTTCGGCGTGGTGGCCGGGCGGGCGGACGGCGCAGAAGGCCCGCGTCCCCTGCCCCGCCGCCACGGCCCGGGTCGCGGCGACCACCGCCCCGGCGGCGCGGCGGGCGGCGGTCAGGCTGCCCGCCGACAGCACGGTGTCGGGGTCCAGGGCCGTCCGGCCGCTGCTCGGGGCCGCGGCCAGGACATTGTCGATGAAGCCCTGGGGATGGACCCGGGCCAGGTCGGCGTAGTCGACCAGCGGGGCCTCGACGCTCTCCAGGTCCAGGCGGCCGTCGTCGTTCAGCGCGTCGATCACCGCCCGCAGGCGCTCGGGCCGTTCGACGTGGTTGTCGCCGGGCCGGTGGTCGAGCATATCCAGGTGCGTATAGAGCGCGACATCCATGCGAGGATCGTAACCCTTGAACACCGCCCCGACCATCCGCCCCCCCACGATCAGAAGGGCCACCGTCGACGACGCCGACACGGTGTCCAGCCTGGGCGCCCGCACGTTCAGCGAGACCTTCGCCCACCTCTATCCGACCGAGGACCTGGAGACCTTCCTGGCCTACGCCTACGGCCTGGAGCGGACGCGGCGCGACCTGGCCGATCCGGACAAGGCGACCTGGCTGCTGGAGCTGGACGACGAGGCGATCGGCTACGCCACCGCCGGCCCCTGCGGCCTGCCCCACGAGGACGTCGGACCCGACGACGGCGAGCTGCACCGGATCTATGTGCTCAAGGACTTCCAGGGCGGCGGACGCGGCTCGCTGCTCTTGAAGACGGCGCTCGACTGGCTGGAACGAGACGGCCCGCGGCCGTTGTGGATCGGGGTGTGGTCCCAGAACTTCGGGGCGCAGAAGCTGTATGGGAGCAAGGGGTTCGAGAAAGTCGGGGAGTACCACTTCCCGGTAGGCCAGACACGGGACCTGGAGTTCATCCTGAGAAGGGGGTGACCCGGCTGGACGCCCCCTCCGTCGGGCTTCGCCCGCCACCTCCCCCGTTTCACGGGTGAGGAGAAGACGTCGGCGCGGCCTCCTCCTCACCCGCAACGCGGGGGAGGTGGCGCGATGCGAATACGCATCGTGACGGAGGGGGCGTCCGCTTGCGCCTGACGCTCTAAACCTCCATCCTTCGAACAACCGTTCGAAAGCCCGCCCATGTTCCTGCGCTTCTTCTCCGAGCTCCGCGCCGCCAAGGTTCCCGTATCCTTGCGCGAATATCTCCTGCTGATGGAGGCCCTGGACAAGGACGTCATCGATCGGCGGATCGAGGACTTCTACTTCCTGTCGCGCGCCAGCCTGGTGAAGGACGAGAAGAACCTCGACAAGTTCGACCGGGTGTTCGGCCACGTGTTCAAGGGATTGGAGACCGTCGAGGACGGCCTGACCGCCGACATTCCGGCCGAATGGCTCAAGGCCCTGACCGAGAAGTTCCTGACCGACGAGGAGAAGGCGCAGATCGAGGCCATGGGCGGCTTCGAGAAGCTGATGGAGACCCTGCAGGAGCGCCTGAAGGAGCAGAAGGAACGCCACGAGGGCGGCAACAAGTGGATCGGCTCGGGCGGCACGTCCCCGTTCGGCAACAACGGCTACAATCCCGAAGGCGTCCGCATCGGCCAGGACAAGAGCCGCCATGGCCGGGCCGTGAAGGTCTGGGACAAGCGCGAATACAAGAACCTCGACGACTCGGTCGAGCTGGGCACTCGCAACATCAAGGTCGCCCTGCGGCGCCTGCGCAAGTTCGCCCGCCAGGGGGCGCTGGACGAGCTGGACCTGAACGGCACGATCAAGGGCACGGCCGAAAAGGGCTATCTGGACATCCAGATGCGCCCCGAGCGGCGCAATACGATCAAGGTGCTGCTGTTCTTCGACATCGGCGGCTCGATGGACGGCCACATCAAGCTCTGCGAGGAGCTGTTCAGCGCCGCCAAGACCGAGTTCAAGCACCTGGAGTTCTTCTACTTCCACAACTGCCTGTACGAGGCGGTGTGGAAGGACAATCGCCGCCGCCAGGTCGAGAAGATCCCGACCTGGGAGGTGCTCCACAAGTTCCCCCACGACTACAAGATCATCTTCGTCGGCGACGCCACGATGAGCCCCTACGAGATCACCTATCCGGGCGGCAGCGTCGAGCACTGGAACGAGGAGGCCGGGGCCATCTGGATGAGCCGGGTCACCGACATCTACCAGAGCGCCGTCTGGCTGAACCCCACGCCCGAGCGGCACTGGGACTACACCCAGTCGATCGGGGTGATGAAGCAGCTGATGAACGACCGGATGTTCCCGCTGACGATCGACGGCCTGGACAAGGCCATGCGGGAGCTGGTGCGGGGGTAGTCTCCAAGCCCTCCCCCTGTGGGGGAGGCGATCGCGCAGCGATCGGTGGGGGGAGTTTTAGGGGCGCCGATCCGGGTTGTGGTCGCCTTCCGATCACTCCCCCCTCCGTCGGCTTCGCCGACACCTCCCCCACAGGGGGAGGACCTTCAGTGCCCCGGTCGCGGCTCGAACGAGCGCTTTTCCGGCACCTTCAGGCACTCGGCGTCCGGCTTCTGGCCGTGCTGCGGCTTGGGCTCGGGATGCGGCAGGTGGCCGCCGCCCAGAGGGGCTTGCTGTTGGAACGGTTTCATCATCCTTCCATCCTCCCGATTTTTCTTGTCATTTTCATCATGCCGCCGCCTCGAGGGCGTCCAGAAGGCGCACCTCGACCCGGACGCTCAGATGCGCCTCGCCGGGTTCGCCGATGATGGTGCCCGACACCGGCCGCGCTTCGCCGGGCGTGCGGGTGGCCGCCACCCGGATCAGGTCCGGCGACTCCGCCAGGCCGTTGGTCGGGTCGAACTCGGTCCAGCCCAGGTCCGGCAGGAACACTTCACACCAGGCGTGGGTCGCCCCCGCCCCGCGCACGGCGGCGCCGGAACTGTAGACGTAGCCGGTGGCGAACACCGCCGCATAGCCCAGCCGCCGCAGGGCCTCGACCATCAGCCAGGCGAAGTCGCGGCACGTGCCGCTGCCGATGGCGATGGTCTGCGCCGGCGACTGGACGCCGGCCTCGTCGCGGGGGACATAGTCGAACTGGTCGTGGATCGTGCGGTTCATCCGCAGCAGGAAATCGACCGCCGGCTCGTCGGGCCGCTCCATCTGGCCGCGCAGCCAGCGCAGCAGCACCCGGTCCTCGTCCTCGGTGGCGGGGGTGATGAATGGATTGAGCACCGCCCGGTCCTCGCGGGCGTAGACGATCGGCGAGACGGTGTGCGGGTCGTCGATCCGCAGGCTGGTCAGGGGCGCGGGGAAGCGGTCGATGACCAGGCGGCTGGTGATGGTCAGGCTGTCGGCCTCGCCCTTCGGCGTGAACCAGCAGACGCAGTTGCCCACCGCGTCGTAGGTCCAGCGGGTCTCGCCCGGCAAGGACGTCTGCAGCGAGGCCTCGCTGATGCGGATGGCGTGGCTGTCGCGCGGCCGGATCAGCAGCCGATGCGCCCCGAAGCCGACCGGCCGGGCGTAGCTGTACCGCGTTTCATGAAGGATGCCGAGCCGCGCCATAGGCTCTGCATAACCCCGCCGGGCCGGCTTCGTTCCGTCACGGACGGGTGATTGACACGCCCGGAACAAAATAGGAACAATCGCCGTTCGAGCGCCGCCGAGGGAACCCGATCCCGCCGACGTCCATTCCGGATTTTGATCGAGAAAGCCCAAGGCCATGGTCGCCCTCCAGCCCGTCAAACCCTCGGAACGCGCGCTCAAGGCCGCCCAGAGGCAGGCCCGCGACGGGTCGTTCGGCGAGAGCAACCTGGTCAATCTGGAAGCGGTGGCCGCCGGGGTCCAGGTCTGCCGCCGCTGCGATCTATGGCGCGACGCCACCCAGGGGGTGCCGGGCCTTGGTCCAGCCAAGGCCGCCCTGATGATCGTCGGCGAGCAGCCCGGCGACCAGGAGGACCGGCAGGGCGTTCCGTTCGTCGGTCCGGCCGGCCAGCTTCTGGACCGGGCGATGGCGCAGGCCGGGGTCGATCGCGACCGGGTGTTCGTCACCAACGCGGTCAAGCATTTCAAGCACGAACAGCGGGGCAAGCGCCGGCTGCACAAGACGCCGGACCGCGGCGAGGTCCAGGCCTGCCGCTGGTGGCTGGACGCCGAGCGCCGGCTGGTCCGACCCAAGGTGATCCTGGCCCTGGGCGCGACGGCGGTGCAGGCGGTGTTCGGCAAGGCCCTGCCGATCGGCAAGTCGCGCGGCCGGCGCCAGGCGCTGGACGGCGGCGAACAGGGCCTGGTCAGCTGGCATCCGTCCTTCATGCTGCGGATCCCCGATCCGGACGCCAGGGATCGCGCCTATGCCGAACTGGTCGAGGATCTGAAGCTGGCGGCGCGCCTGGCCGCCGACTGAACGTCAGGCCTTCACGTAGACGAAGGCGTCGCGTCCCGACGTCAGGCGGACCGCCACGCGCTTGTAGTCGGAAACCTCGTAGGAATCGGCGGCCGCCAGTTCGGCGGCGGTGATCTCGAACACCGTGCCCGCGACCGCGTCGGCCGCGTCGCCGCTGGCCCGGACGATCGGATGGAACGCCGCGCCGCTGGTCGCGATGACGTCCGGATCGGTGATCTCGACCATCGACAGCGCGTAGCCCGGCAGAGCGTCGGTCTCGCCCTTCAACAGGCGGCCGAACGTTTCCATCTGCACGTTCTCCTGCCGCAGCGTGCCGTACGAGAACAGGCGGATCGGAGCCCCGGCCGCCTCCGTCATCAGGCCGAGAACCCCGCCTCGGCGAAGGCCAGCATGCGGCCCAGCAGGGCCTCGACGTCGGCTTCGCTGGTCGTGCCTTCCGACAGCACGTTCAGGCGGTCGAACTCGGCGAAGCGGTTGTTGTGCAGCATGCCCAGGGTGAAGTGCAGCCGCCAGTAGATCTCCTCGGACGGCAGGTCCGGGCGCGCCTTGAGCAGGGCGTCGGAGAAGCGGCGCAGGTGGGTGACGTCGGTCTGCAGGACCTTGCGGATCTCGTCGGTGCCCTCGCTGCGGGCCCGTATCAGGAACTGCAGCGAAATGCGGCGCTCGTGGTCGGGGGCCAGCCACTTCAGCGGCGGGGTCAGCAGGGCGGCCAGGATCTCGCGCACCGGCGGATTGCCCTCGAAGCGGTCGGTGGCCTCGTGCAGCTTCTTGGCCCGCTCGCGGTTCAGCTCGACCGTGCGCCGACGGAAGATCTCGTACAGCAGCGCGTCCTTGGACCCGAAGTGATAGTTCACCGAAGCCAGGTTGACGCCCGCCGCGGCGGTGATGTCGCGCACCGAGACGTTCTGGAAGCCGTGCAGCGCGAACAGGCGCTCGGCGGCGACGAACACCAGATTCTTGGTGACGGCTTCGTTGTCGACGCCCTCGACGTCGGTTTCTGGCGCGGTGGTGACAGTCGCGCCGTCGCTCTTCGGACTCACTACGGTATCCCCTTTACCTGTGGGGAAGTCTTACGGCCGTTCGAAATTGGCGCAAGCGTCAAGATGGAACGCGAACGGAGGAATTCTGGATGCGGCGCCAGCGCGGCGCCCATCGACCGCCGTTTCGGCGCCCGGCGCCTCTGGAAATTTGGCGCCCTCCTCGATTTCTCGTATCAAGCCGGGGTCGAAGGGACGGGACCCATCGGGGGAGTAATCGAGTTTGGCGCGTGACCTGTCGACCAACGCCGCGCCGCAAAGGCGGGGCATGCGTCTGAGCCTCGTCGTGGGCTTCCTGCTGCTGCTCTGCGCCGCCGTCGCGGCCATCGTCGTCGCCGTCACCAGCGCGGGGGCCGAACGCTGGGCGGCGCATTCGCTGGAGGTGCGGCGGGTGCAGGCGGTGACGTTCAGCGCGCTGCAGGACGCCGAAACCGCCCAACGCGGCTATTTGCTGACCCAAGATCCGGCCTATCTGCGGCCCTACGAGCAGGCCCACGATCGTCTGCCGGCCCTGAAGAGCCAACTTCGGACCCTGGTGGCCGACAATCCGGCCCAACTGCGGCGCGCCGCGGACCTGATCCAGGCTATGGACGCCAAGATGGCCGAGCTTGACCGCACCGTGGCCATGGCGGGCGCCGGCCGCGCCGACGCCGCCATCGCCCGCCTCAAGACCGATATGGGCAAGGTCCAGATGGACCGCGTCCGCGTGCTGAGCCAATCGTTCGAGACCATCGAGGCGGACCTTCTGGCCCAGCGTCAGGCCGCCGTCGCCACCCAGCGCTCGCTGTTGATCGGCGTGATCGTGCTGGCCCTGACCGCCGCCGCCCTGCTGGCCTTCGCCGTCGCCCGCGAGACCCGGGGCCACGCCCGGGAGCTGGGCGAGCGCAATCGCGCGCTGGAGAGCGCGATCGCCCAGCGCGAACGCGCCGAGGCCCAGCTTCGCCAGGCCCAGAAGATGGAGGCGCTGGGCCAGCTGACCGGCGGCGTCGCCCACGACTTCAACAACATGCTGGCGATCATCGTCGGCAATCTGGACATGCTGATCCGCCGGCTGGCGGGGCAGGAAAAGCTGCTCAGCCTGGCCGAAAACGCCCTGTCCGGCGCCAATCGCGCCGCCGCCCTGACCAAGGGCCTGCTGGCCTTTTCGCGCCAGCAGCCGCTGGACCCCAAGCCCACCGACGTCAACAAGTGCGTGGCCGACATGTCCGAGCTGCTGCGCCGGGCGCTGGGCGAGAACATCGCGGTCGAGACCGTGCTGGCCGGCGGCCTTTGGCGCGCCTTCGTCGATACGCCCCAGTTGGAGAGCGCGATCCTCAACCTGGCCGTCAACGCCCGCGACGCCATGAGCCAGGACGGCGGGACCAGCGGCCGGCTGACGATCGAGACGTCCAACGCCTTCCTCGACAAGGCCTATGCCGACGCCCACGACGAGGTGGTGGCCGGCCAGTTCGTGCTGGTGGCGATCACCGACACCGGCGGCGGCATGACGCCCGAGGTGATGGAGCGGGCCTTCGACCCGTTCTTCACCACCAAGCGGCTGGGCGAAGGCACCGGCCTGGGCCTGTCGCAGGTGCACGGCTTCCTCAAGCAGTCGCGCGGCCACATCAAGCTCTACAGCGAGCTGGGCGTGGGCACGACGGTCAAGCTCTACCTGCCCCGCGACACGCAAGGACTGGCCGTCGACGAGCCGGTGGCGCCGCGGGCGATCGTGGCCAACGGCGGGGCGTTCACCGTGCTGATCGCCGAGGACGATCCGGGCGTGCGCAGCTTCACGGTCAGCGCCGCCCGCGAGCTGGGCTACAAGGTGATAGAGGCCGACGGCGCGGCCGTGGCGCTGGAGCGCCTGGGCCAGCGTCCGGAGATCAACATCCTGCTGACCGACGTGGTCATGCCAGGCTCCAACGGCCGCCAGCTGGTCGACGCCGCCCTGGTTCTGCGGCCGGACCTGAAGGTGGTCTACATGACCGGCTATACCCGCAACGCCATCGTCCACAACGGCACCCTGGACGCCGGCACTCGCCTGCTGACCAAGCCGTTCACGCTGGAGCAGCTGGATCGGGAGCTGCGCGACGCGCTTTCCGGCGAGTAGGCGGGGTCGGCCTTCATGCGCGGTGGGGTGGTCCTCGTCCCAGACGCTGGATGCCTATAGCGGACGGAATCCCGCCTTGCCGGCCTCGCGATGCTTGAAATAGGCGGCCTGGGGCGCGTCGGCGCCGGGCTGCTCCATGATCCTCAGGTCGCGGCGGATCTGGTCGATCTGGCCGCGCAGGGCGGCGGCCGTTTCGAAGTCCTCGGAGGCGACGGCCTGGGCCATCTCCTCCTCCAGTTCGGACAGATGGGTTTCCTGCGTCATCGCGGGCTCCGGACATGCGCCTGACCATAACGCGCGAGATGTCCGTTCGACTTGAGGTCCACCGCCGGCGGGCGTAAGTCGCCGGGCGTGTCGATTGATCAGCCCGCCCCTTCGCCAGACAAGTCGGTTCGCGGAACCCGCCTGATCTCGCTGGCCGTGGCCAGCGCCCTTCTGATGGAGTTCATCGACTCCACGGCCCTGTCGACCGCCCTGCCCACCCTGGCCCGGGCGTTCAGCGTCGACCCCATCCACCTGAAGCTGGCCCTGACCTCCTACATCCTGGCCCTGGCGGTGTTCACGCCGGCCAGCGGCTGGGCGGCCGAACGCTTTGGCGCGCGGCGGGTGTTCATGACGGCCATGGTGGTGTTCCTGGCCGGCTCGGCCCTGTGCGGGCTGTCGCGGAATCTGGAGGCCCTGGTGGCCTCGCGGATCCTGCAGGGGATCGGCGGGGCGATGATGACCCCGGTCGCCCGGCTGATCGTCGTCGGCTCGACGCCCAAGGACAAGCTGATCCGGGCCATGGGCTGGTTCACCATGCCCGCCCTGATCGGCCCTCTGATCGGCCCGCCCCTGGCCGGCCTGGTGCTCAGCGTCGCGGACTGGCCGTGGATCTTCTACCTGAACCTGCCGATCGGCCTGCTGGGCATGACGGCGGTGATGCGCTTCGTGCCCAGGAGCCCGCCGACCGAGATGGGCCGGTTCGACACCGCGGGCTTCCTGCTGTCGGCCGTGGCGATCAGCGGCCTGGTGGTGGTGGCCGAGACGGCGGGGCTGTCGCTGCTGCCGTGGTGGGGCCAGGCCGCGGTGCTGACCCTGGCCCTGGCCAGCGGCTGGCTCTACCTGCGCCTGGCCAAGGCCACGGCCAAGCCGATCCTCGACCTCTCCCTGCTGAAACACCGCACCTTCCGCGCCAGCCTGCTGGGCGGGGCGCTGGTGCGGCTGGGCATCGGGGCCAGCCCGTTCCTGATGCCGCTGCTGCTGCAGGTGGCCCTGGGCTGGAGCCCGCTGAAGGCCAGCGCGGTGACCCTGGGCACGGGCGTGGGCGTGCTGATCGCCCGCCCGTTCGCCGCCGCCGGTCTCAGGCGCTTCGGCTTCCGCACCTCGCTGGCGGTGTTCGTGACCCTGACAGCGGCGCTCACGGCCGCCCCCGGCTTCTTCACCCTGGCCACGCCGATGGCGGTGATGACGGGCGTGCTGTTCCTCGGCGGCTTCTGCCGCTCCAACCAGTTCATCGCCGCCAACACCATCGCCTATGCCGACGTGCCGCAGGCCAAGGTCGCGTCCGCCTCGACCCTGTCGGCCGTGGCCCAGCAGGTCGGCCTGGCGCTGGGAGTCAGTTTCGGCGGTCTGATGCTGCACCTGGCGCGCGGCCACGGCGCCCACCTGACGCCCGACCGGTTCACCTGGCCGTTCGTGGCGATCGGCGTGGTGACGCTGCTGGCCCTGCCGGTCTATCTGCGGCTGGACCGGGACGCGGGGTCGGAGATTTCAGGGCGGGTTAGAAACTCCCTCTCCCAGAGGGAGAGGGAGGGACCCGCCGCGTAGCGGTGGGAGGGTGAGGGGCTGCGCCCTCACCGATTTCACACGAACGCCCTGCCGGCGCGCCGGTTGGCTCAGAACCCCCTCACCCTCCCACGCTTCGCGCGGGCCCCGCCCTCTCCCCATGGGAGAGGGTGAGAAAGGTGAGTCTAAGCCCGGGCCGCGGCGATGCGCGCGCGGGCGATCTCGTCGGCGACCAGGTTGGCGGCGCGGCGGTCGACCAGCGAGTGGTCGAGCACCTCGCCCAGGGTCTGGGCCAGTCGGTCCAGCTTGGCGGCCACCCAGGCCGGATCGAAGGCCGTTCCGGCCTCCAGGGCGCGGATCTCGCCGGCCACGTTGATGATGCCGCCGCCGTTGATCACGTAGTCGGGGGCGTAGAGGATGCCGCGCTCGAACACCGCCTGGCCGATGGTCTTGTCGGCCAGCTGGTTGTTGGCCCCGCCGGCGATCACCTTGACCTTCAGGCGCGGCAGGGTGGTGGTCGAGATCGCGCCGCCCAGCGCGCAAGGCGCGAAGACGTCGGCGTCGACGTCGAAGATGGCGTCGGTCGAGACGATCTTGGCGCCGGTCTTGGCGGCCACCTCGTCCAGGGCGTGCTGATTGACGTCGGCGATGATCAGCTTGGCGCCGGCGGCGTGCAGCTTCTCGGCCAGATAGGCGCCGACATGGCCCACGCCCTGGATGGCGACGGTGACGCCGTTCAGGTCGCGGTTCAGGGCCCGCTGGACGCACAGGCGCACGCCGCGGAACACGCCCTCGGCGGTGACCGGCGACGGATCGCCCGAGGCGGCCGCGTGGCCTTCCAGGCCGGCGACGTACTTGGTGGTGCGGCGCGTGGCGACCAGGTCGGCCGGCGAGACGCCGACGTCCTCGGCCGTCCAGTACTGGCCGTTCAGGCTCTCGACGGCGCGGCCGAAGGCCTCGAACAGCTCCGGCGTCTTCTGGCTGCGGGCGTCGCCGATGATCACGGCCTTGCCGCCGCCGAAGTCGAGGTCGGCCATGGCGTTCTTGTACGACATGCCCTTCGACAGCCGCAGGGCGTCGGTCACGGCGGCGTCGGCGCTGGAATAGTCCCACATCCGGCAGCCGCCGGCGGCCGGGCCGCGCGCGGTGGAGTGGACGGCGATGATCGACTTCAGGCCGGTTTTTTCGTCAAAGAACGCGTGAACGCCTTCATGTCCCTCGAAATCCGGGGAATCGAACAAAGTCATGCCGTCGGTCTCGCCTTAGCCAGAAAGATTGCGCCGGGGTGTACGCTGGCGGGCTTGAGCGAACAAGCCCCCGCTTCGCCGCACCTGTTTCGTGGAGTCGGGCGCCGTGCGTCCTTCGAGGCTCGGCAGCGCCTCGCACCTCAGGATGAGGAATTCAGCGGCAACAAAGCTCCTCATCCCGAGCCCCCGCGCAGCGGGCCTCGAAGGACGCACGGCCTCGACGCCCCTACTGCTTCGACAGCTGACTACGCACCACGTTCGGCGCGGTCGGCGCCCCCGGGATCGGCGGCGCGCCGGACGGCAGGTCGGCCAGCGGGTCCTTCAGGAACGAGGCCGCGTCGGCCCACACCACCGGGGCCTGCTTGTCGACCAGCAGCAGATGCCAGCCGTTGGCGTAATAGGCCGAGCGGTCGTCGGGCTTGAGCCGGCGGACCGCCTCCATGGTCGGTTCCTTGGGGATGATGTGGTCGTTGGCCCCGTAGAAATAGGCGACCGGCGCCTGAACCTTGCCCAGCGACGACCAGGCCTTCTCCATCAGCCCGACCAGGCCGTAGAGGGTGTCGGAGCGCGCGCCCCAGATCATCAGCGGATCGCGGCCCATGCGCCGCAGTTCGTCGATGTTGTCGGTGGGTTGGACGTTCTTGACCAGCCACTCCGGCGGCTTGACCACCCAGCTGCGCGTGGTGTGGGCGGTGATCCACAGGCTGGTCTTGTAGGGCAGAGGCTGGTTTGACCAGCCCCAGACCGCCGGCGCGAACAGCAGCAACCGCTCGGCGGCCGGCGGCCGGTCCGAGGCCATGGCGGTGATGGCCAGCGCCCCGCCCATGCTGACGCCGGCCAGAGCGACCTTGGCCTCGGGATGGGCCTCGCGGACCAGGGCGACGGTCGTGCGGATGTCTTCGATGACCAGGTCCGGCGGCGCCCAGACGCCCCGGTCGGGCGAGCGGCCGAAGCCGCGGACGTCGATGGCGTAGGTGGCGATCCCCTGCTGCGCCCAGAACGGCGCGGCCAGGTGGAAGGCGTTCGAATAGTCGTTCATGCCGTGCAGGCCGACGATCACCTGGGTGACGGGCTGGCCCTGCGCCGGCAGCCACTTCATCATGCCCAGCTTCTTGCCGTCGAAGCTGAACAGGCCGTCGTCGTCCAGCCGGGGCCCGCGATAGCCGAGCTGGCCCGGGCCGGGCTGCTGGGTGACCGGGGCGCAGGCGGCCAAGCTAGCCGCGCACGCCCCAAGAAGAAGAATCCGACGGTTCATGACCCCAGAATGCCCGCCACTCGGCGGCGAAGATAGGGCGCGACCTCGGCGTCGAACCACGGGTTGCGCTTGAGCCAGGCGGTGTTGCGCCACGAGGGGTGCGGCAGGGGCAGCACGCCCTCGTCGATATAGCCGCGCCAGGCGGCGACGGTGTCGGTCATGTTCGCCTTCATCCGCGTACCCAACGCCCAGGCTTGAGCATAGCTCCCGACCAGCAGCGTCAGCTCGACCTTCGGCAGCTTCGCCAGCAGCGGCTTGTGCCAGAGTTGGGCGCAGCGCGGCGGGGGCGGATAGTCGCCGCCCTTGGGATTGGTGCCCGGAAAGCAGAAGGCCATGCCCGCCACGCCGATCTCCCGGCGGTCGTAAAAGGTCTCGCGGTCGATCCCCATCCAGTCGCGCAGGCGCTTTCCCGACGGGTCGTTGAACGGCAGGCCGGTCTCGTGAACCAGCCGCCCCGGCGCCTGGGCCAGGATCAGCAGGCGCGTCCCCTCGCCCACCCGCACCACCGGCCGCGGCGTGTGCGGCAGATACGGCGCGCAGGCCCGGCAGGCGCGGATATCGGCGAGGATGGCGTCCAGCGGCATAGAGCTGGAGGTAGGCGGCTCAGGCCCAAAGACAAGCCCAGTCGCCAGCCGTGGCCGATTTCCAGTCTTCGCAATCAAAACCCCGAACACAATCTGGTCTTAGGGATGAATATCTATTCAGTAACTACGTGTATAATCTTATGTCGCCTTGCCGACAGAACGAGAATTAATCACGCGAGCTGGAAACAAAACTCGCCCGGAGGGTTACACATCCAACCAAAGGATTTTTGCATGACGATTCCCAGGATCCTCTTTGTGGAGGACAACCGCATTTCGAGCCTCCTGAATTGTTTGGTTCTCCGCGAGTCGGGCTACGAGGTGATCGAAGCCTTCTGCGCCGAAGAAGCGCGCCAGATCATCGGCAAGCGCGAGACGCTGTCGGCCCTGATCACCGACATCAACCTGGGGATCGGCGGCGACGGCTTCGATGTCGCCCGTTGCGCACGGGTCGCCTATCCGCGCCTGCCCGTCGTCTACATCTCCGCGGCCGCCGCCGCCCGCTTCGCCTCGGAGGGGGTCGAGCGTTCGGAATTCATCGACAAGCCCTTCCATCCCGCCCGCATGATGGAGGCGCTGGACCGCACCATGCCCGCCGCGACGGCCTAGGCCGCGCGCGGGCGACCCGCTACCGCACCAGCGCCAGCACGTCCGCCATCCGGTAGCCCGCCGTCGCCACCCGCAGGTCGGCCAGGGCGCGGGCGCGGGCCCAATAGCCGTTGGGCAGCACGGGCGCCTGAGCCCGGGTCTTGCCGGTGGCCAGGGCTCCGTCCTGGTAGGCCACGGTCTTGGCCAGCACCCAGCTTTCACGCTCCCAGCCCTGGAAGGCCTTGTACGGATCCGGGCCCAGCCCGCCGGCGGTCGGACGGGGGTGCGCCGCCTCGACGCTGGCCGCCAGGGCCTCGGAGCCGGCCTCGCGCCCGCCCGGGCGATTGGGGACCCCGTCCCAGAACTCGTGCAGGTCGACGCTCGGCCCGCCGGGCGCCCAGCGTACATAGGCGATCGTGCCGCCCCGGTCGGTCTTGGGGAACTTCCACGACATCCAGTGGCCGGCGTGCAGCGGCTGATGCTGGTCGCCGACCAGATGCATGGTCCAGCACAGGGCGATGGCCCGGTCGGCGCGCGGCGCCTTGGGGTCGCGGGCGATCGCCAGCTGCTCGCGGAACGCCTTGTCGGCGCCGCCCGCCGTGATCGGCAGAACGAAGCGCCAGAACGAGACCGCCTTCAGCGCATAGTGCCATTCGGGCCGGTCGTGCGGGCTGCCCCGCGTATCGTCGGGCCAGCGGGCCATCAGGGCGAACAGCCGCCGCTCGCGCGCCTTGCCGGTCAGCCCCGCCAGTTGCCGCTCGAACGCCGCGTGGTCGGGATGGCTGGCCATGATGGCGACGATCGCGGCGACGGCCTTGGGGTCGCGCGCCGACAGGGCGTCATAGGCGATGTCGCCGGTCGCCATGTGCCCCTGGTCGTTCCAGGCCAGGGCGGGCGCCGGCGTGAGCGCGCCCAGCCCCAGGGCCGCCGAAACGGCGACCGCGATCGCGGTTCCACGCATGCTTCCCCCCAGTTTTGCCGCGAGCAGGCGCCGCGCCGTCCTCGCGGTCAAGGGCGACGCGACGAAGGGTCGGGCCTAGGCGCCCAGGAACCGCTTTTCCCGTTGGATCCAGTGGTCGAACGACGGCCGGGCCAGGATGGCGGCGGAATAGGCCTTGGCCTTGGGCCAGCGCGACAGGTCGAAGTCAAGATGGCCCAGATTGGCGAACGGACTGGCCACGGCGATGTCGGCCAGGGTCAGGCGGTCCTCCAGCAGGAAGCCGGAGTCCGGGATCGTGCGTTCCAGGTAGTCGAGGATCGGCGGCAGGGTCTCGTTCTCGGCCTTGGCGCAGGCGGCTTCGTCGGTGGCCATGCCCATGAAGCGCGGGCCGACGATGCGGTTGAAGAACAGCGGCCCGGCCGCGCCGACCACGATGGTGTCGGCATATTCCTCGAACCAGATCGCCCGGGCCCGGTTGCGCGGATCCAGCGGGATCAGATTCGGCTCGGGATGCAGCGCCTCGAGATAGGTGATGATCGCCGTGGAGTCGGAGATCTGGAAATCGCCGTCCTTGAAGCCGGGGATCTTCTTGAACGGGCTGCAGGCCAGGAACTCGGGGTCGGGCGAGCCGGGCGCGGAGACCTTGTTTTCCAGCGTCAGCCCCTTCTCGGCCCCGAAGGCCAGGGTCTTGCGCACAAAGGGCGACAACGACGAGCCGTAGACGATCATGGTGGACCCTCCCTGTTGAGTTTCGCTCATAGGTCCACGGGTTGAGTTTTTAATCAAGACTTAGGTGGCCCAAGGCCTGTCATCCCGGGGCGGAGCGAAGCGCAGACCCGGGACCGCCGGAAGCGTGGCGTTCAGGCGTCGGTCCCGGATCGGCGCGCTGCGCGCTTGTCCGGGATGACAAGGTTGGAAGGCGTGAAGGCTATGCCTCGCCGCCCTCATCGCCCACCACCGCATCGCCCGCGACGTCCGCGACGTCCTCGAAGCTGGTCGGGTCGCCTTCCATCCGCAGGCGCAGCCGGTAGACGCCGCGGAATTGCTCCGGATTCACCGGCTTGTTGTGGCGCAGGATGACGATCTTGCCCTCGCGGGCCAGCTCGATGGCGTTGGTGCGCACGTGGCCCAGCACGCGCTGCCAGCGCTCGGGCTCGACGGCCTTGGCGACCGACATCGGGTCGATGGACTTGCCGGCGGCCACGGCGGCCAGCTGGGACAGGATGGTGTCTTGGATCGGGGAAGAGGGGATCGGGGTGGTCATGGGCGGAGGGATGCCACGAATCCGTCAGCAGCGCGAGCGCGGCCGCTTGCCTCCGGCGACGCCGCGCCTTAGGTCCTCAAAGACAACGCAAGGGTACGGGCAAGGGACGGAACGATGGACGGCGGCAACGAGATCTGGGACGGGCCCAAGCTGGTGACGCAGGGCGAGTGGGCCGGCTGGCGCACCTGGGCCGGCATGGACGCCTTCGAGGACCAGACCGGGCCGTTCTACTTCAAGGAGGAGAACGGCGTCGTCCGCAGCGCCTTCCGCGCCGAGGCCCGGCACATGAACGGCGGCGGCTTCATGCACGGCGGCTGCATGATGACGTTCGCCGACTATTCGCTGTTCTCGATCTCGTGGGCCCACCTGAAGGACGTGCGGGCCGTGACCGTCAGCCTGAACGGCGAGTTCCTGGGCCCGGCCAAGGCCGGCGACCTGGTGGAGTCGACCGGCGAGGTCACCAAGGCCGGCGGCTCGCTGCTGTTCGTGCGCGGGCTGATCTCGACCGGCGGTGCGCCGATGCTGAACTTCTCGGGCGTGATCAAGAAGATCCGCCAACGCTAGTTGGCCCTCCCCCTGTGGGGGAGGCGGCCGAAGGCCGGTGGGGGGATATTGCGGCCGCGCCGCAGGCAGGATCGACCGTCCTAAAACTCCCCCCTCCGATCGCTTCGCGATCCCCCCCCAAAGGGGGAGGGACTAAACCCGGTCCCCCTACACCCCCGCCTTCGCCGCCGGCCGCTCCATCATCCCGTCCAGCCAGCGCTTGACGTTGACCAGCTCCGGATCGGGCCGAAACCGCGCCATCCGGGCGAAGTCGAGGCCCGTCGCCGCCAGGATGTCGGCCATGGTCAGCCGGTCGCAGGCGATGAATTCGCTCTGGGCCAGCTGACGGTCCAGCGTCTTCAAACCCTTCTCGGCGATCGCCTTGTTGCTCGCCGCGATCTCGGGAACCTGGGTCTCGATGGCCGCCAGGGCCGGATGGGTATGGCGCACCAGCATCATCAGCGGCGTGGCGACCATCATCTCGGCGCGGCGCATCCACATCTCGACCACCGCGGCCTCGCAGGCGTCGCGGCCGAACAGGTTGGGCTCGGGATAGACGCTCTCCAGGTAGCGGCAGATGGCCACCGACTCGGTGATCGTCTGGCCGTTGTCCATCTCGAGCGCCGGCACGTTGGGCAGGCCGGCCTTGGCCAGGTATTCGGGCGTGCGGTGCTGGCCGCCAAAGATGTCGACATCGACGATCTCGATGTCCTCGATCCCCTTCTCGGCCATGAACCAGCGCACGCGGCGAGGATTGGGAGCGCGACGGCTGTCGTAGAGCTTCATGGTGTCCTCCCGAGTTTGGCCGGAGGATGCGCGGTTTACGGCACGGAAGAAAAGCCCGCGATCGCCTGGCCGAACGCGATCAGGTTGCCGTCCGGGGCCAGGACCAGCAGCTCGCGCTGGCCGTAGGGCTTGTTCGCCGGGCCATGGACGTCGCGCGGCGGCAGGGTGTCGAGCCGCGGCTTGAGCTCGGCGTACAGGGCGTCGACGTCGCGGACGTCGACATAGTAGGCGAAGCGTCGGTTGCCGGGCGGCGCCCCGTCCTCGCCCTGCCCGGCCAGGATGCGGACCCCCGCCCCTTCCCGCTCGACATAGGCGTAGTCGTTTGCGCGGAACAGCGTCTCGAACCCGAGGATGTCGGTAAAGAACGCCAGGGCCGGCTCCAGGGCCGGCACGTGCATGAAGGGGGTGATCTGGATGAAGTTCGACATCGCCGGCGCCTCCTGGACGGAGCAAACGCCGCAGTGAGGGTCCTGTCCAGACGCGGACGCCTGGACAGGATCCCGACGCTAGAGCCCGAACCAGCCTCGCGGCATCAGGCCGATCAGCGAACCGGTCAGGCAGGTGGCCAGGAAGCCGGCCATCATCGCCTTCCAGACCAGGCCCAGCACCTCTTGCCGACGCGCGGGCACCAGCACCGAGAAGCCGGCCACGTTCATGCCCACCGAGCCGATGTTGGCGAAGCCGCACAACGCATAGGTCATGATCATCCGGGTGCGCGGGTCCAGCAGTTCGGGGCCCACCTTGGCCAGTTGGATGAAGGCGGTGAACTCGGTCAGGATCAGCTTGACGCCCAGCAGGCCGCCGGCGCTGCCGGCTTCCTTCCAGGGGATGCCCATGGCCCAGGCCAGCGGCGCGAAGACGATGCCCAGCACGCGGGCGATGCTCAGGTGCTCGCCGCCGACCATCGGCAGGGCGAACAGGATCTTGTCGACCATGGTGGCCAGGGCGATGAAGACGATCAGGGTGGCGCCGACGTTCAAGGCGATCTGCAGCCCGTCGGTGGTGCCCTTCATGACCGCGTCGATCGAGCTGCCGTAGGTCTTGTCCTCCTCGGCCAGGTCCAGGTCGTCGGACTTCTCGCTGGGGTCGCCGGGCACCATGATCCGGGCCAGCAGCACCCCGGCCGGGGCCGAGATCAGCGAGGCGGCCAGCACGTGGGCGGCGGCGTTGGGCAGCACGTCGTGCAGGATGGTGGCGTAGGCGACCATGGTCGAGCCGGACACGCAGGCCATGCCGACCGCGATCAGCATGAACAGTTCCGACCGCGTCAGGCGCTCCAGATAGGCGCGGATGAAGATCGGGCCTTCGATCTGGCCCATGAAGATGGTGGCGGCGGTGGCCAGGGCCGGCGGGCCGCGCAGGCCCAGGGTCTTCTGGAACAGGAAGCCCAGGCCCTTGGCCAGCCACTTCAGGATGCCCCAGTGCCACAGCAGGGCCGACAGGGCGCAGACCACCAGGATCACCGGCATGACGCGGAAGGCGAACAGGAAGCCGGCCCCCGGATTGGTCTCGGTGTAGGGCGGCGTGGTGCCCGACAGGTAGCCGAACACGAAATTGGTGCCCGCCTGGGTCGACGAGGCCAGGCCTTCGACCGCGCCGTTCACGCCCTGCAGCGCGTCGCGCGTGGCGGGCAGACGGAACAGCACGAAGACCAGGAGCAGCTGGATGGCGATCGCGCAGACGGCCAGCACCAGCGGAAAGCGCTTGCGGTTCTCGGACACGAGCCAGCAAAGGCCGAGGATCAGCGCCACGCCCGACAGGGCCTGGACGTTCTCGGGAAGGAAGATCAAGGCGGAAGATCCTAAATGAGCGACGCGCCCCCGCGACGCAGCCAAGGGACCAAATGACTATGAATGGGGGGCGCGGCGCAAGCGCTATGCTGCGCGGACCGCGAGGGCCGAGCGATCCGCCCGTCCCTCGCGCGCCGGGGTTCAGGCCGCGACGTCGACCGAAGACGTGGTCGAGGCGGTCGCGTCGGCCAGGCCGGCGGCCAGCTGGCTGAGCAGCTTTCGCATCAGATCGGCGGCGTCGGTCGAGACGTCCGACCCCAGCTGGTCGACCGCCGAGGTCAGGGTCTGGGCCAGCTCGTCGGCCGTGACCACGCCGTCGCCGTTCAGGTCGGCGGCGTCGGTCGAGGCGCTGGTCGAGGACCCGCCGGCGTCGGCGCTGTCGCTGGGCGGCGGACCGGGCGGCGGGCCGCCGGCCCCGTGCGGTCCGCCCATCCCGCCTTGGGGCGGCTTCATGGCCTGGAACTCGCTCAGCGACAGCGCCCCGTCGCCGTCCGCGTCGCCCTTGGCGAGCATGTCGGACGCCATGTCCGCGGCGCCGGGCGCGTCGGCCGGCAGGTCCGTCGGGGCGTGGGCCGCCATGGCCGTGGCCAGTTCGTCGCTGGTCACCGTCCCGTCGCCGTCCGCGTCGGCGTCGGCGAACATCGAGGCGGCGCGGTCGCTCTGATCCGTCTGCTGTGTCGAGAGCAGCGAGGCCAGTGTATCGGCGCTGAAACCCTGGCCCGACGAAGACCAGCCCTGCATCGGCGGCGGCGGACCGTTCCTGCCGCCCGACGGCAGGTTTTGCCCCACCGACGCGACCGGATCGCTCGATGTCGAGTCGCCGGCGGTTTGGACCTGGGCGGTCGCTCTCGCCTGCAGCAGCTGCTGCAAAAGCGAAGAAGACCCAACACTGGAAATAGTCATCGATCTCTCCTTTGGGAAGGCGCGCCGGTCCCTGCGCCGACGCCCGCGCCGAAACTCGACGCGGTGAGCGAGGTGCGAAAAACGTGCCTTATTTCAATCTGTTACGCCGGTGATACAATGCCCCGCCCATCGATGCGCCGGGAGGGGATCGGGAAGCTTCGCCTGACGGCGCGCACGCGCCGCCGCGCCGCCGATAGAGGCAAGGCGCCGCTTCCAAAGCACGCGTCGCGCGTCTTACCTCGATTTAACTTGGCCGCTTGTCGTTCGCCGGGCATTGCTGCAACCCTAGATTTGGGGAGCGGATCGCGCATGTCGTTGGCGTTGGCCACACTGTTGTACGAGTGGCGTCGATACATGGCGGCCGTGGTCGCCTTGGCGTTTTCCGGTCTGCTGGTTCTGGCCCAGGTCGGCATCTTCGTCGGCATCGGCAAAGGCTTCACCGCCCAGATCGACCGCGCCCGCGCCGACATCATGATCCTGGGTCCCGGCGCCAAGGCGCTGTTCAACGGCGGGCCGTCCGGCCTGCCGCGCCGGATGATCCCGCTGGTCTACACCCACCCCGAGGTGCTGCAGGTGGCCCCGCTGGACGGGTCCGGCGGCCGCTTCCAGAACATCCTGACGCCCGAGCAGCAGGCCAAGGCCGAGGCCCGCGCCAAGAAGGGCGGCAAGGGCGGCGGCGGCGGCCGCAAGAGCGAGTTCGTCAATGTCACGGTCATCGACGCCATCCCCGGCTACGTCACCGTGCCGACCGACTACAGCCTCAGCATGGTCGAGGCCCTGCGCCAGCCCTACGCCGTCGCGGTCGACCGCACCGCCCTGCCCCGCCTGGGGGTCAAGAAGGGCGACAAGGCGCTCTACAACGGCAAGACCATCACCATCGGCGTGGTCACCGACGGCTATCCCAACATCATCCAGCCCACCCTGGTGATGTCGCGCGACACCCTGCGCATGCTGGGCGAGGCCGACACCGGCCAGCGGGTCGGTCCGCTGATGGTGCAGATCCGCGACCCGGCCCGCGCCGAGATCGTCGCGGCCCAGCTGAACAAGAAGGGCGACGGCAAGTTCCGCGCCTGGACCCGCCAGGAACTGGCCGACGCCAATTCCGGCGCGATGTTCGAGGATCAGATCATCGGCATCATCCTGGGCTTTTCCGCCTTCCTGGGCCTGCTGATCGGGGTGGTGATCACCTGGCAGACCCTGCGCCAGGCGATCATGGCCAACATCAAGGAGTTCGCCAGCCTGCGCGCCCTGGGCGTGTCGATGGGCGACCTGCGCAACATCGTCATGGAGCTCAGCTTCTGGGTCGGCATAACCGGCGTGCTGGCCTCGGGCCTGCTGACCTGGCTGTGCTGGCTGATCGCGACGGCCAACGGCGTGCCCATGGCCTTCCCGCCGGTGCTGGTCGGGGTGGTCGCGGTGTTCCTCGTCGTCATCGCCATGCTGTCCGGCTTCCTGTCGCTGGGCGTCCTGAAGAACAGCCAACCCGCGGACCTTTTGCGATGATCGCCGACCACAGCCACAAGCGCGGCGAAATCGCCCTGAAGGCCAAGGGCCTGGTCAAGCGCTTCAAGACCGGCCGCACCTATGTCGAGGTGCTCAAGGGCGTCGACTTCGACGCCCGGCACGGCGACGTGACCATGGTCATGGGCCCGTCGGGTTCGGGCAAGTCGACCCTGGTGGCCGTCCTCTCCGGCCTGCTCAAGCCGGAGGAAGGCAAGGTCGCGGCGATGGAGGCCACCGACCTGTGGAAGCTGTCGCCGGGCAAGATCGACAAGTTCCGCCTGGACCACTGCGGCTTCATCTTCCAGGGCTTCAACCTGTTCCCGGCCCTGACCGCCAAGCAGCAGGTGATGACGGCGCTGAAGTATCAGGGCGTCGGCCCCGGCGAGGCCAGCCGTCGCGCCCAGGCGGTGCTGGAGTCGGTGGGCCTGGGTCCGCGCGTCAACCAGCGGCCGTCCGAACTGTCGGGCGGCGAGAAGCAGCGCGTGGCCATCGCCCGCGCCCTGGCCAAGAACCCGAACCTGATCTTCGCCGACGAACCCACCTCGGCGCTCGACGGCAAAAGCGGCGAGGTGGTCATCCGCCTGCTGCGCCAAGCCGCCACCGAGCGCGGCGCGGCGGTGATCTGCGTGACCCACGACCCGCGGTTGGAGGCCTATGCCGACCGCGTCATCCACATCGAAGACGGCCAGATCATGGACGACGTGCGTCGAACGCCCGACGCCAATCCTCCGCCGCTCAGCCACTGACTTTCTGGGGAAACTCTCAAAATGCCCGCGTTCCTGCGCCGTCCCGCCTTCTGGATCGTCATCGCCCTCGTCCTGCTCGGCGGCGGGGGGTTCTTCTTCATGAAGGGCCAGGCCGCCGAGAAGAAGAAGAAGCTCGAGGCCGCCGCCGTCCAGGAGGAGCCCAGCCCCTACGCCGCCATCGCCAACGGCAAGGCCGACGTCGAGGGCGGCATCATCCAGGTGGCCGCGCGCCGCCAGGGCATCGTGCGCGAGGTGTTCGTGCAGGAGGGCCAGGACGTGGTCGCCGGCCAGGAGCTGGCCAAGCAGGAGGACGACGACGCCCGTCTGGCCGCCGCCACCGCCTCGGCCAGCCTGGCCTCGGCCCGCGCCCAGCTGGCCGTCCACCAGGTGCAGCTGCGCACCGGCCAGCGCGAGTACAAGCGCCTGCAGAACCTGTCGGCCTCCAACTTCGTGGCCGGCCAGCGCCTCGACGCCGCCCAGGACCAGATCGCCTCGGCCAACGCCAACATTCAGGCGCAACAGGCCGCGATCGAGGTGGCGACCGCCCAATTGGCCCAGGCCCGCTACAACCAGGAACTGACGGTGATCCGCGCCCCGGCCAATGGCCGCATCGCCCGCCGCTACGCCAATCCCGGCTCGGGCGCCTCGACCCTGAACGTCACCCCGATGTTCGATCTGGAGCCCCAGACCGCCCGCATCGTCCGCGCCGAGATCGTCGAGGCCGACATCCCCAACGTCACGATCGGCCAGGAGGTCGAGATCCAGCCGGAAGGCGACCCGACCAAGACCTACATCGGCAAGGTCCTGCGCCGCGCCGCGGTGTTCGGGGCGCGCAAGCTGGCCTCCGACGATCCCAGCCAGCGCAGCGACGAGCGGGTCGTCGAGGTGGTGGTCAGCGCTGACGGCGCCCCGATGCTGGTCGGCCAGCGCGTGCTGGTGAAGTTCATGAAGCCCGGCCAGAAGGCCGGCGTGAAGCGCGACCAGCCCAAGCCGCCGGTGGCCGGGGGCGACAAGAAGAAGGCGTAAGGCGCCCTCTTCCCCCTCTGGGGGAGGAGCGCCGCGGGCGCGGAGGGGGCAAGTGTTCGCCCGCTCCGCACCTGATGCTTGCCCTCTCCGGTCGCTGCGCGACCTCCTCCCCCAAAGGGGGAAGAGGCTCCATCTTGACGCCCCCTCTCCCGCGCCGCACAAACGCGCCAAACCAAACACGCGTTTGAGGGAGAGAAGAGCATGGCGGACGATATCCGGTTCGACGGTCAGGTGGCGATCGTCACGGGGGCCGGTGGCGGTCTGGGCCGGCAGCATGCGCTGGAGCTGGCGCGGCGCGGGGCCAAGGTGGTGGTCAACGATCTGGGCGGCAGCGTCGACGGCTCGGGCGGCTCGTCCGAGGCGGCCAAGGCGGTCGTGGCCGAGATCGAAGCGGCCGGCGGCCAGGCCATCGCCCACGGCGCCTCGGTGACCGACGACGCCGGAGTCGCCGACCTGGTCAAGACGACCATGGACAAGTGGGGCCGGATCGACATCCTGATCGCCAACGCGGGCATCCTGCGCGACCGCACCCTGACCAAGATGGAGCTGGCCGACTTCGAGGCCGTGATCCAGGTCCACGTGTTCGGCACCTTCAAGCCGATCAAGGCCGTCTGGGACATCATGAAGGCCCAGAACTACGGCCGCATCGTCGTGACCACCTCGTCCTCGGGCATGTACGGCAACTTCGGCCAGTCCAACTACGGCGCGGCCAAGATGGCGGTGCTGGGTCTGATGAACACGCTGAAGCTGGAAGGCGCCAAGAACAACGTCAAGATCAACGCCATCAGCCCGGTGGCCGCCACCCGCATGACCGAAGGCCTGATGCCGCCGGAAGTGCTGGAGAAGCTGAAGCCGGAATATGTCACCCCGGGCGTGGTCTATCTGGTGTCGGAAGACGCCCCGACCGGCGCGATCCTGACCGCCGGCGCGGGCGCCTTCGCCCTGTCGCGGATCTTCGAGACCGAGGGCGTCTATCTGGGCGAAGGCGGGCTGTCGGCCGAGGAAGTGCGTGACAACTGGGACAAGATCACCGCCGAGCCCGACCAGAAGGCCTATTTCAACGGCGGCGAACAGGGCGCGAAGTTCTTCCGCAAGCTCGCGGGCGGCTAGGTCTTCGCCGGAGGTTACTGAACCGCGGCGCGAACGAGCTCGGCGTAGATTTCCCTTACGTCAGCCCGTTCGCGCCAAATTTAGGCAACCTCAAGCACTTCTGACGTAACGTCGAAATATAGACCGCTGGTTTTGGGTCATATTATTTGACTTGATGTATAAAATTCACCGGTACACGAATAAAAAGCAACGTTTTTTGACTTAATGCGTTAGAGCGACGGCAACCGGCGCCATCAAGGGCGTCGGAACTTCCTCCCCAGAAGGTCGTCTTTCATGTCTCTCTCGCGTACCTCCCTCGCCGCCGGCGTGGCGCTCGCCGCCCTGGTCGTCGCTTCGCAGGCCTCGGCCGCCGCTTTCTATCTGCAGGAACAATCCGTGCGCGGCGCCGGCCGCGCCTATTCGGGCGAAGTCGCCGACCGCGGCGCCGCCAGCCTGTGGTGGAACCCCGCCTCGATCGCCGGTCTCGACAAGAACGAGATCTACGGCGGCGTTCACCTCGTCCAGGTCGACTCCCAGGTCGATGACGACGGCTCGACCCTGACCCGTCCGGTCATCCCGGGCGGCCTGACCACCTCGGTGGGCGGCGACCACATCGCCGGCGGCCCGATCAACAACGGCATCGTTCCCAACCTGGCCGGCGCCTTCCGCATCAACGACAAGCTGGCCGTCGGCCTGACCGTCGCCGCGCCCTACAACTTCACCACCGATTACAACGGCAACAGCTGGACGCGTTACGACGCCCTGAAGTCCAGCCTGCTGACGGTCGACGTCAACGGCACGGTGGCCTATCGCGTCAACGACAAGCTCGACCTGGGCGTGGGCGTTTCGGCCCAGTACACCGACGCCGAACTGAGCTCGGCCCTGCCGAACCTGTCGCCGGCCCTGCCCGACGGCGCGTCCTCGCTGAAGGGCGAAGGCAACTGGGACTACGGCTGGAACGTCGGCGCCCAGTTCCACGCCACCCCGGCCCTGACGATCGGCGCGTCCTATCGTTCGAAGATCGAGCACGAACTGGACGGCAAGGTCGTCGTCTCGGGCCTGCTGGGCCCGCTGGCCGGCGGCAATATCAGCACCGACGGCGTGGCCAAGATCACCACCCCGTGGATGGCCAACCTCGGCGCCCGTTGGAAGGTTGACGACAAGACCACGCTGAACGCCTCGATTTCCCGCATCGGCTGGAGCGAGTTCGACCAGATCGTCGTCTCCTATCCGGGCGGCGGCAGCATCAGCGAGCAGAACTACGAGGACACCACCACCGCGGCCTTCGGCATCGACTACGAGGTCAATCCGAAGCTGACCCTGCGAGGCGGCGTGCAGTACGACCCGACGCCGACGCCGAACGTGGGCCGCACCGCCCGCGTGCCGGACGGCGATCGGACGCTCTATGCGTTCGGCAGCACCTGGCAGGCGACCGACGCCATCCAGTGGGACGCGGCCGTGTCGTACATCAGCTTCAAGGACAGCAAGATCAACCGCATCGACACGTTCTATGCCGGCACGCCGGCGGCGACGCGGCTGAACCTCCAAGGCGACGTCGGCGGCTCGGCCGTGGTCCTGTCGACGGGCCTGCGCTGGAGCTTCTAGGCTTCGACGTGAGCTGACGAAGAAGAGGCCGCCCGGGGAAACCCGGGCGGCCTTTTTCTTCTGGCGCGCGGCGGGACGCCCCCCTCCGCCTACCCCTTCACCCCATCCCACAACATCTTCGCCGCCCCGACGAACGCCTTGGCCGCCGCGCTGTCCGGCGCGCGCAGCACCACCGGCGTTCCCGCGTCGCCGGCCTCGCGCACGGCGATCTCGATCGGCACCTGGGCGAGCACCGGCACGCCCAGGGTCTTGGCCTCTTCCACCCCGCCGCCGGTTCCGAAGATCGGGATCGGGGCGCCGCCGGCCGGGTCGGCGAAGAAGGCCATGTTCTCGATCAGGCCCAGGATCGGGGTGGCGGTCTTGCCGAACATCGCCGCGGCGCGGCGGGCGTCGATCAGGGCGATCTCCTGCGGCGTGGTCACCAGCACCGCCCCGTCGATCCGCAGTTTCTGGACCAGGGTCAGCTGGATGTCGCCGGTGCCGGGCGGCAGGTCGACGACCAGCACGTCCAGCGGCGCGGCCGCCGAGCCCCAGGCCACGTCGTGGATCATCTGGCGCACGGCCGACGAGGCCATCGGGCCCCGCCAGATCATCGCCTTGCCCTCGTCGACCAGGAAGCCGATCGACATCAGCTTGATCCCGTGGGCCTCCAGCGGCTGCAGCTTGCCGTCCTCGAAGCTGGGCTCGCCGTCGACGCCCATCATGCGCGGCGCCGAGGGGCCGTACACGTCGGCGTCCAGCAGGCCCACCCGCAGGCCCTGGGCGGCGAAGGCGCAGGCCAGGTTGGTGGCCACGGTGGACTTGCCCACCCCGCCCTTGCCCGAGGCCACGGCGATCACGTGCTTCACATGGGCGGGCTTTTCGGCCTCCGGCGGCGGGACCAGCTTGGCCTGGCCGTCTTCGGAGACCTTGGCGCCCTTGCGCACCCGGGTCGCGCCCTCGGCCGCCTGGGCGGTCAACACGACCTGGGCGACCTCGACGCCCGGCAGGCCCGCCAGAACCTTCTCGGCCGCCTCGCGCACCGGGGCGTAGGTCGCCGCTTGGGACGCCGGCACCTCCAGCATGAAGCCGGCGCGTCCGGCGCGCACCACCAGGCCCTGGACCAGGCCGGCCGCGACCAACCCCTGGCCGGAAACCGGATCGACGATCAGATCCAGCGCCGCGCGGGCGTCGTCGAGGGTGGCGGGGGAAGCTGCGGTCACGGGATTGTCTTGCCTTGTTCTGCGGGGGCTTTCATATCCGCGTGCGGGGATGGTTTTACAACCCCGCCATTTGGCCCGCCATTCGCTGTGACCGGAAGACCAAGCCGCCCATGCCCTGGAATGACAACGCCGGCCCCGGACCTTGGGGATCCCCGCCGCCAAACGACGGCAAGAAGGACCCGGATCGCAACAGGGGCGAAGGGCCGCGTCCCGGCGGCGGCCCCGGTGGGTCCGGCGGCCCGCCTCCGCCGGTCGACGTCAACGCCCTGCTCGAGCGCCTGTCCGACCGGATGCGCCAGACCTTCGGCGGCCCTGGCCGGGGACGCGCGATCGCCGTCTCGGCCCTGGGCCTGGTCGCCTTGTGGGCTGTCTCGGGCTGCTATGTGGTCCAGCCCAAGGAGCAGGCGGTCGTCACCACCTTCGGCGCCTATAGCCGCACCGCCCAGCCCGGCCTGCGCTACCACCTGCCCTGGCCGATCGAGCACGCCGAGCTGGTGCCCTTCACCTCGATCCAGACCCTCGACATCGGCGGCTCGGTCAGCCAGCCGATATCCGACGAGCGCCTGATGCTGACCGGCGACGAGAACATCGTCGATCTCAGCTTCACCGTTCAGTGGAAGGTCTCGGACGCGCCCAAATACGCCTTCAACGTCCGCGACCCCGATGTCGTGATCAAGGACGTCGCCGAGAGCGCCATGCGCGAAGTGGTCGGCCGCACCGCCCTCACCCCGATCCTGACCACCGGCCGCGGCCAGGTGCAGGACCAGACCGAGGTGCTGATGCAGCGCATCCTCGACCGCTACGACGTCGGCGTCTCGATCCAGAGCGTCAACATCCAGGCCGCCACCACGCCGGCCCCGGTGCTGGAGGCCTATCGCGACGTGCAGCGCGCCGCCCAGAACGCCGAGTCCGCCGCCAACAACGCCCGCGGCGAGGCCGCCCAGATCCGGCAGGCCGCGCTGGGCTATCGCGAGCAGGTCGTGCGCGAGGCGGCCGGCGACGCCGACCGCTTCAACCAGGTCTACGCCCAGTACAAGCTGGCCCCGGCCGTCACCCGCGAGCGCCTCTATATCGAGACCATGCAGCGCGTGCTGGAGCGGTCCAACAAGGTGATCATCGACAACAAGGGCGCCACGGCCCCGGTGATCCTGCCGCCCGACACGTTCAGGCCGAGAACTTCCGTCGCCGCCAGCACCGCCGCCGCCGAGGGGACCGTCCGATGAACCGCCTCAACCCGTCCGTCGTCGCCACCGGGATCGGCGCGCTGTTCCTGCTGATCCTGGCCAACTTCACCCTGTTCAAGGTGGACCAGAAGCAGCAGGCCCTGATCGTCCGCCTGGGCGATCCGGTGCGCACCGTGCGCACGCCCGGCCTGCACGTGAAGAGCCCGTTCGACACCGTCATCCGGTTCGACAAGCGCAACATCGAGATGATCAACGCCCAGCCTGAAGAGGTCACGGCCGCCGACCAGGAGCGCCTGGTGGTCGACGCCTTCGTCCGCTACCGCATCACCGACCCGCGCCAGTTCTACCGCACCCTGGGCCAGGAAAGCGTCGCCACAGACCGCCTGGACCGCATCGTCAACGCCGCCCTGCGCGAGGAGATCGGCCGCTCGACCTCTGAAGAGGTGATCGCCGGCAAGCGCGCCCAGGTGATGGCCGCCATCCGCGACCGCGTCGCCCGCCAGGTGGCCGCGTCCAACCTGGGCGTCCAGATCATCGACGTGCGCATCAAGCGCGCCGACCTGCCGCCGACCAACGAGCAGGCGGTGTTCGAGCGCATGCAGACGGCCCGCAAGCAGGAAGCCGCCGAGCTGCGCGCCATCGGCGAGCAGAAGCGCCGCGAGATCGTCGCCACCGCCTACGAGGAGGCCGAGAAGATCCGCGGCGACGCCGACGCCCAGCGCGCCCAACTGTTCGCCTCCAGCTTCGGCCGCGACCCGGGCTTCGCGGCCTTCTACCGGTCGATGTCGGCCTATGAAAAGGCGCTGGGCCAGGGCGACACCACCCTAGTGCTCTCGCCCGACAGCGCGTTCTTCAAGTACTTCGAGAAAGGTCCGGCGGGCTGAGATCGAAACAAACCCAAAAGGCCGGCGGATCACTCCGCCGGCCTTTTTCTTGAGACGCCCCAGGGCAAGACCTTGCGCAACCTCGAACAGGTCAAATTGTCGCAGGTCTTGGCCTGAAACACCGCCCCGGGCCTGTTAACTGGGATTTCACGGCGCCAAGGCTAAGCAGGCGCATGAAGATCGCGCCGATACTCTTCGTGGCGACAATACTGACGGGATCCGCCCACGCCGCGGACCTGACGGTTTCGGTGCGTGGGCCTGACGGCAAACCGGTTTCGGACGCGGTCGTCACCGTCTATCCGAACGGCCAGCCGACCAGGGGTCCGATCAAGTTCGACTGGCCCTATCGCGTCGCCCAGCGGAACATCCAGTTCACCCCGTTCGTGCTGATCGTGCCGGCGGGAGCCGAGGTGTCGTTCCCCAATCTCGATAAGGTCCGCCACCACGTCTATTCGTTCTCCGACGGCAACAAGTTCGAACTGAAGCTGTACGGCCGCGAAGAGAGCCGCTCCGTCAGGTTGTCGGCGGTCGGCGTGGCGGCGATCGGCTGCAACATCCACGACCAGATGGTCGGCTTCATCAAGGTGGTCGACACAGCCTATGCCGCCAAGAGCGACGCCGGCGGCGTGGCCGTGATCCATGGCCTGCCGGACGGTCCGGTCGTCGCCAAGGTCTGGCACCCCTATCTGCGGGCGCCGAAGAACGAGAAGACCCTGGCCCTCACCGCCGTTCGCGGCGCGGCGCGCGAGACCGCGACGATCGAACTTCGCCCGGGCGGGCACTGATCCGATGTTCAAACGGCTCCAGACCAAGCTGACCGTCCTCTACGCGGGTCTGTTCGCCCTGGCCCTGAGCCTGGTCGCCGTGAGCGTCTACCTGACCATCGCCAACAACGCCCAGCAGCAGGTCCGCGGGGAGCTGGCCGCGACCGGCACGGTGTTCGACAGCGTGTGGGCCCTGCGCACCCAGCGGCTGCGCGACGGGGCCGACCTGCTGTCGCGCGACTTCGGCTTCCGCGCCGCCGTGGCCACCCGCGACGCCCCGACCGTCGACTCCGCGGTGACCAACCTGCGCCAGCGCATGGGCCTGGAACTGGCCTTCATGGTCGGGATCGACGGCGACGTGGTCGGCGTCGACCCGGCCAAGATCGACATCGGCAAGCTGTGGAGCGCCCTGGATCACGAGGACGGGGCCCAAGGCGTGTTCGTCGTCGACGGCGCGCCTTACCAGCTGATTTCCGCGCCCGTGATGTCGCCCAACCTGACCGGCTGGATCGTGTTCGGGGCGCGGCTCGACGATCGCGAAATGACGGCCCTGGAACAGCTGGCGGCCATCCGCCTGGACGCCCAGGTGTTCGACCGACGCGGCGAGACCTGGGTGACCACCGACAAGACCGCCGACGCCAAGGCGCTGGGCGCCTTGGTCGCCACGGCCACGGCCGCGGGCAAGGCGGTCTCCGCGCCGACCCGCCTGCGCACGGCCGCGGGCGACAACCTGGTTCTGGTCAAACGACTGAAAACACTGGACGGCCAGACGCCGGCGGCGCTGGTCCTGCGCTATCCCATGGCCTTGGCCATGGCGCCCTATCAGCCGCTGATGGCGGCGGTGTTCATCGCCGTCCTGGCCGGCGCGGCCCTGGTCGTGGCCGCCAGCTGGGCGCTGTCGCGCGACATCGCCAGGCCGATCGCCGCCCTGGAGGACGCCGCCCGGCGTCTGCGGCGCGGCGAGGCCGTGCACGTGGACGTGCGCTCCAGCGACGAGATCGGCCATCTCTCCGACAGCTTCAACCTGATGGCCGCCGAGATCCGCGAACGCGAGGTTCGGATCACCGAGCTGGCCCTGCGCGACGCCGAGACCGGCCTGCCCAACCATCTGGCCATGGAGCGTGAGATCGAGGCGCGCATGGCCCGCCTGGCGCCGGGCGAGCAGGTCGTGGTCGGGGCCCTGGGGCTGGACCGCTTCACCGTCCTGCGCAGCGCGATCGGCTACGCCCTGTTCAACCAGCTGGTCGCGGAGATCGGCGCGCGGATCCAGGTGATCGACCCGGAGGCCGTGGTCGGCCGCCTGACGACCTCGACCCTTTGCGTGATCTCCCGCCTGACAGCGCTGACCGACGAGATCGTCCCGCACATCGAAAAGGCGCTCGTCGACCTGGCCGCGCCCGTCCGCCTGGGCGGCGAGCTGGTCGACGTCCACATGACCAACGGCCTGGCCGCGGCCGAGGCCGGGACCATTGACGCGCCCCGCCTGATCGAACAGGCGATGATCGCGCTGGACCAGGCCCGCGCCTGCGGCCGCAAGGTGTCGATCTTCGATGCGGCGGCCTATGGCGACCCGGCCAGCAACCTGTCGCTGATGAGCGAGATGCTGCAAGGCGTCGCGACCGGCGCCCTGTTCCTGCATCATCAGCCCAAGCTGGATCTGCGCAGCGGCGCGATCACCGGCCTGGAGGCCCTGGTGCGCTGGGCCCACCCGACCCGCGGCCTGCTGCGGCCGGACCTGTTCGTCGGCATGGCCGAGGAGACCGGCCACATCCGCGCCCTGACCGACTGCGTGATCGACCGCGCCATCCTCGACCAGCGCGCGCTGCGCGAGGTCGGCCATGACCTGACGATTTCGATCAACATCTCCGGTCGCCTGATCGACGACGCCGAATTCGCCGATCGCGCCATCGAGAAGATCGCCGCCGCCGGCGCCCGCTTCTGCTTCGAGATCACCGAGACCGCCGTGATCGGCAATCCGGACGTCGCCCTGGGCGTGCTGGCCAAGCTGAACGCCGCCGGAATCCCCGTGTCGATCGACGACTACGGCTCGGGCCTGTCGTCCCTGGCCTATCTGAAGCAGATCAACGCCGAGGAGCTGAAGATCGACAAGGCCTTCGTGTTGTCCCTGGAGAACGACGCCAAGGACGCCCTGCTGGTCAAGTCGACCATCGATCTGGCCCACAGCCTGGGCCTGAAGGTCACCGCCGAAGGCGTCGAGAGCCGCCAGGCCCTGGCCATGCTGCAGATGATGGGCTGCGACCTCGCCCAAGGCTACCACATCGCCAGGCCCATGGCGCTGGACAAGCTGGTGGTGTTCCTGGGGGATTGGCAAATCTCGAACCCTCTCCCAGTGGGAGAGGGAGGGGCCCGCCGCGCAGCGGTGGGAGGGTGAGGGGTTACACCCTCGCCAATCTCCATGAACACCCTGCCGGCACGCAGTCGGACTCAGAACCCCCTCGCCCTCCCAAGCTTCGCTTGGGCCCCGCCCTCTCCCCATGGGAGAGGTTGAAGTGAACTAGGCCGCGGCCTTCAGCAGGCCCAGCACCACGTGCAGGCTGTCGGCGACGTGCACGCACTTGTCGTGCATCTCCTCGTTCGGGTCGAGAATGTCCGGCACCATGATCGTCATCATGCCGGCCGCGTGCGCGGCGCGGACGCCGGGGTGGGAGTCCTCCAGGGCCAGGCACAGGGTCGGGTGGACGTTCAGCCGGCGGGCGGCCTCCAGATAGGGATCCGGGTGCGGCTTGTGGCGCGTGACGTCGGCGTTGGCGACCACCGCGTGGAAGCGCCTGACCAGATCGAAGCGCCCCAGATAGCGGTCCACCGCCTGGCGGCTGTTGGAGGTGGCGATGGCCCGCGGCAGGCCCAGGGCGTCCAGATAGTCGAGGATCTCCATCACCCCGGTCTTCAGCCGCACCTCGGCCTCCAGCAGGATCTCGACGTCGCTCCAGACGCGGGCGAAATAGTCTTCGACCGGGAAGGTTTCGCCATGGAGCTCGCGCAGCATCACCGCGCATTCCGGATTGGTCTTGCCGACCATCGACCGGTAGGTCGCGGCGGTGAAGTCGATGTCGAACGCCTGGCCGGCCTCGATCATCGCCGCCTGGTAGACCGTCTCGGTGTCCAGCAGCAGGCCGTCCATGTCGAACACCACGGCCTGGACGCCGCGCGGGAAGGTCACGAGACGAACTCGGCGGCGGTGAAGCCCTGGAAGTAGAGCAAGGCTGTGAGATCGGCGTGGTCGACCTTCGCGTGGGCCTGAGCCGCGACGATCGGCTTGGCGCGATAGGCCACGCCCAGGCCCGCGACCTCGATCATCGCCAGGTCGTTGGCGCCGTCGCCCACCGCCAGGGCGTCGGCCGGGGTCAGGCCCAGGGCCGCCGTTTCCTCCCGCAGGGCGGCCAGCTTGGCCTCCTTGCCGAGGATCGGTTCGCCGACGGTTCCCGTCAGCCGGCCGTCGGCCTCGATCAGGGTGTTGGCGCGATTGAGGTGGAAGCCGGCCGCCTGGGCCACCCGCGAGGTGAAGAAGGTGAAGCCGCCCGAAACCAGGGCGCAGCGGGCGCCGTGCTCGGCCATGGTCCGCACCAGGGTGCGCGCCCCCGGATTGAGCTTCACGCGGTCGTCGTAGCAGGCCTGCAGGGCGTCGACCGACAGGCCCGTCAACATGCCGACCCGCTCGCGCAGCGCGCCCTCGAAGGCCAGCTCGCCGCGCATGGCGCGCTCGGTGATCGCCGAGACCTTGTCCTTGACCCCGGCGAAGTCGGCCAGTTCGTCCAGGCACTCGACGTTGATGATCGTGGAGTCCATGTCGGCGATCAGCAGCCGCTTGCGACGGTTCTCGACCGGCTGGACGGCGAAGTCGACCGGCAGTTCGTCGACCGCGGCCTTGACCGCCTGGTGGGTCTCCACCGGCGGCCCGTCGATCAGCAGGTCCAGCGCCCCCTCCCCCAGCACGGCTTCGGACGAAACCGCCAACGCGGCGCGCACGGCGGCGACGGCCTCCGCCAGGGCGGCGGGATCGGGCGAGACGAGGGTGATCGCGAGCATGAGGGGCGGCTATTGGAGGAAGCCGCCCGCGTCAACCACTAGCTTCGGTCTTCCAGCTTTCGACGCGACGCGAGGATGGCGCTGGCGTGGCGTTTCGTGGTTTGTCCCAGGCGAGATCGTAATTGAGCGCGCTGGATCGAGCATTGCCTGAAGCGGACATCGTCCTGATCGCCGGTCCCACCGCCAGCGGCAAGTCGGCCCTGGCCTTGAAGCTGGCGCGCGAGCGCGGCGGCGAGATCGTCAACGCCGACTCCATGCAGATCTATGCGGGCCTGCGGGTGCTGACGGCCGGGCCGTCGGAGGACGAGCTGGCCCAGGCGCCGCACCACCTGTTCGGGGTGGCCGACGCGGCCGACGGCTGGTCGGTCGGACGCTGGCTGACGGCGGCGACCCAGGCCCTGGCCGACATCGCCGCGCGGGGCCGCCCCGCCATCGTGGTCGGGGGCACGGGCCTGTATTTCCGCGCCCTGACCCACGGCCTGGCCGACGTGCCGCCGGTGTCCGAGACCCAGCGCGAGGTCTCGGCCCTGCTCTACGCCGCCCAGGGCGAGCCGGAGTTCCGCGACGTGCTGGCGCGGCTGGACCCGCAGGCCGAGAAGCGCATCGAGATCGGCGACCGCCAGCGCCTGGTCCGCGCCCACGCCGTGGCCGTCGCCACCGGCAAGTCGCTGACCGCCTGGCAGACCGACACCAAGCCCGCCCTGGCTGCAGGGACGTGGCGCGGCGTCGTGCTCGATCCCCCGCGCGCCGAGCTCTACGACCGCTGCGACGCCCGCCTGGGCCTGATGGTCGAGCACGGAGCGCTGAACGAGGTGCGCGCCATGGAGGCCCGGGGTCTGGACCCGTCCCTCCCCGCGCTCAAGGCCGTCGGCTACCGCGAACTGGCCGCCCATCTGCGGGGCGAGACCACGCTGGACGCGGCGCTGGACGCGGCGCGGCAGGAGACGCGGCGCTACGCCAAGCGGCAGATGACCTGGTTCAGAAACCAGACGCCGGATTGGGAACGGGTCGTTCCCGATCTCTCATAAATCCCTTCATCCCGACCATTGTCGGGATGAGCGCAGCCTTTGTTTAGCCGAGACCCCGCCATGACCGAACTCGCCCGCCTCGCCGCCGCCGTCGCCGCCCGCCTGACCGAACGGGGGGAAACCGTCGCCGTGGCCGAATCCTCGACCGGCGGGCTGATCTCGGCGGCCCTGCTGGCCGTGCCCGGCGCGTCGAAGTTCTATGTCGGCGGCGCGGTGGTCTACACTGCCCGCGCCCGCCTGACCCTGCTGGACATCCCGCAGAAGGCCATGGACGGCCTGCGCTCGGCCAGCGAGCCCTACGCCGTGCTGCTGGCCCGGGTGGCCGGCAAGAACCTCAAGGCGACGTGGGGCCTGTCGGAAACCGGCGCGGCCGGGCCGGACGGCAACCGCTACGGCGACGCGGCGGGCCACAGCTGCACGGCCGTGGTCGGACCAGACAAGGAGGTCAGTCTTACCGTCGAGACGGGCCTGAACGACCGCGAGACCAACATGCGGCGGTTCGCCGAGCACGCTCTTGCCCTCCTGCTGGAAACCTTGGGCTAAGTTTCGCTCCCAGAACGCCGTTGCATGGGAGCAACGGGTTGTTTCTTGCGTCAAACCGCGCCTTGACGCCCCTCGGCGAGCATGGCATTCCCCAATCATCCATTTGGAGCAACACTCGTGCGCAACACCATGATCGTACTTATGGAGCGGCCGTTCACGGCGTGACCTTGAAGTCACGTTGATAGATCGGTCGCGCGCACAAAAGGTCCTTCGGGGCCTTTTTTCTTTTCTGCCCTGCCCCAAGCCAAGCTTCCCAGCCCCCCGGATCACCGCCATGACCGCCCACCAGACCATCGAGAGCCAGGCTCCCGTCCAGACGATCCCCTCTCTTTCTCAAGAAGGGCGCGCCATGACCGGCGCCGAGATCGTGGTTCGCGGTCTCGTGGACCAGGGCGTCGAGGTGCTGTTCGGCTATCCGGGCGGCGCGGTGCTGCCGATCTACGACGCGCTGTTCCACGAGCCGCGCCTGCAGCACATCCTGGTCCGCCACGAACAGGGCGCCACCCACGCCGCGGAGGGCTACGCCCGCAGCTCGGGCAAGCCCGGCGTCGTGCTGGTCACCTCGGGCCCAGGCGCGACCAACGCCATCACCGGCATCATGGACGCCCTGATGGACTCCATCCCGATGGTCGTCATCACCGGCCAGGTCCCGACCCACCTGATCGGCACCGACGCCTTCCAGGAAGCCGACACCGTCGGCATGACCCGCTCGTGCACCAAGCACAACTACCTGGTCAAAGACGTCCGCGACCTGCCGCAGATCATCCACGAGGCGTTCAAGATCGCCACCACCGGCCGTCCCGGCCCGGTGCTGATCGACATCCCCAAGGACGTCCAGTTCGCCAAGGGCGAATATTACGGCCCGACCGAGGTCGCCTCGACCCACGCCTACAATCCCAGGACCAAGGGCGACCAGAACCGCATCGCCGAGGCCGCCAAGCTGATCGCCCAGGCGCGCCGGCCGGTCTTCTACACCGGCGGCGGCGTGATCAACGCCGGCCCCAAGGCCAGCCAGGCCCTGCGCGAGTTCGCGGCCATGACCGGGGCGCCGGTCACCTCGACCCTGATGGGCCTGGGGGCCTTCCCGGCGGCCGATCCGGCGTGGCTGGGCATGCTGGGCATGCACGGCACGTTCGAGGCCAACAACGCCATGCACGACTGCGACGTGATGATCTGCGTCGGGGCCCGCTTCGACGACCGGGTCACCGGCCGCCTGGACGCCTTCTCGCCGGGCTCCAAGAAGATCCACATCGACATCGACGCCTCGTCGATCAACAAGAACGTCCGCGTCGACCTGCCGATCATCGGCGACGCCGGCAGCGTGCTCGAAGACCTGATCGCCGCCTGGAAAGCGGCGGGCCACAAGCCCAACAAGGCGGCGCTCGGCGACTGGTGGCGGCAGATCGACGAGTGGCGGGCCCGCGACTGCCTGCGCTATCGCCAGTCCGGCGACGCCATCAAGCCGCAGCACGCCATACAGCGCCTGTACGACCTGACCCGCGACAAGGACGTCTACATCACCACCGAGGTCGGCCAGCACCAGATGTGGGCGGCGCAGTTCTTCCGCTTCGAGGCGCCCAACCGCTGGATGACCTCCGGCGGCCTTGGCACCATGGGCTACGGCCTGCCCGCCGCCATCGGCGTGCAGCTGGCCCATCCCGGCGCCCTGGTCATCGACATCGCGGGCGAAGCCTCGATCCAGATGTGCATCCAGGAGCTGTCGACGGCGATCCAGTACGAGCTGCCGGTGAAGATCTTCATCCTCAACAACGAACGGATGGGCATGGTCCGCCAGTGGCAGCAGCTGCTGCACGGCGAACGCTACAGCCACTCCTATTCCGACAGCCTGCCCGACTTCGTCAAACTGGCCGAGGCCTACGGCGCGGTCGGCATCCGCTGCGAGGACCCCGCCGAACTGGACGCCAAGATCCTGGAGATGATCAACAGCGACCGGCCGGTGATTTTCGACTGCATGGTGACCAAGGACGAGAACTGCCTGCCGATGATCCCCTCGGGCAAGGCCCACAACGAGATGATCATGGGCGACGTCGAGGACATCGGAAATGTCATCGGGGCGGCGGGCGCGGGGCTGGTCTAAATTGACGCTCTTCCCTCCCCCTTGTGGGGAGGGTGGCCCCGAAGGGGTCGGGTGGGGCTTGATGAGTCAGCAGACCCCACCCACCAGCTTCGCTGGTCCCCCCTCCCCACAAGGGGGAGGGAAATTTCCAATCTTAGGGGCTACAACACCACCATGACCACCGACCTCCAACCCGCCTCCGCCTACGACATGGCTCCCAACGAACAGGTCGAGCAGACCGCGACCTTCGCCCTGCTGGTCGACAACGAGCCGGGCGTGCTGCACCGCGTGGTCGGGCTGTTCGCCGCGCGCGGCTACAACATCGAAAGCCTCACGGTCGCCGAGACCGACCGCAAGGCCCATACCAGCCGGATCACCGTCGTCACCCGCGGCACCCGCCAGGTGCTCGATCAGATCGAGGCCCAGCTGAACAAGGTGGTCAATGTCCGCCGCGTGCACGACGTGACGCGCGACCCGAACGGCGTCGAGCGCGAGCTGGCCCTGGTCAAGGTGCGCGGTCAGGGCGCCGATCGGGTCGAGGCCCTGCGCATCGCCGAGATCTTCCGCGCCAAGCCGGTGGACACCACCCTGGAGAGCTTCGTGTTCGAGATCTCGGGCGCGCCGTCCAAGATCGACAAGTTCCTGGACCTGATGCGGCCGCTGGGCCTGGTGGAACTGTCGCGCACCGGCGTGCTTTCCATCGAACGGGGTGTTGAAGGAATGTAGCCATGACAGGCGCGATGCTTTTGGCCGGTCTCCTGATAGGGCTTCCCCTCGCCGGCCAGCAACCCGCGCCCCAGCCTGGCCCGCCGCCTCCGCCCGATCCCGTCGTCTGGTGGTCGCCCGAGATCCCCAAGCCGCCGCCCGAGCAGGACCCGTTCCAGGGCCGCCGCCTGCGTCCCGGCGAGACGCTGGTTCCGATCGACAACGGCGTCGATCCCCTGCTCTACCGCCTCTGGGGCCTGCAGCCCCTGCAGAGCCAGCTGATTAAGCCCGGCGAGCTGGTGCTCGAGGTCTGGGCCCGGCCCGCGACGGGGGTGCGCCAGGCGGTGGTCCGGGTCACCGTGCGCCGCGACGGCCGCGCCTTCGTCCAGGCTCGCGCCGGCCTGGGCTGCTGCACGCCCGAGATCGGCCGCCGGGTCGACATCGACGCCGAACTCGCGACCCAGCAGATCGCGCCGCTGAAGGCGCTGGTCGGCGCCCCGCTGTGGAGCCAGCCGCGCTCGGTGAGCGTCGACTACGGCGGCGGGGCCGTGGAGCCGGTGTGCCTGGAGGGCGTGTCCTGGGACGTCACCCTGCTGGTTCCCGGCCAGGCGCGCCACCTGCGCCGGGCCTGCGACGACGCCGAGGTCGGTTCGATCGCCCCGGCCCTGGCGGCGGCCTTGTCGGCGGCCTCGGGCCGCGACGCCCGGTTCGACGCGATGTTCGCCCGCGGCGGCGACTTCTCACGCCAGCAACAGGCCTATGACTCGCTGATCGCCTCGGGCGGACGGCTCAAGCCCGGGACCGGCAACCGCCCCCAGCCGCCCGCCGCGCCCGCGCCGGCGGAAGAGCCGACGGAAACCGCCACGCCCGCGCCTCCGGACAAGTAGGGCCTCAACCCGCGGCGCGCCCACGCGTGGCGATTGCAGACTCGGCATAACGCCGTTATCTAGCTTGGCCATAAGTCTGGGGGAGAAGCCGACATGACCAAGATCGTTTCGCTGAAGTCCTTGCTGTGCGTCGCCGGCGCCGTCGCCACCCTTGGCGTGAGCGCCGCCGCCCAGGCCCAGGCCGTGCCGAACACGCCCCAGATCCAGTTCGTCCCCTCCGCCGAGGTCCCGTCGATTCCCGCCGGGCTGCAGACCGCCTGCATCAACGCGCCGGTCGACGGCGCGCCGACCAGCAAGACCTGCCCCGTCATCTACTACGGCCCGACTAGGACCTGGGTGTTCAGCTACGCCGACAATCGGACTTCGTTCGCCCTGGTCACCTTCGACAGCTCAGGCAAGGTCCTCAAGAACGTCGAGCGCCCCGGAGCCCGCTACATCTTCGACGTGTTCAGCGACGACCACGGCCAGAAGCTGACCCTGGTCGGCCAATCCAAGAACTCGGTCGTGATCAACTGGTCCGACCTGCCGCACTAGACCGCCTCAGCCCACCTTCAGCACGTTGAAGCGGTAGAGCAGCGCGCCCAGCACCGCGCCGATCGTCGGGGCGGCGAAGAACAACCACAGCTGCGCCAGGGCCTGGCCGCCGACGAAGATCGCCGGACCCAGGCTGCGGGCCGGGTTGACCGAGACGCCGGTCACCTGGATGCCGACGATGTGGATCACCGCCAGGGCGATGCCGATGCCCAGCCCCGCGAAGCCCGGGGCGGCGTCGGCGCCGGTCGCGCCCAGAATGACGATCACGAACAGGGCGGTCATCACCACCTCGAAGGCGAAGGCCGCCTCGACCCCGAATCCGCCGCCATAGCCGGGGCCCCAGCCGTTCTGGCCCAGGCCGTGGGTCGTGCCTCCGGCGATGAACAGCAGCACCGCGGCGCCGGCGACGGCGCCGGCGAACTGGGCGGCCCAGTAGATCAGCATCTCCTTGGCGCTCATCCGCCCGGCCACGAAGGCCGCCAGGCTGACCGCCGGATTGACGTGGCAGCCCGACACCGGGCCGATGCCGTAGGCCATCGCCACGATCGCGAAACCGAAGGCCAGGGCTATGCCCAGCTGCCCGACATGGTCGCCGCCCAGGACCGCCGCGCCGCAACCGAACAGCACCAGGGCGAACGTGCCGATGAACTCGGCGACGAACTTAGACATCTGACCCGCTCCCTCTCCCAGCTCGCCTCGAAGACAAGCTCGGGGAGCTTGTCCTTCTTTGGCCAGACCAGAAATGGGGGAAAACCTTTAGGACGGTCGACGCCGCGCCCTAGGTGTCGAGCAGCATGTCGGGCCGGGCCCGCAGGCGCGCCGCGTCGCGCAGCGGCGGCGCGCCGAACAGCCGGGCGTATTCGCGGCTGAACTGCGAGGCGCTGTCATAGCCCACCGCGTGGCCGGCCGAGCTGGCGTCCAGCCGCTGGGCCAGGATCAGCTTGCGCGCCTCCTGCAGGCGGATCTGCTTCTGGTACTGCAGGGGACTGAGCGCGGTCACCGCCTTGAAATGGCGATGCAGGGCCGAGGGGCTCATGCGCGCCTCGGCGGCCAGCGCCTCGATGCTGAACGGCTGGTTGAAGTGCCGGGTGATCCAGCCGATGGCCCGCTTGACCTGGCGCATGCGGCCGTCGGCCCGGGCGATCTGGGCCAGGCGCGGCCCCTGATCGCCCAGCAGCATGCGGTAGAGGATCTCGCGCTCGATCAGCGGGGCCAGGACGGCGGCGTCGCGCGGCGTGTCGATCAGTCGGACCATCCGCATCACCGCGTCCAGCAGGGGCGGATTGACCTGGCTGACCGCCATGGCCCCGATCAGCGGCCCGGCGTCCTGGGCCAGGGCCGGCTCGCCGCCCAGCTGCAGCAGCAGGTCGCCGATCACCGCCGGGTCGAGGTCCATGCGGAAGCTGAGATAGGGCTCCCGCGGCGAGGCCTCGATCACCTGGCCGATCACCGGCAGGTCCACCGAGGCGACCAGATAGTTCAGCGCGTCGTAGACCAGCACCGAACCGCCGCTGAGCACCTGCTTGCGACCCTGGGCCACCACGCAGACCGCCGCGCCGAACACGCCGTGCTTCGGTTCGGTGGGCTGGCTCGCGCGATGCAGCGAGGCCTTCTCGCAGATGCCGTGCTCTCCATCGTGAGGCGCGTATCGTTCAATCAGCGCGGCGAGTTCGCCTTGCTCGACCATCGGCATTTCCTTTTGCGGACGGACGTTGTCCTACGCCTGCCGGGCTTGCCGGTCACGCCTGTCAGAGGTGATGTGCAGGATCGTGCAATCAAGGGGCAGCATCGGTCTATCGCGAACAGCGATCCATGAGTCATGGTGGCGACATCCCGCCTCGCCGCCGTCGCCGCCCCTTTCCGAGCTCTCGCCCTTTCCTAGGGTCTGGGGACCCGGGACCGAACGACGCAGCGGCCGTCCGCCCCCGAGGATATCATGACACGCTTTACGCCCCGCCGGCCCCAGGCCGCGCCTCGGTGGTTCGTCGCCGCCTGGCCGACCGCCGCCGCCCTCGTCACCGCCGCCTCGGCCCTGAGCGGCGTCCATTGGGGAGCCGTCCATTGATCGGCCGCCGCGTCTCCGGGGTCTGGGCCAGCGCCAACGGGGCGGTGAGCCTGGAGTTGCGCCTCGACGGCCGGTTCGAGGAACACCACGACGGCGAACTGGTCTTCGAAGGCCACTACGAGCTGGTCGGCGACGACGTTCGCCTGTTCGAGGACGGCGGCGGACAGCTGGCCGGCCGGCTGACCGAGGGCCGCCTGAGCCTGACCCCGCCGCCCCGCGCCCAGCGTCGCCGCCACCCCGGACATGGCCAAAAACACGGGCGGCCTTCCCTCCACGCCTCCCACCCCCTATATTGAGTTCGTTCGGGTTCGCCCGGACTATGGGGATAAACGCGCACGTAATAAGCGGACTGGACCCGGGTGCGATTCCCGGCGGCTCCACCAAGACCTCCCGAGTTATCACGGGAATGCATGGGGCCGATCAGCATCGACAGACGTGTAAAGGTGTATGCTTTCTCTCGGCGTGGCTCACCGTATCGGGCCGCTAAACTAACTGCGAACGATAACTTCGCTGAAGAGTTCGCCATCGCCGCGTAATGCGGTGCGGGTGATCTCGCCTCTTAAGTCCTAGGGGTTCAGATCCTTAGGCGGGGCCCGGAGGGAGCCTGCCAACAGAATCCCTCCACTTTCCACGACATCGCCGAGGCTCCCTCCTCTTCCTTGCGAAGGGATGCGGGAGCCTGCCAACAGAATCCCTCCACTTTCCATATTCAAACTCCGCGCCTTTCCCTCCCCCTTGTGGGGAGGGTGGCCCGCATAGCGGGTCGGGTGGGGCTTGCTGAGCCCGCCGCCCTGCACCGATCCCCCACCCGTCGGCTTCGCCGCCACCCTCCCCACAAGGGGGAGGGAAAGCTCTCTCAAAATTGACGCCCGTTCCACCTTTGCCGCTTCCCCGCGACACGCTACTCTGCTCGCTTCGTTCCAGTTCCCGCTTTACGATGGACCGCATGGCCCAGACCAATCCGCCTGAAGATCTGATGCAGTACGAGGCGATGGCCCAGGACGCCCTGCGCGGCGTCGTGAAGGCCGCGCTGAGGAAGGCCGCCGCGCCCGGCGGCCTGCCCGAACCGCACCATCTGTACATCACCTTCAAGACCCAGGCGGCGGGCGTCTCGGGCCCGCAGGACCTGCTGGGCAAGTATCCCGACGAGATGACCATCATCCTGCAGCACCAGTACTGGGACCTGGCGCCGGGCGAGACCTTCTTCTCGGTGACCCTGAAGTTCGGCGGCCAGCCCAAGCGGCTGTCGGTCCCCTATGCGGCGGTGACCCGGTTCTACGACCCGTCGGTGCAGTTCGCCCTGCAGTTCGAGGCTCCGGAAATCATCCCGCAGGCGCCCGAGCCCGAGCCGGAACCCGAGGTCGTCGCCACCACCGAGGGCGGCGAAGAGGCTCCGAAGATCATCTCCCTCGACCAGTTCCGCAAGAAATAGCCGCGTGAGCGACATCGCCCCAAACGATGTGGCCCCAAGCGACGTGGCTTCGGACACGCCGCGGACCTTGACGGACGAGGCGATCCTCGCGCGATTTCTCGCGTCCAAGAACCCACCAGGCAGCGCCCGCACCCTGGGTTTCCGCATGCTGTCGGTCAACCAGGCCGAACGCCGGGTCGAGATCGCGTTCGAGCCCTCGGTCGAGGCGGTCGGCAATCCGATGGGCCAGGTCCAGGGCGGCTTCGTCTGCGCCATGCTGGACGAGTGCATGTCGGTGGCGGGCATGATCACCTCGGGCATGACCAGCGTGGTCCCGACCCTGGAGATGAAGACCAGCTTCCTGCGTCCGGCCCTGCCCGGCCCGCTCAAGGGCGTCGGCTGGGTGGTCCGCTGGGGCAGGACCGTCTGCTTCCTGGAAGGCGAGCTCTACGACCCCGAAGGCCGGCTGCTGGCCAAGGCCAGCGCCACGGCGATCCCCACGCCGTTCTCGAAGTTCAAGAAGTAGGCCGGCCATGCAGCGGTTCGCGAGCCTGGTTCTGGGTTTGCTGCTGCCGCTGCTTGCTGTCCCCGCGCACGCCCAGGGTCCCTTCTCCAACTGGGCCGCGGTCGTCGTGGCCGGCGACTGGCACGCCCATTCGGGCGGTCCGACCGAGGCCTTCGACAACGCCCGCCGCGACATCGGCCTGACCTTGGCGGGCCTCGGCTTCGCCCCCGACGCCATCCGTCAGTATTCGGTGCGTCCCAAGCGCTATCCGGCCGTGAGGCCAAGCAAGACCGACCTGCGCGCCATCCACGACGACCTGCGCGACCTAGCGACCAAGAATACCGCCGGCTGCCTGGTCTACCTCACCAGCCACGGCGCGCCCGAGGGCGCGGTGCTCGACGACGACATCCTGCCGCCCAGCCTGCTGGCGGCGGTGGTTGACGACGCCTGCCCGGCGCGCCCGTCGATCGTCGTGGTCTCGGCCTGCTTCTCCGGCGTCTTCGTCAAACCCCTGCAGCGCGAGGACCGGATGATTCTGACGGCGGCGCGGTCGGACCGCACCTCGTTCGGCTGCAGCGAGGACGACAAGTACCCCTATTTCGACGACTGCTTCCTGTCGTCCGCGCCGACCGCCCGTGACTTCGCGGCCCTGGGTCGAGCGGTCCAGGGCTGCGTGGCCCGGCGGGAGCGCGACACCGGGGCCGAGCCGGCCTCGGAGCCGCAGCTGTGGATCGGCGCCGGCCTACGGCCGCTGCTGCCGCTCTACGCCTTTCCGCGCCCGCCGCCGCGAGGCTCGGCGAAACCCGCCGCCGCCACGCTTTCGCGCGGCGCTGAACGATAATGCGTCCACGGGAAAGAGGCGGCAGGCGGACCACAGCCCCTTTGATCCCCGGCCGGGGCGCCCTAGAAGTCTGCTCACCTTAATTTTCCATAGCCGGCGAGGTCTTGTTCGTGACGCTGCGTCTTTCGTTCAGGGCCGTTCTCTCGGCGGCGATCATCGGTTGCGGCCTTTTCGGCGCGACGATGGCTGAAACCCAAGACGTCGCCCCCGCCGGACCGCCGCCGGCCACGGCTCCGACCGCCACGCTGCCGTCCGCCCCGATACCCTACACCCCAACGGTCCGCCGTCGCCGCGCCCCGCGCCCGCAATCCGCCGCGCCGGCCGCCGCGACGCCCGCGCCCGCGACAGCGTCGAGCGCCGCCGCCCCGACCCCGTCGCCCGTCCTGACCAGCCCGTCGGCGCCGCTGCCGGCCGCCGACCTCGAGGCCTATGTCGACGGCGTCGTGCGCGACCGCATGCTCCGCGACCATATCGCCGGCGTGACCATCGCCGTCGTCCAGAACGGTCAGGTGGTGCTGAAGAAGGGCTACGGCGTCGCCAGCCTGAAGGACGGCCGCAAGGTCGATCCCGACAAGACCCTGTTCCGCATCGGCTCGATCTCCAAGACCTTCACCTGGATCGCCCTGATGAACGAGGTCGAGGCCGGGCGCATGCGCCTGGACACCCCGATCAACATCTACCTGCCCGAGAAGCTGCAGCTGAAGGACCAGGGCAAGAAGACCCCGGTGCGCCTGCGCGACCTGATGACCCACACCGCCGGGTTCGAGGACCGGGCCCTGGGCCAGCTGTTCGAGCGCGACCCGCGCCGCGAGCGTCCGCTGGAGCTGTATCTGCGCCAGGAGCGTCCCAACCGCGTGCGCGAGCCGGGCCTGCTGCCGGCCTATTCCAACTACGGCGTCGGCCTGGCCGGCGCGGCCCTGGCCAATGTGACGGGCCAGCCGTTCGAGAAGGTGGTCGCCGAACAGGTGATCCTGCCCGCCGGCCTGACGCACACCACCTTCCGCGAAAACCGTCCGTGGCAGGACAATCTGCCCGCCCCGATGGCGCCGAACCTGGCGGCCGACCTGTCGGACGGCTTCCGGTGGACCCCGCTGGGCTTCCAGACCGAGGCGCCCGAATTCATCGGCCACATCGCGCCCGCCGGTTCGGCCTCCAGCACCGCCGGCGACATGGCCCGCTACATGACCCTGCTGCTGAACGGCGGGACCATCGACGGCAAGACGATCTTCTCGTCCAAGACCGGCGCGCTGTTCCGCACCCCGACCTACCGCCCGGCCGACGGCGCCCCCGGCTGGAACGCCGGCTTCCAGGACATCCCCCTGCCCGGCGGCCGCCGCGGCTTCGGCCACGCCGGCGCGACCCTGTGGTTCCACTCCAACATGGTCATGGTTCCCGACCTGGGCCTGGGCATCTTCGTGGCGGTCAACACCGACACCGGCGCCGACCTGCCCAGCAGCCTGCCCTCGACCATCCTCGAGCGCTTCTACGCCCCGCGCCCCGAGATCCCCGCCGCCAGCCGGATCACCCATGACGAGGCGCGGGCCTATGAAGGCCAGTTCCTGACCACCCGCCGCGCCTATGGCGGGCTGGAGGGCTTCATCGACCGCCTGATCGGCGAGGCGACCGTGCGCGCCGCCCCGGACGGCCGCCTGACCCTGACGATCGACCGCAAGTCCAGCCAATGGACGGCGACCGACCAGCCCGACACCTTCGCGCCGGTCAGCGGCCCGGGCCTGCTGGTCTTCCAGCGCGACGACGGCAAGGTCACGCGGTTCTTCTCGCCGATGGGCGAGGCGGCGTTCGAGCGCGTCGGCTTCCCGCATCAGCCCGCCCTGCTGACGACCTTCGCCGTGCTGACCGCCCTGGCGGCCATCGCCACCCTGATCGGCGTGGCCACCCGCGATCGCCGCGAGGCGCGCCAGACCCCGACCCAGGCCCGCGCCAGCCTGCTGCAGACCATCCAGGCCATCCTCTGGCTGATCGCCCTGATCGGCGTCGGGGTGTTCGCCAACGGCGCCAGCGATCTGGCCAAGGTGTTCTACGGCTGGCCCAGCGGCTGGCTGCTGAGCGCCTCGGCCTGCGCCTTCGTCGCCACCCTGCTGACCATCGCCACCCTGGCCATGCTGCCCCTGGTGTGGCGCGGCGGCCGCCGGGTCGACAGCTGGGTTTCGCTGCGCAAGCTGGCCTTCACCTGCACGACCCTGATCTTCCTGGGCTTCGCGCTGCTGCTGGCGGCGTGGGGCTTCCTGGAGTTCTGGAACACCTGACTTTCACCCGCTCATCCCGGCATTCGCCAGGATGAGCGGAATTTAAGTCGGCACGTCCCATGCACCGCCCTCCCCGAGAAAGCCTCGGGGGGAGCCGATCGTGTCAAAACTGGACGCCGCCATCTTCGGTCTGGCCGGCCTGCTGGCCTGGCTGGCGGCCACGCTGTTCTACGCCGCCTACGGAAACGGCCTGCTCGAGCAGGCCTTCTGGTTCTACGCGCTGAACGCCTTCGCGGCGGCGGCGGCCGTGACCTTCGTGTTCCAGGCGACGGCGCGGTTGCGGCGCATTCCGCGCGGTCGGCGGCTGTTCCCGGCCTTGGCCTACGGCATGCCGATCCTGGCCGGCGCCGACCTGGTGCTGGCCAACTTCCAGAAACTGATGTCCGACGACCCGGCCAGCCAGGGCCGCTACGGCGCCTTCATGCTGGTGCTGCTGTTCGCGGTGGGAGCGTCAGTCTTCGAGCGTGGCCCGCAGAAAGCGCGACTCTAGCTTCCGCACCACGATGACGATCCGCTCGCGCTCGGCCGGGCGGCGCTCGACCAGCAGCCGGGCGACCTGGGCGTCGTCGTGGAAGGCGTAGCCCTTGATCGCGTCCAGCAGGGCCTTGGCCAGGTTGTCCAGGTCCATCCACGGCGGCTCGCCGACGAACTCCATGCCGATCTCGACCGAGAACTCGCCCCAGGCCGGCCGCGAACCGCGCCAGACCTTGCGGAAGAACTCGTAGATCAGCGGCTTGTAGTACTTGGCCTGGGTGGTCAGGCCGTCGACCACCAGGGTCAGTTCGCCGCCGTCCTCGCGGGCCCTGACCTTGCCGTGATGCGTCCAGCCGTCGTCCATTCCCCCCGGCATCAAGCTTGGGGCTCGACCTTCACGGCGGTGCCATAGGCCAGGACCTCGGTGATGCCTTCCATGATCTCGTTGGCGTCGTAGCGCATGGCGATGACGGCGTTGGCGCCCAGCTCGGCCGCGTGGGCCACCAGCAGGTCGTAGGCTTCCTTGCGGGCCGCCTCGGCCAGGTCGACATAGATCGACAGCTTGCCGCCGAAGATCGACTGGATCGAGCCGCCCAGATTGCCGATCACGCTGCGCGAGCGGACGGTGACGCCTCGCACCAGGCCCAGATGGGCGACGACACGGTAGCCGGGCAGGTCGTTGGTGGTGGCGACGAGCATGGGAGTCTCCCAAAGAGCGGAGGTGCGTCCCGCCCCTATATCGGACCGCTCGCCGCCCCGCCATGACTAGAGCATTTTCGAGCGAAGTGGACATCGGTTCGCGTGAAGAAAATGCGTCGAAACAAATACCTAGAGCCGCAGATGGATCCCGCGCCGGTGCAACGGGGCGATCACCAGCGTGATCAGGGTCAGGATCGCCAGGGCGCAGAGGAACGAGGCCAGGTAGGGATCCGCGGTCAGCCGCTGGGCCGTCTCGAAGCCGAAGCCCTGGGGCGTCAGGTCCGGAAGGCCCGCGCGATGCTTCAGTGTCAGGCCGCCGCAGGCGCCCAGCACCTGCGAGACCACGAAGGCCAGGATGGCGTTGCCGCCCAGCACCTTCAGCGGCGCCGCGATGATCCGGGCCGCCCGGACCTTCAGGACGGCCTGGAGGACGACCAGGGCGACCAAGGAGGCGCCGCTGCTGAACAGGGCGAAGCTGGACGTCCAGATCCGCTTGTTGACCGGTACGACCGGATCCAGCGCCAGGCCGGCGACCACCAGGGCCGCGCCCAGAACCAACAGCGGGACGAGACTGGCCGCCCCCTCCGCGCCCCGCTCCGAGCGCCGGGTCAGCATCGTGGCGGCGATCGCGCCGAGCAGCACGTTGACGGTCGCCGGCAGGGTCGAGAGCAGGCCCTCCGGGTCGTAGGTCACGCCCACGCCCTCGGTCAGGCCGTAGGGCCACAGGTGCGGGATCGTGAACACGGCCCGGTCGACGAAGGCCGGCAGCGAGCCGTGCGAGTCCAGCCGCCCGACGCCGAAGGCGGGAACCGGCGTGAACGCCAGCAGCGCCCAATAGCCGACCAGCAGCGCCACGGCGGCCAGGGCGGTGAAGCCGATATCGATCTGCGGCGTTCCGTCGGCGGCCGGCTTGGCGGGCAGCAGACAGACCGCGCTGGCCAGGGCGTAGCACAGGCCGATCCGCTGCAGGACGCCGGGTATGCGCAGGTGGGCCAGGTCGAAGGTCGGCAGGGCGTTGAGCACCAGGCCCAGCAGGATCAGCAGGCCGGTCCGGCGGGCCACCTTGACCCACAACGCGGCCGAGGCTCGATCCCCCGCCCGCAGGCGCGGCGCCGAGAGGCCGATCGCCATGCCGACGCAGAACAGGAAGGTGGGAAACACCAGGTCGGCCGGGGTCCAGCCATTCCAGGCCGCGTGCTTGAGCGGCCCATAGCTTTGGTCCCACGATCCGGGACTGGTCACGAGGATCATGCCGGCGACGGCCAGTCCTCTCAAGACGTCGAGCGCCAAGATCCGTCCATCGCCAGCCTTCGCCGAGCCCATGGTCGTCCTCCCCTGTGTCTCGGGAGATATGAGCATGAAAGACAGCGCTGTCAATCAAAAATGGATTTGTCCGTTACATATCATGCGCCGACTAGGCTCATCAGATCATCCGCGCGGCGCCGTCAAATCCTGCGAAAACGACCAGATCTCAAGATCTTGACGCTCTCTCGTCCGGGTCAGGAAGACCGCCCTTCCCGCCTCAGATTCCCGCCATCGCGGCCAGCTTCATCACCGTGTTCCAGTTGCGGGCGGTGCCGACCGGGGCCTTCTTGGTCTTCTTCCAGTCGCGATCCAGCATCGACTCGCCGATGCCGTCGATGAAGTCGACATAGAGCTCCTTGCCGCCGCCCTCGACCCGCTCGCGGCCGGTGATCGCCGCGCGCAGCACTTCGACGTCGGCCGCCGGGATCGGATGCTTGAGGAAGTTGACGACCAGGTGGCTTGGCCGGGCCTCGACCAGGTCCGGAAACGGATTGGCGGCGATGATCGCCTTCAGCTCCGCGGGCGAGCGGACCATGAAGTCGGTGCGCAGGCCCATGCGCTTCTCCAGACCGTCCTCCAGGCGTCTTTCGATGTCGGCGTCCGCATCGCTTTTGTGGGGGCCGCCCTTCCCCCATAGCACCAGGTTGCCGCTGGCCAGCAGGGTCTTGGCGTCGTCGAAGCCCAGGTCCTTGGCCAGGCCCAGCAGGTCGTCCTTCAGCACCTTGCGGCCGCCGACATTGACGGCCCGCAGCAGGGCGATGTGGGGGCTCATCGGCGAACTCCGTTCCTCGAACGTTCTTGTCGTAGCGTCGCCGGTGCGGCTTCGCAAGTCGGGAGCGTTGCCCTCCGCCCGCCTTGGGTCTAGACCCCCGCTCGACAGATTTCCGGGAGACCCGCCGCATGACCGCCACGCGCAACGAGACCGACACCTTTGGCCCGATCGCCGTCGAGAACGACAAGTACTGGGGCGCTCAGGCCCAGCGTTCGCTCGGCAACTTCAAGATCGGCTGGGAGAAGCAGCCGCTTCCCGTCGTCCGCGCCCTGGGCATCGTCAAGCGCGCCGCCGCCGAGGCCAATCTGGCCCTGGGCAAGCTGGACCCGAAGATCGCCGAGACCATCGTGGCGGCCGCCAACGAGGTCATCGACGGCAAGCTGAACGCGCACTTCCCGCTGGTGGTCTGGCAGACCGGCTCGGGCACCCAGTCGAACATGAACGCCAACGAGGTGATCTCGAACCGCGCGATCCAGATGCTGGGCGGCGAGATGGGCAGCAAGAAGCCCGTCCACCCCAACGACCACGTCAATATGAGCCAGTCGTCGAACGACACCTATCCGACGGCCATGCACGTGGCCTGCGCCGAGCAGATCGTCCACGACCTGCTGCCGGCCCTCAAGCACCTGCACGCGGCGCTGAAGGCCAAGTCCGACGCCTGGGCCAAGATCATCAAGATCGGCCGCACCCACACCCAGGACGCCACGCCCCTGACCCTGGGCCAGGAGTTCGGCGGCTACGCCCAGCAGGTGGCCAACGGCATCGAGCGCATCGAGAGCACCCTGCCCAAGCTGATGGAGCTGGCCCAGGGCGGCACCGCCGTCGGCACCGGCCTGAACGCACCCGTAGGCTTCGCCGAGAAGGTGGCCGCCCAGATCGCCGCCATCACCGGCCTGCCCTTCACCACCGCCCCGAACAAGTTCGAGGCCCTGGCCGCCCACGACGCGATGGTCTTCAGCCACGGCGCGATCAACACGGTCGCCGCCAGCCTGTTCAAGATCGCCAACGACATCCGCTTCCTGGGCAGCGGCCCGCGCGCGGGCCTGGGCGAACTGAGCCTGCCGGAAAACGAGCCCGGCTCGTCGATCATGCCCGGCAAGGTCAACCCGACCCAGTGCGAGGCCCTCACCCAGGTCTGCGTCCAGGTGTTCGGCAACCACGCCGCCGTCACCTTCGCCGGCAGCCAGGGCCACTTCGAGCTGAACGTCTTCAATCCGGTGATGGCCTACAACTTCCTGCAGTCGGTGCGTCTGATGTCGGACGCCGCGATCAGCTTCACCGACAACTGCGTCGTGGGCATCGAGCCGCGCGTCGACAACATCAAGAAGGGCGTCGAGAACTCGCTGATGCTGGTCACGGCCCTGAACGGCAAGCTGGGCTACGACATCTGCGCCAAGATCGCCAAGACCGCGCACAAGAACGGCACCACCCTGCGCGAGGAAGCCGTCGGCGGCGGCTACCTGACCAATGAAGAGTTCGACCAGTACGTCCGCCCCGAGAACATGATCTCGCCGGGCTGACTTTGATCCAGCTGATCCGGATCATCGACGACCTGCCGGACGGCTTCGACGCCCTCCTCGCCGACGCGGCGAGCGAGGGCGTCGGCAACATGGCGCGGCTGGCCGAGGGCTGGACCGGCGGCGGCCAGCGCTTCGACGGCGACGGCGAGGCCCTGCTGGGCGCGCTGCTGGCCGGTGAGCTGGCGGGGATCGGCGGCCTGTCGGTCGAACCCGCCGCCGACGAGCCGGCCCGTCGCGTGCGCCGCTTCTACGTCCGCCCGACCTTCCGCCGCCAGGGCGTGGCGCGGACCCTGGCCGCGGCCCTCGTGCAGGAAGCCCTCGACCAGGTCGATCTCCTGACCTGCAACGCCGCCGCCTCCCCCGCCGCCGCGCCGTTCTGGGAAGCGCAGGGGTTTTCGCCGGACGATACGGGACCTTGGACGCACGTGTTGCGGCGGAGCGCGAGCTAGAAACGCCAGTTTCCGCGCCTGTCAGGCGGTCGAGGGTCGTGTTAGCCTTCGCCCATGGGCAAGGTCGAACTCGACATCGGCATCGATCCGGAACTGCTGGCGCAGGCCAAGCAGCTGGGGATTTCAGTCGCCGGCATGAGCGAGATCCAGCTGAGGCTGCACCTCCAGAAGATCGATCCCGCCGGCGCCGAGGAACGCGCTCGGCGCTGGGCGGAGGAGAACGCCGAGGTGATCGGCGAACTCAATCAGTTCGTCGAAGAACACGGCGCGTTCGGCGCGGAGTGGCGCCGCTGGTGACCCGCCAGTACGACGTCTTCCAAAATCCTGGCGCGCCCACGCGCGCCAAGGTCCCCTATCTCGTCGTCTTGCAGTCCCACCTGTTCGAAGCCCTGCCAACGGTGGTCATCGCGCCACTCATGCGTCTTGAACAGTCGGCGCACGACAGCAAGGTCTTGGTGGAAGTCGAGTTCGCGGGCGAAAACCTCGTCGTCAACGCGGCGTTCCTCAGCAACATCGAGCACCGCGAACTAGGTCGATCGCGAGGTTCACTCGCCGCCTACGAAGACGACATCCGCCGCGCCGTCGACCGCCTGTTCACCGGGTTCTGACGCCTAGCGCCGGTCCACCACCGTCCGCCCGATCGGGGCGATGGCCGCGATGGCCAGCTGCAGGTCCTTGATCGCGAACGGGATGCCGATGATCGTCACGGCCTCGGCGGCGGCGGCGATCAGGTGCGACAGCGCGATGTACCAGCCGCCCAGCAGGAACCAGATCACGTTGAGCACGCAGCCCAGGCCGCCGGTGCCCAGGTCCTCGCGCCCGGTGACCAGCTCGCGCGGCACGAGCTCCTTGCCGAAGGGCCAGAAGGCGAAGCCGGCGATGCGCCAGGCCGCGCCCGTATAGGGCAGGCCCACGATCGTGATGGCCAGCAGCGCGCCGCCCAGCAGCCACAGGCAGCCCGAGATGAAGCCGCCGCAGATGAACCACAGGATGTTGAGCAACAGGCGGATCATGACGGTCTCCGGCGAAAGCGTGGTCCCAGGGCGCGGCCTAGGCGTGCGACGAATCGGGATCGATGTCGAGCTTCACCTTTCTCGCCCGGCGGACGTGACCTTGCCACAAGCTATCGCTATGTGTCGGTCGAGAAACGAAGCCGCCGCGCTTGATTCCAAGGCGCCGCGCCGCCACGAGGGCTCCATGGGTCTGTTCCGCAAGAAGAAGCACCAGGCGATCTCGCTGCCGGTCGGCGTCGCCCCGGTCCCGGCCTCTGTGAAGTTCCGCGGCTGCACCTTCCGCATGCCCGATCACTGGGTGATCACCAAGCAGCTGCTGGACGGCAAGGACTACGAGCCCTGGGTGCTGGACTATTTCCTGCAGACCCTGAAGCCCGGCATGACCGTGCTGGACGTCGGGGCCAGCTGGGGCGCCTTCGCCTTGCCCGCCGCCAAGAAGGTCGGGCCGACCGGCCGGGTGATCGCCATCGAGATGAGCCCGGGCAACGGCCGGGTGATCCTGGAAAGCGCCAAGACCAACGCCGTCGACAACATCCGGCTGATCCTGGTGGGCGTGTCCGACAAGCTGGAGACGGCCTTCCTGCGCCGCCAGACCATGCACAACAACCACCAGCTGGAGCCGGCCGGCCAAGCCGCGCCGGACGACCTGAGCGACTATGACTTCGCCCCGGTCGTGCCGATCGACCTGCTGCGCGGCGAGCTCGGGCGGGTCGACGTGATGAAGATCGACATCGAGGGCATGGAATACCGCGCCTTCATGGGCGCCAAGGCCTTCATGGCCGAGCAGAAGCCGATCACCTTCCTGGAATATTCGCCGCGCTTCCAGGCCGAGACCTCGCGCGCCGAGGGTTCGGCCCTGCTGAGCTTCTTCCTGGACCTGGGCTACGGCGTGGAGATCCTGCACCGCAAGAAGAAGCGCGAGGCGGTCAAGGGCGCCAGCGCGGCCGAGGTGATCGCCGCTATCGACGCGGCCTGGACGCGCCACGTCGAGGACGACAACGGCACCCACTTGGACCTTTGCCTGAAGGCGAAGGCCTAGGCGCGTTGCGTCCTTCGAGGCTCGCCTTCGGCTCGCACCTCAGGATGAGGAATTCAGCAAAACGTTCCTCATCCTGAGGCGCCCGCGCAGCGGGCCTCGAAGGACGCAGGAAGGTTCAGCCTACTTGATCAGCTGCCACCGGCTGGCCCACGGGCCCTTGCCGAAGCGCGCGAGGATCAGCAGGTAGAGGCCCGCATAGATCACCGTGCCCACGCCCACGGCGGCCATCGCCCAGGGGCCGGGCGCGTGCCAGGGCGGCGCCGTCAGCCAGTTGTGCGGCGGAGCCGCCAATTCCAGCCACAGCCCGCCCACCCAGGCCAGCGAGAACAGCAGTACGGCCGGATAGCGCAGCAGCGGGCTCTTCTGGACCAGCAGCAGGAATTGGACGAAGGCGACGGCCAGGCCGGCGGCGATCGCCGCGCCGGCGCTCGCCCAGCCATTATGCGTCAGGGCCTTGACCCGTACGGCGGCCGAAAGGGCGGCCGCCACCGGCGCCCACAGCATCGGACCGAACATCAGCAGCAGGACGCCCAGAACGACCACCACGCCCAAGCCCCCGCCGACCACCTTGCCGGCCGTCCCGCCGGCCTGGTGGACATGACCGTGCGGATCGCCGCTGGGATTTTCGGGCGTGGCCTTCAGGACGGTGTTCAGAGACGGCAGCGGGCCTTCCGGCGGCAGCGGAAGCATGTTGCTGATCCTGGATCCCCCCGCCCACGTCATGTCAGGTTCGCCGGCTGACCGCGAAGTCGGCCAGGCTCTCCAGGCTCAGGCGCCAGTCGTTGGCCGGGAAGCCCGACAGCGCCGCCTTGGCCTTGTCGGCATAGCCTCCAGCCAGATCCAGCGTGGCCTCCAGCGATCCGGTGCCGACGATCAGCTCGCGGGCCCGGCGGAAGTCGGCCTCGGTCTGCTCGCGACGGCCGATGGCCCGCTCCCAGAACTCGGCCTCGCGCGGACCCGAGCGGGCGATGGCCAGCAGCAGCGGCAGCGTGGCCTTGCCTTCGCGGAAGTCGTCGCCGGCGTTCTTGCCCAGGGCCTCGGTCGTGCCGCCGTAGTCCAGGGCGTCGTCGGCCAGCTGGAAGGCCAGGCCCAGGTTCATGCCGTAGGCGCGCAGGGCGTCCGACTGGCTCGGAGAGACTCCGGCGGAGACGCCGCCGGCTTCCGAGGCCGCGGCGAACAGCTCGGCGGTCTTGGCGCCGATGATTTCGAGATAGAGCGCCTGCGATAGGTTCAGGTCGTGGCTGCGGGTGAGCTGCAGCACCTCGCCCTCGGCGATGACCCGGCTGGCCTTGGCCAGGATCTCCAGCGCCTTCATCGAGTTGGTCTCGACCATCAGCTCGAAGGCCCGGGCGAACAGGAAGTCGCCGACCAGCACGCTCTGGGCCGCGCCCCAGATCAGGTGGGCCGCGACCTTGCCGCGCCGCAACTGGCTGCCGTCGACCACGTCGTCGTGCAGCAGGGTGGCGGTGTGGATGAATTCGACGGCGGCGGCCAGCTTCAGGCAGGTGTCGTTGTCCGACCCGGCCAGGCGCGCGGCGGCCACGGTGAGCAGCGGGCGCAGGCGCTTGCCGCCGGCGGCGATCAGATGCTCGGCCAGGGCGGGAATGACCGGAACCTCGCTCTGCATGCGCGCGGTGATCAGGGCGTCGACCCCGGCCATGTCGGCGGCGGCCAGCCGCACGAGACGATCCACCGATCCCGGCTCCCGGGCGAGGGTCGCTGCAGCTGCGTCCAAAACCATACTCTCCCTGCTGACGCCCGCCGGCGGTCGGCGTGCGCCTCGCGTCCCTCGGGCTTGATCAGCCGTTGCGAGCGACAATGCTGGCGGGATAGGTCAGGGTCAAGGCGAGCACAAGGCTTGAAACGTTGCCGGACGAGATACCCGCCCCTCCGAACCCCTCGGGGGTCACCGAAGACACCGTCCTGAACGGCCGCGTCAGGCTGCGCCAGCCCGTGGCGGGCTACCGGGCGGGCATGGACGCGGCCCTGTTGGCGGCCGCCTGCGACGCCGGCTCGAACGAGCGGGTGATCGAGGCCGGCTGCGGCGTCGGCGGCGCCTTGCTGGCGGCGGCGGCCCGGCGACCGGGCGTCCGATTCGTCGGATTGGAGCGTGACCCCGCCGCCGTCGACCTGGCGCGCGGCAATGTCGTGCTCAACGCCCTGCGGGATCGTGTCGAGATCGTCTCCGGCGATGTCGAGCGCGGCTTTCGGGCCCTGGACCTGCCGGTGTTCGACGCGGTGATCGGCAATCCGCCGTTTTTCGACGATCCCGGCGCCCTGCGCGCGCCCTCTCCCGAGAAATCCGGGGCCTGGATGGCCGACGGCGGGTTGGCGGCCTGGACGGGCTTCTGCCTGAAGGCGGTGCGCGAGGGCGGGACCATCACCCTGATCCACCGCGCCGACCGCCTGGCCGACATCCTGGCCCTGCTGGCCCCCAAGGCCGGCTCGTTCAAGATCCGCCCGGTGGCGCCCTTCGCCGACGCCCCGGCCAAGCGGGTGATCGTGCGGGCGATCAAGACCGGCAAGGCGCCGCTGGTCCTGCTGCCGCCGCTGGTGCTGCACGACCGCGAGGAATCCGGGCATTCGGCGGCGGCCGAGGCGATTCTGCGAGGCGATGCTGGACTAGGATGGACGTAGGGACCGGTTCACCTCACCCACTTGCCCCCTACTCCGCGTACAGCGTCAACGCCTCCAGGCACATTTCCAGGCCCGTCAGGTCGTGGAGCGGGTCGTCGGTGATGATCACGAACAGGCGGCGAGCCTCGGCCCACAGCATCAGGGTCTCGGGCAGGCCGAAGTCCTCGACCACGCAGCCGTCGCCGTCACGCCAGACGCCGTGCTCGTCGCGCTGGGCGCCGACATGCACCTCGACCCGGTCGACATATTCGGCCTCGCTTTCGTCGGCGATGTTCACATAGGCCATGATCGGCCGCCCCAGTCCGGCCAGCACCCCGGCCTCGAAAGCGGCGGCGCTGGCGCAGGACGGGCCGCGGAACGGGGTCAGGTTGATGATCCCGGCGTCGGCCTGTCGCAGCTTGGCCATCCTCTCGGCATAGAGTTCGCGGGCCTGGATCTCGACATTGTCGGCCTGGATCTCGACGATGGCGGGAGCGGTCAGGCCGGTGAAGCCGTTGTCTAGGCATAGGGCGCGCTGACGCGAACCTTGCGCCTCGGCATCAGGAAGCCAAGGCTCGGGTCCGGACAGCCAGATGGAACGTACGGGTCTCATAGACCCTTAGAGCTTGCCGAAACGGGACGCTGTCAACCGCCTTGAGGACCATGAACGCCCCAAACCGCCGCACGCTGATCGCCGCGACCGCTTCCGCCCTGGTCACGCCATGTCTCATCCCCAACCCCGCGCGGGCCGCCACGAGCGCCCCCTGGCTGGCCTATGACCGCCGCCTGCGTCGCCAGCTGGCCGAGAACCGGGGCGACTTCGATCCCGACTTCGAGATCGACCTGCACGACCTGGGCGACATCTTCCGGCGCGGCCAGGGCCTCTCCGAGCTGGCGCACGATCCCGGCCTGACCCTGGCGGCCCGCGCCCACGCCGCCGACGTCGCCCGCACGAGCGTCTTCGACCACATGACCCGCGAGGGCTTCGGCCCCGCCGCCCGGGTGGGCCTGCTGGCCCGCGACCTGATCGGCGCCCCGGGCGAGAACATCGCCGAGCGGATGAACGGCAGCGGCGCGGTGCGGCCCGACCAGATCATGGGCCAGTGGAAGGGCAGCGCGGGCCACCGCGCCAACCTGCTGGCGCCCGGCTTCACCCATGTCGGCTACGGCGTGCTGCGCCAGGGCCGCGAGGTGCTCGCGGTCGGGGCCTATGCCGAGGTCTCCGCCCGCCTGGCCGCCCCCGCCCCGCTGCGAGTGGCGTCGGTCACCGCCATCGCCGCGGCCCTGTCGAACGCCGTCCCGCGCATCGACCAGTTCTCGATCTCCGAACCCGGCGCCGAGGCCCTGATCGAGACCTATGTCGAGGCCCCCGGCGCCCGGACCCTGCCGCCGGGCGCCTGGCAGCTGCGCCCGCACCTGTCGACCGGCGCGCGGAAGCACCTGGTGGCCTGGGGGCCGGTGTTCGTGCTGGGCTAGGGCTTACCTTCGGACACGGTGCGTGATCCTCGTCTTTCGACAAGCTCAGGATGAGGACCAAGAGCAGGCGGTAGCAGTAGAAAACCTCATCCTGAGCTTGTCGAAGGACGAGGTTTTCGCTTCCGAAGCCGAAAGTCGATCGGCCCTAAGGCTGCGCCACGCCCAGCGTCTCGATGCGGATGGCCACGGCGTCGCCGATCATGCCCGCCGCCCCGGCGCTGCCGAAGGCCTTGCGGCTGATCGCGCCGGTGATGGTGAAGCCGGCCTGCTTCTTGTTGTTGTTCGGGGCCGAGCCGAGCTTGTTCAGCTTGACGTCGAAGGTGGTCGGCAGGGTCACGCCCATGATGGTCAGGTCGCCGGTGACCTTGGCCGTCGTGTCGCCGGTCTTCTCCACCTTGGTGGACTTGAAGGTCATGGTCGGGTTCTTGGCCGCGTTCAGCCAGCGCTCGCCCTTGACGTGCTCGTCGCGAGTGGCGTTGGCGGTCAGCAGGCTGTCGACGGTGACCGTGGCCTCGACGCGCGACTTCTCGGGCGCGGCCTCGTCCAGCCAGATCGTGCCCTCCGACTTGGCGAAGATGCCGATCACCGAGGTGTAGCCGAAGCGGTCGATGACGAAGGTCGTCTCGGTATGGGCCTCGTCGAGCTTGTAGGCGACCTCGGCGGCGGCGGCCGGCGCGGCGGTCGCGCCCAGGGCGGCGCAGGCGGTCAGGACGGCGAGCAGGCGTTTCATCGAGCGTTCCCCTCATCCCGTTCAGCGGGATCGTGCAAGCTTCACGCGAGCGACGGCGGACGGCAAGCGCCCAAACGAAAAACGGCGGGCCCTTTCGAGCCCGCCGTTCGTCGTTTCAGCGATGAAGCCGAAGCCTAGTTCTTGGCCACGTCCACCAGCTTGTTCTTGGCGATCCAGGGCATCATGGCGCGCAGGCGGCCGCCGACTTCCTCGATCTGGTGCTCGGCCGAGCGGCGACGGGTCGCCTTGAAGCTCGGCTGGCCCACTTGGTTCTCAAGCATGAAGTCGCGGACGAACTTGCCCGACTGGATGTCTTCCAGCACGCGCTTCATCTCGGCCTTGGTTTCCGGCGTGATGATGCGCGGACCGGTGACGTATTCGCCGTACTCGGCCGTGTTGCTGATCGAGTAGTTCATGTTGGCGATGCCGCCTTCGTACATCAGGTCGACGATCAGCTTCAGTTCGTGCAGGCACTCGAAATAGGCCATTTCCGGCGCGTAGCCGGCTTCCACCAGCACTTCGAAGCCGGCGCGGACCAGCTCGACCGTGCCGCCGCAGAGGACGGCCTGCTCGCCGAACAGGTCGGTTTCGCATTCCTCGCGGAAGTTGGTCTCGATGATGCCCGAGCGGCCGCCGCCGATGGCCGAGGCGTAGGCCAGGCCGAGGTCCAGGGCGTTGCCGGTGGCGTTGTGGTGCACCGCGATCAGGCAGGGCACGCCGCCGCCCTTCTGGTACTCGCCGCGCACGGTGTGGCCGGGGCCCTTGGGGGCGACCATCAGCACGTCGATGGTGTCCTTGGGCTCGATCAGGCCGAAGTGCACGTTCAGGCCGTGGGCGAACAGCAGGGCCGCGCCGTCGCGGATGTTGGGGGCGATGTCGTTCTTGTAGATCGCGGCCTGATGCTCGTCGGGCGCCAGGATCATGATCAGGTCGGCCCAGCCGGCGGCTTCGGCGACGGTCATGACCTTCAGGCCTTCGCCCTCGGCCTTCTTGGCGGTCGGCGAACCGGCGCGCAGGGCGACGGCGACGTTGCTGGCGCCGGAGTCCCGAAGGTTGAGAGCGTGCGCGTGACCTTGCGAACCATAGCCTACGATCGCGATCTTCTTGTCCAGGATGCGAGCGAGGTCGGCGTCGCGATCATAATAGACGCGCATGTTTTTTCTCCAGGACTGGTCAAATATGGCCGCCTCGCGCAACGGCGAAGCGACAAAGGCCGGGCGTTTGAGCGTTTTTTTGCCGTTTCGTCAAGGCGATGACGACAGAACACCGTGACCCGAAAGCCTCTGCGGCGACGTTTTAGACGCTGGGGCGTTCCACCGCCATGGCTAGTCCTCAAGAAGCCCCTTCAAACACGTCCAAGGACGCGCCCATCGTCTCCCCCGAACCCAGCGAGGACCGCGCCCTTCGGGTGCTGGTGATGGCCGGCTCGCAACGGCGGCACAACAGCTGCCCGGGGCTCGACTCCAAGGCGCGGGCCCTGATGCTGCGAATGGCCGCGGCCCTGCCGCCCGAGTGGCAGATCGACACCGAGGACCTGGGCAACCAGCACGGCAAGCCCAAGATCCAGGCCTGCAACGCCTGCGTCAGCTCGTCGATGGCGCTGTGCGTGTACCCTTGCAACTGCTACGGCCCGCGCAGCGCCACCCAGCCCGACCTGATGTGGGACCTGGACCTCTACGGCCGCCTGGCCCGGGCCGACGCCTGGGCCTTCATCGGCCCGACCAACTGGTACGGACCCACGACCAATTTCAAGCTGATGTTCGACCGCCTGGTCTGCGCGGCCGGCGGCAATCCGCGCCCCGACCTGATCGACAAGAAGGACACGCTGAAGGCCCAGGCCCTGGAGCGCTCGCCTCAATGGCGGCGGCTGACCAAGAACCACCTGGAAGGCCGCACGGCGGCGTTCTTCACCTATTGCGACGGCGGGGCCAACGAGATGGGCGAGGACGGGCGGCCCAGGCTGGTCAGGCGCAAGGACTGGTTCGATCCGGGCCAGGAGCCCTACACGGACGAGAAAATGGCCTATCAGGGCCTGGTCTGGCAGTGCCGCTACAGCGGGATCGAGGTTCCGGACGCCCTATGGACCGCGGGCGTGTTCGGCGAGGGCAAGCCCTACGCCGACGACCAGACCGACGACATGATGACCGAGACCGACCACGTGGCTCAATTCGACGCCTGGGTCGAAGGTTTCATCGCCCACGTGGCGTTGAAGGGGATCGTCGCGACCAAGGACGACGAGCGGGCGGCGAAATCGACGACGAACCTCTGAGATCCGGACGGGGACGCACGCTGGCGCGCGTCCCCGCTTTTCGGTCTACCAGAACAGGCCGTAATAGACGCTCAGGACCTGGCCGCTCCAGACGTCGACCAGCAGGGCGTCATTGCCGACGCGGACCCACTCGCAGCCGACCGGCGGGAACGGCAGGCCATATTGCCAGGCGTCCAGATAGTAGGACTGGCCGTACCAGCCGCCCGGCAGGTAGTCGCCGAACGACCAATGGCGAACATAGTAGCCGCGCGGATAGCGGTAGGCGCCGACACGATAGCGCTGCGACGCGTGATAGGCCGGCCGGTAGCGACGCTGGTCGTAGCGCTGGCGGTCATTGTCGCGGGTGCGCCATTGGCCGTTGTACTGGCCGCCCCGTCCTTGTTCGGCGCGTCCTTGATCGCCGCGTCCAGGACCGCGATCCCAGCCGCCGTTCTGGCCGTCGCGGTTCCTGTCGCCGCGATCGGCGCGGTTCTGGTCGCCGCGGTTCTGGTCCCAGCGACCTTGGTCGCCGCGGTTCTGATCGCCCCGGTTCTGATCGCCGCGCGCCTGATCTCGGCGGTCCTCGCCGCCGCCGCGTCCACCCTGGCGCCAGCCGCCTTCGCGGCCTTGCTGCGGGCTCTGGGCCTGGGGCGCGGGCGCGGGCTGCTGCGGCGGTTGGGCCTGGGGCGCCGGGCGAGCGCCGCCGTCACGGTCGGGTCGAGCGCCGCGATCGCCGCGTTCACTGCCGGATTGACGCCAGCCGCCGTGATCGCCGCCCGGGGGCCGGGCTTGAGCTTGCGGTTGAGCCTGCGGTTGCTCTTGCGGCTGGGTCTGCGGTTGCTGTGGTTGCGACCGTTGCTGGCGCCAGCCGCCGCCTTCGCCCGAGTCGCGTCCGCCGCGTCGATCCAGGTGATCCTGCATTCCGCCCAGCCCCGCGCCGGCGGCCTGGGCCGAGGCCCCGCCCAGCAGGGACAGGACCAAGGCGGTCGTGATCAGACGTTTCATCGCTTTCCAAATGCTCCAAGGGGCCTTGTGCCGGCCCTGTCGCTCATCCCTTGTATTGAGTGTCGCCCGTGCTCCATGAACCGCGTTTGAACGACGCCCTTTCGAAAGACACCCAGGGGATCCGCCATGACCGCCAAACCGCAGGACGTTCTGGGCTTCTGGACCGCCGCCGGTCCGGACAAGTGGTTCGCCAAGTCAGACGCCTTCGACTCGGCCATCCGCCTGAAGTTCGAACCCGTCCACCTGGCCGCCGCGCGCGGCAAGTACGACGCCTGGGCCGCCGACCCCGAGGGCGCCCTGGCCCTGGTCATCCTGCTGGACCAGTTCCCCCGCAACCTCTACCGCGACAGCGGCCACGCCTTCGCCACCGACGGCAAGGCCCGCTCGATCGCCGTCGCCGCCGTGGCGGCCGGCCACGACAAGGCCGTCGCGCCCGAGCTGCGGCCGTTCTTCTATCTGCCGTATGAGCATTCGGAGTCGCTGGCCGACCAGGAGACCTGCATCGCCCTGTGCGAAGGGCTGCTGAAGGACACCGGCGACGCCGACACCCTGAAATGGGCCATCGTCCACCGCGACATCATCGCCCGCTTCGGCCGCTTCCCGCACCGGAACAAGGCCCTGGGCCGCACCACGACGGCGGCCGAGCAGGCGTTCCTGGACGAGGGCGGGTTCGCGGGGTGATTGGCCGCCCTTCCCTCCCATAAAGGGGCGGGAAAAGTCCCGTGAGCCTGTGGACCATCGTCCATGCCGCACTACCCAGCGGCCCGATTCGCCCCCAAAGTCCGACCATGAACGCCATCGCGCCCATCCACGCCGAACAGGCCGCCGCCGACCATCCCGAGCGGCAGTATCTGAACCTGCTCGCCGACATCCTGGAAAACGGCGTCGAGCGCGGCGACCGCACGGGCACCGGTACGCTGGGCGTGTTCGGCCGGCAGATCCGCTTCGACCTGTCCAAGGGCTTCCCGGTCCTGACCACCAAGAAGCTGCACCTGCGCTCGATCATCGTCGAGCTGCTGTGGTTCCTGCGCGGCGACACCAACGTAAAGTACCTGCAGGACAACGGCTGCAAGATCTGGGACGAGTGGGCCGACGAGAACGGCGACCTGGGTCCCGTCTACGGCAAGCAGTGGCGCTCGTGGGCCGCGCCCGCCAAAGACGGAAAGAGCAACCAGTCGATCGACCAGATCGCCAACCTGGTCGAGGGCCTGAAGACCAATCCCAACGGCCGCCGCCACATCGTCAGCGCCTGGAACCCGGCCGACGTCGAGGACATGGCCCTGCCGCCCTGTCACTGCCTGTTCCAGTTCTTCGTCGCCCCCGATGGAGAAGGTGGCGGAAAGCTCAGCTGCCAGCTCTACCAGCGCAGCGCCGACGTCTTCCTGGGCGTGCCGTTCAACATCGCCTCCTACGCCTTGCTGACGATGATGGTCGCCCAGGTGACGGGCCTGAAGCCCGGCGAGTTCGTCCACACCTTCGGCGACGCGCACCTCTATCTGAACCACCTGGACCAGGCCCGCGAGCAGCTCCAGCGCGAGCCCAAGCCCTTCCCCACCCTGAAGATGGCCGACAAGCGCGACCTGTTCGCCTTCGACTATGAGGACTTCCAGCTGGAAGGCTACGAGGCCCACCCGCACATCAAGGCGGCGGTCGCCGTTTGACCTGGGCCACCGACCGGCTCGACCAACTCAAGGGCGGCGACGTCGTCCTGCCGCCGGTGGTTCAAACGCTTCAGCTCGGCGGTCTCGACGACTGGGGCGAGGGCTGGGCGCGCAAGACCTGGACCCCGGCGCAGGAGCTGCTGAACGCCGACGGCTCGCTGTTCGGCGGCTACATCGCCGCCCTGGCCGACCAGATCCTGGCCTTCGCGGCCATGACCGTCGCGCCCGGCGACGCCATGTTCCGCACCAGCAACCTGAAGGTCGACTTCATCCGGGTCGGCAAGGCGGAAATCCTGACGATCGAAGGCCGCGTGGTCGCCGGGACCAAGAGCATGATCCACGTCGAGGCCGACTTCCGCCGCCCGGACGGCGAGCTGATCGCCCGCGCCTCGGCGCAGCAGATGGTGGTTCCGTTCGGCGGCTGATCGTCCGCTAACGTCGTACGCCCGACAGACCGGGTGGCCCAGCCGCCCGACGCAGGGTAAACAGGGCCCATGTCCGTTATCCTTACCGTCGGCCCCGTCGCCCGCTCGCTCAACGGCGTCATCGGCCGCGACAACGACCTGCCCTGGCGGCTGAAGTCCGACCTGGCGATCTTCAAGGCGTGCACGATGGGCAAGCCCGTGATCATGGGACGCAAGACCTGGGACAGCCTGCCCAGGAAGCCCCTGCCCGGGCGGATGAACATCGTGCTGTCGCGCGACGGCTCGTTCGAGCCGCCCCAGGCCGTGGTCTGCGAAAGCTTCCTGGAGGCCGTGCAGATGGCCAAGGAACAGGCGGCCGAGGACGGCGTCGACGAGGTCTGCGTGATCGGCGGCCGCGCCCTGTTCGAGACCGCCCTGCCCAAGGCCAAGCGCCTCTACCTCACCGAGGTGCAGGCCGAGGTCGAGGGCGACGTCAGCTTCCCCGCCTTCGACGAGGCGGCCTGGACGGAAGTGCGTCGCGAGGCGCATTCTGCGGGTCCCGACGACGACCACGCCTTCGTTTTTCGTGTGCTGGAGCGCCGATGATGCGACCCCGTTCCTGGTCTTTGGCCGCCCTGCTCGGCGCTATCGCCCTTTGCGTCGGCCTGACCGGCATCGCCTCGGCCGACGTCAGCCTGGGCCAGAGCGACAGCCTGGCGCGGGCCGCGGCCACCGACGTGGTGGTGTTCAACGTGGTCAAGGTGCGGCCGCTGGACGGCGGCGAGGTCGCCTCCTGCCGGGTCTTCGGCCGGGCGATCCGGGCCGAGCGCGGCAAGCGCTTCCGGCCCCGGCAGTCGGTGCGCCTGACCGTGCCTTGCGCGACGCAGGGCGCGGACGCCTCGGACGCCACGCCCAAGTGGGTGGACCGCGAGGCCCTGGTGCGCTCGGCTCACGGCCGCGCCTTCCTGGGCGGCGACGGCGGGCTGATCGCCTACGAGCTCTATGATCTGAACTGACGCATCGTCAGCCTTGCGGGGCCGTTCAAACGCCCGTTTACTCCCTCTGTACGCCCGCTAGAGGCGTCATCCCAGGGAGAGACGCATGGAGCTGGAACTCGTCGCCGAGGACCTGCGGTTTCCGGAAGGCCCGATCGCCATGGCCGACGGCTCGGTGATCCTCACCGAGATCCAGGGCCAGGTCCTGACCCGCGTGCATCCCGACGGCCGCAAGGAGACCGTCGCCGAGGTCCCCGGCGGTCCCAACGGCGCGGCCGTCGGCCCGGACGGGGCGATCTATGTCACCAACAACGGCGGCGCCTTCCAGTTCTTCGACATGGGCGGTCTGAACGTCCCCGGCCCCACCCCGCCCTCGCACACGGGCGGCTCGATCCAGCGCGTCGACATCGCCACGGGGAAGGTCGCCACGCTCTACACCGAATGCGACGGCAAGCCCCTGGTCGGCCCCAACGATCTGGTGTTCGACAGGCAGGGCGGCTTCTGGTTCACCGACCACGGCTGCAGCACGCCCGAGGGCCGCAAGTTCGGGGCCCTCTATTACGCCCTGGCCGACGGTTCGCAGATCACCCGCTGGCGCGACCACTTCGTCTCGCCCAACGGCGTGGGCCTCTCGCCCGACGAGAAGACCGTCTACATGGCCGACACCCTGCTGGGCCGCCTGTGGTCGTTCGACATCGCCTCGCCGGGGGTGCTGGCCGATCCGGTCCCGCTTCTGCCCGGCAACGTGGTCTGCAACCTGCCGGGCTATCAGCTGCTGGACAGCCTGGCGGTCGAGGCCGACGGCAAGGTTTGCGTGGCCACGATCATCAACGGCGGGATCACCGCCTTCTCGCCGGACGGCTCCACCGAGCACTTCGCCGTGCCCGACGTGATCGTCACCAACATCTGCTTCGGCGGGGCCGACATGCGCGACGCGTGGATCACCGCGTCGGGGACGGGGAAACTGTACAAGGCGCGGTGGCCGCGGGCGGGGTTGAAGCTGAACTTCAACGGGTAGGTCCTCCCCCTGTGGGGGAGGTGTCGGCGCAGCCGACGGAGGGGGGAGTTTGCCGAGGTGGGTCTGCTCCCCCCACCGGCGCTTCGCGCCGCCTCCCCCACGGGAGGTTCTTGTCAGGCCAGTCGCCTAGTACAGCACCCCCAGCGCCGAGCGCTCGAAGCTCTTCAGCTCGTCCTCGCGGCCGTCGCGGATCTTCACCACCCATTCGGGGTCCTGCAGGAGCGCGCGGCCGACGCCGACCAGGTCGAACTCGCCGCGCTCCAGGCGCTCCAGCAGGCCGTCGATCGAGGCCGGCTGGCTGCCCTCGCCGCCGAAGGCCGCGATGAACTCGCCCGACAGGCCCACCGAGCCGACGGTGATGGTCGGGGCGCCGGTCAGCTTCTTGGCCCAGCCGGCGAAGTTCAGGTCGGATCCCTCGAACTCCGGCTCCCAGAACCGGCGTTGCGAGCAGTGGAAGATGTCGGCGCCGGCATCGGCCAGCGGCTGCAGCCAGGCCTCCAGCAGTTGGGGGGTCTCGGCGTTCTTGACCGCGTAGTCCTGTTGCTTCCACTGCGACAGGCGGATGATCACTGGATAGTCGGGACCGACGGCGGCGCGGACGGCCTTCAGGATCTCGGCGGCGAACTTGCTGCGCTCGCCTATGCTGGGCCCGCCGAACACGTCGTCGCGGACATTGGTGCCGTTCCAGAAAAACTGGTCGATCAGGTAGCCGTGGGCGCCGTGCAGTTCGATGGCGTCGAAGCCCAGCAGCTTGGCGTTGGCGGCGGCGCTGGCGAAGGCTTGAATCGTGTCCGCGACGTCCTCGTCGGTCATCGGCTCGGTGAACGGGTTGCCGCCGGCCTTGGACAGGCCCGAGGGGCTGTCGATCTTGCCCAGCACGTCCTTGCCCTTGGCCGAACCCACGTGCCACAGCTGCGGGGCGATCAGACCGCCGGCGGCGTGCACCTCGTCGACCACCGTCTTCCAGGCCGCCAGTTCCTTTTCGCCATGGAAGCGCGGGACGTTGGCGTCGTTCAGCGAGGCCGGCCGGGCCACGCCCGTGCCCTCGGTAACGATCAGCCCGACCTGGTTCTCGGCGCGGCGGCGGTAATAGGCGGCCACCTCGTCGGTGGCCACGCCGCCCGGCGAGAACGACCGGGTCATCGGCGCCATCACCACCCGGTTGGGCAGCTTCAGCGACTTGAATTCGAACGGCTTGAACAGGGCGTCGAGGGCCATGGCGGCTCCGGAGAAAACATTTGTTTGAAAAACTTATGCGGTGGGTTTCGTTTCAGGACCACCCAGAAAAACTGCAAGACGGGTCAATGTCGAATTGGAAAGACATTGCGTCCTTCAAGGCTTCGCTTCGCTCCGCGCCTCGGGAAGAGGAATTCAGCAAGGTGCTCCTCATCCTGAGGCGCCCGCGCAGCGGGCCTCGAAGGACGCATGGCGCTAGAGCCCCAGCACCAGCTTGGTGATGATGTTCTTCTGGATCTCGCTGGAGCCCGCGTAGATCGTGGTCTTGCGGTAGCTGAAATAGGCCGGGGCGACTGGGCCGGCATAGTCGGGACCCGCGCGGCCGTCGTTGGTCGGGGCCCAGGTGTCGCGCACGAACGGCGCGGCGTAGGATCCGACCGCCTCGAGCGCCAGTTCGGTGATCGCCTGCTGGGTTTCCGAGCCCGCCAGCTTCAGCATCGACGAGGCCGGCCCCACCGCCTTGCCCGCCCCGCGCCCGGAGAAGATCCGCAGTTCGGTGGCGTTCAACGACTCCACGGCGATCTCCAGCTCGGCGATCTTGCGGCGGAAGTCCGGGTCCTCGATCAGCGCCCCGCCATCGTCGGCCCGCTCGGCCGACGCGATCTTCTTGACCTTGCGCAGCATGTGCATCAGGCCCGGCGCGTAGGCGTTGCCGCGCTCGAACTCCAGCAGGTACTTGGCGTAGGTCCAGCCCTTGTTCTCCTCGCCGATCCGGTTGGCGACCGGCACGCGGACATTGTCGAAGAAGACCTGGTTGATCTCCTGCTCGCCCTCGGCCGGGCCGTCCAGGGTGGGCAGCGGCTTGATCTGGATGCCCGGCAGGGTCATCGGCAGCAGCAGGAAGCTGATGCCCTCCTGCGGCTTGCCCTCGGTGGAGGTGCGCACCAGGCAGAACATCCAGTCGGCCCACTGGGCGTGGGTGGTCCAGATCTTCGAGCCGTTCAGCACATAGTCGTCGCCGTCGCGCTCGGCCTTCATCTGAAGCGAGGCCAGGTCCGATCCCGAGCCGGGTTCGGAATAGCCCTGGCACCACCAGATGTCGGACGACAGGATCGGCGGCAGGTGCTGGGCCTTCTGCTCGGGCGTGCCGAACGCCATGACCACCGGCGCGCACATCTTCAGCCCCATCGGCGAGGGATTGGGCGTGCCGGCCAGCGCCAGCTCCATGTTGAAGATGTAGCGCTGCGACGGCGTGAAGCCGGCCCCGCCCAGCTCGACCGGCCAGTCAGGAGCCGCCCAGCCGCGCTCGAACAGCTTCTTCTGCCACTTCACCTGGCCGGCCTTGTCCAGATAGCCGTTCTTCGACTGCGCCGCCTTGCGGCGCAGGTCGTCGTCGAAGGCCGTGGCGATCCAGTCGCGGACCTCTTGCTGGAAGGCCAGGTCCTCGGCCGAGAAGGCGAGATCCAAGGCCCCTACTCCACCGCGTCGAGATATTCGATCTCGGGGCGGCCGGCCATGAACGGCCCCATGGCCGCGCCGGCGGCCTTGAAGTAGTCGGTCCCGCCATGATGCTTGAGGGCGTCTTCCGAGGCGTAGAGCTCCAGCACCTTGTAGACGCCGGCCTCGGTCTTGCTGCGGGTCAGCTGATAGGTCAGGCAGCCCGGCTCGTTGGCCTTCACCTTGGCCGCCAGGCCGAGGAACACCTTCTCGAAGTCGCCCGCCTTGTCCGGCTGAACCTTCAGCACCGCCACCACGCCGATCATGTCGTCCTCCCGAGGCCTTCGGCCAAACGCTTGTTTGAAGGCAGTGTCGGGGAAGCAGCGGCGGAGGGCAAGGGGTCTAGCGCTCTACCTTCACAACCGTCATCCCGGGCCTTGTGCCCGGGACCCCTGGTTCAGCTGACGGTGAAGTAGAATGGCGCGCCAGCGCGCCACCCTCCTGCCCTTGCGGCAGACAGAGGGGTCCCGGGCACAAGGCCCGGGATGACGGTGATCTTGTGGTGAAGGCGTTATCTACCGCCGCTCGTTCCAGCCGTAGGCCACCCACGAGTGGCCGCCCATGTGGCGGGCTTCGATCAGGCCGGGGTCGCCGCTGGGGGCGGCGGCGGTCGCGCCGCGGCCGCGCAGGGCGAAGGCGGCGAGGCCGAGAAGGGCCGTGGCCATGAAGCCGATGACCACCAGGGTGGCGGCGAACACCACCGCGATAACAGCGGCGACGGCGACGGCGATGGAGGTCGCGACGGCGCCGGCCAGCGTGGCCAGGCTGCGCCAAGCGATACCGGTAGCCTTAGCTGTCTCCATCATCGTCCTCGCAGGCGTGCCCCGCCCATGGATTCAAGATGGGGCGCCAGTACTGAACGTCAACTGAACACCCGACCAATCATTCCGCAAAATGAATTCCGCGCTAACCACCGCGAATTGGCGGTTTAGCTGGCGCCGAACCCCGCCAATTCGCGACGCTCGCGCATCACCGTGCTGAAGGCGGCGTTGATCGCGGCCGACTTGGCCTCGGCCACCTCGATGAACTCCAGCGGCAGGCCGCGGGCCCGGGCGCGGTCGGGGTGGGCCTCCGACATCGCCGCGCGCCAGGCCGAGTGCACCACCGCGTCGTCGGCGTCGGCCGGCACGTCGAGGATGCGGTAGGGATCGTCCGGCCCGGTCCCGACATGGGTGGCGGTCAGGCGGCGGAACGACAGCGGCGACATGCCGAACAGGTCGGCCACGCGCTCAAGATAGCTGAGCTCCTCCTGGGTCACCGCCCCGTCGGCCTTGGCAATATGGAACAGGCCGTCCAGCACGTCCTCGAGGATCTGCGGGCAGGTGCGATAACGCTTGGCCAGCCGCTTGGCGTAGCTCTCGAAGCCGTGCGTGGTCTGCCGGGCCAGGTCGTACAGGCGATGGATGTTGTTTTCCGACTCCGGGTCGGGATGAAACACCTCGGCGAAGGCGGCGTATTCGTCGCCGTCGGCCGATCCGTCGGCCTTGGCCAGCTTCGCGCCCAGCGCCGTGACCGCCGTCGAGAACGCGGGATCCTGCCCCGGCAGACCGGGCGGACATTCCTGGCATTCCGCCATGTCCAACCGTCGCGCGGCCAGGGTTGCGATGTTGCGCCAGAAGGTCATGGTTGCGACGAAAATCCAGAAGCGTGGCGGAGGTATGACGGGGGCGATACGTCGCCCGCCTCTCAACGGATCACGCTCCCGTTTTGCCTTCTAGCATAAAAAAGTCGCGTCCCCACCCGGTCCTTGCTGCGGCGCACATTGAAACTTTGTAACGTACGGAGGAACGGCCAAGGTTCGCAACGCTCGGCTGCACACAGAAATCTTTGCCCGGAGCGGGAGCGTTTGGCCGATCCGTTCGTTATGGTGGCGCTTGACCGACCGCGGTGCAAAACACCTCGGCGCCATGCTCCGGTCCCAATGCGACCGGAAATGCTCTATTCGAATGCGACCGACTCTCTGAGCGACGCCCCATAAGAGGACTTCCGCCCGCATGGCGACCGCCTTCCTTCTCGCCCTGGCCCTGATCGCCCAGGATGCCCCCGTCTCCACCGCGCCGACCGCCACCGCTCCCCCGCCTCGCACCACCCCGGCCAACACGCCGCCGACGGACGACTACGGCTATGTCGGCTGGTGCTATGGCGCGCTGGGCGGCTATGTCGAGCTGTACGACAAGGTGATGCCCGAGGTCACCCGCATCGAGAAGGCCTTCCCCGGTCCCGACGGCTTCGCCGCCTCGATGAAGGAATATCCGGCGCTGCGCGACCAGGCCAAGAAGGACCTGGTGGTCTACCGCTCGGCCATCGTCGCGGCCGAGAAGGCCAGCCCCCGTCCGATCTCGGAATACGGCGCGGCGGCGATCAAGAAGGGCCACTCGGTCTGGAGCGGCGCCGATCAGGTCGAGAAGGCGCGCCTGGCCCAGGTGTGGATGAGCTGGAGCCCGCCCGGCGACTGCGACACCCGCGCCAAGACCCTGGAGACCAAGTCCAACCTGTTCGGCCAGGCCCTGAACTACAACGTCAAGAAGGACCAGGCGCCCGCCGCCGCCCCGGCCGAGCCGACCCCCGCCCCGGACGCCGTCAAGGAAGAAGCCGCTCCGGCGGCCGCCGCGCCCGAAGCGCCGGCCCCGATCGCGGAGACGCCCGCCGCGGCGGCCGAAGCGCCCGCCGCCGAAGCCCCGGTCAAGACGACCGCCAAGCCGTCCACGACCAAGACCGCCGCCAAGAAGCCGACCGCCGCCGCCGGTCTGCCGCCGATCGGCGCCAAGCCCGCGGCCATGCCGATCGCCGCCAAGGGCGAGGTCATCATCGATCCCGCCAATCCCCAGCCCTGCGCCGGCAGCCTCGTCCCCGCCAAGCGCGGCGGCAAGAACGTGCTGATCTGCAAGGCGGACTAGGGCCGGCGCCGATTGGGGACATGCCCATGGGCATGTCCCCAGCCGCACCTAAGTCGTCGGCAGCAGCCCCGTCGTCGCCACCTGCTTGAACCACCCGTACGACGCCTTGGGCGTTCGCACGCCGGTCGCGCGGTCCATCGCCACCAGGCCGAACTTGGAGGTGTAGCCGATGTCCCATTCCCAGTTGTCGATCAGGGTCCAGGTGAAGTAGCCGCCGATCCGCGAGCCGGCCTCCATCGCGCTCTTCACCGCCTCCAGGTGGCGGCGCAGATACTGGCATCGGAAGCCGTCGTCGATCACCGCCGGGCCATCGCCGAACGGGTCAGAGCAGCCGTTCTCGGTGATCATCACCGGCGGGTTGCCGTAGTCGCGGCGGACCATCTCCAGCACCTGCGCCAGGCCCGACGGATCGATCTGTCGGCCGAAGGCGTCCAGCTCCGCCCCCTTCGGCGGCGCGCCGGGGGCGATGTGGCTGGGGCTGGCCAGGTCCAGCTTCACATAGGCCGGGGCGTAGTAGTTGACCCCCAGGAAGTCGATCGGCTGATGCACGGTCTTCAGGTCGCCGTCGCGAACGCACCCCTTGAGGAAGTCGTCCATCAGCTTCGGATAGGTCCCCTTCAGCAGCGGGTCCAGCCAGGCCCGGTTCCACAGGGCGTCCAGCCCGTCGGACGCCGGACGGTTCCAGAACGCCAGCGGCCCGCCCGAAGGCCGACACGGCTGCAGCGCCTGGGTCGTGCCGATCCGCAGGTCGCCGCGGGCCGCGCGCAGGGCCTGGATCGCCAGACCCTGGCCCAGGTTCATGTGGTGGGTGGTCGGGCCCAGCAGAGCGATGTCCTTCAACCCCGGCGCTTGTTCGCCCAGCACGTGGCCGAACACCGTGTGCACGGCCGGCTCGTTGAGGGTGATGAAGTGTTTGAGCCGGTCGCCCAGCCGCCCGGCCACGGCGGCGGCGTAGTCGGCGAAGCTCTTGGCGGTGTCGCGCGCGCTCCAGCCGCCCTTGTCCTGCAGGGCCTGGGGCAGGTCCCAGTGGAACAGGGTGGCGTAGGGCGTGACCCCCTTGGCCAGGCAGGCGTCGACCAGGCGGTCGTAGTGGTCCAGCCCCGGGGCGTTGACCGTCCCCGAGCCGGTGGGCAGGACCCGCGACCAGGCGATCGAGAAGCGGAAGGCCTTAAGCCCCGCCCCGGCGATCAGGTCGAGGTCCTCGGCGTAGCGGCGATAGCTGTCGGTGGCGACATCGGCGTTCGAGCCGTCCTTGATCCGCCCCGGCTGCTTCTCGAAGGTGTCCCAGATGCTGAGGCCGCGGCCGTCGGCGTTGGGCGAGCCTTCGGTCTGGAAGGCCGCCGTCGCCACGCCCCAGACGAAGTCGCTCGGGAACTGGCGGGACTTGATCGTGGCCTCGGTCTGGCCGACGCGGTCGCAGCCGCTCAAGGTCGCGCTGGCCGCGCCTCCGACCGCCAACGCGCCCAGCGCTCGACGGCTGATGCCCCTGTCGCCCACGTCCGCCCCCTATTCCCCGCCGAGGGTCGAACGCCCTCGTGCGGGGTCAGGATGAACGCAAAGCGCGAGCTTTGGCTAGCCTGCCCTTTAGGTCAGGTCCGCCGCCCCTTCACGTAGGCGTCGATCACGCCCTCCAGTTCGGTCAGCGGGACGTTGCCGCCCATCACCACCGCGTCGTCGAAGGTGCGCAGGTCGAACCGGGCCCCGAGCGCGGCCTGGGCCTTGCCGCGCAGGCGAACGATCTGGCTGTGACCGACCTTGTAGCCGCAGGCCTGGCCCGGCCAGGCGCAGTAGCGATCGACCTCGCCCTGCACTTCCTCGCGGGTCGAGCCGTTGGTGGCCACGAACCAGTCGATGGCCTGGTCGCGGGTCCAGCGCTTGGCGTGGATGCCGGTGTCGACCACCAGGCGGCAGGCCCGGAAGGCGATGGACTGGAGGTAACCCAGCTGGCCCAGCGGATCGCCGTCATAGGCGCCCAGCTCGTCGGCCAACTGTTCCGCGTAGAGGGCCCAGCCTTCCGAATAGGCGTTGAAGGCCAGCAGCGAGCGGACCAGCGGCAGCTTGTAGGTGTACTCGCCCTGCCAGATGTGGCCGGGCAGCCCCTCGTGATAGGTCAGGGTCGGCAGGCCGTAGCGCGGCCACATGCCCGTGTCGCGCAGGTTGATGTAGTAGTTGCCGGGCACGGTCCCGTCGATCGAACCGGCCGCCGCATAGCCGCCCGGCGCCCCGTCCTGGATCTCGACCGGCACCCGCTTGATCAGCAGATTGCCCGGAACCATCGTGGCGAAGGCGCGCGGCAAACGCGCGCGGATGTCGGCCACCCGGCCGTTCAGATAGGCCAGGATCTGGGCCCGGCCTTCGTCGGTGTTGGGGAACAGGTTCTTGGGGTCCTCGCCCAGGGCCTTCATCCGCGCGCCGACGCTGCCCTGGGTCAGGCCCTGGGCCTTCAGCAGCGTGTCCATGCGCGAAGACAGCGCCTTCAGCTCCTCCTGGCCCATCTGGTGGACCTCGTCGGGCGTCATGCGGCTGGTGGTGCCGGCCCGCAGCGCCCAGGCGTAGTAGGCCTCGCCGTTGGGCAGCTTCCAGGCGCCGGCGTCCGAGTTGGCCTTGGCGCGATGGGCGGTCAGCTCGGCGATCTGGCGGTCCATGGCGGGCGCGATCTTGCCCTCGACGATGGCGGCGGCGCGGCGCGCGTGGTCGCCGGGGATGTCCTTGGCCTTCTTGGCCAGCGAGGTGACCAGGCCCCAGTCGGCGATCGGCGCGGCCCGCGCGCCTTTCTGCTGCTTCAGGGTCTTGTCCAGCAGGAAGTCCGGGGCGATCACGCCCAGGGCGCCGTCGTGCTTCAGGCGCGCCGTCTCGCCGTCCAGCTGGGCGGCGTAGAGCTCCAGGCGGTGGAGATAGGCCTCGACGTCGGCGACGCCCGTCACGCCGTGCAGGCTGTCGAGGAAGTCAGGCGTCTCGACGAAGGCCCCGGTGTTCTGGGCCACCACGTAGGGCGCGTTGCGATACGACCACTGCGACGACAGGCCGATGGCGTCGCCATAGGGGAAGTCGAAGCCTTCGACGGCCAGTTCGTGGGCGGTCTGGACGACGCCCAGATCGAGCGCGGTCGCCGGGCTCAGTCCCTTGCGGTCGACCGCCTTCATCCGGGCGACCCGCGCCTTGGCGGCGGCGGCCAGCTTGCCGCGGCCTTCCAGCGAGCGGTCGGTCAGGGTGGCCTTCAGGGCGGCCCGCGCGCCCTTGTCCAGGCCGAGCGCGGAAGCGTTCTCGGGATATTCCCGCATCAGGTCCTCGGCGACCGAGGACAGCAGGGCCTCGGCGGCGGCGTCGCCGGGCGCGGCGGCCAAAGCCTTGCTTCCGAGAGCGCTCCCACCGAACGCGGCGGCGGCCGCGCCGAGGGCTAGAACGTCACGTCGATTGAACTGGCTCACGCTGGATCTCCCCGGATTCGGAGAGAGTCCTAGCGCGGCTTTTCATCAGAACGAACCTGATCCTTCTCCCCTTGCGGGAGAAGGTGTCGGCCGAAGGCTGACGGATGAGGGGTCTCTCAAACGAAGCCCGCCGCGACCGGCCTTTCGGTTGATCGCGGCGGTGATGTCCTTCAACCCCTCACCCGACCTCGCTTCGCGAGGCCACCCTCTCCCGCAAGGGGAGAGGGAAAATTACGCCGCCTCCCCCCGCGCCCGGGCGCCGGGGTCGTAGTTGAGGATCGGCGACAGCCACTTCTCGGCCTTGGCCAGGTCCCAGCCCTTTCGGCGGGCGTAATCCTCGACCTGGTCGAGATCGACCTTGCCGACGCCGAAATAGTGCGACTGCGGGTGGCTGAAATAGAAGCCCGACACCGCCGCCCCGGGGCTCATGGCGTAGCTCTCGGTCAGGATCATGCCGGTGGCCGCTTCGGCGTCCAGCAGCTTGAACAGGGTGCCCTTCTCGGTGTGGTCGGGCTGGGCCGGATAGCCGGGGGCCGGGCGGATGCCCCGGTACTTCTCGGCGATCATGATGTCGATGTCCTCGCGCTCGTCCTTGGCATAGCCCCACAGCTCGACACGAGCCTTGTAGTGCAGCCACTCGGCGAAGGCCTCGGCCAGGCGGTCTGCCAGGGCCGAGGCCATGATGGCGCTGTAGTCGTCGCCGGCCTCCTTGAAGCGCTTGACGATCTCGTCCTCGCCGTGGCCGGCGGTGACGGCGAAGCCGCCCATGTAGTCGCCCCCCTGCCCGATCGGCGCGACGAAGTCGGCCAAGGCCAGGTTGGCCTTGCCCTCGGACTTGTCCATCTGCTGGCGCAGGGTGAACAGGCGGGCCAGTTCGGTCGAGCGGCTTTCGTCCGTATAGAGAACGATGTCGTCGCCGTCGGCCTGGGCCGGCCAGAAGCCGACCACGCCCTTGGCCCCGAACCACTTCTCGGCGACGACCTTGTCGAGCATCTCGCGGGCGTCGCGATAGAGGTCGGTGGCGGCCTCGCCGACCACGTCGTCCTCCAGGATCTGCGGGAAGCGGCCGATCAGCTCCCAGCTGGCGAAGAACGGCGACCAGTCGATGAACGGGACCAGCTCCTCCAGCGACGGCTCGAAGGCGCGCGCGCCGATGAAGCTGGGCTTGGGCGGCGCATAGCCGTTCCAGTCGATGTCGAACTTGCGCTTGCGGGCGTCGGCGATCTTGGTGCGCGCCTTGGCCGTCTGGCCGCGGGCGTACTGCTCGCGGATGCGGACATATTCGGCGCGGGTCTCGGCCTGCAGGCGATCCCGTTCGCTGGCCGACAGCAGGCCCGAGACCACGCCCACGGCCCGGCTGGCGTCCAGCACATAGGTGGTGGAGCCCTTGTGGTAGGCCGGCTCGATCTTGACCGCGGTGTGGGTGCGGCTGGTGGTGGCCCCGCCGATCAGCAGCGGCATTGTGAAGCCCTGGCGCTCCATCTCCGACGCCACGAACACCATCTCGTCCAGCGACGGGGTGATCAGGCCCGACAGGCCGATCATGTCGACGTTGTGCTTCCTGGCCTCTTCCAGAATGCGGTCGGCCGGGACCATCACGCCCAGGTCGATGACCTCGTAGTTGTTGCACTGCAGAACCACGCCGACGATGTTCTTGCCGATGTCGTGGACGTCGCCCTTGACGGTGGCCATCAGGATGCGGCCGGCCTGCTCGCGCGGCTTGCCGGCCTTCTCGGCCTCCATGAACGGCTCCAGCCAGGCCACGGCCTGCTTCATCACCCGGGCCGACTTGACCACCTGGGGCAGGAACATCTTGCCCGAGCCGAACAGGTCGCCGACCACGTTCATGCCGTCCATCAGGTGGCCTTCGATCACGTGCAGGGGCCGCTCGACCGACAGGCGCGCCTCTTCCGTGTCCTGATCGATATAGTCGGTGATGCCGTTGACCAGGGCGTGGGTGATGCGCTCGTTCACCGAGCCCTTGCGCCATTCCAGGTTGGCGGTCTGGACCTGGCTCTTGTCGCCCTTGTAGCGCGGGGCCATGTCGACCAGCCGCTCGGTGTTGGAAACGTTGGTGCGCTGCGGGCGGTTGAGGATCACGTCCTCGACGGCCTCGCGCAGTTCGGCGTCCAGGGTGTCGTAGACCGGCAGGTCGCCGGCGTTGACGATGCCCATGTCCATGCCCGCCTCGATGGCGTGGTACAGGAACACCGAGTGGATGGCCCGGCGCACCGGCTCGTTGCCGCGGAAGCTGAACGAGACGTTCGACACCCCGCCCGAGACGCGGGCGTAGGGGCAGCGCTTCTTGATCTCGCGCGTGGCCTCGATGAAGTCGACGGCGTAGTTGTCGTGCTCCTCGATCCCGGTCGCCACGGCGAAGATGTTGGGGTCGAAGATGATGTCTTCCGGTGGGAAGCCCACCTTGTCGACCAGGATGCGGTAGGCCTTCTCGCAGATCTCGATCTTGCGGGCGGCGGTGTCGGCCTGGCCGACCTCGTCGAAGGCCATGACCACCACGGCCGCGCCGTAGCGCAGGCACAGCTTGGCCTGCTCGATGAACTTGGCCTCGCCTTCCTTCATCGAGATCGAGTTGACGATGGCCTTGCCCTGCACGCACTTCAGGCCGGCCTCGATCACCTCCCACTTGGAGCTGTCGATCATCACCGGCGCCCGGGCGATGTCGGGCTCGGCCGCCATCAGGTTCAGGAAGGTGATCATGGCCTGCTTCGAATCCAGCAGGCCCTCGTCCATGTTGACGTCGATGACCTGGGCGCCGGCCTCGACCTGCTGGCGGGCCACCGACAGGGCGGCCGGATAGTCGCCCTCGACCACCAGCTTCTTGAACTTGGCCGAGCCGGTGACGTTGGTGCGCTCACCAATGTTGACGAAGACAGGTCTCATTGGGCGGTGCTCAAGGTCGATTGCAGGGCGGCGATCTGGATCAGCCACGCGTCGTGGTCGTCACCTTCCTGCCAGAGTTCGTCGAGTTCGGAGGCCGGGGCGACCACGCGCGCCAGGGCCGAGCGGGCCAGGGCGACAGCCCCTTCCGGCGGCGCGCCGAGGGCGGCCTTCAGCTCGCGGTGATTGTCGGGCAGGATCGTCACGTCGCCGACCGAGGCGGCGACGATGGCGGCGGCGGCCACGGCGATCTGCCCCTCCGGCGCTTCCAGATAGCCCGCCGTCCTGGTCACGTGGTCGAGGATCTGCACCACCGTGCGCCAGTCGGCCGCCTCGGCCAGGTCGTCGATGAAATCCAAGGCGTCGTCGTTGTCGAAAGGTCCATGGGCCCAAGCGCTCATGATCAGGCCGCCCCTTCGCTGACGTGTTTGGCGCGGGCGACCGCCAGGGCGATCTGGCCGTCGAGGAAGTCGCGGAACGCGATGCCCTGGGCCTTCAGCGACTTGGGATACAGCGACGCGGCGGTCATGCCCGGCAGGGTGTTGATCTCCAGGAAGATCGGGCCGTTCGGGGTGACGATGAAGTCGCTGCGCGAATAACCGCCGGCCCCGACGGTCTTGTGGGCCTTCAGGGCGGCCTCCTGCATGGCGGCGTTGACCTGCGGCGCGAACGTGGCCGGGCAGATCTCTTCGGTCGTCTTGGCCAGGTACTTGCCGACATAGTCGAAGGCGCCGTCAGCCGGGCGGATCTCGACCGGCGGCAGGGCGAACACCTTGCCGTCCTGCTCCAGCACCCCGCAGGTGGCCTCGGCGCCGGCCACGAAAGGCTCGATCACATAGGCCTCGCGGGCGGCGGCGGCCTTCAGGGTCTCCAGGTCGGCGGCTTCGTTGACGAAGATCAGGCCGTAGCTGGAGCCGTCGGCCACCGGCTTGGCGACCAGCTTGCCGTACTTGGCCAGGGCGGCCTCGGCGTCGGTCAGGGCCACGGTCGAGGGCGCGACGACGCCGGCCTTGGCCACGGCGGCCTTGGTGGCGATCTTGTCGAAGGCCAGGCGGCTGGACTGGCTGTCCGAGCCGGTGAAGGCCACGCCGCGCGCCTCGCACAGGGCCGCCAGGTCGCCGTTCTCGGCCGCGCCGCCGTGCATGCCCAGCACCAGCACGCGGTCCTCGGCCTTGGCCTTGTCGAGCGCGGCTTCGACGCCACCGATCGGCGCGCCCTCGGTGGGCAGGTCGATCTCGAACGGCCGCTCGTGGGCCTGCAGCACGGCGTCGCTGGCCACATAGACCTGGTCGTCGGGGGCCCAGAACCACAGGTCGGCGTCCGGCAAGGCGGCGGACAACGCCTTGGCGCTGGCCACCGACACCAGGCGCTCGCGGCTCATGCCGCCGAAAAGAAGAGTCGTACGCATCGTCTTGATCTCTAGGCCAGCTCGAACGGTTCCAGGCCCGCCAGGCGCATGGCCTTCGGGCGCTCGGGGATGGCGCGGGGCTTCACGCCGCGCACTTCGTCGGCCACGTGCTTGATGTGGTCGGGGGTGGTGCCGCAGCAACCGCCCAGGATGTTGACGATGCCGTCCTTGGCCCACTCGTGCAGCTGGTGACCGGTCTGGTGCGGCTCCTCGTCGTACTCGCCCATGGCGTTGGGCAGGCCGGCGTTGGGATAGGCGGCGACCAGCGTGTCGGCGATGCGGGCCATCTCGGCGATGTGCGGGCGCATCAGGTCCGCCCCCAGGGCGCAGTTGAAGCCCACGGCGAACGGCTTGCAGTGCTTGATCGAGTTCCAGAAGGCTTCGGCCGTCTGGCCGGACAGGGTGCGGCCCGAGCGGTCGGTGATGGTGCCGCTGATCCAGATCGGCAGCTCCTCGTAGCCCTCGTCGACCAGGTCCATGATCGCCTTGATCGCGGCCTTGCAGTTCAGGGTGTCGGTGATGGTCTCGATCAGGAACAGGTCGACGCCGCCGTCGTGCAGCGCCGCCGCCTGCTCGCGATAGGCCTGGTAGACCTGGTCGAAGGTCACCTTGCGCGCGCCCGGATCGTTCACGTCCGACGACATCGACAGCATCACGTTCAGCGGCCCGATCGAGCCGGCCACGAAGCGCGGCTTTTCCGGCTCCTTGGCCAGCCACTCGTCGGCCACCGAACGGGCGATGCGCGCGCCCTCGAAGTTGATGTCGCGCACCACGTCGCTGCCCAGCCGATAGTCGGCCTGGGCGATGGTGGTGCCCGAGAAGGTGTTGGTCTCGGAGATGTCGGCCCCGGCCGCGTAGTACTGGTGGTGCAGGTCGGCGACGATGTCCGGCCGGGTCAGGCACAGGATGTCGTTGTTGCCCTTCATCTGGCCGTCGTAGTCGGCGAAGCGCTCGGCGCGGTAGTCGGCCTCGGCCAGCTTGCGCTTCTGGAACATCACGCCCCACGAGCCGTCGAGGATCAGGATGCGTTCCTTGGCGGCGGCCTTCAGGGCGGCAATGCGCCCCGCTCGGGTGGTGAGATCGGTCATGGTCGGCTCCTGCCGGAGGATCGGGCTCCGGCCGTTCGGGTCTTTCTAGCGCTTCGCGAGGAAGCGGGACTCAATTCTGCTCGCTCCGGCCGGAGCCGGGACGAGGATCACGGTTTGCGAGCGCTTTCCTGGCGCGCCAGCTCCTTGTCGAACGCTTCCTCCGAGGTGGTGGCGTAGCGGGCGATTTCCGTTGGGTCGACGAAGGCGTTGACGTCGCCGGCCAGCATCTTCTTGCGCTTGGCCAGCAGGTCGGCCTGCTCCTCGTGGCTGGGCAGCATCACGTCGGTGGGCAGGGCCTTCAGCTTGGCGAAGGTGGCGCGATAGTCGGCGACGATGTTTTTGTAGGTCTTGTTGCCGACCAGCACGTTGCCCGCCACCGAGGTCGAGCAGTTGAAGGTGACGTTCAGCGGCCGGCCGCGGTCGATCACCTGGGTGGTCCAGGTGGTGCAGCCGATCGTGTGGCCCGGCGTCAGGTGGGCGACCAGGGTGGTCTCGCCGAGCTTCAGCTTCTGGCCCTCGCCGAACGCCTTGTCGACCTTGACCGCCGGGAACGGCGTCAGGCCGTTGTCGTTGTCGCCGAAGTGCTGCCCCTTTTTTACCGCCGGTTCGTCCGGCCGCGAGATCCAGACCTTGGCGCCGGTGTCGGCCTTGAGCTGGGCCAGCCCGCCGGCGTGGTCGAAATGGGCGTGGCTGTTGATCAGGACCTTCACGTCCGAGAGCTTGAAGCCCAGCGCCTGGATATTGGCCTCGATCAGCTTCGCGCCCGCGGCCGAAGGCCCGCTGTCGAGCAGGACGTGGCCTTGCGACGACGAGATCAGCCAGGCCGACAGCCCTTCGGAGCCGACATAGTAGATGTTGCCGACGACCCGATAGGGCCGGATCGGCTTGGACCAGCTGGCCGGCTGATTGTCGACGATCGTCGTCGCTCCCTGGACCGGGATCGCCAGGGCCAGGGCGGCCAGAAATATTGACGCCGTTCGTTTCATGCCGCCGCCTCCGAGGGCGCCGGCGCGGCCTCGCGCACGCCCAGCACGCGGCAGATCGCATAGACCAGGTCGGCCCGGTTCAGGGTGTAGAAGTGGAAGTCGCCGAAGCCCTGCTCCTGCAGCTTGGCGCACATCTCGGCGGCCACGGAGCAGGCGAGCAGGCGGCGGGTGTCGGCGTCCTCGTCCAGGCCGTCGAAGATGTTGGCCAGCCAGCCGGGCACCGCCGTCTGGCAGGCGGCCGACATCTTCAACAGGCCCTTGAAGTTGGTCACCGGCATGATGCCGGGCACGATCGGGATGGTGATCCCGGCGGCCCGCACCTTGTCGACGAACCGCAGGAAGGCGTCCGTGTCGAAGAAGAACTGGCTGATGGCCAGGGTGGCGCCGGCGTCGATCTTGGCCTTCAGCACCTCGATGTCGTGTTCGATCGACGGGCTTTCGGGATGCTTTTCCGGATAGACGCCGACCAGCACGTTGAACGGCGCGATCGAGGTCAGGGCCGCGGTCAGTTCGGTGGCGTTCTTGTAGCCATCCTCGCGCGGCACATAGACGCCGCCGATGCCGCCCTCGCCGGGAGGCGGATCACCGCGCAGCGACACCACGTGGCGCACGCCGCTCTCCCAGTATTCGCGGATCACCTCGTCGACCTCGGCGCGGCTGGCGCCGACGCAGGTCAGGTGGGCGGCGGGCTTCAGACTGGTCTCCGCGAGGATGCGCTTGACCGTGCGGTGCGTGCGCTCGCGCGTCGAGCCGCCGGCCCCGTAGGTCACCGAGACGAAGGCCGGGTCCAGAGGGGCCAGGCGCTTGATCGCCGACCACAGGTTCTCTTCCATCTGCTCGGTCTTGGGTGGGAAGAATTCGAACGAGACGCGCGGACGGTCGGTGCGTTCGCCGGCGCGGGCGACCGGACCGAGAACACGGCGGGGGGCGGAAACGGTCATGCGGCGCTTCTTTCGGCGTTTCGAACGGCGGGACGGCGCGCCGTCCAGATCTTCACGGTCAACCCCTCGGCCGAGGTCGGCGGCAGGGCGATGTTGGCGTCCGGGACCAGGCCGGCGGCCTCGATCCACGGGATGATCTCGGCGTCGGCGAAGCCGAGGCGGCGGTGCTGGTGGTTTTCGCGCAGGAACTCGTGATCGTGCGGCGCGAAGTCGGCGATCAGCAACAGCCCGCCGTCGGCCACCAGCCGGGCGGCCTCGGCCACAGCCGCGGCGGGGTCGCCCAGATAATGCAGCACCTGGTGAACGGTCACCAGATCCGCGCAACCGTTCGGCAGACCGGTGGCGAAGATGTCGCCGTGACGCAGCTCGCACCGCACGAGACCGGCCTTGGCCACCTCGTCACGGGCGATGTTGAGCATCTGCTGCGACAAATCCAGCCCCACGGCCGCGTTGGCGCGGCTGCCGAGGAGCGTCAGCATGCGGCCCGATCCCGCGCCCAGATCGACCATCTCGCCGAAGGGGCCCTCGCCCGCCGCCTGCAGGATGGCGGCCTCGACCTCGGCCTCGTCGACGTAGAGCGAGCGGATTTCGTTCCAGCGCGCGGCGTTACGGGCGAAATAGGCCTGGGCGCCGGCCGCGCGTTCGGCGCGCACCAGGGCCAGCCGCTCGGCGTCGCCCAGGGCGACGGGATCTTGCGGGTCGATCAGGTCCAGGATCCGGCCGATCACGGCTCGGCCGGGCGATTCCAGGGCCAGGCGGTAGAACACCCAGGCGCCGTCCGGAAAGCGTTCGACCAGCCCGGCCTCGGCCAGCAGCTTGAGGTGCCGCGACACCCGAGGCTGGCTCTGGTCCAGAATCCGGCACAGCTCCAACACCGACAGCTCTTCGGCCGCCAGCAGGGCCAGCACGCGCAGGCGGGTCGACTCCCCCGCCGCGCGCAGTAGATCCACGACCTGTTCGGATGCTATCTTCATGGGGACATAAAGATATCCTTATGTCCGATTTGGCAAGCTAAATCCGAACCCGCCGCCCCGCGCGACGTCGACTTTCAAATCGGCCGGCGCGGTAAACTATGCCTCGGGAGGCTCTTTCGACGGCTCCCAAAGCTCAATCTTCACCCCGGCCGGGTCGATCAGCCAGGCGAACCGGCCCATGTCCTCGTCCTGACGTCCGGTCGGCTCCACCCCCTCGGCGGCCGCCCTGGCCAGCACGCCGTCCAGGTCATCGACGATGAAGTTGATCATGAACGACGCCTGCGACGGTTCGAAATAGTGGGTGTCGGCCGCGAACGGCGACCAGTTCGTGCCGCCGACCCGCGGATGCTCGAACGCGACCCCGCCCCATTCGGACACCTCGAAGCCCAGCACGCGCGCGTACCATGCGCCCACGGCGGCCGGATCCTCGGCCTTGAAGAACACGCCGCCCAAGCCCAGCACCTTGGCCATCTAGCCCTCCTCCGCATCGGAACACGGATCGGGCGCCCCCAGATCCTTGGCCCAAGCCTGCGACCAAGCCTGTAATGGCGCAAGGGCGTCCAGCAGTTGGCCGCCGCGCGGCGTCAGGCGATAGCCGCCGGCCGCGGCCACCACACCGGCGGCCCGCAGCTCGCCCAGGCGGGCGTTGAGCGTGCCAGGAGGCAGCTCGGCCGCCGCCTGCAGGGCGCGGAAGGTCAGGACCGCGTCGTCGCGCAGCTCCCACAGGATCCGCAGCGCGCCGCGTCGCCCCATCAGGTCCAGCGCCGCCATGACCGGTCGGCCCGTCGTCGAGCCGCGCACCGGCCCGCCGGGCAGCGGCGCTTCGGTAATTGCTTCAATTTTTGTAGCGGACTCGGATTTCACCATGATACAGATTCTGTAGCACGAGGAGACCACCATGTCCGCTCACGCCACGAACACCCGCATCGCCCCGGCGCGCATTCCACCGGCCCAGGCGCCCTATCCCGCCGCCGTCCAGGAAACCCTCGATCGCCTGAAGACGCCCGGCGACCAGCCGCTGTCGCTGTTCCGCACCCTGGCCCGCGACCCGCGGCTGTTCGCCCGCTTCACGGGCGGCGGCCTGCTCGACAAAGGCCATCTGAGCCTGGCCGAGCGCGAGATCGTCATCCATCGGATCTGCGCCCTGAACGGCGCGGCCTACGAGTGGGGCGTGCACGCGGCGATCTTCGCGGACGCCGCCGGACTGAACGCCGAGCGGCTGGCGGCCACGACGACCCCGGGGATCGCCGCCTGCTGGACGCCGCGCGAGGCGCTGCTGATCACGTTCTGCGACGCGGTCAACGCCAGGGCCGACGTCGACGACGCCCTGTGGGCCCGCCTGTCCGAGGCCTTCGACGAGGAAGCCCGGATCGAGCTGATGATGCTGGCCGGCTTCTACCGGACGGTCAGCCTGCTGACGAACGGCCTCCGGCTGGCGCCCGAACCGTTCGCCACGCCCTTTCCGGCCTAGACGTCCACCGGCGAGGCCAGGGCCTCGCCCTTGAAGAACCGGCGCAGGTTCTCGACCGTCAGCCCGACCATGGCCGGGATGCTGTCGAGGGTGGCGCCGGCCGTGTGGGGCGTCAGCACGGTGTGCGGCACGCCCGCCCAGCGCGAGGCGGGCGTCGGCTCGTGGTCGAACACGTCCAGCCCCGCCATGCCCAGCCGGCCGTCCTTGAGGGCGGCGATCAGGGCGTCCTCGTCGACCAGCGAGCCGCGCGCCACGTTGACCAGCAGGCCCTGCGGCCCGAGCGCCTCGATGACCGCCTGGTTGATCATGTGGCGGTTGGTGGCGTCGGGACGGGCGCAGACCACCAGGATGTCGCTGTCCTTGGCCAGATCGAGCAAGGTCTTGGCGCGCGGACGTTCGGTCTCCTTGGGACGCGGCGCCCACCACGACACCTTCAGCTCGAACGCCTCCAGGCGCTGTGCCACCGCCTCGCCGATATGGCCCAGGCCGACGATCCCGGCCTTGCGGCCGCGCAGGCCGTGGCGAGGGCTCATCCGCTCCATGGTGGTCCAGTGGCCGCTGCGTAGCTTCTGGTCGCCCTCGACGATGCCGCGCCAGGCGGCCAGCACCAGGCCCACGGCGTGGTCGGCGACATCGGCGGCGTTCAGGCCGGTCGAATGGGTGACGGCGATGCCGTGCTGCTTGCACCACGGCACGTCGACGCCGTCATAGCCGACGCTGACGCAGGCGATCAGGCCCAACCGGGGCATCTCGGCCAGCAGATCCTTGGCCAGCACGATCTCGCCCGCATGGACGACGGCCCGCACCTGGCGCCCCGGCCCGTCCAGGAACGCCAGGCGGTCGGGATAGTCCCACAGCCGGTGCACCTGGTACGCCCCCTCGAGAAGCGGCTGCAACGGCGTCAGCATCTCGTGCGAAAGAGCGATGTGGGGCTTTTCGGCGGGGGTTTGAGGCATTCTTCTTCTCCATCCCGGACAACGCGCGCGACTCGCGAGCCGCGCATCCGCAACCTGTTCCTGAAAGATCGGGATCAGTGTGGCGGGATCAAGCTACTCCAGTTCCTAACGAACGCCATTGCCGGTCAGGTCCCGCGATAGTGATCGATTGACGTCCCCGAGCACGGCCGCGAAAGGCCAAGCTGTGAACCGGCGCCGCGCCGAGGGGTTTCTTCTGCCGACGCGTCCTGTTGGCGCGCCAGGCCTGGAGAATAGTCCCATGATGATCAGAACGCTCGCCGCCGGCGTCGCGCTGGCCGCGCTCGTCTCGGGCGCCGCTTCGGCCGCGCCGCAAGCCAAGGCCTCCGGGGTCGTGGCCGGCCCGTCGCAGCCGATCCCCTATGCCCAGCTGGACGCCTATCTGAAGGCCTCGCCCAAGGCGCGGGCCAGCAAGGACTGGTGGAGCGGCTCGGCCTCGACCGGCATGTCGGCCGACACCTCGGCCACGACGTCGACCACGACGACCACGACGACCACCACCCCGGCTCCCGACACCTCGGTGAACCCGCCGGCTTCGACCAGCATGCCCTCGGACTCCTCGACCAGCATGCCGTCCACGCCGCCGACCATGCCGGAGTCCGGCACGCCGGCGCCGGGCTCGAACCTGCCCGGCTCGACCACGACGCCCGGCGCGCCGACCGAACCGAAGTAGGCTCGGCCCAAACCACAACGGGGCGGCCTTCGCAGGCCGCCCCGTCCGATGTTTCTCCCGAAGCGCCCGCGGTCTAGCGCGCGAACTTCTGGAACTTGATGCGCTTGGGGATCAGGCTGTCGGCGCCCAGGCGGCGCTTCTTGTCTTCCTCGTACATCTCGAAGTTGCCTTCGAACCATTCGACGTGGCTGTCGCCCTCGAAGGCCAGGATGTGGGTCGCCAGGCGGTCCAGGAACCAGCGATCGTGGCTGATGACCACGGCGCAGCCCGCGAACTCTTCCAGAGCCTCCTCCAGGGCCTGCAAGGTTTCGATGTCCAGGTCGTTGGTCGGTTCGTCCAGCAGCAGCAGGTTGCCGCCGGTGGCCAGGGTCTTGGCCAGGTGGACGCGGTTGCGCTCACCGCCCGACAGCAGGCCGACCTTCTTCTGCTGGTCGCCGCCCTTGAAGTTGAAGCTGCCGACATAGGCGCGGGAATTGATCTCGCGCTTGCCGACGATCATCACGTCGGTGCCGCCGCTGATCTCTTCCCAGATGGTCTTGTTGGCGTCCAGCGCGTCGCGCGACTGGTCGACATAGGACAGCTTGACGGTCTCGCCGACCTTGACCGTGCCCTGGTCGGGCTGCTCGCGGCCGGTGATCAGCTTGAACAGGGTCGACTTGCCGGCGCCGTTCGGGCCGATGACGCCGACGATGCCGTTGGGCGGCAGCTTGAACGACAGGTCCTTGAACAGCACCTTGTCGCCGTATTCCTTCTCCAGGCCGGTGACTTCCAGCACCACATTGCCCAGGCGCGGGCCGGGCGGGATCTGGATGTGGGCGTGGGTCTGGGCGGCGCGGGCGTTCTCCTGCGCGGCGACCATTTCCTCGTACGACGCCAGACGGGCCTTGGACTTGGACTGACGGGCCTTGGGGGAGCTGCGGACCCATTCCAGTTCGCGGGTCAGGGCGCGCTGGCGGGACTCGGACTCCGACTGCTCCTGAACGACGCGCTTCTGCTTCTGCTCCAGCCAGCCGGAATAGTTGCCCTCGTAGGGGATGCCCTTGCCGCGATCCAGCTCCAGCGTCCACTTGGTGACCTGGTCCAGGAAGTAGCGATCGTGGGTGACCAGGATCACGCAGCCCGGGAAGCTTTCCAGGTGGTGCTGCAGCCAGGCCACCGACTCGGCGTCCAGGTGGTTGGTCGGTTCGTCCAGCAGCATGATGTCGGGCTTGCTGAGCAGCAGGCGCGCCAGGGCGATGCGGCGCTTTTCACCGCCCGACAGGTCCGCGATGCTGGCGTCGTTGGGCGGGCAGCGCAGGGCGTTGATGGCCATCTCGACCTTGGAGTCGATGTCCCACAGGTCGCGGGCGTCGATGATCTCCTGGAGCTTGGTCATCTCCTCCATCAGCTCGTCGGAATATTCCTCGCCGAGCTTGTTGGCGGCCTCGTTGTATTTGTCGAAGATCTGCTTGTCCTCGCAGTCGGCGATGACATTGCCCCAGACGTCCTTGGTCGGGTCAAGCACCGGCTCCTGCGGCAGGTAGCCCCGGCGCACGCCCTCGGCGGCGCGGGCCTCGCCCGAGAACTGGTCGTCCAGGCCGGCCATGATCTTCAGCAGGGTCGACTTACCCGAACCGTTGACGCCCACCACGCCGATCTTGGCGTCGGAATAGAACGACAGCCAGATGTTCTCGAAGATCTTCTTGCCGCCTGGGAAGGCCTTGGTCAGGCCCTGCATCTGGAAAATATATTGCTGAGCCATGGGGGGCGTCGGTTCTCGCTGGAGCGGGGGATCGGGGGTCGGGCGCTCAGATAGCCTCCGGGACGGGATTCCGCAATGTTCCCGGCCGGCGCGCGGGTGCGACAGCCCGTCACCCGGTTGTCGCCGACCCGTCGGAAACCCGACATCAAACTGTCGACGCGCTGTCGCCGGCCGCTGTTACCGCAGCTCTCCAAGCCGGCGCCGCTCCCTTTTTTTTTTGAGCGTCGGCGTGGGGATCCAAATCATGAAACGACACCTGATGCTCGGCGGGGCCCTGTGCGCCTTGCTGTCGGCCGCGCCGCTCCTGGCCCTGGCCGCCGAAACCGCGCCCGCGGCCGCCGCGGCCCTTCCCAACGCCAGCGAGGCCGACGCCAACGAAGTCGACGCCGTCATCGTGCTGGGCCAGGGCCAGAGCCGCCAGGTCCAGACCATCAACACCACCCAGATCGAGGTGCTGGCCGCCGGCTCGAGCCCGCTGCGCGCCGTCGAGAAGCTGCCGGGCGTCAGCTTCCAATCGGCCGACGCGTTCGGCGCCTACGAGTGGTCGACCCGCGTCGCCATCCGCGGCTTCGACCAGAGCCGCCTGGGCTTCACCCTGGACGGCGTGCCGCTGGGCGACATGAGCTACGGCAACTACAACGGCCTGCACGTCAGCCGCGCGGTCACCAGCGAGGACCTGGGCAAGGTCGAGCTGGCACAGGGCGCCGGCTCGCTGTCGACCGCCTCGACCAGCAACCTCGGCGGCACGCTGCAGTTCTTCACCCGCGACCCGTCGCGCGAGTTCCACGTCCAGACCAACGCCACCGTCGGCTCGGACAACATGCACCGGGTGTTCGGCCGGCTCGACACCGGGGCCATCGAGGGCCTGGGCGGCCTGCGCGGCTATGTCTCGGCGGTCGACCAGAAGGCCGACAAGTGGAAAGGCGGCAGCGAGCAGAAGCAGCGCCAGTACGACGCCAAGCTCGTGCTGCCCCTGGGCGAGACCGGCTCGCTGACCGCGTTCTGGAACCACTCCGAGCGTCGCGAACAGGACTACCAGGACATGTCGTTCGACATGATCAAGCGCCTGGGCCGCGACTGGGACAATTTCCAGCCCGACTGGAACAAGGCGACCGGCGTCGGCGCCGTGCTCAACAACCCGGCCTATTACGCCGGCCCCAACCCGATCCTGAGCGGCGGCTACTGGACCGGCGTCGGGACCAACCCCTACGCCCAGTACGGCGTGGCCACGCCTGACGACGCCTACTACGCCGGCGCCGGCATCCGCGACGACGACCTCTACGCCGTCGCCCTCAAGCACGACCTGGGCGAGACGGCCCGCTTCGACCTGACCGGCTACGGCCACAAGAACCAAGGCCAGGGCCTGTGGTACACGCCCTACACCGTCAGCCCCGGCTACGGCACGGCCGGCTCGACCGCCGCGCCGCTGTCGATCCGCACCACCGAGTACGACATCGACCGCAAGGGCCTGATCGGCAACGTCTATGTCGACCTGGGCGGGCATGCGATCAGCGCCGGCTTCTGGACCGAGGACAACGACTTCCACCAGGCCCGCCGGTTCTACGCCGAGACCCTGGCGGCTCCGTCGCGCGACCCGCTGGACTTCCAGTCCAACCCGTTCTTCACGCAGTGGGAGTACAAGTTCAACACCAAGACCACGACCGGCTACATCCAGGACGTCTGGACGATCAACGACGCCTTGAAGGTCAATTTCGGCTTCAAGGCCCTGAAGGTCGAGAACGAGGTGACCTCGGTCGTCGGCGCCGTGAACGGCAAGATCCAGTCCGAGGACAGCTTCCTGCCCCAGGTGGGCGTCGTCTATAACTTCAACAACGGCATCGAGCTGTTCGGTGGTTATACCGAGAACATGGCCGCCTTCGTCTCGGCCGCCACCTCGGGTCCGTTCGCCTCGCAGAACCAGTCGGTCGTCAACTACATCCGCGACAACCTCGAGCCCGAGACCTCCAAGACCTTCGAAAGCGGCGTCCGCTACAAGACCGACCGCTTCCAGGGCGTGGCCGCGTTCTATCACGTCGACTTCGAGAACCGCCTGGACAGCGCCAGCACGGCCCCGCCGATCCTGGGCCTGCCGGCGGTGTTGTCGAACGTCGGCTCGGTCAAGACCCAGGGCGTCGAGCTGGCCGGTCAGTTCCTGATGACCGACGCCTGGTCGGTGTACGGCTCCTACGCCTACAACGGCTCGACCTACCAGGACGATGTCCCCGGCGCCGGCGGCGCGGTGGCCATGCACACCAAGGACAAGGACGTGATCTACACGCCCGAGCACCTGTTCAAGGCGGTGCTGAGCTATGACAAGGGCACGGGCGTGTTCGCCAATCTCGGCGTCAGCTACACCAGCTCGCGCTGGTATACGTTCGAGAACAACGGCGGCCACGTCGAGGGTTTCACGGTGGCCGACCTGACGCTGGGCTACCGCTTCGACGGCGAGACCAACGCCTGGCTGCGCGGCCTGGATATCCAGGCCAACATCACCAACCTGACCGACGAGGACTACATCTCGACGGTCGGCTCGGGCGGCGCGGCCAAGGCCGACCCGACCGGCCAGGCCATGACCCTGCTGCCGGGCGCCCCGCGCCAGGCCTATCTGACGATCCGCAAGCAGTTCTAGGGCGCGGCGTCAGCGAACAGACGGAGGGCCGGGAGCGATCCCGGCCCTTTTCGTGTCCGGACAAGATTTCACGACTGTCCCGACACGGCTTTTCTGGCCTTTCGCGGCAAGGCGGGCCGTCCTCGGGGCATGACCGACACACCCTCCCCCTCCCCCGCTCCTCGTCACGCCGCTGCAAGCGTTCGGCGCGAGGTGATCGAGATCGTCCGCACCACCGGCGCCGGCCTCGCCATCGCCCTGGCCTTGCGGGTCGTCGTCTTTCAGCCCTTCACCATCCCCTCCTCCTCGATGGAGCCGGGCCTCGTCACGGGCGACTACATCGTGGTCTCGAAACTGGCCTATGGCTGGAGCCGCGCGTCGTTTCCCCTGAACCCGCCGCTGTTCGAAGGGCGCCTGTTGGGGCGCTCGGCTAAGCGCGGCGACGTGGTGGTGTTCCGGCTGCCGCGCGATCCCGCCCAGACCTGGGTCAAGCGCGTGATCGGCCTGCCCGGCGACCGGGTCCAGGTCCGCGGCGCTCAGGTCTTCGTCAATGGCGAGGCCATCCCGCGGACGCCCTTGGGCGTGACCCGGGACCACGACGCGCCGCAGCGGCGGGTGTTGGCGATCGGCGAGCGCGCCCCGAACGGCCAAGCCTACGTCACCTACGACGGCGGCCCCGGCCAGCCCGGCGACGACACGGACGTCTATGTCGTCCCGGCCGGCCAGTATTTCGTGATGGGCGACAATCGCGACAACTCGCTGGACAGCCGCTTTCCCCGCGAACTGGGCGTGGGCCTGCTGCCCGCCGAGAACCTGGTCGGCAGGGCCAAGTTCGTGCTGCTGTCCTGGCGTTCGGGAGCCGCGCTTCTCAAGCCCTGGACGTGGCTGAACTTGCAGGTGGACCGCTTTCTCAAACCGATCCGATAGCGGCTGGGGACATGCCCTCGCGGCGTGTCCCCGGCTCAGCGCCGGCTGAATTCCTCGAGGCTCAGAGCGCCGTCGTGGTTGGCGTCCAGGCGATCGAAGGCCGCGTGAGCCGCGATCGGTCGGGCCAGCGAGGGAGCGGCGACCGCACCGACCGCCAGGCCGGCCAAGGCGGCGGCCAGGACGCGCCAGACGAGGTTGGACCGGCTGGGTTTGGTCGCGCGGCCGGCCAGTTCCCGGTCGATGAAGATCCGGACGGCCTCGCTGGCGGTGCTCCGCGTCTCGCGGCATCGCGCCATGAAGGCGGTCTTGGTCTCGTGCGGGAGACGGACCTCGAGCACTTCGCTTTTCTTGAGCGGTTTTCCAGCGTTCATGGAACACCCTTTCAGACGTTCCCAACGGCTAGCACTTTTCCGCGCGCGCAAAAAGAAAGCCCGGCCAAAAGACCGGGCTTGAAGTCATTAGGGAGGAAACGCCCAGAAGGGCAGAGGCGCTCGGCGCCTCACGGGTGCCTGTTACCGCTAACATGGATGGGGTTGCAAGCGATTCCTGCCGGGCGCGGCGAGCTGACGCACCCGCCGCGCCCCATGCGTTCCCGCTTAGGCCTGTTCCTCCTCGTACTGAACCGGGGCGGCGTCGACCGCCAGGCCCAGCTTCTCGGACATCAGCAGGGTCAGCAGGGCCTGCATAACGCCGCCGTTGGCGCCGCCCTCCCCGCCGGCCCCGGTGATCGACACCTTGGGCACCACGTCGACGCCGCTGGTCTCCAGGGCCTGAGCGAAGCGTTCGGCGACCTGGCGGGCCAGCTGGTAGCGGGCGCCGCCCGAGGCCTCGACCTGGCTGGCGATGGCCTCGGCGGTGGCCAGACCCACCTTGGTCACCTTCTCGGCCTCGGCCCGGGCCAGGGCCACGACCTTGCCGGCCTCGCCCTCGCCGAGCAGCCGGATGGCGTCGGCGTCGGCCTTGGCCAGGGTCCGGCGCTGCTGGGCCTCCTGCTCCGAGCGGGCCAGGTTGGCCTTACCGGCGTTCTGCTGCACCTGGATCGACAGCTGGCTCTCGGTGATCGCCGTCTGCTGCTTGGCGAAGGCTTCCGCCTCGCGCAGCTCGCGCTCCTTCTGGGCGGCGAACTTCTGCCGCTCGTAGGTGCCGACCTGCTCGTCGGCGATCTGCCGCTGGCGCAGCTGGGTCAGGATCTTCTCGATCTGGTCGTCGCCGCTGGCCGACGGACGCGGCGTGCCGATCAGCACCTCCTGCAGCTCGAGGTTATAGAGGCCGAACTTGGCCTTCATCTCCTCGCTCGACTGGCTCTGGATCGCGCTGCGGTCCTGCAACAGTTCGATCAGGGTGCGGGTCTGGCCGATGTTCTTGAAGTAGGCGCTGACCATCGGGTCCAGGGTCTGCTCGACCAGCTTCTTGATGTCGCCGAACCGTTGGATGACCAGCGGCGCCTTGCGGTAGTCGATGTGGACCACGACCGAGACCGGCAGGGTCGGCTCGAACGCGTCGCGGGTGATCAGCGACACCTCGGCCAGGTTCTCGTCAAACTTGTGCGAGCCCACGGCCATCGTCTCCCACTTCAGGATGAAGTTGGTCGTCGGCACCATGGTCACGCGGCCGGCATAGGTGTTGAAGGCGTACTTGCCCGGCAGCAGCGGGTCGCGCCACACGCCGCGCTCGCCGTTGGCCACCAGCTCGCCGTGGCGATAGCCCTCGCCCGAAGTGTCGGCGCCCAGCGCGCCGGTGTAGGACACCACCACGCCCACCTGGCCGACCTCGACTACGGTCTTGTTGATCCGCTCGACCGTCGCGAACAGCCGGTTGATGTAGTAGGTGCCCTCGACCAGCACCTGCAGCTGGCGACCCTTGCGGCCGCCGGCGGCGAGGAACTTGCCGGCCTCCTGGAAGCTGTTGTGATAGGTCGCGTGATCCTCGGGGTCGGTCCCGACCAGCGGCGCGATCAGCTCGCCCGACGGCAGTCCAGGGCCGTCATGGACGGTGATCACCCCGATCTGGTCGTCTGCGTCCTTGATCACCACCGGCTCGAAGCCGCCGCGTTCCTCGATGATCTCGGCCATCTGGGCCAGCAGGGCCGCTTCGTCGCGGTCCAGGCTGAGCGCGAAGGTGCGGTCCTTGGTCACCACCACGAACTGGGCCAGGTTGATGGCGTAGGCGCCCTCGCGCAGGATCTTGCGCTGCGGCCCCTTCTGCCCGCCGGCCTCGAGGAAGGCGCGGGCGTTCTGGAAGTCGACGCCGTCGGGATGGGTGGCCAGCGTCTGGTCGGCCTCGAGCGGCGCGCCGTCGCGGGCGAAGACATAGCCGACCCGCCCCTGCGGGATCGTCACCAGGGTCTGGACGTGCAGCCGGTACTGGAACGGGAAGAAGAAATGCAGGCCGCCGCGCAGGACGTCGGGCTGGAAGCCGGCCTCCTCCTTCAGCGCGATCAGGCCGCCGGCAATCGAACCGCGCCGGCTCCACAGCTTCTCGACCACCGCCACGCGGTTGTTGCCGATGTAGCGGACCATGCCCGAGAGCGCGACAAACACCGCCGAAGCGAGCACGACAAAAAGCGCCGAACCGACAAGCGGTCCCAACGCCATGACGTTAGACATTTAGGTAGCCCCATATGGCCGCCTGGGAAGCGATCATCGCTCCATGAAACAGCGGCCAAGCTTCAGGTATGCATGCTGCGGCGCAACGCAATCATGGGGCGATCACATCGGATCACGGACGCGGGATAAGGATTACGGCACGTTCATGTGGAGTAGGTCCTCCCCCCGTAGGGGAGGCGGCGCGAAGGCGCCGGTGGGGGAAGCAGACCCACCTTACGCAAACTCCCCCTCCGTCGGCTTCGCCGACACCTCCCCCGTGGGGGGAGGATCTAACTTTCCCTGCTGACAACAGTCGCGCTTCCCCATAGCGTCCCGCGCCATGATCAGACCCTCGCTCCTGGCCATCGCGGCCTGCCTCGCCCTGACCTCGCCCGTGATGGCGGAAAAACTGACCCCGGAGCGGATCTTCGCCGACCCGGCCCTGAACGGTCCCACCGCCAAGGGCGTGGCCCTGTCGCCCGACGGCAAGCGCGTCACCTATCTGAAGGGCAAGGCCGAGGCGGCCAACGTCCAGGATCTGTGGGCGGCCGACGTCAAGGGCGGCGAGCCCTATCGCCTGATCGACTCGGCGGCCCTGTCGGCCGGCGCCAAGGAGCTGTCGGAGGCCGAGAAGGCCCGCCGCGAACGGGCCCGCGTCTCGGCCCGCGGCATCGTCGAATACAGCTGGGACGAGGAAGGCCGCTTCATCCTGGTGCCGCTGGACGGCGACCTCTATCTGGACAGCGTCGCCGACGGCAAGGTCACCCGCGTCACCCAGACCCCGGGCGACGAGGTCGACGCTAAGGTCTCGCCCAAGGGCGGCTTCGTCTCCTACGTCCGCGACCAGAACCTCTACATCAAACCGCTGGCGGGCGGGGCCGAGAAGGCCCTGACCACCGAGGGCAAGGACGCCCTGTCGTTCGGCACGGCCGAGTTCGTCGCCCAGGAGGAAATGGACCGCTTCACCGGCTATTGGTGGAACCCCAACGAAACCAGCATCGCCTATACCCGCGTCGATGAAACCACCGTCGACGTCGTCCCCCGGGCCGACATCGGTCCAGGCGGCGCCACGGTGGTCGAGCAGCGCTATCCGCGCGCCGGCCGCCCCAACGCCGTGGTCGACCTGTTCGTCCAGGACCTGGCCACCGGCAAGGTCGTCCAGATCGACCTCGGACCCAACAAGGACATCTATGTCGCCCGCGTCGACTGGTCGGCCGACGGCAAGACCCTGTACGTCCAGCGCCAGACCCGCGACCAGAAGACCGTCGAGCTGATCGCCTACGACCCGGCCAAGGGCCCCAACCCGATGGTGAAGGGCAAGACGATCGTCACCGACACCGACGCCCACTGGATCGAGCTTTCCGACGACTTCCATCCGCTCAAGGACGGCAGCTTCCTGTGGTCGTCCGAGAAGTCGGGCTGCAAGCACCTCTACCACTACGCCGCCAGCGGCAAGCTGATCGCCCAGGTCACCCAGGGCGACTGGCCCGTCGCCGATCTGGAAGGCGTCGATGAGGCCCGCAAGGTCGCGATCTTCTCGGCCTCGATCGACACCCCGCTGGAGCGCCGGATCTACGAGGTCTCCTATGCCAAACCCGGCAAGCCCAAGGCCCTGACCCCGGCCGGCGGCTGGTGGACCGCCAAGGTCGCCGAGACCGGCGGCGCCTTCACCGCCGGCTACAGCGATCCCAAGACCCCGCCCCAGACCGCGCTCTATGACGCGACCGGCAAGCGCGTGCGCTGGATCGAGGAGAACAAGCTGGCCGAGGGTCACCCCTACTGGCCCTACGCCGCCACCCTGCCCGTTCCCGAGTACGGCACGCTGAAGGCCGCCGACGGCGAGGTCCTGCACTACGAGATCCTCAAGCCGATCGGCTTCGATCCGGCCAAGAAGTATCCGGCCATCGTCTCGGTCTATGGCGGCCCGCACGCCCAGACCGTCAGCCGGTCCTGGCAGAAGGTCGGCGAGCGTCCGTATCTCGAGGACGGCTACGTCATCTTCAAGCTGGACAATCGCGGCAGCACCAACCGCTCGGCCAAGTTCAAGCGCGCCCTGGACCGCCGCATGGGCACGGTCGAGGTCGAGGACCAGCTGGCCGGCGCCAAGTTCCTGGCCGGCCTGCCCTATGTCGATCCCGAGAAGCTGGGCGTGATGGGCTGGTCGTACGGCGGGTTCATGACCCTGATGCTGATGACCGCCCCCGACACCCCGTTCAAGGCCGGGGCCGCGGGCGCTCCGCCCACGGAGTGGGGCCTCTACGATACGCACTACACCGAGCAGTTCATGGGCAAGCCGGACGAGAACAAGGACGGCTACGCCAATTCGGACGTGGTCAATCGCCTCAAGGCCCTCAAGCCGAACAGCCTGCTGCTGCTGCACGGCATGGCCGACGACAACGTCATCTTCGAAAACAGCACCCGTCTGATCGCGGCCCTGCAGAAGAACGCCATTCCGTTCGAGATGATGCTCTATCCGGGCGAACGCCACAGCGCGCCCGGCAGCAAGACCAAGGGCCTACATGTGCTGAAGACGCACCTGGAGTTCTTCGATCGCCAGCTGAAGGGCCAGTAGGCTCGCTGGCGTCAGCATTCAACGCCGTGCGTAGTCCTCGTCCTTCGACAAGCTCAGGATGAGGACTATTGTACGGGCCGTGGCGGCAGAAAACCTCATCCTGAGCTTGTCGCCAAAACAACCTGGGGGACGAGGTTTTCGCTTCCGCATGCGTGCCGGTCCGCCCTAGATTTCCAAGGCCTCAAGCACGAACCCAGCCCGCGCGGCCACATCGATCTTCGGCAGGATCGAGACCGCGTAGCCCAACCGCTCGTAGACCTCCAGCAACCGCTCGTATTCGGCCCGCGCCGCCTCGAAGTCGTGGGGTCGCTCGAGGTCGTTGACGTAGATCTCCGGCCACGGCGGGGTCAGGAACACCCGCTCATGAAAGCGATAGGCGCGGCCCAGCGGCTCCAGCACCGCCTCGCCGGTCGCCTGCGCCAGGGCCGCCGCCGCGTCGACGAGGCCCCGGTCGAAGAACACCCAGCCGTCCAGCCCCTCGGCCGTGGTCCGGTCCGCCAGGGCCATGGCGACCGCCCGCCGCGCGAAGGCCTCCGCATCCACCCACGGCAAGGCCGCGCCGCCGCCCGCCAGTTCCTCCCGCACGATCCGCCGGCCGGGCTCCTCGATCACGGCATGGCCGCGTTGCGCGAGTGCGGCCAGCAAGGTGGATTTGCCCCCGCCCGAGCAGCCGGAGATCACGACGAAACGATTCATGTTGGCCTCCGATTTAACGTGAGATCACACCCACTTGCCCCCACCTGACCGCTTCGCGGTCTGTCCGCCCCCATAGGGGGCGGAGGTTCGCGCCGACTCCTCTTCCCCCTGTGGGGGAAGGCGACCGCGAAGCGGTCCGTAGGGGGCAAGTGTTCGCCGCACGAAGCTCCTCATTTGACTTCCGTAGCGAAAGAAGACGAACCTTCGCATACGAAACAACCGAAAGTCCCAGCGTGACCGCCTACACCGACCTACTCTCCGCCATGACCGCCACCGACGCCGGCTTCACCGCCCACGTCACCGACGACTGGCGCCAGGGCCGCACCACCTATGGCGGGCTCAGCGCGGCGCTGTGCGTCGAGGCGGCCCTGCGGACCTTTCCCGACGCCCCGCCCCTGCGCTCGGCCCAGTTCGCCTTCGTCGGGCCGGCGGCGGGCGAGCTGTCGATCCAGGTCAAGCCGCTGCGCCAGGGCAAGTCGACCCTGTTTGTCGCCGTCGATCTCGTGGGCGAGCAGGGCGTGGCCACCCACGGGGTGCTGACCTTCGGCGCGGCGCGGACGTCGGCGGTGGCCTATGGCGAAGTCCCCTGCCCGGTCGTCGCCCGGCCCGAGGCCTGCGAGCCGTTCTTCCCGGGCGAGCGCGGCGGCCCCAGCTTCGTGGGCCAGTTCGAGGTGCGGATGGCCGGCGGCGCGCGGCCGCTGTCGGGCCGGGCTCCGGAATATCTGCTGTGGATCCGCCACCGCGATCCGGCCGCCCGCTCGCTGTCGGCCCTGGTCGCCCTGGCCGACACGCCGCCGCCGCCCGCCATGACCCTGTTCCCCAGCTTCGGCCCAATCTCGACCATGACCTGGGCCCTCGACATCGTAGGCTTGCCCGACGTGCATGATGACGGCTGGCGCCTGCTGCGCAGCCGGGCGGAAACCATCGGCGAAGGCTATTCGACCCAAGACATGACGCTCTGGAACGGGGCCGGAACGCCGTTGATCGTTGCGCGCCAGAACGTGGCGGTGTTCATCTGAGGGCCACGCATGTTCGGGGGTGAAACGTGATCCGGAAGACCTTGCTGATCGGCGGCGCGATGGCCGCGTTGCTCGCGACCTCGACGAACGCCCAGGAGGCCAAGACCTCCGCCGTCGCGGCGACTCAAGCGTCGCTGACCGCGATCAAGGCCAAGAATGACCAGCTCCACGCCGTCATCGCCCTGAACCCCCACGCCCTGGCCGACGCCCGGGCGCTGGACGCCGAGCGCAAGGCCGGCAAGGTCCGGGGACCACTGCACGGCGTGCCGATCCTGCTGAAGGACAATATCGAAAGCGCCGACGACCCGGCCACCACCGCCGGCTCCCTGGCGCTGAAGGACAATGTCACGGGCCGCGACGCGCCGCTGGTCAAGCGGCTGACCGACGCCGGCATGGTGATCCTGGGCAAGACCAATCTGTCGGAATGGGCCAACATCCGCTCCAGCCATTCGATCAGCGGTTGGAGCGCGGTGGGCGGCACGGTGCGCAACCCCTATGTGCTGGATCGCAGCGCCTGCGGCTCGTCCAGCGGCTCGGGCGCGGCGGTGGCGGCGGGCCTGGCCCCGGCGGCGATCGGCACCGAGACCGACGGCTCGATCACCTGTCCCGCCGCGATCAACGGCCTGGTCGGCCTCAAGCCCACCGTCGGCCTGGTGTCGCGCACCCACATCGTGCCGATCAGCCACAGCCAGGACACCGCCGGCCCGATGACCCGCACGGTCACCGACGCGGCCCTGATCCTGACCGCCATCGCCGGCTCCGATCCGGCGGACCCGGCGACCAAGGAGGCCGACGCCCGCAAGACCGACTACGCCAAGGGCCTGGACAAGAACGCCCTGAAGGGCGTGACCCTGGCCGTCGCCCGCTTCTACACCGGCTATTCGCCCGGCACGGACGCGGTGTTCGAACAGGCGCTGAAGGATCTCAAGACCCAGGGCGCGACCCTGGTCGAGGTCAAGGATTTCGACGAGGGCCCGATCGGCAAGGCCGAGGGCGTGGTGCTCTATACCGAGCTGAAGGTCGACCTGAACGCCTACCTGGCCTCGACCGACCCGGCCAAGGTCAAGACCCGCACGCTGGAGGACCTGATCGCCTTCAACAAGGCCACGCCCAAGGAGCTGGAATGGTTCGGCCAGGAAAGCTTCGAAAAGGCCCAGGCCACCAAGGGCTATGACGATCCGGAGTACATCAAGGCCGTGGCCGACGGAAAGCGGCTGGCCGGGCCGGAAGGGATCGACAAGATCCTCAAGGACGCCGGCGCGATCGCCATCGTCGCCCCCACGACGGGGCCGGCCTGGACCATCGATCCGCTGAACGGCGACCATTACGGCGGCTCGTCCACCACCCTGCCCGCCGTGGCCGGCTACCCGCACCTGACCGTGCCGATGGGCGATGTCGGCGGCCTGCCGGTGGGGCTCAGCTTCATCGGCCCGGCCTGGAGCGAGGCGTCGCTGCTGAACCTGGGTTTCGCCTACGAGCAGGCGACGATGAAGCGCAAGGACCCGAAGTTCCTGTCGACGGTGGCGCCTTAAACGCCCTCTCCCAGAGGGAGAGGGAGGGACCCGCGCTCGAAGAGCGTGGGAGGGTGAGGGGTTACACCCTCACCGCTTTTACGCGAGCGCCCTGTCGGCACGCCGTCTGGCTCAGAACCCCCTCACCCTCCCAAGCTTCGCTTGGGCCCCTCCCTCTCCCCATGGGAGAGGGTTGGAACAGGCTCAGACCTTCGGCCGAATCACATCGACCGGTGGCGGCGGCGGCGTCACGCGCGAGATGTCGGGCGCCGGGACGGGCGGCGTGCGCGGCGGCGGATAATACCGGTGCCCGCAGGCGCAAAGCGCCAGGGCCAGGCCGCCGAGAAGCAGCCCCGTCCTCAGCATCCCTGGCGTCCGTCGCCGCGCGGACCCGAGCCCAGACCGCCGTTCGCCCCAAGGCCCAGGCCTTGGCGGAAGCAGTTATTGTCGCCGCGCGGGTCCCAATACTGGGTCGAACCGTCCGGCGCCCGGAACGACCAGCGCTCGCCGGTCTCGCCGGTGCGGCCGGTGACCTGCATGTCGCCGGGCCCCTGCGAGCTGACGCGGTAGGCGTCGCCCGACAGCTTGTCGACGGCGCAGGACTCGGTGACGCCGGGCCGGCTGAGATCGCCGCGCAGGGCGGCCGACGAGCCGGTGTCGCGGTTGAAGGCGCTGACTTCGGTCTGCCCCTTGCCGCCCACGAACACCTGAGTGCCGGTGGCGCGGTCGAAGGTCATGACGTCGGGCGCCTCGCCGGTCAGGGGCGCGCCGCAGGGCATGGGGCGGCTGGCGGGACCGGGACCTGGGCCGGATCCGACCGGGCCCTGGGCCGAGGCGACGCCGACCAGGCTGGTCGAGGCGATCAGGCCGGCCATCAGGCCGACGGCGAGCTTGCTCATCGCGGAGATCCCCCTTGCTGAGGATTGGATGGAACATAGGGCTGCGGCGAACCGGGACCGACCGGGCCGCCGGCCGAGGGGGCGCCGGCCAGGACCGGCGTCGCGACGTCGGCGGTGACGATCGCCGCGGGCCAGTAGCCGTCGAAGTCCTGCCGAGCCCGGTCGCGGGGCGTGCGGAACAGCTCTGGCCCCTCGAACCACGGCTGACAGGTCAGCTTGCCGTCGAAATAACCGGTGATCAGCGCCTCGCAGCCGCCGGGCTTGGCGTAGACCCGGTTGTCGCGAGCCCGAACCTTGGCGCCGTTGTCGGCGAACAAGCCGGCGCGCATCACCCCGGCGATGGCGTTGTCCGAGGCGTAGACCGTGCCCGAACCGGCGTAGATGCCGACGTCGGTGGCTTCCAGCTTGCCTTCCAGCACCCGCAGGTCGGCGTTCTCGAGCACCACGGCCCAGTCGCTGTCCCGGACCACGGGCCGCAGCAGGGTCGTTTCGTCGCCCCCGCCGACATAGATGCCGCGCGAGAAGCCGTCGACATAGAGGCCCTCGATCTGCACCAGCTGCGAGCGGTTCATGCCGGCCAGCACGAAGCCGGCCGAGTTGCGGCTGCGGCTGGAGCCGGTCCAGTCGCCCAGGCGGATGACCCGCATGTCGCGGATGCGGCTGTCGTCGCCGGCCTCGAACGCCGCGCCGATGGCGGTGGCGGCGACCTCGACATTGTCGGCCATGACCGTGCCGGTCGCCTTGACCACCGCCTGACGGGTGCGGCCGATGAAGGTGGTGTCGGCGACCTCCAGGCGGCTGTCGCTCAGGTCCAGGGCCGAACCTTCGCCGTCGTAGCGGATCACCACGTCCTTCAGGGCCAGCTCAGTGGCGCGACCGGTGATGCACGAGGCGGACCCGGCCCGCGTGGCCTCGATGCCCACGCCCTCGATCACCACATAGGCCACGCCGGGCGCGATCCGGATGCAGGGCTGATCGACCGGCGCCACCAGGATCGGCCGGTCGCGCGACGGGACGTAGCCCTCGACGACGATGTTGACCGAGCGGGTGATGTTCAGGGAGTCGACACAGGCCCGGCCGCCGCGCGACCGCAGGGTCAGGGTGCCGCCTTCATGGAGCCGTTCCAGCGCCTCGCTGACCTCGCCCGGATAGGCCCGGCCGCAATCCACCACGGCGTGATAGCGCCCGCCTCGGCCGTAGTCATAACCCGTGCCGTAGCGCGGCCTGGGCTTGCGATAGTGCCTGGTCCGGCAGCCGGCCGACAGGTTCGGGTCGAGCAGCAGGCCGAAGCACGGACGGATCTGCTGGTCGATCTTGGCGTCGGGCGATCCCGCGACGGCGACCTGCGGCGCGACGCCGAGCGCCAGGCCCCAGACCGCCAGGGCCGCGACGAGCGTGCGGAGGCGGATCATCGATAATCCCTTTCGGCATAGGGCTGGGGCCGAGGCTCGCCGGCGGCGCGCGGCGGCCGCGAGACCTGGGACAGCAGCTGCTGCAGCCGCCAGACCGACGGCTTGAAGCCGGCCAGGGCCCCGTCCAGCTGGTAGACCACGGCCTTGGCCCGGTCCTGGTCCGCCACGCCCTGCAGGCCCAGCGAGAAGAAGGTCGACATGGCGTACTTGGCCTCGGCCGACCCCTGGCGCTCGGCCTCCTCGTACCAGTGATAGGCCCGGGCATAGTCGCGCGGCACGCCCACGCCTTCGGAATACATCACGGCCAGGACCAGCTGGGCCTTGGAGGAGCCGTTGACCGCCGCGTACTGGATGGCGCGGACCTTCTCGATGCCCGACAGGCGGCCCGTGACCGGACGGCCGATCATCGACTGGAAGGTCTGGGCTTCGTTGGTGCTCAGCATGCGCTCGTCGAGCAGCGGCGCCGGGATCACCCGCAGATAGGTCAGGGCCTCGCCGATGTGCACGAACGGCAGTTCGTTCAGCCGCGCCAGGGCCGCTTCCTTGGCGTCGCCCGACGGATCGCTCTCGTCGGAATGCGGAACGCCGCTGTCGGGCGATTCAGGCGGGTAGAATTCGTAGGGCGGGATCCAGCGCTTGGCCTTGGTCTCGACGAAGCCGCCGTAGGACGCGCGCTGCGGCGACGAGCGCTCGAAGTCCTTGAGCATCACATAGGCCGACACGTCCCCGGTCTGCACGGCCAGGTAATTGTAGAGATAGGCGTCGACGTCGTTGCGGCGGAACAGGTCCAGCGCGGCCGGCGCGCCGGTGCGCTTGGGCGATCCGTAGGCCTCGATGGCCTGCAGATTGTCGGACGGCTCGCCGAACGGGCCGAAGAAGCCGTCATGCATGCGCGCCAGGGCCCGGTAGCCGTCGGCCCCCTGGGTGGAAAGTATGTAGATCACGCGGTTGCGGACCTTCTCGCGCTCCTCGGTCGACATGCGCGACAAAAGTCGGTCCAGGGCGCCGTAGGCCGCGTGGCGTTCGAAGGCCCGGCAATCGTCGAATCGCGACAGCGGTCCCTGGTCCTTGCCGCCGCGACGCTCGTAGGCGGCGATGGGCGAATAGCCGCCGGCGTTGGCCAGGGCCATGGCGTACCAGACCGCCGCCTCGACGGGGTCCTCGAGATTCTTGTCGACCGCGCGCTGGCCCTCGTAGCGACGGGCCAGCTCGAGCTGAGCGAAGAAGTCGCCGCGGAAGCCGCCCTGGCGAAGGCCGCGGATTTCCTGCTGCTGCTGATTGAACTGGCCGGAAACCCCCTGCGCGGCCTGGGGCCGGGGACAGGCGCTGGCGCGCTTGTGAAACAGGAAGCTGGGTCCGGTGTCGCAGCCGACGAGCGGAATCACCACCGCGGCGACCACGGCCCCGACCGGCAGGCGGCGGAGCAGCGTCGCGCGATTATCGACCAGATAGGCCAGCCCACGCTTGAGGGCGGCGAGATGAGAAACAGCATTGCTGGTCTCGTGCATCGCTCCCCCTCAGCACGCCGTTAACCATGATTTACAAATCACTCATGTGCTTGGCCGTAGAGACTGTCAAGCTCGCGGAACGTCGTTCGTGAGACTGTCTCGAAGATGCCCACAGAAGGATTCTCGCCTCAGGCGAATCCCTGGGTTTTCAGTCATGGCCCAGCTTTCGCCACAACGGGCGCGCCGGCTTGATCCGCAACCCTGGGAGGATTTCAGGTCATGGCGTCAGGTCTCGTTCGCGTCCTCGGCTCCACCGCTCTTTCGCTCTTGATCGCCAGTTCCACGACCGCCCCGAGCCTTGCCTCGCCTTCGCGCGGCGACGGGGCCGCGACGCCGGAAGCTTGCGCGGCCCTCGGCTATGCCCCGCCCGAGCGACAAGACAGCTTCACGACCACCCAGGCCCGAAAAAGAAGCGCCCTGACGCAGTACGCCCCGACCGGCGTCGCGCCGCCGCCGCTGCCGATCCCGCCGGTCCAGGAACGCTTCGCGGGTCCGCCGCCGCCGCTCCCGCCGCCCCCGGCTCCGATGGCTTACAGCGGCGCGACGGCGGACATCGGCGCCTTCCCGTCCGTTCGGCCCAACTTCCCGTCGCCGGCCCGCGACACCGAGAAATACCCCGGCGCGGCGGCCAACCCGATCAAGCGGGTGGCCGAGGAGCCGGTGTCGACCTTCTCGATCGATGTCGACACCGCCGCCTACGCCAATGTCCGCCGGTTCCTGAACGAAGGCGCCGCCCCGCCGCGTGACGCGGTCCGGGTCGAGGAGCTGGTCAACTATTTCGACTACGGCTACGCCCGCCCGACCGCCAAGGACGAGCCGTTCAAGGCGACCGTGGCCGTCGTCCCCTCCCCCTGGTCCAAGGACCGTCAGCTGCTGCACATCGGCGTCCAGGGCTACGCCGCGCCGCGCGCCGGCCAGCCGCCGCTGAACCTGGTGTTCCTGATCGACACCTCCGGCTCGATGTCCGGTCCCGACCGCCTGCCGCTGGCCCAGAAGGCGCTGAACGTGTTGATCGACCAGTTGCGGCCGCAGGACCGCGTGGCGATGGTGGCCTATGCCGGTTCGGCCGGGGCGGTGCTGTCGCCCACGGACGGACGCTCCAAGCTGAAGATGCGCTGCGCCCTGACGGCGCTGCATTCGGGCGGCTCGACCGCCGGCGGCCAGGGGTTGAAGCTGGCCTACGACCTGGCCAAGCAGAACTTCGACCCCAAGGCGGTCAACCGGGTGATCCTGGTGACCGACGGCGACTTCAATGTCGGCATCGCCGAGCCGGCGCGCCTGAAGGACTTGGTGGCCGACCAGCGCAAGAGCGGGGTCTATCTGTCAGTCTACGGCTTCGGACGCGGCAACTACAATGACACGATGATGCAAGCCCTGGCCCAGAACGGCAACGGAACGGCGGCCTATGTCGACAGCCTGCAGGAGGCCCGCAAGCTGCTGCGCGACGACTTCGACAGCGCTCTGTTCCCGATCGCCGACGACGTGAAGATCCAGGTCGAGTTCAATCCGGCGAAGGTCAGCGAATACCGGCTGATCGGCTACGAGACCCGGCTGCTCAATCGCGAGGACTTCAACAACGACCAGGTCGACGCCGGCGAGGTCGGTTCGGGCGCGGCGGTGACGGCGATCTACGAGATCACCCCCGCCGGGGCCAGGCCCTCGTCCGACCCGCTGCGCTACGGCGCCACCCCGCCTCCCGCGGCGGGCGGAAGCGAGCTGGCCTTCCTGAAGATCCGCTACAAGCCTCCAGGCGGCTCGACCTCGAAACTGATCGAACGCCCGATCGGCGCCGGCGACGTGCGTCCGAGCCTGGCCGCCGCGCCGGAGTCGACCCGCTTCGCGGTGGCCGTGGCCGCCTATGGCCAGAAGCTGCGCGGCGATCCCTGGATCGACGCCGGCTTCGACTGGGACGCCGTCACCGGCCTGGCCCAGGGCGCGCGCGGCGAGGATCCCTACGGCCTGCGCGCCGAGTTCGTGCAGTTGGCCCGGGCGGCGAAGGACGTGAAGGGCAGCTAGAGCGTGACAGCCGAGCGTGGAGGCCGGTTTCGGCGCCCGTCACGCCGCGATGTCCGAAGCTAGAGCTTTTCGCGCCGGACCCGGGCGATGGCCTTCAGCACCTCGTCGCGGTTCTTGGCCGCCTTGGCCCAGGCCGGCAGGCGCGAGACGATGGAGGCGTTGCGGACCCCGCCCTCCGGGGCGGGCGTCTCTTCGCGCAATCCGCCGGCCAGATAGCGTTCCAGATAGTCGAGGTGGTCCTCGTTCCAGGCGACCAGGAACCCGTGCCGCGTCTCGGCGCACAGGCGCGGCGCCCGGCCCATGAACGGATCCAGGATCACGCCCATCGGCGTCGCCGGCTGGTCGCGGGTCAGGCCGCAGGCCTCGCAGACCAGCCGGCGGGCGGCGGCGTCGACAGGCCGCTCGCCGGGCTCGCCGACATGGATCACCGCCTTGCCCCCGCAGGCGGGGCAATCGACCAGCAACCGACGGCCGAAGGCCTCGGGCGGCAGGGCCGCCACGCGCGACCGGGATGTCTGGCTCATGGGCTCTCCACGCCGGGGAGCCCGAAGGCTAGGTGATCAGTCCCAGGAAGGCCAGACGATCGCGCTGGTCGCGCGTGCCGGGGGTGAAGTAGCGCTCGGACCAGTCGTCGGTGTCCTTCAGGGCGAAGATCTGGTTGGCCTCGAACTTCTCGTCCTTGCGCGACCGGAACCAGTAGTGCTCGAACATCCGCATGAAGTCGGCGACATAGACATCGGCCACCGCCGTATCGCCCCGGAAGACCAGTACGTTGGAATCGTTGGCCACCGTCGAGTTGGTCGAGAAGTTGGCCGAGCCGGTGATCAGCACGGGATCCGGGCCGAACGGATCGGCCAGGATGATCTTGGAGTGGATGTGGATGCCGGCGTGGTGAAAGCCCTCGTCCATCATCAACCGATCGCGATCGAGCTTGCGCTTCTGGAAGTCGGTCAGCTTGATCCCCTCGAAGGGCTTGGCGACGGCGGCCATGTTGCCGGGATCGGCGTTGAGCGCGTCGATATTGCCCTTCGCGCCGTATGATCCTTCCTTGTCGGCCAGCATGAACCGCATCGCCCCGTCGGTCGGAGACCCCAGCACGTCACGGATCTTCTCGTGCAGGGCGAAGGGGGCGCTGACCATCAGCACCTTGGCCGTCCTGCAGACGTCGGCGTAGAGCTCGATCATCCCCAGCCCGTTCTGCGGCGAGAACAGCGGCGTCGCCCCGTGCTGCAGCGCCGCGCGGTTCAGCGGCGTGGGCGTGATCACGTCATTCTTGGCCTGGGTCTGGTCGATGCTCAGGTCCAGGGCCAGCACCTGGAAGCCGGCCTCGTAACGCTCGGCGACGGCGGTGTCGTAGACCGCGTGGCCGACGTTCAGCTGGCCGTAAATGCCGCCCTCGGTCCAGTTGGTGCCGCCGGTCCACACCGCGATCGGCTTGAGCACGCCCGTCGCGTCCTTGCGCAGCAGCACCAGGTACTTGTTGTGCATGATCGCCGAGCCCTGGGCGCGAGGCGTGGTGGCGAAGGTGACGCCCAGGTCGGCGATGGCCGCCTTGTTCTCCTCGGCGGTGTTGCCCCCGGCCCGGGCGTGATAGACGATGTGCACCTCGGCGCCGCGCTTCTGGGCCTGCACCAGCGCCTTGATCGGCGTCGGCTTCTCGAATTCGTAGATGCAGCCGTGCAGGGCGTAGTCCGGCCCGTTCGCCTTGGCGATGAAGGCCACCAGCCCCTCTTCCAGCCCGCGCGACAGCCAGGTCAGGGCCTCGGGAATGGCGTCGGGATCGTTGTCGCCGAACTTGTTGACATAGGCCTGGCTGGCCGCGGCCCCGCGATTGAAGAAGATCGAGGTCGCCTCGTTGCGGCAGTCCTCGGTGCGCAGTTCCAGGGTGACCCCGCCGGGGATGGCGTCGAAGCCGCCGGGGCGTTCGGCCAGAATCCCCTGGGCCAGGATCTCGGCCGGCGTCCCGTAGCGAGCCACCACCCGGTAGCGATAGAGGCGTCCGGGCTCGGTGGTGTAGTCGCCCCAGCGGAACTTCTGCAGCGGCGCCCGGGCCGTGGTCACCCATTCCGGGTTCGGGTCGCTCATGAAACGCAGCGAGTTCGGCAGCCAGCGGCGATCGCCCGTGCCGACGTCGGTCCGCTCGATCGAGAAGCCCAGGCATCCGGCGCGGCGCTCATCCGCCAGGTCGAACGCGAGCAACGCCGCGTGCGTCCCCGCGATCACCCTCACCGTCAGACCGTCCTTCGAAGCTCTCGCGCGCATCGCCCACCCTTTGCGTTGATTTTCGCGGGAGGATGAATGAGCCGCACCCTAAAGGCGAGTCATGTTCGGCGAACAGCGATCATCGTCCGGTGGGCATGTCCTTGAACGCCACGTCCTTGTCGACCCGGACGTCGCCGGGCAGGCCCAGGACCCGTTCGGCGATGATGTTCTTGAGGATCTCGTCGGTGCCGCCGGCGATCCGCAGGCCCGGAGCCCACATCAGGCTGGCCTGGAAGGCCGCCTCCATGGGGGCCAGGGCCGGATCGGTCAGGATGCCGTATTCGCCCTGGGCTTCGACGGCGGTATTGGCCAGGTCCTGAAGCTGATTGGCCGAGATGATCTTGCCGATCGAGCTTTCCGGTCCCGGCGTCTGGCCGCGCGACAGGGCGGTCATGGTCCGGAAGCGGGTGAACTTCAGGCCCTGGGAATTGACGTACCAGTCGGCTAGCTTCTCGCGGAAGGCGGCGTCCTTCAGCGCCGGGCCGTTGGCGCCCGACAGGCCGCGCGCCAGCTCCATGACCTGGCGATAGTCCGGCCCGGCCGAGCCGCCGACCGCCAGGCGCTCGTTCATCAGGGTGACCAGGGCCACCTTCCAACCGTCGCCGACCGCGCCCAGCCGCTGGCTGTCCTTGACCCGCAGGTCGGTGAAATAGACCTCGTTGAACTCGCGCCCGCCCGACATCTGGTGGATCGGCCGGCACTCGACGGCCGGATCGCGCATGTCGATCCAGAACATGGTCAGGCCCTTGTGCTTGGGCACGTCGGGATCGGTGCGGACCAGCAGGATGCCGTAGTCGCAATAGTGGGCGCCGGTGGTCCAGACCTTCTGGCCGTTGATGACCCAGTCGTCGCCGTCCTTCACGGCGCGGGTGCGCAGGGCCGCGACGTCGGAGCCGCCGGCGGGTTCGGAGAACAGCTGGCACCAGATCTCCTCGCCCTTCACGGCGGGCGAGACGAAGCGCTGCTTGGTGGCGTCGTCGGCGAAGGCCATGACCGTGGGCACGCACATGCCCAGGCCGATGGTGAAGTAGCCGTAGCCGACGCCGGCCTTGGCCTCTTCCTGGCCGAAGATCACCGACTGGATCGGCGTGCCCCCGCCCCCGCCCACGCCGGCGGGCCAGGTGATGCAGGCGTAGCCGGCGGCGGCCTTGCGGGCCTGCCAGGCCTTGCCCGCCGCCATGTGTTCAGGCGTGGTCGGCTTGGGTTCGCCATGCTCGGCGCGATGCGCGGCGGCGGCCTCGACCAGCCAGGCGCGGGCCTTTTCGCGATAGGCGGCTTCTTCGGGTGAGTCGTTGAAATCCATGATCTTTGTCCCTAAGCCGCGTTCTTTTTCTCGAGTTCGCTCACCAGCCGCTCCTTCCAGAGCTTGGGCGATCCGGCCACCAGGCTCAGCTGTCGCGAGCGGCGATAGTAGAGGTGGCAGTCGACGTCCCAGGTGAAGCCCATGCCGCCGTGGACCTGGACGCTTTCCTTGCTGGCGAACCAGAAGGCGTCGGAAGCGGCGATGCGGGCGGCGGCGGCGGCGGTCGGCAGTTCCGGCGCGTCGACGTTCAGCGCCCAGGCGCCGTAATAGGCGTTGGAGCGGGCGACCTCGTTCTTGACGTACATGTCGGCCATCTTGTGCTTCATCGCCTGGTAGCCGGCGATGACGCGGCCGAAGGCGTAGCGGCCCAGGGCGTATTCGCGGGCCATCTCCAGGCAGCGGTCGGCCCCGCCCAGTTGTTCGAAGGCCAACAGCACGGCGGCGCGGTCGAGGACGGCCTGCATCAGCGCGAACCCCTGCCCCGCTTCGCCCAGCCGGTCGGCCGTCGCGCCATCGAAGGTCAGGCGGGCCACCCCGCGCGTCGGATCCAGGCTTTCCAGGGTCTCGACCGTCACGCCGCTGGCCCGCAGATCGACCAGGAACAGACCTGGACGGCCGCCCTCGTTGGCCAGCACCAGGGCCATGTCGGCCGCGTCGCCGTCGGTGACCGGGATCTTGACGCCGGAGAGCTTGCCGCCCTCGACCTTGGCCTGCAGGGCCGAAGGGGTGATCACGCCCGGACCTTCCGAGGTCGCCAGGCAGCCGATCAGCTCGCCGGCGGCGATGCGCGGCAGTATGACGGCCTTCTGGGCCTCGCTGCCGTGGGCCATCACCGCCTCGGCCAGGACATAGACCGTCGAGGCGAACGGGATCGGCGCCACGGCCCGGCCCAACTCCTCGGCGATGGCGCACAGCTCCACCCGCCCCAGGCCGAGGCCGTTGTATTCCTCGGGAATGGCCGCGCCCAGCCAGCCCTGCTCGGCCACGGCGGTCCACAGCCCGGCGTCGTAGCTCTTGGCCGGATCGTCGAGCACGCCGCGCACCACCGAGGGAGGACAACGGGCGGCGAGGAACTTGCGCGCCTCGTCCTTCAGGAACTTCTGGTCGTCGGAATAGTCGAAATCCACTCGGATTCCCTCCCTTGGCGCCCGCTCTTGTAGGTGGCGGAACGGCTCGGAAAGCACGATGAACGATCGTTCGCCTCAGGGAAAGATTGACCTCGCGTCAAGGATTTCAGGTTCTTATGGCGGCCCCGAACTCAGAGAGAATGCGTGCGTGGCAAAGACCGTCTTCCAGCGGAACCAGAAGGTGTGGGTCGAGAGCGTCGGCGCCTGGGCGACGATCGAGAAGATCGTGCCGGTCTGGGCCAAGGGCTTCGACGAACCGGTGCGCGTCACCTACGACGTCGGCCTGGGTCGCGAGTTCCAGGCCAGCGAGCTGAAGCCGGAAGACCGCATCGACGAGACGGGCGGCGCGGCGACGGCCAACTGGCGCATCCTGCGGGCCCGCAACAAGTGGCAGCAGGAAAGCGACTGCCTGCACCATCCCTATCCCGGCACCTATCCGGTCGTCGTCACCGACCCGAACGACTGGGGCGGCTGGCGCACGCCCGGCGCCGAGTACGACCGCGATCCGCGCAAGATCGAGTTCCAGGCCCGGCTGATCGCCGCCGCGCCGCAGCTTCACGCCCTGGTGCGGCAACTGATCGAGCTGGCCGCCGACAATCCCGAGGACGCGCCGCCGGCCGTGGTCGCCTTGGCCCAGCGGGCCTCCGCGATCGAACGAAGCCTCTATGAGGTGCCGGCCGCCGCCGAGGGCGCGCCGGGCGTCGTCGAGGCGGATTAAGCCGCCTCGAGCCTGGGGACGTCGGGGCGCGCCCTGAAATTCCCCTTCTTCCAGGCCCAATAGAGCACCGCCACCGCCACGGCGGTGCCGACCACCATGGCCGGGACCGAGGCCTCGGGACCGAACGCACCGCCGCTCGCCCACTCGGGCGCACCGGGCTTGGGCGTGCTGAGATAGAGGCTGTCCTTGACGTCGAGGCCGGAAACCCGCGCGCCGTAGATCCAGCCCTGGGCGAAGTTCCACGCCCCGTGCACGCCGATCGAGATCCAGAGGCGTCCAGTCAGCATGTAGAACGAGGCCAGCATCAGGCCCGCTTCGACGGCGATGGCGATGGCCGCGGTCGGGGTGGCGTTGGGATTGCCCAGGTGCGCGAGGCCGAAGAACGCCGCCGACACCGCCAGGGCCGGCCAGGCCCCCATGGCCCGCATCAGCAGCCGCAGCAGGATCGCCCGGAACATCAGCTCCTCGAAGGCGCCGGAAGAGATGGCGATCGAGATCATGTCCCAGGGCGAGGCCGCGCGCGGTCCCGAGATCTCGTAGAGCCCCGAGGCCAGCAGCGCCCCGACCACCACGCTCATCATCGCCACGCCCGCCGCGACGCCGATCAGCAACTCGGCGCCGGCCTGCTTCAATTCCAGTTCAGTGGGCCAGCGCGCTTCGGCGCCCTTGACCATGACGGCGTACAGCGCGAAGGCGGCGGCGCTGACCGCGACCGTGAGCAGGGTGCACAGGGCGGGAGACAAGGGGGTATGGCCGGGCTTCGTCGCGAAGCCGAGCAGGCCGTAGATCAAGCCGAACAGCACGAACAGCGCCGCGCCCCAGCCCAGCGCCCGCAACCACCGCAGCGGCCCGGGATGCAGGAACCGGCGCGAGCCCAGATCCAGCCCGTTGGCCGTCGAAACATCCGTCATCGACATTGAATCAGCTCCCCCAGAACATCGGTCGACCTTTGAGGAGGTCGCGCCTCGGTTCAAGTGAAGAACCGTTTAGGCGGCGAGGCCCAGCGGCCAGTCGCGGGCGAAATCGGCGCACCCCTGGGGCCGGACCGCGTAGATCCCGCACCCTTGTCGCGCTTGTTATAGCGGCGCCGGACGTGCGGAGCCTTCTCCAGCTCGCGCACGCCGATCAGCTTGCGGCCTTGGCCGCGCGCGCCGCGTTCCCGATCGGACATCGCCGCCCCGCTTCCGGTTCGGTCCTCTCCCATCGCCGGCGGCGCGCCCGACTAGAACCGCCCGACTAGAACCGATAGCCGACGCCGGCCGAGACCACCCAGGGATCCAGATTCACCTTGGACTTCAGGGCGCCGTCATTGATGCTGGCGTCGGTTTCGAACCAGATCTTCTTCACATCGACATTGAGGCTGTAACGGCCCGTCAGCGCGACGTCGGCCCCGGCCTGCAGCGCATAGCCGAACCCGTCGTCCAGCTTCACCTTGAAGCCGTTCTTGTCCTTGTCGCTGTAGAACAGCATGTAGTTCAGGCCCGCGCCGACATAGGGGCTGAACTTGGCCGCCGGATAGGGGTGGTACTGCACCGACACCACCGGCGGCAGCACCCAGGTCTTGTGGACCTCGACGTCCGTGCCCGGCCCCACCGCCTTGACCGTGTGCTGGGTCGTTCCGGCGATCACTTCGACGGCGATCTTGTCGGTGACGAAGTAGCTGAGCCCGATCGTCGGCATCATGTCGTCAGAGACCTCGGCGCGCAGACCGGTCGCCGCGCCGGCCGAGGTCACGATCGGATCGCCCGCGTCGGGGCTGACTTCCGTGGCCCGGACATTGAGCATCCAGGTTCCCTTGGCCTTGGGCACGAAGGCTTCCTGGGCCTGAGCGGTCGATGCGGCGAACAGGCCGGCGGCGGCGAGCGCCAGGGCCGAACGGATGGCGGCGGTCATGGATAATATCCCCTTCTCTCGGACGGACGTCGAAGGACGCCTCGGGACGGGGGATGCGGCCGGCGGCGGCCGCGAACTTTGATCTTGAACAAAGACCACAATTTCTGTGGGAGAATTGCGGTCACTACCTATCGCGCCCCATCTCTTTCTCGCTTTGGACCTCTCGCCGCCGGGGCCGAGCCCGCTTACATTGCCGCCATGCGCACAGACACGCCCCAGCCCGTCCGGCTCTCGGACTACCGTCCGTTCCCGTTCCTGATCGAGACCACCGCCCTGGAGTTCCAGCTGGAACCCGCCGCGACGCGGGTCAGGGCGACGCTGGCGATCAAACGCAGCGGCGAGGGCGGCGAGGCCCTGTTCCTGAACGGCGAGCGGCTGAAGCTGATCTCGGCGGCCATAGACGGCGAGACGCTCAGCGCCAACGAATACAGCCTCGACGGCGAGGGCCTGACGATCCACCAGGTTCCGGACAGCTTCGTCCTGACCACCGAGGTCGAGATCGACCCGTCGGCCAACAAGGCGCTGATGGGCCTCTACATGTCCGGCGGCCGCTTCTGCACCCAGTGCGAGGCCGAGGGCTTCCGCACCATCACCTTCTTCCCGGACCGCCCCGACGTGCTGAGCCGCTTCACCGCGCGGATCGAGGCCGACGAGGCGTTCCATCACCTGCTGAGCAACGGCAACCTGGTCGAGTCCGGGCCCCTGGAGAACGGCCGCCACTTCGCCGTCTGGAACGACCCCTTCCCCAAGCCGGCCTATCTGTTCGCCCTCGTGGCCGGCGCGCTGGACGTGCTGGAGGACAGCTTCGTCACCATGAGCGGCCGCACCGTGGCCCTGAAGGTCTTCGTCGATCCCGGCCAGGCCCCACGCGCCGCCTACGCCCTGGACGCCCTCAAGCGCTCGATGAAATGGGACGAGGAGGCGTTCGGCCGCGAATACGACCTGGACCTGTTCATGATCGTCGCCGTGCGCGACTTCAACTTCGGAGCCATGGAGAACAAGGGGCTGAACATCTTCAACAGCTCCCTGCTGCTGGCCCAGCCCGAGACCGCCACCGACATGGACTACGAGCGCATCGAAAGCGTCGTGGCCCACGAATATTTCCACAACTGGACCGGCAACCGCATCACCTGCCGCGACTGGTTCCAGCTGTGTCTGAAAGAGGGCCTGACCGTCTTCCGCGACCAGAGCTTCAGCGCCGACATGCGCGGCGAGGCGGTCCAGCGGATCAAGGACGTCAAGGCGTTGCGCGCGCGGCAGTTCGCCGAGGACGCCGGCCCGCTGGCCCACCCGGTGCGGCCGTCGAGCTATCTGAAGATCGACAACTTCTACACCGCGACGATCTACGAGAAGGGCTCCGAACTGATCCGGATGCTCAAGACGATCCTGGGCGCGGCGACCTTCCGCAAGAGCCTGGACCTCTATTTCGAGCGCCATGACGGCGAGGCGACCACGGTCGAGGCCTTCATCGCGTGTTTCGCCGACGCCTCGGGCCACGACATGAGCGACTTCTTCGCCTGGTACGAACAGGCCGGCACGCCCGCCGTGTCGCTGACCCACGTTTATGACGAGGCGGCCAAGGCGCTGGAGATCACGCTCACGCAGTCCACCGCCCCGACCAACGGCCAGCCCGTCAAGCGCCCCCTGCCCGTGCCGGTGACCATCGGCCTGCTGGACAGCGACGGCGAGGTGCTGCGCGGCAGCGAGGTGGTGATGCTGGACACGGCCGCCACGACCGTGCGCTGGGAGGGCGTCGACAGCATCCCGGTGATCTCGGCCCTGCGCGGCTTCTCCGCCCCGGTGAACCTGACCACCGACACCCGCGCCGTCGACCGCTACGTTCAGTTCGCCGCCGATCCGGACCTGTTCAATCGCTGGGAAGCCGGCCAGACCCTGGCCCGCGAGCTGATCCTGGGCCGGGCCGCCGACGCCCCTGACGAGGTCGGCGAGGAGCGTTACGCCGACGCCCTGGGCAAGGCCCTGGTCGACGAGGCCTCGGACCCGGCCTTCAAGGCCCTGCTGCTGGCCCTGCCCACCGAGGGCGACCTAAGCCTGGCGGTCGATCCCGTCAATCCGGCCGCGATCCACGCGGCGCGCGACCACCTCAAGACCGTCATCGCCGTCCACCTGGGCGACCTGCTGCGGCGGCTGCACGGCGACCTGCAGAGCGGCGGCGAGTTCTCGGCCGACGCCCGGGCTGCCGGCAAGCGCGCCCTGCGCAACGCCTGCTGCGACCTGCTGGCGGCCGATCCGCACGCGGTCAATGTTGAGCGGGTCGTGGGCCACTTCGAGAGCGCCGCCAACATGACCGACGCCATGGGCGGCCTGTTGGCCCTGGTGACGATCGGCGGCGCACCGGCCGAAAAGGCCCTGACCGCCTTCCACGCCCAGTGGCGCCACGAGCCGCTGGTGCTGGACAAATGGTTCGCCGCCCAGGCCCGCGATCCCGGCGAGGGCGCGATCGGCCGGATCCTGGCCCTGACCGCCCATCCCGACTTCGACGCCGGCAACCCCAACCGCCTGCGGGCCCTGGTCCAGGGCTTCTCGAGCGGCAATCCGGCCCGTTTCCACGACGAGAGCGGAGCCGGCTACCGCTTCCTGGCCGACCAGATCCTGGCCGTCGACGGCTTCAACCCGATGACCGCCGCGCGGCTGGTCGAGCCGTTGGGGGCCTGGCGGCGCTACGTCCCCGAACTCGGCGCCCTCATGCGCGAGCAATTGGAGCGCATCCGCGACCATGTCGGCCTGTCGAAGAACGTGCTGGAGCTGGTGTCGCGGGCCCTGGACTGACGCTCCGGCTGCCGCTGGCGACGAGCTTGAGACGATTCTCCGCCGTCCGAGTTGCGACTAAAGGGCCCATCCCTGGTCAAAACCACGGTTCGGCGGTGACGCGCCCCTTTGGCCTAAGGTAGATTCACCATATCGGCGAAGTGACTCGCCGAGGGTCTTCGGGAGCATCGGGCATTGGAGCGTGGCGGGGCGAGAACCGGGAGGCTGGCGGGGGCCGGTCTTTCGGCGGCGGGCGCGGCCCGCTCGCGCGCCGCGCGGTCGCCGTCCCAGGCCTATGTGCGCCTGGCCATCCTGGCCGCCCTCCTGCTTCTCTCCATCTATACGGCCTTCGGCGTCAGCCGGCTCAAGGAGGAGGCCAACGCCCCGCCCGGCGGCGCGACCCTGGCCGCCCAGGCCAAGCTGGTGGCCGCCGCCGCCGAGACCAATCTGGCCGCTCAGCGCGCCGGCCTGTCGGCCGCCTCGGACCTGCTGCAACGCGACGCCAACAGCCCGATCGACGCGGCCGAGACCGCCCTGCGCGCCGCCGGCGGCGAAGCCATGGCCGTGGCCGTGGTCAGCCCGACCGACGTCCTGGCGGTCGCCGGCCGCGACGCTTCGGCCGACTGGAAGACCATCGCCCGCTCAGCCGGGGCCTCGGGCCGCAGCCTGTGGATCGGCGGCGGGACGAGCGGCCATCTGTACGTGGCCATGGCCACGCCGGTCGCGGGCGGGCGCGGCTTCGTCATCGCCTCCAGCGACCCGGCCCGCCTGATCGCCGACCCCGGCAAGGGCGCGGCCAGCGCCCTGATGCTGTCCGACGGCAGGATCCTCGCCGGCGGCGGCCGTTCGATCCAGGGCGCGACCAATCTGCGCGAAGCCTTCTCGCTGGCGCTCGACGACCTCGGCGACGGCGCGGCGGCCCTGCGCGGCCAGTCGGTCGACGGCCAGGCCCTCGATGTCGCGATCCAGCCCCTGGCCCAGGGCGACCTGCTGGCCGCCGCCGCGGCCAGGCCGCGCACGGTCGCCAATATCGACCGCCAAGTCATGGAAGGCGCCTTCTCGCTGCTGGCCCCGCTGGCCGTGGGCATCGCCCTGGCCCTGATGCTGATGCTGCAGAGCCGGCGGGTCGAAACCGCCCAGAAGGAGTTCGTCGACAGCGAGCAGCGCTTCCGCCTGGCCGTCGAGGCCGCGCGTTGCGGCATCTGGGAATGGGAGCTGAGCGCCGACCAGGTGTTCATGTCCGACGTCACCGGCGCGATGTTCGGCTGGGGCGGCGGCGGCGTGGTGCCAGGACAGGAACTGCTGGACCGCGTCTCGGTCGACCATCGCGACAAGGTCCGCCAGGCCCTGGCCAACGCCGCGACCTACGGGGCCTTCGACGTGTCGTTCCGCGTGCCGTCGCGCGACGGCGGCCGCGCCATCTGGATCGACGCCCGGGGACAGGGCTTCGGCAAGCCCGGCGAGGACGGCTATTCGCGGATCATCGGCGTGGCGCTGGACGTCACCGAGGAGCGCCTGGCTCAGGCCCGCGCCCAGGCCGCCGAGAACCGCCTGCGCGACGCCATCGAAAGCGTGTCGGAAGCCTTCGTGCTCTGGGACCGCCAGGGCCGGCTGCTGATGTGCAACCGCAACTACCGCAACGTTTTCAACCTCGAGCCCAAGCTGCTCAAGCCCGGCGCGCCCCGCAACGAGGTCAACCGCTTCGCCGCCCTGGCCATCAAGCACGACCAGCCCGCCCCCGACGGCGCCAAGGGCGTACGCGAAGCCGAGCTGAACGACGGCCGCTGGATCCAGATCAGCGAGCGCCGCACGGCCGAAGGCGGCCTGGTGATGACCGCCGCCGACATCACCGCGATCAAGAACCAGGAAGAGGCCCGCCGCCTCAACGAAGAGCAGCTGCAGTACGCCGTCGCCGGCCTCGAGCGCAGCCAGGAGCAACTGGCCGAGCTGGCCCGCAAGTACGAGATGGAGAAGGTCAAGGCCGAGGGCGCGAACAAGGCCAAGAGCGAGTTCCTGGCCAACATGTCCCACGAGCTGCGCACGCCGCTGAACGCCATCAACGGCTTCTCCGAGATCATGATGAACGAGATGTTCGGCCCGCTCGGGGACCAGCGCTACAAGGGCTACAGCCTCGACATCCACAATTCCGGCCAGCACCTGCTGGCCCTGATCAACGACATCCTGGACATGTCGAAGATCGAAGCCGGCAAGATGAACCTGAAGTTCGAGCCGCTGAGCCTCGAGGACGTCACCGAGGACGCCGTGCGGCTGGTGCGCAACCGGGCCGAGGCCGCCGGCCTGAAGCTCGAGGTCGACTTCCCCGCCCTGCCCGAGGTCGAGGCCGACTACCGCGCGGTCAAGCAGGTGCTGCTGAACCTGCTGTCCAACGCCATCAAGTTCACCCCGCGCGCCGGTCGGGTGACGGTGCGGGCCGAGGTGCGCCGCGATCCGCTGGGCGAGCGCGTGCGGGTCTCGGTCACCGACACCGGCATCGGCATCGCGCCCGAAGACCTGGCCCGCCTGGCCAGGCCCTTCGAGCAGGTCGAAAGCCAGCACGCCAAGACGACCCAGGGCACGGGCCTGGGCCTGGCCCTGACCAAGTCGCTGGTCGAGATGCACGACGGCGCGCTGGAGCTGACCTCCACCCCCGGCGAAGGCACCACGGCCAGCTTCATCCTGCCGATCAACCAGGGCGGCCTGTTGGTGCATCGCGACTTCGCCGCGGCCTGACTTTCGCGTGAAGCACGTTCTCTTCATCTGCAGCCAGAACAAACTGCGCAGCCCCACCGCCGAGCAGGTGTTTTCGACCTGGCCCGGCGTCGAGGCGAGTTCGGCGGGCACCAACCACGACGCGGAAGAACCTCTGACCGGCGAACTGGTCGAATGGGCCGACATCATCTTCGTGATGGAGCGGGTCCACCGGAACAAGCTGTCGAAGCGGTTCAAACGGCACATCAAGGGCCGCGTGATCTGCCTGAACATTCCCGACAACTACGAGTTCATGGATCCGGCCCTGATCACCTTGCTCAGGACGCGCGTCGGCCCGCACCTGCCCTAGGTCCGCCGCCAGGCCAGCATGTGCGGATAGGGCCGCGCCCCGATGGCCTTGGCGCGACGCGGCTCATGGGTCAGTCCCCACATGGCCAGCATCGGCACGCCGACATAGCCGCCCTCGCTGAAGTTCTCGGCGATCGTCGGACCCCAACCGCGATAGCCGCCCTCGTGGAAGGGCACCGAGGGGTCCAGGCCCAGATGGGTCGCGGCCGCGAAGGACCAGGCCAGAGCCGCCATCTCCTCGCCGGGATCGTCGGACACCCCGTCGTCGCGACACGCGGGATCGCCGACGGCGACGTGACCGGCCTCGTGCAGCAGGTCGCCCGGCCAGGCCAGGCGCGACGGGTCGACCCGCAGGCCGCCGCCGGCCACCAGGACGCCCGGCAGGAACGTCTCGTCCTCCAGCGCGGCGACCTCGACCGGGATTCCGATCTGGCGCAGGAACGCGACGATCCGACTGACCAGCGGATCGTCGAAATCGTCGGCCAAGACTTCCGCCGCGCCTGGCGTCGCCATTCCAATCCTCCGGTGCGGCCCAGATGAAAGCCGCTCCTTGGCCGCCCGTAAACCCGGTCTGTCGCGGGGCGGAAAAATGGGGTGCGCTCCCCTGGCTTTGGGATGACCTTTCGCGACGGTCGCCCTGGCCGACCGTCGGATATCCCGCATGACCCTGCGCCCCCTCCCCGCCGCCCTGGCCTTGAGCGCCGTCCTGCTGTGCGGGACCGTCGCGCCCTTTGCTCACGCCGCCGTCGTGGGGACCAACACCCCGGCGCGGGCGATCAGCGCCGCGCGCGTCGAGGCCCTGCCCGCCAAGGACCGCGACGCCTGGAAGGCCTATCTGGCGCGCTCGGACAAGCAGGAGCTGGCCGACCGGGCCGCCCTGGCCGCCGAGCTGAAGCCCAGCCAACCCACGCCGCCGCCGCCCGAGGAAGGTCCCGGCGGTCCCAAGGCCATGCCGCTGGACCGCGACGCGGCCTGGTACGCCTCGCCGGAAGCCCGTCACGTGGCCGACGTCATCGTCAGCTTCCAGACCCCGGCCGGCGGCTGGAGCAAGAACCAGCCGCGTACGGGCGCCCCGCGCCGGCCGGGTCAGCCCTACGCGCCCGACAACGTTTCCAAGTACCTGGCCGCCGACGACTTCGACACGCCGCGCGACCCGCACTGGAACTATGTCGGCACCCTGGACAACGGCGCGACCATCACCGAGCTGCGCTTCCTGGCCCACGTCGCCCGCCAGGCGCCGGGCGCCGAGGGCCAGGCCTGGCGGGCCAGCTTCCTGCGCGGCGTGCGCTATCTGCTGGCCGCCCAGTTCCCGAACGGCGGCTGGCCGCAGGTCTGGCCGCTGGAAGGCGGTTATCACGACGCCATCACCTATAACGACGACGCCGTCACCGAGGCCGCGTCCCTGCTGACCGACGTGTCCGAGGGTCAGGGCGACTACGCCTTCGCGCCCGCCGATCTCCGAAAGCAGGCGGCCGCGGCCGCCGACCGGGCGCTGGCCTGCGTCCTGGCCACCCAGGTCGTCGTCGACGGCAAGCGCACGATCTGGGCCCAGCAACACGACGCCTTGACGCTCAAGCCGGTCGCCGGCCGCAACTTCGAGCCGGCCCAGCTGTCGACCGAGGAAAGCGCCGACCTGCTGGTCTATCTGATGAGCCTGCCCAATCCGTCGCCGACCCTGGTGAAGGCGGTCCACGCGGGCGCCGACTATCTGGCGGCCAACGCCATCCATGACCAGGTCTGGGGCGGCGACCGCGACGCCGAAGGCGGCCGTCGCCTGACGCCCAAGCCGGGCGCGGGTCCGATCTGGGCCCGCTACTACATGGCGGGCTCCAACACCCCGATTTTCGGCGACCGCGACAAGACCCTCCACGACGACGTCAACGAGCTGACCCTCGAGCGGCGCAATGGCTATTCCTGGTTCAACACCAGCCCCAAAAAGGCGCTGGACGCTTACGCCGCCTGGAAAAAGGCCCCTCCGGCCGCCGATTGAGGCGGCCCCTTTCGCTCGCGCCGAACGCCTCGGACCTTGCGTCCGAGGCGTTTTTCGTTTGGGCGGGACGGATACTTAGGCGATCGACAAACTATCTCTTGACGCCCGCCGCGCCCCGCAGATACTTAGGCATATGACTAACCAACAGCCTTCGCTGGACCTGATGTTCCAGGCGCTGGCCGATCCCAGTCGGCGCGGCATCGTCGAACGGCTCTGCGCCGGCCCGGCCTCGGTCAGCGAACTGGCCCAGCCCCTGGCCATGTCCCTGCCCTCGGTGATGCAGCACCTGCAGTTGCTGGAGGGCAGCGGCCTGATCCGTTCGGAGAAGGTGGGACGGGTGCGGACCTGCCGCCTGGAACCGGAAGCGCTCAGCGCCGCCGAGACCTGGATCAACGACCGCCGCGTGCTGATGGAACGCAAGCTCGACCGCCTGGAGGAGTATCTGCGCGCCACGGCCGGCGACGAAGAAGACTGACTTCAAATTCAAGAGGATAGGATCATGACCGAACGTTCCGTCGTCCACGCCACCTTCGTCATCAATCGGGTCTACGACGCCTCGCCCGCCCGGGTGTTCAGGGCCTTCTCCAATTCGGAGGCTCGCGACCGCTGGTTCGTGAAGTCCGAAGGCTGGCCCGTGGCCGAATACACCTACGACTTCCGGGTCGGCGGCCAGGAGTACGGACGCTTCAGCCCCGACGGCAAGATGGTCATCCTCAACGAGACGACCTACTGGGACATCGTCCCGGACCAGCGGCTGATCATGGCCTACGCCATGGACATCGACGGCAACCGCATCTCGGTGTCGGTCGCCACGATCGAGCTGAAGCCCGAGGGCAAGAAGACCCGCCTGACCTACACCGAGCAGGGCGCGTTCCTCGACGGCTTCGACTTCCCGGCCCAGCGCGAGCAAGGCTGCCGCGAGCTGTACGAAAGGCTGGCGGAGGAGCTCGAACGCGAAGGCGCGGAAGCCTAGCCCCGGCGCCGCGCCGAGATTTGGACACGCACCCACCCCATCCGCCGATGACGCATGGCGATGCGCGAGGGGCGGGTGCGTGTCCCCGACGGACCCACGGAGTAGACGATGTCCCTGACCCTGCACATGCACCCGCTGTCCTCGTATTGCTGGAAGGTGCTGATCCCCCTCTACGAGAACGACACGCCGTTCGAGGCCCAGATGGTCGACTTCGGCGATCCCGAGGCCGTCGCGGCGTTCAAGGCGCTGTGGCCGACGGCCAAGATGCCGCTGCTGCGCGACGCGGCGCGGGACCGCACGGTGCCCGAGTCCTCGACGATCATCGAATATCTGCAAGCGACCTATCCCGGCCCCGTCCGGTTCATTCCCGACGAGCCGGACGCCGCCCTGCGCACGCGCCTGATGGACAGATTGTTCGATCTCTATGTGATGACGCCGATGCAGGCGATCGTCGGCGACCGGATCCGGCCGGCCGACGCCAAGGATCCCTATGGCGTGGCCAACGCCCGCGCGCAGCTGGCCATGGCCTATGACCTGCTGGAGGCCGAGTTGGCGGGCCGGACCTGGGCCGCGGGCGAGGCGTTCGGCCTGGCCGACTGCGCGGCCGCCCCGGCCCTGTTCTACGCAAACAAGGTGGCGCCGCTGGGCGAGGCTCACCCCAACGTGTCGGCCTATCTGGACCGCCTGCTGGCCCGCCCGTCGGTCGCGCGGGTGCTGCAGGAGGCCGAGCCCTATTTCGCGATGTTCCCGACCGAGTAGGACGTCTAGGCGTCGGCTTCCCAGGCCAGGAACTCCGGCGTCCGCAGCAGGCGTTCGCAATAGGCCCCGGCCGGACCGGCGTCGCCATAGTCCGACAGGTGGATCCCGTAGGTGCGGAACCGGGTGGCGACCGGCGTGTAGAACGCGTCGGCGATCGACCACTCGCCCACCAGGAACGGCCCGCCCGAACGCTCGAGCAGCTGGTTCCAGCGCTCGACGATCTTGCGCACGTCCTTCTGGGTGGCCTCGGAGATCGTCACGACGCGGGGCGCCGCCTCCAGCGCCATCGGGCATTCGCCGCGCAGGGACGAGAAGCCCGAATGCATCTCGGCCGCCGCCGAGCGGCCCAAGGCCCTCAGGGCGGGGTCTTGCGGCCACAGCTTCGCGGCGGGGAATTTCTCGGCCAGATATTCGCAGATCGCCAGCGAGTCCCAGATCGCCAGGTCGCCGTCCTTCAGCACCGGCACCAGGTGGCTGGGCGAGTGCTTGGCGATCTCGACCTCGGACGTCCCGACATGACGCAGCTCGATCACGGTTTCCTTGAAGGCCTCGCCCGTGCGCTTCAGCGCCAGCCAGGGGCGCAGCGACCAGCTGGACCATTTCTTGGTGCCGACGACGATTTCCATGGCGAGCTCCTTCGCGAACGGGCGGACGCCCGGGCTTAGCGCGACGGTCCTCGCGGGACAACGCCAGCTTTGGAAGAGAGCTTCTCTTGTCGACCACAACCGCGTTGTCATCCCGGACAAGCGCGTAGCGCGCCGATCCGGGACCGACGCCTGAGCGCGGAGTTCCGGGTCGGTCCCGGATCTTCGCTTCGCTACGTCCGGGATGACAGCGTTTGGGACGGTCTGGGAAAGACATAGGCCCAGGGGTGCGGCTCGGCGGGCGCGCCTAGGTCCTGGGCCAGGGCGCGCAGCGAACGCGCCCTGTTGAGCTCCGCGAAGGGAATGATCTGAGCCGAACGTTCGACCGGCTCGGCGCTGGGATTCGGCAGGGCCTGCATGAGCGACCTCCATGACGACCGTCTGTCGCGGCCATGGGGTCATTGAAGGCCTTCGCGCCTGAACCGACGCGGGCGCCGTTGTTGTCTCACGTTCATCCGGCCGCTCCGAAATCGCCGCGATTTCCCCTCTGGCCTTGCCGCTTCCCTTACGTCTACAGTCGGCCCAACGATTAGAACAAATGTTTGAAGGGAGAGGCCCAGGATGGCGCAGGCGAACACGCCGGGCGGCGCGATGCCGCCAGTTTCGCAAGCCGGCGCGACGCCGCTGTATTCCAATGGCTACAAGGCCGCGGTGCTGAGCCTGCTGCTCGCCACCTACACCTTCAATTTCATCGACCGCACGATCATCGCCACCATCGGCCAGGCCATAAAGGTCGACCTCAAGCTGACCGACACCCAGCTGGGCCTGCTGGGAGGGCTCTATTTCGCCCTGCTCTACACCCTGCTGGGCATTCCGATCGCCCGGATGGCCGAGCGCTGGAACCGGGTGACGATCATCTCGATCTCGCTGGTCGTCTGGTCGGGCTTCACGGCCCTCTGCGGCAGCGCCGCCAGCTTCGCCCAGCTGGCCCTCTACCGCTTCGGCGTCGGCGTCGGCGAGGCCGGCTGCTCTCCGCCGTCCCATTCGCTGATCAGCGACTATTACGAACCCAAGAAGCGCGCCTCGGCCCTGTCGATCTATTCGTTCGGCATTCCGCTGGGCACGATGTTCGGCGCGGTGGCCGGCGGCTGGCTGGCCCAGGAGTTCAGCTGGCGCGTGGCCTTCGTGATCGTCGGCCTGCCGGGGATCATCCTGGCCGTGCTGGTCAAGCTGATCGTCAAGGAACCGCCGCGCGGCCATTCGGAGCTCAAGGAACGGCCCCTGGAAGCCGAAGACGTGGTCGTCGAGCCGCCCAAGCCGCCCTTCTCGCTGGCCAACGAGTTCAAGGAGCTGGGCGCGGTCATGGCCGTGCTGTTCGGCAAGTGGCCCGTCCTGCACATGATGCTGGGCGTGACCATCGCCTCGTTCGGCTCTTACGGCTCGGGCGCGTTCGTGCCGCCCTATTTCGTCCGCACCTATGGGCTGGGCCTGGCCCAGGTGGGCCTGATCGTCGGGCTGATCGGCGGTTTCTCGGCCGGGATCGGCACCCTGGTCGGCGGCTTCCTGACCGACTGGTCGGGCAAGCGCAGCGCCAAGTGGTACGCCCTGGTGCCTGCCATCGGTCTGCTGATCGCCACCCCGATCTATGTCGCGGCCTATCTGCAGACCAACTGGCAGACCACCGCCCTGATCCTGCTGGTCCCGGGCATCTTCCACTACACCTATCTGGCCCCAACCTTCGCCGTGGTTCAGAACTCGGTCGAGCCGCGCCGCCGGGCCACGGCCACCGCCCTGCTGTTCTTCTTCCTGAACCTGATCGCCCTGGGCGGCGGGCCGGTGTTCACCGGCTGGCTGATCGACCATCTGGCGCGGTTCCACTTCAACCATCCCGAAGCCTCCACGATCTTCCACGCCCTGGGCGGCTCGTTCGCCGACCCCGGCGCGGCCAGCTTCAACGCCCAGTGCCCCGGCGGCCTGGCCCCCAAGGGCTCGCCCGTCGATCTCGCCAAGGCCTGCCACGGCGCCATGGCCCGAGCCACCCAGCAGGGCATCATCGTCTCCCTGTGCTTCTACGCCTGGGCCGCCCTGCATTACGCCCTGGCGGCGATCGGCATGGTCAAGCACATGCGCGAACGGGCGGCGGCCCAGGCCTGAGCCGTCAAAGACCCTCCCCCTGTGGGGGAGGGGGCGCGAAAGCGCCGGTGGGGGGAGCGGACCCACCTCGGCAAACTCCCCCCTCCGTCGGCTTCGCCGACACCTCCCCCACAGGGGGAGGATCTTCCAAGTAATAATCCCCTTCCCTTGACTCACCCGGCGGACGGGACCAAACGCCCGCCTCATGATCACCCGCTATTCCCGCCCCGAAGCCGCCGCCATCTGGTCCAGCCAGACCAAGTACAAGATCTGGTTCGAGATCGAGGCTCACGCCGCCGACGCCATGGCCGAGCTGGGGGTCATTCCCAAGCTGGCCGCCGAGACGATCTGGGAAAAGGGCCGCGACGCGGTCTGGGACAGCGACCGCATCGACGAGATCGAGCGCGTCACCAAGCACGACGTCATCGCCTTCCTGACCCACGTGGCCGAGATCGTCGGCCCCGAGGCCCGCTTCCTGCACCAGGGCATGACCAGCTCGGACGTGCTGGACACCTGCTTCGCCGTGCAGCTGAGCAAGGCCACCGACCTGCTGCTGGAAGACGTCGACCTGATCCTGGCCGCCCTGAAGCGCCGGGCCCTGGAACACAAGATGACGGTCTGCGTCGGCCGCAGCCACGGCATCCACGCCGAGCCGATCACCTTCGGCCTGAAGCTGGCCGGCTACTACGCCGAGTTCCAGCGCGCCAAGGAGCGCCTGGCGATGGCCAAGTTCGAGATCGCCACCTGCGCGATCTCCGGCGCGGTGGGCACCTTCGCCAATGTCGATCCGCGGGTCGAACAGCACGTGGCCGACAAGATGGGCCTGCAGGTCGAGCCGGTCTCGACCCAGGTGATCCCGCGCGACCGCCACGCGGCCTATTTCGCCGCCCTGGGCGTGGTCGCCTCGTCGGTCGAGCGCCTGGCCACGGAAATCCGCCACCTGCAGCGCACCGAGGTGCTGGAGGCCGAGGAGCCGTTCGATCCGGGCCAGAAGGGCAGCTCGGCCATGCCCCACAAGCGCAACCCGATCCTGACCGAGAACCTGACGGGCCTGGCCCGGCTGGTGCGCTCGGCCGTGACCCCGGCGATGGAGAACGTCGCCCTCTGGCACGAGCGCGACATCAGCCACTCGTCGGTCGAGCGCGGCATCGGGCCGGACGCCACCATCCACCTCGACTTCGCCCTGCGCCGCCTGGCCGGGGTGATAGAGCGCTTCAACATCTATCCCGACAACATGGCCAAGAACCTGGACAAGCTGGGCGGCCTGGTGTTCTCGCAGCGGGTGATGCTGGCCCTGACCCACAAGGACGTCAGCCGCGAGGATGCCTACGCCGCCGTGCAGGGCAATTCGATGAAGGTGTGGCGCGGCGAGGGCCGGTTCATCGACTTTTTGAAAGCCGATCCGGTGGTCTCCAAGGCCTTGACGGACGCCGAGCTCGAGGAGCTGTTCGACTACGGCTACCACACCAAGAACGTCGACGTGATCTTCAAGCGGGTGTTCGGCGAGCAAGCCTAGGCGCTCAACGCCGATGGAGCCGCCCTCGTCCTTCGACAAGCTCGGGATGAGGGCTGCTCTTGCGCCGGTGCGGTAGGAAACCTCATCCTGAGCTTGTCGAAGGACGAGGTTTTCGGTCCAAGAGGCATCCCGCATGACCCGCAAATCAGGCTTCCCGGCGGTCGTCGACGCGAACACGCGCGTCCTGATCCTGGGCAGCCTGCCGGGCGAGGCCTCGCTGGCGCTCGCCCAGTATTACGGCAATCCGCGCAACGCCTTCTGGCGGCTGATGGAGGGGGTGCTCGACGCGCCCCTGGTGCCCCTGTCCTATGAAGACCGCCTGGCCGCCCTGCTCGCGCGTGGCGTGGGCCTGTGGGACGTGATCGCCGAGGCCGAACGGCCGGGGAGCCTGGACGCCGCCATCCGCGACCCCGCCGCCAACGATCTGGTCGCCTTGATCGACGCCCTGTCGGCCTTGCGCGCCGTGGCCTTCAACGGCGGGACGGCGGCCAGGCTGGGCGGACGGCTGATCGGCGGCCGCGTCGCGACCCTGGCCCTGCCGTCGTCCAGTCCGGCCCACGCGGCGCGGTCGTTCGAGCAGAAGGCGGAAGCCTGGCGGGCGATCAGCGAGTGGCTCGCCTGAAGGCGAACGCCCAAAGCTCCGCCACATTACAGGATTTTCATCTGCGCCCGCCTCACAACTAGGGCAGCATCCCCGGCTCTAAGGGGAGACCTTGTTCCAATGCGCACGATCCTGCTGGCCGCCGTCTCGGCGTTCGCGATGTCCACCGCCGCCGTCGCCGCCGATCCTCCTAGCAAGCCCCCTGTGGGCAAACCGATGTACGGCGACTGGGGCGTCGATCTGACCGCCGGCGACAAGTCGGTCTCGCCGGGCTCCGATTTCGACAAGTACGCCAACGGCGCCTGGGCGGCGCGCACCAAGATCCCCGACGACCAGGGCTCGGCCGGCGTCGGCTACGACGTCTACAACCGCTCGCAGGACCAGCTGCGCACCCTGATCGAGACGGCCGAGCCCTCGACCCAGATCGGCGCCCTGTACAAGAGCTTCGTCGACGAGGCCAAGGTCGAGGCGGTCGACGACAAGCCCCTGAAGGCTGATCTGGCCAAGATCGCCGCGATCAAGACCAAGGCCGAGTTCGCCGCCGCCATGGGCGCCGCCCAAGGCGGGTTCGGCAGCGGCGTCTTCTCGCTGGACATCGCTCCGGACGCCAAGAACCCCGAGATCAACACCCTCTATATCGGCCAGGCCGGCCTGGGCCTGCCCGACCGCGACTACTACCTGACCGACGGCTTCAAGCCGCAGCTGGCGGCCTATACGGCCTTTGTCGAGCGGGCCCTGAAGATGGCCGGCTATCCGGACCCGGCCAAGTCGGCCGCCGACGTCCTGGCCTTCGAGACCAGGATCGCGAAGGTCAGCTGGGAAGTCGCCGAGCGTCGCGACATCGACAAGGTCTACAACCCCGTCACCGCCGCCGAGCTGGACGCCTACGCGCCGTTCCCCTGGTCCGGCTATCTGACCGCCGCCGACATGCCGGGTCTGACCAAGGTGGTGCTGGGCGAGAAGACCGCCGTGCGCGACATCGCCAAGATCTACGCCGAGACCCCGCTGGAGACCCTCAAGGCCTGGCAAACCGCCAACGTCGTGTCCGAGACCTCGCCCTACCTTTCCAAGCGCTTCGTCGACAGCCGCTTCGAGTACATCAAGGTCCTGACCGGCCAGGCCACCCTGCGGCCCCGCTGGAAGCGCGGCGTGCAACTGGTCGACGGCAGCCTGGGCGAGGTGGTCGGCCAGACCTATGTCGCCAAGTACTTCCCGCCCAGCTCCAAGGCCCAGATGGTCGAGCTGATCGCCAATCTGAAGACGGCCATGGCGGCGCGGATCCAGCAGGCGCCGTGGATGAGCCCAGCCACCAAGACCGAGGCCCTGACCAAGCTGTCCAAGATGCAGGTGATGGTCGGCTATCCGGACAAGTGGCGCGACTATTCGGGCCTGAAGCTGGACGTGAACGACCTCTACGGCAACGTCGCGGCCAGCCGGCGGTTCGAGTGGGCCTACACCCTGAGCGACCTGGGCAAGCCGGTCGATCACGCCAAGTGGGGCATGACCCCGCAGACGGTGAACGCCTACAACGGCGGGCTGGAGAACAAGATCGTCTTCCCGGCCGGCATCCTGCAGGCCCCCTATTTCGACCCGGCGGCCGATCCGGCGGTGAACTACGGCGCGATCGGCGCGGTGATCGGCCACGAGATCAGCCACGGCTTCGACGACCAGGGCCGCAAGATCGACGCCACCGGCAAGCTGCGCGACTGGTGGACCGCCGAGGACGCCAAGCGCTTCGACGCCCAGGCCGACGTGCTGGGCAAGCAGTACGACACCTACGAGCCCGTGCCTGGCAGCAAGATCAACGGCAAGCTGACCATGGGCGAGAACATCGCCGACCTGGCCGGCCTGCAGGTGGCCCTGGACGCCTACCACGCCTCGCTGGACGGCAAGCCCGCCCCGGTGATCGGCGGACTGACCGGCGACCAGCGCCTGTTCCTGGCCTTCGCCCAGGCCTGGCAGGACAAGACCCGCCCCGACTCGCTCAAGCAGCAGATGGCGTCCGACCCGCATTCGCCGTCGTCGTTCCGCGTGGTGGGCCCCACCCGCAACGTCGACGCCTGGTACGCCGCCTTCGGGGTCAAGCCGGGCGACACCTATTACCTGAAGCCCGAGGATCGCTCGCGGGTGTGGTGACACGCAAAAGGGCCGCCCCGAGGGGCGGCCCTTTCAGCATCGCAAACGCGAAAGCCTACTCGCCGGCGGCGATCTGACCGCGGGCCAGGGCCAGCAGTTCGTCCATCTTCCGGCGGACCTCGCCCTCGCTGACACTGACGCCCGAGCCCTTCAGGTCGCCGGCGACCTTGCGCAGCACATCCTCGTCGCCGGGCTGCTCGAAGTCGGACTTCACCACGGCGCGGGCGTATTCCTCGATGGTCGTCAGGCCCATCAGGCCGGCCGCCCATTCGCCCAGCAGGCGGTTGCGACGGGCGGTCGCCTTGAACTCTTGTTCCTGCTCCAGCGCGAACTTGCGTTCGAAACCCTGTTCGCGTTCGTCGAAGGTGGTCATGAAAGCCCCAATAGTCTCTGAGCCGGCTGCATATCCCGTGGCGAGCCGCCCGGCAATCGGAAGCAACGCCGCATTGCCCCAGATACGTTCACAATCCCGCTCACAATCCCGCCGCCGAGACTAGGGCTGTTTGCGCCAAGGGCCGCGTTCAGCTAGTTTCGCGACGACATTTTTCGTGAGCGGCCTTGAGTCGAACGCCGCGCGCAGCTATCCGCCGCGCGCGCTTTTCGTTTCTCCGGATTATTCCGGGAAGGGCGCGCCCGCAACCATGAAGGGCCTCGACGAGAGCCATGACCACCCGCCGCAAGAAGATCTACGAAGGCAAGGCCAAGATCCTGTACGAGGGACCCGAGCCGGGCACCCTCATCCAGTACTTCAAGGACGACGCCACCGCCTTCAACGCCCAGAAAAAGGCGGTTCTCGAGGGCAAGGGCGTGATCAACAACCGGATCAGCGAGTACATCATGACTCGTCTGAACGGCATCGGCGTGCAGAACCACTTCATCCGCCGCCTGAGCCTGCGCGAGCAACTGATCAAGGAAGTCGAGATCATCCCGCTCGAAGTGGTGGTGCGCAACATCGCCGCCGGCTCGATCGCCACGCGCCTGGGCCTGGCCGAAGGCACCCCGCTGCCGCGCTCGATCATCGAGTTCTACTACAAGGACGACAAGCTGGGCGACCCGATGGTCTCCGAGGAGCACATCACCGCGTTCAACTGGGCCGCCACCCAGGAGATCGACGACATGATGGCCATGGCCCTGCGGGTGAACGACTACCTGTCGGGCCTGTTCAGCGGCGTCGGCATCACCCTGGTGGACTTCAAGATCGAGTTCGGCCGCGTCTATGAAGGTGACTTCAGCCGCGTGATCCTGGCCGACGAGATCAGCCCCGACAGCTGCCGCCTGTGGGACTCGGCCACCAACGAGAAGATGGACAAGGACCGGTTCCGCCGCGATCTGGGCAATGTCATCGAAAGCTACACCGAGGTGGCCCGCCGCCTCGGCATCATGAAGGAAATGCCCACCGTCATCCAAGGCGGCGTGCACTAGTCGGGAAGATCATGAAAGCCAAGGTTCAAGTGTTCCTCAAGCCCGGCGTCCTGGACGTTCAGGGCAAGGCCGTCGAAGCCGCCCTGCACGGCCTGGGCTGGTCCGACGTGTCGGGCGTGCGGGTCGGCCGGACCATCGAGTTCGACCTGACGCAGACCGACGCCGCCAAGGCCGAAGCCGAGGTCAAGGCCATGTGCGACAAGCTGCTGGCCAACGCGGTCATCGAAAGCTACCGCGTCGAGATCGCCTAGGGCGACGCCTGGGGACATGCGCATGCGCATGTCCCCAACCGCGTCACGATCGAGCGCCCTCCCCTGGAGCGGCGCTTTTTCTTTGCCTGGGCCTTCCCTCCAAGCTTCGCCGCCCCATGTTCGATGAAACCGGCGGAGGGATTCCATGAGCGCGAAGTTCGAACTGGCCCAGGTCAATTTCGGGCGCCTGCGCGCGCCGGTCGATCATCCGATGATCAAGGACTTCGTCGACAACCTCGACCCCATCAACGCCCTGGCCGAGGCCTCGCCTGGCTTCGTCTGGCGGCTGACCGGCGAGGGCGACAACGCCACCGACATCAAGCCCTACGACGATCCAATGATGGCGATGAACATGTCGGTCTGGACCGACATCCCCTCGCTCGGCGCCTATGTCTATCGCAGCGACCACGTGGCGATCATGCGCCGCCGCCGCGAGTGGTTCGAGCACATGGACCTCTACATGGTCCTGTGGTGGGTGCCCGCCGGCCGCCGGCCGACCATCGAGGAAGCCAAGGCCAAGCTGGCCCTGCTCGAGGCCAACGGCCCGACGCCAGAGGCCTTCACGTTCAAGGTTCCCTTCCCGGCTCCGGACCAGGCGAGCGTGGAGCCGGTGCTGGACGAGTGCGCCTAGCGGGCTTCCCGCCCGTCTGAACGCTTCTCCTTCGGGCGGCGTTGTCTCAGCAGGTAGGCTGGGACAGTGTGATGAGCGTAGGCCGCAGGGACTTCCTCTTGGGATCCGGCTTGGCGATGGCCGCGGGGTCGGCCCTGGCGCGGCAGGCTGTTTCTCCAGCAACCACGCCGCCCAAGATACCGCCGGGCTCGTATCCCGGGCCCAGGTCGCCGACCTCGTATCCGAAACCCACGCCGCCGACCTCCTATCCCAAGCCCGCGCCGCCGTCCGCCTATCCCGGACCCGCCGCCGCGCCCGTCGCGTCCGGCGCGCCACTGCCTCCGGTCGACTGGGCCGCCGTGAAGGCCCAGTTCGAGACCGCCCCCGACCAGGTCAACATGAGCGCCATGCTGATCGCCACCCACCCTCTGCCGGTGCGCAAGGCGATCGACCAGTTCCGCCGCGAACTCGACTGGCGGCCGGTGACCTATCTGGAAGACAACAACCGCCGCCTGCAGAGCTACAGCCGCGCCGCCGCCGGCCGGTATCTGGCGCTCGAGAGCGACCAGGTCGCCTTGACCGACAGCACCACCATGGGCGCGGGCCTGATCTATAGCGGGCTGAAGCTGCTGCCCGGCGACGAGATCATCACCACCAACCAGGACTACTACATCACCCACGAGAGCCTGCGCCGCGCCGCCTTGCGCAACGGCACGATCGTGCGGCGCATCGACCTGTTCGACAGCATCGAGACGGTGTCGGAGCCGCAGATGGTCGGCCGGCTGATGACGGCCATCACGCCCCGGACACGCGCCCTGGCCCTGACCTGGGTGCACTCGAGCACCGGGCTGAAGATCCCCCTGCCGGCCATCGCCGCGGCCCTGGCGCCGATCAACGCCGCTCGTCAGCCGACGGAGCAGATCCTGCTGATCGTCGACGGGGTTCACGGTTTCGGCAATCAGGACTTCACCCTGGCCAGCCTGGGTTGCGACATCTTCTTCGCCGGCTGTCACAAGTGGCTGTTCGGCCCGCGCGGCACCGGGGTCATCGCCGCCAACGCCCGCGGCTGGCAGAGGCTGCGGCCGACCATTCCGACCTATGTCGACAGCGCCGCCTGGAGCGCCTGGATCAACAACGCGCCGCTGCTGGAGAACACCGACGGCCCGCTGATGTCGCCCGGCGGCTTCAAGGCCTTCGAACACCTGTGGTCGATTCCGGCCGCGATCGAGTTCCACGAGAAGATCGGCAAGGCCCAGGTGGCGGCCCGCACCACCGAGCTGGCCAACCAGCTGAAGGCCGGGCTGGCGTTGATGCCGCACGTGCGGCTGGTCACGCCGCGCGATCCGCGACTGTCGGCCGGCATCGTCTCGTTCGACGTCCACGGCCTGTCGACCGACTCGGCGGTGGCCGCCCTGCGCCGCCGCCGGATCGTCGCCTCGGCCGCGCCCTACGCCATCCAGCACGTGCGGCTGACGCCCAGCCTGATGAACTCGCCGGCCGAGGTGGACCTGGCGTTGGCGGAGGTGCGGGGGCTGGCTGGAGTTTAGGACGAAGCGCCGCTGACAATCCCCGCGAACGGTGCTACAGGCCCGCGCCATGAAAGCCGCCGTCGTCGTCTTCCCCGGTTCCAATTGCGATCGTGACTGCAAGGTCGCCATCGAGCGCTCCGCTGGAGCCCGCGTCGAGATGGTCTGGCACCAGGAGACGGCCCTGCCGGACGACCTGGACCTGATCGTCCTGCCCGGCGGCTTCTCGTACGGCGACTATCTGCGGTGCGGGGCCATGGCCGCCCAGAGCCCGGTGATGCGCGAAGTCATCAAGGCCGCTGACGACGGCGTCGCGATCGTGGGCATCTGCAACGGTTTCCAGGTGCTGTGCGAGGCGGGCCTGCTGCCCGGCGCCCTGCTGCGCAACGAGAAGCTCAAGTACATCTGCAAGCCGGTGACCCTGGACGTGGTCAATAGCCAGACCCGCTTCACCGCCAGCTTCGGCGAGCAGCGCTCGGCCGTGATGACGGTCGGCAACGGCGAGGGCAACTTCTTCGCCGACGAACAGACCCTCGACCGCATCGAGGGCGAAGGCCAGGTGGTGTTCCGCTACCAGGACAATCCCAACGGCTCGGCCCGCGACATCGCCGGCATCATGAACGCCAAGGGCAATATCCTGGGCCTGATGCCCCACCCCGACCGCTCGTTCGACCCGGACCTGGGCTCGGAGGACGGCGCGATCCTGTTCCGAAGCATTTTCGCCAGCGCCTGACGACGACAAGAAACGGGGGTTCCGATGCGTCGTTTTTCGATCACCGCAGCCTCTCTCGTCGCCGGACTGATGGCGGCCGCCGTCGCCCAGGCCGCCGACAACCGTTGCGGCTACGGCGATTTCGTCTCCTTCGCCCAGGACGGCGTGGCGGTCTACAACGTCTCGCCACCCGGCCAAGGGCGGACCTACTTCCACAATAACGGCGAGGGTTGCCCCGACGCGCCGAGCTGCCGGCTGAAGAGCTATCTCGTCGTTCAGGACGAGGTGCTGGTCAGCAAGGTCGAGAACGGCTGGGCCTGCGCCTGGTACGGGCGCGGCGATCGCCACACCGTGGGCTGGCTGAAGAAGGCCGACCTGGTCAAGTCCGCCGTCGCCCCGTCCGGCGAGGGCGACTGGCTCGGCGATTGGCGCTTCGGCGACAACCAGATCACGATCAAGCGGACCAAGAAGGGCCTGCGGGCCACCGGCGACGCCACCTGGACCGGCCCCGTCTCGCAGCATTCGGGCGCGTTCGACGGCCTGCTGGAGGTCAAGGGCGTCAACGCCGAATATGCCGACCCCGAAGGCACGGAGCCCTTCTGCGACGTCCGCATGCGTCGGGTCGGCAAGCACATGGTCGTCGCCGACAGCGGAAGCTGCGGTGGCGCTTCGGTGAGCTTCGACGGCGTCTACGCGCGCTAGAAGCTTCGGAACGCTGTTATATTATAGCGCCCGTAAAAAACCGCTCCTAAGGTAGCCGCACCATTGGGGAGCTTTTCCATGAGTCTTGCGTCCACCCTCCGCGCCGGCCTGCTGGCCGCCGCCGCCCTCACCGCCTTCGCCACCACGGTTCACGCCCAGACGCCCGCCCTGACGCCGGACATCGACGGCAAGTACGTCGCGTCCAAGGCCGGCTATGACTACGACAAGCGCGTGGTCATGGTGCCCATGCGCGACGGAACCAAGCTCTACACCGTGATCGTGGTCCCCAAGGGCGCCAAGAACGCTCCTATCCTCTTCACCCGCACGCCCTACAACGCCGCCAAGCGCGCCGCCCGCAACGACAGCCCGTCCATGTTGGCCGCCCTGGCCCAGGGCGACGAGGTGTTCGTCAAGGACGGCTATATCCGCGTGTTCCAGGACATCCGCGGCAAGTACGGCTCGGAAGGCGACTATGTGATGACCCGCCCGCTGAAGGGGCCGCTGAACAACAGCGAGGTCGACCACGCCACCGACGCCTACGACACCATCGAATGGCTGACCAAGAACGTGCCCGAGAGCAACGGCAAGGTCGGCATGCTGGGCTCGTCCTACGAGGGCTTCACGGTGGTGATGGCGCTGGTGAATCCGCACCCGGCCCTGAAGGTGGCCGCGCCGATGAGCCCGATGGTCGACGGCTGGATGGGCGACGACTGGTTCCACTTCGGCGCGTTCCGGCAAGTGAACTTCGACTATTTCACCGGCCAGACCACCAAGCGCGGGGCCGGCGACAGCGTCGCGCGCCCGAGCCCCGACGACTACGAGAACTTCCGCCGCGCCGGTTCGGCCGGCGACTACGCCAAGGCCAACGGCATCGACCAGTTGCCCTGGTGGAAGAAGATGACCGAGAATGCCGCCTACACGCCGTTCTGGAGCGAACAGGCGCTGGACAAGACCATGGCCGAGCAGCCGCTCAAGGTGCCGACCATGTGGATCCAGGGCCTGTGGGACCAGGAGGACATGTGGGGCGCGGTGCACGCCTACGCGGCCACCGAGCCCAAGGACACGGCCAACGACAAGAGCTACCTGGTGCTGGGCCCCTGGCGTCACAGCCAGGTCAATTACGACGGCTCCAGCCTGGGCGCCTTCAAGTGGGACGGAGACACCGCCCTGCAGTTCCGCCGCGACGTGCTGCTGCCGTTCTTCAACCAGTACCTGAAGGACGGCGCGCCCAAGGCCGACACCCCGCCGGTGCTGATCTACGATCCGGGCCAGAACCACTGGGATCGCTACAAGTCCTGGCCGCAAGGCGGAAGCAAGCCGCTGTACCTGACCGAGAAGGGCGGCCTGTCGTTCAGCGCCCCCGCCCCGGCCAAGGGCGCGGCGGCCTATGACGAATACGTCTCCGACCCGGCCAAGCCGGTGCCGTACATCCCCCGCCCGATGAAGTTCGGCGACCGCGACAAGTGGACCCCCTGGCTGCTGACCGACCAGCGCGCGGTGGCCGACCGCACCGACGTGCTGTCCTACGTGTCCGAGCCCCTGACCGCGCCGCTGAAGATCGCCGGCGTGCCGAAGGTCAATCTGACGGCCTCGACCAGCGGCAGCGACAGCGACTGGGTGGTCAAGCTGATCGACGTCTTCCCCGACGAGGTCCCCAGCCAGCCCGAGCTGGGCGGCTACCAGCTGGCCGTGGGCATGGACATCTTCCGCGGCCGCTATCGCGAGAGCTTCAGCGCTCCCAAGGCGCTGAAGGCCAATGCGCCGCTGAAGTACCAGTTCATCCTGCCGACCGCGAACTACACGTTCCAGCCGGGCCACCGGATCATGGTGCAGGTGCAGTCCAGCTGGTTCCCGCTCTACGACCGCAACCCGCAGACCTTCGTGCCCAACATCTTCTTCGCCAAGCCGGCGGACTACGTGAAGGCGACGCAGCGGGTCTATCACGCGGGCGACACGGCCAGCTTCATCGAGCTGCCGGTGGTTCAGTAGCGCACGCACTTGCCCCCACCTGACCGCTGCGCGGTCTGTCCGCCCCCATAGGGGGCGGAGGACGCGCGCCTTCCTCTTCCCCCTGTGGGGGAAGACGGTCGCGAAGCGACCCGTAGGGGGCAGGTATTCGCCGCACGAAAAGAGGCCGGAGGCTTACGCCTCCGGCCCCTCCTTCACATTCACGGAGCGTTTTGCGTCAGCGGTCGCGCCGCTGCTGATCCGGATTGGCCTGGCCGCCCGGATCGCGGCCTTGTTCCTTCTGGCGATCGCGGTCGCCTTGCTGGTGCTGCTGACCCGGGGACTGTCGCTGCGGGTCGTTCTGCTGCTGTTGCGGATTGCGGGTCTTCTTGTCGTCACCCATGGCTTTCTCCTTGGACAGCGCGCCGATCGCGCACGGACAAGAAAACGGCCAGGGACTGCCCCCGTTCCTAGCGCCAAGCTGCCTTAGTTCCGGCTTAGCTTTTGAATCTTCACCGGATTTTCGATAATCTGACCCTTCATATAGGGGTCGTCGGCCTTGCTGACGGTGGGGGCGTCGTGGATCTTTCGGACCACGTCCATGCCCTCGACCACCCTGCCGAACGCCGCGAAGCCCTGGCCGTCCTTGTTGCGGGCGCCGCCGAAATCCAGGGCCGGGTTGTCGCCGATGCAGATGAAGAACTCCGAACCCGCCGTGCCCGGCGCGCCCCGCGCCATCGAGATCACCCCGTCGGTGTGCCGCAGGCCCGTGACCTTGGTGGTCTCGTGGACGATGGCCGGCAGCGGACTGTCGTCGCGGTTCAGCCCGCCCTGGATGACGGAGATGGTGGCGGGGTTGTTGTCGTTCTTCGGCGAGACGGTCCGATAGAAGGTCCCGCCGTCCAGCAGATGCTGGTCGGCATAGGCCAGGAAGTTGGCCACAGTGATCGGCGCCTTGTCCGGATAAAGCTCGATGACGATCGGCCCGAGATCGGTGACTATCCGCACGCGAACGGGCGCGGCCCCGGCGGCGGTCAGCGGCAGGGCGGCGGCGAGCGCCAGCAGATGGCGGCGGGAGATCATGGGGCGGCTCACTTCAAGGCGACGGGGAAGCGGTCATTTTAGACAAAGCCTTGGGCGGGAAATCTAGCGGAATCCCCCTGGCCGCGCTAGAAGGCCCGCCCATGAGCACCTCGCCCTCCCCCACGAAGTCCATGGCCGACACGGCCCGTGAATTTGGCCTCAACGCGGAGGAGTACGGCGTCGTCCTCGACCGCCTGGGCCGCGAGCCCAATCTGGTCGAGCTGGGGGTGTTCTCGGTGATGTGGTCCGAGCACTGCTCGTACAAGTCGTCCAAGAACCAGCTGAAGAAGTTCCCGATCACCGGCCCGCGCGTGATCTGCGGTCCGGGCGAGAACGCCGGCGTGATCGACATCGGCGACGGCGACGCGATCATCTTCAAGATGGAGAGCCACAACCACCCCTCCTACATCGAGCCCTATCAGGGCGCGGCGACGGGCGTGGGCGGCATCATGCGCGACGTGTTCACGATGGGCGCGCGGCCGATCGCCCTGTTGAACGCCCTGCGCTTCGGCGAGCCCGACCACCCCAAGACCAAGCGCCTGGTCGACGGCGTGGTGGCCGGCATCGCCGGCTACGGCAACTGCGTGGGCGTCCCCACGGTCGCGGGCGAGACCAACTTCCACAAGGGCTACAACGGCAACATCCTGGTCAACGCCATGTGCGTGGGCCACGCCGAAGCCGACAAGATCTTCTACTCCGCCGCTCCGGGCGCGGGCCTGGCCGTGGTCTATTTCGGCTCGAAGACCGGCCGCGACGGCATCCACGGCGCCACCATGGCCAGCGCCGAGTTCGACCAGGACAGCGACGAGAAGCGTCCCACCGTCCAGGTCGGCGACCCCTTCGCCGAGAAGCTGCTGATCGAGGCCACGCTCGAACTGATGGCCACCGGCGCCGTCGCCGCCATCCAGGACATGGGCGCCGCGGGCCTGACGTCCTCGTCGGTCGAGATGGCCGGCAAGGGCGGGGTCGGCATCGAGCTGAACATGGACATGGTGCCCCAGCGCGAAGAGGGCATGAGCGCCTACGAGATGATGCTCTCGGAAAGCCAGGAGCGCATGCTGGCGGTCCTCAAGCCCGGCCGCGAGCACGAAGGCCACGCCATCTTCGAGAAGTGGGGCCTGGACGCCGCCGTCATCGGCCACACCACCGACACCGGCCACCTGGTGCTCAAGCACCACGGCCAGATCGTCTGCGACGTGCCCCTGGCCCCGCTGTTCGACGACGCGCCGCTGTATGACCGCCCCTGGGTCCAGCCGACGCTGCATCCGCGCCTCGATCCGGGCAAGATCGCCGGCCCCGCCGACTGGAACGCCGCCGTGCTGAAGGTGGTCGGCAGCCCCGACATGGCCTCCAAGCGCTGGCTGTGGGAGCAGTACGACCGCCACGTGATGGCCGACACCCTGGAAGACAGCGCCACCGGCTGCGACGCCGGCATCGTGCGCATCCACGGCAAGGGCAAGGCCATCGCCGTGACCAGCGACGTCACCCCGCGCTATGTCCAGAACGACCCCTACGAGGGCGGCAAGCAGGCCGTGGCCGAGGCCTGGCGCAACCTGACGGCCGCCGGTTCGACGCCGATCGCCATCACCGACAACCTCAACTTCGGCAGCCCCGAAAAGCCCGAGACCATGGGCCAGATCGTCCGCGCCACCGACGGCATGGCCGAGGCCTGCCGGGCGTTGGACTTCCCGGTCGTGAGCGGAAACGTCAGCCTCTACAACGAGACCAACGGCGTCGCCATTCCGCCGACCCCGACGGTCGGGGCGGTCGGCCTGATCGACGACTACGACCTGCGCATGGGCTTCGGCAACGTGGCCGAGGGCGACACCCTGGTGCTGATCGGAGAGACCCATGGCGAGCTGGGCGCCTCGATCTATCTGCGCGAGATCCTGGGCCGCGAGGACGGCGCCCCGCCGCCGGTCGACCTGGGCATGGAGCGCAAGAACGGCGACTTCGTCCGCGGCCTGATCCCGACCGGCCTGGTCGCCGGCCTGCACGACCTGTCGGACGGCGGCCTGCTGATCGCCGCGGCCGACATCGCCCTGGCCAGCAAGGTCGGCGTCACCCTGAACGCCACCAGCCAAACCCACGCCCACCCCTACCTGTTCGGCGAGGACCAGGCCCGCTACCTGGTCGCCACGCCCGATCCGGACGCGGTTCTGGCGGCGGCCAAGGACGCCGGCGTCCACGCCATCGTGGCCGGCGTGGCGGGCGGCGAGGCCTTCGCCTCGACCGGTCTGTTCAACATCCCGCTGGAAGCCCTGCGCACGGCCCACGAGGCCTGGCTGCCGAGCTTCATGGGCGCGGTCGCCTAAGAGACTTCCACCGCCGCCGCCCGCGCTTGGTCCTCATCCCGAGCTTGTCGAAGGACGAGGACCCGGCGCCCGACTTGAATGCCGATAGGATCCATAGAGGACCTCCATGCGCACGATCTCGATCATCGCCACCACGAGCCTCGCCCTGTCGCTGCTGGCCGCCTGCGCGCCCGCGCCGGCGCCGCGACCGGCCGCCCAGAGCGCCGACGCCTCCTGCGCCGCGCGCGGCGGCTCCATGCAGCCCGTCGGCCGCCTGCAGCGCCCGACCTGCGTCGTGCCCTATGCCGACGCCGGCAAGACCTGCTCGGACAAGGCCGACTGCCAGGGCGCCTGCATCGCCGAGGGCAACCTGGAGGCCCAGGGCGCCACGACCGGCCAGTGCCAGAAGACCAACGTCCAGTTCGGCTGCTACGCCAAGATCGTGGGCGGCAAGACGACGGGCGCGATCTGCGTCGACTAGGCCGCACCTATTTCGTCGGAGCCGTCGCGGCCTCGTCGCCCTCGAAGATCACGACATGAGCGTTATTCTTGTCGTTGGAGTCGTTGATGAAATCGGCCCGCGCCTCGCCCAGCGCGGGCTGGCCTTCCGGCGCATCCAGAACCGACGCCTCGCGGCTCTGCCGAAACCACTGAAACATCTTCCATAGCCAGGTCAGGATCATCGCTCCCTCCAGAGCCTTGGGGTCGCCAGGCGCTCAGGCGTACTCGACATTCGCCAGGGTGAACATGAACGGCGTCGCGTTCGGGCCGGAGCCGCCGCCGGTCATCACGATGTCGGCGCTGGCGATGCCGAGCAGCGACAGTTCGGTGTTGATCGACGAGACGATGGCCGAGTTCATCACCTCGCCTTGGACCACCTGCGACGCCACCCCGATCCAGATCGTCGGCTTGAACTGGAACACCGCCTTCTGCTGAGGCGCGATGCTGGTCGCCTGGGCATAGAGCTTGCCGCTCTTGTAGATTCCGGCGTTGATCGCGCCCTGTTGCAGGGCGTTGAGCACCTCGATCTCCCTCGCGCTGGCGGCCTGCCCGCTGTATTTCAGCACATCACCCGATGTGTCGCGCACCATCGAGAATTGCTGGCCGTCGGCCGCGTCCAGCAGGGGTGTGTAGTTGCCCCAGCTGTCGCTGGCCCCGACCTGTGTGGCCATCGGATAGACGAACGGGTGGTTGTCGCCCTTGCCGCAGTTCTGGATCACCAGCCAGGCCACCGCCGTCTCCTGGACGTCCGTGGCCGCGTTCTTGGCGAAGATCACGATCTCGCTGTTGTTCACATCGTTGGAATCGTTGATGAAGTTCAGCTTGATGTCCATGCGTCCCACCCTGATGGCCCGACGTCCGGCGGCCCTTGCGGGAAATCTACACTCAAAAGGCGAAACTTGACCACGCGCTATCGAAGGTGGTCCGCTCCTTTAGCGGCGCCGCCCCTGCGCGACCTGGGCCACGCGGGCCAGCAGCGCGGGACCGGCGGCCGGACCGGCGGCGTAGACGAAATCGGGATCGTCCATCGACTTGCCCGTGCGGCGGTCCACCATCACGGGCTCGGCCGGCAGGCCCGTGGTCGCGTCGACCATCTGGCTGGCGACGCCCTCGACCGCGAAGTGGCGGTTGCCGAACGCCATCAGCGCCGTCAGCACCGGGGCGAAGTCCCGCCCCAGGTCGGTCAGCAGGTATTCGTGGCGCACGGGCCGTTCCTGATAGGGCCGGCGTTCCAGAAAGCCGGCCGCGACCAGGGCGGCCAGCCGCCGGGCCAGGATGTTCGGCGCCACGCCCAGGCTCTTTTCGAATTGGTCGAATTTCGACAGGCCCTGCAGGGCGTCCCGCAGGATCATCAGGCTCCAGGCGTCGCCCACGCGCTCCAGCGTGCGGCCCACGGGGCATTGTCCAGCATCGAGGGCGCGTTGGGTCATGCCCTCCATATAGGCGATCACTAGCGAATTGAAAGTTAGTCACTTGCAAATCAAAAGTTACCTCCCATCTGAACCTCACGACCAGGCCATGGGGCCTGGCCAACCCCTTTCGGGACGAAGACGATGAGCAAGCAAGACCTTCGCGGCGCGGCCCTGATCACCGGCGCCTCCTCCGGCATCGGCGCGACCTATGCCGACCGCCTGGCCCGCGCCGGCCACGACCTGGTGCTGGTGGCCCGCGACGCCGCGCGGCTGGAAGCCCTGGCCGCCAAGCTGAAGGCCGCCACGGGCGTCAAGATCGACATCGTCGCCGCCGACCTGACCGACAGGACCGACCTGGCCAAGGTCGAGGCCCGGCTGGCCGACGACGCTTCGATCGACATCCTGATCAACAACGCCGGCGCGGCCCTGGCCGGGTCGTTCGCCGAGCAGGACGTCGAGCGGGTCGAGAACATGGTCCAGCTGAACGTCGTCTCGGTGACCCGCCTGGCCCACGCCGCCGCCAAGGCCTTCGCGGCCCGCGACCGCGGCGCGATCGTCAACATCTCGTCCGTGGTCGGACTGGCCCCCGAGCTCCAATCGGTCGTCTACGGCGCGACCAAGGCCTATGTGACCTATTTCACCCAGGCTCTGCGCCAGCAACTGAGCCCCGGCGTCCAGCTCCAGGCCGTGCTGCCGGGCGCGACCCGCACGGAGATCTGGGACCGTTCGGGCGGCGGCGGCGCGGACAAGCTGGACCCGAACATGCTGATGGAGGTCGACGACCTGGTGGACGCGGCCCTGGCCGGCTTCCGTCAAGGCGAACTGGTCACCATCCCGTCCCTGCCCGATCCGGCCGACTTCGCCGCCTACGACGCGGCCCGGGCCAAGCTGTTGCCGAACCTGTCGCGCAACCGTCCCGCCCAGCGCTACAGGGCCGGCGCTCCCGCCTAGGCGGTACGGCGACCCGGGCCGTCACGACATTGGCGCATCGCGACACTATCTATCGCGTGACGACGCGTGACGGCCCGGAACAAACGCCGTGTCCAGTCGCTTGTCCGCCAACCGAGGAGACCGACATGGCCGCCATTCCGAACCTGGACGAGTTCATTCTCGAAGAAACCGCCGACGGGATCTTCCTGACCGTCACCGGCGACGACGAGCAGACCTTGAAGCTGAAGGTCACGCTCGACGACCTGGAGGAGATCGTCGAGGTCATCGACGAGGTGTTCGGTCTCGAAGAGGACGACGAAGAGGCGGAAGAGGAAGAAAGCGCGGGCTGATTTTTCACTCCGCTCATCCGGGCGAACGCCGGGATGAGCGGATAGAAAGGGATGTGCTGAGCCGAACCCTACCGTCCCGCGGACTTGGCGATCGAGTCCAGGTCGTCGTCCAGCGCTCGGGTCGCGGTGACCACGGTGGCCACCGCGTGCTTGAAGAAGTCCTGGGGCACGGTGGCGAAGTCGTCGGTGGGCTGGTGGTATTCGGGGTGGTCCTCCACGCCGAAATAGACCCAGGGCACGCCGGCCACGGCGAACGGTCCCTGATCGGACTGCTGGGTCCAGTTGTTCTCCTTGCCCTGGGCGTCGGTGTCGTGACCCAGCAGCAGCTTGACCGGCGCGGTCCTGGCCACCCCGTCCAGCACCGGCTTCAGATACGGCTGCGGGCCGGCGCCGCTGACATAAAGTTGGTTCTTGGCGTTCTTGCTGAGCATGTCGAAATTGACGTTCAGCCCGATGTTCGCCAACGGTACGGGCGGATCGGCGACGAAGGCCTTGGCGCCCTTCAGCCCGCTTTCCTCGGCGTCGAAGGCGACGATCAGCACGGTGTGGCGCGGCGGCTTGGCCTTGAACGCCTCGGCCACGGCCAGCAGGCCGGCGATCCCCGAGGCGTTGTCGTCGGCCCCGTTATAGACTTGTCCCTTGCGGACCCCCAGGTGGTCGTAGTGGGCCGAGACCACCAGCACCTTGCCCGAACTGGACGTGCCCTCGATCCGCGCCACCAGGTTCACCCCGGTGACGTCCTTGCCGAAGGTCTTGGGCTTGAAGGTGAACGGGCGTTCGAACGGCGCGCCTTTGGGCCTCAGCCCGATCTGGCCGAAGCGCTTGAGGATGTAGGCCCGCGCCTTGGCCCCGCCCAGCGTGCCGACGGCCCGCCCTTCCATGTCGTCGGCCGACAGGATGCGGACGTCGTCCAGGGCATGGGCGCCGGGCGTGGGCGCGGCGTGAGCGGAAGCCGTGAAGACGAGCGCGAGAGCGGCCGAAGCCAGGAGATGACGCATGCGAGACCCTTGCTGATCCGGCCTTCATGGCTTGCGTCGGCCGGATTTCGCAATGAACTCGTCGTCATTTTTCACGGCGCCGGGATGACGGCGAAGGACACCGCGGCGGATGAAAGCAACGTTCCAGCCCGGGCCGGCATTTCCCGTATGCCCGTTCTTAAGGTTTCCCCGGCATACCCAAGGTCGAGAGATTCGGAGTTTTCCGCCGTGCCCATGTCCTTCCCCGACCTCGAAGCCCGCCTGCACGACGCCTTTCCGGACGCCGAGATCGTGCTGACCGACCTGGCCGGCGACGGCGACCACTACAAGGCGCGCATCGTTTCGCCCGCCTTCCGGGGGCTCAATCGGGTCAAGCAGCACCAGATGGTCAACCGCGCCCTGGCCGACGTGCTGGGCGGGGCGCTGCACGCCCTGGCCCTCGAAACCGCCGCCCCCACGGAGTAGACGCCATGCGCTATCGCCCCTTCGGAAGCGCGGGCGTGGCGGTCTCGGCGATCTCGCTGAGGCTGGAGGACCAGCCTCGCCTGCGGGGCGCGGACTGGCGCAAGCTGATCTTCGCGGCGCTGGAAAGCGGCATCAACACCTTCGAGCTCGACGGCGTCTCGCCGGCCCTGATCGAGGGCGCGACCGAGGCCTTCTCGACGGTCGAGCGGCGGCTGCTGTTCATCGGCTGGCGGCTGCGCGGCGCCAGCGACCGCGCGCTGCGGGCCCAGGCCGTCCACGACATGATCGAGCAGGCCCTGGACCGCACCGGCCTGGGCCACCTGGACCTGGCCACCCTGGACGATCCGGACACCAATGCCTTCCCCGCCGAGACCCTGGAACAGCTGAAGGCCCTGCGCGGGGCGCGGCTGATCCGCCTGCTGGGCGTGGCCGGGGCCGGCGAAAAGTTCGACGCCTATGTCGCCTCGGGCCAGTTCGAGGCCATGGCCACGCCGTTCAACCTGGCTTCGGGCTGGGTGGAGCGCAATCGCGTGCGCGCGGCCATGACCCGTGAGATGGCGGTGATCGCCCAGGACTACTGGCCCGACGTGCTGCACGAGGAGCACAAGCACAGCTTCCTGCCCAAGCCCTCGCTGTGGCGGCGTCGCACCGACCCGCTGGCCGATGTCGGCGGCTACGACTTCCTGCGCAACACGCCTGGCTGGAACGCCCAGCAGATCTGCCTGGCCTACGCCCTGACCGAACCGTCCCTGGCCACCGTCCAGGTCACGGCCGGCTCGCCCGCCGAAATCGAAGCCCTGGCGGCGATGGCAGAGCGCGACCTGCCCACCGGCTGCGCGGCCCAGATCGAGATGGCCCGCTTCTCGGCCCAGCAGGCGGAACGGTCAAAGCGTCGCGCCTGAGGCCGCGATGCGGCGCCAAGGCTTGACCCGGAGGGGCGCGGCGCCTAGCTGAGAGCCTACGCCCAAGGATTTTGTTCCATGACCGACGTCGCCTCCTCCCCCGCTATCGACTTCATCGCCAAGACCGTGGCCGAAAATCCCGTGGTCCTGTTCATGAAAGGCGTGCCGGATCAGCCGCGCTGCGGCTTCTCGTCGGTCACGGTGCAGATCCTCGACCACCTCGGCGTGTCGTTCATCGGCGTCGACGTGCTGCAGGACGACGAACTGCGCCAAGGCGTCAAGACCTTCACCGACTGGCCGACCATCCCCCAGCTCTACGTCAAGGGCGAGTTCATCGGCGGCAGCGACATCGTCCGCGAGATGTTCCAGTCGGGCGAACTGAAGACCCTCCTGGCCGAGCAGGGCCTGATCGAGGCTTGAGTAAAGCCTTCGTCCCGCCCAGCGACGCCTTCAAGCTGACCTTCGAACCGAAGGCGTCGGAGATCGACGCCAACGGCCACGTCAACAACGTGGTCTACCTGGCCTGGGGCCAGGACCTGGCCATCGCCCATTGGGACGCCTGGGCCACGCCCGAGGAGCGGGCTCCGTGGAGCTGGGTCGCCCGCCGCCACGAGATCGACTACCGCCGCGAACTGCTGCCGCACGAGATCGCCACCGGCTACACCTGGGTGGGCGAGCTGAAGGGCCCGCGCTTCGAGCGCTTCTTCCGCATCGACGGCCCCGACGGCGAGATGTGCGCCCAGAGCCGCACCGACTGGGTGCTGATCGACATCGCCGCCAAGCGCCCGGCGCGGGTGCTGCCCTGGATGGTCGAGCGGTTCACGCCCAAGGGGTGAGACCCTCTCTCCCTTCCCTATGATTCCGCTCATCCCGGCGAATGCCGGGATGAGCGGAGGTGGGGAGTTCAGTTCACTGGATTCAGGAGCCGAACGGTCGCCGCCCCGGCCAGACCCAGTTCATCGTAGCTGAAATTGACCTCCACCACGTTCGGCGCCGCCTTGCAGACGTCCAGCCGTTTGCGGGCGAAGGCGATCGTTCGATCGCGGCCGGCCTGTCCCGCATAGAACGTGAAGTCGGCTTTGGTCGTGCAGCCATGCGACAGGACTTTCAGGGCAAGGCCCATGGGTCCCGCTTGAGCGCCCTTGAGCGCCTCGAGCTCGCCTGCCTCCTGCCCCGGCCGCACAACCAGCGTGACGCCCCCGCCCCGCGTCGCGCAGCCGCCGAAGACCAGCAGCAGTCCGGTCACCAGCAGTCGGCGTCGGTCGAAGGTCATGCGAAGCCTTTGGGGCGCCTTGGCAAGGACGAGAAACTGAGCCCTAGTTTGCCCACGGCTCGGCCGCGCGCAACCGACGAGACTTCAGTGCTTCGCAAATTCGCTTCGATCGCTTCGGTGGCGGCGTGCCTGGCCGCCGCGCCTCCCGCCCTCCCCGCCGACGCTCCCCTCAAGGATTACGGGCCCCTCGACGCCGAGGCCGCCCGGTTGATGGCGGTCGGCAAGATCCCGGGCCTGGCCTATGCGGTGATCGAGCACGGCGAGGTCGCCCACGTCAGCGCCCAGGGCTGGCGCAACGTCGAACAGAAAGCCCCGCTGACGCCCGACACGGTGATGTACGGCGCCTCGATCACCAAGGCGGCCTTCGGCCAGTACCTGCTGATGCTGGTCGACGACGGCAAGCTGGACCTGGACACGCCGATCAAGGCCTACCTGCCCAAGCCTTTGCCCGACTACGACAATTACAGGGACCTGGCCGGCGATCCGCGCTGGGAGAAGATCACCCCGCGCATGCTGATGACCCACACGGCGGGCTTCCCCAATTTCCGCTGGCTGAACGCCGACGAGAAGCTGGACATCAAGGCCGATCCCGGCACGCGCTACATCTATTCCGGCGAGGGGCTGAACCTGATGCAGTTCGTCGTCGAGCAGGGCCTGGGGCTGCAGGTCGGCGACGAGATGAACCGCCGGATCTTCCAGCCCCTGGGCATGACCCGGAGCGCCATGAGCTGGCGGCCCGACTTTCGACCCAACCTGGCCGACGGCTACCATGAAGACGGCAAGTTCGAGGCGCACGACGAGCGGAGCAGCGTGAAGGCGGCCGGCTCACTGGACACCACGATCAACGACCTGTCGAAGCTGGCCGCCGCCATGGTCTCGGGCCGCGGCCTCTCGGCCAAGGCGGCCGCCGAGCGGACCAAGCCCAGCTTCCCGATCGTCAACGCCCATCAGTTCCCGCCGACCCTGGCGGGCGGAAACCCGGACAACGCCAGGATCGGCCTGGCGGCGGGGATCGGCGTGGTGGTGTTCGACGGCCCGCAAGGCCACGCCTTCTTCAAGGGCGGCCATAACGACATAACCGACAACACGATGGTCTGCGTCGAACGCGGCCGGCGCTGCATCGTGATCCTGACCAACAGCGGCGTCGGTCAGCGGGTCTTCCCGCCGCTGGTCAAGGCGGCTCTGGGCGAGACGGGTGTTCCGTGGGGCTGGGAATACAATCCCATCCGGCCGGTGGAAGCGCCCTAGGCGGCCTTTGAAAGGGTCCCGCGCAGGCGGGCGGCCACGTCGCCCAGGGTGATGCGCGACAGGGCCGCGTCGACGTCGGGGGCGCCCTCGGCGGCCATCGAGGCGGCGAGGCCGGCGGTGAAGTCGGTAATGGCGGTGATGTGCTGGGCCAGCATGTCGACCATGTGCAGTTCCTGCATCACCTCCATCCGCGCCTCCATTGGCACGTGCTCAAGGAGCTGGCCGAGCGCGCTGTCCAGATGGCCGCACGACACCGCGGCGATCGACATCTCGGCTGACAGGGCCTCCAGCAGGCCGGCGATGCCGGTGGTCTTCTGGACTTCGAGCGTCATGGTCATGGCTTTTCCCCCAAGCGTTTCAAACTGATAGCGCCACGGGCGTTGTCGCAGGGTTAAGGCCGGGGGAAACCTTGGCCGGGGCGACGGATTGTCGCGAATTTCAGCTCCAGGGGCCGATCCGACGTCCGTCGCCGACCGGTACGGCCGTGCCGACCCGACTCCGCGTCGCCTGGCTGACGCCCAGGCGCAGCAGGGCCTCGACCCGGTTGTGGGTGGCCGGGTGGGTCGAGAACAGGCTGTCGCCGCCCCCATTCGCCCTTTTGCCCGACAGCGGGTTGATGATGAACAGGTGCGCGGTGGCCGGATTGCGCTCGGCCTCGACGTTGACCGCGCCGCCGCGGGCATAGGCCTCGATCTTTTCCAGCGCCCGGGCCAGGGCCCGGCCGTCGCCGGCGATCTCGGCGCCGATGCGGTCGGCCTCGTATTCGCGCGAGCGGCTGACGGCCATCTGCACAAGCATCGCGGCGATCGGCGCCAGGATGGCCAGGGCGATGGTCCCGATCAAGCCGCCCGGACGCTCGTCGTCGTCGCGCGAGCCGCCGAAGAAGAAGGCGAAATTCGCCAGGGCCGAGATCGCGCCGGCGATGGTGGCCGTCACGGTCATGGTCAGGGTGTCGCGGTTCTTCACGTGGGCCAGCTCGTGGGCCATGACGCCGCGGATCTCGTCGCGGTCCAGCAGGCCCAGCAGGCCGGTGCTGGCGGCCACGGCGGCGTGAGTGGGATCGCGGCCGGTGGCGAAGGCGTTGGGCTGCTCGCTGTCGATCACCGTGATGCGCGGCCGCGGCAGGCCGGCACGCCGGGCCAGGTCCTCGACGTCGGCGACGTACTGGCGGACCATCGGCACGGGATGGCCGGCGTCGACCTCGACCGCGCCGTACATCCGCAGCACGATCTTGTCGGCGTTCCAGTACGAGAACAGATTCATGCCCACGGCGAACACCAGGGCGATCAGCATGCCGGTCGGGCCGCCGATCATGTAGCCGGCCCCGACGAACAGCGCCGTCAGGCCGGCCAGGAGGACGAAGGTCTTGATGTGGTTCATGGCTCTAGCTGGGGATCAGTCGAAGATGTCGAACAGGTCGAAGCGCTTCTTCTTGCCGTAGTGGCCCTGGTGGCGGCGCTCGTCGTCGTGGCGGTAGTCATTTGGACGATGGTCCGGGCGATGGTCGGAGCGCTCGCGGGGCCTGTCGTAGTCGGGGAGGCGCGGCGTGGCCGCCTGAGGCTCGCCCCGCTCCATGGCCATCAGCTTCTCCAGCTCGCCGCGGTCCAGCCACACGCCCCGGCACTGGGGGCACATGTCGAACTCGACGCTGGCGCGCTGCACGGCCTGCATGGAGGCGTCGCAGTTGGGGCACATCAGAAGCGGCATCGGGCGGTCCCTGTCCTGTTGATGGACGGGTGTTCCCGAAGCTGAGCCGGCGGTGGAGGGAGGGGGACAACCGGACCCAGACATCGAGAACACCCGATGCGGTCCGACATCACGAGTGCTTGCATCACTCGCCAGAGGGGCCCGGCCCGCTCTTCAGAATTAGGAGGCCCTTGTGGCGGTTCAAGGGGCCTTAGACAAAAAATGAAGGCCCTCCCCCTGTGGGGGAGGCGATCGCGCAGCGATCGGTGGGGGGATTTCCGAGGTGGGACCACTCCCCCCTCCGGCCCATTCGGGCCGCCTCCCCCACAGGGGGAGGGCTTTGAGCAACAAAAAGGCCCCGGGTTCCCCCGGGGCCTTTTCGTTCGTCTCGCAGTGAACGCGTCTTACGAAGCGTAGAATTCGACGACGAGGTTCGGTTCCATCTTCACCGGGTACGGCACTTCGGCCAGTTCCGGAGCGCGGACGAAAGTGGCTTGCAGGCCCTTGGCGTCCACGGTGATGTAGTCGCAGAAGTCACGTTCGGCCGAAGCCACGGCTTCCAGGACCAGCGCCATGTTGCGCGACTTTTCGCGGACGGTGATCACGTCGCCGGCCTTGCAGCGGTAGGACGCGATGTTCACGCGCTTGCCGTTCACCTGCACGTGGCCGTGGTTCACGAACTGACGGGCGGCGAACACGGTCGGCACGAACTTGGCGCGGTAGACGATGGCGTCCAGGCGCGACTCGAGCAGGCCGATCAGGTTTTCCGAGGTGTTGCCCTTGCGGCGCGCGGCTTCCTCGTAGGTGCGCGAGAACTGCTTCTCGGTCAGGTTGCCGTAGTAGCCCTTCAGCTTTTGCTTGGCGCGCAGCTGCAGACCGAAGTCCGAGACTTTCTGCTTGCGGCGCTGGCCGTGCTGGCCGGGGCCGTAGGACCGCTGGTTCACCGGCGACTTCGGCCGGCCCCAGAGGTTTTCGCCCATACGGCGGTCGATCTTGTACTTGGCGCTATGGCGCTTGGACATAAGTCACTCTTTTAGTTCGATCCGAGCCGGCGCCCTCGGGAGGGTGCGATCTCAACGGCGGCTTCGGGTCATTCCGTCATGCGTTTTTCACGCCGTCCGGCGAGCCGGCGGCGAGAAGGGGCGGTTTATGACGGAGGGGCGGCGGGGAGTCAACGGACAGGACCGGCGCACCACCGGATAAATCGGCTGATCGACGCACTCAAAGCCGCGCCGCGTGCCACGCCACGTGGTCTCCGAGGAAGGTGGCGATGAAGAAGTAGCTGTGGTCGTAGCCGTCCTGGCGGCGGACGGTGACCTTGCGGCCGGCCTTGGCGGCGGCGGCTTCGATCAGCTGAGGCTTCAACTGGCTTTCCAGGAAGCTGTCGGCCAGACCCTGGTCGATCAGGATCTCGTCGAAGCTGGCCCCCGCCCCGTCCTCGATCAGGGCCATGGCGTCGTGGGCCCGCCAGGCGGCGCGGTCGGGGCCCAGATAGGCGGTCATGGCCTTTTCGCCCCACGGGCAGTTCAGCGGCGAGACGATCGGCGAGAAGGCGCTGACCGATTTGAACAGGTCCGGATTGCGCAAGGCGATGGTCAGGGCGCCGTGGCCGCCCATCGAGTGGCCGGAGATGCCGCGCCGGGCCGGATCCAGCGGGAAGGCGCCGTCAACGGTCTCCAGCAGGTCCTTGGTGACGTAGGAATACATCTTGAAGTGCGGCGCCCACGGTGCCTGGGTGGCGTCGACATAGAAGCCCGCCCCCTGCCCCAGGTCGTAGGCCGGATCATCGGCGACGCCCTCTCCGCGCGGACTGGTGTCGGGGGCGACGATGGCGATCCCGTGCTTGGCGGCATGCGCGTAGACGCCCGACTTGATGGTGAAATTGTCCTCGGTGCAGGTCAGGCCCGACAGCCAGACGAGGTAGGGGAACGGTCCCTCCCCGCCATCCTTTGCTTGGGGGGGCGTCCAGATCGTAAACCGCATCGGCGTGCCGGTGCTGGGGCTGTCGTGCCGACAGTAGCGCAGCGTCCCGCCCTGGGTGCGGTGGGTGGCGAGAGTTTCGACGGTCATCCTAGAACGTCACCACGGTCCGGATGCTCTCGCCCGCGTGCATCAGGTCGAACGCCTCGTTGATGCGCTCCAGCGGCAGGACGTGGGTGATCATCGGGTCGATCTGGATCTTGCCGTCCATGTACCAGTCGACGATCTTCGGGGTGTCGGTGCGGCCGCGGGCGCCGCCGAAGGCCGTGCCCTTCCAGACCCGGCCGGTGACCAGCTGGAACGGCCGCGTGGCGATCTCCTTGCCGGCCTCGGCCACGCCGATGATGATGCTTTGCCCCCAGCCGCGATGGCAGGCCTCCAGCGCCTGGCGCATGACCGTGGTGTTGCCGGTGGCGTCGAACGTGTAGTCCGCCCCGCCGTCGGTCAGGGCCACCAAGTGGGCGACGATGTCGCCGTCGATGGTCTTGGGATTGACGAAGTGGGTCATGCCGAACTTGCGGCCCCATTCCTCGCGGTCCGGGTTCAGGTCGACCCCGACGATCATGTTGGCGCCGACCAGCTTCAGGCCCTGGATGACGTTCAGGCCGATGCCGCCCAGGCCGAACACCACCGCGTTGGCGCCCGGCTCGACCTTGGCGGTGTTGACCACCGCCCCCACGCCCGTGGTCACGCCGCAGCCGCAGTAGCAGGCGGTCTTGAACGGCGCGTCCTTGCGGATGCGGGCCACGGCGATCTCGGGCAGCACGGTGAAGTTCGAGAAGGTCGAGCAGCCCATATAGTGGTGGATGGTCTGGCCCTTGTAGGAGAACCGGCTGGTGCCGTCCGGCATCAGCCCCTTGCCCTGGGTGGCGCGGATGGCCGTGCAGAGGTTGGTCTTGCCCGACAGGCAGCTTTTGCACTGGCGGCATTCGGGCGTGTAGAGCGGGATCACGTGGTCGCCGATCGCCAGGCTGGTGACGCCGGGGCCGACCTCGACCACCACACCCGCGCCCTCGTGGCCCAGGATCGAGGGGAACAGGCCCTCCGAGTCCAGGCCGTCCAGCGTGTAGGCGTCGGTGTGGCACACGCCGGTGGCCTTGATCTCGATCAGCACCTCGCCGGCCTTGGGGCCTTCCAGGTCGACCTCGACGATCTCCAGCGGCTGCTTGGCGGCGAAGGCGACGGCGGCGCGGGTCTTCATGGCGGGATCTCCGGATGTCGAGTCGGCGGCACCTTGCCAAGGCTTGGCGGCGCGAGCCAGTCCCGTCCGGCGGCGATCCGCCGGGGCGCGCGAAGTGATGTAAAAAATAATTGACATTGTGGCAGCCACGGCGCACTGAATGTTCGAAATCTTTTACATTATGGAGCCGGTCATGGCCTTGCGGGAAAAGAGTGCGTGGATTTCGTTCTGGACGACCCTGATCGTCTACGGGGCCTATTTCGCCTATGTGGGCCAGGCGGCGGCCGCCGGTCGCCCGGTCGGTTTCGCCGGGCCGCTGACCACCTGCATCTTCGTGCTGGTGGTGCTGCAGGTGGGGCTGCAGATCGTGATGGCCGCCCTGAACCGCGAGCCGCGCGGGCCTCAGGACGAGCGCGAGCGGCTGATCGACCTGACGGCCTCGACCCACGCCTTCTACGTGCTGCAGGTGGCGGCGATGGGCGCGGCGGTGACGGTCTATTTCTTCGACAAGACCCTGATGGCCAACGCGGTGATCCTGGCCCTGGCGGTGTCGGAGCTGGCCCGGCACGGCGGCGTCATCCTCGGCTATCGGCGGGCCTGCTGATGCCCGCCCCGCCCCCGATCCGCAACGACATCCGCCGCCTGCGCTTCGAGCACGGCGAGATGACCCAGGCCGACCTGGCGCAGCGCATCGGCATGACCCGCCAGACGATCGCCGCCATCGAACAGGGCAAGTACTCGCCCTCGCTGGAGGCGGCGTTCAGGATCGCCCAGGTGTTCGGGGTGGGGCTCGAACGGGTGTTCCAGTGGGAGGGCTAGGATGCCCCGCCGAAACGAAAACCTCGTCCTTCGACAAGCTCAGGATGAGGTTTTCCACTGCACCGCCCGCACGTTTCGTCCTCATCCTGAGCCTGTCGAAGGACGAGGACCGCGCACAGAGCGTGACGGTCGGTAAGCTCTAAACCTTCTCCACCGGCTTGAACCGGAACCGCCCGTCCAGCAGCTCGGGCCTCGGCAGATAGGTCCGCAGGTACATCGCGAACGGCCCGGTCTTCGGGGCCGGCAGCCAGTTGGCGGTGCGGTCGCCGCCGGGGTCGACGCGGCCGATCCAGAGATCCAGCGAGCCGTCGGCGTTGCGCTTGAGGCCCGCCGTGCGGTCGCTGATCGCATAGCGGTTCAGCGGATTGTCGGTGAAGAAGAACTGGCCGTCGTCGGTGGCCTCGTACATCGACAGCGACCAGAAGCCGTCCAGCGGCATGTCGGCCGGCAGGCTCAGGCGATAGAGGCCGTCGCCGGTGAACAGGCCCGCCCCGTCGTCGCCGGCCGCCTTCATGTACATCGCCTCCGCCACGGGCAGCGCGCCCAGGCCCATCAGCGCGACGATGGCGCGATAGATGTAGTCCTGGCCGTAGTCGCCCAGATTGGCGCGCGGATAGGCCCAGCCGTCGATGAAGGTCTGACGCCCCTTGGCGAAGCGGGTGATCATCCGGGCCTGGTCGGCGCCGACCTCGGCCGCGCCCGCGTCGAACGGCCCCACGCCCACGAAGGCGGCGGTCTTGCGCAGGAGCTTCTGGTCCACGGCGGGGGCCGGGTCGGCGGCCAGCAACCGGCGAGCGCTGTCGAAATAGCTCGCCGCGTCGGCGTCGCGGCCGGCATAGGTCGGCGGCGCCGCCGCCTTGGGTCCGGTCAGGACGAAGCCGTCCTGGACCTTGTGCACGGCCGGGACGTCGGCCGCGTCATTGACCAGGGTGCGGATCAACAGCCAGGCGTGCGGCGTGGCCACCCGCACCGGGTTGGGCCCCTTCGACGGTTGCCCCGGTCCGATCAGCGTGAAGGTTCCGCCCTCCCCGCCCACGGTCCGCAGACCCAGCACGGCGTTGTTGTTGGTGAACATGTCCATCACCGCCGCCGACCAGTAGCGCGCCCCGGTGGCGGGCACGGTCAGGGTCGCCGGCCCCTGACTCAGGTCAAGGAAAGCGATGGAGTAGAGCGTGTCGTTGTTGGGCGTGGTCACCGCGCGCGCGGCGTGGTCGCTGAGGGTCCGGCCATGGGTCAGCCTGTTGATCGCCGCGCCGGGCGCTTTCAGCATCCGCGCCCGCGTGGTGGCCATCTCGATCAGCGGCAGGGCGTAGAGCCAGGCCTGGGCGGCGGTCGAGATCTGCAGCCCCTGAGCGACGGCGGCTGCGCCGAGACCGATCACGCCAAGCGCGCCCGCGCTCAGGAACAGTTGTCGACGGTTCATGTCGTCCCCCAAACAGTTGTTTGGCGGAGACTAGAACAGGTTACGCCGGCGCGTAAGCGGCCGGCGCGCAAGGACGCCCCGCCGGCCGCCGGCGACGGGCCGGCGGCGACCGGGCGATCCGGTCAGGCGGCCGCTTCGTGGCGAACCGCCCGGACGACATCGGTCAGGGTCATGATCGTGGCGTCGACCCGCTCATGCGGATCGGATCCGACCACCTTGTCAGCGAGAGCCTTCGGCAGCGCCTCGCGCAGATGCCCGAGAGCCCGCGGCGGAGCGACGAGAATCAAGCGGTCGAAGCTGTGGGCGCGAGCGACCTCCTCCAGCTTGTGAGCCAGATCGGTGACGAAGGCCCGTTCCGCGCGGTCATGGGCATCGCCTTCGTGGGGCGCGGCGCCGCTCGAATGGGCGTGGCGCGGCTTCAAGCCAGCCAGCCACTCGGGCCGGTCATGCAGCGGACCGTCCAGCCGCGGTTGCTCGAGAAGACGTGCTCTGTGGCCATCAGCCACCACCACCAGGGTGCTTGCATCGGGGATCATGGCGAAACTCCATCGCGACTGAAGCCGCAGAGGTGGGCCTCGTTACGACGCTCGACCATGACCTCGATCAATCCGCCGGCGGATCGGGGTCTATTTTCGCCGCCTTCTGCGCCGCCAGCTTGGCCAGCACCCGGCCGCGCCCCTTGGACAGGGCGGTGACCACGCCCCGGAAGGTGCGAACCTCCTGCTCGGTCAGCCGGGCCCGGGCCAGCGGGGCGCGCAGGTTGCGGACCATCGACGGCTTCTTCTCGGGCGGATGATAGAAGCCCGCCTTCTCCAGCTCGTCCTCCAGCTGGCCGTACAGGCCCAGCAGGCTGGACTGGTCGGCCGGCTCGGCGACGTTGTACTCGAACCGCGACCACGGCCGGTCGTCGACCGTCATCTTCCATTCGTAGGCGTTGATCGACACGGCCTGGGCCAGGTTCAGCGACCGGAACTTCTCGTCGATCGGGATCGAGACGATGGCCTGGCACAGGGCGATGTCGTCGGTCTCCAGCCCCGCCCGCTCGCCGCCGAACAGCAGGCCCACCGCGAAGCCCTGGGCGACGTCGGCCGACAGGTGGCCGGCGGCCTCGCGCGGCGTGTAGACCGGCAGCCGGGTCTCGCGCGGTCGGGCCGTGGTGGCGAACACCAGCTTCAGGTCGGCGATGGCGTCTTCCAGGCGGTCGAACACCTTGGCGTTGTCCAGCGGCCAGTCGGCGCCCGAGGCGCTGGCCCAGGCGCGCTCTTGCGGCCAGCCGTCGCGCGGCTTGACCAGGCGCAGGTCCGACAGGCCGAAATTGGCCATCACCCGGGCGACCGCGCCGATGTTCTCGGCCAGTTGCGGGTGATTCAGGATCACGCAGGGCGGGAGGTGCTTGGAGGTCATCGCCACCCTTTGCCGCCGGACCGCCGCGCGGTGCAAGCCCCACAATGACGGTTCATGCGTTTAGCCTCGGTCCAGTTCCGCTGAAGCTAGCCGAGACCATGATGTTCCGACGCGCCGCCGTCCTTGTTCTGCTCCTCGTGCTGGCCGGCTGCGGCGAACCGCCGATGCTGGGTCAGACCGACCCGCTGTTCGACCGCCAGAAGATGACGGCCGACTTCCAGCCCATCGCCGACCGCGTCGCGCCGGGCCAGCTGGGCGTGGCCGTCGAGGACCTGGGCACCGGCCAGATCATCTCGTTCAACGGCGAAAGGCGCTTCCCCCTGCAGGCCGTGTTCACGGCGCCGCTGGGCGCGGCGGTGATGGCCGAGGTCGAGGCCAAGCGGCTGCGGCTGGACGACATCCTGCTGATCGAGGATGTCGATCTGTCGCCGCCGCCCAGCGGCGTCGCCGACCTTTGGGCGGGACCCATGACCTACAGCGTCCAGGACCTGCTGGAGCGCGCGATCCGCGACGGCGACAACACCGCCGCAGACGTCCTGATGAAGCGGATCGGCGGCCCTGGCGCGGTCACCGCCTGGCTGCAGGGCCGCAAGGTCAATGCGCTGGACATCGACCGCTACCAGCGCCAGCTGCAGCCCGACAGCCTGGGCCTGGCCTCGTTCCGCGCCGACTGGAAGGGCGAGGCCGCCTACCGCGCCGCCCTCGACAAGGTTCCGCCCGCCGAACGCCGCCGGGCGATCCGGGCCTATCTGGCCGATCCGCGCGACACCGCCACGCCCCTGGGGGCCTTGCGGTTCCTGGAGGCCGTGAACCAGGCCGAGCTGCTGGGGCCGGACTCGCGGCGCCTGCTGGGCCGGATCATCAGCCAGACCCGAGGCGGGGCGGGCCGCCTGCGCGCCGCCGTGCCCGAAGGCGGCCGCCTCAATCACATCCCCGCCACCGCACGCACCGACCTGGGCTTCACGCCCGTGGTCAACGACATCGGCGTCTACACCCTCAAGGACGGCCGCAAGTTCGCCGTCGTCGCCTTCATCTCGGGCTCGCCCCTGCCGGTCGCCGAGCAGGAAAAGGCCATCGCCGACGTCGGACGGGTGGTGATCAAGGCGGCGAAGTAGCCAGGTCCAGGCCGTATTCCAGGAACCGGGTCTCGCGGGTCCAGCCCAGGCGCTCGTACAGGGTTTGAGCCGCCAGGTTGTCGACGCCGGTGACCAGGGACAGGCCGGCCGCTCCGGTCTCGCGGGCCAGGGCGGCGGCGGCCTCGACCAGCCGTCGGCCCGCCCCGCCGCGTCGCCGGCCGGGCTCGACATAGAGGTCGTTGAGGATGAAGGTCGCCGCCGCCCGGACCGACGAGAAGCTGGGATACAGTTGCACGAAGCCGACGGCCCGGCCGGCGTCCAGCGCCAGCAGGATCACCGACTGCCCGCGCGCCATCCGCTCGCCCAGGAACCGGCGCGCGGCCGCTTCGTCGGAGGGCCGGCCGTAGAACTGGCGATAGCGGTCGAACAGCGGAACCAGCCCCTGCAGGTCGTCCGGCGCGGCGCGGCGGATCTCCATCGTCAGGCGGTCCGGCTGTAGCGCATGAGCCAGTTGGTCTCCCAGGTCGCGCCGCCGTCGGGCGAGAAGGCCTGCTCCCACTGGGCCAGGTCCGGCGACAGAGAGGTGAACCGCCCGCGCACCTTGATCGGCCGCCCCTCGAAGGTGTCGTCCGACAGGAAGGTCCCCACCCCGTTCTCGAACCGGCCCAGGCCCGGCGCGTCCAGTCTCAGGGGATCGCTCCCGCTCAGGTACCAGTCGGCCCAGACGCCGGTCTTGGCGTCGAAGGCCCGCAGACCCAGGCCGCTGGACGGCCCGCCGGCCCGCCGGGCGAAGCTTTCGTTGAGGTTCACCACCCCGCCCAGCAGGGACCGGCAGGTGGTGGTCCCCTCGAATTCCTCCCAGTCGTCATTGCCCGCCAGGCGCTTTTTCAGCCGGCGGTGGTGCACGGCCCAGGACCCGACGAAGAAGTCGAAGTCGTGGATCGAGCCGGTGGCTGCGGGCTGGGCGATCGCGCTCGACACGGCGGTGAAGGCCGGCAGGGCGGCGATCGCCAGCACTAGGGCGCGGCGGTCGAGATCGTGGGTCATCGGAGCCTCGGCGGTCATTTGGAGAAATCGGAGAACCAGTTGGTCTCCCAGGTCTCGCCGCCGTCGGGCGAGAAGGCCTGCTCCCAATGGCCTGTGGCGGGGGTGATGTTCGACCAGATGAACCGAACCTTGATCGGCCGCCCACGCAGGGTGTCGTCCGCGTAGAGGGTCGCGGCTCCATCCACGAACCGCCCCTTCATCGGCGGTGACGCCGCTATAGGACCCGCTGGGCATGGCGAAGAGGTTGTCGTCCAGATTGCCCAGCCCGCCCAGGGTGGGCCACCAGGTCTGAACGCCGTCGAAGTCGACCCACTCGGTGCTGCCGGCCAGGCGTTCCTTCAGGCGGCGGTGGCGCACCTTCCAGTCGCCGGGGCGGCTGTCGAAGGCGTTGGGGCCGTCGCGCCGGTCGATGGCGGGCGTCCAGCCGGAGGTCACGGTCGGTTCGCCTGGCTTGGCGCGGGTGAAGTCGGTGGTCCAGTTGACGGCCCAGGACTGGCCGCCGTCGCTCGACAGGGCCTGCTCCCAACGGGCCGTGTCCGGGGTCGGGCGGCTCCAGGTCACGCGCACCCGGACCGGCTTTCCGGCCCGCGTGTCGTCCGAATAGAACTGGCCCACGCCGTTCTCGAAGCGACCCTTGATCGGCTTGCCCACGCCCGCGCCGGGATCGCGACCGTCCACCCACCAGACCGCCCACAGCCCGGTCTGGGGATCGTAGGCGCGCAGGCTGACGCCGCGATACGGCCCGTCCGGGGTGTTGAACAGGTTGTCGCCGGAATTGGCCCAGCCCTTCATCAGCGACCGCTGGGTGAACAGGCCGTCGAACTCGACCCAGTCATCGGTCGAGCCGGCCCTCAGCTTGCGGTGACGGGCCCTCCAGTCGCCGTTCATGAAATCAAAGTCGCGCAGGCCCGTCAGGTTGGAGCCCTTCGGCTTGACGTTGTCCTGCGACGCGAAGGCCGGGCCGCGGAACGCCGCCGTCATCGCCAGGATCGCCACCGCCACGACGCCGCGTCTTGATGTCACCACCGGATCCTCCCTGATCTCGAGGGCGATGATCCTCGCGGCGCGCGTGGAGACGAGAGCCAATCGCGGCGATGTTCGGGGCGCCAATCGGATCGTCCGCTTGAGATCGGCGGGGTACTCGCGCACAAAAGCCGCGATGAACGCCGTGCTCGAACTTGAGATCCAGCTGCCGGCCGCCGGCTCGCGCGAGGTCCGCCGGCGGCTGCACGAGCAGCTTCGCGAGGCGATCGCGGCGGGCCGCCTGGCCCACGGCGTCCAGCTTCCCGCCAGCCGGGCGCTGGCCGAGCGCCTGGGCCTGTCGCGCAACACGGTGATGGCGGTCTATGACCTGCTGCTGAGCGAGGGCCTGATCGTCTCGCGGCCCGGCGCGGGCGCCTTCGTCGCCGCCCAGGCCCAGCCCTTCGCCGGCGAGCCGTCCCCCCGGCGGGCGGCGGCGCCCGAGGTCCCGGTCCTCTACAACTTGCGCCCCGGTCGTCCCGACACCGCCAGCTTTCCCTATGACATCTGGGGCCGGCTGACCGGACGGGCCTTGCGTCAGTTCTCGCGGGCCGCGACGCCCTATCGCGAGCCGGCGGGCCATCCGGCCTTGCGCGAGGCGATCGCCGGCCACCTGTCGTTCACCCGCGCCATCGCCTGCTCGCCGCGCGACGTGATCGTCACGGTCGGCGCCCAACAGGCCTTCGATCTCCTGGCCCGCACCCTGCTGACGCCGGAACGCCCGGTGGTGGCGGTCGAGGATCCCGGCTATCCGGCGGCCCGCGACGCCTTCGCCGCCGCCGGGGCGCGCATCCACCCCGTGCGGGTCGACGCCGAGGGCCTGGTGGTCGACGAGCTGCCCGACGACGCGGCGGTGATCTGCGTGACCCCCTCGCAGCAGTTTCCGACCGGCGTCGCGATGTCGCCCCGCCGGCGCGCCGCCCTGCTGGCCTTCGCCGCCGAGCGCCGGGCGATCGTCGTCGAGGACGACTACGGCGGCGAGTTCCGCTTCGACGACCCGCCGTTGGACGCCCTGCGCACGCTCGATCGCTCCGGGGGGCGCGAGGGGAGTGGGGTCTTCTATGTCGGCACCTTCTCCCAGAGCCTGCTGCCGGCCCTGCGCATCGGCTTCGTCGTCGCCCCCGAGCAGGACCGCGACGCCCTGGCGGCCGCGCGCGAGCGCAGCGACTGGCATGGTCCGGCGATCGAGCACGCCACCCTGGCCGCCTTCATCGCCGAGGGCCACCTGGCCCGCCACATGCGGCGCATGCGCAAGGTCTATGCGGAGCGTCGCGCGGCCCTGCTGCGGGCGCTGGAGGTCCATTGCGGCGATCGGCTGACGCCGCTGCCGGCCGCCGCCGGCCTGCACCTGGCCGCCCTGCCCCGCGCGCCGCTGGACGTCGAGGGCGTGGCCGCCCGCGCGGCGCGGTTGGGGGTGGCGGTGGAGACCTTGGCCAGCTTCACCCTCCAGCGCCCCGCGCCGTCGGGCCTGGTCCTGGGTTTCGGCCAGATCGACGTCGCCCGGATCGACCCGGCGATCGCGCGACTGGCCGAAGCGATCGGCTAGAGCGCGACCGCCGAAAGTGGACGCCGGCTTCGGCGCCCGTCACGCTTTGAATGCCTGAACTAGCTGGCCGCGCTGAGCGACGCCGCCCGCGACTTCATCCGCGCTCGCGCCAAGGCCTCCAGCAACTGAGCGGGGCGCACGGGCTTGGACAGGTGGAGATCGGCGCCCACCGCCTTGGCGGCCGAGACGTGCTCCTCCATGGCGTTGGCGGTCAGCATGATCAACAGCACCGGCGGCGCGGCGGCGGCGGCTTCGCGCTCGCGGATCAGGCGGGTGGCGGTCAGGCCGTCCATCACCGGCATCTGCATGTCCATCAGGATCGCGTCGAACGCGCCGGGCGCGAAGGCGTCCAGCGCCGCCTGGCCGTCCTCGACCACGGTCAGGACCACGTCGAACGGCTGAAGGATGATCTCGACGACCTTCTGGTTGGTCGGATGATCCTCGGCGACCAGCACCCGCAGGCCCTCCAGCGAGACCTCTTCCTCGTCGTCGGAGACCTCGTCCTCGACGGCGCGGACGCGCTCCAGCGGCAGGTCGACCTGGAAGATCGCCCCCCGGCCCAGCACGGCGCGGGCGTCGATGCGGCCGCCCATCATCTCGGCCAGGGCCGCGCAGATCGACAGCCCCAGGCCGGTGCCGCCGAACTGGCGGGTGATCGACTGGTCGGCCTGGACGAAGCGCTTGAACAGCCGGCGGCGGACCGAGTCGTCGAAACCGACGCCGGTGTCGCTGACGATGAAGCTCAGACCGTCGGCCGCGCGCTCGACGCTCAGCGCCACCTCGCCCAGGGTGGTGAACTTGACGGCGTTGGCCAGCAGGTTGTTGAGAATCTGGCTGATGCGCCCGCCGTCGCCCAGATAGCTGCCCGCGACGCCCGGCTCGATCGACCACTTGAAGGTCAGGTCCTTGGCCTCGGCCGCGGCGCGGTGCAGCTCGGCGACCCCACCGACCAGGGTGGCCAGGTCGAACGGCGCCGGGGTCAGCTGGAACTGGCCGGCCTCGATCTTGGAGACGTCGAGGATGTCGCCGAGCACCTGCTCCAGCAGGCGGCCCGATGAGGTGACCAGGGCGGCCAGCTCGCGGCGGCGCTCGGGATCGGCCTCTACGGCCAGCCGGTCGCCGATGGCGATGACGCCGTTCAGGGGCGTGCGCAGCTCGTGGGACATGTTGGCCAGGAACACCGACTTGGCCTGGTTGGCGCGTTCCAGTTCGGCGGTGCGCTCGGCGACCCGCTCCTCCAGCGAGCGCAGCAGCTCGATATTGCCGTCGCGCTGTCTGCGCAGGGTCCGGGCCAGGGCCCCGATCTCGTCCGTGCGGTCCTCGATCGGCTCGGCCTTGCTGACATCGCCGGCGCCGTGGGCGTCGGCCAGCACCCGCAGCGGCCGTTCGACCGTGATGCGCATCACCCGATACAGCAGCGCCACCTGGATGATCACGCCCAGCACGCCGAACAGCAGCACCCACGAGGCCGTCTTGACCGCCGACCACACCAGGTCGTCGGACGGGAAGCTCATCAGGAAGTACCAGTCGGGCTCCTTGAGCCGGCCGTAGGCGACGACCCGGTCGCCGCTGTTTAGGGCGCCGGCGTCGGCGCCGATCACGCGGATCTGGCGGACCACGTCGGCGACGCGTTCCTGGGCCTGGGCGCGCACCAGGGTCTGAGCGTCGACGACGCCGTTCTTGGCCAGGCCGGGGGCGGCGATCAGCTCGCCGTCCGACGAGACGATCATGTTGCGCCCGCCCGGCAGGGAATCCTCGACGGCCCGCAGCAGGTAGGAGTCCAGCGACAGGCTGGCGCCCCAGGCGCCCAGCTGCTTGCCGCGATAGTCGAAGGGGGTCATGCAGGCCGAGTTCAGGCCTCGGCCGCTGGGATCCGACAGCACCTTGCGCAGCTTGGTGCATTTCATCACCCGCTGGGGATTCTGCTGCGGCAGCGTCAGGAGGGTCATTTCCTCGCCGCTGACATCGAAGGTCGGCGGGGCCTTCTGGCGGTAGTAGGTCAAGCGGTCCGGGCGCCGCGGGGCGAACATCACCAGCCGCGTGTCGGGCGTGAAGAAGTAGAAGTTGTCGTAGCGATTCAGCTCGGCCTCGCCGGTGTGCGAGACCACCTGCACGGCGGCCAGGAACAGCGCCTTCTGCTGTTGGGTCAGCGTGTCGGCGTCGCGCAGATAGCCGCCGACGCCGTAGGTGTAGTCGCCGGCGGCCATTCCACCGTCATAGAGGGCGTCGCTGGTGCGCCGCGTGCCGTCGCCGAACTTGGGGAACTGGGCGTCGAACTCGCGGTCCACCGTGGCCGGGTCGATCGCCGCCAGGCGGCGGGCCAGGGAGTCGGAAGCCGCCTCCTGCACCTTCACCAGGTCGGAGAACAACCGGTCCTCGGTCTTGACCCGCTCGGCGGCGTATTCGGCCAGATGGCGCATCTGGGCGTCGGCGGCGGCGCGCTGCACGAAGACGAAGGTCGCGGCCGTGGCCACGCCCGTCACCGCGATGGACAGGATCGCGACGATCGCCAGCAGCCGCCGCGCAAGGGGCGACGTGACGTCGGCAATGGCTCTCCGCTTCTTCACGCCCTGCTTGTACCTTAAGATCCTCAACAAGGATTTACACGCGGATCAAAGACTTAGCCCGCGAAACCGGCGTCATCGCAGCTTCGGATCGACCTCGGCTTTCCCCCCGGCCCGCAACAGTCTATAGGCACGCCGTCCGCGCCGCTCCTTGGCCCTGTGCGCCAAAGAGTCACAGGCGCGCCACCGCGAGAGGAAAGACCCCGCAATGGCCAAGATTAAAGTCGCCAACCCCGTCGTCGACATGGACGGCGATGAAATGACCCGGATCATCTGGAAGCTCATCAAGGATAAGCTGATCTTCCCGTACCTGGACCTGGAGCTCGACTATTTCGACCTCAGCGTCGAAAACCGCGACGCCACCAACGACCAGGTCACGATCGACGCGGCCGAGGCGACCAAGAAGCATGGCGTGGCCGTGAAGTGCGCGACCATCACCCCCGACGAACAGCGAGTCGCCGAGTTCAATCTGAAGAAGATGTGGAAGTCGCCGAACGGCACGATCCGCAACATCCTGGGCGGCGTGATCTTCCGCGAGCCGATCATCTGCCAGAACGTGCCGCGCCTGGTGCCGGGCTGGACCCAGCCGATCATCGTCGGCCGCCACGCGTTCGGCGACCAGTACAAGGCCACCGACTTCCTGTTCCCGGGCAAGGGCACGCTGTCGATCAAGTTCGTCGGCGACGACGGCCAGACCATCGAGCACGAGGTCTACAAGGCCCCGTCGGCCGGCGTGGCCATGGGCATGTACAATCTGGACGAGTCGATCCGCGACTTCGCCCACGCCTCGTTCGCCTACGGTCTGGGCCGCGGCTATCCGGTCTACCTCTCCACGAAGAACACGATCCTCAAGGCCTATGACGGCCGCTTCAAGGACATCTTCCAGGAGATCTTCGACGCCGAATACGCCGACAAGTTCAAGGCCGCCGGCATCCATTACGAGCACCGCCTGATCGACGACATGGTGGCCTCGGCCCTGAAGTGGTCGGGCGGCTATGTCTGGGCCTGCAAGAACTACGACGGCGACGTGCAGTCCGACATCGTCGCCCAGGGCTTCGGCTCGCTGGGCCTGATGACCTCGGTGCTGATGACCCCGGACGGCAAGACGGTGGAAGCCGAGGCCGCCCACGGCACCGTCACCCGCCACTACCGCCAGCACCAGAAGGGCGAGAGCACCTCGACCAACTCGATCGCCTCGATCTTCGCCTGGACCCGGGGTCTGGCGCACCGCGCCAAGCTGGACGACAACCAGGCGCTGGCCGATTTCGCCCACACCCTGGAAAAGGTCTGCGTCGACACCGTCGAGAGCGGCTTCATGACCAAGGACCTGGCCCTGCTGGTCGGCGACAAGCAGTCGTGGCTGACCACCGAAGGCTTCCTCGACAAGATCGACGAGAACCTGAAGAAGGCGATGGCTGCGGCCTAGGCCAGCGATCTTCGAACCTCGCGACGCCTCCCCAGCAATGGGGAGGCGTTTTGCGTTTCACGTCCCGCGTTCGGGCGAGACAGCCGCATGCCGCGCATTCCGCGACCTCAAGACGGAGCGCTCGGCGTGCCCCTCGTTGAACCCTCCCTACCGACGCCGTAGAGCGTGGAAAGGCCGAGAAGGCCGCAGTCGGCCTCGAGAACCAGGTAGAGCGGGATGTCCTTCATATAGACGTCCATCCGCCCCTTGGCCTCGAAGCGGACCCGGCACAGGTCACGGTCGAAGAGGTCGATCCAGCCCAGAATCATCGGGCTGAAGATGTAGACGCCGCTGCGGGCTCCCGCCACCAGCGCCAGATCGCCCGAAACCGCCCCCAGCCAGCCCGAAAACAGCGCGAAGGCTTCACGCGCGCTCGGGTCCTGAGCGCGCCCCGCCGCGACGAGCTCCCCGAACCCCCCGGTCCGTGGCTCGCGGCCCTCCAGGTGCGCCACGGCGGCCGCGACCTCGAGCAGGCCAGCGTCCGAGAGCACCCGATCGGCCGATACATAGGGGTTGGCCAGCCGCAGGTGCTCGATGATAGCGGCCTCATGGGCGTTCGCCGCCGCCAGCGCGGCGTGCCCACCTTCGCTGGCCGTGGCCACCCAGCCCACGAAGCCGTCCGGATTCAGGACCGACACGCCCAGACCGGTGCTCGGCCCCAGGGCCGCCGCCGGCGCCTGCCCCTTCGGCGGAGCCCCGCCGATCTGCTCCAGGGCTTCCAGTCCCAGCAACGGCATCGCCATGGCGCGCGCGGTGAAGTCATTGACCAGGCGGACATCCGCGACGCCCAGCCGCTCGGACAGCACGTCCTTGTCGAGGCTCAAGCTTGCATGGGTCACTTTAAGGGTCTTGCCGAAGATCGGTCCAGGCGCCGAAAAGGCCGCCCCCCGCAGGCGGGGGCCGCCCAGCTTCGACAGCTCCTCGCTCAGGGTCTCGATCAGTTCGTCCAGGGACTCGGCCGCGATCATCTCGATGGTCGCGGGCGGCTCGCCGGCCTCGATGACGGCGAAGCGCGCGTGGGCTCCGTCTGCGTCGACCAACAGGAACTTATCGGACACGGACACCTCACTGGCTGCGGGGACGCACGCCTTGAGAAACTCGCGTTCCCCCGCCTAGGCAGGGAGGGTGGCTTTCGAACATGGCCTGGGCAACGCGCGTAACGTCGCACCGCCCCCTCGCCGCGACGTCCCCCTGGAGGCGAGACACCTTGCCGGGGGCGGGGGAATAGGATGTCTTGCCGCCTTAACCTTTCGCGCGGGGCGGCGATGACAGTTCAAAAGCGGATCTGGGACCTGATCGTCCTGGCCATCTTCGTCTTCGCCGCCGCCTTCGCCACCGCCCCCTGGTTCGCCTTCCGCGCCCTGAAGGCCGCCGCCCAGTACGAGGACGTGCAGGCGATCGGCGAACTGGTCGACTTCCCGGCGGTCCGCGGCAGCCTGACCGCCGAGCTGAACGACAAGACGCCGGCCGCCGCCGCTCCGGCCGAGCCGCCGTCGATCTGGCGCGACCCGCTCGGCGTCTTCAAGCGGGCCATCGCGCCGATCGCCCCGCCCGAACCCAAGGTCGACCGCTACCTGACCATCCAGGGCCTGTCGGCCCTGACCCGAGGCTACGCGCCGGGCGGAGCGCCGCCCGCGCCGCCCAAGCCGGCCACGACCATGGACAAGGCCAAGGCCGCCGTGGCCGGTCCGCACGCCACCATCGCCTACTGGGACCCCAACCGGGTGCGCATCAGCGTCAAGCGCCCCGGCCAGCCGTCAAAGACGACGGTCTTCACCTTCCGGCGCGACAAGCTGTTCACCTGGCGGCTGGTGCACATCCGCCTGCCCGCGGACGAGCGCTAGGCCCCGCCCAGGCAAAGCCCTCACAGGCCGGGGATAACTCCGCCTCGGTCCACAGGAACATTCGCAGAACAAAGCTTGATTTCGCGGGGCCGTTTGGTGATTAGGTTAATCACCCGGTTTGCCGGGGATTCCGGCCTGCCCCTCCTGGTTCAGAAGGCCGATTGGAGGGGCAGGCACCAACCAGCCGCGACGCGGCCCGTTGTGCGTATGGTTTATCCTGACGTCACATGGGTGCGTCAAGCGCTCATCGAAAGGGGCCTAATGCCCAAGACCTCCCTCGTCGTTCGCGACATCACGATCAATCTCTCCCTTCCTCCGGAAGCCGCAGGTCTGCTGGTTACGGCGCTGCTGGAGGCACACTGTCAGCGTTCAAAGCCGAGCGAGAACGAGGTGGCATCTCACGTTGAGCAGTCGATGCGTGAGCATGGCGTCGACGTCTGGGATCTGCTCTGTCGCGGGGAAACGATTATGTCGATCCTCGGCGCTGCAGCATCACTCGCCCAGCTCGGCGGTTCGAACTAGGCAAAAAAGGGACGCGGCCTTGGTCGCGTCCTGTTTGCCGCTCGCCATCGCCAAAAGCGGCTGAACTTTGACCGCCGACCGCAACCGGTGCTATCGACGGCCGGCCCCTTCGGGCGGAGACTATCGCGCTTGCGCCCTACCTCGGTAATCCCGTGATCCATCTCCTGCTCGACGTGCCGCAGCGGGTCGTGCCGTTCTTCCTGCTGGTCGCGGCGGGCGTCACCCTGGCTCGGTTGCGGCTGTTCGACGCCCGGATGTCGGCGGGCCTGTCGAACTATGTCTACTGGATCGGCTTTCCGGCCCTGCTGGTGCACTCGCTGTCGCGGGTCGGCGCGCCCGACCGCGCCCTGGCCCTGGGCCTGGCGACCTACGGCGCCTGCGCCCTGCTGGTCGTGGCCCTGATGGTCGCCATCGGCGTCGCCCTGCGCTGGACGCGCGAGGAGCGGGCGGGCGGCTCGCTGTCGGCCAGCCTGGGCAACAGCGCCTTCCTCGGCCTGCCGATCGCCGCCGCCGTGCTGGGCCCCGAGGCCGCCCGTCTTTCGGCCGGCGCGGTCGCGGTGGACTTCGTGGTCGTCGCGGCCGTCGGGGTGGGCCTGCTGGGCTGGGCGGGCGGGCGCTCGACCTGGCGCTCGCTGATGCAGGCCCTGCGCAATCCGGTCGTGCTGGCGGCCATGACCGGTTCGGCCATGGCTCTGCTGGGCCTGTCCCTGCCCGGCGTCCTCGACCGGGCCGTGGCCGCCGCCGCCGCTTCCGGCAGCCCCGTGGCCCTGGTCGCCCTGGGCGTCGCCCTGGGCCTGACGGGCCTTCCGGCAGCCGGAGTCCCTTGCGAGCCGGCCGAGGGGGAGCCCGCGCCGATCCCGCGCTGGACGCCGATCATCGTCGCGGCCGTCGGCAAGCTGCTGCTCATGCCCGCCCTGGCCTGGTTCGCCACCGGCCTGGTGGACGCGCCCCTGGCCTTCCGCCTGGGCGCGACCTTGCTGGCCGCCACGCCCACGGCGGTCAACGTCTTCATCCAGACCAAGGCCTACAGCGTGTTCGAGCGCGGCGGGGCGCGGATCGTGGCTCTGACCACCGCGGTCTCGTGCGTCAGCCTGTCGGCGATCGCGATCCTGCTGGAGCGATATGCCGGGACCTGACCGCGGGCCCGCCGACGGGAAACTTCGCGCGAGTTGACCGTTTTACCGCCACGACAGGTGGAGAAGGTCGATGGCATCCGTCCGATACATCGTCACGGACGTCGACGCGGCGGTCGCGTTCTATCGAGACAATCTCGATTTCAAGCTCGACAAGCACAATCCGGGCAAGTTCGCCGCGCTGCTGCGCGACGACCTGACGCTGTATCTCAGCGCCCCGGGCGCGGGGAGCGGCGGTCAGGCGGGCGGTGATCCGAAGCCGGGCGGGTGGAACCGATTCATGATCGTCACGACCGACGTCGACGCGCTTATCGAGCGGTTGCGCCGGGCTAATGCGAGATTCCGCGGCGAACTCAGCGAGGGCGGCGCCGGCCGCGCCATCCTGGTCGAGGATCCATCGGGCAACGTCATCGAGCTGTTCGAGTTCAAGAAGGACTGAGCCCGACCGCCCGGTTCATGGGCTCCAGGCGCGCGGCCGTGTCGCTCTCGTCCTTCAGCGCCACCCCGGTCAGGCCCAGCCGCAAGGCCTCGCGGGCGTGCCAGGCCAGCTTGAACGCCGCCGCCGGATAGCTCAGCCCCTCGGCGCGGATGTTCGAGACACAATTGCGTTCGGCGTCGCTGCGCCCGACCTTCGGGGCGAAGGTGATGTAGGCCCCCAGGCTGTCGGGCGACGACAGGCCGGGCCGCTCGCCGACCAGCAGGATCACCAGCCGCGCGCCCAGCAGTTCGCCCACCACGTCGCCCAGCGCCACGCGGGCCTGACGGGCGACGACCACCGGAGCCAGCCGCCAGCCGGCCTCCTCCACCGCCGGCAGCAGAGCCTCGACCAGAGGCGCGGCGTGGGCGTGGACGGCGGTGCTGGACAGGCCGTCGGCGATCACGATCGCCAGGTCGCAGGCGCCCCGCGTGCGAGCGACCACGGCGGCGCGTCCGGCGTCCGACAGGGTTCGACCCAGGTCCGGCCGGCGCAGATAGGTCGCCCGGTCCGGGGCGGCGCTGTCGACGATCACCGTCTGCGGGCCCAGGGCTTCGATCGCCGCCGCCGTCGCCTCCGCCGCGAACGGGGCGTGGACCGCGTCCCGGGCCTGGACGTGGGCCAGGGCGAAGCCCAGCACCTCGGAGGTCGGCAAGCTGGACCCCGTCCGGCCCAGGGCGATGCGGGCCGGGGTGTGGCGGCGCAGGGCGGTCCAGGGATCGGGCGTGACGGGCGCGCTCATCCTCCGGCTCCGGCGGTCAGCAGCGGATGGCCGGCGGCGCGCGGCGCCAGGCGGCCGTCGGCGCCGACGATCCGCGCCCGCTCCAGCCAGGCCTCGAACTCCGGCGCCCGCTTCAGGCCCAGCAGCTCGCGCACATAGAGGGCGTCGTGGAACGAGGTCGACTGGTAGTTCAGCATGACGTCGTCGGCGCCCGGCACGCCCATCACGAAGGTGACCCCCGCCGTGGCCAGCAGGGTCAGCAGGCTGTCCATGTCGTCCTGGTCGGCCTCGGCGTGGTTGGTGTAGCAGACGTCCACGCCCAGCGGGGCGCCCAGCAGCTTGCCGCAGAAATGGTCCTCCAGCCCCGCCCGGATGATCTGCTTGCCGTCGTAGAGGTATTCGGGGCCGATGAAGCCGACGACGCTGTTGACCAGCAAGGGCTCGAACGCCCGGGCCACGCCGTAGGCGCGCGCTTCCAGCGTCTGCTGGTCCACCCCGTGGTGCGCCCCGGCCGACAGGGCCGAGCCCTGGCCGGTCTCGAAGTACATGACATTGTCGCCGACCGTGCCCCGACCCAGGGACCGCCCCGCGTCGAGGCCCTCGCGCAGCAGGTCCAGGGTCATGCCGAAGCTGGCGTTGGCGGCCTGGGTCCCCGCGATCGACTGGAACACCAGGTCGACCGGCGCGCCGCGCTCGATCAGCTGGATCGCCGTGGTCACGTGGGTCAGGACGCAGGACTGGGTGGGGATCTCGAACCGCCGGATCAGGTCGTCCATCAGCCGGGTCAGGTCGCCCAGCACGTTCAGGCTGTCGCTGGCCGGATTGATGCCGATCACCGCGTCGCCGCAGCCGTACAGCAGGCCGTCCAGGATCGAGGCGGTGATCCCGGCCGGGTCGTCGGTCGGATGGTTGGGCTGCAGGCGCACGGCCATGGTCCCCGGCAGACCTATGGTGTTGCGGAAGCGGGTCGTGACCTTGCACTTCGACGCCGCCAGGATCAGGTCCTGGTTGCGCATCAGCTTGCTGACCGCCGCGGCCATTTCCGGCGTCACGCCCGGCGCCAGGCGCGCCAGGGCGGCGGGCGTGGCCAGCTCCGACAGCAGCCAGTCGCGGAACTCGCCGACGGTCAGCGACGCGATCGGCGCGAAAGCCGCCGCGTCGTGGCCGTCCAGGATCAGGCGAGTGACCTCGTCGGTCTCGTAGGGGACCAGGGCCTGGGTCAGGAAGGTCTTCAGCGGCAGCTCGGCCAGGGCGGTCTTGGCGGCGATGCTGTGCTGGGCGCTGGTCGCCGCGATCCCGGCCAGGGCGTCGCCCGAACGCGGCGGCGAGGCCTTGGCCATCAGGTCGGCCAGGGTCTCGAAGGTCCAGCTCGTTGATCCCAGGGTCGCGCGATAGGCCATGACGGCGAAGGTGGCGCCGATGAGGCCGGCTGGGAAGCGGTCGGCGGGGCCAATGGCCACGCCACCTCAGCTTCGCTCTCTGAACGTTCGCTTTAGCTCAAAAGCCTGTCATCCCGGGCGGAGCGAAGCGTAGACCCGGGACCGCCGGAAACGCAGCGCTCAGGCGTCGGTCCCGGATCTTCGCGCTGCGCGCTCGTCCGGGATGACAACCCTTGAGGAACTTCGCCCTAGGCCGGTTGCCGCGCCCGCGCCGCCGCGGCCTTCACCGCCTCGACGAACGCCCCGCGCACGCCCTCGGGCAGGTCGTGCCCCATGCCCTCGACAATCCGCAGTTCGGCGCCGGGGATGGTCGCGGCGGTGTCCTTGCCGCCCTCCAGCGGCACCAGCGGGTCGGCGTCGCCATGCAGCACCACGGTCGGGGCGGTGATCGTCTCCAGGGCCGCGCGGCGGTCGCCGGACGCGATCACGGCGATCATCTGGCGCAGCACGCCCATCGGCCGATAGGCGCGCTGGATGCCGGCCCGCAGCAGCGGCCGCTCGGTCTCGGGGTTCACCGGCCAGGCCGGGCTCTGGATGACGATCTGGGCCTTCAGGGCGTGCTCGACCAAGCCCTCCAGGTCGGTGGTCGTCGGACGCGCGAACAGCACCGCCTGAGCCTCGGGCGTGGCCGGCGGCACGGCGGGATTGCCGGTGGTCGACATCACCGAGGTCAGGGACAGCACCTTGTCCGGGCGCCGGGCGGCCAGCATCTGGCCGATCATCCCGCCCATCGACACCCCGGCCACGTGGGCCCGGGCGATGCCCAGGGCGTCCAGCAGGCTGGCCGCGTCGTCAGCCATGTCGGCCAGCAGATAGGGCGCGCCAGGGTCGCGGCCCTCGGCCAGGGCGCCGAACACCGTCGGCAGGTCGGGTGTCGGGGCGGCGTCGAACCCGGTCGACAGGCCGATGTCGCGATTGTCGAAGCGCACGACCCGGAAGCCCTCGCCGACCAGCCGCTCGATCAGCGAGACCGGCCAGCGGGTCAGCTGCTGGCCTAGGCCCATGATCAGCAGCAGCGGCTCGCCGCCTTCCGGGCCATGAGCCTCGTACTCGATCTCGATGCCGTTCGCGGCGACCTTGGGCATGGCGCTTCCTCTCGTTGCGCGGCGAAGTCTAACGACTGTTTGACCCGCGCCAAGCCCTTCGCTGCGGGCTTGAACCGACAACGCTGTCAGCTACGGTGGGACAACGCCCGAACGGGTGCGGGAGGACGCATGTTCAAGATTCTGGCCCTCACCCTGGCGCTCGCCGCCGCGCCCGCCCTCGCCGCCCCGGCCCCGCCTCTGGTCCTGACCGAGGTCCCCAAGCCCGCCGGCCCGGCGGTCTCGCTGTTCAACGGCCGGGACCTGCGGGACTGGGACGCCTGGCTGGGCTATGCCGACCCGGCCCTGACCTACAGGCGGCCCGCCGTCGCCCCGCTCGGCGCCACGCCCCTGGCCGCCGGCATCTTCAAAGCGGTGATCGAGGACGGCCAGCCGGCGATCTACGTCAACGGCAAGACCTGGGGCAGCCTGGTCCACCGGGGCGCCTTCCACGACTACCACCTGCGGCTCCAGTACAAGTGGGGCGGCGGCCGCTGGCCGCCGCGCGCGGACCAGGCGCCCAACAACGGCCTGCTCTACCACTCGCACGGCCCGCCCGGCGCGGTCTGGGGCACCTGGAGCCAGGCGGTGGAGTTCGAGATCATGACCGGCTCGATCGGCATGGTCGTGCCGGTGGGCGAGGGGATCAGCGCCGCCACCACGGCCGTCGACGACCCCGCCCTGATCGCGCCCAAGCTGCGGTTCGCGCCCGGCGGCCGCGTCCAGACCGTCAAGGGCGGCACGGCGAACTGGAACGTCGAGGCCTACAGCGACGCCGAGAAGCCGGCCGGCGAATGGAACACCCTGGACCTCTACGTGCTGGGCGACCGTGCCATCCATGTGGTCAACGGCGTGCCGGTCATGGAGGTCCGCGACCTCAAGGCCGACGGCGCGCCCCTGACCCACGGCGCGATCCAGCTGCAGTCGGAGGGCGCCGAGACCTTCTTCCGCGACATCGTGCTGGAGCCGATCACGACCTTGCCGGAGATCGTGGCGAAGTAGGCGGAAAACCCTCCCCCTGTGGGGGAGGTGTCGGCGCAGCCGACGGAGGGGGAGTTGGCCGAGGTGGGTCTGCTCCCCCCACCGGCGCCTTCGCGCCGCCTCCCCCACAGGGGGAGGTCCTAAAAATTCCTACCCGAACACCGCCACCTTGAAGACCATGTTGGCGATCGCCGCGAAGCCCAGCAGCAGCAGGCCAAGCGAGACCATGAAGGTGATCGAGACCGGGAACCGGCTCTCACCGTGGATCAAGCCCTGGCGCTTCATGTCCCGCCGGGTGCGGCCCAGCTCGATCATGAACTGCACGTGGTGGACCATGCCGACGATCAGCATGGCGATGCCCAGCAACACCAGGGCGATGCCGAAATTGCGCGGCGCCTCGGGATTTGTGATCGCCCCCGCGTCGCGAAGCTTGGAGAACACCTGGTAGATCGTGAAGCCGAAGCCGATCAGCGACAGCGAGGTGCGGATCACCGACATCAGCGTGCGGTCGTCGCTCATCCGCGTGCGCTGGAACGACATGCCCGTGCGGCGCATCGACATCTCGGTGCGGTGGGTCGAAAGGTCGGTCCGAAAGGTCGACAGGTCGGTGCGGTATTCCGACAGGTCGGTCCGGTGTTCCGACAGCCCGGTGCGCAGGGTCGAGAGCTTGGTGCGATGGGTGGAGTATTCCACCGAGGCGATGTCGGGACTGGCGCTCACCTGAGGCAGGGGCGGCACGGGCGGCAGCTCGATCCGCGCGGGGCGTTTGGGGGTTTCCTTGGCCGGCTTGTTGGACATGTCTCACGCATCCCGGCGAGGTTGGGGTCGGCCCTGAGAGTGCGCGACGCCGCGCGCCAGGGTCCATCCGGATTTCCCCTAGTTCGGGCCGACGCCGTTCCCTGAGTCTTTCGCCGCGCCCTGCGCCGCCAGATAGCCGGCCACCGCCTGGGCCATTGCCCGCGAGGCCCGGGCGTCCGGATGGCGGTTGCGGGGGACCAGCCATCCGGGGTCGACGCGCACCACCACGTAGGGCAGCCCGGCCTCGTCGAGGACGCGACGCCGCAAGGCGGCTTCCACGGGGGTTTCCGGACGCAGCTGCGGCACCAGGATCAGCGGCGTGGCGCCGCGCGCGCGGGCCAGGGCGACGGTGTCGGCCAGGGCGGCCCGGCTGGTGGCCACGCCCCGGTCGATGTCGCGCTCGGAGCGATAGGGGATCGCCCGCCGCGCCACCTCGGCCAGCTTCAGGGACTTGACCGGCGGGCGCCAGGTCAGGTCGGCGTCGAGGTGCGGACGGTCGACGTCAAGGGTCCGTCGCAGAAGGGCCGGCATGAACAGGGCGACCACCGCCACCGGCCGCCGGTAGCGGGGCCACTCGTCGCGCAGGCGCAGATAGGACTGGTCGGTGGCGTAGCCCTCGACGGCGAGATTGGCGCTCCGCACCCCGGTCAGGGCCTCGACCTGGGCCGGAAGCGACTCCTCCCAGGTCAGGCCGTGGCCGACCATCACGGACTCGCCGGTGAACAGGATGGTCGGCCGTTCGGGGTCCACTCGGTCGCCCAGGCGGCGCACCCGATGGCCCGAAGCGTCGAAGGCGTAGGCGATGTCGCGGCCGCCCAGCCGCCCGACGCCCTGGCGCGAGGGGATGAACACCCAGCCCAGCCGAGGATCGCGCCGCCGCAGCGGCTCGCGCGGCGCGGGCACCTCCTGGGTCGCCAGCCAGGGCAGGCGCGACAGAAGAAACTCGCTGGCGACCATCGACAGCACCACCGCCAGGCTGATCGGGGCCGCGTCGTAGACCAGTCGCCTGAGCGTCGTGCGCGCCAGCAGCCTACCGGCCCTGGGCCGCACGCCCAGGATCAGCGCCAGGCCCAGGGCCGCGACCAGCCCGCGCAGGACCGTCAGGATCAGCACCTGCCGCTCGCGCGGAATGTAGAAGTCCGGCAGAACATGGCGGTCCAGCCAATGGACGTCGGCCGCGGCGGCCCAGGCGAGCAGGGTCAAGCCAAGCACGACCACGACCAGCTCCGCCGCCAGACCACGGGCCCGGGAAGGCGGTGTGACCAGGGATCCAGCCTTCTCAGCCAAGTGTTGATCCTCCGTCACGGATGATATTGGATGCCCCCGAGAAGGGACCCTGCCCCATGCAATCCCCGCTGTCATCGGTCCACCGATGGGTCTGGCGCGACGCCCGGCGGCGCGCCAACAACCTGTTGCGCTTCGCCGAGGTCGAGGCGGACGGGGGCCGCGACCTGGTCCGGGCCGCCGAACAGACCCGCGATCCCCTCCTGCGCCGACTGTTCCTGGTCCACGCCCTGGACGAGCAGCGCCACGCCGACCTGTTCCGCAAGCGCGGCCTGGCGCTGATGGCCAGCCTGCCAGTCGGCCCCGGCGACGACGGCCGCGCCGACTGGCTGGCGCCGGGCGAGCGCGGCCTGGACGACCTGCGGGTCGAGCAGGAGCGCGACGGCGCCCTGCTGGCCTTCCTGCACCTGTCGGAGAAGGCCGCCGCCCGCGATTTCACGAACTACATCGCCGTGCTCGACGGCGATCCCCCGACCCGCGAGGTCTTCGAGAAGGTCGTGCACGATGAGGCGTTCCACATGAACTACACCCACGCCCAACTGCTGCGCGTGGCGCCGAAGGACCATGGGCGACTGCTCTGGATGGCCCGCCTGCGCCGCCTGTGGTCGCTGTATCTGCGTTTCGCCGGAGCCTTGGCCTCGGTGATCGGCTCGGTGGTGCTGACCTTGCAGTACTTCGTCCTGCTGCCGCCCTTCGCCCTGCTGGCCCGCCGCGCCCAGGCCAGGGAGCCGCGGGGCTGGGCGCCGATCGCGCCCGAGCGCAACGCGCGGGGCGCGCAGAAGCGGCAGTACTGATGAAGATCCTCGGCATCTCGGCGCACTATCACGACTCCGCCGCGGCGCTGGTCATCGACGGCCTGCCGGTCGGGGCGGTGCAGCAGGAGCGCCTGTCGCGGCGCAAGAACGACGCCGCCTTCCCCCTCGAGGCGATCGAGTGGTGCCTGGATCACGCCGGCCTGAGTCCCGAGGACCTGGACGCCGTGGTCTTCTACGAGCGGCCGATGCTGAAGTTCGACCGCATCCTGGTCAGCGCCCTGCGCGCCTTCCCGCGCGGCCGGGGCGCCTTCGCCCACGCCATGAAGAACAGCCTGGGCGAGAAGGCCTGGGTGCGCGGCCTGATCACCGCCCAGCTGGGGGTGCGCCGCGACAAGATCCTGTTCACCGAGCACCATCAGTCGCACGCCGCCGCGGCCTTCCTGACCGCCCCCACCCGCCACGCGGCGATCATGACCACCGACGGGGTCGGCGAATGGGCCACCCTGACCGTCGGCCGTGGCCAGCGGACGGCCGGCGGCCCGACCAGCATCGTCCTCGACCGCGAGGTGCGCTTTCCCCATTCGCTGGGCATGCTGTACTCGACCTTCACCGCCTATCTCGGCTTCGCGGTCAACGAGGGCGAGTACAAGGTCATGGGCCTGGCCGCCTATGGCCGGCCGACGATGATCGACCAGGTCCGCAAGCTCATTCGTCGCACACCCGACGGCGCCTTCGCCCTGGAGCTGGACTATTTCGACTTCCACACCACGGTCGCGCGCTCGTACTCCAAGCGCTTCGCCGAGCTGTTCGGCCCGCCGCGCCAGGCCCACGAGCCGATCGACCTGGCCAGCGCCGAGGGCCGCCGGTTCGCCGACGTCGCCGCCAGCGTCCAGGCGGTGCTGGAGGAGATCCTGGTCGACATGACCCGCCGGCTGCGCGCCGAGACCGGCCTGCCCGACCTGTGCCTGGGCGGCGGGGTGGCGCTGAACGGCGTGGCCAACGCCCGCATCCTGGCCGAGAGCGGCTTCGAGCGATTGTTCGTGCCCCCGGCCCCCGGCGACGCCGGCTCGGCCCTGGGCGCGGCGCTCTACGCCGACCGCATCCACTTCGGCACCCCCGACCGCGACGTGCCCGACCATCCGTTCTGGGGGCCGTCCATCGACGACGACCAACTGGCCCGCCTGGCCGGCGAGGACGGCCTGCCGTCCACGACGCTGGACGACGCGGCCCTGGTCGAACAGACCGCCGACGACCTGGCCGCCGGCCGCGTGGTCGGCTGGATGGAGGGGGCGACCGAGTTCGGCCCCCGGGCCCTCGGCCACCGCAGCATCCTGACCGCGCCGCACGACGTGGCCATGCGCGACCGGCTCAACCGCGACATCAAGTACCGCGAGGAGTTCCGCCCCTTCGCCCCCATCGTGCCGATCGAGGCCGCCGACCGTTATTTCGAGCTGCCGCCCGGCGGGGCGCGGCTGGCGCGGTTCATGTCTGGCGTCTTCCCGGTGCGGCCGCAATGGCGCGAGCGGCTGGCGGCGATCACCCACGTGGACGGCACGGCCCGGGTGCAGACCCTGGAGCGCAGCATGGCCCCGCGCCTGCACGACCTGCTCGAGGCCTACGGCCGCCGTTCGGGCATGCCGGTGCTGCTCAACACCTCGTTCAACCTGGCCGGCGAGCCGATCGTCAACCGGGTGGTCGAGGGCTATTCGACCTTCCGGCGCTCGGGGATCGACGTCCTGGTCGCCGGCCGCTCCCGCATCGTCAAGCGCGCCCTGGCCCAGGCCACATTGAAGGAGGAACTGGCATGATCCGCCGTCGTGGACGCATTCACCGCCAGATGATCGTGCTGGGCAGCATGGCCGGCTCGACCGCCGACCTGGTCAAGGGGCTCTGGCGCGACCGCTCGGGCCGCCGCTGGCTGGCGCCGCTGGCCGTCTTCCTGTGCCTGACCGGGGCGGTGCTGATCCTGGCCGTCACCGTCGAGGCCCTGGCGCCGTTCGTCTACGCGATCTTCTGAGCGTGGAGGAAGCCGCCTTTCGCGCCCTGCTCGCCTGCCCGGCCTGCGGGGGCGCGCTGGCGGCCGACTGGACCTGCCGGGGCTGCGGCGCGCGCTACGGCGAGGCGGACGGCGTCGTCGATCTGCGATTGCCGGGCGACGCCCGCACCGAGGCCGTCCGCGACTTCTACGGCCACGCCCCCTTCCCCGGCTATCCGCCGCGCGACAGCCTGGACGGCCTGCGGGCCCGGGCCGAGCGCAGCCCGTTCGCCCGCCTGCTGGACCGGGCCATCCCCGGCGATGCGCGGATCGTCGAGGTCGGCTGCGGCACCGGCCAGATGAGCCTGTACCTGGCCCGCGCCGACCGGCTGGTGGTGGGCGCCGACCTGACCCGGGCCTCGCTGGACCTGGGCGCCGCCGCCGCCCGGCGGTTCGGCTCAAGCAACGTTCTGTTCGTCGAGACCGACCTCAACGCGCCGGGCCTGGCCGACGGGACGTTCGACGTGGTCGTCTCCCTGGGCGTGCTGCACCACACGCCCGATCCCCGAGCCGCCTTCGCCCGGCTCGCGCGGCTGGCCCGGCCCGACGGCGGCGTGATCGTGCTGGGCCTCTACAACGCCGTCGCCCGCCTGCCCTTGCGGCTTCGACGGACCATCGCCCGCCTGACCGGCTTCCGCTGGATTCCGTTCGACCCCGTGCTGGCCGCCCGCGTCGCCGAACCCGACCGCCACGCCGCCTGGCTGCGCGACCAGTACCAGCACCCCGAGGAGCACCGCCACACTCATGGCGAGGTGCTGAAGTGGTTCGCCGAGAACGCGGTGGACTACGTCCGGGCCTATCCCAGCACCCTGATCGGCGACGAACCCGACGATCTGTTCGAACCGGCGGCCGACAACTGGGGGTTCGAGGCCTGGCTCAGCCAGCTGGGCTGGATGAAGACCCTGGGGCCGGAGGGGGGCCTGTTCGTGATGGTGGGCGCGACCCGTCCATCCTCCGCCCGCGATGGGGACGGACAGGCCACGAAACGGTCAGGTGAGGGCTAGCTTTGAATCGGCGGCAATGGTCCCCTCAGGCGCTCCGCGACAGCTTCCTGGAGGGGGAGCCGTAAGGTGCGCAACGGCGTGGAAGCGGTCATTCGCGTCTATCGGTTCACGACCTGGGGAGAGCTGCGGTGAAGACAATGGCTAAGGCCTTCACGATCTGCGCGACGTCATTGCTGCTTGCCGTCTCGTCCGGCGTCGCCGCCGCTTCGGCGCAGGCGGGCCGCGCTCAAGACGCCGGCCCGTCCGGTTTCGCGAGCGGCGCGGATGTCCAAGCTCAGCTACGCGAGATGCTCGCCGCGATGAAACCCGATCAAGGGTTCATGTGGCGCCCCTTGGTTCGCGACGGCGCCACCGTGGCGGCGATCGAAATATGGAAGAAGCCGGGCCGCCCCGCTGTTCACCCCGCCGAAGCGGAATACGCCATCGTGTTGGAAGGCTCCGGCACGCTGGTTTCGGGCGGGACCATGACCGATTCAAAGGTCAGCAACGCCAATTTGCTCGAGGGAAGCCAGATCGAGGGCGGCGCGACACGGACGCTCGGCCCGGGCGACGTCATCCTGATTCCCGCGGGCGTGCCGCACTGGTTCGGGATTACCGGCGACCGACTGGTCCTGCTGGGAATCAAATTGCCCCGCGGCAAATGACCGGTCCGGCGTGAGCGCCTTCGAACACCGAAATTGGTAGGCCTGGAGGGACTCGAACCCCCAACCAGACCGTTATGAGCGGTCGGCTCTAACCATTGAGCTACAGGCCCCCAAAGACGAGGGAGCGACGCGCGCGCCCCTTTCGGGAGGACGGGTCGATTAGCATGGGCTGCACGCGGCTTAAAGGTCCGGTTCAGGTTGAGGCTGTCAGGACTGGAACCGTCCGCCGCCGGTTACGCTTGTCGAGACTGGCGGACGGGACGATCAAGGTCGCGGCGCCTGCCCCCAGCCGCATGGAGAACGACGACTATGACCGCCCTGACGACCCGCCCCTCGCCTGCTTTGGCGGCCTCGATCGCCCTGGCCGCCGCCCTGCTGACCGGCGCGACCGCCCTGCCCGCGCACGCCGACAGCGCCGACGCGGCCTTCCGCGCCACGACGCTGAACCTGTCGGCCTCCGGCGAGAGCAAGGTGACGCCCGACCTGGCGACCATCACCCTGGGCGTCCAGACCGACGCCCCGACCGCCGCCGGAGCCCTGAGCGCCAACGCCGCCCAGATGAACAAGGTGGTCGCGGCGCTGAAGAAGGCCGGGATCGCCGATCGCGACATCCAGACTTCCAGCCTCAACGTCAATCCGCAGTACGTCTATGTGCAGAACGAGCCGCCCAAGCTGAACGGCTACCAGGCCAGCAACCAGGTGACGATCCAGGTGCGCGACCTGACCAAGCTGGGCCAGACGGTCGACGCCACGGTCGGGGCCGGGGCCACCAATGTGGGCGGGATCAGCTTCGGCCTGCAGGATCCCAAGGCAGCCGAGGACGCGGCGCGGCTGGACGCGGTCAAGGCTCTGCAGGCCAAGGCCGACCTCTACGCCCGGGCCACCGGCTACAAGATCGTCCGCCTGGTCAGCCTGGGCGAAGGCGGCGGCTACACCCCCTCGCCGCCCCCGATGCCGATGTACGCCATGGCCAAGCGCGAGATGGCCGACAGCAGCCCGGTCTCGGCCGGCGAGCTGAAGGTGCGGATCGACGTCTCGGCGACGTACGAACTGGCGAAGTAGTTCATCGCGATCCCTCTCCCCTTGCGGGAGAGGGTGGCCGCCGTAGGCGGTCCGGTGAGGGGTTGAAGAACGACACAGCCGCGACCAGTCGAAAGACCGGACGCGGCTTTTGCTTTTGAGAGACCCCTCATCCGTCGGCTGCGCCGACACCTTCTCCCACAAGGGGAGAAGGACTTTACAGCCCCGCCTTGGCGAACGCCTCTTCGACCCGTTCGCCCACCTCGCGGCCCGGCAGGGCGCGTTCGCCCTCCATCACCGCGACGTAGGACAGGCCGTGGTCCGGCTTGCCCGCGCCGACCGGCACCGGGCCCATGGCCCAGCCGACGGTGTTGACGCCGGGGCCCGACGGACAGCTGACGAAGCGGGCCGGCTTGCCGACCGCGCCCTCGAGCACGGTCTGGGCCGTGGTGGTGGTCCCGCCGCAGGTGGGCAGGTTGCGGGCGCAGGTGATGTAGCCGCCGCCGGTCCAGACCACCTTCCCGGCCTTGTCGGCCAGAAGCACGCAGGTGTTGGGCCCGCCGATGGCGCGGCCGACGGCTTCGGACAGCTGCTGCTCGTCGACGTCCTTGGGCAGCTTCGGCGAGCATGCGGTCAGGGGGGCGGCGAGGACGAGGCCCGCCGTGATCAACAGAACGGCGGAACGACGCATGCTCAGGCGGCCTTCTTGATGCGGTTGCCGTCTTCCAGCAGCACGACGGTCGGGGCGTAATTTCGGGCCTCCTCGGCCGGCATCTGGCAGTAGGTGACGACGATCACCGTGTCGTTCTTCTGCACCAGCCGGGCGGCCGCGCCGTTGACGCCGATCACCTTGGAGCCGCGCGGCGCCTCGATGGCGTAGGTAGTGAAGCGGGCGCCGGTGGTGATGTTCAGCACGTCGACCTGCTCGTTGGGCAGGATGCCCGAGGCGTCCAGCAGGTCGCGATCGATGGCGATCGACCCTTCGTAGTCGAGGTCGGCCTGGGTGACGGTGGCCCGGTGAAGCTTGGCCTTCATCATCGTCAACAACATGGTGGCGAAACCCTATCCACTTGAAACATATTGGGATTTACCGGGTCGTCACACACGTGACCCGTGATCAGTCACGGCCATATAGCCACGAAGCGCCGTCCGTTCAATCGCTCCGCGACCATGGGCGGCAAAGCGCCCCGCGTCGAACAATAGTTAACAGCGACGCTTGGGCGCCCTATGGTCCAGATAACGGCGTGATGCGAGGGGGCTTTCATGCGACTGCTGACAGGCTTGGTGCTGGGTGGAATCCTGGCCGCGGGAGCGTTGGGCGCGGCGTCGTCGCAGACCCGCGCCCCCACCACCGCGGCGCCGGCCGCCGCCCCCGCGACGAACCGCACGACCGACATCCTCAAGCTGATGCAGCAGGCCGCCGACGCGGCGGCCAAGGCCAAGGCGGCCCAGGCGCGGGCCGACGCCGCCAAGGCCGAGGCCGACAAGCGCGCCGCCGAGGCGGCGGCCAACACCGGCGCCCAAGCCGCCCAGGCCGAGGCCGACCGCAAGGCCGCCGAGGCGAAGGCGGCCTCCGACCGTCAAGCCGCCGCGGCCGCCCAGGCCGAGGCCGACAGGCGCGCCGCCGAAGCCAAGGCCCAGCGCGCCGCCGCCGCCGGCCGCGGGGTCGACTGGCCGGCCGCCATCGGCGGGGTCCGGGCCAGCGGCGGCGGCGAGGGCCTGGCTCCCAACCTCAACCGCGCCGCGGTCGACAAGACCAAGGTGCCGATCCTGCTTCCCACCGACGCCAAGCTGATGGCCGGGGCGCGGATCTATTCGTTCGGCGACTATTACACGATCACCGCCGACGCGCCGGGCGCGGGGATTTCGCTCAGCGGCACGACCGCCGTGGTCCCCCTGCCCGCCGGAACGCCGCTGAAGATCACCCCGATGGGGCCCGAAGGCGCGACCTCGCAACGCACGGTCGACGGCCAGCTGATCAGCTTCGTCCGCTACGGCGTGCTCTACACGGTCGAGGTGCGCTGCGACGCGCCGACCGATCCGCGCTGCGTCGACGACAACTATGCGCGCGGCCTGGCCGCCAAGACCACCACCGTGGTGATGGGCGCCGCCGCCCGCGCCGCCGCCGGCCTGGGGGGCTGAGCCGATGCGCAAGCTGCTGATCCTCTCCCCGCTGGTCCTGGCCCTGGCCCTGGGCGCCTGCGACGACACGACCAAGCCGGCCGCGCCCGGCGGCGAGGTCAAGACGCCCGCCTCGCCCGCGCCCGGTCCGCCGACGCCCGAGGACGAACCGTCCGACGGCGGCGCCGAACAGCCGGCCAGCGAGCCGGTCCCGCCCGCGCCCGGCCCGCCGGCCCAGCCGCCGACGCCTCCCGCCCCCTCGCCCGCGACGTTCAACCACGGCGCGCCGGGCGACATCCCGGCCGGCCAGGGCCACGGCTATCTGGACCGCACGGTGTGGTCGCCGGCCATGTGCTGGCCGCTGCAGGACGACGCCTACGCCAACTCCCAGGTCTATGGCCACGGCGGCGGCATGGGGCCGGCCGGCACCAGCCAGTGCGACAGCGTCAACTACAGCCTGCCCTGGCACGACACCTTCTGCGAGGCGCGCTCGCGGGACAATCCGCTGTGCGCCGGCGGCGGCACGGGCCACCAGGGCCAGGACATCCGTCCGGGCACCTGCAAGAAGAACCTGCACTGGGCGGTGGCCGCCGAGAGCGGCGTGATCACCGACGTCGGGACCTACACCGTCACCCTGACCGCCTCGGCCGCCCCGCACCGCACCTATCGCTACCTGCACATGCAGATGGCGGCCCTGGCGGTGCATGAGGGCGACACCGTCGTGGACGGCCAGAAGCTGGGCAAGGTGTCCAACGACTTCGGCGGCACGCCGACCACCATCCACTTGCACTTCGAGCTGCGGGCCGGGGTGGCGGGCGTGACGACCGACGGCAAGCCGGTGGTGCTGCACACCTTCCTGCCGCCCTATATGAGCCTGGCCGAGGCCTATCAGCGCAAGCTGAACGGGGGGACGTGCTCCTAGGCCGTTCGCGCCCTCAGGAACGCCGTCATCTCGCTCAGCACCGGCGCCTTGCCGCGCAACGGCCGCGACAGGGCCAGCACCGTGTCGGCGTGGTTCAGGCCGGCATAGTGACGCTCCTCGACCGTGACGCCCTTGGCGCGCAGGGCCGCGGCCAGGGCCCTGGTGTTGCGCGGCTTGACGGTGGTGTCGCCGTCGCCGGTGGCCAGGAAGGCGGGCGGACTGTCGGCGCGGGCGTAGGCGCCCGGCTGGGTGGCCGCCAGGTCGGGGAATTCGCCGAAGGTCCGGCGGGTGACCGGTCCGTCCAGCGGCAGGAAGTCGTAGGGCCCCGACAGGCCGGCGAAGGCGCGCACCACCGCGGGATCGACGCCGGCGGTTTTCAGATAGAGGTCGTCCAGCGCCAGCATGGCGGCGTTGTAGGCGCCGGCCGAGTGGCCGATCAGCACGACCCGCCCCGGATCGCCGCCCAGCGCCGAGGCGTGATCCACGGCCCAGCGCACCGCCAGCGCCCCGTCCTCGACGAAGCCGGGATAGCGCACCGCCGGATAGAGCCGGTAGTCAGGCACCACCGTCAGGAACCCCTGGGCGGCCAGGGCCCGGCCGACCCAGCCGTAGTCCTGCCGCCGCCCGGAATCCCAGGAGCCGCCGTAGAAGAACACCGCCACCGGCGCGGGGGCCGTCTCGCGTCTCGGCGCGTACACGTCCAGGGCCTGCCGCTCCAGCGCGCCATAGGCCGCGCCCCGCTCGCGGGTGAGGGCGGCGTCCTTGGGTGTGAAGGTCGCGAACAGCGACAACGGCGAGCAGGCCGAAAGCATCGATCCCGTCAGGGCCACCAGGCCGGCTCTGCGCGTCATCGATCCGACCATGCGTTCTCCGGGCGCCCGCGGCGGGTCCTACAGCTTGTAGCCGCCCGCCAGGATCTTGGCGTGGACGGCCTTGGTCAGCTTCACATAGCCCTTGTTCGGATCGCGGAAATATAGCGGGTCCTTGATCCTGGCCGGGTCGAAGCCTTCTTGGACCAGGTCGATCTTGCGGTACTTGAAGGTGCCGGTGGTCTCGATCTCGGGCTGCAGGCGCACGAAGATCGGGCGGGCGTAGACCGGCAGCTCGCGGTCGACATATTCGGCCAGGGCGGCGATCTCGAACTCGGGCTCGACCACCAGCGAGGCCATGCCCGCCTTGCCGTCCAGCTCGCCGATCGTCACGCCGTAGACATTGACCTCCTTGACGCCCGGCACCGCCGAGAGGCGCTCGGACACCTCGCTGGTGGCGACGTTCTCGCCCTTCCAGCGGAAGGTGTCGCCGATGCGGTCGACGAAAAAGAGGTAGCCGTCGCTGTCGCTCCGCATCAGGTCGCCGGTGCGGAACCAGGAATCGCCCTTCTCGAAGACGTCGTGCAGGATCTTCTTCTCGGTGGCGGTCTTGTCGGCGTAGCCGGTGAAGTTCGAGCGGGCGTCGCTGGCGATATGGCCGATGCACTCGCCCACCTCGCCCGGCGCGGCCTCGACGCAGCAGCCGTTGGGGCCGCGCACCGGGGTCTCGGTCTCGACGTCGAACTTGACGATGCGGATGTTGAAACGCTTGCGCAAATAGCCCGGCACCCGGCCGATGGCCCCGCGCCGGCCGTCGAAGTTGAACAGCGAGACGTTGCCCTCGGTCGCGCCGTAGAACTCCAGCACGCCGCCGACCCTGAAGCGGTCCAGCATCACGTCCCAGACGTCCGGGCGCAGGCCGTTGCCGAAGATCAGCCGGATCTTGTGGGCGTGCTCGCTGGGCGTCTCGGGATGGTTGGCCAGATAGCGGCACAGCTCGCCGATATAGACGAACATCGTGCAGTCGTTGGCGACCACGTCGTCCCAGAAGGCGGTGACCGAGAACTTCTTGCGCAGCACCACCGCCCCGCCGTTCATCAGGGCCGCGCCCATGGCGCAGAGGCCGCCGGTGGCGTGATAGAGCGGCAAGGTCACATAGATGCGGTCGCTGGCGCGGGCGTCGGTCGAGCCGGCGAAGCCGCGCATGTACAGCTGGGCGCGCATGTGGGTGATGCGCGCGGCCTTGGGCATGCCGGTCGTGCCGCTGGTGAAGATGTAGAGCGCGGTGTCCTTGGCGGTCAGGCCGGCGCGGGCGGTCAGGCGGTCGGGCCGCAGTTGGCTGCAGCTCTTCAGCGCGTTGGCCAGATCGCGCTGGTCGCCTTGGGCCGGGCCCAGGACCCACTGCTGGACATGGCGGTTCAGCAAGCCCTTGACCTGATCGAAGCAGGGCGAGGTCTCGGGATCGACGATGCAGTGCAGGGCCTGGGAGATATTCAGGCAATGGGCCAGGGCCGGGCCGGTCAGCTGGTTGTTGATCAGGGCTGTGGCCACGCCGACCTTCGACAGGCCGTACCAGATCGCCAGATATTCCAGGCGGTTGGGCATGAACAGCGACACGGTCTGGCCGCGGGTAATGCCCTGCCCCTTGGCCCAGTGGGCATAGCGGTTGGCGATCGCGTCCAGCTCGGCATAGGTGACCGACTTGCCTTCGAAGACGATCGCCTGGCTGTCGCGCCACTTGTCGACCGCCGCCTCCAGATCGTCGCAGATCAGATTATTGCTGTCCGGCGCGATGGATTTCACGCGCTTGAGCGTGCGCGAGAGTCCCTTCAGGAACTTCAACTCGCGTTTCAACCTAGCCGGCAAACTCATCGACGCACTCCGTTCAAACAACCATTGGAGAGCGGCGAGCGGCCGGTCAAGACGTGGCGGCGTCCAAGGCGGCCTGTCGGTTTGACGAGGATGAGGGCAAGCGGAAATGCACCTGGCCGCGGGTGTAATCCAGCGCCACGGATTCGAAGACGTCCAGGACGTCCACGCCGATCAAAATCGCCGGCTTATCCACTAGGCCCCAATACTCGAAGGTATGAACCGGCCCGAAGACCACCGGCACGTTGCCCAGTTTCAGGTTGCCCAGCTCCAAGGACTTGAGCGCGGCCAGGCGTCCCTGCAGAACCTGACCGGTCACGCTGAGCAGCTGAATGTCGGCCCAATCACGACTGGCCGCGTGACGCCGCTGCGTCTGGTTCATCAGGGCCAGGTTGCCGACCGTGGTGGTCGAGCCGGTGTCGAGAAAGGCCATCACCGAGGCGCCGACCACCGAGGCGTCGATCAGGTGCAGGCCGCTGCGTTGGGCGACGACCGGGACGGTCACGCTGAGCGAATCGCTTCGATTGACGACCGAGCCCAGCCGCATCTGCCTGCGGGCGAAGTCGAGCACCAGGCCCTGGGTTCCCAGCCAGTCGAGGCCCAGCACGCCGGCGCCGCGAATATAGCGCTCGGGCAGGACCGACATCCGCATGCCGCGACGCGTGCGCCGCCCCACCGAGATCCTGTCCACGCCCACGGTCTCGACCAGCTCGGCGCCGGCGATGCTGTGGAAGGTGACCGGCTCTCGCCGCGGCAGATCCAGGCTGGCGGCCAGTTCCTTGGAGATCACCGAGGCGTTGGCGCCGGTGTCGACCAGGAAGGGATAGGGTCCCGCGTCGTTGATCAGGACCTGGACCGTCAGTCGGCGGTCGACCGAGGTCTTGGTCGTTTCGACCAGCGGACCCCGCTGCGGATCGGGCAGATCGCGCGCCAGGGCGGCGGCGGGCAAGGCGGTCCCGAGCCCCAGGGCCAACATGGCGGCCAGTCGCCGCCGGGAAAGCGCAGGACTGTCCATGGCGCAGCCTCCTTCCAAGGGAAGGAGGCTATACCCCGTTTGAAACCTTAGCCAGGACTTCGAAGACCGGCGTTATCCGGTGGCCAGGCGACGCTGATCGTCGCGCGCCGACTTCAGCTTCTCGGCCACCAGGAACGCCAGCTCCAGGGCCTGCTCGCCGTTCAGACGCGGGTCGCAATGGGTGTGGTAGCGGTCGGCGAGATCGCCTTCCGACACCGCCCGCGCACCGCCCAGGCACTCGGTGACGTTCTGACCGGTCATCTCCAGGTGCACGCCGCCCGGGTGGACGCCCTCGGCGTTGGCGATCTCGACGAAGGACTTCACCTCCGAGAGGATCCGGTCGAACGGCCGGGTCTTGTAGCCGGTCGAGGCCTTCAGCGTGTTGCCGTGCATCGGGTCCGTCGCCCAGACCACCGAGCGGCCGGCGGCCTTGGTCGCCCTCATCAGGCGCGGCAGGCGGTCGGCGATCTTGTCGGAGCCGAAGCGGCCGTACAGGGTCAGGCGGCCCGGCTCGTTCTGCGGGTTGAGCACGTCGATCAGCCGCAGCAGGTCGTCGCCTTCCATGGTCGGACCGCACTTCAGGCCGATCGGGTTCTTCACGCCGCGCATGAACTCGACGTGGGCGCCGTCCAGCTGGCGGGTGCGCTCGCCGATCCACAGCAGGTGGGCGCTGGTGTCGTACCAGTCGCCCGAGGTGGAATCGACGCGGGTCATGGCTTCCTCGAAGCCCAGCAGCAGGGCCTCGTGGCTGGTGAAGAATTCGACCCGACGCAGGTCCGGCTGGGTTTCCGGCGTGACGCCGACCGCCGACATGAAGGTCAGGGCTTCGCTGATCTTTTCCGACAGCTCGCGGTATCGCGCGCCCTGCGGGCTGTCGCCCACGAAGCCCAGCGTCCAGCGGTGGATGTTGTAGAGGTCGGCATAACCGCCGCTGGCGAAGGCGCGCAGCAGGTTCAGCGTCGCGGCCGACTGGCCGTAGGCGCGCAGCAGACGATCCGGATCGGGGATGCGGTCCTCGGCCGTGAACTCCATGCCGTTGATGTTGTCGCCCCGATAGGACGGCAGGGTCACGTCGCCGATCGTCTCGATCGGTTCCGAACGCGGCTTGGCGAACTGACCGGCGATGCGGCCCACCTTCACCACCGGCTTGCCGCCCGCGAAGGTCAGCACCACCGCCATCTGCAGGATCAGACGGAAGGTGTCGCGGATGTTGTCCGCGTGGAATTCCTTGAAGCTCTCGGCGCAGTCGCCGCCCTGCAGCAGGAAGGCGCGGCCCTCCGCCACGTCGCCCAGGAGGGTCTTCAGACGGCGCGCCTCACCGGCAAAAACCAGCGGCGGCATCTGACGAAGAGTCTGTTCCACACGGTCGACCGCACCCGCATCCGGGTAATCGGTCGGGACGTGTTTCGCAGGCATGGCTCTCCACGACGACGGGGTCCAACGGCTGGTCATGACGGTCTCGAACTTCTCAAAAGGGAGCGGCTTTTATCCTGACCGCCATGGAAAGGCAAAATCATTGCGACGAAAGGGGGAAATTTAGCCCAACGGGGTAAGTTCGTCCAAGTCGCTCCATTCCGGCTCGGCGACCGCGCGGGCCAGGCCGCAGGCGATCAGCGTCAAGGCGCCCAGGGCCAGCCACCATTCCTGCCATACCCCGAAGCTCACGCCGCCGATCACCAGATAGCTGACAAGGGCGGCGGCGGCCATGGCCGCCTCGGTCCGCGACCGTTCGCTGAGCCGCGCGATCCCATAGGCCAGCCAGCAGAAGAACACCCCCCCCAGGGCCGCGCCGATCGCGCCCAGCTCCAGCCAAAGCTGAAGCTGGGCGTTGTGGGTGTGGAGCGGGATAGCCGGGCCGAAGGCGCGGCTGGCGTCCAGCCCCCATCCCCGGAAAGGATGGTTCTGAACATGGTCGGCGGTGAAGGTCCAGATGTTCAACCGCGAGTCCCACGAAGCCGGCGCCAGCTTGTGCAGCCAGGCGATGAAACCGGTCTCGACCCCGACCAGCATGGCCAGGGGGGCCAGCACGAACGGCGCGGCCACCAGTCCGACCAGCACCTTGGCCCCCGTCTGGCGAAAAGCGTACACCAGCAGCCAGGCCAGCCCGCCCGCCGCCAGGGCGACGAGACAGGCGTCCGAACTGCAGATCACCGAGGTGACGATCAGTCCCGCCGCCAGCAACCAGATCAGACCGCCACGCGACAGTCGCGACAGGATCAACGCCGCCGGCCAGAACAGAAGCGCCATGACGTAGGTCGACAGCGAGACCTTGACCATCGCCAGGTCCGGCCGGATGGCCTCGCCGGTCACCTCATGGAGTTTCTGGTAGATCGCCGCGCCGCTCAGCGAGTCCAGCGCAGCGACCACGGCCAGCGCCACCGTGCCGTAGGCCAGCACCGTCGCCGCGCGCCGCGCTCCGGCGTCCGACAGCCCACGCAGGGCCACCACGGCGGCGCCGTAGGTCGCCAGTTGCAGGAACAGCTTCAAGGCGGTCAGGCTCTCGATGTCGCCGTAACCCTTGAGCTTCGCCAGGTCGATCACCGCCGGGCTCCAGGTCGTGCTGACCGCCGCCCACAGGGCCAGGACCAGCAGGATCAAGAGCGGCGGAGCGGCCGAACGGGTCAACCTCAGCCCCGGCAGGGCCAAAAGACCGGTCAGGGCCAGCAGCGGCGCGAAGCCCAACGGCGCCAGATAGGCCAGCAGCGGCGTCATCACCACGACGAAGATCGCGACTCCGCTGAGCCAGGGCGTGGGTCGCGCGGCGGCGGCGTCTCCTGACGCGCCGCTTGGGGCGTCGGGCTCGAACGAGGACGTCACGGTCATACGGTTCCCATTTCGGACGGCACGTACTTCTCGCGCATGGTCACAAGCTCCTCCGCCAGGGTCGGGTGGACCGCGCAGGTGGAGTCCCACTGCGGTTTGGTCACGCCCAACTTCACCGCGATGGCGGCCATCTGGATGATTTCCGGCGAGTCCGGGCCGACCACGTGCACGCCGACCACCTTCTGGTCGTCCTGCTTGACCACCAGCTTCATCAGGCAGCGATCCTGGCCGCCGTAGAAGACGCTCTTCATCGGTCGGAACACGGCGCGATAGATGTCGACCTTGCCGAACTCATGGCGCGCTTCCGCCTCGGTCATGCCCACCGTGCCGACCGGCGGCTGCGAGAACACCGCCGAGGCGACCATGTCGTGGTCGAAGCTGGTCGGATTGTCATAGAACTCGGTCTGGGCGAAGGCCGCGCCCTCGCGGATCGCCACCGGCGTCAGATTGATCCGGTCGGTGACGTCGCCGACCGCCCAGATGTTGTCGGCGGTCGTCTTGGACTGCTCGTCGACCACGATCGCGCCGCGGTCGTTGAGCTTCACGCCGACCTTGTCCAGGCCCAGCCCCTCGACATAGGGGTCCCGCCCGGTGGCGAACATCACCGCGTCGGTCTCGAACGTCAGGTCGTTGGAGAGCGTGCTGAGCAGGCCGTCGTCGGTCTTCTCGATGCTTTTGTGCGCGCAGCCCAGCACCACCTTGATGCCGCGCTTCTCCAGCTCCTCGGCCAGGTGCATGCGCACGTCGTCGTCGAAGCCGCGCAGGATGTTGGCGCCGCGATAGAGCAGCGTCGTCTGCACGCCCAGGCCGTTGAAGATGCTGGCGAACTCCACGGCGATGTAGCCGCCGCCGACCACCATCACCCGCTTGGGCAGGGTCGGCAGGTGGAAGGCCTGGTCCGAGGTGATGCCCAGCTCGGCGCCCGGGAAGTCCGGTTTCCAGGGCCGGCCGCCGGTGGCGATCAAGATCTTGCGCGCGGTGTAGCGCCCGGCGTCCTTCGATCCCTCCTTGGGCAGCACCTCGACGGTGTGCTTGTCGACGATCTGGGCGCGGCCGTGCAGCAGGTGGGCGCCGGCCTTCTGCAGGTTGGTGACGTAGATCCCCGACAGGCGGGCGATCTCGACGTCCTTGTCGTGCAGGAAGCCCTTCCAGTCGAACTGAGCCTCGCCGATCGTCCAGCCGTAGCCCTTGGCGGTCTTCAGCTGGCTGGTCACCTCGCTGGCGTAGACCATGAACTTCTTGGGCACGCAGCCGCGGATCACGCAGGTGCCGCCCACGCGGTATTCCTCGGCCACGGCGACCTTGGCGCCGCTCATCGCGGCCAGGCGCGCGGCGCGCACGCCGCCCGAACCGGCGCCGATGACGAAGAGATCGAAGTCGTACTCAGCCATACGGGCGCTCCGGAATCACGTAGTCGGGTCGGGCTCGGCTTGGCCATGAGCCCGGAAGACGGCGGATATGGGTCTAGGGGACCAGCTTGACCACCCCTTGATCGGTCCCCAGCAGAGCCTCGTCGGCCAGGTCGAGGAACAGGCCGTGGTCGACCACGCCGGTCACGGCCTTCAGGGCCGCGGCCAAGGCGGCCGGTTCGGCGATCACGCTGGACGGCAGATCGTAGATCACGTTGCCGCCGTCGGTGATCACGATTCCCCGGTCGGCCATGCGCAGGCGCGGCGGCAACAGGTCGAACTCGGCGGCGATGTCGGCCAGCCGGTGGCCGGTGTGGACGTGGCCGAAGCGCACCACCTCGATCGGCAGCGGGAACCTGCCCAGGGCGTCGACCTTCTTGGCGGCGTCGGCGATCACCACGCAGCGCTTGGAGGCCTCCCAGACCAACTTCTCGCGCAGCAGGGCCGCGCCGCCGCCCTTGATCAGGTCCAGGCCCGGGCCGACCTCGTCGGCGCCGTCGACGGTCAGGTCGATGGACTTGACGTCGTCCAGCGCCGCCAGCGGGATGCCCAGCTCGCGGGCCAGGTTGGCGGTGGCCTCGGAGGTCGGCACGCCGCGGATGTCCAGCTTGCGCGCGGCCAGGGCCTTGACGAACCAGGCCGCCGTCGAGCCGGTGCCCAGGCCCACCACCATGCCGGCCTCGACCAGCTGCGCCGCCGCTTCACCCGCAATCCGCTTCTGATCGTCGGCGCTCATCACTTGTCCTTCCCGGCTTTCTGGGCCGTCTTCATGGTCCGGAACTTGGTCGCCCAGCCCGACTTGTCGCCTTGCGGCGCGCGGCTCAGGGCCAGGGCGCCGTCCTCGACGTCCTTGGTGATCACCGAGCCGGAGCCCGTCATCGCCCCCTCCCCGACCCGCACCGGGGCCACCAGGGCGGTGTTGGAGCCGATGAAGGCGTTCGCGCCCACATGGGTCTCGAACTTGTCGAAGCCGTCGTAGTTACAGAAGATCGTGCCGGCTCCGATATTGGCTTTTGGGCCAATCGAGCCGTCGCCCAGATACGACAGGTGGTTGGCCTTGGCCCCGGCCCCGACCTTGACCTTCTTGACCTCGACGAAGTTGCCGATGTGGGCGTCCGGACCGATGTCCGCGCCGGGCCGCAGGCGGGCGTAGGGACCGATCAGGGCGCCTTCGCCGACGGTCGCGCCTTCCAGGTGGCTGAACGCCTTGATCACCGCGCCGGACGCGACGCTGACGCCGGGTCCGAACACCACGAACTGCTCGACCGTGACGCCGGGCGCCAGCTTGGTGTCCCAGCTCAGGTGCACGGTGTCCGGGGCCGGCATGGTCACGCCCTCGACCAGCAAGGCGGAACGGCGGGCCGCCTGCCACACCGCCTCGGCGGCGGCCAGTTCGCCCTGGGAATTGACGCCCTGCACCGCCGCCTCGGGGGCGAAGGCGGCGCGCGTCGACAGCGCCCGGTCATGGGCCAGGCCGACCACGTCGGTCAGGTAGTATTCCTGGTTGGCGTTGTCGTTGCCGACATTGGCCAGCAGGTCGAACAGCAGGGCGCGGTCGGCGGCCAGGACGCCGGAATTGCAGTGCTTGACCTGCTTGACGGTGTCGTCGGCGTCCTTGGCCTCGACGATCCGCAGCAGCACATGGCCGGGGGCCAGGATCAGCCGGCCGTAGGCGCCGGGGTTGGCGGCCTCGAAGCCCAGCACCGCCACGTCCGCGCCCTTGGCCCGCAGGTCGAACAGCGGCTCGATCACCGGGGCGCTCAACAGCGGGCAGTCGGCGAAGGTCACCACCACGTCGCCGTCGAAGTCGGCCAGAGCCTCGCGGGCGGCCAGCACGGCGTGGCCGGTGCCCTGGGGCGGATCCTGCAGCACGGTCGCCCCCTCGCCCAGGCGCTTGCGGGCATGGTCGCCGACCCGCGGGCTGTGGGCGCCGACCACGACGACGATGCGCTCGCAGTTCAGGGACTGGGCGGCGTCGATCGCGTGATCCAGCAGGGTCCGGCCGCCGATCCGGTGCAGCACCTTGGGCGTCGGCGACTTCATCCGCGTGCCCTGGCCGGCGGCCAGGATGACGGCCGCGCGGGGACGCGCCGGACCAGACCCAGAACCCGGCAGGGGCGACGAAGCGGCGTTGGACATGGGCGAAGCGACTCCCGAAGCACGGACCAAAGTTGCATTAGCCGCGCGTTTAGCCGAAAGGCCAGAGTCATGCATGCCCAGAACGACATTCTCGCGGCCCCCATCCCGAACGAAATCCTGAACGGCGCCACGATCGCCTTCGATCTCGACGGCACCCTGGTCGACACCGCTCCGGACCTGGTGGCCTCGCTGAACATCATCCTGGCCGAGGAAGGCCTGCCGCCCCTGCCGTTCGACGACGTGCGCAAGATGGTCGGGCGCGGCGCCAAGGCCCTGCTGGAGCGCGGCTTCGCCGCCGCCGGCGCGCCGCTGGACGCCGACCAGGCCCCGCTCCTGGTCGAGCGCTTCATCGCCCTTTATCTGGGCCGCATCGCCCACGAGAGCGCGCCCTTCCCCGACGTGGTCGACACCCTGATCGCCCTGCGCGCGGCCGGCGCCAAGCTGGCGGTCTGCACCAACAAGCTGACCCACCTGTCGGTCGCCCTGCTCGACGCCCTGGACCTGACCCGGCACTTCGACGCCGTGGTCGGCGCCGACAGCGCCCCCGCCGCCAAGCCCGACCCCCGCCACGTGCTGGCGACGATCGCGGCGGCCGGCGGCGATCCGGCCCGCGCCGTGATGGTCGGCGACAGCATCAACGACGCCCTGGCCGCCAAGGCCGCCAAGGTGCCGACCCTGCTCGTCACGTTCGGCTACACCGAGGCTCCGGTCGAGACCCTGGGCGGAGATCTGTTGATAGACGCCTTCTCCGACGTCCCTTCCGCCTGCATCGCGCTTTTGACCTCTTGCGGTCCCGGAACGACCGGGCTATAGGCCCGTCCCTCTCGCGGCGAGGTCTTCGGATCTCACCGACACGGCGGATGCTTAGCTCAGCGGGAGAGCACCTCGTTCACACCGAGGGGGTCACAGGTTCAATCCCTGTAGCATCCACCATTTCTTCTCCGACGACCTTGAAACTTGTTTTGAACGGCGGGCGGCGTGCGCCGTCGGCGCGACGCCTGTAGAATCGCCGCCGGGTGGGGCGATCGCCGCGACCGGGCGCGAGGCCATGCTCGCCGCCGTCCCGGCCACGGTCCGGCGCTGAAGCGACAAGCCGTTCGAGCGATGGGATATAATCAACCATAAGTCGTACCCATAGACTTGCTCGTCCGCATCTTGCGCGACAGCGGATTCGGGCGCTCTTTAGGGTCACGCTTGGGGGGACTGAGCATGACGCCTGGAATGCCGAGCCTCGTCGTCGCGGCGGCCGCGGCCGGCCTGCTGTCCTTTGCCGTCGCCGAAGCTCAGATCGCCCGTCCTGTTCCCGTTCGCCCGCCCGTCGGCGGATTCAATCCCGGCTTGCCGCCGCGCTCCACCGGCGACCTCAATGGCCCGCTGTCGCGGCAGCCCGCGGGAACGGCCCCAGGGCTGGGCGCGCCGACCGGAACGCCCACGACGTCGGGCAACATTGGCTCTGGCGAGAGCGTCCCCGGCGTCAGCGGCGAGACGGTCGCCGAACAGCCGCTCGACGAGACCGCCGCCGAGGCGATCATCGACGAGTACCTGAGCCGCCAGGACCTGATCGCCGCCCTGCCCGCCGTCGAAAAGGCCCGGGCCATCCGCCGTGACGGAGACTGAGGCCTTGCGCGCGACACGCCTTCTTTCGGTCGGTCTGATCCTGACCCTGGCGTTCGCCCCGACCGCGGGCCAGACCCGCGAGGACTCGCCGGCCTTCGCCCTGGGCAAGAGCATCGCCGAATCCGCCGCCCTGATCGGGGCCGCGGCGCGGTGGGGGCCGGGGCCGGTCGTCGTCTACAAGACCTGGGACTTCATGGTCGATGTCGGCGAGGCCGGGGTCGAGGCGGAAGACCGCACCCTGGGCGCCCAGTTGGTGGTGGTCGGCGAGGCCGGTCAGCGATTGGAGGACCTGAAGGCCGAGGGCCGCGACCTGCGAACCGATCCCGAGGCCATCCAGGCCATCCAGACCCTCGACGCCCTGCGCGCCGACATGGGCTCGGGCAAGGAGGGCCTGGGCTACGTCGCCTACGCGGTCGGCCGCAATCCCGAATACGCCTTCGGCCGCCCGGGCCTGGGTCTGGTGCTGAGCCTGGCCGTGGGTCATGTGCTCGACCGCCTGGGGCTGGACAGGCTGCTCAAGCGGGTCCTGCCGGTCGACCGTCTGGTCCGCGCGACGCCCGGCGGTCCGGCGCCACGCGGGGGCGCGCTGCGGTTCCTGGGCTGGAGCAAGATGGCGACCCGCAAGGCGGCGGCCGAAAAGCTCAAGCGCGACGCCGTCGACTCCGCCGTCGAGCAGGGACTGGACGCGGCGCTCGACACGGCCGAAGCGACGGTCCGCGAGACCCTCTACAAGAAGGCCTTGAACGCCGCTCCGCCGCGACCGGTGGTGCGCAATGACGCCGAACGCCTGCAGGCCGCCCGCGCCGTCCTGGCGCCGGTCGCCGCGGCCCCGATCGTCGCCCAGGCCATCCCGGTTCCGGCCCACGCCCTGCCGCCGCCCGTCCCGGCCGCGCCCCTGGCGGTCAATCTCTATGTCGATCCCCGCTATCTGGAGCAGGCCGTGGCCCGCGACCCCGTGCGGCGGGTGATCCAGGCCGAGGATCGCTGGACCCCGCCGTCCCGCGAACCCGCGCGCCAAGCCGAACCCGAGGCCACGCCGCCGCCCCCGCCGCCCGAACCGCCGTCCCCCTCCGAGTCGCGGTGGAAGCACGACTGGGGCTGCGCCGGGGCCGGGGTCAAGGCCGGCTGCGACTGGCCGCCGGGCCAGGGCAATTCGTGGGACGGCCAGAAGGGCAGGACCCTCAATGACTAGGTCCAGGAACGCCCGCGGACCGTGGACCGTGATCGGCGTCGTCGTTCTGGCGGCGGCGGCGGTGTTCGCGGCCCAGGTCGTGTTCACCGCCGCGGCCGAGCGCAAGGCCATGAGCGTGGCGGCGGCCAGGATCGTCTCGGTGCGCCACTATGCCGGCCCGCTGGCGGTCGAGCGCCTGGGCCGCCTGGGCCGCGACTTCGACGCCACCGCCTCGGGAACCCTGATCCTGCGGGTCGAGCACGGCCTGGTCGCCCTGCGGCCGGACGGCGGAGTCGACGCCCTGCCCGCCAAGGGACCGACGGCCGACAGTTTCGCCCTGGACACCCAGGACAACCTGCTGACCGTCGCCGGCGGCTATTTCGGGCGGCTGACCGAGGCGGGCGAGGCCCAGCCCGCCGTGCCCCTGCCCTATGACGACGCCCGCCTGGCCCGGTCGATCCATCCCGGCGCGGTCTATCTGTTCGGCGGCGGGGGCGGCGAGCAGCGGCTGTACCGCTTCTGGGACACCGGCAATTTCGAGGTCCTGCTGGCCTCGCCGACCCCCATCCTCGGCGTCACGGACACCGCCCAGGCGGTCTATGTGGCCGGCGCCGATCGCGTCGTTCGGCTGGACGGCCGCGGGGCGGTGACGGTGTTCCGGATCCCGCCCGGGGCGGGGCTGGGCCCGATCGTCTCGGTGGCGGCGACCGCCGGCGGCCAGGTGCTGGTCTCGACGGCGAACCAGGTCTTCGCGATCGGCGGCGGGGCGGCGGCGACCGTCGTCAACGACAGCGGCGGCGAACTGCGGGCGCGCGGCGACCGGGTCTATGTGCTGGATCGCACGCGGGGCCTGATCTACGCGCTCGACCCCGCCCCTTGGCCGGCGGCCAGGAAGGGATGACCGGCATGGCGGCGCGCAAGAGCCCGGTGGGCTGGATTCTGCTGGTCCTGGCGGTGGTCGGCGCCGTCGTCTGGTTTCGTAGCGCCGCCAACACCCCCCTGCCCGTGGACCGGGCCATCGCGCGCGGCCAGGTGACGGTGTCGTTCGCCGCCGCCGACGCCGCCCATTCCACCCTGACGATCACGCGAGCGGGCGCCGACGGAGCCCTGACGGTGGTCGTTCCGGCCGGCGCGCCGATTTACAGCGCCGCCGCCGGCGACCAGCGCCTGGCCGTGGCCCGCACGGTCACCGTCCGCCTCGCCAAGGGGCAGTCGCAGGCCAGCGTCGCCCTGGAGACCTATTGCCTGGATCAGTTCGCCCTGCAGCCCACGCCGACCACCGCGCTGTCCTTCTCGCCGCCCAGCGACGGCACGGTCGTCGAGGAGACCGAGCCGCTGCGCAAGCTGATCGCCTGCCTGGACGGCTCGACCCAGCCCCACGACGCGCGGCAGTTCGCGGTGTGGATGGTGTCGCAGAACTATCTCGACCTTTCCTACGCCCAGGCGCGCGGCCGGATCCGCGAGGCCTATCGCCAAGTGCTCGACGACCAGGCCCGGACGGCGCTGAACGGCGCGGTGCGCGATCAGGTCGCCGCCGCCCTGCCGGGCGCCTCGTCGGCCGACATCGACGCCGCGGTGACCCGCATCGGCGGCCAGCGCCTGGCCGGCAAGCTGGACGCCCGGGCCGAGCGGATGACCGCCGCCGACCTCAAGGGCTTCCTCGGCGGCGGGGCCCAGGCGCTGGAGAGCTGCGGCTACCAGACCCAGGTCCTGGAATTCTTCAAGGACGCTCCCAAGGCGAGCGCCTGAGAGACGAGGTGCAGTTCAGAGTCCGCGTTCCCGACACCGCGAGCGGCCCGAACCGGACCGCCGCGCCACAACAAAGGTAAGACAAGATGATCCCTTCGACTCGCCGCGCTTTTGCCGTTTCCGTCTTCGCCTTGACCACCGTCCTGGGAACAGCGGCCTACGCCGCCGATCCGCCCAGCGGCCAGCAGATCACCAGGGAAGAGGTCAAGGCCGCCGAGAAGGCCTGGGGCGACGAGCTCGTGAAGATCTCCGAGGCCTATGACGAGGGCGACATCGACAAGGCCAGGCCGCTCGCCATCTCGATGATCAACAGGCTCTACGGCTACAATCTCGGACCGGTGCTGTTCAAACCGACCTTGACCCAAGAGCCCCAGACCTTCCGCCTGACCAAGGAGGGCGCCCTGGCCTATTTCATCGGCCATGACTCCAACTATCCCGACACCGGCTTCGCGCTCAAGCACTGGCGCATGGTGGTGGTCGACGACGTCGGCCTGCAGATCAACGGCGCCGTGGCCAACACCATGGGCAAGGTCACGTTCTGGGACAGGGACAAAAAGCCCACCACTGTCGACAAGACCTGGACCTTCAAGAAGGACGACAACGGCGTGGTGCGCATCATCCTGCACCACTCCTCGCTGCCCTACACCGGCCCGCCGGAGCCCTGCCCCTGTCGCCCCTCTGATCCCGTCGCCCATTGATCCTCAGGCGATCGCGAGACCGTCGAAAGGCAGCGCCCCGAGGAAATCGGCGGCGTCGAAGGCTTCGCCCGGCGCGAGCGCCCCGCTCGCGCCGCCGCCCGCCAGCAGGCGCTCGACGGCCTCGCAGACCAGCGGCGCGGTGAACCCGTAGATGTCGCGGCCGGACGCGGTCGCGCGCCGCGTCTGGTCGCCGCGCCGCACGATCGCCTCGACGACGAACCTCTGGGCCGACAGCCCGCGCTCGTCGATGGCGGTCGGCGGCGGGGTCGCCGCGTCCCGGACGTCGGCCAGCGCCGTCTCGCCGAGGAAGGTGTCCAGCCGCGCGGTCTTCAGGTGCCGGGCGATGACGACGACCTCGGAGAACGGCACCTCGACCATCGCCTGCGAGCCTAGCGGTTCGGGGAAGATCCAGGTCGTTCGCGGCGCCGGATTGGGCAGCGGCGCCAGTCGTCCCCCGACGATCACCTGGCGCGGCGCGGTGTTGCGGGCTCCAGTGACGCGCGTGCCCTTCGTCGGCCACCAGCGATCGATGCCGATGCCGATCTGGATGTCGTCGGCCTCCGCCCAGCCGCCCATGGCCGCCGTCACCAGAAGGTCGGCGAGCCCGCCGTAGAAGCCCATCGCCGGCAGGACGACCAGGCCGGCCGCGCGGGCTGGCCCGTCGAACCGGTCGAACACCGCCTGGGCGCTGGGCTGCTCGGCCGAGACGTCGACATAGTGGGCGCCCGCCCGCAGCGCCGCGGCCGCCACCGCCTCGGCGGTGTCGAGGAACGGCCCCGCGCAGTTGATCACCGCGGCCGCGCCCTCGAACGCCCGGTCGAGGGTCTCGGGATCTTCGACGCTCGCCGTGCGGATCGCGACGCCGCCATCGGAAAAGGCGGCCTCCAGCGCCTCGGCCCGCCGCCCCACCGCCACGGGCGCCAGGCCCCGGCGCAGAAGCTCTTCGACCACGAACCGCCCGGTGTGGCCCGAGGCCCCGAACACGGCCACGCGTCGCGTGGAATTCTCGAAATTCGTCATGGCGCAACCTCGCTACAGACCTGTCTGTTCGCATAGCTACAAACAGGTCTGTAGCGTGTCAACCGCCTCCGTGCTAAGAGCGGCTGGAGGTGTGTGATGCAGCATGAGTCCGGACGCTCGACGTCCCCTGAGAAGCCCGGCGCCGGCGACGCGGTGCGCGAGCGCATTCTCGATACGGCCTCGGGCCTGTTCTACCGGGAGGGCGTCCGCGCGGTCGGCGTGGACCTGGTGGTCGCGGCGGCCGGTGTCGCCAAGACCAGCCTCTATCGTCACTTCCGGACCAAGGACGACCTGGTCGCGGCCTTCCTGACGCGCGAGGACGCGGACTTCTGGCGCACCTGGGACGAAGTCGCCGACAAGCATCGCGACGATCCGTCGGGCGAACTTCAAGCTCATATGGACTGGATCGGCGAACGGGTCGGGCGGCCCAACTATCGGGGCTGCCCGCAACTGAACGTCGCCGCCGAGTTTCCCCAGGCCGAGCATCCGGCCCGGCGGGTCGCCACCGCCCACAAGCTGGAACTGAGGCGTCGGCTGCTCGGCATCGCCCAGAGGATGGGCGTCGCCCGGTCCGAGGAACTGGCCGGGCAGCTGGCGGTCCTGATCAACGGGGCCTTCGTCAGCGGGCCGATCCTGTCCCAATCCGAAGCCAAGGGACTGCTGCGGGGGGCGGCTCAGGGTCTGGTCGAGGCGTCCAAACGCTCCGAAACGGACTGACGCGTCCTCGCCGTCACCGTCCAGGCCCAGGGTCTGAAGCCGGCGACGGCTCGGATCGCGGTCATCGGGTCAGTGCGAAACCGAGGTGTTGGCCTTGCTGACCATGATCGTCACGGTGACGCGACGGGCCTCGGCCGCGTTCTGGGGCGGATCGGGATCCTGGGCGACCGTGGATTCGCCCAGGGCGGTCGCCGGGACGATATAGCCCGGCATCACGCCGCAGTTCTCGATCAGATAGTTCTTCACCGCGAGCGCGCGGCGCGCGCTCAGGCGCTTGTTGGCGGCCGCGTCGCCGGTTGGATCGGCCCGGCCGACCACGGCCAGGCGGAAGCCGCCCTTGATCGCCTTGGCCTTGGCGGCGATGTCCATCAGGTCCTGATGGCCCTGACTGGAGATCGTGGCGCTGCCCACCGCGAAGAACACCTTGGCGCGGCCCGCCGCCACCAGGTTGCCGACATTGTTCAGCCGTTCTTCCTGTTCGGCGATGGCCTGCTTGTTGGAGGCGACGCCCGCCTCCGTCTCGGACAGGCCGGCCTGGATTTGACGGGCGGTCTTCAGGTCGGACTTCTTGAAGGTGATGGATTGGGCGACCAGGCCATCGGTAGACGGCAGGCCCCTGAACTCGATGGCCAGGCCGCGGATAAGATCCTCGGTCGAACCGCTTTCGCGCTGCAGGACCCCCGCGCCGGCGGTGACCGTGATCTTGGTGTCCGGCGTCAGGGTGAGAGTCTGCTGCTCCGCGCCCATCTTGACGACGAGACTGTTGTCGGCATGCGAAACGATCATGCCCTTGTAGACCTGGGCTTCCTGGGCAAATCCGAGGCCGGGGACGGCCATCAGGACCGCCCCGAGCATAGCTGCCACCGCTTTGCGGATATCCATGTCGCGCGTTCTCCATCACCCGCGCGCCGGGCCCGCGATGCGGCGGCGCCCTCGCAAAAAACGCAGGGTCGCGATGGTGGTACGCCCGGCCTAGTTCGCGCGACATCCGGTAGACACCTGAGCCCAGGACAGGCCATCCACCGAGACCGCCGTGGGTCCGTCTGTCGATTTTGACGTATGGGCGGCCGTTGTTGCGCCCGTTCGACAGGCGCGCGATGGTGGCCGCCCGGCGATATCGCCGCCTCGCGGAACCTCATCGAACAACTCGGGGTTCCACCCTCAGCGCAGCGCTCCAGGACATGTCGGACTTAATGCCCACTCGTCGTTTGACGGACCTTGCCCAGGCCGAGCGCTTCCGGTTGCTCATCGAGGCGGTCAAGGACTACGCCATCTACCTGCTGGACGCCGGCGGGCGCGTGGCGACGTGGAACACCGGCGCCCAGCTGTTCAAGGGCTACACGGCCGACGAGATCATCGGCCGGCACTTCTCGACCTTCTATACCGAGGAGGACCGCCAGGCCGGCCTGCCCGAGCGCGCGCTGCGGACCGCCGCCGAGGAGGGCCGGTTCGAGTGCGAGGGCTGGAGGGTGCGCAAGGACGGCACGCGCTTCTGGACCCACGTGGTGATCGACCCGGTGATCGACGGGGGCGAGCTGGTCGGCTACGCCAAGATCACCCGCGACGTCTCCGACCGGCGGATCGCCGACCAGGCCTTGTACGAAAGCGAGCAGCGCTTCCGGCTCCTGGTCCAGGGCGTCCGCGACTATGCGATCTACATGCTCGACCCGGACGGCAACGTCACCAACTGGAACGTGGGGGCGCAGGCGATCAAGGGCTACAGCGCCAACGAGATCATCGGCCGCCACTTTTCGCTGTTCTACACGCCGGAGGACCGCGAGGCCGGCGCGCCGGCCGCGGCCCTGGCCACGGCGCTGCGCGAGGGCAAGTTCTCCGGCGAGGCCCAGCGCATGCGCAAGAACGGCGAGCGGTTCTGGGCCAGCGTCCTGATCGATCCGATCCGCGACGAGACCGGCCGGTTGCTGGGTTTCGCCAAGGTGACCCGCGACATCACCGAAAAGCGCCAGGCCGAGGAGGAACTGGAGCGCTCGCGCGAGGCCCTGGTCCAGGCCCAGAAGATGGAAGCGATCGGACGGCTGACCGGCGGCGTCGCGCACGACTTCAACAACCTGCTGACCGTCATCCGCGCCTCGGCGGATTTTCTGCGCCGGCCCAACGTGCCCGAGGAAAAGCGCACGCGTTACATCGAGGCGATCGCCGAGACCGCCGAACGCGCCGCCACCTTGACCGGGCAACTCCTGGCCTTCGCGCGCCGCCAGCCCCTGCAGCCGGAAATCTTCGACGTCTGCGCGCGCCTGAGAGGTCTTCACCGGATCATCGGCAGCACGATCGGCTCGTCGGTGATCATCGAGACGGACTTTCCCGAGGCCGAACACGTCGTCGAGGCCGATCCCAGCCAGTTCGACACCGCGGTCCTCAACATGGTCATCAACGCCCGGGACGCCATGCCGCGCGGCGGCACGATCAGGATCGCCGCGCGGACCGTCGACGGCGTGCCGGCGGTCCGGGGCCACGCCGCCGCCCGGGGAAACTTCATCGCCGTCGACATCGCCGACAACGGCACGGGGATGCCGCCCGAGACGCTGAAGAAGATCTTCGAGCCGTTCTTCACCACCAAGCCGGTCGACAAGGGCACGGGCCTCGGCCTCAGCCAGGTCTACGGCTTCGCCAAGCAGTCGCGGGGCGAGATCGACGTCGCGAGCCAGGAACACGTCGGCACGACCTTCACCCTCTACCTGCCCAGCGCCAACGGTCAGGCCCTGACCGCCGGCGCTCCGGCCGCCGCGCTGGTCGACCTGTCGACGGTGCCCCGACGCCGCGTCCTGCTGGTGGAGGACAACGAAGGCGTCGGCAAGTTCGCCGCCGGTCTCCTCAAGGAGCTGGGCCAGACCGTCACCTGGGTCGGCGACGGGCAGGCCGCGATCAAGCAGCTGGAGAGCGATCCCGAAGCCTTCGATCTGGTGTTCTCCGACGTGGTCATGCCGGGCATCAGCGGGCTGGAGCTGGCCCAGCTGATCCGGCATCGGTGGCCCAAGCTGCAGATCGTGCTGACCAGCGGCTACAGCCACGTCATCGTCGAGCAGGGCGCCCAGGGCTTCCCGCTGGTGCGCAAGCCCTATTCGATCGACGGCCTGCTGACGATCCTGGCCTGGAAGCCGAACTCGCTCGGATAACCGCCGACGTCCTTTTCGTCGTCGATCACCCGGCCGGTTCCGTGACGCACGTCCTGGACGATGCGGCGGTCGACGGCGTCGCGGTCCCAGGGCCGCGCGCCGGCGTTCAGCAGGACCTTGGTCTCGACCCGCCAGGCGTCGATCGCCTGGAAGCCCTCGGGCCATGCCGGCGGCTTGTCGAGCAGCCTGATCTTCGGCAGAGGCTCGGTGGGTATGACGCGGCTGGGCGGCATCGGGCGGCCGTCGGCGTAGTTCGCCAGGTTGTCGTGCGCGTAGAGGTCCAGGTCCCCCTGCCCTTCGACGATCAGGAACGGCAGGCGCAGGTCGGTGGACGCCCCGCCCTTGACCACGTTGCCGACCAGCGCCAGCCGCCCGGTCCGCCAGGCGTGGCCCGTCCACTCCGACGCGTTGAGCGCGTAGTGCATGGCGCGCGTGCCCGGGTCGTAGATCAGGTTGTTGGCCGACACCGCCTCGACCGCGCCCTTGAACAGCTGGTTGCGCTCGCGGTTGTGGGCGTAGAGGTTGCCGACGATCAGCACCTGGGTGGCGTTGTCGTGGATCAGGCTGCCCTTGGAGTGCTCGCCCTTGACGTGGCTGGCGTTGGACAAACCCTCGGCGACGATGTTGTTGCTGAAGGTGATCCGGTGCGAGGTCCCCTCCTGCCAGCCCTTCGGCTCCTCGCCGCCCTCGAAGCGCGGGCCCGAAGCCGAGAGGTTCTCGTCGGTGGCCCAACTGATCGAGCAGTGGTCGACGATGACGTCGCGGGCCTTCCAGCAGGTGACGCCGTCGACCTCCCACCCGCTGCGCGACGGGGCCCCGTCGCGGCCCGCCCGCACCCGCAGGTGGCGGACGATGACGTCGTGGGTCGAGATCTCCAGGCCGCCCTTGATCAGGGTCACGCCCGGCGACGGCGCGGTCTCGCCGGCGATCGTCAGGAACGGCTCGACAATCTTGATGCTCTTGCGGCCCAGATCGACGACGCCGGCCACGTCGAAGACCACGGTGCGCGGGCCTTTGGTCGTCACCGCTTGGCGGAACGAGCCCGGGCCGTCGCCAGCCAGGGTGGTGACCCGGATGACCTTCCCGCCGTCGCCGCCGGGCGTGCCGCCCGCCCAGCCCAGGCGCTCGAACATGCGGGGCTTCGGCGCCGTCGCCGCGACCGCGCCGAACGCCGGAAGCGCCAGGGCGCCGCCCAGCATGATCGCGCGCCGCCCGATCAGCTTCGTCATCTCGACCTCCCTCAAGATCCGTGCGCCAGCCAGTCGACGGCGTTGGCCAGCCAGCGGCGCTGCAGCGGACCGGCCATGTCGGGCAGACGGTGGACCAGCACCCGCATGCCGTCCCTGCGCGCGATGAAGCTGGCCGCGCCGTTCCGGCGATCGTGGTCGCGGCTGTAGGCGGCGATCACCTCCACCCCGGCTCCGTCGACGACCAGCCCGTTGGACGGCTGCCCTTCGACCTGATGCAGCACGCTCATGCCCCTGTCGACCGGCAGGCCGGCGAAGGTGGAATGGGCGCGGACATAGTTCCAGTTGCCCATCCAGGGAGCCCGCAGCCCCCCGACCTGACCGGCATAGTCGAACAGCCCCAGGCCCGAAAGCTGCCTGGCCACGCCCTCGGCCAGGCCGTCTTCCTGCACCATGGCCAGCAACGGGACGCCCGCCTTGACCGCCGCCAGGACCTCGGGCGGCAGGTCGCCCAGGACCACGACGGGCTTGTCGCCCTTCTTGGGCTGGGCCTCCAGGCCCGTCTGCTCGCCGACCTGTCGGCGGACGATCTCGTCGCTCTTCAGGCCCGAGGCGATGATTCCGTCGTAGCGGACGCCCGGCTTGAAGTCCTCGAGGACGACGCCCGGAACGGCCGCCAGCTGGTCGCGCAGACTGCGGGCGATCCCCGAGACGCCGATGCGGGCCGCCTTGGCGGGCTTCGGCGCCGGGCCGGTCACCCAGATCTCGCGGTCGGAGACGATCTCGCCCAGGGCGATGCGGACCACGTTCAGCCCTTCGCGCCGCAGCGGCGGGGTCCGCACGCCTTCGGCCACCAAGTAGCTGAAGACGTCGGGCGTCTGCCCCGTCCGGACCGGCCAGCGGCCCAGGACTTCAACGCTTCCATCCGGTCCGACCAGGCTCAGCGCCATCTCCCCCGACACGGCCCTGCCGGTGTCGTTCAGCAGATAGAGATCGAGCTCCGCGCGCTCCCCCGCCGCATAGGCCAGGGCCCGGGGCTTGGCGATCGCCAGCACCGGCCTCAGGCTCTGGCTCATCAGGGCCGGATCGGCCTTGAAGCCGCGCAGGACGTCGACGATGCCCGAATGGTTCTCGATGGCCGTGCTCTCCCAGCCGGAGATGGCGGCGACGTCGACGGTGTCGCCGATCCGGATGTTCTCCAGATACTCGCGCCAGGCCTCATAGGCCTTGCGGCCGACCGACAGGAACAGGCTCTCGCTGGTCGGGAAGGCCTTGTTGAACCCCCAGCGTTCCAGATAGCCGTTGGTCGGGGCGACCACCGCCTTGTGGTCCTCCAAGTCGTAGCTCTTGCCGCCCTTGGCGAGGATCTCGACCAGCATCGCCGCGTGGTTGTCGGCGACCGCGCAGCCCTGCATCTCGCCGAACTCGACGATGAACGGCTTGCCGGTCTGGCGATGGATGTAGTCGTCCTTGCCCTGGTAGAACCTGTCGTACCACTGGTCGCCGGCGCCCTGGTGATTGACCCACCAGCCGCCCCACGCGTCCTTGTCCGAGCGCCAGTAGCGGTCGTCATAGGGCAGGTACATGGCCTGGGCCGCGCCGCGCGCCACGAAGCCGTCGTTGAGGATCACCGCGCGGCTGGGATCCAGCTCGTGGATCGCCTTCAGCACGGTCTGGACGTCGGGATTGGCCAGGTTGGCGCCGATCTCGTTCTGCAGGGTGTACTGGACCAGCGACGGGTGCGAGCGGAAGGCCCGGGCCATGGCCTTGCACTTCTCGACCAGGAAGTCGCGGCTGAAGGCGTCGGCGGGCGACAGGCTTTCGCCCGGCTTGAGGTCCTTGCCGATCGCGTGGCGACCGCCGCCGGGCTCCATCACCCGCAGCAGGCCCATCTCGTCCATGGCCGCGAACACCTCGGGCTTGCCGACGTTGCGGTGGAAGTGAAGCGTGTTGAGGCCCAGGGTCTTGGCGGAGGTCACCTCGCGCCGCGCCAGCTCCGGCGTCGGCCACAGGCCGTTGAAGCCCCAATAGCCCCAGGAGATCGCCGAATAGAGCCGCACCCGCCGGCCGTTCAGGCGCAGCAGGGCGTCGGTTCCCAGCCCCTCGGGCGCGAACCAGCGGAAGCCGAAGCGCACCTCGCGGGTGTCGACGGCGTCGCGCGTCTGCGCCCAGCGCAGCCGCAGATGATGGAGGTTCGGGGTGGCGAGGTCCCAGAGCTGGGCGCCGGGCGCGTGGATCGCGAACCGGACGCGCAGACGATGGTCGTCCAGGCGCTCCAGCGCCTCCAGCCGGATGTCGGCGGCGACCGGCCGGCCCGTCTTGTCGTCGATCAGCGTCGCCGAGGCCTTGGCCTTCAGGCGCTCGAGCCCCCTCGCGCTCACGGGCCGCTCCAGCGCGATCTCCATGAAGCCGGTCGCCCGGCGCGGATCGGGCGTGTTCAACACCCAGGCGTCGTCGATCCGGGCCGCCAGCGGGTGAACGCTGAGCGTCAGGCCGCGATCCAGCCCGCCGAAGCCGTGCGAGGCGAACAGCTTGGCCTTGCCCCACGTCATGGTGGTGCTGTCGCGCCAGTCGAACCGGCCGCCGGGATTGGTGATCCGGATCGCCAGGCGATTGGCCTGGCCCGGACGCATGGCGGCGGTCAGGTCGCAGTTGATCGGCAGCTCCGACATGATCGAATAGCCGACCAGTCGTTCGTTGAGGAACACCTCGGCCCGCAGCCGCGCGCCCCGGATGTTCAGCATCACCCGCCGGCCCTTGGCCGACGCGGGGATGGCGATCGTCTTGGTCCACCACGACACGCCCTTGTAGGCGCCGTAGCGCGGCACGTCGTCGTCCTCGGCGTAGCGGTATTCGTCGGCGCCGTAGGGCCGCGTGCCAAGTTTGCCCCAGAAGTGCTGCTCGACCGTGGTCGGCAGGGTCACCGTCACCGCGTCGGGCGAGGCCAGGGCGCCCCAGCCGCCGGTCGGCGGATTGACCGGCAGCGTCGCCAGGTCGAACCGGCCCGGCAGGTGGATGGCGTCCTCGGCCCAGGCGGCGGCCGTGTCGAGCCACAGGCGCCAGCCGTCCTCGCCGATGGCCAGGTCCAGGCCCGACGCCCGCGCGCCCGTGGGGGCCAGGCCGGCGGCGGCGCTCACCCCGGCCAAGGCGAGGAAGTCGCGACGATCCAGGCTCACGGACGCCATCCGTCGGCGCCGGCCAGGAACACGTCGCGCGACCAGACCTTGGCGTCCTCGGCGGTCAGCTGATGGCTGCGCGGCTCGCGGGTCTTGGGGCTGGCCCCCTGCCCCGTCGAGGCGAACTCGGCATAGGTCGCCGTGCCCAGGGTGTCGGTCTTGCCCGGCGTCCATTCGCGCCAGCCTTCCGGATGCAGGGCCGCGTCGACGCGGGTGCGCAGGAAGATCACGGTCGCATAGGCGCGCCAGGCGCGGCCGAACCAGAGCTCGCCCACCTTCGGATCGGCGGTGATCCGGCAGCGGTCGAAGACGTAGGCGCTGTCCTGTTCCGGCTTGGACTTGCTCTGGGCCGTGATCATCACGGTCTCATGGGCGATGCCGTGGATATGACAGCGGTCGAAAAAGGCCTTGGCGTCGCCGAAGATGAAGTCGACATGGCCCTCGACATAGCAGTCGCGGAAGTACTGCCGGCTGGGCGCGGTCTTCTTGCTGGCGGCGTAGAGGGTGTCCTGGGCGCCCAGCAGGCGCACCTTCTCCAGCACGGCGCGGTCGGCGGTGATGGCCAGGGCCACGGCCTGGGACGGGCGAGCGTCCTTCAGATGATAGTCGTTCTGGATGGTCAGGTTGCGGGCCCGGAAGCCGTCGCCCGACACGTTGACCGAGGCCGACTTGAACGTGCCGCCGGCGGTGATCGCCCCGTCGCTCCAGACCAGCACCACGTCCCGCGGCCCCTTGCCCTTGCCGATCAGGCGGACGTTGGGCTTGGCGATCTCAAGCTTCTCGCGATACTCGCCGGGCGCCAGCTCCAGGGTCCCGCCGTCGGCCGGCAGGGCGTTCACGGCGGCCTGGACGCTGGCATAGGCCCCGCCCTTGCCGACCCGCAGGGTGGTCGCCCAGGCGTTCCCACCGACCGTCAGGGCCACGAGCCCGCAAACGACAGCGATCAGTCTGATCACGCTCAGGCTCTCCGAAGTTGGCCGTCGCGCACCGTCAGGCGAACGCGCTGGCCCTTCTTGATGTCGAGATCGATCACTGATCCGCCATAGCGCACATGGTGGCGACCATCGGCGGCGGCGGTGAACACCGCCGCCTCCAGCTTGCCGCGCGTCCAGGTCACGTCGACACCGACCGCGCCCCTGGCCCTCAGGCCGGTCAGGCGTCCGGTCGGCCAGGCCGATGGCAGGGCCGGCAACAGCAGGATCTGGTCGTTGCGGCTCTGCAGGATCATCTCGGTCATGCCCGAGGTCCCGCCGAAATTGCCGTCGATCTGGAACGGCGGGTGGGCGTCGAACATGTTGGGATAGGTCCGCTCGGGACCCAGCAGCAGCGACAGGATCTTGTGGGCCCGGTCGCCGTCGCCCAGCCGCGACCACAGGTTCAGCCGCCAGGCGATGGCCCAGCCGGTCGAGATGTCGCCCCGGGTGTTCAGCGAGACCTTGGCCGCGTCGGCCAGTTTGGGCGTGGTGTCGACGGCGATCTGGTCGCTGGGGAACACGCCGTACAGGTGCGAGACGTGGCGGTGATGGATGTCGGTGGCGTCGGCGTCCCAGTCCTCCTGCCACTCCTGCAGCTGGCCGTCCTTGCCGATCTTGTAGGGGGCCAGCTTGTCGCGCGCGGTCGCCAGCTCGGCGGAGAAGTCGGCGTCGGTTCCCAGGATGGCGGCGGCCTTGATGCAGGCGGTGAACAGGTCGCGGATGATCGCCTGGTCCATGGTCGGACCGGCCACCAGGGACGAGCCGTGGCCGTGGCTGTTCTCCGGCGAGATCGACGGATTGGTCACCAGCTTGCCCGACTTGGGATCGACCACCAGGGCGTCAAGGAAGAACAGGGCCGCGCCGCGCATCAGCGGATAGACGTCGGCCAGGTAGGCGCGGTCGCGGTTGTAGTCGTAGTGATCCCACAGGTGCTTGCAGAGCCAGGCCCCGCCCGTCGGCCACACCCCGAACTTGGCGCCGTCGATCGGCCCGCTGGCCCGCCACAGGTCGGTGTTGTGGTGTGTGACCCAGCCGCGGGCGTTGTACATCACCTTGGCCGTGCGCGCGCCGGTGACCGACAGGTCGCGGACCATCTCGATCAGCGGCTTGACGCACTCGGCCAGGCCCGTCGGTTCGGCCGGCCAGTAGTTCATCTCGGTGTTGATGTTGATCGTGTACTTGCCGCCCCAGGGCGGCGAGGTCTGGTCGTTCCAGATCCCCTGCAGGTTGGCGGCCTGGCCGCCGGGACGCGAGCAGGCGATCAGCAGGTAGCGGCCGTACTGATAGTACAGCGCCGCCAGGGCCGGGTCGTCGGTGGTCTGTGAGACCTTGATGCGCTCGTCGGTCGGCTTCAGCGCCGCCGTGGTGGTCCCGAAATCGACGCTGACCCGCCGAAACATGGCCCGGTGATCGGCTTGGTGGGTCGCCAGCAGGGCTTGCCACCGCTTGGTCGAGGCCTGGGCCAGCACCGCGCGGTTGGTCGCCGTCGGATCACCGCCCACGTCGTCGAAGCGGCGATAGCTGGTGGCGGCGGCGATCAGCAGCACGACCTCGTCTGCCCCGGCGACCGACAGCACGCCCTCCCTGGCGGTCAGGGTCCCGCCCTTGTTGAGCACCCGCACGCGGCACTCGAACCTCAGTTGGGCGGCGATGCCTTGCTGGGTGTCGTTGGCGCCGGCCAGGACCAGGGTGTCGCGGCCCTCGATGCTGGAGACCGGCTTGGATTTCAGCGGACTGTCGAAGGCCAGGTCCACCGTGATCGCCCTGCCCCTGTCGGCGCTCAGCCGCACGGCGATGACCCGGTCGGGATAGCTGCCGATGACCTGCCGCGTGTAGCCCGTTCCGCCGACCTTGAAGCGGGTCGTGGCGATCGCGCCGTCCAGGTCGAGCTCGCGGACATAGTCCGTCGGCTGGCCGTCGAGGCCCGGGAACGTCAGCTTCAGGTCGCCGATCGTCTGGTAGGCCATCTGGCGCTTGGGCGTGGCCATGAAGCGGGCGTCGGCGATCTCGGTCGCCTTGGCGTAGTCGCCGGCGTCGATCAGCGCCCGGATCTCCGGCAGGGCCTTCAACGCCTCGGGATTGGCCGGATCGTAGGGCCCGCCCGCCCACAGGGTGTCTTCGTTCAACTGCAGGCGCTCGGCCGCCACGCCGCCGAACACCATCGCGCCCATGCGGCCCGATCCCACCGGCAGGGCCTCCACCCATTCCTGGGCCGGCTGGCGGTACCAGAGGCGCAACGGCGAGGTCGGAGCCGCTCCCCGGGCTTGCGCGAAGCCGCCGCTGGCGGCGCCGGCCGCGAGGGCCAACGTGGTTCTACGGGTCAGCCGCATGGCGAGGTCCTCGGAAGGCAAACTAGGGGATCAGAAACCGGCGCAGGGCCGGAACGGCCTTGGCCAGGTCGGCGGTGACGATGGTCGCGAAATAGTCCGCGCCGGTCTCGCCCAGGTGGGTGTAGTCGAACGACAGCTTGGCCTGGCCCATCGGTTCGACGGCGGCGTTATTCTGGACGTTCGGCGCGGCGGCGGCGGTCGGCGCGCCGCTCGCTCCGGGCGCGGGCGTGCCGGCCGCGATCGTCGTGCCCGTCCTGGCCGCCTCCAGCACGTGGGCGGGCGGCGGGGTCTGCGCGAAGCGCGCGGCCTCGGCCGCGCCCATGGCCTGGACGGCCGCGGAGCTGTCGGCGTGCAGGTCGACCAGCGGCGCGCCGGTCTCGGCGGCGACCTTGCGGGTCGCCTCGGCCCAGGGCCCCAGGTCGTCGACCAACTTGCCGTCCTTGAACTGGCGGCGGGTCAGCGGGGTCACCAGCACCGGCTTGCCGCCGGCCGCCCGGATCTCGTCGACATAGGCCTTCAGATTGGCCGGGAATTCGACGGCCAGGTCGGTCGACCGGCCGGGCTTGCCGGGCTGGTCGTTGTGGCCGAACTGAACCAGCACATAGGTGTCGTTGAAGCCGCCCGACTTGATCTCGTTCAGCGCCAAGGCCCACGACCCTTCCGTCCGATAGTTGCCGCTGCTGCGGCCGCCTCGGGCCAGATTGATGCAGGCGGCGAACGAGGTCACGTGCTTAGCGCAGAAACTGGGACCCCAGCCGCCCTGCACCGCCGTGGTCGAGTCGCCGACCAGCACGATCTTGATCGCGTTGAAGTGCGGCGGCGGGTTGGGAACGGGCGTCTGGGCCTGGGCGCCCGAGGCGGCGACAAACGGGCCGACCACAAGGCAGGAGGCGAGAAGCAGGGCCGAAAAGCGCATGGACATCACTCTGGGCAACGACGGGTTCGGCCGCCCTCGCGCCGGGCGGCCCGAAAGAAAGGCGGCGGACAGCCGGGAAGGCCGGCTGTCCGCCTAAGTCACCGCGGGAGGCGGCTTAGAAACCGTGGACGATCGACTCGCGCCGCGCGGCGACGATCCACGGGTCGGCCGCGATCGGCCCGGCGCGGGCGCCGGTCGACCGCGGGCCGAAACGGGGTCAGTACTTGTAACGAATGCCGATCCGGTAGTTCGGACCCGATCCGCCGTACGAGAGGACGACCGGATCGGCGAACGTGAACCGCGAGGACATCTCGTTGGTGATGTTCAGCGCCTCGAAGGTGATGCTGACCTTCTCGATCGGTTGGTAGCGCGCCGAGAAGTCGACGTTGGTGGTGGCCTTGGCCCCGTCGAACTCGTTGATCAGCGGAGAGTCGCAAGCCGCGCCGCTCGCCTGCAGGCCCGGGTCGCAGTTGCCGGCCCCGACGGGGTACTTGGTGTAGTACTCGGCGCGGTGGGCCACCGAGACGCGGGCGTTGAACTTCTCGGTCTCGTAGTAGAGCGTGAAATTCAGGCCCTCGGGCGAAGCGCCCAGCCACGGCGCCTTGCCGTAGACCGGAGCCTTCAGGACCGCCCCGGTCGTGGCGTTCACGTTGCCCGGATCCAGGATGTAGGTCAGCTCGGTGTCCAGCTTGGTGGCGTTGAACTGGACGCCCAGGTTCTTGAAGTACCAGGGCAGGAAGGTCAGGTCCTGCTGGTAGTTGAATTCCCAACCCTGCAGGACGCCGCCCGGCGCGTCGCGGACCTGACGAGCGAGGAAGGGATTGTTGGCGTCGATATAGGCGCGGCGGAAAACGTCGCCGCCGGTCGTGCCGGGGAAACCCAGCTTCAGCGCTTCGATCGCCTCGGGGTCGAGGAATTCCGACAGCGGGGCTTCGTAGAAGATCGTCTGCGGGTACGACGAGATGTCCTTGCGGAAATAGCCCAGGCTGATCAGGCCGCCCGGTGTGAAGTACCATTCGGCCGCCACGTCGTAGGCCTTGCCGCGGAACGGCGACAGCTTGGGATTGCCCACAGTCAGGGTGCCCCCGGTGCTCGAGCCGTCGCTCGGGACGCTGATGCCGGTCACCGCCGGCGACAGGTTGCCCAGCAGCGGGCGGGCCATGACCTTGGCCGCCGCGGCGCGGATGTAGAAGTTGTGGAAGGCCTCGAACGTCACGTTGCCCGCGGGCAGCGTGTCGTCATAGCTGTTGGCGCCGTAGATCGGCCGGCCAGCGGTCGTCTCGCCCTGGGCGTTCACCTCGGTGTGGGCCTGGCGGACGCCGACATTGCCCGACAGGCGGCGGCCGTCCAGGACATCGTAGTTGAAGTTGAACTGCGCGTAGTAGGCGTAGTTGTCCTCGGTCACGCCGAACGAGGCCGAGCGGTTGCGCTTCCGGGTGATGCGGAAGTCGCCGTACTTGTTGATGCAGTTGCAGTCGAAGTCGAAGACGCTGTCGAAGGCTTCCAGGCTGGGCGCGAAGAAGCTGGTGGTCGTGCCTTGCGGCACTTCCAGGCCGTCGCCGAAGTTCACGACCCGGCCCAGGGACGCGATGCTGACGCCGGCCTCCTTCTCGGTCGGGTTCAGGAGGTCGCTGTTGCGTTCGAACTGGTTGGTGGTGAACTCGAACTTGCGGCCGGTGCCGCCGAACTGGACCGACCAGTTGTCGTCCAACTCGTAGGTGAAGTCCGCCTTCAGGCCCTTGTAGGTGTTCTCCGTCGTGCGCTTGTAATTGCGCATGCCCGAAAAGCCTTTGATGATCCCCCACTTGTTGGGATCGGCGGCGTTGAAGCCGGCGTCGAACCGGGGCATGCCGTTGGCGCCGCGCTCGTCGAAGATGAACGGTTCCGGCGCGTCCATGTAGTTGAACTCGACCAGGGTGCCCTGGTTTTCGTTCGTCGACTCCGACATGCCGGCGCTGAATTGGCCGCGGAAGCGGTCGCTGAACTCGTGCGTCAGGTCGAACGACACCTGGCGGAAGTCAGTGGTGTAGGCGCCGCGGTCGGCGGCCGAGCGCCAGTCGACGTTGCCCAGCTTCAGGTACTCGGCGTTCTGGCCCACGACCTCGGCGTCGAGCAGCTTGACCGACGGACGGCCGATCAGGTCGCCGCGGAACGGCAGCGACGCGGCTGGCCCGGCGTAACCCGGCGAAGTCGGGTTGGTGTAGTACTCGTACGGATCGAGATTGTAGGGGCTGTAGCTGAAGCTGTAGCCGGGGAGCGGCGTCGTGCCGTACAGCGACTGGCCGCAATCCTGGCCGGGGTTCAGCTCGGTTTCGGCGGCGAAGGTGCAGGCGCCCGGATAGAGCGCGCGGCGCTGGGCGGCCGTCATGGCCGTGCCGGCGCGGGCGGTGGCCGTGGGCACGTTGGCCCCGTAGGAATAGCTGGCGTTGGTGTTGTTGCGGTTCAGGCCGACCGGCGAGAGACCGTAGTTGGTCGTCGTGCTTTCGAAGCGCGAATACAGCGCGTCGACCGTCAGGCGGGTGCGTTCGCTGATCTGCACCTGGAACGCGGCGGTCAGGCCCAGGCGCTCGGTGTCGACGTCCTTTTCATTCAGCGTCGGCAGGGCCGGGAAGCGGATCAGCGAGTCGTTGCAGCCCGACGTCGTCGGGGTCAGGGCGGAGACCGGTTGGCCCGCCGTGGCCGCGCAGTTCGGATAGAGCTTGGCGTAGGCGGCCGGGTCCGAACCGGTCATTTCGGCATAGGCGGCCGGGTTGGCCAGCGGGTCGTAGTAATTGGCCGCATTGGCCTTGTAGGCGTCGAGCGCCGCGCCCGTCAGGGTGGTCGGAATCAGGGCGCTGAACACCGTGCCGGTCGGCGCGGCGAAGCCGGCGCGGCCGGGCAGTTCGTTGCCGGTCCAGGTCGAGCCGCGATAGGTGTAGTCGGCCGAACCGCCGCCCCGGGCATAGTTGTCGTCAACCGACTTGCGCTTGGCGTAGGCGCCCGAGACCAGCAGACCGACCTTGCCGTCGAACCAGCGGTCCGAAGCCAGCACGGTGAAGCGCGGGCTGTGGGTCTTGCCGTTCTCGTAATACGAGTCCTCGGCCGAGGCGGCGAAGGCGCCGTTCTTGTAGTCGAAGGGCTTGCCGGTGATCAGGTCAACGGTGGCGCCCAGCGAGCCCTCGTCGGCTTCGGCCGACGACGACTTGCGCACCCGCACCGAGCTGAACAGCTCCGAGGCGAAGGCGTTGAAGTCGAACGCGCGCGAGCGGTTGGGGCTGGCGCCGGCGTCGTTGTTGGCGCCGGTGGACAGCGCTTCCATGTTGTTGATCCGCACCCGGCTGAAGTCGCCGCTCAGGCCGCGGACGCTGATCGTGCGCCCTTCGCCGTTGTCGCGGTCGATCGAGATGCCGGGCAGGCGCTGCAGGGATTCGGCTAGGTTCGAGTCCGGGAAATCGGCGATGTCCTCGGCGTTGATGGCGTCGAGCATGACGTCCGAGGTCTTCTTGGTCTCCATCGCGCTGCGCAGCGAGGCGCGGTAGCCCGTGACGACGACCTCGTCGATCACGGTCTCGGCGGCGGCGGTCTGAGCGGTTTGGGCCTGGGCCGCGGTCGCCGCGAGGCCGATCGAGAACCCGGCCGTCAGCGCGGCCGTCAGCGCCAGGCGCGACGAATTGCGCAGCAGGGCGCAGGTGTGCGGATGCGTGGACTTAGTCATGGACTCTTCCTCCCCAAGTTCGTCCCGGCGGTTCGTAAGCCGCCTTAATTGGCCCGGCCTTTTGTCACCGGTGTCATTAGGATAGACATGGCAAGAACCTGGAGAAAAGAGGAAAAGTTAGCGGTATCATTCTAAAAACGGTGAATATTTTGCCTCTTTTCAGAACCACGGAAAACGACGTTTTCGCCGTGTTGATCCGCACAAAAAAGTTCGCCTCCCCCGCATTTTTTTCTGTTTCGGTTGATCGCGGGCCCGTTCCCTCCCATCGTCGTCGCCTCAAGAAAATGGCCGACGTGACTGGGGAGCACCGGTGTTCGAGGCGAAGACGCCAAAGCTTCGAATCGTCGGGCCAAACAGCGTCAGGCCAGGGGAAGTCGGGCCAAAGGACGCCGCGAGAGGTCGGTGGCGCGATCGCCCGTCCTATTCGGCGACCTATGCCCGCGAGTGGCGCGACCTGTGCGCCTTCCTGCGCGCGCGGTTCGGCGCGGGCCCGCCCGATCCGGAGGACGTGGCTCAGCAGGCCTTCTTCAAGCTGGGCGAGCTGGAAGGCGCCGAACGGATCGAAAGCCCCCGGGCCTTCGTGTTCCGCGTGGCGATCAACCTGATGCTGGACGAACGCCGCAGCCTGGCCCGCGTCAGCCGGACCCTCGACGCCTCGGCGCCCCTGCTGGCGATCGACGCCGAGGAGACGCCCGACCTGGAGCGCACCCTGATCGCCAAGCAGCAGATGGGCCTGCTCGAAAAGGTCGTGCAGGGCCTGCCCGAGCGGCATCGTCGGTACCTGCTGGCCAACCGGATGGACGGCCAGAGCTTCGTGGCGATCGCCGAGCGCTTCGGCGTCTCGCCATCGCTCGTCCGCAAGACCGTCGAGGAGGCGCTGGCCGTCTGCCAGCGCGCCCTGATCCATGGAACCGCCGATTATCGAGGACTCTCGCGTGAACGAAGCCGTGGATCCTGACTCGCCGATCGGCCAGACCGCCCGCGCCTGGGCCCTGGCGGTCGTGGGCGAGGACTTCCCGCCCGAGCGGTCGCGACTGCTGGGCGCCTGGCTGGACGCCGACCCGCTGCACCGTCGCGCCTATGAACAGGCCGAGGGCGTGATCCTGATGCTGGGCGGCCTGGGCGCCTCTCTGGCCGCCCAGCCCGCCGCGCGTTCCATCGCGCCCCAAGGCCTTCGGTGGCGGGTCCCGGCCCTGGCCGCCGGCGGCCTGCTGGCGGCCTGCCTGGCCATCGCCGTCTTCGCCCTCCCCGCCCCGGCCTACGAGACCCGGCCGGGCGAAACCCGCCAGATCGCCCTGAGCGACGGCAGCCAGGTCACCCTGGCCCCGGCGTCGCGTCTCCAGGCCGCCTCGCGCTGGCGGCCGCGCACGCTGGCGCTGGAGCATGGCGAAGCCTTCTTCGTCGTCGCTCACCAGAGCGGCCGTCCGTTCACGGTCCAGGCCGGAGACGCCATGGTCCGGGTCGTCGGGACGCGCTTCAACGTCCATCACGGCGCCGATCAGGAGGTGCGGGTCGAGGTCGAACAGGGCGTCGTCCAGGTTTCGGATCGTCAGGAGCACCGCGCGGTCACGCTGCGCGCTGGCCAGACCGCGGTCGCCGACGCGCGCGGCCTCACCGTCGGCGTGCTGTCCCGGCCGGACCTGGCGGGCGGCTGGCGCCAGGGCCGCCTGGCCTACGAGGACGCGCCGCTGGCCGAGGTCGTCGCCGATCTCAACCGCTACGGTCGGCGTCCGTTGACGATCGACTCGGCTTCGACGGCCCGGCTGAAGGTCACCGCCGCCTTCGACATCGCCCAGGCCGACCGCTTCGTCGCCGAACTGCCGCGCGTGCTGCCGGTGCGCCTGATCGCGGACGGTCGCGGCGGCCGGACCCTCGTCGCCGCCGAGCCGAAACGCGCGCCGGAGCCTCATGCCCGGTAAGACCCGCCTCGGCGCGCGCGGTCCTCGTCTGGTCACCGTCGCGGCGACGCTGACCTTGCTCCTGGGCCTGACGCCGACGGTGGTCCAGGCCGCGCCGGCCAAGGTCGTCGACCTCCCCGCCCAGCCCCTGGCGAGCGCCCTGCTGGCCCTGTCGCGCCAGACGGGGGTGATCATCATCGCGCCGGCCGGCTCGGTCCGGGGACGATCGGCGCCGGCGGTGCGCGGCCGCCTGGAGCCGGCCGAGGCCGTGCGACGCCTGCTGCGCGGCTCGGACCTGGAGCTGTCGGTCAGCGCCGACGGGGTCATCAGCATCAGGCCCGCCGCGCCGCGCCCCGCGATCGCCCCGTCCCGCCCCCGGCTCCTGCCGCCCGAGGACAGCGAGCCCCCCGCCCTGAGCACGGTCCAGGTCATCGCGCGCGACGCCGGCGGCGAGGCCCTGCGAATGAAGCGCCTGTCGGCCGAGAGCAGCGACATCCTGCTGGGCGACGACCTTCGCAACCTGGCCGATCCGGGCCTGGGCAGCGCCATGCAGCAGCTGCCCGGCGTGGCCGTCACCAACGACGGCGGCGAAGGCCGGCAGGTCAGCGTGCGCGGGGTCGGCAGCGAGTTCACCCGCGTCCGCATCAACGGCATGGAGACCCTGGCGACGTTCGGCGGATCGAACGCCGGCGGCGGGACCAACCGCGGCCGGGGCTTCGATTTCAACGTCTTCGCCGCCGACCTCTTCAACCAGATCCGGGTGCAGAAGACCCCGTCGGCCGATGTCGACGAGGGCTCGCTGGGCGCCACGGTCGATCTGCGGACCCGGTCACCCCTGGACGGTCCGCGCTCCAGGGTCCAGCTGACGGTCGAGGGCGCCTACAACTTCGGAAGCCGCGAGGCCGTTCCGCGCCTCTCGGCGATCGCGTCACGCCGCACCCAGGACGACCGGTTCGGGGTGCTGATCTCGGGCGCCTATTCGGAGCGGTCGGTCGACGATGTCGGCACCAACGCCGGGCAGTGGCAGGCCGGCGACACGGTCTTTCCGGGCTTCGGCGGCGCGGCGCCGGGCGCGCCGGACCTGGCGGCGTTGAACGCCGCCCTGCATCCGCGCATCCCCCGGCTGGAAGCGTTCCGCATCGAGCAGAAGCGCCTGGGCCTGACCGGCAGCCTGCAGTGGCGGCCGTCCGACCGCACCCACGTCGCCCTGGACGTCCTCTATTCCGAACTGTCCTCGGAGCGGCGCGAGGACCTGCTGGAGAGCTTCACCTTCCGCACGGCGGGGGCCTGTCGCACGCCGCTCAATCCCGACTGCGGCCTGGCCGCCGTCCGGGTCAGGGACGCCACGATCATCACGCCGCGACCGGGTCTGCCGGTGCTGATCGCGGGGGCGTTCGACAATGTCGATGTCCGCACGGAGTCGCGGTTCGACCGGCTCGAGACCATCTTCCGCCAGACCACGCTGTCGGTCCGTCAGCGCCTTTCGGATCGGCTGACGCTGACGGCGCTCGCGGGCTACAGCCGGTCCGATTTCAGCAATCCGCTGCAGACCACAGTCCAGCTGGATCAGTACGACGTCCAAGGCTTCGCCTACGATTTCAGCGACCGCCGGCGGCCTTTGATCGACTTCGGATCGGCCGACCTGGCCAAGCCCGCGAACTGGACCCTGGCCGAACTGCGGACCGAACCCAATTGGGTCGACAACAGCTTCAAGACCGCCGGCCTGGACCTCGAATGGACGCCGGCGGAGAGGCTGACTTTGCGAGGCGGGCTCCAGCACAAGACCTATCGCACCGACGCGGTCGCCATGGCGCGGTCGGACGGCACGATCGCCAACCTCAACGCCGACATCCCGCCCGCCCTCGCGGCGATCCCGCCGTCCGCCTATCTGCACCAGGCCTGGTCGGAACGCTTCAACACCGCGGCCGGCACGCCCGACGCCTGGCTCGCGCCCGATGTCGTCATGGCCTCCGCCCTCTTCCGCGCCGCCTGCTGGTCGAACCCCTGCGAGACGCTGGACCTGGGCCCCGAACCGCTTCTGGGCCTCAACTACGCGGTCGAGGAACACGACAGCTCAGCCTATCTGCAGGCGGCCTTCTCGGCGTCCACGGCCTGGTCGCCGCGCGGCGATCTCGGCCTGCGCTACGCCCACACCCGCCAGGCGTCCCAGGGCTTCACCACCGACGTGAACGCGCCGGGCTTCGTGGCGCCGATCTCGGCGTCGCGGGCGTACGACGACCTGCTGCCCTCGTTCAACCTGGCCGTCGAACCGCGCGACGACCTGTTGCTGCGGTTCGCCGCCGCGCGGGTGATGACGCGGCCGGATCTGCGCAGCCTGCGGCCCGGGGTCACCGTCTCGACGGGAGGCCTGCGGGCGGCTTCGGCCGGCGATCCGTTCCTGCGCCCCGCGCGCGCCGACACCCTGGACACCGCCGTCGAATGGTACTTCGCGCCGGGAGCGGTCTTCTCGGCGGCGCTCTTCCACAAGACCATCCGCTCCAGCGTCCAGATCACCACCACCGCGCCGACGGTGTTTTCCGACAATCCGTTCGGCCTGCCCGACAGCGTGGCGCTGACGGCGTGCGGCCGTCTGCCGGGCTGCGCGCCCGACCTGCCGATCTGGCAGTTCCTGACCCGGACCGATCGCGGCGGCGGCCATCTGGACGGGCTGGAGCTGGCGCTTCAGGCTCCGCTCGACCTGGCCACGCCGGCCCTGCGCGGCTGGAACGTTCGCGCCGGCCTGACCTACACCCGCGCGCGCATGCGGTTCTGGAACCTGCAGGGGGAACCGTTCATCGCCCACGACAGCCTGGGCTCGCCGCGCATCGTGGGAACGATCACGACGGCCTATCGCCGCAACGGCCTGGATCTGCGCGCCACCCTGTCGCATCGCGGCCGCTACCTGACCGCCATCCCCGCCCCGACCGGCGCCGACGTGGACGGCGTCAACGCCTACACCAACCTGGACCTCTCGGCCCGCTATAGGGTCGCGCGCGGATGGTGGGTGACGGCGGCGGGCGGCAACCTGCTGAACACGGCCCATCGCCAGTTCTCCGACACCAGCGACCTGGCCAACTACCAGCACCACACCGGCCGGGAGTTCCGTCTGGGGCTGGAGATGCGGTTCTAAGTTTTCTCTGGCGGGGCCACCGACTGGCGCTGGATCAGGCTCAGGGTGATCGACTTGTGCGGCTGGGCGCCGTTCGGGTCGTCGATCATGGCCAGCAGGGTCTCGGTCGCCAGCCTGGCCATGTCGGTCAGCGGCCGACGGATCGTCGTCAGGGCCGGGGTGACCATCGAGGCGATGTCGCTGTCGTCGAACCCGGCCACCGACAGCTGGCCCGGCACCCGCACGTCGCGCTCGCGGGCCACCTTGAGCACGGCCGCGGCCATGATGTCGTTGCAGGCGAAGATCGCGGTCGGCGGCTGGTCGAGAGAGAGCAGCGCCTCGGCGGCGGCCAGGCCGCTCTCGAAGCCGTAGTCGCCCTTCTGGCGATAGTGTTCCGGCATCGGCTCGGGCAGCGCCGCCAGGAAGCCGGCCCTGCGCTCCTGCGCCGAACGGAAGTGGGGCGGGCCTTCGATCAGGGCGATCCGGCGATGCCCCAGCTCGACCAGGCGCCGGCCGAGTTCGAAGGTCGCGCCCCGCTCGTCGCTGACCAGCATGCTGGGATATTCGGGCAGCGACACCGAGGCGATGCCCACCGACGGCACGCCCAGCTGGGTCAGGCGCGCGGGGATCGCGGCGATCTCGGAGGTCGGCGGCAGGACGATCAGGCCGTCCACCCGCGAGCGCCGCACGAAGCTCTCCACGTCGGCGGCGATCTCGGGATCGCCGAACCGCACCGGGTGGACCACCAGTTCGTAGCCGTGCCGCGAACAGGTCTCGACGATGCCGCGCTGCAGGGCGCTGATCACGTGGGCGTTGGGATCGTCCTGCACCACGGCGATCAGGAACGAGCGCCCCGAGGCCAGGGCCCGCGCGCGGATGCTGGGGCTGTAGCCGAGCTTGTCGATGGTCTCCAGGACCGTCTTGCGCGTCTGATCGCCGACATTGGGCGCCTTGTTGAGCACCCGCGACACCGTGCGAATCGAAACGCCCGCCGCCTGGGCCACATCGTCGATCGTCACCGAAAGCGCCGCGCCGAATTCGCCCTGGACCACCCGAACACTCCCGTTTCCCACCATATGACATAGCGCGAGTATGACAGCGTTGCCAGCGCTAGCATCTGTCGTGCCAGCGCTGGCAAATTGAATGCTACCGGTACCAAAAACATTTGACACCCCTGGTCGCCGAATGTTTCCTGCCCGCAACGGACCTGCGTCAGACAGGTTCAATAAGGGGCGCGCGCGGGATGAGACTGGATCGAAGAGGGCTGGTGCTCGCGGGTTTGGCCGGCGTTTCGACGCTTTCCGCCGCCGGTTCCGCCGGCGCCCAGCCCAGGCCCTCCAACCCGACCGATCACTGGTTCAACGTCCGCGATTTCGGCGCCGTCGGCGACGGCGCGGCCATCGACTCCCCCGCCATCAACAAGGCCATCGACCACGTCGCGTCGCGGGGCGGCGGCACGGTCTACGTCCCGCCCGGGACCTACGCCTGCTACACCCTGCGCCTGAAGAGCAACATCATCCTGCACCTCGAGGCCGGGGCCGTGATCCTGGCCGCCGCGCCGACCGGCGTGGCGCCGAACGGCTACGACGATCCCGGTCCCGGCGCCGGCAACGCCTATCAGGACTACGGCCACAGCCATTGGACCAACAGCCTGATCTTCGGCGAAGGCCTGCACGACATCGCCATCGTCGGCGCCGGCCTGATCTGGGGCAAGGGCCTGACCCGCGGCCACCGCTTCCCCGACGATCCGCCGGACGTCAGCGGTCCCGGCGTCGGCGACAAGGCCATCGCCCTGAAGAACTGCCGCAACGTGCTGCTGCGGGACTTCAAGATCCTGCAAGGCGGCTGGTTCGCCCTGCTGGCCACCGGCGTCGACAATCTGATTATCGACAGTCTGATCGTCGACACCAACCGCGACGGGCTGGACATCGACTGCTGCCGCAACGTGCGGGTCACCAACTGCACGATCAACTCGCCGTGGGACGACGGCATCTGCCCCAAAAGCTCGTTTGCCTTGGGTTATGCGCGGCCGACCGAGAACCTGACGATCTCCGACTGCCTGCTCACCGGCAATTACGAGATGGGCTCGGTGATCGACGGCACGTGGAAGACGATGCCGCCGGGGTTCCACGGCTATGGCCGGATCAAGCTGGGCACGGAGTCGAACGGCGGCTTCAAGAACGTGACCATCACCAACTGCGTGTTCGACCACTGCTACGGCATCGCGCTGGAGACGATGGACGGGGCGCTGACCGAAGACATCGCCATCAGCAACATCACCATGCGCGGCCTGGGCTTTCCGCCGCTGTTCCTGCGCCTGGGCAGCCGCATGCGGGGGCCGGCCGGGGCCGCGGTCGGCAAGCTGCGGCGCATCACGATCCAGAACATCGTCAGCCACGGCGCGACCCCGCAGCCCTCGATCATCGCCGGCGTGGCCGGCCATCCGGTCGAGGACGTCAAGATCAGCGACGTCTACTTCCACCAGTCGGGCGGCGGTTCGGCCGAGCTGGCCAAGCGACAGCCGCCCGAGGCCGACAAGGCCTATCCGGATCCGGACATGTTCGGCGACCTGCCCGCCACCGGCTTCTTCATCCGCCACGCCCGCAACATCGAGATGAGCAACATCGAGATCGTGACCGAGGCCGCCGACGCCCGGCCGGCCTTCTGGATGCGGGACGTCCAAGACATCGACCTCTTCCGACTCCGTTTGCCCAAGGCCCCGTCCAACTTCGCGCTGGACCAGGTCACGGGCTTCCGGAGCTTCGGCGGCCGCTGGCTCGAAGACCGTCGCTTCGACGGGACGGTGAGCCAGAATTTCTAACCCCACATCTTTCTACCAAGCGCAAGCGAGCGGCCCAAAGAGCCGCCTCAGGAGGGAACGACATGAACACCAAGCACTACTTCGGCGCGGCTTCGCCCGCCGTCCTGGCCGCGGCTTTGCTGCTTGTGCCAGCGCTGGCACAAGCACAAAACACATCGCCGGCGCCGTCCGGCAACGAGGCTTCAACGGTCGAGACCGTGGTGGTGACCGGCTCGCGCCTGGCCTCGCGCGGCTTCAGCGCCCCGACGCCGGTGGCGGTCGTGAGCGCCGAGGAATTCAAGCTGTCCGGCACGGTCAACGCCGAGCAGTTGCTGGGGACCAATCCGCAATTCGTGGGCTCGCAGAACAACGGTCAGACGGCCAACACCGTGCCTGGCGGCACGGCCACGCTCAATCTGCGCGGCTTCGGCGCCCAGCGGAACCTGGTGCTGGTCAACGGCCGGCGGTTCGCCATCGCCGGCGCCGACCAGACCACCGACATCAACACGATCCCCGTCTCGCTGATCAAGCAGACTGAAGTGGTGACCGGCGGCTCCTCGGCGGTCTACGGCTCGGACGCCATTACCGGCGTCGTCAACTTCATCATGCGCGACGACTTCGAAGGGGTCGAGATCAACGGCCAGACCAACTGGGACAGCCACACCACCACCCCGACCTACAATCTGGACCTGACGGTCGGCGGCAACTTCGCCGAGGGCCGCGGCAACGCGGTCGTCTCGATCAACTATCTGGATCGCGGCGCCATCTCGCGCGGGATGCGCGGACACTGGACCTATGACTCCCTGTCCGACGGCTGCGTGACCTCCGCCTCGTTCAGCAAGAGCAAGGCCGGCGTGCCTCTGGCCGTTCCGGGCGGCTCGACCTGCGCTGCGGCCGGCGGCCGCATGGGCCTGATCGCCGGCGGCAGCGGCGACATTCCCAACGGCCGCTTCACCGGCGTGCCGGCCGTCGGCGGCGCGGGCTCGACCCCGGGCCTGGACGCGGCGCTGATCGCCGCGGGCCTGGGTTCGATGGGCTCGCGCGGCTTCACCTTCAACACCGCTGGCACCACGGTCCGTCCCGCCCTCACCCCGCAGGACGATTTCAACCTGGGCCCGGACAACTATCTGATCATCCCGCAGAAGCGCTGGATGATGAACGCCTTCAGCCATTACGACTTCAACAGCCGGGTCACCGGCTACCTGGAAGGCCACTTCAGCAACAACGTCGTCGACATGCAGCTGGCGCCGACCAACATCAACGGCCCGTTCCTGTTCAACACCAACAACCCCTACCTCTCGGCCTCGATGCAGGAAGTTCTGCGTCAGATGGACCTGAAGGAGACCGGGACCACGACGGTGACCACCGGCACCGCGACGCGGACCACCGTGGCCGGCGACGGCCTGGCCGTGATCAATGTCGGGCGTCGCCTTCGCGAGATCGGCCTGCGCCGCAACAACGCCGAACGCAACGTCTGGCGCGTGGCGGCGGGCCTGCGCGGCGACCTGGGCAGCGTCTCCGACAACTTCCTGCGCAACCTCAGCTACGACGCCTACTACACCTATGCCCGAACCTCGGAGACCGACCACCAGGAAGGCAACGCCTCGCGCAGCCGCTTCCAGGCCGCCCTGCTCTCGGTCGGCGGCGCGGCGCCGGTGCTCAACGTCTTCGGCGAGAACATCTCGCCCGCCGGCGTCACCGCGATCTCGATCGCGGCCACCAACATCACCGAGGCCGAACAGCAGGTCGCCTCGGCTGGGCTGTCGGGCGAGCTCTTCAGTCTGCCGGCCGGCCCGGTCGACTTCTCGGCCGGTACGGAGTGGCGCTACAACGCGGCCCGCTACACCCCGGACGAGTTCCTGCGCTCGGGCGACGTGGTCGGCTTCAATCCCGGCCTGCCGACCGGCGGCAGCACCATCGTCAAGGAAATCTACGGCGAGGCCCGCGTGCCGATCCTGGCCGACCTGCCGTTCGTCAAGAACCTCAGCGCCAACGGCGCCTTCCGCTATTCCGACTACAATCTGAAGGGCGTCGGCGGGGTCTGGACCTATTCGGTCGGCGGCGCCTGGCAGGTGACCTCGGACGTCAACTTCCGCGGCCAGTTCCAGCACGCCATCCGCGCGCCGAACGTCGGTGAGCTGTACGGCGGCTTGGCCCAGAGCTTCGACGCGGCGACCGATCCGTGCTCGAGCCGCGCCCCGGTCGCCCAGCAGACCGCCGCGGTCCGCGCGATCTGCGTCGCCACCGGCGTCCCAACCGCCGCGGTCTTCACGCCCGGCGTGCAGTCCAACACCATCATCGGCAACCTGCAGGGCGGCAACCCGAACGTCGGCATCGAAAAGTCGGACACCTACACGTTCGGCGCGGTGATCACCCCCCGGGCCGTTCCCGGCCTGGCCATCAGCGTCGACTACTTCAACATCGACCTGGACGGCGCGATCTCGGCCTTGGGCGGCGGTCTGAACAACACGCTCAACCTCTGCTACAACATCGTCCAGAACGCCTCGAGCGAGTTCTGCCAGGCGATCAAGCGCAACCCGGTCACCGGCGAGATCGCGCCGCCCTATTACGCGACGATCACCAACGCCAACACCGGCGGCCTGAAGACGGCCGGCGTGGACTTCGTGGCCAACTACCGGTTCAGCGCCGGCTTCGGCATCCCGCACCTGAGCGACGACGGCCGCTTCGAGATCGGCACGGAGTGGACCTGGACCGACGAGTTCACCTCGACGCCCGTCCAGGCCTTCCCGAACATCAAGAACTACTGCGCGGGCGCCTACGGCCCGACCTGCGGCCAGCCGATCCCCGAATGGAAGGGCGGGACCCGGGTGATCTGGCGGACTGGACCGCTGACCCTGAACCTGCGTCACCGCTTTATTGGCGAGGTCACGACCGACAAGTACATCCTGCCCAAGCGCGCGGGCGGGACCGTTCCGGCCCTGTCCACCCTGACCAACCCGAAGCTTCCGGCCCAGAACTACTTCGACATGTCGTTCACCTACGACATCGTCGAGAACGTCCAGGTGTACGGCGGGGTCAACAACATCGCCGACCGGGACCCTCCGGTCCTGGGCAGCTCGTCGCCGTCGGCCAACACCTACGCGGCCACCTATGACGTGCTGGGAACCACCTTCTTCCTGGGCGGCAAGCTGAAGTTCTAGAGACGTGATTTTCTAGAGATGTCTTGGGGAAGCGTGTGTTTCTGTTCGAGCGGCGGCGGGCGTGATCACCCCGCACCGCTCGACGCTTCCTCCAGGCCCGGGCGCGCGCGTTCGGCGGTCCTTCCCCGCCCTGCGCGCGCCCGAACGCCTTCCGAGTTCGACCGCTTTTGACAAGGCCTGTGCGATGCGCGTGAAACAGCTGGGACTGACGGGATTTTCGGCCCTGGCGCTGGCCGTGGCGGCGGCCGGGTCGGTGCTGGCCGCGCCGCCCGCCGCGACCTATCGCAACCCGATCCTGCACGCCGACTATTCGGACCCGGACGTGATCCGCGTCGGGACCGACTATTACATGGTGGCCTCCAGCTTCCATTTCTCGCCGGGCCTGCCGGTCCTGACATCCAAGGACCTGGTCCACTGGACGATCCTGGGCCACGTGCTGCCCAGGCTGACCTTCGCGCCGGAATACGACCTGCCCGGCCCGGTCCCCACCGACGACACCGGCGCGCGGATGCCGCGCGACCAGCGCACGGTCGGTCAGCGCTACGCCGGCGGCGTCTGGGCCCCGGCGATCCGTCACCACGGCGGGCTGTTCTACGTCTACTTCCCCACGCCCAACGAGGGGATCTTCATGTCGACGGCCGCCAGGCCCGAGGGGCCGTGGAGCAAGCCGGTCGCGGTGATCGCGCGGGCCGGTCTCGAAGACCCCTGCCCGTTCTGGGACGACGACGGCCAGGCCTATCTGATCCACGGCAAGGTCGGGGCCGGACCGCTGGTGCTGCACCGCATGGCGCCCGACGGCAAGTCGGTGCTCGACGACGGCAAGGTCATCGTCGAGGACGCCAAGACCCTGCCCGTGCTGGAGGGCCCCAAGCTCTACAAGCGAAACGGCTGGTACTACATCTTCGCGCCGATCGGCGGGGTCGAGACCGGCCCGCAGGCGGTGCTGCGGTCGCGCGACATCTGGGGCCCCTACGAACACCGCGTGGTGCTTGCGCCCGGCAAGACCGCCTGGAAGGGCCCGCACCAGGGCGGCTGGGTCGAGACCCCCTCCGGCCAGGGCTGGTTCGTCCATTTCAACAGCGCCGGCGCCTATGGCCGGATCGTCCACCTGCAGCCGGTGTCCTGGAAGGACGACTGGCCGGTGATGGGCGAGCCGATCCCCGGCGCCGGGCCCGACGAGACCGCCGGCCAGCCGGTGGCCGAGCACGCGGCGCCCGATGTCGGCGGAAGCTTCCCGCCGGTCCAGCCCCAGACCTCCGACACCTTCTCCGGGAAGGCGCTCGGACCGCAGTGGGAGTGGAACCACAATCCCGACGACCGTCGCTGGAGCCTGACCCAGCGCCCCGGCTTCCTGCGCCTGACGGCAGGCCCCGCGCCGAACCTGGTCTCGGCCCGCAACACCCTGACCCAGGTGCTGCAGAGCGAGCACGCCGTCATCACCGCGCGCCTGGACGCCGGCGGCCTGGTCGACGGGCAGCGCGCGGGCCTGGCGATGTTCGGCCAGGGGATCAGCTGGATCGGCGTGGCGCGGAAGGGCGGCGTCTCGCGCGTGACCTTCTCGTCGGCCGCCGTGGAGACCGCCGGGCCGACCCTGCCGGCCAAGGCCCTGGACCTACGGGTCGAGGTCGCCGACCAGACCGCGCGCTACAGCTACAGCCTCGATGACGGCAAGAGCTTCGTCGCCCTCGGCGGCCCCGCCCCGCTGCGCTTCAGCTGGTGGAAGGGCGCCCGCCCCGCCCTGTTCACCTACGGCGACCCGGTCCCATCTAAACAGAGCGGGGCGAAGCAGGGCGTCGCCGACTTCGACGGGGTGACGGTCAAGGCGGTGACGCCATGATCCGCCTCGCCGCCCTGGCCGCCCCGTTGGCCGCGATTGGCCTTGCCCTGGCCGTCGCTCCCGGCCTGGCCCTGGCCCAGCCGATCGACCGCCATGCCCTGGTCTCGCGCCACGACCCGACCCTGACCGCCGTCGATCCGCACGCGCCGATGATGGTCGGCAACGGCCAGTTGGCCTTCACCGCCGACATCACCGGCCTGCAGACCTTTCCCAAGCCGTACTCGCCCCTGGCTCCGCTGCTGACCATGGCCCAGTGGTCGTGGCACAGCTTCCCCAACCCCAAGGGCTACACCGAGGCCGACGGCCTGACGCCGGTGGATGTGCCCGGACGCGGCCGCCAGCCCTATGCCTGGATGAAGGGCGGGCTGGAAAAGCCCAATCCGGCCGACGCCTGGCTGCGCGAGAACCCGCATCATTTCTCGCTGGGCCGCATCGCCCTGGACCTGCGCGACGCCCAGGGCAAGCCGGCCGTCTTCGCCGACCTGTCCCAGACCCGCCAGGCGTTGGACCTGTGGACCGGCGCCCTGACCAGCCGCTTCGTCTATGACGGCCAGCCGGTGACGGTGGAGACCCGCGTCCAGCCCGACCGCGACGTCGTGCTGGTCGAGATCGTCTCGCCCCTGGTGGCGGCCGGCCGGCTGGGCGTCTCGGTGCGCTATCCAGGCGTGTCGGCGAACCTGAACCCCGACCCGTCCGACTGGACCCATCCCGAGCGGCACACCACCACGATCGTCAACCGCGCGCCGGGTCGGCTGGTCCTGTCGCGGCGTCTCGACGGCACGATCTACGGCTCGAGCATCACCGCGCCCGGGGCGACGATCGCGGCGGCCGGCCCGCACGCCTTCGCGGTGCGGCCCGGGGCCGGCGACCGGCTGGTGGTGATGGTCGGCTTCTCGCGAACCGCGAAGGCCCCGCCGGCCGTCGCCTACGCCGCCGCCCGCGACGCCGTGACCGCCCATTGGCGCGACTACTGGACCCGGGGCGGGGTCGTGGACTTCACCGGCAGCACCGATCCGCGCGCCGCCGAGCTGGAGCGCCGGGTGGTGCTGTCGCAGTACCTGCAGGCCCTGAACGGCGCGGGCGACACCCCGCCCCAGGAGGAGGGCCTGTTCTCCAACAGCTGGAACGGCAAGTTCCACCTGGAAATGCATCCTTGGCACTCGGCCCATTTCGCGACCTGGGGGCGGCCCGCCGAACTGGAGCGCGGCCTGGCCTGGTACCTGGCCAACTTGCCCAAGGCCCAGGCCGAGGCCCGGCGGCACGGGGTCCAGGGCGCCTGGTGGCCGAAGATGGCGGGACCCGAGGGCCGCAACAGCCCCAGCTCGATCTCGCCCTTCATCATGTGGCAGCAGCCGCACCCGATCCTGATGGCCGAGCTGGCCTTCCGCGCCCATCCCGACCAGGCGACCCTGGCGCGCTACGGCGAGTTGGTCGACCAGACCGCCCGCCTGCTGGCGACCTGGCCGCGCTGGGACGCCGCGACCGGCCGCTATGTGCTGGGCCCGCCGATCATTCCGGTGCAGGAGAACTACGATCCCCTAACCACCCTGAACCCGACCTTCGAGGTCGAATATTTCCGGCGCGGCCTGCAGACGGCCCAGGCCTGGCGGCAGCGGCGCGGCCTGCCGCGCGACGCCCAATGGGACGAGGTGATCGCCAGGATGTCGAAGGTGGCCGAGCGCGACGGCCTCTACCTGGCGACCGAAAGCTCGCCCGATCTCTGGCGCCAAGCCGCCTCGCCGGCCTGCGACGGCCACGCCACGGGATCCTGCGAGAACCGCGACCACCCGTCGTTCCTGATGGCCTACGGCCTGATCGGCGGCGACCGGATCGATCCCGACACGATGCGCCGGACGCTGCGGGCCACCGAGGATCACTGGGACCTGCGCCAGACCTGGGGCTGGGACTTTCCGATGGTCGCCATGACCGCCGCCCGGCTGGGCGAGCCGGAGGACGCGGTCGACTGGCTGTTCAAGGACCTGAAGAACAACCAGTGGGGCGTGACCGGCATGACGCCGCGCGTCCATGTCGACGAGCACGCCGCGACCTTCACGCCCGGCGCGGCCGCCGCGGTCGGCCCCGACGGTCCGGGCTACCGGCGCGCCGCCGAGACCTATTTCCCGTCCAACGGCTCGCTGCTGCTGGCCGTCGGCATGATGGCCGCCGGCTGGGACGGGTCCAAGGGTCCCGCCCCCGGCTTCCCGAAGCCGGGCTGGACCGTCCGCGCGGAGGGCCTCACGCCCCTGCCCTAGATCCGACCGCGACGGGCCCTCCGTCTCGACCTTCTCCTCCCCGCTCCCTCCCCCGGTTTTGCTCCCATGACCACCCCCATGACCCGGCCTCTGGTTTTTCACGACGACCGCCTGTTTCCGGCCGACGGGCGCACGCGGGAGATCGCCCGGGCGCTGTACGGCCAGGTCAAGGCCCTGCCGATCATCAGCCCGCACGGCCACACCGATCCGGCCTGGTTCGCGACNCGGGCGCACGCGGGAGATCGCCCGGGCGCTGTACGGCCAGGTCAAGGCCCTGCCGATCATCAGCCCGCACGGCCACACCGATCCGGCCTGGTTCGCGACCAACGCCCCGTTCGAGGACGCCACCGACCTGCTGCTGGCCCCCGACCACTATCTGTTTCGCATGCTCTACAGCCAGGGGATCAGCCTGGACGCTCTGAAGGTGCGCTCCAAGGCCGGGGTTCCGGCCACCGACCCGCGCGAGGCCTGGCGCCTGTTGGCCAGCAACTTCCACCTGTTTCGCGGCACCCCGTCGTGGCTGTGGCTCAACCACGTGTTCAGCCAGGTGTTCGGCTTCACGACGTTCCTGAGCGCCNCTGGCCAGCAACTTCCACCTGTTTCGCGGCACCCCGTCGTGGCTGTGGCTCAACCACGTGTTCAGCCAGGTGTTCGGCTTCACGACGTTCCTGAGCGCCGAGACCTCGGACGACTATTTCGACGCCATCAACGCGGCCCTGGCCACCGAGGCCTTCCGGCCCCGGGCCCTGTTCGACCGCTTCAACATCGAGACCCTGGCCACCACCGAGGGGCCGCAGGACCGCCTGGAGCACCACAAGGCCATCCGTGAGAGCGGCTGGGGCGGCCATGTGATCACCGCCTATCGTCCCGACGCGGTCATCGACTTCGAGGACGAGCGCTTCGGCCGGGCCTTCGAGCGGTTCGGCGAGGTCTGCGGCCAGGACGTCACSASCTGGAAGGGCTATCTGGAAGGCCACCGCCTGCGCCGCGCGGCCTTCATCCAAGCCGGCGCCACCTCGTCCGACCACGGCCATCCGACCGCCGCCACCGCCGACCTGTCCGCCGTCGAGGCCGAGGCCCTGTTCCAGGACCTGCTGGCGGGGAACGTCACGCCRGCCAAGGCCGAGCTGTTCCGGGCCCAGATGCTGACCGAGATGGCCAAGATGAGCCTGGACGACGGGCTGGTCATGCAGATCCACCCCGGCTCGCACCGCAACCACAATGTCGGCCTGCTGGCCACCCACGGCCGCGACAAGGGCGCCGACATCCCCATGCGCACCGAATATGTCGAGGCGCTCAAGCCGCTGCTGACCCGGTTCGGCAACGACCCGCGGCTGTCGATCATCCTCTTCACGCTSGACGAGACCGTCTACAGCCGCGAGCTGGCCCCGCTGGCCGGCCACTATCCGGTGCTGAAGCTGGGCCCGTCCTGGTGGTTCCACGACAGCCCCGAGGGCATGATGCGGTTCCGCGAGCAGGTCACCGAGACCGCCGGCTTCTACAACACCGTCGGCTTCAACGACGACACCCGCGCCTTCCTGTCGATCCCGGCCCGCCACGACGTGGCCCGCCGCGTCGACAGCGCCTTCCTGGCCCGCATGGTCGCCGAGCACCGCATGGACGAGGTCGAGGCCGCCGAACTGATCGTCGACCTCACCTACACCCTGCCCAAACGCGCCTACAAACTCGATCAACGGCCCGCCTGGGC
>NZ_LMFQ01000025.1 GCF_001426905.1 Caulobacter sp. Root1455
GCGCCTCCTACAACATGACGCTGTGCACCAGCGTCCAGATCTGCAACCGGCCCGACTGGATCAAGGACGAGCGCGGCAATCAGACCGACTTCACCTATGATCCGGCCCATGGCGGGGTGCTGACCGTCACCAAGTCGGCCGGTTCGGACGGCGTGCGGCCTCAGGTTCGCTACACCTACGGCCAGTTCACCGCCCGCTACATCAAGAACGGCGTCCTGACGGCCGCGCCGGCGGTCTGGCGCCTGACCCGGACCTCGACCTGCGCGACGGGCGCGGCGCCGGCATGTCTCGGCACGGCCAATGAAACCGTGACCGACTATGCCTATGAATCCAGCGCCGCGGCCAACAATGTGCGCCTGCTGTCGGTGACCACCCGGGCCGGCGACAACAGCCTGTCGGCCACCACCAGCTACGCCTATGACGCGCGGGGCGACGTGATCGCCACCGACGGGCCGCTGGCGGGTGCCGCCGACACGAGCCGGACCTATTACGACGCCTCGCGCTGGAAGACCGGCGTGGTCGGTCCCGACCCCGATGGGGCGGGGGCGCTGCTCTATCGCGCCGCCCGCACCACCTACGCCGCCGACGGCCAGCCCACCCTGGTCGAGACCGGCACGGCGACCAATCAGTCCGACACGGCGATGTCGAGCTTCGTCGCGCTGCAACAGAGCGTTCCGGCCTATGACGCCCAACGGCGCAAGATCAGCGACAGCTTGGTGGTCGGCGGCGTGACCCAGGCCCTGACGCAAGTCGGTTACGACACGGCCGGCCGCCCAGTCTGCCAGACGGTGCGGATGAACCCGGCCGCGTTTGCCTCCGCGCCCGGCGCTTGCAGCCTGGGGACCCCGGGAACCGACGGGCCCGACCGGATCACTTACACCGTTTATGACGCCGGCAACCGGGTCACCCAGGTGACCAGCGGCTATGGAACGACCGCGCCCTATACGCCCCGCGTCGAGAAGACCGTCACCTACACCGCCAACGGCCAGGAGCAGACCGTCGCCGACGGCAAGGGCAACACCACGACCTACGAATATGACGGCTTCGACCGGTTGGTGAAGGTCCGCTATCCCAGCCCGACCTGCTGCGCCAGCTCGACCGCCGACTACGAGTCCTACGGCTATGACGCGGCCGGCAATCGCACCACCTGGCGGCGGCGCAGCGGCTATCCCAGCCCGACCTGCTGCGCCAGCTCGACCGCCGACTACGAGTCCTACGGCTATGACGCGGCCGGCAATCGCACCACCTGGCGGCGGCGCAGCGCCAGCCTCGACCCCAACGCCGACACCATCACCTTCACCTACGATGCGCTGAACCGGGCGGTCCACAAGGGTGGTCCGGTCGCCGACACCGACTACGGCTTCGACAATCTTGGACACCAGACCTCTGCCACCTATTCCAGCGGCGGCGGAGCCACATCGGCGACCTATGACGCCCTGGGGCGGATGAAGACCGAGACCACCAACGGCTTGACGATGAGGTACCAGTACGACGCGGCGGGCCGACGGATCGCGGCTATCTGGCCCGACAACACCTTCGCGTCCTATGCCTATGACGTGACCGGCGCGATGACGGGGATCTGGGAGAACGCCGCTCTTTCGCTTGCCGGCTACGCCTATGACGACCTGGGCCGCCGAACCGCGACCTATCGCGCCAATGGGGTCCACAGCTTTTACGGTTACGACGCGGCCTCTCGGCTAAACTGTCTGAGCCATAGGGTGGTTTGCACCGATCCGGCTCGGACCTGGAGCTTCGCCTACAACGCCGCCGGCCAGGTCACGACCCGTTCGGCCAGCAGCGGTCTGTACGAGTGGAGCCAGGTTCAGGCCAGCAAGACCTACACCGTCAACGGCCTGAACCAGTACGCCACGGCGGCGGGAGCGGCGATCGGCTACGATGCTCGGGGCAACCTCTCCAGCGACGGGTCCAAGACCTACGCCTACGACCTGCTCAATAATCTGACGTCCGCCGGAACAAGCGCTCTCACCTACGAGCCTTCGGGCCGTCTGTGGTCGACGGCGGCGAACGGTGTGACGACCAACTTCCTGTATTCAGGTCCGGATCTGGTGGCCGAGTACAGCGGTGGGGCGCTCCTGCGCCGCTATGTGCCCGGTCCCGGAGTCGATGCGCCGGCGGTGTGGTACGAAGGCTCGGGCACGACCCAGCCGCGCTACCTGCTGTCCGACGCCCAGGGCTCGATCGTCTCGGTGACCGACGCGGCCGGCGCGGCGATCACCACGAACACCTATGACGAATACGGCCTGCCGAACGCCGGCAACCAGGGCCGATTCCAGTACACCGGCCAGATCTGGCTGCCGGAGGTGGGGCTGTACCACTACAAGGCCCGGGCCTATTCTCCGACCCTGGGACGGTTTCTCCAAACCGACCCCACAGGCTACGATGATGGCCTCAACTGGTATGCCTATGTCGGCAACGATCCGCTGAATAAGGGAGATCCAACAGGTGAAGGGGCCCTTGAATTTGTTCAGAACGTACTCGCGGATCCGCAAACCCCAGGCGCTGTCGCCCAAATCCTAGGGGGAGGAAGCCTGGCCCTGCTCGGCGGAGCGGGTATCGGTGCGAGTGGTGTGGGAGAGCTTGCAAGTGGCGGCCTCGCCTCGCCGATTGCTATCCCAGCCGCGATCGCTTCTGCCGGTGTCACGGGCGCAGGGATTGGAATTGCCGCGAATGGTCAGGCCAAGTGGAACGACATTATCCACCGGGCGGACGCGAACTCTGGCTCCTCAGAATCGAAGCCTCTCCTTGGACGCAATCCGCAGGCTGGCGGAAGCCGCACCAATACGGATTTGCCCGGCGGTCGCTCTACCGCCAAGAGTATTTTCCGGAATCAAACCCGTGGACAAAGTGTAAGCCAGCAACAACTGGGAAATGGCGGGGTTAGGCGGTCTGCTCCTGATGGGAAGCAAATACGAATGAATCCCAATGGTTCTACACGGGTGGACCTGCCCGGGCGTGGTCCGGCCAAGAACGGCGAGACTATCCATGTTGAACCTTAATTTATGGTCTGCGAGGTGCGCCATGCTTCGTGATGAGATGAAGGCCCTCCTGGGAGGCGGGTGGGGCGCGCTCGAAGCCCAAGGAGGTCAAGTACGCGAGCGTCAAAATATTCACCAAAATATTGCCTATGCCAGCGGGATTGTGATCCCCGTCTCCCCTCCGGTCATTGTAACTGGCGACTCGTTGGAGCAGTCCAACGTGGAGTTCTTCGGGATGAAGATCGAACTCGCCGACAGCGTTCTGCAATCTAAAATAACCCGGCCTCCCTTCAGTGCTATCGAGCAATGGCCGATTGAATGCACTTCACTGAGAGAATTTTCGTCTAGAGGGCCTACGCGAGCAACTATTGGCTGGCAAAGGGCTAGCCTCGATAAGGACTCGCGCGATTCCGATCCCCTTTTTGCTGCGTGGTGTTTGTTTGGGTCAGGTGCAGGGGAGGTTATCTTTTTTGCCGATGAAGCAGTCCCTTTAGACGTTGGTATTTCTTTCGATTCAGAAGCAATCGCTGCGGTGAGGAAGTTCATCGTAGCAGAGTACGAAGAAGAAATCTGATCGTCTTGCTCTAGAGTGAATTCCCTCACCTGCTTATGATAGGCTAAAACCGCCTCAAGGGCCAAATCGGCGCTCCGGGCAAACCTCGCCCGTGTGAGCCGCCGCAAAGCCAAGTGGCGTAAGGAAAATCGCCCGATCTACGACGGGGCCGCGTCGGGGGATCTGTTTCTCCAAACCGACCCCATCGGGTCTAAGGCAGGTCTCAACTGGTACGCCTATGTGGGCAACGATCCGCTGAGCCGGCGCGATCCAACGGGACTGTATGATTGCAAAGGCAACGAGGATGAATGCAAGCGCTTTGCCAGCGATCTTTCAACCCTGCGGAGAGCGAAAAATGTATCTGGATTGTCAAGTGCTGATCACAATAGGCTAGGCGGCGCTATAAAAGCTTACGGCACTAAAGGTGATGGAAATGGCGTAACGGTTAGTTTTGGGGCTCTTTCTGGAACCCCCTTTGCTGAAACCGCCGGTGGATTCCGCAGTAAAACTCAATCTATTACTATAAATTGTGCCAAAATTGACCAGCGCACCAAACCGGGAGCTGGACGAGATGCATTGTCGGCAAGCGTGGTGGGGCACGAAGGGAAGCATGTCGAAGATCATATTTCCGGATATTTCGAGGCTGACTATGGTTATCTCCAATATTTTCAGAAGTCAGAATATTCAGGATAACTTACAAGTTTTATAATTGATAAGGCTCTTGGATTTGCCAATCCCTTATTCCATAAGGAGCCCGCAGGAGGCATCCTATATATCTGACGAACTTGGAGATAAATATTGCCGCAGATCAAATAACGGTTCAGAGTACACGACTAACTGCTGATAGTATTGGTGGCTATGAAACTGATATTATTACTAATCGGAATAACTAGGCGGACAATTTTCTGACAAGTGAGGTGATTTTGCGATTAACGCTTGGATGTATGGTTCTTTAGGGGGGGCTCGCATGAAAAGTCTGTTGAAAATTCTTAGTGGCGTTCTGATATCGACTGTTGTGTTGCTCGCGTCGATCCTAGTCGGTGGGCGCTACGAAATGCGCTCCGTGGGTGAGGGGGGCATGGTGCGGATGGATCGGTGGACTGGAAAGGCAATGGTTTGTGTGCCGCGGCGCTGCGTGATGTATCCGACAGCCCGTCCAGACCCTCTTCCTCCTCCCGAACTTAAGATGAACTGAAGATTAGAACGGCTGGATTGGCCTAATCGCATAATCTGTCGGAGCGAAGATAAGTATGCGCCGGGGATTACGGTGACAGTGCACTAAATTGTGCGGAAGCGGGCCGTATGGAGGTGCGCTGTCACTTGATTACAACGCCGCCGGCCAGATCAAGACGCGCAGCTCGTCCAATCCGCTCTACGAGTGGACAGCGGCCGCGACGCCGCGCGGCTACACGATCAACGGGCGTAAGCAGACCGCCGAGGCCGGCTCCTCGGTCCTGGCCTATGATGGCCGGGGCAACCTGACCAATGATGGGGCGACGGCCTTCGGCTACGACCTGGACAGCCCGCTGACCAGCGCCACTTCTGGCTCCGGCGTCGCCACCTTGAGCTACGACCCGCTGGGACGCCTGGACCAGACTGCCAAGGATGTGACGGCCCGACGTTGCAGACCATTTCGTCCAGATGCCAGCGCGGCGACGGCGCGGGTCGGCGGCGCTTGAGGTTCCGGGCGATCCGCGGGCCGAACTTGACCGTCCAGCAGCGGATGGTCTCGTAGCTGACCTCGATCCCGCGCTGGGCGAGCAACTCCTCGACGTCACGAAAGCTCAGGGTGAAGCGGAAATAGAGCCACACCGCGTAGCGGATGACCTCGGCCGGAAACCGGTGACGCTTGAAGGAGACAGGACGCATGCCGCGCCTCTGCCTTCCTAGACGAACCGTGTCCAGCCCTGGAGCTTCGGGGTCGCCCGGTTAAGCTGACAACACCTGCTTTCGGCCTGGCCGACCATGGTCGACAGCTTTCGGCGCGCCCGCCGAACCTTCGAGCAAGGCTTGGCGCGCGAGGCCGCGCGCCTGGCCGACCAAACCGATCTTGCCAGTCTGGAAGCCTTGCTCGACGAGATGGCCGCCAGCCTGAAGAGCCCCGAGGCGTTCATCGCCGCGGAGCTGCGCTTTCACGCCCGCCTGGTCGCGGTTGCGCGCAACGTCATCTTCGACGCCATGGCCGAGACGGTGCTGGCGTGGTGGCGCGACCACCAGATCGACGCGGCGGCCGTCGCGGCGCGTGCGCGCGCCGTGCTCGCCGCCCATGGCGACACGGTTCGTGCGATCAAGGCCAAGGACCCCGACGCGGCGGAAGTCGCCCTGGCGGGCTATTTCGATCTGATCGCCGCCCCCTAGGACGCGCCGCCTTCGCTCAAGGATGTCGCGCGCAAGGTCAGGGCTTGAGCGCCAGCAGATGCCGATAGCCGGCGCGGGTCATCCATCTGGCGCGCTCGAGATGGGTTTCCCAGCACCGGCGGCTGAGATCGGGCGCCTGGCGCGCGTCGCGACCCAGGATCAACAAGCTGGCCTCCCGCCAGTCCGCGCCGTCCTGATCCGCGTCCAGGAGGCGCAGATAGGTGACCAGATGGCGCTGGTCATAGTCGGTCAGCGTCTGCGACCACGGCGCTTCATCGGCCACGGGATGTTGCAACTGGGACGTCAAACCAAGATCTCTGAATGCGGATGCCACGAGCGCGTCACTCTATCAGGCCTGTCTCCCAAGGCCCTAGCGCCGCGGCGGCGGCGACGTCCATCAAGAACTTGGCTTTGAGATCGGGGCCCGCGGGTCGGCTCGACAGGCGAGGCGGGCTCGGAAACACTTTGGGCGTGGGAAGCTTCGAGCGGTCGCGATGTCCGATGTCCGCGCCCTTGCGCCGGTCTGGCGACAGGCCGAAACCTATGAGCCTCTGCTGGGCGCCGATGCCTCGGTCTGGGCCTGGGAGTTCGCGCGGCGCGGGCGTGGTCGCGACGCGGGCCTGGACGGCGCGGACCCGGGCGAGATCGCGCCCGAGCTTTGTTTCGCGGGGCCCGGCCCCGCCGGAGACCCGCTGCCCGCCGTGCTCTGGCGCTGGCAGGCGGACGGGTCGGTGCCCGTCCTGAGGGCCCAGCCGGCGACGCCTGGCGACGCCGCCGCGCTTGACCTGGCCCGGCTGGACCTGCCGTGCCTCGTCGTGCGAACCGCCGACGGCGAGCAGCACGTTCAGATCAGCCAGGGCCTTGCCCGCCTGCGGTTGGCGCTGGTGGGGGGCGACATTCTCGCCGGTCCCGCGATCCTTCACTTCCATTTGCCGGACGCGGGAAGGGGGGGCGCGGCCCTAGCGGCGGTGGCCAAGCTGATCGCCCTGCGCGACACCGGCCGGCTGCCCCCGCGACCGCGCGCCCTTTCGAAGGCCGGGCGCTGGCTGGAGGTCCTGCGCGCCCATGACGCGCGCCAGGCCGGCGCCAGTCAGCGCGACATCGCCCTGGCCCTGTTTGGCGAGGAGCGGGTGCGCCAGGACTGGAGCGGGCCTTCCGACTACATGCGCATGCGCGTCCAGCGTCTGGTGCGGGCGGCCGAGGAAGCTGTCGGCGGCGGCTATCGGCGAGTGTTCGGGCTCAGGGCCGCCGAGACCGGGCGCGCGCCGGTCGTCGACATCTGGCGTTCGCCCGCCTGGCGCGGCGGGTTTTCGTCGCTGGTCCTGGCGGTCGCGATTTTCCTGGGGACATCTTTCGGACCGACCCAAACGCGGCGCGAGTCGTGCCGATTTTCAGGAGACCCGTGCCTGAAAACGGTCGAGCGGTCCCGGATCGTGGCTCTGGCGGGGTTCACACGCCACAATTCTCGAGCCCAACTCGCCCCAGACGACGACGCCGATTCCGGTCATGCGTCCTGAAGGGCTCAATAGGGGCATGGCCAAGTCCCGCCTCGCGCCCCGCGGTCCCGTTCGCGCCGCCTCGCCCCGCGCCCAGCCGCGGCCGGATCCGACCGACCCCGACCGCGCCCGCATGGCCTGGGAGTTCCTGCGCCGAAATCCCGACTATCGGGCCGACTACCGCAGCTGGCGAGCCGGGGCGGCGATCGGCGTGGCCGAGCGGTGGGGCCTGCGGGCGCCGCTGGATCCGGATCTGCGCGATATCGACGCCGGCGCGATCTGGCGCGCCGACGGGGCGCCTTGCGCGCACCCGCCTGGCGCGGCGCGGCCGCCCGAGCCGCGGGCTATGGATCGTCGTGACGCAGCCGTGGCAGGTTCTCCGCCAGCCAGCGCTCGGCGCCTTGGTCCATCTTGTCCATGTGGCCTTCGAGACTGTCGTATGAACGCTTGAAGGCCTCGATGAAGAACTGCGGCTGGATGTTGGTCATCCGGTCGCCGACCTTCTGCTCGAACTTGTGGAACGAGGCGAGCTTGATCGAGGCGGCCTGGTTTTCGACACAGCGCAGGGCGTGATCCAGCGAGCCCAGCATCAGCGCCTCGATGATGCCGACCGGATCGCTGCCGGTGGCGTCGCCGAACCGGAAGATCCGGGCGATGTCCAGGGCGCCGGAGCCGGACTCGAAGTTGTAGTAGGTGCGCAGGGGCAGGCCCATGGCGTCGGCCACCTGGCGCGCCGACAGGTGTCGCAGGTCGCGAATGTGCTTCAGGATTTGGGACAGGAGCTGACCCTGGCGCCTCAGCTCCTCGGATGCGCGTTTGACCAAAGTATTACCCGGCACTTGCTAGTGTCTATGAGGCGGCAAAGCGACGAACAGGTCAAAGCGCAGCCTGACGTGTCTTTGGAAAACTATTCTCGCGATACGGTTTCAAGCACGCCGACCCAGGGCCCGGGGCGAGGCGCGCGCCATTTTCCACGATGGTTTTACCGACTTATGGCGCGGGCCATGCCACGTAACGATTTGCCGCGCCGTTGAATCGGCGCTCACCCGGAAAAATACCCCCAAATGTTCTCCGGCGACGGAGAAAAAGCGCTCCGCGGACGGCGGCCTTTTCCAGGGTCGGCGACAGTGTCGCCTCGACCTTTCGGGACCCACGCCTTGCCTCCAAGACGCGACGCCTTCGCCCTGGCGCTGAACGCCCTGAGACATCGGCTTCGCCAAGGCGTCGACGCGCCCGGCGACGCCCTGCCGATCCAGACGATCGCCGACGACCTGCGTCTGTCGACGACGCCCGTGCGCGAGGCGCTGTCTCGCCTGGCCGGCGAGAGACTGGTGGACAAGCGCGGCCCAACCTATACGCGCCCAAGGCCCGACGGGCCGACCCTGGCGGCGCTCTACGACCTGCGCCTGGTCTATCTGACGGCCGCCCTGGGGCGGCGGATCGAGCGGCGGGACGGCGTTCGCCGCGCGCCCCTGGAGCTTCTGGCGGTGGCGCGGGCCCAGGCGGTCGGGGCGGGGGCCGCCGCCATGGTCGAGGCGCTGTTCCTGGACCTGATGCGCGGGGGCGACGACGGCGTCCTGTTCCAGGCCTATCAGCCGCTCGCCGATCGACTGGCGCCGTTCGCCGCGCTCGAGGACGTGGTCCTACAAGACGTCGGCCAGGACGCCTCGGCGCTGGTCGCGGCGGTCCAGGCGGGGCGGACGGCCGAGCTGAGACGGGCGCTGAGGCGCCATCACCGTGTCCGGATGACCCAGGCCGCCCAGATCGCCCGCCTGGCCGACGGCGAAAGATATCGAACGGATATGATTTGAATATCGACCCCCCGGGGCGCGCCCTTTGAGGGCCGCGACAAGCGGCTTTCCGCAAACCCAAGGAGGTCCTGATGACCACCCCTGCCACCCTCACGCTGATCCGCCTCGGCTCGGCCAAGTCGCTGACCCTGGCCAACTTCCCGCTCGGCGAGCCCGAGCCGGTGGAGTTCACCGACAAGTACGGCATCTGAAGCCGGACCGCCGGTCGTCGGCGCCGCCGCGCGCCGGCGACCTCCCGTCGATCCCTTCGGTCAAGGAGAAGACCATGACCCACCTCGTCCAAGGACGCCTGCTGCGGCTGGGCGCCGCCAAGCGCCTGACCCAGGCCAATCTGCATCAAGGCATGCAGGAGGGCGAAGACCTCACCGACCGCTGGGGCGTGTGAGCGGCAGGCCGGACGCGCCCAAAGGGCCGTCCGGCCGCGACTTCGTCGGAAGGAGACTCCCCATGGGATATTGGCTGGCGCCCGGCGTCCACGCGGTTCATGTCGAGTCCGACCTGGTGTTCCTGGACATCGCCTCGGACGCCTATCTCTGCCTGGTCGGGGGCGCGGCGCACCTGCATGTCGGCGCGGACGGGGCGGTGAGCGCCGATCCGGCGTCATCGGCCCAGGATCTGGTGGAGGCCGGGCTTGTCGGCCTCCAACCTCGCGCGGGCTCGGGGCCCAGTCCGCCGCCGGTCCGCCAGGCGTTGGAGATCACGTCCAAGCCTTGTTCGCCGCTCGCGCTCATCGGCCTGCTGCCCGGCATGGCCGGCGCGGCCGCGATCAATCTGCGCGCCGCCCGCGCCGTCCAGACCCTGACCTTCGCGCAGGTCCTGGCCCTGGCCGGTCCGCTCAAGGCCGCGGCCTTCGCCGCGCCGTCGCCAGCCCTGCTGGCCGCTTGCCGCCGATTCGACCGCCTGGCGCCCTGGCTCCCGCGGTCTGGTCGCTGCCTGATGCGCAGCCTGGAGCAGCGCCTTTACCTGGCGCGGCGCGGTTTCGCGGTCGCCTGGGTGTTCGGCGTGCGCACCTGGCCGTTCGAGGCCCATTGCTGGCTGCAGGCCGGCGAGGTGGTGCTGGACGACAGCCTGGGGCACGCGCGCGGCTTCACGCCGATCCTGGTGGTGTGAGGTGCGCGACTACCTGGTCATCGAGATCGAAGCCGGAGCCGACCCCGCGCCCTGGCGCGAGGCCGAAGCCCTGGTCCTGGCCAGCGGCCAATGGTCCAAGGTCGCCGAACGCCGGCGGTTTTCGATCTTCCTGGAGGCGGCCCGGCCGCCGGCCTATCGCCATCTGGCCGGCGTCGGCGGCGGGCTGATCGGCGAGGTGTTCGACGCCCAGGCGGCCCGGCGGGGGGAGGGGCGCGATTTTTGCCTGGTGGGGCTGGGCGCGGAACCGCGCGAGGTCGCCGCCGCCCTGGCCGACCGCGCCTTTGGCCGCTACGTCGCCATCCTCAATGACGATCGCGGGCCCGCCCGGGTCCTGCGCGATCCGCTGGGCGTGATGGAGGCGATCGGCTGGCGGCGCGGCCCCTTGCGGTTCATCGGCTCGCGGCTGCCGGACCTGCGGGCGCTGTGGCCGCACGAGCTGTCGATCGATTGGCCGGCCCTGGCCGCCATCCTGCGCCAGAAGAACCTGGCCAGCGTCATCTGTCCCCTCAAGGGAGTGGTCAGCTATCCGCCCGGCGTATTGGCTGGACCGGACGGCGAGGGACCGCGGCTGTGGTCGCCGGCCGTCTTCGCCCGGCGGCCCTGGCGCGACGCCGACCCGCGCGCCCTGCGCGACGTGGTCGATGGGGCGGTCGCCGCCTGGGCCCAGGGCCTGGGCGGCGTCTTCTGCGAGATTTCCGGCGGACTGGACTCGGCGATCGTCGCCACCAGCCTGACGCACGCGCGCGCGCCGCTGCTCTACGGTCTCAACCACAGCTTTCCGCGCGAGGAATCCGACGAGCGCGCCTATGCGCGGGCCGTGGCCGATCACATCGGCGCGCCGCTGCGGATCGTCGAGCGCGGCCCGCTGCGCCTGGAGCCGGCCAAGCTGGTCGGCGCGGCGGGCGGTCCCCGGCCCAACTATGTCGGCGGCGATCCCGACCACGACGCCGACCTGTCCGCCAGGCTCGCGGAGCCGGGCGTGGAGGCGATGTTCACCGGGCGCGGCGGCGACGGGGTGTTCTTCCAATCCGGCCATCCGTCCCTGGCCCGCGACGTGCTGGCGGGCGCCTGCGGCGACGGTCGGATCGGCGGCCTGGCGCGCCTGGCCCGGCGCAACGGCGCGACCGTCTGGGACATCCTGCGAAGGGGCCTGGCGCCGCAGGACCTGACCGCGGGCCTCGGCGTCCAGATGTTCATGAGTGCGGCGGCCGCGGCCGGGCCCGTCGGCCGCCATCCCTGGCTGGGCGAGGCTCGCGACCTGGCCCCGGCCAAGCAGCTGCAGATCCTGGCCCTGGTCAACGGCCTCAGCGCCTTTGGGGAAAGCCGGCGCCACCGGGCCGGCGACGTGATCGACCCGCTGATGAGCCAGCCGGTCGTGGAGTTTTGCCTGTCGCTGGCGGCGGGGCGCCTGGCGATCGGCGCCAATGACCGCCCGTTCGCCCGCGCCGCCTTCGCCGAGCGGCTGCCCGCCGCCGTGCTCGAGCGTCGCGGCAAGGGGAACCTGACGATCTTCGTGGCCCAGAGCTTGTGCCAGAGCCTGGACGCTCTGCGGCCCTATCTGCTGGAGGGCCGCCTGGCCGCCGCGGGACTGGTGGACCGCGAGCGGCTCGACGCGGCCCTGTGCGCCGACCAGCTGGTGTGGACCAACATCACCTCCGAGCTTTTCGTGCTGCTGGCCCTGGAGGCCTGGGCGCGGCGCTGGACCGAGCGGCTCACTGCCTCGGCGGCCGCCCCGAGCCCGCCGGCATGACCGGCTCGGGAGCCGCCAGGGCCGCGTCGAGAAAGGCCAGCAGGCGCTGGTAGTAATCGCGGACATTGCCGGGCGCGTAGAACACATGGCCCTCGCCGCGATAGATCACCAGGACCGCGTCCTTGTTCTGGCGATAGAGCGCGCCGAACAGGGCCTGGGGTTGGGCGACGTCCTTGTCGTTGTCGCCATGGAACATCAGCACCGGGGCGGTGATCTTGTCGGCGAAGACGATCGGACTGTTGCGCAGGTAGCGCTGCGGGTCGCTCCAGGGCGGGGCGCCCATCCGCGCCTGGCCGGTCTCCAGCCAGCCGCTCGAGGCGAACACCGTCATGCCCGCCTCCGGGACGGCGTAGGAGAACGGCGCCAGGCGGGCGTAGGCGCTGATCAGGTTGGAGGTCGCCGCCGTCGCCACCACGGCCTTGAAGCGCGGGCTCTGGGTCGCCGCCCCGAGCACCGCGTAGCCGCCATAGCTGTGGCCCCAGATCGCCACGCGCCCGGCGTCGACCAGGCCCTGGGCGGCGGCCTGGTCGACCGGCCCGAGCATCTGGTCGGCCAGGCCCTCCATCGGTTCGCGGCCCGCCAGATAGGGCATGGCCGGCACGAGGGCGGCGTAGCCGTGGGCCGCCAGGATCTGGGCGTTGACCGACATCTGCAAGGCGCCCGGGGCCTGCTGGGCCGGCGGTGCGGCCGGCGCGCTCCCGGGATAGGGCAGGACCACCACCGGCGGCGGGCCCCTGGACGATGGCGCGCCGGGCGGCGAGCCGTCAGCTGGGCGCGGCGGCAGATAGAGCCAGCTGGTCAGGTCCTGGCCGTCCAGGCCCTTGTGGCGGATGGCGATCGGCGCGGCGAACGCCACATCGTCCAGGGCGGCGTTGACCGTGACCAAGGTCTTGGCGGCCATGCCGTCCTGGGCCAGCAGGACGGTTTCGACGCCGTGGTCGTCCTTGGCGGTCTGGACGGTCCCGGCGGACGTCAGGGCGGTGACGCGCGCGCCCGGCGATGGCGCGGGCAGGCGCGGCCCGGGCCAGGACAGGGCCGGCGGGGCGGCGGCGGCGTCCAAGGCCAGGGCCTTGAGCGGCGGCACGAAATTCTGCGCCCCGCGAAAGCCGGGCGGCCGATCGGCCAGCGACTGGACCTGCGCCGCCGCGACGCCCCAGGCGTGAGCCCCGGCGCGCGTGACGCGCCAGACCTGGCCGCCGGCGCTGAGCGCCCAGACGCCGGGATCGGCGCCGATCGCCCGCGGCTCGCCGGGCAGGGCGGCCGTCAGGTTCGTCGGCCGCCGGCCGTCCAGCCGCCAGTAGTCCGCGCGGCCGCCGGCCGGGGGGCGGGCGAAGATCACCGGCTGTCCGTCCAGCCAGCCGCCGAGCGGCACGCCCTGCAGGTCGAAGGTGGGGGCGAACACCGGCTTCAGACCGCCCAGCGCCAGGGGCGCGGCGCCCCGCAGGCTCATGCGCCAATAGGCGCCCTCCGAGAACGGGACGTCGCCCCGGCGGGCGAAGACCAGCAGCGCGCGCCCGTCGTCGGACCAGCTGAGGAACCGGCCCATCACGTCGCAGTCGGGACAGGGCGTGACCGGCCCTCCGTCGTCGAGCCCGGCCAGCACCAGGGTCTTGGCGGTGGGCTCGGAGGCGGCGTTGGTCGGCTCGGGCGTCTGGGGCTGGATGTCCTGCCCCTCGACCAGGGCCGCCGCCGTCGCCCCGTCCGGGGCCAGGCTGAAGTCGCGCACCGCGCCGGGGACCACGACCCGGCTCTGTCCGGTCTTCAGATCGATCAGCATCAGGCCCAGGCTCGCGGCCCTGGCCCGCAGGTCCCGATAGCGGCCGCTGCCGACGACGCTGGCGCCCAGTTCGCCCCGCGCCGTGGCCGTCCATTGGCCGCTGACCCGCGCCTGGCCCTGCCAGCCGAAGCCGATCGGGGTGTCGGGGGCGTCCTGGGGCCGCGCGGAGACCAGCAGCTGGTCGTCGGTCCGCCACAGCAGGCTTGGACCCCAGACCGGCTGGCGCGGCGCGATCCCCAGCCAGCGCGCCTGGCCGGTGGCCAGCTCGACCACCCCCAGCTCGAAGGCGTGACCGGTGAGCCGGCCGACGGCCAGCCTGCGGCCGCCGGGCGAGACGCCCAGGGCGACGTAGCCGGGCCCCCCCGGCAGATCGAGCCTTCGCTCCGCCCCGCCGGCCTTGACGTCGAACACCTGGATGCGGCCCAGGCCCAGCCGGGCGCTCCAGTCCAGATCGTAGGCCGGGGCGCTGTCCCAGCGCGCGTAGCGCTGGACGACCAGCCAGCGCCCGCTCGGATCGAGCCTGGCCGACTCCAGCTGCTCCAGGGCCAGCAGGCGCTCGACCGTGAACGGCGCCGCCGTTGCGACCGGTGCGACCGGTGCGACCGGCCCGGGCGCCGCGCCGGCGGCCGGGGGGAGAAGGGCGATCAGCGCGCGGCCGACCGCGAGCGCCGACAAGCGTCGCATCGTGGGTGTCTCCGGATTTGGGCGGTTAGGGGGAGGGGCGGCCTACCAGGCCTTGGTCAGCTGCAGGCTGACCATGCGGCCCAACGGGTCGGCGTTGACCGGGTCGTAGCCGATCGCCAGCGGGTTGTCGTGGAACGGCGGGTCGGCGTCCAAGAGGTTCTGGACGTTCAGCGTCACCGACAGGCCATCGGCGGCCAGCAGCCGGCCTTGCCAGCGGCCCTGCAGGTCGAGCGTGGTCCAGGGATGCACCCGCCGGCCGGTCTCGGCGTAGCTGTCGCCGACATGGTTGACCCCGGCGGTCACCGAGGCGGGGCCATGGGTCCAGGTGGCCGAGACGCGGCCGCGCAGGTCGGCCGGATAGCCGGCCACGCCGGCCAGTTCGGTCTGGACCGAGGTCGGGGTGAGCTTGCGCCTATAGTGCATCATCCACGACAGGGCGCCGGTGAACGTCAGCGGGTCGCCGGCCAGGGTGGCGGCGTAGGTCAGCTGGGCGTCCAGGCCCTGGACCTCCAGGCTGCCGGTGTTGAGGTTGCGCGCGTCGATGATCGCCCCGTAGGTGTCGACCGCGTAGACCCCCGTGCCCGAGGCGTTGGGATCGGCCATCGCCGCCAGGACCTTGGCCCGGTCGGCCGGATTGGTCGCCGGATGGACGATCGTCACGAACGGCGCGAACTGCGCCGAGGTCAGGGCCTGGGTCAGGACGACCGGAGCGCCGACCCGGTCCTTGAACACGGTGCGATAGGCCGACAGCTCCACGGTCAGGTCCGGGACGTCTTGCGGCGTGAAGGTCACGCCGGCCGTCCACGACTTGGCGGTCTCGGGCTTCAGGTCGGGATTTCCGCCCTGATAGACCAGGGTGGGGAACTGGCCGCCGGCATAGGTGATGGCCACCGGCGAGACGGTGTAGGGCAGGTGCAGCTCCGACATGGCCGGGGCCCGGAACGAGGTTCCGTAGGTGGCCTTGAAGGCCAGGGCCGGGATCGGCGCCCAGATCACCCCGACCTTGGGGTTTTCCGTGCGGCCGACGTCGTCATAGTCCTCGATCCGCCCGGCCAGCGACAGCTCCAGGCGCTCGATGAGCCGCACGGCGTTGTCGGGACCGACCAGGGGCGCGTTGAGCTCGGCATAGACGGCCCTGACCTCGCGGCCGAACCGGCGGGGGACCTTGGCGGTCCGCACCGCCCCGGCCAGGAACCGCGCGCCGCCGGTCCGCAGCTCTTCGCGGCGGACCTGGCCGCCGAGCGCCAGGCGCAGGGTTCCGCCCGGCAGGCGGGCCAGCGGTCCGTCGAAGCCCAGATTGACCGAGCGGTGCTCGCTGCGGCTCTTGGAGACGTCCCAGCCGGCCAGCACGAAATCCAGCACCTTGGCCGGGTTGGAGCCCTGGCCGATATAGGGGTTGAAATAGCCGTCGCGCGTGGCGCTGAACGATGTCAGCGGCGAGTCGGGCGCCAGGCCCGCGGCCTCGTTCAGGTTGCCGCCGTGCAGCAGGCCCGAGCCGTCGCTGCGCCCCAGCTCCTGGGCGTAGGTCGCCGACAGGTCCGCGTTCCAATCCCTGCCGAGCGGGGTCTTGGCCTCCAGGCTCGCGCCGAGGCTTTCGGAGACGCCCCAGTTGTCGATGCCGCCGCGCTCGTTCTGGAACGAATAGGTGATGCGCTCGGACGCCTGGCCGGTGGGCGAGACATAGAAGGGGTTGGCGGCGGTCACCACCAGGGTCGTGCCCGGCGCGGAATTGCGCGCGTCGATCTCGCGATGGGCGAAGCGGAAGTCCCCCGACAACTCCACCCGGCCCACCGACTGGGCGGCCGACAGCACCACGCTGTGGCGGATGGATTCGGGCAGCACGTCGTAGGCGCCGCGCTGGTTGAAGCGGTTGACCGTGCCGTACACGAAATCGCTCGGCTTCAGCTGCGTCCCGTCCTGGCCCGCTGGAATGGCGTAGGTGGAGACATAGACCCCGGCGCTGTTGAGCCGAAGGATGTTGCCCGGCGCGCTGAGGGTGATGCTGCGCCGGTCCGCGCCGCCCAGGGCGGTGAGGTCGGCGTTGCCGGCATAGGGCCGGTCGGCGCCGCGCAGGGCGTCGTTGCGGGCGTACTCATAGGCCGCCAGCACGTGGCCGCGCGACCAGGTCTTGCCCAGGGCCTGGCTGGCCAGGGAACGGGTGTAGCCGCCTTGCGTCGCCGTCCCGGCCGACAGACGCGTCTCGCCGCCGTCCAGATCGGCGCGCAGGCGGATGTCGACCACCCCGCCGACCGCGTCCGAGCCATAGAGCGCCGAGGCTCCGTCCAGCAGCACCTCGACCCGGCCCACCGCCGCGAACGGGATCGCCGAAATGTCGGAGAAGTCGCCGTAGATCCCCGCGCCGGCCATGCGCTTGCCGTTGAACAGCACCAGGGTCGAGTCCGCCCCCAGGCCTCGCAGGTCCACGCCCGTGCCGCGCATCATGTTGGTGCCGTTCAGGTCCGCCCCGGTGGAGACGCTGTCCTCGCTGGCGGTGCCGCCCGAGGCCTGGGGCAGGGAGGTCAGGGCCTCGGCCACGCTGGCGTAGCCGCCCCGGTCGATCTCGTCGCGGCCCAGGACCACGACGGGCGAGGCGCTGTCCTTGACGCCCCGGATATGGCTGCCGACCACCACTTCCGACAGCAGGGTGGCCTCGTCGGTCTTCGAGGCGGGGGCGTTCGGCGCGACCGGGTCGGCGGGCAGGCCCGCCAGCAGGTCGGGCTCGGCCGCGTCGGCGGCGGCGGGCGGCGGGCCGCCGCGCGGGCGCACCACCAGCAGGCGCGGACCGGCGCGCTGGGCTTCCAGGTCGCTGCCCGCCAGCAGGCGGGCGAGCGCCTCATCGAGGCTGAACACCCCGTCCAGGGCCGGAACCTGGCGGCCCTCGACCGCCTTGCTGGTGAACACGATCTGCACCCCGGTCTGCTGGCCCAGGGCCAGAAGGGCCGCGCCGAGCGGTCCCTTGGGCGTGCGCACCGCCGAGGCGGGCGCGGTCGCGGGCGTCTGCTGCACAGGCGCGGCCAGGCCCGGGCCGGCCAGGGCGGCGCTCAGGGCCAGCAACGATAGGCCCGCGAGGCCCCGACGAATCGACACAACCATGACGGCAATAATCCCCCAAATCGCGCCGGGTTCGTCGTCGTGACGAACGCGTGACGGGCGCGTCTGGGATGGAGACCCGCCAGGGGGCGGCCGGCCTTACCGCCGCGTGAAATAAATATGACGGTGTTCGCCCCGCGCCCGCTCGGCGCGGCGCCGTCGCAATCTGAAGATTGGCCGGCCGGTCCGGGCCATGGCCGACGGCGCGACCGGAAAGCCGGTCCGGCCCTAGGACCGGGCCTTGGCCGGACCCGTCGGGGCGAGCAATTCGATCGAGCCGTCGTCGCGCTCGGCGCTGTCCAGGTTCAGCGAGGCGGCCACGCCCCGCGCGAAGGCGCCGGTGTCGCCGGCGTCGAACACCCCGTTGACCCGCTCGTTGGCCGGCGCGCCGGCCCCCAGCACCACCTTCTGGCGGCTGTAGCGATTGACCTCGTCCACGGCCTCTCGCAACGGCGCGTCCTGGAAGGTCAGGCGCCCGTTGGTCCAGCCGGTCGCGGCCGCCACGTCGACGGCGACCGGACGGGCGGGGGCCTTGCCCGCGACCTCCAGCCGGGTTCCGGCGGTCATCATCGTCGGCATCGGCGCATGGGCCCTGGTCACCTGCACCCGGCCCTCGGCCAGGGTCACCCGCACCGCCGCCCCGGTCCTGTAGACCTCGAACCGCGTGCCCACCGCCCGCACGGCGGTGTCGCCGGCCGTGACCACGAACGGACGCGCCGCGTCATGGGCCACGGCGAACAGCGCCTGGCCCCTGTCCAGGGTGATCGCCCGCCGCTCGCGCGTCAGCCGCACGCGCACGGCGCTGTCGGTGTTGAGCTCGATCGACGAGCCGTCGGCCAGCGACACCACCCGGCGCTCGCCCACCGCTGTGCGGTAGGTCTGGCCGAACGGCTGGCCGATGACGACGTAGCCGGCCAGACAGGCGGCCGCCAGGCTCAGGCCCGCGATCCAGAAGCCCGGCCGCCGGCCCAGCCGGGATCTCAAGGCCGTGGCCGGGCGCGGGCGATCCAGCGCCGCCTGGGCGAGGGCCCGCAGGCGCGGATCGTCGGCGTGGGCGCGCACGCCCTGGGCCAGGCGCTCGATCTGGCTGTAGGCGGCGTCGTTGCAGGCGTCCTCGCGCCAGGCGTAGAACGCCGTCACCTCGCGGTGGGCGATCCGCTGGCCGCGCATCTTGGCGTACCAGGCGGCGGCTTCCTCGCGCGCCTGGCGACGCCGCGCGGGGGAGGGCTCCGCGGGCCGTGTCACGGTCGGGTTATCGCTCATGGCGTGGTCCGCCTAGCTCCCGATGTAGTCGGCGCATCGGGCGACAGCCTGTCTCATCCGCTTTTCCACCGCTCCCAGCGAGATCCCGAGCAGGCTCGCGATCTGCGCATAGGTTTTTCCCTCGACATGGGTCAGGACGAAAACATCGCGCAACTTTGGCGGCAAGGCGAGCATCATCTCGGTGAAAATCAGCGCCGCGTCCTGGTCGCCGTCGGCGCCGGCCCGATCGAGGGCGTGATCGCGCGGGTCGACGAGCACCGCGCGGGCCGCCTTGCGCCGGCGGTTTGACGCCAGGTTGAGCGCGATGCGCATCAGCATCGACTTGGGCCGGCGGATCGGGGCCGGCGGCACGTACTGGTGGACCCGAAGATAGGTGTCCTGGGCGATGTCGGCGGCCTCGGCGTGGCCGTAGCGCTGGGTCAGCACCGCCGTCAGCCAGGCGCGGTGACGCAGATAGGCGTCGGCCAGGGGCGGGGTTCCCGGATCCGGGGGCGGGGCGTGGGGGGACAGCAATTGGGCGTTGAGCGGGGGCATGGGCCGCGTTCCGAACCAGTGAATGCGGGACGGAATCCGGATCGAGCCGTGCCCGCGTGAACGTCGCGGACGCACGACGATATTTGGCCACTTTACTCATAGTCTATTCACTGTCCAGCGTTGAACGTGCGCCTTCACGGCATGGATTTTCTGGCCGTGGTGGGAGCGAACGTGCGCGCCCTGCGGGAAGCTCGCGGGCTTCCGCAGGATGAGCTGGCTCACCTCGCGTCGATCCACCCGAGCTATATGTCCGATGTTGAGAACGGTAAGAGAAACTTCAGCTTGAAGGTCCTGGAGCGGATTGCGGTTGCGCTGCGCGTTCCAGAGACCGATCTGGTGATCCGCCGATAGCGGGGGAAGTGTTCCTAAGGTTTGTCGAACTTTTTTGCGACTTTACTTATAGTCTATTCCGAAATGCACCGCGATGGTGCGCCATCGGGGCATGGATCTCCGAGGGGTTGTTGGCGCAAATATTCAAGCTGCACGGAGTGCTAGCGGCGCCCTGCAGGACGACATCGCGCACGAAGCCGGCATCCACCCCACATACTTGTCTGGCATTGAGAACGGTAAGCGCAACATAACGCTCCGTGTGCTTGAGCGCCTTGCGGCGGCGCTCGGCGTGACGGAAGCGGAGCTTGTGCGACGCAAAGATCGGTAGATCCTAACGGGCGTCTCGCCCGCTTCGCGCGCGATCGCGCTCTACGGCGCCGGGCGCCGCCGAGCCCGCTTCGCGGTCTCGGCCCTTCGGGTGACGATCGCTGACGCAATTGGCCGGGTCCGCAGTGAGGCTGGGTTTCGACCGCATCTGACTCTTCTCCGAACTTGGGAGAGTCCGCTTGTTGGATGACTGTGGGTGGCGGCCGGCATCGGCCACACCTGACTCTAATCCGAACTTCGGGAGGGCTGGTTCCTGGCGGCGACCGGGGCGCTAGCCGTCGATGCTGATCTGCTCGGTGGTAATGGCGAACCGCTCCATCAACTCGGCTCTGGCCGCCTCGGGCGCAGGGGTGAACAGGATGATCCCCAACTCATCTTCGGCCCGAGAGAACGAGACGTAGGCGAGTTTTCGGCTCTTTTCCAACTGACCCTCGGTGGGATCACCGGAGGTTTTGGGCGTCAGCATCTTGTTAAAATTGTAGTGGTGCCACTTGGCTTCGACGTCGTCGTATAGGACCAGAACCCGGCCATACTCCTCCCCCTTCACCCCATGCTGGGTGCTGAATGCGGAGTTCTCCTGGATGAACTTGGCATAGGGAGCCAGGGGGGCGGGCACCATGTCGAAGAGGGCGTCCGCCAGCCAATCGGCCTTCTCCTGCACATGCAACGTCGGGTCATAGGCTTCGGCGCGTGGCGCGCGCGCCAGATGCTCACGCAGTCGATCCGAGACGCGGATCAGCCGGGTCTTGGCGCAATGGCGCAGGATTTCGCCGACCTTCTCTTCGGTCCAACGCTTGTGCAGCTCGTCTATTGCGGCCTGCGAGGCTTCGAGCATGTGGCGAAGGGATTTGGCGGCGTTCTCTCCGTCAATCGCGAAGGCGGGGCTTTCTCGTCGAAGGATTTCGATCACTCGATGGCTCTCGCCGGCCTCCCTGGCCCGGAGCAACGGGCAGATCGTTGTGAGGAACGGAATGAGGAGAAAGTGAGTGCCTTCCTCATAGGCGTCCTTGGCGCGCGAGGAGGCCTTGGTCTCATCGTTGAACAGGTCATTCAATGTCGAAAAACCGAGCCGGCGGGCGATCATCTGTCGCGCCAGCAGCAGCTTCATGACGTCTTCGCGATCCTTCCAGCCCCAGGCGTCCAGGGCGTTGTCCATCCGCTCGAGGGCGCGCGCGACCTGGTCGTCGGAATAGACGTTGCGTTTTCCTTCGGGCTTTTCGGCCCTGATCAGCCGCACCGCGACACGGCCTGCACGTCCCTTGTTGTCGCCGGCCGGGTACTGCTCGACGTCATCGCGAAAAGCGTTGAGGAAGGTGATCACACTTTCGGAGCAGCGGAAGTTTTCGGTCTTGGTGATGAGCTTGCCGCCAGGCGGCGGGCCAAAGTCGCCAGCGCGATCCTCATAGATTTGCTGCCAGGGATCACCAAAATAGCCGACCAAGGGCAGGCCCTCGCCGGCACAGACCAAGTTCAAGCCCTCCACGATGCCTTTGAAGGTGTCCTGGGCCTCATCGACGAAAATGTAGGGAAAGCGAAGCGCGGTGATCCGCCGGAAGATCTTGTTGGTGCGGAGGAGGTAGGAGGCGATCTCGATGATGTCGGGGTGACCAAGTTCGCCCTTCACATAGTTGCTAAAATCGCTGTCTTCGTAGGTAAAGCCAGGAACCAGCTTGACCGCATCTAGCTCTTCCTTGAACCGATCGGCTCTGTCGCGGTGCTTTTGGCCCTCCTTGGTGTGGCCGCCCTTCTCAAGCATCTTCTGCTCAGACTTGGCGATGAGCGCTGGCAGGCGGTCCTCGATCAGGACCCGGCGGATATCCTCTTGGAAGCCGGCCAACTGGCCCCACAGGAAGCTGTGCAGGGTCGATACGAAGTATAGGTCGTCAAACCCCAGACGGGCCCTGATTACCTCGACCGCGCGTTTGGTATAGGTGATGCAGGCGACCCGCTGACCATCGCGTCGAAGGCGGGGCCCATCCGTTTCGCGGATGCGGGCCAGTGCGTCGATCAGCGAACTGGTTTTTCCCGAGCCCGCGCCGGCGATCAGAGCAAAGCTGCGTTTCTCGTCCAGGCAGGCGCGAACCTGCTTATCGGCTTCGGTTTCAATTCGCTTGGCCATGATCAAACCGCCTCGCCGACGATCTTCGTGGGGCAGAGGCGCCCTTCGAGCCACTGAAGACCCTGGGCGATGTATTGGGGTGTCGCCCAGTCGGCGTCCGTGGCTAGAAGGCTCATCGCAAAGGCTGTCTTCTTGAACTTGTCCGAGCGGATCTGGTCGTAGACGGCCTGGTGAAGCGCCGGCCATGTCGTAGGCACGTCGATGCCGATCGACATCGATTTGGCGTGCAACGCGGCGAGGTTTTCATAGGCGATGGCTTCCTCAAGCGTTCGAGGGATCGCCTGCTGCGCGACGCCGCCGACTTCAACAGGCACGGCGACCTGGAACGCGACGCAGCGATCCTTCTCGGCGCTTTGTTTGTCCTGCGTGGTCAACGCCAGAAGCGCCGGCACGGTGCTGACATTGCAGAGCTTCTTTAGGGTCGCATTGGAGGTGCGAGCGTTGGGCGTGTCGCCGCGACAGGCGCTGGGATAGCCCTTGGCGTTGACCGAGTCCAAATCGGTGATGACCAAGTAGGGGATCTTTAGGAAGCTCAACAGGCCCTCGAAGCGGTGGGCGTAGGCACCGCCAACCTCAAGCACCGTCAAATAGGTCCCCCTCAACCGCCCGGCCGCCTTGTCGATCATCGTCGGCATCAAGAGCTTCTCGACGGCGCCTTCGACGAGGATCGCCGCGTCGGCGAAGAACAGGTCGCAGTGTGTTAGCCGCAGATAGCGCTTCAGGAACGCCAAGGCCTCGGTGGTGCTGAGCCGCTGGGCGTCGTCGGTCTCATCGACAGGGAAGCTTGCGCTCTTGGTCTCGTCCTCGGGGCGGAAGGCCTTGAGGCTGCGCACGATGGACGCGTTGCGGATGCTGTCGAGATCGGTCTCGCCTTCCAGGTGGCAGCGCTGGAAGTAGCGGACCTTTTCAAAATCGATGGTGTCCAGGATATGCGAGGAATGGGTGGTCACCACCACCTGCGGCACCAGCTCTGGCTCGCCAGCTTCCCTGGCGCTGTCGTTGATGACGCTCCAGATGTTGTTGATGAAGGTCTGCTGGACCTGAGCGTGCAGATGCACCTCGGGTTCTTCGATGAAGATCAGCAGGCAAAGCGGCCGGTTCTCGGTCGTTGCGATCCACTGCGAATGAAAGTGGCGGGCCTGGATCGCCATGTAGATCAGGTTTTTGAACCCCAGGCCGTTATAGGGCTCGGGCAGGCGGTGGTTGCGGCCGGCGTCCACATAGATCAGCTCGGTATTGCCTTTGAGCGCCGCGTCTGGGCTCATCGAGGAGATAATCTGCAGTTCGCGATCGTTGATCGAGGGCACGCCCAGGTCGCGGATCAGGTTCATCAGCGACTTGAACTGTGAGCCATAGTGCTCGGTCAGGGCGGTGTTGTTGGCGTCGATCACGCTCTGGGCCTCGGCCGCGGCGCTAATCTGTTCCAGATTTTTGCGATAGTACGAGGCGAACGCCGTCGAGAGGCGGTTTGCGCGCGCGCCCTCGTCGTCATTGATATTGCGTTGGGCGTCGACGAACTCAGCGCGGATCAGATTTTTGACCAGGCGCTTGCCCTCGTCGGGATCCAGGCGAACGGCCTTCACGGAGGCCGAGCCGTCGGCCTGGGGCGTTTCGCTCAGCGAGAAGTGACGCACCGCGCAATAGCGGCTGAGATTGCCTTCGATGCTGAGGTACTCGAACAGCGTCTTGGCCCTGGGCCCTTCCTCCGGTTTTGGATAGGCGGCCTGATACTCGGTGCGAAGCTTTTTGGGCTCCTCAACGCCGAAGGTCAGGCGAAGGCCGACCTTCGGCTCATCCGACAGGCTCTGCAGCAGCGTGTAGACCCGGCCAAACGCGATGCTGTCGGGATCGATTGTGAACCAGAGGTCCAGACTGATTTCCGGGAGCGGCGGCGGATCGGCAGCCGGCAAGGCGGGATCTGCATCCTCCTGAGGTTGGGCTTGGTCCTGCGCTGGCGCTGCCGCGGCGGCTGGTTCAACGGGCGCTTCACCTAGGATTGCCGCGAACGGATCGGCCTGCTCGGCCTGAACGGTCTGGGGCGCTTCAAGATCTTCGCCAAAGGCGTCGAACGCAGCGATCCGCGCGACGGAAAAGTCATGGATCTTGAACTCACGCGTGCCCAGAAAGGCGCGGAAGATGGCGGTCGCCGAGGTCTTCCCGCTGTTGTTTGGGCCGACAAAGACGGTCTCGCGCTCCTCAACGTCGATGGTGACGTCCTCGAGCCGGCGAAAATTTCGGATCGCCGCTTTGCTGAGCTTCATGTTTCCTTCCCCGAGCAGCCGAAGCCAGCGCCACACGACCAATTGCAGCGCTGAACGTCAAGGTTGCGGAGCTGTTAGCTGATCCTCAGAGATTCGCCATGCTGCTCGGCCAGGGACTACTCGCGCCAGGCAAATCCGGTGTTGAGCTCGAAGCCGTGCTCGCCGGTGGCCAGCCGCATAACGTCGCGCACGGTGTTGATCGCCGCGCCGCTGGTGTTGGGCACTGGTTCCTGGGCGTCGTGCATCAGTTCGTTGCGGGCCGTCCGGACCTCGCCGATGCGAAGGGCCAGGGACTTGCTGATCACTTGGGTCTCCAAGAGGAGATCAGTCAGCCCCGCAAAGCCCTTCTTCTTCATGTCGCCACGTGTCAGCAGCTTTCGTGTGATCGGGAGTTTAGGCGTCAGCCGCGCCGTCGCCCCTTCAACCAAGCCCATACCCAGTACCACTTCCTGCAAAGCCGCCTCGAGGACCACGGCCGAAAGGGCCAGGCTGGCGCCGGCGTGCTGGTTGCCGTGGAGGACCGTCGCCTGGAATGTCATGGCGACCATCGCGACCGGATCGGCGACGGCATAGGTTGGCGCAGCCGCCAGAAGACGATCGGCCAAGGCCAGCCCTTCCACGACGATGTCCAGGCCGATCACGGGCGGCCGCCTTCCGTGCTGACGGCGCGCCAGCCAAGGGCGTAGCCGTTCAGGGTCGCCCGGGCCCAAAGATAGATATCCCGGCTGGATCTCGAACCAACCGTAGATGTGTTCCAGTGTGGGGTGCAGGAGGCCCTCGAGCGAAGTGTGGTTCCTGACGCCGTGAACGCCGAGTACGCAGGCGGAAACGAACGTCGCTAGCCGTAGACGATTGGACTGCAGCGCGATCATCGCCTCGCGGTTGGTCCAGTCGGCGTCATGTGCGTCATTAGGGCCGGCTCGGACCAGACGCTTGAAGCCGCCCAGTGACGTTCCGGCAAAGTCGAGACCGACAAGGCCCATATTGGTGACGACTGCGTCCATGCCCGTGCACATACGCCGACGCGCCACGATGCGCGTGCTGATGGTATCGACGTCGGCGGGTTGGTCGAAGACGTAGGTGCTGGACGGCAGGATGGCCAAGGTATCGGGGAAGGGTTGTTCGACCCGCGCCCTTTGATGTGTCGATGCAGCCATCGAACCAGCTCCTTGAGGCTTGGCCACAATGCATGACCTGATTTTCCGCGTCGTCCCAAGGCCGGACGCGGCACGAGGTTGGCGGCCTCTTGGCCTTTCGCGCGGCGGGAGCACCGGTCAGATCCCGCTCTCGGCCATCTCCGGTCTTTCCTGAGAGTCGTCTAGGCGGTGAGGGCGGATTGCGCGTTTGGGGGCAGAGGTCAGCCGCCGAGAGTGAGCGCCCGGGCGGGATCTCGCGGATGGATTAAGACGACCCGCGAGAAGCATTTGAGGTCGATGTCGTCACCGATCCTGGCACGTTCGTCGGCATTGAGGTCTGGTCCTATGTGGTCGGGCAGGACCAGCCACCATTCCCTGTATCGGCCCATGCTCGGCGCGATCTTCTTGGCCTTTTCGGTGATGCAGAGGTTGAGGTTACGGAGGATTTCAGCGGCCACGAAGCCGCCGGCGTCGTAGTCGACGAAGCCGCCCAACATGTAGAAGTCGTCCACGGGTATGGAGGCCGGGGCGATCTCAAGCCGCAAGTTTGCGACCGGCACGAGTTCCGCGCCGCCTGGAGCCGGCGCAGCCTGAAAGGCCGCCAGGGCCGCGGGTAGCTCGCGCTTGGCCCGCTTCCCGTCGATTGGGCGGCGAAAGTCGTAGGTCACCCACCAGCCCCTCCGGTCCGGTGCGGGACCGAAGGTCGGCAGCAGGTTTTCGATGAAGCGGATGAGGCCGTGCTGCAGATCCTCCAGCCCGTCGTAGCCGTCCAGGCCTTCATGGTGCTGATTGAGGCGCCGGACCTCGATGGCGATATCGCCGATCGCGAAATCTGGTGTCGTCTGGCCGTCGGGCTCGAAGACGACTGGGCCCAGGCCCAGGCTCTCCAGATAAGTCAGCGCCTGTTGTTCCGAGAGGTTCATGACTTCAACTCCTCGGACAGGGCAGGGGCGGCAATCGCGCGCGGGTCACGGTCACAGCGCCTCGAAGCTGGCCTGACTGACGTGGAACACCAGCATCGCCTCGGCCTTGACCTTGGGGATCCCTCGAACGGACGGATGGCAAAGGTGGCGCTTGTCGCCGTGCGTGATCCGGTAGTCGCGGCCGGCCTTGTAAACGCTGACCACGGCTGGGGTGCCATCAGCGCCGACCCCGCGCAGATGACCAAGCAGGATTTCCTTCGTTCGGGCCAAGACCAGGGTCTCCATGAAGATCGAACTGTCGATGAAGACAGCCTAGGCGCGGGGGGCGACAAAAGAGGACGTGTCGTTTAGCGGCCGTGCTCAAGGCGCCCCCGAACCACCCGTTCGACGAAGTCCGCGGTGAGGACTTCACCGCCAAACAGCGCGATCAGCGATTGCGTCGCCTTGCGGGCATAGGGGGCGACCGCCAATGGCGCGGTCGCGAGCGGGATCTCCACGAAGCTGACGGCCTCATCGTCAGCGGCCCGATCGAACGGCGGCCGCATTTCGCCCGACAGCGAGGTCAGCACGCGCCCCTGAAGGCCGGTCCAGCGAAACTGGAACCCAAGCACGGCCTCCTCGGCCGCCCAGCCCAGGGCCGCGGCGAACTGCAGACCCGCGGCCATCGCTTCGGCGACATCCTGGACCGCTAGGCCTGGATCAAAGCCGACGCCGGGCGTGCCGCCGTTGCGTTGGGCGAAGGCGTCGATCGGATACATTCGCCGCTGATAGAAGGCGCCCGTCGGGTCCGCGCGCATGAAGTCGAAAACCTGCCAGCCCTTGTCGATCACCACCCAGCTTTCCCAGGCGCCCTGCTTGATCACCGGCGTCGCCGGCGGCCCCAGACCGCCCGCGTCCCACCAGAGGGTCATGCCGCCGTAGTGAGGATCAGCCACCTGTAAGGTCCGCCAGAAGGATTTGTCGGCAACCTGGTCTTCGCGCGGCGGCCAGATTTGCAAAGCCGTTTCCGCGCCGCCCCAGGCGGCTTGGAACGGGGGTGGACCATGTTCCACTAAAGCCGTGGCGAAGCGCTTCTTGCTCCGGTCCATCAGCGCAGCGGTCAGAGCCTTCAGATCGGGGGCGGCCACCGTTTCGATCGCCATCAGGCTCTTGATCAGCCCGGGGCTGACATCGGCCAGATGTCTGCGAATGAACGAAGCAACGTCGGCCTCGCGATTGTCGAAGCAGCGCTGGATCAGGTCGGGCCAGTCGCCGGCTTGAGCCAAAGCCGTGCTCACCGAGCCGTTTGTCCTGAGCGTGCGGACGTAGACGCCGTTCTCGGGGGTCTTGAGGATCGGCTTGCGCACGACCGCGGGAGAACGAACCCCCGAGGGGACCACGATAATCGGGTGTCGCACTCCCTGGCGCTCGGCGAAGCGCAGGGTGATCGGGGCGGGCAGGCTCAGGTGTTTGGAGACCAAGGTCTGCAGGTCGTCTTCGTTGAATATGGCCTCGACGTCCGGCGGGCCGCCCTCTGCGGTCGTTCGGCTGACATTGTCGATGCCGAAAACCAGATAACCGCCGTCCTGATTGTAAAGAGCGGCGACGGCGCGGACGATCTTCTCGCGGGCTTCGTCGGACGACGAATCCATCCAGCTTTTCAGTTCGACCCGCAGGCTCTCCGACGGCGCGTCAATCAAGCGCTGGAGGGTGTCTGGATCAGAATTCATCAGGAACTCTCGACTTGCGGCGCATTTGCCAACTGCCGCTCAGCGCGCTTTGTGGGGGAGTTGTCGCCGTTAGCGCAGGCCGGTCAATGTCTAGTTCCTGGAGCCACACCAAGGTCCGGTTATGGCGCGATATTAACTACTGGGCGGACCTTCGAAATCTTAGTGGCTGCCGTTCGACCGGCAGCCAATTTCAATCTCGAATAGGTCGCGTTACCAAGGCGCGCCGGATTCGGCGTCCGCAATTCGCCGCATGGTGTCGCTCATGCCCAAGGCTACGCAACGCCGCAGGAAATATTCCCGGGCCTTTTCTGCCCAGCGATTTTTGCCCTTCAAGCGCAGAGCTTTGATCACGGTTGCGGCGCATAATACTTCATCTACATCCCCTCTAGCAGGAAGTAGTTTCTTGCACCGATTCAGGCAAACAATAGCGGCGTACGGGCGAAAAGCCGCGATATGAAATTCAGCGGCGCTTGCCCAATATTCCATCCAAATGTTGTCATCATTTATTGACTTGGCGTAAATCGATAATTTTTCAAACAGCGGCTCCGCCTCAGGAAGCAGGTTCATTTGAATGTTTGATAAAAATATCCCGTTATTCGCCTTAAATATATCTATGGGCTCTCCATGTAAGACCCTTCCTTGCATTGATGCCAGGAACGCCGCGCGCGCCATTCTTGGCCTAGAGGTATACAGAAGGTAGAGTCCTGCGCAATGCAGAGCTCGTGCGCGATGTAGCTGTACCTTGTATGGGCCACGCAATTTCGCAACTTTTAAGAGCCGGGAAAATGCCCTGAAGTGAATTAAAAATTCTCTCTTTCGTTCTAGGACGCAAAGAGCGTCAAGTATCATGTACTCGTTGGATACCCTCGCATCTTCGCTCTTCATAGCCGGTCTAGCTCGCCGTGCGAGTCTCAGCATCTCTCCCCACGTGTCTTGCGATCTGGCGAGGTATCGGAATGACCATTCCTTAATTCGACTTGCGCTGGACTTCTTGGAAATCGAGAGGCATTCACGAGCCGATACATAATTTCCTTGGTTTAGGGCCATTCTTCCCAACAAATACCAGCACTGATTCACGCTGTACTTGAATGATACGATATCTGCAGGCCTACCCACATCGCGGTGTAGCGGGAATAGTTTCGCAAGCAAATCGCCCTTTACGCAAGTGGTGGAAATGCCACGCCTTGTCCATTCTGATAGCAACTCATCTACACTCTCGGGAATTTCACTGCCCAAACACTCTAATCTCAAGGGGAAATTGTCATGGACAAACCAAGTGCAACTGGTCGGACTGGCCGCCTTCAGTGCGGGCTGGATGTCGAAGCTATCACTTGAACTATATCCGACCGCGATAAGATCTCGCCCATTGATCATTTGAATCATCGATTGCAGATGCTGCGGGAAGCTTCCTATTTCGCTCCCTCGTACGACATCAAAGATAGTCACAGCTACGCCGTCTGGTGAGGTATCTACAAAGCCTTTTCCGTCCCAGACTTGCGCGGTGCCGTGGGGCTTGATGAGATTGTGTTCGGCAAGAGCGATGTCGCCTCTCAGTAGAAGCGCATGCTCTATGAAGCAGTCGAAATTCGTCGTTACTACAATGGTGCCTTCGGAGATTAATTGCGCCAATAGCTGATGGTAGGGATTCGGGTGCGGTATAAGACTTGTTCTGCGGCGCCTGAGGCGCAATGGGGAGAGGAATCTATAAAATGGATCAATCTCTTTTAGGCAAAAGCAAATTAACTCGAAGCGAAGGCGCGGAAATGTTTCATTTCCCCAAATAATTGAATCAATGAACGTTGGCGAGGCCTTCAATTTACACTTAAAGTAATTTGAAAGTGCTTCCATGAACTCGTTGACGGTATAAGCGCAGGTGGGAGCCGGAACCGATATTCCGCTGCCGCATAGGACGATCAGGCGCGCGGGATCAGCTGGTTCGGCAAAAGCCTGGACGCTTTCTGCTAGCGCTGCCGGCTCAGTCAACATTGGCGTAGCCTCCAACAAAGGGGCGGCTCTTTGCGCGCCGACGTGAAGCTGCTCACCTACGATGTTGAAACTTGGTCAGCCACCCAAGAAGAATAGTAATAAGATTCGGATCAAGCTACTCGCTATACAACGGATGAGGTCCGTACCCCGCAGATCGGGCCGCGTGGACAGGGTCGCTTGGTTTTCCAACATGTTTTCGCCGGATCATGCGGACGTCAGGACACCGGCAGGCCATCTCTTATTCGAGCTGATTGCAGATAATCTTTGACCTTTGAACGTCCGAATTCTGGAGCGGCCTGCATGTCCGCAACTGGCGCATGAAGGCCGGGGAGGTCTGCGAGGCTGGCGTCGCCCGATTCGCGACCAAGGGCGGGAGCGGCTAAATCGCCAGCATTTTCCCTCATTTCGGCCTTAAGACGTAAAGACTTGGACGTCCGGATCGTGAGGCAAGGCCGACCAGTCGTCGTTCTGGACGAGCGTCAGCACTAGGCGCGCGATTTGGGGCGAGGTCAGGATGCTCAAGTGATCGAGCTCGCGAGCGCTCAGGTGTGCTGCGTGAAGCCTCACCGGCCCGTTGGCATAACCGGCGAAATCGAACTCGGCGAACTCCGTGCTCGTGCGCGCCACGATGTTATTCTTGCCTTCGGCGACGATGCCGTCGTGCGGTCGGGCGATGTGGGAAACGCGTTCGAGCCCCAGTGTCACCGCGCCCATCAAGCCCTTTCCGCTTCGATAGCGCCGGCTAGCGTGGAAATAGAGACCCGGGATGCTGGCGTAGCGCTTGTTGGCGACGGCGGCGCGGACAGTCGGGCGATCACGTCGTTCCAGGAAGATGTCTTCGGCAAGGGTCAATTCCACGACCCCGGGGCAGCGAGCCAGCGGAGAGACCCAGCGGACGCCGCCCATGAATTCCTGGCCAAGAAACCCAAGTTGCGATGTCGTGACGGCCCCTCGGTTGGGCGTGGCCAGAGTGATGACCGTCTGGACGGCCTTGAGGTTATGATCTGCGACGGCCAAGCGCGCTACGAGCCCGCCCATGCTGTAGCCCACCAGAACGATGTCGGTACGCTTGAGCAAATCAAGCTGGGCGGCGAGGTGCGCCGCACTAAGGTGCAGCGGTTGGGTCCAGTCATAGTCGAAGATGGCGATGTCGGCCGCGGGCGTATGCGAGCGGATCAAGTCGGCAAAGTCTGTCATCCCGGACGCCCTTTGCATGATCCCATGCACCAGGACGATCAGGCGGTCGCCATGACCGGTTTGGACAAAGAGCAGGCTGGGTGGCTTGCTCATCATCCTTCTCCGAGCAACAGGACGCCTGGCTGCACTGGCTCATCCTCCTCGGCCGCATAGTACCGATGGCGATAGGCCTCCAGTTCGGTGGGACCCTCGAGCGCCGCCAAGGCAGCCAAGGTTTGCTCCAAGTCCGAAGGCGCCTGGCCCTGTACGACATTCAAGGCTTCATCAGGCCCACCGCCCAGGATGGGCTCGTTAAACCATTCGGGGTCCGACTCCTCGATCGTATGGGCCTGCAGGAAGGCGACACGGATAGCTTGGCCTGGGGCTCGCTCAAGCACAGGGCCGATGTCAATCCGCAGCCAGTGGGCGCCATTGGGCAGATCGCCTCCGACGGCCGTCGTGGCGTAAGGCCGCCCGGCTTGGTCGACGCAGAGAGCGGTGTAGACATGACTGCGCGGACCGGTGCGTCGCCAGATCAAGTGCAGGAATTCGCGCCGAGCGCCGTTCATGCCAAAGCCCGACGAAGGTGCATGGCCCGCAGCCAGCGGGACGGGTAGGGTCATGCCGGCGGTGTCGAAGACCGGATCGATCTCGAAGGGGTCCGGGACCTTTTCGCGGGATGTGTCCACAAAGCGCGGATCAGCGTTGAAATCCAGATCGATGATGGGGGACGCGCGGAATTTCCCATCGGCCAAAGCGGCCGAGACGATCAAGGCTCTGCGCTCGTTGAACGCCGGAGCGACGTCGGCAAAGCCTTGAAAGCCGCTGAAGAACGCGTCCAAAGCGCCCTGATCAGGCATCCGCGCCCGTAGTGCGGCGGTGAGGTAGTAGAGCCGACGCTTCAGCGGCCAAGAGCGGGCGAGCGCAGCCCGATCGTCGCTCTGCAGGAAGCGTTCGATAAAGCCTTCGTCCCCAATCACCCCGACGTTGCGATGGGAGATCACCGCCAGGTCCAACGCCGCTTCGATGGCGAGCAACAGGCTGAAAATCTCCAGGTCGGTCTCTTCGCGGCGTGCGGCGCTATCGGCGAAGCCTGGCCTGGCGATGCACCGAACGGCAAGCGCTTGCATGTCCTGCAGTGCGCGATCATCGACAGGGGCCGCCCGCCAAGAGTCGAATACGATATTTCGAAGCGGAATCTCCGCGCTCAGGGCGCGCCTTTTTTCCAGTCTCCTGCGCTCACCGTTCCCGGCGATCGACCAGCGGCACCAAATCGCCTCAGGGACCAGCGCCTGGATCGCCTCGTGGATCTTCGGCGTCAGGGCGTCATCCCCGTCATGCTCGAGATCGATGTCCGAACTGAACGGGCAAAGCTCGACTAGGCCTTGTTTAGAGAGGCTGTTGTGCATGAGGTGCATGGCCAGACGCGACGCTGTCCCGCCCGTCAGGCGCATGCGCACGCCGAATGCGTCGCCAACGGCCTTCAGGCCGCGAAACTGTGGAAGGTCGTAGAGCGTCAGGTCGAAGGGTTGAGCCATGAGCGGGCTTACTCGCTACGAGGTCGCGACCAGTCGTCGCAAGCACTACCATACCGTGAATTAATGGCGCGCGTGGATCAAGCCGCTCTTCGACCGATGGAGGCGGACTGAATGTCTCGTTTCCGGAGCTGTGCCAACGTCAGCAATTGGCGCGGTCCGGCAGTGTACGGGCGTGGAAGTGCGGGCAGGCGGTGCGGGCAATGCGCCCATTCCCCAGGATGGCCCGGCTTTAGAACCGCACGGTCAAGGCTCGTCCACCATACAAGACTGTACGATCGGCCAACAACGGCGGTGTGAGTGCGCCCGCCCCGGCGGCGCCGATCACCACGATCTTGAGCGTTGGACCGCCGCTCGGCGCCGGGCGCGCCCCGCGGCCAGAGCGCAACCCTCGCCGGGCCGCCGGCGATCGCGCGCGGCGTCTCGGCCGCCGCCGCGAGCGGCGCGCCAGCCAGAAGCGCGACAAGGGCTACGGCGCGGACGAGCATTGCGAACCTCCCGAACCGCGCCTGCGGTCCGTCTTCGCGATCCCGCCTCCACACTTTAGCGCGCGTCCCTGCTGCGATCATCGTCTAAGGCCGGCTTTGCCTGGCGCTAGCGGCGCGCGTAACTGGGGAGCGCCGAGCGCCGAATCGGGATCGACCTGGACGACGCCCTGGAGACGTCGGAGCAACTCGACCTTGGGCGCCAACGCCGCGGGCGGCGCAGTCTCAAGGCGACGCCCCAAAACAACCAGCGCCCGCGGCCGCCGTTTCTGGCGTCCCCACCGTGCCGCCCGACGTTACGACGATCGTATGATGGTGAAGGTCGGATAGATCGTGTGGCCATGTCCGTCCGACACGGCGTAGGTGAAGCTGGCGCCGGGGGCCCTGACGTTGTTGATGGTCGCATTGGCCCCGGAGAGGGTGCCCGTCGCGGCGTTGGTGAACCCCGTGAGCGAAACCAGCGTCAGCGCATCGCCGTCGGGATCGGTGCAGGCCGGGCTTAGGGTGATCGGCTGAAGGGTCAGGGAGACGCCGGCGCCGCCATTTGGGATCGAACCGATATTGATCGACCTGTTGGCGCAAGTCGGCGCCTGGTTGGTCGCGGGCGGCGCGCCATTGGTGACCTGCACGCGGGTGCGGTTAGCGGCGGCGTCGTAGGTGTAGGCGGTCTGAACACCCGACGTATAAGCCACGCCCGCCAGCCGGCCTTGAGCGTCATAGCTGAACGTCGCATTGGCTTGCGCCAACGCCCCTTGGGTCGCGGACCACAACAGGCAGCATGCGGCCGCGCCGAGCAGAACACCTCGTGACATGGTTCCCCCTATCGTCGTTGTTCTCGAACAAACTACAACGTTGACGCGTACGCTAGCGCTACCGTAGGCTGAGGTCGAGACAGAAAACCCGGGGGGGAGTTGATGGGACTTAGCGCGCACGTCGCGGGCGTTTGGGCGCGGGCTGGGTTCCTGATCGGCGTCACGCTGAGCCTGACCCTTTTGCCTCCAGCTGCCAGGGCGCAAACCTCCGCGCCGCCGCCGCCCGTCCACACCTTCGTGGACGCTAACGGCGTGGATCTGCTCAGCGGCTATATCGTCGCGCCCCAAACCATCCTCACGATCGGCGCGCCTGACGCGGGGATGACCCTATCGCGCACTTTCGTCGGGGCCGGCGAAAGCGACAACCTGACGGGCACGGTCAACTTCCTGGGCGGCGGCGGCGTCTATCTGGTGAGCCTGGGGGGCAAGTCGGAACAGTTCTACGTTTCCGGACCCGGGATCACCGCGCCGAACGGCAAGGGCGCGACGCTGTCTTACGACAGCACCAGCTTCACCTACGTGATGAAGGACGGCGCCGTCGCCGTCTTCCTCAAATCCCTGGCCAGCGCCTTCACGTCCAAGGCCGACAGCGGACGCGTCAGCACCATCACCCGTCCGTCTGGCGAAGTGATCACCTTCAACTACTACGCCTACAATCTTTGCATGCCGAACGGTCAAGGCTGCACCAACGTGCTCGCCCACGGGCTGCTGTCGGTGGTCAGCAGCCTTGGCTACCAGATCCGCGATCCGTGGCAGACGCCGACAGCCATCAACATGGCCGTCGACATCTGCAATCCCACCGGAACCTGCTCTCCGAGCGCGCCGGTCAATCCGATCGACAGTCTTTTGACCTACACCTCGACGGGATCGTCCAACCTGACCATCCACGCAGCCTCCGGCGCGACCAAGACCTATGCGCGCGACGGCATGCGGCGGGTCACGTCGGTCAGCAACGGCTCGGCGACCTGGAACTATTCCTATGTGGACAGCGGCGACACGCGAACCGCGACCGTCGTCGATCCGCTGGGGCATACGCGCGTTCTGACCTCGTCCATCGCTTACGCCCTGGTGCTTACGGACACCGACGGGGTTGGTCACACCAAGACCTTTCACTACGATTCTTCATTTCGGGTTGATCGCGTCACGCAGCCGGAAGGCAACTACGTCCAGTACGCCTACGACACGCGCGGCAATCTGACCGAGCGTCGGGAAGTCTCCAAAACCCCCGGCGCGCCAGCCGATGTCGTCATATCGGCGTCCTTCGACAGTGTTTGCCTCAATCCCAAGACCTGCAATCAGCCCAACTATGTCATCGACCCTCGCGGCGCGCGCACCGACTACACCTACGACGCCAGTCACGGCGGCGTGCTGACGGTCACCGCGCCGGCCGGTGACAATGGCGTCAGGCCGCAGACGCGTTACGGTTACAGCCTGTTGCCGAGCTACGCCAAGGACAGCGCAGGAACGCTCGTTCAGGCCGGATCGGTGTGGCGGCTGACCAGCACGTCGACCTGCGTCACCACGGCGTCCTGCGCGGGCGGGAGCGACGAGTCCAAGACCATTGTTTCCTATGCCGGCTCCAACACCTTGCTGCCGACGTCGACGACCAAAGCGTCGGGCGACGGCTTGATCGCCGCCACGACGACGATGACCTACGACACGGCCGGCAATGTGTTGACCGTCGATGGTCCCCTGGCGGGCGCGGGCGATACCATACGCTACCGCTACGATGCTTCGCGACGCGTGGTGGGCGTGGTCCGGCCGGCGCTGACCAACTATCTGGGCCAAACCAAATACCCCGCCTCGCGCACGACCTATTCGGCGGGCCGCGTCGGTCAGATCGAGCAAGGAACCGTCGCCACCCAGGCCGACGCGGACTGGTCCGGTTTCGTGTCGCTGCAGCAGCAGGCCACGGCCTATGACGCGGTGGATCGCGTGGTGAAGACCACGGTCACGGCGGGCGGGACGGCCTATGCGCTCACCCAGTATAGCTACGACGCGGCCAATCGCCTGGATTGCACCGTCGTCCGCATGAACCCGGCCAACGCTTCGCCGCCGGGGGCCTGTGTTCTGGACGCGGCGAACGACCAGATCACCAAGTCGACCTACGACGCGGCCGATCGGGTCACCACTTTGTCGCGCGGGTTCGGCGCGGCGGGGGTGAGCAACGAGGTCACGGTCTATACGAACAACGGGCTCGTCGCATCCGTGGCCGACGGCAAGGGCAATCTTACGACTTACGACTATGACGGCTTCGACCGTCTGGCCAAGACGCGCTATCCCAACCCTTCAGGCGGCGGCAGCTCCACGAGCGACTTCACCCAGAACGTCTACGACCCGGCCTCGAACGTCACCCAGGAAACGCGCCGGGGACAGGTCACCAACTACACCTACGACGCCCTCAATCGCCTGACGTTCCGCGACGACCCCAAGGGCTGGTACTATTACGACAACCTTGGCCGTCCGACCTTCACCTATTCCGGCGCGTCGGCCGAGCAGGTGATCGCGAATTACTATGACGGCCTGGGCCGTCCCTCCGTCACCTACGATTACAGAAACAGCGTCTGGGTTCCGACCTACACCGGCTACGACTTGGCCGGGCGGCGTGTTTCGCTGCAATGGAGCGACGGCTTCGGAGTCAATTACTACTATGACGCCGGCGGGAGGCTTCAAAGCATCTATGAGAGCTCCGGCGCCATCCTGGCCGCGTTCAACTATGACGACCGGGGGCAAAGGCGGATGCTGGCCCGGGCCAACGGGGTCAACACGACCAGCGTCTACGACGCCGCCTCGCGCCTGACCTCGCTGAGCCACGCCTTCCCCAACACCGCCAGCAATCAGACCTTGACCTTCGGCCGCGACGCGGCCGGACGCATCACCAGCCGAACGGCGACCAATAGCGCCTATGCCGCGCCCGCGCCGGGCGTCGTGGATCGCGCCTACACCCTCAACGGCCTGAACCAGGTCACGATCTCGGGCGCGGTTTCGTTGAGCTATGACAAGGGCAATCTCACCGCCGACGGCGCGGGAACCACTTACGGCTACGACGCAGACAACCGCCTGATAAGCGCTTCGGGCGGCGGGGTGAGCGGCGCGCTGACCTATGATCCGATCGGCAGGCTGGAGCGGGTGGTTGGGCCGGCGACCACGCGGTTTGGCTATGATGGCGACAACCTGATCTCGGAATACAACGCCAGCGGCGGACTGATCCGTCGATACGTCTTCGGTCCGGGCGAGGACGAGCCGCTCGTCTGGTACGAGAGCGCCAGCGCCACGCCGCCGGCGGCGGCCCGGCGATGGTTCGTCGCTGACGAGCGCGGCTCTGTCGTCGCCACCACCGACAACGCCGGCGCCGTGCTTTCCATCAACACCTACGACGAGTTCGGCGCCGGTCCCGCCAACAGCGGTCGTTTCGAATATACCGGCCAAGTCTGGATGCCGGAGATCGGCCTGTACCACTACAAGGCTCGCGCCTACTCGCCCAATCTGGGCCGGTTCCTCCAGACCGACCCCATCGGCTACGACGACGGTCTCAACTGGTACGCCTATGTCGGCAATGATCCGGTCAATCGAACCGATCCAAGCGGGTTGGCGGACGTCTGCTTTGCCCAGCAGAATCCGGGCAGTTTCGTGCAAAACAGTGACGGCAGCTTTACCGCGACCCTCGGTACGACATCGACCAGCTGCGTCAGCATGCCTGAACCGAACCTGACCTTGGCCCAGTTTTCGTCGCCATTGTTCGGAATCCCCGAAGAACTTGTGCCCCTGACGCCGTTGGAGGAAGCACTCGTCGAGCAGTACACCAAATATGGCGAGCTGCCGGGTGTTGGCCGAGGCCTGCCGCCGAGAGGGGTGCAGCCTCCCACCAAGGGTCCTTTCCGCGTAGGTCCCGCAAGCCGGCCTTCGGAGGTGCAGAAGGGCGGAAGAAGTCTCTATGACCCTGATGGCGGGGAGTGGCGTTGGGATCCGGGGACCAGCAAGTACCATAATCCACATTGGGACTATAAGCCGCCGGGCAATCCAAACGCGGGGTGGCAAAATATTCCCTGGGGAAATATGCCCAACCTCGTTATCTGATAGAGAGCGGCGCTGTGAAAATAGAGTACTTCGTCGATACCGGACTTTACACCAACATCATATTTGTGATGTTGCGGGCGCGTGAAGTGGCAGAATTCATCGCGAGGCTGTCCGGCAGCGTCTTCTTGGAATTCGATGCGATTGATGGAGCTGATGTGCGCTTATCTGACAGCGCGGTTGGGAGCTTCGGTGTCTGCCTTGCGCTCAGCGAAGACGTTAAATCCGATTTGATCAGAAAGTGCGAATATCTGTCGAAAGAAAACCGACCTTGCCATGACTATGTCGATATCGATGCGGTCTATTCCGTGATGATATCGAAAGATGAGTATTTTTGACGGGTCATCGTAGCCAGGTGATGGCGGGAACGAAGGCTCGGTCATTGAGGGTCGGCCGATATTGGCGATTGGCGCTGCGCGGTCCGCCTGGAAGCCGAAAAAGCTACGGCTGAACGAGCCCATCGGCGACAAGCGCTTTTGGACTCCTTGTGGCGGCGGCGAAGCCTTGGCGTCCAGCGACAATGGCTTTGGTTGGCAGGCGACAAGGATCTCTCTGGCTGAGCCGCCGGGGAGGTTGGAGGCCGCGGCGTTTCCGAACCGGGATCGCACGAAGACAGAAGAAGGCCCAGGTCGTCACGCCGCCGGACCGCCCAGCCGGCGGCGAGCGGTCCTTATACCGGCCGCCCCGCCTGGCGCGGGCTCAAGGCCGTTCAAGGGCAGCCGGGCTCGTCATAGGTCAGGGCCTGGTTGAGCAGGCGGGCAAGGCGCGCGCCGCCCAGCGAGACCTGATCGCGCGTGGTCCGCACCGCGCGCTCGGCATAGGTTGGCGTCAAGTAAAACGGCCCCTTCTGACCGCGCTTGATCGGCGAGGCGTAGACCAGACGGTCCGCCAGATCATGGCTCTCGTCGAGCCAGGTCTGGACATGGATCACCATGGCCTTGTCCTGGTCGGCGAGGGGCAAGCCGGCCCCCAGATCGGCCGCAGTGGCCAGGCTGGCGCTGTCGTCTCCCGGCGCGCCGTCCCAGTAGGAATGGAGATTGGCGGGCAGGTATTTGGAGGCTGGATAATAGGTCGGATCGCTCCAGTCGGCCTTGGTCTTCCAGCTGAGGAGGACGCCGTTGCCGCCGTCGTCCTTGCCGCCGTTGAACGCCCCGCTGACCTGGGTGGCCGCGTGCAGGGGCTGATGGACATCGCCCACCAGGTGGATCAGCCAGACCAGGTCGTAGGACTTCACATCGTCGGACGCCGTCGAGGCCAGGGTCTTGGCGAACAGTTCGATGCGCTCGCGCGCATTGATGGGCGGCGGCAGATTGGCCGCCGGCCTGGCCGGCACCGGGTAGTCCGCATAGTGCCAGTATTTGTGCATGTACCGATCGGAGAAGCCGACATTGTCACCGGCCTGAGCGCCCGTCGGCTCCTCGCCGTCATTGATATAGTGGGTCTTGTCCTGCTTGATCCGGTCGGGCCAGGTCGCGGCGCTGACGAACAGGGCCTCGTCGCCACGGTTCGGGCCCAAGGCGTTCAACTGATCGCCATAGGCGTCTTGGTGGGTTTTGAGCAGCTTGACCGCCCGGCAGCGGGCTCCCGGCGCCATCTGATCCCAAGCCACCTTGGCGGTCATCATATGACCTTGCCCATGCCAGGCCAGGGCGCTCGAGCCAAGACCGGCCCCCAGAGCGATCACGCCGGCGAAAATAGCTTTACGAACTTGGGTCACGCTTGCCCTCCCCAGAACCGCGAAACGCGACACTACCTTGTCTTGTTGATTCGACCAGCGCGCCCTCAAGATGCATCGAGGTCCACGGCGAGCCTTGGGCCGGCGGCTCGAACGTCTGCTTGTGGCTCGTGGCCCAAGGTCTGTTTCTGGCGCATCTCGGTCATGACGGCCAGGCCAACACTTCTCCGAGCTTAGGGAACGCCGCGCTGCCCGGCGCAGGCCGACGGGGCGTCCCAATAGCGCGTCTCGACGGGCCAAAGGTGATCGGCGGCCCGGGCGGTCAGATGTTCGCGATCCGGCCGCCCCACGAAAAAGCGCAGCCCGGTGCGAAGCTCGATCTGAGCGATGGACACCAACTGGGGCTTGGGGTCGTAGCGATGGTGCAGGCTTTTGGCTTTGTTGCAATTGACCCATTGGGCGCTGGGCGTTGGACGGCCGGCCGCGTCCAGGGCGTTGGGCTGTTCGTAGATGAACGCCAGGGTCTCGACGCCTGAGGGGCCTTCATGGAGGAGGATCTTGAAAAAGCCGTCGGGAATTTCGACCGGGGCTTCGCCCGCATCGCCGATCGTCAGCTTCGGGGTCGCCGGATCGAAGATCGGGCCGGTGACGATCCAGACGCTGCGATACTTGTTGGCCGCGGCGGCCGAATAGGTCTCCAGAAATCGCCACGGGCCTTGGTTGAGGTCCTGGGCCTGGGGCGAGGCGTTCCAAAACTGATGGGTGTTGCAGGCGGCTTCAGCGCTGATGCGCTGGGCGTGATCGCTCATCGCCAGGTGGCCGCGGTTCCACACGCTCCCCACCCCGGCGTAGGACTCATCCAGCCCCTTGGCGGTGACGCCGGGGACAGCGGCCAGAAGGGGCGCGAACTCCACCGAGTTGTACCAACGGCTCGGGCGCTGGATTGAAATCGCGGGCTCAGGATAGTCGCCGGCGGCGTTGGGCCCCACGCCGCGAAGCTCATAGGCGACGTATTCGGGATTGAAGCGAAGATCGGCGCGCCCGTCCCCGTCGTCGTCATCGGCGTCGTCGAAGACGGACTGATAGGCCGTGAACGTCTTCCTCAGGCCCGCGGCCTGCGGCGCATAGCGGCCATGATCGTGATCGTTCGGCGCCAGCGCGGGGAATGGCGACGTCGTCGCGCCGCCGCACGGAAAGTCCGCGGCGCTTGCCGCCCCTCCAAGGGCGAGGGTGATCGCCAGCATGCAGATCAGTTTCATCATCGTCTCAACCTTTACCTTGTCCGCTGGGCGCCGGATCGGGCGCCTCGTCCAGGAGGGGCGGGAAGTCGCGCACGACGCTGAGCGTGCCCGCCGGCGCGGCGGTCAGCATCTGCGACTGGGGCCGCGTGAGGTCCAGCCAATCTCGCCCGTCCTCGGCTGACAACAGGACGATCTGACGGTCATGATAGGGCTTGATGTCCGCACCGGGCTCGGTCGTCAGCATGGTCCAGCAGCCATGCTTGACGACGCCGGCGATCCAGAACAGCGGGTTGTCCACCATCGTGAATCTCCACCGCGTCTTGCGTTTCTGCCCCGGCAGCTTGTCGGTGAACTCATAGAAGGCGTCGGCGGGGATCAGCACGCGGTCGCTTTTTGCGAAGTCTCGACCGTCGGACTGGTAGTTGAACACCGGCCCCTTGGGCCCAGGCCAGGCCCACTGGGTCATCGAGACCATGGCCTTGTCGCCGACATGCCGCACGATCGGCGCCATCTCCGTCATTCTGATCTCCGGGCGCGGCTCGAAGTTCGACGCCCGACCTTCCCAGACCACGGGCAGCTTCAGCACCTTGTTCCAGGTGGCGAAGAGGTCGCCGGTCTTGAGGCTGTAAAGGTTGCACATCACGGACCCTTCCAGAGCTTCAGATGCCACCACCCCCTCGGGGCATGGATCGGGTGTCCAGCCGCGTCGACGAACAGTTCAGCGTAGTAGGCCTCCTCGGCGAGCACGCCGACGCCCGCGTCTGGAGCGCCTTTCCCGTGGCGCTCCTCATCGGGTGGCCGATCTGGCTTTTTCGTGCCGTCGTTCATCTCCTGGAACCTAGGCGAACGCTGTTCGGCCGACTAGTCGGGCGAGGCTTTGCCGACTCAGCTATGCCCCGTCCATGACCCCTGACGACATCGACAAGCTGATCGATCTCCATGCTGACGAGGGCGGCCCCGGCTTGATCAGGCTGTCGGCCGACACCTGGTGCCGCATGCCGAGTGATTTCGGTGCGCGCTGCGTCAGTCCCCTGCGCGGCATCCGATATCGCGGTGTGCGGATCTGGGTTTCGCGGGCTTTCGAGGATCAAGTGTTGTCGCGCGCCGAGGCGATGGCGCTGGGTCATGACGAGTTCGAGGATTTGACCGCGCCGCCCGAGAGGCTTTGAGACAAAAACCGTTGTTGTTGTCTTGGACCTTGCGCACCTTGTGGCGGGGAGGACGTGTCCATGGCCAACAACTATCCCGATGGCGGCGAGCAGCCTCTGGGCCCGATCGAACGCAAGGTCCTGCCTTGGCTGGCATGGCTCCTCTGCACGTTCGTGGCCGGCGCGCTGATCATGCTCGCCTTGGCCCAGTTGCCGTTTATCGGCAGCCTGGTCGCCGGACTTGCGGGGTTCACCGCGGGCGGGGTGTTTGCGGCCTGGGCGCTGAGGCCCTGGTCGTCCTAGATCTACATCCTCGCGTCGGTGTCGATCCAGCCGTCTTGCCCGCGCGCGCCGCATCGGCTGCACCGCAGCTTGGCCCGGATGGTGTGGGGTTGGGTGTCGCCGCCCAGGTTCACGATCGCCTTCTCGCGCGACCAGATCTGCTGGTTTCCGCATCCCCGGCAGGTGATCGTCAGCGGCGATTTGATCCGCTGCAGGGTGGGCCAGATGACCGCCATGCGTCACCCGCGAGGCGTCGAGGCGAGGCCGACCTCGCCTGGCGCGATCCCCGCGTCCAGCAGCGTCTCGACCAGCCACGAGCGCCGACGCGCCGCATCGCCGCGGTCAAAGCCGTCGTGATAGCCGCCCGCCATCAGATGCAGGATCGGCATGGGGCCCCCGCAGGTCCGCACCGGGCAACTCACGGCGCGCTGGAGGCGCATCATCGACCAAGCCAGGCGGGAACGCAGGCGCTGGCCGAGCATGTCGCGCCGGCCCCAGGTGCGCGCCATGCCGCAGTATTGGCACTTGAACCGGACGTCGTAGCCCAGCTCGACACAATCGATCAGCAGCGTCGCGGCGACGTCTGGCGCCAGCATCGCGGCCTTGCGGCGATCGCTGTCGCTAGGCTCAGGCATCGGCCGGCGGCTCCACTTGGCGCACGGCGCGCCAGAACGACCACGGCTTGCCCTCGACCAACTCCATCTCGAACCACGCTTCCTCGCCTTCGAAGGGCGGGACGTTCTCGGGGGCGATGAACGTCGATCGCGAGTTTCCCGAGCCGCCGCCGGGTGTGGTGAAGAACAGCGTCTTGCTCTCAGGGTCGGCGTACAGGCGCACGCGCGTGAGCCTTTTGACGTCGCGGCGGTAGACGCGGGGCGGCTTAGGGGCGTGCAGTGTCGCGCGCTGAGGGGCACGTGGGGGTGACATTTGGCGGTTCTCGATGTTCCGCTAATGTTCTCATTCTGGATGGCGTGAGAGTCAATCGGCTTGAGGTGGAATCTGACTGAATGTCCGCTTGCAGGTGGCGGGCGAAGGGCGGCGGCCGGCGCGTGTCTGCCTCGCGGTGATCGATCACGAGCGCCGCGGGGAAGCTACCGCTGGTCGCCGATCACATGGCCCCGAGGCGATGGACAATCTGAGTGCGTAAAGCCAAGCTTGTTCGATAGCCAAGAAGGGGAGGGCGGGGCGTGAACAAGCGCATGAAAACCTGGGGCGCGGCGGCCGCGGGCGCGATCGTGCTGCTTGTCGGCGGCTATTTGGCGTCGCCCTACATCGCCGTCGTGGGCCTGGTGAACGCGGCTCGGGCCGGCGACAAGGACGGTCTTGAGGAGCGCGTCGATTTCCCGGCCGTTCGCGAGCACTTGAAGGCCGAGCTTACCGCGACCTTCATGACCAAGTTTCAGGAGGATCCGGAGATGCAGTCCAATCCGTTCGCGGGTCTGGGCCTGGCCTTGATTCCCCTGATGGCCGACAAGGCCGTCAACGCGCTGGTGACCCCCGAGGGCCTGACGCGTCTGTTGGCCAAGACCCAGACGCCGTCCGACCGTAAGCCTGTTTTCGGCCTGCCCAAGGACGCCGGCTACGTGACGCTCGACCGCTTTCGGGTCGGCGCGCCCGCGGGGGATGACGGCGGCAAGAAGATCCAGCTCATCTTTCGCCGGCAGGGCCTGTTTTCCTGGAAGTTGAACCGCATCGACCTGCCGCCGGATTTGCTGGAGGACTAGCGCGGCCTGGGCCGCTGGTGCGTCCTTGCATCGCGGGCGGCCCGCCGGGAACCGTACGCGAGGCCGACGCCGCCGACGCCGCGACCCGGACCTGCGGAGAGCACCGTCAGGCCCGGCTGGCGCGACGCACCGGGGCCGGTCGTGCATTATCAAATGGCTGAATGGGGAGCTCGCCGATGTCCAAGCCGCCCGCGGAGGCCCCCGACCTGATCGACGTGCATGTGGGCAAGATGATCCGGGCCCGGCGGCGTGCGATCGGCGTGTCACAGCATGACCTGGCGCCGGCGATCGGCGTGACCTTCCAGCAGGTGCAGAAGTACGAGGTCGGCAGCAACCGCGTCAGCGCGTCCAAGCTCTTCGCGATCGCCCAGGCCCTTGGCGTGCCGGCCGGGAGCTTTTTCAGCGACCTGGAGGAGGCTGGGGCGGATCCGTCGATCCTCTCCGAGTTCGGCGATTTCCTGGTCCTGAACGGCTCGGCCGAACTGGTGAAGGCCTATCGAAACCTGTCGGCGGACCAGCGCCGCGTTCTTGTCGATCTGGCCCAGGTGATGGCCGCGTCCTGACATCGCCGCGCGCCGCTTGAGCCATGGCGCCGACCAAGCGGACATCGCGCTTCGCGCGATGACTTTCCTGAAGGGCCTTTCCCCTGAAAGCGGGGTGGGCGGCGCGCCGGCATAGGCCCGCCCGGGCCGGCGGCAAGCCGGCCTTCGGCCGTCTCCTCCACTTACGTTTCGGCCCTTCGGGTGCCGCCCGCCCTTGCGGCGGGCCTAACCGGCTTCTTCGCCGCCCACCCCCCTTTCCGGGGAAAGGATGTGGGGTTTTGGGGCGGTGAAGGAGCATCCTCATGCGCCCCACCGGTCAACGCCGCAAAGGCCAGCGCCAAACGTCCGCCGCCTCGCCCTCCCGACGGGCGGGCGCCAAGACCGATGTCGTCAGCCTCTATGACGAGGTCACCCGCAAGATCATCGCCCAGCTGGAGGCCGGGCGTCTGCCCTGGGTCCAGCCCTGGGGGCGGGCAGGGGGCGCGGCGCTGTCCTTGCCGCGCAACGGGATCACCGGGCGCCGGTATTCGGGCGTCAACATCCTGCTCCTCTGGGGCGCCGTCATCGAGAACGGCTATCCCTCGCAAGGCTGGCTGACCTTCCGCCAAGCCCAGGCCGCCGGGGGCTGCGTGCGCAAGGGCGAACGCGGCGCGACCGTGGTCTATGCCGACCGCTTCACGCCGCGCGAGGAGCTGGAGCGCGCCGCGCGCGACGGCGAGGAACCGGGCAAGGTGGCGTTCCTCAAGCGCTTCACCGTCTTCAATCTCGCCCAGTGCGAGGGCCTGGAGGACGTCGATCCCGAACCCGCGCCGCTCCCCGAGCGGCAGGTTGTCCCGCGCGCCGAGGCGCTGATCGCCGCCACGGGCGCCGATTTCCGGATCGGCGGAACCAAGGCCTTCTATTCTCCGGCCCAGGACCTCGTGCAGGTGCCGCCGCAACCGGCCTTTCACGACCAGATCAACTATTACCGCACCGCCTTTCACGAACTGTCGCACTGGACCGGGCACGGCTCGCGCCTGGACCGCGACCAGTCGGGCGTGCGGGGCGGCAAGGCCTATGCCCGCGAGGAACTGGTCGCCGAAATGGGCGCGGCCTTCCTCTGCGCCAGCCTGGGCATCGTCCCCACCGTTCGGCACGCCGACTATCTGGCCTCGTGGCTGGAGGTCGTGCGCGAGGACAACCGGGCCATCTTCCGCGCCGCCTCACAGGCCTCCAAGGCCGCCGACTTGCTGCTGGCCTTCGGTTCGCGGGCGTCGTCCGTCACGACCGGTCCGAAGGCGGCCGAGGTCCTGGAGCGGGAGTTGGTCGCATGACCCTGCTGCCGCCAACCCTTCGCGCCTTGCTGCTGATCAACGGCGCCGCCGAGGTCGAGACCGACCACGTCCCGGTGGTCAAGTTCTTCAATCCGCTCGGTCCGGGCCGCTGGCTCGTCACCGAAATGGACGCGGACGGCGACACCCTGTTCGGTCTGGCGGACCTGGGCGAGCCGGAACTGGGGTCGTTTAGTCTCGCCGAAATCCAGGCCGTGCGTTTGCCGTTCGGCCTGACCATCGAGCGCGATCTCCATTTTTCGACGGGCCTGCCGCTTTCGGTCTGGACCGCCGCGACGCGTCGCGCCGGTTCGATCTGCGCCGCCGAGACGCTGCTGCGGGTCATCGCCCGTCGCGAAGGCGGCGCGTCATGATCCCAGTCGCCCGATCCAAACCCTGAAATTCCGCGCGCCGGGGCAAGCCCCGGCGCCGGACGCCCGCGCCAATCCCGGCGCATCCCCGACCCCGCCCCAAGCCTGGACAGCATCGCGGGCGGGGTCGGTTCCACCCCCAAATCCCCAACAGGAAAACAGGAGCGTTCGCTATGAGACTTGCTTTCGCCGATCCCCGCAACATGACGATCTCGCCGCTCAACATGCACTTTGGACAACCCGCGCCGGACGTTTCCGACATCCGGCCGTCCATCGCAAAGCGCGGCGTCCTTGTTCCCATGCTGGTCCAGGAGAGGTTCGCCGACGGCGCCGTCATGCCCGGCGCCTTCGCGGTCGTGGCCGGGGCTCGCCGCCTGACGGCGGCCCAGGCCGAAATCGCCGCCGGGGTCGATATCGATCCCGTGCCGATCTGCATCCTTGATCCCGGCGACGACGCCGCCGCCATCGAGGCCTCGCTGATCGAGAACCTCCATCGCCTGCCGCCCGACGAGGTTTCGACCTGGGAAGCGTTCGCCAAGCTGATCAAGGAGGGGCGAACGCCCCAGGAAATCGCCGCGACCTTCCATATGTCCGAAGCCGTGGTGAACCGCACCCTGGCGCTGGGCAATCTTCTGCCGCGCCTGCGCAAGCTCTATCGCCGCGAGGCGGTCAATGTCGCCACCATCCGCCTGCTGACCCTGGCCACCAAGAGCCAGCAGAAGGCCTGGCTGGCGATCCATGACGACCCCGACCAAGTCACGCCGGTGGGGCAGGGCTTGAAGAACTGGCTGTTCGGCGGCGCCGCGATCCCGACCAAACACGCCCTGTTCAGCCTGGAGGACTACCCTGGCGCCATCATCGCCGACCTGTTTGGCGAAGACAGCTATTTCACCGATCCGGGATTGTTCTGGACCTGCCAGAACGCGGCCTTGGCCGCCAAGCGCGAGGCCCTGCTGGCCGAAGGCTGGAGCGCGGTTGAGGTGCTGGAGACGGGGCGCTCCTTCGACAGCTGGAAACACGAACGCGTCAGCAAGGCCAAGGGCGGCAAGGTCTATCTGTCGGTCAGCCAGCGCGGCGAGGTCACCGCGCACGAGGGCTTCCTGACCGCCAGGGAGGCTCGCCGCGCCCAGGCCGTCGCGGCGCAGATGGCCAAGGGGACCGCGCGCGGCGAGGAGGGCCGCGCCGATCCGAAGACCGATCGCGCCGAGGTCACCAGCAGCCAGCAGGCCTATATCGACCTGCACCGTCATTCGGCCGTCCGCGCGGTGCTGACCGATCATCCGGGCGTGGCCTTGCGGCTCCTGGTCGCCCACGCCGTGGCCGGAACCCATCTGTGGCGGGTCGAGCCCGATGCGCGCCGGGCCGGGTCGGAAGCGGTGGCCCAGAGCGCGCAGGCCAGCCCCGCCGAGGCCCGGTTTCAGGTCAAGCACAAGGCTATCTGCGCCTTGCTGGGCGCCGACCCCGAGCGCGCTCTGGTGGGGCAACGGCGCGAAGGCGGCGCGGCGGGCGCCTTCGCAAAGCTGCTCGCCTTGCCCGACGCCGACGTCCTGGCGGTCGCCGCCGTGGTCATGGGCGAGACCCTGGCCGCCGGGAGCGTCGAGGTCGAGACGGCGGGGACCTTCCTGAAGGTCGACATGGGCGCGGTCTGGACGCCCGATGAGGCTTTCTTCGAGCTGATGCGCGACCGCGAAGCGGTCAACGCCATGCTCAGGGAGGTTGGCGGCAAGAAGGTCGCGGACGGCAACCTGACCGAAAAGGTCAAGACCCAGAAGACCATCCTGCGCGACTTCCTGGACGGGACCAACGACCGGCCCAAGGCCGCTCGCTGGACGCCAAAATGGCTGACCTTCCCGGCCCAGGCCTATACCCGCAGGCCCTTCGCCACCGCCCAGCGGAGCAGGGCGGTCGCCCCGCTGCTGCGCGGCGTGCGCCTGCCGAGCCCCGCCGCCACGCCGCCCTCGACCATGGCCCCGGCGGTCGATCCCAACCCGGCGATCCTCGCGGCCCAATAGCGCCGCGTCGGTCGTCAACCTCGCCCCCGGATCATTGGATCCGGGGGCTTTTGCGCGCCGCCGAGACTTCGGACGCTACGACGGGGAGAGCCGCCCCTGGACGCGAGACGGACCTGGATCGCGTAAGACGGGGCCCGGGGCTGGGCCGTGGTCCCCGCGCCTTGCGACACGGAGGCGGGGCGGTCAGGCCTCGCCGGTTCCAGATCGGGGCGAAGCCGTCGTCGTCGTCCTGACCGGCCGCGCGCCCCAGTTCGGCCTGGCGGGCGGGCGGCCCGAAAGTCGGGATGGGCCAGGCCGACGGACGTCTGCTGGCGGGTCTGGCCGACACCGCGCCAGCCCCCGCCGATCTCGACCCCGAACACGCCGACCGTCCGCCGGATCGGCCGGTGGAGGCCTTGTCGCGGACGGGCACGACGTCGATGTCGGCGGGCGCCCTGGCCTGCGCGGACGCCCCTTGAAGACGCGGGGTTTCCAGACGGGTGACGAAGCCGAGCGGGTGGTTGGCGGCGGCCCCCTCGGAAACCCATCGCGGCACGAACCCACGACGATGGCGTAGACCCTATGGGGGCTTGGCCCCGCCTTGAACCATCGCGCCGACCTTTTTTCCCCGTCGCGCCCAAGCGGCGGGCGCGCCTCCTCGCGCGCAAAAAAGCCCGTCGCTCCGGTCCTCCGCTGCGCTGCGGCCCTCCGGGTCAAGACGGGGCCAAGCCCCCATGACGGGCGCCTGTCGCCGGGGATCGGCCCCGACGGATCACTGAAAGGACCACCGCCATGACCGCCACGCTCGGCTTCGTCACCCGCCTGGAAACCGGCGCTTTCAAGGGCCATCTGCGCACCCTCAACATCAGCGCCGACATCGACGTCGTGCCCGTCCGCGACAAGACCTCGTCCAGCTATCCCGACTATCGGGTCGTCTCGTCCGGGGTCGAGATCGGCGCCGGCTGGAACAATGTCAACCAGACCAGCCAGCAGCCCTATGTCGGCCTGACCCTGGCCCATCCCGACATCGGCCCGCGCACCTACAAGGTCAAACTGGGCCGCGCGGCCGGTCAGGACGACGACGACGTCTTCGCCCTGATCTGGAACCCCGAGGACTGATCGGCCCAGCCCCCGCGTCGCAAGGCGTGGGGGCCACGGCCCAGCCCCGGGCGCCGTCTCTGGAGGGGAACGTTTCTCGCAAGGCCGTTTTGCGTACGTCCCGCCCGCGCGCTCGTAACGGTCTGCTCGCCCTGGCGCGGCCCAGCCCATTCAACCCACCGCCGCGCCCCCCCCACGGGAACTCAGGAGCACGGCGATGATGGATGAAGACGACGCGATCAAACGGGCCGCCCGCGCGCGAAAGGGCAGCCCGTTCCTCAACACGGCCCAGGCCGCCCACTATGTCGGCTTGGCCGAACGGACGCTGGAGGCCATGCGCGGCCAGGGCCAGGGACCGGCCTTTCGCCGCCACGGCCGTTTCATCCGCTATCACATCGATGACCTGGACGCTTGGTCTGCCCGTCAGGGCGGCGGGCGACGCCATGTTTAGCCGCGTGTTCACCCCGCGCGGCCAGGGTCTGGCGGCCCTGATCGCTCTGGCCCTGGCCGGTCTGGCCGCGCCGTCCGTGTTCGATCCGCCGCCGCGCCTGGTCTGGAACGCCAGCGCCAGCGCGCCCGTCGGCCTGTGGGCGATCAACCCCGGCGCGCCGATCCAGGTCGGCGACAGCGTGCTCGCCTGGCCGTCGCCCGCCGCCCGCCGTCTGGCCGCCCAGCGCCATTACCTCCCGGCCAATGTGCCGATGATCAAGACCGTGGCCGCCGTCGCGGGCGACCAGGTTTGCGCGGCCCAGGCGACGATCACGGTCAACGGCCGGCGCGTCGCCGTGCGGCGCCTTGCCGATGGTCGTGGGCGGATGCTGCCCTGGTGGCGCGGTTGCCAACGCCTGTCTCGCGGTCAGCTGTTGCTGATCAATCCCGCCCCGGACTCGTTCGACAGCCGCTATTTCGGGCCGGTCGAGGGGCGGGCGATCATCGGCGAGGCGAGGCTGCTATGGCGACGATGATCGTCCTGGCGGCGGTCGTGGCCAGCCACGCCCCATCGCCCTCCGCGGCCGTCGCTCGTGTCGAGCAATGGCGGCCGTGGATCGTGGAGGCCTCGCTGCGATTTGATGTTCCGCAGGCCTGGATCGCGGCGGTGATCACGGCCGAAAGCGGCGGCCGAACCCATCTGAACGGTCGGCCGATCACCTCGCGCGCCGGGGCGATGGGCCTGATGCAGGTGATGCCGCAAACCTATCGGGCGTTGGCCAGGACGCACGCCCTGGGTCCTGATCCGTACGACCCACGCGACAATATCCTGGCGGGAACAGCCTATCTGGCGGTCATGCGCGCCCGGTTCGGCTACCCTGGACTCTTCGCCGCCTACAACGCCGGACCGGCCCGTTACGAGGCCCATCTGCGCGAGGGTTTGGCCCTGCCCAGCGAGACCCAGGCCTATATCCAGGTGTTGTCGCGCGCGCCCGGATCGGTCGATCTGCCGCCCGCCGTGCTGTCGGGGACGCGCCTGTTTTTCCCTGTTGCATCCCGCACCGATCCAATGCGGACGGGCGCGTCGCCAGCGCCTTCGGGCGGGTTGTTCGCGCCCGTGGGATCGCGGCCGGGAGGGGAGCGATGAGGCGATGGGAGCGGGATGAGGAGGGAGGCGGGCTACGGCAAGATGAAGCAACGTCGCCATCCCTTGGGATGTCGCCGTAAGTCATTGTCTGCACGTCGGCTTCTTCTTCGTGGCATGGCGCCATGCGCGCGGGTTTGGCGCCGCGGCGCCGCCAAGGCCTTGCGTGGCAAGGCGTTGCGATGGCGCCCGTTTCGCTGGAGCGCGGGGGCGCCCACCTTGCCGGTTGGAGGCCTGTGTCATGGCGCAAGACGACGATTTCGATCCCCGCCTGGGCAAGCCCCGCGCCCTGGGCGGCAAGCCCCAGAGCTATCTGTCGCGCATCCTGCGCTCGGCCATGCTGGCCAGCGGCGGGACCTTCGGCCGCGCGCCCCGGCGGTCCGGCTTCACCGGCGCGCGGATCGGCCGAGGGGCGGGCGTGGGCCAGGTCCTGATCTCGCGCGACCGTCTGGCCGCCTATCGAAGCCGCCGCGTGATCGTGAAGTTCTCCATCCCCAAGCTTTCAGGCAAGGGGCTCGCCGCGGCCCGCGCCCACATGCGCTATGTGCAGCGCGACGGCGTCACCCGCGATGGCGCGCCCGGCCAACTCTACGGAGCCGACACCGACCAGGCCAATGGACGCGCCTTCATCGACCGCGCCGAGGCCGGCGAGGACCCCCGGCAGTTCCGGTTCATCGTCTCGCCCGAGGACGGGGCCGAATACGAGGACCTCAAAGCCCTGACCCGCCGGCTGATGGCGCGGATGGAAAAGGACCTGGACACCAAGCTCGACTGGGTGGCGGTCGACCATCACAACACCGGCCATCCTCACACCCACATCATCGTGCGCGGACGCGACGACCAGGGCGGCGAACTGGTGATCGCCAAGGACTACCTGACCCAAGGCCTTCGCGAGCGCGCCGCCGAGCTGGTGTCGCTGGACCTGGGGCCGCGCAGCGACCGCCAGATCGAGATGCGGCTGCGCGAAGAGGTCGGCCAGGAGCGGCTGACGAGCCTGGACCGGGGTCTGCTGCGCGATGTCGGCGAAGACGGCCTGGTCTCGCCGCGACATGTCGATCCCTTGCAGCATTCGGTGCGCGCCGGCCGGCTTCAGACCCTGTCGCGCCTGGGCCTGGCCCGCGAGGACGCGCCCACGCGCTGGCGGCTGGCCGGCGGGCTGGAGGTGACCCTCAGGCGCATGGGCGAGCGCGGCGACATCCAGAAAACCCTCAATCGCGCGCTGATCGAGGGCGGCGTGGACCGCGACCGGGCCGACCAGGTGATCTATCAGCCTGCCGCGCCGGGCGCGCGGCCGGTGGTCGGGCGCTTGGTGGCGCGCGGACTTTCGGACGAGTTGAAGGACCACCATTACCTGGTCGTCGACGGCGTCGATGGCCGCGCCCACTATGTCGAGATCGGCAGGAGCCTGGCCACCGAGCCGATCGCGTTGGGCGCCCTGGTCAGGGTCGAACCGCGACCCATCGAGGTTCGAGCCGTTGATCAAACCATCGCTCGCATCGCCGCGGCGCATGACGGGCGCTACAGCATCGACCTGCACTTGGCCCACGACCCGACCGCCTCGGTATCCTTCGCCCAGGCCCATGTTCGGCGCCTGGAGGCCCTGCGACGGGGGCGCGTCGGCGTCGAGCGGCATGACGACGGCGCCTGGACCATCGGCGCCGATCATCTCGATCAGGCCGTCGCTTTCGAAAAACGCCAGGCCCAGACCGCGCCCGTGGTGGTCAAGACCCTGAGCGCCCTATCGCTCGAAGCTCAGGTCGGGGCCGACGGCGCGACCTGGCTTGACCGCCAATTGCTCGCGGACGCGCCCGAGCCGCTGCGCGACGCGGGCTTTGGGCGCCAAGCGCGCCAGGCCCTGGCCTTGCGGCGACAGTGGCTGATCGACCAAGGCCTGGCCCGCCAGGAGCTGGACCAGGTGATCTACCGGGCGGGGTTGCTGACCCGCCTGCAGCGCCGCGAGCTGATCGTCGCGGCTGAAGGCCTGGCGCGGGAGACGGGGCGGACCTTCTTCGAGGCGCGTCCAGGCCAGCGGGTCGAGGGCGTCTACCGGCGCGCGGCGGACCTGGCCAGCGGCCGGTTCGCGGTTGTCGAACGCAGCCGCGATTTCACGCTGGTTCCGTGGAAGCCGGTGCTGGAAGGGCGAGAGGGCAGGTTGGTCTCGGGCGTCCTGCGCGAGGCGGGGGTGAGCTGGACGATTGGCCGGGGACGCGACGGGCCGGTGATCTCGTGACCATCAATTGGCGCCCTGCGGGCGCGGATCAGCGCAGTTGGTGGATCGCGACGGCGACGCCGGCGACCATCAGGCCCAAGGCGCCCGCCCAGGCCCAAAACGCCGCGCGGCGCTGGAGCCGGATCGAGCGCGAGGGCGGAAGAATCTGGAAGGCCATGAGGCCATTGTGCCTGGAAGCAAGGCGGTTGGCAAAGCCGGGCGTCGCCAGCGGGCTTGCCGGGTGTGGACATCGTATATACGTTATCAGTACGGTCAAGGAGAGCGCCGATGAGCAAGGATGCGGTATTCACGCTCAAGCTGGAGCCTCAGCTGCGAGACGCCTTCCTAGCCGAAGCCCAGGCGGCCCATCGACCGGCGTCCCAGATCGTCCGCGACATGATGCGTGATTTCATCCAGCGCCAGCGTGACGACCGCGAGCACGACGCCTTCGTCAGAGGCAAGGTCGAAGCCGGACGCCGCGATCGCGCCGCGGGTCTGGGATTCACCAATGACGAGATCGAGACCGAGTTCGCGGCGCGTCGGGCCGCGCTCCTGGGAAAGGCGGCTGAGGCCAAGGCGTGAACGTCCGCTGGACAGCGACGGCGCGGCTCGATCGTCTCGAAATCATGGACTACTTCGCCGCCGAAAATCCGCGGGCGGCCTTGCGCATGGACCAGCTCTTTTCCGACGCCGCCGCTTCGCTCGCGGCGTTTCCGCTACGCGGGCGGCCCGGTCTCGTCGCCGGCACGCGCGAACTCTTTCCGCATGAGTCCTATCGGCTGATCTACGAGGTGGACGGTCAGACCGTGTGGATCCTGACGCTGCTGCACGCCGCTCGCCGGTGGCCGCCCCAGCGCGACTAGCGTCACGGTCTGATTGACCTTGGGCGACGCCGCCGCCGCGCGGGCGAGCGGGAAGGACGGCGCCTTGCGCGGGCTTGACCGGGCACAGACGCCCTAAGCGGTTTTGGCATCTGGCCGGAGTCTGGCCTGGCCTCGCCGCGCCCCTGCCGCGAAGGCGCCGGGATCAGGCGCATGACGCCCACAAAGCTCCTCATCGGTCAGATTCTCGCGGTCTTCGCGATCATGATCCTGGGCGTGTGGGCCTCGACCCAGTGGGCCGCGGCCATGCTCGGCTATCAGGCCCCGTTGGGCGCGCCCTGGGCGGCGCCGCTGGGGCTGCCGATCTATCGCCCCTGGCAGCTGTTCGACTGGTGGTATCACTACGAGGCCTACGCGCCGGCCGTGTTCAACAAGGCCGGGATCCTGGCCGGCGCCAGCGGCTTCCTCGGCTGCGCGTGCGCCATCGCCGGCTCGCTCTGGCGGGCTCGGCAGGCGGGACAGGTCACCACCTACGGCTCTTCACGCTGGGCCACGCCCCGCGAGGCCGCCGCCGCGGGCCTCTTCCATGACCAGGGCGTGTTTCTTGGCCGGCTGGGACGGCGCTATCTGCGACATTCCGGGCCCGAGCACGTCATGGCCTTCGCGCCGACCCGGTCGGGCAAGGGCGTGGGCCTGGTGGTCCCAAGCCTGCTGTCCTGGACCGGCAGCGCCGTCGTCCACGACATCAAGGGTGAGAACTGGACCCTGACGGCCGGTTGGCGGGCCCGCTTCTCCCACTGCCTGCTGTTCAACCCGACCGACGCCCGCTCGGCCCGCTACAATCCATTGCTGGAAGTGCGCAAAGGGCCAGACGAGGTCCGCGACGTTCAGAACATCGCCGACGTGCTCGTAGACCCCGAAGGGGCTTTGGAGCGCCGGTCGCACTGGGAGAAAACCAGCCACAGTCTGCTGGTCGGGGCGATCCTCCATGTCCTGTACGCCGAGGAGGAAAAGACCCTCGCCCGGGTCGCCACCTTCCTGTCCGATCCCCAGCGCTCTTTCGCCCATACCCTGCGGCGGATGATGGCCACCAATCACCTGGGCACGCCGGACGCGCCCCAGGTCCATCCCGTGGTGGCCAGCGCGGCGCGCGAGGTCCTCAACAAGTCGGAAAACGAACGCAGCGGCGTGCTCTCCACCGCCATGTCGTTCCTGGGGCTCTATCGCGATCCCACCGTGGCCTTGACCACCAGCGCCTGCGACTGGCGCATCGCCGACCTGGTCGACGCGCCATCGCCGGTCACCCTCTACCTGGTCATTCCGCCGTCCGACATCTCTCGCACCAAGCCTCTGGTGCGACTGGTGCTCAACCAGATCGGCCGGCGTCTGACCGAGCGGCTGGAAGGCGATCCCAAGAAGAGCCGCAAGCATCAGCTGCTGATGATGCTGGACGAGTTTCCGGCCCTGGGACGGCTGGACTTCTTCGAGACCGCCCTGGCCTTCATGGCCGGCTACGGCATCCGCGCCTATCTGATCGCCCAGTCGCTCAACCAGATCTCCAAGGCCTACGGCGAGAACAACGCCATCCTGGACAATTGCCATGTCCGCGTCGCGTTCTCCTCCAACGACGAGCGCACCGCCAAGCGGATCTCGGACGCGCTGGGCACGGCCACCGAGCTGCGGGCCCAGCGCAACTACGCCGGCCATCGCCTGTCGCCCTGGCTCAGCCACGTCATGGTCAGCCGCCAGGAAACCGCCCGGCCGCTGCTGACGCCCGGTGAAGTGATGCAGCTGCCGCCCAATGAGGCCCTGGTGCTGGTGTCGGGCCTGGCGCCCATCCGCGCCAAGAAGCTGCGCTATTACGAGGACCACAACTTCACCGCCCGCCTCGCGCCGCCGCCCGCCTTGACTGACGGCCCCTATGGCGATCGCCCGCCGGCCCGCGGCGACGACTGGGGCGGTCAGGTGCGCGGACTCCACGCGGGTCTGGGGACCGAGGCCGAGGACGATCTGGATGCCGCGGTCGAGGGCGGCCTGCAGCAGGAGCGTCATCCAGGCCTGTTCGATGAGGTCGTCGCCCGTCCCGCGGCCGACGAGACGGAGCTCGGTTTGGGGCTGGCCGACGACGACAGCGACGCGGTCGCCGATCGCCAGGCCATGGCCCGCGCCGGCCAACCGATCGCCCGCGCCCACGCCATGAATGAAGGAGCCGGTCGTGACGACGACGACCTGCTGCCGGCTTTTTGAGGGGGCGGCGACATGAAGCCCCGCCATCACCTTTATCTCGACGACGCCCTGACCGAGGCGCTCGACCGCCTGGGCGGCAAGCCGGGAACCTCCAAGTCGGCGATCGTGGCCGACGCCCTGCGCGCCTATCTGGACCGTCGCGCGGCCAGCGAGATGGACACGCTGTTCAAGGTGCGGCTGGACCGGATGAGCCGCCAACTGAACCGGCTCGAGCGCGACCAGAAGGTCCTGCTCGAGAGCCTGGCCTTGTTCGTCCGCTACCAACTGACCGTCACCGCGCCGCTGCCCGAGGCCGACAAGGCCGCCCAGGCCGTGGGACGCGAGCGCTTCCAGCGCTTTGTCGACCAGGTCGGCCGGCAGCTGGCCAGCGGCCACGCGACCCTGGACGTCGACGGGGACGGGGAGGGCGCGCGATGAGCCTCATTCAGCCCGAGACCTTCGAGCGCCGCCGCACCATGCTGCGCACCGCCATGGGGCCGGCCATCCAGGCGGCCCTGGTCGATCCGGCCGTCGTCGAGGTGATGGTCAATCCCGACGGCGCCCTGCGTCTGGACCGGCTGGGCGAGGGCCGGGTCGACACCGGGGTGGTGCTGGCCCCGGCCGAGGTCGAGCGGATCATCCGCCTGGTCGCCAGCCACGTCCGCGCCGAAGTCCACGCCGGCGCCCCGATCGTCAGCGGCGACCTGCCGCCCCGCGACGGCGCGCTGACGGGCGAGCGCTTCGAAGGCGTCCTGCCGCCGGTGTCGGCCGGTCCGTGCTTTTCGATCAGGAAGCCGGCGAGCCGGATCCACACCCTGGACGACTATGTGGCCGACGGGGTCCTGGCCCCGGTCCAGGCCGACCTCCTTCGTCAGGCGATCGTCGACCGCCTCAACATCGTGATCGTTGGCGCGACCTCGGCGGGCAAGACGACCCTGGCCAATGCCTTGTTGGCGGAGATCGCGCGCCAGGACGAGCGGGTCGTCATCTTGCAGGACGTGCCCGAGCTGCAATGCGCCGCGCCCGATTGCGTGGCGCTGCGCACACGGCCCGGCGTCGTCAGCATGGCCGATCTGGTGCGCTCGACCCTGAGATTGCGGCCTGACCGAATCGTCGTGGGCGAGGTGCGCGGCGGCGAGGCGCTCGATCTTCTCAAGGCCTGGAACACCGGCCACCCGGGCGGCCTGTCGACGATCCACGCCAATTCGGCGCGCTCGGCCCTCTATCGGCTGGAGCAACTCGTCCAGGAGAGCGTCATGGCCGTGCCGCGCCGGCTTATCGCCGAGGCGGTCGATCTCCTGGTCTTCATACGTGGTCGGGGAACCGGCCGACGTGTCGAGAGCCTCGCCCGGGTCACGGGCCTCGACTCCGCCGGCGACTACGTCGTCGCCGATCTCGACCCTCCTCAGCTCAAAGCTCTAAGGCACGGAGAAATAAAATGAATGACCGCGCGACTTCATGCGCGCCGCGCGACCTGCGCCCGCTGCTTCTCACCCTCACCCTGACCTTGCTGGTCAGCGTCCAGGCCCAGGCGGCCGGATCCGGCATGCCCTGGGAGGAGCCTCTCCAGCAGGTGCTGGAGTCCGTCCAGGGGCCTGTCGCCAAGATCGTCGCGGTGCTTGTGATCATCAGCACCGGCCTCGCCCTGGCGTTTGGCGAGACCTCGGGCGGCTTTCGCAAGCTGATCCAGATCGTCTTTGGGCTCAGCATCGCGTTCGCGGCCTCCAGCTTCTTCCTGTCGTTCTTCAGCTTCGGCGGCGGAGCGCTGGTCGCGTGACGGGTCCAGCCACCCCTTCGAATGTCGGGACGCCCGGCTCCGGTGTCGCCGGTTTCGACATCCCGCTGCATCGGGCGCTGACCGCGCCGATCCTCCTGGGCGGCGCGCCCCGGGCGATCGCCATCCTCAACGGCACCCTGGCCGGGGCGCTTGGCCTTGGCCTCCAGCAATGGATCCCCGGGCTGGTGGTGTGGGTGATCGGCCATAGCCTGGCGGTGTTCGCCGCCAAGCGGGACCCGCAGTTCGCCCCGGTCCTGATGCGTCACCTTCGCCAGAAGGGGTGGCTGCGATGCTGAACCTGCGCGAATATCGCGACAGCGCCGACCGCCTGGCCGACCACGTCCCCTGGGCCGCCCTGGTCGCTCCTGGCGTCGTGCTCAACAAGGACGGCGGCTTCCAGCGGACCTTCCGCTTTCGTGGCCCCGACCTGGAAAGCGCGACGGACGCCGAACTCGTCGCCGTCTGCGCGCGGGCCAACAACGCCTTGCGCAGACTGGGCAGCGGATGGGCCCTGTTCTTCGACGCCGAGCGCGCGCCGGCCCTGGGCTACCCCGACAGCGCCTTTCCCGATGCTGCGTCCTGGCTGGTCGACGAGGAGCGGCGTGGCGGTTTCGACGGCCGCCGGGGCGAGCTCTTCGAGAGCCGCTGTCACCTGACCTTCTTCTACCTGCCGCCCGCCGACCAGGTCAGCCGGGCCGAGCGGATGCTGATCGAGCGTGAAACCGGCCAGACGGGGCGAGACTGGCGCCAGGAGCTTGCGGCCTTCGTCGCCCAGACCGATCGGATCCTCGATCTGCTGGCCGGCTTCATGCCGCAGATCCGGCCGCTCGATGATGTCGAAACCCTGACCTTCCTGCACGCGGCGGTGTCGGCCAAGCGCCATCGCGTCGCCGTGCCGCCAACGCCGATGTACCTGGACGGTCTTCTGGTCGACACGCCGCTGAGCGGCGGCATGGAGCCCCGTTTGGGCGAGCGGCGCCTGCGCACGCTGACGGTGCTGGGCTTTCCAAACACCACGCGGCCAGGGCTGCTGGACGCCCTCAATCATCAAGGGTTCGCCTATCGCTGGTCCACGCGGTTCATCGCCTTGGACAAGCCCGCGGCCGCCAAGGCCCTGGGGCGGATCCGCCGCCAATGGTTCAACAAGCGCAAGTCGGTCGTGCAGATCCTGCGCGAGGTCATCAGCAACGAGCCCGCGCCGCTGACCGACAGCGACGCCGACAACCAGTTGGCCGACGCGGACCTGGCGCTGCAGGAACTGGGCGGCGACCACGTCGCCTTCGGCTTCCTGACCACCACCATCACCGTGGTCGACGCCGATCGCGACGCGGCCGAGGAGAAGGTTCGTCAGGTCGAACGCGTCCTGGGCGGGCTCGGGTTCACCTGCATTCGCGAGCAGGTCAACGCGGTGGAGTCCTGGCTCGGATCGCTCCCCGGTCAGGTCTACGCCAATGTCCGCCAGCCGCTGGTTCACACCCTGAACCTGGCCCACCTGATGCCGTTGTCGGCGGTGTGGGCCGGGCAGGCGGGCAATCCGCACCTGAAGGGACCGGCGACCTTCTACGCCGTCACCAGCGGCTCCACGCCCTTTCGCTATGCGACCCATGTCGACGACGTCGGTCACCAACTGCTCGCCGGCCCGACCGGCGCGGGCAAGTCGGTGCTGCTGGCGCTGCTGGCGCTGCAGTTTCGGCGCTACGACGAGGCCCAGGTCTATGTGTTCGACAAGCGCTTTTCCTCGCGCGCGGCGGTGCTGGCCATGGGCGGTCGCCATCACGGCCTGGCGGCCGACGCGGGCCTGGCCTTCCAGCCTCTTCGGCGCATCGACCAGCCGGGCGAGCGCGCCTGGGCCATCGACTGGCTGGGCGATCTGCTGGCCGGCGAGAACCTGGTGGTCACGCCCCAGACCAAGGAGGCGCTGTGGTCGGCCCTGGGGAGCCTGGCCAGCGCCCCGGCCGCCGAACGGACCCTGACAGGGCTCTCGATGCTCCTGCAGTCCAACGCCCTGAAGGCGGCCCTTGCGCCCTACACGCTGGACGGGCCGTTTGGGCGCCTGCTGGATGCGGCGGAAGACGGCCTGGATCTCAGCGACGTCCAGTGCTTCGAGACCGAGACGCTGATCAAGACGCCTTCGGTGGTCGCACCGGTCCTGACCTATCTCTTCCATCGCCTGGAGGCGCGGTTCGATGGCCGCCCGACCCTGCTGGTGCTCGACGAGGCCTGGAAGTTCCTCGACACCCCGTTGTTCGCCGCCCGGATCCGCGAATGGCTCAAGGATCTGCGCAAACGCAATGTCGCGGTGGTCTTCGCCACCCAGTCGCTGGCCGACATCACCGACAGCCCCATCGCGCCGGCCATCATCGACGGCTGCCCGCAACGTGTATTCCTGGCCAACGACCGGGCGATCGAGCCGCTGTCGCGCAAGGCCTATGCCGGCTTTGGGCTCAACGACCGGCAGATCGAGCTGATCGCCCGGGCCACCCCCAAGCGCCACTACTATTTGCAGTCCCGCCTAGGCAACCGCCTGTTCGAGCTCGGCCTTGGCCCCGTGGCGCTGGCCCTGTGCGGCGCTTCGGATCCCGCGGTCCAGACCCTGATCGACAAGGTGCTCGCCGATCATGGCCAGGCCGACTTCGCGGCGGGCTTCCTCGCCGCTCGCGGCCTGCCTTGGGCCGCGTCGCTGATCGCCGATTTCGTCCCCCCTCAAACCCACAAGGAGTCCGCGCCATGACCCGGCGTCCCTTGGCGACGTGTGTCTGCGTCGCCGCTCTTGTTGTCGCGCCCCTGACGGCTTCGGTCTCGCCGGCCGCCGCCCAGATTACGGTTTTCGATCCGGCCAACTACACCCAGAACGCGTTGGCGGCGGCGCGCGCCCTGCAGCAGGTCAATGGCCAGATCCAGGCCCTGCAAAACCAGGCGGCCATGCTGCAGAACATGGCCCGTCAGTTGAAGTCTCTCGACTACAGCTCGCTCGACGCCATCAAGTCCAATCTGCAGAGGATCGACGCCCTGATGGCTCGGTCCGAAGGCATGGCGTTCGACCTGACGTCCACGCAGTCGGTGTTGGACACCGCCTTTCCATCGACGCTGGACGCGGGCGCCACCACCCGCCAGCGGGCCGACCTGGCCCGCACCCAGGCGCGACTGGCGATGGACGGCTACCGAAAATCGCTCAAAATCCAGGCTCAGGTCGTCCAGAACGTCCAGGCCGACGGCGACCTGATCAGCGCCTTGATCGGCCGGAGCCAGGCCGCGAGCGGGCAGCTGCAGGCGCAACAGGCGGCCAACCAGCTGCAGGCTCTGGCCATCAAGCAGGACCAGCAACTGCAGACCCTGATCGCCGCCCAGGCCCGGGCCGACGCGCTCGAACGGGCGCGCCAGGCCCAAGTGCTGGACGCTGGGCGACTGGCCACCCGCCAGTTCATCGGCTCGGCCTTGGCCTACTCGCCCCATTAGCCCCGCCGCAACGCTTTAGCCAAAGGCCGCTCCCGTGGACGTCGCGCCCGATCTCAACATCATCGACCGCATGATGGCGGCCTATGCCGCCCTGATCGACAGCGGCTTTGGCCTTCTCGGTCCCAAGGTCCGTAACCTTTCCTCGATCCTGATCGCGCTGGACGTCACCCTGGCGGCGCTCTGGTGGACCCTGGAAGGCGACGACAACATCCTGGGTCGCCTGATCAAGAAGGTGCTCTATGTCGGCGCCTTCGTTTTCATCCTGAACAACTTCGCCTCGCTCAGCGGGATCATCTTCCGCTCGTTCGCCGATCTTGGCGTCACGGCCGGCGGGGGCGGCATCTCGACTGCGGACCTGCTTCGGCCCGGAAAGCTGGCCGGGGTCGGCTTCACCGCCGCCCATCCGCTGATCGACAAGGCCAGCGACCTGATGGGCTTTCCGGAGTTCTTCGCCAACGCCCTGACCATCTTCATCCTGCTGCTGGCCTGGGTGTTGGTGGTGCTGGCCTTCTTCGTCATGTCGATCCAGATGCTGGTCACGGTTCTGGAGTTCAAGCTGACGAGCCTGGCCGGGTTTGCGCTGGTGCCGTTCGCCTTCTGGAACAAGTCCAGCTTCCTGGCCGAGCGCGTGCTGGGCAACGTCATCTCCAGCGGCGTGAAAGTCATGGTGCTGGCGGTGATCGTCGGCATCGGCAACACCTTTTTCGACACCTTCCTGTCGACCCTTGGGCCCGATCCCGACCTATCAGCGGCCATGACGCTGCTGCTGAGCGCTCTGACGCTCGCGGGCCTTTCGATCTTTGGGCCAGGGATCGCCGCGGGCCTGGTGTCTGGTGCGCCGCAGCTTGGCGCGGGCGCGGCGGTTGGCGCCGCCGCTGGCGCGGCCATGCTCGGTGGCGGCGCGGCGATGCTCGGCGCCAAGGCGGCGGGGATCGCCGGGGCCGGCGGCCTGGCGGCGGTTCGCGCCGGCGCCGCGCTGGGCTCGGGAGCCAGCGCGGCCTATCAACTTCGCCAGGCCACGTCCGGCGCGTCAGGCCTGCAAGGCGTGGCTGCCGGGCTCGGCGGCGTCGGTCGCGCCATGGGTGGAGCGGCGATGGCGGGGATGCGCGACGTCGTCGGACGCGCCGGCGACGCCCTTCAGTCCAGCGCCCAGAGCGGTCGCGCGGCCGCGTGGCGGGCGACGGGCGGCGCAAGTCCGGTCTCCGGCGGGCCGAGCCCCGGCGGCGCGCCTGGCGCGAGCGATATGCCCCCGCCTTGGGCTCGCGATCTTCACGTCAACCGGTCGCCGAGCCTGGGTCACCACGCGGCCATCCAGACCCTCAAGGACGGCGATCGCCCCGGCGCGCCGGCCAACCCAGACCTCAGCCAGGAGGACTAAGTAGTGCTCTTCAAGCGAAGCCCTCAGCGTTACGGGCGAACGCCGCCCCCTGAAACGCCCTATCAGGTCGCCGGCCAACTGTGGGACGAGCGGATCGGTTCCGCCCGGGTCCAGGCGTACAACTGGCGCCTGGCGTTCTTTGGAGCGCTCACCCTCAGCTGTGGTTTGGCCGGCGGCGTGATGATGCTGGCCTTGCAGAGCAAGATCACCCCCTACGTCGTCGAGGTCGATCGGCTGGGCGAGGTTCGTGCGGTCGGTCCCGCCGAGCAGAACTATCAGCCTTCCGATGCTCAGGTCGCCCGCGAGCTGCGCCAGTTCATCGTCAATGTCCGCTCATTGTCCTCGGATGGCGTGGTGGTCCGCCAGCGTTGGAACCAGGCCTATGACTACGCCACCAAGACCGGACAAGCCTTCCTGGACAGCTACGCGCGCGCCAATGAACCGCTGGCCGGCTTTGGCGAGAAGACCGTCCTGGTCCAGCCCACCAGCGTGGTGCGCGCGACCTCGACTTCGTTTCAGGTCCGCTGGACCGAGCAGACCTTCGAGCGCGGAGCCCTGGCCAAGACCGAGCGCTGGACCGCCATCCTGACGCTCAAGCGACAAGCGCCGAAGACCAGGGGCCAGCTCGAGCAAAATCCCCTTGGCCTCTACGTCGATGGTGTCGACTGGGCCCAGGAGGCCGACAGCGCCGCGGCCACGCCCAGGGCCTCGGACACGCTCGCCCCGCCGCCCGCCGTGGTCGTCGCGCCGCCGCCAGCCACCGCGCCTGCGCCCCCATCACCCCTCTCGGCTCAGGGAGAAATCCAGCCATGATCGCCAAGATTCTCATCCCGCTCGTCTGTTCGACGGCCCTGGGCGCCTGCGCTCACGATAAGGCGCCGCCGCCGGCCATCCAGTATGACCCGGCCAGCTTCGTGGCGGCGAAGGTCGAAGCGGAGCCGCTCAGGCCCGTCCAGATCGTCGAAATTCCCAAGCCCTTGCCTTTGCCCGGCCAACTGCTGCCGCCGCCCAGCGTCCGTGGCGACGCCGGAACGCCGCGCGCGCGGGTCGATACCGCCAATCGCGCCGCTACCCAGGAGCCCAGCACGGCGGGCTACATCAACGCCATCCAGGTCTATCCCTGGAGCGAAGGGGCGCTCTATCGGCTCTACACGGCGCCCGAGCGGATTAGCGATGTCGCGCTCGAACCCGGGGAACAACTGGTCGCTGTCTCCGCCGGGGACACAGTGCGCTGGGTGATCGGCGACACCACGAGCGGGGCGGGCGAGACGCGTCAGGTCCATGTCCTGGTCAAGCCCTTCGCCGCGGGCCTTTCCACCAACATGGTCATCACCACCGACCGTCGGGCCTACCATCTGGCGCTGGCCAGCACCGACGCCACCGCCATGGCGGCGGTGTCCTGGAGCTATCCTCAAGACCGATTGATCGCGCTCAAGCTCCAGAATGCGCAGGCCGAAGCGGCCGCGCCGGTCGCCGATCGCGTGGCGGTGGACGCGATCCAGTTCCGGTACGCCATCAGCGGCGACAATCCGCCCTGGCGGCCGGTGCGCGCCTGGGACGACGGCGCCAAGGTCTATATCGAGTTTCCCGCCCGTCTCGACCAAGGCGAGGCGCCGCCGCTGTTCGTCGTCGGCCCGCTCGGCGAAAGTCAGCTGGTCAACTACCGGGTGAGGGGCTCCCACTACATCGTCGATCGGCTGTTTGGCGTCGCCGAACTGCGTCTGGGCCAGAACCCCCAGCAAGTCGTGCGGATCAGCCGATCTGACGACCCGGCCAAGGCGCAGCGGCCATGATCGGAGAGGGCCATGACGCCCCGAGCGCTGGCGGCGACCCGGGACAGGGCGCCGACGTCAAGGCTGCGGCCGACACCTTGCGCTTGAGGGCAAGGACCCGCCCGGTCGTTCGCTTTCGGCGTGGATTGCTGATCGGCGCGGCGGCCGTCGGCGCGGTCGGTCTCACCGCCTTCGCCTGGCTGGCGCTCAGTCCTCGGGCGATCCGTCTGGCCGGACCGGCGCAGGAGCCGGCCGCGGACGATCGCCGAGCGCCGGCCAATGCGGTCGCGTCCTTGCCCAGCGACTACACAGCCCAGCGGACGGTCCCGATGCTTGGGCCGCCTCTGCCGGGCGATCTTGGCCATGCGGTCGTCGATCAGGAACGCCGGCGTCTCAGTGAGGGGAGCGGTGCGGAGCAGGCCGAGCGGTCAGCGGCCCAGCAGGCGGCGGAGGCCGAGCGCCAAAGGCTGGCCGCGCAGACCAAGCAGGCGCGCGAGGCCGGCGTGATGATCCAGACCGCATCGCCGTCGTCGCTGGCGAGCACGGCGCCCGCCGCGCCCGTCCAGCTTTCGGCGCCGGGCGTTACCGGCTTTCCCGCGGAGGCCCCAGCCTCGGTCGATGATCCCAACCGTCAGCAACAGAAGGCGGCGTTCCTGGAGCGGACGCCGTCGGCTGGGCCGAGCGCCGACCGGCTGGCGCCGCCGGCCTCGCCCTACGCCGTAATGGCCGGCAGCGTGATCGCCGCCAGCCTGATCACGGGCCTCAATTCGGACCTGCCAGGCCTGGTGACCGCCCAGGTCACCGAGAATGTGTTCGACAGCGTCAGTGGGCGGTTTCTTTTGATCCCCCAGGGTTCGAGGCTGATCGGCAGCTATGACAGCGTGGTGGTGTTTGGGCAGAGCAGGGCGCTCGTCGTCTGGCAGCGGCTGATTCTGCCCAATGGCGCATCGATCGTCCTGGACAACCTGCCGGCCACCGACGCGGGCGGCTATGCGGGCCTGTCGGACAAGGTCGATTTTCATACCTGGCGACTGCTCAAGGGCGTGGCGATGTCGACCCTGCTGGGCGTCGGGACCGAGCTTAGCCTCGGTGGGGATGAGAGCGATCTTGTTCGCGCCATTCGCCAGTCCACCCAGCAAAGCTCGGCCCAGGCCGGCCAGCAGATCGTCTCCAAGCAACTGGACGTGCAGCCGACCCTGCAGGTCCGCCCTGGGTGGCCGCTACGGCTCGTCGTCCACAAAGATCTCATCCTGCGCCCCTGGCCCGACTCAAGGAGGTAGCCCCGTGAAGCTCGCGAAACTTCCCGACAGGAACCCAGTCCGGCTGACCATCAGCGTGATGCCGGAGCTCAACGCCGCATTGAACGCCTATGCCCAGGCCTACCAGGCCGCCTACGGCGAGCCGGCCGCGGTCGCCGACCTGATCCCCTTCATGCTGGAGGGCTACCTCGAGAGCGATCGCGATTTCGCCAAGGCTCGCAAGTCGCACCCGGGATCCGGCGCCCCAGACGCTGCGCAGGCGCGTGGGGCGTCGAAGGCCATGGCCGGGAAGGGCGCGTCATGAACCGGTTGGTGATTGGTGTCTTCCGCCTAGCGAAGGATGGTGGATGGGAGGGCGAGATTCGCAGCCTCCTGATGAACCTCAAGGTGCGGCTGGCGCCGAATGACGATCGGTCAAACGACAACGCTCCAGCGTTCCATGTCATGACGGGACAGGTTCGCATCGGCGAAGCTTGGGAGGGGCGCTGGGGCGCCCAACGCTCCCACGTCTTCTATCGGGTCAGCCTCGACGATCCGTTTCTCCCTGGACCGCTTTCAGCGGCGCTATTCCCTCGCGAGGAGGGCGACGCCGCCCAACTGGTCTGGATGCGGCCCAAGGAGGGGGGATCGGACGACCGTTCCGGCCCGATGATCACCTCCTCATCCGATCTCCGGAACCGCGAGGAGAGCGATGTCGGCGGGCCGGGCTGATGGGGGGCGTCGGGCCAGGGCGGGCGTCGTCTGGACGACAAGGTCGCCAGTTCTCAGAGGAGTTGGTCAAGGACGCCCAGCGATTGTTTGAGGCCCGATGCGGACGGCCCGTCACGCCTGATCAAGCGCGAGTCATGTTGGGGGCTCTGACTGAGTTCGCTCAAATTCTCAGTAGAGAAGGGTGTGCATTCTCTCCTGCGCGAACCGATAGTATTTTTAAAAATGACGATGGTTCTTTGAGCGGTAATTGCATCAATGAAAGGAAGTAGTCATCGCACGATAATCTGTCTTTGATGCGCGGTGAGGCCCGGAATATCGCGTCTGGAAGCGTTCGATTATTGATTGAGACTCGCGCTTTGGTAAGATTCCCGGGTTGGTTAGGCGAGGGCGCCTCGCTGTGCGCGCGCTCTGACCTTGTCCGTCCCGAACGAAAAGTGCAGGAGCGCTCGCGTGGCGAAATCATCCAGGATCTGGCGTTCGCCGCAGCCGGAGCGGCCGACCCGTCAGCGCGCCGTCATCTACGCGCGCGTCTCCTCCAAGGAGCAGGAGCGCGAAGGCTTCTCTATCCCCGCCCAACTCAAGCTTCTCAAGGACTATGCCGACGTCAACGGCGTAACGGTTGTCGCAGAGCACGTCGACGTCGAGACCGCCAAACAAAGCGGCCGCACGAATTTCTCCGAGATGCTGGCGTTCCTCAGGAAGCACCCGACAGTCCGGATCCTCCTCGTCGAGAAGACCGATCGCCTCTACCGCAACCTCAAGGACTGGGTGACGGTCGACGAACTCGGCGTCGAAATCCATCTGGTGAAGGAGGGCGTCGTCCTGTCGAACGATTCGCGTTCGTCCGAGAAGTTCATGCACGGCATCAAGGTGCTGATGGCGAAGAACTATATCGACAACCTGTCGGAGGAGACCCGAAAGGGCATGATCGAAAAGGCCGAGCAGGGGCTCTGGCCGTCGTTCGCCCCTATCGGCTACCTTAACGTCGAGGGGGCGTCCGGCAAGAAGGTGATCGCTGTTGATCCCCACCTTGGTCCTTTGGTGGAGCGGCTCTTCGGCTGGTACGCCACAGGTCAGTTTTCCCTGAAGGAAGTCGCCGCCAAGGCGCGGCGAGCCGGGCTGTCCTATCGCAAGAGCGGAACGGGCGTGGGGATCAGCACCGTGCATACGATCCTGCGCAATCGGATCTACACGGGAGCCTTCGAATGGCTCGGGAAGACCTACAAGGGCTCACATGACGCCTTGGTTTCGGAGGACTTGTGGTTCGCCGTTCAGGACGTCCTGGACAATCGCAGCGCCTCCAAGGTGAGGGGCAGCCGCCACGACTTTGCCTTCACCGGTATGCTGACCTGCGGTCACTGCGGCTGCGCCATGGTCGGCGAGCTGAAAAAGAAGAAGTACATCTACTACCACTGCACCGGATTTAAGGGAAAATGCGGCGAGCCCTATGTCCGTGAAGAGGTCCTTGAAGAGCGGTTCGCGGGTCTCCTCGCTGAGCTGCGCTTCGACGATGAGGTCTTCGAGCTCGTGCAACGAGCGCTGAAGGAGAGCTTCGGCGACGAGGTGCGTGAGCGCGCCGCGGCGGTCCAGCGGCTTCAGGCAGAGGCCGAGAGGCTTCGAAAGCGTATCGAGGCCATGTACGTCGACAAGCTGGACGGAACGGTCGACAGCGGCTTCTTCGATCGCATGGCCGCCCAGTGGCGGGATGAGCAAGCTCGATGCATGAAGGACATCGAACGGCACAACCGAGCCGACGATTCCTACATGGACAGCGGAGTGGCTCTGCTGCGTTTGGCCCAGGATGCGCATCGGATATTCGAGGCGAAGGGTCCTGATGAAAAACGAACTCTTCTAAATTTCGTATTCTCGAACTGCTCGTGGGCCAACGGCGAGCTGTCAGTGGATTTCCGACAACCATTTGATCTGTTGAGGGAAACGAACCTAAGTCCGGATACGAAAAATCCGGCCGAAGGGCCGGATTTCTCTCAAAACCGGAGGTGGCTCCGCGGGTAGGATTCGAACCTACGACCAGCCGGTTAACAGCCGGCTGCTCTACCACTGAGCTACCGCGGAACAGGTCGCCTCAGGAAGAGGCCGGGTGATAGCCGCCGATTTGACTCGGTGCAAGCGCATTCGGACAAAAAAACAGCCCGGCTTGCGGCCGGGCTGTGGAAAGTCAGTGATGGTGGGGTGTCTTCAAGAAAGACCAGTCGAAATTGGGTCTTTATGGTTAATCAGGCCTTAATTTCGACTGCGACCAATTGGCTCCCGAGGGCTTGCTCGGCCTTTGTTCAGGGCTTCATCAGGCCGACCGGCAAGGTTCGGGCGGCCACGGCGACATCGGTCTTGGCGGCCGTGTCGCGCGACGAGGCGCCCAGGATGACGGTGTAGTCGCCGGCCGCGACCGACCAGCCGTGGGCCTGCGCGTTCCAGGTGGCCAGCAGGCGGGGATCGACGGTCAGGCTTACCTTGGTGGTCGCGCCGGGCGCCAGCTCGACCTTCTTGAAGGCCGCCAGACGCTGGGGCGCTTCCCAGCCGCCGGACTTCGGCAAGACATAGACCTGGGGCACGGCCTTGCCGGTCCGTTTGCCCGTGTTCTTGACGTCGAAGCTGATGGTCAGGGCGCCGTCCTTGGTTTCGGCCTTGAGGTTGTCGTAGGCGAAGGTCGTGTAGGACAGGCCGTGGCCGAAGGCGAACAGCGGCTGGTGGCCCTCCTTGTCGAACCACTTGTAGCCGACCGCCGCGCCTTCGATGCTGTAGTCGACCGCGAACAGGTCGTCGGGCTTCTTGGGGTCGCCGTCCAGCGTCGGGCGGGGCAGCTGGCCGAGGGCCGCGGGGAAGGTGACGGGCAGGCGGCCCGAGGCGTCGACCTCGCCGGTCAGCACGCGGGCGATGGCCTCGCCGCCTTCCGAGCCCGGATACCAGGCCTCGACCACGCCGCCGACCTTGGAGAGCCACGGCATCAGCACCGGGCCGCCGGTCTCAAGCACCACCACCGTCTTGGCGTTGGCGGTCGCGACGGCGTCGATCAGGGCGTCCTGGTTGTTTTCCAGCGTCAGCGGGCTGTCGAACGACTCGCCGTTCCACTGGGTGGCGAACACCAGCACCACGTCGCTGTCGGCCGCCAGCTTGGCGGCGGCGGCCTTGTCCGTGCCGTCGTTGAAGCGGATGTCGGCGCCCGGCAGGCGGGCCTTCAGCGCCTTCAGGGGCGAGGACGGGAAGTAGATCATCGGACCGGGCCAGCTGGCGGGACCTTCGCCCGTCACCGCGCGGCCGCCGATCGGATAAACCTGCGAGGAGCCGCCGCCCGACAGCACGCCCACGTCGGCGTGGCCGCCGATCACGGCGATCTTCTTGGCCGAGGCCAGCAGGGGCAGCAGCCCCTTGTCGTTCTTCAACAGGACGACCCCTTCCTCGGCGTCGGCGCGCGTGACCTTGGCGTGGGCGGCGTAGTCAATCGTCGTGATCTTCACCGGCCTTTCGACCACGCCGCTGGCGAACAGGCCGCGCAGGATGCGGCGGGCCATGTCGTCGATCCGGGCCTGGCTGACCTCGCCCTTGGCCAGGGCGTCCTTCAGCGGACCCCGGAAGAAGGTCTGCTTGTCGAAGGCCTCGCCGGCCGACTCCTGGTCGAGGCCGGCGTTGATCGCCTTGGCGCCGGAGTGCACCGCGCCCCAGTCGGACATCACGTAGTTCTTGTAGCCCCAGTCCTGCTTGAGCACCGTGTTGAGCAGGAACTGGTTCTCGCAGGCGTAATCGCCGTTCACCCGGTTGTAGGAACACATCACCGAGTGCGGGTCGGAGTCTTCGATCGCGAACTGGAAGGCCAGCAGGTCGGAGGTGCGGGCGTCGGCCTCGCCGATCTTGGCGTCCAGCACGAAGCGGCCGGTCTCCTGGCCGTTCAGGGCGTAGTGCTTGATGGTCGAGACGATGGCGTTGGACTGGATGCCCTTGATCTGGGCCCCGACCATCTTGCCGGCCAGCCAGGGGTCTTCGCCGCCGTATTCGAAGTTGCGGCCGTTGCGCGGCTCGCGGACCAGGTTGATCCCGCCCGCCAGCATGACGTTGAAGCCGGAGTCGCGGGCTTCGGAGCCGATCATCGCGCCGCCGGCCTGGGCCAGTTCGGGGTTCCAGGTGGCGGTGGTGGCCATGCCGGAGGGCAGGGAGGTGCGCTCGCGCTTCTTGGGCTCGCCGCCCTGGGTGGCCACGCCGACGCCGGCGTCGGTCTGGAACTGGGCCGGGATGCCCAGGCGCTCGATCCCCGGCACGTAGCCGGCCGAACCGGGCAGGGCATCGGCGACGCGCTTGTACTTGGTTCCCATGTCGGCGCCGAAGAAGCCGAAGATGATCGTCAGCTTCTCGTCCTGGGTCATGGCCTTGACCGCCAGGTCGGCGCGCGTGTCGGCGTCGAGTTTGGGGTCCAGCCACGGACGGGCGGCCGGGGTCGCGGCGGGCGCCTGGGCCTGGGCGCAGGAGGCCATGGCGCTTACGGACGCGCCGAGCATGAGGGCCAGGGCAAGGCCCCGCCAGGTCTGTCGGTTCATAATACCTCCCACTCTATTGTTGGCGCGGACGAGAGTTCGCCGACGCGGATAGGACTGCGGATCTAGCCAGCGCGGACCGGGCCGGTGGATTCTCGGATCACCAGGCTGTGCTGGGTCAGGATCGTGGCCGCCGACTTGCCGAGCGCCGCGTTGGCGTTCCAGGCGTTGAGGGCGGTGATGGCCCGCTGGGTCATCTGGTCGAAAGGCTGGCGTATGGTGGTCAGGGAGGGCCAGATCGCGGCGGCGATCGGCGCGTCGTCGAAGCCCACCACCGACAGGTCGTCGGGCAGTTTCAGACCCCGCCGCTGGGCCTCCATGCAGGTGGCGGCGGCCATGTCGTCATTGGCCGCGAAGATGGCGGTCGGCGGATTGTCCATGTCCAGCAGGGTCTGGGCGCCGACCAGGCCGCCCTTGAAGCTGAAGTCGCCGGGGACGATCAGGGCCGGGTCCGGGCGCGGCTTGCCGGCGGCGGCGTAGGCTTCGTTGAAGCCGTTGCGGCGCAGGGTGCTGGCGGCGTGGTCGGGGTGGCCGGCGATGTGACCGATTCGTTCGTGCCCCAGGCTGAACAGGTGCTCGACCACTTCACGGGCGGCCGCGCGGTCGTCCATGACGATGCTGGGCGAGTGGGAGTCGGGGCTGGTCGGCGAGATCAGCACGCAGCGCACGCCGTGCTCGCGCAGCAGGGCCTTCAAGGGCGCGAAGTCGCATTCAGGCGGCAGCAGCACCATTTCGCGGACGCCGCCCTCGGTCACGAAGGCGCGGATGCGATCCTGCCAGCCGCTCATGTCGCCGTCGACCAGCTCGGCCGACAGGTGGCGTCCGTTCTGCAGGCAGGCGACCATCAGGGCGTGGTGGACGCGGGTTTGGTACCCGCCGCTGGGGTCGCCCATCAGGATGCCGACCGCCGGAGCGGATTGCGAGCGAAGGACGCGAGCCACGGTGTTGGGGTGGTAGTCGAGGGCCCGCATGGCGTCTTGAACCCGTTCGCGGGTCTTGGCGGTGACGCTCTCGTGGTCGTTCAGGACGCGCGAGACGGTCTTCGGCGACACGCCCGCTCGCAGCGCCACATCGTGGATCGTCGCCATGACCTTGTCGCACCCAACACTTGATAGTCGCGCGGTTCGCTCGCTCACGCAGATCGCCGCCGCCCCGTTCCGCAAGCCATAGCCCAGCCCGACAACGATGTCATGGGGCAGGACAGAATTTTGTCCTATTGAGACAAAATGGGACCGGTACCAAGTCAATTTGAGACAAAACAGTCGGGCGAAACCAGTGTGCCGCGAGGGAGACAGCTCGCGGGAAACGTTCGGACCTGCCCCAAAAGCTGCTTGAGAACTTTGCCGGAATCCGTCCCCGCGGCCCGGGCGAGTCCACGTTGTGTGGTAAAAATATCCTGTGAAATCAGATGATTATAATTATGTTGCCACATGTGCGCTGCTATTCGCCGCAGGTCGATGCGCGCCTTTTCGCGAAGGCGCGTCCGAAAATGACAACGTTGACATTCTGGTTGACACAGACAGGACATTTATCGATCTTGTGGACACGGCTGGGGACGGCGTGAGCCAGCGTATGCGTCGAGGGGCGCAGGGGCCGCCAAAAGACTTTCACTTGAAGCGGGCTCGCCGGGCAGGCCGGGGGCTCAGCGTCAGGCGATCGCGAAGACAGCCCGCGTCGAAATCGGCGTGGGTCGAGAACGGCCATAAAAACTATTAGGGGAGCGAAGACCTTGTCCAATCCACGAAACCAGTCCGCGTTGGCCCGGGGCATGACCCTGGCGCTGCTGGCGGGCGCCTCGTCCATGGCCCTGGCCACGGGCGCCCACGCCCAGGCGACGCCGGACGCGCCCTCTCAAGTCGATGAAATCGTCGTCACCGGCATCCGCGGCTCGCAGATGCGCTCGGTCGACGTCAAGCGGCGCGAAGCCTCGATCGTCGACGCGATTTCGGCGGAAGACATCGGCAAGCTGCCCGACACCACCATCGCCGACTCGCTGCAACGCATTCCCGGCGTGCAGATCCGGCGTGACGCCGGCGAAGGCGCGACGATCAACATTCGCGGCCTGGCCCAGGTCATCACCCTGCTGAACGGCGAACAGTATCTCAGCGCCGGCAACATGGGCTCGGCCCAGCCGAACCTGCTGGACGTGCCCGCCCAACTGATGAACTCGGTGGTGGTCTACAAGTCGACCGATCCGACCAACGCCCTGTCGGGCATCAGCGGCACCGTCGACCTGCGCACCCGCCGTCCGTTCCAGATGGAGCAAGGGCTGCACTTCGCCGGCGGCCTGGAAGCTCAGCGCGGCGAGCGCACCGAGGACAACGACTACCTGGTCAACGGCCTGGTCAGCTGGCGCAATGACCGCGTCGGCCTGATGGTCGCCGCCACGAAAAGCGAGGCGAACCTCGGCAACAACTCGTCGGGCGTCGTCGGCCTGTCGGGCAACAACGACTGGGGCGGCTCGGCCGCCAACAACTTCATCTCGCCGCACGGCTTCGAAAGCTTCCACCGCGAGGTCGAGCGCAAGCGCCTGGGCGTCAACGTGGCCTTCGAGGCCGATCTGGGCGAAGGCTTCACCCTGATCGCCGAGGGCTTCTACGCCAAGCTCGACGAATACAACCGCGCCGCCGGCATCAACATCTCCAACCGCTGGGACGGCGGCGCCTTCGGCGTCTGGACCACCCCGACCGTGTTCGAGAACACCGGACAGAAGAGCACTGGCAACGGTCGTCCGTGGTTGGCGGTCGACGAGTACGACATCAACGCCTGGTGGGTGAACAGCTTCTCGGTGAACCGCACCACCAAGTCGGAGACCAAGAACTACAACCTCGAACTGAAGTACGACAACGGCGGTCCGTTCACGAGCGAAGTGCGGGCCGTGCGGGCCAACGGCAACCGCCTGAGCATGAACGGCCAAGCCCAGGGCGACCTGAGCAACTGGCAGTACGCTCCGGACCGCTTCAACCTGTTCCGCAACGCCGCCGACCGCACGCGGGGGCCGTTCTACCCGGCCGCCATCTGCTCCCAGTATCCGGCTTCGCAGCGTAGCAACGCTGTCGTCGGCAGCGCCGGCGGCTGCTACCTGAACCCGAACCCAGCGGGCTACGGCGCCAATCCGCAGCTGCACTACAACATCGGCGGCAACAAGGCGATCTGGAGCGGCTTCGACCGCCCGCTGGTCGGTGGCCTGGGCGCGAACAAGACGCTCAAGGACTACATGGCCAACAAGGACAGCTACGCGATCGGCGCGTTCTCCTCGGAAGGCAACAACGAGGTCGACTCGGACATGAACGTGTTCAGCGCGGCTGGACACTACAAGTTCGACGACAAGCTCCTGGGCTTCGTGACCAAGATCGACGCCGGCGTCCGCCAGAGCGACCGTACGGTCAACGTGGAAGCCTTCCACCTGTTCTCGCCGTTCTACGGCGGCACGCCGGGGGCCGTTCAGGCCAACGGCACGCCGGTGCCGGCCGCGGGCTGTTTCGCCCAGTGGAAGGCCATCGACGTCGTCATGGACCAGAATCAATGCCAGGCCGGCGAATTCGTGCCCAACCCGGCCGGCGGCGCTCCGGTTTTCCAAGGCTACACCGTCAACCGTCCGACCAAGATCGACGCCTACAACAACGTCATCTGGATGGACGATCTGGGCTCCATCACCCAGGGCATCCCGGGTTTCTGGGTCGTCGATCCGCATGACTTCGACGACGTCAAATCGTTCCAGGAGAAGGTGTTCGGCGCGGCGGTCCGCTATCAGATCCCCGGCGTGACCTATGACGTTACCTTGAAGGAGCAGAGCGCCTACGGTTCGGCCAACTTCGAGATCGGCAATCTGACGGGCGACGTCGGTCTTCGCGTCATCCAGACGCACCTGCTGGTGAAGCAGAACCTGACCGGCGACACCCAGAACTACGGCGACACCAACCTGGACGTCGGTGATACCGTCACCAGCCGCAAGTACACCGACTGGCTGCCGTCGTTGAACGCCTCCTACGACGTCAACGAGCACCTGAAGCTGCGCTTCGCCTACGCCAAGACGATGCAGCCTCTGGATCTGCAGAACTATGGCGGCGGTCTCAGCATCGCCACCGCCGACTGCGGCACCAAGCCGGGCCGCTGCGTGACGGGCGCCAGCGCATCGGGCAACCCGCAACTGGATCCGTGGCGTTCCACGAACTTCGACGGCGCGGTCGAGTACTACTTCGGCGGCGCGTCGATGGTGAACCTGTCGGTGTTCAAGCTGAAGATCGACAGCTTCGTCACCGGCGGCACGACCCGCGGCACCTTCAAGGATCAGGACGGCACGCCGCGCGAAGTGAACGTCAACCAGCCCATCCAGGGCGACGGCGGTTCGGTCAAGGGTCTGGAAGCCGGCACCAAGCTGGCGTTCAGCGATCTGCTGACCGACGGCGGCTTCTTCTCGAACTTCGGTGTCGACGCCAACGCCACCTACTCGCCCAGCTCGGAGTCGCGTCTCGGCCTGGACGGCAAGAAACTGCCGTTCACCGACAACTCCAAGTACCAGTACAACCTCGTGGGTTGGTACCAGGACGACAAGTGGCAGGCTCGTGTGGCCTACAACTATCGGACCGATCGTTTGAGCAGCGTCACCGGAAGCTCCGGCGATAACCTGGCGGTGTTCCAGGACGCCACCGGCTTCGTCGACGTGAACGTCAGCTACAACGTTCGTGACAACGTCACGGTCTACTTCAACGGCTCGAACGTGAGCGGCGAGATCGAGAATTACTATGTGCGGTTCGCCGACGGTAAGACTCAGTACTTCAGCCAGAACGAGTTCGAACCGCGCTACACCCTCGGCGTCCGCGCCAAGTGGTGATCTAGCCTAATCCTTCCCTGCGGGCCGCCGTGACCCCTGTCACGGCGGCTTCTTTTTTTGAGCGGGGCGGCTAGCATCGAGGCCAAGACGGGCGTGTTGAAAGCCCGCGACGAGAAGCCGTGAAGCGCTTCGAGCAAGGGTAGGAGCGACCATGCAGGACAGCGCGCACGAGGGACGTATCCGCGACATCGTCATCGTCGGGGGCGGCACGGCGGGCTGGATGGCGGCCGCCAGCCTGAGGCGTCATTTCGGCGCCGCGCCGGTCAACATCACCCTGATCGAGTCCTCCGAGATCGGCACGATCGGGGTGGGCGAGGCGACGATCCCGACCATTCGCCGCTTTTATCAATCAATGGGTCTGTCCGACATCGACGTGCTGCGGGCGACAGGCGGCACCTGCAAGCTGGGCATCCGCTTCAACGACTGGCTGACGCCGGGCTCTTCGTTCATCCACCCCTTCGGCCTGTACGGCCAGGATCTGAAGGGCGTGTCGTTCCACCACTACTGGATGCGCCTGCGGGCCCTGGGCGAGGCCGCCCCGATCGGCGAATACTCGCTGGGCGCCAGCCTGGCCGCCGGCGGCAAATTCACCACCCCCTCGCGCAATCCGCCCTCGACCCTGTCGGTGTTCGACTGGGCCCTGCATTTCGACGCCAGCCTGTTCGCCCGGCTGATGCGCCAGGTCGCCGAGCAGAACGGCGTCAAGCGCATCGACGCCAAGATCGTCGAGGTCAATCTGCGCGCCGGGGACGGCTTCATCGAGTCCGTGTCGCTCGACACCGGGGCCACCGTCCCTGGCGACCTGTTCATCGATTGCTCGGGCTTCCGCGGCCTGCTGATCGAGGAGGCCCTGCACACCGGCTACGAGGACTGGAGTCAGTGGCTGCTGTGCGACAGCGCCATGGCCGTGCAGAGCGAAGGCAAGGGCGATCCGCCGCCCTATACCGACGTCACCGCCCGTGAGGCCGGCTGGCAGTGGCGGATCCCGCTGCAGCACCGCTGGGGCAACGGCTATGTCTATTCCAGCCGCCACACCTCCGACGAGGAGGCGAGGGCGGTGCTGACCGGTTCGCTGGACGAACGTTTGCTGCACGAGCCGCGCAAGATCGGCTTCCATCCGGGCCGGCGCCTGAAGGCCTGGAACAAGAACTGCATCGCGCTCGGCCTGGCCTCGGGCTTTCTTGAGCCGCTGGAGAGCACCAGCATCGCCCTGATCGAGACCGGCATCGAGAAGATCAAGTCGCTGTTCCCCAACCGCGACTTCGATCCGGCGGTGGTCGAGGAATTCAACGAGATGTCGCGCCTGGAGATGGAGCGCGTGCGCGACTTCATCATCCTGCACTACAAGCTCAACCAGAGGACCGACGACCCGACCGGCTTCTGGACCCACTGCCGTGAGATGTCGGTCCCCGACTCCCTCCAGAAGAAGATGGACCTGTGGCGCGTCCAAGGGCACTTCGTCCGCTATCGCTGGGAGATGTTCGCACCGCCCAGCTGGCTGGCGATCTATGCCGGCTTCGACCTGCTGCCGCGGACCTACGACCTCAGCGTCGACGGCTTCGACGCCGCTCAGCTCTCAGGCGCCCTGGCCGAAATGCGCAAGGCGGTGGCCGACACCGTCGCCGCCACCCGCGCCCACGGCGAATTCATTGAACAGTATGCCCGCCCCCAGTCGGTCGCGGCCGAGTAGGAACAGTCAGATGGCCCACCTGAACAAGATCGTCATCGTCGGCGGCGGCTCGGCCGGCTGGATCTGCGCGGCCATGCTCAGCCACTATTTCCAGAACGGACCGACGCAGGTCGAGCTGGTCGAGTCCGAGGAGATCGGCACGATCGGGGTGGGGGAATCGACCATCCCGCCGTTCCTCCAGCTGATCCGCACCTTGGGGATCAACGAGCAGGAATTCATTCAGGAAACCCAGGCCGCCTTCAAGCTGGGCATCCGGTTCGAGGACTGGCTGGAGAAGGGCGACGTCTACTATCACCCGTTCGGCCAGATCGGCGGTCCGCTGGAGGTCAACGAGTTCTATCAGTGCTGGCTGCGGGCCAAGCAGAACGGCCATCCGTCCGATCTGCAGGACTTCGCCCCGGCCACGGTGATGGCCAAGGCCGGAAAGTTCATGCTGCCGGCCAAGGCCCAGCGCACGATGATCGCCAACGCCAACTACGCCCTGCACGTCGATGCGAAGCTGGTGGCGCTGTACCTGCGCAAGTTCGCCGAGGCGCGCGGCGTCAAGCGCACCGAGGGCATCGTCACCGACGTGGCGACCCGCCCGGACGGCGGCGTTGCGAAGGTGATCATGAAGGACGGCCGCGAGGTGGCCGGGGACTTCTTCATCGACTGCTCGGGCTTCCGGGCCCTGCTGATCGGCAAGACCCTGGGCGAGCCGTTCCGCGACTGGGGCGACGTGCTGCTGTGCGATCGGGCGATCGCCGCCCAGACCGAGAACGTCGGCGCGCCCCATCCCTACACCCTGGTCCAGGCCCAGGACTTCGGCTGGCGCTGGCGCATCCCGCTGCAGCACCGATCGGGCAACGGCTACGTCTACGCCAGCAAGTATCTCAGCGACGACGAGGCCACCGCCACGCTGCTTGGCCAGATCAAGGGCGAGGTCGTGCTGGGCCCGACGGTGATCCCGTTCAAGACCGGCGTGCGCGAGCGGCCGTGGGTCAAGAACGTGGTGTCGATCGGCCTGTCGTGCGGCTTCATCGAGCCGCTGGAATCCACGGCCCTGCACCTGATCTACAAGGGCATGGACTATCTGCTGCGGTTCATGCCCGACATGGACGCCGACCAGACCCTGGCGGCCGAGTACAACCGCCGCATGGTCGCCGACTACGAGGAGATCCGCGACTTCATCGTCCTGCACTATGTGACCACCCGGCGCGATGACACGCCGTTCTGGCGCGACTACCAGAAGGTCGATCCGCCGGAGAGCCTCAGGGAACGGATCGCCCTGTTCAAGGCGGCCGGGGTGCTGCGCGACGGGGTCGACGACATGTTCCGCGCCCCCAGCTGGCAGTCGGTGATGGAGGGCATGGGCGTGCGGCCCGACCGCTATCAGCAACTGGTCGACCGGATCCCGCTGAGCGTGATCATGAACCTGATGGACAAGTCCGCCCCCATGCTGGCCGACTTCGTGGCGACCCTGCCCAGCCATGAGGAGTTCCTGCGAACCCATTGCCCGGCCACGCCTTTTAAGCGCTCGGCATAGGGTCTTCAAGCGGAGAGCTCAGCGCCAGGTCTTGGCCTGGGTGATCGTGGCGGGCTCGGTCAGCAGCGCCTCCAGCGAGCGTCCGGCCAGCGTGCAGGTCGCGGTCTTGACGGCCCCGCCGCCGGTGATCTTGCAGGTCAGCGACTGGGCGAAGGTCGCCGCCATCAGGCGGTCGCGGTCGACGGGCAGGGCGGCCCAGGCGGGCGAGATCCGCAGGGGAATCCACCGGTCGGGCGTCGGGCCCTGGGCGATGCAGAGGGTGCGGCCGTCGATGACGTGCAGGACCGGCCCGCTGACGGTCTGGCCGGCGGCGGGCGCCGGGGCGCGGCAGGTCTGGGCTAGGGAGGTTTGGGCCAGGGCCGGCGCGCCGAGACACAGGGCGGCCAAGGCGACGGCCGCCGCTCCCGATCTCGCCCAACCCCTGGCCATGTGGATAAGTCCTCTGAACGGGGATTCAACACGGGCGGCGACTTCGCGTTCCCGGAGGAGCCCATTGAAACGACTGGCGTTTGTGATCTGTTGCCGGGATGACGCAGGCCGCGCGGACCCCAAGCCGGGCCGTCGTGCTAAAGCAGGCTCCGGGACGCGGCGACTCAGGCCTCGGGCGAACGGACACGGACGGGAGAACTCCACTGGCGACGGTGAAGCGTACGGGATCGCGAAAGACCCTGACGACGGCCAATCTGGCCGCCCTGGGGGCGGAGCGGCTGGCCGAACTGCTGATCGATGTCGCCGAGGGCCACGCCCAGATCAAGCGGCGGCTGCGCTTGGAGCTGGCGGGCGAGATCGGTCCCGAGGACCTGGCCGCCGAACTGGCCAAGCGCATCGACACCGTCGCCGACAGCCGGGTCCGCATCCACTGGCGCAAGCACAAGGAGTTCGTGCGCGAGCTCGACATGCAGCGGGCCCTGATCGCCGGGCGACTGGCCGAGCTGGACCCGACCCTGGCCTTGCCGACCATGCTGCGGTTCCTGGGCCTGGCCGAAGGCGTGTCCCATCGCTCCGCCGACGCCAAGGGCGAGATCGAGGCGGTGTTCGACTTAGGCGTCGACGACGTGGCGGCGATCGCGCCCCTAGCCTTGCCCGATCCGCGCGCGTTGGGCGACCAACTGCTGGACCTGCTGCTGCACGGCAAGGCGGGGCTGGGTCCCCGCGCGCTCAAGAACGCCTTGCCGGCGTTGGGCGCGCAGGGCGTGGCCAATCTGCGAGCGAGCGTCGAGACCACCATGGCCTCGCAGAAGCGGGTCAGCGGCGCGCTGAAGGCCGCCGTCCAGGTGCTGGCCGACGCGCAGGGCGACGTCGACGGCTACATCGCCCAGTTCACCGACTCCCAGGCGGTGCTGCCGCCGATCGGCGCGCAGATCGCCCGGCGGCTGACCGCGGCGGGGCGGCTGGACGAGGCCGTGGCGGCGCTGGACCGCTCGACGCCGGGATCGTTCGCCCAATTGGTCGGGACGGTGCTGGGACGTCCGACCTTGCCCGGTCCCGGCGCCCTGGACTGGGAGGACGCCTATATCGAAGTGCTGGAGGCGCGCGGGCAGGGCGTTCTGGCGCAGGACATGCGCTGGGTCAGTTTCGAGCGCGGCCTGTCGATCGAGCGGCTGCGCGACTTTCTCAAGCGGTTGCCCGATTTCGACGACGTCGAGGCCGAGGACAAGGCCCTGGCCCACGCCGAGGACTTCCACGATGCGCACGCCGCCCTCGACTTCCTGATCCGGTGGCCGGCCTGGGACCGTGCCGCGCGACTGGTGCTGCGCCGTTTCGGCGAGCTGGACGGGGACCGTCCCCAGCTGCTCGAGCCGGCGGCGCGGGCCATCGAGGGCCGCCACCCGCTGGCGGCCACGCTGCTGCTGCGGGCGATGATCCTGGACACCGCCCGCTACGCCCGCACGGCCCGCTACAAGGACGCCCAACAGCAGCTTCTGGAAGCCGCCTCGCTGGCCCCGGCCATCGCCGACTGGCAGGGCCACGAGGACGCCGACGCGTTCACCGCGCGGGTGGCGGGTTATCGGCGCTGGTAGAACCGCACGCCAGGGTCAAAGCCCTGATTGCCTAGACGGGAGCGGCGGACCTATAAGCGGGCTGAAAATTCCAGCCCTTCGAGGGAATCCATGAGCTCCGATTTCACGGCCGCGCGCCTGAACATGGTCGAAAGCCAGATCCGCACGGCCGACGTCACCGATCTGCCCCTGCAGGACGCCCTGCGCGTCGTGCCGCGCGAGACCTGCGTGCCCGCCGGCAAGGGCTATCTGGCCTATGCCGACGCCGACGTCGAATACGCCCCCGGCCGCTGGCTGCTGCGCCCGCGCGAGGTGGGCAAGCTGCTGCAGCACCTGCGTCCGCGCGAGGGCGACAAGGCCCTGGCCATCGCCGCGCCCTACGCCGCCGCCGTGCTCGAGAAGATGGGCCTGCAGGTCACCCGCCTGGACGGCGACGACCTGACCGCCGTGCCGGGCGCGGGTTATGACGTGATCATTTGCGAAGGCGCGGTGCCGCGGGCTCCGACCAGCTGGACCAAGGCCCTGGCCCAGGGCGGCCGCCTGGCGGTGATCGAGCGCGATGGCCCGGTCGGCCGCGCGGTGATCTACGTCCGGGCCGAGGACGGCGTGGGGCGTCGCGCGGTTTTCGACGCCACCCCGCCGATGCTGGCCGGTTTCGCCGTCGAACAGGGCTTTGCGTTCTGACGACTTCCAGTCCAGAAACAACGACGCAACGTCTGCGTGAAAAAAGCTTAACTAGCGGCCTATGGTCTCTGGCCTTACAGCCGATCATATAAGGTGCGGGCGTCGCGCCGGGTCTGACCAAGACTTCTCTGGCCAGGGGTTTCGTGGGGAATGAACTTGATGTCGAATAGTCGCCGGGCCGCTTTGCTGGCCGCCGCTTGCAGCATGGGTCTCGTGGCGGGTCTGGCTTCGGTCGCCCACGCCGAGACCCTGGCGGACGCCTTGGCTCTGGCCTATCAGACCAACCCCACCCTGCAAGGCCAGCGCGCCAACCAGCGCGTCACCGACGAGGGCGTCGTCCAGGCCAAGACCGCCTTCCGCCCGACGCTCAACGCCTCCGCCGACGCCACGGCCTCGCGCACCGACCTGGCCAACCCGGTCACCGCCGTCGTGGGCGGCCAGATCGTCACCCGCGACCACACCACCGGCAGCGGCAGCGGCGCCAGCCTGGCCCTGCAGCAACCGCTCTATACGGGCGGCCGCGCCAGCGCCAACCTCACCGCCGCCCAGGCCGACGTGCTGGCCGGCCGCGAGGACCTGCGCAGCGTCGAGCAGTCGGTGCTGGGCAATGTCATCCAGAGCTATGTCGACGTGCGCCGCGACCAGGAACGCCTGCGCATCGCCCAGGAGAACGTCAGCGTCCTGAACCGCCAGCTGGAAGAGTCCAAGGCGCGCTTCGAGGTCGGCGAGATCACCCGCACCGACGTGGCCCAGTCCGAAGCCCGCCTGGCCTCGGCCCAGGCCAGCCAATCCTCGGCCCAGGCCATCCTGGCCGCCAGCCGCGCGGCCTACGCCGCCGTGGTCGGCCAGAACCCGACCGACCTGGCCCCCGAGCCGTCCCTGGCCGCCCTGCTGCCCAGCAGCGTCGAGCAGGCCTTCGACCTGGTCGACAAGAACAACCCGCAGATCCAGGCCGCCCGCTACGCCGAACAGGCCGCCGCGGCTCGGGTCGCGGTCGCCAAGGCGGCTTATCGTCCGACCGTCGGGGCCCGCGCGGGCCTGGACACCGACGCGACCCGCACCAACGGCACGGGCCGCGACTTCGGCGACTACAACCGCGGCTACACCGCGTCGGTGACCGCCTCGATCCCGCTGTTCACCGGCGGCCTGATCAACTCGCAGGTGCGCGCCGCCCAGGAGCGCGAGAACGCCGCCCGCACGCAGGTCGAGGGCGCCCAGCGCTCGGCCCTGCAGCAGATCTCGACCGCCTGGAACAACCTGCTGGCCTCGCGCGCCAACCTGGTGTCGAACGAGGAGCAGGTCCGCGCCACCCGCATCGCCTTCGAGGGCGTGCGCCAGGAGCAGCAGGTCGGCCTGCGCACCACCCTGGACGTGCTGAACGCCCAGCTGGAGCTGGCCAACGCCGAGGTCGCCCTGGTCGTGGCCCGTCGCGACGAATACGTGGCCAGCGCCAGCGTCCTGCAGGCCATGGGCGTGCTGAACGTCGCCAACCTGGCCCCCGAGGTCGAACGCTACGATCCGGTCAAGTCGTACGACAAGGTCAACCACGCCTTCGGCTGGGTGCCGTGGGAGCCTCTGGTGAAGGGGATCGACAAGGTCGGCGCCCCGTCGACGGCGGTGAAGGGCCAGCCCAAGCCGGCCGGCAAATAGGACGAAATGGCGCGCCCGCCATCCTTGAGCTTGCTTAAGGCGCGCAAGTCTGCACCATCGCTGTGAGCGCCCGCTGGGGCGCTTACAGGATTCGTACCCCTTCGAGACGGCCCGCACATGTCCGATCAGAGCCCCCAAGAACCGACGATGGAGGAGATCCTCGCCTCCATCCGACGCATCATCTCGGAAGATGACGCGCCGGCGGAGGAGGCCGCCGCGGCGCCCGAAGCGGAACCCGCGCCCGTCGCCGAGGAAGCTCCGGCCGAGGACGATGTCCTGGAGCTGACCGACCCGATCGAACCGGCCGCGCCGGTCGAGACCATGGGCGACATCGACGTCTATTCGCCGGAGCCCGAGCCGGAACCCGCTCCGACCCCGGCCCCCGCGTCGGAGCCGATCCAGGGCTTCTCGCGCGACCAAGTGGCCGACAACCTGGTGGGCGACCATGCCGCCAGCCTGGCCGCCACCGCGTTCGGCAGCCTCAGCTCGGCCCTGCTGATGCCCAAGGACGGCCGCACCCTGGAAGACGTCGTGCGCGAACTGCTGCGTCCGCTGCTCAAGGAATGGCTGGACCAGAACCTGCCGCGCATCGTCGAGACCAAGGTCGAGGAAGAAGTCAGCCGCATCGCCCGCGGTCGCGTATAAGACCCCGTCGTCCCCCGCCTCGGCGGGCGCGACGGTGGAAAATTCAAAGGCGGTCGCTCCGGCGACCGCCTTTTTCCGTCTCAAAATCCCCATTGAACCAAGGCCCACGGTTTCGCCGGGCGGCCGCAGATGGCATACCCACCGCGCCATGCTTGAAAAGACCTTCGATCCCAAATCCGTCGAGCCCCGTCTGTACGCCGCCTGGGAGGCCTCCGGGGCCTTCAAGCCGAGCGAGGACCCGAACGCCGAGACGTTCACGATCGTCATCCCGCCGCCCAACGTCACGGGCTCGCTGCACATCGGCCATGCGCTGAACAACACGCTGCAGGACGTGCTGACGCGCTTCCACCGCATGCGCGGCAAGTCGGCCCTCTGGCTGCCTGGCACCGACCACGCCGGGATCGCGACCCAGATGGTCGTCGAGCGCCAGCTGGCGGCCGCCGGCAACATCGGCCGCCGCGAGATGGGCCGCGAGGCCTTCGTCGACAAGGTCTGGGAATGGAAGGCCGAGAGCGGCGGGGCGATCACCAACCAGCTGCGCCGCCTGGGCGCCAGCTGCGACTGGTCGCGCGAGCGCTTCACCCTGGACGAGGGCCTGTCGACCGCCGTCCGCAAGGTGTTCGTCCAGCTCTACAAGCAGAAGCTGCTGTATCGCGACAAGCGCCTGGTCAACTGGGACCCGCAGTTCCAGACCGCCATCTCCGACCTCGAGGTCGAGCAGAAGGAGGTCGACGGCCACTATTGGCACTTCGCCTATCCGCTGGCCGACGGCGTGACCTTCCAGTACCCGGTCGCCTTCGACGAGGACGGCAAGGCCACGGAGTTCGAGACCCGCGACTTCATCGTCGTGGCCACCACGCGTCCGGAGACGATGCTGGGCGACACCGCCGTGGCCGTCCATCCGTCTGACGAGCGCTACAAGGACCTGGTCGGCAAGGACGTGGTCCTGCCGATCGTCGGCCGCCGCATCCCGATCGTCGCCGACGACTACGCCGACCCGACCAAGGGCTCGGGCGCGGTCAAGATCACCCCGGCGCACGACTTCAACGACTTCGGCGTGGGCAAGCGCCACGGCCTGCCGGCGATCAACATCCTGACGCCCGACGCGCTCCTGAACGACGAGGTCCCCGAGGCCTATCGCGGCCTGGACCGCTTCGTGGCCCGCAAGGCGATCGTCGCCAAGGCCGAGGAAGACGGCTGGCTGCGCGAGATCGAGAAGACCCGGCACATGGTCCCGCACGGCGACCGCTCGGGCGTGGTCATCGAGCCCTACCTGACCGACCAGTGGTACGTCGACGCCAAGACCCTGGCTCAGCCCGCCCTGAAGGCGGTGGAGGAGGGCGCGACGGTCTTCGAACCCAGGCACTGGGAGAAGACCTACTTCGAGTGGCTGCGCAACATCGAGCCCTGGTGCGTCTCGCGTCAGCTCTGGTGGGGCCACCGCATCCCGGCCTGGTTCGGCCCGGACGGCCACATCTTCGTCGAGGAGACCGAGGAAGAGGCCCTGGCCGCCGCCATGCTGCACTATGGCGACGAGGCCCCGGTCCTGAAGCGCGACGAGGACGTCCTGGACACCTGGTTCAGCTCGGCCCTGTGGCCGTTCTCGACCCTGGGCTGGCCCGAGAAGACCGAGGATCTGGCCCGTTTCTACCCGACCAGCACCCTGGTCACCGGCTTCGACATCATCTTCTTCTGGGTGGCCCGGATGATGATGATGGGCATCCACTTCATGGGCGAAGTCCCGTTCAAGCAGGTGTTCATCAACGCCCTCGTCCGCGACGAGAAGGGCGCCAAGATGAGCAAGTCCAAGGGCAACGTGATGGACCCCCTGGTCCTGATCGACGAACTGGGCTGCGACGCGGTGCGCTTCACCATGACGGCGATGTCGGGCCAGGCCCGCGACATCAAGCTCAGCAAGCAGCGCATCGAGGGCTATCGCAACTTCGGCACCAAGCTGTGGAACGCCTCGCGCTTCGCCCAGATGAACGAGTGCGTTCGCGTCGAGGGCTTCGACCCTTCGACCGTCAAGCAGCCGATCAACAAGTGGATCCGCGGCGAGACGGTCAAGACCGCCGCCGAGGTGACGCGCGCCCTGGAGGCCCCGGCCTTCAGCGACGCGGCCGACGCGCTCTACAAGTTCATCTGGAACGTGTTCTGCGACTGGTATGTCGAGCTGGCCAAGCCGATCTTCAACGGCGACGACGCCGAGGCCAAGGCCGAAACCCGCGCCACCACCGCCTGGGCGCTGGACGTGATCCTCAAGCTGCTGCACCCGGTCATGCCGTTCATCACCGAGGAGCTGTGGGACAAGACCGCCGAGTTCGGCGCGCCCCGCAAAGGCATGCTGATCGTCGAGAAATGGCCCGAGCTGCCGGAAAGCTGGATCGACGCGGACGCCGAGGCCGAGATCGGCTGGCTGGTCGATACGGTCGGCGAGATCCGCTCGGTCCGCGCCGAAATGAACGTCCCGCCGGGCGCCAAGCCGCCGCTGTCGGTGATCGGCGCCAACGCCGAGACCAAGGGCCGCCTGACGCGTCACCGCGACCTGCTGCTGACCCTGGCCCGCTTGGACAGCGCCCGCGAGGCCGACACGGCCCCGACGGGTTCGGTCCCGATCGTGCTGGGCGAGGCGACCGGCGCCCTGGCTGTCGCCGAGTTCATCGACCTGACGGCCGAGAAGGCGCGCTTGGCCAAGGAGATCGCCGGCCACGTCGTCGAGATCGAAAAGGCAGCCAAGAAGCTGAACAACCCCGACTTCCTGGCCCGGGCCAAGGAGGAGGCGGTCACCGAGAACCGCGAGCGCCTGGCCGAGGCCGAAGCCGCCAAGGCCAAGCTGGAAGCGGCGCTCGCGCGGCTGGAAGCGGTGGGGTAGCAAGGAAAGTCTGACGGCCGCGCCGCCGCTTGTCAGAGGCGATTGTCTAGTCCGGGGGGACGCGTCGATGGCATTGAACGACTACGAAGAACAGCTCGTCGCCAACATCGTCGAATATGGCTGGTTCTGCGTCAGCGTCTTCGGTGATGAAACCTCGCCGCCCTTTTCCTACACGGTCGGGTTCGCCGAGACGCTCAATGCGCCGGAATTTATCATCCTCGGAATGGCGGGGAAGATGGCTCACGCCATGCTGTGGGAGCTCTTCCGCGCGCTTAGGGACGGCGCGCCGATCCCCCGCGACGGCGACCGCATCGCGGGCATTCTCTCGGGCTACGATTGCGTCGCCAGAAAGGTGCATCCGGACAATGTCGTCCGCGACTACTTCAATTCAGCGATGTGGCGTTGGGGCGACCCGGCTTTGCGGGGAGGGCCGTTGCATGCCTGCCAACTCCTCTGGCCCGGCCTCGACGGCTTGTTCCCCTGGGAACCCGGATGCGAGCCGGAGGTGCGCGCGGCTCAGCCCTTGCTCTTCGAACCGCCTCGCCCCAAGGGGTTGGCGGCTAGGCTTCGCAAACTGCTGAGCCGCTAGACGGCGCCCGAACGCCTACTTCTTCACGCCGAGCATCCCCTCGATCTCGGCCTTGCTGGCGTTGATCAGGGTGGCGCCGTCGCGGACGGCCAGGTTGTTGACGGCCACGGCGAAGGTCTTGTCGTCCATCTTGATGGTGGCCATCGACTTGCCGGTGGCGTCGGGCTTGACCTCGGCGACCGAGCCGATGACCGCGCCGGTGTTGTCCTTGACCGGCTGGCCGGCGGCGACCGGCGCGGCGGCGGCGGCCGGAGCCGGAGCTGGCGTGGCCGCGGCGGCCGGATCTTGAGCGGGAGCCGCCGGGGCGGTGGTCTGCGCCAGGGCGGGAGCGGCGAAGGCGAGCGCGATCGTGGCGGCGCCGAGGGTCAGAAATGAACGCATGCGATTTCCCATCTGTCGAAACTTCCCCCGAAGTTCCGTTACGCTGACGCGACTTTGGGGCGCCGGCGGGACGCTGATGCGGTCAAAATGGGTCGAGGCTGAACGCGGTTCGTTCAGCGGCCCTCCGGCGCGGGCGTGGGTCGCCACGGGGGCGGGGACGCAGGCGAGGTCGGAGACGGGGAGGGAGATGGAGCCGGATACGGGGAGGAGGACACGGACGGATACGGGGAGGAGGACGAGCAGGGCATCCAGTGATACTGGCGGTTCTCCCCGTCCCATGCCCACGAGCCGCAGGCTGGCGACTGGGCGTCGCGTTGCATGGCCGACGCGTCGCCATAGTCCGGCGGTGGGCCCTCGTCGCGATCGTGGTAGATGGTCTCGGAGCGCTCTATGACCACCGGGGGAGGGGCATAGTAGCCGTAGTAGCTGGGATAGCCGCCGTACCAGTACGGATAGGCCGCGCCCAGCGCCAGGCCCAGCCCGACGCCGCCGAGATAGCCGTAGCCGCCCCAGTAGCCGCTGTAGCCGTAGCCATGGCCGCCGTGGCCGTAGTGGCCATAACCGCCGTATCCGCCGCCATGATAGCCGCCGCCATGGTAACCGCCGCCTCCGCCGTGATAGACGCCGCCGCCATGGCCGCCGCCGCCGTGACCACCACCGCCGCCGCGACCGCCGCGCGATTGGGCGTCCGCCGGCGTCGGCGCGGCCAGCAGGGGCGCCGCCAGCAGGCTGACGGCAGCGAGCCCTGTCAAAAGGGTTTTCATCGGATCTCTCCGCGAGGCCGAGGGTCATCATGGCCGGCGGCCATGTTGCCGGCGCGACAGCCTCACAACCCTGGCAGGATACGCCCGGCGAGCCTCAAACGATAGCGTGTTGCGCCGCCGGCCCCGGCGGTCGCCTACCGAGGCTCAACGCCCGTAGACGGCGTCGCGGACCTGCGTCGTGAAGGGGCCGTTCATGCCCTCGAAGGCGGTGTTGGTCATGATCACCACGGTCAGGCGGTTCTTGGGATCCACGAACCAGTTGTGGCCGTAGACGCCGCCCCAGGCCAGCGTGCCGGCGGCTTGCGGGGTCTTGGCGACGGCGGGGTCGTCCAGCACCGCCCAGCCATAGCCGAAGCCCCAGCCGGCGCCCTGGGTGGCCGCCTGGGCGCCGACCTGGTCCTTCATCATCGCCGCGACGGTCGAGGCCTTCAGGATCGGCGCGCCGCCCTTGCGCAAGGTCTCCAGCAGGGTCAGCAGGTCGCCGGCCGTGCCGACCATGCCCGCGCCGCCGGACGGGAAGGCGGTGTTGTCCGCGGCTCGACCGGGCGCGAAACGCACGGCGGTGTCGCCCAGCGAGACGTCCAGATTGTCGGTCATCCGCTTGGGCGCCGGCTGGGCGTTGAAATAGGCCGCGGTCAGGCGGGCCGGGTCGCGGGCGACAAAGCCGGCGTCGGTCAGGCCCAGCGGCCCGGTGACGGTCTCGGCCACGACCTGGGGCAGGGACTTGCCGGACGCCTTCTCGATCACCGAGCCCAGCACGTCGATGGCCAGCGAATAGCGCCAGGCCGAGCCGGGCGGGAAGGCCAGGGGCGCCTGGCTCAGGCGCCGCAGGTTCTCGTCCAGGGTGATCCCCGAATTGTCGACGCCGTCCGAGACGCCCAGCTGGTGGTAGGGGTGCGACGGCTTCTCCGCCAAGCCGTAGGTCAGGCCGCTGGTGTGGGTCAGAAGTTGGCGCAGGGTGATGACCGGCTGGGTCCCGTCGACCAGCTTAGGCCGGAAGTCCGGAAGCCATTTGGTCACCGGATCGTCGAGGCTCAGCACGCCGTCCTCGACCAGCTTCATCACGGCGGCGGTGACGAACGGCTTGGTGACCGAGGAGAACCGGAAGACCGCGTCCTCGCGCATGGGGCTGTTGGCCTCGCGATCGGCCAGGCCGGCCGCGCGGCGGTAGACGACCTTGCCGTCCCGAGCGACCAGCACGACCGTCCCGACCAGGCGATGCTCGGCAAGGGCGGTGTCGACCACCTTGTCGAGGCGGGCGGCCAGCGCCGCGTCGGGCGCGGCGGCGACCGCCGGGGGCGCAGGCGCGGCGTGGCTGGGAACCGCCAGGGCCAGGCTGGCGGCGACGGCGAGGCTTGAGATCCACGGACGCATGCGATGATCCCCTGTTTTCCGAGACCTGAGGTAGGGCGTTACCCGAGAAGCGACAAGCGGCGTCCGATATCCTCCCCCTGTCGGGGAGGTGTCGGCGAAGCCGACGGAAGGGGGGAGGGGGCGGAAGACGGCCGCGAACTGGATCGAAGATCCTAAAGCTCCCCCCACCGATCGCTTCGCGATCGCCTCCCCCACGGGGGGAGGGCCCGAGGAAGAGCCCAATCCGCGCCTCTAAGTAATCATTGTTCCCTTACGTTCGAACGGACGTTTGCATCGCGCTCCAGCCTGTGCTTTCTCCCAAGGGAAACGTGCCCCTCGAACAAGGCGCGACACATACCGGGAGAGTAACGATGACCCAGGCCGCGCCCGCGTCCGCCGCCGCGCCCACCCAGACCCCCGCTCCTGGCGCCGTCCCGTGGCCCGCCATGTCGGTCAAGCAGGCCTACGCCATGATCACCGCCCCCGGCTCGCCCGGCGAGATGGAGGAGATCGACATCCGGGGCGTTCCGACCCGGGTCTGGAAGAACTGCCCGCCGACCCTGCGCGACACCCTGCTGGTGGGCCGCACCCATGGCGACAAGATCTATCTGGTCCACGAGGACGAGCGGGTCAGCTTCGAGGCCCTCTACCGCGCCGTGACCGTGTTCGCCGCCGAGCTGGAAGCGGCCGGCGTCAAGAAGGGCGACCGGGTCGCCCTGATCATGCGCAACCTGCCCGAATGGCCGGTGGCCTTCTATGCCGGCCTGTCGATCGGCGCGATCCTGACGCCGCTGAACGCTTGGTGGACCGGCCACGAACTGGAATACGGCCTGCTCGACAGCGGCGCCACCGTGGCGGTGATGGACGTCGAGCGCTACGAGCGCCTGGCCGAGCACTTCGACAATTGCCCCGACCTCACGCGGGTCTATGTCAGCCGTTCGCGGGAAGAGATCGCCCACCCGTACGTGAAGCGGATGGAGTCGGTGATCGGCTGCCCCAACGACTGGATCAAGCTGGACGAGAAGCCGCTGTCGACCGTCGAGCTGGGTCCCGAGGACGACGCGACGATCTTCTACACCTCCGGCACCACGGGCAAACCCAAGGGCGCCCTGGCCACGCACCGCGCGATCAACAGCAACATCTTCGCCGCCGCCGCCGCCTCCGCCCGCAGCTATCTGCGTCGCGGCGAGGCCCCGCCGCAGCCCGATCCCAGCCTGCCGCAGAAGGGCTCGCTGATCTCGGTGCCGTTCTTCCACGCCACCGGCTGTTTCGCGGTGATGAACCCCTCGCTGTTCGGCGGGGCCAAGCTGGCCATGATCCGCAAGTGGGATCCGGAAAAGGCCATGCAGCTGATCCAGGACGAGAAGCTGACCCAGATGGGCGGCGTGCCGACCATCGCCTGGCAGATCATCGAGCATCCCAGCCGGCCGAACTACGACCTATCGTCGCTGGAGACCGTGGCCTATGGCGGCGCGCCCTCGGCCCCGGAGCTGGTGCGCAAGATCAAGGAGATCTGGCCCAAGTCGCTGCCGGGCAACGGCTGGGGCATGACCGAGACCTCGGCCACGGCCACCAGCAACTCGGCGGAAGACTACGAGAACCGCCCCGACAGCTGCGGCCCGGCCGTGCCGGTCACCGACCTGAAGATCATGACCGTCGAGGCGCCCTATCGCGAGCTGCCGATCGGCGAGGTCGGCGAGCTGTGGTGCAAGGGCCCGCAGGTGGTGAAGGGCTATTGGAACAAGCCCGAGGCCACCGCCCAGACCTTCGTCGACGGCTGGGTGCGCACCGGCGACCTGGCGCGCCTGGACGAGGAAGGCTTCTGCTACATCATCGACCGGGCCAAGGACATGCTGATCCGCGGCGGCGAGAACATCTACTGCATCGAGGTCGAAAACGTCCTCTATGACCACCCGGCGGTGATGGACGCGGCCCTGGTCGGCGTCCCGCACAAGACCCTGGGCGAGGAGCCGGCCGCCATCGTCACCCTCAAGCCCGGCGCCCACGCCGACGAGGCCGAGCTGCGGGCCTTCGTCGCCGACCGCCTGGCCGCCTTCAAGGTGCCGGTCAAGGTGGTGTTCTGGCCCGAGACCCTGCCGCGCAACGCCAACGGCAAGATCATGAAGAACGAACTGAAGAAGGTGTTCGTCGAGGGCTAGGCGGCCGAAACGCCTTTCCCTCCCCTTTATGGGGAGGGTGGCCCCGAAGGGGTCGGGTGGGGCTTGATGACTCGGCGGACCCCACCCACCAGCTTCGCTGGTCCCCCCTCCCCACAAGGGGGAGGGAAGATTCAGATCACACGCTCACCACCGGCTTGCGCCACGCCCAGGGCTGGGCCGTCTCCAGCTCATACGCCAGCGCCAGCAGCGTCTTCTCGGCCCCGACCCGTCCCGCGAACTGCACGCCCACCGGCAGGCCGTCGGGGGTCCAGTGCAGCGGCACGCTCATCGACGCCGCCCCGGCCACGTTGTGCAGGGTGGTGTAGCCCACATAGGCGTTGAGCCGTTCGGTCAGGGTGGGGATGTCGACCGTCCCCGCCACCCAGCCCAGTCGCGCCGGGGGCTGGCCCAGCACGGGCGAGACGATCACGTCGTAGCGGTCGAACCAGCGGTCATAGGCCTGGCCCGCCGCGTTCAGATTGGCCACGGCCTTGCGCAGGCCGTCGGGCGGCATCTGGCCGACCAGTTCGGCCATGGCCAGGGTGAACGGCTCCAGCAGGCTGTCGTCCGGTTTCCGGCCGATCGCCTTGCCGACCGCGTCGACCAGCTCGGCGGCCCCGCTGGCCCACAGCGCCAGAAAGTCCTGGGCGTAGGCGGCGCCGTCCACCGGCCACTTGGTCGGTTCGACCGTGTGGCCCAGCGACTCCATCAGCTTGGCGGCGTTCTCGGTGGCGGCGCGCACCTCCGGGTGGGGTTGGGCGCCGAGCATGGTCTCGACCACCAGGCCGACCCGCAGCCGCCGCTTGTCGGGACCCGAGATCAGGCCGACCGGCGGCAGGATCTCGTCGGCCCCGTGGCGCTCGGTCGCCGCCAACAGGGTGGCGCTGTCGCGGACGCTGTGGCTGACGCAGTGATAGACCGACAGATCGACCCCGCGCTGGGGCGGACGGCCCAGGACCATCCGGCCCCGCGACGGCTTCAGGCCGAACAGGCCGCAATTGGACGCCGGGATGCGGATCGAGCCGCCGCCGTCGCTGGCGTGGGCGAAGGCCGTGACGCCCGCCGCGGTCGCCACCGCGGCGCCGCCGGACGAACCGCCGCTGGAATGGTCGGAGTTCCACGGGTTGCGGGTGGGCGGAAAGCCGACCGGCTCGGTGGTCGGCAGGAAGCCGTATTCCGGCGTCGACGACTTGCCGATGACGATCAGCCCGGCCTTGTCGAAGCGATCGACATAGGCTTCCTGGGCCTTGGCCGGCGGGTTGCGCAGCATGGCGCGCGAGCCGCTGTAGGTGGGCAGGCCGACATAGTCGTCCAGGTCCTTGACCAGGAACGGCACGCCCGCGAAGGGACCGGTCGGCTGGGCCGTTCCCGCGTCGAGGCGCTTGGCCTTGTCGATGGCGCGGTCGAAGTCGGGCGTGACCAGGAAGCCCAGCTTGGGCTGCAGCGCCTCGGCGTCGCGCACGGCCTTTTCCGTCACCTCCAGCGCGCTGACCTCCTTGCGGCGGATGCGGCCGGCGATCTCGACGGCGTCGGGCGCCCAGGGCGCGGACGAGGCGGCGGAGGCCGGCTTGGCCCCGGCTTCGGAAGCGGCGGCGGCGATCGCGGCGGCGCCGGCGACCAGGCCCTGGCGTCTGGACATCATGAGATTCCCCCTCTGGGCCCGACGTCTGGAGCGCGTCGGTGATCAGTGTTCACTGTGAACCGAAGGGCGTCGGCTCCGCAAGTCGTGCTACAGCCCCCGGATGAAACGCAAACGCGCCGACATTCTGCTGGTCGAGACCGGCCTGTTCGACAGCCGGGCCAAGGCCCGCGCCGCCATCGAGGCCGGGGCCGTCAAGGCCGACGGCAAGGTCGTGACCAAGCCGTCGCAGGAGCTTGAGCAGACCGCCGTGCTCGAAGGCGTCGCCGCCTTCCCCTGGGTGGGACGCGGCGCCCTGAAGCTGGCCCACGCCCTGGAGCTGTGGCCGATCGCCGTCGAGGGCAAGATCGCCCTCGACGTCGGGGCCTCGACCGGCGGCTTCACCGAGGTGCTGCTGTCGAAGGGCGCGGCCAAGGTCTATGCCGTCGATGTCGGCCGCGAGCAGCTGCATCCGCGCATCGCCGCCGATCCTCGCGTGATCGACCGCTCCGGCGTCGACGCCCGGGTGCTGGACGAAGGCCATTTGGACGAGGCGCCCGGCCTGGTGGTCAGCGACGTCAGCTTCATCTCGGTGGAGAAGTGCCTGCCCGTGGCCCTGGACCTGGCCGAGCCGGGGGCGGACCTGGTCAGCCTGATCAAACCGCAGTTCGAAGCCGGCCGCGACCGGGTGGGGAAGGGCGGCTTGGTCAAGGACCCGGCGATCATCGCCGACTGCATCGTCTCGGTGCGCGCCTTCGTCGAGGCGTCGGGCTGGACGGTGAAGGCCGTGGCGCCCAGCCCGATCACCGGCGGCGACGGCCAGGTCGAGCACCTGCTGTGGGCCGTCAAGGACTAGGGCCGATCGATACGGCTTCTGACGCGAAAACCCCGTCCTTCGACAAGCTCAGGATGAGTTTTCTACGGCCACGGCCCTGACATTGGTCCTCATCCCGAGCTTGTCGAAGGAGAGGGCCACGCACCAGGCTCGGCTCTTGGCGAAGAAAAAGGCCGCCGGCGCGAACGCCGGCGGCCTCAAGACAATCGAATGAGAAATAGCCGGACCTATTCGACGACCTGGTAGCGCCCCGAGGCGTCCGGGCAGACGCGGACGAAGCGCTTCTGGGTGCGGCCGTCCGGCAGGTAGATCGGGCTTTCGGCCAGGGTGCAGCCGCCGGCCTCGACCTTGCTGTCGCTCACGCCGTAGACGGCTTGGGCCTCGGGGCCGTAGCCGCCGGGACGATCGCCGTCGTCGCCGTCGTCGTAGCGGCTGTTGTCGGAGCGGTCGGCGTAGCTGCGATCATAGTCGGTGCGGTCATAGCCAGCGGCGCGGTCATAGCTGTCGACGCGGTCATAGTCGCTGTGGTCATAGCTGTTGCTGGCGCCCCGGTCGTAGGCCGGCGGAGGCGGCGGCGGGACCGAAGAGCAGGCGGCCGAGTGGCGGCCGATGGCCGAACCGGCGATCGCGCCCAGCAGGCCGCCGAGCACGGCGCCTTCGGTGCGGGCGCCATGGGCGGCCACGCTGGTGCCGATCGCCGCGCCCAGGCCCGCTCCGACCAGGCCGCCGCCCGTGCCGCGCTGCGTCGTGCTGCGCTGGCAGGGATCATAGTAGGGGCCGTTGGTTTGATAGCCGCCGCCGTAGGCGCCGGCGGCGCCGTAACCGCCATAGGACTGGGCCGAGGCCATCGTCGGGGCCAGCGCGCCGGCGAGGAGGGCCGCGGTCGCGACGCCGAGAACGGACTTGAACATCATCGAAAACTCCTCCGACCGAGTCCGTAGAGGGCTGGACCCGCCTTACGTCTTAGATTGCCGAGTTCTTCATGAACGGCGGTTGAGCGACCCGTTCATCTTCGTTCACGCGCATTCGCGCCGAATGCGCTAAGGGGAACGTGAAATCTTGTCGGCGCCGATCGTGGCGCGGGCATGGCGGGCCCCCGGGCCCCCGAAAATCATGACCCCGAAAGGGCCGGAACCCCGTGAAGGTTCCGCCCGACGAACAGACCCGAGAATTGGACTATCCATGCGTGAACTGAGGATCCAGGCGGTCGGCGCCCAGGGCGACGGCATCGCCGAGGGCTCTTTCGTCCCCCTGACCCTGCCTGGCGAGCTGATCACCGCCGAGATGACCGGCAATCGCGGCGAACTGGTCGAGGTGCTGGAGCCCAGCCCCGACCGCGTCCTTCCGCCATGCCCGCACTTCGGGGTCTGCGGCGGCTGCGCCTTCCAGCACTGGGACGCCAAGCCCTATCTGGAATGGAAGCGAGAGCAGATCCAGTTCCAGCTGGCCCGCGAGGGGCTGGAGACCGAGGTCCTGCCGACCTTCGCCTCGCCGCCGGCCTCGCGCCGCCGCGTCGCTCTGCACGCCCGGGGCGGCAAGGGCGGGGCGCGGCTAGGCTTCAAGGAGCGCCGCTCGTGGAACCTGGCGCGGATCGAGACCTGCCCGGTCACCAACCCCAAGCTGGTCGCGGCTTTCCCGGCCCTGGCCCGCCTGGCCGCGCCGTTCCTGGAGCACCCCAAGTCGGCCCCGACCCTGCACGTCACCCTGACCGCCACGGGCCTGGACATCGACATCACCGGCGTCGAGGCCAAGAGCGGCGGCCTGTCGGCCGACGCCCGCGTGCGCGCCGCGATGATCGCCGGCGAGCATGACTTCGCCCGGGTCACCATGGCCGGCGAGATGATCTACATGGCCCGCCAGCCGATGGTGAAGCTGGGTCCGGCCGTCGTCTCCCTGCCGGCAGGCAGCTTCCTGCAGGCCGTGCCCCAGGCCGAGAAGGCCATGGTCGATTTCGCCGTCGAGGCCGCCCAGGGCGCGTCGCGGATCGTCGACCTGTTCAGCGGCGTGGGCACCTTCACCTTCCGTCTGGCCGAGATCGGCGGGGTCTACGCCGCCGACAGCTCCGCCCCCGCCATCGCCGCCCTGAAGGGCGCGGTCGGCACGGCCACGGGCCTGAAGGCGATCACCGCCGAGGCGCGCGACCTGACCCGCCGGCCGGTGCTTTCGACCGAGCTGGCCAAGGTGGACGTTGCCGTGCTCGACCCGCCGCGCGCCGGCGCCTACGAGCAGCACGTCGAAATCGCCAAGTCCAAGGTGGCCCGCGTGGTCGGCGTCTCGTGCAATCCGGCCACCTTCGCCCGCGACGCCAAGCTGCTGGTCGACGCCGGCTTCCGCCTTGAGCGGGTCTTGCCGGTGGACCAGTTCCTGTGGTCGCCGCATATTGAGCTGGTCGGAGTGTTTTCGCGGTAGGACGGCCCATCCTTCGACAGGTGGGGCGTCCCTGGAGACGGCCATGGACGAGCGACGCGGCGATCGGGGAGAGTCCAGGGAGGCGGGTCTCAAGGGACGCGCCGCCTTCGCCCTGGACGGCGCCAGCCAGCGGGCCAAGGCGGCCGTCAAGGCCGCCTGGTGGACCGCCGCCGGCGGCGTGACCCGCGCCCTGGCCCGGCCGACGCGCGGCGAGGCCAAGACCAAGTTCGAACCCCAGGGGCCGCCGGTCTCGGCCGCCCGGCTGCGCAAGGCCTATCTGACCGCCTTCGACAAGGACGCCGCCGACGTCGCCGCCGGCCTCTATCCGCCGGTCGGGGACGGACCGCGCAATCCCGCGGACGCCTTTCGCGAAGCCCTGGACGTCATCGCCGACGCCCGCGCCGTCGACCAGCGCCGCCGCCGGGGCGACGGCGTCGAGGTGCGCGACGAGCCCGAAAGTGAAGGCTATCCAAACTACTACCGGCAGAACTTCCACTATCAGTCGGGCGGCTGGTTCACCGACGCCAGCGCGCGGCGCTACGAGGCCCAGGTCGAGGCGCTGTTCTCCGGCGCGGCCGGGGCCATGCGCCGGCGGGCCCTGTCGCTGCTGGCCCGTCACTGGCGCGGCAAGGACCAGCGGGGCTTGAGGCTGGTCGACCTGGCCTGCGGCTCGGGCGCGTTCCTCAGCGACCTGGACGCGGCCTTTCCCCGCGCCGCCATCGCGGGCCTGGACCTGTCGCGCGCCTATCTGGCCGCCGCCCGCAGCCGTTCGGGTCGGGGCGGGGTGCAGGCCAACGCCGAGGCCCTGCCGTTCGCCGACGCCAGCCTGGACGCCGTGACCTGCGTCTACCTGTTCCACGAACTGCCGCCGCGCGTGCGTCCGGTGGTGGCCGCCGAGATCGCCCGGGTGCTCAAGCCCGGCGGGGTGCTGGCCTTCGCCGATTCCGTGCAGCCGTCCGACGAGCCCGACCTGTCACGGCTGCTGGAGGCTTTCCCGGCCTATTTCCACGAGCCGTACTATTCGACCTACGCCCAGGCCGACCTGCCGGCCCTGTTCGGCGCGGCTGGGCTAAGCGTGGCCGGACAGGACCAGGCCTTCCTGACCAAGGCGCTGCTGCTCGAAAAGCCCTTGTGACGAACCCTGTGATCAACCCGCTCATGGCCATTGCCTAGCGCGGCGGGCTCCTGTATTCGAACCGACCTCTTCGCCGACGCTCCTTTGCGTTGACCCGGATGGCCCGGTGGCGGAGTGGTGACGCAGCGGATTGCAAATCCGTGCACCCCGGTTCGATTCCGGGCCGGGCCTCCACCTTTTCCAAGAACTCAGATCCCTTCGGTCCGAGCGGCTCTTTCCGCCGAGCAGCCCACACGCGCCGCGCCCGCCCCTAGGCCGCGCGGCGGGCGTAGAGGAACTCGATCACCGCGGCCCGGGCGTGGATGTAGGTCGGGTTCTCGGCGACGGCCAGGCGGTCGCGCGGGCGTTCGAGGCGCACGTCGAGCACCTGGCCGATCGCGGCGCGCGGGCCGTTGGTCATCATCACGATGCGGTCCGAAAGCAGGGCGGCCTCGTCGACGTCGTGGGTGACCATCAGCACCGTGTTGTTCAGGCTGGCGTGGATCTCCATGACGCTGTCCTGCAGGTGGGCGCGGGTCAGGGCGTCCAGGGCGCCGAACGGCTCGTCCAGCAGCAGCACCTTGGGCTCCATGGCCAGGGCCCGGGCGATGCCGACCCGCTGCTTCATGCCGCCCGAGATCTCCGAGGGCCGCTTGTCCAGGGCGTGGGTCATCTTGACCAGCTCCAGGTTGTGCAGGGTCCACGCGCGGCGCTCGGCGGCCGTCTTGGTCGCGCCGAACACCTTGTCGACCGCCAGGGCGACGTTCTCGCGCACGGACAGCCACGGCAGCAGCGAATGGTTCTGGAACACCACCGCGCGGTCCGGACCGGGGGCGTTGACCTCCTGCTTGTCGAGGATCACCGCCCCGGTGGTCACCGGAACCAGGCCGGCGACCACGTTCAGCAGGGTCGATTTTCCGCAGCCGGAATGGCCGATGATCGAGACGAACTCGCCCTTGTCGACCTTCAGGTCGATGCCGGTCAGCACCTCGGAACGGGCGGCGCCCTTGGCGAACGTGACGCCGACGCCTTCGATGGAGAGATAGGCCTTGGCCATGATGCGATGTCTCCTAGCTCGCCGCGTCGCCGCGCGAGATGACGTGGCCCAGCAGGGCCACCAGGCGATCGAGGAAGAAGCCGGTCAGTCCGACCCAGGCCAGGGCCACGATGATGTCGGAGATGCGCGAGGCGTTGTACTGGTCCCAGATGAAGAACCCGACGCCAACGCCGCCCAACAGCATCTCGGAGGCGACGATGGCCAGCCAGCTCATGCCGATGCCGATCCGCAGGCCGGTGAAGATGTAGGGCGTGGTGGCCGGCAGCAGGATCTTGAAGAAGTACTCGACGGGCGACAGCCGCAGCACCTTGGCGACATTGACGTAGTCGGTCGGGATGTTGCGCACGCCGACGGCCGTGTTGATGATGATCGGCCAGATCGAGGTGATGAAGATCACGAACAGGGCCGAGGGCTGGGCCTCGCGGAAGGCGGCTAGCGAGATCGGCAGCCAGGCCAGGGGCGGCACGGTGCGCAGCACCTGGAAGATCGGGTCCAGGCCGCGATGCGCCCAGCGGTTGGAGCCGATCAGCACGCCCAGCATCACCCCGCAGACCGCCGAGATCGAAAAGCCGACCCCGACCCGCTTGAGGCTGGTCAGCACGTGCCAGAACAGGCCCTTGTCGACGCCGCCGTGGTCGTAGAACGGATCCAGGATCAGGGCCTTGGATCCCAGCCAGACCTGGCTGGGCGACGGCAGGCCGCCATAGGAGTCCCCGACCGCCAGCTGCCAGACGCCCAGGACGGTCAGCAGGGTCAGCAGCGGCGGGATGACCGCGGCCGCCGCGGCGCCGGCCCGCCGCGCGACCTCGGCCAGGCCCGAGACGCGGGTCTCGCCGCTGGCCGCCGGGGCGAGGGACTCGACCGCGATCGGCTCGGCCGGCGAGAACGAGGGCTTGGGAAAGGTCATGCCGCGCCCTCCCTAGACCAGCTTCTTGATCGGCTGGCTGGCCAGGTAAGCGCCCGGATTGGCCGGGTCGAACACCTTGCCGTCGAAGAAGCGCTCGACGCCGCGGCTGTCGCCGGCGGGGCCCGCCTGGCCGATCGACTTGGCCGCCGCGCGCCAGATGTCCGAACGGTTGACCTTGTCGACCAACGCCTTGGTGTTGGTCTTCTGGGGCAGCACGCCCCAGCGGATGTCCTCGGTCAGGAACCACAGGTCGTGCGACTTGAACGGGAAGCTGGCGCTGTCGGCCCAGAACTTCATCCGGTGCGGCGAGTTCTTCAGCGTCCGGCCGTCGCCATAGTCCACCGTGCCCTGCAGGCGGGGCAGGATGTCGCCCATCGGCACGTTGATGTACTGCCGCCCCGAAACGATCGAGCACATGGCCGGCAGGTTCGAGGCCTTGTCGCACCACAGGGCCGCCTCCTGCACGGCGGCCGTGATGGCCTGGGCGGCGCGAGGATACTTGTCGACCCAGGCGGCGCGCATGCCCAGGGCCTTCTCGGGGTGGTTCATCCACAGTTCCGAGGTCAGGCAGGCGGTGTAGCCGACCCGCTGGTTGACCAGCTGGCCGTTCCAAGGCTCGCCCACGCAGAAGGCGTCCTGGGTGCCCGCCTTCATGTTGGCCACCATCTGGGGCGGCGGGATGACGATGGTGGCGATGTCGGTCTCGGGATTGATGCCGCCGGCCGCCAGCCAGTAACGGACCCACAGGTCGTGGGTGCCGCCCCGGAAGGTCATGGCCACCTTGGCGATGTTGCCGGCCGCCTTCAGCTGCTGGAACTTGGCCTTGGCCCCGGCGCTGTTGAGCCCGACCTTCACCGCCTTCAGGTCGTTGCCGACCGAGATGCCCTGACCGTTCGTGTTGAGGCGGGCCAGGATGTACATCGGCGTCGGCGCGCCGCCGGTGATCGATCCGGTGGTCATCAGATAGGGCATGGGCGAGAGGATGTGGGCGCCGTCGATGCCGCCGCGCTCCGATCCCAGCACCAGGTTGTCGCGGGTGGCGGCCCACGAGGCCTGCTTGACCACCTCCAGGTCGGGCAGGCCGTACTTGGCGAACAGGCCGCGCTCTTTGGCGATGATCACCGGGGCGGAGTCGGTCAGGGCGATGAAGCCCAGCCGGGCCTTGGCCACCTCGGGCCCGGCGCCGGCCGCGTGGGCGCCGGCCGGGAACAGGGCCCTGGCGGCGGCGAGCGTGGCGGCCGCGCCCACCAGGGCGTGGCGGCGGGTCAGGCTGACATCGGTCGCCAGGTCGGCGGTCTTGTCGGTCTTGGTCATGATCTCAAATCCCGCTGCAGGTCAGAGTTTGTATTCGAGGGTGAACCAGGCCTTGGTCCGCGAGGCCGGCGGCGTCGCCGCGCCCAGGGGCACGGTCTTTTCGCGCTGGAAGTCGGCGTACTTCAGCTGGATCGAGAGCTTGGGGGTGATGGCGGCGGCGAACGCGATGTCCCACTCGTGCCCGAGGTCCGCGCCGGTCCGCTGGCCGTTGAAGTCGTGGTGGCGGACCAGGATGTCGGTGTTGAAGAAGTAGGTCCGCTTGAAGCGCGGCTTGGCGTTGAAGGTGAGGTTGGCGTCCTCGATCCCGTCGACGAAGCTCTTGTTGCCGCCCGGCGAGACGAAGGCGTCGGCCCAGCCCTGGAAGGCGTGGACGGTGGCCAGGGGCGTGGTGAAGCCGCGCACGCCGTCGCCTTCCAGCGACTCGTAGCTGGCCTTGACCGTGTAGATGTCGAAGGTCCCGGCGAGGTCGCCGCCGAAATAGGTCAGGGCGTAGTCCGGCGTGTTGTGATGGTAGCCCGACTGCTTGGCGTAGGTGGCGTTGTAGGCCAGCTGGTAGAGACCGACCCAGGTCTTGCCCGAGGCCTTGGCCCCCGTGGTCAGCGACGAATTGATCGCCGAATTGCCGAAGTCCAGGGCGTAGACGAAGCCCTGCAGGCGCAGCGCCTCGGCCGGCGACCAGGTGGCGTTCAGCAGGTGGCTGTCGCTGTCCCAGTCCTTCAGTTCGCCGAGGATGCGGTTGACGTGGGAGACATAGGCGTAGGTCGCCTTGAACCGGCCGAAGGCGAAATCGGTCCGGACGGCGTCGAAGGTCTGCTCGTCCTGGCGCCAGCCGACATTGCCGACGAAGCGCTGGTCGTCGAGCAGGATGCGCTGGCGGCCGGCGACCACCTGCAGGGCGCTGCTGGGCGTCCAGGTCAGTTGGAGGCGGTTCAGCTCGGTGACGTCCGGATCATTGACGATCGGATACTTGGCCTTGTCGGCGCCGTTCAGCGGCGGCGTCAGCGCGCCCGGCACGTTGACGGCGTAGTGCTCGGGCCCAACCTGGCGGACGTCCTCGACCTCGATCAGGCCCTTGACCTTGGCGAACTCGGCGGTCTCCCAGCCCAGGCGGGTGCGAACGGTGTAGGCGGCGGCGTCCTCGGTGAGCGTGGCGGTCTTGGTCTGGTCGACGCCTTCGTAGCGGCCGCGGACCTCCAGGATCAGTCTACCGGCCGCGACCTGGTCGCTGAAGGTCGGCGGCGGGGCCGGAGGCGGCGGCGGTTCGGCGGGTTCGGGGGCCGGTTCCGGCGCGGGCTCGACCGTCGCTTCGGCGACGGATCGCGGCGCGGAATCTGGCGCGGCCTGCGCCATGGCGGCCGTGCTCCAGGCAAGCGTGCTCAGTGCCGCGCCGCAGCGCAGCATGACTTTCCATCTCTTCATGCCTTCATCCCCTGAGGCCAAAAAAAACGCCCGGCGGGATCGCTGCCGCGATCTCTCCGGACGCCATTGTCCAAGCTTACCAAGCCGCTACGTCGCGGCCGGCGACCCTCTCGGGTCAACACGGAACATCGTTGTTCCGCGTGTCGTGATCAGGAGGAGGCCGACGCGGCGCGCCGACAATCGCAAAACATTGTTCCGTGGCGCCGCGCCGCACAACGGCGCTGTTTTGCACAGCGGCCATGCAGACCAAAGCAGCGCTCTGCCCGGTATTTCCGCGTTTGGATCATCCGGACGCGACGCATCGGGAGCGCCGCGGCGGCGTCGCGGCCGATGTTCGCCAGGCGGCCGCGAGGATAGCTGGTCGTCGCAGGCTGACGGCCATAGAGTGCGTCGCGGCGAGCCGGCGCCAGATCGCTGACGATGTGGAAGCCCCTGACTTGATCAAGCACTATGGATGGTCCGACCTGCTGATGCGGGCCTTCGAACCGCACGCGCGCGCGGGCCACACCCCTGGACGCGTCGTCGTCCAGCAGCGGGACGGCTATCTGGTGGCCACCGACGAGGGCGAACTGCGCGCCAAGCCTTCCGGACGCCTGCGCCACGAGGCTCGAGAGGCCGGCCACCCGGCGGTCGGCGACTGGGTGGCGCTGTCGACGAACCTCGTCGAACGCACCGCCACCATCCACGCCATCCTGCCACGCCGCACCGCCTTCGTACGTCGGGCCGCCGACAGCGCTCAGACGCCGCAGGTGGTCGCCGCCAACATCGACCTGGCCTTCATCGTCACCTCGATGAACGCCGACCTCAATCCGCGCCGGATCGAGCGCTATCTCGCCGCCGCCTGGCAGAGCGGCGCGCGCCCCGTGGTGGTGCTGACCAAGTCGGACCTCCGCGCCGAGCCGCTGCCCCAGGCCGAGTTGGAGGCCCTGGCGGCCGGCTGCCCCGTCGTCATGGTGTCGGCGCGGCAGGGCCTGGGTCTGGAGGCCTTGCTGGCGCATCTGGCGCCGGGCGAGACGTGCGTGCTGATCGGCTCGTCCGGCGTCGGAAAGTCGACGCTGGTCAACGCCCTGCTGGGCGAGGAACGCATGGCGACCCAGGCGATCCGTGAAGCCGACGACCAGGGACGCCACACCACCAGCCACCGCCAGCTGGTCCTGCTGCCCGGCGGCGGGTTGATCGTCGACACGCCCGGCGTCCGGGAGGTCGGGCTGATCGACGCCGACGAGGGCCTGAGCGCGGTGTTCGAGGATATCGAGCGCCTGGCGGAGACCTGCCGGTTCAACGACTGCGGTCACGCCAACGAACCGGGCTGCGCGGTGCGCGCCGCGCTGGAGAGCGGGGCTCTCGACCCCGACCGCTGGGCGCACTTCCAGAAGCTCGGGCTTGAACTGGCCGCCGTGGAGGACAAGGCCGATCGCGCGGCCAGGGACGTCGAACGCCGGCGCCTGGCCGGGCTGCAGAAGAAATACCGCGCCACGAAGCGGGACGACCGGGGCGCCGACTGATCTTCAGGCAAGCCCTTGTCCACCGTCTCGACGCGCGGTTCCGCTAGTTCAGCCGGGGCTTCTTCAGCAGCGTGTTGCGGTCGACCGAGCGGATCTCGACCTCGAACACGTCCTGCTCGCGCTGGATGCGCAGCGGGATCGTGACGCCGGCCGGTCCCTGGTCCCAGAGGGCCGTGTAGAACTCGGTCAGGTCCGACACTTCGTCGCCCGCCACGGCCAGCACCAGGTCGCCGGCGTGGAGTTCGGCGCGGGCGGCGGGGCTGCCGGGCGACACCCCGACCAGGACGACCCGGGATTCGGTCTCCTGCGCGAAGACGCCCAGCCAGGGGCGAGGCGGATGGGCGGGCCGGCCCCGCGCCAGATCGTCCAGGATCGGCGGCAGCAGTTCGGCGGGCACGAACATGTTCATGGGCTTGGCCCGGCCGTCGCGCGACTGCCCCGACAGGCTGAGCGAGCCGACGCCGACCAGTTCGCCCTCGGGGCCGATCAGGGCCGCGCCGCTCCAATGCGGGTGGGCCGGTTCGGTGATGATCGCCTCGTCCAGCAGATATTCCCAATAGCCGGCGAACGGCATGCGCGTGAGCACCCGTCCGGCGGCCGCGTGGGCGCGTCCGCCGGCCCCGGCGATGACGACCGAGCTTCCGGAGTCCAGGATCTTCGAGGTTCCCAGCCGCAGCGCCGGCAGGCCGAGGGGCTCGAGCGCCTGGACCAGGCCCAGCCCGCTCTGGCCGTCGAAACCCAGCACATGGGCCTGGACGCGCTTGCCGTCGTTCAGCGTCAGGACGACCTGGCTGGCCTCGGTGATCAGATAGGCCATGGTCAGCACCAGGCCGTTCTCGCTGATCACCACGCCGTTTCCGAGCCGCTCGGTCCCGAGGATGCGCGCGGTGAAGGCGTCGGCCGGAACCTGGGATTCCAGCGCGACGACCGAGGACAACGCGTGATCAAGGTCGAAAGCATAGGCGCTGGCGGCGGGGCGCAACCGCGCTTCGACCTCGTGCCCTTGGAACGGTGATGACAAGTCGATCTCCTCTAGGAGACTCAAATCTGGGGCGCGGCCTGCCTTGAACAAGAGGGGGATCGAACAAGAGGGCTAGGCGGAGCCCGGACCAGACCGTCGCCCCGCCAGACGCGAGGCGACGGCGCCGTGGTCGATCAGTCGTCGCCGTCGGCGATGTCGGCGAGCAGGCCGGTGATCGGCTCGTCGTTGAAGCTGGTGACGTTGTGGCCCGCGTCGATCACGCCGACCTTGGCGACGTGCGGCGTTTCGGCTTGGGTGTCGGCCTTGTCGTCCGGCTTGGTGGTCATAGGGAACTCCGGATGCGAGGGCCGGGCGCCTTTCGCCCGGCGTGCCTCGCGGGCAGCTTGGCACGAACCTTTGCGGCTGTCAGCGAAGGCCGCCACGATGGGCGCGAATGAGGGAGAGGCGCCTCGAAACCGTTCGCCGCGCCGTTCGTCCGGTCGTTTGTGTTCTTGAAATGTTCTCATCGACGGTTCATGATCGACGCATGGTCGCTCCCGCCAATCTTCCCGGTCATCCGCCGCCAAGCGTGCAGGGCGCCGCGCGGGGGCGCGGGGCCAAGTCCAATCGCACCGGCCGCTTCGAGTCCCAGGTCAGCGAAGCCTTCGACGATGGCTGGGGCGAGGAGGACGAGCCGGCCCAGATCGCCACCACGCTGCAGCCGATGAAGTCGCGGACCATCATCGCCCGCAACGACAGCCCCGACGTCGGCTTCGAGAGCTCGATCAATCCTTATCGCGGCTGCAGCCACGGCTGCATCTACTGCTACGCGCGACCGGCCCACGCCTATCTGGGCCATTCTCCGGGCCTGGATTTCGAGACCAGGATCTATTTCAAGCCCGAGGCCGGCAAGCTGCTGGAGCGCGAGCTGTCCAAGAAGGGCTACGTCCCCAAGGTCATCCATATCGGCGGCGACACCGACCCCTACCAGCCCGACGAGCGCAAGCTGCGGGTGACTCGGGCGGTGCTCGAGACCCTTCAGCGGTTCCGCCACCCGTTCACGATCATCACCAAGTCGAACCTGATCACCCGCGATCTCGACATCCTGGGGCCGATGGGCCAGGCGGGGCTGGCGCGGGCGGCGGTGTCGATCACCAGCCTGGACCACAGGCTGTCGCGCAGCATGGAGCCGCGAGCCGCGACACCCAAGCGCCGGATCGACGCGGTGCGCCAGCTGACGGCGGCGGGCGTGCCGACCACGGTGATGTTCGCCCCGTCCATCCCCTCGCTGAACGACCACGAGATGGAGGCGGTGCTGGAAGCCGCCGCCGCCGCCGGGGCGACCACCGCCGGCTATGTCGCCGTGCGCCTGCCGTTGGAGATCAAGGACCTGTTCGAGGAGTGGCTGGCCGCCGAGCATCCCGACCGCGCCAAGCGGGTGATGTCGCTGGTCCGGCAGATGCGCAATGGGGCGGCCTACAGTTCCGAGTGGGGCAAACGGATGACCGGTGAGGGGCCGGTGGCCGAGGTGATGAGCCAGCGGTTCCATCTGGCGCGGACGCGGTTCGGGCTGGACCGCAAGCTGGCGCCGCTGGATCTGAACCAGTTCGCCGTGCCGGCCAAGGCGGGGGATCAGCTGTCGTTGTTTTGAGGCGGGCTCAGAAGCACAATCGTTCAATTTTTACCGTCATTCCCGCCCTTGTGGCGGGAACCCCTCTGTCCACCGCAAGGGCAGTGGGGTGGCGCGCTGGCGCGCCAAGGCCGCGCACCGTCGGCTGAGCTAGGGGTTCCCGCCACAAGGGCGGGAATGACGGTTGGAAAGGGGGAAGGATTGAGCCTCCGCTCGGAACGTCGATGCGCTCTGCCCCTTGACCTACACGCCCCAATCCCCTGAAGCAGGACCATGATCACCGTCGTCCTGCCCACCCGCGACAGCGCCGCGCGCCTGGTCCACGTCCTGCCGCTGCTGGTGCCGGCCGCCGTCGACGGTCTGGTCAAGGCGGTGGTGTTCGCCGACGCCGGCTCGACCGACGCGACGCTGGCCATCGCCGAGGACAGCGGCGCGCGGGTGGTCCAGGCGTCGGGCGATGCGGGCACGCGCCTAGCGGTCGGCTGCGCGGCGGCCAAGAGCGCCTGGATCCTGGCCCTGGGCGAGGATCTGGTCCTGCCGGAAGCCTGGCGCACGCCGGTCGAGGCTCATCTGGCGGGCGGCGGCGGCAAGCCGGCCTGGATCGCCGCGCCGGGCCTGTTCGGCCGTCCCCTGGCGGTTCTCGCCTCGCGGGAGGCCGTCGAGGCGGCGGGCGGCTTCAAGCCCGGCGGCGACCCGCTGAAGGCGCTGCTGGGGCGGCTGAAGCCTAGGGCCGCGCGGCTGCGGGTTTGAGCTCCCAAACCTCCGCTCATCCCGGCGAATGCCGGGACCTAGATCCCAAACCGGAGAGCTTGATTGGAGAGCGCTCGGAGCCTGTGGAAGCAGCTCACAGCTCTTCCATCTGGGTCCCGGCATTCGCCGGGATGAGCGGGACTTGAATTACTGATCCAGCCTGAAATCAATCACCCGCGCGCCGCTGGCCACGGCGTCAAGCGTCCTGGTCTCCGCGCCCATCAGCTTGCGATAGGTCCAGTACGAGGCCATGACCTTTTCGACGTAGTTGCGGGTTTCCTGGGCCGGCAGGCTCTCGATCAGCATCAGCGGATCGCAGTCTGCGCCGCCCAGCTGTTCCTGGGTCTTGATCAGCGTGCCGGGGCCGCCGTTATAGGCCGCGACGGCGCGGAACAGGTCCGGGCTCTGCAGGCCGCGGTCCATCAGCCAGGTGAAATAGTCCTGGCCGACCCGCAGGTTGAAGCTGGGGTCCAGCAGCGGGGTGGTGTCGGCCAGCAGCTTGTCGTCGCCGGCCGCGCGGGCCGCGGCGATCGGCATCAGCTGCATCAGGCCCACCGCGCCCGAGCCCGACGTGGCGTAGGGGTCGAAGCGGCTTTCCTGGCGCACCAGGGCGTAGACCATGGCCTTGTCGATCGTGAAGCCGCCCTTGGGCTCCAGCAGGGGGAGGGGATAGTCCTCGCCGCCCACGCGCTTGACCGCGCGCCCGGCGTTCAGCGGAGCCTTTTCATTGAGGGCCAGGGCCAGGTCGGTCCAGTCGCCGCGGGCCTTGGGATCGTCGCTGGCCAGGGACAGGCCGGCGCGCAGTTCCTGGCCGGCCTCGGCCCAGCGGCCGATCTGGGCCAGGGCGGCGGCGCGACGCGCGCGCGGGTCGGCGGCCAGCAGGCGGGCCAGCGAGGCGGTGTCGGGCCCCTCGTAGGACACCTTGGTCAGCAGGGCGGCGATCGGGTCGTCCTGGGCCAGGGCCAGGCCGGCCAGGGCCAACTGGCGGGCGGCGATCATGCCGTAGAAGGTGTTGGGCGCGCGGGCGGCCGCGCTGAGCAGATCCTCGATGTCGCGGGCTTGGCCGCCGGACGCCGCCGAGCGCGCGGCCCAGAACGAGGCGGCCGACCGCAGCCATTCGTCCTGCTTGTCGTCGTCGGCGACGCGTTCGAAATAGGTCCGGGCCTGGGCGTAGGCCTGCAGGCGGAAGGCCGACAAGCCGGCGATCCAGGGCTCGTCGGCGCGCTCGGCCAGGGTCAGGGCCTTCTTCACGTCGCCGGAATAATAGGCCTCGCGGGCGGCGCGGGCCTTGTCGGCCGGGGCGGGGCCCTTGGCGCCGGCCACGAACAGGGCCGGGATCTTCGGCGCGGCGACGCGGGCCGGCTTGCGCTTGACGGCCAGGGCGTAGACCCGGTCGGCGCCGGCCTGGTCGCCGTAGGAGTCCAGCCAGTCGGTCAGCTCGTCATAGCTGGCCGCGTAGGCGCGCGGATGCATGATCTTGGAAAATTCCAGCCGGCCCCGCAGGCTGTGGTCGCGGGCGTTGGCCGCGGCGGCCTCGGCGGCGTCGAAATCACCATGGTCGGCGGCGGCGAAGGCGGCGCGATAGAAGCGGGCGTCGGCGTCCGACAGCGGCTCGAGCGACGACGCACGGGCGCTCGAGGGGGCGCTGAAAGCGACCGCGAAGCAAAACACGAAGGCCGAGAAAACGGCCAGAGGGCGAGCTAGAAGCTGCAATGCGTTTCCGCGCCCTTGCCCCGAAAGGCTCCCCGACGCGTCCCGTGTCCAACTGGTCGCCCGAATCTCTAGTTGGGACGCTCCGGGCGATCAAGCCTCTCACTGAGCATAAGCATGTCGGCCCAGGCCTTTTTCTTGGCCGCCGGCTGACGCAGCAGGAACGCCGGATGCAAGGTGGGCAAGGCCGGAAGCTCGGTCTGGCCGTCGCTGGAGGTCCATTCGAACCACCGTCCGCGGAGCGACAATATGCCTTCCTCGCGCTTCAGCATGCTCTTCGCCGAGGCGCCGCCGACCAAAAGCAGGATCTTCGGCCGCACCAGCTGGATCGCTCGCTCGAGGAACGGCGCGCAGACGGCCTGCTCCTGCGGGGTGGGCGTGCGGTTGCCCGGCGGACGCCAGAAGACGGTGTTGGTGACGAACGCGCGGTCCAGCACGCCGGCGGCTTTCAGCATACGGTCCAGAAGCTGGCCGGCGCGGCCGACGAACGGCGCGCCCTGCAGGTCCTCGTCGGCCCCGGGGGCCTCGCCGATGATCATCAGGGGCGCGTCGGCCGGGCCGCGCGAGACCACGGCCTGCCGGGCGCCCTGGGTCTTGAGCGGACAGCCGTCGAAGGCGGCGATGGCGGCGGCCAGGGCGGGCAGGTCGGCGCAGGCGGCGGCCAGGACCTGGGCCTCGGCGACGGCGGTGCCCAGATCCGGTCCTCGACCGAAGGCCGGCGTCGCGACGGGGGCGACGGCGACCGGGGCAGGGGGCTCCTTGCGGGCCCGCAGCAGGGCCGCGCCCTCGGCCAGGCGGTCGATCGGATCGTCCGCGTACGAGGCCTCGACGCCCGCATCGGCCCAGAAGGCGAGCAGGCTTTCCACGGCGCGCGGATCGAGGTGAGACGCGATGGGGAGGTCCATGCGTTCTCTTAGTACGAAGTTTCGACGCTCGCCACGTCGGGGCTGCGCTGCATCGCAGCAAAAAACATCCGTTTATTCTTGACCACCGATGCGTCACCTCACGATAAGCTTCGATTCAAACAGCAAGAACGCGGGCAGAGTGCGCCCGGGGCGGGAGATCCCATGAGCGAAGAGCTCGAACGCGAGTCGATGGAATACGACGTCGTCATCGTCGGCGGCGGACCGGCGGGCCTTTCGGCCGCCATCCGACTCAAGCAACTGGCGGCCAAGGCCGGGACCGAGGTTTCGGTGGCCGTGCTGGAAAAGGGCTCGGAAGTCGGCGCCCACATCCTGTCGGGCGCGGTGATCGATCCCAAGGGCCTGGCCGAGCTGTTCCCCGACTGGAAGGAACGCGGCGCGCCGCTGGAGACCCCCGTCACCAAGGACGTCTTCCGGCTGCTGGGCCCATCGGGCGACCTCTCGCTGCCGATGTTCGCCATGCCGCCGTTCATGCACAATCACGGCTGCTACATCGCCTCCCTGGGCAATGTCTCGCGCTGGCTGGCCGCCCAGGCTGAGGAGCTGGGCGTCGAGATCTATCCGGGCTTCGCGGCCTCGGACCTGGTCTGGAACGCCGACGGCTCGGTCAAGGGCGTCGTGGTCGGCGTCGTGGGCGTGGCCAAGGACGGGCACCACAAGCCCGACTACAACCCCGGCATGGAGCTGCACGGCAAGTACGTGTTCATCGCCGAGGGCGTGCGTGGCTCGCTGGCCAAGCAGCTGATCGCCAAGTTCGACCTGTCGGCCGGCAAGTCGCCGCAGAAGTTCGGCATCGGCATCAAGGAATTGTGGCAGGTGCCGCCCGAGAAGCACCAGCCGGGCCTGGCCGAGCACACCACCGGCTGGCCGCTGGACAACCAGACCGGCGGCGGCAGCTTCATGTACCACTTCGGGGACAACTACGTGGCCATCGGCTACGTCGTGCACCTGAACTACAAGAACCCCTGGCTGTCGCCGTTCGACGAGTTCCAGCGCTTCAAGCACCATCCGGCGGTCAAGCCGCACCTGGAAGGCGGCAAGCGCATCGCCTACGGCGCGCGGGCCATCACCGAGGGGGGCTATCAGTCCGTCCCGAAGCTGACCTTCCCGGGCGGGGCGCTGATCGGCTGCTCGGCCGGCTTCGTCAACGTGCCGCGGATCAAGGGCAGCCACAACGCGGTGAAGACCGGCATGCTGGCCGCCGACGCCGCCTTCGAGGCCCTCGCCGCCGGCCGCGCCGGCGACGAGCTGGTCGCCTATCAGGAGCTCTACGAGAAGTCCTGGGTGGCCAAGGAGCTGAAGGTCGTCCGCAACGCCAAGCCGCTGCTGGGCAAGTTCGGCACCGCCCTGGGCGGAGCGCTGGGCATGTTCGACATGTGGGTCAACCACCTGACCGGCGGGTTCTCGTTCTTCGGCACGATGAAGCACGAGAAGACCGACGCGGCGTCGACGGGCCTGGCCAAGGACTACAAGCCGCTGGTCTATCCCAAGCCGGACGGCGTGATCAGCTTCGACAAGCTGAGCTCGGTGTTCATCTCGGCCACCAACCACGAGGAAGACCAGCCGGCCCACCTGACGCTGAAGGACCCGACCGTCCCGATCGCGGTGAACCTGCCCAAGTACGGCGAACCGGCCCGGCTCTACTGCCCGGCGGGCGTCTACGAGGTGCTCTACAACGAGCAGGGTCAGGACCCGCGCTTCCAGATCAACGCCCAGAACTGCGTCCACTGCAAAACCTGCGACATCAAGGACCCGTCGCAGAACATCGTGTGGACCACGCCCGAGGGCGGCGGCGGACCGAACTATCCGAACATGTAAGCGGCCTTCGAAAGGCCCCATAAACGCGAGACTGGAGGCGCGGTCCGAACGTTCGGACCGCGCCTTTTTCTTGCGGCGCGCCCGGAAACCGATGAGGGTGCGGACATGACGCGTATCAAGCTTCTCCTCGCCCTTCTCTCGGCCTCGACCCTGACCGCCTGCGCCGCCGCCGCGCCCGGGCCGGACCTGCGGGGCCAGTTCGCCGTGGGATCCGCCTGGGGCTCGAACCGATCGGCCTATGGCCAGTTCCTGGCCGGGCAGGCGGCGTTGCTGAACGGCTCGAACGCCCAGGCGGCGACCTATTTCGACGAGGCCCGCCAGCTGGACGAGGATCCGGGGGTGCTGGCCGACCGCGCCTTCACCGCGGCCCTGCTGGCGGGCGACGTGCAGCGCGCCGCCGCCATCGCCCCGCGCGGCGCCGACGCCAACGAGCAGGTTCGCCGGCTGGGCGTCCTGACCCGGGTGGTCGACCTGATGGCCAGCGGCAAGGGCCGCGACGCCCAGACGCTGCTGAAGACCGAGACCCTGGGCTTCCCCCACCGTCCCGCCGCCGTGTTGCTGGCCCCGTGGCTGGCCGCCGCGGCGGGCGACAACGCCGACGCGGTGACGCGTCCGGAGCTGCAGGGCGACCGGTTCGTGCAGTTTTTCGGCCAGCTGAGCCAGGCGCGGCTCTACGAGCGCGCCAAGCGCTATGACGAGGCCGAGACCGACTACAAGGCGCTGATGGCGATCGAGAACGCCCGGGGCCTGTTCGTCGAGGACTACGGCGCGTTCCTGGAGCGCCGCAAGCGTCAGGCCGACGCCGTGGCGCTGTATGACGCGGCCCTGGCCCGCGATCCGGACGATCAGGGCCTGCGGATGGCCCGGGACCGGGCCGCGGCGCGCGGTCCGGCGCCGGCCCTGCCGACCGACAAGCAGGGCGCCGCCCACATGCTGGTCGCCTGCGCCGCCACCTTCGCCAGCGAGCGCCAGAGCCAGTTCGGCCTGGCCTATCTGCGCCTGGCCCTACGGCTGGATCCCAAGCGCGACGACGCCTGGCTGCTGGTCGGCGATCTGCTGGCCCAGGACGACGACACCGCCGGAGCCCGCGAGGCCTACGCCAAGGTGGCGCCGACCTCGGCCCGCTATGTCGCGGCCCAGTCCAAGCTGGCCTGGAGCTACCAGACCGGCGGCGACAAGGAAAAGGCCGTCGCCCTGGCCCAGCAGGCCGCCGTCGCCGCGCCCAAGGACCGAGACGCGCAGATCACCTATGCCGACCTGCTGCGGGCCAACGAGCGCTGGGCCGAGTCGGCCGCCGCCCTGGATCCGCTGATCGCCGGCGAGGGCGACAAGCCCGACTGGCGTCTGCTCTACATGCGCGGCGTGGCCCTGGAGCGGGCCGGCCGCTGGACCGACGCCGAGCGCGACCTGCTGACGGCGATCAAGCTCAGCCCGGACGAACCCGACCTGCTGAACTATCTCGGCTATTCGTGGATCGATCGCGGGGTGCACCTGCCCGAGGCCATCGCCATGGTCCAGAAGGCGGTCGACGCCCGGCCGCTGTCGGGCGCCATGCTCGACTCCCTGGGCTGGGGCTACTACCGCCAGGGCGACTACCAGACCGCCGTGACCAAGCTGGAGCAGGCCGTCGAGCTGGAGCCGGGCGATCCGGACGTCAACGGCCACCTGGGCGACGCCTATTGGCGCATCGGACGCCAGATCGAGGCGCGCTACCAGTGGCAGCGGGTGCTCAGCCTGGAGCCGGACGCCAAGCAGAAGGCCGAGGCCGAGGCCAAGCTCAAGAACGGCCTGGGCGGTCCGCCGGCCAAGATGGCCTCCAGCCAGTAGCCTGACGACTTTAGACGTTTCCAGACGCTTCAAGGGCACGCCATGCGCCTCGACGCCTTCGCCCCGGCCAAGGTCAACCTGTTCCTGCACGTCGGCGGCCCCGACGCGGCCGGCTATCATCCGATCTCCAGCCTGATGCTGTTCGCCGACGTCGGCGACCGGGTCAGCCTGCAGGCGGCCGACGCGTTGAGCTTCGAGGCGACGGGCCGGTTCGGCGGCGAGATCCCGCTGGGCGACGACAATCTGGTGGTGCGGGCCGCCAACGCCCTGCGCGCGCGCCTGGGCGGACCGCTGCCGCCCTTCCGCCTGATCCTCGACAAGGCCCTGCCGATCGCCGCCGGCCTGGGCGGGGGCTCCAGCGACGCCGGAGCGGCGCTGCGGTTGCTGCGCGAGGCCCTGGCGCCCGACCTGTCAGACGTCGACCTGGAGGCCGTGGCCGGGAGCCTCGGCGCCGACGGCGCGGCCTGTCTTTGGGGCGCGCCGGTCATGGCGGAGGGGCGGGGCGAGCGCCTGTCGCCGGCGCCGGCCCTGCCGGAGCTGCACGCCGTGCTGGTCAATCCGCTGGTCCCGTCGCCGACCGGCGCGGTCTATCGGGCCTATGACGCGGCCGTCGCGCCGGAGGGCGAGGCGCCGCCGCCGCTGCTGGACGGCCTGGAAAGCGTCGAGGAGGTCTGCGCCTGGCTGGCCGGCTTCACCCGCAACGATCTGCAGGCCCCGGCCGTGGCCCTGGAGCCGCGCATCGGCCAGGTGCTGGAGCTGCTGGCCGACGAGCCCGAGACCCTGCTGGCCCGGATGTCCGGCTCGGGCGCCACGTGCTTTGCCCTGTGCGCGGGCGACATCGAGGCCGAGGGCCTGGCCGAACGCCTCGAGCAGATGCGGCCCGACTGGTGGGTCCGGCGCTGCCGGCTGGGCGGGCCGTTCGCGGGGTAGCCCCAAAAGAAAAGCGCGGAAGCCGAAGCTTCCGCGCCCTCCCGATCCGAACCTTGGACCGTGCCTTCCCCAGCCTTAGCTGTGGTAAGCGCGTTCGCCGTGTTCGGAGATGTCCAGACCTTCTTCCTCGGCGTCCGGCGTCGCGCGGAGACCGATGACCAGCTTGATCACGAAGAAGACGATGATCGAGGCGATGGCCGACCACGCGATGGTCAGGCAGACGCCCTTGGCCTGGATGATCAACTGGCCGATCGGCGTGTAGGTGGCCAGCGCGTCGCAGGTCGAGATGTCGCCGTCCTTGGCGCAGGTGGTGTAGTCGACGATGCCGGCGCCGCCCCAGGCGGGGTTGACCAGCAGGCCGGTGGCCAGGGCGCCGACGATGCCGCCGATGCCGTGGATGCCGAAGGCGTCCAGGCTGTCATCGTACTTCAGCGCGTTCTTCACGACCGAGCAGAAGAAGATGCAGACCGGCGAGACGACCAGACCCAGGATCACCGCGCCCATCGGGCCGGCGAAACCGGCGGCGGGGGTGACGGCCACCAGGCCGGCGACCACGCCCGAAGCCAGGCCCAGGGCCGACGGCTTCTTCTTGGTGACCCACTCGACGAGGACCCAGGACAGGCCGGCGGCGGCGGTGGCGACGAAGGTGTTGATCATCGCCAGCGAGGCGTAGCCGTTGGATTCCAGGTTGGAGCCGGCGTTGAAGCCGAACCAGCCCACCCACAGCAGGCCGGCGCCCACCAGGGTCAGGGTCAGCGAGTGCGGCGGCATCGGCTCCTTGCCGTAGCCTTGGCGCTTGCCCAGGATCAGGGCGCCGACCAGGGCGGCGACGCCGGCGTTGATGTGCACCACGGTGCCGCCGGCGAAGTCCAGGCCGCCCCAGGTCCAGATTTGACCGGCCTTGATCGCGGCGGTCGGGGCCAGAGCGATGGCGTCGGGACCGGGCCACCACCAGACCATGTGGGCGAGCGGATAGTAGGACAACAGGGGCCACAGGACGGCGAAGGCGACGATGGCGGCGAACTTCATGCGCTCGACCAGCGAACCGATGACCAGGGCGGCGGTGATGGCCGCGAAGGTCGCCTGGAACGAGATGAAGGTCAGTTCAGGGATCACCACGCCGGTCGAGAACGTCGCGACGTTGCTGGCCGGGGTCACGCCCTTGAGGAACAGCCGGCTGAGTCCGCCGACGAACAGGTCCCAGCTGCCGCCGTCGGTGAAGGCGAGGCTGTAGCCCCACAGCACCCAGGCGACGAAGCCGATGATGGCCACGGTCGAGACCTGCATCATCACCGACAGCATGTTCTTGGAGCGGACCAGGCCGCCGTAGAACAGGGCCAGGCCCGGCAGGATCATCAGCAGAACCAGGACGGTCGAGGTGAGCATCCAGGCGTTGTCGCCCTTGTCGTTCTTGTCGACGATGGCGGCGGGCGCGGCCTCGGCGGGAGCCGGGGCGGCGGCGACCGGAGCGGCGGGAGCCGGCGCGGCCTCGGCGGGCGCGGCGGCGGCCGGCGCGGCCGTGTCCTGAGCGAAGGCGACGGCGCCCAGCGGAGCCCCCGCCAGAGTCGCCGCGAGCATCAGCCCGGCCAGCGGTTTAAAGTGCAGTTTCATCGTTGGTATCCCCTTATTCCCCGACGAATTACAGAGCGGCCGGGCCGGTTTCGCCGGTCCGGATGCGAACGGCTTCCTCGACATTGAGGACGAAGATCTTGCCGTCGCCGATCTTGCCCGTGGCGGCGGCGGCCTTGACCGCCTCGACGGCCTTGGCGGCCGACGCATCGTCGACCACGGCTTCCAGCTTCACCTTCGGCACGAAATTCACTTGGTATTCCGCGCCGCGATAGATTTCGGTCTGGCCCTTCTGACGGCCGTAGCCCTTGACCTCGGACACCGTCAGGCCTTCGACCCCCGCGGCGACGAGCGCCTCGCGGACCTCGTCGAGCTTGAAGGGTTTGACGATCGCTATGATCAGTTTCATCCGCCTTGCTCCGACCCGCTGACTGCGCGGGCTCCCCTTGAATTGGTTTTAGAGCGCGTTGCTCACTCGCACCGCGACGCGGACCCATGGGCCCTCATCGTTTCCCCGGCGCTGTTCACGCTATCGGTCGCGCTTCGGACATGGCTGTCGCGCGGTAGGGATTTGGAAACGAAAGGGGCGCGGCGCCTAAAATTTGGGCGTCAATGGCCGGACGCGCTCGGAAAGGCGGCGTTTCGCGGTTCGAAGAGGCGGGCTGGCCCGGCCTGTCGCGAACCGCATACAATCACCGGCTCACGCGCCGCGATCTGGAGTCTCCGCCGCCCATGCCTTCCGTCTGGATCAAGATCGCGCCCTGGGGCCTGCTGATCGCCTCGAACGTCTTCATGACCTTCGCCTGGTACGGCCACCTGAAGAATCGCTCGACGACGATGCTGCTGGCCATTTTCACCAGCTGGCTGATCGCCTTGCCGGAATACATGCTGGCCGTGCCCGCCAACCGCCTGGGCCACGGCGTCTATTCGACCGCCCAGCTGAAGACGGGCCAGGAGGCGATCACCCTGATCGTCTTCACGCTGTTTTCGGTTTTCTACCTGGGCGAGGCGATCAGTTGGAAGACGCTGGTCGGGTTCGGGGTCATCTTCGTGGGCGTGGCGATCGTGATGTTCGCCAAGTAAAACGTTCACGAACCCGTGATCCTGGCAACGGACTCAAGGTCTGGACGCTGATGTGGCTGCGTTTCTTCCCAGAAGGATGAGCCCCATGTTTGTGCGTATCGCTACCGCCGCCGCCGCCCTGGCGCTGATGTCCGGCGCGGCCATGGCCCAGTCGACGGCTCCCGGCGCCCCCGTGAACCCGGACCCGACCGCCGCCGCCCCGGCCGACCAGACCATGCCCGCCGACCCGGCGACCGCCACCACGACGCCGGCCGACCCGACGGCCGCGACCACCATGCCGGCCCCGACCGGCGCGGCGACCGACACCGCCGGCCGCGTCTCGTCGATGCCCGCCGAGCAGCAGTCGACCTTGAAGGCCGGCGACCCCAACGTCGTCTCCAATCCGCCGATCGCCGACACCCCGGAAAACCGCAAGCTCTACGGCGCCCCGATGTCGAACGCCGGCAAGCGCACCGCCGCCAAGGGCAACTAAGCCTTTCCAGCGGTCCGCGAGGTCCAACTAAGCTTGAAGCGTCAGTCGGCGGGCCCTATGGTCCGCCGACTTTTTTCTGGCCCTGTTCGGACCCTGATGCCCGCCCCAAAACCCAAGTCGTTTCAAAGCCTGATCCTGACGCTCCATGACTATTGGAGCGCCCAGGGCTGCGTGATCCTGCAGCCGCACGACGTCGAGGTGGGGGCGGGGACCCTGCACCCGGCCACGGTGCTGCGCGCCCTGGGTCCCAAGCCCTGGAACGCGGCCTATGTGCAGCCCTCGCGCCGTCCGGGCGACGGCCGCTATGGCGAGAACCCCAACCGCCTGCAGCACTACTACCAGTACCAGGTGATCCTGAAGCCGAACCCGCCGAACATGCAGGACCTGTATCTGGGTTCGCTGGAGGCCATCGGCCTGGACCTGCGCACCCACGACATCCGCTTCGTCGAGGACGACTGGGAAAACCCCACCGTCGGCGCCTGGGGCCTGGGCTGGGAAGTCTGGTGCGACGGCATGGAGGTCAGCCAGTACACCTACTTCCAGCAGGTGGGCGGCCTGGACGTCTCGCCGGTGGCCGGCGAGCTGACCTACGGCCTGGAGCGCCTGGCCATGTACGTGTTCGGCGTCGACAACGTGTTCGACCTGCCGTTCAACGATCCGGACGCGCCGCTGGGCCATCTGACCTATGGCGACGTGTTCCTCGAGAACGAACGCCAGCACTCGGAAGCCAATTTCCACGGCTACGACGTAGCCGTGCTGAAGGGCCAGTTCGAGGACATGGAGCGCCAGGTGCCGCTGATGCTGGCCCGCTCGTACCAGGGCAAGTCCCTGGTGCTGCCCGCCTACGACATGGTCCTCAAGGCCAGCCACCTTTTCAACCTGATGAACGCCCGCGGCGCGATCGCCGTCGCCGAGCGCGCCAGCTACATCGGCCGCATCCGCGACCTCTGCAAGCTGTGCGCCAGCGCCTGGGTCGAGCAGCAGGAAGCCGCGTAGAGTCGATGCCTCAACTCCTTCTCGAACTGTTCTCCGAAGAGATCCCGGCCCGCATGCAGGCCGGCGCCGCGCGCGACCTGGAGCGCATGGCGCGCGAACACCTGGCCGCCGCCGGCTTCCTGCCCGAGGCCTTGAAGACCTTCGCCGGTCCGCGCCGCCTGACCCTGGTGGTCGAGGGCCTGCCGATCGCCCAGGCCGACCGCAAGGAAGAGCTGAAGGGCCCGCGCGTCGGCGCCCCGCCCCAGGCCATGGAAGGCTTCCTGCGCAAGGCGGGCCTGACCCAGGACCAGCTGGTCGAGCGCGACGGCGTCTGGATGGCCTTCATCGAGAAGACCGGCCGCCCGACCACCGAGATCGTCGCCGAGATGGTCGAGGCGATCGTGCGCGGCTTCGCCTGGCCCAAGTCGATGACCTGGGGCACGAGCAAGCTGCGCTGGGTGCGGCCGCTGAAGCGCATTCTCTGCGTGTTCGACCGCGAGGTCGTGCCGTTCGCCATCGAGGGCATCGAGAGCGGCGACGTCACCGAGGGCCACCGCTTCATGCGCCTCGGCCACGGCTGGGGCGGCCAGCCGTTCAAGGTTCGCGACTTCGACGAGTACAGCAAGGGCCTGCTGGACCACTTCGTCGTGCTGGACGTCGAGGAGCGCAAGGCGCGTATCCTGGAGGGCTGCAAGACCCTGTGCTTCGCCCGCAATCTGGAGCTGGTCGAGGACCTCGGCCTGCTCGAGGAGGTCGCCGGCCTGGCCGAATGGCCGACCCCGGTGCTGGGCGACATGGACCCGGCGTTCCTGGACCTGCCGGGCGAGGTGATCCGCACCTCGATGCGCACCCACCAGAAGTACTTCGCCGTGCGCAAGCCGGACGGGGAGGGCCTGGCCCCGCACTTCATCACGATCGCCAACGTCCAGTCGGCCGACGGCGGCAAGGTGATCGCGCAGGGCAACGCCAAGGTGCTGAGCTCGCGCCTGTCGGACGCCCGGTTCTTCTGGGACGAGGACGTCAAGGTCGGCTTCGAGCCGTGGCTGGAGAAGCTGAACGGCGTGACCTTCCACGCCAAGCTCGGGACCATGGCCGAACGTGTCGAGCGCATCGTCGCCCTGGCTCGCGAAATCGCGCCGCTGGTCGGCGCCGATCCGGACAAGGCGGCCGAAGCCGCGCGTCTGGCCAAGGCGGACCTGGCCTCGCAGATGGTCGGCGAGTTCCCGGAACTGCAGGGCCTGATGGGCGGCTATTACGCCCGCGCCGCCGGGATGGACCCCGAGATCGCCGACGCCATCCGCGACCACTACAAGCCGCAAGGCCCCGGCGACAGCGTTCCGACCGCGCCGCTGAGCGTGGCGGTGGCTCTGGCGGACAAGCTGGACACGCTGGTGGGCTTCTTCGCGATTGATGAGAAGCCGACGGGCTCGAAGGACCCGTTCGCGCTGCGTCGGGCGGCGTTGGGGGTTATCCGGATACTGCTGGAAAATAACGTCCGTGGCGGTGTGACATCCGACCTCTTATTCCCGTGGCACGAATGGCAAATCACGACTGAAATCGAAAAACTTCGTGCCGAGATGTTCGCGAAGTTTGATGACCTTGAGGCCGCAGCCTCGCTTCATGAAGACATCAAGGCGATGGCTCGCGCCAATCGTCGCGATTTCTCTTCCGTCTTCAAATTGCTCGGGGATGTTGAGCCTGAAAAGGTTGCAGTCGCGGCCCCCGCGTCGGTGTCTGAAGCAATTGAATCCTTCCTCAGCCGCCAATCAGGTGTGCTTTGGCAAGCGAGCGTTTGGCTCTCTAAAAGTGTTCTCGACTTCTTCGTTGATCGCTTGAAAGTGACACTCAAAGATCAGGGCAAACGTTCGGACCTCGTCGACGCCGTGTTCGCGCTCGGCGACGACGACCTGGTGCGCATCGTCGCCCGGGTCGAGGCGCTGGACGGGTTCCTGAAGACCGACGACGGCAAGAACCTGCTGGCCGGCTACAAGCGCGCCTCCAACATCCTCAAGGCCGAGGAGAAGAAGGGCTGGAAAGCCGAGGGCGGTCGCGAGATCCTGCCCGACGCCTCGGCCCCGGAAGTGCAGCTGCACGACGCCCTGCGGATGATCGAAAAGCCGCTGGCGTCCGCCCTGGAAGCCGAGGACTTCACCGCCGCCATGCAGGAACTGGCCGGCCTGCGCGGCCCGGTCGACGCCTTCCTGGACGGCGTGTTCGTCAACTCCGAGGTCGCCGCTGAGCGCGACAACCGCCTGAAAACCCTGGCCGCCGTCCGGGACGCGATGGGTCAAGTGGCCGACTTCTCGCTGGTCGGCGGGTAGGGGCGCTTCCTTCACCCTCTCCCTCTGGGAGAGGGTGTTTTCGTGCTGTCTCCTAAGCCTCGACCAGTTCCAGCGCCTGGTTGATCGCCGCGAACAGGCTGTGGATGCTGATCGGCTTGGCCAGATGCAGGTCGGCGCCGGACGCTAGGCAGGCCTGGACCTGATGGGGCATGGCGTTGGCGGTCAGGGAGATGATCGGCGTGCGCGCCAGTCCCTGGTCGCGTTCGCGGGCGCGGATCGCGGCGGTGGCGGCCAAGCCGTCCATCACCGGCATCTGCGTGTCCATCAGGATCAGGTCGAACGGCTGCTCGGCGAAGGCGGTCAGGGCCGCCTGGCCGTCGGCGGCGATGGTCAGGTCCGCGGCGTCGCCCAGCATCAGATCGACGACCTTCTGATTGGTCGGATGGTCCTCGGCCAGCAGGACCCGCAGGCGGCGCTCGATCTGCGGCTGGGCCGCGGTCGGTTCCGGATTCGGCTTGCAGGCGCAGGCCTCGTCGCCTTCGCAGGCGCCCAGGATCGCCTGGAAGGTGAAGGTGGCTCCGTGCCCGGGTTGGGCCGCGCAGGCGATGTCGCCGTTCATCAGCCGCGCCAGGCGCCGGGCGATCGACAGGCCCAGGCCCGAGCCGCCGGCCTGGCGGGTCACCGAGCCGTCGGCCTGCTGGAAGCGTTCGAACAACTGATCGCTGCTGGCCGGATCGAAACCCTCGCCGCTGTCCTGGACCGAGACGCTCAGCGCCACGCCGCCGCCGGGCGCGGCGGTCGTCGTGGCGTGGATATGCACGCCGCCGGCGTTGGTGAACTTGACGGCGTTGCTGGTCAGGTTGGCGACGATCTGGCGGATGCGCAGGGCGTCGCCCACCACCTGGTCGTGGAAGCCGTCGGCGAAGCCCAGCTGGAAGCCGAGGTCCTTGTCGCGGGCGACCGCCTCGAAAACCGCCGCCGCGGCCGTCACCGCCTCGCGCAGGTTCATCGGCTCCACGACCAGCTCCAGCGCGCCGGACTCGATCTTCGACAGGTCGAGGATGTCGCTGAGCAGAAGGTTCAGGGTCCGGCCCGAACTGAGGATGACCGACATCATCTCGCGCTGCCGCGGGGTGAGGCTGCTGCGGCTGAGCACCTCGGCCATGCCGATCACCCCGTTCAGCGGCGTGCGGATCTCGTGGCTTATATTGGCCAGGAACTCGCTCTTGGCGACACTGGCCGCTTCGGCCCGCTGCAGGGCCGCGTCCAGGGCGGCCGCGCTCAGCTTGCGCTCGGTGATGTCTTCGCAGATCGCCAGCAGATGGCGGCGGCCATCCTCGCCGGAAATTGCGATTTTGCGGGTCTGCAGCCAGCGCCGGCCGTTGTGCGGGGTGTCGAGCGGCTCTTCGGGGATCGTCCGCAGTTCGCCGCTCGCCAGCACCTCGCGGTCATGGGCGACGAAGAAGTCGGCCTGGTCGGCGGGAAAGAAATCGTAGTCCGAGCGGCCCAGAAGCGCCTCGCGCGGCGCGCCCAGAACCTCCTCGGCGGTCCGATTGACCAGCAGGAACTTGCCGGTCTCGCCGTCCTTGACGAACAGCATGGCCGGGACGTTCTCGATCACGGTGTCCAGGAAGGTCTGGGGCGGCGCCGAGCGTTCCGACGCGCTGGCCGGCTCGAGGCTGACGCAGCTGGTGACCCGGCCGCCCGACACCGTGCGGCGCGTGGCGAAGCGCAGGCGCTCACCATGCTCCACCCGCTCTTCGCGTACATGCTCCAAGGTCGCGCGGCGATGGATCTGTTCGGCCAGCCAGGCCTCCGGACGCGCGCCCGCGTTCGGATAGCGCCCGGCCGCCAGCCCGGCCCGCAGCAGGGCCTCGAACGTCATGTCCTCGACAACCTCGACGCCCCACCGCGCCCAGAGCTCGGCATAGCGCTGGTTCCAGGCCACGCATCGATCCGCCGGGTCGAACACGGCCAAGCCTTCGGACGCGGTGTCGAAGGCTTCGCGCATCAAGGTGTGGAGGGCCATGGGCGGGGCCGGATCATCGATCATCGTGGAACGGCTCATGCACGAATATGGACAAGCAGCTACGGCCCGACTGCCTTTCCGGACAGACAACATGGGCGTTATGCGACGATATGTCCGGCTCGGCGCCGATCAGGACCCCAGCGCGAACCCCGCATACCCCTCCGCCGCCACCGCGTCGCAGTGCAGCTTATAGCCCTCGCCGACATACGGCATGAACACCCGGGGCTTTCCCGGGATGTTGGCGCCCATGTACCAGGAGGCCGCGCGGGGGAAGAGGGTCTTGTCGGCCTCTTCGTTGACGTGGGCGACCCAGTCTTCCTGGGCGTCGGTGGTCGCTTCCAGCGTCGCGGCGTTGGTGGCCCGCACGTGGGCGATGGCGTCCATGATCCAGTCGACATGCTGCTCGGCCGCGGTCAGCACGTTGGTCAGCACCGACGGGCTGCCCGGGCCGGTGACGGTGAACAGGTTGGGGAAGCCCGCCACCGCCAGGCCCAGATAGGTCTTGGGGCCCTCGGCCCAGGCGTCCTTCAGGCTCAGCCCGCCCCGGCCGCGGATGTCCATGCGCAGCAGGGCGCCGGTCATGGCGTCGAAGCCCAGGGCGCTGACGATCACGTCCACCGGGTAGTCTCGGTCCGTCGTGCGCACCCCCGTAGGGGTGATCGCCGTGATCGGCGTGTCGCGCAGATCGACCAGCTCGACATTGTCGCGATTGAAGGTCTCGTACCAGCCGGTGTCGACGCAGGCCCGCTTGGTCATGATCGGGAAGCTGCGCGGGGTCAGCTTCTCGGCCAGGGCCGGGTCCTTGACGATCCGCGCGATCTTGGCGCGGACGAAGTCGCCGGCCGCTTGGTTGCAGCGTTCGTCGCGCACGATGTTGGGGATCTGCACGGCCGAGATCAGGCCCCAGCCGTTCCACAGCTGCTCGACCAGGGCGTTCAGCTCCTCGTCGGACGGCACATAGTCGGCGGACGGGATGGGCAGGGGCGGCTGGCCGCTGCGCAGCAGCTCGACATAGGCCGGGAAGTTGGCGCGGAACCCGGCCACCTCCTCGTCGCTCAGCGGGGCGTTCAGGGCCGGCAGGCTGTAGTTGGGCGTCCTCTGGAACACGTAGACCTGCTCGGCCTGCTCGGCGATCAGCGGCGTCGACTGGACCGCCGACGAGCCGGTGCCGATCACCGCCACCCGCTTGCCCGTGAAGTCGATCGGCTCATGCGGCCACAGGCCGGTGACGTAGGTCTCGCCCTCGAACGTGTCCGCGCCCGGCAGATCGAAGTCGCGCGGCGCCGACAGGCAGCCGGTGGCCATCACGCAGAACCGCGCGGCGATCTCGTCGCCCCGGTCGGTCTTCACCCGCCAGAGCTTGGCGGCCTCGTCGAAGACCGCCGAGGTCACGCGGGTCTCGAACAGGAATTGGGGCCGAAGATCGAAGCGATCGGCCACGTGCTGGGCGTAGGCCAGGATCTCGGGCTGGGTGGCGTACTTCTCGCTCCACCGCCACTCGGCCTGCAGCTCGTCGGAGAAGGTGTAGGAATAGAGCAGGCTGGGGATGTCGCAGCGGGCGCCGGGATAGCGGTTCCACCACCAGGTGCCGCCGACGTCGCCGGCGGCCTCGATCCCCTGGACGGTCAGTCCGGCCTCGCGCAGCCGATGGACCATGTAGAGCCCGCCGAAGCCGGCCCCGACCACCACCGCGTCCAGCGGCGCGGCGGGCGTCGTGTGAAGGGGCTCGCGAACGGCCGCGCTCGTCCCCGGATGGGTCGTTGCTGGCGCCATGATGTCCTCCCCGGTCTTGTTTTCGCCCCTGCGGGCGGCCGGCGCGTTCAAGATATGAGGGCTGACCTAGGGGCAGTAAATGGGGACGGTTCGCGCGTCATTAGCGCCGCGCCGGTCTTGAAGCGGCCGGCGGGCGAGGGCTGGAGTCAACCCTCGCCAACGCCATTCCGAGACTCAGATGGGTGTTCGTCCCCTCGCTGCTCGCGCAAATCTCAATCAGGACAACGTTGTCATTGGAAGAATTTGCCGAAATTTCGCTGTAGACTGCGAACCGCAAACCGTCGGTGGACGGCTTCTTTGACAAGGTGCTACTGAACGCCCGGATATTGCAGTGCGGGATGGGCGTTTACGCTCCATGTCCCAGGCCAGGACGGTTCCGACAGAGAACCGCCGGCTTTTTCACTATCGCAGGGTGAACAAGAAAATGCCGGTTGATACGCTGACCAAGACGCAGTGGGTCTATTCGTTCGGGGGCGGCGGCGCCGACGGCGACGCCAAGATGAAGAACCTGCTGGGCGGCAAGGGCGCCAATCTCGCCGAGATGTCGTCCCTGGGCCTGCCCGTGCCGCCGGGCTTCACGGTCACCACCGAGGCCTGCGTCCACTACTACGCCAACGGCAAGCAGTACCCGGCCGAGCTGGCCGAACAGGTCAATGCGGGCCTGGCCACGGTCGAGCAGCTGACCGGCAAGAGCTTCGGCGACGTCGCCAACCCGCTGCTGGTCTCGGTGCGCTCGGGCGCCCGGGCCTCGATGCCGGGCATGATGGACACCGTGCTGAACCTGGGCCTGAACGACGAGACCGTCGAAGGCCTGGCCGTGCTCTCGGGCGACCGCCGCTTCGCCTATGACAGCTATCGCCGCTTCATCCAGATGTACTCGAACGTCGTGCTCGACCTGGAGCACCACATGTTCGAGGAGATCCTCGACGACCATAAGGACCGGCTGGACGTCACCGTCGACACGGCCCTGACCGCCGACGACTGGGCCGCGGTGATCAAGGACTACAAGGCCGCCGTCCGCGACGCCCTGGGCAAGCCCTTCCCGCAGGACGCCCAGGAGCAGCTGTGGGGCGCCATCGGCGCGGTGTTCGCTAGCTGGATGAACGACCGGGCCAAGTTCTATCGCCGCATGCACGACATCCCCGAGGCCTGGGGCACCGCCGTCAACATCCAGTCGATGGTGTTCGGCAACATGGGCGAGACCTCGGCGACCGGCGTGGCCTTCACCCGCAACCCCTCGAACGGCGACGGCCGCCTGTACGGCGAGTTCCTGATCAACGCCCAGGGCGAGGACGTGGTGGCCGGCATCCGCACGCCGCAGTCCCTGACCAAGGCCGCCCGCGAGGAGATGGGCGACACGGCCCCCTCGATGGAGGAGGCGATGCCGGAGGTGTTCGGCCAGTTCAAGACCGTGGTCGAGACGCTGGAGCGCCACTACCGCGACATGCAGGACATCGAGTTCACGGTCGAGCAGGGCAAGCTCTACATGCTGCAGACCCGCAGCGGTAAGCGCACCGCCAAGGCCGCCCTGAAGATCGCCGTCGACATGGCCGCCGAGGGCGTGATCAGCCGCGACGAGGCCATCGGCCGCGTCGAGCCGGCCTCGCTGGACCAGCTGCTGCATCCGACCATCGACCCGACCGCCCATCGCGAGCTGATCGCCAAGGGCCTGCCGGCTTCGCCCGGCGCGGCCACCGGCAAGATCGTCTTCGACAGCGACGCCGCCGAAAAGGCCGCCGCCGCCGGCGAGGCCGTGATCCTGGTGCGCGAGGAGACGAGTCCCGAGGACATCCACGGCATGCACGCCGCGCGGGGCATCATCACCGCCCGGGGCGGCATGACCAGCCACGCCGCCGTCGTGGCGCGCGGCATGGGCCGGGCCTGCGTCAGCGGCGCCGGCGACGTGGCCATCTTCCCCAAGGAAGGCCTGTTCCGGGTGCGCGGCCGCGACTACAAGGCCGGCGAAACGATCACCATCGACGGCTCGACCGGCGAGATCCTGGTCGGTTCGCCCAAGATGATCGAGCCCGAGCTGACCGGCGACTTCGCCACCCTGATGGAGTGGGCCGACGCGGCGCGCCGCATGAAGGTCCGCGCCAACGCCGAAACCCCGCTGGACGCCAAGACCGCCCGCGGCTTCGGCGCCGAGGGCATCGGCCTGTGCCGCACCGAGCACATGTTCTTCGACGACACCCGGATCGCCGCCGTGCGCGAGATGATCCTGGCCGACGACGAGGCCGGCCGCCGCGCCGCCCTGGCCAAGATCGCGCCGTTCCAGAAGGCCGACTTCGTCGAGCTGTTCACGATCATGGAAGGCCTGCCGGTCACCATCCGCCTGCTGGACCCGCCGTTGCACGAATTCCTGCCGCATACGGAGGAAGACGTCGCGGCGGTGGCCAAGGCCACCGGCCTGGACGCCCAGAAGCTGATGCGCCGGGCCAAGGAGCTGCACGAGACCAACCCCATGCTCGGCCACCGCGGCTGCCGCCTGGGCGTGTCGTATCCCGAGATCTACGAGATGCAGGTCCGGGCGATCATCGAGGCCGCCTGCGACATCGCCAAGTCGGGCAAGGCCGCGCCGATCCCGGAAATCATGCACCCGCTGGTCGCCAAGGGCGAGGAGATGAAGTACCTGCGCGACCTGACCGACCGCACCGCCAAGGCGGTGCTGGCGGAGCAGGGCGTGGATCTTCAGTACACGGTCGGAACCATGATCGAGCTGCCGCGCGCCGCCCTTCGGGCCGGCGACCTGGCGGCCAACGCCGAGTTCTTCAGCTTCGGCACCAACGACCTGACCCAGACCACCTTCGGCATCAGCCGCGACGACGCCGGCAAGTTCCTGGGCGCCTATATCGACAAGGGCATCTTCGACAAGGACCCCTTCGTCAGCCTCGACCAGGAGGGCGTCGGCGACCTGATCCGCATCGCCGCCGAGCGGGGCCGCGCGGCTCGTCCGGACGTCAAGCTGGGCATCTGCGGCGAGCATGGCGGTGATCCCGCCTCGATCGCGTTCTGCGAGACGGTCGGCCTGGACTACGTGTCCTGCTCGCCCTACCGCGTGCCGATCGCCCGCCTGGCCGCGGCGCAGGCGGCGCTGGCCAACAAGGGGTGATCCTTCAAAGGGGCTCGTTCGCGAGCCCCTTTCTTCGTTCCCGATCATTCCGGCGAAGGCCGGGAGCCGAGCGGTCTTGGCCGATCGGCCACTCCGCGTTACTCCAGGCTCGGCTTGGGTCCCGGCTTCCGTCGGGATGAGCGGAGAACAGAGACGATGCGGACCTTGATCCTGACGGCTTCCTTGGCGGTCGTTCCAATGACCGCCCTGGCCCAGACCACGCCCGCCCTCGACCTGCCGCTCTCCATCGACCTGGCCCGCGCCGCCGTCGACGCCTGCGCCGCCCGGGGCGCGCCGGTCAGCGTCGCCGTGGTCGACGACAAGGGCAATCCGCTGGTCGTGCTGCGCGCGTCCGCCAGTCCGAAGCCGCCCATCGCGGCCCCGCGCAAGGCCGCCACCGCCGTCCAGTTCGACGCGCCGGGCAGCCAGATGGAGCCGCGCGAGAAGGCCGACCCGGCCTTCGCCGCCCTGATCAAGGCCGAGCCCGATCGCCTGAACCCCCACGGCGGCTCGCTGCCGCTGCACATGGACGGCAAGCTGGTGGGCGGCCTGGCCGTGGCCGACACCAGCCACGAGACCGCCGACGCCTGCGCCCGCGCCGCCCTGGCCAGGTTCGATGATCGGCTGAAGTAGGGCGCCTAACCCGCCTTCTCGCTCCACAGGTCCAGGTCGTCTTCGCGGCCGATCAGGGCCAGGCCGGAGGCGATGGATTCGAACTCGCCGCCGCCCTCGATCTTGTCGGTCCCGAAGCGGCGCAGAAAGATTGCGCGCACGGCCGGGACGAACGAGCTGCCGCCGGTCAGGAAGACCCGGTCGACGCCGTCGGGGCCCAGCCCGGCGCGCTCCAGCGCCTGGTCGACCGCGGTCTCGATGGCCTTCAGCTCCGGGGCGATCCAGCCCTCGAAGTCGGTGCGCCGGACGGTCTTCTCGATCAGCACCGAGCCGGCCTCGAAGCGGAACGTCGCCTCGTCCTGGCTCGACAGCGCCTCCTTCAGCGCCGAGACCGCGCGGTAGAGGGCGTAGCCGTGATTATCGTCCAGCACCTCGATCAGCCGGCGGATCTTCTCCGGCTCCATGGCCGTGCGCTCCAGGGCGCGGATGTCGCGCATGTCCTTGGAGGCCCGCAGCAGGGCCAGCTGATCCCAGCGGGCGAAGGCGGTGTAATAGCGCTGGGGGATCGGCAGCCGGTTGTCGAAGGCGCGGTACAGGCTGCCCTTGCCCAGTTCGGGCGAGACCAACTGGTCGATGATCCGATAGTCGAAGGCGTCCCCGGCCAGGCCGACGCCCGAGCGAGCCAGGGCGGTGGACCGCAGCTTGCCGTCCCCATTCTCGGAAGGGGCGCGCTCGAACCGCACGATCGAGAAGTCGCTGGTGCCGCCGCCGAAGTCGGCGACCAGCACGGTGGCGTCCTGCTTCAGCTGGCGGGCGAAGAAGAACGCCGCCCCGACCGGTTCGTAGGCGTAGCGGATGTCGGTGAAGCCCAGGCGCCTGAAGCCGGCCTCGTAGCGCGCCAGGGCCAGGGCCTCGTCGGGATTGCCGCCGGCGAAGGTCACGGGCCGCCCGACGATGACCCGGGCCGGCAGCGTCTCCATGGCCGCGCCGCCGTGACCCTTCAGCTTCAGCAGGAAGTCCGACAGCAGGTCCTCGAACAGGTAGCGCTTGTTGAGGATCTTGGTCTCGGTGAAGGCCGCGCTGGCGGCGAAGGTCTTGAACGACTGGATGAAGCGGGTCTCCAGCGGATCCTCGACATAGGCCTCGATCGCCCAGGGGCCGGCCTCGGTCACCAGTTCGTTGGCGCGGCCGCCCACGCCCATGATCGCGTGGAAGCTCAGGGCCGAGCGGAAGGCGAAGATGTCGCCGTCGGCGGTGGGGAACCTCACCAGCGTGGCGGGGCCGTCGCCATGGGTCATCGAGACGACGGTGTTGGTCGTGCCGAAATCGATGCCGATCGTCGCTTGGGGAACGGACGTCATGGGAGCGCCTGGGCGGGAGGAGGGCAGGGTTCCTAACCCCCCAGGCGCTGGCGTCAAGCGCGGGGCGGCGCTTTCCGCGAACGGTCTTGGCGATCGGCGTCTCATGGCTGAGCCTTGGGCATGCATCGCAGACGATTCCTCGCCGCCACCGGCGCCGCGGCCCTCGTTCCCATGGCGGCGCGCGCCGTGACCCCGGACGGGACCTTCATGGTCGACAGCCGGGTGCTGGGCGGGCAGCGCCGGATCAATATCGCCCTGCCGCCGGGCTATGCGGGGTCGAAGCGGCGCTATCCGGTGCTCTATCTGCTGGATGGCGGCGCGGTTCAGGAGGACTTCCCCAAGATCACCGACATCGTCGCCGAGGCGGTCTCGGCCGGCCTGGCGGCGCCGATGATCGTCGTCGGGATCGAGGGCGTCGACCGCAAGCACGACCTGACCCACCCGGCGACCTTCGCCAAGGATCGGGAGCTGCTGCCGACCTCCGGCGGCTCCGCGACGTATCGCCGCTTCCTCGTCGACGAACTTCAGCCCTGGGTGGGGGCGCGCTATCGCACGAGCGGCCGCGGCGGGCTGATCGGCGAGTCCCTGGCCGGCCTGTTCGTTGTCGAGACCTTCCTGCGCGAACCCCGGGCCTTCGACGCCTATCTCGCCGCCAGCCCCAGCCTGTGGTGGGACGATCAGAGCCTGTCGCGCGAGGCGTCCTCATTGTTGGCCAAGGGGAAGTTCGGCGGGCGTCGGCTCTACCTGTCGATCGGGGACGAGGGAACCACGATGCAGGAGGGCGTGGACCGCGTCGTCACGGCGCTGCGAACCAAACCGTCCAGGGGGCTGGTCTGGCGCTACGATCCGATGCCCCAGGAGCATCACGCGACGATTTACGATCCGTCCGCCCGGGCCGGGCTAGCTTGGCTGTTTCCTCAACGTTAACCGCTCTTTCACCGGGGCGGGCAAAACATCCTCCGAAACACGATACCGGCCGCGCTTGTTCAGCGTTCAAGGCCCCACGGGGGAAGCCATGGGTCTCGACGACCTCAAGATTTCGACCAAAGTTTTGCTCCCCGCCGCGATCCTGGCCGTCGCCGTCCTGGGGTGCACGGGCATGGGGGTCTGGCAGCAGAAGAGCCTGCAGGACGCCACCCGGATCCTCGTCGAGCAGCGCTCGCCGGCCGAGGTGCAGTCGGCCCGCTTCAGCCGTCGCCTGAGCATGATGGGCCACGCCGCCCACCGTGCGGTGACCTACGAGGGCGCGTCCGAAGCGGCCCAGTCGGCCTCCAAGGAGCTCGACAAGGTCTATGCCGAGGGCAAGGACAGCCTGGACAAGATGGTCAAGGCCGATCCGTCCATCGCCCCGACCGCCGACGGTTTCCGCCAGCGCATCGACGCCCTCTACGCCGATGGACGCGCCGCCGCCGACCTCGGGCTGGCCAATGATGACACCGGTGCCATCACGCGCCTTTCGGCCCTGGATCCGGCCATCGAGAGCCTGTCCAAGGACGCCAAGGCCTGGGGCGACGGCTACCACGTTGAAACCGACGCCCTGGTGGCCGGCGCCAACAAGAAGGCCAATCAGGGCGCGTTGCTGACCATGCTGCTGGGCCTGGTCGCCGCGATCACCGGCATGGGGTTCGCGCTGTGGATCGGCGCGACCAAGATCTCCCGTCCGATCGCTTCGCTGTCCAAGACCATGACCACCCTGGCCCAGGGCGAGCTGGACGTGACCGTCGCCGCCACCGGCCGCAAGGACGAGGTGGGCCTGATGGCCCGCGCCGTCCAGGTGTTCAAGGACAACGCCGTGGCCCTGCGGACGTCGGAAGCCGAGCAGCAGCGGATCAGCGCCGCCAGCGAGGCCGAGCGGCGCCGTAACGAAGCGGCCAGCCAGGGCGCGGCCCAGGACCAGGCCTTCGTCATGGAGCGAATCGCGGCCGGCCTGGCTCGGTTGTCGCGCGGCGACCTGACCGTGCGCGTCGTTGACCCGTTCCCCGAGGGCTACGGCCAGCTGCGCACCGATTTCAACGGCGCCATGGAGCACCTGGACCAGGCGATGGGCCAGGTCCTGGCCGCGGTCGGCGGCATCGGCCGCAGTTCCGACGAGATCACCGCCGCCGCCGACAACACCGCCCGCCGCAGCGAGCAGCAGGCCGCCGGCCTGGAAGAGACCGCCGCGGCGCTGGACGAGATCACCGCCACGGTCCGCCGCGCCTCGCAGGGGGCCAACGACGCCGCCCGCGTGGTCGGCTCGACCCGCGAGGACGCCGAACGCTCGGGCGAGGTCGTGCGCGACGCCGTCGCGGCGATGACCGGCATCGAGCAGTCCTCCCAGCAGATCGGCCAGATCATCGGCGTGATCGACGAGATCGCCTTCCAGACCAACCTGCTGGCCCTGAACGCCGGGGTCGAAGCCGCCCGGGCGGGCGACGCGGGCCGCGGCTTCGCGGTGGTCGCCCAGGAGGTCCGGGCCCTGGCCCAGCGCTCGGCCGAAGCGGCCAAGGAGATCAAGACCCTGATCTCGACCTCTGCCAGCCAGGTCGGGCAGGGCGTCAAGCTGGTCGGCCAGACCGGCGAGGCCCTCGAAGGCATCGTGTTCAAGGTGGGCGAGATCGACGCCCTGGTGAAGGAGCTGGCCGCCTCGGCCGGCGAGCAGGCCACCGGCCTCAACGAGGTCAACGCCGCCGTCAACCAGATGGACCAGGGCGTCCAGCAGAACGCCGCCATGATCGAACAGGCCACCGCCGTCAGCCATGCCCTCAAGACCGAGATCGGCGGCCTGGTGCAGATGATGCGCCGCTTCCAGGTCAGCGGCGGCCAGGCCGACGCCGCGCCGATGCGGCGGGCGGGCTGACCGCTTCGCCGCATTGACTTCCCGGCCCGCCTCCTGTCGATACGCCCCTCAATAGAGAGGGCTCGAGCCTTGGAAGACTTCGACGTCGTGGTGCTGGGCGCCGGCGCGGCCGGCATGATGTGCGCCATCGAGGCGGGCAAGCGCGGCCGCTCGGTGCTGATCGTCGACCACGCCAAGGCCCCCGGCGAGAAGATCCGCATCAGCGGCGGCGGGCGCTGCAACTTCACCAACGTCAACACCGCGCCGGCCAACTTCCTGTCGGCCAATCCGAAGTTCTGCGTCTCGGCCCTGCGCCGCTATCGGCCCAGCGACTTCATCGCCCTGGTCCAACGCTACGGCATCGCCTTCCACGAGAAGACGCTGGGCCAACTGTTCTGCGACGGCTCGGCCAAGCAGGTCATCGAGATGCTGCTGACCGAGATGGACCGGGCGGGCGTGAAGCTGCGCTTGGAGACCGAGGTCAAGGACGTGGCCAGGGATGGGGAGGGCTGGCGGGTCAGCTTCTCGAACGGCCCGGTGACCTGCCGCTCGGTCGTGGTCGCTACCGGCGGCAAGTCCATTCCGAAGATGGGCGCGACGGGCCTGGGCTACGAGATCGCCCAGCAGTTCGGGCTGAGCATCGTCGAGACCCGCCCGGCCCTGGTGCCCCTGACCTTCGAGGTGAAGACCCTGGAGCGTCTGGCGCCGTTGTCGGGCGTGGCCCTGGACGCGGTGGTCGCCAGCGGCAAGACCAAGTTCGCCGAGGCCATGTTGTTCACCCACCGCGGCCTGTCGGGCCCGTCGATCCTGCAGATCTCGTCCTACTGGCGCGAGGGCGGTGAGATCAGCGTCGACATGGCCCCGGGCGTCGACGTCTTCCAGGTCCTGCGCACCGCGCGGACGGCCACGCCCAAGCGAGCGTTGTCCACCGTGCTGGGCGAGATGCTGCCCAAGCGCCTGGCCCAGTTGATCGCCGAGGACGCCGGGGCTTACGGCAACATGGCCGACTGTTCTGACGTCCTGCTGCGCGGCGTGGCCGCGACGGTCAACGCCTGGACGTTCAAGCCGGTGGGTTCGGAGGGCTATCGGACGGCCGAGGTGACCCTGGGCGGGGTCGACACCGACGGCCTGGACTCGCGGACCATGGAGGCCAAGGCGGCGCCGGGCCTGTATTTCATCGGCGAGGTCGTGGACGTCACCGGCTGGCTGGGCGGGTATAACTTCCAGTGGGCCTGGGCGTCGGGCTGGTGCGCCGGGCAGGCGGTTTAGAAATTCCTCCCCCCGTGGGGGAGGCGATCGCGAAGCGATCGGTGGGGGGAGCTATAGGCTGGTCGATCCGGCATGCGGTCGAGGCCGTGATACTCCCCCCTCCGTCGTCCCGAAGCCGGGACGACACCTCCCCCACAGGGGGAGGGCCTGGCTCAAACTACTTCTTCTTGTACGGCGTCTTGCCGCCCGGCTTCTTGCCGAAGGCGGGCTTGGGGCCGCCGAACGCCGGCTTGTCGCCGAAGGAGCCCCCGCTCTTGAAGGCCTTGGGGGCCTTGAACGGCTTGGGGCCCTTGAACGGCGTGGCCGGACCATCGGCGCGCGGCTTGCCGGCGTAGGGCTTGCCGCCCGGCGCGCCGTCGCGGGGACGGGCGACGTAGGGCGCCTTGGCCGGCTTGTGGTCCGGGTCGTAGGGCACGCTCTCGCGGGCTTCGCGAGGGGCGCGGCGCGGGGCCGGGCCTTCGTTCAGCGGCGAATAGGCCTTGGGGGCCTCGTCGCGCGGGGCGCGGGGCTGGAAGTCGCGCGGGGCGTCGTCACGGGGCGGACGCGGCTTGAAATCGCGCTTGGGACCCTCGTCGCGGTCTCGCGGCTTGTAGTCGCGCTTGGGTTCCTCGCCACGGGCGTAGGGCTTGGCGTTGCTCACGCCGTCGGCGCCGTACGAGGACGGACGCGGGCTGCTGTCGCGCGAACCCGGGGCGTTGGCGCGCGGGCCGCGGGGACCGGCGTCGTCGCGGGGCGGGCGCGGGGTATATTCGCGGCGCGGTGCGTCGTTGTCGTCACGGGGCGGGCGCGGGGCGTATTCCTTGCGCGGACCCGAAGCGTCCCGGGCGGCCGGGGCCGTGGTCGGGGTGATGGTCACGTCGTCGCGCACGGTGGCCTGCACCGCCGCCCCGAACTTCACTTCCGCCTCGGCCGAGATCTCGAACTTGGTGTCGTAGTCGAAGATCCGGATCGAGCCGATGTCCTTCTTGGTGATGTGGCCCAGGCGGCAGATCAGCGGGATCAGCCACTTGGGGTCGGCGTTGTTGCGGCGGCCGGTGTTGAGGCGGAACCAGGCCGAGTTGCTCATGTCGGCGCGCGGCTCGCGTTCCGGTCGGTCCCCAAAGTCGCGGGCCCCGCGATCGGCGAAGCGGTCGCCGGCGTCATTGGAACGCTCCCCGCGCACGCGCGGGCCCGGGTCAGCGCCGTGGCGCGGGTCGTCGTAGATCTCTTCCGGGGCCGGCAGCTTGGCGCGGCGGGTGCGGATCAGGGCGGCGGCGATCTCCAGCGGCGTGCGCTTGGCCAGCATGGCCTCGGCCAGGGTGGTGTCTTCCTCGACCACGGCCTCGTTGAAGATCGGGTCGTCGAGCAGGCGCTCGGTGTCCTTGGCGCGGATCTCGTCGGCGGTCGGGGCGCCGCCCCACTGGCCTTCGACGCCGGCGGCCATCAGCAGCTGCTCGGCCTTGCGGCGGCGGGTGTAGGGGACGACCAGGGCCGAGACGCCCTTCTTGCCGGCCCGGCCGGTGCGGCCCGAACGGTGCAGCAGGGTGGCCTTGTTGACCGGCAGTTCGGCGTGGATGACCAGGCCCAGGTCTGGCAGATCGAGACCGCGGGCGGCGACGTCGGTGGCGACGCAGACGCGGGCGTGGCCGTCGCGCAGCGCCTGCAGGGCGTCGGCGCGTTCACGTTGGCTCAGTTCGCCCGAAAGGCCGACCACGGCGAAGCCGCGCTCGCGCAGCTTGCTGTGCAGGGCGCGGACGCTTTCGCGGGTGTTGCAGAACACCAGGGCGCCGGGGCTTTCGAAATAGCGCAGCAGGTTGACGATCGCGTGCTCGGTCTCGTTGGGCGCCACGCGAACGGCGCGATACTCGATGTCGCGGTGCGGCTCGTTGCGGCCCAGGGTGTCGATGCGCAGGGCGTCGTTCTGGTAGCTCTTGGCCAGCTGCACGATCTCGCGCGCCAGGGTGGCCGAGAACAGCAGGGTGCGGCGTTCCTTGGGGGCGGCGTCGAGGATGAATTCGAGGTCCTCGCGGAAGCCCATGTCGAGCATCTCGTCGGCCTCGTCGAGGACGGCGACCTTCAGCTCCGACAGGTCCAGGTGGCCGCGCTCGATGTGGTCGCGCAGGCGGCCGGGGGTGCCGACCACGATGTGGGCGCCGTAGTTCAGCGCGCGCTGCTCGCGGCGAGCGTCCATGCCGCCCACGCAGTTGACGACCACGGCGCCGGCGTCGGCGTACAGCCACGTCAGCTCGCGATTGACCTGGATGGCCAGTTCACGGGTCGGGGCGATGACCAGGCACATCGGGGCGCCGGCCTTGGAGAATTTCTCGGCGTCGCCCAGCAGGGTGGTGGCGGCGGCCAGGCCGAAGGCCACGGTCTTGCCCGAGCCGGTCTGGGCGCTGACCAGCAGGTCGCGGCCTTCGGCGTCGGCTTCCAGCACGGCGGCCTGGACGGGGGTGGGCTCGGAATAACCTTGAGCGGCAAGAGCCCGCTCAAGAGCGGGGTGGGAGGCGGGGAAGGGCATATAGGTCCAATTCGGTTCAAGCGGACGGCACACACACACGTGCGGCCCGCACCACGACCAAATACGACCCCCAAACGGACCGTGTTCTTGGTCAATATCTTCAGAGAATAGACCTTTTTCGCCGGGATGCCGATGAGGCGCGACGAAACACGGTCTGATGGGCGGCCTAAGGAGGCCAAAACCGTCCGGAAAGCAAGGGCGCGGGGGAAAGAATGCTGCGGTGCGGCGAAATGGTCGCGCGATCGTGGCGCACCCACTCGCCCCCAACCTGACCGCTTCGCGGTCTGTCCGCCCCCATGGGGGCCGGAGGACGCGCGCCTTCCTCTTCCCCCCGCGGGGGGAAGACGGTCGCGAAGCGACCCGTAGGGGGCAAGCGGTCGCCGCCCTACCTGTTCAGAAAAGGATCCCTACAGATCCAGGTCGTCCGCCGCGAACTCGGCGTTCTCCTGGATGAACCGGAAGCGCAGCTCGGGCTTGCGGCCCATCAGGGTCTCGACCAGGGCCTCGACCGCTTCCTCGGACCGGGGGAGGGTGATCTTGGCCAGGGTGCGCACCGACGGGTCCATGGTGGTCTCCTTCAGCTGGGAGGCCATCATCTCGCCCAGGCCCTTGAAGCGGCCGATCTCGGGCTTCTTGCCCTTGAACATCGTGGCCAAGAGCTCGTCCTTGTGCTCGTCGTCGCGGGCGTAGGCGCTCTTGCCGCCGTGGCTGATGCGGTACAGCGGCGGCAGGGCCAGGAACAGGTGCCCCTGGCGGATCAGGTCCGGCATGGTCCGGTAGAAGAAGGTGATCAGCAGGCTGGCGATGTGGGCGCCGTCGACGTCGGCGTCGGTCATGATGATGATCCGCTCGTAGCGCAGATCCTCTTCCTTGTACCGGTTGCCGCCCTGGGCCCCGAGGGCCAGCATCAGGTCGCTGAGCTCCTTGTTGGCCGTGAACTTCTCGCCGCTGGCCGAGGCCACGTTGAGGATCTTGCCGCGCAGGGGCAGGATCGCCTGGTTCTTGCGGTTGCGGGCCTGCTTGGCCGAGCCGCCGGCCGAGTCGCCTTCGACGATGAACAGCTCGGCGCCATCGACGGCCCCAGCCGCGCAGTCGGCCAGCTTGCCCGGCAGGCGCAGCTTGCGGGTCGCCGAGGCGCGCTGGACTTCCTTGTCCTTGCGGCGCTTGAGGCGTTCCTCGGCGCGCTCGATGACGAACTCCAGCAGGGCCTGGGCGGCCTTGGGCGAACCGGTCAGCCAGTGGTCGAACGGGTCGCGCAGGGCGTTTTCGACGAAGCGCTGGGCCTCGCTCGAGGACAGCTTTTCCTTGGTCTGGCCCTGGAATTCCGGGTTCTTGATGAACACCGAGATCAGGGCGCCGGCCTGGGCGATCACGTCGTCGGCGGTGATGATCGCCGCGCGCTTCTCGTTCTTCAGTTCGGCGTAGGCCTTCAGGCCCCGGGTCAGGGCGGCGCGCAGGCCGCTCTCGTGGGTGCCGCCCTCGGGGGTCGGCACGGTGTTGCAGTACGACTGCATGAAGCCGTCATGCTCGCCGAAGCCGCGCGGGGTCCAGGCGATGGCCCACTCGACCGCGCCGGCCTCGCCCTGACGCTCGATGCGCCCGGAGAAGCTGTCGGGCGTGACCAGCTCCAGGCCCTTGGTGCGCTCGGCCAGGAAGTCGGCCAGGCCGTTGGGGAAGTGGAAGGTGGCCTCGGCGGGGGTCTGGTCCTGGATTCGCGAGGGATCGCAGGACCATTTGATCTGCACGCCGCGGAACAGATAGGCCTTGGAGCGGGCCATGCGGTACAGGCGCGCCGGCTTGAAGCCGCAGCCTTCGCCGAAGATCTGGTCGTCGGGTTTGAAGCGCACCTGGGTGCCGCGCTTCTTGCTGGGCTGGATCTTCTCGACCGGGCCCAGCGGCTTGCCGCGCGCGAAGCTCTGGCGGTGCTCGAAGCCGTCGCGCCAGACGGTGACCTCGACCAGTTCGGACAGGGCGTTGACGACGCTGGCGCCGACCCCGTGCAGGCCGCCCGAGGTCTCGTAGGCCTTGCCGCTGAACTTACCGCCCGCGTGCAGGACGGTCATGATCACTTCCAGGGCCGACTTGCCCGGATGCTTGGGGTGCTCGTCGACCGGCATGCCGCGCCCGTCGTCGCGGACCGACAGGTAGCCGTCGGCGTCGAGCTTGACCTCGATGGTCTTGGCGAAGCCGGCCACGGCCTCGTCCATCGAGTTGTCCAGCACTTCGGCGAACAGGTGGTGCAGGGCCCGCTCGTCGGTGCCGCCGATGTACATGCCCGGACGCATGCGCACGGGCTCCAGGCCTTCCAGCACTTCGATCGAGCTGGCGTCGTACCCGCCGGACGAAGGCGCTCCGGACGAGGGCGCGGACGAGGGCGCGGCCGAGGGCGGCGGCGGCGCGGCGGGGCGCGGCGCGGGCTGAGGATGCGGCTCGCGGGCAGGGAACGGCGAGGCCGGGACCGGAGCCAGGGCGTCGTCGTCGAACAACGAGAAGGAAGCGGGAGCGTCTTTGGAGGACATTACGGGAACATGCGTCGATTCGGCGGGAGCGCCCCGTATGGGCCGTGCGGCGCACGAAGAAAAGAGGGGGATAGGTCGCGCCACGGGCGGCGGACACCGATTTGCCGGTCTGGATGGACGCATGGCAGGATGGCGCGTTCCTTAGACGGTTTCAGCCCGACGGAGCTTCGCGATGACCTGGCGACCCCTGACCATCCTGCTGGCTTCGCTGAGCCTGCTGGCCTGTTCCAGCCCCGGTTCAGCCCCGGCGCAGTCGACGCCGCCGACCAACGCCCGCGCCCCGGTGGCCGAGGGCGGCATGTGCGGCGGGTTCGCCGGCTTCCAATGCGCCGAAGGGCTGAGCTGCCAGATGCAGCCGGGCCAGTGCCGAACGGTGGCCGACGCCTCTGGCGTCTGCCGCAAGCCGCCGCAGATGTGCACGATGATCTACGCCCCGGTCTGCGGCTGCGACGGCAAGACCTACTCCAGCGCCTGCACCGCCGCCGCCAAGGGCGTCAGCGTCGCGGCTCAGGGGGAATGCAAGGCCTAGGGCAGGCGGCTGAGCTTGGGCTTGTAGGACCAGGTCTCGACCTCGACGCCCTTGACCAAGACTGCCGCGCGGGCCTGGTCCGGACTCGCGCCATAGGCCGCCGCCATCAGTCCCGCCAGGTCGGCGGGGCGGCCGGCGAGGTCGGCCCAGGCGCGGCGCGGGACCAGCACCAGGTAGCTGCCGAGATCGCCGCCGCCCGCCAGGCGGTACCAGGTCCAGCCGAGGGCGCCCTTGCCGGTCTGGCCGGCCTGGGCCGCGGCGAGCAGGGCGGCCTCGAAGGCCGCGACGTCACCGGGGGCGACGCGCGGGCTGTAGACGTCGAGCACCGGGCTGGGCTGGCGCTCCTCCAGGCTGCGGACCGTGCTGGGCTCGGGCCACAGCACATGGGCCGAATAGGCGCGCGCCTTGGCGTAGGGCAGGACGCGGGCCTCCATGTCGGCGCCGTCGCCGGCGGGATCGGGCCGGCGGTCCATGGCCGCGAACGGGACGCCGAAGGTCCCGTCGACGAACAGGCCGGTGCGCGGACCGCTGGTCACGTACCAGCCGAACCAGGGCAGGGCGTCGGCGTGGGCGGCGTGCCATTGCAGGTGCGCGGCGTAGCCGGCCTCGAAGGCGTCCTGCTTGCCGCGATCGACGTCGTAGGTGAACAGGAAGGCCGCCTGTTCAGCCGCCTTCGCGGAAGATTGAGCGTGGGCCTGGCCGCTTGCCAGACCCGCCGCCAGGGCGGCCGCCAGCATCACGTGTTTCCAGATCATCGGCGCCTCCGTCATGAAGTTGCAGACCTAGCGCCGAACGCGGTTCGGCAATATTTCAAACGGAACGGCCCTTCGTTCTGGATTTCGAAACGATGCGACATGTCGATCTGCGACGGGCGGCGGTGTTCCATGCGGTGGCGGCGGCCGGCGGCATCGCCGCGGCCAGTCCGCGCCTGGGCAAGTCGCCGCCGGCCATCCACCATGACCTCAAGGCCTTCGAACGCGAGATGGGCCGGCCGCTGTTCGAGAAGGTGGGACGAGGCCTGCGGCTGACCGCCGCCGGCCAGGCGTTGTTCGAAACCGTCGGCCGGGCCCTGGACGACGTCGAACGAACCCGCGAGCGGCTGAGCCGGGCCGATCCGGCCCTACGTCCGCTGCGCCTGGCCGTGGTCTCGGCCTTCGGGCGCTACCGCCTGGCGCCCCGGCTCTATGCCCGCCTGCCGGCCGACCGCCCGATCGAGCTGGTGTTCGGCTCGCACGAGACGGTGCTGTCGGCCGTGTCGACCGGCGCCGTCGACCTGGGCGTCACCTATCGGTCGGTCACCGCCGCGCCGGTGCAGTCGACGCCGGTCGCGCTGGAGGAGCTGGTGCTGGCCGCGCCAATGGGAATGGACCTCTCGCAGGATCTCGCCGCCCTCTCGCGCACCGCCTTCGCCACCTATGACGAGTACGAGTTCGTGTTCGGCCATTGGTTCGAGACGGTGTTCGGCGCCCAGCCGGACGCCTTGCGGCGCCTGGACCACGCCGGCGAGATCGAGGAGGCGATGGAGAGCTGCGCCGCCGGCCGGGGCGCGATCATCGCGCCGCTCGACCTGGTCCGGTCGGCCTGTTGGCGCGACCGCGTGCGGATCGTCCGGCCGGTGGGGCGGCCGCCTTGCTTCAACGTCCTGCACCTGCTGGGGCTTGGCGCGGCGCTGGCTTCGCCTGATGCTGACACGATCCGGTCCGTGCTCGCCGAGACTGGCGAGGGGGAGGAACCATGACGCTTTCCAACGCTATCGAACGGCGCGCGCTGCTGGCCGGCGGTCTGGCCCTGGCGGCCGTCGCCGCGCCGTCCCTGACCCAGGCCAAGGAGGACAAGACGATGTACGGACTGATCGGCCAGATGAAGGCCGCGCCCGGCAAGCGGGACGAACTGGCGGCCATCCTGGCCGAGAGCACCGAGGGCATGCCCGGCTGCCTCAGCTACATCGTCGCCAAGGACGCGACCGACGCCGACGCCCTGTGGATCACCGAGGTCTGGACCGACAAGGACAGCCACGCCGCCTCGCTGAAGCTGCCGGCCGTCCAGGCCGCCATCGCCAAGGCGCGGCCGATCATCGCCGGCTTCGGCCACCGGTTCGAGACCACGCCGATCGGCGGCGTCGGCCTGGCCGAGGCCTGAAAGAAAAAGGCCCGCGGATCGCTCCGCGGGCCTCGTCTTTCGTCCTAAGCCCCAAGGGGTTCAGGTCTTTCGCTTAGCACTTGTAGTACATGTCGAATTCGACCGGGTGCGGGTGCAGGGTCAGACGCATAACCTCTTCCATCTTCAGCTCGATGTAGCTGTCGATGAAGTCGTCATCCATCACGCCGCCGGCCTTCAGGAAGGCGCGGTCCTTGTCGAGGTTCTCGAGAGCCTCGCGGAGCGAACCGCAGACTTCCGGGATCTTCTTCTGCTCGCGGGGCGGCAGGTCGTACAGGTTCTTGTCGGCGGCCGCGCCCGGATCGATCTTGTTGTTGATGCCGTCGAGGCCCGCCATCAGCAGGGCGACGAAGGTCAGGTACGGGTTGCCCATCGGATCGGGGAAGCGCGCCTCGATGCGCTTGGCCTTCGGCGAGTCGACGTGCGGGATGCGGATCGAGGCCGAGCGGTTGCGCGACGAATAGGCCAGCTTCACCGGGGCTTCGTAGCCGGGCACCAGGCGCTTGTACGAGTTCGTCGTGGAGTTCGAGAACGCGTTGATCGCCTTGGCGTGCTTGATGATGCCGCCGATGTACCACAGGCACATGTCCGACAGGCCGGCGTACTTGTCGCCGGCGAACAGCGGCTTGCCGTCCTGCCAGATCGACTGGTGCACGTGCATGCCCGAGCCGTTGTCGCCGAACATCGGCTTGGCCATGAAGGTGGCCGTCTTGCCGTAGGCGTGGGCCACGTTGTGGATCACGTACTTGTAGAGCTGCATCCGGTCGGCCATCACGACCATGGTGTCGAACTTCAGGCCGAGCTCGTGCTGGGCGGGCGCCACTTCGTGGTGGTGCTTTTCCGGTTTCATGCCCAGCTCGCCCATCACGGCCAGCATTTCGCCGCGCAGGTCCTGAGCCGAGTCGATCGGGTTGACGGGGAAGTAGCCGCCCTTCGGACCCGGGCGGTGGCCCATGTTGCCTTCCGGATATTCCTTGGCCGAGTTGCCCGGCAGTTCGACGGAGTCGAAGGAGTAGCCGGTGTTGTTCGAGGCCGTGCTCCAGCGCACGTCGTCGAAGATGAAGAACTCGGCTTCCGGGCCGAAGAACACGGTGTCGCCGATGCCCGACGACTTGACGTAGGCCAGGGCGTTCTTGGCGATCGAGCGCGGGTCGCGGTTATAGGGGGTGCCCGTGTCGGGGTTCACCACGTCGCAGAACAGCGCCAGGGTGGTCTGCTGGTAGAACGGATCGATGATCGCGCTGTCCAGGTCCGGACGCAGCTTCATGTCCGACTCGTTGATGGCCTTCCAGCCGGCGATCGACGAGCCGTCGAACATGGTGCCGTCGTTGAGGAAGTCGTCATCGACCAGGTCGATGTCGAACGTGACGTGCTGCAGTTTGCCGCGCACGTCGGTGAAACGAACGTCGACGTACTTGACGTCCTTTTCCTTGATCAGATCCAGGATTTGCTTGGCGGTGCTCATCGTTATCCCCTTTGAGCGTTAAGCGGTTTCGGTCCGGGCCTAGACGGCGGCCGGGCCGGTTTCTCCGGTGCGGATGCGGACGACTTCCGTGATTTCGGACACGAAAATCTTGCCGTCGCCGATGCGGCCCGTGCGGGCGGCGTTGGTGATGGCTTCGAGCGCGGGTTCCAACTGGCTGTCTTCGACCACGACTTCGACTTTGATCTTGGGGAGAAAGTCGACGACGTACTCGGCGCCGCGATAGAGCTCGGTATGGCCCTTCTGGCGGCCATAGCCCTTGGCCTCCAGCACGGTCATGCCCTGCACGCCCATGTCCTGAAGCGCCTCTTTGACCTCATCGAGCTTGAACGGCTTGATGATGGCTTCGATCTTTTTCATCAGACTTCTTTCACGCCCATACGGCGCGGGCGCCGCTGACTGAGCGGCACGGAGCACGCCGGCCCGTCGGCTCACAAGCGTGCTGATACGCTTTATGGGGCGAGTTCTGTCGAGTTTGGCTCATTGATGATTATTTGTGCACGTAAAGCCTGAAAGTTGGTCATCGCACGTTTGGGCGGCCAAACCGTCCCGGGGACATCGATTGTCGCCCAAGGATCGCCGAAACGACGGTTTCAGCGGCGAAGAACCGGACCGAAGGCGGGTGGTCCGTGATGGGATGGCGTTGCGATCGCTTCGGCAAGATGGCCAAAAATGCGTCGTCGATTCGAAAACTGCTGAAGATTGCGGCGAAATCCAAAGCGGACGAGGCGATTAAGGCGGGGTCGGTTTTTGCGCGTTCGCACGTTCCTATGGCGAAGCGCGCCCGGGCTGGCGCCGGAAGCGTTAGAACAAGACCCGGCGTCACGGGCGCCGCCGGGAAGATATTGCGAAGACGACACCCGCGAGGAGGGGGAAGCGATGAGCCGCATTCATATGATCCGCCATGGCCGTCCCGCCTCGACCTGGGGCGATGCGGATCATGATCCGGGCCTTGACCCCGTCGGCCTCGAACAGGCGCGGACCGTGGCGCGCGTCTTGTTGGCCTTGCCCGAGAGCGAGCGGCCGGACCGGGTGGTCAGTTCGCCCCTGCGGCGCTGCCGGGAAACCGCCCAGCCGCTGGCCGACGCCCTGGGCGTGACGGTCGAGATCGATCCGCGGGTCGGCGAGATTCCGACGCCGGCCGCCCTCGACGCCGAAGCGCGCCCGGGCTGGCTTCGCCAGGCCTTCCAGGGCCGGTGGAGCGATATCCCGGGCGATCTCGACTACGTGGCCTGGACCCGGCGGGTCGCGCAGGGCGTGGCCTCGCATCCCGGCGCGGCGGTGTTCAGCCATTTCGTGGCCCTGAACGCGGCGGTGTCGGTGGCGACCGGCGGCGAAGCGGTGGCGGCGTTCCGGCCCGACCATGTTTCGGTGACGGTCTTCGACCTGGTCGACGGCGACTTGATCCTGATCAACAAAGGCCAAGAGGCTTCCACCCAGGTTCTCTAGCCAGGTTTCTTTAGAAGAGGAGCGGCCGTGCCGCGCGAGATCATGACCGTCGCCGAGATGACCGCGGCGGACCGCGCGGCCGCCGAGGCGGGCGCTTCGACGACCGTGCTGATGGAGCGGGCCGGCCGCGCCGTGGCCGAGGTCATCCGCGAGCGGTATGGGCGTTGCCCCACCGTGGTCTGGTGCGGTCCGGGCGACAACGGCGGCGACGGCTATGTGATCGCCCGGCACCTGCGGCGTCGCGGTTGGCCCGTGCGGGTCGAGGCGCTGGGCCCGCCCGCCAGCCCGGCGGCGCAATGGGCGGCCGCCCGCTGGAAGGGCGAGACCGGTCCGCTGGTCTCGCAACCCGGCTCGGCGTCGCTGTATGTGGATTGCCTGTTCGGGGCTGGCCTGTCTCGGCCGCTCGAAGGCGAGGCCGACCGCCTGGCGCGGGTCATGCCCGGCGCGGCGCGGATCGTCGCCGTCGACGTGCCCAGCGGGATTGTCGGCGACACGGGACGCCCGCTCGGCGAGCGGGCCTTGCAGGCGCAGCTGACGGTCACCTTCCATCGCCGCAAGCCGGCCCATGTGCTGGCGCGCGGCCGCGCCGCCTGCGGCGAGGTGGTGGTGGTCGATATCGGCCTGGAGGAGACGGGGCAGGGGCGACTGTTCGAGAACGAGCCCGGCCTTTGGGCCGAGCGCTTCCCTTGGCCGGCGGTCGACGCCCACAAGCACGCCCGGGGGCGGCTGATGACGGTCAGCGGCGAGGCCTGGAACACCGGAGCGGCCCGGCTGGCGGCGCGGGGGGGCTTGCGCATCGGGGCCGGGGTGGTGACCGTGCTGTCGCCGCCCCACGCCCTGGCCGTCAACGCCGCCCATCTGGAGGCGGTGATGCTGGCGCCGTTCGAGAGCGAGTACGACCTGCAGACCCGCGCCGCCAAGGCGGACGCGGTGGTGATCGGACCGGCGGCGGGCGTGGGGGAGGCGACGATGCGGCACGTCTTCGCCCTGGCCCGCAACGGCGCGGCCCTGGTCGTCGACGCCGACGCCCTGACCAGCTTCGCCGAGGATCCCGCCGCCCTGTTCTCGGCGCTCGACCGCGACGACGTGCTGACCCCGCATCCCGGCGAGTTCGAACGGATCTTCCCCGGGCTGCTGGCCGCCTCGCCCGAACGCATCGCGGCGACGCGGGAGGCGGCGCGACGGGCAGGGGCGGTGGTGCTGTTGAAGGGTTCGGACACGGTGGTCGCCGCGCCCGACGGGCGGGCCGCGGTCAGCCTGAACGGCGCGCCCTGGCTGGCGACGGCCGGATCGGGCGACGTGCTGGCCGGATTCATCGGCGGCCTGATCGCCCAGGGCATGGAAAGTTTCGAAGCGGCCTGCGCCGGGGTCTGGATCCACGCCGAAGCGGGCGCGGCCCACGGGCCCGGTCTGATCGCCGAGGATCTGCCGGACCTGGCGCCCTCGGTGTTGGGCGCGCTGTGGAAGGCTCGCCCTTAGCCGCCGCGCCTAGTGGTGGCGGTGTTTTCGGACCAGGACGACCTGGGTGGGAACGCCTTTGTCGAACAAGGTGTGGCTGATGGCTAGGGCTGTCTGGAACGTTCGTTCCTCGACGGTGTCGGTGAAAAGGACCTGGGCGCCGTGTCTGACGGTCCAGCCCTTCTCGTCTTCGACGACTTCAATGGTTTCCATGGCGCGCGCTCACTGAACGGACTCAGAGGCAAACCCCGTCCGAGGTCAGATCGTTCCGCACCAATTTGTAGGGAGAAACACCGGCCCGGGCGTCAGTCGGGGGGGCATGGCCCGGGCCGGCGTAAATCCGGGGCGTTGTTCAACAGCCGCGGACATCAGCATAACCGGTCGAGGGAAAATTTGTTCCGGCGGACGGGAAGAAATATTCGCCCCGCTCGCGAACGGGCCCCCGGCGGGTCGGGACAAGGCCGGTTCGCCTGGCGACTTGCCAAGCCGGCCAGGCATGTCTAACCCGCTCCGGCGCATCGTGCGGATGTGGCGAAACTGGTAGACGCACCAGATTTAGGTTCTGGCGCCGAGAGGCGTGGAGGTTCGAGTCCTCTCATCCGCACCACTTCGCCGGGCTTTTGCCCGGCGAAGCGCGCCGCTTATCGGGACTTCCGTCCGATGAGTGCACCAATGCCCTTGGATGGTCGCCAAACGCGTGACATAAGGGCGCTCTTTCGCCGCCCCGGTGACGTGGGCGGCTTTGATGTTTTGACCCCTGGGGCGGACGACGGGCGCGAACGCCCGAAGAGCCGAGAAGCTAAGAATGTCGATGCAGATCGTTGAAAAGTCGGGCGAAGGCCTCAGCCGCGTTTATGGCGTGACGGTGCCCGCGAGTGAACTCGCCACGCGTCTCGAAGCCCGGATCGCCGAGGTCGCGCCCCAGATGAACGTCAAGGGCTTTCGCCCTGGCAAGGTGCCGAAGGCCCACGTTCGCCGCCTGTATGGCAAGGCCCTGATGGGTGAAGTCATCGAGGCGACGCTGAACGAAGGCGCCCAGAAGGTGCTGGACGACAACAAGCTGCGCCCGGCCGGCCAGCCCGACCTGAAGCCCTCGTCGGACATGGAAAAGGTCATCGCCGGCGGCGAAGACCTGGCCTTCGAACTGGCCGTGGAAGTTATGCCGGAATTCGAGCCGATCGACCCCGCGTCGATCGAGCTGACCAAGCCGGTCTACAAGGTCTCGGACGCCGAAGTCGGCGAGGCCCTGGCCGATCTGGCCAAGCAGGCCCGCACCTATGAGCCGCGCAAGGGCAAGTCCCTGAAGGCCAAGGACGGCGACCAGCTGCTGATCGACTTCGTCGGCACCATCGACGGCGTGGCCTTCGACGGAGGCACCGCCACCGACGCCGAGCTGACCCTGGGTTCGGGCCAGTTCATCCCGGGCTTCGAAGCCCAGCTGGTCGGCGCCAAGCCGGACGACGTCGTCACCGTGAAGGTCAACTTCCCCGACGACTATCAAGCCGCCAACCTGGCCGGCAAGGCCGCCGAGTTCGCCACCACCGTCAAGGAAGTGCGCGCCCCGGTCGACGCCGAGCCCGACGACGAGCTGGCCAAGCGCCTGGGTCTGTCGGACCTGCAGGCCCTGAAGGACCTGCTGAAGTCGAACCTGGAAGGCCGCTACAGCAATTCGTCGCGCTTCAAGCTCAAGCGCGCCCTGCTGGACATCCTGGACACCAAGCACGACTTCGCCCTGCCGCCGCGCATGGTCGACGCCGAGTTCGCCGGCATCTGGCAGCAGGTCCAGGCCGACAAGACCCAAGGCGGCCTGCCGCCCGAGGACGAAGGCAAGACCGAAGACCAGCTGAAGGACGAGTACCGCAAGATCGCCGAGCGCCGCGTGCGCCTGGGCCTGGTGCTCGCCGAGATCGGCCGCAAGAACGACGTGGCCGTCACCGAGCAGGAACTGGCCGACGCCATGATGCGCGAAGCCCGCCAGTACGGCGCGCAAGCCCAGCAGGTGTTCGACATGTACCGCCAGCGCGCCGACCTTCAGGCCGCGCTGCGCGCCCCGATCTACGAGGACAAGGTCGTCGACCTGATCTTCGGCAAGGCCAAGATCGACGAGAAGGAAGTGTCCAAGGAAGAGCTGATGGAAGAAGACGATCTTCCGGAAGGCTACGGCGGCTAAGGCTTCCGTCATCCGACATGAACAGGGCGTGGTCCGCGAGGGCCGCGCCCTTTTTCATGGCCCGAGCTTCGGCCCGGCTCCTTGCAACCTGTTAAGCGCCACGCGATATGCGTTGGCGACGGCGCGCGGGGGCTGATTCGCGTTCGCGCCGCCCAGACATGAAAGAAAAGGGCGATCCCTATGTATGATCCGATGGCGACGGCGATGAACCTCGTGCCGATGGTGGTCGAACAGACCAGCCGCGGCGAGCGGGCGTTCGACATCTTCTCCCGTCTGTTGAAAGAGCGGATCATCTTCCTGACCGGCCCCGTCGAAGACGGGATGGCCAGCCTGATCTGCGCCCAGCTGCTTTTCCTGGAGTCCGAGAACCCCAAGAAGGAAATCGCCATGTACATCAACTCGCCCGGCGGCGTGGTGACGGCCGGCCTGGCGATCTACGACACCATGCAATACATCAAGAGCCCGGTTTCGACGGTGTGCATGGGCATGGCGGCCTCGATGGGTTCGCTGCTGCTGCAAGCTGGCGCTCCGGGCCAGCGTATCGCCCTGCCGAACGCCCGCATCATGGTCCACCAGCCGTCGGGCGGCTTCCGCGGCCAGGCCTCGGACATCGAGCGCCACGCCGAGGACATCATCAAGACCAAGCGCCGCCTGAACGAGATCTACGTCAAGCACACCGGCCGCACGTATGAGGAAGTCGAAAAAACCCTCGACCGCGACCACTTCATGAGCGCCGAGGAAGCCAAGGCCTGGGGCCTGATCGATCACATCAACGAAAGCCGCGACGCTTCGGACGACAAGGCCTAGGGGCTGCGTCTTCGCTGAGTTCAAGCCGTCGGCCGAGAGGTCGGCGGCTTTTTCGTGATCGCGGCTTGCGCGATGGCCAGAGCTCGAAGGGCGTCAGCGTTTGGCGGGCGGGATCGAAAGTCCCGGGCGGCAAGGCTTGAGGTTGGCCAAGGCGGAAGCCCGCGCCTTGGCGTAGAGCGCTTGGACCTTGGATGCGGGCGGGTACTGCACGTTGCCCTCGGCCAGGACTCGTCCGTCCGCGCTCAGGCGGCGCACGGTCACCGGCGTGCTTTCGGCGATGGCGGCTTGCAGCGGGGCAATCCCGGCAGGCGGAACAATTCCCGATAGATAACCCTCGTTGCGAGCCGGATCGCCCCAGCGCCGTTCCGGCTTGGATGTAAATCGTGGGCCTGTCCACGGCCCTTCGCCGATGCGCCAGGTGAGGCGTTCGGGCTCGGCCGCTGTTGGATCGGGCAACGCCATGTGCCACGTGATCTTTGGGATGTTCGGAGGCCCCAGGCCGGTCTCGGCGGGGTCGTAGTAGACGCCCATCGAAACGGTTCTGTCGGCGCTGAATGCTTCGGTTGCTATGTCGGTGACAACAGCCGGGCCAGAGGATCGCTGTTGGGCCGTGACGAAAACCTCGGTGTTGGCGCTCGTCGCCGTCGCCGAACCACACAGGGCCGCTCGCGCGATCGCCGTAGCCGGGAAGGCCAGCAGCGCCGCCGCGATGACCTTTCCCAATGCCATCCGTTCTTCCCCCAAATTATCCAAGCCGACTGGAGCACGTCGTGCGCACGCTGACCAAGAACCAGTTCTATCCGTTTATCTGTCGGCGGGGCGTCAAAGCCGCACCATGGACGGATGTCCTCCAGCGGAGATCAGCCCGGCTTGCCCCGGAAGATCCGGTAGCCCTTCTCGTGGGCGATCGCCAGCATCTCGCGGTCGCCGGAGGTGTCGCCGTAGGCGGCGGCCAGCGACAAATCGTCGCCGAAGATCTCCTTCAGGCGGATCACCTTCTCCGCGCCCCGGCAGTTGGCGCCCAGCAGGGGCCCTAGCACCTTGTCGTCGGCGCCGATCATCAGCTTCGAGCCGATCAGGACGTCGGCGCCCAGGCCGCGGGCGAACGGCGCGACCACGACGTCGGGCGAGGCGGTGACGATCACCAGCTTGGCGCCCTTGGCCCGCCAGCGCCGCCAGACGGCCAGGGCGTCGGGGCGGAACAGCTTGGGGGCTTCGGACTGGGCGAAGGCGCGCGCCTCGCGCTCCAGCTGCTCCAGAGGCACGCCGCGCAGGAACTCGCGGACGGCGGCGGCCTTGATCTTGCCGCGGTTGCGATCGAACACATAGCCTACGGCGGCGGGGAACAGGCGCACCATGCCCATGAAATGCCGCGCGGGGCTGACCCGCCACTTCAGGAAGGCCGTGAAGCTGTCGCGAACCGTCAGCGTGCCGTCGAAATCGAAGGCGACCAGGGGCGGCCCCTCGTGCATGTCCCCGGTCATCGGGGTCGAGGCCGACAGGCCCTTAGCCATCAGTGAACGTTTCGCCATTCGTCTCCGCGCACGCGCGCCCCGCAACCGAGCCCGTCTTGCACCACGATTCCGCTTTCACCGCTAAGCTCTTCGCGGATTTCGAAGTGCGCGCGCAGGGCCGTCCGGCGGAGCGAACCGCCTCCGGCTTGCGTTGAGGGTCTGGAACGCCATCTTAGAGAAGAATTCCATGAAACCGTATGCATCATCCACGAACTTGGGGGCTGTAAATCGGCTCCAAGGCTTGTGCCGTGCGTCCGGATCGGGGAATGTCAAGGATTAGACAACTCCCGGCGGATATCCTGCTGCCTCGGTGGCGGGATTGGCGCTAAGGAGTCGGTGGTTTCGGCTTCGGCCTGGACCGCCCTAGCGTGAGAAGCGACCATGACGAAAGCCGCGAGCGGCGACACCAAGAGCACCCTCTACTGTTCTTTCTGCGGAAAGAGCCAGCATGAGGTGCGTAAGCTCATCGCCGGCCCGACGGTGTTCATCTGTGATGAATGCGTCGAACTCTGCATGGATATCATCCGTGAAGAGCACAAGATCGCCTTCGTGAAGTCCAAGGACGGCGTGCCCACGCCGCGCGAGATCTGCGAAGTCCTGGACGATTACGTGATCGGGCAAAATCACGCCAAGAAGGTGCTCGCGGTCGCGGTGCACAATCACTACAAGCGCCTGAACCACGCGTCGAAGAACAACGACGTCGAACTGGCCAAGTCGAACATCCTGCTGGTCGGTCCGACCGGCACGGGCAAGACGCTGCTGGCCCAGACCCTGGCCCGAATCATCGACGTGCCGTTCACGATGGCCGACGCCACCACCCTGACCGAAGCCGGTTATGTGGGCGAGGACGTCGAGAACATCGTGCTCAAGCTGCTGCAAGCCGCCGACTACAATGTCGAGCGCGCCCAGCGCGGCATCGTCTACATCGACGAAATCGACAAGATCTCGCGCAAGTCCGACAATCCGTCGATCACCCGCGACGTCTCGGGCGAAGGCGTGCAGCAGGCCCTGCTGAAGATCATGGAAGGCACCGTCGCCTCCGTGCCGCCGCAGGGCGGGCGCAAGCATCCGCAGCAGGAGTTCCTGCAGGTCGACACGACCAACATCCTGTTCATCTGCGGCGGGGCCTTCGCGGGCCTGGAGCGCATCATCTCGGCGCGCGGCCAGGGCAAGTCGATCGGCTTTGGCGCCAAGGTGGCGGACCCGGAAGAGCGTCGCACGGGCGAGATCCTGCGCGGCGTCGAGCCCGACGACCTGCAGCGCTTCGGCCTGATCCCGGAATTCATCGGCCGTCTGCCGGTGATCGCCACCCTGGAGGACCTCGACGAGGCCGCTCTGGTGAAGATCCTGACCGAGCCGAAGAACGCCTTCGTCAAGCAGTACCAGCGCCTGTTCGAGATGGAGAACATCGGCCTGACCTTCACCGAGGACGCCCTGCACGGCGTCGCCAAGAAGGCCATCCTGCGCAAGACCGGCGCGCGCGGCCTGCGCTCGATCATGGAAGGCATCCTGCTGGAGACCATGTTCGAGCTGCCCAACTACGAGGGCGTCGAGGAAGTGGTGGTCAACGCCGAGGTCGTCGAAGGCCGGGCCCAGCCGCTGCTGATCTACGCCGAGAAGAAGGGCGGGGCCGCTTCGGCCTAAACGCCTTCGGCAAGGCTTGCGAAATCGGGCGCGTCCGGCTTGGCCGGGCGCGCTCTTTTCATCACACCGGACCGTCCGGCGTTGTGACGCTGAGCGCGAACGCGGCCAGGCGGGACCTCGGTCGCGGCAGGACTTAGGCGTCCTGGACCACGCACGAGCACGGATCATGCATTGTGGAGCCGGGCAGGGGGCATGAGCGTTGCACCTTGGCCAATCCGCCGCGACCCGTCGCCGCTACCAGGCGAGTGTGCTTGAACCGTGTTGCAAAAGGTCCACATAAATAACGACCATTCGCTCAGTCCCGAGCGGACGGGTCGAACGACTCAGGCGCATCGTCTGGGTGACGGCGGCCCGCGTGGCCGAGCACGAGTACAACGCGCCGGCCAGGAGTAGAAAGCATCATGTCTGAGATTCGTACGCTTCCTGTGCTGCCCCTGCGGGATATCGTTGTGTTCCCGCACATGGTGGTCCCGTTGTTCGTCGGGCGTGACAAGTCCGTTCGCGCCCTCGAAGAGGTGATGCGCGGCGGCAAGGAGATCCTTCTGGTCACCCAGAAGAACTCGGCCGACGACGATCCGGCGCCGGCCGACATCTACGATGTCGGCGTGCTGGCCACCGTCCTGCAACTGCTGAAGCTGCCCGACGGCACCGTGAAGGTGCTGGTCGAGGGCAAGGGCCGCGCGGCCGTCGTGCGCTTCACCGACCAGGAGGCCTATTACGAGGCCCAGGTCGGCGAGGTGAATGAGGATCAAGGCGTCGGCCCCGAGGCCGAGGCCCTGTCGCGCGCGGTCGTCGAGCAGTTCGAGAACTACGTCAAACTGAACAAGAAGGTGCCGCCGGAGGCCCTGGCCTCGATCCCGCAGATCGCCGAGCCGGGCAAGCTGGCCGACAGCATCTCGGCCCACCTGTCGGTCAAGATCGGCGACAAGCAGCATCTGCTGGAGATCTTCGACGTCGTGAAGCGCCTGGAGAAGGTCTTCGCCCTGATGGAGGGCGAGATCTCGGTGCTGCAGGTCGAAAAGAAGATCCGCTCGCGCGTGAAGCGCCAGATGGAGAAGACCCAGCGCGAATATTATCTGAACGAGCAGATGAAGGCGATCCAGCGCGAGCTGGGCGACCCCGACGATCAGCGCGACGAACTGATCGAACTCGAAAAGCGCATCAAGAAGACCAAGCTTTCCAAGGAAGCCCGGGCCAAGGCCGAGGGCGAACTGAAGAAGCTGCGCAACATGAGCCCGATGTCGGCCGAGAGCACCGTGGTCCGCAACTATCTGGACTGGATGCTGTCGATCCCGTGGGGCAAGGCCAAGACCAAGAAGATCGACCTGGTGGAGGCCGAAGGCATCCTCGAGGAGGATCACTACGGCCTGGAGAAGGTCAAGGAGCGCATCCTTGAGTACCTGGCCGTCCAGGCTCGCACCGGCTCGCTGAAGGGCCCGATCCTGTGCCTGGTCGGCCCTCCCGGCGTCGGCAAGACCTCGCTGGGCCGCTCGCTGGCCAAGGCGACCGGTCGCGAATTCGCCCGCATCTCGCTGGGCGGCGTGCGCGACGAGGCCGAGATCCGCGGTCACCGCCGGACCTATATCGGCTCGATGCCCGGCAAGATCATCCAGACCATGAAGAAGGCCAAGACCACCAACGCCTTCGTCCTGCTGGACGAGATCGACAAGATGGGCAGCGACTATCGCGGCGACCCGTCCTCGGCCCTGCTCGAGGTGCTGGACCCGGCCCAGAACTCGACCTTCGGCGACCACTATCTGGAAGTCGACTACGACCTCTCCCAGGTGATGTTCGTCACCACGGCCAACAGCCTCAACATGCCCCAGCCGCTGCTGGACCGCATGGAGATCATCCGCATCCCCGGCTACACCGAGGATGAGAAGCTGGAGATCGCCAAGCGCCACGTGCTGCCCAAGCTGATGAAGGACCACGGCCTGAAGTCGACCGAGTTCGTGGTGCCCGAAAAGGCCATCCGCGACCTGATCCGCTACTACACCCGGGAAGCCGGCGTGCGGTCGCTGGAGCGGGAGCTGGGCGCCCTGGCGCGCAAGACGGTCCGCGATCTGGCCCGTGAGAAGGTCGCCTCGATCACGATCGACGACGAGCGTCTGGCCAAGTACGCGGGCGTCAAGAAGTACCGCTACGGCGAGACCGACGAGATCGACCAGGTCGGCATCGTCACCGGTCTGGCCTGGACCGAGTTCGGCGGCGACATCCTGACCATCGAAGCCGTGAAGATGCCGGGCAAGGGCCGCATGACGGTCACCGGCAACCTCAAGGAAGTGATGAAGGAGTCGATCTCGGCGGCTCAGTCCTACGTCCGCTCGCGGGCCCTGCACTTCGGGGTCAAGCCGCCGGTGTTCGAGAAGACCGACGTCCACATCCACGTGCCGGACGGCGCGACGCCCAAGGACGGTCCGTCGGCCGGCGCCGCCATGGCCGTGGCGATGGTCTCGGTGCTGACCGGCATCCCGATCCGCAAGGAAATCGCCATGACCGGCGAGATCACCCTGCGCGGCCGGGTCACGGCGATCGGGGGCCTGAAGGAGAAGCTGCTGGCCGCCTTGCGCTCCGGCGTGAAGACGGTCCTGATCCCTCAGGAAAACGAGAAGGACCTGGCCGACGTTCCGCAAAGCGTGAAGGACGGTCTGGAAATCATCCCCGTCTCGACGGTCGACGAAGTGCTGAAGCACGCCCTCACGGGCCCGCTGACGCCAGTCGAGTGGAGTGAAGAGGATGAGCCGATTGCTGCAACTGCGAAGGTTGATGACAGCGACAGTGACGCTGTTCTGACCCACTAACAGTAACTTATTGTTGATAACTTAGGCGGCGTGGAGATTTTCCGCGCCGCCTTCGTTTGACGGGCCGTCTGAACCCCGCATACTCCCGGTCGAGCGAAGCGGCGTGAGCTTTAGCCGAAGCCGCCGCTTTCATGCTGGGAGAAGAACATGACCACAAAGGCCGAACTCGTCACGGCGATCGCCGAAAAGGCGGGCATCAACAAGAACCAGGCTAAGGACGCTCTCGAGGCTTTCATCGAAGCCGTCACCAGTTCGCTGAGATCGGGTCAGGATGTGCGCCTGGTCGGCTTTGGCACCTTCAAGGCCGTGGCTCGCGCCGCGGGCACCGCGCGCAACCCGCGCACCGGCGAGACGGTGAACCGCCCGGCGTCGAAGACCGCCCGGTTCCAGGTCGGCGAGGGTCTGAAGACCACGCTGAACGGCTGATCCAGTAAACGAATTTCGGGGGCGGGCCGCCAGGAGGCGTCCCGCCTTTTTCTATGCAGGACTTTTCCGGGCGGACGGGGTATCTCCCACACCCTCGTCCGTCTCGGCCTCGTCCGCCTCGAATTGCCGGACCCGAGCGGGGCGGCGCGAATGTCCTGGGGGCGGTTAGCTCAGCGGTAGAGCGTCTCGTTTACACCGAGAGGGTCGGGGGTTCGATCCCCTCACCGCCCACCACGTCCGCGAGGCTCGCGGCCTCGCGCGCGATCACGCCTTGGATTTCGCCCAGGATCGACGCGTCGCGGCCGCCTTGGCGGCGGGATCGCTGTTGATCTCGCTGTCCAGCTTCTCGGCCGCGGCCTCGAGCACGCGGCGGTACTGGGTCCGAAGGTTTGGCTTGGCGAGGTCGCCTCTCAGCCGCTCGAGCGCGGCGTCGCCGTGCGCGGAGCGATAGAATTGCACCTCGTCCAGAACGCGCTGCTTGAACCGCTCATTGCGTTTCAGGGCATGTAAAATCGAAAGCACGGCTCCGGGACCCTCAGGGCTCTCAGCCAGTGTTTCATGCTGCAAAACGGTTAACGCGTCCACGGCCAACTCGAACCGTGACAGCAATTTCACCGGGGTGTCGTCAATCATGCAACCTGGCGCGGAGCGTCCATCAGGGATGCCTAGATTGCCGCCATGCGCCCGCCGACGGCGGGGCGGTGGTCGCGTTCGCGAGGCGATGGACATTCGGCTTCGCCGCCCGCACTGATCGGGCATGGCCGCCGAACCCGAAGTCTCCGCTGTCACCGTCACCCGCCTGGCTTGGGTCGACCACGTTCTCGACGAGGTCGAGACGCCGCGCGGGCGCCTGCGCATCACCCTGGGCCTGGGCTCGGGCCTGGCGCGGCGCGCGGGCGATCCGCGCGGCGTGGTCTGGGCGATCGGCGATCGCGGTCCCAACATCAAGATCGGGCCGGCGGTCGAGGATCACGGCCTGACCGGCCTGTCCAGCCTGGCCGGGCTCGAGGGGGCCAAGATCATGCCGCGCCCGGCGATCGGTCCGACGCTGGCCCAGCTGCGCGTGGAGGGCGACACGGTCGCCTGTCTCCAGGTTCTGACTCTGCGCGACGCCAACGGCGCGACCTTCGACGGTCTTCCCGGGCCAGGCGGCGACATGGCGGCCATGGAGCCCGCCTTCGACCTGTCGGGCGCGGCGCTGGGCGGCAGCCTGGCCGGAGGCGACACCGAAGGGGTGGCGGCCCTGGCCGACGGAACGTTCCGGGTCGCCGACGAGTACGGTCCTTCGATCCTGGTCGTCGGGCCCGACGGCGTGGTCCAGGCGCGCTGGGTCCCGGAAGGCGAGGGCGCGGCCCTGGCGGGGGCGGCCTATCGCGTCGAGGACGTGCTGCCGGCCCTGTCCGCGCGCCGGCGCCTGAACCGCGGCTTCGAAGCCCTGGCCCTGTCGCCGGACGAGACGCGGCTGCACGTGATCCTGCAGAGTCCGCTCGCGTCCCAGGACGAGATCGCCCCCGAGGGGCGGGATTGCGCCCGGCTCTGGACACTGGACGCCCGGACCGGCGCGCCGCTCGCCGAACATTTCTATCCCTTCGACGCGCCGGAGACGTTCCGCCGCGACGCCGAGGCCGGGCCCGTCGGGGCGGACGATCTGAAGATCTCCGAGACCGTGTCGCTGGGCGACGACCAGTTGCTGGTGCTGGAGCGGATCTCGGCGACCTCGAAGCTCTATCGCGTGACCCTGGACGCGCCGGTCCTGACCAAGACCCTGGTGCTGTCGACCGACGACTGGCCCCAGATCGACGCCGACCTGGAGGGCATGGCCCTGCTGACCGACCGCGACCTGCTGCTCAGCACCGACAACGACTTCGGAGTCGAGGGGCGGGAGACGGCGTTCTACAGGGTGACGTTCGCGACGCCGCTTGCCGACAGCGGGCTGGCGACCGGCCCGATCTAGGCGGGGCGGGCATGAACTCCATGGCGAACATCTTGGACCGGCGAGCGCTGAACCGGGCTTTGCTGGCGCGGCAGAATCTGTTGGCGCGCGCCGACATCTCCGTTCCCGAGGCGCTGGATCGGCTGATCGCCCTGCAGGCCCAGGCGGCGCCCGCGCCCTATTTCGCGCTGTGGAGCCGCTTGAAGACCTTCGCGCCAGAGGATCTGTCGGCGCAGCTCGAGGATCTCGGCGTCGCGCGCGGGACCCTGATGCGCGGCACGCTGCATGTGGCGATGGCGGCCGATTTCGCGGCGATCCGCCCGCTGATCCAGCGGGGCCTGGACCGGTTCCTGACCGAGGGCAGCGTTTATGGCCGGGCCTTGGCGGGGCTGGACCAGGCCGAGGTGACGGCGGTCGCGCGGGAACTATTGCGCGGGGGACCGCTCACCGCGACGCAACTGCGCGAGGCCTTGGCGGCGCGCTGGCCCGATCGTGATCCGCAGGCCTTGGCGATGGCGGCGCGCATCCAACTGCCGATGCTGCAATTGCCGCCGCGCGGCCTGTGGAGACGCGGCGGCCAGCCGACCCTGGCGGCGATGGCTGATCGGCTCGAAACGCCAGAACCGGGCCTGACGCTCGCCGATCTGGTGCTGCGCTATCTGACGGCGTTCGGGCCCGCCAGCGTCGCCGACGCCCAGACCTGGCTGGGCCTCACGCGTCTGGCGACCACGTTCGAGGCGCTTCGGTCGTCCCTGATGGCTTTTCACGACGAAGACGGCCAGGAGCTTTTCGATCTGTCGGATGCGGAAAGGCCGTCGGGCGAAGTCGAAGCGCCCGTCCGCTTCCTTGGCGAATTCGACAACGTGCTGCTGGCCCACGAGGATCGGACGCGGATCATGTCGGCCGAGCACAAAAGCCGGCTCTACACCGCCAACGGCGTCCTGCGCGCAGCCGTGTTGGTCGACGGCTTCACGGCGGGACGCTGGCGCATCGAGGACAGCAAGGCGGAGTCGGTCCTGCGGATCGAGCTGTTTGGCAAGGTCGCCAAGGCCGTCGCCAGGGCTTTGACGGAGGAGGGCGAGCGCTTGCTGGCCTTCGCCGGCAAGCGCGCTGTCCACGATATCCGCATCGAGGTCGTCGAGGACTAGGTCGCCAAGGCCTCGAGCGCGGCCGCCGCGTCGCGCGCGGCCTCATCGGCGCGGATCGCCGCGCCCAGGACGTCGGCGGCGGCCCTGAACGTCGGCTCGTCCAGCAGGCGTCGTACGGCGGCGGCGACGGTCTCGGCGTCCGCGTCGGCCGGCAGGGTCAGGCCGGCGCCGCGATGAACGACGCGGGCGGCGTTGTCGTTCTGGTCGCGGCCCATCGGCAGGCACAGCAGCGGGACGCCGGCCATCAGCGGCCGCAGGGTCGAGCCGTGGCCGGCATGGGTGACGAACAGGGCCGCGTCTTTCAGCAGGTCGCCGTGCGACGCGCCGCGGACGACCGCGACGTTGGCCGGCGCTTCGAATCGCGCCGGATCAAGGGTCGGGCCGGTGGTCACCACGCCGCGCACAGGCAGTTGGCCCAGGGCGGCGATGATCGCGCGCAGGGCCGGTTCCTGGGCCTGGTAGAGGCTGGAGAACGACACCACGACCAGCGGCGCGTCGCCGGGCGGCGGCGCGAACGGCTCGACCCAGGCGGGATCGGCCAGATAGGGACCGACATGGGCGAAGGGGACGGGCAGGGGATCGGGCGCGAAGTCAAAGGCCCGGCTGGTGGCCAGCAGGATGGCCTTGGCGGCGTCCAACTGCTTGAACAGGTCGGCCAGCGGGGGCAGGCCGAGAGCGACGCGCGCGGCGTTCAGGTCGGGCAGGCCGGCCTGGAAGAAGGTCCGGCTCATCTGGCCGACCATGGCGTGCATGGCCCGTTCCTCGTCGGTGGTCGCCGGAAGCATGCCGGCCCCGAGCGGCGGCGCGCCGGCCAGGGTCGGCAGCGACCAGACATTGGCGGCCAGCAGCGCCAGCGGCAGGCCTCGCGCCTGCGCCGCCGCCATCGAGCCCAGCAAGAGTTCCTGCGAGACCACGACGTCCGGCGCGAAGGCGTCGATCGCCGCCAGGGTGTCCTCGGCGTAGGCGAGGGCGGGACCGGCCATCACCCGATCGAGCAGGCGCTGGATCACTTCCAGCGGATTATCGGCCTCGTGATCCTTCAGCCGATCGTCGTCGCGGGTCTTGCCCGTCTGGAAGGGGGCGGTCGTCCAGGCGCGGAACGGCACGTTCAAGGCCGCGGCGTCGGGCGCGTTGCAAGGATCGCTCACGGCCAGCACGGCGTGGCCGCGCGCCGCCAGGTCGCGGGCGACCAGCAGCATGGGCTGCACATGGCCACCGCCTTCCCAGGTGGTGAAGAGATACCGCGCCATCAGAGCCCCCGAACGCATCCGCCCGCCTGCCTACGCGGTCCGAACGCGCCTTGCCAGAAGCGATCAAAGTGATATCACTTTGACATCAACCTTGGAGGGCTCCATGTCCGACGCGCCGAATATCAACCGATCGACCGAACGCGCCTTTGGCGGGATGGGCGGCGGGCTGCCGCTGCTGTCGCTTCCCGTCATGCTGGCCGCCGCCGTCTGGGCCTTCTCGACCCAGCAGGCGATGATGGCGGTGATCGGCGCCGTGCTGGTCGTCCTGTTCCTGCTGACCGCCTGCGGCTTCTATTCGCTGCAACCGAACGAGGCCTATGTCGTCACCCTGTTCGGGACCTATATGGGCACCGATCGCCGGACCGGTCTGCGCTGGGTGCTGCCTTGGTACGGCCGCAAGAAGATCAGCCTGCGGGTGCGCAACGTCACCAGCGAGAGGCTGAAGGTCAACGACAAGCGCGGCAACCCGATCGAGATCGCCGCCAACATCGTCTGGCGCGTGTCGGACACCGCCCAGGCCCTGTTCGACGTCGATGACTACGTCGTCTTCATGAACATCCAGATCGAGACCGCGCTGCGCGAAACCGCTTCGCACTACGCCTACGACCACGACGAAAGCGGCGAGCCGACCCTGCGGGCCGACGCCGATCATGTCGGCGAGCGCCTGCGGACCGATCTGCGAGGGCGCACGGCCGTGGCCGGGGTGGCGATCGACGAAACCCACCTGATGCACCTGGCCTATGCCCCGGAAATCGCCGGCGCCATGCTCAGGCGCCAGCAGGCCGAAGCGGTGCTGGCCGCCCGCCGGACGATCGTCGCCGGCGCGGTCGGCATGGTCGAGAACGCCCTGCAGCAGCTCAGCGAACGGGAGGTCGTCGTCCTGGACGACGAGCGCAGGGCGGCGATGGTGTCGAACCTGCTGGTGGTGCTGTGCGCCGACCGCGAGGCCCAGCCGGTGGTCAACGCCGGCACGTTGTACGGCTGATCCGTTGGCCGCGACCCCTCCAGAGTCGGCGAAAGGCGGGCGCCGCGCGTTCCTGATGCGCGTGCGTCCCGAGGTGCTGGCCGCCGTCGAACACCTGGCGGCGGCCGAACTGCGCAGCGTCAACGCCCAGGTCGAAATGCTGCTGCGCGAGGCGCTCTTGCGCCGCGGCGTGCTGCGAGCGCTGGACAGCGGTTCAGCTTCGGAGGAACCTCCGTCCCCGTGAGTGTCTTAAGGCTCTGCGGCCGTCTCGGCGGGCGCGGCTGACAAGCGAGGTTCCGGCGTGATGGATTTGAGGTTTGATCCGCTCTCGGCGTTCAACGAGGCAGAAGAACCCCTGTTCAGGGCGGTCAGGCCGGGCGGAAAGCCGGTCAGGCTGGTTGACACCACCATGCTCTACGCGCCTCGCAGCGGTGGAGTGCGGCGCTATCTGAACTCCAAGCGGACGTGGATCGCGGCGAATCGGCCGCATGTCCGGCACACCCTGGTGGTGCCCGGTCCGCGCGACGCGCACGACGGCCACGGCCGAGTTTCGATCTATGCGGCTCCCCTGCCGTTTGGCGACGGCTATCGCTGGCCCGTGGTCAAGAACGCCTGGATGGAGCGGCTCATCCGCCAGCGACCCGACATCATCGAGGCCGGTGATCCGTACACGCCAGGTCTGGCGGCCCTGAAGGCCGGCGACGCCCTGGGCGTGCCCGTCGTCGGTTTCTGCCACACCGACCTGGGCGCCCTGGCGGCGCTGCATATCGGCGAATGGGCGGAGAAGCCGGTGCAAAAGCGCTGGGCGGCCATCTACAGCCAGTTCGACCAGGCCGTGGCCCCCAGCCAGTTCATCGCCGGACGGCTGATCGAGGCCGGGGTCAAGAGCGCCATCGGCCTGCCGCTGGGCGTCGACACCGAGATCTTCAATCCAGGCCGGGGCGACCGCGAGGCCCTGCGCCGCCGGCTGGGCCTGACCAGCCGGCATCGGATTCTGGTGTTCGCCGGGCGTCCGGCCAGGGAGAAGAAGCTGGACGTGCTGGTCGAGGCGGTCGAGCGCCTGGGCGATCCCTATGTGCTGCTGTTCGTCGGGGCGGGCGCGGGAGCGCCGTCCAGCGACCGGGTGATCTGCATGGACTACCAGCGCGACCCGCAGAGTCTGGCGGCGGTTCTGGCCAGCTGCGACGCCTTCGTCCACGCCAACGACAACGAGCCGTTCGGTCTGATCGTGCTGGAGGCCATGGCCTGCGGCCTGCCGGTGATCGGCGTGGCGGCCGGCGGCGTGGCCGAGTCGGTGGACGAAGCCGTCGGGGCCCTGGCCACGGCCTCCGAGGCTCGCGCCTTCGCCGAGGCGGTGGAGTCGGTGTTCGCGCGCGACGTGCCGGCCTTGGGCCAAGCCGCTCGCCAGCGGGCCGAGCTGCGGCACGGTTGGGACCCGGTGTTCCGCAAGCTGTCGGCGATCTACGGCCGGCTCACCGGCTGCGCCGCGTTCGACGACGTGGCCGCGCCGGTCCCCGAACCGGTCGGCTGGAACTAGAGCGCGACAGCCGAAAGTGGATGCCGGTTTCGGCGCCTGTCACGCTCTAGATGTTCGAACTAGAGCCTGCTTGTCCGATTCCAACGGAAACGGGCGGGCTCTAGGCGGCCGTCTCGGTCAGCTGGCCGCGCACCTGCGCCAGGATTTCGTAGGACCGTTTCCGCGCGGCGTGATCGTGGATCTGCGAGGCGGCCATCAGCTCATCGGCGCCGGTGGCGTCCAGGATCGTCTGGATCTTCGCGCGCACCGTGTCGGTCGAGCCGATCGCCGAATAGCGGAACGTGTGCTCCAGCCCCGCGATCTCGGCGTCCGAGGCCACCTCCCGGATATCGTCGACCGGCGGCGGCAACAGGCCCGGACTGCCGCGCCGCAGGGCCACGAACTGCTGCTGGCTGGAGGTGGACAGGCGGCGCGCCTCCTGGTCGGAGTCGGCCGCGCAGACCCCGATGCAGACCAGGACATAGGGCTGGGCCAGGGCCTGCGACGGCTTGAAGGTCCGCCGGTAGATCGCGATCGCCTCCATCAGCTGGTCCGGCGCGAAGTGGGCGGCGAAGGCGAACGGCAGACCCAGGGCGGCGGCCAGCTGGGCGCTGTAGGTGCTGGAGCCCAGCAGCCAGAGCGGCACGTCCTGGCCTTCGCCCGGCACGGCGCGCACGGCCTGGCCCGGCTGGGCCGGCTGGAACCAGGCCTGCAGTTCCACCACGTCCTGGGCGAAATTGTCGACCGCGCCCATGTAGCGGCGCAGGGCCCGCATGGTGGCCTGATCCGTGCCCGGCGCGCGGCCCAGGCCCAGGTCGATCCGGCCGGGATAGAGGGCGGCCAGCGTGCCGAACGCCTCGGCCACCATCAGCGGCGCGTGGTTGGGCAGCATGACGCCGCCCGAACCGACCCGGATCGTCGAGGTGCCGGCCGCGACGTGGCCGATGACCACGGCGGTCGCGGCGCTGGCGATCCCCGGCATGTTGTGGTGCTCGGCCAGCCAGTAGCGGTGATAGCCCAGCCGTTCGACGTGGCGGGCCAGGTCCAGGCTGTTGTGAAGGGCCTGGCCGATACTGGTTCCTTGCGGAACGGGGGCCAGGTCGAGGACGGAAAAGGGCAGGGGATGGGCGTGCGACATGCACGCTAGATCGGAACGAAGGCCGCGAACCTCAAGACGACAGGTTCGGACTAGCGGTATCGCCGCGATCGGCGCAGGAATTGCTGTGGATAACCAGCTCTGCTGGAGCGGCGATCGGAGGCGGTCATGGCGTTGAGATGCACCCATCTGGAGCAGATCCAGGACGTGACGCCTGGAACAGCCGGCTGCGAGGAATGTCTGAAGACAGGTGATTCCTGGCTGCACCTGCGGCTTTGTCGGACCTGCGGACATGTCGGCTGCTGCGACCAGTCGAAAAACAAGCACGCCACCCGGCATTTCAACGCCACCGGCCATCCGATCATCGAGGGCTACGACCCGCCGGAGGGGTGGGGCTGGTGCTATGTCGACGAGGAGTTCTTCGAATTCGACGCGCCGACCCCGCATCCCGGACCGATTCCGCGATTCTATTGAGGCGCGACAAATCCGCGCCCTGGACGGGATCTGGATTTTGGGGGTGGAAGAAGAGGCGGAAGTGGCGCGAATGACGGGACTTGAACCCGCGACCTCCGGCGTGACAGGCCGGCGCTCTAACCAACTGAGCTACATCCGCGTCGGGCGCGAACAAAAAGTCCGGCGCGGTCGTTCCATAGACTAGCCTGGCGGTGGGAAGCAGCCAACTTCAGGGAAGTGGCGCGAATGACGGGACTTGAACCCGCGACCTCCGGCGTGACAGGCCGGCGCTCTAACCAACTGAGCTACATCCGCATCAGGCTCCGCCGAAGCGAAGTGCGACCCGCCGTGCGGCGAGGGGCGTCTGATATGTCGGGCCGATGGGCGTGTCAACGGCCATGTCACGGAAGCTGTAAGGGAATGCCAGTTGCGACCGTTTCTCAATGTGTCACAGGCGTTTGAACCGCCGGCGACGCTGGGCTACAACCCGCTCGATTCAAGCCAAGGGCTGTCATGAACGCCTTCCTTCTCCAGTATCTGCCGATCGTGATCTTTCTCGGGATCGCGGCGGTCATCGGCATCGCCTTCATCCTTGCCGCCGCGGTGCTCGCCCCCAAGGCGCCGGACCCGGAAAAGCTGTCCGCCTACGAATGCGGCTTCAACGCTTTCGACGACGCGCGCATGAAGTTCGACGTCCGGTTCTACCTGGTCTCGATCCTGTTCATCATCTTCGACCTGGAAGTGGCCTTCCTGTTTCCGTGGGCCGTTTCGCTGATGAAGCTGCCCCATGACGTGGCCGCCTTCGCCTTCTGGTCGATGATGGTCTTCCTGGGCGTTCTGACCGTCGGCTTCATCTACGAATGGAAGAAGGGCGCCCTCGAATGGGAGTGATCGTTCCCCCCGCTAGCTCGCCCCTGGTTCCCGCCGGTTCGGCCGCGCGGTCGACGGTGCAGGGCTATGACCCCAAGCTGCACGACCCCTATTTCGACGGTCTGTCGGGCCAGCTGGCCGACAAGGGCTTCGTCATGGCGGCCGCCGACGACCTGATCACCTGGGCGCGCACCGGCAGCCTGATGTGGATGACGTTCGGCCTGGCCTGCTGCGCCGTCGAGATGATGCACTCGGCCATGCCGCGCTACGACCTGGAGCGCTACGGCTTCGCGCCGCGCGCCAGCCCGCGCCAGTCGGACGTGATGATCGTCGCCGGCACCCTGACCAACAAGATGGCTCCGGCTCTGCGCAAGGTCTACGACCAGATGCCCGAGCCGCGCTACGTGATCTCGATGGGCAGCTGCGCCAACGGCGGCGGCTACTATTATTACAGCTACAGCGTCGTGCGCGGCTGCGACCGGATCGTGCCGATCGACATCTATGTGCCCGGCTGCCCGCCCACCGCCGAGGCCCTGGTCTACGGCGTGCTGCAGCTGCAGAAGAAGATCCGTCGCACGGGGACGATCGAGCGATGACCGACGTTGTGACCACCGAAGCGGCCCTGTCGCCGCTGGAAACCCTGGGCCAGGCGATCGTCGCCAACTCGGCCGGCGCGATCACCGCCTATCACGTGGCGTTCGGCGAGCTGAACCTGCTGGGCCCGTCCAACCGGGTCGTCCAGGCGCTGACCTATCTGCGCGACCATCCCGACTATCGCTTCCACCAGCTGGTGGACCTGACGGGCGTCGACTATCCGGAGCGTGAGCGCCGGTTCGACGTGGTCTATCACCTGCTGTCGCTGGTGAAGAACCATCGCGTGCGCTTCAAGGTCCAGACCGACGAGGACACCGCCGTCCCCAGCGCCACGCCGGTGTTCCCGGTCGCCGACTGGTTCGAGCGCGAAGCCTTCGACATGTATGGGATCTTCTTCGACGGTCACCCCGACCTGCGCCGGATCCTCACCGACTACGGCTTCCACGGCCATCCGCTGCGGAAGGATTTCCCGATGACGGGCTATGTCGAGGTCCGCTACGACGACGAGCTGAAGCGCGTGGTCTACGAGCCCGTGAAGATCACCGAGTTCCGCGCCTTCGACTTCATGTCTCCGTGGGAGGGCGCCAAGTACGCTCTGCCGGGCGACGAGAAGGCCGAGAAGCGGGCAGGGGACGCGTAAGAGTCATGACTGGTTCCAATTCCCCCACCGCCGCGACCGACTTCTTCCACGACGCGCCGTCGCTGCCGGCCGTGCCGGAAACGCCGGTGCGCAAGTTCAACATCAACTTCGGCCCGCAACACCCGGCCGCGCACGGCGTGCTGCGCCTGGTGCTGGAGTTGGACGGCGAGATCGTCGAGCGCGTCGATCCGCACATCGGCCTGCTGCACCGCGGCACCGAGAAGCTGATGGAGGCGCGCACCTACCTCCAGAACATCCCGTACTTCGACCGCCTCGACTACGTGGCGCCGATGAACCAGGAACATGCGTTCTGCCTGGCCATCGAGAAGCTGCTGGGCGTGGACGTGCCGATGCGCGGCAGCCTAATCCGCGTGCTGTTCTGCGAGATCGGCCGGGTGCTGAACCACCTGCTGAACGTGACGACCCAGGCCATGGACGTCGGCGCCCTGACGCCGCCGCTCTGGGGCTTCGAGGAGCGCGAGAAGCTGATGGTGTTCTACGAGCGCGCCTGCGGCGCTCGCCTGCACGCCAACTACTTCCGTCCGGGCGGCGTCCACCAGGACCTGACCCCGGCGCTGATCGACGACATCGAACGGTGGGCCAAGGCCTTCCCGAAGATCTGCGACGACATCGAAGGCCTGATCACCGACAACCGCATCTTCAAGCAGCGCAACGTCGACATCGGCGTGGTGACCAAGGAAGACGCGCTGGCCTGGGGCTTCTCGGGCGTGATGGTGCGCGGTTCGGGCATCGCCTGGGACCTGCGCCGCAACCAGCCCTACGAGTGCTACAACGACTTCGAGTTCGACATCCCGCTGGGCAAGAACGGCGACTGCTACGATCGCTATCTGTGCCGCATGCAGGAGATGCGCGAGTCGACCAAGATCATCCTGCAGGCGATCGCCAAGCTGCGCGTCACGCCCGGCCCGGTGATGACCCAGGACAACAAGGTCAGCCCGCCGCGCCGCGCCGAGATGAAGCGCTCGATGGAAGCCCTGATCCACCACTTCAAGCTCTACACCGAAGGCTTCCGCACGCCGGAAGGCGAGGTCTATTCGGCGGTGGAAGCGCCCAAGGGCGAGTTCGGCGTGTTCCTAGTGTCGAACGGCACCAACAAGCCGTACCGCTGCAAGATCAAGGCGCCGGGCTTCTCGCACCTGGCGGCGATGGACTGGATGAACCGCGGCCACCAGCTGGCGGACGTCTCAGCCATCCTGGGCTCGCTGGACATCGTGTTCGGCGAGGTCGACCGGTGAGCCTGGAGGCCATCGCCCAGGCTCAGCTCGACGCCTACAACGCCCAGGACCTAGACGCTCACTGCGCCCACTTCGCCGATGACGTTATCGTCGGCGGCCTGAACGGCGACGTGGCGCGCACCGGCATCGAGGCCTATCGCGCGTGGTACGAGGCCGCGTTCGCGCAGTTCCCGAACAACAAGGCCCAGCTTCTCAACCGCATCGTGGTGGGCGCGAACGTGATCGATCACGAGCGCGTCGACCGCGGCAACGGCGATCCGGCCTTCGAGGTCGCCGCCATCTACACGTTCAGGGGCGACAAGATCGCCCGCGTGGATTTCGCGAAAGCCTAGGACCCGATCGCTTCAGGCTGAAATCGATCGGGTCCTAGAGCTCTATTTCACGCGACCGGCTGGGTCAGGGCGCCGGGGCGCGCGCCGCCCAGCCCCTCATGCCCACGGTGTTCTGAGCGCCGGCCAGGGCGGCTGACTTGCCGTCGGCGGCCACTGTCCAATCCACCGAGGCTTGCGAGCTGTATTGCACGCGGGCGACCTCGCCCTGCAGCGGCGTGCAGGTGGCTGCCTGCACGTAGGACGCGCCATAGACAACCGGAGGCGTTCCGCTGGGGAGCGGCGTCGGGCCGGCGGTGCTGAAGACGGGCGCGTTGACCACACCGCCGCGGAAATCGACAAGGCCTGTCCCGAGTTGCGACGGACTGCCCCCTTCCAGGTAGACGAGGTAGCGGCCCCCGGCGAGCCGCTCGCACGGACCGGCCCAGGCCGGCGCGGCCGCGCCGATCAGGGCGGTGGAGGCGATCAAGACGGACAGAATTCTGGTCATGGCGAATTCCCCCCCGCCGGAGTTCCGTCGGTGACGGAAGGCTTTGCGCAGCCATGGCGGGTGTTGATTGTCAACACACTCTAAGGAGTAGCGTCAACCGCCAATCGGTGAAGCTTGATATTCGGCCTGGCGTCCGGGCGTCGCGCGAACGCATGCGGCGCAGGCCATTCGGCGCCCTAAAGACAGGCGTGGACATCTTGCGGCGGCCCTTGTGGAGGGGCTAGAGAGAGGCGCGCTTCGATGGCGCCCGTTTTCATGCGAGTCCTCTTTCCAACATGTCCGTTCGTCGCCTTGCCAAGGACCAGCCCGCCAGCTTCGCGTTCTCGCTCGAGAGCCAGGCCAAGGCCGACTGGTGGAAAGCCAAATATCCCGCCGAGCGCAAGCAGTCGGCGGTGATCCCGATGCTGTGGCTGGCCCAGAAGCAGGAAGGCTGGATTTCCGAACCCGCCATCCAGGAGATCGCCAAGCAACTGGCGATGCCGGTCATCCGCGTGCTGGAGGTCGCCACCTTCTACGTGATGTTCCAGCTGCAGCCGGTCGGCAAGGTCGCCTTCGTCCAACTATGCGGCACGACGCCGTGCCAGCTGCGCGGCGCGCTGGACCTGAAGGCCGTGCTGAAGGCCAAGATCGGCGAGGCCCATTCGGTGTCGGCCGACGGCAAGTTCAGCTGGGAAGAGGTCGAGTGCCTGGGCGCCTGCTGCAACGCGCCGATGGCCGCCATCAACGACTACTATTACGAGGACCTGACGCCGGAGAGCCTGGCCGCGATCCTCGACGACTTCGCCGCCGGCAAGTCGCCCAAGCCGGGCAGCTATGAAGGCCGCGGCGCGTCGGAGCCCAAGGGCAAGATCCAGACCCTGACGGACCCGAAGCTGTTCGACGGCTCGCTGGCCAAGAAGATCAAGATCCCCAACCTGCCCGAAAAGCCGAAGAAGGCTCCGAAGACGGAGCCGGCGGCCTGATGGGACACGCCGACGCCATCCAGAAGAAGCGCCCGACCACGATGTTCGCCATCGAATCGGTCTGCTTCGTGCTGGCCGGCGCGGCCGTCATCGGCTACGCCGCCGCCAGGCGCGACGAGGGGGGCGGGGCGTCGTGACCGATGATTCCGAACTCCTCTCCAGGCGCGTGGCTTACGTGAAGACCATCCGCGCTCTTTACCGCAACGAGCGCATCGCCGGCCTGGTCGGCTGCCTGATCGGGGCGATGCTCCTGATCTGGGGGCGGCAGGTCGCGGGAGCCCCCGCCTGGGCCGTTCCCGTCGGTTTCCTGGTGATAGGCGCCGCCTGGTCGCTTTTCGCCTATGTCATCATTCGTCGGACGCGCTATGTGCGCGCCCATCCATTCGATCCGCAAAGCTGAGTCATGGTCGGTATCCTCGAAGACAAGGACCGCATTTTCACGAACCTCTACGGTCTCCACGATTGGGGGCTCGAGGGCGCGAAGAAGCGCGGCTGCTGGAATGGCACCAAGGACATCCTGGACGCCGGGCGCGACTGGATCATCGAGAACATGAAGAACTCCGGCCTGCGCGGCCGGGGCGGGGCGGGCTTCGGCACCGGCCTGAAGTGGTCGTTCATGCCCAAGGAAGTGAGGGATGGCCGTCCGCACTATCTGGTGGTCAACGCCGACGAGTCCGAGCCGGGCACCTGCAAGGACCGGGAGATCATGCGGCATGACCCGCACCTCCTGATCGAAGGCTGCCTGATCGCCTCGCGCGCCATGCTGGCCCACGCCTGCTACATCTATATTCGCGGCGAGTACGTCCGCGAGCGCGAAGTGCTGGAAGCCGCCATCAAGCAGGCCTACGAGGCCAAGCTGATCGGCAAGAACAACGTCCACGGCTGGGACTTCGACCTCTACGTCCACCACGGCGCCGGCGCCTATATCTGCGGCGAAGAGACGGCCCTGCTGGAAAGCCTGGAAGGCAAGAAGGGCCAGCCGCGCCTGAAGCCGCCGTTCCCGGCCGGCGCGGGCCTCTACGGCATGCCGACCACGGTCAACAACGTCGAGAGCATCGCCGTCGCCGGCACGATCCTGCGTCGCGGCGCGGCTTGGTTCGCCGGCTTCGGCCGTCCGAACAACAGCGGCACCAAGCTGTTCTGCGTCAGCGGCCACGTGAACCTGCCGTGCAACGTCGAAGAGGCCATGAGCATCCCCTTCCGTCAGCTGATGGAAGACCACTGCGGCGGCATCCGCGGCGGCTGGGGCAATCTGAAGGCCGTGATCCCGGGCGGCTCGTCCGTGCCGATGATCCCCGCCGAGCAGTGTGAAGACCTGCCGATGGACTTCGACGCCCTGCGCAACCTGAAATCGGGCCTGGGCACCGCCGCCGTCATCGTCATGGACAAGGACACCGACCTGGTCCGCGCCATCGCCCGACTGTCGTACTTCTACAAGCACGAGAGCTGCGGCCAGTGCACGCCGTGCCGCGAAGGCACCGGCTGGATGTGGCGGGTCATGGAGCGCATGGCCACCGGCGAGGCCGATCCGAAAGAAATCGACACCCTCCTGGACGTCACGACCCAGGTCGAGGGTCACACCATCTGCGCCCTGGGCGACGCGGCCGCCTGGCCGATCCAGGGCCTGTTCCGTCACTTCCGCCACGAGGTGGAGGAGCGGATCGCATCCTATCGTAGCGGTCGCCTGCACGTGCAGGGCGCCAAGCTGATCGCGGCGGAGTAAACGATTATGGCAATCGCCAAGGTCAACGGCGTCGAGGTCGAGTTCGAGCCCGGCATGACGGTTCTGCAGGTCGCGGAACTGGCCGGGGAAGAGATCCCGCGCTTCTGCTATCACGAGCGCCTGAGCATCGCCGGCAACTGCCGCATGTGCCTGGTCGAGGTGAAGCCCGGCCCGCCGAAGCCGCAGGCGTCGTGCGCCCTGCCGGCCGCCGAGGGCCAGGAGATCTTCACCAAGACCCCGATGGTCAAGAAGGCCCGCGAAGGGGTGATGGAGTTCCTGCTCATCAACCACCCGCTGGATTGCCCGATCTGCGACCAGGGCGGCGAGTGCGACCTGCAGGACCAGGCCATGGGCTATGGCCGCGACGACAGCCGCTATGAAGAGAACAAGCGCGCGGTCGAAGAAAAGGCCATGGGCCCGCTCATCAAGACCGTGATGACCCGCTGCATCCAGTGCACGCGCTGCGTCCGCTTCATCACCGAAGTCGCCGGCTCGCCGGAGATCGGCCTGATCTCGCGCGGCGAAGACGTTGAAATCACGACCTATCTCGGCGCGGCGGTGACCTCGGAGCTCAGCGCCAACGTGATCGACCTGTGCCCGGTCGGCGCCCTGACCTCCAAGCCCTACGCCTTCGAGGCGCGGCCCTGGGAGCTGAAGAAGACCGAGAGCGTCGACGTCATGGACGCCCTGGGCTCGGCCATCCGGGTCGACGCCCGCGGCTCAGCGGTGCTGCGCGTGCTGCCGCGCGTCAACGAGGACGTCAACGAGGAGTGGATCAGCGACAAGACGCGCTACGCCGTCGACGGCTTGCAGCGTCAGCGCCTTGACCGCCCGTACGTCCGCGTCGGCGGCAAGCTGCAGCCGGCCAGCTGGGCTCAGGCGTTCGCCGCCGTCGCCGCCAAGATCAAGGCCGCCAAGCCGGAGCGCATCGGCGTGATCGCCGGCGACCTGCAGGACGCCGAGAGCCTGAAGGCGACCAAGGACCTGTTCACCGCCCTGGGCGTGAAGAACCTCGACGCCCGCCAGGACGGCTCGGCCCTGGGCCAAGGTCCGCGCGCGAGCTGGCTGTTCAACTCCACGATCGCCGGCATCGAGAACGCCGACGTGGTGCTGTTCGTCGGCGCCAATCCGCGCCTCGAGGCCCCGGTCCTGAACACCCGCTTCCGCAAGCAGTGGATCGCCGGCAAGACCCGCTTCGGCGTGATCGGCGAGCAGGCCGACCTGACGTTCGACTACGACTATCTCGGCGCCGGGACCAAGACCCTGTCGGGCCTGGCCAAGGCCAAGAACGACTTCGTCACGGCCCTGAAGAACGCCGAGCGTCCGGCGATCATCATCGGCCAGGGCGCGCTCAGCCGCGCCGACGGGGCCGCCGTGCTGAAGGCCGCCGCCGCTGTCGCCAAGACCTTCGGCGTCGTGCGTGACGGCTGGAACGGCTGGAACGTGCTGCACACCGCCGCCGCCCGCGTGGCCGGCCTGGACCTGGGCTTCGTCCCGGGCGAGGGCGGTCTGTCGACGTCGGAGATGCTGAAGCCGGGCGCGCTGGACGTGCTGTTCCTGCTGGGCGCCGACGAGTGCGAGACCGCCGCCTCGGACGCCTTCAAGATCTATCTGGGCACCCACGGCGACGCCGGCGCCCACAAGGCCGACGTCATCCTGCCGGGCGCGGCCTACACCGAGAAGAACGGCCTCTATGTGAACACCGAAGGCCGCGTCCAGATGGGCGAGCGGGCGGTGTTCCCCAAGGGCGACGCCAAGGAAGACTGGTCGATCCTGCGGGCTCTCTCCGAGCACCTGGGCGCCACGCTGCCGTACAACAGCCTGGACCAGCTGCGGGCCAAGCTGTTCGCCGAGCATCCGACCTTCGGCCAGATCGACTTCGCGCCGGGCTCGATCCCGACCGCGTTCGACCTGTCGGGCCTGGGCGGCGCCGGCGAGCTGTCGGACGCCCCGTTCGAAAGCCCGATCAAGGCCTTCCACCTGACCAATCCCATCGCGCGCGCCAGCGTGACCATGGCCGAATGCGCGGCCACGGTTTCCGGCGCCGCCAAGATCGCGGCGGAGTAGGCCGGTGAGCGAATTCTTCTCCAACCCCGCCGTGACCTGGACCCTGCTGACCACCGGCGGAATCCTGCTGGTCGTGATCTGGGTCCTGCTGAGCCTGGCCTTCCTGCTGCTGGCCGACCGCAAGATCTGGGCCGGCGTGCAGATGCGCAAGGGCCCCAACGTGGTGGGTCCGTTCGGCCTGCTGCAGTCCTTCGCCGACTTCTTCAAGTTCGTGCTGAAGGAGATCATCATCCCGGCCGGCGCCGACAAGGTGATCTTCCTGCTGGCCCCGCTGCTCAGCCTGGTCCTGGCCTTCGTCGGCTGGGCCGTGGTGCCGTTCGCGCCGGGCTGGGTGGTCTCCAACCTCAATGTCGGCATCCTGTACCTGCTGGCGATGAGCTCGCTGGGCGTCTACGGCATCATCATGGGCGGCTGGGCTTCGAACTCGAAGTACCCGTTCCTGGGCGCCCTGCGCTCGGCGGCGCAGATGGTTTCGTACGAAGTGTCGATCGGCCTGATCATCATCACGGTGATCCTGCTGGCCGGCACCATGAACCTCAGCTCGATCGTCGAGCAGCAAGCGGGCTGGATCTGGAACTGGAACGTGTTCGGCGGCCACGGCCTGAAGAACATCATCCTGCTGCCGGTGATGGTGATCGCCATGGGCATGTTCTTCATCTCGGCCCTGGCCGAGACCAACCGCCCGCCGTTCGACCTGCCGGAAGCCGAATCCGAACTTGTGGCCGGCTACCAGGTTGAATACAGCTCGACCCCGTACCTGCTGTTCATGGTCGCCGAATATTCGAACATCGTCCTGATGTGCGCGATGATCAGCGTGCTGTTCTTCGGCGGCTGGAACCCTGGTTTCCCGATCGGCTTCACGGCCGGCTGGCCGCCGTTCCTGGTCAACTTCCTGCTGGCCCTGGCGTTCTACTTCAAGATCGTCGTGGCGTTCTTCATGATCGCCATGGCCAAGGCCATCGTGCCCCGCTACCGCTACGACCAACTGATGCGCCTGGGCTGGAAGGTGTTCCTGCCGATGTCGCTGGTGCTGGTGATGCTGGTGTCGGCCTGGCGCGTGTTCGGGATCCAGGGGTGATCGGCAAGACGACATACCTGGCGGTCGCCGCCCTCGGCCTGATCCTGGCCGGTTGCGCGACCGACGGCGCCGCGCCGGCCAAGACGTCCTATTCGCTGGGGCGCGGCACGGCCAGCTACGACCAGCTGCGCCGGGACAGCGAGCAATGCACCGCCGACGGCGGCAAGATCGAAGCCAAGCAGGATGGGGGCGACCCCACCCAGCTTTCGAACTACACCTGCGTCATTCCGAAGGGCGGAAAATGACGCACAAGGCGCGCTGGACCGGAATGATCGCGATGATCGCTCTGTCCGGCTGCGCCGCCTGGGAGCATCCGCGCGGCGTTCGGCCGCCGGAGGAGACCAGGTCGATGGACGAACAGGTCGAAGCGCGCCGTCAGGCGGACGCCAAGGCCAGGGAATGCGTCATCCGGCAGGCTACCCGCCGGGGACAGATCGAAGCGGGGAGGGACGCAAAACCCTTCCCCAAAGAGAAGTGTTAGGAGAGCTCTGGTGTTCCAGCGCATCACACAGGCGATCAAGGGCGTGGCCCTGCTCGACTTCGCGGGCGCCTTCGGCCTGGGCATGAAGTACATGCTCGCGCCGAAGAAGACCGTGATCTATCCGAACGAGCGCGGCCCGCAGTCGCCCCGTTTCCGCGGCGAGCACGCCCTGCGTCGCTATCCGTCGGGTGAAGAGCGCTGCATCGCCTGCAAGCTGTGCGAAGCCATCTGCCCGGCCCAGGCCATCACCATCGAGGCCGAGCCGCGCGACGACGGCAGCCGCCGCACGACCCGCTACGACATCGACATGGTCAAGTGCATCTACTGCGGCCTGTGCCAGGAGGCCTGCCCGGTGGACGCCATCGTCGAGGGGCCGAACATCGAGTTCGCCGTCGAGACGCGCGAGGAACTTTACTACGACAAGGAAAAGCTGCTCGACAACGGCGACCGTTGGGAACGGCTGATCGCGAAGAATCTGGAGTTGGACGCGCCCTACCGCTAAAGGACGGGGCGCGATTCCGAGGTAGACGGCGAGCCATCCGGCCCGTCGTTGTTTTATGGTTTTAAGGGGAGCACCTGCCTTGCAGGCGATAGCTTTCTATTTGCTCGCGGTAGCGACCGTGGCGGCGGGTCTTCTCGTCGTCTCGGCCAAGAACCCCGTGCACTCGGTGCTCTTCCTGATCACCGCCTTCTTCTCGGCCGCCGGCCTCTTCGTCCTGATGGGCGCGGAGTTCCTGGCGATGCTGCTGATCGTCGTCTACGTGGGCGCGGTCGCGGTGCTGTTCCTGTTCGTCGTGATGATGCTCGACGTGGACTTCGCCGAGCTGCGCCAGGGCTTCGCCCAGTACCTGCCGGTCGGCGGGCTGGTCGGCGGGGTTCTGACGATCGAGATGATCATGGTCGCCGCCTCGGTGGTCAGCGGCGGCGCGGCCGGCAAGAACGCCGAGCCCCTGGCCTCGCCGGTCGGCGTGCCGAACACCGAGGCGATCGGCCGGGTGCTCTACACCGACTACGTCTTCTTCTTCCAACTGGCGGGTCTGGTGCTGCTGGTGGCCATGATCGGCGCCATCGTCCTGACCCTGCGCCACAAGCCGGGCGTCAAGCGCCAGAACATCGGCAAGCAGAACGCCCGTACGCCAAAGACCGGAATGGAACTCGTGCAGATCAAGCCGGGCGAGGGGATCAGCGAATGATCGGCCTGTCGCACTATCTCGTCGTCGCCGCGATCCTGTTCACGATCGGCGTCTTCGGCATCTTCGTGAACCGCAAGAACATCATCGTCATCCTGATGTCGATCGAGCTGATCCTGCTGGCGGTGAACATCAACCTGGTGGCCTTCTCGGTCTATCTGCATGACGTGGTGGGGCAGGTCTTCGCCATGTTCGTGCTGACCGTGGCCGCGGCCGAAGCGGCCGTCGGCCTGGCCATCCTGGTGACGTTCTTCCGCAACCGCGGTGACATCGCCGTCGACGACGCCAGCGTGATGAAGGGCTGATCGCAGTGCAGACTCTCGTCACCATCCTCGTTCTCGCGCCGCTGGTCGCCGCGATCATCGCCGGCCTGTTCGGCCGCCGCATCGGCGACGTCGCCTCGCAGGCGGTCACCACGGGCGCGCTCATTCTCAGCTGCGCCCTGGGCTGGTACACGTTCAGCCAGTGGACCTGGGGGCACATGGAGGCCTTCACGGTCAACCTGCTGCCCTTCATCCACGTGGGGAACTTCGTCTCCAACTGGTCGGTCCGCATCGACGCCCTGTCGTGCGTGATGCTGATCGTGGTGACGACGGTCTCGGCCCTCGTGCACGTCTACTCCTGGGGCTACATGGCCGAGGACGACAGCAAGCCGCGGTTCTTCGCGTACCTGTCGCTGTTCACCTTCGCCATGCTGGCCCTGGTCACCGCCGCCGACTTCATGCAGCTGTTCTTCGGCTGGGAAGGGGTGGGCCTGGCCTCGTACCTGCTGATCGGCTTCTGGTACAAGAAGCCGACCGCCAGCGCCGCGGCCATCAAGGCCTTCGTCGTCAACCGCGTGGGCGACTTCGGTTTCGCCCTGGGCATCATGACCACCTACTGGGCGTTCGGGTCGATCCAGTTCGCCGAGATCTTCCCGCAGATCGCCTCGGGCGTGGCGCGCACCTGGGTGTTCGCCGGCCACACCTTCCCGCTGGTCGACATCGCCTGCTTCCTGCTGTTCATCGGCGCGATGGGCAAGTCGGCGCAGTTCTTCCTGCACACTTGGCTGCCGGACGCCATGGAAGGCCCGACCCCGGTCTCGGCCCTGATCCACGCGGCGACCATGGTCACCGCCGGCGTCTACATGCTGTGCCTGCTGTCGCCGATGTTCGAATACGCGCCCGTCGCCAAGAACATCGTCACGGTGATCGGCGCGATCACGGCCCTGTTCGCGGCCACGGTCGGCCTGACCCAGAACGACATCAAGCGGGTCATCGCCTATTCGACCTGTTCGCAGCTGGGCTACATGTTCTTCGCGGCCGGCGTCGGCGCCTATCAGGCGGCGATGTTCCACCTGTTCACCCACGCCTTCTTCAAGGCGCTGCTGTTCCTGGGCGCCGGTTCGGTGATCCACGGCATGCACCACGAGCAGGACATGCGGAAGTACGGGGCCCTGGCCAAGCTGCTGCCGGTGACCTTCATCGCCATGACCATCGGCACGATCGCCATCACGGGCCTGGGCTTCCCGCCGCTGGAGCTGGGCTTCGCGGGCTTCTACTCGAAGGACACCATCATCGAGGCGGCCTTCGCCGCGGGCGGCAAGAACGGCATCGCCCTGTTCGCCTGGGTGATCGGCGTGGTGGTGGCCGGCCTGACCTCGTTCTACTCCTGGCGCCTGGCCTTCTTCACCTTCAACGGCAAGGCCCGCTGGGGTCACGACGATCACCACGCTCATGACGCGCACGCCGCCCATGGCCATGAAGACCACGCCCACGCCGAGACTCACGACGAGCCGCTGCCGGACGCGCATGACGACCATGGCCACGGCCACGATCACAAGCCGCACGAGAGCCCCTGGGTGATGCTGATTCCGCTGATCGTGCTGTCGATCGGCGCGGTCTTCGCCGGCTTCGTGTTCGTCGACTACTTCGTCGGCCACGACCAGCAGGAGTTCTGGCGCGGCGCGATCTTCAACGCCCCGACCAACCATGTGCTGCACGAGGCCCACGAGGTGCCGGAGCTGGTGAAGTACAGCCCGCTGATCGCCTCGATCCTCGGCCTGGCGATCGCCGTCTGGGTCTATCTGATCAAGGGCAACGAGCGCCTGGGCGCCGCCCTCGCGGCCCGGAACGGCCCGCTGTACGTGTTCTTCTACAACAAGTGGTTCTTCGACGAGCTGTACCAAGCCACCTTCGTGCGCGCGGCCAAGTTCCTCGGCGACCTGTTCTGGAAGGGCGGCGACCAGAAGCTGATCGACGGTTTCGGGCCCGACGGCGTCAGCGCCGTCAGCTACGACGTCGGCCGTCGGACCGGCAAGCTGCAGTCCGGCTACCTCTATCACTACGCGTTCGTCATGCTGCTCGGTGTCGCCGGTCTGCTGGCCTTCGCCCTGTTCCGCTTCCACTAGGGAAGATCGATGACCGGCCTTCTCAGCCTCACCACCTTCGCTCCGCTGATCGGCGTGGTCCTGTTGCTGGGCGCGCGCGCCCTGCACGGCGACAACGCCAAGACGGACAACCTGGCCAAGTGGATCGCCCTGGCGACCACCCTGGTCACCTTCGCCCTGTCGGTCGTGCTGGTCGCCCAGTTCGACGCCAAGAACCCGGGCTTCCAGTTCGTGGAGGACCTCAACTGGTTCGCGGGCCTGCATTACCGCATGGGCGTCGACGGGATCTCGATCCTGTTCGTGCTGCTGACCACCTTCCTGCTGCCGATCTGCATCATCGCCGGCTGGAAATCGGTCGATAAGCGCGTCGTCGAGTACCTGATCTGCTTCCTGGTGCTCGAGACCCTGGTGATCGGCGTGTTCTGCGCCCTGGACCTGATCCTGTTCTACCTCTTCTTCGAGGGCGGCCTGGTTCCGATGTTCCTGATCATCGGCATCTGGGGCGGCAAGCGCCGGGTCTACGCGGCCTACAAGTTCTTCCTCTACACGCTGCTCGGCTCGGTGCTGATGCTGGCGGCCATCCTGTCGATGATCGCCGTCGCCCACACCTCGTCGATCCCGGTGTTGATGAGCTTCAAGTTCGCCCCGTGGCTGCAGACCTGGCTGTGGCTGGCCTTCTTCGCCAGCTTCGCGGTCAAGATGCCGATGTGGCCGGTCCATACCTGGCTGCCCGACGCCCACGTCGAGGCCCCGACGGCCGGTTCGGTGATCCTGGCGGGCATCCTGCTGAAGCTGGGGGGCTACGGCTTCATGCGCTTCAGCCTGCCGATGTTCCCCAACGCCTCGGAGCTGTTCCAGCCGCTGGTGTTCGCGATGTCGGCCATCGCCATCGTCTACACCTCGCTGGTCGCCTTCCGTCAGACCGACATCAAGAAGCTGATCGCCTACTCGTCGGTGGCCCACATGGGCTTCGTGACCATGGGCATCTTCTCGGGCAATGTTCAGGGCGAGCAGGGCGCGCTGTTCCAGATGCTGAGCCACGGCCTGATCTCGGGCGCGCTCTTCCTCTGCGTCGGCGTGGTCTATGACCGCATGCACACCCGCGAGATCGCCTTCTACGGCGGCCTGACCAACCGCATGCCCTGGTACGCGGCGACGTTCATGCTGTTCACCATGGGCAATGTCGGCCTGCCGGGCACCTCGGGCTTCGTCGGCGAGATCCTGACCATGGTCGGCGTCTACAAGGCCTCGACCTGGACGGCGCTGGTGGCCACCAGCGGCGTGATCCTCTCGGCGGTCTACGCGCTGAACCTGTACCGTCGCGTGATGTTCGGCGAGATCGTCAATCCCGAGCTCAAGACCATCACCGACCTCGACAAGCGCGAGATCCTGATCTTCGCTCCGCTGATCATCGGCACCCTGGTGCTCGGTGTTTATCCCAATCTCATCTTCAACCTGACCGCGTCGTCCGTCGACGGGCTCGTCGGCGCCTGGCGCGCCGCCGTGGGCGGGTGAGGGACCCCATGACGTTCGCCGCCAACTTCTCCCTCGTTCTTCCCGAAGTGATCCTCGGGGCCTCGGCCCTGTTGTTGCTGGTCTGGGGCGCGTTCCACGGCAAGGTCACCCCGCTGTTCACCGGCGCGGCCGTCCTGGCCCTGCTGGGCGCGGCCGTGGCCGCCGTGGTCGGGCCGCATGGACACGCCTTCAACGGCGTCTATTCCGCCGACGCGGCCGCCACCTACGCCAAGGTCGCGATCTACGGCTTCAGCGCCGTGGCCGTCGTGCTGGGCGACCGCTGGCTGGCCGTCCGCGGCGACCAGAAGTTCGAATTCGCCGTGCTGGTGATCCTGTCGGCGCTGGGCATGGGCGTCACCGCCTCGGCCGGCGACCTGATCAGCCTCTATATCGGCGTCGAGCTGCAATCCCTGGCGCTGTATGTCCTGGCCGCCTTCCGCCGCGACGACGCCAAGTCGTCGGAAGCGGGCCTGAAGTACTTCGTGCTGGGCGCCCTGTCGTCGGGCCTGCTGCTGTACGGCGCTTCGCTCATTTACGGTTTTGCGGGTTCCACCCGCTTCGCCGACATCGCCGCCGTTGGGGCCACCATGGCCCATGGCGCGCACGGCACGGGCCTGCTGTTCGGCCTGGTGTTCCTGCTCTGCGGCCTGGCGTTCAAGGTCTCGGCCGCGCCGTTCCATATGTGGACGCCGGACGTCTATGAAGGCGCCCCGACCCCGGTCGTCGGCTTCTTCGCCGCCGCGCCCAAGCTGGCCGCCATGATGATGTTCGCCCGCGTGCTGGGCGACGCCTTCCCGGACTCGGTGGCCCAGTGGCGCCAGATCCTGGTCATCACGTCGCTGGCCTCGGTGTTCGTCGGCGCCTTCGCGGGCCTGGCCCAGAGCAACCTCAAGCGCCTGTGGGCCTACAGCTCCATCGCCAATGTCGGCTATGCCCTGCTGGGCGTGGCGACCGGCGGCGAGACCGGCCTGCATTCGATGCTGCTGTTCATGACCCTGTACATGGTCGACGTCACCGGCTTCTTCGCCTGCCTCCAGGCCCTGTCGCGCGATGGTCGTCCGATGGAGACGATCGAGGACATGGCCGGCCTGGTGAAGCACCGTCCGGGCATCGCCGTGGCCATGACCGCGTTCTCGCTGTCGGCCCTGGGCATGCCGCCGTTCTCGGGCTTCTGGGCCAAGTTCTACGTCTTCGGCGCGGCCATGGGCTCGGGCGACGTGCTGCTGCAGTGGGCGGCGGTGCTGGGCTTGGTCGGCAGCGTGGTGGCGGCGTTCTACTATCTGCGCCTGATCAAGGCGATGTGGTTCGACGCGCCGGCCGGCGCGGTGGACAAGCCGCAGCCGATCGCCCGCGCGGTCGGTTTCGTCGCCGCCGCCTTCTCGTTCCCGGTCGTGCTGGTCGCGCTGATCTGGCTCGACCCCGCCGCCAGGGCCGCCGCGGCGGCCTTTGGCCACGCGTGACGTGACGGGCGCTCTTCCGCCCGCGCCCGTCGTCATTCTGGACGAGATCGACTCGACCAACGCCGAGGCCCGTCGCCGCGCGGAAGCGGGGGAGGCGGGCCCGGTCTGGATCGTCGGCCTGCGCCAGACGGCCGGCCGCGGCCGGCGCGGCCGCGCCTGGGAGACGGGCGAAGGCAATCTGGCCGCCACCCTGCTGTTCCGCACCGACAAGCCGCCGGCCGAGGCCGCCCAGGTGTCGTTCGTCGCCGCCCTGGCGGTCGCCGACCTGCTGGCGGCCTATGCGCCCGCCGGCCTGGTCAGCCTCAAATGGCCCAATGACCCGCTGCTGGGCGGGCTGAAGGTCAGCGGCGTCCTGGTGGAGTCCGGGGCCCGGCCGACCGGCGGCCTGTGGATCGCCGTCGGGGTGGGCGTGAACCTGGCCCGCAAGCCGATCGACAGCGAACGCCCCGCCACGGCCCTGACCACCTACAGGGACGCCCCGCCGCCGTCGCCGATCGAGGCGATCGAGGTCCTGGCCGCCGCCTTCGCGCGCTGGCAGGACGTCTGGCTGCGCCTGGGCTTCCCCGCCATCGCCGACGCCTGGACCGCCCGCGCCCACGGCCTGGGCGAGCCCTGCGTGGCCCGCCTGGGGACCGAAACCCTGGAGGGGATCGCCGAAGGGCTGGACGGCGACGGCGCGCTGCGTCTTCGTCTGGCGAACGGCCAATTGCGGCGGATCACCGCCGGCGACGTCTTTTTCGGAGGGGCCTCCTGATGCTGCTGGCCATCGAACAGGGCAACACCAACACCATGTTCGCCATCCATGATGGCAATGAGTGGATCGCGCAGTGGCGCGCCGCCACCGAGAGCACGCGCACGGCCGACGAATACGTGGTCTGGCTGTCGCAGCTGCTGTCGATGCAGGGCCTGGGCTTCCGGGCCATCGACGCCTGCATCATCTCCAGCGTCGTGCCGCAGTCGATCTTCAACCTGCGCAATCTCAGCCGCCGCTATTTCAACGTCGAACCGCTGGTGATCGGCGAGAACGCCAAGCTGGGCGTCGACGTGCGCATCGACAAGCCGTCCGAGGCCGGGGCCGACCGCCTGGTCAACGCCGTGGGCGCGCACATGATCTATCCGGGCCCGCTGATCGTCATCGACAGCGGAACCGCCACCACCTTCGACATCGTCGCGGCCGACGGCGCGTTCGAGGGCGGCATCATCGCCCCCGGCATCAATCTTTCCATGCAGGCCCTGCACGAGGCCGCCGCCAAGCTGCCGCGCATCGCCATCCAGCGCCCGTCGAGCGGCCGCATCGTCGGCACGGACACCGTCAGCGCCATGCAATCGGGCGTGTTCTGGGGCTATATATCGCTGATCGAGGGCCTGGTGGCCCGCATCAAGGCCGAACGGGCCGAACCCATGACCGTGGTCGCCACCGGCGGCGTCGCCTCGCTGTTCGAGGGCGCCACCGACAGCATCGACCACTTCGATTCAGATCTGACCATTCGTGGTCTCCTCGAAATTCATCGTCGCAACACCCATCTAGAGACCTAATGACCAAATATACCGACAAGCCTTCCCCCAAGGACGAACTCGTCTTCCTGCCGCTAGGCGGGTCGAACGAGATCGGCATGAACTTCAATCTGTACGGCTATGGCCCGGCCGACGACCGCAAGTGGATCGTCGTCGACCTGGGCGTGACCTTCGGCGACCAGACGACGCCCGGCGTCGAAATTATCCTGCCCGACCCCGAATTCATCGAGGCCTACAAGGACGACATCATCGGGATCGTCCTGACCCACGCCCACGAAGACCACCTGGGCGCCGTGCACTGGCTGTGGCCGCGCCTGAAGGCGCCCGTCTACGCCACGCCGTTCACCGCCTTCCTGCTGCGCGAGAAGCTGCGCGACGCCCGCCTGCTGGACGAGGTGCCGATCACCGAGATCCCGCTGAGCGGCAGCTTCGACCTGGGTCCGTTCCATCTGGAAATGATCACCCTGACCCACTCGATCCCCGAGCCGAACGGCCTGGCGATCAAGACCCCGCTGGGCACGATCCTGCACACCGGCGACTGGAAGATCGATCCGGACCCGCAGTTGGGCGGCCCCACCGACATCGCGGCCATCCAGCGTCTCGGCGACGAGGGCGTGCTGGCCATGGTCTGCGACAGCACCAACGTCTTCGTCGACGGCGTGGCCGGCTCGGAAGCCGACGTCCGCGTGGCGATGAACCGGCTGATCAAGGGCCTGACCGGCAAGATCGCCGTGGCCTGCTTCGCCTCGAACGTGGCCCGGATGGACACCGTGATCCGCGCCGCCCAGGCGGCCGGCCGCAAGGTCTGCCTGGCCGGCCGCTCGATGCACCGGATGAGCGCGGCGGCCCGCCACGTCGGCCTGCTGGAGGGGCTGGAGCCCTTCATCACCGACGACCAGGCCAAGTACCTGCCCGAGAACGAGGTGTTGTTCCTGTGCACCGGCAGCCAGGGCGAGGCCCGCGCGGCCCTGGCCCGGATCGCCGAAGGCACCCACCCGCACGTCAAGCTCTCGCAGGGCGACCACGTGATCTTCAGTTCGCGGGTGATCCCGGGCAACGAGATCCCGATCCGCAATCTGCAGAACAAGCTGGCCGACCGCGGCGTGCGCCTGCACACCGAACGCGACACCCCCGGCATCCACGTCAGCGGCCACCCGTGCCGCGACGAGCTCAAGCAGATGTACCAGTGGGCCCGGCCGCATATCGCAGTGCCGACCCACGGCGAGCGCCGCCACCTGATCGAGCACGCCGCCTTCGCCAAGGACCTGCAGGTGCCGCACGCGGTCAGCCCGCGCAACGGGGACATGGTGCTGCTGGCCCCCGGCCATCCGCAGATCATCGACGAGGTCCCGTCGGGCCGCCTCTATGTCGACGGCGGGGTGGTGACGCCCGAGAACGGCGAGGCCCTGCGCGAGCGGCGTCACGCGGCGTTCAACGGCATGCTGGCCGTGTCGGTGGTGCTGGACGGCCGCAACCGCATCGTCTCGGGCCCGCAGGTCCGCGGCCTGGGCCTGGCCGGCGACGCCGAATATCCGCTGGACGACGCGCTGGACGACCTGGCCGAGGAGGCCGAGACCGCCTTCAAGCGCCTGAGCGGCGAGCAGTGCGAGATCGACGAGGCCATCGAGAGCGCCCTGTCCAAGGCCGTGAAGAAGGCCGCCTTCCGCATCTGGGAACGCAAGCCCGTGGTCGAGACCACGGTCCTGCGGGTCTGACCCCGCGATGACCGACGAGCGGACGCCCGTCGCCGAGACCCCGCAACGCGAAGCGTTGTGGGGCAGGGGGCCGTCCATGCTCTGGTTCGAGGCCTGGCCGGTCCTGGTGATCACCGGCGTGCTCTGGCTGATTTGCGCCCTCCAGGCGGTCGGCGAGAGCCTCGGCTATGGCGACGCGATCTTCTTCTACGGCGCGCTGTGGAAGCCGGGCGTGTTCCAGGGCCTGTGGTGGACGCCGCTGACCCACATGTTCCTGCACGCCAGTTGGGGGCAGACCCTGGGTTGGCTGCACATCACGATGAACAGCGGCGCCCTGATCGCCCTGGGGCCGGCGATCGCCCAGCGTCTGGGCCGCGACTGGATCGGCGGACTGCTCTTCCTGTTCTTCTTCGTCGTCTGCGGACTGGCCGGCGCGGGGGCGTTCGTCCTGCTGGCGCCGGAGCAAAGCGGGGCGGTCGGCGCATCGGGCGCGATCTTCGGCCTGTGGGGCGCCGTCGCCCGGCTGGCCGCGCCCGGACAGGCCAAGCTGGCGCCGCTGTTCTCGCGCGGCGTCGCCCAGCAGGTCGGCTCGGCGCTGTTCTCCAACCTGCTGGTGGTCGGCATGGGCGCGGCCTACGGCGCCGCGTCCGGTTCGGGCGTGATGGGCATCGCCTGGCAGGCCCACCTGGGCGGGTTCCTCGCCGGGATCCTGCTGATCCAGATCATGCCGGTGCGCTTCCACTGGCTGCGCGAGCCCGCGCCGGCGCGCTGACTGGTCGCTCTTTTCGCAGTGCGGCATCGGTGCTAGGCCAACCGCAATCACAAGAATACGCGGGAACGGACCATGATCGGCAAGCTCAACCACGTCGGCGTCGCCACGCCCTCCATCGACGAGTCGGTGAAGATGTACCGCGACCTGCTGGGCGCGACCTCGCACACCGAAAAGTGGGCCATGCCCGAGCAGGGCGTGTGGGTCTGCTTCGTCAACCTGCCCAACAGCCAGATCGAGCTGATCGAGCCCTATGGCGAGGCCTCGCCGATCCACGGCTTCCTGGCCAAGAACCCCAAGGGCGGCCAGCATCACATCTGCTTCGAGGTGGAAAACATCTACGAGGCCCGCGACAGCCTGGTCGCCAAGGGCGCCACCGTGCTGGGCGAGCCGCGCATCGGCGCCCACGGCACCTTGATCATCTTCGTTCACCCCAAGGACATGGGCGGCATGCTGGTCGAGCTCATGGAAACGCCGAAAGAGGCTCACTGATGGGTCCCGTCACCTGCATCGCCGTCTATCTGACCATCTGGTGGACCACGCTGTTCGCCGTGCTGCCGCTGGGCAACCGCACCTTCAAGGAGCTGGGGATCGAGCCGCCGCCGGGCGCCGACCCCGGCGCGCCGGTCAATCCGAACCTGAAGCGCAAGTTCTTCACGACGACCTGGGTGTCGGCGCTGGTGATGGCGGCGCTGCTGCTGGTCATCCGCTTCCACCTGATCACCCTGCCGGCCCTGCCCGCCAGCTATTGATCACAGGAATGGCGCCCAAGCCTTGGGCGCGCGACGTCATATTTGCCGGCATTCGCCCAATCCGTGGGCGAACTTCGCCAACTGGCCAGACCAGACGCAATCGGGCGCCCCGAACAACCGTTCGGAGCCTAATCTCGGAGTCACGAGGCCGGCTTTTCCGACCTTGCTCTGTGGCGTCTTCCCCGACGATGACTTGAAAGGCCGCGCGAGGACCGCGCGGCCTTCTTTTCGCCGGCGATGGACCCTTTTTCACGGTCACGCTTTCTTACGCCGACCGGTGACCGGTTGATCCAACACCTCGGAACGTCATCTTTTCGCCGCGCGCGTTGCCAAGCTGACGCCCAAGCGGCTATCTCAACGCCTCGAATTCCCCGGAGACGTCTCGTCCATGCGCCTGTCGCGCTATTTCCTGCCCGTTCTGAAAGAAGCTCCCTCCGACGCCCAGATCGTCTCGCACCAGCTGATGCTGCGCGCGGGCATGATCCGCCAGGAGGCGGCGGGCATCTACGCCTGGCTGCCGCTGGGCCTGAAGGTGCTCAAGAAGGTCGAGCAGATCGTCCGTGAAGAAATGGATCGGGCCGGCGCGATCGAACTGCTGATGCCGACGATCCAGTTGGCCGACCTGTGGCGCGAGAGCGGCCGCTACGAGGCCTATGGCGACGAGATGCTGCGCATCACCGACCGCAACAAGCGCGATCTGCTCTACGGCCCCACCGCCGAGGAAGTCGTCACCGACATCTTCCGGGCCCATGTGCGGAGCTACAAGGAGCTGCCGAAGAACCTCTACAACATCCAGTGGAAGTTCCGCGACGAGACGCGTCCGCGCTTCGGCGTGATGCGCGGCCGCGAGTTCCTGATGAAGGACGCCTACAGCTTCGACCTCGACGCCGAGGGCGCGCGCAAGGCCTACAACCGCATGTTCGTGGCCTATCTGAACCTGTTCTCGCGCATGGGCCTGAAGGCCGTGCCGATGCGCGCCGACACCGGCCCGATCGGCGGCGACCTCAGCCACGAGTTCATCGTCCTGGCCGACACCGGCGAAAGCGCCGTCTTCTGCCACAAGGACCTGGTCGAGATGGCCGCGCCCGGTCCGGACGTCGACTGGTTCGGCGACCTGCAGCCGCTGGTGAACCAGCGCACCGCGCTCTACGCCGCCACCGAGGAAATGCACGACGCGGCGGCCTTCGACGCCATCCCCGAGGGCGACCGCCTGTCGGCGCGCGGCATCGAGGTGGGCCACATCTTCTCGTTCGGCACCAAGTATTCCGAGCCGATGAAGGCCCTGGTCACCGGGCCGGACGGCAAGGACGTGCCGGTGCAGATGGGCAGCTACGGCGTCGGCGTCTCACGCCTGCTGGGCGCGATCATCGAGGCCAGCCACGACGAGGGCGGCATCATCTGGCCCGAGTCCGTCGCCCCGTTCGGCGTCGGGATCATCAACATGCGCCAGGGCGACGCCGCCTGCGACGAAGCCTGCGAGACCGCCTACCAGGCGCTCAAGGCCGCCGGCCGCGACCCGCTCTATGACGACACCGACACCCGAGGCGGCGCCAAGTTCGCCACCATGGACCTGATCGGCGTGCCCTGGCAGCTGATCGTCGGCCCCAAGGGCGTCGCCGAGGGCGTGGTCGAGATCAAGAACCGCAAGACCGGCGAGCGCCACAGCGCCCCGCTGGCCGACGTGATCGCCCAACTCACCGGCCCCCAATCGGGCAAGGCCGCCTGATGGCCCTCGGCGCCGGTCCGTTCGGAACCTGGGAGCGCACCGTCGCCTGGCGGTACCTGCGCAACAAGCGCAAGAACGGCGGCGTGGCGCTGATCGCCATCATCTCGTTCGCGGCGGTGATGCTGGCGGTCTTCGCCCTGATCACCGTGATGAGCGTGATGAACGGCTTCCGCGCCGAGCTGCTGGGCCGGCTGCTGGGTTTCAACGGCCACGTCTACGCTCAGGGTCCGCTGCTGAACGGACCGGACCGCGACGGCGTCATCAACCGCATCAAGGCCGTGCGCGGCGTGACCCAGGCCGCGCCGATGGTCGAGGCCCAGGCCATGGTCATCGGTCCCAGCCAGGTGTCCGGCGCCATCGTGCGCGGGGTCACCCCGGCCGATCTGCGCGGCATGAAGATGATCTCGTCCAACATCAAGCGCGGCTCGCTGGCCGGGTTCGGCGAGGGTGAGTACGGCGGCGACATCGTGCTGATCGGCGACCGCATGGCCCGCAATCTGGGCCTGTCGGCCGGCGACGCCATCACCCTGATCTCGCCCTCCGGCCCGGCCACGGCGTTCGGGACCTCGACGCGCGAAAAGGACTACACGGTCGGCGGCATCTTCAGCGTCGGCATGAGCCAGTTCGACGAGAGCTTCGTCTACATGGCGCTGCCCCAGGCCCAGCTGTTCTTCGGCCGCGACACCTCGATCGACTATGTCGAGATCAAGATCGCCGACCCCGACCGGGCCAAGGAGATCAAGCCGATCATCGAACAGGCCAGCGGCCCGGGCGCCTTCGTCCAGGACTGGATGGACAAGAACTCCAGCTACTTCAACGCCCTGCAGGTCGAACGCAAGGTGATGCGGCTGATCCTGTTCTTCATCGTCGCCATCGCCACCCTGAACATCATCTCGGCCCTGGTCATGCTGGTGAAGAACAAGGGCCGCGACATCGCCATCCTGCGGACCATGGGGGCCAGCCAGGCCTCGATCCTGCGGATCTTCATCATGGCCGGCGCCTCGATCGGCCTGTCGGGCACCCTGGCGGGCCTGCTGCTCGGCACGCTGTTCTGCGCCAACATCAGCACCATCCAGAATTTCGTGGAGTGGGTGACCGGCACGGCGGTGTTCAGCGCCGACATCTATTTCCTGGCCCACATCCCGGCCAAGATCGATTGGGCCGAGGTGGCCAGCATCGTCGGCATCTCGACGGCCATGAGCATCCTGGCCACCCTGCCGCCCGCCATCCGCGCCTCGCGGCTCGATCCGGTCGAGGCCCTTCGCTATGAGTGATCCCACCCAGCCCGTGGCCAGCCCCGTCCTGGCCCTGCGCGGCGTCGAGCGCACCTACGTCACCGAGGCCGGGGCGCTGAACGTGCTGCGCGGCGTCGACCTGGACGTCTATCCCGGCGAGGTGGTCGGGCTGATCGGTCCGTCCGGTTCGGGCAAGTCGTCGCTGCTGCACGCGGCGGGCCTGCTGGAAAAGCCCAACGCCGGCCTGATCGCCCTGGACGGCCGCGACTGCTCCAAGCTGTCGGAACGCCAGCGCACCAAGGTGCGGCTCTCGACCGTCGGCTTCGTCTACCAGTTCCATCACCTACTGCCCGAGTTCAGCGCCGTCGAGAACGTGGCCATGCCGGCCATGATCGCCGGCAGAAGCCGGGGCGAGGCGCGCGCCGCCGCCACCGAGATGCTGAACCAGTTGGGCCTGGCCGAACGGCTCAATCACCAGCCGGGCCAGCTGTCCGGCGGCGAGCAGCAGCGCGTGGCCATCGCCCGGGCCCTGGCCAACCACCCCAAGCTGCTGCTGGCCGACGAGCCGACCGGCAATCTGGATCCGGCCAATTCGGCGGCGGTGTTCGAGGCGCTGTACGAGCAGGCCCGCCAGCGCGGCGTCGCGGCGCTGATCGCCACCCACAACATGGAGCTGGCTCGCTACATGGACCGGGTGTTCGCCTTGAAGGACGGCCACCTGGTTCCCCAGAGCTTCTAGGCCCTAGAACAGATACCGCAGCGCGGTCTGCACGACCGTCTGGGTCTGCCGCGGCGTCTCGCCCAGGCGGACCCGTTCGGGCCGGTCGCTGTCGATCCGCAGGCCCTCGAACACCAGGTGCATCTCCGGCCGCAGGTCCCAGCGATAGGCGACCAGCGCGGCCCAGCCGTGCTCGGCGTTGTTGTCGACCGCCTTGTTGGTGCGGTCGGTGGTCGAGAACTGGTCGAACCGGCCGGTCAGCGAGCCGGGCCCCAGGTCGCGCGTCACCGAGACATAGGTCGCCTGGAAGCCGACATCGGTCCAAATTCCGTTGGCGTTGGACTTGCCCATCAGGGTCTCGCCCTGCATCGCCTGGGCGCGCAGGTGAGTGGCGTCGTCGATGTCCCAGCGGGCGCCCAGGTTGAAGAACCGGGTCTCCCAGGACCATTCGTGATTGTCGACGGCCGTGCGGTTGCCGTCGTTGTCATAGGCGAACAGGTCCAGAATCAGGTTCGCGCGGGGCCGCCACTCGAGGCGCGCGTAGACGCCGGCGCGGCCGTCCAGCTCGCGCAGCGAGGTCGTGAACGGCGCCTGGCGCTTGATCATGAACGGGCTGAGGCGCGGCAGCGGGAAGTCGCCGGTGGCGCTGGACTTCAGGTCGTGCAGCGCCCAGCCGCGAAAGGTCAGCAACGTGCCCGCGGTGTCGCCATGGGTGAAGACGCCGACCGTCGCGCTCAGTTTCTGGCCGGCGAGCGCGCCGCGCGCCGTGGCCTCCAGTCCGACGACCTTGGTCTCCTCCGCCACCCAGCTGTTGATCGCCGAGGGGGTGATGGTGTCGGGCACGGACCATTCCAGGCCGTCGTGCTCCAGCGAGATCGGCGGGTACATCAGGCCGGCGCGGGCGCTCAGCCGCACGCCGCCGGTCAGGTCGCCGCGATAGGTCAGATAGGCCTCGCCGGCGTCGACCACGCGGTCCTGGGCCTGTTGGCTCTGGGCGATGATCACCGCGCCGAGCCGGGAGGAGAAGCGCGGGGCCCAGACGATGGAGGCTTCGCCGAGCGCGGCCTTGCCGCCGTCCCCGAACCGCCCCTTGCCCAGGCCGCCGTCGATCCAGGCCGTCTCGCCGTCGGCGGCGCCCAGGCGCAGGTCGATCAGACCGGAAACGGTCTGGCGGGAGAACAGGTCGACCTCGGCGTGGGCCTGAGCCGCGACCGACAGGCCCGCGACCGCGGCCATGAGCGCGACGGCTTTGTGCAATGATTTCTCCCCCGACGACGGGAGAGGCTAGTCCAGCGCGTGCTGAGATTGAGTTAAGTCCGGGCCTTCAGAGGAGCGCGCGGCGCAATGCCGCATGGAACCCCGCCTGGTCGATCTTCTTGATCACCCGCGCGTTCGGCGGTCGGCGTCTCAGGGCCGGGTCGGCCACCTCGATGTCCGGCAGGATGGGGTGCGAGACGCTCAGATAGCCGCGCGTCAGCTCGCCCATCGTCTCGACGTCGACCACGGCCATCGCCGACTCCAGGATCAGGCTTTCGTCCAGGGCCGCGGCGCAGGTCAGGGCGTCGGGGTGCAGGCTGCCGTCCAGGGCTTGCGTCTGCTGGGCGAAGGCCAAGGAGGCTCGGTTGACCTGGGTGAAGAACGCCGCGCGCGGCGTGCCGATCGCGTCCAGAGCCGCCAACTGCTCCAGGGACAGAAGCCCGTCCCGCAGGGTCTCCGTCCAGGTGACGATGCTCATCGGGAAGCCGGCGTTGACGACGATCTTGGCGGCTTCCGGATCGACATAGAGGTTGTACTCGGCCGCCGGGGTGACGTTGCCGACTCCGTTGTCGGTCCCGCCCATGATCCACAGATGCTTGACGGCCTGGGCGATGCGCGGCTCGCGCTGATAGGCCAGGGCGATGTTGGTCAGCGCCGCCTGGGCGATCAGGGTGATCTCGCCGGGCGCCGCCATCACCCGACGCACGATCTCGTCGGCGGCGTGGCCGGGGGAGGGGCGCTGGGCGGCCTTGGGAAAGCCGCTGTCGCTCATGCCGTCGGCCCCGAACACGTAGGCCGCGTCCAGCGGCGCGCGGGTCAGCGGCCGCTGGGCGCCCAGATAGACCGGAACCTCGCCGCCGCGCTCACAGGCCTCCAGGGTGGCCAGGGCGTTCTCGGCGTGCTGCTCGAAACCGACATTGCCGTGGGCGATGGTGATGGCCTCGACGCTCACGCCGGGGCGGCGCAGGGCGAGCATCAGGGAGAACACGTCGTCTCCAGCGGTGTCGGTGTCGATGATCAGGCGCATGGGGCGATCTGCGCCGATCCGCCCGCCAAATCCACCGGAAATCGCCGCCTTGGCCGGGTCCGGCGGGACCGCGACAAAAAAGCTCGCAATCGAACACGGGTCTCTTGCGGAGGAGAACAAAAGTGGAATATAGAACAAACGAGCAACGATCGCAGGAGGGTTCCCATGGTCCGTATCGCGCGTGAGTCTTTGGCGCTTGTATCTGTCGCCAGCTTCGTCTGGATGATGTGTCAGGTCGCCCAGTTGGTGGCCTGAGTCGTGTAGCCATGAGGTGCGGTGATGTCGGGCAATGAAGGGCAGGGGTTCGTCCACCTTCGCGTGCGCTCGGCCTATTCGCTGCTCGAAGGCGCCATCAAGGCCGACAAGATCCCGGGCCTGGCCGTGGCGGCGGGCATGCCGGCCGCGGGGCTGGTCGATCGCAACAACCTGTTCGGGGCCCTGGAATATTCCGTCTATTCCAAGGACTACGGGGTCCAGCCGATCATCGGCTGCGCCCTGGCGGTGTCGGGCGTAGGGGCAGGGCCGACCGAACGCTGGGCCCGCACGCCGACCATCACCCTGCTGGTCCAGAACGAGCGGGGCTATCTGAACCTCTCGGAACTGTCGTCGCTGGCCTATCTGGAAAGCGGCGAGATGGCCGAGCCGGTCGTGCCCTGGGCCAAGGTGGTCGAGCACGCCGAGGGGCTGATCCTGCTGTCGGGCGGCACCGACGGCCCGGTCGACGCCCTGCTGGCCGCCGGCAAGACCGCCGAAGGCGAGGCGGCCCTGGCCGAGATGCAGCGGGTGTTCGGCGACCGGTTCTATGTCGAGCTGCAACGCCATGGCCTGCCGCGCCAGGCCGCCGCCGAGCCGGGCCTGGTCCACTGGGCCTATGAGAACGACGCGCCGCTGGTCGCCACCAACGACGTCTACTACGCCAAGCCGGCGATGTACGACGCTCACGACGCCCTGCTGTGCATCTCCGACGGCGCCTTCGTGGGCCAGGACGAGCGCCGGCGGGTGACGCCCGAGCACTGGTTCAAGCCGGCCGAGGACATGCGCAAGCTGTTCGCCGACCTGCCGGAGGCCTGCGACAACACCCTCGACATCGCCCGCCGCTGCGCCTTCATGGTGCACAAGCGCGACCCGATCCTGCCCAGCTTTCCCACCGGCGACGGCCGCAGCGAGCCCGAGGAGCTGACCCACCAGGCCAAGGAAGGCCTGAAGGTGCGTCTGGCGGCCCTGGATAAGCTGGCGGTCGACGAGCAGGTCTATTGGGACCGCCTCGACTTCGAGCTGTCGATCATCATCAAGATGGGCTTCCCCGGCTACTTCCTGATCGTGTCGGACTTCATCAAGTGGGCCAAGGAGCACGGCATCCCCGTGGGCCCCGGGCGGGGGTCGGGCGCCGGATCGCTGGTCGCCTGGGTGCTGACCATCACCGACCTGGACCCGCTGCGCTTCGGCCTGCTGTTCGAGCGCTTCCTCAATCCGGAGCGGGTCTCGATGCCCGACTTCGACATCGACTTCTGCCAGGAGCGCCGCGAAGAGGTGATCTCCTACGTGCAGGAGAAGTACGGCCGCGACCGCGTGGCCCAGATCATCACCTTCGGCTCCCTGCAGGCCCGCGCCGTGCTGCGCGACGTCGGCCGGGTGATGCAGCTGCCGCTGGGCCTGGTCGACCGGCTCTGTAAAATGGTGCCCAACAACCCGGCCGCGCCGGTGACCCTGGCCCAGGCCATCGACATCGAGCCACGCCTCAAGCAGGCCCGCGACGAGGACGGCAACGTCAAGGCCTGCCTGGACGTTGCCCTGCAGCTGGAAGGCCTGTTCCGCAACGCCTCGACCCACGCCGCCGGCGTGGTGATCGGCGACCGGCCCCTGACCCAGCTGACCCCGCTCTACAAGGATCCGCGCTCGGACCTGCCGGCCACCCAGTTCAACATGAAATGGGTCGAGAGCGCCGGTCTGGTGAAGTTCGACTTCTTGGGTCTGAAGACCCTGACCGTGCTGGACCGGGCGGTGAAGCATCTGAAGAAGCGCGGCGAGATCATCGACCTCAGCCGTCTGCCGTTCGACGACGCCAAGACCTACGAACTGCTCGCCTCCGGCCAGACGGTCGGCGTGTTCCAGCTGGAAAGCCAGGGCATGCGCGACACCCTGCGCAAGATGCGCTGCGGCTCGATCGAGGAGATCACCGCGCTGATCTCGCTGTACCGCCCGGGGCCGATGGACAACATCGACACCTTCGTGGACTGCAAGTTCGGACGAAAGCCCGTCGACAACCTGCACCCCTCGCTGGAGGTGGTGCTGAAGGAGACCTACGGCGTCATCGTCTACCAGGAACAGGTGATGCAGATCGCCCAGATCCTGGCCGGCTACAGCCTGGGCGAAGCCGATCTTCTGCGCCGCGCCATGGGCAAGAAGAAGAAGGAGGAAATGGATCTCCAGAAGATCCGTTTCGTCGCCGGGGCCAAGGACAAGAACGTCCCCGAGGAGCAGTCCGGCTCGATCTTCGAACTGGTGGCCAAGTTCGCCGGCTACGGCTTCAACAAGTCGCACGCCGCCGCCTACGCTCTGATCGCCTACCAGACGGCCTGGCTGAAGGCCAATACGCCGGTCGAGTTCCTGGCCGCGTCGATGAGCCTGGACCTGTCGAACACCGACAAGCTGGCGGTCTTCCACCAGGACGCCCGGCGCTTCGACATCGTCGTGCGGCCGCCGGACGTCAATCGCTCGGGCGCCGACTTCGAGGTCGAGAACGGCGAGGTGCTCTATGCGCTGGGCGCGGTGCGCAACGTCGGGCTGGAGGCCATGAAGCACCTGGTCGCCATCCGCGAGGAGGGCGGGCCGTTCCGCGACATCTTCGACTTCGTCGAACGCGTCGATCCCAAGCTGGTCAACAAGCGGGCGATCGAGAATCTGGCCCGGGCCGGGGCCTTCGACTCCCTGTCCAAGAACCGCGCCCAGATCTTCGCCTCGGCCGACGTGCTGATCGCCCACGGCCAGAGCATCGCGGCCGATCGCCAGGGCGGCCAGCACGCCCTGTTCGGCGGCGACCCGGCCGCCGGCCGCCCGCGCCTGAAGAAGACCGAGCCCTGGAGCCAGGTCGACCTGCTGGACGAGGAGCTGGCCGCCGTCGGCTTCTACCTGACCGGCCACCCGCTGGACGACATGGTCGGGGTGCTGCGCCGCCGGCGCACCCACATGCTGACCGAGGTGATCCCGCGCGCCGAGGCCGGCATGGAGGCCTTCCGGATGTGCGGCGTGGTCCGCCGCCGCCAGGAGCGCGCCTCGCAGAGCGGCGAGCGCTTCGCCTTCGTCTCGCTGTCGGACCCCAGCGGCGAGTACGAGGTGCTGTTCCCGCCCGAGGCGCTGCGCAAGTGCCGCGAGGTGCTGGAGCCGGGCAAGGCGGTGTCGATCAAGGTCCGCGCCAAGGCCCGCGACGGCGAAGTGCGGTTCTTCGGCGACGACGCCGAGCCGATCGAGAAGGCCATCGAGAACATGGTGGCCGGCCTGCGCCTGCACCTGTCGCCCTCGGCCACCGAGATCGCGGCCCTGAAGAAGCGGCTGGAGCCGGCCGCCTCGCCGCGCGGCGGCGAGATCAGCCTGATCGCCGCCCTGGGCGGTGGCCGCGAGATCGAGATGAAGCTGCCTGGCCGCTACACCCTCGACGCCGCCCTGCGCGGCGCCCTGAAGACCGCGCCGGGGGTGGCGCTGCTGGAAGACGTCTAGGGCGCGCCGGGCGTGCGCCGCGTCCGCCCCGGAGGCATGGCGACGGTCGTCCTCGGCGAGGCGACCCGGCGCGGACCGCGCCGTGCCGCGCGCCGTCGGTGCGTGGGGTCATTCCGGCTTCAGCACCACGATGTTGAAACCCTCGTCCTGTGCCGGGGGCGTGAAATAGGCGGTGATGGCGTCGAACTCGGCGTCGCTGGCCGCGAAGTCGTGTTGGCCCGCCGCGTTGCGCGCCCGCAGCCTGGCCCGGCAGACGTCGTCGGGAACATCGAGGACATGGAGCACGTGCCGCGCGCCCGACCGTTCGATGATCCCGCGCATCCAGGCCCGGCTGGCCGGGGTGTTGGCGGGAAAATCCAGAACCACCGACAGGCCCGCGCGCAGCAGGGCCTCGACGTGGGGGGCGATCGCCTCGCGCAGCAGGGCGGCGTGGCGGACATAGTCGGCGACGCTGTTGATCTGGCCCGGATAGAGACGCGCCAGCCAGTGATCCTCGCTGAGCGCGACGGTGCGCGGCGCGGCGGCGAGGCGCGCCGTCAGGGTGGACTTCCCGGCGGCGATCTTGCCGCAAAGCATGTGAAGCGTGGCGTCCCGCGGGGACATGATGTGACCTTCCGGACGTCTGGCGGACGTCGTTGGCGTGGAATTCGAGGGGGGATCGCGATCGGGTTTGGACCCGGCCTGACGGGTCAGGCCGGGCGCTTAATTCGCCGGGAAGGGCGCGCCACGATGGAGATCGCGAAGGTCATGGCGACGTGTCTAGCACCGAGATCGCGGGGCTCCAATCGCCGGGCCGAAGACGCCGCTACGGGGCTTGTCGGATTCGGCGCGGGGCGGACGTCTTGAACTTGAAGGGCGACGCGCCGTCGGGCGCGTTGAAACGAGAAAGGGAACAAACGCCATGGCCAGACACGAAGGCGGCTGTCAGTGCGGCGCGGTGCGTTACACGGTCGAGGTCGAGCTGGACAAGCTGATCACCTGCAACTGCTCGCGATGCGGCAAGCTGGGCTCGGTGCTGGCCTTCGCGCCGGCGTCGGCCTTCGAGCTCAAGCGGGGCCAGGACGCCCTGACCGAATACCGCTTCAACACCCACAAGATCGCGCACCTGTTCTGCCAGATCTGCGGCATCGAATCCTTCGGCCGCGGCGTCGGGCCGGACGGGGCGGAGATGGCGGCGATCAATGTCCGCTGCCTGGACGGCGTCGACGTCTTCGCGCTGGAGCCGCACCAGTTCGACGGCAAGTCGCTCTAGGGCCGATCGACCTTCAAACCTGTTCCCCAAGTCCGCCGTCCCGCCACGAGCACGTCTGTCGGCCGCGACCGACAGACGGTTCGCGCCATGATCCGCGGTTCAGGTTTTGGGAGGGGCGCCGATAGCCGTTCCCGACCCATGTCGGATCTTGGCGTCGCTAATGATCGGGTCGCGTCTTGGCCCAAAGGCGACCTTGCGAAGATCCGTCCGCTGGCGCTACGTCTAGGCGGCGTTCACCGCCGCCTTTCATCCTAGGGCTAGACTACCGCACCGAGGTGTTGTTCTAGGCCGCTAAGCGCGCGGCGGCGGCGTCGATTGTAAAGTGCCCCACGCGGCGTGCCAGCTCATGCGCCTCGTCGGCTAGCGAGCGACTGGCGGCAGTTGATTCCTCAACCATCGCAGCGTTCTGTTGCGTGACCTGATCCATCTGGTTGACGGCGATATTGACCTCGCCCAGACCCTGCGACTGCTCCTGAGCCGAAGCGGCGATCTGCTCCATTACCTGGGCCGACTGCCGGACGCCCCCGACGATCCGCTGCAGCGCCTCACCCGTCTGGTTGACGAGCAGGACGCCGTTCTCCACATGGCCGGAACTAGCCAGCATCAGACCCTTGATCGCTCTAGCCGCTTCTGCGGAGCGCTGGGCCAGGGCCCGCACTTCCTGCGCGACCACGGCGAAGCCCCGTCCAGCGTCGCCGGCCCGGGCCGCCTCCACCCCAGCGTTCAGGGCTAGGAGATTGGTCTGGAACGCGATCTCGTCGATGACGCTGAGGATTTGCTCGATTTCGTGCGACGACTTTTCTATGGCGCTCATGGCGACCACCGCCTCGCTGACGATCGCGCCGCCGCGCTCGGCGTCGTCGCGCGCGGCCTGAACCTGGGTCTTGGCCGAGGCGGCGCCGTCGGCCGAACGGCGGACCGTCGCCAGGAGTTCTTCAAGCGCGGCGGCGGTCTGTTCGATACTTGCGGCCTGGCGCTCGGTGCGTTGGGCAAGCTGATCGGCGGCCTTGCTGATCTCCGACGAGCCGCCCAGGATGCTGCGCGCACCGCCGTCGATCGCCGCCATCGCGATGTTGAGGTGCTGGATGGCGGCGTTGAAATCTTCCTTCAATTTGGCCGCGGTGGCGGGAAATCCGGTCTGGATCTGATAGGTGAGGTCGCCGGCCGCCAGACGATCTAGCGCCACACCCAAATGTTCCACCACGATGGCCTGTTCGCGGGCGTGAGCGGCGCGCTCGGCGTCATGGATCACGCGATCGCGTTCGGCCGCCTGGCGCTGATCCTCCGCCCTGTGCTCCACCTTCAGCTTGTCGATCGCCGATTGCTTGAAGGCCAGCACTGCATCGGCCATTTGCCCGATCTCATCGCTCCGTCCCACCGCAGGCACCTCGACGGAGTTGTCGCCCGCCGCCAAGCTCCGCATCGTGGCGGTCATATCGCGGACAGGGTTAGCGATCGCCCGGGTCAGAAGCCAGCCCATGGCGCAGGCAAGACTGATCGTCAGCACGCCGACAATGCCCAGGCCGATTTCAGCCCAATGATAAAGCGCCGCCAGCGAGGCCTCGCGCTCGTGCCGCGCGGCCTTGGACTGTTCGGCGATCTCCTTGCCAACCTCGCGGACAGCGGTGAGACGTCCTACGGTCAACAGCGACGCGCGGGCGGCCTCTAGCTTGGTCGGATCGCCGCCCTCGGCGATCTGGAGATCGGTCTGGTCCGAAAAGGCTCGAACGGCCGAGGCGAAGCGCGTCAAACGGTCCTTGTCGCCGCCGTCGGTAGGCTCGGCGAGAAGGACATCGAGAGCCGCCGCATAGTCGGCCTTGAAGCCGTTGTAGCGCTTGAGGAATGACGGATCGTTGGTCGCCAGATAACCACGGACGGCGTTCTGTTGTTCGACAAGGGCGTCGTTGGCTTTGGCCATCAGGCTGTCACGCGTCAGGTCGCGGTGATCCTCGGCCGCCCTGGCCTTGATGGTTTGCTCGCCGGTCAGGACCAGGATGCACACCAAGGCCACCAAGGTCACCAGCACGGCGAAGGCCGCCAGGAGCTTGTGGGCTATCTTTAGGGAGCCAAACATGTCGAGCCTCGCTGATTGCCGGCGATGATGCTCATGGACGGCCTTAACGGAGACCTCGGCTTGGGTTGTCCGCGTCAGTTAGCCGCGTATCTGGAAGGTCCGTATCCGGGCCAATCCCTATGTCTGCTTCGTGGCGACGCTGATCATGGCTTGGTCCGCTTTCGGCGCCGTCCTGTCGCGAACGGTGAATCACGGTCGCCTCACGACGGAAATGACGGCGAAGCGCCCCCTACCAGGCCATGGCCCGTCCGTTGGGCAGGCGGGCGCGGTCGAGGCGGCGATGGGCGGCCTTGCCGCAGCCGACGATCATCGGCGCGTCGGCTGCGCGCAGCAGCGGCAGGTCGTCGAGGCTGTCGGTGTAGGCATAGGCCCAGCGCTTGCCGTGGCCCGCTTCGGCCAGGGCCTGGCACTTGCGCTGGTTGCGGCAGTGGACGTCGGCGACCCAGCCGCCGGCCCGGCGCTTGAGCGAGGTGCCCAGCACGACGATGGGCCGGTCCAGCGGGGCGATCAGGGCCTGGGCCAGGACGGTCGGGGCGGCGGTGACCACCACCACCTCGTCGCCATGAGCCAGATGCTCGTCGAGCGTCGCCATGCCCGGTCCGCGCCAGCGCAGGGGCAGGGCCTTGGCCTGGAAGCCCGCGGCGAACTCGGCGCAGGACTCGCGCAGCTTGGGTTCGGAGAGGCCCGCCGTGGCGATCCACAGCAGGATCGAGGCCCCGGCCCGGCGGGTGGGAGGCGCGATCACCATCGGGATGGCGACCGGGGCGACCAGGAGGGCGGCCAGAAGTCGAGGAACGGAGCGGCGAACCCGGCCCCACAGCCAGAGCGCCGTGGAATCGCCATCCAACAGAGTGCCGTCCAGATCGAAGACCGCGAGCATGGCCTCTCCTAGCGTCCGAACCTGTCAGTCCTGTGTCAGGCCTGTGGGCAGGATGTGTCAGTCTGTGGATAGAACGCGGCGGAGATCGGTTTTGGCTCCTGGGCGGGGAGGGCGCGAAATCGCCTTCAAAACGACCGGTCAAGGGCGCGATCCCGCGCCATCCCGCGTCTGAGGGCTTGCTTTCTGGTGCGTTCGCGCCTATTTGCGCGGCCATTCCACACGTGGACGTGCGGCGACGCCGGGGAGACATCCCGTCGTTACCGTTCCGGTCCCGGTCCGAATCGTCGGAGCGGGGGTGTCCACGGAGGTTCAACCGGAAGAAGGAGACCTATCATGGCGCTTCCCGAATTCTCCATGCGTCAGCTCTTGGAAGCTGGCGCCCACTTCGGCCACCAGACGCACCGCTGGAACCCGAAGATGGACCGCTACATCTTTGGTTCGCGTTCGAACATCCACATCATCGACCTGTCGCAGTCGATTCCGCTTCTGCACCAGGCCCTGGTGAAGGTGCGTGAAGTCGCCGCCGCCGGCGGCCGCGTGCTGTTCGTCGGCACCAAGCGCCAGGCCAGCGACCCGGTCGCCACCGCGGCCAAGCGCTGCGCCCAGTACTATGTCAACCACCGCTGGCTCGGCGGCACCCTGACCAACTGGCGCACCGTCTCGGGTTCGATCGCGCGTCTGCGCGAACTCGAAGGCGTGCTGGGCGGCGACGGCTCGGGCCGTTCCAAGAAGGAACTGCTGCAGCTGACCCGCGAGCGCGACAAGCTGGAGCTGTCGCTGGGCGGCATCAAGGACATGGGCGGCATCCCCGACATCATGTTCGTGATCGACACCAACAAGGAAGCGATCGCGATCCTGGAAGCCCGCAAGCTGAACATCCCGGTCGTGGCCATCCTCGACACCAACTGCGATCCGGACGGCATCACCTATCCGATCCCGGGCAACGACGACGCCGCTCGCGCCCTGCAGCTGTACTGCGACCTGATCGCCGACGCCGTCCTGGACGGCCTGGCCGCCGGCCAAGCCGCCTCGGGCGTCGACCTGGGCGCCTCGGTCGCTCCGATCGAGCCGACCCTGGCTCGCGAACTGACCCCGGAACCGGTGGCTGAAGAAGCCGCCGCTCCGGAAGCCGCCCCGGCCGTCGAAGCCGCTCCGGAAGCCGCTCAGGAAGCGACCGCCGAAGCGATCGAAGCCGTCGCCGAAGAGCCGGCCGCGAGCTGATTTTCCGATCATCGGGTCGGGCTTTCGGTCCCGATCCGGTCTTCGTGAACCTGACATGCGACCGGGCTATCAAGCCCGGTCGTAATTTTGTTTCACGCGTTTCCTGAAGGCGACCCGGTCGCGGAGGGCAACGCTCCGATATTCAATGGAGGAACTCATGGCTGAAGTGACCGCTGCGCTGGTGAAAGAACTGCGCGAAAAGTCGGGCGTCGGCATGATGGACTGCAAGAAGGCGCTGGTCGAAAACAACGGCGACATCGACGCGTCCATCGACTGGCTGCGCGAGAAGGGTCTGTCCAAGGCCGCCAAGAAGGCCGACCGCGTCGCCGCCGAAGGCCTCGTGGGCATCGTGGTCCGCGCCGAGGGGGCGGGGATGACCGCCGCCGCCGTCGAGGTGAACGCCGAAACCGACTTCTTGTCGCGCAACGAACTGTTCCAGAACGCCGTGCGGAAGATCGCCAGGGCCGGTCTGGACAACGAAGGCGTGGACGCCATCGGCGCGGCCACCACGCCCGACGGTGAAGTCGTGTCGGATTTGCTGACCCATCTGATCGCCACCATCGGCGAAAACATGGTGCTGCGCCGCTCGGCCAGGTTCGCCGTGGCTCATGGCGCCGTGGCGACCTACATCCACAACGCGACGGCCCCGGATCTGGGCCGCATCGCCGTGCTCGTCGCCATTGAAGGCGCTGGCGACCAGGCCAAGATCGTTGAACTGGGCCGCAAGATCGCCATGCACGTGGCCGCGACCGCCCCGCTGTCGCTGTCGCCGGACGACCTGGACCAGGCCGCCATCGAGAAAGAGCGCCAGATCTTCACCGCGCAGGCGCTCGAGTCGGGCAAACCCCCGGCCGTCGTCGAGAAGATGGTCGAAGGCCGCATCCGAAAGTTCCTGGAAGAAGTCGTGCTGCTGAAGCAGGCCTTCGTCATGAACCCGGACCAGACCGTCGAACAACTGGTCGCCGAGGCCGGCAAGGAACTGGGCTCGCCGCTCACCGTGAAGGGCTTCGTTCGCCTGGCCCTGGGTGAAGGCGTGGAGAAGGCTCCGGAAGGCGATTTCGCCGCCGAAGTCGCCGCCATGGCCGGCCAAGCCTAAGTCTTTTTCGCCGTCCCATCCCTCACTGGGCGGGGCGGCGGACAGGACCGCCTATCGAAGGCGCGGCGCGCATCGAGCGCGCGCCGCGCCTTTTTTGCGCCCGGGTCGCGCGTCTGCACGCGATCTGGCCGGTTTCAGCCCGGAAAACCGATCCCACTTTTTCGGAACGCGCTCTATGTTGCGTCCCGACGACTCAGGAAGAGCCTCCGCATGTCCGAACCTCAGCACAGACCCTATCGCCGCGTGCTTCTGAAGGTTTCGGGCGAAGTGCTGATGGGCGACACGCCCTATGGCATCGACACCAAGACCGTCGAATCGGTGGCCGAGGACATCCGGGAGATCGTCCAGTCGGGCGTCGAGCTGTGCCTGGTGATCGGCGGCGGCAACATCTTCCGCGGCATGGCCGGCGCGGCCAAGGGCATGGAGCGCTCCAGCGCCGACTACATGGGCATGCTGGCCACGGTGATGAACGCCCTGGCCATGCAGGACGCCCTGGAGCGCATCGGCGTCTCCACCCGCGTGCAGTCGGCCATTCCGATGGCCACGGTCTGCGAGCCCTACATCCGCCGCCGCGCCCAGCGTCACCTGGAAAAGGGCCGGGTGGTGATCTTCGCGGCCGGCACCGGCAACCCGTTCTTCACCACCGACACCGCCGCGGCCCTGCGCGCCGCCGAGATGCAGTGCGACGCCCTGTTCAAGGGCACCAGCGTCGACGGCATCTACAGCGCCGATCCCAAGAAGGACCCGGCCGCCAAGCGCTACGACAAGCTCAGCTACATGGACGTGCTGGCCAAGGACCTGCGGGTCATGGACGCCTCGGCCGTGGCCCTGATGCGCGACAACAACATTCCCATCGTGGTCTTCTCCATCAAGGGGCGCGGCAATCTGCTCAACGTCCTGAAGGGCCGGGGAACGCACACCGTCGTTTCCGGCGACCGCGCCGCTTAAATTCCCAGCGAAGAGAGCCCAAGCCATGGCCACCGCCGAAAAACCCGTCCTGTCCCGCTACAAGGAGCGCATGGACAAGTCCGTCGTCGCCCTGAAGGAGGAGTTCGCCTCCCTCCGCACGGGCCGCGCCTCCGCCAGCCTGCTCGATCAGGTGATGGTCGAGGCCTACGGCTCGTCGACCCCGCTGAACGCGGTGGCCTCGATCAGCGTGCCGGAACCGCGCCAGATCAACGTCAACGTCTGGGACAAGGGCGTCGTCGTCGCGGTCGAGAAGGCGATCCGCAACGCGGGCCTGGGCCTGAACCCGGTGGTCGAGGGCCAGAACCTGCGGATCCCGATCCCGCCGCTGACCGAAGAGCGCCGCAAGGATCTGGTCAAGGTGGCCGGCAAGTACGCCGAGCAGCAAAAGGTCGCGGTCCGCAACATCCGTCGCGACGCCAACGACGACCTCAAGAAGGCCGAAAAGGCTTCCGTCATCAGCGAAGACGAGCTGAAGAAGATGGAGACCGAGGTCCAGAAGATGACCGACGAAGCCATCAAGCGCGTCGACGAGGCCTTGAAAACCAAAGAACAAGAGATCATGCAGGTTTAGCATCGACCTGCGTTGTGGGGGGCGATGAGGGAAGGCTGAAGCGCATGGCGCCGACGACCGGCCTGCAGGATGTCTCGACTCGCGCCGGGGGCGCCAAGTCGGGCCAGTCCCTGCATGTGGCCATCATCATGGACGGCAACGGCCGTTGGGCGAAGCGGCGAAACCTGCCGCGCGTCCTGGGCCATCGCGCCGGGGTCAACGCCCTGAAGCGGACCGTCGAAGGCGCCGCCGCGCTGGGCGTGGGCGTGATGACGGTGTTCGGCTTTTCCACCGAGAATTGGAGCCGGCCGCCGCAGGAGGTGTCGGAACTGATGGGCCTGCTGAAGGCCTATCTGGAATCCGACCTCGAGCGCCTGGCCCGCGAAGGCGTGAAGGTGCGGATCATCGGCCGCCGTACGGGTCTGGCGCCCGACGTGCTGGACGTCATCGACCGGGCCGAGCGTCGGACCAGCAAGAACAGCGCCTTCCTGCTGCAGGTGGCCTTCAACTACGGCGGTCGCGCCGACATCGCCGACGCCGCGCGCGCCTTCGCCCTGGCGGTGGAGCGCGGCGAGGCCCGGGCCGCCGATCTGGACGAGGCGTTGTTCGAACAGCATCTGTCCACCGCCGGCGCGCCTGCCCCGGACCTTATCGTGCGCACCAGCGGCGAGCATCGGATCTCGAATTTTCTGCTTTGGGAATGCGCCTACGCCGAACTCGTGTATCAGGACGTTCTGTGGCCGGACTACGGGCCCGAACACCTGGCCGCCGCGTTGACGGAATATCGCAGCCGCGACCGTCGCTATGGAGGTATCGCCGTCGATGACGTCGCCGTCGCCGGCTAAACGTTTCAACTGGAGCAACCTGCGGATCCGTGTCGCCTCGGCCACGGTGCTGGTGCCTACGGTCGTGGCCGCCGTCTGGTTCGGCGACGTCTGGTACCTGGGATTGATCCTGGTCGGCGTCGCGCTCCTCGCCCGCGAGTGGGCCGAGATGAGCGCCCGCCGTTCGGCGCTCGGCGTGGCGGTGGCGATCGGCGCGGCCGTGGCGATCTCGGTGATCGTCGCTTATCTCGGCCACTACTACATCACCTGGCCCGTGGTGATCGCCGGCGCCCTGACCGCGGCCCTGATGGCGCGCGGCGCGGTGGAGCGCCGGGCCGACGCCGCCTATGGCGTGATCTACATCGCCCCGGCCGTCATCGCGATGATCTGGCTGCGCCGCATGGACGCGGGCCTCAGCTGGACCCTGCTGCTGTTCACGGCGACCTGGTTCGCCGACATCTTCGCCTTCGCGGTCGGCAGTCTCCTGAAGGGCCCGAAGCTGTGGCCGCGCTATTCGCCCAACAAGACCTGGTCGGGCTTTTTCGGCGGCCTGGTCGCCGCCTCGCTGGGCGCGATCGGCATCGTGGCCCTGTCACGGGCGCTGCCCGCCTTGCCCGACCTGCACCTGGCCTGGCCCGTCGCCGCGGCGATCGGTCTGCTGGGCGGCCTGGCCACCATGACCGGCGACCTCTGGGAATCGATGCTCAAGCGCCGGTTCGGCGTGAAGGATTCGGGCGACCTGATCCCAGGCCACGGCGGCATGCTGGACCGTGTCGACGGCCTGATGTTCGCGGCGATCGTGGTCGCCGCCGCGCGGCTCCTCGACCAACGGGGACTGTTGCCTTGACCCCTGTTCGCGAGGCCATGCGTCCCAAGGTCGGGGCCCCCAAGGCCGGGGCCCGCAAGGTCGTGGTGCTGGGGTCGACGGGGTCCATCGGCGTTTCGACGCTGGACCTGTTCGAACAGGCCGGCGTCGCGGTCGAGATCCTGGCCCTGACGGCCGGCCGCAATGTCGAGAAACTGGCCGAGCAGGCCCTGCGGTGGAAGCCCCAGGTCGCGGTGATCGACGACGAGACCTGCCTGCCGGAGCTGCGCGAACGCCTGGCCGGCTCGGGCGTGCGGGCCGCCGCCGGTCCCGCCGCGGTTTCCGAAGCCGCCGCCATGGGCGCGGACTGGGTGATGTCGGCCATCGTCGGCGCGGCGGGCCTGGCCCCGACGCTGGCCGCGGCCCGCTCGGGCGCGGTCATCGCCCTGGCCAACAAGGAAAGCCTGGTCTGCGCCGGTCCGGCCCTGCTGGCCATCGCCCGCGCGGCCGGCGGTTCGGTGATTCCGGTCGATTCCGAGCACTCGGCGATCTTCCAGGTGCTGCAGCGCGATTGCCTCGACCAGGTGTCGCGCCTGATCCTGACGGCGTCGGGCGGACCTTTCCGCACCTGGGACAAGGCCGCCATGGCCAAGGCCACGCCGGAACAGGCGGTGGCCCACCCGAATTGGTCGATGGGCGCCAAGATTTCGGTCGATTCCGCGACGATGATGAACAAGGGCCTCGAGATGATCGAGGCGTCCTACCTGTTCGAGACCCCGCAGGACCGCATCGAGGTGGTGATCCACCCGCAGTCCGTGATCCACAGCCTGGTCGAATACGCCGACGGCTCGACCCTGGCCCAGCTAGGCCCGCCGGACATGCGCAGCCCGATCTCCTGCGCCTTCTCCTGGCCCCAGCGGCTTTCGTGGCCCGCCAAGCCCCTGGATCTGGCCGCCTACGCCCAATTGACCTTCGAAGCGCCGGACCTGGAACGCTTCCCGTCGATCGCCATCGCCCGTGAAGCGCTGCGCCTGGGCGGGGGCGCGCCGGCGGCGATGAACGCCGCCAACGAGGTGGCTGTCGCGGCCTTCCTTGACCGCCAGATCGGCTTTCTGGATATTGCCGGCGCGGTGGCGGGGACTCTTGAGCGCATGAACGGCCTAGGCGAGCTCGCCGACAGCGCCGGCGACGCCCTCGACAGCGCGATGATGACTGACGCTTCGGCCCGCCGTATTGCGGCCGAGGTTGTCGGCCAGAAGCGTATCTAGAGACTGACCGGGGAGTTAGGCGCCACCTTATGATCGGGTTTTTGACGGGCCTCATCGCGTTCGTGTTCGTGCTGTCCATCGTGGTGACAGTGCATGAACTCGGCCATTTCCTGGCCGCGCGAGCCTGCGGCGTGGCCATCGACTGCTTCTCGATCGGCTTTGGCCCCAAGATCGTGTCGTGGCGGGACAAGACCGGCGTCGAATGGCGGATCGCCTCGATTCCCCTGGGCGGCTACGTCCGGTTCTCCGGCGACGACAACGCCGCCAGCGTGCCGGACGGCGGCGACCTGGCGATCCTCAAGAGCGAGATCGCCGCGCGCGAGGGCGAGGCGGCCGTTTCCCGCTACTACCATTTCAAGCCTGTCTGGCAGCGCGCGTTCATCGCCGTGGCCGGGCCGATGGCCAATTTCGTGCTGGCGATCGTCCTGTTCGCCGCGCTGATGATGACGCTGGGCGAATACCGCCATCCCGCGACGGTCGATCGGGTGCCCGCCGACGGCGCCGCCGCCGCCGCGGGCTTCAAGCCCGGTGATCTGATCACCAAGGCCGACGGCCGTAGAATCAAGAATTTCGAGGACGTGGGCCGCTACGTCATCCTGCGGTCGGGTTTGCCGATCGATTTCACGGTCAAGCGCGGCGATCAGACCCTGCATCTTGTCGCGACCCCGGTTCAGGTCGAGATCGTCGACAAGATCAACGGCCGGATGAAGGTCGGCCGGCTGAGCATCGAGAACCGCAGTCCGTCCTATCATTATCGCTCGAGCGTCTGGCGCGCCATTCCCGACGCCACGGTCGAGGTCTGGGACCAGATCAGCACCATCGGCTTCTATCTGGGACGTCTGGTCACCGGGCAGATCTCGGCCGACCAGATCAGCGGCGTGATCGGCATCGGCCACGCGGTCGGCGCCATGGCCAACGCCACGACGGTCGACGCGCCCAATTTCGAGACCCTGCTGCTGCGTTTCTTCGTCGGCCAGATGATCATGGTGGCGACCTTGTCGGTCAGCATCGGCTTCATGAATCTTCTGCCCATCCCGGTTCTCGATGGCGGTCACCTGGTGATGTACGCCTACGAGGCGATCGCCAAGCGGCCGCTGAAGGCCGAGTTTCAGGCGGCTGGCTTCAGAGCGGGGCTTGCCTTGATCCTTGGTTTCATGCTGTTCGCGGCCTGGAACGACCTTCACCGCTACGACGTGTTCAAATTCATTGGCGGCCTGTTCTCGTGAACCGCGCCGTCCGTCCATGATTGGTCCCATGAACAAAATTCGCGCCCATAGCGCCGCGTTCGCCACCGGCGTTGCGCTCCTCCTCGGTTCCACGGCGCTGACCGCGCCGCAGATCGCCTTCGCCCAGGCCCAGACGGGCGTGGTCCAGCGCATCGTGGTGCAGGGCAACGAGCGGATCGAGCAGGGGACCGTGCTGTCCTACCTGCCGATCCAGCCGGGCGAGACGGTCGATCCCCAGCGCCTCGACCTGGCGCTGAAGACCCTGGCGCGCACCGAGCTGTTCGCCGACGTGAAGATCGAGCTGCAAGGCGGCGACCTGATCATCAAGGTCGTCGAGAACCCGATCATCAACCAGGTGGTCTTCGAGGGGAACTCGGCGCTGAAGGAAGACAAGCTGAAGGACGAGGTGCAGATCCGTCCGCGCGGCATCTTCACCCGCTCCAAGGTCCAGGCCGACGTCCAGCGCATCATCGAGCTCTATCGCCGTTCGGGTCGCATCTCGGCGACCGTGACGCCGAAGGTGGTCGAACTGCCGCAAAAGCGCGTCGACCTGGTGTTCGAGATCAGCGAAGGCCCCAAGAGCGGCGTGCTGGGCGTCACCTTCCTGGGCAACAAGGAATTCTCGGACAACGACCTGAAGGACGTCATCGTCACCAAGGAGTCGCACTGGTACAAATTCCTGACCAGCAACGACAACTACGACCCTGACCGGATCGAGTACGACCGCGAGCAGCTGCGCAAGTTCTATCGCAACCGCGGCTATTTCGACTTCCGCGTCGTGGCCTCGGTCGCCGAGCTGGCCACCGACAAGAATGGCTTCGCGGTCACCTACACGATCGACGAAGGCCCCAAGTACAAGTTCGGCAAGATCACCGTCGAAACCGAGCTGAAGAAGCTGAACGGCGACCTGCTGGCCCAGATCCTGCCGATCCGCGCCGGCCAGCTGTACGAAGACGAGAAGATCGAGCAGGCCACCGACGCCCTGACCTTCGCGGCGGGCGCGGCCGGCTTCGCCTTCGTGGACGTGCGTCCGCGCTACGTGCCCAACCACGAGAACAACACCGTCGACGTCGTGTTCTCGGTGCGTGAAGGGCCGCGGGTCTATGTCGATCGGATCGACATCGTCGGCAACACCCGCACGCTCGACTACGTCGTGCGTCGCGAACTCGAAGTGGCCGAAGGCGACGCCTACAACCGCGTTCTGGTCGACCGCTCCAAGAACCGCGTCCGTTCGCTCGGCTTCTTCAAGGACGTCGACATCGAGGAAGTGCCGAGCGACCGGCCCGACCGCACGACCCTGCGGGTCAAGACCGAGGAACAGCCGACGGGCGAACTGTCGTTCAGCGCCGGCTACAGCTCGGTCGACAAGCTGGTTCTGGATGTCGGCATCACCGAACGCAACTTCCGCGGCCGCGGCCAGAACCTGCGGGCCCGCGTCTCGGTCGGTTCGCTGCGCCAGCAGATCGACTTCGGCTTCACCGAGCCGCGCTTCCTGGGCCGCGACCTGCGCGCGGGCCTGGATCTGTACTCCTACCGCTACGACCTGAGCGACTACGCCGCCTATGACACCCAGTCGACCGGCGGCACGCTGCGCCTGGGCTTCCCGCTGACCCAGAACGCTTCGATGAGCCTTCGCTACCAGCTCCGCCAGGACAAGGTGAGCGTCGAGGACAGCCTCTGCGCCAGCGGGTCGGTGTCCGACATCCTCTGCCTGCAGCGCGGGTCCTACGTCACCTCGCTGTTCGGCTACGGCATGCGGATCGACAAGCGCAACGACCCGTTGCAGCCGACCCGCGGCTGGTTCGCCGACCTGAACCAGGACCTGGCCGGCTTCGGCGGCGACGTGAAGTATCTGAGGACCGAGACCGACGGCGGTTGGTACTGGGGCTTCAACAAGGACTTCATCTTCAGCGCCACCGGTTCGGCGGGCTATATCGAAGGTTGGGGCGGCGACAACATCCGCATCAACGACCGCTTCTACAAGGGCGGTTCGACGTTCCGCGGCTTCGAGATCGCCGGCATCGGTCCTCGCGACACGACGACGCAGAGCAGCGCCCTGGGCGCCAAGCTTTATGCGATCGGCACGTTCGAGCTGACGGTTCCGACCTTCCTGCCCGAACAGTACGGCATCAAGGCCGCGGTGTTCACCGACTTTGGTACGGCCGGCCAGCTGGACGACGTCGATCGTCTGAACTCGGACGGCACTATCAACCCGAACATCAAGGACGGCCTGGGCCTGCGGGCCACGGCCGGTCTGAGCATCGACTGGAAGTCCCCCATGGGTCCCATCCGGTTCGATTTCAGCCACATTCTCGCTAAAGAAGACTACGACAGGACCGAAACCTTCCGGTTCTCCACCTCCACAAGGTTTTAACGAACATGACTTCCAAGTTCCTCGCCGCGACCGTTTCGGGTCTGGCCGCCCTCGCCACGGCGTCGGGCGCCTTCGCCCAGGCCGCGCCGCCCGCCGCCGCGCCGCCGATCTCTCACGGCGCCCCGATCGCCGGCGTCTGCATCTTCTCGAGCCAGCGCGCCGTGGCGACCTCGCAGGTCGGCAAGGCCGTCGACGCCCGCCTGAAGGCCATCATCGCCCAGGTCAACGCCGAGCTGACCGCCGAACGCACCAGCCTGGACAACGACGCCAAGGCCCTGGACGCCAAGAAGGCCACCCTCGACCAAAGCGCCCTGGAACAACAGGCCGCCGCCCTGCAAGTGCGCGCCAACGCCTGGCAGCGTAAGGGCCAGCAGCGCCAGCGCGAAGTCGAGGCCACCGAGCAGAAGCAACTGGCCCGCGTCTACCAAGAGCTGGACCCGGCGATCCGTCAGGCCTATCAGGCCAAGACCTGCTCGATCCTGATCGAGCGCGAGTCGGTTCTGCTGGGCAATCCGGCCATGGACATCACCGACGCCGTCGTGACCGCCGTGGACGCCCGCATCAAGACCCTGACCTTCGATCGCGAACGTCTGGACCAAGCGGCTCCGGGGGCTCAAGCTCTCCAACCGACTCCCAAGAAGCCGTAATCGAGCCGGCTCGGGCATGACGCCCGGGCTGCTCCCGAGAGGACCGATGCCGGACCCGCGCTTTTTCGAAGACCTGGGTCCGGCGACCCTCACGGAATTGGCCAGTCTGAGCGATGCTCGGCTGGCCGATCCGGCCGAGGGCCATCACCTGATCTCGCACGTCGCTCCCCTCGAGAGCGCCGGGGCGGGCGCCGTCACCTTCCTTTCCGATCCCAAGCGCCTGGCCGATCTGGCCGGCCTGAAGGGCGCGGCCTGCTTTCTGCGGCCCGAACACGCGGCCCAGGCTCCGGCCGGCTGCATCCTGCTGCTGACGAGCCATCCGCAGGTCTCATGGGCCGCGGCCGCCGAGCGCCTGCACGCGCCGCGCCGGCATGACGGCTCGGTGCAGACCGTCCATCCCGACAGCACGCTGGAGGAGGGCGTCAGGCTGTCTCCCAGCGTGGTCATCGGGCCGGGAGCCCGAATCGGCCGCGGGACCTATCTGGCGCCCGGCGTGGTGATCGGACCCGGCGTGGCCGTCGGCCGCGACTGCCGGATCGGCGCCAACGCGGTAATCGGCTTCGCCCTGATCGGCGACCGCGTGTCGATCCACGCCGGGGCGGTGATCGGCGAACCGGGCTTCGGCGCGGCCGGCGGGCCCAGGGGCGTCGTCGACCTGCCGCAGCTGGGGCGGGTGATCCTGCAGGACGGGGTGACGATCGGCGCCAACAGCTGCGTGGATCGAGGCGCCTTTGGCGATACGATGATCGGCGAGAACACCAAGATCGACAATCTCGTCCATGTCGCCCACAACGTCCGGCTCGGCCGCAACTGCGTCGCCGCCGCCTTCACGGGCGTTTCCGGCAGCACGGTGGTGGGCGACGGGGTCGCGTTCGGCGGCAAGGCCGGCGTGGCCGACCACCTGACGGTCGGCGCGGGCGCCCAGATCGGCGCCTCGGCGTCGGTGTTCAAGGACGTGCCGGCCGGCGAAACATGGACTGGGTTTCCGGCGCGACCGCTCAAGCGGTGGCTCCGCGAGACCGCATGGCTGTCGCGCAAGGCGGGCGGCCGGGGAACCAAGGGGCCAGAATGAGCCAATCCAAGACCGAAGAGCCTCTGGCCAATATCGACATCGCCGAGATTCTGAACCGCATCCCGCACCGCTATCCGTTCCTGCTGGTCGACCGGGCCGAGGCCTATCGCGCCCACCAGTCGATCGTCGGCATCAAGTGCGTGACGATCAACGAGCCGTTCTTCCAGGGCCACTTCCCGGGCAATCCGGTGATGCCCGGCGTGCTGATCATCGAGGCCCTGGCCCAGACCGGCGCGGTGCTGATGAGCAAGTCGCTCGAGGTCGACACCGACGGCAAGACCATCTTCTTCATGTCGGTCGACAACGTCCGCTTCCGCAATCCCGTGCGGCCGGGCGACGTGATCCGCATGGAAGTCGAGGTGGTCCGCGCCCGATCGAGCATCTTCAAGTTCAAGGGCGTGGCCAAGGTCGGCGACAAGGTCGCGGCCGAGGCCGAGTTCGCGGCCATGGTGGTGGAGACGCCCAAGGCATGACCCAGATCCATCCGACCGCCATCGTTTCGCCCGGCGCGCAATTGGGCCAGGACGTCGAGATCGGCGCGTTCTGCACCGTGGGCCCCAAGGTTCGGCTGGGCGACGGCGTGCGGCTGGTCTCGCACGTGGTGATCGAGGGCGCGACCCAGATCGGGGCCGGCACCATCGTCCATCCTTTCGCGGTGCTGGGCGGCGCGCCGCAGCATCTGGCTCACAAGGGCGAGGACACCCGGCTGGTGATCGGCGAGCGCAACATCATTCGCGAGCACGTCACCATGCACACCGGCACGACGGGTGGCGGCGGGGTCACCACGGTCGGCTCCGACAGCCTCTACATGGTCGGGGCCCACGTCGCCCATGACTGCGTGATCGGCGACCGCGTGACCTTCGCCAACAGCGCCACCCTGGGCGGACACGTGCAGGTCGGCGATTTCGTGTTCATGGGCGGGCTGTGCGCCGTCCACCAGTTCACCCGCATCGGCCGCTATGCGTTCGTCGGCGGCGGCGGAGTGGTGACCAAGGACATCATTCCCTACGGCTCGGTGTGGGGCAACCACGCCCACCTCGAAGGGTTGAACCTGGTGGGCCTCAAGCGCCGCGGCTTCAGCCGCGAGGCGATCAACGCCCTGCGCGCCGCCTACCGTCTGCTGTTCGCCGACGAAGGCACCTTCCAGGAGCGCCTGGACGACGTGACCGAGGCCCATGCCGACACGCCCGAGGTGATGGAGATCGTCGACTTCATTCGCGCCGAGGGCAACAGGCCGCTGTGCCTGCCCGAGCGCGAGGTCTAGGGGAGGGCCATGCGCAAGCTTGGTCTGATCGCCGGAGGCGGATCCCTGCCGGTGGAGCTGGCGCAACACTGCGAGGCGGCCGGTCGGCCGTTCGCGGTGATGCGCCTGCGCTCGTTCGCCCAGCCGGTCCTGGCCCGCTATCCGGGGATCGAGGTCGGACTGGGCGAGTTCGGCAAGGTGTTCAAGGCGCTGCGGGCCGAGGGCTGCGAGGCGGTGTGCTTCGCCGGCGTCGTCGATCGGCCCGACTTCGCGGCCATCAAGCCGGACCTGCGCGGCCTGACGGTCATCCCAGGCCTGGTCAACGCCGCCCGCAAGGGCGACGACGCCCTGCTGCGCCGCCTGCTGGCCGAGTTCGAGAAGGAAGGCTTCGCGATCGAGGGCGCCCATGAAGTGCGGGGCGAGATGACCCTGCCACGCGGCGCCCTGGGCAAGCATGCGCCGAAGGACAGCCACATCGCCGACATGGACCGCGCCCTGCACGTGGCGCGGGCCATCGGCGCGCTGGACGTGGGGCAGGGCGCCGTGGTCTGCGACGGCCTGGTGCTGGCCGTCGAGGCCCAGGAGGGCACGGACGCCATGCTGCGGCGGGTGGCCGACCTGCCGCAGGCTATTCGCGGCAACGCCGAGGCCCCGCGCGGCGTGCTGGCCAAGGCGCCCAAGCCGATCCAGGAGACCAAGGTCGATCTGCCCACGATCGGCGTGGCCACCGTGCAGCGCGCGGCCCGCGCTGGTCTGGCCGGCGTGGTCGGCGAGGCCGGACGCCTGCTGATCGTCGACCGCGAGCAGGTCATCGCCTGCGCCGACGACCTGGGCCTGTTCGTGTACGGAGTCGAACCACGGGCCGACGCATGAGTCCCGAAAGGCTCTCGAAGGCCGGGCCGCTGACCGTGATGCTGGTGGCGGCCGAGGCCTCGGGCGACGCCCTGGGCGCGAAGCTGGCCCACGTGCTGCGCGATCGACTGGGCGGCGACAAGGTGCGCTTCGTCGGCATCGGCGGCGCCAAGATGGCGGCCGAGGGCGTCCAGAGCCCGTTCGACATCGCCCAGCTGTCCATCCTGGGCATCGTGGAGAGCCTGAAGGCCTATCCGCGCGCCATGGCCCGGCTGAAGGACACCCTGGCCCTGGCGGCCCGCGAAAAGCCCGACGTGGCCGTGCTGATCGACAGCTGGGGCTTCAACATCCGGCTGGCCAAGGCGCTGCGCAAGCAGGACCCGCGCCTGCCGCTGGTCAAGTACGTCGCCCCTCAGGTCTGGGCCTACCACGCCAGCCGCGCCAAGGACCTGGCCGGGGCGGTGGACCTGCTGCTGTCGATCCAGCCGATGGACAAGCCGTTCTTCGACGCCGTCGGCCTGCCCAGCGTCTTCGTCGGCAATTCCGCCCTGGCCCACGATTTCAGCCACGCCGACCCGGCCAGGCTGCGCGCCGCGATCGGCGCGGGGCCGGACGAGCCGATCCTGCTTGTGCTGCCCGGCAGCCGCCCGTCCGAGATCGAGCGGGTCATGCCGAGGTTCGAGGACGCCGTGCGCCGCCTGAAGGCCGAACGGCCGGGCCTGCACGTGGTCGTGCCCGCCGCCTCGACGGTGGCCCAGGCCGTCAAGGCGCGGGTCGCGGCCTGGCCGTTCCGGGCCCATGTCGTCGAGGACGAGGCGCTGAAGGACGACGCCATGGTGGCCGGAACGGTCGCCCTGGCCTGCAGCGGCACGGTGACCACCGAACTGGCCCTGGCCGGTTGCCCGGTGGTGGTCGGCTATGTGACCGGCGCGTCCACCTACGCCCTGCTGAAGATGATGTTCAAACCGCGCTGGGTGACCCTGTTCAACATCGCCGCCCATGACACGGTCGCGCCCGAGCTGCTGCAGGACGCCTGCACCGGCCAGGCCCTGGCCGCCGAGGTCGCCAAGCGGCTGGACGACCCGTCCCTGCGCGGGGCCCAGATCGCCGCCCAGAGCGCCGCCCTGGACCGGATGGGGCGGGGCATGCCCGACCCTTCGGAAGCGGCGGCTTCGGCCCTGCTGGACTTCCTGAGGGCGCGCGGCGGGGGGAGCTAGGCGTCCGCCAGGGTCGGGTCGGCCGCCGGGGCCGCGGCCCGCTCGATGGCCAGGAACAACATCGCCACGTCGATCGGCTTGGCGACATGGTCGTCGAAGCCCTCGGCCAGCAGCGCCTCGACCTGATGGCTCATGGCGTTGGCGGTCAGGGCGATGATCGGGGTTCGGGTCCGTGCTCCGGCTTCCTGGCGGCGGATCTCCTGCATGGCGGCCACGCCGTCCATCACCGGCATGTGCACGTCCATCAGCACCAAGTCCCAGCCGCCTTCGCGCCAGGCCTCCACGGCCTCGGCCCCGTTGGCGACCAGACGCGGGCTGATCCCCGCCTGGCCGAGGATCGCCTTGAGCACCAACTGGTTGACCTGGTTGTCCTCGGCGGCCAGCACCCTCAGCGTTGCGCGGATCAGCGCGGCGGGCGCGGCCTGGGCCTTCGCCTCGACCTCGGGCGCGGGGCTCAGTCGGTCGGCGGGCAGGCGGATGGCGAAGGTCGAACCATGGTCGACGGCGCTGGACACGGTGATCTCGCCGCCCATCAGCGCGCAGAGGTCCCGGCAGATCGCCAGGCCAAGGCCCGTTCCGCCATGGCGGCGGGTGCTGGAGGCGTCCAGTTGGCTGAACTTGCCGAACAGCCGGTCCAGGTCGCCCGGCGCCACGCCGACGCCGGTGTCGGCGACCGCGATCTCCAGTGTCTCGCCGTCGATGCGGGCCGAAAGATCGATCGCGCCGGTGTTGGTGAACTTGGCGGCGTTGGACAGCAGGTTGCCGACCACTTGCCGCAGCCGGAGGGGATCGCCGTGATAGAGCCCCCGCACCTCGGGCGCGAGGGTCAGGGTGTAGCGAAGGCCCTTCTGCACGGCCAGCACCGAAAAGGCGTGGTGGCAGCCGATCAACAGCTCCGGCAGGTCGAAAGCCACGGTGTCGATCTCAAGGCGGCCCGCCTCGATCTTCGACAGGTCCAGCACGTCGTTGAGGATCGCCGTCAGGCCCTCACCGGACTTGCGGACGAGCGCGAGCCGCTCGCGTTGGGCGTCGCTCATCTCTTCGGCCTGCATCACCTGGAGCATGCCCAGGACGCCGTTCAGGGGCGTGCGGATCTCGTGACTCATGGTGGCCAGGAAGGTGCTCTTGGCGGCGTTGGCGGCGGCGGCCTCGGCTTCCTTCTCGCGAGCGGCGGCCAGGGCCTGGACCAGGTCCCGCTCTGTGGCGGCGCGATGCAAGGCGGCCAGCAGGACATAGGCCAGGAAGGCGGCCGCGGCGATGAAGGCGACCACGGACTGGCCGCCGCTCTCGGCGCCGGCCGGGCGCGCCAGGGCCAGGCAGGCGGTCAGAAGAACGGCCATCAACGAGGCCGCGCCGATGCGGCGCGAGATCGGAAACTCCGCGGTGCTGCTCAGCGCGATCGCGCCCAGCATGGCCGCGCCGGCCACGGCGGCGGCTCGGCCGCCCTCGACGGCCATGGCCAGCGGCAGCAGGCCGTAGACGCAGGTGTAGACGAAGGTGACCCCGGCATAGATCCATTCCTGGCCCGCGCTCGGAGCGGCCGTGCGGTCGATCCACAGGCCCAGGGCCTGGTTCAGCAGCATGAACAGCCCGACGATCGCCAACCAGCCCAGGACCAGGCGCGGATCCAGCCAGAGGACCGAGCCGGCGGCGGCCAGGAGCGACATCGGAAAAATGGTCTTCAGGTCACGGCGCCGATGCGCCGTGATGTCCGTCCAGGCCAAGGAAGGGGCGGCGCGCGTCAAGCCTGAACTCCAAATCAACCTCCGCACTGTCAGGCCCGGGGCGTTAAGCAAGCCTTTAAGACCCGCTTCACGGCTCTCCGCTAGGTTGGAGTCCTCGGCGATCCTCTCGTCGCCGGCTGGAGACCTGGCGTGCCGATCTTCTCGATCGCCCCTTTGTCGTCCCTGACGCCGTCCGCTCCCGTGAACCGGGCCGACCAGGCGGCCGACGCGCTTGCCCGGATCGCCGTCATCCAGACGGTCGAGACCCTGGGCGCGATGATCGACCAGTCCCATTCCCAGTCCCAGGGAGACCTGGCCAATCTGGCCAAGGACGCCGTGGGCGAGGGCGAGGTCAGCCGGGCCAAGGCCGCCGAGGCCAAGGCCCTCGCGGCCGGTCCCGAAACCCCGGCCGAGACCTCCGCCCGCGCCGTCGCGGCGGCGGCCGGTCGTGCCGCCGGTCGCCAGGCCGGCCTGGCGCCGCTGATGGCGGACATGGCCCAGGCGGCCGCCGAGCCCGACACCCCGACCCAGGTCAAGGCGGCCATCGCCCAGGTGATGGCGCTGAGCACGCGCATGGACGGCCAGATCAAGGGTTCGGAGATCCGCCAGGCCCTGCAGCGCTCCGGCCTGTTCCTGGAGGCCCGCCTGGCGTCCGGCGTCCAGACCCAGCGTCAGCAGACGGGCACCCTGACCGCGCCGCCCCGGGCGGTCCCGACCCCGACGCCCAACAGCGACATGAAGGCGGCCCTGCTGGTGTTCCGCGAGGTGGTCAAGACCTGGGTCGACACCATGCCGCTGACCTCGGCCCAGGTCGGCCCCACGCCCGGCGGGACGCCCAACGCGGCGCCCAACACCGCGTTCAAAACCGCGCCTGATATCGTGCCGGGCGCCGCGCCAAGCGCGGCCGCCACGGCGGCGGCCTTTTCGGCCCAGCCGGCCGATCGCGGCGCGCCTCGGGCCCCGACCGGCGCGACCGCGTCGCCCCCCTCCGTCGGCCAGGCCTCCGATCCGGAGACGCCAGCCCAGGCCCCGCCGCCGAGCGACGAGGGCGCGCCCGCGCCCCCGTTCGCCAAGCCCGCGACCGGCTGGCCGAACGTCAACGCGCCTTGGCAAGCCGTCCGTCCCGCCCCAGCCCCGCCGCAGCCGCCGCCTCTGCCGGCCTTCGGCGCGATCGTGGCCGAGGACTTTCCACCGACGCTCCTGGCCATGCCGCGCGCGGCCTCGGCGGCCATGGCCTATGGCGGACCCGAGGCCGCCCCGGCGCCGCCATCCCAGACCCCGCCGCCCTATGCCGGGGCCCCGACCCACGCCCAGGCGGCCGCCCAGCCGGGCCTGCCGACCGGGGCGGGGCCTCACGCCGTCGCCCAGCGCCTGCTGGCCGAGACCGGCGCGGCCCTGGCCCGCACCGAACTGCTGCAGATCGCTTCGCTCCCAGAGCCGTCGGCCGCTGGCCGCCCCGTGGAGGATCACGGTCAGCGTTGGGTGTTCGACATGCCGTTCATGACGCCTCAGGGTCCCGCCGCCGCCCAGTTCGAGATCAGCCGCGACGGCGGCGGTTCGGGCGGGGAGGGCGGCCGCGCGATGGGCCGCACCTGGCGCGCCCGCTTCTCGCTGGACGTCGAGCCCATGGGGCCCGTTCACGCCCAGGTGGCCCTGACCGGCGACCGGGCCCGCGTCTCGTTGTGGGCCGAGCGCCCGGCCGCCATGGCCCGCCTGCGGACGGGAGAGGACCGGCTGGGCAGCGCCCTGCGCGAGGCGGCGCTGGAGCCCGAGATCGCCTTCCACACCGGCCAGCCGCGCGCCCCGGCCGCCGCGCCCGGCCAGTTCCTGGATCAAGCCACATGAGAGGGGCGACATGACCGGCCCGGTCCGCTCCGCCGGCCCCCGCATCGCCGTAGCCTTGCGCTACGACGAGCCCAACGCGCCGCGCGTGGTCGCCACCGGCCGCGGCTGGGTGGGTGACAAGATCATCGAGACCGCCCGCGAGCACGGCGTGCCGATCGAGGAGAATCCGGCCCTGGCCCAGGCCCTGTCGACCATCGAGCTCGACGAGGAGATCCCCGAGGCGCTGTACGTCGCCGTCGCCGAGATCCTGGGCTTCATCCTGCGCAGCGCCCAGAACTAGGCGGGCAAGCGGCGGTAAAGAAAAAGGCCCCGCTTTCGCGAGGCCTTTTCCAGTTCCTGCGATCTCGCGGCGCTTAGCCGCGCTTGTCGACCGGGGTGTAGTCGCGTTGCGTGGCGCCCGTATAGAGCTGGCGCGGGCGGCCGATCTTGCGCGAGGGATCCTCGAACATTTCCTTCCACTGGCTGATCCAGCCGACGGTGCGGGCCAGGGCGAACAGCACGGTGAACATGTTGGTCGGGAAGCCCATCGCCCGCAGGGTGATGCCCGAATAGAAGTCGATGTTCGGATAGAGCTTGCGGTCAATGAAGTAGGGATCGCTGAGGGCGACCTTTTCCAGCTCCATGGCCACGTGCAGCAACGGGTCGTTGATGCCCAGCTGCTCCAGCACCTCGTAGCAGGTCTTCTGCATGACCTTGGCGCGCGGGTCGAAGTTCTTGTACACGCGGTGGCCGAAGCCCATCAGCTTGTACTTCTTGTCCTTCACGCCCTGCACGAAGGCGGGGATGTTCTCGACCGTGCCGATCTCTTCCAGCATCTCCAGGGCTTCCTGGTTGGCGCCGCCGTGCGACGGACCCCAGAGGCAGGCGATGCCGGCGGCGATGCAGGCGAACGGGTGGGCGCCCGACGAACCGGCCAGACGGACGGTCGAGGTCGAGGCGTTCTGCTCGTGGTCGGCGTGCAGGATGAAGATTCGGTCCATGGCGCGGGTCAGGACGGGGTTGGGAGTCCAGTCCTCGGCCGGCACCGAGAAGCACATGCGCAGGAAGTTTTCCGAATAGCTGAGCTCGTTGCGAGGCGTCACGAACGGACGGCCCTGCGAGTACTGGAAGGCGCGCGCGGCGATGGTCGGCATCTTGGCGATCAGGCGATGGGCGCTGATCTCGCGTTGCTTGGGATCATCGACGTTCAGGCTGTCGGCGTAGAAGGCCGACAGGGCGCCGACCGCGCCCGTCATCACAGCCATCGGGTGGGCGTCGCGGCGGAAGCCCTGGAAGAAGCTGTCGAACTGGGCGTGCAGCATCGTGTGATAGGTGATGTTGCGTTCGAACTTGGCGAATTCGTCGGCCGTCGGCAGTTCGCCGTTCAGCAGCAGGTGGCAGACTTCCAGGAACGAGGACTTCTCGGCCAGCTGGTCGATCGGATAGCCGCGGTGCAGCAAAATGCCGGCGTCGCCGTCGATATAGGTGATCTTGCTTTCGCACGACGCCGTCGAGGTGAAGCCCGGATCGAAGGTGAAGTGGTCGGAGTCGGCATAGAGCTTCCGCACGTCGAGCACGTCCGGACCGGTGCTGCCCTTGAGGATCGGCAGGTCGTAGTTCTTGTCGCCGATCGTCAGCGTGGCTTTGTCGGTCATGCGAGAGACCCCTTCAATAGTGGAACGGTCGGTCCAGTTTTCGATTTCGCGGTTGCGTTATAGCGCCTCATGCGCGGACGCCAGGGCGTCGTCAAGTCGCCCCAGAGACTCCTCGCGGCCGAGCGCGGCCATGATCTTGTTCAGGTCCGGCGCCTGGGAGCCGCCGGTCAGGATTCCGCGCAGCGACGGACCGAACTTGCCGAAGCCCACGCCTTCGGATTCCGCGAAGGATTTCAACAGGATCTCCAGCTCCGACACGCCCCAGGCCGGGGCCGCGCCCAGCTGAGCGCGCAGGCGGGTCAGCCGTTCCACGGTCTCGCCGGTCAGTTGCTTAAGGGTCTTCTCCTCCAGGGCCAGCGGCCGCGCCTTCAGGGCGAAAGCGCAGTGTTCGGCCAACTCCAGGATGGTCTTGGCGCCGACCTTGACCTGCGGGACGGTGGCCAGCAGGCGCGCGGCGGCGTCGTCCGGCAGGGACGCGCCCTGGGCCTGCAGCGCCTTCAGGGTCAGGTCGGCCAGGCGGCCGTCCTCGGCCACGTGCAGGTGCTGGCTGTTGATGAAGTTCAGCTTGGCCCAGTCCAGGCGCGCGGGGGCCTTGACGACGTCGCGGACGTCGAACCATTCGATCGCCTGGGCGTCGCTGAACACCTCGTCGTCGCCGTGGCCCCAGCCCAGGCGGGCCAGGTAGTTGCGCAGGCCCTCGGGCAGGTAGCCCATGTCGGCGAACTCGCCGACGGCCTGGGCGCCGTGGCGCTTGGACAGCTTGGCGCCGTCGGGGCCGTGGATCAGCGGGATGTGGGCCATGGCCGGCACTTCCCAGCCGAACGCCTGATAGATCAGGGTCTGGCGGGCGGCGTTGTTCAGGTGGTCGTCGCCGCGGATGATGTTGGTCACGCCCATGTCGTGGTCGTCGACCACCACGGCCAGGTTGTAGGTCGGCGCGCCGTCGTTGCGCAGCAGGACCAGGTCGTCCAGCTCGATGTTGCGGAAGGTCACCGGGCCCTTGACCATGTCGTCGACCACGGTCTCGCCTTCCAGCGGACCCTTGAAGCGGATCACGTGGGGCAGGGCGGGATCGCTCGGCGGCGGGGCGTCGCGCCAGGGCGAGCGGATGGCCTTGCCCTCGGCGCGGGCCTTCTCGCGGGCGGCGTCCAGTTCCTCGACGGTCATCCAGCAGCGATAGGCGCGGCCGGCCTCCAGCAGATCCTGGACGGCGGCGCGGTGGCGGTCGGCGCGGCTGTACTGGAAGACCACCTCGGCGTCGGACTTCATGCCCAGCCAGTCCAGGCCCTCGAAGATCGCGGCGACGGCCGCCTCGGTCGAGCGCTCGCGATCGGTGTCCTCGACGCGAACAAGGAACTTCCCACCCGTATGGCGTGCATATAACCAATTGAACAGCGCCGTGCGCGCGCCGCCGATGTGCAGGAAGCCGGTCGGCGACGGGGCGAAGCGGGTGACGACGCCGCCCTTCGGGTTTTGGGGCGTCGTCGAGGCGGGGGATTGGGTCATCGAGATCAAGGCTGACGGACTGGAGGCCGCTGGAGCGGCTAGGACCGCGACACCGGATAATTCCGTTGGCGGCTGGGCGGGGCGTCTTAGCACGCGTCTTCGCGCGGTTCCTAGCCTGGGAGCGGTAACAGCTTCGCTGATCGGCGAGATCGACGCCAATCGCGAGCGCTGGATGCTGTGGTCGCCCGTGGCGTTCGGCCTGGGCGCGGCCGGTTATCTGGAACTGAAGGCCGAACCGTCCTGGGCGCTGCTGGTCGGGCTGGCGGCCGGACTGGCGATCCTGGCGAGCCTGGCCGGGCGGCGATCGACCCAAGGCTCGGGCGCGGGTCTGTCGGTTTTCCTGGTGCTGGCGGCGTTCCTGGCGGCGGGCGCCCTGGCGGGAAAGGTCCGCTCACACGCGGTCGCCGCGCCGATCCTGGCGGGCGAGCGAACGGTGATGACGATCGACGGCTTCGTGGTCGACGTGGTCAGCCCCGGCGCGGGCGGGCCGCGCCTGCTGATCGCGCCGGTCCAGATCAGCCGGCTGGCGCCGGAGGACACGCCCAAGCGGGTGCGGGTGACCGTCGAGGCGGACGACATTCCCGCGCCCGGCCAGGCGGTCCGCCTGCGGGCGATGCTGGGGCCGCCGCCGCCGCCGGCCGCCCCGGGCGCCTACGACTTCGCCCGCGACGCCTGGTTCCACGGCGTGGGCGCGGTGGGTTTCGCGATCGGCGAGTCGGCGCCCGCGACGCTGGACCCGCCGCCCTGGCGGCTGCGCGCGGCCATGGCCGTCAACGCCTTCCGCTGGCGGCTGGCCAGCCGCATCGTCGACGACATGGGCGTCGAACGCGGCGGGATCGCCGCGGCCATGGTCACCGGCCACGAGGCCTGGATCACCCAGGAACAGACCGACGCCATGCGCGCCTCGGGCCTGGCGCACATCCTGTCGATCTCGGGCCTGCACATGGCCATCGTCGGCGGGTTCGCGTTCGGCCTGGTGCGCCTGCTGATCGCCGCCTGGCCGTGGGCGGCGCTGCGGGTTCCGGGCAAGAAGGTCGCGGCCCTGGCGGGCCTGGCCGCGATCGGGACCTATCTGGTGATCTCGGGCGCGCCGCCGCCGGCCCTGCGGGCGGCGATCACCGCCACCGTGGCCTTCGCCGCCATCCTGTTCGACCGCCAGGCCATCACCCTGCACGGCCTGGCCGTGGCGGCGCTGATCATCCTCGCGGTCCAGCCGGAATCGGCGGGCGCGCCGGGTTTCCAGATGTCGTTCGCAGCCACCGCCGCCCTGGTGGCCCTGGCCGAGGCCTGGCCGCGTCCGGTGCGCGAGATCTCCGTGCCCTGGCCGATCCGGACCTTCCAGGCGGTCAGCGGTTGGCTGGCGGTCAGCATAGGGGCCAGTTTCGTGGCGGGCATGGCCACCGGGCCGTTCGCCATGCAGCACTTCAACCGCGTGGCCGTCTGGGGCCTGCCGGCCAATCTGGCGGTCGCGCCGCTGTCGTCGTTCGTGATCATGCCGTTCCTGGCGATCGGCGCGGCCCTGGAGCCTTTCGGCCTGGGCGGCCCCTTCCTGACCGTGGCCGGCTGGGGCATCGGGGCGATGATGTGGATCGCCGACGGCTTCGCGGGGGCCGGCGGAGCCCAGCGGGTGGTGGCCAGCGGCCCGCCGTTCACCCTGGCCCTGGCCTTCGTCGGCCTGATGCTGCTGTGCCTGTGGCGAGGCCGCTTGCGCTGGCTGGGCGCGCCCCTGGCCCTGGCGGTGGCCCTGTGGCCGCGCCCGGCCCCGCCCGACGTCTGGATCGCCCCCGACGGCGCCACGGCGGCGGTGCGCCAGGGCCGCGCGGCGGTGCTGCTGCGTCCGGACGCCCGCCGCTTCGGGGCCGAGCTTTGGGGCCGCCGCCGGGGTCTGGCCGTGCCCGAGAGCGCCGCGCCCAGCCCGCTCTACGCTTGCGGCCGGCGGTCCTGCGCCCCAGCCGCCGAGGCGCCCGTCGCCCTGGCCCTGTCGTGGAGCAAGACCGCGCCGGACGCGGCTGACCTGGCGGCCATGTGCGCCCAGGCCGAGATCGTCGTGCTGCGCGGCGCCGCGCCGCCCGTCCCGCCGGCCTGCCGCGACCGCGTCGTGCTCGACGCCGACGATTTCGCCGTGGGCGGGGCGGCCGAGCTCTATCGCCGGGGCGGCGAGTGGTGGATCGTCTGGGCCCAACCGCTGCGGGGCGTCCGGCCCTGGACCGGCGTTCCGGGGCGATAGGCATGCTGAAGATCTGGGGCCGGCGTAGTTCGGCCAATGTCCAGAAGGTGTTGTGGCTGGTCGGCGAGCTGGGCCTGCCGCACGAGCATGTCCCGGCCGGCGGCGATTTCGGCGGGCTGGACGATCCGGCGTTCCGGGCGATGAACCCGCACGGCAAGGTTCCGGTGATCGCGGACGGCGGGACCGTGGTCTGGGAGTCGCACGCCATCCTGCGCTATCTGGCGGCGACCCGTGGGGCGGACCGGTTCTGGCCCGCCGACCCGACCGCCCGCGCGCCGGTCGACGGCTGGATGGACTGGGCGCAGACGGCGCTGCAGCCGGCCTTTCTGGGCGGCGTGTTCTGGGGCGGCTACCGCACGCCGGCGGCCCAGCGCGACGAGGCCGCCGTGGCCAGGGCCCTGGACCAGACCGCCCGCTGCCTGACCCGGGTCGACGCCCGGCTGGCCGATCGCCCGTTTGTCGTCGGCGAAACCCTGTCCCTGGCCGACATCGCCATCGGGACCCATCTCTATCGCTACTTCGAGCTCGAGATCGACCGCCCGGCCTTGCCGCGCCTGGAGGGCTGGTACGATCGACTGCGGGACCGTTCGGCCTATCGCGAGCACGTGATGGTCCCGTTCGGCGAACTGAAGGGCCGGCTGGCATTCTGAGGCCCAAAGCGCGGTCGGGCGTTAAGGGCCAGGCGACGGATGGAGACGACCATGGAACGGCAAGGCGGCTGCGCCTGCGGGGCGGTGCGATACGTGGCGGAGGGCGGGCCGCTGCGGGTGGGGCTGTGCCACTGCCTGACCTGCCGCAAGCGCCACGGCGCGCCGTTCAACGCCTTCGCGGCGTTCCGGAGCGACAAGGTGCGGATCGAGGGCCAGCCGACGGTCTGGACCGGCGCCGAGCACGGCCTGATCCACGGCTGCGCGGTCTGCGGCTCGCCGCTGTTCTGGACGGCGGAAGGCGAGCGCGACGGCGAGATCGAGATCCACCTGGGCGGACTGGACGAGGTCGGCCAGTTCACGCCGCAGTACGAGGTCTGGGTGAAGCGGCGCGAGCCCTGGCTGCCGCCTCTGAACGTGCCGCAATATGCCGAGAACCGGCCGGCGGGGATGCCGACCTGAGCTATTCCAGTCTGACGCTATAGATCGAGCGGCGGCTCTTGAACCGGACCGTGACGGTCAAGGTCCGCCCGACGCTGGGCTCGCCGCCATGGGTGGTCGCGTCGACCTTGGCGTGCTCCAGCAGCTTGGTCGCGGCCTCGTCAAAGCCTTGATCGGTCGGCGCGGCGGAAAGGGCGACGCAATTGCGCAACAGACCCTCGGCGGCGATCTGGCAACGGGCGGCCGCTTGCCCCGAAACTCCCAGGCGCTGGGCCCGTTCGGGATAGTAGAGATCGAAGGACTGCCCGCCAGTGTGTACGCCGACGTCGCGTAGAGTCAGGGCGGGCTGACCGGTGGATGTTTCCGTCGTCGCCAAAGCCGCCTGAAGCATCAGGGTCAAGGGCAGGATCATCGAACGCTCCAGGCTCAACTCAAGATCGGAAGCCTAGCTTGACCGCGCCGGAGCGTCGAGATCGGCCCAGCGGTTAGTGATACCGCCGGATCAGCCCCACCAGCTTGCCCTGCACCTCGACCTGGTCGGGACCGAAGATGCGGGTCTCGTACTTGGGGTTGGCGGCCTCCAGGGCGATCGAGCCGCCCTTCTTGCGCAGGCGCTTGAGGGTGGCTTCCTCGCCGACCAGGGCCACGACGATCTCGCCGCTGTTGGCCGTGTCGCCCTTCTTGATGATCACATAGTCGCCGTCGAGAATGCCGGCCTCGATCATCGAGTCGCCCTGCACCTCCAGCACATAATGCTCGCCGGCCCCCAGCATGGTCTCGGGCACCGGCAGGCGCTCGCGTTCGTGCTGGATGGCGTCGATCGGGGTGCCGGCGGCGATGCGGCCCAGGATCGGCAGCTCGCGGGTGTTGTCGGCGGCGATCTGGGGCTGAGGCGACGACGGCGGCTGGCCGCCGCCTTCCAGCACCTGGGGCTTGAAGGTTCCTCGACCCTTGGGCGGCGCGGCCGCCGTGGCCTGCTGCGGCAGCTTGACCACCTCCAGCGCCCGGGCCCGGTGGGCCAGGCGGCGGATGAAGCCGCGCTCTTCCAGCGCCGTGATCAGCCGATGGATGCCCGACTTGGACGCCAGGTCCAGCGCCTCCTTCATCTCGTCGAAGGAGGGAGAGACGCCGCTCTCCTTGATCCGCTCGTGGATGAACATCAGCAGCTCGTGCTGCTTGCGCGTAAGCATGTCCGGCCTCGCCAGTCGTCGCGGAACAAACCGCAAACCTCTGTGAATGTTCTCTAGGTGTTCTTCGTTGATGTCAAGTTAACGGTGTTCGTCGGACGGGCGGCTTAATTTCTCAGGAAATACAGACTCGTCCCAGACGGCCGCGATCGGATTCCGGCGACCCTTTCGAATCGAGGTGGTGATCCTCGACTTTGCCGAATTTGAAATGACAGCGTTGTCGTCATTGCGCTAGGCTCGTCTCGCCGGGACCCGCAGAGGTCGGGCGGGGACGAAACGCGATGCTGAAGACCGCCATTCTAAGCCTGGCCCTGGCCGGATCTCTGGCCGCGCCGGCGTTCGCCGCCGCCCCGGCGCCGGTCGTCCATCCCGACCTCTGGCCCCAGGCTCACAGTCCGGTCCGCCGGGATCCGGCCATGGAGGCGCGGATCGACGCGATGCTCGCGAAGATGAGCGTCGAGGAGAAGGTCGGCCAGACCCTGCAGCCGGAGATGAAGTCGATCGTCCCCGACGACGTGCGCCGCTACCATATCGGCAGCATCGAGAACGGCGGGGGCTCGGTGCCCGGCGGGAACAAGCACGCCTCGGTCGGCGACTGGCTGAAGATGATCGACGGCTATTACGACGCGTCGGTCGATCCGGCCAACGGCGGCGTGCGCATCCCGATGATGTGGGCGTCCGACGCCGTGCACGGCCACAACAACGTCTATCGGGCCACGCTCTTCCCGCACAATATCGGCCTGGGCGCGGCGCGCGATCCCGACCTCGTCCGCCGGATCGGCGCGGCCACGGCGCAGGAGGTGCGGGCGCTGGGCATGGACTGGTCGTTCGCCCCGACCCTGGCCGTGGTGCAGGACGACCGCTGGGGCCGCACCTATGAGAGCTACTCGGAAGACCCGAAGATCGTCGCCGCCTACGCCGCCGCCATGGTCCGCGGACTGCAGGGGGAGGGGGCAAGCTTTCTCGACAAGGACCACGTGATCTCGACCGCCAAGCATTTCCTGGGCGACGGCGGCACTGACGGCGGGCGCGACCAGGGCGACAACCTGGCCGACGAGGCGACGCTGCGCGACGTGCACGGGGCAGGCTATCCGGCGGCGGTGGACGGCGGCGTCCAGGCGGTGATGGCCTCGTTCTCCAGCTGGCATGGCGTCAAGATGCACGCCAACAAGGACCTGATGACCGGGGTTCTGAAGGACCGCATCGGCTTCGACGGCCTGATCATCGGCGACTGGAACGCCCACGGCCAGATCCCCGGCTGCACCAAGGGCGATTGCCCGACGGCCTTCAACGCGGGGATCGACGTCTTCAACGTGCCCGAGGACTGGAAGGCGCTCTACGCCGCGATGGTCCGCGAGGTGAACGACGGGACCATCCCGATGGCGCGGCTGGATGACGCCGTGCGGCGGGTGCTGCGGGTCAAGCTGCGGGCCGGGGTGTTCGACCAGCCCAAGCCGTCGGCCCGGCCCCATGCCGGCGACGAGGCCCTGCTGGGCGCGCCCGAACATCGGGCCGTGGCCCGCGAGGCGGTGCGTAAGTCGCTGGTGCTGCTGAAGAACGACGGCGGCGTGCTGCCGCTCGATCCGCGCAAGCGCATCCTGGTGGCCGGCGACGGGGCCGACAGCATCATGAAGCAGACCGGCGGCTGGACGCTGTCGTGGCAGGGCAACGACAACGTCAACGCGGACTTCCCGGGCGCGACCTCGATCTGGGGCGGGATCGAAGCGGCGGTGAAGGCGGGCGGCGGGACGGCCTTGCTCAGTCCCGACGGCGCCTATGACGCCAAGCCCGACGCGGCGATCGTGGTGTTCGGCGAGAACCCCTATGCCGAGTTCCAGGGCGACCAGGCCGACGTCGCCCTGCACGCCGGATCGGCCGAAAGCCTGGCCTTGCTCAAGCGGCTGAAGGCGGCGGGGGTGCCGACCGTGGCGGTGTTGATTTCCGGCCGGCCGCTCTATCTGAACCCTCAGATCAACGCCGCCGACGCCTTCGTCGCCGCCTGGCTGCCGGGCTCGGAGGGGCAGGGCGTGGCCGACGTGCTGATCGCCGGCCCGGACGGCAAGCCGCGCCACGACTTCACCGGCAAGTTGTCGTTCTCGTGGCCCAAGCGGCCGGACCAGACGCCCTTGAACGTCGGCCAGAAGGCCTATGATCCGCAGTTTGCCTTCGGCTACGGCCTGACCTACGCCGCGCCCCACGCGGTCGGCCCGTTGCCCGAGGCCGAGGTCGCGATAGAGACTGGCCCGCGCGGGGTGTTCTTCCGCGACGGCGCCGGAGCCAACGGCTTCGCGGTCAGCATCGGCGACGCCCAGGCTCCGACGATCGCGGCCGTGGCGGCGCGGGTGGCGACCTACGGCGCCGAGGGCCTCGTCCTGCGCAAGGTCGACCGCCGCCGGCAGGAGGACGCCTGGTCGGCGCGCTGGTCGGGCGGCGAGAAGGCCTGGCTGTCCTTGACCCGGCCGACCCCCCTGGACCTGTCGCGCGAAGCCAACGGCGCCATGGCCCTGACCTTCGAGCTGCGGATCGATACGCCGCCGGCCGGTCCGGTCTGGCTGAGCGCGGGCGGCGACAAGCCGGTGACGCTGCCGATTGGGGCGGCCCTGAGCGGCCCGGTCGGGGGCTGGCGAACCCTGCGCGTGCCGTTGCGCTGCTTCGGGGCGGCGGCGGAGGCGGTCAAGGTCGTCAGGCTGGAGACCGCCTCGGCCCTGGCGATCACGGTGTCGGACGTGGCGCTGACCGAAGCGCGGGCCGACGACGCCTGTCCAGCAGGGTAGGCGCCGCGCCCGTTTTCGATCCGCGCGTTTCGACCGCCGCGCCTCGGGCGTTTCGAGCGCCCTAGCCCAGCAGCGCCCGCGTCGCCGCCGCCACGTCGACCTGGCGCATCAGGCTTTCGCCGACCAGCATGGCCTTGGCGCCGGCCGCCTCCATCCGCACCGCGTCGGCGGCGACGAACAGGCCGCTTTCGGTGACCAGCAGGGCGTCCTCGGGGGCCTGGGCGGCCAGGCGTTCGGTGACGGCCAGATCGACCACGAAGCTCTTGAGGTCGCGGTTGTTGATGCCCACCAGGGTCGCGCCCAGCGCGCCGGCCCGGGCCATCTCGGCCTCGTCGTGCACCTCGACCAGGGCGTCCATGCCCAGGCGGGCGGCCTCGGCCATCAGGTCGGCGGCCAGGGCGTCGTCGACCATCGCCAGGATCACCAGGATGGCGTCGGCGCCCAGGGCGCGGCTCTCGGCCACCTGCCAGGGATCGACCAGGAAATCCTTGCGGATGCAGGGCAGGGCGACCGCCGCGCGGGCGTCGATCAGGTAGCCGTCGGCGCCCTGGAAGCTGGGGCCGTCCGTGAGCACCGACAGGCAGGCCGCGCCGCCGGCGGCGTAGGCCCGGGCCAGGGCCGGCGGGTCGAAGTCGGCGCGGATCAGACCCTTGGACGGCGAGGCCTTCTTGATCTCGGCGATCAGGGCCAGCCTGCCGGGGCCATGGGCGGCCTCCAGGGCGGCCTTGAAGCCGCGCGGGCCGTTGGCCGACTTGGCCGCGGCGTCGACCTGGGCGAAGGACCGGCGGCGTTTCCGGTCGGCCACGTCCTCGCGCTTGTAGGCGGCGATCTTGGCGAGGATGTCGGTCATGCGGCGGGTACTACTTCGCTGTTGGTGGCGGCCACCAGCCCGGCGAGGGCGGCCCGGGCGCGGCCGTCGTCCAGCACCGCGCCGGCCAGCTCGACGCCTTCGCGCAGGGTCTCGACCTTGTCGGCCACCAGGAAGGCGGCGGCGGCGTTGAGCATGACGATGTCGCGATAGGCGCCTTTCTGGCCGTCCAGCAGGGCGGTCAGGGCGGCGGCGTTGAAGGCGGGGTCGCCGCCGGTGATGTCGGCCAGGGCGGCGCGCGGCAGGCCCACGGCCTCGGGGGTGATCGTGAACAGGCGCAGGGCCCCGTCGCGCCACTCGGCGACCTCGGTCTCGCCGGTGGTGGTCAGCTCGTCCATGCCGGCCCCGTGCACCGACCAGGCGCGCTCGGCGCCCAGAGCGCCCAGGGCCTTGGCAACGGGCTCGACGAAGCGGTGGGCCGAGACGCCCACGACCTGGCGCTTGGCGCCGGCCGGATTGGTCAGCGGGCCCAGCAGGTTGAAGATGGTGCGGAAGCCCAGCTGCTGGCGGATCGGCGAGACGTGCTTCATCGCCCCGTGGTGCGCCTGGGCGAACAGGAAGCAGATGCCGGCGGTGTCCAGCGCGTGACGCTGCTGGGCCAGGCTGGCGTCGATATTGACGCCCAGGGCGGCCAGGACGTCGGCGGTGCCCGACTTGCTGGTGATCGCCCGGTTGCCGTGCTTGGCCACCTTGAGGCCGCCCCCAGCCGCGACGAAGCCCACGGCGGTGGAGATGTTCAGGGTGTGCAGGCCGTCGCCGCCGGTCCCGCAGACGTCGATGACGTCATAGGGGTGCTCCAGGTGGATGGCGGCGCGCCGCATGGCCCGGGCGCAGGCGGTGATCTCGCCCACCGTCTCGCCGCGCAGGCGCATGGCGGTGACCGCCGCGGCCACCTGGGCCGGGCTGGGCTCGCCGCGCAGGCAGGCGGCGAAGAAGATCTCGGCGTCGTCCTCGTCGAGGGTCTGGCCGTCGGCCAGCTTGGCCAGCAGGGGTTTGAAGGCGTCCGACATCGCCTAGACCCAGATCGCCGCGTCGCGCTGGACCTTGGCCAGGTCCAGGAAATTGGCCAGCAGCTGGTGGCCGCCCTCGGTGGCGATGGACTCGGGGTGGAACTGCACGCCGTAGACCGGACGGGTCTTGTGCTGCACGCCCATGATCTCGCCGTCCTCGGTCCAGGCGGTGATCTCCAGGTCGTCGGGCAGCGTGGCCTTGTCGACCGCCAGGCTGTGATAGCGCGTGGCGATGAACGGGTTGGGCAGGCCTTTGAACACGCCCTGGTCGTTGTGGAAGATCTTGCTGGTCTTGCCGTGCATCACTTCCTTGGCGCGGATCACGTCGCCGCCATAGGCCTGGCCGATGGCCTGGTGGCCCAGGCACACGCCCAGGATCGCCAGGTCGTCCGGCGCGCCGCGCAGCAACGGCAGGCAGATGCCGGCTTGGTCGGGGGCCTTGGGACCCGGCGACAGCAGCACCGCCTGCGGGCGAAGGCCCAGGGCCTCCTGCACCGACAGGTCGTCGTTGCGATGCACGACGGTGTCGGCCCCCAGCTCGTTCAGATAGTGGACGAGGTTGTAGGTGAAGCTGTCGTAGTTATCGATGACCAGGATCATGACGCCGCCTTTCCAGGTTCAGCCTTCTAGCCGGTTTCATCAAAAAGGTGAGCGCTTTCGCGCCAAGTTTTTCTGGCGAGGGGCTTAGCGGGCCGGGCAGCGCGAAAGCGTCGCATTGCTTAAGCCCGGGGCTGGGGCATGCTCGCGCCATGAACCCCGCTGATTCCGCCCTCGATTCCGCCGCGATCGCCTATGCCCGGGCCCTGCTGCGCAAGCCGATGCGCCGGCAGAGGATGGGGCCGGTCCTGGCGGCCGCCGCCTTCGCCGCGGTCAGCGCGGTGACCTTCGCCGTCGTGATGGTCATCGCCCCGCCGGCGGTCGTGCAGCACCTGCCGTCCGACCGCCTGGACGGGGCCCAGCCCTAGGCGAACCGCCCCCCCTTAGGCGAACCGCCAAGCCTCTTCGGCCGCGCGCTTCAGGGCGCGGGACTTGTGCAGGGTCTCGTCGTATTCCGCGTCGGGATCGCTGTCGGCGACGATCCCGCCGCCGGCCTGGACGTACATCATGCCGTCCTTGACCAGGGCCGTGCGCAGCACGATGCAGGTGTCGACCGAGCCGTCGGCGCCGATATAGCCGACCGCCCCGGCGTAGCCGACGCCGCGCTTCTCGATCTCCAGCTCGTCGATGATCTCCATGGCCCGCACCTTGGGCGCGCCGGACAGCGTGCCGGCGGGCAGGGCGGCCATCAGCACGTCGACCGGGTCCACGCCCTCGGGCGCGTCGCCCTCGACGTTGGAGACGATGTGCATCACGTGGCTGTAGCGCTCGATCTTGAAGCTGTCGGTGACGCGGACGTTGGCGTGCTTGCCCTTGGTGGCCGGATCGTTGCTGCCGGCGTGCTTGAGCATCGCCACGCGGCCCACGTCGTTGCGGCCCAGGTCCAGCAGCATCAGGTGCTCGGACCGCTCCTTGGGATCGGCCAGCAGCTCCTTCTCCAGCGCCAGGTCCTGCTCGGGCGTGGCGCCGCGCGGCCGGGTGCCGGCGATCGGGCGGATGGTGATCTTGCCGTCGCGCAGGCGGACCAGGATCTCGGGGCTGGAGCCGACCAGGTTGAAGCCGTCCAGGTCCAGGAAATACAGGAACGGCGACGGGTTGGTCCGCCGCAGCGAGCGGTAGAGGGCGAACGGCTCCAGCGGGAACGGCGCGCGGAAGCGGTGGCTGGGCACCACCTGGAAGATGTCGCCGGCCCGGATGTACTCCTTGGCCTTCTCGACCACGACCGCGTAGTCCTCGCGGCTGACCGGGGTGGTGAACTCGGCCTGGCCATGGCTCTGGCGCGGAGCCGACTGGGTCAGCGGGGCGCGCAGGTCGGCCATCACCGTCTCGATCCGGCCCTGGGCGGCGGCGTAGGCGTCGGCGGCCGACACCCCCGCTTGCGGGCGGGCGGTGGTGACCAGGATGATCTCCTGGGCGATGGCATCGAAGACCGCCACGATCGACGGCCGGGTCATGATCCCGTCCGGCAGGCCCAGCGTGTCGGTGTTGATGTCCGGCAGGCGCTCGGCCAGGCGGACCATGTCGTAGCCCAGGGCCCCGAACACGCCGGCCGAGGGCGGCGGCAGGCCGGCGGGCATCTCGATCCGCGAGCGGGCGATCAGGTCGCGCAGGCTGTCCAGCGCGCCGCCCGCCTGGGGCGTGAAGCGGCCGGCGGCGATGTCGTCGCCCTCGGCGATCTCGGCCTGGTCGCCGCGACAGCGCCAGACCAGATCGGGCTTCATCGCCACGATCGAATAGCGCCCGCGCCAGGCGCCGCCCTCGACGCTTTCGAACAGGAAGGCGTAGGGCCGGCCATGGCCGATCTTCAGATAGGCCGAGACCGGGGTCTCCAGATCGTCGATCAGCCGGGTCCAGACCACCTGCGGGCGGCCGGACTCGTAGACGGCGGCGAAGGCGTCGAGACCGGGCTCCAGGCTCATTGAGCCTTGCCCTTGCCCTTGGCCGGCGCCTTGCCGTCCTCGGCGGGCAGCGTGCTGGTGTCGACGCCGATCGCCTGGCGGGCCAGGGTCAGGTTGACCTTGGTTTTCAGCTGGATCTTGGCGGCGTCCTGGGCGGCCTGACCGACGTCGCGGAACAGGCCCTGCGAGGTCTGCGGACGCATCGCCTCGGTGATCTGGGCCATCTGGTCGGGCGAACCGGGGTGGACCTTCTCGACCACGGCCACTAGGTAGCCGCCCTGCGGACCGCGCGACACGAACGGCGCGCCCGGCTTGGCGCCGAACGTGCCCGTCAGCAGGTCGCGGCCCAGGCCCTGGAACTGGCGGGCGTTCTGACGGCTGATGTTGGGAACGCGCTGCACCTGGGTCTGGGCCGAGGCGGCGACCGCCTCCAGCGACTCGCCCTTCTTGACCCGCGCGGCCAGCGCGTCGGCCTTGGTCTTCATGCGCTCGAGCAGAGTCTCCAGCATCCAGCGCTGGGCCAGGGGCTCGCGGATCTCGGCCAGCGGCGGCATGGCCGACGGAATGACCTTCTCGACGCGGACGGCGAAATATTCGCCCTTGCCGGCCTCGATCAGTTCGCTCTCGCCGCCCGCGGGCAGTTCGAAGGCGGTCTTCAGGGCGTCGGGGGTCAGGCCGGGGATCGGCTGGCCGTTGCGGTCGACGCCCGAGGCGGCGATCGGCGAGCTGGTCCACACCGGAGCGCCGGCCTTGGTCGCCGCGTCGATCAGGCTGGCGCCGCCGTCATGGGCGTCCTGATAGGTCTGGGTCTGTTCGTAGGCCTTGGCCTGGGCGGCCTGGGCCTTCAGCTCGGCCTCGATGGCCGGGCGCTGGGATTCCAGGCTGGGCATGGCGGCCGGGTTGATCCCGAGGAGCTTGACCACCGAGACGCCGAGGTCGCCGTTGATCGGCGCGCTGACCTGGCCCGCCGCCAGGGCGAACACCGCGTCGGCCACCTTGCGGTCGGGCAGGGCGGACTTCGGCTTGGCGTTGATCATCACCGGCTGCTTGCCATAGGCGCTGGCGACGATGGCCGGCTGGTCGCCCTTGGCCAGGCGCTGGGCGATCACCGCGGCGGTCTTGGCGTCGGGGGCGACGATCTGGACGAACGAGCGGGTCTCGGCCGTGCCCAGGGTGTCCTTGCGGAAATTGTAGGTCTTGACGATGTCGGCCTCGGGCACGGTCACCGTGTTTTCCAAGGCCTTGGCGCTGAAGCGGGCCACCGACAGGATCCGGGTCTCGGGCAGGGTCAGCTGGGCGGCGTGCTCCTTCATGTAGGCCTGGAGCTGGGCGTCGGTCGGGAGGCCCGGCTTTTCGACGGTCGCGGGATTGATCGCGAAGGCGGCCAGGTCGCGGCCTTCCAGGCCGTAGGCGGCCTGCAGGGCCGAATAGATGCGCGGGGCGCGCAGACCGGCGGCGACGGCGCTGAACAGATGGGTCTGGGCGATGTCGTCGCGCAGCGAGGCCTCGTAGCGGGCCGGGGTCAGGTCGTTCTGGGCCAGCAGGCGCTGGTACATCGTCGCGTCGAACTTGCCGGTGATCGGATCGAACGGGCGCTGGCCCGGAGGCAGGCCGGCCAGCTGCTCGCGCAGGGTGTCGCCCACCAGCTTGTCGGACGGGCGCACGCCGAGCTTGCGGACCAGCTCGGCCAGGGATTCCTGCAGCGCCAGCTGGGTCAGCATCTTGCGGTCGATGCCCTGCTGGACGGCGAGGTCCGGCGTGATCGTCTGACCCTGGGCCTGCTCGCGCTTGCGGTAGTTCTCGAACTGCGCCTTGAAGTCCTCCGGCGTCATGTTCCGCGAACCGGCCGCGATCACCCACTTGCCGGGGGGATGGCGGAACACGTCGCTGATGCCGAACACCGCGAAGCTGACGATGAGCAGACCAAACAGGACCACCGCGAACGGCGATTTGGCGAAGGAGCGGAAGCCGGCGAGCATGACTGGGAGAAACCTTCCTCGAAATTCGCGCGGATTCCACGCAGGACGCGGAACGGACGCGAGCTGCGGGTATAGTAGAGCCACGGGGGGCCGGGCAAGCGGCGGAGGGGGCTGAAGCGGTCTTGACTTCCAACCCGCCTGGGTTCCCAAACCGGGCGCATGACCCTTTCGCTGACCACGCCCCGGCCGCTGATCGCCGGAAATTGGAAGATGTTCGGCCTTGAAGCCTCGCTCGACGAGGCCCGCGCGGTGGCGGCGGCGCTGTCGGAGAAGCCGCCCGCCGCCCGCGTCGCCATCTGTCCGGGGGCAACCCTGCTGCACCGGATGGCCCAGGCCATGGCCGGCGAAGCGGTGATCGTCGGCGGCCAGGACTGCCACCCGGCCGCCTCGGGGCCGCACACCGGCGACATCTCGGCCGCGATGCTGGTCGACGCCGGCGCCCAGCTGGTGATTCTCGGCCACTCCGAGCGGCGCGCCGCCCATGGCGAGAGCGACGCCCTGGTGTCGGCCAAGGTCGAGGCCGCCCTGGCCGCCGGCCTGGAGCCGATCATCTGCTTTGGCGAGACCCTGGCCCAGCGCGACGCGGGCCAGGCCGAGGCGGTGGTCACCGGCATGGCCCGCGGTTCGCTGCCCTCCAGCCTGGCCGGTCAGGCCTTCTCGGTGGCCTACGAGCCGGTCTGGGCCATCGGAACCGGCCGCACGCCGACCCCGGCCGACATCGAGCACGTCCACCAGGCGCTGCGCGCGGTGCTGGTCGAGCGGTTCGGCGACCACGGCGCGACCGTGCCCATCCTCTACGGCGGCTCGGTGAAGCCCGACAACGCCCGCGAGATCCTGGCGACCCCCGAGGTCGGCGGCGCCCTGGTCGGCGGCGCCTCGCTGAAGGCGGCGGACTTCCTGGCGATCATCGCGGCGGCTTAGAGGGGGCGGAACAGACACGGCGCGGGGATCGAGCGCCGTCCATCCCCGTCAGCGCCGCGAAGAACCCCAACGATCCCAACGCCCTGCGAAAAATCAGCGTCACCAACCCTGGCGTATCGAGAACCTCGCCATACTGAACAGGTCCCCATCGCGGGGGAGGGCTCTTGGTACCGGCCCAAGCAGGCGATGGGGATCGAACCGAGCGGGGCCGGGCTGGCCTGGCGGGCGGATCGTGTCGGGAAGCGGGTCTCAGAAGGATCCAAGGCCCGGGATGGACGAACGCCGGACAGTCGGGGTCGACGGGGCCGGAACGTTCAAACCGGCCTGTTCCAGGATCAGTCGGAGTCGCCGACGGCCCCTTCCGGGCGACCTGATCCTGCCCGTCCGAGGGGGAACGTCGATCGGGATGAAACAGGCCCTCA
>NZ_LMFQ01000026.1 GCF_001426905.1 Caulobacter sp. Root1455
TTGCCGCCGTCGCCATGCCCGTAGAGATGGCACCACGGATCATAGGTGAAGTCGGTCTGATTGCCGCGCTCGTCCTTGATCCAGTCGGGCCGGTTGCAGATCTGGACGCTGGTGCACAGCGTCATGTTGTAGGAGGCGCTCACCGACGTCGCCGTCAGGCCCGAACCCGGCTTGGGCTCGTTGCGCTTCTCGGTGACGTTGCTCATGTAGTCGTAGACGTAGCTGACGGCGTTGCCCTCGGGCGCGGTGATCTTCACCAGCCGGCCGATGCCAGGATGGGAACTGTCGCCGTAGTCGAAGGTCGTGGTCTGCCCGCCGGTGCCGTCGGGCCTGACGCCCACCGTATCGCTAAGGATCTTCTGGGTGCTGAACCGCGACTTGACGATCCGCTTGTTGCCGAGCGGATCGATTGCGGTCACGACCTGGATGTAGTCGGAGGGGTATAGCGTCTGATCCGGGATCGGGTCTTGGCTGTAACTATAGGTCCAAGTCGCGGCGCCGTCGTTGACCGAGGTCACGATATTCGGCGTCGAGGAGCTCCCGGTAAAGGTATAGGTCCTGGACGCTCCGCCGGCCGGATTGGTGATGATGATCGTCGTGTTCGGCGGGGCGAACTGCGTCTTGGTCAGCGATCGCCCGAGGGCCTGCTGATTGAGAAAGGTTGGGCACGCCGTGGCGCAGGCCGGGTCGGTCAGGTTAGTCGCCACCGCGCCCCATTCCTGCCCGGAATTGTCGCCCGACATGGCGTAGCCGAGGCTGCTCTCGACGGTCATCGGCCCGCCGTAGGCGCTACCGGCGACCGTCAGGATCTCGCCGAACGGATAGCGGACGCTTTGCAGCGCGCCGCGAACCGGCAATGGACGGTCGTAGTTGATCTGGACCTTCTGGAAGCGGGCCACCGTGCCGTCGGCCAGCGTATAGACGATGTTGCTGGCGTCCTGGCTGAGCGTATTGCCTTCGATGGTGGTCTCGACATCGGGCGTACCGGGATAGATCTGACTGCGCCCCATGAACGAGACGGTCGTCTGCATGCCGTCGGGGGCGAGGACGACGTAGGATTTTGTGGTCGGGATCGAAAACCCTGATCCGAACGAGAACGATTCCGACAAGCCGCCTGGGCCGCTAGGTCCGATGCTGTTGACCGCTTGGCTGACGCTCATGCTGCCGCTGATCAGGTCCACGCCGTTGGCGTCGACCGCGGAATGCTGGGGCGGTGGAATGGGGTCCTGCGCCAGGGCGGGGGCCACGCCGCCCAGCAGCGCCGCAGCGGCCAGGGCGAGGGCGGCCAGGCTTCCGCGCAGGGCCGCGCGAAACGACGGGAAGCTCATCGACTTGGTCATCACGCCACGCACGCCTAGAAGGTCACATTGATGGAGAGGGTGGCGGTGGCCGTGCCGCCTTTGCCGTCGGTGATCGTGTAGGTCAGGCTGTCGCTCCCTTTGGAGGACTTGGCCATGACCGTGATCGTGCCGCCGCTGAACGAATAGTCGGCCTTGGTCGAGGTGGTCTTGCTCAGCGAGACGATCGACAGCGTGTCGCCGTCGGGGTCGCTGTCATTGGCCGTGACGTTCACATTGACCGTGTCGCCCGCGCGGATCTGGACCGCGCCGTCGTTGACCGCGGTCGGCGGATTGTTGGGCGGCGGCGCGCCGACCGTCACCGACACCGTGGCCAGCGCGCTCGTGCCGCCAGGACCGGTGGCGGTGTAGGTGAAGCTGTCGGGACCGGAATACAGGCCGTTAGGCGTATAGGTCGCCGTCGTGCCAGTGACGACATAATAGCCGTGGGCTGGCGCGGTTACGATCGCAGCCCCTGTGACATAGCCGCCGACCGGGAGCGCCACCGTGGCGTCCGCGCCGTTGAAGGCCACCGACAACGAACTGTTGACAGCCGTCGGGGCGGGATAGCTCGCCCCCAGCGCGGTGCGGTTGCCCGCCGCGTCGTAGGTGTAGGCCACGGCGCCACTGGGCCGGGCGACGGCTTTGCCTTGCCCCTGGGGGTCATAGGTGTAGGTCGTGGTGACCTGGGCCGCCGACACGGACGCCGCGCTCGCGATCGCGAGCGAGACCAAGGCGATCGCCAGCCGCGACCGCACCAAAAGAGCCACCGAACGTCCCCACCCAAATCCCGACGAAGCTTGACCGTAGGGGCGTCCGTCGCGAGGCGCAACTGAGGCGAGTTGAAATTTATGCGATAGCCCTCAGTTCAGCGTCGCCTGGCCCAACTCGGTCAAGTTCCGGTTTCAGGCGCGGCACTCATTTCTGCACCCGACCCAAGTTGGACCTTCCCTGTCCCACGGGAGGGCCCCTTACGCACAGCAAAGCTAGGGGGTACAGGTGCGACTTAAGTTGGCTTAGCCAGGACGCACGATGGCGAAAGAAAATCCGCTGAAGTGGCAAGGCGTCGATGCCTTGACCGAACTTGGCCTCTTTAAATTCAAGTTGCCGGGCAAACTTGGTCGCGCCCCGGTATTTTTTAGCGCCAGCGTGGAAATCACGCCCTTTTTCGTTTTCACGCCTCACTTGAAGTGGGGAGCGGTCAGCACCTCCGGCCTCCTGGGTTTGAGCTTTTCCGGTATTGGTGATTTCGTGAATAGCTCGGGCAAAATCACCACGCCTCCTCCTTTCCTGATCCACACCGCCAACTTTCCCGGCGACCTCGCACGCTACATCTCTCCAGAGGAGGCTGAGGGCGGTGCATTCAGCGAATGGGCGGCCCTGATTAGCGACTGCCTTCGACGCTATCCGACCTCGTCTGAAGAGATGGATGCGCAAGTTCGAAGCGGGCGCCTTGGCGGGTTCGGCGCGGCTCAGCAGTTCAAAGCCAGCCCGCCGAGCGAGCCTCTGAAGGCTTGGCTTGCTGGGCGAGCGATTACCATCCCCACAAATGGAGACCTGCCGATACCGGCGGTGTCATCCCCATCGCATAGCATCCAGTAATCGGACACCTAGTCTGAAAACCACCCATTGCAGACCGAACCGGCTTCGGCTCTCATTGCGGTATGGACGAAGAGTTTAGCAGCGTTGTTAGGTCGGATGGGCGCTTCGGTGTTGTCTTCGAGGCAGATGGTGAGACCGCCTATCTGTACCTGCTCGACATGGCTGCGCCTGAGGGGCGGCAGATTGTCAGCTCTTTTAGGGTGCCGGACCGAGCACCAGGCGAGCCAAATGCCGAAGTCCGATGGTCACAGGATGGCACCATCGCCGCTGCCATGCGCGGCGGTAACGTCTTGGCACTAATGGACCTTCGGAACCCAGGAACTGATCTTAGGCATGTGGGACGTGCGCCGAAGGAAGGCGACAGCCACCTGTTCAATTAGGTCTGCTCACCACCCCGAGCAGACCTTCGCCTGGTCCGCTCACCGGCTGGCGCCCAGACCCGGACGATCGCCGCGCGCTAGATCGATGATCGGCTGGCGTTGAAGAGGCGGATTTTCTCGAACAGCACACCCAGATCCCGGTTAGGCGTGCGACACTGAGTTCGAAATGCGTCCACGAAGCGGAGCCACCTCCTCAAAGTCGCGACTTCGATTTCTCGAAGATCGCGCTTTGAACCCGCCGGAACTTCGATCCGCGACCCACTCCTCTTTTCCGCCTTCGACGCGATCCGTCCGATTGTTCGTCGTGCAATCCTCGGCGCGCGTCCTATATCTGCGATCTCGCCGCCACCGGACCGCGCCATGACCAAGCCTCTGAAGATCGACTTCGTCTCCGACGTCTCCTGCCCTTGGTGCATCGTCGGCCTGGGCGGGCTGGAGGCCGCGCTCGAGCGGGTCGGCGACCTGGTCGACGCCGAGATCCGTTTCCAGCCCTTCGAGCTCAATCCCAACATGCCGCCCGAGGGCCAGAACATCGTCGAGCACGTCGCCGAGAAGTACGGCGCGACCCGCGAGCAGTCGGCGGCCAACCGCCAGGCCATCCACGACCGGGCGGCCTCGGTGGGCTTTTCCATGGTCACCGACGAGAACAGCCGGATCTACAACACCTTCGACGCCCATCGCCTGTTGCACTGGGCCGGGTTGGTCGGCGACCAGAAGGCCCTGAAGCACGCCCTGTTCGACGCCTATTTCACCGACAACCAGGATCCGTCCGACCACGAGGTGCTGGTCGCCGCGGCCATGAAGGCGGGCCTGGATCCGCACGCCGCCCACAAGGTGCTGACCTCGGGCCAGTACGCCCAGGAGGTCCGCGACGCCGAACGCCGCTGGCAGGCGGCGGGGATCAATTCGGTGCCGGCCGTGGTGATCAACGACCGCTACCTGATCTCGGGCGGTCAGCCGCCGGAATATTTCGAACAGGCCCTGCGCCAGATCGCCGCCGAGGCCTGACCGGCGTTCGGTCAAATATATTTACCGAAAAGCGGAGCCTTAGTTGGTCGGGCGCGTTCATTCTCCGAACGGGGACTATCGCCATGACCAATCCGACTTCGGCCCAGACGACGTTCGAGCGCGAGCTCGTCAGCCTGATCCCGCACCTGCGCGCCTTCGGCCGCTCGCTGACCGGCAACGCCAGCCACGGCGACGACCTGGCCCAGGACGCCCTGACCAAGGCCCTGGCCTCTCGGAACTCCTATCAGCCGGGCACCAACATGAAGGCCTGGACCTTCATGATCCTGCGCAACGTCTTCTATTCGGAAAAGCGCCGCTCGTGGCGGTCCTGCGCCCTCGACCCGGAGGTCGCCGAACGGACCCTCGTGTCGGTGTCCAATCCGACCGCGGCCCTGGAGCTGGACGAAATGCGCCGGGCGCTGGACATGCTGCCGCCCGACCAGCGCGAGGCCCTGATCCTGATCGGCGCCGCCGGCATGTCGTATGAAGAAGTCGCCGAGATCACCGGCGCCGCCCTGGGCACCATAAAGAGCCGGGTGAGCCGGGCCCGCGACCGCCTGGCCCTGATCTTCGCCGAAGGTCACATCAACGAAGATCACCAGCCGGCGCACGCCGCCATGGCCTCGATCTTCCACCGGATCGACGGCTACCGCACGGCGCGCCAGGCCGCCTAGTCAGCGGGCCGCTCCGCGCGGGCAAACACAAGGCGGCGCCTAGTGCGCCGCCTTTTTGCGTGGGATCAGGTGGACGACGCCGACGATCGCGCCGCCAACGATCAGTCCCACCACCGCCGAGCAGGTCACCGTGGCCAGCCAGCCGGTCACCGCCCCGACGCCGGGGACCTGAGCCGCCCAATGCGAGGCGGCCTCGACCCAGTGCGGCACGGGGGTCAGGTTGAAATGTTCCAGGCCGTGGACGATGATGCCGCCGCCGACCCACAGCATGGCCGCCGTGCCGATCACGGTCAGGGCCTCCATGGTCACCGGCATGGCCTTGACCAGGCCGCGCCCCAGCCCTCGAAGCGCCCGCGAGCCGCCCTTGGCCAGATGCAGGCCGATGTCGTCCATCTTCACGATCATCCCGACCACGCCATAGACCGCGATGGTCAGCAACACGCCGACCAGCGCCAAGGCGGCGGCCTGGACGGCCAGCGGCTTGTCGGCCACGTCGGCCAGGGCGATGGCCATGATCTCGCCCGACAGGATCAGGTCGGTGCGGATCGCGCCGCCCACCTTCTCGGCTTCCAGTTCGGCGCTGCTCTGGGCCAGCTCCTCGACCTCCTCGCCGGCGATCTCGTGGTGCGCGAAGGCCTCGATGATCTTCTCGGTGGCCTCGAAGGCCAGATAGGCGCCGCCGACCATCAGGATCGGCGTCACCGCCCACGGCGCGAAGGCGCTGAGGATCAGCGCGCCCGGCAGCAGGAACAGCAGCTTGTTGCGGAACGAACCGACCGCGATCTTCCAGACGATCGGCAGTTCGCGGTCGGGCGTGAACCCCATCGCGTAGCCGGGGGTGACGGCGGTGTCGTCGACCACCACGCCGGCCGCCTTGACCCCGGCCTTGCCGGCGGCGCCGCTCACGTCGTCCAGCGAGGCGGCCGCCAGCTTGGTGATGCCGGCGATGTCGTCGAGAAGGGCGGCGAGGCCGGAGGGCATGGGCGGATTCTCTGTTCGCGTTGCGTCCTACGCGAATAGACCGGACCGCGCGCCGGGGTCGAGCCCTAACGCTTCTTCAGGCCTAGTCCTTCTTCAGGACCGCGTCGGCCTTCTTGTCGATCCGCTTTTCCTCGGCCTTGGACATCCGGCCGGCCTTCACGGCTTGGCTGGCGCGGGCCTTGGCGTTGCGGGCGTGGGCCTTGTCCTCGATCGGATAGGCGCGCTTCTCCGGCTCGGCGAACGCCTTGTCAGGCAGCTTGTCGCGTTTGTCGGCGTTGAGTTCGGCCATGACGATCATTCCTTGGGATGGGCGGCTCCCAGCGCCTCGGCGGGTTCGTCTTCCTCTTCGAGGGTGACGATCTCGGTCGGCTCTTCCTGTCGCGCCAGATCGCGGGCGCCGACTCCGCCGCCTTGCTGGATGTTGAGATTGGCCTCGACCGTCGAGGGATCGTAGGTGTCGTCCGGTTCGTCGCCGTTGGTCACGTCGGGTTCGGCCATGGGAGTTCTCCAGTCTGGTCCCAAGCCAACGACCGGCGCGGCCGAGACGTTCCCCCCAGATTCCCTGCGGCCCGCGTCAGAATAAAATCAGCCTCAGTGGCAGTTGCGATCGAGGCGCGAGACGCCAGATAAGCGGGGCGCCGGCGCGGGGTCGGCGAACCCTTGATGGACCGCTTCATGCCCACTCTGTTCGATCCGCTTCGCCTTGGCGACCTCGAGCTGCCCAACCGCGTCGTCATGGCGCCGCTGACCCGGCTGCGGGCCGGCCCGACCCAGATCCCCAACGCACTGATGGCCGAGTACTACGCCCAACGCGCTTCCGCCGGCCTGCTGATCACCGAGGGCGTGCCCGTCGTGCCGCAGGGCGTCGGCTATCAAGGCGTTCCCGGCATCTGGTCCCAAGAACAGGTCGAGGGCTGGAAGCAGGTCACCAAGGCCGTGCACGACAAGGGCGGCCGCATCTTCATGCAGATCTGGCACGTAGGCCGGATCTCCGACCCGTCGTTCCATGGCGGCGAGGCCCCGGTCGGCCCCAGCGCCATCGCGGCCAAGGGTCATGTCAGCCTGCTGCGTCCCGAACGCCCCTACCCCACGCCGCGCGCCCTGACGACCGAGGAAGTGGTCGGGGTGGTCGAGGCCTTCCGCAAGGGCGCCGAAAACGCCAAGGCCGCCGGCTTCGACGGCGTCGAGATCCACGGCGCCAACGGCTATCTGCTCGACCAATTCCTGCAGGACGGCTCCAACCAGCGCACCGACCGCTACGGCGGCTCGATCGAGAACCGCGCCCGCCTGATGCTGGAGGTCGCCGACGCCGCCGCCTCGGTGTTCGGCCCCGGCCGGGTCGGCATGCACCTGGCGCCGCGCGCCGACAGCCACTCGATGGGCGACAGCGACCTGGCCGCGACCTTCGGCTACGTGGCCAAGGCGCTGGGAGAGCGCGGCATCGCCTTCCTGTGCGCCCGCGAATACGAGGGCCCCGACAGCCTGGGCGCGGACCTGAAGAAGGCGTTCGGCGGCGTCTACATCGCCAACGAGCGGTTCACCGCCGCCACGGCCCAGGCCGCCCTGAACGCGGGCAAGGCCGACGCCGTGGCCTTCGGCAAGGCCTATATCGCCAATCCGGACCTGGTGGAGCGCCTGCGCCTCGGCGCGCCGCTCAATAATCCGGACCCGTCGACCTTCTATGGCGGCGACGGCCGGGGCTATGTCGACTACCCCGCCCTGAAGACGCTCGCCACGGCCGCGGCCGAGTAGCCGCAAAGCGTTCCGAGGGCGGGATTTCTCATCAAGCCTGTATCCGTTACGCCAATTGCCGCGTTGGGTCTTCACCGCGCGCCGCGTAGCGGATACAGGCTTAACCATGAGCAAGACCAACGATCACTGGAAGACCGTCCTGCAACGCGGCGCAAACGCCCTGGCCTTCCGGATCACCAGCCCGCACAACGCCGTCAAGCCGACCATGGTCGCCGAGCCGGCGCCCCAAAAGCGCGTCCTGCCCGTCATGGTCTATCATGCGGTGGCCGTGTGCGCCCTGGTCGACAGCTGGGTGGCGGGCGGCGAAGGCCAGGTGTTGATCGACCGCCCGGCCGTCCTGACCCGTCAGAAGCTGGCCAACGCCAAGGCCGCCGAGCCGCCGGGCAGCACCCAGTCGCCGTTCTCGACCGGCTACGCCGCCGACTATCGGCTGGAGCTGGCCCGCCTGGCCTGGCTGGCGATCATCGATGACCCGGCCGGCCGTCTCGAAGCCCTGGCCGCGATGTACACGCCGCCGGAGCCCTGGGTGAAGCTGGTCTAGGGCGCGCCCCTACCACGCGCCGGTGTTGGGCATCGAGGCCCAGGGCTCGGCCGGTTCCAGACTGCCGTCCTGCAGCAGTTCGATCGAGATGTTGTCGGGCGAGCGGACGAAAGCCATGTGGCCGTCGCGCGGCGGACGATTGATCGTCACGCCCATTTCCATCAGCCGCTGGCAGGTCTCGTAGATGTCGTCGACCCGGTAGGCCAGGTGGCCGAAGTTGCGGCCGCCCTGATAGTCCTCGGGGTCCCAGTTGTAGGTCAGCTCGACCAGGGGCGCCTTGCGCTCCTTGGCCAGTTCGACGTCCTCCGGCGCGGCCAGGAACACCAGGGTGAAGCGCCCCTTCTCGTTCTCCATCCGGTAAGCCTCGGTCAGTCCCAGGCCTTCGCAATAGAAGCGCAGCGAGGCGTCGAGGTTCTTCACGCGGACCATGGTGTGCAGATAGCGCATGGGCGGCTCCTGAGGTCGGATGGGCGTGGCGCAGGATACAGCGGCGGCCCGCCGCCCCGCACCCCACATTTCTCGCGAGGAACGGTTGTGAAGGCCTATTCGCCGGCGCGCGCGGCCTGGCCCTGCAGCACCTGTTGGGCCTGCTCCACCGCTTCCATCAGATTGCCCAAGGCCAGGCCCTCGGGGCTGTCGGCGCGGTAGATCTCGCGCAGGGCCGGAACCCGGTCCTTGCAGGCGGCCATCGCGTCCAGGGCCCGATCGATCTTTCGAGTCAGCATGACAGTAACCGCCGTTTTTTGTTCTATCTTTGTTCTAGCTTGGCGGATTTCGGAATTCAATCGTGAAGCTGTTCCGCCGCCACCGGTTTCTCCCGAGTCTGTCGCCGCCACAACGCCGCGTATTCCCCTCCGGCCTCCAAAAGCGCCGCATGGCCGCCACGCTCCACAACCTTTCCACGGCGCAGCACGATGATCTCGTCGGCGTCGGCGATGGTTGACAGGCGGTGGGCGACGACCAGGGTCGTGCGTCCGGCCCGCGCCTTGCGCAGGGTGGCCTGGATGGCGGCCTCGGTGCGGCTGTCCAAGGCGCTGGTCGCCTCGTCCAGGATCAGCACGCGCGGGTCGGCCAGCAGGGCCCGGGCGATGCCCACGCGCTGGCGCTCGCCGCCCGACAGCTTCAGCCCGCGCTCGCCGACCTTGGTGTCCATGCCCTCGGGCAGGTTGCGGATGAACTCGCCCAGCTCGGCCGCCTCGGCGGCGGCCCAGACGTCGGCCTCGGAAGCGTCCGGACGGGCGAAGGCGATGTTGGCGATCAGGGTGTCGTTGAACAGGGCCACGTCCTGCGGCACCAGGGCCACGGCCCGGCGCAGCGAGGCCTGTTTCAGGGCCTTCAGGTCATGGCCGTCCAGGGTGACACGCCCGCCCTGGGGATCGATCATCCGCAGGGCCAGGCGCACCAGGGTGGTCTTGCCGGCGCCGGACGGGCCGACGATGGCCACGGTGGTTCCCGGCTGGGCCGCGAAGGTCACGCCCTGCAGCCCCTCCGAACGCGCGCCGTGGCGGAACGACACCTCTTCGAAGGCCACGGCCCCGCCGCGCCGGTCGACGGGCGGCGGCAGGTCGACGGCGTCGGCCGCGTCGGCCACGTCCGGCTGGGCGCGACGCAGGTCGAGCATGGCCTCCATGTCGATGAACGACTGGCGGATCTCGCGATAGGCGAAGCCCAGGATGTTCAGCGGTCCATAGAGGTTGACCAGGATCAGCACGGCGGCGGTGACGTCGCCGGGCCCGATCCGGCCCGCGGCCGCCTCGCCCCCGGCCAGAATGGCCATCATGCCCAGGCCCAGGCTCATCACCGCCGACTGCACGGTGTTGAGCAGGGTCAGGGAGTTGGTCGCCTTGATATTGGCCGCGCCGTAGGCCGTCAGGGCGGTGTCGTAGCCGCCGACGGCCCGCGCCTCTGCCCCGAAGGCCTTGACCGTCTCGTAGTTCAAAAGCGCGTCCACGGCCCGGCCGGCGGCCTCGGCGTCGGCCTCGTTCATCACCCGCCGATGGCCGATCCGCCAGTCCGAGATCGTGAAGGTCACCACGCCGTAGATCACCACCGTGACCACCGCCGTCAGCGCGAAGCGCCAGTCATAGGCCTTGGCCAGCACGATGGCGGCCATGATCAGCTCGACCACCGTGGGCGCGATGTTGAACACCAGGCCGCGCAGCAGGAAGTCCATCGACCGCGCGCCGCGATCGATCACCCGCGACAGCGACCCGGTGCGCTTGGTCTGGTGGAAGTCGATCGACAGCGACAGGGCGTGGGCGAAGGTCTCGACCGCCGCGCGGGTCTGGGCCGCCTGGGCGACGGGGGTGAACACCGCGTCGCGCGCCTGGGGGGCGACGGCGGCGATGAAGCGGATCAGGGCCCAGCCGCCGGCCAGGGCCGCGAAGCTCAGACCGATCTGGACGCCCGCCTCCTGCCCCGCGCTGAGCGCGTTGACCGCCTTGCCCAGCAGCAGCGGCGCGATCACGCCCAGGAACTTGCCGGCGAAGGTGAACAGCAGGGCCAGGGTCACGCGCCAGCGCAGGCCGGGGGCCTTGGAGCGCATCACCAGGCTGAACAGGTCGGCCAGGGCCTTCCAGCCGTTGGCCTTGACTTCGGGGGACGCGACCGCGCCGGCCACGGCTCCGGACCGCGCCATGCCCCTCACTGGGCGCCGCCCAGCAGCTGGGTGGTCTGCAGGCCGCCGCCCGGCGTCATCCAGTCGACGCGCCAGCCCCCGGCCGAAAAAGTGGAGCGCACCGGTCCGCCGGTGGGCGGCAAGGGCGGGCTGACCTCGATGACCACCTGCTGTTCGCCGCCTTCGCCCGCCACCTGAATGGTATGGGTTCCCTCCATCAAGGGCTGGTCGAGGGAGATCGAGAAGCGGCCGTCCGCGCCGACCTTGCTTTCGCCGCGCGTGGTGCGGTCGACGCGCACGCCCAGGCCCGCGCCGGGGGTGGCGACGCCGGAGACCACGCCCCCGCCCCCGCGGTCATAGTCGATCGCCAGGATGCGGGGCGACAGAGAGCTCTGCCCCATCACCTCGGCCCCGGCCCCGGCGCGCAGCAGCACCGCCGCGCCGTTCGGGGCGACCATCAGATAGCCCTGGGCCTGCACGGTTCGTCCCTCCAGGGTCATCGACAGGCCATAGAGCCGGGGTTCGGCGGCCAGGGGCGCGATCAGCCGCCAGGCGCCGGCCGCGTCGGCCTTGCCGACCAGCGCCTCGCCGGTCGGCGCGCCCAGCCGCACGCTGGCCAGGGGCTCGGCCTCGCCCGACAGCGCCACGGCGTTTCCCTGGCGGATGGCCGACACCACGCGCGGCGGCTTCAGATAGCCGGCCTGGGGCGAGGGCTGCTCGGTCTTGGCCGCCGCCGGATCACGCCGCCAGCCCTTGTCCTCGCGGCCGCAAGCGCCGAGCGCCAGCGTGGCGAAGGCCGCGACGACGCAGGCGGACTTGAAGCTGGCCGACTTGAAACCGATCTCGCGAATCCTGATCATGGCGTATCCAACGGCCGACGACGCCCCGGCGACCTATTTCCTTGGGTGCTCACGTGCGGCGCGCCGACCTTGTCTACAAGGACCGGCGCGCTTTTATTTTCCTGGAGTGGACGACGATGCCCGACCTGTCCAGCGGCCAAGCCGTCACCGCGAGCGCCGCCCAGGCCGTCTGCGTCTATTGCGGCTCGTCGAACACGGCGGACCCGGCCTTCCTCGAGGCGGCGTTCGAGATCGGCGGCGATTTCGCCAAGGCCGGGTTGAAGCTGGTCTATGGCGGCGGCGGGGTCGGGCTGATGGGCGCGACGGCGCGGGGGGCCCATGCGGCCGGCGGCCAGGTGTTGGGCGTCATCCCCGATTTCCTGCGCGGTCGCGAGCAGCCGTTCGACGACGTCGAGACCGTGGTCGTCACCTCGATGCACGAGCGCAAGATGATGATGTTCGAGCGTTCGGACGCCTTCGTCGTCCTGCCCGGCGGCATCGGCACCCTGGAGGAGATCATCGAGCTGCTGTCGTGGCGGCGGCTGGATCTGCACCGCAAGCCGATCATCTTCCACAATCCCGACGGCTTCTGGGACCCGCTGTTCGCCCTGCTGCGGCACACCATCGACCAGGGCCTGACCCCGCCCTCGCTGGCGCAGTGCTGGCGGGTGGTGGAAAAAGCCGCCGACATAACGCCCGCCCTACTGGCGTGGCTGGCCGAAACAGGGCAAGAGGACGCCGCTTCAAACGTTCGTTTGTTGACTTAGTTGTGAAACGCAACGCATTATGCCCTCGGTCGACCTCCCCATGTCGGCCTTAGGGGATAATAGGAAACAAGCATGCGTATCTTCGTCACCGCGCTCGTCGCGGCGTCCGCCCTCTCCACTCTTGGTATGGCGACCAGCGCTTTCGCCGCCGAGGGCGCCGTTCTCAAGCTGAAGGCCCCCAGCAAGGCCCCCACCCTGATCCAGGACGGCGCCATGTGGCGCTGCAACGGCGACACCTGCGCCGCGCCCCAGGTCAAGTCGCTGCCGATCGGCCGCGCCTGCCGCAAGGTCGCCGCCGAACTCGGCGCCGTGGCCGCCTTCAACTATCGCGGCGAAGAGCTGGACGCCGCCGGCCTCGCCGACTGCAACACGGCCGCCAAGCCGTAAGACCCGGCGACCCGCACGCCGTGTCGAACCGACGCGGCGTGCGCTCCGGCCTTCGACCTTCCCGCTCTGGACCGCCGGCCAAGCGCGTCGATTTATCCGCGCCGCACCCCAGGACATGATAGGACCGCCGGCAAGGCGCGCAGACGCGCCATCGGCTCGTGCGCCCCTCAGGCGGAACGGCCCGCCACGCGCCGGACATACGGGCGCTCCTCCCCGACCCTCAGAACACGACGCCGACCGGTGAGCCTCGCCGGACGCGAACATTCGCCGCCGGGCCAGGCCCGCGCGCGACGGCTCGCGTCCCGTGGCTCGCCGCCCGCGTTCCCCAGATCATATCTTGGCGCGCACGGCGCCATTCAGGAGCGTCAGCTTGATCGCCTATCTCGTCCTTGTTCACCGCTATCCCGAGCAGTTCAAACGCCTCTTCAAGGCCATCCACGACCCGGACAACCACTACCTCGTGCATGTCGACAAGAATTCCGGCCCGGCCCTTGAGGCCGACGTCCGCGGCTTCCTGGCGGCCTATTCCAACGCCGCCGTGCTGGAGAGCAAGAAGGCCCTGTGGGGCGGTTACAGCCTGGTCGACGCCGAGCTGCGCGGCATGGCCAAGCTGCTGGAGATGGGCAAGGACTGGACCCACTTCATCAACCTCAGCGGCCAGGACTTCCCGTTGATGACCCAGAAGCGGATCAAGGGCTTCCTGACCCGCAATCGCGGCAAGGAATTCATCCGCGTGCTCGATCAGGCCAAGGTCCGGCCCGACACCATGGGCCGCGTGCTGCAATATGTGGAGGAGCTTGGCGGTCGGATCATCGACACCCTGGCCACCCGTCTCTTCCTCGACGGCGCCACGCCCTATATCGGCACCCAGTGGAAGATCGTCAGCCGCGCCTTCTGCGACTTCGTCTGCCACGACCCGTCGGTCGAGCGCTACAAGGCGTTCTATCGCAACACCTTCATCGCCGACGAGGGCTTCTTCCAGACCGTGATCATGAACACCGCCGCCCATGGCGAGGTGGTCAATGACGACAAGCGGATGATCGACTGGATCCCGGACGGCGACATCAAGCTGCGGCCCCGGACCTTCACGGCCGTCGACGCCGTGTCATTGACGACCAGTCCGGACCTCTTCGCCCGCAAGTTCGACGCGGAGCTCGACACCGAGATTCTCGACATCCTCGAGGCTCACCTGCGCACCCAGGACGTCGCCAACGTCGATCAGGCCCCGGTCGTGGGCGAGCTGCTGATCGCCTAGAGAGACTGGGCGGACGGGGACCCCCCGTCCGCCCTCTCGTCTACTTCTTCGAACCCTTCGACGGCTCCGCGATCGGCGGCTTGGGCGTCTGCCTGCCTCCGACCAGCATCCCGCCGATCAGGGCGAAGGACAGCATCGCGTGGTTCATTCTCGATACGTTCATTGGCGGCGTCTCCCAGACTCGCTTGAAAACCAACAGGCCGTTGGACCAGGAGACGCGCGCGGCTTACAGGGGCTTGCACCCTCTTAGTCGTCAGCGCGTCGTCGAGAATCATGCGCCAGAGCTTGCGAAACACAAGAAAAATCATCCGAACCCTGACGAATTCCGCCTACGGACAATCGGCGTTTTCCTTGCTGGGCAAGGCCTTGCGCCGCAAAGAAAAAACCGCCCGCGACGGCGTGTCGCGGGCGGTTTCGACTTCAATCGGCGGTTGTCCGTAAACGGCGCGGGCTTTCGACGCCTACGCCGCCTGGCCGAACGACAGCGATTCGTAGCGCTTCAGGTGGTGGTCGACCGAGCCGAACAGGCCCTCGATGATCGAGGCGCGCTTGAAATAGTGGCCGATGGCCAGCTCGTCGGTCATGCCCATGCCGCCGTGGATCTGGATGGCGTTCTGGCCGACGAACTTGCAGGCCCGGCCGATGCGGACCTTGGCGGCCGAGACGGCCTTGGCGCGCTCGGCGTCGCTCTCGTCCAGCTTGATGGTGGCCATGTAGGTCATCGACACGGCCTGCTCGACCTCGATGAACATGTCGACCATCCGGTGCTGCAGCACCTGGAAGTTGCTGATGGCGGTGCCGAACTGCTTGCGCTGCTTGGCGTAGTCCAGGGTGCCCTCGTGCAGCTTGCGCAGCACGCCCACGGCCTCGGCCCCAGCGGCGGCGGTGGCCTCGTCGATCACCTTGTTGACCAGGGGCAGACCGCCGCCCTCCTCGCCGATCAGGGCGTCGGCCGGGATCGAGACGTTCTCGAAATAGACTTCCGAGGCGCGGCCGCCGTCGACGGTGGGATAGTCGCGGGTGACGATGCCCGGCAGGCTCTTGTCGACCAGGAACACCGAGACGCCGCCGGTGTCGCGCTGGCCGCCGCCGGTGCGGGCTGTGACCACCAGGTGGCTGGCGAACGGCGCGCCGACCACCACGGCCTTGTGGCCGTTCAGGACGTAGCCGGAGCCTTCCTTCTTGGCCGTGGTCTTCAGGTCCTGCCAGGTGTAGCGACCCTGCGGCTCGGCATAGGCGAAGGCGATGGTGGTCGTGCCCGCCACGATGCCCTCGATCACGGAGGCCGCGCCGGCATAGCCCGAGTGTTTCATGAAGCCGCCGCCGATGACCACGGTGCCGAGATAGGGCTCGATGACCAGCGCTTTGCCGAGCTCCTCCATGATGATCATGTTGTCGATCGCGCCGCCGCCCAGGCCGCCCAGCTCTTCGCTGAAGGGGGCGCCCAGGATGCCCAGCTCCTCGGCGAAGGCCTTCCAGTAGTCGGCGCGCCAGCCGCTCTCCGACGCCACGATCTTGCGGCGGGTCTCGAAGTCGTACTTGTCCTGCAGGAAGCTCGCGACCGTGTCGCGGACCATCGACTGCTCTTCGGTGAAGTTGAAGTCCATCCCAGGTTTCCCGTCTTTATCTGCCCCGTGCGGCGCCGCCGGCTTCGGGGTTGCGGTGATCGTGTTGGAAATCGCGACGGGCGGCTCGGCCGCCCGCCGTCGGGTCGCTAGAGCCCCAGCACCATCTTGGCGATGATGTTGCGCTGGATCTCGTTGGAGCCGCCGTAGATCGACGTCTTGCGGACGTTGAAATAGGTCGGGGCGGCGCGGTGGGCGAAGTCGGGGCCGATCGGGTGGGCGTTGTCGCCGTCGTTCGGGAAGCCGCGGAAATACGGCGCGCCGTAGTGGCCGGCGGCTTCGAGCACCAGCTCGGTGATCCGTTGCTGGATCTCGGTGCCCTTGATCTTCAGGACCGAGGATTCCGGACCCGGGCCCTTGCCGGCCGCTTCACCGGCCAGGGTGCGCAGCTCGGTATATTCCAGGGCCGTCAGGTCGATCTCCAGGTCGGCGACCTTGCGCTTGAAGTCCGGGTCGGTCAGCAGCGGCCGGCCGTCGTCGCCCAACTCGACCTGGGCGATCTGGCGGATGCGCTCGATGCCGCGCTTGGAGCGCGCCACGCCGGCGATGCCCGAACGCTCGTGGGCCAGCAGGAACTTGGCGCAGGTCCAGCCCTTGTTCTCGTCATAGATGCGGTTCTCGACCGGCACCTTGACGTTCTCGAGCCAGACCTCGTTGACCTCGTGCTCGCCGCCCAGGGTGATGATCGGACGCACGGTCACGCCCGGCGACTTCATGTCGATCAGCAGGAACGAGATGCCCTCCTGGATCTTGGCGGTCGGGTCGGTGCGGACCAGGCAGAAGATCCAGTCGCCGTGCTGGGCCAGGGTGGTCCAGGTCTTCTGGCCGTTGACCAGGTAGTATTCCTTGCCGTCGTCGCCGGTGAAGCGCTCGGCCTTGGTCTTCAGGCTGGCCAGGTCTGAACCCGCGCCCGGCTCGGAATAGCCCTGGCTCCACCAGATGTCGCCCGACAGGGTCGGCGGCAGGAAGCGTTCCTTCTGTTCCGGCGTGCCGAAGGTGTAGATCACCGGCCCGACCATGTTGATGCCGAACGGCAGGATCGGCACGCAGTCGGCGCGGGCGGTCTCTTCCGACCAGATGTAGCGCTGGACCGAGGTCCAGCCCGGGCCGCCGTACTTCTCCGGCCAGGCCGGGGCCACCCAGCCCTTCTTGGCCAGGGTGCGATGCCACGACAGGAAGTCCTCCTTGGCCATCTCCTCGCCCTCCTCCTGCTTTTCGCGCAGGCCGGCGGGGTAGTTCTCGGCGATGAAGGCGCGGACCTCGTCGCGGAACGCGACGTCTTCGGGCGAGAAATCGAGGTTCATGGCGGACTCCCGGAAATCGGCCCTCTTCGGGGGCCGTCTTGGCTTTCGGGAGTCACCTTAGAGTTCGAACGAGCGTTTGGAAAGATGACCTTAGCGTCAACGTAAACATTGTTCAGGTTGCGCGTTTCGCGACCCTAGCGGACCTCGCAGGCCAGCCGCACCAGGGCCAGGGCGGTCACCCCGCCGACGCCCTCTTCGTCGGCGATATCCAGATTGATCAGCGGCCGCTTGCCCAGCGCTTCCAGCAGGCGGGCATGGCCCTTGGCGGTCCCGACGTGGCCGGCCTGGCAGTGGGCGATCAGGACCGGATCCAGGGCGTGCAGCACGGCGGCGGCGGCGCAGGCGGCGTAGCCGTCCAGCAGCACCGGGATCTTCTGGACCCGGGCGGCCAGGATCGCCCCGACCAGGGCGGCGGTCTCGCGCCCGCCCAGCTGGCGCAAGGCCTGCAGCGGATCGGACAGGTCGCCCTCGGCCGCGGCGCGGGCCACGGCGGCGACGATCGGCTCGGGCGCGTCGCTCCAGTCGGAGGCCTCGCCGCCGAACAGGACCAGGGCCAGCGCGCCGGCCGCGCGGTCGGTCTCGGCGGCGATCACGCCGGGGATCAGCAGGTCGGGCTGCTTGGCCAGAGCCTCCATGCCGAAGGCCATGGTCGCGGCGCATTCCTTCTCGCTCATCGAGGCCTTGGCGACCGCGTCGGGCGTCGGACGGTCGATGGCCAGGTCGAAGGCTTCCAGCCCCGCGCCCTGGACGCCGGCGATGCGGCAGACATTGGCCCCGCCGGCGGCCACGGCCTCCAGGCGCTCGCGGGCCCAGCCGCGCGGCCCCACGCCCTGGCGCGCGCCGGCGTAGAGGGCGACGACCGGGCGCAGCACCGCCGGCGGCGTCTTGCCAGTCCAGGCGGTCAGCCAGGCCGAGATCTCGGCCAGGCGGTCGCCGCCCTCGAAAGTCGAGGTCGGAGCGGCCGGCGCGTCGGCGGCCAGCTTGCGGATGTCGTCGAACGGGGAAGCGGCGGGCGAGGAGGATGTCATGGGCGCGGACTTAAGCCAGCCCGCGCTCCATGCAAAGGGACCTAGGGACGATCAGGCGCCGGTCGGGTTCTCGATCAGCGTCTTGCAGGCGCCGTCACGCTCGGCCCGCAGGGTCGCCTTGCGGTCGCCGCCGGCGCTGGACGCCTGGCTTCGCGCGGTCTTCTCGGCGTTGTCGGAGCGGTCGCGCAGACCCGGATCCCGGCCCTTTCGCTGCGCCCTGACGAAGCTTTCCAGCGCCGTCGCGTCGACGGCGCCCAGGCTCTCGGCCTTGGCCAGGCCCAGGCAGCGCGAGGCGCGCAGCAGGTCGGTGTCGCTGATGCGGTCGGCGGCGAAGGCCGGGGCGGCCGCCGAAGCGACCATGGCCGCGACGAGGGCGATCTTCAGGCTACGCATGACGGTTCTCTCCTAAGGACGGCGGGGGACGCAAACGCACTTGAAACCGACGCACGACGCCGCACCGCGAGCCCGCCCCCTTGCGCGGCACGCCTCCAGCGGCGAAGTTCGGGGCATGAGCTCACCCCTCGACACAGTGACTTCGGCGGCTCGTCCGCCCCGCGCCATCGCCACGCCTTGCGTAAAGGTCTGCGCGGTCGATGGCGCGACAGGCGTCTGCCTGGGCTGCCGGCGAACCCTGCCGGAGATCGCCGGCTGGGCGCGCTTGAGCGACGAGGAACGGGCGGCGATCATGGCCGCCCTGCCCCATCGCCCGGACCCGATGGCCAGCCTGATGGCCGGCCCGGGCTAGATCCTAGTTCAGCCAGGCGGCGCAGGCGCCCGAGCGCTCGGCCAGCAGCTTTTCCTTCTTGGCGGCGTCAGCGGCGTTGGCTTCCTTCTGAGCGGCCGTCATCTTGTTGACGATCGAGGTGCGGACGGCCAGTTCGCGGGCCGAGGACTCGGTCTTCAGCATCGCGTCGATCTTGGCGGTGTCCATCTTGCCAAGCGTATCCGAAGCGGCCAGGCCGCGGCAGCGCGCGGCTTGCAGCAGGTCGAAATTGCTGACGGCGGCGGAGGCCTGGGCGGCGAACGCCAGGGCTGAAACGGCGACAGCGGCGGCGACAGCGATCTTCTTCATGGCATATTCCCTCGACAAATCGGGTTTTCCCGTTGAGCAGCGGTATGTGCCGTTACAAGGTTCATTTGAAGTTAAATCGAAGTCATCTTGTACATTACACTGACGTAACATTGGTACTCGACAGTATTACAACTTTTTAACTTGCCATTATATTATTGTCGGATTAACCTTGTTCACTCGCGAGTTGCGCCGATTCACCGGTTGACAACCCATTCGCGGCTATTCTCCCCGCAACGGCCGTAAAAGCGGCCACAAAGCCTGTATGGCGGGGTGACTTCTATGCTCAAGTTCGCGACCATCGCGATCGTAGGCGCGCTCTCGGCGGTCGGGGCGGCGAAGGCCGTCGTGTCGCTGGACGACCTGCGCCAGCCGGACCTGCGCGGTCCCGCCCCCGCCGTGGCCGCCGTCGATGACGGCGCCGCCCAGATCGTCAAGGCCGCCGACGGCCACTTCTGGGCCGAGGCCAAGGTCGACGGCCGCGCCGTGCGCTTCCTGATCGACACCGGCGCCACCGCCGTCGCCCTCAGTCAGACCGACGCCAAGCGCCTGGGCATCGACACCAAGGCCCTCGACTACAGCTACAAGGTCATGACGGCCTCCGGCGAGACCCGCGCCGCTTCGGTCAAGCTGGCCAGCGTTTCGGTGGCCGGCGCCCAGGTGCGCGACGTCGAGGCCCTGGTCGTCGAGAAGGGCCTGGAGACCTCCCTGCTGGGCATGACCTATCTGGGCCGGCTGTCCAGCTTCCAGGCCACGCCCCGCGCCCTGGTCCTGCGCTCTTAGACCCTAGACCGCGACGGCCTCCAGCGACCGGGCTTGGCGCGCGTCCACGGCTTGGCGAACGGCCGCCAGGGCGCGGTCGACCACCTCCAGCCCCGCCCCGGCCGCCACGCCCTCGACGGTCAGGATCCGGCGCCAGGCGCGCGCGCCCGGCAGGCCGTGGAACAGGCCCAGCATGTGACGGCTCATCGCCGCCAGATGCACGCCCGCCGCCAACTGGCCAGCCATGTAGGGCTTGTAGAGTTCGACCGCCTCGAACGCGTCGACATCGGCGACCGCCTCGCCGAACACCCGACGGTCGATCTGTCCCAGCAGGCCCGGCTCGTGATAGGCCGCCCGCCCCAGCATCACGCCGTCGACGTGTTCCAGCTGCTCCAGCGCCACGTCCAGGTCCGGGATTCCGCCGTTGATGACGATGGTCAGGTCCGGGCGCTCGGCCTTCAGCCGGTGGACCAGCGGATAGTCCAGCGGCGGCACGTCGCGGTTTTCCTTCGGTGACAGCCCCTTCAGCCAGGCCTTGCGGGCGTGGACCACGAAGCTGGTGACCCCGGCCTGGGCCGACAGGTCGACCAGCTCGAACAGGCTCTGTTCCGGCTCCTGGTCGTCGACCCCGATCCGGCACTTGACCGTCACCGGCACGGACACCGCCGCGGCCATGGCCGCCATGCAGTCGGCCACCAGCTTCGGCTCGCGCATCAGGCAGGCTCCGAACCGGCCGCTCTGCACCCGGTCGGAGGGGCAGCCGACGTTCAGATTGATCTCGTCATAGCCGTAGTCCTCGCCAATCTTCGCGGCGGCGGCCAGGTCGGCGGGCTCGGACCCGCCCAGTTGCAGCGCCACCGGATGCTGGCCGGCGTCGAACCCCAGCAGCTTCTCGCGGTCGCCGTTCAGCACCGCGCCGCTGGTCACCATCTCCGAATACAGCAGCGCCCGGCGCGACAGCACCCGGTGCAGCGACCGGCAATGGCGATCGCTCCAGTCCATCATCGGGGCAATGGAAAATCTATGAGTTTGAAATTGCTGCATTTCTATTGTTTTCAACACGTTGAAACGTGTTCAAGTTCACCCTTCGCACGCTTCCCTACGACGCTTTTCGCTACGCTGCGACCGCTCACTGAACACAAGGCGCACACGCTTGGCGTCGATCCAAAAACTTCCGTCCGGCAATTGGCGGGCCCTCATACGCCGAAAAGGTCAATACGTCAGCGAGACCTTCATCCGGCGCAAGGACGCCGAGATGCGGGCTCGCCGCGTCGAGGGCGCTCAGGATTTCCAGGCGATGGATATTGACCCGCGCCCGCGGGACGTCGCCTGGGGCGCCGGGTCACTGGCCATGCAGCAGCGCGTTCAGCCGATAGGATGAGACCGTCGCTTCGCCGCGCGCGGCCACCAGGGCGCTTTGGGCGGCCAGGGCCTCACGTTCGGCGTCGAGCAGGGCCAGGACGGGCTTTTGCCCGACCCGCACCTCGTTGCGCACGCTGTTCAGCGCGCTGGCCGCGGCGCCGGCCTGGTCGGCGGCGGCGAGCATCACCGCGCGCGCCGTGACGACATCGCCCCAGGCGCCGATGACCGCCTCGCGCACCTGGACCCGCGCCGCGTCCAGGCGCGCTTGCGCGCCGCCAAGCGCCGCCCCGGCCTCGTCGATGCGCCCGCTCACCGCGCCCCCCGAGAACAGGGTCCATCGTCCCTGGACGCCGACCGTCACGCCATCGGCGCTGTAGCCGGGAAAGAACTGGTCGCGCACCGTGCTGGCGGTGGCGGTCAGCGCCAGGCTCGGCAGGCGTTCGGCGCGAGCGTAGCGCACGCCGGCCTGGGCCGCGCGTTCGCCGGCCTGGGCGGCCAGCAGCAGGGGGCTGGATTGGGACGCCGTCGCCACCGCCTCATCGAGGGTGGCGGGCGTCTCGGCCGGGGCGACCACCGCCTCCAGTCCGTCGGGCTGCGCCCCGACCACCGAAACGAAATGGGCCCGGCTCCCGGCCAGCCGACCTTCGGCCCGGGCCAGGCCCGCGCGGCTCTCCGCCTGGCGGGCCCTGGCCTGGTCAAGATCGGTGCGGGCGATCTCACCCCCCTTGAAGCGCAGTTGGGCCTGGTCGGTGATGACGTCCATCTGCCGGACCTGAGCTTGGCTCAGGGCCAGCATGTCCTGGGCGCTCAAGACGGCGACATAGGCAGCGGCGACCTCGGCGCTCAGCATGGCCGCCGCGCCGCCCACCCGCGCCACGGCCGCGGCCTTGCCCTCCCCCGCCTGTTCGATGGCGGCGCTGACGCCGCCGCCGGAGTACAGGGGCTGGCGCAGTTGCAGCGACGCCGCGCGGGGCGACACATCGCTCTGGCCAAAGCCGAAGAAGCCGCCAAGGTCGGTCGTTCCGCTGGCGCTTTCGGCCGACACGGTCAGGCTGGGCAGGCGGCCGGCGCGGGCCTGGGCCAGGCGCGCGCTCGCCGCGTCCGACTGGGCCTGGACCTGGGCCAGGTCCGGGTTGGCGCGCCGCGCCAGCGCGATGGCCTCGGGCAAGGTCATGGCCGACACCCCCCAGGGCGCGGCGGCGGCGGCCAGCAAGGTCAGGACCAGGACGGCGCGCACCGGGCTCACCGGAACGCGACGCCCGGCTTGACGCCGAGTTTCTTGAAGACCATCGCGGCCGGGCAAAAGCCGGTGAAGGCCGACTGGATCATGTTGAGCCCGGCGAAGATCGACAGGCCGATCCACCAGGGATGAACGAAATGAGCCAGGCCGACGCCCAGCAGGACGACAAGGCCGGCAAAGGCCAGAACCATACGGTCGACGGTCATGATCAACCTCCTCTAGCGGCTCAGGCGCTGACCTGGGCCAGGGCCTGGTGCGTCCAGGCGACGATCTGGGCCGCGCTCATCAGGCCGGCGGACCGGGCGATGACGGCGCCGTCCCGATAGAGCAGCAGGGCCGGAACGCCCGAGACGCCCAGCGCCCCGGCGGCGCGCGGTTCGGCTTCGGAATTGAGTTTCAGCAGCCGCACGTCCGGCTCCAGGCGCGCGGCCGCGGCGGCGAACTGGGGCGCCATCGACCGGCACGGTCCGCACCAGGGCGCCCAGACATCGACGAGCACGGCGACGCCTCGGGTCTTGCTGGTATGGGCGGCCAGTTGCGCGCCGCTCACCTCGGCCGGAACCCCTGAGAACAGACGCTCGCCGCAGCGGCCGCATTTGGCCGCCAGGGCGTTCCTGTCTTGCGGGGCGCGATTGGTCGCGCCGCAGGCGGGACAAACAAGCTGCCGCATCTTAGCGCCTTTCGCCCTCAGGGCTTGATCTTGTGGATGCCCATGACGTCCAGGGCGAGCTTCTCGTAGAAGGGCTCGCTCTCGCCCCGCCTGACCTTGGCCAGGAAGTATTTCTCGAACCCGACCTTGGCCAGGTGCACCCACTTGCCGCTGGCCGACCAGTTGACGTTCCGCGGCGGGATCTGGGGCTGGGCGACGAAGGCCACGCCGCCATCGCCGAAGTCGGCCAGGCAGATGGCGTTCCAGGTCGCCTCGTGGCTCGCGGGCTTGCCGTCCACGATGTCCTTGAGATTGTGGGCGATGGCCGTGACCATGCTCTCGATCATGAAACCGGTCTTGGGCACGCCGACGGGAACCGGCGTCTTGCCGGTCGGCGCGATCGCCACGCAGACCCCCAGGGCCATGACGTTCTGATAGGTCGGATTGCGCTGGTGCTTGTCGACCAGGATGAAGCCGCGCGGGTTGGTCAGGCCGCCGATCCCATGGACGGCGGCCACGCCGCGGAAGGCCGGCAGCATCATCGAATAGGCGAACGGCAGGTCGTGGGTCGCCTTGACCGCGCCGTCCTCGGCGATCTCCTCGACGTGCATCATCCCAGCCTCGACCGAGGCGACCTTGGCGTTGGTGACCCACTTGATGTGCCGCTGGCGCATCTCGCTTTCCAGCAGGCCCTTGGTGTCGCCCACCCCGTCCAGGCCCAGGTGGCCGACATAGGGCTCGGAGGTGACGAAGGTCATCGGCACCTTGTCGCGGATCTTGCGGCGCTTGAGCTCGGTGTCGAGAATCATCGCGAACTCGTAGGCGGGTCCAAAGCACGAGGCGCCCTGCACCGCGCCGACGATGATCGGCCCGGGGTTTTCGACGAAGCGGTCGAAGGCCGCGGCGGCGCTCTGCGCATGATCGACATGACAGATCGACTGGGTGAACCCGCCGTGCGGGCCAAGGCCCGGGACCTCGTCGAAGGCAAGGTCCGGCCCCGTGGCGATCACCAGGTAGTCGTAGTCGAGCAGCACGCCGTCGGTCAGTTCAAGCTGGTTGCGCTCGGGCATCACCTTGGCCGCGCCGACGCCCCGAAAGCCGATGCCCTTCTTCTTGAACACCGGCGGCAGCTCGACCTCGATGGCCTCGCGCTTGCGCCAATGGACGGCGACCCAGGGGTTTGACGGTACGAAGTGGAAGGTGTCGCCCTGCGACACCACCTCGACCTGGGCCTTTTCGCCGACGGCCTGCTTGATCTCGAAGGCGGCGATGGCGCCGCCCAGTCCGGCGCCCAGAATGACGATGCGCGGCTTAGCCATGGTCTCGCTCCCTATCACGCCGTGGTTCGCAGCCAGACTGGGCTCAATCCGCGCGGCTCACTTTGATCAGGATCACGTTTGAGCCCGAGCGTTCGGGATAGCGTCATCCTATCGACGCTTGACTGCATATTCGTAAAGTCGCATATACGCAACTATGAATTTTAACTCCACCACGCTCAAGGCTTCCGCGGACGACGCCTGCGCCCTGCTCAAGGCGCTGGCCAATCCGCATCGGCTGATGATCGTCTGCGCGCTGATCGACGGCGAGCAGTCGGTGGGCGCGCTCGCCCAGGCTCTGGGGGTTCGCGAGACCCTGGCCTCGCAACACCTGGGGCTCCTGCGCCGCGACGGCGTCGTCTCGGCCCGGCGCGAGGGCCAGACCATCTACTACGGCCTTCGCGGCGGTCAGGCCCGCGCCCTGGTCGAGACCCTGTCGCGTCTGTTCTGCGCGGTCCCTGAGGCCGCTCCCCACCCCGCCCCTTTGAAGGAGACCTAACGATGTTCGGATCGCCCAAGACCAAGGACCTCACCGCCCATCAGGTGAAGGCCGCGCTCGACGCCGAGAAGATCCTGCTGGTCGACGTGCGCGAACCGGCCGAGTTCGCCGCCGAGCGCATTCCCGGCGCGGTCAACTTCCCGATGTCCAGCTTCGACCCCAAGGCCCTGCCGGACGCCGGCGGCAAGGCGGTGGTGTTCAGCTGCGGCTCGGGCAAGCGCTCGGCCGCCGCGGTGGGTCATTGCCAGAAGGTGGGCCAAGCGCTCGACACCCACCTGACCGGCGGGATCATGGCCTGGAAGGCCGCCGGCCTGCCGACCGTCCGCTAGTCGACCATCACAAGACCACCTGGAGGGGACGCCATGACGGCGCGGCTACATCTGATCAGCGCCTTGGGAGCGGTCCTGCTGCTCAGCGCCTGCGGCGAGTCCAAGACGCCTCCGGCGCCGGCGGTCAAGGCGGCGCCGGAGGCCGGCCGGCTAACGATCCGCGCCCAGACCGTGGCCGACCTCAAGCCGGTTCCCGCGACCCTGACCACACGCGACATGGCCGAGGCCCGAGCGCGGATTTCCGGAACCCTGGTGGCGTTGAGCGTCAAGGAAGGCGATGTCGTCCGCCAGGGCCAGATGATCGGTCGGATCAAGGATGACCGACTGAGCCTGCAGACCGGGGCGTTCGACGCCCAGGTCGCCGCCGCCGCCGCCGAGGCCGCTCGCGCCCAGGCCGATCTTTCTCGCACCCGCGATCTCTTCTCGCACGGCGTCTATGCCCAGGCGCGCCTGGATCAGGTCGAGGCCCAGGCCAAGGCCGCCAACGCCAATCTGACGGCGGCCCGCGCCCAGCGCGGAGCCAGCGCCGAACTGAGCGCCCAGGGCGCGATCCTGGCCCCGGCCACCGGCCGGATCCTGGTCGCCGACGTGCCCGTCGGCTCGGTGGTGATGCCCGGCCAGTCGGTAGCCAGGATCACCGCCGGCCCGCTTGTCGTGCGCATCGAATTGCCGGAAGGCCAGGCGCGCGCCCTCAAGGTCGGCGACACGGTCGATCTCGCCGCCGAGGACCTGCGCGGCGTCGCCGCCCGCGGGACCATCGCCCAGATCTACCCCTCGATCACCGGCGGCCAGGTCACCGCCGACGTCACCGCGCCCAACCTGCCCGGCGACCTGATCGGCCAGCGCGTGCGCGCCGTCATCAAGATCGGCGAGCGCCAGGCGATCGTCATTCCCAGGCGCTATGTCGCCACGCGGTTTGGCGTCGACTACGCACGGCTGGTCGGCGCCGACGGCGCGATTTCGGAGTCTCCGATCCAGACCCGCGCCGGCCCCGCGGCCGACGCGGTCGAGGTCCTGTCGGGCCTGCGCCTCGGCGACGTCCTGACCCCGGCGGAGGCCGCCCGATGAACCTGGGCCTTTCGGGACGCCTGACCAAGGCGTCGATCAAGTCGCCTCTGACGCCGTTGATCCTGCTGGCGGCGATCGCCGTGGGCCTCTTGGCCCTGGTCTCGATCCCCCGCGAAGAGGAACCGCAGATCAGCGTGCCGATGGTCGACATCATGGTCTCGGCGCCCGGCTTGCGCGCCCCCGACGCCATCGAGCTGGTCGGCAAGCCGCTGGAGACGATCGTCAAGAGCGTCGCCGAGGTGGAGCACGTCTACACCTTCGCCGACGACAACCAGGTGATGGTCACCGCGCGATTCAAGGTCGGGGTCGATCCCGACGCCGCGGCCGTGCGCATCCACGAGAAGATCCGCGCCAACTATGATCGCATCCCGGCCGGGATCGCCGAGCCGCTGATCCAGACCCGCGGCATCAATGACGTGCCAAGCCTCGTCCTGACCCTGTCGCCCAAGCCCGGCGCCGCGGGTCAATGGAACGATCAGGCCCTGTATGAACTGGCCGGAAAGCTTCGGACCGAGGTCGCCAAGGTCGACGATGTCGGCCTGACCTTCATCGTCGGCGGACGGCCCGAGGAGATCCGCATCGCGCCCGACCCGGCCCGCCTGGCCCAGCATGGCGTGTCGCTCGCCGCCCTGATGGACACCGTGCGCCAAGCCACGCGCGCCTTTCCCGCCGGCCAGATCCGCGGCGGCGGCCAGGCGATCAACGTCACGGCGGGCCGCAACCTGACCAGCACCACCGATATCGGCCTTCTGGCCTTGCCCTCGGCCAGCGGCCAGGCGGTCTATGTCCGCGACGTCGCCGATGTGATCCAGGGCCCGCGCGAGGACCAGGCCCGCGCCTGGCGCTATGCCCGGATCGACGGCGCCTGGAGCCAGGCCCCCGCCGTCAGCCTGGCCATCGCCAAGCGCAAGGGGGCCAACGCCGTGGTTGTCTCCCAGGCCGTGCTGACCCGCGTCGAGGCGCTGAAGGGCTCGCTGCTGCCCGATAGCCTGGATGTGGCGGTGACCCGCGACTATGGCGCGACGGCCAACGAAAAGGCCAACGAGCTGCTGTTCCACCTGGGCCTGGCCACCTTGTCGATCGTGGTGCTGATCGGCCTGGCCATCGGCTGGCGCGAGGCGGCGGTGACCGCCGTGGTCATCCCCACGACCATCCTGCTGACCCTCTTCGCCTCCAATCTGATGGGCTACACGATCAACCGGGTCAGTCTGTTCGCTCTGATCTTCTCGATCGGCATCCTGGTCGACGACGCCATCGTCATGATCGAGAACATCGCCCGACATTGGGCCATGAACGACGGCCGAAACCGGATCGACGCGGCGGTCGACGCGGTGGCCGAGGTCGGCAATCCCACGGTGGTGGCCACCCTGACGGTGGTTTCGGCCCTGCTGCCGATGCTGTTCGTCTCGGGCCTGATGGGTCCCTACATGGCGCCGATCCCGGTCAACGCCTCGGCGGCCATGGTGTTTTCGTTCTTCGTCGCCGTGGTCATCGCGCCCTGGCTGATGGTTCGCTTCGCCCGCAAGACCCTGACGGCCGGCGGCCATGGTCATGACGGCGAGGGCAAGCTGGGCGCGCTCTACCGCCAGGTCGCCGGCCGGGTGATCGCCACGCGCGCTAGCGCCTGGACCTTCCTGATCGCCGTGGGTTTGGCCACCTTGCTGGCCTGCGCGATGTTCGCCACCAAGACCGTGACCGTCAAACTGCTGCCGTTCGACAACAAGTCCGAGCTGCAGGTTGTGCTGGACATGCCGGAGGGAACCTCGCTGGAGGCCACCGCCCGGGCCCTGTCCGACGCGGCGGTCATTACCCGGACACTGCCCGAGGTCACCGCGATCGACGCCTATGCGGGGACCGCCTCGCCGTTCAATTTCAACGGCCTGGTGCGCCATTACTATCTGCGCAATCGCCCAGACCAGGGCGATCTGTCGGTCGCCCTGGCCGAAAAGGGCGAGCGCAAGCGCTCCAGCCACATCGTGGCCCTGGACCTGCGCCAGCGGCTGGCCAAGGTCGCCCTGCCGGCCGGCGCGTCGATCAAGGTGGTCGAGGCCCCGCCCGGACCGCCGGTCATGGCCACCCTGCTGGCTGAGATCTACGGCCCCGACGCCAAGACCCGGCGCGCGGTGGCCGAGCGCGTCAAGGCCGCCTTCAAGTCCGTGCCCTATATCGTCGATGTCGACGACAGCTACGGCCAGGCCCGCCCCGGCCTGCGCCTGATCCCCGACCGCGATCGGCTCGAAGCTCTGAAGGTCGATGACCGGCAGGTGCTGGACTCGATCGGCGCGGCCTTCGGCGGTCAGGTGGTCGGCTACGCCCATCGCGGCGAAGGCCGCGACCCGCTGGAGATTTCGGTGCGCCTGCCGCAGTCGGCGCGCAGCTGGGGCGAAGGCCTGGCGGCCCTGCCCGTGGCCCAAAGCCAGGGCGGGAGACTGGTGGAGCTGGGCGAGGTGGTCGCCGCGACCCAGGAACCTGGATCGACCCACATCTTCCGCCGCGACGGGCGCGACGTCGACATGGTGATGGCCGAACTGGCCGGCGCCTATGAGGCGCCGATCTACGGCATGATGGCTGTCGACAAGGCGATCCGGACCGCCGACTGGGGCGACCTGCCCAAGCCCGATATCCGGATGAACGGCCAGCCGACGGACGAGAGCAAGCCGACCGTGCTGTGGGACGGCGAGTGGGAGATCACCTGGGTGACCTTCCGCGACATGGGCGCGGCCTTCGGGGTGGCGATCCTGGGCATCTACGTGCTGGTTGTCGCCCAGTTCAAAAGCTTCCGGCTGCCGCTGGTGATTCTGACGCCGATCCCCCTGACCCTGGTGGGCATCGTCATCGGCCACATCCTGTTCAAGGCGCCGTTCACCGCCACCTCGATGATCGGCTTCATCGCCCTGGCGGGGATCATCGTGCGCAACTCGATCCTCCTGGTGGACTTCATCCGCCACAGCCAGACGGGCGGGCGGCCGCTGCGCGAGGTGTTGCTCGAGGCCGGCGCGATCCGCTTCAAGCCGATCGTCCTGACCGCCCTGGCGGCGATGATCGGCGCGGCGGTGATCCTGTTCGACCCGATCTTCCAGGGTCTGGCGATCTCGCTGCTGTTTGGACTGGCCTCGTCGACGGTCCTGACCGTGCTGGTCATTCCCGCCCTCTACATCGTCCTGCGCGACGACCAGCGCCCCGCGACCCTGGCGCGCCCAAGACCTTGAAGCTGGACGTCGATATCGCCCCCCAGAACCTGAGCGACTGGTCATCGCCGACGGGCTCAGGGGTTTGGAGGTGTCGGAAAGGACTGGCTGGATGCTGCGCGAGCCTGCTCGCCTCGGCCTGGACGCGAAGCCCGGCGACGGCGTCGCTTGAACGTTCATGCGTATCTTCTACATTAGGCAGATGAACGAGGCAGCCCTCTCCCCCTTGGCCGACGATGTCGAGGATCTCGTCGCCAGCGCCCAGGCCGCGGCGCGCCTTCTCAAGCTGATGGCCAGCGAACAACGCCTGCTGATCCTGTGCCGCCTGATCGACGGAGAGACTTCGGTCGGCGATCTGTCGGCTCATGTGGGCCTGGCCCAGTCCGCCACGTCGCAGCACTTGGCCAAGATGCGCGCCGAGGGCCTGGTCGCCACGCGGCGTGACGCCCAGACCATCTTCTACAGGCTGGACGATCCGGCCGCGGTGCGCGTGCTTGAAACGCTGTGCGACGTTTATCGCGGCGCCGGGACGCGCTGATCCACGATCACGACGTCAAGCCGTCGTGGCCCTGAAGGCCACATAGGCGGCGACCATGAGGACCAGGCCGGCGAACAGCCTGCGCGCCAGAAGGGCACGTCCAGCCAGAAGAGCCGCGCCGCGCACCCCCAGGGCGCCTCCGCCCAGGCCGCCCAGGACAAACAGCCCCGCGACGGGCCAATCGATCAGACCCGAGGCGGCGTAGTTCAGCGAGGTCGCCGCGCCGAACAGCGACACCGACAGCAGGGATGACGCCGTGGCGTTGGCCAGCGTCATGCCGGTCGCCGCCATCAGTCCCGGCACGATCAGGAAGCCGCCGCCGATCCCGAAAAAGCCGGCGGCCAGGCCGGTCAGCACCCCCAGCGGCGCCAGCTTCAGCATCAGGCCCGGACTGATATGGACCAGGGGATCGCCCTGGGACTTCGGGCGACGCATCATCGACAGCGCGATGGCCGCCATCGCGAAGGCGAACCACAGCAGCAGGCGTTGTCCCTCGACCGCCTTGGCCAGGGTCGAGCCCAGGAACGAGCCGATCAGCCCCGCGCCGGCGAAGACGCTGGCGCAGGGCCATTTGACCCGCCCTCCCCGGCCGTGGCCCACCAGGTTGAGCCCGGCGTTGACCGCGACCGCCGCGGCCGATGTGCCGATGGCGACGTGCGGATCGCGCACGCCCACGACATAGAGCAGCAGCGGGGTGGCCAGAACCGACCCGCCGCCGCCGAACAGGCCCAGCAGCGCGCCGACAAGCGCTCCGCTCATCAAGGCCGAAACGATCATGAACCAGGACATGGGAGCCAACCGGAGGGGACTTGTATATTCATATATTCGCATATAAATAATTTGTCGACGCCGAAGTCCCGAGGGTCTGTGATGCCCGATCCGATCTCACCGCCCGACACCGCCTTGAACAGGGCGACATCGATCATCGACGAGGCGCTGCGTACGCCCGCCTCAAGGCCGCAGGTGGAGGCCTTCTTCGACGAGGCGACCTATACGGTCAGCTATGTTGTCCGCGATCCCGCCTCGTCGGCCTGCGCCATCATCGACAGCGTCCTGGACTATGACGCCGCCTCGGGCCGGACGAGCCGGCGGTCGGCCGACGCCGTCATCGCCCATGTCAGGGACCAGGGGCTGGAGGTCGTCTGGCAGCTGGAGACCCACGCCCACGCCGACCACCTTTCCGCCGCCCCCTATCTGCAGGCCGCCCTGGGCGGCCGCCTGGCGATCGGCGAGCATATCGTCGAGGTGCAAGAAACGTTCGGAAATCTCTTCAACGCCGGATCCGACTTTGCCCGCGACGGTCGGCAGTTCGACCATCTGTTCGCGGACGGCGAGGCGTTCTCCATCGGCGCGCTGAACGCCATCGCCCTGCATGCGCCTGGGCACACCCCCGCCTGCATGGCCTATGTGATCGGCGATGCGATCTTTGTCGGCGACACCCTGTTCATGCCCGACTACGGCACCGCGCGCTGCGACTTTCCGGGCGGCGATGCGGCGACCCTGTTCGCCTCGATCCAGCGCCTGCTGGCGCTTCCCGCCGAGGCTCGCGTCTTCCTTTGCCACGACTACAAGGCCCCCGGCCGCGACGCCTTCGCCTGGGAGACCACGATCGGCGCGCAGCGGCGAGACAACATCCACGTCCACGCGGGCGTCAGCCAGGCACAGTTCGTGGCGCTGCGCGAGGCTCGGGACAGAACCCTGGACATGCCCAGGCTGATCCTGCCATCGGTGCAGGTGAACATGCGCGGCGGTCGCCTTCCCGAGCCGGAGGACAATGGCGTGCGCTATCTGAAAATCCCCCTCGACGCCGTTTGATGAGCGCCATGACCAAGCTTCTCGCCCTCGCCGCGGCCGCCTTCGTCAGCGCCGCGCCCCTCGTCGCCCTAGCCGAACCGACCCACGTCATGGTTCGGGCCCAGGCTCTCGACGCCAAGTTCATCGGCGATCACATGGGCGGGGTCCGGATCAGGCTGAAGGACGCGCGAACCGGAGCGGTTCTGGCCGAAGGCCTGACCAAGGGCGGCACGGGCGACACCCAAAGGATCGTGCGCGCGCCTCGGGCGCGGGGCGACAGCGTGACAGACACCGCGACCGCCGGCTTCGAGGCGGTCCTGGACCTGAAACGGCCGACCCTTGTGCGAGCCGAGGCCACGGGGCCGATGGGCAAGCCGGGAGCTTCGATCGTTGTGACGTCCAGTCTCTGGATCGTTCCGGGCCGCGACATCCTGGGCGACGGCTGGACCCTCACCCTGCCGGGGTTGGTCGTCGAACCGAGCGCGGCCACGACATCGGACGGCGCGGTCGCCATCACGGCGAAAGTCGCCCCGATGTGCGGCTGCCCCATCGAGAAGGACGGCCTATGGGACGCGGCCAATTATCGTGTCGAGGCGCGACTGATGAAGGGGCGCGACCTTATCGCCAAGGCGCAGCTCACCTTCACGGGGCGAACCGGAGAGTACGCCGCGACCGTTCCGAAGGTCGCTCCGGGACGATACGCCCTGAGCGTGGTCGCGACGGACGCCAAGACCATCAATGCCGGTTTCGCCGAGCGGAAGATCACGCTGCGCGACCCGCGCTGACGCCCCGCGCCGCTAGCCGAACCGCCCGCTGATATAGTCCTGGGTCTGCTGGGCCTGGGGTTTCATGAACATGTCCGAAGTCGGGGTGAACTCGACCATTCGGCCCAGATACATGAAGCCGGTGTTGTCGGAGATGCGCGCCGCCTGGCCCAGATTGTGGGTGACGATGACGATGGTGAAGTCGCTTTTCAGCTCGCCGATCGTCTGTTCCAGCTTGGCGGTCGAGATCGGGTCAAGAGCCGAGGCCGGCTCGTCCAGCAGCAGGATTTCCGGTTCGACCGCGATGCCGCGCGCCACGCACAACCGCTGCTGCTGACCGCCAGAAAGGCTGAGACCAGAAGCCTGCAGCTTGTCCTTGACCTCGTCCCACAAGGCCGCCCGGCGAAGGGCCTTCTCGACCACCTCGTCCATATCCTTGCGGCTCTTGCTCTCGTAGAGCCGCACGCCGAAGGCGACGTTGTCGTAAATCGACATCGGGAACGGGGTGGGTTTTTGGAACACCATGCCGATGCGCGAGCGCAGCTTGGCGATGTCCTTGACCGCCAGCAGGTTCTCGCCCTCGTGGTCGATCGTTCCTGTCGCGCGCTGACCCGGATAGAGGTCGTACATCCGGTTGAAGGTGCGCAGCAGGGTGGACTTGCCGCAGCCCGACGGCCCGATCAGGGCGGTCACCTGATTGCGGACGATCGGCAGATCGACCCCGAACAAGGCCTGGGTCTTGCCATAAAAGAAGTCGAGCCCCTTGGCCCGCAGAGCGACGCTTTCGCCGACCGGTTCAAGGATGTGGGGCAGAAACTCGGTGGAGACAGGCTTGGTCATGGACGGGTGTTCCCCCGCGCGATGATCACGCGGCCGATGATGTTGATCGAAAGCACAGTGAGGGCGATGAGCAGCGCGCCGGCCCAGGCCAGGCCGCGCCAGTCGTCATAGGCGCTGAGCGCATATTGGAAGATCACCGCCGGCAGGCTAGCCGTCGGCTTGGTCAGGTCCAGGGCGAAGAACTGGTTGTTGAGGGCGGTGAAGAGCAGCGGCGCGGTCTCGCCGCTGATGCGGGCGAAGGCCAGCAGGCCGCCGGTCAACAGGCCGCCGCCGGCGCCGCGCCAGACGATCTTGCGGATCGTCACCCAGCGCGCGGCCCCCAGGGCCACGCCGGCCTCGCGCAAGGCGTTGGGCTGCAGGCGCAGAATGTCCTCGGTGGTGCGGGTGACCACGGGCGCGGCGATCAAGGCCAGGGCCACCCCGCCGGCCAGGCCCGAGAAACCGTGGAAAGGCCGCACCACCAGCTCGTAGACGAACAGTCCCACCAGGATAGAAGGCGCCGAGAGCAAGACGTCGTTGAGGAACCGCACCACGTGGCCATAGGCGCTGTCGCCGCCATATTCGGCCAACCAGGTGCCGGCCAGGATCCCGACGATCAGGGCGATGACCATGGCCACGCCGCACATCATCGCCGAGCCGACGATGGCGTTGCGCAGGCCGCCGATCGACCCGGGCGCGGGGGTGTCCCGGGTGAAGATGTTCAGGTTGATCCCGCCGAAGCCCTGTTTGAGCAGCGACCACATGATCAGCCCAAGCGCCGACAGGGCCAGCAGGGTGGCCAGGGCGCAGAGCCCGACGAAGAGGGTGTTGGCGGCCTTGCGGCGGAAGCGTCGGTCGAAGGTCATGGCCGCCTCAATCCTGACGCTGGCGCAGCAGCAGCGCGCGCGCCACGGCCAGGACGCTGAAGGTGATGACGAACAGCACCAGGCCCAGGGCCGTCAGGGCGGCGGTGTGCATTTCGCCCGTCGCTTCGGTGAATTCGTTGGCGATGGTCGAGGCCAGGGTCGAGCCGCTGTCGAACAGCGATTGGGGCAGGCCGTGGGCGTTGCCGATGATGAAGGTCACGGCCATGGTCTCGCCCAGCGCCCGCCCCAGGCCCAGCATGATCACCCCGACCATGCCGCTGCGGACATAGGGGATGGTCACCGACCGGACGACTTCGAACGGCGTGCAGCCGATGCCGTAGGCGCTCTCGCGCACCTGGGCCGGCACGGTGAGAAAGAGCTCGCGAAACACCGCGGCCATGTAGGGCAGGATCATCACCGCCAGGATCAGGGAGGCGGTGAAGATGTTGGCGCCGTTGGGCACGCCGTAGAACACCTTCTCCCAGACCGAACCGGCCGGGATGTTCATCATCAGCGGCAGTTGGACGTGCAGCGCGAACCAGGGCGCCAGCACGAACAGGCCCCACATGCCGTAGACGATCGACGGAATGCCGGCCAAGAGCTCCACGGCGATCGCGATCGGCTGGGCCGCGCGTCTGGGGCAGAACTCGACCAGGAACACCGAGACGCCCAGGGCGATCGGCAGGGCCAGGATCAGGGCCAGGGCCGAGGTGATCAGGGTGCCGGCGATCGGTCCGGCCGCGCCATAGACCTCGGTGACCGGGTTCCAGGTGGTGTCGGTGAAGAAGCCCAGGCCGAACTTGTGCAGGGCCGGCCAACCGCCGATGGCCAGGGACACGATGATGCCGCCAAGCGCCGCCAGCAGCAGGGTGGCGGCCGACAGACAGGCGAACTGGAAGATCGGGTCGAACCAGGCGCCCTTGGAGGCGGCCCTGGTCGGCCTTGGCGCGGTCAGGGGGATGTCGGCCATGGGTTCCGCTATAGGAAAATGGGCGGGAGCACAGGTCTCCCGCCCGGGCAGAAAGGTCGAGGTCGAAGCTTACTTGGAGACGTAGACGCTCTTGCCGTCGGGGCCCTTGATCATCGACACCCATTGCTTGCGCATCATGGTCTTCACCGAGGCGGGCATGGGCACGTAGTCCAGGGCGCCGGCCGCGCCGTCGCCGTTCTTGTAGGCCCAGTCGAAGAACTTCAGGACGTCGGCGCCTTGGGCGGCGTTGTCCTGCTTCTTGTAGACTAGGATGAAGGTCGCGCCGGTGATCGGCCAGGACTTGGCGCCCGGCTCGTCGAGCAGCAGCAGGTAGTTGCCCGGAGCCTTGGCCCAGTCGGCGCCGGCCGCGGCGGCCGCGAAGTTGGCGGCGGTCGGGGCCGGGAACTGGCCAGCCTTGTTCTGCACCAGGACGTAGGTGGCCTTGTTCTGCTTGGCGTAGGCGTATTCGACATAGCCGATCGAGCCGATCGTCTGCTTGACGAAGGCCGAAACGCCATCATTGCCCTTGCCGCCCAGGCCCACCGGCCATTGCACGGAGTCGCTGGCGCCGACCTTCGACTGCCAGGCCGGGCTCTTCATCGACAGGTAGGAGGTGAACAGGAACGAGGTGCCCGAGCCGTCCGAACGGTGGACGACGGTGATGGGCAGGTTGGGCAGCTTGACGCCCTTGTTGGCGCCGACGATGCGCGGGTCGTTCCACTTGGTGATCGCGCCCATGTAGATGTCGGCCAGCACGGAACCGCTCAGGTGCAGTTGGCCAGGATTGACGCCCGGCAGATTGACCACCGGCACAACGCCGCCCATCACGGTGGGGAACTGCATCAGGCCGGCGCCGTCCAGCTCTTCAGGCTTCAACGGCTTGTCCGAGGCGCCGAAGGCCACGGTCTTGGCCTTGATCTGCTTGATGCCGCCGCCCGAACCGATGGCCTGATAGTTCAGGCCAACGCCCGTCTGGGCCTTATAGGTCTCGGCCCACTTGGCGTAGACCGGTGCGGGGAAGGTGGCGCCGGCGCCCGAAATGTCACCGGCTTGGGCGGCCGTGCCGGCCAGAAGGGCCACACCCAGGGCGGCCGCGAGCTTCTTCAACATCCGTCATCTCCTCGGGCGCCAGCAGAAGGCCGCCCCCGAATTGGGACTTAGACGGAAAATATAACAGTGACATGACGGTTCGTAAGTTGATCTTACAACACTATTGCTCGTCGCGCGGCCCATGCCCCCGGGCCAGGGCCTGGCTGCGGCGCAGTTCCAGGCGCAGCCACATGACGAACCGCTCGGCCGCGTCGGCGGCCTCCGGCAAGGCCTGGACCCGCGCCGTCAGCCACTGGCCAGCCGAAACCTCGAAGCCCAGGGCCGCCAGCCGTCCCGAGGTCAGATAGGATTCGGCGGCGAACACATTGCTGAGCACGATGCCGCCGCCCTGGACGGCGGCGTCCAAGGCCATGGCCGCGTCATCCAGCAGGTGGGCGCGAGGCGGCTTGGCCCCCGGCGCCCAGCGCGCGGCCCACAGGCTCCAGCTGTCGGCCGCGTCGGCGATCAGGGGGGAGCGCAACAGCGCCTTGGGCTGGGCCGTGGCCAGCTTGGCGGCCAACTCCGGCGCGCACAGCGGCAGATAGGACAACTCGCACAGCGCGCCCTTGACCGCCCTCGGGCTCCAGGCCAGAGCGATATCGGCGCCTTCGGCGGCCTCGCGCGTCGAGATCTGCACCTCGACGTCGGGAAGGGCCTCGTTGAGACGGCCGATCTTGCCGGCGAACCACAGCCGACCGAACACCACCGGCATGGCGATCGTCAGGGCGGCGTCGGCCCGCGGGCCGAGCACTTCGCGCATGGCCCGGCTCAGTGATTCCTGAGCTTCCGAATAGGTCTGGGCCAGACGCAGGGCGGCCGAGGACGGCTCCATGGCCCCGCCCTTGCGTTCGAACAGGCGCGTGCCGAGATCCAGTTCGAGGCGGCGGATCGATTGGCTGACCGCGCTGTGGGTGATCTGCAACTCCCGCGCCGCCGAGGTGAAGCTGCGGTGGCGCGAGGCGGCTTCGACGGCGCGCAAAGCTGTAAAGGGCGGCGGTCTGTCTGACATGGCCATCGAGTCTAAACGAGGAAGTTGAACTTACAATGACCCGAACCGAAACGGCGCCTCAATGCACGGTCGAGGGCGCCTCGCGCAGGCCGTGGGCGCCGCCTTCCAGCGGGAAGGTCAATTCGGAGACCCGGCCCTCCGCGGCGCTGCGCGAGCTGAACCGCCCCCGCAATTGCTCGACCATGGCCTGGATCATGGCGGTGTCGCCGCCGATCACTTCGAGGGGATCGAGCGGCCGTTCGATTTCAGTGATCCGAAGCTTGCCCATGCCGCGGTCGCCGCGCAGGCTGATGCGCATCAGCCCCGGGTCCTCGGCGGCCAGGCGGACATTGAGGCATTCGAGCAAGACCAGGGCCACCGAGGTGGCCTGTTCGGTCGACAGCCACAGCCCGCCCCGCTCGAACTCGATGCGCACCGGCGGATGCTGCCGCGCCGACAGGGTGGCGTCGAGCAGTTGTCGGGCGAAAGCGTCGAAATCCAGCAACTCGCTAGGCTCCCCCGCGAAGCTGCGGTGGGTCTTGGAAATCAGCATCGTGCGGGCCGAGGCCTCCGCCAGCGCCCGGGCCACGGTCTTGTCGGGCTCGTCGCGCGCCTGAAGCTGCAGGATGGCGGCCACCAATTGCAGATGGTTGGTCACCCGTTCGTTCAGTTCGCCAAACAGCCCAGCATGGGCCTGGGCCAGGTCCTCGGCCTTAGCCTGGGCCACCTTGGTGGCGGCCACGGCGCGGGCCATGCCGGTGATGAAATAGATCGCCACCGCCGAGGTGGTGGCGAAGAACAGCAGCGAGGTCAGCGAATCCAGGTCCGACTTGATCTCGAATTCAGGCCGGGCGAAGCGGAAATAGCCGATCGCCGCCGACAGCACCGCGGCGACCATGGCCGGCCGCGCGCCCAGGACATAGGCGCTGATCAGCACGATGGGATAAAAGACCGTGTAGGCGTGGTTGGCGCCGAAGACCGGGTCGAGCGCCCAACGCGCCGCGAACCCCGCGGCCACCAGGCCCAGGTTCGCCGCGTGGACGCCCAGGCGCCCCAACCGGTTCACACGCAAGATCTTGCTCCGACGGCTCAGCTCGGACGGCTTTACGACAACGGCGCGACGGTTTCATGACGGTGGGGCGATGTCACGCGCCGCTCAAGAACCATTGTAAGTTAAACTTGACATACTCGGGCGTGACCTTCCACTTTCGGGCATGCGTTTGGCCTATGTACAGCTTGGCGGCGGCTTCCCGACCCTGGAAACCCAGGTGTTGCGGATCATGCCGTTGCGCCCGGACGACTATGCGATCGAGGAAACGCCGACCGACGCGGCGCGCCGCCGGATCAGCGAACGCCTGGAGGCCTTGGGGCCGGGAGACCAGCTGTGCGTCTGGTCGCTCGACGCCTTCAACGGCCCGGCCAAGGACATGAGCGCGCTGATCGCCGGCCTGCTGGACCGCGGGGTGGTGGTCGAGACCTTCGACGACGAGGGCGAAAGGATTGAAATCGGCCAGTCGAAGGCCGAAAAGCTGCTGATGTCGTGGCTGGGCCAGGTGTTCGCCGGCTGCGAAGCCGCGCCCAAGCGGCGCACCGCGCCGTCCAATCTGGAAGTGTTGTCGGACGATGAAGTCGCCGAGATCCAGCGCCTGGCGCGCGCCGGACTGACCGCGCGCCGCATCGGCTTGATCTTCCGCCGCTCGCCCAAGTGCATCGAGGGCGTTCTGGACTCCGCCGGCCTTCGGGCCGGCGTCCAGGATCTGAACGCCACCGGCCGCGTCCCCCAGGCCACACCGTCGCGTTATGCACGACGTTAAGTTCAACTTACATCGAACTGTCATCAAGCTGAACTAACACCCCCGTTCGACCACGCCCCAGCGAGGGGCGGGCAAACGAGGGGTTTTTCCATGAAGACCAAGATGTCGCTGCTTGCCGGCGCGGCTTTGGGCGCGATTGTCGCCACCAGCGCCGCCCTGCCCGCCAACGCCGCGCCGGCCAAGAAGCATCACGTGGCCACGCCGAGCGCCCAGGCCGCTGAATTGGCCGCCTTGAAGGCCCAGGTCCAGGCCCTGACCGAGCGCCTCAATGCTCAGGAAGCCGCCCAGGCTCAGACCCAGAGCCAGGCCCAGCAGGCGCAAGCCCAGGCCCAGGCCGCCACCATGCAGGTCCAGCAGGTGCAGACCCAGGCCGACGCCCAGATCAAGATGATCCCGACCCAAGTCAGCACGGCCGTGGCCGCCGCCGCGCCCAAGCCCAAGAAGTCCTGGGCCGACGACACCGTGGTGTCGGGCCGCATGTACTACGACCTGTCCAATATCAGCCAGGAGTCGAACGGCAAGAAGGTCGCGCCCAGCGGCACGGGCTTCGACATCAAGCGCTTCTATATTGGTGTCGATCACAAGTTCAATGACGTGTTTTCGGGCAACGTCACCACCGACTTCCAGTATTCGTCGGCGATTTCGGCGACCGAGCTCTACATCAAGAAGGCCTATCTGCAAGCCAAGATCTCTGACGCCCTGGTCATCAAGCTGGGTTCAACGGATCTGCCCTGGGTGCCCTTCGCCGAGGACATGTACGGCTATCGCTATGTGGAAAACACCCTGATCGACCGCACCAAGTTCGGCACCTCGGCCGATTGGGGCGTCCACGCTTCGGGCAAGTTCGCCGGCGGCAAGGTGAACTACGCCGTCTCGATCATCGACGGCGCCGGTTACAAGGCTCCGCTGCGCTCCAAGGGCATGGATATCGAAGGCCGCGTCAGCGTCACCCCGATCGACCACCTGACCCTGGCCGTCGGCGGCTATTCCGGCAAGCTGGGCAAGGACACCGAGGGCGCGACCAACATCCACCACACCGCTACCCGCTTCAACGCCCTGGCCGCCTACACCACCAAGCAGTACCGCGTGGGCGTGGAGTACTTCTCGGCCGAGGACTGGAACAACGTCACCACCACGACCTCGGACAAGTCCGACGGCTATTCGCTGTTCGGTTCCTACAGCTTCACCGACAGGATCAGCGCCTTCGGCCGCTACGACTACGTCAAACCCAACAAGGAGACGGCCGACAGCAAGAAGGACAATTATTACAACATCGGCCTGACTTACAGCCCGGCCAAGATCGTCGACTTCTCGCTGGTCTATAAGCGCGACAGCGTCGAGAACGGCACGCTGTCCACCTCGAACGGCACGATCGGCGGCTCCGACAAGGGGACCTATGATGAGATCGGCCTGTTCGGCCAATTCCGCTTCTAGAAGCGCGCGCATCAGCAGGAAATGGGGCGCCATGGGGCGCCCCATTTTTTTGAGCGCCATCAGGAAACAGTGAAGCGCAAGGTGTTCCCGGCTGACACGGCGCCGACGGCCAGGTCCGGCCGGGCGTCAGCGCTCGGCCGCCTCGATGATCGCCAGGAAGCTCTCGGCGCGCAGCGACGCGCCGCCAACCAGGACGCCGCCCACCTCGGGTGCGGCCAGGATCGCCGCCGCGCCGTCGGCCGTGACCGAGCCGCCATAGAGGATCGAGACACGCCCACCGTGGGAAGTCAGGTTCATCAACTCGGCGCGGATCGCCCGATGCATCTCGACGATGTCGTCCTCCGAGGCCCGCGCACCCGTGCCGATCGCCCAGACGGGCTCATAGGCGATCGCGAAGGCGCGCCCCGCCAAGCCGGGCGGCAGCGACCCGCGCAGTTGCCGGCGCACGACCTCCAAAGCCCGACCGCCTTCGCGCTCGATCAAGGTTTCTCCCACGCAGACGATCGGCTCCAGCCCGACATCCGAGGCCGCCTGGGCCTTCCGCGCCACCAGGGCGTCGCTTTCGCTGTGTCCTTGGCGACGTTCGGAGTGACCCAGGATCGCCAGCCGCGCTCCGGCCTCGACCAGCAGATCGGCCGAGATGTCGCCCGTGAACGCGCCCGCCGCCTCGACATGGCAGTCCTGGCCGCCCGTCAGGACCCCTGAACCCCGGAGCTGTTCGGAGAGCCTGTGCAGCAGGGTCGCGGGCGGACAGATCGCCACCCTCGGCCCGCCGATCTTGCCGGCCAGGGCGGCGGCCACCTTGGCGGCTTCCCGCAACTGGCCCGCACCGCCGTTCATCTTCCAATTGCCGGCGATCAGGCGCGCCGAGGCCGGCGTCGAATGCGCCATGGGTCGTCGTCTCGATTTTGGGGGAAAGCAGACAAGGCAAGGCCCGGACGTCGCTTAACGCCCGGGCCCGGCCTTGGACTAGAAGGTGTAGGACAGGCCGAACCGGTAGGAGCGGCCGTAGGTCTCGGACTCCGCGAAGCGGCTGCGGTTTTGATAATAGTAGTAGTCGGTCGCGTCGTTGAGGTTGTTGCCCTCGGCGAAGATCTCGACCTTGTTGATCCGATAGGCCACGCGGGCGCTGAGCGTGGTGACCTTGTCGAAATAGATGTCGCTCGCGCCGCTAGCGTCGCCCGTGTTCAGTTCGAACAGGTAGGCCGAGCGGTAGGTGTAGGCCAGCCGAGCCGAGAAATTGTACTTCTCATAGTACAGCTGGGCGCTGGCCAGCCGCTTGGACTGGTTGGGCAGTTTGATCTTCTCGGTCCGGCCAGGCACGTTCATCTTGCCGTCGACCAGGGTGGCGTTGAAGTTGACGCCCAGCCCGTCAAACGGCGAAGGCAGGAAGGTCAACGGCTTCTGGACGTTGAATTCCAGGCCGGTGACCTGTGCCTTGTCGCCGTTGGTCACCTGGGTGACGTCGGCGTTGACCAGGTTCACGCCGCCGAAATTGCCGCTTTGCCTGACCGTCGAGGTGAAGATCGGGTTCTCGATCCGCTTGTGGAAGAAGCCCAGCGAGATCCCGCCTTCACCCGAGAAGTAGTATTCCAGCGAAGCGTCGAAGTTGACGGCCTTCTGAGGCTGCAGGTCCGGATTGCCGAGCGTGACCTCGTTGTCGGCGGCGCTGACCGCCAGGGTCGGCGCCAGGTCCGCGTAGTTCGGGCGACCCAGGGCCGTCGTCACCGCGGCGCGCGTCAGCAAGCGCTCGGAGATGTTGTACTTCAGGTTCAGGCTGGGGAACCAGTCGGTGTAGTCGTAGGCGCCGAACTGGTTATAGGTGTCGTTGACCGTCGAGGTCGGCGTCACGGCGATGGCCGAGGTCTTGCCGTCGGTGTGCTCGACGCGCACGCCCGGGATGATGGTCAGATCGCCCCGCGTGACGCTGGCCATGCCGTAGCCGGCGGTGATCTTCTCCACGACCTTGAAGTCCGAGCCCAGGGTCTCGATGAGGCGATCGGTGGGCGAGTCGACGAACAGGCCCTTGTTGGCGTCGAAATAGGCGCGGGCCAAACCGTAGTCCACGGTCGGGCCGAACGTGTAGCGGCCCTTGTAGACCGTGGGAATGGTCGCGTCCGTTTCGCCCACCAGGGTCTCGCCGTTGCCGCGCGTATAGACGTGGCCAGTGGCGTCGGTGAACTTGTCCCGATCCAGATATTTGGCGCCGAACTTCAGGTAGCTGCCCTCGCCCCAGGCGTCCATCGGCAGCCTGTAGTCGACCCGCGCCTGGTTGAGGTTTTCCTCGGCATGGCGGCTGACTTGCTTGTACTGGCGCAGGTTATAGGTGCCGGCGGCCAAGGCCGAGGTTCCAGCGGTCAGGCTTTCCTGCATGCCCACCGTGCCGACGAAAGTCCCCGTCAGGGCGCCGGTCGAACGGTAGTCGAACTCGTCGCGGATCGGATCCTTCTTCTCCGACAGCGCATGGGTGCCCTGGACCGTCAGCACGCCCTTGCCGACATTGAAGTCGCCGCCGAAGGCCAGGGTGGTGGTGTCGGTGATCTCGTTGCGCAGACGCACCAGGTGCCGCGCGCTGGTCGAGGTGATCACGCCGCCGTTGGCGTCGAGCGTGGAGTAGTTGCCGGCCGACCCAGGGAAGAAGAAGCGGAAGCGGTCGCGCGTCTCGTTATCATCGAACTTGGAATACATCAGGCGGGCGTAGAGCTTCACGTCGTCGTTGGGACGCCAGTCAAAGTTGGCCACCGCGCCCGAGCGCTTGCGGATCGCCGGGCTGTAGGAACGCATGTCCAGTTCGGCGGGCAGGTCGATCCCGTTCACGACCTGGCGGCTGCCGGCCAGCACATCGTCGGACACCGACGGACGCTTGGAGTAGTTGCCGGCCAGGACCAGGCCGAACTGGCGATCCGCGCCGAACTTGCCGCCGACCGACACGTCGCCCTCGGTGGCCTTGGCGTCGGTGGCCTCGAACGTGCCGCGCACGACACGAGCGCTGAGGATGTTCTTGCTGCGGTCGAAGGCGGTCAGGGTGTTGATGTCGACCTGGCCGGCGATGGCGTTGGCGTCCAGGTCCGGCGTCAGCGACTTGATAACCGTGACCGAGCCGATCAGCGCCGAGGGAATGTCGTCGAGCTTGACGTTGCGAGATTCAGGCTCGGGGGCCGAGGCGGTCTGATTGTTGATCGTAACGTTGGCCAGGTTCGGCTCGATGCCGCGAATGATCAGGTAGCGGCCTTCGCCCTTGTCCGTGGCCACCGACACCCCCGACAGGCGACGGACGGCTTCGGCGACGTTCTGGTCGGGCAGCTTGCCCACGTCGTTGGCCGAAACGACTTCGACGGCGCTGACGGCGTCGCGCTTCTTCAGCAACGAGTCGCGGTCCGAGGCGCGCTGGCCGGTGACCACGACCTCCTCGACCTGAACGGCTTCCTGCGCGGCGGCCACGCACGGCGCCACGATGCAGGAGCTCAGCAGCAGAACGCCAATTAGATTCCTGGATGCCATGGACGTCACCCTCCCCTTCTGTTCGCCGACTCTCCGCGACGGCGCCATTGGGCGCTCTGGGCCGACGACCAGACATTACGAACAGATTTTCTATTTTGCAAGTCGAATGGAAAATTTCGTGCAGATTCCATTTCGACCATTCATTCCAGGCGGAGCCCCGGCATCCCTATACCATCTCAGCGCCCCGGCCCCGCCAAAGCAGGGCGACGGCCAGTCCTCCCAGGTTCGAACGGCCCAGGGTGAGCTCGCCCGCGGAAGCCTCGACCAGATCGCGAACGATCGCCAAGCCCAGGCCGTGGCCCGGCCCCGCCTCGTCCAGCCGCCCCCCGCGCATCAGGGCGGCCTCGGCCCGCCCCTCTTCCATGCCGGGCCCGTCGTCGTCGATCAACAGACGCACGCCGCCTTCCACCGCCACGCCCGTCACCAACACCCGCCGGCGGGCGAAACGGGCGGCGTTCTCGATCAGGGCGCCCAGCATCTCGGTCAGCACATCCTCGGCGAGCGGTGCACGCAGCCCCGAATCGATCGCGACGTCGAACATCAGCCGTTCACCCTCGGCCGTGCGCTCAACCACGGCCACCAGACGCTCGACCACCGGCAGGACTTCGGCCTGGGCGTGGACGGCCGTCTCGCGAGCGGCGGCGGCGCGGGCCCGCGCCAGTTCGGTCTCCAGAGCCGCGGCCATGGCCTCGATGGCCCGCTCCAGGCCGTCGGCGGCCTCGGCGGCGCCCGCCGCCCGGGCGCGCCGGCTCTGAGCCGACAAGGCGGCCAGCGGCGTCTTGAGGCTGTGGGCCAGGTCGCCGGCCCGGCGTCGCGCGCGGACCAGATCGGCCTCGCGCGCCTGAGCCAGGTCGTTGATGGCCGCGATCAGCGGCGCGATTTCGCTTGGATGGTCGTCCGCCATACGCGCCGAGGCGCTGCCGCGAAGCCGGGCCAGGTCGGCGCGAATCCGAGCCAGGGGCGATAGGCCCAGCACGACCTGAACGGTGGCCGCCGCCGACAGAACCACCCACAGCCCGCCCAGGAAGATGGCCAGGTCTCGGCCGAATTCGGCGCGGGCGGCGCGCAGGGCCTTTTCCTCGCTGGCCACCTGAACCAGCACGACGGGCCCGGCATGGTCGGGCCGCACGCGACGCTCGACCAGCAGGATGCGGTCGTCGAAGGGGCCGGCGGCGATCCGGGCGCGCCAAGCCTCGGCCGAAGCCTCGGCCGGCGGTTTCAGGGCCTGATCCCACAGCGAGCGCGACCGCACCGCCCCCGCCGTCGTCGACACCTGCCAGTAGAGCCCGCCGGCCGGAGTCTGCAGGCGCGGATCGGCGGGACTCGAAGCGACAACCGGTCGCGCCGTCGGGCCGACCGACAGTCCCGCCACCAGGTTCAACGCCACACGGGTCAGTTCATCGGTCTCGCGCCGCTCGATATGGCGCTCGAACAGCCAGGTCATGGCCAGCCACGAGACGACCAGCGCGAGCAGGACGGCCATGGCCCCGCCCAGGATCAGGCGCAGGCGGAGCGAACCAGCCTTCATGCGTGACACGTCATGATGGCGCGCCGCCCAACTGGTATCCGAAGCCCCGGCGGGTCTCGATCACCTCGGGTCCGACCTTGCGCCGCAGCCGCACGACCAGAGCCTCGATGGCGTTGGCGTCGCCACTGTCGGCCACGCCGTAGAGCTGCTCGGCCAGTTCGCCCGCCGACACCGCCCGCCCCGGCTGGTGGGCCAGGCAGTCGAGCAGGCGAAATTCCAGCGGCGACAGCCGCACAGGCGCGCCATCGATCGTCGCCGACATCCGCCGGGTGTCCAGCGCCAGACGTCCGATCTCGATCACCGGCGACACCCGGCCCGCCGCCCGACGCACCAGGCCGCGCAACCGAGCCAGCAATTCGCCCATCTCGAACGGCTTGGCCAGGTAATCGTCAGCCCCAGCCTCGATGCCCTCGACCTTCTCGGTCCAGTCGCCCCGCGCCGACAGGATCAGCACGGGAAAGGCCCGTGCGTCGGCCCGCCAGCGGCGCAGCACCGACAGGCCGTCCAAGCGCGGCAAACCCAGGTCCAGGACCACGACGGCGTAGTCCTCGACGCTGCCCTTGAACGAGGCGTCCTCGCCGTCACGGGCCAGGTCGACCACGAATCCGGCCGCGCCCAGCGCCTTGACCAGGTCGGGTCCGACGACCGGATCGTCTTCGACGACGAGCGCCCGCATCAATCGTTCTCGATCTTCAGCACCGCGCCCGTGCGGGCGTCGATGTCGAGTTCGCGGACCCGGCCGTTACGCCCGAGAACCTTCACTTCGTAGACCAGCTTGCCGTCGTCATCCTCGAGCTCGACCTTCAGCACGTCGCCTGGAGCGTGTTGCTCGGCGATCGCCAGGATGCGGGTCAGCGGCAGGACCTGTCCCTTGGCCAGGGCGGTTCGCGCGGCGTCATGGTCCTTGCTCTTGTGGTCGTCCGCCCAGGCGGGGGCCGCGGCGGCGAGCGACAGGACCAAGGCGGCGGCGAGGCGGGGGATGAGGTTCGGTTTCATGGGTCCCAGGATTTCACCGCCATCCTGACACCCCCCTGACGAACCGCAACGACCGGATGTCAGGCGCTCACAGGCAAAGCGTCTCCTAGGAACGCGGAAAGGCCGCGCGGGGAAGACCGACATGACCGCACGATGCTACGCCGCCGCGGCGGCGGGCCTGATTTCGGCGGGCGCCGTCACGCCGGCCCTGGCGGCCCAGGAGGCGGTCACGCCCTACCCCGCCGCCTTCTTCGCCGACACCCAGCCCTATTCGGCCTTCGACATGATCGGCCGCGTTCCTGGCTTCAGGTTCGACGGCGGCGATAGCGAAGTGCGGGGCTTTTCCGGTGCGACCGGCAATGTCCTGATCGACGGCCAACGGCCGACCAGCAAGTCCGAAAGTCTCGAGACCATCCTGCGGCGCATCCCGGCTCGAGCCGTCGTCCGCGTCGAGCTGATCCGCGCCGGCGCGGCGGGCGTCGACATGCAGGGCCGCGGCTTGATCGCCAACGTGGTGCGGGTGCGCGAGACGACGACGCGTGGGCGGCTCGAGGCGTCCAGCGCCTTTCACCCCGACGGCGTCACCGCCCCGCGCCTGGCCGGCGAACTGTCCCGGCGACGCGGCGACCGGCTGCTGGAGTTGTCGACCTCCATCGGCCGCACGGTCGATGACAAAAAGGGCGAAGGCCCGCTCATCTGGACGCGTCCGGACGGAACCCAACAACGCGACGCCCTCTATCGCGAGGACAAGGGCGCGCGCGCGGCCGAGACGGCGATCGGCTATGAACGCCGGGCGCTCGGCGGCAAGTTGCGCCTCGACGCCAATTTGAGGAACGAGAAGACCCGCGCCGACATCCTGGAAACCGAGCGCGCGCCCGACCCGTCGGTCGAAACGGTCGTCGAGCGCGAGCACGTCGAGGAGGTCGAGTTGGGAGGTCGCCTTGAGCGCCCCGTGTTTTCGTCCTGGTCGCTGGCGGCTCAAGCCTTGCGCCACGCCACCCGCACGCGAGGCGCCGACCAGTCGGCCGAGGGGACCGAGACCTCGGCGACCCGCCTGTCCTCGGAGGCCGCGGAAACCATCGTTCGCCTCCTGCTTCGCCATGACGCCGCGACGGTCACGGTGGAACTGGGCGGAGAAGCCGCGCTCAACATCCTGGACAGCCGCTCGGCGCTCGAGAAGAACGGCGAGGCGATCGCCTTGCCCTCCGCCAATGTCCGGGTCGAAGAGCGCCGGGGCGAGGCGTTCATCATGGCCACATGGCGGGCGCGTCCCAGCCTCACGGTCGAGGCCGGCGCCCGTCTGGAGGCTTCGCGCTTGAGCCAGAGCGGCGACAGCCAGCTGGAGAAGAGCTTCCTCTACCCCAAGCCCCGCCTGCTGCTGACCTGGGCTCGGGACGAGCGGCGCCAGCTGCGGCTGGAGCTGGAGCGGCAGGTGGGGCAGCTGGACTTCGAGGATTTCGTCAGCTCGACCTCCCTGACCTCCAACACCGTCACCGCCGGCAATCCGGATCTCGAGCCCGACAAGACCTGGCGGCTGGCGGCGAGCTGGGAACAGCGTTTCGGCCAGGCTGGAGCGATCGTGCTAACCGCGCGGCACGACGAAATCACCGACGCCATCGATCGCGTGCCGATCGTCGGTCCCGGCTACGCCTTCGACGCGCCGGGCAATATAGGCCACGCCACGCGCGACGAGATCGCGCTGAACTTCAGCCTACCGCTGGACACTCTGATCTCCGGCGGCCTGCTGAAGGCCGACATCGCCGCGCGCCGTAGCCGCGTCGTTGACCCGGCCACCGGCGCTCGGCGCGGCCTGTCGGACGAACCGGCGCTGGAAGGCGCCTTGCACTTAACCCGAGACCTGACCGTTCGCAGGATGCGGTGGGGCGTCGACGCGGTGTTGGCCGAGAAAAAGCAGGTGTATCGTTTCGACGAAGTGCGCACCGACAAGGTCGAGGCGCGCTGGTCGGCCTTCGTCGAGACGCGTCCAGCCTCCGCCTGGAACCTGCGCCTGGAGGTCGACAACCTGACCCGCGGCAAGGTCGATCGGCGGCGGGAGCGGTATGCGGGGCTGCGCGGCGCGGCGCGGCTGAAGCGCATCGAGGCCCGGAGCATGGATCACGGGGCGTTCGCGGGCGTGACCCTGCAACGATCGTTCGGCGGCTAGGCCGCCTTGCGCCCCGCCCCGCCCATGGCCCGCCAGCGCTCGCGCTTGGCCAAGGCCCGTTCCAGGGTCGAGCGCTTGACCGGAAGGCCCTTGCGCAGCTTCACCCAGGTGAACTCACTGATCCCGAACACGTCGAACAGGTAGCGATCGGTGATGGCCGGGAGGCTGGCGCGCAGGTCGGCGAACTCTTCGGACGTAACGGTGACGAGATCAAGCATGCGGCTTCGCGTCCTTCGGCGCGTGCGGAATCGCGAGCGCCCGGGTCAGCGCTCGGTACGGCGGTTTGACTACAGATGTTGAACGTCAGGCGGTCTCGACCGGCCGCAGTTCGTGCAGCAGGGCGGCGCTCAGCTGCGGCGTCACGGCCAGGACCGTACCGTTCATCAGGTCCAACGGCCGGCCCAAGGTGTCGGTGACCACGCCGCCAGCCTCGCGGACGATGACCGCGCCCGCCGCCATGTCCCAGGCGCTGACGCTCTGCTCCCAATAGGCGTCGAAGCGCCCGCAGGCGACATAGGCCATGTCGACCGCGCCCGCGCCCAGGCGACGCACGCCCGACACCCGATCCGTCAGCCGCTTCATCTCGGCGTGGAACTGTTCCTGCCGCGGCTTGCCCATGAAGGGGATGCCCACGCCCAGGATCGCCTGCTCAAGGCCCTGGCGGTTGGAGACCTTGATCGGCTTGTCGTTGAGCCAGGCGCCCTGCCCGACCTCGGCCCGGAACAGCTCGTCCAGCATCGGCACATAGGTCACCCCGGCGATCACCTCGCCGTCGCGCGCCAGGGCGATGTTCACCGCCCAGATCGGCAATCCGATCAGGAAGTTGGCGGTGCCGTCCAGCGGATCGCAGATCCAGGTGTGCGAGGCGTCGGCGCCCAGCACGACGCCGCCCTCTTCACCCAGAAAGCCATAGTCCGGATAGGCCTGCGCCAGGATCGCCTTCACGGTCTGCTCGGCGCGCACGTCGGCGATGGTGAAGGGATCGGCGGGGCCGTTCTTGTGCTTGATCTCCAGGGTGGCGATCTCGGCGAAGTCCTGCTTCAGGCGGTCGCCGGCGGCGCGGGCCGCGTCGATCATGGTCTGGATCAGGGGGGAAGGTTGGCTCACGATCAGTCTCTCAGCTTCGTGCGCCACAGGCTGGTGGCGAGGGTCAGGGACAGGGCCGAGGCGCCGATCCAGAACAGGACGGCCGGTCCGAAGTCGTAGTGGCGCACGCCGTCGACGACGCGCATGCCTTTGTCGATCAGGGCGCCGCTGATCTGCTCCTGGATCGCCGCGCCGAGATAGCTGAACACGCCGATCAGGCCCATGGCCGCGCCAGCCACCCGCTTGGGGCAGATGTCGGTGGCGAACAGCCCGCCCAGCGAGGTGACCAGGGCCGTCATGCCCAGGCCGAACAGGATCATGCCGGCGATCAGCACCGGGTAGGTGTTGGGGCCGTAGAAGATGATCCCCAGCCCCGCCAGCTCCATCAGGCCAAACAGCAGGTTGGCCGGCGGGCGGCGGGCGTTGAACAGCTTGTCGGAGATGAAGCCGTAGCCGATGGCCCCGAAAATCCCGGCCGCGGTGCTGATCATCAGCATGCCGCCCGCCTGGGCCAGGGAATAGCCCCGCGCCTCCTGCAGATAGAGCACGCCCCAGCTGTTGATCGCGTAGCGGGTCACGTAGATCAGGGCCGAGGACAGGGCCAGGGCCCAGACCGCCGGGATCTTGAGGATCTGAAGCTGGGTCTTGAAGGTGCTGCCGGCCGCCGACTTGGGCTTCTCGGCCTGCCAGTGGTCGTTGCGCCAGTCGGCGACGGTCGGCAGGCCCAGGGTCCGGGGCCGATCCTGGATCAGGAAATAGCTGCCGATCGCCACCAGGATCCCGCAGAAGGCCGGCGCCCAGAAGCCGTAGCGCCAACCCAGGGCGCCGACGACGCCGCCGACCGCCACGAAGGTCAGGCCCTCGCCGATCGAATGGGCGGTGCTCCATATGCCGTAGTAGCGGCCGCGCTCGCGGTTGGAGAACCACTGGGTCATCGACACCACGCCGGCCGGCGCGCCGAAGCTCTGGAACCAGCCGTTCAGGCCCCACAGCACCGCCGACAGGGCGACGGTGGTCGAGAAGCCCATGCCGATGTTGGCGATCGCCGAGATCAGCACGCTGAAGGCGAAGAACCGCTTCATGTTGGCGTGGTCGGCCAGGAAGCCGTTGGTCAGCTTGCCGAAGGCGTAGGTGTAGAACAGGGCCGAGCCGATCAGACCCAGCTCGGTTGGCGAGAAGATCCCCGCGTCGATCAGCGGCTTCTTGACCATGCCCAGGGCCAGGCGGCAGGTATAGGACAGGCCGTAGCCCAAGGTGATGGCCACCATGATCCGGAAGCGATGGCGCTTGTAGAGCGTGTCGATCGCGCCCTGGTCGCCAAGCAGCGGCGCGTCGGGCCCGGGCGCGAAGAACTTCAGCAAGGCGGTCATGATGCGGATCGTCTCCCCGGTTCCCGCGACGCTTCAAGCGGCGCCATCGTCGACCTCTGTCCGAACAGGCTATTTCATTTCGATTTAGAATGGAAGATTTTTTCTACTTCGAGAACGATCTGGAACGCCCTGAAAAGAAGGGCCCCAAACCCGGAGGTTCGAGGCCCAGTTCAGCGCACGCAGGAGCGCTCTCGTTCGGGGGGAGGAGCCCGAAGTCACATCGTCGGAATGACGAAACTCTGGTCCAGCACGGCCCCGCCCTTGGGCCAGCGTTGGGTGACGGTCTTGGTGCGGGTGTAGAACCGCACGCCATCCAGGCCGTACTGATTGAGGTCGCCGAAGCCCGAACGCTTCCAGCCGCCGAAGCTGTGATAGGCCACCGGCACGGGGATCGGCACGTTGATCCCGACCATGCCGATCTCGACCTGGTCGGCGAACTCGCGGGCGGCGTCGCCATTGCGCGTGAAGATCGCCACGCCGTTGCCGTACTGATGGCGCGAGGGCAGTTGGATGGCCTCGGCCAGGCTCTCGGCCCGGACGATCTGCAGCACCGGGCCGAAAATCTCGTCCTGGTAGGACCGCGTGCTCGGCTTGACGTGGTCGAACAGGGTCGGGCCGACGAAGAAGCCGTCCTCGTGACCTTGCAGAGTGAATCCGCGGCCGTCGACCACCAGCTCCGAGCCCTCGTCGACGCCCATCTGGATGTAGCTTTCGATCCGCGCCTTGTGGGCGGCGCTGACCACCGGGCCGTAGTGGGCGTCCTTGTCGGTGCTGATCCCGACGCGAAGTCCGCCGATCGCCGCGATCAGCCTCTCGCGCAAGGCGACGGCGGTCTTCTCGCCGACCGGCGTGACCACCGGCAGGGCCATGCAGCGCTCGCCGGCCGAGCCGTAGGCGGCGCCGATGATGTCGGCCACCGCCTGGTCAAGGTCGGCGTCGGGCAGGACGATCCCATGGTTCTTGGCGCCGCCCATGGCCTGCACCCGCTTGCCGTTGGCCCCGGCCCGCGAGAACACCGATTGGGCGATGTCGGACGAGCCGACGAAACTGACGGCCTTGATGGTCGGGTGGTCGAGGATCGCCTCGACGCAGTCCTTGTCGCCGTGCACGACGTTGAGGATCCCCGGCGGCAGACCGGCCTCGATCATCAACTCGGCCAGGCGCACCGGCACCGACGGATCGCGCTCCGACGGCTTGAGGATGAAGGCGTTGCCGCTGGCGATGGCCGGTCCCATCATCCACATCGGGATCATGGCCGGGAAGTTGAACGGGGTGACGCCCGCCACGACGCCCAGGGGCTGGCGCATCGAATAGACGTCGATCCCCGGGCCGGCGCCCTGCGTATATTCGCCCTTCAGCAGGTGCGGAATTCCGCAAGCAAATTCAATTACTTCCAGACCACGCATGATGTCACCCCTGGCGTCGGCGATGACCTTGCCGTGCTCGGACGACAGCAGGCGGGCCAGCTCGTCCATGTGCGCGTTGAGCAGCCGCACGAACTCGAACATCACCCGCGCGCGGCGCTGGGGATTGGTCGCGGCCCAGGCCGGCTGGGCGGCGGCGGCGTCGGCGATGGCCGCGTCCAGTTCGCTCTTGGTCGCCAGGGCGACGCGCGCCTGCACCTGGCCGGTGTTGGGATCGAAGACGTCGCCGAAGCGGCCGGACGTACCCTCGACGGCGCGACCGCCGACGAAGTGGGGAATGCTGCGCATGACGCGCTCCTTCTTTGTAGCTAGCCGATCAGGCCTTGCGGGCGATCCAGTCGTGGGCCGGGTCGTTGCGGAAGATCCACTTGCGGTGCGGACCGGCCATGACATTGAGGTAGTAGAGGTCGTAGCCGTGAGGGGCTCCGACCGGGTGATAGCCGCGCGGCACCATCACCACGTCGCCGTCCTGCACGCAGACGGTCTCGTCGAGGCTCCGGTCGTCGGTGTAGACGCGCTGGAAGGCGAAGCCCTGCGGCGGGTTCAGGCGGTGATAGTAGGTCTCCTCCAGCGCGGTCTCCTCGCCGTCGGTCGCGGTGTCGTGCTTGTGCGGCGGATAGCTGGACCAGTGGCCGCCGGGGGTGATGACCTCGACCACCAGCAAGCCTTCGGCCGGAGCGGTCTCGGGCAGGATGTTGCGGACGTGACGGACATTGGTCCCCCGCCCGCGCACCTCGCGCGGCATGTCGCCGGCCGCGATCAGCCGCGGCGGCAAACCGGGCTTGCCCGGCGCCGAGCACAGCGCCAGTTCGACCGGAGTGACCGCGATGACCGTGAAGGCCGCGCCGGCCGGGGCGTAGACCGCGCCGGGCGCCGCGTCCTCGAAGACGCTGCTCCGGCCGCCGATCGCGCCAAAATCCTGTCCGCCGACGGTGACGCTCGCCGTGCCGCTCATCACCACCAGGCAGGTCTCGCGATCAACATCGCCGCCGCCCAGCGACTGGCCCTGCGCCAACTTGACGACCTTGAAGCCGACATGGCTCCAGCCGGCGCTCTGGGGCGTGACTTCAAGCACCGAGCCCGAAGCGTCGGGCGCGTGGGGGCGGACGAGGAGATTGGTCATGACCTCACGCCGCCCTCAGGCCGGCCGCCGCGGCTTCCTTCTTGAGGGTCGCCAGGCCGATCTCGCCATATTCGCGGGGATTGGCGATGGCCGGATCCTGTTCGGCCTCGACGATGATCCAGCCCGAATAGCCGATCTCGGCCAGGGCCTGCATCACCGCTCCGTAGTCCAGGTAGCCGTCGCCGGGCACGGTGAACATGCCGGCCAACACGCCGTCCAGGAAGCTGCCGCCGCCGCGCGAGATCACCTTGCGGAACACCTCGCTGCGGATGTCCTTGCAATGCACGTGGGCGACGCGGTGCGGATAGCTGCGGATCATCGCCACCGGGTCCAGGCCGCCCAGCGCCGCGTGGCCGGTGTCGACGGTCAGGCCCACCGACGGACCGGTATTGGCCAGGAAGGCCTCCAGGTCCTCTGGCCGCTCGACCACTGTGCCCAGGTGGTGGTGGTAGGCGAACCTCAAGCCCTGGGCCTGGATGTAGTCGGCCACCTTGGTCAGGCGCGCGCCGAACTCCTTCCAGCCCTCGGCGTCCAGGCGCGGCGTAGCCGACAGGGCCTTGGACTTGTCGCCGTGGATGGCGTTGCTGGTCTCGGCGTGGACGAAGACCGTGCTCTCCATGGCCTTGAGCAGGGCCAGGTGCTTCTGCAGGGCGGCGATCTCGTCGTCGGCCGACTGGATCAGCAGGTTGCCGCTGTACCAGCCGCCGACCAGGGCCAGTCCGTAGCTGTCGAGCAGCGGCTTCAGCACCGCCGGATCACGGGGAAACACCCCGCCCAGCTCGACGCCCTCGAAGCCGATCGCCTGGCAGTCGGCCAGGACGCTGGCCAGCGGCGTGTCGCCGCCCAGCTCGGGCATGTCGTCGTTGATCCAGGCGATGGGGCTCACGCCGAAACGGATGGTCATGGCGTCAGTCTCCCGTACGCTGTTGCTTGATCTTGTTTTCGTAGTCTTCCCGGGCCGCCTTGACGGCGGGGCGCACCGAGACCTCGGGCACCGCCACGTCCCACCACGCGCCGCCGCCTTCGGTGGTCGGCATGGGGTCGGTGTCGATGACCACGACATAGGTCCGGTCGCTGGCCTTGGCGCGTTGCAGCGCCGTCTCCAGCTCCGTCAGATTGGCCACCTTCTCCGACCGTGCGCCCAGGCTCTTGGCATGGGCGGCGAAGTCGATGTCGGGCAGGGTCAGATGGTGGGTGTCGGCCAGCAGATTGTTGAACGGCGCCCCGCCGGTCGCGGCCTGCAGCCGGTTGATGCAGCCATAGCCTCGGTTGTCGAGGACCGTGACGATCAGCTTGGTCCCCAGCATCACCGAAGTGGCCAGCTCTGAATTGAGCATCAGGTAGCTGCCGTCGCCGACCATCACGTGGACCTCGCGGTCCGGCGCGGCCATCTTGACGCCCACGGCGCCGGCGATCTCGTAGCCCATGCACGAGAACCCGTACTCGACGTGGTAGCCGCCGGGCTGCTTGGTGCGCCACAGCTTGTGCAGTTCGCCCGGCAGACCGCCGGCCGCGCAGACCACCACCGCGTTGTCGGACGCCGCGCGCGACACCGCGCCCAGCACCTGGGCGTCGGTTGGCAGCGCGCGGTCGTCTGGCGCCGTGGCGGCGTCGAAGATGGCGTTCCAGCCGGCGATGCGGCCAGCGGTCTCGTCCGCCCAAGCGGCGGGGGCCTTCCAGCCGTCCAGCCGCTCGGCCAGGGCGGCGGTCACCGCGCCGGCGTCGCCAACCACGCTGAGCGCGCCGTGCTTGTGGGCGTCGTGCGGGGCGACATTGACCTGGACCAGCTTGCGGCCCGGCGCGCCGAACAGGGTCCGCGAGCCGGTGGTGAAGTCCTGCAGCCGCGTGCCGATCCCGACGATCAGGTCGGCGGCCTCGGCGGCGGCGTTGGCGGCCGACGAACCGGTGACGCCGATGCTGCCCAGATTGCGCGGATGATCCCAGACCAGAGCGCCCTTGCCGCCCTGCGTCTCGGCGACCGGCAGACCGGTGTCGTAGGCCAGGGCCGCCAGGGTCGCCTCGGCGCGGGCGTAGAGCACCCCGCCTCCAGCCACGATCAGCGGCGCCTTGGCGGCCTTGATCAGGCCGACCAGATCGTCCAGCTCGCGCGGATCGGGCCGCGGCGCGCGGATGCGCCAGACGCGCTTCTCGAAGAAAGCTTGCGGATAGTCGAAGGCCTCGGCCTGGACATCCTGGCAGAAGGCCAGGGTCGCCGGACCGCAGGTCGCCGGGTCCAGCATCGTGGCCAGCGCGCGTGGCAGGGCGTCCAGAATCTGCTCGGGCCGCACGATGCGGTCGAAATAGCGCGACACCGGCTTGAAGCAGTCATTGGCGCTGATCGTGCCGTCGCCGAAGTCCTCGACCTGTTGCAAGACGGGGTCCGGCCGGCGGCTGGCGTAGACGTCGCCGGGCAGGAACAGCACCGGCAGGCGGTTGACGTGGGCCAGGGCCGCGGCGGTGACCATGTTGGTCGCGCCAGGGCCGATCGAGGTGGTGCAGACCATGGCCCGCTCGCGCCGCGACTGCTTGGCGAAGGCGATGGCGGCATGGGCCATGCCCTGCTCGTTGTGGGCCCGCCAGGTCGGCAGCACGTCGCGGACGCCGTGCAAGGCTTCACCCAGGCCGGCGACATTGCCGTGGCCGAAGATCGCCCAGACCCCGGCGAAGTACGGGATGACGCCCTGGCGGGTCTCGACATGTTGCTGGCTCAGCCAGCGAACGGTCGCCTGAGCGGCGGTGAGACGAACAGTAGCCATTACGCGGCCTTCTCCACTGCGGCGCGGGCCCGCCGCCAGGCCTCGACCAGAACCGTAAGCTTGCCGGCCAACGCCTCGACGGCGGCGGCGTCGTCCAGGCGATCGCTCAGCCACTCGCGGGCGACATCGTAGAAGATGGTCCGCCCCACGGCGAAGCCCTTGATGATCGGGAAGCGGGCGGCGACTTCGAAGGAAGCCAGCAGTTCGGCCTCCGGCGCCGACAGGCCCAGCAGCACGACGCCCCGGCACAGGGGGTCGTTCTCGACGATCGCCTGCTCGATCTCCCGCCAGGCGGCCGGGTCGGCGACAGGCTCCAGCTTCCACCAGTCTGGCCGCACGCCGATGGCGTAGAGCCGGCGGATGGCCCGGGCGACGGTGTGGGAGTCGCCCTCCATGCCCTTGGGCAGGATCACCTCGACCAGCAGTTCGTGACGGGTCTTGCGGCTGGCGTCGAACAGGCGAAGCAGCTGACGCTCCTGGCGCTCGCGTAGCTCGATCTCGTCGTCGGGATGGTAGAAGACCAGGCACTTGACCACGTGGTTCAGCGGCCATTCGGCCAGTTCTGTGGCCACGTCGGCCGAGCTCTCGAACGCCAGCGGCCGAGACTTGGGCAGCTCGATCGGGCGACCGATCCAGTACGGACGGTCGGCGGCCAGGGCCAGGGCGTCGAAGCCGAAACGCCCGTCCAGCAGCACGCCGAACCGGTGGTCGCCGCCGGCCACGGCCTCGACGGCGCGCAGGGCCAGGGTCTTGAAATGCGGAATGCGCGCGACGTCGCCGCCGGTCTCGGCGATCAGGTCCTCGAACTGGCTGCGGTGGTCCATGGCCAGCACTGTCAACTCGTCATGGACGCCCTGGCGGGTAGTGGCCCAGTGTGTGTGCTCCAGGTCGGCGTCCTCGCGCAGGCGGAAGGGCCGTTCGCGCTCGCTCAGGAACTGCTCCAGCTCGATCCAGGTCGGCATGGCCGGGGCGCAGCCGTGGCGCGAAACGACGATGGCCCCGCAGGCGTTGCCCCACTCGCAGCAGGTCTCGAGGCTTTCATGGCGCAGCCAGCCGCGCAGGAAGCCGGCCATGAAGGCGTCCCCTGCCCCCAGCACGTTGAACACCTCGACCTTGAAGCCGCGAGCGCTGACGCCCTCGTTCAAGCTGTCGGGGATCGCGCCCGGGAAGGCGACGCAGCCTTCGGGACCACGCTTACAGACCAGCAAGGCGTCCGAGCCCTTCCGGATCTCGCGCAGGGCGGCGATGGTGTCGGTCGTGCCGCCCAGGATGTGGATTTCTTCCTCGGTGCCGACGATCAGGTCGCAGAGGGTCAGAACCTCCTGCAGCTTGCGGGTGACGTCCTGGTTCTCGACAAAGCGGTTCTCGCCGGCGTCCTTGCCGGTCAGGCCCCACAGCACCGGGCGGTAGTCGATGTCGAAGGCCACCCGGCCGCCGGCGGCCTTGACCGTCTTGGCCGCCTTCAGGCTGGCCGCGTAGACGTTGGGTTGGGACAGATGGGTGCCGTTGATCAGCACGGCCCCGGCCTGGGCGAACCAGGTCTCGTCGACGTCGCCCGCCTCCAACGCCATGTCGGCGCAGTTCTCCCGATAGAAGATCAGCGGGAAATTGACCCGGTCGCGGATGCCCAGGATGACCAGGGCGGTCAGACGCTCGGGGTCGGTCAGAACCCCGGACACGTCCACGCCCTCGCGGGCCAGCTGTTCGCGAATGAAACGGCCCATGTGGTCGGCGCCCACTCGGGTCAGCAGACCGGTCTTCAGACCCAGGCGCGCGCCGCCCGAGGCGGTGTTGGTCGGGCTGCCGCCCAGGTACTTGGCGAACGACGCCATGTCCTCCAGCCGGCCGCCGATCTGCTGGCCGTAGAGATCCACGCTGGACCGGCCCACGGCGATCAGATCGAGAATTTTAGCGTCCTGCGCCATGCCAGTTCCACGTCACTTGGAGCCGGCTGCTCACCGGCGATATGTAACGCATATTCTAACTCTGGAACGCTTGCAATATCCATTTCATTTTGACGGCAAAATGGAACAGGTCGTTCAACCCGGCTTGGCGGCCTTGGCCGAACGCCCCTTGACGCGCGAGCTCTCGAAGGCGAAGCCGATGACCAGGGCCTGGGCCAGGCAGATCGACGCGGCCAGCGAGCGGAAGGTCCGCACCTCCGATTCGCGCACGTGCAGCACCAGGCTGGCCGGCTTGGCGATCGGGCTGACCAGGCTGTCGCTGATCGACAGGATCGCCGCCCCGCGCGCCGCCGCCATCTCGACCGCCTGGATCGTCTCCTCGGCATAGGGGTGGTAGCTGACGGCGATCAGCACGTCCTTGGGGCCGATGGTCTGGACCTGCTGCTTGGTCAGGCCCGCCACGCCGTCGATGAACAGGGTGCGCTTGTTCACCTGTTGCAGCGAGTAGGCCAGATAGGAGGCCACCGGGAACGAGCGACGGAAGCCGACCACATAGACCGTCTCGGCCTTGTCGATCATCTTCACGGCCTGGGCCATGTCGTCTTCGCTGACCGTCTGGGCCAGGTTCTGCAGCGCCAGGGTGTTGCCCTCGACGAACTCGGCCAGCACGTCCGCCCCGCCCTCGGGCTTCTTAGCCACCGCCTCGTTGAAGTGACGCACCCGCTCGCCGTAGCCCAGGGCCGCATGCCCCGACAGCAGACCGTCGCGGAACAGCCGCTGCATCTGGCTGGCCCCGGGATAGCCGAAGCTCTTGGCGAAACGGACGATGGCAGAGGGCTGCACGCCGCAACGCTCGGAGATCACCGCCAGGGTCTCCAGCGCCATCTCGTTGGGCTCGTCCAGCACATAGCGAGCGATCTGCTGCAGGCGTTTGCTTAGCGAGTCGTAGCGCTCGAGAATCGCCGCGCGCAGCTCCTCGGCCGTCTTCGGCGCGGTTTCCAACGCCGGGGTCGCTTCGTCCATCGGTCCCTCGATATGATCGCTTTGAATTTAGAATATCCGTTCCGCACGCGAACACAAACGCACTAGATTCGCCCCGACATTCCACTTTCTATCTGGAAGGAATTTTTGTTCCATATTACAGCAGGGTGGACGGGGCCCGGAGAGCGCCGCCACGTCGGGGAGTGACGGACATGATCAAGGTGGCTCAACTGGGCGCGGGGCGGATGGGGGCGATCCATGCCCGCAACGCCGCCGCCAATCCCCGCCTGGATCTGGTCGCCCTGGTCGATCCCCGCCCCGACGTCGCCGGCCCGTTGGCCCAGGTGCTCGGCGCACGACTGGCCCGCTTCGAGGAGGTGCTGGCCGATCCGGACATCAAGGGGATCATCGTCGCCAGCTCGACCGACGCGCATCTGGACAATGCGCTGTCCGCCCTCCGGGCGGGCAAGATCGTGTTCTGCGAAAAGCCGTTGGACCTGGACCTGGCCCGTCTGCTGGCCGCCTCGGGCGAACTCGACAAGGCCGATGGCAAGCTGTTCGTGGCCTTCAACCGCCGCTTCGACCCGCACTACCAGACCCTGAAGGCCAAGATCGACAGCGGCGAGATCGGCAAGCTGGAAAGCCTGCACATCGTCAACCACGACCCGGCCGCCCCGCCTCCGGCCTTCATCCCGACCAGCGGCGGCCTGTTCAAGGACTTCACCATCCATGACTTCGACCTGGCCCCCTGGCTGATGGGCGAACGACCGGTCGAGGTGTTCGCCTGGGCCAGTTGCCTGATCGATCCGGAGATCGGCCGCCTGGGCGACGTCGACACCGCCAAGGTCGTGCTGACCACCGCCTCGGGCCGCCTGTGCATGATCAGCAACAGCCGCCGCAGCGGCTATGGCTACGACCAGCGCATCGAGGCCTTCGGCTCCAGGGGCGCGGCTCGGGTCGACAACCTGACCAACACCGCCGTGTCGGTGTGGGGCCAGACCGGCGCGCTGGCCGACAGGTTCCCCTACGCCTTCATCGACCGCTACGCCGGCGCCTACGCCGCCGAGATGGACCATTTCGCCGACATTCTGGAAGGCAAGGCCGCGCCCGAAACAGGCTTCGCCGCCAGCGTCGCCTCCCTGGAACTGGCCGAAGCCGCCGCCCGCTCGGCGACGACCGGCGCCCCCGTCCGACTTTAGAGAGTATCGAGGTTCCCATGCACGACATCGCCATCCTGGGCGCCGGCCGCATCGGCCGCATCCACGCCAAGAACGTCGGCGGCCAGCCCGGCCTGCGGCTCAAATACGTGGTCGATCCGGTCGCCGCGGCCGCCGACGGCCTGGCCGCCGAGACCGGCGCGACCGTCACGGACCTCGAGACCGCCCTGAACGATTCCGCGGTCGCCGGCGTGATCGTCGCCAGTTCAACCGACACCCACCTCGACTACTGCCTGAAGGCCGTGGCCGCGGGCAAGGCGGTGTTCTGCGAGAAGCCGATCGACCTGGATCTGGCCCGAGCCCGCTCGGCGCAAGGTCTGCTGGGCGGCAAGGACGTCAAGCTGTTCCTGGGCTTCAACCGCCGCTTCGACCCCAACTTCCAGGGCCTGAAGACGCGACTGACCAGCGGCGTCGTGGGCGCGCTGGAGACGGTGCATATCACCAGCCACGACCCGGCCCCACCGCCGGTGTCCTACGTCAAGGTTTCGGGCGGCCTGTTCAAGGACATGGCCATCCACGACTTCGACATGGCCCGCTGGCTGCTGGACGAGCCGGTGATCGAGGTGTTCGCCGCCGCCAGCTGCCTGGTCGATCCGGCCATCGGCGAGGCCGGCGACGTCGACACCGCCAAGATCCTGCTGCGCACCGCCTCGGGCAAGATCTGCGTGATCAGCAACAGCCGCCGCAGCGGCTACGGCTACGACCAGCGCATCGAGGCCTTCGGCGCCAAGGGCCTGGTGCGGGCCGACAACGTCATGGAAAGCACCGTCTCTGTGTGGGGCGAAGCCGGCGCGGCCAGCGACAGCTTCCAGAACTTCTTCCTGGATCGCTACGCCGAGGCCTATCGCCGCGAGATGGCGCATTTCGCGGGAATCCTGCGCGGGGATGAGCTGCCGTCGGTGGGCTATGCCGACGGCGTCGAGGCCCTGGCCTTGGCGGAGGCCGCGGGCCAGTCGGCGCGCACCGGCCAGGTCGTGAAGCTCTAGACGCCCTTCCCCCTCGCCAAACGCATGAGGGCCGCACGGCGAAAACCGTGCGGCCCCTTGTCGTTTTGCAGTCCGCGGCCCCCTCGCCCGCCCCGCCAAGCCCTCGACCCAGGACGCAAAAGGAACGGCGGCCTTCTCGCGAAGGCCGCCGCTTTCAGTTGCACCAAGATCGAGAGGTTCAGTTCTTCGCCGGGTTCGCCAGCTTGCCGCCGACGATCTTCTGGAAGGTCTCCAGCGGGCACACCGTGGCGTCGCCCTTCACGCCGCAGCCCGGGATCGGAAAGTAAGAGAAGGCCGGCGGGTTGCCGGCGGTCAGCGGCTGCAGCTCGCGCAGCTGGTCCATGCTCTGGGCCGTGTAGAAGGCTCGGACGAAAGCCTGGCCGCCCCCGTCCTTCAGCAGTTCGAAGCCCATGGCGCCGCCGGGCGGCGGATCGTCCCGAGGATAGTCGGCGGCGGTGAAGTGCGCGCCGAAGAAGGCGCGCAGGGCGGCGATGTTGGTGTCGTGGCCGACCAGCAGGGTCAGACGGCCCGTATCGGCCTCGCCGTTCAGCGCAGACAGCACGCGCTTGGCGATCGGGGCGGCGTAGCGCTCGGCGATATAGGGCGCGCCGACCTCGTAGTTGAACTTCACCGGATGGAAGCGGAGCATGGCCTGGATGTCCGCCTTGGAGGCGCGCCCCCAACCGACTTCGTTCATCGGCTTGCCCTCGACATATTCCAGCAGGACGGTCTGGCCGCCGGTCGAGGCGATCGACAGCGCGCCTTCCAGGTCCGGGCTGTCGCCTTTGTTGCCCTTCAGCGAAGACGGCCGCTTGGCGATGTCGCAGCCGGCCTTGGTGGCCAGGTCGCAGCCCAGCACCTTCTGCAGGACCGCGAAGTCCTCGGCATGGACGCGCGCTTCGGCCGCGACGCCGGGCTTTTGGCGCTGAGCGGCCTTCAGCGCGACGGCGCCGTCGATGCCCTCGGCCGGATGGAAGACCGGATCGTTGTCCTCGGTCACGGGATGATCGACCACGAGCCCGCAGCCGGCCTGCAGGCCGTCGACGAACGACTCGGCGGTCTTGATGGCGCGGGACTTGCCGCTGGCCCAGACCACGATCTCGCCCTTGGGCGCGCAGCCGGCGTTGGGGATCAGCCCCCGAGAGGCCAGGAAGGTGCGGTTGTAGGCGCCCATCAGCCGCGCGCCTTCGATCCCATGCGGGGTCAACTCGCCGAACGGCGTGGTCCAGGTCGACCAGGGCTGGGCGGTCGTGCCTTCCGGCGTGGCGGGCGATTTGGTCGGTGGACGGACGCTGTGGCGCATCAGCATGACCACGCGCTCAAGCTTCAGGTCGCCGGTCGGACCGCCGCTCGAAGCGGCGGCCGCCGGGCTGGCGATCCCAGTCGCGATCAGGGGCGCGGCGATCATCGCGGCCGTCATCAATGCGTTTCGAAGTCTCGCCATAACGCCTCCCTCGCCGCTCACCCTTGGCGACATGTTGTTGACCGGGTTGTACGAATGGATATTCTATTTGGCAACTAAATTGGAATTTTTAGTGCAATTTTTGACGCCCGGCCCGATTTCGTCAGCGGGGCGTCAGGGCGACCGCTCTAGCCAAGTCGCACGATTTGAGATGCGACATCAGGGGACCACATGATCCATCGCCGCGCCACCTTCGCCGCCGCCAGCGCCCTAGCCTTGCTGATCGCCGCCCCTGCTCTGGCCCAGACCGCTGGCGCCCAGACGGCCAGCGTCGCGCCGGTCGGCGCGACGGTCCCCACCGCGCAAGGCGGCGCCAACGCCTCGGCCCTGCTCTACAACGCGGCCGACCCGGCCAAAAGCGTCATCGCCGCCACCGGCGAGCTGGGCGGGCTGGAGTTCTACGGCCTTGACGGCCAGCACCGCTCGGCCCTGCCCGGCGGCGAAACCTACGGCGTCGATGTGCGCGGCGACCTGATCGCGGTGTTGGACCGCAAGGACGGCCGCCTGCGCCTGTCGCGCTACGACTTCGCCAGCGGCGCCGCCGCCGGCGTCGACGCCCGCCCCCTGACCCTGGGCTATGCCGGCGAAGGCCTGTGTCTGCACAAGAGCCCCCGCGACGGCGCGCTCTACGCTTTCACCCTGGGCGGCGAGGGCCAGTTGGACCAGTGGCTGCTGTTCCAGGCCGCCGACGGCAAGCTGGACGGCCGCATCGTTCGCCGCCTCCACCTGTCGTCCGAGGCCAAGTACTGCGTCGCCGACGACGCCAGCGGCGTGCTCTACATCGCCCAGCAGGCCGTCGGGATCTGGCGTTACGACGCCGACCCGGAAGCCGAGGCCGTGGCGACCGTGATCGACATCAACCGCCTGGGCCGCATCAAGGGCGAGGTCGGCGGCCTGGCTGTCCTGAACGGCGGCCCGCAGGGAAACTACCTGGTGGCGGCCAATGCCGACGCCGGCGATTACAACGTCTATGACCGCAACGCCGATGACCGGTTCCTGGGCGCGTTCCGCATCCAGGCCAATGGCGCGGACGTGCTGCAGGGGCCGTCGGGGTTGTTCGGTCTGCGCGCGCCCGTCGGCCCGGGCCTGCCGGCCGGCGCCCTGCTGGTCACCGACGACCGCAAGGCCGGGGCCAACACCCAGGTGCTGTCGTGGAAGGACGTCGCCGCCGCCCTGAACATCTCGCCCGGCGACGATGCGCCGGTCGTCGCCCCCAGCAAGCTGGCCCTCGTCACGGCGACGATGGAAACCCAGCCCGTCGACCACGGCGGCGACGCGGCCGACGATCCGGCCATCTACGTCCACCCGACCGATCCCGGCAAAAGCGCCATCATCGCCACCGACAAGAAAGGCGGCATGCTGGTCTACGACCTGGCGGGCAAGCCGCTGCAGTACCTGCCCGACGGCAAGATGAACAATGTCGACCTGCGCCAGGGCTTCAAGCTGGGCGGCAAGAGCGTCACCCTGGTCACGGCCAGCGACCGCACCCACAAGGCCATCGCGATCTACACGATCGATCCCGACACCCGACTGCTGACCAGCGTCGCCGACGGCGTCCAGGCCACGGGCCTGTCGGACCCCTATGGCCTGTGCATGTACCGCAACCGAAAGGGCGCGACCTTCGTGTTCATCAGCGATCCCGACGGCCTGGTCCGCCAGTGGAAGCTGGTCCCCACCCCGGCCGGCAAGGTCCGCGCCGAGGCTGTGCGCGACGTCAAGTTCGAAACCCAGACCGAGGGCTGCGTCGCGGACGACGAGACCGGCAAGCTCTATGTCGCCGAGGAAGACGTCGCGCTGTGGAAGCTGGGCGCCGAACCTTCGACCGGCGTGGCCCGGACCGCCGTCATCCATGTGAAGGACAACCCCGCCCTGAAGGACGATCTGGAAGGCGTGGGGCTCTACGCGCAAGTCGCGGGCAAGGGCTATCTGGTGGTCTCCAGCCAGGGCAACAACAGCTACGCTCTGTTCAAACGCGAGGGCGACAACGCCTATGTCGGCAGCTTCGCCGTGATCGCCGACGGCGCGAGCGGCGTCGACGGCATCTCCGAAACCGACGGCCTGGAGGTCACCAGCGCCTCGCTGGGCGCGGGTCTGGGGGGCGGAGCCTTCATCGCCCAGGACGGCCGCAACGTCTCACCGCCGGAGAACCAGAACTTCAAGCTGGTCCCATGGGCCGCGATCGCCCGGAAACTGGGCCTGGACTGAGGCGAGCGGGATTGAGTTATAATATGTATTTATGATACATGTTATAGCCTAACCGACCCGCCGTCGCGGCCGACGCCCGCCTTGGTTCCGGACGCCACGAACAGGGAAGCAAGGCCCGCATGTTCATCCTGACCGAACAGACGCCCAATCCCGCGGCCATGAAGTTCATTCCGCACTGCGTGGTGACGTCTGATCCGGCCCAGGCGTTTCGTCGCGTCGATCACCAGGCCGGCCGGTCGCCGCTCGCGGACCGTCTGTTCGAATTGCCCGCCGTCGACGGCGTCTTCATCGCCCACGACTTTGTCACCGTGACGCGAGCGCCGGACGGCCCGCCGTGGAGCGTCCTTCGTCTCGAGGCGATCGCCGCCCTGGCCGATCACCTCGCCAGCGGCGCGCCGGCCGTGATCGGATCGGCGCCGTCCACGGCGATCAGCGGCGGCGAAATCGAGGATGAGATCCTGGGCGTCCTGGGGCTCTATGTCCGTCCCGGCGTCGCCCGCGACGGCGGCGACGTGGTGTTTGATCGCTTCGATCCGGACACCGGCGTGCTGTGGATCGAGATGCGCGGCGCCTGCGGGGGCTGCCCTTCGTCGCAAATGACCCTGAAGACGAGCATCGAGACTATCGTGCGCCGCTACGTGCCCGAGGTGAAGCGGGTCGAGGCGACCGCGGCCGCCGAAGACGCGGCGCCCAGTCGCCTGCGAACCTGGATGGCCAAGCTGAAGGGCGTCAAATCCCAGGGCGCACGCCCTGTCTTCACCCACAACGGCGAGCCCGCGGCGTCGGACCTGGCGCCGCCGGCGACTTCATCGACCTAGTCCCCGCCGAAACGGCCCTGCGACATATCCGGCCGCTTGATATGGGACAATCGGCCCGCCTCGCGACCGGTGTAAATCCCATCCGCCAATCAGGCCGACAGCGATCGAGGTCTTTCGTGCTTCAAAACTTGACGTCGTCCCCCGGCTTGACCGGGTCCGTCCAGGTCCGCTTCTTCGGCAAGATCGCCGACCATTTCGGCCGCACGGCGACCGTGGAAATCCCCGCCGGCGGCTGTTCGCTGCCATGGTTCAAGGCCCGCCTCGCCGACCAGGTCGAAGGCGGCGCCGAAGCCCTGGCCGAGCGCGGCCTGCGGACGGCGATCGATCACATGGTCGTCGGCGGAGCAGCCTGGATCGGTTCCGGACAGGAAGTGGCCTTCCTGTCGATGTTCTCAGGAGGTTGACCATGGATGACGCCCCGCCGGCCGTGAAGAGTCGCAAGCCCGGCATCGACGAGCGCCTGCCCTTCTACCCGCTCAACATCGCCGTCCTGACCATTTCCGACACCCGCAACCTCGACACCGACACCTCGGGCGCCCTGCTGGCCGATCGCCTGACCGCCGCCGGTCACGGCCTGGTCGGACGGATCATCGTGCCCGACGAGGTGGAAGCCATCCGCCGCCAGGTCCGGGCCTGGGCCGACGACGAGGCGGTCGACGTCATCCTGACCACCGGCGGCACGGGCTTCGCGCCACGCGACGTCACGCCCGAGGCCCTGCAACCGCTGTTCCGTCGGACCATGGACGGCTTCTCGGTGGTGTTCCATCAGGCCAGCCAGGGCACGGTCGGGGTCGCGACCCTGCAGTCCCGCGCCCTGGCCGGCCAGATCGGCGAGACCTTCGTGTTCTGCGTGCCGGGCTCGACCGGCGCCTGCAAGGACGCCTGGGACCTGGTGCTGGGCCAGGAGCTGGACAGCCGCTTCAAGCCCTGTTCGCTGGTCGGCCAGATCCCCCGCTATCGGGGCCTTTGCAGTTGATCAGCTTCGAGCAAGCCTCGGCGCTCGTCGCCGATCTGGCGCAGGCCCTGCCCCACGAAACCGTCGGCCTGGCCCTGGCCGACGGCCGGATCCTGGCCAAGCCGATCGTCGCCCGCCGCACCTCGCCGGCCACCGACGTCTCGGCCATGGACGGCTACGCCGCGCGCGACGACGACTTGGTCGAGGCGCCCGTGCGTCTGGCCGTCATCGGTGAAGCCTATGCCGGCCAGGCCTTCGACGGCGTTCTGGCGCCCGGCTCCTGCGTGCGCATCTTCACCGGCGCGACCGCGCCGATCGGAACCGATCGGGTGGTCATCCAGGAAGAGGTCCGGCGTGAAGGGCCTCGGGCGGTGTTCCTGCAAACACCCCGGGGCGGCCGCAATCTGCGCGCGCCCGGCTCCGACTTCGCGGCGGGAGACGTTCTCGTCGAGCCCGGCGTTCGGCTCAACGCTCAGCGCATGGTGGCGGCCGCGGCGGCCGACCTGGCGCGGGTGTCGGTGATTTCTCGCCCCAGGGTCCTGATCATCAGCACCGGCGAGGAGCTCGACGAGCCGGGACGCCCCTCCAAGCTTCGGCCCGGGATCCCCGAGAGCGTGTCCTTCGGCGTCGCCTCGCTGGTTCGCGCTTGGGGGGGCAAGGTGGTCGATCGCTGGCGCCTGGGCGATGATCTGGCGGCGCTGGAGACGGCGGCCCGCTCGGCGGTCGGTCGGGCCGACGTGGTCGTCGTGACCGGCGGCGCCTCGGTGGGCGAACGCGACTTCGCCAAGGCGATGTTCGCGCCGCTGGATCTGCAACTGATCTTCTCGAAGGTGGCCATCAAGCCGGGGAAGCCGATCTGGATCGGGCGGGCGTCGGGCGCCCTGGTCGTCGGCCTGCCGGGCAATCCGACGTCGGCCCTGGTCACCGCGCGACTTTTCCTGGCCCCGCTGATCGCGGGCCTCGCCGGACTGGGATCGGCCGCGGCGACGGACTGGCGCTCCGTGGCTCTGACCGGCTCGCTGGGCCCCTGCGGTGATCGCGAGACCTTCGTCCGCGGACGACGAACCCAGGGCGGCGTCGAGCCGATCGGTGATCAGGACTCTTCGGCCCAAAAGGCCCTGGTCCTGAGCGATGTGCTGATCCGCCGCCGCCCGGGCGACGCGGCGAGCGAGACCGGGGCGTTGGTCGAGATCCTGGATTTCTGATCAGCGGCCTATGGCGCGCCGACGAAGTGCGGGAAGAGGACCGTGTCCTCCAGGTGCATGTGCTCGCGCAGCTCGTGATCCAGCTTGCGGCAAAGCTGGTCCAGGACCCGCCACGTTCCGCAGGCGCCTTCCGGCACGGAAAAGTTCCGGGTGATCTCCGTCAACCGCGTCAGTTGCCCGGTCAGGTCGCCATGCTCGACCTGCATGCGGGCGATGGCGACCCGCAGCATCGACCCGCGGCCGGCGCGCATCATCGGAAACAGGACCTCCTCCTCCTTCTGCTGATGGCCAACCAGGTCCTCGGCCATCATCTGGAGGTGATCGGCCAGGCCATGCGGACAGTCGGCGTCGCCGCCGTGCACCGCCTCGACCCTGCGCGCCAGGGCGATGGCCCGCGGAAAATCCTCCAGGTGGACGTCGTGGTAGCGCCGCATGATGTGGTCGATCAGCGGGCCGACCTGGCCGTCGGTCAGCGGTTCGCCCGGCGAATGCGGCGGGGCGCCGGCGTCCAAGGCGTGAGCAAGAGCGGCGGGGCTGGTGAGCGTGGTCATCTTTGGGTCTCCGCCCCGACCCCTAGGGGCTTCGCCGATCGATGACATTGAGCGAAACCGTCGCGCGCCTTGATGTTGCTCAAGGCCCGCCTTGGCGGATGTCGCAAGCTGCGCACCCCCGAGTCGCCTTCCGCGCGCCGCAGGGAATCGACCAGCCTTCACCTCCCCTTTCAGAGAGAGCGACCATGGCGTTCGACAATCCCTTCGCCGGCGAGATCTGGGCCAGCAAGTATCGTTTCGCGCCGCCCAGCGGCGGCGGCGGCGACGCCAGCGTCCTGGAGACCTGGAACCGTGTCGCCCACGCCGTGGCCCAGGCCGAGGCTCCCAAGCTTCGCAAGGGGTTCCACGCCGAGGTCATGGCGGCCCTCACCGATTTCCAGTTCCTGCCCGCCGGCCGCATCCTGGCGGGCGCGGGCACCGCCCGGGCCGTGACCCTGTTCAACTGCTTCGTGATGGGCCGGACCCCCGACGACCTGGGCGGCATTTTCGAGCACTTGCGCGAGGCGGCCATCACCCTGCAGCAGGGCGGCGGGGTCGGCATGGACTTCTCGTCGATCCGCCCGTCCGGGGCTCCGGTCGAGGGCGTGGGCGCCGACGCCTCGGGCCCCCTCAGCTTCATGGATGTCTGGGACTCGATGTGCCGCACCATCCTCTCGGCCGGTCAGAGACGCGGCGCGATGATGGGGTGCCTGCGCATCGACCACCCCGACATCGAGGCCTTCATCGACGCCAAGCGCGCGGCCGGCCGCTTCCGCAACTTCAACCTGTCGGTGCTGGTCACCGATCCGTTCATGGCCGCGCTCGAAGCCGACGCCGACTGGCCGCTGAGCTTCGGCGGCCGGGTCCATCGCACCGTTCGCGCCGCCGAGTTGTGGGCGCGACTGATGCGGGCCACCTATGACGCCGCCGAGCCGGGGGTGATCTTCATCGACCGCGTCGACGCCGCCAACAACCTGGCCTACTGCGAGCAGATCCTGGCCAGCAACCCTTGCGGCGAACAGATGCTGCCGCCCTACGGCGCCTGCCTGCTGGGTTCGCTCAACCTGGCCCGCCTGGTCGACCGGCCGTTCGAGGCCGACGCCGCCCTCGACGAGGCCAAGCTCGGCGAGCTGACCCGCACCGCCGTGCGGATGTTGGACAACGTCATCGACATCTCGCGCTTCCCGCTGGCGGCCCAGGAAACCGAGGCCAAGGCCAAGCGACGGCTGGGCATCGGCGTCACGGGCCTGGCCGACGCCCTGGTCTTCTGCGGCGCGCGCTATGGCGACAACCAGGCCGTGGCCCTCACCCAGCGCTGGCTGGGCGTCATCAAGCGGGAGGCCTATCGCGCCTCGGCCCTGCTGGCCGCCGAGAAGGGCGCCTTCCCGCTGTATGATCCGCGGATCCTGGACCGCCCCAACCTGACCAGCCTGGACCAGGAGACCCGCGCCCTGATCGCGGCCCATGGGCTGCGCAACGGCTGCCTGACCTCGATCGCCCCGACCGGCACCACCTCGCTGCTGGCGGGCAACGTCTCGTCGGGCATCGAGCCGGTCTTCGCCTACGCCTACACCCGCAAGGTGCGCCAGCCCGACGGAACCACCCGGGAGGAACAGGTCGAGGACTACGCCCTGGCGGTCTGGAAGCGGCTGCGCGGCGACGCCACGCCGCCGGCCGCCGTGTTCGTCAGCGCCCAGGACCTGACGCCCGCCGACCATCTGCGCATGCAGGCCGCCGCCCAGGGCCTGGTGGACAGCTCGATCTCCAAGACCGTCAACTGCCCGGAGACCATCGCTTTCGACGATTTCGCCGACATCTATCGCCAAGGCTATCGGCTGGGCTGCAAGGGCCTGACCACCTATCGTCCCAACGCCATCACCGGCTCGGTGCTGTCGGTTGCCCAGCCTCTGGAAAAGACCCCGGAAACCCCGGCGAACCCGCTGCCCGCGCCCGAGCCCGAGCCCAAGCTGGCCCCGCGCCCGGACGCCCTGGACGGAGCCACCTACAAGATCAAATGGCCCGACAGCGCCCACGCCGTCTATGTGACCATCAACGATGTGGAGACCGCCGACGGCGCTCGCCCCTTCGAGATCTTCGTCAACTCCAAGAACATGGAGCACTACGCCTGGACGCTGGGGCTGACGCGGATGATCTCGGCGGTGTTTCGCCGCGGCGGCGACGTGTCGTTCGTGGCCGAGGAACTGAAGGCCGTGTTCGACCCGCGCGGCGGCGGCTGGATCGACGGCCGCTACACCCCTTCCTTGCTGGCCGCGATCGGCGGGGTGATCGAGCGCCACCTGCGCGGCCAAACGCCGCACGAGCCCTCCGCCGACGCGCCGTCGCGGGCCGCGCCCTCGGCCAATCCGTTCGCCGCCAACAAGGTCGCGTGCCCACGTTGCGGCGGGTTCGAGATGGCCCGCAAGGAGGGCTGCGACACCTGCTTCGACTGCGGCTATTCCAAGTGCGGCTGAGCGGTTGACCGGCATCAAGGCGGCGGAGGGTCGTCCGACCTATACATCCGTCATGTCCACCGCAGCCGCCCGCCGCGCCTATCGCGGCCCCGCCTTCTTCAGCTTCGGCTTCCGGCCCTTCTATCTGATGGGCGCCCTTTGGTCGGCCCTGGTCGTCCCGCTCTGGCTCTGGAGCTATCTGGCGGGCGGCCCCGGCATGCTGACGCGCGACTGGCACGTGCACGAGATGCTGTTCGGCTTCCTGGCCGCCGTGATCGCGGGCTTCCTGACCACGGCGGTGCCCAACTGGACGGGGCGGATGCCGATCATCGGCGCCCCGCTTGCGCAACTGGCGGGCCTGTGGCTGGCCGGACGCGTGGCCATGCTGTTCCAGGCCAGCCTGGGCGCCGTCGCCACGGGGGTCATCGACAGCCTCTTCCTCGTGGTCTTCGCCGGCGTGATCTGGCGTGAGGTCCTGGCGGGCCGCAACTGGCGCAATCTGCCCGTCTGCGGCCTGGTGACCGCCCTGGCCCTGGGCAACATCGCCTTCCACGTGCACGGCGTCACCTGGGCGTCGGCGCTGGGCGAGCGGCTGGCCCTGGGGGTGGCGGCCTTGCTGATCGCCCTGATCGGCGGGCGCATCACGCCCAGTTTCACCCGCAACTGGCTGAAGGCCCGGGGCGCCGGCGCCCAGCCCGCCGTGTTCGACCGGATCGATCAAGCCGCCCTGGCCCTGACCGGCGTCGCCGCCGCGAGCTGGGCGGTTCTTCCCGACGCCCTGTTCAGCGGCGCTCTATTGGCCCTGGCCGGCCTGACCAACCTTGTCCGCCTGGCGCGCTGGAGCGGCTGGGCCACGCGATCAGAGCCCCTCGTCTGGGTCCTGCACCTTGGCTATGGCTGGCTTGGCCTGAGCCTGCTGCTCCTGGGCGCCTCGGTGCTCGATCCGGCCATTCCCCGCACCGCCGGGATCCACGCCCTGACCGCCGGCGCCGTGGGCGTCATGACCCTGGCTGTCATGACCCGCTCGAGCCGCGGGCACAGCGGGCGCGATCTGCACGCCGACGCGGCGACCACCGCCGTCTATGTGGCGATCAACGCCGCGGCCGTGGCCCGCGTCGCCGCCCCGTTCACCGGCCTCTGGCAGCAGAACCTGCTGATGGTTTCCGCCTTCCTTTGGATCCTGGCCTTCGCCGGTTTCGCGGCCAGCTATGGCCCGATGCTGGTGCTTCCGCGCCCGCTCAGGGCTTGACCGTTATCAAGTCCTGCGGCGCCCCGGGTCATGGCCCGCGGCGCCGTCCAGGCCTACCGATAGATCTCGCTCCGAGCGTCCAGGCCTAAAGCGCACCCGCGCCAAGGCCCGGCCGCCGCGCCGGTTCGCCGGCAAGGGTGACGGGGGAAACGCCGTCGCCTCCCTTGCTTGGAAAGGAGCCCGCATGGGACGTCTGGTTGACGGCTTTGGCCGTCGCTTCCGCTATCTGCGCCTCTCGGTCACCGAGGTGTGCAACTACCGCTGCACCTACTGCCTGCCCGACGGCTTCAAGAAGTCCGGGGCGATGAGCTTCCTGACCCCCGACGAGATCGATCGCGTGGTGCGCGCCTTCGCCGGCTTCGGCGTCGCCAAGTTGCGCCTGACCGGCGGCGAGCCCAGCGTGCGACGCGACCTGGTCGAGATCATCGCCCGCGCCGCGGCCACGCCGGGCATCGACAAGGTGGCCGTCACCACCAACGGCTGGAACCTTCGACGCAACGCCGCCGCCTGGCGCGACGCCGGCCTGACCAATCTCAATGTCAGCATCGACTCGCTGGATCCCGCCGCGTTCCACCGCATCACCGGCCATGATCAGCTGAAGGAGGTCGTCGCCGGGCTCGACCTGGCCCTGGCGCTGGGAACGCCCACGGTGAAGGTCAACGCCGTCCTGCTGCGCGACACCGTCGAGACGGGCTTCGACGCCTTCACCGACTTCGTCCGCGATCGGCCGATCTCCTTGCGCTTCATCGAATTGATGCGCACCGGCGACAACGCCGCCTATTTCGACGACCAGCACGTCTCCGGCGTCGACCTGCAGGGCTGGCTGGCGGCGCGCGGCTGGACGCCGGTGGCCAAGGCCTTCGACGATGGGCCCGCGACCGACTATGCGCACCCCGACCATGCCGGCCGCATCGGCCTGATCGCGCCCTACGCGCCGGGCTTCTGCGACAGCTGCAACCGCCTGCGCGTGACCTCCAGGGGCGCGCTGCGCCTGTGCCTGTTCGGCGAACTGGGCGTCAATCTGCGCGACCTTCTGGTCCCCGGCCAGGAAGAGGCTCTGCAGGCGCGCATCCAGGCGGCCCTGGTCGGCAAGCCGGCGGGCCATCGGCTGCACGAAAACAACAGCGGCGACACCCGCCAGCTCGCGCAGTTCGGCGGCTGATTACAAGTCCTAGGAGCCCGTGCGCTGGTGGCGGTCCGTGGGCCAGCGCTCGCGCTGGGCCTTGCCGATCGGCGCGTCGGTGGGCGGCGTGTGGTTGTCGATCAGGGGATCGGGCTTGGCCAGGCGCTCCAGCACCAAAGGTCGCGCGATCGTCACCTGCGGGCCGTTGATGACCACCCCGTAGTCGGCGATCGAGGCGAAGGCCCGCGACAGGTTTTCCGGGGTCATGCCCAGCACCGAGGCCAGGAGGCGCTTTTCGTGCGGCAGGGTGAAGGTGTCCGCGCCGCCCTGGCGGATCTTCTGGGTGATCAGGTAGTTGGCGAGGCGCTCGAGACCGCCGCGCAGCTTCTGGCTCTTGATGGCGCGAACCAGGCCGCGATAGCAGCCAGACAGCTCCTGGGCCACGGCGACCGAGAAGGCCGCGTCCTCCCTCATCGCCCGCCGCAGGGCCTCGCCCGACAGCATCAGGATGTCGGAGCGCTCGATGGTCTGGGCGCTCATCAGGGCGTCGGCGTCCAGCACCACGGCGGCCAGGATGAAGGTCGAGACCGGCCGCAGCACGGCCAGGGTGGTGTCCTTGTCGTTCCAGCTGGCCCCCAGCTCGACGCTGCCGTCGAGCAGCACATAGAGGAAATCGACGGTGTCGCCCTCGGTGAGCAGGGTGGTCCCGGCCGGGAACTTCTGCAGGAAGGCGCCGCCGGTGACGTCCCGAAACGCCGTGTCCGACATCACGCGAAACAGCGGCAAGCTTCTGACACGGTCCACATCGGCGCTTCTCATCATGCTCCACTCCTGAGCGCGCCAGGTGGCCGGGGCCTTGATGCAGATCAAACTCGCCCGTCACGATTGACATTTATCAAGCGTACGTTTGCGACACCAATAAAACCAAATTGACATTAGCAAACTGCGCTGTTTCGCCGCAGCGATGACTTGCGCGTTATCATCGGTTATTTGCCGGTGCTTGATATCCATCAAATACAGTGAAGACCTGCCCCCGCATTAGGTTGCACGCGGCAAACCATGTCGCGCGTTGCCTTTTCGAGGCCAGACATGAAGACGGCGATCCCATCGCAGCCGGGGGCCGGATCGGCCCTGACGATGAGCACCATCGCCTTCACCGCCTGTTTCGCGGTGTGGACGATCTTCTCGATCATCGGCGTTCGGATCAAACAGGACCTCGGCCTGACCGAGGCGCAGTTCGGCCTGCTGGCCGGCACGCCCATCCTCACCGGTTCGCTGACGCGCGTGTTCCTGGGCGTCTGGACCGAGCAGTACGGCGGGCGCCTGGTCAATCTGCTGGTCATGCTGTCGGCGGCGGCGGCGACCTACCTGCTCTCCCACGCCCACACCTATCCGCAGTTCCTGCTGGCGGCGCTGGGCGTCGGCATGGCCGGCGGCTCGTTCGCGGTCGGGGTGGCCTATGTCGCCAAGTTCTTCCCCAAGGAACGCCAGGGCGCGGCTCTGGGCATCTTCGGGGCCGGCAATGTCGGCGCGGCGGTCACCAAGTTCCTCGCGCCTTTCGTGATGCTGGCCCTGGGCTGGCAGGCCGTGGCGCAGATCTGGGCCGGGGCGCTGGCCCTGCTGGCGCTGGCCTTCTTCTTCTCGACCCGCGACGAGCCTGACCTGCAAGCCCGCCGGCGCACCGGCGCCAAGCCGCAGAACACCGCCGACCAGTTGGCGCCGCTGCGCAAGCTGCAGGTCTGGCGCTTCGCCCTCTACTACTTCTTCGTGTTCGGCGGCTTCGTGGCCCTGGCGCTGTGGCTGCCGCACTATCTGGTCGCGGTCTATCACCTCGACCTCATCACCGCCGGCATGCTGGCGGCCGCCTACTCCATCCCCGGCTCGCTGTTTCGAGTGTTCGGCGGCTACCTGTCGGACAAGATCGGCGCGCGCAAGGTCATGTATCTGACCTTCATCATCAGCGCGATCTGCGCGTTCCTGCTGTCCTATCCGGCCACCAGCTACGTGGTCGACGGCGTGCGCGGCCCGATCGCCTTCCGCCTGGCCACCGGTCTGGCGCCATTCGTGATCCTGCTGTTCGCGCTCGGCTTCGCCATGAGCCTGGGCAAGGCGGCGGTCTTCAAGCACATCCCGGTCTACTACCCCGACCACATCGGTTCGGTCGGCGGCCTCGTCGGCATGGTCGGCGGGCTGGGCGGCTTCGTGCTGCCCATCGCCTTCGGCGCGCTGAACGATCTCACCGGCGTCTGGACCAGCTGCTTCATGCTGCTGTTCGTCCTGGTCGCCGGGGCCCTGACCTGGATGCACCTGGCCATCGGCCGCATGGAGCGCGCCAACGCGCCCCAGCTGGCCGACCTGCCGCAACTTCCCGAAATGGCCGGCCTCAGCCGGGCCGCCTCGACCTCCACCGCGCCCGCCCGGCGCGTCGCCAACCCAACCGCCAGATAGCAAGTAAGGCGCAGTCCATGCCCACGACCAAACAAAGCCCGGTCCTGACCGACTGGCGTCCAGAGGACGCCGACTTCTGGCGCGCGAGCGGAAAAGCCGTCGCCCGTCGCAACCTGTGGATCTCGGTGCCCAACCTCCTGCTGGCCTTCTCGGTCTGGATGGTGTGGTCGATGGTCATCGCCAAGCTCAAGCTGGTCGGCTTCAAGTTCACCACCGAGCAGCTGTTCTGGCTGGCCGCCCTGCCCGCCCTGTCGGGCGCCACCTTGCGGGTGTTCTACAGCTTCATGGTGCCGATCGTCGGCGGCCGGCGCTGGACTGCGCTGACCACCTTGTCCCTGCTCATCCCGGCCATTGGCATCGGGGTGGTGGTGCAGGACCCGACCACGCCCTACGGCGTCTTCGTCGGCCTGGCCCTGGCCTGCGGCCTGGGCGGCGGGAACTTCGCCTCCTCCATGGCCAACATCTCGTTCTTCTTCCCCAAGAGCGAGAAGGGCGCGGCCCTGGGCGTCAACGCCGGGTTCGGCAACCTCGGCGTCAGCGTCATGCAGTTCCTGGTGCCGGTGGTGATCGGCCTGGCGCTGTTCGGCCCCCTGGCCGGCGCGCCCCAGATCATCGTCGATCACGGGGTGACCAAGCACATCTGGCTGCAGAACGCCGCCTATGTCTGGGTTCCGTTCATCATCGCCGCCGCCGTGGCGGCCTGGTTCGGCATGAACGACATCGCCTCGGCCAAGGCCTCCTTCGCGGACCAGGCGGTGATCTTCAGCCGCAAGCACAACTGGATCATGTGCTGGCTCTATCTGGGCACCTTCGGCTCGTTCCTCGGCTTCTCGGCCGCCTTCCCGCTGCTGACCAAGACCCTGTTCCCCGACATCAACGTCCTGCAGCTGGCCTTCCTGGGCCCGTTGATCGGCGCGGGCTCGCGCGCCCTGACGGGCGGCGTTTCCGACCGCTTCGGCGGCGACCGCGTCACCCACTGGTCCTTCCTGGCCATGGCCGCGGGCGTGATCGGCGTGCTGGCCGGGGTCGGCGCCTACGGCTCGGCGCCGTCCTTCCCGATCTTCTTCGCCAGCTTCCTGTGGCTGTTCTTCTGGACCGGCGTGGGCAACGCCTCGACCTTCCAGATGATCCCCACCATCGTTCGCGCCGACATGCCCCGGCTGATGCCGCGGGCGACCGCCGAGGCCAGCCAGCGGGCCGCGGAAATGGAGTCGGCGGCCATCGTCGGCTTCACCTCGGCCGTCGGCGCCTTTGGCGGCTTCTTCATCCCCAAGGCGTTCGGCGACTCGCTCAAGGCCACCGGCAACCCGCAGTTCGCCCTCTACATCTTCCTCGGCTTCTACGTCAGCTGCGTGCTCGTCAACTGGGCCTTCTACGCCCGCAAGACGTCGCTGCTGCGCGCGCCCGCCCTCATCAAGGTTCCCACCCAATGAGCCATACCCTGGATCGCCTCGCGTTCTTCACGCGCAAGACCGAACTGTTCTCCGACGGCCACGGCGTCATGAATGACGACGACCGCACCTGGGAGCAGGCCTATCGGAACCGCTGGCAGCACGACAAGATCGTCCGCTCCACCCACGGCGTGAACTGCACCGGCTCGTGCTCGTGGAAGATCTACGTCAAGGGCGGCATCGTCACCTGGGAAACCCAGCAGACGGACTATCCGCGCACCCGGCCCGATCTTCCCAACCACGAGCCGCGCGGCTGCGCCCGCGGCGCCAGCTACAGCTGGTACCTCTATTCAGCCAACCGGGTGAAATACCCGCTGATCCGCTCGCGGCTGCTGAAGCTGTGGCGAGCGGCGCGGGCCACCCGCACCCCGGTGGCCGCCTGGGCCTCGATCCAGAACGATCCCGCCCAACGCGCCGACTATGTGACGCGGCGCGGCGGCGGCGGCTTCATCCGCGCCACCTGGGACGAGGTCACCGAAATCATCGGCGCGGCCAACGCCTACACGGTCAAGACCTGGGGTCCCGACCGGGTGTTCGGCTTCTCGCCGATCCCGGCCATGTCCATGGTCTCCTACGCCGCCGGGGCGCGTTACCTGCAGCTGATCGGCGGCGTCTGCGGGTCGTTCTACGACTGGTATTGCGACCTGCCCCCCGCCTCTCCCCAGACCTGGGGCGAGCAGACCGACGTGGCCGAGAGCGCCGACTGGTTCAACTCCAGCTTCATGATCCTGTGGGGCTCCAACGTCCCGCAGACCCGCACGCCCGACGCCCACTTCTATACCGAGGCCCGTTATCGCGGCGCCAAGTCGGTGGTGATCTGCCCCGACTATTCGGAGGCCTCCAAGTTCTCCGACCTCTGGTTGGCCGTGAAGCAGGGCACCGACGCGGCCCTGGGCATGGCGTTCGGCCACGTGATCCTCAAGGAGTTCCACGTCGACCGCCAAGTCCCCTATTTCCGCGACTACCTGCGCAAGTATTCCGACCTGCCGATGCTGGTCCGCCTGGTTCCGCAGGACGGCGCCTATGTGCCCGAACGCCTGCTGCGCGCGGCCGAGTTCGACCAGGCCCTGGGCGAGACCAACAATCCCGACTGGAAGACCGTCGCCCTCGACGACGCCACCGGCCAGGTGGTGGTCCCCAACGGCTCGATCGGCTTCCGCTGGGGCGAGGACGGCAAGTGGAACCTGGAGGAAAAGGACGGCGCGGGACGTGAGACCACGCTGCGCCTGGGCCTGAAGGGCGTCCACGACGACGTCGCCGGCGTGCGCTTCCCCTATTTCGGCGGCGCGGCCACCAACGGCTTCGCCATGACCGACCATCCCGACGTCCTGGTGCGCAACGTGCCGGTCAAGCGGATGATGCTGCCCGAGGGCGAGACCCTGGTGGCCTGCGTCTACGACCTGTTCCTGGCCAACTACGGCGTCGATCAGGGTTTCGGCGGCGACCACATGCCGACCGACCATGACGACGTCCAGCCCTACTCGCCGGCCTGGGCCGAAGCCATCACCTCGGTGCCGCGCGAGCAGATCCTGGCCGTGGCCCGCGGCTTCGCCGACAACGCCGAAAAGACCAACGGCAAGTCGATGATCATCATCGGCGCGGCGATGAACCACTGGTACCACATGGACATGAACTACCGCGCCGCCATCAACATGCTGGTGATGTGCGGATGCGTGGGCCAGTCGGGCGGCGGCTGGTCGCACTATGTCGGCCAGGAAAAGCTGCGGCCGCAGACCGGCTGGGCGCCGCTGGCCTTCGCCACCGACTGGGTCAAGCCGCCTCGCCAGCAGAACTCCACCTCGTTCTTCTACGCCCACAGCAACCAGTGGCGTTACGAGACCGTCGGCATGGACGAGATCCTCTCGCCGACCGCGCCCGAGGGCGTGTGGAACGGTTCGATGATCGACTTCAACGCCAAGGCCGAACGCCTGGGCTGGCTGCCCTCGGCGCCCGCCCTGAAGACCAACCCGCTGGAGGTCGCCAAGGCCGCCGCCGCCGCGGGCCAGGACCCCAGGGCCTATGCCCTGGAGCAGCTCAAGGGCGGCAACCTGCAGATGTCCTGCATGGATCCCGACGATCCGGCCAACTGGCCGCGCAACATGTTCGTCTGGCGCTCCAATCTCCTGGGCTCCTCGGGCAAGGGCCACGAATACTTCCTCAAGCACCTGCTGGGCGCGTCGCACGGCGTGCAAGGCAAGGACCTGGGCCAGACCGGCGGGGTCAAGCCCACCGAGGTCGCGTGGCATGACAAGGCGCCGGAGGGAAAGCTCGACCTGCTGGTGACGCTCGACTTCCGGATGTCGACCACGGCGGTCTATTCCGACATCGTCCTGCCCACCGCCACCTGGTACGAGAAGAACGACCTCAACACGTCCGACATGCACCCCTTCATCCACCCGCTGAGCGCGGCCGTGGACCCGGCTTGGGAGTCGAAATCGGACTGGGAGATCTTCAAGGCCATCGCCAAGGCCTTCTCCAAGGTCGCCCCCGAGGTGTTGGGTGTCGAAAAGGACGTCGTCCTGACCCCGATCCAGCACGACAGCGCCGCCGAACTGGCCCAGCCGTTCGACGTCCGCGACTGGTCCAAGGGCGAGTGCGAGGCGATCCCCGGCAAGACCATGCCGCAGATCACCATCGTCGAGCGTGACTATCCCAACACCTACAAGCGCTTCACGGCGCTGGGTCCGCTGCTGGCCCAGAGCGGCAACGGCGGCAAGGGCATCGGCTGGAAGACCGACCACGAGGTCGATCTGCTCAAGGCGCTGAACAGCGTGGTCCTCGAAGAGGGCGCGACCCAGGGCCTGGCCCGCATCGACAGCGATATCGACGCCTGCGAGACCATCCTGATGCTGGCGCCGGAGACCAATGGCGAGGTGGCGGTCAAGGCCTGGGAAGCGCTCGAAAAGCAGACCGGCCGCGAACACGTCCACCTGGCCCTGCCCAAGGAAGACGAGAAGATCCGCTTCCGCGACCTCCTGGCCCAGCCGCGCAAGATCATCACCTCGCCGACCTGGTCGGGCATCGAGAGCGAGAAGGTCTGCTACACGGCCGGCTACACCAACGTCCACGAGCTGATCCCGTGGAGGACCCTGACCGGCCGTCAGCAGCTGTATCAGGACCACCTGTGGATGCGGGCGTTCGGCGAGGCCCTTTGCGTCTACCGCCCGCCCATCGACCTGAAGACCACCCACGTCATGGGCGCCAAGCCCAACGGCGAGAAGGAGATCGTCCTCAACTTCATCACGCCGCACCAGAAGTGGGGGATCCACTCCACCTACAGCGACAACCTGATGATGCTGACGCTCAACCGCGGGGGTCCCGTGGTCTGGGTGTCGGAGGTCGACGCCAAGAAGGCGGGTCTGGTCGACAACGACTGGATCGAGGTCTTCAACGCCAACGGCGCCCTGACCGCGCGGGTGGTGGTGTCCCAGCGGATCCGTGAGGGCACGACCTTCATGTATCACGCCCAGGAAAAGATCGTGAACACCCCCGGGTCTCAGATCACCGGCCTGCGCGGCGGCATCCACAACTCGTGCACCCGCACCGTGCTCAAGCCGACCCACATGATCGGCGGCTACGCCCAACTCGCCTACGGCTTCAACTACTACGGCACCGTCGGTTCCAACCGCGATGAATTCGTGGTCGTCCGCAAGATGACCAAGATCGATTGGCTGGAAGAACCGCTCGTTCAGAAGGATTTCGCCCAATGAAGGTGCGAGCGCAAATCGGCATGGTGCTGAACCTCGACAAGTGTATCGGGTGTCACACCTGCTCGGTCACCTGCAAGAACGTCTGGACCAACCGCGAAGGCGTCGAATACGCCTGGTTCAACAACGTCGAGACCAAGCCTGGCATCGGCTTTCCCAAGGATTGGGAGAACCAGAAGAAGTGGAACGGCGGCTGGATCCGCAAGGCCAACGGCAAGATCGAACCCAAGATGGGCGCCAAATGGCGCATCCTGGCCAAGATCTTCGCCAACCCCGATCTGCCGGAAATCGACGACTATTACGAGCCGTTCGATTTCGACTACGCCCATCTCCAGAACGCTCCGGAGATGAAGCACTTCCCGACCGCGCGGCCGCGCTCGAAGATCACCGGCCAGCGCATGGAGAAGATCGAATGGGGCCCCAACTGGGAGGAAATCCTGGGCGGGGAATTCTCCAAGCGCTCCGCCGACGCCAACTTCGAGGGCATCGAGAAGGAGATCTACGGGCAGTTTGAAAACACCTTCATGATGTACCTGCCCAGGCTGTGCGAGCACTGCCTGAACCCGGCCTGCGTGGCCGCCTGTCCCTCGGGCGCGATCTACAAGCGCGAAGAGGACGGCATCGTCCTGATCGACCAGGACAAGTGTCGCGGCTGGCGGATGTGCGTCTCGGCCTGTCCCTACAAGAAGATCTACTACAACTGGGAATCGGGAAAATCCGAGAAGTGCACCTTCTGCTTCCCGCGCATCGAGGTCGGTCTGCCGACCGTGTGTTCGGAGACCTGCGTGGGCCGCATCCGCTATCTGGGCGTGCTGCTCTATGACGCCGACCGCATCCAGGCCGCCGCCGCGACGCCCGACGAGAAGGACCTCTACCAGGCCCAGCTCGACATCTTCCTGGATCCCAACGATCCGGCGGTGATCGCCCAGGCGCGCGCCGACGGCGTTCCCGAGGCCTGGCTCGACTCGGCCCGCAAGAGCCCGGTCTACAAGATGGCCGTCGACTGGAAGATCGCCTTCCCGCTCCACCCCGAATACCGGACCCTGCCCATGGTCTGGTATGTGCCGCCGCTGTCGCCGATCCAGTCGGCCGCTTCGTCCGGCGCGCTGGAAATGGACGGCGACATGCCCGACGTCGCCTCGTTGCGCATTCCGGTCCGCTACCTGGCTAACCTGCTGACCGGCGGCAACGAGCCGCCGGTGGTCCAGGCGCTGGAACGCATGCTGGCCATGCGCGGCTACATGCGCGCCAAGACCGTGCACGGCCGCATCGACCACGCCATCGCCGGCAAGGTCGGGCTGACCGCCGCCCAGGTGGAGGACATGTATCGCTACATGGCCATCGCCAACTACGAGGACCGCTTCGTCATCCCCTCGGCCCACCGCGAAGCCGCCGAGGACGCCTACGACCTGCGCGGCTCCTGCGGCTTCACCTTCGGCAACGGCTGCTCGGGCGGCCGCACCGAACTGGGCCTGTTCGGCGCCAATCCGCGCTCGCGCGCCAAAAACCCGATGGAGGCCTAAGCCGATGGCCCGCACCTACAAGGCGCTTGCCCTGCTGCTGACCTATCCCACCCCGGAACTGCAGCAAACCGCCCCCTATGCGCTCGGGGAGATCATTCAAGAGAACCTGCTGACGCCGGCCCTGACCAAGGCGCTGGCGCGGCTGGTCTCGATCCTCGCCGACGGCGACATCTACGACCTGCAGGAGAGCTACACCGAGCTCTTCGACCGCACGCGTTCGCTGTCGCTGAACCTCTACGAGCACGTCCATGGCGAAAGCCGCGACCGCGGCGAGGCGATGGTGGCGCTCCTGGAGCTCTACCGCACCAAGGGCCTGGACCTGACGGCCAACGAACTGCCGGACTTCCTGCCGGTGTTCCTGGAGTTCCTGTCGATCCTGCCCGACGCCGAGGCCGCCTCGCTGCTGGGCGAAGCCACCCACGTGCTGGACGCGATGGGCGAGCGCCTGAAGAAGCGCGACAGCGCCTATCGCGCGGTGTTCGGGGCCCTGGCCAGCCTGGCCTCGCAAAAGGCCGATCCGGCCGTGCTCGCGGCCCTGCTGAGCGAGCCCGACGAGAATCCCGACGACCTCGAGGCCCTCGACAAGGCCTGGGCCGAAACCGCCGTCACCTTCGGTCCCTCCGACGTCGGCTGCCCCAAGGCCGGCGCCCTGGTCGAGGCCATGCAGGCCGAAACTGGCCGCGTCCCGCGTCGGCCCCGCGCCAGCGCCGCTCAAGGAGTCTAGTCATGGGCCTGCTCAACCAATTCCTGTTCGGGGTCTATCCCTACATCTGCCTGGCGGTGCTGGTGCTGGGCTGCGTGCTGCGCTTCGACCGCGAGCAGTACACTTGGCGGTCGGGCTCCTCGCAGTTGCTGCGCCGCCGCCAACTGGTGGCGGGATCGGTGATGTTCCACCTCGGCGTCCTGGTCATCTTCGGCGGCCACTTCGTCGGCCTGCTGACGCCGATCTGGGTGTTCGACGCCCTGGGCGTCCCGCACGGAGCCAAGCAGATCCTGGCCATGGTCGCCGGCGGCCTCGCCGGGATTCTATGCCTGGCCGGCGGCCTGCTGCTGCTGCATCGGCGGCTGTTCGACCCGCGCATCCGCAAGACCTCTAGCTTCAGCGACATCGCCATCCTGGTGATCCTGATGGTGCAGCTGATGCTGGGCCTGTCGACCATCGCGATCTCCGCCCATCACCTGGACGGACACGAGATGATCAAGTTCATGTTCTGGGCCCAGGGCGTCTTCACCTTCAAGCCGGGGGTGGCCGCCTACGTCGCCGACGTGCATCCGATCTTCAAGCTGCACCTGGTGCTGGGGATGACCATCCTGCTGTTGTTCCCGTTCACCCGCCTGGTCCACATGCTTTCGGCGCCGATCTGGTACCTGAACCGCCGCGGGTGGCAGCTGGTCCGGACCACCCGTCGCCTGCCGATCAAGCCGGAGGCCGCGGCCCCGACCTACCGCGACGCCGTCAGCCCGCCCTGGCCGAACGCCACCTCCGCCTTCAAGGCTCGGGAGTAGACGATGACCGCCACCACCGTTGTCGACGGCGTCGAGATCCCCGAATTCCTGATCGCCAAGGAAGCCCAGAACCATCCCAGCGCTTCGGCGGGCGAGGCCCGGCGGGCAGCCGGCAAGGCCCTGGCCGTACGCGCCCTGCTTCTGCATCGCGCCGACGAACTGGGACTGCGTCCCGAGCCGCAAATCGACGAGATGGGCCGCGAGGAGACGGACGAAGAGGCTCTGATCCGCGCCGTTCTCGACGAGGAAGTCGAGATCGAAACCCCGTCCGTCGCGCTTTGCCGTCACATCTACGACACCCAGCGCAACCGCTTCACCAGTCCGGCCCTCGTAGAGGCCGCCCACATCCTCATCGCGCCGGCCAGCCCGGACGATGCGGATTGGGAGGCCGCCCGCCGGGTCGCGCTGGACGCGGTGCAGACCCTGACCCGAACCCCGGGGCAGTTCGCCGCCCTGGCCAAGTCCCTGTCCGCCTGCCCTTCCGCCGAGGTCGGCGGCTCGCTGGGCCAGCTCGGTCCGGGCGACGTGGTCGGCGAGATCGAGCAGGCCCTGTCGGGGCTGCGGCCCGGGGAAATCCTGGACCGTCCGGTGCGGTCGCGGTTCGGGTGGCACGTGCTCAAGCTGGACCGCCGCATCGAGGGGCGCGAACTGCCCTTCGACTATGTCGAGGACAAGATCCGGCTGCATCTGGAAAGCCGGGCCTGGACGGCGGCGGCCACCCGCTACGTCTCGGATCTGGCCGAGCGGGCCCGCGACCGGGGCGTGGCCTTCAGCCTGACTCCCGACGGGCGCTTCGACACCGGCGCCCTGTCGCTGGGCCAGCTCCTGGCCGGCGCCTCGGCGGCCGGTTTGGAGGCCTGGCTCGACGCCTCCGATCCGGACTTGGCCGAACGGGTGCGCGCGGCGGCTCTCGCCGCCGGGATCGATCTGGAGGCTTTCGTCCAGCGCGCGGTCCACGACTTCGTCAACACCGCCGGCGACGAGTCCTGGACCCATCTGATCTCCGCCGCCCAAGGCGCCGAGGACCCGGCGGTGGCCGCCATCGCCTCGCTGCTCCGCACCAGGCTCACGCCCAAGGCGCGCGCCTACACGATCTTCCGGAAGGTCTAGGGCGCCATGCGGATTCACCGGTCGCGCAAAGTCGAGGCGACCGCCGGCCCGCGCGCTTTGGCGCGGGGCCCGGCCGAGGCGAGAAGGCCATGACGACGAGCACCATCGAGTCCATTCCTCCGCGCCTTCTGGCCGAACCCATCGAATGGTTCTTCGCCGAGCATTATCGCCACCGGCAGGCCTGCAAGATGATCGAGGAGGTCGCGGCCGCCATGGTGTTCGACCGGCCTCGGGTCATCGAACTGATCGTCTTCCTGGATCAGGACCTGCCCCTGCATGTGATCGACGAGGAAGAGGACTTCTTTCCGCTGCTGCGTCGTCGCTGCGAGCCCGGAGACGATGTCGAACGGGTGCTAGGCATGCTGTCGGCCGAGCATCGGGCCGACGTGGTCCAGGCCAGCGCCGTGCGGGATCATCTTCTGGCCTGTTTGGAGACCGAGCGCGCGCCCGGGCTGGACGCGACGCAGCGCAAGGCGATGATCGCCTTCGCCGCTCAGGAGCGCCGCCACCTGGGCCTGGAGAACGCCATCGTCCTGCCGATCGCGCGACTGCGATTGGCTCCCGAAGACCTCACGACCCTGGGCCGTCGGCTGGCGGCCCGCCGCGGGCGGTTGCTCGACGTCGCCGTCGGAGCTGACCAGGCATGAGCGAAGCCCTGCTGGCGGACAACCTCGCCTGGGCGGCGGGCCGCCACGGTGATCGCGACTTCTTCACGCGCCAGGCGGCTCCGCGACAGGCCGAGCACCTCTGGATCGGCTGCGCCTGCAGTCGGCTGTCGGGTCAGGACCTGACCGGCCTGCCGCCCGGCGCGATTTTCGCCCTCGCCAATCTGGGCAATCTCGCCCTGTCCCAGGACATCGGGTTCCTATCCGGCCTGCAGTACGCGCTGGAGGTGCTGAAGGTTCGCCACGTGGTGGTCTGCGGCCATTATGGCTGCGGCGCGATGGGCGCGGCGCTGTCGGACCCGGCGCCGGGCCTGGTCGATCACTGGCTGGCCCCGGTGCGGGCCTTGGCCTGGCGGCATGCCCAGGACCTGGAGACGATCCTCGATCCGGCCGCGCGGGCCAACCGGCTTTGCGAACTCAACGTGGCCGCCCAGCTGGCCCAACTGGCCGCCAATCCGCTGGTCCACGAGACCTGGCGGCGCGGCCAACCCCTCAGTCTGCACGGCTGGATCCACTCGGCGGCCGACGGCCTGCTGCGCGATCTGGAGACCTCGGTCAGCAGCCCGAGACAGGCGATGGCCCTGGTCGGCGGCCCGATGGATCAGGTCGGGCGGCGGCGCGGCAAGCGGAAGGCCTCCTGACCATGACCGAGCCTTGCGTGGCCGTGGTTCTGGCCGGCGGCGCCGGCCGGCGAATGGGCGGCGGCAAGCCCCTCCGCGCCTGGGGCGAGACCTCGCTGCTGGGCCGCGCCCTGGCCCTGGCGCGAAGCTATGCCGACGAGGTGGCCGTCGCCGTCCGGGACGCCGACCAGATCGGCGGCGACGTCGGCGCGCCGCTGCTGTTCGACGATCCCGACGTGCCGGGCCCCCTGGCCGGCCTCGCCTCGGCCCTTGCCTTCGCGCGCGTTCGCGGCGCGGCCAGGGTTCAGGTCCTGGCGTGCGACATGCCGCGCCTGCCGGCCGACCTGACCCCGCGCCTGGCCGCGGCCTTGCGCGCGGGCGCCAAGGTCGCCCTCCCCGCCAGCAACGGTCGCCTGCATCCGGTCTGCGGCCTATGGAGCATCGCGGTGGAACCGCTGTTGGCCGACTATCTGGCCCGGGACCGTTCATCGCTTCGGGGCCTGGCGGCGGTCAGCGGCCAGGCCGTGGTCGACTGGGGAACGATCCAGCCCGACCCGTTCGTCAACCTCAACACCCTGGCCGAACTCCAGGCCCAGCAACCGCCGCGGCAATCTGGCTTGCGGTGGATCAAGGTCCAGCGCGGCGCGGTCGATCAGACTGCGGTCTAGGAGACCACCGATGCCCGAACCCGCCGATCCGGTCATGGCCTGACCCGTCCAGCCATGCTCGCCACCCTCGTCGCCCCGCCCAGCGCCCGCCCGGTCGCCGACCTGATCGCCAGGTACGACGGCCGCGCGCCGCGCTACACCAGCTATCCGCCGGCCACCCAGTTCACCGCCGAGGTCACCGCCGACCGTTACCGCGACTGGCTGGCCGCCCTGCCGACCGACGAAGCGGTTTCGCTGTATCTGCACATCCCGTTCTGCGCCCGGCTCTGCTGGTACTGCGGCTGCAACACCCGGGCGGTGAACCGCCATGAACCGGTCGGCGACTATGTGCGGCTGCTGCTCGACGAGATCGACCTGCTGGGCGCCGCCCTGCCCGGCCGCCTGAGCGCCGGCGCGGTGCACTTCGGCGGTGGCACGCCCAACATGCTGTCGCTGGGCGAGATCGACGCGATCTTCGACCGCCTGGGCCAGGTCTTCGACCTGACGCCGGACATCGACGTGGCCATCGAAATGGACCCGGCCGTGCTGACCCGCGATTGGGTCCAGGCCGCCGCCGCCCGCGGCATGAGCCGCGCCAGCCTGGGGGTGCAGAACCTCACGCCCGAGGTTCAGGCCGCCGTCAATCGCCAGGACACCTTCGAGCACATCGCCGACTGCGTCGCCTGGCTGCGCGAGGCCAAGGTCGGCTCGATCAACCTGGACCTCATGTACGGCCTGCCCCATCAGACCACGGCCAACACCCTGTCGACGCTCGACCAACTTCTCAACCTGCGTCCCGAGCGGTTGGCCCTGTTCGGCTACGCTCATGTGCCCTGGATGAAGAGCCATCAGAAACTGATCGACGAGGCCGCCCTGCCGGGGCCCGAGGCGCGCCTTGATCAGAGCGAGAGCGCCGCCGAAAGGCTGGCCGCGGAGGGTTACGTGCGCATCGGGCTCGACCACTTCGCCCTGCCCGACGATCCGATGGCCAAGGCGCTGGCGGCCGGGACCTTGCGCCGAAACTTCCAGGGCTACACCACGGATCCGGCCGCCACCCTGCTGGGCATGGGAGCCTCGGCCATCGGCGGCCTGCCGCAGGGCTTCGTGCAGAACGCCACGCACGAACTGACCTGGCGCGCGGCGGTCAAGGAAGGCCGACTGCCCGTGGCGCGCGGCGTCGCCTTCAGCGACGAGGACCGCTTCCGGGCCGAGATCATCGAGCGGCTGATGTGCGATTTTTCCGTCGACCTAGCGGCCGTCTGCGCGCGGCACGGACGTCTTCCGCACAGCCTGGCGGCCGAACTGGCGCGCCTGGCGCCCTTCACGGCCGACGGTCTCGCCGAGGTCCGGGGATTCCGCGTCCAGGTCCTGCCGCCCGGCCGCCTGCTGGTGCGGTCGATCGCGGCGGTGTTCGACGCCTATTTCAACGCCGACGGCCAGCGCCACGCCAAGGCGATCTGAGGTCCTAGAGGGTTGATCGGCATTCGGCTTCGGAAGCGAAAACCTCGTCCTTCGACAAGCTCAGGATGAGGTTTTCTACTGCCCCGGGATGACGTCCTTCTATTGCCACGGCCTGTATAACGGTCCTCATCCTGAGCTTGTCGAAGGACGAGGACCAAGCACCGCGCTTGAATGCCGATCAGCCCTAACCCGCCGGCCTGAACCGCTCCGGCGCATAGGCCTCGACCCGCACGCCATGATCGACCAGATCGCTCGGGACCGGGCGCCCCTCGACCAGGGCCGCCGCCAGCCGGCCCATGGCCGGCGCGGTCTGGATGCCGAAACCGCCAAGGCCCGCCAGCCAGAAGAAGCCGGGGCGGCTCTTGGACCATCCGACCACCGGCGCGCGGTCGGGGGCGAAGGTGCGTAGGCCCGCCCACCGTCCGATCAGGTGGCGCACGGGATGATCGGCGGCGGCCTCGAACCGCGCCATGCCCACGGCGATGTCCATTTCGTCGGCGGCGGCGTCGCAGGGCGGGCTTGGCGTCTCGTCGGCCGGGGTGATCAACATCCGGCCGCCGCAGGGTCGGAAATAGAACCGCTCGTCGATGTCCTTGACCACGGGCCAGGCGGCGAACCCGGCCTGATCCGGCGCCCTGGCCAGCATCACCGTGCGGCGCAGCGGGGTCAGCCCCAGCGGCGCCAGGCCGGCCCCGATCACGACCTCGTCGGCCCAGGCCCCCGCGGCGTTGACCAGGATGGGCGCCGAGATGTCCAGGCTGGGCGTACGAACCCGCCATTCGGAACGCTGGAACGCGATCGCGCCGGCCCCGGCGCCGGTCAGCACCTCGGTCCCCGCCTGCTGGGCGCGGCTCAGATAGGCCGCGTGCAATCGGGCGACGTCGAGATCGCCGGCGTCGGCCTCGATCAGCGCCGCCGCCACCGCCCGGGCTCGGAGGATCGGCACGCGGACCCGCGCCGCACGGCCGTCGAGGACTTCGAACCCGCCCCGCATGGCGGCGAAGGCCTCGAGGCGATCGGTCCGGCCGGCGTCGGCGATGTGCATCACCGGCCTTGGCGTCAGCAGCGGCGGGCCGAAGCCGGCCGGCGGATCGAGGAAGAACGCCCGGCTGGCCAGGGTCAGTCCGGCGATCGCCGCCCCGCCGTATGAGGGGATGTACATCGCCGCCGACCGACCGGTGGTGTGGTACCCCGCCACCGGCTCGCGCTCGACCAGCGCCACCCGGGTTCGCGGGTCCAGATTGGCGGCCAGGGCGGCGCCGGCCATGCCGCCGCCCAGGATGATCACGTCGAAGGTCCGTTGGGAGGGCATGGCGTTCATGAACGCGCCGTCCATTGGGCCCCGGCTCCGCCTCGCGGATAGCCGTTGACCAGGGGACCGGGAGGATCGGTCGCGCGGATCGCCGCCGCCAGGTCGGCGGGAGCCAGGACACCGTCGGCATAGGCCCGGAAGCCGGCGATCACCTTGGCCATGTCGCCCGAATGGGGCGACAGGCGCAGGGCCGTGACGCCGGCGGCGCGCAACTCAGCCACCGGATTGTCGACGACCTGCACCCCATGGGACAAGGTCTGGACCCCGTTGACCGCCAGGAAGCCGACGCCGTCGAGAGTCTCGACCGTCAGGCCATCGGGGTCGCGATCGCAGACGAACTGGCAATTGTCCTTGTGCAGACCATGGCCGCGCGCGTGATAGCACCGGCCAGACAGGGCCAGCGGCAGCCTGCCGAAGGCGAAGATTTCGATCTCCAGGCCAGGGCACGGCGCCGTCAGCGCCGCCACGGCGGTCAGGGACATCTCGACATTGGCGCACAGCCGCACGCAGCCGCGGGCGATCAGCTCGCCGGCCGCCGCCTCGTTATAGACGTTGAGCAAGGGACCCGCGACGAAGGGCGCGCCCGGCGGGCGATGCGCCAGGGCCGAGATGTCGTTGATCTCGATCAGGGCCGGATCGGCCGCCAAGGCGGCGGTGACCTGTCGATCGCGCGGCAAGGCTGGGAGGGCCAGGGTCGACCAAACCACGGTCTTGCCGGCCGCTTGGAGGAGATCCGCCGCCTCGGCCAGGGCGTGGGCCAGCAGCGGACCGCGTTTGCCGCAGACCACCTCGCCCAGATAGACCCGGTCGACCGCCGGGTCGCGGGCGATCTGGCCGTAGAAGGCCGCGACGCGTTCCGGCGACCAGTTGAACAGCAGGGGGCCGATGGTCAGTTCCAGTCGCGGACTCATCGCCAGGTCTTCCGGTAGGCGCCCGCCGTCTCGCGACCGCCCTCGGCCAGGCTCGACAGCAGACGTTCATAGGGCTGCGTGGACTCGCCGCGATCCAGGGCGTCGAGGGCGGCGCGGAACGCCGCGGCGACCCGCGCGACATAGGCCTTGCCGCGCTGGCGGCCCTCGATCTTCACCGCGGTGACGCCGGCCTTGGCCAGATCGGCCAGCAGCTCCATGGCGTTGAGGCTGGTGGGCTCCTCGAACAGATAGGACGCCTCGCCGCCGGCCTGGAAGCGTCCCTTGCACAGGGTCGGATAACCCGCGGCCTCGCCGGCCTCGAAGCGATCCAGGGTGAAGCCGGCCAGCCGGGAGGTCAGCTGGCCTTGATGATCCTCGAACGCCACCGCCTCGGGCGGCGAGCAGACGCCCGACAGATTGGGCGAACGGCCCGTGGCGTAGGACGACAGGGCGCAGCGGCCCTCGGCCATCACGCACAGCCCGCCAAAGACGAAGGCCTCGGTCTCGACGCTGATCTGGCGATTCAGCGCGGCGATCTCGGGGGCCGACAGCACCCGCGGCAGCACCACGCGGCGCACGCCATAGGTCTTGGCGTAATAGTCGATCGAGTCGACCGAGCCGGCCGCCGCCTGCACCGACAGATGCAGACGAAGATCGGGATGGGCGTCCCGCGCATAGGCCAGGATTCCGAGGTCGGCGACGATGACCGCGTCCGCGCCCGCCCGGGCCGCCGCGTCGACCGAGGCGCGCCAGATGTCGACCGCGCCGACCCGCGCGAAGGTGTTGATCGCCACCAGGACCTTGGCGCCGCGCCCGTGGGCCCAGTCGGCCGCATCCTTGAGTTCCTGGGGCGAGAAGTTGAGGCCCGGGAAGTTGCGGGCGTTGGTTTCGTCGCGCAGGCCGCAATAGACGCTGTCGGCGCCGGCTTCGATGGCGGCGCGCAGCATGGCCGGCGATCCGGCCGGGCAGACCAGTTCGATGCTGGCCATCAGGCGCTCGCCCGAGCGTCGCGCGCGGCCAGGCCGCGCAGCAGCATGGACAGGCTGGCGTTGGCCACGCCGCTCGCGGGGGCGGGCAAGCCCAGGAGATCGGCCACGGTCAGCTCGGCCGCCTCGAGGGCGTTGTGCAGGGCCATCACCGCCTGAACGTCCCCTTCCACCCGGATGCTGCGCGAAAAGAAGGCCGCATCGGCGTCGATCGAGCCGTCGAACAATCCCAGCAGCGCGGTCAGCGGGCCTCGGATACGGGCCGTGCCCGCCATCGGCGCCGTCGCGCGCACAACCCGCACGACGCCCCGGCCGGCGCAAGGCCGCAACTCGAACACCACCGGCCAGTCGTCGGGGGCGAGAACGAACAGGGCGTCCTGGAATCCGTCGAGGCGGTCGAAGATCTCCGGCCGCCGCCGCGCCGCCCGCCGCAGTCCGGCGGTCAGGAGATGCTCGACCGGCCCCCGCAGGGCCATCAACACATCGGCCGCGTGACGATCGAGCGGCGGTGTCGACCGCCGCGATGAAGCCGCATGGCGGCGAAATCCCTTGGGCATGAAAGGTCCTCTCACCGGGGGGTATGCCTCGCCGCCCGCGGCGCGCGATAGCGGGTCCAGGGCGTCGCGTTCGCGCGCTTTGCTCAAGCCGGGGCTTGCTGATCGTCAAGCCGGTCGTCGATGTCACGCCTGCAAGCTTACAGCGCGGCCTCGATGAAGGCCGGCCCCGGGCGCGCCATGGCCCACGCCATGGCTTCGTCAAAGGCTTGGGCGGTGTCGGCCCGCGTCGCGGGAAGCCCCAGCGCTCTGGCCAGGTTCAGCCAGTCGATGCGCGGCGCGCCCAGGTCCAGCAGTTCCCGCGCCGCGGGGCCCGCCGGACCGCCGCTGGTGCGGTACATCTCGATGTCGAGGATGCGGTAGGCGTGGTTGGCGAACACCACCACGGTGACGTCGAGCTGCTCCCGAACGATGGTCCACAGGCCCTGGACGGTGTACATCGCCGCCCCGTCGCCGCTCAGGGCCACCACCTTGCGGTCGGGACAGGCCACGGCCGCGCCGATCGCCAAGGGAATCCCCTGGCCGATGGCGCCGCCGGTCAGCATCAGCCAGTCATGAGGCGCCGCCGTCTGGGTGGCCTGGAAGATCGGCAGGCCGCAAGTGACCGCGTCGTCGCTGACGATGGTCCGCGCCGGCAGATGGCGGGCGACCGACTGGCCGATGGCGGCGGGGGTCAAGGGCCCTTGCGGCGCCGAGGGACGAACCAGCGACTCGACCGGTCCCTCGGCCGGCGCGTCGAGGGCGTCGGCCAGAGCCCGCAGGGCGGCCGTCCCGTCCGTCCCACGACCGCCCAGAACGACGGTGTCGCAGCCGTCCGGGACCAGCACGCTGGGCCGCTCGGGATAGGCGAAGAAGGCGACCGGCCGCGTCGTGCCGACCAGGGCCATCAGGTCGACGCCCTCCAGGTCGCCAAGGGCCATTTCGCCGAAATAGTGCATGCGGTCGGGCGCGAACCGGCCCGCGCCGCGCGCTTGCCGCGCCACGAAGGTGTCGGTGAGCACGCGCACGCCGGCGGCGGCGATCCGGCCGGCCGCCGCCAGCCCCGCCTCGCCGCAGGCCGCGCCGCCGATCAGCAGCACCGGTTTGCGGGCGGCCTTCAGACGCGCCGCCAAGGCTTCGACCTCGTCGAGGTCCGGCTCGACCCTCGGCGGCGCCGTCACCACCGGCCCGATCACCGTCGTGGCGCTCCAGGCGCTGTCGGCGGGCAGGATCAAGCAGGCGTTGCCACCCGGCGGCCCGAGACTGGCGGCCACGGCCTCGGCGGCCAGCGGTCCGACGGCGTCGGCCGTCTCCGCCGATTTGATCCACAGCGAGTTGGGCGCGGCCAGGGCGGCGATGTCGGAGTTCAGGGGCGCGTCGTGGCCGCGGTGAAAGGTGGCGTGGTCGCCGATGATGTTGACCACCGGGGTGAAGGCGCGGCGGGCGTTGTGCAGGTTGGCCGCGCCGTTGGCGTAGCCTGGCCCCAGGTGCAGCAGGGTGCAGGCCGGCGTCCCGGTCATCCGGCCGTAGCCGTCGGCGGCCCCGGTCGCCACGCCCTCGAACAGGCACAGCACGCCGCGCATCCGCGGCTCGCGGTCCAGAGCCGCGACGAACTGCATCTCGCTGGTGCCGGGATTGGCGAAACAGGCGGTGACGCCGTTGTCGGCCAGGGTGGCGCCGTCCGGATCAAGGGCGTGCTTGAGCCGCCGCATCAGGTCGATCTCGGCCGGGCCGCGCGACAGGTGCAGGAACGCGCGCTTTTGCAGGCCCACGCCGTGTTCGGCCGAGATCGATCCGCCCACCGTCTGAAGGGGTCCGTAGACGATGTCCTCGACCGCCCGGCGACCGGCTGGCGTGACCTCGGCCAGGCGGACGATCAGATGCAGATTGCCGTCGCCCAGGTGGCCGAAGACGGCCGGAGGTCCCAGATCCGGCCAACGCGCCGCCAGTTGCGCCTGCACCGTCGCGACATAGGCTTCCATCGCCGCGATCGGCAGGCTGACGTCGAAGGCGATGATCGGCCCGTCGCGCGCCGTCTGGGCGACGTCGTCGCGCAGGGCCCACATCGCCTCGCGCTGGGCCTTGGAGCTGGCGACAGCGGCGTCGGCGATCTCGCCGGCCTCGAGGGCCTTGGCCAGGGCGGCTTCGAACCGGGCCGCGTCGCCGGCGACATCGCCGCCCAGGCTCTCGACCAGAACATAGAACGGGTAGCGCCCGTCGAGCGGCGGGCGGCCCCGGGCCGGCGGGCTCGTGACCAGGTCGTGGAAACCGGACCACATCACCTCGAAGGCCGACAGCAGGCCGCCGAGATCTCGCTCCAGACGCCGCAACAGCTGCGGCAACGCCGAAAAGCGCTCGACGCCGACGATGGCGGTGTCCTGGCTGACCGGCGCGGGGCGCAGGCGCAGCACCGCGCGGGTGACCACCCCCAAGGTGCCTTCCGAGCCGATGAACAGCTGCTTGAGGTCGTAGCCGGCGTTGTTCTTGATCAGCGGGCTCATGGCCTGGATCACCGTCCCGTCGGCGAGCACGGCCTCCAGGCCCAGGACCATGTCGCGCATCATGCCGTAGCGCAGGACGCGGTTGCCGCCCGCGTTGGTGGCGATCGTGCCGCCGATCGTGGCCGAACCACGCGAGCCGAGATCCAGCGGCAGCAGCAGGCCTTCGGCGGACGCGGCCTCGCAGGCGGTTTGCAGGACGCAGCCGGCCTGGACGGTCATGGTTCCGGCGACCGGGTCTATCGCCTCTATGGCGGCCATGCGGTCCAGGGACAGGGCCAGGGCGCCGTCGGCCAGGCAGCCGTCGACCAGACCGGTGCGCCCGCCCCACGGAACCACCGCGGCGCCCGCCGCCGACGCCAGACGAAGAATCTCGGCCACGGCCTGGGTCGACGCGGGCCGCAACACCGCCAGGGGCGCGCCCAGCCGGGTCCAGGGACTCTGGTAGCGCTCCTCCAGCGCGGCGCCCGTCAGGACCCCATCGGCCCCCAGGGCCGCGCGTAGAGCGTCGATCAGCAGGTCCATGCGTCTCCCCTTTTGTTGAGCGACGCTAGCGCTGCGCCGGGAAAGCTGAATTGACCCAGGCCAAACCGGGTCTGGTCTATTGTCAGGTCGCGCCCAACAGGTGACGGGCGATGACGTCGCGCTGCATTTCGCTGGCGCCGGAATAGATCGTGGCCGCGCGCAGGCTCAGGCGTCGGGCCATGGCCAGCGCCCCGGCGTCCAGAGCCTCGCCCCCGGCCAGACCGCCGGCGACGCCCACGGCGCCCAGCGCGGCCGCCGCCGGATTCCCGACGATCTCCATCGCCAGCTCGGCGACCTGCTGGTGCAACTGCGTGCCGACCAGCTTGAGCATGGACGGCGCGATCGGGTCGTGCGGCCCTGGCCGGCCCGAGGGCAAGACGGCCAGTTCCAGTTGCTCGAAGGCGTCCAGGTCGACGGACAGGCCGGCCAGGCGGGTGCGCAGGCCCGGCTCGACATCCGGCCCGGCCTGGTTCAACGCCTCGGTGGCGCGGCGAAGAGCACGACGCACCAGGGCGGCCGGGGTGTTGTTGGCGCGCGCTAGCTGCATCAGGCGCTTGGCCATCGACCAGCCGTCGTTCTCGGCCCCCACGCGGTCGGCGACCGCGACCGGCACATCGTCGAAGAACACCTGGTTGAAGTCGTGCTGTCTCGCCAGGTCCAGGATCGGCGAGACCGTCAGGCCAGGGCTGTTCATGTCGACCAGCAGGAAGGTCAGCCCCTGCTGGCGGCGCGCGCCGTCGGCGGTGCGGAAGATGCCGAACATCCGATTGGCCAGATGGGCGCCGGTGGTCCAGATCTTCGTGCCGGTGATGCGATAGACATCGCCATGGCGCACCGCGCGGCAGGACACGGCCGCCAGGTCCGATCCCGCGCCGGGTTCCGAAAATCCTTGGCACCAAAGATCCTGGCCCGACAGGATCGGCGGCAGATAGCGCGCCCGCTGCGCGTCGTCGCCCTGCTCGATCAGCAACGGGCCCAGGCTGCGCAGGCCCGCGGCGAACAGCACGGGCGCGTCGTTCAGGGCGCATTCGCGGTCGAACAGGAAGCGCTGGCGAGGGCTCCAGCCGGTTCCGCCCCAGGCCTCGGGCCAGGCCGGGGCGATCCAGCCTCGGGCGAACAGCTTGGCGTGCCAAACCCGGCAGGCCTCGATGTCGGAATGGACGCCCAGGGTTCGTCGCCCGGCGGCCCGCAAGTCTGGCGTGAGCGCCTTCGCCAGGAAGGCGCTCACCAAGGCCAGGAAGGCCTCGTCCGACATGGACCGCACCGAAGCTGGACTCGGAAAGGGGATCGATTGACGAACCACGAAGCCGGCCCTTGAAACCGCGCGACCCGCGGCCCCTGGACCCTAGGTCAGGCGTCGGGCGAAAACCTTGACCAAGCGCAAGCCCCGAAACCTAGATCACCGTTCGTCGACTTGACCCGCGGCAAGTCGGGACCGTGGACGGCGCCCTAGCCGTCGATGAACCCGGCGATCGGGCGATTTGATCTGACGCAAGGCCCGGACGCCAAAATCCGCCTAGCTGCCGCACCATGACCGAAGACTCCCATTTTCAACAGCTTCTGAGCACCGCGGCCGCCCAGGCCCAGCCGCATCGCCTGCTGTTCGTGTTCGCCGCCGCCGAACTGCCCGATCACCCCACCCCGGCGCAGCGCGAGGCTTTTCTGGCCGGTCGCGGCGGGGCTCTGGCCCCGCTGATGTGCGTCGACAAGGGGGCGGGCGAACTGGCGGACTTCGCCGGACTGGCCGCGGAATCGAAGACCGCCGGACCGCCCTGGCAGGTGGTGTTCGCCGCCGCTCTGCCGGGTCGCGACGGCCTTGCGCCTTCCAAGGCGGAGATCGACGCGGCGATCAAGACGATGGTCGAGGCCGTCCGCCTGGGCGGCGTCGACAAGTACGCGGCCTTTGATCAGGACGGCGAGCCTCTGCGCCTAAGCTGAACCGCCGCCGCCCTAGCAGGCCTTCCCAGGGTCGCCTAGGCGCCAGGCGACAAGGTTCTTGATTCGCTCAAACGACCCGCCCGAGGCGAGGCCCATCGACGCGGCGACGCCCGCGCCCAGGATCGACTTCCTCATAATCAGGCGCCGGGCGCGAAAACATGCCGCCGGCGGAGCACCTGGCGCGCCGATTTTTGACGACAACGTTGTCATTGAAAACATTGGCCTTTTCCCGACGGTTCGTCACGCTATGGTGCGCGCCAAGGCGAGCAATAGTTTCGCCAACATGCAGCAGGACGTGAAATGCAGAACCAAGGGCCGGGCGCTGAAGCGCCCCCGACGAAACACGCGCGTCTATTGGCCTGGGTGGACGAGGTCGCCGCGCTGACCAAGCCGAAGGCCGTTCACTGGTGCGACGGCTCCGACGCGGAATGGACCGCCCTGACCGACGAACTGGTCGCCCTGGGCACGCTGAAGCGCCTCAACCCCGACCTCCGCCCTAACTCGTTCTACGCCGCCTCCGATCCGCGCGACGTCGCCCGGGTCGAGAGCCGCACCTTCATCTGTTCGCGGGATCAGGCCGACGCCGGCCCGACCAACAACTGGCGCGATCCGGACGAAATGCGCGGGCTGCTGAACGGTCTGTTCGACGGCTGCATGCGGGGACGGACGATGTATGTCGTGCCGTTCTCGATGGGTCCGGTCGGCTCGCCGATCAGCGCCCTGGGCGTGGAGATCACCGACAGCGCCTATGTCGCCGTCTCGATGCGGGTGATGACCCGCATGGGCCAGGCCGCGCTCGACGCCCTGGGCGAGGACGGCTTCTTCGTGCCTGCCCTGCACACCCTGGGCGCGCCCCTGGCGGAGGGCGAGGCCGACGTGGCCTGGCCGTGCAATGACGACAAGTACATCGTCCACTTCCCCGAAAGCCGCGAGATCTGGTCTTACGGCTCGGGCTACGGCGGTAACGCCCTGCTGGGCAAGAAGTGCTACGCCCTGCGCATCGCCTCGGTGATGGCCCGCGACGAGGGCTGGCTGGCCGAGCACATGCTGATCCTCAAGCTGACCTCGCCGGCCGGCAAGGTGCGTTACGTGGCCGCCGCCTTCCCCAGCGCCTGCGGTAAGACCAACATGGCCATGCTGCAGCCCACCCTGCCGGGCTGGAAGGCCGAGACGATCGGTGACGACATCTGCTGGATGCGCTTCGGCGCCGACGGCCGCCTCTACGCGATCAATCCCGAGGCCGGCTTCTTCGGCGTCGCGCCCGGCACGGGCGTGAAGACCAACCGCAACGCGGTCGACACCCTGCATTCCAACTGCGTCTACACCAACGTGGCCCTGACCGCCGACGGCGACGTCTGGTGGGAGGGCCTCACCGACGTCCCGCCCGAGGGCCTGACCGACTGGAAGGGCCGGGCCTGGACCCCGGCGTCCGGCGAGCCCGCCGCCCATCCCAACGCCCGCTTCGCCGTGCCGGCCGGCCAGTGCCCGGTGATCGCCGACGAGTGGGAGGATCCCGCCGGCGTGCCGATCTCGGCCATCCTGTTCGGCGGCCGCCGCGCCTCGGCCGTGCCGCTGGTCACCGAGGCCTTCGACTGGGAGCACGGGGTGTTCCTGGCCTCCAACGTCGCCTCGGAAGGCACGGCGGCGGCCGAGAACAGCATCGGCGAGCTGCGTCGCGATCCTTTCGCCATGCTGCCGTTCTGCGGCTACAACATGGGCGACTATTTCGATCATTGGCTGAAGGTCGGAGCCGCGGCCGATCCGGCCAAGCTGCCCCGCATTTACTTCGTCAACTGGTTCCGCAAGGACGAGCGCGGCAAGTTCGTCTGGCCCGGCTACGGCGAAAACAGCCGGGTGCTGAAGTGGATCGTCGACCGCCTGGAGGGCCAGGTCGAGGCGGTGGACAGTCCGATCGGCCGCCTGCCCACGCGCGACGGTCTGGACCTGACGGGCCTGGACCTGACCGACGCCCAGCTGGACCTGCTGCTGACCGTCGATCCGGCCATCTGGCGCGCCGAGGCCGCCTTGATCCCCGAGGCCTATGAGAAGTTCGGCGCGCGCCTGCCGCCGGCCCTGTGGGAACAGCTGGCCGCGCTCGGCGGGCGGCTGGCCCGCCTGGATCATCCCGCCAGGATGCTGGAGCAGGCCTGATCACCGGCCTTCTCCCCTCCCCCTTCAAGACGCGAGCGCCGGACAGGATCGGCGCATGGAGACCGAATGCACGTCGCTATGGATAAGCCCGCCCGGAAGTTCGTGGTCGGCAATTGGAAGATGCACGGCAACCTGGCGGCCCTGCCGGTCCTGGGCGCCATCGACGCGGCGGCGCGCGAGGCGCCCGCCGTGGACGTCGGGGTGGCGGTCCCGGCGACCCTGATCACCGCCGCCGGGCACGCCGCCGGCGCGATCCATGTCGGCGCCCAGGACATCCACGCCGCCGACAAGGGCGCGCACACCGGCTGCCTCTCCGCGCCGATGGTCAAGGACGCCGGCGCGGTCTTCACGATCGTCGGTCACAGCGAATGCCGGGCGGGCCGCCAGGAGACCGACGCCGAGGTGCGCGGCAAGGCGCAGGCCGCCAGGCGGCACGGCCTGTCGGTGATCCTCTGCGTCGGCGAGGCGCTGAACATCCGCGAGGCCGGCCAGGCCGAGGCGGTCGTTCGCGCCCAGCTGGAGAACTGCCTGCCCGACGACGCCGACGGCGACTGGCTGTCGGTGGCCTACGAGCCGATCTGGGCGATCGGCACGGGCCGCTCGGCCACGGGGGACGACATCGCCGCCATGCACGCCGTGCTGCGCGAGACCTGCCGCGCGGTCCTGGGCCCGGCCGGCGACCGCGTCCGGCTGCTGTACGGCGGTTCGGTGACCCCGGCCAACGCCGCCGAGATCCTGGCGACGCCGAACGTCGACGGCGTGCTGGTCGGCGGCGCCAGCCTGACGGCCGAGACCTTCCTGCCGATCATCGCCCACGCCTGAGGCGAGAGGTCAGCCGAAGGCGCGCTTGAGGAAGCCGCGGATGTTCTGCGCCAGGCGCGGCGTCAGGGGCCCCAGCACGCCCTTGCGCTCGTCTGGCAGATGGGCCGCGGGGTCGCCGTTGGTCTCGAACAGGTAGTGGTCGAAGATCGCCCGCCAGGCGTCGCGCTGCGGCTTCGGCAAGTGACGCACCGCCAGCAGGCCGTGGACCAGCACGTCGAACGGCGTACCGGCCTCGGGCGGCAGGTCGCGCCACCAGTAGTTGACCAGCACGTTCAGGCTGTCGAGCGACTGGACGTGATGCCACCAGGCGGTGGGGATGTAGATGGCGTCTCCGGGCCCGAGTTCGGCGGTCAGGCCATGCTTGGCCGCCTCGGCGAAACGCGGATAGCGGTCCAGGTCGGGCGACTCCAGCTGGACCATGCTGATCGGCTGGCCGGCCAGGGTGAAGTCCAGCGGCCCGACATAGAGGTTGGTCGTCTGCTCGGGCGGAAACAGGGTGAAGCGCCGGCGCCCGGCCACCACCACGGCGATGTTGTCGGCCATGTCGTAGTGGGTCTGCACCCGCACCGCGTTGCCGAACCAGATGCGCGGCTCGACCGGCACGGCCAGCATGTCGTGGCTGTTGGCCTCGGCGAAACCCGGCAGCACCTGCGGCGCGAGGGCCGAGCCGACATAGACCGACGGCGGCCGAGCCTCGGCGCCCAGGGCCAGGATGTCGTCGAGGATGGCCGAGATCCCGCCCGGCCGCCGCTCGAAGTTCACCGCCCGCTCGGCGTCGCTGTAGAAGAAGCGGCCGCCGATTTCCGGCGGACCGACGAAGGCCTCGACCGGCGCGCCCTTGTCGAAGCGCTTGATATAGGCCGCCGTCGCGTCCGCCCCCTCGAGACCGGCGCGCGCCGCCGGCCAATCCGCCGCGAAGCCGCGGAACACCACGGGCCGGTAGGCCGGGACGATCTCGGCCCGCAGGATCTCCCGCGTGACGTTCGAACGCTCTTCGAGGGGGGAAAAGGACTGGCTCATGTTACGCTCGAACGGAAACTCGGCGGATGACGACCGCTACGGGCGCTCAAGATAGCGCGAAGCGAAGTCCAGAAAGTAGGGCCAGTTCGGTCCGGGCGTGTGACCGCCCTCGTGCTGGCGGAACGCCAGCTCGCCGTCGGCCACCAGGGTCAGGGGTTCCGGAAAAGCGGTGACGCCCAGGTCGCGGGCTCCCAGCAGCCGATAGACCGGACCGGCGGCGACCGCGGCCATGAACATGCCGCGCGAGTCCACCCAGCCGTCGGCCTGGTCATTGCCGACGCTGATGAACAGCGGCCGGGGCGCGCACAAGGCGATCAGTTCGTGGGCGTCGACCGGCAGGTCGTCGACGGTCAGCGGCCCGGCGTAGCGCAGGAAGTTGCCGGCCATCCAATGATACTCGCCGCTGGCCGCCAGGTTCTCCAGCTGCTCGCCGCGCTTGCGCCGGTGCAGCTTGGCCCCGCCCTCGCCGGACGAGGCGACCAGTCCGGCGGCGAAGCGCTGGTCGTAGGCCATGGTCACCAGCGCCGCCTTGCCGTAGCGCGAGAGGCCTTCGATCGCCACGCGACGGTCGTCCACGGCCGGATCGGTCGCCAGGAAGTCCAGCACCCGGCCGGCGCCCCAGGCCCAGGCCCGCAGAGCGCCCCAGTCGTCCGGCGCGCGCGGACGGCCGTGATTGACCAGGCCGATCACGCCTCGGCTCAGGCCCGCGCCGTTGTCGGGCTGGACGCTGGTGGGATCGAGAATCGCATAGCCCCAGCCCCGGGCCAGGACCAGGTCGCGCCAATCAGGTCCGGGCGGCGCCGGCCGGCCCTTCATCCAGGGCGCGCCGTCGGGAAAGCCGAACTCCAGCATCAGGGGCCGCCGGCCCTTCCCTTCCGGCGTCACCAGCAGCAGGTCGAGGCTGACCGAGACCGCGGGATAGGCGCGGTTGTCCAGATCGCCGGCCAGCCGCCGTTCGAGCACCGCCACGCCGTTACGGACGTCATGCTTCTCGCTGACGATCCGCCAGCGGACCGCCGGCGTATGCTTGGGCACACGGCCGTGCTCCTCGCGCGAGAACAGCTCGACCAGCTCCGGGCGGCGGCGCTTCCACCAGTCGTCCGGCGTCGCGACCGGACGACCGTCCGGGAACGCCAGCGGATCGGGCAGCAGGCTGAACGGTCCGGCCTTGGCCTCGTCCTGGTTGACGAAGTTGGGCGCGGCGGAATTGTAGCCGTCGACGCCCGGCCGCAGGGCCTTGATCTTCAGGCGGTCGAGCATCAGTTGGTGGTCTTGCTCGGCGGTCAGGGCCGAGGCGGGCGTCGTCTGGGCCTGCGATGGGGCCAGGCCGCCGGCGAGGGCGACCAGCACCGCGCCGACCAGCGCCGACGCCCAGCGGGTCATGTCCGCACCGGCGCGGCCCGGAAGGCCGCCGCCACCGCCTCGCGCATCGGCTTGGGCTTGTAGGCGTCGTCATAGAGCGTCGCGCGCTTGGGCAGGCCGTCCTTGCGCGGCGTGAAATTCTGCAGCCAGGAATATTTGTCGACCATGCCCCAGGCCAGGACCTCCTTGGTCTGACGATAGTCCAGCATCAGGTCGAGATAGGCCTTGGCGACCGACGCCCCCGCCGTGTCGCGGGTCGCGACGTCGCCCGGCAGGTCCCGGTCGTTGACGTCGAATTCGGTGATCAGCAGGTCGTAGCCCATGCCGGTCGCCTCATCGAGGAAGGCGCGCCACGGCTTGTCCTGGGGCCGCCCCAGACTGCCGGGCGCGGCGGGATCCTCGGTGCCCAGGTGGCTCTGCACGCCCAGGGCGTCGACCGGCGTTCCGCGCTTGCGGAAGCCTTCCAGAAGCTTCAGCACTCCGGCGCGGTGCGCCTCGTTGCCGGCCTCCCAGCCCATGTAGTCATTATAGACCAGCCGGGCCTTGGGCGCGAAGGCGCGGGCCGTCTGGAAGGCCACGTCCAGGGTCGCCTCCTGGCCCATCACGTCCGACAGGACGGTCCGGCGGATCGAACCGTCCTGGGGATCGATCGTCTCGTTGACCACGTCCCAGGAGTCGATTTGCGGATAGTGTTTGATGACCTTGGCGATGTGGCTGACCAGCATCGCCTGGGCTTCGGCCTTACCGGCCGGGCCCGAACCGAAATCGTAGTGGTTCAGCCAGGCGGGAAACCACTTGGGGTGATGCCACAGCAGGGTGTGGCCGCGCAGGGCGATGTCGTTGGCCTTGGCGAAGGCGGCGATGCGGTCGGCCCGCTCGAAGGCGAAGGTCTTGGCGTCGGGTCGCAGGGCGTACCACTTCAGCTCGTTCTCGGGGACCAGCACGCCGCATTCGTCGATCAGGACCTGACGATAGCGGGGATCTTCCAGCGAGCCGGTCAGCGAGCCGGGCTTGCCCGCGCCGACGGCGCTGCCGAACCGCACGCCCTTGGCCTTGGCGAGGGCGGAGAGCGACGGCCCAAGAGGCCGCTCCCCGGCCTGGGCGAGGGCCGGAACCGCGCCGGCGGCCGCCGCGGCGGCGCCCAGCCCCATGAAGCCTCGCCTCGAAAAGGGAGAAAGGCGGAACGTCATGATGAAGCCCTCTCAACAACACAAGAACACCGCGCGACGTCGGAAGACGGCGCGCGGTGAGTTTGGGGTAGAAGAGCCCTCGCCCACGGAAGGTCGAAGGGTATGCGCCCAGGATGACCCGACCGGACGACGTCCGGCCGGGCCCGCCTTGGGATCTAGAAGCTGGCGCGCAGCACGAAGGTGTAGCGCCGGTCGTTCATGAACCACGACCGTCCAGCCTTGAGCAGCTGGTCGTTCAGGACCTGCGTGGTCTTGGTGATCTCGTTGGTCAGGTTCACGCCCTGCACGCCGACCTTCACCTTGTCGTTGATGGTGTAGAAGATCGAGCCGTCCAGCTGGCCGGTGGCCTCGTTCATGATCGGCGCATAAGGCACGATCACGTCGCGGACCGTCAGCAGGAAGTCCGAACGCCAGTTGTAGGCCAGGCGAGCCGAGATCGCGCCCTTCTCGTAGATGGCCGCCAGGTTGGCGTTGTGCTTGGACAGACCCTGCAGCGGCAGCAGGCCGGTGTTGACCGTCGAGACGCGGCCGGCGGCCACGTCGGGATCGGTCGCCGACAACGTGCTTTGCGGCACGCCCTTGCTGTCGATGTAGCTGTAGTTGGCGTTGATCCCGAAGCCGTCGAAGGGCGCGGGCAGGAAGTCATAGAACTGCTGGTAGGCGACTTCGAAGCCCTTCACGTGGGCCTTGACGTCGGAGTTGCCCGGCGTGGTGACCGCGACGTTGAAGGTCGCGCCGTTGTTGGTGAACGGAACGCGCTCGGTGGTGTTGGTCGCGACGTCCTTCAACTCTTTCCAGAACAGCGCGAAGGTCAGCGAGCCCACCGGCGCGAAGTACCACTCCGCCGAACCGTCGAAGTTGATCGACTGCGTCGGCTTCAGGAGCGGATTGCCGACGGTGACGGTGCCCGTGAGGCTGTCGGCCGTCACGGGAGGGCCGGCGATCCCCGCATCCGTCGTGTCCAGAGCGATGTTGTAGTAGTTGCGGGTCAGGCCGATATCCGGCGGGGTGATGGTCTTGGATGCGCCGAAGCGCAGCTGCACCTTGTTCGGCAGCGCCACCTTCACGTTCAGGCTGGGCAGCCAGTAGTCGTAGCTGATGTGCGCGGTGTTCGGGACCGTCGCGCCATTGGAGAACGCCACGGCCGCCTGCTGCACCGACACCGGAAGTTGGCAGTAGTCGGAAGGCACGAACGGCGGCTTGGGATCAGGCAACGCCTGCCAGTTGGCCAGGGAGGTGGCGCAGCTCTGCGGGTTCGTCGCGGTCGGCGAGGGATAAGCCAGGAAGCCGGAGGCCTCGCGCTTGGTCTTGGTGTAGCGCAGGCCGAAATTGCCGGTGACCCGGACGTCGCCCTCGAAGTCGTGCTTGAACCGCAGCATGCCGTAGGCCGACTGGGTCTGCTCGTTGACCGGATTGATTTCAGCCGGCCGGAACGGCGTTCCGGCGGTCACGCCGCAGCGCTGGGCCAGCGGCACCCAGTTCTGCGGGCAGCTGCCCGAGAGGCGGGCCCGCCATTCGTCGCCGATAGCCAGGGCCGTGGCCGACATCGCGGCGTAGTCCTGGGCGGGATTGCCCTTGTAGAACGGCCGGGCTTCCAGACCGGTCGGGGCCGGAACCTCGCCGCGCATGAAGTCGGTGAACGGATAGAGTTCGGTGAAGGCCGCGCTACTCGAACCGCCCGCCGTGGCCGGGTTGCTGTTGATCGGCTCGTCGAACCACACCGGTCCGCCGCCGCCCCAGATTTCGCTCAGGACGCCCCAGTTGTAGGACGTGAAGCGCGTGGTCTGGTCACGTTCGGACCAGCGAACACCGACCCGCGCGGAGTCCAGCCAGCTGTTCTCGGCGAAGCGGTAGTCGACGTCGAGCTTGACGGCGTCTTCCTTGCCTTCGCTCTGCTCGATGTGGTCCATCGCCGAGCGCCAGAAGCTGTTGTAGGGGTCCTGGAAGTTGTTGTGCCCGCCGCGATAGTAGGACGAGCAGCTGCTGTTGAACGGCGTACAGTTCGACGGCGCCGCGCCGCTGGCCGGCGGGATGAACGTGAAGACCGGCATGTCGGAGCCGTTCAGCTTCAGGTCCAGGTTCTGGAAGGTCGAGGCCCAAACGCCGACGTCCAGATTATCGACGGACGAGTCGACGTGCTGGACGTCGAGGGCGACGCCCCAGGTCTCGTTCGGCGTCCACTTGAAATTGAAGCCGTAGTCCGAGGTCAGGTACTTCTGCTCGACACTGCGCGTGATGTTGTTGCTCTGCAGGCCGTTGGCGGGCGTGCGCGGATTGGAACCGTTCTGGTCATCGCGCCAGCCCTGCGAGCCGGTGATGATGCCGTTGGTGAAGATGCCGTCGCTGTCGACGCCGAACGTGGTGCCGTCGATCGGACGCGAGTCCCCGTTCGAGGTCACGTTGTCGGTGGCGATTTCCATCGCGTGCTCGGTCCAGGACTGCGTCGATTCCGAGCGCAGGTACTGGAGGGTGGCCAGCATGGTGTCGTCGTTGCTGCGCCATTGACCGGCCGCCGCGTAGCCCGTGCGGTCACGCTCGGTCTCGGTGCTGCGGAAGGCCGCGCCGCGCGGGAACCACACGCCCTTGCCGGTATTGTTGGGGCAGTCGACGGCCTGCGGATTGGCGGTCTGAGCGGCGGTGAAGTTGGTGCGGCAGCCGAAGTTCGACACCTGGGTGCCGTCCGAACGGGTCCACAGCTTGGAATCGACGGCGCTCAGCAGCAGGCCGAACGTACCGGCCTCGGTGTCCCATTGATCGCTGTAGAGGGCCGAGAAGGTCGGAGCCCACTTCTTGACGAAGTCGCCGTAGCTGGCTTCGGCCGAGAGCGACAGCAGACGCTTGGTGCTGTCGAACGGCAGGCGGGTGCGCAGGTTCACCGTGCCCGAGATGCCGCCTTCGATCATGTCGGCCGAGGGGCTCTTGAACACGTCGACGCCGCCCATCAGCTCGGCCGGTACGTCCGCGAAGCTCAGGGCGCGGCCGTTGTTGGCCGAGAAGGTGTCGCGGCCGTTCAGTTCCGAACGGACGAAGTTCAGGCCGCGCACGACGACGCCGCTGCCTTCGGTCGAGAAGTGGTCCGGGTCGACGCCGGCGGCGAAGCGGTTGATGGCCACGCCCGGGATGCGCTGCAGCGCTTCGGTGACCGAGCGGTCCGGCAGGGCGCCGATGTCCTCGGCGGTGATCGAGTCGCTGATGATGTCGGAGCTCTGCTTGAGCTGCTGCGAGCTCTTCAGGCTTTGGCGAATGCTGGTGACGACGACTTCTTCGACCGTCTCCACGTCACTGGCCGGCTTGGTCTGGGCCATGGCCGGCGCGGCGACCAGCATGGCGCCGAGCGCCAGGGCGGATACGCCGTACTTGAGTTTTGAAGTTGAAATCGCACCCGCGCATGCGGGCGCACGTTGGACGTTGTCCATATTAGTCTGCCTCCCCAGTTATTCTTTATGGCAGCTCGTTACCGCTACCATTGGTCGATTGAATCGACCATTATGGTCAGATGATATGGCAAAGCCCGCTCACGTCAAGGTACCGGTACCTTGGGTTAACGGAAAAGAAGGTTGATCCCACCCAACTTTCTGTTTTGTCATAACAATTGGGAAGCGGGCCAATCCGCTCCACAACGAGATCTAGGGTACAGACCGCGCTTTCCCTCGCAAGGGGAAAAGTACGTCGTCTGACCAATCCGCCTGGACACCACCGTCCGTCGGGTCACACAGAACGACCGCCCATAGAAGGCGGAGTACGGTCGCAAGAGGGGGAACGCATGACGGATCAGGCCGTCCGTAACATTCTAATCGTCGGCGGCGGCACCGCTGGCTGGATGACCGCCGCGGCCCTGTCGGCCAAGCTGGCCGGCCTGCCCATCGCCATCCGCCTGGTGGAATCGGCCGAGATCGGCACCGTGGGCGTGGGCGAGGCCACAGTGCCGCACATCAGGCATTTCAACGCCGCCTTGGGCCTCGACGAGGCCGATTTCATGCGCAAGACCCAGGCGACCTACAAGCTGGGCATCGAGTTTCGCGACTGGGGCAAGCTGGGCGACAGCTACGTCCACCCGTTCGGCGCCTACGGCGCGGCGATCGGCGGCGTGGGCTTTCACCATCACTGGCTGCGGGCCCGCCAGGGCGGCGACCCCACGCCGCTGGAGGCCTATTCCCTGCCGATCCAGGCCGCGCGCCTGGGACGATTTGTCCCACCCTCCTCCGACCCGCGTTCCCTGGCCTCGACCTATTCCTACGCCTACCAGTTCGACGCGGGGCTCTACGCGCTCTATCTGCGCGCCTATGCCGAGGCGCGCGGCGTGGTCCGCACCGAGGGCAAGGTCGCCGACGTCGTCCTGCGCGGCGAGGACGGCTTCATCGAGGCGATCACGATGGAGAACGGCGAGCGCGTCGAGGCCGACCTGTTCATCGACTGCTCGGGCTTCCGGGGCCTGCTGATCGAACAGACCTTGAAGGCCGGCTACGAGGACTGGACGCGCTGGCTGCCCTGCGACCGGGCCGCCGCCGTGCCGTGCGACACGGTCGAGCCGTCGGCCCCCTACACCCGCTCCATCGCCGACAAGGCCGGCTGGCGCTGGCGCATCCCGCTGCAGCACCGGGTCGGCAACGGTTACGTCTATTGCAGCGACCATATCAGCGACGACGAGGCCGCCGCCGCCCTGCTGGCGGGGCTGGAGGGCAAGGCCCTGGCCGAGCCGCGCTTCCTGCGGTTCGTCACCGGCCGGCGCAAGAAGCAATGGAGCAAGAACTGCGTGGCCGTGGGCCTGTCGTCCGGCTTCCTGGAGCCGCTGGAGAGCACCAGCATCCACCTGATCCAGGTGGCGGTCACCACCCTGCTGGAGCTGTTCCCCGATCGAGGCTGCGACCAGGCCGACCAGGACGAATACAACCGCGTCATGGATCTGGAGTTCGAGCGCATCCGCGACTTCCTGGTGCTGCACTACCACGCCACCCAGCGCACCGACGCGCCGTTCTGGAACGAGCGCCGCACGATGAGCATCCCCGACAGCCTGGCTTACAAGATGGATCTGTTCCGCGAGCGCGGGGTGGTCGTGAAGTACAAGGACGGCTTCTTCCTCGAGCCCAGCTGGCTGGCGGTCTATCTGGGCCAGAACGTCGTGCCGCGGGCCTACGACCCGGTCAGCGACAGCGTGCCCGACGCCGTCCTGACCCAGCGGTTGAAGGCGATCCGCGACTCCGTCGCCGACACCACGCGCTCCATGCCCAGCCACGCCGACTGGATCGCCCGGTTCTGCGCCGCCGCGCCCCCAAGTGCGTCTGGAGAGGCCGCATGAGCCTCGCCGCCTTGAACAGCGTCGCCATCCTGGGCGGCGGCGTCGCCGGCTGGATGACCGCCGGCGCCCTGGCGCGGGCCCTGCCCGCCGATTGCACGATCCAGGTGGTCGAGACGGCGGACTCCGCGCCGCGTGGAGCCCTGTCCACCCTGCCCGCCCTGCGCACCTTCCATGGCCTGCTCGGCCTGGACGAGGCCGTCCTGATGCGCGCCGCGCGCGGGACCTTCAAGCTGGGCGCGCGATACAGCGGCTGGACCGGCTCCGGCCAGAATGGGGACCATGTCGAGGGCTTCAGCGACGCCGGCGCCAATCTCGACGGCGTGGCCTTCCACCATCACTGGCTGCGGGCCCGCGAACGCGGCGACGTCGGGCGCTACGAGGACTACAGCCTGGCCGCCGTGGCCGGGCGGCTGGGCCGGTTCGCGCCGCCCAGCGAGGATCCCAGGTCGGTGCTGTCGACCCTGTCCTACGGCCTGCATCTGGACGCCGCCGGCTATGTCGCGGCGCTGCGGTCGACGGCGGGCCGCGCGGAGGCGCGGAGCGGAGAGATCGCCGAGGTCGCCCTGGCGCCGGACGGTCGGATCGCCGCGGTGACCCTGGCCGACGGCGAACGGATCGTCGCCGACCTGTTCATCGACGCCACGCCGGACGGCCGCCTGATCGCCGCCATGCCCGACGGCGCCTGGATCGACGAGTCCGCCGCCCTGGCTTGCGACCGCCTCGCCCTGCGGGAAGTCGCCCCCCGCGCCAACCCGCCGCCCCTGACCGAATTCGAGGCCGTCGCCGAGGGCTGGCTGCGGCGCGTTCCCCTGCGCGGCGGCGACGCGGTGACCCTGGCCTACGCCAGTGGTCAGACCTCCGACGACGCGGCGCGCGACATTCTGGGCGGAGAAGCGACGATCGTCTCACTGCGCAACGGCCGTCGCCGGCGGGTCTGGTCCGGCAATTGCCTGGCCATCGGCCCGGCGGCGAGCCAGCTGGAGCCGCTGAACGGCGACGACGCGCGAGCGATCCAGAGCGGCGTCGGCCGGCTGATCGCCCTGCTGCCCACCGCCGAAGGCTCGCCCCTGGCCGCGATGGAATACAACCGCCTGATGGCCGAGGAACAGGAGCGGGCCCGCGACATGGCCGTGTTCCGCTACGCCGCCGCCGCGCGGACCGACCCGTTGTGGGTCCAGGCCCGGCGCGCCCCGCCTTCCGCGGCCCTGGCCTATAAGCAAGCCCAGTTCGAGAGCCGGGGCCGCGTGGTGCTGTACGACGAGGAAAGCTTCGTGGAGGGGGCCTGGGTCGGGGCCTTCCTGGGCCACGGGATCACGCCGCGGCGTCACGACCGGCTGGCCGACCGTCTGCCCGCCGACCAGGCCGACGCGGCCCTGGCCCGACTGCGCGGCTTGATCCGCCAGGCCGCACAGGCCATGCCGCTTCACGCCGACGCCCTGAAGGATCGCCCATGACGCCCTCTCCCATTGGCGCTCCCATCCGCCCATCCCCCATCCGCAAGGTGCTGGTCCTGGGCGGCGGAACGGCCGGCTGGATGACCGCCGCGGCCCTGTCCAAGGTGCTGGGCGGCCAGGTCGAGGTCGTGCTGATCGAGTCCGAGCAGATCGGCACGATCGGGGTCGGCGAAGCCACCATCCCGCCGATCCTGACCTTCAACGCCATGCTCGGCATCGACGAGCGCGAGTTCATGCGGGCCACCCGCGCGACCTTCAAGCTGGGCATCGAGTTCCGCGACTGGACCCGTATCGGCGACCGCTACATCCATCCGTTCGGGAGCTTCGGCCTGGATATCGAGGCCCTCAAGTTCCACCAGGTCTGGCGCAAGGTGCGCGACCAGGTCGGGCCGATCGAGGACTTCAACCTGGCCGCCGTCGCGGCGCGTCAGAACCGCTTCGCCATGCCCGACCCCGATCCGGCCAAGGTGCTGTCGAGCCTCAAATACGCCTTCCATTTCGACGCCGGCCTCTATGCCCGCTTCCTGCGCGGCTTCGCCGAGGCGCGGGGCGCGACGCGGGTCGAGGGCAAGGTCAGGGACGTCGCCCTGCGCGGCGAGGACGGCTTCATCCAGTCGGTCACCCTGGAGGACGGCCGCGTCTTCGAGGCCGACCTGTTCATCGACTGCACGGGCTTCCGCGCCCTGCTGATCGGCCAGACCCTGGGCGGGACTTATGTCGACTGGAGCCACTGGCTGCCCAACGACCGGGCCGTGGCCCTGCCCTGCGACACCGGCGGCGACGGCCTGACCCCCTACACGCGCGCCACCGCCGACAAGGCCGGCTGGCGCTGGCGCATCCCGCTCCAGCACCGCACCGGCAACGGCTATGTCTATTCCAGCGCCCACATCGGCGACGACCAGGCCCTGGATTCGCTGTTGGCCGGGTTGGACGGACCGGCCCAGGCCGATCCCAACTTCCTGCGCTTCCAGCCCGGCCGCCGCGACCGGGCCTGGATCAAGAACTGCGTCGCCATCGGCCTGTCGTCCGGCTTCCTGGAGCCGCTGGAGAGCACCAGCATCCACCTGATCCAGGCCGCGATCACCAAGCTCCTGGCGCTGTTCCCGGACACCAGCTTCGATCCGCTGGAGATCGACGAGTACAACCGCCTGACCGCCCAGCAGGTCGAGCTGGTCCGCGACTTCATCATCCTGCACTTCAAGGCCACGGAGCGGTCGGACACGCCCTATTGGGACTATCTGCGGACCATGGAGATCCCCGAGAGTCTGGCGCGCAAGATCGACCTGTTCGCCGGGCGCGGGCGGTTGTTCCAGTCCGACTACGACCTGTTCGCCGAGCCCAGCTGGATCGCCGTGCTGATGGGCCAGGGGATCGTGCCCCGCCAGTACGACGCCCTGGTCGACAGCCTGCCGCAGGCCGCCCTCGTTCAGCGCCTGCAACGGATGTCGGCCCTGATCGGCCAGACCGCCCAGGCGATGCCGAGCCACCAGGTCTTCATCGCCCGTTATTGCGCCGCCGAGGCGGCCGCCAACACTCCTGTATCGAGGCCCGCATGACCGACCAACGCCTGCGCAAGATCGTCATCGTCGGCGGCGGCACCGCCGGCTGGATGACGGCCGCGGCGCTCGGCCGCTTCCTGAAGGACGGCCACACCCAGGTGACCCTGGTGGAGTCCGAGGAGATCGGCACGATCGGGGTCGGCGAGTCCACGATCCCGCAGATCAACATCTTCAACCGCATGCTGGGCCTGGACGAGAACGAGTTCGTCCGCCGGACCAAGGCGACCTTCAAGCTGGCCATCGACTTCGTCGACTGGAAACAGATCGGCCACAGGTACTACCACCCGTTCGGCCCCTACGGCGTCGACATGGAGGGCGTGTCGTTCCACGCCTACTGGCTGCGGCTGAAGGCCATGGGCGAAGCGGCCGACCTGACCGACTACTCGCTGCAGGCCCTGGCGGCCGACCAGGGCAAGTTCATGCGGGCCAACGGCCAGACCAACTCGCCGCTGGGCACGATCGCCCACGCCTATCACATCGACGCCGGCCTCTACGCCCAGTACCTGCGCGGCTATGCCGAGGATCGCGGCGTGCGCCGCCAGGAAGGTAAGATCGTCCAGGTCCACCAGCGCGCCGAGGACGGCTTCGTCGAGGCCGTAACCCTGGAAGGCGGCCAGCGCGTCGAGGGCGACCTGTTCATCGACTGCTCGGGATTCCGCGGCCTGCTGATCGAGCAGACCCTGAAGACCGGCTTCGAGGACTGGTCCCACTGGCTGCTCAACGACCGCGCCGTGGCCGTCCCCTGCGAGTTGGCCGGCTCGCGCCAGCCGGTGACCCGCGCCACCGCCCGCCCCGCCGGCTGGCAATGGCGCATTCCGCTGCAGCATCGCCTGGGCAACGGCTACGCCTATTCCAGCGAGCACATCGGCGAGGACGAGGCCACCACCTACCTGCTGGCCAATCTCGACGGCGCGCCGCTGCGCGATCCCTTCACCCTGCGGTTCAAGGCCGGGCGGCGTCTGAAGAGCTGGAACAAGAACGTCGTGGCCATCGGCCTGTCGGCCGGCTTCATGGAGCCGCTGGAGAGCCAGAGCATCCACCTGATCCAGGTGGGCATCTCGCGGCTGCTGGCCATGTTCCCCGACAAGCGGTTCGAGACCCCCGACATCGACCGCTACAATCGGGTCATGCGGTTCGAATACGAGAAGATCCGCGACTTCATCATCCTGCACTTCCACGCCACCCAGCGCAGCGACACGCCCTATTGGGATTATCTGCGGGAAATGCCGATCCCGGACTATCTGGCCGACAAGATGGCGGTGTTCAAAAGCTACGGCCGGGTGTTCCGCGAGAACGAAGAGCTGTTCAACGACACCAGCTGGTTCGCGGTGATGATCGGCCAGGGGATCGAGCCGCGCGGCCACGATCCGATGGCCGACGTGATGTCCGAGGAGGATCTGCGGGCCAAGATGGGCAACATCCGCGCCGTCATCGCCAAGTCGGCCGAGGTGATGCCCGACCACCTGAAGTTCATCGCCGACAACTGCGCGGCGATCTAGGACGCAAGGACGCCTTCTGTCGAACGTCTGCCCGAACGCGGTCGCGAAGCGCGGACCGCGCGCCCGCGCTTGCTTGAATTCGAGGATCTCTCGCGGAGCGCGCTATTGGTAAGACCAATAGCGAAGGTCATTGTCAGATATCTTCCCTTTTTCGGGCGATATCGCCTGTTCCCCGGACGTTCCCGGGTGGTCGGTCGGCAACACCTGTCGCAAATGGTCAAACATTGGTTTTTCAAGAGGTATGACCTCGTTGACTTGCGAGGCCTTACCTCGTAACCATCACCTCCTGTGACCGCTACCATGGCCGCCCCATTCGTCGCCAAACGCCGACGACCCGAGGACGGACTGGCGACGCGTAAAACGACAAGTGCGCAGAGCACTGAGACTTCAAGGGGAGAAACATGGTTCAAACACTTCAGTCGCGCGCCCTTCGCCTGGCGCTCATCGGGGCCAGCTGCCTGACCGGCCTGGCCGCCGCGCCGGCCTTCGCGCAGCAAGCCGCGCCGGCCGCCTCCAACGCCGATACGGTCGAGGAAGTGGTCGTCACCGGCTTCCGCAAGAGCCTGACCGACGCCACCAACGCCAAGCGCGACAGCATCGCCTTCACCGACTCGGTGTTCGCCGAAGACATCGGCAAGTTCCCCGACCTCAACATCGCCGAGTCGCTGAACCGCATTCCCGGCATCCAGCTGACCCGCGAAATCAACGGCGACGGCCTAAACATCGCCGTGCGCGGCCTGGGCACCAACTTCACCAAGATCCTGCTCAACGGCTCGCAGATCGCCGTGGCCTCGTCGGGCCGCACCGACGCCCAGAACCAGAACCGCGAAGTCGACCTGAACCTGTTCCCGACGGAACTGTTCACCCGCCTGGACGTCAGCAAGACCCCGATGGCCAGCCAGGTCGAAGGCGGCGTCGCCGGCGTGGTCAACATGCGCAACGCCCGTCCGTTCGACCGGGCCGGCCGCCACTTCACCTATTCGCTCCAGGGCGGCTATCAGGAGAGCGCGGGCAAGTGGAGCCCCCGCGGCGCCATCCTGGCCAGCGACACCTGGGACACCAGCCACGGTGAGTTCGGCCTGTTGCTCGGCTATGCCGGCGCTCGCACCAAGAGCCGCACCGACGGCTTCGAGACCATCGGCTGGACCAACGCCAACCTGACCTACGCCCAGTGCGGCACGACCCCGCCCGCCGGCACGGCCGCGACCGCCATCTCGCCCGCCTGCAACAGCGCCGTCGGCGGCAACGGCTACAGGATCCCCGACACCGTCCCAGCCACCGCCGGCAACGGCCTGGTGGCCGGCACGCCGATCACCGCCGCCTATCTGCAGAGCCTGAACCCAGGCACGACCGCCCAGCAACTGGGCGACGGCATTATCCCGCGCCTGGGCCGCCAGTCCTACAGCGAAGGCACGCGCAACCGCGACTCCGTGCTGATCTCGGGCGAATGGCGTCCGAACGACGCCCTGGCCTTCTATAGCGACCTGCTGCTGGGCCAGACCCACAACGACTTCAACCGCCTCGACATGGACTGGATCGTCCGCAACTCGGGCGGCATGGTTCCGATGAACGTCAAGGTCGACGCCAACAACGTCGTCACCAAGGGCACGTTCGCCAACTCCCAGTTCTTCCTGGAAGCGCGGCCCTATGACGAGAAGACCGACTTCTACAACTTCAACCCGGGCGGCTCCTGGCAGATCAATCCGTGGCTGCTGCTGGACGGCCAGTTCAACCTGAGCCGCAGCGTGTTCTTCCGCGAGGCCCCGACCATACTGGTCAACTCGCCCGCCGGCCTGACCGTCGACTTCGACAACACCGGCGGCGACATGCCGTTGATCAAGACCGGCGTCAACCTGAACGACCCGAACCTGGGTTGGACCTTCGCCGGCGGCCGCCTGAACATCCAGAACGAGAAGCGCGTCACCTCCAACAAGGGCACGCACTGGAACCTGAAGATCGGCGAGGACAGCGAGAACTACATCAAGGTCGGCGTCGCCTATGACGACATCAGCCGCTCGATCCAGGCCCTGGACAACAGCGGTGCCTGGCAGACCTTCACCTGCGGCGGCGGCCTGGTGAACAACGCCGTCCCCTCGCCCACCCCGCCCTGTAACGGTCAGGCCGGCTCGGCCATCACCCAGGCCCAGCTCGCCTCGTACCTGCGCCCGGGCCCGATCGGCTTCATCACGGTCGACTACGACTCGTTCAAGGCCGCCAGTTCGTTCGACCGCTTCAACGAAACCGCCCCGGCCGTGTCGTCGGCCGCCACCGCCGCCAGCTCGGGCTTCATCGAGGAAGAGAACATCGGCGCCTATATCGAGGCCAACGCGGTCACCCAGATCATGGATCGCGACCTGGCCTTCAACTTCGGCGGCCGTTACGTCACCACCGACCAGACGATCCGCGGCCCGCAGACCGTCAACGGCGTGACCTCCACCCTGGAGCGTCAGACCACCTACGACGCCTTCCTGCCGGCCTTCAACGCCGTCTACAAGGTGCGGGACGACGTCAATCTGCGCATGGCCGCCTCGCGGACCATCACGCGCGCCAACCCCAGCGCCATGCTGCCGGGCACGACCTTCAGCGACGTGTCGGCTCAGACGGCCAGCCAGGGCAACCCGGCGCTCAGCCCCTATACCTCCAACAACTTCGACATGGGCGGCGAGTGGTACACCGGCGGCGCGGGCTATGTCGGCGTGGCTCTGTTCCAGAAGGTGATCAACGGCTTCACGGTCCAGGGCACCAACACCATCCCGTTCACCCAGCTGGGCGTGGCCTACGCCAACCTGACGACCCAGCAGCAGCAGGCCATCGACCTGCGCGGCGGTCCGAACGTGGCCACGGTCACCGTCAACCAGCAGGTCAACGCCGGCGGCACCCTGACCATCCGCGGCTACGAACTGAACTGGGTCCAGCCGCTGGACTTCCTGATCCCGGGCACCGGCTTCACCGCCAACTACACCCGCATCAACCAGACCGGCAGCGGCAGCGGCGCCCCGGCCGTGGCGGTCGGCGTCTCGCCCTACACCTATAACCTGACCGGTTACTACGAAGGTCACGGGGCCTCGATCCGGCTGTCGTACAACTACAACGACGCTCAGATCAGCTCGGACCCCAACCAGCAGAGCATACCGGTCGCTCGCCTGAAGACCGACGCCTACAAGCAGGTCGACCTGTCGGCCAGCTACCAGCTGCCCTGGAAGCATGCGCCGCAGATCACCTTCAACGCGATCAACATCACCGACGAAGTGCAGCGTCAGACCTTCCAGTACTCGAACGCCGCATTCACTTACTACAAGCCCGGCTCGACCTATCTGATCGGCATCCGCGGTCAGTTCTAAACCTTACGCGAACGCCTTCCTTCCTTCGCGTTCCCCAGCGGCGTGTCTTCGGACACGCCGTTTTTTTGTGCCGAAAGCTATCGTGGATTGACCTAAACGCGCATAGCGCGCGAAGGTTGTCTTCGCGCCGCGGACAAGGGAGGGGCGAGATGAGGCTGGGCATACCCGTCTATGAGGGAGTCGATCTGCTCGACGTCACCGGTCCGGCCGAGATGTTCTACTGGGCCGGCAAGGCCCAGCCCCTGGAGACCCTGATCCTCTCCGAAGACGGCGGTCCGGTGACCGCGATGAACGGCGTCCGCTTCGAGGCCCATGCCAGTTTCGACGAGGTTCCGACCCTGGACATCCTCTGGACGCCCGGCGGCGACCCGGACGTGCTGGGCCGGATCATGAGCGATCCCTGCTCGCCCTATCTGGCCTATCTGCGCCAGGTGGCGGAGAACGCGACCTGGGTGTGTTCGGTGTGCGAGGGCGCGTTGCTGTTGGCCCAGGCGGGGCTGCTCGACAGGCACAGGGCCACGACGCACTGGGCGTTCATCGCCTGCCTGCAGAGCTTCTGCGAGATCGACGTCGACACCAGCAATCCGCGCTTCGTGGTGTGCGGCAACCGGCTGACCGGCGGCGGCATCTCCTCGGGTCTCGACGAGTCCCTGCAGCTGATCATGATGCTGTTCGGCCAGGCGGCGGCCGAGGCCGTCCAGGTGACGACCCAGTACTTCCCCGATCCGCCGGTGATGGGGACCATTCCGCCCACCCCGACCTGCCCGGTGACCTGGTCCTGACGCCACGCTAGTCGTCGGCGCGTAGGGGAAGCTCAGGCTCTCGCGATCGTCCAGCGAGAATGGGCCGACGGCGCTTCGCCGGCCGGTCGACGCCCGCCATGAAGATTGGCGAGCCCGTCTCAGGTGCTCACCCGAGAGAACACCGGGTCGCAACGGAGTGCGGCGCGCACGCCGTCCAGGCCTCAATGACCCAGGTCCTACGGCTTCGTCGAGCGACGGGCGCGCCCGCGTCGAAGCCAACCGGTGTGTCCGGGACAAATGGATGAGGGTCGAAGCTGTGAATGTGAAGCGTCTGACGTCGCGGCCTCGGGCCAGAGCAGCCCTTGTCGGTCTTGGCCTCGGCCTGCTCGGGCTCAGCGCCCAATCGGCCGGCGCGCAGACCGCGACCGGCGCCCAGCCCGCGCCCGTGCCCGTGCCCGACGCCCAGCGGCAACGCATGGAACAGCAGCTGCAGGAGCTGATCGACATGCGGGCGCAGTTCGACGGGCGCATTCGGGCGCTCGAGGTCGAACTCCACGGAAGTGCGGCGGCGCCGGCGGCGCCCGCCCCGGCCGTCGCCACCACCGCCCCCACGCCTGAGGCTGCTGAGCCCATCCAGACGCTCCCGACGCAGCGGGCCGAGGCGGCGGCGGAATACCCGGCCAAATGGGGAGGCTTCGAGCCCGGGAAAGGGCTCATCCTCATGAGGTCGGACGTCGGCGAGGTCGACCTCGGACTGGTGAGCTACCTGCGGTACCTCAACCAGCATGGCCTCGATAAGACCTACACGGACTCCTTCGGCAGGACCTCCACTGTCGTACCCAGGGAGGACCTCCAGCTGGCGAAGGTGCAGATCACCCTGCGAGGTTGGCTGTTCGATCCCAGATTCGGTTACAACGCCTACGTCTGGACGTCGCAGGCCAGCCAGGGGCTCGGCGCCCAGGTCGTGGTCGCCGGGAACATCAACTGGACCTTCAATGACGCCTTGAAGGTCTATTTCGGCATCCATTCCCTGCCGTCCACGCGCTCGACGAACCGGACCTTCCCCTACTGGCTTCGCAACGACAACCGGCCGATCGCCGACGAATTCTTCCGCGGCTCCTACACCCAGGGCATCTGGGCCGAGGGCAAGATCACACCCAAACTCGAATACCGGGCCATGATCGCCAACAACCTGAGCGCGCTCGGCGTCCAGGCGCGTCAGCTCGACGCCAAGATCAACACCTATTCGGGCGCGCTGACCTGGACGCCGACCACCGGAGAGTTCGGACCGGCCAACGGCTTCGGTGATTTTGAAAAGCACGAGAAGGTCGCGACGCTGTTCAGCGCCCACTACACCCGCAGCACCGAAACGCCGCAATCCCAGCCCGCCACGGATTCGATCGAAAACACCCAGCTTCGACTTTCCGACGGCACCCTGCTGTTCGCCAACGACGCCTTCAACACCCCGGGCAGGATCATCGAAGCCCGCTACCAGATGATGGCCCTGAACGCGGGGGTCAAACACAAGGGGTATGCCCTGGAACTTGAATACTATGCGAGATGGCTCGACAATTTCCGCACCGAAGGCCTGGTTCCCGTGGACGACCTGTTCGACAGCGGACTCCAGGTGCAGGCATCCGCCATGCTCATCCCCAAGACGCTGCAGCTTTACCTTTCCGGATCCAAGATCTTTGGCGAATACGGTGATCCCTACGACGTCGCCGTCGGCTTCAACTATTTCCCCTTCAAGCGCCGGGATCTGCGGGTCAACGTCATGGGGCTGTACACCGACAGGTCGCCGGTCGGCTACACGGCCTATCCCGTGCCGGTGGGCGCCAACGGCTTCACCCTCGTCACCGACTTCTCGCTCGCCTTCTGATCCGCATCCTCGCTAGTTCCCCGGCGCGTACGGGAAGCTCAGCCCCTCGTAGTAGTCCAGCGAATGGGCCGGAGCCGCCTCGCCGGCCGGCAGCGGCAGGCCCGAGAAGGTCTGGAAATAGGCGATCGAGGCGTCGCGCCACCACTGGGCTTCGTTGCGCTGGATGGCCAGGAAGTCGGCGACCTGGGCGTGACGCTCGGGGTCGACATAGGGCGCCAGATCCGCCCAGGTCTTGCCCATGCCGTCCACCGTGGCGACGCCGCGCGAATAGTGCGTGACCATGCCGTCCCACAGGGTCTGGCCGGACTTCAGCCTGTAGGTCCACGGCAGGTGGTGGAACCACAGCAGGTCCCGCTCGTCGACGGTCTTCAGGTCCGAGAAGCGCTTGGCGACCACAGGCGCGTACTGGGCCGTGGCGTTGCTGCCGGCGGCGGTGCGGTCGAAGCCGATCCCGTCCTTGCCGGCCTTGGCGTAGTAGACGCTGGTCCAGTCGGCGCGCGGTCCGCCGGTCACCCACGGGCCGGGGCCATAGTGGTGGCCGCGGCCCATCTGGTGGTGCAAGCCCAGCGGGGTCATGTAGTCGACCGCCGCCTCGCGCGAGCCCATCATCATCGCCACGGTCGGCGTGACGAAGCGCGGATCGGTCGAGAAGGTCATCCTGGCCCAGTCGGCGGCGATGTCCTTCGTCGAGGTCTCCGGATCCCAGGCCAGGCGGCCGAAGACGTACCAATTGGCCTGGTCGAACTGCGAACCGCTCCAGTTGCGGTCGCGGCCGATGTTCGACACCCCGGCCATCAGGGTCAGCGGGCGGTGATCCAACGTGCCGTCCACCACCTTGGCCACGGTCGAGCCCGCGCCGTGGGCGTAGGTGTCGGACTTCAGGGTCTCTTCGTAGAGCGGGCCCAGATAGACCAGGTGGGTGGCGAAGCCGAGGTATTCCTTGGTGATCTGGAACTCCATGCCGAGGTTGGTCTTGGGCATGGCCCCGAACAGCGGGTGGAACGGCTCGCGCGGCTGGAAGTCGATCGCCCCGTTCTTGACCTGGACGATGACGTTGTCGCGGAACTGGCCGTCGAACGGCTTGAACTCGCTGTAGCCCTGCTTGGCGCGGTCGTCCGGCTGCTCGTGCGAATAGACGAAGGCCCGCCACATCACGATCCCGCCGTGCGGCCCCACCGCGTCGGCCAGCATGTTGGCGCCGTCGACATGGGTGCGGCCGTAGTCCTGCGGGCCGGGCTGGCCTTCGGAATTGGCCTTGACCAGGAAGCCGCCGAAATCGGGGATGGCCTGGTAGATCTCGTCGGCCTTGGCCTTCCAGAAGGCGCGCACGGCTGGGTCCGCCGGGTCGGCGGTCTTCAGGCCGCCGATCTCGATCGGGGCCGAGAACCGGGCCGACAGATAGACCTTGATGCCGTAGGGCCGGAACACGTCGGCCAGGGCCGCGGCCTTGGCGATATAGGGCGCGATCAGGCTGTCGGCCTTGGCGTTGACGTTGTTCAGCACCGTGCCGTTGACGCCGATCGAGGCGTTGGCGCGGGCGTAGTCGACGTAGCGGGGGTCCTTGTAGTCGGGCAGCTTCCACCAGTCCCACAGCGAGGCGCCGGCATAGCCGCGCTCGACATGGCCATCCAGGTTGTCCCAGTGGTTCAGCAGGCGGTGATTGACCTTGGGGGCCGACAGGATGTCCAGCTTGTCGACGCCCTGCCCCGTCTGGATCAGGCGCAGATAGTGGAAGACGCCGTACAGCACGCCGACGTCGGTGTTGGCGGCGATGACCGTGGTCTTGCCCACGGTGCGGATCAGGTAGCCTTCGTCGCCCGCGCCCTTCAACGGCAGGTCCAGGGCCGCGACGGCGGGCGAGCCGGCGGGGGTGCCCAGCAGAATCGACGGCGCGTCCGTCGCCGGCGGGCCGCCGACCAGGCCGTCCAGCCCGCGCCGCAGTTCGGCGCGCGCGATCTTCAGCGTGGGGGTGTCGGCGCCGGGGGCGATCGTCCGGGCGGCCGGACGGTGGTCCGCCGGCAGCGGCCGATAGCGCAGCCACAGGTCATAGCCGTCCTCGGCCCGGGCCGCCGAAGCGCCCAGAGACGCTGAAATCAGGCCGGCCGCCAGGCAGAGCCCACGCACAAACGACACAAGACGCATGTTTTCTCCCTAACGACACCATGCCGTGCGACGCGAGGGGGCGCGACGGTCTTGATCTTGTGATACCGCTACCTTGATCAAAGGTCGAGACACCGTGACACCAGTGGTCAGACCAATAGGTTGACAACCGCCACGCCTGATTTAGACCGATACCGCTACCATCCGACTTTTGACGGTCGGGTCAACGAAAGCGTCCCATGCCGAAGATCACCGCCGCCAGAGTCATCGTCACCTCCCCGGGGCGAAATTTCGTCACCCTGAAGATCGAGACCAGCGACGGCGTCCATGGCGTCGGCGACGCCACCCTGAACGGCCGCGAGCTGGCCGTCGCCAGCTATCTGACCGATCACGTGATCCCCTGCCTGATCGGGCGCGACGCCCATCAGATCGAGGACATCTGGCAGTACCTGTACAAGGGCGCCTACTGGCGTCGCGGCCCCGTGACCATGGCGGCCATCGCCGCCGTCGACATGGCCCTGTGGGACATCAAGGCCAAGATCGCCGGCCTGCCCCTTTACCAGCTGCTGGGCGGCGCCTGCCGCACCGGCGTGATGGTCTACGGCCACGCCAACGGCGCGACGATCGAGGAGACCCTCGAGAACGCGGCCGTCTACGCGTCCCAGGGCTACAAGGCCATCCGCCTGCAGTCGGGCGTGCCCGGCCTGAACGGCGTCTACGGCGTCTCCAAGGACAAGTTCTTCTACGAGCCCGCCGACAGCCACCTGCCGACCGAAAGCCTATGGTCGACCGAGAAATACCTGCGCAGCGCGCCGGGCCTGTTCGAGGCGGCGCGCGACAAGCTGGGCTGGGACCTGCACCTGCTGCACGACGTCCACCATCGCCTGACCCCGATCGAGGCCGGCCGCCTGGGCAAGGACCTGGAGCCCTACCGCCCCTTCTGGATGGAGGACGCCGTCCCCGCCGAGAACCAGGCCAGCTTCCGCATCATCCGCCAGCATACGACCACCCCGCTGGCGGTGGGCGAGATCTTCAACTCGATCTGGGACTGCAAGCAGCTGATCGAGGAACAGCTGATCGACTACATCCGCGCCACCGTGGTCCATGCCGGCGGCATCACCCACCTGCGCAAGATCGCCAGCTTCGCCGACCTGCATCACGTGCGCACCGGTTGCCACGGCGCCACCGACCTGTCGCCGATCTGCATGGCCGCGGCCCTGCACTTCGACCTGTCGATCCCCAATTTCGGCGTCCAGGAATACATGCGCCACACCGAAGCGACCGACGCGGTGTTCCCGCACGCCTACAGCTTCGCGGACGGCATGCTGCATCCCGGCGAGGCGATCGGCCTGGGCGTCGACATCGACGAGGCGCAAGCCGCCAAGCACCCCTACAAGCGCGCCTACCTGCCGATCGCCCGCCGCGAGGACGGTTCCATGCACGATTGGTGAGGCTGCTTTGACGCCGGTCCCCGACAGGTTTTGAGGCTTAGGCCAAGCTTTGGGCGACCGGTGTCAGAAATAGCCCGCGCGGGCCAGGTCGGCTATGCTATCGCGAGTCCGAGGGGCCGTGCGGCCCGCCGCCGAGAAACTGACGAAAGCACATGGCCGAGAACGTCAAGCTCTACCGCCGGATCGCCGACTCGATCGCAGACGCCATCGAGAGCGGTCAGTACAAGCTTGGCGACCGTCTGCCCACGGAGCGCGAGCTGGCCGAACAGTTCGGCGTCAGCCGCCCCACCCTGCGCGAAGCGATGATCGCCCTGGAAATGCTGGGCATGATCGAGGCCCGCCACGGCCTGGGAATCTATGTCACCGGCGACGTCCGCCCGATCACCCCGGCCAGCGCCGAGCCCGCCCTCGAGATCGGGGCGTTCGAACTGATCGAGGCCCGCCGCCTGTTCGAGGGCGAGGCCGCCGCCCTGGCCGCCACCGCCATCACCGACGACCAGATCCTTGAGCTCGAGGCGCTGATGGAGCGCATGGCCCGCGAGGAGGAGATCCTTGGCGAGGACGCCGACCGCGAGTTCCACATGGTCATCGCCCGGGCCTCCGGGAACGGCGCGATCATCGCCACGATCGAGAACCTGTGGGACTGGCGCAACCGCTCGCCCCTGGCCCGCAACATCCTGACCCGCGCCCGCGGCATGGGGCTGGAGCCCCGCATCGTGGAGCACCGCCGGGTGTTCGAGGCCCTGAAGGCCCGCGACCCCGCCGCCGCCCGCCAGGCCATGCGCGACCACCTGGAGCGCGTCATCGACCACCTGCTGCACGCCACCGAGACCGAGGCCGTGGAGCGGGCCAAGCAGGAAACAGGCGCTAGGCGCAGCGCCATCGCCAAGCGCGTCGCCATCTGACTGCGCTATCGCGGCCCGTTCGGGCGATCTTCGGCTGGAGGCGGTCATGTTCGGTTTGATCTTTATGCTGCAGACGGCCCCGATCCAGGACGCGCCCTCGGCCGTGGACTCCGTGACGGTCTCTCCCGAGAAGCAGGCGACCCAGCGGATGCCGCTGTGGGCCGAGAAGATCCAGCCAAGGGACTGGCCGTTCATCGGCGGCGTCGCGGACCGATCGATCCTGGTGTTCGCCAAGACCGCCGCCACGCCGCCCGGATCGCCCTATCCGCGGGTCTGGATCCGCCACGAATACAGCGGCCCGCAAGCCGACGCCGCCGACGGGGTCGCCCTGGCGCCCTATCGCTCGGAAAAGCTGGTCGAGGAGGTCGATTGCGGCAAGCAGCTGTTCCGCCGGCTCAAGGCCTATCGCCACGGCGACAACAATCTGGAGGGCCCGACCCAGGCCCTGGGCTTCACCGAAGCGGCCTGGACGGTTCCCGAGCCCGACACCTTCGACGCCACGATCGTCCGCGACGCCTGTCTCTGAAGAATTTTCAAGCGAAGTGGATTCCGGTTCGCGTGAAGAACCCCGGCCTGATGCAGTCAGGTCGGGAAAGGCTCCAGGCGGCTACAGCCCCTGGATCTTCAACACGTCGGGGTCGATCGCCAGCCCGTAGAGATAGCGATGACGCGAGGCCGAGCCGCGCTTCAGCTGCTTCAACTGGGCGTTCTGCTCGTCGGTCAGCTTGAACGGCCGGTAGCCGCGCGATCGCAGACAGGACTCCAGCGCTGGCTCCAGCTGATCGGCGACGTTGTTCCACACCCGGTACTGGCTGCGCTTGGCGCTTTCCATCACCTCGAAGACGTCCTGGCCGTCCATGGCGAACACCTGGTCGACGCTCGCCACGGCAACCGGCGCGGCGCTGCCGGCCAGCCAGGCGCATTCGACCGCGTCGGTGCGGTACTGCAGGAACGAGATCCCGGGCTTGCCCCAGCTCTGGCGGTCCGGCGCGGGCTGGGCCTGGGCGGTCCCGGCCAGCGACGCGATCTGAGCGGCGGCGGCCGCGACGGCCAACGATCGGATAAAAGGACGCATCTTCAGCCTCCTCGTCTCGCCCCGATTATCGCAGGGCCCGGGATCGAAACAAAGTCCTAGCGCCGCGCGCCCTCGACCGGGCCCAGATAGCTTTCGGGCGCCTCGCCGCGCGAGATGACCAGCCGTTCGAACACCACGCCGGGATCCACCCGCCACAGCCGGATGCGATGGGCGCCGGCCCTGGCCGCCGTCAGCCGGATGGTCTGGACCCGGGCGTTGTCGGCCACGGCTTTCTCCCAGCTCTTCTGGCCTTCGCCCGTGCGCGTTTCGCCCTCGTGCAGGTTGGCGATCACCGGCGGCGCGTCGTCCAGCGAGACGGCGTAGCGCAGCCCGGTCCCGCCCCGGAAGTCCAGACTGGGCGCGGTGAAGACCCGCAGGTCGAAGTCGCCGGCCTGCTCCAGGTCGACGGCGTAGTCCAGGAAAGCCCCCTGCCCCGGCGCGCTGGACGGCGCGGTCGAGGGATAGCTGGCGACGCCCGACAGGGTCCGGCCCAGGCCCGGGATCGTCGTCCACGCCACCCCGCCCGCGCCGGTCGCGGCGACGTGATGCTCGGCCTCGATGGCCAGCGGGCCGCCGGCCTCGACGAAGGCGCCCTTGGCGACCTTGCGTCGCGCGCCGTCGACGACCGCCGTGACGACCACCGTCTGGTCATCCGGACCCGTGATGGTGATCGGAACGCGGCGCGCGCCCGTCGGGGCGGCCTTCCAGTCGACCGATACCTCCAGCCGCGTGTCGCCGTTGGCGGCGGCTGGGCCGGAAGCCACCTTAACCCAGGGCTCGCCGGCCTTGGCGGTGAAGGCCAGGGGCGCGGCGCCCCGATTGAACACGTCGATCCAGCGGCTTGCGGCGCCGTCGCGGGCCAGGGTCGGCAGGTCGGCGGCGGCGGCCACCGCCTCGGCCCGTCCCTCGACCGCGACGCCCCAGCCAGGCGCGGCCTTCACGGCCGCCGTCGCGGGCATGACGTTGGTCGGCGGCTGCTGCCAATAGGTGTAGCCGATGTGGGTCTGGCTCATCATCTTGCGCCACTTGCCGCCCGCCAGGTCCTCGTCCCACTGGCGGACCAGCTCGGCGTCGCGGGCGAACAGCGCCTGGACCTTGGCCGCCTGGTCATTGGCCGCCGCCCGGCCCTGCGCCGCGTAGAGCCTGTTGCGGCCGGCGGCGATATAGAGCCGGGTGTGGTTGGCGCTGGCCTGGATCGGGAACCAGACCAGCTGGAAGAAGGCGTCGTCCTGGTCCTTGGGCAGCACCCGACGCAACACGTCGGCGCGCCGCTCCAGGTCGGCCCACTCGGCCTCGACCCGCTCGGCCTCGCGGAAATTGACCAGGCTGAAGGTCGAGCCGTCGATCAGCTCGGGCTTGCGCCGGGCGTTCAGCCGCGTGTAGCCGTCCAGCAGGGCGGCGATCTCGTCGGCGTGCTCGGGCCCGAACTGGGCGGCGGCCCAGTCGCGCGTGAAGCCCGACATCTTCCCGACCGTCATGGCGTCCGGATCCCAGGCCATGTCGAGGAAGAACGCGATGGGCAGCTCCATCGGCTTGAGGTCGCCGACATTGACGATCCACAGCCGGTCGGCGCCGTAGTCCCGGGCCAGCTTCATCTGCTCCCAGGTGCGCGAGACCTGGTTGGTGTTGAGCCACTTGTAGTTCCGCGGCCCGCCCACATAGTCGAAATGGTAGTAGACGCCGTAGCCGCCCGGCCGGGTCTTGCCCGGTTCGGGAAGCCGGCGGATGTCGCCCCAATTGTCGTCCGAGAACAGCAGGGTCACGTCATCGGGCACGCGCATGCCGGCGTCGTAATAGTCCTGCACCTCCTTGTAGAGCGCCCAGACCTGCGGGGTGTTTTCTGGAGCTTTTCCAGTCACTTCGCCGATGATCTTGCGCTGGTCGGCGACGATGGACTCCAGCAGCTGGGTGGCCGTGCCCTGGGTCATCGGCTCGTCGCCGTCGCCGCGCATGCCCACCGTGACCAGGCTCTCGTTGGCCCCCAGACGCTTGACGCCCTCGCGCCAGAAGTCCCGCAGCGCCTCGGGGTTCTTGGCGTAGTCCCACGGCCCCTGGCCGTAGCGCTCCCACTCGACGTGGGCGCGGCCCAACGGCTCGTGGTGCGACGTGCCCAGCACCACGCCGTATTCGTCGGCCAGCGGCGCGCTCAGGGGGTCGTCGTCATAGATCGACTTGCCCCACATGGCCGGCCACAGGAAGTTGCCCTTCAGGCGCAAGGTCAGCTCGTAGACCTTGGCGTAGAAGTCGTGGTTCACCCCGCCAAACCGGACCTTGGCCCAGCCCGACAGGGCCGGGTCCTCGTCGTTGAGGAAGATGCCGCGATACTTGACCGCCGGCTTTTGCACGCGGCGGCCGGCGGCGACATAGGCCTGGTCCTTGACCGGGATCGGCGTGTCGGCCCACCAGCTCCACGGCGAGACGCCGGCCCGCTCGATCAGATCATAGGCCCCGAAGATCGTGCCGCGCTTGTCGGCTCCAGCGATGACCAGGGCCCGGGCCACGCCCGGGCGCGGATTCTCGACCACCTGCTGGACGAAGGCCTCCCACTGGCCGCCGACGCCGGTCGCGTCGAGCTTGCCGGAGGCGATCAGGGCGTCGATCGCGGCGCTCTTGCCGATGGTGCCGATGATCACGACCGGCGCGTCCTTGGCCGGCTCGGCCTCGGCCGACAGCTTGGCGAGGTCGCCGCGGACGTCGTTGACCGCCCGCAGCACGCCGGGCCAGTCGGTGATGTCGGTCTCGATCCGCGCCGAACGCCCCTGGGCGATCAGCGGAAAGGCGCCGGCCGCCGGCGCCGCGGTGATCGCCGCGGGCTCGGCGGCGCGCGCGGGCGCGGCGATGGCCACGCCGACCGCCAGGACGGCGGCCAGGGCCAGAGCGGAAATCGCGGCGCGGATCATGGGTTGGGCTCTCCGTGCAAGGCGACGCCCCCTCCGTCACGCGGCTGCGCCGCGCGCCACCTCCCCCGTTTCACGGGTGAGGAGAGTCTTCTCCTCCCCTGCGCAGCAGCGGAGGTGGCGCGGCGCGACGCGCCGTGACGGAGGGGCGTCCCTACTAGGCGACGACCGTCAGCGTCGCAGGCTTCAGCTGGGCCGAGTTCGGGCCCGACAGCAGGGTGAACTTGCCCGGCTCGACGACGCGCTTCATCTCCAGGTTCCACAGCGACAGGTCCAGCGGCGAAACCTCGAAGGTGACCGTGGTCTTGGCGCCGGGCGCCAGGGTCACGCGCTTGAAGTGCTTCAGCTCCAGCAACGGACGGGTCACCGAGGCGGCCTCGTCGTGGATGTAGAGCTGGACCACCTCGTCGCCGGCGACCTTGCCGGTGTTGGTCACGTCGACCTCGACCTTGACGCTCTCGTTGGCGCCGATCTCGGCCTTGGCCGGGCGCGGAGCCGAGATGTCGAAGGTGGTGTAGGACAGGCCGAAACCGAACGGATAGAGCGGCGTCGTCTCGTCGAACAGATAGCCCCGACGCGAGGTGGGCTTGCGGTTGTAGTAGATCGGCAGCTGGCCCACGTCGCGGGCGATGCTGACCGGCAGCTTGCCGCCCGGATTGGCCCGGCCGAACAGGATGTCGGCGGCGGCGTTGCCGGTTTCCTGGCCCAGGTACCAGCCCTCGACCAGGGCGTCGGCGCGTTCGGCCAACAGGTTGACCGACAACGGCCGGCCGTTGAGCAGAAACACGACGGTGGGCTTGCCCAGGTCGAAGATCGCCTTGGCCAGGTCGTTCTGCTGGCCCACCAGGTCCAGGCTGTCGCGGTCGCCCAGATGGTTGTCGCCCCAGCCCTCGCGGCTGGTCTGCTCGTTGTCCCCCAGCACCATGACGATGACGTCGGCCTTCCTGGCCACCTCGACGGCCTCGGCGATCAGCTTGGCGTTGACGGCCGGGTCGACCAGCTTGACCTCGTCGGCGGCCCACACGCGGCTTTCGGTGATGCGCACGGCCTCGGCGTAGTCGAGCGTGAAGCCGCTGGTCTTGGCCTCGGCCTGCAGGCCGTCGAAGATCGACACCACGTGGCGCGGCACGTCGCTGTAGCCGCCGATCGGCGTGTCCTTGGCATGGGTGCCCAGCAGGGCCATGCGCTTGAACTTCGAGGGGTCGAGCGGCAGCAGGCCCTTGTCGTTCTTCAGCAGCACCACCGCCTTGCGGGCGGCTTCGCGGGCCAGGGCGATGGCGTCGGGCGTGGCGGTCTTGGCGTCGGCCGTCTTCTCGTCGGCATAGGGGTTCTCGAACAGCCCCCCGTCGAACTTCATCTCCAGCACCCGGGCCACGGCCACGTCGACCGTCGCCTGCGGAATGCGCCCCGACTTCACCAGTTCGGGGATCAGCACATAGGCCTCGCCGTCCGGCAGCTCGACATCGACGCCGGCGTTCAGGGCCATCACGGCCGTGTCCGCGAGGCTGTCGGTCAGCTTGTGGCGGGCGATCAGTTCCTTGATCGCGAAATAGTCGCTCTGGACCGAACCCTTGTAGCCCCACTCGTTACGCAGGATGTCGGTCAGCAGCCAGTGGTTGGCGTGGGACGGCACCCCGTCGATCTCGTTGTACGACGGCATGACCGAGCGCACCGGCAGCTCCTTCACCGCCCGTTCGAACGGCGGGAAGAAGTTCTCGCGCAGGGTGCGCTCGGCGATCTGGGCCGGGCCCACATTGGTGCCGTTCTCGGGCTGGCCGTGGCCGGTCATGTGCTTGAGGGTGACGAACACCTTGTCGGGCGCCAGCGGCAGGGTCTTGCCCTGGAAGCCGCGGATCGCCGCCAGGCCGATCTCGGCGCACAGATGCGGATCCTCGCCGTAGGTCTCCTCGATACGGCCCCAGCGCGGGTCGCGGGCCACGTCGACCACCGGGGCCAGGGCCAAGTTGGAGCCGCGGGCGCGCATCTCGCGGGCGGCGACGGCGAAGACCTTCTCGGTCATCTCGGTGTCGAAGGTCGAGGCCAGGGCGATGGCCTGCGGGAAGCTGGTGGCGTCGCGCGCGACATAACCGTGCAGGGCCTCGTCGTGCATCAACATCGGAATGCCCAGGCGGGTCTTCTCCATCGCCCACTTCTGGGCGGCGTTGATGTAGCGCGCGGTTTCCTTGGCGTTGCGGTTGACCGAGCCGTCGTCGGCGCCGGCGGCGGCGTCGACCACCGTGGCGGGCTTCAGGCCCTTGCGGTCGGTCGGGCGCGAGATCTGGCCCAGGCCGTTGGGGAAGTTCTTGCTGGCCTCCGTGGGCGAGAAGTCGCCGCTGGGAGTCTGGATCTTGGCCTTGGTCAGCCAGATGCCGATCAGCTGGGCGGCCTTCTCTTCCAGCGTCATGCGCGAGAGCAGATCGCGCACGCGCAGTTCGACCGGCTGGGTCGGATCCTTGTACAGCGGCTTGCCGGAAGCGGGCGCGGCGGCGCGGGCCAGGGTCGAGGAGGCGGCCGCCAAGGCGGCCAGGCTGACGCCGAGCGTGCGGCGAGTGACGGCGGTCTGGCTCATGATCTTTTCGTTTCCCCACGAATGGAACGGACCGTCGAACGGTCGATGGCGGCGTTGGTCGCCGACGTTGAGGACAGTATGGAAGGTGAGGTCAGACCACTCAAGTTTTTTATGGTACCGGTCTCATTTCCTCGCCTAGGATCGAGGCGAACAAGCAAGACCCCTCGTCGGAAGGGCTGGAGGAAACATTGGATATCGGAAAACGGGCCCTGGTCGGGCTGGCGATCGCTGTTTCGATCGGCGCCGCCCCCCTCTCGATCGCCCAGGCCGCCGCGGCCAAGACGCCGGAAGCCGAGCGCTGGGTGGGGTCCTGGGCCTCGTCCCAGATGATTCCGGCGGCCAAGGACGCCCTGCCCGCCGCCGACGTCACCGACGGCACGCTGCGCCAGACCCTGAGGCTCAGCACCGGCGGCGGCAAGATTCGCGTGCGACTGTCCAACGCCTTCGGGACCGAGCCGCTGAAGCTGTCGGGCGTCCACGTCGCCCTGACCGTTGCGTCCGGCTCGGCCCGCATCGACCCGGCCAGCGACCGCGCCCTGGCCTTCCTCGGCCGCCCCGACGTGATCATTCCGGCCGGCGCTGAATATCTGTCCGACCCGATCGACTTCCCGGCCGCGCCCCTGGCGAACCTGGCGATCACGATCCGCTTCGACGGCGCGCCCCCCGTCCAGCAGACCAGCCATCCGGGCTCGCGCACCACCTCGTGGTTCGGGGCCGGCGACCAGCTGGCGGCCGCCGAGCTGACCGGCGCCAAGTCGGTGGAACGCTGGTTCCAGATCTCCGGCGTCGACGTGCTGCGTCCGGCCGGCGCCAGCCTGGTGACGTTCGGCGACTCGATCACCGACGGTCACGGCGTCACCACCAACGGCGACAATCGCTGGCCCGACATCCTGGCCGCCCGCCTGCAGGCCGATCCGCGCACCAAGGGCGTGGGCGTTCTGAACGCCGGCATCGGCGGCAACCGGCTGCTGCTGGACGGCCTGGGCCCCAACGCCATGGCCCGCTTCGAGCGCGACGTGCTGAACCAGGCCGGCGTCAAGTACGTCATCGTGCTGGAGGGCGTGAACGACCTGGGCACGCTGACCCGCGACAAGCCCGCCAGCCCCGAGGTCCATGCCGCCCTGGTGGCCCGGATGATCGCCTCGTACGACCAGATGATCCGTCGCGCCCGCGAGCGCGGGATCAAGATCTACGGCGCCACCGTCATGCCCTACGGCGGCTCGGGCTACTACCATCCCGACGCGGCCAACGAGCAGGACCGCCAGGCGATCAACGCCTGGATCCGCACGCCCGGCCGCTTCGACGCGGTGATCGACTTCGACAAGTTGACGCGCGATCCGGCCAATCCCAACCGCCTGGCGCCCGCCTTCGATTCCAACGACGGCCTGCATCCCGGGCCGGGCGGCTACAAGGCCATGGGCGAAGCGGTGCCGCTGGGCCTGTTCGTCCCCTGAGAGAGCGCCTTCAGGCGGCCGTCACCCCCGCTTCCGGCGAGACTGACGGCCGCGGCCGAGCCTTCGCCGGGGGACGGCGTGCTGCACTTTGACCCGGTTCCCAAAACCCTCTCGCACGGAAACAAACCTGCAATATCTAGGCCGTAAGTCTTGGCGCCGCTGGAATGACACCGGTTTCCATAACAGACTCGAAACGAGCGATTTCAGGGAGGGCGAATGGCCCGCGTAAGACACACCCTCAAGACCGCGCTGCTGCTGTCGGCCGCGCTGACCGTCGCCCCCGCCCTCGCCCACGCCGCTGACGACAGCGGCCTGCTGTTTCACCTGACGGGCGACAAGGGCCTGACCGCCGACGTCGCCGGCGGCGTGGCCGCGCCCAACTTCGCCGACAAGGTCAAGATCCAGAAGGACCCCATCCGCGGCGCCTATATCGAGGCGGCCGGCGACGAGACGCTCAGCTGGATGGCCCCGGGCAACATCTACGCCCAGCGCGGCACGCTCAGCTTCTACTGGCGGGCCCGCGATCCGGTCGGGACCACGCCCTTCCCGTTGTTCCGCGTCGGCTACGCCGACCACACCAGCTGGGACATGGCCTGGCTGCGCATCGACTGGAACGGCAAGGGCTTCGACGCCTTCGTCACCGACGACAACCTCTCGCGCGTGCGGGTCAGCGCCACCGCCGCGCCGCCCAAGCCCGACCAGTGGATCCTGGTGACCTTCACCTGGGACGAGGCCAAGGGCATCGCCCTCTACATCGACGGCAAGCCGGTGGCCTCGAAGGCCCAGACGGCCGCCCTGGACGCGGGCCTGGACCAGTTCGGCCCACACAGCCGGGTGATCTCGCCCCACCAAGTGCAGAGCGCCTACCAGTTCGTCCGCGGCGGCGACGTCGACGACATCCGCGTCTACGATCGCGCCCTGGACGAGGCCGCCGTGGCCGGCCTGGCCGCCGGCAAGGACCCCGCCCCAGGGAGCGCGACCACCGACGCCCAAGAACGCTCGAAGACCTGGCTCTATCGCTACGGCTGGAACCGTCCCGCCGATCCGCCGCCCTACCTGGCCGACGCCAGGACGGTGATCCGCAAGGTCGAGTTCGCCGACCAGTACGACCGCCAGCAGCGGATGAGCCAGGGCTCGGACGGCATCGCCGAGACCACCTGGCCCGGCGTCTATAACCGTTCGAAACTGCCCGGCCGCCACGACTATTTCGAGCTGCCCGACTGGAACACCTATGTCGAGGGCGGCAAGGCCGTCACCTTCATCCTGCCCGACGAGCCCTATAACCGCCTGGAGTTCCAGGGCGCGGCCTACGGATCGCTGACCACCATCGACGCGGCCGGCAAGGAGACCCCGCTGGCCAAGCGCGCCAAGGGCGAGCTGCGCACCTTCAACCAGTTCGCGGCCCTCAGGGGCGGCAAGCTGCGCTTCGACAACGTGGTGCAGGAGACCCCGATCCAGGAGCTGGCGGCCTACAACGTCACGGCCGCCGCTGAACCGGACGAGTTCACCCTGGCCTACGTCGTGCGCCCCGGCGCCGACCCGGCGACCTACCCCTCGCTGGACGAGCTTTCGACCTTCGTGAAGGGCCGGTACGCGGCCGGCGAGCGGACCATCGTGACCGCCCTGCCCGCCTCCGCGCCCAGCAAGCCCCGCGCCGACGCGGCCGCGGCTCCCGGCCAGCCGATCGTCCACGTGCTGATCCCCGCCGACTTCCGCCAGAACCGCCCCGGCGGTCCGGTCGGCAAGTTCCAGTACGGCTGGCAGGGCATGGACGCGGGCCTGGACGGCGTGGCGCTCGACATCCCCGCCCTGAACGTCAAGGCCACCCACGGCGGCCTGTTCCCGCTGAACATCAAGATCAAGGACCCGCTGTGGCCGGGCCGGGACCTGATCGACGTCAACGTCTCGGTCAAGCCGGGCGAGGCCCGCACGGTCTATCTCGACACCCGCGACCGCATGCTGCCCGAAGGCAAGAGCCTGTATCTGAGCATCGCCGCGGCCGGCGTCGACTTCGACGCCAAGTCGCTGGACGGCATGGCCGTGCGCCTGAAGTTCAAGCCCTCGGCCGACGCCAAGGCCGAGCACGTCGCCGACCGCCTGGCCCAGGCGCGCGACAACCTGGCCTTCCTGGTCGAGGAGCACGACGTCTCCAAGCGCCTGGCCCGCTACGCGCGGCTGGACCTGGAGCTGTCGGACTTGCTGCGCGTCGATCCGACCAACCCGCACGGCCGCGAGATGTGGTTCGAGCTCAATCCCGAGCAGCCGGGCCCGGCCGTCACCGTGCCGACCGCGCCGGCCGGCGTGCCCAAGTGGGCGTTCCTGCAGGTCGAGGATCTCAAGCGGGTGCGCCACTTCATCGAGTGGTGGATCGACAAGCGCCAGGACGCCTATGGCGACTTCGGCGGCGGGATCTCGGACGACGACGACCTGACCGCCCAGTGGCCGCCTCTGGCCCTGATGGGCGACATCCCCGACAAGACCACCGCCTCGCTGAACGCCCTGCTCGACGCGGCCTACAAGAACGACATGATCCCGGCCGGTCTGTCGAAGATCAAGACCGACGAGCTGCACTCGTACGAAGAGGCGATCAACCTCAAGGCCGAGGCCATGTACACCAGCTACGGCGACCCCAAGATCGTCGAGCGGATGATGGAGACGGCCCGGGCCTATCCGATCGTCGCCAACAAGGGCGAGGACGGCCACGTCCACATCCTCAGCCGCTACTTCTCGGCCACCGACGTGTCGCGCGACGGGCCCTGGGGCTGGTCGCATCCCTATTCGTACCTGATCCTGCATCCCGGCATGCTGCTGGGCGACTTCAACGGCGATCCGACGATGCGCAAGCTGATCGTCGAGCTGGCCGACGGCCATCTGGCGCACGGCAAGCAGGATCCGGACGGGACCTGGCGCTATCCGGAAGACATCAACGCCGCCACCGGCCAGTCGCGCGGCGAACTGACCGGCAAGGGCCGCGGCAACGTCGCGACCATGCAGCTGTTCTGGGCCGCCTGGCGCTGGACCGGCGACGAGAAGTACCTGCGCCCCCTGAGGGGCGAGATCGTCCACCAGTCGGGCCGCGGTCTCGAGGAGCTGAACAGCGACGTGATCGACATGCTGGGCCTGCGCGCCCAGGCCACGCCGATGATCAAGTCCATGGTCGCCAAGGGCTCGGACGATCCGTTCACCCTGTACGAGGCCTGGCGCTCGACCGGCGACACCGCCTATCTGGAAAAGGTCTACGGCGACGAAATCACCACCGCCGAGCAGCGAATGTGGATGATGACCGAGGCCCACTGGTGGAGCGACCGGGTGGAGCTGTTCAGCGACATCCTGCAGCGCTCGCGCCTCGGCGGCATGGCTCTGCGCCGCAATCAGATGTTCCCGGGCCATCTGGTCAGCTGGCGGTTCGATACGCCGACCGCGGCCGAGGACGTCGGCATCCTGGTCACCGGCGGACAGAAAAGCTTCAAGGTCGCCGGCTACAACCTGACCGGCCAGCCGCTGCACGCGGTGATGACGGGGTGGGACATCGCGGCCGGCCAGTGGTTGGTGACGCGCGCCGTGGAGGGTTCGGCCGAGCCGGCTTCGTCGGTCGCCTTCGAACGCACCACCGGCCTGGACCTGACCTTCGCCCCCGGCAAGACCACGACCTGGGAGTTCACCCTGCAGACCCCCGCCGCCACGCCCGTGACCGAACGTTCCGACCTCGGGATCGGCCGAGACGACGTCAAGGCCGGCAAGTCGGGCCTGACCGTCACCGTGCACAGCCTGGGCGCCAAGCCCGCCCCGGCCTCGGTGGTGGTGGTGGAAGACGCCTCGGGCAAGGAATTGGCGCGGACGACCACGCCCGTGCTGCCCGCGCCCCTGGACTTGAAGCCCAAAACCGTTCAGGTCGCCCTGAAGGCCAACTGGAAGACCGGCTACCGCGTCCGCATCCTCACTCCGGCCGGCGCGCCGGAGATCACCCAGCTCAATAATATCGTCGCCGCCCCCTGACCTTAGCTTGGAGACCCCGGAGCGGAGGCGTTCCGGGGGCGTTGCTTACCCCATGGCCGAAACCCTCACCGTTCCTCGCGACATCGTCCAGCGCCTGCGCGCCCGCCTTCCCGCCGTGACGCGCGAGCACCTGTTCGACTGCTACGCGATCAGCGAGACCACCTGGACCAAGCTGCGCGACGGCAAGCCGATCAAGCGCTCGACGCTGGATCGGATCCTCCAGCGCTACGAACGGCTTCTGTCCCTGGCGGCGTGATCCCGGACCGACGTCACGACGTTCCAGAACGACGTGTCGCCGGCGCCGCCGACGGGCTCCCGTCTCCTGGCGGAACGAGATTCCGCCGCTGCTCCGAGGACCAGATCGCACCGCCCGGTCGGGCCTCCAGCGAATCCTCGGAAGCGGGTTTGCGAGTCGATTCTGAGGATCCGCCGCCTCTCTTCGCAGACGCACAATCGGTTCGCACTTGCGCAAAGGCCGCCACGCGCCCTGAGAGACCCTCCGTTAACCACCAATAAAGGGTTGTTATAGCGAGGATTTTCCGCAACCTAGCGCCCGCCAGCCGTCCTCGGGAAGGCGCGTTAACCCTCGCTTTTATGATGAGGTGACAAAGCGCGTTCAGCCCGGCAGGGTTGGCTCTCTTTTGATTCCAGCAGATGAGCTGATTTATGAACGTTTCGGATCTGGTCGACGCCGCCGTGGCCGCCGACGACAAGCTGACCAAGACTCAGGCCAAGGCCATCATCGACGGCGTCTTCAAGTCGCTGACCGACGCCGCCGTGAAGGGCGAAGAAGTCTCGATCCCGGGCTTCGGCAAGTTCAAGGTCCAGGCCAAGCCGGCCCGCACCGGCCGCAACCCCTCGACGGGCGCCGCCATCCAGATCGCGGCCAGCAAGAAGGTCGCCTTCACGCCGGCCAAGCAACTGAAGGACGCCGTCAACGGCTAATCCCTCGGCGAGCGGCCGGCCTCACCGCCGGCCGCTCATCCGGCCTTCCAGCGCGAAAGCCTGAAGCGCCCGCCCGTCGGTTCGACCGATGCGGCTTTTCCGGACGGCCCCTGGCCTCCGACGCGGTGGTTCCGCCCCCGCGCTCTGTCTTCCAAGACAATCAAAGACGCTAGCCAGCTCAATCGACATTAGGCTTCGGCAGCGAAGACCTCGTCCTTCGACAAGCTCAGGATGAGGTTTTCTATTGCCGCCGCCTGCACACTGGTCCTCATCCTGAGCTTGTCGAAGGACGAGGGCCACGCACCAGGCTTGACGGTCGATAGACCTACGACGGCTCGGACCTCCCCGCCCGTCCCGACGACCGGCGGAACAGCCGTCGCACGGCCGCGGCATGGCTGCGGCCCACCGCCGGCCGGGCGCCCGTCGACAGCACCGCCGTCAGCCCGCCACCCGGACGCGGCGCCAGCTGGGCCACCCGGTCGCGCTGGACCACCGCCGACCGATGGATGCGCACGAAGGCCTCCGGGTCCAGCCGTTCGACCAGGCCGCGGATCGAGTCCCGGACCAGATAGCTGCGCGTCCCGACATGCAGGCGGACATAGTCGCGCTCGGCCTCGATCCAGTCCAGGTCGCGCACCAGCACCCGCTGGGCCCCGCCCCGGCCCTCGATCCACAGCTCGGTCTCGAAGTTGCTCGCCGCGCCTCGCCCCTCGGCTCTGAGGTCCTGGACGATGGCCCGCAGCTCGCCGATCCGCTGCTCGGCGTCGCGGGCGCGGATCTGGGCCCGGGCCCGAGCCAGGGCCTCGGCCACCCGCGGCCCGTCGAACGGCTTGAGCAGATAGTCCACCGCCGCCAGGTCGAAGGCCTGGATGGCGTAGCGGTCGAAGGCGGTGGCGAAGATCACCACGGGGCCGTCGGGACCGGCCAGGGCGCGGGCCACGCTGACCCCGTCGCGGCCGGGCATCTTGATGTCGATGATCACCACCTGGGCGGCGGTCTCGCGCGCCAGGGCCAGGGCCTGGTCGCCGTCGGCGGCGGTCGCGACGATCCGCACGTCCTCGACCTCGGCCGTCAGGCGCCGCAGGCGGCGCAGGGCCAGGGGCTCGTCGTCGGCCAGCAGGACGGTCAACGCCTCGTCGCTCATGGCGCGCGCTCCAGCGGCAGGTCCAGCCGCACCTGGAAACCCCTGGGCTCGCGCGAGCCGCAGGTCAGGGCCGCCTGGTCGCCGTAGCGGGTCTCCAGCCGCCGGCGGACGTTCTCCAGCCCCACGCCCAGGCCCGGCGGCCCGCCCACCGCCCCGACCCCGTCGTCGGTGACGGTGATCGACATCCGGCCGTCGCGCTGGGCGGCGACCACCTCGATGACGATGGGCTCGCTGGTGCGCGCCAGGCCGTGCTTGACGGCGTTCTCGATGATCGGCTGCAGGATCAGGTTGGGCACCAGGGCGTCGGCCAGGGCCTTGGGCGTGCGCTCGACGTAGCGCAGGCGCTCGCCGAACCGGATCTGCTCGATGGCCACATACTGCCGCTCGCCGTCCAGCTCCTCGGCCAGGGTGACCATCTCGCGCACGTCGCGCTCCAGCGAGCGGCGCAGGAAGCCCGACAGGCCCAGGATCATCTGCTCGGCGCGGTCGTTCTGCCGCTCCATCACCAGGGTGGCCAGGGCGTTGAGGGTGTTGAACAGGAAGTGCGGACTGATCTGGTAGCGCAGCATGCGGTTCTGGGTCTCGGTGGCCAGCACCCGCGCCGCCTCCAGCTTGAACCGGGCTTCGCGCGCGGCCAGATCGGCGTGCACGGCCATGAAGATCGCCGCCCAGGCCGCGAAGAACCAGAACACCGTGCGGCTGATCGACATCACGCCCCAGAAGGTCGACTCCGGCCAGCGCGGCAGGATGGCGCAATAGACCGTGTAGTCGACCACGCCGAACACCAGCGAGCCGACCAGCGACAGGCCGGCGACCAGGGCCAGGCGCCGCACGAACGGCCAGGGCGTCGAGCGCAGCAGCACCGGCCCCATGGCCTGGCACATCAGGGCGCCGATCAGGCAGACCACCGCGCGCCGGAACGCCCCGTCCCAGAAATGCGGGGCCTTGGCGCTGACCCAGCCCAGGGTCATGGCGGCGTAGGCCAGCAGCCAGACCCCCGTCGTGGCGATCAGGATGGTCCGGGTCTGCTGCTGGGCGGCCGGCGTCGACGTCATGGGCCATTGTCGCCGCTGGGGGCTCGCGCGCAAAGCGCCGTTCGCAGACATGACGAGACCGTTGGCAGACGATCGCGCCGCTCGCAGCAGAACGCCGACCGTTGGTCTCCGAGCGCCTGACAGGCCGGTCCCGGCGGGCAAGATCAACGGGCCAAGATTCTCATGCTCACGGAGGGAGCCCAGATGACCGCGCGCTCCAACATTCCGATGCTGACCCTGCGGGCGCAGATCACCATCGAGGTCTCGGCGCTGGACTATGTCGAGGCGGCCGAGCACCAGCGGCGGGCCGAGGCCCTGTTCGCGGCCGTCCGCGCCGAATACCCCGCGGCCGCCTTCGCCTTCCACCACCTGCGGCCCAAGCTGGCGGGCGAGGCCAAGGCCGGCGAACCCACCGCGCCGCGCCGCTACAAGACCCGTCCGCGCGTCCTGGCGGTCTATCATGACAGCTGAGGTCGTGCGCATCCGCCGCCGCGACGCGGTGCTGGCCGCGCTGGAAAGCTTCCGGCGGATCCACCCCGCCATCAGCCTGACCAGCGTCCGGGCCTTCCTCTATGTCGCCGAGAACCCGGGCATCAACGTCACCGAACTGGCCGTGGCCTGCGGGCTGACCGACGCCGGCGCCTCGCGCGTGTCGCGCGCCCTGGCCGGACCGCAGATCGACCGGCCGCTGCCGCCGTCCCTGGGTCTGCTGGCGTGCGAGGTCAGCGCCGTCGATCCGCGCGAGCGCCTGCTGTGGCTGTCGCCGCGCGGCCAGGCCCTGGTCGAACGCATCGAGCAGTTGATCGCCGCCCAGACGCCGATCGCCCTGCCCGCCGCCGCCCTGTCCGACGACCAGCCGGACCCCGAATCCGCCCCCATCCTCGCCACGCGCTCGCACTGAGAGACCCCATGCGAATATCCTTTCGGAAGACCGAAATCGGCCCCCTGACCGCGATCCTGGGCGGCGGGCTCACGGCCGCCTTGCTGGACATCACCTACGCCTTCGTCTTCTTCGGCCTGCGCGGGGCAAATCCGGTCCGGATCCTGCAGACGATCGCCAGCGGCGTGCTGGGCAAGGCGGCCTATCAGGGCGGGGCCGGCGCGGCGATCCTCGGCGCCTTCCTCCATGCCGGCATCGCCGTGGTCATGGCCGCGGTCTATGTCTCGGCCAGCCGCGTGCTCCCCGCGTTGAACAGGCGGCCCTGGCTGTGGGGACCGCTGTACGGGATCGGCTGCTATCTGGTCATGAACTACGTCGTGCTGCTGCTGAGGTTCGGCCCCAGGCCGGCTCCGCACCTCGAGGTGCTGGCGGGCGGCGTGGCCATCCACATGTTCGGCGTCGGCCTGCCGATCGCCCTGTTCGCGGCCCGCGCGGCGCTTTCGTCCCGCCTTCCCGGCTCGACCTCCACGCCCCAGCCCGCCGCCTGACCCCCGCCGGCTCGCGTCAAAACCGGTTCAGCTCTCATCGACCTCGTCGATGAGAGCTTTCGCGCGTCATTACTTGAATATATAGCCCCGTAGTTATCCATAATTCAAATGTACTTACCGATCAGTATTGAAATTCAACCGTGTCGACGCTGTGACAACATTTCAGTATTTCAATAATAAGCGTAAGTTCTATTGACCCGACACGCCGTAATTCGCTGTCTGAAGGTATCGCGAAAGCTTTTCGCCTTCCACGAACAGGGGGTTACATGTCCGCCAATTCGAACTCATCCAACCGACGATTCCAGTCTCCGGCCGCTTCCCGGCGCGCGCGGCTCCTGGCCTCGACCATGGCGGCGGGCCTGGCCTGCGTCGCCGCGCCCGCGGGTCTGGCAGTCCTGATCGGCCTGGCGCCGCAGGCGGCCCTGGCCCAGGACTACAGCTCCGGCGCCCTGGCGGGTACGGTCGCCGACGCCAACGGCACGCCGGTGGCCGGCGCCTCGGTCAAGGTCAAGTCGCTGGCCCAGGGCTTCGAGCGCGACCTGACCACCGACGCCGACGGCCAGTTCCGCATCGCCCTGATCCCGTCGGGCGGCTACTCGGTCTCGATCAGCAAGGCCGGCTACCAGGCTGTCAACAACCCCAACGTCCGCGTCACCGTCGGTTCGACCGCCAATTTCGGCTTCACGATCAACGAGGAAGGCGCGGCGGTCTCGGAGGTCGTCGTCACCGGCACGGCCAATCCGCAGCTGGACTTCGCCGGCACCACGACGGGCCTGGTGGTCGATGTCGAGACCCTGACCAAGCAGGTGCCGATCTCCCGCAACCTCACCGCCCTGGTCCTGCTGGCCCCGTCGGCGATCCCCGGCGACTCCAGCACCAACTTCGTCGTCCAAGGGCAATCCCAGCCCGCCGTCGGCGGCGCCTCGGTCGGCGAGAACGTCTTCTATATCAACGGCTTGAACATCAGCAACTTCGTCAACGGCATCGGCGCGGCGGTCGTGCCGTTCGAGTTCTACAAGTCGGTCGAGGTCAAGACCGGCGGCTATCCGGCCGAATTCGGCCGCGGCACCGGCGCGATGATCAACGCCGTGACCAAGTCGGGCTCCAACGACTTCATGTTCGCCCTGCACGGCAGCTACGAGCCGGACAAGTGGCGCGAGCAGATGCCCAACACCACGATCGCCCGCAACTCGCTGGCCCATCGCACCGACAACAGCTTCACGGTCGAGGCCGGCGGCCCGATCATCCGCGACCGCCTGTTCTTCTACGGCCTGGCCAGCTTCCAGAACCTGGAGGCCCAGAACGCGACCAACAACACCTCGCCCACCGCGGTGCGCAGCAGCGTGACCAAGGACCGCACGGCCGACCCGTTCTACGCCTTCAAGCTGGACGGCTACATCACCGACAGCCAGCACCTGGAGCTCACCTATTTCGACACCAGCCGCAAGCGTAAGCGCGACAGCTATCAATACACCCTGGCCGACGAGCAGATCCTGCCGGAGCGCGCCAGCGCCGACAGCCTCTACCAGGGCGGCGAGAACTATGTGGCGCGCTACACCGGAACCTTCACCGACTGGCTGACGATCTCGGCCGCCTATGGCCGCAGCGAGGTCGACAACAAGTCGATCAGCAATCTGCTCACCGAGTCCCTGGTGCAGGACAACCGCACGGGCACGGCCTCGACGGTCAGCCGCCAGACCGCCAGCTCGGCCACCGTGCCGTCCCTGGCCCAGCGCGAGTTCTATCGCGCCGACGCCGACCTCTATTTCAAGTTCTTCGGCGACCACCACATCCGCGGCGGGTTCGACGAGGAGAAGACCCTGCTGACCCAGTTCACCGTCCGCAACGGCGAGCGCAACTGGATCTACCGCAAGGCCGGCGCCAGCGGCGCCCAAGGCGGCGCGATCGGGCCGAACCAGGAATATGTCGAGATGCGCCGCTTCGAGTCCGGCGGCGGCTACAGCGGCAAGAACAAGGCCTATTACATTCAGGACGCCTGGGACGTCACCAACGCCCTGACCCTGAACCTGGGCGTCCGCAAGGACCAGTTCTCGGTGATGAATCCGCTGGGCCAGGTGTTCTCGTCGTTCGACGACGAGATCGGCCTGCGCCTGGGCTTCGCCTACGACCTGTTCGGGGCGCGCACCGACAAGCTGTACGGGTCCTACGGCCGGACCTATCTGCCGGTGGCGTCCAACACCGCCTTCCGCGCCGCCTCGCCCGCCATCGACGCCTCGGAGTTCTTCTTCCCGATCGGCGGCCCCGGCTCGACCTTCACCCTCGATCCGAAGACCGGCAAGCCCATCGGCGGCGTGGGCACCCAGGCCACCGGCGGCAGCCTGGTGCCTTGCGTGGCGACGGTGAAGAGCATCGCGCCGGTCGGGACCCAGGCCTGCGTGATCCGCAACAACGGCTTGGCGCCCGATCCGGACACGGTCTCGGCCCTGAACCTCAAGTCCACCTATCAGGACGAATACATCCTGGGCTTCGAGCACCGCTTCAACGCCCTGTGGAGCGGCGGCGTCAACCTGACCTACCGCGACCTGGGCCGGGTCAGCGAAGACGCCGTGATGGACCAGGGCATCCGGGTCTGGTGTTCGGCCAACGGTTTCGCCCAGACCAACGCGGCCAAGACCGGCTGCACCGACGTCTGGAACGGCACCCACCAGTTCCTGATCATCAACCCGGGCAGCGACGTGAAGGTCAAGCTGTCCAACCCCTTGCCCGGCGAAACCACCGCCCGGACGATCACCATCACCGCCCAGCAGATGGCCTTCCCCAAGGCCAAGCGCGAATATCTGGGGCTGGAATTCAACTTCGACCGCGAGTTCGACGGCAAATGGGGGCTGAGGGGCTCCTACATCCTGTCGGAGTCCAAGGGCAATTTCGAAGGGGCGGCCCGCTCGGACAACGGCCAGACCGACGCCGGCATCACCGTCGACTTCGACCGTCTGGCCTACATCCCCGGAGCCTATGGCCTGCTGCCAAACCACCGGGGCCACCAGATCAAGCTGTTCGGCTCCTACGCCGTCCTCGAGGACCTGCTGTTCGGCGGCAATCTGTCGGTGCTGTCGCCGCGCAAGTACGGATGCATCGGCCTGGCCGCGCCCAACTCGGCGCCGGACTGGCAGGAGGCCAACGCCGACGGCGCCAACGCGCGCTTCTGCGGCGGCAAGATCGTCAATCGCGGGACCTCGTTCGAAAGCGACTGGGTCACCCGCTTCGACGTCTCGATGCGCTACACGGTCCCGGCCAAGTATGTGCCCCTGATGCCGGGAGTGGGCAGCGAGGGCGACAGCAACCTCGTGCTGCGGGCCGACATCTTCAACGTCTTCAACCTGCAGGGCGCCACCGACTTCGACGAGTTCGGCGAAACCGCCGGCGGCCAGGCCAGCGCCACGTACGGCAAGGTCAGGGCCTACCAGGCGCCGCGTTCGGTGCGCCTGGGCTTCGACTGGCAGTTCTAGGCCAAGTGTCCCCCACGGCCTGAATCGGGAGGCCGTTTCCGATCCGTCGGAAGCGGCCTCTTGATCTCGCCGGCCATTTTGCCGACACCGGTTTCCATAACAGCTCTGCGCGAGCGATCTTGGGAAGGAAGCCATGGCTGTCGCAGCGAACCAGACCCGGGCCGCGCTCGCCCCCGCCCTGCTGTTCGCCGCCGGCCTGCTCTGCGCGCCCTCCGCCGACGCCCTGGCCGCCACCGCGACCCGCGCGCCCTACGGCGTCACCGCCGCCGGCGCCCCCGTCGAGATCTTCACGCTGAAGAACGACCACGGCATGACGGTCAAGGTGCTGTCCTACGGCGGCGTCATCACCCAGGTCGACGTCCCCGACCGCCAGGGCAGGATCCAGAACGTCGCCCTGGAGCTGGCCGATCTGAAGACCTACGAGGCCCGGGCCAATTTCAGTTCGCTGCTGGGCCGCTACGCCAACCGGATCTCGAACGGCGGCTTCTCGATCGACGGCGTCCGCCACGACCTGCCCAGCAGCGCCGAGGGCGTCTCCTCGCACGGCGGCCCCACGGGCTTCTCCACGCGGCTGTGGACCGGGACGCCGTTCAAGCGCCACGGCGCGGCCGGCGTCACCCTGGCCTACACCGCCGCCGACGGCGAAGGCGGCTATCCCGGAACCCTGAAGGCCGCCGTGACCTACACGGTCACCCGCCAGAACGTCCTGCGCATCGACTATCGCGCGACCACCGACAAGCCCACGGTGATCAATCTCAGCCACCACGTCTATTTCAACCTGGCGGGCGGCGGGACCATCTACGACCAGACCGCCCAGGTGCTGGCCCAGAGCTTCACCCCGATCAACGCGCGCAAGCTGGCGACCGGCGAGATCGCGCCCGTCGCCGGCACGGCCCTGGACCTGCGCGAGCCGGTCCGCCTGGGCGACCGGGTCACGGCCGACGATCCCCAGATCAAGTTCGCCAACGGCTTCGACCACAACTTCGTCGTCGACGGCGGCGGGCGCGGCAAGCTGGTCCCCGCCGTCCGCGTGGCCGACCCGGCCAGCGGCCGCACCCTGGAGGTCGCCACCACCCAGCCGGGCGTCCAGCTGTTCACCGCCAACAGCTTCAATGGAACCCTCAAGACGCCCGACGGTCGTCCGCTCGAGAAGGGCGCGGGCCTGGCCATCGAGACCCAGCACTTCGCCGACAGCCCCAACCACCCCAACTTCCCGTCGACCGTGCTGCGGCCGGGGCGGACGTTCAAGCAGACGACGGAGTTCCGGTTCGGGGGGAACCCATGACCAGGACCTGGCTGATCACCGGCGTCTCCGGCGGGCTGGGACGCGAGATCGCCCGAGCGGCCCTGGCGCGCGGCGACATGGTGTTCGGCACGGTGCGCCAGGCGGCCGACGCCGACGCTTTCGCGCGGCTGGGCGGCCAGGCCCTGATCCTCGACGTCACCGACGAGGCCGCCGTGAAGGCGGGCGTCGCCCGGGCCGAGGGCGTCGCGGGCCGGATCGACATCCTAGTCAACAACGCCGGCTACGGCCTGGTCGGAGCGGTGGAGGAGGCCTCGCTCGACGAGGTTCGCGCCCAGTTCGAGACCAACCTCATCGGCCCGCTGGCGATGCTGAAGGCGGTGCTGCCGGCCATGCGCGCCCGCCGCGCCGGGCGGATCATCAACATCACCTCGGTCTCGGGCTTGGCGGTCTGGGCCGGCACCGGCGTCTATTGCGCCAGCAAGTGGGCGCTGGAAGGCCTGACCCAGACCCTGGCCGCCGAGGTGGCCGAGTTGGGGATCAAGGTGACCAATGTCGCCCCGGGCGGCCTGCGCACCGGCTTCTCCGCCGGCTCCAAGGCCGTCGTCGCCGGCAAGATCGCCGACTATGACGGTCTGGCCCGCGACGCCGAGCGGATCATGGCCGACCACGCCGGCCGCGAGCCCGGCGACCCGGCCAAGGCGGCCCAGGCCATCCTGACCATCGCCGACGAAGAGGCCCCGCCCCTGCACCTGTTGCTGGGCGAGGACGCCCTGACCTACGCCGGCCGCGCCGCCGCCGGCCTGCAAGCCGACATCGACGCCTGGAGGGATCTGAGCCTGTCGATCGGCTTCGCCGCGCGCTAGGGCGCGCCGCTCCTAACTCCGGTGCGTGGTCCTCGTCCTTCGACAAGCTCAGGATGAGGACCAAGTGTAGGCGGTGGCCGTAGAAAACCTCATCCTGAGCCTGTCGAAGGACGAGGTTTTCGCTGCCGAGGCCGACGGTCGGCGATCACGCTCTAGACGCCGTCCCCGGCATCCGCCCGCCCGCAGATCGCCAAGGCCGTCAGGGCGTAGACCAGGGCGCTGTCGACCAGGTCCTGGGGCGTGGGCCGCCAGCGGCGGAAGCCGGTGGTGATGGCCGGGATGCGCTGCATGTTGAACACGTTGTGGTCGCGCCACATGCTGGAATAGACCGGGTCGGCCAAGGCGACCGGATGGCCGAGGCTGAGCCTGGTGGCGTCGTCGACGGCGGCGACCAAGGGGGCCACCTCGCGGGCGTCGGCCTCGAAGCCGTGGCGCGCCACCACCGGCTCGATGTCGATCCGGCCCAGGCCGTTGTCGCGGACCATGGCCTCCAGCGAGCGCTGGACGTCGGCCACCCGCTGCTTGGGGGTCAGGCCGACCTCGAGATAGAGGTTCACCACTTCCGTCCCCGCCCCGAAGGCGAACGGCACGCCGCCGCGGATCGAGTCGATCTGCGACCTGGGCTGGGCCACGCCGCCGGGGCTTTCGTAGCGATTGTTCGTCTCGTACGCGCCGCTCCAGGCGTGGATGGCGTCGGTCAGCTTGCCGATCCTGTAGATCGGATTCGGATGCTGGGCCGCCGTGGCCGGATGCTCAAGCAGCGGGGTGAACACCCCCTCCCCCCAGACCCGCAACCGGAACACCGCATAGCCGCAGCCCACCCAGGTCAGGCCGAAATCGCAGCCCTCGGCGGCGATGGCGTAGTCCGGGGCCACGCCCCCATGGTGGAACAGGTAGTGGGCCCCGATGTCCTTGCCCATATAGGCGACGCCCCGGTGCTCCTCGATCGGCTCGGGGCCGATCTCGCCGGGACAGGCGGTCAGATAGAGTTTGCCCGCCAGGTCGTAGCCGGCCGTCTTCAGCGCCTTGGCGGCGATCATGAAGCAGCTCATCGGGCCGCGATCGTTGGCGATCGGATAGCCGTACAGCTTGCCGTCCTCCAGCCAGCACTTTTCCCATTCGGGATTGGCCAGGGTCTCGGGCGCGTACTTGTAGGCGTCCAGATCCGGGTTCCAGGTCGGGGCCTCGGTGTCGAGGTGGGCGGTGAACAGCAGGTTCTTGCCCCCAATGGTGTTGGAGCCCTTGCCGCCGTAGGTCCCGATGATGTTGGGGCGCTCGGGCGTGGCCCCCACCTTGCGCGGCGAAAAGCCCTCGCGCGCCATCCAGTCGTGGACGTAGTTGGCGACTTCGAGCTCCTTGCCGGAGGGCGCGGGGATGTTGCCCAGGGTCAGGGCCAGTTCGACGATCTCGTCCTGGCTGATGGCGGCGGCGATGGCGGCGCGGTCGGCGTCGGTGACCTGGTAGGGCGCGCGGGCGTCCAGGGGCGGAAATCCGTCGGCCATGCTCAGGCGGTCCCTTTCCACGCGGCCGCCACCGCGGCCGTGTCGGTCAGGATCGCGCTGTTCAGCGCCATCACCTTCAGCGACGCGGCGTGGATGTCCGCCTCGTAGGCGGCGCAGGCGTCGGCGGCGACGAACACGTGGTAGTCCAGGTCGAAAGCGTCGCGGACCGTGCCGTCGACGCAGCACTCGGTGGTCAGGCCCGCCACCACCAGGGTGTCGACGCCCATCCTGGTCAGCCGCATGTCCAGATCGGTGCCGACGAAGCCGCTGTAGCGGGTCTTGGACACCACCAGTTCGCCCGGCGCCGGCTTGGGGCCGTAGAACTCCGAGCCCGCCTGCCCGGCCCGGCACAGGGCCGCGCCGACCTCGGGGTCGCCGCCGCGCCGGCGCATGCGCTCGCTCCAGGCCGCGGAGTCGGTCTCCGGCGTGGTCGACAGGCCCACGAACACCACCGGCACGCCGGCCGCGCGGGCCGCGGCGACCAGCTTTTCGGCGGCCGCCAGGGCGGGCTCGACCACGCTCATGTCGATGAACGCGCCCAGAACCCCGTCCGGCGAGGCGAAGTCGACCTGCATGTCGATCACCAGCACCGCCGTGCGGCCCGGCGCGATCCAGGCGGCCAGGCCGTCAGCGGTCTCGGCGCTCGCGGCGCTCACGAATAGACCGCCCGCAGGCTCGGCAGGATGTCGCCCCCGAACATGGTCAGGCCCTCGACATAGTCGGGGAAGATCAGCATCAGCCCGTCCAGCTGGCAGTAATCGACGAACGCCTCGATCTGCTCGGCGCAGGTCTTCGGCGCGCCGACCACGGTGTGGGTCATGAAGGCCCCCTGCTGGGCCGCGACGCTCGACAGCTTCTCGGCCGGCACGCCCCAGCTGGCCAGCATGGCCAGGATCGCGGCCATGTCGGCCCCGTCCTTGTAGTGCTCGACCATCGCCTGGGCCTTGGCGTCGGTGTCGCCGTGGACCACCGTGCACATGGCGTAGGTCTTGATGCTCTTGCCCAGGGCCCGCGCGGTCTTCTTGGCGCGCAGCGAGGCGTCGCGGCGCTCGTCGGCCGTGCGGCCGCCGATGAAGCAGACGTCGGCCTCGCGCACCGAGAACTGGAAGCCCCGGTCGCTCATGCCCGCGCAGATCAGCTCCGGACGCGGCTTGGCCAGCGGCTTGGGCTTGGACTGGCAGTCCTTCATCGTGAAGAACTTACCGGCGAAATCGACGCTGTCCTCGGCCCACAGGCGCTTGACGATGCAGGTCCATTCCTCGGTCAGGGCGTAGCGGTCGTCGTGCGAGAGGCTGTCGTCCCAGGCGCCCATCTGGTCGAACTCGCCCTTGTAGGCGCCGGCCACGATGTTCAGGCCCGCGCGGCCGCCGCTGACGTGGTCGAGGGTGGAGATCAGCTTGGCCGCCACGGCCGGGTTCTGCAGCAGCGGGTGGAGGGTGGCCCAGATGCGCACGCTCGACGTGGCCTCGGCGATGCCGGCCATCATGGTCACCGACTCCAGGGCCGTGCCCCAGTGGTCGGTCTCGCCGCCGAAGCCGCGGAACTTGGCCATGGACATCACGAAGTCCATGCCGACCTGGTCGGCGAGAACCGCCGCGGCCCTGTTCTGCGGATAGAGGCCGTCGAGGACCGGCGTGGTCTTTGAAATGATCCAGCCGCCGTTGGCGACCGGCAGGAACACGCCGAAGTCCTTGTGCTTGGATGGGCTGTGAAACAAGGCGGCTCCTCCTTACGCGACGTCTGGAAGCATACTGGGAACCGGTTCCGGTCTCGAAGCCATATTCCTTTCGTCACATATTTCGATCATATTGGAAGTATGGAATCAAAAGCCGCCGCCGCGACTCTCTCCGCCCTGGGCCACGAGGGCCGACTGGCGATCTTCCGCCTGTTGGTGCAAGCCGGCGCGCAAGGCGTCGCGGCCGGCGAGATCGCCCGCCGCCTGGACATGATTCCCAACACCCTGTCGGCCAATCTGAACGTCCTGTCCCACGCCGGCCTGATCGGCTCGCGGCGCGAGGGGCGCTCGATCATCTATGCGGCCGACTACGGCGCCATGAGCGGCCTGCTGGGTTTCCTGATGCAGGATTGCTGCGACGGAGCGCCCGAGATCTGCGCGCCGCTCGGCGACATTCTGGCCAGGGCCGCCGCCTGCGATGCAACCTGCCTGGCCGAACCGGAGACCGCATGAGCGACCAACCCGATCACCGCCCGCTGAACGTCCTGTTCCTCTGCACCCACAATTCGGCGCGATCGATCTTCGCCGAAGCCATCATGAACCGCGTGGGCGCGGGCCGCTTCCGGGCCTTCTCCGCCGGCTCGGCGCCCAGCGGAACGGTCAATCCGCACGCCCTGAACCTGTTGAAGCACCTCAACCACAAGACCGACGGCCTGCGCTCCAAGCCCTGGGACGAGTTCGCGGTGTTGAACAATCCCGACGCGCCCGAGCTCGATTTCGTGTTCACCGTCTGCGACAACGCGGCCGGCGAGGTCTGCCCGATCTGGCCCGGTCAGCCGATGAGCGCCCATTGGGGCGTTCCCGACCCCTCGGCCGCGACCGGCACGGACGCCGAGATCGCCCTGGCCTTCGCCGAGGCCTATCGCCAGCTGAACAGCCGCATCACCCTGTTCTGCGCCCTGCCCATGGCCTCGCTGGACCGGCTGTCGCTGCAACGCCGCCTGGACGAGATCGGCAAATCGACCGCCTCCGACAAAGCGGGCGCCTCGGCGCGATGACCGTCTTTTCCCTGTCGCGCCGCCTCGCCGCCGAAGCCCTCGGCTCGGCCCTGCTGCTGGCGGTCGTCATCGGCTCCGGAGTCATGGGCGAGCGGCTGTCCGGCGGAAACGTCGCCATCGCCCTGCTGGGCAACACCCTGGCGACCGGCGCCGGGCTGGTGGTGCTGATCACGGTGTTCGGACCGATCTCGGGCGCGCATTTCAATCCCGCCGTCACCCTGGTCGCCCTGCTGCGCCGCGACATCAAGGCCCAGCAGGCCCTGCTCTACGCCGTCGCCCAGATCGTCGGCGCGGTCGCGGGCGTCTGGCTGGCCCACGCCATGTTCGCCGAGCCCATCCTGCAGGTCTCGACCAAGCTGCGCGACGGCCCCGCCCAGATGCTGGCCGAGACGGTCGCCACCTTCGGCCTGGTCGCCACGATCCTGGGCGTCGTTCGCTTCCGCCCCGACTTCACGGCCGTCGCGGTCGGGCTTTACATCACCGCCGCTTACTGGTTCACCGCCTCGACATCCTTCGCTAATCCGGCGGTCACCGTGGCGCGCAGCCTGTCGAACACCTTCGCCGGCATAGCGCCCGCCTCGGCCCCCGCCTTCATCCTCGCCCAGTTCGTCGGCGCCCTGACGGCGGCCTTGACGTTCGGATGGCTTCTCAAGGAAAAACCCGCCCCATGACCGACGCCGATTTTCCCATCACCATCTTCCACAATCCCGGCTGCGGCACCTCGCGCAACACTCTGGCGATGATCCGGGCGGCCGGATACGCGCCCTCGGTGGTGGAGTATCTGAAGACCCGCTTGACCCGCCAGCAACTGGCCGAGCTTCTGGCCCAGGGCGGCGTGCGGCCGCGCGAGTGGCTGCGGGTCAAGGGCACGCCCGCCGAGGCCCTGGGCCTGACCGCGCCCGAGGTTTCCGACGACGCGATCCTGGACGCCATGATCGCCGAGCCGATCCTGGTCGAGCGCCCGATCGTGGTCAGCCCCAAGGGCGTGCGGCTGTGCCGGCCTTCGGAGCGGGTGTTCGACCTGCTGGAGACCGCGCCGGAAAGCTTCACCAAGGAAGACGGCGAGGTCGTCCGCCCACGCGGCTAGCTTTCGGGGGCGCGGGATTGTCCGTGAACGGAGACTGTCGCAAATCTGTCGCCAAACTGTGACAAATGACGGCGGCACAGGACGTACAGTTTGTTCGTTCCCTCCTTATCGCCCCCGAAAGTAGGAATGCCCCCATGAAGACCCTGCTCGGAGCCGCCGCCGCGCTCGGCCTGCTGGCCGGCGCGTCCAGCGCCCACGCCGCCCGCGACTATGTCTGGGCCGCCGGCTCGTCGACCGTGTTCCCCTTCTCCACCCGCACCGCCGAGAACTTCGCCAAGAAGACCGGTAAGAAGGCTCCGAAGATCGAGAGCCTGGGCACCGGCGGCGGGATCAAGATGTTCTGCGGCGGCATGGGCGAGAAGTTCCCCGACATCGCCAACGCCTCGCGTCCGATGAAGAAGTCCGAGTTCGAGGCCTGCAAGGCCAAGGGCGTCAACAACATCGTCGAGCTGAAGATCGGCTTCGACGGCATCGTCGTGGCCATGGACAAGTCCGCGCCCGACTACAATTTCAAGGTCGAGCACCTGTTCCTGGGCCTGGGCCAGAACGTGCTGCGCGGCGGCCAGTTCGTGGCCAATCCCTACAAGACCTGGAAGGACGTCGGCGCCGGCCTGCCGGCCAACCGCATCCTGGTCTACGGCCCGCCGCCCACCTCGGGCACCCGCGACGCCTTCATCGAGCTGGCCGTCGAGGCCGGCGCCAAGAAGTTCCCCACCGCCAAGGCGCTGGCCGACAAGGACGAGAAGGGCTTCAAGGCCAAGGTCGATCCCCTGCGCACGGACGGGTCGTGGGTCGACGCCGGCGAGAACGACAACGCCATCATCGGCACCATCGAGAAGACCCCGGGCGCCCTGGGCGTGTTCGGCTACAGCTTCCTCGAGGAGAACGCCAACCGCATCAAGGGCGCCAGCGTCAACGGCGTGAAGCCCACGGCCCAGACGATCGCCAGCGGCCAGTATCCGCTGTCGCGCTCGCTGTACCTCTACGTCAAGAAGGACCAGGTCGGGGTGACCCCGGGCCTGAAGGAGTTCGTCGCCGAGTTCGTGTCCGACTCCGCGACCGGCCGGGGCGGCTATCTGCAGGGCCGCGGCCTGATCCCCCTGCCCCCGGCCCAGCACGAGGCCATGAAGGCCGCCGCCGGCAAGCTGACGCCGATGGCCGCGCCGAAGTCGTAGGGTTTCGGTCTCGCCGAAACAGGAAAGGCCCCGGAGCGATCCGGGGCCTTTCGCTTTTCAGGTGCAAATGCACAAATCTTGACCCGCGAGGGTCATCGGGGTTCGATAGGCGGCGCGAGCGGAGGACGCCATGAGAGACCCCATCGAAGAGCGCCTGCAGGACCTGGAACGCCTCGTCCTCAAGCAGGCCGAACGCATCGACGCGCTGGAGGACGCCCTGACGGTCATGCACCGCGCGGCCCAGCGGGACCTTCTGGCCAAGATGAAGGAAACCTCCGGGACGAAGGCGGCCTAGTTGGTCGGCTGCTCCGCCGGCGCCCGCGAGGTCATGCCCGCGGCGGCAGCGTCGTCGGCCATCTGGGCGTCGACGGACGGTTGGGGAGCGGCCGGAGCCGGGACGGCGGCGACCGGCGCCGGCTGTTCGGGCTTGGGCGCCGTGGCCACCGGGGTGGGCCGTGCCGAGGCGGCGGCGTTGTCGGCGGCCGTGCCGATCTCGGTCGGCCCCTGTTCATAGCCTCGGTCGAAATCAATCGAGGAGGCCATCAGCAGCACGCCGGCGGTGGCGATGGCGCCGACCAGGGCTCCCAGGAGAATCCATCCGAACGGGTTGCTCTTGCGTTCGGCCTTGGCCATCCGGGCTTTCCTCTGGTGTGCGGCCCTCTTAGGAGCCGACCCAACGCCGGACGGGTCCGACGTCGACGTGGACGAAATTGCTGACGGGGTAATAACCCACGCCGCCGCGTCCGAGATCCAGGGCCGCGGCCCTCAAGCGATCCAGCGCGACATCCTCCAGATAGACATCCATCGCCTTGCCGTCCATGTGCAGGCTGCGTTTGGCGACCTGACCGCTGCGTTCGTGCAACATCGCGTTGGTCCTGGGCGAGCGGTAGCCGGAGATCACCTGGAAGTGCGACTTGGAGCCGGTCTTCTGAGACAGGGCCGAGAGGGTGTCGAACAGCTCCGGATGCATCGAATAGACGTCGCCGGTGCGGTAGTCGCGCAGCACGCGGTCGAGGGCCTGGACGGCGTCGGGCACGTACTCGCCCTTGTCGAAATAGACCGCTTCCAGCTTTTCCTGGGTGTGGATGTTGTGCAGCTTCAGCCAGCGGGGGGCGTGCGAGGCGGTGCGGACCTGGGAGACCGGGGCGGCGATCGGCGCGGCGACGGCGGCCGGAAGCTCGTCTTCGGCCATGCCCTCGGCGAGGTCGGACTGGCGCTGGAGAAGGTCGGCGATGGGATCGGAGATCCCCAGCTTGGCCTGGGCGAAGGCCGCCATCGGCCCGATCGCGCTCGCGCCGAGCACGCCAAGGCCTAGCCCCAACAGCTTACGTCGTTCGATCATTTACGCTTCCCCGGACTGACCTCGCGAGAGCCGGAAGGCTGGATCGCCGCACTTGGCGACCCTCACACGAGCACTAAAGACGCCTGAGTCTTTCCAAACTGGAAAGGTTCTGACGGGGAAGAGGCCTCACGTGGACCCGGGGGTCAAGCTGAGCCAGGGGCTCCTGCGGCGATACGCTGCACCAGCACGCTGTCCCAGCCATAGGGGTCGTCGCGGAAGTTCATCTGCCCGTCTGGGGTCATGTAGGCCGTCCAGTAGAGCAGAAATACGGCGATTGGCTGAGCTAGCTGGGCGCGCACGGTCTTGCCCGCCGCGATGGTCGCGTCGACCACGTCCGGCTGCCAATCGGGGCTGGAGGCCAGCAGCTGCTTGGCCAGCGGGATCGGCTTTTCCAGGCGCACGCAGCCGTGGCTGGCCAAGCGGCTGAAGCTGGCGAACTTCGAGCGGCTGGGGGTGTCGTGCAGATAGACGCCGTAGGGATTGTCGAAATCGAACTTCACCAGGCCCAGGGCGGCCTTGGGTCCGGCCTTCTGCTGCAGCCGCGAGGTCCCCTCGCCGGTCGAGATGACGATGAAGTCGTTGCGCGCCAGATAGCCGGGATTGGCCCGCTCCTTGGGCCACAGCTCCTTGGCGGCGATCGACGACGGCACGTTCCACGGCGGATTGAGCACGATCGAGTGGATCGTCGACTGCAGCATCGGCGTTTCGTCGCCCGGACGGCCGGTCACCGCCCGCATGGTCAGGTTCGGGGCGTCGTCGTGGAAGACGCTCATCACCGCGGCGGCGATGTTGACCTGGATGCGGTCGGCCGGCAGCTGCTGGGGCAGCCAGCGCCAGCGCTCCATATTGGCCAGGATCTGGCCGATCCGCCGCTCGACGGAAACGTTCAGGGCCGCCAGGGTCGCCGGACCCAGGCTGGCGTCGGGATTGAGGCCGAAGCGCTTCTGGGCGCGCATCAGGGCCTGTTGCAGGGGCTCGTCGAACACCGGCGCTCCGTCGACGGCCACGGTCGCGTCCTCGACCGCCAGCCTGGCCTCCAGCGCGGCGATGCGCGGATCGCCGGTCGCGCCCGGCTTCAACGCCTCGCCCGCCGGGATGGCCTTCCAGCCGCCCTTGGCGGCGATGTCGCGATAGGTCGCCAGGCCCTTCCGCAGGGTCTGGTACCCGGTATAGGGCGGCGGCAGGCTGTCCAGCCACGGACCCAGGCGGTCCTGGGCGACCGCCTGCACGAAGTCGGGACCCGGATCGTAGGGCAAGGGGCGCAGGCCCCAGTCGTTGAGGAAGGCGTCGGGGGCCAGGCGGCCGGTGCGCACGGCCTTGGCGTAGCGAAGGGTCAGGTCGATCAGCTGGGCCTGGGCGCCCTGACGGGTCAGCGCGTCGCGGGCGCTGAGCAGCGGCAGGATGGCGTCGGGCGCGAAGGCGACGGACTCGAAGCCGTGGGTGTAGGCCTGATTCAGGGTCTTTAGCAGCAGGTCGACCTGGTCGGGCCGCAGCGCCACGCTCGTCGGCGGCGGAATAACCGGCTGCTGCGGCGCCCTCACCAGCGGGGCATTTTGGATCTGCGCCGCCGCCGACGACAGGGTGAAGAGGGAAAGCGCGCCGCCAAGCAGTGCGTCACGTTTGGTCCAGGACTTGATCACCGTCGAAAGGTCTCGCCGCACGCTCGCGCGCGGCCAGCCCGCGCGCCTTCAGATGGCCGTCGCGATACCGGCGCGTCAACGCCCGTATCGTGGAAGGCGAACGGTTCAGACCGCTTATGGTTCTTTATTTCCTATGCGGAACCTTAACGCCACACAGACGGTTTGATCCGAGGTCTAGGCGCGCCGTCGCGCCCTTCCAGCGTCAGGATTCCATCCATGAGGATCGCCCAGGTTCCGCCCCTGTACGAAGCCGTCCCGCCACGCTTTTACGGCGGCACGGAACGAGTCGTCGCGCACTTGACCGACGCCCTGGTCGACCTGGGACACGACGTCACCCTGTTCGCGTCCGGCGACGCCCGCACCAAGGCCGAGCTGGTCGTCGTGCGCGACCAGGCCATCCGCCTGGACCCCGCGTTGCTGAAGTCGGACCTGGCCGCCCACATGGCGATGCTGTCCGAGGTCCGCCGCCAGGCCCACCGTTTCGACGTGATCCATTTCCACACCGACATGATCCATTTCCCGATGTTCGAGGACATGGCGCACAAGACCCTGACGACCCTGCACGGGCGCCTGGACCTGAAGGACCTTCCGGGCGTCTACCGCCGCTGGCCGCAGTTCCCGCTGATCTCGATCTCGGACGACCAGCGCCAGCCCCTGCCCTTCGCCAACTGGGCCGGCACGGTGCTGCACGGCATGGCTGAAGAGATCTATGATTTTCGCCCGAAATCCGAAGGTTACCTGGCTTTCCTCGGCCGCATCTCGCCCGAGAAGGGTCCGGACCGGGCGATCGCCATCGCCAAGCGCCTGGGCAAGAAGCTCAAGATCGCCGCCAAGATCGACGCGGCCGACCGCGCCTATTTCCACGACGAGGTCGAGCATCTGATGGACCATCCGCTGATCGAGTATGTCGGCGAGATCGGCGATCATCAGAAGTCCGACTTCCTGGGCGACGCCGACGCCCTGCTGTTCCCCATCGCCTGGCCCGAGCCTTTCGGCCTGGTGATGATCGAGGCCATGGCCTGCGGCACGCCGGTGATCGCCTACAACTGCGGTTCGGTGCCCGAGGTGATCGAGGACGGCCTGACCGGCTTCATCGTCCACGACGAGGACAGCGCGGTCGCGGCGGCGCATCGCCTGGGCGAAATCAGCCGCTTCGAGGTTCGCCGTCGGTTCGAGAACCGATTCTCGGCGACCGCCATGGCCCACCGCTACCTGGCGATCTATGATCGCCTGGAAGAAGCGTCCGCGCCGAAGCGCCTGACGCTGGCCCAAAGCGCCTGACCCTGCCCCGCGCGGTCGCCGCGTCAGAGACATGATCAGGTTTTAGGAAACTGGAACCCGCCCGCCGCAGACACGCGGCGCGGCGGGTTTTCGAGGGACCTCAGCGCAAGAGGCCGAAAGACATGGACGATCTCACACCGGGCCCAACGCCGAGCGGCGCCGTCGAGCAAGGCGAGACAGGGGAACCGCGCGTTCCCTATCGGCTGTTCGCGCTGAAGGACAAGGACACCTTCCTGGTGGCCGACGCGTTCGGCGACGTGCTGGGCGCCGCCGACGGCCTGTTCCACGACGACACCCGCCTGCTGTCCAAGCTGCGCCTGCTGCTGGGCAACCGCTCGCCGGCCCTGCTCAGCGCGGCGGTGTCGCAGGACAACGTGTTCTTCACCTCGCACGCGACCAACGAGCCGCTTCCGGCCCTGGGCGGCGCCGCCGCGCCGCACGGCGCGATCCATGTCGAGCGCAAGCGGTTCCTGTGGGACCAGCGGCTGTACGAGCGCCTGCGTTTCGTCAACTACAGCCGCGACATGGTCATCCTGCCGGTCAGCCTGGAATACGACGCCGACTTCCACGACATGTTCGAGGTGCGCGGCTCCAGGCGCCCGGCCCGCGGCCGGGTCCTGCCCGCCGAGACGAACGGCCGCTCGGTAACCTACGCCTATGACGGCCTGGACGGCGTGCGGCGCACCAGCATCATCGCGTTCTCCGAGCCGCCGGGGCGCCTCGGGCCCCAGCGCGCCGACTTCATGTTCATGCTGACGCCGGAGACCCATTTCGACCTCTATGTCGAGGTGGGGGTCGACCACGCCCATCCGCCGACCCGCGAGCGCTGGCGGGCGGCGGCGGCGCGGGCCCGGATCGACATGCGCAAGCGGCGGCGGCACGGGGCGCGGCTGCGCACCTCGGGTCGGCTGTTCAACGACTGGCTGGAGAAGTCGCGGGCGGACCTGGCCCTGCTGACCACCCAGTTCGCCACCGGCCCCTATCCCTATGCCGGCATCCCCTGGTTCTCGACCCCGTTCGGCCGCGACGCGATCATCACCGCCTGGCAGGTGCTGTGGATCGAGCCCGGCCTGGCCAAGGGCGTGCTGGGCTACCTGGCCGAGCACCAGGCCGAAGAGGTCAGCGCCTTCCGCGACAGCGCGCCGGGCAAGATCATGCACGAGACCCGCAAGGGCGAGATGACCGCGCTGGGCGAGCTGCCGTTCGGCCGCTACTACGGCGGGGTCGACACCACGCCGCTGTTTGTGGCCCTGGCCTGCGCCTATGCCGAGCGGACCGGCGATCTGGAGTTCATCGAACGCCTGTGGGAGCCGCTGATGGCGGCCATCGCCTGGATCGAGCATTTCGGCGACAGCACGGGCGACGGCCTGATCGACTACGCCCGCGGCCTGGAGTCCGGCCTGTCGAACCAGAACTGGAAGGACAGCGAGGACAGCGTCTTCCACGAGGACGGCAAGTTCCCCGACGGGCCGATCGCCGTGGTCGAGGTCCAGGGCTACGCCTTCGCCGCGTTCAGGGGCATGGCGGACCTGGCCCAGCGGCGCGGCGACGCCGAAAACGCCGTCCGCTGGCGCGAGAAGGCCGAGCATCTGCGCCGCCAGGTCGAGGATCGCTACTGGATGGAGGACAAGGGCTTCTACGCCATGGCCATCGACGGCCACGGCAACCCCTGTCGCGTGCGCGGCTCCAATCCCGGCCATCTGCTGTTCTGCGGCCTGCCCTCGCCGGCCCGGGCCAAGAAGGTGGCCGACGCCCTGCTGTCGGCGGCCTTCCATAACGGCTTCGGCGTGCGGACCCTGGCCCAGGGCGAGCCGCGCTTCAATCCGATGAGCTATCACAATGGCTCGGTCTGGCCGCACGACACGGCCATCTGCGCCATGGGCCTGTCCCGCTACGGCCATCGCGACGGGGTGGTCGAGATGACCTCGGGCCTGTTCGAGACCGCCGCCCACTACGAGATGCGCCTGCCCGAGCTGTTCTGCGGCTTCCCGCGCCAGCCGGGCGAGCCGCCGGTGGCCTATCCGGTGGCCTGCCTGCCGCAGGCCTGGGCGGCCGGCTCGGCCTTCATGATGCTGCAGGCCTGCCTGGGCATCACCATCGACGGCTGGCGGGGCGAGGTGCACCTGACCGATCCGCGCCTGCCGATCGGCATCGACCACCTGCAGATCGACGGCCTGCGGATCGGCGCGGCCTCGACCGACATCACCTTCGAGCACATCGGCGCCCACGTCGCGGCCCATACGAGCAAGCAATCGCCGGTGCCTATCCTGATGCGACGGTGACCCTTCTTCTCTTGTTCCGCTCATCCCGGCGAATGCCGGGACCCAGATGGCAAGGCTGGGCGCGGGCTCCAAAGGCTCGGCGCTTTTCCAATCAGCCTCTCGACTTTGGGATCTGGGTCCCGGCATTCGCCGGGATGAGCGGCTTGAAAAACTGAAGCACGATACGAGCGGGACCAAACCATGCCGCAAAACCTCGACCTCTTCCCGATCGGCAACTGCGCGGTCAGCGCCCTGATCGACCGCAGCGGGCGCTTCGTCTGGGCCTGCGCGCCGCGCATCGACGCCGACCCGGTGTTCAGTTCGCTGCTGGGCGGCCTGGAGCCCGGCGATCCGACCGCGAAGGGCGTCTGGGAGGTCGTGGTCGACGGCGCGCGGACGGTGGAGCAGGACTATCTGCGCAACACCCCGATCCTGCGCACGGTGATCACCGACGCCGACGGGGCCAGCGTCGAGATCATCGACTTTTCCCCGCGCTACCAGCAGTACGGCCGCAATTTCCGCCCCACCGCGTTCATCCGCCTGATCCGCCCCCTGACCAGCGTGGCGCGCATCACCATCCGCCTGCGCCCGACCGCCGACTGGGGCGCGCGGGCGGCCGAGAACACCCACGGCTCCAACCACATCCGCTTCCTGTGCTCGGACATGACCCTGCGCCTGTCGACCGACGGCCCGGTCTCGCACATCCTGGAGGAGCGCACCTTCCGGCTGGAAAAGCCGATCGCCATGTTCCTGGGCGCCGACGAGGGCTTCAACGCCGACATCGGGGCCACCTGCAACCGCATGCTGCAGCAGACCCAGGAATACTGGATGGACTGGGTGCGCGGCCTGGCCGTGCCGCTGGACTACCAGAGCGCGGTGATCCGCTCGGCCATCACCCTGAAGCTCTGCATGCACGAGGAGACCGGGGCGATCGTCGCGGCCATGACCACCTCGATCCCCGAGCACGCCGACAGCGGCCGCAACTGGGACTACCGCTACTGCTGGCTGCGCGACGCCTATTACGTGGTCCAGGCCCTGAACCGCCTGGGCGCGGTCGACATCCTGGAGAACTATCTGGGCTACCTGCGCAACATCGTCGACAGGGCGGCCGGCGGCCACATCCAGCCGCTGTTCGGGGTGGGCTTCGAGCCGCAGCTGACCGAGCGCTTCGCCCCCGCCCTGCCCGGCTATCGCGGCATGGGCCCCGTGCGGATCGGCAACCAGGCGTTCGAACACCAGCAGCACGACGTCTACGGCCAGATCATCCTGTCCACCGTCCAGGCCTTCTTCGACGAGCGTCTGCTGCGCCCCGGCACGGTGGAGGACTTCCACAACCTCGAGCCGGTCGGCGAGCGGGCCTTCCATCTGCACGACCAGCCCGACGCCAGCCTGTGGGAGTTCCGCGGCCGGGCCAATGTCCACACCTATTCGGCGGTGATGTGCTGGGCGGCCTGCGACCGGCTGGGCAACGCCGCCGCCCGCCTGGGCCTGACCGAACGGGCCGAATTCTGGAACGCGCGCGCCGCCAAGGTGCGTCAGACCATCGACGAGCGGGCCTGGAACGAGACCCTGGGCCGCTTCGCCGCCACCTTCGAGGGCGAGGAGCTGGACGCCAGCCTGCTGCAGCTGGTCGACCTGCGCTTCATCGAGGCCAAGGACCCGCGCAACGTCGCCACCGTGGCGGCCATCGAGGCGGGCCTGCGCAAGGGGTCCTATCTGCTGCGCTACGCCATCCCCGACGACTTCGGCGCCCCGCAGACGGCGTTCAACATCTGCACCTTCTGGCTGGTAGAGGCCCTGTACCTGGCCGGCCGCATCGACGAGGCCCGCGACCTGTTCGAGGAGATGCTGGCCCGGCGCACCACCGCCGGCCTGCTGTCGGAGGACATCGGCTTCGCGGACGGCGAGCTGTGGGGCAACTATCCGCAGACCTATTCGCTGGTCGGGCTGATCAACTGCGCGGTGCTGCTCAGCCGGCCGTGGACGTCGGTGCGCTGATCCTCTCCTCCCCCGCGCCGCGGGGGAGGTGGCGCGGTGCGGATACGCGCCGTGACGGAGGGGGCGTTGCGGCGGCTGGACGCCCCCTCCGTCCGCTTCGCGTCCACCTCCCCCGTTTTACGGGGGAGGAGATGAGGGCTTGACCCCGTAGGCCCAGCCCCAGTCCTCCATCGCGTCCAGCAGCGGGCCCAGCGTCAGCCCCCGCTCGGTGAAGGCGTACTCCACCCAGGGCGGCACCACCTCGTGGACGGTGCGCGAAACGATCCCGTCGTCCTCCAGGGCTCGCAGCTGCAGGGTCAGCATGCGTTGGGTGATGTCGGGCATCAGGCGGCGCAGTTCGTTGAAGCGCCGCGGCTGGTCCTTCAGGTGGAACAGGATGGTCGGCTTCCACTTGCCGCCGATCACGTCGACGGTCGCGGCGACCGGGCACCAGGGGGCGGGCTGCTTGGACATGGCGGCCTTCCGAACGATCGTGCGAACAAGGCGGACGGTATAAAAATAGTGCGTACTTATTAGCGGGAAACCACCGGTCTATGGAGTCGCCGTCCAACCGATGGAGACCCCCATGACGCGTCGATGGCCGCCCGTGATCCTGGTGATCCTGCTGACGATGACCGCCTCGCCGGCCCTCGCCGGCCCGCCGACCGGCGACCCGGCCCGGGGCGAGCGGCTCTACGCCGGACGCTGCGGCTTCTGCCACAGCCTGGACGCCAACCGCTTCGGTCCCCGTCATCGCGGGGTCTATGGCCGCCGCGCCGGCGCCGTGGCGGATTTCCACTACAGCAAGGCCCTGGCGTCGCGCGACGTCACCTGGAACGCCGAGACCCTGGACGCCTGGCTGGCCGATCCCAAACGCTTCGCGCCCGGAACCGCGATGGGGGCCAGAACCCCCTCGCCCCAGGACCGCGCCGACCTGATCGCCTACCTGCGCGCCCATCCCTGAGGCGCGAGCCTTACATGACAGGGCTTTAAGTCGCCGAACGCCGATTTCCGGCTATGCTTCGATCATGCCCCTCCGCTCCGCCCTGATCCCCGGCGAGACCATCCCGCGCCACGTCCATGACGAGGCCTACGCCGCCGTCGTGCTGGACGGCGGCTATGAGGAGGCCGGCGAGCGGGGGCGCTGGCGGGTGCGGGCCGGCGACGTGCTGCTGCACGGCCGCTTTTCGGGCCACTGGAACCGGCGACCGGGCAAGACCCTGGTGCTGAACCTGCCGCTGGCCGAGGCCGCGGCCGAAACGGCGATGGCGCGGACCGTCGATCCCGATCTGTTGGCCCGCCTGGCCGAGCGCGATCCCGTCGAAGCCGCCGCCGCCCTGCTGGAGACCCTGCGGCCAGGCCAGGCCGGCCTGGCCGACGTCCCCGACCAGCTGGCCCAGGCCCTGTCCGGCGACGAGGCTCCGACGGTCGAGGCCTGGGCCCGCGACCAGGGCGTCAGCCGCGAGACCGTCTTCCGCTGGTTCCGCGACGCCTATGGCGTGGGCCCGGCCCGGTTCCGCGTCGAGGCTCGGGCCCGGCGCGCCTGGCGGTCGATCGTCGAGGGCGAGGCCCCGCTGGCCGAGATCGCCGCCGAAGCCGGCTTCGCCGACCAGGCCCACATGAGCCGCGACGTGAAGGACCTGACCGGCCGTTCGCCCGGGGCCTGGCGCGCCCAGTTCCGGCTGCAACATAGCTTCAAGACCCGGGCGGCCTGAGGCTGGCATTCAGGTCGGCATGACCGATCTCGCCCTGCCCCCGTCGCGCCGCCCGTTCGTCGAAGTCACTGGCTTGCGGTTCCGCCCCTGGTCGATCCTGTGGATCGTGCTGACCGCGGTGCTGATGCAGCTGCTGCTGGTTCCCGGCCGCGCGGCGGGGGCCTGGCTCTACAAGCACAATATCGAGCTCTTCCAGCATCAGATCTGGGTCTTCGTGGCCCTGGCCACCCTGTTCCAGATCATCACGGGCCTGGTCGCCCTGGCGGTGATGCGCCGGGTCCTGCCCCAGGCCGACAACCACCTGCGCTGGCCGCCGGGGCGGACCTATGCCGGCCTGTCGATCGCGGTCGGCGCGGCCATGGGCCTGATCATGCTGGTCGCCGACTACTGGCCCCAGCTGCTGGCCCACACCGCGCCAGACGGCGGCTACGACATCACCTCGGCGGGCGCGATCGCCGGCTGGCTGGGCGTGATGGCGGCGGCGGGCCCCAACGAGGAAATCATCTTCCGCGGCCTGCTGGTCGGCATGCTGGCGGTGCTGGTCCCCGGCCGCCTGAGGATCGGGCGGCTGGACCTACCGGTGGCCGCCTATGTCGTGGCCCTGCTGTTCGGCCTGGCCCACTACGACAGCTTCCTGCACAACCCGCTGAACCTGGCGATCGCCCAGCAGATCTACGCCTTCGCCTGGGGCCTGACCTATGTCTGGCTGATGGAGCGCTCGCGCAGCCTGCTGGCCCCGATGATCGCCCACGGCCTGGGCGACGCGGTCGAGGTGGGGATCGTCATGCTGCTGATGGCGGCCTGGGGGTAGGCGGCGGTGCCATTCAACGAGAAGCGCCCACCCGGATCGTCGCGTCGCGGGTTCCCTAGCCCCTCTTGCGAAAACCCCCGCGATCCTGAAAGTCCGACGGGTGAGGGAACACGAAACACAGCGGTTCGCCGCCCTGGACGGCCTGCGGGCGGCGGCGGCGCTGGGGGTGCTGCTCTATCACGTGGCCGGGTGGACGGGGCGTCCGGGCTGGTTCGCCCATGGCTATCTGGCGGTCGATTTCTTCTTCTGCCTCAGCGGTTTCGTCCTGGCCCACGCGTTCGAGCGACGCCAGATCGGCTGGCCGGCCTATGTGTGGATACGCGTCGTGCGGATCTGGCCGCTGCTGGTGCTGTCGACCGTGATCGGGGCGGTCCTGACCTCGCGGCACAGCCCGCCGTTCTGGCCGAACCTGGCGCGCGGCCTGCTGCTGGTCCCGCGCCTGGGCCATCCGGCCGACTGGACCTTTCCCTCCCTCTTTCCGTTCAATCCGCTGGCCTGGTCGCTGTGCCTGGAGGTGATCGTCAGCGTCCTGTGGTTCCCCCTGCGGCGATTGCCCGATCTGGGGCTGATGGCCGTCGTGCTGCTCAGCGGGGCGATGATGGTCTATGTGGCGTCGACCCTGAACGGGATCGAGACCGGCTGGGACCAGGCGACCTTCTGGTGGGGCGTCGCCCGGGCCAGCTTCAGCTTCAGCCTGGGCTGGGTCTGCTGGCGCTATCGGGCCCTGGCGCCCAAACCGCGCCTGCTGGCGCCGGTTCTGGCCCTGCTGGCCGCGATGGCCGTGCCGCTCCTGCCCGGCCCGCCCTGGACCGGCCTGGCCTGGAACGGCGTTCCCTGGAACGGCCTCTATGACCTCGCCTGCGTGGCGATGCTGTTTCCGATGCTGGTGCTGGTCGGCGCCCACGACCCCCAGGGCGTGGCGGGCGCGGTTTGTCGGACGACGGGCGACGTCTCCTACCCGCTCTACGCCATGCACTGGGCGACCTGGGCGGTGATGCTGCGGCTCTATCCCTATCGGTGGGAGCTGCCGCTGCCGGCCTGGTTCGGCGTCCTGGGCGTGTTCGTGGCGCTGGCGACGGCCTGGGCGGCGTTCCGGTTCTACGACGCGCCGGTGCGGCGATGGCTCACGGCTCGATCCTAGATCCGGGCGGGTCCGGGCACCGCGCCACGCCCGCCGCCGGCCGCTCGCCGTTCAGCCACCCGACCGCCTCCGCCACATAGTCGCGCTGGGCGTCGAGGATGGAGGTGTGGCTGGCCCGGGCGTCGAGCACCAGCGCGCGGCAGGCCCGCAGGGCGGGGGCGATCTCGGCGGCGCGCCAGTCGCGGTCCAGCGCCGCGGACGGGGTCCGGCTGGCGACGATCACCGCCACGGGGATGGTCGGGCGCAACGGCGGCAGGGCGTCGACGGCGGCCAGGCCCGGCAGGAAGGCCCTCACCTCCGCCACCCCCGCCTGAACGCTGGTCCGCCCGGTCCAGGCCGACCGCCGCCGGGCCGCCGCCTCGGCCGCCGGCGAGATGTCGTCCATCAGCGGGACCAGGCGCGTCAGGCCGACGGCGCGGGCGGCCGGCGTGAAGGCCGCCAGGCGCGCCTCGTGCTCCAGGTCGGCCAGGGCCAGCGGGTGGTCCTTGACGTCGGTCCCGACCGCGTCGACCAGCACCAGACCCGCCGTGCGCTCGGGCCACGCGCGGGCGAAGGCCTCGACATAGAGCCCGCCGTTCGAATGGCCCGCCAGGATGACCGGCGCGTCGCCCTCCTGCTGGGCCACCATCGCCTCCAGCCGGGCGGCGATGGCGACCGGAGAGCGGTCGAGATCGTGGATCGTCGACACCCCCATGCCGTCGCGGTCGTAGGCGCAGACCCGGCCGCCCGCGGCCAGCCTCTCGGCCACCAGCGACCAGTCAGCCGCCCCCCCGAACGCGCCCGCCTCGAGGATCACGGTCGGACGAGACGTCCTGGCGCCCACGCACTCCAGCCCACCGCTGACGCCGACCGCCGTGTCGAGCCCGCCGCGCGTCGCGCATCCGACCAGCAGCAGGGCCGCCAACACGACGCTCTTGGATTTCATCGGAGGTTCCCGGTCGCTCGCCGCCATTCGACGGCGATACGTCGCAAAGTCAAACCCCCGGGCGAACGCTGGCGTGACGAGCGCCGTCGATGATGCTTTGCTGTTCACCGACACGTCGCGAGGGTCCATGCCGACAAGCCTTCTGATCGCCAGCCTGCTGGCCGCCGCCTCGACCGAACCTTCCACCCCCAATCCGCTGGCCTATTTCGAAGGCGCCTGGACCTGCGACGGCCATTTCGAGCCGTCGAAGAAGCCCCTGGCCTCGGCGATGGTCTTCAGCCGCGACCCCGACACCGGAGCCTTGCTCAAGCAGCATCGCGACGCGGCGCCGGGAACCTACAAGGCGGCGGAAACCTGGAGTTTCGCGCGCGTCGCCGGCGGCTTCCGCGCCACCATCGCCGACGGCTTCAGCGGCCTGCGCTGGTACGCCTCGCCGGGCTGGGAGGGCGACCGCTGGACCTGGAGCCGCCAGGGGGCGGGCGAGCCGGGCGAGCAGTTCGTCTACATCCGCACCGGTCCGACAACGATGACCGTGGACTGGATGATCTCGCGGGCCGGCGCGCCCCTCGTCCTGGGCGACACCCTGGCGTGCACGAAGGCCTAGGCAGGACCGCTTCTAGGACGCCTTCTTGCGCGCCGCCGACTTCTTGGCCGGCGCCTTCTTGGCCGGCGTCTTGGCGGCCGCCGCGCCCGGCTTGTGGCCCAGGCTCTTGCGAAGGGCCTCCATCAGGTCGACGACGTTGGTGTTCTCCGGCTCCTCGACCGTCACCTTGGCCTTGCCGCCCTTTTCCTTCTGCTTGATCAAGGCCCGCAGGGCGTCCTCGTAGCGGTCCTTGAACTGGCTGGGATCGAACGGACCCTGCTGCTGATCGATGATCTTCTCGGCGATGGCCACCATCTGGGGATCGGCCTTGCGGTCGGGAATGTCGTCGAACAGCTCGCCCGCGTCGCGCACCTCGTCATGGCTGCGCAGGGTGTAGGCGACCAGCCCGTTGTCGCGCGGCTCGATGGCCAGCAGCCGTTCGCGGGTGTGCATCACCACCCGGCCCAGGGCGATCTTGCCCGCCCCGGCCATCGCGTCGCGGATCACGGTGTAGGCGTCGACCGCCAGCTTGCCGTCCGGGACGAGGAAATACGGATTGTCCCAGTAGAGCCGGTCGATGGCGTCGGCGTCGACGAAGCGCTCGATGTCGATGGTGCGGGTGCTTTCCAGCCGCACGCTTTCGATCTCTTCCGGCGTCAGGATCACATAGTGGTCCTTCTCGTACTCGTAGCCCTTGACCAGGTCGGCGCGGTCCACCGGCCCCAGGTCCGGATCGGTGGCGATCATCTTGATGCGGTTGTGGGTCTTGGGGTGCAGCAGGTTGAACCGCACCTCGCCGCCGGGCGCCACGGCCGTGTACAGCGCCACCGGACAGGTGACGAGCGACAGCCGCAGGTGGCCCTGCCAGGTGGGACGGGAAACCATGGCTAGCCCCTCCCCCCGGCCCGCAAGGTCAAGGCGGGCGGGATCTTGATCATCGGCTTGGACGCGACGACCGGCGTGGGGTCGCGCAGCTGGGCCACGAAGTCGTCGCGCCAGGCGGTGACGTCCTGGCGGGTGACGTTGTCGATCAGGCTTTCGAACCGCCGCTTGCGCTCGTCGAGGTCCATGTTCAGGGCCCGGGTCAGGGCGTCGGAGATCTCTTCGGGGCTGTTGGGATTGATGATCAGCGCCTCCTTCAGCTGCCGCGCCGCGCCGGCGAAGCGCGACAGGATCAGCACGCCCGGATCCTCGGGCGTCTGCGAGGCGACATATTCCTTGGCCACCAGGTTCATGCCGTCGCGCAGCGGCGTGACCAGGGCGGCCCTGGCGGCGCGATAGACCCCGGCCAGCTCGTCGCGGCGGTAGCTGCGGTTGAGGTAGCGGATGGGGTTGTAGTCCATGTCGGCATAGGCGCCGTTGATCCGGCCGATCAGGCCGTCGAGGCGTCCGCGCAGATCCTGGTAGGCCCCGACCTCGTCGCGCGACAGCGGGGCGATCTGCAGCAGCATCACCTCGCGGCGGGCGTCCGGATTGTCGCGCAGGAACTTCTCGAAGCCGATCAGCCGCTCCTCCAGCCCCTTGGAATAGTCCAGCCGGTCGACGCCCACGACCATCTTGCGGAACACGCTGTGGGCCATCAGCCGGTCGTAGACGCGCACGGCGCGCGGGCTTTCCTTGATGCGGGCGAAGTCCTCGGCGTCGATGCCGATCGGGAAGGCGCCGACCCGGGTGGTCTGGCCGAACGCCGTCAGCCGCCCGTCCTCGGTCCGCTCGCCGCCGACCTCGTTGAACACGTAGCCCTCGAAGGCCTGGACGCTCTCCTCGGTCTGGAAGCCGACCAGGTCGTAGTGGAACAGCGCCTCGACCAGCGGCCGGTGGCGCGGCAGGGTCACGACCAACTGGTGGGCCGGCCAGGGGATGTGCAGGAAGAAGCCGATGCGGTTGGTCACGCCCAGCCGCCGCAGCTCCCGCGCCATCGGGATCAGGTGATAGTCGTGCACCCAGATCACGTCGTCGGGCTCGATCAGCGGCAGCAGGGTCTCGGCGAACCGCTTGTTGACCCGGTCGTAGCCCTCGCCGAACGAGCGGTCGTAGGCGGTCAGGTCGACGCGGTAATGGAACAGCGGCCACAGGGTCTTGTTGGCGTAGCCGTTGTAGTATTCCTGGTAATCGCCTTCCTCGAGGTCGACGGTCGCGACCGTGACCCCGTCGGTCTTCTGCATGTTCAGTTGGCCGGTGAATTCGGTGGTGGTCTTGCCGCTCCAGCCGAACCAGATCCCGGAATATTCGCGCAAGGCGGCGGCCAGGGCCATGGCCAGGCCGCCGACGCTCTCGTCGCCCTTGCCCGTCGGCGGGTTGACCCGATTGGAAACGACGATCAGACGGCTCATGCGGCGGTCCTCCCCGCGAGGGCGTCCAGGCCGGCGCCCAGCCAGCCGAACACCGCGTCGCAGTCGCTCAGGCGATAGGCCGCCTGGGTGGGACGTTCGGGACCGACCAGCACGCCGTAGCCGCCCAGCCGGGCGGCGGCGGCGAAGCCGTCCTCGTCGGTCAGATCGTCGCCGACGAACACCGGCGTCGCCCCGTCGAACGGCGCCTCGCGCAGGAAGGCCGCGACCGACTTGCCCTTGTCCTGGCCCGGCGTGCGCAGCTCGGCGACCATGTCGCCCAACTGAAGCACAAGATGTGATGATCGCGCCAAACGCTCGGCGGCCTCGATCACCGCGTCGGCGGCCGAGGGCACGTTGCGATAGTGCAAGGCGACGCTGAGATCCTTGTCCTCGAACAGCAGGCCCTTGTCGCCGCGCGACAGGTCGCGCAGCACGTCGCGAGCGTGGTCGAGGTCCGGGTGCGGCTGGATGCGGTCGACACCGTGGGCGCCGCGCCGCACCAGGCCGTGCACGGCGGCGACGGACTTCACGCGGTCTTCCAGAATGCGGTCGACGTCCGCCAAGGCGCGGCCGCTGACGACGGCAACCCGGCCTTCGAGGGCGCGCGTCAGGTCGTCCAGCAGCGCCGCGCGGCGTGCGTCGGGCCCGACCTGTTCGGGTCGGGGCATGATCGGGGCCAGGGTTCCGTCGAGGTCGAGAAACAACGCCGCGCGAAGCGGCAAGGCGGCTGGGGGTGGCGGCAAATCACTTGGCGCATGGCGAACGACTGACCCGAACGCGGTCATGGCGAGAAGGCCCTCTCCGATGTCTACAGGCCTTCAAAACGCGTGTCGGCGGGATTTTGATCCCCTGCGTTAGGGTGAAACCCGGTCACGATGCGGTCATCGCCCCCAAACCTCGGGCCTGGCGGGGGCCGGCCGACTAGAGGGCGGCGGCCTTCAGCACCGCTTCGCCGAGCCCTTCATAGTCGCCGTCGAAATGGTGGCCGCCATGCAGCCTGACCTGGCGGATCGTGCTCGCCGGCAGGCTGGGGCAGATGTCCAGCCGCTCCCTGTCGCCATAGATGCAGGTCATCGGCAGGCCCTTCAGCGCCTCGACCGCCGGGGCCACCGGGAAGGAGTCGGCCGAGGCCCGGTTCAGCCAGCTGGCCGGGTGGAAGGCCAGGTCGCCGTGGGGGCCCGCGCCGATCAGCACGATGCGCTGGATCTGCCCGCGCAGGTCGGGGGGCAGCAGCGGCACGAGGGCCGGCAGGGCGTCGGCCCCAAACGAATAGCCGACCAGCACGATCTTCCGGCGGCCCCATTTGGCCTGATGCCGGCGCAACTGGTCGGCCAGGTCGTCCGCCACGGTCCGGGGCGGGCGCTTGACCAGGAAATAGCGCAGCGAGTTGACGCCCAGCACCGGGATCCCGTCGTTCGCCAGCACCCTGGCCACGCCGCGGTCCAGCGGGCCCCAGCCGCCGTCGCCCGAATAGAGCACGGCCATGGCGTCCCCAGGCGCGGCGGCCGGCGTCTCGATCAGGCGCGGCGCGACCGAGGCCTCCGCGACCCCGGCGAAAACCAGGCCGAGGACGGCGACGAGGGACAGCAGGCGGGCGCGCGGGCTCATGGCCGGGTTATCGCGCCCGATCTTGACCGTGGCGGGGCGAAGACGGGGCGGCGCGGGGGCGCTTGGCGGACCGGCGCCCAGGTTACGGCGAATTCACTTCGCCCGCCGCATTGCCGCCGCTATTCACTACACATGTAACGCTACACCTGTAGCGAAGCCGTGCCGTGGAGACCGCCGTGATCGAAGCCCTGCCCCGACGCGAACGCGAGGTCTTCGAGACCCTCTGCCGTCTGGAGGCCGGCACGGCCGCCGGCGTCCGCGCCGCCCTGTCCGATCCGCTCAGCGACTCCGCCGTGCGCACCATGCTCTCGCGCCTGGAGACCAAGGGCCTGGTCGAGCGGACGGCCGGTCCCGACGGCTTTCTCTACAGCCCCGTCCAGCGGACCGAGGCCGTCGCCGCCGGCGCCCTGAAGCGGATGATCGACACCTTCTTCGCCGGCTCGGCCGCCAGCGCCGCCACGGCCCTGCTGGGCCTGGGTCAAAGGCTGACCCCCGAGGAGGCCGCCGCCCTGGAGCGGGTCATCGACAAGGCCGTGAATGGGGCCGTGGAGCGCAAGCCATGACCTGGACACTGCTTGTCTCCCTGCTGGTCAAGTCCAGCCTGGTGGCCGGCGCCGGCCTGGCCTGCGCCCGGTTCCTGACCCGCCGCCCCGTCGAGCGAACGGACATCCTGCGCGCCACGGTCTGCCTGCTGCTGGCCCTCCCCGTCATCATGAACGTCCTGCCGGCGATGAACCTGGCCCTGTTGCCGGCGTCTCCGCCCGTAGCGCCGCTCGCCCTTGCGCCGCAAGCCGCGCCGGCCGAGGCCGCGGGCATGGCCGCCTCGGGCGGACTGTCCTGGCCTTCCCTCGATCTGGCCCCGGGCCTGATCGGCGGCCTTTGGCTGCTCGGCTTCGCCGCCATCGGCGGTCGGCTGCTGCTGGGACTGCACACCTTGAACCGCTGGACCCGTCAGGCACGCCCGGTGGCGTGCGCCGACTGGCTGGCCCCGCTGGAGCGCCTGCCGCCCGAGGACCGCCCGGGCCTGGTGTCCAGCGACCGGATCACCAGCCCGCTCAGTTGGGGCGTCGCGCCGGGCTTCATCATCATCGATCCGGCCAGCCTGGCCGAGCGTCGGGCCGCCCCCGCCATCCTGGCCCACGAACTGGCCCACCTGCGGCGTCAGGACTGGATCTTCCTGGTCCTGTCCCGGCTGGCCCTGGCGATGTTCTGGTTCAATCCGCTGGTCTGGCGCCTGCACGCCGTCCTGATCGAACGCTCGGAGGAAGCGGCCGACGCCGCCGCGGTTCTGACCGTCGACCGCACGCTCTACGCCAAGGCCCTGGTCAGCCTGGCCGCCCAACCGGCCCCCTCCGCCCAACTCGCCTGGGGCTCCGCGACCGCCATGGCCGCCGACGCCCGCACCCTGAAGACAAGGATCGCCTGCCTCATGACGAACACGTCCGCTCGCCGCCGGCCCGTCGCGGTCGCCCTGACCATCGCCGCCCTGGCCGTCGTCGCCACGCCCATGGCCGCGCTGGGGGTCACGCGCCAGGACTGGGTCGCGCCGCCGGTCCCGCCCGCCCCGCCGCCCGTCCCGGTGCTGGCCGCGCCCCTGCCGCCCGCCCCGCCGGCGCCGCCCGCCCTGGCCGCGATCGCCGCGCCGCCGGCTCCTCCCGCGCCGCCCGCGCCGCCCGCGCCGCCCAGGTTCGAGTCGGCCGCGCTCGTTCCGCCGCCTCCGCCTCCCCCTCCGCCACCCGAACCGCCGCCGCCGCCCGAACCGCCCGCGCCGCCGCCACCTCCGCCGGAAGGCGTCGGCCACGTCTACTATCGGTCCGCCACGCCCGAGGAGCGGCAGGCCGCGGCCGAGGCGCGCGCCCGCGGCGCCGAAGCCCGGCGCCAAGCCGCCGAGAGCCGCGCCCAGGCGCGCATCGCCCGCCAGGCCGCCCAGGAAGCCCGCATCCAGGCTGACCAAGCCAGAGTCGAGGGCGAACGGGCCAGGGCCGAGGGCGAACGCGCGCGCCAGATTGGCGAGCAGGCCCGTCAGATCGGCGAGCAGGCCCGCGCCGAGGCCGCGCGCCAGATGGTCAAGGCCCGCGCCCAGATGGCCCAAGGCGCCGTGCAGATGCGCCAGGGCGCGCGGCAGATGCGCGAGGAAGCCGTCCGTCTGCGCGATCCCGCCTATCGCGCCGAGCAGATCGCCAGGCAGCGCGCCCAGGGCGACGAGGTCACCGACGCCGAGCTGCGCGATCTGGCCGCCCGCCTGCCCTCCCAGGCCGACGACCTCGAGCGCCAGGCCGACCGGCTGGCCGAGCAGGCCCGCAAGCCGAGCTAGCCGCTCCGATCACCCCAGGCGCTTGATCGCCGCCGTCAGGGGCTTGGCGGCGTCGAAATAGTCCTCCCAGGCCGTGCTCTTGGCGATCAGGCCGGGGGCGGTGCGGATCGTGAACTTGGTCGGGTCCAGCCCCGCCTTCACCTGGGTCCAGTTCAGCGGCATCGACACCGTCCCGCCGGGCCTGGCCCGGGCGGACAGGGGCGCGACGGCGGTCGAGGTGCGGTCGTTGCGCAGGTAGTCCAGGAAGATCCGCCCCTCTCGCGCCTTCTTGCTCATGGTGATCAGGTACTTGTCCGGCGCGTCGGCGGCCATGCGGGCGCAGACCTCGCGGGCGAAGGCCTTCGCTACAGCCCACTGAACCTTGTCGGACAAGGGCGTGACCACGTGCAGCCCCTTGCCGCCGGTGGTCTTGCAGAAGCTGACCAGCCCGACCTCCTCCAGCCGGTCGCGGATCTCGCGGGCGCCGGCGATCACGTCCTCGAAGGTGACGCCCGGGGCGGGGTCGAGGTCGAAGACCAGCCGGCCGGCCACCTCCGGATCGTTCGGCTGGCAGTTCCACGGGTGGATCTCGACGGCGGCGATCTGGGCGGCGGCGACCAGGGCCTCGACCCGGTCGAAGCGGATGTAAGGCTGCTTGTCGCCCTTCACGCTGACCAGCTCGATCAGCGACGACATCCCGCGCATGGCGTGACGCTGGAAAAAGGTCTCGCCGCCGACGCCGTCCGGCACCCGGATGATCGAGGCCGGCCGGCCCTTGATGTGCGGCAGCATCCACGGGCCGACCGCCGCCATGTAGCGGGCCAGGTCGATCTTGGTCGCGGGCGCGCCGTCGACGTCGGGCCACAGCGGCTTGTCGGGTTTGGAGATCGTCACGCCCATGACGATGCTGTCTTCCTTGGCGGTGACGATGGTCTGGGACTTGGGCGCGGCCGCCCCTTTTGCAGCGATTGGGGGCGTCGGCTCGGCCAGTTCGGCCGTCTCCGGGGACGCAGGAACCTCGGCCTCGACCTCGGCGGCGGGCTTGTCCTCGCGCAGGCCCTTGAACGCCGCCTGGCGGATCGCGCCGTCGCCGGTGAAGCCGGCATATTCGATCTCGGCCACCAGCTCCGGCTTCACCCAATGGATGTTCTCGGCCTTGCGCGGCGCGCCCTTGCCTTCGAACGGCGACGTGTCGGTCTCCAGCGCCTTCAGCCGGGGCAGCAGCTTGGCGACCTTGTCGCGGCCGAAGCCCGTGCCGATCCGGCCCACATGGGCCAGCTTGCCGTCGCGATAGACCCCGGCGATCAGCGAGCGGAAGGCGCTGCCCGTCGTGGTCCAGCCGCCGATCACCACCTCGTGGCCCGCCCGGCACTTGGCCTTGGTCCAGGTGTCGCTGCGGCCCGAGCGGTAGGGCGCGTCCAGCCGCTTGGAGATGATGCCCTCCAGCTCCAGCTTGCAGGCCGACAGCAGCACCGCGTCGCCGGCGGTCTCGAAGTGGTCGACGAAGCGCAGGCGCGGCTCGTCGGGCCCCATCATCGCCTTCAGCCGCGCCTTGCGCTCGCGCAACGGCAGGTCGCGCAGGTCCTCGCCGTTTTGCGCCAGCAGGTCGAAGGCGAAGAAGATCAGGTCGCCGCCGTCGCCGTCCGACAGCGCCGCCTGCAGGCCGGCGAAATCGGGCTGTCCGGCCGCGTCCAGGGCCACCACCTCGCCATCGAGGACGGCGTCGGGCAGGTCGGCGGCGGCCTGCGCTATGGCGGCGAACTTCTCGGTCCAGTCCAGCCCCTTGCGAGTGCGTAGCGTCGCGCGGCCGTCCTTGACCCGCAGCTGCACGCGGTAGCCGTCGAACTTGATCTCGTGCGCCCAGCCGGGACCCGTCGGCGGACGGTCCACGGACTTGCACAGCTGGGGTTCGATGAAGTCGGGCAGGACAGCGGCCTTGGCCTTGGCGGCTTTGGCCTTCGGTTTGGGCTCCGCGAACGTCCGCGTCTCCAGCGCCTCGGCCTGCAGCGCCTCCCGCTCGGCCTTGGTCCGTGACGTCCACACCGCGTCGCCCCTCTCTCTGGATTTTGGACCCTTCGATTTCAGGATGAACGCCTTGGGACCCCGGCCCTTGCCCGCGGCGATGTCGGCCATGGTCCGGCCCGAGGCGATCGAGGCGTCCTCCTGCAGCACCGCCGTCCCCTCGCCCGGCCGCGCGGCCTCGTCATTGTGCTTGATCAAAAGCCAGTTCGACCGCCTGCCCCCTTCTTGTCGCTTGGGGCCGTCTTTCGCGTTGCGGTCCCAGTTCATCCGCACCAGCACCCACGAGCCGTGCAGCCGCTCGCCCTCCAGCACGAACTTCAGCTCGCCCTTCTTCAGGGCCTTGGCCACGTCCTCGAAGCCCGGCTCGGGGCTCCAGTAGCCGCGGTCCCACAGCTGCACCGTGCCGCCGCCGTACTGGCCCTTGGGGATCGTGCCCTCGAAGTCGCCATAGTCCAGCGGATGGTCCTCGACCTCGACCGACAGCCGCTTGTCGGCCGGATCCAGCGACGGCCCCTTGGTCACCGCCCACGACTTCAGCACCCCGTCGACCTCCAGCCGGAAGTCGTAGTGCAGCCGGGTGGCGTCGTGCTTCTGGATCACGAACCGCGCGTGCGGCGCCGGCGCGACGGCCTTGTCGCCGCTAGGCTCGGCGGTCTTCTGGAAATCACGCTTGCGGCGGTACTCGGCGAGCTGTCCCTGGGCCATGCGAGGGCTCCCTGTTTTCAGGGGAAGTCTCCACCGGGGTCGGCGGTTCCGGATCGCTCGGCGTCGATCCGCTTGACCAGGGCCTTGGGCGCCAGGATTCGCCAGGCCTGGGCCAGCAATCCCGCCAATTCGGCCTCGTCGATCGCGTCCAGCCGCACCAGCACGGCGGGAAAGCCGCGATAGTGGTCGTCGTCGAAGAACCGGTCGGGCGCGGCCTCGAGCAGCATCTCCTTGGTCTCGCGCAGGCAGCGCACGGCGATCACGCCCTCCACCAGCTCGCGAGGCGCCTTGGGACGCGGGCGGGCGAAATAGGACCAGGCGATGCCTTTGCCGTGCACGTCAAACGCCAGCCGCGCCCCCTCCGGGCTCGCCTGGACCTCGGGCAAGGCCAGGGCCAGACGGCGAAGCGCGGCAAGATCGACCATGGCCGCCATTGAAAGCCCCATGACACGGGCATGACAATCCCTTGCCACCGGTGTCGTGTCGCCGATTGTCAATGACACCGGTTTCCATTATGCGTGACCAAAGCCCGTCGAACGGGACTGTAGAGTGTAACGCGAGGGAGGATTCGCGGCGTGACCGTTTCCGAGGCCGAGAGCGAGGTGTTCGCACCGGCATCCATCGCCCCACAATTCGTCGAGGCGCGCCTGAAGGGCGTGTCGGTTCCCGGCTATCCGGGCGGCGTGCTGCCCAAATCCATGGCCGACGGCTATGCCGTCCAGGACCTGGCCATCGACATGTGGCCCGACGAACTCGTGGGCTGGAAGGTCGGCCTGGTTCCCCCGCAGCATCGCGAACGCCTCGGCGCCGAGCGCCTGGCCGGCTGCATCTTCAAGACCAAGGTGTGGAACGCGGGCGCCGAGCCCACGCCGTTCCGCGCCATCGCCGGCGGCTTCACCGCCGTCGAGGCCGAGTTCATCATCCGCCTGGGCAAGGACGCCCCGGCCGACAAGACCGAATGGACCGCCGAGGAAGCCGCCGAATACGTGGGCGAGCTGATCGTCGGCATCGAGATCGCCGGCAGCCCGCTGGCCACCATCAACGCCCTGGGCCCGCCGATCGTCGCCTCGGACTTCGGCAACAACGACGGCCAGATCCTGGGTCCGGTGGTCGAGAACTGGCGCGACATCGCCTGGGAAGACATGCCGGCCGAGACCTTCATCAACGAGGTGTCGGTCGGCAAGGGCGGCGCGTCCTCGATCCCGGGTTCGCCGCTGGCGGCCCTGGCCTTCCTGCTGGGCCACGTCGCCTCGCGCGGCCGGCCGCTGAAGAAGGGCATGCTGGTCACCACGGGCGCCAGCACTGGAATCCACGACATTGCGGCCGGGGACACGTCCCGCGTAGACTTCGGCCCGTTCGGGAGCGTCGCCTGCGTCGCTGTCCCGGCCTAGAGCATGATCGCGCTGGGAATGTTTTAGTCTAACGCGTCTTCTTCAAGCGAACCGGTTTCCAGTTCACTTGAAAACGCTCTAACGATCGGAAAACCGGCGGGGGCGTCGGAATAACTACAAGCCTAAGGGTGAGGATGTGACGTCCATGGACGCTCCAACGATGCCGGCTCCTTCTGCGAAGATCGGGCGGTACAGGTGGGTCATTGTCGGCCTGCTGTTCCTGGCGATGGTGATCAACTATGTCGATCGCCAGACGATCGGCCTGCTGAAGGCTGACCTCAGCAAGGAATTTGGCTGGGACGAGACCCACTACGCGGACCTCGTGTTCTACTTCCAGCTGGCCTACGCCGTGGCCTACATGGCCTGGGGCAAGATCATGGACAAGATCGGGGCCCGCTGGGGCTTCGGCATCGCGTTCCTGATCTGGCAGGGCGCCCACATCGCCCACGCCCTGGCGCGCGGCTTCACCGGCTTCGCCGTGGCCCGCATGGGCCTGGGCATCGGCGAGGCCGGCGGCTTCCCGGGCGGCATCAAGGCCGTGGCCGAGTGGTTCCCCAAGAACGAACGCGCCCTGGCCACCGGCATCTTCAACGCCGGCACCAACATCGGCGCCATCGTCACCCCGCTGGTCGTGCCGATGATCGTGCTGGCCTTCGACTGGCAGATGGCCTTCATCGTCACCGGGATCGCCGGCTTGCTGTGGCTGCCGCTGTGGCTGATCGTCTATCGCCGCCCGCGCGAGCAAAAGCGCCTGTCGGCCGCCGAACTGGCCCACATCGAGCAGGATCCGGCCGATCCGGTCGAGAAGATCGGCTGGGTCAAGCTGCTGGGCAAGAAGGAAACCTGGGCCTTCGCCCTGGGCAAGTTCCTGATCGACCCGATCTGGTGGATGTTCCTGTTCTGGCTGCCGGACTTCCTGGGCAAGCGCTACGGCCTGGACCTGAAGACCTTCGGTCCGCCGCTGATCGCCATCTATCTGATGAGCGACGTCGGCAGCGTCGGGGGCGGCTGGCTGTCCTCGCGCCTGATGAAGGCCGGCTGGAGCATCAACAACGCCCGCAAGACCACCATGCTGGTCTGCGCCCTGCTGGCCGTGCCGGTGATGTTCGCGGCCAATGTCGACAACCTGTGGACAGCTGTCCTGATCATCGGCGTCGCCACCGCCGCCCACCAGGGCTTCTCGGCCAACCTCTACACCCTGCCGTCGGACGTCTTCCCGCGCGGCGCGGTGGGCTCGGTCGTCGGCATCGGCGGCATGCTGGGCGCGGTCGGCGGCATGGTGTTCTCCAAGTACATCGGCCAGGTCCTCGACCAGATCGGCACCTACACCCCGATCTTCATCGTCGCCGGCAGCGCCTATCTGATCGCCCTGCTGGTCATCCACCTGCTGACCCCGAAAATGGAGCTGGTGAAGATCTAGTTGGTCGTCACGAGTGCCTGAAGAACGAGCCCCCGGTCGCGAGATCGGGGGTTTTTTCTATTTTCACCCTCTCCCGGAGGGGAGAGGGAGGGACCCATGCGCAGCATGGGAGGGTGAGGGGTGACACCCTCTCCGCGGTTCACACCAACGCTCTGCCGGCACGCCGTCCGACGTTTTACCCCCTCTCCCTCCCACGCTTTCAGCGCGGGCCCCTCCCTCTCCCCATGGGAGAGGGTATAAGACTGGAATGTCCTCCCCCCTCCCCTTCAAGGTCGCCCTGGTCGGCTACGGCTTCGTCGGCAAGGCCTTCCACGCGCCGCTGATCGTCGCCACGCCCGGCCTGCTGCTGCACACGGTGGTCTCCAGCGACCCGGCCAAGGTCCTGGCCGACCATCCGGGCGTGAAGGTCGCGCCCGACCTCGACGCGGCCCTGGCCGACCCCGAGATCGACCTGGTGGTCATCGCCACCCCCGACCCGCTGCACGCGCCCCAGGCCCACGCCGCGCTGGACGCCGGCAAGGCCGTGGTCATCGACAAGCCGTTCGCGGTCACCCTGGACGAGGCCCGCGCCATCGCCGACCACGCCAAGCGGGCCGGCAAGCTGCTGAGCATCTTCCACAACCGCCGCTGGGACAGCGACTTCCTCACGCTCCAGGCCCTGATCGCCGACGGGTCGCTGGGCGAGATCGTGCAGTACGAGAGCCATTTCGACCGCTTCCGCCCGGAGGTCCGCGACCGCTGGCGCGAGAAGCCCGGGGCCGGGGCGCTGCTGGACCTGGGCCCGCACCTGATCGACCAGGCCCTGAAGCTGTTCGGTCCGCCCCGGGCGGTGTTCGCCGACCTCGCGGCCCAGAAGGACGGCGGCCAGGCCCCGGACTACTTCCACCTGGTGCTGCGCTATCCGCGCCTGCGGGTGCTGCTGCACGCCAGCCAGATGACGATCGATTCCCGCCTGCGGATGGCCGTGCACGGGACCAAGGGCAGTTTCGTCAAACAGGGGCTGGACGACCAGGAGAACGCCCTGAAGGCCGGCGTCGTCCCGGGTTCGCAGGGTTGGGGCGTCGATCCGCGTCCGGGGACCCTGACGGTTCCCGACGGCGAAGGCACGGTCAGCCGCGTGGTCGAGGGCGTGCCCGGCGACTACCTGGCCTATTACGCCGCCGTCCGCGACGCCCTGTCGGGCCACGGCGACAACCCCGTCCCGCCCGAGGAGGCCCTGGCGGTCATGGCGCTGATCGAGGTGGCCCAGCGCAGCGCCGCCGAAGGCCGCGAGTTGGCGCTGTGACGCCCGACCAGACCGATGCCGAGCTGCTGACCGCCATCGCCGCCCAGGAAAAGACCCTGGTGTTCCAGCGCTTCACCCTGGAGACCGCCTGGACCCTGGGGACCGCCCTGCGCGACGCCGCCCTGGCCCGGGGCGCGCCGGTGGCCATCGACATCAGCCTGCGCGAGCGCCCGCTGTTCCACGCCGCCCTGCCCGGCGCCGGCCCCGACAACGCCGACTGGGTTCGCCGCAAGCGCAACACTGTCCTGATCCTGGGGACCAGCACCCTGGCGGTCGGCCTGAAGCTGAAGGCCTCGGGCGAGACCCTGGAGCAGCGCTACGGCCTCTCGCCCCGCGACCACGCGGCCCACGGCGGCGGCTTTCCGCTGATCCTGGCGGGCCTGGGCTGCATCGGCGCGATCACGGTGTCGGGGCTGCCGCAGGTGGAGGATCATGCACTGGTGGTGGAGGTGTTGGAGCGGGTGCTGGGCCTCTAAAGCTCCGGATGACGACGGGGACACACACTCACACGATCACGCCTGCCAATCGTCCAAGACCGCGCCGTGAGTGTGTGTCCCCAACGCGCGCACGGCGTCTGGGCCTGCTCATCCCTCCGTCTGCGCCGTACCCCCCGGCGCGACGTCGCCGACATCCCCTTCCCCCTCGTCCGGCGCGTCCGGCAGCGGCATCGGCCGCTCGATCCTCGCCCGGATCTCCGGGTCCTTCAGCAGCGCCACCCGCATCACCTCGCGCGCCCTCGGCGCCGCCGCGCTGGAGCCGAACTGGCCGCCGTGCTCGATGATCACCGACAGGGCGTAGCGGGGATCGTCGTAAGGGGCGAAGGCGATGAACAGGTTGTGGTCCTTCAGCTTCCAGGCGATCCCCTGGTTGCTGCGCGAGGCCCCGGCCGCGTACTGGCGCACCTGGGCCGTGCCGGTCTTGCCGGCCATCTTGACGTCGCCCAGGCCCAGCTGGCTCTGCTTGAAGGCCCCGCCGGTCGGGTCGTTGGCCACGGCCGCCATGCCGGCCCGGACGATCTCCAGGTGTTCCTGGCTGAACGGCAGGTCGGCCACGGCGTCGCCGTGCGGCTGCTCGACCCCGCCCACCGACTTGACCAGGCGCGGATTGAGCGCCTTGCGGCCATTGGCCAGCCGCGCGGTCATCACCGCCAGCTGCAGGGCGTTGACGTTGATATAGCCCTGGCCGATCCCGTACGGCACGCTGTCGCCGGGATGCCAGACCGGGTCGCGCTTGAAGGCCTTCTTCTTCCAGGCGCGCGTGCCGACCAGGCCCTTCTTCTGGCCCGGAATGCCGATGTCGAAGGTCCCGCCATAGCCGAAGGCCTTGGCCGCGGCGGCGATCGGGTCGGGCCCGATGCGCAGGGCCATCTGGTAGAAATAGACGTCGCAGCTGTTCTTGATGGCCGCGTGCATGTCCTGCACGCCATGGCCGCCCTTCTTGTGGCAGTGCCAGACCCGGCCGCCGAACGCCCAGCCGCCGGTGCAGGTCACCCGCTCGGTCGGGTCCACCCCCGCCGTCAGAGCCGCCATGGCCACGGTCGGCTTGAAGGTCGAGCCGGGCGGGTAGGTGCCGGTCATCACCTTGTCCAGCAACGGCTTGCGCTCGTATTCGGCCAGGGCCTTGTACTCGGGGCCCGACAGGCCCTTCACGAAGCGGTTGGCGTCGAAGCTGGGGGCCGAGGCCATGGCCAGCAGGTCGCCGTTGCGGCAGTCCATGACCACGATCGCCCCGCTCTCGTCGCCCATCACCTCCAGGGCGCGGTTCTGGATGTCGGCGTCGAGGGTCAGGCGGATGTCGGCGCCGGGCTTGGCCGGGATGTCGCCCTCGGGGTCCAGGCGCACGGTGCGGCCCTGGGCGTCGACCTCGGCCTTGTTGGCCCCGGCCTGGCCGCGCAGGGGGCCGTCGAACGCCTTCTCGACCCCCAGCTTGCCGATCCGGAAGCCCGGATGGTGAAGCAGCGCCTGGTCCTGGGTCGGATCGGCCTTGGCCTTTTCCAGGTCGCGGTCCGAGACCTTGGCCACATAGCCGATCACGTGGGCGAAGGCCCCGCCGAACGGATAGACCCGCACCTCGCCCATGTCGGCGGTGACGCCCGGCAGCTCCGGGGCGCGGATGTTGACGCGGGAGAACTCCTCCCAGGTCAGGTCCTCCATCACCGCCACCGGGGCCTTCTTGGGCGCGCGGGCCAGGTCCTTGAGCAGGCGCGAGCGGCGGGCCGGATCGATCGGCGCCAGCTGGGCCAGTTCGTCCAGGGTGGTCTCGGCGTCGAAGCCGTCGTCCTTGGCGACCAGCAGGCGGAAGTTGGGCCGGTTGGAGGCCAGGGCCACGCCGTTGCGGTCGTAGATCGCCCCGCGCGGCGGCGAGACCAGGCGGTAGTTGAACTGGTTGCCGGCCGAAAGCTTCTGGTAGCGCCGGGCCTCGACCAGCTGCAGCTGGGCCAGGCGGCCGCCCAGGGTCAGCAGCCCGACGCCGGCCAGGCCGCCCATCAGGAACGCGCGGCGGTGGAACATGCCCTGCCGCTCGTTGACCTCGGAAAAGAAGATCGTTGGCTCGTTCATCGCGCCGCCCCGCCAGGGGGCGTCACGACGGTCTCGAACGGCGTCGCTCGACAGCGCGACGGCGTCGCGGCGGCCAGGGAAATCATGATGTGGGGCGGCCGCGGGCTAGGGTTGATCCGCCCTCAGAGTGGACCCGCGCGCGCCGCCGTCAATGGTCAGGCTTCAGCCCGGCGAACAACATTTCCGTGAACGCCGGAAGACGCCGCCCGCCGGCCGGGCGGCGTTCACGACAGAGCGGCCGCCGGAGCGATCCGGTGGTCGCCTTGCCTCGCCGTCCCTCGCGGGAAAACGCGATCAGGTGCTGCCGCCGACCCTCAGGCTGATGCCCCAGCCCAGCACCAGCCCGCAGATCGACAGGACGAGCGCCGCCAGCCCCGCCACGGAGATCAGGACGGTGACGAAGGTGATCGGCTGGATCAGGACCCAGGGAAGGATCATCACGGCGAGCGAGATCAGTATGGCCACGATGTACAGGAAGATACGCATGAAATGCCCCATTCCTTGTTGTCCCGGAACGTTGACATAGAAAGCCCGATTCCACAACTTTGATGAGAGGTGAAGCTAAAGCTCGCGCAATCGGACCCGTGAGCCGGGGCGCGGCTCCCGCGGCGGCCGACAAACAGCCCGTTCGGGGTTTTGTCGGATTGCTCGGTCAGGCCACGGACCATAAGACTCGACGCTGAGAAGCCGGCCGGTCGGCCGGACGTGCTCGGGAGCCAGACGCCTTGGACGCGCCTCTGCTGAACCTGCTGGTCGCGCTCGGCGTGGGTCTGCTGATCGGGACGGGCCGCGAGCGCGCCATGGACGGCGCGATGAGGCCGGCCGACGCGGGCGTGCGCACCTTCTCCATCGCGGCCCTCGGCGGCGCCGTGGCGATCGCCTGCGGCGGCGTCGTGCTGCTGGCGGTCCTGGCCGTCGCCATCACCGCCCTGGTGGGCTTGAGCTACTGGCGCAACCACGAGCAGGAGGGGGCCGGACTGACGACCGAGTTCTCGCTGCTGCTGACGGTGCTGGCCGGCGGCCTGGCCATGAAGGCTCCCTCGGCCGCCGGCGCGGTGGCCATCGTCACCGCCCTGCTGCTGTCCAGCCGCGAGCGCCTGCATCACTTCGTGCGCACGGTCCTGACCGAGGACGAGGTGCGTTCGGCCCTGATCCTGGGCGCGGCCCTGATCGTGGTCATGCCGCTGCTGCCCGACCAGCAGATGGGCCCCTACGCGGCGCTCAATCCCAAGTCGATCTGGCGGCTGGTGGTGCTGGTGCTGTTGATCGGCGCGATCGGCCACCTGGCCACGCGGGTGCTGGGCTCGCGGTTCGGCCTGCCGATCTCGGGCCTGGCCTCGGGCTTCGTGTCGAGTTCGGCGACCATCGGGGCCATGGGCGCGCGGGCGGCCAAGGATCCGAAGGTCATGACCTCGGCCGTGGCCGGCGCGGTGCTCTCCACCGTCGCCACCGTGCTCCAAATGGCCGTGGTGGTGGGGGCCACCAGCCAGTCCGCCCTGCAGGCCATGGCCGCCCCGCTGATCGGCGCCGGCCTGGCCGCCGCGGGCTATGGCGCGATCTTCACCATCGCGGCCCTGCGGACCCCGCCGCCGAAGGAGGCGCAGCAGTCCGACAGCGCGTTCAGCCTGTCGGGCGCGCTGATCTTCGCCCTGACCCTGTCGGTGGTGCTGCTGGCCTCCGCCGCCCTGCGCGCGGAGTTCGGGGAGACCGGCGCGATCCTGGCGGCCGCCGTCGCCGGCTTCGTCGACACCCACGCGCCGGCGATCTCGACCGCCTCGCTAGCGGCCAACGGCCGGATGCCGGCGCAGGACGTCGTCATCCCGATCCTGGCCGGCTTCACCACCAACACCATCACCAAGATCGTCGTGGCCACGACCAGCGGCGGCCGCGCGTTCGCTTTGAGGGTGGCCCCCGGCGTCGTCCTGGTGGCCGCCGCCGCCTGGGTCGGCGCCCTGATCGGTCACGTCGCCAACTAAGGAAAACTTCCATGGCCAAGGCGAAATCCGGCGACGAGGAAAAGCCCCCAGGCAAGTCGGCGGGCAAATCCGGCGGCAAGCCGGAGAAGATGAAGACCAAGGCCTATCTGGAGACGCTGCTGAAGTTGCAGGTCGAGCTCTGCCGCCTGCAGGACTGGGTCAAGGAGACCGGCGCGCGGGTCATCGTGGTGCTGGAGGGACGGGACGCCGCCGGCAAGGGCGGCTTCATCAAGGCCCTGACCGAGCGGGTCAGCCCGCGCGTGTTCCGGGTGGCCGCCCTGCCCGCCCCCAGCGAGCGCGAAAAGACCCAGCTGTTCATGCAGCGCTACATCGCCCACTTCCCGGCGGGCGGCGAGATCGTGATCTTCGACCGCAGCTGGTACAACCGGGCCGGCGTCGAATACGTGATGGGCTTCTGCTCGAAGGACGAACACCGCGACTTCCTGGAGGCCTGCCCCAAGGCCGAACGCTGGATCGCCGGCTCCGGCATCATCCTGATCAAGATCTGGCTGGAGGTCGGGATGGAGGAGCAGGACAGGCGCTTCCACGCCCGCGTCAACGATCCCCTGCGCCAGTGGAAGCTGAGCCCGATGGACGTGGAGTCCTATTCGCGCTGGTACGACTACTCCCGGGCCCGCGACCAGATGCTGGCGGCCACCGACCGCGAGGAGGCCCCCTGGCACATCCTGCGCTCGGACGACAAGAAGCGCGCGCGCCTCAACGGCATCGCCCACATCCTCTCGCTGATCCCCTACGAGAAGATCGACCGCCCGAAGGTCCAGCTGCCCAAGCGGTCGGACAAGCACAAGTACGACGACCAGAGCATTCTCGAAGGCCGCCGCATGGTGCCCACGCCGTATTGAGGGTCCCCCGCTAGAGGTGATCGAAGCGCTGGGGCGGGGCGACATTCAAGCGCCGTGCGTGGTCCTCGTCCTTCGACAGGCTCAGGATGAGCACCAATGTGGGATGAGGACCAATGTGCGGGCCTCGACAGTAGAAATCCTCATCCTGAGCTTGTCGAAGGACGAGGATTTCGGCTCCGCGAGAGGCCGGGAAGCGCCTCCCAGTCCCCTCGGATCACCGCTTCCTTCTTGGCCCGGCTCCAACCCTTGAGCCGACGCTCGGCGGCGATGGCGTCCACGATCAGATCGAAGTGCTCGGCCCAGACCACCTCGACCGGGCGACGCTTGTAGGTGAAGGCCCTGGGATCAAGCCCCGCGTTGTGCTCAGAGGCGCGACCCTGGGGGTCGTCACCCCGGTGGGAGCCGACATAGTACATCCCGTCTGAGCATCTCAGTATGTAAACCCAGGCGCCGTGCACGACCTCGTCCTTCGACAAGCTCAGGATGAGGTCGAATTTAAAGCCTATCGCCTTGGTTGCAAGGCGCCCGCCATTCTCCTCATCCTGAGCCTGTCGAAGGACGAGGAGAACGCACCTAACGCTGAAACCGACCGCTCACCCCCCGTCCTGCGGCGGCAGCTTCGCCAGGTGTTCATAGACCTTCGCCGAGCCCATCCCGCGGCGACGCAGGATCACCCAGAGCTGGTTGATCGTCAGGTCCGTTCGATGGACCTGGTCGGTATGGGCGTAGGCGATGGATCCCGACCCCATTTGCGGCGCGCCGGGCAGATAGACGGCGTGCCAGTCACCCACCGGGGCTTCGATCAGCAGGCCCAGGGCCCAGCCCGCGTCGGTGGGGACCAGGACGATCGGCATCTCGGCCGCGCCCTCCGTCCCCAGATTCTTGGCCATGTCCTGGATCAGGCTGAACTGCGGAAGCGCCGCGGCGACCCCGCTCTGTATCCAGGTCAGGAAGGACTGGCCCATCCGGGTCCGCGCGATCAGGCCGACCAGGAAGGCGCTCAGGATCAGGCCGATCACCGTGACGATCGTGCTGGCCGCGACCCCCGCGACGGTGGTGACCCCCAGGGACTCGACCAGCGGCTCGGTGACGTGCCGCATCAGGCCGACGACCTTGCTCACGACAAAGACCACGAAGACGATCGGCAGCAGGAACAGCGCCCCGCCGACGACGGTCGTGCGAACGAACTCCAGCGCCTTGTCCAGGGCTTCCTCGTAATCGCGCCTCATGACGCCTCGCTCGTCGATGGCCGATCGGCGGCGCTCACCCCGGCGGCTCGTCCGGGCATGGGGTTCGGGCGGCGCTCGACAGGTCGTGAAATCGGCATGACATCTCCCTGGACGCCGCGATCTTGGACCAGCCTTCCCGAAAGTGGATCAGGCGAAACCCTAGCGCCCGCCGGGGCGGTGAACCGTCGCCTTGCGGCTTCGGCGACGGGGGGCTCGCGCACATGGCTCTAAACAGTTGTCATCCCGGACGAGCGCGCAGCGCGAAGATCCGGGACCGATGCGTGAACTCAGCGCTTCCGGCGGTCCCGGATCGGCGGCCCTTCGGGCCTTGTCCGGGATGACAGCTTCTTTCGCGACGAATCCATATGGCGACGGGCGCGAAAAAACTTATCCCCATCGCTCCCGGCGTGTTTCCCGAGCGAATTCAACGCTGAAAATCCACTTATCCTCCCCCTTTCCCGCCGCCGCATAATCAGACCACCTCGAGGCGATGGGGAGGGCGCGCGGCCAGCGACCTTCGCGGCCTTGGGGTGCGGTCGAGCGGGCGGCGCTCGTCGGCGGCGGCTTGCTCTCAAGGCGGGCCGCGACCCGCATCCTTCCAGGGCCGGCCGGGCATGGAACACAGAAACGGCGTGGGATGCGCGGGCTGGCGAGGGCCAAGGGGTGCGGTGACGCAGCCCCTCAAGGATGGAGCGTCGTTGGCTTCATCTTCCCGCCGGAGGCTTCAATCGGCGAGGCGCCAACAACGCCAACCGTCGGGCGCTTCCGGATAACGACCGCGCGGAGCGTCGGTCTGAGTCGAAACGGTACTTCTACAAAAGCTTCCGGGCCCAGCCCGGCGCTCCGCATCCCTCCCCAAACTTCAGCGGCTTTCCGCGTGAGGCGGCGAAGCCATGGCCAAGCCTAGATGGAGGCACCGATGCCCAGAACCCGGACCCGGGTCCGCAACCGCACCCGACCCCATGATCCCGACTATCCGCCCGCCCGCGCCGCGCAGCTCCGCCGCGACGTTCGCAAGAAGATGGCCAAGTTCAGGGCTTCGCTACTGTACGAGCGACTGGTCGCCGCCGAGCGCAGCGCCGAGGCGACCTCAGCCCAGCAAAAAGCCCCCGGTCTTGCGGCCGGGGGCTCTGCTTGTTCAGCCAACGAGAGCGAGGACTAGCGGATGACCCGCGCGCCCTTGCCCTTCATCACGGCCTCGACCTCGGCCTGGCGCACCATCGAGGTGTCGCCCGGAGTGGTCATGGCCAGGGCGCCGTGAGCCGCGCCGTACTCGACGGCGGCCTGGGGGCCCTTGCCTTCCATGAAGCCGAACGCCAGGCCCGAGGCGAAGCCGTCGCCGCCGCCGACGCGGTCGTAGATCTCGAGGTTCTCGCGCATCATCGAGGCGTAGAACTCGCCGCCGGCGTACAGGATCGCCGACCAGTCGTTGACCGAGGCGGTCTTGGCGTTGCGCAGGGTGGTGGCGGCGACCTTGAAGTTCGGGAACTGCTTCACGGCCGTCTGGATCATCTTCTTGAAGTTGGCCGGATCGATCGAGCTGATGTGCTCGTCCAGGCCCTCGACTTCAAAGCCCAGGCAGGCGGTGAAGTCTTCTTCGTTGCCGATCATCACGTCCACGTACTGGGCGATGTGGCGGTTGACCTTCTGGGCCCCTTCCTTGCCGCCCTGCGACTTCCACAGGCTGGCGCGGTAGTTGAGGTCGTAGGAGATCACGGTGCCGTACTTGCGGGCCACTTCCACGGCCTCGATCACGGCTTCGGCGGTGTTGGACGCCAGGGCCGCGAAGATGCCGCCGGTGTGGAACCAGCGCACGCCTTCCTCGCCGAACAGCTTTTCCCAGTTCACTTCGCCGGGGCGGATCTGCGAGGCGGCCGAGTGACCCCGGTCGCTGCAGCCCAGGGCCGGACGAACGCCAAAGCCCTTTTCGGTGAAGTTCAGGCCGACGCGGGTGTTGCGGCCCAGACCGTCGAAATCGCGCCAGATGATGTGGGAGGTGTCGACGCCGCCTTGCATCATCAGATCCTCGACCAGCCAGCCCAGGTCGTTCACCGGCAGGGCGGTGACCGCGGTCGAGCGCTTGCCCCAGCACTTGCGGAACGCGCGGGCGACATTGTATTCGCCGCCGCCTTCCCAGACTTGGAACTGACGGGCGTTGCGGACCCGGCCGAAGCCCGGGTCGAAGCGCAGCATCACTTCACCGAAGGAAGCGCAGTCCCACTTCGTTTCCGAAGCCGGGCGGATGTTGAGGATGTTGTCGGTCATTGGTCTTTAGGCCTTCCCACGAACCTTCTTGATCAGGTCCACCGTCTCGCGGACCTTCTTGGTGATGCCGGCGTAGTCGCCCGCGTCGAGCAGCTCCTGCGTGATCAGCTTGGAGCCCATGCCGGCGGCGACGATGCCCGCGCCGAACCACTTCTTGACCGAGGCTTCGTCGGGATCGACGCCGCCGGTCGGCATGATGCGGGTCCAGGGCATCGGGCCCAGCACCGCCTTGACGAAGTCGGGGCCGCCGACCGACGAGCCGGGGAACACCTTGACGATCTCGCAGCCCAGTTCCTCGGCGTAGGAGATCTCCGAGGCCGAGCCGCAGCCGGGCGAATACGGGATCTTGCGGCGGTTGCAGACCTTGGCGACGTCGGCGTTGAGGATCGGGCCGACCACGAACTTGGCGCCGTTTGCGATGTAGATGCCGGCGGTCGGGGCGTCGACGATCGAGCCCACGCCCATGATCACGCGCGGATCGGCGGAGGCGAAGTGACGGGTCACTTCGTAGAAGACGTGGCTGGCGAAATCGCCGCGGTTGGTGAATTCGATGCAGGGCGCGCCGCCGTCGGCGCAGGCCTGGATCACCTTCTTACAGACCTCGACGTCCGGGTGATAGAAAACCGGGATGACGCCCTGGTCCATCAACGCCGTCAGCACGGCCATGCGGTCTTTCACCATCAGTACTGCTCCTCAAAGGATCGATCTTGCGTGCGGCCTTGTTGGCGGGCCTCGGCGTGGAAGATTTCGCCGCGTTCGGCGCTGGGCGACCGTTTAGACCGCGTTGCGGGCGGACGCCACACCAGAGGCTCCCCCGAAGTCAATTCGCGCGCCCGTCCGCGTGCCTGTTCGCGTGATTTGTCGTCCTTGGTTTCCATCCCGCCTGGCGGTCCCGACGTGTCGGGTCCGCGCCGCCTCGCCCTCGTCACCGTCATCAGGATCACGGGGGCTCTCAAAATAAAGGGCGCCGAGACAAAACTCGACGCCCTGAAAGTTTGCGCAGGAGCGAACTCAGAAGAGCCGCGGACGCCCGGGACTGGCCAGGCCAGTCCGAAACGTCGAGTGATACCAGTGTCAAACTGGACAGGCCACTTTGCTACCGGTGTCATTTAGGAATCTACTCCGAAGCGACGCCTTGTGCAAGCGGTGTCAAAACGTTGTTTTCCGTTTTGACACCGGTGTTGAAAAAGGCGGGTCGGGGACATGCCCTTGCGGCGTGTCCCCAATGAAGCCCGCCGCGGATCTGGCAGGGGACACGCCGCAAGGGCGTGTCCCCGTCAGCGGTCTTGCCCCTGCCCTCACCCCGTATTGCGCAGGCCCGCCGCGATGCCGGCCACGGTCAGCTGGATGGCCAGGCGCACGTTCTCGTCCTGGTCGCCGGCCCGGCGGCGGGCCAGCAGCTCCAGCTGCAGGTGGTTCAGCGGATCCACCGACAGCCCGGCCAGGGCCACCGACTCCGACAGCTCCGGCTGGTTGTCCAGCAGGGCCGAGCCGCCGCGGATCGCCAGGGCGATCCGGCTGGCGCCGTCGTGCTCGCGCTGGATCGTGTCGAAGATCCGCTGGGCGTTCGCCTTGTCCGGCGACAGGTCCTTGTACCGGGCCGCGATGCCCATGTGGCTCTGGGCCAGGGCCAGCTCCATGTTCGACAGCAGGGCGCCGAAGAAGTCGAAACCGCCGGCCAGGTCCTGCAGCTGCCCCGTCGACAACCCGGCCCGCTCGACGCCCGAGGCGAAGCCGTACCAGCCGGGCAGCATGAAGCGGGCCTGCGACCAGCTGAACACCCAGGGGATGGCCCGCAGGTCCTCGATCTTGCGGCTGGCGGTCCGGCTGGCCGGACGGCTGCCGATGTTCAGGCCGACGATCTCGCCGATCGGCGTGGCCGACCAGAAGAAGTCCTCGAACGCCGGGTCGTCGTACACCAGGGCCCGGAAGCCGTGGAACGAGGCCTCGGCCAAGGCCGTCATGGCCGCGTCGGCCTCGGGGTCGGGGCGAGAGACCTCGCGCTCGCTGGCCATCAGCACCGCGGCGGCCAGGCCGTCGAGGTTGCGGCGGGCGGTGGGCTGGTCGCCGAACCGGCGGGCGATCATCTCGCCCTGCTCGGTCATGCGGATGCGGCCCTGGACGGTGCCGGCCGGCTGGGCCAGCACGGCCTCGGCGGCCGGTCCCCCGCCCCGTCCGACGCTGCCGCCGCGACCGTGGAACAGCTGAAGCCCGACGCCCATGCGCTCGGCCTCGAAGGCCAGCGCCGAAGCGCCGCGCGCCACGCCCCGACGGCTGGCCACGTAGCCGCCGTCCTTGTTGCTGTCGGAATAGCCGAGCATGATCTCCTGCACCGGGCGGTCGCCCAGGATGGTGCGGCTCAAGGGCAGCTCCAGCCACTGGCGCAGCACGCGGGGGCCGTTCTCCAGGTCGCCGATGGTCTCGAACAGCGGGCTGATCTTGACCGAGGCGCGCGGCGCCGCCCCGCCCCACACCAAGCCGACCTGCTTGAGCAGGACCAGCGGCTCGAGGATGTCCGACAGGGTCGCGGACTTGGAGATCACATAGGCGCCGATGCAGCCGTGGCCGTAGTCGCGGACCATCTGTGCGGCGGCCTCCATGGTGGCCAGCTCCTTGGTCGTCTCCTCGTCATAGGCGGTGAACGGCGAGACCAGGGGCCGCTGGTGCGACAGCTCGCCGATCAGCAGCTTGGACCGGGCCGCCTCGTCGAGGTCCAGATACTTCACCCCCGAGCCGGACCGCTGGAACAGCTCGTGCAGCGTCCGCTCGTGGACGTCGGCGTTCTGGCGCAGGTCCAGGCTCATCAGGTGGAAGCCGCAGGCCTGGGCCACCTCGACCAAGGTGCGCAGGGCCGAGCCCACCAGGCGCTCGCCGCCGTTGCGCTCCAGGCTGTCGATGACGATCTTCAGGTCGGCGACGAACGCTTCGGGATGACCGTAGGGCTCGACGTCGGTGTCGCCGTTGGCGAAGGCCACCGGCTGTCCGGTCAGCTTCTGCGACACGGCGGTCAGGCGGTCGAACACCAGCTCCAGGGCCAGGCGGTAGGGCTCGTCCAGGCGATGGACCGACGGATCCTTGGTCTGGGCCGCCAGGGCCAGCAGTTCCTCCGACACCGGCGCATAGGCGGTGGAGACCGCCAGGTTGGACCACAGCTTGCGCACCTCGCCGGCGTACCAGTCCAGGATCACCCGGGCCTGCGAGGCCAGGGCCAGCTTCAGGGTGTCGCCGTTGACGCCGGGGTGGCCGTCGCGGTCGCCGCCCAGCCACGAGCCCATCTTCAGCAGCGGCGCCATCTGGCCGTGCTCGCCGATCGCCTGCGACCAGTCGGCATAGAGGTCGATCACCGCCGGCAGGATCGAGGTGCGGACGATCGACAAGGCATTGCGGATCTCGTCCTTCACGGTGATCCGTTCGGGCCGGTACAGCCGGGTGCGCCACATCAAGGCGATCTCGCGGAACAGCCGCTCGCGGATCTCGGCGTCCATCGACGGCGGCAGGTGGTGGCGGCGCAGGGCCATCAGGCGCGAGATCTCGGTCTCGCGATCGACCATGCTGCGGCGGCGCACCTCGGTCGGGTGGGCGGTCAGCACCGGCACCACGTTCATGGCGGCCAGGACCTTGGTCAGCTCGGCCGGCGACTTGCCGTCGGCGACCAGCGCCTTGACGGCGTCGACCAGGGTGCGGGGACGCTCGTCGCCCGGCTGGGCGTCGCCCTCCGCGTGGCGGCGGCGGCCGGCGACGTCCTCGCCGATATTGGCCAGCATCGAGTGGCTGGCCAGGGCCCGGGCCAGGAAGATGGCCTGGTCGCTGGAGAGGTCGGCGAACAGGCGGTCCAGGCGCACGGCCTCGCCGTCGGCGGTCTCCTGCGAGGCGGCGGTGCGCGCCGTGGCCACCAGCTTGGCGGCCTCCTCGCCGTCGAGAAAGGCGATGGCCTCGTTCAGCAGGTCGCTGAGCAGATTGGCGTTCTGTCGCACGTGGCGGCTGGTGGGACGATCGCCGTCGCCAACCGAAGGGGCAAGGGACAGAGGCATGCGCGAGGCTCCGCGACCGCCGCGAGGCCGCGACGGTTCATCAGGGAAGAAACGTACGAAACGTCGGCCGGACCCGAGTTCTTGTTGGGGGCCCTTGCTGACGCAGCGGCGCCCTTAGCGCGCTTTGCGGACCGCGAAAAGGCGGTCGGCGCAATGGTTGCGGTACCAAATTCGCTTTTGCGCAGATTTCTGCCTCTAGCGCGCCAGCCAGCCGCCGTCGACGGGCAAGGTAATGCCCTGGACGTAGTCGGCGGCTCGCGAGGCCAGGAACACGGCGGCCCCGCCCAGATCGCCCGGCTGGCCCCAGCGGCCGGCCGGAATGCGGGCCAGGATCGAGGCGTTGCGGTCGGCGTCGTTGCGCAGAGCCTCGGTGTTGTTGGTGTCGAAATAGCCCGGCGCGATGGCGTTGACGTTGATGCCCTTCGAAGCCCACTCGTTGGCCAGGATCTTGGTCAGGCCCGCCAGGCCGCTCTTGCTGGCCGTGTAGGACGGCACGCGGATGCCGCCCTGGAAGGACAGCAGGCTGGCGATGTTGATAATCTTGCCGATCGAACCCTCGCCGCCCTGCTTGAGCACCTGCTTGGCGAAGGCCTGGGTCAGGAAAAAGACGACCTTCAGGTTGGTGTCCATCACCGCGTCCCAGTCAGCCTCGGAGAACTCGATGCTGTCGGCGCGGCGGATGATGCCGGCGTTGTTGACCAGGATGTCGACCTTGCCGAACGCGGCGACGGTCTCGTCGACCACGCGCTGGACCGGCTCGATCGAGCCGAAATCGGCCTTGATCGACAGGAACTTGCGGCCGGTGGCTTCCACCGCGGCTTGGGTCTCGGTCGGAGCGCTGCGGCCGGCGGCGGCGATGTCCGCGCCCGCTTCGGCCAGGGCCACGGCCACGGCCTGGCCGAGGCCGGTGTTGGCGCCGGTGACGAGAGCGACCTTGCCTTCGAGGCTGAACGGATTGGCCATGGTGCGTTCCTCAAAAATCTCTTTGTCATCCCGGACGTAGCGCGAAGCGCGAAGATCCGGGACCGACCCGAAGCGCTGCGCTCCATGTCGGTCCCGGATCGTCCCTTCGAGCCGTCCGGGACAGCTGAAGGGTTCGTGATGGAGCCGTCGCCCCTATTTCAGCTGGCAGATGTCCAGCACGTTCATGTCGGTGTAGTCGAGGTTCTCCCCGCCCATCGCCCAGATGAAGGTGTAGTTCGAGGTGCCCGAGCCCATGTGGATCGACCACGGCGGGCTCATCACGGCTTCCTCGTTGGCGATCACGATGTGACGCATCTCGTCCGGCTCGCCCATGTAGTGGAAGACCCGGTCGTTCTCGCCCAGACCGAAGTAGAAATAGGCTTCCGAGCGGCGGTCGTGCAGGTGGGGCGGCATGGTGTTCCAGACGCTGCCCGGCTTCAGCACGGTCATGCCCAGCAGCAGCTGGGCCGACTTGCAGGTGGTCGGCACGATGTACTGGTAGATGGTGCGCTCGTTGGAGGTCTCCAGCGCGCCGCGCTCCAGCGGGACGGCGTTGGCGAACTCCAGCTTCTTGGTCTCGAACGCGGCGTGGGCCGGCAGGCTGGTCAGGTAGAAGCGGGCCGGATTGGCGGCGTCGACGCTTTCGAACACCACGTCCTTGGAGCCCATGGTCACGTAGATGCCGTCACGCGGCTCGATGTCGTAGGCGACGCCGTCGACCGTGACCTTGCCCTTGCCGCCGCCGACATTGATAGCGCCCAGCTCGCGGCGCTCCAGGAACGGATGGCCGGCGGCCGAGGCGGGCTCGGTCTGGTCGGGCAGCTTCACGCCCTTCGAGACGGGGGCCGCGCCGCCGACCACGAAGCGTTCGGCGTGGTTGTAGTGCAGCACGATGTCGTCGGCGGCGAACAGGCCGTCCATCAGGTAGCGGTCGCGCAGGTCGTCGTTGCTGACCGCGTACATCATGTCCGGGTGGGTGGCGTGGTAGGTCTTGGTGAACATCTGGGGGCTCCGGAAAATCTATTCGGCGGCGTGCCGGGCGGCGGGAGTCGGCTGGGCGGGACGCGCCCAGGCGGGCCGTTGATCGAGTTTGTAGGCGCGTTTGGGCAGGGTGTAGGTGAGGTCGACGATCAGTTCGGCGGCCTCGACCTCGTCCATGCGGTG